>NZ_AP040870.1:0-95000 GCF_059726315.1 Humiphilus diazotrophicus
AGGAACTGCACGCCAGTCCAGGCGATCGGAGGGGGAGAGCTTGCCTTCGTCGCTGAGGCTGCAAATTGCTTCGTGTTCTCGAGAATATGGGACGTCTTATGTACGATAGATGGCACTGGCTGTATGACTGGACTGAAAGGCTCAAACTTCTGCCCCTTGCGGCCTTTTTCATCACCGGCTTCCACTATCTGGCAGGATTTTCTCTCGGAGTATCTACGGGGTTTGGCCTGGCTTTTACGGCTATTGCCTATTGGGCCTTTTTGCTCTTCAACACAATAGGATTTGTCCCTTATCAGCTGATTATTGCAATCGATTACGCTGCGATGTGTAGAGACTTTCGTCTCCTTCCCGACGCAGGTCCATCTTTTGAAACCATCACCTTTGTTTCAGGCAGGGAAGGGCACTTCGAACGCTCTGACCAGAGTGGTTCGAGCCGTACTATCGATATCTATAAGCTACTGCCTTGCTGTGCCCCCGCGTGGCAGGATCAAGCTGAGGAAACGGCAGAGCGCCCAACCTTCTTCTTCCGCCCAATCGTCGGCGGATATGAATTTGGCCTTCATGTACAGCGCGAATGGTGGCTTGCGCATGCAGGTCAATGGAACTCAAAGAACTTGAAGCTGGGAAACGATAACAGTATTGTCTTCGGTTTTCTGCCTTCTGGATACATCCCCGACCATGTGGTTCGGAAGTATAGGCCATCACGTCCTCTCTACAACTTCGAGAGGAAGCAGAATCGATGGCAGAGGCTATTGGCCCGAGAAGGTTGGTCTGTGGATGAGGAGCAGCCCAATCAGATAAGGCACCGATACCTGGATCTGGGCCTGCATCCCCTCTAGAACTTTATCTGGTACCACGGTATCGAGGTACCGCTATATTGGTACCATGATACCGTGGTACCACATGGAATACTTCCAATGCACATTTCGTGCCACAGAGGGAGTAACTTGAAAATTTGCTGCGGGGTACTGTCCCTCCATGGGGCACTTCCAGGTCTTAGCGAGAAACCTGAAGTTCTAACTGCCATATTCTATATGGAATGTAACTTAACCTGATCCTCTTCTGGATAAGAAGAAACATTATCCTGAATCTCATTGTGTATCATTGAATAACTAACAGATCTATATACATGAATTGATCGGTATCTGGCGTCATTTCCGCAATTCCTCTGGCGTGCCACCATATGTTACCCAGAAGTTGTATCTCGATAAGTAATTGTAGGATGCTCCATGGCCGATGAAAGCCATGTCAAACTAAACAAGCAATGACCGAGGCCGAGTGTGATTTCTGACCATGATCGTTCGGGCAGTGCTGTATCTCAGTAACGGCCATAAACATGACAGCTTTGAGAGGGGTGCATGGCTATCGCACGGTATCCAGGGCGATGGAGCTGCTAAAGCAGAGGAAGCGAATGAAAAGTTTCAAAATCAAAACAAAAATATTGGCCGGGCTTGGTATCGTGGGTTTCGGATACATCATTTTCATGACCATTATCCAATGGTCGTCTTTCCAGACACAACAATCCATGCATATTGCTGCCGACTCTCTTTTTCCTGCGGCCATCCGGATGCAGGAGGCCCAGTCGGCTTTTCAGAGGCTAAATAAACGCTATAACGACGCTATCCTCCTTCAGGACAAGAGTCAGCTCAATGATGCAGCCCAAGATACTCAAGCCATCGTTGATGATCTCAATATTGTCTATTCAAAGACCGGCTATGATGCCAAACGCCAGCAACAAATTGCGGCTTTACGTGACAAGATCGTTGAAGTAGAGGCCAAAGCCGGTACTACTTACACTGCCATGATTGACGCCAAAGATAACATTACCGATGATATTCAGACGTCTATCAAGACTCTTGCTCAGAGCAATAGCGAAATAACCGCTTCTCTACAACAGTCACAAAATGATGTTGCCAACGATTTTGCGCTCCGTCTGAAAGAGGTATCGACTTTTGCTTCCCGGCAGAGTCGTTTGGGCCTCTTAATGTGCGTTTTGGGTGTTGGGTGCGGCCTCATAGCCTCGATATTAACCGAACGCTATGTCTCGAAACCGCTTACTTCACTCGTGCATAGATTGAAGGACATTGCAGAGGGGGAAGCAGATCTTACTAAGCGCCTTGAGCTTCAAACTACCGATGAAATCGGAGAGGCCAGCAAATGGTTCAACACTTTCATGGATCGTTTGCATGATGTTATCTATCAGATATCTACCAATACGGAACGTCTTGCTTTGGGCACCCAGACTATCGCTGACTCAGCTCAGCAGATGGCTGATCATGTTGGCGTACAGCGCTCCCAAGTCAATCAGATGGCTGCCGCTATGCAACAAATGGCTGATAGTGTTCAGGAGATCAGCCAGAGCTCTAATCAAGCTGCACAGGGCGCTGTAGACGCTGGTGAGCTTGCGGCCTCTGGTGGTTCAACTGTTAATGGGGCAATCAATAGCATCAAACAAGTGGCTGATGCTACTCTCGGCACTGAAGATCGTATTAAACGACTCGGCCAATCCGCCCAACAGATCGGCCGCATCATCAATGTTATCGATGAAATCGCAAGTCAGACCAACTTACTGGCCCTTAACGCTGCTATTGAAGCTGCCAGAGCTGGAGAACAAGGCCGGGGGTTTGCCGTCGTTGCAGGTGAAGTAAGAAACCTCGCTGTCAGAACAACGGGGGCTACCAAAGAAATCGCGGACATGATTAATGCGATTCAGACAGAAGCGCGTAATGCCGCTGAAGGTATGCATCGCGCGGCGGAGAGAGTGGAAATTGGTGTTCAGGATGTTACACAGGCTGGTGATGCCCTACACCAAATCATTGGAAGTGCGGAGCGCGTTAAGAAAATGATCACTCAAATCGCTTCTGCGAGTACAGAGCAGTCTGCTACTACCTTACAGGTCGATGAAAACATGCAGGAGATAGCTAAGCAGGCCGAAGAGACCGCTCGGGGCGCTGCCCAATCCTCCAGCTCCTGTCAGGAAGTTACTCTTTTAGCTTCAGATCTCCGTCGCCTCGTCAGCGTCTTCAAGGTTGGCTGCGAACTCAAAAGTGCTTCCGAACCCAATCCTATCCATATTCAACAGCTGGCTCCGGTTTTCAAAAAGACAGGACGCCTCCCTCAACCCGCTCTCACTAGGATTTAGTACTACGGTCGTAAGCAGCTTAGGAGATGGTTTACAGAGCTCTAGGGCACAGTTGGAAGCTGTGCCCTAGAGCTCCTTATTTTGAAGAGCATCAGGACAACAATAACGGAAAGGTACTTCGAGGTTGAGATACGTGCGTTATAGCACGGAATCAAGCGCGTTTCGTCAGCCGGTTTCTCTACCGAAGGGAGAAGGTGACAATAGCCAAGCGAGAGGATAGCGGAGGACCCGGTTAACTGGGCTTTAGTCGGTGAGGAGGCGCGCTTCTTTCCTTTTCATGTGTTTCATCCAATTGCTTTTGGATAAGCACCCTAGCCGTTCCAATCCCGAAAACGATTAAAATTGCGCATCTTTACGGAGAGAAGGCACAACGAAGTAATGAAGAGCAATCAGCCAGTCTTTGCTTCGTTCTGGGCTGATTTTCGATTTCTCTTTTCGGAGAATAGATATGCAGGATACGAACCAAGCATATCGGTAACAGTTTGAGTTCAGATATCGAGGACCGGGTACAAAGCAAGAACGCCTTGGAAAGTGAGCGCCGTTCAGGTACGAACTCAATATCTCCTTCCTGCAGTATTCAGAAGGAGATATTGAGTCGCTTGATTTGGAGAAGAAGGCCAGTGGTGAATGGATGCTATGCTCATTTCACCGTTAGCACTTTCACTGCCTCATGAGGTGTGGTTTTACTGATGTAGCCGATCGCGTTTGGGGTATGAGAAACGAATCCGACGACATCGGCATCACTGTTGAAATGCTTAGGCATATTTGCCTGTCCCGAAAAGAGCAGATTTCGCCAGCTAGCACGGAAGGTAGCGTCGGATTTTCCGACATATTTCTGAAGGAACTCCTGGTGGGTGGCGCCTGCTTCGATCAGTACTGGAGTTACGCGGATTCCGCCCTTAAGGTTTGAGGTTGAGCCGGTGAAGACGTCACGTAGCTCATCTTTACTGATTTCAGAGGCTTTTATTCCCTGGTTGGCTATTATGATTACCTGTGCATGAGCGACAGAGGCAAATATGGAAGCAGCCGCGGCAAACAAAAATAGTGCAAGATATCTTTTCATGGAAATAATCTCCTTCCCGTCGCCCTAAAATACAAAACCGATCTTGGCGACCAAGAGGTTCATGTGCGGTCTTAGTCCGTTTGGGTTGTTGACACCGTAAAAGCCCACAGCATTGCCGTCCATGTAATGCCCTTCGATCTTTCCATAGAAATTGTTGTTAAAGTCATAACGAGTTGCTGCTACCCACTCGTGCGAATAGCTTGCTGGATCTGAGTGATCCTCTGCGGAAGCCATCAGAAAGCGGCTATGATATGCTCCAACTTGCAATTTATCGTTGATATGGTAGCTGGCCATTGCAAACCAGGCGCGTTCATCTTGAACGCTGCTTGAAGTGGGTGAGCCTGTCTGCGTCACATTCGTATATTGGACAAGCTTCATATATTGTCCGGAAAGGGTGAGCTTTCCGCGATCGTATTGCCCGTAATATGTGGGCCAATAGGTTAAAGGTTGGCGAAGATTCCCGTCGGAGGTTGTGCCCTTTAGGTCGTAGAGCATCAAAGATCCGCCAACTTGCAAGCCCTTCACCGGAGTCTTCCAGCGCAGGTCGAAACCTGGAGTTTTGCCCCAGGGATGATCGGTAAACGAAGTGCCTGATTCATGATAGGTCTCCATGTAACCATCATCTGTAGCTAGATAATAATCGCCATAGTATCCGCTGTATGTCAGTTCTCCACCATGTTTACCTAAGGGCGCCTTGCCGTATATTTCCGCACCGAGCTGCGAGAGGTTGGTTTCCCGATAGTCGATCGAATAGATCGATTCGGGAAGGAGAGACCACATGTATCCGGGATCTGCATCCTGCGTGTCATTGTAAAGTCCCCACCGGATTTTCACTTTGCCAGCTCGAACTCCCACCCATTGATTTACCTTAAAATCACCAAGCGCCCAGTCCCAGGAGACATTGTTGCCTCCAAACTGGCCAAGATTTAGGTAATGAACTTGGAGGCCAATTCGCAATCTTTCAGTAACTTGATCCGTGATGTTTGCTGCTGCTTCAGTCCATTGCAAGCTTCCGTTTCTGGTGTCTGCAGAAAGGTAATTGTTGTGTGAGCTAGCAATTGCACTTTGTGTAGCATAACCGTGAATCTGAATGTTTTGACTGTCGAGATTCTGTGCAGATGCAAAAGGAATCCCCGTACATAGGGTCAGAACCCAAAGAAGCAAATGTTTCACTGTGTCAATCCTCCGGGAGTTGCTGCCTAAAACGAATGTGCTATTACGTTCCAGCATCAATCTCGTTGACAGGAGTCCAGCGGTTAAAAAGTTGCTGGACCTGAGATATCTATCGGCGTCGAGTTCTAAACGGTAACATCTGGAAATAGCAAGTTAGACATAATGAGGTATGGTGAGTGTGGAAGTGATGGTAAAGAAAGGATATGAATCGCTTCCGGAAATGGAAAATGTCGAAAGAAAAATTTCATTACGTTTTTGCTGGTAAGGAAGAATTTTGGGAGACCCCACTTCGGGGCACGAAAGCTGCGTGTTCTGTGTGCTCGGTTTTACTGCGAAATGACGCGGAGCGCTCTAGGTCGGGCAACGGTGACTGGGCGATGCTTTGAATTTATGGAATCTGAGTAATGAGATGGACCACGTGGTGGAGGTTTGGTGTTGCTCAATATGAGAGTGCGGAGCTACAGACTAAATTGCTCCGACGACTACTCTCATTTCATTCTCTTACATTTGAATCCAGACGAGTACAGGTATATGCCCACTGAGCTTTAGGGTGGTTACCAGAGCAAGGACGAAGTGGTCGCAAACTTAATGTTCCAATATTTGGCTGGCCGCTTGTCATTTCGGCGGCGGGAAGAGAGGCCGGCTTCTTTGTTTACACCCCTACAGATGTAGCAAGACTGCTTATTCGGCGGTTTTGAGACGTTTCCTCCTGATCGAAGTACACCCTATGTAACTTCGAACCCGCTAAGGTCTGGAGGCCAGAGGATTTTGAATTCCTCCTCGTCGAGTTTCCGATATGCAGCCTTGAGCTGCTGTTGTGCATGATATCTTTGGATTATCTTTTCCGCCGCGATGAAGGTTTCCTCCGGCAGGTCGGTTAAGACAAAGATATTGAATTCACCATTTCCGCAGTCATGACCATCAACCTCCGCAGTCGATGGCAAATTTTCGATGAGTAGATCTTCCAGAACAACCAACTCATCTAGATCTTCTGTGCTGTTAGCTCGAAACTGTAATACCAGTTGATATTCCATAATCTCCTAGTATGCTGGCTGCTTCAACCCATTCTTCGCTTGCTTCTATAAATTAAGATTAATAGCCTTCCCCATAGAATGGACTCTGCATGACGCCAATAGGCCTATCTCCGTTGTAGGTATCAGTGCGCCAAGCCTGGAGCGAAGCACTGTTCCAGCCTGCTGAACTCGAGGGCAACACGAATAGCACGATCCTTCACGAGGGGATAGTTCAGAATTATCTCGTTAGATTAAGAGACTGAAAATCATCTTCCTTTTCTTTAAACAATTCCAAATGTGGAAGACGGATGGTGGTAGCTATTGCGATGTAGATTAGCACGGAAGTGAATGCGAGAGGCAGCCACAGCAGGTCCTTCCGCGTGACGGATTTCAAGGATGAAGGGCAAATGCCAGGTGGAACAGAATGCAGTCCGCGAATGTTCATCTTCATTGCACTATTTGCGAGCGGTACTTTTGCATCATGGGATTTAGCTTTAGGGGAAGATGCTTGATCGTCATGATGAGGCCAACTTTTTCTGGATACTTTCGCTTAGCATTTTCATGACTGCTGTCCTTCCTCCTGTTGCCGGGACTCCTTGCAACTCCAAGTTCTCTGCTATTTTTAATATTACGTCATTTGCAGTTTCCGAATAACTACGGCGGCGGCTTCGCGCCACACGGCAGCACGCCCGAACAAAGCAAAACGAATGGCCGATCCATTGATGCCTCACAAAGCCGAAGGCATACCATTCTGGAATGGGAACCTTTATTGTTGCCTAGAGCATTCTCCCGTATGCTATCAAGCAGATCGTGATGCGGCTCCGCGGCCACAACTTGGCGAATATTCAAACTCTTGAACCCGGAACAACTATGCTAACTCCTGAACCCTCTGCAGAAACTATGCTCCAGTTCGCGATGGATTCTTTGCCCATGCTCTATTGGCAGGTGTCAGAGAATGGCGCGTTAATGTCGGCAAATGCCATGTTCCATCGATTTGTAGGCACCAATAGAGATGGATGGAGCACGGTGCTTCCGGACGATTATGTGTGGTTTGAGGACCTTGCCCGGCTGCGGAGCTGGTGGGAGGCACGGAAGCAGGCGCTTGGCGAGGAGAAGATTGAACTGCGCCTTGTGGGTGCGGATGGCAGCAGCCAGTGGTTTCTTTTGTTTGCGTCTTCGCAGTCTACAGAAGAAGGCGAAGCTTGTTGGCATTGCGTCGCAGTCAATATCGATGAGCAGAAGCGTTTGGAAGCCCAGCTGCGTACGCAGGAAGCGGAGTTCCATACAATCGTGGACGCGATCTCGCAATATGTCGTCGTGCTTGATACGAACGGCATTGTTACCTATGTGAACAGGGTCGTTACCGAACAGACTGGGATGTCACTGGACGCTGTTGGTGGAGAACAGGACGCTTTTGCCCGGCCTTTCCATCCTGACGATTTTGAACGCGTGCGCCGGGAGAGAATGGATGGACTCTCGGGCGGCATAGCTTTTCAGCTCGAAGTTCGTGTACGTATGCAGGGCGGGCAGTACCGCTGGTATCTGATGCAGTACAAGCCGTTAAAAGACGAACGCGGAGACGTCGTACGCTGGTACGTTACTGGGACCGACATTCACGAACAATACCGTCAGAAGGAAGCCCTTCGGGAGGAAATCGTCAGCCTCAAAGAGGAGTTGGGGGCCCGTACGGATCAGGACGAACTCGTTGGGGAGTCCGGGCTCATCCTTCGGCTTCGAAAGCAACTCACCCGTGTCGCCAAGTCCGATTCCACGGTATTGCTGTTGGGGGAGACTGGAACTGGCAAGGAGTTGGCTGCAAGCTCGCTTCATCGGCAATCGCGCCGCAGTGGCAAGCCTTTTATTCGAGTAAACTGTGCAGCCATTCCGCAGTCGCTCATCTCTTCGGAACTCTTTGGCCACGAGAAGGGTGCATTCACCGGTGCGACGCAAAGACGTCAGGGCAAGTTTGAAGCGGCAAACGGCGGAACACTGTTTTTGGACGAAGTCGGCGATCTCCCGTTGGAGACACAGGTTGCACTTCTTCGTGTTCTGCAGGAGCGCGAGATTGAAAGGATCGGCAGCAACACGGCTGTTCCGGTAGACATCCGCCTGATTGCTGCAACACATCGCAATTTGCTGCAGTGCATCGAGGACGGGACGTTTCGAGAAGATCTTTTCTATCGGCTTAATGTCCTCCCGATAACTATGCCTCCGCTTCGTGAGCGCATTCAAGATATCCCTCTTCTGGTAAATCGCTTCGTCGCACGCTTCTGCGAGAAGGCCGGCAAACATGTACAGCACATAGAGAAAAGCACGCTTACGAAGCTTCAGACTTATAGCTGGCCTGGCAACGTTCGAGAGTTGCAGAACATCATTGAACGCGCGGTGATCCTAAGTGATGGTGACACGTTGTTCTTCGATGAAAGCTGGCTGAATCGGAGCCAGCGAACTCCGCAACCGACAGCCCCCAAAACTCTTACCGATCTGGTTCGTCAGGAGAAGGAGATGATCGAGGCTGCATTGGCAGAGTGTGGGGGACGTATTGCTGGACCGAACGGCGCTGCTGCCCGGCTTGGAATACCGCGCCAAACTCTCGAATCCAAAATGAAGCGATTCGGTATCGCACGCTCCTGAACTCAATCGGACGAGGAACACGGCTCGAGCTTGGAATGCTGAGCATTCGGCATTTTGCCGATATCTCGTCAGTAGAATTTCGCCTATCTCCTTTATTACATAGCGATTGACCTTGGCATGGGGATTGCATTCTTTCTCGGCAGT
The DNA here is from genome assembly GCF_059726315.1 of Humiphilus diazotrophicus. Taxonomy (NCBI): domain Bacteria; kingdom Pseudomonadati; phylum Acidobacteriota; class Terriglobia; order Terriglobales; family Acidobacteriaceae; genus Humiphilus; species Humiphilus diazotrophicus. The sequence continues at coordinate 9,170 of NZ_AP040870.1, forward strand.
TGGAGAAGGAGAAGGTCATGCAGTCCATAAGCAGGAAGGTTCACTACACTTCAAGAGTCCATGTCACCACAGGACGCGACGGCGGCACTGCCACAAGCGATGATCGCCACCTCAAGATCAAGCTATCGATTCCCGGTACGGATGACGGGACAAATCCAGAACAATTGCTCGCGGCTGGTTGGTCGGCATGCTTCCTCAGTGCGTTGGCCATCGCGGCGCAGAAGCACGGCGTTGCGCTGCCGGACGAACGTGCCATCGACGCAGAGATCGATCTGGCGACAATCGGAGCCGACTTCGTAATCGGCGCCCGTCTCCGAGTGGCGCTGCCTGGGCTGTCGAGAGATATTGCACAACAACTCATCGAGGCTGCCGACGCGACGTGCCCCTATTCCAAGGCGTTTCGCGGAAATATTGAAACACAGATCACGCTTGCTTAGGCACTCCCGCCGATGCGACCCCCACAGACGAACAGAAGCAGATGAGGAGGAAAGAATGCAAATCAAGAAAAACGAAATGAATCGAGTCAGTAGGCGAGGATTCTTGAGCACCGCGGTGATGGCGATGGCCGGTACTGCCGCATTACCTTCAATGACGATTCACGCCGAGGCCGCAACAAAAGACCAGGAAGATGCGGCGGAAACATCATCCCTCATGCCTCCGCGCTATGCCACCGCGGTACGGCAGATTAAGGCAGGCGTTTTGGAGGTTGGGTACATCGACGAAGGGCCAAGGAACGGACCCGTTGTAATTCTTCTTCACGGATGGCCGTATGACATCCACAGCTTTGCGGAAGTTACTCCTTTGCTGACTGCCGCAAACTACCGCGTAATAGTTCCATACCTCCGTGGCTATGGCACTACGCGGTTCCTCTCTCCGAGCACGTTACGCAACGGTCAGCAATCAGCCTTCGCGTTGGACATTATTGCGCTGATGGATGCTCTCAGCATTCGCGACGCGATCGTGGCTGGTTTTGACTGGGGAGCGCGCACGGCAGATATCCTTGCCGCGCTGTGGCCTGATCGCTTTAAGGCTCTCGTCTCTGTTAGCGGATACCTTATCGGCAATCAGAAAGCTGGCTCTGTCCCTCTGCCGCCCAAGGCCGAGCTGCAGTGGTGGTATCAGTTCTACTTCGCTACTGATCGAGGCCGCGACGGGTACGACAAGTATCGGCGAGAGTTCAACAGACAAATCTGGCAGCTGGCATCCCCGCGTTGGCATTTCAGTGACGCTGTGTACCAGCAGAGTGCGGCATCCTTCGACAATCCCGATCATGTCAGCATAGTGATTCACAACTATCGCTGGCGCTTGGGTCTTGCTCAGGGCGAGTCTCGCTATGACGCCTACGAGCAGAAGCTGGCGCAAGGTCCGGTGATCACTGTTCCGACAATCACCATGGAAGGCGATGCCAACGGTGCTCCGCATCCGGAAAGCAGCACTTACGCAGCAAAATTTTCAGGCCGGTATGAGCATCGTGTGGCGCGTGGCGGTATTGGACATAACCTTCCGCAGGAAGCGCCTCAGCTGTTTGCTCAGGCCGTTCTGGACGTCGCGCATTTTTGAACCGCGGGCAAGAGGAGAATTTGTGAAAAGAACATTGACCATATCTGAGCAAGGTGTAAGAGACAAGCGTGGCTTTGAAACGGGGAGGAGATTCCATGCCGCCGTAGCCTTCCTTCTGCTGAGCCTGATCTTCTCTGTCTTGGTAGCTTGCGCTCGAGCAGGCACTGCAAAGGCTTCTGAGAGAAGTCTCCCGGTGGAGGGCAAACTCCCCGCTCTTGATGCGACAGCGTGGATCGGAACACCGGCGCTCACGCCGAAGGCGTTGAAGGGCAAAGTCGTCCTGGTTGATTTCTGGACGTACTCCTGCATCAACTGTATTCGGGTTACTCCCTATCTGAACGCATGGGCGGACAAGTACCGCGACCAGGGATTCATTGTGCTTGGTGTGCACACTCCTGAGTTCGGTTTCGAAAAACGTTCCGAGAACATTCAGGAAGAGATGAAGCGCTTCCATATCGCTTATCCCGTCGCGGTCGATAGCGAGTACAAGATCTGGAATGCCTTTGGAAACCAGTATTGGCCTGCCATGTACCTAGTGGATGCGAATGGCCGCATCCGCTATCACCAGTTCGGTGAAGGGAACTATCCCGAGACCGAATCTGCGATTCAGCAGTTGCTTGCCGAAGCTGGACGTGGAGCGCCAAATGGTAGCTCGGTTGTACCTCATGCCTCTGGTGCACAAGCGCCTTCGGATGTGCGCGCAGTAGCTTCTCCTGAGACCTATCTCGGCTATCGCGAGGCGACAGGATTTATTTCGCCAGAAGGCTCCCATCATAATCGCGATGTCCTCTACTCAACTCCTTCCAGTTTGAGACGGAATACCTGGGCTCTTGCGGGCAGTTGGGCAATTGCAGCAGATTTCGTCCAGCTCAATAATTCGGGTGGCACGATCAGCTACCGCTTTGCCGCTCGGGATCTGCATCTTGTAATGGCCCCTTCCGACGAGGGAAAGCCGGTACGGTTTCAGATCACGATTGATGGCCTACCTCCAGGAGTCGATCATGGAGCAGATACGGATGCGGATGGACATGGGGTGGTTATTGGATCACGACTTTACCAACTCGTTCGACAAAGGGGCGGCGCTCGTGAGCGCACTCTTCAAATTCGTTTCGAAGACGCAGGCGTAAAGGCATTTGTCTTCACCTTCGGATGATCCACTCAGTTTCTGCAACAACATAAGGAGAGAGAATTATGAAGACACATTTGTGACTCGCAGCGGTCCTGGCATTGAACTTGTCTCCTACGGGGTTTGCACAAACGGCCAACGAGGTATTGGGTCCGCCGAAGACAAGCAAACAAATCGATAATCAGCTTTACACGATCAAATATGAATACGACTTAGCCGGACATATTACTCAGACTACTTACCCTTCCGGGTTGAAGGTTGTAAATCAATAAGATCTAGTCGGTCGGTTGAAAAATGTGCTAGACGGAGAAGATCTTAGTGAATATGGCGCGAAATTTCAGTACAACGCAGCAGATCATGTGCTTGGTTTTCGGTGTGAAAGTGGCGTGACCGCTGAATTGGGCTGCACGACGGATGGTCTAGAGGATGTCCAACTAATTCAATATGATAAGAATAACACTCTCTTTAGTGTGCCTTACGGATGGGAGAAAGGTTATATAACCTCAATTCACGATAATCTCGATGATGGGCGAACTACACGCTTTGCATACGATAGCCTAGAGAGGCTCACAGCTGCGCGCACTACCGGGTCAGCGGTTTATCCTGAATGGGGAGCGAGTTGGACTATGATCCATGGGGGGACCGCCTGGCTCAGATCGTGACTGTCGGTGCGGGATATACCGATTACGCAGCTTTCTCGACTGATACTAATCGTCGTGATCCAGTCAATAATTATGATTCTTCAGGAAATCCAAAGATATCAAATGGCACGATATTAACTTACTATGGGGAAAATCGCATAGTGCAAGCTGCAAGTGGAGATATTCAATATACGTATGATACCGATGGCCTACGCATAAAGAAAATAGTTGGGGCCATTTCGACTATGTATATTAGAAGAGGTTCTAATGTTCTGGCAGAGTATGTTAACGGCGTCCTCAACAATGAACAAATTTTTGCCGATAATCGACATATTGCCACAATCGATCATACGAAAATGGACAGTGATCCTAAAAAGATTTGGTATTATCTTCTCGATCACCTCTCGCCTCGAGTCGTAACAGATGATAATGGTCGTGTAGTACGAGAATATGGGCACTTCCTCTTCGGGATGACGTGGTACGATACCGCGGGAGAAGAGTATAACTATACCGGCAAAGAATGCGACTCCGAATCTGGGAATGATTATGGGGGGGCAAGGTACTATTCGGGTAGCATGGGGAGGTTCATGAGTCCTGATCCGTCACAGTTGTACTACGCAGATCCGACGAATCAGCAGAGCTTGAATCTTTATGCCCATGTACTAATATAGTCCGTTGATCCACATCGATCCACGGGAATTGGATTGCGCGAAAGTTAATGACAACGGAGACATCACCGGTGAGATTACGCCTGGTGACTGCCCCGTTGATGCAAAAGGAAACCCAACGACGAACGATATTTATATTGATGCAACTGGGGTCACGGGTGCTTGGCAGGATTCGAATAGTGATCTATCGGGCTATGCTGTTGGGCGGAGTATTTATGACTCCAACGAATCACTAGATACAGTAGCTGATTTCGTGGTCAATGCAGATCCTTCGATAGGTCAGCTTGCGCCATCTGCACAAGAACTAACAGTTGGTGCGGCGGACGATACGGCGGGCTCTCCGACTGTCTGTTCTGTCGGTGGATTTGCGCAGCTTACTTTTGGTTCGCTTCAAGGTGGCTACTTCTATGATTCGAGTGGAGGGGGGAGGTTTTACGGATCTACCAGGGCCACGCCAGGAAAACCGGATTCAATCGTTTCACCCATTACAGGGAAAACCACACCACTTGGAGCACCGCTCTCTTTTAGCGCAAATGTAAAAGTCAACACTAAAGGGACAGTTAGTGGCGGCGTTACGCTTCGTGATTCTAGAACCGGCTTGGGAATTGGAGCCTCGTACAACGAATACGGTACTCCAGGTGCCAGTGTCAGTTGGCAGTGTGGAGCTCTTACAGCCGGGGCCACTGCGACATTTGGCATAATAGGAGATCCCAAATGTCGTTAATAGGCATTTCTTTCCAAGTGCGGCATTGGGGATTTATTGTGCTTCTCATTCCCGGGATTTGGGGGATGTTCTATGCATTTGTAGCAGATGTTTTCATCGACGAATCGGAAACTCCAATGACAGAAGAGCACATAGATAAAGTCGGTATAAAAGCAACGCCCCTGACCCGATCTATTGTGTTTACTCTCGCTCTGTTGATGACGGGATTCGCTCTCTGGAAGATGTTCGGTCTGTAGATCTGTAAGTTGAATGCTGCATTTTGCCGGGAAAGAACGTGACTCCGAATCTGGTAATGACTACTTTGCCGCGAGGTACTATGGTTCGGGCATTGGGAGGTTCTTTAGTCCTGATCCTTCGGGTTCGTATTATGCGGATCCGGATAACCCTCAAAGCATGAATTTTTACAACCACGCACAAAACAATCCGCTGAGAAATGTTGATCGATGGCAGCTTTGATGCCGAAGATGATAAGCAAACTGGAGACAATGGGGCCTTGTGAAAGAGCAGGTGGTTATTGGGAGAAGTACGGCAATCACGCGCCTGGAGTTGACCGGGCTAGTTCGAATCCTGACGGAGCTTTGATGCTACATAGCGTACATGGATCCGCCGAATCAGTTAGCTACAGTTACAGGAATTCTGGTTGACACATCGGTGTGGGCTTCCGGCTATTTGGCGGACATCGGACTTGCATACGCTAGCGGGTCGAATTACTTGACGGGCGGCAAAGACATTGGGTACTACAGATTTCTAATGAGCCATTACGGTGGGCTGGTGGGGCCGCTGATCCGACAGGCGTCATTGATCGGGCCTGCAAAGGCTCACGATAAATGCTATGCCGCCGCAGGTCTGGATGCGTCTGTCAACACGAGTTCTACAGCCACGTTAACCCTTCAACAGGCGGTTGCCGCACAAGCCTGTTGAAGGCCCTTTACAATGCCGCACGCGCCAATTCGCGGGTGGCTGGCGCTACACTCCTGAGACTCTGGCTCATTAAGTGCGATCAGACACCTTTCGGACATCTTCACATTCTCGCACCAGGAAGGGAGGCCAAACCATGGTAGGTTTCATGCTCATAGTCTGTTTGGTCGTGATGTCAATATACCTTGGTGCTCAAGGGGTCATTTTGCTTTTCTCTGGCTTTCCATTGCCAGGACTCCATCCTTATATCTATTTTGTAGGCACCATTTGGACCCTAACATGTGTGTCCGTGTTTTATTTTACGAGGCGGCCATTGTTCGCGATAGCTTTAGGGTGGATATTCTGCGTTATGAATATTGGCGATTTATGGTCTCATTCTGCCGTAGAAAAATCTCTAACTTGGTTTCTGTTCGAACACAGTCCTGAGTTGTTCTTTCTAGCCGCATTGCACATTGGATACGTTTTAGTATTGCGACGAAAAAAGCTACTCCGGGGTACCCACAGCGCGGCACTTTAAATGTCTGATTGCATTTACGATGGAAATCACACTCATGACCTACTATGGCGTTTGTGCGGTATCAGTGTGTTTTCAGGCATTTGGTTTACCGGCAAAGCATGTGACTTCGAATCGGGAGACGACTACTGCGACGCTAGGTACTATGCAAGAGCAATGGGGCGAATGCTGCCACCTAATCCGGCAGGCTTATTTTTTGCTGACCGCTCAAATCCCCAGAGCCTGAATCTGTATGCTTATGTGCGGAATGACCCTTTGAGCTTCACCGATCCAACTGGACTGTATTGCGCGTGGGAAGACGGCACCTCAGATGACGATCCGAAGGACGGCGGTGCGACCAAGAATCAGTGTAGGCAGCAAGGCGGACATTGGACTGATGCCTCCAATTCTGGCTACGGAATGGATAATTGTATTGCGACGGTCGCCTGGAACAGTCCTAGGAGAGATAAGACGCTGTCTTTCGATCCAAGGTTAGAATCCTGGCCCTGCAGGCGTGGTCGGCGCATTACCTACTCAGCCAAGCGTTTCTAGTGTAGTCCGTCAGAAATACAATCATTTATAAGGCGCTGAACATCTCATATACAGTTGAGGTGACGGTATGCGCGTAGCTCCAGCAGTTCGATTGAGTTCCGAAGCACGAGGGGAACTGCAGAAGTTATTGCGGAGGCGTACCACTCCGGTGCGCGTGGTCGAACGTTGTCGCATCGTTTTGTTAGCTGCTGAGGGGCTGGAAAACAAACAAATTGCCGCACAATTGCATGTTGCTCCGCGTATGGCTGCCCTTTGGCGCGGTCGCTTTCTTGCTCTTGGCGTCGAGGGGTTGCTGCGTGATGCGCGGCGCTCCGGGCGCAAGCCTACCATCAATTCCCAAACCATTGCTGAAGTCATTGCCAAAACCACCCAGGGTAAGCCGGAGGTGGCCACACACTGGTCCCGTAGCAGCATGGCCCGTGCCGTTGGTATTTCTGAGTCCAGTGTCGGTCGCATCTGGCGTCAACACGGGCTTAAGCCACATCGCATGGAGAGCTTCAAAGTCAGCAATGATCCGAACTTCGCCGATAAGCTGGAAGATATCGTCGGTCTCTATCTCTGTCCACCTGAGCATGCACTTGTCTTGTCACTCGACGAGAAAAGTCAGATACAGGCTCTGGACCGCACACAACCCGGCTTACCGATGAAGAAGGGCCGAGTTCAGACTCTGACTCACGATTACAAACGCAACGGCACCACTACGCTATTTGCTGCGCTCAATACAGCTACCGGCGAGGTCTATGGCTTATGCCAGCAGAGACATCGCCATCAGGAGTGGTTGAAGTTTCTGCGTCTGATTGACCAGATCATACCTGTCCAAAAGCAAGTCCACATCATTTGCGACAACTATGCGACTCACAAGCACCCCTCAGTCCAACGTTGGCTGGCCAAGCGCAAACGCTTTCATGTGCACTTTACCCCTACTTCTGCCTCCTGGTTGAACATGATCGAACGCTTCTTTCGCGATCTAACTGTCAATCGCATCCGCCGTGGCGCCTTCCTCGATCTGGAACAACTCATTATGGCCATTGGTGATTACATCGACCATCACAATCAAAACCCTAAACCCTTCATCTGGACTGCTAAAGCCAAGGACATCCTTCAAAAGGTCTCCCGTGCCCGATCTTCCCTGATTAAATGATGAAATTAGTGACGAACTACACTAGAGTGTTTGATCCTGATGCTGAAAGAATCCAGAGGCTCGCCGACGCAGTAAAAAAGAAAACAGATTGCGCATCATAGCTTACTCAGGAGTTCAAGCACGATCGCGTTGGATGCGGTAGGTATGGTCCCATTTGGAGGAACTGCGGAGGCCGTCGCTCCAATTGCTGTCGGGGCGCTTTCGTCCGTTAGTGGTGCGGCAGAAGACGACACAAGCCACCGCTATCGGCCAACTTATAGGGCTTGCTCCTTGGTTTTGCATTTTCGATTTCTTTGATGGTGAGGGCCATTCGCTGAACCTCTCAATTGCATATTCTGTTCCGTACCCACACAATGCAGACCATAATGCCCATAATCGTACCCACAGAAGAGCTCGGCTGCAGAAGGTTTACCCGGAACGCCTGCGGACGCAATATGGATCATAATTTGCTGATGCAAATTGACTTAGCTATGTTTGAGGTGATCCTGAGAGGAACGGAGAAGTGCAGAGAAGTACGCGAATGGCTGCCCCCCAGGGATTCGAACCCCGATATGCTGATCCAGAGTCAGCTGTCCTACCATTGAACGAGGGGGCAGTATATTGCTGCCGGACGCCAAACAACAGCGTTGGTATTGAGTTGTTTTGAGGCTGGTCTCATTGACCCGCCTTGATCATATTAAGGGGAAAGGGCTTTCAGGTCAAACTGTTGGGTCTCACTGAATGGAATCAGGGGAATCCAGATTGGAAACAACCTTCTTTTTTCCCTGATTGGGGCTGTTTTTGCGGGTCGAGTTGCGGTGGGTACCCAGGGGGGCGATAACAAATCGACCTCTATTCTTGGGTCCTTGTACGCTTTGGGGGCTTTATAAAGATGTTGCGCTGCGGGATTCTTTTTCGGTGTGTTTCTTTGTTTTATGTGCTGAGGCAGCGACTGAGTCTTTGACTGGAACTTCTGGATCGATTCTTCGACTGAAGGCTCGGAAGAAGGCGTTGACTACACTCTCGATGTAGGTTTTGGGAGCGCTGCCTTTCTTCCCGGAAATAAAGATAAAGCGGTAGGTCAATGGTCCGAGAAGCATCGCCAGTGACAGATCCAGATCCAGATCTTCTGCAAACTCACCTTCAGCAATGCCTCTCCGCAGTTGCCGGAGCACTTGTTTGCTTTGACTCTGCATTACCAATTCTCTCCAGGCCTTGCCGAAGATGTAATTGCGTGCTGAATAGGCAAATAGATGCGGCATCATCCGCTCTTTTAGATCGCTTGAGCTTTCATGTGGACGGTAGCCAAGCTGGGCGATCATGTCGATGCGAAGGTCGTCCGTTTCGAAAAAAGTGGGCTCCTGGTCCAACCCGTGCAGATGCGAAAGTACCTCGAGGGCTAGTTTGTCCTTGTCCGACCAGTGCTTATAGATGGTGGCTTTGCTGACGCCGGATTCCGCAGCGATGGCATCCATGCTGGTCGCATCAATGCCTCGCTCGGCGAAGAGTTTCTCTGCTGCTTCGAGTACTTTGCTATGTGCTTGCGCGCTACGTTTTCTTGCCACTTCCTAAATCTCGATCCTGGAGAAGAGATAAGCGCCCATCATCAGAAAGATTACCGCCAATCCCCCTAGTAGAACCATATCCAGGAAATAACTAAAGTGCCACATCCCAATAAGCGTTCCGCGCAGGCCATCTATACCGTAGGAAAGAGGATCGATTTGCGTAACGATACTCAGCGCCTTCGGCAGATGATTCAGCGGGTAAAGTGCTCCCGATAAAAAGAAAATCGGCATTACCAGGAAGTTCATGATGAGTTGGAAGCCTTGCATGTCCTTTATGACCGATCCCATTGCACTGCCCAAGGCTGCAAAGACAATCGCAATCAGAGCCACAAAGACGAAGGCCAGAGGAATTGCGATCCAGTGCTGCGGGCGAAACCCGATCAAGATGCAAACGATCAGAATCAGCAGTCCCTGAATCATAGCGACAGTGGCACCGCCCAGAGTGCGTCCGATCATTACGTATAGGCGGGGTACTGGTGCTACCAGCGTCTCTTTTAGAAAGCCAAATTGGCGGTCCCACAGCATGGCGACTCCGGAGAAGACAGAGGCGAGGAGGATGGTCATCCCAATCACCCCAGGTGCCATGAACTGAAGATAACTGCCAGATCCTGCTCGTTCGAATACCGGGCCAAAGCCGAATCCCAGGGCAACAAGGTAAAGAGCCGGTTGCGCCAGAGATACGATCATCTGGACCTTTGAACGCACATAGCGCTTCATCTCTCGCAACCAGAGGATATAAATAGCATTCATCGGTTACCTTCTCCACATCTGGGCAAATTGCCGTAAATTGTCTGTCGAGTTTGCGCCCTCGTCGCGCAGAGAAGAGCCGGTGAAAGTCAGAAAGGCGTCTTCCAGGGACTCGGTTGAGGTTTGGTCTTTCAGCTCTGCCGCCGTACCTTGGGCTATCAGCTGACCATGATCGATGATAGCGATGCGATGTGCGACGCGCTCGGCTTCATCCATATAGTGTGTGGTCAGAAAAACAGTCGTCTTTTCTGTCGCATTCAAGTGCTTTACATGCGACCAGAGCTGATTTCGGCTTTGAGGATCCAGGCCCAACGTCGGTTCGTCGAGAAAGAGAATCTTCGGGGTGTGGAGAAAGCCGCGAGCAATCTCTAACCGGCGTTTCATGCCTCCGGAGAACTGCTTTACGTAGTCATTGCGCCGGTCCCAAAGTTCGAAGATTTTGAGTAGATGTTCGATGCGCTCAGCACGGACTTTACGCGGAACATTGTAAAGGACTCCGTGTAACTCCATATTTTCGTGTGCCGTTTGCTCGGCATCCAGACTGGGATCTTGAAAAACGATTCCGAATTTCTTCCTTGCCTCAAGTTTGTGATGTGCAGGGTTCAACCCATCGAGTTCGATAGTTCCAGCAGTGGGGCGTAACAGGGTCGTCAACATCTTGATCGTAGTTGTCTTCCCGGCACCATTAGGGCCCAGAAAGGCAAAGATCTCACCTTGACCGACAGAAAAGGTGATGCCTTTTACCGCGGTGAAAGAATCGAAGGTCTTCGTGAGGTTCTCTACGCGAATCATGAATTCTCCATCGTTCTTTAACAATACTGAACGGTTTAGTTTAGTTAGTCAAGAAAGATTTTTGAGAACCGAGGCTATGTTTATGGACTCAGAAGAAGGGAGAGGTCTGGACTCTATAGATGGTTGCTTGGATGGCAACGGTCCTTGCGCTCCCGATTTGCAAAACATAGAAAAATTTGTCTGAGTGAGGGAATAAAAACTCTCGCTTCCTCGTATATGGCAGTAGAGGTTAAAAAACTCATTTTCGATTGAATGCCCGATATGCATGATGATGCTGCACAAGTGATAGCTTGTATTCCCTCGTTGCGCCGATATGCTCGGGCATTGCTTCGTGACCAGGATGCGGCAGACGATCTCGTGCAGGAGACGTTACGACGGGGCTGGGAGAAACTCTCTCTCTTTCGAAGGGAAAGTGAGATGCGTGTTTGGCTATTCGGCATCATGCACAACACTTATATCGATCAACGTCGAAGGCCGGAGCCCAGCATGTCGCTTTTTGAAGAAGAGAATCTTGCGTTTCAGGAGCAGCCGGCAGAGTTGGCGCGATTGGAAATGCTGGATCTGGAATCTGCACTACGGGAACTCCCTGAAGACCAGAGAGAAATTCTTCTATTGGTTGCGCTGGAAGGACTCACTTACAGCGAAGTTGCTAAAGCAGTTCAATTGCCGCTTGGAACCGTAATGTCGCGGCTCTCGCGTGCCAGAGAGAAGTTGCGCATATTAATGAATGGCGGTGCCAGATCGAGCAAGGTTGAGGTCCTTCCATGAGATCCAACATGGTTACAGAAGAAGATCTTCAAGGATATGTCGATGGAGTGCTGAGCGAAGAGCGCCATCTCCTGGTCGAGAAATACTTACAGTCCCGTCCAGAGGAGGCGGCAAGGGTTCGATCCTACCGACGGCAAAATGACCTGTTGCGCCAGCATTTCAATTTCATCATGCAGGAGCCGGTACCGGAGAAGTTACAGCGCAGTATTCCTGTGAAGATTGTCGAGATACGTCCTCGTTTCGCTCGAAGGTTGCTGCAGGTGGCGGCAGGCATAGCTCTCCTCTTCTTTAGTGGATATGCGGGGTGGACGATTCGGGATCGTGTCAGGCCGACGAATCCTGCTGCCGGAAATTCGGCACGGTCGGTTGCATCAGCCGATCTGCCACAACGTGCTGCTGTTGCACATGTAATGTATAGCCCTACGGTTGAAAGACCACGGGAGATTCCAGCCAGTCAGGAAGACCAGCTGATCGCCTGGCTTTCACAGCGATTAGAACTCCAGGTTCGTCCTCCGAAGCTGCACTCTCTCGGTTATGAGTTGATAGGAGCACGAATGGTTCCCGGATCTTCTGGGCCGATTGTTCAGTTCATGTATCACAACAGTATGGGAGAGAGGGTGACTCTCTACGTTTGTACACAAGCTAGAGCGGGACGTGATGGCATGGTTCATTTCGACCAAGAGGGTCCGGTAAATGTCTTCTACTGGACGGATAGTGGCTTTGGCTATGCTATCTCCTCCGGAATTTCAAGAGCAGAACTTGAACAGTTCACGTTGACGGCTTTTGAACAACTGACTCATCGATAGCGCAAGACTCTAGAGCATTTCCCGAAATACTGTGAACTTTCCATGTAAGGTGAAGAGCGGCTTTCTTTGGCGGAAAGCCGCGCCAACTTCCGTGATTTGGTCTACATCTTTTCGGGAAATGCTCTAGGCAAGATAGAAAGGAATACGAATGGCAACGGGATCATCAACCCGTATCAGGATCTTTTTGTCTCTGGTGCTGCTGTTGGGGATTATCTTCTTGGGTATTCAGTTTATTCATCCAACGATAGAAAATCCGCCTGTTACTGCAGATTTGCAAGCACCGCCAGAAGTTAAGCAGATTCTGCGGAATTCATGCTACAACTGTCACTCCAACGAAACCAGAATTCCCTGGTACGACAAAGTTGCTCCAGCATATTGGATCGTCTCCAGAGATGTGAAGGAAGGGCGGCAGGCACTGAACTTCTCAGAAATAGGGAAGCTTCCGGCTGCGCAACAAAAGGGAATTCTCTTTGAATCGGTGAATCAGATTCAGCTTGGGGCAATGCCTTTGCCAGCTTATGTGCGAGTTCATCGCGGAGCTGCACTCACAGAAAAGCAGCTGGAGGTGTTACGAAACTATTTGAATCCTCCTGTTACGGCTAAGCCTGCCTCTGAGGAGGTGGTGAATACATCCAAGGTCCAGTATGAAAAGTGGATTCATGCCAGCAATGTAAAGCTCGATGTACAACCTGCTCCAAATGGGATTCCATTTTTTCCTGATTATAAGAACTGGAAAGCCGTCAGTGGTACGGACCGTTTCGATAACCACACCATCCGAGCGATCTTGGGCAATGATGTTGCCGTGAAAGCAATCGCAGAGAACCACATAAATCCTTGGCCGGATGGGACAGCTTTTGCTAAAGTCGCGTGGCTTCAAGAAGCCGACGATAAAGGTAATGTTCACGCTGGTTCCTTTGTCCAGGTAGAGTTCATGGCGAAGGACAGCCAGAAATATGCCGCTACAAAAGGTTGGGGATGGGCACGGTGGCGTGGGACCGATCTGAAGCCGTATGGCAAGGATGCCAAGTTCAGTAGTGAATGCATTAATTGCCATGCTCCAGTAAGTGAGAATGATTATGTCTTTACCATGCCATTCAGGGGGCAACAGTGAGGATACATAAGACGGGATTCTATTTCCTTTCGGTGATGCTTATGACGGGAATTCTCGGATGCTCGCAGCGGAATCCTCGTGTGGCGACAGCTTTGAATCAGAACGCCTCTTTGCAAGGTGATCTTCCTTTTAATCCCGTGCGGGGAAGAGTGATCACTACGTGGATAAACAGGAACGACTCGACTATGTCAATCCTCTTCGGCAATGACTTGGCCGTGAATTATGCAAGAACGAATTCCTCGAATGATTATCCATCCGGTACAGTGCTCGCTCTGGTGACCTGGCGTCAGCAGGAAGATAAACGATGGTTTGGGGGCAATATCCCGGACACGGTGAGATCTATTGAATATGTTTTTGTAAAGACCGCGTCCGATCAAAAGAAACTGTATTCCTATCAGGAGTATGAGGGCAGTCCTTTGAAACAAGTGTCTGTTCAGGAGAGCCCGTTGCCCAAGGATCGTGCTGCTTATCTTCTTTTACAACGTGCAGCCGTGATGCCATGAATATGACAGGCCTTTTCTCGCGGCAGAGGAGAAGGGTGCGAACTGAGACGGAAGGACAAAGCGCAATCGTGCTATCTGAAAGGAGGCGCGAACACATATAATTGTTGCCCAAGGACAGGTTAGCGTTCGTGATCGACAGGGCCACAATTGGAAAGCGTGTTGCGCTGATCAGCATTGGGGTCAGCGCAATTTTGGCTGTAGTCAAAATTGTTATTGGTTCATTGGCACATTCAACGTCTGTGGTTGCCGACGGTGTGGAATCTGCCGGTGATTTTGTAGCCTCTGGTTTCGTCTTCATCGGATTTGTGATTGCTGCCAAGTCTGCCGATGAGGAACATCCATACGGATATGGCCGTTACGAGACTCTTACCGGGCTGGCCGTGGGACTGATACTTATGCTCGGCGGGGTGGGCATCTGTTATCGCTCCATTTCAACGATAGGGGTAAGCCACGATATTCCCGCTATTTATGGAATATGGCCTCTTCTGGCTTCCATGATCTCAAAAGCGATTTTATCGACTACGAAATTCCGGATTGGCCGCCGTATCGGAAGTTCTTCTCTGGTAGCGGATGCGTGGAACGACTTTGTCGATATTCTTTCAGCTATTACAGCAATGGCTGCTTTGGCTCTCAGCGTTCTAAATCCCTCGCGTTTTCTCGTAGCAGATCACTATGGTGGTTTTACCGTTGGGCTAATTGTTGTTTTTACTGGATTACGAGTTGCTAAAGATTCAACCGATCGTCTGGCTGACACGATGCCTTCGCCGGACCTTGTGGGTGAAATTCGCCATGTAGCGGAGCACTATCCAGGGGTGCGCCGGGTAGAAAAGTGCTACGCACGCAATTCCGGCCTTCAGTATTATGTGGATCTCCATATTGAAGTCGATCCGAAGATGAGTGTTCTGGAGTCACATGAATTGGCGACCCAGGTACGTTTTGCCATTCGAAAAGAACTCGATTGGGTCGCAGATGTTCTTGTGCATGTTGAGCCCTGGCGGGGCATCTAGATCGCTAAATGTTGATAGTGTGGCCATTCTGTCGAAGAAGGGCCACACTGCGGGTTCTTGTCTCAGAGGTGATTCTTCCTCTCCTGTCGCTGTTCGATCCATTTATAGAGAGTTGGAAGCACCAAAAGCGTCAGTAAGGTAGATGTAACCAAGCCTCCTATCACAACAGTTGCGAGCGGACGCTGTACTTCGGCTCCGGCACCATGCGAAAGAGCCATGGGAATAAAGCCAAGACTGGCAACCAGGGCTGTCATTGAAACAGGGCGAAGACGGGTTTCCGCGCCAATTTCTACTGCGTCTTCAATAGGCATCCCTTTCTGCCGCAGCTCTCGAATATAAGTAAGCAAAACAATTCCATTTAGAACCGCAATCCCAAAGAGAGCGATAAAGCCCACTCCTGCAGAGACACTAAAGGGCATGCCCCGGAGCAAGAGCGCCAGAATGCCCCCTGTCGCAGCCAAGGGAATATTCAGGAAGATCAAAAGTGCAGGTACGGTTGCCTGAAAGTTGAAATAGAGAAGGATAAAGATCAGTGACAACGCAACAGGGACGACGATCATCAGTCGTTGGCTAGCACTCTGCAATTGCTGGAACTGGCCGCCCCACTCCAGCTGATACTCGCTCGGAATGTTTACCTTTGCGTCCACTGCTCGCTGTGCTTCGGCAACAAAGCTCGCCAAGTCTCGTCCGCGAACATTGACTTCCACGCTGATTCGACGTTGTCCGCTTTCGCGGCTTATTTGCGCAGGTCCTTCTTCTTCCTGAATGTCGGCCAGTTGGGCGAGGGGAATAAAGTGACCTTCGCTATCACCTACACGAAGGTTCCCAATAGCATCGATCGATGAGCGTTGCTCTTCAGGAAAACGTACTTGCATGGTGAAACGACGGTTGCCCTCAATGATCTCTCCAACCGGCTTGCCGCCGATGCTTTGGATCGTATCGAGAACTTCGGAGGCATCGAGTCCATGCCGTGCCAAAGCATCGCGCCTAAGGTGAATCCGAAGATACGGGAGCCCGGCGACGCGTTCGGCGCGTACATCTGCGGCACCGCGTACTTTGCTGACGACAGCGGCAATTTGATCGGCCTTCTGCCGGAGGATCTCCAGATCTTCTCCGAATAGTTTGATTGCGATGTCGCTACGAGATCCTCCTTCCATCAGTTCTTGAATTCGCATCTGGATAGGTTGGGAGAAACTGTAAACGGCACCAGGAGCCTCTTCTTCCAGACGCTTCTCCATTGCTGCAATCAATTCGTTCTTGGAACGCTTCTTCGGCCATTGATCTTTTGGCTTCAGCGCGACATAGACGTCGCTTTGATCGATCGCCATCGGGTCGGTTGCCACTTCCGCACTGCCTGTGCGGCTGAAAACCGTCGATACTTCCGGGAACTCACGTAGTACCGTCTCAATGATCTCATTTCCATGCAACGATTCTGTAATTGAAATCCCCGGTACTCGATACATCTGTACCAGGATCGAACCTTCATCCAGCGAGGGGATAAATTCGGCTCCAAGGAAGGGAATTGCAATCAGAGAAATTGCGAATACTGCGATTGCAATTCCTGTCGTTATTCCAGGAGCGTGTAGAGCTCGCTTCAGCATCGGTCGGTAGAGGCGATCCATCTTTCGCATTAGCCATGTGTGTTCCTCTTTGGGCTGCTTCCGTAGAAAGAAAGAGCTGAGAACGGGCATGAGCGTAAGTGCGAACAGCAGGGAGCCTAGCAGGGCAAAGAGTACGGTTGCCGCCATGGGTTTGAACATCTTGCCCTCGACGCCGCCGAGAGTCAGAATCGGAACATAGACGAGGACGATAATTGAGACCCCAAAGAAGATCGGCTTTGCCACTTCCCGTGCTGCGGAAAGAATAATGGCGTGCGGCTCTTCTTCGGGTTTACGTTGATGCAACCGTCGGAGGATGTTCTCAATGATGACAACTGAGCCATCGACGATTAATCCAAAGTCGATAGCGCCGAGACTCATTAGATTCCCGGAGATCTTCGCCTGAATCATGCCGATAAAGGCCACCAGCATGGATAGAGGAATGGCTATCGAGACAATTAATCCGGCGCGGAAGCTGCCGAGCAACAGCAGCAGCACCGCGATGACAAGTAGGCCCCCTTCGATCAGGTTTCGTGAGACGGTGTGAATGGTTCGATTTACCAGGTCGGTGCGGTCGTAGAGTTGCTCGATGCGAACACCCGCTGGCAGCGTCTTCTGTATTTCGGCGAGGGTCTGTTTGACTCGGTCAGCCACAACGCGGGAGTTCTCGCCGAGCAGCATCATGGCCACTCCTATGACCACTTCTCCTTTGCCATCCTGGGTTGCGAAGCCGCGCCGTACCATGGGGCCAAAGCGCACATCTCCTATATTCCTCACAAGGATTGGAGTCCCTGTAGGAGAATTGCCGACGACGATGTTTTCAATATCGGAGAGGCTTCCTATCAATCCTTCTCCACGTATCAGTGACTGTTGCTCGGCGTGCTCAAGATAAGCTCCACCGGCATTCGAATTGTTCTTCGAAAGAGCTTCGATAACGCGGCGTAGTGGAATGTGATAGCCATTCAGCTTATTGCTATCTACCTGAACTTCATAGGTCTTTAACTCTCCGCCATGACTGTTAACTTCTACCACTCCCGGTACACGACGGAGCTTTGGAGCGATATCCCATTCAAGGATTGTGCGCAGGTCCATTAAGCTGCGTCCGGGACCGGTGACTTTGAATTGATAGATCTCTCCTAGTCCTGTTGAGATGGGACCCATCTCCGGGACACCAACTTCGGGAGGAATGGCCTCTTTTGCCTGTGGCAGACGCTCCATAACTAATCGCCTGCAAAAGTAGGGATCCATTTTGTCCTCGAAGTAGATGGCCACATAGGAGAGGCCGTACTTTGAGGTTGATTGAATCCTCGTTACTCCGGGAAGGCCGCTCATCGAGGTTTCGACTGGGAATGAGAGCAGCTGTTCGACTTCCAGTGGAGACAGACTGGGGGCTCGTGTCATGACGAGCACCTGATTGGGAGTAATGTCCGGCTCGGCATCGATAGGAAGGTTCTGCAGCGATATCACTCCCAAAGCCGCAACCAATAAGGTCGCCAGCAAGACAAGGATGCGATAGCGGAGAGCGAGTTCTACAAGTCGTTGCATCGTTACTCCTCCCCAAGGTCGCCACCGGCGAGGATCGATTTGAGGTGAAAAGAGCCTTGAGTTACGACTGGCTCGCCAACCTTTAGTCCGTTGACAATCTCTGTCAGGTTATTGATCGTGGTACCCTTTTCGACCTCCCGCTTTTCGAATTGGGTGGCAGAACGACGGATGAACACGACATCCTTTCCTTCAACCTTTTGAAGCGCACTCGAAGGGACGGCAATGGCTTGTTTGCTGAACTTTGTTGGCAGTTCGATGTTGGCAAACATGTCGGTCTTTAGTCGCAGATCTTGATTTGCTACTTCGCAGCGGACACGCGCCGTTCTGGTTTGCGGATCGAGAATGTCGCTGATGTAGGTTACTCGCCCGACAAACTTTTCATTGGGGTAGGTGTCGACCGTAATGAAGGATTCCTGACCGACACGAATGCGGCCCAAGTCCTTTTCATAGACCTCGGCCTGGACCCAGACGCGCGAAAGATCTGCAACGGCAAAGAGCTCCCGGCTTTCGTCAATTGTGTCTCCCGGCGAAGCCTGAGCTTTCGTAACTACTCCCGAAAACGGAGCCTTTAGTCTCGTGAGAAAGCTCGCTCGGGGATTGTCTCCCGATATCCCAAAGCGCTGTAGGCGCAAGCGCAACCCGTCGATTACTGCTTGTTGCGAACGGATGTTGGCTTCTAGTCCTTCTTGCTCTGCCTTATTTGATTCAAAATCTCTTTCCGCTCCAGCTCCGATATCGGCTAGGCGGCGACTGCGTTCCGATTGCCGCGTTGCCGGGATCAAGCGGGCTTTCAGTCGCTCAAGCTCGGCTCGCGCCGCTTGCATTTGAGAGATCAGCTCTCCAGCTTCGATATTGTCAAAGATGGCAAGCGTCTGTCCGGCTGCAACACGATCTCCAACCTTTGCTTGAACCTCAGTGATTCGTCCGCGCGATAATGGCCGAACGGCACCGACATGGCTGTCGATGGGTTGAACAGTTCCAGTTACACGGAGGTATTCGTTCAACTGTGTTGTGGCTGCGGGTGCATCTACAAGGCCAATATGTTTCTGGGCCGTAGAGGACATCTCAATGAGATTTGATTTGGCCACGGATTCTGCGTTGGTTGGTTCTGCCGTTTCCTTTTCTGAGGTCTTACGATGGCAGGCCGAAAGCAATACTGCGCCACAGGCAAGCAAAATGAATAGATGTTTCATCAGAGGTTTCCTCCTGTAGCGCGTTCCAATTCAGCCAGTATCCGATTTGCATCGGCTTGAGCATCAATGTAGGCCAGCCGGGTATCGAGTAAGCGACGCTGTTCGTTCAACACGTCGAGGAGTCGAAGCTGTCCCAGCTTATATGCTTCGCGAATCACAGAGAGATTGGCTGCAGAAGGAGAAATGACTCCGCTTTGAAGCATCTCGAGTGAATTCTTTGCAGCGATCCAACGCCGATAGGCCGACTCCACATCGAGAGGAATCGTTTGTTGCAGATATTCGCGATGAGCACGGGCTCCCGCCGTACGCGCTGTTGCTGCCTGTATATTTCCTACTCCACTGCGCGTTGTGCGCAAGGGAAGTGAGACGCCGAAGTTAAGCAGGTCCGCTCTGTCCCTGATGGGAGTGAGTGCGCCGCTGTTCGTAAATCCGTACAGACCCTCAAACTGGCTGTTTTGCCGGCTGAAACTGGCAGAGAGAGTGACGTCCGGCTTTGCTTCTGCACGAGCGAGGCGAATACCCATTGTTTCCTGCTCTTCAGCTGCTTCTGCAATAGCCAGGTCCGCTCGATCTTGCAGGGCCTTTTGCTGTAGAGCGCCTAGTTCCAGAGGTCTGGAAGCAGGGAAGTCTTCGTTAGGAATCGGGATATTCCGGTTAATACCAACAAGACGCCGCAACTCCGTTTCCGCAGATACCAATCTCCCTTGAGCACTTACCTGTAATACCTGTGCACGGCTGATCTCAACTTTGATCAGGTTGGCATCGAGGGGGGGCACGTCGCCTTCTTTCACTCGGGCTTCCGTAAGCTTGAGTGACTCCTGGTTTAGCTCAAGCAGATCGTTGAAGACCTTCAGCTTGTACCTTTCGGCAAGTACTTCGGCATACGCAGCTTTAATCTCAAATGCCAATTGCACGGAGCGATCACGCAGTTCCTCTTCGGAAACCTTGACGGCGAGTTCGGCTGCGCGGATGCGTTTCCCTCGCTTTCCAAAGGTCTCAACGGATTGGGATAGCTCCGCTCCGTACTGTTCTTCCCCTTCTGTACCTAAAGGTTTTCCTGTAACCCCGTTTAAGGTGAGTGTAGGCGCCGGACGTACCCCAGCCTGACGCACTCGTCCCTTAGCTTCGGCTATCCGTTCCCGGATAGAAGCCAAATCCTTGTTACCTGCAATTCCTGCACGCACCAGATCGTCCACGTTTGCAAATGCAGACGTAGCTTGTTGCGCCTCAGCAAAGAATGTCGAAGCGAACAATGCGGACAGGAGGAAGAGAATTCTTCCCCGCATAACATCTCCTATTCAGTTGTTTAGAACAGTAACTGTGACGGTAGATCCAGAGCCTTTTCCGCATAGGTATGGACTTGCCGAGGACAACGAGGAGCAGATTCCCTTAGCGGAAAGTTGCATATGCCTTCGTGCTTGGGCTAGTTCTTTGCGGAAAGTGCTCTAGGAGAGCTGTGGCGGGCGATCAATATGTATCGGGACGGAGACCGGTTGCTGGACGCTCTCTTCAGTCGGTGCAGAGGTTTCCATCGCCTCAGGAATGAAGATGAGCTGTTGCATAACCATCACGTGTGCGCAACAGCACACACAATTGTCGACAGTGGAAGGTTGTCCCTTATCCTGCTGCTGGCTCTGTTCGGCATAGCAGGAGGAGCTAGGAAGCAAATCGCAGGTGAGCACCTCGACGGCTACAAAGAGCACGAGGAAGACTGCGGTAAAGCGAAATGCTTTGGACCAGAACTCCATGTTCATAGGATGCCACAGATTGTGATTTGATGTTGTCAATCTGTTGTTGGAATATTCCTGTTTTGAGACTTGAGGCGAAGCCGATATCCACGAGACTGCTCAATTGTTTCTGATGGCAGGTATGTTTTCAGGCAGTACTTTGCAGGGCAGGTGATTGCATTGTCTCAAACGGTGCAGTTGCTCAAGAGGCCTGCCTTTTCAGTACAGGCGATTGGGACAGGGTCACACGGATTTGTGATTGGCTGGCCAGAAGGAAGACAAAAGATACAAGTCAGCTCAGCTCTGTTTGGGGCAGAGCTGAGCTGAACCTAGAGTAGTTTTCTGGTTGATATACCGCACGAAGACGATCGAGGACCCCTTCTAGCGGGAAAGAAGCCCCCTGTTCTTCGGCGGTTCCGATGCATATCTACACGAGAACTACTCTAGGCGGCACGACGCAACTCAACGGCAATATCTACATCATTTCGATCGTCTGGATGCCCAGAGATGATTGCAGCATTTTCTGCAACGGAACCTTGGAGAAACAGATCCACTTCCGGTTCATGAATATCGGGATCTTCGGTTGCGGGGCTCACGTGGACATAGGCATAGAGCTGGCTCCCATCGAAGTGATACGTGCCCGTATAAGTATGGGTCCGATCGCAACCTAGGATCTGTCCGTCATGCAGTACGGTCATTCCCTCACCGTGTGAGTGACCGGCAGTGAAATGTGTGTACCATAGGCCTTCCATATGGCTACCTCCCGTTGGAAGACTGTATTTCAGGCGATTCAGCATACGCCGGTTTTATAACGAGTGAAAAGATATTTTGTAACAAAATACAAGTCTTATTGTTACTCTGGCAGATTACTGAAGACGTATGGCTCACTTTTGTATTTCATGAGGTAAAAAGAGTCTGGCAAGGCTCATAGCTTATCTGTTCATCCTTCTGAAGTGGGTACCACGAATTCTTGTGAGCGGTGCCAGTTTGAACGGGTCCATTCGAAGGAAGATGCTAGAATGAACATTCTAGAAGGTTTAGAAGCGTAGGATGTATGGCGGACAAGAGCGACAAAAGGGAAGCAATACTCGATGCAATGCTTGAACTGATCGCCGAGCGAGGATTTCACAATGCTCCGATGTCTGTTCTTGCCAAGAAATCCGGGGCCAGCCCTGGAGTGATCTATCACTATTTCCCCAGTAAAGACGACATCATTCACGCTCTTTATAAAAAGATCGCGATGAAGAAGCGTGATGCTTTCCTTGAAGGCTATTCGGAAAAGATGAGCCCGCGCGAGGCTTTCCTTCATATCTGGTTGAATGCCTATCGCTTCTACCGTACTCATCTTCAGGAAACGCGCTTTCTGGATCAGTACCTCAACTCTCCTTATTGCAATCCGGATGCTATCGAGAAAGAGGAACGCTCCGACCCTACTACTGCCCGTCTCCTTGGACTCATGAAGCCGAGGAAAAAGGGTGGGATCTTAAGAGAACTCCCTCCTGAAGCTGTTCAAAGCTTCACCTTTGGCCTGGCGGCAAATCTTGCTAAGGCTCCGAAGCCTTTCTCTCCATCCACTCTTCGTACGGTTGCAGAATCCGCCTGGATAGCTATTGCCGACGAGTAGTTGAAACCTGATGATGCTAAGTCTCGTCAAGTAGATATGCCCGTAAAGCCGGATAAAGATTTTTCGAATCCAATAGAATGAACGTTCGATCTAAAAGAGAAATCTTTCCTGGAAGTTCTTGTGGGCGAGAGTGATTGTTTAGGAGATAGCAATGAGTACGGTTCTGGTTACCGGCGGCTCCGGTTTTATCGGTAGTCATTGTATTGCGCAGCTGCTGGCTACGGGCCATCGTGTGCGCACGACAGTTCGAAATCTGAAACGCAGAGACGAAGTGCTGGCCATGTTGAGACATGCTGGTGCCGAGCCGGAGGACCGGCTAGCTTTCTTTCAGGCTGACTTGGAAAAGGATGAAGGCTGGAGAGAGGCTGTAAACGGCTGCGAATACGTATTGCATGTAGCTTCTCCGTTTCCTCCAGGTGTTCCAAAGCACGAGGATGAATTGATCGTTCCTGCGCGAGAGGGTGCTCTCCGCGTTCTGCATGCTTCCAGAGATGCAGGAGTTAGACGTGTAGTTCTAACCTCCTCCTTCGCTGCCATTGGCTACGGCCACAAGATGCGAACGCAACCCTTCAATGAAAATGACTGGACAGCGCTTGAGGGCGACGATATAGCGCCCTATGCGAAATCGAAGACATTGGCCGAACGGGCGGCGTGGCTTTTTATTGCCAAAGAAGGGCGGGGTCTGGAGCTCTCCGTGGTGAATCCGGTAGGCGTCTTTGGTCCAATTCTGGGACCCGATTATTCAACATCGATTCTGCTTGTCCAGCGGTTGATGGATGGCGCCGTACCCGGATGCCCAAAGCTGTATTTGGGCGCCGTCGATGTTCGTGATGTTGCGGATTTACATCTCCGGGCTATGGTGCATCCAGCCGCTAAAGGCGAACGGTTCCTGGCTGTTGCAGGTGCGTTTATGTCGATGCTTGAAATCGCGATGATTCTCAAGACAAACATGGGCGAGCACGCTAGCAAGGTTCCATCCAGACAGCTTCCGAATTGGCTGGTACGCCTCGCCTCCTTACGGGATCCAGCGATCAAGCTGATTCTTCCCGAACTCGGCAAAATGAAGAATGCTACAAGCGAGAAGGCTAGACGGCTGCTAGGCTGGATGCCTCGTTCGAATGCCGAAGCTGTTATCTCTACAGCCGAAAGCCTGTTGCAGTTTGGTCTTTTGAAGAGTAGCTCGAAGAAAGTCTGGGAAGAAGCGAAGGCATAGCTGCCATGCAAGCTGGTATGAAAAGGGCGAACGTCATACCGCCATTGCAGAATCTTTGTGTCCCACCTTCGTAGACGGAGCTTTTTGCCACCGCGAAGGTGGGACACCCAAAGTTGCTCTTTTATTTGCTATTCACTACGAAGAGCCTCAACAGGATTGATTGTTGCAGCGCGCCTCGCCGGAAGCCATGCAGCGAGAAGTGCGAGCAGAAGCATTAAGAGTGGAACCGTATAGAGGGTAAAGGGATCGAAAGGGCTGACCTCGAAGAGGAAGCGCCGCAACATGCGTGCAGAGGCTATAGAAATGAGCAGTCCGGCCGTTGAGCCAGCGATAGCCCATAAGATGCATTGCTTCACGATCATTTCCACTATCTGCAATCGGGATGCCCCCAACGCGATACGGACACCAATTTCTCTCGTTCGCCAACTTACTATATATGCCATCAAGCTGTAGACTCCAGCTCCTCCCACTCCGAGAGCGAGTACTCCGAAGCTGAGCAGCAGAAGCGTCAAGGATCGGGAGGTTGAAGAGGCGTTCGTGATCACTTTATCGAAGGCGCGTACATGCGTAACGGGCGCGAAGGGATTCAGCTCTGTGACAATGCTGCGAAGCTCCGAGGCCGTTTGTTCAATGCTTGTATGAGAGCGGAGTAAAATGCTCATCTTTGGAGCTTCGTTCTTGACCGTCATTGGAAGATACAATTCTTCGTCGTAACTACCGGCCAGATTTTCATGATGCGTATTGCTGACTACTCCCACGACGATAAACGCGATGCTTGGATTGAAAACTCCCGGAGCTTGTTCATCGCCCACGTTAAGGATGCGTTTGCCCAGCGGATTTTGATTTGGCCAAAGTAATTCGGCCATTCTTTGATTGATCACTACAGCTCGACTTGTACCCGCCTGATCGGAGTCGGTCAATAATCGGCCACGGAGAAGACGAAGTCCGAGGATTTGGAAGTAGTTAGAAGAGACAACGCGGGCTGTGGCTATTCGTGCTCCCTGTCTTGCTTCGCGCGGATGATCTTCCGCATCGTAGGCATACATCAGGTGATTGCCAGTCATTGGAAGAGTACTTACAAGTGCAGCGTCTTCGACCCCTGCCATTCCTTGTGATCTCTCCACCAACTGCTGGAAGAAGCCCTGGCAATGACCTTTTAGTCTGCACGCTGTAGCGTCCAGTGAAACTTCTGCTGTGACGATGTGATCGGTACGAAATCCGGGATCGACGCGGGAGAGTTGATAGAGACTATGAAGCATTAATCCCGCGGCTGTAATCACCACAACCGAGAGAGCAATTTGTCCAATAACCAAGAGCTTGGAGAGCTTGAATTGAGAATCCTTTCCCACGACACTCAGACTGCCGGAGCGCAAAGTTTGCTGTATGTAGGGCGAAGCCATCTTAATAGCGGGGATCAGGCCAAAGAGAACACCGGTAAGAATGGATAGAAGGAAGGCAAATAGAAAGACATTCCAGCGAAGCGAAATGTCTGTTATTCGCGGTGTGTCCGCAGGGAGCAGTTGAGTCAAAGCTCGAATGCAAACGGCAGAAGCACTCAGGCCTACTATTCCTGCAAGTACTCCTAAAAGTGCGCTTTCTACAAGCAGTTGACGGATTATCCGAATACCCGATGCACCCAAGGCGGTACGTATGGCAATTTCCCGCTCACGGGAGGCAGCTCTTGCCAGCATGAGATTTGCCACATTTGCGCAGGCGATGAGCAGAATCAGTCCAACAGCTGCAAAGAGCAACAGTAGCCTTGGGCGTGTATCTCCCACTACGGAGTTGAGCAAGGGGACAACAATTGTTTCTGCAGCCCAGATGTCGGGCATTCTCCAGGGAAAGAGTGTCAACAGTTGTGGATGCAATCGGCGCAATTCAGCTTGTGCTGCAATGGGAGAGATCCCGTCTCTCAATCTTCCAACCGCTTGGAGTTCGTATGGGCTTATCCAAGGGTCGAAAGAATCTCCACCCTTGAAGGCGATGGGGATAACGAAATGAGTCTCTGCATAAGGGAAGTGGACTCCCGCAGGCATGACGCCAATAATGGTGCGCGAAACTCCATCGATCCGAATAACCTGGCCGATAATCTCAGGATTACCTGCAAAACGTTGTTTCCAGTATCCGTAGCTGATGATGGCAACCAGGTCTTGTCCTGAAACAGCATTCTCGGGAGAAAAGAAGTGCCCGAGTGCTGGATGGATTCCCAGCGTATCGAAGGTGTTGACACTTACAGTAGCTCCGAAGATCCGTTCTGCTGTGTCGTTTGTAGCTACATTGGCTTCTGTATTCAGGCCATAACCAGAAATAGAGGCAAACGATTGGGAATGCTGTTGTAAGGCACGAATCCAGCCTTTAGGGAAGTACGCACCTCCAGAAGAAACCGATGCCAGTCGATCTTGCTGAGCAAAAGGCAATGGACGCAGCATGATCGAATCGATCAAGGTGAAGATCGCAGTATTTGCGCCGATTCCGAGCGCTAGCG
Source organism: Humiphilus diazotrophicus (assembly GCF_059726315.1). Classification (NCBI taxonomy): domain Bacteria; kingdom Pseudomonadati; phylum Acidobacteriota; class Terriglobia; order Terriglobales; family Acidobacteriaceae; genus Humiphilus; species Humiphilus diazotrophicus. The sequence continues at coordinate 35,656 of NZ_AP040870.1, forward strand.
TGAATACTGCCATGATGGTGAAAGCGCGGTATCTTTTGATCTGCCGAAGGCCGAACTTCACGTCGGACCATAGGGATGCGAATGTGGACCATTGCCAAGGTTCGCGTGCTCGCTCTGTAATCAAAGAAATGTTGCCGAATGCTCGCCGTGCCTGATGTTCAGCTTCCTCCGGACTAACTCCATCGGCAATAAGCGCTTCGATCTTTTCTTCAAGGTGCTGATTGATTTCCTCGGAGAGATCGTCGTAGACGCGGCGGCGGGAGAACATAGCAGATCCTCACAGAGTCCAAAATTTGAATGCGAACTTGTGTGGCGCCCGGGAGTCAATCCCTGGCTATGTAGAAACAAGCCTAGAGTAAAATAGTATAGAGGTATCCGTCAATAGGCTTTTGCGTATTGAGCCATGGCTTCGATGGAAATCGAGAAAAGGCTTGAAAAGAAGGTGTTTCGCTGTTGTTCCGACTCTTGATCGTAGATAGAAATCTGGTCGAGAGTCGGAGTCAGCAGCCGTCATTCCGCCCGAAGTGCCTCTAGTGGATTTACGGAGGCAGCACGGCGGGCGGGAATGTAACTGGCCAGGAGTGTCGAGAGCGCTAGAATAAGAGCCACAGCCAGTAGTGTGGAAACGTCCCAGGCACTTACCTCAAAGAGCAGGCTGCGCAATAGGGATGCAGCAGTGAGAGAACAGGCTATTCCAATTGCTATTCCTATTAAGGTAAGCCAAACTGCTTCGCGAAGGATCATTCGGTATACCGAGCTACGTTGGGCACCTAGAGCCATCCGAACTCCGATCTCTCGCGTTCGCTGATTTACCGTATATGCAATTACGCCGTATAGACCAACAACGCCGAGTATCAATGCCAATACGGCGAAGCCTCCGACCAGCCAGGCCGAAGAGCGGTGTAGTGAAGCCGTAGGAGAGTCGTGAATGTGATCGGTCATGGTGATGGCATATGAAGTAGCAATTCCGGGATCGAGCCGGTGAATACTTGCAGCCATAGAAGTGAGCAATAACTGAGGATCCTGGGAAGTTCGTACGATGATATAGAAGAGGTTATTGGGCTCCTGATCGAAGGGAACATACATGACCGGGCGAGTTGTAATGTCGAGCGGCCCCTCCCGGATATCATCTACAACTCCAACAATTTCTACGGGATCGGGAACTCGATTTGTGTTCAGGATCTTTTTACCGACCGGATTTTCGTCTGGAAAAAACTTCCTGGCGAAAGCCCGATTGATGATGGCGATAGGAGGGTGGGAGTTGTTATCGGTCTCTGTAAAGGTTCTTCCCTGTAGAAGTTGCGCTTGGAGTGTTGCGAAATAGTCCGTACTGACGCTGCGAAAGTTTACTTCGTTGTTGTTTCCGAGAGAGGGCCTTCCAAAGAGACCGATACTGATGATTCCATCACCATCTCCCACGGGAATGTCGCTGGAGGTAGCCGCTGACTTTACGCCAGGAAGAGCAGTGAGTTGTGTCAGTACTCCTCGTTTGAGTGACACCATCTGCGGATTCTTGCCATAGCTGGATTCTGGCCCCCAGACACGTAGAATAGCGAGATTCTCGGCTTCCATCCCGGTATCGACATGCAGGAGACGATAGAAGCTCTTACCAAGTAAGCCTGCGCCAACCATCAGAACCATGGCGGTTGCCAATTCAATAACAACAAGATGAGTACCGAAGTGATGCCACATTGTTCCGGCACTGCCGCGGCCTCCTTCTTCAAGTCCTCCCCGAATATTGCCTAGCGATAGCTTCAAGGCAGGCGTCAGGGCGAAGAGAGCTCCAATCAACAAAGATATCGTGCAACTAAAGAGCAGCACGTGAGGTGTTAATCCAACCCCTTGCATATACGGCATGCTGGCAATTCTGTTTGCCGGAATCAGGCCGAGAAAAACCTTCATTGCGAGATAAGCAAATCCAATCCCGAATATGCCTCCTGTTGCGGCAAGAAGTGCTCCCTCTGTGATGAACTGCCGGATCAGGCGAACAGGTGTTGCTCCGAGTGCTCCACGTATAGCAATTTCTCGCTTTCGTCGTTCAGCACGAACGAGGAGTAAGCTTGAAACATTCACCGTAGCAATGAAGAGCAACAGTCCGGAACCGCTTAGCAATACCAGTAAGATTGGTCGGATGTCGCCGAGAATGGCGTCTGTCAAAAGAATCCCACTTGCGCCTCGATTACGATTTGTTTCGGGATATCTCCGCTGCAACTCAAGCGCGATTGCTTTTAATTCCTGGACAGCAGTTGCAAAGGTCGCCCCCTCTTTAAGTCTTGCAATTCCATAAAAGTTATGGCAGCTACGGCTTTTTGCGCAGCCCGAGGTGGGATCGATTGTTAACCAAAAATCCGGAGAGCCTGCAGGTGCAAAGTGGAAGTCTTTGGGCAGCACTCCGATAATGCTGGCTGGAGTACCATTCAAGATAATCTTCTGACCTAAGACGTCTTGTCTGCCTGCAAAGCGTTTTTGCCATGCTGCGTAACTTAGAAGAACTGTACTTGATGGTGCGGAACGATCCTCTCCATCGTGAAAATCGCGTCCAAGAGATGGATGCACGCCAAGGGTCCGGAGAAAATTATCGCTGGTGCGAACGCCGTTGACCTGTGTTGTCTCGTTCGATGCCGTCAGAAGAAAATCGCCAATTTCATAAACTGCCAGAGAACTAAATCCGTGGTTGAGCTTCCTCCAGTCCAGATAATCCAGATAAGAGAGATGATATCTGGGGCCGGTTCGATTGCTCTCGAATAGATTTACTAGCTCTGAAGGCGCTTCGTAAGGCAGCGGACGAATCAACGAGGCATCGACAAAGGCGAAGATCGTAATCGCCGCTCCGAACCCGAGAGCCAGTACCAGACTGGCGATGAGAGTGAAGCTAGGATTTTTGATTAACTGTCGGAAAGCGAAACGCAGATCCTGGAACAAGGCTTCAAGAAAGGGAAGAGTGCTCCGTTCGCGATAGGCCTGCTTTGTCATCTCTACTCCGCCTAACTTCATGATTGCGTTGCGGCGGGCTTCTGCAGGTGTCATGCCTGAGCGAAGGTTGTCTTCAACATGCAATTGGAGGTGAACTTGCATCTCCTCGGCAAATTCGCTTTCAGAAACCGTCTTCCGAAAGAGACCACGAAAACGGAGAAGGCAGGCACGTAGCTTTCTCATAGAGGATTCTCTCCTGGAGACAGGAAGCGAGCGACAATTGCTGTTGCACGTTCCCACTTCAATGATTCTTTCTCGACCTGCTTCCGTCCGGCCTTCGTTATCCGGTAATAGCGGGCGCGGCGGTTATTGTCTGAGACTCCCCATTCCGAGGCGATGTAGCCCTCCTGCTCCAGCTTTAGGAGCGCAGGATAAAGAGTGCCATATTGCACGATGAGCTCTTCGCCACTGGTTTGCTCGATTCGCCGTGCAATACCATAGCCATGCAGTGGACCCATCGCTTCCAGTGTCTTCAGGACCATGAGGGCCAGAGTCCCTTGCCAAACATCGCTCTTGCCGTTCATACCTCTCCTATTGGCTAACAATAGGAAGGTACACTGTCTTCCTATTGGGAAGCAAGAGGAGATTTTTCTGTATGGTACTGCTCCTGTTCCCGGAAGGAAGTCCGTAAACAAAAAGTGATCCTTAGCGCCAGGGGGGCTATCACAGGGTGACTCGTCTTAGACGCGCAGGGGAAATAGAATTATATGTTGGGAGAAGCTGGTGTTCTGCTTCATGAAGGAGCTTGTTTCGAGGCTGTTATCGCATTGTAGACTGATGAGGAAGAAATGATCTTAGCCATCTTCCTCATCGTTAATCCTGACAAAAACCTGCCAAAGCTTTTATTGCCTCAAGGCATCACCGGCAAACTGAAATCGTTACCCGCATCGCGATTGGCCTTTTCAGTGGCAGAGATATCCAGTTTGCTGACGGGAATAACGCGTTGCTGTGCGTCATAAACATAAAGCATGTTGCGGGTGACGGCGTAATTGTGTACCTGGATTGGGCTGCTTCCATCCTTGAAGATTAGGGTAGTAGCAGGGCGCTCCTGGGCCGAGGAGGTTTCGGTGTCCTCATCTGATCGATAGGGTGCGCGTCCGTATGTTTGGGGCGGGGCCGGTGTTGGATCTGGAGCGGAATATACAGGTTGAGCAGTGGCTGTCGATTCTACCGGCAGATAGCTGCTCTGATTCGAATAGTTATTTACGTAATTCTCTGGTTGCGAATTGAAGCTGTCGTACCAGTCGGAATCGTCCCAGTAGCCTGGGTACGGTGAGAGTGGCAGGCTTCCTCCGACCAGATAAGCAGAACGAGCCCAAACATTGGGAATGTAGGGCGGACGCCAACCGTCGTAGTGTCTTCCGTAACCACGATCATAAGGTGGCCGATGATAGCCATTACCTCCGCGCCAATTGTTGTCCCGATGTTGAGGGAGCATCGGTGTTCGATATCCGGAGGTGAGGCCCGGTCTTATGATCCCCGATCTTACCGGTGTGAAGGGCTGGCGAACAACCCCGCGAGCAAAGGGAACACCACGGGTAAATGACGATGGTGGTGCGGCCACATGATTCCAGTTGTAGCGAGGCGGTGCAGAGAAGTTGCGTGGAGCCGAAAATCCTGAACCAAAGTTGACTCGAGGAGCGACGTTTCCAGGAGAGACTCTCATCCCGCCGCTTCCATGCCCGGAGAAGCCTCCACGCATTCCTGCGTGTTGCGCAAACCCGGGAATAGCAAGAGTCAATGAGAGGAATCCGGCTGTCAGCCAATGGCGCGTCGTGCGAAAGTCTATGTGACGCATGGGTCTACCGCCTTGTATATAAGACGCACAACAAGGAAGGATGGTGTAGAGATTTTTGCTGTGACCGCAGCGCCTAAACTCTATTCTGCGCGCAAGGCCTCCATTGGATTTAGTGAAGCAGCACGCCGCGCAGGCAGATATGCCGCGATGACTCCAGAGAGGGCTAAGAGCAAGCAAACAGAGGCGATAGTGATCAGATCGCGTTCCTGCACGCCATAAAGAAAGCTACGTAAAAGACGGCTGCTTACTAAAGCCAGTGCTACTCCCGAGGAGAGTCCGATGGCCAGCAGCATAGTTGCACGAAGCAGGACCATGAGAATGATTCCCTGGCGTTGTGCGCCTAAGGCCATGCGTATACCTACTTCCCGTGTGCGTTGGCTGACGGAATAGTTGATCAATCCATAGAGGCCGGTGATTGCGATCAAGAGTGTTGTTCCGGCGAAGATGCTGATCAACTTTGCTGCCAGAGTCTGACTGGCGAGAGAGTCCTCAACAACCTGACTCATGGTTAGGAAGTCTAGTGCTACTACGTCCGGAGCAAGATTGTACAGTATCTTTTCAACTGGTTTAATGATGGTAGTCGGGTTGTTCTGGGTCCGAATTGCAATTTGAGCAAAGGTGCTGCCAATGCCGTAGAACTTAGCTCCTGGGGCGAGTTGCGTTATAGAAAGATGAATCTCCGGCCCGGGAGGGACCCCTACAGCAGTTTCGCGAACGTCGGAGATAACGCCGACAATAGGCACTGCTGACCAGGGTGCGTTATCTCCCATACTCATCTGTTTCGTTAGGGGATCTTCGTCATGGAGATAGAGGGCCGCGAATGTGTGATTCACCACTGCAACAGGTTGTGACGTTGGCGTATCGATCTTGGGATCGAAGAATCTGCCGCGTTCGACCGTGATACCTAAGGTTACCGGATATTTCGGGCTGGAGAAACGAAGAGCTCCTTGCGGCTTCTTATCTGGCGAGCTTTCATGACGTCCGACAATGTTGAACATTCCCAGCATCTTGAAATTCGATGAGAGCGGAATGACGGAAGTGATTGTTGCCGATTGCACACCAGGAAGCTGTTCAACACGATCAAGTAGCGGTTGATATAGCGCCGTGTTGATATTTAGTTGCTCGTATTTCCCTTTAGGAAAGGAGAAGCCGGAGGTAAGGAGGTTCTCTGTTCTGAAACCAAGAGGCACATGATGGAGTGAGTATATGGTCCTCATCAATAGCCCTGCCGCTACTAGCAGAAGAACCGATAGAGCGATTTCTCCGATGACCAGTCCATCACGCAATCGGCTCTGGTGGCGGTTGGCATCTCCTGTTTTTACCTGTAGGCTTTGCTGGAGAGAAATTCTTGATGCTTCTACGGCAGGAAGTAAACCAAAGGTGAGGGTGGAGAGCAGCGAAAGAACGATTACTGCGAACACGGCAGTCCAGTCGATATGCAAATGTATCAGGCCCTGCTGTTTTAGGCTGTTCAGGATCGTGTTTCCCAGGATGCGTATAACTGCGTAGGAGAGAAGCAATCCCAGCAGGCCGGAACAAATGCTAAGGATGAGGTTTTCTGTCAACAGCAGGCGAACGATACGTTGCTTGCCTGCACCCAAGGCTCCTCGAATTGCTATCTCACGCTGACGAACGGCATTGCGGGTCAGCATAAGACTGGCGACATTCGCACAGGAGACAAGCCAGACGAGTCCCACAGCTATCGCTAAAGTGAGGAGTGCCGGGCGCACTTTGCCCACGACTGTATCCCAATAGCGACGTATCAGGACGTGATCGGGCAGTGGTTCTTTTGCTGAATAGGCGTTAGCTAAACGTGCTTGAATCCCATTGAGTTCTGTCTGCGCAGCCTGCAATTTGATGCCGGGAAGGAGTCTGCCGAAGGCTGTCACCGATCCTCTATTACGGTCTTCCGCAAGCGAATCTGCTACGTAGGGCTGCCACATCCCAGATTCCTCTGTGAAGGTGAAGGGATAAGTGAGTCCTTTGGGCATGACTCCGATGATCTGGTAGGACTCGCCATCGAGCTTTATTGTCCGGCCCAGGATTTTAGGGTCTCCATGAAAGTTCTTTTGCCAGAGGTGATAGTTGAGGACAACGACTTTTGCCTTGTTTTGTTCGTCGCTGGTGACAAAGGTTCTACCTAGAAGAGGTGTAACACCGAGTGCCGCGAAAAAATTGGAACTAGCAGTAAACGTCTGTATCTGTTCGGTACTCTCCTGCTGTTCCATCCGGGAGAGCTTTGAGGAGTAGTAGGCAATCTGTTCAAAGGAGTGGCTCTGCGCGCGCCAGTCACGTAAATCGGGAAGTGCTGCGGCCCAAAACGTCTCCACCTTGCCGCGAGGTTCATCCAATGTAACGAGTCTTTCGATATGAGGAATAGCTGGTTTATCGAAGAGGACACTCTTCAGGACTGTGAACATTGCGGTGCTTATGCCTATCCCAAGCGATAGCACGACGATGGCTACAAGCGAGAATCCGCGATTGTGGATCAGTTGCCGGATTGCGAAACGAAGATCCTGTAACACGCTTTCGAATCTGAAGCCAACAATTTCATGGCTCTGGTCCTTCAATCTGGCTGTATTTCCGAACTGACGCGTAGCAGCATGATGTGCTTCCTCGACGGCGGCACCTTCCTCTCTCAGTTCTTTCTCCGTTAGTTCACGGTGAAAGGCCATCTCCTCATCCAATTCGCTAAGGAATTTGTCGCGGCGGACCAAAATCCATATCTTACGAAAGAGGTAGGCTAGCCGATCCATTGCATTCTCCTATGCGTCCTGTAGAACTCGTCCAATTGCGGCAATCATCAGCTCGAATTGTGAAAGCTCAATTCCAAGCTGTTTCTTCCCGGCTGCGGTCAAGGTGTAGTAGCGTGCTCGGCGGTTCGTTTCCGTTTTTTTCCACTCTGCCTTAACCCATCCCTGAAGCAGGAGGCGTTGCAGGGCAGGGTATAGAGAGCCTTCTTCTACGGTAAGCACATCTTCCGAGAGCCGTTTGATAGAGAGGGCAATTCCGTAGCCATGCAAGGAACCACGGGTCAGCGTCTTCAAAATCAGCATGTCGAGTGTGCCGGGCAGCAGTTCTGGTCTCTTTGTCATCGGATGTATATATAGATCGTCTATGGATAGAAAGTCAATGGGCTCTTTCCCGCTTGTCTATACCTATGCGGAAAATGCTCTATTTGAACGATTCCAGCGCACGGCCTAGATCTTGGATTCCGCGTCGAATTTCCCTCTCATCGACGGCTCCGAAGCCTAACTGCAAGCCGTCTCTTACCATGGGAACACGACTGAAGCGGCTGATCGGTACAACGTCGACGCGGTAGTCTGCGGCGGCCTTTGCCGCGGACTCTCCATTCAGGTGCGTTGGCAGCCAGCCGACGGTCTGCAGTCCTGCTTCGACTTCGGAGACCTGGAGTAAGCCTGCGAGTTTTTCCTTTGCGGCTTCATGCAGGATAGCGAGGCGCTCGGAATAGATCTGCCGCATGCGGCGCAGATGGCGTCCGAAATGCCCCTCCTGGATGAAGTCGGAGAGCACGGCCTGTTCCAGCAGTTGTGCGTGCCGGGTTGAAATGGAGATGATTGCAGCAAAATTATCTACCAGATCGGAAGGAATGACGAGGTAGCCCAAGCGCAAGGACGGAAAGAGAACCTTGCTGAAGCTTCCAGCAAAGAGGACCAGGTCGTGACGATCCAATCCTTGCAGTGCTGGGACGGGACGGCCTGAGTAACGAAATTCGCCGTCGTAATCGTCCTCGAAGATCAGCGCTCCGGACCTCCTCGCCCATTCCAGCAATTCAAGCCGTCGGCCCAGACTCATGGTGATACCGAGAGGAAATTGATGTCCGGGCGTGATGTAGATTAGTCGTGCTCCTCGCAGACTCGTGTGACGAAGTTCCATTCCATCTTCGTCGACCGGGAGTGCTGAAATCTTTGCTCCTGCTGCTTCGAAGACCTTGGTTGCTCCTATGTATCCAGGATTTTCCATGCAGATCCGATCTCCGGGATTGAGCAGGACCCGAGTGGCAAGATCGAGAGCCTCCTGAACACCGGAGACAATGGCAATCTGATCTTCCGTGCACTTTACGCCCCGGGAGGTGTTCAGATAATCGGCAATGGCCTGTCGAAGCGGGCGATATCCAAGCGGTTCGCAACCAAGAAGTAAATTGACGGAGACACGGCGCAGGCGATGAGTTGCTACCTGTGTCCAGAGCGTGGTTGGAAATAGATCGACAGCTGGAAGATTAGCGCGGAAGGCACGAGTATGTCGGATATCCAGACCATGAAAGATCTCCACGCGTTTGGCATAATCCGAGAGCCGTCGTCGGCTATTGGTGAGTTCCGTCGCTTTTGTTGTCGGTCGTTGTGGTACATGAAGTAGTTCTTCCGGAAGAATCTGGCTCACGTAGGTTCCAGAACCGATTGATCCTTCTACGTATCCTTCCGAACGTAGTTGTTCGAAGGCATTCACGATTGTTCCCCGGGAAAGCCGGTATTGCCGTGCCAGGTCCCGTGTGGCAGGCAACCGTGCTCCGGGGCGCAATCGGCCTTCCAAAATTTCGGTACGAAGAGCTGTGTAGAGCCAGCGATAGGCGGGTACGTCCTCTTCCCGCGGAGGTAAGGCGAGCTCAAAAGTTGTTGTTCGTTTCGCCATAAAGTGGTCTAGGGGAAATGATGTAAATGGACCTTTAGAACAGGTCCATTCTAGCCTACCTTTGGAGATGTCGGAGGTCGTAAATGAAATTCCCCAAGATGTGGATGGCAGCCCCGGCGATTTTTCTACTTCTGACGTCGGCTGGCGCACAAAACAAGAACAAGGCGGTTCAATCCCGCGTGGCTTTTGCCCATGGATTGCCGGTTCTGAATGGCGGTCGCTTGCAGGCATCGCTTGTCGAGGTAACTTACGGACCGGGAGGTTTTTCTCTGCCGCATACTCATCCTTGTCCAGTAATTGGTTACGTGGTCGAAGGCGATCTGCGCGTGCAGGTGAATCACGAGGCTGAGACGGTATATCACACAGGACAGACCTTCTATGAAGCGCCGAATAGTGCTCATCTTGTCTCGGCGAATGCAAGCAGTCAGAAACCTGTAAAGTTTGTCGCTTATTTTGTGTGCGACCACGAGGCGCCGCTCTCAGTAGCGATGCCTAAAACTCAAGAACCCGGAGAGAAGTGATGAATCGTCTGGAGCAGGTACGCCGTACTTTGTCACTGGAGCGATTTGCGCTTATTTACGCGCGGATCGCATTAGGGGCCGCATTTCTCTCAGCCGTTGCTTCGCGATTCGGTTTCTATAAGGGGAAGATAGGCATGGGGAACTTCAGTAACTTTATCGAGTACACAGCAGAAGTGAACTCCTTCATGCCGGTTGCTGCGATTCCGTATCTTGCCTGGGTTGCCACGATTGTGGAGATTACTTTGGGGGTCAGCCTGATTTTCGGCGTATCAAGGAAATGGGTAGGTATGGGAGCTGCAGTGTTATTGGCGCTCTTCGGAACAGCTATGGCCATTTCTTTCGGGATTAAGTCGCCTCTCGATTATTCAGTATTTTCAGCCTCTGCAGGCGCGCTGTTGCTTTCGTTGTACAAGCCCTGCGAAGCGACCACGGACTCACAACCATAGGAGAAGGGAAATGCGTCGTATTCTTTGCCTTGCAATTGCGCTGTTAGCATCGTCGAGTGTAATGGCCTACGCGGGAAATACGGTAGATCGTACGAATCTGCTTGAGACGCGTGAATTTGTATGGCGGGCCTGGTTTGCCAATGATGCAAAAGCTCTCAATGACCTGTTGCCTGATGACACGATTACTATCAGCAGCGGAGAAGAGAAGTGGAAGCACAAAGCCGAGGTATTACAGGAAGCTGCACAGTTTCAGGCCGACGGAGGAAAACTTGTTTCTCTGGAGTTTCCCCGCACGGAGATACAGCGTTACGGCGATGTGGCTGTGATTTATAGCCAGTATCGATACGCGATAGAAGTAGGTGGTAAATCTTCGAAGGCGTCCGGACGTGTAACTGAGATCTTCGTGCTTCGCCAGGGTAAGTGGGTCAACTCCGGTTGGCATACCGACAAAGAGCAATAGAAACCAAAAGCTAGGAATAACCAGAGAAACAGGAGGATATATGGAACCGCGATTCAATTATGTCAAGGCAGCGCCGGAAGGCTACAAGGCAATGATCAATCTTGAGCGCTATCTGCATAGCTGCGGACTGGAGGAGCCTTTGCTTCATCTTATAAAGTATCGTGCTTCGCAGATCAATGGCTGTGCTTACTGCCTGGATATGCACTCAAAAGATGCGCGTGCCCTTGGCGAAACAGAGCAGCGGTTGTACACGTTGGATGCCTGGAGAGAGTGTCCTTACTACACCGATCGCGAGCGGGCCGCACTAGCTTGGACTGAAGCCTTGACGCTCATTACGAATGGTCATGTTCCTGACAGTGTTTATGAAGAGGTGCGTAAGCAATTTTCAGAAAAGGAAATTTCCGATCTTACGCTTGCCGTAACCACAATCAATGCCTGGAATCGTTTCGCTATTTCTGCTCGCTCGGTTCCTGGGAACTATCAATCCCCGAAAAGTCAGCGGACCCAGTCTGCTGAAGCTGTAGCGTGAGATTGAATTGAGCTTTTCTTCAGATACCGCTACTTTGAGCTCCATAGTCAAGGTAGCGGTATTCTTATGCCTATAGCGAGCGGATGGCCCTTTGAATCTTTTTGTCAGTCTTGTATTGCCCGAGAGCGTAGACGGCCCAGATTGTGGCGGGAATCCAGCCGATGATTGTAAGTTGCAGTAACAGGCAGAGCAGCCCTGAGAACGGCCGACCGATAGTAAAGAAAACAAGCCAGGGAAGCAGTAAGGCGATAAGCAATCTCATTACGAACCTCGCTGTCTGCATCATTCCTGAATTTGCAGATACTAAAGAGTCAGGAAGGTGCTATCAGAGAACATGCAGTATCAGACAGCATATAGTATCAGGTCGCGATGAACTCATACCCTGATGTGAATCATGCAACCGCCCGATGTGGAAACTTCAGCGGCCCTGATCCAGCTGTAGGAAACGCCGAAGCTCCCGGTCTCACTGTCGCTGTCCTGTCTTGCTCTATGTTCCGGTATCGAGACTGAAGGATTCCGTATAGGGCTCGACCGGATAGCCCGCCGCCTTCCATCCTTCTAGGCCGCCTTTCAGAAACTTGGCTCGTGTGAAGTCCATGGAGAGAGCTCGGGAGATAAGGAACCGACTGGTTTTGTCGCTTGGACAGGTACAGTAGACCACTGTGTCCTGATCTTTCGGAATCAGGTGTGGATTGGCCATGATGTCTTTCGGTGGAATACGCTTTGCTCCGGGAATCATCTCCGAATTCGCCAGTAGGTCCAGCGGTAGACGGATGTCATAGAGCAGAACCTGTCCATCCTTCATCAAAGGATACAAATCTTCCGGTGTAATGCTGTGTTGTTCCAGCTGTTGTTGTTCATGTCTGCGCTTCATTTGCGTAAAGATGAGGATGCAGAGCGCAGTGATGATAATCCCAGCCCAGACAAAAGGCATACTTGAACGTCCTCCCCTGCTATGAATTTATCTGAAGCGATTCGAAATTGGCAGGCACCGGGAACAAACTTCAACGGAAGTTCCGGAATCCGGAGGAGATAGTAAAAACTGGAAGATTTGAGGTTGTGGAACCAGAGTTAGTAATTCCTCGGACTTGGCGGGCGCCTCATCTTCTGTCCGAGGCGCCCGCTGGATGTCTTGTCAAAGCTATTTGCCGGATTCAGAGAGTATGTGAATCGTATGTAGCCAGGTTTCGACGCTTTGAGGCCAGGTTGTGACGGGCAGTTTTGTTCGACGCAGCCCATATCCGTGCCCGCCTTGAGCGTAGATGTGCAATTCCGCCGGAACCTTTGCATTCTTCAGCTCTTGAAAATAAACGACTGCATTTTCGACGTGAACAGGATCGTCTTCTGCCTGCACGATATATGTAGGCGGGGTATTTGCCGTGACCTTGATTTCCGGATTTGGAGCGAAATTCTTGTCTGCCAGAGCAAGGTATGCGGGATAGATGAGCACTGCGAAATCGGGACGGCAGCTTTGCTGGTCGGCAGCATCGATTGTGGTATACACGCGCTCTTCAAAATGGGTGCTGAGGGCAGCCGCAAGATGTCCTCCAGCTGAAAAGCCCAACACACCGATTTTGTGTGGATCGATGTGCCATTCGGCAGCATGTTCGCGAACCATTCCAACTGCACGTTGTGCGTCTTGAAGTGCAGCGGGAAACTTTGGATACTGGCCGCTGTCCGGGACTCTATATTTCAAGAGCACACAGGTAATTCCGGCTGAGTTCAACCAATCGCAGACCTCTGTACCTTCCAGATCAATGGCGAGAATATGATATCCGCCTCCTGGGAAGACGACGACAGCTGCGCCGGTATTGTTCTTCTTTGGGGAGTAAAGCGTGATGGTTGGCGTAGAAACATTCCCCAGACGAATCAAAGGCCGTCCTGCGATGAGCTCCGATTTTTCGGTAGAGGTGTCAACTTCCGGTGCTGGATTTGGCTTAGCGTCCGGAACTCCTTTTGGCCAAAGCTCCAGTGTGGTGTGCCCAGGCGCGGGTTGCCACGCTGGTTTCTGGGCAAACAGACAGGGCGCGGCAATGCCGAAGAGCGCAGCAAAAAGTAGTAAGTATTTCCGTAGCATGAGGATCCCTTGATCAAAGTTTGATAGCGATGATCGCAGCCAGAGGCAAAAGAGGCAAGTTGTTGAAGCAGCGCATCTCTGAAACAACGGATTGAAAGAGCGGATTGTCTGCTGCATTCTTCCTATCGGCCAAAGAAGAAAGCCCCGATTCCTGTGGATGCTTACCAGAGGAATCAGGGCTTTCGGTGTTCAGAGGGCCTGAATGGGCGATCTATTGCTTTGCTTTAGCCTTCAGCTGCCACTTCCGGGCTAGATCCTTGTCTTTGAGCGCCTTGATATATACGCCGCCGACAACGGAACGTGCCTGGAAGCCGATCTGCTTTCCGTTCTTGGTGTCGTACCAGTCGGTCAACGGTATCCGAGAAGGAGTTTCGTTGATCCACTTGGTTATCGGTGCTGTCAGATTCGCAAAGACCTCGGTATTTTCGGCCAGTGTTGCTGTCCAGATCTCCCAATCGAGCTTGGTGTAGTCGGCTCGATTATCAAGCGGCAGCCCGTATTGATTCAGGTGCTTTTGATAAAAGGCAAGTTCTGTGTCACGAATCTCAGGATTGAAGAGATTCATATTCAGAATTTCGTCCCAAACAAGGTTGTATTTCTGGCTCCAGGTTCCGGGCTTGTCGAAGGCCAGCTTATAGTGATCGCCATCACGGGCCATCCGTTGCCATTTGGCCGCCATCTCGTGTGCTGCGGTGGAGTAGCTCTTGGCTACGGTGCGCATGCCCAGGCCTCTTGCCATCAGGGCGTAGGCCTCGATGCCTTCGATTGCCTTAATCGAAAGGTTGGCATTGTGGGCCAGGTGTCCGGCGAAATCATCGGTTGAAAGCTGATTTTCCGGATCGAGCCCCTTTTCCTTGAGATAGTTTGCCCATTTGGTGAAGAGTGGCCAGTATTCTTTTGCCAGATGCCAATTGCCTTGAGCCTGCCCCAGAGCTGCGGCCAAGATCAGCATATTTCCGCTTTCCTCAACCGGCATCTGATCATCGTCAGTTCTTTCTCCTCCGCCATATACCTGTCCATTGGCGAGCGGATACTGCCCGAGATCGTGGGGTGCAAAAGGCCATTTCCAACGTGGAAGCATGGCATAGTCGAGTACCGGCCGCAGCTGCGCTTCCATTAATTCCGGACTGAGAAAGAGGAAGAAGGGGGCGGCAGGATAGAGGACGTCTACCGTGGCAATGCAGCCATTGCTGAAGTTTTCCTTAGGGAACATCAACGGCTTGCCATCGATATCAGCCACGAAACCGTTGGCCGCGAAGGTTTGCCTGTAGGCGAGGATGGCCAGATTGGCGTATCCCTTTCCGCCTGTTGCCTCCAGATCTCCGGTTAACTGAATGTCAAATTGTGTTCCGTGTTGATCGAGTTGCGGAAATTCCTGTTCGGCAGTGGCGATCATCTGTTCCGGCGTCATGCCATTGCGCTGCCAATACTCGCGTAGTCTGCGACCCAGGTACTCGATAGCATAATCCTGGGTATAGGCAAGGATTACGTGGCGGCTAACCTTTGCTTCTGCCACAGAGCCTAAGGGGAGAACTACCGACAGATGCGGCGCTCCGGAATGTTCCGAGCGGGGCATATCGATACTATCCGTGTCGGGCAGTGTGCCATGCTCAAGGAATTTGCGCCGTGAGTCGTTTGCTATCGAGGTTAGCGGCTTTTCGCTGTCCGGAACTGCGAGATGGAAGTATCCCCAATCGATACGAAGGTCGTCGCCTGAGCGATTTACCGGCTGCTGATCGCGAGAACCGATATTCAGCACCGTAAGGCCAGAGACCTGAGAGCGCCCCCAAACCTCGGCCTGATCGCCACTGTTAACGGCAATGCGAGGATCTACGTCCAGATAGAGATCGACATTGTGACTCTTGCCATCGAGAGCGCGTGCGTCCCAAATTACGTAGGTAGCTGGCCGTGACAGCAGTTCGAGGTTATCGGGAAAGGATGGGGTGAAGAATTGGACCGTGAGCTCAATTTCCTTTCCCTGAAAGGTATAAATTGAGCGAGTTGGCGTAACTCGAATTGAGGTTTGTGGCAGTGCTGGCACTTCTCGTGGATCGGAGCCCATGAATCGATAGTTATTTCCATCGATTCGAACCAGGCCTGTCATTGCCTGTTCGGAACCAGTCCAGTGCCGGGTGTTGCTGTCCGTTAGCTTGTCTGCCATCGACCAGACGCTGAAGTAAGGATTGTGTGCAACCAATGGTACAGCCGGTGGTCGTACCTGTGCGCCTGCCGTTAGCCCCATCATCAAGGTCGTAACAGCAATGAATCCCAACTTTATCCCTGATATCCCCTTCATCGACTCTCCGTTCGCGACTCGTCTTGCTCAAATAAAGCAGTCGTGGATTACTCTACTGGAGTTCCGGGCTTAGTGCAAAGCGTGTGATTGAGTTCACGTTGGGGCAGTACCAACGTTGTCATTAAGGGAAAGAGAAAGAAGTCAGAGTGGGAGTCTAAGTTGTAACCGCATTAGATACGACTTAGGAAACTCTATCCGGATTGGAAGAATATCGGGAGATCTGCAGCTTGTATCTGGAACTTAATCGTGGCGCGAATGGTGCATTGCAGTTGGGTGATCTGCTTCAGAGAGGGGAGAACAGAGCTTTCGAAATCTTTTCTTCTTAAGAGAATCTTTTGCGGAAATGCAGACCAATGGCGCCGGAAAAGCTTATGCAGCTTCCTCCGGTAATGGGGAGGGAAGCTGCATTTTTGTATCGTTTGCCAGTTTCTAACTATGTGGAAAATTCTTTGTGTTTCTAGAGACGGCTGTTATTAAACGTTGAACTTGAAGAAAAGAATGTCGCCATCACGTACGACGTACTCTTTACCTTCGGAGCGATAAAGTCCCTTTTCCTTCACCGCCTGTTCGCTCTTCAGTATAAAGAGATCGTCGCAGTGGTAGGCTTCGGCACGGATAAAGCCACGTTCAAAGTCGGAGTGAATGACTCCGGCTGCACCTGGAGCCTTGGTTCCGCGGTGAATGGTCCAGGCACGGACCTCTTGTACTCCGGCGGTGAAATACGTGATCAGGTCGAGCAGGGCATAGGCCGAGCGAATCAGACGATTCAAGCCGGGTTCTGCGAGGCCCAGGTCCTTCAAAAACTCGGTTCGCTCCGGAGGATCCAGCTGGGCGATTTCTGCTTCCATGGCACCGCAAATTTTTACAATCTGGCTATTTTCTTCCTTTGCACGCTTTTCGACTGCTTCGACCCACTGATTGCCGCGCTTCAGTCCTTCTTCATCGACGTTTGCAACGTAAAGTAGCGGTTTTTGGGTGATCAGGTGCAGATCGCGTGCGGCGACGGCCTCTTCATCGGTCAGTTCAACGGTACGGGCCGGTTTGCCTTCTTCGAGGGCTTTCAGCAGCTTTGCCAGTCCAGCTGCTTCAGCCTTTACTTTTGCGTCTGTCGAGCTTTTGGCTGCCTTTTCCACCCTGGTATAGCGCTTCTCAACAGTATCGAGGTCGGCCAGAAGCAGTTCAGTATTGATTATGTCGATATCTCGAAGGGGATCAACGGTTCCTGAGACGTGCACAACATTGGGGTCGTCGAAGCAGCGTACTACGTGGGCAATGGCATCGGTGGCGCGAATGTGTCCGAGAAACTGGTTGCCTAAGCCTTCTCCCTTGCTGGCTCCTGCTACCAGTCCTGCGATATCGATGAATTCCATCGTGGTGGGAACAATGCGATTGGGCTTGACCAACTCGGCGATTTTATCCAGCCGCTCGTCTGGAACAGAGACAACGCCAATATTGGGGTCGATGGTGCAAAAGGGATAGTTTGCTGCTTCTGCTTTTGCTGCCGTCAGGGCATTAAAAATCGTGCTTTTTCCAACGTTGGGCAGTCCAACGATTCCGCAATTCAAAGGCATTCTAGTCTTATCCTTCTCACGTCAAAACGTATCTATGCCGTGCCGATTCCTGGCCGCACCGGCCTATCCGTCGCATTCACGGCATTTCCCGAATCTCAGGAAGAGCTTTTGATTGTTCTAGAGAACTTCTTGAGGAATCCCTCCGTCGGCCTAATTGCCGGGGATGGAGAAGATCCGATTCCCATTCCCCAATTGGGGGAAGCTTCGATGTTCCCGTTTGCTCAACAAATGACTCTCTTCCATTATGCCAGTCGCGAGCATCCTGTTCGGTTCCGAACAAGGCAATTCGAATATGGACAGGAATCAGTTCCCCTGAAACAATAAACCTTTTGTTTTCAATAGATTTACACGGTGAAGAGACGGCATCGCACATGCAAGAAGCTGGTTGACTGTTCCTCTCTGGAATTTCCATGTGAGGACGAGAGCAGCAATCATCAGGAAAAGGGGATGTGAATGCTAGCGGATTTGAGCTTTGCCTGGAGGCAATTGCGGAAGTCACCTGGGTTTGCCCTTACGGCCGTGTTAACTTTGGCATTCGGTATTGGGGCTACTACCGCCATTTTTACCCTGGTTCATGCCGTCTTATTGAAATCTCTTCCAGTGACAAAGCCGGGTGAACTCTATCGCCTCGGGGATAAGGTGCATTGCTGCGTGCTGGGGGGCTATACCCAGTGGGAGGATTATTCGATCTTCTCCTATGAGCTGTATAAGCACTTTCAAGCTCATACTCCAGCCTTCGCCGATCTGGCTGCCTTCCAGGCCGGTTCCGCAGGATTGGGGGTACGTCGTGCGGGCAGCCATCAGCCTGCTGAGGCACGTAATGGGGAGTTTGTCTCCGGGAATTACTTCCGCACCTTTGGTATCAGTGCTTGGACAGGCAGAGTTCTGAATGAAAGCGACGATCGTGAAGGTGCCTCTCCTGTAGCTGTGATGAGCTATCACACCTGGCAGGAGAAGTACGGAAGCGATGTCTCGGTCGTGGGGTCCACCTTCCTCCTCAACAGCAAGCCCTTTGTTGTTGTCGGCATCGCTCCTCCGGGTTTCCTGGGGGCATCTTTGCGCGATTGGGGCACACCTGATTTCTGGATGCCACTCGCAGACGAGCCAATTCTTGTTGGGGGAAGCTCTCTTTTGAAGAAGCCCAACTCTAATTGGCTGGACATTATAGGGAGAGTTCGTCCGGGGACGGATTCTCAGGCTCTCGAGACTCAGCTCAAACTGGAACTGCGTCAGTGGCAGATGAGTCATCTGTCCGAGATGGATTCAGCAGAAAAGGATCTCATCCCTCGCCAGGAGTTCCATCTGACTGCCGGTGGTACAGGCGTAAACCAGATGCGACAGATGTATAGCGGGGAATTGCGTCTGTTATTTATTGCTGCGGGCTGTGTTTTGCTCATAGCCTGTGTCAATCTCGCTAATCTTTTGCTGGCCAGAGGTGTTGCTGGCAGGCAGCAGATTTCCGTCAGAATGGCATTGGGAGCCTCGCGGATAAGGATGATCCGAAAGGCACTGATTGAAAGTGTTCTTATTAGTGTCCTGGGTGGAAGTGTAGGTGTGCTGGTGGCTTATGCCGGAACGGGCATGATCCTGCATCTAATGTTTACCGATCCCCGGCTTTATGTGCCGATTCAGGCGACGCCTTCCTGGCCGGTGTTATTGTTTGCCTTAGTTGTATCTTTGCTTACAGGTGCTTTCTTTGGAGTAGCTCCAGCCTGGGTGGCATCTCATGCTCAACCAATAGAAGCGGTACGCGGCGTAACACGGTCGACAACCGGGAAGATATCCCTTCCTCAAAAGGCGCTGGTTGTTACACAAGCTGCTTTGTCGCTGGTTTTATTGTGCGCGGCTGTAATGTTATCGCAGAGTCTCCGTAATCTGCAGCATCGTGACCTAGGCTTTGATTCAAAGGACCGCTATCTTGTCTGGGTCGATCCTCTACTGGCGGGTTATCGTGTCGAGCGGCTAGAGAGCTTATATGAGCAGATTCAGGAGCGTTTGCAACGAATACCCGGTGTGCAGAGCGTTTCCGTTGCTCAATATGCTCCGATGAGTGGCGATAATTGGAGTGGCGATGTGCAGATCGAAGGAAAGCCAGAGCCCAGGGAGAACGAGGACAATGGGGCCACCTTTGTACGCGTTATGCCCGCCTTCTTCAATACCGTTGGAAACAAGATGCTCATCGGACGCCCTATAACGCAGCAGGATACTGCCACCTCACGAAATGTGGCGGTCATTAATCAAGCATTTGCTGACCGATTCTTCAACGGAGAAAACCCCATAGGGAAACATTTTGGAGATGGCGGGGGTAAGCATGCAGGAGATTATGAAATCGTCGGAGTAGCCGCCAACATGATCTACAACCCCTATAACATAATGAATTCCGATGCGGTGAGACCTATGTATTTTATGGCGGAGGCTCAGTCTCTTAAGCAGGAAAAAACCAACCTGATGGTCGACGAAGTTCGCAGCCATTACCTGCATAACATCGTATTGTGGGCTCCAGGAAATCACGCCAACATGGAAAATCAGGTAAGGAGGGCGCTTGCCGAGATAGATCCCAATCTGCCTGTTGAGGCGATGGATAGTTATGAAGGGATTCTGCGCTCGGATTTCTCTCTGCAGTCGACGACGGCTCGGCTTACTGCTCTCTTTGGTGTTGTAGCGTTACTTCTGGCCGCTGTGGGCTTATACGGTGTTACTGCCTATAGCGTGGAACAGCGGACAAATGAAATCGGCATACGTATGGCGTTAGGGGCAGGCCGCTCCTCGGTTCTGAAGATGGTACTTCGCGGTGCTTTCCTGCAAGTAGGGCTGGGGTTAGCTATCGGCATTCCGGCCGCAATCTTGGCTGGGAAGGGAATAGCAAATCAACTCTATGCTGTTACGCCTTGGAATCCTGTAGTTCTGCTCTCGGCTGTATCCCTTCTCAGCTTGGCCGCAACAATTGCCGCGATATTGCCATCCCATAGAGCTGCTTCCATTGAACCGATGGAGGTGCTACGAAATGAGTAGAACGAGGCAATAAGAAGAGGCGATCTATGTTGAAGCTTATCGAGACCAATTGCAGAATATTGGTCTCGATAGATTGCTGAGTGTCGTGCCTCCAGCACTTGGATATTGTTTAGTACCTCCTATCCAACCCGGACATACTGGGCTGATGTTTAGCCTTCGGCCCTCGAGGCTTCTTGGACAGCTTTTCTCTTATAGATTGGTTTCAGCTACATCGCAGAATTGTGCTATTCAGGCTCTCCCTGGAGCTCTCAAATCACTGGAGCTTGTGATATCGAGATTTAGCGATCAAAACTATTAAATGGACTAACGAGGAGGGAAGCTGGAACTGTTCTCAATGCTGCGTTCATTCTGTCTATTGCGAGCTCCAGGGGGAGTGGAGCTGTGAGGCCGTTACTTTCAGGCTGCTTGGCGCATTTCGACAGCGATCTTTACTTCCTCATGGTCGTCGGGATGTCCAAAGACCACTGCCGAATGTCCGGTAAGGGTTCCGGTGAGTGTAAGCATTACAGGTTTTTCCGGACGCTCTTGAGTTGAGACATCGGGTTCCCAAACGTAAGGTTTTACTACTATCCGAGCATAGACATTTGGGGAATCAATCATATATGTACCGGTGTAAGTGTGCCCTGGATCGCCGCCGAGAATCTGTCCATCGCGCAGCACGACCATGCCATCGCCATACTCCGGGCCTGCGGTGAAGTGTGTGAACCAAAGGCCGTCCATGGCTTCCTCCTGAAGGAAGACTGGTCTTTCGGCTGTCAAGCATACGCCGGTTTTCAGGGAAGAGAAAAGGTCTTTTTCGTTCGATCTGGTATCAAAGAATGTCTTTCTGAAGGATGCCGGATAGGGCTTTGGCGATAGCAAAACATAAGCGCCCTTTCTGCAGAGAAAAGGCGCCTCACAATCTTTATGGACGAAGAGATGTTATCAATTAGGCCTTGATATCAATTACGGTTTTGGCTAATTCCTTGCCGACCTCGATGGTTTTGAGATTAGCTTCGAATGTGGTTTTGGCGGACAACATGGATATCATCGCTTCACTGATATCCACTGTATCGACGGGTTCCGTCGTCGTAGAGGATGCCTCAGTACTCGAGCGGGCGATGTCTGATGCGGATTTTTCCAGTTGTCCCTGCGCCTGATTCAGTCCTTGCAAGCCTATCGAAAAGATATCCATTTTGTTCTTATCGACAGAGACTGTAACTACTTGAATTTTAAGGCTCATAAAGACGTTTAGGAGGCTAACTAGAGCATTTTTCGCATATGTATAGACTTGCCGACGATCGCGAAGAGCGGCTTTCTTTAGCGGAAAGCCGCATAAGCTGTTGTGTCTTGGTCTACGTCTTTGCGAAAAATGCTCTAAAGCGCATTATTCCTTGCGCGGATCGATGCTTTGAAAGCCATATGTCTCATAATGAGTCGATAACTTACCTTTTTCTATTTTGACAACAGTAAAGCCCTCCGGAGATCCCATACGGGTGCCGTGCCACCAGTTGCCGCAGACTGCGCCACTTGTAAGGTAAGGAATTCCGCGCCAGGTCACCGTTTCGTTGGCGTGGGTATGTCCTTGTAATACTCCAAGAACATTGTGTCCTTCAAAGAGAGCGATAGCCTCATAAGCATTGGCAACGGTGAGGGAATGATGCTTGGGCTCAGTCTTTGGCGGCGGGGCATATGCGGCAAAGGCCGAGACCAGTGGGATGTGGATCGATACAACGATAGGTGTACCTGTGGGAAGCGATTGCAGATCTGCAGCCAGCCACTCGAGCTGACCGGCATCGATCCGGCCTTCGTAAGCATGATCTTCCGTAATGCCTATGGAATCGAGGACGAGAAAATGTACCCCTTTATGATCGAAAGAGTAGTAAGTCTTCCGACCCATGCGTTCTTCGAAGAACTTCTTGCCATAAAGAGGATCGTCCGGCCTCACTCCGCTCTCAGGATAGATTCCAAGACAATCGTGGTTACCAAGCGTGTGGTAGACCTTCAAGCCCAAATCCTGTTCCGTCTTTCCGTAGAGATCGAAGAGTTGGATTGCCTTTTCTTTGCTGACTCCAAGTGCATCCATAACATGGTCGCCACCCTGGATGGCGAAGTCGGCTTTAATTGTTCTGGCCTTCTTGAAGCACTGATCGCAACCTTGCGCGGCGTTTAGTTCCGATTGCAAGTGTGTGTCGGTAATGAAAAGAAAGGTGAAATCTTCTGGTTTTTCATCTTTGTTTGGCGATTTCTTTTCTTCTCCCAAGAGCGTGGAGGGAAGTAGTGCTGCTACTCCCGATACTCCGGTCATTACAAGAAAATCTCTACGGTTCAAGCTCTTCATCTCTCCCAATCTATGTTGAATGCCTCACAGGATTATGAAAACTAGTGCAATATCGGTCGGTCAGGTACATCGCAAAACTTCCTACCAGGCATAAACAGCAACGATCTTTTCCGGGCCTGGGACAAAATCTGTAACCGATGTACTCACCACGATCTGGATATTCTTACTCTTCCAATCTTTTGGCAAATAGGGAATTGCCTTCTCCATATTCTCAGAATTGACGATAAGATCGGCCGCGGCATCCGAACCGCTGCCGGTCGGTCCGGCGGCAAATACAACGAACTGTCCGGTACGCGAATCAATCAGGCGGGAAACAAGACCATAGTCTTCCTGAACAGCCCAGCTGGAATTGAGCTTCGGTGACCAGGAGCGGCCCGATTTGCCCTGTTCCTGAATATGCAGTCCTTGTTTATCGTCGACAAAAGCAAAATGCAGACCCGAGGTCATTTCCATTGTCCACGGATTGCTGAAGGCACCAATGAGCACGGCGGGCGATTTTCGCAAATCTTCAAAAGAGTAATCACCGCCTATCCTGAGTTCGCTTGTCTTTTTCTGTGTGCCGAGGAAGTTTGAGATTGCAACTGCTGCCTGGACATCTCCCTTGCCAACTCCATAATCGGCATACTCCACCATGTCTCCCCAGGACACCTTGTCTTCAGGCTTGAGGTGCGGGCGATGAGTCATGCGATAGACTTCGCGATCGAATTCCCCGGGAGATTTTTCGGTTCTCTGGTATAGCTCCTTTGACGGACGATAAAAGATGGGTTTAGGCAAGCAGATTAACAGGGGTTTCGAAGAAGAAATTGCCGGAGACCAGAATTGCTGAATTGCCGACTGTGATGGTTTAGCGAAGGAACTGCTTCCTATATAAAAGATAACGGCGCAAAGCAGAATTACTGCAATGGCTGCGGCATAGATCTTTTGCGATTTCCATGGACTTTGTTTGCGGTAAGGAGGCTCGTCCTTTGGGGAAAGGATGTGATGGCCCTCATGCGTTTGAAGTGCCGTGGCTGATGGCTCTAGATGATTCTCTGCGTCATTGGCTGCCTGATTCGTCCACTGGAACTCCGGTGCATAGGAACCCAGTGGGAGTGTGATTCGAATCGGACTCTCATGCGGATATGCCTGGTAGTACTGTTCGAGGCGTCGGCGAACCTCTCTGGCTTGGGCTCGAACTACGGAGTCGTCTCCCGTTGCGTAGTCTGCGGGGCGGTTAAAGAGCGCTGTACCGATGGCCCGTTCCTTGAGCGGTTCATTAGGATTCTTGAGCCGGTACTGCACGACAAATGTCAGGAATTGTTTCCCGCGTCTGGTGGAATGGAAACAGGGACTTTTGAGAATCAACTTCAATGTCTCATTGACTGCTACAGGATCGGGGATCTGATCTGCCGCCTCTTCGAAATCGCTCAGTTGGACCTCGCCGATAGCTGCATCCGTCTCCTGCGAAGTGGGGTCTGAAAGATCTCTTCGAGTCGGTTTTAAATCCACTTCATTCATCGATAAACCTCTGCTGCTCGGAGCCGAAACGGGTCCGAATCCTCCTCCGATTCACGCCTTGATCTTTTGCCTGCGAACGTACCTCAAACTTTAGCACCGATGACCCAACCAGGCTTCCTTCTCTTTATCCTTGTTTATTTCAACAACTTAAACATGTTCTACACCGTGATTATCTTGCTAGTTCCCTGACTCACATTGCCTTATGTTCGGCGGATGAGCGCTGGCCTTTCGGAACTTTCTTCAATCAGGGAAGAAGGATAGCCGGAAGTCGAGACATCGGCTATGTTCCGCCTGCAGCCAGCATTCAGCAAATGAAGGTTATTACCAACCCCTATGACGCGCAATATGGCCATACGGGTGGCGCAATCTTCGACATGGTCACCAAATATGGGACCAATACCTTCCACGGTCAGGTGTACGAGAACTATCGCCGCAGCTGGCTGAATGCAAACAGTCATTACAACAATGCTCTCCACTACGGCAGAGGTAAGGAATGGATCGATCAATACGGGTTTGAGATAGACGGTCCGGTAAGGATTCCGCATTGGTATGACGGGAGAGATAAAACCTTCTTCGAGATGCAGTACGAAGGCTATCGGGAAGGGACTCCGTTGACCTTCCTGGAGTCGGTTCCTCCGCTCGATCCGGATTCGTCGACTCAGACTGTTGCTCAAACCGGAAATTTCAGTCAGGCCTATTACTGGAATGGAAGTGCAAAGCAGCCAGTCACACTCTACAATCCGCTCGAAACTTCGAAGCTCACAGCGAACGATAGTGTTCCGAGAACAGCATTTGTAAACAATAAAATTCCCGGGTCATATCTAAATCCTGTGGCCCAAAAGATCTTGAGCTATCTGCCTAAACCAAATTTCACAACACCTTCTGATCAGAGCTGGGGTGTGGACAACTACAAGTCGCAGATGAATTCTTCCGATAATTTCAAAAGCGCTATTGTTCGCGTGGACAAAAACTTTGGTGACTCTGATCGTGCCTACCTGCGTTTTGCCTGGAATAAGCGCTCGGAGAGCCGTCCTTCTAGCGGTATTCCAGGTGCGGCCAAGACGGGTACTTCCCCTCTGATCCGGCAGAACCATTTCTTTACCGGAGATTGGGTGCACACCTTTACCCCAAACTCTCTCTTCGATCTACATTTGTCGTTTACCCGCTATGCGTACGGACAGAAGCAAGGGACGAGCCCCTTCAATCTAGCTGATCTTGGATGGCCTACAGACTACAACTCCTCGATGCCGATGACTGCTTTCCCTCAGATTGAGCTCAGCGGGTACAGCACTATGGGAGACAATTTCACCAATGGTGGAAATAAGATCTCCGTGACAAACACGATTGCTGCCATGCCGATGTGGACCTATGTGCATGGAGCCCACACAATGCGAATCGGTATGGATTATCATACCTGCCGCTAATCGTTTTCCTTCGTCCGTTGAGGGAAAAGTTTTAAACCGCTTGCAGATTATGTCCATAGCCGTGGCCTTAGATTTGGGATTCACATCCTACGTGGCATTCCACGGCAAGCTGTTGCGCAAAATGCACAAATTCTTGGCACTAACGTTCATGCGGCAGATATTGCAGATAAAGAGAGTGTCTGCAAATGGAATACCGATATGTACGGTGTCGATATGTCGAAGCCGGGGGCTCAGGCATATTACGACTCACTGGTTGCGCTATATGCGCAATGGGGAGTCGATTTGATCAAGGCCGATGATATGTCGAGTCCTTACCATAAGGCGGAAATTGAAGCGCTTCATCATGCAATCGTGAAGAGCGGACGCCCTATCGTCTTGAGCCTCTCTCCTGGTCCCGCTCCTCTTGATCAGCTTGAACATCTCCGTGCCAATGCCGAGATGTGGCGTATTGAAGACGACCTTTGGGATAACTGGGAATCGCTCAAGAATATGTATTTCCGTGCGGAAGCTTGGGCTCCTTATGTAGTACCCGGCCATTGGCCTGATGCAGACATGCTGCCGTTGGGGCATATTGGTATCCGGGCCGAGCGGGGAGACGGTCGGCTTTCTCTCCTTAGTCATGACGAACAACAGACGATGATGACGTTATGGTGTATGTCTCATTCTCCACTTATGTTAGGAGGCGATCTCTCAACTTTGGATGCATTTACACGCTCTTTGATCACGAATGATCGTGTGCTGGTTGTAAATCAGCACAGCGGAAAGAGCAAGGTTGTTTATAAAGAACAGAATCTGCGGGTTTGGACATCAGTGTTGGACAAGAAGGTTTTTGTTGCCGTATTTAATCTATCGGACTCTCAAGCCTCAACTCACCTTGCCTGGAATCAAATGGAGATTAACTCAACCCCTCTAGCTATTCTCGATCTTTGGAGTAATAGGGAGTTATCATCGTTGTCTTTCTTGGATGTGGCGCTGGCACCGCATGCCTCGGCTTTCTATGAGGTTAAGCTTCAGTAAACGATGTCTACGTCAGATATCCTCTGGGAAATGCTGAGAGGTGGCAGCCTGCCGCAGAGCGAAATCATGGATGCTTCATCTTCTCGCCCAGAACACGGAGTGCACGTGTTCTGGGGGCTCCGGCTTCGCCACAAGGTGAAGGGAAGTGGACTAAAGCAGGACCGGCGCCGGCTTTCATATGGGTAACCCTACAATTCTCTGAAATTTAGCTTAGTCCGGCTAAGGAGAATCGAGACTTTGTGTTTTCGCTAACTTGCCTTACTTTTGTAGATAGTGCACCCTCGGGTTCCTTGAAGCGTCAATTTCTCAGATACCGAATCCGCAATATCCAAATATTTTCAAGCACTTCTCCTCTGTTTTGACTGTTTACGGTTGTAGTACCAGCTGGGAGGGATGGGATTCGGTCAAAAATAATCTCAAATGACCGTCAGAATAGTCATCCAAAAGAAATGTATATTTTCTAAATCTGTTTGTCCGATGCAGGAGTCGGGACGGTCGGAATAAAAAGGGGCCATTGATGATGCCTTCTCCCCGAAAGGCTCAGATAGCATTTATCTTCGCGCTGCTCTTGCTTTGCATTTCCGGTGTTGCCGCTTATTTATCCATTGTTCAGCTGCGTAGCAGCCAACGGCTCGTTGTCCATACCCTTGAAGTCCAGGCTGCTTTTGGAGCCCTTGATTCAGCTTTAGGAAAGGCTGGGCGGGCGCGTAGCGCTTATGTTACGACCCAAAGCGGGGAGTTCTACCAGGAATTCCAAGAAGCTGTTCCAGAAATTTTCAACGCTGTCACACACATTCGAATGCTGACGGCTGACAACCCTTCACAGCAGCGTTTATGTGCCCGTCTTGAGACATTGGCAGAGCAGCGCGTCGTTTTTTTCAAAAGATCGGTTGAGCTGGCAAGAACAGATCCCGTGAACGTGTCGGGACAGAACGAGATGGTTCGCCAGAATGTTCCGATCGCACAGGCGACCACGTCCATCCTCGAAAAAATGCGTCAGGAAGAGCAAAGCTTGCTACGGACAAGAGCAGATAATGCGACGCAGTCATTTCTGGTGGTCGGAGTCATTCTGGTTTCCAGCTTTATCCTGGCACTAATACTTTTATTCACCCACTACCGTTTACTTTCGACAGAGCTGAAAGCCAGGCAACGTGCGGAGCAAATTGTGCGTGAAGGTGAAATGAGGCTGAAACTGGCACTTGACTCTGCACGCATGGGCGCATGGGATCTCGATATTGCGAAAGACAGATATGTCCGTTCGGGCAGCTATGACGAGATCTTTGGTTATTCGTTTCCGCTGACTAAGTGGAGTACGCAGATTCTCCTCCAGCATGTTATTCCTGAGGACAGGGAACGCGCTCGGACAGATTTTGAAGAGGCGCTGAAGTCGGGCAATCTGGCAACGGAGTGCCGCATCACCTGGCCCGATCAGTCAATTCACTGGATTGAAATTCAAGGGCACGTTTACAGGGATTCTTCGGGTAAGCCGATCAGGACCATGGGAGTAGTATCCGATATTTCGGATAGAAAGAAAGCCGAAGAAGCGGTCCTTCTACAAAATGCGCAACTGAAGGTGGTGAACAAAGAGCTGGAGGCCTTCAGCTATTCGGTTTCCCATGATCTTCGCAGCCCCTTGCGGGCAATCGATGGCTTTAGCCTGGCTTTGCTGGAGGATTGCGAACCAAAACTCACAGACGAAGAGAAGATATACCTGCATCGTATTCGGGCTGCCGCGAACCGGATGGGGACTCTGATTGACGATCTGCTGAAGCTGGCACGCACGACGCGCCGGGAGATGGTTCGTGAAGAGGTGAACCTGAGCGAGCTTGCTGAAGAGATAGCCGCACAATATGCCGCTTCAGAGCCGGAGAAGACGACGAAGTTCATTATTGCTCAGGATCTCAAAGTAGTTGGTGACAAAGGATTACTGAGGATTGCTCTTGAGAATCTTTTCGATAATGCGAGGAAATTCTCTTCCAAACGCCCGAATCCTATAGTTGAGTTCGGTATGTACGAGAACGGAGACGGCAGGATCTATTTCATTCGCGATAATGGCGCCGGTTTTGACATGAGGTACTCCGATAAGCTCTTCAGTACCTTCCATCGCCTTCATCCCGATCATGAATATCCGGGAACGGGAGTCGGTTTGGCTTCCGTCCAGCGTGTTGTTCAGAGGCATGGTGGCCGGATCTGGGCAGAGAGCCAATTGAATCAGGGGGCAACGTTCTATTTCACCCTGGACCCAACCGCCGATGAGCTAACCAGGCTGGAGCAGGCAGCAAACTTTTCCTAGAGAAAGTCCAATCACCCCTAGGACTTTCGTTCTCAAGCGGTTACCCGAAAATAAAATTCTTTTTCTGCATGATCCTCTTGCTTTGCACCGTGGCGCTCTTTGCTGGATACATACCGGTTCTGTGCGCTTCTCGTGTGAATCAATGGAGGTTCTATGGAATATTAGGTTGCGAGGCCGGACTCCTAAGAGGACTGACCTCCGGTAATATTCCGGAATGCCTGAGAAAAGCCGCCGTGACGTCTGTCTATCCTTACCGCTTCTGGCCCTCTTTGGCCAGACGTTAGGGAATGCTCAATCGACCGGTTCTACAAATTCTTCTTCGCCCTTGTCGCATTCGCAAGCCTTTGCTTTCGATCAACTGCTTGTGAAGACCAGTGCTGTCGGATCGTCGAGATCCGTCCTTCGAGGCACACTGGCTACCGGGGAAGAGATTGAAATGCATGAGACGACACTCTCTCCCGGAAAGATGCCACATCCTCCTCACAAGCATGTTCATTCAGAATTCATGATGATCCGGGAAGGAACGGTAGAGTTTGCTATTGAAGGCAAACCTCAACAGCTTGGTCCTGGTGGGGTGGCCTATGCAGCTTCGAACGAACTACACAGCTTGAAGAATGTAGGTGATACGCCTGCCAATTATTTCGTGATCGCTATCGGGAAGGAACCGGCCGCGAAGTAGTGCCCCATGCTGAGAAGTCTCTGAAGAAGCGGAATAGAGACTTTCATATCGGTGAACCGAAGAGCGTTTCCGGATAAGGTTCGTTGTTCGGTTACCGATATCAGAATCACCGAAATCGAAGATTTCCAATCTAATCTCCCTCTATACGGAAAGGTTAGTCTCCCTTAAATCCATCCTGTACTCGCGAACTATTATTCATAAAATCAATAGAGTTTCAAT
Source organism: Humiphilus diazotrophicus (assembly GCF_059726315.1). Taxonomy (NCBI): domain Bacteria; kingdom Pseudomonadati; phylum Acidobacteriota; class Terriglobia; order Terriglobales; family Acidobacteriaceae; genus Humiphilus; species Humiphilus diazotrophicus. Next base: position 65,438 of record NZ_AP040870.1, read on the forward strand.
AAACAATTTTCATGAGAGAGATTTTCCAGCAAGGGCGCTTTTCAATGTAGAACAGGGTTGAGCTTCGCTGTGCAACATAGTCGAATTATGTGAGCTCGATACTGATCAGTAAATTTTGTGTATACATTCTTGTAACGATCGGTTATATATGTTCCCGCTTTTTGGTTTTTGAAGTCTAGAGTGTTCCAGGAGTGTGCGCCCTATTGTTACATTGCCAGCTCTATGTTTGCTTGTGGAGCAGATACCCAATAGGCATGCGGACTAGAGCCGTAATTAGTGCAGGATGAGTCCTGCACTGTGGCCTTCTTCTTCTTGAAGTAACTACTTCTTGTTTCTTCAACTTCTGTCGGAAGGCGGGAGATGGAAGCTCTATGCCTAAAGGCATCTCGTTGTGGCCGTTACTTCAACTTGTGTGACGGATTCTATTGCAATCGGATCGGTGTGTTTGGAGGGGATAGTGGCGAATATAGTGCTCGGCCTACAGGGCGGCATCGCGAATGGATCGGAAGCTACGTTTGATGGTCAGCCAATGCAGCCGGGAGTGCATCTGCGATGGAGCTTTCAGCCTGAGTTGGGATTTCCTCCAGGCGGGTTCTGGCTCTGCCGTCGCGTTGCCAAAGAAGGTGAGAAGCGGATACCACCTCCACCGGTGGCGCGTATTCTTGGCTCACCTGCCGCCGCGAATCCTGCAACGGGCATCGCCTCGACTGCACCAACGGGCCAAGGGGCAACAATAGAGAATTCCGCAGAGGGAAACCAGTGGAGTGCAACATTGCCACATTCCTGCCAGAGCGTAACGCTCGCCGGATGTGCAGCACCTGGTTGCAATGAAGTAATCATCGAAACCTTTTCCAGGGATGCTAATGGAAAACTTCAAGAAACAGGACGGCGTTCAGTTCCTGTCGATCAAGGATGCTTCCGGATTCGTGTGCAGGCGCATGAGATTTCGGGAATTCGTGTTGTTGGTGCGGAGAGCGTAGAGGAGTGTGGTTGCGGAGATCCAGAACCTCCGAAAGATTGCGGTTGCGGTGAGGGTGGCGGAACGCAAGGTGGAGGTAATCCTCCAGGATGTGGCGATCCGGGTTGGGGCGATCCCGGAGAAAATGGATGGCAGTGCTGGAAGGTCCCATTCACGCTTCCGGTGACGATGAAGAATTGGCCTGCCCGTTATTACGGTGCTCCCGATCCCTCGACTACAGCACCTTCCATTGTCGAGCAAATGGATATTCATGAGGCGGAGAAACGCCTTGGTTCTCTAAAGCTGGCCGAGGGTATGACTCTCGCACAGCAACGGCAGGAGCTCAAGAAGCTTCGTGCCGAACTGGTACGTCTGGTACAAGGTTTTCCTTCCACTTTGCTGGCCGATGTTCCTATTCAGACGGCGAAGGAGGGAGCCAATGCACCTTCCTTAAACATCGACTTAATGCAACAGCTTCTGTTGCTTGCCTTGAATCCCTATTTCGCGCGTGTACTGGGGTTGTACTTTGTCGATGACAAAACCTCAGCGGGAGTCAAGTACGACTACTGCATCACTGGCTACTGGGGAAGCACTCCTTGCCAATCTGCCGTGCTATTCCCTGGGCTTGCCCCTGCGGCACCGTTGGCTCGGGGTAGAGCAGTCTTCGATGGAATGACGATTCGTCCGTTGGGTGGGCAAACCTCGCTCTGGCGCTGGACGAAGTACGACCTCGACGGAAATTATCTGCCGCGGCTCGATCCCAGTGCGCCTCCCACTGTTGAGGCCATTGTTGGCACTGCACTTGCCGGACTAGGGCAGGCGCATGAGCCCGACGCTTTGCTCGTAGCGACTACTCCGGGATTCAATTTCCCGTTTCCAGCTTCGACTCCTCACGTTTCCATTGCGTTGCCTTCGCGTTTTCCGCGCGTGGATATTCAAGTATCCGGTTCAGGTTCAGTTCAGGCTCTTTCCGGTGGTGTTATTGTGTCGTCGAGCAGCTTCAATTCAGGACAGCTGACTACAGTTACAGTGAATCAGGCATCGCCAAGTGCTCCGATTGATGAGGTTCAGATCTCCGGAACAAGCCTGGTGCCATTCTCTCGTTCCACTGTTGTGATTGGCTCTGTCGTTGCGCATCTGCTATCACCGGATACAATCGGAACCCGATTTGCACTTCTTCCTCCACCTTCGGCTTTAAAGCCGGTACCAGCTCCGGGGCAACCTGTATCGACTTTCCGCCACCGTCAAGCGGATATCGATACGGCCACTCTCGCTTTGGTTCCTCATAGCCTAATCGACGTTGAGTGGCCAGCTCCGCCCCAGTCCCCCGCAGCGAAGTCGGGGGACCCAGTCACAAATCCGATGGAACTGCCCCCGCCTATGCAGCCCATCGGATTTGTGGCAGAACGCAAGGACTCCGGGGCAGCAGGTAGCGAGAAGAGAATTCCCGGCTGGGTGATTTCTCAGAGCGCTCCGAAGCCGAAGAGCTCGAAGATTCCTACCGACAGGCTTTATCGCTATGCCGATTCGAATTTGAAAGATCCTGTTGGCGGTTGGAGCCATCGTGTTGCCGGTTTCGATGTCTTCGGTGCCTTAGGGCATTGGAGTGGGTGGACGAATCCCCGAGGTGTCGAAAGGATTGCTGCCGCACCAACCGGATTACGACTTCTGAAGTTTGATAACTCTGCAGCTGGCGGAGGTGCTGCCAAACCGGACGGATCAGCGTGGGTTGGCGGAGAACTGAACATGATTGTCAATTGGGCTGGTGCCGCCTACATGATGTATCCGGATATCCGGACCGCGCGTTTGACAGTCGATGCAATTGATACAAATGGAAACACGACCGGAACCCTGGTGACGAAGGAGCTCTCTGTATCTCCCGCAACGGTTCAGTCTTTGACGGTAAGCTCGATTACCGCGACCCTGTCGGACGATGGGAATCATTATGTCGTCGAAATTCAGACCACACCTCCCCTGGTAGCACTAAAGCCCTTCGATCCTGGGCAAATGCTCATGCTGACCTTGCCGGATGGATCAAGTGAACAATATGCAGTTCGGCCGTTTGTGCCTCCAACTTCTCCGGGTGGGCCGGTGGTGGTTCGTATCAATGCGGGAAAGACTTCGCGGCTGGTTATTCACACCAATGATTATCTAGGCCAGCCAGCTTATCTGGTCTCCGGCTACGGAACTCAATTACAGATTCCTGTCCCGTTGGAGGTCCCTATTCATCAAAATACAGCGCGTGCGCGTGTGTCGATTGTGGGATCGACCAAGAATCCCTTTGATCCTTCAGAACAAATTATCGATCCCAATGGTATGAATCCGCCGCGTCCCGAACCTCAATCGCCTGCCATCGTCTTTACTGGAGCGCAGTACCTGGTTCCTCCGACGCCTCCTACTCCGGTTCATGAAGTGCATCATGTCTACTACGATCCGGCAGATGCTGCCGGCCGAGCTGCCAAGACATTGCCTTTCTCGACTCCGGTGGGTCAGGGAATACTTGGCTATCTACTGCAGCGGGCACATGTTCGCTCTCTGATCCTGGCGGATATCAAGCGAAGAATCGCATTGGCAAACGCAGCAGACAATAACCCCGTCGTTCTCGACGGAGGGACGCCGAGGGCCGATCTTCAATCGTGGATTAGTAATGTATCAGCTTGGGTTACGGCCTATAACAAAGCAACAGGCAAGTCTCTTAGCCTTGCAAATGCTTTGAGCGACACGGATGCACAGCGGGCCTTCACGGAACATTTCTACGGAGGATTGCTGGATGACGAGCTGCGCGCCTTAGCCGATCTCAACTCGAACACAAGCAGCTTCGCCCGCGTGAACCCTAAACCCTTGGATCCCGCGACTGCGGTATCTGACAGTGTTGACGGTACTGGTTATGGACGGACACTGTACAAGCTTTCGGCAGTGAACTCGGCCGGAAATACCAGCAGTACAACCGGAGCCATTGGTCCTTACTATACGCAGATTGTTACTCCACCAAGACCTCCGGTGCTGTACAAGCTGCAGCCTACCGAATCCGCAATGATTGCTGCTTGGGCGCTTGATGAGAATCCCGATGTTGCTGCCTATCTGATCTATCGGGCGGCTAGTGTGGATGCCCTTCAAGATCTGCGGTACTTCGGCGCGGATTGGACGCATCCTGTGCCAGAAAGCAGTCTTTCGTCGATCACTTACGATCCGAAGATCTATCCATCATTGTCGTTTGTACAGGCGGCTCTTCCGAATCGAGATGCACGGCTGGTTGGATTTGTTCCCGATCCTCGAATCTGTGCTCGTGATTATGAGGGTAGCGACATGGGCGAAATAGCACTTCCGGCGGGACCTCCGCCCGATGCTGTTAATGGTGTTTATCGTCTAACGGATTACAAAACATCGCTGGATGCGCTATCTCAGCATGCCTTCAACTACTGGACTCCGCCAGCGGCTGGTGGAATTGCCCAGATAAAGACCGATAGCCCAACACACTCAAGACTAACGGGATTACGCATTGGGCTTGGGAGAAGTGTTCCAGTGGTAGTCGTTGCTACCTGGCAAGGACAGGTAAAGGTGCTGGGACAAATTCCGACGAGACGCGCCGGATTTGTAGACGGGATAACAAGCGGTGGAACTCCGCTCGACCCCAACGCAATCGTGACGGCGCCGCCGCCGAGTGCTACTGGAATTAACGCCTACGTTGTGGTTGCCATTGATATCTACGGCAACCGTTCTAATCCCTCCAAGGCTTTCGCGTCGCAAATGCTAGCGATGGCTTCGGTCTAGAGCAAACACAGATTTCTTTTGAGGAAGGAAGATCCTATGCCTGTCGATCCAATCGCTGAAGTTGTAACTGCATTATCGAGTGTCCTGGTTGCTCCAAACCCGGCTCTTCCTGCGAGCCCTAAATATGGGCCGGTGAGCAAGTGGGAAGGGACGAGTGCCAATCCAGGGACATTTTTCAACCCGCTTCAAACCTTGCTGGGGGTTTTCTTCGCCGCGTCCACCGATATCAACACGGTAGGGAAGAGTATTCATAAGGCGCTGACCGATGTCGCTCAGGTGGTTACCGTACTTGCGGACAATTTGTCCAAGATCGATGAATCTCTCTCTGGAAATGCGACGCAAGCATTAGGTGCCTTGCAATCGGGACTTTCTTTGGCACAAGCGCTTGCCCCGGGAAATGCGATGCCTGTGCTGAATTCGGCGAGCGCTCTCTTTGAAAAGCTAAATCAATTGCTGGAAGCAGCAGGGTCTATTGATAAAGCCTCTGCAGAATTGGCCGAGCTGTCACAGCAGCTCACGAAATTATCCGAACTCTTCCCCAGCTAAGTAAAGGTTACGGACATGTCGACTCTCTCGCTACTCCCAACATCGCTCCTCGAATCCTTGGGGCTGGAAATCATCCAAAAGGCTGCCGATGCAGCATTTGGCGCAGGCGTGCTCACGCTGAAGGATGATGATAACGGCCTGGATATGGGGCTGAAATTGTCCGGAGGACAGACCGTTAATATCGACGGCCTGACGATTAATTCCCAAGGACTCTCTGGGCGCCTCTATATCGATGGTTTGGATACCAAGCCGCTGGAAGCCACTCTCTTCGACGGTTTTACAGTTGCGCTGACAGCCTTCGATCTCACCTTGGCGCATGGAGGATTGGCGGCGAGTCATATTGGCGGGCATCTCACGATCCCATTCTTTACGGACAAGGATGGAAATCCGAAGACCGTTGATATTGAGTTCGGACTCAAGGCCGATGGCAGTCTCTCGATCTCCTTGGCGGCAGTTGAAAGCGTGCAGAGCTCTACCGCAGACGGGCTCGTCCAGCTGATCTATGAGCTTCCTGGGGGATTAGGCAGTGTAGAGATCGATGTTGCTTCTCTGGAGATAGACAAGACAGTCGATAACATCTGGAAGATCGTTATCTCCGGGAAACTGGTTATTGAGGCAGCCAGCCTGTCCTGGCCCAGCTTTGAGCTTCGTGGTCTCGGCATCGACAGCAAGGGACACATATCGCTCGAAGGCGGATGGATCGACCTTCCTAGCCAAATGGCTTTGGACTTCTACGGATTCCATCTTGCTCTGCATAAGCTCGGCTTCGGCAGCGATACAACCGGGAAATGGATCGGTTTCAACGGTGATATCCACTTAGTCGAAGGACTTTCGCTGGGTGGCTCGGTTCGAGGCTTGCGCATCAACCTCGATACTGGAGCTGTTTCTCTGGACGGCGTCGGTATTTCCTTCGAGATTCCGGATGTGCTGACAATCGATGGCGAGATCGACCACATTCATGTGGATGCGAAGGACGGGAAGGCTCTGAAGGATGCAGGTCTGATGGAGTCGATCTTTGACTACATTGAACCGCAAGGTCCTCCGAAGCCGGGACTGGTCAAGAAGGTCGATGTCTTTGCCGGGCAGGTGAAGGTGGTTGTTGAGGCTGCAGGTGATCTTGAGGTAGATGCTAACTTCATTGTCGGAAACTTCGGCGGGCAATCCGTTTTCTTCCTCGATATCGATGCCGAGCTTCCAGTCGGTATTCCGATCTTTCTAGATGTTTCGCTCTATGGTCTGCAAGGATTGGTTGCCAGTGGGCTGCAGCCGCAACCTGAACCACAACACACCTGGTGGGAGTGGTACAAATACCCGGCGGGTCCGAGCGGACCGGATCTCGGTCAGAATCCTGACTACAGCGCTACCGATGTACATAAGTGGCTTGTTCCGAAGAAGGGTGCTTTTGCTCTGGGCGCGGGAGCAACGATTGGAACCAGTGCCGATGATGGCTATACCGTCTCTGCTGCTATCACTCTTGTGCTGATGCTGCCCGGACCTGTGATCTCGCTGATTGGCAAAGCAAACATACTGTCGAAGCGTATTGGCGGAGCCTCGCAGGATGCCAATTTCGAAGCGATGGCAACTTACGATGGCAACGCAGGAACTTTCGATCTGACCATCGATGCTAAATATGAGATTCCTATCGTTCTCGATCTTGAGGGGACAGCAGAGCTTTATGTGGGTGGTAGCGAATGGTTCTTCGCGCTTGGTAAGCCGCCACATGACAAACGTATTAAGGCCCGCATCTTCGACCTCTTCGAATCCGACGCCTATTTCGTTGTAAGCGATAAGGGATTAATTACCGGGACATGGACGGGATATCGAAACTCTTGGAGCTTTGGTCCACTCTCGGCAAGTATCGATGCCTATCTGGCAACGCTGGCGGCAATTCAATGGTCTCCGCTGCAGATTGCAGGTGGCATTGAGCTGTACGGCAATCTGCATCTGAGTGTTTTCGGCATTGGCTTCGGCCTTACGGCTGATGCATTGCTTGAAGGTTGTGCTCCTAATCCCTTCTGGATTCACGGAGAGATTTCTGTTGAACTCGATCTGCCTTGGCCTCTCCCCAATGTCAGTGCCAGCATCTCGCTTACTTGGGGCGGAGATGATGGAAGCGTTCCGCCTGCTCCGTTGGCGCTGAGCCATATTGACGCTACGTTGGTCGATCATTGCGATGCTGCAGACAAACCGGCGAGCGATCACTATGTTCTATTGGCACACCGGGAGAAGGGCTTCAGTCCTGACCTCACGGTTCAATACGATCCCCAGAAGCCGGGTATTCTCGATCTCACCGGAACAGCGCTAACAGCGTGGCAGACTCGAGTTGCAAGCTCCCCCATTCTGCCGGACATGATCCCGGATGAAAACAATGCTCAGCAGCAAGCTCCCGTGGTTCCGCAAGATGCGCATTTCACTTTGAATTTCGCCCATCCGACGAAAGACGATACCGGTTCCTTTGCTAACGCGATTGGCTGGGCGGATCCGAAATTTCCCAAGGATGCCGATATCGCATCACCGCCGCCACCCCCACCACCCAATCAGGTGGGGAAGGACGATATGTCCAATATCAATCCCAATCCTCCTGCGGTGCAGTTCAATATCGTGCATACCCTAAGAGAGGTTTCGCTCTATCAATTCAGTCCCTACTCGAAGATCTGGGAGCTGGTGTGTTCGACGCCACCGAAAGAAGTTGCTGATCCTCCGATTGGAGTTACTCAACTAGGGGGCGTGTGGTTGTCCGGTGATCCTGCCAAGACCAATCCTCGCGAGGTGATGACCCAGTTAAAGGTCTTCCCTTGGAGGCTCTTGCCCGGACAAGACTGGACGGCAAGCTGGAACGGACAATCGAAGCAACAGACTGCTGGAAGTACTTTTAGCGATCAAGGCCTGCAGTTCACTTTGGCCGCAGGACTCGTTGCGAGCATAGGTTCGTTAGGCTGGGGAGGCATTCTTCCAGGGCTTGAGGTAGTGAATAACAGTGGACAGACAAATCCGTCCATCACTATTCGCTTCCCGCAACGGAGTGTCGTTCGTTCTCTCGTCGGAGTGGTCTATGTGCATGACGGGGAGTTTAGTTTCTTTAACGCTCCTGAGTGTCTGGGAGATGGCATTACACTCAATCCAACTTCGGCTACACAGGACAAAATCACTCAAGCCTGGACTCTGAATTTTTCCGATACCGGTCCAGCGGTACAAGAGCTGTCAATCCCGCTTAAAGGCAATGTCCTTTTGCTGTATTCGCTGGAGTACTCTACTCCGCCGATTCCAATGGCTATCTTGCCCTCGGCGCCCGCCTTCTATGCCATCAAGACGGTGACAAAAGTGGAGGCAGCACGAGTTGGAAGTTCGGAGTTCAAAACCGTGCCTAATGGCGATCCCATTGTAGAGTTTGTTTACTTCCAAACCGCTTCAGGCCCGGGCACAGCGGTAGGCTCGCCTGTTCCGGCGATTCTGCCTGTCCCTGAAGGTCCGGCTCCGTTTCCGATGCTCGCGCAGCACTGTAATCAACTCCAGCAGCCCGGAGCTGCATTCCCGTTGGCCGGCGCGATTGAGGATTTGTTTACCTACACGCAGTGGTCATGGCCTCTTGATGGGGCAGCGATGGCCTACTATGGCTACGATCTGAATGTGGAGTTTGTCGAGAGCTATGTAAATGCGCTCTACACGGCATTCTCAAATGGCTCTGTCGCGAATTCCTTACACTTCCGTTGTGTCGACCGAAACAACAATCACACTCTGTTGCTGCCGAATGCTATTCACGTTCCCTCGATTCCACAACAAAGTGCCTTGGCCGCGCAGCCTATGGAGGCACCATTACCGAAACCTTTGCAGCCTCCCACTTTCGGGACAGTTGCTCTGAGTCCGGCAACGAAGGCCCAGCTGCAGAAGCGTGCTCTCGAAGTCGAAAAGAAAACAGATGTGTTGCCGGAAGTGGCGCCCGTAGAGCTTGCAGCTTCCACTGTAAATCTGGCGGACAAGGTCGGACTTCTAGGCCGTGCAGCTTCGATGGCCATCAACCAAGTCAGCCCCGTGGATGCGTGGGGAATCATTCACCAGATTGCAGAGAATGAGGCGGCACAAGAAGCCAAGGCTCTCTGGTTCAAACCTCTCTTGCCGAAGACACGCTACACCCTGGATGTTGTGGCTGGTCCATTCCTTCGCCGAGGAGATCGCACCGCAGTAGCTGTTTCCGGCAACGTGGAAGGCTCATTGCTTGATATTTACTATGCAAGCGATGCTATCGGCGTACTGAAGGCTCTCAAGGATTATCTGGCGTATGAAGATTCGCTTACTACGCTGAAGCGGGTGCAGTTCACAACCTCCCGTTATGCAACATTCAGCGATCACATGGCGAATGTTGCTAAGCAGATTGTCGGAGGAGCCGGAGCTACACCAATCCGCCGATATGTAGCAGCTACCGATCCTTGGACCTGGTTCTCAGGACAAAATGCCGCCATTCAGGCCTATGCTCAAAAAGGAGTAGCGTACCTTACCAGCCATAACAGCCTGCAAACGCTGGTAGGCAATTTCAATCCGCTGGCCGACGACCGCCAGCCTGGACCTGTTCCGGCATCGAATGGAGCGGCTGCGTTGGTCAGCAGCCGGCAGAGCGTAGCGAAAAACTGGCAGCAGTTTTACGACGCCGTCAATACTCTCTTCGACGGTCTGATCGTGGCACTGGGACGTCCGGAACTGGCGAGCAGGACTAAACCTGTTGCTGTGCCGGATACGGAAATCTCAGTGCTGACGGATAACAACGATCTCTTCATTAAGGCAATTTTGCTTGAGAGTCCGGAGCCTTTCCCTTGGCAGCGTATCTGGCGCTGGATCAGTCTGGCAAAGAACAGCAACGGGAATACGACTCCAGCTCCGATTCTCACTCTCTGGAATCAGGACGGAACCAAAGCTCTGATTGTGCCCATCGGCGCACTGTCCGGCGAATACGATCTGAGCATTGTCTTCCAGGGAAACATCGGTGCTGAGGCACCCTGTATTACACAAAATGGAGGCAATTGGGTGGATTCGGTTCCGGTAGGTTCGATTGTGATGGGACCGGTCCGAAGGATCAGTACTCGTCCTCCCGTGGGCATCCTAGAGGAGAATCCTCATATCCGCCAATTGATCGATGTTTTGCATCCTCGGCAATAGCGTCTCTTGTGCCTCGATGTAGATCGGAAATTTATGTCTGCGTGGCCATTCTGTCCAAAGAAGCAGTCGGAGAGAATGGCCACAGTTCTTAATCCGGCAAGCAAGTGTGCCAGTCAGGCTATTCTGTTTCTGTAGAAAGGAAGATTGCCTGATCATGGATGTCGAAAAGATCAAACGCCTTCTCAACCTGGTTCCGCATCCCAGCGAAGGTGGGTATTTCGCGACAACCTGGGAGTCGGAAGAGGTAATTCCTCATTCGGACTTGCCTGCGCGTTATTCGGATAGACGCCTCGCTGGAACCTGCATCTATTACCTGCTGGACCCCGGGACCTTCTCAGAGATTCATCGTCTGAAATCGGATGAGATCTATCACTTCTATTTAGGAGATCCGATCGAACTGGTGATGCTATTCCCTGATGGTTCGACAAAGACGGTACTTGTCGGCAGTGATATTGAGAACGGGCAGACTCCGCAGCTCGTGATTCCCAAGGATGTTTGGCAGGGTTCCAAGCTGGTTTCCGGCGGCAAGTTTGCCTTGATCGGCTGTACCGTTTCGCCAGGATTTGATTACGCCGACTATGAAACTGGGTCGCGTTCCGCGCTCATCCGCGAGTATCCGGAATATAAGGACAAGATAGAATCTCTTACGCGACTGAAATAGCGAAGACAGAAACACAGTTCCTCCTTTGCCAAAAGAGCCGGGCTGTGTTTCTATAGCTTTCGATGAAAAAGGCCATATTCCTTGCGCTACTTGTCTTTAGTGTTTTCGGTGCTGCCAGTCTTCAGGGACAGGATGAACCCTCGGCTTGGACACGTGTAAAGCATCTGCAGCGTGGAATTAACACTGGCATGTGGTTTGCCCAAAGCCCGAATAATTACTCGCCTGACCGGCTTCGCACCTTTACTACGGCTGAAGATATCGACCTGATTCAGCGCTTAGGCTTGGATCATATCCGGCTTAGTATCGATGCCGAACCCTTGGTGGCAACCTTCCGTCGTGGGGGCGGTACTTCGCCATTTCTTACCGAGCTTGATCGGGTTGTGAAGATCATGCTCGATCACAAGCTCGCGGTCATTATCGATATTCATCCGGAGAGCAACTATAAGGCGACTCTTCGTAGTGGAAACGATGGGGTCGAACGCTTTGCGATGCTCTGGCGTTCTCTTGCCGAGCACTATGCTTCTACCGATCCGGAAATGGTCTTCTTTGAGATCATGAACGAATCGGAGCAGGAAGATCCCTACCGCTGGCAGGGAATTCAGTCTTTTGTGGCCCAACAGATTCGCCAGGTAGCTCCAAAGCACACCGTTATTGCCTCCGGAGCACATTGGGATGGCCTTGAGGATCTTCTTCATTTAGAGCCACTTCCACTGAATAATGTCATCTATACCTTTCACGATTACGAGCCATTTGCTTTTACACACCAGGGAGCGACTTGGGCAAATACCGAGGTTCAGAGTTTAAAGAATGTGCCTTATCCTTCATCGCCCGAGGCTGTCGAACCAAATCTTGATCAGGAATCGACACTGGCGGGAAAATTCTTCGTCGAGCAGTATGGTCTGGGACGGTGGGACATCCATCGAGTCGATGCTACGATTCGTTTTGCCGACCTATGGTCAAAGCAATATCATGCTCCGGTTTACTGTGGAGAGTTTGGCGTACATCTTCCTGTATCCGATCCTCAAATGCGCGCGCATTGGCTTCATGACGTGCGGGTAACTTTGGAAAAGTACAAAATCGGCTGGGCGATGTGGGATTATCAGACGAACTTTGGCCTGGTAAGCAAGAAGAATGGGCCTGCGGTGCCGTTTGCTTTGGTGGTGGAAGCTCTTGGCTTGAATAACGTCTCTAGGTAAGCTGTCTGCATCGCGTTTGAGCCATTGGATCAGGAGGTCAGCTGGGCTATGCCGAATCCTAAATTTCCCCTTGTAACCAGACCGGGTGCGCCGCCGGTTTATCGGCCGGATAATTCCCAGAAGATACTACAGCAGAAGCGATATCCTCCGGTTTATACGCCTACGCCTATGCCTATGCCCAGGCTGATGGCTGCAAGACCTGGACTGGGGACTTCTTCGATTCAGCCTCAACTATCCGGCCCAGTCTCAGTGAAAACTGGAAGCTATCGTATTACTGCTGGTTCGGGTGCCTCTCCTTTAGGTATGGTCATGCTGCATGACCGAGGCAGGACTTCTATCGAAATCACCGATCTCGAGGTTGCCTCTGCCCAAAGGGGAAATGGACTGGGCGGGGCGCTGATTGCTTCTGCGTTACGGGCTGGGCTGCATTTGGGAAAGACTACGGTTTATCTTTCCAGCCAGGATAACGGGAGTGGGCGGCTTACGCGATGGTATCGGAATATGGGTTTTGCCGATGCCGGAAGAGATTCTCGCGGGTACGTGCAAATGCAGGCACCTATCCAAAGGGTACTCACTTCGGTAAACAACGGTATGCGCTTTCCTTCTCAGATTGTTCGTGCTGCCCCGGGAGCAATTCAAAGAGCAAAGCAGATTCCTTCATTCCCCGGTTTCTATGAAGGCTCACTTTCGCAAACCCAACAAAAGGGCACTTTTAATACCGTATATTCGCAGCCTTCAAACGACGTTGGCTTTTCTCCGGTAGCTCACACGAGTGCTCGACTATCGAAGCGTGCAACAGAGCATCTCGTGGATTTTGCTCAGGTGGGGCATCTTGAAGATGAGGAGAATAACCACGCAGAGGACAAGCTCTTTGCGCATGTTCATCAAATCGTTGCTTTGAATTACGCCAAAGCCAGTTATCCGATATCGATATCGGTCAGTATTCCACAGTTCTTTGTCTCTGCGAGTCCCTGTACCTCGGAAGGTGGAACGTCAGGAAAAACGATTGGGTGCACCGAGAATCTTATTGCATGGCATAAAACCGGTATGCACTTATCTTCCGAGGAAGGATGTCCTGTAAGCGCGAAAATTACGATTAAAAAACTTGTCGTTCATCATTTATATAAAGGAAATACCTACGAAGGGGCCAATGCTTCCTACGATGCATTGGTGCGGATGTATAAGTCCGGCGCGATTGAAGGCTTTCGTATAGAAAATATGCCCAAGTTAAAAGATTTTGCCGGTCAACAGGAGGTTTAGTATGGGATGGAGTTTGGTGTCATAATCGCGTCTTCTTCGGTTTGACCTTCGAATGCCGACACTATCAAGCAAGAACTTCTTTACCCGCAAGCCAAAACACTTTGCCGCTTTTTTTTCGCTCATTATTCTGGTTATCATAGCTGCTGTTTTTTTGCGGGAGCGCTCGGTGAGCCGGATCTCTATTGAAGAAGTCAGGACTCAATTCCCGGCAGATGGCCACAAACATGATACTGTGCGGATTCATCTTTCTGGTTTCGGTTCAGTAGCGGCAGGCGATCTTCGTAGTCACGGACCGATCGTACAGTGGCAACAATTGGATAGTCACACTGTCGAGGGGTATCTTTTCGCTCCTGTGACTCCCATGCAAACCCAGCTGGATCTCTTCTGGCACAGGAATCATCTTCGAATTCCCCTGGCTTTCATTTTGTATCCTGCAGACAGCTTTGGAGACGGAACCCCTGACTTCCTTCGTCTGCATTCGGCACAGGACCGGCAGGCCTTTCGTCGCTGGTTTACTCTGCTTGCGGAGATTCAAGCTGAGCAGCCCAAGGAGAGACTCCCTGCCGAAATCGGTGACTGTGCCGCTTTGCTTCGATATTCCTATCGGGAGGCTCTTCACGCCCATGATGAGCCCTGGCTGATTGCTCACCTTTCGGAAGGAATGGCTCCTCCTCCTTCCGTCGGGCAATATCAGTATCCACAAACGCCACTTGGAGCATCTTTATTCCGGGTGAAATCCGGACCCTTTACTGTTACTGATTTGAGTAATGGCAATTTCGCTCAATTCGCCGATGCGCGCAGCCTCATGGAGTTCAATACTCATTTCGTTGGTCGAAATGTTAAATCGGCAATGAGAGGAGATTTGCTTTTTTATCGCCAATTAGAGCAGAACTCGCCGTATCATTCGATGATCGTTTCTGGAGACAGAGCGGACTGGGTGATTTATCACACCGGGCCGATCGGTCACGCGAAGGGCGAAATGCGGCGAGTCGCAATGGAAGATCTTCTGCGGCATCCGGACGTGCGTTGGCGGCCGGTTCCGGGAAATTCGAATTTTCTTGGGGTATATCGCTGGAATATTTTGCGCGAAGGAGAATGATGGTTTCAAGGATAGCCAGAGCTGTTATTACGTTTGCAGTACTCGGTGTTGTTCTTCTTACGTCGCAGAGATTGTTCGCCGAGGGAGCTGTTTCCTTCACCCTCAGTACCAGCCAAAGCTTCTCTCCGAAGGAGAAGCCGACAATCCATCTATACGCGCGGAATGTTGATGAGCTAGAGTTTCGAATCTATCGCATCGAAGATCCGGAGAAGTTTCTCTCCAATCTGAAAGACCTGCATAGCTTCGGGAACGATTCTCCTTGGGGGCCGAAGGAACAGGTTGACGAACGGACATGGCTCGAACGCTTTCACGATTGGAAGCACCATCTTTGGTTCCGCATTCGCCAGTTCTTCCGCCGTCAATTCTCCATGGAGAGCCGAAATACCTTTCGCAGAAAGCAAGCCAGTCTTGCCAAACGCAGCCGTATCGTCGGCGTTGCCAAATTCGCGCAGATTCCGCTGTTGAATGATCGGAAGCTGGTTGCCCGTTGGCGGCAGGAGATGCCTCCAACTTATATTTCCGACTCCCAGGATCTCCCGATTGATCCGCTTCCTTCAGGTCTGTATTTGATAGAGGCTACGGATGGCCATTACAAGGCCTATACGATTCTCGTCGTGAGCCAAATGGCCCTGGTCACACGTACAGCTCCCGGTTCCGTGCTGGCCTATACCGTCGATCGCGAAAGCGGAGCTCCAATTCCTCACGTTCAGGTCAAGCTGGCGCTTGGCAAGGATAAGCAGGATAGTAAAGAGACAGACGATCAAGGCGTTGCTGAACTGAGAGGAAAGGCAAGCCAGCAAGAAAGGGACGACCTCTGGATTCTGGCTACCTCGGGCAAAGAGGTTGCTATTGTCACCCCGCAGGGATATGCCTTTTCGTCTTCAGGGGTCGAGCGCTGGTCATCTTTTGTTTATACCGATCGCCCGGTTTATCGTCCCGGGCACACGGTTCATTGGAAGGCCATCCTCAGGCAGCGTGTCGAAAATCATCTGGAGCTTCCAAAAATATCTTCTATTCATGTCGTGATCTTGGATGAGCAGGATCACAACATCTTCGATCAGCATCTTCCCATCAACGGTACAGGAAGTGTTACCGGAGACGTTACCTTACCGGCTTCTGCCGGATTGGGGTACTACACGATCCGCCTGGACGATGGAAACGATAGCTCGGCAGCTTCGGGCAGCTTCCAAGTTCAGGAGTATCGCAAGCCCGAGTACCAGGTGAAGGTCTCCCCGGTGAAACCGCGTGTTCTTCAGGGAGAAGGTATGCAGGTTGTTATCGACTCCCGCTACTTTTTCGGAGAGCCGGTTCCTAATGCTACGGTCAAGTATCGGGTCTATCACTCACGCCATTACTGGTGGGGGGAGGATCAGGATGAGGACCAGCCTTCGGCGAACGGCGGTGAAGGAGAAGATTCAGGGGAGAGTTCCCTGGGCTATGACTCCGAACAGGAGTCCGAGAAGACAGGGAAGCTCGATGCCAATGGGAAACTGGTCATCACCGTTCCGACCAAAACCGATTCCAGCGGAAAGCATCACTACGATCAGGACTACACCGTCGAAGCCGGAGTAACGGACGAAGCAAATCGTGAGATTACGGGCCGAGGCTGGTTCCTTGCGACTTATGGAAGTTTCCGCATTCATGTGGAACCGGCACGCTACTCTTTCCGTGTTGGAGAGACAGGTACCTTCCACGTTACAGCTACGGATTACGATAACAAGCCGGTCAAGACCCGGGTACATCTTGAACTAGTCTCGCGTCATTGGGAGAATGGCAGCACCAAGACAACACCGCTTGGAGGGACGGATGTTGATACCGACTCCAATGGCAAAGCCGATGCCACTTTCCCGATTCAAAAAGGCGGCAGCCTGGAGGTTGAAGCTACAGCAACCACTCCAGAGAAGCGTGTCGTAGAAGATTCAACATGGCTGTATGCGATGGGCAGTGGCGACACGGATTGGGGCGACGGCTCGAATACCGTACAGATCGTTGCTGATAAGAAGAGCTATGCTCCCGGTGATACGGCACATCTCAGCATCCTTTCCGATGTCGAGAATTTCCATGCCTTGGTTGTTGCTTCCGGCTATTCGATTGAATTCAAGAAGGTGTTGGCGAGTGAAGGGAAGACGCTCTCCTTCGATCTGCCGATTACTGCGGATTCTCAGCCGAATCTCCAAATCGGGGTTGTCTTCCTCAAAAACAACCAGCTTTACACGGCCACAAAGCAGCTCAAGGTTCCTCCCGCACAGCAACAGTTACAAGTTGAGATTGCTCCGGTCAGTCAGGTCTTTCAACCGCAGCAGTCTGCCGTCTACGACGTTTATACCAAGGATGCCGCTAATCACCCGGTCAGCGCCGATCTCAGCTTTGGTGTAGTCGATGAAGCCTTGTACTCGATCTATCCCGACAACAGTGGCAATATTCTTCGTCGGTTGTACCCTGAACGCTATCTCTATGCTGCGTTCGACACTTCGTTAGCCTATTTCTTCAGCGGACAGGCGGGAACCAGGTCTCCGCTGTTGGCCATGCGAGGTTCTCGTTACCGCCCTCAGCTGGCGCAGGTAAAGCCAGGAAACGATGTTGTTCAACCAAAGGTTCGCAAGGCATTTCCGGATACGGCTTACTGGAGTCCTTCCGTGCACACCGATGCTGAAGGGCATGCTCGGGTAACGCTGACCTTCCCTGATTCGCTTACAACCTGGCGCACAACTGTTCGCGCTGTCACGGCGGATTCTAAGGCAGGAGCAGCGATTAACAAGGTAATTGTTCGCAAGAACCTTATTGTTCGCATGGGCACACCTCGTTTTATGCGAAAGGGGGATGAGCTCACGATTCCAGTGATTGTCCACAACTATCTTGAGCATGAAAAGCAGGTGCAGCTCTCGCTGGAGATCAGCGGCCTGGATACCATTGCCGGAACACCTCGTCAGATCACGGTCCCCAGTCGGTCGGATGGAACACTGTATTGGCGGGTACGTGCTTCTCAGATGGGTACCGCGCGTTTGCTAGCGAAGGCACTGACAAATGAGGAATCCGATGCCCTGGAGATTAGCTTTGCGGTCGAACCTTCTGGCGTTCCTCGTAGAATTCAAGCTTCAGGTGTAATCGGTGAACCCAGTGGACAGAGCAATACTCCAGTCAATTTCCCAGGCAATACCGATACAGCTGCACATAGCCTGCATATAGAAGTGAGTCCATCGATTGCCGGTAGTTTGTTCTCAGCGCTCGGACAGCTTACCAGCTATCCCTACGGCTGCACCGAGCAGACGATGTCGAGCTTCCTGCCGAATATCGTTGTTGCGGAGACGTTGAAGAAACTGAATGTCTCGAATCAGATAAGCAAGGCTGATCTGAATGCCAAGATCGATGCCGGTATTGATCGGTTACGCGACTTTCAACATGAAGATGGCGGCTGGGGCTGGTGGAAGGAAGACGAAAGCCGTGTCTTCATGACTGCTTATGTCGTATCTGGCTTGGCGCGGGCCAGGGCTGCCGGTTACACAAAGGTGGGCTATAGCCTGAGCCAGGGTAGGGAGTATCTGGAGAAGCAGTTGAAACAGCATCCCCGAATGATTCCCGACCTTCGTGCTTATGTGGTCTATGCTCTCTCGGAAGCGGGGTCGAGCGGGCTAAATGAGGAGTACGACAAGCTGTGGAATCGTCGAAACGACCTTTCTTCCGAAGGACTGGCGATGGCTGGGATGGTAATGCTGCCGCTGTCAAATGATCGATCCTCCGAGATAGCCAAACTCCTCGAGAGCAAGGCAACTCGCTCCGGGTCGCTAGCCTATTGGCCATCGAACTTCAATTCCTTGCTGGATCTTTATTACAACAACGATGCAGAGAGTACCGCTTTCGCGCTGAAGTTCTTAACCCATGCCAATCCTAAGAGCCCGTTGCTCGATGGCGCGGCACAATGGTTGATTGCTAATCGTCATGAGGGCTTCTGGTGGTATTCGACGGAGCAGTCGGCGATGGTCATCTTTGGTCTGGCAGATTATCTTGCCAACACCCATGAACTGAATGGCGATTTCAATGTTGAGGTATTGGTGAATGGGACTCAAGTAGCCAGCAGACACTTTACTTTAGACGATGTTGCCACCGGAATGGGAATGCAGTTGGAGATTCCAGCCAATAAGCTCCAGCCACAGGGAAACACTGTGCAGATTGGGAAGCGTGGTTCCGGCAGGGCCTACTGGTCTGTGCAGGGAACGTACTATTCAACTGACAAGAAGCTTTATCAGCAAGGGAAACTGTCATTGAACCTGGCCAGAGATTATTTCAAACTTGTACCCACGCAAAAAGATGGACAGATTGTCTATCGTCTTGAGCCTCTTCGCGGTTCGGTTGCCGTTGGTGATGTTCTGGCCGTCCATCTCGCCGTAAATGGAAGTGCTGCGAAATATCTCCTGGTAGAAGATCCAATTCCTGCCGGAACAGAATTCATTCAGCATGAGGACAGTTACAAGATCCTCGATAAACCGGGAGGTTGGGACTACTGGTATACGCGTCGTGAATTCCACGATGATCGTGCGGCGATCTTTTCGACGGATTTCGACGGCAGGCATGAATCTTTCTATCTGCTTAAGGTTGTAAATCCGGGTAGCTTTACGATAAGCCCGGCACATGTGGAGCCGATGTATCAACCCGGTATTCAGGCAACAAGTGACTTGCTGCATCTGCAAGTTGACGATTCTCATGCGGAGGCCAAGTAGATGACAAGCACGAAAACAAATGTATTCCGCGACGCGCTTTCCGGCCTCGGTTTGAAATTTATCTCCTTGCAGTGGATCTGCATTCTTGTCCTTACGTTGTTGTCCATGGCATGGCTGCAGATTCCTGATTCTCATATCTGGCAATTTGTTCTGGCTATTGTCTTTGCCCTGGCGGTAGTTTGTTCCTTTTTGTCCTTCGCTGCAGAGAGCTTTCGCTGGCTACGTAAGCCTAAGGATGCATCGCAACTATGGCTAAGGGCACTATGGGTATTATTCTTTCTTGCCTTGTGGTTTCTGCTGCGGGGGATCATCGATCACGGCAGAGATCATGAGGCGTTGTATGCAGGGTTCTGGAATTCAAAGCTCTCACCGTATATGAGAGTCCTCTTCAGTTACCCGCGGCTGATAATGCTGCAGGATCGTTTTTACGATTTGCTGCTGTGGCTGTTGAGTACGCTGCTGCTGCCATGGGCGATAGAACTCGGGGGCGTGGGATCGAGGGCCGGGCTGACAAAAAGAGTCTTTCGTTCCTATAAGCAGTGGCCTTATTGGATCACGATGTTGGTTGCCTCCATCGTTGGTCTTTATAGCACGAATCTGCTGATTGGATGGCTCCCAGGCAAAGGGGTGACCTCTGAAATCGTGAGTGTTGTGCTCCGACTGGGCTTGGCCTACACGATTGATATTTTGCTATGTTGCTTCGTTCTGGCGTTGGTATGCAGCTGTATGGCAGAGCCGGAAACGGCAGCTGAGTTGAAGCCGTAGGCACAGGTCTGCTACGTGAGATTGGACGTTTCGTGTGGGGTAAGAACTATGTGCACGAAGAAACCGGCAAAGACGGCACTCAACTTGATAGCTCCATGCGGGCTGAATTGCCGTCTCTGTCAAAGATATGCCAGAGAAAAGAACCCGTGCCCTGGCTGCCGGGGTGACGATAGCCTCAAGATGAAAGGCTGTACATCTTGTTCAATTAAGAATTGTAAGCAGTTGAAGGAAGCTGGCTTGCAATATTGCTTCAGCTGTAAGGTGTATCCCTGCGAGCGAATGAAGAGCATGGAGAAGCGCTATACAAGAAAATACGGCGTAAGCCTGTTTGGGAATCTGGCGGAGATTCAAAAACACGGTATACGCAGATTTGTAAGAAGCGAAAATGAGAACTGGCTTTGCGATAAATGTGGAGAAATGATCTGTGTTCACAAGGCTCAATGTCTCGCGTGTGGAGAACGGTGGCGTACATAAGCCGATAGGTGATATCGACGACCGACTTTCAGGGTTGGTCTTGTTCAATATTTACCGATTTCGGTTGGCACTCCTGAGTGCAACCAACTCCGTACCGTTCCTGTTCCGTATCGGCGAATCAAACCCGATACAAAACTTCCTGCAGCAACATGGGCTAGTCTCGAAGAGACTGCGTCCGTAGGATGTAAAAGCATTCCTTCTATATTATTCAGCTTGAGAGCAGGTTTATTTGTCTGGGGAGGAGCATCTGCGAGAGCTTCGACAAGTCCTTCGCGTAGCCACAGAGGTATCTGTGGTGCTGATTCTTGTTCTACGAGAGCATGCAGAAACTCGTGAACAAGCGTGCTCTCTCTCGATACATTCTTCCGGAAGACGATCGTAGGTTGGAGGTAGATATCCGTTCCACGGGTAGAGGCCAATACCCATCCCGGCTCGTCCGTGGTCTGTCGGAAGAGCTCTGTCGTAGGCATTGAATATACGACAGGATGCACCTGATTCTTAGGCGGAAAGAGCGTTTGAGCCTTTTCCCAGGCTGCATTTCCTTGGCTGATTTCTTCTGACGACCCTTCTGTTGTTATGAGCGTCCAGCCGAATCCCTGGATGGTTTTCCAACCGCTGTCTTTGGGAGTGATGTGAACTTCGGCTCCTGGGAAATAGAAGCTGAGGATATCGCGGTATCTCTTTCCTTCGACAGCCATCTGATAGGCACCTGTCTGGCAAAGTCCGACTCCGTGCCCATAACCTTTTCCGTCGAAGCGTAGCACACCGCTGCCCAAGGCCACGGTGTACCAGTCACTGCGAATCTGGTTCCATCCGAGAGCTCTGTTGATTGCGAAACGGAAGCTGGATGCCGTAACTGCGGTAGACGTTCCCGGTCCTGTAAGCTTAAGCTGTAAAACGCGTCCGCTAGAGCTTCGCTTTGTCACTTGTATGCTTTCAATGCGTGAAGGGACACTCCAGCCTTCTTGCTTAATTATCGCGGCGATCTGGTCTATCGGAATCTGTGAATGCCATTCGGAGGAACCTCTCCGCAAGCAGTAGGGATCTGGATGGACGCGCAGGTAGGGCAGGCGGTCGCCGCCCGTCCACATACTTTCGGCGCTTTCGCTCATTCCTCCACAATGCTGGGTGAAGTTGATTTTGGCTAGCCCAGGGCCAAACCATAGCATTTCGCCTGCTGTCTCCCGTACGGCTCTATCGATTTCAGTGCGGATTTTTCCATAACGAGAGGCCTGGCAATGCGTACTATCGCAGAGCCCGAAACCCTCCTTGGTGTGTCGGTTTGCATTCGCTATCGCAAACGTTCGCATGGTAACGGCCATCGCTTTAAGAGATTCAATCGGCTCATCTGCTGCGGTCTCTGCGCTGAGTGCCGCCATGATGTAACGTTCGCTTGGGATTGTCAGCAGTACCTGCAACTCCGCTCCCTTTGGCGAAATCCTCCAGACTCCTGCCGTGGAAACGGTATTAGCTGCACCCTCAGGCACTAAACGAAAACTCCCCCTGAGTTCTAGCTCTCTGGTAGAGGAGCCATGACCATAGAAGAGCTGCCCGCGTAGCAGTTCGAGTTGGAATTGAGATGAGACGAGTTGTTCTTTGGAATTGCTACAACTGCGCATCCAGTTACCCCCGCCCACAGGAGTAACTACCAATTTGCTAAAGCTCTGTGTCGATAGAACGTGGATGGTTAACTGCCGCGGGCCGATAGAATTCTGCTGCGCAGCAGGGGAAAGGCTCAACGCAAATAGTCCCAAGACGAAAAAGATAAGGATACGTCTCATCGTGCGGAGGCCTTCTGTATTGCCTTCAGATATTGTTGCGCAAGGTGTGCCGCATCGCCTCCGTTTCCACGGGGAAGATATAGCACGATTACGAATTGCGAATTTTGCAGCTGCACGATTCCGGCAAACCAGCCATGCGATGGAGCTTGCGGAATGTCATTTGCAGTGCCTGTTTTTCCGAACAAGACAAGGCCCGGAACCTCGGCATTGTGTGCCATTCCATAGCGGACTGAGTCCTGCATGCCCCTTGCCACGCTTTGAAAGCCTGAGGAACCTTCGTTTATTTTGACGGCTAATTTGCGATAAGCCATGGCCAGTTGAGCCGGGCTTATTCTGATTCCTTGCAGGCCAAGGATGAAGAGCTGTTTCTCTTCCGGTGTTGAAGGAATCCTTATTACAGGTGCGGTTTCCGAAGGAAAGAGATGTGGGGAGCTATCAAGCCCATAGGCCGTTACAGTTTCGTGTATTTGATCAGGAGAGAAACGATTGGCCAAATCCGCAAAGTAAGAATTGCAGGAGTAGGCAAGGGCTTCTTCCGCGTTAAAGGCCATGCCTGTCTGTGGATGACTGCAAGGATAGCTGCGTCCGGCAATGTGCAGATTGCGGCGGCAGAAAAATGTGGATTGGGGATTGATCTTGCTGTGCTGTAGAGCTTCGGCAAGAAAGAAAGGCTTTAGGACCGAACCCGGCAGGCTTCGCATTCTGGCTGCCTGATCGGATTTTTCTGCTGCAATCAGATGTCCGGTGGAAACATCGATAACAACAGCAACCGCAGATGTTTCTTGTAATGTTCTATGGAGTATCTTTGCACTTTGCTGTGAAGAAATAGCCTCCGCGCGTAGAGTATTTCCTGCAAAGACGCAGAGCAAAATGCAGATGACTCTTACTGCGAATTTTGCGATCTCTACTGAGGTCTTCATTGCTTCTACAGAGTCTATCGCAGTTATGTGTGGCGCAGCCTCATGTCTGTGAGGGGAACAGCAGCTATTCGGTATCTTTCAGAATGGCTGGCCTGAGTTGTTGCCAGTGGACGCAAAGGGATGCAGCAGAACTAATCTTTATCCTTATCCTTCGAAGATTTCTTGTTCTTTACGCTCTTGCTGTGTTTGGAATTCTTTGTATCCTTATCTTCGCTCTTTGTCTCTTTTTTACTTTTGCTTTCAGCAGCGGCCTTTGGCTCTTTGTCTTCCTTCGGTGTCCTAGATGACGAGCTCTTTGACTTTTTCGAGGAAGTCGGCCCTGCTTTCTTGTCGTCTTTTTTATCGTCAGCTTGTTGTTTGGCGGTCTTCGATTCCTTGGGCGATGATTTTGAATCTTTGCCAGACTTGGAGTCAGATTTCTCCTTTGTCTTGGTCGGACGTTCATCGTCTTTGGAGGGCTTGGTCGAAGCTTCCTTGGACGGCTTTGTTTCCGCGGAGGCAGTCTTCTTGCTGGTAGTAGATTTGGTGCTCCGAGGCGCATCGGTTGTAGCCGGTTTTGCCTCTCTCGTAGAGAACTTCATGTTTGAGATCTTTTCCGATGAGGAGAAAAAGAAATCGTTGATGGATGCGGGTGTTCCCGTCTTCAGCCATCCCCTGAGCTTTGCTTGACCGTATTTCTTTATCAACCCCTGAACAAAGATTCCCGAAGTTGCATGCGCTTTTTCCCACGCCCCACGGTCGGAGGGATGTGCGAGCATGGCGTCCAATTCCACTGGGGTGAGCCCTGAGACATCTGTCCGCTGAGTCGGACCAGCTAGAGCCTCAGCCAGGCCAATCCGCAGCCATGGCTGAGTTTTGGCTGTGGCATTCTGGTCGATAAGCGAGAGGATGTATTGGCGGAGCAAGATATCCTCTCTGGTGCTCGCATCCGGGTAGGCCGAGGAGACCTGAAGATATATGTCCTTTCCCCGAGTGAATCCGGGGCTCCAGGGGGCTTCTCCGGTTGCTTCCTGAAAATCGTCTCCAGTTGCAGCGATATGGATTGTAGGCCGACTAGCTACGTCTGCAGGAAAGAGAGTCTTGGCCTTCTGCCAGACCCCATCATCTCCGACGATGGTCGATTTTGGTGTGCTGGGAGCTGTCGGCATAGGTTCGACAATATCGTCGAATTCTGTACTCGATGAGCCCCTCGGTCCCGAATGGATCTCGGTAGTGGGGAAGTAGAAGCTAAGAATGTCTTTATAGCTTCGCCCCTCTACAGCCATCTGAAAGGATCCGGCCTGGCAGAGTCCTACGCCGTGACCATAACCCTTTCCTACGAAAGAAATGACTCCATCCTCCAAGGTAAGGGTGTACCAGTCACTACGAATTTGATAGAGACCTAAAGCTCGGTCCACCGCATAGCGGAAGGCAACAGCCTGTAAGGAGGTATGCGTGTCGTCTTCGCCACGAAACAGAACCGTCATGGCTCGTCCTGTAGGCGAGCGCCTGGTGACCTCGATAGCACTGATGTGAGCAGGAAGATGCCATCCTTCACGCTTTCCAACAGAGGCAAGCTGCTGCAAAGTCATTTGCGAATGCCACTCTGCGGTGGATCTGCGGATACAGTAGGCATCCGCATGAGATACCAGATAGGAAAAGTGATGAGAGCTATTCCAGACGTTGTTGGCGTCTTCGGTCACGCCTCCGCAGTGTCCGGTAAAAGTGACTTCCGCCAGTTGGCTATTTGCCCAGAGAGTTTCGCCACTGGTTTCCTGAACGGCTCGCTCAACCTCAGGTCGAAATTTGATGAAGCGCGATACCTGACAATGCGTGGTATCGCAGAGGCTGAAACCTTCAGTGGCATGGCGTCGGATATTCACGAGTGCAAAGGTACGGATAGCGACAGCCATGGCTTTTAGTGATTCATAGGGCTCATCCGGTGCTGCTTCGCCACTCAGTACAGCCATCACATAACGCTCAAGTGGGACAGTCAGCAGAACCTGCATGCTGCTGCCCGTCGATCGAATTCTCCAATTGCCTATTGTGGTCGGTGCGTATTCGACAGAGTCGGGCTTAAGCCGGAAGCTGCCGTGCAATTCCAGTTGCTTGGTCGTCGCTGCATGTTCCAATCGAAGCTGTCCGCCACTCACTTCCACACGGAATGGACTGGAGACGGATTCAGGAGAGCATGAGGCACAAGTACGTCTCCAATTTCCCGTCCCCATCGGCGTAATTGTCGCTTTACGGACTCCGTCATAGGTTAGGACACGGACGGTGATCGTCTTCGGACTTGGTGTTCCGGCGGCAGGTTCTGCAGTGTGAGCAATATTTAAGAACAGGAGCAAAAGGAACAGAGCAACAGGTTTCATCTTCCGGCTAAATTCCCTCTGTCTCCACGAGAACTTCCAAGCACCAAAAGGATCTCACTCCGCCTGTATTCCAGAAATAGTTTGTTTCCATCTATGTAGAAGGAGTTCTCGAAAGTATGACTTTGCCTATCGAAAAGTTCTGTGAACGCGAGATCCGATGGAGAATGCTTTCCCTTAATTGCTGATTCTTTATGCGGCCTGCTGGATTTTGGTCCCGTAGAAGACACGTCTCTGGCTTGAGATTTAACCGAACTGAAATCTGAAACTGGCATGGAGTATTGATACTGCTCTTATGTGGAATCGTATCGTACTTCGCTTAGGGATAATGTGTTTGCTGCCTATGATGTCCCTTATTGCGCAACAGCAAAATGAAGATCCGTTTCTGACACTCATGCAGAAGGCCCAGCTGCATGCGAAAGAGCATGGCGCTAAAAACACTCCCGTTCTTTCTCCAGTGGACAGCTCCGTGCTGGGTACCTCTCCTCAAGTGAGTATTGCCAGCCTGCATAAGGCAGGATTTAAGGTTGTCCCCTGGACGACAAATGATCCCGAGAAGATGCGGGAGCTACTTCAGTTGAAGGTGGACGGAATCATTTCCGACCGCCCCGATCTGCTTCGCAAGGTTCTTGCAGATGAGAAGGCCGCAACGAAAGATGCTGAGACGCTCCGCTATCTTGAAGGAGTTGATGTTGCCGGGCATCGTGGTGGCCGCGGTCTGCGTCCTGAAAATACGCTTCCTGCCTTTGAAGCGGGACTGGACAATCTGATCAATACGATTGAGACCGACACCGGAGTCACGACCGATCATGTCTCCCTGATCTGGCACGATCAGTTCCTGAATCCGCAGTCATGCCGTAAAGTCGATGGTTCACCCTATTCCTTGGAGAATCGGGCTTACATTCGGGATATTTCAATGCCGGAGGCTCAACGGACCTTTATCTGCGACAAGTTGCACTTCGGCCCGGATCAAAAGAACGATCTGGAGCTTTCTCCTGTTGCCGTCGCCTTTGCTGCGAAGGAGAGGCTGATCAGCCCTTATGTCCCCACCTACGTGGATCAGCTTTATCGCTTCGTAGCCTTCTACGCTGACTATTATGAACATGGAGCAGGGAAGGATCATCCTGCTGCCGCTTCTCGTGCCGCTAATGCGAAGAAAGTTCGCTTTAATCTCGAGACGAAAATCATGCCGGAAAAACTGCCTCCTCCTCCACCGGGACAGGTAATTCCTGCGGAGCTTCTTCAGAACCATACTGTCGAACCGGAGATTTTCGTTCAGACACTTTGTGGCGCGATCATGAGAAATCACATGGAGGACCGTTCCGAGGTGCAGAGTTTCGATTTCAGGACGCTTCTGCTTATCCAGGAGAAGTTTCCCTCCATCCCGACCTATTACCTGACTCAAAATAGTCGTTTGCTGGGCTCGGAGTTTGTTCCACAAATCTTGCGAGCGTCGCTAGCTGGGAAATAGTCGGAAATTGCCAGCTTCCTGTATCCTGGCTCGGAAAGGAAGTTGGGATGAGGGGCGGAGGAAAGTTTCTTTGCGCACTGATGCTGTTTCCGTTCGGCCTTGTGACGAGCCTGGCCCAGCAGGAAGCTTCCTCCCAGCCTCCACCCGGGAATGCAGAGCTACAAGCGGAAATCAACCGGGTAGAAGCAATTCTTCCCAAATTGCGCGATCCCGGTGGTGCGTTCTACCTGCTGGCCGGGGATTATGCGCAACTGGGCAGGCTCGATCAGTCTCTGCGCCTGCTTAAGCAATGCCTCTCTCTCGATGAAGGTTTTGACCCATCCGAGGATCCCGCATTCAGTTCTCTTGCTCCTAATCGTGCCTTTCAAGCCTTGGCAGACCGGGCTCACTATCGGAATCCACGCGTTTCTCGCGCACATGTGGTTTACGGAATTCCTGAAAAGGACCTGATTCCAGAGGGGCTGACTGCCGATCCGAAACGGCATGTTCTTTACCTGGGAAGCCTTCACAACAAGAAAATCCTTCAAATCAAGTCGAAGAACTCAATCTCCCGATTTGATAAGGTCTCTTCTTCCCCTCTACTGCCGGTCCTTGGGATGAGAGTCGATGCGGCAGACCATCATCTCTGGGCGAATACCGCTGCCTCCGATCATCAGCGCTCGGAGTTGGTCCATTTCGACGGCTCCGGAGTATTGCTGGAGCGGTTTCCAGTTACGGAAGGTGGTCCACATCTACTGAATGATTTAGTTCTTCGCGGAAGGCGGGAAATCTTTCTTACCGATAGTCTGGCTAATGAGGTTTACCGCTTCGACCGGATAGATCACACCTTCACTCCGCTGACGCTTTCGCGGCCCATCTATTACCCGAATGGTATTGCGCTATCGGAAGATCACAACAGACTCTATGTGGCTGATGCTTTCGGCGTCATCCAGCTGAACCTGAAGTCCAATACCGCTCAAGACGTAGATCCTGGCTCCGGTAATACGCTTGCCGGAATCGATGGAATGTACTGGTATCGGGGAAGTCTGGTTTCGGTCCAGAACGGAATAGGGCTTCCACGTATTGCCCGGTTTCATTTATCGTCTGACGGCTTGCGGGTCATCTCAACCGATACGCTGGAATACCGTTCCCCTCTGGTAGATCTGCCAACTACCGGCTCAATTGTTGGTGATCTGTTCTATTTCATTTCGAATGCGGGAATCGACAATCTGCGAGGCGATGAGATTATCGATCCCGGCAAGCTTCGCCCAGTACGCATCTCTGTAGCCCGATTGAGATAGTAGGGAACTGCAGCGTACGCCTTTCCTCCGAAGTCACCAGATTTTGCCTTCTGTTTATCAAATCGTTAACAGTTCTTAATACTTCCGGACTAATAGTTCAGGCGGTGTCCCCTACACACGAGGATTTGGAGGTCCTCCCAATGCGAAAGTTTGTGGCATCGTCCCTCGCGATGTTGTTAGCGGCTGGAACACTTCCTACCCCAGGATTTGCAGCTGGCTATTCCGGCAGTGGAAACACTGCCACCCCCATCAAACATTTAGTAGTGATCTTTCAGGAAAATGTTTCGTTCGATCACTACTTTGCGACTTATCCCTATGCACTAAATCCGGCAGGAGAGCCCCGGTTCATTGCTGCACCGCACACTCCGTCGGTGAATGGCCTGTATAGCAACCTTCTGACCAACAATCCCAATGCATTGAATTCTAAAAACGGTTCAGGAGCGACAAATCCTTTCAGGCTCGATCGTAAACAGGCAGCGACCGCAGATCAGGATCACGATTACGGCCCGGAGCAGGCGGCTTTTAATCATGGCTTGATGGATTTATTCCCTTACTCGGTAGGAACTGCCGGAAGTCCAACCTCCACTACTGGGCTGGTCATGGGCTATTACGATGGCAATACGGCAACGGCACTTTGGAATTACGCTCAGCACTATGCAATGAGCGATAACTCCTACGGCACCACCTTCGGACCGTCAACTCCAGGAGCTCTGAACCTCGTCTCCGGCCAGACAAATGGTGTGACCGATGATGTAAATCCAGCGGAGGGCACGGTAATCTCCGACGGAAGCGGCGGACTTACCGTTATCGGAGATGCCGATCCCCTCGGCGATGTCTGTTCTTCGGGAGAGCTGTTACGGCTCGGTGGCCGCAACATTGGCGATCTATTGAATACTGCCGGCATAAGTTGGGGCTTCTTTGAAGGCGGCTTCAATCTCAATCTCAAAAACGCAAACGGGACTACGGGCTGTAAACGCAGCACGACTTCTACAGTTACCAAGGTCAAGAAGGTCGACTATATCCCGCATCACCAGCCTTTCCAGTACTACGCTTCAACTGCTAATCCTAATCACGTTCGTCCTTCCTCCGTAGCTACGATTGGCATGCAGGGAGATGTTGCCAATCACCAGTACGATCTGCAGGATTTCTTTGATGCTGTAAAGGCTGGTA
>NZ_AP040870.1:100000-4417500 GCF_059726315.1 Humiphilus diazotrophicus
TAAGGCGAGGCCGAAAGGCGTAGCTGATGGACATCCGGTTAATATTCCGGAGCTCCCAACTCTCGTTTGACGATGGGGAGACGCAGAAGGATAAGCATGCCGTCCTATGGCTATGGCGGTCGATGCGCGTAAGCTGGTCTATCTAGGCAAATCCGGATAGGCAACAGTGAGGCGCAAAGTAAGCCCGTATGGGTGTAAGATGCTGATTCCACGCTGCCGAGAAAATCCTCTAAGGAGAGTAGTTGGGAACCGTACCCCAAACCGACACAGGTAGACGAGGAGAATATCCAAAGGCGCTCGAGTGAAAGCTTGTTAAGGAACTCGGCAAATTGGCTCCGTAACTTCGGGAGAAGGAGCGCCCATCGCAAGGTGGGCCGCAGTGAAGCGCGTACGGCGACTGTTTAACAAAAACACAGGTCTCTGCTAAGTCGAAAACGACGTATAGGGGCTGACGCCTGCCCGGTGCCGGAAGGTTAAAAGGAGAGGTTAGCCGCAAGGCGAAGCTTTGAATTGAAGCCCCGGTGAACGGCGGCCGTAACTATAACGGTCCTAAGGTAGCGAAATTCCTTGTCGGGTAAGTTCCGACCTGCACGAATGGCGTAACGATCGTACGACTGTCTTAACGAGTTGCTCGGCGAACTTGTAGTACCGGTGAAGATGCCGGTTACCCGCAGCTAGACGGAAAGACCCCGTGCACCTTTACTACACTTTAACTATGATTTATGGCTCTTGCTGCGCAGGATAGGTGGGAGGCTTTGATTCCAGGTTCTCGGACTTGGAGGAGCCAATGGTGAGATACCACCCTGCGAGTGCTGTG
Source organism: Humiphilus diazotrophicus (assembly GCF_059726315.1). Classification (NCBI taxonomy): domain Bacteria; kingdom Pseudomonadati; phylum Acidobacteriota; class Terriglobia; order Terriglobales; family Acidobacteriaceae; genus Humiphilus; species Humiphilus diazotrophicus. Next base: position 100,818 of record NZ_AP040870.1, read on the forward strand.
ACTCTAACCTACTTCCATGATCTGGAAGAGGGACATAGTTAGACGGGTAGTTTGACTGGGGCGGTCGCCTCCCAAAATGTAACGGAGGCGCGCGAAGCTACACTCAGGCTGTTTGGAAATCAGCCGTCGAGTGCAAAGGCATAAGTGTGGTTAACTGCAAGACCAACAAGTCGAGCAGATGCGAAAGCAGGCCTTAGTGATCCGGTGGTTCTGTATGGAAGGGCCATCGCTCAACGGATAAAAGGTACGCCGGGGATAACAGGCTGATCATTGCCAAGAGTTCATATCGACGCAATGGTTTGGCACCTCGATGTCGGCTCATCGCATCCTGGAGCTGTAGAAGGTTCCAAGGGTTAGGCTGTTCGCCTATTAAAGCGGTACGTGAGCTGGGTTCAGAACGTCGCGAGACAGTTCGGTCCCTATCTGCTGTGGGCGTAGGAGATTTGAGGGGGGCTGTCCTTAGTACGAGAGGACCGGGATGGACGAACCTCTTGTGTTCCAGTTGTCTTGCCAAAGGCACGGCTGGGTAGCGAAGTTCGGTTGTGATAACCGCTGAATGCATATAAGCGGGAAGCACGCCCCAAGATGAGATCTCCCTGAAGGGCCCAGAAAGACCATCTGGTTGATAGGCTGGAGGTGGAAGCGCAGTAATGCGTGTAGCTTACCAGTACTAATCGCCCGTTCGGCTTGTCCATAGAATTAACTCTCCGCAGTGCGGCAGAGCTTGATTCTCTAGAGACTTCAAGCCTCGTAGTTACAATCTATTTCGTTTCGAATAAGTTTGTTTGACGCTAGATTTGCAGCTTCTACTAGGAAAAACTACCTAGAACAGGAAGCCGGCTGCAGGAAAAACATCCTGCCAGGCGTCGACCAAGTTTGCCGGTGACCATACCGTGAGGGTCACACCCGTTCCCATCCCGAACACGGAAGTTAAGCCTCACTGGGCCGATGGTACTGCACGAGAAATTGTGTGGGAGATTAGGCAATCGCCGGCATTAAATCTTAAGCAAAAGGCCAGCTCTTTACGAGCTGGCCTTTTGCTTTGCTGCTAAACCGGTCAGCTAAGATCCGGACAGCTTAACTCCGGGCAGCTGATAAATCGGCCAGCCGGTTACCGAGCTCGATGCTCACCCTTCCTTCCTGCATTCACCAGTATTTCCGACCTACTGCTAAACCGATCTGTTTTAGTCCTCCTCCGTGTTGTGACAAGGACCGATTCATCTAGGCGACGACAACATCGGCCGCTTATTCACTCCAAAGCTCCGCTGTTAACTAATCGACTCAGTGAGAGAAAGCTCACAACTGGAAGCTCCACGCTGCTTTTATAATCAAATTTGAAGTTGGCAACTATGACAGAAAAGATCGATCAGACAGAAGAGAATATTCGCGTTCGTATTGCTCCGTCGCCTACAGGCGACCCTCACGTTGGCACCGCCTACATTGGCCTTATCAATTTCCTCTATGCCCGCCAACGAAATGGAAAGTTCATTCTTCGTATTGAAGACACGGATCGCACCCGCTTTGTTCCTACCTCGGAGCAGATGATCTTCGAGGCTCTGAAGTGGCTTGGCCTCTCCTGGGACGAAGGTCCGGATGTCGGCGGTCCCTTTGGCCCTTATCGGCAATCCGAACGTACTGAGATCTATCATCAACATGCCAACCAGCTGATTGAGAACGGAACGGCATATCGTTGCTTCTGCACTCCGGAAGAACTGGAAGCTGCGCGTAAGCGGCAGATGGCTGCAAAGCTTCCTCCCCGCTATCCCGGAACCTGCCGGGAGCTTACACAAGCAGAAGTCGATGCCAATATCGCTGCCGGAAAGCCCTTCGTAATCCGCATGAAGGTGCCTTCGCACGGTTCCACTACTTTCAGGGATGAGTTGCGCGGCGAGATCACCTTCGATCACAACAATGTCGACGATCAGGTCCTTCTGAAATCGGATGGCTATCCGACCTATCATCTGGCCAACGTTGTTGACGATCATCTCATGCAGATCACCGATGTGATTCGTGCTGAGGAGTGGATCTCTTCAACTCCCAAACACGTTCTCCTCTACCAGAACTTTGGTTGGAAGCTTCCTCGTTTTTGGCACATGCCCCTATTGCGCAATATCGACAAAAGCAAGATCTCTAAGCGCAAAAATCCGGTATCCCTCATCTACTACCGCCAGGCGGGCTTCCTTCCTCAAGCAATTCTGAACTTCCTGGGACTTATGGGCGGTGGTATGCCGTCAGAGATTAACAACGCCAGCGAGAAGTTCAATCTGGATGAAATGATCCAGCACTTTGACGTAAAGAACATCCGACTTGGCGGCCCTGTATTCGACCTGACCAAACTCAGGTGGCTGAATGGCGAATATTTACGCTCGCTTTCGCTCGATGATTTCTATGCTGCACTGCGATCAACGGTTCTTGCAGATAGTTATCTCAAGGACATTGCAGCTCTCATTCAGACACGCATTGAGACCTTGGGTGAGTTCGGAAATCTGACACACTTCTTCATGGCGGATGACATTTTGCCGGCAGAGGAAGTCTTCCTGCCCAAGAAACGGACTTTGGAAGAGACCCTCGCCTTTGTAGGGGAGCAGCTTACCGTGCTCGAAGCGACCGATTGGACGATTGAGGCTTTGGAGTCGGCGTTGAAACAGCTTGGAGAATCGAAATCCTGGTCGGTTAAGGAAAACTTCATGCTCCTGCGTGCAATTGTTACGGGAAGCTTGATGAGTCCTCCCTTGATGGAGAGCCTGGTGACCTTTGGCAAGGCCCGAACTCTGGATCGTGTTCGCCGCTTCCTCGATGCACAGAAGAAACAGTCCGGGCATAAGAAACAGAAGTAGTTACAATAGGTACCACTGATCAAAAGCAGAGGTTGAGAAGATAGAACAGTCTGTCTCTCAAGCCTCTGTTTTTGTTTTGAACCGCAATCTTCGATCTGCACCTGAACCTAAAAATTCTTTGCCGTTATTCTTAGCTCGAAAATGCAGGCAAGGCCTTTATAATCTGCTACATGGCAAGTACAGAATCAGTCATCGCAGTTGCAGATAAAGAATCGACCCGGTGCAAGAACTGTGGCTCTCCTTTACACGGGCATTTCTGTGCCATGTGCGGTCAGCCTGATAAATCTCTGGATCCTACGCTGCATGACCTTCTGCACGAATTCATCCATGAGTTTGTCCATCTGGATGGCAAGATTGTCTCCACCCTCAAATTGCTTTTATTTAGTCCAGGGCGCCTGAGCATCGAATTTCTGGAAGGTAAAAGGGCAAGACATATAGGGACGATTCGCCTCTATTTGACCACTAGCCTTATCTTTTTCTTGCTTGCAGCTCATTCAGGTGCCAAGCCCAAAGTTCAGGTGATGGATAAGAAAGATATCGATGAGATTCATCAAGAGCTGAAATCTGAAGGTGAGCAGCCTACAACGCGTAAGCATTGGAAAGATCGTATCTTTCATGCGGTAGAGCATCCGGATGAATTCGAACACGTCTTCCTGTCGAACATATCCCGCGTCATGTTCCTTATTGTTCCGCTTTTTGCTTTGGGATTGAGAATTGCTTATCACAATCGCAAGTATCACTATCCCGGCTTTGTTTATTTCTCACTGCACTACCATTCTTTCCTCTTCCTTGCCCTGAGCCTATATCTCCTCGCAGGCTTTACGAAGTGGAGCTTTCTTGAAGTGCTTATCGGTTGGGCTGTAACAATCGCCGTGCCGCTATATCTGTTTTTTGCTCAGAGAAGAGTTTTCGGTGGCTCGAGGAGGAAGACTCTGCTGCGGATGGCTTGCCTGGCGATGGTTTATTTCCCCTGCTTGTTAGCTGGAGTAGTGCTTGCTGCTGCTGCTACTCTCCTGACCATGTCGAATTGAGATAATCCATTTCGGAAGCGCATCCTAGGTTCAGTGACTATATCGTGTTCCGCTCAAGATATTTCCTCATCGTCCGAAAAACGATGATAGGAGATCTTTGTGGCGAGAAAGCTGACTCGACCAACTTTGGGGTGGATTCTGGCAGGTTTGGTTGTCCTGGCTGGGTACTGGATCTACCAGAATCACCTTAGCAGTGATGTAAAGAGGATTTTGACTGCTGCTTGTGATGAATCAACGGTTTCGAGCAACGCAGGGCAATCACTCGAAACGGCCAGGTCTCTCGCGCGCACGAGAAAAGACAAAAAGGTTCTCAAGCAATTCGAGCACATTATCGAACTGCGTAAGGATGTGGTGGAATTCGATGCTCACATCTGGGACAGACTCGATGCTGATCTGCGGGATCTAGAGCCTGCTATTCCTACTCCTTTACATCACCTGCTTGCCATGCGAGCGGAATATCTCCAGAAGCATTCTCCGGTGCCGTCGTCGTTACAAGAACAAATTGATAGGGCAACTCAGGAGCAACAGGCGGAGACAGAGCGTCGTCATCGGCAGGAACAGATTGATAAGCAGCGAACAGATCAGGAGCGTCAAGAGATCCCGATTCTCTATAACGCAATTCGTGCAGAATTAGGGCTTTCGCCAGTAGCATCAAAGCCGTAACCGCTGTTACAAGCTTCCAGCAGCTGCAAATAAGGTTGGATGATGTGTGCGCAGCCAGAGTCCCAGCCTTACATAGAGAATGCCCAGTACAAAGCTATAAATTCCTATGCTCATAGAGATTGTCAGCATTTCCACGATTGGGGCCGCAAGAAAAACTACGCCAAAGAGGATCGATAGAATGCCGCTGAAGAGGAGCGTCGATTCCTGAAAGTAAAGTTGACGTAGTCCTGTCCAGTGGACAATGCGAACGATTCCGGAAAGGACTGCCCAAATTGCCACCAAAGCTAGAAGCACGGAGGTAGTACTCAGTGGCCAGAGGAAGGTGAAGGTTCCGGCGAGAATGCCCAGCAGGCCCTCCAGGACATGCCAGATTCGAAAATGATTAGCTCTGAAGAAGCTTGCAAGCAGATGCACGGCTCCATCGACCAACGCGTAAATCCCGAAAGCCAGGACCAGCAAGACAAGGGTTATGTGAGGTTCTACAAAGCTATAGATGCCAAAGAAAATACTGATAATGCCCCGAAGAAACCAAGCCCACCAGTTTCGAGAATATCGCAGCATTGGAGTATATCTCCCGTTATCCAGATAGATGCGGCGATAATGCCAATGGATTACGCGCATCAAGAGATCCGTAATGGGATGAAGTTTCTCTGAACATTCATTTCTTGGTTGTCCGGCTTATGATGTATCTCTTCAAGAAATGCTGCTGAATAGCAGGACACAGCTTGTTCCAGAGCAGAAAAAGAGGGCAAGCCATAGTTTGGCTTGCCCTAGCAGATTATTAAGGTTACTTCTTACCTGATGTTGAGCAATACAGCGCTTGTGGGCTGTACTGAGACAGTGTAGACACCATTGGAAGCTGAGATGGTCTCGCTATCGGGAGTACCAACGATTGTTCCGTCGATACTGCCATCGAAAGTTTGTCCACCGATCGAAACTCCGCTGGTCGATTGATAGGTGGGAGCCATCAACCTGATAGTCTGAGCATCGCCATGACCTGCAAGCGTTACCGCAACATTTCCGGCAAACGTCTTGTCTTTGTTCAGGATAGCGATGTGAACAACGTTGTTCTTGTCAACGGTAGCCCAAACTTTGATGTTGGCGTTGGTCGTCCCCAGAGTGACGGGAAGCATCTTGGCGTTATTTCCAGCAGCCATCTGGAAGAAGAGCATTCCATAGTACAGCGGACTAACTTCTTGCAGGGTGTAAATGCCGGTGTTTCCTACATTGGCCCTTCCGAAGGTAAAGGCACAGTATGTGCAGCCACTTGCTCCATGCCAGTTGACCCCATCAACACCGATCTTGACCAATTCGAACATGCTATCGACAGCCCACAAAGCGGAGCCAAAAGCATCGCTGATACCGGCGACTCCACCTGTGTCGATCGAGTTCATTTCACCAACGCGGAAGAGCTCCCCGTTCTGATGTGCGGTTGCGATATAGGGTCCGAACATGGTTGCTGCTGCCGTGGAGGAAGAGGGCTGCAGCAGGAAGTCACTGGCGAAGGTTGGATTGCCGTATTGATGGCCCGCGTAGAAGTGGTACGAGAAGATCGAGGTGCTCTGCCATTCCTTCTGCACAAAGGTCGGAATATTGATTACGGTCTTGGGCTCGGTCCAGGCGGTTCCCATGAGCTTTATGCCGCTGGGTAGTACCGGCAGGATGTTAGAGCGCCATGTTGCGTAGTCATTGTAGTAGTCGTTGACAGAATAAGTGCTGGCTCTCGCGCCGCTGTATTGATAGTCATCGGGTTCGTTCCCGATCTCGATGGCTGCTAGAGAACCCGTAGGCATCTGAGCGCTATATGCCGTAGCCTGGTCCACTGCAAGTTGGACATTGTTAGCGCCAAGGTTCACGCCCAGAGTGAAACGTGTACCCATGGCATTCGCAAGTTCTGCAAAGGCCGGAATAGTTTTGTCCGTAGGTTCTCCCGTGGCATCGGTACTTCCTCCGCCAATTCTGATGAGGAAGGGATAGGTGGCTCCATTCATCAGATTCTTCAAGAGCTGGCGATAGATGTTATTGGTGCCGATAGCTGTAAATCCGAGGATGTTCTGGGCATCTCCCCATTCATGCGAGAAGCCGAGGAAGTCCAGAGGAATCTGTTGGCCTGCCTGCGATCCTATTGTGACGGGCACTGTCGCGCCTGCGCCGACTGGAATGAGGAACGAGACGCTGGTGCTGGCGCCAGGATTAGGATTGGTTGCAACAACGGTTACTGAAGTAGCTCCGTTTGCTGGCGTGATTTGAACCTTAACGGTATCCGGAGCAACATAGGTCGTTGTTGCTGAGGTCCCATTTACCAGGATCGTGGTATTCGGTACAAAGCCGCTTCCGGAGATGGTGACAGTATTGGACTGGTTTGCGGCCAAATTAGCAGGGAAGCTGCCGCTGATAACCGGGACCGGGTTTAGCAGAGAGATCTGATAAGAGGTCGTTACCGCAGGATTGGTAATGAGCGCTGCCGTTACCGTTACATTGCTGCTAGCTGGCATCGTGTAAGGGGCCTGGTAGAGACCACTGCCGGAGATGGACCCCCCGCCTTGCACGGACCACGTCGCGTCTGTGCTCCCTGGTCCGTTTGTAATCATCAAATAGAATTGCGTTGTTAAGCCGAGGCGAGCGGTACCTGTGTCGACGCCCTCGGAGTTATAGGCATCGATCTGAATCGTCTTGAGCAAGAGCGGAAGCTGAACGGAGGCGCTGGTGCCACCACCGGGCGCGGGACTGACCGTTGTTACGGTGAGATTGCTGGTGGCGTTATCCGCCAGGGTAATTTGAGCTGTCAGCTGTGACCAGGAAACAAAGGTGGTCGGTACAGGGCTTCCGTTTACATAAACCTGCGTACCTGTTACGAAACCCGATCCCATGACTGCAACCGAGTTGGTCATCGCAGTCTTTACCTGTGTCGGGTAGGTGCTGGAAATCGATGGGACAGGGTTAATCAGTGAAAAGCTGTAGGAGGTTTTGATTGCTGGATTCGCGTTCAGGCTGCCTGTAACAACAACAGAAGAGGAGGCAGGCATTGTCGTCGGGGCGGTGTAATATCCGCTTGTGTCAACAGAGCCTGCACCAGAGGTTACGTTCCAGTTTATTGTCGTATCGATAGAACCGGTGACATTTGCTTGCAGATGAATTCTCGTTCCAAGACGTGCTGTACCGGTGTTTGTGCCGTCTCCGCTATATACGGTTAGCGTGATCGCAGGTGTGGCAATAGGAGCGGAATAGGCGTTGCTGGTTCCGCCGCCGGGAGCTGCATTCTGGGCAGTCAGATTAACCGAGCCTGTCGCAGTACCAGAGACTGGGACCTGCGCTGTTACGTTGGTGAAAGACTGGTATGTTGTCGATACAGCGGTTCCGTTGACAAGAATGACTGTTCCAGGAACGAATCCCGAACCTTTGACTGTAATCGAATTTGTTCCACCCACTGACAGCGGTGAATTCCAGAAGCCTGTGATGCTCGGAACAGGGTTGACGAGGGAGAAGGTGTACGAAGCCGTAATTGCTGAATTTACCGCCAAAGAAGCTGTTACTGTTACGGACGAACTTGAAGGCATTATGCTCGGTGCTGTGTAGTAGCCGCTGGAATCAACCGATCCCGCACCCGAGGTTACGCTCCAATTTACAGCAGTATTGATTGAACCTTTTACTGCGGGAACGATAGAAACCCGCGCTCCAAGCCTTGCTGTACCGGTATTTGTTCCGTCTCCATTATAGGCAGTCAAGGTAATCGTTGGTGCAGCTATCGTAGCTTGGTATGCGCCGCTGGTACCGCCACCGGGAGCCGCATTTTGGGCCGTCAGGCTGATGGATCCGGTAGCTGTTCCTGCGACCGGAACTTGAGCCGTCATGGTCGAGTAGGACTGGTAGGTTGCAGAAACAACTGCTCCATTCGCAAGGATGACTGTTCCTGGAACAAAGCCAGAACCGTTCACCGTAATCGAGTTTGTTCCACCGACAGAGAGGGGAGAGCTCGAAAATCCGGAGACAGCTGGAATCGGATTAATCAGGGTGAAGGTATAGGACGCAGAAACGGAAGTATTCTCAACCAAGGTAGCTGTAACAGTTACCGTTGAGTTGGCGGGCATGGTAGTCGGTGCCGTGTATTTGCCAGCGGTAGATAAACTTCCGGCACCTTGCAGAGTCCATGTCACAGCGGTGTTTGTTGCATTCCGCACAGTAGGAACAATGGAAATCCCTAGACCAAGGCGACCTGTTCCGGTATTAGCACCATCTGCGTTATACGCAGTCAGTAAGATAGTTTGTGTGGCGCTTGCCCCGAAGGCACCATACGCATGCGCGCTTTTCAGGCTAAAGACGGACAGCAGTATGAGGACCCAGGCAGATAAGAGCGTACCACGTGCAATGTTCGAATTTTGATGTCTCATGCCGACTCTCTTCGCTGTTTAGGCTTGAGGGGGCTCGAAAGAGCGTGCCGGTCGAACAAGGCAATGCTACTCGAGTGCCCACTAACATCTGGACACACGTAAGCCGAAGCTGCGTGCGATCAGATGTGCTGGCCAGGGGCACTATCCACGGACGTGCAGAGGCACGTGCTGCCTGCCAAAACATTAGCCAAATAGCAATTAGTTATGTTGTTGAGGGCTATTATGACAGAGCGTCATGCAAATGTAAGAGGAGCCAGGGGTACCTAAGGTAATTAAGTTTCCCTAATGATAATGCTGTGGTACTTACTTTAGCATTCAAAGATATGTTGGCGTTATCGGCATTCACGTAAACTCTTTTAACGCATCTTTCAAATGTTGGCTATCTAAATGGATCTAACACTTTCGGGGTATGGCGGGAATGATGAGTTTTGTAGTTGTTGAGGCTAATCACTTGTCCTGTTTATAGATAGGGATAGGTCAAGTAGCAGTAGGCATGTTACAAACGAGATTCCAATAACACCTTATTGCTATCCGAATACATCTTTTGCATAACCCCTTTCTTTTAAGCAAAGTTTGTTCAAGCATGGAAATAGTCGAGCTTGAGGATAAGGAGAGGGAATCCATTTGCAAGTTGCTCTCAGGTATAGCCTTATCCGTTATTAGTGGAATATTCCATTAGTGATGTACCACTTGTGGAATGAAAGTTAAGCTTTTGTGCGAGCCTCAGCCTTGAGCATTCTGTTTATTCGAAAAGAACGCCCACATATTTGTCTGCGCGGGGCAGCAAACGTGCGGGCGTTCCTGAATGGGAATTATCTAGACTACCAGCCGAGAATGTAGGCGAATACCAGAGGTGCAACGATAGTCGCGTCCGATTCGATGATGAACTTCGGAGTATCGACGTGTAGCTTGCCCCAGGTAATCTTTTCGTTCGGCACGGCTCCGGAGTAGGAACCATAGCTTGTCGTAGAGTCGCTGATCTGGCAGAAATATGCCCACAACGGCACATTTTTACGTTGCAGATCCTGGTGCAGCATCGGGACTACGCAGATCGGGAAGTCTCCGGAGATACCACCTGCGATCTGGAAGAAACCAAGAGGCGTCTTCTTTGTCGTCTCGGTGTACCACTCGGCGAGCTCCATCATGTACTCGATGCCAGTGCGCACGGTGTGGACATTCTTTACATCACCGCTGATGCAATGACCGGCATACATATTTCCAAGCGTGGAGTCTTCCCAGCCGGGGACGAAGATGGGCAGGTTCTTCTTGGCCGCAGCCAGAAGCCAGCTGTTCTTCGGATCGATCTGATACGACTTCTCAAGCTTTCCGGAGAGCAGGATCTTATACATGAACTGATGAGGGAAGAAGCGCTGACCAGCTTTGTCTGCCGCAACCCACTCTTCCAAAACTTCGTTCTCGATACGGCGCATAGCTTCCATTTCGGGGATGCAAGTATCGGTAACGCGGTTCATGTGACGATTCAAGAGACCTAGTTCTTCTGTCGGGGTCAGATCGCGATAGTGTGGGACACGTTCGTAGAAGTCATGAGCTACGAGATTGAAGACATCCTCTTCCAGATTTGCGCCGGTGCAGCAGATTCCATGAATCTTGTCCTGGCGAATCATCTCTGCGAGAGAAAGACCAAGCTCTGCAGTGCTCATCGCGCCGCCAATGGTGACAAACATTTTGCCGCCAGACGAAAGTAGCTTGTTATATCCTTCAGCCGCATCAATAAGGGCGGCGGCGTTGAAGTGACGATAGTGGTGCTTAATGAAAGATGTGATACTCGACATACAGCTCCTTACGTGTTGGGTGCAAACCTAAAGGATAACACAAATTTAACGATAATCCTTCAGGATCCAGACATTGCCAGCGAGAAACCGGATAGCAAACAAACTAGCGGTGAACTCGCCTCCTTAGTCAGGATAAGCAGATCATTCACTGCGATTATTGCAGATTGGTGAATCTCGATAGCTCTTCAGTAAAAGCTGATGAGAACCTTTGCGTGATCGGGACCGCGATCTGTGTTGTCTATCGGTAGTGTATTGAGATTGGAACGTCCGTCTTCTCTTTCGAAATCGTCGATTAGCGCAGAAACTGGATGCGATGGAAGGTGCGTCAATCGTGAATCACGGATTTCCGTCTGCAGTTTCTGCAAATCCAGCTCATTTCCTGCAACGAAAACAGCACTCGTATTCTCGATATCTTCAATCTTCATATCCGGCTTTCCTCTAACGAGCAGCAGGTCAGCAATCTTTCCTGTTTGAATGAGGCCCCGGTCGTCATCTTTTCCTGTAAGGCGAGCGCTGATGGCAGTCCCTGCTGTCAGCGCCTGCAAAGGAGTCAAGCCGGAGTAAACCAGCAATTCCAGCTCATGCAGAGTGGCCCATCCATGATAGGTTCCTGTGACTCCGGCATCGGTTCCAACTCCAATTGGAATGCCAGCAGCAGAGATGCGGCGTATATTCTCTTGTAAATAGCGCCATCGTTTCGTTTGCGGATCGTCGGCAGGGAGTTGCTTCGGGGCGGCCTGAAGGTCCTCAGAGTCTCTGTCGGCATAGGGAATGACCTCAAACAGCCGTGATGAGTCAGGTCTGAGCGCACGTGGCTCATAGGTGGCTAAGGTTGAGACGTATGCCGTTCCACTCTTCTTCATCAAAGAAATGAGCTCATCGTCAATCGGCGCGTCACCCACTCCGTGGGCAAGAACATCGACTCCGGCAAGTGCTGCAATCTTTGCTCCCTGCAAGGTGACGGTATGGGTGAACACCTTGATTCCAGCCTCATGCGCATCTTGAACAATGGCTGAAAGGGTTTCGACATTCATACTGGTCAGATTCTGTCCGCGCCCGTATCTCCATCCATCGGTGAAAACTTTGAGGACATCAGGCTTATAGGGAAGTATCTTTCTCATTGCGGCATGTGCTTCTGCCGGAGTGCTGACCATCTGAGTAAAGAAATCACCCCAGCCAAACTCAGTTCCGTGTCCGCCTGGAGTGCTGAAGCGGATAGCAAAATTCACCTTCGGTCCTGCGAGAATTCGTTCATGCAGAAGAGCGCGCAGTGGGGCAAGCATCTCGCCATAGGAGCTGAAGTCGTTGATGGTGGTAACTCCACACGCCAGATATGCCTTCAGATTCTTCCCGGTGTCGTCGACGCCATCGCCTGCAGAAGAGTTCACATGCGTGTGCAAATCAAAGAGTCCTGGCAATAGGGTCTGCCCCTCGGCCTGAATCACACGTGCGTCTGCAGGAATCCGCAGGTGATCGGATACGTCTGCGATATGTCCATCATGGATAAGAACGCTTTGAACTCTGGCTGGAGAGCCGGTTCCATCGATTACTCGCGCGCCAACAATAGCGATTGAGCCCATTTTTTGTCCTGCAGCAGAGAGGCCGAGAAAGAAGATCAGCAAATATGTGGCCGATTTAGGTGTCAATAAAGATCTAATGTGCATGTTTCAGGACTCGTCCAGCCAGGTTAGGTGTTAGAACTCCATTATCGATAGCGAGTTTGCCGTTCACGATGACATAGCGAATGCCGGCAGAGGGCAGTGTTGGAGCTTCGTAAGTAGCCCGGTCGGCAATTGTCTTGGGATCAAAGATGACGATATCGGCAAAGTATCCGCTCTTCAGAAGTCCACGATCTTGAAATCCTAAGGTTTCAGCCGGCAATTCAGTGCTGGAGTGTATGGCAAATTCCAGGCTGATGACATGTTTATCGTAGACATATCGACGAATCTTTCTTGAATACGTGCCGTATTTGCGTGGATGGCCCTCTACACCGTCGGAGCAGGTCATGACCCAGGGCTGGCGCATGAATGTTTCGATATCACTTTCCTGCATGTTGAAAGAGGCTACTCCTGCTCCGCCTTCCTTGATGATGGAGATTGCCGTTTCGATTGGTGTTTCCTGTCTTTCCTTCGCAATGGCTGCAAGGGTTTTCCCTTGTGTCGATTTATCTGGCGTAGAGGTGATGAGCAGTGAATCGGCGCCTCCTCGGCGTAGCATATTCTTCTCCATCTCTTTGTGCAGTCTTGGACGGATGGAGGGATCGTCGAAGCGCGCTAGCATCTCGTTACGGCCTCCTTCTTCTGCCCATCTCGGCACCAAAGAGGCGATCAGACTTGTTCCCGAAGCCGTGTAGGGATACTGACTTGCTGTAATGTTGAGTCCCTCTGCCCGTGCCCTTTCGATGTGCTCAATGACTTCCGGACTCGTTCCCCAGACCTCTGCACCCAGAGCCTTAATGTGCGAAATCATTACGGGAATATGAGCTTCTTTGCCTATAAGAATGGCTTCGTCGATGGCGGCAAGCAGCCCTATGGAGTATGTGCTTTCATCTCGAATATGAGTATCGTAAAGGCCGCCATTCGAGGCCGCTACTTTGGCAAGTGCGACTACCTCGTCTGTCTTTGCGAAGTTGCCAGGTGCATAGTAGAGGCCGGAGGAGAGCCCAATAGCACCCTGCTTCATTGCGCTCTCCACTAATTCCTTCATGCGAGAAATCTGATCGGGCGTCGCCTGTGCGTCAGACAGTCCCATTACTTCACGACGCACCTCCCCCTGGCCCACGAAGATGGCTGCATTCGTTCCGATTCCTTGCTTCTCCCACCTGGAGAGGATTTCACCTGTCCGAACCGGACCTTGACCATCGTTTCCGGTAACTACGGTTGTGACCCCCTGCGTTAAATATGCATCGTTGCGATTACGTCTGGGATCGAGGAGATCTGCGGTTGTATGTGTATGTGGATCAATGAATCCCGGAGAAACAACAAGGCCGTGGGCCTCGATTATGCGTCTGGCACTTCTGTTAGTGCTGGCTTCAAGGAAGACAATCCGATCACCAATGATCCCGATATCGGTCTGTCTCGCCAGAGATCCGGAGCCATCGATAACAGTTCCACCATGAATCAGAAGATCCAGCTTTTGTGCATGAAGATGCGTCTGGCCCAGAAGTAGAGACAAGCATCCCGTAAGCACAAAACGACAAAAAGATCGGTTGTGCAATCGCAGTCCTCCAGGGGAAGAGGTATCTCTTATTTTGCCTTTGCAACAGGAAGATTCATCAAATGCCGTTCGAAGAAATCTGCCTCTGCCTTATATGCGGTAACCCAGGAACGATGCAGCAGAAAACCATGTAGTTCATCGGGAAAGATGAGCTCTTCATATTCCACCCCATATTTTCTCAATAGGCTGGCGAGCAGTACTGTCTGGAAAAAGGGGACATTTCGATCGTCATCTCCATGGATTAACAATACAGGAGACTTCCAGGTGCTCATGGAGGAGACGGGGGAAGAATCCCATGCTGACTGGAGTGCCGCATCATTTGCACCAGGAATAGGCTTCGCTTTCCACCCTGAAGGCGGCATCCACTCATGAACTCCGTGCATGTCTACTCCGGCAGCAAAGATGTCGGAGGCACGTGCCAATGCCAAGGCCGTCATAAAACCTCCGTAGCTGCCGCCCCATGCGCCAATGCGGGCCGGATCTACATCCCTCCTGCTACGAAGATACGTACCTGCTCCCAGTACGTCGTTGTATTCACTGGCTCCGCCTCGTCCGTAATGTAAGGCTTCGCGGAAGTTCAGACCGTAGCCGGTACCGCTGCGGTAGTTTACCGAGAGCACGATGTAGCCACGGCTGGCCAAGTACTGGTTCATGGCGTACGCATTCGAGTAATAACGCATCGCATGAAAGCCCAACAACATTTGGCGTTGCGAGCCACCATGAAAGAAGACAAGAGCAGGATGCTGCTTGCCGTCGTTGGCCGTTGAAGGAAGAAAGAGTTGCCCATGGAGAGGTAAACCATCCTTCGCAGGGAAGAGAACCTGCTGAGGTGTTACGAACTTTGCTCCTGGATATGCTGCGGGAATTAATTCCGGTACAAAGTCCTGTAGCTTTCCATTGGCCTGGATCCATGCAGGGCGAAGAGGGGTGTGCTCGTCGGCCCGCAGCATCGCAATTGTTCCATTTGCTTCAACAGGTTGTACTTCAATTCCAGTACCGGGAGTCAGTTCTTCCGGATTGCCACCTGAAACGGAGACTTTCCAGATGTGGCGGCGATCGATATCTCCCTGGTTGGAGGAGTACAGGATCGTCTTGCCGTCGTTACGTAGAATCGGATCGTCAATCTCGAACTCGCCGGGAGTAAGTAGAGCGGGTGTTCCGCCCGCCACTGGAATGGAGTACAGATGACACCATCCATCGCCTTCCCAGGGAAAGACGAGGAGGTCATCTTTTGTCCAGAAGAGTTGAGTTCCTGAGATTTCGTAGTAGGCACTCCCGCGGCCCTGTTTTGCCTGCCAGACCATGCGTCCTTTACCGGTTGCGGAATCGGCGATGCGAAGTGACCAGGGACTGTCGGTCCTTCGATCTTCCATCCAGCCTCCGTTCGGGTGGGAAGGCGTCCGAATAAAAGCGATCTGGCGGCTATCCGAGGACCATGTTGGATAGGCATCCTCATCCGTGCTTGGATCGAGATACACAAGCTGACCTGCCTCAAAATCGAAGACGCCGATGAAGCTGTGGCTGGGACGCTCGCTGACGAAAGCCAGCGCATGTCCGTCGGGTGCCCAAACTAGAGACGATATCTCTCCTCGTGTGTGGAGTAGCTGTTTCGGCTGGCTCTGTGGATCACGCAGATCTACAACATAGATCTGTTCCTGAAGGAGAAAAGCTAGCTGATCTCCCTTGGGGGAGACAACCGGACTATATCCTTGGCTCAGCTTTCGGGGGGCTCCTTCTGCTGTGGAGATAAGCCAGATGCTCTGTTCGATTCCCTCTGGATTGAGGGTGGGATTTGGAACGGAGCTCGACGGATATTCTTCGTCTCCCCCACGAACGTAAACGAGCTGTTCTGCGTTGGGAGTCCACGCGATCTGATAAATATCCTGGCCGTCATCCTTGTCGTAGTGCGTGAGTTGGCGTGTTTTGAACCGGCCGCCTTCCTGGAGTTCTGACAGCCAGAGGTTCCGCTTGCCCTCCTGATTTTCTACCCATGCGAATCGATTCTTTGTACGGCTTGCCACCAGGGTTGAGGCATACGGTGCGCTCAGAGCCTGTTCGAGAGTGAATTCCTGTGCTTCGGCAGCTATACCGGCAGACAACAAGACGGCTAGCGCGCATATGAGAGAAATACGCATGGGTTCTTGTCCTTGCAATGAATCGTAGGATGCGTTCGTCTTCCTGCGTCCTCACATAAACCGCCGATAGGGCACCAGGAGGGAACAAATTACGACATGGGGAACAAATGTTCCTATTGGGTCGGATCATATCTTTCACGGTTTGGCGGGTCAATGAAGGAATACCGCGGAAGGATTGCTCTGCGTGAGTAGGGTGGAAGAGCGGTTAAAGGGACAAGCAGTAATCAATAAGGGAAGCGCTACCTCTCGGGATTTGGAATTATTCCGATACACAAGAACTACCTGTATCCTCAGTACTCATGCGGCTCAGCCTGGAGCAATAGGGTAAACCTGTTGACCTGACTTTTTGATTTTTCCGTCTTTAGAAAATGGATGTAAAGGGAAAAGGTCAACAGATTTCTCGTAGAGCGAATAGCTCTATACCGCTATATGACTGTCGATCAAGGACCTTTTCCCGTGGGGCGGCAGGCCGTCAGGGAGTCTCTCTGACGGTGCAGAGCTGGCGGATTCTTAGCGCTAAGCGCCCTTCGGTTGTGCGGAAAATCTTCTCGAATCGTCCCTTGGAATCCACAATCGCCACGATCTATGCGGTTCCCCATTGTATTAGTTGAGACATCCCCCTGATTTTTCGCACGATTTCCTGTGTTCGGGTTATAGTGTCGAGGTATTGTTTAACAGCAGTACCTTTTTCAACTAGGAGAAATTAAGTAATGGCAACAACATTCACCAAGACGCAGCTCGTAAAGCACTTTGCCGAGAAGCTGGAGCTGACCAACAAACAAACTGCAGCCGCCTTCGACTTGCTTGCCGAGACCGCGGTGAAAGAGACCAAGAAGAACGGTCTTTTTGTGATTCCTGGGATCGGACGTTTGGTGAAGGCGGAGCGTAAAGCCCGCATGGGCCGCAATCCCCAGACCGGCCAACAGATCAAGATCAAGGCCAAGACCGTCGTGAAGTTCCGCGTCGCCAAGGCTGTGAAGGATGTCATTGCTCCTTCCAAAAAGAAGTAGCTCAAGAGTTCGGGTAGGTCCTCAAAGCCTACCCACTCTCATCCTCAAGGTTTCTTCAGCTTGTTTGGCTGCCCGAAGGCCGTAGTGGGTCTATTGCCTTTTTAGCTATTCACGGCGCGGGGAGCGCCTAACTGATTCAGGCGTGTCATCCATTCTGCCTGGAGATAGTTCTCAAACCAATTTGCGCTATGGAATGCGACCTGCTCCAGCTTGCCAGGTTCAGGGAAAAGATGGCTTGCCTCTGGGATGACCTCGAATCTTTTAGGGACATGTAGCTGCGCATAGGCTACCCGATTGAGATAGAGAACCTGAACGTCGTCTCCGCCCACAATCAGCAGGGTAGGGGAAGAGACGCTTGATAATGCGTCCTCTGCCAAGTCCGGGCGTCCACCGCGAGAGACCACCGCCGCAATTTGTCCATGTTGTGCTGCGGCAACCAGCGTGGCTGCACTGCTGGTACTGGCTCCAAAGAAGCCAATAGGCATGGATACAACGTCCGGTTGATGTTCCACCCACTCCGCGGCTGAAAGTATCCGCTCCGCAAGAAGAGGAACATCGAAACGTAACTCAGCCTTCCGGCAATCGATTTTTTCGTCTTTTGTGAGTAGATCGATCAGCAGTGTTGCCATTCCCCTTTGCTGCAGAACCCCAGCGACATAACGGTTGCGATGGCTATAACGACTGCTGCCACTACCATGAGCAAAAATGACCACTCCAAATGCATTTGCAGGAATCACGAAATCACCGGGAAGAAACTCGCTGCCTGCAGGTATCTTCGCTGATCGGAATTTGAGATTCTGCATCTTCTATGCTCCTTCTCTTTACACTTGGAGAGATTTTATGGAGTGCATATTAGCTTCTTGCTATTTTTGCTTCTGATGATATAGAGAATAACGCTAACCATAGTAAGTGTGTTGTCTAAAAATATCCATGTTATAAATGCTGATAACCGAAATCTGATATCTTGCGGTCTAAATTACGAAGCCTGAAACTTGCCTGCCACGCTCCATGAAGAGTTGATGCATAAAATATGCGCGATATATCACTGCGATGCAACCTTTTTAAGGGGCGCCAAAGGTGGTAATGGATGTTGTAATCGCTGCTAACATCTCTATATTCAAGGAAAACGCTGCTGCTGTTACTTGCTCGGATACTTTAGGTGTTGTTTTACATCATGTAAGACACTATCTTTCCATGTATGTCATAGATGGAGGTCTTTATTGCCTCGGCCCAAGAAAGCTGCTCCTCACTGTCCACCGTATGCCGGTGACCCTATCTGGGCGTTCTTCTTGAAGAGTTGATAGCTACTGGCTATCTGTAGGAAATTGCAAGCATCGAAAAATGTAGAGCTTGCTAGTAGGAAGGCGGGCAATCGCTCAAGATTGCTGCAGAAAGGAGTGGATATGGACTCATACAAAAGAACCTGCGGTTTCCTGGCTGGCGCGGTAGTCGGCGCACGCCTCATGTATATGCTCGATCCCGACTCCGGTACACGACGGCGCCAGCACGTGCGGGACAAGGCCGGACACCTTCTGCGTGTTTGTGCCGATGCTGGAGGAAAATTCGTACGAGATCTAGGAAACCGGGCTCGTGGGGCAATCTCGAAGACTCTTTGTGCAATTACGGTAGAGCAGGTATCGGACGAGGTCTTGGTGGAGCGCGTACGAACCAGGTTAGGACGAATTGTGTCCAGTCCGAGTTCGATAGATGTTGTGGTAACGCACGGCAAGATTATGATTTCAGGAATTATTCCTGACCGAGAGATGGGGGGCTTGATTCCTCGTCTTTATTCTGTACGCGGAGTGAAGTCTATTGAGAACCGGTTGACTATCCAGAAAAACACTGCGGGGCCTTCATCGTTCCGCGGCCCGTTGCCGGAGTGGAGGCAGCAAAGATGGTCACCGACCGCGAGAGTTTTTGCTGGCGCGGCAGCAATCATGGCACTCCGCCAGGGATATAAGCAGGGGCCGAAGGGATTCCCTCTCGCAGTTGCCGGTGGCAGTGTTCTCTTGCGTGCAATAGCGAACCGCCCATTGCGGGGTGCCCTGGGGTTGACGGAAGACCGGCATGGAATCGAACTGGAAAAGACAATCGAGATTCATGCTCCAGTGGAGAGGGTATATCGACTCTGGTCGAACCCTGAGAGCTTCTCGAAGCTGATGTCGCATGTAAAAGAAGTTCGGAAGATGGCAGACGGAGTTTATCACTGGACGGTAAGTGGTCCTGCCGGCGTTTCAATTTCCTGGGACGCAATGATGACGGAGTGTGTGCCAAACAAGATTCTTGCCTGGGAAAGTATTCCAGGAGCGAAGATGCAAAACGCCGGAATTGTTCGCTTCAATCCGACTGCCAGCGAAGGTACTCGCGTACATCTTCGGATCTCCTATAACCCTATGGGCGGTGTCGTGACTCATACCTTGGCATCGCTCTTTGGTGTCGATCCGAAGCGTGTTTTGGATGAGGACCTTCTTCGGTTGAAGTCCTTCTGCGAAGAAGGGAAGACAACAGTTCACGGAAAGACGATAAGCAATCAGGAGATCCCCGTATAGCTCAAGTAAATCTGCAATTTACCAGTGGAGGGCCACCAGACCCTCCACGATAGCTGGCATGGCTACAATCGACAGATCAGCAGTTCGCGCTCGTAGATCATCTCCGGGGGAAGATTGTCATGCAGGGCTATAAAGAGCTCTTCGTGACCAATAACCTCGGACTTCCACAAAGCGCGGTCTATCCGCTGCAGTTGTTCGAACTTCTCCCGCGGAAATTCAAGCCCTTCCCACTGAATATCTTCATAGTAGGGAATCCATCCAATCGGAGTCTCTTTGCCATGGGCGCGGCCGTGAATCCTGTCGATAATCCACTTCAGCACACGCATGTTTTCGCTGAAGCCCGGCCAAAGGAATTTTCCGTTTTCGTCCTTGCGAAACCAATTGACGTGGAAGATGCGAGGAGTAGCCTCAAGAGACTTCTGCATCTTAAGCCAGTGGCGCCAGTAGTCTCCCATGTGGTATCCGCAGAATGGCAGCATTGCCATCGGGTCGCGGCGTACCCGTCCGACTTCGCCGTTGGCTGCAGCTGTGGTTTCCGAGCCCATTGTTGCTCCAACGTAGACGCCTGCACTCCAGTTGAAAGCCTGGTAGACCAGCGGCATCGTCTTCGAGCGTCTACCCCCAAAGATGAAGGCGCTGATAGGCACTCCTTCCGGAGACTCCCAGTCGGGATCGATGGTGGGACATTGTGAGGCAGGAGCGGTGAATCTCCCATTGGGATGTGCCGCAGTTGCTCCCGTCTGCTTGGCGATCTCCGGCGTCCATCGTTGACCTCGCCAGTCGATGCACTCAGCAGGAGGATCGTCCGTCATCCCCTCCCACCACACTCCACCCTCCGGAGTCAGGGCTACATTCGTAAAGATTGTGTTCTTGCGTAGCGTAGCCACGGCATTGGGGTTGGTCTTGGCGCTTGTCCCGGGAGCTACGCCGAAGAATCCGGCTTCAGGATTGATGGCTCTCAGCTGACCTTTTTCGTCGGGGCGAATCCATGCGATGTCGTCGCCTACCGTCCAGATCTTCCACCCTTCAAAGCCATTCGGTGGAATCATCATTGCGAAATTTGTCTTGCCACAGGCGGAGGGAAAAGCCGCTGCCACATAAGTCTTTTCGCCCTGAGGATTTTCCACTCCTACAATGAGCATGTGTTCCGCCATCCATCCCTCGTCGTGAGCAATGTTGGAAGCGATGCGTAGAGCGAAGCACTTTTTGCCGAGTAGTGCGTTTCCGCCGTATCCAGAACCGTATGACCAGATCTCGCGGGTTTCAGGAAAATGGACGATGTACTTCTCGTCATTGCAGGGCCACGGAACATCCTTTTGTCCTTGAGCCAGAGGAACTCCCACCGAGTGCATGCAGGGAACTACCCGTTTGATGTCCTTATCGATTTCGGCAAAGACAGGCATGCCGATACGGGTCATGATTCGCATGTTGACGACGGCGTAGGCAGAATCGGTTAGCTGGACACCGATCTGCGAGAAGGGAGATCCTACCGGTCCCATACAGTAGGCAAGCACGTACATGGTTCGACCCCGCATGCAGCCGCGAAAGAGCTGTTTAAGGCGGCGTCGCATGACGAAAGGTTCTTCCCAGTTGTTGGTTGGTCCGGCATCATCTTTGGATAGAGAGCAAATGAAGGTACGTTCTTCTACTCTGGCCACATCTCGAGGATCGGATCGGGCATAGAAGCAACCCGGCCACAGATCCTGATTGAGCCGCGTGAAAGTTCCATTGGCAACTAATAGATCACACAGGTAGGAGTATTCCTCATCCGAACCATCAATCCAATGAACATAGTCCGGCTGTGTGAGTTCGGCCATCTTCTCGACCCAACGAATGAGGTGTTTATTGGTAGTGAGAACTTTGGTCGAAAGGGAAGTATTTCGTGCCATCTAGTAGACCTCCGATCCGAAAGATAAATGAAGGGCTCGGTCACGCCGTGTGGCCCTCCGAAATCTGGGACCATTCCACTATGCGGTGCTGAAGGTGCTTCTGGCAACTGAGATGGTCCGAAGTGTCGCTCAATCCGAGAGGTCCTTGATTGGCATGTTCTGGCGACACTTATGGTTAGGAGGGGGAGAGAACGAGCGTTGCTCATTCTGCTTCAGCTAGAGCATTTGAGTTTCTGATATGGTCAGTATCGAAGTCCAAAAGCTCTAGCTGGGTAAAACTATTGGTTAGAAAAGACTTGGGCGACAAATTCTTTGTTTGGCTGGAAGATATTGCCGCAACGCCTGCAAAGGTAAGAAGATTCCCAAAGCCATCTATCCCGAGGCCATCGAGTCGAGTTGTATCTGAGATTCACGATGAGGCGCCAGGCGAGAAGAATGGGAGGAGCGATAAGGGTGAAAGTCATCATCAGAAATATGCCCAATCCCATCTGCCGCAAGCTAGGATCGGTAGCCATTAGAATCGGAGCGATAAATCCTGAAGAGGTCATAAAGAGGCCGATAGCATATCCCACAATATGTCGTTTGCGGGGTGGTGCCGCCAGT
Source organism: Humiphilus diazotrophicus (assembly GCF_059726315.1). Taxonomy (NCBI): domain Bacteria; kingdom Pseudomonadati; phylum Acidobacteriota; class Terriglobia; order Terriglobales; family Acidobacteriaceae; genus Humiphilus; species Humiphilus diazotrophicus. The sequence goes on from NZ_AP040870.1 coordinate 122,932, forward strand.
CTGGAAAGAGCTGTCTGCTGTCTGCCAAAAGTTTGTCGTGAACGCCATTGATAGACTCTCTACGTTTTCACTAAGGGACTTTGATCTGTATATATCGCGCCGTCGTTATCTTCCTCAATGTTGGTGAGGTTATAAAGTCACAATAGATACGCCTTTATATATCTTGTCTGGAGGGAGGTGTGTCATGCAAAAGAATATCCAAAGTGAGCATTTTTTTGCGTTTGTCAATCTTCAATGAATTCCAGCCTCACCCCCGATCCTTCCTTGCTCTTCTTCCCTTAGAGTGTTACAAAGACACACGAAAAATATCGTCCCTATCTCCAGTTGAATGAATGACAAGCTCCGGAGATAGACTCATCCACCACCATTCTGAAGTGTGCTGCGGCAGTTCTGCGCGGCATGTATTCCTGAAACTTTTCTACGGAGGTTATACGCGGTGAAGCTGCTCATGCCATTCTTCCGTCGTGCCTTCCAAGGCATCTTTGTTCTGGTCTTTCTCATTAGTCTTCCAGCCGTTGCCCAATCGGGTCTGGTGGTATCGCAGATATATGGAGGCGGAGGCAATTCCGGCGCGCCATACAAGTACGATTATCTGGAGCTTTATAATCCGACGGGCGCAGACATCAGTCTTGCGGGATATTCCGTTCAATATGCTTCCGCCAGCGGCACAAGTTGGAATGCGGTTGCGCTACCCTCGGTAATAGTCCCTTCTGGACGATACTTCCTGATTCAGGGCGCTGCAGGCTCTAACACCTCTGCCGCCGATCTGCCGGTCACTCCTGACTTTGTGATGACCACCTCGCTGAATCAGAGTTCGATTCCGAACTTCTCAGCGAGTACCGGCAAAATTGCTCTGGTTAGCAATACGACAGCTCTGACCGGGGCTTGTCCTACAGGAAGCCCCATCGCCGACTTTGTTGGATACGGAACAGCAAATTGCTATGAGGGTTCCGGCGATGCTCCCGCTCCCAGCAATACTACGGCCTCCATTCGCAAAGATCCCACCGTCGATACCAACAACAATAGTGTTGACTTCACAACCGGGACACCAAATCCACATAATTCGTTGCCAGCAGGAGCAATCAGCGCAACAGCTTCAGCCACTCCTGCGACGATCACACAGGGCGATAGCACCTTACTCACTGTCACCGTCACTCCGGGTAGCAATCCTGCCAGCAGTGGAATCCAGGTTTCAGCAGATCTTACAAGCATCGGAAGCGTCTCCGGCCAGCTTTTCTATGACGATGGCACACACGGCGATGTAACTGCCGGTGACAGCATCTTTTCTTTCAGCAGTACGGTTGGGAATACGGTTAGCGGTGCTTTTTCTCTTCCAGTATCTGTTTCGGATGGGCAGGGACGCACTGCGACGGCAAACATCGCACTGACTGTCAACATCCCGATTTCCTTTGTGCCTATTCATACGATTCAGGCTGCCGTACCTTCGGCTTACGTTGGGCAACAAATTAAGACCAGCGGTATCGTTACGGGTGTCGGTTCAGCTGGCTTCTTCCTCCAGTTGCGTGATGCCGATGCCGATTCTGATCCGGCTACTCCGGAAGGCATCTATGTCTATACGGGATCGGGAAAAGTTCCGGCCACAGCCGTCATTGGCAATGAGCTGGAAGTCACGGGAAAGATCAGCGAATATCCCACGGCCAGCCATACTCCGGCGACTGAGATAGGTTCTCCGCTAACCATCAATCTCCTCTCAACGGGAAATGCTCTACCAACGCCTGTAAAGATTACCGCGTCCATGTTGACTCCCACTGGAGGGCTTTACCAACTCACTCCTTACGAATCGATGCGTGTCATGGTGGACTCGCTGACTTCTATTTCTGGATCCGACGGAAATCTGACTGAAGCCTCCGAAACACAGAAGTCGAACGGTCAGTTCTTTGCCGTAATCACGGGAACGGCACGCCCCTTCCGCGAGCCGGGAATCGACGTGCGCGATACTCTTCCAAGTAATGCTCCAGCCAATGTTGCCCGGTTTGACGATAATCCTGAAAGATTGCTGGTAGATTCCACTTTCCTTGGTGGCAATGCCATCGATTTGACAACAAATACGCTCCTGAAGAACGCAACAGGCATTCTCGACTTAACTTACAGTTCGGATACCTACTACGATCCTGCACGCTTGATTCTCGACAAAGCCTACAACAGCACCGGCAACCTGAGCGGCGGGACAGTTGCGCAGCCGGTTTCCGCTCCTGCCTCAAGTGAGTTCACGGTCGCGGCTTTCAATGTTGAGCGGTTCTTCAACTCCAACTCCAATGACGATCTCTACTACGATCCAGTCTCGAAGAGCACAAAGAAAAGCAGTGCGGTCGATATCACGCCGGACGCCTATGCCCGGCGCTTGTCTAAGGTATCGCTCGCGATTCGTAATGTTCTGGGAATGCCGGATATCGTAAGCCTTGAGGAGATCGAAAATAAGTCTGTGGCGACCGATATCGCAGCTCAGATCAGCTCCGATGCTCAGGCTTCGGGACAACCAGACCCGCAGTATGTAGCCTATGCTGCCGATACTACCGACGATATTGGAGGGATCTCGGTTGGCTTCCTGGTGAAGTCGGGCCGGGTGAGTGTCAATAGTGTCGATCAACTCGGAAAAGACGAAGTCATGACCAACCCTGTATCGGGGAACACTTCGGCACTAAATGATCGCCCTCCGCTTGTTCTTCATGCCGGAATCAAACGTGCCGGAGCGACTGACTATCCTGTAACGGTGATCTCCAACCACCTTCGTTCACTTTCCGGAGAGAACGATGCAACCAGCGGTCCCTTCGTTCGTCTGAAGAAGGAGCTGCAAGCTGAATATCTGGCAAAGCTGATCCAGAGTTACCAGAGCAGCGGCGAGCATGTGATCTCAGTAGGAGACTATAACGTCTTTGAGTTTTCGGATGGCTATACCGATGTGATGGGAACAGTTACAGGCAACACTCTTCCTTCCGATCAGGTTGTGCAACCGGGAGCCGCCGGTTTGGTCAGTCCAACTTTGACCGACCTGGTGACTCTGCTGCCGAAGGAACAGCGCTGGTCATATGTAGAATTCGGGAATGCACAGGTGCTTGACCATGTTGTCGTTACATCGGATCTGGTCAGCAACGGAGCCCATGTGAGCTATGCTCATGTAAACGCCGATTTCCCCGTGATCTATTACAACGACGGCACAAGGCCAGAACGTGTTTCGGATCATGATCCGGCGGTTGGCTATTTCCTGATTCCTACGCCCAAGACATCAGCTACCCTGTCTCCTTCGCGAGTAGATTTTGGGTACACGACACTTCATACCAACTCGAATGGACAGATTCTCACGCTCTCGAATACCGGAGAAGTGAATCTTGCTATCAATCGTCTGTCAACGGTAGGCGACTATGCACAGACTAACAACTGCGGCCAGACGCTTGTCGTAGGTGGGACGTGCAATATCAACGTTGTCTTTCATCCCACCCGCTTGGGCAAACGCACTGGTTCTGTGGATGCCAAGCTAAGTGGCAAAAGCAATCTGAAGCTTTCTACAACCCTAAGCGGAACGGGAATACCGGATGGTCTCAGCCGGATTTGTGATGACAAGCAGTTTGGCTGGATCTGCTCCATCTTTGACAACCTGAACCTGAACTGGAATTTGGGATTCTACACAATGCCGAATTTCTTCGATCAATACTAGACAAGCAATGATGGCGAGGGGAGATAGGCACTCCTCCCTCCGTCAATTGCCTCGTGAATATAAAAAGTCCCACAGGTGTCGACCTATGCTAGTCAACACCTGTGGGACTTTCCAATTTGGTGCCAACCTATTCCCACTCCGCAGTCTCGATGTCTGTCTTTGCGGGAGCATCTGGTCCTGTGGTCTTTGTCCGTTTCTCCGTGACTTTATGAATGCGCTGCTTCAACCAGTGCAAGATCTTGGCAGCCCACGGGTTGTGCACTGCCAGCAATCCCAATCCGACCAGGAGCAATGGAATTCCGGGAATAATTGGAAGAATGCAGCCTGCAATTCCAGCAACGATGCATGTATATCCGGCTATATTGCGAAGTAGTCTTTTCGTATCAAGCTTACCGGTTTGCATAGTGATTAGATGTCGCTTGACAGTTTTCGATAGCAGCTCTTCAGCAAGCCAGATTCCTACCCAGTACCATTATGAGATCTTGGAAGACAAGTGTTTTCACATCCCACTTCTTCTTGAGGGATGTAAATACACGAAATCTCAAGCGCAAAATTCAGTTTGTGTTGTGAGGGTCTGGTTAACAGACTGGTGTGTGCTATCTCTCTGAGTCGGAGTCCCAAGTAGTAACCAAAGGAACAAGAAGAGGCTGAGGAGAAGGATACTAATCCAAATCAGAAGGCGTCCGGAAATGCTTTGAATCGTGTGCGCCATGGCAGAATTCCTCGACGGACGATCAGCAACTGATGTTGTTCCTTATAAAGCTCAGCAGTTCGATCCCGCTGACATCACCCTTTGGCGAGAAGCGAGTGATCAGCCTCGGAACTCGTGCCCGCTTCTTCAGCCATAGGGTTTCTCTTCGTGAGTAGGCTCACTCAGCTAGAAATTGGGATGGAGCTATTGCATCAGCGAGTTGTTTTGAGCTGCAATTTTTGTGAGCTGAAGTACCTACAGTTCATGAATGAGAGAGACAAAACTCACCGGCCCAAAATCTTTCGCCTCGTAACGATCCTGGCTAGAACGAATTACCCGGAGAAGCTTTTGCGCTCTGGCACCACCGACTGGAATAATTAGTCTACCTCCTGCTTTAAGCTGGCCAAGAAGAGCTGGAGGAATTCGATCCGAGGCTGCGGCAACAAGAATTGCGTCAAAAGGTGCCTCTTCCGGCCAGCCCTGAGCTCCATCACCCAAACATGTAAAAACGTTCATGTATCCAAGTTTCTGAAGCTTCTTCCGGCTTTGCTCGAATAGCGATTGTTGACGCTCAATAGTGAAGACTTTTTCTGCAATCCTGGCCGTGACGGCTGCGGCGTATCCTGAGCCGGTGCCAACGTCGAGCACTCGCGCTGTCGGTTGCAGGTTTGCGAGTTCAAGCATGAAGGCAACAATGAAGGGTTGTGAGATTGTTTGTCCTAAACCAATGGGAAGGGGAGTGTCCGCATACGCGCTTTCTTTCAGCTCGGAAGCAATAAACTCTTCTCGTGGAACATCTTCAAGCGCTTTAAGAATACGCTCATCCCGAATGTTCCTTCTCTTGATTTCGGCAATCATTTCGCCGCGTAGCTGTGGGAGATCGATGACCAGTCCAGAAGCCATGACGGAACTCCGGTTTTGCTCGATGGCCATCATACTCTTTCGGATGCGCACCTGACGTTGTGCGCCGTCCAACCTGTATCCCGATTAGGTACCCCCGAGTGGGTAGTGCCACCTATACGGCATGCGGATAGGTTTGCGGCATATCTCCCGCTTCCCAGTTTTGGCTTTTTTCCAGCGGCACCAGAGCTCGAGTGCGATCAAAATGAATGATGTAGTCGAATTGTTCAGCCAGACGGCACATGAAATAATGACTTACGCGTTCCGCTTCTGGTCGGTAAACGACTCCGATTGCCCGCTCCAATCGCGGCCGGGATAATGCCATCTTTACAGCGGGATCCTCTTTGAGACAAAGTAAGAAGTCCTGAATGCCTGTTTCGTGGAAGACTGCTTCGTAGCTGTGAGGTAGCGCTCGATTTACGACTTTCCGCTCAGCAGGCGCTCCCCAGTCTGAAGCAGCAGTTACCTCTCCGGAGTAGGTGGTAAAGCCGATCAGGCAGGAACTATCTCCATAGCGCTGCCGGACAAGTTGTCCGAGATTCACCTCTCCTCGTTTGGTCATTTCCGTGGCACGTGCATCTCCCAAATGTGAGTTATGTGCCCAGACTATGATCTTTGCATCAGCTCCCAGATGATTGAGAATCTCTTCGAGGGTCTCCGCCATGTGCTGATCACGAAGATTCCACGATTCCGTGCTGCCTGAGAACATTGAGCGGTAATACTCCTCAGCATTCTTGATCAATCTGGCATTCTGCTCGGCGGAGAAAAAGTCTGCACACGACGCTTGGCCATCATGGCCCGACAAGGCGGTGGAGTGCTGAAGCCTATCTACCAATTGATCGACCACAGCGTTTTGACAAACCTCTGTCATGCTAAAGCTGGCTGCATAATCGTCGGCTTGAGTATCTTCACCGAATTGATCGAAACATCCATAGCGATATCGTGCCCGCCGTGCCGCTTCAGGATCGGCTCTATCCAGATAATTAAGGACTGCTTGAATTGATGCATGGAGACTGTATAGATCGAGACCATAGAAACCAATCGGATGAGCAAGTTTAGGACTGTGCTTGTGCATCCATTCGAGAAAGGCAAGGATGTCCATATTCCGCCACATCCAGCCAGGGAAGTGTCGAAAATCGCCCAGTGCATCGAGTGCCGAACGGTCCGGACCTGTCCCGGAGATAAACCGGTTGATGCGATAGGCATCTGGCCAATCGGCTTCAACTGCAATAGCTGAAAACCCGTAGTCCTTAATTAAGCGCTTGGTAAGCCAGGCCCTCTCTCGATAAAACTCGTGTGTTCCATGGGTCGCCTCTCCCAACAGGACAATGCGAGCTTTTGCCGCTTCACGTAATAGAGAGGCGTATTCCTCTTCACGTGAGTAAAGGGGCTGTGCCGCTCGCGCAACAACTGAAACTGTCGGGATGTCGACCATGGGGTCCATCGAAATGCCTCCTTCCCTTGGCACGGCAAAAAGAAGCCATCTTGAATAGGATTCGGAATCTATTCTCTCTGTTAACCATGCAGCAAGAACTTTTACTCCATAAGTGGCTTGAACAAAAGTGTTATCAACAGCAAAGAAAACCGTCTTTCCCGGTCCCTCGAAAGAGGTTTGCATTACTGTTGTTATCTAATTGAAATTGCAAAAGTTGCACACCACGACTCTAGAAGCCAGGGGAAAGCATTCTGGAAACCTTTTTGATGAAATGAATGAAAACAGAATTACGTAATTACCCTCTGATCATTGGCTGCTTGCACTGCGAGCACTAGAACACGTCCGGCAAACGGATGTGAAACATCGTATTTCTCTGTACCAAGCCAGAGGGAAACACGATTTGAGCCACCTCTTCGCAGACAAAGGCCGAACACTGTGCAGCCTCTAAGCAATCATGCAAGGGAAAATAGAACGGAGATTGATATGGCTCTTTGGCCATGATCCGGGGCTTCCCGGGCACCTGGTAGCCCGATGGATCTTTTTGCGTGCTCTTGGTGCTATTTATTTCTCGGCCTTCTTTGCCTTGGCCTTTCAGATCAGAGGTCTCATTGGCCCGCAGGGAATTCTTGCGGTAGATCATTATTTACAGGCAATTGCACATGCTTTGGGCTGGCTGCGTTTCTGGTACGTTCCCAGCTTGTTGTGGCTTTCTTCCGGTTCTGTGATGCTGATGGCGCTCTGTTGGATCGGCATGCTCGCGTCACTGCTCCTAATAGCGAATTTATGGCCACGTCTTTCGCTCTTCCTGTGCCTTCTTTGCTTCCTGTCGTTTGTCTCAGCTGCACAGGATTTTTCTGCTTATCAATCCGATGGCATGTTGCTTGAAGCTGGCTTCCTCTCCCTTTTCTTTGCGCCCAAGGGAGTCTTTCCCGGATTAGGGGAAGAGGATGCACCATCGCGGGCTCCGTTCTTCCTGCTCTCCTGGGAGTGGTTTCGCATCTACTTCGAATCCGGACTGGTGAAACTGGCCAGCGGCGATCCGGAATGGCGCAATCTTTCCGCGATGTACGACTATTACCAGAACGCCCCTCTTCCGACATGGGTTGGCTGGTATATGCAGCACCTGCCGTATTGGTTTCACCTAACGACTGCTTTTGCAACGCTAATTATGGAGTTGGCCATTGTATGGATGTTCCTTTTACCTAGACGATGGAGAATCATTTGTTTCTTTATCGTTACTCCGTGGGAGATCGGAGTTATTCTGACCGCCAATTATGCCTTCCTGAATTACCTGGTCCTGGCTTTGGGTGTTCTGCTCCTTGACGATCGTTTCCTCTTCCGATTTCTGCCTGCGGCGATTGCGAATAATTGTGGTTTTGTCGACGCGAAAGCAAACGACAGTATTGAACCATCGGAACGGATTGCCTCCTTTATATGGTTACGCCTTGGCCTTTCCGGAATAATGCTGAGCTGGATCGCTTACGTCACGTGCGTAGAGATGCTTGGAATCCTGCATCCTGCTCCGATTCTTCCAACAGGTCCGGTCGCAGTATTGGAGCCCTTTCGAATTGCAAATCAGTATGGCCTCTTTGCAGTAATGACCAGAGGACGTTACGAAATAGAGTTTCAGGGCTCCAACGATGGACAAACCTGGATTGCTTATCGCTTTCGATATAAACCACAGGATCCGTCCTTACCGCCACGTATTTATGCCCCGTATCAGCCGAGGTTCGATTGGAATTTATGGTTTGCTTCTCTGGAGTCATGGGACGCGAATGGAATCGTTCCGAACACAGAAATTCAACTATTAAGAGGGAGCCCGGATGTTCTGGCATTATTTGCATCCAACCCCTTCTCCTCGCATCCTCCGGTATATGTGCGAGCAGTTCTTTGGCAGTATTGGTTTACAAGTCTTGAGGAGAAGAGAACCGAGGGTACATGGTGGAAACGAAAGCTGCTGGGTGTTTATGCTCCAACGCTAAAGCTCGATCCCGAGGGTGGCCCACGAATAGAGGCTTGGCCGGATCCCTTGCCGAGTCATCGGTAAGTTCGTCACTGATATAAAAAGGGCGGTTTTCCAGTACGTCTGGAAGAGGAGCTTTGGTGCAGAAAGATTTTGAGGTCGCAGGTCGAGTGCCCGGTTCGTTAAAGGCTGCTGTGATTGGTGCTGGTCCTAATGGACTCTCAGCTGCTATCGCACTGGCTCAAGCCGGGTGCAGTGTCGAGGTATTCGAGGCACAGGCACAGGCTGGCGGCGCTGTTCGCACCTTGGAGCTTACCCTGCCAGGGTTTTGTCACGACTTTGGGGCTGCGGTCTTTCCGATGACAGCGGGTTCTCCCTTCTTCCGTACCTTACCGCTCGAACGCTTCGGTCTTAACTGGATTCATTCTCCCGCAGCTCTGGCCCATCCTTTTGATGATGGAACTGCTATAACACTGGAGCGTGATTTCCGAGAGATGGAATCGGTGTTGGGGAAAGACGGAAGCCGTTGGCGTCGCCTCTTCGAACCTCTTTCGAGTAAGTGGGAGTCTTTATCTCTAGAGATCTTGAAGCCGGTCCTTCATTTACCGAAGCATCCTCTCCTGTTAGCCAGCTTTGGTTGGAGAGCCATGTTGCCGGCATCTCTGCTTGCTAAATTGGAATTTCGAGATATACGGACACAAGCATTATTTGCCGGGTTAGCAGCTCACTCCTTCCTTGACCTGAACAATGTGATGAGCGGCGCCTTTGCTCTTGTGCTTGGTGCCGCAGCGCATGCGGTCGGCTGGCCGATTGCGCAAAAAGGATCGCAGTCGATTACAAATGCTCTTTGTGGCTATCTGGAGACCTTAGGCGGAAGGGTGATTACCTCGAATCCGATAGAAACTCTCGACAGCTTGCAGGGATATGATCTGACTCTTTGCGATGTTACGCCCCGGCAGTTGCTGGGGATTGCCGGACGGCATTTCTCTGAAGGGTATAGAAGGGAACTGAAGAACTACCGCTATGGCCCTGGTGTCTTCAAGGTAGACTATGCTCTTTCAGAGCCGATTCCATGGAAAGCCAAAGAGTGTTTTCGAGCCGCCACCGTCCATCTTGGTGGATCACTGGAGGAGTTCGTTTCCTCAGAATTTGCGATGAGCCATGGAAAGCACGCGGAAAAGCCGGTTGTCCTATTGGCACAACCGACTTTATTCGACACCAGCCGTGCTCCGAAGGACAAGCATACTGCCTGGGCCTACTGCCACACCCCCAACGGTTCCGAATTCGATATGCTGCCTCGATTGGAATCGCAGATCGAACGTTTTGCTCCTGGGTTCCGTGATTGCATTCTGGCGCGACGGGTTTTCTTTCCTGCAGCACTGGAGATCATGGACGCCAACCTGGTGGGAGGCGATATTGGCGGCGGATCCGTGAGCATGAAGCAGTTTCTACTGCGTCCGACTATGAAGTATTACCGCACCTCGGCGGACAATATCTATATTTGCTCCTCGTCGACACCTCCCGGAGGTGGCGTACATGGGATGTGCGGTTATCACGCTGCTCAGTTAGCACTGAAATCAACTGGCTGACAATAGAGCCGCTAAGAGAAGTACCTTATTGTCAGCCAGTGTTTGCCGCAAAGATCTTGCCGTTACGCCCCTGCTTTACTCCAATCGAGGATTACCTTCCCGGTCTGGCCGGAGTTCATTGCAGCGAAGCCGTTTTCAAAATCCTCATAACCGAAGCGATGTGTAATGACCGGCGTGATATCGACACCCATCTCTACAAGCATGGCCATCTTGTACCAAGTCTCGTACATTTCGCGGCCATAGATGCCTTTAATCGTAAGCATATTAAAGATCACCTGAGACCAGTCCGTCGGAGACTCTTTTGCGGGGATGCCCAGGATAGCGATCTTGCCGCCATGACTCATATTGCGAATCATTTCCCGAAGAGCGGCCGGATTGCCGGACATCTCCAGTCCCACGTCAAAACCTTCCTGCATACCCAGCTCTTTCTGGACCGTTTCTAATGGCATCTCGACGGGATTGACGGCTAGTGTTGCTCCCATTTTTCGTGCCAGTTCCAGGCGGAAGGGATTCATGTCCGTAATCACAATATGACGTGCACCGGCGTGCTTTACTACCGGAATCGTCATAATTCCTATTGGTCCTGCTCCCGTAATCAGAACATCCTCTCCAAGTACGGGGAAGGACAGGGCAGTATGCACAGCATTGCCAAATGGATCGAAGATTGCGGCTACTTCATGTGGCATGTGGGGACTATGCCGCCAGATATTGCTCATGGGGAGAGCCACAAATTCCGCGAAGGCTCCGGGGCGATTTACGCCTACTCCCTGAGTATGTGCGCAAAGGTGACGCCTTCCGGCAAGGCAGTTTCTGCAACGTCCGCAGACTACATGACCTTCTCCGCTAACGAGGTCGCCAGGATGAAAATCATTTACGTTTGAGCCGACCTCAACAATTTCTCCGACAAATTCGTGTCCGATAACCATGGGAACGGGGATGGTCCTCTTTGCCCAGTCGTCCCAGTTATATATATGCATGTCTGTACCGCAAATACCGGTACAGAGCACACGGATAAGCACATCATTGATTCCAATGCTGGGGACGGGAACATCTTCCAGCCATAAGCCTCGTTCGCTCCGGCTCTTCACAAGTGCTTTCATTCAAACTCCAGTCTCAGGCGACCTCGATTTGGGGGCAGGTCGTAACCAAGAGGGGGGATCGAGTTAGTACAGCTTTACTCTACTGCATTCGATGGTCCTCAAGATGGGGGCTCCTATACTGCTTTGAGGACAAAACGGCGGGCTCAAGTATGCTCTGTAATCTGGAAACAAAGTGTCCCCGATAGGGACAGAATTTTTGATTTCGTTGTCATTCTGCCGATACCATAAGGGTACCGTTCAGGCCAATGCGCCAGCTCCGCCCAGCCGAACCGAAAGGGAAGTTTATCTGATGACCGGATTCCATGGCTTACAAAATCTGGCTTTCAGTCGGTGGAGAAGACCCGCGCTCTTCTTCCTTCCTCTTTTTCTGCTCTTGCCTGTGGCGGGGATGGCAGGTTCACCTTCGAAAGCTGCCGAAACAGCGAATCTTTCCGACGGCACTTCAAGAGTGACAAGCCGTGAAGGTGTTTCCGTGGTCCTTCCTTCTTCTACTGGAAGAGCTCCTCGGGTTTTCGTTCCGTTGCTTCCTGAGCCTCCAGCGCTCAAGGATTTTCTGGTTGAGTCGCCGCGGTCGGAGGTGGCTCGAAGGATGTTGCGGATCGATAACTTTGTCGAGCACTATCCTGAAGACGGCGACCCGGTCAGCGAGCCAACCGTCGCGTATCTGGGCTATACCCATGAACATCTCTATGTGGCGTTCCTCTGCAAGGACAGCGATACCTCGGGCATTCGTGCTCATCTGCTCAAACGCGATTCCTTGAGTGACGATGATTATGTCCAGATCATGTTGGACACCTTCCATGACAATCGCCGGGCCTTTATCTTTAAAGCGAATCCTTTCGGTGTCCAGGCAGATGCTCTCTATACCGAGCAGACAGGTTCCGATTACTCCTTCGACACGGTTTGGGACACCTGGGGAGCTAAGCTGCCCGACGGATATGTGGTCTTGATGCGTGTTCCGTTCGCGAGTTTACGTTTTGCTAATGTTCCTTCCGGAACGGCCAGGGTTTGGGGCATTCAGCTGCAGAGGGGAATTACCCGTAAGAACGAGTCTGCTTTCTGGCCGGAATTGAAATACGATGTTGCCGGACAGCTGACACAGGCAGCTGAGGCCGAGGGCTTTGAAGCCATCGAGAGAGGCAAGAATTGGCAGTTTCAGCCCTACGGCATTGCCCACAGCTATCGGGAACTGAATAGGGTCGACGACGTTAATCCCTTCTTTAGTGAAAAGCACCTGCAAGGATATTCGGGCCTCGACAGTAAATCTGTTCTGCATAACAGCCTGGTACTGGACATGACTTTCAACCCCGATTTCAGCCAGATTGGGGTTAATAACCCAGCACCTCCCAATCAACGCTTCCAGTACTACTATCCGGAGTTGCGGCCCTTCTTTATTGAAAATGCCAGTTACTTTAGCACTCCGCTGAGCCTGTATTACACGCCAAATATCGTAAGGCCGCAGTTCGGCCAACGGCTGACCGGCAAATTTGGAGGTCTGGCTCTTGGCATATTGAGTGTCGACGACCGGAATCCCGGACTTGATGTTCCCAAGCGCGATCCGCAGTATGGTTCACGGGCACATTTCTATGTTGCCCGAGCCAATCGCGACATTGGTACACAGTCGAATCTGGGCGTCATCTTCGCCGATCGTGAATACCGGAACTCCTATAGCAGAAATGGCGGTTTGGACTATCGAACCCGCTTACATGATCGATGGACACTTTCCGGTCAGGCGCTTACCGCTGCTTCCTTAAATACTGATAACGAATGGCAGAGCGGGCAGGCTTATCTCCATTCCGTCAGCTATTCCGACCGGCATCGCAGCTTCTGGTTCAATTATCAGGACACGGCGGCAGGATATTTGACGGAGACAGGTTTTTTCACGCGTCCCGATATTCGTGAACCGAATGGAGCCTTCAGCTATACCTTTCGTCCGGAACGAGGACCGCTGCTTTCGCATGGTTTCCATATCTATTCGGAGCGGATTTGGGATCATTCCGGACTGCCACTCGACTTCTATTTCGATCCAACTTATAACCTGAACTTTAAGCATCGCACCAATCTGTCCGTGTGGGCGGAATCAGGTCAGGAACGACTTCGTCCCAATGACTACTCGGAGTTGGCAGGGAATGTCGAGTATCACAATCATGCTGCTGGCGCTGACTTCTATACCTCACCGATTCCGGCATTGGCAATTGGACTAAATTCTTATGCTGGCGAGGAGATTAACTATAACCCGAAGTCAGGAGATGCTCCTTCGCCGGTAGGCGTTCAATCGGGACACGTCAATCTCGAAATCAAGCCGGTTCAGCAACTCGACTTACTTAGCACCTATCAATTCGACCGTTTCACTGACCCGCAAACAGGCCGAGTCGCCTACGACAATCATCAAGTTGTGGCTCGCTGGAATTTTCAGATGAACAAAATGTGGTCGCTGAATTTCATCGGCCAGTATCTTGCTACGCTGCCAAATGCGGAGTTCACAAGCCTGGAGCCGAACAAAGATATCTATAGCAACATCCTGCTAACTTATCTTCCGCATCCCGGAACTGCGTTTTACATCGGCTATACCAGCGATTATCTAAATCTGGATCCGAAGCTTTGTACCCGGCAGGAAGATGGATTCTGCGACGAGAAGCAGCCAATTCTTCCACGCACGCGGAATTCGCTGCTGAACGATCAGCGAAGCCTCTATGTGAAATTTAATTACTTATTCCGCTTCTAGATCTTTGCCAGGAATGCGACTTGGAATCACATCCCTGGCAATCACAGATGCACATTCTTCCGGCCTTGCATTGGCCGGAAGAATGGAAATATGTAGTTATTTCCCCGATGATATGGAATAAGGCCTTGCACTGTTTTCCCGGCCCCAGTCCTTGTTGGGTTTATTGCTCATCGTAAAGCGTAGCTCTCCACCTTCCATAATCTCTTCATGCCGAAGATAGGTACGTGTGAGAGGTTTTCCATTGAGAGTCACGCGGGAGACATACAGGTTCTTGTCATTGAGATTTTCTGCAATCACCCGGAAGAGCTTGCCGTTGGGCAGCTTCATCGTTGCATGCTCGACAAATGGACGGCCAAGAACATACTCGTTTGAAGCCGGAGTTACAGGATAAAAGCCCAGGGAAGTGAAGAGAAGCCATGCAGACATCTGCCCAAGGTCGTCATTGCCAACGAGGCCGTCCGGAGCATTCTTATATTGGCTGTCTACAATCTGCTTCAGCCGTTCCTGGCTGCGCCAGGGTTGACCGGCATAAGTGTAGAGATAAGCGAGGTGGTGACTGGGCTCATTGCCGTGAATGTACTGCCCGATGAGTCCTGCAATATCCTCGACATCGGCGTATTGTTTGGGATCGACTTTGGCGTTGAACATCGCATCCAGTTTCATGACAAGGTTGTCATCGCCACCCAAAAAATGACTCAAACCGGCTTCGTCTTGGGGCTCGTACCAGGAGTACTGCCAGGCATTACCTTCTGTGAAGCCGCTTCCTGCTCCGGCGCGAGCTGGATCAAAGGGCTCTCGATAGGAACCATCGGCGTTTCTGGGTCGTACAAAGCCGATCTTGGGATCAAAGACATTCCGCCAGTTCTGCGCACGTTTCTCGAAGCGCTCGGCTATCACAGTTCTTCCCATCTGGCGGGCCATGCGAGCAATGGTCCAATCGTCGTAGGCATATTCAACTGTTTTTGAGACTCCCTCGGCGTCTTTATCTGCAGGAACGAAGCCTAGCTTCATATAGTCTTCAAGGTGTCCGTACGGGCCATAAGTAGCACTGGCCACCATCGCATTGAGTGCCTGATCTGCATCGAAACCACGAATACCTTTCATATAGGCATCTGCGATTTCCGGTACGGCATGATAGCCGATCATGCACCAGGTCTCGATACCCTGGAATTGCCAGATGGGAAGAATTCCAAAGGGACTCTCTTTTTGAGATTCAAGGAGAGAGCGGACTACATCAACCGTTCTGCTCTCCGGTTGAATCAGCGTCATCAGAGGCTGCTCGGCACGATACGTATCCCAGAGGGAAAAGGTCGAGACAAACTGGAACCCGTTTGCACGATGCACCTGATTATCAGGGCCACGATAGCTTCCATCGACATCCATTGAGATGCTGGGAGCCATCAGCGTGTGATAAAGCGAGGTGTAGAACTGCACTTTCTGTGCAGGCAAAGCTTGAATATCGATGGCCGCAAGAGCCTGCTCCCAAGACTTGCGTGCTTCATTCCTAACCTTGTCGAAATCGAAGCCGGGAACTTCGGCCTGAAGATTTGCGATGGCATGGTCCTCACTTGTAGGAGAAAGTGCCAGCGTCACAACCAGAGGTTCGGAAAGTTGGCCAAAGTCAAAGACCGCGACAAGCCCGCGTCCCTCGATCGACTGCGTATCTTCCGGACTGGTTCCAGGAGTACGAAATCCCTTGTATTCAATGGGAAGGGCTTCACGATCATAAAGCTTATGCCCCGTTACGGGCCTGGAGAAGCGCATCGCAAAATAGAGTTGACGGCCGGGAGCCCATCCGCGGGTTTCTCTCATCCCTGTGATGGTTCCATCTTCGCGGACTCGAATCCTGGACCACAGGACCTTACCCGGATAGTTATAGATCGCAGAGCGAAGATCCATCAGAAGATGAGAGTTCTGATCGGTCGGAAAGGTGTACCGATGAACACCCACACGCGCTGTAGATGTCAATTCGGCACGAACTCTATAGTCTTCGAGTGTTACAGCATAATAACCGGGATGAGCTTCTTCCGTACTGTGCCGGAATTGAGAGCGATATCCCGAACCGGGCTTATCTATCTCTCCAGGTTCCAGCCGTACTTCTCCCGAAATCGGTTGAAGGAGAAAATCTCCCAGATCAGAGTGTCCGGCTCCTGAGAAATGCGTGTGAGAGAAGCCGAGAATTGTCGTGTCTTCATAGCGATAACCCGCAGACCACTTATAGCTTTGCTTGAAATGCCGGATCTGGGTATCAGGGCTGAGCTGGACCATGCCGAAAGGGACTGTTGCCCCGGGAAAGGTATGTCCATCTTCCCCTGTGCCAATGAAGGGATTTACGCTATCGAAGGCGGTAGGGGAGTTTGCCTGCGCAACAGAGGTTTTACAAAATGCTCCGAATAAAGTGGTTACGGTAAAAGCTCCCGCAAGTAAAGAACGTAATATCAGGCGGCTACAGCCAATCCTCATGAACCTCTCCCAATGGTATTCGTAATACAGCATTCACTTTATCTGATCTGGTGCCAGGAGGCGGGCAGGTATTGCATGTGTGGTCACGAATTTAGCCGAATTCAGATTTGTTGTGACGATTTCCGACACAATAAAAGAACGATTGAAACCCGAGGATCGTTCAACCATTTTCCGAAAAACACCGTAGAATTCTTGCATGACTCCGACGGAACTATCGCTGTTACAGGATGCCTTGGTTCTCGGGCAGATCTCCCCTCTGGAGGTCGCCACTGGCATTCTCAAGCGGGCAAATAGCAACGCCGGAAAAAATGTCTACTTGTGGCAGGACAGAGAAGACATATGTCTGAAGGCCGGGTTATTACCCTCCTATTACCCGGATATTACCGAACGTCCACCACTCTACGGCATTCCTGTCTCCATAAAGGATTGTTTCGATGTAGCCGGGACACCAACCACCTGCGGGACGCGCTTTTACGAAAGTAAGAACGGAATCGGCCAAAATGACTCCTGGGTCGCCCGAAAGCTGCGACAAGCCGGTGCTGTAATCATTGGAAAGACCCACCTACATCCGTTGGCCTATGGCATCACCGGGGAGAATCCGGAGTTTGGCGACTGCGTCCAACCTCGCAACTCCAGCTGGCTTACTGGGGGGTCATCTTCCGGAGCAGCAGCCAGTGTCCAGGAAGGGTCCGCCTTGGCGGCCATCGGAACGGATACAGGCGGATCCATACGAGTTCCTGCAGCGCTCTGCGGTCTCGCTGGATATCGTTCTTCTTTGGGGACGGGATCGTGGCAAGGAGCTGCACATTTAGCTCATTCCTTTGACACCATTGGTTGGCTATATCGGGATCTGGAGGACGGTCCACTGCTTGCCAGTGCCTTGTTTGATCTTCCTGTGTCAGAGCAGGTGCTTTCCGTTCCTCGGATCGGTGTCGTTTCTCAATCATTCTTGTCGGACTGTGAAGATTCCGTTCTCGCCAACATGGCTGATTTTCAGGATGAGTTACGGAGGTCCGGAGCCCAATTAACAGAGATCGATGTTTCGTGGTGGACCGATCTGATTGAGATCTTCGCCGGTATTCAGGCTCATGAAGCTGCCCAAATCCATGCCGGTAATTTCGATGCTTTTGAGAGCTCGATCCGTGACCGTCTGATGTGGGGATCTTCGCTTTCGATGGAAGCGGTCGACGCTCTTCGTGAGAAGCATGTGGCATTTCGCGCTCGCATGGATAATCTGCTTGCCGAATATGATTTTGTTCTTATGCCCGCAACTCCGGTATGCATACTGGCTGCTGGTGCCGACCATAGTAAAACTCGCCAGCGTCTTTTGCGCTATACCGTTCCGGCAAGCTTGTCGGGGCAGCCCGTTGTGACCGTACCAATGCCGGAAGGTGGCATGCAGCTTATTTCAGCCCGTAATCGGGATCAGGATCTGTTGGCATTTACAGGATTACTTGGTGAACGGCGGAAGAATAAGCAGCAGGGAAGCACGCAGGTAAAACTGAAAACCGCTTGAGTTCCAGAGTCGTTACAGCTCTTGTGAATCCCGGCATATTTCTTCTTGCTGTTATTCCTCACCAATATCTTCGTTCCAAACTTCAGGATATCTTCGGATATATTCAGATAGCATTGAAGCGCATTCCTGTGAATCCAAGTCTATTATCTTTACGCCCGCCTGCCGGAGCCAGTCGATTCCTCCCTGAAAATTACGGCTCTCTCCTACTACGACTGTACCGATACGAAATTGCCGGATTAGTCCGCTACAGTACCAGCAGGGAGCAAGCGTTGTGACCATAATTAAACTGCGATAAGAGCGTTGACGGCCTGCACGACGGAAGGCATCGGTCTCTCCATGGATGGAGGGATCGTTTTCTTGAATGCGACGGTTATGACCTGAGCTTAACAGCTGGCCATCTTGACGGAAAATTGCAGCGCCAATGGGAATACCTCCTTCGGCAAGACCTTTACGTGCTTCTTCAATGGCGGTCTTGAGGAGGTCGAAATAAAAAGTATGCTCTTCTATGCTTGTCATTGTCGTTCGCGTCATCATAATAGAAGTGTTCTGAATAGCAAATTCTATTTGTTTCGCGCTGAGCAGGATGGTTATATAGAGAGAAATTAGGTAGGTTTCATTTCGGAACTTAAGAACAGAGATTAAAGTTTTACCCGCAAGATGAAATGAAGTTAGCTGCAGGCTGGCTAAATTGCTTTACCTGCAGGATTGTAGAGAAACAGCCGATTTGATGCGGCCGAGTGGGGTAAATCTTTGGAACTGCTCATATTGCTATCTTTCCCGGATTTCATGCCTCATGGTTACTGCTATCAGTGGAACCCGTCTGTCTTGTGGCTCCATGTTATCTCCGATAGCTTGATTACACTCGCTTACTACTGTATTCCAATTCTCCTGATATATATCGTTCGGAAACGACGGGATCTCCCCTTCCATTGGCCGTTTGTGATGTTTGGAGCCTTCATTCTTGGATGCGGCACTACACACTTAATGGAAGTGTGGACAGTCTGGCATCCGGATTATGTTACTTCTGGAGTGATCAAGGGAATTACCGCCATTTTGTCGGTGTCCACAGCCATTGCTCTGGTTCCTCTAGTGCCGAAAATCCTTGCTGTTCCGACTCCCACTAAACTCCAGGAAATGAATACAGCACTGGAGAACGAGATTAAGGATCGGAAATATGCCGAAACGAAATTTCGTGGACTCCTGGAATCGGCTCCGGATTCAGTTGTAGTTGTAGACCAGACAGGGAAGATCGTTCTGGCAAACGCACAAACGGAGAGGGTTTTTGGATATAGAAAAGACGAATTGGTCGGTCAGGGCGTCGACTTCCTCATCCCGGATCGTTATAGAAGCAGCCATGGTGGACATATGGCACGTTTCTTCAACCATCCTCAGGCCCGGCCAATGGGTGCAGGATTGGAACTCTATGGTCTTCGCAAGAATGGGGAGGAATTTCCTGTAGAGATTAGCTTGAGCCCACTCAATACGGAAGAGGGGATTCTGGTATCAAGTGCGATCCGCGACATAACAGAGCGCAAAAAGGCTCAAGACGAAATTCGAAAGCTGAATCAAGAAATGGTGCTTCGTAATATCGAACTCATCTCCGCGAACAAAGAGCTTGAGACCTTTAGCTACTCCGTTTCTCATGATCTGCGTTCGCCTCTGCGGTCGATCAATGGCTTTTGCGTCGCATTGCAGGAAGATTACACCGACAATCTCGACGAAACTGGAAAGTCGTATTTGAAGCGTATTCGAGATGCTTCGGAAAGAATGGATCGGCTTATCGACGATCTGCTGACTCTTGCCAGAACAGCAAGAGCTCAGATAATTCGGGAACAGGTAGACCTGAGTGCTTTGGCCGAAGAGATTCTCTCCCAATTGAAAGCTGCAGAGCCGGGGCGCAAGACGACCTGGACGATTACTCCCAATCTGGTAGTCGAGGGCGACAGGACACTCTTACGTTCAGCTCTCGATAATCTGTTGGGTAATGCCTGGAAGTTCACCTCGAAGAGGGCCGATGGACACATCGAATTCGGAGCGCGGCAAGACAGCGCCGGACAGATCTTCTTTGTTCGAGATAACGGAGCGGGATTCGATATGCAATATGCTAATAAGCTCTTTGAGATCTTTCAACGACTACATGACCGAAAAGAGTTTCCAGGAACCGGAGTTGGACTGGCAATCGTTCAACGGATCATTCAAAGGCATGCTGGACGCATCTGGGCTGATGGTGTCCCAGGAGGTGGTGCAACATTCTATTTCGTTCTTAATCAGCCGAAATCCAATCCAACCGATGGCGAAGATCAGACCTCGCAACAGAGTGAGTACATCTCTTAGGAAGGACAGCTCACTCGCATCTATGAAAGAATATTGCCTTCACCATCTTGAGCACTTAAGATGCTATCCCGGAAATGTATGCTTCCAGGTGACGAATCGTTTCTCTCTGCTCTGAAATCACCCAATTGACAAGATCTCCTATCGAGATCATTCCAACGATCTTATTCCCATCTAGAACCGGAAGATGACGAATGCGGTTTTCCGAGATGATCTGCATGCAGTCTGCGATTGTGTAGTCGGGCGAAACAAAGATCGCAGGGGTACTCATGATCTCTTGGACGGCTGTTTCTTTCGATGAGCGTCCCTGGAGGATGACCTTGCGTGCATAGTCCCGTTCAGAGAGGATACCGACAAGCCTTCCGTGCTCGTCCAGGACAACAAGTGCGCCCACCTGTCTTTCGGCCATGATCTCTAACGCCTCAAAGACACAGGCTGTAGGTGCCGTTGACCATACGGGACCTGTTTTCTTGTTGAGGATACAACTGATTTGGGAAGTGAATTCTGACATTTTGACCTCGGGCATCGAATATTACTGCGCTGAAAACAGCAGCGTCAATGAATAATCTAGGTCGGCAAAACTTGGGGGGCTGATAAACCGACGGTGATTTCCAATTCCGATGTAACTGGTTCCGTTGGAGTTGTCTTCTGGTTCCAGATTTTCCGCCGAAAATTCCAATGCGGGAGAAACCTCGTCACAAGGTATTCGTTCCCCGCGTGATGAGATTGTTTCATCATCGAACTGATGTTTTAAGAGTTGTGAAAATTGCTTGACAGTGCTTCCTCAGGCTCATTACTATCCCCCGACGATCAACTCAAAATTTTGATCTGAGCAGAAGCGAATGATCGATTAACAACATGTTTTCGGCAAAGCCGGAAACTTTTGGAGAGCCAATGACAATGCATAGTTCCGGTCAAACAAAATAGTGCCACTCAGCATGCTCCCATCACATGTCCTTTCGCGATGAGAATAGGATTCCGATCATTTTGTTCGAAGTTCCTATTAACCATGCAATACAAGGTTTTTGAGCTTCCTGGTTCACAAGCATGTAGATCTTGGAGGATGTTTGAATGTTTCGATACGGGGATAGATTTCAGAATAACGTTGCTGGGTGGATCTTTACGTCACTCCTATTATTCACCCTTGCTCTGACGGTGCCACAGGCCCAGGCGCAAACAAGTTTTGGGCAAATATCGGGAACCATTACGGATCAATCCGGTGCATCGATTGCCGGTGCCACCATTACGATTACCGAAAGCAATACTAAAGTCACTCGCACCTTTATTTCCGATTCCAACGGCAACTATATCGCTACCAATCTACCTATAGGGGTTTATTCGATTTCTGTTGCACAAAAGGATTTCCGTACTTCACAGCAGGAGAATGTGAGTATATCCGCCGATTCGAAGGTTACTTCAAATTTCGTTCTTCAACTCGGTCAGGCGACAGAAGTTGTGAGAGTAGAAAGCGGCGCTATTGAAACCCTCAATACGACTTCGGGAGAAGTTGCTCGCGTTATCGATACAAAACAGGTCAACAATCTCGCTCTTAATGGACGGAACTATACACAACTGCTGACCTTGGTACCTGGAGCGGTCGTTACAAATCCCGACATCTTCTCTGTAACAACCTCACTTGCATCGAACAATCAAACCATCAATGGCAATCGTAGCGATACGAATAACCTCACGGTAGATGGCGCCTACAATCAAGTCGCAGGCTCCAATGGTTCCTTGATGAATAACGTAGGACCCGACTTTATTGCCGAGGTCAAGGTCGACACCTCCAATGCCTCTGCTGAATATGGACGTACCTCCGGACCTACCTTCAATATCGTTACCAAAAGCGGTACCAATCAGTTTCATGGCGGCGCCTTTGAGTTCATGCGCAACAATTACCTTGACGCAACGAACTACATTGCCAAAAAGAAAACACAGCTGATCTATAACGATTTCGGCTTCTTTGTCGGCGGTCCCGTCCTACATGACAGATTGTTCTTCTTCCTGGGCGAAGAGTGGCGTCGGCTTCGCCAGCAGGCGCTGGCTACTCAATTTACCGTGCCGACAACGGCCATGCTGAATGGTGATTTCTCCGCACTGCTGAGCGGTTCCAAGCCTGTACAGCTCTATTATCCAGGTACCTCGACGCCCATTCCTAACAACAACATTGCGCCGCTCATAACCGCCGACGGACGCGCTATTGCAAATGTCTATAAGACTGTTACTGCAGGTGGACTTAGTTTCAGAGACGGAGGTGTACCCAGTAACAATCTCACTCTGGCGCCATCAAATCCCCTTAATTTCCATCAAGATCTGATTCGATTTGATTATGTTATCAACTCTGCTCATTCACTTTTTGGGCGTTGGATTCATGATCAAAACAGGCTCATCGATCCTTATGGAACTTTTTCAAATACTGGGGTCTTGAACACCACGCCGACGACTCGCAATCGTCCTGGTCAAAGCTACCTGGTTTCGGAAACTTGGATCATTCGTTCAAACCTGATTAACCAGACCACAGCCAATGCCAGTTGGGCAGCTCAGCGCATTCCTCCTTATGGCAATAACTGGAAGCGTGAAACCTATGGATTCCAATATACAAAGCTTTACCCAACCGCGGGCAGGTATCCAAATGGAATCCCCATCGTCAACGTAACAGGTTATGCGCCATTTCAGGGACCGAACTTCTCGCTCCTATCTCCATCAACGGATATTCAAGTAGCGGACAATATTACCTGGATCAAGGGAAACCATAACTTCAAATTCGGTGGAGCTTACATTCGTGATCGTGTAGATCAGAATGCCCGTTCCAACTACACCGGGACTGCAGCATTTAACGCAACTCCAACATCCAGCATCTGCGGCACTACAACCAGCAATACAACATGCTATGCGTTAGCTGACGCTTTCCTGGGGAATTTCCAGACGTATCAGGAAGCCAGTGCCGATCCGGTTGGGCACTTCCGCTTTAATCAGATAGAAGCCTTTGCGCAGGACAGCTGGAAAGCGCTAAGGAAGCTGAGTTTGGAATACGGTGCGCGTTGGCAGTGGATCTCACCCTTCTATACCCAAGGCAACAACATTTCTAATTTCAACCCTTCGGTCTATAACCCTGCAAATGCGGTTACCGTTCTTCCGAATGGAAAGATAAATCCATCTTCAGGAAATCCCTACAACGGCTTGGTGCGGGCTGGTAGCGGCGTGCCTTCCGATCAGCTTATTCGAGTCCCAAACATCAATACCGCTCTCTTTCCACTCATTCCCGCCGGTGCTCCTCGTGGCTTGTACAAGATGGATGGTGCCTTCGGACCCCGCTTTGGTTTTGCCTTTGCACCAAACGCAAATACAGCTATTCGTGGTGGAGTTGGCCTCTTCTTCTATAGGCCTCAAGGTAATTTGATTTTCAGCCAGCTGAGCATTCCACCATTTTTGCAGAACATCCAATTCGATACCGGGAATCTAGCTACTCTCGCAACAAGCAGCGCAAGCAGCGCCGGTCTGCAAGCAAACATCAGCGGCATCGATCCCACAAGTCGGAATCCTTATACCTGGCAATATAGTCTTGGCGTGCAACACCAGTTGCCAAAGTCTGTGTTGATTGAGGTTAATTATGTTGGTAACGTAGCACATCGCCAACCGCGGCAACCGAATGTGAACTTCCCGGATCTTGCTCCTGTTGTCGCAAATGCAAATCAGAAAAATCCGCCGATCTCTTCCGTGAATTACTTTAACCCCTACAAGGGATTCACCAATATCAATCAGAATCGTTTTGACTCCAATTACAATTACAACGCATTCCAGGTATTTGCCGCCAAGCGGGCAGGGTTGCTAACTTTCACACTGGCCTATACTTTTTCGAAAGCGCTTGGCGACTCCAATGGGAACAATACAAGCCAAGAAAATTGGAAGAATCTGCAATACAACTATGGGCGTCTTTCGAATGATCGCACTCATGCCTTTATTGCCACTTTTGTCGCTCAAGGACCGGTGTTTCATGGTCAGAACATTATCGTTCGTCAGGTCGCCGGAGGGTGGCAGCTTAGTGGTGTAGCGCGTCTCCAGAGCGGTGCTTACTACAACATACAGGCCACTTCTAGTTTAGGTCTGGGCAATGTACGTCCAGATCGTGTTTCCAATGTGCCTCTATATACAAGTGGACACGCTGGCCATAATGGCTATGTGAACAAAGGCGCTTTTCTTGCAACTCCAAAAACTGAAGCACGCTTTGGAAACGCTGGATATGCGCCGGTAGAAGGCCCTGGGTTGGCGCAAACGGACGTGACACTTTCTAAGTTCATTTCGCTCAGAGAACCACTTCGATTGAAGTTTCAAGGTGACTTTTTCAACGTCTTTAACCGTACAAACTTTTCAGGTCTAAATCTGAATGTCAGCAATTCTAACTTTGGTACTGTCTCCGGGGCTTACCCACCGAGGCAGGTTCAACTAGGCCTGAAAGTACTCTTTTAGTACTTGTTGATAACGGCGTATCCGAGACTGACAGCTTCGGATACGCCTATCTTTGAAATGTTCAGAGAGCGTGATCGGCAGGCAAATCTTCGCCAGCCCAAATCTTACGTGAAGTCCAATTTTGCGCAGGCTCTGCCCAAAAGGGATCGGAAGGTAACAGACCGAGAGGCAGGAAGACGGCTGCACAAAGATAAAGGCTTCCTGTTGAGATATAAACCTCGCCGAGGTGTGGCTGGTGGCCTCGAAATCCTATTTGCAACCAGCCATTTTTATCGTAGGTTCCATCCACTTCCAGAAGCTGTTGAATAACGTGTGTTAACGCGGAACGTATTTGCCCCGGTGATACGCCTTCGGGCAATTCCTTTCTCAGCGCCATTGCTGAAAGCAGATGAAAGACTCCAGTACGGTAGGTAATCGATCTCCCGATTACGGGAAATGTTCCTTCCGGAGAGATCATTCGTTCCTGTATCGCGGCATAACGCTTTGCATGACTTACGGCATCGGGAAGAAATCGTTCCCAGTCCTTGGTATACCTGTTCATCGTCGCGAGAACGTCCAGCATCATCGGCTGAATCACGAAGCTGTTGTAGTAATCCCAGTGAAATTGTGGACCATCACCGTAGGTCCCGTCTCCTAGATACCACTCAAAGTGCTTTCGGATTGCGTAGTCAATCCGCGTACCGTCCCACCGGCTCCCCATCATTGCAAGACCAGCCTCTATAGAGGCGCTAAAAAGCAGCCAGTTGTTATACGGAGGAGTGATCTTGCGGGAAGATTCCAGTGCTTGGACAAGATTTCGCTTCGTAGCTGCATCCAGCTTCTCCCATAAGGATTTCGGAGCTCGCATGAGAGCGAGAGCAAGAAAGCCGCAATCCACTAAGGGCTGTTTGCCCTGATCGAAATTGAGAAAATCGGGAGAGGAGGGATTACTCGCAGAGCGTAATGCTTCGCGTGCAAGCTCTGCATAGCGTAGCTGCAATTCTCGTTCCGCCCCCGCTTCCAGATCGGCATCCAGCCATGGTGCTATACCGCAAAGGAGGCGGGCAAATGCCTCAAGATAAGTGAATTGTCGACGATCCTGTTCCGTCCCCGGTTGGCATTCGACAGGCATTGTTTTTTTTAGCGTGCCAGCAGCCAGATGCGAAAGGACCGGTTCGGCGACCTTCTTCATCTGCTGCAGCCAATAGGTCCTGCCACTGTCGTTGATTGGCGAGGCCGTTGCCGGTACTGCCCTAGCCAAAGCCATTCCCGCTGAGAGTTGAAAGAAATCCCGTCTGTTCATCATTGCGAAAGTGAATTCTATAACAGACGGAATAAAAAGAGCTTGACGGGGCAACAGTCAAAAGAGAAGGGGAACGTGATCCCAGCACATGCCACAAAGGCAGATGCTGGGATCGAACTATTCGGACTAGATCGATGGATCAGGAATTGTTGAAGGTGGATCGCTGGTTGGAAAGCTATTAGCAATGGTTTCGTCGAGCCCTCGCTCCCGGGCTGAAATGACTCCTTCATTCACCGCCATTGGCCGCTCTCGGATGTCCCTGTTGGCTTTTTCGGGAAAGGGCGTGACGATGGCTCTAGATTTAGCTGCCGAAGTAGTTCTCCGAATCGAAATTATTGCTGCAGATACTAACGCACCAAGGCCCAGGAGTGTTGGCATGCCAAATGTAGAGCGATTTCCTTTTTCCCATCCTCCACTCACCTTATGCTTATCTCTCATAGGGTGAAAGAGATTTCCATTTGTTGGGGCTGCAAACAGCTCTTCTCGTTGATGCTGCTTTTGCACTGTCTTGGCCAGCTGCTTATGCGTCTGCCATGGCATGCCGCTCTCCATGGTATTCATGACTTTGGCTGATGTCCCGACAAAGACCTCATCCTGAGGCGTTTCAATGAGATCTACGATGGTATCTGCAACATCACTTGCAGGGTAGACCGGAGGCATAGCCTTAATCGGATGCCCCATATGATTGCCTGCATGCTGGAAGAGTGGAGTATCGATTACTGCTGGCATAACGGTACAAACGTGAATGTTCTGTTTTCCTTCAAGCCAGAGTTCCTGGCGCAGGCTTAAGCCGAGTCCACAGATGGCATGCTTCGACGCGGTATAGGCAGCAGAATAAGGTTCGGCAAGCTTTCCAGCGATGGAAGCAACATTGATTAGAGTTCCTGTGTCAGTCTTCACAAAGTGCCGGATCGCCTGTTTGGCCCCATAGAGATAGCCAAGAACATTCGTTTCAATGACTCGGCGGTCCTCTTCCACAGGTACGTCCTGGAATCGCCCAATGGTCGTAACCCCGGCATTATTAATCCAGATGTCGAAGGTTCCAAACTCCTGCAAAGCACGCATGGCGAGCGTTTTCACGGCAGTTTCCTCTGTAACTTCCGTTTGTACTGCAAGGATCTGTATTCCCGATCGTCTGCATTCCTTGGCTACATCATCGAGCATACTTTTTCTACGAGCTGCGAGCACAAGATTGACGCCGTGCTCGCTAAGTTTCAGGGCGGTAGCACGCCCAATTCCACTGGACGCTCCGGTCACAACCGCAACCATACCAGATAACCTTTTAGTCATTGGGGGCTCCTTCATTTCGAAATGAAATCCTCGTGGGCTTCCCTCGCTTCGGAGGCACCTGCGCGGGATTCACTCTTTGGGATGCGTAAGGAAGGATGGTGTAACAAGACATTACAGAATTGGTGTGATCGGCCTCCTTGCGGGAGGCCTTTTTGATTTAGAGATCACAAGAGGAAATTGCCGATCTCTTATGCAGTCTGACTAGCGGCCTTCCTCAATCTATAGTGAATGGACGTTTCGAAGGCTTAAGGAATGGAGCTATGTCCAGCTCCTTGAACTTTGCACGGATGAAGTGTGCTTTCAAAGGAAAGGGAACGGTACAATCGAAAATCGTCTTGCATGAAGTGCCATTCACAACCAGCTGTGGATTGAACTCAGGCGTTTGAGAAGGGTCCAGCGGATGCCCGATTACTCCCGGCAAGAAGATGGTGCTTCGATCACCCTGATAGCGGGTAGTCATAGCCCAGAGGACATCATTTGTGTCGAAGATATCGACATCTTCATCGACGAGGATCACATTCTTGAGCTCATGATAGGCGGCCAGAGCAATGAGCGCTGCTTGTCTGGCTCGTCCTTCATCGCTGGGAGCAGATTTCTTAATCTGCATAACAACCAGATATTTACCGCCGCCAGAAGAATGAGCATAGCAGTTTAAGACGCGTCCAGGCATGGCCGCATTCGTTGCCTTAAGAATACTGGCTTCGGTAGGAATGCCGGCGAGGTTCACATGCTCTTCTCCTGGCCCAACGATGGTCTGCATAATCGGATTACGGCGATGCGTAATAGCTTTAATCCGTATTACCGGGAGTGACGGATTAGCAGGCCCGTTATACCCGGGAAACTCGGGCATGGCATGACCGGTATTCGTGTTAATGTCCTCGCGAATTCTTTCGTTGGGAAGAATCTCTCCTTCCAGAACAATCTCAGCATCAGCGATTCCATATTCATTCACAGTCAAACATTTTGAGAGCTCGACCGGACGTCCACGCAGCCCTCCTGCAATGTCAAGCTCGTCAAATCCCAGAGGCGTTGTAGGCGCTTCAAAGCTCACTGCCAGATAGATAGCAGGATCAAGGCCTATGCTTATTGAAATGGGAAGCGGAATTCCTTTCGCCTCCGCTTTCTGTCGAAAGACATCTATGTGGCGGCTGGGAGCAAAGAAGATGCTCAGCTTGTCTGGGCCCTGGACACACATACGGTGAATGGTAATGTCATGCTCGCCCGTTTCTGGATCGGTAGCCCGAACGATTCCGAGTGTAAAGAATGGACCCGCATCTTCGGGAGTATTTGTTGGAGCGGGAAGAACTTTCAGAATCTCTACAGGATCGCGATGAACAACCTGCTGGCAAGGTGGTTGCTGTCCTTGAAAAATAATCGGTGGAACGGGATTCTCGATAGCGTCGAGCATGCGGAATCCGAGGTTTTCAGGCGTGGTATTGAGTAGCAAAGCTGAGCGCTCGCGGCTCGCGAGGACACCTGCGACAACACGCATGCCAGGGTATCCCTTGATGTTTTCGAAGAGCATCGCCGGACCAACCTTCGTTGGCCTTTCAACCGTACCTCCAGCCCCAACGTAACGATAGACTCCGGCCAGTTCGGCATTAGGATCGACAGGAGTTTCTGTTCTTAGCAATTGTCCTGGGGTCTTTTCAAGAAGCTGGAGTGCCGATCGAAGATCGTGAATGGAAGACGCGAGCGATTTTGCTCTTGGAGATTCTGCTGCTGCGATTGTCATAACTAGATTTTACGTTCAGCTGTACTGTGATCGGCAGCAATTCTGCTTTATTCGAAATGTCTTTTGTGTCTTATGCCTTCATCCGAAAGACCAGATCTTGAAAGTGCGTACGCTGTGTCTGCTGCGGAGATAGCTCAAGTGCATAGGTAGGATGGAATTCAGCTCCCCAGAAGTCTTTATACCGCTCTCCACCACGAAGAAGATCGACAGCCGACGCACCTTCAGCCTTTGCAGCTTCATAAGCGGCTGCAAATAGAAGTGTTCCCGGACTTAAGAAGCGGAAGCCCGGATGAAAGCCACTGAGATAGTAATAGAACCTGCGATCGTTGAGGCCTGGACGATCGGCCAACACGTAGAGAACTCCGATAATTTCTGAATTCAACGTTAAGGCATAGAGACGCAAAACATTCTTGCGCTGAAGAAGAGGAATCGCTTCACGGTGATGTTGCAATACGTGCTCATCGGCGAGCACTCCGAGTTGCCCTTCGAGGCTCCAGCGTTGTTGATGTAAGGAGACGAGCGACTCAAAATAGAGAAGTGCTGTTTCCTCATCGTTGGCTAGCTTGAATTCGAGTTCTCCCTCTTTTTGTGCACGCCGGCGATAGTAGTTGATATTTCGCAGTAATTTTGCGGGAAGCGTTTTGGCCTCGTTGAGTGTTAACAAGGAACAGGAATCGGTCTGGTAACAACGGCTGTTTCCCGGGAAGAAGTCGGCAATCTGTAATAGTGGCGAACCGCCTCGCAGTTGTGCCAGATGAGCTCTATCCCATCGATAGCTATGTTGACTCAAGCAATCGGCAATGACTGAAAGTACATTCTGGCTCTGCTGTGAACTTGCTTGCCCTGTACGAAAGAGGCCATCCAGATAATCGCTTGTTCCTGCACCAAGGAGGAGGAGTTGCCGTTCATTTCTGTCCACATCCCGGTATATGTAGAAGGGAACTAGAGCTGACAATAGATTGTTTTCATATATTGCAAGAATGAAGAGGTCTCCTGATTGGAAGCTTCTCCACCATGGCAGCAACCATTGAGGAGATTGAAAGGGAGTAGAGATAGAACTATCGGTCCATAACCGCTCCCACGCCTTTTCAAGAGCCTGTAATCCCTCTGTATCTTGAACTAAATCTAGCCGGACGCCATCAGACAACAGCATGGTGGAGGTCTCCCGAGGCGAGTCGAGATAACAGCATTTGCTTATATAAGGAAAGATACTGATCGATCATCCGTTGTCTGGAAAAGCGTCGCATTGCCGCTTTTCTGCACATTGCAGGCGAGATGAAGGAAGCACATCGAATCGCTTCTGCCATCTCTGAGGCTGTATTCACAAGAAAGCCAGTAACCCCATCTTCGATAATTTCAACAAGTGCTCCGGAGGGGAAAGTGATTACCGGAGTACCGGCTGCAAGGGCCTCCATTGCGACAAGAGAGCTTGTTTCCGGTGCACGGGTTGGAACAAGCAAGCAACGAGCTCCTTGCAGGAGACGTCGTTTGCGTGACGGCGACAACGGACCTAAAAAGCGATTCCTGCCCCTCAAGCGAGGTTCAATCTCATCGCGGAAGTACTGAAGGTGTTCGGCATATGGAAACACCTGTCCTCCGATGAGTACAGGAATTCCTGCTTGCATGCTAGCATCCAGCGCGGTATGGATATTCTTCTCAGGACAGATGCGTCCTAGAACCAGTGCATATCCATGTTTACCGTGCCTTCCTTGAGCTTCTAGGTCTACTCCATTCTCAATGACAGGTAAATCAGCGAAGAGGTTAGGACAAGCACTTCTCTGCGATTGCGATACACATTGCATCTGGATATGAGAGAAGGTGGAAGACCATACCTGTGGCGGATACCATGATGGCGGCAGGTGCAACGTGGCAAGAATTGGAATATGTTTGGGCAGAATATAAGAAGTGAAATCAATCCCGTGGAGATGGATTAGGTCCACCTCGTGCGACTGTAGTGCGCGGTCTATATTTCCTTGGTGGAGCCGTCTTGCCCAATCTTGCACTTGGTCGGAGAGCTGTCCGGAGGGCACCGCGGTGGAATAGAGCACGCCTTTTGTTCTGGAACCTTCTTGCGCCACTACTATCGAACGGTTCCCGGTTTTAACAATAGCCTGATCGAGCGCAGACAAAATCTCCTCAGCTCCTCCTACAGCTCCCTCTCTTACTGGAGCAAAAGGGTAGGCTACGCTCAGGACTGTTAATTGCATACTGTGGCCTCCGGAAGGCAGAAGGTCTGGACGATTTTTCGGAATTTCTCCCCGGTCATACCCCATGGAAATTTTTCATAGAAGAGCATCCCGTCATGCGGAGGGCGGCTGAAATCATAAGGGGGAGCAATACGGTATCGTTCGATGTCAGTGGAGAAATAACTGAGGGTCTCCTTCTGTGTGGAAAAGCATGCCAGGAACTCCTTCTTTCGTCTGCTTTCCCTCTCAGTGAGTATTCGAGTCACGCTGTATCGTCCAGTGGGTTCCGGAAGAAAGCAGCCGGTTTGGATCCCTTTCGGTCCCAGGTGATAAAAGGTGGCTTCTGCAATAACTGGACGCAGCTCCTCTTCGAGAGCCTGTACCGCCCGCTGAACGATCACGGCACAAGCATCGTGATCTGGATGACCCCCTTCGTATGGGTGAGTCAGGATCAATTCTGGAGCGTATTCCCGCAGCAAAAGGACTAAGCGCAAAATGAGGCTGCCTAGATCGAATATCGTCCGCTGATCCGAAACCTCAAGATTGAGTCTTTCCGCATGTGGAATTCCGGCATGAATAAAGGCGTTTTTGAGCTCATTCCTGCGCGCCTGCCGATATGCAGCAAGTGTCGGGAAACCATGCGTAGCGGAGTCAGCTTCGTCCAAGGGTGCGCCATCGGTCACATGCACAAAGAGACTCTGCTTGTGCCGGGCCAATCTGCCTCCAAGGGCTAGAACTTCATCGTCAGGATGGGCGACGAAGATCAAGGTACGAGGAACGGAGCGAGGGTCCGTATCTGAGGCTGTAGCTAGCTCCAATAGCTCCGCTGGATGGGTAAAGGTTAACAACCTCTCTGCACCTCCTACTTTCTACGAAGAGAGCAGGAGGGCAGAAGATGCCCTATCTAAAGGAACTCCGCATTAGCTATTCGGAGCATCTCTATTCTTGCGGATCGATAACCGTTTTTGGCGTCGTTCGCAGAAGAAGGAGACTTCCTATTAAGGCAGAAGTTGCAGAAGCCAATAGGATTCCGACCCTGGCAATCGAATAATTTGCAGAATTCCCGAAGGCCAGGTTCGCAATAAAGATGGAGATCGTAAAACCAATGCCGCCCAACCAGCTCACGGCATGCAACTGTTGCCAGCTTACGTCATAGGGAAGATGTGCCAACCGCAGTCGCACCGCCAGCCACGAAAAGAGTGAAATGCCTATCGGTTTTCCGAAGAGAAGACCAAAATAGATGCCCAGGAAGGCGGGGTGCATGAGATCGGAAAGGTGTACTCCCTGAATGCTGATTCCTGCATTCACAAAAGCAAACAGCGGGACAATGCAGAAGCTTACCCAGGGATGGATACGGTGCTCCAGGCGATCGAGTGGTGATTCTACCAACTCCAGTCCCGCTTTGAGGCGATGGAGAGACTCTCGCGCAGCAGGTCCTCCTCCATTTTGCTTTTCCAGTGCAGCGTGCTCAAACTCTGATAGCCGAACCCGGCCGCGGGCCAGAAAAGTACGGGGGTCAATAAAGGTCCGTACGGGAATCGAAAGTGCTACTACCAACCCTGCTAAAGTGGCGTGAACACCGGATTTAAGAAGCGCCAGCCAGAGGAGAAATCCAATTGCGAGATAGACCCTGAGCCGGATGACTCCTGTGATATTGGCAACAATACAGGCACCAAAGCACAACGCCGCAAGTACCAGCATTCCAATTCTCAAAGTGCTTGTATAGACAGTTGCAATTACGAGCACACCTGCAATGTCATCGGCGATAGCGAATGCCGTAAGAAAGATCTTGAGTCCTATTGGAATCCGTTTGCCGAAAAGAGCCAGGATAGCCAGAGAGAAGGCGATGTCCGTTGCCATCGGTATTCCCCAGCCTCTGCTCGTCTCGTGCGCGTGATTGAATGCTGCATAAATCAGAGCTGGAACAATCACACCACCGGTTGCTGCTAATAAAGGGAAGAGTGCCCGGCGAACGGTGGAGAGTTCACCGAGGATCATCTCTCGTTTGATCTCAAGGCCAACCAGGAGGAAGAAGAAGGCCATGCAGCCATCGTTGATCCAGAAATGAAGAGATTCGTCTAGCTGTTGCGCCCCCGCTCCAATCACGAGGGGAAACTGCAACAGGTCTGCATACCATCTTCCCCATCTGGAATTTGCCACCATAAGTGCAGCTACTGTGGCAATGAGCAGCAGCAAGCCACCTGCAGCCTCCATTGCGGCGAAGCGATGGAAGGGCTGCAAAAGCCGCGAAATCGGCCTCGGCTGGATTGGGGGTAGTGTGCGTTCCACCATACTCATATATGCTACCGAACTTCAGAGTTGCACATAAGTAATTCGTGGCGATCACATTGTGAACAGTAGAATCGGATAGGACAAATGCAAAGATAGGACGCGCAGGAGCAATACGCAACGCACTCCTGCGCACCATCTCTCAACGACACTCACTCTGGGTAATCTACAGCTCGGGATTTTCCCCGGGTAGAGGTCTCATATGGTTTGCTTAGGACGCCTTCCTTGCAATGACCTGAGCAATCGCCTGTTCTGCCAGCTTTTGCATGATGGCATATCCCGCTGGAGTGGGATGAACACCGTCACGGCTCAAGCCTTCGCGCATACCGTGCCGGGTGTCCTGCAGTGCAGAGTAATAATCCAAATAAATCAGATGATGCTGCTCCGCATAGCTCTTCATCCAGATATTGAGATCACCGATCTTTTCGACCGGCTGCAGGCCTGGACGCCATGGATAATCGAGAGCGGGAAGCACAGAACAGAGCACGACCTGAATCTTGTTCTCCCTGGCCAACTCAGCCATTGATGTGAGGTTGTCTTCGATGGCCTGCAAGGTCGTAGGTCCGGTATTTCCAGCAATGTCGTTTGTCCCGGCCAAAATCAGAACAGCCGCTGGCTTTAGCGCGATCACATCGGGGCGGAATCGAATCAGCATTTGCGGAGTCGTTTGCCCGGAGATGCCCCGATTCACATAGGGCTTTCCTGGAAAATATTCTGCAAGGTTCCATCCGTCGGTAATGGAATCGCCCAGGAAGACAATGCGATTTTCTCCGGGAGCCGGAGTTGCTAATTGCTGGTCTGCGTCATGATAACGGGCAAGATTGGGCCAATCCATTAGTATCTTCTGTTCTCGAGTCAAGGTGGGCGGAGTGGTCGGTTGTGAAGCAGTAGGTGCTGGGGCAATTTGTCCTGAGACCGGCAGGGCAATAGAGCAGCTTAGAGCTGCAATACAAGCAAACAGCAAGGACGTTTTCATGCACTTCCTTCGTTGTCAAATCTCTATGAAGGAATCCTAGAATGTTTTCACGATTTGTGCAGCAGGCGGCAGCAGCTGACGATGGAATCGCTGCTGCCGGAGGCGGGAATTGTTACCAGGGAAGAGGTTCACCCAGATGAAAATATCCACCTGTCGGACCGTCGTCAGGCAGAAGCGCCAGCTGAACGCTGGTTTTGCTGCCATCGCTTACTTCCATCGGAGCCTGTGATCCGCCCATGTCGGTTTTTACCCAGCCCGGATGTGCCGAGTTCACCTTGATTTTGGTATCGCGAAGCTCGTGTGCAAGATGGACGGTGAAGGCATTCAGCGCTGTTTTCGAAGAGTTGTAGCCGAAAACCTTTGCACCATAGATCGGAGAGTCAGGATCGGAATGTAGTTTTAGAGAGCCCAGAATGCTGGAGAGATTCACGATTCGTCCAGCTGGAGCCTTCTTTATAAGAGGAAGAAGAACCTGAGTTAAAGCTACCGGGCCAAAAAAATTGGTCTCAAAAGTTTCATGTAACACTTGAGGGCTGACGGAAGTGACGGTGTTTACAAGGAAATTGTCTGAATCTACGGTCTCCTTCGAAACGCCGGCATTATTGATCAGAATATCCAGCTTGCCATAATTCTTGTCGAAATAGTTGTAAGCGTTCTGATAGTCAGCAGACTTTGTGATATCGAAACGCAAAACCTCTGCCTTGATTCCTTCAGAACGGAGTTGCCCAGCGACGGCTTGCCCCTTCTCCTGATCACGTACGCCGAGCACTACAGCAACCTTTTCTTTGCCCAGCCCCCTTGCCGTTTCAAGTCCGATACCGCGATTTGCTCCAGTAATAAATGCAACTTTTTCTGTATTGCTCATGTGATCTCCTGAAGTAATGTCAACTCTGGAAATTATAGGTGGCAGGGAACTCCTCCCTACTGGATCGGCTGACACCGTCGAATGCGGGTCAACCGAGCATCCAGAAGATCTGATTCACAATCCGCAGTGCCAGACTCACTTTTCGAAGATCTTGGACATTGAGGGCGAATCAGCAGAGATTCAACGGCAGAGTCGGACAACTTCTTGAGCTATGTGTCCAAGGGGCAGGACACGATCGACCCCTCCAAGCTTGATAGCTTCTGCCGGCATACCGAAAACCACGCAGCTCTCCTCGTTTTGGGCTATGTTGAAAGCGCCTCCCTCCTTCATCTCCAACATGCCTTTTGCTCCATCGTCGCCCATGCCCGTCATGATTACACCGACGGCATTTCTGCCAGCGTATCGTGCCGCAGAGCGGAAGAGGACATCGACAGAAGGCCGGTGTCGGCTGACAAGGGGGCCATCTTTAACCTCAACGTAATAACGGGCTCCGCTTCTCTTCAGAAGAAGATGTTTGTTGCCCGGAGCGATTAGTACTTGTCCGCGAATAACGGAATCGTTATTTGCAGCTTCCTTTACCGAAACGCGACATAGGGTATTAAGCCTTTCGGCGAAGCGTGCAGTAAACTTCTCAGGCATATGCTGAACGATTACAATTCCGGGTGCATCTGACGGAAGGGATTCCAGCAATTCTCGTAGCGCTTCGGTTCCACCTGTTGAGGCGCCAATGACCACAACCTTCTCGGTGGTTTGAATCATCGCTTGAGAATTTGGTTTGGCAATTACGACATCCGCGGTCAACTTGGGCTTTACTTCTATAGTAGGTGCGGGTGCCTTCTGCTTCCGGACTCCAGCGCAAGCGGCAGCCTTAACCACATCACAGATTCGGACGCAGGATTCTTGTAAGAACTCCTTTGTTCCTAATTTTGGTTTGGTAATGATGTCGATAGCGCCCCGCTCCAGGGCGACGAAAGCCGATTCCGAGCCTTGTTCTGTCAGCGTAGAGCAGATCACGACCGGGATCGGATGCTGCGTCATGATCTTCTGCAGAAAGGTGAGTCCGTCCATTCTCGGCATTTCGATGTCGAGGGTGATGACATCCGGAACTTCCTTCTTGATCCGCTCGACCGCAACGAAAGGGTCGGAGGCGGTTGCCATCACTTCAATCTGCGGATCTGACTCCAAAATCTCTTTCATTGTCTGACGCACAGAGGCAGAATCGTCGACTACTAGTACTCGGATTTTCTTTTGACCCGGCATGAATCTTGAACCTTACCTGGAAGCTAGTAAACCTTTCGGAAGACCGACGAGGAGACCTGCGCTACTGGGATCTCCAGTGTGGCGATAGATTCTGAATGTCCTACAAAAAGAAAACCTCCCTGCTTCAAATTTCTGCAGAGCTTATTTACTACTGCCTCCTGTGTAGGTTTGTCAAAATAGATCATCACATTTCGGAAGAAGATAGCATCGAACATGGTTCTTATGCCGTAATCTCTATCCATAAAATTCAACCGGTGAAAGCTGATTTTGTTGCGCAGTTCGGGGATAACACGAATCTTTTTGTCGTTATGATCTCTACTACGAAGCAGGAATGCCCGGCGCATTTCATGAGGCACCGGTTCGACCAGCTCTTCCGCATAGATACCTGCTTTGGCCTTTTCCAGCATACGTGTCGAGATGTCTGTTGCCAGGATGGCATAGTGGAAGCCTGCATGTAGCTTTGCATACGACTCGAGGATCATCGCCTCGGTATAGGCTTCCTCTCCGGAAGAGCACCCCGCACACCACAAAGTGAAGCGTTGAGAAGCTCCGTATTCCTCCCAAAATTGAGAAAGTACTGTATTCCGGAGATAGTCGAAGTGCTGAGGCTCACGAAAGAAGTCTGTCTTATTCGTAGTTACAGCATCGATGAAGTGAACTCGCTCTTCCTCTGCATGAATGGAGTCGAAAAGATAAGTCTGATATTCGTCGAGAGATTGGATCTGCAGAAGCCGTAAGCGCCGCATGAGCCGGCCCTTGAGCATCGTAACTTTCTCTTGCGACATCTTGATTCCCAGCTCTCGGGTGATGAACTGGGAAAAACGGGCAAAGCTCTCTGGCGATAGAGCCAATCCAGAGCTGTCCGTGTCATCTAGAAATAGATTATCTTGTCCTTTGATTGGCAATGTCGATTCCATGATCTATACATTTCGACGCCTGTAATCGGCGTTCTCACATTTAAAACCTTTTGCAATAGAGGGATTGGTAGAAGGTTCTCTGCCATCCCTCTGGCAACGACAGATCCCTTAATAACGAGTGAACCCTGTATCCTGCGAATCACTACTCCCAGTGTTGAGATCCAAGTCAATAGAGGTTCCATTAGAAGCGCTTGTATGAGCCGTAGCAACTTGTGCATGTCCATTATGGAACTTGGAAGTACGTTGCTTATTAAACGATGAAGCATGAGCAGGCTTTGTCGTAGTTACAAGAGCTTTCTTCTTGTTTCCTGTATCGAACTTGAAGAAGGCTATGGTTGACTGCAGCACTTCAGCCTGGCTCGATAGCTCCTCTGAAGTGGCTGCCATCTCCTCCGATGAAGCTGCGTTCTGCTGAATGACCTGATCGAGTTGTTGAATGGCCAGATTTACCTGTGCGGTTCCCGTATTCTGTTCCTTGCTGGCCGCTGCAATCTCCTGTACCAGGGCCGCAGTCTTGCGAATGTCGGGAACAAGTTTATTAAGCAATTCTCCTGCACTCTCGGCCAATCCAACTCCATTTATGGTGAGGCGGCTAATTTCGGCAGCGGCTATTTGGCTCCTTTCGGCAAGCTTACGGACCTCAGAGGCAACAACGGCAAAACCCCTGCCGTGTTCTCCGGCACGTGCAGCTTCAACAGCAGCGTTGAGTGCCAGCAGATCGGTCTTTCTAGCGATCTCTTCGATGATGCTGATCTTGTCTGCAATCTCACGCATTGCTGTTACCGTCTGCATGACGGCTTCGCCCCCGGAACGGGCATTTTCGGCAGCTGCCGAAGCAATCTTGTCCGTCTGACTGGAATTATCTGCATTCTGCAGGATACTGGCAGCCATCTCTTCCATTGCCGAAGTAGATTCTTCTGCGGAGGCCGATTGCTCCGCAGCACCCTGTGAAAGAGATTGCGCTGTAGCACTTAACTGCTGGCTTCCGGAAGCAACATTGTCGGCTGCTGAAGAGATGTCCGTTACTGTCTCGCGCAATTTTGCCAACATGTGCACAAAGGCATTGCCTAAGGCATCGCGATCGGAGAGGGCCCGGGCTTCGATAGTAAGATCTCCTTCCGAGATCTTGTTGGCAACATAAGCCGATTTCTGCAGATTCTCAACCATGTTCTGCATAGCATTGCCTAAAGCGTCGCGTTCGGAGTGAACCCTAACCTTCACATTGAGGTCTCCTTCGGCAATCTTTGCGGCAATACCGGCTGAATGTTGCAGATTTTCGATCATCAGTTTCATCGCTTTTCCGAGAGTGTCTTTTTCTCCGAGAACTTTTGCTTCGACACCGAGGTCTCCCTCGGCGATCTTGGATGCTATCTGTGCCGACTGGCGGAGATTTCCGACCATACCATTTATCGCACCGATCATCCTTCCAATTTCATCCTCGGAGGTCACGGAAAGTGTTTCGCTAACATCCCCCTGAGATACCTTTTCGATTAATCCCAGCGCTTCCAACAATGGACGGGTAATACTGCGAGTGATTGTTACGGCAATTCCCAATGCGGCAATCACTGCAACCAATATGCTGATCTCTACCATCAGCTCCGAGCTATCGATAGCAGACTGGATTGCCTTGCCTGCCTCATCCCCGTTTTCCTTATTAAAGGAAACCTCGGCCATGGTTGTTTCTTCATACTTCTTTTGTACTGGCTTAAGCTGCTGGTTGACCATATCCAGCGCTTCTTTATTCTTGAGTGCGGAACTGAGTTTTAGAACCTCTTCGATAGTAGACCAGTATGCATTCCGGTTCGATTTAACAGCATCGAAGAGCTCCCGATCTTTCTCTGTGGTGATCGTCTTTTCGTAACCGGCTTGTAACTCAAGGCTGGCAACCCGGAACTCCTCAATCTGACTCCCCAGCCTTGACATTTCAGCGTTATCTGTAGAAATAACATGGAGCAACAAGAGATTCATGGTGCGATCCACGTTGGTCTGAATTTGCCCGGTCATATAGACACCGGGCAGACTGTCGGTAGTGATACGTGTGGCTCGTTTCTCAATTGCCTTGAGCTGTATATAAGAGAATGTACCGAGAGCAACAGCGATCAGGATAACAACAGCAAAACCAGCAGTAATTCGCTTTCCTATATTCCAATTCTTCATTGTGATTTTGTTCCTTATCGTTGTCAGGATGAACTCGTGCTAGGGCTCAACCGATCGTCGTTGTCTCTTCCCGTGTTGTACTGGCTTCCTGAACAAGAGCCTGTTCCTCAGAGGTAAAGACGGCATTGATGTCAAGAATGATGATGAAATCATCACCGCGGCGTCCCATTCCTTGAATCAGTTCGGTGCGCCAACGCATAGCAATACGCGGCGCAGGATTGATCTGACTGGGATCGAGCTCAATTACTTCATGTACGCTATCGGCAACTCCTCCGATCACCGTACTCTCACCATCAAGTTCAAGTTCCATTACGACGATACGAGTGTGTACTGTTTCCTCTCCGCGCGGCAGACCAAACTTACGTCGAAGGTCTACTACAGGGATCGATCTTCCGCGAACATTAACTACACCCCGCATATATTCCGGAGCAGTAGGGACTTTGGTGATTTGCGAGAGTTCCAGTACCTCCCGCACTTGGGAGACATTGATCGCGAAGAGCTCGTCTCCCAGTTTGAAAGTCATATATTGAGCGGTTTCGGTAATTGCGTTACTCATGTCTGTTCTGCCGTTGTCCTTAGTAATTCGTAAACTCCAGATCGTGTACGTCGCTCGTACCGTTATTACTGCTCAACTCAATTGCAGCGC
This sequence comes from Humiphilus diazotrophicus, assembly GCF_059726315.1. Lineage (NCBI taxonomy): Bacteria > Pseudomonadati > Acidobacteriota > Terriglobia > Terriglobales > Acidobacteriaceae > Humiphilus > Humiphilus diazotrophicus. The sequence goes on from NZ_AP040870.1 coordinate 163,388, forward strand.
CAGCGGGATCTGAGAAACGGGGTGAAGCTGCAACTGTCACTTTTGTTTTGCCCGCGCCGTTCGATTGAGGAGTTGTCCGCCCAGCAACAACCCGTGTTTGCACCTTTGTCTGCGCTCTGCGTCTCTGCCCATTGCTGTCTACCTTGAAGAAAGTCAATGAGGTTTGCAGGATCTCTGCCTGACTGGAAAGTTCTTCTGCCGTTGCCGACATCTGCTCGGAAGCTGCAGCATTTTGCTGAATTACCTGATCCAGCTGCTGGATTGCCTGGTTAACCTGGGAGACTCCGGAGCTCTGTTCCTTGCTAGCCGCTGCAATTTCCTGAACGAGAGAGGCTGTCTTGCGAATATCAGGAACAAGTTTGCTCAGCAGTTCGCCTGCGCCCTCGGCAACATTGACGCCATTAATTGTGAGATGGCTGATCTCCGCTGCTGCTACCTGACTACGTTCAGCAAGTTTACGAACTTCAGATGCCACAACCGCGAATCCCTTGCCATGCTCCCCAGCACGAGCAGCTTCAACAGCTGCGTTTAGAGCCAGAAGGTCAGTCTTACGGGCAATCTCTTCGATAATGCTGATTTTCTCGGCAATTTCCCTCATCGCAGTCACAGTTTTGATTACTGCTTCGCCGCCCGAACGCGCATCTTCTGCTGCGGCGGAGGCTATCTTGTCTGTCTGGCCGGAGTTGTCAGCATTCTGAAGGATGCTGGCTGCCATCTCTTCCATGGCCGAAGTACTTTCTTCGGCAGAAGCAGATTGCTCTGTTGCACCTTGCGAAAGCTGCTGCGAGGTTGCCGCCATCTCCTGGCTTCCGGAGGCGACGTTGTCCGCTGCTGCTGAAATTTCAGCGACGGTACTTCTCAGACTTTCTACCATGCTATTGAGGGCCTCCATCATCTGGCCCAACTCATCACGGGAGTTCACTTCAACGGTATCGCGGAGATCCCCGTGTGCAACTTGACCGACCAGCTTGACTACTGCTTCAAGAGGTCCAGTGATACTGCGGGATATAACAACAGCAATTGAAATAGCGACAACTAAAACAATACCGAGACAGACCAGTACGCCGATTCTTGCACTATCAATGGAAGACTGGGCTGTTTTTACAGCCTGCTCACCCGCTGTCTTATTAAAGGCCACTTCAGCATCGGTTGCTTCAGCATACTTCTTATAAAGAGGCTTAAGTTCTGAATTGACGACATCCATGGCTTCTTTATTTCTAGCCTGACGACTCAGCTTCAGAACATCTTCAAATCCAGACCAATACGCGGTTCGCGCATTCATTATCTGGTCGAAAAGCGCGCGTTCTTTATCGCTGCTTATGAGCTTTTCGTAATTGGTGAAAATGCTGGCGTTAGCATTCCGGAGAGCCTGGATATCTAGCTCCAGCGCAGCCATCTCGTCTTTATCCGATGAGAAGACATGCTGCATCAGGAGAACCATGGACCTATGTACGTTATTCTGAACTTGACCGATCAGGTAGACACTCGGAAGGCTATCCTCCCCGACCTTGGTCGTATTCTTATTCACAGCTCCAAATTCAGTGTACGCGAATCCACCAAGAATAAGTGTGATAACAATGATGGCGCTAAACCCAGTAATAATCCGCGTGCCAATTTTCCAATTCTTCATATTCTTCTCTCTGTAGATTCCGATATGCTTGCAGAAATGTGATGCTGGTCCAAGTTAACTGACTCTTTCATAGCTCCATCAACGAACTCAACTAAGCCAGCGATGTCTAAGATCAATGCCACACGTCCGTCTCCCATGATGGTGGCACCTGAGATAAGAGAAATATCCTGATAGAACTTGCCTAAGGATTGAATTACTGTTTGATGGCTGCCGAGTACCCGGTCAACCACAATTCCTACATGTGCATTTTCCTGCCGCACGATAACAATCTTTTCGATCTCAGGCTCGTCGCCCTTGATGAAGAAGATCTCGCGCAGTCGGATGTAGGGAATAAGCTCACCCCGAACAGCAATAACATTTCGTTTATTCTTCTGGAAACGTTCTGAACGGTGCAACTCAACATTCTCTGTGACCACTGACATCGGAATGATGAATTGATCTCCTCCGATTTCGACCAAAAGTCCGTCTATAATCGCCAAGGTCAGCGGTAAGGTAAGGGAAATGGTCGTGCCTTGTCCGGCTTTGCTTGAGATGCTTACACTGCCTCTTAGAGCATCGATCTGACGCTTAACTACGTCCATCCCTACACCACGACCTGACACCTTAGTGACTTCTCTTGCCGTCGAGAATCCAGGCATGAAGATCAAATGTGAGATCTCCTTTTCGGAGAGAACAGCGTCTTGGGAGATCAAATGACGTTCATGCGCTTTCGCCAGGATTGCGTTTGTATCGAGTCCGCGACCATCATCCTGAATAGTTACTGCGACATTGGAACCGGTATGCGTAGCGGATAGGCGAATAGTTCCACGACGATGTTTGCCCAGTTTTTCTCTTTGGTCTGCAGGTTCGATTCCGTGGTCGATGCTGTTGCGAATAAGATGCACCAGCGGATCTCCGAGCTTGTCCAATACTGTTTTGTCGAGTTCGGTCTCTGCTCCCTCGGTTATCAGTGCAATTTCTTTTCCCAACTCCGCTGACAAGTCGTGCACTAGCCTCTTGAATCTATTGAAAGTAGCGCCTATTGGCATCATTCGGATGCCGAGGACGCTATCCCTCAATTCGGATATGAGCCTTTCGATCTCTTCTACCGGTCCTGCAAGATCTGGAGCATCGAATCTTGAAGCTGCCTGCATTAGCCTCGATTGATTCATGACCAGTTCGCCTACCAGATTCACAAGACGGTCAAGCTTCTCCGAGGGAACTCGGACTCCCGGATCTGGTGTATTCGTTTTGCGAACGACACTCTCATTTGTTTCTTTCGTATTATGGCGTTCGTTTTCATGAACGCCAGCACCTACACCGGACGCTTCTTTTGAGGGAGAATCGGTGATTGATGCCGCGGAGTTCGAGGTAGTCGATGAGCTTAACTCTTCGATTCGGATTTCGCTGCCATCTTCAACAAAAATAAACAGGTCCCTGACTGCATCGATATCGGCGTTTGATTTAAGGACGATGTCCCACCACAGGTAACAATCTTCCGGTTGAATGGAATCGAGTGCCGGAATCTCTTCCGAATGTCCAACGATCGTAGCCTCTCCGAGCTCTCGAATTTCGCGAAGCAGACATATCGGATTGGTTCCGCACTGCATGATTGAAGAGTTAGGACGGAACAGAATCTTCCATGTTTTGCCTTCAAGAACACGCTCGTTTGCGGAATTCAAATTGACGGAAGATGCTGTTTCTCCTGAGTCATGTGAGGCTTGATCCGGTTTATCCCCAGAAAGGGCTGCCAGGGCACGAACGATCTCTGCTCCTGCATCTGGCGCCGGAGACTCACCGTTGCGTGCGGCATCCAACAATGTTTTTATCTGATCCTTTGCGGCAAGAATCAATTCCAGAAGCTCTTTGGTCACCGAAAGAGTTCCACTTCGTGCTTTATCGAGTGCCGTTTCCAGGTGATGAGTAAAGTCGGCAATAGCATCGAAGCCGAACATGGCTCCAGAGCCCTTGATTGTGTGGAAGGCACGAAATAGTTGATTGATGGCTTCGTCATCAGGCTCTTTGTCTTCAAGATCGAGTACTACTTCTTCGATCCGGATAAGAAGATCTTCAGCCTCAACGAGAAAGGTATGGGATGGGTTTGGTTGCGACATCTCTTTCCCCTACTCCGCTTTGAGTTGCTCAGCGGATAAACCTAACATTGCAAAAGTCCCTACGATTGCAGGGGACATGTCTACTACAGAGAAGTGTTTCTCAACCTTTTGTGCGCTCTTTAGTGCTGCCAAAAGAAGTTGTGCAGTGGATACATCACATGATTCCACTTCAGATAAATCGAGCAAGATCTCCGCTCGACTTTCGATGAATCGTTGAAGCGTGTCTCGAAGGAGAAAAGCGTCATATATATCGATTGCTCCTGCAATTTTGAGCGGAGCAGGCTCGTTGTCTTCAGTCAAATGGAATGCCATGGAGGTAGTCCTCTAACGCAAATGTCGCCGCAGGAGTCTATGTAGTGACTCCTGTCGCTTTTGCTTCTTCTATCTCTTTCAACTTGCATAGACTTACGGCCAACACTTCTTTCCAGGGAATTCCTGTCTACGCTGCCTTTAGTGCTTGCAGTGGGCAGAAGATACCCTAATGAAGAGTCGCAGTTACATCAGTGTCGCTGGCCGTAATTTATCTGAAATGGATAGTAATCCATACGGAGAGTACCTTCGGTGATTTCCAACGTCTGTTATTTTGCACCGTTCCCTTTATAGGAGAAGGTTTGTACCTTTCTCACATTGCATCGTCGAATATTTCCCGAATCGAAAAGAAACCTATAGGAAGAGGAGTGTCCGGTCGAAGGAAACAGCTGAATAGCTGAACGAGAGATAAGTGCCCAAATTTTAAAGATAGATCGCTAAATCATTTAGAAATAATATCTTTATTTGCTCTGTGGCCTAAGAGAGGGCACAGAGAACCTATGCTGTCTCCTTCTCTTATGCGGAGCTTCGATGGAATCAGCAAAATCATAACCTGATTCAAATGCCGAGCCATAATCTTGTAAGTGGTCCATTTGCACCAGATACCGGATCGGATGCCGGGAAGGGAAGTTGAGACATTCGACGAATAGCTTCCGTATCAGGAGCTGAACGACATATATCCCAATGCTGACCAGGAGGATATGCTCCTATGACGAGAAAATCGGAACTGGCCTGCAACCGGCAATGCCCTGTGCCAGAGGGGAGTACCGCCACATCGCCTGCATGTATAACAATCGTTTTACCATTCTCTCCTCCCAGCATTAGCCGGCCCTCTCCTCCTGCAAAGCCGAGAACCTCATGAGCTGTTGAGTGGTAGTGATGGAAGTCGTAAACGCCATCACGCCATTGGGGTGGCCAACCGTTTCGCTCGAAGAGCTCTTCGAACTGCGAAGCCGCTTCCTTGCCATGTGCGATCAGAACTTTGCGATAGAGCAGTACTGGTAGATGCTCATTGTTAGGCATCCATCCATTGCGAGAAAGATGAAGGACCTCGGGTCGACTTGTGCTTGTTTCAGAATTTCCTGCGCTTCCAGATACAAGACCTACGGCTGCAAGCATGGTATTGAATTTGCGTCGATCCATTTTACTCATCGATTCTCCATCGGCTAAGCCAAACATTCTCTTTCTTTTGATGTTGCGAATGCCTTGTGCAGATGCGGCGGCTTTGGCTAGAGGTCACATCTTATGCAATTTTTCAACGACGCAATTTCATTGGAGCAGGGACCTTCGCTTATTCTCATTTCGAGTGAATCGATAGTTGACTGTGGCAATTAATACATGTGACTATAGCAAACATCTGGAGGACGACGTGGCAGAAGAGAGCAGCTCTGCAGCGAAGAGCCTTGTCGATCGCGTTCGCGCATTTAATCGTTTCTACACTCGCGAGATTGGAACATTGGAGGAGGGGCTCCTCCGCACGCAGTACTCTCTGACCGAAGGCCGCGTGCTCTACGAATTGGCGCATCGTGACCGCCCGCTGGCGAGTACCTTAGCCAAAGATTTGCGACTGGATCCGGGATACCTTAGTCGTCTTCTGCAAGGATTTGAGAAGAAAAAGCTGATTGTCCGTAAAGCAGGCGACAGCGACGCACGACAGAGTGTTATTGCGCTAACCAAAGCCGGACAAAGAGAGGCCGCACAGCTTGATAGGGCGTCCTCACATGAAGTTGCAGCCCAACTGGCGACCCTTTCGGACGAGCAACAGAGACAGTTAGTCTCTGCAATGCAATGCATTCAGGCGCTCTTGTGTAAGGACAGCAATTCGGAGGCTCCCTATATCCTTCGGCCACACAGGCCCGGTGACATGGGGTGGGTTGTGAATCGGCAAGCGCTTCTGTATGCACGAGAGTATGGCTGGGACGAGAGGTTTGAAGCGTTAGTTGCCAGAATCGTAGCGGACTTTGTCGATCATTACGACCCGCGAAGAGAACGTTGTTGGATTGCGGAGCGTAGAGGGGATTCTGTAGGTTCGATTTTTCTGATAAAGAATCCCGACAACCCGGAGGAGGTCGCACAACTCCGCCTCCTGTTTGTAGAAGCCAGTGCCAGAGGGCTGGGAATTGGCAGGCACCTGGTTCATGAATGTAGCCAGTTTGCGCAAAGTGTCGGATATAAAAGAATCATGCTCTGGACGAATAAGGGGCTTGATGCTGCTCGTCATCTCTATGAACAAGAGGGATACAAGCTAAAGAGAGAAGAACCTCATCGCAGTTTTGGAAGGAGTTTGGTTGGCCAATTTTGGGAGCTGGATTTATGACATCTCTGCATATTCGCCTGGCAACTACAGAGGACATTCCGGTTTTGCATATGCTCATCGAGTTATCTGTTCGAGGCTTGCAGGCTAACGACTATTCTCCAGTGCAAATCGAAGGAGCCCTGGGAACAGTGCTTGGTCTCGATACGCAGCTGATCAGGGATCGAACCTATTTTGTAGCAACTACAAATGAGGAACCGATTGTTGCTTGTGGTGGCTGGAGCAAACGCAAAACGCTGTTCGGCAGTGATCACGGTCCCAATCGGCAGTCTGCTTTTCTTGACCCTGACAAAGAACCAGCCAAGATTCGGGCCATCTTTGTTCATCCATCATGGGCCCGTCGAGGAATTGGCAGCAGAATTCTTGAGACCTGCGAACAAGCAGCTATTGCGGAAGGTTTTCACCGGTTCGAGATGGGATCGACCTTGACCGGAGTCCCACTCTATCGACTGAAAGGTTACAGTGAAATTGAGCGCCTCGACGTCCCTCTGCAAAATGGAGCTGCGCTGCCTGTAATTCGCATGACGAAATCCGTTGACATACGTAAGGCCGGTTAACAATCGACCATTTTTGACATTCGTTTTTCTCCAGGAAAACCGTATCTATATAGGAACTTTGTTGCATATGGGCGCGACCTCACGCGTTTCGCCACAATAGTGCTGAGGAGACTAGCTTGAAGATTAAGATATCCACGGTAGGAGAACAGGTATTACGACAGCGGGCGCGCGAACTCTCCATCGAAGAGATCCGGAGTAACGCCACACAACAGCTGATCGAATACATGAGGGAAACGATGCGCGATGCTCCAGGAGTAGGTCTTGCGGCTCCGCAGGTTGGGGTGTCTTTACAGCTGGCGGTTATAGAGGATCGTGCAGAATATCATAAGGCAATTTCCATAGCTGAGATGCAGGAGCGGGAACGCGAACCTGTTCCTTTTCATGTTCTGATCAATCCAAAGATTGAGCTGCTCTCCGAAGCCGATACGGAGTTCTTTGAAGGGTGCTTGAGTCTTCCCGGTTTTACTGCCCTTGTACCGCGAGCGCGACAGGTGAAAGTGGAATGTCTTAATCAGGAAGGGGAACCCGTCACGATTCATGCTACAGGATGGTATGCCCGCATTCTGCAACATGAGATAGATCATCTGCACGGAACGCTGTATATAGACCGTATGCGCAGCAGAAGCTTTTCTTCGTTGGAAAGCTATACGCGCTATTGGAAAGAGAAGCCCCTAAAGGAGGTTCGAGAACTCTTGAGATCGGACGCTGCTTCTAAGTGAAAAAGAGCCCCCATCTACGACAGAGATGGGGGTTGGAGAAGTGACCTCTATTTTGATTTCACTGCGATAACTTCGATTTCAACCAAAGCCCAAGGTGCCGCCAGTGCCGCTACCTGGAATGCGGCACGAGCGGGCTTATTGGGTTGCTCTTTGGTTCCGAAGAACCGCGTATAAGACGCCTGTAGACCTGGAAAGTCTAATTTGCCCCCATTGGCAGGATCACCCGCAAGATAGACATGCATCATGACAACATCACCCATCCCAAGTCCTTGTGACTTTAGAATGTTCTCAATTTTTGTCAGAATGCTAAAGGTTTGAGCTTTGGTATCGCCATAAGCTGCAGGAGTTCCTTTGGATTTGTCTTCAGGTGTAACTGGCGAAGCGAGTTGTCCGCTTACGTAAAGAGTATCGCCAGCCCAGACTGCGGATGCTATAGGAGATTTGTCATCCTGAATATGCTTTACAGGAGTTTGTGCCTGGAGAGATACGGAAATAGTGGCTGCGGAAATAACCATTGCAGCCAAAGCCCTTTTCTTAATCAACGTATTTCGCCTCCTTAAAACTCTGTTGAATCTGGGACATTCATTGCAAAACGAATGTTCCTCAAAAGCTAGCTCCGCCTTACTGCAATCTAGGAGAATTGATTGCTATTACCTGCGGACAAGCAGTATGCGGCCCCATTATCTTGTACAGAAGCTCGCATCCTTTCACGGCTGAAGCTAGACCGCAACCGGCCGCTGCCGGACCGGTCTGGTAGTTCTGGCAGCCTGGACTTGCTCTCCAATTAACTTCATTGCCCGTAAGGAGGATAAAGCCGCACCCTCCTGCCAGCCGACAATATGGCTACAGTGGTCTCCAACAAAAAAGAATGGGCCATCGGGCTGGATCAATTCTCTGTAAGGGCCATTATAGTAGTCGCTACCATCATCACTTTCTCTGCGTCTCGCATAGCTTGGCCCTCGGCCAATCCAGGAGCCAAGATTATAAGGAATCTCACCCCAGTTGATGTACACAGGCTTCTGTAACTGCTTGGAATAACCTGGATGCAATTTTTCTACCGCAGCACGGGAGGCATCAAATTTCGCCTGCAGGTTCGGCAATTTGCAGAGGTCTGTATAGCTCTCGACGGAATAACCGGCGACGATTACTCCGGTATCGCTGAAAAGCTTAGCACTGGGATACCAGACCAGTCCTACAGGGCCATTGAATACCCAGGAAATTCCACCATAGATATTAAAATCGGTCTCCCAGAAGCGCTTGGATTCCCAGGCAATTTTAAAGGCGTCGTCATAGCCGGTACTCGCAATTGCTTGCTTAATGCGAGGTGAGAAGTCATTAGGAATTTTCTGCAGAATAGAAAGAGGAAGTGCGCAGATGCAGTAATCAGCTTCAATCGCCTTAGGCTCTCCCTTTTGAGTATAGAGAACACGGACACCTTTCTCCGTACGCCGGATCTCATTCACCGGGGAATTGTATTGAACCGTATCCCCAAGGACCTTTGCAAAGGCAAAGGGAATTTGGTCCATTCCGCCGACGGGCTGCATCATAGTCGCCTGCATATCGAGCATTTCTTCGAAGAGCAGGCCATTCCAGAAGTCCGCATCGAGCAGTGTATGCATGTCGAGAGGAGGATTGAACTCTTCAGTTACGTTTCCGGCTCCAGGAAGCCGAAGATCACCGGAGCGTCCTGAGCCCTTATAACTCAGGTCATCTTTCAGATCACCGTAGATGCGTAAAAACTGGATCATACGATCACGATCTTCTGTTGTAAGCTCTTGATCCAGCCCATGCTGCCTGATGCTCTTGGCTAAGAGTTCCGACACATGTCCGCGAGTGTCATTAATGGCGCGACGTTGTTCGACAGCCTTTCCACCGAAGACCTTGTCATTAACTAAAAGGCTGCTGCGAGAAGTATTGACCTCAACCTCCAAAGGGATACCTAGCTTTCTGCAGTATCCGAGGATGTTCTTATGGATGGAGGGAAGTCTTGCCGGTCCGGCATTGAAGTAGCTATCGGAATTCCAGTCGGCAGTCTGCTTGGTTCCGTCGGTAAACTCAATCGTAGTCCCACTGCGTATTGTCCAGTTGCGCCCTCCGGGGCGTTGACGGGCCTCGAGCACCGTACATCGATATCCAGCTTGGCGCATCTCATAGGCCGCGACAAGACCGGCAATGCCGCCGCCCAGGATAACAACATTGACTCCTTTGCCAGCATCAGGGGAAGTATTCCACTCAACCGCTTCTGCTTCGGACATAGGCATGAGTCCCAGTCCTTGCATTGTTGCGAATGCAGCACTGTATCCTCCTGCTTGTCCAACACGCATAATGAAATCACGCCGCGTCATGGCCATGGCTGTCGTTCCTTTCTGGAGAAGAACTTTGATAGTAATCGTACTGCTTTGTGCTCAACTGCAAACTTGCTTTCCAGCTTTGTCTGGAGACAAAGGGGTCTGATTCGTAAAAGCTTTATCTAGTATTTGCGCAAGTCGTCTTTGTTTCCAGAGTGAGGAGCTGTGTTGGCGAGAATCATTCGGCACTTCAGTATCCTCCGTACAGAAAGAGAAGGGCTAAATGTCGGCGAGATGATGAACATCCCGGATCCTGATAAAAGTGTCCTTACATCCTGGTAACTTCGACCTGTATAAGACCGCAAATAGGCACCCGGTGCGAGCTGTGGCAATAATGTAGCGCATGCCATCGTTGCCCCGGGATAACGGCAGGCAATAAATAGTGTGAGGCCGTTTCGACACCAAATTCTGGGGTGCGAAATATATAGCTTTTCTTGCCAACGCGTACGGTAGCCGTACGTACAGCTTTACTGAACCAAATCTAAAGCTTTGAGTCTTTCTAGTTCACACTACGGTGTGCCAAACTGGTAGTAGGAATCATCATACTGTAATACACACGCTCCCCGTCAATAGTTTTTCCTGCCTGCTAGGCAGCTCAGTTGTCATGACTGGATAGATAAGCGTTTATGTGAATCGTCGCTCATCGGCTGTTTCAAGGAGGATTACTAATTCATGTTGACAATCCGTCAAATCGAATGCAATATCGAACCACCGGCGGTAGCGGACTGGCCTCCAATCATTTCAATAGCCCTGAATTTAAAGGAAAACGGCTCTGAACCCTGGAGTGGTGCATACGTGTTTTGACTTAACTGGGAGGTATGTTTGAATTCTTGCACCAGGTAGTTGCAGTACTGTCCGCCTGCACTTATGCATTTGCTGTGGCATGGTAGGGCAGGGAGGCGAATAATACAAAAGCAAATGCAGACTCTCCGTCAACTCATTCTGAACAACAACCAGAATTTCTACACACGGAGTTCTCCGGACAAATGTAATCTGCTCCAGAGGCTTCAAGTGGGATATCAGGATACGGCGCGTAAAGAGAGCAGTCGGGAAAAATCGACATCCGTATAGCCATTTTCTAGATCAGCGGTAAGGATCCTAATTTTAGAAATGCCAAGTTCCGTCGTCAGGTGTGAAATTACTTTCTGGAAGAGCGGATCGTTGTAAGGGACCCCATCCTCAATGTCCGGAGACTCAAAATAGAAGATACTTGCTGCACCTGGTGTTTCATCATATCGGCGTACTTTGAACATCCGGTTTTGCTCCAGATATGTATAGATTGTTCCTGAGTAATACCAGTCGCGAGTTTCATCGGTATGTTGATCGTCGGCATCTTCAAAGTGTTCTACCTGAACTTCCATTACTGAAACCCTCTCTTCCTTCTGAGCGTACCTGTCAAATTTCAAGCCCCGTATTTTTGCAGTAATAATATGACGCGCAACTCCTCTAATTGTTGCAATCGAATCTGCATTCTGGCCGAGATCCGGCCATTCAGATCAAGGTAACTGGAGAAAGAATCCGTTGTCCACCGGCTACCTCAATATTCCGAAAGGAACTCAGAGCAAGATTGGCTAGGAGAAGCTAAAGCACGTCAGGTGAGGGACCTGTAGCGCTACCCGAAAACGAGAGTATCACATAGCATCTCTCAAAAATGGCTAGAAAATCCCCCTACCTGGGCATTAGAGGCAGGCAACCTCATTCCGGATTAGGCAAAATGCATCCTTGTCTTTCTTTATATTGCGTGAAGTTTGAGCCTCAACATTGCCGGAATAAAAGGTTTCAATTTCACGTGAAGCACTCCGGTCGTGCTCATCTGAATAGACCACCTTCCATGACTCAGATAAATTTCCCTATATCTGTCGGTACCCCAATTGCTCTCAAGTGTTATGACGAGACACCTCTCCGAGATTACAGCCTATTAGTAGAAGCCGACACGGATATCAGATCAGTGATATTCCATATGTCACTTAACGGACACCAGGCTTATCTGTAGGAAGACGGGTTGAAGATTAGTACCCCGCAAGGTTTCTACAAAATGGACATATAACAGCCTCATTCAGCAGCAGATCTTCTGCAATCCCAATTTGACAACGTTGGACATCTGGAGCAGTCTTATTTAGACATTGTGATAGCAGTTACAATGGAATTCTAGTTCACGAGCGATCCTGGCAGTGTCTTTCAGGTAATTCGTGAAGAAATGAAGGAGACGGGGAGATCGTGAGGCCCTGGGTGAGTGTTTCTTTTCTGTTTGCTTGGTTAATGTTACTGTCGTGCTGCTCTGCCATCGGACAGACAGCGAGCATCAAGGGAATTGTCTATGATCCCGCCGAATCGGTTGTTGCCGAAGCGGAGGTGAAGCTGGAGCAACAAGGGAAGGGGAACCCTTATCTGCTGACAACAGATGACTCGGGAACTTTCGAAGCAAATAACCTTCTTCCAGGAAGCTATTCAATAGAGGTACGAAAAAATGGTTTTGCGGTTTATCGCAAGGAACGGCTAAATCTTAATACTGGACGACAGGCGAACCTCAGAGTGGTTCTGTCTCTACCTCTGTATCAAGAGAACGTCAACGTGGGGAATACTGAAGATGCAAAAGGGACAACTCTTCAAGAAAGTTATCTCTCAGAAGATTCAGTACGACACATGTCCGATAATCCCGATACTTTCAGAGAAGAACTATCGGCTATGGTCGGCGGAGACGCAGTTTATCGAGTAAATGGCCTTGAGATAGACATTCACAATTTACCATCAAAGGATTTAATTCGAGGAATACGGATCGCGACCGGAACCTTTTCTGCTGAATACGCAAAGCAGTGGCGTTTCATGGTAGATATCTTCACCGATCCCTCTCAAATAAAGTTTGGCGGTTCTCTTACCAGCCGTGGTACTACGACAGCCTTGGCCGCGCAAGACCGTTTTGCGCCAGAAAAGGTTCCTCACGATGAGGTGACTGGAAGTGCTTCCTTACATGGACATCTAGGGAAGAGATTATCGTACGGGTGGAGCCTGGGAAAGTCCTACAGCAACACGGGCAAGGTGATTAACGCGCAAATACTCGACACGTCTCTTAATCAGGTGAATCGAAGAGATGCGGTCTCGGCGGGCGAGCATGAGACCTTTTTGGAGCTTACTCCTTCTCTCCTGCTGGGAGAGCGAGATAACGCGACAGCATATTTCAGGTTCAGGAAAAACAGTGAGGACGGCCAAGGAGTAGGAGATCTTAGCCTGCCTGAACATGCATTTATCCAAAGAGAATCATCGTATGCCAACAGGTTACTCTACAATCACAGCTTTGCTCAGAGCCTAAACAATGAATTCAGCTTCGCATACGACTCGGACCTACTCCGGCAGAATCCCATATCTGCCAAGCCTGAGATCCTGGTTACAGGAGCATTTACGGGTGGTGGCAGTGGCGTAGGGAATACCCGTTCGAACACCCGCTCCTACACAATCAAGGACGTCTTGCGAGTAAAGCTGACCAAACAAGTCTTTGCTATAGGTGTAGAGGCAAATGGTCATAGTAATGACAGCAGATTGGGCAATAACTTTAACGGAACATTCACATTTGCATCGTTAAAGGCTTATCAGCTCACGCTGCAGGGCCTTGCTGCGGGGTTGAGTATGAACAAAATCCGGGCACTTGGAGGAGGTGCAAGCCAATTTCAAATAACAACTGGAGCGAACAACGTATCGTCCTCCGAACCCGATATTGCCGGGTTTATTCAACATGATCTCGATCTGAGAAGCAATGTCGGGATAAGCTATGGACTTCGCCTGGAGGCCCAAAAGTCATTGCAAGCAGTAAATGTGGCTCCTCGATTTTCTTTGTCCTGGGGAATTGATGGTGGACCCAAAAAGCCGGCGAAAATTTCCCTGCAGGTAAGCTTGGGAATCTTTTACAATCGATTTCCACTTTCTTCTGTGACCGCCGTAAGACGGTATCAAATGTACCGAACCGCGCAATATACCTACCTGAATCCAGATTTCTTTCCTGATATTCCCGAAGATCTGCAAGGCGAATCAAGTGCTACGCCCTCGTCCTACGGTCTTAGCTCTCATCTACATGCGTCTTATATGACCAGAGAGAACGTCAGTCTCTCCAGAAAGATCGGGAAAGAAGGCCGTCTGAATCTGATGTTTTTCCATTCTCTCGGGCAGCGTCAATATGACCAGAGAAATATAAACGCACCTCTTCCCGGGACCTACGATATCACTGACCCCACCAGCGGCATACGACCTAACGGAAGACTGGAGAATGTTTTTATATATGAATCTGAAGGAATGAATAAAGGGTCGGAATTCATGATCTATTACTGGGGCAAGTTGGCAAAACACGTTTCGTTCGGCGGCGGGATGGGCGCTAACTTTGCAAAAGGAGATGTATTTGGAACGCCTTCAAATCCCTACTCATTAAAAGATGACTATGGGCGGTCCACCCCGAAGCAGCCTTACGCTAATTTCTGGAATTCCATCGAGATTCCCAGGTTTGCGACGATTTCAACATGGTTCCGCCTGTCACCGGGAGAGCCCCTGAATATCACGCTCGGTCGCGATCTGAATGGCGATACGAGTTATAGCGACAGACCGGCATTCGCAACAAATTTGTCCAGTCCAACGGCTGTGAAGACGAAGTATGGATACTTCGAGACAAATCCAGGTTCCACGCAGAAGCGAATTCCTGTAAATATCGCAAATGGACCAGTATTCGTGGGCCTGGGGCTGGCAATTTCCCGTGACGTTCCGCTACATTTTCTGGAACATGCTGGTACTAAGTGGAAGCCATCTCTAAGTCTTTCCGCAGATGGAGATAACATTCTCAACCACCCTGTTCTGAGTACACCCCAGGGAAGTCTCAGTTCTCCATTGTTCGGAAAGTCAACTGCCACGCAATCCGGACCAAGAAGATTCGGCTTTAATACATCGATGAGATTTTAGAGGATGGTATGACCTCTAAGAGCTCAGTTGCCTCAGCACGCTGCTCGAATCGAAACTCCCAAAGAAGGGAAGCTAGTCGAAAAGTAGACGGTCATTACTTCGGGTGAGTTCTTGTCCGGGATAATCAGGCTTTCGCAGGCACACATCGAAGGAATGTTCACCTTACAGATTTGAGGCAACAAACGTTTCAGCCTTCCAGCTGTGATGTTTGTAATCTCTTGGGCGGCGTCGAAACATTCTTCCAACTCGACCTCGTCTGGTTCCTTCCCGATAAATGCGGCAGCCGTACTCTTCGCCAATGCACGCGACATGCGGATCTCTACTTCTCCCCGCCATGCGCCAAAGATTTCGATACGGCCCGAAACGCCATCCGGCTGCAGTACTCCCGTTGGAGCTTGAGTGGCAGGATTAAGTTCTATGGAAATCATGGAACTCCATATTTCCTGGCTGATACTGACGATAGCTTCCCTGGTAATTCCAAATCCTGACATGATTAACTCCTCAGCCGGTAATATGCTGTTCTTCCGAAGGGTACTCTCTCGAAATTGTCATCGAGGTTCAAAGTGGTCTCTGCTGCCCCGAGGAACATATAACCCTTGGGATGAAGTACTTTACGAGCCTTTTCCAAAATCGCTCTCTTAGTGTCAACATCGAAATAGATGAGGACATTTCTCAAAAAGATCACATCCACGATAGGCATCAGAGGCCAGGATGAGATCAAATTCATAGAGCGGAAATCGACCATATTGCGAATTTCGAGTTTAAGCTTCCATTGCAGCTCGTCCTGGACGAAGTACTTGGTGAGAAGAGGCGTAGGCAAGCCGCGGCTTACTTCCATCTGACTATAAGATCCGACCTTTGCCCTTTGCAAAATATGATCGGCGAGATCTGTCGCCACAATGGAATAGTTCCAGCCTGGCAAGGCGAAGTTCTCACGCAAACTCATCGCGATACTATAGGGTTCCTGTCCGCTTGAGCAGGCAGCGCTCCAGAAAGTAATCTTTTTTGTACCCGCGTTTCGAGTGAGAAGCTCAGGAATAATCTGCTGTTTTAAGGCGTCATAAGGCTGATAGTCGCGGAAAAACCACGTCTCATTGTTTGTCATTGCATCGACCACTTTGCGATGCAAGACTCCAAATGTCTGTCTCTCTAGAGACTGGATTAGTGCCTCAATCGAATTGAACCCTTCGTGTTCTGCGACTGGGCCAAGGCGACTTTCGGCTAAATAGTCCTTGTCCGCATCGATCACGATAGCAGAATGTTGGCGGACAATCTTCCGCAAATAATCGAATTGTGGTGTTGCGATACCCATAATACTTACTCTTTGCTAATGCCGATTTACTATCTGTAGAAAAGTCTTGAGTCACGAACGGTTGAAACTATCGCTTCGGCTACTTGATTAATCGGCAGTATCTTCTCTGCCAAACCAGCTTGTGCAACGAAACCCGGCATTCCCCATACGACTGATGTCGCTTGATCCTGTGCAAAGACTCGTGAACCACGCTGTATCAAATCCTTAGATCCAAGAAGCCCGTCTTGTCCCATTCCTGTAAGAACTACCGCAAGAGCTGAGTTCCCATACACAGCAGCAACTGAGCGAAACATTACATCGACTGATGGCCTGCAGGAATTTTCTGGGGGTTCCTGATTGAGCTCTGTAACAATATCTGCCTTTTGTCTTTTTACCGTCAGGTGAAAGTCACCCGGAGCGATCCAGACATCTCCTGCCCTTATAGGCTCTCCGCCTGCTGCCTCACGTACCTGAAGAGGAGAACAACCATTAATTCTGTCTGCCAAATGCTTAGTAAACATTGGCGGCATATGTTGCGTAATAACTACTGGAACAGGGAGGTCTCCCGGCAATTTCGATATCACCTCAACCAAAGCATTAGGCCCTCCAGTCGAACTGCCGATAGCCAGTACTTCGATCTTGGATCTCCGTTCAATAGCCTTCGGAATGACAGGGCTTGGTCCCTCCTGATTGACTGTAGATCCACTCTCAGTCGAGGGGGGGCACAAGGCTTTGATTTTGGGAACAAGCTGCTTTCGTATCCAGTCTTCTGCGTCGGCCAGCCCCTTAGAACCGGCAGGCTTCGTGACATAGTCGCTAGCCCCACGCATCAAAGATTCGATCGTTGCATCTGCACCCTTTTCCGTGTAGGTACTGAACATGATGACGGGAAGATGCAGATCAAATTTTCGAATCTCAACCAGGGTTTCCAGGCCATCCATCTCCGGCATTTCAATGTCCAGGATAACCAGGTCTGGAGGGCTGCTCTTGATTGCACCAAGAGCAATCCTGCCGTTTTGTGCCTGCCCCTGTACGGCCAGGGATGGTTCCGCAGAGATAACCTCCCGCAGCAAGCGGCGCATCACTATGGAATCATCTACAATCAGGATATTTGCTTTAGCCATTGCGAGTCCTAGAAACCGAGCATTTGCAGCTTATCTGTAACGATTTCCTTCGTAAGCGGCTTCATCATGTATTCATTCGCTCCAGCATCGAGAGCTAGAGAGATTTGAGAGAGATCATTCTCTGCGGTAACCATTACGATGACCATGCCATCGTAATGTGTATCCGAACGGATCTTTGAAAGCAGCTCATAGCCGTCCATTTCCGGCATATGCCAATCGATGAGAGCAAGGTCAGGGCGTTCTGTAGAGTCTTCTAGGAAGCTGAGCCCCTCTTGTCCATTCTTGGCCTGACTTATTTCAAACCCCATCGGTACCAGGATGGAACGAAGATAAGCTCGCATAGAGGAGGAGTCGTCAACAATCAATGCATGCATGATAGATATCGCGTTTCTACCGGTGTAATTACGGTCACGTGTAAATTTTGAGAGGTAGTGGATTCTACCAACACCTCTCTTGGGAAAATCTAGGGCCGTCCCGCAAGTACGGCCCAATGGACTAGAAGTTGAACTTGGTTACGAGTTGCTTCAGTTCTGCTGCCATGTCTTCGAGGCTACGGGCAGACTTCTGAGTATCCAATGCACCCTTGGTTGTTGCTTGTGCAGCTTCCGCAACCCCAGAGATGGTCCCTGAAATCTCGTTGCTTCCCTTTGCCGCTTCGGCAAGATTTCGGCTGATTTCGTTTGTCGTGGCACTTTGCTCTTCAACCGCGCTTGCGATCGTGGTTTGGATATCGTTGATCTGAGCAATGACAGATCCGATTTGGCCAATCGCTGAAACAGCACCTTGCGTATCGGTCTGGATGGCATCGATCTTTCTTCCGATATCTTCAGTAGCCTTAGCTGTTTCCTTCGCCAGTTCCTTTACTTCATTGGCGACAACCGCAAACCCCTTACCTGCTTCACCTGCGCGGGCTGCTTCGATGGTTGCATTTAGAGCCAGGAGATTAGTCTGTTGCGCAATTGAGGTAATAACCTTAACAACCTCGCCGATCTCTGTGCTGCTTTGCCCAAGTTTCGTGATTGTCTGGTTGGTCTGCTGGGCAGATTTGACCGCGACTGTTGCAACCCGAGTTGCTTCCGTCGTGTTCTTTGCAATCTCCTTGATACTGGCTTCCATTTCGTCGGCACCGGCCGCAACCGTCTGCACGTTACTCGTAACCTGAGTCGAAGAGTTACTCACGACCTGGGCCTGACGAGCCGTCTCGTCGGCACTTGCTGCCATTGTCTGGCTGACACTATTCAGTTCCTCGGCAGCATGTACCAGCGACGTGACGTTCTTCCCGATCTGTTGCATCGCGTGGCGGACCTGTGTAGCCAAGGTATTGATTGCATTGGAAACTTTGAGGAATTCACCCTTGAACTCTTCATCGACCATGGCTGTCAGATCACCGCTGGCAAGTTTTGCAAGCACTACGGAGAAGACGTTCAATGGCTCTGCGATGGTGTCCAGCGTACGGTTCACACCGTCGATGATCATTCTGAACTCACCACCATGCCTGGTTGCATCTGCACGAGTGGCAAGCTGACCTTCCACTGCGGCGTTAACCAGCATGGAAGCATCGTGGGTAAGGGCCTGAATAGCTCGAATCAGCTGCTCCATGCTCTTGTTGATTTCGCCAAACTGGGTCTTAACTTCCTTGGTGTAGTCATCGCCATCGGCAAGCTTCAGATCGACATTGAGTTCGCCCTTCGCGATTTGAACCAGATTCGATGCCAGGCGTGCTACTTCCTTATGCGTGTATTCCTTCACGCGGATGATCGAAGTGAGATCTTGTACGACTTCAACCCAGCCGACATGCTCTCCCTTGTGGTTCATAATCTTGGAGGTATCCTGCTTGCAATCGGTTCCGTGCCAATCGAAGTAGCTCTCCGGGATACCCTTCTTCATCAGCTGGCGGATACCGCAGCCTTCCGTATTACAGATATTGGCTTTAGCTGTAGAGCAAGGCATACCTACCGCGTCGGCGCGCGTACGAATGTACTTCTGGTCAACCATGAGCTTTTCAAAAGCTTTATTCAGGTAGACCCAGTTCATATCCATGTCGATGACGTGGATCGGGAATGGAACCGCATCGAGAATCGCCTTGAACCAATCAACCTTATCGGAGGCGGCCTCAACGATCTGAGCCAGACCTTCGGCGATGTTCAAATTCAATCCGGAAAGATTCCTCAGATCCGGTTTTACATCGAAGAATCCTTCTTGTGCACGCTTTGCAATCTTGTCAGTTTCAATCGCAAGATACTCGGCAGGGCGGCTGACACTCTCCATATACTTCTGGACCTCGTAAAGCAGATCCTGGTCTGCAGCAGACAAGCCACTGCCATCTGGAATGTCTTCCCAACGGCCCTCTTTCCAGCTCTTGAGCATTTCCTTTAGCTCGGCCTGAATGGTGACCGTTTTACGTGCGCGCTTCCGGCTATCGGATGCGGGTGTAGCTGCTGCGGGTGCCGGCTCCACCACTGGAGCCTTCTTTCCCTTTGCCTTTGAGGTCTCAATCTTTACTAATTCCTGTTGTGACATGACGTCTCCTAATTCTTCCTGTTGCCTGTGGCTCCAAATTCTGCTGCTTTGTTTACTCCCAGATTAGCGACCCGATTCACATCTAGAACAAGCAACAGGTGCTCCGGAAGCTTATACACACCGCGAACCATTTCGCTGGCGATACCTTGCAAGGTGCAAGGCGGAGATTCAAAAACTTCCTGGTCGACTTCAACGACCTCTCCAATTTCGTCAACGAGAAGACTTTCAACTCCGCCATCAGAACGAACCAGAACATTCATGGGAAGAGCACCTTCAGGACGGCTCTCAAAACCCAGACGTTGGCGGAGATCGATGGCGATCACAATCTGACCGCGAAGGCTTAGTAATCCACCGATCGTCTTTGACGACAGAGGGACCTTGGTCATTTCCTGATAGCGAATAATTTCTTGAACACGCTCAACTTCAATGCCGAAGAATTGGTCCCCGACGAAGAAGGTGCAGTATTTTGCCTTAGCGGCAGTCATGCCGATACCTCCTCTTCAGCACGCTCGGTTATTACAGAAGGCTCGATGATTTGACCAACATCCAGTAGATCCGTTACACGGTCCTGGATGACTGCACATCCAGCAATGCCTAGTTGTGCATGCTTTTCTTCGAGCAGAGAATGGCCTTGAACAATATCCAGAATCTCGTCCACGATGAGACCGATGCTCTGGCCCGCATAGGAATAGACAATGACCTGAAAGATATCGGGATCTGCGGGCGCAAACTCGCGGCCTAAGAATTCCGCAATTCTCACCAATTGCATGATATGGCCACGATACTGGACTACTTCCTGGCCTGCGGATTGTTCAACCTTATGCAGAGGCAATTTCTCCAGCCGGGAAACATCGGAGAGAGGCAATGCCATCCGTCCTTGCTTGCCAACCCGGAACAGGAGCCAGCTGTCTCCGCTCTCGACAGAACTACGTTTCTCCGCAGTAGATGCCACTCGAGCAAGATCTTGAGACTCTGCTGTAAACCCAACTTTCTTTGCCAATCCCCAAACATCCAGGATCAACGCAACATGTCCGTCACCAAGAATAGTTGCGCCTGAGAAACAATGGATTCCTTTGATCTGGTTACTCAACGGCTTAACAACGATCTCTTCCGTGTCATAGATCAGGTCGACGACCAAACCAAACTGACGTCCATCTGTCTGCAACACTATGATCGAAGCTGAACCATCTGCGGATTCAGACTCCAGCTCAAGCTCCCGATTGAGTTCAATCAGGGGCAGAATGTTTCCACGCAAACGGTAAACCGGATACCCGTGAATTCGTTCGATTGAATGCTTAGCGGCATCTTCCTCGAGGCGTACAAGCTCAAGAAGGCTGACCTGGGGAATTGCAAACTTCTCTCCACCACTGGCGATAATTAAAGCCGGAATGATTGCCAGTGTTAGGGGAATTTTGACGGTGAGCGTGGTCCCTTTGCCTTGTTCGCTACGGATGTCGATTGTTCCGCCAATATTCTCGATGTTCGTTTTGACAATATCCATCCCGACGCCACGGCCGGATATGTTGGTTACCTGTTTGGCGGTGGAAAGTCCAGGATGGAAGATAAGGTTAACTGCTTCCTGATCAGACATCCGCACGGCCTGTGCTGCCGTGATGACTCCACTCTGCAGAGCCTTTTGCTTAACGCGTTCGACAGCGATGCCGTGGCCATCATCCGTGATCTCGATATTTACCTGACCACCCTCATGGTATGCGCGCAGAGTGATGATTCCGGTCTCCGCCTTTCCGAGACTGATGCGAGTTTCCGGCGGCTCAATTCCATGATCAATAGCGTTACGAATGATGTGAAGCAACGGGTCGTTGATTGCTTCGAGGATCGTTTTATCCAGTTCGGTTTCCGATCCCTCCATGTCAACCTTAACCTTCTTATGACAGCTGGTTGCCACGTCGCGAACCAATCGAGGTAACTTCTTCCATATCGTCTCAATCGGTTGCATACGAGTTTTCGTAATGCCTTCTTGCAGTTCACTGGTCAAGATCTTCAAACGTTGAGCAAGGCGAATAAACGGGGTGTCGTTCACTGTCGAGGTGAACTGTAGGATCTGGTTCCGAGCGAGAACCAGTTCGCCTACAAGGTCCATCAGCTTATCCAGCAGATGAACATCGACACGGATTGTCGACGCAGAAATCTGGAGACCTCGTGTGCCTTCTGTATCAGATGTAGCTACAACATTCGCCTGGGGATCCGGAACTTCGCTTTCTGTCGCGATTGTCAATGGAATTTCTGCTTGCGTTTCCACCGGCGGTGGAGCAGGCAATTCCACCTTCACTGGTGCTGGCGGAGTAGCCGGTGCCGCTTTGGAAGGATCGAGGAAGACAGCCAGTGAATCGAGTATCTTCTTAGGATCTGTTTGCCCTTCCTGTTCAGAGGCCTCGATCACCTTTAGAACCTGACGGATAAAGTCCGTCATAGAAAGAAGAGCGGTAGCCATTTCTGCATCGAGGTGCAGTTTTCCGTCACGGAGCAAGGAGAGCAAATTCTCTCCACTATGGCTAATCCGTTCGAGATTGGGGAAGCCAAGTGTACCGCTTGTTCCTTTAATAGTATGGATCGCCCGAAAGACTCGCGACAGCAATTCCTTTGAACTGGGGGTCTTTTCCAGTTCTACGAGATCGCGATCCATTTGGTCGATGAGTTCGTTGCTTTCGATAAGGAACTCTTTGACGATTTCGTCCATTGGACACACCTACCCGAACGATAACTTTGACTGTTTGCTAGAAGCATCATCGGCAGAGGTGCCTCGGCAAATAGGCAGAGATAACTATTTTTCTCGCACAAAGTAACTTCTTGGCGATAGTACTTTTGTGGGGTTTTTGAATTTGTAGCTGCAACAGTATCGTGTAGCGATACGACCACGAGAACAGAAGACCAATAAATATGCACACTTAAGCGTCATGCTGGCGCATAGATAACACGAAAGTGCTAAGCCTAACCTATTCGAGGTATGACAGATTAGCTGCCAAGAAGAGTCGCGCAAGGCGACCTTATGAAGACCACATACGCCTAAATTGGCTGAAGCCTTCTATGTAAATGTTTTCTACATACTTGCGACCATCCTTGATGGCAGATAATAAAGAAGATAGCGATTGCAGAACCGACGCAAACGATAACAATAATCAAAGTTCTCCTACATCTCTGGGGCTTGGCTCTGCAAAACATGATCCAGCCGAGCATGCAGACGCTTGCTAAAGTCGACTGGAAGTTCAATAACACGATCATCCATCATTAAGACGATTACGTTGCGTACCGAATCCAGGACGGCAGAACAAATCTCACAGTGAGCCAAATGTCTCTCGACATCGGCACGTATCGCAGGGTCAATGCTGCCATCTATATATTCGGAGATGTGGTCCCACACATGCCGGCAGTTCAAAACCATGGGAGCCTCCCCCAATTGCCCGTTTTGCTTTGCGGCTTAGCTATTTGTTTGAGTTGCGGCGCGAGCTTCTTCTGTAACATCATGTGAGCTCGATGTAGCCGTACCTTCACGAGTGAAATGGAAATCGACAGAAGCTCTGCCGTATCTTGCACGCTGATCTCTTCCAGATCCCGCAAGATCACGACCTGGCGATACGATTCCGGAAGATCCGCAATAGCTTCTTGAAGCAGGGAACGCAGTTCCATCCGTTCAAGAGCTTCCAGCGGAATCTCTCGCCAGTCGGTTAGGATGGCTGGAGTGTAATCGCCTGCGTCACAATCCTGATCGTCGAGCGAATCCAGAACAACGCGCTTTCGGCTTCGGAGCCGCAAGCGAGCTTCGTTAAGAGTTATAGCCGTGATCCAGGTACTGAATTTCGCCTCGCCACGAAAACTGGCCAACTTCCGATAAGCTTTAATAACGGCTTCTTGTACAACGTCTTCCGATTCCGATTCTTCTTTAAGAAGAGCAAATGCCGTCAGGTAGAGCTGCCGCTCATAGGGACGAATCAGGTCATGGAACTTTTCTCTTGCCCCAGAAAGGATAGAGGCAATCAGAAGTCGTTCCTTGGACTCCTCTGTCTCACGTTTTGGGGGATCTTCGATCATTGGCTCCCTTTTTGAGAACGAGAGAGCAGGGCATCCAGAGAAATTGCCCCGGCACCGAGGACTAGTACTATCACAGCTGCAAAGAGAAAAGTGAAGGGATCGGCGTTATAGAATTTTCCCGGGTCACTGAAAATTGAAGACAATGCTTCTCGATCAGCGGTAATGTAGGCCGTAAACATGTTTACGGCAAGGAGTAATCCAATAAGCCGTGTTCCTAAACCTAAAATCAGAAGAAGCCCGCCAACGAACTCCAGTGTCGCAATGCTGGGTGCCATGATCCCTGGAGCCGGAATGCCAAGACTCTCAAAAAATTCCCGTACGTGACCTAGATTGTGCAGCTTACCCCAACCTGTCTGAGTAAACTGCCATCCCCAGTAGAGCCTTACGAGTAATAAGAAAGGAGAGGTCAGGTAACGAGACACTACTTGTCCCGATTGATCATAAAGGCTTACTAATCTATTTGCCGTACCTTTATTATGGGTTGCAAGCGTCGATGCAAAACTCATAGTGATCTCCTTCCGTCAGCGGAAAACCATCCAAGCATCGACCAAGTGGCAAAAGCGGATTCCAGCATTTGATGGAACGCCTCTTCCGTCATGGCCGTTTCGTTCATGGCGTTTTCTATTGCAGAGCCTAAGGCCTGGCCGCTCAGGAGAAGCTCCAACAGACGAAATTCTTCGCGCAATAATCTCTTGTAATAAACCGAGTTCTGTTGACGATGAACTGCTAGATAAACCTGCTCCGGGGCTGCGTTCTTGATTCGAAATGCTGATTTATTCTCCGGAGCCTTAGCTGCGTTGTTTGTCGCCACGTTTTGACTGCCTGAGTTTGTACGAGCCGCGATCAGAAGATCGTCAACCGGATAGCTGAGAGCCAATATTCTCAAATACGGTTGCAACCGAAGACGAGTATCTTCATTGATGCCTGCCAACTCTTCAGCGGTCAGCGCGGAGTCATCAGCCGCATCGAAGGCTTCTATATGTGCCCATTCCAGGCGCGCCATGGACAAAGCGAGATCTCGATCAGGCTCTATCCACTTTGGGTTCAGAATTAACCACGCTTCGAGTCTTGAGCCTAGATTCCGTAGCGTAAACGAAGCCGATGGATTATCCACCAGATAGGCACGCATGAGCTTTTCGAATTTGCTGCTACCTAAAATCGCTTTCAAGCCTGGGAAGTCTTCTTCAAAACTCGAATACAACCGGAACCAATACTGACGGTTATAGATCTCCAGCCGTTCAAATGCCGTCAGTCGGTCATTCGGCTTAATCATGAGATCGGCTTCCACCCGGTTTGAGACTCCATCACTGCGACGAAGGCGCATCGTCTCGTCTTTTGTAAGGGGATGCATGATTGCGGAAGCCACACGACGCTGCAGTTCATGGAGTTCACTCATTGGCTTACTCCTTCTGTCTCAGATTCGTGATCTTCAGACCGCTCCAGCGCCTGGAGGTATCGATTCGCCTTTAGCGCTTCGCTATGAACATCTTCGAAAGAAGGAATGTTGTCGTCCCACTCCAATAAGGTTGCCGTTGGTCCTGTCCGTTGAAGCACACGCTCGTAAAGTTTCCAGACTGGATCGAGAACGGGATGATCGTGAGTATCCAGAAGATATTTTTCGAACTTGGAGTGTCCGGCTATGTGAATCTGGGCGATGCGGTCTGCAGGAACTGCATTTACATAGGTGAATGGATCGAAGTTGTGATTCTGGGAGGAGACATAGATATTGTTCACGTCCAGCAGGATGCCGCAGTCTGCCCGTTCAACAACTTCATTGAGGAACTCCCATTCCGTCATCTCCGAGAGGTGAAACTCTGCATAGCTGCTGACGTTTTCTACAACAATCGGAACCTCGAGAAAATCCTGGGCCTGACGAATTTTTGCAGCAGTTACCTCAACCGCCTCCCAGGTATATGGCATGGGTAATAAATCGTGCGTATAGCGACCATCCACACTGCCCCAGCAAAGGTGGTCGCTCAGCCATGGAGTCTTCGTCCTTCGGACTAATAGCTTCAGCCTCTGCAAATGGTCTCGATTGAGCGGATCAGTTGAACCGAAATACATAGAGACACCATGCTGGACTACCTTGTATTGCTCTAGGATTTGATCGAGAACAGCCAGGGGACGCCCTCCGTCGATCATGTAGTTTTCCGAAATAATCTCGAACCAATCGACGACAGGACGCTTCTCTAGGATGTGCTGATAATGCGGGATTCGCAGACCAATCCCAATGCCGTATTCAGTAAAACCATTAAACCGATTTGCAGGCACAATAGGCTCCGGAAATTCATCTAGGACATTGGAAGGAGAGAAAGGCCGCGATCGTTCGGCTTAGCTTCGAAACGCGGCCTTATACAGAGACGCTAGGCCACCTTAGGCTTCGATCCGTCGGTTGCGCAACCACCCTTCCCCTTGCAGGAGTTTTTCCCCTTACATCCGTTATCCCCGCTCTTGCAACCGCCCTTGCCCTTACAGTCATTCTTCCCCTTACAAGAATGCTTATCCTTTTGAGCATCAAAGGATGACTGCGCAAAGGAGGCCTTGCCCATCTTGGCCACGGTTGTAGTCGTCGAGGAAGGTGTTGTCGTTGCTTGCATCGTTGCAGCACCGCTCAGCAGTCCGGAGACGGCTGCAGCTACCATCAAACTTTTCATCGAATTCTTCATCTTGTATTCCTCCGTATATTTGCAGGCCTTGAGTTTTCACACGTATTGCTTTCGGGGAAGCCTGCCAACGCATAGGAGTCCAGGAACACTGAAAAGTTACAGCGCCGAGGAGGAATTTTTCGGGACGAAGAGATAGATGTTCCTGGGGAGCAACCTGTCAGGTGATCGTCCCGGAAAGAATCATTCTCTTTATATATAGGAGGCAAGAGAAGGAATCCGACCGCTTACGGAAGCTGAAAACGAAACACCGAAGGGACTGGGTGCGATATGATTCCTAGTCGCTTATTTTCGATTTGATAATCATTTGTAGCTCAATAGTGGTGAGAAAAGTTGCAAACAAAAGAAAAAGGTAGTAAAAGAAATGGCAGAGAAAGTCAAAATGGTAAATGCTAACAGCGGCAGTGACATGCTCATCGACGAACGGCGCCAACATGTCTTGTCGCTCATCCAGAGGGACGGACGGGTTCTGGTAGCAGAACTCTCTGATGCCCTTGGTATATCCCGCATCACCATCCGCAAAGATCTTGACTATCTTGAATCTAAAGGGCTTGTTCAACGCACCCATGGTGGAGCATTAGCCCCAAGGGGAGGCGCACTCTTTGATCCCTCCCTGAAAGAGAAAGAAAAGCAGCATAGCGAAGAAAAGAAACGTATTGCGGAAGCCGCCGTCAAGCTCGTCCAGGAGGGGCAGTGTGTACTTCTCGATTCCGGCACGACGACCACGGCAATTGCAACCCGTTTGCGCAGCTTCTCCCGGCTGACGGTCATTACAAATGCCATCAATATTGCGGCCGAACTCTCGGGAACCGAACTGGAAGTCCTGCTTACCGGAGGAACCCTACGAAAGAACTCCTCCTCCCTTGTCGGGCCCTTGGCCGAAGACATGCTGAAAGAGATTCATGCGGACATCCTCTTTCTCGGCGTCGACGGCTTCGATCCGGAGATTGGTCTGACGACTCCCAACGTTTTGGAAGCACGCGTCAATCGGGCGATGGTTCATGCCGCTAAGCGCGTGGTTGCTGTCTGCGATTCAACGAAATTCAATCAACGTAGTATGGCCTTGATTGTTCCGCCATCGGCCATCGACATGATCATCACGGATAGCGGAGTCTCCAAGGAAGTTCAAGAAGCATTGAAAGCTGCCGAGATCGAAATGATGGTGGTATAAAGCTCGTCCTCGTCACGACTCGGGAACAAAAGCAAACTGAGAGAAACTATGACGACAAAAGTTGTGACGCTGGATGAAATCAACAATCAACCCCGAGTTTGGCAAACCGTATTTGAATCTCTAGCTGAGAACAAACTGCTAACTCAATTAACGCCATTGCAGCCGTTGAAGCTTCAGTGGCTCTTTATCGGATGTGGAACCAGCTTTTATTTGGCGAATGCCGCTGCCTCCAGCTTTCGATCCATTCTCGGTGTCCAGGCTCAGGCTGTTCCAGCCTCTGAGTTTTTGATCTTTCCCGAGAGCGTGCTTCTAAATTCCGATAAGCAGATATTTCCGGTACTCATTTCCCGATCAGGGATGACCTCGGAGGTCGTCCGCGTTGCGCGCGATCTGCAATCGCGTAAAATTCCGTTTCTTGGCATCACCTGTGACGGAGAGGAACTGGAGAAGCTCTCGCCCTATACCTTACGCCTTCCTGTAACCGAGCACAGTACGGTCATGACGGCTTCCTTTACATCGATGTTGCTTGCTCTGCAGTATTTGGCGGCAACCTTTGCCGGCAAGCCTGACCTGCTCTCGGCTTTCTCAAAACTTCCTGCGGCGCTTGAGGGCTTTATCGCGAGATATGAAGAACCAATAAAGAGCTTGGCGAATAAGAGCTTCGAAAACTATGTCTTTCTGGGGCAGGGAAGCCTCTTCGGAGTTGCGCAGGAATGCGCTCTAAAGGTGACCGAATCCTCCTGCAGCTACACGCAGAGCTACCACACACTGGAATTTCGGCATGGACCCAAGTCGATTATTGCGCCTCAGGTTCTTGCGGGATTTTTGATTTCGGAACAGGGATATAAGGAAGAGCTCGAAGTAGTACGAGAGATGAAGGAACTGGGTGCAACAACACTGGTAATCGCAAATAATCTCACGGCAGAACTCCAGGCTGTTGCAGATTATGCTTTCGAATTATCCCTCGATGTTCCGGAGATCCTACGTACTGCGTCTTATGTCGTAGCAGGTCAGCTTCTTGGAAGTTATGTTGGAATCCGAAAGGGATTAAATCCCGACTCTCCCAAAAATCTGACACGCGTCGTCATGCTTGAAGTCTAGAGCAATTTCAGCGTAGCTGTAGCTAGGAACCCACGAAAGCTTGTGCCGTTTTCCGCTTGTATTGCAAGCCTCAAAACAGGGATCGGCAGTCCCATCCCTGTGTAGCAAAGTGGAAGTCTGTTTCAATCGGTGAGGATAGAAACGATGGGAAATCCGCAAAATGATGTTAGGCAGGATCAGGATAAGTTTGTCTCCATGGTGAGCGCTGTAGCCGAGGTTGATCTGCCGCTAAGCCAGTTTGAGCCCAGGACGATGCTGGTAATGCCGGAGCACATGATTGGGACGCCAAAGTTTCCTGTCATTGACTATCACAACCATCTGGATTCCCAAAGCCCGGAAAGCGTCCTCAAGATCATGGACAGCTGCGGTGTCGAACGAATTGTGAATATTACGATGAAGACAGGAGAAGAAGCTCTTTCCATGATTCATCGTTTTCACAATGTCGCACCGGATCGCTTCTCTACAATCGGGTGGATGGATTGGTCGGGAATTGAGCGTCCCGATTTTCCAATGCTTGCCTGTGATCGCCTGGAACAACTCGTAGAGCACGGAGCTTGTGGTATTAAGTTTTGGAAAGATCTTGGTCTCCAAATTCGGGATGGAAACGGCACGCTTCTGAAGGTGGATGATGAAAGACTGGCTCCGATCTTTGATAAAGCCGCCGAACTAGGAATTCCAGTCATGTTTCATACAGCAGATCCTGCTGCTTTCTTCCTGCCTATCGATCGCTATAACGAGCGATATGAGGAGCTTGCGGCACACCCGGATTGGGGCTTCTACGGATCGGCTTATTCGAAGAGGGAATTACTCGAACAGCGAAACAGAGTCTTTGAGCGCCATCCCAAAACGACTTTTGTGGGAGCTCATGTGGCTGAAAGTGGGGAAGACCTGGACTTTGTCAGCGCAACGCTGGAACACTGTCCCAATGTCTATATCGATATAAGTGCCAGAACTCCGGAATTAGGCCGTCAGCCTTATCGTGCACGTGAGTTCTTCCTGAAGTTCCAAGACAGAATCCTCTTTGGCACCGATCTGCTCCCGGACATTTCCATGTACCGACTTTATTACCGTTTTCTGGAGACAGCCGACGAGTATTTCGACTATCCTTCCCATGCTTCGAGGCAAGGACGGTGGAAGATCTACGGAGTCTTTCTGCCTGATGAGGTTCTTAGGAAGTTGTATAGTGAGAATGCACTGCGACTACTTCCCAAAATTCGCTGACAGCTAGCAACCACAACTCGTTACTGAGGTGATGCTATGGATCGAGCTCTTTGTACTGGACTGATCGCAACACTTCAACATGCACTTCCACCATTGGAGGCGCGACGCGACGTGGATCCTTTTGCGAACGACGTGTTCGAGGCAACAAGCTACTGGCAAAATCTCGCGAGAGAAATGCTCAAAAACAATACAAAAGTAGACTATCCAACACGCGCTACAGAAGAACAAAACCTGTTATCTGTCTTTCTGAAGCGGGTAGCTCGCATACCAAAGACCGAACAAGAGATC
The DNA here is from genome assembly GCF_059726315.1 of Humiphilus diazotrophicus. Classification (NCBI taxonomy): domain Bacteria; kingdom Pseudomonadati; phylum Acidobacteriota; class Terriglobia; order Terriglobales; family Acidobacteriaceae; genus Humiphilus; species Humiphilus diazotrophicus. The sequence goes on from NZ_AP040870.1 coordinate 193,719, forward strand.
TATACCGGTCTTTTGCACGATGCGGGGCAGCTGCTGGAACAGCTTGCCACTGTTCCTGTTTGCGAGGAAGGACATCTTGGAACAATAACCGCAATCAAAAAAGAATTCAGCTTTCTAGAGACGAGCTATAACTTCAGAGTTAAAGAGGTACAGCCCACCAGCGTGACCTATACCTCAGGAGAGGTTTATCTTCATCTAGAATACGCAAAACAGCCATTCCTCTCATGCGTATTTGGATCTGAAGAAAACCAAGAGGTCTCGTTTTGGATTGACGATCTCCTCTTCCTTTATGGGGATCAACGATATACATCAATGCAAATTGAAAATACGCTTCAAACCCCGGAACAGGTACAGGAATGGTTCAGCTTTATTGCGAGCATCTGGAAACAATGGGGAGATGAAGTGCTCTCCAACCGAGCCGGAATCTTCAGTCGTCTAGCGAAAGCTCAAGAAGAACGCGACACACTCTTGGCCCAAATCGAGGACGAATAATGAATAATGATCATTATTGTAGAGAGGGAAGCGTGCGACCAGCAGTCCAACGCATTTCGCTATTGGCAGGTGTAAAGCCTAGCCTTTCATAGACAGGCCGTCCCATCTTGCTGGCATGCAAAGTGACAAATGTGATTTTTCTCCGTACCGCATCCTTCATGAGCTCACGCATCAATTGCTTGGCAATGCCTTGGCCGCGGTATTCCGGTACTGTGTACACATTGAGGACATAGCCACGCAGGGGCTCTTCATGAAAAGGATGGGGCGGCCAGTCGAGAGTAACCATGCCGACTCCGGCAACAACCCTGTCGCCATCGGCAGCCAACCACCCGGAATATAGCCCTGATTGGAGGCGCGTCTGAATCCAGGGGCGAAAAGCGTCGATAACCTTATGCAAATGGTCGTCGTCAGGAATACCATCATCTACGAACATACGGTAACGCTGTGCCGTAATCGTCTCAACATCATCTATGGTCGCGAGGCGAATCGAAATCTCGGGCTTGCTCATCTTCTAAACATATTGTGAAGATCGAACAGTTGCAATGGTTTACGCCAATATTCCTGAACTCGAATTACAGTTGTAAGCAGCAGATATTCTTACTGAAAGATCCTAGACCTTCCGAACCGGAGGTGCCGTCTCGTTGAGAATGAGCCAATACAAACCAAGCTGCCGAACAGCCTCCATGAAGTGCGAAAAATCGACGGGCTTGCGGATATAGCTGTTCGCGCCTAGACCATAGCCGTTAATCAGATCCTGTTCTTCATTCGAGGAGGTTAGAATCACGACAGGCAGCAGCCGGGTACGCTCATCGTTGCGCATTCGACGTAGGACTTCCAGACCGTCGATTTTAGGGAGCTTAAGATCCAGCAGGACAACTTGCGGCATTTCGGTCAGATCTCGTCCTTCATACTCACCTGTTCCGAAAAGGTAGTCCAAAGCGGCAGCACCATCACGCGCTACAACAACTTCGTTCTTTATATTGTTTTTCTTTAGCGCGCGCAGGGTTAGCGCTTCGTCGTCCCGATTGTCTTCAATGAGAAGGATCATCTTCTCCTCCATATGGCCCTGAGCCCTTTCTCGGAAAAAAACGGCAATCAGTCTAGAAATGAAAAGACTTAGCTTTAATCTTCTTCCATAGAACTGATTACAGTTGATTTACCAATAATCATCCCTTTCGGATATCTCCCCCCTGCTATGCGCTGCAAGTCTTTGCCGATGATATCGATGGCTATCTTTTCTTTATTCTTTGTAGTACCTTCCACGTTACTACATATCTAGTTATTTGAGCTGAAATTTCGTTTCCATTCCCGTAAAAGTGTAGAAATTGACCATATGAAAAAAGGCTCTTCAGAAGGTCTAGGGTTGCCGTATTGGGAATTGAAGCACTTCGTACTTGCCTTGGAGAATGGCTAGGGGGTATTTCCTCATCCCGGGATGAATTCCCCCCAACAGCGATTCACATCCGGGAGAAGATGCTTAGGCCTATCGACAGGGATACCGATGAACCGTCCTTCACTTCGTCCTAAGTGAATCCTAGTATTGTAATAAGTATCAGTATCTATTGCTTTATTCTGAATTCGAAGAGAATGCAGCATCAGACGCAAATGAAAGATTTGTGGTCGAAAATTGCAACATAGGTCATGTGTCCTAGACACGCACCCGACGGTGGACTGATGACAGCGCCTTGTAATCATAATTAAATCCTCATCAATCCCCTGTGAAGTATCTGTTACTTTTCACAGGCCGACCACTGCAGCGCAATAGTGCCAGAAGTCCAAACGGGCTGGTTATAGAACCACCTTTGAATAGCTGTATTCCTTTTTGACCGAGCAATATTTACAGCGTTCTCGCATTGACCGAAGACAATCAAGCACCTCCTGATGTTGGCATTTCCCCCTGGAAGAGTCACTCGATCAGCTGTTGCTTTCGTCATTCTTCAATTCGGAATCGCCCTAGGGAGGATAGGCGTGAGAAGACTTCTTTTATGTAGTGCGGTGCTGTTTGTGTTTGTGACAGCATCCTTGGCGCAAGTTGCCAATAATACTTCGCTAGTAGGAGATGTACTGGATCCCAGTGGACACCCAGTATCAGGAGCAAAAGTTACCGCAGTAAATCAGGAGACCAAGGTCGTATACTCCGATAGAACCAACGATTCCGGATACTACTCGATTCCTTTCGTCGCTGTCGGCACCTATGACATCACCGTCGAGCAGAGCGGATTTAAAAGAATCACAACCGTGGGAGTTCCGGTAGCGATTAATCAGGCGATACGAACAAACTTCAATCTGGAGCTCGGCTCCGAAAATACTTCGGTCACAGTAACAGCAAGTACTCCTCCGTTGGCGACCGACGATGCCACGCTGGGTGAAACGCTCAGCGAAAACATGGTAACCAATCTTCCTATGAATGGCCGCCACGCTATGGATCTTGCGGCTACAGCCTCCAACATTATCATCGGTACCAAATCGTCCTTCACAGGCATCCCTCCCGGCGAAGATTTTATCGGAGCTGGACAGCGTGAAATCACCAATAGTCTTACGCTGGATGGCATTTCGATCATGAATAACCTGATTACGGTCTCGTCAGTTTCTCCTAACCCGGATGCTCTTCAGGAAGTTCAAACACAGAATGGAAACTATACAGCTCAATACGGCGGCTACATGGGTGTCCATATCAACATGGTCACCAAGAGTGGCACAAATTCTCTCCATGGCACCGCTTACGATTACATCCAAAACACTGCTCTTAACGCTAAAAACTATCTGAGCAGAAGTACAGCAAAGACGCCGATGCACTACAACCAGTTTGGTTTTGTGCTAGGTGGTCCCGTTTACCTTCCCAAGCTCTACAACGGGCACGACAAGACCTTTTTCATGGCTTCTTACGAGGGGCTTCGTCAGAACCAGTTGCTCACAACCGTTGGATCGGTATTAACGCCGGAGATGAAAAGAGGCGATTTTTCAGCTGTTTCTACTCCCCTCTATAACCCTTATACTGGACAGCCTTTTCTGAATAATCAGATCCCATCGACGATGCTCTCCTCAATCAGTCAAAAGATCGAGAGATACATGACGGAGCCGAATGTCGCAGGCATCAATAAGGGAACACAGAATAATTTCAATGGTGGGGTTCCAAACCAGCTCACCATCAATCAAACGCTTGACCGAGTTGACGAGAATATCGGTGACAGTATCCGTCTTTTTGGTCGTTACGATTGGCAGAATCTCTCCTTTGTCAGCGGGTCGATCAATCCGGTTTCCAATCAATACTCACCGACAAACAGCCGAAACATCGCCTTCGGATATACCCACATCATTACGCCCAATCTGATTAACGACTTCCGCTTTGGACGTAACCTTCTTACCTCAAACAATCTGAATAGCAACGCTCAAAATGGGCCGAAGGATGCAGGTACACAACTGGGAATTCCCGGATTTACCGCGGACACATCGAGTAATAATCCTGGACTTCCGGATTTCCATATTACAAATTTCTATGGTCTCGATGCTGCCGGAACAAACTGGTACCAAGATGATCGCACTTTACATGGTTACGACCAGATCAGCTATACCCATGGAAAGCACAACTTCATGGCGGGCGTTGAACTGAGAAAGCTTACGCTGGGGCGTGCAGCACAGAATAGCCCTCGTGGAGTCTTTACCTTTGATAGCACACTCACTGCTTGTGTAGCTGCTACTGCTCCGAATAATGTTTGCCCCAGCAATAGCGGATATGCTGCAGCCGATTTCGTATTGGGACTTCCGCATATAGTCGTAACGCCGATCACTGAGCTCAAAGGATCGGTAGGGGAGTGGCGTGATGGATTCTTTTTCCTGGATAACTGGCAGGTCACTTCAAAGCTGACGCTAAATTATGGTCTCCGTTATGAGCTACCTACCGTTCCATATAGTCTGAATGGCTATGCCAGAATCCTGAATGCGAGCCAGACGGCCCTCATCCCGGCCTCGAACGCTACGAACGGAGCGACATTCACTCCTACTCCAGGCTTCAAGTTTATCAACCCCAATCACGATAATTGGGCACCAAGGCTTGGATTTGCTTATCGTGTAACCCAGAAAAATACCATCCGTGGTGGTGCCGGTATTTTTTATAATCCTAATCAGCTAAACAGCTTTACGCTTGCATCGGGAAATTATCCTTTGGCTGCTTCTGTGCAATACAGTACTACAGCTGGTAATCCCACCCTAACCCTTGCTTCTCCAACCGCCGGATCAGGATCCGCTTCGCCGGTCGCAGGTGTAGCCGGAACCTACGTCAACGTTTTCAACGATAGCCCGGATCTTCGAACTCCGCGGTTATATCAATGGAATCTCGATGCCAGCACTCAACTATGGACAAATGCAGGCTTCGAAATGCAATATCTCGGATCGCATGCCTTGCATCTGGACCGCAGCTATTATCCTAATCAGCCAAGGCCCGGAGCGGGTGCTGTCAATCCACGTCGCCCCAATCAACTCTTTGGAAACATCCGTCAAATTCAAAATGATGAATGGTCAAACTATCATGGCCTTACGGTGATCTTGCGTCAGCGGATGACCCATGGTCTTGAGGCGATGGGGAGCTACACCTGGTCTCACACTCTGGATGTTTCCAGTGATTCAAACGGCGGTGGCACGCCCATGATTTTCTACAATCCCGCAGCCGATTATGGGAACTCGAACTGGGATATCCGCCATCGCTTTGTTGGTACTCTCAGCTATGACCTCCCAACATTGCCTGGCGCCAATGCCTTCACACGTCAGATTGTTGGTGGCTGGCACCTAAACAGCATCGTGACTTTGCAATCTGGCACACCCTTCAACGTAAGTATCGGATCCGACAGGGTTAACATCGGTGGAATCGGAACACAACGTCCGCAGTGGGTACATGCACCCTCAGCTCATTGCGGCCGTGACACTGTTATTAAGGGAACTTCCTGTATCGACTCCACGGCCTATGCACTTCCTGCCATGTATACCTTTGGGAATGTGGCCAGGAATGCCCTCTACGGGCCAGGATTTGTGAATGCAAATATATCCATCTTTAAGGAATTTCCTCTCTGGGAGAATGTGAAGTTCCAATTCCGTTCGGAGTTCTTTAATGCCTTCAATCACGGCAACTTCGGAAACCCTGTACCTGCTGGAAGCACCAGTGCAGTTTTTCAATCCAGCAGTTTTGGAACAATCACAACCATGAATACCGGATACACACCACGCATCATCCAGGTAGCCGGAAAGATCAACTTCTAGCACCGTGTATTTAGCCTCACACAGCCGTCGGATACTACGGCGGCTGTGCTTTTTCACCGCGGCGAAAAGATTTTAGTAAGCGGAGGAGAGAAGATTGTAGCCGAGCAATTACAAGAAGTTGCTGTCGCAAGTAATTACGAGCTAATAGAAGTCCGCAACGACGTTGTTGAAGCAGGAGTAATTTCTATTCATCCTCTTCCATGAAGCAATTGTCATTTAACGTTCATCTATTCATAGTATTGTCCTGATAACAATAGTCATAGGCCCCTGTGGCTATTTTATGAAGGTGAACGCTCACGCCATTTCTTGATCTCCTCTTTCGGCTACCCCTTGCCTGTGAATCGGGATCATCGTCGATTCGCAAGGATTCTTCTTGTCCCAATAGCATTTTGCAAAGGAGCTTTCGCGATGACGCTTCGCCATATTCCCCGTGGATATAAGTTAATCACTTTATCGTTCTTGACACTTGTCCTCTCACCGCTTGCTTTCTCTGCAGACAGTGCAACAATTAGCATCCCGCAAGGAACACCGCTTCCGGTACAAGCCGAACAGCATTATCCCATGAAGGCCGGAACAAAGATTGAAGCGCGCCTCCTATATCCCGTCTATGCAGAGAACCACGTGGTAATCCCTTCTGGAACACTGCTCCGCGGATCAGTTGTTCAACTCGATCGCGATCAACATCGCCGTAATCGCTCCAGACTAGACGGAGACTTTACCCCATTCCATATCCCGGTGGTGCGTTTCGACCAACTGCTTCTCCCTGATGGATCTGCGCAGCCGATTACGAGTTCTACCTCGGGCAACGGAGCTCCGATTCTGCGTCTCGCAGCTCCGGGAGCAAACGCCAAGAATAGCTCACTCATCTCCAGAGAACTTTCACAGGCGAAACAGCAAGCAAAAGATAGCATTGCTATGCTGACTGCACCCGATAAGGGAGACAGAATTCTTCAACTCATGTACCACCAGCTGCCATACCATCCTGAGCGCATTGAAAAGGGAACTGCCTGGACGGTTGAACTTACTGAGCCGTTAACTCTCAAGAAGGATGCATTTCCAGAACAGAGAGCAGATAGGGAAAAGGCTATCGAGGGATCACAGCATCCAGAAACCAGTGGCGCTGCCCCAGAAGTGCAGAATGGACGTAATGAATGGCTGCTGGATGCTTATCTTAAGCAGACGCTCAGCTCTGCTACGGCCAAGCAGGGACAAGAAGTGCAAGCTGTAGTTGCAAAACCGATCCTGAATCCGGATCATTCTATCGCCATCCCGCAGGGAGCTACACTCATCGGCACGGTGACGAGAGCACAATCTGCTCGCTCACTCGCTCGTCCGGGTAAACTACGCTTCGATTTTCGGGAGATAAAATTGCCGGATGGCTCGGCCCAACACGTTGAAGGATTATTGGCTGCTGCGGCCTCCGATACCAGATCCAATTTGCAGATGAATGCTGAAGGTGAGGTCCAGCCAAAACAGCAAGACAGGATCATCATGCCTCTAGCACTGTCTCTTCTGGCTACTCGCGCCTTTGACAGCGACGGAAATGCAGCGGCGAATGGAGCTGCATCGTCAAATGGATTTGGGCTAATTGGCCGAGCGTTGGGAACGGCCGCAGGCTCCAGAAATTTCGCCGCGGGAATCGGATTCTACGGAGCCGCGCTCTCTGTTTACGACCGGTGGCTTACTCACGGAAAAGAAGTTGTCTTTGCAAAAGACACTCGGGTTGAAATTTTGACCACACCGATCAAAAGCAGCGTCCTCAGTACCACAAAGGAGAGTCACTAGAACGGAATCAGGGTTACTGTGTGAGATCCGGCAGGGCTAAGTGCAGCCTTTCTTGACGGAAAAGCTGCGCAGTCCTCTGTGGCTTGCCAATACATCTACCCTAATTCCGTTGTAGCACCTTTCAAATCTGGTGAGGTGTGTGGCCATTTCTCGGATGGAGTGGTCACACACATATCAATTCTTTCCTAAATACATCTCCAGAAAGACATCCGCTCGAGCATAAGGAGATGGAGTTAGCTCCGTCTCTGGAACTTCATTGAAGCCGAGAGCCTTATAGAGATGAATTGCGGGCGCCAATTTGCTATTCGTCTCCAGATATAGACGGCGTATGCCTGTTTCGCGAGCGTAGTCTACTGCTGCCTGCAAAACCCTTCGTCCGATTCCTTGGCCCCGCTCCTCTTCTGCTACGGCCATCTTCGATACTTCAAAACTCCCATCCTCCATGCGGATAAGTGCACAACAGCCAAGTGCCTTTTCTCCTCGAAAAGCAAAGAAGATCTCCCCTCCGGGCTTGAGGATGATCTCAGCGGGATTATCGAGAATCTCCCGGTCCTTCTTCTCGATCTTGAAATAAGCTGAGATCCAGGCTTCGTTGAGAACACAGAAAGCGAGCTCATCTCCTGGCTGAAAGGTACGGACGACTATAGTTCCGGGGAGAAGAGACTTTCGCATAAAGATCGTCGCTTGCGGATTGCTGTTATAGCGCGCACAGCGCTGATATCCCTGCTCTTCATAAAAATGGATGGCGGCCTTAAGGTCGTCTTTCGTATCCAGGTAAAGCCAGTTCATTCCAAGAGCTTTGGCATCTTCCTCTAGGGATTGCATCAAGACTCGAGCGATCCCTCGACCGCGGAAATTCGGGCGCACATAGAGTCGTTTGACTTCGCCGGTTCGTGGAATTCCGGGAAGCGGACGAAGCATGACGCACCCTGCTGGAGTAGATCCTATATACGCAGTCCATATTCCGCACATTGGATTTTCGAGAGTGTGCAAGAGTGCCTCTCGGTCATCGCGCAAAACTACGTCGATTGCATCGTAATACTCTTCGATCAGGCAGAGAGCATCCTCGATATCTGCATGTGAGGACTTTCGTACAGTCAGCGAAGCTTCAGGCATGAACTCCCTCGAAGATGAATGTGAAGCCGTCAATGTGGACATTGTGCCCTCCTCTTGATTGTTACACTAGACAATTTCGATTAAGACGTCCAATATCTTGTTTATCTTGAACAGGACGAAATTGATATGAATGGTTTACCTGAGGTTCGTCAGCTGCGTTATTTCCTGGCTGTTGCAGAGGAGCTGCATTTCGGACGCGCTGCCAAACGTCTTCATATGGCACAACCGCCTCTATCGCAACAGATTCGACGCTTGGAAGAAATCGTGGGCTATCCGCTCTTCCAGCGCACTTCCCGGGCTGTCAGACTGACTTCCTCTGGAGAGCTTCTCCTGGTACGCACACGACAAATCCTCAGCAAGATAAACAACGATATGGAATCGGTGCGTGCTGTTGCCCGTGGCGAGACTGGCACTCTAAACCTTGGATTTGTCGGTTCCGCCATGCTGACCCAACTGCCTTCTATTCTTGGTCGTTATCGAAAGCTCTATCCAAAGGTCGATTTGAAGTTGAAGGAGTACTACACGGCAAGGCTAATTGAGGCCTTGCTCAACGGAGAGCTCGATGTAGTCTTGCTTCGTGATGGAGATACTCACGAGGAACTGAGAATGGAAACAGTTCTCACTGAACCGTTCCTTTGCATATTGCCGAAGAAGCATCCTCTGGCAGCACTAAGGACAATTCCTGTCAAACGCCTCAAGGATGAGCCTTTCGTGCTCTTTTCCCCAATTGCAGGCAGGGAAGCATGGAAAAGGACCTTGCGCATCTGTGAAGCCCAGGGCTTTCAACCCAGAATCGTCCAAGAGGGGCCGCAATGGCCTACGATCCTCCGCTTGGTTGGCGCGGGACTTGGCGTCACGATTGTGCCGGAATGCGTAAAGAGGTTTGCCGACTCCGAGGTCGTATGGAGGAGACTGTCACCAAGCAATACATTCTCAACGATCGACCTTGCATATCGGAAGGATTCTTTTCGCCCCAATGCAGAGGCCTTTTGTTCTCTGGTACGAAAAACATTCTCGTCGAAAGTGAAGGCGGCAAAACCCACGGGGCAGGAGTTGATTGGATAAGCAGTATATGAGAATGTGGAACTACGATGCATGAGGCAATCTTTTCAGTCCTGCAGGCGTTACGGCTATCCGAACGTCTGAAGTTTGAGCTGAGGCATAGCTGGCTCTCCAACGGAAGACAAGAGAGTGTAGCCGAGCATTGTTGGCAGATGGCCTTTATGGCGATCCTCATTCACCCCTTCCTGAAGCAGAAACCTGATCTTGAGCGCGCTCTCAAGATGATCGTGATCCACGATCTGGTTGAGGCTCTGGTTGGTGACGTCCCTTTCTTCGAAACGGGTCCTCGAAAAGAGATGAAAGCGGCAAGAGAAGAAAAGGCAATTGCCGAACTTCGGGCTCAGCTTCCTCATCCCTGCGGAGATGAAGTTGCGGAACTCTGGCACGAGTTCGAAGAGCGCAAGACTCCAGAAGCCTTACTGGTTAAGGCTCTAGATTCATTAGAAGTTCAAATGCAACATAATCTGGCAAACATTGATACTTGGCTCACCATTGAGCATGAATTGGTCTATACCAAGCTCGACGCTCATTGTCAGCATGATCCTTTCCTGCGGGAGCTTTGCCAGGCAATCAAGGGTGAGGCTGAAGAGAAGCTGGTTGCCGCCGGCGTCGATGTGGATTCAATTAAGTCCAAACTCACCGATCAGCCAAATTGAATTTCATTTTCAACACTTTAGAATCTCGCAGATTCTAAAGTTCAATGTTCCGCTGTCTCTGTCTAGTGTTGTCACAAATATCGTGATACGATATTTACGTGTCTGAGATTCAAAAGCAGCCCCTTGACGGTAGTACTCTGCTTCCGTTACTTGCGGAGTTTCGTTATCAGCTTCGCCGTTTCCTGCAATTCAGTGAACAAGCTGCACATCAGGCTAATCTTCAACCGCAGCAACACCAGCTTTTGCTGCAAGTAGCAGGTGCTCCGGAAGGAACGCCAATCACAATTGCCTATGCTGCAGAGCGCTTGGGACTTCGCCATAACAGCGTAGTCGAGTTAGTAAATCGCTCAGTGGGTGAAGGTTTGCTGGCTCGACACAGAGATGCCGTGGATGCACGGTGTGTTCTGTTGGAGCTAACGGCAAAGGGACGTAGAGTCCTTGGCTCTTTATCCGAATATCATGCTCGTGAGTTAAATGAACTGGCTCCGCAGCTGATGCGTGCCCTTCGTCACGTACAACAGATGGATTTCTCAAGAGACAAACCGAAGCGGGGTATCGCATGAAGTCTCACTCTTCAGTGCTTCGGGATTTCACTGTAGATGCCCGGGTCTTTCTTCTTTCTGCTGTAGCTCTTCTGATCGGTATTGGTTCAGCATGCCTGGCAGTAATTTTGCTACGAGGCATCGCTTTGGCTACAAACCTCTTCTACTATCATCGCTTTAGTATGGCAGGTGTCTCTCCTGCAGGAAGTGACTTCGGGCCACTGATTTTTCTGGTTCCTGTTCTAGGCGGACTGATTGTCGGTATCATGGCGCGTTACGGATCAGACAAGATACGTGGACACGGAATTCCCGAGGCAATTGAAGCTATTCTTCTGCGAGGAGCCAGAGTAGAACCGCGCGTAGCACTATTGAAGCCAGTCTCGGCTGCAATCGCTATTGGCTCAGGCGGGCCCTTTGGAGCAGAGGGGCCAATTATTATGACGGGCGGTGCCTTTGGCTCGCTCATCGCTCAATGGCTCAAGCTCTCTGATGCAGAACGTACAACACTGCTGGTTGCCGGAGCAGCGGGAGGCATGTCGGCAACATTTGCTGCCCCTCTCGCAGCAATTCTCCTGGCGGTAGAACTTCTTCTCTTTGAATGGAGACCTCGCAGTCTTGTTCCGGTAATGGTGGCAAGTGTAACCGCCGCTGTTCTTCGTATCCAGTGGCTGGGAGCAGGTCCCTTATTTCCCATGCCGGCAATCGATCCGCACAAAAGTCTCCTGATGGTTGGGTTAGCTCTGCTGCTAGGCATATTCACTGGCCTGGTGGCAACACTTATGAGCCGCATGATGTACAGCTTTGAAGATATGTTCAGCTTTCTACCTGTGCATTGGATGTGGTGGCCGGCAATCGGTGGACTGGGCGTCGGGCTCGGAGGACTATTCTTTCCTCGCGGGCTAGGCGTAGGCTACGACAATATCGCTGAGCTTCTTCGCGGAAATGCATCCATTACCCTGATCTGCGGGATTCTAGTCGGCAAGTCCTTGATGTGGGCCTTCTCCTTAGGCTCGGGGACCTCGGGTGGAGTCCTCGCTCCCTTGTTGATGATCGGTGGAGCAGTGGGTGCGATTCTTGCGCACTTCGCACACGTCCCTCTTCAGGATCAGGCGCTCTGGGCTTTGGTGGGCATGGGCGCCATGCTTTCCGGATCGTTAGGAGCGCCTTTAACCGCAATCGTCTTCAGTCTAGAACTGACACATTGTCTTCCGGCAATGCTTTTCCTGCTGCCCGCATGTATTGCAGCGCATGCGGTAACTTCACTCATCATGCCCCGTTCTATTCTTACGGAAAAGCTCAGCCGTCGCGGATACCATCTGACCAGAGAGTATGGAATCGATCCACTGGAGATGGTTAGCGTAATAGAGGTGATGTCTGAAGCTGGCGCTCAGGCCCCGCCTAGCGGACCGCAACCATTACCTGAGGTTTATACCTTTGCCGATGAAACTTGCCGTTCCGCCGCAGAACAAATGGCAACCTCCGGCCATCTGGTTCTGCCGGTAGTTGATCGCGAAACCAAGACCGTCGTGGGTACCGTAGATGCCAAGAATCTTTTGCTAGGCCGCAAAAGATCCGTACAAAGAGAGCGAGAAAGAATACGAGTCTTTAGTAAAGTTTTGAAATCCTCCCAATACTAAAGTGCATTTTCGTATGCGGGTAAATGGTTGGCGCCTGCCAGGTGCATGCCCGAGCTTTCTATCTCTATTCCTGAGACACACTAAGTCGTGTCCTTTCCTCGAATCTGGTGGCATTATGGAAGGGAACAAAGCTGAGGCATCCAAGCCCTTTCTCTGAGGTCTTACGATGATCTTTTCGATTCGGGAAGCCACCCCTCAAGACGCCAGTGCAATCGCTCAGGTGCAGGTTGCCAGCTGGCGAAGCACCTATTCAGGACTGCTCTCCAATCACTATCTGGATTCTCTCGATGCGTCCGAAAGAGCGGAACAGTGGCAGCTGAGACTCATGCAACGGAGTGGAATCTTCCTGATTGTCGAGGATAGCTCTGGGCTTTTCGGGTTCGCGGCAGGCGGTCCCCTTCGCTCAGGAATTGTAGGATACGACGCGGAACTTTACGCCATCTATCTGCTAAGAGAAAAGCAGGGGATTGGTGCCGGACGATCCCTTGTTTGCGCTTTTGCCCAGCAACTTGCAGCTGAAAGTTACCAAACCATGGTCGTATGGAGCCTATCGGCTAATCCTTCGCGTGGCTTCTATGAGCGACTGGGAGGTTTACTGATTGCAGAGGATCACATCGAAATTGGAGGCGAGCTACTACCGGAAGTAGCCTACGGTTGGGCTTCGCTAGGAGACTTGATCGATAGGAATAGTTCTTCTCCCTTCTGGCCAACAAGAACGGGAAGAAGGGAGAAAGACTAAATCCATGCCAAGTTCACATCCAGGAATCAAAATCCCCTTGACGAATGTTTGTAGCCAGACTCTCGATATCCGGCGAGAGCGTTCTATCCTCTGACAGGCGAGGCACTGTCTTACGAATCAGGTTGCGTGCTGCTTCCACCTTGGCTGCAGCTTTCAGTGGCAATCGATACTCCAATCCCTGTGCTGCAGTTAACAATTCAATGGCCAATACCCGTTCCGCGTTCTCGACAATTTGCCGCAGCTTAAGTGCTCCGGTCATTCCCATCGAGACATGATCCTCTTTGCCTCCCGAGGTAGGAACACTATCAACACTCGATGGATGAGAAAGGACTTTAGCCTCGTTCAACAGCGCTGCAGCAGCTACGTGGGCAATCATGAAGCCCGATGACACTCCCGGCTGATCAGAAAGAAATGCAGGCAACTTCTCATTGATATCTGGATTAATCAGTCGGTCGATCCGTCGCTCGCTGATGCTCATTAGATCGGTCATGGCAATAGCCGCATAATCCAAAGCTAATGCCAACGGTGCTCCATGGAAATTTCCGCCCGAAATGATGTCGCCTTCTGGAAAGATCAGAGGGTTATCGGTAGCCGAACCTGTTTCAATTTCGATGACATCGGCGACATGATCGAGAGCGCCCAAAGCTGCTCCATGAACTTGCGGCATACAACGCAGACAGTAAGCATCCTGTACACGAGGATCATTCAGACGATGTGACTCACGAATCTCGCTCGACTCAAGCAAGTCTCTCAGGTGCTCGGCAGTACGCAACTGCCCGGAATGAGGACGCGCCCGGTGAATGCGTGCATCGAAGGCGACTGGTGTTCCTTCCAGAGCTTCCAGCGACATTGCTCCGGCTAAGTCAAAGAGACGTGCAACCCGCTTTGCTCGGGCAAGCGCTAATCCGCCAACCGAGGTCATCGCCTGTGTTCCATTCAGAAGTGCAAGTCCCTCTTTAGCCTTCAGCGCAAGTGGTTCCAGTTTGCATTCTGCTAAAGCTGCCTTCGCAGGTACTCTGCGGCCTTGGAAGAAGACTTCGCCTTCGCCAATCAGGCCAAGGGCTAAATGCGCCAGGGGTGCAAGGTCTCCGCTGGCCCCCACAGAGCCCCGTGCAGGAATGACAGGATGGATCTTGTGCTTCAAAAAGGAGACCAGTGTTTCTACAACTACCGGGCGGATACCGCTGAGTCCTTTGGCGAGAACATTGGCACGCAAAAGCAGCATGACGCGAACTTCCGGCTCTGAGAGCGGATCGCCTAGACCGCAAGCATGGCTGCGAACGAGATTGATCTGGAGCGTAGCCAATTCGGAATTCTGAATACGGACATCGGCGAGCTTTCCGAAGCCTGTATTAATGCCATAGGCAGTTTCCTGTCGCCTTATCAGATCCTCTACGACAGCCCGGGATCTTAACATCTGATCGAAAGCCTTCGGCGCAATGCGAACCTCACGCAGGCCGAAAGCCACCTCTGAAATCTCATTCAGTTGCAGTGTCTGTCCTGAGAGCTCAAGCACTGCGGTTTCTATTTCCGTTGCCATAAAAAAATGCTAGAAGCCATAGAGGGCAACGTACAGGGCAGATCCCTTGAGAAAATGTCATAATCAGATTGTTTCCTCCAGGAACAAGGACTGCCTCAATGGATTCAACGGAAGAACTGGATATTTACGACAGGAAACTGCTGAAAGAACTACAAGACAATGCTCGTTTGTCCTACGCGGACCTGGGTCGTCGCATCGGACTCTCTCCTTCCGCGACAGCAGAAAGGCTTCGCCGCCTGGAAGAATCGGGAGTAATTCAGGGGTATACCGTCAATATCAATCGCGAAGCCTTGGGGCTTCCAATCCTGGCTTACGTGCGGATGACCTGCGACGGCGGAAGATACCAGTCCTTTTTGAAGTTCATCAAGACCCTGGAAGCCGTGCGGGAGTGTCATCACGTCACAGGAGGGGACGCGTTCTTTCTTGAAGTCACAGTAAAGTCAATTCAAGAGTTGGAACGCACGATTGAACGGCTGCTGCCTTATGGAGCTCCCACGACCAGTATCGTTTTCTCCTCGCCGGTTGTGCGTAGGGCCTTCTCCGTACTCTAGAGAATCTCCTTGAGTGCACGCAGGAAGCAGGCATTCTGTTCTTCCAGCCCAACCGAGATACGAAGCCAGTCGGACAAGCCATAGTTCTGGACTGGCCTTACGATAATGCCTCTTTGTAACAGCTCACGATTAATGCGGGCTGCATCGCCAACATGCAGTAACACGAAGTTCGCACGTGAGGGAAGATACAGAAGGCCAAGGTTCTGGAATCCCTTATAAAGTTGTGTCTTGCCAGTTCTATTCAGTGTTGCGACCTCGGCAATAAAGGCCGAATCTTTCACCGAAGCAGTAGCGGCAGCTTGAGAGACGGTGCTGACGTTGAATACAGGGCGAATCCTATTGAGATAATTCGTCAGGGAAGGTTGTCCAATGGAGTACCCCACACGTAGCCCGGCCAGTCCGTATGCCTTTGAGAAGGTTCTCGCAACCAGAAGATTGGGAAACTCCTGGGTCCAGGCAATTGAGTCGTAGCGTTCTTCCGCTGAGAGATACTCGGTATAGGCCTCATCAAGTACGACTACTATGTTTGAGGGAACTCTTAACAGAAACTCGTAAAGCTCGGCTCCCGACAGGAAAGTCCCGGTTGGATTGTTGGGGTTAGCGATAAAAATTAGCTTAGTATCTATCTTGATGCCATCAAGTATTGCTTCAAGATCATGACCGAAGTCTTTGGCAGGAATGCAGATACCTCGTGCACCTACTGCCTGGGATACCAGCTTGTAAGACGCGAAAGAATACTCGGAGAAGATTATGGAATCTCCGCGCTCGACAAAAGCGCGGGCAGCAAGTTCCAGGATCTCGCTACTTCCGTTCCCAATCGTAAGCCACTCAGGCGAAATCCCATAGTAATCGGCTAGAGTCGTCTTCAGGAGTGCAGCATCAGGATCGGGGTACAGGTTCAGATCACTCTCGACTGCTTCACGAACCGCTGCTCTCGCCAGGGGAGACATTCCTAGCGGATTTTCATTTGAAGCCAGCTTAATGATTTTGTCTTCTGCCAGTCCAAACTCCTGCGCTACGGTAGCGATCGATTTACCCGGAATATAGGATTTCAGCCGCTCGACATACTCCGGTACGCGAGGCTGCTCGCTAACGGCATGCCCCAAGTAATCTGGATGAACGCAAACTGACATGAATCCCCTCCGGCCTGAACTTTCTCTTTCAATGCAATTCTATGAAGGTTGGGATGGCATGCGATTGCAAATATTCCCATATTAAGGCTTGATACGAAATAAAATTGCTCAATGTAGCTATTACTAGGGTTATTATTGCGAAACGGGATGAGCTAAGGAGCTACGGCATGGAATTGGACGAGATCGATAAGAAGATTCTGCAGATTCTGAGTCAATCTGCTGACATTCCGAACAATGCTTTGGCTGACCAGGTGGGACTAACTCCCGGGCCATGCCTGCGAAGAGTTCAGCGACTTCGGGAAGAGGGAATTATCCGCCGCTACACCGTAGCTCTCGACTCGGCAGCTTTGGGATACTCGGTTTCAGCTTTTGTTGAGATCTCGCTAGAGCGGCACAGCGGGGATATCTCCCGGACCTTTCTTAAGGCCATTAAGGCTATGCCCCAAGTGCTCTCGTGCTTTATGGTTGCCGGAGACTGCGACTATATCCTGCGTGTCTCTGTGAAAAGCCTGGCCGAATACCAGCAGCTGATCTGGAACGACCTGCATGCAATTCCGGGCATTCGCACGCTTCGCTCCATCATTGTGCTGGACACCTTAAAAGAGGAGTTCAGTCCCGTACCGTAAAATCCAGTTGAATTACTCCCATTCTTAATCGATGCAGATGAAAACTTCGCTGCGAATCGAAGAAGTCAAGCCCTTCAGTGTCATTCTGAGAATGTCCCGAATATGGAAGAAGTAGAGCATTGATACTGCGCTATCTGACAGATCTCACTAAAGTTCCGCTCTAAGCTGGATGCAGCGACGAGCAAACCGAACATGCCAGAACAAATCAAGACTTCTCAACCTTCCGAATCGATTGATTTACTGCAGCAGAGCCAGCAATTTCAGAATGAGGGCAATCTTCTTGAGGCGGCCCAGTGCCTCCAAACCCTTCTTGAAAGGGAACCCCAGAATATTGAGGCCTTGCTCCTGCTGAGTCTTGTAGGAAGACAGTCGCAACAATTTACGTTGTCCTTGCAGCTCGCGCAGGAAGTGGTACGGCTCAAACCGGACGACCCGCGAAATCTCTTCAACCTGGCTCAATGCTATCGAAGTGTTGGAGCACAGCAGGAAGCAGCCGCCTGTTGTGAAGAAGCTCTAAAACTTGATTCGCTGTTTGTTGCGGCCCATTGTGTACTTGGAGAGGTCCTTTATGCACAAGGGAAGAAGGACGAGGCTCGTCATCATCTTCAGGAGTCTATCCGCAAGAATCCCAACTACGAGCATGGCTACTGCTGTTTAGGAAATCTCGAAGCTCAAGAGGGAGATTTTCATGAGGCGGCCAAGTGCTATGCGCAGGCGGTCCAGGTAGCTCCGGATTGGGCGGAGGGTTATTTTGCTCTGGGTTACGCTTTGCATGAATTGCGTGATCGGGATCGTGCGATCGGGGCTTTAAAGTGCGCACTACAGCTGCGCCCCTTCTTTCCGGAGGCACTGCTCAATTTAGGAAATCTCTTTTACGACTACAAGGAAATGGAACAGGCAGCCAAAGTCTTTCGCATCCTGGTTCGCATGAATCCCACGAATGCCAAAGCCTTCTGCAGTCTGGGCAATGCACTTACGGAGATGAACCGCTTTGACGAAGCGGCCGAATGTTATCAGGCATCACTGGCACTCGATCCTGACTCTACCTTCACGACACACAAGTTCGGAAATCTTCTATGTTTCCAGCGTGATTGGAGTGCTGCTGAAAAATGCTTCCGCAAGGTGCTCGAAAAAGATACCCAAAATGCTGAAGCCTATAACGACTTCGGGAACATCTTCTTTCACCAAAGAAAGTTAAGTGAAGCAGCGGAGTGCTATCGTAAGGCGCTTGAAATAAAGCCAAACCTGGCAATAGCCCATAGCAATCTGGGTAATGTTCTTCAAGACCAGGGCGATTTTCTTGGGGCTATCGTTCATTACGAAAAGAGTGTCGAGCTGGATCCCACTAGCCCCGGAGCGCACTACAACCTTGCGCTTACTCAACTCTGCGAAGGAGACTATCGCCAAGGATGGAAGGGATATGAGTGGCGCTGGGATTTCAATGCCTTGATGTCGCCCCGCCGCCCCTTTACGCAGCCGATGTGGCAGGGCGAATTGCTTTACGGAAAACGGATACTCCTGCATGCCGAGCAAGGACTGGGAGATACGCTGCAGTTTATCCGCTATATCCCGATGGTTGCGGCCCGCGGGGGGAGAGTAATTCTTGAAGTCGCTCCTACTCTGGTCAAGCTACTGGCAAACTTCCCCGGAGTTCAAGAGATCGTCGGTCGTGGTAATCCGTTACCACATTTTGACTATCAATGCCCGTTGATGAGTCTTCCGCTCGCGTTTGATACAACCATTGATACGATTCCGGGAGAATTTCCATACATAGAGGTATCACAAGCCGAAGCTGCGCAGGCCAAAACTGCTTGTCCTGGAGAAGGATTCCGGGTGGGAATCACCTGGTCAGGGAATCCGAAAAATAAGAGGGACGATCTGCGCTCATTATCACTGAAAGAGCTTCTGCCCCTAGCCAATATTCCCGGAGTATCGTTCTTTGCTTTACAGCAGGGACCTGCAATTACTCAGATTGCGGAGTTGTGTTCGGTCTTCCCAATCAATAACACCTGCTCGTCTTTTGGTAACTTCCGTGAGACCGCAGCCCTCGTCGAAACTCTCGATCTGGTAATCAGTGTAGATACAGCTGTAGCGCATCTTGCCGGAGCAATGAATAAACCTGTCTGGTTGCTCTTACCTTTCATTCCCGATTGGCGCTGGATGCGTAATCGGGGGGACAGCCCCTGGTATCCTACTGCTCGGCTCTTCCGTCAAACGGACCCCGGAGACTGGGCAGGTGTGGTGGCACAGATAACGGAAGCCTTGTCCGTCTTGGCAGAAGAGAATAAGCAGAGAATGCCATCGCATATGACCGGTGCTTGTTCCTGGCCTGCGAAAGGCAGCTCCGTCAGTCTCGCAACGCTCTAGAGGTTTACCGTAGGGCGGAAGACGAAGCCGCTAAAACTACACAGCTTTGCGTCAAAGCATGTATCCTTGGCAATCCATTTCTGGCCGGAAATGTCCGATATATGGCCGCATATGAAGAAGTATATGCGGCTATATTGAATAGCAGCGGCAATACATAGAATTGTCCGATTGCCGATTGTGACCGGGAAAGGATGTGCCTGAGGATATGATCCGCAATCGCAGAGTGATCTTCGTTCTCTTTGATGGGATTGAACTCCTGGATATAACAGGGCCAATACAGGCTTTCCACGATGCAAACATCCTCGGAGCTTCGTACCAACTAGAACATTGTGGTCCTGCATCTATGGCGCGCTCATCGCAGGGCCTGACCTTCTGCGACTTGTCCCCGCTTCCAACAACGGGCGCAGATGACCTCATCATTGTTCCCGGATTTCCCGTTCTCCTATCCAAAGCTCCTCGCCCTGTTGTCTCCTGGCTGAAATCTGCTTATGCAAACAAAGCTCAAATCTGCTCCGTATGTACAGGGGCTTTTGTTCTCGCGGAAGCCGGGCTGCTGAACGGAAGGCAGTGCACCACGCACTGGAAGCGCGTGGCCGAGTTGCAGCGGAGATACCCTCAAGCCAAGGTATTGGGAGACCGGCTGTATGTGGAAGATGGGGGAGTTGTTACAAGTGCCGGGATTGCTTCAGGTATCGATATGACCTTGGCCTTGATCGAGCAAGATTATGGACCTCAGCTGGCAGTAAAGGTCGCAAGAGACATGGTAGTTTATCTTCGCCGGGATTCGAGTCATTCCCAGCAAAGCGCATACCTCGATTACCGTACGCATCTGCATCCAGGCATTCATGCGCTTCAGGATTGGCTGACTAGCCATTTGGCGGATAAAGCCGACCTATCTGAGCTAGCCTGCATAGCCGGAATGAGCACTCGCAATTTGACGCGCGTCTTTCGTGAAGCAACTGGAATCTCTATTCAAGAGTATCGTCAGAGGCTGCGGCTGGAATATGCGCGTACACTTCTGCATGATCCATCCTTAACGCTTGATGCCGTTGCCTCCCAGGCAGGGTTGGGTGGGGAAAGGCAACTTCGCCGTGCCTGGCGAACAGCTTTCGGACATCCTCCGACACAAGAACGGAGAGCCTCCCTGAACTAGAGGCGTAAAGAAGTCGTCCGAAGTATCGTGCGTCCATGGTGGCTGATTATGCGATGATGCCAGTATGGAAATTCTTGTGACAACTCGGTCTCTTCCAAGAAAGAAGACCTTCTTCAGAACAGGACTGATTGCAGCTGCGTGTTCCCTCGTGTTGAGTACCGCCGGGTTCGCTGCTGGTAAAGAAAAGGCTCAAACTCCCGCCGCTCCTATGGAGCTACAGGTGGATTTGACCGATGCTCCTCGTCATTTGATACATGCTCGACTGTCGATCCCCGTTCAACCTGGACCGTTGACCTTGGAATATCCCAAATGGATTCCGGGAAACCACCGTCCCACAGGAGCAATCGATAATGTTGCCGGGCTGTTTATCCGTGCAAACGGACAAGAGCTTCCATGGAGACGCGATGACGTCGATATGTATGGAATTCACGTCAATGTGCCATCTGGAGTAAGCAAGCTTGATGTAACTTTCGACTTCCTGGCTGTTCCCGGAGAAACAGGATCGAGCGACAGCGGTGCGACGAGCACGAATATGACGGTGCTGGAGTGGGACTGTGTTGTTATGTATCCGGCGCAGATTCCGGTAGCGCAAATTCAAGTTATCCCTTCATTGCTTCTGCCTGAGAGCTGGAAGTCAGGTTCGGCACTGACCGTTACAAAGCAGGAGGGCACAGCCACATCGTTTGCCCCTGTTTCCGTTGAGCAGTTGGTAGATTCACCTGTCATTGCGGGAAGATATTTCAAAGAGATTCCGCTGGCTCCTGAAGTGGAACCGAAGCACTTCCTAGATGTCGCAGGAGAAGCACCCGAAGACGTTGAACTGAAACCTGCATTCCTGAACTCTATATCCAAGCTGGTTCGCGAGACGGGGCCACTGTATGCCTCACGCCATTATGAAACCTATCATTTCCTCTTAAGTCTGAGTGACTATGTGCGCGGACAGGGACTTGAGCATCATCAATCCAGCGACAACGGAGTAGAAGAGCACGGCTTCTCCGACGAGAATATGGCACTACTCAATGCCGATTTATTGCCTCATGAATTTACTCACTCCTGGAATGGCAAGTATCGCCGCCCCGCAGGATTGGCCACTCCCGATTTTGCAGCCCCGATGAAAGGCGACCTATTGTGGGTCTATGAGGGAATGACGCAGTATTGGGGTGCCGTACTTACTGTCCGTTCCGGACTCTGGACAGCTGAGCAATACAGAGAAGTTCTGGCTCTGACCGCAGCGGAACTGGACATGAAGCCTGGACGGCGGTGGCGCAACCTGGAGGATACGGCAATCGCCGCACAGATTCTGCGTGGTCGAAGCTCTGCATGGCGCAACTGGAAGCGTGGCCAGGACTACTATCCCGAAGGAGAACTGCTCTGGCTCGATGCCGATACGACTATTCGTAAACTGACCCAGAATCAGAAATCCCTCGATAACTTCTGCCAGAAGTTCCTCGGCTTTGGCGGAAACACTCCAGCCAAAGTGGCTCCATACACCTTTGAAGAAGTCGTGGCCGATCTGAATGCCATCGCTCCTTATGACTGGCGCACTTTTCTGACAGAGCGAATCACAGCTCATAAGCAAAATGCGCCACTCGGTGGAATTGAACAGGGTGGTTATCGTCTCATCTATAAGGACCAACCAAATGCCTTTGAAAAAGCTTCTCTCTTACGGCAGGGAACAGTAGATGCATGGTTTTCTGCGGGAATAAGAGTAGCCAAGGATGGCACCATCAACGATGTCAGGATGGGGTCTCCGGCTTTTCAGGCAGGCCTCGGTCCGAATATGAAGATCGTCGCCGTAAATAGGATTGGATTTTCGGGTGATCAACTAAAGGGCGCAATCAGTAAAGCAAAGGGATCTAAAGAGCCAATCGAATTTATCGTCTCGAACAATAATGAGTTTCGGATTATCCAGCTTGATTATCATGAGGGGGAAAAGTATCCGGCGCTAGAGAGGGTAGAAGGAACTCCGGCTTTACTGGATGACATCATCAAGCCTCTTACAAAGTAGAAACAGCAATGGACCTCAGCAATGGGGTCCATCCTTTTTGTCCTAGGCGGAGAAGGGAATTGGGCCCACGGACCTAGAGTTGGAAGAATCGCAGCCTATTTCGATCCGGTTTCGTCCATTGCCTTTTGCCAGATAAAGCGCCTGGTCTGCTCGTTCAATCAGAGACTTGACATCATCCTTTTCCGGAAGATACCAGACCACACCAAAAGAGGCAGTTACTCGTAATTCATTCCCATTGCAAAGAAAGGGCTCAGCAAACGCCCGTTGATGCATGGCTGTCACTCTATGTTCAAGGTCTTCGGCGGGTATCCCGGGAAGGAGAACCAGAAACTCCTCTCCTCCATAACGACCAACGGCATCGTAAGGCCTGATCACGGAATGAAGCCGCTGTGCATACTCACGAAGCGCACAATCTCCTGTGACATGTCCGTAGGTATCGTTGATTTCCTTGAAATAGTCTAGATCTGCAAGCACAACCGCCAGCGGCTTCTTCTCCCGAGCGGCCCTCTCCATCTCCAAAGTCAGTTGATAAAAGATAGCCGAGCGATTCAGCAGTCCGGTGAGCGGATCATGAGAGACCTGCTCTTCCAGCGCAGCTCGAATCTTGAGCAGTTCGGCCTTCTCCTTCTCCAACTCAGCCGTACGTTGGCTAATGATCTTTTCCAGCCGGCTATTCTGCAGCATTAAGGTGTGTACGCTCCAGCGCCATATTGCCACCGGAATTAATAACACCAATCCTGCCTCCACAAGCAGAACCTCTCGGCTATGCCACCAAGGAGGAGTAATGTGACAGACTGTCTCAATGTTTTCGAGCCCACTTGTCTTTGCTGAGGCGTAAAATGCATATTGCTCTGCCTGTCGCATCCAGCAGCCCACTAGTAAGACGCCCACGAGAATGGCGGATAATCTCCCCATACCTGACTAAGCGTTATATCTTCCCTCAAGGCACGACTAAATAGTAAGAAAAATATAATAATTAGTGTCATCCATCTGGGTACGAATGTAACTCGCTTTCGTGCCTGTCCCTGGATCGGGCATTTCTCCCGTGCACAAATTAACGGCCAAGCCAATTGGACGGCTTGGGTGTTCTCCCGTGAGAGAATTTCCGCAGCTCCTACTCGCAAAAACGAGGTTAAGTACGAAGAATTACCTGTACGTTCGAAGGAGTGTCTTCCCGCCCAGATATGTTCTTATGACTTACAGGCTATAACTGAACTTGAAAGCTGTAACCATGGCGTTCAAAGCCTAGAGACTCGTAGAACCGATGAGCATCCTCTCTCCGCAAATTACTGGAGAGGACAAATTTGTAACACTCTGCTTTACGGCATTCTTCTTTCGCATGGTTCATCATTGCTCTACCAACGCCATGTCCTTGCCATGCCGGAGAGACAGCAACATCTTCAATAACTCCGGATCTGCGGCCACGTTTGGCCAGATTATCCATAATTAAGAGCGCATAGGTTCCTGCCGGAAGACCATCTGCAAGCGCAATGAAGATACGGTAATTCGGGTAACGTTGGAAGATTTGGAAGTGTGCCTTTGCCTCTTCGAGCGTAAAAGCAGAGTCTGCAGTAATACCTGTCGAGGAATACAGCTCCAGAATGGCCTCAATATCTTTCTGCGTTGCTTCTCGGATTTCGATCTTCATCTCTGTTGACGCTCCTCGCGAAGGTCACCCCAATTCCGCCGTTCAATTGCGCGAAGCTGGCTAAAGCTGCCTCGCTCTTCCCAAACGTTCGAAGCTACCGCATCAGCGATTCCAGCTCTTGTTGCAGGAATTCGGTAATCTCTTCCGCACTCAGCCCATGTGGCAAGGGAATCGGCTTACCGACACGAACACGAAGCTTTCCGGAACGGAACCAGCCTTTTCCCACCTGCTTTAGCTCTCCAAGCCCAAGGAGCGCTACGGGCAACACTTCGGTCCTCGCCTGTTGAGCCAGAATCCCGATGCCTCCACGGAATCGGCGAAGCTTACCATCAGTCGAGCGTCCCCCCTCAGGGAAAACAATCACATGGTAACCTCGGTCGAGCGCTTCTCCAGCATGAGCGAAACTTCTTTGAAAGCCTGCTGAGCGGGGAAGCGGAAACACATTGAAGAGAGCTGTCAGTAACCAATAAGTCGCCGGACCCAGCAGGTTTTGCCACCATGCCGGTTGGTTCCGCCCATGCCTCCAATCGTCGAGCATCTCTCCTGCCATAGCAGCCGCGACATGATCCCTCATCTGTCGCGGAAGTGCATACAAGAGCAATGGAACATCGAACGCTGTTACATGATTCGCGATGATCAGCATTGGCCGCGCAGGATGCAGTTCTTCGCAGACTTCCACTTTCGGATCCGCCAGAACAGAGACGAGCAAACGCATAACAACTTCCGTAAATGCCATCCGCAGCATACGGAAGGGCCAAGACCATGGCCAATAGGGATAGACGAACTCACGAACAGGACGTCTGATACTGGTCGATTCGAAAGAAATCTTCTGGACTGTCTGGTGTAGTTCACTGCCAACAGATGCCGTTTCAGTCTTCTCTAACCCCAGCCAATTGCGGAGTTCGCCTAAGGTTGCGATCTGCTGAAATTGCTCATCGCTACCGGTAACACCAAGTTCTTCTTCCAATGCTGCCGCCAACTGAACACGACTTAAGCTATCGAGATGAAGATCCTCTTCAAGGCGGGCATCGTCATCGGAGTGGGCAGATTCTTCGCCTGTGAGGCTCTGAATAAGAGTAAGCAACCAGTCCTTTTCGGCAACAGCAACGCCGCCAACCGCGTTGGCATGACCATGTTCGTGTAGCCATGCTGAAACACGACGACGTTGTACCTTTCCCGTAGAAGTTCGAGGGAGATCCGGCTCTGGCCATAAAGTCCAGCGGCGAATCCGTTGATATTCCGGGAGGCTCTCATTTGCGCGTTGTACCGCACTCGCCGCCTCTTCACGGCTTCCACGAAAGACAAAGACCGCAAAAGGCTCATGCCCGTTAGGCGTCTCTATTCCAACAACCGAAGTAGCTTGTACACCCACCTGTTCTTGTAGCGCTGCTTCCAGATCTTCCGGATGGATATTCATTCCGGAGCCAGTCACGATCACTTCACTCTTTCGGCCAAGAAAGCGTAGCTCTCCGGAGGGAAGCTTTTCTGCAAGGTCTCCGGTAGCCAGCCAGGAGTCTTCACGATGACGAAGTGCTCCTTTGTGCCACGTTGCCTGCGAGATCATGTCTCCACGAACCAGAACCTCACCGTCGGGTCCCAGCTTGACCTCTCGGCCAGGAAGCGGCTTTCCGATAGAACCACGGCTGACATGAAAGGGGTGATTCAAAGTGATTAGAGCTGTCGTCTCCGTCATGCCATAGCCCTGAATCAGGACAAAGCCAAGAGCACCCCAAAATTGCTCCAGATCGGCAGGGAGCGAAGCACCACCGCAGACAATAGCCCAGAACTTGAAACCGAAGGTCTTGTGAATTTTACGGAAGTACCACCAGCGTTTCCATGCACGAAATTTCTTTGCTGCAACTATCTTTGAGGCAAGGGCCGGATCTTCCGTTTCCAGGTGCGTTTTCATCAGTGCAAGCACCCGGGGAACCGCAGCTAGAACAGAAATTTTTTCACGGCGAATCGTTTCGATCAGCCGCGGGGCTACCAGTCTCGATTCCAGGTGAACCTCTGCAGCAAGCAAAGGCGGAACCCATATTCCCATGAATTGGCCGAAGACATGGCTCAGAGGCAAAGTATGGAGAAAACGCAAGGGATGAAAGATGCGTTCATAACGCAGATACTTTTGCATCTCCCGCTCAATCGGACCAAGGCTGGCCAGAATATTGCGATGAGTGTGAACCACTCCCTTCGGCTCACCGGTTGTGCCGGAGGTAAAGAGAATTTGTAACGGTGTATCTGCCGAAAGAGAAGGAGCCTCAGCAGCTTCCTCTTCGGAAAGAGCTGTCTCAAAGTCTTCAAAGAGCAGGCGGTCCAGTTCCAAGGGGAGTGTAGCAAGGAGGGAAGAATCTCCCACGACGAGAGCCGGACGAACATCAGCCGCAACTCTCCGCGCAAACTCGGCAGAGCCGCTCGCATCTAGAGGAACAACCAGGACACCACGGAGAATGCAACCGAAAAAGGCACCCAGCCATTCGGCGCTGTTCTCACCCCAGAGCAACACCCGGTCACCGGCAACAATGCGGCGCTTAATCAGCTCCGCTGCAAATCTTCCAGCGTAGCGAGCTAATTCTGCATAACTGGTACGAATACGTCGATTGCCGATAAAGCGCACAACTGCTGTCTGATCGCCATGACGGCGGAAATCGTTGATCAGCGTAGCCAGAGTGGATCGCACAGTTTGCACCCTTTAGTGAATTTGAGTCTTTGGGAACACTAGATTTGTTGCGTTTTCCATCGCCCTCGACGAAAGAGAATCATACTTGTCCCCGCAATCAACCCCTCCGATATTACGACGGAAAGAAACGCTCCTTCAGCACGCAACATGGTGTGTGTCGCAAGCCACCAGGCCAGAGGCAATTGGATAATCCAAAATCCAAAGAAATTGACGATAGTTGGAGTAACAGTGTCGCCAGCGCCATTAAAGGCCTGAAGCATCACCATGCCATATGCATAACAAACATTTCCGCAACTGAGTATACGCAACGCACCTGCGGCGATAGGAACCACCATGGGATCGTTGGTAAAGAGCCTCACAACGGGAGTTGCAAAGATGATAAAGACAACTCCGATGCTTCCTAGAAAGATCATGTTATAGAAACCTGTCC
This sequence comes from Humiphilus diazotrophicus, assembly GCF_059726315.1. Classification (NCBI taxonomy): domain Bacteria; kingdom Pseudomonadati; phylum Acidobacteriota; class Terriglobia; order Terriglobales; family Acidobacteriaceae; genus Humiphilus; species Humiphilus diazotrophicus. The sequence continues at coordinate 221,131 of NZ_AP040870.1, forward strand.
GCCAAACAGCCTTTTCTGCACGGTCGGGACGGTGTGCACCGAGGTTCTGTCCTACCAACGTTGCTGCTGCATTGCTCAAGCCCCATGAAGGAAGAATGAAAAAGATCACAATGCGGATTGCTACCGTATAACCGGCAACGGCAGATGCTCCGAAGATGGAAGTAATACGAACGAGCCCCATCCAACTGGCACTGGCTATCGTGAATTGGAGAATGCCGGTGAATGACACACGGAGCAATCTCCAAAGAACCCGAACGTTGATATGCAGATGCCGAGCCAGAATTTTGATACGCTCGGTTCCTTTCATCAGCCGGTAGAACTGATAAAGAACTCCGATGCTGCGTCCGGTAAGAGTCGCAAGCGCCGCCCCCGTGACTCCCATACGCGGGAAAGGGCCAAGCCCGAAGATAAGACAAGGATCGAGAACGAGATTAATGATGTTGCTGACCCAGAGCAGCCTCATAGCGATGGCTGCATCTCCGGCTCCACGGAAGATAGCGTTGTTCAGAAAGAGCAGAATGATAGCGCCACATCCGCCAAGCGCAATACGGGCATAGGAAGATCCAACTGCAACAATAGCTGGCGAGGCTCCCATCAGAGCCAACAGCTGAGGAGCATAAATCCCGGCAGGAATTCCTATAACGAGAGAAGTCAGCAATCCCAGAGCAATCGCCTGCACGGCCGATATCGATGCATCTTCAAAATCTTTTTCTCCAATTCGTCTTGCCACCATCGCCGTGGTCGATAAAGCCAGTCCCGAACCTACTGCAAAGATCAGGGATAGCATGGATTCCGTCAGTCCAACTGTAGCGACGGCATCGGCTCCCAGGTGTCCTACCCAGAAGACATCGACAATGGAGAATAGCGACTCAAGAACCATCTCCAGAACCATAGGAACGGCCAGAAGGAAAATGGAGCGATTGAGGCTCCCGACCGTATAGTCCTGGTGTGTTCCTCGAAGAGCATCCTGGATGGAGTTCCACAAACTCTTTCGCGGAGAAAAATCGGCGACTTGTGTCGATTCAGACATAACAAAAGCTTGTAGCGAGTTTACAAGCTTTTGAACTTATCGGCATGTACTGCAGGGCACGAGTGCAAACGGGACTCGTGTATTGAGGAGGGATATGAATGGAAGATAAAGAGGCTGGCTTTCAGCCAACCTCTTCTTGATTTGTCTTTTAAGGAATTGCAGATCCTAAGCGATACAGGGCTCTAGAAGAGGAGCAGCCGCAACTTCCTTTTTGTTGAGCACCGTGCGGATCACATCTTCTACCGTATAACTGCTCTGTCCGGGACTCAGGAACTGAGTGATGAAAGAAACATCGTCGCCCATCGTGACCAATCCGCCCTCGAGATACTTTCCATTGCGGATTTGGGGCTGACCGATATTGGACATCAACCCATTACAGACGCACTTTCTGCCAACAGTCTCTTCCAGAGTTCCGCCTTTGCTCAAATAGACGGTGACAGGCTCGGCAGCACAACGATAGCCAATCGAGCCATCTTCCATCCGATACGCCTCACGCAAATAGCCGAGATCGCAGATCCGATGGCGTGCCGCATAATTTTCAGCCTCGGAATTTGTCCCTTCCAGACAAGCTACCTTGAATGGAAAGCCCGTAGGAGAAGCAAGAGGATCGGTAAAGACACGAGCTTCGCCTTTGAGTGCCTTCTCGATCAATTGCTTTTTGAATTCCGGAGCTAAGCCGGATTCCTCGGTACAGGAAAAGGCTGTGCCGATCTGCACGCCAGTAGCTCCAGCATCAAGGGCTTCCTGCACTTTTGAGGGAGAGCCAAAGCCTCCCGCCAGCCAAAAGGGAACTCCGAGTTTGCGGATTCCGGCAAGATCCACCTGATCTCGCTCACCATAGATCGGCTCTCCTTTTTCGCTCAAGGTCAACTTTCCGCGTGGCGGAGCATTATGGCCTCCCGCAGTTGCACCTTCGATAATGAACCCATCTACTTTGCCATTTGCTCTCTTGAGCATGGTGAGAGCCAGTGTGTTTGAGGAGATGATCGCAAGGAAGACAGGCCGCTTCAGTGGAGGCAGCTCCTGTTCCATGTAATCCTTGGGATCAAATCTCATAAGGGTATCGTCAGCTTCTGTAGCTCCGGCCACTACCAGCGGATATGTGGCTGGCTGATGGTCCACAAACTTATCGAGTATTCCGGGAATTTTGAGTGGTATTCCCGCTCCCATCAGGATGTAGCTGACACCGGCCAGCATGGCTCCATAGATAGAAGGGAGGTGGGGCATCTGAATCTTTTCGAGGAAATTGATTCCGACAGGATTGTTATGTCCTTCACGAGCAAGGAAGACCTCGACAAAATTTCCGAGGATGCACAGTTCAACTAGCTCACGAGGATCGTCCTTGCAATGTGCCGGCAATCGACGATAGGCAGCTTCGCTCGGTTTTCCGCCCGGGATGTAATAAGAAGTCCAAACCTTTTCGGCAATGGAACGAAAGGGAAACGCATCCAGTGCGCGCCGAACATGTCCGCCTGGATCCCCGTCTTGCAATCGCCGAACGAGAATCTCATCCAGCGCAACACCTGAAACAACACCAAGTTGTCCGAGACGCGAAACGGCTTGCGCGAGCCTCCAGTTGGAGACGCCTGCTCCCATTCCGCCTTGAATAACCAATGGATAACCACTCATACTCCAATAATTTCATTGGATTGAAATAGAGATTGTCGAAGTTTTGTAATAGCAGCCGACATCGTTATAGAGGAGGTTCAAAGCGGAAAAACAAGCATGCAGGAAAGCGAACAAACAGCGAAGACGAGACGTCTCGAATAGACCACTATCTGAAACGGAACCACTGTCGCCAGAAAGCATCCTGCATACGGAGCTAAAGGTTTCTATCTCTATATATCAACGAGTAACTTTTCGTATGCGCAATTTTGCGCAGAGAGGAACCTTCCATGAAAAAGTCACTTCGCGTATTTGTGCTGATCCTTACTGTTTCCGTTTTCACACTTCCTTCAGCTCTAGCTGGACCAGGCACAGGCAATCCCAGCCCCATAAGGGGAAATGCTTATTCTGCAGCAGTTTCAGTAATTCTCTCTCTTCTCGGTATATAAATCAGGCAAAATAGAACCGCAGAGACGGCATGGATTTAACCTTTCTTGATAGATTTTTGTGGGCGGCGTCATTCATAGGAAACGTCGCCCTACTTCTGGTTCTTCTCGTACGGGGTCGCTGGAGGCATTTCCCGGTAATCACCGGATACATGGCATTTGAACTCGTTTCTACAATTGTCCTGTATTCGATTTACCGCTATGGATCCTTCCGGGCTTACAACTGGGCATATTGGTGCTTTGCCTTCCTTGATTTTGTGCTTCAGCTCGGGCTCATGTTTGAGATCACCCGTGTCGTCCTGAAACCGACAGGGACATGGGTGAGCGACGCCAAGGGTATTTTTACGATTCTTGGCATCATCGCTGTCTCTTTGGCGACAGGTGTTGCCTTAATGGTGAGGCCCGCTCTTTCCACAGGTCTGCAGTGCTGGGCCGTAAGAGGGGAGCTATTTACCAGCATGATCATCTGCGAGGTCTTTTTGATGGTCATGATTGTCTCCAGTCACCTGGGACTTTTCTGGAGAAACCATGTTATGGGCTTTGGCCAGGGGTTATCCATATGGGCCCTGGTAGCGCTGCTGGTAGACACAGCACATAGCTTCTTGTCGATGCATTATTACACGACTTTGGAACATGTTAGAATCTTTTCTTATCTAGCTGCGTTGGTTTACTGGATCATTACTTTTTGGAGAGAAGAGCCGGAGAGAAGAGAGCTCACACCGGAGATGCAGGCATATTTGGCAGGACTACATCAAACGGTTCAAGACGAATTATCCAAAGTAGTGATTCCCCAACATCGTGAATAGGGCCGGCAGAAAATGATTGCAATCACCGCAGTTGTGGCAAGTACAATTTCGGCAATCGTTGTCAGTACTGTTCAGTACCAGTTGCACATTCAGCGTCTTCGCTCTGCAACCTGGGATGAACTTGTCGCCAAGTTACAAGAGGTGCCGCGGAAAGGCCTGGAAACAGTCGCGCTAGACAGTCTTCAACCGAAAGTAAACCAGCTACGATTAGAGCCTCCTGACATGTGGCAGCTTTTGGGAGGAATCAAAGGCCTACAGCGCATGAAAGAGAATGCGCAGATTTTGATTGCTCTGGCGGCCTACGTACAGCGTTGGAATTATACCGAAGCTGTAATCGTAGCCGAACGGATGCGAATGGATGCCGTCCATCTGAAGCGCGCTGTCTTCCATATTCAGGTGGAGATGTTCCTCCATAGCCGATGGCTGCGGATGCCTTTTTATGTTCATGAAGCTGCTGCCTCTTATTACCTCATGACACAGCGGCTCTTGGCCTTGTACGAATCGAGCCATGTAGGACTGCTCCCTCGGTTGAAGGAAGCCGTCTAGCTTTATCAAGCAATCTGAAAGTAAAGGCTTATGGGTTTGTATGAGGACACGGTTTTCACGCCATGTCCTCATAAGCCTGGAGTTTGCTATTCCTTACTGCTTCGCTTTAGGGAGGCAGTCGAGTTCGTTATATGCAGGCTGGTAGTCAATACCTCTTCCGTGCCTGGCTGAGCTCCGCCAATTGAAATCTCATACTCACCGGGAACAACAGAGCGCACGCCTTCCGGCGAAACAGTGCTCAGCTGTTGAGGATCTATGGTGACAGAGATTGGTATCGTCTCGGATTTGTTCAGATGCACCCTCTTAAATCCGACAAGCTGACGTAGAGGAGCTCCGGCGATATTCTTTGGAGTTAAGTAAACCTCCACCACCTCGTCTCCGTCGCGATCACTTACATTGCGCAGATTCGCTCGTACCGTGAGCGGTTGACTTGATCCGATTGCATTGTCGGAGAGTTCCAGATTCGAATACTGGAAACGCGCATAGCTCAATCCATACCCAAAAGGATAAAGAGGTTTGCCGCCGAAGTATCGATAGGTTCGATGCTGCATCGAGTAATCGGCGAAGGATGGTAGTTGCTCTGTTCCAGCATAGAAAGTAATTGGAAGCCTTCCAGCTGGATTGTTCTCTCCGAATAATGTCTCCGCAATTGCAATGCCGCCATTCTGGCCTGGATACCAAGCCTCAAGAATAGCGGACGCCTTTTGCTCCGCACCCTTCATGGCAATAGCACTGCCATTCATTAATACAAAGACCATAGGCTTTCCCGACTCGGATAAGGCGTCCACCAACTTTGCCTGAGCTTCAGGCAGTTCGATGGTCGTGCGATCGCCGCCCTCGAAGCCCTGAACATGCACAGGCATCTCCTCGCCTTCCACCTCCGGACTCAGTCCCAAAAACACAATAATTGCATCTACATTTTGAGCTATCGAGACCGCTTCCTTACGCAGAGCTTCTACTGGAGGCTTCCAATTGAATGTGAGTCCTGCACCAAAGTGGGGAGCATCGTGTGCATATTCGATCCGTATCGGATGCGGTCGGGTATCGTCAAAACGGAGCTCGAAGGGAGTTGTCGGGGCTCTCCTACCATGTGTACGAGCATGTTTGAAGTCATAGACCAATTTGTCGTCAAGCCAGACCTTAATTGCCTCCTCATCCTCACAAGTACTGCAGTGAGCCATAGAGAAATTGAAACCGTAGGTCCCGGGGGAGGGGACTGAAATGGTTCCGGACCAGCGTACCCCGAAGTTCTCTGCAGGAACCTGAGGAACCGGAGAGGAACCATTCCAGTCAAAATCGATGTGTGAGTCAACTCGCTTCAAAACCGGACCGCCTTCGAAGTGTCCGTTTGAATAGTATTCGGCGGTCAATCCGTGTTTATCGGCTTGTCCTTCCGGAGAAAAAGCTGTCTCGGGAATAGGAACCGGAATTCCTTCTACATACGGAGAGCCCTGGGCATACAACACATGGCCAGGCATGCGCTCCTGCAAAGCTTTGAGGGGAGTAACCGGATGCGAAGCGATTGCATTGTAATTGCCTTCCAGTGCGGGGAGGGCTGCGGCATTGGGTCCAATCACTGCTAGCGTCTTGATTTTTGAAGAAAGCGGCAGAATAGACTGATCATTTTTCAGCAAGACCATGGATGCCCGAGCTGCTTCCAAAGAAATTGCGCTATGTGCTTCGGAATTGTTTGCAGAGAAGGGGATGGAGTTATACGGAGTCGCATTGGGCGGATCGAACATTCCCAGGCGGAAGCGCGCCGTAAAGAGTCGCTTCACCGAGGCGTCAATCTCCGATTCTGAAATCAGACCTCTGGCAACCGCCCCGGCTAATGCGGTGTATTCTTCGCCACAACTCAAATCTGTTCCCGCCTTCACAGAAACAGCTGCCGCAGCTTCCATATCCGGTGCAAACTTGTGACCTTGAGCAACATCTGTAATTGCCGCACAGTCGGAAACTACAAAGCCGTTGAAATGCCAGTCTCTCTTTAGCTTCTGTTGGAGTAGAAAATCATTTGCGCAAGCTGGAGCACCACCAACGGAGTTATAGGCACACATCACACTAGCGGCATGTGCTTCCTGTACGAGTTGTCGAAATGCTGGAAGGTAGGTGTCTTCCAAATCGCGGTTTGACGCCACTGCGTCGAATGTATGGCGATCCGATTCCGGCCCGCTATGGACTGCGAAGTGTTTTGGTGTCGCAATCGTCTTGAAGTACTTTGGATCATTCCCCTGAAGCCCCCGCACAAAAGCGCTGCCGATTTGTCCGGTTAGAAAGGGATCTTCTCCATAGGTCTCCTGACCTCTACCCCACCTGGGATCACGAACGATATTGATATTGGGTGACCAGATGGTCAGGCCATAGTAGATGCTGTAATTCTTTTCCTTCTGAGCATGGTTGTACTTTGCTCTTGCTTCCGTCGATATGACGTCGGCAATGTTCTCGACCATCTTGACATCCCATGTAGCCGCCAACCCAATCGCTTGTGGAAAGACCGTTGCATATCCGGATCGTGCAACTCCATGCAGCCCTTCGTTCCACCAATCGTATGGAGGAATATGAAGGCGGGGGATGCCAGGTGCAGCATTCTTCATCTGAGAAATCTTCTCTTGCAAAGTCATTCTTCCAACAAGATCGCTCACCCGCTGCTCTATTGGCAGAGATTGATCTAGATACGCCTCCCGATTCTTTGCAGTCTGAGCCGAAAGAGAAACGGAGATAAAGGCAAGAACGACAAAGACGCCAAGACTAGAGTGCCAGGACGATCTCTGAACTTTTCTGGATTGAGAGTTGGCGGTAAACATAATCTATTCCTTGTTGTCAGAACTCGAGATGATCGACACTCTCAACCGTGCGATCGGTAATTCTGGAACTGCCAAAGCTACGAAAATCCCTCACATCCCTAAGGGCATAGGCTGGTGTATGTCGAGCGATCTTCAAGCGGAAGCTATCAAACCCCTCTACATCCTGAAGCCAGAAAGACGGACGCATATCTGCCTGCTCAACTGCAATCTCCACATTCGAGAGCTCCAGATTCCGCGCATGCCGGATGAAGAATCCTCGTGAAGGAAGCACTCCAAACATAGAAGCTTCGGGATAGGCATTCTCCTTTTCGGGAGGAAGCAAGGAGGCCCACTCCTGGGTTCCTCCGCCTAGCTGATGAAGATAGAGATTGCTCAGCTGGATATCTTCAATTGGGTTTCCCGGGACACCGCTGATAATTGAGGGATATTCCGCAACAGCTCCATAGCTCACAATGTTGGAAAGGAGGACTCTGCGCAACACTCCAGGGGCAACTCCCTGAGGACCACGCATGCGCTTTCCCAAACGCAAAAAAATGGGGGAATGAACCACGCCTCGCATCGTGATATTTGTTACGGTGATGTCCTCAATTTGTGCCCCATCAACACTCTCCAGGGCAAAACCTCGACACCCCTCGAAGATGCAATTCGTGATGGTGATATTTTTGAAACCACCATTCGACTCGGTACCGCACTTTATGCGGCCTACGGCCTTCCGCTCCTGAGAGTAGGTTGCACGCTTATAGACTCCACTCAGCATGGAGCCGTATTCATAAGCGCCTGTCACATAACAATTTGAAATTGTGACATTCTCGGTTGCTCGTGCATATCCGAGGGCAAAGGAACTCTTCGGGCAGATTGCATCGTCCCAGGGAGAATTGACAGCACAATTCGAAACCCTGACATTCTTACAGCAGTCGATATCAATTCCATCTCGATTGGTATCTATCTTCAAATTATCGATTGTTACGTTGTCGACACCGGTCAGCAAAATGGCAAAATGGCCGCCCATCAAAATCGAAAAGTCTCGAAGAATGACGTTATGACAATTCTTCAGGGCAATGGCCTTGTTTCCGACTCCTGGGCTTTCTGCGCGAGGGAACTCATCTGCCTCACCGCGACTGAGGCCCTTACCCCAGACCAGGCCAGGACCATAGATGGAGATGTCTTCCAATCCGTCTCCCCATATCAAACTGTTCGGCCAGTGATTGTGACCAAAGTCCTGATACTTCTCCCACAACTGAGGAGGACCTGCGGGATCATAGCCACCTGCTGTTGTTCCCTCCCTGGATACCTCTGCAGCAATGATTGTCGCTCCTGCATCGAGATAGAGAGAAATGTGACTCTTCAGACGAATGCTGTAGCAAAGGTAGTTTCCAGCAGGAACGAATATCGTCCCGCCACCCGAAGCTGCAACCGTAGTGATCGCCTCGTTGAAAGCTTGCGTATCGATAGTCTTTCCGTCGCCTGTCGCTCCGAAAGATCGCACATTGAAAAAGCGTGTGTCCGATGGTGCTGGAGCCTTGGAACTCTGCCTCTGGGCCAGGAGTGAAGGGCCGGGAATGGCCGCTGCCAAAATTCCTGTAGAACTATTCTTCAGAAAATCTCTTCGAAACATCATTTCTCCTGAACCAGAGCACTGCAAAGATTCGTTGAAATACGAAGCAGCTAAAGACAAAGCTGGCTCATGCGATTCAAGGAACCACCAAAAATCGTCACTATCTTTTACTAATTAGTGGGGAGTTTTCTATCGAGGATACGATGCCGTTCGCGACCTGCACCGTATCCTCAAGCATCTGCGTAGATCTAGAACATGATCTTTAGCGAGAGCTGACCAATGCGGGGATCTCCATTGGTTGACGTGATACGGCCAAAGGCCGAGTTCGTCACCGACTGGGTTGGATCACCGAAATTGGTGTGATTCAGAACATTGAAGTATTCAGCACGGAACTGGAACTGCAAACCTTCATTAACAGGGAAGTAGCGCATAACGCTGACATCCCAGTTTGCATATTGCGGTCCCACGAAACTGCCCTTCGCAATGTTCCCATACGATAGCGCCAGGTTCGACGTGTATTTGGGATTCGTCGAGAAGTTTGCAGTATTCAGATAAGATTTGCATGCAGTTGTTACGCTGCCGCATGCATTTCCGCCATAAGGATTCTGCCCATTCCATACACCGCGTTCACGTCCCAGGTTGGTACCGCTATTGCCAGCACCAGTGATGGTGACGGGATTACCGCTACGGAAGGTAAAGATGCCGTTTGTCTGCCAATGATTAACTATGTAGCGCGTAACCGGACTACCACCAGTAAAGTGCGGCAGAGTCCATACATAGGAAATAGTAAGGACATTTCGGTGATCGTAGTCTGAAGGACCATAGTCCAAGCGCTTGAAGTTCGGCTCATAGATCGGAAGCACATAGCCGGAGCCGGGAACAACAGCAGTTGCAGAAGCTCCAAAGGGGAAGTTATCCAGAGCCTTAGACCAGGTGTAATTGATGAAGGCAGTCAGGCTTGAGCTGACCTTCTTCTGCAAAGATGCCTGCATCGAGTGGTAGGTGGCATTACCGCCTGCATCGACCAGAGCAATTGGATTCGTATAGTTCTGTACCGCATTTGCCGAATAATAGACACGCTTTCCGGCATTGGCGCCTTGGTTATAGGTCGGATTGATATCCGATGGTACATATTGATGAACGCTATGGGATGCTACATAGGCGAGCCGTGTCGACATGGTGCTGGTTACCTGCCGTTCAAGAGCAAGATTCCAGGAAAATGTTGATGGAAGACGATAGGTATCGGGATTGAAGGTCGAGTAGCTCTGTGCCCGATAGTTTGCCTGGCTGAAATAGCTGGCCGATGGCGGTTGCGGTGCAGGGAAGATATTCCCCCCGGGGATGCTCGCGTACGGGTTTGAGAAATCCGCCAGATTGGTAGCTGTAAACGCTACATTCACAGAAGCTACATAGGGAACAGCGTTAGCGAAAATATTATCAAAGACTCCAGGCAAACGGGTGTCATAGAATTGACCGGCGCCGCCGCGAAGACTGGTTGTTCCATCTCCGAAGACATCCCAGGCAAAGCCGACTCTTGGCATAAAGTGTGTATAAACCGGACGCACCATATCCTTTACGAATCCCTGGTCGCCAGGAAAGAGTAAGCCCGCCAACGCAGTTGGATGTGTGGTGGAAACTTGACCGGCGGCACGTGCTGACGGACTGAACATACCCTGCCGATTCAGCTTCTCATGTTGAGGGTAAAAGGGCTCATAGCGAACGCCATAGTTCAGAACCAGGCGACGACCGATCTTCCAGCTGTCCTGCGCATAGTAGCCGGTCACCTTATAACGATTGTTGAAGTACTGACCGGAAGCCTGTTGGAAGGTGGTTAAACCTCCAAGCAGGAAATCTGCCAGAGGATTCACAATCGAGGCATTGCTTGCAAACTGGAAAATTCCGGGCTGCTGATATTGATTATTAACGTCAACTTTGGCTAACTCTCCGTGAAAACCAAAACCAAATGTATGGTTGCCACGCACCCAATGAAGATCATCGCCAAGGGTGTAGTTGTTACGACGGAAGGTAGCTGTTGGGTTGTCACCTATCGTGAAGAATCCGGATACCTGAATCTGATTGATCTGCTTGAAAGCAGGCTGCCAGATATTTACGCCAAGGTCGTTGACATTAGGCGCTCCCGCTACCGGTCCACGACCGGCATTCTCAATTTGATAGCTCAAAGTAAAGTTGTTCAGCAAGCGATCGCTGAAGGTATGTGTTTCAGCAAGAAGGATGTTGTGATATCGGATATTGGCTTGATCCGTGTAGGTGAGGAGGTTCTTGGTATCCAGAACTCCGGCATTATCGAAGCTGTCATAGAAGTAACGGAACATCAGCCGGTCATTCGGACCGAGATTATGGCTTCCGTTCCCGGTGTACTCAATGAAATTTTGCCGTACCGGCTTTATATATTGATATGTTCCATCCGTACCGCTGATGGAGGGTAAATACTTCAGCAAAGCAAGGGAAGAGGCATTGTAGTCGTTGGGGTCAATCTGACAGGTAAAGGTCGTCCCTGTGGGTGTGCATGGATAAGCCACAAGGGTCTTAGGATTAAGAATAGGGCTTGAAAGTCCGGTAAAGGTTCCTGCCAGTTGGGCTGGAGTAGGAAGAAAAGCTGTACCGGCGACACCGCTCGTGCGCAGCCTTGTTGCCTGTACACCGAAGAAGAAGAAACTCTTGTCCCGGCCATTGTAGAGCCCCGGAATGGTGATCGGTCCCCCAATGGTGCCGCCGAATTGATTGCGCTTGAGCGGATCTACAGTCTTCTTGTTTTTGACATAGCTGAAGTAGTTCGCCGCGTTGAACTCCCGATTGCGAACAAACTCGAAGCCGCTGCCATGGAAACTATTGGTGCCACTGCGGGTAATAATGTTGACCACACCGCCTGCATTCTGGCCGTATTCGGCGTTGTAGTTGCTCGTTTGAACGCTGAATTCCTGTACAGCATCCGGCATGGGGAAAGGGGCGTTTACGTTCGTGTATTCATCGACATTGTTGCCGCCATCCAGCATGTAGTTCACCTGGTTGGCGCGAGTGCCGTTAATTGTTACCGCAGCAACGACGGGGAAGGTCTTTGTCTGTCCCTGATCGATATTCGTAGACGGAGCAACGACGACACCGGGGACCAGTGTAGTAAGAGCTGCGGCGTTCCGCCCGTTGAGTGGCAGGTCCGTAACGCGCTTCTCATCGATAACCTGCGCCAGGGTGCCAGTGCTCAAATCCACCTGAGGAGGAGCGGAACTGACGTTTACAGTTTCACCGCTGCTCCCAACCTTCATAACAATCTGAATTGTGATCGCCTGATCCGCTTGCAGCGTTATGTTCTCCTGCTGATAATTTGCAAAGCCACTTGCGGTAACACCAATCGTGTAGTTGGCAGGAGGAAGTGCGGCGAAAACATATTCGCCCTCTCCATTCGATATAGCTGTGGTCCTGTCACCTGTTGCAACACGTGTCGCGACGATCGTCGCACCTGGGATGGCTGCCCCGGAGGGATCTGCTACTGATCCTGTGATTCTGCCGTAGCCCTGGGCAAACAAAACACCAGGGATACAGAGGAACATGAAGCAGGCACCAAGGAGACTACCAATTAACCTACGAAGATTGCCCATACTGCCTCCATAACTTTCTTGCCTAACTGCCAGAAGATCGCGTGGCTCAATTTTTCCCGCGACTCAAAACCGAACTTCTAGAACCGGGCTGATTTGTACAGAGCTGGATTATGAGGTGAGTAGACAGATACTGTCCCTGACGGTCAGGTTTTTCGTTTCTTCTTTATTTTGTTTAACTTACTGTCGAACCGATGCGCGAGCAGAAAGCATGGAGGAAGGCGAAATCTATTCAACGGAAACGGCTAGGACCTTTGGTGGCCCTGGAGTTTGGTCGGTGACAGTCGTCCCCAACACAATCTGCAGATTCTGGTAGTGCCCGTTGAGTTTGGTCGTTTTGGCAACGGCCTTCATTAACTCCGGATCGGAGAGGAATTCCCCGGCAGCTTGAGTTCCATATGTATACAAACCGCCGATCACTACAACCGCATGTCCGGTTTCCGAATTCCGAATCCTGGAAATCAATGCATAGTCATGTTGAACAGGACTGCGAGATCCGGCAATGGGATCTTTGGGCTGATTCGTCGCCCAGCTCCAACTTCGAGAAGAAGGGTTCTGGGAATCCTTTATATATATAAGATGTTTTTCCGGATCCAAGGCCAGACTGAAACGTAACTGCCGGGTGAGGCGAAGACTCCACTCGTTATTAAATGCTCCTATCAGTACGACCGGACCCTCTCTCAAGTCAGAGAAGGAACTGGCCGTTTCCCGACGGATGATGACCTTCTTTCCCCGTGCTTCAAGTTCACCAACTACTTGAGCAATCGTAACTGCATCTGCAAAAGGCACTGACCGGGAGGAATCGTGACCAGGAACAGGCGTGGAAGAATCATCCTGATCCGGCGTCGGAGGGCCATTAGGAACATCGCCTACCGCAAGACGAACGGGCCCGGAAGTATCTAAAACTGGTTTCCAAAAGAGATCCTGGGGAGTAGAAGTGCCCCAAATTCCGTATCCCAGAGAAACAGCCAACAAAACGACAGCAGCAAGACCTGCTATCCAATATCCCCGTACATTGCTGTGCTTCTCTCTGGTCTCGACAGTTTCCTTTTCTTCAACAGGAGAAGGAGTGGTCTCAGGAACTGAAGAATGTGCTGTTGAGGAAACAATGACTGGTTCTGATACAGTTGCTGACTCTGATGCTGCAGCCACCGGGGGCAATGGCAGCGTAAGTCTAGGGATATATGACCCGGGTACAAGCCCCATGCGAAGCTCGCCCTTGTGTTTTTCGTCTCCGTAATAAATCGCAAGTCGTTTCCGAAGCTCGGTAGCAGCGGTACGTACAACATGGTCAAGATTTGTGTCGTAAGAGGGATCTCTTCCAAAGACCTCAATCCCAATTGTCCGCTCCTTAATCTGGTCTGCTGAACCGGCCAGAGTCTGTTCAACCACGTAAGTCAGGAACGCCACCGACCTCTTGCTGGATCGAAAGACCTCATCACGTACCAATAAATCCAGTTGTGAGCGGACCAGACCCTCGCTCACCTTAACTCTTGCTCCGTCTTCGACTTCGACTTCGATCATGTAAGTTTTAGCGAATGCAATTTTACCATCCGGATCACAACACGGTGGTCATGCTACATGGATCGGCACCAGCCTCTTACGCGAAAATTCTTTCGAACGGATTCGTGAGCCCGTACGTCTGGTAGTGAAAAGAGAGGATGCCTCGTAACGGAATGAGATACTTAAGAGCTGCCCTTATCTTCCTCGCAGGAAGTACTGCCGGATGGGTTCTGGGATTTCATCTTGGAAGACCGGCGACACCAGTTTATGCGCAAGGGGCCAATATGATTGAGTCAGGTTGTACCAGCTTTATTCCGGAATCATGGGGATCCTTCCGAGGAACGTCCACACATGGTTTTGTCTTTGAGGACAGTCACGGAACGATTCGCGCCATACAGCATCCGCCTTGCGGAAGCAGCGGTGGAAGCCCGAGACTCGACATGATTATTATTCGAAGATAGAGCTGTTAGGTAAATCCTGGAGGCTCAGACCCGGGGCTCACACTACTGTGCCATGTTGTTTTCGCTGATTTCTAACGCGGCGCTCTTATCGTAACTCCAACGAGACTTGGAGCCTACCGTAACATAGAGCACTATAGCGACCAGAACAATAAGCGGAACAATCAGTAAGCTTCCCTCGGGTCCTGTCGCTCCACCACTCATCCAGATCTTGCCTACGGGATGTGTCGAAATCAGATGCCCGGGTAAAACTGTACCGCTGTTCGGCGTACCGTAAAAGAAGCTTTCGCCCCAATCCCAGGTGGTATGGAAACCGATCGCCCACCAGAGGGACCCGGTATACCAGATACTCAAGCAGAAGACCAATCCAATGGCACCTGCCGAAAATAGTCCTATTGGAGACTCCCCGGGATTATTTCTGTGTAGCAGTCCGAAAGAGAGAGACAGAAGAAGAGCTGCCCACCAGAAACCCATTCCCCGGGCCAAGGTCCACTGAAGATAACCGCGGAGGAGAGTTTCTTCGAAGAGACCGACGACAAACATTCCAATCAGGCTGATAAGACCATTCCTCAACGCCAGCCCCAGGGAAAGAGCCGTACCGTCGAAGCCTAAATTATGAGTTAGGTACAACGCACCGATCAGAAGAGTCAGGAATAGAAACCCCCAGAAAGCTCCGATAAGGGCATATGCTGTTTTGCGCTCTCCAGACAGGCCATAGCCGGTCAGAGGTCGGTCCTCGATACGGGCCATAATCGCCGTTGTACCTAAACAAAAACCGAGAGCAATAAGCTCTCCGAGGCTACGGCTCAGAGAGATCGTATTCGAACTCCCGTGCCCACTTTGCTGTCCGTGAAACAGAGTGTGGACAAGCAGACTAGTACAAATCATTCCCCCAACAAAGATGGCGATAAAAACCAGAGCACTCCATCCTGCGCGCAACCCTCTAGGCCCGAAAAAGATCCGGGAGAAAGGATGAAGATGATCCGGGTTTTCTACCTTAGCTTCCGAGTTCGTTTGCAGCACTACGCCTCCTGAGTCTGGGAAAGATACGCGGCCAAGCGAATATTTGTTTCAGACCAGAACTTCAGTTTACCGGAATACTAAATTATCTTTATTTTTACTCGGAGCGCAATGCGCGCACGGGCTCAATTGAAGCTGCGCGTCTGGCGGGCAGCAATCCGGCAACAATTCCGCAGAAAGTTAGAACGGCAATGGGAAAAAGTAGAATCAACGGATTTGTATATTTCACCCCATAGAGCTGGCTCTGCATTGCTTTTCCACTCAGTAACACAAATGGAAGTCCTATCACGAGTCCAATCCATATTTGCGTCATGGCGCTACGAAGCACCATTCCTATCACTATCTGACGATTCGCTCCGAGAGCCATCCGTATACCGATCTCACTTGTACGACGAGCAACATTGTATGAAGTCACGCCATAGAGACCAACGGAAGCCAGCAACAAGGCCAGGAGACTAAAGGAGCCAGTCAATCTGGCAGTAAGCCTCTCCTGATGAAATTGTGAAGCAATCTGCTCATCGAAGGTCCTCATATTAATAACGGTCAAATTGGGATCAATGGAAGCCAACTCATTCCTTATGGAGGACTCGATGCTTTGCGGAGATCCGGCAATGTGAAACTCAATCGCACGGATGTAGTGGGAATCAACCTCCATCCTTTGCATATGAGGCTGATTGAAATTAAGTGTTTGACTGAGAGGCAAGAAGAACATCGGATTCTGTACCTCCAGAAGTGGGTGCAGGTAGAGCGTATTTCTCACCACTCCAACAATGGTGAAGTCGCGATTATGTCCGGGAACATCCGAGCCGAAGTGTCGTCCAATAGAATCCTGGCCCGGGAAATACTTCTTCGCGAAAGCTTGGTCCACCACCGCAACCTTTTCAGAAGTCTCGGTATCGCTGTCGGTGATTGCTCTTCCTTCAAGCAGGGGAGTGCCGATTGTTTCAAAGTAATGAGAACTGATACGTAACCACATGGCTTGTGGGCGATTGCTTTCAACTTGAGGAGGTTGACCTTCAACGGCAACCGTATCATTCCAGCTATCACCATCTTGTGGGCTGTAGACGGAAAGGCTCATGCTTCGCACACCGGGAATCGAACCTAACCGATCCTGCAAACGCCGGTACAAAGCTGAAAGTTGTTCTGGTTTGTATCCGGCCAGCAACGGATTTACAGAAACGAGCAAACGGCTCTCGGTCTGAAATCCGTAATTGCCTTTCTCCATATGATTAAAGCTCTCAGTTACCCAACCGGCAGCAGCCAGCAGGACCAGAGAAAATGCAGCCTGAAAGATAATGAGCGCTTTTTGAGGAAGAGCCGAAGTATCTTTGGTAGCACGATTGGCACCACGTAAGGCCTCTGCGGGATTGGTCTTTGACGCGATCCAGGCAGGGGCGATTCCAAACAAGACTCCCGTGACCACAGAAAGAGCAAAAGAGAATCCCAGAACTGGAAGTGACGGGCTGGCATCAATTGGAATGTAGCTCGAACCTCCGAAAGCCACTAACAGAATTCCACGCGTTCCCTCATAAGCAATAATCAGACCTGTAGCACCGCCCAGTAATGAAAGCAGCAGACTTTCGATCAGCATTCCTCTGATAAGCCGGTTTCGAGGTGCGCCCAGTGCAAGTTGTAATGCAGCCCGTTGACGCCGGGCCGTACTGCGGGCGAGAAGAAGATTTGCCAAATTGGCGCAGGCAATCAGCAGAACAAGCGCGGATGCGATTATCAAAAGATAGAGGCCCTTTTGAAAGGACGTCCTCATCGGTGTTATTCCCGCGCCTCCGGGGCCAAGTGTGATGTGTTGACGTGGCAGCTCTTCAGCTCTTCCGTTCAGTAGATTTACATGCGCCGGAATCCAGTGCTGAAGTTCAGATGTCATCTGTGCACTAACTTGAGACGGAGAGTAGCCTGGCTTGAGACGACCAATTGAATACAGCCAATAAGTATCCGGAAAGTGCAACATCGGACTCTGGGCTGCGAGATTTGGTTCTTGATTCAGAGGTAAGAAGAAATCCGGAGGATCTTCCCGCAGGCGGTCTCCATAAAAGCCAGGCGGAGTAGCACCCACAATGGTGACGGGCTTTCCATCGAATTGTAGAACCGAGCCAATGATTGTGGGATCGAGCCCGAACTTCTGCTGCCAAGTGTGATAGCTGATCACTGCAACTGGCGAGGCGTTTGGAAGATCGTCCGATTCGCCCAGAGTTCTGCCTGCAAAAGCATTTAGTCCAAAGGTGGCAAAGTAATTCCCGGAGACAAACTCTCCACGCAAAGGTATTGCAGCAGTCGATGTATCTGTACGGCGGACGCTAATTTCCGGTTCATTCGCCTGGAATGCGGCAAGTTGCTCAAAGGCAGGGGTATTGGCGCGCAAATGCTGATAAAGAGGATATGAAAATAGATCCCAATCATCTTGAAGGCCGCCCCATACACAGCACTTCGTGCCATTTCCTACTTGATAAAGACGGCCGGGCTCAGCGACGGGTAAAGACTTCAGCATGACCGCATGAACGAGAGTAAAAATCGCAGTGTTGGCGCCGATACCAAGAGCCAGTGTCAAAACAGCCGTTAAGGTAAAGCCGGGGGATTTAATGAGCTGGCGAAATGTATAGCGGATCTCATTCCAAATAGGATGCACTGATAGCGACCTCACAAATTCTGCGAAAGTGTAGGCAGCACGTCCTTTGCCAAAGGAGAAAACAGCTAAGCAACTGACACAGCTAGGAGTACGGTGTCTATATTTTTCTTATATCTCTAGAGCATGTCCACTCTTGCTCTAAGGTGTCCGCAAGCGGACACGCATTCTTGTATAGGAACCAAAGCATTTCTCGCACACTGTACCCCGAAGTACAAAGGCTTCGGTAGCCTTCCACCCCAGCAAACCTCTTCATTGGTTTGCTGTGATGGAAAGAAAGTTGCGCTTCACCACTCTTGGCGAGTTATGCCTATGCGCGAAAGGCTCTGGACATCGGGCCCGTTTGATAGAGGCCTTGTCTTCCGAGCAATCTCGCTCACAGTACGAATGGTGATCTTGCGAAAGAATCCCTCTGAAAGATCTATCGCCTTCAGCCTTTCCAGGTTTTGTAACCACAATTCGCCAGCCATTTCTATCAGGCCTTTCCCAAGCGTCTCCTGCACAGCTCCAAGAAAAGCTTGAAGCTCTCTTGCTGCTACATCCGATGTCTCCAGCACATTGGTACCAGACATACTTGCCCCACTAATCCATTTCCAAGTAATCCCTCAGGTTAGAGGGATTACTTGGTTCAAAGTCAACCCACTTTAGGGTAGGTACTCTCTGAATTAATCAATCCTTAAGCAATGCCCAATACTTCGTTCAGGAAGCCGACCATATATTTCCATACCAGGTAATAGATAATCAGGCCACAGCAGAAGCCTAGAGCAACCAACACATAGGGCAGGAAAACCAGCTGTAGGTAAAAGAACCCCTGTGGAGCCAATTGCACCAACCCTAGACTCTTGCCGACTAGCAAAGCCAAAGGCCCAAGAACGAAGGGCAATATTGCACCATGAAGTCCGATTGTTGCGGGATGATGATGAATCTTCCGGCTAACATAAAGAACGTTCCAGATGCCCCAAAGATTGGGAACAAAGGCTATGGGAAATACCATCCCTCGCTCGATCGGAATTGCAATTTGAAATCCATAGCGGAGTAAAACAAATCCAGCTATAACGATGAGCATAAAGGCCGTTGGAATTACCGATCCCGCCATATACGCGCGCAAATAAGGATGTGTGTTCATCGTTTCCTCCTAAAGTTGATACAGAAGCATCGGAATCACATCTGGTATGGCGATAAGCAGCAATACCACCAACCCAAACAAAGCCCAATCCCACCATAGAACCCTCCGCAAGGGAGACTCATTCATGCAATCGATCATCTTCGGCCAGAGGTCGTGACTCAATGTCCCCTGGGCAGGAGGAAGGTGCTGTTTTAGAAACTCGCCCAATCTTTTGTCTTCGTTATCTCTCATGGCTCAATTCCTGCCTGCTTCAGTCTTTTCCTCAAAATTCGCGTTGCACGAAAAACGCGCAACTTCACGGCACTCTCAGATATGCCTAATGCATCGGCTATCTCCCGATACGGCTGCTCTTCGATGAGCGCAAGCCTTGCTACAAGCTGTAGCTTTGCAGACAGGCTTCGGAAGATGCGCTCTACAATCTGTCGCGTCTCCTGCTGAATGGAGCTATCCGCTGTGGCAGGGCCTGGATGGTCATCAGGAAGCACCTCCTCAGCCGGGAGACGCTTCAAGTAATCTAAGGCCGCGTTTGTAGCAATTTTTCGCGCCCATGCACCGAAACTGCGCGACGGGTCAAAACGCGCTCTAGCACGATAGATACGCCAAAAGGCCTCAATCGTTACGTCTTCCGCTGCCGCCCCATCCCGTACGATTCGCAGCACCCAGCCATATACTTCCTGCTGGTATTGACGAAACAGTTCCTCAAAGGCTTCCAAATCGCCAAGTGTGAACCTTTCGTACTGCTCCGTACTTTGTATCTGGGTCTGCATTTCCTTCTCTACCTACACTTACTTCCATAGAGGCTAGGAGGTTACATCTTTTTTATAGTTTTTGGGGATTTTCCTGGATAACGCAAAAGACACACTGGACCCGGAGAAATATCGGATGCGGATATCGATATTCAGCCAGGATGAAAAGACATCCTTCGTTCCTACGGGGCTAAAATCCAGCTCCTGAGAATTTGCCGGCAATCAATGCTCTTACGCAGATGCAGCACAAGCTCATGAAATACGATTTCCTACTCACTCAGAGGAAACTTCTTAATCGGTTCCCTAACGAATACTTGGCCACCTTGTAACCTAGATCACTTCTCGATAATCCAAGTTTCCTTGCAGCCTCAGCCTGTACGCCCTTGGACGCCACCAAAGCTCTCGTGATCAGTGCACTTTCGATTTGAAGCAGGCAGTCTCGCAAACTGAGATCATCAGGAAGCTGCTTCACCAGTGCCTCGATTCCATCTGAATCCTTTGACTGAGCAGACACACTATCCTCCAGTTGAAGAGGGAAGTCCTCTGCCTGAAGTTCAGGTTCTTGGGCCAGGATGTGGGCCCTCTCAAGGAGATTACGAAGCTCTCTGATATTTCCAGGGAAGGAGTATTGACACAATTTTGTAACCGCAGACTGGCTTAATGGATGCGGCTGCACCTTCATTTCTCGGGCAATCTTGTTTGAAAGTACCTGGCAGAGACCGGGAATATCCTGCTTCCGCTCGCGCAGAGGAGGAAGCTGAATAGGAACAACCGCCAAGCGATAATAGAGATCTTCGCGAAACAGCCCTTGCTGCACACGCTCCAGGAGATTTCGGTGAGTGGCCACTAACACTCGTACATCAACTTTACGCGTTCGACTTGAACCTACCCTCTGGATTTCACCATCAGCGAGAACGCGAAGGAGCTTTGCCTGAGCTCCTGGAGACATCTCCCCGGCCTCGTCCAGGAAAAGAGTACCTTCATGCGCAGCCTCAAAGAGGCCAGCTCGAACTCGATCGGCTCCCGTAAAAGCTCCTTTTTCGTGTCCGAATAACTCACTTTCCAATAGCGATTCCGTAACAGCAGCACAGTTGATTGCGATAAACGGCTTATGCGCACGGAGGCTGTTTCTGTGAATCGCTCGTGCCACTAACTCCTTGCCGGTTCCAGTTTCCCCTGTGATCAACACAGTCATGTTTGTCGCAGCGACACGTGCAATTGTCTTGCGAACAGCCTCTATGCACTGGCTCTCTCCGTAAATGTCTTCGGCGCCTTCCAACTTTGGAACCGATCTCTTCAGAAGCGCATTCTCTCGCAAGAGCGCGGTACGTTCACAGGCTCTGCGAATTGCTGCTCTCACTACATCCGGAACAAACGGTTTTGCCAAAAAATCAAATGCACCCTGCCGCATGCTGTCTACAGCCAACTCCAAGGTGCCAACGGCTGTCAGAAAGATTACCGAAATCGTGGGATCCGACTCCTGCACTACTTGCAGAACCTCAAGACCGCTGCCATCCGGCATCTTTTGATCCGTCAGGACAACATCGAAATCCTCTCGTACAAGTAGCGCTTTTGCTTCCGGCGCTCCCGATGCTTCAACCAAAACATGAGCATCCAAACGCAGATTTGCAGCAAGAATCCGCCGCATATTTGGCTCGTCATCGACGATCAGTACCTTACCCATTTATCACCCCGCCTTTAACTCCGTACCCGAGCAGGTAGGAAGAACCAGTGTAAAGACAACAGAACCTTCTTCATTTTTGCTGACGTACAGGTCTCCGTTGTGGGCCTGGACAATGCTCCGGGCTATCGCTAATCCTAACCCCGTCCCATGGGGCTTTGTCGTAAAGAAAGGTTCGAATATCCGTATCAAGCTCGCCTCCGGAATTGCCGGACCTGAGTTCTCGACGTGTATAGAAATCGAACCATTCATGCTTTGCGATGTTATGGTTACTATGCCTGATACAGATACCGCATCAATTGCATTCAGCACCAGATTCAGTAGAACCCCTTGAATCTGAGCACTGTCTACATGGACAGCAATCTCTTCTACCGGATTTAGCCTGACGGCTATCGACTTGGTTTTTGCATAAGCCTTCGTACTATCGGCTGATAGCGTCAAGAGATCATTAATCAGAACGGTAGACCGCTGAGGCTTCGCGGGTCGTGCATAATCGAGAAACTCTGTTGTCAATTGGCTGAGTCGCTGTGCCTCCCTCGCCGCAATAGCAAACATCTCTTCTCGTTCTGTATCCTCGATGTCGGGACTCGTTGCGGTGGCAAGGGAGCTAGAAATCATCGCCACAGGATTGCGAATTTCGTGTGCGATTCCACTAGACAATCTGCCTATTGCAGACAGTTTCTCTTCCTGAATTAATTGTTCCCGCGTAGTTTCCAGCTCAATCATGTTTGCATAAAAACGAGATTGGTGAAGCTTGAGCTGGCGAACAAGAAACCAGACGAGTGAACCCATCAGGATGTAAAGAATGGAGATCATTCCGACCTCTAGATATTCGCTGGATTGCGGGGGAGGATGAATTTGAAAGAAATGCCTCATCCAGAAAAACATCATCGAATCGGCGGTCGCAATGGTCAATAAAGTAGCAATAAAGCCTAGCTGGTACGCAGCCTGCAAAATAGGAATAGCGAGAAGTACAAAGTAAGGAGTGTCATCCCGGTTTGTGAGGTAGGCAAGAAAACCAGACAGAACAAATATTAAAATAATAGAAACGCAGGCTTCGACCCTGGAAACATGCTTACTAATGCCCTCAGTTCGTCTCTGCAACCAAATCGCCTCTGCGATTTTGAAGAGAGAACTCACCCCTAGAACGGTTAGCAAGAGCATCGAGGGATTCCCAAGAACCGAGGAGAACAGGGTATGCAAAACCAACAGCATGACAAGTACAGATAATGTCAGGACAGAAAAAGCAATCTGCTGCTTCCGAAGCGACTCTGACTCGATCTTCTGAATCCATGACAACGAACTTTGCATAGACTCCTCGAAGGCAACGACTCCTCGCAAAATCCACTCCAGGTTACGCTGTTCCTGGAACCAAGAAATACATTTCAGAATTCTTTCTATCGATAGAAAAATTTGTCGTCAAATGTATTACGACCTTCCTCCATCTAGAGAGGATGATCAAAATTATCTGCACGCGATCCCTTTATCACCAGGATCGCATTATTGTTCAAAATCTCTGACAGAGACGTCAAAACTTTTGGACGGCAGCATTGCCTCTGAATGCAATTTTCCTTCCAAGTCGTTGAAAATAAACGGCATATTCGAGGTCAAATTTGGTAACGAATCTGCATTCTATTAGGTAGAGGAAATTTGCCTTTCGCAGCACATGCAGAAGGGAGTGACAAGAAGACGACTCACTCTCATGGCAGTTGCTTCGTCTAATAAAGAAATTCTACGCAGTGAAAATAGGCGGCGGTGTTTCACCGTCGTATGACTCATTCTGAAAAACATAAGAATGTTTAGGCGCAATCGGTGAGGCTCATTGATTAGAAGAAAAACAAATGGCCCATCGAATAAAAATCTTCCCCTCACAAG
This sequence comes from Humiphilus diazotrophicus, assembly GCF_059726315.1. Lineage (NCBI taxonomy): Bacteria > Pseudomonadati > Acidobacteriota > Terriglobia > Terriglobales > Acidobacteriaceae > Humiphilus > Humiphilus diazotrophicus. The sequence goes on from NZ_AP040870.1 coordinate 244,581, forward strand.
GTTTGTTGAATTTGACCGCAAAGGAGATGATCCATGCGATGTGCCAACCCGCAATGTTCCGCCGAACTAGTCTATTTACGAGATGGGTCGCTCCAGCTACTTCAATATGAACCCGACTCAAAACAAGCTACAGAGCATGAGGATGGAGCTTTCCCGATGCGTCCTTTCCCAAGTCGCTTCTTTTGGCTCTGTGCTGAATGTTCTCGTGTTTATGTCATGAAAAGTTGGACGTCCTTGGGAGTGGTACTCTCGCTCCGCCATCCACTACCTGTAATGCGCACAGACCCCAGGCCTCTGAATCAGAAAAGACCTCAAGCCGCCTGATCCCTGTAAACATCGCTGCCGCGGCACGAACCGGCAGCGATGTTTAGAGACGCGAAGCCAATCCTGACCATCCGCCAGTGTGCCCCCTTCTGAATTATTCTCGAAAATTGCTCCGAACAGGTGTATATTCGCTCGTTTCCTGTAGGAGGCGTCCGATGCTAAAGCCCATTACAAAGAATCTGGAGTTCAAGAACCATGCGGTCTTCGAAATTCTTCTTTTAGCATCAGTCCTCGTTGGAGTCACTTTTCTCTGGTATGTGCGCTTCATCATCCTGTTGGTCATCGCCGGCGGAATCGGAGCTCTCGTCTTGGCCTCCCTGACTGATTACGTAAGCAATATCGTAAAACTCAGAAGGGGAATTTCTTTCGCAATCGTACTGACGCTTTTGCTTATATGCCTCTCCCTTGCAGCCTGGTTACGTGGCCCTCAGACAATCAGAGACATCTCAGATCTTCAAGCAAGCATTCCGAATACCATTCACCGTTTGGACATGAGGGTCCAGGAGTCTAGTTGGGGGCATTGGATTCTGAATGAACACACAGGCGGAACAGCAACTCCGGGCCTTGCCACAAACGCACTGGAATTATTTCGAAAAATGCTCACGAACACGGTCTCGGCTTTTGTAGGCCTTTTTGTAGTAGCCGTAGTGGCCATCTATGTTGCGGTCGAACCCAATTATTACGCAGCTGCCTTACATCGCCTTACGCCTAAACAATACGGGTTGAGGATGGACCTCGGTATAGAAGGTGCGCTACAAATGCTACGATCCTGGCTTTTGGCAAAGTTCGTCTCGATGTTCGCCATCGGATTGTTTATTGCAAGTGGTCTTTGGGCGCTTGGAGTTCCCATGGCCGGAACATTAGGCATTATTGCAGCAGTGTTGACCTTTATTCCGAATATTGGAGCCGTGCTCTCGTTCCTTCCGGCAACGCTGCTTGCCTTCAGCATCAGCCCAGAAAAAGGCTATCTTACAATCCTTCTTTTCTGCCTGGCACATATCCTGGAAGGGAATCTGATCACACCTCTAGCAGACAAAACCCTCGTCCGACTTTCTCCTGCTTTAACCCTAGTTGTTCAGCTCTTGATGTTTTCGATTGGAGGTATTCTCGGTGTTATTGTCGCGGCGCCTCTCCTTGCGGCAACGATAGGAGTACTTAATGTTCTGTTGCCCTCTGAAGAAATACTTGTCAGCGAAGAGAGGAAATTAGCAATCACGCTATAGCAAAGAGAGGAACAATACGAAGCATACCGGGAACAATAGACCTAAGGAGTAGTCCTCTTGCTTGTGGCGTTATCCATCTGATTTCCTAAAATCTGGATGACATGAGAGATGCGTTACCGAACGTCCATAGCTAGCTGACTGGCTGCCTGAATCGTCACCTTTCGGAAAAACTTCTCGTTATCGATGGATATTCCGTCAGAATCCTCCAGAGCCTTCAGCCAGAATTCGCTTGCCCTTTGTGTTCTATCGCTACCAAACATCTCGGATACGGCATGGAGGAACGCCTGCAGTTCTTTTTGCGCAGCATTGGATACATTTGCACTCATACTCTGCACCTATCATTTTGGTAGGTATACGTTTATAATGTGAGCAATTACTCATGTCCGCAACTCGCGTTTCTAGAAAGAAAAAAGCAGATCCACTAAAGCCAAGAAAGACCCCGGCACAAGAACGCTCTCAGGGAACGGTGGAGATCATTCTGGAAGCAGCAGCTCACATTTTGGAAAAGAAGGGGCTGACAGGCTTCAATACGAATCGAATTGCCGAGCGTGCAGGAGTCAGCATCGGCTCGATCTATCAGTACTTTCCCAATAAAGATGCTTTGATGGTGGCCTTGATCGAGAAGTTTGAAGGCAGAGTATTGTCTTCGCTGAAAACAGCAATCCAAATAGCGGAAAACAAACCATTGGACGAAGCATTGCGCATTCTCTTAAGAGCAGTAGTGGCAATGCATGCCGATAGACCAGATCTCAACCGTATTCTCGAATTTGAGGATCGTCGCTTGCTGAGAAATTCCGACCATTCGGAAACCATTCAACAGATACACTCCTTGGTAATTCAGTTCCTGAAACAACATCCCCAGGTACCCGATTCTCTGGACGCAGAGGAGACCGGCAAGGATCTACTCCTTATGGCTCGCGCCTTTACCGATTCTGCTCTTGAGAATGCTGATCCGGATTTCAATCGTCTAGAAGAACGCCTTTTTCGTGCCGTCAGGGGTTATCTGCAGTTAAGCATCGAACCCCGTCCATAACAAGAAGCAGTCACAACTCCTAAATTATTAGTTGACAAGGAAATCATCGAGGCGCTAATCTCCTATGAAATTAGGAGTACTGATGGTTGGTAGGAAAAAAGGTTCTCAATCCCTCACTCCGTTAGAGCTGCAGATCATGCAAGCGCTCTGGCAACATGGCCCCGGAAATGTACAAGAAGTGCAGGAGCATCTTGAAACCGAATCCAAACTGGCATATACCACCGTCCAAACGATGCTCAACATTCTCCATAGGAAGGGGAAAGTTAAGCGGACGCTCGATGGACGCGCATATATCTACAAGGCCGTTGTCAGCAGGGAAAAGGCACTCAGTCAAGCCCTTCATGATTTAGTGGATCGCATGTTCGGAGGCTCTCCCGAAGAACTGGTCATGAGTTTAATCAAGACCCATCAGATTAAACCTGAGCGGCTTGCAGAGCTATCCGAAATCGTCGAGAGGGAAGCCGGCCATGATCGCAATAAATGAAATAGGTCTCCTGGTCGCCGGGTACTGTATCAACGCCTTATGGCAAGTACCTCTATTGATCTTTGCCGCTTGGCTGGCAACAAAGCTATTGGAGAGGTTGGGCCCTGTTGTACAGCATGCAATCTGGGTGATTGTTCTTTTCATCTCTGTGCTTGTACCTGCATCTAGCATCTCCTTACGCCTGACAGAAAATCCACAAAGAGCCGGAGACGCAAAGGTAACATTCTCACAGCAGCAGACAAACATATACAAAAGCTCTAGTCCTTGGGGTCGAACCCTTTTCTTTAAGCCAGAGGTATATTTTGCTTTGGCCGCAGGGTACATGTTCCTCACAGCTTATTGGCTCGGCCGCTTTTCCTGGTCTCTTGCAAAGACACGGGAACTGCGCCATCAAGCAAAACAGCTCTTTCTTGAATATGATTTGGCTGAGCTTTGGAGTCGAAGCTGTAAAGCCTTTTCACTCAGAACGACTAGAATTCTCTCGTCAAGCTCACTGAGCGGACCAATCACGGTAGGATGGCGGAATCCGGCACTAATCATTCCTCCCGGCTTTCTCTCCGACTGTTCTTCAGAGGAATTAATCTCGGCTTTTGCGCATGAATGTGCTCACATTCGGCGCCATGATTTTCTGCTGAACTTGATTTACGAGGCCGCTACTCTTCCGATTGCATTTCATCCCTGCACATGGATTTTGAAAACAAAAATTGCTGAAACACGCGAACTCATTTGTGACGCAAGTGCTGCAGAAAAACTGGGGGACGCGTCAGGCTATGCCCGTTCTTTATTGCGTCTGGCAACAACAATCTATTCAAAACCTGTGCTTCCAACGCCTCACGGCATCGGAATGTTCGATGCAAACGTTCTGGAGAAACGTGTTATGAATCTTGTGCAGAAAAAACCGACTCTTGGCACGATGAAAAGAGCTGCAATACTGCTACCGAGTAGCTTGATTCTCCTGCTTGGCTGCACGGCAGCATACGCTCTTGCTTTCGATATTGAGAAACAGGGAAGCGGAACAGACCAGACACTGAAACAGGAACAAACAGCCACCGGACGAATTTATCAAATAGGTGAGGATGGCGTAACAGCTCCTCAACTAGTTTACGCAGTTGATCCGGAATATCCTTTGAGCGAACGAAAGAAAAAGCTTAACGGAACCTGCCTGATAGGTTTAGTCGTTGACTCAAACGGGATACCTCAACAGCCACATGTTATTCGCTCTTTATCCCCCAATTTCGATAAAGAATCGCTCTCTGCAGTTGCAAAATATCGTTTTAACCCCGCTATGCTCGAAGGGAAACCAGTTCCGGTGCGGATCAGTGTAGAAGTGAATTTTCGGATATATTGAGATACCTCCATGTCGGGATTATTTACTGCCCGACATGGAGTCCTCTGCTCTTATGAGTGTTCGTTCTTCCGTGCCTCCTGACTCCTGCGCTTCAGTTCATCCATCGGCACATCTTCAACATGAGTAGCAATCCACCAGGAATTACCGCAGGGGTCTTCCACTGCGCCGCTTCTATCCCCATAAAACTGGTTCGTGATTTCTTGGATCGACTTCCCGCCTGCTGCAATTGCTTTTTCGTAGACGGCATCCACATCCTCGACATAGACGTAAAGAGTACATTTCGTAGAACTATGCTCGTCACGGGCACGTCCAAGCATAATCATTGACGTGCCTACCTTCATCTCCGCATGTCTGGGCATGCCGCTCTCATCGTTCATACTGAACAATTCCGTGGCATTAAAGGCTTTCTTCAAAAAGTCCATCAATGCGCGTGTATTGTCGACTACAAGATAGGAAGTAAGGGTTTGATAGCCGTCGGGAATTGGCTTAACGCGAATTTGCGCTGCTTGAGTTGCCATAGGACCTCCTTGGCTCACCGAAAGAATTCGGTCGTTCGCTTTGATTGTCTTGCAACACTGCTAGGCCCGTATTGTAAAAATTTGACCGAGGGGATCAATCCTCTTCAAGGGGAACATGATTCAAGTTCAGCTTACACTTCTTGTGATAAGTCACTGGATTAATGCCGGAAAAGGAACGAAAGTCCTTGATAAAGTGGGCTTGATCAAAATAGCCACAATCGAGCGCGATCTGTAACCAGTCAGGTTCCAGCGGAGAAGAGATTATTTTTCGCAGCGTCTGCTGAAACCTCATAATCCTTGCGTAACGTTTAGGGGTGAGCCCCACCTGATGATCGAATAATTCGATGAAGTGTCTCTGGCTCATGCCCAATGAGTTGGTAATATCTCCAACACGCGAATCTGGTTTGCGTAGTTCTCGTAAAGCAAAGCTTATGGCTGGATGTCCGGTTTTACCTTGAAGTAGCTTCCTCCAGAGCAATCGTTCCAGCACATCAAACTTCTCGACAATAGTTGGTGCGGAGAGAATGTCTTCTCTTATTTCTTTCGCCAATCGCCCCCAAAGATCGCTTGCATTTATGTGCAGGTTCTTCAACTCATATGCGGGAACACCGAGAAACGGCCAGGCGCCTCCGGGCTTGAAATGTACACCGATCACATGTTGTTGAACGTCCGTGTCGATTACGAAATAGTCGGTGTGGACCCCACTGAAAATGATGCCTTCAAGCTCACAAGAGTTGAGCTGCTGATCGTAAGTGCGTGTGTGATCTTCCTTCAGATTGATGATGAGCTCTGTGGTTCCCGTCGGAAGCAAACGTTCTTTGGTATGTGGCACCACCTGGCCCTCGTAATACCAGATCATGGCTACGAAGTCAGCAAGGGGAGGCTGGGGAATTCGCCTCGGAAGCGTCATAGCTCTGGAGTCTAGACGAAGGTTTCCCTATATGCAAATGCCTTCCCAGCCGAGCAGTGCTTCTCACTCAATGCGATGTAAGCGATTGAAAGGATATTAGTTAAGCACAAAGAAGCGCCCGACAGATTTCGTCCTTCTTGAAAGAACTGCCCAAGGTCACCGCTCAAGCTTTCGCTTGACCACACCGAACGACGATAATATTATTAACACTGTTAAGTATTCGAAATGGTGTTACGAAGACATGGGAAGCAAAGAGCGACGGGAACGGGAACGGGACGAAACTCGCAAAAAGATTCTGGATGCGGCGCGTGATTTATTCGCCACCTATGGATACGAAGGCGTATCCATGCGGAAGATCGCCGACAAAATTGAGTACTCAGCCACGACAATCTACCAACACTTCAAGGATAAGGAAGCGTTGATAGGAGAGCTCTGCCAGACCGATTTTCGAAGTCTTGCAGAGACTATGAGCGGACTGCTCAAGCTGAAAGATCCCATTGACCGCATAAGGAAATGCGGCAACGCTTATGTCCAGTTCGCCATTGCCCATCCCAATCATTACCGCTTGATGTTCATGACTCCGTATCCCAGTCACATGACAGCGGAGGCTCTTACACCAGAAGTTCAGGAAATAAAAGGGAATCCGGAATTCGACGCCTACGCACTATTAAGAAAGCTCGTCGACGATGTAATTACTGCCGGCTTGGTCCGTAATCCCAAACCTGACCCGGAACTTATCACTCAAACTCTTTGGGCTGGTTTTCACGGACTGGTTGCACTCGAGATCACCTTGGGTTGTGACGACTGGACTCCCTGGCGCCCACTCAAAGAACGTACCGATTCGATGATGGATGCAATGATGTACGGGATTTTTGCGGAGAAGAAGTCATGCCGCCGTTAGCTCGCCGCAACCTCTTTCACGACAAGATCCGGTTTGCTGTGACACTTACTGGCATCGCATTTTCCGTAGTGCTGATCGTCGTGGAATTGGGGCTATTTCTCGGCTTTTCGACTTCTACTTCAAACATCATCGATCACTCCGGAGCTGATATTTGGATTGCTGCGAAAAACACTCCTTATATTGACCAGGCAATTGAATTCAATGAACGCAAGTTCTATCAGGTTCTGGCAACACCAGGGGTAGCAGAGGCTCAAAAATACATCGTACGTTGGACCTCGTGGAAAGAGCCCAATGGACACAGCGAATCTGTCGAGGTCATCGGCTGCAATCCAGACTCGACGTTAGGCAGCCCATGGAATCTGGTTGCAGGTGATGTTCTACAACTCAAGCAGCCAAACGCAGTTATCGTCGACGAAATATACAAGAAAAAGTTAGCGGCAAATCAGCTTGGCGAACACTTCGAAGTTAACGGATATCGAGCCAAAATTGTCGGTTTTACGAATGGCATACGTGCTTTTACAACCTCGCCCTATGTGTTCACAACCTTCAAGAATGCTCAAGACTACACGCGGATGAGGGAAGACCAAACCAACTTTGTTCTGGTTAAGGCCGCACCGGGAATAAGTATCCAATCACTAAAGGCCGAGCTCAAGCGCCGATTACCGGATAACGATGTATATGAGACGGCGGAGTTCAGTACGATGACACGTCACTACTGGATGTTCACAACGGGCGCGGGCGTAGCTGTGCTATTGGCCGCTGTCCTGGGATTGGTTGTAGGTGTCGTTGTTGTTGCGCAAACGATCTATGCGACCACGATGGATCATATTCGCGAATACGGAACGCTAAAGGCCATGGGCGCCCCTAATCGATATGTCTTCGGTGTGATCATGTCGCAAGCTGCAATTGCGGCCGTAATCGGCTATGGGATAGGCATCGTTGTAAGCATCTTTGTCGCAAGCGGTGGAAGCAAGAGCGGAGCGGCCATCGTCATGAACTGGCAAATGGCCGTCCTGATGTTCTTCGTAACCTTGACTATGTGCATCAGTGCAGCTGTCGTATCCGTAAATAAGATCATGAAGCTTGATCCAGCAATGGTGTTTAAGGCTTAGGTCTTCGGAAAAGAGAAGAGAGGATTCTTTGAATTCAGCAATTTCCGTCCATAATCTCACGAAGAACTATAAGGACGGCTCGACAGGAACGCCTGCGCTGGAAGGCGTAAATCTGACGGTCAAACGCGGAGAATTCGTTTTTCTCATGGGACCTTCGGGAAGCGGGAAAACCACTTTACTTTCGATCATGGGATGCATTCTCCGTCCGACATCGGGCGACGTCTTTCTCGGAGAGAAAAACGTGACCGAGTTAGATGAAAGCTCGCTTCCAGCAATAAGGTTGCAACACATCGGTTTTGTTTTTCAGGGATTCAATCTCTTCCCCACGCTGACTGCTGGAGAAAACATAGAGTTAGCTCTAAAGCTCAAGGGATTTCGTGGACGCGAAATCAAAAGCGAAGCGCGCCAGCTCTTAGACCTAGTAGAGCTCAATGAAAAATACGACGCATTTCCAGCAGATCTAAGCGGCGGTCAAAAACAAAGAGTCGCTATTGCACGCGCGATTGCAGGCTCGCCCGAGATTCTGCTTGCAGACGAACCAACAGCAGCCCTCGACTCTCATGTTGGAAAAACAGTTGTAGAAATGATGTCAGCATTGGCGCACAAACAAAATAAAGCAGTCGTGGTAGTAACACACGATAGCCGAATTGTCGAGTATGCAGACCGTATTGTTCGCATTGAAGACGGACGAGTGGCATAAGTCAGCCTCAAAGAAACAAACGAATCATCGGTATCCACAAAATATTTTGATCTTTTCTCCGTCTACATACGTAGAAAAGAGAAGTGCAGAGGAAAAGGGTAGCATTCAATGGGCAACAGCAAAAATACCTCCCGGACACGGATTCTCATTTTGCTTGCAGCGGTGACGACACTCACTGTAAGTGGAATTGCACTTGCTTCTCTTGGAACCAAGAAGACACAAACAAGCGCTCTGCCCCAGACGGCACCTATCACAAAATCCATCGTCGCCGGCCCCGGCCGTGTTGAGCCAGACTCGGAAGAAGTCAAAGTCGGTTCCGAGCTTGCCGGAAAGCTGAAAGAAGTACTAGTTGAAGAAGGCGCACAGGTAAAGAAAGGACAAGTCCTTGCAGTCCTGGTCAACAACGACTACCAAGCTGCCGTTGATGCAAGTCTCGCCCAGGTGAAAGAGAAGGACGCAGAGTATCGCAAGGTACTCAACGGCTCCCGCATCCAGGAACGTAAAGAGTCTTTCGCCGCGCTCAAGGAAGCTGAATCCGTCGAGGAGAATACAAAGAGTGAATGGACAAGACGGCAACAACTCTGGAAAGCCGGTGTTATCTCCAAAGAAGAGATGGAAAAGTATGAGCGCGAATACAACGTAGCGGAAGCAAAGCTCAATGCTGCGCAGCAACACTTCCATCTGATCGATGACCGTTCTCGTGAAGAGGATATCGCGAGAGCAAAAGCGGAACTTGATTTGGCAAAGGCACAATTAGCTCAGAATCAAGCCGTCTATGAAAAGACCTTCCTGCGCGCGCCCTTTGACGGCACGGTTCTCCGCAAGCATCATCGCACGGGAGAGAGTATCACTAACTCCAGCGTCACATCCGATCCAGTTTTCACGATGGGCGATGTGAGTGGACTTCGTGTCCGGATCGATGTCGACGAAACCGATGTAAGCAGACTCGCAGAAGGACAGAAGGTTTATGTAACAGCCCAGGCCTATGGCACTAGAAAGTTTTTAGGACACGTGATTCGTGTTGGTGGGCAACTTGGACGCAAGAACGTTAACACAGATGAACCCAAAGAAAAGGTAGATACAAAAATACTTGAAACGCTTGTTCAGCTCGACCCCGGAGTGAGTTTACCCGTAGGGTTACGAGTCGACGCATTCATACAGACGGATTAAGCATTTCCCGTAGCAGCACAAATGCAATAGGAAAAGAGATGACGACTTCCATGTCTTCTGTAATCAAGGTGTCCAATGCCGCTCAGAGGGAGCTACAGGCATTCCTCCATGCCGTGTCCGAAATGTTCGGAAGTGACAGAACACAAAAGGCAGGCGAATTCTGGTTAAGGGCACTGGAAAACGCGGATGGAATATTAGTCGACAATGAGAGGTTCTTTCGGAAGATTACGATTCAGGCAGCCAGCCAATTGGCTAAAGAAGCGCTGTAATAACTTCTAGAATCCGATCAATTCAGAGCAGCAACAAAATATTAAAGAGCGGCTTTTTACGGAAAAGCCGCTCTTTATATTTTTCTGAAGCAGACTGTCTCGGGTGCTCTCAGGCGGAAATCTGCTTCATTCTACTGCTCGCAGAAACCGCATGTTGAGGAGCCGAGTGTCCACCGAAAGAAGGCTGTATTACCTGTTCGTCCAAACGGAACTGGGCAACCAACCCCTGTAATCTTTGTGCCAGGCTGGAAAGATCACCGCAGGCTTCAGCAGAATGTTGTGCACCTGCAGCAGACTCCTTCACCAATTCGGCAATCTGATCGACATTATTGTTCACCTGTAGAGCCGTGACAGCTTGCTCATTGGCTGCGGCAGCGATCTGCGTAATCATATTTCCCACATGATCGGCCATCTTGATGATCTGTTGAAGCTGCTCCAGTGCCTTTTCTGTCGTCTGGCTGCCTTTCTCGACATCATTTGTATTGTGGCTCATTGCTTCTACAGCTAGATGTGTCTCCTGTTGAATCGCATTGACCATACGAGCGATCTCTCCGGTAGCGCTTGTAGTACGCTCGGCAAGACGCCTGACCTCTCCTGCAACCACTGCAAAGCCGCGACCTTGTTCTCCCGCTCTCGCGGCTTCGATGGCTGCGTTTAGCGCGAGCAAGTTGGTTTGCGTTGCGATGTCGTTGATCACAGCCGTAATCCGGCCAATTTCCTTCGAATGACGCCCCAAGGATTCGATCTGTTGCGCCGTCTTCTCAACAGAACTAATTAACAGCTTCATGTTCGCAACGCTCTCTGTCACGACACTACCGCCTTCATGAGCGGTTTCCACTGCCTGGCGTGCTGCTTCAGCTGCCTTACTGGAGCTCTGAGAGATGTTCTCCACCGTAGACGACATCTCTTGCATGGCCATCACCACCTGATTTGCCTGCGTCGATTGCTTGTCTGCCGATCCGGCCTGGGACTGCGCTGTGCTTGAAAGATCTCCGGAGGCACTCGCCAGTTGCTGTGAAACCTTGGCAACTTCAAGCAACACTTGCCGTACTCTGGAAACAAACTGATCGAAAGATCTTGCCAAAGTGCCGATTTCATCCATGCGGTCTTCGCGCAAAACTGTGTTAAGGTCCGCATTCTCCATCTGATCGATCAAAACTTGGACCGGACGCAGTACCAGACGCGTCAGAATCGCGTATAGCACCCCCACGACCAGCAACGACATCACCACGGTGCAAATGATGATCAATGCCTGCATGCTGTGGACCTTACTGGTCACATCCGATTGAGGATATGCTGCAACCAGCGTGTAGTGCCAACTATCATAGGAGCTGGAAGAGACGGCCCAATCCGAATTGTTGCGATTCGCAATCTGCTTCTGGACTTCCTCGACCGAGAGATGCTGGGGCTTAAAAATAATGCTGTTATCGCCACGCAGCAATACCAGGAATCCGTGTTCGAGAATATTGGCTTTTTCGATCTGATTCCGTAACCCGCCCAGAGCCGACAATGGGTATCCAACGTACCAGGCACCAATGGTTTCTCCGGAACTATTTCGGATAGGCTCGTAGCCCGTCATGTAAGGGCTTCCCAGAATATCCACCACTCCATAGAACGCCTGATTGCTACTGAGTGCCGCCCAGGCCTTTCCTTTTGGATCAAGCAAAGTTCCTTCAGCACGGGAGCCGTCGGACTTCATTACATTCGTGGAAACACGAACGAAGTCATTGCCACGACGGACGAAGAGGGTAGCGGTTCCCCCCATCAGCGATTTCACCCGGTCTACTAACTCATGGGAATCGGTAAGGGAAGTCTTTCCAAACTTCAATTCAGGCACGCTTTGCCCGGCCACAGTGACAGAGTCGCCTACCTGCGGCGCACCCATCTGCGCGCCCTCTCTCATCAGAATCTTCATTGCCGAACGAACGCTCTCCGAACTGAGAGCATCTACCGTGCTAAGGGTATCGAGAACCCTTTCCGTCTGTTCCGACACCTGTTCGGCCGCACGTTCGCGGATCTCTGACTCCAGCATGCGTGCCGCGATCCAGCCGAAGAGCAACATCATTACAAAAACGATGGCTATTACCGGACCCAACAACCTGGCTGTCAGCCCCTTCTGTACATTTTTCATGGCCCTATATCCCTTTCTGTTTGCCAGTGGGGGGGTTCTAAACCTATGGAAATATTGGAGGAGTTCTTCAAAGAATATCGGCAATTGCATAGCAACAGTGAGAAGAGAGACTAAAGTTGGAACGCAGAATGCAACAGATCCCACAATGGTAAGAGGGGTCGGAAACTAAATAGGGATAGCAGTTAGGCATCAACCGGAAAATTAGAAATCACCAATATTAAGCTACTCAAGTATCGATAACATTGTTTTGCCCAGGCGCTATTTTGATAATCGGCAACAATAGAATTTCAAGGTGTAATACGGCTGAATAAAAAGAACTCACTCTTCAATAGAGGGTCTTTCTGGGAATAGGATCTTGCGCTGTGGAGTCCCGGGTAGGATTGCTGGAATCTGGTGGTCGGACGATCACCACTCCTTTGGGTACTATTGGGGTCGAAAAAATCTGCATTAGGCGACTTAGGTTATAGCGGTTTTATTGGGGGCATCTATATGGGATCAGGCTTTGCACCAGGACAATCTCCCTATAACCCAGATGTATCAGGGGCTGAGATACTCTTGCTACCCAGCCCTGGAGCTCCGATTTATTTCGAGCAAATCGAGGAGCATTCCCACACGGTGAATGATGGCAGCGTTGCACTTGATTATGTGATAACAGGTACGAATTATCGCGATTCTGGCGGAAGAGTACTGAGTATATCGGAGCGAAAGGATAGTCCGGGAAGCTTCTTTCCTCATCAGTCATTCTTACTGACCCTATAAATGGTTGGCAGATTGTTCTGCTTCCATCGAAGATGATTGCGGCGAAGATGCAAATTCCTGTTTCAACCGAAGTTAAGTTCTCTTACGCTTCCATTCTCGATCCTTCCTACAAATGGAGATCTCGAACTGAAGAGCTTGGGAAACAGACCATCCTCGGCGTGGAATTCCAAGGCTCATTCAAACCGTGGAAGGCATCCCCTCGATGGTGAAAACAACGGAACGTTGGTATAGCGACAGCAAAAGGATGATCGGTGCGGTTTCTGTTTTATCCCCGCAGGAAGCGTATAGCATTAAGATTCAGAATTTACAGGAAGGGGAGCCAAACTCTGGAGTGTTTGATATTCCCGAAGGGTACACCGTGATCGAATTACAAGCGCCTTAAGTTGGTATTATCCGCCTCTGATAAGGCCGCGGCGGATTCATTCTCCCACCTGCGCATTTCGTCCTTCTACCACATAGTGGCTACGTCAATACCGTTACTACAATTTCAATGTGGCCGTACAACCGTTACACTCGGTGACATGACAACACTGATTTTGTACGAAAGGCATTCCCTCTTGCATACAAAATCATTCTCATCACACGATGTGCACGAGCGACTCAAAAATAATATTCCAATGATTTTTTCGAGATAATGCTGATTACGAAAGGGGACTAAAGCAGGCTGGCGGAGAGACAGGGATTCGAACCCTGGATACCCTTTCGAGTATACACGCTTTCCAAGCGTGCGCCTTCAGCCACTCGGCCATCTCTCCAACTTCCGACTTCTTGAATTTATCACAAAACTCGATCTTGGGAAGTCTGTGGGAAAACATGGTCTCTTTTCTATCAACCCTTTAGAGTGAAAAGGATGGGAATCAAGGCACAAGAGTGGAAGAGAGAACTGCGCTCCATGCTGGCGCTGGCTGTGCCCGTGGTCCTCTCCGAATTGGGCTGGGTAGCCATGTCCATTGTGGATACGATCATGGTCGGGAAGCTGGGACCGGCAGCAATCGGCGCTGTGGCGTTGGGAAATGCTGTCTACTATGCCCCCTCGCTATTCGGGATAGGCCTCGTCCTGGGCCTTGATACTCTCGTTTCGCAGGCGTACGGGCGCCGGGATTTCGATGATTGCCATCGCTGGCTGGCTCAGGGAGTCTACCTGGTAGCTCTCGTCTCCCCGTTTTCCATGCTCATGGTCCATTGGGCGGCAAACCACTTCTCGCTCGCCGGGGTCAATCCGGCTGTTGGGAACCCTGCAGGAGAATACCTGCGGCTCCTGAACTGGGGAACTCTGCCCTTGCTGATTTACGCAGCTTCCCGCCGGTACCTGCAGGGAGTGGAAGAAGTAAAGCCAATTATGGCTACTTTCGTAGGGGCAAACCTAATCAACTGGGGAGGGAATTACGTCTTAATTTATGGGAAGCTTGGTTTTCCGGCATTAGGCGTTAGAGGGTCGGCACTATCGACCGTGTGCGCACGCATTCTGATGGCGGCCAGCCTGATGGGCTTCGCCTGGTTGCACGAAAGGCGAAGAGGACATCCCCTCTTTCAACATTGGCCAGGACTCCAGATCGAACGCTTGCGCCATCTGTTAAAGCTAGGAATCCCCGCAGGCGGACAAATTGTCATGGAGGTCGGCGCCTTTGGAGCCGCGACGGTTCTGGCTGGCCGATTGACACCTGAAGCTCTTGCCGCGCATCAGGTCGCACTTAACTGCGCCAGCCTGACCTACATGGTGCCACTCGGGGTGGCCGCTGCCGCCGCCGTTAAGGTCGGACACGGCATCGGTGCGGATGATTGGCGCAAAGCACGACGAGCCGGATGGATGGCATTAGGATTGGCGACCTCTTTCATGTTCTGTGCAGCTATTACGTTCTTACTGATACCGAAACAGATACTTGAAGTCTATTCACAGAATACTGAAGTCCTGAGGATCGGAATCCCGCTGCTGGCCATGGCTGCGGCCTTTCAGATCTTCGACGGAATCCAGACAGTCTCCACTGGCGCACTTCGTGGTCTTGGCGAAACACGCACTCCAATGCTAGCCAACCTTATTGGATATTGGATCGTCGGATTACCTTGTGGGTATCTGCTTTGCTTCCATACAAAATTAGGAATCATGGGTTTATGGAGTGGCTTGACGATTGCGCTCATCTTCATCGCTCTATGGCTAATGGAGCGGTGGAGAAGGGAATCGCGAGTGATTCGTTCGTAAACTCTTTTCTTTCGTTGCCGTCTAAGGTGAGCAAGCAGACTGTACGAAGAGCGTTCTGTAAAAGGAGCCTATCAGTCGTTGTCACCGATCCACACCTCTGCACATTATTTGTTAGTAGAGGCAATTCTGGCCGGGCTAACGCTTCTTGCTCTTTATTCGAAGGCCTGGCAGAACCTTGCGGCAAAAGCCGGATATTATTTTGCCCTACTAAGCAAACGACCAGTTGCGTGCTTCAGCGTCCTTGTTCTAGCTGGCATCCTGATAAGGACTTCACTTCTCTTTATAGAACCGGTTCCCAACCCGGTTATTCATGACGAATTCAGTTACCTTTTATCCGGTGACACTTTTGCAATTGGAAGAATCACGAATCCCCAACCGCCTGTTCCTGCGGCGTTTGAGTCTTTTCATGTCAACTTGTGGCCCACTTACCAATCGATGTATATGCCGGGCGTCGGATTCTTCCTGGCCGTGGGCTTTCTCTTGGGCAATCCGTGGTTCGGGGTTTTGTTCGCAACTTCACTGTTCTGTGGATTTGTCTACTGGGCAGTAGCGGGATGGCTTCCAGGAAAATATGCATTGTCAGCAGGCATTATTGCTCTCTCTGTCTGCTTTAATTGGAACTGGTGGTTTGATAATTATTTCTGCATCGCTGCGCAGGGCATCGGCGGCGCATTGGTCCTGGGAAGCATGCCTAGAATCTTGCGTCGAAAGACATGGCTTGCAACAATGCCATTCGGATTCGGCTGTGCTCTACTCCTTTTAACACGACCATATGAAGGCGGTCTCATCGCAATACCATGCACGTTGGCGCTGCTGTGGCAGTTGAGAAAGATCGGGGTCCAACAGATCCTGGCTCTTGCTTTTATCCCTGTTGTATTGGGCGCGGCAACATTGGGCTGGCTCTCCTATTACAACTGGAGAGGAACAGGGAACCCTCTTCTTCTTCCCTATAAGGTCAACTACCTCCAATATCACATCACCGGCCCATTTCTCTTTTCTCCAATACGCAAGATCCCCGCATACCACCACGACTTGATGCAGAATGGCTATCTCCACTGGGAGATGAAAAGTTACCACCTTCTAAAAAGGGCCCCCTTCCGCTTCGCCAATCTTAAGGCAAAGGTCTACTATCAGACCTTCTTCCGTGGATTTGGACTCATACTCCTCTTGGGATTATGGACACTATGGAGGAAGAGAAGTGGCATCCGATGGATCCCTCTTTTCGTCCTCCTAATCTTTAGTTTAGGAACAATTGTTGTAGCCTGGTTTCCATTTCCTCAGTATGGCGCCCCAGCTTCTGCACTCTTCTTCCTCTTGATTGCTTATGGGCTCTTCTATTTACATCACATACAGATTGGGAAATTGAGTGGCGTACATATTCTTCGCGGATTTCTCTTCGCTCAACTCATCTTTGCATCCTGTATTTTCTATCAACATTTTCAAAACCGCTCTTGTCCCTCGGGGATGTGGTACGCCGATGTTGAACGTCCACGAATCGAAAAGATTTTGACGCAAAAGCCGGGAAAACACCTCGTCCTTGTCCGCTATACAAAGGACCATCCCTACGTAGAAGAATGGGTCTACAACGAAGCCGATTTGCAAAAGGCCAGGATTATTTGGGCTCGCAGCACGGATTTCGATGATGATCGCGAGCTGGTACAAGCTTTTCCCGGGCGCCAGGTTTGGGTTTTGGAACCGGATAAACCGGAAAAGAACCTCGGCTCATATCACTTACCGGAAGCTGACTTTGCTCTTGAACGAAATCCTTTCAGGGATCGCCGCAGTTCGAAAACTAATGGGGGAATGGCTGCTTTACCAAAGAATTGAATAAGATGAGAGCTTTTTCCTCCAAACGACGCAATCTCCTTTGAAAACCTAGACTGTTTCTCTATTCAGAGCAGAACGACCTTTTCATTCGTTAGTTGCCGGTCTACAATCATGGCCGCGCAAAAAATGCCGCTCTGCTTTGCTCTTCTGTAGCAGCTGGAATAGCAGAACCACTCTAGAATCTCGGGTTTGAAAACAACAAGAGCAAGGAAATTGAACGAGGTTTCCTTTGGAAGGAGAAATCTAATGGCTTTCTGCCCAAAATGCGGAGCATCCTTAGAGAATGGTACTAATTTTTGTACTTCCTGCGGTGTCGGGACCGCAGCAGTCGCTACCCCAGTGAACACAGGTATTTCATCCAATGTGGCCGGGCTACTGTGCTACATCTTCGGATTCATTACCGGTATTGTATTTCTGGTTATCGAACCATATAAGCGGGACCGCTTTGTCCGTTTCCATGCTTTCCAATCGATCTTTTTCAATGTTGCTTCCATAGTCTTTTGGATAGTATGGAACATCCTTCAGACTGTTCTATCGTTAGCAACACATGGCATTCTCGCGATGGTCCTTATTCCAGTCGATCTATTGCTGGGTTTGGCATTTTTCGCCGGCTGGTTGTTCCTGATGTTCAAGGCCTATAACCACCAACAATACATGCTCCCCATCATAGGCCCGTTAGCACAAAAACAAGCTGAAACAGGAATCTAGAAAATTTAGGTTCGGCATAGACAAGGACAGGTATCTAGGGCATTTCCCGCATAGGTAGCGTAGAGAAGAGAAGAGAAGAGAAGAATAGCTCTTCTTTGCGGAAGATGCTCTAGGGCCGAATGACCACACCCGTGTAGGTGCTAGGTCAGCTCCCACAGCCGCAGAAGGTCCGCTGTTGCAGCCGCCATTTCTACAGCATGTGTAACAGCAGAGATTACAGCAGCCCCTTTCACATGCGCGGCAATACACCTTGGCAATGTTTGTGTATTGATTCCACCAATACACATCACCGGAGTTCTTACTGCGCCTGTTACTCGAAGCAATTCCTTCTCGCCCATAGGAGGAGTTGCATCCGCCTTACTCTTTGTGGAAAAGATCGGGCCGACTCCAAGGTAATCCGCACCAATGCGATCCATCAAAAGCGCTTCTTCATAGCTTGTTGCTGAAACGCCAAAGATCATTCCGGCAGGCAACATGTCCATAATCTGCAACGCGTCACCATCGTTCCTTCCAACATGAACTCCATCGGCTCTAATTGCGATTGCAATTTCCACCCGGTCATTCACGATCAACGGCACACCAGCAGGCCTCGTCAAGCGAAGAAGATGGCTGGCGGTTTCTGCGAAAGCAGCATCATCCATCTTCTTGTCTCGAAACTGAATCATCGTTGCTCCGCCGTGTATCGCGGCCAACGTAACGTCTTCATGAGAACGCCCCATTTCCGGAATGGACTCCGTAAGAACACAAAGACGTAGATCAAGCTCTTTCATAAATTCACTTCTTCAATACGCATCCCTTGCCGTAGCTGCTCTTCTTTCATATTTGCAACCGCATCGAAGAACTCTACCTGAAAGCTCCCTGGTCCATGAGCTTTTGCTGCAGCAAGCTCACCAGCAAGGCCATAGCCCGACAACGCTGCCGAAGCAGCAAACACATAATCTTTCTCAACTGCGGTGCAGGCACCAACTACTGCGGTAGACATGCATCCTGTCCCCGTCACGTTGGCCATCATTGGATGACCATTGGCAATACGAAGTAGTCGGCGTCCATCGGTAACTACATCAATTGCGCCTGTGACAGCAACTACACAGTTAAACTTCCTCGCACAAGCTCCGGCAATCGAGGCAGCATCCCCCCCTACATTGATCGATTCAACACCACTGATTTCAGCCTTTATTCCAGAGAGTGTAGCAACCTCTGCGAGGTTACCCCGTACCACATCGATCTTTGTTTCCCGCAACAGTGTCAAAGCACTTTCAGTACGAAACTTTGTAGCCCCAGCGCCAACGGGATCCAGAATGACAGGGATGCCCAGTTGATTGGCTCGTCGAGCTGCAAGGCGCATTGCCTTTACCTGTTCAGCCCACAGTGTGCCGATGTTCAATACGAGTGCACTCGCGGCACTTACCATCTCTTCGACTTCTTCCAGAGCATTCGCCATAACGGGTAATGCCCCGACACAAAGAGTGATATTCGCTGAAGTATTCATCACAACTGCGTTCGTGATCTGGTGAACCAGCGGTCGTTTTTGGCGAACGCGGGTAAAGATAGCTGCTGCTTGCGTTACGTTCATCTCCACACTCTCTAAAGGATCCGATGTATCGATTGAGGTTACGACGAGTACACCACAAACAACGGCCTGCGTGTCAACCCCACGCTATCGAGTGAAGACCTACAGGCAAGGGGGAAGAACAGCTTGCATTTGCGTATTCCTCCAACACTGCTATATTCTGTTGGCTGAAACAGGGGTGCCCACGAAAGTGAGCTGAGAAATACCCTTCGGACCTGATCCGGTTAGAACCGGTGTGGGGAGTTTTGAATGCTCGTGTCCATGCATTCGGCATGATCGCTTCTGTTTCGATACTTGAATTTGCGAGGCGATATGCATACAAAAGACGGACATTCTGACCGCAACCGCTTTCCCACCTATTCCTCAGCATCGCTTCGACAATACATTCAGGGCAGTCGAGCTGATCTGCGCGTTCCTTACCGTGTAATCAATCAATCGCCAACGCCCATGCAGGGAAGGACCGATGTGAATCCTCCGATTCCTGTCTATGACTGCTCCGGAGCTTATACGGATCCGGATTGTTCCATCGACTTGAGCGAAGGACTTCCTCAAGTGCGCAAGGCATGGATTCGGGAGCGGGACAACACCGTAGAGTCAGAGAATCAGGCAGCTACTATCAGGCCGTCTCTACCTTTTCGACGGGAGGTACTTCGTGCTCGTACGGGCTGCAATGTTACGCAGATGCACGCAGCACGAAAGGGAATCATCACACCTGAAATGGAGTTTGTTGCATTGCGAGAATCCATGCGTCTCGACGAGCTACGCAGCGATCCAGCCTATGCAAAACTACTCCGTCAACATCAAGGGCAATCTTTTGGCGCAACTCTTCCAGAAAGAATTACGCCGGAATTTGTACGCTCCGAAGTAGCAGCGGGACGAGCCATCATTCCGGCCAATATCAATCACGCAGAATTGGAGCCCATGATCATTGGCCGGAATTTCAAGGTCAAGATCAATGGCAACATCGGAAATTCCGCTGTCCTGTCCTCCATCGAAGACGAAGTAGAAAAAATGCTCTGGGCAATTCACTGGGGCTCCGACACAATCATGGATCTCTCTACGGGCAAAGATATCCATGAAACTCGCGAGTGGATTTTGCGTAATTCGCCTGTTCCCATCGGCACCGTGCCGATTTATCAAGCACTGGAGAAGGTTGGAGGGCAAGCAGAGGATTTAACGTGGGAGCTGATGCGTGACACGCTGATCGAGCAGGCAGAGCAAGGAGTCGACTACTTTACTCTCCATGCCGGAGTACGTCTGGCTTATATTCCGCTGACGGCAGAACGCCTGACAGGAATCGTCTCGCGCGGCGGTTCTATCATGGCGAAATGGTGTCTGGCACATCATCGCGAGAACTTCCTCTATACCCACTTTGAGGAGATCTGCGAAATCATGAAGAGCTACGACGTCTCCTTCAGCCTTGGAGATGGATTACGCCCCGGCTCAGTCTATGATGCAAACGATGAGGCACAATTCGCCGAATTAAAAACACTGGGAGAACTGACTGCTCAAGCCTGGAAGCATGACGTCCAGGTGATGATTGAGGGCCCAGGACACGTCCCGATGCAGCGAATTGAAGCGAACATGACCGAGGAGTTGCGCCATTGCTTCGAAGCTCCGTTCTATACACTCGGCCCCCTAGTCACGGACGTTGCGCCGGGATACGACCATATCACCAGCGCAATTGGAGCAGCACAAATCGGATGGTACGGCACAGCAATGCTTTGCTACGTCACACCGAAGGAACACCTCGGATTACCGGACAAGGAAGATGTGCGCACTGGCATAGTCACGTATCGCTTAGCTGCACATGCGGCAGATCTGGCCAAAGGCTGGCCGGGAGCGCAACTGCGAGACAATGCGCTCTCCAAAGCTCGTTTCGAATTCCGATGGGAAGACCAGTTCAATTTGAGCCTCGATCCCCAAAGAGCACGTTCCTATCACGATGAGACACTGCCTCACGAAAATGCAAAGACAGTGCACTTCTGCTCTATGTGCGGACCGAAGTTCTGCTCTATGAAGATTTCGCAGGAGATTCGTGATCAATATTCGTCCGAAGCAGAGAAGGGCATGGAGGAGAAATCTCGAGAATTCGTTCAGCTAGGATCTGAAGTCTATCGATAGTTCAGGAAAGTACTAGTTTCAAGATTTATCTGTTCTCTGAATCCTCAATAACTTCAGATCCCATTTCTTGCGAAGCAAGGATGAGGTCTGAAGTTTGTACATTATGGAGACGAAAGTATCTCTTCAGGAATTCAGTCATGAAGAAAATTTGCAAGGCTTAAAGATCAAGACGTTCTGCATCTACCGAGTCTCTAGAACGGTGGGATTCGGCAGCAGTTTCGTTAATACAACTCCATTCCGTCCACGCTCGTCCCGGAAGTAGCGGACTTCATTCACACATAAGGACATCAGGTATAACCCGAATCCCGACTCCTGCGTACCGTCGAGCACCGGTGAAGGCACTATTGTAGGGTCGAAGGTTTCTCCCAGGTGATAAAGCATAATAGAGACCTTATCGGGATATGCCTGCCCTTCGAGATCGATTCTCTGATCGGTCCGCCCATGATAGGCATGCTCCATAATGTTGGAAGCAGCTTCATGCACTGCCAGTTCCAGCGCATCGATATCGTCGTTATGCATCATTTCAACGGGCAAGCTGGAACAGAAGGTACGCACGAATTCCCGCACTTCAGACAGCAGCCGAAGATCGCTCTGAATTTCTTTCTCTGCGTGAGCAATGGGGATTTCCATCTCCTCAATCCTGATACACACACTGGTCAAATCATCATCGATGCGTCCAGTGCCTGAGAAGTCTAATACCGCCTTGCGAATAACTTCAACGATTTCCGAAGAGTCCAGATGAGCATTTGCGCTTACGAGCTCTTCCAGCCGTTCCATTCCAAAGGGTTCGTCGTTCTGATCCCGTGCCTCAGTAATGCCATCCGAAAAGAGGAGCAAAAGATCGCCTGGTGCAAAAGATACAGAAATCTGCTCGTGGATCTCGCTCTCGCGTACACCGAGAGGCAAATTGCTGCCGTGAAGCATTTTCGCGCATTTCGTTCTTGCCTGGAACTGAAGAACTCCCGTGTGCCCGCAATCGACAATTTGAAGCTCCTGCCTCTCCACGTTTATGCGGGCATAGCAGAGAGTAACAAAGCTTTCCAGATCAATCAGCTGGCGTACGATCTGGGCATGGGCAAGCATAACAACTTCTCGTGGCTCAGGAAGACCGTTTTCCCTCGGCAAGGCCATCAGATGGCTGAGTGCCTTTAGAAAGTGAGCTTTAGTCGCTGCACCCAATAATGCGGCGGGGGTCCCTTTACCCATTACATCGCCAACGATTACATCCAGATCTCCCTGATGGTGCTTGATAAAGATATAAAAATCTCCATCAATCCGTTCCGTAGGAATGGACAAGGCAGCGATACGGAGTCCTGGGACATCCATCGGAGGCGGGTCAAGCAATAGAGTTTGCTGAATTCGATTACCGATAGCTGCTTCTCGCTCTCGTGCCTCTGCCAGCTCGGCAGTTCGAGCGATAACACGTTTCTCCAGATCCGCATTCAACGCTCGGACTTCTGCCTCCGCTTTTGCGCGCTCGGCTCGCGTGCGCAGCGTAGTGATGCCGAAAGAGAGATCGTTAGCTAATTCCGTCAACAACTGAAGTTCTTCTGCATCGAAAGCATCCGGCTCCGCGGCATAGATATTTAGAGCTCCAAAGATTTCAGTATCCGAATCCACCCCGATAAAAAGGGGAATTGCAATGCTCGAGGCATAACCGCGCTCCAGAGCTGCATCACGCCATTGGAATACGCGAGAGTCCGTTGCCATGGATTTGATAATGGATGTCTTACCAGTACGGATACAGGTGCCGGTGGGACCGCGTCCGCGTTCGCTATCCTCCCAGGAAAGAACTAATCCGTCCAGATAGCCAGCCTCGCGTCCTGCCTGCGCAATCACTTTGACCGATTTGAAATCATCGTGTTCGGCACGTCCAACCCAGCACAGCAGGTAGCCGGCCTCCTGCACTACGATTTCGCATATCTGCTGTAATAGCGAGGTTTGATCCGTAGCCCGAATCAAGGCCTGGTTGCACCGGCTCAGAGCACGATTTGCCCGATAGCTTTGAAGCAACATCTCCCGTGCGTCTTTCAGCTCAGTCATATCGCGGACAAAGCTCTGCCAGCGGCCATCGGGAAGGATTCTAGAGCTGACTTCTACAGGCAAATAAGTACCGTCTCTGCGACGTAAAGACCACTCTGTGATCTGGGTCTTTCCCTCCAGCATTTGAGCTGCAGCCTGCTGCAGGCGGGGAACATCGGAAAGCGCGATGAGCTCGAAGATAGATTTTCCCTGTACGTCGCTGCAGGAATATCCCAGCATACGGCAGCCGGCTTGATTCACCGATGTAATCCGGCCGCTCGTATCGGCAACAAAAATGCCGTCGGAAGCTTGCTCAAAAAGACGGGATAGTTGCTCTTTAGTCTCACGAGCCTTTGATCCAGCAATGCGAGCAGCGGATAAGGCCACTTTGGCTTCGCGATTCGCACGCCGCAAACGCTCTTGAATCAGAGAGAGCAAGACGCCCATGCTCACATACATGAAAGCCGAAACCAAATAACGGAGATCTTTGCCCAATTGGTGTTCCAGCGAAATAAACTTCCACCAGACAAGCAGAGCCCCGATAAACGTTGAGACAATTCCCGGCCAGAGACCTCCAATCCACGAGCTGACAAAAACTGCAGGATAGAAAAAGAACCAGGAAAAGGGTCGAATCTGGGGCCAGAACCAATATTGCAGCAACGCAAAAAGAAAGGTCACAAGGTAAGCAGAGCTAAAGCGCAATGCCTTGCGAAGGGAGAGTATGCTTCGCGTACTACGTGCAGAAGATTTCACATCTACCTTGGCATTCTTTTGGGACTGGCTGAATGAGAGAATCTTCCGACAATCCGCCAGAAGCGTCTTCAGAAATCGAGCACTGCTTCGGGAAGGAGTCTCATCCTTTTGAGACTGACGTTCCAATTCCATCCCTTCCTCCATCGCACCTTATGAAGGTACGATGCTGCATCGCATAAGTTTAGCTCTGGATTATCTTTTCATGCGTGGAAATCGAGGCAAAACACCTCACACCAGTTATAGCCCGCTACATCTCGATACAATAAACGAACGTGTTCCAGAAGAACTGGGCATATGAACGGAGCATCAATGGGATCAGGGCGAGTAATGGGACTGGACGTGGGAAAAGTGCGCGTAGGAGTAGCACTCTCTGACCCGCTGGGATATACGGCACAGCCATTGCTGACGCTATGGCGTAAAAGCCCGGGAGAAGACCTGCGTAGTCTGTTGCGCTTAATCCGGAAGCACGAAGTAAAAGAAATAGTAGTCGGTAATCCTCTTTATCTTTCTGGAGAAGTGAGTCCTTGGGCTGCTAAAGTGCAGAGATTTGCGGAAGAGTTGCATCAGCGTTCCAATCTCCCTGTACATTTGTGGGATGAGCGATTGACCTCAGTTGAAGCTGAAGAGATTCTGGATGAGGCAGGATATGACCGGCGCAACCGGAAAGATGTCATCGATCAAGTAGCAGCTGTTGTGATTCTGCGGGGATGGATGGAAGCAAGGGAACGCTCGGTGGGCTCCTGAAGCAGTTTAGGAGTAGATCTCTTCGCGATAACCAGTCTTTCCAGCAGGAAAACCTCTCCTGCTGAAAAGACCGACATTACTTCATCCGTATGTGTGTCTGATAGCTTACTTCTTGATCTTCCGATAATGGCGAATCAGGTTATTGGTAGAGCTATCGTGCCCGAGAGATGGTTCCCCCTGGCTTTCGAGTTCAGGGATAATGCGCTGAGCCAATGCCTTACCCAACTCCACACCCCACTGGTCGAAAGAGTTGATCTGCCAAATGACTCCCTGGGTAAAGACACTGTGCTCGTAAAGAGCAACCAGCTTACCTAGAATCTCCGGTGTCAAATCCTCGGCAAGAATCGTATTCGACGGACGATTGCCTTCGAAGGTCCGATGGGGAACAAGCCAATCGGCTGTACCTTCGGCCTTGACCTGCTCAGGAGTCTTTCCGAAGGCCAACGCTTCGCTCTGTGCGAAGACGTTCGCCATCAGCATGTCATGATGACGGCCCAGAGGATTGAGCGACTTAGCAAAAGCCACAAAATCGCAAGGAATCAGGTGCGTTCCTTGATGGATCAGCTGGTAGAAGGAGTGCTGACCGTTTGTTCCAGGTTCGCCCCAATAGATTGGTCCAGTCGGATAGGAAACCTTCTCGCCATTCAAGGTGATGTATTTACCGTTGCTTTCCATCGTCAGCTGTTGCAGGTAAGCAGGGAACCGCTTCAGATACTGATCGTAGGGAAGAACAGCAATGGTTGAGGCACCGAAGAAGTCGGCGTACCAGATGCCCAACAAGCCCAGAAGGACAGGAAGATTCTGTTCAAACGGAGCAGTCCGGAAGTGCTCGTCCATTTCATGGAAGCCCTTCAAGAGTGCACGGAAATTCTCCGGTCCGATAGCCAGCATGGTCGACAAGCCGATGGCAGAATCCATCGAATAACGTCCGCCAACCCAATCCCAAAAGCCGAACATGTTAGCTGTGTCGATGCCGAACTTCGAAACTTCCTTAGCATTTGTCGAGACTGCAACGAAATGCTTGCCGACTGACTTTTCATCGCCTCCCAAGCCCTTCACCGACCACGCCCTAGCCGTATGAGCGTTGGTCATCGTCTCGAGAGTTGTGAAGGTCTTTGAAGAAACGATAAAGAGCGTCTCTGCAGGATCAAGATCCTGAACAGCTTCTGCAAAATCGGTTCCATCAATATTGGAGACAAAACGGAAGGTCAGGCCGCGATCAGTGTAGTGCTTAAGCGCTTCGTAGGCCATTACCGGGCCAAGGTCCGATCCACCAATGCCGATGTTGACAATGTTCCGAATGCGCTTGCCTGTATGCCCCTTCCACTCACCGCTGCGAACGCGATTGGCGAAGCCCGTCATGCTGTCAAGAACGGCATGTACATGAGGCACAACATCCTCACCGTCGACCAAGATCTTCGTCCCTTTGGGAGCACGCAGCGCAACATGCAGAACGGCGCGATTTTCAGTGATGTTGATCTTCTCACCGCGGAACATAGCGTCGATTCGAGCCCGAAGTCCCGATTCTTCGGCAAGGTCGACCAGAAGCTTGAGGGTCTCCTCCGTAATCCGATTTTTCGAATAATCCAGGAAGAGGCCGGCAGCTTCGAGAGTCATCGTTTCACCGCGCTTTGGCTCTTTCTCAAACAGATCCCGCAGATGAAGGTTCTTCACCTTTTCGTAGTGGGATTGGAGAGCCTGCCAGGCCTTCCGTTTTGGCAGCGGTTCTACACTCGAAACATTTTTGAGTGTCTCTACATTTGTCGCCATTTCTCTATTCCTTCCGTGTTGAGCAATTTGGGAATCTATGGTTCAGGAAGCAAGTCGGGCGTATGCTCGTACTTCTCCCAAAGACGAAACCCTCCCAGAAAGGCGTTGGCATTGTCGCCAACACGACATCCCTGAGGCAGTTCTTTAAGCTTTTTGACATTGCCCCCACCCAGAACAACGTCTTCCGGTAACAGGGCGGCTGTCAGATGTCCGACAATCTCTTTTACGTGACGCTCCCATTTCTTTTTGCCACGCTTCTCTATGCCGCGCAGTCCAACATAGTCTTCGTATATGCCCTTCTTATAGGGGAGGTGTCCCAGTTCCAGAGGAACAACGGTGCCGTCGATCACCATGGCCGAGCCGAGTCCTGTGCCGAAGCCGAGGAAAAGCATCTTTCCTCCTCTGTAACTGCCAAGCGCTTGCATGGCTGCGTCGTTTATTAACTTCGAGGGACGGTCAAAGACCTTATCGAAATCGATCTCCATCCATCCCGGGGCCAAGTTCGAAGGATCCATCAAAGGACGCCCATGCTGAACTGGTCCCGGGTACCCAATCGTCACGACATCGTACTTCCAGTCCTGTGCGAGTTCTTTAGCCCCTGCGATGATCTGTTCCGGAGGCATCTTGGGTCCGGAAGGGAACTTCCGCGGTGCATCCTCGCCGCTTGCAAGAATCTTGATGTGGGTCCCGCCAATGTCTACGACAAGTACTCTCAGAGGATTGCTTCGAGACTTCTTTCCCTCTCCCTGAGATTTACGAATGATTTTTCCGGAAACGGTAACTCTGGCCCTCATCAGGCTGTACTCTCCTTGAGCTCAAACGTCACTGCAATTCACCCTGCGTTATTTCAACACCTGACGCCGGGTATAAATTGACTACAGGACAGTTTATATAAGCATCGAGAATCGTACCTGCCGCTTTGATCCAGAGTGGTTACTGCATAGAACAGGAGTGGATCGGCTATGCATATTTCTCTGCTATATTTCCCGGGGTTTACCTGCATCCAGATGACTTGTGTCGTTCCATAGACGAAGCACAGGCTGATTCAGATTATGTTCATAGCCCACTTTGCTAAGGCTGGCTGTACCGAGCACCAAATTTCTTCCGGCAGCAGGCTCAAACCCTAGCCAACGAGCACCAAGAACTCTTAAAAAATGTCCACTGGAGAAGAGAATCGCCGGTTCCGGCCTCTCCCTGAGACGTTTTATGACGTTGTCGGCCCGAGTTGCCACTTGTTCACTGTTCTCGCCACCTGGGCAACCATCCCGAAAGAGCTCCCAACCCGGTCTCTTGGCCAGAATTTCGTCACTGCGAAGCCCCTCATACTCCCCGTAATTCCATTCACGCAGGTCTGGGTCTACTTCTGCTGCAGAACCAAAGCCGGCCAATTCACAGGTTCGCGAGGCACGACGCAAGGGGCTGGTAAAAACACGGGGGAAAAACAGGCCGCCCAAACGCTCACCAAGACAACGGGCATTTTGTTCGCCTCGCTCTGTCAGAGGCAGATCGGTCAGCCCGGTATGCTGTCCGCTGAGGGACCATGCTGTTTCGCCATGTCGGACCAGATAAATAAGGGGAAGTTCATCGCTCATATACGTTCAGATGGAGAATTCTGGTTATCGGTTCCACAGGAATAATTTCAACATTCTGAAGAGAGAAAGAAGAAAGAGAGCATTCGGAGGGTATTGTCTGTTGAGAATATAGCCTTCCAATGCGAGCATATTGTCATGCAGAAATACCTCTCGATAGGAACTGTGTTTTTGCTCGCAGGTTTCATCCTGGCGGGCAACGCAAGTGCACAGCAGACGCCCTCGGCTACTCCAAAGGCTTCAACAGCTGCAAAGCCCCGGCCTAAAGCTGCAACGACGGCCAAGACAACTACTTCTAAGACTTCCAAGACAACGAAGACAGAAACGAAACCTCTAGTGTTAACGACTCAAAAAGACAAGCAAAGCTACGCCATCGGATTAAATATCGGTAAAGGACTGCACCGTGACTCTGTGGATATCGATCCACAGATCTTTCTGCAGGGAATGCAGGATGCCTTGGCTGATCGCAAGTCACTGTTAACAGATGACGAAATCAGATCGACCATGATCGCCCTCCAGACCGAGGTTCAGAAGAAGATGGACCAGCAGCGTCAGGAGCTGGCAGATAAGAATAAGAAAGACGGTCAAGCATTTCTTGCCGCAAACAAGGCCAAGGAAGGCGTAGTCACCCTACCCAGCGGACTGCAATACAAGATCTTAAAAGAGGGAACTGGGGCTAAACCGAAGGCATCCGATACGGTGGTCTGCAACTACCGCGGCACCCTCCTAGACAACACGGAATTTGATAGTTCGTATAAGAGAGGTCAACCTGCGACCTTTGGCGTCGGTCAGGTTATCAAGGGATGGACTGAAGCGCTTCAGCTTATGCCTGTCGGCTCTAAATGGCAGCTATTCATTCCTTCGGAGCTGGCCTACGGAGATCGCGGACAAGGTCCCATTGGTCCCGGTTCTACGCTTATTTTTGAAGTTGAACTGGTATCTATCCAAGATGATAAGCCTGCACAACCAGCTGGACAGCCTGCGGCTCAGCCCTCCAGCCAACCCCAATCAACCAACAAGTAGGACGAAACTCCTTTTTGAACTAATCGGCGAGGAGTCAACACAAGTTGACTCCTCGCCAGGGGTTCAGCTCTCTCTCGAAAGTGGAGCGAAAACACACTCTATGCATCGAATAGAGAATGAATTCCCCGGATCTTTCCCTGATCGATTCCTCCTCGCCCAATGCTGGTAACAACCCTATTTCTCTCAGCTTCGAAAACACCTATGCCCGGCTGCCTGAGCGTTTCTACGCAAGAGTCGCCCCAGTTCCGGTGAGTTCCCCACGATTGATCAAAATCAACGAAACGCTGGCCGAAGCCCTGGGCCTGGATCCAAAGTTTTTAGCGAGCAGGGAAGGCGTCGAGATCCTGTCCGGGAACCGTGTAGCCGAAGGTTCTGAGCCACTGGCAATCGCATATGCCGGACACCAGTTTGGGCAATTCGTATCCTCCCTTGGCGATGGTCGTGCCAATCTGCTGGGCGAGGTGGTAGGTCTGAATGGAAATCGCTATGACATCCAACTGAAAGGATCCGGTCCTACGCCCTTTTCCCGACGGGGTGATGGCCGTGCTGCACTCGGCCCCGTCTTGCGCGAATACATAGTCAGTGAGGCAATGGCGGCGATGGGAGTTCCGACTACCAGGACTCTCGCCGCAGTTCTCACCGGAGAATCGGTTCTGAGAGAAACAGTTCTTCCCGGAGCCATTCTGACCAGAGTCGCATCGAGTCATTTGCGGGTTGGAACCTTCGAGTACTTTGCGGCTCGCGAAGATGTCGACGGAACACGGATTCTTGCGGACTATACGATCTCCCGGCATTATCCAGAGGCGGCAAAGGAACAGCATCCTTATCGTGCATTGCTGGACAAAGTAATCGCCAAACAAGCGCAGTTGATTGCTCACTGGATGCTGCTCGGCTTCATCCACGGCGTGATGAATACCGATAACACCGCCATCTCGGGCGAAACTATCGATTACGGTCCCTGCGCATTTATGGAAGCGTACAATCCGGCAACAGTTTTCAGCTTCATCGATAGATTTGGAAGATATGCATACGGCAACCAGCCCGGAATTGCACTTTGGAACCTGGCGAGGTTTGCGGAAACATTGCTGCCACTCATGGAGCAGGAGGAGGGAAATGCAGAAGCAGCATTGGAATCGGCCAAGCAAGCGCTCTCGGCCTTTGATCCTCAATTTGAAGCAGCTTATCTTGCAGGCTTGCGGCGAAAGCTTGGCTTGTTGACTGAGAAGGAAAGCGATTCATCCTTAGCCCAAGATCTACTGCAACGGATGGCCGCCAACGAAGCCGATTTTACCTTGACCTTCCGCCGCCTGTGCTATGCCGCCATCGATCCCAAAAACGATGCCGAAGTTCGAAAACTCTTCTCAGATCCCGCCGCTTATGATCGTTGGGCACTCGGTTGGCGTCAACGTCTCGAAGAAGAAGCAACCCACAATGATGCAAGAATCGCTGTAATGAAGCAGGCCAATCCGGCGTTCATACCACGCAACCATATCGTTGAAGCAGCGTTGAAGTCAGCAATCGAACAAGGAGATTTTCAACCATTTGAAGAGCTGCTTGAGGTTGTGACACGTCCATTTGAAGACAGGCCAGGACTAGAAAAATACGCAATTCCTGCACAACCGGAACAACGTGTCGTACACACCTTCTGTGGAACTTAACTCTCATCCGGGATACTCGGTGGAAACAGCTCAAATCTTTCACATTCGGGTCTCATGCCGCCGATGACATTTGTAATCACTGGGGAGACTACACTGCCGACGGCGACCAGAGAAGACGAGGGTGATAAGCATTTCTGCTTTAAATTTCTCCAGAAAAGAGCGAGCCGCTGAAGGTTTGCGGGGTATAATCGGCCTGTCGTGAGCGTTCTCCCCAAAACGCCACCGGTTTATCGGCCGATCTCGCCGCAGGCCGTAGCGCCACCGGTATACAGACCACAGCAGCCAGGACAGGCAGGTGTGCAGTTAAAGCCAGCGGCTAAAACCGCGCCAATCCGTTCAGCTCCTCCTATTTACAATCCTCAAGAAAAGCGTATCCTCACAAATCCACCCCTGACGCCACGAATGGCAAACCCAAGCTCCATTCAACCTCAAGCACAATATGAGTTGAGCCGTCCTGTCTGGGGCAGCGGGCGGCAGCAGATTCAGGTAAAAGTAAAAGGCTCACCGCTACCAGTAGGCTCTGTCGAAATTCATTATCCGCAGGCAGGTAAGGCATTCATCTCTGACCTTGAGGTGGCTCAGTCGCATCGCCGTCATGGAGTAGCCACAATGTTGATGAAAGCGGCTACAGAAAGCGCTTATCGGATGGGTAGCCGCCTAACGGAGTTGGAGGTGCGGCCTGGAACAGGAAGTATCTCCAATCAGGCACTAGTCGGGATGTATCAAAAACTTGGCTTCAAAACAGCAGGAGCCTCCGAACGCGGAAATTCTTTAATGGTGCGGCAATCGAATCCACCGACATTGCAGCGCATGGTTGCCAATCTTCGTGGAAGTCAAATCATCCAGCGATCACAGAACCAAAGAGACATCAGAGCGGCCAAAATCTACAGCGGACAGCATGGCGGGATGTGGTATCCGTCTGGATCTTCGAGCTTGTCTGATAAGGCGTGGCAGGAACACGGCATTACTGCCCATGAGCTAGTAAGCGGTCCGCGTAGCGATATGCCAAGGACCAAAGAAAATATTGAAGCATATTGGGCCGACCATCCCAAGATCACCCGGTCTCAACTTGCCGCACGCTTTGAAATGACCACAGCGGACCTCGATCTCCTCGGCGTACGTATGAGTCTCTAGCAGAACACCTAATGTCTGATAACAGATATTCTGTATATCTAGCAAGTCGTTTAATCCCAACACATAGCTCCGTAAGTGCTGCGTTCTGCCGCTACCTGTATCATTCCCCACCGTCTTTTTTTTAGTTGCCCGATCCCCCAAATACTTGCTCTACCCTCCCGCGGAATAAGCAGGACTCGGAAGTGTTTTTTCGTAGGGAGTTCCCATGTCTGACATTGAACGCTACATATTGAACAGCTACGCCAACCAATGGTTAGCAAAAGTGAAAATGGCATCTGCACGTGAGAATGCAGATGCAGTTGCAACTCTACGTGATCAGATTCTGACGGAGGTCAACGACTGTCTGCGGCAATGGAATTCGCCAGTGAAAGTTCGCCGTGGAGCGCTTGAGTGGGAGTGCCATGTGTTCTGCGCGGGAGTGTCACGTGGAGACTACCCCTATTTAGTAGGACATGCAGCCTCCGATCACTTTGCGGGACAAAATCCAGCCCGTGCCCTTCTGCACTGGGCCGCAGGATCAAAACCCCTCGCGCAGCTAAATTCTCATTTGGCGACTATGGCCATCATCATCTTTTTCGCCGAAGTGGCCCGTGGCTACAGCTCCGAAGTAAAAGAATTCGAGAATTGGCTCCGTGAAACATTGCAAAGCGCCGCTAGCAGAAGAGCACTTCCTCTTTGGCAAGAGATCTTTGAGCGCTTTACCTTTCCTCTTACGTCTATACAGGATGAGTTGCAGTCCGATTGGACTTAAAGTGGGTTTTCAATAAATGTCTCGGGACATCCTTTACACACTTCTATAAAGAACGTCCCGAGCATATTAGTTTTATTGGTAGGCACCAATGCTTGGAGGATTGGTCCTCGCAGCACCTACAATGTCCGTTGTTTCCCCGGTAATCGAAACTCCTGCACCCTTCGCCGGACTGCCCGAAGTGAGCTTGAAGTCGAAATTATCCAGTGTCGATTCGCTGGAGATCTTGGCCGGTTCGTTCTCGAACTTAGGATCTCCGCAAAGCTCATTGGAATATCCCGTTGAAGGACACCCGCTGTTTCTCTCGTTGTAGATCAGATTGTGATCCCTCTGAGTAAAGTTCAATCCAGATGAGAGGTAGGCGAAGGCCGGTGGCTGCCCTCCGTTGTAATTCGGATCGGCATAGCCGAGCATAAGGTTGTTACGGTAGATCAGCTGGCTCGAACTGCAGCTGTTGCTCCCGCACTGCATATCGAGGGTCACATTCGAATACCCTACGATACTGTTATTTTCGAAATGCAGGGTACCTCCATCTTGAATCGCCATCGTGATTCCATCACCGTTTGCGCGGCAATAATCGGAAAGCGAAGCATTAAATTGAGGCGAAATATCCCCAATTGGCGCTGACAATCGATTGCAGTTCGTTACCGCTACATTGTTCTGGAACACGATATTGGTCATCGGGCCCAGCTTGTACTGTTGCCCCATGTTTCCGTAAGACGACGAGTTGGTAACTGAAATCTTCGAGCCTGTTACATGTAAAAGATCCAGTCCATCCTGCGTGTTATAGCGGAAGAGGCAGTGATCACAAGTGAAGTTGAGTGCCGTATCCGGTGTTCCAACTCCGTCTCCATAGCCGCCAGAGTTGTCATCCTGGCATGCTGTTGCCGGATAGTTGTGCGCAATTGGATACTCTTCCGTGCATCCGTTCCATTCGACAGTCAGATGGCTGGCGTTGACACCAGCGCTACTCGACGATTGTCCACTGCCATCGTCAAACTCCCAACCTGCCAATGGATTCGTCGCAATGCGTACATTGTTGACAGTGACAGTTCCTCCGATCATTCCCTGGATTCCGTTATTAGCGAAACCATGGATGTTCAAATCCTGGAGCCAGATGTTCTTTGTAGTGATGTCGGTCATGATGCCATTTCTGGCGTAGTCATCCGAACCATAGATGCAGTTTTGGCACTGAGAATGATCAGTCAATTCAAAGCACTGAACATCCACATATTGCGTGCCAATCATATAGAGATCGGCATAAACGCCCCATCCACCGAACAGCTGAGTCTTGGGACTGGTGCTGCAGCTACCGTAGTTTTCACCCAGAATCCGGGTGTGACGGCTGGAGGTTCCGGACGGGATCGGAGGATTGTAGGCGAGATAGGAATCTCCGAGATTGCTACCGAAATCACCGCCATTGGCATCTTGCCCGATACGCCATGGGCCGCCACGAACAATGACCGTATCGCCTCCGGCAATTACCCAGGCCTTAGCCTTGCCGTCGGTATAGAGATAACGGAAATCGTCAAAGGCACAATTCTGGTTTGTACCGCTGCCAGGATATGCCTTATCTGCTTTTCCATTGCACTGTCCATTCGTCTTGTTTGCCGAATAGCGCGTGCCACCATCGGGGCGAACATACCAGGTAGTACCGCCTGATTGCGAATTAATCTGCAAAGTGAGGCTTGCAGAAGCATCTTGTTTTGTCGAAGAGGAGTCGGTCACCAAAACTCCAAAGTTGAACGAACCACTCTTTGTTGGTGTTCCCGAAAGAGTTCCACTAGAACTTAAGCTCAGACCCGAAGGTAAGGAACCGGAGGTCACACTCCACTTATAGGGAGTTTGCCCGCCACCTGCGCTCAAAGTAGCACTGTATGCGGTTCCCGCTGTTCCACTCGACAAACCTGTGGTTCTGATAGCAAGGGATGCCGATGAACTCTGGATACCCAAGGAGAATGTTGTTCGCGTCCTCTGCGGCGTTGTCCCATCATAGAGCAAGACCGTAATGCTGAAGTTGCCACTCTGCGTCGGTGTTCCCGAAAGCACACCGCCCTTACTAAGGGTTATTCCTGCGGGCAATGTTCCAGCTGCCAGGTACCACCTGTAAGGTTGGTGGCCATTCTTGGCACTAAACTCCGCATAGTACGGCGTTCCAATCTTGCCTACAGGCAAACTCGTTGTGGCAATAGCTAGCGGTAGCGCACTCTGAATACTTAAGGTCAGAGACCTCCTTACAGTACGTGGATATTTTGCAGAATCTGTAACCGCCACGGATATGGGGAAATTTCCGCTTGTCAAGGGAATCCCGGAAAGGACTCCCGCTGTAGTTAAGCTGATTCCTGTAGGCAAAGAACCAGACGCTATGCTCCACTTCAGTGGTGCATAACCACTCGCTGCCTGAAGAACCGCCTTATACACTCCCCCAAATTGGCCGGAGGGAAGACTTGTGGTGGAAATTGTAGGAGAAGTGTAGCTCGCCGAAACAGTAGCTGCTTCAGCTCGATCTGCCACGAGAAATATCGCAGCAAATATTAACCAAATAGTAATCCACCTACGCGTAAACATACCAGTACCTCGTCCGAAATATTGACTTTCAAGTTCGGCAGAAGTCATCCCTTGTCAGTGGCTTTCGCGCGGACAAGCGTGATTAGAAAGAATAAAATTGATCTATTTAGGACGGTTGGCGAGCGTCAGCGGATAACAACTCTACATCCAACTCTGTGCGGGATTTTTCTCGAAGAGTCCCTGTCGTTATTGTTACTAGTTAATCAACCATACCACAAAGAATCCTGCGACCGTCAATTCTGCGTCGACTCTCGATAGTGCTGGCGTGTTGACTCCCAGTGTAGATGCGAACGACATCGGATATAGTTCTCTACCCTGTAGCAAAATCTTTTTATCAGCGGGTGAGGCCATTCCATTCGGTATAGTGTTTGGCCACAAATGAGCGCACAACCGGAACAGGAAAAGCAGGAGACGTACAATTAAGAAGTGATTTCAACTGAGGAGAAGAACTTGTTGTTTGGGAAACTAATGCCCACTCTGACCTTGGGAGTCTTGCTGTTTGGTACAGGAACTTTAACTTATAGCCAATCGTCTCCAGCAGCGAATCCAATTCCGGTTATCGATGGAAACGCCGGCCCATGCTCTGTGGAATTTCGCGTAACAAATACTAAAGGAGCACCTGTATATAACGCCAAGGTCGCTGTACGAGTTGCTTATGGCTTTACAGGAATGCGCAAGTTGGATTTAGAAGTAGGAACAAACAGCGACGGACGGGCCCGCTTTACTGGACTCCCGAACAAAGTAAAAGCCGGGACACTCCTCTTTCGAGCGACTCAGGGAAACCTGTCTGGAACAACTTACTACAATCCGACCACGAATTGTAACGCGCACCAGGACATAGTTGTTTCAACAGAGAGTGAATAACCGATTGGCAAGTCTGTTTCCCAGGCAGGAAATATTCTAGGACGTACGACTTTATCAGGCGAAGGTACTTCCCTTCCTCCGCCTGATAAAAATTTTTGTTCAGAGAATCATTTACAACCTAGGGATGGTACTCATAGGCTCCGATGCTCGGAGGATTCGGCCTCGTCATTCCGGTGTAGTCAACGGTCAACCCGGTAATTGGTGTTCCTGTGTTTCTTGCAGGACTTCCTGAAGTTAGATTGAAGTTGAAATTATCGAGCGTCGTCTCATCGGTCAAAGTTGATGGTTCGCCAACCAACTTAGGATCGGAACAAAGCTCACCGGCATAAGATCCACAATCGTTGGCACCATTCTTAAGCTGGTTATAGATCAAGTTGTGATCCCGCTCGGTGAAGTTCAAACCGGATGAGAAATAGTAAAACGCCGGCAACTGCCCATTGTTATATTTCGGATCGGAATATCCAACCAGCAGATTATTACGGAAGATCAACTGGCTGGAGCTACAGGTATTGCTGTCGCACTGAAAGTCCAGCGTAACGTTTGAGTAGCCAACAATGCTGTTGTTCTCGAAGCGAAGAGTTCCGCCGTTGATTAAAGCCATTTGAATACCGTCTCCGTTAGCACGGCAATAATCTACGAGCTTACTGTTGAAACCAGCAGCAATATCCCCGATCGGTTGAGATAATCGGTTGCAATTCGTTACAGCCAGATTATTTTGGAAGAGGATATTTTGCATCGGCCCCGTCTTAAACTGCTGCCCCATATTGCCGTAGGAGGCAGAATTCGTAATCGTGATATTCGAGCCCGAAACGTGATATAGATCAAGCCCGTCCTGTGTGTTGTAGCGGAAGAGGCACTGATCGCAGGTGAAGTTCAAAGGAGTATCGGGCGTTCCAACCCCATCTCCATACCCGCCCGAATTGTCGTCTGCACAGGAGTTTGCCGGATAGTTGCGGGTTATCGGATACTCCTCGTTGCAGCCGCTCCATTCCACGGTCAGGCGACTCGCATTCACCGCAGCACTCGTGGAGCTCTGTTTGCTCCCATCGTCGAACTCCCAACCTGCTAAAGGATTCCCGGCAATTCGCACATTGTTCACATTCACCGTTCCACCGATCATCCCCTTAATTCCATTCTCGGAGAGTCCGTGGATATCAAGATCCTGCAACCAGATGTTCTGCGTGGTGATATCCGTCATAATGCCATTTTTTGCAAAATCATCCTTTGAAGCATTGCAGTTTAAGCATTGTGAATGATCGGTGAGTTCGAAGCATTGGACATCGACATACTGCGATCCTATTAGATATAGATCTGCGTAAACGCCCCACCCTCCAAACAACTGAGTCTTCGGACTGGTACTGCAACTCGCGTAATTCTCTCCCAGAATCCGGGTATGTTGATCCGCTGTTCCGGAAGGAATTGGTGGATTGTATGCCAGGTAGTAGTAGCCCAGGTTATCGCCGAAATCTCCTACAGGGTTAGAGTTCACTCCAACACGCCAGGGGCCACCACGAACGATCACGGTGTCACCGCCGGAGATTACCCATGCTTTGGTAGTCCCGTCCGTATAGAGATAGCGGAAGTCGTTGAAAGCGCAGTTCTGATTCTTTCCGCTTCCCGGGTAAGCTGCATCAGCCTTGCCATTACATTGTCCCGAGGTCTTACTGGAGGAATAGCGAGTCCCGCCATCGGGCCGCACATACCATGTTGTTGTACTGACGGCATTGATTTGCAGCGTCAGGCTAGTTGTCGCCTTCTGCTGGGTAGTACTCGAATCGGTTACCACGACAGCAAAGCTGAAGATCCCGCTCTGTGTTGGAGTCCCCGAAAGCACTCCCGCAGAGCTAAGAGTAATCCCACTTGGTAAGGAACCAGACCCAAGGCTCCAGGTATAAGGTACCTGCCCCCCAGTTGCGGCCAATGCGCTGGAATACGCTGTGCCTTCCCTGCCAGCCGGCAGAGAGGTAGTCGTAATCGTCAATCCCTGAGTTGTAGAACTTTGAATCGACAAAGTGAATGCTTTGCTCGCGGTCTGCGGAGTCGCCGATGAATCTGTGACGGTTACAGTAAAGGTGGAGCTGAGGCTCTGTGTGGGCATACCTGACAGAACGCCAGCAGCACTCAAGGTAAGACCGGATGGCAATGTCCCACTAGTCACACTCCACGTATACGGAGTCTGCCCCCCAGTTGCGGCCAATGCCAGAGAATAGGAGGTACCAACAGTACCGGAGGCCAGGCTCGAGGTTGTGATCGTCAAGGGAGAAGACGCAGCTGATTGAACCACTAAGGTAAATATCTTTGCCGCGGTCAGTGGCGTACTTGAAGAGTCCGTAACCGATATCGTGAAGGTATAGCTGCCGCTCTGCGTAGGAATTCCGGAAAGGACTCCTGCAGTACTCAAGGTAAGTCCGGCCGGTAACGCGCCGCTGGTTACTGTCCACGAGTATGGAGTCTGCCCTCCGGTTGCCGCTAATGTTGCCGAATAGCTCGTGCCAACAATTCCAGCCGCTAACGAAGATGTTGTTATAGCGAGAGAAGAAGTTGTCGCGGGCTGGATCACCAATGTAAGAGATTGACTGGTCGTCTGCTTGGACGTAGAAGAATCGGCTACAGAGACGGTGAAAGTGTAGCTACCGCTTTGGGTCGGCGTTCCGGATAGTACACCTGTGGAGCTGAGACTGAATCCCGTCGGTAACGTGCCATTGGCAATCGTCCATGTATACGGAACCTGACCTCCAACTGCCGTCAGAGCCGTGGCGTATGCGGTACCTACAGCACCGCCAGGCAAGCTAGTAGTTGTAATTGTTAACGGAGTCTGGGTAGGGGTATGAGCAGTAGTGTTATCACCACAACCAAACGTCTGGAGAGAGGGGATCAATAAAAGGAGTGCAATCAGTATTTTTCTTAGCGGCATAAGGGCGCCCTAGATTCCTGCCTATGGCATGCTGCCATTTTTAGAGCAGTGCTGTCATGAAGATTAAAGGTTAACTGCATTCGTGCGGTTGTGAGGTATCTGAAGGGACAATAAAAGGTTAACCACAGTCATAATAGATCCTTTTTATTGATTATGCGATAGTTCCGGATATGCGCATACGTTTGCACATTATATGCAATATATTTCACATATAAGTCGGAGACGTCTTGAATATATAAGTGTGGACTTATGCATTCATCGCGGTAGCCAGATGAATTGCGGCCGAGAATTCGCTTAGGTCAAGTTCCCTACTTGTCTACGAATCACCTGTTCGAAAGCTCGTAGAGCAGCTACACGCGGAAATCCAGGGCGGCTTACCAAGCGAATAGTCCTCGATACTTTTCCAGCCACAGGACGTAGCACCACTCCACGCTGACTTACGACACCAGCCGATAAGCCTGGGACCAAAGTCGTACCATACCCCGAAGCGACCAGATTTACGAGAGTCTCAAGATTTGCAGCTTGAAATCCACTCGATTGACGATTTCGTCTTCCGCAGGCCTGTAATGTTTGTGCCGCCAGGCAGTGGCCGTCCGCAAGCACCAATAACTCAGAGGCCAATAGATGCTCTTCGACAACTTCCCTTCCCACTAAGGCATGGTTGGGAGGCAAAGCCGCCAGTAGTGGTTCTACAAAAAGGTCCAGAGAGGTCAGATTCCCTGCCGTAACTTCCGTAGCAACCAATGCAGCATCGAGACGTCGCGAACGCACCATCTCTAGAAGAATGTGAGTCAGATCTTC
Organism: Humiphilus diazotrophicus; assembly: GCF_059726315.1. Classification (NCBI taxonomy): domain Bacteria; kingdom Pseudomonadati; phylum Acidobacteriota; class Terriglobia; order Terriglobales; family Acidobacteriaceae; genus Humiphilus; species Humiphilus diazotrophicus. The sequence continues at coordinate 284,477 of NZ_AP040870.1, forward strand.
CCACAGCTCAATAGGCATTCGCGGATAATCTTTCCTCAATGGCGCCAGAATGAGGGGCATCAGATACGGAGCCAGGGTCGGAATCACGCCCAACCGGAATGGACCCGAAAAGGGGTCGCGCGACGCCTGGGCAACCTGTTCCATCTGCCGGACCTCATCCAAAGCCCGACGGGCATGCTCCAGGATGCGCTCTCCTGCTTCGGTAGGAGCCACAGATTTGTTGGTCCGCTCGAAAACGGGTATTCCCAGTTCCTCTTCCAGTTTTCTCACCTGGCTGCTGAGGGTCGGTTGACTCACATGGCAGGAGTCCGCCGCCTTGCCAAAATGCCTGTACTCGTCAACCGCCAGAATGTAGCGAAGATCTTGGAGATTCACGATAGCTATTATCTATCGATATAGAAGAAACAATCAATTTTACCTTTCGTCCTGGCAGCCATAGTCTGAGCATGTTGACAGCAAAGTTGCTGGATATAAAGGAGCGAACATACTATGACCGACCGCCTGACCACCACGGCAGGAGCACCGATTGCAGACAATCAAAACAGCTTGACGGCTGGAAGCCGTGGCCCTGTCTTGCTCCAGGATTATCAGCTGATCGAAAAATTAGCTCACCAGAACCGCGAACGGATTCCGGAGCGAGTGGTGCATGCCAAAGGTTGGGGAGCTTTTGGAACCCTCACCATCACGGACGATATCACCAGATATACCCGCGCTAAGGTCTTTGAAGTAGGCAAGAAAACCGATCTCCTGATTCGCTTTTCCACTGTCGCCGGAGAGCAAGGAGCCGCCGATGCAGAGCGCGATGTCCGCGGTTTTGCAATCAAGTTTTACACCGAAGAAGGAAACTGGGATGTAGTAGGAAACAATACTCCTACCTTCTTTATCCGTGACGGCATCAAGTTTCCTGACTTCATCCGGACGCAGAAGCGGCATCCTCAGACCAACATGCGAAGCACCACTGCCATGTGGGATTTCTGGTCGTTAAGTCCGGAGAGTCTGCACCAGGTTACGATTCTCATGTCAGATCGCGGCATTCCGACGAGCCCCCGGTTTATGAACGGCTATGGATCGCATACCTTTAGCCTATGGAACAACCAGGGAGAACGTTACTGGGTTAAATTCCATTTCAAGACCCAGCAAGGTCACCGTTTTTATACCAACGAAGAAGCAGCCCAGGTGATAGGACGTTCGCGCGAAAGCTATCAGGAAGATCTCTTCTATTCGATCGAACGCGCTGATTTTCCCCGTTGGACGATGTATGTCCAGATCATGCCGGAGCTGGATGCAGAAAATACCTCCTACAACCCTTTTGATCTCACAAGGGTCTGGCCGCATGCAGATTATCCATTGATTCGAGTAGGAGAGCTCGAGCTGAACCGCAATCCGCAGAACTACTTTGCCGAAATTGAGCAGGCTGCCTTCAGCCCCTCGAATATCGTTCCTGGAATTGGATTCAGTCCAGACAAGATGCTCCAGGCCCGCATCTTCGCCTATGCCGATGCTCATCGCTATCGTTTGGGTACCCACTATGAAGCACTGCCCGTGAATGCACCCAAATGCCCGGTTCATCATTATCACAAGGACGGAGCTATGCGCTTCTTTCAGAATGACAACGGCAATCCCAATGCTTATTACGAGCCCAATAGCTTCGGCGGACCAACGCAATCTAAAGATGTAGCGGAGCCTCCACTGCGGATTAGCGGGGATGCCGATCGTTACGATCATAGGGAAGGCAATGATGACTTTAGTCAACCGAGAGCACTTTTCCGGCTGTTCGATTCCGGACAGAAGGAGAGGCTTTTCAATAATATTGCCGATGCGATGCAAGGTGTTCCCGAGTTCATCGTGAATCGCCAACTAGAGCTTTTCGACAGAGTCGATCCGAAATACGGCACCGGGGTTCGAGAGGCTTTAGCAGCAAAAGGAAGTGTTCCAGTCCTGGAGAAATAAAAAAGCCCTTTCAGAATGCAAAGCCTCTATAAACAGCCATCCACAAACGGATGGCTGTTTTGTTTTGCTGGGAAAAACCTCAACTTAAACGTTTGATCTTGTCGTTTCCGAATTCACGCTCTATAGTTGTATCGCTTTAGTTAAGAGATTTTTGTTGCGAGGATGTTTATGTCGTTTCGACGCCCTTTCTGGATTGCACTTGTTGCAATTTTGCTTTGCCCTGGACTTTTTGCAGAAGAAAACATTCCCGCAGCCGCCTGGCGAATTCCCATTGGACAGGCTCCTACAAATCCCGGAGGACGCAAGCCTGAGTTAGCTATTACCGATGATGGATTCTGGCAGGGTGCTCCTGTCGGAGGCTTGGGAGCCGGAACCTTTTCTCGCAGCTATCGCGGTAATTTTGAACGTTGGCATTTGAAGAGTGGAATCCACAAATATCAGAACGTCCCGGGAAATCAATTCGCCGTCTACGCACAACAGCCGGGAGAAAAACCGGTTTCTATGGTTCTTTCAACCGGCAAGCCTGACGATGGCTCGCTCTCTGCGTGGAATTGGAGTTACCCAGCCGGAGATGGTGAATACGCTTCTCTTTATCCCAAGTCCTGGTTTGCCTACAAAACCCGCGAATTACCCATCCTCCTTACGCTGGAACAGTTCTCTCCTGTCCTGCCCAATAACTATAAGGAGTCGAGCTATCCGGTCGCGATCTATGACTGGTGGGCACAGAATCCGACAGACAAGCCTGTAACTGTTTCTGTTATGTTTTCCTGGACCAACATGATCGGGTGGTTCCGTGATCAGACCAGTGGCTTCAGCGGCGCATTGAATACCTTAAATAGCAATAGCTTCCACTCTGAAAAACTCAACAATGGAACCTCCATGCAAGGAATCCTCTTCGACCGCTTAAGAAACGGGAAAGTACATGAGGAGTGGGATGGCCAATTTGCAATTGCTACCCTCGCGGATCCAAGTGTCGAAGTGAGCTACATAACGGATTTTGAACCCAGCACACCGGCAGCAGAAGTATGGATGCCCTTTTCAAAGGATGGACGGCTCCCTGATTTCGATCCTAAAATCGCCAGCAGCAGTGAACGGATGGCCGGAGCAATTGCTGTACGCTTCACCCTCGCTCCCGGCGAAAAGAAGCTGATTCCCATGGCTCTTTCCTGGGATCTACCAGTTGTTGAGTACGGTTCCGGACGGGAATGGGTTCGCCATTACACACAGTTTTTCGATGATTCCGGAACAAATGCCTGGGCCATTGCGAGGACAGCTCTTCAAAATCAACAGGACTGGAGCCATCAAATCGATGAATGGCAGAAACCCTATATCACCGACGAAAGCAAGCCGGCATGGTATCGGGGAGAGTTATTCAACGAACTCTACTATCTGGCCGATGGCGGCACGATGTGGGGCCATGAACTGAATGGTCCATCGAATCCCAATCATCCGGCTTCACAGAAAACCGATAGCTTCAGTTATCTTGAATGCTTCGATTATCCCTACTATGGGACTCTCGATGTGCGCTTCAACGGCTCCTGGGCACTGCTAAAATTCTGGCCGGAAATTGAAAAGCAAGAGATGCGGCAATACGCCGATACCATTCCCGAAGTAAACAATCAGCGCTCTGTCTGGGGCTGGATGCAGACTTCGCAGCAGAAGTTTCAGACCATCCAACGGAAGGCGGCCGGAGCCGCTCCCCACGACCTCGGAAATCCGATGGAGAATCCGTTCGTCAACATCAATCAGTACAATTTTCAGGATGTATCGAACTGGCGTGATCTTAATAGCAAATATGTGCTAATGGTTTGGCGCGACTACGTCATAACGGGGAGCAAAGACATTGACTTTCTCCGCTACAGCTACGCAGCCGTTCGCCAGGCAACGGATCATCTCAAACAGTACGACACAGACGGAGATGGACTGATTGAAAACGGCGGCTTTCCAGACCAGACCTATGACAATTGGCCTGCACGAGGAGAAAGCACCTATTGCGGCAGCCTCTATCTGGCAGCTCTGCGTGCAACGGCAGAGATAGCCCGGGTTCTCGGCGACAACGCTGCTGCAGAGAACTACGATGCCCTCTTCAAAAAGGCACAAACTGCATACATCAAGAAGCTCTGGAACGGGAATTACTTTAATTATGACGTCTCCAGCCCATACAAATCTGCAGTTATGGCGGAGCAGCTTGCAGGTCAGTGGTACGCCAATCTCACAGGACTTGGCGACTTGGTTCCCAAAGAGATGAGAATTAAGGCGTTGAAGACCGTCTATGCCGAAAATGTAATGAAGTTTCATGACGGCAAGATGGGAGCGGTCAATGGTATTGAGGCAGATGGAACCCCTTTACATGGAAACGAGCAGGTAGGAGAAGTCTGGACTGGCACGACTTTCAGCGTTGCTTCAGAGATGATCTCGGAAGGCCTTACAACTGAGGCATACAACACAGCCAAGGGTGTATACAACGTCGTCTGGGATCCGAAAGATGGACGTGGGTATTGGTTCCGCACCCCGGAGGCTTACGACGGACGAGGACTCTTCCGTGCATCCATGTACATGCGACCGGCTGCTATCTGGTCAATGGAAATGATCCCCCAACAACAGAAGGCGGAGAAAACGACAGGTGGATCGCCTATCGCAACGGCAAGACACTAAAACAATTCCATTTCAGGTGTAGACCGAATCCTGATATCTGCGGCTTTCCTAGCGAATATCAGGATTCACTTCAGCTCACTTCCAAACGAATGCAAAAAGAACAGCTGGCGTTTTATGAGTGAAACGCCAGCTATTTTTTGCTCTCGGACACCAATCGAGGTACCGAAATCTCGGCAGCTCTTTCCCCTCGATAGCCCAATATTCTCTATTGAAAAATTTTCATAACCAGTGAAAAGAAATTTTCATCAAGGGTTGTATAGAATCTGGCCTCTCCTAAGCAGCACAGAGCGCCTTTGAAGAATCCAATTGCCTACGGAGCAGCCACGACCTGATTCCACTCGCACCCTTTTTACTCCAAAGGCGGCTATGATTACGACTGTCCAGCAGCATATTCTTCAGGAACAACAGCAGGTTTCTGAAGCTACCGGAGCCTTTTCCTGGCTTCTTTCCGGCATTACACTGGCCACCAAAATGATCGAATCCAAGATCCGAAGCGCCGGTCTATCCGACGTTATCGGCTCTGTGGGCGAAACAAATATCCAGGGAGAGGTCCAGCAAAAACTGGATGTCTACGCCAACCGTGCACTTCTGCATTGCCTCGGATTGCGAGACAGCGTAGTAGCTCTCGTTTCGGAAGAAGACGAACAACCGGTCATCTTTGATAGAAATGGAGATACAGGCAAGTACATTATCGTATTTGACCCACTCGACGGCTCTTCCAACATCGACGTCAATGTTAATGTCGGAACGATCTTCTCCATTTATCGTCGGCCTCCCGGTCCAGTCACCAATCTGAAAACCACGCTGCTGCAGCCAGGATCTAAGCAGGTTGCCGCTGGATATGTGGTTTATGGGCCATCGACCATTTTGGTCTACACCACCGGACGCGGCGTTTATGGCTTTACGCTCGATCCCACAATCGGAGCCTTCGTCCTGAGCCACGAAAAGATGCGAATGCCTGCTCAAGGAAGTTACTACTCCGTGAACGAGGCCAATATAGAAGCCTTCCCTACCCCGTATCAGGAATATCTTTCGAGCCTGCGCCAGGGAGAACTGGGAAAAACCTACAGTTCTCGATATATCGGATCGCTGGTCGCTGATTTCCACCGTACATTGCTAAAGGGTGGTGTCTTTCTTTATCCGCCCACCAATACACATCCGCAGGGCAAACTTCGCCTCTTATACGAAGCCAATCCCCTTGCCTTCATCGCAGAACAGGCGGGCGGAATGGCGCTTGCCAGCGGCGAACAGAGAGTGCTCGATATTCACCCTGAGGGAATACATCAGCGCACTCCTCTCATGGTTGGAAGCTGCGTAGAAATAGAAGCCCTGCAGCGCACTCTTCAATCAGCCCGGCCTGAATTACGGACTGCATAGATCTTCTTCTGTTTGCGATAACTCACTGCCCTCCCGGGTCACATCTAGTAGTGTGACCCATTTTCTTGCCGCTTTCCCGAAGAACCGGGAAGAACGGACCTCTCAATAAAGCATGCCGTTGGCGGATATCTCCAGATGGCTGTATTCTCATCCATGAAACATGGCACGACCGAAGAGTCCGGAAAAGCGCACGGCAATCCTTCTAGCGGCGGTACAGGAAATCTCTGAGACAGGCCTCAGCGCATCGACGGCCAATATCGCTAAACGCGCAGGAATTGCTGCTGGTACGCTGTTTACCTATTTCGCAAACAAAGAAGAGCTTCTCAACGAGCTATATCGAGAATTGAAGCAGGAAGTCTATGCAAGAATTAATGCTGATTTCCCCGATAAAGCCAGTCTTGAAATGCGAACACGGCATATCTGGATGACTTCTCTGAACTGGTCCTTGCAATTTCCTGAAAAGCGCAAGGTCTCTATGCAATTAAGCGTCTCCGACGCAATCTCCTCTGAGACCCGTGCAAAAGCAGCGGCCGGACGTAATACTGTCAATATCACGCTCGGCGAACTCAACAACCGCAATGCTCTGAACGGACTACCCTCAGGATTTGCTGCAGCCATAATGGCGTCAATGCAGGAAGCGACAATGGATTTCCTTGCCAAGCATCCAAAACAGCGGAAAGAAATCATCGAGCGTGCCTTCCAGATCTTCTGGCGTGCAGTCCGTTAAAATTCCTGTTTCATTTACCTAATAAATGAGCAACCAGTCAGTCATTCATGAATCTCATCTTCAGGAGAGAGCTTGTATGGCAAAAGTTTGGTTGATTACAGGAAGCGGCAATGGTCTGGGGCGACAGATCGCAGAGGCGGCACTATCGACAGGAGACAGTATTGTAGCAGGAGCTCGTCGCATCGAGGAGCTAACGCCATTAATAGAGCAATATGGCGACCGGATAAAACCAGTTTTTCTGGAGGTCCGGGATGAAACCGCAGCGAAAAATGCAGTACAGTCGGCCATCGACAATTTTGGACGTCTGGACGTGCTGGTTAACAACGCCGGATACGGACAGTTTGCCCCCTTCGAACAGATGAGCTCCGAGGATTTCAAGGCGGTTTTCGACACCTGTTTCTATGGTGTCGTGTACACAACCCGCGCTGCGGTTCCCGTCATGCGTAAGCAAAAGAGCGGGCACATCTTCCAAGTCTCTTCCATCGGGGGACGCATAGCTATCGCGGGGAATTCTCCCTATCACGCAGCCAAGTGGGCTGTCGGAGGTTTCAGCGATTCCCTGGCGATGGAAGTAGCTCCATTCGGAGTAAAGGTTTGCACCTTGGAGCCAGGTGGTATCCGCACCAATTGGGCTCGCCGTGCAAGACCGAATGGGCTGGAGTTAATGCCAGAGTATGAAGCTTCAGTAGGACCAATATTAAAGCTCTTACAGAGCATAGAGGGACATCAGGAAGGAGATCCAGCAAAGATCGCCAATCTGATCGTCAAGCTTGCCGATAGCGAGGAAGTTCCCCATCGCTTGATCCTCGGTGTCGACGCCGAAAAAAGAGTGCAATATGCGGAGAAGAATCGAGCAGAGGAAGCGGAGAAATGGAGAGAACTGACGTTATCGACGGTTTTCGAAGATGCGCCATCCATTCCAGAATTACTGAACCACTAATTTTAAGTGGCGATCTCTACTACCCGAATTAGTCAGGTAGGCTCGCTGGTCAAGAGTGAAGCTGGTATAAGAATGTGCCCATGTCCTAACACTGGGGCATGGGCACATTCCCTCATTCGCTGCGTCCTTAATCTTCTTGGATTAGTTATGCACAGCCCCAAATGCCCCAATAGGAATAGGTAGTTCATCCGTTGTACTCCCATACTATTTTCACCATGTTGGAAACCCAGGATCGGAGCTATCTTCGTTCAAGAGTAATTATAGAAAAGTTACTTTTGACCGAAGAACAAATAAGCGGGAACCTTTCCTGCAGGACCACAAGAAATGAAGATAAGGAAATATGTTCTTGGGTTAGTTGCGCTGATCATGATGATGCCTCTGCCTATCTGGGCCCAGAACAGCCGTAGTTCAAACTCATCCACGCATGATGGGCCTTTCGGATTTTATCGCGGCATGACTCAGGAGCAAGTCTTAGCTCTGCTAGGAAATGCTGCTGTCGTTAAGCGTACTCCAGACAGAATGAGCGTCAGTACCGCACCTAAGCCTCACAGTGATTTTGAGCTATATTCGTTGCTTTTTTCACCCAAAGAAGGTCTTCTGAAGATTGTCGCTTATGGAAGAACCATCCCGAATGATCCTTCGGGTTATGGAATGAGGGAACAATTCGACAAAGTCAAAACCGCACTGAGAGGAACCTACGGAGTATCTAAGGATTACGACTACTTGCACGCCGGAGCTCTCTGGAAAGAACCGGAAGAGTTCATGATGGCGATCCATAAGGAGGAACGTGTGCTTTCATCTTATTGGAACCTAAAAGGAAACACGAATCGTATTTTTCTGATAAATCTCGAGGGAGCCGGACTTAATAGGACAGACGGTTATTTGATTTTAACCTATGAGTTCGAAGGGTGGAACCAGTACGTGGACGAGAGAGACGCAAAGCAAAACTCTGTCTTCTAAATTTTTCTGCCGGGAGTGAGAGGATTCCTCTCACTCCTCAGTGCAATCTGAATACCTTACATTTTGTAGCGACCAAGATCTTCGTCGTTCAGATTCTCAAGCCACTTTCTCAACTCCTCAGCACTGGCGCTATCGGTCGCATTCGGAGCCAGCTTGGCCAGTTCCATTACCTGCTCACTGACGAAGATAGGGCAATCCACACGAAGAGCTAACGCCAAAGCGTCGGAGGGACGTGCATCGATGCACAAACGCTCTCCATCCTGCTCGATCCAGACCACGGCATAGAAGGTATCGTCCTTCAACTCAGTCACCACTATGCGTTCCACCCGTCCATTCATGCCCTGGACCATGTTCTTCAGCAAGTCGTGAGTGGTAGGCCGGGTAGTGCTCACCTTCTCGACTTCCAACGCAATAGCATTAGCTTCGTAGAAGCCCACCCAGATCGGCAGAATGGTGTCGCTATGAATATCCTTCAAGACCACGATGGGCATGTTCGTTGACGGATCAGCCATCAATCCCCGGATTTTTACTTCAATCTCCATCGTGTTCCCCCTTCTAGACGACAGCCTCTCCTACAAGACTATTCGGAAAAGTCTTCGTAATCTTGACATGCAAATAGCTTCCCGGAGCAGGAAGAATTGGCTGGGTTGTCATAAAGTTAACAGTTTTGTTCTGGGAACTCCGACCAACCACCTGTCCGCGTGCCTGGTTGTGTCCCTCAACCATCACTTCCATTATCTCGCCCAAGTGCTTGCCATAATTAGCCCTTTGGATTTCACGTTGACGATCCAGCAAGGCTTGAAGACGCGCCGACTTCTGTTCCTCTGGGATGCTGTCAATCATCGTAAGGGCTGGGGTATTTGGACGAGGTGAATATTTGAATCCGAAAACCGCGTCGTACTGAACTTCTTGCAGAAGCGAAATCGTCTCCTCAAAATCTTCAACGGTTTCCCCAGGAAAGCCAGTGATGATGTCTGTAGTCATGCTGACCCTACGCTTGGCACTCTTGATCCAGGAGATGCACTCAAGATATTTCTCCCGGGTGTACTCACGTTGCATCATCCGCAACACGCGGCTTGAACCTGACTGCACCGGAAGATGCACATGATCGCAAAGCGCCGGTACAGCGTCGATAGCTTCTACGATGTCCTTTGTGAAATCCCTGGGATGGGAAGTCATAAAACGAACGCGACGAATACCTGGGATTTCACCCACGGCCGCCAGTAATTCGGCAAAGGAGCGCTTCCCTTCCGGATCTTTATAGCTATTAACGTTCTGTCCCAAAAGCTGGATTTCAGAGTAGCCCAAATCCACCATGCGTCTGGCCTCGGCAAGAACGGAGGTTGCGGTGCGGCTGCGTTCTTTGCCCCGGGTATATGGAACTACGCAATAGGCGCAAAACTTGTCGCACCCCTCGATAATAGTGATGTAGCCACGATAGGGATTCGAGCGCGCAGTAAACTCTGTTTCAAAAGTCTCTTCGGTCTGCCGGTCATCCAGACCGGTAATGTGGGATTCCCCGGCCTCCAGGCGGTCCAACATCTCCGGCAGCTTGCGATAGGAAGCTGAGCCGGAAACGAGAGACACATAGGGAGCCCGTTCAAAAATCTTCTCGCCTTCTTGTTGGGCAACACAGCCTAAAACACCAAAGCGTTTTCCCTTACGATGGAGTGCTTTGTAGTCATTTAGACGATTGAAGACCTTCTGCTCTGCTTTATCCCGGATGGAGCACGTGTTATAGAGGATCAGATCAGCTGCGTCTTCCGTATCGACCTGGCTATAACCCTGCTGCAGCAATGTGCCAATGACCTTCTCAGAATCATGGACATTCATCTGGCAGCCGAAGGTCTCAAGGTAAAAGGTCTTTTTCGACGCCATATCAAAGCTGAGTATACCGTGACTGGCCTCCAGAAGGTACAGCTGGAATAGAGCTCGATCAGTTCCGGAGTTGCTGCATTCCACGAGCCACGAAACCCGAAGCCTCTTGCCGCTAAAGTAAGCAGCACCTAGCACGGTCTTTGCTCAGACATCTAACGCCGGAATTACTATAGACACCCGCCCTCGGGTTACGTAGAAAAGAGAGGTGAATTCGGAACTGGAAAATCAATCGACTCCAGCGGTAACCGCCATCGAAAAAACCGGGGAAAGCGAACCTATGCGAAAGCGTTTGGCTCACAGCGCGCAAAATAAATGCTTTGGTTGTGGCGCGGCTAACGAGGAGGGCCTTCAGCTGGAGTTCACGGCAGAAGAAGACGGAACGATCTATTGCGATGTCACCATCTCTCCGCGATTTCAAGGTCCAGCTCATCACGTTCATGGCGGAATCATTGCCACGCTTCTCGATGAAATCATGAGTAAGGGCAATCGCGTTCTTGGGGTTACAGCCATGACGCGACATATGGAAGTTGAATACCTGCGGCCAGTTCCGCTCGATGTTCCTATCGTACTCAAAGGGCGCAATGTGCGTTTTGAAGGCCGGAAATACTGGTGTGAAGGTGAGATTCAAGACTCGGATGGGAAAGTGTTGGCAAGAAGCAAGGCTCTCTTTATCGCAGTAAAGCACCAGAACTAGCCTCCGGAGAGAAACTCAGCGGAGCACGGCCAAGATGGGGCCAAACTCTCAGCCGCAAGAGCCACGACATCCGGACATAGAGGCTGGAGCGTGTTTTGCGGAAACAACTGCTTTGGAGCCATAGCCACAAACACCGGTTTCCGGACTACTTCCAGCCAATACCGGCATCCGACTCATTCTGCCGAAAACACTGTTAAACTAAAGTTTCGGACGAAATCCCGCATCAATTTTACCTGGACCGTGCCGAGCGAAACTATTGCTTACGGCACGGCGAACGAGGAGGCACGAAATGGCAGATCTGCAGACAAATGGAAATGGCAACAACCCGGGAACAGCCCTCCGGCTGAAGATTGGCTTGGCCGAAATGCTGAAGGGTGGGGTCATTATGGACGTGACCGATGCCAAACAAGCAGAGATCGCCGAGAAAGCCGGTGCCGTTGCTGTTATGGCTTTGGAGCGTGTTCCGGCGCAAATTCGCGCTGAAGGCGGCGTGGCCCGCATGGCCAGCCCCAAGAAGATCAAAGAGATTATGGCTGCAACCTCAATTCCAGTCATGGCAAAAGCTCGTATTGGCCACTTTGCCGAAGCGCAGGTATTGCAGGAATTGGGTGTCGATTTCATCGATGAGAGCGAAGTACTTACCCCGGCTGACGAGACTCACCACATCGACAAGCACGCCTTCAAAACTCCCTTTGTTTGCGGTGCTCGCAACCTGGGTGAGGCGCTGCGCCGCATCGCAGAAGGCGCAGCCATGATTCGTACCAAGGGTGAGGCTGGAACCGGAGACGTGGTTCACGCTGTCAAGCACATGCGCCAGATCGTAAAGGAAATGAAGGCGCTGACTGTTCTCGGCGAAGAAGAGCTCTATGCGGCAGCAAAAGAACTTGCTGCTCCTTACGAATTGGTTCGCATGGTTGCGAAGGCAGGAAAGCTTCCTGTTCCAAACTTCTCTGCCGGCGGTATCGCTACTCCTGCAGATGCAGCTCTTGTCCGCCAATTGGGTGCCGAGGCGGTATTCGTCGGTTCTGGCATCTTCATGAGCGATTCGACCAACTTCGCTCCTCCAGAAGAGGCTGCTATTCGTGCTCGTGCCATCGTTCGCGCCACGACTCACTTCGACGATCCCAAAATCCTGGCTGAGACCAGCGAAGAGTGCACAGGAGCAATGAAGGGATTGGCAATAGCCGCCCTCGACGAAGCTCACCTGTTACAGACGCGGGGATGGTAGCGAAAGGTGACCAGTTCGAATGAAATAACAGAACAGTTACCACGCATCGGAGTATTAGCAATTCAAGGAGACTATGAGGCTCATGCGACTGCCCTTCGTGAGGCAGGCGCAGAGCCTGTGCTCGTCAGAAAGCCGGAAGAGCTCGCCTCGATTGACGGGCTTATTGTTCCAGGCGGCGAATCGACCACGATGTTGAAGTTCCTCGAGAGAGATGATTTCTTCGAGAAGCTGGCCGTCTTTGTTCAATCCAGACCGACTTTCGGGACCTGTGCAGGATGCATTCTGCTGGCTCAAGAAGTATTGCACCCCAAGCAGAAGAGCCTTGCGGTTCTGGATGCCACGGTAGAGCGCAATGCCTACGGACGGCAGATTGACAGCTCCATAGAGCAGGCAGAAACCCAATTCGGCCCTATGGAAATGGTCTACATCCGCGCGCCACGAATAGTGAAGGTGGGCAAGCAAGTAGAAGTCCTGGCCGCACGAGAAGGCTTCCCGGTTCTTGTACGTCAAGGCCATCTGCTAGCGGCAACATTCCATCCGGAGCTTTCTAGCGATCGTAGGATTCATCGGCTCTTTATCGAGCAGGTAAAAGCACATAGAAACGGCAAAGCCAGCTCTTGACCTCCGGTTATTCATTCCCGGAGGAAGTCAGTTCAAAGGTGAAAAGGACGCTCCACTCTTCCGATAAAGAAGGAAGGTGGAGTATCCAAACTATGATTTCTTGAGCACTCTCGATGGCAGGACTACGAGAACTGTATATATTCTGCCTGTACCCTTCTTTCTAGAAGGATGGAACATCGAAATTCCGAGCTAGTGAAATAGTCAAAGCAGCCGTATTTTTCGCACGTGGCTTTGTATCCTAAAGGTTGTACTCGCTGAATCTGGAAAGTACCTTTTATTAATCCAGTTTTTATACGGCTTCTTGGGCCAAAGCTGGAGACTCTACTACGGAAAGGCACTCATGCTGGGGAATGCGGCCATGAAAGACTTCTTCTCTTTTGCCGCATCTGTACCGTGGATGCCACCCAATGGCGCTCTGCACGGCTGGGCTGTCGATCGATTAATGTATATCGATTTGGCTGCCCTGACAGTGTGTTTTCTACTCGCTCACGCTCTGTTGCTCTATGCCGTTTTTAAGAGGCGCCGTAGTGCCCTGCCAAATCCGTGGATGGTGGAAGCGGGACCTCTCGTCTTGCTAATCGGCCTTTACATCTGGATGGCGGTCACGGCGGAAAATCTCTGGGCCGGGAATCGCTTTCAAGGACCGTCTCCGGAGGCATTGCAGGTTGAGGTCGTTGGAGTGCAATTCCAGTGGTACTTTCGCTATCCTGGCATGGATTCAGCTTTTGGGGTGACTAAGCCGGAATTAGTCAACGCAGCGATAGGCAATCCCCTGGGCATTGACCCTCTCGATCCACACGGCGAAGACGATCTGGTGTCCAGCGAAATGGTGCTGCCGGTGGGCAGAGAAATTGACCTCCGCCTAAGATCTCATGATGTTATCCATGGCTTCTTCATTCCTGGGATGCGCTTGAAACAGAATGCTGTTCCCGGAGAAGTATTGCATGTACACTTCACACCCTCTGAAGTTGGGAACTATCCGATCCTATGCACCCAAGTTTGTGGACTTGGACATGGACGGATGCAAGCTCGTCTGCGTGTTGTAACGGCAGAAGAGTTTGCACATTGGCAAGAGGAACGTGAAGCAAAACTACGCAGGAGGCAGGCTCAGTGAACGAGAATCAAGAGATGCTATCTGCGGTCGTGTCACACGATGGCCACGGATGGATACGGCGATGGATCTTTACAACTCATCATCGTGCAATCGGGGTAGGTTATCTGTTTCTTTCGCTTGCTGCCGTTCTGGTAGGCAGCTGTTTGGCCATCTTGATGAGGATTCACCTGGCTTGGCCACAATTTGTCATCCCTCTGTGGGGAGCAATCAAGCCGGAAGACTATCTCGCCCTGGTAACCATGCACGGAACCCTCATGGTTTTCTTTGTACTTACCACAGCCCCGGTGAGCGGATTCGCCAATCTGGTTATGCCTGAGCAGTTGGGATCGTCGCGCATGGCGATGCCAGCCCTAAATGCAATCAGCTTCTGGTTAACTGTCATCTCTTTCCTTGTTCTACTCGGCGCCTTCTTCGTTCCAGGCGGCAGTCCGATTTCCGGATGGTCCAGCTATGCCCCCTTCAGCGCTATCGCCGCTGCAGGACCGGGACAAGGAGCTGGAATGGATATCTGGCTCATCAGTATCGGAATCTTCTGCATTGCTTCCTCATTGGGAGCGGTAAATCTGCTCGCCACGATCACCAATGAACGCTGCCCAGGCATGACGACATGGAGAATGCCTCTGACAGTCTGGTCCTGGCTGGTTGCTTCTTTATTGACGTTACTGGTATTTAGCGTTCTTTTTGTTGCCGCTTTACTTCTGTATTGTGACCGTCACTTCGGAACCGCGTTCTTCATTCCGGCAGGAGAGGTCATCAACGGCATTCCACTTAGGAACAGCGGCGACGGTTCTCCACTACTTTGGCTACATCTTTTCTGGTTTTTTGGCCATCCGGAGGTGTACATTGCCATACTGCCAGGAATGGGAATCACCTCTTCCCTTCTGGCCAACTTCAGCCGCAGGCCTGTACTGGGGTATCGGCTGATGGCCACTACAACAGTTCTGATCGGACTGCTGGGATTCCTGGTGTGGGGGCACCACATGTTCGTTAGTGGCATGAATCCTTATGCAGGTACGGCCTTCGCACTGGTTACGATGGCGATCGCCATTCCAAGCTCTGCCAAGGTTCTTAGCTGGTTGGGAACGATCTTGGGTGGAGGCTTGGAATTTAGGACACCCATGCTCTTTGCCCTGGGCTTTGTTTCGCTCTTCATAACAGGCGGACTCTCCGGACCTCTACTCGCGCTCCCCATTCTGGATCAATATCTGCACAACACCTTTTTCGTAGTAGCGCATTTCCACCTGATCATGGCGATGGCCGGAGTTTTCTCTATCTTTGCCGGAATTTATTACTGGTTTCCACTCCTGACCGGTCGCCTCCTGCATGAAGGACTAGGGAGGCTGCATTTCACACTGACTTTTCTCTGCGCTTACTCTACCTTCTTACCAATGCACTTCACCGGATTAGCCGGAGAACCACGACATTATTCAGATCTCACCGTGACATCGCTCGCGTGGCTGCAGCCTTTACAGCGGCACATTACGGTTTCTGCACTTCTTCTGGTAACGGCGCAGTTCATCTTTCTGATTAATCTGTTTTGGAGCATGAAATATGGAAAGTTTGCGGAAGCCAACCCTTGGCGCTCCACTACACTCGAATGGGCCAAGGTCCATGAAATGCCCGTAGTCTCCTGTGGTCCTTACGAATATCGCATTCGTTCGAATGGTATGGATTTTCTTCCCCAAAACGAATCAGAAACCGGCGCATCGTAATCTTTGAGGAACGGAGTTACACCATGCCCGCCATCTTTACTCCACATAAGACCACAGAGATCGAGAAGAAGAACCCTGGAACAGGGGGCAAACCACCTGTCGACCGGCGTCCTACCGGAGGTGGCGGTGACGGAGAGAATTGGGACAATCGGCCCAATGGTCGGCGCGGGCCACGCGAACTCATCACCCGATATCGGATGATGGTGCTCTTCGCTATGGCCGGTGACTTGATGTTCTTTGTAGCCTTGATCAGCGCATTCTTTGTACGGCAGGGCTCAGGACATATCGACCCGCGAAGCAATAACTACATTGCCGACTGGCATGCGATCAGCATTCCCTCTATCCTCTGGCTCAATACAGCAGTTCTTCTTCTAAGTACCTTCACTATGGAGATAGCCCGACGCCAGCTCTTTCGAGAGGTAGATGTAATGGATGAGTGGCTCGGTCTCGGTCGCCCTGTTACCAGACGAGCTGCTCCCTGGCTAGCCGCCACCCTTATACTCGGGTGCGCTTTCCTTGGAGGACAGTGGATTGCCTGGAACCAACTATGGAATGAGGGATATCACTTTTCTGCAACGCCAGCCGGATACTTCTTCTACCTCATTACCGGGGCGCACGGCTTACATCTGATTGTGGGGCTTATAGCTCTACTTACGGCAGTCATCGCCCTTTACAGGCTGAAGAAGCTGGAATACCGACAGATTGTTGTCGATTGTTCCGCCTGGTATTGGCACTTCATGGGGATCTTCTGGGGATTCCTGATGATCCTTCTGGTATTTGGACAATGAGGATCCTCCGTACGGGCCTGATCATCTTTCTCGTCCTCATACCTGCTGCCATGGCTTTAGGACAGGGTTGCAGTCTATGTCGGGACGCAACAGCCGGAAGCGCTCCAAGGGCACGTAAAAGCCTGCGACTGGCCATTCCGATCCTGGCAATTCCCGCCGCAGGCCTATTCACGACAATTCTTTACGTATCAGTCACCAACAAGACAAAGTCTAAAGAAGAACACTAGATTCAAGGCTTATCTTCTTCGGCTTCTGATAACTACAAAGAAAATATCGAGTAAATTCTGAGATTTACCTGATATTTCCTTATGTCAAAACAACTTCATTGTCCACAAATGCATTTCGAGTTATTCGCAATGCGTGGTTTTGAATATCCGCAGGCCAATCGCGAATCAGGATATCGAAATCGTCACGCTTCCCTGCATATAGGGCACGAAGCGCCTCTTCATATCCTGGAAGATTCCCCGCCATAACGGAAAGAAAGCGGCTCGCCGCATCTCTGGTTATATTGGCGCGCTGTTTTTCGATATCCCGGCTTCTGGCTTCGTCTACCAGCCTGCGAAGTGCGGCCGATGCGCCATTGGGCTGCTTCTCAAGCCAGCTCCAGTGACGTGGCAATAAAGAGATTTCGCGAGAGACCACACCCAATTTAGGGCGTCCTGGACGTGGTTGTGGTTCAGGAGGTAGTACGCGCTTCAGAACCTCCTCTACTGTTCCACGAAGATCGAAATCGACCTGTCCACCAGTCTCGTCTTCAAAAATCAGAAGCGGTGCGCCGGTGTTCTCGTCAAATCTGGCCTTTACCTGCGGAAGGACCGTCTTCAAAGGGCCAAAGGCAACAAGTTCTTGACCCGAAAAAGCTGTATACGTCTGTTCTTCTTGCATAATTTTATATTACCCGGGTAAATACGATAAGTCAATTTACACCCGGGTCAAACTGTTTAATTAAAAGGCACCACCACCAACAAAATGAACAATCTCCAGCTTATCCCCTTCGGAGAGGCTGCAGGTGTTCCAATCAGCACGAGGGACGATGTCGCCATTATGTTCGACGGCGACGCGATCCCCAGTCAGCTTCAGATGATCAATCAAAGCGGTCAGAGACGCCGCGGAGTCTAGTTTCGGAAAGCTCTGTTCCTTGCCATTGATCAGGAGTTTCATAACTTCTTCAGACTACCATTGTCTTTGCTTTTCTTGTGTATGGCACTTAGCCAATGAACCTTCGATAAACAATACTCCATGTGTGACTTAGTAGATTCCAGACCGCTACAAAGGACTAGAGATGGTGACCGCGCTCACAGCCGCTCTATAGTGCTTTTCTGTACATAAGAGAAGGCACATTCGGTGGAGGAGGAAGCCGAAATGGAGACGATGGAGCGAGGAGGGGGCGTCCTGCTAAGGGAAGGACGTGATTCCGCTTTCTTCATCCCTTCCGAAATGAAACTCTTCTCACTGGATGCAGACCCCAAAATCCCTCTCGAAGACCTATTTTCTTTAGCCTCCCAGAAATATCCGCTCTCGAATCAGCATTCGTCCGAAGCAGACACCGAGGAAAAGCGAGAGGCATTTTTTCCCATCTTGCAGGACGGAGAAACGGAGTCGCCTGTCAGGCGCAGAGCAAGGCTTGGCAGACTCACACTGATTATTAGCAGAGTCTGCAATCTTTCCTGCAGTTATTGCTACGTTGGAAATAGAAATCCGAGTTCGGAAGGATTGATGTCTCCGGACATGATCCGCGAGATTCTGCGTAAGCTGGTTCACCTGTACCCGGAAATCGAAGTTGTTCACTTCTTCGGTGGCGAACCGCTTATGAATCTGCCGGCCATCGAAGCTGCTACGGAGTTTCTGTCCGCCGCCGTCGACGAAGGTTATCTGAACCAGCTTCCACGCTTTGCAGTCACAACGAATGGAACGTGGTCCAATCCTCAGGTACTCGAGTTGCTCACCCGCTGGAATATGACCGTTACGGTAAGTTGGGACGGTACCCGTAATGTGCAAGATTCCTGTCGCCCATTGCGTTCGGGAGCTTCCAGCTATGAGCTACTGGCAAGCACCCTGGACCGCTTGAACAAAGCAGGGATTGAATTCGACATCGAGTGCACCTACAACGGCCATCATCGCAAGATGGGGATCGCAATTACTGACCTGATGAATTTCTTCTACGAGAAGACAGGCCAGCGTACGATTCACATCGCTCCGGTATTCCTACCGAAACCAGGTAGTTACGAGATGAGCCGAAGCTCCGACTATATCGATTTTGAGACTCTTGCCGAAGACTACAGAGAGGCAGCAAAGCTGTCTGTCGCAAATCTGGTCAAGGGTGAAGGGCCGGTTCTCGAATTTGCTCAACGTGTCATTGAACATCTCGCAGCAAGGATTCCGGCAAAAACATACTGCCCAGCTTTCTTCAGCCAGCTATCGATTGCCATGGATAGCTCGGTATTTCCCTGCTTCATGCTGGTGGGCCATAACGAATACCGTATGGGAAACCTTCTGCAGGAAACATTTCCGGGCAGCGCTTCCAAGGCGGTGCTGGAACGCTATTTCGAGGAATTTAGCGGCACCAATGAAGCTTGGTATTCATGTCTTTCGGAAGGCTGCATCGCTGGTGAATATCTGGTTACCGGCAATATGCGGGAACGAATCATGGCTCCTATGCAAAAGGCGATAGCTGAAGAATGTGTGCTGGGACTGGCACGGCAGCTGGGAGTCTCAAAACAAGTTCAATCCGACGATATAGGTCGAGAATTAGCAAGTGTAGAAACAGTGAAGGAGAAATAGAGCAATGCTTATCCAGGAAGAAGTAAAAGTCGTCGAGGTAGAACCATCCACGCTAAGGAAGCTGGTTAGCGGTACTAGCCGTCGCACCTCCGAAGCCAAGGGAGATGCCTGTGGTGGCAGCTGTGGACGTGGAGCCAACTGCAGCCCCCGTTCCGCTGAGATGGAAGCCATGCTCTGCGGCGCTGACTAAAGATTTCTCCTGTTCGGGGTTCTTTGGGATAACCAGCCATGCTGCTCTCCTAAAGAACCCCTTGAATTGAGAATTTGGCAACGTGCCAGCTTCCTCTTCATTTTCAGAAGGGAGAACAGCGGTTCAGGCTCATGGATTCGACTGAGTCAGTTTTCTGTATTGAAGCAAAAGCTTCGAAGGCAATCACGTCCTCAGTTGCAGAAGCTTCGATCTGTCCTCATGGGCATCAGTTCTGCCTTAGCTGTGGTGATTGCAAGGGGAATGACACCCCGGAATGCACTGAGGACAGAAAAACACCTGGCACTCCAAATTCGTAACAAAAATTATTATTTTGGATTCCCGTCCAGGATTTACGCCTCCCCGGTCAGACAGTTTTCTCACATCTTGCTCACAATGTGGGAACCATCCCTTTCTGATGAGCGAATAGCCCTACCTTAGTACCGCATGTACCTTCTTGAGCGCTTGACGCACGAAGGGCTTAAACCTAATCTCAGATAAGGAGATGACATCGTGATCTAGTTCACAACGGTGTCAACTTACTCCAAGCGTGAGCGATTTTAGGATGACTGCCCCCTATTACTGGAATTATCTGCCGTTGATGCTCCAAATCCTTGCTGCTACAGGGCTTGGACTGGGTATTATCTTGGCCTCGTGGTTTGTCGGACGGCATCGTTATTCAAAGGCAAAGCAGGCCACCTACGAATGCGGAATTGAAGCTGTAGGCGACGCCCGTGGGCGTTTTTCCGTTCGTTTTTATCTTGTGGCTATGCTTTTCATCCTCTTCGACGTGGAAGCAGTCTTCATGATGCCCTGGGCTGTGATCTATCGTCAGCTCCCGAGAATAACGGGATTGCCTATGTTTGGTTTCTGGGAGATGCTGGTTTACCTGGGCTTTGTCCTCGTTGGCTTCTTCTACATCGTCAAAAAAGGCGTACTCGACTGGGCTACGGACAAAGCAGACCTCTAAGCTGAATCATTCTTTGAGGTTTATGCTTGATAGGCACAGAAATGGGTGCATAGAAAATTTCCCGATCATGTTAGAAGGAGCATTGCTCTAAACGCCATGATTTCCCCTGCGTTGGACAAAGACAAGGTTCTTGCTGAGATGTCATCGCATCCAGCTGTAGCAGCAATCGGTACATGGAGGCCAGAAGCTCTTGCAGATGCAAGATTTGATCGTGAGGAACTAACACTCACGATCACACGCGACGATATTCGCGAGGCCTGCCGCACCGTCCAGAGTGCCGGATACAACTTTCTCGAAGATGTGACCTGCGTAGACTGGTACCCGAGTGAGCCACGTTTCCAGGTGACCTATCACATTCTGTCGCACAGGCTCAAGGAACGCCTTCGTCTCTGCGTCATGCTTGAGTCGCTGGACCCCAGTGTAGACAGCATTATTCCAGTGTGGCCATCAGCCAATTTTTACGAAAGAGAAGTCTTCGACCTCTTCGGTGTTCGTTTTCACGGGCATCCCAACCTACGGCGGATCATGATGCCTGACGAATGGGAAGGCCATCCTTTGCGCAAGGACTACCCTGTGGAGGGATATCGGTAATGGCTGAATATATAGCTCCTCCTGTGATGGAAGTCCACCAGCCGGAAGGTTCCGGCGATCAGACCATGATTCTGAACATGGGCCCACAGCATCCGTCAACTCACGGAGTATTACGACTGGTGCTGGAGATCGACGGCGAAATAGTCGTCAATCTTCATCCGGAGATTGGTTATCTCCATACCGGCATTGAGAAGACCTGCGAGGCCAAGTTCTATCAGCAGGTCGTGCCTTTAACGGATCGCATCGATTATCTGAGTCCCATGTCCAACAACCTGTGCTATTGCCTGGCTGTTGAGAAGCTCTTGGACCTTGAAATTCCTGAACGGGCCCAGTGGATGCGAGTTCTGCTCAATGAACTGACACGCTTGAATTCACATCTGGTATGGCTGGGCACCCATGCGATGGATATTGGTGCCTTGACGGTCTTCCTTTATACCTTCCGCGAGCGTGAAGAGATTCTGAAGATCTTCGAGCACGTAGCCGGACAACGGATGATGACCTCCTACTTCCGGATTGGCGGACTCGCTATGGAGCCGCCGCTCGATTTCTTCGAACGGGTACAGAAGCTTATTCGCATCATGCCGGAGAAGATCGATGAGTACCAGAATCTTTTAACTGGTAACCCGATCTGGGTGAACCGTCTGAAGGGCGTCGGACATCTCTCAACTGAAGATGCGATAGCCCTGGGAGTAACGGGACCTCCGTTACGGGCCTCCGGTGTGGACTGGGACCTGCGGCGCGATATGCCGTACTCAGGCTATGAGAAGTTCCAGTTCAAAGTTCCGGTCTCCAACGATGGAGACGTCTGGGCGCGTTACGTCCTTCGGCTGGAAGAGATGCGTGAGTCCGTAAAGATCTGCCAGCAGGCCCTCGATGGCATGCCGGGAGGTCCGATCAAGGCCGATGCTCCTAAAATCATCCTTCCCGATCGGGAAAAGATGAAGACGGAGATGGAAGCACTCATTCATCACTTCAAGATCGTTACTGAAGGATTTGCGGTACCGGCAGGACAGATCTATCAGGCTATCGAATCGCCACGCGGTGAAATGGGCTACTTCGTGGTCAGCGATGGCACGGCTAAGCCTTATCGCGTACACATGCGTAATCCATCCTTCGCAACGTTGCAAGCACTTCATGCAATGTGTGTGGGTAAGATGCTAGCTGATGTGGTTGCAGTGATTGGTTCGATTGATATCGTCCTGGGAGAGATTGACCGTTGAGCCCGGCAATCTCTGACAATACAGTCGATCGCGTTTTTCCTGAGCTTTGGGTTTCTTTTGCTTCTCTGCTGAAGTCCTATACTGCCGCGCACGGCTTGAATAGTGGAACAGAGGCAGAAGTCGAAAGCGATTCAGAGGCTATTGCGGTACGGGTACCGACTCGAGACCGCTATCTTCGGCTGGAGCTCCGCGGGGCCAACGGCATCTGGAAACGGGAAGACGGTTCGGAAGGCAGGTTGACCCTGCTATTAAACGGCAACATGGTAGTCGAAACGGGTACGGAAGAAGAAATGGATACGATTGCGGAACGATTAGCACGGGAGATCATGCGATGAGCACACAACAAGGCACTCTCTTTTCGCCGGAGTTGGCGGCTCGCTTCGACAAATTGGTGACTCTCTACCCACTACGTCGTTCGGCACTGATTCCCATGCTGCTCTATGCCCAGGACGAGAAGGGTTATCTTTCGGACGAGGTGATCGAGGAGATCGCCCAGCGAATCGGCATTACGGTATTGGACGTCCGTAATGTTATCTCGTACTACTCACTGTTGAGGACTAAACCTGTCGGCAAGTATCACGTGCAAGTTTGTACCAACATCTGTTGCAAATTGCGCGGTGCCGATCAGCTCTTCCAGCATTGCAAGGAAAA
Organism: Humiphilus diazotrophicus; assembly: GCF_059726315.1. Lineage (NCBI taxonomy): Bacteria > Pseudomonadati > Acidobacteriota > Terriglobia > Terriglobales > Acidobacteriaceae > Humiphilus > Humiphilus diazotrophicus. The sequence goes on from NZ_AP040870.1 coordinate 307,521, forward strand.
GCTGGGTGTCGAGAACAAAGAAACGACCGCCGATGGAGTCTTCTCACTGGAAGAAGTCGAATGTATTGGAGCCTGCAGTTGGGGACCGGCCGTACAGATCAACTACGACTACTACGAGAATCTAACTCCGGAAGAACTGGATAAGGTACTGGAGCAGTACCGCAAGAAGGAGCAGAGCTAAGCGATGCCAATTCTGGTCTCCCATCCCGATGAAGTAAGAGTGGTTTCGCTGCGCTTTGGCCAGGGAGCGACCAACATTGATAAGTACATCGAGCTTGGAGGATATGAGAGTGCACGCAAGGCTCTCGCGCTAGGCCCCGATGGAATTATCAATGAGATGAAGGCCTCGAACCTGCGCGGCAGAGGCGGCGCTGGCTTCCCTACCGGCATGAAGTGGTCCTTTGTCCCCAAGCAGAGCGAGAAGCCGAAGTACGTCCTGGTCAATGGCGACGAAAGCGAACCGGGTACATGTAAAGACCGGCTGATCTTTGAGCACGATCCTCACTCCGTGATTGAGGGTGTCATCATCGCGGGTCTGGCGATCAATGCAAAGATGGGCTTCATCTATCTGCGTGGTGAATATCGCTATTTGCTGAAGATCATGGAAAAGGCTATCGAAGATGCCTATGCCAAGGGCTTCCTGGGCAAGAACATCTTTGGTTCCGGCATCGATTTCGATGTTATCTCGCATACTGGCGCCGGTGCCTATGAAGTCGGTGAAGAATCGGCACTAATGGAATCTCTCGAAGGAAAGCGCGGCGTGCCACGTATCCGCCCGCCTTTTCCTGCAGTCGTTGGTCTCTACGGTGGGCCGACTGTTATCAACAACGCAGAAACCATTGCTACGGTACCTCATGTGTTCCGGCTCGGAGGAGCGGAATACGCCAAGATTGGCACGGAGCGAAATGGCGGTACACGTCTCTTCTCTGTCAGCGGACATGTTGAGAGGCCCGGGGTGTACGAACTGCCGATGGGCTACAACCTCAAGAAACTGATCTATGAGGTTGCCGGTGGTGTTCGTGGAGGGAAAAAGCTAAAAGCCGTAGTACCTGGTGGATCGTCAACACCTGTATTGCTTCCCGAAGAGATCGACATAGGCCTCGACTTCGATCAAGTAGCCAAGGCCGGTTCCATGCTTGGTTCAGGTGGAGTCGTTGTCATCGATGAAAGCGTCTGCATGGTGGAGTTCGCTCTTCGCACAATCAAGTTCTATCAGCATGAGAGCTGCGGCTGGTGTATTCCCTGTCGTGAAGGCACTGATTGGCTAAAGAAAACTCTGACCCGTTTCCATGCAGGTGCTGGAGTCAATAAGGACATCGACAACATCCAATACTTGGCGCAGAACATGCTAGGACGCACCTTCTGCCCGCTTGGCGACGCAGCAGCGATGCCTACTATTGGTTTCATTAAGAAATTCCGTAAGGAATTCGAGGACCACTTGGACGGTAAGCCCTGTCCCTACGCTCACCACACCGAACCGGTGCTGGTGTAAGGAACGACGCAAAATGGCTGACGTAACTTTCACTGTTGACGGCAAGAAACTCACGGCACCCGCAGGCACTCTACTTATCGACGCCTGCCGTAAGGCCGGAATCGAAATCCCCTCGTTCTGCTACTATCCGGGGCTTTCCCTGCAGGCTGCTTGCCGCATGTGCGTTGTGCGCTTGGAGAAGGTCCCCAAGCTGCAGACGGCATGCACTACTCCTGTAGCCGAAGGCATGGTGGTCACTACCGAAAGCGAAGAGATCGTTCAGGCTCGCAAAGCTACTATCGAATTGTTGCTGGGTAACCACCCGTTGGACTGTCCTGTCTGCGACGCTGGTGGTGAATGCGAACTGCAGGACATGACCTTCAAATACGGTGCTCCGGAATCGAAATATGTCGAGATCAAGCAGCACCGCGAAGAACAGCAATGGTCTCCTGTCGTTTTCTATGATCGTCCCCGTTGCATCCTCTGCTATCGCTGTATTCGCGTCTGTGGCGAAGGTATGGACGTGTGGGCCTTAGGAATCCAGAATCGCGGCTCCTCTGCTGTAATTGCACCGAACGAAAAAGACCATCTGGCCTGCGAAGAATGCGGCATGTGCATCGATATCTGCCCGGTCGGCGCATTGACCAGTGGGTCGTACCGTTACAAGACCCGTCCATGGGAGATGAATCACGTTGCCACGGTCTGTACGCATTGCGGCGATGGATGCAAAACCACCCTTGGAGTACGCAGCTCTGCTGACGGCACAGAGATCATCCGCGGAGACAATCGCGACAAGAGCGGAATCAATAACGATTTCCTTTGTATCAAAGGCCGTTACGCATTCGATTTTGCCAATCGTGAAGATCGCTTAACCAAGCCTTTGATCCGGCAAGCAGACGGGAAGTTCGCCCCTGCTACATGGGAACAGGCTCTAGACTTTGCAGGCAAGAGGCTACGCGAGATCCATGATGCCAAGGGTGGTGAGGCAATTGGTGTTATCGGCTCCAACCGAACTACCAACGAAGAGAACTATCTTTTGCAGAAGTTTGCCCGGACGGTGTTAGGGACAAATAACATCGATCATCACCGCACGGCAGATTATGCGACCTTTGCTTATGCGCTGGCGGGCCAGGGAAACAGGATTGCCTCCCTGCGAGATACCGGGACAGCACCGGCGATTCTGCTGATTGGGAACAATCCGACCGAACAGCATCCAATGTTGGCCTGGAACCTGCGCACAAATGTTCGTTTGAATCGTGCACGACTCTACGTAGCAAACCACGAGAATATCAAGCTTCGCCGCCAGGCTAAGGCGACAATCGATATTCCGCAGGATGGCTATGCTGCGCTTGTCGGCTATTTAGCGGGTAATGATTCCGCACTGCAAGGCAAGAACGGCATTGCAGCTTTTCGCGATGCAATCCGCAATGAGCCTAACCTGCTGATTGTCTTTGGTTCTGAGTATCGGGGCAAGGATATCGAAAGTCTGGTCAAATTTGGATTGGGTCTTCCCGATACGAAGTTCGTATGTTTGGGAGATTATGCCAACTCACGTGGTGCTGCCGACATGGGGCTCTTCCCTGACCTCTTGCCCGGTTACGCTCCCGTGACCACTCCCGGAGTCTTTGCCAGCGAATATCCTAGTCTCCCAGGCAAGCCGGGACTGAATCTCGTCCAGATGATGGATGCAGCTGGACGCGGAGAATTGGCGGCCTTGTATGTCGTAGGTTCAAATCCGGTTGGACGATACGGTATTGATCCGGAATCACTCAAGAATACCTTCCTGATTGTTCAGGATATGTTCATGACTGAAACGGCAGCGCTAGCTGACGTTATACTTCCGGCGACAAATCTCTACGAGAAAACAGGAACAGTCACAAATACATTTGGCGACCTGCAATTGGTAAAGAAAGCCGCCGATCAGGCGGGAGTACGTCCCGACTTCGAACTGATCGTGCGTCTCGCTGATCGCTTTGGCGGCAACATTCGTCAGTTGGTTCCATTTGGACAAAAGAGCAGCGTCCAGGCCGACTTAGGACAATCCCGTGGGGCCCAGTCCGGAGAGGCGGATCGTCATGCCGTCTGGCTCGCTGCAAATGGGCTGGAACCTAAATTGAGCCCCTTCGATCCTCTGGCCATCTTGGATGAAATCGAACGTCTGGTACCGGGATATCATCTGGACCGGCTTAACCTGTTGGCTGGAAATGACGTTCATGTTGAACCTGTAGTATCCGAAGTTACAGCACTGCCTGCACGTAAGGATTTGGTCCTTCCCGCAGAAGATTCGCTCTTCAGCTCGGGAACACTAGGCCGTTACAGCAAGATCCTGCACCAGGTAATGGAATCACATGCGGATAAGGCAGCAGAAACCGCTGTTGACTAGAGCATTCTTTAAGGTTTTGGTAGAGTCTCTTTCCGGCATGACCAAGGTCATAGCCGATAGGTCAAAGGCTCTCAAACGGAATTGAAGCTGTACACGATATTAGGCTGAAGTTTATTCATGATTTTCGAGCCAAGAATCTATTGGAAGAAAGTGTAGCGAGGCGTGAACCCATTTCTTCTCTTCGTACTGCTGAGCGTGTTGAAAGTAGCGGTGGTGACGGTCGTCTTGTTGACGGGCGTTGCCTATACCGTCCTGCTTGAGAGAAAACTCGTAGGCCGTATCCAGAACCGTTGGGGACCCAGCCGCGTAGGTCCCTTCGGACTCTTCCAGCCATTGGCAGATGGAATCAAACTCTTTCTGAAAGAGGATTTGATTCCGTCCAATGTCTACAAGCCCCTCTACATCCTGGCACCGTTAATTGCCTTGGGCTGCTCCCTGATGTCCATAGCCGTTGTTCCTTTCGGACGACCGCTATATTACAAGGACTCGGGCGTGAATTTTTTCCAGATTTCCGATGTAAATATCGGATTACTGGTGATGTTGGGAATCACTTCCGTTGGCGTCTATGGCATCGCCCTTTCCGGTTGGAGTTCGAACAACAAATATTCATTGCTGGGTTCACTCCGTGCCAGCGCGCAGGTCATCAGTTACGAATTGGCATTAGGGCTTTCTCTAGTTGGAGTGGTTCTACGTGCTGGATCTTTGAAGCTGAGCGTAATCGTCTCCAGCCAGTCGGCACACGGGTTACTCTCCTGGAACTTCTTCGGAGGCTTTCAATTTGTCGCCTTCTTCGTCTATCTGATGGCTGCTTATGCCGAAACTAACCGCGCCCCATTCGACCTCCCAGAGGCCGAGAGCGAATTGACGGCTGGTTATCATACCGAGTACAGCTCCATGAAGTTTGCCATGTTCTTCATGGCCGAATATGCCAACATGATCATGGTTGGTTGTGTAGCGACACTTCTCTTCCTCGGTGGCTGGAATAGCCCCTTCGGCAACCTGATCCCGGAATTCGGAGGACCAATAGTTCAGGCTCTTCTGCCTACTTTCTGGTTCGTCTTCAAGGTGTTTACCTTCCTGTTTCTCTACATCTGGGTACGTGGAACGCTTCCGCGTTTCCGCTATGACCAGCTGATGAGTTTCGGATGGAAGTTCCTGCTGCCGTTGGCCATAGCCAACATCATAGCGACCAGTCTTTGGCTGGCATGGAAATGAGTTACAATGCTGGATTTGAGACAGCATCTGTTACCTCTTTGTATAAACGGCGTTCGGGCCTTTTCACTTTGCGTTTTCTACTTGTGAGCGACTGACGACCATGCATCTCGTTCTTTTTTTGATCTTCGGTGGATTATGTGTAGCAGGCGCGTTGAACCTGCTATTTCAACCCCACCCAATTAACAGTGCGCTGTCGCTCATCGTAGTGATGACGTCGCTGGCTGTTCTATATCTGCTATTGGGTGCTGAGTTCCTGGCAGCTGCACAGGTTATTGTCTACTCCGGCGCCATCATGGTGCTCTTTACCTTTGTCATCATGTTGTTGAATGCCGGCAAGGAAGAACGCACCAGTGGCAGCCGCGCAGCGTACTTAATCGGCATTCCAGGATTAGCAGCTCTCTTCTGTCTACTGAGCTTTGTCTTTCTCTCGGAGCGGAGTCACCTTGCTAGCGCTCGCCTCGGAGACTACATCGTTACTACCGAGCAGCTTAGCGAGGTTCTCTTCACCAGCATGCTGCTGCCCTTCGAAGTAACTTCAATTTTGATTTTGATTGCCATCCTGGGAGCCGTAGCTCTGGCAAGAAAGGAGCACTAAGAGAATGGTTCCTATCTCCTATTACCTGGTGTTGGGTGCAATCCTCTTTTCGATTGGTGCCGGTGCTTTTCTTATCAAGCGCAACCTTATTACCGTCTTCATGTCCATCGAGTTGATGTTGAACGCGGTGAACCTGACCTTTGTGGCCTTCGCCCACCAATGGCACCTGCTCAAAGGACAGATCTTTGTTTTCTTCGTGATGGTGGTAGCTGCAGCAGAGGCTGCGGTTGGTCTCGCGATTATCATCGCCATCTTCCGTTCACGGAACACGCTTAACGTCGACAGCGTCGACCTGATGAAACTATGAACGATTCCCAGCATCTTTGGCTGATTCCCCTGCTGCCTTTCGCAGGATTCGTGGTAAACGGACTCCTGGGCCGCAAGCTCCCCCGCCTGCTGGTCTCGGCCGTTGCCTTGTTCGCCACGCTGATTCCCTTCTGCGTGGTGCTCGATATTGCATTGCACTTCCGGTCGCTGACATTACCCTATGTCGAACGACTCTCGATCCCATGGATTCAGGCAGGCAGCTTCCGTGCTGACTTTGCCTTGTCGCTCGACCATTTGACGTTGGTGATGTTGCTGGTTGTAACCGGAGTAGGATTCCTGATCCACATCTACTCGGTCGGCTACATGGCAGAAGAAGATGGTTATTGGAGATTCTTCTCTTATCTGAACCTCTTCATGTTCTTCATGTCGGTGCTGGTGCTTTCGGAAAACTTCTTGCTGATGTTCGTCGGCTGGGAGGGCGTTGGACTCGCATCGTATCTGTTGATCGGCTTCTACTATTTACGAAACTCTGCAGCCGATGCAGGCAAAAAGGCGTTCGTGGTCAACCGTATCGGCGACTTCGGATTCCTGCTTGCCATGTTCCTGCTTATTGCACACTTCGGCACGCTGAGCTTTAGCACCATAAGTACACAGATTGCCGCACATCCCGAGTGGCAGGGCGGTTTCCTGACAGCAGTTGCAATCTTCCTGGTTCTGGGCGCCACCGGTAAATCGGCGCAAATTCCACTCTATGTCTGGTTGCCGGACGCCATGGAAGGCCCGACTCCAGTTTCAGCCTTAATCCACGCTGCAACCATGGTCACGGCTGGCATCTACATGGTGGTCCGTACGCATGCAATCTTTGATCGCTCGCCGTTGGCGCTAGGTATCGTTGCGGTCATTGGAGCAGCAACGGCATTTTTCGCTGCCAGCATCGGACTGGTACAAACGGACATTAAACGCGTACTCGCCTATTCCACTGTTTCGCAGTTGGGATACATGTTCCTGGGCTGTGGAGTCGCGGCCTACTCGGCAGCAATCTTTCACCTGGTCACACATGCCTTCTTCAAGGCACTGCTCTTCCTTGCAGCCGGATCGGTAATCCATGCCCTAGGTGGAGAACAGGATCTCCGGGTAATGGGCGGCCTTCGAAAGAAGATTCCTGTCACCTTCTGGACTATGACGGCAGCGGTCTTTGCTATTGCAGGATTCTGGCCCCTCGCCGGTTTCTTTTCGAAAGATGCAATTCTCTTCGCTGCCTATCAATCCGGACGCGGTGGTGTTTGGCTGTGGGCGGTAGGGATCATTACAGCTCTGATGACCTCTTTCTATATGTTCCGACTCTGGTATCTGGCTTTCTTCGGCGAGAGCCGCACTCCAGAGGCGCATGTCGATTCCGAACATGGAGGAGGACAGCTTACACATGGGCATGCCCACGGCGTTCACGAGAGCCCCTGGATCATGCTTGCTCCACTCGTGATTCTTGCCATTCTTTCTATCTGTGGAGGATGGATTGGCAATGAACGATTTGGAGAGTTCCTGAACCCTGCTATTTATGGCACGGACCACTTGGGCACGACACCACAGACTTCAGGGATTTCCATGGAGTTGGTATTCAGTATCTTTGCTGTCGCTGTTGCGGCCTTGGGCTGGTTCTTTGCCTACATGTTTTATCGTCGCAATCCCGAGTTGCCCAAGAAGCTGTCTAGTAGCTTCAAAGGCATTTACAACATGCTCTGCGGTAAGTACTGGGTAGACGAGATCTACAGAGCCCTTATTGTTGCGCCCCTGCTCTTCGCTTCTCGCTATTTTCTTGGAGCAGTGGACTGGGGAATCTCCGGTTCGGCTCAATTTCTGGCAATCACGGCGCAGGGTGGAGGTTCGGTTCTGCGTAGGATTCAGTCCGGCAATCTGCGTTCCTATGCAGGTTGGTTAGCAGCCGGAGCAGCCGTTGTGCTCTTGCTGGCTTATTTCGGACACGGCACGTACTTGAAGATTCGATAGAGAGTAAGGAAGATATTCGTGCTGAACGAACACATATTGACGCTTGCAACGTTTGTGCCCACTGCCGGCGCGGTAGTAGTGACGCTGCTTCCCAGGCGTGGCCGCATCATTCAGGGCTTTACCCTGTTGGTCACGCTGCTTACTTTCGCGCTTACGCTGCATTTGCCTGGCCACTTCAATTACGAGCAGACAGGCTTTCAGTTTGAAGAAAATTCCCCATGGATAGCCAATCCAGCCATCCGCTATCACCTTGGTGTCGATGGCCTGTCGATGTGGCTGATGGTACTAACCGGATTCCTGGCGCCTTTAGGAGTTCTGGCCTCGTGGAAGGTTATCGAAGGCAGAACGAAGGAGTTCTACTTCCTCTTTCTGTTACAGCAAACCGCAATGTTAGGCGTCTTTGCCGCTCTTGATCTCTTGCTCTATTACGGCTTCTGGGAGCTTTCCTTGATCCCTATGGCCATTCTTATCTCGCTCTTCGGACGAGATAAAGGAACAAAGGCGGCGATCAAGTTCTTCGTCTATACCTTTATTCCCTCTGCCCCGTTGCTGGTAGCAATCCTCTACCTGTACGCGAAGACTGAGACCTTTGATTTCGTTCAGCTAAAGCAATTGCTCGTGACCGGAAGTTTCTCCAATTGCTCCTTATTTTGGATGGCTCTCGCCTTCCTCTTCGCTTTCGCTGTAAAGGTGCCAGTTTTTCCTTTGCATGGATGGCTCGCGGATACCTTCAGCGAAGCTCCAACTGCTATGGCAATGGTGGTCGCAGGCAAACTTGGCCTTTACTCAATTCTGCGCTTCAACCTCGGTCTCTTCCCTGAACAAGCACGTGTGTTTGCTCCCTGGATGATTGCACTGGCAGTGATAGGCATTCTCTACGGAGCGCTTCTGGCCCTGGTCCAAACAGACATGAAGCGGCTCTTTGCCTATTCCACGGTAAGCCACCTGAGTTTCTGCACTCTGGGAATCTTCTGTTTCTCGACCTCCACGCTGGATGGTGCCGTCTACCAGATCCTCAATCACGGTGTTTCCGCTGGCGCTCTTTTCATTCTGCTGGGCATTATTTATGAGCGTTATGGAACCTACGACATGGGAGTCTTCGGGGGGCTGGCATCGCGTCTTCCTCACCTTGCAACATTGTTCGTCATCACGACGCTCTCGCTGATCGGACTACCATTACTGAATGGGTTCGTTGGTGAGTTTTTGATTCTTTCCGGAAGCTTTGGAGTTCACTCCCGTTGGGCTGCTGCAGCAACTATCGGGGTTATCCTCAGTGCCGGATACATGCTCTGGATGGTGCAGCGGATTTTCTATGGCCCGCAATCTCCACTCGTGCACGGACACGATACGCATGACATGGTAGTACGCGAGCATTTGGCTCTCTGGCCGATGGCTATTGTCATGCTGATTATGGGGGTGGCTTCCCCCTACTGGATGAGAGCTATTGACGGCGCTATGAACCCTCACTCTAGTCCGCAAAAACAGATCATCATGGTGCAGAACGCCGGAGGAGCACGATGAACACCTTACCCGATATTCTGCGCATTCTGCCCGAAGTAGTCCTCACCGTTACTGGCGTCCTTATGATGCTGATCGATGCATCCATGCCAAAGGCAATCTGCCGCAAGAGTATGGGATGGCTGGCAGCCGCAGGAACACTCGGTGCCCTCTGGGCCAGCCTGTGGCTAATGCATCAGCCAGCTGGAACAGCCTATTACGGAACCGTTCAAACAGATGCTTTTAGCGGATTCTTCCACGTCCTTATTTGCGGTATTGTGCTTGCAGCAATTCTCGTATCACTCGATTCCGTTCCATCGACGACGCATCACCTTGGTGAATACTTCACGTTAATCGTCTTCGGGGCAACAGGAATGTTGCTGATGTCGAGCGCAATGGAGCTGCTCGTCGTCTTCATCGGCCTCGAGATATCGTCGATCTCAACCTATATTCTTGCCGGATATCGTAAGGAAACCGCAAAGAGCCCTGAATCTTCGATCAAGTACTTTCTGCTCGGATCCTTTGCTACAGCTTTCTTCCTTTACGGTGTGGCTTTAACCTTCGGCACCACCGGTACGACAGAAATCGATAAGATTGCTGCGGCACTACCGAACTCCACAACTCCGACCTTTGCTTTTCTGGCTTTGGGCCTCATGATCATCGGACTGGCCTTTAAAGTTTCGGCAGCTCCTTTCCATGTCTGGACCCCAGACGTCTATGAGGGAGCACCTTCGCCTGTTGTCGGATTGATGTCCACGGCCCCTAAAGCAGCGGCTTTCGCAGTTCTGTTACGCATTACTTATCAGGCATTCCCTTTGTTGCACGAGCACTGGTCGTCACTGCTCTGGTTGATCGCAGCAATCTCAATGACGTTGGGTAATCTCGCGGCACTTCGTCAGCAAAGCGTTAAGCGTATGCTGGCCTACTCCTCGATTGCTCACGCCGGATATCTGCTGGCCGCCTTTACCTCTTTTGGTCCCGACGGAATCGCAGCCGCGACCTTCTATGCTGCTTCCTATGCAGCAATGAATGTCGGAATTTTCGCCGTGGTCAGCCATGTCGGAGAATATGACGATCGGCTAACGCTGATCTCCGATTTTCAAGGCTTGGCCTACCGTTCCCCCTTGCTCTGCGGAGCTATGGGCTTTTTCCTGATCTCTCTCATCGGAATTCCCTTCACTGGCGGGTTCTTCGGCAAGCTCTATGTCTTTACAGCAGTATTGAAATCGGGTGCCGTGTGGCTGGCAATCATTGGATTACTGAATAGCGGTGTTGCAGCTTATTACTATCTGAGGCTGCTGGTAACGTCGTTCTCCAAACCTGCCGAAGAGCTTCCATTACGCGAGATGCCACGTCCTGGCTTTGCCCTGCTTCTCGCTTTAGTCCTAACCGTAGCGACAACCGTCATTCTCGGTATCGTTCCTGGCAAAGTTCTACAAGCTGCGAGGGCTGCTGCTGGAACCTACCCGGCGAGTTCCGGAACTATAGCTCCCCCGCCTCCGGTCTTAAGTCAAAAGTAATTCTGTCTCTTGTTCCTTGCCCTACAGATCCCAAGCTTGCATGTTGGTGAATCCGTAGGGCAAATGAATTTCTGCATAGCCCCAACTGCTAAGTTCAGCATTCATATGCGCTTCCAAGCCGCACTATACGTCTATCGCAGAACTATTCCGACGTGAGATTTAGATCACGACGAGAAAAAAGTATCCAACTCAGTCCAAAGAGAAGCACCATTTCCCCGATGGCGATTCCGATATCCTGGGCTTGAATTATGCCGAGCTTAATCTTTTCGGATGCAGGCATCGAGGCAACAGCAGTTACTAGTTGTGAGGGAGAGATACCCACCCAGAATAGAGCACCAAGCAGCAACAGACTCCCTGCGGAAGCTAACAACGAAGGAAGGAATACAGAGAAAAGCAATGCGGCACAGGCCACCCAGATTCCTAATTCGAAGATTATTGCAGCAAGGAGATAGACTCCATCCATCGGAAGATTAGCGGAATCGGTCAAAAGAAAGCCACTAAAGATAAACCCGCCCAGGTAAAGGACCAAAGGAAGCATCGTCGCCAACAACAATGCAAAGAGGTACTCTCCTCGACTCACAGAACAAGCCAAAATTTGAATAATACGGCGTGATCGCTGTTCATTTCGAAGCAGAGACCCTGCTTGAAATGCGGCAAGAGCTACGCCATAGATGGCTTCTTGTTGCAGAAGTGCCTGAATATCTCCTGTCTCCACTCTTCCCTTTGGAATAAGCAGAATTGCGCTAATAGCACAGGGCCATAACCCGAGCAATATAAGCAACCATCGATTCTGCCTAAGCACCTGGAGTGCAATACGCCAGATATTCATGCTGCGTGCCCCTTTACACTCCAGTCCAGAAAGAGCTCTTCAAGAGAGCGACGAAGCGGAGCGGCAGAAACTAGCTCCCCGCCGGCGGCCCAGGCCGCTTCAATCAAAGGCCGTTCCTGTATCTTCCCCACTATCCAGCGGACTGTTCCTGCAGCTTGATTCTCGGACAATGCACCGATAAATGGACGAAGAGGCTCAATGTTTGGATCAACCTTACAAAAAACTACTTCCGTCTGTGTGAGATCTTGCGTCAACTCATCGAGACGACCATGCCTGAGAATTGCTCCATTCTGGAGAAAGGCCACACGATCGCAGACCTGCACCACCTCTGAGAGTTGGTGGGAACTGAAGAAGATGCTCTTCCCTGCATTCCGCGCTGTCCTCAGGACATCTCGCACCTCGATCACCCCGCCAGGGTCTAGAGCCGATGTAGGTTCGTCGAGTATGAGCAGATCGGGATCGTGAATCAATGCCTGAACCAAACCTAAGCGTTGCTGCATGCCGCGAGATAGCTTGCGTGCATCTTTGTTTGCCGGCAATTGGAATCGCTTCAAAAGCTCTTTCACCTCTGAGCGAAGATCCGGATCGCGAATGCCCTGTAACTTTGCCGTCATGGTAACCGCCGCACGTGCTGAATGAGCAAAAAAAGCAGGAGCATCGGGCAAAAAACCCACCCTTCTACGAGCGCGAGGGACGTGAAAGGGAATCCCATATATCGCTCCATCGCCGGAAGTTGGACGAAGAAAACCCATAGCGATGTGAATTGTCGTAGTCTTGCCCGCTCCGTTGGGTCCGATAAAGCCAAGCACCTCACCAGGCTCCACCGATAACGAAAGACGATTCAGTGCTATCTGCTCCCCAAAATGCTTGGAGACGGAGACAAATTCCAAAGGGATGCGAGAGGTCACGGCAAACATTGTCTCACGTGTAGAAAGCTTCCAGCTTCAGAGCAACTTTGCATAGATAGAACCCGAAAGCCAGGAAAGGTTACGTAGCTTTCAGCTAAAGGGAAAACTATTCAGAAATGCTGTAAGCCTCTTCACTCTCTGAAGCAATTATCACAGTTGAGAAAGATGATGCAGCTAAAAGAGAGAAGACTACTGACTGCCCCTCTCTATCTTTTACCAATAAGCGGCAAGCCGCCATCATAAGCTGAATTTTATCGCCACGCATAAATGCAGAAAGGTCCTCGTTAGCGAGGACCTTTCTGCATATTTTCTCGCTCAAACTAGCGATAGCTGATCTGCCAGTAGGTAAACCCGAATAGATCCTTCTGCGGAGTTAATTCAAAAGGCGAAAAGCTAATGGTGTGATCCCTTTTGCCGACCGCCAGAATGGCCGGTTGTGCACGATGCCCGTTAACCTCCACAGCAAGCAGAGTGATATTCCCGCGCTTTGATCTGGAATAAAGGATCTTATGACTCTGAATAACGCCATAGTCTCCCGAAGGCCCCCAATCCTCTAAAAACCGGCTGTAGGAATAAGCGTCCGCAGCATACTTGCTCGGGTGTTGCCACCATCCGGGATCATTATTCCAAATGCCAAACGCCCGCTGAAAGTTTTGAGATTCAAGCGCAGCAAAAAAGTTGTTGACGCGATTCTCAGCAGGACGATCCGAGAAGAAAAAGAGAAGTCCGGTAACAACAAGCCAGACGAGAAAGGTACCAGTTAGCAGGAAATGGTAGAGGCGAGAACGTGTTGCATTCTGAGAAGATGAGTTGAACAGTGTCATGCCTATCGGCTCCCTTTTCCGCAAACTCTATTGGCGGCCTTTAGCCCCATACTTTTTTAGACACCTCCCAGGAATGGTAGGTTCCCTGGAAAAATAAACCGATACATCAACTACGGAAGAAAAAGCCTCGTCTTTAGGGCAACCATTTCGAAGCTTTGCATGCAGGCCCTTGCGAGCCTTCGTTTCTACACCTCGGAAACATAGTCAAAGATTTCGCGCAGACGACCTTTCGTCATAATCTGCGAATGACTAAAGTAGTACGCTTTTTACTCCGTAGTAATGCGATTTTTCTGTAGTGTCACAGTAGATTGTGCATATATGAGCCAACTACTACTCTTCCGTATTCCTTGGTATAGACTCAATTTATCGATAAATATTGAGAAAGGGATTTTAGGTAGCTGCAATAGGCGCCTAGTCTGTTTGCGGGAAGTTCATCAACTCCTGAGCATTCTTCGCATATTGAGGCTACGAACAATCCTCAGAACACATCGAGATATTCCCCATCTGATACTGCCACAGAAGAATTACGGCTGAAATACTCGCTTTAGGATGTCAATGAGCAAACAACATGTGGCCATTGCTGCAATTTCCGGGCTGGCCCTCCTGCATGTCCTGATCCTTGAATTAGCTCCTCATCCCTTGCTGTTTTCCAACCTAATTCAGCTTCTGACACCACTGATGGCAGTCACACTTTGCCTGGTACGAGCTCGTCAAACCCCAGCCCGCTACCTTCGCATGCTCTGGTACGAGCTCCTTTTTGCATTTTCAATTTGGACAGCCGGTCAAGGTTACTTTGTGTTGCATTTGATAATTCGCAAAGTACCTCCAATGTTTCCAAGCCTCTCCGATTTTCTCTTCCTCCTCTATTCCCTGCCAATGCTCTTGGTTGCCTCCCGGGCGCAGAATCAATCCAGAAAAAATTGGACTGGACTATTCGATCTTATTCAAGCCTGTATTGCAGTCTGCTCAGTTCATGCAATTCTTTTTACGGCACCGATCAAGAATATCGACTTCCTGGTTTACAGCATTCAGGGCATTGCGCTCCTCTTTGCCTGCGCCATTCGCTACTCCACAGCGACAACCAAGATGGAACGGATCTTCTTTCAAAACCTCACCATCTATGTTGTTTCTTTTGACGTATTGGGATTGATTGCAAGAATTGCTCAGGGCTATGGATGGGCAGACGGAACAGCCACCGACCTGGCGTGGAGCTTTCCCTCTCTTATCTTCTGTATCGCAGTGATTTGGCCGCGAAAACATCTGGTATGGTCCTTCAAACGAGGCGCAGTGCAGAGCATCCTGCCGGTTCATATCCATGGGCTCAGTTCACTGGGGCTGGCACTCACTTCGATGTTGTCAGGTGTTCTGCTTACTTTTTACGCTCCTCAGGCAGGCATCCCATTCTTGCTGATCTCTGGTATCGTTTTTACACTTCGCGCAACCACTCGCGAATTGCAACTGACAGAGGCACATATCAAGCTGGAACACGATAATCAGCATGATCATCTGACAGGACTAGGGAATCGGAATCTCCTGATTCGGACTTTGGAGCAATCCAATCTACCTGGAACCCCACAGAAATCTTTGCTCTTTATCGACCTTGATCGCTTCAAAAGTATCAACGATAACTTTGGACATGTGTTCGGGGATCGACTTCTGATCCATGTAGCTAATATTCTGCGCACAACCGCGCGTCCGCAGGATACCGTCATCCGGCTGAGTGGAGATGAGTTTTTGATTCTCTTCAATGGAGATTGTGATGGAATAACAGCCGAACTTCTTTCGGAACGGATTTTGTATGACCTGCGCGCGCCTATTCTGCTTGATGGCCAACTCGTTTCTATTACCGCGAGCATCGGTATCGTCGCAATCCAGGAACAGCAAGCTACTACACACCTTCTCCGCAATGCCGATACAGCCATGTACATTGCAAAATCTTTGGGAAAGAACTGTATCCACCGTTTAGACCCATCGATTTTGGATCGAACGATTGGCGAGCTCAAAGTAGAAGCCGATTTGCGCCGCTCAATGGAAGAGAGTGAAGTTCTTGTAGCTTACCAACCGATCTATTCTCTCTCCTCCAAAAGCATCTGTGGATTTGAAGCACTAGCTCGATGGGCCCACCCGCAGCGCGGATTAATTCAACCAATGGAATTCATTCCCTTGGCGGAAGAAACTGGTTTGATCGTCCGTTTGGGGAAACAGGTGCTCAAAATGGCATGCCTCCAAACTGCACTTTGGAACAAAGAGCTGCAAACAAAATTATCTGTCAGTGTGAATGTCTCAGTCCGCCAGCTTAGTGATCCAGAATTCCTCGAATACGTAAAGGAAGTACTAGAGGAAACGCAGCTTGATCCCGTGCTCCTCAAACTGGAGATCACGGAGTCAGTGCTCTTGCACGATAGAATCGGAGCTCAGCAGGTACTCAGCAGCGCGCGTGAGATGGGCATAGAAATCTGCCTGGATGATTTTGGTACTGGATATTCTTCTTTAAGTTATCTGCTCGACTTCCCGTTTGACACAATTAAGATTGATAAAAGCTTCTTTCGAGATGTCGATCGCAATCCCCGCTGTGCAGAGATGCTACGCACCATCGCTCAACTCGCAAAGAATCTGCATAAGAAGGTCATAGCCGAAGGAATAGAAACTACAACTCAGCTGGAGACGCTAAGCGCTCTTCCCTGTGATTACGTTCAAGGCTTCCTCTTTTCGGAACCGCTCATGCCAGGCGAAATGACCGCCGTTCTGGAATCGACAATGGTGAAATCCGATGTCTAGCATTTCATAGACACTGTGTCCCCAATAGAACCGCGCCGATCATCTCCGCCATTTGAATCTCAGTAATATCTCTTTGCATCTTACTTCTGGAGCGTGACGATGCCTGTCATTCGTACCTGTAGTCATTGCGGTCAGAAAAATAGAATCCCAGCCAAACACCTCTCCAACACTGGACGTTGTGGAGCCTGTAAGTCCTCGCTGTCACCGTCGTCGGAAACTATCGCCAGTGACGAGGCACTGTTTGATGAAGTTATTCAGAACTCACCAGTTCCGGTGCTCGTGGACTTCTGGGCAGAGTGGTGCGGACCATGTCGCGCAGCGGCTCCGGAAGTTGCGCATGCTGCAGCCGAGATGGCTGGTAAAGCTATTGTTCTTAAAGTCGATACGGAGAGGTATCCATCTCTAGCCGCACGCTACAGGGTACAAAGTATTCCAAACTTTGCGGTCTTCTCTGGTGGCCGGCTGGTAATGCAACAAGCAGGGCTGGTAGGACATAGGCAGATGGAAGAGTGGCTCAAGGCTGCCGCACCAGTTCCCGCCTAAGAAGTTACGGAACCAAATGCACCGGAAGGCCCGTTACCTTTTGCCCCGGAGTTCCGGTCTGCGATAAAGACACAGTTTCAAAAGAGTTGGACGTAACAGGATGGCGGAGCGAGCGATAGGCAGTTTTCAGCAGCTCCGCATCTGCGGTGTCGTTGCTCAACTCCCATATCATCAGGCCCCCAAGATGCTGACGGGCAGCATAACTAGCCTTATAACGCACAGAAACAGGGTCTTCGTACGTCCAGAACGTCTGCCCATCGAAAAGCCACGGAGCTTGCGAACGCTCATCCCGATAACTCGTGAAAGACTTAGTTAATGTGCGAATGTAACGATAGGGATGATCTCCTCCAACTCCCTGTCCGCTTTGAAAGAGACCATTGTTCGTGTTCCTGACTCCCGTCCAGCTATATCCGTAGAACGGTATTCCCATCAGCAACTTCTCTTCCGGAATCCCTTCCGCCCTGTAATTTGCAATGCTGCGTTCGATGCTGTTGGAACGCCGAGGATCAGGCGTTTCAGTAAAAAGAGGAGCCAAAAATCCGGTGACATGATTCCACGGTCCCGTGTAGTCGTAGTTCATGATTCCAATCTCATCGACTAAGGGAACAATTGCAGAAAAATCGGTTCCCGGAAGCATTTGCGGAGCGTGGCCCACAGCTATCGTCAGCAGCAAGCCAGAATGCAATGCATTCATCTGATTCCGAAATTCTTCTAGCAAAGCGCGAAAGTTTTCAGCATCGTTTTCATTCGGAGACTCCCAATCGACATCGAATCCATCGAACACCCCGGGTTCACTGATGCCCGGCGCAAAGTGGCCACGCAGGAAAGTGTAAACGCAAGATGTCACGAAGGCTCGACGATTCTCCGGCTTAGCATCTTCCGCAAAATCGGAAGCTTTACCTTCCAACGAAATCAGCACTTTGAGATGCGGATATCGCTGTTTCAACTCTTTTAGCTGATGAAAATACCCACGAAAAGAAGATGTAGGACTGTCGTCCTGACCATTCACACTGTTCTGCTTGGTATATGCAGCATTGAGGTCCGCTTTGGGATCAGCTAACGAACAATGTCCTGCGGAGACAAAGCCTTGTGCATAGTTAATCTGGTCAAGACGTGCCGCTGCTCCATTGCGAACTAAATCCTTTATTAGAAACGGCTGCTCATAGTAGAAGCCCCACTGAGGGAAATAACCTACCAGCCGAGGGTGGGGTGGATGCTTTCGACCATGAGCTCGTAAATTAACTGCACTAGCTGTGGCAGGGCAAAAGACGGCAACTACCAGAAAGCACGTCGCCAAGAAACGCAAAGAGAAAGGAAAGAAATACTGAGGCATCGCTCTTATTCGTTGAGACGGGTGAAATCCGCATTAGGTTAAAGAAATTCCAGGGACAATCATCTGGAAAGAGGTCGCGACTAAGCAGACTTAACAAGAAAAACCCGCTGTGCACACCTGTTAGCAGAATCTTTCTCTAGACAATCGTTCTACCTAAATGGCGCACTTTGCATATCTAGAGCCAGGATCTAGTCAGGTGCGCACTCGATTTCAGAGGATATTCGTTATATTCCGTTGGGGATTTGCAATGATCTACAACTTCAGATTTCGCCTCCAGTAACTTCAAAAGAAACCATTTGGTAACTCCCTAAATCCTAAGAAATTCTTAACTTTGGCCGATAGAGCACATATGAGCACTGTTGATGGAGATGAGAGTACAGATTCCTCCAGAGCTCGTGATGTGAAGATGTACCTCACCAAACAAAATCTGATCCTCGCAATAATCCTGGCTCTGGCGATCCTGCACATCCTGGTCATAAGTTTTTTGGCACATCCGCTCCTTGCCTCAAACCTTATTCAGCTTGCAGCTCCATCGCTGGCCATAACACTTTGCGTGAAGCAAGCCAGAAGTTCCGTCGATACCTATTTCCGCCGTCTGTGGTACAAGTTATCTCTTGCCTTTGTCATATGGGCAATCGCGCAAGCTGTTTATCTCTGGCATGTTGTCGAAGCCAAAGCTCCTCCACTTTTTCCAAGTACTACGGATTTTCTTTGGTTGCTCTTCTCTTTTCCTATCCTGCTAGTCGCCGCACGCGCGAAAGATAGAACAGCAAATGATTGGACCGGGGCCTTGGATATCGCACAGGCCTGTTTCTCCGTCTGCCTACTCTATGCGGTTGTCTTCATGGTGCCCAAGGGGTATTCCGACAGTCTCGTCTACGACATCCAGAGCATTGCCTTACTCTTCGCATGCGCGATCCGCTATTCGACGGCAACCACCGTCGCAGAGAGGGCCTTCTTCCGAAATCTGACGCTTTACGTAATATGCTATGCCGTCATCACGGCAGCAGGAGTATTGGCACAGGACTATGGCTCTCCGACACCAGGCGCTACAGATCTGGCGTGGAGTTTCCCTATACTCATTTTCTGCGCAATTGCCGTTGGCCTACCCGAAAAGATTTTTCGGTCGTTGCAAAACCCTGAGAGAAGACAATTCAGCACTATCCTGCCGGCACACATTCATGGAATAGGATCTCTGGGATTGGCTCTGACCTCGATGGCCGCTGGAGTGGTGATGATGTTCCAGAAGCCCAGCCTGGGCCTTCCAGCACTGGCCATCTCCTGCAGCCTCTTTGCCCTGCGAACAGCACTCCGCGAATCGCAGCTGAAGAGAGCCCACGTGCAGTTGGAATATGACAGCCTCCATGATCATCTAACGGGATTAGCCAATCGAGCTCTGTTGATCCGGGAACTCGAGCAGTCTATCGCTACGTCCCTGCCCAAAAAGCATTTGCTCTTTCTTGACCTGGACCGCTTCAAGATCATCAACGACAGCCTTGGACATACCTTCGGAGATCGCCTACTTCTGCACGTGGCAAACATCTTACGATCCTCGGTGCGCTCCGGGGATATTGTGGCACGCCTCGGAGGCGATGAATTTGTGATTTTGATGAGCGAAGGACACGATGGCATCGCAGCTGAAGTAATTGCTGAACGCATCCTTCATAATCTTCGCGCTCCAGCTCTACTCGATGGACGGGTAATTCACATTACCGGCAGTATCGGGATAGTTCCAGTCCGTCCAGGGGATACCACAGCACACCTGCTTCGAGACGCAGATGCAGCAATGTATAGCGCCAAATCGACTGGTAAGAATCGAGCTCATATCTTTACGGAAACCATCTCCAGAAAGAGAGCACGCGAGCTGGACATGGAAGCAGACCTCCGCCATGCATTGAAAGATGGATCTATTCTCGTCAACTATCAGCCCATCTATGCGCTGTCGACAAGGACGATAGAGGGCTTTGAGGCATTAGTAAAATGGACACATCCCAATTATGGAGACGTCACTTCAAGCGAATTCATCTCGTTGGCTGAAGATACGGGGCTGATAATCGAACTCGGCAAGCAGGTATTAAGAAAAGCATGCTACCAGCTGGCTGCATGGAACAAACACTTTCAAACAAAGTTCACCATCAGCGTAAATGTCTTCGAACAACAACTTCTAGATCAAACATTCCTTTCTTACGCAAAATCTGTCTTGTACGACACGGAGTTGAAACCATCTCTATTGATCCTTGAAGCGAAAGAACAGGTGACAGCACGGGAGCGGGAGATAGTAACAGCAGTGCTCCGCTCGACCCGATCGTTAGGCATCAAAGTTTGCCTCGACAGTTTTGGAACGGGTTGCTCCTCGTTGAACACACTGCTGGAATTTCCTTTCGACATCCTTAAATTGGATGGAGTTCTACTTCAAGAGATCGACAGCAGCATTTCACGAAGAGAGATGCTTGGCACAATCAGTCACCTAGCCAAGAATCTCAGAAAGAAGCTCGTTGCCGATGGCATTGAGTCTCAGCAGCAACTAGATTTCCTCGCAACGCTCCAGTGCGATTCAGTACAAGGCTCTTCGCTTGCCGCGCCGCACACACCGGAAGCCATAGCAGAGCTTTTGGCAACGAAGACGGAAGGAGCCACTCATTCCTCTCTTCGCGAGGAAAATCCGTCACTGCAGCTCTCCCTGAATAGCCAGATTGATTCGCCGAAGATCAACATCTCTCGACCGAATTAAGCTCCTCATTACACTGCTATGCCGCAGATCGATCGCCATGGTGCCAATGTTCTCCTGGCTTAGCTGTCAGCATAACCGCAGGAGACATTCTCTCCTCCTTCTCCTCTAGACCCAAGATAGAACCCTTCTGGATGTGACGGCTGCTCACTTCCATCTGGCAGAAATACATTCCCAGGATTCTTCTCCTCTTGATTTTTGTGATCTCCACAGCATTGTGGCGCTGCTCCACTTTGTTTACCGCACGGCAGAGAGCTCCTTCGAGGGTATCTTTCTCATCCAGAGCCCAAGACCATCCACTTGACCGCTGTGGCACAAAAAAGAGATGCCATTCTGCTTCCCGAACGCGCTCACTCAGCGCGTCAACATCTTCATCAAGTAGAAGCCATGCAGGAGTCAACGAGGTACCATGCAAGCTCAACCGTTCGGGAAGAATCGCTTTTGTTCGCACCAGCATCTGCCCTTCATGAATACTCTGCATACCTCGCCCCCTTTCTCAACTTACGACTTAGTGCTTATTATCGGCATATTGCGCATTTGTTGAAGATGAAAAACATCCAGTTTTGTTTACTGTTGAATTTCATTTCTAACCATCAGGTTATCGTCAACGCAGATTACTCCATAAAGATCCCCAATTCTCGAAACCAGAACTTCTTTCTCCTTCTCATTTGCTACAGTTCCCCGTAGGGTCACGATGCCATCCTTCAGATTCATCTGTATTGGAGAGCGCTGAGTAGCTGAGTCGGCACTCGGCACCTGGTAAATAGTTTTATTCATCTCTTGGACCTCGACATTCGGGAATGTGATGCCTAGCACAGAGGCTGTCGTCAGTTCGATATCGCTTTCTACCCTTCTAACTCCAGGCAATTCCCGAATAGCTGACTCGGCATTCAGCTTGTCAGAGTAATGGTCAACAACTCCTGAGCGAGTCACCACTCCATGGGAAACTGATACCTGCACCAAGGCAAGCGCAGGATTGCGCTCCAAAGCCTTATGAGCAACATCTTGCAATTGTCTATTGGAATCTTCTCCTACAAGTCTACTGCTCGCTTGAACGCCTGCGGCCCGGTAACAGGTCAATAGACATAGGCCAAGAATCATCAGGATTGATAGGCCTTCTTTCCACCATCTCCTCATGTCCACGCTCCATTTCCATGGCAGAGAATTAGGGAAAATCTGTATCTCAACCTACTTCACATACATCCAGCCACTTGATGCCGTGCCGATACGATCATTGCTTCACCCTGTTTATGGGCTATCTCCTCTGTTCATGCCAATAGACGCAGGAGGAAGGAAATGGTTACTGGTGCGCACAACGACAGAATCAAAACACACCCATCCCTCACCATCACCCGCAAGTGGTGCATTGGTAATGAGTTACACACACTCCCGCGGATCGTTGCAGAATACAAGCCATTCGAGATACAGATCGCAAGCTAGACGATGCTGTCTGCCGTGACAGAATTCAGTAGCTGCAAATGCCACTCAAGCTCAAAGATGTTGATTGGAAGGAAATCGAAGCGGTCACACGGATCAGGTGATTGGCAAACTAAAGACATACCGGCCATACGATCAAGAGCCATAGTAACCATCTGGATATGGGGTCTTCAGTTCTGCAGTGAACTCGGCAGGTCGCTCTTATCTGACACTTCCTCCCCGCTTGTACTGCTTTGGTAACCTCCTTTTTTCGGCATACACACGGCATACACATGAAGAAGTGAAAAACGTCACATTCAAATCCCCAAACTATTGCAATCATTAGAAAAACTAGGTTCTGTCATCTCTGAATACCTAAAACGCAATAGAAGGGATCTCCTGTCAGATTACCCGGCGTGAATACATTCTTGTCGGCATCAAGCTGCTTCATACGACAGTCTGGGCAGTGATGGCTGGTGCAATCCTGGTACTTCCGATAATGGCAATGCTGAGCCGTTTTGACTGGGTATTGGTTCTGACAGTTCTCATTTTGATGGAATGCAGCGTTTTAATTCTTAACGGATGGGAGTGCCCATTAACCACGTTAGCGTCGCATTTTTCTGCCGACCGATCAGATAACTTCGATATTTATCTCCCTCGTTGGCTGGCACATTGGAATAAAACGATCTTCGGATCCCTTTTTTTGATAGGCGAATTGATCGCTCTTTTGTGCCGCTTTCGCTGAGGACAAAATGGAATGGCAGAAGTTACAGAAATAGCAATCCCAGTACAAACGAGCAGAAATCTGGCTCGAACAATCCGGATATTCTCCCAAGGACTCGTTTTTGCCGTGCTATGGTGCGCAGCGCTCTTCCTTTTTGCGGGAGACATTGCATGGCTACGTGGCTGGATTGCATCCCTGCTCTATTTTGTCGCTATGGCCACAACCGGAGTGCTTGTAAGAAGAGGAAATCCAGGTTTACTTGAGCGGCGCTCAAAGTGGATCAAAACTGATACAAAGTCCTTTGACAGGATATTTCTGAGGCTCATCTTCCCTCTTTCTCTCCTGCAACCAGCTATTGCCGGCCTTGATGTGGTCAGATTTGGCTGGTCCGGCATGCAGGATTGGACAATCTATCCTGGAATTCTGCTTTTTGTCCTGGCTTCGGGGCTGATTGACTGGGTAATGCTAACGAACCCTCATGCCGAAACCAGCGTCCGCATTCAGTTTCGACAAACTCCGATCACTTCAGGCCCCTACCGACTGGTAAGACATCCGATGTATGCCGGATCGATCCTGATGTATGCGGCAAAAGCGCTGATTCTAGGCTCAGCGTGGGCTCTGGCTGTTGCCCTGCTAATCACGATTCTCTTTGTATGGCGTACATCCCGGGAAGACAGGACGCTCTCCAGTGAATTACCCGGATATGAGGAGTACACCGGAATCACACGCCATCGGCTGATACCCGGCATCTGGTAACAAGAATGAATCCGAAAGAAGCTGGAACTAATGCAAACAAGAAGCCCCTCCACTTGGGAGGGGCTTCTTGTTCTAATATCGAGGGCCTCTAGAGCTTCTCGTAGAAGTCGCATGCCGAGCAGGAAATATAGATTCCACCCGGAATGCCCCGCTCACGGTCTTTCACGCGCTTCACGATGCGGGTTGGCTTGCTGCACTTCGGACAATCCGTCGACTTCGACGTGTCCATTACCTTCTTACGGTCTGCTGTCTTGGCAATCTTGGCCATAGGATCTGTAATTCTCCTTGAAATTGTCTTTGCTCACGCGCAGACATGGGAAATCTACGCGGCTACGACGTCGCGGCCGGACCTCACTGGTTTTTCGTGCGGGGACGATACAGTAGAATGCCAGACTCGCTCTGCTTACTTTACACTAAATTGCCTTTCCGGATAAAGCAGTCAGGGGAGGTCAAATCCTGTTTCCCTCCCCTCCGCCTTGAGTCTGCATCAGTTTGGATCTGCGGTCGTTGTATCCGGCTTTTTGTCGTCCGTATCTGTAGGAAATTGAACAGGTTGCATCGTAGTGGGGCTGCTTTTCTTGTTATCGGACGGGAGCTGTTCACCGGGCTTCCTCAGGCTGGGTGGAGCCTTAGGAACACTCGTAGTGGCGTCCGCTGCCTGAGTATCCCCCATCTTAACCGTCCTGGTGGGGCGGGCAGGAGGAGCAACACTTCCACCTGTTTCATCTGCAGTACGAATGACGGGTGTTTCACCCACCTTGGCGATCTCAACCTGGGTGACTCTGTCAGCAACAACACGGATGAATTCGACATCCTTTGGTGCCTCGCCGTAGATCCACTCTTCAAAGGGAGGCTTAGCCTCGATTTCGCGGACCTTCGAGGTGGGCTCGCCCTTGGCGGAAATAACCATCCGGGTAGTCATCCCAACAAGAACACGATGTTCCTTAATAGCATCCCGCAGAACGTCGGGTAAGGTATCGGCAAAGGCTTGAGCGGGGCTCTTCAGACCAAAATCCAGAATGGGAGCCAATAATGCCTTGGCTTGGGTTCCTGTCATGGCCGGAACACCGCCTTTGAAGACTAAAGTAATACGGCTGCCTGTGGGCGTCTGGCCATCATCTGCCACTACCGGATTTGTGTAATTTGGATTAGCCCCTATCGAGACATGCCTCAGGAAACGATGTTTATGGTCAGGCCCGCCATTCAGGTCGATGACTATGTGGTCGTCCTCGATTTTTATCTCGCTGATAATGATCCGATCTCCGGGATTTACAGACACCCCTTGAGAACTGATCATATCCAGATATTCCTGCCCTGCCGGTTCTAACGGACCGTTTGCCCGCAGAGTAAGGCCTTTATGGCCTCTAGGCAGAGGGCGCATAGCAAAGCCCTGCTCCGATTGAAGAATGCGGATTAACTCCTGGCGATTTTTCTTCGTTAGCTTATTCGACGAAAGCGGTACCTCGGTGGGAGTTATCTGACTGTACTGCCTATCGATGTGCTCACTCTCTACCGTAAACACCTGCGCAGAGATAGATGCAGGCGTTCCCAAAACAAACAACGCAGTAAGGAGCGACCAACTGCTAAACCTGTGGCGTGAAAGGAAAAGACCTGTCATGTCGTTAGCCTCCCTGCTCGTGGGTTTTTAGGATGGCTCTTCCGCTTCCAGATAGCAAGTGGGAGTGTTGTAAATATATTCCGGGTTTCCAGCTCTAGTGAATCTTTTTCGTTCTGGCCAGTCAGCCGAGGTGTTTTCTCTATAACGTTACAAAAGCTCTATATCCTCTCTATGAGGAAAGAGTCGATTACCATCTATATGTACAGACAATAATGGTTTAACTTTCTAAAGAGGCTCAGAGACAGGCGTCGCATGGAAAACCCTCAATGGCTGAAGTGGGCACAGAGGCTGCAAGCTATTGCCCAAACAGGACTAACTTATGCAAAAGATCCTTTCGATATAGAGAGATACGAAAGCATAAGAGAGATTGCCGCAGAAATCCTGGCCTCCGGTTCCGAGGCAAAAGAGATCTCGCCGATCCTCGACCTCTTCAAGCAGTACAAAGGATACGCCACACCGAAAATTGAGGTGCGAGCTGTCGTGATCTCTGACGACCGGATCTTATTAGTCAGAGAAAAGGAAGACGGCCTGTGGACTTTGCCCGGAGGGTGGGCCGACGTCGGGGACTCACCGAGTACCGCCGTAATTCATGAGGTCAAGCAGGAATCGGGCTACGATGTCGAAGTTAAAAAGCTCATCGCTCTATACGACCGCAATCTGCACGAACATCCGCCATACCCATTTCATTCCTATAAGGCATTCTTTCTGTGTGAGTTGTTGGGTGGAACGCCGATTGGGCCCAATAACGAAACGCTAGAAGCATGCTTCTTTCCGGAAGAAGAGGTTCCGCCTCTCTCGACAATACGGGTCACGCCAAAGCAGCTCGCTTATATGTGGGAGCATTCTCGACATCCCGAATGGCCAACAGTTTTTGATTGAGGAAACTAAAAAACTAGCTAGGAGAAAAGGCTGAGGATCGCCTCAACTGGAAGATCGGTTGCAGCACCTGAGCTTCGCCCCATTCCTCGTCACGCCTGAGGCGGTCCTAAGAATGGGGCACCAGGATGCTGAAGTGCTTGCGGCTTCACAGCTGTAATACTAGGCAGCAGGTTCAGTGGATCGCCTGAAGCTAGACCAATGCTCCCAGCTTATCCACCCGGACATAAATATAAAAATTAAGTCTTCGATGATAGCTTTAGGGCCAACAGATCTGTGAACGCCCACAAAGCACCCACAATCAATGTGCAAACCTCGCCACCAAGCGATGGCAATAGCAATCGTGAAAACAATAAACATCAGAGTTGCCAGAATGCTCGCCCAACGAACCTGGAGAGAGACAACAAGCAAGGCTCCAACAGCAAGTTCTGCGAGGATAACCAGGAATGACGCCGCCGGAGCCAAAGAGTCCGGTATGGCCTGATAGGCCTGAAAAGATTGCAGAAAATCTTGTGCGGTTAGGGCCTTCGAAATTCCAGACCCCATCAGCATGAGCCCAACAAGGAGCTGAACGACGAAAACGATGCGTTGGCGAGTGATCTTCATGCTCTTCCCCCCTGAAGACTTTCCTCTCCTGAGGCAATCTGCATAGGATCTCCACCCTGGAGAAATGTCTCTAGAACCAGTTTCATCTTCTCCGGACCCAACTCTCCCTGTTGGAAATACCGAATCGTCCCCGCTTCATCCAGTAAGAAAAGATCGGGTACGGCTTGAATGCCTACAGCACGCGCAAGTGGTTCGGCATTCAGATACATGCTTTCAGACATACCTGTAGAAGCGACAAACTGAGTTGTCTCCTGAACAGGACTGATGGATGCCACCACTACAGAAGCACGGCCCTTCAGGTTAGGAAGATAGGTACTAAGCCACGCACACTCCTTAATGCAGTGCGGACAGGTGGCCTTCACGATCAGGAAAATGGTCTTGTGCCCCTCGAGATCTTTGTTCGTGTAAACCCTACCTGCGAGCATCGATTGACCAAAGGGCATGAGAGTAAAGGGCGGAAGCTTCTGTCCCGTTGTAGGTGGTTCAAGAGCTTTCTGGACCGACTCCTGCGGTTTCTGTTCCGGTGGCCAGAACAACGAACGAGCCGCCATCCCTCCGAAAAGACAAACGACTATCAAAACAAAATAGATTCGCCAACCAGAGCTGGAGGAGCGAACCGATTCCGTTTTCTTCTGACCTGTGCGGGCTGAGCTAGCGCCCATTTCAGTCTCCTTCTTACTTACAGTGACTACCAGGAATAGACCACAATTCTTCTGACTTTAGGCTTTCAGGCATTATGAGAGCTCTGAAGCTCCAGGTCAAAAATAGAATGCTGCTCCAGATCCTTTCCAGCACGCAATCAATTTTGCAACTTGCGGTTCAGACAGTCCACTCCTGTGACAGAGAACACCATTTCGAATAAAGAAGTAACAACGAGGACTTGATCTCCATCGCGTGAGATCAAGTCATATTGTGGGTCTAGGATCAGTCTGTTAGGCAGATAGGAGCAGCTATGGATTAGGTTCCCGCCGACTCGGAGGATTTTGGCTCTTGAACCTCAGTTGTAACACTCGCGCTCTCAGTGGAAGGAACAGAGACGACTTCTGTAGGTGCTTGTTGGATCTGAATCAAACTAGAAACAGGATTCGAAACAACGGCAATTCCTGAGGGCTGATGTCCTGGAGCAGCTATGTCTATAGGGATACCAGCAGCAACAATTACCGGCTGAGCATACTTATAGGCATATTCCCGAGTAATACGATAAAGGATCACTAAGCTAGCCAGCAGCACGATTGCCGCAAGCAAACTACCTTCCGGACCATAACTTCCACCGGTCAACCATAAAGGACCCATCGCATCGCTAATGACTACGGGAGAAAAATTACCTACTCCACTGACAGGTAAGCCGAATAACAGCCCCATGGCTGCATTCCAGGAGAGATGGATTCCCCACCCCATCCAGAGTGCTCTGGTACGCAAATATGCAACAGCAAAGAGCAATCCACTCAGAAAGGTGACGAATAAACTCATCCGGGAGGACGCAGGGTTATAAGAATGAACTCCGGCAAAAAAGAACGCCATCAGAATCGACGCCATGGTTGGCCCCATGGCATCCACTAACCGCTGGAAAGGATAACCGCGGAAGCCGATCTCTTCCACCAAAGCAGCCAGCCCCAGGATGATCAGGTCAGCAAGCAGCAATCCCCATGAAGACAGGTCGCGAGAAAAGCTGACAGCCAAACCACCAAAGAGCGCAATGGGCAGCACACAAGCCACGATCATTGCCCATCCGAAGGCTAGGCCTAAGCCGAACTCCCGCCAGGCACCCGGCCTGCGAACCAGTCCCATAGACACGAGCGGTTGCGGCTGCTGCTGAAAAGCGTACCCCATGCCGGCGTAGCCAATCAGCAACAAAAACAAGCAGATTACATGCTTGAGGATCGACTGGTCGCCGCCTCCGCCTAAGCCTCGGGCTGCAATTTCCGCAACCAGGCGAGCGAAATAGAAATATATCGCCGCGACCACGAAGTAAACCGATGCACGAAAACGGTCAAACGCTCTGGCCGCGCTCACTTTCGCCTCCAGGGGAATACAGCGAGATGAAACGTTGAGAAAGATATCATTATCCGGCTACAAAGAACTGTGCAGCATTACGGAACTTTTCCTGCCGTTGCTTCAACAAAGTATCCGTCGACATCGATTTCAACTCGCTCAAGTGCCAACGAAGCTTCTCAGCCAGGAGTTCCGCTGCCTTTGCAGCATCTGTATGAGCTCCGCCTTCAGGTTCGGAAACAATATCATCAACACAGCCGAGTCGCTTCACATCCTCGGCAGTAATCTTCAAAGCTTCAGCAGCCTCTGCCCGTTTAGAAGCGTCACGCCACATGATCGATCCACAGGCTTCCGGCGAAATAACCGAATAGACGGCATTCTCCAGGATCAACACTCTATCCGTGACAGCTAAAGCCAAGGCTCCGCCAGAACCGCCTTCGCCGGTGATGGTCGCAATCGTGGGAACGCGTAGACGGGACATCTCCAAAATGTTCCGAGCAATGGCTTCCCCCTGTCCGCGCTCCTCGGCACCAATACCACAAGCAGCTCCGGTCAGATCAATTAAGGTGAAGATCGGGCGGCCGAACTTCTCGGCGATCTTCATAATCCGCAGAGCCTTACGGTAACCTTCAGGATTTGGCATACCGAAATTTCGGCGTACCTTCTCCTTCATATCCCGGCCCTTTCGGTTGGCGATGACCATTACTTCCTCGCCGTCAAAGCGTGCCATTCCGCACACCATTGCGGCGTCGTCACCAAAGGCCCGGTCACCGTGAATCTCACTGAAATCCGTAAAGATGTGTTCGATGAAATCCATCGGATATGGACGCTGGGAATGTCGCGCCAGCTCTGTCTTTCTCCATGCTGTCGGCACTACGGCTGCCGAGGTTTGCGCTTCGCTCAGGATCTCTGTCTGCTGCTCAGTCATTCTGTTTGCCAGGATACGCTCTTGCGTTTGCTTATTCGATTTTCGTGAACGTCAGAGGAAACAATTCCCACCTGACGCTCAATCCAGGGGACATCTTGTGGCCTTTCGAACAGAAAATCTGATCGAGTAATCCACATTTGTCGATTGTATGAGCGACCGGCTTTGGAGACAAATTCAGTCCCAAATTCCAGCTCCGGCCACTCCGCTTTACAGCCCGGATCCTAGTCCAGCACCTGGACCATACCCTTCCCCAGCAAATCCTCTACACGGTCGATGAAGCCACGATCCGCGGCAATGGCCAAGGCCTCGGGCTCCAAGAGCACCGCGAATTCTCCCTTCTGTTCCAAAGAAAACATCACTCGCCCCGGCCCTGGAGCAGCATCCATCATGTCTTTCAGATTCACCAGTGTTGTATCGCTAATCCGCTCAAGGGGAACCCGGATACGGATACTTCCCGGCAGTTTAATCTTGACGTCTTCAAGTGGTTGAATCGACGAAACACAGAGCTTAGGAGCCGCATCCTCTTCCGCACGAAGCTGCCCCTTAACCAGAACCGGAACTTCCAGTTTCAGCCCCTCAGCAAGCCGCTGGTAGTCTTTTGGGAAGCAGATAAGGTCGATCTTGCCGACCGTATCTTCCAAAGTACCCTGGGCATATAGTTCACCCGAGCGTTTCGACTTTCCAACTTTCACCCCGACCAGCACTCCCGGGATAGAGATATCGTTCTCGGGAGCAGACTGACCCCGGCGTGGTGGAGGAGAAGGCTTCATCTCCTGAGCCGTAGCCGTGTCGACAACATGCAGATTCCGAAGCTTCTCCGCATATTTGTCCATGGGATGACCGGACACAAAGAACCCAAGGACCTCTTTCTCAGACTGAAGTCTGAGATTCTCATCCCAGTCGGGAACGTTTGGCAGATCATCCTGGCTAGAAGCCCCAGGAGCCTCATCGAAGATTCCAAAGAGACCTACCTGCCCTTGAGCCGCATCGCGCTGTGCCTTCTGAGCGCGTTCAATAGCCTTATCGAGCACGGTCATGAGTTGCGCACGACGGCCTAACGAGTCCATGGCACCAGCCTTAATGAGGGACTCGAGAACCCGTTTATTCATTAAGCGAAGATCGACCTTCTCGCAGAACTCCCAGATTGTCGAGAATCGCTTCCCTTCTGCTTCCAATTCGCGGCGGACCGCAAGAATGGACTCAATAGCGTTGCCACCCACGTTTTTGATAGCCGTCAACCCGAAGCGAATTGCATCCTTGGTCGGAGTAAAGTGAGCGTCGGAAAGCTGAACATCCGGAGGATCGACCTTGATGTTCATGTCCCGGCACTCTTTGATGTACTTCACCACGTTTTCCGGCTTCGAAATTTCCGAGGTCAGCAGAGCTGCCATGAACTCCACGGGATAATGAGTCTTAAGAAATGCGGTCCGATAGGCCAGCAAAGCATAGGCGGCAGAGTGGGACTTATTGAAGCCATACCCTGCAAACTGTTCCATCAATTCGAAGATGTGAACAATCTTGTCCTTAGGAAAGCCCTTTTCCAACGCACCGCTAACAAAGCGGTCACGCTGTTTCGCCATTTCCTCGGGATTCTTTTTACCCATTGCGCGGCGCAACAAGTCGGCTTCACCGAGGGAATAGCCCGCCAAGACGTTGGCGATCTGCATAACCTGTTCCTGATAGACGATGACGCCCAACGTCTCCTTCAGGATGCGTTCAAGCTCAGGAAATTCATATTCGACCTTACGACGTCCCCACTTACGCTCAATGAAGTCGTCGATCATACCGCCTTGAATTGGACCAGGCCGATAGAGCGCATTCAGAGCGGTAAGATCCTCAATCGACTGCGGACGATAACGCCGGAGCACGTCACGCATACCACCAGATTCAAACTGGAAAACGCCCGACGTATAGGCTTGATGGAAGACCTTTGTATAGGTCTCTTCATCGTCGAGAGGAATCGTGTCCAGATTCAGCTCTACGCCATGATTCTTCTCAATCATCTTCAGACAGTCGGCAATGATTGTCAGCGTGGTGAGCCCGAGGAAGTCCATCTTCAACAGGCCCATCTTTTCGACTGCCTTCATGTCATAGGCAGTAACGATATCGTTGTTTTTATTGCGGCAGACAGGAACAAGGTCCGTTAACGGACGCGGCGCGATCACAACTCCGGCGGCGTGAACACCAGCACCGCGAGCCAAGCCTTCAAGCCTCTTGGCCGTGTCGATCAGACCGCGAATCTGCGTATCGTTTTCATAGACCTCTTGCAGCTGTGGAACTTCCTGCAGAGCCTGATCGATGGTCATGCCTATGGTTGCCGGAATCATCTTGGCGATACGATCAACTTCGCCGTAAGGCATCTCCAGAGCGCGGCCCACATCCTTAATAGCAGCCTTTGCCGCCATCGTATTAAAGGTGATGATCTGCGCAACCTGATCGCGGCCGTACTTCCGTGTAACGTAATCGATCACGTCTCCACGGCCCGTCATGCAGAAGTCAATATCGATATCAGGCATCGAGACGCGTTCCGGATTCAGGAAGCGTTCGAAGAGAAGAACGTTCTGGAGAGGATCGACATTCGTGATCTCCATAACGTAAGCAACCAGCGAGCCAGCAGCCGATCCACGGCCCGGCCCAGTCGGCACACCATGTTCGCGAGCATACCGGATGAAGTCCCATACGATAAGGAAGTATCCGGAAAACTTCATCTGCTTGATGATGCCGATCTCACGATCGAGTCTCTGTTCGTATTCAGCGATCGTGCTCCGCAGCAGCCCCTTCTCTTGCAGATGTCGAATCGCAGTCTCTAGACGCTTCTTGTATCCCTGACGGCAAATCTCTTCAAAATAACTGTCAATCGTATGCCCTTCCGGAACAGCGAATTCCGGGAAGGGATTATCCACCTTGCTCAGCTTGAGATTGCAGCGCTCGGCGAATTGCATCGTGCGCTGCACAACCTCAGGAGCATGAGAAAAGAGCCGCTCCATCTCGTCGGCACTCTTTACATAGAACTGATCGGAGTCGAATCTGAAGCGCTTCGGATCGTTAATGGATGAGGCCGTCTGTACGCAAAGCAGCACTTCATGAGCGTGGCTGTCATCATCGCAAAGATAGTGAGAATCATTCGTAGCAACGAGTGGAATCCCCAGTTCCTTTTCCAATCGGAACAAATCGTCATGGATCCTTTTCTCGTCAGCCAATCCCTGGTCCTGAATCTCCAGGAAGAAATTGTTCTTGCCAAAAATATCCTGAAACTGCCCCGCTGTCGCTTTGGCATCTTCATACTTCCCGGCCATCAGATTCTGGCAGAGTTCGCCTCCCAGACATCCCGAAAATCCAATCAGCCCGCTGGCATGCTCAGCGAGATACTTTTTACTAATACGCGGCTTGCGGTAAAAGCCGTGGAGCGAGGCTTCGGAGGTAATCCGAACCAGATTGCGATAGCCTTCTTCATTCTCAGCCAGGACAAGAAAATGATGATAATCGTCCCCCTGAGGATCGGCCCGATGATCCTCATTCTGGCAAATGTAAAGCTCACAACCCAGAATCGGCTTGATGCCCTTCTTCTTGGCAGCCTCAAAGAAGTGGACAGCCCCATAGATATTGCCATGATCCGTGATGGCGACAGCTTTTTGCCCAATCGAGTGGACACGATCAACCAATTTATGGACGTCGCAAGCTCCGTCCAGAAGTGAATAGTCCGTATGGATGTGGAGATGTGTGAATTCAGCCATTGTCTCGGTAAGGTTCAATTTCAATTCTAGTGCTGAATTGCCTTTTGAACGAACAGCAGGAAAGGTCTAGGCGAGCAGCCCTGAGGAAAACTCCGCCCAAACGTTTGAAACTCGAAACAGAGTCATGTCAAAGGCGCTATCGTTTCCGGATTTGCCCGTGAGAAAAGATGCCCGCCAGGGCTGATTGCACTGAAGTCGTTGGAACTGCCTGTCGAACTTGAGCGGGGTTCACAGAGATCTTTTGATCTAGAGATCAAGGCTCTATACAGTTTTCAATAATTTTCAAATCCATGATTCGGTAAGACACGCTAACACATCTTAGCGGATTCCTTAACTGCAACACAAATTCATAAGATGGGAAACAGACCTTCATCCAAGGGCAATCCGTTATCGTGTGCCGATTTCTTCTTTGTGAGTTATTTCCAGGTCTTCTATCCAGATCTTATCGGCTAGAGAGCTGATTTCATAAGTCGATATCGCAATATCCGGTATATTTTTCATAATTACATATTAATTTTTAAAATTATTGACTATACACCGAATTCAATCAAAAATTACTGTCGGGAGAATTGTTTGTAGATCCCACAAAAATAAACACCTATATGCATTGCACTGTCAGAACAGGCTGTACTTCTGGCAGGCAAATGCATCAGCAAATCGCGACTCATGCTTTAAACCACAAGGAAAGTTGCGGAAAGCTGCTTGGTAAGGAGAACAATGCATTACAAGAGCATGCTGTTTAGAGGCCTGCCAATAGTGTTTCTACTGCTATTCGTGACAGCTTCAGCTATCGCTCAAGAAGATCGTGGAAGGATTAGCGGTCTAGTTACCGATCCTTCTGGAGCCATCATTCCAAACGCGTCAATTAGTTTGATGAACGAAGAAACTGACGTCGTCCAATCAAAGGATTCAAATGAAGCCGGGATGTACGCCTTCGAATTCGTTATTCCCGGTCTTTATACAATGAGCGCCAACGCGCCAGGCTTTAAGGAAACAGTCGTCGAACATATCCGTGTCGAAGTTGCTTCACGCGTGGGTGTTCCCTTCAAGCTCGAAGTGGGAGCGGCAGCCGAAACCGTAACGGTCGAAGAGCATGGCGTCTCGCTCCATACGGAAGATTCGACACTTGGTTCTGTTGTGGAATCCAAGTCCATGCAAGATCTTCCTATCCTTTATGGAAATCCTTACGAATTGCAGCTCCTGCTTTCAGGCGTAGCCAGCACATCTTTAAGTACAGGTGCTCATACCTATGAGGGTGGTGCAGAGAGCGCCAAAGTAAATGGAGCGCAATCAGGACAGACCGAATTCACTCTAGACGGCGCTCCGAATACGAGAAATGCTGGATCGGTTACTGCAGCCTACACGCCGTCCCGCGACTTCGTTCAAGAATTTAAGTTCATTACCTCACCTTACGATGCTTCAATCGCGCATAGTTCGGGAGCCTCGCTCGATAGCAGTATTAAATCCGGCACCAGCAAATTTCACGGAAGCGCTTCGTGGTTTTATCAAAACTCCGATGTAAACGCGAAAAACTATAACTTCGGAAGCACAACCTCTGCTGAAACCCGCTATAACCGTGAGAGCGTCGGAGTCGACGGTCCTATTCTCTCCAAGAAGCTCTTTTTCTTCGCAGGTTACGAACGCCAGTACAGCTCACTTGGAAACAGCACAGTAGCCACCGTCCCTACTCCGGAAGAGAAGAAGGGAGATTTCTCTAAGTTATTGGGATTGCAAACTACTCCCGCAGAAACTGTCTGCACAGGCGTAACCAATCCTGCTCATGATGCCTATGCTGTTGCCAACCCTTTTACAACGCAGGCCGACACACGTTGCCCTGGGCATTTCGTTAGACAATTAGTCACTCAAAACAACGTCGCATCTCTAGTTAATCCTGTTGCACAAAAGATTCTTAACTATTACCCCGATCCAACAGGTTCTACACAGCAGACCGCCGATGGACAGAACAACTATGTATGGAGTGGTTCAACCGTCGATCATTACTGGAATGTTGTCACACGCCTTGACTACACATTGAGCGGTAGCCAGAAACTCTTTGGGCACTTCATCATCAGTGATAGAGATCAACCCAAAAAGAATGCTTATTTCCCCAATGCCAGTGGACTGGATACAGTTCTGAAGAACAAGGGACTCGTACTCGATTACGTCAACACTCTTGGTCCCGTCACCGTTCTCAATGCTCGTTACTCTTTCACGCGGTTTACCACCATATCGACTCTTTCGGCCAAAGCCACGGTGGCCGATCTCGGACTACCCGCCAGCATCCTTGCAGGTTCAAACAAGCTTGCTCAAGGATTTCCGCAGATAAAAATCAGCGGATATGCAACCCTGGGCAACTCCGATCCTTCGTTTGAAGCAGATAACATTCACGCCGGGCAGATCTCGATATCGCGCTCTCAACATACCCACCAACTGCACGTTGGTGTTGAATGGCGTCAATATCAAGCCAACCAAGCAAACTTTACAGGTGAGCATGCTGTTCTGAACTCTACCGGAAGCTACACCCGTGGACCGGGAGATAATGCAACGGTTGCTCCTATCGGACAGGCGCTGGCGTCATTCCTAATGGGCATTCCGGAAAATTCCAGCATGACTCTTAACACCGCAACAGCCAACAACACTGATTACTACACGGCATTCATCCAAGATGACTGGAAGGTTATGCCCCGTCTGATGTTGAACCTTGGCCTTCGCTACGAATATGGCACGCCTCTCTGGGAGCGCCACAACAAGAGCATTGCAGGTTTCGCCTTCAATAGCCCAAATCCGATTGCCGACCAGGCAAAGAAGAATTACGCAACAAATCCCAATGCGCTCCTTCCGGTTTCACAATTTGCTGTGAATGGAGGACTCCTCTATGCCGGAACAACCTCCAATCCAGCGCATGGACTCTGGCAGGCACAAACAGCAAACTTCTCTCCCCGCTTTGGATTTGCCTACTCCGCAACTAGGAAGCTGGCTGTTCGTGGTGGTTTTGGAATCTTCTACAGCCATCTTGCACAGAACATCCAATACGGCAATCCGATCGGTTATAGTCAACAAACTCCAGCCACAGTCACTATCGATAACGGGCAGCACTTTATTGCTGACATTTCCAATCCCTTCCCATATGGCATTAGCCAACCGGCGGGAAATACGTATGGAATGATGCAGGGATTGGGAACGAGCATATCCTTCTTCCCTCAACGTCCCAAGACCCCCTATAACGAGCGTTGGTCTCTAGGCTTTCAATACTCCTTGCCAGCGGAGATCGTCCTCGATGCAAATTACGTAGGCAACAACAACCTTCATATCAAGATCACACGTGACTACAATCCTCTGCCTAATGCCTATCTGAGCAAAGATCAGGAACTGACTCAGGCACAAAAGGACAATTACAGCACGTTGACAAAGAACACAGCTAACCCGTTCTATGGAATCTCCGTTCCTGGATCGCCGGGTTTGTTCACCAGTCAACAGACAACTCTGAACCAGCTGTACAAGCCTTATCCGGAATACACCGGTATCACGGCTCCGGATACCTCTGGTTACAGCACCTATCACGCATTGCAGCTATCGTTGACCAAGCGTTTCTCGCACGGCTACAACATGATGGTTGCCTACACCCAATCCAAGTCCTTGGACGCAATTACCTTCCTGAATGCGGGAGACGCGAAGCCCTGGTATGGAATCTCCAATGGAGACTACCCTCGTAACCTCTCGATTACAGGAATCTATGAGCTTCCTTTCGGCAAGGGCAAAACATTCGCGTCAAATGCCAGTGGCATAGCGAACAAAGTCATCAGTGGTTGGCAGCTTCAAGGCATATATCGTGTTCAAAGTGGTCAACCGATCACCTTCAGCACGAGCAATATGGTCTTGAATACCGGAAAATCCTACAAAGATATCTCCAAGGTGAGCAATCGGAATATCGGCCAGTGGTTTAGCACCTCTGTCTTCGATACCGTTTCCGGAGATCAGCTAAAGAGCAATCTCAGAATCATGCCATTGCGCTTTAACAATGTCCGACAGGACTTCCAAAACCTGCTGAACCTAGGCGTGACCAAGCAGTTCAAGGTTACCGAGCAGATATCGACGGATTTCCGTTTTGAGGCCATCAACGCCCTTAACCATCCCGTCTTCTCTGCTCCGAATACCTCGCCTACATCGAGCTCATTCGGCAAAATCACTGGCGTGGGTAACTCTCCACGCTTCCTACAATTCGCAGTACAAGGACACTTCTAGACTCTGACGAATATCCCAGATCTAGAAGATCTCGAAACACCACACAACAGGCTCACTCTCGAGGAATCGAGGATGAGCCTGTTGTTTCGAATAGCAAAACCCGATATCGCTTCTAGAAGTACATCCCAGACAAACTGTAATTCCTGCGCATATCCGGCAAAATCCAGACCTAAATTGGTAACAATATACGTTCGCCGGGAAGCTTCCCGGCAAAATAGGCTGCGAAACAAAGTACTCGATCTCAGCTCCCCCAAACGGCTCAAACCGCTCCACACTCTTCAGATGACTCCTTGAACCCTAAATATCGTTCTGGCAAAGGGAGGCGGCACAATTTCTGCTATGCTGGCAAAGCCCCCTTATTTTGGAAAGATATGCAGCTTTTAGCCTGGAGGATGTTCCCTTCTTCTCCCGATCTCTTTTATTAGCTGCTAATAAGGTGCTTTTATGTGGAATGGATGTTGCGGAAATCTGATTCGCCGTGCAAACAGGAATTCATTAATTGTAATCGTCTGCATTGCATTACTCGGCATACTCTTCCTAACGTATCAACGTCAATATCTGACTCAATTCTTTCGTGGCGCCAGCTCTGTAGATGCAGCTCAGATCATCCAACATCCCATAGACGATCAATTCGTCCGTATTCATATCGATCGTGCACTTAATACCGGCATTCATCACACCACAACGCGACGGGGTGGATCGAAATATGTCGATAGCCAGTATTTTGTGATGTTAGCGGACGAAAAACTACTGGTTCTCCGTCTCCCTGGCGGAAGCCATCCGGACGAAATTCGCGACATGAGCTTTGAAGGTAGAGTAAGGCCCATCTCTGCTGAACTGGCAAAGCATCTCGAGAATTCGCTCTCTTCCGAAGCTCCGCCGACCTTTACGTATTACATTGATGGCGAAGATTATCGAGAGACTGGAATCATCTCGCTAATAATTGGCATTCCTGCTCTTCTGTTCTGGGCATGGATGATCTGGAGGTATTTGCAGGCTACCGGAGACTTTGCACGCCACCCCTTTGCCAAACAGATCGCAAAATACGGCCAACTGGAAATGCTCGTGCAGGAAATAGATGCCGAAATGATAGGAGCTCACTCAACGTATCCATGGCGGTCGAATAAAGTTGAAGTAACCCAGAATTGGCTCCTGACAAGTTCGCCTTTCAGTGCAAATGCAATTCGGCTAAATCACCTGGTTTGGACACATGAATATTTGCTTAAGCGTAAGCTCTACTACTTCATCACCATTAGCAAAACCTATTTCGTGCATGCTTATGACGACCAGGGAAAGAAAGCACAGATTCAGCTGTCAAAGGATAAAGTAGACGCGGCGATCCGGGACCTCTCCGCACGGGTTCCTAACGCGATCTTCGGATATAACGATTCCTTGAAGAAGCTTTGGAAAAATTCAAAGAACGATCCCAATCGCTTCTTGATGGAAGGACGATCTCTAGTCAGCCAAACTGAATAATTAAAATGTTTGGCCAACCTACTTTACGGCTAAATAAAGCAACGGCCTAAGAGGAATTCTCCTAGGCCGTTTGTGTAAATTCAGATCGCACCTATTTCATTCAATCCACAACCGGACCGATCACACTAACAAGTGTATCCATCTCAGCCAGAAAGCCATCGTGTCCGTGATGCGAGATCATTTCGCGATATTCACAAGGCGCACCCGCGGCGGTGATCTCCTCGGCCATAGACATTACATCACCAGGAGGGATGAGCCAGTCGGTCGAGAGGCCGATTAACAAGAGATTGGCTTTTATACGTGAGTATGCCTCGCGGGCAGAGTTATAGCCGCGAGTAGGATCAAAGGTATCCATCGTTCTCAGAATGGAAAGATAGCAATTTGCATCGAAGCGCTTATTGAATATCTGGCCTTGATAATCGAGATACCCCCCAATATCAAAGCGTCCTCCGATCAAGCTATTCTGATCTCCGGAACAATAGGGATCTTCACCATTGCGATTCGGCTTACGGCCAAAGCGAACGTCGAATAGCTCCTGCGTCTTGTAGCTAATCATTGCTATCTGGCGTGCCAGCGACAGTCCTCCACGAGGAGGATTCTCCGGCGAATACCATCCACCATTCCAGCATTGATCGTTTTGAATAGCCTGCCGCTGCATGTGATTCAGGGCCAGACCAAGTGCATTTAGCGGTGCGGAGCCCATTGCTACTGCGCGACGGATACGATCCGGATAGTTGATTACCCACTCCAATACCTGCATTCCACCTATTGAAGGACCGAGGGTTAACAGTACCTTTTCAATGCCGAGATGGTCGAGAAGGAGTGCCTCTGCCCGAACTATGTCACGAACAGAAATCAGTGGGAAGGTGGGACCGTAGAGCTTTCCGGTAGCGGGATTAATAGACAGGGGAGAAGTTGAACCATAACAAGAACCAAAGATGTTGGCACAAACGATACAGTACTTCTCCAAATCAAAAAGACCTGTCGGTCCGAACATCAATGGCCACCACTCCGCTACCCGCGAAGATCCGGAAAGGGCATGGCAGACGAGAATGACGTTATCGCGGGCTTCATTCAGCTTTCCGTAAAGCGTGTAACGAAGCGTTGGACTGGTCAGCGATCCGCCTTCTTCGAGAGCGAAATGTTCATCAAGAGCGAAATCGCCCTCAAAAGTTGGTTGGACTATAGAAGCAACGGTTTTCAATGTCGTCATTGTTTGGCCAGTTCCGACTGGCTATCGGTAGTGGCCACCGTACAGGCAGCATTGATGGCTTGGTCGAGATCGGCGATGATGTCGCGAGCATCTTCAATACCGATCGACAGGCGAACCAACTCCGGAGTGACTCCACTCGATAGCTGTTCTTCGACCGTCAACTGTTGGTGCGTAGTAGAAGCTGGATGTATCACCAGCGATTTTGCGTCGCCAATGTTCGCTACCAGAGAAAACAACTTAAGCGAGTTAATGAGCCTTTTCCCTGCCTCATATCCCCCGCGAATACCAAAAGTAAGAAGACCGCCCTGGCCCTCAGGAAGATACTTCTTGGCCCGCTCGTAATATTTGCTGGAAGCAAGTCCGGGATAATTTACCCATTCCACACCGGAATGCTGCTCCAGAAACTTTGCCACGGCTAGAGCATTTTGAGAATGACGCTCTACTCTTAAGTGCAAAGTCTCAATTCCCTGCAACAACAAGAAAGAACTGAAAGGAGAGAGTGCTGCACCAGTATCCCGCAAACCCTGCACTCGAGCCTTGAGAATAAAGGCCAGAGGACCAAAGGTTTCGACAAAGGAAAGTCCATGATACGAAGGATCGGGATTCACAAATTCTGGGAAACGCCCAGATGCTTTCCAATCGAATTTGCCGGAATCGACGATGACACCGCCAATCGTATTTCCGTGTCCGCCTAAGAACTTAGTTGCAGAATTGAGGACAATATCTGCTCCCCATTCGATAGGACGAAGAAGAGACGCAGAAGCGCAGGTATTGTCGATCACCAGAGGCAGACCGTTCTCATGGGCAATCTTGGCTAATACTTCAATATCCAGAACATCCAGCTTGGGATTACCAAGTGTTTCCGCATAGATAGCTTTGGTCTTTGAGGTAATAGCTGCCCGAATGCCCTCAAAATCATCCGCATCTA
This sequence comes from Humiphilus diazotrophicus, assembly GCF_059726315.1. Classification (NCBI taxonomy): domain Bacteria; kingdom Pseudomonadati; phylum Acidobacteriota; class Terriglobia; order Terriglobales; family Acidobacteriaceae; genus Humiphilus; species Humiphilus diazotrophicus. The sequence goes on from NZ_AP040870.1 coordinate 348,925, forward strand.
CGAACTTCACCTTGATCCCCAGGCGGGCCAGCGTGTAGTGGAACAAAGTGTACGTCCCGCCATACAGAGAGGTTGTAGAAACAACCTCGTCTCCGGCGCCAGCCAAAGTCGTAATGGTCAGCGTTTCCGCAGCCTGCCCGGAGGCCGTAGCAAGCCCGGCGGCGCCCCCCTCCAATGCGGCTACGCGTTTTTCGAAGACATCCGTTGTCGGATTCATGATCCGCGTATAGATATTCCCGGCTTCCTGCAGAGCGAAAAGCCGTGCGCCATGATCGGCGTCGTTAAAAACGTAAGAGGTGGTCTGGTAAATCGGCACAACACGCGCACCAGTAGCCGGATCGGGTTCTTGCCCAGCATGGACGGCCAGGGTAGCCAAATGGTGTTTCGTCTGCGGTGAATCGGACATCTCTGCTTCTGCTCCTCCGTTTTATCTTGCTGGCGATACAGTTCTGAAACCGCTTGGAAAAATGAGCGGCCCGGCATCCTTTCTTAGGACCCGGGCCGCTCTGGACTTAGTTTTTGCTGGAGTTTAGCGTCTCAGCCTGTCCTTTTTCGCAGCCACGGGTCCGCAAAGCATCTGCATTTGCATGCACATGGCCATGGCCTCAAAATGGGTGCGAAATGACATATTAAAAGCAGTATGACCGGGCTAAAACCGGAAGTCAAACGAATTACGCAGATTACGCCGAGAAGAAGAGGCGGATCTTCCCTTTTTCTTCTTGTGGCACCGGGAGAAATAGGACTACGCTTAAGGAGAAACGGTCTCCAGCGTTCTCATCTACGGCTCGTCCAAACGAAAGCTTTCAGGAAATTGCCAGCAGGGAAAAGCCCGGAAACGGGTAGCAGACTCAACCCGTTTTCAAGGCCGACAAAGGCAGCAACTTCCAGGGGCCTGGAGGTTCTACAGGACTCCATTTGAGGGCCAAATTGGCATAAATCCGACATCGTCGCACTAATTCTTGAGTTTGGGACGGCTTATCCACAAGATGTTGGGGTAACCGTGTTGATTCTGCTCCCGTACGAACGCTACAGTTTGAGATTGAAGATGTCATCCCTGCGCCTTCCAAGAAGGATAGGGAGACGATTTTTGACCGCTCTGCCTCAGCGAAAGGAGTATCGATGCTGAAACTGAAAAAGATCCAGATCCTGGGCTTCAAGTCGTTCTGCGACAAGACCGAGGTCGCGTTGCCCGGACACGGGATCGCCGCAGTCGTTGGACCAAACGGCTGCGGAAAATCGAACATCCTGGACGGAGTCACCTGGGTATTGGGTGAACAAAGCGCCAAGACGCTTCGTGGCGGGCACATGCAGGACGTCATCTTCGCCGGTTCCCGTGATCGTAAGGCGCTGGGTATGGCAGAAGTCACTCTGACGATGGTTGATCCCGAAGCCTATGGCGGACCGTTGTTGGAAGAACCGGAAGTGGTTATAGATCCCAATTTCGATCCTGATTGGGATGAGGAGAAGGTCCGGGAGCAAAAGGCAGCCGAAGTCGAAGAGATCATCTCAGACTCCCAGCCTGGACAATCGACAGAGGAAGAGGCGCCGGCTCCTAAGGACGGAGCTGCAGCCGGCACAACAATGCCGGATGGCGGCGTTGTGCTTAAGATTCGCCGCCGCAAGTTCCAGAAGACTCCGCAGCAAGGTGAAATCATCATTACCCGTCGTCTCTTCCGGACAGGCGAAAGCGAATACCTGTTGAATGGCAAGCTTTGCCGTTTGCGTGATATTCAGGACATTTTCATGGGCACCGGTCTCGGACCGGAAAGCTATGCCATCATCGGCCAGGAACGTATCGGCCAGTTGCTTAGCTCAAAGCCCCATGATCGCCGCTCCATTATCGAAGAAGCAGCAGGAATTACCCGCTTTAAGACGAAGAAGCGACTGGCAGAGCTCCGGCTGGAATCAGCGAAGCAGAACCTCGCCCGCGTAAATGACATTTTCGAGGAAGTTACCCGCCAAATGGGCTCCCTCAAAAGACAGGCTGCAAAGGCTGAGCGCTACGGAGCTATCCGCGATGAACTGCGTGCGAAATTGCGCGTCGTCTTGGCCAGCCGTATTCGCCAGATGGATGCGGAGCAATCCAAACTGACCAAAGAGATCACCGCTCTCGGAACACAGATTGACGAGCATGCAGCCAAGGTCGAGGGTCTTGAGGGCGAACACCAAAAGGCTACTTCTCGTGGATACGAACTCGACAATGAGGCAAAGGAAACACAGAAACTAGCCAACGACTCGGCAATCGAGTTGGAACGTGCCGCTTCCCGCCAGCGGTCGAATACGGAACGCATCGCTGAGCTGGAAGCACGCACCGCAGCATCTACGGCTGAACAGGAGCAGACCCGGCAGCAGATCGATTCCGTTACCCAGGAGCGCATCGCCAATAAACAGTTCCTGGAAACCGCAGCACAGGAAGCTGCAGCATTCCGCGAACAGGCACAGGCAAAGCAGCAAGCTGCCAGATTCACAGCGCAACAGCTAGGAGATGCCGAGCAACGACTGGAAGCTGGACGGCGTCAATCCATGAACCTGCTCACCCAGGCTGGAATCGCCCGAAACCAGACAGCCCAGGCTGAAGAGGCTCTTGCATCACTGGAGCGTGAAGCTGAGTCCCTAGCCAGCGAAATGTCCGCAGCGAATCAGGAGCTGGAAAATCTGGGTGCGGAACGCAGCCAGGTCTCCATGCGTTATCAGAACGCGACGGAAGCGTTAAAACGCCTGGAACAGGAAATTGCGGAACTTCGTGGTCAGATCAACACCAAGCGCGAAGAAGAGTCACAGGCCAAACGCCGTGGCGATCAGTTACGTTCTGAGCACGCCACCCTGCTCGGGCGCAGAAACTCTCTCGATGCGCTGATCCGTGAACACAGTTACTCCACCGACACAGTCAAGAAACTCTTCCGCTCTAAAACAATGGACGGAGGATTGGCCCCTGTCGGGACCCTGGCCGATTTCCTCGAAGTTAACGGCGCTTACGAAAATGTTGTCGACGAGTTCCTCCGCGAGGAGCTGAACTACATCGTCGTCAAGAGCTGGGATGCTGCCGACGAGGGCATGCGCCTGCTGAAGACTGACGTAGACGGACGCGCAACCTTCCTGGTCCATCCGGAAGATTCACAGGCCAAATTCTCCTTTGCCAGCGACAACTCCAAGCCGAGCTACAGTGACCAAACCGGCATTGTTCGACTGAAGGACTGCATTCGAGTCCTCGATGGATTCGGATCCTCACTGGAAGTCATTTTGCCCAAGCTGCGTGAGGGATACGTTACCCCCGATACGGATACGGCACGTTCACTTGCACTGGAAAATCCGCACGCCTTCTTCCTGGCACCTTCAGGGGAATGCTTCCACAACGTCACTGTAACGGGAGGCAAACCCCGCGCAGAAGGACCTCTTGCGCTGAAGCGTGAACTGCGTGCCGCACAGGAAAAGTTGGATCAGGTAGAGGCTGAGTTGAAGGAGGCAGAGACTCAAGCTGCTGCCCTTTCTCAATCTCTGGTCGAATTGAACGGCCTGATTGAATCTAAAAGCGACGAACGTAGAAATGCCGAGCGTGAAAGTGCCAATCAAGGCGCAGCATTGCGGCAACTCGAGACTGAGGTACAACGTTTGCAGCGTCGCTTGCAGGAGCGTGAACAGCAGGTCGAGCGCAATAACAGCACCCGTCAGCAGAGGCAAGCTCTGATCGCACAGAAGCGTGAAGAGGCAATGCGGCTGGAGTCACAGCACGCTGAATCTGAAGCCAAGCTCCAGGAGCTACAAAAGACGGTTGAAGATCTGCGTCAGGCGCGGGAGACAGCACAACAGGAAGCCGCTCAAGTCTCTGCCGAACTGGCCGGACTCGAAGAACGCCGTCGTGGTGCAGAAGCTACCTTCGCTCGTATTGATCGTCTGTATGCCGATCTTGAGCGCCGGGCTACGCAGCTTGAGCAACAACTTGCTGCTGCGGCAGCGGAGCGCGAACAGCGGATCCAGGAGAACGAAGCTCTTGCCGGCCAGCATCAGGAGCTGGCGGAAAAACGCGAACAGGCTCTCCGCCAGGTCAGTCAGTTTACCGAGGAAGCCAAGGCGCTCCGTTCGGCAATCGCCGAGATCGAACAGCAATTGAAGGTACTCCGTACGGAAACGGATGCTTTGCGCGAAGCCCGCAGCGAACGTAGCGCACGTGCAGCCAAGCTCAAAGCGGACCTCGAACACATCGAAGCCACCTGCGTCAGCGATCTTGGAATCGAAGCCACAGCACTCCGTGAAGAGGAAATCACTCCTCTTGAAGACGAGGCTTTGGTTGCAGAAGACGAAACCTGCAGAGGCCTGAAGCACAAACTTGAATCGATGGGGCCTGTGAACATGATGGCCCTGGAAGAGTACAAGGAAACCTCCGAAAGGCACACATTCCTCGAAACGCAGCGTAAGGATCTGCTCGATTCAATCGAGAACACGCAGGCGACGATCAAGGAAATCGATGAGATCTCCAAGACGAAATTCGATGAAGCCTTTGCTCGCATTAACGAGAACTTCGCCACGACTTTCACGAAGCTGTTCAACGGCGGACAGGCCTTTATGAAACTCACCGACGAAGAGAACTCAGCCGAGAGTGGCATCGATATCGTAGCTTCACCGCCGGGCAAAAAGCTGCAGAACGTGCTATTGCTCTCCGGTGGAGAAAAGGCGTTGACCGCTCTTTCCCTGCTGGTCGGAATCTTCCAGTATCAGCCGAGTCCCTTCTGCGTACTGGACGAAGTCGATGCACCTCTCGACGAAACCAACGTGGGCAGACTTGCAGATCTGTTGCGGAGCATGAGTCATAACACGCAATTTGTTATGGTCACCCACTCCAAGCGCATGATGACTGCTGCAGATCTGATCTACGGGGTTACTATGCAGGAACCCGGTGTTTCAAAGCTTGTCAGTGTTCGACTGGGAAGCACAGATCGCGCACCGGAACCAGCACGGGCAACGGCATAACAAATTCCCTTTTGATACGAAAAGAACCGCCCCATTCAGGGGCGGTTTTCTTTTACGCGATGTTTCTAATGTGAAATCGTAACAGACCTGCCCTGGCAAATTCGGTGTGGCTGTATTCACGAGAGTGAAGCTGATTTCCGCCAGAGAAGGCAGCACCTAACCGATCTTTGATCGGCATCGTATTGCCGGAATTGCTCTAGCTGTGTCCGCGAGCGGACAGCAACCGAGAACCTGCGTTTGATTTTTTTATGGAAGATGGGAATGGGAGACTTCTGTTTGCAATCCAACTTGTTCTTGCTATTATCTGAGAGCAAAAAAATTGGCCCCCGGCAGTGTTGCTGTCCCGGGGGCACTAGCGTGACGCAAGAAACGACAGGTGAACCAGTAGCTGGTGCCGGAGGTCGGTAGCTTCCAGCTACTGGATGCTCCTGTAATCAACGAAGAGAGTTCTGGCTTCCCCTTTCCAAAACTTTCTTCTGTCGTGTTGTTCGTGCGGTTTACTAAAACCCTTATCGACCCGCTCGACCAACTTGACAATTCGAGTTTCTCCCAATATCCTTCCTGCCTCCGTGACCGCTGTCACAGGGTCAAGTGCGCGATGAACATTGACCCAGAAACGATTCTGTACTTCCAAAACCGGCACTTAAACCCTCGGCCCGAACCCTATACCTGAGCAATAACAGTGAAAGCACTTCACTGTTATTGCTCAACTCGCTTTGGATGAGTTGATTCAAATTGTGGACCTTTCTACACATTGACAAACCGAGCGGCGTGAACAGAGAATCGAAAGGCAGTTGCTTCCTTAGAAAGGCCCCATCCCTTTGATAGTGATTCTCGAAACCGTATTTTCTGATCTGAAACCTCTTGCGCGCGGCAAGGTACGGGATCTGTATTCCGTAGGAGATTTCCTGCTTTTGGTCGCAACTGACCGCATCTCAGCCTTTGACCATGTCCTGGGCTCAGGAATTCCCGGAAAGGGCAAGATTCTTACCCAGATGTCGCTATTCTGGTTTGAGCTACTTTCAGACATTACACAGAATCATCTGATCACTGCGAAGGTTGAAGAGTATCCGGCTATTTTGCAGCCGCACGTAGAGGATCTGCGCGGCCGCTCCATGCTGGTACATAAAGCAGAGATGTTTCCTGTGGAGTGCGTCGTTCGGGGGTATTTGTCGGGATCGGGATGGAAGGATTATCAGGCGACAGGCTCACTGTGCGGTATTCCGCTTCCTTCAGGATTGCGTGAAAGTGATCGCTTGCCGGAACCCATCTTCACTCCGGCATCGAAGAGCCAAGGTGGAGAACACGACGAAAACATCAGTTTCGACGAAATGAAGTCTCGCATTGGAGTCAAAGACGCTGAGACACTGCGCGAACTGAGTTTGAAGATTTATGCGAAGGCGGCACAACACGCAGAGAGTCGTGGATTGATTTTGGCGGACACAAAGTTTGAGTTTGGACGCACATCAGCAGGTATCATCCTTGCCGATGAGGTGCTCACGCCTGATTCTTCTCGTTTCTGGCCGAAGGAAAGTTATCGTCCCGGTGGACCTCAGCCCTCCTTCGATAAGCAATTTGTGCGAGACTATCTGGAAAGCATTCGCTGGAACAAGCAAGCACCAGCGCCCGCTCTTCCCAAGGAAGTTGTCGAACGCACCCAGCAGAAATACCTGGAAGCGTACCGCTTGCTGACAGGAAAAGACCTAGCGCTTTAGAGAGAGTCGCACGATGGCTCCAGCTGATTGGGCAATCCTGATTATTCTTGCATTGTCCGTTTTCTCGGGCCTGCGACGTGGATTTTTTGTAGTCATATGCTCCTTGATTGGAGTGATCGGTGGTTTGTGGTTCGCCGCCAGGCAATATCCTGTCGCGGCAGAATGGGTCCAGAGACTCGGAGCAAACGAACCGATCAGCGATGCATTAGGGTTTATTGTGATTGCGGTTGCCATAATGGTAGTCGCAGGATTATTGGGAAAGTTGTTACGCTCAACCTTTGCTCTATTTGGTTTAGGGTGGGCGGATCGGCTGGCTGGTGGTTTTTTAGGTCTGCTGCAGGGTGGACTGGTAGTGACACTGATAGTAATGGCTGTCGCTGCTTTTCTCCCTCACTGGAGTGTGTTGGAAGAATCGCGATTTGCTAATTTTTTCTTATCAACCGCTCACGGCAGTACAGTAATTACACCAGAAGCCTTGGGTGAAAAGATTCGCGCAGGAATCAAGGCAATTGAGGATGCGCAGCCTGCATGGATACGTCCACAGGCATAGAACGATTTCAGTCTGAAGGGCTATAGCTCTTTGCGGACCGGACGAAATACTAATTGTGGACTCCCGTAATAGCTCCGGGAGAGAAAGAGGTTTGTGTGAAACGGGAATTGGAAGCCCTTGTGACGCAGATGCATTCGAGTGGGATCACCTACGAAGAAGCAGTACGCGAATTTAAGAAGCGCTTTATCCTGGAAGTGCTGGCAAATCACAAGGGGAACCAGTGCAAGGCCGCCCGCGAATTGGGAATGCATCGCAACACGCTCAGCCGTACTATCGCTGAGTTGAACATCGATCCGGTCCAAATTCGAATTGGCCTCAAGCGCCCGCCCCGCAGTGAGCGTCAAGTATTTGACACCACAAAGCAGGCAATCCTTTCTTAAGAAAAGGTGCCTGCCAGCAATACGGTCCAGAGAAAGGAACTGTACAAGCGGTGAGTCAGGCACCAGGCAACGGCCACTCGAATTCCGACCAGGCCAAAGTCTATATCCGTGAAGGCTTCCAATGGGACAAGCAGGAAGCCTATCTCTTTGACATCGACGGTACTCTTCTGCGAAGCCAGGATCGGATTCATTACGATTCCTTTACCGATGGCATTCTGCAGATTTACGGCCAACCTGTGACCATGGACGGCGTCATGTTTCATGGCAGCACCGACCCGGCCATTCTGCGCGACGCCTTTCGCAACGCCGGCATCGCAGATGAGATCTTTCGTCCTCTTCTTCCCGACATCTGTCAGGTTATGTGCGATACCGTAGCCAATCGTCGCAGTGAAATGAAATTAACCATGATGCCTGGGGTAAAAGAGGTGTTGCACTATCTCGACGGGAAGGGAGCGGTCCTTGGCGTCGGAACAGGCAATCTGGAAAAAATTGGCTGGCTGAAAATCGAAAATATCGGATTGAGACATTGGTTCCGCTTTGGGGGTTTCAGCGATCATTTCGACATTCGCTCGGAGATGATTGCTCATGCCGCAGAGAAGGCTCGCAAGATCGCAGGCCGTGATGCAACCGTTTGTGTCGTCGGCGATACACCCGCAGATATTGAAGCCGCACGCGTCAATTCCCTGCCGACTATCGCGGTCGCAACCGGGCACTTTACCGTGGACGATCTCATGAAGCACGATCCAGAGGTCTGCTGTACAAATCTGGCGGTTCTCTTGGAGAAGACGGTCGGCAAACGTGAACCACATTCCTAAACAACTTCTTTCCGCTGCCCTGCTTCTCCTGGGACCAATCTCCCTGGCGCAGTCCGCAGATGCGAAACAGCAAAAATCTCCGACTGCCGAACAAAAAGCACCGAAGGCGCCTACGGCAAAAGACCGCAAGAAAGCGTCAGAGCTATACTCGGCTGGAGCGCGCGCTCTCGACCAAAACGATCCGCGCACCGCAGAAAAAGACTTTCTGCGTGCATCCGAACTCGATCCCGAAAATAGCGATTATGCGGGGGCCCTTGCCGTTGCTCGCGCCCACGTTGTAACACTCTTGGTACAGGAAGCTGAGAAGGCTCGGCTGGCGAGCAATCTTGCTGTCGCGCGAGAAAAATTGGCAGAAGCTCTCTCACGAGATCCTCAAAATGGCATCGTCACACAGCACATTTACGATCTGAGGGAAATCTCTGACGAGAAAAATGACGCAGGCAGCGCGGAAGCAACCATCGCAGGCCCACCAGTCGAAATTGTTCCTAATCAGGGAAAACAAAGCATCCACCTGCGCTCCATGAGCCGCGACCTTCTACGCCGGGTGCTTTCGATGTATGGAATCGAAGCAACAATTGATGACAGCGTACGTTCCCAGATGATCAGAATGGACGTGGACGATGTCACCTTTGAGCAGGCATCCCACATCGTCTCTCTGCTGACGAAAACTTTCATGACCCCGCTCGATCCCAAGCGCGTCTTGATAGCAGCAGACAATAAAGAGAACCGGCAAAAGTTTCAGCGCCAGGTTCTTGAAACCGTCTATCTTCCCGGGCTAAACAGTACCGAGATGAGCGATATGGGAAATGTTGCGCGCCAGGTATTCGAAGCGCAACAAGTTGCAGTAGAGCCGCAAAAAGGAACAATCACCTTAAGAGTTGCAGATCACACGCTACAGGCCTTCAATTCCACGGTAGCCGACCTGATGGAAGGACGCAGTCAGGTCATTCTCGACGTCAGGATGATCGAAGTAGCCAAGACAAAAAGCCGCGATATTGGCGTCCAACTACCACAGCAAAGCACAGCCTTCAATCTCCTGACTGAAGCCAACAACATCATCAATCAGAACCAAAGCCTTGTAAATCAGATCATCTCCAGTGGATTGGCAAAAGCCGGAGATTGGCAAGCAATCGCTGCTATCCTCATTGCCTCGGGAGCGATAAGCAACTCAATTCTCTCTCAGCCCTTCGCCATTTTTGGCGGGGGCATTAGCGCGACAGGTCTTACTCTCGGCACTACAACAGTACATCTGGCTCTTAATTCCTCCGACTCGCGTACGCTCGATGATGTCCGCCTCCGAGTTGGGGATCAGGAAGCAGCTACCATGCGAAGCGGTCTTCGCTACCCTATCACCACTTCTACGTACTCCAGCCTAACTACAAGTAGTTTGGGAATCTCAGGCCTATCGAGTGCAGGACTCTCCAGCAGTCTACTTTCAAGCCTCGGCGTCAACCTTTCTGGAGTCGGGACCACAGCAACCATCCCTCAGGTTCAATATCAGGATCTTGGCTTAACGTTAAAAGCCACGCCGCACATCCTCAAAACTGGCGGAATCGCTCTGGCAGTTCAGATGAAGATTGATGCGTTATCCGGTGGATCGATTAATAATGTCCCGATATTAAACAGCAGAAGCTTTGAAGGAACAATTACTGTTCCCAATGAAAAGAGTGCGTTGCTCGTCAGCAATCTCACACGTCAGGAATCGAAGGCGGTCAGCGGCGTACCCGGACTAGGGGAACTCCCCGGGTTTTCTTCTGCTGTTTCGGAAAAAACTGCCGAACAGGACGTCTCAAGATTGGTAATCGTGATTACGCCGCATATCGTCCGATTCCGCACAGATGAGCTGAAAAGCCCCGTCGTTATGCTGCCACGGAATTAGCATACGTGGCCACTCCTTTGCAGAATGGCCACGCTACATAATCTTTGATGTGTACTGGATCCAGCGTTCTTTACAGCGTCCGTTTAAATAAAGTTGTCGCAATCAACAATGTGGCACATCCAAAAAGACTCAGGAAAATCAGATCTCCACGAATTGCGACAAACCCTCCGTCCTTAAGCAAGATCGCCTTGAATCCATGTACAGCATAAGTAAAGGGATCAACGATAGTAATAGCCCGCAACCACTTAGGGAAAGCATGGACAGGATAGATCGAACCGCTGGGGAAAAAGAGTAACGTATTGAGAATCCCAAACATTGCCCTGGGCACCAATGGATCTTCGATACGCACCATCATCAAAAACATCATGCCGTTAAAGGCAATCGAGGTAAATGCAATCAATAAAAGTAACTGAAGCAGTATCTCCGGACGAAAGATCACTCCCAAGCCTGCCAGCAAAGAACCGATAACCGTAATACAAAAACCTGCAAGAATAGCCTTGATTGCTCCGGCAAGATTAAGCCCCAAGACAAGTTCCAGTTTCGTGATGGGGGTAACCAGATATCCTTCGTGAACACCTCGAGCTTTATCATCGATATACAACATCCCCCCGCCAATCATTACCGAAACAAACATGGCAAGGGCAACAGATCCGGGAAGGAGATACTTCATGTACTCGATATACGGATACAGCTCGACAATTTGCAGAGCTATCTTTTGAGAGATCTCTGGCTGGATTGTGGGATTGTTCAGAGCATCCACCAGTGACTGCATCTCCGCTTCGAGAGAATTGCTCATGAACTGATCGGAATTATCGACCACTAGTCCGACTTTCGGTGCATCTTTTGCCAGAACACGTCTCGAATATTGCGCTGGAATGATGACAGCGCAATCGATCTTGCCTGTACGCACATCCTCTCTCGCCGTTCTTTCATCGTCGTAAGTTACGGTGGTAAATGTACGAATATTTGCGGCTACTGAATCAAAGGCTTCATGAATCTTAAGTGCCTGCGATCCATGATCGTAATCCACTATGCCCATACGTGCGTCGTGAATCTTTCCCCCAAAGGCATTCCCAAGAATAATGAGCTGGACCAGAGGGAAAATCATGGAAGTCAACATCAAGGCAGGAGAGCGGAAGAACTTCCTCAACTCACGCTCCACAATTGCCATTGTTCTCATCATGGTCTCACCCCAGGTCTTGGCGGAGCGACATATCCAAAAGCTTTAACCTGCTCATCCCGTAATTGCCGCCCCGTGTAATGAACAAATACATCATCAAGTGTTGTGTTCTGAACATTCAGCGATTTAATTGTTTCCCCTGTAGCGCTCACCATGGCCACCAATTGAGTAGTTGTTTGCGAACCATTGGAAGTAAGCACACGGTACATTCCTCCGCTCTGAGACTCCACTGCCGTAACCCCAACAAGTTGCCTCAAGCGGGAATGCCACTGGTCAGATTCATGAGCAAACTGCACTTCCACCACGTTGTCCCCGGGCACACTTGCCTTTAATGCCATGGGAGTGTCGAGCGCAACCAAGGTGCCATGATCGACAATCGCGATACGGTCACATAAACGATCTGCCTCATCCATGTAGTGGGTGGTAATCAACATCGTCAGATGTCGATCTTGCTTCAGTTTATTCAGCATCTCCCATACAGCTACACGAGAAACAGGATCAAGACCTGTTGTCGGCTCGTCAAGGAAGAAGATCCGTGGATTATGGACAAGACCGCGGGCAATCTCGAGACGTCTTCTCATACCTCCCGAAAGCGTCTTGGTCTGTGCATCCCTCCACTTCGATAAATCCACAGCTTCGAGAAGAGCTGTAATATTTCGCTCCCGTTCCTGCCTGGGAACACCATAGAGTTTTGCGTAAATCGAAAGATTCTCTTCTACGGTTAAATCGATATCGCTGGTTAAGGCTTGCGGGATAACTCCAATCGCTCGTCTGGCAGAATTCGGATCCCGACTTACGTCATGACCTGCAATATAGGCTTTCCCTCCAGTAAGGGGCAGAAGCGTGGTCATCATCCGAATCAATGTACTTTTACCTGCCCCGTTTGGCCCGAGTAATCCAAAGATTTCTCCGTCGGCAACCTCGAAGCTAATACCCTTTACTGCCTCAAAATCTCCATAACGCTTAACGATATTCTCAACGGCAATCGCAGCGCCATGGTTCCCATCCTGTTCCTGTGCTTTGCTCATCGCGACACCAATTTGCCCTTAGGGATGTAGACTTCTGCTGTCATCCCCGGAACATATTTCATGCCTGGATTGTCGATCAATAATTTGAGACGAATAGTTTTGATATCGCGTTTGCGGCGGCTCACATCGCGTTGCGTGGCGAAATCGCCCTCCGCAGATTTGGCGATAACCTTACCTTGGATCGTAGCCCCGCTTGGCATCACTACACGGAGATTGTCACCTATCTGCACCGAATCGGATTGTGTCTCAGGAATAGGCGCATAGATCCAGGTCTGAGTCAGATCGGTAATTGTCACAATAGCCGTTCCAATCGAAACGACCTCTCCCTGCCGGGCAGCCCGCACATTCACCTTCCCACTGATAGGCGCATATATATGGGAATAGTCGAGATTAACACTTGCCTGTTTTACTAGAGCCTCGGCATTTTGCAATGAGCCCTTCGCTGCTGCTACCGTTTGAGCCGCAACTTTGACTTGCAACGCATGTGCCCGAGCTTGTTTTAAGGAAGCTTCGGCAGCCGCAACATTTTCGCGCGCAGCATCAACGGCAGCCTTGTAGGCTTGTAGCGATGTCGCAGATTGGTCCCGTTGCTGCAACGACATCACCCCTTCATGTGCAAGAGCAACCGTACGCCGGGTGTCGGCTTCCTGATGCTCATATTGCGCTTGAGCTTGAGCCAGCGAAGCTTTTGCAGCTTGAAGTTGTGCTTCAGCATTTCTTACCTGACTGGAGGTTTCTCCAGCCGTTTGTTGTTCCGTCGCACGAGATTCCAGAACCTTAAAGTGCTCGCTCTGCGCCGTAGCGTCTGCAGCACTTCTGGCAGCCTGCAAATCATCACTTTCGATAGTGGCAAGCAGTTGCCCAGCCTTTACTTCCTGGCCTTCATCTACGGCAAGCATCTGAATCCGTCCGGAGATTCTGGAGCTGACAATTACCTCATTGGCGTCGACACTTCCAATTAGCTGGAGATCCGAGGAGTGATTTACGGTAAAGAAATACCAAACTAGCGAAAAGACAAACAGCAATCCAATCAATATAAAGACAACCGAACGGGGTTTCATGAACTCTTTCTCCGCGTGCGAGATTTGGCTCCCCACTTCGGCATGGGAGTTTCAGATAGTACTTGCCGAGCAAGGGCCTGACCGTAGGTGCGGTCTGCAAATATTGCTTGACCGAGAAATGCTATGGTGGACTCCCTGCGGCGTTTCAACACCGAAGGGGATAAGGGATCGAAGGAAACTAACGCGCGCATAATCGGGACGCTCATGAAATAAAAGACATTCTGCCCAAGAATGGCATAGCTCAGTTGCGTAGGATCGACATCACACAACTCACCCGACTGTATTCCCTGCTTCGCCAAGGAGATAACCTTCCTGTACAAAGGAAGAAAGAAGTTTTTTGCGATGAAGGTCAGCGTATCGCTCTTACCCTCTCTGGCTCGAATCATCTCCTGCTGAAAAAACTTTTGATAATTGCGATGAACAATTATCCGATCATCGAAATGTTGGAGCGCCCAGCGCAGGAGCCGCTTACCTTCCGTTCCGGGACAATCAAGGGCCGCGATCTCCTGTTCAGCAACTCCCTCAAAGATGTTGATCACGACCTGTTGATATAAGCCCTCTTTGTCTTTGAAGTAGTAATGAAGTAAAGCCTTGTTTACTCCGGCAGTTTCAGCGATAGCCTCTGTTCGAGCTCCCGAGAAACCCTTCTCTCCAAATTCCTTAACCGCAGCATCCAGAATCTTTTTCCGAGTCTGCTCTGAACGGGCGCGAGTTGTCTTTTGTTGTCTCACAATAATTAATTAACCGGTTAGTTAATTTTTCCACGAAACGCCGAGAGATGCAATCATTTCTAAGATCAATAAAAACAGTAAATTAGGATATTTTCCCTCAGCTAAAGACTCCGCAGACGGGTTCTGGCAAACCCAATTCCGATTTGTTGCGTGGGAGAAACTGTATACCTGTATTCCCTAAAAGGTCCTACAAAATATTGGAAGTGATTCCACCCTTTAAGGACACTGCTTCTTCATCGTTGAGGAACACTTTCTTTCATAAATTCAATCGCGCCCAGAGGTCATCCGGTACAATTCCCTATGCCCGACTGGACTTGCGTCTTTCTCCAATGGCATTCCATCCTTCCAATGATGAAGACGAGCAAAGTACCCGAATATTGTAGAAATAAGGAAATTTTTCGAGACTTCGTTCAGACCTTGGACTGCAGGAAAACGCGAAAAGCAGTTGCGTCCTATGTCGCCTTTGTGGCTGCCTGTATGGCAATCTGCAACTACAGCCCACCAGCAAGGGCGCAATCCTCTCCACATCAAACCGCAAAAGAATATCAGTTCAGCAGCTACCCTTCGCTCGTTCTCGTCCCGGCCCTGGTCCGCACAAAGACCCATGATCTCGTCTTCACGCTTAAAGCTGAAGACTTTGTGCTTACCGATAATGGTGTGCAGCAAAAAGTGACTTTGGAACAAGATTCAGCAGAGGCACCTCTGGCACTTGTCGTACTCGTTGAAATCGGTGGCGCAGATGCTCGAGCGTTCCAGAATTACAGAACCATCGCACCGCCATTAGCGCCGATGCTGGAGTCCATTATTGGCAGTATTCCCCACAAAGTAGCGGTTGTTACTTTTGACAGTCGGCCCATGCTGCTCCAAGCTTTTACTTCAGATACCGACACAGCCGCAGCCGCGCTCCGCAGCTTAGCTCCCGGATGCACACGTCAGCACCATCTCGATAACTGCGTGGCACGGGGAGCCGCCCATAATCTCCCACTAGGAGACAATGGCGCTGCAATTCTTGATAGTCTGGAATTCTCAGTAAATCTCTTACGCCTGCAACCGGCGAGCTACCGGCGAGCGATCTTGTTGATCAGCGAAACACTGGACCGGGGCAGCCACATCAAGCTCGAAGACGCAGTACACATCGTTAGCGATACCAATACGACTATCTACAGCATAGGTTTTCCAACAGGGAGATCGGAAGCAGCACATTACGCTGCAAGAGAGTTGCCTACAGAACCTCCGGGAAAACCGAAAGGCAACATCTCTCTAGAAAACCATCACCCTAACCCACCCAGCGGATGTATGGGAAAAGATCCAACCGCCGATCCCGATGCAACCCACAACAAATGGATCCAGGCATATGATTGCCTGACACAACTCGCCCCGCCCCTCGCGTTCGCTAAGATGGCTGCAATTCTGGCGGTAGACTCATTACGCCGTAATGTTCCCGAAACTGTCGCGCACCTTACCGGTGGCGAATACTTCAAACTCACCGACGGGAAAAGCTTAGAGAGTAGTTTATCTGCTATCTCGAATCACCTTCCTAATCGCTATATTCTTAGTTTTCAACCACAATCACCGGCCCAAGGGTTACACACTCTAGAGCTGAAACTGCGCGATTACCGGGACCTCAATATAATCGCCAGGCATAGCTATTGGGTTGATTTCAAAACTACTGAAGATGATCGTAGCGTAGCGGCCCCTAACTGATATTTAAGGAAGGTTATACGTCGAGTTCTTTCAATTCCCCTATGCATATAAAAAGGAGGGAGATGCATTGCATTTCCCTCCTTCGTACTGTAAATGCTACTTGCGTGAGGGTGACGGACGGAATCCAAAAACCGAGGAGGCAACGGTCAACCGTCGCCTCCTCGGTTTCTAGCTGTTTAATTTAAAGATCTAAAAGACCATCCTTAGTCCCTGTTGAATCTGCCGAGGGCCATTCGCCTGGGAACCGATTGTCCCAAAGGTCTTTGATGTCGGCGTCACAATAGGGGCACCGAATGACACATGATTGAGGGCGTTGAAGGCTTCAAAGCGATACTGCAACTTGAATCTTTCTCCGAGGTGGAAATCCTTCAACACAGACAGGTCAAAGTTATTAGTACTATCCTGACGACCGAAGTACAGTGGGAAGGTTCTGTGGTTCCAGCTATTAGGCTGGTCATTGGAAGCGGTGTCAAACAGCGTCGTGTCAAATGCGGCTTGGTTCTGGTATCTCCTTGGGTGTATTTTCAACTTGGAATCGAAGGAAGTTCCGTTGGCAAAGACCGGCATACCACTTCCCGTGCTTCCCCATTGGATCGGAGTACCCGAAAGATATTGATAAATACCGTTTACGGTAAAACCGCCAACAAACAAATCCATAGTGCGATTTGCGTTATGGAAAAGGAGAGCGCCTCTGCCAATTGGTAATTTATAGCTGCTCGTAACAGAGACGTGCGTTGGAAAGTCCGATGTAGATCCTCCGTAAACCAACGGGCCACCTTGATCGAGTTGTCCAGTTGAGAGGATGTGTGACCATTCGTAATTAACGTTAAAAGTCAGTCCATGAGACATGCGCTTCTGGAAACGCACCAGCAATTCATTAAAGAGGCTAGACCCTCCAGGAATCAGTGCCTGCGTTACACCGGTATATTCCGGATAAGCCTGCAGCAGAGCTGAGGTGGGGATTTTGGCTGTGCCAATTGTGCTTCCTGGCAACAAGCCGTTAAAAGGATTGGTGACAGAAGCAGACATGGCATTCGTCAGATTGATATCCCGCTTGGCTGCGCTAGTCATGAAGGGCAACCAGGGAACGGCGCTCACATTGTTGGAGTAGGACATGTGAACAGAATGACTTCCGATATATCCGATATCGAACATCATGTTGTTGGAGATCTGCTGTTGAATGTCGAGGTTCCAGCGGATTGTGTAGGGAACCTGCAAATTCGGATTTACAAACTGGATGCCCTGTCCGAGATAGGTATTAACTCCTAGGCTGGAGCCAACAGGCGTCTGAATCGGATTGGAAGAAGGAAATGGATCCGAGAGAGTTGTCGCTGCCGTCTGATAGTTATCGTTCGAAACAATCATGTTGCTCGTAGCCGAATAACCATATGTCTGGCTGGTGTTGTAGTCATTGAACGGGTTTACAAAGACACCTACACCGCCGCGGATAACCATCTGATCCCGGAGGATTGCAGGATTATAAGAGAAGCCGATACGCGGGCTGATGTAAAGAGAAGGGGTATTATAAGCGTTTCTGTGATCGGAGGTTGCAAAAGACACTCCTCCGTAAGGCTTGAAGGACGCCGCGGGTAATTGAGAAACCGGGCTCGCGGTATATGCAGCAATTGCTTTTGCTGTTACGGAGTTGGTTACAATGGGATCAAACGACACTACAGCCTTATCATGGCTCTCCACAATCGGGGTTTCATGTTCCAATCTCATACCGATGTTTAGAGTCAAACGGCGGGTAATCTTCCAGTCGTCGCCGACAAAACCGCCGAAATACCAGTTATTGCTGGTTGTGGCTGTATTCACTGCGTAAGTACCGCTAGTTGGCAAGCCGAATAAGAATGAGGCCATGGATCCACCATAGGTCGGATTTGATTTTCCGGAACCTGCGGAGACAAAACTGTTGCCCGTTCCGGTTGCGCCAAAGCCGAAACTTCCAGAAGAAGCTCCGGGACTGAGCTTCGCAAGTCTGTTCAAACGGACATCCGGTCCTACCTTGATTGTATGGTTCCCAACCAATTTGGTTAGAGCGGAATAAAGCTGGACGCTGTAAAAAGCCTGGAGAGTTCCGGGAGTCGTGCTCAACCCGGCAAAAGGAGTTCCGGGTTCGCTAAACGTGAGACGTGGCATGTTGCGGCTCGTCGAATGGGTATTCATATACGACGGAAGACCGACTGTGGTGGAATCGAAGCCCTGGCTGTTCAGTGCGGCATTAGTGAGGGTTCTCGTCAAACCAAGACGAGTATCCATGGTCATGGTCGAGGAGAACGTATGCACATCGTCAACTGTGGCGCCCCACGTGTTGGTGAGACTGCGGGTACCGGTCGCTATGTTTTGGAAAATATTGCTGGCAGAATTGATGTTATTACTGCGATGAACTTCGGCAAAGAGCTGATCGTTGGCACCCAGGGTGTAATCTAAACGGCCCTGATGAGAATTGTAATCGTAGGTGGTCGGTATATTAGCGACGTAGTTCCTTTCCCCGTCGGCCGTACCGGTTTGATTGGGTTCAGGATAGTATTGCAGAAATTTCAGTGCTACTGGATTTAGCTGACTGCTGGGGATAATGTTGCCGCTAAGTTTCGACCTGGTTATTTGTTTGTTGGCTAGCACGCCGGATGCCGGATCGTAGAGCTGATAGTCACTTCCTAAGGCCAGCAGAGCAGAAAAGTCGCCCTTCCGTTCGGCTGCTGTAGGCACAGTAGTTGTAGTTACAGTTGGCTCAGATCCCTTGAATCCTTCATAAGCATAGAAGAAAAATAGCTTATTCCTGCCGTTATATACCTTTGGCAGCAGAACCGGACCGCCAATAGCAATGCCGTATTGGTTCTGCCGAGTCACAGGCGTTGAGGGTGCCGCAAACCATCTGTTCGGAGCGTTAAGACCAGAATACTGGTTAAATTCCGAAGCCGCTCCATGGAAGTGGTTTGTTCCCGCCTTGGTTACCAGGTTTACCGTTCCGCCATTTGTATCTCCATAAGAGGCATCGGACTCAAAGACATCGACACGGATCTCGTCCACTGCATCCTGTAAGGGGCTGAAGGCCGCTACGCGACCGCTGTCCTGCATATTTGGCACGCCATTCAGCAATACTTCATTCGATTGAGCATTGCCGCCGCCAATTGAGATATCACTGGCGCCTGCGTTGTCAAAAGGACGAGTTTGGGTAACAGAGTGCTTCTGTTTAGCATTGACTCCGTACTCGGTACGCGCCAGGCCCATCGGAGAACGGCCACTGTTCGGAAGATTCTCGACCTCCTCGGTAGTCAAAACCTGGCCAGCTGTCGCTGTTGCTGTCTGAATAAGAGGAGCTGCTGCGGAAACTCGAATTTCTTCGGAGACGGAGCCCACCTCTAGTCCGATATTGATCTCAAGCTTGTCGCCCGTCTGCAGAGTAATGCCTTCACGAATGTATTTCTGAAAGCCTTGAGCTTCCGCAGTAATCGAATAAGATCCTGGCACCAAAGAGGGGATGATATAGATCCCTTGTTCATTGGATTGTGTTGTTAAGTTAGTTCCTTTGTTTATATCAAGAATGGTGATTTTCGCTTTTGGGACAACTGCTCCCGCGGGATCCAGAACACGTCCTGAAATTGTCCCGCGAAACTCCTGTGCTAAGGCTGCCGTACTGGCCAACAGCAGAAATAACATTAAGCATACAAGCCGTTTCATACCCTCACTCCATCTCTCTTTCTACTTTCGTGCTGACTGAGAGCTCTCCTGGACCACAAGTATCTGTACCGGATGCAGTAGCAAATCACTGCGGCCGTTCCATCTCCCCCTGTACTTCTACGAGCGAGCTTGTGATCTATTGGATCTATTCGAGGAGCAATCTAATACCTGGCAAATTACGCCTGTCAATGAAAATAAAAGTTAATCGATATTTTGAAAGCAAATGATCGTTGCTGCTAATTAGCATCAAAAACGAGGATCCCTGGCGGTACGAAATCCCCTTTATTCATCGAGGGATTTCTATATTTGCAAAGAAAAATTCGAAAGCTTGCTGAGAAGCATTTTGAGCCCAAACACGAGGTACCTCAGTAACGACTGAGAGCATGCTTTTCGGCTAAGCGATCATGGGCAGGAGGAAGAGAGGAGAGGCAGCAGGCCCGAGGAGTTTGAAATCTCGGGCTGCTGAAAGGTGAGGCAAGACGAAAAATCTATCGGGCAGTTTTGGTGTCAAAGCCTTCGCCGGTTTCCAGCAAATGCTGATAGCGGCGCTGGTACTCGGCTTTGTAATCGGCTACGGCTTTGTCATAGCTAAAGTTTGGAGTGTCCGGTTTCACTGCCCATTGAATTCGAATTTCCTTACTCTCCAATGGAATGTTGATGGAATCTCCAGATACGGAGAGCGTTGTTCCATCTGCGGTAATCTTGTTGACCTGCATGAACCATGGAAGATGGAGTACAA
This sequence comes from Humiphilus diazotrophicus, assembly GCF_059726315.1. Taxonomy (NCBI): domain Bacteria; kingdom Pseudomonadati; phylum Acidobacteriota; class Terriglobia; order Terriglobales; family Acidobacteriaceae; genus Humiphilus; species Humiphilus diazotrophicus. The sequence goes on from NZ_AP040870.1 coordinate 369,353, forward strand.
GAGCTCGCGGCCGTTGCTCAAAAGAATTTCGCAAATGAAGAATGGCTTCGGAAGAGGACGGCATCTCCAGATCAAATGCAGTATTTCCGAAGTAGGTAGGAGCATGATCCACATGGATCGTCTTGCCTGTTCCTATCCACTCTGGAGAAATTACAGACAGCAGATGCAGCGTGTCTTCCTGCTCTCTGACCATCATGGACCGCAACAGATTCCGATACTCTGCGGAGAACCATCCATGCGGAGACAGGTTTCCTTGAAAGTCTCGCATTCCCCAGGGGCGAATCGCGAATTCGAAACCGGCGTGGGTCGAACTGGTGTGCATCAGTTCCGAATAGAACTCCTTGAGAGCCTGTTCCTGCTCCCCGCGAATAACCTCTGTGAGAGTGTTCTTGATCGTCAGATAGTGATGCAAATAGATTCCCTGCTCCGGCTGACGATAAGTAATCAATCCCTCTTCGTACTTCGACTGCGACTCCCGTAGGGTTGCCGTAACCCGAGGATCTTTTGGATCAAGCACGATTTCCGGAGTAACGGAGAGGAGATTTCCCCAATCGGTCCCTTCCGCATTTCCATCCACGTCGGGTGGAATGTATCCACCCGTTTTCGCTGTAATTTTCTCGAGAAGAGCCAGGAAGGTCGAACGGTAACTGTCGTACTCCTTTTGGAAACGAGCCGCGTCCTCCTTGTGTCCCAGATCTTTGGCGATCAAGATGGCTGCACGTAAGCCATCAAGGGCAAGAAAGTTGTACCCCGTCAGGTGGCCGGGAACGTATTCGTTGTCCTTCACATCGGTAGCGGGTATGATGTGCAACGGATCGTTTGCCCGTGCCTTCTCAAGCCATGCAACAGCGCGTACGATCCGGGGATATACCTCCGCGGCAAATGCCTTGTCGTGGGTCATGCGATAGTGTTCGCCGTAGCTCCACAGTGCTTGGCCCCACCCGTCGTATTGACCAGGCTGTGACAGAAAATTGCCATCCTCTTGCTGCTTGGTCCCGAAAAACTTCAGAACCTGACCAGCTATTTCCGGATATCCGGAGATGTCGTACATACGGACAATGTCAGAGGAATCCCGCAGGTAGAACGAATGATAGTGGAGCTGGTTAACGGTCTGAATATAATCGTCGCCTATTTTGTTGCGGGCCATCAGGTCATAAATCAGATTTGTCTTGAACGTCTGATTTACCTTTTCTTCCGGCACTTCGATCTTGAGCCCGTGATCGACAATTTCCGTCCAGAAATGTGCAACCCGAGCACGATATTCGTCGAATTGGGCTTGCTGCATCTGATTAAAGGACTCATCGCCCGGCTGCATAGGCAGAAGCGGCATCTTAAAATCCAGTGATTTCTCGTTACCGGGAGGCAATACGACTTTGTATTCTGCCGCACAGGTTGGAGACGTCGGCGTAACCGGAAGGGTCGACGCCTTCAACTCCGAGACATGGTTGTAGTGGTCGAAGAGTGTGAGATTCAACCGCGGAGCCGGCTGTCCGGAAAACGAATAGAGAACGCGTCCATCGCGCAAACAAGCGTTGTGGTCAAAGGAATAGACCCATTTGGAGTTGAATGGCTCTCCAGGCTGCTGATAGTCGCCGGGCTGGCTCGGAGCCACGGGACGTTCAAAGCGGTTTTCTCCACTTGGAAAATCGCTCAGTTGCTCCCCTTGATAGCGAAGTGCTGTGGACACGAAAGCCGTCTTCTGGCTCGTAGTGGGATTGCTTACTGAAATACGGACGAAATTTACCACCGGGCCCTTTGGCTGTTCTCCGAGAGAAGCTGCAAACAGGGTAAAGCGATAACGAAGACCATCCCGCAAAACATTGTAGGAGACGATGGGAAGGAAACCATCCTGGAGAGTGCGGATTCTCGCCGAAACGGGAGTCTTCTCCGGTCCGGTGAAAAACATCAATTCTCCAAAGCCCGTATAGAGATAGCCTTCAGGTGTAATCTCAGCTGCAGACGGTGCATCCATCACTCCAATCTCGTCTGTAGGCTTGCTGAAATAAGAAAAGGGTTGCCCTTCCTTGTCGATTGAAGGCAACACCATTTGTCCCGCTGCATAAGGAAGTAACCCTCCAAAGAAGAGAATGAGGCAAAAAGGCTTCTTGGAAGAGAACAAGAGAGTCCGAAGAAAACGCATATCCCTCCGTATTTATTGCTTGAGAGAAGAGAAACAGGAAGCCCCTGCTCCAATCTCAGCCAAAGGCAAATACTACAGTTTGAAAGCGCCTTTCACTATGAGAGAAAATTATGCCACTTCTGAACTGACAACGTCATCACGGAAGAGAAATCAATTGAATATGAACAATTGGAACAACAATGGTTCCTTATATACCCAGGCAGTTTATGAAGGAAGACTCATTGATGATCCTGCCATCGGGAGAGGTCGTTCGCTGTATCGATGTCAATTTCTCCTTCAGGGAGAGGAACCAGCAATGGTGGATACGCTGCGTCACGCAATAGAGAACGTGCTCCTTTATCACCGTGAAGAGCGAGCAACTGAGGAAAGCGCTCGGCAGGAAAAAGGGCAGGAGTACCGGCCACTCCAGCATAGAACGACGCAACCGTTGTTAAGCTGCCGTTCTCACTTTGTGCGTGCTCTAGCAGAGCATCTAGATGATCAACCGTAATTGCAGGCTGATCGCAGACCAGTAGCAATACTCCCGTCGCTTCCGGATTCCTTTGCAAAACGGATTTCATTCCTACGCGAATGGAACTAGCGACGCCTTCCTCCCAAAGAGTATTCTCGGCCAGCACTACAGCAGGAGGGAAAATAAGGTTTCTCATACTCGCTATATGGGCACCAAGCACTACGACGATAGGACCTGCTCCAGCCTCGGCGACAATCCGCGCTGAGCGCTCCAACAAAGTCTCATCGCCGATGCGAACCAATTGCTTGGGAGCTCCCAAGCGGGAAGATTGTCCCGCCGCCAGAATTATGGCGGGAATATGCAGATCTGCAACTGTCATGCGCTCTGCAGCCGCTTCACGGAAGAAGGCGCTACACTTTCACTCTTCACGGCTCGTAAGGCCATGCCAGAGGATTGATGCAATGCCGCTTGAATCTCCGCAAGGATCGACAGTGCAATTGTTGACGGACTTGAAGCTCCTAAGTCAAGACCCATAGGAGAATGCAGTCGCGCAAGAAACTCCTCTTTGCTGCCACCCAACTCATCGACTATACGATCCAGGATGTCGTGTGTTCGATGACGAGGTCCCAAAATCCCCAAATAGCCAAGAGGCGTATGTAAAAGCTTCGTTAGCAGAGAGAAATCCTGTTCATAGCTATGCGTCATTAACACCACGGCATCCGATTCTCTCAAATCAGGAATCTCCTTGCCCTTTACTACGGCGACTTCATCGGCTTCTCGAAAGCGCTCGCGGGTAGCTAAATGAGAACGGCCGTCAAGTACGGCTATATACCAATCCAACGTACGTGCTTGGACAACCAAAGGACGTACGTCGTCTCCGGCACCAAAGATGAAGAGTCCTATTCGAGCGGGAACATATTCTCCGAAGACAACCATGGGATCATGTCTATCCGATACCGGAATACAACCGAGGCAGTGACGTTCTTCAAGCGCACGGATCGCCAGTTCCTGAAGTTCGCTCGTCAAATCAGCAGAGAGGGATTGCTCAACATCCATCGGCTTCGAAGCTAGGACGTGTGTACCCGCAGCCGTCCCTTCAATTATGGTGGAGATGCCCAGCGGTATCCGCTGATCGAAGGAAGCAGCAAGAGCCTGTAACAGCGGCTGAGCCGTCTGCCGTCTCTCAAGAAGAAGATGAACAACACCGCCGCACCCCATTCCATAAGGAGGCGCATCGTCATCCACATCGAAAGAAGTGGAATAGCGCTTTACGATGGGACCGTTTTCCGTATACCACCATGCCTTGGTACTAACTTCAGCCTCAAGGCAGCCACCACTGATGGTTCCGGCACGCCGTCCACTCTTAGTAATAAGCATGCGCGCACCGGGTTTTCGGTATGAAGATCCCTCAACAGCAACGACAGTAGCCAGCACATAATCCTCACCGGCACGGCTTGCTTCCTGCCAAAGAGCAAGGACGATTCCTAAATCCGACACGTGTTTCTCTCCTCGACAGCAGTTATGGAAACTTTGCAGCTTAGCGTTGTACACGGTTCAGCTACTGCTGTCCCGTTTCTGTGCCCGACTAAATCCGTCCTTACCTGGAGGCGAATATGAACGCTCTCTGGTTACGACGAAAATTGCATTGCCTACCGCAAGGATGGGAGCGTAATGCTGGCTTGCCCAGCCCCATCAGTAGATCCATTGAATTTACAAACTGAATTTCACTTGGAGGAACATTCCGCATACGAGTCATCGGATGCTGGATACCGCTTTATTGAGATAGCCGTCCCGATTTAGTTTAATCTGCTGCGCGATCATCTATCCAATCCGTCAATGCCTATCGCCACCCCGCGCAAGGTGCCTCGAGAGTCGCCAATCTGACTTCTCCCCACCGCGAGCATGGATTTTCCCCAATCAACGCCCCTACTCCAAAGAGGTAAGCTATTTAATATAAATGAGATAGATAGAATTTCCGGGAACTGCCCTTCCAAAGGCTGCTACCGAACGGCGGAGATGCCTGCTCCCGACCTGCCAGCGCTACCATCCGCCTCCAGGATCTTCTACAGAGACCCGGGATTGGCCTTTCCGTTATCCAGACTGCTCGATCCATCATTCTCCACGGATTGGATTGCACTCTTCTCTCCTAGCGGCTATCGTCCTATCCGGGAAAGAATATAGGGCTCCTTTCACACTGAATTTTCGAAGTATCCTATTGTCCATATTCAGATCTCAACCGATTAGGGTAGGATTGGTATCTGAACGGTAGAGAACGTTCCCATACGTGCTCTCTACTGTCTACGTTGGCTCTACAGGAAGCAAATTGTGTGGATGAATAGATACGTTCTCAAGAGTACGGTGGTTGGCGCTCTGGGCGGCTTGCTCTTCGGCTTCGACACCGCTGTTATCTCAGGTACAACGCATGCCCTTACAGAGGTCTTCTCTCTCTCTCGTTTCGGACTGGGCGTCACCGTCTCGATTGCCCTGCTAGGCACCGTAATTGGAGCGATGTTTTCCGGTGAACTGGGTCAAAAATATGGCGGCAGAGAGATGCTTCGCGTCATGGCGCTTTTGTATCTGCTCTCATCCCTAGGATGTGCCTTCGCCTGGAACTGGCATGTTCTGCTTGCGGCCCGGTTTCTGGGTGGATTAGGAATCGGCGGTTCCTCGGTTCTTGCTCCTGTCTATATTGCCGAATTGGCTCCTGCCCGACTACGTGGCCGTCTCGTAGGCACTTTCCAGATCAACGTTGTAATCGGTATTCTGCTGGCGTATCTCTCCAATTACCTGCTATCCATTGCTGGATTAGGAGCAGCGGAATGGCGCTGGAAATTTGGAGTGGCCATCTTCCCGACCTTAGCATTTATGCTATTACTCTTCGGGATACCCAGAAGCTCCCGCTGGCTGGTCACCCAGGGACGGATCGATGAGGCCCTTTCCGTATTGGCCATGATGGGGTCACCAAACTCCGAAGCTGAGTTGCAGGAGATTCGGGATTCTGTGGCACTGTCGAACACAGAACATCAGGAACCACTCTTTCAATGGAAGTACCGGCTTCCGATCTTTCTGGCAATAACGATAGGGATGTTTAACCAGCTCTCCGGCATTAACGCCATTCTTTACTATCAAAACGACATCTTTGCCGCTGCCGGATTCAGCAATGTTTCAGGAAATCTACAGGTAGTGGCCGTCGGTGCAATGAATTTATTGGCGACCTTCCTCGGCATGTCGCTTATCGACAAAATGGGTCGCAAGACGTTGCTTCTCATCGGTTCTGTAGGAACAATGCTCTGCCTGGCAGGAGTTGCCTATATTTTCCTGGTACACAAGCACTTCTCTCTCCTACTCGCGCTGCTGGTCGCCTACATCGCCTTTTTCGCAGTTTCTCAAGGCGCGGTCATCTGGGTTTATATCAGTGAAGTCTTTCCTACCCGAGTACGCTCCAAAGGACAAAGTTTGGGCAGCAGTTCGCACTGGATTATGAATGCCCTTATATCTCTGGTCTTCCCACTGATGGCAAAATCGTCGGGAGCCTATCCCTTCCTCTTCTTTAGCATCATGATGGGACTGCAATTCATCATCGTCCTGAAGTACTATCCCGAGACAAAGGGCATCTCGCTCGAGGAACTGCAACACCGTCTTGGAATTGCCGAAGCAAAGGTCTCTCGCTAACCGTTTCACTTTCCTTAACTCATACAAAGGGTGCTCCCAAAGGGCACCCTTTCGTTTTGCATCGGTGATGCAATTTAAAACACTTTAAACATTGGCGTGCTTGGGCCAAAATCAGCAATGTATGGCCGTTCTTTCGAAATGAGGGACGGAGCCTATTGTTCGCATGAAAAGAAAGATGAGGGTTTCCACAGAATTTTCCCGATTTGGCCTTCAAAACTGTTCTATTCGCGGACATTACGATGGAGTTATTTGTCTGTTATTTCTTCACTCATAGCTGTTGAGGCTGCATTCAAAGTTCATTCAAAGTCTCTAGCGTGAAATGCATATAGAGATTCCACCGTCTATGCTTGACGATTCTATCCTTCGGCATATCGGCCCCTGTAAAGAACACATAAGAGATGATTTGCATAGAGAAGAAGTTCTGCTCCCCCTCTTCTTATCTTCTAATTTTGCCGATGACTCCCCTAGCGCGATCATGTCCTCAAGAGAGAGGGGATTTGGCGGATCTCAAATTTTGATTTCGCTTGCACATAATCGTGAAGAGAACAAGGACCAGTTGCGGAGGACATCTGTGGAATGAACCTGTTCAAAAAAACCAAGCCGACTGCCCCACGAACGTCAGACTTATCCATCATCGTTGCACGTCTGAATGGGGATAGCGATGGTTCGGCAACAAAGCTCCTATGCAAGCTGCTTGAAAAACAACCGGAGCTCAAGGTTCAGTTAACAGATAGTTGTCTTTTCTACTACGGGCAAAACCGATCGGAGCTCAACGCACAGATCCATTCCGCCCTTCAGGGCACTAAGGCAGAAGCCTTGCTTTGGGGCAGTATTGTGGAAAGCGAAGCTAAGACTGTCTTTCATCTGTACTGGACACCACAAGAGATTCTGTTCACCAATCATCCAAGCGGAAGATTTCAACCGGGCACAGAAATCGTGCTGCCACCTCTGGAGCAAAATGATCTGGCCACGGTAGTGCCGCTCCTGATTGAAATTCGAAAAGTCGAGTCTCAAAGGGCAAAGAGCACGGTCAAACTCTTCCAAGCAATCGATGAATTCCGCATTCTCTCAATGAAACCCGACGCCACATGGAATGGTGACGGGCTGGGACGACTAGGATTCCTACTTGGCTACTCATTGCTAACTGCCGGATGGACAAGCAAGAATCCGCTCTTCTTGAACGAAGCAGCACTAATGTTTCAGGAGCTCTCGCAACAGTACACCAGAGAAAGCGATGCTGCGACCTGGTCTGTTATCCAGAACAAACTTGGGTTTTCCCTCTTAGCGTTGGGAATATGTACCAGCGGCAAGGAGTACCTCGAAGCCTCTCTTGAAGCTTTCCAAAACGCGCTATGGGAAAGCGACCGAGAGAAAAAGCCCCTGCACTGGGCGGCCGCCTTACATAGTTATGGATATGCACTGACGGTATTGGCCGATACCGAAGAACCGCAGCCCTCAATTTCCTATCTGGAAGAGGCTGTGGACGCATTTCAGGAATGTCTTGGCGTCTATTCGCAGGTAAGCTCACCTCGCGAATGGGCAATGGTCCAGACAAATTTAGGAAATGCACAATTACGACTCGGAGAAAAGAAGTTTTCGAACGAGTTCCTTCATGCATCGGTAATGTCATTTCGAGACGCCCTGATACAACTCCAATCCAGACGGGAGACGAAAGAATTAGTAATGGTACAGCTTTCCGTCGGGATAGCGTTATTGGAACTCGGTGAGATCGAAGGCCGGGAGGAATACTTCCACGAAGCACAAGAGGCATTTCATGAGGCATCCCTTGTGTGTGCAGAGGAGAAAGAGCCTATTGTATGGGACAAGATTCCTGACACGGTACGTGCCATGTGCGCACAATACATCGCGCAGCCTGATACCGACAAAGTGGAAGATTATCTATCGGCATTGCAGAAGCGACTGCAGATGTACATACAGCCAAGTACATTTTTGACCGAGTAATGGCAGCACCTTATTTCCAAGGCATTTTCGCTTTTGGTATGGTCGCGCAGAACTCAGTACAGTGTGGCCAGCCTTTCCACCCCAACACACCAAATGCCCGCGTGTTGGGGACCCTGGTTCTTTGAAGGAACGGCCACGCGGTCATTTATTCTTGGTCTACAGTGAAAGCGAAAATGCTCCAGGTCCTCCTGCGAAGGTCAGCAGGAGGGCTTAAACGATCTAGAAGCTATTTTTCCGAAGGCTGATTCGGCTGAGCCTGTTGGCCTTGCCCGGGCTGCTCTTCAGGAGTAGCAGGAACATTACTGGCCATCCATAAATCACGGCAGAAAGGCACAGACAGCACCTTCAAATCCTCGACCTTGGTCGTTGTCAGAGTCGGATAGGTCTTGCACAACTGCCCGGTTACTGTATCAAGTGCGAACATAGGGTTCCCACTGACCGGGAGAAAACGCTGATAATTACCTCCCGCTACTGCAGGCTCCACCTTTTTCGACTGTTTTTCAGAAACCGGATCCCTCTTGGGGATAGAGAATGGCTGATTACAGCTCTGTAATAGAAAAGTCAATAAAAACATGCCAAGTATCTTCATGCGTCTCCTATCTTTCTCAGCTCTATCTGAGGAGTTTCCTGGCATTCGTGCCTACTCACTAACACACACACCAGATCTATAACGCTTTCACTTTACTGCCACCTCACCTAGCAGGTTTACATCCACTGCAATGAGATCCTTTTAAAACAGCAACAACACGTCTCTTGGGGGACGGAGATTTTTATCATTCCTGGTGTGCATAGTCAAAGACTAAATCTTCCTCTCTTATCGAAAGGAGCAATGGTTTACTGAAATACAAATAGAGTCCCCATCAATACTTCGGCCGGACGCTCAACATTGACGGCAAAATAGATTCGCCGGAAAGGTGGAATTGAACCTATTAATGCCTCAATTCATATTGGCTAATTTGTGTATACTTTTCCCGCAATGCAGGATAAGCAAACCTTTGTTCCCCAGGGGTTACGTACTGCTTATTCTTACGCAGCCAGTTCGTCCGTCACTTACTCCAGACACAATTGCAACAGAGAACTACATCCCCACTTCGAGATCAATCCCAAAAGGCAGATATCTACCCCAACCACCGAGGACTATGTGCCGTGCCGTCAAAATGATTGGAGGTCTTATAAAGTTCGAACCTTCCAGCCTGAGCGACGGCGGCTGTCTTCGCAAGAAGAGAAGCAAGCTGTGCATCAGATAGCCTTTTGTAACTTCTGGCGACACTTAATCCTTGTTGCAGAATCGGCATCGATTCGCATCCAGTGATCACGACACTGATTGGAAGACTTAGAGCATATTGGAGACACTCCTCTGCAGTCACGGTTTTGCTCTGCAAGATGACGGAGTCTCCCATAGGTTTCATCCCCAGAATGGCAATTCCCTGCTTCTGAGCGACTGGGATCACTTTCTTCTCGAAGCTGTCGAAGTGTGCGTCCATCACATTCAAGGGCATTTGAACTGTATCGAAATGGAAGCCATGTTTCAGCGACGTCTCGATCATGTGCAGATGAATTTCCGGGCTCTTGTGTCCCGTAAACCCGATATAACGAATCTTCCCATCCTGCTTTGCCTTTAGGAGCACCTCCATCGTTCCACCGGAAGCAAATACTCTTTCCGGATCATTCATACGGATGACTTCGTGAATCTGTAAAAGATCGATGTGGTCTGTCTGCAAACGCCGAAGCGAATCCTCAAGTTGCTGCTGTGCTGAAGATGCGGTTCTGCCATCAAGCTTTGTCATCAGGAAGGCTTTTTGGCGGTATCCATCCTTCAAGGCCAGCCCCATACGCTGCTCACTCACTCCTTTGTTGTAGTCCCAACAGTTATCCAGGAAATTGATTCCCTGGTCGAGAGCAGTTCGGATGAGACGTATCCCCTCTTGTTCGCTCACCTGTGGTCGACCAATATGGTGACCGCCGAGACCCAGACAGGACACCGATTCGCCTGTTCGACCGAGAACACGCCTGGGAATACCTTCCCCTGCTTGTCCATATGGAACCGTGGAGGCAACGACTGTTACAGCTGCATTTTTCAGGAACTGACGACGTCTCATGCGCGCCTCTCGAAAATATCTTTCGCTTGACTATTTCTTTTCGATGCGCCGGTGATCGGCAAAGGAGTCGTGAGACCCGACAACGGAGCATGCCTAACACGCCAATTTTTCCCACTTTTTTACACCATCTGGTAAGGTGGTCAACCACTCGGCGGCTTTTCCCGAGTCAAATTCTCTCTTCGGCTCAAAAATCCTTTATGACAACGTAGGAACTTATATTTAAATTGTTTAAAGGGAACGTTCCCAAAGTGCCATGTTCTCTCTTAAAATGCTCTTCGAACAAGAATGTGGAGGCGCTGCGTCCTGAACTGCTTCTCTTCCAGGGAATGCAAGCCGTCTGCCCTAAACAGTCGTACCTTTTGAGGTGATGAAAAGAACCCAATGAACTCTCGAAGGAAGATAAGACATCGCAGTGCTCTCTCGGCAGTGTGCGCCTTGGCCGCCATTATGGCCCCTCCCCTCTTTGCAGGAGGACCAGCCCACGATGTAACAGCCCAAGCTCAGGCTTCGCAGTCTGCCAGCACAGACAATCGACTGGGGACCAGCGCAGAACCAACCCTCTTTGTCGTGCCCTATGCTCACCTGGACACGCAGTGGCGCTGGGACTACGCACAAACGATCGGCGAGTTTCTGCCGAAGACGATGAGGGACAATTTCTACCTCTTCGAAAAATATCCCCATTATGTCTTCAACTTCAGCGGCGCAAACCGCTACCGCTTGATGAAGGAGTACTATCCGAAGGATTACAAGCGGATTCAGCAGTATGTAGCCGAAGGCAGATGGTTTCCCTCCGGCTCATCCATGGAAGAAGGGGATGTTAACTCACCCTCGGCAGAATCGCTGATACGTCAGCTTCTCTATGGTAGAGAGTATTTCCGCCGGGAGTTCGGCAAAACCAGCGCTGAGTACATGTTGCCCGACTGCTTCGGCTTTCCGGCTTCCCTTCCCAGCATCCTGGCACATGCAGGAATCAAGGGTTTCTCGACACAGAAACTCTCCTGGCACTCAGGAGCTCGCACTGGCGGTCCTGATTCTCCGCAAAAGACACCGGTCGGAATTCCTTTCAACGTCGGTTTCTGGCAAGGACTGGATGGTAAGGGAGTCATTGCGGCACTTAACGCTACCTCCTATGGCAGCGACGTTACCGAAGACCTCACCACCAGCAAAGGCTGGATGGAACGTGTTCAGAACAACGGTGCCTCCAGCGGACTCTTCTTTGACTATCGCTATTACGGTACCGGTGACACCGGCGGCTCGCCATCGGAGACCTCTGTCGCCCGCATGGAAGCAATCCTGACCAAAGGCAGCGTCTCGCTCTCTCCGGAAAACCCCAGAGAGGAACACCGTCCGACACTCCGCCCTGGTGCTCCGGTAAAGGTGGGAGATGGCCCATTACATATCGTTCAAAGCGAAGCCGACGATATGTTCCTAAGGATTACTCCAGAACAAGCTTCCCGTTTGCCCCACTATACGGGCGATTTGGAGTTAACCGAACACTCTGCCGGCTCACTTACCTCTCAGGCATATCTGAAACGGTGGAACCGCAGGAATGAAATGCTGGCCGATGCAGCAGAACGTGCTTCCATCGCAGCCGAGTGGCTTGGAGGTCGTCCTTATCCCCTTGATCGTCTGAATCGTGCGTGGACGCTGGTCATGGGAGGACAATTCCACGATATCCTTCCCGGAACATCGACTCCGAAATCCTATGAGTATTCATGGAATGACGAAGTACTGGCCATGAATCAATTTGCGGATGTTCTGACGGATGCAACAGAATCCATCGCATCCGGACTGGATACCGAAGCTAAGGGCGTTCCCCTTGTTGTCTACAACCCACTCGATATTGCACGAGAGGACGTTGTGGAGGCGAAGATTCCCTTCTCAGCCAACACGCCTAAGGCGGTACGTGTTGTTGCTCCTGATGGCAAAGAAGTACCCAGCCAGATCGTAGCAGGAGAAAATGGCAAAGCTCGTGTTCTCTTCCTGGCCAAAACCCCATCTGTTGGCTACTCCGTCTATGACGTTCAGCCTAGTGAGGTACCATCCAAATCTGTTTCAGCGTTGAAGGTAAGCGAATCCTCGTTGGAAAACGAACGCTATACGGTGAAACTGGACGCGAACGGAGATGTTTCCAGCATCTTTGACAAACATCTAAAGAAAGAGCTGCTGTCAGCGCCCATTCGCCTTGCCATCAGTTCCGATAAACCCGCAGAATGGCCTGCCTGGAATATGGATTGGGCCGATCAGTCGCGTGCGCCGCGCGCCTATGCAGGCTCACCCAAGGTTCGTGTCGTAGAAAACGGACCAGTCCGCGTCGCAGTCGAAATCCAGAGAGAGGCTGAGGGCTCAACCTTCGTAGAGCAAGTCCGCCTGTCAGCCGGAGATGCAGGCAACAGAGTCGAATTCGCCAATGTCATCGACTGGAAGACAAAAGAAGCGAACCTCAAAGCTGTATTTCCTCTCACGGCTTCGAATCCCAAGGCCACATATAACTGGGATATCGGAACAATCGAACGCACCAACAATGACGAGAAGAAGTATGAGGTCCCGTCGCATCAGTGGTTTGATCTGACCAATAACGACAGCTCCTTTGGCGTGACAATCCTTTCCGATGCCAAGAACGGATCGGACAAGCCAACCGACAATACACTTCGGCTCACGCTGTTACGGACGCCCGGAATCAGCCAACACTGGGAGGGATATAGCGACCAATCTACTCAGGATTGGGGACATCATGAGTTCGTCTATGGACTCACCTCGCATTTGGGAGATTGGCGTAAGGAGAAAACCGATTGGCAGGCGTGGCGTCTGAATCAGCCCTTGGTCGCCTTCTCTAGCGACAAGCACAAGGGGAGTCTCGGAAAGAACTTCTCCCTGCTGAACATCAACAACAACCGTGTTCGCGTCTTGGCAATCAAGAAAGCAGAACAGAGTAATGAAGTCATCCTTCGACTTGTAGAGTTGGATGGCGCAGCGCAAAAGGACGTCCGCGTGACCTTCCCGGCAGGGATTGCTGCCGCACGCGAAGTCAATGGCAGTGAAGAGCCCGTGGGTCCGGCCACGGTTGATAAGGGCAGCCTGGTCACAGAGTTCAGCGCCTATCAACCGAGGACCTTTGCCCTCAAGCTCAGCGCTCCATCGTCCCAGGTACAAGCACCATATGGACAAACCATCCCGCTAGAGTACGATCGTGCAATTGCGACAAATGATGCCAACCCGTCCTCAGGAAGCTTCGACAATAACGGCCGCGCTTGGGATGCTGCCGGTTTGCCAACAGAAATTCCCTACAACGGTATCAAATTCCATTTAGCTCCAGCAGGAACCGGAAGACCGAATGCGCTTACGGCAGAAGGTCAAACCCTCACGTTACCGGAAGGCTCCTTCAACAGGGTCTATATCCTTGCAGCCTCTGCGGAGGGAGATCCCACAGCCTCATTCAAAGTTGGAGATCAAACCACGTCCCTGACCATCGAGCACTGGACAGGAAAGATCGGACAGTGGGATGACAGAAGGTGGAAAGAGGTCGAAAAACCTGCTCCCCCAGAACCCGCCGCTGGCGATAACAGTCCTGAAGCGCAGTATGCACGTAGCATTCGGGAGTTTATTAAACAGCATGGTCCATTAATGGTCCAGGAATACGAGGGCTTGAATCCAGGCTTCATCAAGCCAAGTCCAGTAGCCTGGTACCTTTCACACCTGCACGGTTCGGATGGAAGCAATCAACCCTACGAATATGCGTATCTATTTGCATATCCGCTAGAGGTACCAGCAGGAGCAAAAACAATCACCCTCCCTTATGACAAACGTGTCCGTATCCTCGCTGCCACGGCAGTGAGCGAAAACGGCCGCGTACAACCGGTTCAGACGCTCACTGACAATCTGCCGGATCCGACAAAACGCACTGAGAAGTAGATAATCAACTTCTCAAAGGCAGGCAAGGTCCTCGATAACTGAGGGCCTTGCCTTTTTTAGACCATTACTTCTGCCCGGCAAGAGAGCTAGTAGCTGAATCATTCGGCGAGACTGTAGCTAATGCGAAGATCGCTCATATAAAGAATAGGCTGCAAGGAACACTCGGACTGCCTCTCGTACTCGATCCCTAATCTCCCTTTGCGGACAGGAACAGGTCAAAAAGAGCTGCAACTTCGAATAAATATGACCGCCACAAATCGAACAGAACATTTCGGCGGCCTGTTCCGCCTCTTTTTTGCTCATCTTAAGATTTGCAGAAAGATAATCGGCTAGCATCTTCTGAGCCCTTTGGGGGCCCAAATCCCAAAATTTGGCAGATACTTCAGGAAAATCGGCAGCCGCCACAATCACAACGCGAGACAAAGCACGAAAATTCGGCAGAATAATTGTATCCATCAGATTGCGGCCAAAATTTTCCAGCACCTGCTCAATACCATAGGACGATACCAGCACTCTCGAGAATTGCTCCTGCATAGAGTCCATCTGTCGAGCCATAACGGCGACAAAAAGATCGGCCTTGGTTGGATATCGAGCGTAAAAGGTCTGCTTTGACGCACCCGCCCTGCGAGCAATTTCATCCATACTGGTCGCTGCATAACCCAGTTCCAGAAACACTTCTGTGGCAATATCCAGCAGACGCTCAAAACGTCCTGGAGCTTCTTTTGCGCTGGGCCTTCCGATGGCAGAGTGCATTCTCTTCCGTCCGGCAGGGACCGGCAGACTGCTTCTTTTGCCTGAGGTTTTGCTTCGCATAACGAAATAGACAGCAAAAAGATCTGCCCGGCATAGTACCACAGAGATTCCTGCTATTGACTCCAAAGAGGGATGAGGAGCAAAATCATAATCGAACTGGTTGGTACTATTAAGTCGGGAGAGCGGATTCTCCCTGTCCCGGCTTAACCATTTTGTTTTGGTATCCGGTAATATCAGATCGGATTCGATGTTACACGGCTACCTCTCGCCTCTTCCTAACATCGAGATATTTATCTCTGTAGGACTCTAGATAACATCTTCTTGTGACTTACCTCACCCTCCTAACAGCAATCAGTCAAATCTATTACGTGTTGCCAGTGGAATACATAGTCAAAAAATCAATATTTTTGAAACGGATGCGACTCCTGCGCATCAAAAGTCAGTAACCACTCAGAGAAGTTAAAAAGTTATATAGAAAATGGAAGGTCGAACTCTGAGGTCATTATCTGAGCTAGTAGCCGCAGAGCTCCTATTTCTCAGTCGGATTAATTCATTTCTCTTCCCCAGAATTGCCCCAGGAGGCAGCTCGGGTAGATGAGCGTTTTATCACAAAAGGCGAAGGCACAACCCGTTCACGGGCATTATCGCTTACCTAAAGAACGTACTTTCTCTTTCGAAGCAAAAAACAATGTCACGATTCTTTTTGGAGGTCTTACCTGGAAGCATGAGCGATTAATCCAGGGACTTTTAGAAGCCGAAGGCTATCTCTGTGAACGCATACCGGAGACAGATCGAGCCGCCCATGAATTAGGAAAAGAGTTCTGTGCAAATGGCCTCTGCAACCCTGTTTACTTCACTGTTGGCAGTTTGCTGAAGAAGCTTCGCGCTCTTCAGGAAGCGGGGCTTTCCAATCAAGAGATCGTCGATCATTATGTATTCTTCACTGCCGCGTGCGGCGGACCTTGCCGCTTTGGATTGTATGAAGCAGAATTTCGTACCGCTTTACGAGCCGCGGGATTCGACGGCTTCCGCATTTTATCGTTCTCACAAGATCACGGGATCAATGCCAGTACAGGCCACTCCGGCCTCAGATTTTCAGTAGACTTCGGCTTTAATGCACTACACACATTCGTTTTGGGAGATCTGCTGAACGACCTTCAGCATCGCTTGCGTGCCTTTGAGGTTCATCCGGGAAGTACAGATCGTGCAATTGCTGCAATCGCCGACGACATATCGGAATTCTTTCATCACAGTGCATTCGATCTCGACCAGTGCATACCCAGTGCATTGATGAAAATCATAGAAGCCAGAAGATCAAGTCCTTGGTATCGCACCCCGAACACACTAGGAAAGATCTGCTCCCACCTTCTGGGCAATCGGCTTCCTAAACAGCTGGAAACCAGCAAGAAGCGCGTTCATAAACTGGAGGTAGATTGGCTTCGAGTCAAACCTGTAGTTAAAGTCATCGGTGAGTTTTGGGCGCAGATGACCGAGAGCGACGGCAACTTCCGCATGCTGGAGTTCCTGGAGCAAGAAGGTGCGGAGGTCGCTGTGGAACCGATCAGCACCTGGGTCATGTATATGCTTCACCAGCGGAAAGCCCGCGCTGAAGCCAAACATACTCGCGACAAGTACATCCAGTCATGGAAACACCCATTCCATATTGTCGGCTCATGGTTGCGTTATACCGGCAAACAGACCTCCTTTGCTCTGGGAGAAAAGATCTATCGTCGCCACTACCGCCGGTTATCCAACGCCCTCGGCGGACTCAATCATGGATTGGTTTCGCAAGAAGAGTTGGCTGAGTTAGCAGCCCCTCACTTCAATACCTTCCTACGAGGTGGCGAGGGACATCTAGAGATAGGGAAAAATTTGTACTATACGCTTCATCGTGCAAGCCACATGGTGCTGGCATTGAAGCCCTTTGGATGCTTGCCCTCAACGCAATCCGATGGGGTCCAAGCTGCTCTTGTCGAACGATACCCGGAGATGAACTTCATCTCAGTAGAAACTGCTGCGGAGGGTTCGATTCACGCTTACAGCAGAGTGCAGATGGCCCTG
This sequence comes from Humiphilus diazotrophicus, assembly GCF_059726315.1. Classification (NCBI taxonomy): domain Bacteria; kingdom Pseudomonadati; phylum Acidobacteriota; class Terriglobia; order Terriglobales; family Acidobacteriaceae; genus Humiphilus; species Humiphilus diazotrophicus. The sequence goes on from NZ_AP040870.1 coordinate 386,403, forward strand.
GCAGAAGCCAAAGTAAAAGCCCGCGAAGAATTTCGAACCGCGCTACAGTCTACCGGGGAGTCCCTGGATATCATTCGGGAGTTTGTCCGCGAGCATCCTGAATTACGTCATCCCTTTTATCCCATTCCGCGACGTCCGGGGATTGTTTCGACGGCCGCAAATTTTCTTCTGCATGTCAATGACCTCATGAATCGGCACAACGGCCGAAATCCGCGGTCGAGATCGCAGGAAAAATCTGTCTTTAGAGGCTCTGCAGTGAATGCAATAAATTCCACTCAGGAGGTAGGTAATGTCTGATTTACCCAGTCCAGTAGCGCAAGATGCCGCTTCCTATCGACTGGACAGCTCTTTAAACGCGACCTTAATGCAGGGTCAACGATCTCAGGTTCCACCCGCGCCGGGAGGCATTCTCCAGACGTTGCCAGAACCGGTCTTTCCGCAGAAACCTGAACTCTTTCTCGCAGACGATGAGCAATTCATGCCCAAGCCCGGAGAGAAACGGCATTGGACAATGCCGCAGATCTACCACGCCATGCAGGGCTGGATGTTCCCCTTTTTCAAGTCGCGTTTACTTCCGGGTGAATTTCACCCCATCATTACCTACCTGTTTAATGAGTGGAAATGTAATCTTGACTGTCACTATTGCTGGGCCTACGACAATCATGCCCAAGGCATGACTGAAGACATCGCCAAAAGATCGATCGACTGGTTGCACTCGACAACTTGCCGCATTCTCGCTCTTATGGGTGGAGAAGTACTCTTACGCCCCGAGCTCACACATAAGATTGTCTATTACGCGGCCAAGAAAGGATTCTGGATTTATCTCCCCACCAACGGAAGGTTGATGAAGCCTGAAGTAATCGACCGCATGGCCGATGCAGGAGTTTCTACCTTCAATTTAGCCGTCGATGCCTGGGATCTGAAACCTGGATTACCGAAGGCAATGGCACCCATCAGAAGCTATTTCGATCACCTCGTTCGCAAACAATATAAATATGGATACTCGGTCTTCCTCAATATCAACATCTGCCGGAACAATCTGGACGATGTAAGAATGTTGACTGAGCTTGCCCATGATAACGGCATTGCCACCGACTATCACATTTGCGAATCACCAATGATGGAGCATGATAACTTCCGCCACTTCGAAGACAATCCAGTCTTTATCCGTGAAGAAGATCATGCTGCAATTGGAGAATTGATCGATTGGCTGATTGAAAAGCAGAATTCCGGCTGGCAAATGGTCAATTCCGTTCAACGACTTGGTGAGATGAAGAAATTCATCAATAAAGAACTGGAAAGCTGGAACTGCCGTGCAGGATTCAACAGCATTATCATACGGACGGATGGAACGCTTGCTCCCTGCTTCCCGATGTATTCAGCACAGTATGATTGGGGAACCATTGAGCAACCAAGGCTGAGCCCCGAGCAGCTCAAAACTATGAAGCAAACCTGCGAGAAGAATTGCTTCTCCACTTTGAATCACATCCTGGCCTTCTGCTACAACGACACTCGCGTAATCCGCTGGTTGTGTAAACAAGCTTTACATGGCTTCCAAGGCGTTCGCGGAAATATGGAATAACTTCAGGAGAATTGGACACAGCACGTGCATTACTTGATTGGTCTTGATATCGGCTCGACAACAGTAAAGGTTGTTGTTCGCAGCCAACCCGGATTAAAGATACTGGCCCAGATCTACCGTCGCCACGAGAGCAGACAGGCAGAATGCGTATTAGCATGCCTCAGCGAAGTGGAACGCGATCTTGGTCTACATTCCGGTAATGCACGTCTGTTTATCACAGGCAGTGGAGGATCGACTCTCTCTGAAGTAATTGGCGGCAGATTCGTTCAGGAGGTTACAGCCGTTAGCCTCGCTGTTGAAGCACTGCATCCCGAAGCCCGGTCGGTGATCGAACTCGGAGGCCAAGATGCCAAGATGATCGTCTTTCAGGACTCGGAGGTAGAAGGAAGACGCAAGAAGATCGCCTCAATGAACGATAAGTGTGCGGGAGGCACAGGCGCGGTCATCGAGAAGATCTCTTCAAAACTACATATTGATTTCGACGAATTACAAGGCCAAACCTATGCCGATCTGCCGATTCACCCTATAGCGGGTAAATGCGGCGTCTTTGCGGAAACCGATATCACAGGACTGCAAAAGCAGGGTGTTCCCTCCGATCAATTAATGGCTTCCCTGTTTCATGCCATTGTGCTGCAGAATCTTTCTGTCCTCACTCGCGGCCATACACTCCATCCAGTTGTTCTTTTGTTGGGAGGTCCGAATACCTTCTTCCCCGGGCTACAGGAGGCATGGCGACAACGAATGCTTGCCATGTGGCACCGAAAGAATATCAACATCCCTGCCGGAGTTCCGATAGAAGAACTCGTCACTGTTCCCGCACTCTCGCAGTATTTTGGAGCTCTAGGAGCCATTGAATTCGGTCTCACGGAAGAAGAGTCGGTAGGTGAGTACCTGGGAGTTTCCGCGCTTCGCGATTTCCTGAAAAAGGATGGACTGAAGAACCATCTGAATTCCGGAGCCGATGCTCTCTATCACAGTGAAGAAGAACTGAACCAGTTCCGCAAACTCTATGCCGTACCTGGCATCGCTGGACAAGTTCTATCGGATACAGACCCTTCTAAACCGAGAACAGTCAGCGGCTTTGTTGGAATTGATGGAGGATCCACTTCTACGAAAGCTGTATTTCTGTCGGAAGATGGGGAGGTCCTGGCATCCTCCTATCGAATCTCGAAGGCGGACCCGATCTCCGATGCGATTGCCGTACTCTGCAAGTTGCGAGAGCAATTTACGAAGCAAGGAATCGAGCCCCAGGTACTGGGTATGGCTACGACTGGCTACTCCAAAGATCTGCTCCAGAAGGTTTTCTCAGCTGACCTTTCCATTGTAGAAACAGTTGCCCATGCAAGCTCCGCAATTCGCGTCTGCCCCGATGCGGATGCCATCATCGATGTCGGAGGCCAGGATATTAAGATCATCACCCTCCGGGACGGTGTGGTGAAAGATTTTAGGCTGAACACACAATGCTCTGCTGGAAATGGATATTTCCTGCACGCAGCAGCGGAATCGCTGGGAATTGCAATCGAGAATTTTGCTGACGAAGCATTCCGTGCCCGCCAGATGCCGCTCTTCAGCTACGGCTGCGCGGTTTTTCTGCAAACCGATATCGTCAACTTTCAACGCCAGGGATGGAAGCCGGAAGAGATTCTTGCCGGATTAGCGGCAGTCCTGCCTAAAAATGTCTTTCTTTATGTTGCCGGAGTTTCTAATGTTTCGGTGTTGGGAAAGAATTTCATTCTTCAGGGCGGCACGCAACGTAATCTGGCTGTAGTCAAGGCAGAAGTCGACTTTATCCGATCTCACTACCACGCCGACGGTCAACCCAGTGTTCAGGTACACCCCAATTGCAGTGAAGCAGGTGCCATCGGAGCAGCTCTACATGCAATTGACCATTACCAGGCGGGACACGTCACCGTTTTCCCCGGTCTACAAGGCATTGAATCGATTCGATACAAGATCACACGCGACGATAGTACCCGTTGTAGTTTTTGTACCAACCAATGCCAGCGAACCTTCATTGATTTCACCAGCGACAAGGTAGAAAACGCGGAGGACCATCGCGTTATTCTCGCCAATTGCGAACGCGGAGAAGCTCAAGATATCTCGGAAGTAAAAGGAATCAATGCGCAGCTCAAGGCCGTTAAGGATGCAAATCCCGACTACGTGCAGATTGCGGGTAAGCAGGTTTGGCAGACAACGCACGCACCGGTAATCAGTGCTTCAGGTGGGCTCACAAAATGGTTCCACCGAACTACGCGTCCGGGCGACGAGCTTAAGTCAAGAGAAACGATTCGCATTGGTATCCCTCGGGCTCTCAGCTTATACACTTATGCTCCACTCTTCTCTGCTTATTTTGAAAGCCTGGGAGTACGGCCAGATCATCTTGTTTACTCCGGCTATACAAGTGCCCAGATGTATCAGAGGGCGGCAGGCTTCCTGGCGATAGATCCTTGCTATCCGTCAAAGGTAGGGGTTGCTCACGTCTACGATCTGCTGCAGCAGTCCCAAGAGAATCAGCCGCTGGACGTCATCTTCTTCCCTCTCTTCGATACCTTGACGACATCCCTCGATGGCTGTGTCTCATCGAGCGCCTGTCCAACAGCCAGCGCAACACCGGAAGCCGTGAAGGCCGCTTTCTCCCGCAAGACGAATTGGTTTAATGAAGCCGGGGTTCTCTACCTCGATCCCATTCTCGACCTTGAAAATCCCAACAACTTTCAACATCAGATGTTCCTCTGTTGGAAAAATATTCTCGGTCTGAGCTGGGAAGAAAATAACAAAGCTATTGAAATCGGATTTGCAGCCCTGCATCAATTCGAGCAGCAACTGCAAACGAGAGCACGCAAAACGCTGGATCAATTGGAAGAAGAAAGACGCATCGGCCTGGTTTTGTTAGGCCGTCCCTACCATCATGATCCTGGTTTTAATCAAGGGATTCTGGAGGAGTTCCAGAAACTCGGGTATCCGATCTTTTCGCAAAGCCTGCTTCCACACGACGAAGATCTGCTGGACCGACTCTTTGGCGAAGAAGTCAAAGCCGGATGGATTCAATCTCCACTAGACATCTCCGACGTCTGGAAGAATTCTTTCTCGGCCAACACAAACCACAAGCTGTGGGCCGCAAAGTTTGTTGCCCGGCATCCGAACCTGATCTCCCTTGAGCTCTCAAATTTCAAGTGCGGACATGATGCCTTTGTCACTCGCACAATTGAGGAAATTATCGAAGCATCCGGCAAACCGCACTTCGCCTTCAGGGATCTCGATGAGAACAAGCCCTTGGCCTCAATTCGCATCCGAGTAGAAACCATGCACCACTTCTTGCAGAACTACCGGAAGAAATTGGCTGCGTCCCAGCTGTGTACCAGCGCCTTTTAGGGTTTTAGTTTGGCCACTCAAAAAGCCGCACCATAATTCTTTCCTCCGGCTACACCGTTTGTGAAAACGGTGTAGCCGACACACGGAATTGATAGCATTCTCGATATTGCAAATGATAGGAATAATAGGGACAGCTCTGTCTCCAGCAAGGAGGGCGCCGCGATGAACTCATGTAAGGAAGTACAGCCTATTACGTTTCAAGCTATCGGCCTGATCCACACCCCTTTTCAGCATTCCAGTGGAACTCCGATTCAAAGTGCCTTCTTCAAAGGAGAGGAAGCCGTTATCGAGATCTTCCCTGCCTTCCGAAAAGGACTCCAGGACCTCGAAGGCTTTGAGCGAATTTGGCTCCTCTACTATCTGGACCGTGCCAAAGAGCCCGAGATGCTTGTACGTCCATATCTGGATAACGAGTCTGAGCATGGAATCTTTGCAACACGCAGCCCAGCACGACCTAATCCCATAGGAATCGCAGCGGTACGTCTTTTGGAGGTTCATTCCGACAGGCTGGTGATTGCAGATATTGATATGCTTGACAACACACCTTTATTGGATATCAAGCCCTACGTGCCAACCTTTGATAGTTTTCAAGCAGAACGGGTGGGGTGGTATAGCGGTCGTCTCACATCCGAGGTAAAGGCAGACGATCGTTTTGAACGTCCATCAACACCCATTACCGGCGATTAAAGTATCTCTGTAAATGTCTCCGGCAAAGCCGTGGTCGGCTCGGGGATCGCTCCAGGCTTACAACGGTTCCTTGGGCGTGCCTTCCTCGCTGGCAACGATCTCAGAGACACCTGTTTCACACAAGCCGGATTCTGTCAAATCATCTTCCCTTCTCGTCAAAGCGATCCGGGGGCTACATTTCCTCACCTTCTCCGATTACCATGAACATGGATTATTCATGACAGATCGTAAAAATCTCTCTACAGAAATTCTGACTCATATTGCCCAAACGCTGAACGTGCCGTTGCATGGGGTCGTCTCCGTAATCGAATTGCTCGATGACGGTGGAACCGTTCCCTTTATTGCCCGCTACCGTAAGGAGGCAACCGGCAATCTTGATGAAGTTCAAATTCGAGATATTGAAGAGAAGCTGACCTACTTCCGCGAACTTGAAGCACGTAGAGAAACGATTCTCTCGTCGATTGCGGAGCAAGGCAAGCTGACGGACGAGCTGAAGGCCCGCATCGAAGCCACTCTGGAAAAGAGTGAACTAGAAGACCTCTACCTGCCATACAAGCCCAAGCGCCGCACAAAGGCTACCATTGCGCGCGAAAAAGGCTTGGAACCTCTGGCCCTCTACATCTGGGGACAGGAACCCTCCGCCGAGCCCTTGGAAACCTTTGCCGCTAGCTTCATCAGCGAAGAAAAGGGTGTTGCCAGCATAGAAGAAGCCCTCGAAGGGGCTCGTCATATTGTCGCTGAGATGATCAGTGAAGATGCCGATTTGCGCAAGGCTCTGCGCCAATTGATGTTCGATGAAGGCATGATTGTCAGCCGCAAGATGCTCGACGCTGTCGATGAGCAGGAAAAGTTCAAGATGTACTACGACTTCCGCGAGCTGGTAAAGACGATTCCCTCCCATCGAATGCTCGCCATCCGTCGAGGAGAAAGCGAGAACATCCTTTACTTCCTGATTGAGATGGAAACAGAACGCGCGATCTATATTCTTCGTTCAAAGATCCTGCGTAATACCGGAGATTGGACCCCGCAACTGGAACTGGCAATTGACGATGCCTGGCAGCGGCTGCTGAATTCCTCCATTCAAGGAGAGATTCGTCTGGAGCTGAAACAGCGTTCCGATACAGAGGCCATCAATGTCTTCAGGGAAAACCTCCAGCATCTTCTGCTCGCTCCGCCTGCGGGAGAGCTCTCTGTTCTAGGACTTGACCCGGGCCTTCGTACAGGTTGCAAGGTAGCCGTCGTCGACCAGACAGGAAAGTTCCTTGCGCATGATGTGATCTATCCACATGCACCAAAGCACGATACTGCCGGTGCCATGAGAACCATTGCGCGGCTCATTAAAGAACATAACGTTCGGGCTATTGCAATCGGTAACGGCACAGCATCACGGGAAACAGATGCATTTGTTCGGGATTTTCTGAAGGAACACAAACTGGAAGACGTATTCTCCGTAACCGTTAGCGAATCTGGAGCCAGCGTCTATTCAGCTTCCGAAATCGCCCGCCAGGAGTTTCCGGATCTAGATCTGACGGTCCGCGGCGCCATTTCCATTGCACGCCGTCTCCAGGATCCCCTCTCCGAACTGGTCAAAGTCGATCCCAAATCCATTGGAGTCGGCCAGTATCAACACGATGTCGATCAGCGCCAACTGCAGCAATCCCTTGAAACCGTCATTGAGAGCTGTGTAAACCGCGTGGGTGTCGACCTAAATACCTCTTCCTGGACGCTGTTGCGCTATGTTGCAGGCGTTACAGAGCGGGTTGCGCTAAACATCGTCACGTATCGCAATGAGAATGGAGCTTTCCGTTCCCGCATCCAGCTGAAGGAAGTAAGCGGTGTCGGCCCCAAAACATTCGAACAGGCTGCAGGCTTCTTGCGTATCCGCAACGGTGACAATCCCCTGGACATGACCGCAGTTCACCCGGAATCGTATCCGATTGTGGAACAGATCTCCGAATCGCTCGGCGTTCCGATTGAGGACTTGATCAAGAAACCGGAATTGCTGGAAAAGGTAGATCGTAGCCGCCTTTCCGCCGGAAAGTACACACTGGACGACATCCTGGAGGAGTTGCACAAACCCGGTCGAGATCCGCGCGACAAGTTCGTAGCTCCCAGTTTCAAGGAAGGCGTTCATGAAATTTCAGATGTGCAACCCGGCATGATTCTGGAGGGTGTTGTCACGAATGTGACGAAATTCGGTGCTTTCGTCGATATCGGAGTACATCAAGACGGATTGGTACACATCAGTGAGCTCTCGAATCGCTACATCAAGGATCCTGCCGAAGTTGTGAAGGCCAGCCAGATAGTCAAGGTGAAGGTGCTCAGTGCCGACCCAAAGACCAAGCGTATCGCTCTTTCGATAAAGGCGCTGCAAGAGCCTGCTGGAAAACCACAAGCAAAGGCTAAACCAAAGCAGCAAGCCCAACCTTCGATGGAAGATAAACTCGCTGCCTTAGCCACGAAATGGAAGGTTCGCTAGCTAGCGAACAGCAATATCGACAACCCAAGGGATGGGATAGCAGAGATGAAGGATGCGGTAGCTGCAGAATAGGCCGAAAATAGGTCACAGAAACCGCACTGTAAAGCTTTCGCTATCCCCGTTCTTTCGGTCAATTAAGGTAGTAAGAAGCAAAAGTGTATTCATTTTGCATAGCAATTCTTGGTTCCTTATACGCAAAATGAAAATGCTTTAATCGGGCTTTTCCAACTAGAACATTCAAACAGCCTGAAACGCTGGAAACCTACATTTCCTCTTCAGCCCAAGGATCTGGAACCAGCTTGGGACCGGCATCTGTCTGAACAAGAAACTTCGCAGGCTGGCGAAGATAATCCATGAGAGCCAATTCGCCCTGGGGCGTCTCCAAGTGAATGTTGACATGAACCTCGGCCGAACTGGCAACCTCCAAAAACTCCTTTGCCTGCTCGAGAGAGAGCCTATGCGCAGCACGGATGACGATATCTAGATCGCTTTCGGCACTCGCCAGGGGCAACTCTGTGGCAAGCTCAAAGCCAATAATCCCGATAGGCCCCCAGGTAATAGCAGAAGATGCCCAGGTCGAAGTAAACCTCTCCAGCGAACAGCATGCCAAGATTTGATCGCGGCGAGGATGAGAACGCCAAACACGCTGCTCCACCAGATATTCGGGGCTGATGCTTTTCGTAACTGCAGCAGGAGCAACAAACCCAGCACAACGTTGCGAAACTTCCAAGCCTCGCACACCGACCGGAACCAGATGGCCAGGTCGCGGACCGCGACGAACAATAACAGCTAAGGTCGCTCTTAATGCCTCATCGACCCAGGGTTGTGGCGTAACGCTGCTGATAAAGGCTTCTTCATCTCGAAGAAGGAGAATATCGTGAACAGCAAAATGCTTGGAGGTACTTTCCTTTTCGTTCATCCCTCATATGCTTCCTGATACGAAGACGTCTTTACCAAGAACGGAACTGCAATTTCAAAAAATATCGGGAGCCCTTCCCTCGAAGATATTCTCAACGAGAAGGAAGAAGAAAACAGACGGATAGGATGAACATCAAAGAACTGTCGTTGAATCCACACACGTCCTCGTATCACTAAAAGGCAATAGCTCTCACCTCAATCAAATTAATCACAATTGAAGTGAACCTCTACCGAAGAATAGCGGAAACAACGGCTTCACAACCAAAGGGAAAAAATGGTGCCAAAAACAAGAATCATCATAGTAAACGGATTCCCGAAATTTATACCTGGATGTTCTCATTTCTAAAAAAAGCTTTATAAACTTCTTACTCACGAATTCCCAATACCACTTGACCTGTCTAGAACTAGAGGGTTGAACCTGAAGATGTTGATGCTGACTGTTTCCCAATTCGCCAAACACTGTGGAGTAAGCCGTACCACGATTCTTTACTACGAATCGGCGGGCTTACTCAAGCCATGTCTACGTAGTCAGGCAGGTTACCGTTTGTATGGAGAACGGGAGATGGAGACGCTCAAAGCAGTGCGTCTCTATAGGTCAGTCGGACTCTCTCTTCGGGATATTCGCATGCTGATTGGCAAGCCCAGTGCAGGCGGACCTGCCATTTTGGTACGACGACTCTCGGATATTGCGTCCGAAATCGAGGCACTTCGCGAACATCAACTCGCCATCCTCAAATTACTTCGCAGTAAAGATTTCACAATGAGGGTAAAGCATATGACGAAAGACAAGTGGGTTTCTATTATGAAAAATGCAGGATTCTCGGAAGTCGACATGCGCCGTTGGCATCATGAATTTGAAAAGACCGCGCCCGAGGATCATCAGGAGTTTCTGAACTATCTGCACATCCCCGCGGAAGAAATTCGTTCCATTAGAAACTGGAGCAAAAATCTCTCCTAGCGAGGCTCATTGACAATCGCATCGATGCGTCAGTAGATGCCTTCCCATATCGCCTGCACATGGGAAGGCATCTCTAGATGTATTTCACAAGGATGTCGACCAAAAACACAAAGGTAGAGGCAGCTTTCCACAAGCATCCGTGTCACCGGTAAGCCTGCCTTGAATCAGCAAATGATCTAGAAGCTACGCCTATAGATCGCAACTACCTCTTCGGGACGCAAAGATCTCTTCCTGCGGAGAGACAAGCTCCGAATCAGCGGAAGCATAGAGGAGGCCTCTGCCCGGGTGCAGGATACACCTCGCAAACGAAGAAGATGGGCGACTCCAGCTGAACCAGAATGGTGCCCAATTACGAACTCTGGTTCTTCCCGGCCAATCTCTCTGGCAGAAAATGCCTGAAACGAAGTGGAGTTTAAAAGTTGAGCACTGGCATGGATCCCAGACTCATGCAAAAAGGCTCCCTCCCCCACAATTGGTTGCTGAACAGGAATCATCCGCTGAGAGGCTTTTGCAACTAATTTACAAAGTGGCGCCAATCCCAGTGTAGCTATCCCACAACTGCGCCCCAAGGCATGCTCAACAGCCATCACAACCTGTTCGAAAGCGGCATTACCGGCCCGTTCTCCAACACCATTGACCGTCACACTTACCGCATCGGCATCAGCCAGCAAAGCGGTGATGGTATTGGCTGTCGCCATGCCCAGGTCATTATGGCCGTGAAACTCCAAATTCATATCGGAGACGCATGCCCGTAGACGCCGAAAACACTGCTCGACGTGATAAGGAGCCCATATTCCTACCGTATCGGCAACACGTAGACGGTGGGCTCCAGAGCTGGAGGCCAGCCGTGCAAAGGTATCTAGGAAATCTGAAGAGGTCCGGGAGGCATCCTGAGCACCAACCGAAACATACTCAAATAACTTTCGAGCATATCGAAGCAATTCCGGAAGCTGCTTCAATATCCACGCTTCATTTATCCCCACTGATCGCTGTTGTACCTGCGATAAGGGAAAGGCCATATGCACAGAACGAAGGCCACAAGCAAAAGCCTGATCCAGATCTTCACGCTTTGCTCGACACCAGCCCGTTAATCGCACTGGTAATCGCAGTTGAAGGAGAGCGCGGATGTCATCGCACATGCGCTCTCCCATTGCGGGAATGCCACATTCCAGCTCTGGAACACCAAGGGCGCTGAGTTGGCGAGCAATCTCCAGCTTCTCATCCCTAGAGAAAACCACACCGGCAGCCTGCTCGCCGTCCCGCAACGTACTATCGATGATCCAGATCTTTTTCGGCTCCATAAGCCCACTTATCCGTTGTTCGCCAACTAACAGAGAAGATATTCCGAAACTGGCAAGCCATCTTCAAGACCATCGAGAATCTCGTCAATCTTGCCCTCAGTCACTTCTCCATACCAGTAATTCTCAGGGTAGATCACCATCACCGGGCCCTTTTCACAGCGATTAAGACATCCGGTGCTCGAAAGCATTATGTCGTCCATGCCACGATCGGATAGTTCGTTTTCCAGATATGCAAGCAATTGACCAGACTCCTTGCGATGACAAATACCTTTGCTCTCACCGCCTGCACGAAAGCTTCCGCAGACAAATATGTGGTGATTCGGCTTCTCCATAGAACAACCGCCCTTTCTTTGATTAGGAACAACCCATTCCATTTCCCTGACAACCACTGCCACAAGCACGGAACAGCTTGGTCATCGACAGAGGAATCTCACCTTTCGAATGCAAGCAAAGTAATCCATCGCTGATCAAACCAGACATTTCGATGACCTGTAGCCCTTCCTTCTCCAGAACCCATCGTGGAGCACGACCGACACCTCCTGTCAGGAGAGCGCTGCAGTCATGAAGAACAGCAGCCAGATCGCGCCAACGCTGATTTCCTTCACCGGGTAACGGCGCGCTACGCATATCGACGACCTCACCGCTTTCCGGATCAAAGATCCAGACACTCGTGGCTTCCCCCAGATGCTGATTCACCAGCAATCCTTCCATGCTGGTGATCGCGACGTATCTTCGCTGCGGATCTTTGTCCAGTCGCCCCGCCGCGCAGTCCTGAAGAATTTCCACTAATTCTGCGGATTGCGCTTCACCCAGTAGTCCTACGGCATCTGCCCTGCAACGCGTGCAATGCTCCATTTGCGGAAGCAATTCCCTCAGGTCTTTGCGAAGGCTATGCATTACTTCAGGCTGCGGTTCATCAAGAGATTCGAAGGGCGTATCGGCTACGGGATAGAGTGGAATGCAATTCATAATGTCCACTTTTAATTCCCGCATCTTGTTAGCTACGTCCAGCACATGGTTTTCATTAATTCCTGGAACAACAATCGTATTTATCTTGACCGTAACTCCCGCAGCTTTGAGAGCCATGACTGAGCCTATTTGACGTTCAATCAATAGCCTCCCTGCAGCTTCTCCTCGATAGATTGCCCGTCCGTCTCTAGCCCAGGAATAGATCCGTGCTCCAATGGCGGGATCGACAGCATTTATTGTTACGGTGACATGACTAACCTGAAGTTTCGCCAGTTCAGCAACATGCGGCTGGAGATTCAATCCGTTAGATGAAACGCAGAGCAACATCTCCGGATATTGACCTCGTACCAGACGTAACGTCTCCAAGGTCTCCTCTGGCGTGGCAAAGGGATCTCCAGGGCCCGCGATGCCTACCACCCGCAACCGTGGATTCTTCTCTAGTGCCCGGCCTAAATAGTTCAATGCAGCTTTGGGATTGAGAACGACACTTGTTACGCCGGGACGACTCTCATTCATGCAATCGAATTTGCGATTGCAATAGTTACATTGGATATTGCAGCGCGGTGCAACTGGCAGATGGATACGTCCGGTATTATGACGGACCTCAGCATTGAAACAAGGATGTTGTGTTAAGTCCAGTGGCATGATCGTCCTCTTTTACATATAGCTGTAACCAACAGGAGAGTTTTCTTGCTTGTATTCAATGAGGGCATTCACGATGCGATCAAAGAGCTGCTGTGCGCCACGATATCCAAGATGCAGAATTCGTTGTCCTCCAATGCGATCATGAATCGGGAATCCGACTCGTACTAAAGGAACGCCGCAATCGCGAGCCATTCTCTGCCCTTTACTATTGCCCAGGATCAGATCTGGCTTTAATTCCCTCGCCTGCTCCGCAATGGTCTGGAAATCCGTGTCTTCCTGAATAATGAGCGGAGGTTCTATATCCGGAGCTACCTCCCGGATCGCTGCAGCCAATTTACCGCTCGCACCTCCAGAAGCACAGAGCACGGGAATAACACCTATTTCGGCCAGCAATGCAACCAGACCAACGACCATATCTTCTTCACCATAGACAATTGCTCTCTTTCCAAAAACATATTTGTGAGCATCTACATAGGAATCCAGCAGACGACCTCTCTCATCACCATGCTTTACAGGCATAGATAAGCCGGAGATTTCTTCCAGTCCGGAGAAGAAGATATCCGTCTCCTGCAATCCAATAGGTAAGCCAATACGCCGAGTCCTTACCGCGAATCTCTCTTCAAGTAAAGCGGCTGCGGTATGCTTCCCGACTAACGTTCGTCCAAATTCGATAGAAACCTCAGCCGAGCCCGCTGCTCGTAGTTGCTCTATAGGTGTACCTCCGACCGGAATCTTCTGATACTTTGCAACGGCAGGCCCATCGAGTGTTTGCGAATAATCGGGAAGAATGGAAGCAGATAAAGCAAAATCCTCCATAATCTCTTTGAGATATCGAATATCTGCAGGAGAAACCAGCCCCGGAAAGATGTTGACCTTCTGCACAGGACTTTGGGCCGGATAAGCGAGAGCTTCGACGGCAGCTCGCACAGCATCGTGGAATCCATCAATGTGCGTTCCGCAATAACTCGGAGTCGAAACATTGACGAGCAAAGGAGAATCCTGCTCTTGAGGACCCTTTGAAAAATTGTGGACAACTAAAGTTACATCCTCTCCAATGGTCTCCGTCAAACATGTGGTCGCAATACCAATCAACTTTGGATGATATTGAGTAATGACGTTTTGCAAGCCACGCTGTAGATTCTCTTCTCCGCCAAAGATTGCACTCGCCTCGCTGAATCCGGAAGCAGCCACATCCATCGGCTCTCGAAAATGGCTGATGATATACCGCCGCATATAGGTCGCACATCCCTGCGATCCATGAAGAAAGGGCAATGCACCCTCCAGGCCCCGGAAGGCCAGAGTCGCCCCAAGCGGTGTACACAATTTGCAGGCATTACGGGTACTCACATATTTCGGTGGTGGAACTTTGCTCACGGTAGAGCTCTTCATTTACGCACCTCCCGAGTACGAGACTGCCAACGCGGAGTCAGCTTCCAGACAGGACTCATAATGGAGGCATGAACTTCCTTAGCGAAATTCAACATACCGGCGAATCCTGCCAGGGCTTCTTTGCGCTCGTGGTTGTGATCGCAAAAGCCTACGCCTAATTTGAAGGCAATCGGTCTTTCTTTTACTCCGCCAATAAAAATGTCAACTTCTTTCTCTTCCAGGAAGCTGGCCAGTTCCAACGGATTAGAATCGTCGGCAATGATGGTGCCTTCATCGCACAACTCCCGGAGCAGTTCGTAATCCTCTTTGTTCCCTGTTTGCGATCCAACCATCACAGTGCCGATCCCCAGATGACGCAATGCACGCACAAGAGAAAATGCTTTAAAGGCACCACCTACATAGATGGCGGCCTTCTTCCCCTCAAGATCTTTCCTGTAACGCTGCAAGGTTGGTAATACTTTTTCCAATTCCTCACGGACTAGATCCTGTGCCCGCTGCATAATCTCAGGAGATTTGAAGAACCGTGCAACGTCATAGAGGGCCTTAGACATATCTTCGATCCCGAAATAAGAAACCTGAAGAAAGGGAGTTCCCCACTTCTCTTTCAATTTCTTTGCTAGATGCGTCATGGATCCCGAGCACTGAACAACATTCAGAGCAGCTCCGTGGGCACGTCCGATCTCTTCGACACGTCCATCTCCCGTCATACAGGCGACAACTTGGACCCCCATGCGATGGTAGTAATCCTTAATCATCCAGGTTTCGCCTGCGAGATTAAAATCACCCAGAATATTGATGCTTATCGGTTCCACCTGCTTTGTAGACTGAGTTCCAACGATGTTGAATAACGCATCGCAAGCCGCTCGATAGCCATCCTTCTTCGTCCCTTTGAAACCTTCGGAATGAACAGGAAGAACCTGAATACCTTTTTCCTGAGAAACTTGTTTACAAACGGCTTCGACGTCATCACCTATCAAACCGACAATACAGGTTGCATAGACAAAAGCTGCCTTCGGCTGATAGGTATCGATCAATTCACAGAGTGCGGAGTATAGCTTCTTCTCCCCGCCATGGATAACATCCAGTTCGCGCAAATCGGTTGAAAAGCTAAGCCGATGCAACTGTGGACCGGAAGAGAGCGCACCGCGAATGTCCCAAGTGTACGCGGCGCAACCAATTGGTCCATGAACCAGATGGAGAGCATCGGCTATCGGATACAGTACGACTCGCGACCCGCAGAAAACACAAGCTCGTTGGCTGACCGAACCTGCCGCGCTCTGCTTCTCGCATTCAATCGAAAAGGAGCCTTCCCCTTTCCGATATACCTGCCGCTCGCGTTCTCGCAAAATATCAGCCATATACTCTCCCCCGGAGTTCCTGCTTTCGCTTATGTCCTACATAACAAGTTCGAAGCGCTCCTCTGGAGACTCCTGGTCTTGTCGATCCATTAGCAAGCCGAGAATCTTTTCGACAATTCGTAAACCTCCCTGATAACCAACCCAGGGAAAGTACGAATGACCAACACGGTCGAGAATGGGGAAACCAAATCGTAAGAAAGGAATATTCTCGTCTCGGGCGATATATTTTCCATAGGTGTTGCCAATTAAAAGATCTACGGGTTCCTGCTTAATCCATTGGTGCAGCAGATATGTATCGGCCTGTGCTCCTTTCCGGATCTTTACTTCGGGCACAGAATCCTTCATAACTGCCTGCATACGCTTTTCAAAGCGTGGAGAAGGCGTCCCCGTCACAACATATACGGGCTTCATCCCTAAACAGAGCAAGAACTCCGTCATGGAAACCAACTGATCGGGATCGCCAAAAAGTGCGACACGCTTGCCATTAAAGTACTGCTGCATGTCTGTGATTACGTCGATCAGACGGCCACGTTCATCGGTAATATCGTCTGGAACTTTGACGCCTGCCATAATGCGCATCCGATCGACAAACCTATCTGTCGCTTCCAGTCCGATTGGGAGTTCCAAAACCTCGCGTGGAACTTCGCACTTCTCCTCAAGAGCATCCGCTCCGAGCATGGAAGCAGTGGGTCCTAGACCTAAGGTTCCAATGCTTGCTCCCGCGGTATGAATATCCTCAATCCTCGCGCCTCCCTTCGGATAAAGCTCATACCGGCTCTTCTGGGGTGTATCCATAACATTGGAGGTATCGGGGAACATAACGATATTCACACCCATGCGATGAGCGAGGCTTTTGATTTCCCGCATGTCGGAAGGCTCCACCCATCCGGGAAGAATGTTGATCTGTTTTTTCTCTTCCTGAGAGGGCTCGGCAAAATGCTTGACGATAGCCTTTGTCATGTTGGCAAAGCCAGTTACATGAGAACCGACATAGCTAGGTGTATTTGCATGAAAAACGTACTTGCCTTCCGGAATCTTTCCCTCTTGCCGGGCTTTAGCAATAATCTGGACAAGATCGTCACCGATAGTTTCCGACAAGCAGGTAGTATGAACGGCAATGATCTTTGGGTTATAAACGGTAAAGATTGTTTGAATTGCCTGCAGCAGGTTTGCCTGTCCGCCAAAGACCGAAGCACCTTCCGTAAAGGAGCTGGTCGCCGCCATTACCGGCTCCTTGAAATGGCGGGTAAGTGTGCTGCGATGATAGGAACAGCATCCCTGCGATCCATGACTGTGCGGCAAACAACCGTGTAAACCTAATGCCGCATACATAGCACCTATCGGCTGGCAGGTCTTTGATGGATTGATCGTGAGCGCAGACCGCTCCATGACCTCACTCGAGGTATGTCTTAAAAGCATGAACTTTTCTCCTTAAAGGGACGTCTCGTGAGTTCTCTGTTTGTATCCGAGGACTACTCAGTCTGCTGCTACGGGAATCGTAGGTTCAGGGCTTTCGGTCTCCCATGGGGCTTTTGCCAAAGACCAGATACGCATATTTACCATTCGGTCGATGTCACGATAGAAGTTGATAGCTCCGGAAAATCCGGCATAAGGACCACCGTAGTCATAGCTATGAAGCTGTTTACAGGGAATTCCCATTTTCTCGACAACAAACTTCTCCTTGATACCGGCACAGAAGATAGAGGGCTTATAAATCTCCAACAGCCGCTCTGTTTCGTAGTGACTGATATCGTCAATAACCAGACGTCCGGCTTCCATCTCGGGCATCATGCCGAGATAATCTTCAAACTCCATCTCTGGAGCTGCGGCTAGAGCAGCCAGCTCTTCTTCGCTTCTGCGCGGACGATAGCGGGTCTCATCCGGCTGCACATTCAGTTCCTCAATATTCTTCGTATCCGCATCCATCTTGATTGTCGGCAGAACGCGACGTCCTTCATAGTCATCGCGATGTCCGAACTCATAGCCCGCAGCTACTGTAACCATTCCGATTTCTGTAAAGAGAGCCTGATAATGGTGAGCACGAGAACCGCCAACAAAGAGCATCGCCGTCTTCCCTACACATCGCGGCAGGATTTCGCGCCGGACAGCTTCAACTGCCGGCATCTCCTCAGCGATTACCTCTTCCACCTTGGCCGCCAGTTCAGGATCGTCAAAATAACGGGCGATCTTACGCAAAGACTTTGCCGTTGAGTCCGCCCCAATGAAGTTGACCTTCATCCAGGGAATGCCAAACTTTTTCTCCATCATCTCTGCCGCATAATTAATCGAACGGTGGCACATGATGATATTGAGGTCTGCGGTGTGAGAATTTGCCAAAGCATCATAGTTGGAGTTCCCACTAAATGTGGAGACCAGCTTGATTCCACAGCGGCGCAGCAGGTCTTCAATTACGAAGCCATCACCCCCGATGTTGTATTCCCCAAGAAGATTCAACTTGAACTTCTCTTCATGTTGAGTCTCATTGATCCCGATCACATTACTGAATAATCCGTTATTGGCAATATGATGGCCAGCCGACTGGCTAACTCCGCGATAGCCTTCACAACTAAAGGCAAAGACATTGATTCCCAACTCTTCCTTCATCGCGCGGGCTACAGAGTGAACATCATCCCCAATCAGTCCGACAGGGCAAGTAGAGAAGATGGCAATGGCCTTCGGTTGAAAGAGCTTGAAGGCCTCACGTACAGCCTCCTTAAGTTTCTTCTCACCACCAAAGACAATCTGTTCTTCCTGCATATCGGTGGAAAGACAATAATTGATAAAGTTTGGATCTTTTTCGCTGGGCGGACGAGTCTGATTTCGGCGAGTAAGCCAACTGTAGAAAGCACAGCCTATCGGGCCATGAGTAATACTCAGAATATCGCGGCTTGGACCGATAACAACACCTTTGCATCCCGCATAGGTACACCCGCGTTGACTAATAATTCCCGGAGTAGTCCGCACGTTGGCCCTAATCTCAGGAACAGATCCGTCTTCTCCGCGCTCGTTAACGACAATCTGCTCAGCACGCTTACGTGCCACTTTCTTGGGATAAATCTGAATGAGTTCTTCTTTAATAATTCGAGGATCGAGCGTCATATATCACCTGTCCAAAAAGAATGAAGGCCTCTGTGAGCGCAACACTGCTCCTGCAGCATACGCAAGCATCTACTCTCGGGATATGCATGCACGGCGCTTCGTATCACGCCGTGCAACTTTTGTCTTTGGACCTTAACCTAGACGGCCTCGGCCATGGGTTCGTCTTCTGCGAGGCCAAAATCGATTAATAGCTTCTCCAGGTCGGAGATTGCCAGTGGCTTAGGAATAATAAACATATCATTACCATCGATCGCCTGAGCCAGCTTCCGATATTCATCGGCCTGGGGGCAGGTCGGTCTCCAGTCAATCACCGTCTTCCGGTTGATCTCGGCACGCTGCACATCATTGTCTCTGGGAACAAAGTGAATCATCTGCGTACCAAGCTGGCGAGCCAGCTCTTCAATCATCTCTCGTTCGTTATCAACTTTACGGCTATTGCAGATAAGCCCGCCCAAACGCACACCGCCCGCCTGAGCAAACTTCACAATGCCTTTGCAGATGTTATTGGCAGCGTACATTGCCATCATCTCGCCGGAACAGACGATATAGATCTCCTCGGCCTTTCCTTCACGGATAGGCATAGCGAATCCGCCACACACAACGTCACCGAGAACGTCATAGAAAACATAATCCAGACCAACATCTTCCTTATAAGCTCCCAGCTGCTCGAGAAGATTGATCGAAGTGATGATGCCACGTCCGGCGCAACCAACACCCGGCTCCGGACCGCCAGATTCGGTGCAATAGATATCTGCAAAACCTCTGCGACGGATGTCTTCAAGATCGACTTCCTCGCCCTCTTCGCGGAGAGTATCTAAAACGGTGCGCTGTGCGAGACCACCTAACAAGAGTCTGGTGGAGTCAGCTTTCGGATCACAGCCTACCACCATGACTTTCTTACCTATTTCCGCGAGTGCTGCCACCGTATTCTGGGTGGTTGTAGATTTGCCGATACCGCCTTTTCCATAAATAGCAACTTTTCTCATTGGAAGCTCCTTCCGCGAAACAGAGTTCTAGTCAGGCCTGGCTCGATAGATACGCACGGGACAAGAGAACACTCCCAGCGCGCTTGAACACAGGTCAACGATAGCTTTTTGGCAATCAGCGAACACGTCCGCGAAGTGATAAACACAGCACGCGCGCGGTTCACAGGCCCAGCAGTAAAGATTTAAAAGTAGGGGCGCTCAAACAGGGAGCTGGAGGGGGAACAAACCTCTGTCGGTAGTTCCTAATCTCGGAGAAGCTACGCAGACAACCAGAGTCAGCGTTTTTAAATAAAGGGTAAATCTCCCCCGGATGGTCATACTATAGGGCCATAACTTGTGGAAGTCCAGAAGTTTTTTGGATCTTTCTCAATGCAAATTTTCTTTTCGAAATCGAAGAGTAATTTCAAGATCGATGATGCGAGCACGGTGCTTCACCTGTAGCACGTCTAGAAAATACCCGTCTTCCCGATGTAATCAACACCAGACAGCAGTGCTTACGGCACCAAGAGTACACGCGTCAGCGTGTTGAATGAGGTTCATCTTTTGGCAAAAGATCCCATATCGTGATTTTCTCGTTAACTTTTCTGTTAGCAAAACAAGAAAACTGCGCTAACGTAAGACCATTCCCCACCGTACATCCACCGCTGCCCGCGGTTTGCAGCAATCTATATTCGACGCAAGAGAAGTGAATTCAAACAGGGTCCTGGTCATCGCCAGTCATTCCGAATCTTGTTGAAGGTGCGCATGCCACTAGGGGAACGCAGAAATCATTCATTTTTGGCCAAAACGACGCAGACGAACCGAAACCACTCTAGAGAGACGATGAAACAAGAAAACCACGGCAGTACCGACTCTCATTTATCAATACTTCATCGCACAAGTCGCATTGTGAGCTCAGGCCGTGGTATCGACGAGATGCTTCAGGAGCTGGTTGCAATCACGGAAGAGGTAACAGGTTGCGATGCCTGCATGGTCTACCTGCCTGATCACGATACCGGAGATGTAGTCTTACGTGCTTCCCTTCTCCCGCACACAGCGGAGATAGGCCACGTCCGCTTAAAGATGGGTGAAGGAGTTGCCGGATGGGTGGCGGAACATAAATCCGTAGTTGCACTATCCTGCAATGCTTTCTCCGATGCCAGATTCAAAGCCTTCTCTACGCTGATTGAAGATACCTATGAAGCTCTCATTTCGGTTCCACTTATCAGTGGAGGCGAAGTCATAGGGGTTCTAAATGTTCATCACAGAGAACCTCATGTCCACGCGCCAGGAGAGATTTCTCTGCTTAGCTTTTTGGGCGAGCAAATGGGAGGCGCAATTGCCTACTCACAAATTGCCAAGGAGAACATCAAACTTCAGGAAGAGGCTCTGCAAATCAAACAGCAGCTCGAGGATCGCAAGTTGGTAGAAAGAGCAAAAGGGATACTGCAAAACCTATACGGACTATCTGAACAGGATGCCTATTACAGGCTGCGCGAAGGTAGTCGCAGGCACCGGAAACCTGTACGAGAGATCGCTCAGGCCGTCATTCTGGTAGAAGAGCTCGGTTTATAGCGCAATCCCCCTGAAGAAGATTGCCAAACAAGAGGGCCTGTCTTCCGCGGAACGGGTCTTCTCCCATCCGATTCTCACGCTGACCTACATACATTTCCAGCCCCTCTCAATGAATTCCCATTCATCCCTAAATATTCCTGGTTGATACCTCCGTATAAATCCGCAGCAACATGGAACTTAGTAGAAGAAAAGAAAATTAAACAGAAAAGAAGCTCTGGTGATTGACTCCGCAATCCTCTCTAGGCGAGTGTACCCGCGGCCCTGAATTTTCAGGCTTCACTAAGAGCACAGACATCGTTGTATCTACTTCCCTCTTCTGCGTCATGTTTTTAAAACGAGCCAAAGCTAGAACTTTGCCAGCCAGGATGCCCCATCGAAGGTCGAGTGGCCATTCGAAAAGCCGACTATTCTCTATCACGTCGACAAGTGCACCCGTGCGATAAAAAGCCCTAGTCTTTTGAGCCATATCGTCCAGGAGGAAAACCATGAGAGAGCACGCCTTTCGTAAAGAGCTGATCTTTTCTTTGTCGCTAGTGTTTTTGAGCACGTCTATATACGCTCAAGACTTCAAGAAGCAGGTAATCTATCAAGTCATCACTGACCGCTTTTTCGATGGAGACACCTCGAATAACAATCCTTCACAAAGTGCCGGCCTATATGATTCGACTCAGACGCACTGGCGTGCTTATTGGGGTGGAGATCTTGCCGGAATTCAGCAGAAGATGACCTATCTAAAGAATCTTGGGGTTACGTCCATTTGGATCTCCCCTCCAGTAGACAACGACAACCTGAATACCTATGGAACCAGCAGCGACCCTCAAGGCGGATATCATGGCTACTGGGCTCGCGACTTTCAACGAATCGAAGAACACTTTGGTGCTGCAAGTAATACATGGACAGCCTTTGACAACTTGATTTCAGCCGCACATCAAAGTGGAATTAAGGTCATCGTAGACTTTGCACCGAACCATACCAGCCCTGACAACGCCGGGGAGTATGGATCCTTATATAACAATGGGGTCTTCATGGCGGCAGCCAACAACGACCCCAATGGCTACTTTCATCACAACGCGGGGATCAGTGACTACAACGATCGCTATCAGATTCAGTACTATACGCTGGAAGATCTGACAGACCTCAATCAAGAAAACTCAACTATCGATAGCTATCTGAAGACGGCCGTGACACAGCTGCAAAATCATGGTGCTGATGCCTTTCGCATCGATGCTGTAAAGCATGCAACCTGGGGTTGGGAGTACTCCATGGCCAATACCGCTTTCACCAATGCTCCGAGCTTCTTCTTTGGCGAATGGGCCATGAGCAACACCTCTGATGCGCTTTACCATGACGCATATAAGTTTGCGAATAAGAGTAATATCAGTCTGCTTGACTTCCCTCTCAATACAGCGATTCGCGACGTCTTCGGCAGCAACAACAATTTCTCCGAAATAGACAATACGATCAACACAGAAAACAGCACATTCACTTGGCCTAACGATCTGGTGACCTTTATCGATAGCCACGATCTTTCAAGACTGCTTTCAGTTAACAACAATACCAATCGGCTGAATCAGGCGATGGCATTCCTCCTAACCTGCAGGGGAATTCCTTCGATCTATTACGGGGATGAACAATACCTGCACAATGACACGAGCGGGGGAGGCGACCCCTATAACCGTCCCCAGATGGCATCATTTTCGACCTCAACTACGGCGTATCAAATGACCAGCAAGCTTTCCGCGCTTCGTCAGTCCAATGATGCCATCGCTTATGGAACATTCAAACAACGCTGGATCAATAGTGACGTCTATATCTATGAACGGCAATTCTTCAATGATGTTGTTCTCGTTGCTATCAACAAAAACACCTCCAGCAGTTACGCAATATCGGGATTGAACACAGCCCTTCCAGCCGGAACATACACCGACTATTTAGGAGGAATGATAAACGGAGTGGGGATAACGGTCTCAGCTGGAAGTGGAGGAAACAACCCGGCAGCAAACTTCACCTTACCTGCAAATTCTGTCGCTGTGTGGCAGGTTGTCCAGACACAGCCGGGCACTGTTGTTGGCTCAATCGGCCCAACCTCGGCGCAACCCGGAGTCAAGGTAACCATAGCTGGCGAGAACTTCGGAACCAACACCGGAAGCGTGACGATTAACGGAGTAGCCGCGACGATTCAATCCTGGACTGCGAATTCCGTCACCTTCACAGTACCCTCGGTTGCCAATGGCACTTACCAAGTTCAACTGAAAGATGCCAACGGAAATGCTGCAAATACTATCCAGTTCACGGTACTCGCAGCCAAGCTGATTCCCGTTACCTTCACCGTGAACAATGCAGTCTCCACCAATATAGGGGATTACATCTTTCTAGCCGGAAGCACTGTTGAGCTAGGGAATTGGGGAACCACCTTCGATACAGCAGTAGGCCCAATGCTCGCCCCCAATTACCCCAACTGGTTTCTGAACGTCTCTCTGCCTGCTGGACAAACGATCCAATTCAAATTTCTCAAGATCGCAGCAAATGGTGCGATTACATGGGAAGGTGGAAGCAACCATAGCTACACAGTGCCTAGCAGCGGAGTTGGCAGTGTGAATGTAACCTGGCAAAACTAGAGCAAAGCCAGCGAAGGTGTATCCCGAACCACAACTCCCTACGCAGGTCTTTCGTCAAGAAAACCTGCACATCGTCAGTAACGCTGGTTTTGTTCCAATATCCGCGTTCCCTCTCTGTGACCTCGAAGAGAAAACCCAAGGGTCACAGAGAGGTGTTTATTGGAAGTACTTTTCGGAAAGCATCCACCAGTTTCTGATTTTCGTGACGATTCCGAACAACCACACGCAAGAACCGATCATCAAGTGAATCGAAATTCCCACAGTTACGAACTACAATTTGCTGCTCCAAGATCAAACGACGCCATACTTCAACACCGTCGCAATCTTTCGGAAGACGTAAAAGGAGAAAGTTTGCTCGTCCCGGATATACAGTCAAACCAAGGGATATGAGCTGTTCAAACAGCAATTGATTTTCAGTTCTATTTCTCTGTAAAGTGTCATGGCAAAAACCCCGATCCTGTAATGCCACACTTGCAGCAACAGCGGCCAATGCCGTTACAGGCCACTCTGGAATCCGAGCCTCGATGCGAGATGAAAGATCCGTATTCGCGACGGCAAAGGCTACGCGCATACCGGCAAGTCCAAAGAACTTTGTTACCGATCGGAATACAACCACACGGGATGTCGATGTAGCCCAAGCAGTCAGGCTTTCTTCAGGAAGGTAGTCTATAAAGGCCTCGTCCAGAAAGATCTGTATGCCTGCGGCAATCAGCTCCTCAAGGAAGGGCTTCATCTTCTCTCCGCTTAGGGCCTCTCCTGATGGATTCTGAGGATTTGATAACAACAGAGCATCACAGGAATGATGCCGAATCGCTTCGAGCATCAAGTCAAGCTTCATCACAAAATTCTCTTCCGGGGCAAGAGAATATGAGACTGCTTCAACTTCACAGTTTTCGAGTGCTTTCCGATATTCTCCAAAGGAAGGTATTGGAAGCAAACATCTCCTCACCTTTGTGGTTCGAAGTGCAGATTCCAGCAATGGAATAACTCCATTGGCGATGGCAATATTCTTTTCCGATACTTTGACATAATCTGCAAAAGCTCTTCTGAGCTCGCAGTAATTAGCATCCGGATACTCGCGTATCAATCCTCGACGATGCAGAGCATCCTGCAGGACGTCGATAACCCTCGCAGGAGGGCCATTAGGGTTAAGATTTGCACTAAAATCCAGAAGCTCTTCAGGAGGAATTCCAAATTGAACAGAAAGACTTCCAAGCTGTCCCCCATGGCTGGGCGCCGTTGATTGCTCAGCAAGTGAAATCATCGATTCTTTCTCCAGAGATAAAACAAAGCTACGGCAGAACCAAGGATTGAAACTACAGCTATCAATTTGACTGCTGTTTTTGCTTGCGGAATCGATGGTGGAGAAAATTCCTGCCCCATCACAGGATTACAGATCTCCTCACCGTCATAGTAATTTGTCCCCCCAAGCCTGACCTCCAAAGCACCAGAGAAAGAGCTCTCAGGTTGACCTGAATTTGGACTCTTGTGCTTCCCGCCATCGCGGAGCCATGTCTGCCACGCACTCTTTGCGCTCGTTTGAGCCAGAAAACCAGCAGTCACACAGGTCAATAACGCGCTGATCCGTGAAGGGAGAAAATTCGCAATGTCATCCAATCGTGCAGCAGCTCGACCGAAATAAAGATATCTCTCATCCTTATGGCCGATCATTGAGTCCATTGTGCTGATCGCCTTAAAGGCTAGTCCGGCAGGAACTCCCCCAAGTGACAAATAGAACAGTGGAGCAATGATTCCATCGGAAAGACTTTCAGCTAACGTCTCAATCACAGCCCTGCAGATCTCTGACTCATCGAGCGAAGCGGTATCGCGACCCACGATTCTAGCCAGGCGTAAGCGTGCAGCCACAAGATTTCCAGCTTCCAGCGCGGCAATAACCTCGTTGGCTTCGTCGAGAAGATTGCGTGTAGCAAGACAGGTTGCCGCAAAAAAGATCTCCAGTGCTATAGCAAGCTGCCGTTGCTGCTTCGAGAGTCCTTTAATTCCCCACCAGCTAATCAGCGCAACCGTAAAGGGTAAACCAACCGCAAGAATCGAACCTGCCACGAGTTCACGTTTCGGGGAATCCCCTGAATGGCGCAGCCATTTCTCTGCCTGGACGATACCGGAGCCAAAAACGCGAACAGGATGTGGACAGTCTTGCGGATCACCGATCAGCCAATCAAGACAATAGGCTACTGCTAAGATATTGAAACGCACGACGACTCCTAAACGGAATGACTAGGCAGGCTAAGCCAAGAAGAGATTGTTTCCAGATCGAGAGCCTGCTCAACCGTCGCCGCGAGTCGATCCCACTGCTTCTGGCGTTCCTCTCTCCAACTGCTCCAGTTTGCTGATGGAGCAAGGCCTAGAGCTGCACGTGCGGCCTGAAGAAACTCGTGCCGGAAGGAATCATCGTCGAAGAGACCATGTAAATACGTGCCAAACACTCGCCGATCTGCACTGACACAGCCATCTGCGAACACTGTTTGCGGATCGGTAGCTCTCCGAATCCGCGCAAAGGGTTCTGCTCTTGGAAGGTATGTAGTCTCACCGACATGAATCTCGTAGCCTCGCACCGTACTCAAATTTGTAGGTTGTCCAAAGAGGTGAGGATGAAAAATTTCTCCCGTAGCAGTAACAGTTACTTTGTCCGCCAAGAGAGTCGTTTTCAAGGGGAGAATACCAAGCCCCTCCTCTTTCTTTCCTGCTTCTATTCCTTGCGGATCGGAAATTTCCCAACCAAGCATCTGCATACCACCACAGATACCTACAAGCAGTTTTCCCAATGCAATATGCCGATGAACCGCATCGTCAATTCCAGTGCTTCTCAACCAACGAAGATCTTCGACCGTCTGCTTACTCCCTGGGAGAACAATGACATCTGCATGCTGCAAATCCTCAGCAACTCGGCAGTAGGCCACACTTGCAGAAGACTCTGCTCCAAGAGCATCGAAGTCTGTAAAGTTGGAGAGCGAAGGAAGACACACCACCGCAATTCTGAGTGCTCTTGCGCGATCGCTGTCAACGTTCCATTGTGCTGACGGTCGTTCCTCCAGACCTACGCTGTCCTCTTCTTCCAACTTCAAATCAGGGAGGTACGGAACAACACCCAAACACTTAAGGCCTAGCCGCTCCTCAATCATTTGAATGCCCGGAAGCAAGAGATTTATATCCCCACGAAATTTGTTGATCACAAAGCCACGAATACGGCACCGTTCTTCCGGTTCCAACAACTCAAGGGTCCCTAACAGCGAAGCAAAAACCCCTCCGCGATCGATATCTCCGACCAAAATGCAGGCAGCATCCGACATCGCGGCCATTCGCATATTAGCGATATCGTTAGCTTTCAGATTGATCTCGGCGGGAGAACCGGCGCCTTCAAGAATTACAAGGTCGTTTGCTGCGGCCAGCACCTCGAAGCTTTCTTGAACTATAGGTAGAAGCTCAATAACTCGATGCTGATGGTAGTCAGACGCGGAGAGCTTTCCCCAGATCTTTCCACGAACAATGATCTGCGATGAAGCATCTCCGGTCGGTTTTATTAATACGGGGTTCATGTGAACCGAAGGTGGAATTCGCGCAGCCTCTGCCTGCAGGGCCTGTGCGCGTCCAATTTCCAAGCCTTCTATCGTCGCTGCAGAATTTAGCGACATATTTTGAGATTTAAACGGAGCTACTTTATATCCCCGGCTCGAGTAGATACGACAGAGAGCAGCGGTCAGTAGAGATTTACCAACATGAGAACTTGTTCCCAAGACCATTAGCGCACGAGCAGACACTGCCGGAACTCCTCTCCCCCCAATAGACTCAATTACCACGCACGCGACCATCTTGAGCCTTGATGCTCTTCATCCCTCAAGCGAGAATCAACGCCTGCCTCCAGTTCAATCACACGGCCAAAGAGCCACACTAGATCTGAAAGCCGGTTCAGATAAGCAAGAATATTAGCGTCGACTTCAACTCCACTCTCCATAAGACGAATAACGGTTCGCTCTGCCCGGCGGCAAACGGTGCGTGTCATTTCATAAGCAGCAGCTTCCGTATGCGCTCCCGGTATCGACCAATCGGAGAGAATGCCTTCCCTGGCTTCAAGCTGGTAAACCAAGAGGGTAAGCATCTCAACATCCTCCGACAGGATCTTGGGAGCCTTCTTTGCTCCTTCCGGAGGCGTAGCCAAAGCGGAGCCTAATCGAAAGAGTGTTCGCTGAATCTCTTCTGTCCACACGGCAATCTCTTTTTGCCTACAGATGCTACGGGCAAAGCCCAATACGGAATTTAATTCGTCGACAGTGCCATAAGCCTCTACTCTCAAATCTGCCTTTGAGACACGTGTACCACCGGCAAGACTCGTTTGGCCTCCGTCGCCACGTTTAGTAGCAATACTCATCTTTCACCTCGTTGCAGTATCTCTTTCGGGCTCTTTTCATACGACTCACACAAAGTAAGGCGAATAACTTTCTCCCAGGCTGGTCGGTCATATTCCAATACCAGCCTTTTGTTTTGAAAGTCGAGCAACTTTGGCGGATGTGCCGAAAATAACGTCTCTTCCGAGAAAAACCAGGGTTGTGCCGCCCCCAACACCTCTAGCGTTTCGGCCTCTATCACTACTGCAGGCACAGCAAAAATTCCACGCTTCAGGAATCTATAGGCGCGATGGTATCCATCGCGCAGAAACCATCTTCCCCGATAACAGGCCACTTCCATATAAGGACTACCATACGACAGGCTCCAAGCACACCCGTTATCTCGCTCAAACGAAGCGCTAAACTCAATCCTAAAATTCGGATTGGCAGATCGAAATTCAACCTCTGTCTCCGAAAGCCTCCGAACTTGTGGAGGACAATAGTGCAACATCTTCGGAAGCGCCAAGTCAAAGATCTCCACCCAATCTCTCTCTTCAACTTTCCGAGTAAAGACTTTCGGCAAAACAGAGTCAAAGCAAAGACGACGCTGAAAGGCAAGAAGTTTGCGCAGATCAACGATTGCCAGTCGCCATTTCAGCCCATCAAACTCGTCACTCTGTTGAATGGAGTGAAGGCGTCCCTTCAGCTCAATTCCGGCAGAAGCAGTTTCATCCTCAAGAATTGGATTACAAGAACAATGGTAGTCAGACGCAACAATCTCTTCTTGTGCCCGCCGGATCATGGAATTGACGCCATAGATCTGAGGCCTGTCCGGGTTTTCATCCAAACCCCAACCAATTAATTCTCGAACCGCAACTTTAGGCATACGCAACTTCCGCGGATGTGTAGACAACCCTTCCCCGCGTAGAGAGGACGACTATTGAGCCATAATCCTTGGTCCATAACGAGGCCTCCTGCTCGCTAACTCTACTCCTCAGACTAAGAATCGTGCGTATTACGCCCGCATGTGTCACAGCTGCAACACGAGAATGCCTTGCCTGATCAAAGAGGAACTCAGCCTCCGCCTGGACACGCGCAGAAAAGCTTTTGTAATCTTCTCCGCCGGGAATCGCCCGCTGAGGATACTGTTCAATCCATAGCTTGGCCTCGTTTTGGTCCCGAGTCTCAATCTCCCGCCAGGTAAGTCCTTCCCACTCTCCAAAGAAGATCTCTCTTAAACCGCTTCGAAGTCCAATCTCCATCGAAGGCTTTTGAACAATAGCTTTGGCTGTTTGACGAGCACGAAGCAGATCGCTTGAATACAAGGAATCATATTCCCATCTCGCCAATCTGCTGCCCAGACCGGGTAACTGATTTATCCCTTGAGTATTCAACGGGGGATCGGAGTGGCCGCAAAAGCGTCCGGCAAATGCTGTCTCAGCATGACGAATCAGTACAATTTCCCCACTCATCGCCACACTCCAGTCGCGTAAACGGCAATTTCCGTCAACTGTATAGTTGCTCCGAAGCAGTCTCCGGTAATGCCACCTATCCGCCGGTGGTAGTAGAGACCCGAACCTAGAGTTATGACAGAAGCAAGTAATCCAGGTACCCAAAACCAAGTATGTAGAAAAAAGAAAAGTATCATCAGACTAAAAAGTGACCCTATAGCAACAGAACTCCCAGAAATCCCCTTGGCAACACGAGCACCTTGTCCATCCGCTCGCGCAGAAGTTAAGAAAAATCCCA
This sequence comes from Humiphilus diazotrophicus, assembly GCF_059726315.1. NCBI lineage: Bacteria > Pseudomonadati > Acidobacteriota > Terriglobia > Terriglobales > Acidobacteriaceae > Humiphilus > Humiphilus diazotrophicus. Next base: position 416,410 of record NZ_AP040870.1, read on the forward strand.
AAGGCAATATCGTCCAGCGTGAAATAACCTGAGCGCACAAAACCATAGACAAGAAACGATCCGCAGACAATGAAGACAACAGAAAGAGCCTCGATACAAGTGAAAGAACTAACGCGATGGCTCCATAGCTACCGATACGGCTGTCCTTAAGAATCTTGAGGATCTGCTCCCGATTCCACCCGCCGCCGAATCCATCTGCTACATCTGCAAAAGCATCTTCATGCAAACCGCCCGTCAATAAAATTGTCGCGAGCAAAACAGCAACCGCAACAAGAGGCGCTGGCAAATGCTGATAAAACAGACGGTATACCAGGTATGCCAATCCTCCTACAACGCACCCCACCAAGGGAAAGTACTTGGCAGACCGGGCCAGAGCCCCTTCCTCATACGCCACAGCAGGAAGAGGGAGCCTGGTAAGGAATTGAAAGGCAACCAGCACATCCTTCAATAAGCGTTTCATTTAGTTGCTGTACTCACTCCTGCCGAATCAAAGGTAGCCATCTCGCTATAGAGCCGGACAGCAGATTCGATAACCGGCATTGCCATTACAGCTCCCGTTCCCTCTCCTAGCCGCATGCGAAGCGAAAGCAGCGGTTCAACTCCGATGTAGTTCAACAACACCTGATGGCCTGGCTCCTCGGAGCAATGCCCCGCAAAAAGATAATCTTTGACTTTAGGTTCTAGAGCATAGGCAATTGCAACTGCTGAAGTTGAAATAAAGCCATCCATCACGATTGCAATCCGATGACTTGCCGCACCGAGAACCAGTCCGGTAATTGCTGCAATTTCCAGACCGCCCACGCATCGCAGAACCTCCATTGGGTCAAGCTGGCGATCAAGGTTGCCGAAATGCCTGGCCAGCGCACCCTCAATGACTGAAATCTTCTTCTCGGTAGCTGGAGAATCAAGTCCCGCGCCTTTCCCGGTTACCTTTGCAACAGGTTGTTTGGTCAACGCAGCGGTGATTGCACTAGCAGGTGTAGTATTACCGATCCCCATTTCACCAACGGAAATCAGTTTTTGCCCTTTCTCTTTGGCTAGACCAGCCATCTCCAATCCCACGCCGAGGGCGGCCTCGAGCTCCTCTGGTGAAAGAGCAGCTTCCTGTGCCATGTTTCTGGAACCACGACAAACCTTGCGGTGGACTAAACCTGGAGCATTGGCAAAATCTGCATCCACTCCAACATCAACTACGGTCAACTCCACACTATGCGTGCGTGAAAGAACATTAATTGCGGCACCTCCACCGAGGAAGTTGATGACCATCTGCGCGGTAACATCTTTCGGATATGCACTCACACCTTCAGCAGTTACCCCATGATCGGCAGCGAAAACATAAGCACCTTTCTTCAGGGGAAGATTAAGTGTGCCGGAATGAATGGCCATCATCTGCGCAGCCACACCTTCCAAACGTCCCAAGCTCCCGACTGGCTTTGTAAGGTGATCCAGGTGATCCTGTGATTCTGCCAGGCAGTGTGGATCTAGAGGCGTAATAGCACTCATCGCCTCCTTTATTGAGGGAAATAGAAGATTTGTCATTGAGCCCTCCCTTGGGCAAGAAGAATGGGGTGTTGTTCTGGTGGACAGCGAAAAGCCTTCTCCAACAGGACTGGTTGAAGGATTTCGTCTGGATTTCCCTGTCTTAATCCATCCTCCGGGCTGAGAAGAAGAACAGAAGAAAAGGTTCCTTGAATTAGCTGCAGATCATGCATGGCAGCAAAGATCGTGATACCGCTGCGTTGAAGATTACGGATCAAATCCAATAATTCAACCTGGCGGCCTATATCGAGATTCTGTGTAGGCTCGTCCAGTAGGAGAAGGTTCGGCTCCTGGGCCAAACCTAATGCGATCTTCACTCGCTGGCGTTCTCCTCCGCTGAGCTCGTTGAATACGCGATAGCGGAGAGAATCGAGATCGGTAAGCTCAATGGCTCTCTCAATCGCTAACCGATCCTGCTTCCCGAATCCCCCGAAAAATCTCAAATACGGAGTTCTTCCTTGCTCGACAATCTGTTCAACGGTGAACTCAAAGGGCACATCCAAATGCTGAGGAACCAATGCTATCTTGCGCGCAAGATGTTTGCGCTGATAACCGGAGATCGGCTTTTCTTCAAATCGTACCTCTCCTGCTGAGGCTGAAAGCATTCCAGCGGCAATGCGTAACAGAGTTGTTTTTCCCGCCCCATTGGGACCAATCAGTGCAGCACACTCGCCCGTCATCACCCTAAAATCAATATCGCGGAAGATTTCTCGTTCGGCAAAGGAGAATGACACTCGTTGAAACTGGAGTAAGGGCGTCATAATGAGTACTCCCGTTTTGTCCGGCGCAACAGATAGAGAAAGAACGGACCACCGACAAAAGCCATGAGCACGCCCACGGGAATCTCCGAAGGAGCCAACAAGGTACGAGCTAGGGTATCAGTAACAACCAAAAACAATGCTCCGGTCAATGCCGCTGCAGGAAGCAAGCGTGTATGGTCAGGACCAAGGACCAAACGAACCAGGTGTGGAACAATCAAGCCAACGAAGCTAATCAAGCCGCCCAATGCAACGGCAGCAGCCGTCAGCAATGCTCCCACTACGATAATCAACATCCTGGTCAACTCAACAGGAATCCCCAGCTGCTCTGCATACTCGTCTCCGAGAGCAAGCGTATTCAAACGACGCATCAGGGGATAAGAAACCGCGATTCCAATAAGCAGCATAACCACAATTACTGCCAGCTGGTTCCACTGAGGAATGCCAATCACACCATGAAGCCAGGATGCCAGCACACGTCCCATCCCATAATCCCGGTCTAAAACATCAACGAAATAGGAAGAGTAGCTCAACATAGTACTGACGGCGAATCCTGCCAGGAGTAACGGAACCACCGGAGTTTTTCCACCTACCCTGGCCAACCAATAAACAAGTCCGATGGTTCCAACAGATCCGGCAAAGGCAAGAACTGCGGTAGCACTGAAACCCCACAAGCTGAACTGTGAGAGGAGAAACATTCCAACCGAAGCACCAAGAACAGCGCCTCCCGACGACCCGATGACATAAGGATCGGCAAGGGGATTTCGAAAGAGCCCTTGAAAAAGAACTCCTGCTATGGAGAGCGCTGCTCCCACACAGCCCGCAGCCAGGATACGTGGGAGACGAATTTGTAAGAGAATTTCCCGCTCTTCGGAAGTGAGCGGTGCCCTGCCGAAAATTGCGTTAAGAATGTCATGAGCTGGGACGCGAATTGCGCCCCAGCTCATGGAATAGACGATCGCAACTACAAGCAACACGGAAAGCAAGCACAATGTTATATGGAAGCGAGCTTGTCCGTGAGCACCATAGGTGCTTGTTCTTTTTTCGAGAGTGGACAGCCTGGTTACTTCAGCTTCCAAGACTCTCCTCCCAAGGTTATCTTGACCCCTGACCTGAAGGTAAATGGCAGAGCAGGATACCCAAAAGCCTCATCGTAGTGCTGGCTCAAGAGATTCTGCATGCTTGAGGTCAGGGACACAAAGCGATTCACACGATAATCTCCCACAAAATCAAGCCTCTGATAAGAACTCAACAGATTCCGGTTGGGAAGCAGCAAACTCGCTCCGTAGTTGCTGTCATACAAAAAGTCACTGTCGTCACGACGGCTAACCAGCGTTCCATTCAGGGAGGCATTCCAGCGCGATTGGCTATAGCTCAGACCGAAATAGCCGGAATGAGGAGCACGCCGGAATGGCCTAGCCCCAACCAAGGGAGAAAACCAGCCGATGGTAATGCCGGGAAAGTTAGGATTCACCGCGGGAGAGAGTGCATTGCTGGAAAAGGAGCGCTGAACGACGCCATCCAGATAGGTATACCCGCCGCGGGCAAAAAGATGAGAGCTGACTCGATACTCAATCTCGGCCTCTGCGCCTAACGTTCGGAAAGCCTGGGAGTTAACTGCGGCTCCAAACAGAAACTGATTGGCAACATTCCGAGGAATACCAAGGTTACCGATCAGAGCCTGCTGCGGAACAAATTCGATCACATTCGTGAATTGATTGTGGAAGTAGGTGATTCCAATTTTGCCCCGTCCAGAAAGAAACTCCTGATCCACACCCCCATCAAAACTGCGAGAACGCTCAGCGCCAATCGGCTGAATCGTGCCCGTTTCTGCCGAAGCCTTCCGCAGCACATCGTAAAGCGAGTTGAGCTGATAGTAGATGCTTGGCTCTTTAATTCCCTTCCCAAAGCTGAAGCGAAGCTTGGTTCCGCCCCAAAAGGTAGAAGAGCCAGGGCGAATCAGGTAATAAGCAAAGGATGCCCTGGGAGTAGCTTCCACTCCGAAAATAGCGTTTTTCTCAATTCCGCTACCGATTGTGTAGTGAAGGCGGTTACGATAATCCCCCTTAACCTCCATCGTGTAGGTGTAATTGTCTCTATCGGTCGAACTTTGAGAAGCACCGGTACTCTGTGTATAGCCACGCTCCTTCTCATATCGGAAGGCGCCCAAACCAACTATATGCGGAGAAAATTTATAGTCGGATTGTCCATACACGAAGTCCTTGCTGGTGTGTGACACATATAGGTTTGGATAGGTCTCAACATATTGAAAGATAGCCTGCCCACTTGCAGAATACCCGTTTGCACCTTTAATCGTCACGGGCTTCCCCAAGTAAGCTGAAACCCCTCCCGAAGAATCCATCAATGGAATTCCATCCGGTGCAAAGTCTGTGTATTGGCCATTCATCCGGAAGACGCCGTAACGAAGGAGATTATGCCAGCGCTCAGTTGCCCTGTTGTCAAGGGTCCCGGAGATTATCGAGTCCTGCCATTTCTGTACAGCATCATTCGGAATTGCATACAGCTGAATTGCATTGGGAGCTCCATAGGAAGTAGCCAGGTAGCGAACGGTTGCTCTCGCCTCTGTATTCGGAAGAGGCCGCCAGCCATAGTTTCCAACAAAAGTTCCATTATGAAATTGGCTATGAGGAATACTATTTGCTGTGTCAAAGCGAGAATAGTCGGAAAGATAATCGAATTGTTTGTGAGAACCGGCTAATGAACCATCCTGGTGATAGGTTCCAAAGTTACCGCCTTCCCCGAAATAGCTCAATTGGGGTAAAGAAGTTTTTCCCTGGACTGTAAACAGATGAACAACTCCCGCCATGGCATCAGAACCGTATAAAGCACTGTTAGGACCACGTAACACCTCTGCCCGGGCAATGCCAACGGAGGCTAGGCTACTGAAATCCACCTCTCCACCGATGTCACTAACAGATACTCCGTCTATCAGGACTTTATTTGCGTCTTTATTGCCGCCTCGAATGTAAAGGCTCGATTCCCCTCCGGCCTGCCCGGTCTGCATAACCTGCAACCCCGGAACAAAACTGAGGCTCTCCTGAATATCTCGCTTCAGCTGGAACTGGCTTTCAGAAAGTGTAGTAATTGCAGAACCAATTTGTGCCTGGGGTGTTGGAGTTCCATTTGCTGAAATCGTTATTTGCTGAATCAGCTTTCCAGCGCTCAGGATCGCATTCACCTGCAGGACCTGAGAGTTAGCTAGGTAGGTAGGCTCACTTACATAAGGCGCAAATGAAGACGCAGCAGCGCGTATTTGATAACGACCCTCTGCAGAAACATCCAACGCAAATTTCCCTTCAACGTCGGATTGGGTTGTCGCTACCACCTTGTCCTTCTGCAACAATTCGATTTTGGCATGCGGAATAGCAGCACCTAGAGAATCAGTAACAGTTCCACGAATCTGTGCGGCATCGGCACGCTGAAAGAGCAGTAAAAATAGCAGGCAAAGATAAGTTAACTTCCATCGAAACATATTGTGTCCCCTCGGAACTCTTTCACAGGACCGGTCTCCTGACTTCGCGCCTCATCGGGTTCAACCGCCTTCCCGGAATGCATCTTCCAGTGGCATGATGGATGAACTCTAAGCGCTTACAGTTACTGGGGTAGTGGCGGATTCGCACCGCTCTTCCCGAACATCCTGATGGTTAGTTGTTAATGGTTATAGATTGCAAACTTCTTACAATCCAGGATGAAACTGTTTTGCTAAATCCTCCAATGCGTCAAACGCAATCGGACTGGGAAGGTCGATGCGTTCATCTATCCAATAAATCTTTCCTTCACGAATTGCACGTAAAGTCCTCCAGCCTGGATGGTTGGTCAATTGCTGGACTGACATTTTCCCGCTACGGACAAGAAGTAATGCATCCGGATTACGGGCAATCACGGCTTCCAGGCTGATATGAGGCCAAGGCAGAGCAACGTCATCTGTCACGGACTTGGCCCCTGCTATTTCAATCATCCCGGTAATATAATCATCTCTTCCGATCGTAACTATCGGATCATGCCAGATAGGCATAAACACGCGAATCTTTGGCTTACCTGATACGCGTGCACGAATTGCCTTTTCTCTCGCCTTCAATCTCGCAATGAGACTTGCAGCCTCACCTTCGCGATGAATTGCTTTTCCGACATCGCTTATTGAAAGATAGATCCCATCCAGGCTGCGAGGATTCACCATAAAGATGGGAATGCCATACTGCTCAATAGGCCGGAGATGTTCCAGCTGATTAATCTCGCCCACAGCCAGAATCAGGTCTGGATGTAAAGAGATGATTTTCTCAATCGAAGGACTGAGCGGAGAACCAACGCTTGGTCGCTTGGCTGCTTCAGCAGGATATTTGGTGTAGTCACTTACAGCTACCACATCGCCACCCGCTCCAAGCTCGAAAACATCGTCTACAACACTCGGCGCCAGGCAGATAAGCCGGTGAGGGTGATCTGGAACAACGACTGTCCGGCCAAGTTCGTCGGTCAACTTACGAGAAGCCACCGCTGGCAGTACTGCGCCAAGCAATAGAAACGCTATCAGAGCTCTTATCAATTGCACTCTCATGCAAACCGCCTTGCATGCTCGACAAAGCTCTCTGCAATCGACGGATTCGACAGGAAATGAAGGTGAAGGTAGCTACCAAGCACACCGCTATTCCGATAGCCTTCACTCTCCTGCTTACCGGAAAGCGTATAGCTAACACGATAGACGGAGGAAACCTCTTTCGTTGCTGAACACCGTGAATAATGGAAACTATGCCCTCTGGTAATAGTTCCCTTTCGTCCCAGGATGCAATCTTCAGTTAATTCCAATTGCGCGTAACCAAAACGCATGAGACGATCCGTCATCTCAACCTGTAGAGGCAACACCCCTGCCAGCCGGAAGCACTTGCCATCAAGTGTTTTCAAACTTTCGGCCAAATACATCATTCCGCCACACTCGCCATAAATGGGATAACCCTCTGCAGCAAAGTACCTGAAAGCGGAAAGCATGGAAGAATTGTTGGCCAAAGCTTCTGCATAAAGCTCGGGATACCCTCCGCCGAGGTACAACGCACTCAGGTTGGGAGGTAAATTAGAGTCCGTCAGAGGGCTAAACGGTACAATTTCCGCGCCCATCTCGCGCAAACAATCTAAATTGTCCTGATAATAAAAAGAGAAGGACTGGTCCTGAGCAACGCCGATGCGAACCACTTTCGGTTTGCTAATACGGACAGATCTGTTTTCCGGAAGCTTTGGCCTTGAACAAGAGGCCGATCTTGCCAGTAAGTCAAGATTGATATGCTTCAACGCAAAGCCAGCCAGCTCTTCGCGCCTTTGCTGCCAGCCGTCAAACTCTTCCGCAGTATGCAATCCAAGATGTCTCTCCGGAATGCATATCGAAGGCTCTTTGGGTAACCAACCTAAAATAGGTACATCACACGTGGCACGAATTGCCGTCTCTAGCAACCGAAAATGATTCTCACCCGCAACCTGATTCAGAATTACTCCAGCAAAACGGAGCGAAGGATCAAAGGTCAGAAAGCCTTTTACTACAGCGGCAATGCTTCTTCCACTTCTCGATGCATCCACAACCAAAACGATGGGAATATTCAGAAGCTTTGCTATTTCTGCGGCACTTCCTTGTTCTGAACCGCCACTTACGCCATCGAAGAGTCCCATTACGCCTTCGACAATTGCCACATCAGCGTCGCAAACGGCTTTAGCATAGAGCTCTCGATTCGTATCGTGTGAGAGCATCCAGCTATCGAGATTTCGCGAATGGCGATTGCAGATCCTGGAGTGATGCCCCGTGTCGAGAAAATCAGGACCACACTTGAACGCCTGAACAACTAATTTCTTCTGATAAAAAGCGGACATTAATGAAAGAGCGACAGTCGTCTTCCCCACTCCGCTTGCGGCGCCGGCAACAAGAAAGGCAATCACGCCTCCACCTTCCCCTTCAGCACCAGAGGAAGACCGGCCACCATTAGCACAACATTGTCAGCCAGGGCAGCAATACGCTGATTGATCTCTCCAAGGAGATCGCGATATCTACGTCCCGAGGGATACTCTGGAACAACACCACTGCCCACCTCATTTGAAACCAGAACAATGGTTGACCTGCTGGCAGAAATGGCTTTACAGAAAGCATCTGCACGGCTTTGCAGATTATCGCCATTGGCTTCCGCATCCAAAAGATTTGCCGCAAAAATCGTCAGGCAATCGATGAGCACCAGCCCATACTCTCCATCGATCTGATTAAGAACCGAATCAAGCTTTACCGGCTCCTCGATTGTTTGCCAGGATGCAGGGCGTTCCTGCCTGTGGCGCGCGATCTTCGCATTCATCTCGTCATCGGTGTATTGCGCTGTAGCAATAAAGGCAACGGAGTCTGCACGCGTCGCCAAATGCTGCGCGAAGCGGCTCTTTCCGCTACGAACACCACCAAGCACGAGAGTTACCGATTTTCGGTACGTCTCTTGCATATTTCCTCTGCGGTGAGCATTAGAGCCCAATGCCGCGGGATCATCAAATAGCAGGCGCTTCGAGTACGGTATTGACCGACAAGAACGCTTTCCAACTCTCCCATCGAAGCTGGATCAAGCCTGGATTGGCATCTGGCCGGTCTCCTGACTTACGCTTCCTCAAACAACGAACACCTTCCCAGGATCGCTCCCAGTGGCTGCATCTCTGCCTGTTCGTGTTCTCCGCGCTCACAGTTACGGGGTAGTGGCGGATTTGCACCGCGCTTCCCTGAACACCAGATAATTCTTTATAACCAATCGGCAGGGCCGGGTCAACCGATTCATTTTCGGCAAACCGTTGGCCTTTCATGCGTTGTTGCCATTCCTTGCGGTAGACTCATCTGGCACACAATGCGATCCAGTGGTCAAAGGTCGATTGAGGCAATGAGGAGATGAATCAGATGAGCGTCTATGAAGTTCCCCTAAAACGCATCGATGGCACGGATGCTTCGTTGAACGAATACAAAGGAAAGGTTTTGCTGGTTGTTAATGTCGCGTCAAAATGCGGGTTGACTCCTCAATACGATGGCCTTGAGAAGCTCTACCAAAACTATCGCGACCGGGGTTTAGTGGTTATTGGATTTCCTGCAAACAACTTCAAAGAGCAAGAACCGGGAAGCAACGAGGAGATTCAAACCTTCTGCCGAATGAACTACAGCATAGACTTCCCTCTCTTTGAAAAAATCTCTGTAGTTGGAGAATCAAAGCATCCGCTCTACCGGCTGCTTACAACAATGCAGCCAAAGGCAATCAGCACCTCGGGTGATGCCTTTAAAGAAAAGCTAAAAGGACACGGGATCGATCCGAACCCGGAGCCTGAAGTCCTTTGGAATTTCGAGAAATTTATTGTGAATCGCGGTGGCGATGTTGTGGCACGTTTCAGCCCCGACACAAAGCCGGACGATCCAGCTCTTATTCGGCTCATTGAAGACGAACTGGAAAAACAATAGCTGCTCTCAATGCAACGGCCCTGATATGCTCCGAGACTCAGGGCCGAACATTGACTCCGCTTCTCTGAGAAAACAGCAAACCCCTTGTAACACCGATATTCGGCTCTATATTTCACAATTCCACACAAACACAACAGAAAATCGCGAGCCGATGGAACCTGCTTACGATACCCAGCATCTTTACAATTGAAGACATTCTTGTTTTCGCATCTCCTTGCTGGGAACAGGCTTATGATGTGGTACATTCAATCTAGAGCTGAGCGCGGAGGCGATGTTCTTGCACCTTGCAGAACATTTGAAGGCGCATATACAAATTGAAACACTTTCCCCTTTTTCATAGCTCTGGCTTCAGGGTGCACGCGTGTAACTGAGAGCCAACAATTTATCGATTCTTAAGTACTTAGCCAAAGCTCCACTAGAGGAGCGCCGACAACTAACACCCAAAACAATTCAGATCGCAAAGGGCTTGGGACAAAGCGCCTCGTGGATGAAATGTTGTCTATTGCCGTTATTCGAAAACAATAGACATCTCTTCTCGCCTCTACGGGCATCTAAAAACGCCTTTTGGGACTGTGCTGTTCTTAGCTGATGAACTATTCGAACAAGCAGACCGTCAGGCTACTGCTTCGGATTAAAGACCATCCCAACGTTGGTGTAACTGGATTGGATAAGTGACTGATAGAGTGCAAAATCATAGATTTTTGCGGCACACTCTGCTTGTGCTGTCAGGTCTTGGCCTGTGTCAAAAACAGGTCTTCGCCCAGTCGCCTAATACCAACATCTTTTCCCCCGCCTCTACACCGGCAAGCTTGATCCACGGCTTGGGATTATTTGTCCTGGCTATCACGACCGGAATATTTCTTGTTGTTGCAACTCTGCTCGTTACGGCAATTATTCGCTTCCGTGCACGCAAGGATGAGGCACTCGAACCACCTCAAGTGTTTGGCAGCACGCAAATTGAGCTTTCCTGGACAATCATTCCCATCCTCATCATCGTTGTGTTGTTTCTGACTACAGCAAGAATGATCTTTGCAATTCAGGATGCGCCCAAGCCCGCCTCTGCCCTTGACGTAATCGTTATTGGACACCAATTTTGGTGGGAGTTTCGTTACCCAGCGCTCGGTATCGTTACAGCCAACGAATTACATGTCCCCTTAAGCAGCACTTCATCGCCAAAACCAACTTTCTTCAAATTGACATCAGCGGACGTAATTCATAGCTTCTGGATTCCAAATCTGGCAGGGAAAATCGATCTTATTCCTAACAGAGTCAATGAATTATGGATCGATCCTCAACGTGTTGGTTTATACAAGGGCCAATGCGCTCAGTTTTGCGGTCCTGAGCATGCTCTGATGTTGTTGCGGGTTTATGTAGATACACCTGAGCAGTTTCAGGCCTGGGTGCAGAGTCAGAAGAAATCCGCCGTCGAAGATACAGCTGCTGCTGAAGGACGAAAAGTTTTCGAGACGCAATCGTGCATCAACTGCCATGCGGTATCCGGAACCGTTGCAAATGGACGCTATGGACCGGACCTGACGCATCTGATGAGCCGGGACACCCTAGCTTCCGGAGCCGTCGATAATACGCCCCAAAATCTGAAGAAGTGGATCGCGGATCCAAACATCTTTAAGCCGGGCTGCTTAATGCCTGCGATGCAACTGTCGGATAAGCAGCTCGATGAAATTACCGCATATTTGGCAACACTAAAGTAACGCAACTGCACAGAGATAATGAGGTCGAAGATGGCAGATTCCAGCCTCCCGATACAAGGCGGAATGGGTGGGGCAATCGATGTCACCAAACCCCATGGTTTTGGCGGGACAGCGCTTGAAATCGTTCACGACTGGATTGTTACGGTCGATCATAAGAAGATCGGTATTCTCTATATCGCCTACTCTTTGATCTTCCTCCTGGTTGCAGGACTGGAAGCCATCTTTATCCGCATCCAACTTTTTGTTCCACACAATCACTTCGTTTCGCCGATGACCTTTAATCGGCTATTCACCATGCATGGAACGACGATGGTCTTTCTCGTGGGAATGCCGATCTTATTTGGATTTGGAAACTACCTGATCCCGCTCATGATCGGCGCACGAGATATGGCCTTTCCACGCCTGAATGCCTTTAGCTTTTGGCTGAGCGCCTTTTCGGGCATTCTTCTCTATTACAGTTTTATCGGCGGCGTTGGACTTTCAGGAACAGGAAGTGCTCCTGATGTCGGATGGTTTGCTTACGCTCCACTTACGGAACGCGCCTTTTCTCCCGGGCATACGGTCGATTATTGGACCATCTCTGTCCTCTTGAATGGTTTCGGAAGTATCGGAACAGCGATCAATATCATCGCCACGGTATTCTCAATGCGATGCAAAGGAATGACCTTAGCACGCATGCCGCTTCTTGCCTGGCTTTATCTAACCGTCTCATCACTCGTACTGGTCACCATAAGTCCGCTAACTGCCGCACAGATCATGCTCCTGATTGACAGGTATCTAGGTGGACACTTTTTCGACACTCAGGCTGGAGGATCCGCAATTATCTGGGTCCACTTCTTCTGGATCTTTGGTCATCCCGAAGTTTATGTTCTAGTCTTGCCGGCCTTCGCTTTTGCAAACGAGATTATTCCTGTCTTCTCCCGAAAAGCTATCTTTGGATATTCTGCGATGGCAACAGCCTCCGTGGGCATCGCTTTCATCAGTCTCGGCGTATGGGCGCACCACATGTTCACGGTGGGAATGACATCGGTCTCAAATGCTTTCTTCACCCTGTCGACGATGTTAGTTTCGATTCCAACCGGAATTAAGATTTTCAACTGGCTGGCAACAATGTGGGGTGGGAAGATCCGCTTTGCTTCCCCAATGTTGTTTTCAGCTGCATTCCTACTGCAGTTTCTTATTGCGGGATTGACAGGAATTATCCTTGCCGTCTCACCCTTCGACTGGCAACTGCACAATTCATACTTTCTTGTTGCCCACTTCCACTACGTTCTCGTCGGAGCAATTGTCTTCATGATCTTTGCTGCCATGTACTATTGGTACCCAAAGATGACTGGACGCATGCTGGACGAACGCCTGGCTAAGTGGCACTTCTGGCTATTTCTGATCGGATTCCATATCACCTTTGACGTTATGCATATTCCAGGAATCCTGGGAATGCCAAGACAGATATTCACCTACGAAGCAGATCGTGGATGGACACTTTTAAACCAGATCATCTCCTTCGGAGCAGTCTTTCAGGCCGCAGGCGTGCTGGTACTCGTCTTTAACCTGGTCAACTCTTATTTCCGGAGAAAAGAGGCAGGACCGGATCCATGGGATGCGTGGACATTGGAATGGTCTACCAGCTCGCCTCCGCCTGCCTACAACTTCGCTACCGACCCCGTGGTGGCAAGCAGAAGACCGCTTTGGGATATAAAGCATCCCGAAGACAAAGATGCCGACTTTGAATAAAGCACAAGGCTAATTTTCGATGAGCACTATCCCCCAGCACCAGAGTTATCAGGCACAACATTGGGAGCCACCCTCGCGCGGTAAAGTTGCGATGTACTCGCTGATCGTTGCCGAGACAGCAATCTTTACCATCTTTGTGGTCGCCTATATCTACAACATCGGGAAGAGCACCTTTGGGCCGACACCTAGAGAGGTTCTTGAGGTCCCGATCTTCTATACAATCTGTTTACTCTCAAGCAGCTTCTTTATCTGGCTAGCAGAGCATGCGTTTGCACACAAGAAGTTGCGCTCTTTCACTCTGTGGTGGGCAGTCACTTTCCTGCTGGGAACCATCTTTCTGGTCGGTACCGGAATCGAGTGGCACAAGCTCATTTACGAAGATGGACTCTCAATTAATACAAACCTATTCGGAACAACTTACTACTCGCTGGTAGGACTGCATGCCACCCACGTGGTCATTGGCTTGATCATGATTTTTATTGTCCTGGCCTTTGCAATGACCGGACATTTGAGTCCTAAGCATTCGGAACGAATAGAAATTCTCAGCCTTTATTGGCACTTTGTCGATGCCGTTTGGGTTGTGGTCTTTACCGTGGTTTACATAATCGGCCGCTAAGCTGGAAGGTGAAAAGAGATATGGCAGGCGAACACGAAAGCACGGAGACGACGAAGGGCACAATACACCTGCCGGCGCCCACAGCATGGCCTATCCTCTTGGCCGCCGGCATTGTTCTGTTCTTCGCTGCACTGGTAACCAATACCGGGATCGGCATTTTGGGAGCCATCCTCACCGTCGTCTCGTGCATTGGATGGTTCCGGCAGGTGCTGCCTCATGAGCATCACGAATTACTCGATGTGGAACTACAGCCCATCGAAATCGCGACTACGCGAACTGGTGTAGCGAGAATTCAAGTCGATGAAACCCATCGGGCTCAACTGCCTCTTGAGACCTACCCTATTTCATCGGGCATTAAGGGAGGTATTGCCGGTGGTATCGCAATGATCATCCCGGCTGAGATCTACGGGCTTCTAGAATTCCATAGCCTCTGGTACAGCATTAACCTGTTAGGTGGAGCCGGCGTTGCCGGATGGCTAAATCCATCAGACCAGGAGATCGCCGCATTTCATCTAAGCGCATTGGTAACAGCTACAGTTATCCATACCATTACCTCCCTCCTGGTGGGATTGCTTTATGGAGCGATGCTGCCCATTTGGCCAAAGCGTCCGATCTTGCTTGGTGGCATTATTGCCCCAATCATTTGGACCGGGCTCCTGCACAACATCCTGGGGATCGTAAATCCTTTCCTGGACCAGAAAATCTCGTGGTGGTGGTTTGCAGCTTCACAGGCATTCTTTGGACTGGTTGCAGGCATTACTGTTGCGAAGCTCGGAAAGATCAAGCGCTTTCGGCAGGCACCACTCTCCGTTCGTCTGGGCCTGGAAACTCCAGGACTCCATCCCGAGGAGCGAGAACAAAGCAGGAAGGACGATAGGCAATGAAAGTTCGCTTGCTTCTTGGCTTTGCTCCAATCATCCTTGGCATTGCAACCGGTTGCAATCACCTCCCCGGACGTCCCGGATCGGAGGTAGAAGTTCCCCGCCCCGAATCTATTACATCTTTTGAAACGCTCTATCAGCAGAACTGCGCAGGATGCCACGGCGCAAAAGGACAGATGGGAGCGGCAACAAATCTGGCGAATCCTGTTTACCAGGCACTCATAGACGACACATCCTTACGAAGCATTATTGACAAAGGACAGCCAGGGACATTGATGCCTGGTTTTGGCAAGAGGGCAGGCGGATTCCTGACTGAGCAGCAGATCGATCTGTTAGTACGAGGAATGAGAACAAATTGGACAAAGGGAAATGCACCGCAAGGGATAACAACGCCACCTTATAAATCTGATAAGCCCGGCAATCCGGAACACGGCCAGAAGGTCTATCTGAGCGTATGTGCACAATGCCATGGAGTACAGCAAAAGCCTGGTAAAGCGGGGCCTGTACTTGACGGGAGCTTTTTAGCCCTGATATCGGACCAAACCATTCGCACGACAGTAATTGCAGGAAGGCCAGATCTGGGCATGCCGGATTGGCGCTCGTTGGTCAAGGGACAGCCTTTAACCAGCGAGGAAATAGACGACGTAGTCGCCTGGGTCATTGACCAGAGACCAAAGCGTCCAGGACAGCCATACCCGCAGCAACCGGGTGAGAGTGCAGCTGGAAAGACAGGAGAACGATAATGGACGAAAAACTGCCAGCCCCAAGCCCTGAGCAGCAGCAAACACAGCTGCACGAGGAGCATGTGACTCGTCGCACTTTTCTGATGAGGGTGGGCTTTGCTCTAAATGGATTTGTGGCCGTGCTTATTGCCACACCGGTTGTACGCTACTTGGTCGGCCCGTTACGGAAGAAAGATGCATATCACTCCTGGGTTCAACTCGGCGATGCCAGCAGCTTTCGAGAAGGCGAAACTGCGTTAATTACATATCGCAATCCCTTCTCCAACTCCTGGGACGGAGAAACAGCCAATGTGGCAGCTTACGTCCGTAAGGAAGGCGGAGATAAATTCACCGTCTTCGCAATCAACTGCGCTCATTTGGGATGCCCAGTCCGCTGGTTTTCCGAATCGCAGCTCTTTATGTGCCCGTGTCATGGAGGAGTTTACTACGCTGACGGTTCGCGCGCATCTGGTCCACCGGAGCGCGGACTCTTTACCTATGACACCAAGATTGAAGGCGGCAAACTGATGATTAATGCTGGCCAACTTCCAACCCTTTCGAATCGAGCACAACTGATCCAAGAGATCTCCCCATGCGCTGGTACAAACAAATCTACGATTGGCTAGAACGCCGCGTTCAGCTTGAAGGCCCCATTAAAGAGGCCGCCCTGCACCCCGTGCCGAAGAGCACAGCTAGCTGGTGGTACGTCTTTGGAAGCGCCAGCTTCGTCCTGCTGCTATTACAGATTGTCACTGGCATCCTGCTAGCTATCGTTTACGTACCTTCAGGAAGCGAGGCATGGAACAGTCTTCAGGTACTCAATCAGCAATTGCCCTTGGGCTGGTTCCTGAGAGCGATGCATGGCTGGGGCTCCAACTTCATGGTTGCCGTAGTGCTGATTCACATGGCACAGGTGTTCTTGTTCGGAGCCTATAAGTTCCCGCGCGAACTAACATGGATTGTCGGCGTCTTTCTCCTGTTCCTGACACTAGGGATGGCTTTCTCCGGACAGGTTCTGCGCTTCGATCAAGACGCCTATTGGGGCCTTGGAATTGGAGCTTCGATCATGGGGCGCGTACCGGTAATCGGAGGACAGCTTGTACACCTCCTGCTCGGTGGTCCTATCATTGCAGGATCTACGCTCTCCCGCTTCTTTGCGCTACATGTATTTGTTCTTCCAGGAACGTTGTTGCTTCTGGCGATGCTACATGTCTGGATGGTTTTAAAGCTTGGCGTAAATGAATGGCCAATGCCCGGACGCATTGTTCGTCGCGAAACCTACATAAAGGAATACAACGAACTCTCGCATACACATGGAATACCTTTTGTTCCAGGAGCCTTTTGGAAAGATCTGTTCTTCTCCGCCGGTATTCTTTTTGCGGTAGCGTTCTGCGCAGCTGTTTTCGGACCTTATGGCCCCACCGGAGTTCCGGATCCTACGATTATCCAGACCGTACCGAAACCCGATTTCTTCTTTCTATGGATTTATACGCTGCTCTCCTTCCTTCCCCCGGAGATGGAGACACCCTTCTTGCTCGTTGCTCCAGTTATCGCCGTTGCGATCCTGATTGGCTTGCCTTTCGTAGCGGGAGTCGGAGAAAAGAGCTGGCATCGTCGTCCTGTGGCAGTATTTACTATCATGTTTGTAGCAATCACCTGGGCCGTACTCACGCATCTGGCTACCTACACCCCATGGAGTCCCAAGATGGATGCCTGGAGTGGAGCACCTGTTCCTGAAAACTTCATCCGTAATTCCACACCTCTAATTCGGCAGGGAGCCAACGTATTTCAGGCCAAGCAGTGCCGTAATTGCCATGCACTCGGAGGAGTTGGAGGAGAACGCGGGCCAGCATTGGATGATGTGGCTACCCGGCTTACGGAAGATCAGATGATCCGGCAGGTGATTCTGGGAGGCGGCAATATGCCTGCATATGGGAAAAACCTCTCTCCGCCGGAGGTGACCGCGTTAGTGAAATTCTTGAGAACGCTTCATCCTCTGCATCAGCCTGCAGCCAATGATCCATCCCGCAGTCTTGCTGAGACAGGAACGGACTCAAACACCACCTCAGCAGAGCACGGAAAGAAAGAATAATGACTGCAGAAGTTCCAATTGACGACATCGCTACAGCTTGGTCGTGCCCTCCCTGGCCACTCGCAGCAATGCTTCTTACAGGAGGGCTGTACCTGCGAGGATGGTTGCGCATCCGGCATCGTCGTTCACAGGAGCTTCCTGGCTGGCGGGCAATAGCATTCTTCGGCGGATTGGCAGTTCTATGGCTGGCAATTGCTTCGCCTATCGACGAGTTGGATGATGTCCTGCTCGTCGCACATATGACGCAGCACCTAATACTGATGTCTGTTGCACCGCCGTTGTTGGTGCTCGGAGCCCCAACCGTACCGATACTGCATGGATTGCCACGGATTCTGATCCGTCGAGGATTAAGTCATCTGCTGAAGCGTCGCTGGTTCCATGGCTTTACCAGATTCCTGAGCCATCCGGCATTTGGTTGGCTCAGTATGAATATCGCCTATCTTGGGTGGCATGTTCCTGCCGCATATGAGCTGACACTCCGCTCTGAGCCCTGGCATAATTTTGAGCACATCTGCTTTCTACTGACTTCGATCGCCTTCTGGTGGACGGTAATTCAACCATGGCCAAGCCGTAGTCCTTGGTCCCGCTGGGCTGTTATTCCCTATCTCGTTACCGCAGATCTTGTGAATACTGGGATATCTGCATTTCTTACCTTTTGTGGGCGCGTGGTGTATCCGAGCTATGCAGAGGCTCCTCGAGTATCCAGCCTAAGTGCACTGAACGATCAGATTGCAGCTGGTGCAGAAATGTGGGTGCTCGGCTCAACTATTTTTCTTATTACGGCCATGGTTATTTTGCACCAGCTCTTCTCTTCAGACCGCCGTCGTAGAACGATAAAACGTAGATCACTTGAAAAAGCAGCAGTGTAATTACAGCCTTGGGATTGGCGCGAGAATCACCTCGAAAGCGACTCTCGCATATGTTTACTTTGCAGATGTAGCCGCCGAGGAAGTTACTGAGGTGCTACTTGTTGCCTCAGCCTTCGCCGGAGCTCCTTTTACATCGGGACCAAGCTCTACACAGCTACGAATCAAGGTATCGGCAACCATGCGGCCAAAGACCTCCGAACCCCGAGAATTCAGATGCGTTCTGTCAGGCCCTTTTCCCTTTGCGTCCGGATGCGTTGCTGCATTGAAGAGATCTGCTTGTTCCTGTGTCATCGTTTCCAGCAACTTGACGCTTGAGGTATTTAGATCAATTACAGGCGCCTTTTCCTCTTCAGCGACTTTCTTAGCAGCATCTGCATAAGCCTTTAGATCGATAACAAGCTTGCCATCTTTATAATTACGGCGTGACAGCGAAGTCACGATCACGGGTCTGACTCCGATTGCTCGCGCCTCTTCCACATAACGACGCATATTGGCTGCATATGTGGTGTTGGGATCGGTTTCTCGTTCCGGTCCTTTGCCTGGCATGTCATTGTGCCCAAATTGAATGAGGATGTAATCAGGATGAAGCTTCAAGGCCTCTGCCCACACGCCCTCGTCATAATAGCTTTTTGAACTACGACCGTTCCGTGCCAGGTTGAGGCACTCTACATTCGGGGTCACCAAAGCACAAAAACCGGGGCCCCAGCCCCCGCCATTGTTAACTGTCGAGTCTCCTACCAGGACAATGCGAACGGGAGTCCCATTCAGAATGGCCATACTCTTTTCGCCTTCCGGTGGCAAAGGAGCAGCTTGCGGCTTAACATAATGAGCCAGCGAAGGAACAGCCTTTCCCATATCTACGGCCACTATCCGTCCAAAAACATAAGAGCCCTTGTAGTTCAGGTGCGTCTTGTCCGGAATTGTTTTTCCCTGCTCGTCCTTTTTGGTAATACCCAGAGCATTTCCTTGTACTTCAGTCAGCGTATTTAAATATGCAATGCTGTCAGCCTGTAGATCGATCAAGGGGACATTCTCTTCTTTCGCAACCTTCTTCATGGCGGCAGAATGAGCGAGCAAATCCGAATGGATCTTTCCATCACTACCGTAATAGCGTCGTGTAAGCGGTGTAACCAGAATCGGTTTAATACCAGACAATCGAGCTTCTTCAATATACCGCTTCAAATTCTGCGGATACTCGGTCTGCAGATTTGTCTGCCGCTCCAGATGTTCCGGAGTCTCCATATCATTGTGCCCGAATTGAATGAGCATGTAATCGGGTTTAACTTCAAGAGCTTTGGACCACAGCCCTTGTTGTTCACGATAGGTCTTGGTACTCGCTCCCCCTTTTGCCTTATTGATGCACGCTACCTCCGGCTGCAGATTGGCGCAGAAACCCAAGCCATATCCGGCATTATTAGTCTGTGTGGAGTCGCCCACCAGCATGATCTTGATCGTCTTTACCGACTCAGCTGCAGAGTGGGAGGAGATCTGAGCATAGCCAATGCAACTCGATAGAGCCGCAAAGAGGGCAAAACAAAAGGTCCGATTCATTCGATTCTTCCTTGCCGGAAGTGTACTTCACTGGTCAGACCAATGGATAGAGCGGTCTCAAGATGAGAGATGCTAACTCAAGTCGTTCACGACTCGCCCTACAAGACTCTATAACGGTAGCCCTGCCTCTTAAATTGTTGGTTGAGATAAGTACCTTTTGAATCTGCATTTAGAAATGCATGGTATTCCTCGGCAGGAACATCGAAATATCGATAGACTTCACCATCTTGGCGAAACTCGATATCTAGAATTTTTCGATGAGCATCATAGCCCATGCTCGCAATGGTCGTAGATTGAATCGACTGCCTTCGCACATCTTATTAGGAAACCAATCCAGCCGTGAGCGTTGACCAGATACGGCCTTAGAATGCGAATGCATGAGAGCCCCGACCTCATGCATTCACCATCTAAACAATTCAACCTATTCCAATAAGCTTCAATTCAGCTTTTCGTAAACCAGCTCGATTCCCCTCCCGCGCTTTGGATCTTTGTTCCGCGAATATTGACGAGAAGCATCGCTGTCCCAATGCTCAAAAACTCCTAAGCTGGCGACAGGACTACCTCCCTGCCGATACAAAGTTCCTGATGGTGCATGCTCCGGAATCGCTTCTTCCTGCAAATAGTCATCAGCGTTTTCACGAATCAGAATTCTCGGATGATGGTTCTCATCCTCATTGTTCTTGGATTGCGAATACAGGATATCGAGTCCGACAGAATCGAGAGCCACACCATCTAGAGATCCAAGGATACTCGATGGCCAATCAGAGTTCTCGTAAGGTATTACTCGATTGCTAAATGGAGGGTTCGGAAAATGCAGTGGATACGACTGATGACGGCGTCCACAGTACAGTCCATCGAGCAGATAAAGAATCGTCTTGGCACCTAGATTAGGAGAGGCCGCTAGATCCACCATGGGAGAATACGCGTGAGGAGTCCCCTTACGGCTGGTATTGATGATTTCGTGCAACTCTGAGGTACCCTTTATCGAACCGAAATGGTTCTTTCCTGTGAGAGTAACCGCTGTTTGACCTTCATCTCCTCCCTCGTGACTCGCATAAGGATAGGAGTGGGCCTTAAGCAAAGCTGCATTCACAATGTACGTTGCCTCAAAGATCTGCTTTGGAATCAGCTTGGCGTTGTGATAATCGTTAGCTGAATAAGTCACACCTTCAACCCACGTTGCTGCTTCCAGACCATGATGATCTCCATAAGCAGGATTCACAGGTTGTCTAGGATCGGCAGGATCCTGCTGTACAAACCTCACGTCCTTGAACTCGGACCAGATTTTGGTCAGGATAGCCGGATAGATATCACGGCGGGCATCGTACACAATAATGTTCTTTTCAGGCACGTGTGCCTCGCGCACGAGTTGGCGAACAATGGCCAGAGCTACCTGCGGCGAAGTATTAACAATATTTCCCGTACCACTCACAGTGCTGTTGTTGAGATTGATCTTTACGGCAACGACTTCGCCAGGTTGATAGCCTCTTTTCTTAAGTCCTCGCGCTCTTTGGTTGTAGTACTCAAAGATAGTCTTCCACGATGCCTCATCCGTACTCGCACCTGTGAGTTTACGTAAGATCGTCGATACCATCGCGTCGACACGAACCTGATCGGTATTCGAATCCATCCACCACTGATCCGTCGACGATTCGATATGACCACTCCACTTTGCAGCCCGAGAGTCATGCGCCCAAACTACGCGCCCTGGGAACACTCCACGCGCAACGCCGATTGGAACATTTCGTTGCTGCGGCGCATAGTTGAAATGGCTTGCAATGTCGGCTGCCGAACTACTATATGAGCGAGTGATCCAAAAACCGAAAGCTGCAATCGCTGCAACCGCTGTAGCAGTCGCAAGCCAGCGATAGCGATCCAGAAGACGGGTCTTACGCAATCCAGCAAATATGCCTGTTACTGATCCCACAACCCAAAGCACAAAGCTACTGGCTAAAGGAAACGCTGCACGTTGACATGGATAAGAGGCACGACTCGGCTTTGGAATAACCCGAATCAAAAACCACAGAAGTGCACCAAATCCGAGAATCGTACCAACTACACGGGTACGTCGCTTGACACAAAATATGCCAGTTTTCAGGCCATTCTTATCCATTCCACGCTCCATACGACGACAAGGGCTGAAATCACCGCTCATTTGCCCTTAACGTTGTATGAAATCAACTATGTATGGAATCTGAATGTGCCTATCGTCACAAAAGCAAAATCTTCTTAATTGTTTTTGTTTGGAGCCGCAGGAAGATGGGTCGCAATGCCTACG
Organism: Humiphilus diazotrophicus; assembly: GCF_059726315.1. NCBI lineage: Bacteria > Pseudomonadati > Acidobacteriota > Terriglobia > Terriglobales > Acidobacteriaceae > Humiphilus > Humiphilus diazotrophicus. Next base: position 438,627 of record NZ_AP040870.1, read on the forward strand.
TTGGGAGCAATAAACGTAGATTTGGCGGCTTGATAGCAAAACTGGATGCCGATTACCAGGAGCCACAATGACAATGCCAAACGAAGCTTTCTGTTGGGCAGACGCGGAGCCAAGGTGCTACCCACAATGGCGCCAATCACCCCACCGGAAATCAACTTCAGCAAAAGAGCTGCGTCGTAATTGCCTCCCAAAATATGGACACCGCTGCCAACGAGGGACAAAACAAAACCTGCAGCCAAATCTGTTCCAACTACCTGCGCAGCACTCAAAGACGTCAAACCAAGCAGAAGAATGGTCCCTAAAGCTCCAGCACCCGAAGAAGAAAAACCAACCTCAGCTCCGATAGGAAACATTAGTGCGGCGACCCAGGAGGGGCGATTCCGTATCTCTGCTCGATCGACAGAAGGACGGAAATAACGATAGACGTGAAGCGCTGAAGAGAGAACGATGATGAACCCCAACGCGGCATATAGAAACGCCTGTCCACCCTGTAACGCAACCCGGCGAAATAGCAATGAGCCTAGCACTACCCCGGGAATACCACCCAAGAGCATGATACCCACAATTTTGTAGTTCACCTGCCGACGCCAGATCTGAACCGGAACAACGATGAGCTTTACCAATGTCGCATAGGCCAAAGCTGTTCCTACGCACACCGATACAGGAACATGTAGGAATAAAAGCAGAAGAGGAGCCGTAATGGTTCCTGCACCAACACCAGTAATAGCAATTACAACAGCAATTAGAAAACCAAGTACGACTTCCATATCGCCTGCTTTCAATCAGGTACTAACGCTGAATTTTGATCAGGCCGGCTGAATATGAATTCCGCATTCCAGCTTTTGCCCTGACCAGCGACCCGAACGAGGATCATTCGGATCAGAGGGAAGACTCGTACAGGGGCGACAACCAATGCTCGAATAGCCCTTGTCGTACAAAGGCAAAAGAGGAATATCGAAGCGTGCCGCGCTGTGCCAGACATCGCGCGTGGTCCAAAAAGCCAAGGGGCTTACTTTTTCTATAGTCTTGCCGCTAGGCAACTTAAAGGTATCTACTGCCTGTAACTCCGCACGGCTCCTTGATTGCTCACGACGTAGTCCTGTAAACCACAAATCATATGGCTCCAAAGAAGCAAACAGGGGCTGAACCTTCCGCAATCCGCAGCAACGATCCGGTGCCGATTGATAAAGAATTCCAAACTGAGACTCCTGCTCGGTTACCGTCTGTGAAGGTTGGACATTTATCAGGTTCAGATTCCATCCCTTGGCCATTCGATCCCGGTAAAGGTAAACCTCGTCGAAGTGATAGCCCGTATCCAGGAACAGGACAGGAATATCAGGAAGAACATTTCGTACTGTATGCAAAACCACCATGTCTTCAGCCTGGAAGCTGCAAGTGAGAACAGGTGCTGCAAATTGCCGGCAGCGTTCATTCACCAGATTTTTGAGTGCCTCAATCTTCTCTTCCAATGAAAGCTCGACCACCGTGCTCATACTTCCCTCCCGTTCTTTCCCGTTCCACTCTCTACAAGAATGCTTTGAACCAGCTCATCCATCTGATCCGGGCCTTGCGGGATGTGCTCCCAAATTACTTTGGACTGGCTGGCATCAAGTTTCCCGAGGGCTGCATGACTTGTCGTATGCGATGCCACAAGTACCACCGCATTAATCTTCAGGAGCTCAATCCAAAACTGTTGATTCTCGACCGAAGTTCTAACTACCGGTGCACCTGCATCGATAAGTCGTTTTTCGAGGTTGTTAAGAGACTCAGACAAAGCCGAACCGGCAACAATCAATACTCCGGAGAAGGACTGAGATTCTTCAAAGAAGTTATCACTGGCGAGAAAGGACTCATGAATCATTCCGGCAGCTACCGTCGCATGATGATCAGGATCAACCAGGATGAAACTGCCCGTATTTCTATTCTCGCTATACGGATCGACAAATAGAGCATGGCTGGTCTCTATCACCACGCTGCCAATCTCGTTCATTTGCAAGCGATCAACCGCAACGGTTTCGAAATTGTTGATATCTACACGATGATCAATGGCTTTAATCCTTGCCTTGATAGTTCGTGTTGTGTGTTTCAGTAGGTAAGTCCTAGAAGGATTGAGGGCTTCAGCATTCATCCATACCAAAGAAGCCCTGAGGCTGCGCGCAGGTTGCGGAGCTGCTTCGACTGAGACCAACATGTCACCACGACTGACATCAAATTCCTGATCCAGGGAAACGGTGACGGAAAGGGGAGCTGAAGCCTCGGATAACTCTCCATCAAACGTGGTGATCGACTTCACATTGCTGATATTTCCGGAAGGAAGGAGCCGCACCGGATCTCCTACCCGAATACTTCCAGAAGCGATCTGACCGGCAAAACCGCGGAAATCCTGATTCGGACGAATGACATACTGCACCGGAAGCCGAAAACCCGCTTTGGGAGACTGCACCGCCGCCGGAACAGTTTCCAGATATTCGAGAAGGCTGGGACCCTCATACCATGGAGTTCGCTCGCTTCTCGTAACTACATTGTCTCCGTCCAAAGCACTTACAGGGATGCTAAGCAACTCAGGGATATTTAGACTGGCGGCCAAAGCCTCAAGATCACGTACATGACGCTGGAATACTTCTTCCGAAAAATCAACCAAGTCCATCTTGTTGATAGCTGCAACTACACGAGGAATCCCCAATAAAGACGCGATATATGCATGACGCTTCGATTGAGGAAGAATTCCCTTCCGAGCGTCAATAAGAATAATCGCCAGATCTGCAGTTGAAGCTCCTGTCGCCATGTTCCGGGTATATTGCTCGTGTCCCGGAGTATCCGCGATGATAAACTTTCGCTTGCTGGTCGAAAAGTACCGATAGGCGACATCGATGGTGATGCCTTGTTCACGCTCAGCACGAAGCCCATCGGTTAACTGTGCGAAATCAATCGAGGGAGAAGAATTGTTCCCTTGCTGCCTTGTAACGGCTCGCACATGATCTTCATATACATTGTGGGAATCGTAGAGTAACCGTCCGATCAGCGTTGATTTACCATCGTCGACACTACCCGCAGTTGAGAAACGTAGAAGGTCTTTCCTGTGCTCAGCAGCAAGAAATTCTTCTATCGAAAAATCATTGGAGCTTAAGGAAAAATCGAGAGCCGTTTCCGCCAAAACTTCAGACATTTAGAAATACCCCTCACGTTTCTTAAGTTCCATGGAACCTTCCTGATCGTGGTCAATAATTCTGTTGGCACGCTCCGAGGAACGGAAAGAGATTAGTTCCGCAATAATCTTCGGCACGGTATCGGCATCGGAAGGAATGGCCCCAGTGCAAGGACTGCATCCTAAAGAGCGCAAACGGCACTTAACCCATTGTTCTTCACCCGGAAGACCTTTTACGAACGGCTGTTCCAGAGGAATCAAGCTATCGCCACGCACTAACATCTTTCGTTCTTTGGCGAAATACAGGGGAACGATAGGGATCTTTTCTAAATGGATGTAGTGCCAGACATCCAACTCAGTCCAATTCGATAAAGGAAAGACTCGAATGCTTTCGCCCTGCCCAATACGACTGTTATAAAGGTTCCATAATTCAGGGCGCTGATTCTTCGGGTCCCACTGCCCAGCCTTGTCTCGGAAAGAAAAAATCCTTTCCTTAGCACGTGACTTCTCTTCATCACGACGAGCACCGCCGAAAGCCGCATCGAATCCGTGGTCCTTCAATGCATCCAATAGTGCTTGAGTTTTAAGGAGACCGCAGCAACGCTGAGTTCCTAACTTGATTGGATTTGCTCCCGCCGACAGAGCATCTTCATTTCTCCAAACAATCAGCTTTACTCCCAGCTCCCGCGTATAAGAATCGCGGAACTCCAGCATCTCATGGAACTTATAACCGGTATCGACATGCAGAAGAGGAAACGGAATTGGGCCAGGATAGAAGGCCTTCTGTGCAAGACGGAGCATCACAGAGGAGTCCTTGCCAATGGAATAAAGCATAACGGGCTTGGCAAACTCTGCGACAACCTCGCGCAGGATATGAATGCTCTCCGCCTCTAAAAGCCGAAGATGACTGAACGTCCGATCAGATAAGGGATGATCAAGTTCCTGAGTTGCTAACATTTTTGCCTGTTTTGCTAAAGCTGGTTATAGAAATAGCCCGAAAATACGAAAGCCCACGACCAAGTTCCTGGTGTGGGCTGAGACTGAAGACTCTTGATATAAAAATCTTAGATCAGACTATTCAAGGCTCCCATACCCACAGTGCTCCGCACACATCGCACAACAACAGCGACATGCCGTACAACAACCGAGGATGGAAAAGCTCGAAATCATTCCCAACTAGAATCCCTGATTTCCCTCGGCCTGTCAACCTATTTCGGGAGAACTGACTCATTCCAAAGGAAGCTCAATGATCTCCGAGCCATGCTGACGCCGGCGCCCGATCAACGGTGCTGAGACTCGAAGGTCCAATATAAGAGAAGGATGCCGAGAACTATCTCACGACTCAGATTTTCAGGTATTTACAGATAGCGATGAAGAGTGGGCGATGCCATCTATCCGAAAATGGATTTCCCACAATAGGAAGTTATTTTTAAATTTTCAAAATTCCAGACGAACATCTTTTTACCAATCGCATCCCACTTCACAAGAAAAGGACACAGCCAAGCAACTGGTGCAGAGATAGAACACATCGTTAAGTTTGGCCTTCCTGCAAGAAGCCCGACTCTAGGGAATCCAAATGAAGCTTATTACTTAACGAGTTATAACCAACAAAGCTGCAGCATGTTCGAATGCTTTCTGCAAGTGAAAATCAAACTGATCGCATTCGGTTGTTCAAATCATGAAGGTAATTCTCGTACCAAGTACAGCCTTCAGCTCTAGCCCTCTTTGGAGAATCGATCATGACGCACTACTCTAGCTCCCCGTCTGCGCATCACTCTTTTGCTGCAATATCTGCAAGGTTAGTGAAATCTCTCTTTACACTTTTGCCTTTTGCCGTTGCATCTGTTGGTCTGAATGCTGCAACCAGCCCGACCTCGACCTCTCTCTCAGTGTCTTCTAAATCTCTTTCGGTTGGAACCTCTGTTACCCTAAGCGCGGCTGTGGTATCGAATAGCAAAGCGGTAACAAGAGGCCAAATACTTTTTTGCGATGCGATCGCCAATAACCATTGTGTAGATAGGAACCTATTAGGAACTGCACAATTGGGGACCCAGGGAACAGCCACCCTCACTCGCATTTTAGGCACTGGATCGCATCAGCTCTTTGCGATATTTCAAGGCACAACAAGCAATGCTGGAAGTTCTTCCCAGAACTCTATGCAAACAGTAGCCGTTAGCCCGAAGGCCACGCCCACTGTATCCCTGAATGCTTCAGCCTCTGGTGGAAACTACAACCTCACCGCCACGGTTACAGGTCACGACCTCGCACCGCTCACCGGCAATATCACGTTCCAAAATCCTCAAAACAACCAAACGCTAAATACCGTGGTACTGGGGTCACCAATCATCAGCCAATCCTTCGCACCGCAGGGAAGCTATGCAACTGGAAACAGTCCTATTGCCGCTGCAGCAGCTGATCTTAACAATGACGGAAGAACCGATCTGGTAATTGCAAATAATGGTGACGCCTCGGTCAGTGTGCTTCTGGCTAGCGCCAGCGCCCCCGGCACCTTCCAACCCCAGGTGAAGTACTCCGTTTCCGGACTCCCATATGCCATCGCTATAGGCGATTTCAATGCTGATGGAATACCAGATCTTGCTGTTGCCAACAGCACCTATCTCAGTATTCTGCCCGGCGATCCCTCAAACATCGGCACCTTCCAGTCCGAAGTAACTTACACGATTGGCCGGGGACTCGGATCTATATGTACTGGAGATTTCAATGGGGACGGCCTTCTCGATTTGGCCATGACCGACAAAAGCTACTCTTCAATGATCCGTATTGCTTTCAATGATCCAGCCCAGCCGGGACACTTTCTAGGTCAATCCTTCTCCACCGACTACGGCACTACCGGGGTTACAGCAAAAGATGTCAACGGAGACGGTCTTTCTGATCTGATTCTTGTTTCGACCTCCAATTCCCGAATTAATGTCCTTCTAGCAGATGCTGCACACCCGGGCCAATTTTTAGCTCCGGCAAACTACTCGACCTATTTTGAGCCAACCGGAGCATCCGTGGCGGATTTTAACGGTGATGGCATCCTGGACATCGCCGCCATTGAGCAGTCCAACATTGTCGACCTCTTTCTGGGAGATCCGGCTCACACAGGTCAGTTCCTTAGCCCCAAGGAAATCACTACGAATAATCTAAGCTATAGTTCGGCAACCTCAACCGACCTCAACGGAGATGGACTGGCAGATCTTGCTTTAATTACAAACGGTTCTAGCAATGTAAACATTCTGTTGGCCGACGCGAAAACGCCGGGACAATTCCAACCCCAATCGAATTATCCGATTGGCTCCGGCTCCTCGGTTTTTCTAACCTCAGCTGACTTCAATGGGGACGGAGTTCCCGATCTCGCAGTACTCGATTCCAGTAATAACAGCGTGCATCTATTACAAGGCTCTGTAACTAAGGTTGCTACTGCCACCGCAACCGTCCCTTCCAGTTCTCTATCTCTGGTTGACGCAGCCTATTCCGGGAATACGGCCTATGCAGGCGCACAATCATGTATTCTCTCTCTCGGAAATCTGAATCCAACTGCTCCCGTTATCAGCAACCTGCATGCTTCGGCAATTGGTTCCAACACGGCTACCATCCAATGGAATTCCAATATTCCAACCAACAGTATGGTCCAATATACTACCGCGTCTGCGCCGGCCCAATACACCCCATGGGTCAATCTCCCGACGACCAACCACTCGATTACGTTATCAGGACTCCAACCGGGGATGACTTATACCTACGAGGTTCGCGAGGTGGCATTCTCCAATGGATGTGGTCATTGGACCGTCAACTCGCCCGCCAACAGTTTTAATACGAATCCATAAATCGATCGCATCTGGATAGCGTGACACCAGACCGCCCCAGTAGGCCAGAACAGGTTTGCTGGGGCTTCGCTTTTGTAATCCGAAATGCCCCCTTCCCCGCAAATGGGATATTGATCTCCAAGTGAGAAACCATAGCCTCCTCAAAATGACACATTATCCAATAGACGGCTCCCGGCAAAGACGCCCCTTCAAGGTTTTCTCATCCACTATGTAGCATGCTACTTGACGAGAGCCAATATAGTTTGCTACATAGGGTAAGAGGAAAATGCCGATGCTCGAATTGAAAGATGTATCCAAAAGCTTCCGTGGAATTCCCGCTGTCAATCGGGTGAGCTTCCAGGTTGCGTCGGGTGAGATTGTTGGCTACTTGGGACCAAATGGCTCTGGAAAATCAACCACCGTCAAGATGATCATCGGCTTGCTAGAACCGAGCCACGGCAAAATCCTCTTTCAAGGTAAAGACATTCATCAGGATATGGTCCGGTTCCGGAGCATTCTCGGCTACGTCCCTGAGGAGGCCCACCTATACACACATCTGTCAGGGCTTGAATATCTCCAGCTGATTGGGAGACTACGACGAATTCCGGAGAGCACAATTGAACGGAAAGCGAACAGCCTGCTCAAACTGCTTTCCCTGGAATCATGGCGCTATTCGCCAATTTCGTCCTATTCAAAGGGTATGAAGCAAAGAGTGCTGATCGCAGCTGCACTCATGCACGATCCTCAACTGCTCATTTTCGATGAGCCGCTCTCAGGCCTAGATGTCGTCACATCCAGACTTCTCAAAGACCTGATGCAAGAGCTGGCAGCAATCGGTAAGTCTATTTTCTACATCTCTCATGTCCTTGAAGTAGTGGAAGAGGTCTGTGATCGAGTGGTCGTCATCTCAAAGGGACGCATCCTCGCTGACTCCACACCTGCGGAACTTACGCAATTAATGCACCTTCCCAGTCTTGAAAGTGTCTTTGCTCAACTGGTCCAACAAGAAGACACCAGGGCCCTGGCCTGCGAATTGGTGGAGGTAATTAAAAGATGAAACTCTCCAGTCAGGAATATCCGCTTTCAAGAGATGACGGCCTAATTTCCGGGCTTAAGATTCAGGACGAAACTGTTACGGCCACCATTCCCCGGAGAAGTCTTTTGTCACTCCTCTGCAGTCACTTTCTGGAGCGTTTTTTCAATCATGAAATGGTGTCTTCGGATGAAGATGGCAAAGCCCGCCTACTCCAGGTAGCATGTGCTGCAGGTGTGCCTGGTTTTGTTGTCGCATTGTACCTGTGGGCACCATATCATCCACTCAAAGCACCAATGCCTGCCTATTGGCAGCAAGTTGCTCACCACTTTTTCTTTGTGATCTATTCCTTTGTGGTGATGGGAATCGTCACAGTTTTCGAATGGGATCTCTTCTTTCCGGATCTGCTTGATGTCGCTGTCTTAACGCCCTTACCGCTGAAAAGAGGGGCTGTGTTTCTGGCCAGAATTCTGGCTGTGAGTATCTTTGTCATAGGGTTCTTATTTGACACGAATATTCTTGCAACATTTCTTCTACCTGTCTCGATAGAACCTCCCCATCCTCTGCAATTCGCAATGGCGAACCTGCTCGCTGCGAGTGGAAGCGGAATCTTTGCCGCAGCTCTGGTGTTGACTATTCAGGGTATGTTCATCGCCATTCTGGGAGAAAGCTTTGTGCGCAAGATTTCCTTCGCACTGCAAGGCCTGATTATTACCTCTCTCTTGATCCTGCTGATGCTCTTCCCTGTTTTATCGGGCATTTTGTCCGGACTGATGCAATCAGGCAACAAATTTGTTTTCGCCTTTCCACCATTCTGGTTTCTAGGTGTCTATCAATATCTGCTCGAAGGGCCATCGTCACAGCCTATTTACTTTGAGTTAGCACGAATAGGCTGCACAGCAACAGCTCTGGCTGTAACTATTGCAATACTCTTGTACCCTATTGCCTACTGGAGAAAAACCGGAGATCTCATCCTGGGAGGCAGCAGACTACGATTCCGTACTTGGAGCTCCACATTAGCTAACCGAATGCTCCACTTTCTTCTCTTGAGGAAGATCGAATACCGCGCAATATTTCATTTCATCAGTCAAACGATACTTCGGGTTCACCGATATCGTATATATCTCATCATGTATGGAGGTCTCGGACTTGCAATCATTACAGCCAATGTTCTGCGGCTAAACATATATTCCAAACATATTCATATCGGCCTATCATCGAATGGTCTGCGGGCAGCTGTTCCGATTGCAGCATTCTGGATCGTTACAGGGCTCAGGCTTACGTTCCTATCGCCCGGGAATCAACGTGGCAGCTGGGTCTTTCGCTTGATTCAGGGACGCCCCAACGTCCTAATACTTCACGCCGCGAAGATATGGGTCTATGTCTGCAGCATGACGTGCACCTTAGGCATCGTCTTGGTTTCGCGTTTCCTGGCTCCGTCCGATCTGGAAGGATGGAGAATTAGCTGCGGCCAGATCGTCACAGCGCTCGGCTTATGTCTGTTATTGACGGATCTCTTCTTCCTAAATGTAAAAATAATCCCTCTCACAGGAATACGAGCTGAAATCAGACCGAACCTTGCAATCACTCTATTGAAGTACTTCTCCTTCTTCCCCCTCACTATATGGCTGACATTACGCTGTGGACCTTGGATCGAAAGAAACGCGATCACACTAATAGCAACTACAGTATTGATAGCCGTTCTCCATAGCGGATTACAGATCTTTCACCGGAAGAGCATAGAACAACATCTGAGCCTCCCGGAATCTGACGAGGAATCCGAATTTCTCCTAAAACTGGGTATTTCCCGGTAATAAAAGTTTCTCCCCTGTCCTCTCGGCACATTTTCGTGCCTCAGACACCCATGTTTTCAGTTTTCAGCTTGACATCTTTGGGATATCAGACTATTTTTTGGCAGTAAATATCATTAACTTTCAAAATATATCCAATTTAAGCGGAACTGAGAACCCTTTGAGTGTCCAGATGAATCGCAAGAAATCGCTGCTTACGGCCTGTATCCTTTGCTGTGCTATCGCACAAGGACCTCTTTCTTTTTCTCAAGTCTCTTCTGCTCCTCACAAACAAGTACAAGCTTCAAACGATATTCCCAGCCTGATTCTCGGGTCGGCCTGGTATCCGGAACAGTGGCCTGAATCGCGCTGGGAAGAAGACCTTGGTTTAATGGAAGCAGCAAATCTCCACATGGTTCGTATTGGCGAATTTGCCTGGAGCCGTATAGAGGCGGAAGAGGGCAAGTACGATCTTGACTGGATTGAGCGGGCGATCACACTTGCGGCAAAGCATCACATTGTTACGGTTCTCGGAACGCCGACAGATGCCCCTCCGGCATGGCTGACCTCGAAGTATCCTGACGTTCTCCGTGTTGAGATCGATGGTCGCCGCGACCAGCATGGCAATCGCCGTCAATTTTCGTATACAAGCCCCCGCTACCGAGAATTCTGCCGTCGCATTGTGGAGCAGATGGCTCTCCGATTCGGTCATAATCCCAATGTGGTTGGATGGCAGATTGGAAACGAATTCTCATTCGACTCTTACGATCCATATACGAAGCAGCAATTCCAGCAATGGCTAATGGCTAAATACCATACGCTTGATTCCTTGAACGAACATTGGACGACCTCCTATTGGAGCCAAACTTACTCCGATTGGGAACAGATTCCTCTAGAAGATACACATGGCAACCCAGGCTTACTGATCGACCACAGACGGTTCGTCAGCGAGGTATGGAAGAGCTTTGCTCATGATCAGATTTCGGTTCTCCGCCAGCATATAGGTTCGAAGCAATTCGTTACGACCAATATCGGAGGATTAGCGTGGACAGATCGTTGGGATCATTATGTGGTAACCGAAGAAATGGACATGGCCTCGTGGGATGACTATGTGGGACAAGGCCATCTTGATCCGTATAAAGATGGCGCCATGCACGATCTGATCCGCGGACTAAAGCGTAAGAATTTCTGGGTAATGGAAGCAGCTCCCGGCTATGTGAATTGGGCGCCGGTAAGCAATACCCTGGATCGAGGAGAAGTCCGCATGATGGCATGGGAGGCAATTGCCCATGGGTCCGATGCTGTCAGTTACTGGCAATGGAGAAGTGCGCTCAACGGGCAGGAACAATACCATGGAGTGATTGTCGGCGCAGATGGAACACCGGTACCGGTTTATAAAGAAATTCGCGAAATCGGAGATGAATTCGTAAAAGCATCTCATGCAATGGAAGGTACGTCGCCGCGATCTGAAGTTGCATTACTTCATTCCTATGACAGTCGTTGGGCTATCGACTTCCAACCTCATAATCAGCATTACGACCAACAGCAGGTACTGCTGGATTACTACCGGCAGCTGCAGGATCTAGCTCAATCTGTCGATATCATCAATCCCAATGCTTCGCTGGATGGATACAAATTGATTGTCGCTCCAAGCCTCAACATGATCTCCGAGGAGCTCGGCAAACATCTGCTGGATTATGTTGCAAAGGGTGGGCATCTTGTACTGGGCCCCCGCTCTGGGATGAAAGATGCCTACAACGCACTTGATGTCCGTCGTCAACCAGGACCACTTGTTGCACCTCTTGGTGGACGTGTCGAGCAGTTCTATGCTCTGGAAAAAGAAGTTCCCGTTTCCGGGAAGTGGGGTGATGGTCAAGCCAGCCTTTGGGCAGAGCAGCTCAGCAAAAAGGATGCAGATACCCAGGTGTTACTGAGCTATGGGAAAAGCAACGGATGGCTTGATCAAGAGCCCGCAGTGCTGACCCGCAAAGTTGGGAAAGGCAGTATTACCTACATCGGAGCTGTTCTCGATACAAAGCTCATGCAGACGGCAACGAAATGGCTGCTCGACGAAAGTGGCGTAAAAGCTGTGTTTGGCCCAACGCCAGAAGGTGTCGAGGTATGTAGACGGGTGGGCAATGAACATCAGGTCTTTATCCTGCTTAATCATGGGAAAGAAGCTGCGGATGTTACTCTTCCACATGCAATGAAGTCAGTGCTCACGGGAAAAGAAATCACCAGCATCCATCTGCCGCTGCAAGGTATAGAGATCCTTGAAGATCGCACTCGCTAGAAGGAAGTCATGGCTACACGAAGAAGTTTTTTGAAGACAACTGCAACCGTACTTGGTGTAGGGACTCTTTCCAGAGCATCTCTATTGCATGCATTTGCCGAAACAGATTCCCTCACCCCATACCGTACTCCATATAAATATGGAAAACTTGTTCTGGAACATTCGAGTGACCCGACGGCTTTTGACAGTAAGGCAGTTGACTGTCCGTTTGTCTTCCAGCACGGCAAGCTCTTTTACATGGCTTATGTGGGATACGACGGCATTGGATATCAAACCGGTCTGGCCTCCTCTGAAGATCTTGTGCACTGGAAGAGAGAAGGTTGCATCTTGCGCAGAGATCCCAATTCCACCTACACAAAGTTCAATATCGCAATGAACTGGATTGTTCGAAAGAATGATCTGAACTCTGTAGGAAAGCTAAAGAAGATCAAAGGCAGGTATTTGGGTGCCTATCATGCCTATCCAAACTCTGGCTATGAGGCAGGACCAGCCGTTATCGGACTTTGTTGGAGTGAGGATCTTTTTCATTGGGAACTAGATCCCCCCTTCCTGCATCCTGACGATCAAGATGCAACAGAGTGGGAAAGCGGAGGATTGTACAAACCCTGTCTTGTAGAGGAAAAGGGAAAGTACTATCTGTTCTACAACGCAAAGACCAAGACATTACCGGGGAAAGGCGGCTGGTATGAACAAACCGGCATTGCGACCTCTGACGACCTAAAGACCTGGAAAAGATTCTCAGGAAATCCAACTCTGAAGAATGGACCGAAAGGATCTTGGGACGACCGTTTTGTTAGTGATCCATGCGTAGTACGGCACAAAGACGAGTGGGCCATTTTCTACTATGGTCTGAGCAGCAAGGGAAAGGCTCGTGAATTACTGGCTGTAGCGCGAGATCCCTTTCATCCGCAGAAGGTCGATAGCATTCTCATCGACGCAGGGCCACAGGGCTCAGTCGATGATGACTTTGCGCATAAGCCCTCTGTGATTACCTACAAGGGCGATCTTTACCATTTCTATTGCGCAGTTTCCGGTAAGTACCCGAATGATGTTCGTGGAATCTCGGTAGCGCGCTCACGGCCGTGGAGTTGATTCCCACCCAATAATTGACTCCGGGGCTTCCCTAGATCTACAGAGAAGCCCCGGGAGCTTACTTCTCATTCCATTGGAACTCATACGATCCCGAAGGAATGCTATACACCGCAGATTCACCTTCCTTGCGAAGATACTTTACATCCTTTACAGACAATAAAGTTTTGCCATGCTCCAGTATCGATCTACTCATACCGGGCAGATGGATCTCCGCTGAAGTATTTGCAGGTATCGATACCCGTAAGGTCATCTTTCCAGAGCTACGCATCCATTGAGAGGAAATATTTCCTAGAACGGATTTGTAACTGACACCCGCGGAATTTATGCCCACGATCATCCACGGATGAAGACTGATCTGCTTCCCGGCGGGCAGTGATAGATCAACGTGGACACCACCCAATCCCTCATAAAACCATTCCTCTGCATGGCCGAGCATAAAGTGATTCTGAGATTTCGTGGGATTTGCATCCCAGGCCTCAGTAAGTGCTGTTGCACCCTTGGCCAACTGATCTCCATAGCTTGGCACATCCGTACGTGACAGCATGTCGTAGATCACATCCGATCGCCCACCTTGTAGCAGAGCCAGCAGCACATAATGGAACCCGATATCGCCGGCAGTCAGATGATCTTTATGCTTCCGGATATCTGCAACCAGGTTGTCGAGAACTGCCGCCCTACGATCTTCCGGAACCAGCCCGACAACAAGAGGAACAGCATTAGCGGTCTGACTCCCTTTGTCATATTGATTACTTTCAGGATGAAAGAGACTTGCGTTGAAGGCCTCGCGAACATCTTTCGCCAGACTCGCATAATGGTCAGCATCTTCACCTTTATGGAGTAGCAGTGCAATCTCACGCATCACGCCCAAAGTCTGATAGTAAACACCGGTAGCCGTCACGGCTTTGGAGGTAAGCTTCGAGTAACCCGGATCTCCGGGTCCAATGTCGTACCAATCGCCCAGTCCCTGCGATAGCAGCTGCCCGTTGGCTTGAGAATGCAAATACTCCAGATAGCGCTGCATGGTTTCATACTGTTCTTCCAGCAAGCGAAGATCCCCGGAATACTGGTATGCCACCCACGGACTGAGGATAGAAGCACTTCCCCATTCCGGCGAATCGCGAAAATCTTTCAGCTTCTCTCCAAAGGCAACGAATTCGGGAGAGATCTCAGGAACCAGACCGTTGGAAAGCTGAGAATCTCGCATATCCGAGGCCATCTTGGCATATAGTCCATGCATATCGTAGCCATCGAAGAGCGCTCTCCCAATCAGATGAGTCTGCTCCAGCCAGCCAAGTTTTTCGCGTGTAGGACAATCCGTCAAAACGCTTTGCATGTTGCTCTTGATTGCAATGTTGATGAGGCGATGAATCTTCTCCAATAAAAGGTCCGAGGTTTCGAACTCGCCAAGCTGCTCAGCAGAAGAATGGATAAATTGTCCAGCAACAGATAAAACTTTTGGTTTTGGCGTTCCCAAAGCAATTGTCTCCACCTGGAGATAACGAAATCCGTAATAACTGAAACGCGGATGCCAGCTTTCGGGCCCTTGACCTTTGAGCGTGTACGTGAAGAATACCGGGCCACCGGAACTCCGCTGGCTTACCAAACCATTCTTATCGAGCAACTCGCCAGGTGTGATCTTGACTGCGGTTCCGGCGCTCCCTTGAACGGTTAATGTGGGCCAACCCGAAAAGTTCTGGCCCAGATCGTAAACCGTCACTCCCGGTTTCGTTTCCGAAACCTTGATTGGACGATAGGTTTGCATTGCTCGAATCGGCGCAAGCTCTTGCGCAACCATGGCTCCGCCAGGACCTTCCACCTCGGAGGCATCCTTCCACTTCGATTCGTCTGCTTCGGGCAAATCCCATTTCAGAGGTTCCAGGCGCGCATCATAATCTTCTCCGCCATAGATGGAAGAAAAAGTGATTGGCCCATCCATCACCTTCCAGGATTTATCGCTGACGATTGTAGCTGCAGTTCCATCGTCAAAAAGCAGATGCATCTGGAAACAAAGCTTTGACTGGCCAAAGGTACCGACGAACTTCTGGTAACGTCCAGGAGTCTTCGGGACGTTGTACATACCATTTCCCAACATCACACCGACAACGTTTGTACCCTTTTGAAGAAGAGTTGAGACATCGTAGGTGTTGTAAAGAATTGTCTTGCGATAGTTTGTCCATCCCGGCGTGAGAACTTCATCGTTAACAGAACGACCGTTCAGATGCAGTTCATACTGCCCTAATCCGGAGACAAAAACCAAAGCCTTTGCAACCTTCTTCTGTAACGCAAAACTATGACGAAAGAGGGGTAAGGACTGTGGCTTCATTGCTGCGTCGGAGAGATCAGGGTGTGCAGCAATCCAATGCGCCTTCCACTCCTTCTGGTCCATGAGCCCCGATATCCAGCGCGCCCGAGGACTCCACCGACTGGAACGATCATTTTGATCCCAGATCTTAATCTGCCAGAAATACTCTGTGTGAGAGTGCAGTTCCTTACCGCTATAGCTGATGTTCAGAGTATTTGAGCTTTCTACTTTGCCACTGTCCCATAGATCAGGATGTTCTTGATCCAGCAACTTCGGAGACGAGGCGACCATAATACGATAGGCACTTTGGGAAATACCTCTTAGCCGAGGTGATGTGCTCTCGGGAATCCAGCTGAATCGGGGATTCTTTGATTGAATCCCGGAAGGATCCTTTTGAAATTCACACCGAAGGTCAGTAGCTACGATCGTAGCTGCCGACATGGTCTTTACGGAGTTCCCAGAACCTCGCCCACTTAAGGGAAGACTCAACAGAGAGGATGGATCCAAACCAAAGCAGAGAACGCCGATCGATAACAGCCACCCACAGCGGCCTTTCCAAATCATTCCAGATGCTCCAAAGAAAAAAGGGGGAAGCCTGTGCTACCACCCTTCGATGATAGGACAGAGCTTCCCCTTAGGGAGGCCAAAAACGATCTAAAACTTGAGACGAACGGACAAACGAATTGGTCTCAACTTCTGTCGAGATTGGCGGCTTTTACTTAGCACGTCGGCTAAGTGAAAGCTGCACACCTAGTTTATCGGCGTTTCAATGTAATTGATAATCGGAACTATCAATGGCACAAAACATGATTATCAATATCGAAACCGCTTCTTGGAGGTTACCCCGGCAAGCTATGATCATAAGCAAATCAGTAAAAGTACGTAAGGACTGCTCTAAATGCCTCGTCGCAAATTGATCTTTTCCAAACTATTTCCCCTCACGATCATGGCAGCACTCACTCTTCCGGTTAACGGCTGGGCTCAGGACTACCAACAACAACTGGAGAATCGGCTGACCCTGGTAAATCGGGAAATCGGCAAGGGGCCGTTCGCCGCAGACTGGAATTCTCTGGGCCGATACAAGGTTCCCGACTGGTATCAGGATGCGAAGTTCGGCATTTTTATCCACTGGGGTGTTTATTCCGTACCGGCCTTTGCAAATGAATGGTACCCGCGAAATATGTACCTGAAAGACAATCCAGCCTACGAGCATCAAGTAAAGACCTATGGGCCATTGTCGAAATTCGGCTATAAGGACTTTATCCCAATGTTCACGGCATCAAAATTCAGCGCCGACGATTGGGTAACACTCTTTCAAAACGCAGGGGCAAAATATATCGTTCCAGTCGCAGAACATTGTGATGGCTTCCCCATGTACGCCTCCGACTTTACCGAGTGGAATGCTGTAAAGATGGGACCGAAGCGCGATGTGGTCAATGAAATTGCTACGGCCACACGCAAGCATGGACTACACTTCGGAGCCTCATCGCATCGTGCTGAGCACTGGTGGTGGTACAACGGTGGCACGACGTTTGATTCCGATGTGCAGGATCCTAAATACGCTGGCCTCTATGGACCGGCACAAAGCACCCACCTTCCCGGAGATGCTTCCAGCAAAGATCCAGATCCAAATCACCTTGAGCGCTGGCTACCACCGAACAAGGCATTCATGGACGACTGGCTTGCGCGCAGTACCGAAATCGTCGACAAATATCATCCAGAGATCTTCTACTTCGATTGGTGGATCGGACAGCCTGCATTTCGACCCTATCTGCAACGGATTGCCGCCTACTACTATGATCGAGCCGCAGAACGGAAAGAAAGTGTCGTCCTTACCTATAAGGAACATGACTTCCCCGAAAACGCCGCTGTACTGGACATTGAACGAGGAAAAATGGACAACCTCAGGCTCTCGCCTTGGCAGACAGATACTTCTGTCAGCATCAAATCCTGGGGATATGCCGACAACGATTCCTATCGAGATGCAAAGTCGCTAGTTCATGAGTTAGTCGATGTTGTCAGCAAGAATGGCAATCTGTTGCTGAATGTCGGGCCAAAAGCAGACGGAACCATTCCAGAACAGGCGAAAACCGTTCTGATGGAAATTGGAGCTTGGCTGCGTCAAAATGGCGAAGCTATCTACGGTAGCCGTCCATGGTATGTCTATGGCGAAGGTCCCACCAGCAATGAAAAGAGCACAGTACTGGGCAAAGATCTCGACGAGTTCACGCCACAGGACATCCGCTTTACGACCAAGGGTAATACCCTCTATGCCATTGCCCTCGGTTGGCCACAAGAGGGCAAGGTGATTGTCCACACGCTTTGGAATAAGAGCCCTTATCTGAAAGCTCCAATTCAGAGCGTGGAGCTTTTGGGCAGTAAAGAAAAACTGAATTGGCACCAAACCGATCAGGGTTTACTAATCAACCTTCCTGCTACCAGGCCAAACGATATTGCCTATACCTTCAAGATTGATTGAGGGACATGGCAAGTGATTCATTGCTAATCGATTTCAACGACGAGTGGTAGCACAGTAAGAATGGCCTCAGTGGAAATACTGGAGGCCATTCTTAATTTCAATCCGAGCTATATCTGAGGGCTCAAGCACACTACCAGGCCCTATTCAGCACGGATCTCATAGTGCCCTGCTTCCTTAACAATGATCTCCGCACGAGAGCCACCCTCGGCAGGTGTGGACGTAACAGCAGATCCATTTACCAGAACCTTAGCTTTCGACGAAGAAACTGGAACCAGAATCTTCGCCTCCACATTGGCAGGCAGATCAATTGTGAGAGGATTGCCCTTCTTCATAGAAACCGAGAGCAGTCCCTGCGGAGTCGGTTCACTTCCCTTTGCCCATTCCAGATCCAGCAAGTCAGGACGAATAGTCACCTTCCGGAAGCCTGCTTCCGTTGGCTGAATGCCAAGCAACTGCTCCATCAGCCATGCTGCTGAGCCACCGGACCAACCGTGCGCTAAGCTCACGAAGAAACCGGTTGTACCATCAGCCTGAAGATTCTCATGTGCCTTATCCTTGGGCCAGCGCAGATCGTATGCTTCCCAGAAAGACGTTGCACCTTCATCAAGCATGCCGCCCCAGTACTTGCGAATCCAATTCAGCGCTTCCGTGCGGTGTCCCATCTGAGCCATTGCAGTCACAACATAGTAGTTGTAATAAGGGCTGATGATTGGAGCCGTATAGCGGTCCTGATTCACGGAAGAAAGAACATTCTTCCACAGTGCGGAATACTGCTTCGGAGTCGCCATACCGGAAAGGACAGCCATAGCATTCGTCTGCCAGCGAGGCCCATACGTTCCGGTGCTTGCTTCCAGATAGCGTTCATTGGCGGATTTGCGAATCGTCTCTGCTCTTTGCGTATAGAAATCCGCATGGCTAGTATCGCCGAGTTCCCGAAGCAGATATGATGCCTCACGATATGCCCGATAGTACTCAATCTGCGTAGCTCTTCTGGCTTCAGGAGTATCGGCAACCAACTCCGGAGACCAATCAACAAATAACCAAACTTTCTGCTTATTGATGAAGAGATTGTTCTGGTCAAAATCGGCATCCATCACCTTGAGCAGCTCAAGCATCCGGCCATGCGTTTTTTCCAGAAAATCCTTAGCGCCCGTATAGCGATAGTAATCAGCCAAAGAAGTGATCCAGAGCGCGGAATAACCGGGTATATCGTTGACATGATCGGTTACAGGACTTTCACCGAGAAGCCGGTTCATTGTGTCTTCCATCAGGAAGCGATCGGCGAAGACCTCGTTGACCACGTGTCCACCCACATCGAGATCGCCAATCCAGCGGCCACGGTCGCGCTTCACAGCGTCCCAGATGTCATCCTGCATACAAAGATGCATCGTGTAGGTACCCGTCTCCCAAATCCGATTCAACACCTGGTCTGAGGAGGCAAAAGATCCCTTGTACTCTACGGGATAATAGATGCCCTTCAGTTGAATCGATTTGAAGCGAAGTTCGGATGCACCGCCGAGAAAGCGTACACGCGCATAGCGGAAACCTGTCTTTGGCCCATAGCCCACGGAATGCGGTGCAATATGAAGCAGTTGACTCCCCAAGTAATGCCCGCTCTTGAGAGCCTCCATATCCGACTCTCCGTAATCGATACGGACAACAGACTCACAATCGCAATCGGATTCGATCTGCAAACGGCCAGCTACTTCACGTCCGAAATCAAGTAATAGCGAAGGAGCTTCCTCATCCGGAATAAGCGGGGCAGAGAGCTTTACACCGAAAGCTCCGGAGCCTGCTCCAGTCAAAGCATTGGTATTAAGAAAGTGGCTGCGCCCCTCAAAAACATGGCTGATCTTCTCTGCCTTCATTTCGAATTGACGCAGAAAGGGCGAGACACCAGCATATCCAGGCCAGTCATAGAGTCCGGCATCTCCGTTCCACTGGAACATGTCGACTGAACTCTCGATAGGACCAAGGGTCTGTACTCTATCCCAAGACTTGTCATCGAAGCTTGGCTGCTCCCATCCATTTGGAACAGATACGGTGCTTTTCCACTCCGGGCCGCTAATCAAGATTGCCGGAGCATTTACCCAGGGAGATGCGGGAACAATTTTCGCAACCAGCACTTCACCAAGAGTTTGCTGCTCAACGATGCGTGAATTTGAGAGCCCTACAACGCCGCGTCCGCGAACAACTTCCAGAGCAAGAGTATTCTTTCCCTGTTGTAGATGCCCGGCAAGATTCGTGGCAAAAACATGCATCCCCATTGGAGAATTGAGATCCCGGCTTACCTCGTCGATCAACTTGCCATTGAGATAAATCTTCGCCGAACGTGGTCCCGCAAGATAGAGAGTTGCCGCCGCTGGAACCTGATCCAGATTAAAGACAGTGCGGAAGAAATGCGGATTGGCTTTGGCATCGGAGCGCGCGAAAGAATAACGATGATGATCGGCATGAAGAGCCGCTGCATCGCCAGCTGTCCAGATATATTGCTCTGGCAGTTGACTGCGATTCTCCGATGCCGCCGCGACAGGCAAAGATCGCGTTGGATCAAGTTTATTGTCCGGGAAATCTGCCTTCTGTCCCCATACCAAAGGGCTCCCCAATGCCAGACTCAACCACAAGCTGGAACTTATCTTTGCAAGACGCGCGTGTCGTCCCATCGAACTTATCTCCTTGTCCTTCGACTTCTAAATTCAGCAAATAACATTTTCTCTAAATTGTCTGGTAAAACATTTTTTCATATGCGAAACTACGCCCGTAGCTTCGCTTCTGGCAACTGTTTGTTTTGCCATTGTTCAGTTCTGGTTACCAATCCCCTGGCCGATCTCATACTGGACCAATCAAACCGATGAAGCGTCCTTCTTAAGTGAATGTCGAGGAGAAAACACTGATGTGCTCTGGTTCCCAATTTTCGCGCAGAGACTTTCTTAAATCTGCTGCCGCAATTACCGCTACCGCGGGTCTTAGTCCCTCTATCAAAGCCCTTGGAATGGCAAACTCTACGGACTGGCTGGAAGAATTCGACTATGCCGATGTCAGGCTTACAAGTGGACCGTTGAAGGACCAGTTCGACCGTATCCTCGCCAGCTATCTTGCGATTGATAATGATCGGATGTTGAAGGTATACCGGCAACATGCAGGCCTGCCCGCACCTGGAGATGACATGGGGGGCTGGTACGATGCCGATGGCTTTGTACCGGGACACAGTCTTGGACAATACATCTCCGGCCTTGCCCGCTACGCTCGTGCCACCGGAGAGCCTTTGGCCACGGCCAAAGTAAATGCGCTTGTCTCCGGCTTCGCTGAAGCGATTGATAGGAACCCCTCTCCATTTGCCAGCAAGATCGCAGCGACAACCTGGCCGTGCTACATCCTGGATAAGCATGCCTTTGGACTGCTTGATGCTTACCGGCTCACCGGCAACAAACAAGCGTTGGCGCTTTACCCTCGCGTGATGCAGGGAGCAATGCCCAATATTCCCGATCACACATACGATCGCGGCCCCAACAGCCCTAAAGACGCACCGTATGATGAAACCTATATTCTTTCGGAGAATATGTTCAATGCCCACGAGCTTACCGGAGATCGTACCTGGCTCGACATGGCAAAGAAGTATCTGCTGAATACCGAATACTACGTGCCACTCGCCAAGGGGCAGAACATCCTCCCCGCGAAACACGCCTATAGTCACGTGATCTCGCTCAGTTCCGCTGCCAGGGCTTACGAGAAGTTGGGCGATCCAATGTATCTCGATGCCATTCGTAATGCCTGGGACATGCTGGAAACGACTCAGCAATTTTCTTCGGGTGGCTGGGGCCCCAAGGAGGCCTTTGTTGCTCCACATGAAGGGCGGCTGTATGAGAGCCTTGCCTCCACTGAGGACCACTTCGAAACGCCCTGCGGGTACTTTGCGCAATCGAAACTTGCTCGCTACCTTCTGCGCTTCACAGGGGATGCTCGTTACGGAGATGGCTTGGAGCGCGTTCTCTACAACACTATTCTCGGAGCTAAAGATACAGACGGTGAGGGAAACTACTTCTATTACTCCAACTATCATCCGCTCGCGCAGAAGGGTTATTACCAGAAAAAGTGGCCTTGCTGCTCCGGAACACTGATTCAGAGTGTCGCAGACTATGTCCTGAATCTCTATTTCCGCCGGCAAAATGATATCTATGTGAATCTCTACAACTCTTCCGAGGTTCGTTGGAAGGCAAATGGAACACCGATCAAGTTGACGCAGACCACACAGTTCCCGTTTGGAGACACTGTTCAGCTTCGTTTGGAAATGCCTGCCGAAACTGAGTTCACAGTGTTTCTGCGAATTCCCAGTTGGGTTGGTGGAAAGCCTGCTTTGACCATCAACGGAAAGGACGCTTCGATTGAACTTGCCAAACGCAGCTTCGCTTCCGTACATCGCAGATGGCGGAATGGAGACACTTTGGAATTGAGCCTGCCCTTCGCAATCAGAGCCGAAGCTATCGACGACAGGCATCCGGAAACCGTCGCTGTGATGAATGGGCCTTTGATGATGGTGAGCACAACCCCGCCGGCGGATATCGCGACTAGATCGCTTTCCCTGCCCAAAGGTTTGCGTCCTCTTGCTCATACCAACGGAATTCTGGGTTATGACCTTCCCGGACAGACATTACAATTCCGTCCCTGGTTTACGGTTCAAAACGAACGCTACAACACCTACCATCGGCTTACGTGCAGCCAAACCCTCTAGAGCCGTCCAGCTCTGGCATGGGCCTCAAAAGCATCATGACGAGTTGCCATTTCTCCAAGAGGAATGGCAACTCCCAACATCTGTTTGTGGTCTATAACGAAATCTAGACCGTTTTCACAAAAGGTGATCCGCGAGAAAGAATCTCGGAGTGGCTTTTCTGTCAAGAAAAGCCACTCGTAACATTCGTTCGTCCAGATACAGTATTTGTGAAAGGGTATAGACAGCCCTAATTCACCTTCTCGGCCGTAATCGTAGACAGAGTCACGATCTCTCCAGGTTCAACGACCAGTTCTTTAGGAATAGATCCAGTTGCATTTTCAAGATACTGGCTGGTTCTCTCCAGTTCTTTCCATGCCACTCCGTCCCAATGAGTCGAGATACGCTGCGCTTCAGTACTGCGGTTCAGAATCACGAGCGTTGACTGCCCCTGACTTCCCCGGTATGCGCTGACCAGCAGGTCCGGATTGTTGCTTGCAGCTTCGATCCGCTTCATCCCCTCAAGTACATGACGGCTGTATGCACCCAGAACTCTAAGCTCAAAGCTGGACGGAACAGGGAAGTTATTCCGCGAGCGGTCGGGAATCAACAAAGAACGGGAGCCACCGAAGTTAGGCTGTTCAATATCAAGAATCACCCAGCAATACAGGAGGCCAATGGAATCCAGCATTACCAGATTCTTGTGATAGAGCTGCCCGACGTTAAAGGCAATGCGATACGAAGGCACCTGATATTTCGGGTCGTTAACGCATATTTCAGTCGAGAGAAATGGTTTCCCATGCAATGCCTCGTGCATGCTTCTCAAGCGCTCATCATATAAATCGGGGTTTGCCATGAATCCCTGGAAGTCATAAACGTGACTAGCTGCGTAGTCAATGGACTTCCATACTTCTGCATCTTCTTGAAGTTCCTTGGCCTTAGTGACTGCATCCTTCAGGAATGGAGGATCTGCCATGTGGATCTTCACAGAAGTAAAACCAGCCTTGTCCAGCTCACGACGAAGGACACGTACCATCTGAAGAGCTATTTCCTTTGGCTGGGACACTTCGTTCTGGACACCAACCACATCGGGAGCCGCACCGGTGCGCTCTTTTTCGAGGCGGCAATAGGTAACCATCGCTCTGGCGTACTCTTCGGGATTGGCTACGCCATCGAGAGGCTTACCTTCTTTGTCCTTGTATTCCTGTGTCGCCCATTTCGGAAGCGCCCACATCTCGTAAATAACCTTGCCGCCCAATTGAATCGCTTTGCGGTTATAGGAAAAATCCGAAACTTCACCATTCGGGAAGTTATCCCCATAGTAATGAGGAGTTGCATCCTGAAGGTTATCGAGATTGGACATATCCTTCTTCAGATTTGTCCCCATGGGATATTCCCGATCAATCAGCAGGTTATAGCTCTTGAGAATCCTCCAGTACTCTTGCTTACCCGCCTCACTCAATCCAGCATAAGCAGGAACGCTTGGACTTCCGCCAAAGCCCATCATCGTCTGATAGACCGTAGAGGGTGTAACCGTTACGACTGACTCCTTAACCGGAGTTGACTGCAAGGCTCCTGTCAATACATCGTGCTCATTGCGCGGAGCCGACATCATTAGCTGATGCCTGGTGACATCCAACGAAAGACTTTGCTCAATCAACAGCTGCTGATTGAGATAGACCTTTAGCGACAGATGCGAGTCCACCTCAACAGTTACGGTACGAGCATGACCTGTGTATTGGACCTCGTTCTCATGGCCAATACGTTCCGGAAAGTTCCCTCTCGAGCTTTGTCCCAGGAAGTAGCCATATGAATCGTAATAGCGCTCGAAGACATGCAGAGTGGTAGGACTCAGTTCGACAGTAAAACCACCTCGCTGCCCGGTAAAGAGCCAGGAGAGTTTGGCTTTGTCTGAGACATCCTGATCAAGAACCAACGTTCTGCGAAAGAAGCTGGGAAGGGCCTCTTGAAAATACACACGCGGAATCTCAGGCGGACGGCTCCAACCAGCACCGATAGGACCATCGGAGATAAATTCGAAATGAGCTATGGCGGGACCATTCGTAGGAGTGGCTTTTGGCAAGTTTGCCAAAGCATGCAATGATCCCGGAACTATCACGGATACCAATACAGAAGACAACAATCTGATACAAAACGAACGCAACAACATGGAGATTATTCCCTTTCTTCCCCACTCCTAAATGCAGGTCACTGCGATGAGAGCAATCGTGCAGCCTCTTCTTCAGTTATTCGCAGAAAACTTCCGTGCTTGCAGTGAGGCGGAAATTCTATCTGATCGGAGATACTCTCCCAAACCTTCCAATCTTTTGTCTGATTTGCCTCATAGCGACGCGGCGGACGATAGTGATCGTAATATACGATGTACTCATCGCCGACTTTTAGAATGGACGCCCCCTCGGACCATGTCTCCGTAAAGGGAGCACTGATCTCAGACCACGGCCCTTGCAGTGTCGGAGCCATTGCGGAACGAAGTTGACGACGCATAGGATCCTGAGTCTCATCTTTAAAGACCATGATGTATCTCGAATCTTCTTTAAGAATCGTTGCATCGATCACAACGTACCCTGGATCAAAGAAGATGGTCGGCTTCGTAAAGCTCTGAAAATCCTTCGTCATCGAGTAGTAGATACGATTCCCTACCTGTCGGCCCTCTACATTGCTCGACCAGATAATCATCCATTGAGATTGCTTCTCATCCCAATAGAGCTCCGGAGCCCAGGTATTCAGAGTCCCTGGAATATCGGCCATAATGGGGATCTCCCGTTGCTCCGACCAATGAATTAAATCAGGAGAATGGGCGTACCCCAGTGACTTTCCTCTCCATGCCCAAGTCCATACCATATGGAATTCATGATCCGGTCCGCGCGTTACGAAGACATCGCGCATGACTTCTCCAGAAACAGTGGTGCGAACCGAAGGCCTGTCGTTGTGCAGGGCTTTCCAATGATGAGCATCATCGCTCAGCGCGTAGTAGATGCCGTCATTGCCTGGCTCTTTGAAATAGACATAAAGATACTTGTCCTTAGCAAAAAGCTGAGGCAATGCCCCCATGAGCAACGCTACCGCCAGGCAGCCGCGTAAAAACCGGCTATTCATGTTCAACACCCTCCACCTTGAACGAAACAGGAATCGTGTCCTTCCAAGATGACTGCATGGAATAGATCTCTTCGAAGTCTTCATCGGAGGAATTACGCCGGAGGGCATTTCCCGCGAGCTGCAACCACGCATCTCCCGCCAGTTTTCCTGGAACTTTAAGTTCTCGTTTCCGGAGAAACTGACTATCGTACCGATACTGATCAGGGTTCAGGATTCTGTTGTCTTCTCCCATAGAGGAGAACGCCTGCCCTTTACTGGAAATACAACCTGCAAAGAGGGCACGCAGAAGAAGAAAGCTCGCCTTTTTCATAGTCCCATTTTGTGGTTACGTTTAGACCTCAACACATCTGCAGGTGAAATATATTCGTCTGATAATCGAAATAGCAACCATGTTTTTGAAAATAATTGACAACTTCTAAAAATTTTACGAATATGACTGCGACTCCATGTAGCCTCTAAATCATGCTGGCTGCTAAGAGAGCGCCAAGTTTTGGGGGCTAAAGTGAACGAGAAAACGGGGAGATGTTGCCTGCTGATAGCCGACGATCTGACCGGAGCGTGTGACTCCGGAGTCCAGTTCGCGCTTCGCGGCATATCGAGCACGACCCTGTTAGACCCGGAGGAAATCTCTCGCGCAAAATCCGCAAGTCTTTGTATTACAACAGATAGCCGCGGAGACAGTAAGACTCTGGCACGCCGGAAAGTCACGGAAGCCGCTCTGAAGCTTCAAGCTCTCCGGCAAAACGAGAGCCTCCTTTTCAAGAAAATCGACTCCTGTTGGCGTGGCAATGTCATTGCAGAAACCGAGGCAATGATGAGAGCCTTCGATTGTAGGGTCGCTTTAGTTGCGCCAGCCTTCCCCGCAATGAAGCGAGTGGTACGAGATGGAGTCCTTTATACGGGGGAGAAATCCTCCGCCCCGATCTCACTTTCTGAGATTTTTGAAAAGGAAGGTCATGGTTCCTTTTTGGAACTGCACGACATTCCCTCCTACGGAGGTCCCGAGAAGCTGAAGGACATCTTCAGCAAAGCACTCAGAGACGGCATCTCGTTTCTTTTAGCAGATACCGAATCAGATCAGGATTTGTACGAGCTGGCTCAAGCTGCAAATTGCTTTTATCAGGATCTGCTCTGGGTAGGTTCCGGGGGCTTGGCCCAAGCAGCAGCCCGAGTCTCCTGCCCACAGGTAGGAAATACAATATCACCGCAGTCCGTATTTCATTCATCTCTTGTCTTCTTAATTGGCAGCAATCATCCTGCAACGGAAGCACAGATTGAACACCTGATGAATTACTCGGACGTAGAACCAGTGTCGTTCGAATCCCTGGAATTCCCTGGAATACGTAGGAATGCACAGCTCACGCTTGAACGGGAAAAGCCGTTGATTCTTCGTATCGATCGGAATAACACGACAGATGCATCTATTCGTACCCTTTGGAAGATGCTTGGATCTGAACGCATCAGAGGACTCTTTCTTTGCGGCGGCGACACAGGAATGCAAATTTGTCGGGCTTTAGGGTCCACTTCAATTTCTCTAAGAGGAGAGATATCTACGGGGATTCCTTGGGGAATCCTATCCAATGGGCTTGCGGAAAGTATTCCGGTCATTACGAAATCAGGTGGATTTGGTGTCCCCTCATGTCTGACCGATATTGTCATGCAATTCAGTAAGCCCAAGAAAGCCGCTTATGGAAACTAGAGCCTCCAACATGCCTATCATTGCCGTCACGGTGGGAGATCCAGCGGGAGTCGGTGCAGAAGTCACGCTCAAAGCCTTATCAGACCCGCAGATCGCAGAACTCGCTCATTGGATCATCGTCGCGGACGAAGCTGTATTGGAGGCAGCCGGAAAGATAGCTGGTATTGATCCTGCATCGCTTTCCGTATCGCTGTGCTCAGCCAAGACACTTCCGGCTGGCAGCTCCATTTCCTTCGGAAAGCTGGATGCAGCCTATGGCACCGCCGCCGTTGAATATGTCCGCATGGCCACGGAGATGTGCTTGCGAGGAGAAGCTGACGCCATTGTGACAGCGCCGCTTAACAAAGAGGCTGTTGTCCTTACCCGTTCTGGATTCTCCGGGCACACGGAATATATCGCAGAGCTGTGCGGAGTGAAAGGTTCCCGCATGCTCCTGGCTAGCGAGAAGCTATCCATCATTCACGTCAGCACGCACATCTCTCTGGCAAAAGCATGCCAACTCAACACAGATAGAATCATCGAGACCATTCAGCTGGGCTATCAGGCCATGAAGCTGCTTGGCTACGCTAATCCGCGTGTTGCCGTCAGCGGTCTCAATCCGCATGCAGGTGAGAATGGCCTCTTTGGAACAGAAGATGAGGAGTTCATCGTTCCTGCGGTAAAAGCCTGCTCTGCGCAGGGGATCAACTGTACTGGTCCGTTGCCTCCGGACAGCGTGTTTCTGAAGGCGTTCAAAGGCCAATACGATCTGGTCGTAGCCATGTATCACGACCAGGGCCACATCCCGATGAAGCTGCTCAATTTCGATAGCGCAGTGAACATCTCCCTTGGGATTCCAATTATTCGTACTTCCGTCGATCACGGAACAGCCTTCGATATCGCAGGCAAAGGGAAAGCAGACGCCACCAACATGAAGGCAGCCATGAAGATGGCGGTCTCCATGGCAATTCATAAGCAAATGGAAAAGTCCTCGCTCACGAAGGAAGCGAAGAAAGGCTAGAGGTGTTCTTCACATGCGCTGGATCGATGGAATCATCATCATCGCTTATATTGCTTCCCTGGTAGCAATCGGACTCGCATTTTCCCGTCGTCAAAAAACGACTGAAACATACTTCATTGCGAAACGAGAGATCCCTGGCTGGGCTCTCGGTATGTCGTTGTTTGCAACCATCATCACCAGTGTCACATTTATTGCTTATCCGGGCTCCGCGTACGAGGGAAACTGGTCCTTGCTGACACCCGGCCTGATGATCATTCTGGTACTGGGACTAGTCGGATTCGTCGTAGTTCCCTTCTTCCGCTCAGTCGTTGCCATGAGTGCCTACGAATATTTTGGCAAACGCTTCGGAAGCGAAATCCGCCTCTATTCATCCCTGATGTTCGCGGTTGGACATTTTTCGAAGATGGCATTCGTGCTCTATCTGCTTTCGCTTACGGTGAGCGGAATGACCGGTTGGCCGATTGATGGAATTATCTTCGCAACCGGAATCATAACCATTCTCTATACCTTGATCGGGGGGATGGAAGCTGTAATTTGGACAGATGTGGTACAGGGATTTCTCCTCGTGTTTTGTACTCTGTTTACCATTGGCTATCTGCTGTTCTTCTCTCCCGCCACGCCGGGCGCAATGATTCATCTTGCAGCAGCCAGCCACAAGTTCAGTCTCGGCAGTCCTACCCTGGCTTTCGACAAGCCGACACTCATTGTTCTATCTATCTATGGTTTCTTCTTTTATCTGCAGAAGTACACCGCAGATCAGACGGTTGTGCAGAGATATCTTGTAGCAAGAACCGACCGCTCGGCACTGAAAGGCATTGCCATGGGAGCATGCCTATGCATCCCTGTATGGGCGCTATTCATGCTGATCGGCACACTTCTCTGGTGTTTCTATCAGATCACGAAGACTCCGCTGCCGGCATACATCACCAAGGCGGATCAGATCTTCCCACACTTCCTGATCGCAAACGTTCCAACAGGGCTTTCGGGGCTATTCGTTGCAGCGCTCTTTGGCGCGGCGATGTCGATGCTGGCTTCGGACTTGAATTGCCTGTCTCTCATTGGAGTGCGTGACTTCTATCTCTTCTTCCGTCCGCAATCTACGGATAAGAAGCAACTGACCACAGCAAAAATTCTGGTGGCACTAGCCGGGATGATGGCCGTTCTGGTGGCGGAACAACTTGCCCACACTAAAGGAACTGCACTCTCCCTCTATTACACAATTTCATCCATCGTTGCAGGTGGATTGGCAGGGCTGTTCCTTCTGGCTGCATTTAGCAGCCGTTCCAGTCGTCGCGGTGCACAGCTTGGCATTGTAGCCAGCTTGATTTTTACGACCTATGCAACGCTCACCTCTGGGAAACATGCTCTGCTCGATTTGGGCAGATTCAATTTCCCCTGGCACGATTTCATGATTGGAGCCATTGGAAATATTGTTCTGCTTGTCTTTGGCATTGCTTTTAGCATTTTGCTCCCTGACCGGGAGGATAACGAGATTAGGCCAACGATCTGGACCTGGCTTAAAGCAAAAAAACAAAACACGCTTTCAGGAGTATCTATGTAATCCCCCCTTCGGAAAGACTACTGTTCACTAAACCCGATGTCGTGCGTTGTAACTCTGAGAGAGGAAGAATGACAAAACTACAAGAACTTATCAAAAGTCAGGGAGGGCCACTTCTCGGTGTTGCTCTTTATTTCTATGATCCAATTTTTTTGGAGATAGCAGCACATCTAGGATTCCAAGTTGTTTGGATTGAGATGGAGCATGCACCGATTACCTTTGCTGAAGCCGCAGACCTATGCCGGATGGCCACCGGCAGCGGAATGCTAACAATGATTCGTATCCCAGACACACGTAGAGAGAATGTACTCAAAGCAGCAGAGTGTGGTCCGGATATCCTTGACCTGCCCATGGCAGAATCTCCTGAACAGCTCCGTGAGTTAGTTCAATTCGCAAAGTTTGCACCCGAAGGCCGTCGCGGCTACTTCAGCGTATCCCGCGCAGTGAAATATGGATTGGTAGATAGCGTTTCGCAAGAACAGCAGCAGCGGAACCGCGATCTCTGCCTGTTCGCACAGGTTGAAACCAGAGAGAGTGTCAAAAAAATTGAAGAGCTCTGTTCTGTTCCCGGAGTCGATATCTTCATTGGACCTGCCGATCTTGCAGCTAGCTTAGGAGTTCCTGGGCAAACCAGCCATCCTACAGTGCTGGAAGCAATCGACCACACAATTGAGCACGCAAGGAAGCACGACAAGATTGTCGCCGCTGCCTGTGGCCCCGCTGATTACGACGTCTGGATGCAGCGTGACATCGATCTTCTCTTCTGCACCAACGACATCGCGGCCCTTAAGACTGGCGCTCTAGATGCTCTGAAGAAAGCGGAAGCGGCCATCGAACGTGCAAGAATGAGTTCGCTCAAAGGCGAACGCATTGGAATCGGCCAAGGAAAGTAAAGAGGCTCCAGTGAGAACAGTAGAAATCCATCAACCACGGAAACTGGTCTTCGGCAGCGGCTGCATGTCCCAGTGCAGCGATGATCTGGTAAAGAACGGTACCCGTAGCGTTTTTCTTATCACCTCATCTGTCACCGCAGGACTTGCCGATCCGCTGATCGCATCGCTCCGCAAGAAAGGCATAACCGTCACTGCCTATTGCCGTATCGACAAGGAGCCCACGGTCGAGAGCTTTGAAGAAGCACTTGAAGCCTCTCGCCAGGTAAATCCGGATACAGTAATCGGAATCGGAGGCGGTAGTGCACTCGATGTAGCAAAACTTGTTGCCGCCTTGACCAACAGCAAGCAAAAAACTCGCGAAGTTTTTGGAATCGGTCAACTGACAGGTCGGAGCACAGCTCTCATCTGCTTGCCGACTACTTCCGGAACCGGCAGTGAGGTATCGCCGAACGCTATTCTTCTAGATGAAGAAGAACAACTGAAGAAGGGCGTCATCAGCCCATATCTTGTTCCGGATGCTACCTACGTCGACCCTCAACTGACCGTCTCAATGCCCAAAATGGTTACGGCCGGAACTGGCCTTGATGCCCTCACACACTGCATAGAGGCATACACCAACAAATTTGCTCATCCCATGGTGGACGTCTATGCACTGGAAGGCATTCGCCTCGCCAATAAACATTTGTGCATTGCTATCCAGGAACCTGGCAACCTCGAAGCTAGAGAGGGGATGTCTTTGTCGAGTCTCTACGGGGGACTTTGCTTAGGACCGGTTAATACTGCCGCTATCCATGCCTTGTCCTACCCGCTGGGCAGCGAATTCCATATTGCCCATGGAATTTCAAACGCCGTCCTTCTGCCTCACGTTTCGGCCTTCAATCTTAGTGCAGCACCAGAACGTTATGCAGAGGTGGCCGTAGCTCTCGGAGTTAAACCTGGAGCAAACGCAACCGCGACCGCGAAAAAAGGTGTCGAACGCATGCATTCCCTACTTAAGGAATGCGGTGTTCCAACCAGGCTCCAGGATTTTAAGCTCGACGAGAGTGTTATTCCTGGCATGGCAGAATCGGCCATGAAGGTCACGCGTTTGTTGCAAAATAATCCTCGTGAAGTTAAATATAAGGACGCTGAACAAATTTATCGGGCAGCCTTTTCCTGAACTCAGGTCTACCAATGAACCGACGCACGTTTCTTTCGTCCCTTGCTGCTGTAGCTGTTGTTAACACTCTGTCTCGGTCTGTCTCAGCACAGACTGGGACAGGTCAACTTGAAATTGATTTCGCCACTCGGGGCTTCTCAATTCCCGAGGACTTCAGTGGCCTTTCCTACGAAACGGCACAACTCGCCAATCCAGCGTTCTTTTCCCGCTCCAATAAGCCGCTCATCGAACTTTTTCGAGGATTGAGTCCCAAAGGTGTGCTCCGCCTCGGTGGTGGCTCCAGCGAGTACACTACTTGGTCCGATCAGGCACCAGCTTCTCCACCTCCCTTTGAGGTATTTGGCCCGGACACGAGCAAGACAGTAAAGCACGGAACACTGAATACGCCTCAGGCAATTCAGAATCTGCGCGATTTCCTGGATGCGACCGGATGGCGCTGTATTTATGGGCTAAATCTCGGACAAGGCAGCGTAGAGAATGCCGTAGCGGAAGCTGCTGCAGTACATAAGATCCTTGGTCCCCGGCTTATCGCTCTGCAGATTGGGAATGAACCAGATTCCTTCCGCAAGCGTTATCGTGCAGAAACTTATAGCCCTGCCGATTTCGTAACAGAGTGGAAGAAGTTCCACGAAGCAATCGCAGCCAAGATTCCGGAGGTAAAGTTTGCCGGACCTGACATCTCCAACAAGATTTCTTACTTCACGGAATTTGCCGCCGAAGCTCCACATCATTCGGACGTCACGCTGCTGACAGCGCATTTTTATGCAATGGGTCCCGCCGGCTCGCCTAAAGCAACCTTGGACAAACTCTTCGTTGCCGATCCCTCTGTACAGACAATGTCGGATGCAAAGCTCGCTACGGCACTCGATTCGGCACGGCAAGCGAAACTCCCCTTCCGCCTTTCTGAGGGGAATTCATGTTGGGACGGCGGTAAACCTGGAGTCTCCGACACTCTCGCCTCGGCACTTTGGAGCGCCGACTATATGCTCCACGTAGCTCAGCTTGGAATAGTTGGAATCAATTTCCATGGTGGCGGGAACGGCTTCTATACGCCAATTGCAGGAGCGCCATCGACGGGTTTCATAAAACGTCCGGAATATTACGGTATGCAGTTTGCACAACAACTGGTTGGTTCCACTTTCCTCAAGGCAGACCTCAAGGGAACCAAGCCTACGTTAACCGCATATGCACTGCAAAAAGAAAACCGGCGTCTTCTCGTCGTTTTCAACAAATCCAATGAAGCGACTCAATTGAAGCTTCCACAAGGACTCAAGGTCAAATCAAAGGCTGTACGCCTCACGGGGCCAGCCTTCGATTCAAAAGCTGCTCCTGTCTACCAAGCAATATCTGTATCATCATCGAATTCCCTCACAATTGCAGAACGAAGCGCTACGCTCTACACGCTATAGAGCCTTGGTTGACGACATTACTGGCTTGAGGACCTAGAAAGGAATCACACAGCTCAATGGATAAAGAAAGTCTTTCCCGGCGATCATTTGTGAAAGCTCTTGGCGCGGCAGGAGCCCTAGCCTGCTCAGGCACTGGGCCAGCTTCAACTGTTCTGGCAGCAGAAAAGAAAGAGGAGCAACAACCAGTTTCCGAAACGATCTTGGCACAAAGAGCCTCACGAGAGCGCCGTATGCGCTGGTGGCATGAGGCCAAATTCGGAATGTTTATCCATTGGGGACTCTACAGCATCATCGGTCATCAGGAATGGGTTTTGGAATCCGAAGGGATTCCAATAAATCAATACGAGATCCTGGCCAAGTACTTCACCCCCAAGCCAAATGCTGCCCGTGAATGGGCCAAGCTTGCTCGTCGTGCAGGACAGAAATATATGGTGTTGACCACAAAACATCATGAAGGTTTCTGCCTGTGGGATAGCAAACTTACGGATTACTGCGCAGGCAAACAAAGCGGCCGTGACCTTGTCCGGGAATACGTCGAAGCAGCTCGTGCTGAAGGACTGAGGGTCGGGCTATATTACTCGCTGATGGATTGGCATCACCCGGATGGAGCTATCTGTGCCACAGACGAAGCAGCCCGCAAGAGATTCGTAGAGTACACGCATGGACTCATTCGTGAATTGCTGACCAACTACGGAAAGATTGACATCATGTGGTTCGATGTCGATTGGCCGCTGAATGCCCAGCAGTGGGAATCCGAGCGGATGAACAAGATGATCTTCGAACTCCAACCCGAGATCATCGTAAACAACCGCAACGGACTCGAAGGAGACTTCTCCACTCCCGAACAGAAAGTCGAAGCAGCGGAAAAGGGCCGCGCATGGGAGTCCTGCATGACTCTTAATGAAGGTTGGGGATATCAGCGCACCGATAGTGAATGGAAAACGCCTAAGAACGTCGTAAACCACCTGGCAAGATGCGCACAGGGTGGCGGCAATTATCTGCTCAACATCGGCCCCATGCCGGATGGCTCCATTCCTCCTGAAACCACCCGCATTCTGGAAGAAGTCGGGAAATGGATGGACTCAAACGGTAAATCCATCTATGGAACCGAACGAGGCGATTTCCCAAGCTTCGGTAATTATGACAACTTCAGCAAGAGAGGCAACTTGCTGTATGTACATGTTTACTTCTGGCCAGGAAAGACGCCGGCAGCACAGTGGCTTCCCTTCTTCCAACCAGATCCTGTCGTAGCTATCGGAGGAGTTAAATGCAAGGTCAAAGCGGCACGACTACTAAAGACCGGACAGAAGCTGACCTTCACTCAGGACGAGATCTCTCTGCGGATTACAGGACTTCCCACCGAGCCTCCCGACGATCTGATTACGGTAGTCGAGCTTGAATGTGAAGGAGAGCCAGCCGTGGATCACCATTGGATCAGGCCTAAGTGGCAACGCTACAAGGTCAATATGAGCGTCTAGTATCTTCCGGTGCGAATTGGGGACCGAGAAATCTAGAGCTGGAGTACGGGCGTTCTTGGCCTCACTCACAATTTACTTCGTATGTGGCGTGTCCTGTTCCGGGCCATGCCGCATACCTCTTCAGGAATACCCTTCTGTGAAACGTCGATTCCTCTATAGTCTTCGCAACTTTAGTCTCCCGGTCATCCTCTGCTGCATGCAGGCATTGACTTCGCCCGTATTCGCACAGGATAAGCCGGTAGCCTCATCTCAGTTACCGGACCTGTTACGTATGGCGAATGGATCGCCAGTTACAAGTAGAAAGCAATGGCCGAAACGCAGAGCGGAGTTGCAGACCATTCTGACCAGAGAGATGTATGGCCAGATGCCCCCGCGTCCAGAAGCAATGAGATTTGAAGTTGTAGAAGAGGCGAAAAATGCTTTAGGTGGAATCGCAACCCGTAAACAGGTTCGCATTCTGCTCAAAGGAAATACAGAAGGGCCAAGGCTCAACCTCCTGATCTACCTTCCTCATTCCGGAAAAAGTCCTGCGCCTATGATTGTAGGGCTCAACTTCTGGGGGAACCACACGATCAATAGTGATCCTGCGATCTTGTTATCTGCCCAGCCAGTTGAGTCAGGGAAAACTCCTTGGGCAAATCTTTCGTGTGCCCAAGACCATCATGCAACAGAGGCCTGCCGAGGTATTAACGCCAAACAGTGGCCTCTCGAAACGATTCTGAAACGTGGCTATGGGGTGGCGACGGTATATCGGGGAGATATCGATCCAGATTCCAAGGACGGATATGAAGGTAGCCTTCGGGCCCAATATCCTGACCTCCACAGCATTCCCGACAACTTTTCTACAATCGGCGCTTGGGCATGGGGCCTAAGCCGCGTGATGGATTACCTCGAAACTGATCATGATGTCGATCATGGGCGAGTAGCTGTTTTTGGATGGTCACGACTGGGAAAGGCG
Organism: Humiphilus diazotrophicus; assembly: GCF_059726315.1. Classification (NCBI taxonomy): domain Bacteria; kingdom Pseudomonadati; phylum Acidobacteriota; class Terriglobia; order Terriglobales; family Acidobacteriaceae; genus Humiphilus; species Humiphilus diazotrophicus. The sequence continues at coordinate 474,546 of NZ_AP040870.1, forward strand.
GCGGTCTGGGCCGGAGCCACAGATAAGCGCTTTGCTATGGTCATCAGTAATGAATCAGGGGCAGGAGGGGCTAAGCTCTTTCATCATAACCAGGGAGAGAACATCCGGAGATTAAATACCCTGTTTCCCTATTGGTTCTGTAACAACTTTAAGCAATACAGCGATAAAGATACGACGCTCCCTTTCGACCAGCACATGGTCCTGGCACTGATTGCTCCGCGCCCTCTTTACATTGCCAGTGCGCAGGACGATCACTTCTCCGATCCGGAAGGTGAATTCCTTTCAGCTCTGGCAGCAAACTCCGTTTATCAATTTCTGGGTACCGAAGGACTTCCCACCAAACAGTGGCCAGCAGTAAATACGCCCGTTGCAGGGCAAATCGGTTATCACATGCGCACCGGAGGCCACGATGTGACGGATTATGACTGGGCCCAGTTCCTCAACTTTGCGGACAAGCATCTGAGACACAACCAATAGCCCTGAATCACCGCGGTCTGGAGTTGGGGAACCTGTCTTCTCTGGCTCCAGCCTGCGTCGTAACACACGCTTTCTCTCTAGGCTTCCCCATACCTTTGTCCTAAAATATATTTCATAGTCAACGCTTAATTTTCATTTTTATACTTTTATTGTTGACATCCTTGAAATCAAGCGAATAGAACATTGGACGAACCATCCTTAACAAAATACGTGTCCGTAAAAGCCTGAGGATGGGCAGAAGTGCCACAGGAAGAGAAATGAACAGAAGAGATGCAATGAAGCTCGGAGCTGGAGTGGTCTGCGGTTTGTATCCAGCTTTAGCAGCCCAGGGTGCTGTAGCCGCCGCCACCAAAAGCCATTCCGATGGGACGACCGAACAATGGGGGATCTTCGAAGTAGCACTCCAAGGCCCCACCAGTGGAAACCCCTTCGTAGACGTCAACTTCTCTGCAAAGTTTCGTCTCCAGCACCGTACTGTCGACGTAGCCGGCTTTTATGACGGTGACGGCACTTACCGGGTTCGTTTTATGCCCGACGCAGCTGGGGCATGGACCTACGAAACCGTGAGCAGTGCTAAGGAGCTGAATGGCAAAACCGGTTCTTTTACCTGTACCGCTCCCACCAAAGGGAATCATGGCCCGGTTCAAGTCGCACATCGCTTTCATTTCCAATATGCAGACGGCACACCATACTTTCCATTTGGAACTACCTGCTACTCCTGGAGCTTTCTAGGCGAAGAGCTCGAGCAAAAGACACTGGATACGCTCCGCACCTCCGGATTCAACAAAGTGAGGATGTGTGTTCTGCCTAAGGGCTCGGGCAAGAGTGAGGTCTTCGGTAAGCCCTATGAGAAAGATGCTTCCGGGAAATTCGATCTGACTCGCTTCAACCCTGCCTACTTCCGCTATCTGGAAAAGCGTATCCAGGACCTGATGAAGCTCGGAATCGAAGCCGACCTCATTCTCTTTCACCCCTATGACTCTCTCGGCTTCAAGGCCATGCCTGCCGATGCAGATGACCGCTACCTCCGTTATCTGGTCTCACGGCTCGCTTCCTATCGGAATGTCTGGTGGTCCATCGCCAATGAGTACGACCTGGTAAAAACAAAGACACCATCCGATTGGGATCGCTTCTTCCGTATCGTTCAGGAATCGGATCCTTCGCAGCATCTGCGTTCAATTCACCACAGCAAAGTTCTCTACGACCACGCAAAGCCATGGGCAACTCATGCCAGCTTGCAGACCTATTCGTTTGAAAAGACAGCCGAATGGCGCAACGCTTGGGAAAAGCCCATCATCTTCGACGAAATCCAATACGAAGGCAATGTAAATCGCCGTTGGGGCAATCTGCCTCCGCAGGAGATGGTACGTCGCTTCTGGTTAAGCATTGTTGCAGGAAGCTACTCTTCTCACGGAGAGACATTTGTCAGCACCGACGGGACCCCGTCCTGGTCCGACGGAGGCACTCTGCGAGGAGAGAGCGCTCCACGTATCGCATTTCTACGCAAGATTGTGGAAGAATCCACCACTGTTGGCTTCGACGAAATAGAGGATGCCTATTACCCCTCTGCCGCACAGCAGAACCAAGCTTACCTGTATTACTTCGACTTTCATCAGCCGGCAGACTATACGTTTCCACTGCCCGAGAATGTCAAATTCAAGGCAGATCTTATTGATCCCTGGGAAATGACTGTTAAGGAGATTCCTGGCACTTTCTCGGGAAAGAGCAAGATTCAACTTCCGTCCAAACCCTATATGGCGGTTCGTTTCCGGAAAACAACATAAACAGAAGTTAGGACGGATAATGGCATCTCTGATCGCACCTTTGAAACACTTTCGAACTTTGCCCCACTGGGGTAAGTGCCTACTTTTACTGGCACTTTCGTCTGGAATCGCGCCTAATCGGGCGTTGGCGTCAGTAGAGGTTGTAACGCCGAAAGACGCTTCCCCTCGCGAGTTGTATGCGGCAGAGCGAATTCGTACTGTATTGGCAGGCATTCCGTCCTTGTCTGCACCGGGATCACAAGGGAAGATCCTGGTAGCAGTACGTAATTCGCAGTTGCTCACAAGCTATAACCTGCCCCACTTCTGGCCTGGAGCTACAGAAGCCTTCCTCCTTCGCAAGATTGGGGACACTTGGATCGTTACTGGCAGCGACAGTTCCGGAGTCTTATATGGAAGTCTGGAGCTCATCAATCGGATCCGTACCAGTAACGCACTTCCGGCGGAATTGGATTTCGAAGACCATCCCCTCCTTAGTCTGCGTGGAACCTGCATCGGGATGCAGAAGATGGAAATCACCTATGAAGGCGGCGAGTACGATTATCCATACACGCCGAAGGATTTTCCTTTCTTCTACGACAAAGCGGCATGGACTAAGTATCTAGACTTTCTTGTCGAAAACCGGATGAACACTCTCTATCTATGGAATGGTCATCCATTTACTTCACTACTCAAGCTGCCAAAGTATCCGGAAGCGCAGGAACTCCCCGACGCTCAACTAGAGCAGAACATCGAGCTATTCAAGTGGCTTACCCACGAGGCGGATCGCCGTGGGATCTGGGTAGTACAGGGCTTTTATAACATTCACCTCTCCCATCCTTTTGCCAGGGCACATAAACTTCCCTACCATCTCTCGCAACCTAATGAGCTAGCCAGCGAATACACGCGTTATGCCGTCTCTGAATTCATTCGCCAGTATCCTAATGTAGGGTTATTAATGACTCTCGGTGAAGCGATGCGTCCGGAATACGGAGCTGAATGGCTTACAAAGACCATTATCCCTGGAGTGAAGGACGGCTTGCGGCAAATAGGTTCTACAACCGAACCACCTCTTGTCGTCAGGGCACATGCTACCGATATCGACGCTGCTATGGAAGCAGCGAAGCCCCTTTATCACAACATCGATATCATGCAGAAATGGACGGGAGAATCGCTCACTTGGTACGACGAGCGAGGGAAGGTCAGAGAAAAGACCTCACGTCTAACCAATCTTGCTTCCGTAGATATCGCGAACATTCATATCCTGGCCAATCTGGAACCTTTTCGCTGGGGATCTCCCGACTTTATTCGAAAGTGCATCTTTAACTTTCAGCGGATCGGAATAGGCGGAGTTCATGTGTATCCCTTGCGTTATTGGGATTGGCCGTACTCAGCTGACAATGCGCAGCCATTGTTGCAGCAAACCGATAGAGACTGGATCTGGTTTGAAGCCTGGGCACGCTATGCATGGAACCCTAATCGTGATTCCAATGCAGAAGGACGCTATTGGGCGGCACGAATCGGAGAAAAGTACGGCAATGAGCAAGCTGGCGAAAGATTGCTTGCCGCTTATAACCTATCCGGAATCGCCGCTCCGGGGCTACTCCCACGGATTGGAATCACTGAAGGTAATCGCCAGGCCTTTGCGCTTGGTATGCTGATGCCACAGTTGATCGACGCTAACCGCTACGGACCTGCAGAGGACCTTTGGACCGGGGATGCCCCTCCCGGAGAGCGTCTTTACGACTATGTGCGAAAAGAATGGCTTCATCAGCCACATCAGGGCCAAACACCTCTGGGTATTGCCGCAGAAGTAACAGATTCAGCTGCAAAAGCCGTAAAAGCAGCAGAAGATGCTGCACCTTATGTCACTCGTAATCGCGAGGAATACCAGCGCTTTCTAAATGACATGCGTGCCATTCATGTCTTAATGCAGTATTACAACGCAAAGACTCAGGCAGCCGAACTTGTAATGCTGTATGGATACGATCGCCAACGGGAACATCTGGATCAGGCAGAAAAGTTGCTGACCAGCAGTGTCGAATTCTATCGACAACTTGTGGCACTAACAGATAAGACATATCGTCAAGGAACAAGTTTACATACGGCACAGAGGCAGATTCCCTTCCCCGGAGCCCCTGGGGAATACACTCACTGGAGAGATTGTCTTCCGGCTTACGAAAAGGAGCTAGAGATTTTTAAAGAACGTCTCCATTGGCTGGATACGGCAAATAACACGGCGGTGAGTAGCACAAAACCAGCCGCTTCCATATCCTTTCATCTGACAGGAAATGCTTCCCCGACAGGAGAGCTAGAAACGTTCTCCGTCGATACAGGAGCGAAACTCTTTACGGATACAGATGCAGTTATTACTCAGTTATTACCTGAAATAAAAGGTTTGACCGGTGTCCGTATCGCACGGGATAAAGCGAACGATAAAGGAGTTCAACTGCACCTTACTCTCGACAAGCCCGCGGAGATCCTCGTCGGATTCTATAAAACGGCATCGAAGAATCATCCTCCAGCCGGTCTCAAGGGATCGGGATGGGAGCTACAGACTGTGAACGGGGTGGAGGCTCAAGGAAATCCATCGCTCGCGATCTGGAGCCGTACGCTTCCGGCAGGCAAAATTGATCTCGACATTGGGAAAGGTGCTTATGTAGTCTTGGGATTTGTCCCCCCGAATACCAAGATCACACCGCGCATAGGATTTTTTGGTAATTCCGATACTGGTCAACCACCGGATCTGGATTGGTTGTTTGAAAATTGAGGAACTGAAGCGCTTTATCGCTAACTGAAATCTAAGCGTTCCAATCCCCTTGCTTAACGATGTACTGAAAATTACACCGTCAGCATGAGAAAAAATGAGCATGACGGAAAGCTCTGCTAAACTCAAATCTTTAGGTAACGTAAGCTATGGTCAAAAACAAGGTAGCTCCGCCTCAACGCCGGCGTAGGCCCAAAACCGAAGGACAAGACGACGAGCAGTACTACTCGCGAACGATTGGCCGGGCTTTGGACGTCATGGAGTGCTTTTCCGATGAAAGGCCACGCCTGTCGCTCACAGAAATCAGCCGTATTATCGAATTGCCTGAGTCTTCACTCTTTCGAGTCCTATTGACCCTGCAAAGACGTGGCTATTTGGATCAGGATAGTGATGGAACCTATCAGCTTTCGCATCGAGTATTGTATGGGCGTGTTGCAGAACGTGCAGAAAGACTGAAGAATGCGGTGCAACCCGACCTCCAGGCCCTGGCCAGCCGCTTCAACGAAACAGTTAGCTTCGCCTATCTCTTCGAGTCGCGGATTCAGGTCCTAAGTGTTGTCGAAACCTTCCATGAAATTCGGGTCTCCAACAAGCCAGGCCGAGTCTTGCCCCCGCACTGCAGTGCAATGGGCAAGGCCATTACAGCACATCAGTCGAATGAAGTTGTCGATCAGATTCTGGAAAGCTATGGCCTCACTCGTAGAACTGAAACGACTATCACAGATCGCCAGTCCCTGCTTCGTGAGTTCGAGCAGATTCGCAAACAGGGTTTTGCTTGCGACCGCGAAGAGTCGATGATTGGCGGTATTTGCTTTGGAGCAGCCATTGTTCCGGCTAAAGGTGGTCATGTCGTTGCAGCACTGAGCATCTCGACTCCAACCATCAGAATGACTTCCGAACGCGAGAAAGAGATTTCTGAAGGCGTGGTTCGTGCAGCCAAGGAAATAGCCGATCGCTTCTTTAAAGCTAGCTAGATTCTGGATCTGAAATATTCCAAAAGCCTCATTCGAAATCGAATGGGGCTTTTTGGTGGCCAGAAAACGGCGATAGAGGAAATGACTCCCAGTTGATTCTATCCGGCCGGACTATAGCGCCCGGCAGCCTCGTGCTCTCAGGCCTCTCAGGCCTCTCAGGCTCGAAAACAAAGCTGTCGTGGAGGATGGAAGACCTGCCACGACAGCCGACGTGAAGACCCGTACTTTCCGAAATTCTGTCCGACTAAAACGAAACCTGAATATCCCCTGCTCCGGAATAGTTGGCCAGAGTTACGGTATCCCCCTTAAAGCTCTGAACGGCCTTTCCGTTAAGGGTCACTCCGCGCAGACTCTTCCCTTCCGCTAGAGGAAAACGAATTTGCAAAGAAGCTTCTTTACCCGGAAGCTCCAGATGCAGCTTCATCTGATCCTGTGCAAGATAATCCAAACGATAAGAAACATTTCCGCCTAAGGTTGTCGGAGCTGAAGCTACGGAGATGTGTTCTCCGGGTTGAATCCAGTTTGCAGGAATGCCCGAAAGTAAAAAGAGCTTATCGTCTTCCTCGCGCAGCAACATATCCCGAACCAAGGCTACAAGATTCGCATTGGCCCAAGCCTCAGGCATATCGCCCGTGCCATGTTGATTTTCGACATTCTTCGAATTCCCTACAAGGCAGGCAACCGGAAGCCGCTTATCGACCTTAATCTCTTCTTTCCAGACCTTCGTCTCATAGGAGTGCTCCAAAGCTGCCAGCAGGAGGCTCACAGTCTTCGAAACATCTCCTCTGCGAAGGTATGTCTCGGCAACGTTCATAGATTCACCGGGCCAAACTCCGCTTGGTCCGAGCCAGGCCATATACGTCGGCAATCCATGCAACTCGGCCTTCTCCATCCTCTTTAGTAAGTTGGTCACCCATAGATCATCTGCCTTCAAGAGATCGGTTGGATAAACAGCCACGAAGCTTTGGGAAACGCCAGCATCCGGATAGGTAGGCATTGCGGGAAGATAGGGAGCATCCTCCTTCTCCAGACTGATGGCACGTTTCATCGAGGTTAAGATCGCCTCCTTATAATCGGCATAGAGGCGGCCATACCGTTCGGCGTCTTCCTTTTTCCCAAGCTCAATAGCCGCTTTCTGTGCGACTTTCATTGTGTAGAGAGCCCACATGTTATGCGGGAATGGGTGTCCCGGCGGCAATCCGCTATCTCCATAGCTCCACGGCAACAGTCCCCACCAGTATGGCTTTTCTCCCGACTTCAGCTTTGGTTCGGGTTCGTCCATGCATTTGTTGGGAATTTGACGACGAATGGGCTGGGTTGCCACAGAAGCATCCGAAGGAACTTGAGACTCCTCCCTGTGTAGATTGACCCACTCAGCAGCTCGGGCCACATAAGGATAGGCTTCACTAAGCCATTTCTTGTCTCTGGTGAAAAGATAGACGTCCCATACCGCACCGGCATTGCCTCCGATGTTATCCCACGCTGGCCAGCCGCTGGTGACAGGCCAATCCCACTCTCCGTCCTCTTTCTGCAAAGAGAAGGTATGACGTACCGATTCCGTATCGATCTCAGGATAGCCGGCAATAGCCATAGCCCGGCCTTGAAAATACTCTCCCCGCCCCCAGAACTCGCGATAAAGAGCAGGTCCATCCAGAGCCCAGAGCTCGCCCTTAGCATCCCGCTCCGTCAGGATAAAAACATATGCCAACGAGGAAAGATAGAAATCCAGCAGCTCTTTTTCTCGTGCCGGTAGCTCCAGTTTCATGCCTTTGGCCCAGAATTCATCCCAGGACTGTCTGGCTTTTCCTAATAGCTCCTGCCTGCTTCCGCTTTCGACTTTCTGCAGTTGGCTGGCTGGCAGCTCATAGGGAACTCTTACCAGGAAGCTAATGCTCTTATGTGCAGGAACCGTCTGCTTCGCCAAAAGGACATACGGGTCGCCACTCTTTTGCGCAGAGGCTGCGGGAGCCAGAGATGCCAGCAGAAGGCCATCGTGCGTCGCCAGAGTGGCATCTGAGACAAAGGCCGGGAGATTCCGCTGCTTACCGCTTAACCGCAGTTCCAGCGGCAACTCCTCGCTGCCCCGATTGGTTGCCGTGATCTGAACCACATCCAGACCTTGACTCCCGATGGTGGCGGCAAATGCGGTCTCCTCCGCAAAAATTCCGCCACCTTCCAGACTCGTGATAACGAAGGGATATCTTCCCTGATCCAAATCCTGATGTGTTGCAGTGAGCGATACCTTCTTACCCCCCTGCCCCACTGTCGACAACTCGATACCTAATCCGCCATCCAGTTGATTGCTGAATCCAAAGGTGACATCCAGCCCCTTGCGTGCAAGACTCCACTGGGACCACTGGAGATTTCCCTGACGATCAATGATCGTTTTGTGATTCCCCATTGGAAGCCCGATCAAACTCTGCGCATCGACGTTCTGGTACTTATGGCTGATGTGCAGGGATTCCTGAGCTGCGCCCCAGGTACCCGCTGCGATAAACATCGCCAGGAAGACAGTTATTCTTCTCACCTTTTCTTCACCCTTACATCCTGCGCATTGAAAGACAGGATAGAAACCAACGAATCAAGCTAGGTGATCGCACATTGCAGAGTCAACAATAAAAATAAATAACTTTTATAATTTCAGATTATTTCCATTCGAAAAATCTATTTAGGAAATCCCTTGAAATGTTCGCCCAGCTTCGGACAAGGCGGGTTTCCGGCAAACCTGTCTTAGGCTTGCCGGAAAGGTGGAAGGCTGTATTTCTTCATCTTGACCAGGCCATAGCGCTGCGAATCCCATGTCGCTATTGATCCCTATTGAGGAACCTCATTCAAAGGAATCTTTACGTACTTGATGGTCCTCCTCTGAAAGGTGTAGGTCATATTCAGATCCCCATGTGAATCTTGAATAATTGCGGGATAGGAATACTGTCCGGAACCATTTTCCAAGGTGGTGAACATCTTGAAATGCTCCCCGTCTTTACTCACGGCCAGATTCAATGGAGTCCTCTTGTTATAGCTGTGGTTATAGATCATCACGATACGACCGTCTTTGAGCCGCACGGCATCAATTCCGGAATTGGGATTAGGAAGATCCAGATAGCGAGCTTGAGTCCAGGTTTGGCCATCATCCTGAGAATCGGCAACAGCAATTCGTGCAGCCTTGGTATGCGAACGCGCATAGAGACGGATATGATGTCCGCCCGTGGGAACCAAGGTTGGCTGAATAATTCCGATGGTTGATTTGGCGGGAGGGTAGATTTTGGTCTTTGCTCCGCTATCCTCTCCGGAACCTATTTCTCCAACCTCAGTGCTGGCCTTCTTTACGCCTTCATCTGGAATATCGAGAGAATCAGGAACAGTAATTGGACCGATCTTGACCCATGTCTTTCCGTTGTCAGCGCTACGCTCAATCCATGCAGCCCAGGTTTCGTATGCCTCAACAGAAGAGCCACTAAGAATAGTTCCATCCTCGAGGATGAGAGGTTTTACGCGGATAGGTCCCAATAAGCCAGCTGGTAAATGTTCCGCTGGGGACCAAGTCTTTCCCTCGTCGTCACTATAGAGACGACCTGCAGACCAGTTACCCGGACTAGGACCAAACTTATAGTAGAGCCACAGGCGTCCATCCTTGGTGTGGAAGAGCACGGGATTCCAGCAAGCAATCTTGGGTTCGCGCACGAGCTCCACGGGAGCTTGCCACTTTCCTCCTACTTGGCGGGAACTCCAGATAGCAACATCGGGATCACGCTCGCGAGTTCCACCAAACCACGCAGACATCATTTCTCCATTCTTCAACTCGACAATCGTTGAAGCATGACTCTGCGGAAATGGCGCGGAACCGGGTTCATAGATAAACTCCTGAACCTTCTGCCCGTATGCGGCCAAGGTCATTGTAAAAACTAAAGCTACAATTCCTCTTCTTCCAAAGCGAAGCACGAATCCCCCCTTACTGCACCGTTAAAACAAAATGTCCCATCTGCCGCAAAGTTACACTTACTCGTGTTCCATTTTCAGCAGCTCCCCCTTCAACAGGATGATTGTTAATCCAGACATGAGACGCACCAGCTTTCGCCGGAAGCAAAATATCTGCTTGAGTCCCTGAAGGCAAGTCGACGGATAGCTTACCAGCGCCTTCCACGTTCACCCGGATTATCCCATGTGGAGTTGGGAGTGATCCCTTCGCCCACGCCAGACCTGCAAGATCCGGCCGAATCTGGACCTTATCGAAACCAGGCTCTAGAGCAGTCAGTCCCAGAATCTCCTCCATCATCCATGATGTTGGCCCACCTGACCAGGCATGAGCCAGACTTGTGTAGTAGCCGACCTTATTATCAGCCTCGAGATGTGCGTGTGGATCATCTTTTGGCCAGGCCGAATCGTATGCTTCCCAAAAACTGGTAGCGCCCTCATCCAGCATGCCACCCCAATAGGAACGAATCCACTGTAAGGCTTCGGAGCGATGTCCGGTCTGGGCCATTGCCGCCAAAACGTAGTAACCAAAATACGGAGTGATCACATCTCCAGGGCGGCGTTCTGTCACCGTGCGGGATAGAACTCGCGACCAAATACTTCCCCGCTGCTCATCTGTAGCCGCGCCGGAGAGCAAAGCCAGAGCATTCGTCTGCCATCGATCCCCGTAGGTTTGGAGATTGTCATCGACCAGATATTTCCTCGCTGCAGCAGAAAGCTGATCTGCCCGGGCGCTCCAGTAATCCGCATCTTTGCCGTAGCCCATCTGCCGGAATAGCCACACAGCTTCCCGATACGCAAACAAATACTCAAGATGCATCGCCCTTCTCGCTTCAGGAGTATCACGCTCGAATTCCTTCGACCAGTCTACAAAGGGCTTCTGTCCGGAAGCTGCAACATAGAGCCCACGCGCGTCCAATTCCTTTTCCATCACCGATAGAAGTTGGGGCAATCGCTGCTGTATCGATTTCAATTGGTCTCTGTCACCGAAGCGACGATAGTACTGTGCCTCGGCAACAACCCACCAGGCAGAATACCCAGGAAGACCATTCACATGTTCTGTAACCGGAGCAGGTCCCAAGAGCTGTTCCAGAGCTTCTTTCATCATGCGCTGATCACCGAAAACATCGGCAATGATGCGATCGATAACTTCCATATCGCCCATCCAGCGGCCACTATCGCGCTTCGCACCGTCCCAGATGCTGTCCTGCATGCAAAGATGAGCGGTATACGCACCAACTTCCCAGATCTTATTGAGCCGTGGATCCGAAGAGACAAACGTACCGGAATATTGAACCGGATAATAGATCCCGTCCAAATAGATATTTCTAAAAGAGGCAGTGCCTTGGCCATGCGGAAAACGAATCAGTGCATAGCGAAAAGCAGATTTCGGGCCATGAGCTTCTCCGAGAACCGGAATCGCCAGTGGGTTGACGCCAAGAAAGGGTGCTTTCGTCAGCTCACCCATTAATTCGCCATACTGAAGGGTGACAAGAACCGGCACGCTTGAGGCAGATTCAACGACAACTCTTCCTCGAACTTCACGGCCAAAATCAAGAAGGAGTCCAGTAGACTCATCCACCTTAGAAAGATCCACGGAAAAGGTATTGGCTTGCTTCGCTTCTTTATAACGGAGCAAAGCTGATTCATTACGAATTACTGCTGAGCCAGCTCCTACCTTCTCTACCTTCGCCGGTGGCATTCGGTAATTCGCCAGAAACGGAGCTTCGCCTCGATAGCCGGGCCAGGAATACATTCCGGTATCGGCATTCCACTGAAAGAAGTCATTATTCCCTTCAACTGAACCAAGGCTATGAACCTTCGGCCAATCTGTATCATTGAAGCCAGCCGATTCCCATCCCGCCGGAGCATGCAGCCTGCTCTTCCAATCCTGATCGCTAATAGCCAGAGGCTTTGCATCAACCCCGGCTGACGCAGGAACAATCTTTACTGCCAGGATCTCTCCGGAGTTTATCCACGAGGTCATAAGGCTATTCGTATGGTGATGGCTCCCATATCCGCGGACTGCTTCAATCGCAAGAATATTCTTCCCGGGATGTAAGAACTTCTGAACAGAAGCCGTCATAGTGCGGAAGGTAAAGTGATGTCCACCTTCACAATGAAGATCTGCAACAAGCTGGCCGTTCAGGAAAACTCGCGCCGAACGTGGACCAGCAATATAGACAGACACCTCTCTCGGAACTTCCGTGAGGACAAATGAACTCCGGAAATAATGAGGATCAATCTTGGACTCGTTTCGACGAATCAAGGAGACAGTCTTTTCAGACAGGACTGCTGCATCGTTTTCTGTCCAGATATATTGCTCAGGCAGTGGTCTATGTGATTTGGAAATGACCTGAGGAGAAAGGATGGATCGGGAGGGATCGAGTTCGCCAGCAGGAGATACGGTCTGAGCTATTAGCTGCAAATTCAGGCTTACTAAAAACAAGCCAATACATCTCGACACCTTTACCATCGTTCAACTCTCTTCTTGCTTCGAACAAAGCAACGCAGTGTATATCAATCCTATAGTGTTTTCGTATCCAGGTGATTCTGAACGTGTAATTAGAAAAATGGCCGTTCAGTTATGAACGGCCATTTATGTGGCTAGTGGGACTCTCGCTACGAATGAAGCTACTATCAAGCCCCAATGGAAGAATACCGAATTAGGTAATCAGGGAGGCAGAACCTCCCTGCGTTAGAAGTTAGCCTCAATCGCAAACTGCAACTGACGAGACTGGTTACCAGGTCCCCCAATCAATCCAAAGCTTGCACTAGATGGATCAGTATTCGGAGCTGAATAAACTTGGTGGTTCATCACATTGATCGCTTCACCACGAAGACTCATGCTGATTCGGTCTTGGTAAGCCTTAAACTTCTTCATAGCGCCAACGTTCAGCAGGTTCTGATAATCCTGGCGCACATTGTTAAAGCGATAGGGGAACACGCGGAGATTAGATACGAGTTGCTGATCGTTCCCGAAGTTAATGGCTGTGCCCTTAGTATCGTTAAGATTCAAGAAGGCGTGTGTATTAAACCATTGGCTATAGTTGTGTACTGAAGGTCCCTTAATGTCGGAATATTTCGCTCCCGACTTCAAGGATGTTCCAGCAAGGTTAAAGCTGAGCGGCTGTCCACTCTGGATGCGGTAAGTTCCCTGAACCTGGAATCCATGAATCATCTTGTCTGCCCAAATCGGCATGGAGCTGAGGAACATCTTTCCACGTCCGAAAGGCAATTCATAGATGCCGGCCACCGAAAGGATATGAGGATAATCGGTGTTCGAAGTGCCATACCAGGGCTTCGCATCACCGGCATTCAGATACTGCAAGGCATCCAGCAAGCGCGACCAGCTATACACAACACTCATGTTGTAACCATGAGAGAAACGTTTCTGGACTGACATCTGTACGCCCTGATAGTTACTAATACCAACCTCATCACCAGCAGTCACACCGGTAAATGCGGGGAACGGCTTAAGAAGTTGGCTCCCAGAGATCGTATTTCCGGTCATCAGCGTCGATGTTCCTGGGAACGAGATCCCTTGAAACGGATTTGGATAGCCCGCATTCAACGCGGTATTCAGATTTGTCATATTCTGAGTACGGACCGGATCCGTGCTCAGAATGCTGTCAGGAACAGCGTTAAAGTCGCGGGTGATGCGTAAGCGACGGCCAAGAGCCCCAACATAGTTGGCCTCAAAGGTCAGATCCGCCGGAAGCGCATACTGGAAACCAAATGAGTAATGTTCGCTATAAGGACTTATAGGATTCCGTGGATACCACTGTGAAATGGTCTGCCCTATACTCTGCAGCAAGCCATTGGAATTCCCAGACGGCGCAGTCAATCCATTTGGAAACGGATTTGCCAAAGTGGCAATAAAGGTTTGACCGTTATTGGTGGTTGCGACTGTGTTAGTTGTTTGGGAGAAACCGATCGGATTTCCATATTGAACATATTCTGCAATGTGCTGGTAGAAGATGCCAAACCCACCACGCACCACTAGCCGAGGAATTGGGTTATAAGAAAACCCAAACCGCGGAGAGAAATTCGCCTTCTGTGAATTCCAGAGTCCTTGACCGGGTTTCGCATAGCGGACTCCCCCATTGACGGCAAACTTCGAAACAGGAACAAGTGCCTGTTCTGCAGCCGAAGACTTTGCCGCATAGTTTGCAATTGCCTGAGCCGCAATCGGGCTTGCGACGTCGGTATCAAAATAGGTAATGCTTTTTCCATTACGTTCAGTGGTAGGTCCGAAATACTCATAGCGGACACCAAAGTTCAGGGTTAGTTTTGGAGTTGCCTTCCAATCATCCTGAACGAAGCCAGACAAGTAGGTCGTATTGTTAGCTGTCCTTGCGGGTTGAGTTTGCTTTGTGGATTCAGCGATTCCCAATTCAAATCCAGCTAAAGCTTGTCCGATTGGAGACGCAGCCAATGAGCTCGACGGTCCCAGCGTATAGGTTCCCGTCGATTGAATATAAAGCTTGGAATTTGTGTAATCTGCTTGATTGGCTTGATATAAACGCCATTCAGCTCCGGTTCTGAACTGATGACGACTAAAGCTCTTGCTGTAGTTAGCCTGTGCATCATGAATGGTATCCGCCTCAAAGCTTGGATCAGCATTGCCTAGGGTGGCGAATCCGCCGATATTAACATACGGGAAACCTAGCGCAAGATCCGGAACTCCAGCTGTCGCATTTGAGTTGATACCAAGATCGGTTGCTGTAGTCTTTGCATCGATTGTCGCACTGGTATAGAAGCGTGTTACAGAATAGCGCACATTCAACAGATCTGTGGCGCTAAGCGCGTTAATGTAGTCAACAACCACACCCTTATTACGAAGAATATTGGTTTTGCCACTTGCGCCCGGGAAAAAGAGATTCTTTCCAGGCTGAACACGATCACTCATGACGTAATGACCGAACATCTTCTGCTTACTCGAAAGGGTGTAGTCCAAACGAGCAAGGATATTCCAGTAGCGGTCAATGTTCGCAGCGTTAGAAACAAAGTTATTTTGTCCGCTCGCTGTCTGGGTTGCAGAACCGGTGGGATCCGGGTAGTAGCTTAAGATCTTCTTCGCAATAGGATCGATATTGTTAATGATGTTGCCAGCAATGGGCTGACGGATAAAGAGACCGGAACAATTCGGATCAGGAGTGGTCGTGTATGGATCAAAGATCTGATACGAGTTAAATGCCGCTGTCGTCAAGTTCTTACCTGTCGAGGGACACTTGTAGGTCTGCGATTTAACCGTTCCGAGAGGAAGCAGTGCTGAAAAATCGCCTTTCTTTTCAGCAACGGTGGGCACAGTTTGGGTGGTAGTACTGGCAGCGGTACGATTATACTGATGCTCATATCCACCAAAGAAAAACAGTTTCCGAGGAACAACTGGACCACCAAGATTTACGCTCTCACGATGATATTTGAGTGAAGGAGCAGCAGCTTTTCCCTGTGAAAATTGGGGAGCATCTACATTGGGATCCTGGTAGAAGAGACTGACGCCACCATGGTATTGACTAGTTCCAGACTTGATGCTGGTATCCAAGGAGCCGCCAGAAGTATGAGCCATCGAAGCATCGTAAGGAGAGGTGATCAGACGAAATTCACCAATGAAGTCACGGGATGGAACATACGCAGTTGTAACTGCACCACCATTGCGAGTGTTAGGTGCACCATCCAGGGTGAACTCAGTGCGGCCACTCTGTGCGCCGTTTACAGTAGCACTTTCCGAACCACCTTCATAGGTATGCTGGCCGGTAGTAAGACTGGTACTGATTACACCAGGAGCGAGCAGTTGCAACTCATATGGGTTGCTGAAAAGTAGTGGAAGTTCTGCTGCTGAACGAGACTCCACAGTAAAACCAATGACGGCATCCTCTGTCTTCAGCTGTGAAACGTTGGTTGCGGTAACGGTTACAGCTTCTGCACTGGAACCGACTTCCAACTTGAGCGGCACACCAACGTGCCCCGCTACTTCGACGCGGATATGCTCAATGATAACTTCTTTGAAACCTGGAGCGTTTGCACTGATGGTGTAAAGCCCAGGAAGCAAATATTCAAAAATGTATGCACCAGCTTCGTTGCTGTCCTTCGACATGACAACATTGGTGTCCTCACTCATGAGGGTCACCGTGGCCTTTGGAACGACAGCTCCGGATGGATCGCTTACCAAACCACTGATCCTTCCGCGATCTTCTTGAGCAAAAGCCGACACTACAGCCAATAGCAGCACAAGTACTACAGGCAAGCTTCTATTGCGCAAGCTCTTGTATCGCATTTCTTCCTCCTTACCTAGCCCCACTTTGAAGGTGACGTCTTCTGAATAAAGCGGTCCCTTTGCCGCAAACCCCAAACCGGGGTTCTCCAGGAGCATCAACCTCTCACATTTTTACTAACATTTATGTTTGAAGAATAATCTCCAAACGGCAGCAATTTTTTACTGTTGAAGCGACATTGTCAAGGATTTTAAAAATTATTTTCGTTTTCTCGCGAAAATTGGGAATTTTATAAACAAAAATGAAAGTTAAACATTTTCAATCCTGAGCCTCGGTGTTTATGCTTTGTATACCTGGGGCTATGCAATAGGTCATTACCAATATGGTTCACTATCCGAATTGGCTTATTGCCTGATTCGCATACAGAGACGTCTCCTCAGGAAAACACCCTATGAAGATATCGGCCTATAGTCCTCTTTTCATCTTGTACTCGTGAATCACTCCGCCTATTTCCGGGACGTATGAGGACAGTCGTCTCTCACAGAGCAATTCTTATTGGTGTATCGAATCCTGCGAATAACCAAAAGGTGGGATGGTGGGATTAAGAGTCACACAGGCATCTTTTACTATTACCGTTGCTTACTCTTATCTCTGCTGAACAGAGTGACTCCAGATGTCTTACGAACCAAGAAATTGAAGATTCGCAAATGGAAATTTGCTATACCAATTGATGGATAGAAACCTGCATCACATATACGCATGGTAAGATGCTTTGGGAGAATAGCTTAAATATGGATACACAGACACTAATTGCGTCTATTGATGCTGAAATCGCACGTCTGGAAGAAGCAAAGAATCTTTTGACTGGATCGACATCCGGACGGACTAGCCAGAGAACAACAAGAACTGCACGGGCACCTAAGGCCGGTGGAAGAACTGGCAAGCGGACCTTAAGTCCTGAAGCGCTTGAACGTATTCGTGAAGGTCAGCGCAAACGGTGGGCAAAGGCAAAAAGAGCCAAGAAAGCTTAACGAATAAATCCTAAAGAGCGGCTATTTAGAACATTTTAGGTTCCGCTGTAGTTCAACTGAGAATAGCAAGTGTGACTTTCTTCTTTTGGAAGAAACACATCATCAGTTCTCAAAGCTACACGGCAACCTAGAGTCTTTTAGGTTCTTAAGCATGGTCCATCAGAGGACCTAAAAGACTTCAAAAATGTTTAAGCCGCTCTTTTGATCTTCTTCTGAGAAATGTCTCTAGGATTCCGTTCCCAGCCTCAAAGTCCAGCCATAAGCGACTACCCTGCTTCAGACTTTGGGCTCCTGTTTTGGAGTGCAGCCACAGGAAGAACGGATCACTAACTTCACAGGCAATACAATTTTTGCGGGTGTGAATTCAGTTTCCTCATTATTATGTTGAAGCCGTTCCAATAAAAGCACCATGGAACGACGTGAAAGTTCCACCGGGGACTGGCTTACGGTAGTAAGAGAAGGTACGACGACCGAAGAAAGATCGAAGTCATCGAAGCCGATCAGTGCCACTTCTTTAGGAATAGCGATCTTCTTTTGAGAAAGAGCCTGAAGCAGATGAACCGAGCTGCGATGATTGAGAGAGAAGATTGCTGTAGGTCTTTCCTTGCTCTTCATCACCCGTTGTACCCAGGCATGAGTCTCATCCAGGGTACTTATCTCTGGGAAAACCTGAGGCTTCAGTCCGGAGGCACGCATACAGTTGGCATAGCCTTCAATGCGCTCACGGACGGTATATACGGAGTGATCGTAACCAAAACAGGCAATATTATGATGCCCATGTTCGATTAAGTGACGAACCGCGTGCTCTGATCCCTGTCTGTTCTCGACTACAACAGCATCCGTATCGATCCCACTAAGCGGCCGATCGAAGGCTACAATCGCCAATCCTGACTGCTGCAACGCCTTAAGGCGATCATCTTCCTCGGCAGAGGTCACAATCAGCATGCCCGCAACCTTGCGATCTGCCATTAATTCTGCCTCGTGAATCTCCAGTTCGGGATCGCGCTCCGAGGCAAAGACCAAGGTCATATATCCGTGAGAACGAGCTATCTGCTGGATAGTATGAGCACAGGAAGCAAAGAAGGCATCCGACAGGTCGGGTACGATCAGGCCGATGGTCATAGCCCGCTGTCCTTTTAGCAGACGGGCCGCTTCATTCTGCCGATAACCCAGTTCGGCAATCGCAGCCAAAACCTTCTTGCGAGTGGTAGGCCGGACCGAAGCGTTATTGTTAATGACGCGGGAGACGGTCATGAGTCCTACGCCAGCTTTTTTCGCCACATCCAGAATCGTTGGCTTACGCACGGTACGCTTCATATCGAACTTTAAGTTAGTACTATAACAGTAGCTTCACATAGAGGGACGTCGACAATCTTCTAAACAAAACCGCCGGACTTCTCTCACCAGCTGACGGGTCCCATATTACGCCATAGCATCCTTGAACCGGTAGATTTCGATATTTGCAGAGGCGGCACTTGCCGATATCACTAATGGAGTATTCACAAAGGATTTCGAAGCGATGGCGTGTACCACAGGACCGGACTTTCCTTCAATCCTTATGCCACGCGTATAATTTCGCTTCTTTGACAAGAAGAACTACGGGTAGAGAAAGGAAGCAGAATGCAAGTCAGGTTTTGGGGCGCTGCACAGCAAGTTACAGGATCAATGCACGAACTCCAGATTGGGAATCAGAGGATATTGCTGGATTGCGGCTTAATACAAGGCAAACGTCAGGCCGCTTATGACCGCAACAGCAACTTCCCTTTCTCCCCGGAAGAAATTAACACCGTAATTTTGTCACACTCCCATCTGGACCACAGTGGAAACCTGCCAACGCTCGGGAACCAAGGCTTTCACGGGCCCATTCATACTAGCCCCGCCAGTATGGAGTTGTGCAAATACATGCTGGCAGACAGTGCGCACCTCCAGGAACAAGACACGAAATATATCGAACAGAGAAGATCACGCTGGCAGGAAATCCATATAAATGGAAGCCACGGGGCAGTTCCGATACTGTACACGATCGAGGATGTAAGAAGGGTTCTCAGCCAGTTTGTCCCGCTCCATTATTCCGTCGAGAGGGAAATCGCTCCGGGAGTCCTGATTACGCTGAAAAACGCAGGGCATCTGTTGGGTTCAGCCTTTATCAACCTGAAATTGACCGAAAATGGGCGAACGGTACGTCTGATATTTTCCGGAGATTTAGGACGCTCCAGCCTTCCAATCACGAAAGATCCCGAGCCTCCCAGCGATGCCGATTATCTTATTCTCGAAAGCACTTATGGAGACCGCCTTCACCCAACGCTAACAACTGCCAAAGAAAAATTAAGAGACTATATCGGCAAAACCATCGCACGAGGGGGCAGAGTCATAGTCCCGTCGTTCGCGGTAGGACGAACGCAACAGATTGTCTTGTTGCTGCACGAACTCATGGAAGAGGGTCACTTGCCCTCGGTGCCAATCTTTGCAGACAGCCCACTTGCCCTAAACGTAACAGATATATACCGGAACCATCCGGAAGAGTTCGACGAAGAGACGATGAAATTCCTGGAAAACGGAACGGATCCCTTCGGATTCAAGAGGCTGAGATACCTCCGTACCCCGGCAGAGAGCAAAGCGCTGAATGATATTCGGAAGCCATTTGTCGTTATCTCCTCCTCGGGCATGTGTGAAGGCGGCCGAATCCTTCACCATCTGAAAAATGGAGTGGAAGATTCCCGCAATCTAGTTTTGCTAGCTGGCTACCAGGCAGAGCACACGCTGGGAAGACGCATCGCCGAGCACAATACAACCGTTCCTATCTTCGGCGAGCATTATGCCCTCAGAGCTGAGGTAGCGATTCTGGATGAACTAAGCGGTCACGCCGATCAACATGATTTGGTCGAATGGGTAAGGCCAATCGCTAAAACGCTCAAGAAGATCTTCCTGGTCCACGGTGAAGCTAAGGCCCAGGCAGCACTTGCCGAAGCGCTCAAGAAAGAATACTCGGTTCCGATAGTCATTCCGTCCCATGGCTCGACGGAGGAGTTGTAGAACCGACGGAGCAAAGAGGATCGACCCTGCAGTGGGCTCCAGAATTTGCCAAAAGTCTGGAACCCACTGAATTTCCTATTTCTTTCCTCCCGCTGCTCACTCTCCGGCTATATTCCCATCGGTAGCCCTTTTTGTCTCTTGTACAAACCGGCTGCAATCTTCAGACATCAGAGGCAGTAGGGGAACTCCCGATTCTTCACTGACGGAAATCGTTGAGAAATGTCGCTTTCTTCAGCATGAGAGGAACGAGCGAATGAAGATTGTCATCTTCGGCCTCACCATAAGTTCGTCGTGGGGTAACGGACATGCCACCCTGTGGCGTGGACTATGTAAAGCATTTGCGGAACGAGGTCATCAGGTCACTTTTTACGAGAAGGATGTCCCCTATTATTCTGCCAATCGCGATTTCTTTTCCCTCCCCGTAAGTGGAAGGCTGCATCTCTACTCCAGTTTTGACGAAGTAATGCCTAGTGCGAAATCGGAGCTTGAGGGCGCCGACCTGGTCATGACTACCAGCTATTGCCCAGACGGACCAAGAGCCTGCGACCTGATTCTGGATTCGAAAGCCCAGATAAAGGCCTTCTACGATCTAGACACGCCTGTAACTCTAGACCGGCTTGATAACGGAGATTATGTCGATTATTTGCCTGCGCATGGCCTGAGCGATTTCGACCTGGTGTTGAGTTATACCGGTGGACGCGCCCTCGATGAGTTGAAAAACCGACTGGGAGCAAAGCGCGTAGCACCTCTTTATGGAAGCGCTGATCCAGAAGCCCATTTCCCGGTTCCTCTTGTCGAAGAATACCGGGCAGACTTGTCCTATCTAGGGACCTACGCCAAAGATCGCCAGGCCAAGCTAGAGTCTCTATTTGTTGAACCTGCGCGGCAACTTAGCGATCACAAATTCCTAATTGGTGGAGCTCAGTACCCGCAAGACTTCCCGTGGACTGAAAATATCTTTTTTGTAAAGCACATGCCACCTTCCTTTCATCCGGCATTCTTCTGCTCCTGCCGGGCAACATTGAATATCACCCGCCGGGCGATGGCAGATTACGGATATTGCCCCTCCGGTAGACTCTTCGAAGCAGCAGCTTGTGGAGCACCTATCCTGACTGATGACTGGGATGGGCTGGATACTTTTTTCCGGCCAGCAGAGGAATTGCTCATTGTCAAAGATGCTGACGATGTAATTCAGGCGCTTGAACAATCCGACGAGGAACTAAAAAGAATGGCGCTGGCCGCCCGTGAACGCATACTTGAACAACACACTTCTGTCCATAGAGTGAAAGAACTGGAATCCATTTGCGATTCACTTTTTACGTCATGGACTGGATTTCAAACCGCGTCATAAGATTCCGGCTGTCCAACCTGCTTTTTGCGTGCATCCACACTGTTTATGTGGGGAATCATTCCAATTGCAGGTGCAGGCAGCCGAATCCAACCTTTAGCCTTTTCCAAGGAGCTCTTGCCAGTTGGAAGCCGACTGGAAGGAGACACCGTAAGACCGCGAGCAGTAAGCGAATACTTGATTGAAAGAATGGTAGAAGGCGGAGCAACCAAGCTTTGCTTTGTAATCTCACCCAGAAAATCGGATGTCCTGGAATACTACTCCTCAGGTGTTTGCGGTGCGGATATTGTATATGTCGTCCAACCAGGACCGAGAGGATTCTGCGATGCAATCTTCCGAGCTACCACCGTTGTTCCTCCCGATGAACCTGTCGTTGTAGGTCTGCCTGACACAGTCTGGTTTCCTGAAGATGGCATTGCACAATTGCCTGATGATGTTTTGTCATTTCTTTTGTTCCCTGTTTCTCATCCGGAGTTTTTCGATGCCGTAGTCACTAACGATGAAGGCTTTGTATCTGAAGTACAGGTAAAACAAAAAAACGCACAGACACATTGGATATGGGGCGCATTCAAGATGCCGGGAACTGTCTACCGGGAGCTATATGGGCTATGGCAGCGCCCGGAGCGACATGATGAATATTTCGGCACACTGGTAAACGCGTATCTCGCACAAGGAGGACGCGCAGTTGGCGTACGTGCCGGACAAGCCTATGTCGACGTTGGAACCCTACACGGATATAGGGAGGCATGCCACCTTCTGGAGCAGTGGCCTAAAGAACTCTATGGCCGCAGAATCCATCGGCCGAATGGAGAAGAATCAGCATCCAGACAGGGGTCTCAAACGCAGGAACAAACCTTCAGTACGAATCTCAAAGAGGTAATGATTCCAGATCTCGAATCGGAATGAATGATCCGCAGAAATCGACCAACACACGATGACTTGCACCTCCGAAGAGCCAGGCAATGGAGATGATTCAGGCATTCCAAGGCAGCGCTTCCAAGGACCTGCTTCCTGAAGATTACGATAGTTCACGATGGCCGGCTCGGGTCTTGAAGCTCAAAACCGGATCCCGAGACCAGAAGATCGATGCACGTGTAGATTTTGATTTGGCGATGACCGTCGCATCCATGCGATTTGTCTCTGCCTTACACAATGGCCGAGTAAATCCGCAACATTTCAATTTTGATATCAAAGTAAGACAGAAGAAATACGATCTATCGCAATTTCTCAATGAGCAGTTGATAGAAGCAGATAATCTTTCCGGAATACTTCAGGGTATCGAACCAGACACAGATACATATAAGAAGACTGAAGAGGCTCTCGCACATTACCTCGATATGGCAAGGCGAGAACAACGGGCGCAATTGCCAGCCATGAAGCATCGGATCCGGCCCGGGGCCTACACAGGCATCCGTCAATGCGAAATCGATTATAACTTTCTTGGACACTACAACCAAACACAACGCCAGCAGAGGCCTATTCCCTGCTCTTCACCGCCTCCTCATCTAGTAACGAATTAGCGATAGTGCAGTTATCTCTCACTTAAATCCCACGATGAAGTTTTGCCTGTATGGCGTACCTTGGCGCTTGTTCTGTCTGGCATCTCGCATACGATGAAAGATCTGTGAGCAATTTACTTACTTTTGGATCTAAATTGCTTCGCTGCAGCCATCACTTTTACTAAACAAACCGGACAAACAGATGAATTCAGAGCGCATTCTTCCCTTTACAACCAGGAGCAATCAGGGCAAACGATCCTCCTTTCTGTCGGCAGAACCTGTCTCTCTGTTTTCGCTTGGACGAGATATCAAGCTGTTAGTAGAACGTGAATGGGCACTGCGCAGGACAGGATATCTGGTACATTCTTCTACCATAGAGACCCTTCTACTTAAAAACCTTACAGTGCCAGACACAATCTCACTTTTCTGCCACACGCTTGGGTCTGAAGAATGTCTATTCATAGCGACACGTCTTCGCCGCTACACGCCGGGAAATCGCCTGATCCTTCTCACACATGGAGACAACTTTCGTTCAGAATCCGTTCTTTTTCATTCGGTTGTCCGTGCAGAGGATGGATTGAAAGCTCTCTGTAAAGCAATCGACCAACTCTCGTCGGCAGCCTAAAACTCCTTTCTCGACTTTCCAGAAGCGGACCTAGATCAACCAAGGACACAGAAACGGGTCGCATCCTCTATAACGAAAGGAATTGATCTCTACTACGGTTGGCATCTTGGGTCTGGACTTGAAGACCTGCGCAAATTGCCTGCGGGTTTAATGAGAGAAGAACCTTTCGGGGCCAGATTAACAGCATGGGATTTGGAATGACCAGGTGCATTTAAAGGCATCATGTTGCTTTTATTTGTTTTCCCCTCGGGAGACGAGGTATTTCTTTGCCGCTTTTTGCAGGCTTGATATGATGCTCTTCTTATTCGCATTGTTTAGAAATCCGCTCATAAACTCTGTACCTCTTTCCCGTTGGAAAGGGAGCTCTAGTCCGGCTGGTTGCCGATTGTCTCTTCAGGAGGAGCATCCACACACCAAAGCCGAATCATGGACATGTTTGCATCACATGACAGAGGCGCGGTGGACAATCCAACGCCTGCCCTAATCTTCTCTACAATTGAGGCTTACTTATGCTAGACACCACACTCATGAACTCACTAGCTGACTATTGGTTCGATGAAGGGAATGGAGTGAGCTTCTATTTTTCGGAAGCTCATCCTCAGAATCTAGCTCATGGTACAGGTGTGATCACAGCTAAGGAGTTGGTACGCAACATTGGCCGTAAAGATTCATCACCTGAACTACGTAATATCATCGAGCGGCTAGAGCAAAAGGCAAACGATCTCCGCACAGCCTCAGCTGCAGGGCTAGCCATCTTTGCAGGTCCATCCGATTTTTGGGAAGAAATCGAACTGCCTTATTCGGTCCAACCGCAAGCATCTATCGGAAATTCCTTTATTCTCGCACCGCTTCTCCCCGGTCTCATTTCTGTCCAGGAGACAGTCGAATTAGTGGGGCCCCTGGTCAAAGAAGGAAGGAAAGAACACCTCCTCGAAATCATAGAAGATGCTGCAGGAAGAGCCGCCCGTAATGCCAGAGAAGCTGTCGGACCGCGAGAGGTAATTCGGGCCCTCGAACAAGGAGAAGCCCAAACCATCGTGATAGGACCACATATGCCAGTTGCGGCCAGCGTGTGCACAGCCTGTAACCACATAGATATGGGACGTCCCTCTACCTGTTCACTCTGTAGCAGGCCGGGCCACCGTTTCAATGATCTTTCTGAGATTCTGGTGCGGCGAGCGGGACGAGGAGCTTTCACAATTCAAATGGCAGAAACAGAAGAAGTGATTCCCGAGACACAGGGCTTTCTTGCAAAACTTCGTTTCAGTGCCGAAAGGTCCACCGCTCAAGTCGCATGAGACAGAGATATTTTCCCTAAATAGAGCTCTGCCTCTGGGGTGCGCCATTGTCGTCAAGCAAAGCCCTGATGCGAGCCAGCCGCTGTTGCAGCAGCGCAGATTTCTGTTCAATAGATAAAGCTTCCGCCTTCGTCAAACGAACCAAGGGCAGGAAACGCATTACCGCATCATAACTTGCCCTTGCATTCCGCATATTACGTATTCGCTGTCCCTCATCTTTCCTCGACAACGCAATACTGCTGAACGTTAGCCCGAGATCGAGTTCTATCAGAAGGAACTCAACACCTCTCGCCCAGTAGTCCTGATGAAGGTCTTTCATATAAACCTTCCACACTTCACAATACTTCCCCTATTCTTGGCTGCGACAAGGACGCTCTCATCCCAAACCTACCGGCGTTGATCATTCTCGCCGGAGCGTCAAGTTATGCCATCCACTGTCAAAGTACGTCCACGGTGCCTTACGATGACATCTTTGCAAGGGAAAAGTACACGATAGCGAAACAGCGGAGAAGATCTGATGGAATATCCTCTCGATACTGCGAACTTTACAGCCCGCAGTCAAACGACGCAACGGCCAAAAGAGCGAAAGGAATCCACAGAGATTTGCCGCTCTACCTCCCGACAGGTGCACGGCACGATCAATGGAAACTTCCTCCCTTTTGCCAAACGTCCTTTTGGCTGCCGTCCTGTTCCGGCGCTTGCACGAAAACCTGAATACATCTATCTGATAGGACACGACTCTGATCACCCGCATAAGCGTCAAACCTATCTGGAAGAGGCAGGGTATAAGGTCATTCCGATTACACCTGAAATTGCAATTCAAGAAAGCAGAAGAGCGCAAATTACGGTTTCTATCTTTTGCGAATCGCTCAGCTCGCTGGAGCGAGTGCAGATAGCGGCTAGCTTCCGCCGCTATAGCCCTGAAACTCGGCTTCTTCTCGTTAGCCAAAGAATTAATCTCGATTTCGAGGTTATGCTCTTTCACAGCGTGGTCGTGGAGGAGGATGGACCGGACGCAGTAATCGAGGCCGTTCATAAACTCGCACAAACGACCTAATCTTCTCCGCTAGGAAACAGCCAATGTTTATTGGCCTTTGCGTTTTTTTGAAAGAGAAACTGCTTTCCGCTCACCGTCAGGAGTAGTCCGCCCGGAATTTGCGGAATCTCTCTTTCCAGAATCCGAGAGCAATGCCTTCGGAGCAGGAAGGAGATGCTGAGGATCTGACTTCTTCTTTCCTGAAGGAAACTGCAGCTGAAAAGGACCAAACATAATCAGCACACTTCTCGGTGTCTCTTCCCTTTCCACCAATGTAAAGTGAATCTGAAGAACGTGTATTGTTCGCCCAACGATAAGTTGCTGATTCTTTAGAACAACTGGCTTCGACTTCTCCAACACCATCCGGAATCTGCGGTGCAGCATCTGACGCAATCGTTCTTGAATCGGAATCTGATTCAACTCCAACCCGATCATCGCCGAAGCGGAAAGTTTAAAGAGCCGTTCTGCTGCAGAATTCCAAAACTGAATCCGACCCGAATCCTCGACCAGAGCCACGGCCCAAGGCATCTGTTCCAAGGTATTAACATACCGTCCATTAAGGGCATCTAGCTCCCTGGTACGAAACTCAAGTTCCTCATTCATGTTCTCCAATTCTTCATTTAAGGATTGGAGCTCTTCATTCGTAGTCTCTAACTCTTCATTGAGTGATTGGAGTTCCTCGTTCGTAGTTTCCAATTCCTCATTCGTTGACTGAAGCTCTTCGTTTGTCGTCTCTAGCTCTTCATTTGCCGATTGAAGCTCTTCGCTGGTGGCCTCGAGCTGCTCAACCGTATGCTGAAGCTTTTCCCTCATGCTTATATCTTCAACATAAAGTAAGGTTCCAACCCGGGTTCGACGATCTCCAATCACCGGACGCAATGTTATCTCAAGTGTTCTGCCATTACTGTCCTGATCGAGTCTGCACTGAAAGCGAATTCGGCTATCATGCTGATGGCTCTCCTGTATCCGGACCGGCAATTCGGGACACTTTCGAGCGATAGCAGTATCACGAAGATATTTGTTACGCAGCGTACCCGAAGCTATCCCCCAAAGCTTGCTTGAAGATTCATTTTCCTCCAGTACCTTGTCAGTCGAATCCAACATGATGATCCCGGGTTCCAGTACCTCCAAGACGCTTCGATGATAGAGCCGGAGAAGTGAGAGTTCCTGATTTTCGGCATCGTCCGACTGCGCCATTTTATCCTCGTAATTTTGGGGACCTACTTCCGGCATGGAAACACTATTTCGACGAAAGATACGCCACCTTGCGTTAATTGGCGTAAACAACGTCGAATCAGTCAGTTTAGATTCGGCCTTTCCCAGGAAGAGAACACCACGATCCTCCAAAGCATAATGAAGCCGACTGAAGATGTGTTTTTGAGTCAGAGCATCAAAGTAAATCAGGACATTTCTGCAGATGAGCAATTCTACGTGAGAAATCGGGGCGTCATGGATAAGATCGCTTCGCCCAAAGATAACCATTTTGCGGATATCGCGGGTAACCCGCATTGGCTTCACGCCGAAGAAATATTTGGATCTCCATTCAGGCCGAAGCAAACGTAACCGCTCGGCTGAATACTCGCCCCTCCGTGCCGTAATGAGCGCCTCCTCATCCACATCGGTTGCGTAGATCTTGATGTCGTACTGAGAAAAGTCCGCTCCCAATTGCTCGGCAAGAAGAATGGCTAAAGAATAAGCCTCCTCTCCACTCGCACAACCCGCCACCCAGGCTCTGAAAGGATCTCCCTGCCGCTTTTTGGACAACAACAACGGTAGTACATCCTGAGAAATGGCATCCCATGCCTGCGGATCACGAAAGAACTCTGTAACGTTAATCAGGATAGTGCCCAGTAAATCAAACTTTTCATCTGGCTTCGTGCGCAAAAACATCAGATAGTTTTCGTAGTTTGAAATACCTATCTGGACCATGCGTTTCTCAATACGGCGCTGGAGCGTAGAGTGTTTATAGCCGCGGAGGTCGATACCGAACTCGTCCGCCAAAATATCCAAAAACTGCTGTAGATTGAGCGATTCGGCCATCCCGTACCAGCACTCCCAAAGTTATTCTAATTCAACAATTTACCAGCAACCAGGCTCTCCGTTTTCTCGCGGAGCTATTTCACATGCTAATTTCTAAGGGAGAAACTTGATGCAGCTGAAGATCTCCATTGAACATCCCTCGAACTATTGCATATACGGTATTCTCCTGGGAGAACTCTTTACAGTCACGATAACGTCTTCGGCATCAAAACTTATAGATGGCCGTCCATACATCACCGGACGCTGACAGACCAGAGACACGCGATATTGTCGTGATCGGGGCCTCAGCTGGTGGAGTGGAAGCCCTTACCACTCTGGTATCTAGCCTCCCGAACGACCTGCCAGCCGCCGTTTTTATTGTCTTGCATCTTGCTCCTGGCGGAACGGGATTGTTGGCTCCCATCCTCGCACGATATACAAGCCTCCCTACAAGCTTTCCCGGAAATGGAGAGCCTATTCGAATGGGCCACATCTACGTAGCACCTCCCGACAAACATCTTTTGGTGAACAAAACTAAGGTCGTGCTATCGCAATCTCCTAAGCACAATCGTTATCGACCTGGCATAGACCCTCTCTTTAAATCTGCAGCTCAATACCTCGGCAAAAGAGTGATAGGAGTTGTCCTCACCGGTTTTCTCGACGATGGAAGCGAAGGCTTAGCTGCTATACAGAATGCGGGTGGTTATACCATCGTCCAAGACCCGAATGATGCACTAGTCCCCTCCATGCCTCGTCATGCCTTGCGAAAAATCCGACCCGATGCATGTCTTCCTCTCGCTCAGATCGGGCCCCACCTTAGCCAAATCTGTAAATCACCTCAGGCTGGAATCAATCCTTCTCCGCCTTGCGAACGAATTTCTACACCGACAACGATTACCTGTCCCGAATGTCACGGAGTAATTTATGAGATAAAAACCGAAATTGGAACACACTTTGAATGTCAGATCGGGCACTCTTTTACAATTCATGGCATTCTACAAGCACAAAGTGACGAACTAGAACGCGCACTTTGGGCCGCGGTCCGGTCACTGGAGGAAGGATCCACTATAAGCAGGAAACTCGCCGAACGTGCTGAGTTTAGCGACCGAGCACATGCTGCCAGGCTTTATAAAGAGAGCGCCCATAGGCGATCCCAACACGCCAAGGTCCTTCGAGACTTACTCGAGGAGTGGGAGAAAAATGACCGTGAAGCTGAAATTGCCGATACCACGCGAGATATTCCCAGCTAATATAAATTGTGATTTTAAACACTTCCCCCAAGAAAGTACCCCCAACATGCTCGCCACTCATATTCTCAATTCGTGGAAAGAAATCTCTAGCTATCTAGGCCGAGGCGTCCGTACAGCCCAGCGCTGGGAAACATCCTTCGGTATGCCTGTACATCGCCCTGCGGGAAAGGAGCGTAGCGCAGTTATTGCCTTTCCCAATGAGTTGGATACATGGCTACAATCTACCAAGACCCAGCCCGCTCCCCAAGCCGATACGTTAGCCATTCAGTCCACTGCTCTAGAACGTCTTGACCATCTGCATCACACACAGCTTCTAGCGGACAAGCTCATCCAGCAGACAAGAGTGCTCCGCCTGCGTTGTGACCAATTAAGCGTTCACTTGAAGCGATCCGCCGAACTCAAAGGCATGCGATCAACCAGCAGAAACCAAGTGGGAATTCCTAAACAGAGTTGCCCACCTCTCCAGTAACGTAAAGCAAAACCGTCAGAACCATACCTCTCACGTCTGTCGGTATGTCTTACAGAGCATCATCGATTCCCCTAGTGCCGAAGTTTCCGGGCAGAAAGAGATAGCGCACGGATCTCGCCAAATTGTGTTTGAAAGAGTTCGATCATCCACTTACGGTGAGCCTCCAGAAAACTCTCATAGGTATCAGGTCTGTTTGGTTCAAAGCTCGGCTCAGCCCAATTCAGCTTCGAAGAAACAACAAATTTCCGGGCAACAGCAAGTTCCCCCTGGGGCGGATCGGCCCAGCTGCCGAAGTATTCATTTCCTTCAAAGACAATGCTTGTCGCCGGTTTCCACCCAGAAGCAATGAGGTAGCTGCCGTCGTCCTTTCGTGAAAGTGCGTGCCCAAAGTGCACATTACCCTGGATGTAAAAGCTATTTCCCCTGAAGGTTGCTCCGGATGGCCACCCATTCCAGTCACTCACTAACAGCTGAACATCATCCTCTGGAGCAATATAAATTGCGTTCCTCTCAAAGAGTGTCTGTTTTACCGCTCCACTTAGATTGACAATACGGGAATGGTCGTTGCGGCTAATGTTGTAGCGAACAACCGTCCCTGTATTTCCGATGTTTTTTGATGGATCCGCATCTCCGGGGCTACAAATCAAGATGAACCCGCCGTCATTATCGTGACTGTAGTTGAACTCAAACAGAGAGTTTCGCGAATTGAAATCGGAGTCAAAGCCCTGCCCATCTCGGGTGGTGTGCGTCAGGAAAGCTTCATTCCAGCGAATAAGGGTATTATCAGTACTCCAAGGCCAGATGCCAGCGTTATATACTCCGGAGCTCTGATTGCAATCTCGAACAATGTTGTGCTCAACCACTGCTCCATCTGTCGCCCAGGGAACAATCCCATCACCGCTGACATCCGCAACATAGTTGTCCTGGATAATGACACCCAGACTTGGAAACCAGTGCTCTCTCGATGCGTGAAAGCTGTCCGCAGCAATTCCAGAACGGTCGACTTTCCAGATAATGTTTTTCTCGATAAGCAAACCATCGAAACGGGACGGCTTCTTCTCTCCTTTTGTACGAAAGATGATGCCGCCATTGTCCTTGATCTGATTTGTTCCATTCACATCGTGGATATACAAGCCGGAAAGAACAATGTGTTTTGCTGTTCCAAAGTTGTCTAGAACAACATGTACTCCACGCCGCACAGCTGAGAGACTATTCTGATTTGTAATTTCAAGATGGTGGATCTCGATTTGTTGAATGTTATAGAGCCAAACAACATCGTCCACCCTCCCCATCCCATCAATTCGAGGGAAGGCAGTTCCTCCATAACTATCAACCACAAGCGGACGGCCAGGAGAACCTGAACCCTTGGGAACGAGCTGACCTTGCCAACGTGATCCACTCTTTAAGAGAATGCGGTCACCAGGATGGAATTCTGCCTGATTGACTCGCTCCAGCGTCTTCCACGGAGCAGTTATTGACTGCCCGGAATTCTCATCTCGCCCCTGGACCGAGTCTACATAGAAAGTGTTTGCCGCCTGCAACGGAATCCAGGCACAAAACATTAAGAGCCAAGCCAATCGCATCCGTCCCTCACTCCGAGTACATCAAGGACAGTAGAACAAAATTAACGATGTAGATCTGCTTAATATATAAATCTTTGACAAATCATCGACTTTCTTCTGCTCTGTATTTCATTAGACAATATTTACAATTTACGCTGCACCATACTAGTTTATGCCTTTGGCAGTTTTAACCTTCTGCGCTGAATGCATTGTTTGCACCCAGCGCAGAAGGGATAGTTAACCTACCACATGAGCTTTAAGGCCAACTGTAACTCACGAGGCAAATTGCTCTGCCCCGAAGGACCGCGCTGAATTGTGCCAAAGTTAGTGTCATTGGCGCTGCCAGTGTACTTCATCTGCCAGAGAGGATGATTCAGAGCATTAAAGGCTTCCAACCGGAACTGAAGTTTTAAGCCCTCAACGATAGTAAAGTTTTTCGATAGATTGGTATCGAACTGATGATAGTTGGGAACACGAATTCCGGTATAGACGGTATTGGTTAAAGCTCCATACTGCGGCTGTACAAGAAAATCGGGTTGACTACAAGTCCCCGAATAATTGTAGGACATGGGTTGAATCGACCATGTTCCCGTATTGTTGTCCTGCTTCCACTGCGATACACAAGCAGCAACTCCGCGAATATATCCCGTACCCTTTTCAATATGTCGAGGAACCCAGGCATTGTGTACGTAACGTTCATTGGGATTATCAGGCACTCCCCATGGCCAACCTGTTTCATAGACATATAATCCAGCCAGTTCCCATCCTCCCAGAGCCGAGTCTACCCACCGATTTGCACCAGAGAGGAGCTTGCGCCCCCGTCCTACAGGGAGAAGATATACCCCTGAGATGGTTACGCGATGTGTCCGATCATCCCCGTCCAGGGTACGTGAGTGGACACGGTAAACATTGTCAGCCCAACCACCGGCCTTCATGGCTTTGCTCCATGTCCAGGTTCCATGGAAGGTCAAAGTATCGTTCCATTTATGCATGCCCGTTACTTGCAGTGAGTTATACCAACTGCGGCCATCATTCAATTGCCATTCCGTTATGCCAGTGAAAGCCGGGAATGGCCGCGTAAAGTTACCCCCCTGAATCGTCTTTGCACTGTAGTAGCTTGTTCCCTTAAAGGCATCCACCTGATAGAAGGGATTGTTCGGATAATCATCGTTGCAGGTCTTGGGATTGCCGCTCAGCTCTACATTGCACTTCGAATAGTAAGCTGAGCTCTGATGATTGATGTCGTCTGAGCTGTCGTTGTTATAACTGCGACTACCAACGTAGCTGATCTCGATTGTGTCATGCGAAAGGAGTTGTCGCTGAAGTCCGACGGAGTAGCTCCAATAGCTGGGAATTTTATATTTGGGATTCAAAAACCATGGCCCTTGGCCAAGGTTTGTCAACATTCCGAGAGCCGAACCTGTCGGTTGTACAACAGAGGGAAAAGGATTTGACAGATTCACATTGGGAGTCTTGCCCCCATCGTCAGATGCATCGTACTGAGTGGTGGCACTGAATCCAGTGAGGTTCCCTCCTGGAGTTGGGTTCATGAACATCTCCCCAAAGCCTCCACGAAGAACCGTGCGATCATTCACAGCATAGGCAAACCCTACACGTGGTTGAATGTTCGTCTTTACAAGCTCGTAGAGAGAGCGAGGACTCCCGTTTACACCAAGGAATCGCACACCTCCTTTTACCGATGAACCATTCGGCATATAAGCATGATTCACATAATTATCGACA
The DNA here is from genome assembly GCF_059726315.1 of Humiphilus diazotrophicus. Classification (NCBI taxonomy): domain Bacteria; kingdom Pseudomonadati; phylum Acidobacteriota; class Terriglobia; order Terriglobales; family Acidobacteriaceae; genus Humiphilus; species Humiphilus diazotrophicus. The sequence goes on from NZ_AP040870.1 coordinate 507,627, forward strand.
GGATTCGTACTTTCCGTGTCAAAGGCATAGTCTGCACGATTGTACCTCTCTGTCTGTGGTTCATTCAGATCCCAGCGAAGCCCCAGATTAAGAGTGAGCTTTTTAGTAATCTTCCAATCGTCTTGAATGAAAGGGGCATAGTAATGCTGCGACCAGAAAGCTTGTGCGTTGATACCGATATTTCCGGAGGTCATCGTCCCAAGCAGCATGGAAGAGAAAGAATTTCCGCTATCCTGCGTCCATTGTGAACCGATGTAATTGGACTGTGTCCATTGCCGGTCTACCCAGAAATACGGACCACCACCATTTGCGGTGATAACATATTGCAGCACTCGCCAATCAACTCCTGCGTGAATGGTGTGCTTATTCTTAATCCAGGTAACACTTGGAAATAGACTCATCGAGTTGCTGACGGATTGATTCGGAGCATTCCCTCCTATTTCTGCAAACTCGCTGGCCTGGATATACGGGAAAACGCTCTTTGTATAGCCAAAGGCATTCACCATGGAAGAGGACCAGCCAAGACTGGTCTGATCGAAAGTGGATGGGCCATAAAAGCTATAGTCAGTACGGACATTGATTACGCCACGAAAATCGGCGAGGAGATTAGGATTAAATGTATGGGTCCACTGGGTGGCGAAAGTATGACTGCGTTCTCCATGTGGTAGCTGCCCATGCGCAATTACGCCTGGCATACCGTTCGTACTTCTTGTTTCAACACGTTCCCAATAGCCATAACGAAGAGAAAAACGATCGCTCGCGGTAAAATTCTCATCAATCTTTCCGAGAACGTTACGATAACGGTCTTTTGTCGGGTTCGGAGTTGAGTAGTTATTCGCAAACAGGTTAGTTCCATTCGACGGAGTCGTATTCGGCTTCGGATAGAGGGACATGATCTTCTGCGCAACGGGATTCAAACGGCTGGCAGGAATTTTATTTCCGGGAAATTTATCGCGAACATAGTCCCCGTTCGCATTTTTGTGAAGAGTCTGCGGATCATAGATGTACATCGGTTCGTAGGCGGAGTGATTACCGTTGTACCAGGTCAAGTTGCTGAAATCACCATTGATCCAGGCAGGATCGGGCACCGAAGCCACCAATGAATTCGGCACTACTTCATTCCAGTTTTCGTATTGAAGGAGGAAGAAGGTTTTGTCGCGCCCGTCATAGATTTTCGGCAGAATAACTGGCCCGTCGAGTTCCGCCCCGTATTGATCCAGTTTCTGCTGAGCTTTGGAATAACTCTTCTTCGCACTCTCCCAATTGGAGGTTCCTTTTGCTTTAGACAATAGCCAATTGTTTTGCCAGGTATTGGCATCCATGTAGGTACGTCGAGCAAATTCGTAGACATCGCCGTGGATGCGGTTCGTGCCGGATTTCAGTGTCATGTCAATGGCACCACCAGCTGCACGTCCATACTGCGCATCGTAGGCGTTGGTGACGATCTTGAATTCCTGCACCGAGTCGACAGGAGCAACGTAGCTGATCATCGAATTGGTTCCGCTATTGTGCCAAGTGGACTCATTCGAAACGCCATCAAGCAATAATTCGTTATTTCCCGCACCACCACCATTGATGGAGAGATTTTGCATGGTATCGTCAAAGGGACGTTGCCACTGAATGCTTCCTTTCCAAACCACACCGGCATTAAGAACGGAGAGCATATTGGGATCGCGCCCATTCAGAGGCAACTCTGTAACGCGGGTATTTTCAACCACCTCGCCATGATCTCCCTTACCATAATCAAGCAAGGCAGCGTCACTTTTTACGGTAACTGTTTCCGATACGGAACCGACCTTCAGGACGAGATTGATCACTGCCGTCTGGCTCACCTGTAAGGTGATATCGGTCTTCTCTACCCGGGAGAACCCCTTAGCCTCGGCACCCACAGAATAGGTGCCAGGCTTCAGATATGGCACCGTATAATCACCCGAATCAGTCGTCGTGGTAGTTATATCGACTCCCGTATTCTGGTTATGAACAATGATGTGAGCTTTAGGCACTACAGCTCCCGCAGAATCAGTCACACGCCCAGTAAATTCCTGACCTAGCAGCATAGTCGAGCACAATGCTATGGCCAGAAAAAGCGTTAAGCCTCGTAAGTTCATATTATTGCCTTTCTCCGCCTGAAATAGCGGATGTTTACGAGCAGAGAGAAAGATCGAGAGGTCCAGACAACCATGTAAACGTTTTCTCATATTTGAGAAATAACTACTCCTCTTCCCTGTTCCTTAGGTACCCCGGGATCTCTATGGCCCTGCAAAGCTATAGATCAGCGCGTCCTTATTAGGCACACCTCGAGTTATCAATCCTGATCGTACTTATTCCCTCCATGTTGAAAGGAAACGTTATCCGAATCCGCAACAAACCATACCTCGACAGAACCACTCAGGGGAATCCGACTTAAGTCGGAGTTTTCAGTTTTTTTCGAACTTGCGAATGGGCGTTTACTTTACAGGCACACAAATGGTGGAGCTATGAGCTTGAGTGACAGCCGATGTGTGCCTATTCTGATTGACACTGTCTGCTCGACACAGTCATTCCATTATTGAGCGATTGAGTTGCATTGTTAGCGGGCATCTTCTTGTCTTCAATTTCGGTATCGGACGGTTATAATCGAAGTCCCAAGGACGAAAACTTTAAATTTGCTCAAGGCATACATGAGGAACATTTTGGATTTGTTCTCAGTGATCGTGGAATCGCCGAGTGGACGGAACAAAATGGTTCTACATGCGATTAATGCGCTTTAGGTTAGCAATCTTCGAAAGAAGAAAGAAAAATTCTTGTCCGGGATATTGAGCTCGGTTGCGCGGTGGTCACTACTTCTGAGCTTTTCAATCTACAGCTGTCTCTTGAAAACATATAAGACCTAGACATGGTACGAACTGTTGTAATTTCTCTGCTGTGTTTTTTTGCAGTTGCATTAGAGCCAGATTTACTTGCCACTCCGTCACTCGCTGGATACACCAAGCGAGCTTGGGAGACACAGGATGGACTACCAGATCAATCGGTAGAAGCCTTTGCCCAGACCTCCGACGGCTATCTGTGGATAGGAACAAAGGGAGGTCTCGTTCAATTCGACGGAGCAAAGTTCACCGTATATACGAAGGGAAATACGCCCGCTCTCATGGAGAGTGGGGTGAACAGTCTGGCCTCAGGACCAGATGGAAGCTTATGGATAGGGACAGAAGGTGGCGGATTAATCCGTTATTGGCATCATGTCTTTGAGAGCTTTCCAACGAGCAACGGGTCTACAGAGGTTTTCGTTAGAACTATTTGTCGTGATAGCAATGGAACTGTGTGGGTCGGTGCAGATCAAGGTCTGTTCAAGGTGATCGATCGCAGACTGGTGCGTATCGACGGACGGAATCACATTCCGCAATTATTTGTTCGAGCTATCGTCCAGGACAAAAAAGGGGATGTTTGGGTCGGAGGCACAACACTACTGCGCTTTCGTGGTGAGTCTGTTCAAGAGTATCCGTTGCCCAACGACTCTAGCCTGAATCTCATCACTCGTTTATCAGTCGATAGCAAGGGAGCACTATGGCTGGGAATGCACTCCGGACTGTATCTCTTAAACCCCTCGGGAACAATTCAGAAAATCCGGAATTGTGGACCTGTTGCCGCGCTTTCTCAGATCTCCGATGGCAGACTCTGGCTTGGAACTGTCGGGCGGGGTCTATCGATCTTTCAGAGAAACGCTTCTTCGATACTTTTATCCGAACAATCGCTACCGAGCAAAACAATCTCTGCTGTTTTTGAGGATAGTGAAGGAGATATCTGGCTGGGAACGCAAACGGGAATGATCCGCTTATCGAAATCTCCGGTGAGCATTGTTCCACTGCCTCAAGGAGCAGATGCTGAATCTGAAACGATCTATCTGGACCGAGATGAATCGCTTTGGGTCGCGGCTTCCACCCATCTATTCCGCATCCGTAATGGTATAGCGCAACCTTATCACTTGCCCGCAATTAAGGATGCAGGGGTCAGGACAGTATTTCGTGATCGAGAGGGAAATCTATGGATTGGGACTGATGGAAAGGGCCTATTACGTCTCAAAGAGAACAGAGTTCTTCGATATACCAACAAGCAGGGTCTAGTAAACGATTTTGTTCGTGTAATCATTCAGAGCCGCAATGGTAGCTTGTGGGTTGGAACGGATGGAGGAGTCAGCCATATTGTAGCTAATAACATCACAAACTATGGAGTCGGAAACGGACTCGCCTATTTCAGCGTGACCGCTCTACTCGAAGACAAAGGCGGAGATCTGTGGATAGGCACCAGCCTGGGCCTTAGTCACGTGCATGGCAGCAGAATCGTGAAAGACACGATCACCAAGGCTCTAGAGAAAGAAAAGATCTGGAGTATTCATGAAGATACAGACGGAGCCCTCTGGTTCGGAACGAGTAACGGACTCTATAGACTGCAAAAGGAGAAGCTCTCGCATTTTTCTACCGCTCAAGGTTTGGCTGACGATGTCATCTACCAGATTCTGGAAGATCGCAAGGCCACTCTGTGGTTAAGCGGTCCTACGAGCATTTCGCGATTAAACAGACACGACCTGGAAACGGTGGAAAGGAATCCTCATCATCGAATTCATCTGAGTCTATATCTCACCTCCTACAACATGGAATCGGCTGAACTGTATGGGGGCCTACAACCTGCAGGTTGCATGACTACAGACGGAGATGTCTGGTTTCCGAGTAATAAGGGTCCCATCCATATCCTGGCGACACAGACAATATCCAACGCTGCACCTCCGGTCGTTATTCATCGTGTCTTGATAGATGGGCAGTCCATTGCTTTTGATCGAGGGGTCATCCTCAAACCGGAAAATGCGAGGCTGGAAATCTCGTATGGAGCAATGCTCTTGCGTTCACAAGAGGCAGTTCGTTATCGATATAAGCTGGAGGGCCTGGAAAGCTGGAATGAAGCGGATTCACGTCCAACAGCCTATTACACCAATCTGTCTCCGGGGAAATACAGATTCAGAGTCCAAGCCTTTGAACTCTACAATCCGGAGGTCTTTTCAGAGGTGTCTTTTGAGATAGTCCAGAAACCACACTTCTATCGAACGCGTTTGTTCATTGGCTTCTGCTTCCTTTTATGCGTAACACTCGCTTTTATCGTTTATCGCTTGCGAATGCATCGGGTAAGGGTGCGCTTTCAAATTGTTTTGGAGGAAAGGGGCAGACTGGCGAGAGAGATGCATGACACCTTGATTCAAGGATGTGTTGGCGTTTCCGCTTTACTCGAAGCTGCAGGTGGCGTTGAGGATGATGAAACCGAACTGAAGAACCAACTGGTAGCCTATGCCACTGATCAGATTCGTTCAACGATTGAGGAAGCGCGCCAAGCCGTTTGGAACCTGAGAAATAGTTCGGGATCTTCAGCCTCAATTCACGCGCTTCTTGAAAAAATTACAGCTCAACTTCAGAAAAGCACTGAAACAGTGATTTCCTCTCGCATAGACGGCGAGCTTTTCACACTTAGTGAACTAGCACTCCATGAGTTGGAAATGATTATTCGCGAAGGCGTCAAAAACGCGATCTTGCATGGACGGCCACAAAAGGTAGATATTGTTATGCAGTTTTCGGAACGGAGCTTGGAGCTTACGATTCGTGACGACGGCCAAGGGTTTGATCCAAGATCAAAGCTCTTTGGTGCGGGAAAACACTATGGATTGATCGGAATGAAGGAACGAATCAGTCGGTTACATGGAAAGCTGAACGTCGTGAGTGCTCCCGGAGAAGGCACGGAGCTCAGCATCCGCCTGCCACGGAAAAATTGCGAAAGGAAGAAGACTGTTCTGGACCTATAACCATGAGTCAGCTGAAAAAGATCAAGGTCTTGGTTGTAGATGATCATCCCGTTGTACAAGCCGGAATCAGCGCTATCGTCGATACCCAGACGGATATGGAGGTGGTAGCGGAGGCTTGCAATGGAACACAAGCAATTGCAGCTTTTGAAGAATACCTTCCAGATATCACTCTGATGGATCTTCGTCTGGAAGATATGAGTGGGGTGGAATGTATCCGGGCAATTCGAAAAAGATTCCAGAGCGGACACTTCATTGTCTTAACCACCTACCGTGGAGACGAAGATATTCATCAGTCGCTAAAGGCTGGCGCCAATGGCTACATCGTAAAAGGAATGCCCCGACAGCTTCTTGTGGAGGCAATTAGAAAGGTTCACAGCGGAGAGACTTTTCTTCCTTCACAAGTGAAGGAAGTCCTGGATGGCAGAAATGCGGAGCCAGCACTGAGCCGCCGGGAGAGAGAGGTCCTCTCTCTAGTTGCAGCAGGAAAATGCAACAAAGAGATTGCTACGGAACTAGGAATTTCCGAAGCTACGGTGAAGTGTCACCTGACAGTCATATTCCTGCGTTTGAGTGTCACTGACCGAACACAGGCAGTGCTCAGGGCTATGCAACGAGGTTTGGTCCATGTCTAGAGTAGATTTAAGTTCTTGTACTCGACAGTAAAGGCTTATGAAAAATCTAGAGAAGTTGATCAGGGGAGGGACCCGAGTGAGAGGAACTCTCACTCGGGAAGGTCTTATTTAGGAGCGGGACCGTCTTCCTTTATCTGAAAATCGATGATCTTTTTCAACGTGTCATAAGGAATGTTTCCAAACCCAGGAAGCCGACGACCATTGATGAATAACGTCGGAGTCTCAACGATATTCAGATCCTTTCCAAGTTGCAGAGAAGCATCCACCGCCGCTTTAGCTGCAGGAGTAGCAGCACAGGCAGCCACTTTGGCGGGATCCAGTCCGACTTTTGCTACTGCACCTTTAAGCGTCAGTTCGGCACCTTCGGGAGTCAATCCAGCTTGTCCGTCGAAGGTAGCAGCTGAGAACTTGAAGAAGGCATCGTTGCCTCCCATCTTGTCGACGCAGACACTGTAGAGAGACGCCTTATAGGATTCCTCATGTATCTGGACAAGAGGAAAGTTCTCATAGACAAACCGGGCGTTGGGATAATCCTGAACGAGCTTGTCTGTGACAGCCTGCGCGGTTTTGCAATGAGGGCATTGAAAATCGGCAAATTCCACTAGCAGCAGGTCCTTCGAAGCTGCCCCACGAGCGGGTCCATTGGCTCGTTGCACGAGAGTAAGACGATCGTCGGCAAAAGGGTGAGCCCCGAAAGGCATTACATCATCGGAAATAATGTGCTTCCCATCCGGAAGAGCAAAAAACTGCAGAACAGCTGTCTGAGGTTTCTGGCTTCCCTTCTCCGCAACCTGAACGACCACTTTGCTAATGCCTTCAACCGGCGTCTTCAGAATAGCTGCAACCTGCCATATTCGATTGCTGTCATATCCCCAGGACTGCCGCAGGAACTCGTTTATAGTCTCTGCGGAAGGCTTATCTGCCGTAAAATTCTTCGGATCCACCTTTGGGAAGGGATTTTCCGGAGCCCCTCCGGCAGGCGGATGCTGCAGATCCGGGGTAGAAGGAGCGGATGGCACCTCCTGGGTCGAGGAGGGTTGGGTTGCCTGCGCCAATCCTAACTGCACGGTAGCCAGAGCTGCCAGTGCAAGGACAGGAACGCGGAGTGAACGGTTCAGATGCATCGAATTCCTTTCTGAGGACCTTAAAACGGTATTTCTTACTGCCTTACGGCATTTTGCCACTTCTGGATTCGATTCACATCATACAAGCTGAGGCGACCTCTATGCATACCTTCTCCATGCTGCAGACCATTGCCAGATAAATTTTTGGGGAAGCTGCTGCAGAAGGAAGGATAGTGGGGTAAAGGTTTGTTCGGAGAAGGGTAATTCCCACGGCTCGTCAAGAGACCCGCACAGAACTAAACCATACTTGCAATTTCAAGCATGATATTACTCAAAAGACAAGATGTCAGAGAGCATAATTAAGCTCCCTGACATCCGTTAAGCCATAGGTATCTTTTTAGGAGCCGGTGCCGGCAAAAACGACCCCGATCGTCCGAAGAATGATCTTTATATCGAGCCAAATGTTCCAATTTTCGACATAAGCCGTATCTAGAGAGATGTAGCTGTCGAAAGACGGATCTTGTCTGGCCTGGACTTGCCACAACCCGGTAATCCCCGGAGTAACATCCAATCGGCGAAGATGCGAGAGCTGGTATTGCTTAACCTCGCTGGCAATCGGGGGACGTGGACCGACAATACTCATATCGCCACGGAGAACGTTGAAGAACTGAGGGAGTTCATCAAGCGAATACTTGCGAAGGAAACGACCCACCTTGGTAATACGCGGATCGTTACTGATCTTAAAGAGAACCCCGTCTCGTTCATTCATGTGGAGAATCTCTTTGCGTAAGCGCTCAGCATCGCGAACCATGGTTCTGAATTTGAGGCAACGGAAAACTCTGCCCTTCTTCCCGATTCGCTCCGAGCTGTAGAAAATCGGACCAGGAGAATCCAACTTCACAGCGAAGGCAATTGCCAGCAGAACCGGTAAAAGAACAAGAAGAGCGGAGAATGATAAAGCCACGTCGAGGGCTCGCTTCAGAAACAGGCTAATCTCCGGTACGGTTCCGCGATGAAGAGGAAACGTTGGAAATTGCCCGACATATTCCACAGGGTTGTTCCAAGCTAGCCCATCATAGAGATCCGGCACAACACGGATGTCAACACCAGCAATCCGGGCCTGCTCGACCACTCGTTTTACAAGTCCCCGCTCACAAGGTGTCGCAAAGAAAATCTCGTCAATAAAATGCTTCCGGGCCATCTCAAAAACGGAATCGACAGTTCCCAGAACCTCCCCCTGAATAGGAGTATCCGTATCGGTTCCCGGTACATGCACATAGCCCTTGAAGGTATAGCCCAGATGACGAATGCTGTCGATATGATGGCGCAGTGCCTGGCTTACGCGTCCAGTACCGATAATCAGAATATTGCGAGTCTCTAGCCCGCGGTCATAACGCCTGTACATGATGCCGCGATAAAATATGCGACGAAGACCCAGACTGACCGTAGTGAGCCCCACCGTTAGAAGCACGACGCTTCTCGATACGCCTTCACCTTGTACCAGATAGAGAGCACCTGTAAGCAGTAGTCCTGCTGTCAGAGAAGCCTGTACAGAAAGTCGCTGTTCATGAAGGATACTGGAGATACGAAGAGGGGTATAGAGATGATATCGCTTGCTAATGACCACCAGCGTGCCGATATACCACGCCAAGAACCCTAATAGTAAAGCGCCTGGACTCTCGTGGCCTTTGATCGAATTGTGATAAAGCTCAATGCCTCCCTTAATGGGGCTAACGCCAAAACTCAGCCGTAGCGCAATAGCCAATGAAACAATTACTGTAGCTATATCCGCGGCTATCCATAGAACAACCGAACCGCGATTAGATCTTGCTCCAGCTGACGCGGATTGTCTCGGGCCGAGAGTTCCAGCCTCAGTGGAGGAATCAACTGCGAGTCGTTGCAAATATTCCGATGTGGCCATGCTTCCTCAACCAAATTGATACTGCGTTTTGGATTTTCGCTGCACTTGCCTAGGTGAGAAAGAAATCTAAAACTGTTCCAGTGCGACGGCTCAAATTGCCGCCACATAGATCTTCGTTGGACGTTTCAGCCACAACCACACAAAGCCCGGTAGAGGACTTCGGCTGACAGGTTCTGACCAGTCACATATCACGCGGGAACCAGCTATCATCCCAGCTCATATCGTCTTCGCAGATAAACAATACGGGCACGGCTTTCTCGCCCGTTATCGGTTACATGGGCCACGGTATAGCGGGTTGCCATACGGAAGGGCCAATTGATGGATTCTGGTCTCTATTCAGCACGTCTCGATCGTATCTTCCTCCGATTTCATCGCGCTAAACTGTTTCCTAGTATAACAATAATTTGTCGCGCTGTGTACTCTTTTAACAACACGCTGAACATGAAAAGTTGTTAACCGGATCTGTAGGCGCATAACACGGAAACGTGTCGTTAAAAATCGAACAGTATCAGCTTGAAGTTAATTTCTTTTTGCTATCGGCGCTGAATCAAACTCAGGAAGAACAAGTCGATCTAGTTCAAGGAATTGATGTATTACCTCATCCTGCGACTGTTGAAATTCTTCTAAAGTGCCAAAGAATTGAGCCTTCCCTTGGTGCAGGAATAAAACCCGATCGGCAAGACGCGCAGCGAAACGCATGTCATGTGTAACTACGATGCTTGTGAGATGTAATTGTTGCTTCAGTTTCTGAATTAAATCCCCCATTAACCGAGCAATCAGAGGGTCAACCATCGTTGTCGGCTCATCGTACAGAATCGCCTCTGGTTGTGCCGCCAACGCGCGAGCAATGGCAACAGAACGTTTTGCTCCGGTAGAGAGATCGGCAGGCAATATTTGGGCCATCCCAGCTACTCCCACCATCTCCAGCAAGCCATTAACAACCTGCTGAATCTGGTCCTCCAGCAGCTCGCCACGCTCGCGAAGTGGAAATGCAACATTTTCGCCTACAGAAAGGGAATCAAATAAGGCACCATTCTGAAAAACCATTGTTACTTTTTTGCGAATGGATTGCATTTGGACTTCGTTATAGTCGGTAATATCTTCTCCGGCCACATAAATGCGTCCTGAATCGGGCTTCAGAAAGCCCATCAACTGCTGTAGCGATACGGATTTCCCAACCCCACTTCGCCCCAAAATGCAGAGGGTCTCCCCGGGACAGACAAAAAAGCTGACATCATCTAAAACCTTTAGATCGCCAAAGGACTTCGAGATGTGCTCGAAGGCAATGTAGGCAGTAGAAGGAGACAACTCCGGACGTTCTATGACGAGTTGTGGTTGATCGCTCAGTCGATTACCCTCACAAGTTCTTTTCTCTAGCTTAGTGGATGCATGGGGTTTTCACGAAGATCCCTTAAGTTGAACATCCTCGGAGAACTTCTTTCAATCCTGGCCATTGCGGGAGCTATAGAAGATCCAAAGGCGAATTGACGTTGCGGAACCACAGGTAAGGCCACATATTTTCATTGCTCAGGAGCATTTCCACGCGGAAGAAATCGATTCCTCCAGGCAGTTTTTCGGCTTGAGACACAGCTCGCATTACCTTGTATTCCCTGCGTCCTATAGCTTGCTGAAGTAAGGGCAGAATAGAACGCCGATATACGCCTACAAGGGGCTGAGGCATTCCATTTACAAGAGGAATAGTTGCAACCGCACCAGTAATACTGGTGCGCTCTAGAAGTAACCTTAAGAAAGATTCGGGTAACAGAGGAAGATCCACGGGCAGGAAGAGATTCAGATCTGCATCGCTGTCCTCGAGAGCGGCCTCAAGGCCAGCCAACGGCCCTATCCCGGGGTGCAAATCAGGAACCACAGAGGCATACTGACTGAGGTCCACGCGCGAACCCGCAATTCTTGGCTCGGGTACAACCTTCGTCAACACGCCTAGTGCCCGCTTCAGGAGAGAAATGCCCTGATATTCGGTTGTGGCCTTGTCGCGCCCCATACGCGTGGAAAGGCCGCCAGCAAGAACATACCCCTGGACGGCCTCTGCCATGCGAAACCTCACTTTGCAGCTTCTTCCAGGAAAAGTATGAGGGAATCGATTCCCCGGTGAAAGTTGGCAATGTGGAACTTCTCATTGGGAGCATGCAAGTTGTCGTCGGGCAGACCGAAGCCCATCATTACGCTCGGAACCCCCAGATGCCGGGCGAAATCACCCACGATTGGCACCGACCCACCGGAACGAATAAAGACGGTGTCCTTCTTCCAGACTTCGTGCATAGCCCTCTTAGCAGCCTGGATATAGACATTCTCAGTCGGAACCATGCATGCTTCCCCGGAGTGAATCAGACGAACGTCCACCTGAACCCCATCGGGAACAATAGATTCAACGTACTTCTTATACAGACTGAACGATTCTTGTGGAGTCATATCCGGAACCAGCCGCATAGAGACCTTTGCCGTGGCTTTTGCAGGAATTACGGTTTTTGCTCCGGCTCCGGTAAAGCCTCCTGGCATGCCATGAACATCGAGTGTCGGCCGAGCCCAGGTACGCTCCAAAACAGAGAATCCCGACTCTCCAGTCAAAACCGATGAACCGACCTCGGTCTTGCGATAGTGCTCCTCGTCGAAGGGGAGTTTCTTCCACGCAGCCAGTTCCTCGGCACTCGGTTTGGCGACTTTGTCGTAGAAGCCGGGAATCAAAATTTTTCCATCTTTGTCTTTCAGTTGCGCAATGATTTGCGCCAGAGCCACAAAGGGATTCGGAGCGGCGCCACCATACATTCCGGAGTGAAGGTCTGTTTTCGCCCCCCGAACCTCAATTTCGGTATAAATCATGCCCCGAAGACCGACGCAGAGGGTAGGCAGTTCGGGAGCAAACATTTCGGTATCGGAGATCAATGCAAAATCGGACTTTAACTGGTCGGGATGTTCCGCGACGAACTTGGCAATTCCTTCTCCGCCAACCTCTTCTTCCCCTTCCAAAATGACCCTGATATTCAACGGTAGCTTGCCTGTTGTAGCAAAAAGCGACTCCAGGGCCTTTACATGCATATACATCTGGCCTTTGTCGTCAACGGCTCCTCGGGCATAGAGGTTTCCGTCCCGTTCGGTGGGCTCAAACGGGGGAGTATGCCATTCATCGAGAGGATCGGGCGGCTGCACATCATAGTGGCCATAGCATAGGCAGGTAGGCTTCCCTTCCGCATGAAGCCAATCGGCATAAACCAGCGGATGCCCCTCTGTTTCGATCAAACGCACGTTCTCCATGCCGATACGGCGAAATTCGGTGGCCAACACCTCGGCAGCTTTGCGAATGTCCTGCTTATGTTCCGGCAGGGTGGAAATAGATGGAATACGCAGAAGCGATTTCAGTTCATCCAAAAAACGAGAGGCATTGGAATGGGCAAAATTGATAGCAGCAGAACTCATACCTGATCTTCTTCCTTTTTCTTCGGTGCAGAACAACAAAGCCAGGCGCTTATCAGCCTCTGCCCGAATAGTCGAGTATAAAACTTGAACTTGTACTGAAACGCCAGGAGGTATCTCTTTGGATTACACCTTCTGCACCATACCGCCATCGACGAGCAGATTTTGACCGGTGATATAGGAAGCTCCATCCGAAAGCAAATAGGCAATGGTCTGAGCAACCTCCTCAACTCTCCCGATACGTCCCATTGGGATGGTAGTTCTTGTGGATTCATCGATAGGGTAGGAATCCACAAATCCCGGCATTACGGAGTTCACACGAACTCCTAAAGGGGCGCAATATTGGGCGTAAACCTGTGTCCAGGCTGAAAGAGCAGCGCGGAAGACAGTCGAAACAGGCCGCTGCAGTTCCGGACGCACCGCAGCATAACTGGAGATATTAACGATTGCGCCTTTTGTTTTCTCCAGGTGAGGGATGGCAATTCTCGCCAGACGGGTCACACTTCCGAGGATAAGTTCATAGCCTTCCTGCCATTCGGCATCGGAAATTGATAGCAAATCTCCTTTTGCAGGGTGCCCGGTGTTGTTCACAACGGCATCAAGCTGTCCCCAGCGCTCCAGCACCTTGTCTACCAGAAGCTGCAGGGTAACGGGATCGGTAACCGAACCGGTAACAACAACGCCATCAATCTCTTGCGCCACATGCTGAACCCTCTCGGACCGGGCAAGCAACCCGACGCGGTAACCTGACTTCGCCAGCAATCGTGCCACTCCGGCACCTATTCCCTGGCTGGCAGCAGTGACAATTGCGACCTTCGTGGTCATGCTTTCTCCTGCTATATCTTTCATTTAGCTAAGTTTAGTACCTGGGGACGGAAGGATCGACCTTTTCCGACCAGGCATTGATGCCTCCAGCCAGAGACTGAACCGAATCAAATCCTTGATTCCTAAGCCAAACTGTCACATTCAGAGAGCGCACCCCATGATGACAAATCACGATGATATGGGTATCGGGGTCCAGTTCCTGAAAGGCACGAACTGGAATATCTCCCATGGGTAGTAGCAAACTTCCATGGATGTGAGCAGCGTCATACTCCCATGGTTCTCTTACGTCCAGAAGTACCAGCTCTTTTTCTTCCTTCAGGGAAACCAGCTTTTCCGGCGTAATTTCGAAGTCAAGCATTGGGGGAAAAGACCTCCTTCTCCGGTAATCGAAAAGATTTATCAAGCACGGCCCGGTAGAGGCCGCAAAAAAGTCTTAACTACTGCGATTCCCTTTTGAGAGACTAGGCGTCCTCGACGCATCCATATCGCTGAAGTAAGAGAACCTAGTCAGGATATACGGAAGCACTACGTTAAGATTTCAGCATAGACAAACGTGATAAAGATGTTGGAGTTCTCTCCGCCTTGTTACCCTAAAGAGAATGACTGCCCAAGAAAAAGTCTTAATCGTTGAAGATGAAGTACATGCCCTCATGGGGTTAGCTGAGCTGATCTCTGGTTGGGGATATCGCACAGAGATGGCCTGCGATGGCGCAGAAGCTCTCGAGAGGGTTATTTCTTGGGCCCCCGGCATAATTGTCACCGACCTCAAAATGCCGCGCATGGACGGCCTGGAGCTCCTAAGCCGGCTCAATGAACTGAAGCAGAGCATGGCCGTAATCGTTCTTACAGCGCAGGGCAGCATTGAAGCCGCTGTTGAGGCCATGAAAATGGGTGCCTACGACTTTATACAAAAGCCAATAGACCCCACCCGCTTGCGCACCATTCTCGCAAATGCCTGCAGACAGAGAGAAACAGAGCGGGAGTTGGAGGTCACTCGCAGGCTTTTGAAAGAAACCGGAGTCCTGGGTTCTCTTGTTGGCGCCTCCAAGAAAATGCAGGAGATGTTCTCACTCATTGAGCAGGTAGCACCCAATAACGTTTCAGTACTGATTACCGGCGAGAGCGGTACAGGGAAAGAGCTTGTCGCCAGAACGTTGCATGAGCTTAGTCCACGCAAATCGAAGCCATTTGTCGCCGTCAACTGTGCGGCAATTCCGGAAACCCTGATTGAGAGCGAGATCTTTGGCCACGAGAAGGGAGCTTTTACCGGTGCTCTGGAACGTCGGGCCGGCTGCTTCGAACTTGCTGAAGAAGGGACGCTTCTGCTCGACGAAATCGGTGAAATGCCCATCGGTACCCAAGCCAAGTTACTGCGTGTCCTGGAAGATCGAAAGCTTCGCAGGCTTGGGTCCAAGATGGAATCTCCCATCGATGTTCGAGTCCTGGCGGCTACGAACAAGGATCCGGAAGATGCGGTTGCTGCAGGCGAGTTAAGGGCCGATTTATTTTATCGCTTGAATGTTTTCAATATTCATATGCCTCCGTTGAGGGATCATAAGGACGATATTCCAGCTATCGTCGATTCCATATTGCGCGACATGAACCAGAAGCACGGACGACATATCGCTGGAGTTGCTCAAGATATGCTGGACCACTTAATGGATTACGACTGGCCCGGTAATGTCCGCGAACTGCGTAACACCATCGAAAGAGCTGTTATCCTTTGTGCTGAAGACGGTTACTTAACCTCCGAGCATCTTCCACCTGGATTTGGAAAATCTTCGAGAATTACACGTCAGGAATCTAACGATCCAAATGCTGTACAGGTTGAAGTTGGAACAACGGTCGATGAAGCGGAACGACTGCTCATCGTCAAAACGTTAGAGTCTACACATAACAACAAAACCCGCGCTGCCGAAATTCTTGGGATCAGCCTCAAGACGCTTCACAACAAGCTCAAGGAGTATGGCAACATTCAAGGCAGCGACTCTCAAGAAGGATAGTGGGGACAGATGCGACTGAAAACAAAGCTCGTAGTCGCCATCACAGGCCTGGTTTTTCTGGTGGTGGGCCTGTTGTCCATGCTCTATCTGAGCCAATTACTTCGCGACAAAATCTCTCAATCCTACGATTCCAATAATCTAGCAGCCCATCAGATCCTCTACGGGACCCAGCAGGCACTGGAAAATGGATTGCGTGATCGTCCGATTGACGTCAACAATCCCCAGGAATTACGGAATGTCGTGGCAGAAACACTGCGGCAGGATCAAGGGTTACAGTCCCTAATGGATTCCGTGATTCGCTATTCGCAAACTGTATTTGACATTTCTATTGCCGATACGAATCGAAGAGCACTGGTTAGTACCGACCCAACTATTACGGACCAAGTATTACCTGTCCGCCCTAATTACAGCGAATTACGGGACGGTAGCTTATACACCATTCTGACTGCGGTATTTGGCCCCCCAAAGGTATATAACGTCGTCCTGCCCATTGAACGGAACGGACAGCCCTTCGCGACAATCTATGTCGGCATCCGCACCACTTTCCTCCGTTCCGCTTTCTCTCCTGAATTGCTGGCCGCGCTCACCTTGAGTGGCGTTGCCATGTTTACTTCACTGTTAGTGGCTGCATTTCTGGCTAATCTGGCATTGCAGCCTCTCGAAGTGATCGGCGCGCGTCTCGATGCTCTCAATGCAGCAGAATCTGGACCTGCGGGAGAGTTGGAGGCACCCCGCTCAAGTGATGCTGTCGTCCGGGTATCGAACAAGATCGAACGCCTGGGCAGGAGAATGCGCAATGTGGAAGAGGTTTTCTCTGCACTGAAGGAAAACCTCGACCAAATCATGTCCAACCTCCAGGACGGCATTGTGCTCTTTACACGAGACCGCCGTGCGGTTCTGGTCAGTAATGCCGTGGAAAGAGTTCTGGGCATGTCCCGGCAAGACATTCTGGGAGCCGAAGTCCATGAAATTTTCGATAGAAATACTGTGCTCGGCAAGACAATTCGCCAAGCCTTTGACGGTGGGCTCTCTTTGGTGCAGGAGGAAATCGAGACAGAAACCGGGCGCCGGATCGAAGTCTCCCTGGATTTCATTCACGACGAAAGAGACTCGATCAGTCTCACAGGCCTAGGGGCGCTCCTGACGTTACACGATCTGGAATCGGTGAGGGAGATCGAAAATGAGCTCGAACTCTCCCGTCGCTTAGCCGCTATCGGAAGATTAACCTCCGGCGTCGGCCACGAAGTCAAAAACCCAATCAATGCCATCGTGGTGCATCTGGAGCTGCTCAAAAACAAGATTGCAGCCGACGATTCCAAAGCGCTACGGCACTTGAATGTAATTCAATCCGAAATTCAACGCCTGGATCGAGTAGTTCAGACCTTAGTCGATTTCTCTCGGCCCGTCGAACTACAGCTCAAAGACCAGGATTTGAGACAGATTATCTCTTCCGTAATGGCCTTAGCCTCTGCCGATCTGGAAACGCGAAATGTTACCATACGTACAGTCCTTCCCGATCATCCGCTCACAGCTAAGGTCGATGCCGATCTTTTGCGCCAGGCGGTGTTGAATATCGTTCTGAATGGAGCTCAGGCGATGCCGGAAGGCGGACCGTTGGAAGTAAGCCTCGCAGAAGATTCGAGAGTGGGACTTATCTCGGTCCGGGATTCCGGAGAAGGCATACCGGAAGAGCTCAAGGAAAAGATCTTCAACCTCTATTTCACGACCAAAAAAGAAGGTAGTGGAATAGGTCTGGCAATGACGTACCGTGTTGTCCAACTACATAATGGATCAATCGACGTACAATCCAGAGTGGGCGAAGGCACCACCTTTACTCTCCGCATACCACTAAATCATTCTTCCGATGTTCGAGTGAAAGGCTTTTTACCGGAAAGAATGACGCAGAGTGAGGAGTCACCACAATGACGAAATTTGCAAGACTGGGATTATTACTGTTGCCGTTGATTCTCTCGGGTTGCTTCCACCGAAGATCAGCTCCACCGTTGCCGCCTCAGTCACAGGCTCCGGCAATTCCCGTCGAACAACCCCCTGCAAATCAGCCGGTACAAATGCCACCGATACAAGCGACACCTCCACCGGTAGCTACCACTCCTGCTGAAGAAAAACCGGAACAGCCAAAGCAGACGCAACGGCCGAAGCGTACGACCCGCGCCAAAAAGACGACGAAGCCGCCAACCACGAAGCCAGGGGCCGAGTCCGCCCAAACTGCTTCGGCAAGTGCTCCGGCGCCTGTTACAAAAACCACTCAACAGGCATCTGCGGAAGGAATAGGAGTAGGCTCGCCCATTGGTCAATTAACCAGTGGTGCAAGCGATAACTCCGCGCAGCGGCATAAAGAGGCTTTGCAGCTGATCGAATCCACTGACCAGGGCATAAACGGCCTGAAGAGAAACCTCAATGGTAAAGAGAAAGAAACGGTGACGCAGATTCGCGTCTTCTTAAAACAGGCAAAGGAAGCACTGAGTTCGGAAGATATCGATGGAGCCATGAACCTGGCAAATAAAGCAAAGGTTCTTTTAGCAGAACTCACAAAATAGAAACGCTGTCCTGATGCTATAGAGTGCTCTTTTCAGTTCTATTAAAGCGGCTTTCCCCAACGGAAAAGCCGCTTTAATATCTCTCAGTCCAGAATTTCTTTAGCGCTCTCCCCACTTCAATTTCGAGCGCAGGACATCGAAAAATCCAGTTGTGCCTAAACGAAGTAGCTTGACGGAATACTGCGATCTGCAGCAGTGGAGCTCATCTCCAAGCTGGAGCTGAATGACTTCTTGTCCATCCACCGTCAGAAAGGTCTGATCGGGAACGCCCTCAATATTGACGGAAAGCTTGGCATCCCCGCGAATCACCAGTGGCCTGATGGTCAAAAGATGGGGACAAATCGGAGTCACGACCAAAGCATCGCTATCCGGCACCAGAACGGGGCCATTGGCTGAAAGATTATAGCCAGTTGAGCCCGTCGGCGTTGAAACAATCACTCCGTCTGCTCGACAGCGGGCGGCAACCTCATCGAACAGCTTAATCGTAAACTCACCCATGCGGGCGATTGCGCCCTTAGCCACCACGACATCGTTTAGCGCCTCATATGAGGAGTGGAGCTTGCCGTTTCTCCAGAGATCGGCATGGAGCATCGATCTCGCATCTACAGTACAGCAACTGCTACACCAGCCTTCCAAGGTGGAATAGAGCTCCGATAGTCGCACTTCCGTCAGGAAGCCGAGAGACCCGAGATTCACGCTCAAGATGGGAAGATCATACTTCGCAAAGATTCGCGATACGGCCAGGAGCGTTCCGTCGCCACCCAGCACAATTACCAACTCCGGCTTTGTTGCGGGCATTTCATGCCGTGCCATAACTGGAGCCAGTTGTGTATAGTTGCCGCTGACAGGATCCAGAATGGGGTCAAATCCATGAGCCCTCATCCACAAGATCAGTTCAGGCAAGAGAGTTTTAAGCTCCTCTTTTTGCGGCTTTGAGATAATGGCAACCTGTCGCATTCCCTTCAAGTGTACCTAACGATCCTTTCTCTGGCAGTCCATTGCATCCACCGGATTCACTTCCCCCGCAGAGAAAGATGCGTGCAAAAGGAACTCCTTGTTCCCTTCTGTACCGGTAATCGGAGAATCAATGACCTCTAGTGTTTCTGCATGAAGCGAAGCTAAACAATCGCGGACGCGGTTAATCGCAAACTGATGTGCGGAAGCATCGCGGACAATGCCTCCCTTTCCGACCCTTTCCCGGCCCACTTCAAATTGCGGCTTCACAAGAACCACAGCCTCTTTAAGTCCTGGAGCTGCAGCAAGAACCGCGGGCAGAATCAAAGTTGCTGAGATGAAAGACACATCCATCGCCAGGAAGCTTAGATTCGTGGACAACGATACAGGCTCAAGCAAGCGAGCATTTGTTCGTTCCATCAGGCTAACGCGTGCATCGTTCCGTAAAGATGCAGCAATTTGCCCATATCCGGTGTCAATCGCAAGCACATGAGAAGCTCCGTGCTGCAACATGCAATCGGTAAATCCCCCCGTGGAGGCACCTACATCCAGACAATCACGCCCGTGAAGATCGATTGCCCAGTGCTTGAGAGCCCCTTCCAACTTGAGACCTCCACGACTGACATATTTGGGATCTTCTCCAAGAACGCGAATCTTGACATCTGCCGAAACAGGAGTCCCAGGTTTATCGACCTTCTGCTCGTTAACAAGGATACGTCCGGCCAAGATCATTGCTTGAGCACGTTCGCGCGTAGCAGCAATTCCCTGCTCAACCAGCAATTTATCCAGACGCGTCTTCGCTTCACGCCCAGCCATGTACTCCCTCATTTCGTAATTTCTTCTTCGATGAACAGTCTCGCGTACCAAAGTAAAACGGCCTGGCGATCTTTCTCCAGGCCGTTCTCAGAAGTTCCTCTCGGCTTATGGCTGGCCCCAGCCAGGAAGCCTGCTGGTAATAATCGGATTGCTGACCGAAGAACTGGTCTTGGTCATGCGTACGTCAACACCATACCCCGGCATTAGAATCGAAGTGGTCACAATGTCCTGATCCGTACGAATGATGCTGCAGTACTTGCTGTCAGGAGAACTGACGTAAACCTTTCCGAAGAGAGAATCTTGCGCCGAAACAACAGTGCGTGGAGAACCATAGACGGTAAGGACCTTGGTCACAGAGAACGTAGTCAAATTCACGACAGAGACCGTACCTCTGACATTTCCATCAGTTCCCTTCACTCCGCTCCCCTGATTTGCTACATACAAACGACTTCCATCAGCCAAAACAGTTAGAGAAGAAGGTTTGTTAAGAGAAGTATCGGTAATGTGAGCCACGACTGTTCCGAAATCCGAAGCGTCGTTGCCATAGACATCCAAACCGACCTTGACCACGCTAATCGAATTGTCGCCATAATTTGCCGTGACCAGGTAGTTGGTATTCGGAATAAACTCCGCATAAACCGGACCGGCCGTGGCACCAAGGCTGATCGTCGGATGAGCACTATCCGCAGTATTTTTCTGGCTATCGATGACTGAAATGCTTCCGCTACCACGGTTCAGAATGAATGTGCGTTTTCCGTCGGAAGACATCAATCCGTAGACAGGACAGTTCCCAACCTGAATGGGATTGCCAATAATGGCGTTTGTATTTGAGGTATCGATTGCGGTAACGGCTCCCAAAGGAGTGCTACCCGAGGGATTATTGCAGTCGGTCGAGCTAGCAGTATTTTGGCTGATGGCGTAGATACGCTGAACGTTCGTCGCACCGACCAAATTAACCAAACCAGTTCCCGGAATCGAAATTGTCTGTTGAACAGCCGGAGGCGTTCCCGGCATCACATTGATAGTGTTTGTACCATTGTCGATCAGATAAAAGGTGCTTGCATTGTACGACAGGTAGTTCCCCACATTTGTGGTAGTGGAGGTGCTCAAAGTGCTGAGCTGAACATCTTTTGTCTCCAACTTGTCGTTGGGAGCGAAAGAAGAAAGCGTCTTGTCAGCGTTCAGAACGTGGCCGTAAGTCGAGCTTCCATCCATCGCAAAAGCAACCGGGTTCGGACCCAGCACAGCCTGATCGATAATCGTGTCGCCAGCATAATTGAGTAACGTAACCTCTCCGGCATTCGTAGAGGTAACAGAAGAAGGACAGGCCGTGGCACTAGACGAATTCAACACAAGGCTTGCACTTGTACATGGAGCTGTAACGACAACAGCATACGAGGTAATTTGAGCAGAAGGTCCGTTGTTGTTAATAGGTGTAACCACGGTCCGATATTGACTGCCGCAACCTGCCACCAGACTCAGCATCAGCAGCGACCCGGCTGCCATCCACGGGCGCTTGGGCCCCGCCATACTCAGCACTCTTTGATACCTCATTCAGTAAGAAATCCTGATAGAACAAGATTGTAAATCACTCAAGCATCATGTGCTTGCACAGGGATCAGACATTCCAAATTCATGAAACGTAATCAGCCATCTTCCCTTTGGCAGTCTCGCACAATTCTGCTGCTTGTAGCCCCAGCGGTGATATTACAGGTACTTCAATCGATACACTCCAATGGCAAGCCACACCTCCATGCCCTGGGAATCAGCAGCTTTTTCGCCCTGACGGTAGGAATCCTGCATGCTGCAACCCCCCTGGCATCACTTTTGGGCGGGTTGCTCACTGCCAGCCTGATCTATTCCACAGAAACTGCTCCCTTCCATCTACTTTCCTCCGCCCTGGTCCCGCTATTTACGCTTTTCCTCCTCACTTTCGCGGCTACACGCTTTGGGAAAAGGAAAAAAGAACGCCTTTCTCTCTCAGAAGCGGAAAAAGGTCGCAATGCCGGCCAGGTTGCAGCAAATCTTGGGATGGCTGCCCTTGCCGTACTCCCCTTTTGGGGAACGGAGGCTTCCCTGGGGGTAGTTGCCATGCTCGGAGCCTTTGTCGAATCAACCGCAGATACTCTGTCTTCCGAGATGGGCCAGGTAATTGGGGGCACACCACGGCTGATCACCAGCCTCAAAAGAGTCCCAGCCGGTACCGATGGAGCAATCAGCTTTGCAGGAACCTTTGCTGGAATGGCGGGAGGAACAATTGTTGCCTTGGCAGGAGCCGCAGCACTCCATCTTGCAATCAGGTCCATGCTCGCTGCTTTTGCCGGTGGCGTCTTTGGACTCTTTGTCGATAGCTTGCTGGGAGCCACACTTGAGCCGAAGAAATGGCTAAACAACGATGCGGTAAATTTTCTATCCACCGTAGCGGCCGCCGGTGCCGCTGTGGCAGTGAAAGTGTGGCTCTAGTAGAGGTGGAGCCTCCAGGCGGTATAGGTCAGTATCTCGTGGAGGTATCGCTGAAATTCGCGATAGCCGCCCAGTGTCCCCACCTGTTGTCGGGGAGAACCGTATACATCCAGCCCTTCCGCAGCACAGATCTCATGAATGCGGAAAAGATGAGTACCGTCGCTGACGATCACAATGCGATGTAATTGATTCGCACGAGCAATCTTGGCCAAACGTTGCGCGGATTCTTCCGTGTTGTTGCTTTGGGTCTCCGCAATGATATCGCTTTCCGGAACCCCATGAGCTTGCAAATAATCGTGGCCTACCCCACCTTCGCTATGAGCCTCATCCCCTTGCCCGCCCAAAGTAATGACTAAAGGAGCCAACCCTCGGCGGTAAAGATCCAGTCCATGATCGAGGCGGGCACGAAGTACCGGCGAGGGCCTTCCGTCGTACTCCGCTGCGCCAAAAATCGCGATGGCATCGGCGGTCTGCGCCTGGTCCCATTGCGAATAGCGCCGAATCTGCCCATAGAGCCAAATACACCACACCGCAGAAACCAGAATCAGCAGCAAGACCAAGTAGGACAACAACTTCCTACGCCAAGACCCGAATCGTACTGGCTGCATATTGGAAGCAGGAACAATCATCTACCTTGTATTGCCAAAACAATCTCGTGAGTGGAGACAGCTCCCTCGCGAAGAATGTTCCACCCATTTCCTCCCATCGACAGATCAACAATAGTCGTCGGCATGCTACGTCCTGTTGGACCGCCGTCGACGATCAAAGGTATCCGCTCACCGATCTGGTCACGAACACCCGCCGCGTGCGTACATTCGGGAGCACCTTGCAGATTTGCCGCCGTTGCCGTAATCGGGAGCCCTAAAGCCTGAACGACGGCCCGCGGAATCGCCGCATCGGGGACACGAATGGCGACATTGCCTGTATTGGCCGTACTACGCAGAGGCAACCGTGTTCCAGCCCGCACGATCATGGTGAGTGGTCCCGGCCAAAAACGCTCAGCCAAACGGTCGAATACCGAGTCGATATCCCGAGCAAGCTCGTAGGCCTGTTCCACCGACGATAGCAGCAACGAAAGCGGTTTGTGCTTCAGACGGGACTTGATCTGATAGATCTGCTCGACTGCGGCCAGATTTACCGGATCGACAGACAATCCGTAAAAAGTATCGGTTGGCATCCCGACAACCTTGCCAGATCTCAGGCAAGAGGCGATGTAGGCCACCCGCTCCGGTTGTGGTTCATCAGGATGAACACGCAGAATTTCCGCGGACAAATGTTGACTCCCATTGGAGCAAAATTTTGGTGCCTTCTCAGCGACAACGCACCCACCACCCGGTGCATTACAAAACCTTCAGCCCTGTTCTCCGGAGTATAAAATCACTCTGAATGCAGAAGGACACATTACGCGCACCCATCCGCATTGTACAAAGTCGGCAGAACAGTCGGATAAAGGAGTTGCGCACCGCTTTACATCATAATGGCAAGACAGGTGACGGACGGATCGCAATCGAAGGATTTCATCTTTTGGATGAAGCCATACGAAGCAAACTGGCTATCACCACCGTTTTCTTTGCCGAGGAGCAAGAGCTTCTCCTGAAATCTCAGTCTCTGCCGACCGACACGGAACTGTTGGCTGTACCGCCCGCTCTGCTGCGCTCGGTTCTGGCTACAGAAACGCCCCAACCAGTAGCAGCAATGGTAGAGGCCCCGCGCTTTCGCTGGGAAGACCTCCTAAAACCAAACGCTTTGATTGTAGTCGCCGCCGGACTTCAGGACCCAGGAAATCTGGGCACAGTGATTCGATCAGCTGAAGCCTTTGGGGCAACCGGCATGATCACCTTGCCCGGGACCGTAAATCAATGGAATCCCAAAGCCTTACGCGCCTCTTCCGGCAGTGCCTTCCGGTTGCCGATCCTGGCAGCCTCCGAAAACGAGGCCATTACTCGTCTTCAAAGTGCAGGCATTCGCCTCGTCGCCACCACTGTCGAAGGAGGAAATAACCTGGAAAAGTATGACTGGTCGCAACCCACGGCTCTCCTCCTCGGTAATGAAGGAGGAGGACTCACCCCCAGCCAGGTTGCTGCAGCCGATCTGCAGATGACCATTCCCTGTCCTGGCCCGGTCGAATCCTTGAACGCAGCGGTTGCGGCGAGCATTCTTCTCTACGTCGCCTCGAGCTCCCGAATGACGGGGAGAACCGCGGGAGGCAAGAACCATGTCTGATCTCTTTCGCGTAGATCCGGCCCCACCTCTCGCCGAAGCACTCAGGCCCTCCAAGCTGGATGAGGTCATCGGTCAAAGCCATCTTCTCGGCCCGGGAAAACCTCTCCGGCTCGCCTTTGAATCAGGTAAACCCCACTCGATGATTCTGTGGGGACCTCCGGGAGTAGGTAAAACAACTCTGGCACGTCTGGCAGCCAATGCCTTCGATTACGAATTTGTAGCTCTTTCTGCCGTCTTCTCCGGAGTCAAGGACATCCGAGCCGCGGTAGAACAGGCTGAGCAGTACCTTTCGCAAGGGCGTCACACGATCCTGTTCGTTGACGAAATTCATCGCTTCAATAAATCCCAGCAGGATGCGCTACTTCCCTACGCCGAATCTGGACTGGTCACATTTATTGGAGCCACGACGGAAAACCCCTCTTTCGAGGTCAACTCGGCGCTGTTGTCACGAGCACAAGTCTACGTTCTAAAAGCCCTGAACGATGACGAACTGCGAGAGTTGTTCTCCCGAGCAAAAGAACGCATTCTGCCGGACTTGACCTTCGACGAAATCGCGGTCAACACCTTGATTGGCTACTCCGACGGTGATGCACGGCGCCTTCTCAATCTGTTAGAGCAGACGAATACAGCTGCAAAGGCCTCCAAGACCTCTCATATTGACTCTGCCTTTGTCGAGAATGCTCTGACACTGAACTCCCGGCGTTTCGACAAGGGCGGAGACAACTTCTACGATCAGATTTCGGCATTGCACAAGTCCGTTCGAGGCTCAAATCCCGATGCGGCCCTCTACTGGCTATGCCGTATGCTTGATGGCGGAGCCGATCCAAAGTACCTGGCCCGCAGAATCATTCGAATGGCATGGGAAGACATTGGATTGGCTGATCCCAGGGCCATACAAATTGTCAACGATGCTGCGGAAACCTATGAGCGGCTGGGAACACCGGAAGGGGAGCTGGCGTTAGCTGAAGCAGTAATTTATCTGTCCGTAGCGGCAAAAAGCAACGCTGCCTACATGGCATTCAATCAAGCCATGGCTTTTGTAAAGCAGGATAAAAGCCGCGAAGTTCCCATTCATCTTCGCAACGCACCAACCAGGCTGATGAAAACCCTCGGCTATGGTCACGAATATCGCTACGCGCATGACGAACCTAATGCATATGCGGCAGGAGAGTCCTACCTTCCGGAGGGAATGAGAGAGCCGGGGTGGTATCGCCCTGTTCCTAGAGGGATGGAAATCAAGATTGCCGAAAAGCTCGCAGAACTGCGCGAACTGGATCGCAAGGCAGGCAAGAAATAGCTCTCTCCAGCGAGAGAGCTATTTCGAATTTACCTATTTGCGGCGAACCGGAGGTTTCGATGGAGGAGGTGTGGTTGTCGATTCACGAATGATCAATTCAGGAATCACCGATATCTCGGTAGGGTAGTCACCCTGGCTCTTTCCCGCACGAATCCGCTCCAGGAGGATACGAGCAGCTGTTGCCCCCATATTCCGTAAGGGCTGGCGAATCGTTGTCAAACTGGGATTGTGGTAGGCCGCACCCTGGATATCGTCGAAGCCCACTACAGAAACATCTTCCGGAACGCGAATGCCCCGATCTCTGAAAGCTCGAATAGCTCCGATCGCGGCAATATCGTTATAGCAAACCAGAGCCGTAAATTTGCGATTCTTGGAGATCAGCTCCTGAACTACCGGGTAACCAAGCTCAGGAGAAGAGATATTCAGCTCCAGTTGAATAGTCAACTCCGGATGAACTTCCAACTTCAGCTCTCGAGCAACCGACATTAGGCAATTCCAGCGATCACTGGAGTCGGAACTGTGCCCCTGTCCTCGCATGAAAGCGATTTTGCGATGGCCCAGTTGATAGAGATGGCGCAAAGAGAGTTCAGCTGCGCGGCGATGATCGAGCAAGACATTCGTTACACCACGAATCTTGCGATGCCCTGCTACAGCCACAACTGGTAACGGAAGCTCCTGCTGAAATACTGTGTCGATGGCAATAAAGCCTTCAACAGAACGATCCATCAGCATGCGAGGATACTCCTCGATCAGGTCAGCCTTACGCCTATGACTGGCTGTCAAATAGAAATACCCTTCTTCGATCAGGACCTCTTCGACTCCGTTTAGAATCAGGACCGAGTAACCGTCGCTAAGTTCGGGGACCAGAACGCCAACGGAGAAAGTCTGTCGCTTTCGCAGGGACCGGGCATAGAAACTCGGCCGATAATCGAACTTTTTGGCGGCAGCAAGGACTCGATCACGGGTCTCCTGCGGAATGGAACGAACACCTGGAGCATTATTCAAAACCAGTGAGATTGTCGCCGGAGAGAGGTTCAAATACTCGCCCAGCGTCTTCAGGCTCACAATCGATTTTGGCTGAGGAAGCTCCTCCTTTTTTCTAGTCATAGGCTTATTTTTTTGCTCGTCCTCGCAAGATCTGGAATACACCTCTGCAAATACCAATGGTACAGAACCCTCCCAAGAGGAAGGTCTTCATTACACCAGCTGGCACCAATATGGGTAACCAGTCACTCTACACGAAATCGGCGGTGACGTCCTCACATATTGACCTGTAGACAAAGCGGATGGGGCTACAAATGCGAGCAAGCAGAGCTATGCTTCCTCGCATTTCTAATTAGACAGGACTATCAAAAGCATTACGAGCCCCCGGATGTGGCCCAGCAAGACCTACTGAGGCTGCTCGGGAGGCTGTTGCTGCGGGTTCTGGTTATTCTGATCCCTCATACGGCGAAGCTCTTCCAGGAGCTGTTGTGGCGTCTTTACGCCGGCAGGAGCTTGTTGTTCTCCGGGCTGTTGCTGTGGTGCCGCATCTGGGGGTTGCTGCTGCGCAGAATCGTCCTCCGGCTCCGCTGTCTCTTCCTCCTCTGCGGGCTTCCTGACTTGAGAGGGAGCAGAAGCAGACATGCCAGCAGCTCCATTACGCAGGGTAAGAACCAATTGACGAGGAGCACCCTTTTCCGTATCTCCGACCATGAGGACGTTATATCCGGTCCCTTCCAGAAGCTGACCGAGAACATCCTTAGGTACTCCGGGACCGTAGGTCCCGAAAATCCGTTCGTCCCGGCCGAACCCTTCCAGCTTCATGCCGGTGGTATTCGAAATATCCTTGAGGATCTGAGAAAGATTGGAGTTCTCCGCCTGAACAGAAAGACCTTGGGGACTCCAGTGAACCTGAGCACGTCGAGGGGGCTGCTGCAACATAGATACAGGCGGCTCTGGAACCGGTACTGGAACTGGTGCAGGGGTGGCCACAGGAGGGGGAGCCAGGGGCATGGAAACCGGCTTTTTGCCTGGCGAGCGTTTTTTGAGCACAGAAGCCTGTGTGGCAAATGCCAGCGGGGAAAAAGCAACAGATGTACACGCAAAAGCACCTAGCGTTAACGCCGTCGCCAAAGCAATTTTGGAAGAATCCACACCACGCATCAAAAGAGATAGCCTCCTGCGGCACAAGCTTCAAGCCGCTTTTCCGGGCCTATGTACTAGACTATCAGTGGCTCGCAGGCGCTCGCATTTTCTTTGCTTGCCCCAGTGAAGTCCAGAAGAGGAACGATACTGGTTTTGATGATCGGACGCGATACCGTACTCGCCCTTTTATTCGCCCTCTCTACAGGGTTGGCCCAGGCAAGCTCCTGTACGCCACAGTCACAACTGTCTGCTGCTGACCATGCCACCCTGAGCCAGACGGCAAATAGGTTTGCAAGCCTTGTACAACAAAATAATGTTGTACAGCTGAAGGCCGACACAATCTCCGCCGTGCAAACCCAGTTCGATGGCATTGCCACTGGAATTGAGGCTACATCCCCACAAATTCAAGGATCTACGCTGTCGGTTGTAAACCTCTATTTGTTGGATGCAACAGACCTTACGGCACCATCAGACGCACAGTTCTTCTGTGGCATCGCGGGAACTCCTCAAACCGTTGTCTTTGACTTTCAAGGACTTCCTCCCGGGCGTTATGCAGTCGCCATTGTCGAAGCGCAGGGAGGAAAATCCCCTCAACGGCTGACTCTTGTTCTCGGGTGGGACGGACAATGGAAATTAGCGGGCTTCTACCCCCGTCCAATGACCGCTGACGGACATGATGGCGTGTGGTATTGGACCAAGGCTCGCGATTTTGGCAAAAAGCAGCAGAGCTGGAACGCCTATCTCTATTACGAAACAGCACGGTGGTTACTGGTTCCAGTAGATTTTCTCTCGAGTCCGAATCTAGACAAACTCGATAAGGAATTGGAGAAGACCAGGCCCAACAACCTGCCGGGGACACAGCCGATGACTCTGGCCGAAGGGGGACACTCTTGGCAGATCACCAAAATACAGACTGACAGTACTCTTGGAGGGCTGGATCTCTCCATCACCTATGCCGCTACGGGTGCAAACGACCCGGTAGCAGCCAGAGCCGATTGCATTGCCTTGATGAAGGCAATGCTGACGCAACACCCGGAGCTCCGCGAAGCATTTCGAGGACTTTGGGTTCATGCACTGAGGCCCAATCAGGCAGAATTTGCTGTTGAGCTTCCGATGGCACAGATATAAAGCATTTTAGATTTTGGGGTAGACCGGAATCTTGGTGTTGTAATCATTTCCTGGAAGGACGGTAACGCTTCCCGGCCGGTTGATGATGCTAAGAACTAAAATGCCCTAAAGGTTTAAAGATCCAACAGCAGACTATATTGACAGGATCAGTGAGGAAGAATCTCGGGATGGCTAATGCAATGGAAAAGTTGCTTTCGCAAACGATCGCAGAGCGTCGTGCAACACAAAGTTTTGATGACTCTCCCATACCCGAGGCAGATTTAAAGAAAATACTGGAAGCTGGACTCAACGCTCCCAGCAGCTACAATATGCAACCCTGGCGCTTCGTTGTGGTGCGCTCCCCCGAGCAGAGAAAACGTCTTCGTTCAGCAAGCTATAACCAAGGCAAGGTCGAAGAAGCTTCTGCAGTCATAGTGGCATGTGGCGATGCCGACGGTTTCCGCAATGGGGACCTGGATGAAATGCTCCGACTGGGTCGTCAAGGCGGTATGCCCGAGAATTATGCCGAACAGGCAAAGTCTGTAATTCCCCACTATCTTTCCACTCATCCGAATCTGCCGATGTGGCTCAACCGCCAGGTCATGCTCGCTTTTACGCACATGCTGTTGATGGCGGAGGCCCTGGGCTACGACACTGCTCCGATGGAAGGCTTTGAAGAACAGAAGGTGCGAGAAGTCCTGCGCTTGCCTCTGAGCTACCACGTAGTTGCCTTATTGGCCATTGGACGCAGCAAAGGCGTAGATAAATTCAACGGTGGACGTTTCTCTATGGGCCGTACTGTCTTTGCCGAAGAATACGGCAAACCCATCAAATTTTAGGAACGAAGATGCGCAGAGAGTATCCGGAAGCCCCGATCGTAGGGGTAGGAGCGGTTATTGTCGACGGAGAGAAGGTATTACTGATACGTCGAGGGAATCCCCCTCTAAAAGGAGCATGGTCTTTACCCGGCGGAGCTGTAGAACTGGGTGAGACACTCGAAGCCGGAATTATTCGCGAAGTCAAAGAAGAAACAGGTCTGGCGGTAAAGCCTCTGGCCGTTGTCGAAGTCTTTGACAAAATCTATCGCGAAGCTGAACGTGTTCGCTACCATTACGTGTTAGTCGACTTCCTTTGTCATGTTGAAGGTGGAGCACTATGCTGCGCTACCGATGCCGATGATGCGCGTTGGGTCCACAGACAGGAATTGAGCAGTCACAGCATTTGGAAGCTCGAACCTTTTACTGTAATGGTTATCGAAAAAGCCTTTCGCATGGATGAGGAATCTCAGTCACGATAGGCGTGGAGACTCATCTATTCACCAATAATCCCGGCCTGAGTTCGAGATTATCTCTCGTATAAAAGTCAACGGCGATTGCATCGAGGATGCAATCGCCGTTTTGCTTAACTACGTTGATGATGTTTTCTAGCGATGTTTCTTGGCCGCAGATTTATGTGTTTGCGCCTTTTTCACAGCACCTTTCTTTCCTTGTGCTGTACCTTTCTCACTCAGCAGTGTCAGAGAATCTGAAACGCTGAACGGATAGAGCTTCACAGACTGCTGACCAGTGTTGCTCAAGGTGATATCGACGCGACGGTTCTGAGCCAAAACGATGGTCTTCAATTGGCCAAGAACCTTTTTCCGTTCCTGATCACTCAGATCCGGATTCTTCTGTACCAGAGACTTCACCTCTGCCGGGGTGAGTTCTGCCTCTGAACCAACTGCGCGTACATCGATCTTGGATTCCGGAACACCATTTTGCACAAGGAACTGCTTTGCGCGATTAACACGGCGTTCGGAAAGCGCCTGATTGTATGCAGCCGATCCACGCTCATCCGTGTGTCCGATCAGGGTCAGATGACCATTCGGCTTGATCTCAATATATCTCTTGAAATCTGTTGCCAGAGTCTTCAACGTAGCCTGCTGACTGACGACCAAACCTCTCTCAGGAGCTTTTTTCGTCGGTTGTGCAGTCGGGAAGAAGATACTGTGCAATGCCAAGCGGGCTTCAAGGCGAACCTGTTCCTCGCTAGGTGCTGGCGGAAGTGGCTGTTCAATTGTCACTCTGGTGCCAGCAGTTGAGGAGTGTCCCTTGTCATCTGCGACATTACAAGTAATCTCAACCGGGCCGGCAGGTGCCCCGGTCGATGCATACGTCGCAGTTGTGCCACTCCCAGAGATCGAACCACTCGTAGCACTGTAGCTATAAGTCAATGGCCGATTCTGAGGGCTAATGCCACTCGCTGTTACCGTAGCCGAATCACCCGGTTTAAGGGTTGTCGGATTCGCGGAGCAGCTTACTGTGGGCGGTTCATATTCCTTTACGGTGAACGTCGTCGAGTTGCTTGCGGTCTGCCACGGCTTTAGTCCTTCTTTGCCCGGCTTCCCTTCTTTTACTCCGCAATTCACGGTATACGTACCGGGAGTGAGATCGGCAGTTTCAGCTTTGGCTGTCGAGTCGGTTCCCGATACACCTTTGCCCGACCAGGTATAAACTACGTGGCCTTTCGGATCCAGAGAACCAGCCGTTGCGGTTAAGGTTACTGGATCTCCAGGGAAAACGGTGGCCGGATTGGCCGAACAAGCTATCGACACAGGAACAGGAGGTGCAAGCGTTCCAACCTTGAAGACTAAACCGGTGCTTAAGCGGGCCATGTTAAAGTTACCGCGTCCCACAGGGAAAAAGTCTTCGTGAGTATATTGATAATCGGCTTGGAATAGCCGGATACCAAGACGGTGATCAAAGAACGGTGTAGGGTAATCGATACCGCCACCAACAGTCAGAACAGGTCCCCAACGGTTGGGAGCGTAGTAGCTGCCGGCATTTTCACCGCCAGCAAGTGCATGAGCAAAGACGGTCATATCCTGCGTGGGATACCGGAAGATGAGTCCCAGGGACCCGCCGGAGAAATCGTCGTTTACCACATTCTCGTTGTTGGCGTTGTGGAAGTCTCCTTCAATCTGCACGCCAACGTAGTTGTTGAAATAACGAGAGACACTTCCGATAACGCCGTAATCGATTGCTTTCGCATTATCGGTTATTGTCGTTGTATTGATAAGTTTGCCTTTGGGTGCAAGGTAGCTGTAACCCGCAAAGATATCCCACTTGGAAGGAGAATCAGCGACAGATGCCTTTGTGGCAGTCTTAGTCGGATTCTGGGCTGTCAGTGAAAGATTTACGGCAGCGACACAGGCCAAAGCCAAGATCCGACGTAAGGATCTCGAACTTCTTGAGTACATTTGTTTCTTCCCTCAAAATACAAATCGTGTTGAAGGTCGTCGTGTAAGCCACAACATCTCCAACACTGGTTATGTCATCACCTAATGGCGACGAATCGAAAGTGTTAAACACAGTCTCTTAAATCAGGACAGACAGGATGAAAAATAAGAGTGAAATCGCCTGAATAAACAAGCACTCACCACAATCATTCCAGTCCGTCGATCTAATCGAGACCTGTTGTAATTGTAACTCGACCTTCCACATAAATCCCACATTCTAAAAGTATCCCTCGCCATGTGTAACCAACCATATAACGGTACAAGGGCTCACAATTACCACAACTTTCATGATCAAGTCGGGTTGAGCTCTTTATTAGAACGTTTTTACTTTTCAAGATTTAGGATTACAGAACTATTGAAGCTCTTCCGTTCAGCATCAAGCTGTCCATGCTTTCTATTCGCGTAGAGGAATAAGAAACTCTTCTCCTCAATATCGAAACCATGATGAATGAGGAAGGCAAATTGTAGGTGGGAATACTTATCGAATATGCAGGATGATAGCTATATATTAGCATCATCCTGCACATTCAGCCAGGACGCTCGATAAATATCAAGCAATCTGAACAATTTCTAAATTCTAGAGCGGCCCAAGAGTAATACGCACCACTTCACCAATGTGCTTGAAATTCAGACCGCGATCTGTCTGGTCTCCGTTCCATAAGCGACGCATCTTCCAAGTACTGTTCTCATACTTCCCTTCTTCAGCAGAAATAATCTGCATCTGCTGCCCGGCCAGTTTTCCTGGCAGATGGAAAGAAACACTAGTATCAATTCCGGTTACGAGAAACTCATTAGGTCCGAGTTGCGCAACCAATGCTCTCCCCTGAAAGTCCTCAGTACCCGGAGGACGACGGCCATCGTGTTGAGGGAACCCAAACGATACAGTAGCCTGCCATCCACCAAAATCCAATTCTTGTTGAGCAGCGCCCTTCTCTTCGACAGCAGTCTTCAGCTTGCCTTCAAAGTTCAACTGCGCGATTTCTCTCGCCATTGAAGAGAAAAGAGCATAGTTCTCGGCGTGACCTTGCGGATAAGAGTCTTTCGAATACGTCCACCCTGTACCATCCACCCCGAAAGGAGAAAAGCCAATCGCTCCTTGACCTAGAGCGGAAAAGAAGAACTTAGGAAAGCTGTTTCCACTACCAGTCTCAGGAATCCAAACCGGATTATCGGGACGATGATAGACATCCAAGACATGATGGTAGAGTTGAGAATCGTCGGTATAGATATCCGGACCGATCATATCTACCGCAGGTGCCATCGCCTTCCATAGATTAATCATCTTCTCAATTGGTCCACCACTGGGAAATTGAATGCCAGGGATAGGAATACGACGCTCAGGCAACTCCGCAGGAGGATAGCTTAACCAGACATTGGCATACATCGGCAAGGGATATTCTGCTTTTCCTTCCTCGGTCACCGCATTCACATAACGGGCTTGAGAATAGGCCTGAAAAGTTTCATCTGCATCCGCACCAAAAACCTCTTCCCATGTTCCCGATTTTTTATTTAGCGCCTTCAAAAGATCTCGTGGAACTTGACCTCGAAACTCTTTCTCCGTTTGAGGAGAAAAATCTCGCACCGTTCCAATTGCTCCAGACTCATTCTCGACCTGCACCAATACCACGGTGTGCTGTGTTCCATCGATTTCCTTTATATGTCGCATCAATGCAGCAAAAGCCTTTTTGTCGGCATCGAGATTAGCTGTTGAATTCGCCGACAATACATCGATAGCTTCCCCGCGTTGATTCATCATGCGCGGATAATGTGAAGCATCTCGTTTGACCCACCCAGGCACATAGTGCATCTGCCCGTTCTTCCAGGTACCAAACCAGAGCAACACCAAACGAAGCGAATGCTCCCGAGCTCCATGAATCAGTGCATCGACACAGGTGTAGTCAAACTGACCGGGTTTTGGCTCGAACTGCTCCCAGTAGACAGGAGCTTCGACGGTGTTGACATGCGTCGCCTCCAATGTTGGCCAAACCTGAGGCAATACGTCAGGCCACGCACTGGAGTTGTTTATTTGAGCACCGAGAATTAGAAACGGTTGGCCATCGACCATCAAAGCATAGCGGCCATCTTGCTTCTTTAGCGACGGCATCTGCTGGGCACCACTTTTTAGAGACAGAAGAGAACTGCAGAAAACGATTACGACAACAAGACACAATGTGGCCCTGATCTTCATAATTGCCCATCTCCTGCGGACTACAGCGTTGTACCTCTCCAGAGGCATTTCGAGCAAGTAAAAGGTAAATGAAGATCGAGAAATTATTCTATTTTCCGATAGGAGCTCGGAAACGGCGTCTAGCAGTAAAACGCGACTGTCTTCGAGTTACTTAAGCTGGGCCAGGCAAGTATCACCGAGGCAGCAGTGAAATGCGTTTTTGAGTGTGGGCCAAATCCTGAAATAGCGTTGCTGATCACGCCATGAATTTCAGGAACAACTATTCCGAATCAAGAACCTCTAAGGGAGACCTATCCTTCTCAGCGGAGTAAAGTCTTTCGCGAAGCACTTGATTTTTCAGCAAGAGCTCAGCTACAAGAAATTGCAATCGCGTATTCTCGGTCTCCAACGCAAGCAGACGGTTCAGTTCCTGTTCATTGCCATAGCAGTTCGGATCGATCATGGGGAGGATCTTCCTATTGCGCTTTTGCATATATTAAAGGTTTGCTTGAGTTGCTGCTTCATGCCTAGAAGGTCTGCAACTCCTAAGACCTTCACGGAATTTCATGCGCTCTTCCGGAGTCATATGTTCCCAGCGTTCTCTCATACGTTCACGCCAATGACTGCGGTGCCACGAATGACGATGGAAACCACCTAACAAAATCTTGCTGAGGAGAAGCAGCCCGAGAGCCTGCCAGAAGGTAATCCCGTGTAAGCCGAAGAGAAGCGGCATCAACCAATTCCATAGCCCCTTAACGACAAATCCCAATACTGTCCCCGCAACAACTACGAACAGTACAATTTTCAGCCCTTTCCACATCCAACTGCCTCTCATTTTCGTCCTCCTTTTATTTCACAAAATCTTCGTAAACCGTCTTTAAACGCTGGCGAAGTTGTAGCACAGCATACCGTTTGCGAGAGAGTAAAGTATTAACTCCCACACCCGTCTTCGCAGAAATATCCTTGAAACTCATTTCCATCAATTCATGTGCAATAAATACTTCTCGTTGTTCGGGAGGTAGCTCGTCCAAGGCCTCCTCCAACGCCTCCATCAGCACATTTCTTGCAAAGACTGCATCAGGTCCAGCCTCTGGAGAAGGCAGCAGGTCCTCGAGAAGTACGGCTTCGGAATTGTCTGTCGTGAGAACGGGCTCACTCAGCGAATTCTGTTTTCTCCTGCGAAAACGGTCTGTAATCCGGTTCCGGGCCACACGAAAGAGCCAGGCACTAACCTGCTCGATGGGCTTCATGAGCCTATATGCTTCGATCAGCTCATAAAAGACCTCTTGGAGAATATCTTCCGTCTCTCCACTATCCAGCACCTGTCTGCGGATGAAATTTCGCAAGCGTGGCTCGTCCCGTTCAATCGCTTCTGCGATGAATTGGTCCTGCTCGGCAATATCCCAATCCGTTGGCGGCACTTCTTTCCTCTACACATCAAGACGGAGAACAGATCGAAATATTTTAAGAGGGATGAAAATTCGTAGTCCAGGCAAGCACAATGAGCCAGGACCTCAAAACGATCAAAAGAAATAACGTATAGGTTATACGTCGGCCTTGAGCATCTGGACTGCTGAATGGATTCAGATTTAGCCACAATTTCCAGAGATAAGAGATAGAGGCAAACGATGGAGAAGATTACGTTACTCTCTATTCTCTCCCTTCCAGACATAGGCTCCCGGTTGCGGCAGTCCGATATGAGCGAGGACTCTTGAAACGAATTGATGAACCATTTCAGCCATACTTAACGGATGATTGTAGAAAGTGGGAATTACAGGAAAGATGACGGCGCCGGCATCTGCGGCTAATTGCATATTACGCAAGTGAATCTTATTGAAGGGTGTCTCCCGCACGCAAAGGATCAGTGGCCGGCGCTCTTTCAAGCAAACATCCGCGGCTCTTTCAATCAAAGTACTGGCCATCCCATTGGCGATTGCCGCCAGGGTTCCCATGCTGCACGGCAACACGATCATGCCATCCGAGGGATAACTGCCACTGGCGATTGTGGCACCGATATCGCCTTGCGCAAGTTGACGCGTCTTTGTAGGCTCGCTGCCGAGAAGCTTTTCCAGCAGCTGATTTCTTCCACTGAGTTGAAGCTCCTCGGCAATAACCCGTAACGAGTTCTCTGAAGGCACAAAGCTCACTTCTGCAACGCGAGCATCGGCCTCCAGAACAGTCAACAACTGCCTGCCAAAGATGGCACCACTGGCACCTGTAATCGAAACAGTCAGGCGCCAGTCGTGCTTGGGTTCAGGGTTCAAACTATTCTCCCAATACGCGGGCGTAGATAGCGTCCACGTTGGCAAGTTGTCTGGTAAGGTCGAAGGTCTTCGCCAGCTTCTCAGGTGTTAAACGAGCCGTGATCTCAGGATCGGCCGCAACCAATTCTTTAAAAACCAGGTCTTCGCTCCAAGCGCGCATAGCATGCTGTTGAACCAAACGGTACGCTTGTTCACGCAGCATTCCTGACTCGGCCAGATCCAGGAGCAATTGCCCGGAAAAGATAAGCCCTCCGGTGCTTTCCAGGTTCTTCAGCATACGTTTTGGGTAGACAAGAAGCCTGTCAACCAAATCGGTAATCTTGGCCAGGAGATAAT
This sequence comes from Humiphilus diazotrophicus, assembly GCF_059726315.1. Lineage (NCBI taxonomy): Bacteria > Pseudomonadati > Acidobacteriota > Terriglobia > Terriglobales > Acidobacteriaceae > Humiphilus > Humiphilus diazotrophicus. The sequence goes on from NZ_AP040870.1 coordinate 544,911, forward strand.
CGACCAGAATCGTTGAATCCGGGAAAATGACGCGCTCAACCGAGGAGTGCGAGATATCCCGCTCGTGCCACAACGGGATATTCTCGAAGGCAGCTTGGGCATTCCCGCGAATGACGCGAGCCAAACCGCTGATCTGCTCACTGGTAATAGGATTCTTCTTGTGAGGCATAGCCGAGGAGCCCTTCTGCTTCTCTGAGAAGTACTCCTGAGCCTCACGTACTTCCGTTCTCTGCAGATGCCGGATTTCAACCGCGATCTTGTCCATCGTAGAGGCGATGATTGCCAGGGTCGAAATATAGTTGGCATGACGATCACGCTGCAACACCTGTGTCGCAACAGGTGCAGGTTTCAGGCCAAGACGTTCGCAGATGCGTTCCTCGTGCTCCGGCTTCAAATGCCCGAAAGTCCCCACCGCCCCGGAGAGCTTGCCAACCCGCATATCTTCAGCAGCGGCATTGAAGCGCGCCAGATTACGCTGCATCTCTGCGTACCAATTCAAGAGTTTCAACCCAAATGTCGTCGGCTCAGCGTGGATTCCATGGGTACGGCCAATCGTCGGCGTATGTTTAAACTCCAACGCACGCTTCTTGAGTACAGCACAAAAACCTTCGATCCCCTTGCGCAAAAGAGTCGAAGCGGCCTTTACCTGGAGGGCCTGTGCCGTATCCACGATGTCATTCGAAGTCAGCCCATAATGAAGCCAGCGGGATTCAGGTCCAATCTTTTCGGCAACGGCGGTTGTAAAGGCGATAACGTCGTGTTTCACCTCTGCCTCAATCTCACGGATTCGGGCGACATCAAAATCACCCTTGTCCCGGATAGCCTGTGCAGCTTCGTTGGGAACAATACCGGCTTCTGCCAGCGTGAGGCTGGCAGCGGTTTCCACTTCCAACCACATGCGGTACTTGTTCTCTTCAGTCCAAATGCGGCCCATCTCCGGGCGTGTATAACGGTCGATCAAAGACCTCTCCTCCAAAAATTGCGTAGTGAACTATTGATTTTACAGTTTGCGCATCCTATCTTGTTGCGTCAGCTGCTCAGGAAAGGAAAGAGAGGGACATGCACATGCCTAAAGAACCGGATCTCGTAACCATTGCCGATCTCCCCGATCCTTCACAAACCGAATTGGCTAAGAGCCGCCTGGAATCGGCCGGAATCGAATACTTCCTAGTTGGAGAGGAATCCAGTTTCTTATATGGAGGAGCCTTGGGAGGAGTTCAGCTACAGGTCCGCCCCGAGGACGTAGAAGATGCAAAGGCAGCGCTGGACCTCCAGGCAGAGGTTGATGCTGCAGAACAGGCTGAAGCATCCGAGGAGACTTCACACCTGCCAAATAATTGAATCGAAGCTATTTATTCCTGCAAGACGCCCAGGCGCTCGCTCATCTCCTGATAGAGAAAGCCTCGGCCGGGTTGATAAGGCTGTACCCATTCGCCGTCGATTACAAACTGGGGAATAGCTCTTTTGCCCACATGCCGAACAAGGTCGATGGCAGCTTGTGGATCCGACTCAATATCGATATCGGTATAGGGAATATTGTGCTCGTCCAAAAAACGCTTTGCTTCACGGCAGTCGCGACACCACGATGCCGAATAGACAACTAGCTCCATGCCCACATCATAAATGGCCTGCCAAAATCCTGAAAACCCTCCTTGTAGAACGACAATACGTCCACAAACGTGCATATCGCGTCATTTCTAACACCCATTTGATCAATTTGACGCAATTCGATCATTTTCTCTAGCATTGCCGAGAAAAGTTATTTATTCTAAGGACCGTTTGAGTCTCTATCGTTCGGAGACATTTTCCGGTCTTTTTTCCCCGGATGGAAAATGTAGTCGGTTTGAATTTATACGAAGGGAAATGTATCGAAACTGGCTGCAAAGCCTCTTCCCTTTCGCCTTGTATCAATTTTGAGGATGTAGATGAAAGTGCCTTTTCTGGAAGTCTGTGCTGAAACGATTGACGCCGCACAAGCCGCCGAACGTGGTGGAGCAAATCGAATTGAGCTATGCAGCGCATTAAGTGACGGAGGACTGACGCCCAGCGGAGGATCCATCCTGAGGGCATGCCATCTTCTGAGCATCCCGGTCTACCCGATGATCCGCCCTCGCGGAGGCGACTTCTTTTACTCCGAAGAAGAGTTCGAGATCATGAAAGAAGACATCGAACAGGCAAAGTTCATGGGTGCCAAGGGCGTTGTCTTGGGAATATCAAGGCAAGACAGCACAATTGATATTGAACGGACCCGGGCCCTTGTCGAACTCTCCCGTCCGATGAAGGTGACCTTCCATCGTGCCTTTGATCTGACTCCGGATCTCAACCAGGCGTTAGAAGATGTAATCGCCACCGGAGCCGACACGCTTCTGACCTCAGGCGGAGAGACCAAGATAACCTTCGGAATTAAAACCGCTGAAGCCCTCTATCATCAGGCAAAGGGCCGTATTGAAATCATGATCGGAAGCGGAATCAATCCCGGAAATATCCGCAAACTTGCCGAAAACACTGAGATCCGTTGTTTCCACGCTTCCCTTCGCTCACTGAAGGACAGCCCTGTCGCGGTTCCGGAACGTATCGTAGGAATATCCGATGAGCCCGCCAGCGATTTCGTTCGCTCAACCGTGAAGGAAGAAGATGTACGAGAGGTCGTACGTCATCTCAAAGAAACCCAATTGCATTACGCAAAAAACTAACCTGAATTTCGATTTCAACCTATGTTCGTCAAGAAAGGACCCCATCGGAATTGGGGTCCTCTGTAATTAGTGGAAAGTGCTGGCCAGTTCTCTAGGATTCGCTATCCGGCGGTGAAACCTGTGGCAATCGGCTGAAGTGGCAGATCGAAGAGGTTTTTCAGGCGTATGGGTGTCACCGATGGGAGAGTTGTCCGAGGAAGAGATTCCGGCTGCATGTTGGGGTCGTTTTCGGTAGATACGCCGGGCGGACAAATTCACATTCACTGCGACCATGAATCCAGCGCAACACCGAACGCACAACTAGCGTTTTCGCCGAGTTTCTTGCCACCACCAGAGTGTGTACTAGTCATGGGTCAACCAGTGCCTCCTAAGCTACAGCAGCGGCATCGCCTCTCACAAACGGGATGTTCTTGGGACTTGATTCTTGTCTATATTGGCAGGTCACCACCGTTACTGTCATACCACTGCGCTGTGTTATGACAGAGTGAGTCCGCAGATACGGGGTATATGGGTAAGATTGTCAGTGAAGATATGCTGCGTCGAGCGCTAGTGTACATGAACGCGAAACAAAGCCAGAACTGGCTTCGCCCACAGCTTCTCAGCAGCGTGCAGACAGCATTGCACACGCCGTGGATACTGGATATAGCGAATGGGAGCATACGGAAACATTGAAGATTTGACTCTCGTGCCAAAATGAAGTGCAGCTTGCAACCAGGATTAGTAATTCCCCAAAAAACTTACATGGTTACATTGAATCGAAAGTCCATTAAGTAACGTACCGTTCTGAAGGTCAAGGTGGACAGCTTTGTCCTTATACCGTCTCAGGAACGATACGCTGTCATATGGTACGTCCTTGGAGTCAGCCCATCCATAAATGAGATACTCTCCTGGCCCTAGATTCTCTGCTTTGAATGTTCCATGAGGGTCTGGCGCCACCAGTTGACTCGTATGAGTATTGAACGATTCTAATGCAATACGAGCGGCGTTACACCCGTTCCCGTTCATTTCCAGCTCCCCGGAGACGCTTCCCGAGGCACGACGGACAAGCAGCGTGATCGCCGCACTAGACACCCCTTCATCGATAGCAATGGAAGTTCCTCCGATACGTTGCTCTCCAACCAAAACATCCGCAAGATAAAAACCGCTCCCACTTTTAAGAGACAAATAGTACTTACCAGATCTGACACCATTAAATAAAAAAGTTCCGTTGCCTTCGGCGGTAGCAGTGTAACGATGCGAATCATACGTCGCTGTCGATTGAAGTAACACTTCCACAGATCCTCCACTTTCAGCATCGAGATATCGGATGGAACCAGAAAAGTTGATTGGCTTAACTTCAAGCATCGTGGCCTGTCCTGCGGTAAATCGTCCTGAAGAGATGTAGGCCTCTGCTTCATGCGTAATGCCGTTCTCAGACCAAAATTCCGATAATTTATATGCACCGTAGGGAAGACCCTCTATGTCGTAATTGCCACCGTCCGCACTGGGCCTAATACGAACATTAGATGAAAGCGCAAAATCCTCTCCTTGTAAGAACACCTGCAGCGCCTTATCCGAGGTCCCGTTGGCAGCAGATATTACATGAAACAGCGAACCGAAATCTCCGTGCACTTGAATCTCGATCACCTCTGTTTCTTCCGGTTCCAGCTGTAGCAGATTCATATAATCGAGATTGGTGTTCTTTGGATACGTTGCAAATAATGGAATAGCGGCTGCAGTGACGAAACCAAATTGCTTTTGATTTATGAGATCCGCTCGCCGCAAGTTACTTGCAACCACGACGTATGGACCCGCCGGAAGATTTAGGCATTCAAAACTGCCTTTACTATCCGTTTCGATCGAACATTTCGGCGCTGGCATCAAACGACCGTGGCGCGCTTCAATGCGATAAGCCGTGACATGGCCTTGCAGTGCTTTGTCATTATCATCCAACAGTGATCCCATAAGAGTAGAACTAGGTCTCTTACCCTGAGTGAGAACGGGCAGGGAGATGCAGATGAACCATAAGGAAACAACAAGAACTCGTGATACCAACATGAAGAGGACCCCTCCACCTATGCGACTTTAGTAAAAGCACAAACAAACAGCACATAAGTGTCATTATGGACGATTGAAACTATCCGCCGAAGCTCCGAATATAGTCTTGGTAATAGGTCAAAGTGAGTGGTCCGACTCATTTCTGCGTCGGACCACTCGAATTTTCACGGCGTAACAGCTCTGACGCGGTTGTTGTACGTATCTGCGATGTAGATAACACCAGAATTACCAAGTACAACATCCAGAGGATTGCCCAGTTCGGCGTTGGACGGAGAACCACCGTCTCCGCTATACCCATAGGTCCCGGTTCCCGCAAAGGTAGAGATAGTCCCAGTAGAAACAGTCACCTTGCGTATACGATAGTTCGAACTATCTGCAATGTAAATATTTCCAGAGCCATCAACAGTTAGCCCTCTCGGCTGTCGAAGCTGTGCACTGGTTGCCGGTCCACCGTCGCCACTGTATCCTCTACTACCATTGCCAGCAACTGTTGTAATAATACCGGTCGATGCGGTCACCTTGCGTATCACGTTGGCAGCACCCGAATCAGCAATGTAAATATTCCCAACACTATCTAGCCACACACCATAAGGAAGGTCGAATTCGGCATTAATGGCTAGACCTCCATCACCGGAATACCCCATAGTTCCATTACCAGCCACGGTAGAGATGATGCCAGTAGATGCCGCAATCTTGCGAATTCGAGAATGGTTGCCATCTGCAACATAGATATTTCCAGAGCCATCGACAGCAATACCCGCTGGACTCAATTCTGCGTTAGTTGCCAATCCGCCGTCACCGTTGTAGCCGCAGTTACCATTACCTGCGACAGTAGTGATGATACCGGTCGACTGCACGACTTTCCGAACTCGACAATTCCCCGAATCAGAGATATAGATATTGCCGGAACTATCAACGACCATCTTGTATGGATCATACAATGACGCATTGACCGCCGCTCCGCCATCACCACTGTAGTCAAATGATCCATTGCCAGCGACTAGAGAAATTGCTCCAGTGCTCAGTGTTACCTTCCGGATGCGACTATTACCGGCATCAGCAATATACAGATTGCCCAAGCTATCTGTTGCAACCCCTTGAGGTGTACTGAGTTGCGCATTACTTGCGAGGCCCCCGTCGCCGCTGTAACCTCCAGTTCCAGTCCCCGCATAAGTTGAGATGATCTGCGCAGGAGCATCTACAACTCCGGCTACTAAACATGAAAGCAAGCTAATCAGAACCACGCGCCTTGATAGCCAGCGCCGTAAGCCCACGTCATATTGTTTTTCTACTTGTATTACAGAACTTCCAACTTCTAGCTCCAATTCGATCCGTGACTTCATCTCGAATATCTCCTACATACTCTGTACCAGAAACTTTGACCAGTCTCCGGCAGTTCAGTTGTTACGAATCCACGAGTGGAAACCCGATGTTTCCATATTGAGACCGCCTTTCGAATTGCGCTTAATGATGCAGTTCTTTACGCCCCCACATCAGGGAGCTTTAAAACAGGCACAAACCTCGTACCTGATCCATATAGCAATGTGAGCACATCAATATGCACTCGCACGACTACCTTAGTAACTGAGGGAAATAACGAGAGTGGGAAATAGAAAGATCCAATTAAAGATCTGCGCGATCATAAAACATTCGGTACGCGAAATCTCGAACGAGCCCTCCGAAAGGGCTAATCTCAAACAGGTCTAATATATCACTAGATATGGATGGCGCTCATTAATAATAAGAAAATGTTGAAAATGCCTGAATGACAGATATTTGAACAGCTCTGAAGTTTGCCATGAGTAGGGAGGCTAACACAAATCGATGTTAACCATATGGGCTCGGCGTTATCGCAGTAAATACGCAAGAGGGACTCTACGAGTATCACGATGGTGGCTGCCCCGGTACGGTTGCAAACGCAGTCCATCGTGCGAATGGATACGACTGGGCTATGGTCCTAAATACACGCTCCAAACATGCCTCCGAGATGGTTAGGAATGGGTCTCGAACCTCATATTTCGCAAAGCACAAACCTCTAGCAGGCAAAGCGTGTTGCAAAGCAATCGGGTAGGAGGCGGGATCAATCCCGCCGTCCTCCCACACCACACCTCGCGGTGGACACCCTTGCCGTTCAGCTAACACTTCCCCTTGCCGGGTGTGTAGAGGTCTTTCACCTCCTAGCACTAGCGAGTGCGCCCTGCCGGGCGCACTAAAAAAAAAGACGGCGGAGACATTTAAATTCTCCGCCGTCTTTTTTTGCCTAACTGATTCTAGGAAACTGCAGCGCGCTCTTTCTTTCCACCCTCGAAGTACTCTTCAATCTCCTCCAGAGTCCGGCCCTTGGTTTCAGGCAGGAATAATATAGCTGTCAGGAAATACACAACGGTGCATCCCCCAAAGAGAAAGAACATTGTCGAATACCCATGCTTGCCAACCATAGGCAGAAAGACAGCCGCAATGGCCGTTGAGACAGCCTGATTCAGCAGCAGAGCGATACTCATGCCATTCGAACGGATTCTGGTGGGCATTAACTCCGAGAGTGCCAACCATACACAGACGCCGGGCCCCACGGCATAGAAGGCCATGAAGAGATAGAGTGTAATCGCAACGATCCAGCCATTGGTCTGATTGGGAACGGGAGCAATTAGAGCACTCTCGATTTTCAATGGAGCTGTGCGTGCAGCTTGAAGATCTCCCAAGGGATTCGAGCCGGGAGAGAAAATCGCTTCAACCTTACTACCGGGCAGGTGCCTCGTTAGTTCAAGAGGCTTCACCGCGGAATCGTTTGTACGGACCACGTTTGAGGCTGAATGGAAATCTCCGTAAGAGTAGATAACCACCAGCGATTCCGGCTTGCCAATGATTGCCTTCCCTGCTTCTCCTGCATTCGACAGCAACTGGTCCGCAGTCTTTTGATCAAAGGAAAGCGTTAACGTCTGGTCAGAACTCACCATGCGTTGCACAGCATCCTTTACATCTACCTGTTGCTTTTCGGTCTTGAGGAAGAGTACGCCTGTGCATATCACCGAAAGGATGACACCGCCCGTACCTAAGGACAAGAGGAACTTACGCCCCTTCCTATCCACGAGCATCACACCAATCATCGTGGCCAGGAAATTCACCACGCTGAAAAAGAGATTGCCCCAGTGCGCCTGGACATCCGACAATCCGCCTTGAAGAAGAACCGTCGTGTTATAGCCGATGATCGAGTTAATTCCCGTAAGCTGGTTGAAAGCAAGAATGACGCAAGCAAGCACAAACGGGATAACATACTTTCGTTTGAGAAGAGATTCCTTTACTAGCTCTCCAACCGATGCCTTTGATTTCTCCGCTAGCGAAGCCTCTTCCATTTCTTTCAGTTCGACTGCGGCCTGCTCATCGGAGCGCGAGCGCAGCAAGGCAGCGAGAGTCGCTTCCTTCTTTCCTTGACGAAAGAGCCAGCGGGGAGACTCGGCAACAAAAAAGCTCCCTAGCACAAACAAAATACCGGGTGGCAGAGAAAACCAGAAGATACTGCGCCAGGCATGATCTTTAAAGGCAAAGAGCAATGCAGCATCTCCCAGCTTCGCCACGGCATCGACGCGATAGCTGAAATATGTGGCAATGCCACCGGCAACGACAAAGCCGAAGGTCAAGAGCCATTGAAAAACTCCTGTACCTTTGCCACGATTGGACGAGTCCAAACATTCCGCCAGATATAACGGAACGACCACACCGATCAGGCCAGCACTCGTTCCCTGGAGCAAGCGCCCGAAAACCAGCATTCCATATCCGTGAGAAAGAGCAATAACCGGAATGCTCGATACGAACATTGCCCCGCTAAGAATCATTAACCAGCGGCGCCCCATCCAATCCGCAAGCAGACCGGCAAACAATGTTGAGATAACACTGCCTAGCAGAACGGCCGCCACAATGAACGATAGCTGATTGGGATCCAGATGCGATGTTGCTTCCAGATAAGGAAGAGCCCCGGAAACAATGCCTACGTCTATTCCGTAAAGCAAGCCGCCTAATCCCGCGACAATCAGTAACAAGCGGTTGTAGCCAACCTTGGCGTTAATAGCAACCTCGCTCATAATCCTCGTACCTTTTCTAGAGCATCCGCGTCTTTAGTATGGCCCGATCAGAATCAGCGATATATGGCCATGCTCCGATAGCGATAGCCACACCAGCATCCGTTCCAGGCCTACACCCAAACTCCAAATGCTCTATTTCTGTGTTCTAGCTACCCTACACGATTCAGCTCTGCAGAGAAAACTTAACTCCATTGCCTCTGAAGGATTTCGGTGAATACAAATTCCGCAGAAAATGGATGCCCTATTGTAATGTCCCGGAGGCTGTCCTTAAGCAATAATAATCATATTTTTGAGCATATCTATCCGATTCAATCAATAGCAGACGACGGTGGCTTCCCGGACAGGAGATCTGGTCTAAGAAAAAGAAAAGCCCCAAATCTCATGAGGAGATCTGGGGCTTTCCAACGTTAGCCTGTCGTGAGCTACTGAATCGCCTGCGGTTTCTGCATGCTGTAGGAGCTCAACGTCTTGATGTAGTTTCCGCGTTCGAATGGTGAGGTGTCCGGAACGGCACGACGGCTCAAGCTGCCGTGCATCTGCCTGATCGATTCGTACTCATGTTCGATCATCCAGCGAACAACACCATCGCGAAGCGCAACCAGATGCTCGATGCCATACAGATGCAGTGAAGAGGTGGTCATGGCAACCTGTGCACCAGCCATAATGCTCTTCAGAACATCCTCCGGAGTATGGACGCCACCGGTAATGGCAATGTCCGCACGGGTCTGGCTATAAAGAATCGCCGCCCAGTGAAGTCTCAGGAGCAATTCCTCCGAAGTGGAGAAATGCAAGCTGGGCTTCACTTCCAGTGAATTGATATCGAAATCCGGTTGATAAAAACGGTTGAAGAGCACAATACCGTTTGCTCCCGCCTCACTCAGCCGAGCCACCAGATTGGGCAGACTGCTGAAGTACGGAGACAACTTTACGGCAATCGGAATAGAGATGCTCTTGCGGATGCTGCTGAGCAGATCAACCATTTGCTGCTCAACTTCAGCAGACGGAATGCGAGGATCTGTCACCAGTGCATAGGTATTCAGTTCGAGGCCATCAGCTCCGGCCTCTTCGATGTCCTTAGCAAACCTGACCCAGCCTCCACTAGTCGCACCGTTTAAGCTGGCGAGAACAGGGATAGAGACAGCAGCCTTTGCCTTACGGAGATGCTCCAGATATGTATCGTGCCCCTGGCGGTAGTCCGTAAACTTCGGAAGGAAGTCTAGTGATTCCGGGAAGGAATCTGTCCCGCGCGACAGGTCGCTGTCCAGCGCCTTCGCTTCGAGGATTAACTGCTCCTCGAAGAGAGACGCCAGGACAACGGCCGAAGCACCACAGTCTTCCATCCGACGGATGTTGGAAATCGAATCAGAAAGCGGCGTCGAAGAAACGACGATCGGATTCTTCAGCTTCAACCCCAAATATTCCGTCGAAAGATCAATCATTTATTTCTCTCCCCCTTTATCTGCGCCAGCACCAACGGTCGCCGGCTTCTCCTTTGGAGCGATATCAGGAGTTTCACCACGGCCCGGCATTGCAGCGCGACTGGAGTATACCCGCCACTGGCGTTCAACGTCGTCCTGTGCATCACGCGCCAGGGCCTTTGCCAGTTCAGGATTACTCCGCGTAAGCATCGTATAACGAGCTTCGCGGGAAGTGTACTCCTTCAGCGGAATTGCTGGAGCCTTGGAATCGAGTTGGAACGGATTCTTTCCGGACTCACGCAGCACCGGGTTGTAGCGCATCAGTGGCCAGTAACCAGACTGGACGGCCAGCTTCTGCTGTTCTAGTCCATGGGTCAGATCATATCCGTGAGCAATGCAGTGCGCATAGGCGATGATCAGCGATGGACCGTCATAAGCTTCCGCTTCCTGGAAGGCCTTGATGGTGTGAGTATCATTGGCGCCGAGCGCAACCTTGGCAACGTAGACCGAACCATAGCTGACTGCTTCCATGGCCAGATCCTTCTTGCTGGTAGATTTGCCGCTGGCGGAGAACTTAGCTACTGCACCGCGAGGTGTCGACTTCGACATCTGACCACCGGTGTTGGAGTAGACCTCAGTATCGAGAACGAGGATATTAACGTTCTTGCCCGAACCGAGAACCTGATCCAATCCACCGAAACCGATGTCATAAGCCCAGCCGTCACCACCCAGGATCCAGACGCTCTTGCGGACTAACTTGTCGGCAATTGCATCCAGCAGGCGGGCGTCCGACTTCTGGATCGTAGCAAGCTTCTTGCGGAGTTCGACTACACGGGCACGCTGTGCATTGATCTCGGCTTCCGTCGACTGAGGAACGTCGATCATCTGCGAAACCAGCGACTCGCCAACTTCAGGAGCCAGACGGATCAACAGATCTTCTGCAAATTTCTTCTGCTGATCGACTGCGGCGCGCATACCAAAACCGAACTCGGCGTTATCTTCGAACAGAGAGTTCGACCAGCTCGGGCCACGGCCATCCTTGTTGACGGTGTATGGGGTAGTTGGCAGGTTGCCACCATAGATCGAAGAGCAACCAGTTGCGTTGGCGATCAACAAGCGGTCACCAAAGAGCTGAGTGAGCATCTTGACATACGGAGTCTCACCGCAACCAGCGCAAGCACCGGAGAACTCGAAGAGAGGCTGCAGAAGCTGTACGTCCTTGACCTGCGTGTGCGAGATCTTTTCACGATCGACCTCAGGCAACGACAGGAAGAAGTTCCAGTTCTCGCGTTCTCTTTCGCGGATCGGGGCCTGAAGTTCCATATTGATTGCCTTGCGCTTTGCTTCGCTCTTGTCCTTTACAGGGCAGACCTCGACGCAGAGGCTGCAACCGGTGCAATCTTCCGGAGCAATCTGCAGTGTGTAGTTCTGGCTTTCCAGACCACGCCACTTCGGCTTCGCGGTCTTGAAGCTGGCAGGAGCACCAGCGGCCAGGGATGGATCGAAGATCTTTGCGCGGATAACTCCGTGCGGACAGACTACCGAGCACTTACCACACTGGATGCAAAGATTCTCATCCCACACAGGAATGAACTGAGCGATGTTGCGCTTCTCCCACTGCGCAGTGGCAGTCGGGAAGGTACCGCCAGCCGGGAATGCACTGACAGGCAGTTCATCGCCGAAACCGCTAGCAATCTTTCCAAGTACATTGCGGACGAAATCAGGTGCCTGATCAGGAATTGCGGGCAGGATGTCGAAGGAGGCATTGACCTCTGCAGGAACATTGACTTTGTGCAGATGAGCCAGAGCCGCGTCGACAGCAGCGTAGTTCATCTGAACAATAGCATCGCCGCGCTTGCCATAGGTCTTCTTGATGTACTTCTTAATCTGCTCGATCGCTTCTTCACGGGGCAGGATGCCGCTGATGGCAAAGAAGCAGGTCTGCATAATGGTGTTGATGCGATTGCCCATTCCGGCATCGCGAGCAACGGTATATCCATCGATGACGTAGAACTGCAGCTTCTTGCGGAGGATGTCCTGCTGAGCCTTAAGAGGCAGATGGCTCCAGATCTCGTCGGCACTGTAAGGAGTATTCAGAAGGAATACGGCTCCCGGTGCTGCCGGAGCAAGAACATCAACGCGCTCCATAAAGCTGAACTGGTGGCAAGCAACAAAGTTTGCCTTTGTGATCAGATAAGTCGAACGGATCGGCTTAGGTCCAAAGCGCAAGTGCGAGGTCGTAACCGAACCGGACTTCTTCGAGTCATACACGAAGTAGCCCTGAGCATAGTTCGGAGTATTCGATCCGATAATCTTGATCGAGTTCTTGTTGGCACCAACAGTACCGTCAGAACCCAAGCCAAAGAACAGTGCGCGGACGGTCTTCGGATCTTCCGTCGAAAAGTCGGGATCGTAGCTCAAGCTGGTGTGCGTAACGTCGTCTTCGATACCGATGGTGAAGTGATTCTTCGGTTGCGGCTTTGCCAGCTCATCGAGAATGCCCTTGATCATTGCCGGAGTAAATTCCTTCGAGGACAGGCCATAACGTCCGCCAACGATCTTTGGCATCTTGGCAAACTGGGTCTTTCCATCGGCAAAGGCTTCTGCAAAGGTGGTAATAACGTCTTGGTAAAGAGGCTCACCGGCGCTGCCAGGCTCCTTCGTACGATCCAGAACAGCGATGCTCTTGACCGAAGCCGGAATTGCCGAGATGAAGGCATCCGCAGCAAACGGACGATACAAGCGAACCTTCAGGATGCCAACCTTCTCACCCTGGGCAATCAGATGTTCAACGGCTTCTTCCGCTGCACCCACACCGGAACCCATCAGAATGATGATCCGCTCAGCATCGGGTGCACCGACATATTCGTAGAGCTTGTAGCTGCGGCCAGTCAGCTTGGCAACGCGATCCATCACCGACTGAACGATGCCGGGGCACTTCTCATAGAAAGGATTGCAAGCTTCACGTGCTTGGAAGTACACGTCGGGGTTCTGAGCTGTTCCGCGCAGGATCGGACGATCCGGGCTCAGAGCGTTCATGCGGAAATCGGAGATGTACTTGTCATCCAGTACCGCGCGGATGGTCTCATCGTCGATTGGATGAATCTTGTTGACTTCGTGAGAGGTACGGAATCCATCAAAGAAGTGCAAAAACGGAACTCGCGACTCGAGAGTCGCGATGTGTGAAACCAGGGCCATATCTGCTGCTTCCTGTACTGAATTGGAAGCTAACATCGCCCAACCTGTTCCACGGCAACCCATAATGTCACTGTGATCACCAAAGATAGACAGTGCGTGTGTCGCTATGGCACGGGCTGTAACATGCATGACCGTTGGCGTAAGTTCACCCGCGATCTTGTACATGTTGGGGATCATTAACAAGAGACCTTGAGATGCTGTGAATGTGGTTCCGAAGGCACCTGCCTGAAGGGCTCCGTGCAATGCACCGGAAGCACCGCCTTCACTCTGGAGCTCATCAATAATGGGGGTTCCGCCCCAGATATTCTTCTTACCTTCTGCTTTCCACTGATCACACCACTCGGCCATGGGAGAAGATGGTGTAATTGGATAAATGGCGACAACTTCGGCAAGCCGATACGCTACTGATGCTGCGGCTTCATTGCCATCTAAGATAACTGTGGCTTTTTCGCTCATGCGTTTCCCTTCTTCCCAGCCGACCCGTATTGTCAATTTCGTTACGGTCGCGGCGTGCGCGTGCAAGTACGATTGGGACTAGAAAGAGTGTGCTTGCCGCTTGACCCACGCGCTGTGACGGTAGACACATGGCATAGAAGAAGTCCAACCAGAGTCTCGAGATGTGAATAGATGGTCCATAAAGTGGTCATCTTCCAACCCATCAGCATCAGCCTTCAAAGAGCCTGCGCAAGCGCCTAAATCTCAAAAGTTTAGGTAAGGAAATGCTCGGCAGGAAAAGGCAAAAAGCCCCTACCGGAAACCGGGTCTAAAGCATCTTTCACAAAGTCCATGAATGCTGTGGACACAGTCATATACACGCCCGCTTCTCTGGCCGCTGTGCAAACTTCTATATGGTTACCCCTCCAAAACTCTGAGCAAGCCCCATTCGCCACTCATTCCCGCCCCGAATTAGTGACAAGAAACACATTTATATATACAGATCAAACATTGAAGTGAAGCGGGCACCCGCGTCATAGGACAGGGTCAAAGGCTTTCTTTCCAACAGCTCAGATCTGGCTTCCCTCGTTGTAGCCAGATACACATGGAAAGTGCACGAATACTGCACAGCTAGTTCCCGGCGCGGGAGGTGAGTTTGGCTCGATCAACTCCGTTCGCCCCGCCAGCCCAAATGGTTAAGAATGAGGAAAAATCCGGAAAGTGGGCTGACAGGAGCGACCCGATAGGCCTGCCCCCCAAGAAATGCCTGCCGCATGCGGTTGAAGTATTCTTCGCGGATGCCCCTGCAGCCAGTTCCGCGGCAATCATCTTTTCAATCCTTCAAGTTGGGGTCTCTCAACAATGGCGGTGACCCATAGAAATCCTGCGACAGCTTCTTTGGCGTTAATAGATTTCCGATAGTTGATGTAATGTGCGTAATCCGGTTGAACCCCTACCCCATCGCAAGCGCTATAGATATCGAGAAGCCCTCTATCATTAATTCTTGCATTCGCAATAATCCCTCGATATCCCTTCTGCACAACGGGTTGGTATTCGCTTTTCTTGAGCAGACCGAGTTCAACCCCTTTAGCAATGGCGTAGGTAAACATCGCGCTACCTGAAGTATCAGTCCAATTATCCGGGCGCTCGCCCTTATCTACGACCTGAAACCAACGACCGCTCTTGGGATCTTGCGTGTGCTTGAGCCCGGAGGCCAAACGCATGAAGATGTCTTCCATTTCGGCGCGACGAGGGTGATTCTTGGGCAGATCGGCGAGGGCCTCAGCCAAAACAAGAGCGTACCAGCCCAAACCTTCACTCCAGACTTCAGGCGAAAGGCCAGTCTTTGGATCGGCCCATTGTGGAATCTTGCCCGAGTGTCCTGGTTCAAATATGCCGTGCAAATATAGTCCTTGTTTTCCATGCCCGGCGCGCTTGGCATAGACAGAGAGCTGCTTTGTCACTTCATCCCAACAATACTGACTATCTCCGATAGATTTTCCGTAACGCATCAGAAACATCTGCCCCATGAAGATGCCGTCAATCCACATCTGACCATTCATCTTCCGGCTATGCCAGAATCCTCCATCGTTATTGCGTGGATAGTCGTCAAAAGCTTCCCGGATCTTGCCTGCAGCTTTTTTATAACGCTCATCTCTTGTGCGCTCGTAAAGCATCACCAGAGTATTGCCGGTCATCATGTTATCCAGATTGTCAAAAGACGGCTGCTGCATTACGCCCTTTGCATTAAGAACTCCCCGGAAGTTTCCAGACTCATCCACAAACTGATCGATGTACCGTTTTGTGTAGTCAAAATACCGACGATCCCCTGTCTCCCGATACAGCAGTTCAAAGCCATAAAGTTCATACCCGTTCACATAAGTCCATGCATTGAAATAGGCCTTCGAATAATCAGGCCAGCGAACCATGACCGTATCTGCAGCAGCAACGGACCAGAACCTTGGAGCCTTGCCAGGCACATAATCAAGGTGAGCATTTGGCTCTGCAGTTGCCGCGGCATCTGGAACCGCTGCATCCTTTGGACTTGAAGTTTTGGTACTCACAGAGGTTTGAGCATTCAGTACGCCCCAAGGAAGTGGAAGAAAACACATAATTACCAGAACTCGAATTGCAGGAATAACTCTTCTTTGAACCACTGATTTCTTACACATGCGTGCCGCCTTACAAAGCTATTCCGCCGCCATGCGGATGATAAAGGAAGAAGCCTACACGTAGATCTTTGCTTGATCAATCTTCATAGTCCTCATAAACAGAACTAGCCGTAAGAACTGGCTACCTGAAATCCCTGAGAGAGACCACGCCGGAAAGCTCCATGCTTTGAAAATTTCCGAACAAAGTTGTCCGTCCGAACAGACTTCCTCTTGCCCTTTCCTTGGGAAAGCTCTCGATTTTCATCTTGGACTGCCCACTCCACCGCACAAAGGGAAGCACCAATCTGGTAGGACAACTGATATCGAGCTCGATAACTAGACTGAACCTTGTGCAAATTCGCTCCGTCACCTAGATCGAATAAGATTCCTCATTCGAACTATAGATATCGTTCTCACAATAGGAAGGCGTATTCGGGCCAAGTTGAAGCGCAGGCATCTGGATCTCTGGAAGTATATCCTGGTTGTTTATTGCATTCGGTGGTAGCACCAATCTGTGCTCTACATCGATATTACTTGAACCAGATTCGCCTCCCTCTATTCGTAAAGTTATCTTTTGAAAATATTTCTTGACAACAAGATTTCAAGCCGGGAATAATCCCATCCGTTGTGGGATCGTTATCAACAAAACTATTCCGATAGAGAAATCAAATAAGGAGTTCGATTCTTCACAATGCCACTGAATGCCGCATTTACAAACCGTGGCTTTGATTATGCAAAGAGGAGAACCCTCAAACATTTCCGCATAGATGTGGACTCGACAACGATACAGAAGTGCAGCGCCCCCCGGAGGAAAGCTGGGTAAGCTTCTGTACCTGCAGCAATACACGCTTATGGCAATGCATCTGATTTTGCTGATCGAGCCATAAAAAACAGAAAACGTTCCAAACCGCTGCTCATTCACAGGGCCACGCAACGACATTCTTGTCTCAACAGGACAACGTTGTCACAGATCCATCTATTCACAAGGGAGGGATTTTCGAATATGAAAATCACAGGACTTGTACGACATTATTTCCTGATGGCCACCCTATTAGCTCTTGCAAGCATAGGACTGGCGCAGAGTGCCGATACCGGAGCGATCTTCGGAACCATCTCCGATAAAAGTAGTGCAACTCTACCCAACACGAAAGTAGTTATTACCAATGACAGGACCTCTGTCAACAAAATTGTAATCACTAACTCATCCGGATTCTACTCAGTCGAGGCGTTGCAGAGCGGCGACTATTCCGTTTCCTTACAGCGAGAAGGTTTTCAATCCGCTACGGTACAGCACTTGCATCTTGAACCTGGCCAAAGAAGAGAAGTATCGATCCAACTGGCCGTCGGTAGTGTAAATACTTCAGTAACAGTCGAAGCGAGCGCACTTCAGGTCAAAACCGAAACATCTGAGAATTCATCAACCATTGACTCGAAAGAGATCTCAACTCTTTTGGTCAATGGACGTAACTTTGCGTCCTTAGCAACCCTGGTACCAGGAGTTAACAATACAAATGGGAACAATCAGTATCAAGGAGGAGGCCTGACTTCCACCACGACCTTAGCTATCGGAGGCTCAGGAAACGACAACACGACTTATGCCGTCGATGGTGTCTACAATATGAACACCGGGAATTATAACAATCTGAACATCACTCCCTCGATGGACGTGATTTCAGAGTTCTCCGTCCTCAAATCCAATTACAGTGCTCGTTACGGTACAGCCTCTTCCAGCATCATTCTTGTCGATACAAAGAGCGGAACCTCTTCCTACCATGGCACAGCCTGGGACTACCTGCGAAACGACGCGCTCGATGCCAGCAACTATTACAGTCAGGGCAAAAAGAACAAATTGCGCCAGAACATCTATGGATTTAGCCTTGGCGGTCCGTTACAAATCCCTCGTCTCTACAACTGGGATCGGAAAAAGCAGACCTTCTTTTTTGCTTCCGATGAGTGGTGGTCCAAAACAGTGGGGAGTACGCGCACAACGAATGTCCTCACGAAGCAAATGCGCAGCGGGAATCTCTCTGGAAGCCGGGGATTGCCATCCACAGGGCTTAGCCTGACTCCCGAGGGGCAAAGCCTGTTGTCGGCACAGGGAAAAGCGAATTGCATCTCTTCCCCAACGACTTTGAATGCAGCCTGCCTCGATGCCGGAGCACTCGCCATCCTCAATCAGTATCAGCCGACGGAAAATGCTTCGAACAGTAACTTCAACTACATTAACAATGAACCGGATACCTTTTCACAGATCGACCACGATTACCGCATCGATCACAACTTTGGACCGAAGCATACATTGACCGGAAGAATGATGTATGAGGAGGCTAACGACTTCTCCTCTGCTTCGACCTGGGGCGGCGGCAGCGTTCCTAACATTACAACGTCTATTTACACTTCGGGGCTGAATGCATTGCTTCGCCTCACCTCGGCTTTTACGCCCAATGTCGTAAACACAGTATCGATTGCGGAAACCTACGATAAGCCGCGGCTTCATAGCAGTAAAGCCGCTCTTCCCGGTGATGTAAACATCTCCTATTACTACCCAACCGCAAATCCAACGCGGCAAATACCAAACATCTATATCTCCAGCTACGACACGATGGGAGGGGGAGTACTCCCCATCAATGCCAGCGATGGAGAAGGAATCATTAACGATGACATCAGTGTGATTCGTGGAAGACACACGCTGCAGGCCGGTGGATTTTACATCTTTGGAATCAAGAACCAGATCACGGGCAATACTCCATGGGGGTCTTTGAGCTTCGACGGGACTTATACCGGTAGCGGAGCAGCCGACTACTTGTTGGGATTACATCATGGCTACAGCCAGGACAGTGCCAAGCCCCACTTCTCAGCCCACTATCGTTCAACCGAGTTCTATATACAGGATGACTGGAAGGCTACCTCCCGTTTAGCCATCAACGCAGGAATCAGATTCTTCTACTTCTCTTCTGATTGGCTCACCGGACCTGACCGGCTAACCTCCAACTTCGATATCTCTCGATATAACTCCGCAGCGGCTCCAGTCGTTTTGCCTGACGGGAGCTTTAGGACAAATGCAGCAGGAAATCCGGTAACAGCTTCCGGCACTCTGGCAAATCTCCAGAACGGATTGGTATTTAACACCAGCCCGGGAATACCCAGGGGGTTCTACAACAGCACACCTCCTTACGCGGCACCCCGTATTGGTTTCGCTTATGCCCTCACGAGCGACGGTCGCACTTCGTTGCACGGAGGCTATGGCATAGGCTATACACGCGTTCCTTTCCGCATCACAGATGCCTTTGGTTCCAACCCTCCAGGAGTACAGAACACTTCCTTCGTGTCGGGAACTCTTGAAAATCCGACAGCAGGAACACAACAGATCGATATACCACGCCCACAGGGGCTAAGCCTCGTTAATACAGATTTCAAACCGTCTCAGATTCAAAGTTTCAGCCTGATTGTGGAACGGGAGGTCATCCCCAATGGCATCTTTCAGGTCGGATATGCAGGCTCCCTCGGACGCTCTCTGCGCGTCGGTATTGATGCCAATCAACCTGCACCGACAACGACTCCCTACTCGACAAGTTGCCTGAAGACAGGACAAGCACTATCTTCGCGCTACGATTTCGATCCTTGCCTGAATACCGGAACCATCTCAACCGATTACGTAAGACCTTATACGGGATATAGAGATATGGGCGCGTGGGCTTATACAGGGAGTTCGAACTACAATTCTCTCCAATCTCAATTCCGGCTACGAAAGGGGAACCTGCAGACAACTCTGAACTATACCTACAGCAAGGCAATGGGGAACGCCACCAACCACGGCTTCGACTTTCGCACTTCCTATAGCGACACACAAAACAGCTACAACATACCGGCAGAATATGGCACATTGAACTTTGACAGGACTCACATTTTCACGGGCAATGTTATCTATACGCTGCCATTCTTCGCCCACAGTTCAAGCCGCCTCGCGAGCAGCATTTTGGGTGGATGGTCTGTTTCCGGTATCGCACTTTCACAGAGCGGTTTTGCACTCACACCTGGTTTGGCATCTCCCAATACCGGCTTAGCTAGCAGGCCCAATATGGTTGGCCCCCTCCATATCAGCAATGATCGCAATCACCGTTTCAATGCGGATGCCTTTCAGGTCCCGGTATATGGATTCTTCGGGAATGCACGTTCTGGTTCCATCCGTGGACCGAGAGAGGTTGCATTCAACACCGCACTGTACAAAACCTTCTCCTTTACGGAAAGAATGAACTTCCAGTTTCGAGCGGAAGCCTTCAATATAGCGAATCATCCAAGCTTCACGAATGTGAATACGGGAATTGGCCCAAATGAACCCAATCCCGGATTAGTGAATTCGCCCCGCGATCCCCGCATCCTCGAACTGGTAGGAAGATTCACCTTCTAGAAATTATTAATCTGCCGCAGCCAAGCCACGCCAAGGGGCTGCGGCATTTTCATACACTACTCAGCCATATAGCACAGTGCGTGAAATAATGATTCCGCTTTCAGAGCGGGAATGTAGTTCGTCTCAAAAAACCGGCAGGAGATTCGTCGGGGTACTTTCTGGAGATTCGTTCGAATGAAAAGAAACTCAATTCTCGGTCAACAAATACTATGGTCGTGTATCGCAATCGTTATGGCTATTCAATCACCTACGACACTCAATGCCGCACAAACTGCCTTGTCCAAGCCGATAGCACTACAGTGCAACTCTCTCACCACGCCTCTTGGAATTGACGAAGAGCACCCTGCCCTCTCCTGGAAGTTGCAAGACAACAGAATTGGGGCCCGGCAGATCGCGTATCAAATACTCGTCGCCAGCAAACCCAGTCTTGTCAAAGCTGGTATGGCAGACGTATGGGACAGTGGACGAATCGAATCCAATCGTTCGGTCCATGTCCCATACAACGGCCCGGCCATCAGCGCGGAGAAACGCTACTATTGGGCAGTACAGCTCTGGGACAAGGACGGACAACCCTATCCCCTAAGCGACACCAGCTGGTGGGAAACAGGACTGCTGACAACAAAGAACTGGCGGGGCAAGTGGATCGGTTACGAAGATGTGGAACATAGCGCCCTAAGAGCAGCCGAGGCTAGCTGGATTACCAATCCCGTCATCCCCGATTACAAAGCAGAAGGTAATACCAGACACGATTTTCGCCTGGGATTCGAACTTCCTAAAGAACTCAAAAGAGCAACTCTCTATGTGACAGGACAAGATACCGCAGCAGCATGGATAAACGGGAAGCAGGTGCTTGAAGCAAAGCCTCTTCCTCCGTGGGGGCGCCATCCTTGGAAAACCTATACGAAGAAGGATGTGACTACCGAGTTGCATGCGGGGAAAAACCTGCTTGCTGTTGAAGTCACCCTTTATGGGAAACACAACACCAGCCAGGCGCCGATGAACTCAATCCTGTATATCGAACTGATGGACGGAAGCCAAAAGGTTCTAAAAACAGGAATGCCGGAATGGAGAACAGCCTTCAATACTTCCGGCAACTGGAACGCCCCTGAATATGACGATTCATCGTGGGCTGCAGCTGTCCCCTATGCATCACAGAAGGATGCTTTCGGTGCAGCAGACCAGATGGGCAATCCTCTTCCTACGGATCCAGTGATAGCCTTGCGCCACAACTTCCAGATCTCGAAGCCGATCGCCAGCGCAAGACTTTACGCAACCGCATTAGGGATATATAGATTCAGCCTGAATGGCCATACGGTGGGAGATCAGGTCCTGTCTCCCGGCTGGACGGACTATCGCCAGCGCGTAACTTACCAGACATACGATGTAACACCCTTATTGAAAAGTGGCACCAATGCCATTGGCGCATATCTGGCTCCAGGCTGGTATTCCACACCTCTGGAGTGGGTTGGCCAGGGCAATAATTATGGCAACACACCTAATGCCTTGCGTTCGCAATTGCGAATCGAACATACCGACGGCTCTGTAGAGTGGGTCTTGAGTGATGAATCATGGAAGGCAGACCTGGCGCCAATTACCTTTGCAGAGATCTACGACGGAGAAACTTACGATGCCCGACGACTCCAGCAGGGTTGGGATACGGCATCTTTCTCTGACGCAAAGTGGCACCCGATCACGGTTATACATCCGCAGGAACCGGAGATCATTTGGCAATCCTTTCAACCAATCCGCGCAACTCATGTGCTCCCAGCGAAATCTATCAACCAGCCAAAACCAGGTATTAGCATTTACGACTTCGGACAGGAGATAGCCGGTGTCGTTAAAATTCGCATGCACGGGCAGGCTGGATCACACGTAACCCTTCGGTTCTCGGAAGTCCTCAATCCCGATGGAACACTCTACGTTGAGAACCTCAGAAATGCTAAAGCAACAGATCACTATATTCTGGCAGGCAAGGGAATCGAGGAGTATCAACCGTCCTTTACCTTTCATGGCTTCCGCTATCTTGAGGTCTCCGGACTCTCTACTCCTCCGAACCTAACGGAAGTAAAAGCAATTGCGTTGAATACAGATGCGCCAGTAACCGCTGAGTTAGAGACGGGTAGTTCCATGATCAATCAGCTGTGGAGCAATATTCTCTGGGGGCAACGATCTAACTTCCTTAGCGTACCGACAGATTGCCCACAACGGGATGAACGACTCGGATGGTCTGCCGATGCCCAGGTCTTCTGGCGTGCCGCCAGCTTCAACATGGATCTGGCAGCCTTTTCCCGGAAATACGCGACCGATCTGCGCGGGACTCAAACAGAAACTCCGATGTATGGCATCTACGCTCCAGGAACGGGGAAAGCGAATCCGGGCTATGGTACAGGCTGGAGCGATGCAGGAGTTATTGTTCCCTGGACCTCATGGATACAAAGCGGAGATACCAGCATTCTCGATCAGAACTGGGAGGCAATGGAAAAGTATCTCAGGGCTATACAGGAAGCGAACCCGGACTATCTCTGGAAACATGATTCCGGAATTGCCTTTGGAGATTGGCTCTCCCCTGAAGGAACTACGCCTCAGGATCTCATATCGACAGCATACTGGGCATACGACGTCACGCTCATGAAGCAGATGGCACATGCACTCGGGAAAAATGAAGATGAGCAGAAGTATGCGGATCTCTTCGAGAAGATCAAGATGGCATTCATTCGGAGCTATGTACATCCGAATGGATTAGTGGGTGCAATTCCCTCTTCCACTCGACCTGAAGGAAGCACCCAAGCAAAGCCCAGTACCGAGCCCATCGAAACACAAACAGGATACGTGCTTGCTTTACATATGGGCTTACTCCCGGAAGACTTGCGACCAGTGGCAGCAAAACGCCTCGTCGACAGGATTGCGGCAAACGGGTGGAAGCTGGGCACAGGTTTCCTGGGAACTCCGTACCTCCTGGAGGTATTAACCGATACTGGTCATGCTGACGTTGCCTATCGGCTCTTGCTAAACACCGAATATCCATCTTGGGGATACATGGTTGAGCATGGAGCCACTACCATGTGGGAACGCTGGAATGGAGACCAGATGCGCCATGATCCGGGAATGAACTCCTACAATCACTATGCGTATGGAGCCGTCGCAGAGTGGATCTATCGGTATGCAGCAGGAGTCGATGCTATTGCAACCGATGCTGGCTTTCACACCATCGCCTTACATCCGAACTTTGATTCCCGTTTGGAACATCTGCATTTCGCTTATGAATCTCCCTATGGAAAAGTTAAGTCGGAATGGGCAACAACTGCTGAAACCGTGACCTGGAATATTACAATTCCACCGAACACGCGCGCGCAACTACCATTGATCGCCGCACAGGCCGCGAACACATCGATCAACGGCGAGGCTCTTTCACAGAGTTCGCTGGTGAAGGTAACGGACCATCAGCAGAATCAAGATATCTATGAATTGCAGGCAGGAACTTATGCTTTCAAGATAAAGATGAATCAACAATAGCGTTACTCGGGCACAGAGCGATTTACGTAAAAGTTGCTCTGTGCCTCAGCAGTTAAGAACTGTGTCCGGAACATTTCAGGACACCTAAATAGGCGTTCCAAGGACCAACCTCTTCCCGGTACTGATAGGCCATGATCCTTGAAATCTGATGTAGATGGGTGAGATCGTGAACAGCCCAGGTCGCCAACAACTCGGTAAGCGTGACTGATCCTAGGGCAGGATGCCTTCCTCTTCGACAAAATCTTCTTCGGCTAAGGGGATGGACCGCAATTCCTTCAAACTCTCCGCTCGTAGATGCGCAAACTCATCCAACAGCTCCTTCAGCGATTTATTCGCGCCTTCCCGCATCTGAGCTAAACGGTCGAAGGGAGGGAAGGTCTGGTCTTCACCAAATTGAAGAATAATTTTCAATCTAGGAATCCAATCCGCACGTTCGCCATGAATCAAATGGCCAATAACATCAAAGACACTCCAGGTGCCTTCGCCCTCACCCCGCAATACCCACGCATCCGGCAAATCACGTAAAAGCGAATTCAGCGAGGATGGTGTCCGGGCAAGCAAGGAAATCGTCTGCGACAGATTATGTGTCATAGAACCTCTGCAATCTCAAATCCAAACGAAAGATTAAGGAGGGGCCGGGATCCGTCAGCTCTTTATCCCCAACAAGGCCTGAAGAATTGCCTGGCGCTCCTGATCGAAGGGCAATTGGCTAAAGGGTTTACCTGCGCGCCCGTACCAGTAAGAGGCATTCCACTCCACCCCCTCCTTGCGATGAAGGTAGGCATGTACCCACATTGATTCCGGATCTTCCTTATCGTCGACCTGAGAATGGGCGCGCTTCCAATCGTGTTTGCAATCCCACCAGAGAGCAGCCACCGCAGCACTTGCATCCTCTGGAGGACAATCTCCACCTAAAGAATTTTGAAATTCTTCCGAAGTCATTCTTAAAGCCCCATCTGAGTTTTCTGTTCCTAGCGCCTTAACCGAATCTGCTGACGTGAGCAAGGTCACAGTATTTCGGTTAAAGTCCTGTTATGAAAGTAGACAACAGAAAAGTAGTCAAAGGAACACAGAGGGAAGCCAGGACAAGAGAAAAATAGGCCTCCAGGGAAAGTTCTGCGACTAAAATAGCTGTATATTCTAGTTGCAACTGAGATGCAGCTTGAAACAAAGACCAATTTGGTCGTAGACTCAAACTACGACCATAAAAGTCGGAGTTTAAATCTACTGCTTTTCTGGAATGGCAATTTTAGAGAATGCGGGGAGCACGAAAGATCTTGAGCCCATTAAGCGAGTTGGCAACCGGAGAAAGCGGCATCCTGGAAGCACTTAACCTGCCTGAGTCCACACAGACTCACCTGATGCACATGGGATTTGTTCCTGAAGCAACGGTAAGGGCCGTACGTCGTGCCCCGGCGGGTGATCCTACGGTTTATGCGGTAGACGGCCTGGAAATCGCCCTACGGAAGGAAACTGCGGAACAGATCCTGGTACGTGCCAGCAAAAACCGGAGAGGACGTTAATTCATGAGCAGTTGCTGCAGCCCGGAGACGGTTGAGCTTCCAAAGGGTCCGCGTGCGCCGGGAAAGTTGCACACTGTAGCACTCATCGGTCCTCCGAATTGTGGTAAGTCCACTCTTTTCAATCGCCTTACGGGCCTGCGACAGAAGGTCGCCAACTACCCTGGCGTTACGGTCGAACAACGCATTGGACGGATGAGCGGAGTCGGACGCGACGATCTCACGCTAATCGACCTTCCTGGAATCTACAGTTTTAACTCTTATTCGGAAGATGCTCGTGTTGCTGTGGATGTGGTTCAGGGCAAGATGCCTGGAACCCCGGCCCCCGATGCCATTCTCCTGGTCCTCGATTCCCTGCACCTGACCAGACAGCTTATGCTGGCTGCCCCGATTCTGGCTCTGGGACTACCTACCCTCGTCCTGCTCAATATGAGCGATCTGATGGAATTACGTGGCGGCAAGGTAGACATCCTGAAGATGGCCGAGGAGTTGGGAACTCCGGTTGCCCAAATCAGCGCAATCAAAGGAACCGGACTGGACGCCATTTCGCTCTTCCTTAATCAGCACGATCTCCACGAAGCTACCCCCCTGCAATTACCCGTGATTGGCAATGCCGCCAGTGCCCGTCAATGGGCAGTTCAAATCAGCTCCAAAACCGGGTATAAGGCACCGCTTTCGGCCGAATCCAGCCGGAAGCTGGATAGGATTCTGCTGCACCGCGTCTGGGGTCCTCTACTATTCCTGATCGTCGTCATCGCAGTATTTCAGTCCGTCTTTTCGCTAGGGCAACCGCTCAGCGATGCGATGCAAACTTTGCTGACACACGGTGGAGAGTCGCTGCGCCCGTTACTCAAAGCAGAATGGTTGCAGTCTTTACTGTTGGACGGAATCTGGAAGGGCGTTACCTCAGTTCTAATCTTCTTACCTCAGATCCTGCTTTTATTCCTCTTTATCGGAGTCCTGGAAGACTCGGGCTATCTGGCCAGAGCGGCCCTTATCGCAGACCGGGTCATGCGAACAATCGGTCTCAATGGCAAGGCCTTCATCCCCTTACTTTCCGCCTATGCCTGCGCCGTTCCCGCGATCATGGCCACGCGCACAATTGAGAACAAGAGGGACCGGATTGCCACAATTCTCGT
Source organism: Humiphilus diazotrophicus (assembly GCF_059726315.1). Lineage (NCBI taxonomy): Bacteria > Pseudomonadati > Acidobacteriota > Terriglobia > Terriglobales > Acidobacteriaceae > Humiphilus > Humiphilus diazotrophicus. The sequence continues at coordinate 571,498 of NZ_AP040870.1, forward strand.
AGCACCATTCATGACCTGTTCGGCACGGTTGCCGATCTACATGCTCATCATTGCGGCCTTCATTCCTAACCGTCCGGTTCTGGGAAATTTCTTCGGACTGCAAGCCTGCGTGATGCTAGGCCTTTATCTGTTGGGATTCATCGCCGCCATGACCACAGCCAGGCTCCTGAAATCCTCCATACTGAAGACCTCTTCTGCCCCCTTCATTCTGGAAATGCCGCAGTATCGCTGGCCGAGTCTCCGATCCCTGGCACTTCGTTTGCTTGATCGGTCCAAAGTCTTCCTGCGGACAGCTGGGACCATCATTGTCTCGGTAACAATGGTTCTTTGGGTGCTTGCACACCTGCCATTTCACGGTGGCCATGCCCCGCAACTGGCTGAAAGCATCATCGGGAAGATGGGGCAGTTTATTGAACCTTTTATTCAACCTCTTGGCTTTAACTGGAAGATTGGTATTGGTTTGCTCTCCAGCGTGATGGCACGCGAGGTCATCGTGGGGACACTGGGCACCCTGTATGGTGCCGATCCCGATACCCAGGCCTATAGCCTCCAGACCGCCCTCAGGCACGATCTGCATCTTGGCGGGGCAATGGCTTTGATCGTTTTCTTTGCCTTTGCGATGCAATGCACCTCGACTCTCGCCGTTGTCCGCAGAGAGACCAACAGCTGGAAGTGGCCTGCTCTCCAATTTGCTTACATGTTTGTGCTGGCCTATTCAGCCGCTTTTTTCACCAACCAGATCGTTACCCGATTCTTCTAGACCAGTTTTTTCCAGATTCAAGGAAAACCGCCCTCTGACGGACGTGAACGGCTTGCTTCGGCGAAGCCGTTTCACGTCGAATTGTCCCTCTTCCCGAGAAGATTACTTTCGTCTTACCAATTGAGGAAAAAACTCCCCCCCGGAAGGCGATACAATCGCGATTAGTCAATGGGATATCAGGTTCTAGCACGCAAATATCGTCCTCAGAGTTTCGCTGACGTCGCCGGACAGGATCATGTAACCCGTACTCTGCTGAATGCATTAGCCCAAGGGCGCATTGCCCATGGATACATCTTCAGCGGACATCGGGGTATCGGTAAGACAACGATCGCCCGAATTGTGGCCATGGCCCTCAATTGTCGTACGGCGATCGGTTCGGAAAGTCGTCCAACACCGGAGCCATGTGGCACCTGCGAGTCCTGTACAGAGATTCGCGGCGGCAACGCTGTTGACGTAATCGAGATCGACGCCGCCACCAACCGCGGTATCGATGAGATCCGTGAACTGCGTGATGCAGCCCGCTACAGTCCGGCTCGCGACCGCTACAAGATCTACATCCTCGACGAGGCACACCAGATCACCGATGCAGCCTTCAATGCGTTGCTGAAAACGCTGGAAGAGCCGCCGGATCACGTCATCTTCATGATGGCAACGACAGAGCCGGAGAACATTCCGCAGACGATTCGCTCTCGCTGCCAGCATTTCAGCTTTCACGCCATCAAGTTCGATGACATCCTCACCCAGTTGCGTACCATCGCGCAGCAGGAAGACATTGTTGCCGATGACACCGCGCTGGCTTTGCTGGCCGAAGCTGGCGACGGATCGATGCGTGATGCACTCTCCATCATGGATCAGGCCATTGCCAGTGCTCCTTTGGAGAACGGGAAACCCAACCTTACAGCAGAGCAGATTCGTGAATTGATGGGGACGGTTCCCAATACCGTCTTTGAACATTTGCTGGAAGCGGTTGGCGAAAACAAAAGCGCTGCAGTTATCGAAGAGATCAATCATCTTCTGAATGCAGGGCATAGCCCGGTTTCTTTAGCACGCCAGATGGTTCGCTACCTTCGCAACGCCTTGATGGCCAAATTGGGTGGCGAACAGACAGAGTTGTTGCAGATCTCTACCGACGAACGCGCACGTGCCACGCGCACAGCCATACTCTTCACCGAAGAAGATCTGACTCGTTTCCTGCAGATCATGCTGCGCACCTTCGATGATCTGAACTATCGCCAGGAGCAGCGTTTTCACTTGGAACTCGGTCTGCTGAAACTGGTGCATGCTCAGCGTCTGTTACCACTTGAGCAGTTCCTGAGCCAGATCCCGACAACTACCGGCGCCTCCGGCTCAAGCGGCTCAGGCAGTTCCAATCGCGGTGGAGGCGGAATCGCTGCACGTCCGGCTCCGAGTTCAGCGCCGGGTAATCATACGCCGTCACCCTCGCGGCCAGCTGCACAACCGGCACCCGCTGCGCCGACTACCACGCATACGCAGCCGGCTTTCTCGCCTTTTGAAGCTGATCGGATGAGAAAGCAAAACGAGCGGATGGAAAACGCCACTCCCGCCGTAGAGCTAAAGCATTCTGCGTCGGCGGCACAAGCCGTTGCCATATCCGATACACCGCCACCGGCTCCAACTCCCGCACCTCGCGCGATAACTCCTGTTGAAGTTGTTGCCTCCGATACGGTACCGACACCTTTTCGGCCTTCTTCTACTCTGACTACCAGTGCAGTAGCGATGGAAACGACTGAAGGCTCTCTGGCGGTAGCTGTAGAACCCGTCGTAGCCGTTGAAACCGTGGTCAAAACCACGATGGAAGCTACTGTTGTCACCGCCGCTGTCTCGAATCCCGATCCCGATATCGACAGGTTGCGCGAAGCAGTCGTAGGAGCATTGGAAGAAGCTGGTCACAATACAGCAGCTGCGCTCCTGGGAGATGGGAAGTGGCACCTTGAAGGTTCGAGTATCAAGGTCGAAGTTGCCGCAAAGAAAACCATGCTTTCTCTGACCATGAATGCAGAGGCAGAGAAAATTGCTCGTGAGGCCTTACGTAAGGCCGGTTCAACCAATAAATTAGTAGTGATTCCTGGAGAAGGTTTATCCGCACCAGCGGGTGGAGCTCCAGCAAGACCGCGCATACCCTTAGGAAGTATTCAAACGAAAGCGCTCGAACATCCCCTGGTAAAACAGGCGCAGGAACTATTTCGGGCTGAAGTTCGTAGTGTCCTGGATCTGCGCAAAGAATAAATTGGGAAATCGACAGAGAGGTCTCGAGTGAATCCTTTAAAGATGCACGAAATGCTGCAGCAAGCGAAGCAAATGCAGGAACAGATGCAGCAAAAGCTAAGCCAGACGGTAGTAGAAGCTTCTTCCGGTGGTGGAGCTGTTGCAGTAAAGATGAACGGGCAAAAGCAACTTCTAAAATTAAAGATCGATCCGGCAGCAGTTATGGGCTTGAGTAGTGGAAATCAAGTGGATGTCGAGATGCTTGAGGATCTGATCATGGCCGCTGTTAACGAAGGTGGTCGGCGTGCAGAAGAGGCAATGAAGACCAGCGTCAACGGAATGTTGAGCGGTTTGAACATTCCCGGTCTGGAATAATTACCCCTCCCTACAGGTAAGGACGAACCCTTTGTCACGATTTGCGGAGCCAATGTCCCGGCTCATCGACGAACTTAAAAAATTGCCAGGAATTGGGACCAAGAGTGCACAACGCTTGGCCTTTCATATCCTGCGCGCTAGTGAAGCCGACGCCAATGCCCTCTCCGAAGCCGTGAGGGAGTTGAAGGCTAAACTGCGTCTCTGCTCTATCTGTAACAACATTACAGATGTGGATCCCTGTCTCTATTGTGCTAGCCCTACACGCAATCAACGTTTGGTCTGCGTAATTGAAGAACCAACGAATATCGCCACAATTGAGAAAACACGTAGCTATAACGGCGTCTACCATGTTCTTCACGGCACTCTTTCCCCTCTTCACGGTGTTGGACCCGAACAGCTCAGAACGGGCAACCTGCTTTCGCGCGTAGAGAAGGGGGATATTGACGAGATCATCCTTGCCTTGAGCCCCACCATCGAGGGCGAAGCAACAGCAATGCATTTAGCGGAGATGTTCTCAGGGAAAAATCTCCGCCTAACGCGAATTGCCACAGGAGTCCCAGCCGGTAGCGATATCGAATACGCCGATGAAGTAACCATGATGCGGGCGATAGAAGGACGAAGAGAGCTCTAGAACAGAGTCGATTTACGACTTAGGGTGGAATCCCTTTGATCCGCAACTTCCTGTGGGATGGGAGCCACCTTGAATTTCTTCTTTAGTAACAACGCAGAGACAAGGCAGCCACAGGTCTTAACTCAAAAGAACTCTCGATAGTCGCCGGATTCCCTCTTTAATTTCTGCTTCATTCATCCGGGAGTATCCCAGCATCAGTCCGGTCCGTGATGTTGGTTTTAGAAAGCTATGCGATACTCCACGAATAGCAATGCTGTGCTCCGCTGCTTGACGGATAAAATCTTCCTCTGAGGCCTTCTTCTTTGGCCAAAGGACAACATGAGCTCCCGCATCAGCACCGGTAACCTCCACCTGATCGCCTAAATATCTCTCAATCGCTTCCAGCAGAGCCTTACGCCGACTCGTATTCCTCCGGCGCACTCGACGTAGATGCCGTTCATAAGCACCCGAGGATAAGAATTGAGCCAGGGTCTCTTGTTCCAGTGTCGGAGTATGTCGATCGCAGAGCCATTTCGCTGAAGTCAAGGCAGGAACCAGAGATTTAGGTGCGACCAGATATCCAATTCGTAAAGCTGGAAAGATCGTGCGGGAAAACGTACCGATGTAGAGGACTCTTCCCTCGGAGTCCAAGCCTTGAAGTGATTCCACCGGCTGTCCTTCGTAGTGGAACTCTCCATCGTAATCATCCTCAATCACCATTGCATTCACACGCTTAGCCCATTCAAGCAGTTTCAACCGTCTGGAGAGAGGAAGAATCGCTCCCGTAGGAAACTGATGCGAAGGAGTAACGAATGCAAGTGTTGCTTTATCAGGTAGACGATCAGTCTGCATTCCATCCCGATCGACAGGAACCAAGTGCAGTCGCGCCCCGCAGGCGCGAAAAACATCTCGCGCTCCTAGATAATGTGGCTCCTCAATGACTACCTTGTCTCCACGTTCAAGTAAGACTCGTGCAGCTAAATCCAATGCCTGCTGAGATCCATTCACCACCAGAACCTGCGAAGCATCGCAAATCACTGCGCGAGAACGCCGCAGATGATCGGCAATTGCCTCTCGCAACGCTGGACTCCCAGGCGTAGGACCATAATCCAGCTCACTTATTGGTGCCTCGCGTGCGTGACGCATCAGCATCCGTCTCCACGTCTCTAGAGGAAAGTTCTCAAGCGCTGCCCTGCCCAGCAAAAAGTTATAGCGAGCCGGTGTAGATTGCCGTCGATAGAAATTCTGTTTCGGAGCAGCATCTTCGGCAACAAGGCCAAAGCGTGACAATCGTGGTTTCGCTGACTGGCCCGTCGTCTTTCTTGGAGTACGGCCCAAAGCTTTGGAAACATATGTACCCGAACCATGCTTCCCTTCGACAAAGCCCTCGCCAAGCAACTGGTCATACGCAAGCAACACAACGGTGCGGGAAACCTGAAGTTGTTCCGCAAGATCTCTGGTTGCAGGCAGACGATCGCCAGGCTGAAGAGTTCCGGAGAGAATAGCCTGCCGTAACCACAGATATATCTGGCGGAAACGAGGTCCGGAGTTTTTCGAAAGTGGTATTGCGAATTGCATGGAAAGTGGAACTTTGAAAATACCACAATCCAACGCATGCTGGTAGAGGAGGAAGAGGAGTTCGAATGGAACTAACCGAGAGAAGCAAACTACGCAGGAAACCGGATCGCGGCAGCCATGAAGAAGAGACAATCTACCGGATTCTCGATGCGGCATTTCTGGCACACGTAGGATTTAGTGTTCACGGACAGCCTTTTGTCATCCCAACCTTGTTTGGCCGCCATGAAGACACGCTCTATATTCATGGATCTGCTGCAAGCCGTATGCTGCGCGAATTGGAAACCGGAGTCGACGCTTGTGTAACCGTCACGATTGTGGATGGGCTGGTCTTGGCACGTTCCGCCATGCATCACTCGATGAATTACCGTTCGGTAGTAGCTTTTGGACATGCTTGTAGGATTGAAAGTCCAGAGCGGAAGTCGGAGGCATTGCGCAGAATCTCCGATCATTTGATTCAAGGTCGCTGGAACGAAGTCCGCGAACCCGATGAGAAGGAGCTAAAAGCGACGACAGTCCTCGAATTCAAGATTGAGGAAGCTTCGGCCAAGATCCGCACCGGGGGTGTAGTCGATGATGAAAAGGACTACGACCTTTCCGTATGGGCGGGCGTTCTTCCGCTCACACAGACAACAGGAAATCCGATTCCCGATGAGAGATTATCGCCGAATATTCCGATTCCTGATTACATCCGCAACCATTCATAATGAGCCTGGTCTCGTTGAGGAGCAGAGATGAAACAAGCATCTTCCCTTCGGAGTGACATGGAAGTTTCTCCATTCCTGGCTCCGTGCTTATCTCTGATAAAGCCACAAATGCGAAATAATGCCGCGTCTTTCAATAACCACTCCACCCAATCCTTTTTTGCCACTAGTGAATTCCAAGTAATCGAATTTCGCCGCTACGCCATCAAACCAGGAGAAAGTGTTAACTTCGCTCGCTATTTTGAAAGCTACTTCCCCGAAGCTTTTCAACAATTAGGCGCCATTGCCTTCGGTCAATTTCTGGAACGTCAACCCATCGCGGGATTCACCTGGATACGTGGCTTTAGGGATCTCGATGCTAGAGCTGTACTGAACGGAGCCTTTTATTACGGTCCTCTATGGAAGGAGCATGGTGCCAAGATGAACGAACTCATGACGGATTCCGACAATGTTTTACTGCTTCAGCCTCTCAGACCGGGACGAGGGATTCCAGTGCTTCCCGCTGTAGATCCCATAAAGGAGAAGGATGGGGCACAAGGCATTGTAGTGGCACACCTCTTCCCGGTCAGAGATAACTGTATTGAGGACTTCGCCGAGAAAGCAGAAGCTATCTTTGCGAAATACCGTGCAGCCGGAGCACGAGAAGCCGGCATATTAGTAACACTGGATGTGCCCAATAATTTCCCCAGGCTTCCCTTTCGAAACGATGGTCCATATCTGGTGTGGCTAGGAGTGCTAAAGGATGACAAGGCTTTACAAACCTGTATTCAGCCAATCGCGAAAAACTCTCTAGACCTACTCATGGCAACGGGCCTGCTTCGCGGAGCTCCGGAGTTTATCACGCTGGACCCAACGCCACGTTCCCGGCTGCGCTGGGTATCGGAATAGGGCTTCGAGAATTTACTTTGTACTGATCAAGCGGATTCGGGCCGTAAGCGACTTACCTCCAAACTCACTAAACGTCCCATATGAGGGAGAATCGATGACATTGTTCACAACGGAAGGATTCCTGCTGCCTGTCGCATTCTCCAGCACTCCGCGCAATCCGAAGTACGAGCCGAGAAGATGAAATCTCCACTCCAATCCGGGACTAAACGAGACATACGCAGGAAATCTCTGGGCCCCGGGCTTTCCTATCACCTGCTGATTCGCATTGATCGCGGTATAGGGAAATCCGGAATGCCGATCAAAGGTATAAACAAAATCCCAGCTCTTCTTAAGCTTTGGCAACGGGATTGGCAACCATCCCCAGGAGATCACTCGGTCTGGAGTATCCCAGCTTGCCGGCCCGCTTTGCTGTGCACCTAATATCGACAGGGTAGGGCTGTAGTCAAGGGTGGCATTAGTATGTGCCGACGAATGTGTATAAGAAACGAAAAGATTGTATCCATGAGAGAAGGAGCGCCGAGCGTCGAACTCAATCGAGTTGTACCTATCTTCTCTGGCATTCGTGAGCAGATAGTTCCCATACAGAGCGCCTGGACCCATCTGGTTTTGATACGTAAATCCATTCTCAATTCGTTTCTGCAGAAAGTTGACATTTGCCCAAACAGAACCGGGAAGCCTCTGCTCAAGGCCGATACTCCAGTTAATAGCTCGCATCTCTCGCAGCAAATCCTTATTCGCTGTAAAAATAGTTGGAAGCGGCCCGCGTATGGGTGTGACTCCATCTGCAGCATAATAGGTATCGTAGCGGAAACCTACCAGCGGACGTTGTAGATACTCCAGCTGAGTATGCTCATAATAGAGTCCTGCGCCAGCAGAAATCTTAGTAAACGCCTTCATCCCCTGCGGAGAATAGGTAAAGGCAAGCCGCGGAGAAAAGAGTGGGCGTTGAATGACACCATCCCAGTCAAAACGCACTCCCGATTCTGCTAACAGCCCTTTCTCCATTGCCCAACGATCCTGAACATAAGTTCCGACTTCAGCCATATGACGGCCCACAATAGGAACCGATGGAGAGAAGGTGCTACGGCGCAAGAGGGTTCCGTTCTCTCGGAGATAGTTAATGGCGGATCGGGAAGCATTCTGGCTAAAGCTGAAGCGATCGATTTCAACTCCGAACTTCAGGTCATGACGACCGGCCAGGTACCTTGGGGGGAGATACAAAGAGGTCATCGTCTGGATACGTTGCGATCTTCCGGTAAGATTCTCAAAATATCCACCCCTGGTCGTCTCGGGGGTAATCCGGAATGAACTACTCCCTTGAGGCTCATAACCATCACGAAAGCGAGTCACACCAACACCTGACTCCAACAAAGCGCCATTGCCAAAGCTATGTTGATTCCGAATATAAGGTAGCCACGCCGTGGTATTACGCTTTGTTGTACTCTCCTGCGGATTCAGGGAAGAAAGGCCGTCATAGGGAGAATGATAAGAATTAACGAGAAGGCCGCCTGACAGAACATTCGACGGAGTCACGTTCACCTGAAACCTAATTAGGTTACTTCCTCGTATCAGGTTGTTTGTATTGGCATTCGCAGGCAGTTCCTTGATATAGATACTGTCATATTCCATCTCCAGCCCATCGAAGAACCAAGCTCGATCTTTCACTAAGGGACCAGAGAAGGAGACCCTCGGAACAAATTTATCGAAACGTATTCCGTCAGCATCATGAAAAGAAGGAACGAAGTTTGTCGCATTCAAACGGAACTTGTTATCTCCCATTCCAGAATAGAAAGCGACGATACCTCCAGTGCTTTTTCCATATTCCGCCGGATACCGTGTCGTTTGAATATCGATTGTTCGGATAGCATCGGGACTTACCCGCATTGCCAGCATACCGCTAACAGGGGAGCGGATATCGAATCCATCAAACAGATCCAATGTCGCATAGGTGTCCGAGCCAGCCAGATGCACTTGACCGCTCGCATCCGGCACCACACCTGGAATAAAGGGCAATAAATTGCGAATATCCCGGGAGGTCGGATAAGGAATGTTCACGATCTCCGAGGTTGCCATAGTAGTTTTATTAGAAACTTGTTGAAGATCGATTCCGGGACTTGAAGCCTCCACGTTCACTTCTTCACGAACCATCTGTTCATGAACCAATGTGATCCGGATATTCTTCTGCCGCAAATTAAGCGGATCTAGCCGAGCTTGATAAAACCCCAGCTTCTCGACTCTCAAACGATAAGAAGAAATGGAAGGTAAGGAAACGGTACACCGGCCGGCATAATCTGTCGTCAGCCTTAGGAGAGAGTCATCTGTCTTCTCGATAGAGATCTGAGCATCGGCTACAGTGAGGCCATCCTCATCCACAACCGTAATGACGAGGGGCTCTCCAGATGCGCTTCCCTGCCCGCGCACCTCAATTGCTCCGCAGATAAACATCAGACAGAGCATGGTTGCACGCAAACAACTCCGAGACAGCATGTAGTCAAGTGTAGCGGAGATAAGCCGCAGCCAGGAATTTGATTTCCTCTTGGAGATCTCGGAATCCACTTAATTAAGTAGATTCCGAGCATCCCTGAAACTACGATTTCGCAGGAGCAATGGAGGTCACGGTAACGGTCGCACCAGAAACAGCGCCCTTCACAGTAACCTTCTGGCCTGCATATTTATCAAACTGAGTCTTATCTCCTTTTAGCGTATAGACTTTACCGCCGCTGACCAGAGAAAAGTCGGAACCATGTTTCACACATTCACGTGTACACTGAGCTGCTGTAGCATTCGGCATCATGTGCTTAGCACCACACATCGCATCGGTGACAGTTCCGGTCATAGTCTGCGCGGATTGGGCAAGAAGACTCAGGGTTCCCAGGGTGAGAGTGGCCATTACTGTCAAAATTTTAGTCTGCATAGTTCTCCCTTTTTCTAGCTCAATAGATGAGCATTGTCGTTAACTGAAGTTGAAACTTCCTCCGGATTACGCGAAACAAGAGTTCCTCGCTTCAACGCATGCTCCTTCATCATTACGAAGAAGACCGGAACGAGAATAAGAACGTGAATGGTTGAGGTGATCATGCCGCCGACAATAGGAGCGGCGATAGGCTTCATCACATCCGATCCAATGCCGGATTCCCAGAGAATAGGAACCAGACTGGCGAGCACGGCACTAACAGTCATGAGCTTTGGACGAAGGCGCTGAACGGCCCCCTCCATTGCAGCTTCTTCGATATCGGCATTTGTCAGAGGATGACCTGTCGAAAGCTTGTGTTCCAGCGATTCATGCAGATAAATCACCATAACGACACCAGTCTCAACAGCGATTCCGAAGAGCGCAATATACCCGACTGCCACGGCGACGCTGAAGTTATAGTGAAGTATCCATTGAAGTAATAGTCCGCCACTCATCGCGTAGATGGTGGGAAAGATTAGGACCAATGCCTCTGCCACGGAATGAAACACCAGATACAGCAACAGGAAGATCACAAAGAAGACGACAGGAAGGATGAGTCTTAAGCGCTCTTTAGCTCTCAACTCAAGCTCATACTCTCCCGACCACTGGAAGGAATAAGTAGCAGGCAGAGTAAGCTTGTCGTGCAACAGCTTATTTGCTTTGTCTACAAAGCCTCCGTAATCGGTGTTGTTCAGATCGATATAGATGTAGCCGGTAAGAGCACCATCTTCATCGCGAATCATCGCCGGACCATGAGTAAACGAAATCTTCGCTACTTGTCCTAATGGGATCTGGGAGCCAGAGGGAGTACCGATCAGCACTCCACGCATCTTATCCACATTGTCACGGAAATCTCTCTGATAGCGTACATTTATCGGATAACGCTCACGTCCTTCGATGTTCTCCGCCACACTTTCGCCACCGATCCCTGATGCCACAGCTGTTTGGACATCCGCAATCGTGAGACCATAACGGGCAGCTTCCGCCCGATTCACCTCCACATTGACGTAAAAGCCTTGAGCCACCCTCTCTGAAAACACAGAACGAACCTGCGAAAGTCCAGAGAGAGCATTCTGAATCTGGGTGGCAAGATGCTGAATACCGTCTACATCCGGCCCCTGCACCTTCAGGCCTAACGGAGTTTTGATACCGGTTAATTCCATATCGAGACGGTTTTCAACCGGCATCGTCCAGGTATTGCTTAACCCTGGAAACTGAAGTTTGGCATCCATTTCCTGAATCAGCTTTTCGTATGTCATACCCGGTCGCCACTGTTCACGCGGCTTCAACATGACAGTGGTGTCATACATATCCAGAGGAGCATTATCCGTAGCACTATCGGAACGCCCCACCGCACCAAAGACACTCGCTAGTAATCGCGATAACGTCTATCCGTATTCTGATAAACATAGCTCAGTCCAAAATCCGGCTTGCCCTCACGTTTGGCTGATGTAAGTTGCGCATCCTGCTTACGGATGGAATTGGCATCCAGCTGAATCTGTGGGTTATTCTCACGCACCCTCTGGAGAAGTTCGGAAGCGGTGAGACGCATCGGAGACTCGGACAAATCTTCGGTCACAATATCCGGGGAATCCTGATCGCGATGCAGCAACCCCTTGAGATGAGCCTCGATCTCGGCAACCTGCTGGTGATGCATGGTGATATCACGAATTACCTTCGTTCGCTCCACCTGCGCATCGAGGATGTCCTGCTGAAGTCCCTGTCCGACACGATAATGAGCAGTAGCATCCTGAATAAGCTGATCGAAAATCGTTACGGTCTCATTCAGGATGTCCATTGTCTTCTGCAGATAGGCAAGCTGCAGATAATCAGCCTTCACCGCATCCACAATTCCTGCTTTTGTCAGTTCGGTTTCAGAAGCCTTGACGTCCACGCCACGCTTCGCCACCTCACCACGCAGGCGCAATTTCCCCGGATAGGGCAGTTCCTGCGAAGCGCCAATCGCAATATAAGCAAAATCGCTATTCGTATACCCGGCAAAAGGCTTCGGACTTCCCACGCTTAGCTGTTGATAGCTGAATTTCGGATCGGGCAAAGTCGTCACTTGCGGGATCTTTGTCTTTGCTACTCGTGTATCGGCATCAGAGGCCGAAATCTCCGAGTTATTTTCCTGAGCTTCAACTAGCAACTTCGATAAAGGGGTAGGCGTACTCGTCATCTGCTGCCCGAAGGCCGCTAGAGGAGTCACGAGTACAAGCGTGGTAGCCCAAAATGAGACCACGTTCATACAAAATCTCCAATCTCAAACACAGTTCAATGACAGTTGCCGCACGCAACGCTAACTTACACGCACGGCAAAAGAAAGTGTGAGAAATGGAGAAGCTAGATTCTGAGAATGCTGGAAGCCGCAGCTGGAAGCAGTGGCGGCGAAGTATCGAAGGAATGGCTGAGCATAGAAGATTGCACGAGCATCAGGGAGTCCAACCCGAGAAGCTCGGATACAGCCATAGCCGGAGGAGGAATAATTGCGATGTCTTTATACACCGCTGCGGTCTGATTCGACTGCAGATCTTTATTGCAACATGCATGTGAAGCTGGCATCTGCATCTGCCCACAAGACATCTTCATCTGGTGGCAGCAGATATGTTCTGCTGCTGTCATCTGGGCAGTAGCCGGCTGTACGCAGACCACCATGGGAACAAATGCCCACAAGAACAGAAACAAAATCGCCGAGATTTGCCGAAGACGCTTCATCTTTGCAATCACTAGCATACCCGAAGTCGTTAAATCTGACACCCTCCTTCAGATACCACACAGAAATTGATGTTCCAGAAAGGAGTTCGGATGTTATCTTTGTTGCGTTCCTTTGATTTAGGTCAGGTTTCAAGTAATTCTGGAACTTGATTCCTCGCCCCTGGCCAAGAATTCTTCCCATCTACGGGGATAGAAGAAAAAGGGAAACCGCCTTGCTTTCGTCAGTACTGCTCTCCATCTGCTCGGCTTGCCTGCTATTTGCGTTGTTAGCTGTTCTGTTGCTAATTTCCAGGAGATTGCTGCATACATTGCAACAGACTTCAGCTCAAGTACAACTTTTGGGTCAAGCGTATAGAGAAAGAACCGAGTCGGAACAACAGAATCTCGTCTGGATGCAAAACCAACTGATTTTGCAGGAACAGGTCCTTTTCGTACTGCAGGATCAGTTGAAGTTGATGCAACAATCGACCATCCAAGCAGCTCGACCGCTCCTTTCTGCCGCACTGGAAAAGATCGAACGACAACGCTATACCCTTCGAATCCGCAATGAAGGACTCGGCCCGGCACTCGCCATCAGCTACAACATTAAGGACAAGAACTTGAGGACCTTCGAGACAGGCCCCAATCTTGATCGCGAATTCCTCGGTCCAGGCGCAACGGGACTCCTGCAGGTCAATATGCTAGGTCTTCCACTCCCCAATGAGTTTCTGGTCTTGCGCTATAAGTCAATGACTGGCGAAGAATGCGAAACCCATCTATCTTGGAAGAAAGGCATTCTTAGAAGTGATTATCGGATTTTAGGCAAAGGAGAAGATGTAGCAGCTGGCAATATCCCGGTCAGAGAGAATCCACAGGCCGAACAAGAACTGGCTGGTTGAGCCTGCTTCTTACACCTTCGGCAGCAACAGATGCTTCCTCCAGGGTATCGTAGCTCCCCGTTCGTACGACAAACCAACTCTGTTGGTATTGATCCTGCCGGGTCTCCTCATTCGCAGTAATCTGCTTAGCAGCCAGATCCTTAACTCGTTGATCGGCCACTGTCTTGTCTTGATAACTTCCAAACTGCAAACAGTAATGCCGGACACCTCGACCAACAGGCTCGTCGCGCCTTGGCTGCTCAGCCAACGTCGGCGCTGAAACCACGGACTTAGCTGGAGAGTGAGAATTATCCAAGGGTCGAGATGCCTCTCCAGCCACAGTCCTGGGAATCTTTGCCTGAGCAGCTTTTGATTCCGACGGAAGGCTATGCAATCTGGCTACTGCAAATCCTGCGAAAAATGTCACAGCAAGCAATCCCGCCAGACAAGTTAGCAAAGCAATCAAAGCCTTTGTACTGAATGAAAAATCGTGGCTCATACTAGAGTTCTGGGAAAATAGAGTATTTTGACCCCTGGGATAGTTCTCGAAAACCAAGACCGTTCTTCGAGTACCACCCTTTCAGGCCCGGTAAAATTTCATCGGCCACACACTACACTATGGAATAGTTGTTGTTGCCTGTCCTGCAAAATTGATCTGAATTACCCCACCCCAAGCACACATTAACTTCGATTGATCATCCAACGCCGGGAAATTGGACAGCAACACAATCGGCGCACCGGGAACCCAGGGCGCAGGGGTCACGGGCACACAAGGCATAGGAGTCAACACTCCCAGAGCAGCAGCTGTAGCAGCCGCCACCGTGGGATTTGCCATGGAGGAACACATCCCGAATGGGGGAATATTCACAATTGGAGCATGATCCATAATATTCGCTGCAGGTACTCCTCCCGTCATGACTCGATTTGTCGGCAAAACGACAAGACTGCTAGGGGCAGCGCCAAAACTACACTGCAGACTGGCGCCCATGCAAACGAAATTGCTCACGCCGTCCTCCTCATGTCTGTTACATCGATAGGCTTCCCGGCATGATATCTGGTCCGTTCAATCTCCGAGCCATCCGAAGCATACTGCACTACCTCGCCTTCAATCAGGTCACGTTCATATGGAAAGATAGATTGCACTTTTCCATTGGGGAAATAGGTAATGACCTCTCCGTGCAATCGTCCCTGATCGTATTGGGCCTTTCTCGCGACAGCGCCAGAAGCCGTAAAGTCAAATGATTCTCCATGAGCTAAACCATCTACATAAGAAGTAGACGAAGTTAGCAATCCATCGTTCCCGAACAGCTGCGATGGACCATGTAGCTTTCCGTTCTGGAAATGATTAATGGCCCGTAGCTGCCCTTGCACATAGATCCTTTGCTCGCCATCGAGTTTTCCATTTGAGAATGAACTCTCCTGCGATATACGACCGTGCTCATCATAGAGAACAAAAGGTCCATCGAGTTGCTGATCGCGCATTGTAAATTCCTGGCGAAGTCTTCCCTGCTGGTCTCGTAGCTCACAGTTCTCGACAACTGGAGCAGGTTCGATTGGCTTCTCTTCCTTCTTCATCGATTCGCCTCTTATTTCTCAATTAATCTTTACCATTCCACCTTTGATCTCAACCATTCCAGAGCTCTGAACAGAATTGGAAGCATTGGCCTTGCTCTCCATAGTTGTCCCAGCTTCCGTTTGCATACTTGTACCGGCCTTGATACCAAGGCCCGTGCCGGAGCTTATAGACATATCTGTGCCAGATTGAACAGTCATTGAGGTACCCGACTTCATAGTCGAGGTCTTGCCCGACTCCATCGTCGAAGCATCGTCGGATTTTATCGTCATTGTTCCTGTCACGTTGATAGCGAGATTACCCTTAACGGTCAGCGTGTAATCTTTTGTAACAGTTTGTGTATAGTTATTCAGAACCTGTACATCCATATCCTTCTGCGCATGAATCTGTAACTGCTCCGCCCCCTGTTTGTCTTCAAATAGAATCTCGTTGAAACCATCCGCGTTTTTCGAGGAATGAGACTTCACCGTGCTCTTCGTCTGATCCGAAGGAAGCGCATAGGGAGTGACCTGCTCCGCATTATAGACAGATCCCACGACAACGGGCCGATCGGGATTCCCATCCAGGAAGGCAACCAATACCTCCTGTCCGATGCGAGGAAGGAACAAGCTTCCCCATTGTTTCCCCGCCCAGTTCTGAGCTACGCGAATCCAGCAGGAGCTATTCTCGTCGTTCTTTCCATATTGATCCCAATAAAACTGGACCTTGATACGGCCATACTCATCAGTCCAGATCTCTTCTCCAGACTTCCCTACAACCAGTGCCGATTGCAAGCCATAAACTGTTGGTCGCAATGTCCTTAAGCCAGGTCTATAAAGGGTTGCCGCTGGAATTGCTCTAAAAGAATTGGTGTATCCGCTCTCGGAACATTCGTGCTTGACAGAAAGAAGAGCATAGGAAACATTCGCATCCGAGCGATAATGCTCCTTCAACGTGAACTTGCAGCAGGCATGAAAAGCGCTGCACATGCTTTTCCCCTGAAGGATGCGGCGTTCAGTTTCCAAAGCCTCTAGGCGTAAGTGCACAAGGGTATCGCCCTGATCCTTCTTGGGATAATTTCCCGGATATTCATAGATGGAAAACTTTGGAGTATTGCCAGCAACCGAACTCAATAGATCGGTACTGGGCATCTCGAAATTGTAATCATCACTGCTATATTTTCCAGGAACGAGTTGTTCGAAGATCTCCCCTTCCAACAAGGCATCGATACTCTCCCACTGCCGTCCACTCTGACGAAAACGAATCTCGTCAATTCCAGGAAGAGCACCATAGCTATCAGTACTGTCGACCAATACAAGAGTATGAGCAGTGCTACTATGTTCAAAGAAGTAGAAGATCCCTTCACTCTCCATAAGTCGCGAAACAAAATCAAAACAACTCTCGCCATATTGGACGCAGTATTCTCTAGGCTGATATGTCCCCTGCAGACTGTTTTTGTAATCCGTCATTCCAGCATCGGAAAAGATCTTCGCTACGATGTCGGGCACAGTCATTTGCTGGAAGATCCTAAAGTCCGACTTCATCTTCAGCAACGCAAGCCAAGGTTCAACCCTCGCAAAATAGGTGGTTGTTCGCCCGGAACTCTCTGCCTGGGAGAACCCCGTCACAACACCGTTTAGATATTGTGTTTGCTGATTAGGTAGATGAATCGAAAGACAGATGTTTTGACCGAGAATACTTTGAAAAGAGAGATCATCGGAAGACGACGACATCTGCAGCTGAAATTGAAAGGGAGTCGAGATCTCTTCATGCCCATGGAAAGAGAGCAGAGATAAGGCTCCGTCTCCAAAGGGAGTAGTAAGAGTGAAATCATTCGTAACTACTGCCGAGGATGCCATGGTCTCTCCTTAGGACCGGTCGGATTGAGCTCAGTTCAAAATAGATTCAGAGAAAGTCGAGTATTCAGATTTCCGTCAATCGAAAGAGCCGCAAAACCCAAATTGCTTTAGCCTGGTTGAATCTGAATCATCTCGTCTCTATCGGATCCTTTGCTATGCAGCCAGCTTGTCCAACCTAGATGATTCTTGCCCAAGTGAAGCCCGGGAATCTCATGTGACTTTAGCTTCAACTTTAGGCAAAAGCTTAGTCCCTCCCCGGCATAGAAGCGGACCAGAGAACAGAGATCCGCAAAACGCCTCTCTCCGGGAAGAAATGCCTCAAATTTATCCAGAGACAAAGGACCAATCTCTATATCGAAACCGGATTGCATACTCCAAAAGCGCTTTCCTATGACAGTATTAATTCCCAGTTCCTGATTCTGAGCAGTCCTGCCAATGGCCGTTTGATCCTCCCGTTCGATAAACCTCCATCCACCACGAAGTTGGACGATTTTGACGGAAACGCCCAAATAACTGGAAAGGATCTGTTGCAACCCCACAGCCGACCGCGGCTGCTGCCAGAACAATCCTGCATAGGCCATGTAGGCCTGCTCAGGGAGAGCTACCTGTTTCCGAATCTCCGGGCGTCCAACTCCTGCGAATGAAAATAGATATCCCGCAAACTTCGAGCTTGGAGGATTTACAGCTCCCAACCAAAGCCGAGTTCTTTTCTGAGATTGATAAAGCAGCAGAAGGAATCGATGATGGAAGAGGTCGAGGAAATCGCTCAGTGCACTGTCGCGCTGCTTCAGCCTCTCCAAAACCAACTCAGAGAATGCGTCAGGAAGAGGCCCTTTCGCTCCTCCCAGACACATCAGAGGCGTAATCAACTCTGCTGCAAAGGGTTTGGCAGATGTCAATCTCACTGCACTTACTTCGCTTGCAGGAAAAGCAAAGCTGATCTGCGAACGCAAACGAATAAGACTAAAGGGATCTACGGTCCCTTGCAGAGTGGGGGGCGCGCTGCTCAACGCTCGTCCTCTGGAAAGATTATTTTGAATGACTTCCGTCGAAGCTATCTGTTCGAGCAGCCGTAGGGCCTGGAAAAACTCGAAGCGATATCCTTCAGCAAACAGCCACTCGCGAACTGAGTTCCTCTGCCGCCATCCGAACTTTTGCATCGCGCTTCGTTGCCATGTTACTAAAACCTATTTCAACGAGCTAGCTATTTCGTGCATAAATACTTGGTTTTGCTAAGAGAAACAGCTAAAGTAGTGTAGTTGTCTTATAGCTCCGCAAAGGAGGGCGATTGAATGTTTCCTTCTCCTAGCGTTAGTGGTCCAATAGTGACTTATCCTCGCGGAGGAGCAGTTGTTCAAGGCGTTCTCTTTCCTGGATTTCGGCCCAGACCTCTCACCGCAAACACAGTTCTACAGCGAAAACCGAATTTTGGTCCCGGTTTAGAAGCCTTTCCTGTCATGTTGCGCAAGAGAGTCGGAGGGATTCCTCTTCCCAATCACATCCGGCAAAAGATGGAGCACTCCTTCGGAGCTGATTTTTCCGATATTCGCATTCACGTGGGACAAGAAGCTCGCGATATTGGAGCAATTGCCTTTACCTGGGGATCGGACATCCATTTTGCACCTGGCTTCTACCATCCTGATACATTTCAGGGCCAACAGCTTCTAGGACATGAACTTACTCATGTTCTACAACAACGTTCAGGGCGGGTGCGGAATCCTTTTGGTTCAGGAACAGCAGTAGTGCAAGACGTAGCACTGGAGTCCGAAGCCGATCGGATGGGCTTGAAGGCTGCACTAACTATGATTCCCAGAAGCGCACGGAACTGAAGCATTATCGGAAGCTACTCTGCTGTTTGCCACGCAAGATTTCTTCATAGGTAAAGAATCGATCCATCGGCAGATTCGCCTGAACAGCATGATCCGGATCGGGACGGTAGTTCCCAGAACCGTTACTCCACCAATCGAGATTGCCATTTCTGAAGTATGCCTCGCCTGCATAGAGCACGGGCTTCCCCTCTGCAAGCACAGGGTGCCTGAACTGCGGATGCATTCGGATCTCCCCTGACGTCATTCGAACAAAGATGTACCTCGCATTTGGAACAAGCAGCCCATGCTGATCAGGGCGACGCAGCCGATAGGAATCCGAAAAATGTTCAAGTTTAACGATATTTGATCTGTCCACTGTTATCGCAGCAGAGGGATTCATATTGTAGTAAAACCTGGGTTGAACCTGAGGCACGAAAATCCGATTACCCTGACTCCCGCCTCCAATTCCTCCAATTACTCTACGTTGATTCATCGCAGCAGTAGCAGACTGCTGCACAATATTCAACGCAATTGGGTAGTGGCGATGCAATGGCATAATGACCCGTAACGGAATCCTTCAGCTATTGTAGGAGAATTCATCGATCTAGAGAATTGGTTTACTTCCTACGACAGGAGGAAATCGGATAGCCTCTCCATTCGCATGCACACGATTGATTACAAGCTGAGTAAAGCTATTGATAGCACTGTACAATCCCAGGAATCTACTGATTACCGCCGCAAACAGGTACAAGCTGCTTCCCGAATAGCATTGCTCATCGAAAGACAATGCAACCTCCACGCCAGCACAAAAGCTCTTCCAGCCTCCCGAACCTAAACGTCTTGTAACAGAACGGCACTCAATTTCACGTATCCCTTCAACCTGCTGCAGAATCGCGGGGGTTGGTGAAAGACTGTACAGAAGAAGAATTTGCTTGAATGCTTGAAGAGAATCGGCCGAATTGCTGATCGACATATAGCTCAACGACAGGTTCGATATCAGCGCCCAGCGGCTTGTGCCTCCCAGAGGAGGATAAGCAGTAGCTGTTGGCTTACGCAGACAACGAATACCTGCAATCGGGCCCCTCTCTTCTGTCTGCAAAGCTGCATTCTCCGGAAGCTGTAACGCAAGATTCCGGTTTGTACATAGAAGCTGGGCAAATACAGTTTGATCCGGAGGTTGTGCAGGATGAAAAGCTGGATCGACAAAAGAGAGATACACCTCAGTACCGGACAAATCAGCCCGCGCCGTAGGCTCCCTCCTCGCAAACCAATAGGCTTGATCTCCCGAATTACCGCTAGACGCTGTGGCGGAGTAAATCGGCTGGTAAATGCGATCTGCTCTCGTAGGGTCGGAAGTCGCACGCACGGAAAGAACAGAATGAACCTCTGTCGTACGCTCCCTGCGAGCATCGGCAACAACCCGATACTCCGAAGAGGTGTGATCGAGACGAATAGGTTCGCTGGTTCGACGGAATAGGTTAATAATTGGGGTGCAACCGAGGAGAAAATTGGCTCTACTGATCTGCATATAAGGACGAGGCGCGGTTTCCATCAGGAAGAGAACATCTATCGCTGTAGATGAGGGATTCTTCGCTAAGTGGTGCAGATCGAAGAACAAGAATTTGTCCGGAAGAGCGAAGTACTCCTGTAGCAGTCGATATCCAGGATGGGAGGAATTGCCGTAGGGGATGAGATCTTCTTCCTCGCCAAATCCCACCGGTTCTACTGCATTCTGAGGAAGCCATACTTCCTTTTGCTCCTCCTCTTTATAGAGAACCACGCCTATACAGCTGGCAAAAAGCATCTCATAGAGGCTTCCTGTAATATCCGAATCCCCATAAAGATAAAAACGTAAGGCCTCTAGAGAAAGATCAGCAAGTTTTGCCTTCTCTGCTTCAACCCGCAAACGAAGAACGGAGGCAACTTTTCTCTGGCTACTAAGAAAATCGAAATTCGTTTTGGGTTCGAAATGTGCATCAGTAACCTGTAATGGCCATAATGTCACTGGATACGCAGTCTGGAAGCGGCAATCCAACGCGTCCGCTGTCTGAGCAAAGAGTGCGGTGTACCGGGGAATTACATATCCGGAATCGAGCTTCCCTCTCGCGGAATCGGGCAAAAATTGTGCGATAGATAAAGGGGGTATCGGATTAGCCAGATGAGGAAAGAGCGTCCCCAGAAGAGACGAGGTGACCTCTGGAAATTCGTCATCCAGTCTCCGCTGAACCCTTGCTGTAAGAAAAGCAAAAGATTCGATCAGCCGCTCCACATGAGGATCGGCTGAACCATCGGCAGAAAGCTCAAGACGCTCGGCAAGTTTGGGATACTTTCGAGCAAAGCCTTGCCCTGCCTGCCGTAGCTGAGCAAGTTCCGTACGATAGTAGGAAAGAAGTTCCTCTTGATCTTTCATACGTCAGCTTTCTGGAATGCTTGGCGGAAGAATCTCCGCTTCTCCGGTAGACGCCTGTAGCAAAAGCGGAAATGACACAGGCTCCATCAGATGGCCCAGTAGCATCTTCGCTTGAATCGTCGCCTCAAGTCTCTGCTGCCGACCGGAGCTTGCCTCACTCCAAACTATCGAAACCTCCTTCAAACGCGGCTCGAATGCTTCAATTGCTGCCTCAATCTCTCTCGCCAGAGAATCACGATCGGTTGGACTCACCGAGGCGAGAGAAGAAAAATCTCTCAACCCATAATTAAGAACGGTCCGTTCCTCACCCGGATCGCTTCTCTGCAGGGGGCAACGCGTATTCAGCAAACATGAAATCTCCCGAACAAGAGAGTTCACCAGTTGCTCACGACTATAGAGACGAAAAGGATACGGCTCTTTAGGCTGTCCCGGGTCCTCATCAATGAGACGATCAAAGAGGAGGACCCGCGAGGCGGCTATTTTGTGGGGCTGCATAATCACTCAGCCTTATTCGTTTCCAGGCTCCACTTAGCAGAGTTGGTGCCGGCATCGGATACATTACCAATCTGTTGCTTGTAAGCCCAGTCGATTTTTGTATAGTTAAAAGTTACCGTCTCTTGTGGCTTACCGCCTCCACCCCCGCCGACAGAAACAGAGGAAATTAGTGCATTTGTCAGTTGATAAATCATGAACGGGATAACCGTTCCCGTTTCATTCTGCCCAACAGTGACCTTCACGGTTGGAATCACCTTCGCCTGATTGCAAAAGTCAATCAAACCACAGCTGGCCAAATCTACATACTTTGTAACCGTAAAATCCTGATGATTCGGTTTTCCAGAGGTGCGTTTCTGGTTACTCTGATCGCCGGTAATCTGCTGAGCAACACCGTGGCTATAGGACAGAATTTCAATTTTGTTCGCGTAGTCAGTCAGTTTGCACTCGCCCTTTATTGTGTCGCCACAATCGAGAATCAATATATCCATTGAAAATCTCCTTTCCAGCCGGAACTGGAATCTACAAGTTATGTCTATGCAGCAGCAGGTGCAGGCAGATCGGCAACCAGTCGGATTGATACACTCAGTTCATCCAATTGGAAGTGCGGTTTCAGGAAAACCACGGAGCGGTAGCTGCCCGGCTTACCAGGAACGTCGAAAACATCTACCCTCGCCGAACGCAAAGGATATTCGGCCTTAACCGACTGAGGGGCATCATCGTTCAACAGCACATAATCGGCGATCCAGCGGTTCAGGTAGGTACTGACATTTTCCTTAGTCATAAAGCTACCGATTTTGTCGCGCATTATGACCTTGATGTAATGTGCAAAGCGCGATGCAGCTAACACATAAGGCAACATCGCCGAGATGCGCGCATTCGCATTCGCTTCATTGGTATTGTAGAGTTTAGGCTTATTCGTCGTCTGACCCCCGAAGAATGCAGCTTGATCGCTGTTTTTCTTATGGCAGAGAGCAATAAAGCCGAGATTGTTCAGCTCGTTTTCACGACGATCCGTAATAGACACTTCCGACGGACATTGCATGGCAATATCTCCCTGCTCTGTGCGGAAGGTATGAACTGGCAACCCTTCGACTAAACCTCCTCCTTCAACACCACGTATAGCCGCACACCACTTGTAGAGGGCAAAGGCATTTGTAATCCGTTGTGCCATGGCATAGGCAGAATTGCCCCATAGATACTTGCTATGGTCTTTTCCATCCACATCTTCGACAAACAAAAACTCATCAACGGGAACGGTATCCGGACCATAAGGCAGACGCATCAGAACATGGGGCAAAGTAAGAGCGACATAACGAGAATCCTCGGTTTCGCGGAAGGCTCTCCATTTTATGAGTTCTGTCGATTCGAAGCCTTTGGAAAGATCCCGCGGAATATTCATCTCGGTGAAGCTATCCCAGTCGAAGAGCTTCGGGCTGGCCGCTGAGACAAAGGGTGCATGAGCCGCTGCAGCAACATTGGAGAGTTTCTCAAGCATTTCGATATCTTGAGGATGACGACCGAATTCATAATCGCCGACCAGCATGCTGTACGGATTCCCACCAAAGGTTCCGTACTCCTGCTCATAGACAAGCTTAAACAAAGTGCTCTGATCGAATTCCGTAGCCTTCTCCAGATCGGCAAGAAGTTCTTTCTTACCAACGTTCAGGAGACGCAGCTTTAGCATCGTTCCCGTCTCCGTATTCATCACCAGATAGTGAAGCCCGCGCCATGATGCTTCCATGGCTTGAAATTCGGGAGAATGCATGATGGCATTCAGCTGTGCACTGATCATTTCATCAATCTGTGCAATGCGCTGCTTGATACCGGCCACAACGCTATCGGCACCGACCGTCATGCCCTCGTCCATAATCTGTACGGCATATTCAGACAAAAGGCTCAGAGCGTAGGTGCGTTGCGACTCATCACGCGCAATCTTTCCCTTCTGCAGAATCTGATCGACGACTGCAGGAGGTGCTGATGTAGCCGGGGTAGTAGTTTTTGGAGCTTCTTTCGGCGTGTCTTTAGGAGTATCTTCAGGCATTGGTCGTCCCTCCGTTGCTTCCGTTTGAAGCCTTCAACTGTTTGAGTGCATCCTGATTCCCGCCTACCTGCTGCAACATGCCATCCAGAGTGTCATTGCCATCCAGCTTGGCCAATAAGTCATTTAACTTCTGGCGGGACTCAAAAAGCTTGCGCAGACCCTCTACCTGAAGAACAAGCTTTGATGGGGTAAAGTCGTCCATATTTCTGAAGAGCAACTCTACACTGGTTTGCCCACCGTCTTTGCTCAAGTGGTTGTCGACACTAGTGACAACCCGTGGCTGTATCGAAGCGAGGACATCGTTAAAGTTATCTCTGTCAATCTCAACAAACTTGCGTTCTTTGAGGGGTGGAAGTGGGTTCTCTTGCTTTCCGGAAAGATCGGCGAGAATACCGACCACAAACGGAAGTTCCTTCTTCTGAATTGCGCCGCCGGTCTCCACGTCATAGGTAATCTGCACACGGGGAGGCCGAACTCGGTCAAGCTTATGTTGTATGCTTTCTGCCATCTCACGTCTCCTTCGTTGGTAACAGCAAGATCATTTCTTCTGCGGATGAAGCTGCAGAAGATTACTAACGTCCCGTAGAACTCCTTCGTTGGACAACAACTCAGGAAGGAGCTCGGCCAGTTCCATACTTCCCCAGGCAATTGCCCTCCTGATCAGATATGGAACTGGACTGTGCGGCTCTGTTCGAGATAAAAACTCAGCGGCTTCAGCCAGACAACGATAGGCATCGTTTCTCGACTGAATAGAATTTCGTTGCGCGGATATTCCCGAAACCTGTGTCTGAGCAGGTCCATCGGAAATTGAAACCACACTAACGATCTCAGGATGGTTCGGCGCTAAGGCATCACTTGTAAAGGGCGCCACAACAGACGCGATCGCCTCAAGCATGTTCAGCAATCTTGTTAATCCGGGATTTTGCTCTCCATAACACCGCTCCAGAATCTGCTCCAGACCTTTGGCTGCCGTTGCACAATCCCGCAACTGCCCCCACAACAATTGAAAAAACTCCGGAGGACTGCAGTTGAGACTTTGCTGACATTGAGCAAGCTGGATCCGGTCCGATGCAGATGCATCCTTCAGGCGATGTGCATTCTGCTCTGCATACTGTGCTGCTTCCCAATCGGCATAAGTAATAATTGGAAATACTGCATTGTCAACAGGTGCAGAAATTGGAATAAAGGAAAATCTTGCAGGAAGTTTTTCGTTTAGCCATTCAATTTGCGCGATTCGGTAATCCAGATTGTCCACCAACGGAAACATGGTGTTCCAAAATCTCTCATGTAATCCTTCGATGAGATTCAGACCCAAAGTTGCTCCGGCAAAGCCATCGAGTTGAACCCAAGCCTCCATTAGCCACAGGGCAAGTTGCAGGTCTTTGGATTTTCCTTTCAGCGCAGCCGAACAGAGTTCTTCTACCTTTGTCCAATCTGCGCGCTTGGGTTCTCTTTGCCAAACTCCCTGTGAAAGTTCCGGTTCTTCCCGTCGAGCCTCTTTAATCTGGTCATAGGTTCCTTCGTAGCGCAGTAATTCTCCAGCAGGAGCGGTAGAAGAAATTGGCTGAAGAAACGCATCAAGACCTGAGAACATCTGAGCGGCGGTTGTCATTGTCCACCTGCCTTCACAGCATTACCTGCCCAAACTGGAAGATCACCTGCCTCTGTTGGAAAAATCGCCTCCTGCATAGGCTGTTTCCCTCCTGAAGGAAATACATTTATCTGCATGAAAACAGTAGCTACCATCGGATCGGAAATACCGGCAGCCGCGCTATGAGGCCCTGGCGCAGTTTCATAGGCCTGAAAACGAAGGACGAATGGAGATGTATCTTTTGCAAATGAAATCTGTGACGCAGGTGCAGCATGATGTACCAAGAAATTGAGAAAGGCCCAGCTATCCTTGAACTGAAAGAGAATGGACGGACCATCCACTATTGCATCACCGCTGGGAGATCCCTTCAACGGTAGTGATGGAGCATCTTTCGCCCACCGCAATGCCAAAGTCACGGGTTGACCGTATGTCCAATGACCGACACGCGGAGGCTCTCCCGAACGAAAGACGTCTGAACCAACGGTGAGTGTCCATGTAAGAATCTGGTCTCCGTCAACTTCCCTGGATTGATTCACACGAAAGTTTGGCTGGAAATCCAGAGAGGGCAAATCTGTATCAGCTGCAGCAAAAAATCCGCGAGCCCTCTCCATCTGTTTCAGAAACATCAGCACATCCCCATAAGCACCACTCCCAGAATCCGTCTGGCGGATGGCACGCTCAATCAAAGACGATTTAGCATCGAATTTCTGATAAAAAGCTGCAATTGCATGAGGATCGGCATCCATTGCATTTGGAATGGATGTGACAGACGCAAACGGGAAATGCCCTGCGAGTTGATTATTAAAGGCTGTCTGCAGATCTCGATAATCCCTGATCAAATTAAAGTTCGCGATTGCCCTGCAACGGACGTAGATGTCTCTACGCATATTTGCTTGAGCTCTAACAAAATAGTCCCCAGGAGTCGCAGAAGCACGTACCGGGAGGATCGGACACATTTGGGCAGGAACAATCTTGTCGATGTCTGTCGACACAAAGGACTCCAGTGCCGTCACCGAATTTGCTGGACTCTTTTTGTCATATTGAGATAGCGCTACTGCAACCCCTTTCCACTTATTTACCAATGCAGTAGTTGTTCCGGGATAGCTGCGTGCTCCTTGTTGCGCAAAAAAACGGAGGAGAGGAGCCGATGCCTGACTATAAGCACGAATTTGGTCGCGTTGTTCTGCCAGATATGCCATTACATCTTCCGGCGAATGAGCATTCAAAATGGCCTCAGTTACGCCAGTGGAACCTACCCATTGATCCATCGCAGCACTGGGGATGTCATATACGTTATCCGCTACGAAAGCGCGGTCCAACTCGGCTAGCAGAGCACCGGCTTGAGCGTTGGTAAGGCTTGACAGCTTGGAGTAAAGATCGTTCAGTCCCTGATCTCTGAGTACCGTCAGTAGAGAAGTTAAAGTATCAGCAGAAGCCGCAAAATTTTGAATCTGTGGCTGAATATCTTGCTGAAAATCGGCCCCCGGAGATCGTGGAGACAACATCTCGGCTTGAGCAATCTCCGTTTCGAGGGCCTGCCGCAAGCGAGCTTTTGCAATCTTCTGAAAAAAACTTCGCGCTCTCGGAGAACTATCATGCAGATCGCTGTCAATGAAGTCCTGGTAAGCTTGCGGTTGTTGAGCAGCGTTCTGTAATAACGCGTTATTCCAGGCGATGCGAGTCCCCGAAGGACTGACAGATACCACCTCTCGCGAAGAGCTTCCGGGTAGGAATGGTAAAGACATCAGGTTTTCAAGAGACAAACGAACATTATCCGCCGAATCTGAAAAAACAAACTTCCCTTCCTCGCTGACTTCTACCAATGCTCCGGTAACACCTGCACGTTCACCAGCAATAACATCCTGCAATTCACCAAATCGATGCTCTGCATCGTAGTTCACCCAATTTGCCAAATCTGAGTTCAGATATATGGACCGTTGCAATGGAGTAATTGTCAGGCTATAGAGCTGGGCAGGCATTTCGAAGTTATCTCTTGCAACCCACTGCAAAGATGGGCTGTCAAAATTGCCCTGCACAAGTCGAAAACTCTGCCTTAATTGCTGCAGATCTTCATAATTTACGGATGAAGAGGTGTCTGCCTTATCCAGTTGAGAGCTGAGATTATCGAGACTGCGTCGCACAGGGTTGTTCCCAATCCAAGCCGCAAAGAGCGCGGATGTCAAATTGGTCATCTTCAAAGATGCGTTATCCCGATCCGCTTGAGACACGACAAAAGGCTTAAAGTTCGCCTTTGCAAGAGCCTCTTCAAAATAGGGATTCTCCGCATCGGAGATCCCTAGAGCATCGCTCTGGTTATACAAATACCGTTCGATCGAGAAAACCGTTGGGGCACTTGCTACTCCTCCTCTAACTGAGAGCTGTTGGTAAAGTGCAACGTTCTTTTCCAGCCGCTGCAATTGCTCAACAAATGTCTTCAGCTGAATGTACTCGGGAGTCACGGTCACATCGCTGATTCCGATATAAATAGAATTGCTATTCGCGGGAACAGCACCCAACGGGATAGTGTTGAGCGCTGTAATCTGGCGAGCCTTTTCCGCTAGTCCATCGTAAAAATGTTCGAGTACAAGAATTCGAAAAGTAGGAACCAGCGCTGCACGGATCTGCCGGTCCAGAGGGCCGGACCAAGATGATGGAAGAAAGAGAAAACGGAATCCGGAAGCCTGGAAACCGGCCAGCCGGATCAGGAAATCTTCAGTACCGTCGTAACGAGTTGCCCCATCCGCTGCAGGTCTCAGATCCGCTTCAATTTGGCTCAGAATCGGACTCAAAGCCAAGGCATTCTGTCGAAGCCGATTAAGACTAATGACGGTGCCAATCAGGAGCAAGAAAAAGATACAGACTGTGCTGACCTGCAATACGACTCCGGCGCGATTTCTGGCATAAAAGAAGCGCCGAACTGGTTGTGCCAAATTGCATTCCGGAAAGATCTTTTTTACAAACAGGTCATAGACGAATGCAACCTGGCTTGAGCCCTCATGACGAAGATTTTCTAGAAGTGACGGCAGAATAGAAAGCTCAGGATGATGATTCGTGACGAGGGCCTTCTCCCTATGCAAAGGAAGAGCAGTAGTTGCGGTGGATTTCTGAACCTCATACTCGCCAGCGAGATAAATACCGCGCAGGACATATAGACCATCCATTCCGGATCGCTGGAATATTTTCGAGAGAAAGGGAGTAAGCAGCCTCGGCATTACCCGGAGATAATCCGGCAAAATGAACATGCTCTGCCTGTCTTCGGAATATCCGCTATGCATGTAGATCTGGTCCTGCAGTTCCTCCACTGTCTGCCTAATATTGACAAAAGCCTCTTCAACCCAAGAGTCCTCAAAAAGTGCATCCAGGCTGTAGGGATTCGACCACCCGAACATTTCACTCTGACGCTCTGCCTCCAGCTCCCGTGCAAACGAGACGAATCCAGGAATTTGGTCACATTTAGTCAGGAGAAAATACACGGGAAATCGAAACCCCAAAATATTCTGAGCTTCCTGCAGACGCTGTTGTATTGCAATGGCACGCCGGGAAAGAGCATTCCTGTCCAAAGCAGTTGAGCCGAAAAGATCTGCAGCAGACATCGCTACAATAATGCCTTCCATCGGACGCTCTGGTCGGTACTGATTCAACAGTCGCATCAGCCGTTTCCAATACGGTGAAGGCTTGCCATTTGCAGGAAGCGTCCACTCTCCCCCTGTATCAAGCACCATGCCGGAACCATAAAACTTCCACCCTACAGAAGTTTCTCCCGGTAGCGACTCTCCGTCCTCCTCCAATAGGGCATTCAGTCCAGACTGGGTGAGGAGTGTCGTTTTACCCGATCCCTGCGCCCCCAACATGACGTACCATGGGACCTGATATCGGTACTCTGTTCCTGTAACTTTTTCTCGCAGTACAGACAAAGCACCGACAAATGTTGAAGGAAGCTTCTGCTCCGCTTGCCTGCTTTCCTCCTCCTGCTTTGCCGCTTCCTCTCGTGGCTCTTTTTTCGCAGCGCGCCGTGCTCTGACTAGAATCAAGATGGCACAAGCGGCAAAGAGAACCAGCAACAAGAGAATGATCAGCAAAAGATATAAAGAAGTTGAGTGAAGGGTATTCATCGACTTGCCCCTCCATCACCTGACAGAGGCTGCTTTACGCGATCCAGCTTATTAATGTTGTGCTGAATCTTATGGATCTCTGTCAGCACCGGTACCGTCGCCTCACGCCACAGCGCATCGGACACGGCTATCCACAGGACAAGAACAGTTACGAGACAAAGCAGCCAGAGACGAGTACCGGGCATTCGCCTGACCGGTCGATCTGCCAAGGTAAAGTCGTACGATTGGTAGAAGAGTTGCTCCCGCTGAACTGTAAATAGATCCTGAACAGGACTTTGGTAGATACGCACGAACAGTTTTTTGCGATATTGAGCGAGTTTGCCATGATCATCCCGATCACGATACTTCCCGCAGAAACCTAAAGACAGCGCATAAAAGTAGATATGCTCCAAATCTGTATAGGTATTCACAGGATGGCTCAAGATTTCATCCAAACGATTGAAGAACACCTCTCCCGAAGCATGAGTCTGGAATAGCCGAGTTTCCATCAAAGCCCATGTGGACTTCTCTTTCCAATTGCTCCGGAGAATTAATTCATCAGCCAGCACGGCCATGACGTATTGCATCTCACGATACAAGTCATATTGAGTTGCAACATGTTTCTGACCGGCATCGAGCACCTGCACATTCATTAGAGACAAGAGCCGTTGCGCTACTTCTTCGGAAGACATCGAATCTGCAGACAGTTCACCAGTCCTGTTAGCAGACAAACTTGCATCATTCAAGCGTGCAAGTATCTGTAACAGTTCCCGATGGAACTGGCGGAAGTGAAGGATCAGCAGCGAATTCGTGTCTGCAGGGGATTGCATCACTAGTGCTCGATCTGGTTATGTACTTCTTGTTTGATTTATGGATTTGAGCTATCCCAACATTTACCGCGTTGGACTTTAGCCTGTTTTGATATATAAAACGATTTCCGAAGGTCTGACCCCTTTTTGCGAAGGTACGCCCAGGATCTGCAGCGATTCATTAAGGTGAATATACTCAGGGTCGTAGCTTAGCTGAAACAGGACGCTATCGGCACCTGGTACAAGTCCTTCCTCATTTTGAAGATAATGTCTTGGAGCACCCAACACACGCCGCTCCCTCATTCCCTTTTGCAGATCCTCAGCGCCTATGAGACTCTGCTCGCCCCAGGAAATAGCATCTAGCTGAGCCGTCCCCGACGGAAACCGCAAAGACAGAATCAGCCGTCGAGCAGCCCATTCCGATTCAAAGACAAGTGAAAATACTCCTTCGTGATAGAGAAACGGAACCGGCATGTAATTCTCCGGAATACCTTCACGAAGAACCGCATTCAGGTAGAGATCCACGGAACGAAAGCTTTCGAGAATCTCTAGGTGCCGATAAGGAGGAAACACTGGAGGTACCAGGTTCTCAGAGAGAACAGACAGGTGCCCGGCCAAGCCACAATATGCTGTATACAGCGCAAACGGATTAGCACAACCAGTGAACAATAGAGCTTCTATTCCGGGAAGAGCTGCAACCATACTCCGCACACGTACACGTTGCGTTTCCCCAAATTGTTTACGACCGCTGGCAGAGAAGGTATGAATTTGCTGAGAAAGATAAACGGCGCGCTCACGGATGCGGCGTACAGTGTTCGAGCAAAGGATACCAACCGGAGAGTCAGCGGCAACCTCTGAGCATGGAGGCATATAGTCAGCGAGAGCATACACCTCATTCCGATACTCTAACTTGGCCAGAGGCAAACTGACATATTTTGCCGAAATTGTATCTCCGCCTGCAACAATCTGTAAGCGAGGACGGAGACGAGGAATACTTTCGTCTGCATCGCGAATCGTATCACCCAATCCCTCATCACAGGAAACAAAACGCGATAAATCCTTTCCAGCACGAATGCTTGAGGACGCGGGAACAAGCAGATGGACTGTCGTACCTTCTAGCCGGGCCGTCTCTGCCAATGAGGCAAGATCGCAGGTTAGCTCGACTTCAGTCTTTGTCGCATCGAAAGATACACCTAGTCCATCGGGCATTACAGCCTCTAGCTCCACAACACAAAACTGACCTCTGAGGAGTTTGGCCGGATCGATCCGTAATTTACGTACCCCCCAACTGAATGACGATGACTGCAAGATTCCGTATTGCAGCAAATCTTCGTAACGCTGCGTGAGCTGTTCAAAATGGCGAGGGGTAAGTAGCATTCCCTCATGCCAATCAATGAGATCAGGCACTTGATGAAGACTGGGCTTCAACACCCTCTTCCTCCGTGATCAATGACGCCCTAATTAGCCGTCGACAGTGCAAAATCCTTCTCCAGGAACTTCACAGATACGGTTCCATGCCCAGGCAGGACGGCCCGATGTTCTCCCGGTGTCACATAGGAGGCGAACAGGATAACAGCTTTAGCCGATCTGGAATTCCTAATTCTTACTGGCATAACAACTTGTCCGGGGACCCATTCCCAGGAACTCACACTAAGTTCTTTCGGATAGGTCCTTTGTAAATCCAATTTTTTCCTGAACCAGTCTGAAGAGGACATGGTCAAAAGGTTCTCTTCAGCCTTCTTGTTTCCGACGTTTACAACATCCACGGCAATAGCACTGTTCTGATTCGCTATGGCATCAACAGAAATATCCATCACAAGATCAGATTTCAGACCAACGGCTCTCCTTGCGGAGCGAAGTGTACCTCCACATCCGAGAAGAGAAAAGATGCTTGCAATCAATGTGCTAGCAACTAACGCTTTATGGAAACTGCCCCTAAACATGAGGCACGGCATCCCTGTATGCGTATTATTCAAACCTGTCGATTTATGATAATTTCAGTTACCAAAGCTCAACATCTTTAGTAATAGCTATTTTCTATGACTGCCGAGATCCGGGGGTGAAGGAAAGCAAGTGATAGGAAATCACGAAATCGTCTGATTGTAAAGCGACTACTCTCCAACCCCGAATTGGGATAGTCGCGACCTTCAAGAAGAGGATTTTTGGAAGGGATTCATCATGACGATCCGTTGTTAATCCAGTGCGGATTACCAATGTAGACAAAAACTTTCGATCGGAATTAGAAGCAATTGCTCTCAATTCAATAAAAAAGGGAGAGTGCGCGAAAGGCGCCACTCCCCCTTCGTCTTACCAGGCCATAGTCTAGAAGAGGAATTTTGCGGCAAATTGTACCAGCCGTGGATTGTTAACCTGGCTCGTAATCTGCCCAAAGTTCGAAGAGCCATAGCTGTTTCCTGGAGGCCCGAACTGCGGATGGTTGAAGAGGTTAAAGAATTCAGCTCTGAACTGAATTCCTAGCTTTTCAGAGGGACCAAAGTTTGTGTTTTTGAAAGCAGCGAAGTCAAAGTTGCTGATCCCCTGAGCCCGCAATGTTGGATCTACACGTGATTCATTCCCAAAGGTCCAGGCGGCAGGCTGCGAAAAGCATGTCGCGTTGATCCATCCGGAGCCACCATTGAGCCCATTCCGAACGCGGGAATCAGCACTTCCTGAGGTCGCTTTTCGGCAGCCATTTATCACATTGGGGCGTAATCCTGCACCATAAGCCCCAACATAGGGATTCTGCGCGGCATTGATATTAACGGGAAAACCACTCTGGAAAGTAGTAACGCCGTCAATGCCCCAACCTCCAATCACCTTATTGGCCAAAGAGGGAAGGCTGGAAAGATATGCTCTTCCCCTGCCAAGAGGAATATCCAATACGTAACTGACAATCAGACGTTGCGGAACATCCTGGGAAGACAAGGACTTTTCACCTCTGAGATTGTTCCAGTCCTGAATGGCACCAGTACCGCCCCCTTCTAGCCAGGACGTGATCGTATCTGTATTGCTAATGAGCTTTGCCCAGGTATACGCGGCCAAAATGGTGCCGCCTCGATTGAAACGCTTCTGGACAGAAGCTTGCAGGGAGTGATAGCTGCTATCGAAACTCCCCTGTCCTGCCAACTGAAGACTTGCATATTGAGGGAAAGGACGGATCAGTTGACCGGCTGAGGTGGTAATAGAAGATAGCGGACTACCTGGACTCGCTACCCTATAAAAAGGATTTGGCACCTGCTGAGCAATGGTAACGGTCTGCCCTGCAGCAGCTTGCGCAGCAGCCTGAGCAAAGTAATTATCCCCGAGCTGATTAACCTGCTGAGAATACTGCGGCAGATGTGTTCCCTTTGACCCAGCGTATGCCAGATCGGCAAAGAGGCCGCCAACAAGAGTCCTTTGAATATCCAGGTTCCACTGTTGCATATATCCATATTTGTACTGAGGAATATCCACGGCCTGCACTCCCTGCCCGAGGAGATCCGCCGCATAGCTAGGATCTCGTCCCGGAGGCAAGATAAAATTTGGCCATGGCGTGGTGATGGTATTGGTAGGAGTATTGGAGTTTCCGTTGTTACCTTTATATTGCGTCTGGATTGAATTCACTGGATCGTTGAGCGGATTTGTTGCCCAGCTTGTATCAAGAGGAATCCAGAAGATCCCATAGCCACTGCGCACAACAGTTTTGGGATCCAGGCTATAGGCGAAACCAATGCGCGGAGACATCGCCATCCAGTTTTGATCGAGGTTGTACCTGCTACTCCGAACACCAGGAGTCTTCACAAGGAAGATATCGCCCAGCACAGTACTTCCCGTAGCGCTGGTCGCCAAGGTATTTACAGCCGTGGGATTCCAGAACGATTGGCGGTCATGCCTCTCTGACCAGGGGGATTGATACTCGTACCGCAGCCCCAGATTCAGAGTGAGCTTACCGGTTGCATGATACGTGTCGTTCACATAGCCAGCCCAGTACTTCTGCTTCGCTGCAACGAAATTGGGTATTTGTGCAGCGCCGAAAAAGTGATTGGAAACGTTAGACGGATTGTTTGCCCATCCCAACAAAAAATCGGCAAATGCTAATCCGGTATAGTTTCCCGTAAAGGCAAAAGCTCCACTGGCTACGTTGGTCTGAGTATAGTTGTCTAAGCTGATTTCAAATTGGGCTCCCAATTGGAAAGTATGGCGGCCTTTCACCAGTGTGAGATATGGCGAGAAATAGTACTGCGTGTCCTTATCAACGATAAAGCTCTGCCCTTGTGAGCATGTAATGGAGTCGGCCATCCCTGTTACACAAGGCGTAGGAGGTGTTCGTAAAGAACTTCCTAATTGCGAGTTAAAAGCGGAAGGCCAGCCGATCGTCGCGAAATCAAACCCGGCGTTCTTAGGAGTTCGAGTATAGCCAAAACGACTCACGGAGATATTGAGATTTCCAATCACATTTGGATTGAAGACATAGTTATAGCCAATAGCAACCGCTTTAGAGGTGTAATTCTCGGTGCAACGGTCCTGACATAATCCGGTTCCTAAAGGATCGAGGGCCAGATTCAGATTGTTCCAAAGGCTATAGCGGACGAAAACATGCTGCGCATCATTGATCTTCTGATCGACGCGTCCAACGTACTGATTCTGATTACCACCCGTACTTGCATTGGTCGAATAGTTATTCAGCACACCGCCACTATTGGGACTCGGCCAGAGAGAGAGCAATGCCGTCGCAGTCGGATTGATTCGCCCAGAGGGAATCACATTGCCGGAAAAGTTGACCGGCGTGCGGTTTATGCACGTGGCACTTCCAGCACATGGGTCGACTATCTGCCCTACACCTGACGCAGCGGCCAAGGCGCTGAGATCGCCTCTACGTTCTACAGCGGTGGGAACAGTAGTAGTAAAAGTTTGCCCTTGACGTAACCTGAAGCCTTCATAACTGAAGAAGAAAAATGTTCTATCGGCAATTACTCGTCCCCCAAAGTTCCCACCGAACTGATTTTGGGTAAATGCGGGACGTTTTAAGTTTCTGTAATTCCCAAACCACGTATTGGCATTTAGGACCTTATTGCGGATATACTCGTAAGCTTCTCCATGCCATGCATTTGACCCGCTCTTTGAGCTCAGGTTCAAGACTCCGCCAGCAAGCTTCCCCCATTCGGGACCAAGATCGTGCGTTTGAACTTTGAACTCCTGAACCGAATCCTGAGTAGGAATCAATATGGGAAGGTTGATATAGCCAATATTCAGCGGTTGTCCATCAAGATATTCAGCGCTCTGATTGGCAAAGGCGCCGCCAATCTGAAAGTTTCCCCATGAGAAGGGATTTTGCCCCGTGGCCGTTCCTCCGGCTCCTCCCTGCATAACGACAGAAGGTGCTACTTCAACCAGGTTGAAAACGTTACGGCCATTCAGGGGAAGTTCATTAGCATTACGTTGTTCAACAACCTGCCCAAGTGAGGATGTTTCGGGCTGCAGTAATGGAGTCTCACCTGTAACTATTACGGTTTCACTTACTTCTCCAACCGGGAGCACGAGATCTACGCGCGTAGATTGCTGAACCTGAATTACGATATTCTCTCGACTAACCCTCTTAAACCCTGTCTTTTCGACAACGATTCGATACTGACCAGGAATAAGGTTTACGAAAGAATACAAACCAGTCTCGCCGGTGGTTTGTGTTTGCTTTTCTGAGGTAGCCGTATTTGTCAGCTTAACAGTCGCACCTGCCTCTGGAGCACCTGCTGAATCGGTCACCGTTCCACCTAACGAACCGTAGGTGGTCTGAGCATCGAGAAGGTAGGAACAGAATAACAGGCAAATAGCGACAATAAAGCCTCGCATCCAGATTCGACGTAACATTGTGCCTCCGCAACATCGTCATGCTGTAGTGGGGAAACTACTCATTCACAATTACGTGGAGGTGAAGGAATTTGTACCAGAAAGATAGAAGATATTTAGTAAGAAAGAGGAAAGTAACAATCACAATCGTATGTAGAGCACCCAGATTAGACAGGGTAACAGCAGAAGAGGACATACCTTACGGCCATGTTCTCTTCTTTTTCTATTATCTACAACTGCAGTATTAGCTGGACTTCCAACTAGGGATGATTAGCTTCCTTCCGAAGCAGAGCATACAAGAAAGGTTTTCCGGTTGGCTTTTGGCTACCTCCGCGAGGTTCTACGGTGACAAAAACAGCGTCAATTTCTGCTAACTGCTTCGGATCGTCATAGCGAAGCACCCATCGCCGATTCATCTCGCTATCCATATATAAGATACCGAGGTTCATCGGATGAGCTTCCGCCCTAGATTCGGAGTCCCGCTGTCCCCATACCTGGAAGGTACTCGCGTTCTTGACTCCCGGCTGACGGTCGAGATCAAAGGCATAAAAGATCAATGACTTGTTCTGGGTATAGAAGACTCTACCGAAGGGCTTGCGAGGACGGCTGCCACTATCCACATCAAAGACATCGGCAATATAAAGCTTGCGTGCTCCCATGAGCTCTCGAATATCGCGATCTGACGTCAGGTATTGAGCATCATCTTTAAGTTTCCGATCCTGTTCCCTCGTGGTGGAGACCAGCTCTTCAACTCTGGATTCCAGCGAAGCCGTGCGAAAGAGGGCTTGGTCGTGATCCGAGCGTAGCTTAATAAACTGAGCCTGTAAATTTTGGTATGTAGTCTGAGATTCCTTGAGCTGCACAGCCATTCTGTCCCGCTCCATAATGAGTTGCTGAAGTTCCGCGTTCTTTTGACTGTATGCATCAGCTATCTGAGTAGCATGCTGCTCTCCGGAAGTAGAAACCAGACGAAGTCGAGCTATTTCTTTCTCGCGCTCCGTAATTCGAGCCTCAAGCTCGGAAATCCTGGTATTTTGCGCAGCAAATAATTCACTCGAAATACCAGACGGCGGTGACGTCTGATGCTCGTTGATCAGTGAAGTGGAAGTACTTGCCGGTAAAACCTTCGGCTGCCGTTCGATCGCTCGTTGTTGGCCCCCATAATAGGCACCTGTGAGCGCAGCCGCCATAAGACAAGCAGCAAATGCTGTTTTCAATCCAAAGCCGGAAAACAATTGAGGGAATAACCTTCGCGTCGAGGCGGATGATTTCGGGGTGAAGGTCAGAACCTTATCCGGGTCACTTCCTCGAATAGCATCGAAGACTCTCCACCGAACCCGCTGATCATCCCAGGGAATACCCGCATCCGAAGGAACCTCCGTTGTAGCTAAGAAAGCCATTCCGTCTTTGCTAATAAGCGAGTACTCTTCATAAATCTCACGGCAGGAATCGCAGATCCGCAAATGACTTTCCAATTCGAGCTGCTCGCTTGGCCCCAGCAAATCTGTCTGGGCCAGAGCACAGAGCTCTTTGTATTTCTCGTGATCGTCTTCTCTCTCTGTTTTATACATGCTGATTTCTCCGCAGCCGCTCGATCACGGAGCTTTTACGCAGCCGTTCGAGGCCTCGGTAGAAGTGGTGGCGCACATTGCTGAGAGGCTCATGCAGCTTTTCGCTAATCTCTCTTAGCCCCAATCCCTCAAAATAGAAGAGCTTAAGCGTGTCTCGCTGAATCTGGCTGAGATCCTTAAATGCCCCCTGCAGACGAGAAAAATCAAGCCTCATCCGAATATCTCGTTCCAGATCCGCATGTCCCGCCAAAGTATCGTCGAGTCCGAGGGATTCAATATCCGTACGCATATAAAAACCACGGCGAGACAAATGTGCCTTTCTATCTCGAGCACGACTGTATGCAATCTGAACGATCCATACTTTAGCGCTTCCCTTTGAAGATTCAAAGAGCATCGCTTTCTGATAGATATAGAGGAAAGCTTCCTGAACAACATCCTCAGCCTCTCCCGCATCATGCAGAATCCGAAGAGCGATGCTGAAGACCAGCCGGGAATACCGATTGAACAGCATTTCCAACGCTTTAAAATCATTATCCTGCAAGCATGCCATGAGCTCTTCATCGCTTAGGCGCGAGTCCTCAATAGCTTCTGGAGTAACATCGAAGTTTTTTTGAAGTGCGCTCTGCATTCTTGGTCCTTGGTTTCTCCGAGCCCCCGAGGGGAATGTCGCGACAAAGAGGTGGAAGGCTCTCCAAGTGTGCTACAGCTCTTGGCCATCACATAAACAGGCGAAATATACGCTATTGAATGCACGATTTTCCAGTCCAAATTACATGACGAACCAGTAAGAAAAATTATGAAAAATATTGGTACACATTTATCTGTCTGTTCGTATATATCTGTGCTGGTCAAACAAAGAAAGGTATGTGTCGCCCTGGAGACCATGCGTCGATGCTAATACGAGCAGCAGAGATGCATCCATAAACGAAGTTATTTGCCCTCAGAGTACCGTGGACCAACGGTACTCCGGGAATACCAGCAACCTCAGTACGCCCCATGTATAGATTCCTTCAAGCTCTTCTACTTCTATGGCTGCTCCCCTGTCTGGCTCAAGGTCAGTCCCCTACAGCATCCCTGACCGGAAGAATTACTGACCCAGATAGAAACGTTATTATTGGGGCCACGATCAAAGTTATTAATACAGGCACAGGCATTCACTACACCGGTATCACGAATGAAGCAGGTACCTATTACGTGTCCGACCTGCCACCGGGCAGATATCGAATTGAAGTTGAAAAGCTAGGGTTCAAAGCCGTCATCGAATCAGGTGTAATCCTTCATATACAGGATGTGCTAGAAGTCAATTTCGAAATGGTGCTTGGCTCTTCTTCTGAGAGTGTCACGGTCGAAGGACGTTCCCCTCTTGATGCGGAATCTTCCAGTGTTGGAACAGTAATCGAACACCGGAAGGCTAATGAGCTTCCTCTCAACGGACGCAATGTCTTTAATCTGATTGGCCTTTCGCCCTCTGTCATTCCCCAAGGAAGCTCTACGGGCACGCCCGTGGGTGTCAACCCTTTTGGTTGGGCTAATTACCAGGTGAGTGGTACATTTGGAAATCAGAGCATTGAGTACCTAGACGGACAGCCTCTCAACATCAGTTATATCAACCTTCCAATCCTGGTCCCGACACAGGACTCCATCCAAGAATTCAAGGTCCAGACGAGCAACTTACCTGCTGAATGGGGACGTTTTGCCGGAGGGGTAACCAATCTCAGTACAAGAGGCGGAACCCAATTCCTGCACGGGCAACTCTACGACTATCTCCGTAACCGCATTTTCAACGCAAACGATTACTTCTTAAATGCTGCTGGCAAACCACGTCCCCCATGGATTCAGAATCAGTTCGGAGCCGAAGCTGGTGGACCATTATCCCTTTTACATTGCTGCCACGATAATCGCACCTTCTGGTTTGCCAGTTGGGAAGGTTTTCGTCTGCGCACTGGTCAACCCTTCACCGCTACAGTGCCAACAGAGGCAGAGAGGCGAGGAGATTTCTCAGCTCTAGGGATTCCAATCATGGATCCCTGTGCCGCTAAAGAACTAAATGCTCAGGGTGCCTGCCCATCGAGCAAAGCACAACCCATTCCATTCAGTGGAAATATCATCCCTCCGAATAGAATTAATTCCACATCGAAAGCTTTGCTCTATCTTTGGCCCAGAGCAAATTCCGAAGGCACGCTTACCCCTTCAGGCACTATCAATAACTTCAACACGGTAGCGCGAACAGGAGGAAACCAGAATCAGGTGGTTATGAGATTCGACCAGGATCTCACGGCCAGACAGAAGCTCTTCGTTCGAACTACCTATTGGACCGTTCTAGATCTGCCGGTTGATCCTCTTGGAAACGGATTATGTGAAGATCGCTGCTGGGAAAACTACAGAACAAATGCTTTGGCAATCGGTTACAACTACAGCCTTAGTCCCCTAACGATTTTCGATTTCAATGCAAGCGTCAGCTACTTCAAGTATGGACGCACGCCAAGGAACACTGGTTTCAATCTCGCATCCATAGGATGGCCTATGAGCTATAACACAGCTATCCCAGCAGCAATGAGGACCCCACCGACACCTTGCGTTGCAAATTTTGCCGACAGCATCATGTGCACGCAGGGCCAGAGTTACATTCAAGATCGGGACACACAATACAATCTTTCTCCACGCGTGACTCTGGTACGAGGCCACCATCTTTATCGTTTTGGGGTGCAGCTTGAAATAAGTTACGACAACTTTGCGCAAACAAACGTAGCCAGCGGAGCTTTCGACTTCTGCCGGGTGAGTAAGCCCTGTTTTACCGGTTCTGGATTTGCGGATTTTTTATTAGGCTACGCAGACAATTTCAGCAACGTCGAGAATCACTTTTCCGCTCAGGCTGTCGTGCCTGCACTCACCGCGGGGAAACAGGTTTATCGGGCTCTCTATTTCAATGACACATGGCACGCCACGAACAAGCTTGCTCTCAATCTCGGGCTTCGCTACGAGCTACAAGGCCCCTGGTCGGAGCGCTTTAACCGGCTGTCCTATTTCGACTCCCGGGCGGAAAGCTACCTCAACCGGTATCTACCGGCGGGATCGCCCGCCATTCGAGGAGATGTCTTTCTCGTCTCCGCCGAGGACAGGAATAATCTTCCCCTGGATAAGGATCATTTTGCCCCCAGATTCGGTCTAGCCTACAGCCTTACGTCCAATACGATCTTGCGCACTGGCTATGGAATTTTTTGGATACCGAATTACGTGGCCTTCTCTCTAAATCCCATCAACGACATGGTGAACGCAGCGAGTACGACATACACGGGAACCATCGATGGAGTTCACCCTTACAATTCCATCTCCTTGCCCTTTCCGAATGGTATCTCGCCTCCTCCAGGTAGAAATCTTGGAACAGAAGGAACACAACGCTTTCTCACTCAAGTGGTACAGTCAATCACAGAGGTAAACCGGAGTCGGCATCGCGACGGCTATGTTCAGCAATGGAGCCTCAGTCTTGAACAACAGTTACCGGCAGGCATTTCGATAGCTGCAGCCTACATCGGTTCCAGAGGAACGCATCTGGACCAGTATTCTCAACAAGTCAATCAAATCTCTGGAACTTTACTCTCACAAGCTGCTCAACAATACAGCTCTGGCGGCCGATCTGCTGTAGAACTATTGCGCTCTGTCCCAAATCCCTTCTTTGTTAATGGGCAAGCCCTGGCACTGGCAGCCACTACTACCACCGCCGGGCAGCTTTTACGTCCATACCCTCAATACAACAGTGTTGAGCTTGCAGGACAGGGATCTTTCGACAGCATCTATCATTCACTGCAAATCACGATGCAAAAACGCTTCGCGGGGGCTGGCTCGATTTTGCTTGCCTATACCAACTCCAAATTGATAAGCAACACCGATACTCTCACCTCATGGCTAGAGACTCATGTAGGAGCAATCCAGGACAACAATAATCTGCGTGCAGAGCGTTCTCTATCATCGCAGGATGCACCTCAACGTTTGGTCATTAGTTATGCATTGGACCTTCCCTTTGGGCAAGGCCGGAGATACCTCTCTAATATCGGAACCGGCTGGAATAAGGCTATAGGCGGTTGGGGCATTGACGGCGTCTCCACATTCCAGCGAGGATTTCCTCTCGTGATTAGCAATGGGCAGACCAATGATGTGACACTCTTCGGCGCCGGATCCCGTCCGAATGTGGATCCACAATGCCGGAAATCATCTCCGGGAAACAGCCGGAACCGGATCAGTCATTGGTTCAATACAGGGTGTTTTTCAGCTCCAGCAGATTTTACTTTCGGCAACGAACCTCGCGTTGATTCCAGTCTTCGCGCAGACGGAATCAGCAACTTCGATTTCGCCATCTTCAAGAAGCTCTTCTTGGGCCATCAGGACCGTGCAGGATTGGAATTCCGTGTCGAGCTCTTCAATTTGATGAACAGGACACAATTCGCCCCTCCAAACACTACTTGCTGCACCGTCAATAACGCCAACTTCGGAGTGGTCACGAGTACGGCCGCCGGCACAAGTCCCAGGCTGATTCAATTTGCCTCGAAATTCTTCTTTTAGCTCGCCCAGGACACATCTCCCACTCTAGGTGTATCTTCTTGCGAAAGAGAAACTTGCTCCTTCTTGCCCAACTACACCATCCAAGCAAAGGAACGCTCTTTCATATTGACCATGCCCTCGACTGGACCAGAGAAAGAATCACCACGAATTGCGGCAGCAGAAACAGCCAGCAAAACCGTCCTACAACTCGACCATGTGACACGAAACTACATAGCTGATGGAGAGACAGTCCACGCACTCCGGGGTGTTTCTCTCGATCTGAAGTCTGGAGAATTTCTCGCCCTCGTAGGCCGTAGTGGTTGCGGCAAATCGACGCTGTTAAATTTGGCTGGAGCCATGGATTTCCCTTCATCAGGGCATGTATGGCTGGATGGGGTCGAAACCAGTGCTTTGGACGATAATGGTCTCACACGAGTGAGAAGAGAAAAAGTTGGTTTCATCTTTCAG
The DNA here is from genome assembly GCF_059726315.1 of Humiphilus diazotrophicus. Taxonomy (NCBI): domain Bacteria; kingdom Pseudomonadati; phylum Acidobacteriota; class Terriglobia; order Terriglobales; family Acidobacteriaceae; genus Humiphilus; species Humiphilus diazotrophicus. The sequence goes on from NZ_AP040870.1 coordinate 614,215, forward strand.
TCTTTCCAACTCCTGAACACCTTAACAGTTCTTGAAAACGTGGAACTGCCACTCTTGCTTGCCGGAGAATCGAACACCAGACGCAGAGCCATGGAAAAACTCGAGAAGGTAGAACTCGCAGAATTGGCTCAGCGTCAGGCTCACCAGCTCTCAGGTGGTCAGATGCAACGTGTTGCTATCGCTCGAGCCCTCGTACACGACCCTCCATTACTACTAGCAGATGAGCCAACCGGGAATCTGGATACGACTACCGGCAATATTATTCTTCAACTCTTGCGCCAAATTGCGGACGATCATCAGACAACCATTTTGATGGCAACCCATAGCGGGGAATCCTGCAACTTTGCTGATAGCGTGATCAAGATGCGTGACGGACAAATTGACGAGTACGGGCGGAACTGAGATGTCGAAGCTGCGTCTCTTTCATTTGCTCATACTCCGTCCTCTTTATCGTGAGCCGTTGCGTACCGCACTTCTTTTGCTATCCGTAACTCTCGGTGTATCTGTTGTACTGGCCATCGAGCTTGCAGGAAATGCGGCAACAGGTTCCTTCCAGTCGTCTATTACATCATTAACGGGAGATTACGATTTACAAGTAACAGGAGCAGGAGGCGTCCCTGATAATGTTGCCGGAGTATTGGCGACACTTCCCTACAATCTAGTTTCGCTTCCACGAATTGAGGATTATGCAGTATTGGCAGATTCAGGGGAAACAGTTCCGCTTATAGGTCTCGATCTTCTCAACGATCATCCCACGAAAATAGCGCTGCCAGAGAACTTCGATCTCAAGCGATTGAGAGAAGATGGAGTTTGGATCTCAAGCCATTTAGCAGCCAAGGCAGGTACAAACATCCGCCTTCAACTCAACGATGTTGCACACACCTTTCCAGTTCTAGGAACATTCGATAACAATCAAAGCCATGGGGACCTGATCGTTATGGATATCGCCACGGCACAACATGAACTCGCACGAGGGGATCGCGTCGATCGAATTTTTATAAAGCTTCCTAAGTCTGCTCCCTTGGAAACATGGGAGCAGAGGTTAAAGGCAGCATTGCCAGCTGGCGTCGATCTTCAAAGCACAGGGGCCCAAACCAATGAAAACCGGCGGATGCTAGCCGCCTTCCGCTGGAATCTGCGCATCCTCAGTTATATTGCTTTGGTCGTTGGAGCCTTTCTTATCTACAACACGATTTCCGTCTCCGTGGTGAGGAGGAGACCAGAGATTGGCATTGTCCGAGCCCTAGGGGCCAGCCAGTCGCTAGTGCTGGCATTCGTCCTTATGGAAGCTGCCTGTTTCGGGCTCCTCGGCGGAATAGCCGGAGTGCTATTAGGAAGACTACTCGCAATCGGGGCTGTTAAGCCCGTTGCGGCAACCGTCGAATCCCTTTATGTCACAAGCCAGCCTGCACCAATCGCGCTTTCAACCAGCACCGTGCTCTTAGGATTATTCGTAGGAATTTTAGTCTCACTGGTATCGGCAGCAGCTCCAGCGCATGAAGCGTCGCATATTTCGCCCACAGAAGCAATGGCCCGAGGCAGTCGTGAACACCTCGCGAACACGCGCAAAACAAGAGATCTGTGGTTCGCCTTGGCATTTGCACTTGCTGGCGGAACAGCATCCTTCGCGCCCCCGATAGGAGACAAGCCAATCGCGGGCTATCTTGCAGCGCTCCTCTTTATTGCCGCTACAAACTTTGCTATTCCTGCGCTCGTCTCAGCCATAAGCACCTTATCAAATGGCATCTTTAGACATCTGCTTGGGATAGAAGTCTTGCTGGCGGCACGAAGCCTCACCTCCTCCCTTCGGCGAACTGCCGTACTGGTCGGAGCTCTGGCCACAGCTATTGCCATGATCACTTCTGTTGGCATCATGGTTGGAAGCTTTCGACAGACAGTTCAGGTATGGATTGACGATCAACTGAATGCAGATCTCTTCTTGAGACCAGCTGGAAGCGCGGGAGCAGACAGACATCCCACCATGGACCCTACATTGGTAGAAAAGATCGCCGCATTGCCCCTCGTCACGGGAGTAGATCAATTTCGCGGTTATGAAATCAGTTATCAAGGACTCCCCGCAACTCTCGGATCGATAGACAGTACGGTGCTCGATAAAAACGCGAGGATTCACTACCTATCGGGTAAGTCACCATCAGAAGTCGATAGTGAACTCCGGCAGGGAAACAACGTAATCATCAGCGAACCTTTTGCGAACAAGCATCATTTGCGTGCAGGAGACGATATCGAGCTACCTCTAGGAGACACTCGCGTGCGCTTTCATATCGTCGATGTCTACTATGACTATGCAAACGAAAAAGGTTACATTATCGCCCATCGCTCCATACTGTCGCGCTATCTTTCAAACATTGCTCCATCCAATATAGGCGTATACATAAAACAGGGAATCAATCTCGACGATGCAGAGAAAGCAATACAGAGGATCATTCCTGGACAACATGTAGTTATCTTTTCCAACAGGACACTCAGAGAAGAGGCGTTACGAATCTTCGATCGTACCTTCGTCATCACCTATGCCCTGGAGATCGTTGCAATTCTGGTTGCAGTCATGGGCGTAGCAGGATCACTGCTCGCTCTCGTTATTGATCGCCGCCGTGAATTTGGAATTTTACGTTTTCTCGGCGCAACAGTCGGACAGATCCGTAAGCTTGTATTGATCGAAGCCGGGCTGCTTGGCATTTTTGCAAACATTGCAGGGGTGGGGCTAGGCATCACCTTGTCATTGCTACTGGTCTTTGTAATAAACAAACAATCTTTCGGATGGACGATCCAATTCCACTGGCCGGTTACAATGCTCCTCGGCACATTGAGTGGAGTTTATCTGGCGACCATACTAGCGGGAGTTTATCCGGCACGACTGGCAATGAGACTTAACCCAATCGAGGTGGTCCATGAAGAATAAACGAATTTGGCCACTATTTCTGCTATTGTTAAGTTCTCTTTCATTGTTTGCCCAATACAAGATGGCGCTGCCGGGCTACCGTTATGCGTTTCCTCACGATAACTTCAATCACCCAGATTATGCGACTGAATGGTGGTACTACACCGGCAATCTTAGGGCAAGTGATGGACACCGATTCGGATTTGAGTTAACTTTCTTCCGGCAGGCTCTAGATAGAAGTACTACCATCCGATCAACATGGGCAGTACAGGATCTATACCTTGCTCACCTAGCTCTGAGTGATCTTGACTCAGGCAAGTTCTACTACACAGAGCGGATCAACCGTGCGGGTCCCGGTTTGGCAGGCGTCAGCGAGCAACAGGGAAAGATCTGGAATGGCAACTGGCGGGTTGACTGGAAGGGATCGCAACTGAAGATTTTTGCCATCGATAACAATTTCACAATCAATCTTGAGCTGAATGAAGAAAAGCCAGCAGTGATTCATGGAGAAAATGGAGTCAGTCAAAAAAGCGCTGGAGCAGGCCACGCTTCTCACTACATTTCCTATACCAGGTTGAGAACCGATGGCGCACTTCAGTTGAACGGGAGAGATTATATCGTCGAAGGCTCTTCCTGGATGGACCACGAATTTTTTAGTGAACCACTCAGTGAGAACCAGGCAGGGTGGGATTGGATAAGTCTACAACTCGAAAACAATACAGAGATCATGCTATATCGACTGCGCCGGAAAGATGGCACTGTCGATCCTTTCTCTTCTGGAACCTATATCGACGCTCAAGGAAAAACGAAATATTTGAACGCTCACGCATTCAAAATGGAACCACAAGGGAAAATCTGGACAAGTACCACCACGCATTCACAGTACCCGATCGCATGGCATATCTCACTCACCGATCCTGCCATCAACCTTCAGATAGATACGCCTCTGCCCTCGCAAGAGTTGGCCAGCAGAAACATGGCTGTTCCAAGCTATTGGGAGGGCGCCATAACAGCACTGGGGACATACAACGGGTCTCCCATACGTGGAATCGGATATCTGGAGATGACTGGTTATGCTCAGGCGATAAATACTGCTCCCTAGACAAGCATGCCAATAAGCATCCGCTTATTCGGGAACGTCTGAATACAGAAGATCTTCTAAATCTGGCACAGCAATAAACTTGTAACAGATCCTGTTCGCAATGAATCCATTCCACAATTCAGAAACTCTGATCTCAGGGAAATAACTCTAGATGAAGGCCCTCCAACCCCAGGTTACTTTTCTGAATAGATCTTTAAATATTCGAAAATCAAACTTTTATAGAAAAATGGCAATTACCTCTTGACAATGGTTAATCGGATGCTGCAATGTTTGTGCGTCTATGGGAACGATCCCAAATCGTATAGCGGCTTTGCTCCATCATCGTGGGCTACGGATCTGGGCTCAGTAGTATTATCAACGTTCCCAGAACATCGTTAATTTCCTCTTGCGCAGTTCAACCGCCGTCACAGCATTGTGTAAAAGGAGGCTCATGTGTTGACACATTGGAAGACCTTGCTTCGTCTCTCCCTACTCATCCTTGCGGCAATAGCCTTTGTTTTGGCTCCTCAAATGCAAGGACAATCTGACAATGCGGCTATCTCGGGAAATATTACTGATACTTCGGGCGCGGTGATTCCTCACGCCAAAGTGACAATCCGGAACGACGCAACAGCAGCAGAACGGTCTGTAACTTCAAATGAATCAGGATATTACACAGTTACAAATCTGCCACCAGGCAATTATAAAATACGGGTGGAATCAGAAGGATTCCAAACCTTCGTACAATCCGATACACACCTGGATCCCAGCATTGGCCTCCGGGTGGATGCGGTTTTGCAGGTAGGAAGTTCCGCAACCACCATCAATGTCACGGCAAATGCAAATCAAATCCAAACAGAGACCGCTGCAGTCGGGCAGTTGGTCACGCAACAGCAGGTCCAAGCCATACAGCTAAATGGTCGTAACCCAATGTACCTGGCTCAACTTGAACCTGGAGTCCGGCGCAGTAATTCTATCGCCGCATTTGGATTTGGATTGGACAACGGGCTGTATATCAATGGAGCGAGCAACAGAGAAAGCGGAATTCTGTGGGATGGAGCTCCAATGGTCCGCAGCCGAGGAAATGGAACAAGTGTTGGCGTTGCAGACGTAGATGCTACCTCGGAAATGCAAGTCCTCACAGCCTCTTATCCAGCAGAGTATGGCCGTGCTTCGGGAGGATTGCTTCGAATCGTACCTAAGAGCGGCACAAATCAATTTCATGGATCGGCTTTCGAATACCTGCGCAATTCTTACTTCAATGCCAATACCTGGCAGCGTAAATCTACGACCAATTCCAGTATTGCCCGACACCCACCAGCTTTCCGGTTTAATCAATTTGGATATAACCTAAACGGTCCGGTTTATGTCCCAGGCTTGGCCTTCAACGAAGATCGAAGAAAACTTTTCTTCCTTGTGGGAGAAGAGTGGATTCGCTATCGACACATGGATACAGTCGCTCCACGCAAGGTACCCACTCTACTTATGAGGCAAGGTGACTTTAGCGAACTGCTGAACCCAAACAACATCTTCTACGGAAAACAGGTCCAGATCTACGACCCGGCCACACAAACGCCATATCCTGGGAATATCATTCCTCCGGGAAGCCGAAGCGCAAGCGGGCTTGGACTGCTAAATGCTTATCCCACACCGAACGCAACAAACCCGAGCTACAATTGGCAGGACGCTGCAATTTACCCAGAAAATCAGCGCAAAGACACGCTTATTGTCGACTACCTGCCTAAGGATAACCACCGGATACGCTTTTCTTTACTAAATTACAATTACAACAGTCTTTCTCCTCATTACGGCAACTTCAACAGAACCCCGCAGAAATGGGACCGACCGAATCAAGTTGCTGTCCTGCACCATACGTGGACCATTAATCCGACAACAGTCAATGAAGCTTTTGCCTCCGTAAGCGCAGATCACGTAAAAATTGGATACGATCTCTCCAGCGGACTCTACGATAGAACGAAATATGGCATCAACTATCCTTATCTCTACCCCGCAGGAGACAAGGAAATCCCGAACAAAATACCTACGATCACGATTGCCAATTTCGACACTCTGGACGGAGGACCATATCCTTCCCATTCCGGCGGTGTCGTGTGGGACTTCTCCGATAATCTGACCAAGATTGTCGGCAAGCATACCTTTAAATTTGGTTTTCTCTTTGAGCGGGAGAGTCAGAACGACTTTGACCAAATCAATGTCAGCTCAACGACTCCAGGTGCAACCAACAATCAAAACGGACTTTTCACCTTTACCGATTCGCGTAGCCGGAGACCAACAACCAATGCGGCTGTTGCCAACGCAGCATTGGGACTATTCGATACCTATGGTGAGATCGGCTTGCGCTCCTACACTGTTTTCCTAAGCAATATGTATGAGTACTTTGTTCAAGATCAATGGCGCGCAACGCCGAAACTGGTAATCGAATATGGCATCCGGCACAGCATGATGCTGCCCTATTACGCAAAGTGGGGAAATCAATCCGTCTTCGCACCACAGGAATACGACCCGGCAACGGCACCAACGGTCAACCCCGTTACAGGATTCGTCTCTGGCCCAAACCTGTACAACGGGATTGTGATTCCAGGAAAGGGATTCCCAAGCTCCGCGAAAGGTCATCTCCCGGCAAGTATTCTGAATGGCCAATACAATAGCCTCTTCCGTGGTTACAGTAATGGCTATAACCCTACCGTCTGGACAAACATACAACCTCGCATCGGTATAGCCTATTCCATCAATGGCAGAACCGTTATCCGCGCTGGCGCGGGCCGCTATTTTGAACGTTTGGGAATCAGCGACTCTGTCCATCTTGGCGGCAATCCGCCCTTTCAACCTTCAGGGACAGTGAGTTACGGGAGCGTGGACAATCCCGGAGGTGTGGGAACGAACAGCTATCCCATTAACATGACATCGTATTCCTATCACTTCCCCTCCCCAGAAGCATGGTCCTGGACAGTCACGACAGAGCGGGAGGTTGGGAATTTCGGAATCTTCACAATTGGCTACGTCGGAAGACGCGGACTTCACCTTCAGCATCTGGAAAATATCAACCAATTACTTCCCGGCTCAACGCTTTCCAGTACCGGAATCAACACGGATGCACTGCGCCCCTATAAAGGCTTCTCTGTAATTCAGCAACAAACCGACACCGGAATCTCTGCGTATCATGCTCTTCAGGCGAACCTTCGACGCAGAGTTAGTAGAGGCTTAATGATGGGAGTTGCGTATACATGGTCTAAAAGCATGGATACGGCTTCCGACCCCGGAACTAATATCCCAAACCACTACGATCCCAAAGAGTTCTATGGGCCAAGTGACTTCGATACTCGCCATATGCTCGTAGTCAATTATGTCTGGGACGTTCCTTTCAATCATAGCGGGAATTGGGCTACGAGAAACTTTTTCGGGAATTGGCAATTGTCCGGAACATCACAATTCCAAAGCGGATATCCTCTTTCAGTTTCGACGGGAGATGATTTCGCAGGCGTCGGCCCAGGATCGGGAAATCAGCTTTGGAGAATTACAGCTCCACTAAAGATGTATAAGCAGAGCTCTCCAAACAACACGAAGAATGCCTACTGGTTTGATCCTACGGTCTTCGCTCGTCCTACAGCCGGAACTTTCGCACCCCGAGAAACACGTAATCAGGTTTACGGTCCGGGACTGCAAAGCTGGAATATCGCGATGCAGAAGTCATTTCCGCTCTCGTCGGGAGAAAACCAGCGGATCAACTTCAAGGCAGAGGCTTTCAATTTTATCAATCACCCAAATCTCGATAATCCAAACACCACGCCAACAAGCAATATCTTTGGAAAGGTAACCAACAAGGGAACGACGTACGCCTCAGACCGTCAGTTCCAATTCAGCTTGCGCTATCAATTCTGATCGGCAGAATTATCAGCATTGGTGTTTGCAAGCGTAGTTTGACGACTCTGATTCAAAGGATAGCGGAGATTTACGATGCCACCTTTTGCGAAGAGCCTGTCTGTCATGATAACCGGGGCTGTTGTTGTGCTGGCAGCCCCGGCACAAACCATGAAGGCACCGGATATCACCAAACAACCCACACTCTACGTAGTTCCCTATGCACACCTCGACACGCAATGGAGATGGGACTTCCAACAAGTCATCAGTGAATATCTGCTGAAGACAATGCGCGTCAATTTCGATTACTTTGAAAAGTATCCGCATTACGTCTTCAATTGGACAGGGGCAAACCGCTATCGGCTCATGAAGGAGTACTACCCGAAAGACTACGAGAAGATGAAGAAGTACGTAGCTGAGGGCAAATGGTATCCTGCGGGATCTTCAATTGAAGAAGGCGACGTAAACCTTCCCAGTGCAGAATCAATTCTTCGTCAGGTACTATACGGCAATAATTACTTCAGGAAAGATTTTGGCAAAGCTAGTGCCGAGTACATGTTGCCTGATTGCTTTGGCTTCCCTGCTTCGCTACCAACACTTCTCGCTCATGCCGGAGTAAAGGGATTCTCAACTCAGAAGCTTAACTCAGTCTGGCAGCCATCCCCCCAAGTTGGAGGCCCAGGCTCGCCGGAAGAGACACCAGAAGGCATTCCCTTCAATGTCGGGGTTTGGGAAGGGCCGGATGGGGAGACCGTACTTGCCGCACTCAATCCCGGCAGTTATACAAGCCGAATTCGTACGGACCTAAGCAAAACTCCGTTGCCTGAATCTCAAGTCTCGACCACTCAACCTGGACAGGGCTCTCGATCTCGGATGCCAGAGCAAGACTGGGTAAAACGTATCAACATCGATGGTAAGGCTACAGGCGTTTATGCAGACTATCACTACGTAGGAACCGGAGATATTGGCGGCGCCGTTGACGAAGAGTCAGCAAAACTTCTGGAAGCAATGGTTACAGAGGGAGAAGCTACTCTTCCGCCTGCAAACAATGGTACTGAAGGACTACAAAGGACTGCGGCATCGACAGCTACGGAATCAGGACCTCAAGTCAAGATAGGAAATGGACCTCTTCACGTTATCTCTAGTACCGCGGATCAAATGTTTCTAGATATCCGGCCCGACATGGCTTCCAAGATGCCACGCTATAAAGGAGATCTGGAACTCATCAACCATTCAGCCGGATCCTTGACCTCTCAGGCTTATCACAAGCGGTGGAATCGCAAGAATGAGATCCTGGCCGATGCCGCAGAGAAGGCTTCCGTCGCTGCAGCATGGATCGGCGGTCGAACCTATCCTCAGTCCCGGCTCAATGATGCATGGATGCTTCTGCTCGCAGGACAATTCCACGATACAGGCGCAGGAACAGCAACACCTCGCTCCTACGAGTTCGCACAAAATGACGATGTCATTGCACTCAACCAGTTTGCCGGGGTTTTAACCAGCGCAACCCAAATCATTGCCGCTACACTGGACACTCAGCTGAAGGGGATTCCCATCATCGTCTATAACTCTTTGAACATTCCACGAGAGGATATCGTCGAAGCTGCAGTTACCTTTCCCAGCGGAACACCAAAAGCCGTTCGAGTCATAGGCCCTGAAGGAAAGGAGATGCCTGCGCAGATCGAAAACGGAAGGGTAGTATTTCTTGCCAAAGCACCCTCCGTAGGTTATGCCGTCTACGAAGTGTTATCTGCAGAAACAGCACAATCAAGCTCCGATCTTAAGATTACAAAATCGTCTTTAGAGAATTCTCGTTATCGGATCGAGATCAACTCGACTGGGGATGTAAGCAAAATTTTCGACAAGAAGTTACAAAAGGATTTACTTGCTGCTTCAATACAGCTAGCCATTTCCAATGATGCGCCTCGCGAATATCCAGCATGGAATATGGATTTCGATCAGGAGCAGGCCGAACCTCGCAGCTATGTGCATGGTCCCGCAACTATCCGTATCATTGAAAACGGCCCTGCACGCATCGCCCTGGAGATTTCAAGAGAAGCAGAGGGATCTAAATTCGTCCAAACGGTTCGTCTCTCTACAGGAGACACAGGTAACCGCATAGAATTCTCCGATTCCATCGACTGGAAAACACTCTCAGGAAACCTGAAGGTGGTCTTCCCTCTTTCTGCAAACAACAAAATAGCTACGTACAACTGGGAGGTGGGAACCATTGAACGGCCCACAGCATATGACCGCCAGTTCGAAGTAGCATCCCACCATTGGATCGACCTGACAGATGGGAGCGGCTCTTACGGAGCTACCATCTTGACGGATGTAAAGAATGGCTCCGACAAACGTGACGACCATACCATCCGGTTAACGTTGCTGCGCACTCCTGGTCCACCTCCGCAATCGTCAGATCCCAATCTCCCCGAGTTCAGAAGACGCCCTTACCCCGACCAGATGAATCAGGACTGGGGTCACCATGAGATTCTCTATGGACTTACCGGGCACACGAGAGACTGGCGGCAAGATCAAACGGACTGGCAGGGCTATCGCTTGAGCACTCCCTTGATAGCCTTCGAGACAGCGAAACATCCTGGTCCTCTAGGCAGAGGCTTTTCGCTCGTGACAATAGACAATCCAAGAATTCGCGTCTTGGCACTCAAGAAAGCAGAGTCAAGCGACGAAATCATTCTTCGTATGGTTGAACTCGATGGCAAACCAGCTCCGCATGTACAGATAAAGTTTGCAGGACCAATAAACCAAGCTCGAGAAGTAAACGCTCAGGAGATGCCACTCCACGATGCTAACGCAACGAATGGAATATTGGAGACATCCTTTGCCGCATATCAGCCGCGTACCTTTGCATTGAAATTAGGACATCCGCCAACGCAGGTCACCTATCCACAATCAAAGCCTGTGATATTACAGTATGAAGTGGCTACAGCAAGCAATGACGACACAAAGGCCCAGAACGGATTTGATGGAAAAGGCAATGCGCTGCCCGCAGAGATGCTTCCCTCTCGACTACCATTCGGTGACGTCGAGTTTCAATTAGCTACTGCTGAAACGAATAAAGCAAATGCCCTGATCGCCAAAGGTCAAACGCTCCAGCTTCCTCCTGGGAATTTCAATAAGATCTATATCCTTGGTGCTTCAGCAGATGGAGATCAAAAGGCCACATTCAAAGTTGGAGAAAAGCCTGTAGAAATAACCGTACAGAATTGGGCAGGATTTATTGGTCAGTGGGATACACGTCTTTGGAAACCAGAGCCGGATACAACGATGCTCCGAAGACCAGGAGGTGCAACACCACAGGAAGTAAAGCTACGCAAGAACTGGGCTGTATCCGCTAATCATGCCACCTGGGACTTGCAGGACCGTGGTTCGCCCAATTGGTCACCGCGCTATCCAGAGGACTACGAAGGACTGCGCCCAGGCTATATCAAGCGGGCTGATCTTGCCTGGTATGCCTCGCATCACCACACTCCCGAGGGACTCAATGAACCGTATGAGTATAGTTATCTATTTGCCTACGGTCTACAGATTCCATCTCATGCCACTACACTTACGCTTCCATCCAACGACAAAATCCGGATCCTGGCCATATCTGTTGTAGAAGAAGAGCCGGTGGTAATTCCGGCTCAACCACTCTACGACACATTGGAAAGAAACGAAGCTACACTCAACGCCTCACGCTAAAGATCGGATAATCTAGAGCGGAACCAGCGTTACTATGTCCTATCCAAATTCGGCGATGTGCAGGTTTTCTTGAAGGAAAACCTGCGTCGGGAGTTGTGGTTCGGGATACACCTACGCTGGTTTTGCCCTGTCCGCTGCAAGGGACGGCACCACAACGGCCACATCCTAGAGGGAAACTAAATGTATAGATACTCTTTCCTTTATAGCTAAAGGCCCATCTCCTACCTGGATTCCGTTGTTATATGGATGGGCATCTTCTCGATCTTATAGCCCGATGGAATCTGAAACATAGACGCATCCGGCTCATCGCGCCGAACATTCGTTAAAGAATAAGTCGTGCGACCGAAACGCGGATCGTCCTGAATACTCAAGACAACGAGTTTCAAGTCTGGTGAATACCATGTCTCGTGGACGATAGATAAATCTTTATCGTTCCCTATCTTTCCTGCAGGAATCGTAACAGTAGTGCGCGTCCCTGTTACAGAAAGCCCTTCAACCGTCTTGGCTCCAAGAGATTCCGTCTTACTGTTTGCTCCAGTGTTTACGGGACCCGCAGAATTAAAACTTTGTACAAACACACCTTCCGCAGGAAGAGCAGTAGCATCGTCTGATGCTACAGATGCTACAACTCCGGACATTACCCGCCCAGATCCAATAGTGCGGGCCGGAGGCAAAGGCGGCATAGACAGCTGATGAGCAGTTTTGGAATCCGAGCTGTAATCGATATGCGTCTTTGTAACGGAATCGAAGATCGTCGTCAGTGTTGGAAGATTTCCCTGAGAAGATGAGGAAGTCCATGGACCTATCTCTCCTAACTTCTGGACTCTAACGGTCCGCCCCTCACTATCTCTAGCCACTGTAGCAGTATTTGTCTGCACAATATGCGAACCGTCGCCAAGCGTTTGCTTAATCTCGGTAACAGCCTGAGCTGAATACGGCTGTCCCTTAATCACGTCTGCCTGGTCGCGTGAAAAGACATAATCGGCACTTGTCGTCAGCACCCCTATTTGCGCGTGAGTGGATAAGGGTATTGTTTGTGCAGCGATTGCTATTTGAGGTCTTTGGCAAGGATTGGCATCAGACGAATTTTCTGGACAATCAACATGGGTTTCTACGTTCGTCATCATAGTCTGACCATTGGCAATCGCACCGGATAACAGGGCAACGATGCAACAAACTAACTTTGGAGGTAATACTCTCTTCATTTCATCTCCTTGATTACTTCAAGTGGCAAAGGCAAACTGATTGCTCTCGGCAGGCCATCTCCCCCCAGCATCAATTCGGCAACTACACGATGGTCCTGCAAGGTTGCATTGACAGGAAATCCTAATGAGAGCAATTCAGATTGAGTCATAGCGACACGAATTGTGGTGGCTGTTCCGGTCTCTACCGCACTGTTTGAATAGGGAAGATGAATCGTCAGCCTTGGTGAATCCCCAACCGAAGATTTGCCCGGGGGGGCAGTCGAAACTTTGGGCAACCGAACTCTTGCCCTCTTTGCTCTTGGCGTCATAACAGCTTGGCCGGAAGAAACCTCCTGAGGCCTACGGATGTCAGGTTGAATCGCAACAGGCCGACGATCTTGCTTCTCAGGCCAGAAGACAGCTATGGAAACAGCAGCGATGAGGACTAGACCAGCCGTTACCAATGCCACCCGAAACCAATTCAGTCGACCGGGATTGGAATTAACCAAAATCTGAGAATCATCACTTCCTAAGCGTTCTCTTCCCAAACGGTTGAGACGATCCCTCAATTCCGGAGGTGGATCTGGTGAAGGTAATTCTCTAAAAAGGCCTAACAAATCTTCCAAACGCGAGTTCTCAGCTAGCTCTTTCGTTCTCCGATCTATCCCTGGTTTCGACATAAAGCTCTCCCCTCTCTGGCCTAGCTCGCCGATGCATTTACGGCGCCTGAAGCCGATTGGCGCAACCTCGTGACCAGTAATGTCTTGGCGCGATTCATTCTCGAGGCAACGGTACCTTCCGAACAGCCCAGGAGGAGAGCCGCCTGCTGATAGCTGCGCTCCTGGAGACTGCATAGGACGATCACAGCTCGATAGTGCTCAGGCAATTCAAGGATTGCCTCATATAAGCCCTTCATTTCCGAACGGACGGCTAAGAGCTTCGGGACATCCCAGGCACGATCCCGGCAGAGGTTATCAAACAGCAAGTTCCATTCCGGAGTCTCCAAAACGCTTTCAAGCGAGAGCAAGCGATTTGTCCGACGTCTCTCCTGCCTCGCCAGATTCCGGGCAATCCCTAAAAGATATCCTTCAAGGGCGCCTCGCTCCGGATTGAATTGGCTGATTGCCCCAGTACATATCGAGTCCAAAATTGCGACAAAAACCTCCTGGGTAAGCTCCTCAGCTAAAGTAAGCGAGCCTGTCATGTGCACCAGGAACCGATAAATCGAGCGCCCATGATGATCGTAAAGGTGTAGAAAGGCCTTTTCCTCACGATGCTTAAGTCCCTCGAGAAGCCGGGCATCAGAATCATAGGTCTCTACCGAATTTTCTAGATGCTTACCGCTACGCCACCACAGCAAGGAATGCTCTCCGTCTTGTATTGCTTGTTCGACGGAGAAACTTCCCGATCGCGCAATTTTTTTTGTTAACGGAACGAAAAGATGGAGAAGTACTGACAGGCCGAAAGGATATGCAATTTGGCCTAGGCAAGAAATTGAAGGTTTACGAAGGGTTACCGAAAGCTCGAATCTGTCGAACGTATACGAATATTGCACCATCCAGAGCGAACTAGATGCCCAGGTATCGGTCGGTTACCGATATAGAAGCATCTGCTGCCCCTACCTGAGTTCGCTGTGTTTTCACCTTGCGGCGAAAGCCGGGACCCCAGAACACGCGGTTTCGTATCCTGGGGGAAATGCTCCCGGTTTCATCTCTACTGAAAACTATCGACGTAGCGAATTTTTAGCTTGGCTCAAAATCCTATTGATAGAGCAGATACTTTGTCCGCTGATTCGCAAACTCGGTAAGGCTCTTTTGCCATCCTGTCATGATGATCCGGGGATCGGCTGATGCTTTGATCTGGTTTAACACGTTTTCATTGAGCAACAGCTTGTCCACCTTGGCGACCTGAAAATCATTTGGATACAACTTCCAAAGTGCAACGGCCACTTCAACCCCTAGCTCAGGGCCATCAATTACATGACGATCATTCACTACAATCTCAATACCTTCGCATCTCTTGCCGTAATGGGGATACTGCGGATCTCCCCCTGGAGTAAAGAAGACGGGAATAAAGCTTACTCCAGGAATTTTTCTATTCGTCAAATAGGCGGCCAACTCTGTCGAACGAATCCAGGGAGCACCTAATCGGACAAAGGGGGTGTCCGTACCGCGGCCAACACTGACGTTGCTACCCTCCAGCAAACCCGTTCCAGGATACAGAATTGCTTGAGTCAGGCTCCGAAGGTTAGGCGAGGGATTCACCCACAATAACCCGGTCTCATCGAACCACATCGATCGCCGCCACCCCTCCATCTTTATGACTGTAAGCTGTGCTCCTAGATGTTTCTCGCCATTGATGAAACTTGCTAACTCTCCAATTGTCATGCCATGACGCACCGGTTCGGCGTAATAGCTGATATAGTTTTCCCTGCCTGCAGTTGTCAGTGGCCCCTGAACAGCCAGTCCTGCAATGGGATTGGGACGGTCAAAAATCAATAACTCTTTGTGATTGGCCGCCGCGGCTTCCACAAAATATCCAACAACTGTTTCGTAGGTGTAATACCGAACGCCCACATCCTGAAGATCGATGGCAACAGCATCAACGCTTTCAAGCTTCTTGCTGCTCGGCCTGCGTTCAGAATCGGTAGAGCCATAGAGACTGATAATCGGTAATCCCGTTGCAGAATCGGAGCTATTCCCGATGTTCTCTGTATCCAGCGCACCATTGAGGCCATGCTCCGGGCTAAATAGTGTAACCAACTTCAGACCTGGAACCGCTTGCTGTGCGTCCTTATAGAGAACGTCTACCGTGCGTCGCTGATGAAAATCGAGCCCCGTATGATTTGTCATCAAACCGAGTCTGAGATGACCTCCGTGCCGTTCCACCATCTGCTTGAGTTCGGCAAAATGATGCTGCTCCAGAACATCTATTCCAGAAGAAACCTGAGCCCCCAAGGGCAAAGAGAATAACGCAGCAGACAGAATTATTGAGAGAAATCTCATTTCAACCCCTTTCCTAAACTGCGAAACACAACTTTTGCAACTCTCTTCTGGAAACTCCTGTAGCCCAGCAGATCCTCACGCGGAGTTTCCAGAGGTAAAGCAACACAAACCGAGACCGAAGAATGCGTATTTGCTATATGAAGAGTGCCTACATGTCTTATCCTTAAGAGGATGAGACCATAGAGATAGCCGTCGAATTCAGATATCGGTCTCGTTACCGGGAGAAGCAGGTAGAGAAGCGACACAAATTCGAAGTAAACAGCAAAAACGAAGAGCGAAGCCATTCCGAGCTTCTTATGACAGCCTCGCGCTCTCCGCAACAAAAAACGCACTCAATGCGTTTAGCGCTATATAGCACCACAAAAAGACCAGGGTCAAGCAAAAAGCACTATTTTCAGAAGTTCTCCTCTTTTATCCCCTCAAGAAGCCGATATTTCCAGAAAGAACGACTTTCTGTCGAAAATGCTTGCGTTTCCATGCGCTATATAGCACCATACGTAAGCACAAAGACGGACAGGATTCCGAAGAAGATAAATAAATCGGCGCAAACCGGGTTTCAGTACGATTGATTAGGAATGTCACATGGCGCAACCCCGTCAGGATAGTGAAAAGAAACCTGCCTATAAAAAGATCCAGGAGCTGATCGTCGAACGTATTCGAGCCGGAAAGCTGAAATGCGGCGATCCGGTCGAGTCGGAAAGAGTACTGGCCAAGCTCCACGGCGTAAGTCTCATGACAGCTCGCCAAGCTCTTTCAGCGTTAGAACGCGAAGGTGTCGTTGAAAGGCGTAGCGGAATAGGGACCTTCGTTGCTCCCCCCAAGGTTCACTTTAACAAGCTCAACAGCTTTAGTGAGCAAATGGCCGAGCGGGGCCTCTCCGTAAAGTCGCGGGTACTTTCCATTGTGACAATTGACGGGGATAAAGAGATTGCCGCCCGCCTGCGCCTTCCAGCGGCAGCACCTCTCCTAAAGATTGATCGTTTGCGTATTGGAGCCGATGAGCCCTTCACAATCCAAACGACATATCTTCCGGCCGAAGAGTTTGCAGGCTTGAAGAAGAAGAAAAAAGAACTGGAACGCGGCTCTCTCTTTCGCATTCTGGAACAGGATTTTGATGTACAGATCGCATATGCAGATGGCGAGGTGGATGCCACCGCCGCCGATGAACAGACAGCACAGCTCTTGGGCGTCGAGGTCGGGCAACCGGTTTTGAGAATCCGTCAGATCTCGTATTCAGTCCAGGGTCGACCTATTGCTTATGGTTTCGGTTTATACCGGGCCGAGCGTCACGTATTACATCTTCGCAGGTTCCGCTAGAGGGAGGAGTTACCGGGATGGGGTTGAACGCAGTTGATTTCGTGATTATCGCAATATATCTAGTCGGCATCACGTTATTCGGTCTGCATTTTCGCCAGAAAGAGCGCTCTCTCAAGGACTACTTCCTGGCCGACAAGACCATCCCCTGGTGGGCAATCTCTCTATCGATTCTCGCAGCAGAAACCAGTACACTCACGATCATCAGCATCCCCGGTGTGGCCTATGACAAAGACTTTGGATTTCTACAGCTTGTCTTTGGATATCTGATAGGCCGTGTCGTCATTAGCTTTATTCTCCTCCCCCATTACTTCCGCGGCGATCTGTTTACCGCGTATCAGCTGATTGAACGCCGCTTCGGCCCCAGACTGCGCTCCTTGACTGCCGGGCTGTTTCTCGTTACACGCGCGGCAGCCGAGGGCGTTCGTATATTTGCTGTTGCTATTGTCGTAGGGATAGCACTCTCAGGCATGCTTTCTGGCCTAAGCGATTTTGCACGCGACCTCACGGCTATTGCAATTGTCGTATTCCTGACTCTCATCTACACCTTCGAGGGAGGAATGGCCGCGGTGATCTGGACCGATGTGGTGCAGACCTTTATCTACATCGCCGGAACACTCGTTGGCTTCTTCACTATCCTGCACCTGGTTCCCGGAGGGTGGCCGACCGTACACTCAATCGCCAGCAATGCAGGCAAGTTCCACCTCTTTGACTTTTCCTGGAACTTTTATAAAACCTATACCTTCTGGTCCGGACTGATTGGCGGCACCTTCCTGACAACAGCCAGTCACGGCACAGATCAGCTGATTGTGCAGCGTCTGTTGGCAGCGAAAAATCTGCGCCAATCGAAACTAGCGCTGCTTTGCAGCGGAGTGGCAGTCCTTTTCCAGTTTGCATTGTTTCTGATGGCGGGGGCCATGATCTTCGCCTTCTACAAACTATTCCCTCCTACTACACCTTTTGTTCGCACCGATACCATCTTTCCCACCTTCGTGGTCACGTGTATGCCGCACGGAGTAAGCGGTATCCTAATTGCGGCGATTCTTGCCGCAGCTATGTCAAACCTGAGTGCTGCGCTTAACTCCCTATCCTCGACATCGATTCTGGACTTTTATGCCAAAATGCGCCCCAACTCGACTGAGCGGCACAAAGTCTTCCTATCACGGATCGCAACGCTCGTGTGGGGTCTCGTGTTGTTCGCCTTGGCCATTCTGTCGCGCAGAGGAGGAAAGGTGGTTGAGATGGGACTCTCGATCAGTTCTGTCGCTTATGGAGCACTGCTCGGCGCATTCCTTCTCGGAGTATTAACGAAACGCGCTACCGAACGGGGAGCAATGCTTGGAATGCTTTGCGGATTCACGGGAAACGTCATTATCTGGCAATGGACAAAAATACCTTTCACCTGGTATGTCGTTCTTGGATCTATACTCACGTTCGTTGTTGGGTATCTCAGCAGCTTTTTGCTTCCTGATAGCAAGAACGCCGTAGCGGGAAAAGATATAGATGCACCGTTGTCCGCTGCTGTTTCCGACAAATAACCCGAGCAAAGATAGCCCGCAGTAGAAAAGAATTCGGATGCCCCCTCTTCGCCGCAAAGAGAGACTGAGCAAGCAAAGGGGGGGGACAAGAAGATGCTTTCCCATCCGTAGTTGTGCTATTGCATTAAAGTGCAGGCTGTGGTACCGGCATCGAAACTTCCGTATATCACCCCATGCATTTCAAGAGAGAATCTTAACTCTAACTCGCTTCCCTCCTGAAGGTCGGGTTCCCCTTCTCTCTGTAAAGTCAATCCCTTCGGCTGCAGATACTGCAATATCTCCGACAATTTCAAGCTTTCGATATTTCATCATTTTTGGCATGCCCATATGGATCTTATTTCGGCATCCCTGCTATATCCCTTACATCTATCATCTCTTCGCTCGAAAATTCATCAAGAATCCTGCCAGCGAGTTTCTTATGACCTCTACATATGAAATCTCCAGAGCCCCCGCTTTCGCATCCACCGAATCATCGTAAGCCCCTTAAAAAAAGTGGGCATGCCGAAGCATGCCCAGATGGATAGCTACCGCAACATCATCTCGTTAGAACTGATACTGCACAGCTCCTTGAAGGAACCGGGCACCACCAAAACCATCGGTAAAGTACCCGCGATTATCGCGTTGTGCACTGATACGCCCGAAATCAGCGGATGTAGCTGAGCGATTTGGGAGATCGAATTGAGGATGATTCAACAGGTTATAGATGTCCAAGCGCATGCTCATCGCATGGCCCTCATGAACCCGTACCTTTTTTACGATGGACCAGTCAAAGCTGCTGCGACCTGCCGAGCGGAAAGCATTACGGTACTGATTGCCACGGTTGGTAATGCCAGGCTTAAATGCAGCAACCATATTAGGATCTGAAAGGGTTAGGCTATTGTTTGGGAAAAGTGCGGCACTATTTACCTGAAACATCGAATAAGTGTAATTTGTCCCTGGCTTATAGTGACCATTATCAATAGCCTTGCCGTAAATAGATGGATCGACAACATTCGCCAAGTCATTGTTCACACCATCTGCGTTTAGATCATAACCGGCAGTAATCGAAAAAGGACTGCCCGTCCCCCACAGAGTTGTACCAGATAACGACCATCCACCAAGGAGTCGGCCTACAACTCCTTGCTGACGAGCAAAAAATGGTAACTCATATCCGTAGTAAATGGTGAAACGATGACGGGCATCAAACAACGAGTACCCTCTCATAACACGTGCATTATCGCCCTGAACATAGGGTACGTTGGTATCGTTACCTGTAGTAGTTAATTCCGATCCGGTATCCAGCGCCTTAGAGAGAGTATAGGATGCCTGGAAATTAACTCCATGTGTGGGCTTCTTTGTCAACATGACCTGAGCTGAATGGAAGTACGACCAGGAAGCATTTCGTATCTCATTAACAGCACCATATTTGGCAATCGGACGCCTGTAGTTTGTATATGGTTGATTAATCGATATGCACTGATGTCCATTCTTGACAATAGGTGAACTGCTAGCAAGGTTGGGGTCTACACAATCAAACGTCACACCTTGCCACTTTGCAGCCGTACCGTTTGCCTTATCTGCAGTAGACCATTCGGCATATGGAGGAGCAGTAAATGGGAACTGAGCACGATTGGTAATATCATAGAAGGGCAAACCAATGCCACGATTTCCAACATAGGCAACGCTTAAGCCCATATTAGAAGGCAGTTGCCGTTCTATCGTCAGGTTCCACTGTTCACTATAAGGAAGAGTCAGATTGGGATCGACCTTAACCACGCTCACACGAGCAGGGGCTTCTCCTGGCGTAAATACATATCCGCCGGTTGGATCAGCGATGCTCGTTGAATCAGCCATGGTAAACCCGATATAGCCTGCATTGGGCGGGTTGAAACGAATGCTGGCGCCTCCCTGAGAGAAAGCAGACTGGAACCAACGTCCAGCGAAGAGACCGAAACCGCCACGCACAACCGAATGGCCAGGACCTCCAGACAATTTAGAAAGAAAGCCTTTATCCCATTGAGGACTGTAAGCAAATCCGATCCTTGGATTAAAGTCGTTGGTATCGCCATAACCATAATCGATTAGGTGATTGACTTCGCGTGGAGAGCGAACATACTCGTCACGCAAACCAACATTGAGGGTCATACTCGGAGACAGCTTGTAATCAGCCTGGAAATAGAAGTTATATTCCTTGATACGATTGCCGAGGCGAGCCGGGCCATATCCTTTCGAAAATGAGCCGCCTGTCATGATTCCACGTAGAAAGTTATAGTAACCATCGTGGTATTCAAAATTGTCTCCGGCAGCCGTTTGCACCCAACCAGTGCTTCCCATCGACCAGTATCCACGAGTGTAGTTGTCGGAGAAATCATTCAGTTGTGAGGGCCGAATATCCGTACCCATCCGCAGTGTTAGTTTATTGGTGATTCCATAGCGGTGGTTATAAACAAATTGCCAATCCGTTTGATAACGAAGAATCGGATAATTTCCGGCATTCCCTATGATGGACCCATACGAGCCGCCAAAGCGGAATATCGGGGTACTATTTCCAGCAAGAATGTTCGCCTGTGTTTCTCGGCGGCCGATTGCTAAACGCGCTTCACCCACCTGAACATCACTATAGATATGGGTGAGCGTTATTCCCAAATTCTGCTGTATATTGTTGTAGCCGACAGCTTGACCTTTAATCCAGTCACTTCCCGGATTTGTTTCCTGTTTACTCCATTGATAACGTGAGGTGAGAGTATTCTTCGTACTCGCGTTCCAATCGATTCGAGCACTCACATCTTCACTGGGATAGCTGTATTTGATCGGCATCGTGTATACACGACAGGGCGCCGTTTTTGAATATGTCTTCTTGTCGATTGGCCCAACAATGCTGGTGGCAGTCGGGCACAGATTTGGAGTGTTGGGCGTTACCCCGGGAAACCGACTAATAATGCTTTTGATGAAATCCTGATCTGCTGCATTCGTAACAGTACTATTTGGCGTACGTTCACTTGGCAACAGTACAGAGTAGGTACTGGAGCGGGCGCCACCATTACGGACACCTTCATAGCTGCCGAAGAAGAACAGCTTATCCGTTTTGATTGGACCACCAACTGTACCGCCAAAATCGTGTCTTCTCCAGCTAGAGAGCTTAGTGCCTGCATGATTGCCATAGTAGCTATTGGCGAATCCCCAGGGGCTGTTGATCTCGTAACCAAAAATACTACCGTGATACTTATTGGTTCCTTGTTTCGTCTGGACCAGCATTACCGCGCCATAACCACGACCGAATTCGGCCGAAAAGTTATTGGTCAAGACTTGAACTTCTGCAATTGTGTTGATGTTTACGTTCTGACGATTCTGGTTTTCCGAATAGTCGTCGTTGTTTACGCCGTCAATCTGGAAGGTCGTTCCACGGGTGCCAACACCATTGAAGTTCGCAGAACTACCGGATGAAAGGGTGGGGTTATTCTGACCGGAAACCGCGTTGTCCTGGTATCCAGGTACGGTCTCGGCGAGGGTCAGGATGTTACGGGTAGGAAGTGGCCGCTCTTCAATCGCGAGCGTACCCAGTGTAGTTTTTATTTCCCCACTGGTGGTATCCACCTGGGGAGTTTCCGCAGTTACGGAAATCACCTCTGCAACAGTCGCAGGTTCGAGCTTCATGTCGATAACGGTGGTGTTGTTCAAGGTAACAACAACCCCCGTTTGCTTCATGACTTTGAATCCCTGTTGAGAAGAAGTGAGTTCATACGTACCGATGGGGATAAATGGTAGCGTGTAGTATCCCTCGGCATTCGTCTTTGTTTCGCGTACAAGGCCGGTGTCCAAGTTCCGGGCCGAAATTACCGCATTCGTGATAACCGCACCACTTGAATCGGTAACGCGCCCCCCTAAAGTACCAGTCACTGTTTGCGCGAGACTCAAAACGCTACCAAGCAGAAGAACTACGACTACCGCAGTTCGACAGAGTTTCATCCGCTGTACCCTCCCAATCAGACCATCAAAGTGAACCCCCGCAAAACTGGATTCGGCTCCCGAAGTACATCGTGATAAGACCTCTTGAACTGCATCACTTCTGAAGCCCACCACCTGGAATTGCGGTTTGAACATCAGCTTTGATCGCCTTTCGTCAGTTCCGATTGCCGGTCTATAGAGCCTAATGCTGTTACTTTTATCTACAAGCAATCGTTAGCGCTATATAGCACTTAAAAAATGTGAAGGTCAAGTTAAAAAATCAGATCACGATTTCCTGTGATAAATTGGCTGCAAAATAATGGATATTTTCAATCAAAAAATATTGGTATTCATATCCGCTCTATAGCGGATATGCAAATTTCGCTCAAAATTGGCCATCGGGAAATGGTCACAAAAATGCACACGCGAAACCAAGATCCTCTCAGATTTTTTTCTTAAGATACGACGGCAAAAGACGATTGGTTCCGTAGGCTGGTACAAAGCAGAGTACAAATTAGATCGAAAAACAGTACATGTATATACAACTTCTGCAAGTAGATGAATTAGTATTCATGCCAGAAGGAGATAGGGGCTAGTGCAAGGGATAAAGCTCGGCGTTGACTGCTTTCTCAGGTCCGGAGGAACTTACAGGGACAGACGTCTCGCACTTGTCACCAATCATGCTTCGCTAACCTCGGGTTATGATCCGACCAGAGTGGCATTGCTCAGAACCGGCTACAAACTGATTCGATTGTTCTCACCGGAACACGGGGTACTCTCCAATGGTGCCGATGGCTGTGAAATGAAAGATCAGCTTGATCCACTGACAAACCTACCCGTGATCAGCCTCTACGGAGCGAGGCTCAAACCAGATCCTCATCAGCTTGCAGATATCGAAGCCCTTCTTTTTGACCTTCCGGATATCGGATGTCGCTTCTACACCTACCTATGGACACTCACATATGTCATGGAGGCATGTCAGGAATCAGGCAAGGAGCTGCTAGTTCTTGATCGCCCTAACCCCATTTCCGGAGACCTAGACTTGGCTGAGGGGCCCCTTTTGGACGAGACACGATGCTCTTCCTTTATCGGAAGATGGAGCATCCCTCTCCGGCACTCCTGCACCATCGGAGAATTGGCAACATTCTGGCAACAAACCCGATTCCCTGATCTTCAACTGAAAGTCATTCCCGTCGAAGGCTGGCAACGATCTGTTTACCATTCAGACTGGGCAGCCTCTTTTGTTCCTACATCACCGGCCATGGTCGATGCAGAAGCAGCGCTGCTCTATCCTGGACTCGGACTGATGGAAGCAACAAACCTCAGCGAAGGACGAAGTACAGCGACTCCGTTTCGCATCGCTGGAGCTCCATGGATAGATGCACTGAATCTAACAAAGGCCTGTAACGACCTCGACATCCCGGGTGTCCGATTCCGGGCAGTAGACTTTACGCCTGCAAGCGGCCCATACCGGCAACAGCAATGTCATGGCATTATGGCCCACGTTACTGACCGGGAGAAATTTCATCCTGTATATAGCGCACTACTTACGATTCGTCGCGTAAAAGATCTATATCCTAAATACTTCCGATGGTCGCGATATATCACACATGTGAATCCCTCTGGAGAGGGGCACCTGGACAAACTATTAGGTATCCCGAAGGCAGAAGAGCTCTTTCAGCTTTCCCTTGAAGAATTACGCAATAACCTTCCGCAGTTGTTGGATTGTTCCGATTGGATTAAGTCAATTCGTCCATATCTTCTCTACTGAAAACGGGTCTGGAAGATCCTATTAGCTACCCGTATTCCATACTATTCAGGCTTGAGAAACCGGCTATAGCTCCACAGGGGAGACATGTTCTGAAACTCGTGCGGTAACGACCCGATTCCTGCCTTCGTTCTTGGCCTGATAAAGAGCCTCATCTGCACGCTGCAAGGTCCGATTAATCTCCTCGCTACCGTCATTCTCAGCTGCTCCAATGCTAACCGTCACGTGAAGCTGTCGATTCTGAAATGGGATTGAGTGATCGGCAACTGTTTTGCAGAGTCTCTCCGCCAAGACGGTTCCATCTTGCAGACGTGTTTCAGTCAACAGCACAACAAACTCTTCACCGCCATAACGTGCAACAAAATCGGTAGCTCTCGAGTGATCCTTCAATAGCTGCGCAAGCGAGCACAGAACAATATCGCCAGCTGCGTGTCCATAAGTATCGTTGATACTCTTGAAGCGGTCCACATCGATCAGTAGAACGGTAAATCGCGAGGAGAAGCGTCTGATCCTTGTTATTTCCTCCTCGGCTCGCTCCATAAAGCATCGGCGATTCAGAATTCCGGTCAATGCATCCTGGGTAGCCAGAATGGAGAGCTGCTCATTTGCCCGAAGCAGTTCTCCCGTGCGGAGAGCGACCTCTTCTTCCAGCTTCGCTTCCCTCTTGCGTAGGACTGCAGTCCGTACTCGCACAATCATCAGAACAGATACGACGCCAGCCAAAGCGATAAACGAGAAGAACCAATATGTCTCATACCAGGCTTCCGGAACTGTGAGGGGAAGGCTCATTTTGACCGGCAACATATTCCCGCTCCGGCTCTGAGCTTCGACGTACAAAACGTATCTCCCTGGACGTAAATTGGTATAGGTGGCCGAATGCTTTTCAACACCGAGCGTGGACCAGTCTTTATCGAAGCCTTCCAGACGATATCGATAGCGGGTCAATTCAGAGGCGCCATAATCGAGCAGGGAGAATCCAGCTTCGAAGGCTCTCTTCCCTGGATACAGAGTCAATCCTCCACGTAAGGATCGGTATGCGTTCGCAACAGGCGATAGCGAGCTACCGGGAACAGCTATTTCCGTCAGCACCAAAGGAGCCGAGGGGGCATTTTTCTTCAGCAACTCAGGACGAACAATCATCAATCCTTCATCCCCCGGAAAGAGAATCGTTCCGTCCCGCAAGGTTGCCGAACTAAAAAGATTCTGAGCTGTTGTCCGCACTCCATCGGCAGCAGTGAAGGTCTGAAAGCTAAGATTTTCGGGATTAATAACAGCTAGGCCGCTCGGAGTATTGCTCCAGATGCGTCCGTCAGCCCCCTTCATCGTAGTTAAGACGATGTCATCGGGAAATCCGCCTTGTCGACTCAAAGTTCGGAAGCTTGGCTTCCCATCCTTACGCCAGGACCACAACACTGTAAGCCCGTTTCCAATTGTCCCGATCCAAAGATGCCCTTTTGCGTCTTCCACAATCGGCTGGATATTATCGTTCGGAATTGATTCAGGATCCTTTTCGTCGTGAACCACATGCCCAAACTTACCGGTCGCCGGATTAAACCAATCGAGCCCGAGGCGAGTAGTGATCCAGAGACGGCCATCGGAAGCTTTGAGCAAATCGCGGACATAATTGTCAGCCAAGCTGGCGGGATCATTTACATCGTGAGCAAAAAGGCGTGCCTGGTGAGATACACGGTTGTAGCAAATCAAGCCGTTATAGGTGGCCGCCCATATATCGTCTCCATCTACAAGGAGCGCATTGATAACCTGCTTCTGCAAAAGAGCATTCGGTACAGGACGATACGTCAATCGCCTTGTATCAATCCGATATAGGCCCACGCCTCCGGCATAGACTTCATCTTTACCCGCTGCCTTAATTGCAAGAACCTCACGTTGCGATAGCTGTTCTTTCCCTAGCCCGGGAGAGGGTTCGATCTTACGAGTCTGACCATCTTTCTCTATGACGCCAAACTCTCCCTTGTCGAAACCAACCCAAATGCGATCGTCATAGGACGTGACACTTCTTACCTCGCTGCCAAAGAGCCCCGAGGCACGAAGAGGCGAGGTATGAATGCTAAGCAAACCCTCCGCCTTGGCATTGATACGAGAGAGTCCACGGTCTGTTCCAAGCCAAACCAGGCCCTGGTGGTCCATATAGATTCCGCGGATGAAGTTGTTGCTGAGCGGTGCAGCTGAGGTCAAATCGCGAAGATGCCGTGTACTCTCACCAGTGTTTGCGTCGAAGGTAACAAGACCATTTCCATAGGTAGCAATCCAGAACTTGCCAGGTTTAACCTCAACAATGCCTCTGACTGTGTGTTCTCCGATCAAAGAGTCGGGACCAGCCAAACCTGGAACACCCTCAACACGATGGGTCACAGGATTGAACAATCCCAGACCCGATGTATCCGTGCCAACCCAAATGCGATGTTCTCTATCTTCAAAAACGGTCCAAACCGGAGGGGCTTCTCCGATCTGATTTGCCCCATTGAGGCCCAGGACTGGTTGAAAGTTCTTTTGGTTTGCCTGACGAACCAGCAGACCTCTGTCCCCTCCCACCCAGAGACTCCCCTTACTATCGATGAATACGGAAAAGACGCTCCCCAAGTTAAAGTCGGCGGGATTTGCATGCCCAGCTGCTTTCCCGAATATCTGGTATTGCTGTTTTCGAGGGTCGTAGTGTACTAGGCCCAATGGAGAACCGAACCAGATTCCATCGCCGCCATCACTCGTCATACAGAAGACATGGCTGCGGCGCAAAGATGCCGGAAGCTTGGGCAAAGGATGAAAGCTGTCCGTCTCCGAATCATAAGAGATGACGCCAGCATTCCCTGTGGCAATCCATAGTCCACCATCGGTCTTCGGCATCAATAGCCGGATATTATTGTCAGGTAAGGAGTTCGGATCCTTGGGGTTATGCAGATAGGTCTGCAGCTGGTAACCATCAAAACGAGATAAGCCACCAAAAGTGCCGATCCAAAGGAAGCCCTCCCGATCCTGAGCAACTCCATAGACGGAATCATGGGGAAGCCCCTGCTTCACGCCCATGATGTCAAAGTTAAAATCAGCGAGCTTGGCCAACAAATCTCCAGGCTGCGTTGAAGAATGTAGCTTCGATGGATTTCCAGATCTCACGCTGTCTGGCAGAGGAGAGTAGCTACGCGAGAATCCCGCCGCGCAGGCCGACAGAAGAATTGCAGAAAAGGCGACTTTCCGTACTAACACAACTTCCTTGCTGAGAAAGAGAGCCAAGTTCGTGCTTGGACCTCGTAATGCCCAATAAATCGACGATCCGGGGGACTCTGTCCAAACAGGTTCAGGGCAGGCGTTCATAGCCGTGAACCTATCGGCAACCGGAGCAGGCAGGAGTATGACTGCTCCAGTCCCGCTCTGATCTTTGAATACCAGAATACCGTTGTAGAACGATAAATCTACGTCGCTTATGCCGAAATTTTAGGAATTGAGGTTAAGCCCATCTTGAAAGTAGCTGTGTGAACATAGAGCGCCAACTGAAGCAGAATTCAGCTTTGTACTCAGGGCCAGCCTCCAGAAAATGATCGCCTCCGGCGAAACCCGGCACTCCAGGCTGAAAGCGTCAGCAGATACAGATTTCTCCACGCATAGTTGTCACAGCCTGACCGCGAAGCAATACCCTGTCACCTACCTGCCGGATACGAAGCCATCCGCCCCGTCGCGATGCTTGGTAGGCCAGCAGTTCGCGATCTCCTAATTTCGCATTCCAATATGGAGCCAGACCGCAGTGAGACGAACCTGTCACTGGATCCTCATTGACATTCAGACGAGGAAAGAAACAGCGGGAAACAATATCTGCAGGGTCCTTCCCTTTTGCAGTAATAATAAGACCGCGAGACTGCAACTTTGCTATTTGCAGAAAATCAGGTTGCATGCCACGCACCTCATCTTCGGACGGCAGCTCTACCAAATAATCCAGACGATTCTTTCCTACAAACAGAGGTCGAACGCCTAGTATCCGCTCAAACTCTTCCGCGTCCTCTACGGGAACCACAGGTTCAGCCGGGAAATTGAGCTCTATCCATTCACCATCAAGTTCCGCAGTTAACAGGCCACTCAACGTATAGAACCTTGCTTTTGTATTTTTGGGTAGCCGGCCCAACGCCCAAAGATAATGCGCACTGGCCAAGGTTGCATGGCCACAAAGATCTACCTCCCCACCTGGGGTGAACCAACGCAGGCGGAATCCATCTTCTTCAGGCACCAGAAACGCGGTTTCAGCCTGATTCATTTCAATAGCAACCGACTGCATCCATTTTTCTTCTGGGAAGGATTCCATCAGACAAACTCCAGCAGGATTACCTGAAAATGGAGCAGCAGCAAAGGCATCAACAAGAACAATCGACTGAGCTGTCATAGGATCTATCCTAATGCAGCGTTGATGTAATTCTCGCCTCTGTAACAATATCCGCTTCGCACATTTATCCAGAGTTCCTGGGTTGTGCTCTAATGCTCTCGGGATGAAAGCTTCATTCCGGACATTACGTACCGGAGCCGGAGTTCCTGTTAAGCACTGTCAGCACTGAAAAATCTCCCGCAAAACCAGTTGCACTTCCCTGCCTCACCTGCAAGCGGAGATTTGGTTGCCTACGGTATACCCACCAGGGCAATTTAATTGCAGATCAACTAGAACACCTGGAACCACGCCAAAGACTTCGAAGGCATGATTTTTGACTATGACGCGCAAGCTTCAGCATCTTACGGCATCAAACTATCTTCAAAGGACAATGAAAGCATTGCGGTACGGGCCATTCATCCTCAGTTTATTCAGAACGAAGGCAATTCCCAGAGAGTCGATGAAAAATCGAGCAGCACTTGCGTTGTACCTCGTCTTTGTAGCAGTCGTCCCTAACCTGTATTCACAGAACCCTGCACCGAAGAGTGACCAGCCAGCAAAAACAGCACCACAGACACAGCAGGTGATGGCAACCTATGAGGGACAAAACGTCGTTTCAATCGAGCTTGCTGGAAGGCCCGATCTCCAGTCCTCGCAATACGCACCTCTCTTTGTTCAAAAACCAGGAACTCCCTTCTCCAAAGAGAAAGTGGATCAAACGGTAGAAGCGCTCAAGAACACAGGAAAGTTCAAAGAGATACAATTAGAGATACAACCCGATGCCAATGGCGTTCGGGTGCTGCTTGTTTTACAGCCAGCCGTTTATTTTGGAATCTTCGAGTTCCCCGGCGCTGGGCAGTATCCGTATTCTCGCCTGGTACAGGTTACAAACTACCCACCCGAGGCCCCTTTCAACGAAGGTGAGCTTCAGCGCGATTGCGATAGCCTGGCCAATTTTTTACGTCAGCAGGGCTATTTCCAAGTACAAGTCAGCCCTGAAGTAAAACTCGATACCGCACATGGCGTCGCAAATGTGCTGTTTCACGTAACGCTGAATAAACGTGCAAAATTCGGCCAAGTCCAGATCGCCGGCACAACATCGAAAGAGACGCAGGAGCTGTCCGATAGTCTCCACGGATTGATGGCGCGTGCTCGAGGCGCCGCTATTCGTCCGGGAAAAACTTATCGTCACAAGACAATTAATAATGCCAACAGGTACCTGCAACGGAAGCTTGAAAAAGAAGGTAAGCTTGCAGCCCAAGTAAAACCTTCCGGGGCCGAGTACAACGCCGACACCAACCGTGCTGACATCCATTTCGATGTACATACCGGTCCGACCATTCACGTCAAGGTAACAGGGGCTCATCTTTGGAGCTGGACTCGGAAGTCTCTCTTGCCTGTCTATCAGGGGGTTGGTGTAGATCCTGAGATTGTGCAGGAGGGGCGCGAAGCTTTGGTGTCTTATTTCCAGGCAAAAGGCTACTTCGATGTAAAGGTTGATTCACAATTTCAAAAACAAGGTTCAGTCGACACCATCCTCTATCAAATTGCTAAAGGAAAAAAACACAAGGTTACAGACGTAGGTGTCAGCGGAAACACGCATATCAAGAGCGATGATCTGATGTCACACGTAGCGGTACAAAAAGGTCACCTCTTCTCGCCGGGAAAGTTCAGTAACGAGTTTGTCAGAACAAGCACCAAAAACCTTACAGCTCTTTATGAAAGCGAAGGTTATAGCAGTGCGAAAGTAACTCCTTCGGTTACAAACAATGGCGGAAATATTCAAGTGACGTTCAAAGTCGATGAAGGGCCACGAGATATTGTCCACTCACTCAGGATCGAGGGTGCAAACACCTTCCCTCAAGCGCGATTTGCGCCTCAAGGGCTTAAGCTGATCGAAGGTCACGGATATTCTCAAAAGCTTGTTGAGAACGATCGAGCCAACATCATTGCTCGCTATCTGCAAGCCGGATACCTTACCGCAAGCTTCCGAGAAACGGCAAAGGCCGCTTCCAAAGAAGATCCGCACATGGTTGACGTGGTGTATCACATTTACGAAGGACCTCAGGTAAACACCAAGGACATAGTAACCCTGGGACGCGACACCACTCAGCAGAGGCTTATCAATGAGGACATCGCAACAATCCAGCCCCGGAAACCTCTTACAGAAACGGAGCTCTTGGCCTCAGAAAGCAGGCTGTACGATCACACAGGAGTCTTCGATTGGGCCGAAGTCGACCCCAAGAGACAGATCACAACTCAAAATAATGAAGACGTTCTCGTAAAGGTTCATGAGGGCAAAAAGAACCAGATCACCTATGGCTTCGGCTTCGAAATAATTAATCGTGGTGGCAGCATTCCAAGCGGTACGATAGCACTCCCCAACCTTCCACCAGTCGGTCTCCCCTCCAGCTTCAAAACCAGTCAGAAGACTTTCTATGGACCGAGAGGAACCTTCCAATACACACGAAATAATGTTCGGGGAAAAGGAGAGACCATCTCCTTCACGGGATTTGCCGGACGCCTTGACCAACGCGTTGCGGCCTACTATATCGATCCCACCTTCCGCTGGACCAAATGGTCATCCACAACAGCAGCCTCCTGGGAAAGCAATGAAGAGAATCCAATCTTCTCCTCGCGGATAGCGCTTGGCAGTTACCAATTGCAACGCTTCGTTAACCAATCGAAGACGAATATCTTCTTTCTTCGTTACAGCTATAGCAAAACAGATCTATCCCGAGTAGAAATCGAATCCCTGGTGCTTCCGGAAGATCGTCACGTCCGACTCTCTACAGTTGCCGCAAACTTCACACGAGACACTCGTGATAATGCCCTGGATGCTCATAAAGGAATACTGGAGAGTGCAGAACTTGATATCTCGTCCTCGAAGTTGGGAGGTAGCGCTGATTTTGCCAAGCTCAATTTACAAACGGCCTATTACAAGAAGATCTTCCATGACACGGTCTGGGCCAATAGTGTTCGCATTGGCCTGGCACAACCATTAGGTGGAGACAGGGTTCCGCTTAGCGAAAGGTTCTTTACCGGGGGAGGCAATACACTTAGAGGATTTCCCCTCGATGGAGCCGGGCCGCAAAGACGAGTGTCGATTTGCAATAATGGAGCGTCCTCAGGATGCTCGGCCTCGAATGCCACTACGATTAATGTCCCAAGCGGTGGCAATGAAATGTTGATCATCAATTCTGAATTTCGCATTCCATTGCCATTGAAAAAAGGACTCGGTCTAGTAGCCTTTTACGATGGCGGTAACGTATTCTCCCGAATCGGATTTCACGATTTTACTTCTCTTTACAGCAATAACGTGGGCATAGGACTCCGCTATGTCACGCCTGTCGGCCCAATCAGAATCGATCTTGGCCGCAACCTGAATCCGGTTACCGGAGTCAAAGCAACCCAGTACTTCCTGAGCATCGGTCAAGCATTCTAGGACACTCCGCTCCTACGGTTCCAGACCGAAGCCAGAAAAGACCTTATACGAAAAGCTGCTGATTATCGATGAACGGTACACAACAAAACGAGAACGATCTCTCAATGAGGATACCGTGAATAGCGCCGCACCACTTCCTGAGCCCAATAAACCTTCGAGAGTAACGATGTTCCCTAATCGTAACCGCCCCAAGCGCAATTTGCTCTGGTTACGAATTGCAGGATGGATCGCAGGGGGCCTGGCTACCTTTGTCCTCCTGATTATCATCGCGTTGGCAATTACGCTGAATAGCGCATGGTTTCATCGCTATGCACTAGATAAGGCTCAGAAGCAGGCAAGTGAACGCTTAGGAACTCAAGTTCAACTCCAAAACTTCGCCTTGCATCTATCGACTCTCAGCTTGGATATTTATGGTCTTACCATTCATGGGGCAACTCCCTACCCCGATCCTCCATTACTACAACTCCAGCATGCGACTGTAGGTGTCCGCATCATCTCCGTACTGAGCCGGAAGTGGTATCTCAGTAATGTTGAGATTGATCATCCAACCGTTAACATCTTCACGGACGCACAGGGCAACTCCAATATTCCAAAGATCAAGAGTAGCGGAGAAGGCGGCAAGAATACGACGCTCTTCGATCTGGGAATTCGCCATGCAGCCTTAACAAATGGAGAGATCAGCTACAACGACCAACGGACTCCATTGAATGCAGATCTCCACGATGTTGAACTTCGAGCATCCTACGACGTCCCCACAGAAAAGTATTCAGGAAGGCTCAGCTATTCAGACGGAAGGTTAACAGCTAACTTGTATCAGACAATCCAGCATGGTCTTGAAGCAAACTTCGAGGCCACGCCCTCAACCTTTCATCTTTCCCAAGCCAGACTTACAACAGGCCACTCCCAACTGACCATAGCTGCCGATTTAACAAACTATAACGATCCCACCCTGCAAGCCCAGTTCGACTCAACAGTGGATGGAGCCGATCTACGGAATATTCTTGGGAACAAATCCATTCCCACGGGATTGCTTCGGATCGTAGGTTCCGCACATTACCACGCAATCGCGAACCATCCGGCGCTGGATGGCGTCACCTTGAATGGAACACTAATAAGCAAAAAGCTGGACCTTCGGACTCCATCGTTACAAGCCCAGATTAGCGACATTTCGGCACAATATTCTCTACTCAACGGAGATGCATCCATTCAATCGCTCAAAGCAAAACTCCTGGGAGGAGAATTCACAGCCACAGCAAGGATGAATGCACTCGCAGGTGATTCACATTCGGAGGTCAACGCTTCTCTATCGGGAGTGTCGTTAGCTGCGGTTCGAGGGATGCTGTATAGAGCATCGCTTCCCCCAAATGTTTCTCTCTCGGGAGGACTCAATCTTCAGGTAAACGCAAAGTGGGGAAAAACACTGAAAGACATGATTGCCCGCACAGACGCTACCATAGGCGGTCAATTCTCAGGTCCGGCGAAGGACGGAGCGGGATTTACGACGATTCCACTCGATAGTGCAGTTCATGGTGAATACTCGGCTAAATCGCAGCAATTTGCGCTAAACCAGAGCTACCTGCGCATGCCGCAATCCAATCTCACGATGAACGGAGTAATGAGCAAGCACTCTAATCTCAGCCTGCATTTCCACACCAATGACCTCCATGAAATGGAGATCATTGCAAATCTCTTCCGTACGCAAGACTCGAACAAGCCCGGACAGCCGCTTAATCTTGCAGGTACAGCCTCTTTCAATGGAAATCTCAGCGGTTCGACGTCAGCCCCACATCTAGCAGGGCAACTTGTTGCGACGAATCTTCACGTACGCGGAACAGACTGGCGGACACTGCAAACAGACATCGAGCTTAGCCCTTCTTTGGCCAGTGTGCGGAATGGCCGCCTTCAACCCGCAGACCAAGGCAACATCAACTTTAGTGGAAGTGCAGGTCTTCAAAAGTGGACCCTCACGAATTCCACTCCTATCCAAGTCGATTTGAATGCCTCTCAATTGAATGTTGCAGATCTGGCAAAGATCGCGGGACTACAGGCTCCGATAGCCGGAACACTTTCCGCTAACGTCAAGATGCATGGCACCGAATTACACCCAATTGGACAAGGAAATCTCACCGTCACTCGAGCCAGCATCTACGAAGAGCCCATTCAAGCAATTCAGGTAAATTTCTCCGGGACTGGCGATGAGGTGCACGGAACTTTCTCAGCGTCTTTGCCCGCTGGAAGCTTGCAGAGCAACGTAAGTGTGCGCCCTCAGGAAAAAACCTATGTGGCGCAGGTAGCAGCAAACAACTTCCGAATCGAAAAACTCCAGTCAATAAAAGCAAAGAACTTGAATGTAAGTGGAGGATTGAATCTCCAGGCAACAGGTCAAGGTACATTTCAGAATCCGCAGCTCAGTGCCTCACTGCAGAGTTCCCAGCTCGAAGTGCAAAAGCAGACAATCGCAGGCCTCAATCTACAGTTGAATGTAGCCAACCATGTAGCATTGGCCAACCTGACGTCTCAAGCCGTAAACACATCCATTCGAGCAAATGCCAAGGTAAATCTCACAGGAGATTATCCAACAGAAGCTGTTCTCGATACACAGGCAATCCCCCTACAACCTTTAGCCGCCGTCTATATTCCGACAGAGGCCTCAAGCATTACAGGGCAGACAGAAATACATGCTACTCTGAATGGCCCCTTAAAGAACAAGAAGCTATTGGAAGCGCACATTCGCATTCCAGTGCTAAAGATGGCCTATGGCAGTGATGTGCAGTTGGCTTCCGTAAATCCCATACAAGCGGATTACAAAGACGGCGTCATCAACATACAACGTGGAACCATCCGCGGAACAGATACCGACCTTCAATTCCAGGGATCGATTCCCGCCGGCAGCAATGCTTCCATGTCGTTGCTGCTGCTCGGAACTGTGAATTTGCATCTTGCACAGCTGTTCAACCCCGACATAAGAAGCTCAGGGCAATTGCGCTTCAACATCAATTCTTATGGAGCCTCTGCAGATCCTAATATTGAAGGCCAGATTCAGATCGTAGACGCAAGCTTCGCAAACGGAGATCTACCGGTAGGACTGCAGCACGCCAACGGCGTCCTGACGTTGACAAAGGACCGGCTAAATATCAGCAAATTTCAAGGTATTGCTGGTGGAGGTGATGTTACAGCACACGGTGCTGTTATCTATCGCCCCAGCATGCAGTTCGACCTCGGCATGTCTGCTAAAGGGATACGCATGCTGTACCCGCAGGGTATGCGCGAAACCCTTAACGCAGATCTCAGGTTCACAGGAAATACCGAGAATGCTGTCCTGGGTGGAATGGTCAATCTTGCCGATGTTTCCTTTACACAGGCCTTCGATCTATCCAGCTTCATCAATCAGTTCACCGGAGGAGTAGCTTCCCCGCCTTCCCAGGGATTCGCGCAGAACGTCCAGCTCAATGTAGCAGTGAACTCCTCCAATAACATCAATCTTGTGAGTCGTACCCTGAGCATTAATGGCACGGCGAATTTGCAGGTTCGCGGAACTGCCGCTCAGCCAGTAATTTTAGGAAGAGTGAGCCTCAACAATGGGGATCTTATCTTCCACGGTGACCGATTCGTGCTCAATGGAGGAACCATTCAATTCGTTAATCCGGCACGAACACAACCTGTCGTTAATCTGGCGCTGAATACCAATATCCAGCAATACAATATCTATCTACGCTTCAATGGCCCGATTGACCAGCTGCGCACAAACTACTCGTCGGATCCATCCCTGCCCGCAGCAGATATCATCAATTTGCTAGCCTTCGGCCAAACCACCGAGGCAAGCAGCGCAAATCCATCTACACCGGCAAACCAGGCAGCACAATCGCTAGTAGCATCGCAGGTGAGCAGCCAGATTACCAGCCGCGTTTCCAAGATTGCAGGTATTTCACAACTATCGATCAATCCAATTCTTGCTAGCGGAACACAGCAAGGACCTCCGGGAGCGAACGTCACTATTCAGCAGCGTGTCACCGGCAATCTCTTTGTTACATTTTCTTCGAATATGGCTTCCACGCAAAACCAAATCATCTCAGGTCAGTACCAAGTGACACCGCGCGTCTCCGTTAGCGCAACGCGCGATCAAAATGGAGGTTTCGCCGTGGATACTCAGATCAAGAAAACCTGGTAGAAAGGAACGCAAACATTAAGGCCTCTACATTCAGAGTAGAGGCCCTAATGCAATGACACCACAGCCGCTGACTCTATCTTGGAAATGGAACAAACTTGTCCGCGCAGGAATCAAGAGTGCCTTTCCCCGCAGATCCCGTCAGTGTTGTATCTTCCCCATCGAGTTTCAGATTCATCGGTCCGGGCCCCTGGCGAAAATCCGAATGCTTAATACGATAGGAATATTTCGCGTCGTCGGTCAGCATAACTCCGTCAAGATTTACACCTATGCGATGATCCTTTGAAAAACCATCGAAAGAGATCTTGCCACCACCGGATACCCGCACATTATGCAGAGTAATGTCAACGAAGCTGGGATAGAGATTGCCTTCCAGACTGCCAGCTGCACTATAGGCAGTATCGAGCATGATGGGATTCGGCGAATTCCGGATGCAGACATCGTCGTAACGGACATCATGAACCAGTCCACCGCGAGAGGCATTTGACTTGATACGAATGCCATTGTCGGCGCCGTCAATCGAGAGATCAAAGATGCGAATCTTGCTTACGCCACCGTTGGTCTCACTGCCGATAGACATGCCATGTCCTCGATAGAAGTGGTTATGGCTCACAGTCATCTGCGTTACACCGCCCGGGCCACCTTTGATAGCAATGTCGTCGTCCCCAGTGCTGATGTAGGTATGCGTAATCGTGATGTTCTTCGCTCCTGCTCCCGGATCGATTGCATCCGTATTCCGTGCCAATTTCCCAGGAGTATCAATCTTTACTCCCCATACCGTAAAACCATCGCCTCCGTTATAGACCACATGGAAATTCTGCGAGTTCTTCAACGTAATCCGGTACAAGGTAAAGTTGTTTGCGTGATTCGCAACAATCAGCCTGCTGACCTTCTGTCCACCTCCAGATCGAGCCTGCTCAGCGAGGTCCCATGCACTGACGTCCTTTCCAAGAAGCTTTACTCCACCCCGGCCATCAATGACACCATCCCCCATAACCCCTGCTCCCGAAACATCGTCAACAGATATCAGAGGTTTGCATCCACGTCCTGGAGTGTTGCTTACAATCCCGCAGCTTCCGGGCGTTACTTCCAAAACCTTTGGATCAATCGATTCATAAAGCGTCACGCCCTTATCGACTACCAGGGTGACACCTTCTCTTAATATGAGAGGACCACTAAGAAACGCGTTCGAGCTTCCCTGCGTCTGGAGTGCCACAGCATGGCCTTTGCCACAATGGTCAATAGCCGCCTGAATTCGTTCTGTATCCAGTTTCGACTCATCTTCCGGAGCCAAGGTATTTCCCTGTGACTGAAGCCGGGCAGCCAACGATGTGCAGAACGGAGGTATTTTTGGTTCAGCAACTGTCCGGCTATCTTGAGCCATCAATTGGGACGAAAGAGAAAGTGCAAAACAAAGAGGTACGAGAAAAACCTTCCTCATGAAAAAGGCTCCTTAAGTCAGCAGGGGAAATTTCTAAATAAGGATATAAGGAAGCAAGACACTTCTCTCCAAGAATCGACTCCCGTACCGGATTGTGTGCCGTTGGCGTATTCCACCTTTTCCTCGTGGCCGGACTATACCAATATGTCTACCTCTCTATTTCCGCCATGGCCAAAAATGATGAGCGGAGGAACGCAGAGGAAGAGCTCGGATGCCTAGCTGATTTGCAAGATATCGCTCTGTTCCTCCGCTGGGACGGTTCAGAATCGTAGCACCACCATGTCCGTCGTCTTTCACCAACTCGGTAGAGCCTCCACCATCAAGATTAACTGCCTGATAACAACCAAAGGCAATCATGATCTCTGCTGTTTCGGCATGAGTCGTTCCGACGCTGTACTCCGGATGCCTGCCATCGATAACGACAAGATAAAGATATTGACCATCCTTTGACAGGCCAACTGCCGTTCGAGGATTCGGACGAGCACCATCTCCATAGGGAGTCTGATTTCCAACATTCAAGCCATCACGCACGATGACCCCCGATCCAGTAACGGCGTTGAAGACATCCGACAGATCGGTATTGGGAGAGGTCTCTGAAATCTTCGCCTGGTTCTTCCTGTTAATCAGCAGCGAAATATTCTGCCCCAGGGTATTCACCGGAGGCGCTACAAGATTGCCATCCGACACACTTAGCCCCAAGACTGTCTTTCGTTCTGGCACGGCAAAACAACAAGGAGAGAAGAAGTTGGCATTGATCGCCACCTGCAATCCATACTTCAGCAGGAATTGGGTTGTGGTCATAGAGACGGTGTTCAACTGTCCCTGATGAGGAGTGGTATAAAAGCTGACTCCAGGAGCGCGAAGATTGACCCGCATCGCATATGCGATACTCCGCCCCTGCCCGTCTATAGCTCCCGAAGACTGATCGATGCCCTGAAAAACCGGCTGCCATCTTCCAACATGAACAGTACTTGCAACCGCAACCGACCAGGTAACCAGGACAAGGAAAACGGCAAACGAAAGGCTAGATTTCTTCATTACTTACATCCTCCAGCAGCACTGCTCTTGCTCCGGCATGATGAAGGAGCTCACAAATTTCCAAAGAGTATTGCAGACACGATAGCAAATCCGGGTGCCCAATCTCTTCAAGAAACTCCATCTATAGGTTGACATAAAACTCAGCCTGCAGATGCAAGACAAATTCACTTTCTGCCAATACTGTTTCCTCTACAGTCATGCCAACGGACCCAGGACGATGAAAACGTCCTCCCGATGAAAAATGCAATCGAATCAGACTCAATTTCCCCTGAGGCCAATCTGATGAGAACTGTCAGGATGACTACTGACTCAGAATCCTGCATCTCCTATCCTGGCTGGAAGGTTGTTCTGGCCGGCTTCTTCGGTGTAATGGTTAGCTTTGCAGCTGTCGTCCCATACACCTTTGGTTTATTCCTCAAACCACTTTCGCTCACCTTTGGATGGCATAGAGAAGCCATCTCCGCCGGATTCAGCATTGCCGCGTTGACGATAGCTGCAGCATCGCCCGGATTAGGCTGGCTTCTAGACAGATTCGGGCCGCGCAAGATTATCCTGCCTTGTATTGCTGTCTTCTCCTGTACCTATGCCTCTCTGGCTTGGCTGACACCGAATCTGCTTCATTTTTACTTAAGTTTCTTCCTGATCGGACTCGTCGGTAATGGAACAGCCTATCTTGGCTACTCCCGTGCCATATCCACATGGTTCAGCCGTCGCAGAGGCCTGGCTCTCTCCGTAATGCTCGGCGGAGGTGGTTGTGGAGCAATGCTGCTCCCGGTAATCGCACAATCAACCATCAATCACTATGGTTGGCGCTCTGCTTATATTGTCCTGGGAATTCTTGCACTGATAGTTGGATTTCCACTCACGGCGCTATTTGTCCGCGAAAAAGCTGTGGCCCCAGGGCAGAGCGACGATCAAATAGCTAGCACTGGAGAATCTGTAGGACGGGCCCTCTCCCAAAGCAGTTTTTGGATCATCGCCATTACGGTCAGCCTCTATGCAATTAGCGTAAATGGAGCTATTGCACACCTCTCTGCGTTGCTGACAGACAGAGGCGTCTCCTCCCAGGGAGCGGCATATTCGGTAGCCATTATCGGAGCTACTGGACTGTTTGGACGATTGATGACAGGGCTCTTCCTCGACCGTTTCTTCGGGCCACGTGTGTCACAGCTAATGTTGCTGATTACGGTTATAGGAATTGTTCTGCTTTCTGTAGCAAATACCCTTACAGCCGGCTTGGTTGCAGCATCCTTGATCGGATTCAGCATGGGCAGCGAAGGAGATATCACCCCCTACCTGCTTAGCCGCTACTTCGGACTCAAGCGGCTCGCAACCCTCTATGCTCTTACCTGGACAGCCTATGCAGTCGGCGGAGCTACAGGCCCACTCATCGTCGGACGCATATTCGACACTCTTGGTTCCTATCGTCCTTTAACCATTCAACTGCTGGCCTTGCCTTCCCTAATCCCCTGCATTCTAATGTTCTTCCTTCCCAGATATGCCGTCCAGGAGGGATCACAGGATACAGGCTATATCAAAACATTCACGGAGGCCCCGGCCTCGGAGATCGCACCGTAGTCGCACTCATTCTTTTCACAAGGAGACACGATTCATGGCACACATTTCTCTCCCAGAAGGACTGCCCGGCATTACCGGACCAATGACCTTTCGTCCGGAAACAGCACAGCCTTTGCGTGCACTTGCCGAAGTTCTTTTGCGTGGCACTAATTCCCTCACCAGTGCGGAGCGGGAACTTATTGCAACCTACACCTCCAGCCAAAATGACTGCCTCTTCTGCCAATCCAGTCACGGTGCTGCCGCAGCGCACCACCTTGGTGGCGATATGGATCTGGTGGCGCAAGTAAAAAGGGACTTTGAATCGGCTCCAATCTCGGAAAAGCTCAAGTCACTACTCGCCATTGCCGGGCATGTTCAGCAGAGCGGGAAACGAGTCACAGATGAAGACATAAAACGTGCTCGTAGCGCCGGTGCCACTGATATAGAGATCCACGACACGGTGCTGATTGCTGCTGCATTCTGCATGTACAACCGATACGTTGACGGCCTGGGAACATGGGCACCGCAAGAACCGGAAGCGTATGTCGAAATGGGAGCCAAGTTGGCGAAGGAGGGATACCTCGCTCCATCCAAGCCAGTTCAACTCGAAGCAATCGCCTAGATTTTTAATTTGAAGGAAGGATAGAGATCATCATGCCACACATTGCGTTACCTGAAGGACTACCCGGAATTAGAGCCGCAATGGCATTTCGTCCGGAAACAGCCAAACCCCTGAACGAACTCGTAGAATTGCTGCTCCACAAACCTCATTCGCTCTCCGCCGGAGAACGAGAGCTGATCGCCACCTACGTCTCTTACCTCAACGACTGCTACTACTGCCAAACAATTCATGGAGCCATTGCCGCGGCGTGCCTGGACGACAATGAAGAGCTGGTAAAGAAGGTTAAAGCTGACTTTCAGCACGCAGATATCTCTACAAAGCTGAAAGCTCTGCTAGTCATTGCAGCCAAGGTTCAGAAAGGCGGCAAACACGTTACGTCAGACGATGTGGAGAATGCACGCAGCGTGGGTGCAACAGATCTTGAAATTCATGACACGGTGCTAATCGCCGCTGCATTCTGCATGTTCAATCGATATGTTGACGGGCTGGCGAC
This sequence comes from Humiphilus diazotrophicus, assembly GCF_059726315.1. Lineage (NCBI taxonomy): Bacteria > Pseudomonadati > Acidobacteriota > Terriglobia > Terriglobales > Acidobacteriaceae > Humiphilus > Humiphilus diazotrophicus. The sequence continues at coordinate 655,636 of NZ_AP040870.1, forward strand.
AACGCAACCTCGCGACGAAGAAGGTTATCGTCAACGCGGCAAGCAAGTAGCACAGAACGGATATATTGCCGTGAGCAAGACCTACCTCCCACAAGAAGCTCTGGCCAGTTAAGGCCTGGATTTCAAGTGGTGCTCCAATCCGGGCACCACTTGTTCTCAAAACATTGAGTGCTTACCCCTTTCGAATCGCAATAAGACGGGCCGTGTAGCGGTCGCCACGCAATAAAGAAACAGAGAATTCAATCGCCTTCTTGGTTACGTCATAGGTGGTCTCTCTGATATGCAAGAGTGATGTCCCGACGGCTGTCTGCAGTAGTTCGGACTCTTCTCCTCCCGCCATCACTGCACCGATCACTTCTTCCGCCCAGTGAAGCTTTCGACGATAAACCGACTCCATCACGTAGTAGAGCGACTGGCTTTCAAGGTTGTACCTCTCAATACCCGAGAAGATTCTTGCCGGGAGATGACTTGTCACAACAGCTACAGGTTCTCCATTAACTAGCCGCAAACGCTTAATCTGATAGATCTTCTCCCCTGGTAGCAATCGCAAGGCCTTAAAGACCTCCTGATGCGGCTCCAGTAACTCACAAGACAGGAGCTTCGCCGAAGGATCCAGACCTCGGCGCCGCATCTCCTCACTAAATCCCCTCAACTGCTGAAAGTTCCAGGGAACAAGGCCGGAACCCACAACAGGTCTCCTACCCCTGGAGATCAGCAGTAAACCTTCAGAGCGAAGCTTTTGAAAAGCATGGCGAACAGGCATCTTACTGATGCCGAGCGCGCGTGCAATCTCGCCTTCGGAGCAGAATACCTGTCCCTCCCGAAGCCTGTTCTCTTTGATGAGAGTTCGTATCCGATCCACAATCTGCTCGTAAAAAGGAACAAAACTGGTGTTGTCGAGGAAGAGATCAAGATCGTTTACCTGGACTACATTCGAACACGGAACGGCATCTGGCATGACTTCCATTCCCTCCCAAACGTAAAGACAAATAAACATAACATAATATGTTTCAATGTATGCAAGAAATAAGGAAACGAACCCGCGCCAGAACAGATGCAATATTCATTACTTTATTATTTATTTTCAATTATTTAGCAGGAATAATTAACGTCATCTCTTCTATGCGGCCAGAAATTTATTCTTGACAACATATAAGCATGTCATGTTGTTATGCCACAAACCTTAGGAGTACTCAGAAGCAGAAAAGAAATCAATGAGGTTTGCGGAGGGACGTTATGAATAAGGCCTGTGCATGGTTGAAAACATGCTTTGTCCTGGTTGGCACAGCGTTGTTTTTGATCGGCCCAGCAGTCTCGTCAGTATTCGCTCAAGTGGAATCCGGCAGCATTGTGGGTACGGTGAGAGACGCTTCCGGAGCCGTCATCGAAGGCGCCACAGTAACGGTGACAAATGTAGAGACGAATATTTCCAAGAGCATTACCACCAATTCCGCAGGTGAGTACATTGCCATCCAGTTAAAGCCAGGTCGCTACGGTTTGACGGTTGAACAGAAGGGCTTCAAAAAAGCTGTACAGCCCTCATTCAAACTCGATGTCAATCAAGTCGCTCGCGTTGACGTAGCACTCATCCCAGGCATGGTGAATGAAGAGGTCAAGGTTGAATCGGCCGAGCCGCAACTCGAGTCAGAGACCTCTTCCCTGGGACAAGTCATCGAGCAGACAAGAGTCAACGATCTGCCTCTCAACGGCAGAAATTTTCTGCAACTCGCCTACCTGAGTCCGGGTGTCAACTCCGGGCCAAGTGGAATTGTGCAACAGGGAGGAGTTCCGGAAAATGAACGCGGGAGTGGAGCCATTCAGGTCAATGGACTGATGGCCACTACGAATAATTTCCTGCTTGATGGCTTCGACAACAACGAACAGCAGATTGGGTTTGAAGTCATTCAGCCGGCGGTCGATGCTATCCAGGAATTCAAGGTCCAGACAAGCGGCTTTGGCGCCGATATTGGTAAAGGGGGAGCGGTCGTCAACGTCGTCCTTAAGTCCGGCACGAACGATTTCCATGGCAGCATGTACGAGTTCATCAGGAACTCCGCACTGGACGCTAAAAACTACTTTGACAGTGCGACGAGCAAGATCCCACCTTTCAAACAAAATCAATTCGGCTTTACCTTTGGTGGCCCCATCAGAAAAAACAGGACATTCTTCTTTGGAGACTATCAAGGAACCCGAATTCGACAAGCATGGACAGCCATCTCCGTTGTTCCCTCTATGACAGAGAGAACAGGGGACTTCTCCGATCTGCTTTATACGGATGAGAACGGAGCCCAGCAGGGACAGATCTACGACCCGACAACAACCGATCCGAACACCGGAGAGCGTCAAGCTTTTGCGGGAAACATTATTCCGAAAGAGAAGCTCGACCCAGCCGCACTGAATGTAGTCAACAAACTTTATCCAGCACCCAATCTCCCAGGAAACCAATACCGTTACAATCCGGTTGCCAAGAACGACCAGGATTCTTTCGATATTCGCATTGACCACCAGATTGCATCCAACAACAGCCTTTATGGAACCTTCAGCCTGAATAACGTAAACGCTTATCACCCGGATCCACTTCCAGGGAAAGCAGGTGGTGGCTCATTTTCCGGCACCATTGACGATACAGCACGGGCACTTGGCATCACCGATGTCCACACGTTCTCGCCAAGCAAGATCAACGAATTCAAACTTGGTTATATGCGATACGTCGTCAATGCAAAGCAAAACTTTGCCAATGAAGCCGTATCGACAGAGATAGGCATCCCGGGAATCAACGACCCAAACAACCTGGTTGCAACCGGCGGGTTAACAAACATCAACATCAGTGGCCTGACATCGTTAGGAAACATCTGCTGCTTCCCGGAGGTCTTGCGGGAGAACAATTATCAGGTAATCGATGCTTTCACCTACCTGCGTGGACACCACACCATCAAAACCGGCGTAGACCTGCGGCTGAGGAGACATGGATTTTTGCAGGCATTGAATCCTACCGGAGTAGTTAATTTTGACTCGGGCTTCACAGCGCTTTCAGGTTCGGGCGGCAGTGCACTAGCGAGTTTTCTCTTGGGGTATCCTTCCTACTTCTCTCGTGACGGGCAGAAAAATCCTTATGGCATGAGTTGGTGGGAGTTCAGCGCCTATGGCATGGATGACTACCACATGTCCCCCAAGTTGACCTTAAATCTAGGGCTTCGCTATGACATCTTCACGCCCATGGTGGAAGATCACGATCGCCTGGCGAACTTCGATTTCAAAACCGGAACGTTTATTGCACCTGGAATGGTAGGTGTAAGCCGCTCCGGAAATGTAAAGAAGGATCTAAACAACTTTGCCCCGCGTCTTGGATTTGCCTACACTCCGTCGAGCGATAACAAAACAATTATTCGGGGCGCTTTTGGGCTCTTCTACTCACTACAGGCTAATCAAAATGACGCCGAATTAGCGTATAACCCAACAGGACTCTTCTTCAGCCAGTCGATGACGATTCCACCGACCACCCCGACAATCCGACTCTCTACAGGCTTCCCTACTCCTACATATCCGAGCATCAGCAACCCATCGGGGAGAACAAGCGCCGCATACTTCAACAACCGGACTACGTATATCGAAGAATGGAACCTCAATGTGGAGCGGCAGCTCTTCCGCGACACTCTTCTGCAGGTAGCGTACGTAGGCACACATGCATTGAAACTCTCGTTTCTAATGAATTTGAATCAGCCGACTCAGCCACTTGATAGCAACTTCTCAGACAGTACTGGCAATATGGGGAGGCCATACTTCAGTACCGTCCCCAATGTCGGTCCGATTCGCACAGAGACCCGCCTTTATGGCTCCTTATCTCATGCGCTACAGATGCGGTTTGAAAAGCGCCTATCAGCAGGATGGACAATGCTAAACAGCTATACGTGGCAACATACGATCGGTCAAGGCGAGGAAGACGAATGGACCGAGCCCATGAACACTCACGACTTGAGTGCCGAACGCGGTGACAACTCCCCCGACTTCCGTCATCAATTCACATCAGCATGGTCCTATGAATTGCCGTTTGGGCCTAATAAGCGCTTTCTTAATAGCACAGGCCCAATGAAGTGGTTCGTCGGAGGATGGCAAGCAAACGGAATCTTCGGAGCAAACACAGGTGAGGCAATTACACCGATGCTCCCCTATGACACAACCAACACGGGATCCGGAGCACCCCGGCCTTATGTTGTCGGAGATCCGAACAAGCCAGGACCAGTAATGGCAAACTCGGATTCGAGCTGCCATTTGACTATTTCTCAAGGAGGGAAAGCGCCAGAGAAAATCGGAACCTTGGCACACTGGTTCAATCCCTGTGCGTATGACTGGCCGCCACTAGCGCCCGGACAAACTTTTTCTCGCCAATTCGGCAATGCACGCCGTGGCAGCTTGCGCGGTCCAGGCGCCTACAATCTCGATTTCTCCGCATTCAAAGACTTCCAGCTTCGGGACAAGATGCTTCTCCAGTTCCGAGCAGAGTTCTTTAACTTCCTCAATCACGCAAATTTCGGAAATCCTCAGACCTCGGTAAAAACCGATATCACAGGAGAGATTCTCGGAGCAGGAACATCGCGCGAGATTCAATTTGCATTGAAGCTGAATTTCTAGTACAGAAAGGGAAAGACTATGCGTCCTTTACGCATCATAACGATGTCGTTATTGCTCCTCGTCGGCAATTCGCTGGGCGGATTCGCGGAATCCCATCGGCCGGCGCTTCATGGCTCCTTTCTAGGCCCAGATCTCGGAGACCAGTGGACCGAGGTACAGTGGAAACAAGAGTTTGGCTATATGCACAAGGCTGGACTCAAGCAGGTCGTTCTGCAGTGGACGGCGGATAGCCTGAATAAAACCACGGCATACCCAACCAGTCTTCCCGGCTACACGCAAAACACTACCAATGACTTCCTAGAAAACGCTCTGAGTGCAGCAGACAAAAAAGGATTGAAGGTCTACGTAGGACTGCAGTCAAACGATGACTGGTGGAACAATTATGCTGAAAACAGCTCCTGGCTACGGAGTGAAGCTGTAACCGCTAATCTGATAGCAGATGAGCTGTGGCAAAAATATGGAAGCCATCCATCCTTTGCCGGATGGTATCTATGGTTCGAAGTCGATAATGTAAATGAGCCCACCGCAACACAGTGGGAGCGTCTGGTTGACTTCTATCAGACCATCGGCAATCACCTAAAGGGCCTGACCCCAGATAAGCCGATCATAACCTCTCCCTTCTTCAACGCCAGCGAAGGCCTGACGCCCACACAATGGCAACAGATGTGGGCCTATATCATGGCTCGCAGCCCTCTTGACATCGTGGCATTACAAGATGGAGTGGGAGTGGGTCACGCTACTGCCGCGCAGCTTCCTGCATGGTTCAAGGCAACAGCCAAGGGAATTCATAAAGGATCTCCGAAAGCTCAGTTCTGGGCAGATACAGAAACCTTTAATCTCGATAGCCAGCCTATGTCGATCCGCTCCATTGTGACGGATATACGTGCGGTCCAGAAGTATGTCAGTAATTATTTGAGCTATAGCTTTAACTACTATCAGAGCCCTCAGCAAGTAAACCCTGCATATTACAAGACGTATAGAGACTATCTGAAGGACGGAACAGTAGAGACGGAAGAACCCACCACACCCGGAGGACTCGCTGGAAAGGCAATCGACGATGGAATGATCCAGTTGAACTGGACGGCCTCAACAGACAACTTTGGGGTGGTTGGCTACAAAATCATCCGCAACGGCGCTGTGGTTGCCACCTCGTATGAAACCGCTCCGACCTTTATCGACACACAGCTCAGTCCTGGCACCACCTATACCTATCAGGTAACAGCCTTCGATGCTGCAGGCAGCGAATCGAGCCTGAGTACAGCTACACAGGTCACAACCTTGGCCAGCGATCCCTATATTACAAACCTCGCACTCGGGAAAGCTTACGTTACCAGCCTTCCGGCTGATGCTAACTATCCGGATCGCAACGGCACTTCGCTTACAGATGGAGTCTACGGAGCAGCAGACTATACCGACCCCGCATGGCAAGGAAGAGCCACCTCCCAGAGCTACTTGTTTACGATCGATCTAGGGTCGGAACAGGCGATCAAAGAATTCCGCAGCCGCTGGTTGCAGTATGAAGGAGCTGGCATCATGCTGCCGCAACAGGTGGTTTACTCCGTATCAAAGGATGGCGTGAACTTCACCGTAGCGGGAACGGTAACCAAACCCGATATCGGGGGAGGAAACCTGGCAATCTGGTATACCCTGACTAATCTTGCGAATTTAGCGGGCCGCTACGTCAAGATTCAGGTAACACCCTCCGATGTCGTCTGGACGTTTATTGACGAAATCGAAGTACGTCAATAAGCCGCTTTGATCACGCTTTGAAGTCCAGGTAGATCGCGCCGCCTTCAAAGCCACAACCACTATCGAAGCCGCTCGGCAGAAGCATGCTGAGCGGCTTTACCACTATAGGGAACAATTTCAATAGATATAGCAAATCGTGCGGCCCTTCTGTTACTATCGCCGCGTCATGGAAATAAAGAATACCCGCCGAGACCTTCTCAAGCTTTCCAGCATAGGCTTTGTAGCCGCTGCTGCGGCCGCACCAGCTCTTGCAACCCCAACGGCGAAAGGCTCAACCAAAGCAATCTTCAATGTTCGCGACTATGGTGCGGTAGGAGACGGCAAAACACTGGACACCGCTGCCATTAACCGCACCATTGACGCTGCGGCGGCTGTAGGAGGAGGACAGGTCTTCTTTCCGTCGGGTGTTTACAACACTTTTTCAATCCGTCTGAGGAGTTTTGTCGATCTCTATCTTTCTCAAGGGGCCACTATTCTTGCCGCAGCATCTCCGCTTCCCGGACAAACTACGGGTGAAGGCGGCGGGACCTATGATGCTGCTGAACCCAATACCCCATGGGAGGCATATCAGGACTACGGCCATAATCACTGGCATAATTCCCTGATCTGGGGCGATAACATCCATGACATCAGCATCACAGGACCGGGACTTATCTGGGGAAAGGGGCTTTCCCATGGTCGCAACAGGAATACTCTAGGAATCGAATTCCTGGCAGAACAAGCGGGAGTGGGCAACAAGGCCATTGCACTCAAGAATTGCCGTAATGTTCTTCTCCGCGATTTCTCAGTGTTAAAAGGTGGACACTTCGCGCTACTGCTTACCGGAGTCGATAATCTCACTATCGATAACCTCAAGATCGATACCGATCGCGATGGAATGGATATCGACTGCTGTCAGAATGTTCGCGTATCAAACTGCACGGTGAATTCCCCTTGGGACGATGGCATCTGCCCGAAATCGAGTTTTGCGCTCGGTTATGCGCGTCCAACTCGTAATGTCACCATCACCAATTGCTGGGTGACCGGATGCTATGAGTTAGGCTCTGTTCTCGATGGAACCTTCAAGAAGTTCCCGGCGGGAGGACGCAGCAACTTTACCGGACGAATCAAGTGTGGAACAGAATCCAACGGCGGTTTCATCAATATCACCATTTCGAATTGCGTTTTTGAAGGCTGCCAGGGATTAGCTCTGGAAACGGTTGATGGCGCTCTGCTCGAAGATATTGTGGTAACCAACATCACCATGCGTGACGTCACGACAACTCCGCTCTTCTTGCGTCTGGGTGCTCGTTTGCGTGGGCCTAAGGAATCGACAAAGGTTGGAACACTCCGACGCATCCTTATCTCGAACCTGACCAGTTACAACTCAGCATCGAGGATCTGCTCTGAGTTATGCGGTATTCCGAGCTATGCGATTGAAGATGTAAAGATCGCCGATGTCTACATGCAACATCAAGGTGGAGGCACAGCGGAGACGGCCGCACTGAATCCTCCTGAACAAGAGGACAAGTATCCGGAGCCAGGAATGTTCGGCCCCATGCCCGCACATGGCTTCTATATCCGTCACCTCAAGCACCTGGAAATGAGCCACGTCGAGATTCATCCAATGGCACCAGATGCACGCCCGGCAATCATACTCAGCGATGTTGAGAGAGCTGACTTCTTTGCTATAACCGCCCCAACCAGCACATCTGCATTCTCCGTGCAGAACAGTAAAGATGTACGAGTCATGATGAGCCGTGCCGCAGCAGACACCAAGATTGACGAAGCTGAAAAGAAAACCTTCTAAGCATCAGGGGCTATTTCACCCTCACGTGGTGAAATAGCCTCATTCCTTGAGATATCCGCTCCCCTACATTTAGCCGAAATCCTGTCCTTCAAAGCAAATCCATCACAGAAAAAGATCCGTATGATTGCTGGCCGCATCGTGTGCGTAGAGCAAACCAGCGTAGATGTATCCCAAGCCACAAATCCTTATGAAGGTTTTCCGTTACGAAAACCTGCCCCTCACCGTATTCGGACAGGACACAGTAACGCTGGTTCTGCTCTAAATCACATATGCACGTGATACAGAAGAAGCAACTGCATCAGAAGAAATTTCCATGGCATCAAGAACAGAGAAGGAGAAGGTACGTCATTGAAGCATTTCGTTCATTGGTCTAGATCCGCCAGCAATGAGATATGTTCTCTTGCTGAAATGCTCCAGCAACGCTCTCTCCATCGATTTAGGAATGAAAGGCAATCCCCCCGAGATGAAGAAAGCTAGCGAATTCAGATTAATTGAGTGCGGAGGCACTCCTTATGAAATAGGACTGCAGTGGGGACAAGGCTGCAAAGATAATATTGTAGCTACCTCCAGAAACAGCCTGGAAAACATGGCATTTTTCTTAAAGCTTTCAAAGGAACAGATCATAACCATGGCCATGGAACATCTTCCGGCCATACAAGAATTTGATCCATATCTGATCGAAATCATGAGAGGCCAAGCTGATGGAACGGGGCTTTCCTTCGAAGAGATCGTCACCCAGAAGTGCATGAATGACTTTGCAGCCAAGGCCATGACGGGAGTATGCACCCTGTGTACGGCCCTCATGGCAACAGGTAAAGCCACCAAAGGAGGTAAAACTATCCTGGCGCAAAACATCGATTTTGTCCCGGATGCTACGATAGATTTGCTGAAGATCCATCATAGCGATGGACTGGTGCAATATGTTCTGAGCTTTAATAACTGGACAGAGTATACCTTCTCCAGCGCAGGACTCAGTATCTCCATAACGGCTACCTTCGCGAGGGATCACGAATTCACTCTTCCTGTTTCCGGTTACCTTCCCCGAATAATGCGGCAAACGAGTATCGATGACGCCTTAACGCTTCTGAAACGGGTTGCTCGTGGAGTGGCCTGCTATTACCTGGTGGACAACAACGGGAAGATGTATGGGGTCGAGAGCGCTCATGACGATTTTCAGGTTATAGAACCGCAGCGAGATATCATGCTGCACTCAAACCACTACCTCACAGAACGCTTCAAAACACGTGATACGGCACCGGGTATCCAACCGGACAGCTATGACCGCGCAGCCACAATCGACAGCTTTGTCGCTCAGCATTATGGCCAGATAACCCCTGAAATTGCCATGGAAGTTCTGGCGGACCACGATCATTATCCCAACTCCATATGCCGCCACATCAATGAGAATGTGCCGATATCTTCAAAAACCCTGGCATCGTTTGTAATGGTGCCCGAAGAAAAAGCAGTTTATATCGCTAAAGGAAATCCCTGCGAAAACGGCTTCGTCCGTTATCAGCTTTAGCTGTGTATCAAAGTAAAAGCGGGAAGAGCAATATTCTGCTCTTCCCGCAACTTTATTATCCGGACTGACGTCCGATGTTCAGTGTCTAACGACAATAACTCTCGTCTCGTATCCCTTCATCTGAAGATCTACCGTCACACTACCTTTTTCGGCTTTACATTGAAGAGCTGATTGTTTCCCTGTTTGAGGATCCCATACTTCCGCCTTCGTCCCGCCTGTAAATTTCACGCGATGCACACTCTCTTTTGCCCCCTCGTTAAAGAAGAGATATACACTGGCATCCTTCCATTGGCGTTTCATTACCTTGAGTGCCGTATCAGATGAGTCTAGCTTGAGATCACTAGTTATAGCGCCTTCGATGGTCTCGAGCATTCCGGGAGGAACGATCATCGCTGGCGGAGCAGATGCAGGCGGAAATTGAGGAGGAGTTGGGGTTTCCGGCAAAGTCCCCTTTGCGACTGAAGCCCAGCTGAAATCTGCAGCAGTTACAGAATGGGCATCTTTAAAGCTCTTCCCGAAAACCAACTCTGGAGTCCGTTCTAGAAAGACAACCTTCCCGCCATTTTGCGCAAAGGTTTTAAGCCGTTGCAGAGCAACATCGCTTAAGGCAGAAGGAGCCGGCAGGATCACTGTCCGATATGAACTCCCACTGCGAGTAACGAATGCGCCTTTTGCGGCCTCAAGATCGTATGCAAGCGCATCTTCACTCACAATATCAAAATCGATCTGGTGTTCACTCAAGAGCCGTTCGGTCGAAACAAAAGCCTTGTCTGCAGCTTCATCGCCATACCAAAGAGAGCTAGAGGGCAAGAATAACGCAACGGAGGCATCCGGTCTTCCAACGGACAGTAGATAGCTCATCCTTCTTACATAGGCCAGCAGGTCAGGAAAATCTGGCGATGCCATGTAGGAATGCAGTGGCCTGGGGCCTTCGCTCGTCGCTGGATAGTACATCGTCTCGATCAGATTTATCCCGCGAACAAATTGTTCATTCAGAATATAACGAGCCATCTGTCCGTCCGGCTCCGGCCTGTAGGCAGCAAAGCTTTCGGTAAAGGATTGTGGCCGACCATAAACATGAGCAACAGAACTGGCTAGCCGGGGAAAGTCTGATACCGTATCCGTCCAAATCTGGTGCCAGATAGCATCGACACCTGGAGATTGCACATCCTTCATCGCGCGAAAGAATTCTCCCTCGCTCCTAACCAGTGCCATCTCCATTTCTTCGTGATTCAAGTGAACCTGATACTCAAGTCCATTTACAGCGCACCAATCGGCTTGAGGCTTGAAAAATCCTGCCGCGAACATTTGAGAGAAGACGTCGTAATAGTCGGCCCTCACGCGTTTCTGCTCTTCAGTCATCCGGATTGGGAACAACATATGATCGTGGATAGGGAGTGCAGCAAGAATAGCTCCGACATAGGGCCGAACATCGTAACCCTTGATCTTTTGAAAACGCTCGAAGAAATCATTCGTCCAGGGCAAGCCTCCGATGGAATAGTCGGGCTCATCTCCACGAAAACCGAGAATAGTCTTTCCGAACTCTTCCCCGAGATAGCGTTTGTACTGCTCGTGAGTAAATTCCAGATATTTCTTCGTTGCAACAGAATTCAGGTAGTCTTCAAGAGACTGGGAACCGTCCTTAACATTCTTCGGGTTTGTATCCGATCTCGTTGGCGAGGTACGGAACTGATGTTCTACAACGAGTAAGGTCCACTTCCCTTCAGGAGCCTTCCATTCGAGATGTCTACCTTGAAGAGGAACATCGAACGTCTTCGTACCATTCTCGTTCACGGCCATGACACTAACAACTTCCGGACTGAAATTCCGCTGGACACTCTCGCCTGCCGAAACCGGAATCTTTTCGCCCAAGACCAGGGCTTGCATTCGTAAGGAAGGAGCTAGGGCTGTAAATTTGCCTCCGGCGAATCCACTAGGATAACCAGCATCATCGACAATCCAGACCTTCATGTCGCGTTTCTTTGCTTCGGCGACGAACTGCTTCATAAAGGCAAAGTATTCCGGAGAGAGATAGCTAAAGGGTGTTCCGCGACCGGCTTGAACTGTCACGGCACGATAGCCAAGCTGATGCAACGTATCCAGATCACGACGGACAACTTCCAGCGTGACAGGTCCACTGAGCCCGTAATATGGCTCGGGCCCGTACACAGAGGCTGGAGAATTCCATGTTGCGGCTACCTGAGCTGCAGTCGGCATTGAGATCTTTTGCCAATCCGTCTGCGCGATAGCACTACACATCGGGAGCGCTATTGCGGTCAAACCGAGCATCATTCGATTCAGCTTCATATTGCTAATCTCTTTCCTTGCTATTCGTTCTTTCCGGACGGTCGTACAAGAGTTGCAGCCATCAGTCCGATAATGGGCTCATAGGCCTGAGCCTCAACCACGAGTGAAGCCAATGTTTTTCTCGAATCCAGAGCCATATCCAAAAGTGTCGCAGAGCCACCTTCGATAGGACCTCCAGTTCCCTTGAAGCTTGCCATATCAAGCAAGCGAAATTTTCCGGTCTTCAGATCGAGCCTTGGAGGAAGTGCTTCAGGGCGATAGAACTGGTAATCATCAATCAAGTAATCCTGCTCGATGGGCCACCAGTTCTCGGGATTTATCAGATCAAGCTGCTCCTTGCTTCCGTCTGCATAGCGCACAATCACTCTCCCGCTCACCATGCGGCTCGTCTGAGGAGATGTAGAACCAGCCATCAACAGATAAATATGACAGGCCTTTCCCTGCAGCGGGACCGTCACGCTGCAGGGATCGACACTCCATTGAGAAACGAAGGAAATGTTGTTTTGCCGACGAGGATCAATATGCAGAGGAATCCCCTGCGGAGTCAGCACCACTCCATTCCCTCGATCGGCCATAACCATCAATCCCGAATCATCAATCTTCGGCTTTAATCGAAATGCAGCCCAACCGCCTGATGCCTGTGTCGGAATCGATAGAGAACAGGAGGGAGAACGCGGTGCAAGATATTCTCGCTTAAAGATGCGATTTACCCTCTCACGCAGTATGCTGCTGAGATCGACAGCTTCACATCGTTGACCATCGATTTTCGTCGACCAATCGGTATATGTCTTCTTGACAAGAATCTTACCCGCTCTTTCAATCTCCACGCGATTGGTGCCCGGCAATAAACTCGTAAACGGCACCTTTGCCGCTGCCGATGAGGTCAGAACAATTGCAGTACTGTAGTTGTGCAGACGAAGAAGAGCCCGCTCCTTCAAGGCAGCAGAACCATGATTCTGAATAGCAACGCCGAGAGCGGAACCAGAGGATTGAATATCCACTTGCAGCGCTTCCTCTCCTTCATAACGTAAAGGCATCCACCACTGCATTTGTCCCTGCTGGACCTGAGCCAATAAGGTAAATCGTCCAATCCGGCGACAGATTCCCTTCTCTAGTGCCGATTGTGGATCTCTGGTTTGCAGTAGACGTGCTCGTTGCAACAGTGGCCTCACCTGCTCATCTACAAAGACCTTTTGAAGCTTCGTAATTTTCTCCGGAGCTTCCCCCCGCCAACGAACAACAATCCTCATTTCGGCCAAGAGCGGAGATTCTATTTCAATCTTCGGATGCAGCACTGCAGCCGGAACGAACTTCCACTGAACTTTCTGTCCATTTACGGTTACATATTCCACTTCGACAGCGCGGGCAGGCAAAATCAAACGGAGCTGTTTTCCCTTGGCCATCTTCGATTGAATTTCGTAAATAGCCTCCTTCCCATTGAGCTTGTATCGGAAGATCAAATCCCGGTGTTCAATGGAGGCATGCTCCCACTCCAGCAGGAAACGAGGCTCAAGACTCAAAGTCCCGTCGAGCATATTCGGCTGAATCCCAAAGAGGCCTTCAACCAGGGCTCGAGAGGTCGTTCCGATTGCGTCGCCGAAATCTCGCTGGGCTTCCTGACGGTGCACACTCAATCCGGAAGTCATATGGAGATTCCCCGGACACAGGCCTAGATACATGCTGTCCAGCAGAGCACCCATGAAGAGGTTATAGGCTTCGTCGTTATGACCTCCCTGCCATAGGGCATGAGCAGCATGAGCATTTTCCGCATGAACCAGCAGATTTAGCGACCACACATAGGGCATCCAGTCGGAGCACGAGAGCAGGAACCAATCGCCCGAAGGCACATCGGGACCCGCAACCGGGACTCGATGTAACATATTCAGAAGCTGTTCGCCCGCCAAATACGCTTGCTCCGGACCGGGCACCTCACAGTCAACCATGTGATAGTAGGTCCACAAAGCCGGATGCGGATGGACATCCTGCTTTCCTAGCAAATCCTTCGATTCCGCATAGCAGCCACTGTCCGACAACCAAAGCAGCTGTTGAGCACCTTTCGCGATCACTTCAGCTTCAGCAAGATAAGGAGAAGGGTCTTGCCCAATGAGTTTGGCGATCTGTGCTGCTTGGCGATTCTGGAAGTAGTTATAAGCTGTCGAATGCGCAGTTCCTCCGCCGTTGTATTGCAGATTGTCGCTCGCCCAAATGCATGCATAGCCCTCATAAAGCGGCAACTCTTCTTTACCGAAGGTACGACGGAAGAGCCGGCGCTCCCAAGCCAGATGCCGCTCGATAACCGGCCACATCTCTCGAGCAAAATCGATGTCGCCCGTCCAAAGAAGATGCCGCATTAACGCATCGATGTAGACCAGATTCATGTCGTAGTGGTTGTGCGAAACATCCCCGCGACTATGAAGCAATTTTTCCTTTGTCCCGCCGTTCTTTCCAGGATCGGCCTCGCCAGTACGAGGTTCGTAATCGGTGACATCTTGACGTGCAGCCCAACGACGGAGATGCGCACGTAAGCGATCATGCCAGCCCAGATCGTCCATCGCATAGGGACCGCGCCATCCGGCTAAGGGAACGCGCCAGGCTACACCTCCATGCATGACAGCCTGCTGGCTGGTGTCCCAGATTCCATCTGCTGCAGTAACAAGAGCCGGAACCGCAGCGTTCAGGAATGCATTCGGTGTATCGATCTTCAATAATTGCTGGAACCCGGTTACCCTCTCCTGAGCATGCCGGTAAAGCTCCGGCAACTGGTCCACAGCGTAAGCGGGAGGCAAAGCTATCGTGGGGTTTTGTATCCGTTGAAGTGCTAAATAAAAAGTGTTCCCTGACTGGATCTCCACTTGGCCGAAAAGGACGGCACGTTGTGGAGCCTTCTCCGAAGCCGACTGCGCCAAAACTGTAGGGTCATTCCACTTTCCCGCATCTGCAAGGCCCAGCTGAGCTCCGTTTGGAGCAAGGAAGAATAGTTCTGCAACCTTTGAAGTAATTCGAGCTGTATTGCCCTGGAGTTGGAAGCTATTGCCTTCACAATACCGTGGCTGAAGTTGAAAGAACTCACTTACTGGAACATCTTCACATCCGATATCGCCACTGCGTTTACCCTTTTGCCCATTCATGCCGCCATAGGCCCATATCAAATGAGATCCGGTTGGAATTCCCTCTGCCTGCACTACACATACGTAGCCCTGTGTCTCCGCAAAAGGAAGAACCGTCAGCCGGAATATGCCGCCGCCGAGTAGTGCGTCCTTTATCTCGTACAGCATGCTCCCAGCACGATAGCGAGCAACGATATGGTCTGCATTCACCAGCCATTTGACGCCGCGGGCGTTGCGAATCCCCAAACGCAGATTTCCCCCGCGTCCCGGAAGATAGAGTGAAAACTCAGGCCGGTCTCCAGCATCGATGCGAAAGGAAGTATTGAAGCAATAGAGCGGACGATTAAAGAACTCCGGGCCATTCTCAATGACAAAATCCGGACCTTCAGGACGGTACCGCAAGGGGCGTTCCGCTTGCCCGTGAAAAAGAGGCTTTGTGCCTCTGCTGATCTCTTCCGGCGAATTCTCCGCCGAGGGTATCACCTGTTGTGCCGACAGCCATTGGTGCTCAGACAAAGCCATCAATGTGGCAGAAGCCTGAAGGAACCTTCTTCTCGTCCAGTGAAACGGAGTCAATGCAGCCTCACTACAATTCTGCTTAAAATCATCCCCCAACGAAAGCAACAGATATTCAACAGAATCTTAGGGTGACAATCCACCGCTTTCGATCCTCAAAGTCTTGCAACAGTCTGCCCCAGAATGACCACGATGCGAGACTTCTCATCTCCGGATTCGCCAATAGGGAAACTGTATTCTAATGGAAAAACTTATATGGATGCGTGATAGGGACTGTCAAGAACAAAAGCACCAACAAGAAAGCGTCCCAAAAGGAAATGGGCGGAAATGCCATTGCATTTCCGCCCTGTAGCAAACCACTAGATTTGCCCTAACGGGAATAAAGAGGGCCATAGGTCGTGCAAGCCCGGTAATCCTGACCTTCGACATCCATGCCAAAGGCAGCCCACGAACTGGGACGATAGATACGGCTCTCCTCCACGTTGTGCATACAGACAGGAATACGCAACATCGAGGCAAGAGTAATCAGCTCGTGTCCGACATGACCGATGGTCAATACACCGTGGTTTGCACCCCAATTGGCCATGACGGAATAGACATCGCGGAAAGGTCCTTTTCCAGTCAGACGAGGAGCGAACCAAGTCGTTGGCCAGCTGGGATCGGTGCGCTGATTCAAGGTCTCGTAAACTTCCTTGGGAAGCTCGACGCTCCAACCTTCTGCCAACTGCAACACCGGCCCGAGTCCCTTCACAATGTTCAAACGAGACATCGTGAAAGGAACACCTCCCTTAGTCAGGAACTGGCTGGAATAGCCGCTACCGCGGAAGTACTCATCGATGCCAGGATGCCATTCCGTTGCTGCAAGACATGCTTCAGCATCGGCTGGAGTCACATCCCAATGCGGCTTCATTGTTGGCTTGCCATCCTTGCCCACCTGCTGGCAGCTGCCATCGAGAGCAGCTGCACCGGAATTAATCAAGTGCAGGAAACCGTCAGCAGCATGGCCTTCGACGGTATATCCCGTAACCCGTTTGACCGCTTCTGGGGACCAGTAGGTACGAACATCAGCGAAGATTTGAGCAGTTCCGGTCAGGCAGTGACCGAAGAGCATGCAGACACCGTTTAGGCTGTCGTTCTCGGTAGCAACAACATTCGACTCACGAACACCGTTCCAATCGAAGGAGCTGTTCAGAATAGCCTCGGCAACATCACCATTGGGATACTGATCGGTCCAGTGACGCTGTCCCTGGAAACCGGCAGCAATAGCGTTGTAGCCCTTGGCTTCTTCGGCATAACCAAGCTTCACGAGAGCTTCATTTCCGTGCATCATATCGCGAATACAGATAGCCATAATCAGGCTCTCGCGCAGAATACGACGGAGGTCTTCCGGGGTACGCGGATTCTTGTTGTAATCCTTGCCAAACTTAAAGTACTTGTCGGCCCACTTTACAGCCAGCTCCAACTCGGCCTTATCGTAGATCTCTTTATCGATACGGCGGCGCAGCTCCGTCATGTCCACGGCCTGAATCTTCATTCCCAACCAGGACTCGAAGAAGTTGTGATCGACAATCGACCCTGCGATACCCATAGAGACGTTGCCCAAAGAGAGATAGCTCTTCCCCCGAATGGTAGCGACCGTTAAACCGGCGCGAGCAAAGCGCAACAGCTTGTCTTTTACATCTTCGGGAATCGTGGTATCTGTTGAGTCCTTAACGTCGTGTCCGTAGATAGAGAAGGTGGGAAGGCCCTTCTGCGTGTGAGCTGCCAGGGCAGCCGCCAAATAAACGGCACCCGGACGTTCCGTTCCATTGAAACCCCAAATAGCCTTGGGACGCAGCGGATCCATGTCAATGGTCTCAGATCCGTAGCACCAGCAAGGAGTGACACTGATTGTCAGCCCTATATTTTCTTTGCTGAACTTCTCCTCGCACTCTGCAGCTTCTGCAATGCCGCCAATACAAGTATCGGCAATTACACACTCAACAAATTCTCCGCTCGGATGGCGGACGTTTTTGGAGAGCAACTCTGCAGTGGCCTTTGCCATGTTCATTGTCTGCTCTTCGAGCGACTCACGAACACCCTTCCGGCGACCGTCAATAATAGGACGAATTCCAATTTTTGGTTTACTGCCAAGTAAGCTCACGCATTCCTCTCTTTCATTTACTGCAAGCACCTGTTCCGATGTCGCATTGTGATAATTTTCTTTTTACTTAACAACAAACTGCATACGTCATTCCCACATGCGGGAACAGCCTATATTTCTTGCTCTGCTGTATTTTGCTTCAAGCTTATCCATCCATACAAGGCAACGCAGAGGTAGCAGAAGAAAGGCACCATATACGCAATTGCTACTCCGTGACTCTTTTCGGAAAGAAATCCCATCAAAGGAGTCAGCACCGCACCGCCAACAATCGACATGACCAGCAAAGAACCACCCAGCTTCGTCGCCGATCCCAGCCCCTTAATCCCCACAGCGAAGATCGTCGGATACATCACAGACATAAAGAAGCTCGTTGCGAAGATGCACCATACGCCTATCTTGCTGGGATGAAGTACCGCAATGCAGATCAACCCCATATTCACGGCACTGTAAATTGTCATCAAAAGGCCTGGACGAACATAGCGCATCAGGAATGCCGATCCAGAACGTCCGACAAGAAACGCTCCTAAAGTTCCGCTCAGATAATAGCCGGCAAGCTTCTCAGGAAAATGCGCATACTCCTGAATGTATTGGATGAAGTAACTCCAGGTACCAACCTGTGCGCCTACATACAAGAACTGTGCAAGAATAGCCAGCAAGAATTGCGGTTTGCGACTCAGAGTCCGAAATTGATCGCCAAGAGTATCGGAGTCTTCTTCTGCTTCACCTGCCAGCACAGGAAACTTCGCGAAAGCCAGAAGAATCGCCCAGAGGAAAGCAATCGCCGCCAGAACCAAATAAGGATTTACAACCCGGATAGTCTCACTCTTCAGAAACGACTGATATGTTCCAGCAGCCTTCATCACTGCAATCTGTGCCGACGATGGTTCGATTCCGGAGAAGACAAAGATCGTTCCACAGATTACGCCGGAGATTGCGCCCAGGGGATTGAAGGCTTGAGAGAGATTCAGCCGTTGTTCGGAGCGCGCCGGGTCACCCAATTGCGCAATAAAGGGATTGGCCGCAGTTTCCAGAAACGAGAGGCCGCTGGCAATCACAAACAACGCGAACAGAAAGAAACCATAGCGATTCATGTATGCGGCGGGAAGAAACAAAGCTGAGCCTGTTCCGAATAGCAGCAGACCTATGATCATTCCAGCTTTGTATCCAGCCTTACGCATCACCAGGGCAGCGGGAATAGCGATCGTGAAATATCCAAGGTAGAAAGCCGACTGCACCAGTCCTGCCTGCATTCGCCCTAGAGCGAAGGACTTCATAAACTGGCGAATGAGCACATCGTTCAGGTTGTTGGGAATACCCCACAAAAAGAAAAGAGCAGTTACCAAAAGAAAGGGGACCAGAGCTCCGGGTTGGAGAAATGGTCCGGCAGCCTTATCAGCTGTCTTGGTCCCGGATGAAGAAATGTAGGTCTGCATAAGGTCCGATCGCTATGACTGAATTTGTAATTGTCTCTGTAGGTATTGACGGCACATTAAGGAATTTGTCTTCGGCCATCTGGCTCTGAATTGGCAGCTGGGAAGATAATCCCGTGTCTCTACTCTTCGCGTCGACCTAACAACTGCAATTTGTTTTGGGAAATAGGAACACAACTCAGGCCAGGACCTGACATCTGCAGAGCCGTTATTGAACGGTTGCGAAAAGACGGAAGATGAAATACGTTCCGTCATCCTCTGGCTATCAACACGTGTGCCCTTCCCCATCCCAATCTCAGGGTCGTAAAGTAAACGCTAACTATCGACGGTACAGCCTACTTTTTCGATAAGGACACTGTCAACAGTTCTCGCAATCTTCTCGATTTTGCGAGGGATTTCGAACTCGATTCAGCCTTTTTTCTCAGAGACTTTGTGGCGCAAGCTAGATGCACGTGCCACAAGTTGAGGGCTGATCTGCTCATTCCTCGGACGAACCTCGCCCTTAGCCATAGCCAAAGAGAGTGCAAGTTTCGCCGCCCGGTCGCCGATCAATTCACTGTTCTGATCAATCGTCGAAAGTGGAATTCGCAGGAAATCGGAGTAGAGGAGATTACCGCAGCCAACTACGGCAATGTCTTCCGGAATTCGCAAGCCGGAGTCAAGAATTGCACGCATGGTGCCGAGCGCGATGGGATCGTTAAAGCAAAAGATGCCGTCAGGACGATTCTTCCCTTCCAGTAGCTTCATGGTGGAATCGTAGCCGGCCTTATCGCCACGATCGTCTCCCGATTTTCCAGCAGAAACGATGTAACCAGGAATAGCCTTCATCTGGTGATCGGCAAGGGCCTGCTTGTATCCGTCAATACGGCCGAGAGCGGTACTGACCTTTGGACCACAGATATGTGCAATCCGCTTGCATCCCTGTTCGATCAGATGCGTGGTTGCAAGATGCCCGACAGCCTTGTCATCGACTCCGACAAAATTGGCGTCCAAGCCCTCGAAACGGCGGTCCAGGAGTATATAAGGAACCTCGCGCTCTTCAATCATTTCGAAGCTTTCGACACCCGCCTGCGAGGAGGCAATCAGCATGACGTCGACCTGTCGGGCAAGCAACTGCTCGATTTCCTGCTTCTCCAGTTCCGGATCTTCTTCCGAAGAAGCAAGAATCAAGCTATATCCCTGCTTGCGAATTCCCGCCGAGAGAGCCTTTGCCACCAAAGCAAAGAAGGGATGTAGCAGGTCGGGGACAACAAGGCCGATCGTCCAGGTGCGCCCTGTAATCAGCGTTCGAGCTGCAAAATTTGGCTGATACTTCAGCTCCTTCATCCTTTTCAGTACGCGCTTGCGCGTTTCTTCACTGATATCGGGATGATTACGGAGGACCTTCGAAATTGTAACGACGGACAACCCAAGATCCTGGGCGATATCCTTCATGCGGGCAGCCATGCTTTTCGCATCTCCTCGAACGTGACTTTCAACATCTTCGTCTCTAAAAATTCAGCAGCAGCCGTCTTCTTACCGAAAGAATCCACTTCCATCTTTACGATGAAAGAGGAGCTTGGCATGCCAACGACGTTCGCAGACTTACCATAAGCCATCGGGGAAACGGCCGCTATCAAGGAGACAATCACGCATTAATTACACAACATCGTAGCACCCCAATTCCCTTCAGGAGCCCTATTCAGTTCTTGCGCCGCCAAAATCGGCTCAACTTAGATACCTTCAGACCTCTCCCCCTCCTCCTGAAATGGAAAATCGATGCAGAGAGTTGTTGACAGTGCTGCTTCTCAAAAGTACGCTATACCTTCTCTAAGTAATCGATAACTTTAAGAAGTTCTAAGGTGGTGTATGGAAAAACAACCAGTGCGCTGGCAGCCAGCTGAGGACGGAATCGATCCGGTTCTTGTTCCTCAGCGGACTTTATATACCGGCGCCAAGATGCCCGGAATTGGCCTTGGTACCTTCGGATCGGACCACATCACTGCTCAGCAAGTGGCCGAGGCAGTCTGCTGTGCAGCAGCCGCCGGATACCGGCATTTTGACTGTGCCTCTGTCTACAGCAATGAAGCCGAAATAGGCGCTTCTCTGCAACAGATCCAAGAAAATGGACTCAAGAGAGAAGAGCTTTGGGTGACCTCAAAGCTATGGAATGACAAACATGGGGAAGACGATGTGATCGCCTCCTGTCAGAAGTCCATAGCAGACCTGAGGCTGAAGTATCTTGATCTCTACCTGGTGCACTGGCCATTTCCCAACCATCATCCACCGGGTTGCGATGTGAGCTCTCGCAGCAATCACGCCAAGCCTTATATCCATGAAAACTTCATGAAGACCTGGCGCAAGATGGAGCAATTGGTCGATATGGGCTTAGTTCGTCATATTGGCACCTCCAACATGACCGTTCCCAAGCTCAAACTGGTACTCAGAGATGCCAGGATCAAGCCGGCGGTAAATGAGATGGAGTTACATCCCCATTTTCAGCAACCAGAACTCTTTCAATTCGTCTGCGAGAACGGAATCCAGCCGATAGGCTACTCACCAATTGGATCGCCAGCTCGTCCCGAACGGGATCGTACTCCTGAAGACACCGTCCCGACACAGGACCCTGTGATCCTCAAAATTGCAGAGCGGCTTGGAGTGCACCCTGCAGTTGTCTGTATTAAGTGGGCAATCCAGCGAGGGCAAACCCCCATTCCCTTCTCTGTCACTCGACGTAACTATCTTGCTAATTTACAAGGAAGCATCAGTGAACCTCTCACAGCAGCAGAAATGGAAGAGATCCGAAAGATTGATCGTAACTGCCGGCTGATCAAGGGCCAGGTCTTCCTATGGAAAGAAGGCCAGTCCTGGGAAGATCTTTGGGATATTCACGGAGAGATCACACCTCCCTAATGGAGGGTGTACAAGCATCGCAATGCCTTGTTCCGGGAAACCATAACCTTACGAAGGATTTTTGAAATGAGTGAAATGATGAAGGCAGCATATCTGCCAGGCAATAGCACAGTAGAGTTTCGTGAAGTGCCGGTTCCGACTCCAGGACATGGAGAAGTCTTGATCCGGGTGAAAGCATCCACAATCTGCGGGTCCGATATCCGTTGCATTTATCACGAGCATTTAGGTAAGGGACCGGAGGGATACCAGGGAGTAATCGCCGGACACGAACCTGCAGGACAAATCGTAAAAGTAGGACCGGGCTGCCGGAGATTCAAGCCCAACGATCGAGTCATCGTTTATCACATCTCCGGATGCGGAGTCTGCAATGATTGCCGCCGTGGATACATGATCTCCTGCACCAGCGCCGAATACCGGCGCGCCTATGGCTGGCAGAGAGATGGCGGAATGGCCCCGTACATGATCGCCGAAGAGAAAGACCTGATTGCCCTGCCCGATAGTCTGACCTATGCCGATGGCGCACAGGTTGCCTGCGGCTTCGGCACAGTTTATGAAGGGCTGGAAAAGATTGGTATCAGCGGCAACGACACAGTTCTGATCACGGGCCTCGGACCAGTCGGACTAGCTGCCGGAGCGCTCTGCCGCAAGCTTGGAGCCCCAAAGATCATCGGCATCGATATCTCGAAGGAGCGTATGGACCTGGCGCTAAAATTGGGTCTCTGCGATAACGTCCTGGCTTCCGGTCCAAACAATGTTGCCGAGGTTAAGGCATTAACAGGTGGCAACGGCGTCGAGCGTGCTGTCGATTGCTCAGCAAATGCCGAAGCTCGCGCTACCGCAATCCGCGCTACCCGGAAATGGGGAAAGATGGTCATGATCGGTGAAGGAGGAACAGTGAGCTTCAATCCTTCTCCCGACATCATCCATGACCAGAAAACTATCTATGGCTCCTGGGTAACATCGACCTGGTTGATGGAAGAACTGGTCGAACGCCTGGCCCGCTGGGGACTGCATCCGGCTGACATCATTACCCACCGTTTTTCGATCGACAAGGCAGATGAAGCATATGCCCTGATGGCTAGCGGCAAGTGCGGAAAAGTAGCCGTCTGCTTCGATGAGGAATTGAAGTAAAGAGTCCGTATCTCCCTGATCGATACATAAGGCATCCTGAGCCACATCGCGGAGCAGGATGCCTTATACCAACACAAGCATTCTCGGTGCCGCTGAGCATCTGTAATTTAATCTCACGTGGCGAATCCGTCTTGATGTCACAACAGCAAGGTATTTAACCCATCCGATGAAAAGTTGTAAGAGGTCTCTCGCGGATAGGGCTCCCAACGTATGTGGTCTTTGGGCCCCAATGGATCTAGAGAAAAGCGGAGCACAGCATGAAAATCACACGACGTCATCTATTGCAGCAGGCCGCCCTGGCAACAGCGGCCCTGAAAGCTAGAAACCTTTTTGGTTCCTCCTTGGTAGGGTCAGCCACCACAAGTAAGAGGACAATCGCTCCAGGCCCATTCTCTCCCACATGGGAATCTCTCAAGCACTACAAAACACCATCCTGGTTTCGTGATGCTAAGTTCGGAATATGGGCACACTGGAGCCCTCAATGCGTTCCTGAAGCTGGGGATTGGTATGCGCGAAGAATGTACCTCCAGGGCGACAGCTCCTACGATCATCATCTAAAGCATTACGGCCACCCCTCAAAAACCGGCTTCATGGAAATCGATAATCTATGGAAGGCGGAAAATTGGAAACCTTATGAGCTCATGGATCTGTACGTAAAAGCCGGAGCTAAATACTTCATGAGTCTGGCCAATCATCACGACAACTTTGACTGTTACGATTCCCGTTATCACAACTGGAACTCGGTACGTATTGGTCCCAAGAAGGACATTGTCGGGACGTGGGCAAAGGTCGCTCGTGAATTTGGGCTGCGCTTTGGGGTTAGCAATCATTCGGCCCATGCATGGCACTGGCTGCAAACTGCATACGGATACGATCCGGAAGGGCCTCTCGCTGGCGTGCGGTATGACGCCTATAAGCTGACGAAGGCAGACGGCAAGGGAAAGTGGTGGGATGGACTCGATCCACAAGAGCTTTACACCGGGCCCAATATGGTCATGCCCGATGGCATAAAAACGATAAAAGAGGCTAACGACTGGCATGAGCATCATGATCGCGAGTGGACGGAATTACCGCCTGCCAATAATCCCGCATTTGTAGAGAAGTGGTACTTACGCTGCCAGGATCTGCTGGATCGTTACGAGCCTGACATGCTCTATTTCGACAACACGGAATTACCTTTAGGCCAGGCAGGACTGGATATCACGGCACATTACTACAACAGCAGCATTCATCGTAATGGAAAGCTTCAGGTAGCAGTTTTTGCAAAGCAGTTCTCGCCCGAGCACCTTGGCGCAACGGTTCTCGATATCGAGCGCGGACGAGCGAAAGGAATTCTTCCCGAACCATGGCAAACGGATACCTGCATCGGAGACTGGCATTATGACCGCAAGATCTTCGAAGAGCACCGATATAAGACAGCGCGTCATGTAATCCAATCGCTAGCTGACATAGTAAGCAAAAACGGTAACCTGCTGCTCAGCGTTCCTGTGCGCGGCGACGGCTCAATCGATGAGGATGAACACAAATTCTTGAACGATATGGCCTCATGGATGCAAGTGAACGGCGAAGCCATCTTTGAGACACGGCCTTTTGCCGTTTATGGCGAAGGACTACCGGATGTGCAGAACTCATCCAACTTTAATGAGAACGGCGCCCGAGCCTTTACTGCAGAAGACATTCGCTTCACACAGAAAAAGGATGCGCTGTATGCAATCGCACTCGGCTGGCCTGAGAGCGGGTCGCTTACCATCAAAACTCTCGCACAGGGAAGCAAAGAACGCCCAACTCCGATTCAAAGGGTTGAATTGCTCGGTCAGGAGGGAGCACTTCCGTTTAAACGCGATGAGCGGGGGCTGAGTATTACACTCCCCAAACAGAAGCCAAATGACTGTGCCTACGTTTTCAGAATCAGGTAAAGGAAGTAACAAACTAAGCGACACACTCTGAAGCTTCAGAGCAAAGTCTTCAACAAATCTTTGCTCCCGATCTGCCTACCAGTCACAAACAGCACTGCCGCCGTATCATCGGCGGCAGTGTTGAAGATCAGGGTTCAAGAGATATAAAAGCCCACCATCCAGAATTTCCCTAAGATTTTCCAAAGATGGCAGGCTTTCCCCCTGAATTTGAACTAAGCCTTCTGCTTCTCGTTAGGCCTCGTCTGCACTGTGCGCTGCTTTCCATCTACGAAGTGCACTACAGCCGTATCATCCTTCAGACTGATACCGACAAACTCCTGCAATTTACCATTCAAATCAGTTACAAGGCGCACCGTACCCTTTACCGTGGCCAAGGGCTTGCCATTTAGCTTTAGTGAGGCCTGCTGGTCCTTATACTCGATTGCAGCCGAACCGCTCGGCAGCTGAATTGAATAGTTCGACTTTCCTGCCGCAGGAGTGCGAACATTCCACTCCAATTGCTGGCCTTCGCGACGTACACCTGACAGGCGCCACATGTAATCGAAGAACACGAGCGCCGCTGGTGAATACCCACTCGGATCTGTCTGAGTAAAGTCTCCGGTAAGCGGATCCATCTGCTGCCGGAACTCAGTATGACGGCTGATTGCTTCAACCCACTTCTGCATCATCTGGCCAAGATCAGCCGGCCTGCCATAGTACTCCATCCAGCGTGGTGCACGAAGAGCTGTCAAAGCCTGGGTAGCACCACCCCAAGAGTTGCGAGGAATGGGGCGAACAAAAGCTGGATCATCGAGGGCAATGGAGGTCAGAGGATATGGAGCCCAGAAAGCCATCGGGTTGTGAATCTGCTTCTTGTAAATATCTTCGAAGGTCTTCTGGTCAACGAGATGCTCACTCAAAACGCGAGAGATTACATCGCCGCGAACCCGGATGAACTTGTTCTGCGTATCCAGATCGTAGAAACTGCCGTCTTCGGGACTGTACAGCCGATCCAGAATAAGCTTCTGAATCTTGTTCGCCGCTTCTGTCCAACGATCGGCTTCCTTTGTCTTCCCCAAGGCCTTCGCAATCTTCGCCAACGCTACCCTGCCCCCATAAACCGAGGCTGAAAGATCGGGGGCCAGCCAAGGCATACCGGGAAGGTCCGGGCACTTACGGGCATCTGCATCCGGACAACGATTCGGAATTCCCTTCCAGCGAGGACTATTGTCATGGCCCGTATCGTAGGTGCAGAAGCCTTCTACCAATCCTGTACCGCGCGTATTGCGATACTGCATTAGCCATGCGTCGTAACGGCTGCAAGCGCGATAAGCAGCTTCCAGCAGTTCCTGATCTCCAATGCGTGTAGCCAGTTCATAGGCGGTAGCTGCCGGAGGAACTACGAGTTGCAGTTGACCATAGCCAATCGTATCCATCTTGATGCTGCAAGGAAGGTATCCGTCTTCCCGTTGCAGATCGAAGAAAGCCATGTGATTGTTTTTGCCGATGTCGGGGCGAATCAGGCTATAAACTTCACCCTCCTGAGGAGCACACTCCAACCAGATCCCCGGATAAACACTGCCTTCAATCAGTACCGGCTTCGAATACTTATGCAGAAGACGAACATTTCCAGCAAGGCAATCCATAGCGGCCTGATATGTCTTCGAGAGTGCAGGATCATCGGTGCTGAACGCCAACGAGGCAGGGGCACTATTGTTCTCCTGGCCTTGTGCCCAAACAGGCACAGAACGAGCTACGGAAAGGAATCCTATCGCACAAAAACTGCCCTTCAAAAAACTACGCCGCTGCATAATCACCCTCAACTCTAACGTTCTGCTGCATCGCTTTCTTTCAAGAAAGCAGTTCTATACTCTGTTTCTGCATATTGAAACGCTAGCCATTTACAGCTATCGCTTCCCCGTGCGATTTCTAGCCCGGGACCTCAGCTCCATGAAAAAAGCAGGGATTGTATCCAAAGCTGACGGCACAATCCCTTCGGGCAGATAATGCAGTGCTTCCTAATCCTCAAAACCGGAGCATTTTTGCGACAGAGTTTTTCGTTTTATAGAAGCGATTAGCACCATATGAAATTTCCCCTATCGCAGTCAATAGAGAAATAAATTCATATATAAATATCCTCAAATATCTACAAATACCTGACAATCACTCACATGGAAAACTTGGCGTTTCCAGAGATAAATTTGTCTGTATCGCACCAAGGAACTAAAACTGAAGCTTGGAAGTAGGGGGATGATCGTAAGGTAAGATGACGTCCCCAAGGCAACTGACGAAAGAGACGCAGTCTCCGCCAATGCCTATCAGAAGGCTCCTCTTGAGAACTTTCGCATCAACCATCTGGATATTCAGGCTGGCGCGGGCAGGCTGTATCGAGAATGCAAAAACTGGATCTGTTGCCGGTATCAAAATACCGGCAACAGATGGAAGCGCAGTACAAATCAGGAACAGCAATATGTGCCAGGGCTTCCGACTCAGCCAGCAACCGAAAAACAGATCCGCGTCAAAGATCCATTTATTGCTTCAGCATTTCCTGCTGCCGGGCCTTCGCCACTAGCCTGGCAGCATTTTTTTGCTCTCCTTCTCGCTTGCCGATAAAAAGCTTTCCTGAATATGAGACGGGGTTAGCTATGTATCGAATTATGAAACTTCAATAGAAATTTCTTCCGACGCAACAGGTCCATCGCGAACCCACGCAGATCTCACGGTTGTGCTGCAATTGTGATCTTCTATTAATTTTAAGCAGACGTAGACGGGCCTTCGACGGCACTTCCCTTACCAGAAACCGAGTGTTATTTTTTGTCCAACGTCGGTCCTGGATAAGGGGAATGTCTTTGGGCCCAGTGGGCTTAACTACGAAGACGTGCTAGTAAATCTTGCGGATGAACAGGCTTAGCTAGAATTTCGAATTCATGGCCCTGAGAACGAGCCCGCTCCAACAGATCAGCGGTAGCAGCCTGACCGGAAAAGAGCAGAATTTTACAGGAAGGCAACAGGGCACGAATCTTGATAGCAGCGTCGATGCCGTTCAGATCAGTCATAATGACGTCACTGATAAGCATGTCGGGTTTGAGCGTTTTGGCTGTTTCAACGGCCTTTTCCCCGCTATATACGGCCGTAGCCTCAAAGCCGCTCTGGTTGAGAATGATGGCCAATGTGTCGGCAATAACACGCTCGTCGTCGGCGACTAGAACTTTTGGCTTACTTTGGGTTTCGGACATTCCTTCACTCACTTACCGTTCTGTAGTTCTCTCCAACGAGATTGTTTCTCCAACGCAAAAAAATCACGATAGGAGATGATACAAGGCATTCACTCTACAACGAATTTATGATGATACGCTTCCTTTAGCAGATGCCTTGCTTCAGTAGCAGCACTCAAGACTCACAGTTGGCATAAATACCACGGAACCGGAAATTTAACCGAGCCCATTGCAGCGAGAGAATGCCTATGGTGGAACCAATCATCCGCGCGCAGCGTGTTGAAAAATATTACGCTCAGCCAAGCGAAAACCGCATCCAGGTAATTGCTCCAACCGACTTGTCCATTGTACCTGGAGAGATCGTTGCTCTTCTAGGTCCCTCCGGTTCCGGCAAATCGACCTTGCTGCGGATGCTCTCTGGCTTGTCGCGGCCTTCAGCTGGGGAGGTCTTTTGGCATGAACGCCCCATCTCGCAAACCGAGACAAATGTCTCCATTGTTTTCCAAAGCTTTGCGCTCTTTCCCTGGTTAACGGTTCTTGAAAATGTTGAAGCTCCATTAAAGGCCCGCGGAATGGATCCGGAGGATCGCCGGGAGCGCAGCCTGAAAATCCTGGACACGGTTGGCCTCGATGGATTCCAGGCAGCCTTTCCCAAAGAACTCTCCGGAGGAATGCGCCAGCGTGTCGGCTTTGCCCGTGCCCTGGTGGTCGAACCGGAAGTGCTCTTCATGGACGAGCCCTTTTCCGCTCTCGATGTCCTCACGGCAGAAAATCTGCGCAGTGAACTGCTGGAACTTTGGGCCAAGAAGACCATGCCCACCCAATGTGTCTTTCTGGTTACCCACAACATCGAAGAAGCCGTCCTGCTGGCAGACCGGATCATCGTTCTAGGCAGGAATCCTGGCCACATCCGCACAGATTTTCGAGTCACGATTCCACAACCCCGTGATCGTAAGACGGATGCCTTCACCCAACTGGTCGACTACATATACAAGGTTTTGACTCGTCCGGACATCGTGCCCGCAGCTGCACCAGACCCGATGACCGGACGTCCGGTACGCGATCAGCGCCAGATGCATTACCAGATGTTGCCCCATGCGCGTCCTGGCGGCATTGCAGGCTTGCTGGAACTGCTGATCGATAAAGGTGGTAAAGATGACATTTACCGTCTGGCCCACGATCTCGGATTCGAAATCGACGATTTGCTCCCGATTGTGGATGCAGCACAGCTTCTTGGCTTCCTAAAGATCGACGAAGGTGACGCGACCATCACTCCCGGGGGTCAGCAATACGCAGAATCGGAAATTCTAAGGCAGAAAGAACTCTTCCGCGAAGCTGCGGTAGAACACGTGCTGCTGCTTCGGCAGATCACCCGAGCGCTCAATACCAAGAGCGATCACACCGTTCCTGAAGAATTTTTCCTCGATATGCTCGACGAGCAATTCAGCGAGGACGAATCTTTGCGCCAGTTGGAAACTGCCGTCACCTGGGGCCGTTATGCAGAGCTATTCGATTTCGATGCCGCACGGCGGCGCTTCTTCCTGCCCGAGCCGGAGGAAGAGGAGGTATCCACTCTGAGCGAAGGAGAGAACGAGTGAAGCCTCGCTACGTCCTGCCGCGGGCGTTCGTTACAGTAAGCAGCCGGTCTTTCCTTACGGATTTAAGCTTGGCGATCGCGATTCTTGCTGTCTTTTTCTCGATCGTCCATATGACGCAGTATTGGATGGGGAGGCCGGTTCCTGCGGTAGAAATCTCACAATCGATCAAGGTGCTCCCCAGATACGCGTTCTTTTCGATAGTGCGCATCTGCATTGCCTATTGTCTGAGTCTGATCTTCGCTGTGGGATATGGCTACATAGCCGCCTATAACCGCCGGGTCGAACCTCTGATGGTTGCCGTTCTCGACGTGCTCCAGTCTATTCCGGTTCTGAGCTTTCTGCCTGGGGTCATGTTGGCGATGGTTTCCCTCTTCCCGACCAGGCAGCTTGGTATTGAGATGGGAGCTATCCTGCTCATCTTCACAGGGCAGGTTTGGAATATCGCTTTCAGCTTTTACTCTTCGCTCAAGAATATTCCGAGGGAATTACGTGAGGCCGTCAGTATCTACAGATTTTCGGCCTGGCAGCGCTTCTGGCATCTGGAACTGCCCTATGCGGCGATTGGCCTGATCTGGAACTCGATCATGTCGGTAGCCGGAGGCTGGTTTTTCCTGATCGCCTGCGAGATGTTTGTTTTGGGAAAGCGTGACTTTCGTCTCCCGGGCCTGGGGTCCTATCTGCAAACGGCGGCATCTACCGGGAACATTCATGCCATGTTGGCTGGACTGGTCACGATGATCCTTATTGTGGTTGCCACTGACCAGCTGATCTGGCGTCCAATTATTGCCTGGTCTGACCGCTTCAAATTTGAGCAGACGGAAAGTGGCGACCGAATTACCTCTCCGATTCTGGAGATCATTCGTCAATCTCGTTTTCTATCAATGGTCTCTCGCCACACCCTTACACCACTCAGCGAGAAGATCTACTCAAGTTTCAAATACTCAAAAAGAAAATCCATAATCAAGCCACTCGATGCAGAAGAAAACACCCGTTTGGCGATGATTCTCTGGACGATACTTGGAGTTGCGGCGGGTTGCTGCGTTATCTACACAGCATTTCACTCCTTGGCTTCGCTTCGTCAAGTGAGCATGCATGACTTTCTCATGCTCCTTGCCGGCGCCAGCGCAACTTTCCTTCGTGTGGCTGTTTCTTTGGCTCTCGCTTCTGCATGGACAATTCCCGTGGGAGTCGCCA
Organism: Humiphilus diazotrophicus; assembly: GCF_059726315.1. Lineage (NCBI taxonomy): Bacteria > Pseudomonadati > Acidobacteriota > Terriglobia > Terriglobales > Acidobacteriaceae > Humiphilus > Humiphilus diazotrophicus. Next base: position 686,753 of record NZ_AP040870.1, read on the forward strand.
TTGGATCGAATCCTAAGCTAGCGCGCATTGCCCAACCTCTGGCCCAGGTTTTGGCTTCGGTTCCAGCCACCGCACTCTTCCCGATTTTGGTTCTCGCCTTAATCAAAATGGGTGGGGGCCTGGGAGTAGGAGCGATCATCCTTATGTTGCTCGGCACGCAATGGTACATTCTCTTCAATGTCATTGCCGGCACGATGGCCATTCCTTCCGACTTACGAGAGGTCGCTACTCTCTTCCGTTTCTCCGAATGGCAAAAGTGGAAGACTCTTATTCTTCCCGGGATATTCCCTTATCTGGTCACGGGCCTGATCACAGCCTCTGGCGGCGCCTGGAATGCGAGCATTATTGCGGAATACTTCCATCTGAAGGATCAGACACTCAAGACAATCGGCCTCGGAGCACAAATCAGCGCAGCCACGGACTCGGGCGAATTCCCTATTCTGCTACTCGCCACGATTATCATGGCGCTGATGGTGGTAACAACCAATAGACTGATCTGGCGCAGAATGTACCGACTGGCAGAAACCAAGTACAAACTTGAGTAGGTAATAGGCCCTACATCCTTCAAAGGCAACGGTTTACGTAAACATGGCATCTATCCTGCCAGTATTGCAAATTGCAGATGAAGAGAATTGCGACGGCGGCGGTTACCAGAACTCTGCTCGCGGCAGCCGTGGTATTGATCGCGCTGAACGCGTGGATGGCTCTGCAATCATTACGGCAGCTGACTCATACACAGAACGCAGTTGCACATACGTGGCAGGTTTTACGTCAACTCGACAGCATTACCGGAACATTAAATGAGGCGGAGAGCAGTACTCGCGATTTTTTGCTGACAGGTGAAGACCCCTCGCTTTCCGCATACCAGAGGACCCGCCAATTCGTCCCTGACGAAATCAAGGAATTGCGCATCCTTATTGAGGACAACCCTGTTCAGCAACAAAACATAACGGAGATGGAAGCTGTCCTGAACGACCGGTTCGATCTGCTTCAGCAGACGATCAAAGCGAGAAGATCGGGAGCCACGATCCGGCAGTTAATCGAGCTGAGCCGGAGCGGCAAAATCGTCATGGACCGGGTTCACGCCAGCATCAGCAAAATGCAAGATGAAGAGACCCGGTTACTTTCCATCCGATCCAGGGACACGGAGCGTGCACTACGCAGTACTCAATCGACCATTATCGTAGCTGCTTGTCTCAATCTTTTGCTTATTCTTGTAATGTTCCGTTTCCTGGCTAGAGAGCACCAGCTTCGCAAAGAGGCCGATGCCACCCGAGACCGACTGGAAAAGCTTCAGAACATCAATGATGTCGCCCTGACACAACTTACCTCGCGCGAATTAACCAATGAATTGATGGACCGGGTCTGCAATGTCATCCAAGCCGACGCTGCAATCCTCTGTATGTGGCATGGAGACGAAGTAGAAATTCATGCCGTTCGGGGAGCTAGGTTTTCCCCTGGGCAACGAATCCGAATCACCAAACAAGGGCCTATCGACCGCGCCGTCACAACCAACCAGATCGTTATTCTCTCCCCAGAAGATCACCTCACACTACCGATCCAAGGTTTTCGTGAAGAGATGCACAGCATCCTGGTAGCACCTCTAAACGTCTCAGGACGGATTCTGGGTGCAATTATTGCCGGACGAAGAAGCGGCGAAGCCTTCGAAGAGCGGGACAAACAACTTGTTTCGTTTGTTGCCGACCGTATAGCCATCTCCCTGGATCGAGCGCAGGCATATGAAGCGGAGTTGCGAGCACGCAGATTGTCGGAAGAACGGTCGGCAGAGGTACGCATACTCAATACTGAACTTGAAAAGCGTGTTCGACAACGAACCACCGAACTTGAGGTAACCAATAAAGAGCTGGAAGCCTTTAGTTACTCTGTCTCCCATGATCTGAGAGCCCCTTTAAGAACGATTGATGGTTTCAGCCTGGCCCTGGAAGAGGATTATCGTCAAAAGCTGGACGACACGGCACAAGATTACCTGCGTCGTATCCGGAATGGAGTGCAAAGGATGGGTATACTCATCGATGCACTCTTGCAGCTGTCCCGAATCACGCGCGCAGAGATTATTAAGGAAACGATAAACTTGACCGACTTGGCACAAGAGATATCGGCGGATTTGGTCTCCCAAAATCCAGAGCGGAAGATCCATTTCACGATTCAACCCAATCTTCTGGCGGAAGGGGATATCCGGTTATTACGAGTAGCTCTTGAAAATCTCTTCGGGAATGCTGTGAAATTTACATCCAATGTGCCTGTCGCCGAGATAGAGTTTGGACAAGAGAAATCAACCGCCGAATTCTATATTCGCGACAATGGAGCAGGTTTTGACATGCAGTATTCCAATAAGTTATTCACGGCATTTCAGAGGCTTCATGGAGATCGTGATTTTAAGGGCTCCGGAATCGGGCTGGCAACGGTAGCAAGAGTTGTCCGCAGACACCATGGAAATATCTCGGCAGAAGGTGCAGTCGGTAAGGGTGCCACCTTTCGATTTACTCTAGGATAGGAGGGTTCTGAAGATGCCCGATGCTCCAAGACAAATCCTCCTCGTCGAGGACGATCCGGATCACGAAGCGCTCACCATCCGAGCCCTTCGTAAATCCAAGATCGCAAATGAGATAGTTGTAGCACACGACGGCGAAGAGGCAATTGAAATGCTCTTCGGCTCAGGACCGGCAGCGCTAACGACACTCCCACAGATTGTGCTGTTGGATCTCAAGTTACCAAAGGTCGATGGACTAGAGATACTGAGGCGGATTCGCGAAAATGATTCCACTCGAATGCTTCCTGTGGTAATTCTGACTTCTTCGGATGAAGAAAGCGACATCATGCGCAGTTATCGAATGGGCGTGAATAGCTATATCCGTAAACCTGTGGATTTCAACGAGTTTGCCGAAGCAACTCGGCAATTAGGCATGTACTGGCTGGTTCTAAACGAATGTCCTCCTCGCACGATCTGACCGGACGACACCTAAAGGTTCTGCTGGTCGAAGACAACACGTCCGACGCACTGCTTGTTGAACGGCATTTCAACAGAGCCGGCTATCTCCCTGAAATCATACGGGTAGAGACCGAGGCCGAGATGCTGGATTCGCTCAACAAGTCAGGGGAGTCTTGGGATGCCATCTTGGCCGACTATCACCTGCCCTCCTTTAGCGCTCCGGAGGCGCTCAAGGTTCTCAAAGCCGCGGGCTTTGACATCCCCTTTATCGTGTTATCAGGAGCAGTCAGTGAAGAAACCGCTGTCGAAGCCATGCGCGCCGGAGCACATGACTACATCTCCAAACAGAATTTGGCTCGCTTAATCCCTGCTCTGGAACGAGAGATGGCAGAAGCTCGCGGCCGCCGCCACAAGCGAGAGGCGGAGCGAGCACTGCAAAAGAGTGAACAACGCTTCCATCGTCTTGTGGAATCTATGCCGGTAGGTCTGATCATCAGCGACTACTCCGGCCGGATTCTCTATGCCAATGCTGCAATCGAGCGCTTACTGGGCTACACCATGGAAGAATTGGCAAAAGGCACAGTGACGCTGGAGCGCATGCTTTCCGAACAGGAGAGTAGTCGGCTTTCCATGGCAAGGCGCCCATTCTGGCTCAGTGGCCTTCCTGAGCCAATGGAAGTAAGCTTTCTGCGCAAAGGAGGCTCCCCTGTTCCAGTACTAATCGGAGGAGCAATTCTCAATCCGGAAGCACCGGAAACAGAACGACAACTTGCAGCATTTCTCGCCGACCTCTCCGAACAAAAGAAGAGTCACGAAGTTCTTCGCCGCACGGAAAAGCTGGCTGCAGCAGGACGTTTGGCAGCATCAATCGCACACGAAATTAACAACCCGCTAGAAGCAGTCACAAACTGCCTTTATTTGCTGAGCAAGAGTGGACTTAATGATTCAGGACAACAATATCTGTCATTAGCGCAAAGAGAGTTGGACAGAGTTGTACACATCACCACACAAACGTTGCGCTTCTACCGCCAAAATACGAAGCCTGCGCGAACCGATGTCCACGACTTGCTGGAAACAGTGCTTGCGCTTTACGAAGGTAGGACTCGCGCATTCAACATTGAAATCAAGAAAGACTATGGAAAGATTCCGACAATCCTTGCTTACGACGGAGAGATACGTCAAGTACTGGCGAATTTCGTCGGCAATGCACTCGATGCTATGCAGAGCACCGGTGGCCGACTGATTCTTCGGACTCACAAAACCTACCAATGGAAGAGCGAAATTCCCGGTGTTGTTGTTACTGTCTCCGATACAGGAATTGGAATGGATAAGGCAACCCTCTCTCATATCTTCGAACCATTCTTCTCTACGAAGGGAACAACGGGGACAGGATTAGGCCTATGGGTAAGCCGCGAAATCATGGACAAGCATCAAGGAATAGTACGCGTACGCAGCCGCCAGGGAACGCGTAGTGGAACGATCTTCAGAATTTTTCTTCCCCTGGAGCCCGATGCAATTGCACAGATACCACAAAGAAATTTACGTGCATCGGCCTAGAGCTTTTCCCTCCAACATGAAGGCCAGAACAAAAGCATACGCAGCTTTCCGCTAAAAGCGGATCCCAGGCGAACCCTCTTTGGTTTGCTGGGGTGGAAAGAAAGCTGCTCCTTTCTATCGTCGGCGAGCCTATATCTATGCGGGAAATGTTCTGGACTTGCATAATGCCTTTCTCCAAAGAATGCTAATTATCTCTGTCCATCGCTCGAGGGAAACAGCTGTGCGTAGCGATAGGTACAACAAATCCCTGTATTGTCTGGGATGCACCGCGTTTCGTATGAGCAACGTTTCTCTGCTATCGGTCTTCTGACCTATCGGGGAATCGTTTAGATACGTCGTATTCCTGAAGCCTCACCAGCAATTCGATTCACTCCCCAGCGCATCAAACAATAAATGATCCTAAAGGTATGCCAATAGAATGGGAATCACTCTTCTTCCAGGAAAACCCTATCCTCTCGGCGCGAAATGGGATGGCACCGGAGTTAACTTCGCAATTTATTCCGAACATGCAACGGCAATAGAATTATGTCTTTTTGACGAATCGGGAGCAGAAACAGACAAAATACCGCTGGAGGAGTGTACAGCCTTTGTGTGGCATGGATATCTTCCGGGAATTCCACCAGGACAACTCTATGGATATAGGGTGCACGGACCATGGGAACCGGAAAAAGGTCTACGATTCAATCCCGCAAAACTTCTGGTCGACCCCTATGCTCAAGCAATCTGTGGCTATGTAGATTGGGAACAGCCTGTATTCCCTTATCAATTTGGAGAAGAAAATGCCGATCTCAACCGCGATGAACGGGACGGAGCATCGGGCATGCCGAAGTGTGTTGTCGTGAATCCTTATTTTGACTGGGAACAAGACCGTCCCCTGCGCATACCACTGTCGGATTCGATCATCTATGAAACACATGTTCGCGGATTCAGTATCCAGAATCCAGATGTTCCAGAGACATTACGCGGCACCTACGCAGGGCTAGCCTCCCCTGCCAGTCTGCGACATTTAAAGAAGCTTGGAATCACGGCAGTAGAGCTCATGCCGGTCCACCATTTTGTCAACGATGGCTATCTAGTCCAAAAAGGATTACGGAACTATTGGGGTTACAATACGCTAAGCTATTTCAGCCCCTACTCCCGCTACAGTTCCTCCGGTCAAAACGGAAACCAGGTGGCAGAGTTCAAAGCTATGGTCAAAGCACTGCATCGGGAAGGGATTGAAGTCATTCTCGATGTGGTCTACAACCACACAGCCGAAGGCAATCACCTGGGACCAATGCTGAGTATGAGAGGAGTTGATAATTCTACCTATTACCGGCTCATGCAGGACAATCCGCGTTACTACATGGACTACACCGGAACAGGAAACACCCTGAACGTCCGCCACCCCCAGGTACTCAAGCTCATCATGGACAGTCTGAGATATTGGGTACAGGAGATGCACGTCGACGGCTTCCGTTTCGATCTTGCGGCCACGCTGGCACGAGAACTCCACGATGTCGACCGTTTGAGCGGATTCTTCGACATTATTCACCAAGATCCCACTCTTGCCGACGTCAAGCTGATTGCAGAACCATGGGACGTAGGAGAAGGAGGATATCAGGTAGGAAACTTCCCTGTCCTCTGGGCCGAATGGAATGGAAGATATCGCGACACTGTACGGAGATATTGGAAGGGAGATGATGGACAGCTCAGCGATTTAGGCTATCGCCTGACCGGATCCAGCGACCTCTACCAACACGACGGCCGCAGACCATATGCCAGCATCAATTTCGTAACAGCCCATGACGGTTTCACGTTACGTGACCTGGTGAGCTACAACGAAAAACATAATGAAGCCAACGGGGAGAATAACCAGGACGGAGCCAACGACAACAATTCGTGGAACATGGGTGCTGAAGGCGCTACGGACGACCCCGATATCCTGCATGCCCGAGAGCGCCAAATACGCAATCTTTTGGCAACGCTGATCCTATCCCAAGGAGTTCCCATGATCTCAGGTGGAGATGAGATCGGCCGTACGCAAAAAGGTAACAATAATGCTTACTGTCAGGATAGCGAGATCAGTTGGTATGACTGGACTCCCGACGAAGCAAAAACAAAACTGTTGGAGTTCACCGCAAAACTGATTGAACTACGCAAGGTCCACCCCAATCTGCGTCGTAGAAAGTTCTTTCAGGATCGCGTCATTCACAATTCCGAAGCAAGAGATATTGCATGGTATGGTACCGATGGCAAAGAACTCTCAGGTGACGCATGGAATGCCGGATGGATCAGAACGCTCGGTTTGATGTTGAATGGCGCTACGTTAAAGATCTCAGATGAGCTAGGCAATAAAGTTGAAGACGATTCTTTCCTCATCTTGCTGAACGCTCATCACGAATCCGTTCTCTTTGCTCTGCCTCCTACCCCATGTGGAGGCAAATGGAAACTAATGCTCAATACAAACGAGATCGAGAATCCATTCAAAAGCAGCCGTAACGGGAAAAAGATTCTCCTCGAAGGCCGCTCTCTTCAGCTCTTCATAGAAAATCGGCCACAGGCTACGACTCTAACGTAGTCACCATCAGTTTTCGTCAGAGGCAAAAGGAGTTGCCCAGGCTCCTAACGGGGGCTTGGGCTCTCAATCGTGCCAAAAGGAATCAAGATTCTAAACGTCCCAATACAGGCAATGCTTCAAGGGTTGTTTTTGAAACTCTTTCGTTTACACCCTATTCGAAAATCTTAAATACTTTTTCGGGTACCTAATCTGACGCTTTTAACAGCAAACGCTCAGATTTGTCATACCGGAAAAAGAATGCTTACTATTTCCAGATCTGGAGGAGTAGCAGAAATATACAGCAATGGCAGATCTGCCTCTCGCAATCCGAGAGCATGTAATTTCTTTCTTGCCATTTCTCTTGTATTCCAATTACAAATTGAAAACTACTTCGCGAGCCGAATCTCAAGCAGGTTTCCTCAGTGACAAATTGTCGGCCCTTCTTTATTTGTACTTTGCTTTTTGTTGCAGTTTTGGCCTTAAGCTCCGCTACCGCTTATTCTCTGCCTGCGCAAGCAGCTAACTCACAGGACGGTCAGACGAATGAGGAGTTGCGTCGTCAAGTTCAAGATTTAACAGCTCGTATTGCAACCTTGGAAAAGATCGTTGCCACACTTCAGGGCAATGCTCCGAAGGAGCCCACGTCCGATATTACGGCACAGTCACTCTCTGATGCCTCTCGTGCACTGGCGACGACGCCTGTATCTGTCGAGCCGGAGAAAAAATCACCTTTCCCGGTAACGTTCAACTTCGCCTTCGACGGATACTATGCCTACAATTTTGCACGTCCATACGATCAGACAAACGCACTACGAGCGTATGACATCTCCCACAACAGCTTCAGTATCAATCAAGCTGCGGCAATCTTTGAATTGCCTCCAGACATCTCCGTGGGCCGCAGAATAGGTGCCCGTGTGGATCTCATGTTTGGCCAAGTGGCAAACGTGCAAGACAGCGGAAACGCAGCCAACACCTCTCACCAGAGTGGCTACAGTAATCTCTTTCAAGCCTACGGCACCTATGTGTTGCCAACGCCGAAGCCGGTCACAATCGATTTCGGGAAATGGTCCAGCACCCTTGGGCTGGAAGGCACCTATACCAAGGATCAGGCAAACTACTCACGCAGCCTCCTCTTCAGCATGCTGCCCTACTATCACACAGGATTCCGCGGTAGCTACGACCTGACGTCCAAGGCAACGGTTACGGCCTGGATCGTAAATGGAACGCAACAGACGGAAGACTTTAATGGCTTCAAATCCGCCGCGATCTTGTGGACATTACGGCCAGCAAAATCTCTCACCTGGGCGCTGAATTACTACACCGGGCAGGAACAAGCAACCTCTGTAGAGAACAACACGATTTCCCGTCCTGATGGCCGACAGCATATTGCCGACTCCTATGCGGTTTGGAATGTCACCAAAAAGGTCACACTTTCCGGACAAGTCGATTACTGCATCAGCAGGGTTTATCAATCGAGCGCGCCGACACACATTCTTGGCGGTGCGTTCTACGCTCAATATCAGGCCAATCCTCGTTCAACATTAACCGTCCGTAGCGAGTATCTCTCTGATCGAAACTTCCTCAGCACAACCAATCAGGCGCTCAAAGAGATAACAACGACCTGGGATTACAAGCTTGCTCCGGGATTGCTGACCCGAATGGAGTACAGAAGAGACTGGTCGAATCAGCTCTTCTTTACAACCGACAAGAGAGGCATCTACTCCGATCATCAAGATACAGCAACTTTGGGGCTGGTCTGGTGGTATGGGGCCAAGCAAGGCAGCTGGTAAAACAAACTGAGGGAAAGAGCTATTCAGCAGGACTGCTCTTTTCCTCAGGCGCACATTCCTACTCGAGCTACAAAATCCCTCCGAAAGCTGAATGCCTGGCTTCAAAACAGCGTAAACAAATCAGCAGAGGCCCTTCACCTTAAAATTTAAGTCACTTCCCCGTTTTATTCTTAATGTCTCTTCAAATTACCGTTAAAGACAATAAATACACCATGTAATCTCGCAGAAAAGGGCTCTAAGATTCTGTTCAGGATCGAACATGTTGAGCGAACTACCATTTGAGCCCTACAGAATCAAAGCAGTAGAGAAAATCCGGATGAGCACGGAAGCAGAGCGGAGAGCTGCTGCCAAAGCTGCCGACTTTAACCTATACGAAATCAGCTCAGATTTAGTCCTCATCGATCTGCTCACCGATAGTGGAACCGGAGCGCTCAGTACGGAACAGCGTTCTGCCATGATGCTTGCAGATGAATCGTATGCAGGAAATCGCAGCATCCGGAAGCTACAACGATGTATCGAAGACCTCTTTGGCTTTGTGCATGTTTTTCCGGCCCATCAAGGCCGGGCAGCTGAAAGGATACTCATTTCCAGTCTCTGCTCCCCTGGGGACATAATTCCATCGAACACGCACTTTGATACCACCAGGGCTAACATTGAAGCCGTCGGAGCGCAGGCACTCGATCTGCCCTGCCCGGAAAGCGCACAACTCTTTGATCCTCACCCCTTCAAGGGAAACATCGATCTTAAAGCTTTGCATGAATGTCTCGACAAGCATATTCTGCGAATTCCTTTCGTAACGCTAACGATTACCAATAACAGCTGCGCCGACCAGCCTGTCTCTATGGCAAACATTCGTGAAGCTGCAGCTCTGGCGAATAATTTCGGAAAACCGCTCTATCTCGATGCCTGCCGCTTTGCCCAAAACGCTTGGTTCATTCAAGCGCTAGAGCCCGGATACGAGAAGCGCTCCATCCGCTCCATTGTGCAAGAGATGTTTCACTATGCCGACGGCTTTTTCCTTTCCGCAAAGAAAGACGGGCTGTCGCCAATGGGAGGTCTGCTGGGCACACGTGACTCGCAAGTAGCCAAGAAGCTCCGTGAAGGAGTTTTGCTTTCGGAAGGCCATCCCTCCTATGGCGGTCTCGCTGGCGAGCATCTGGAAGCAATGGCGGTCGGCTTCTACGAATCTACCGAAGAGAGTTACCTCTCCTACCACATGGCTGTTGCCCGCTACCTGGGGACAAAACTCGCCGAAGCTGGCCTTCCCGTTGTCCAACCGGTTGGAGCGCATGCGGTTTTTCTTGACGCAACAGCCTTCTTGCCGGACTTCGAAGAGATGGATCAACCAGGACAGGCACTTGCTATTGAACTGTTCATACGTTATGGAATTCGTGCAGCCAAAATGAAATTTGCGGCGAACGGCCCGCATCCCTGCAGATTCGAATTCGTACGTCTGGCGATCCCCAGCAGGGTATATACCCAATCACACCTGAACTATGTAGCCGATTCGCTCCAAAAGCTCTATAAGCAACGCGACACGATTACGCCACTGTCCTTACTCTCCGCACCGGAGGTTCTATCTGGATTCGGCGCCCGGTATGCCCGGCCAATGCCGATGCTGACGGCAGTGAAAAATTAAGAAAATCGCAGTGTTGCCCTGAATTTATTCGACAAGAATGCCATTCTTCGGAAAGAATAACGGCAATGGATCGAGAGCTTTGGAAAGAGCAGTTCGTAGATTCCGACAGAATCTTCCCTCTCCGGAAAAGCACTGTCCTAAAATTCTGAGGATCGGATTTGCAAGGAAAACCGAATCTCGACGAAATCGACGCTAAAATTCTGCTCTGTCTTCAGGAGAATGCTCGCATCCCCTTCACAGAGCTGGGGCGTCGTGTTGCCCTGTCCACTCCAGCAGTTATCGAGCGAGTCCGCCGCCTGGAAGAGAGTGGCGTTATCGCCGGCTATCACGCAGAGGTCAGACCGGAGAAGGTCGGCCTGACGGTTCGAGCTTTCATCAAGGTAAGCGTAGCGGGTGACAAGCTGGAGAAGTTTGCATCCATAGTGAAGAAGGTTCCGGAGATCCTGCAATGCCATCGGGTGACGGGTTCGGAATCGTTTATTCTGCAAGCCGCTGTTGAGGACGTAACCCATCTCGAAGTAGTCATCGATTCTCTGATGCCTTACGTTGCCACCAATACAGCCATCGTCTTGGGATCTCCCGTGCCTTGGGCGCCTGTAGTTCCCAGAACACAAGGACATTTCAGGAAGAAATAAGTTCGCCTGGAAGTAACCCTTGTTGGACTTGGTTGCGATCAGTGTTTCCAAGAACAACTTTATCGGGTATATATTGAACTTTCGAATTTATTCATAGAACGGACAGAGAACGTGCCAAAGGCTGCTGCGAAACGCCTATATTTGATTCCAATCCTTTCCAAGGCATTGGATATCCTTGAGCTCCTGCAGGCAGAAAAGGAGCCGATTTCCCTGGAAGCGATCTTTCAGAGAACGCATATCTCAAAAACCACGGTATATCGAATCCTCAAGACCTTTGTTCATCGCGGATACCTCTCTCAATCGCAAGATGGTCTTTACCGATTGATTACTCGTCCACGCAAAATGAGGTTTGGATTCGCCGGACAAAGCAGTGAAATGCCCTTCTCCGAAGCAGTCAGGGAAAGCCTTCAGCAGGCAGCCGCTCAGGCAGGTGTTGACCTATTGGTACTGGATAACCAATATGACGCCAACATCGCGCTTAAAAACGCCGAAGAGTTCGTCAGCAATAGTGTCGATTTGGTCATCGAATTTCAGATCGAGCAGGGTGTAGCTCCGATCATCGCCGACCGAATCGCAGGAGCCAATATACCTCTCATCGCTATCGACATTCCCCACCCACATGCAACTTACTTCGGAGTCGACAACTTCCGCGTAGGGGTTGAAGCCGGTGAGCTGCTGGCAAATCACGCACTCACAGAATGGGGTGGAAAGGTAGATTGGATTCTCGGGCTCGATCTGGAAGGTGCCGGTCCGTTAGTACAAAGTCGCATCACAGGTGCCTTCGAAGGTGTTCGCAACAAGATACCTAACCTGCCTGTCGAGTGCTTTGTTCGCATGGATGGCAAGGGCATTCGTGAAAAGAGTGCCAAGCTGATCGAAGATTTCATGAATCGCCATCCGAAGGATCATCACATTCTGATCGCGGCAGCAACCGACACCAGCGCCTTAGGCGCCCTGCAGGCGGTACGCGCGTTGAAGCGCACAAAACATGTAGCGATTGCCGGACAGGATTGTATTCCCGAGGCTCTTGAAGAGATTAAGAATCCCAAGAGTCCATTTATCGGATCCGTCTCTCACGAACCGATAACCTATGGACCTCGGTTGATCCAGCTAGGACTCAGCATCTTGCGGGGACAGACAGTCCCTCCCTACAACTACATTGATCACAAACTCGTTTCGAAGGAGAGTTTGGTGACACCGCTAGACCAGGCTGTCTAGCAGCAGAATTGAAGCTTTATCGGGGTAGCCGGAGAATACTTGCAAACTGCGCATTCTCCGGTTACCCCGATAAAATTGCTCTCTCAGCTATCCAAGTTTGAGATTAAGAAGCTTTATGACCGTCTGAGTCGGATCTTGCGGATTTTCCATCTTCAAAAGACTGTCGGTTCTGAGCTGGACAGCTTCAAGCCATTCGGGATGGGAAAGAATATAAAACTGATCCTTCTTAATAGCCTCAAAGACCGCATCTGCTACATGTAGGGGCGGCATACTCGCCTCAAGGGCAGCATTGAATGCAGCCCGTCCAGCTTGCATCTCTGGAGTCATTGGAGCCGGTTCATCACGCAACTCCTCGGGTCTGTTCCGCTCGGAAGTTGCAATCTTTGTCCGCACAAGACCTGGGCAGAGTACCGACACTTTGACGAGCGACTTCCGTTGTTGCAGAGAAAAGTACAGACTCTCTGAAAGTGCGACTATTGCATGCTTTGTTACTGAGTAAGGGGCCGTACCTCCCCCGACCATAATCCCCGCAGTCGAAGAGGTATTGACGATATGGCATTCCGTATTCTGTGCAAGCATGATCGGCGTGAATACCTTGACACCATGGATCACACCCCACAAATTGACTCCAATCACCCACTCCCAATCATTCCAAGTCGCTTCCCAGGGAGCTCCTCCCGCAGCAACTCCCGCGTTATTGCACAGTAGATGCACGCCACCAAATACGTCTAGCGTTTTACTTGCCAGGCGTTCGACATCCCCCCGATTGGAAACATCGGTTTTTACGCTAAACACGGTACCACCGATAGCCTTCAGCTCGGCTTCTGCTGCGGCAAGGCCGCCTTCTTCAACATCGGCAAGAACTACTTTCATGCCCAAGCTGACACACCGTTCGGCGATTCCGCGCCCGATGCCGCTCCCCGCACCGGTAATCACTGCTATTTTGCCTTCAAAATCTTTCATGCTCTTCTTCCATAGGTACTGATATTCGACCTAGAACCTTTACAGACTAGTTTTAGTAGGGACCGGCAGCAGAGGACAGAGTGGTTACTCTGCCAGAGAAGCGAGGTCCCCATTCCGCCAATTACTGTGGCGGAATGGGTAGAAAGTACGGCCCAACTCGTGAGTTTTCGATGGACCCAAACGTGGTAAGGAAAGATCGTCTAAATAGAACGTTGATAAGAACGAAACGCCCGGGTTGCAATTGCAGCGGCAACAATTCCAAAGACAACCAGAAATAGCATCCGGCTCAAAACGAATGCCCAATCGGGATTGGCTCCGAGTGCTGCCCGGCCTGCTTCTACACTCCAATTAACAGGATTAAAGGCCGAGACCGTTCGAATCCATCCTGGCATGACATTCTTCGCCATAAAGACCGGGGAGAGAAAGGTCAGCGGCAGCAACAAAAAATTAGAGGCGCCAATTACCGACTCCTCCTTACGAATTGTGATTGCCATAGCATTTGAGAATGCTGCAATTGGCATCGCGAGCAAGGTTGCACTCAGAATCAGAGTTAGTATTCCGAGAATGCCGCCCTCAAAACGAGCCCCCATAATGAAGCCCAGAACCAGCAAAATAATGGACTGAATAGTACTCACTACGGCCATCGAGATAAGACGACCACCGATAAGCGCAACTCGACTGACAGGTGAAACCAGGAAGCGATCAAGAATGCCGCGTTCAAAATCATTGATCATCCCCATACCATTCCACCCAGCAGAGAAAATTGCGGTCATCACCACGATTCCGGGAGTAAGAAAGCTGATGTAAGAGCTGGCATTAAAACCAGGAAGCTCTACAACACGCTTGAATAATTGGCCATAAAGCAAGAGCCAGACAACTGGCTGTACAAGGGTGAAAGCAATATACCAGGGCTGGCGCATAAGAGCGCGGATCTGGCGAGTTGCGATCCACCAGGAATGCAAAAGAACTCTCATTGTTGGGCTCCTTGATCGGCCTCGCTGAAACTACGCCCCGTATGCCGCAGATAAACATCGTCCAGGGAGGGACGATTGACGCGCACAGAAGCAACGCTGATCCCCTTCCCTTCCAGCGTGGTTAACATTGAGGGAACAGCCGTAGCTCCATGTTGGGCGCGTGCGCGCAGAGATCGACCGGAAACGACAATCTCTCCAATCCCGTCAAGTGATCCGAGGGCATCCTTAACACGCTCCTCCGAAACTGCATCCGCCATCTCGATATGTACCGCATCGCCAAAGAGCTCACTCTTGAGCTGCTCGGGAGATCCTTCCACAACCACACGCCCACGATCCACAATCGCAACACGACGGGCAAGATGATCTGCCTCTTCCAGATAGTGCGTCGTCAACAGAACTGTCAGCCCTTCTCCGGAAGCCAGATGTGAAACCTCCTCCCACATCTCCGAGCGGGCTTCCGGGTCAAGCCCCGTCGTTGGCTCATCGAGAAAGAGAACCTTGGGACGATGAATCAAGCCCATCGCAATATCCAGTTTTCGCTGCATGCCACCGGAGTAAGTCCGCACCAGCCGATCGGCAGAAGAAGCCAGATTAAAGCGATCGAGCAGTTCATTGACTCGTTGCTTCAGTGGATTTCCGGATAGGCCGTAGATCTTTCCCTGAAGAATAAGATTCTCTCGCCCTGTAGCGGAAACATCGCCACCAGACTTCTGCAGCACACATCCAATGGCAAAGCGCACACGCGACGGATCGGAAATAACGTCGATCCCAGCAACACGAGCCGATCCGGAATCGGGCCGAGATAGAGTATTCAGAATTTTGACAGTTGTTGATTTCCCAGCACCATTCGGCCCCAATAAAGCAAAGATATTACCAGCTTCTACAGAAAAGCTAAGTCCATCCAGAGCTCGAACTTTATTGGGATAAGTCTTGACGAGGTCATTAGCCTCAATGGCACAGCCAGATATTATCGCCATTAAGTCTCCAATTTCACAAAAACTCAAACAGATTACAACTCTATAACAACGTGAGCGAAAGCAAAACCGGCACAGCCGTCTCCAGTGCACGGACGTTGATTCAGATTCTTTGTTTATGCAACCTGCAACCAAAACATTTTAGCTATGTGGGACAGAACGAGAGAGGAAGAGATGCAGCTTGCAGTATGCCGCAAAGGATGAGAATGAAAGGATGGGAGCCGGGAGAAGGATCAAAAGCCCTTCTCCCGGATAAGGAAAACTATTTGTGTGCGGCCATGCGACGGACTTCGGAACCCGCTAAGAGAAAGGCCCCAACTCCGTAATCATAACTTGCAGTTGGACGGTAATGCGCGGGAGCAGCGCCTGTCTGCTGAATACATCCAATCCGGCCATCGGCATAGATGTGTCCTAACATTCCCTTCCACGCTTTCTCGACAACAGGAGCATATGTTTTTCTATCTAGAATGTGTTCATTAATTCCCCACGCAATTGCATAGGTGAAAAGTGCTGAACCTGAAACCTCAGGCAAGGGGTAATCTTTAGCATCAAGCATGCTCGCATGCCAAAGGCCCTCTTCATTCTGAAGAGTCTTCACGCGTTCCGCCATTTCCTTCAACAGAACGATATATGCTGCCCGCCGCTTATCGTTCTTCGGCATATGCTGAAGAACGCGAACGATACCACCCATCACCCACCCATTGCCTCGTGACCAAAAGATTTTCTTGCCATTCGGCTCTCTTTTATCGAGGAAGGTCACATCCCGAGCAAAAAGATGCTCGTCATGGTCATAAAGAAGGTTGTAGGTCTTTAACCATTGCTGGTCCATGTAGTCCAGATACTTTTTGTCACCTGTTGCGGCATACATTCTGACCCAGACAGGAGGAGCCATATACAGAGCATCGCACCACCACCACGGTATCCTCTTGGGATCTTCAGGAGCAGTAATTAAGGCATCCAACTCTTGCTGGGTTGTTTTGATCCATTCCGGATTCTTCTTTTTGTTATGGAGATATAGCTCCAGATACATCTGCGCTACACTCTGATTATCCGCATTGGGCAGATGACTCCGTAATTGCCAGTGATACTTTTCACCTACGGCTTGCATCGCGTCCCGATATTTCTGATCGCCAGTAGCATCGGCAGCGGCAAGAAAACCAGTATAAAGAACGCTAGAGGTCCAAATAAGATCGTAGTAAGGCTGCCACTTATCGAGTTCCCAATCTGCAACTTTACGAATTACTTTATCCACCTCAGGCACGGTGAGCTTTGAAGAGATATCCTTCGCCAAAGGACCGCCATCCTCCGGATCGTCGCCGAAATGACGGCTCTTGTCCTTAGCGATTCCGGCAAGCTCTTCAGCCGTAAGAGGAGGATATTGCTGTTGCGCTGCATATGCATTCTGATTGCAAAATGCAGCCGTAAACGAAGCTAACAGGAAAGCTGCAGTACCGGAGCGCAGCAGAAATGACTTATGGAACATCACGAAATCTCTCCCATCTGACCATCGGGATCAGGTGTTCGGTTTCCGCCACAGAATCATGCTACGGCGGAGCTCTTTAAAACGTAGAAATGTGAGACCTCTTTAGTGAAAAACCTACGGGAGGAGGGCTGCCTGGCCCTCCCTTCTCCGCACACGATCTCCTCAGGAGCTACTGCGAGACTGCTCCATTTAAAAGATTTGCCCAGCGCGCAACGGCATCGATCTTGACACCGAAGGAACCGCGCTCTCCGGCAAGACAGGCAAGTTGGATTGCGAAGTTTCCAACCGTAGAACTCTCCGCAGGTCCTGTCACGATGACAACTCCGGATTTCTGTTCGGTAAGCCGGTTCAAATATTGATTCCGGCTGCCACCGCCAACAATACATACCTGATGGAAGTTTGTTCCGGTAAACCTCTTGATGTCTGCCAATACCTTGGCATATTTCGCAGCCAAGCTATGGAAAAGGAGATTCGCAACCTCTGGAGCCGCTTCAGGAGAAGCTGACAGCGGTTTTCCGCCCTTCTCGACAATTTGCCGATTGATCCGGGGCAGCATTGCTCCCGGCTGAGAAAGGTCCTCGGCATCAACATCGATACAGAAAGAAGGGATCGGCAATTGTTCACAAGCCGCGACGAGATCGGCGATCTCCCATGTTTTCCCGGCGTTTGACCATTCCTCCATACACTGCCCCAGAATCCACATGCCGTTTACATTGCGGAGGAAACAATAGCGGCCATCGAGTCCGCCAATGTTCGTGAATCCCGCTAACCGGGCCTCTTCCGTCACGACCGGCTTCTCTACAACCATCCCGACCAAAGACCAGGTCCCGGAGCAGATAAAGGTCTTGTCCTCTCCGGAAAACGGGCTGCCGGCTACGGCGGAGGCAGTGTCGTGACATGCCGGAGCGATTAATGCAACGTCTTCCAGTCCGGACTCCTTTGCAAGAGATCCTTGTATCCGGCCAATGACTGTTCCCGGAGGAACAACTTTAGGAGCAGCCTGAATTGCCTGCTTTGCCGCAGTCAGGATCTCCTGGCTCCACTCACGGGAAGATAAACCGACCAGTTGAGTGTGGGTTGCATTGGTGTATTCCGAAACGCGCTCTCCACCCAGCCTCGACAATAAGAATTCGGGAAGATTTACCCAAGACATCTCCGAAGGAACACCCTTCTGGTGATCTGCATAGAGCTGAAAGAGAGTATTGATACGTAAGGGCTGTATTCCGGTAAGTTCGAAGAGATGTTGAGGAGACACGATTTTGAGCAAATCGGTTTCCGCAGTGGCGGTGCGTTCGTCGCGATAACAGAAAGGGTCTCCTGCTGGTTTGCTGTCCTCGAGAAGACGCACATAATCTACAGCCCATCCGTCGACGCCGACCGCAGCGATACCTTCCGGTGCTTCTTTCGCACATAACCGAAGGCCTTCGTCCATGAAGTTCAAAATAGCCTGCAGATTCCAGGTGAGTCCCTTAGGAGTCTGCACAGGGCCATTGGGTATCCGGTGGATGAGCTTCCAACTCGGTTCTCCGTTGATCCAGCGAAGCAGTGAAACACGGCAACTCTGTGCGCCTAAATCGATGGCCACTAAAGCTCGGCCATTTGCTGGTATTTCCATCTTTCTTTTCAGATGCTCCTGACTGAAGCGCCATTTCCCCTCTAGTTATTCACTACGCAGGGCAGGCAATTTCTAAAAAAGGGAGCCTCTGCCTCCAAATCCCTAGAACTGAAGCTCCTGTCGTTTGCTGCCCATGCCTGTACCGGCAGGAGGCAACAGAACGTGTGCTTTGCTCTCGGCAACCCATCATACCGGAGAATTACAATAGAGCAACAGTTTCAAATTTCAATTTTAGTGATTATTATGACAGGCTCAATGCTGAAAAATCATTTGTTTTCTGCCGTATCCAGCAGAAATTGAACTGGTAGGACAACCTATCCCGATTGCCGGGATGACGGACAGAAGCACCTCTTCAAGCGCACCCCGGAGAAACTATCAAGTACCCCATAAACGAGAACTTTGCGAACCAGGAGCTTCCTCCCTCAATCAATTCAGGACGGGCCAGTCATTGGACCAATGGATTGTCTTAATCCATTGATATGACGCACCATTTTCACTCGACTTGAGGGCATGAAAGATCAGCAAGTCTCCGCGCTCGGCATCGCCCGGGATCAATCTCTCTTTGCTTAATCCCCGACCAGTAACTTCCATAGGTCAGCCACACACGCCCATCCACATCGACCAGAACATTCGGATCAATAGCATTGAAATCGTCTCCCCAATGTGAGGCAAGGACAACGCCGTTATCAGCCCATGCATAAGCAGGATCCGAGCGATCCAAGGTAGTATTTCGTTGCCAGCCCAATTACCGACTGCTGTGAGCCCGTCGTAGAACCGGCATAGTAGACGTGATATTTGCCATTGAAATAGGAAACATCGGGAGCCCAAAGTCTTCCGGCACCAGGGACCGCGCAGTTGCAAGCCATGACGGAATCTTTGTGAAAACGGAGCCGCAGTCCTTCCACGAGATAAGGTCACTTGAACAGCGAATGCTTAAAAAGGCATCTGTCGGAGTCCCGTTACTGTCGGAGCTAAAGGAATACCAAGTATTCCCCTGCCGGATCAGGCTTGGATCGTGTACCGGAGTTACATCGCCAAGGGCAGAATTAGAACCGAAAAGGATTGCGATACCCTCTAACGGAGTTGTAAGAGCCGATTGGGAGAGGGAGAGGTCTGTACCGCACGAAACGCACACGAGGGTAAGGCATACAAGTCCCACCGCTGCTAGGGAGCGGGAGAATGACTGCATGACCCTTCCTGGCTTCTTTCTACTGGGGAACCGTTATTAAACGGTAATCCCCATTAACGAAAGGACCAATAACACTAAAGTGGTATAGGGAAATTGGGCACAGATATATCCCTTGAACGGCTGCTCAAGGGGATCGCGCTTAGGAAACGCGGGCTACCTGTGTCTTGGCACTACGCACAGAAGAAGCAGCTACCGAACGGGCATGGATGCGAAGGATGGAAAAGGCACCTACACAGACGCCATAGGCCATCAAAACGCCGAATGCCATTGCTGCCAGGACTGCACAGATCAGCATGATCGTATTAACTAAATCCTGCATTCACTCAACCTTCAGAAAATAAGGTCCAACGTGCTCTTCCAATCGGCTGCTAGGGACCTTATCGACCCGAAGCTGTTTTCCGTGAGACAGAAAGATTATAAAAACTTGAACCCGTAAATCATTGTCTCAGAACTTGTTGAGCCTTCATGTATATTGTTGTTGCTTATTAAGATACCCCTATGACAGATTTCTTCCAATAAATTTCAACGAAATCCATGGAGACCTTTCATTTTGTGGTACCCATTCCCGTTTATGCTTCAATTCGAGTTTTCGCCTAAAATTTCCCTAGAGCATGTCCATTTCACATATCACAGTGCGCGGTGCGCGCCAGCATAATCTTCGCGACATCAGTGTTCAGATCCCACGCAACACACTGACTGTAGTGACAGGACTATCTGGCTCAGGAAAATCCTCCCTTGCCTTCGATACGATCTACGCCGAAGGCCAGCGACGCTATGTCGAAACCCTTTCTGCCTATGCCCGGCAGTTCCTGGATCAGATCGAGCGTCCCGATGTCGACTCCATTGAAGGACTAAGCCCAGCCATCTCCATTGAGCAAAAGACAACCAGCCGGAGTCCTCGCTCAACGGTCGGAACTATCACCGAGATCTACGACTACCTCCGTCTGCTCTATGCCTCGATTGGAGTTCCTCATTGTCCCAAGTGCGGTCTCGCTATCTCCCGACAAACTGCAGAGCAGATAGTTGAGAGAATCCTGGCCTTGGCTCCTGGGGAACGTGTTTCCATCCTGGCCCCAGTTGTTCGCGGGCGTAAAGGAGAATTTAAGGATCTTCTCGACTCGCTGGACCAAAAAGGATACAAAGCCAGAATCGATGGACAGATTCGCGATTTAGCCGACCCTATTCAGCTGGAGAAGAGAAAGAATCACACGATCGAAGCTGTCATCGATCGTCTTGTCCTTAAGGGTGGGGTGGAA
This sequence comes from Humiphilus diazotrophicus, assembly GCF_059726315.1. Taxonomy (NCBI): domain Bacteria; kingdom Pseudomonadati; phylum Acidobacteriota; class Terriglobia; order Terriglobales; family Acidobacteriaceae; genus Humiphilus; species Humiphilus diazotrophicus. Next base: position 707,535 of record NZ_AP040870.1, read on the forward strand.
AAGCGCTTGGAGTCCTCGGTCTCCCAAGCGCTGCAACTGGCAAACGGATTGGTGATGGTTCTGGTTGCAGGCAGCAACGAGGAACAGCTCTTTTCGTCGTCCATGGCCTGCCCGGAATGCGGACTGGACGTTCCCAAGCTGGAGCCACGCAGTTTTTCGTTCAACTCCACCTATGGAGCCTGCCCGGAGTGCCATGGGCTCGGGAACATCTACGATTTCGATCCCGCCAAGATCATCACCGATTGGTCAAAGCCGCTTCTAGATGGAGCTTTAGGGCCGGGATCTGCTTCCCAATACCTTCACCGCCTGATTGTGCTGGCAGCCCAGAAGTACAAGATCGATCTAAAGAAACCCTTCGGCGAGCTGCCTGAAAAGCAGCAGGATCTGCTACTTTTCGGACCACCAAGAACGGAAGCCCCAAAGACCGGATTCCATGGGATCCTCGCCTATCTTCACGAGGCCTTAGAGGAGTCCAAGTCGGAGGCATACCGTGAGTACATGCTCGGCTATATGTCCGCCTCACGCTGTCCTGCATGCAAGGGCAAGCGTTTGAGACCGGAGTCCCTGGCCGTCACCGTTGGGGAGATGTCCATCTCTGACTTTACGGCTCTTTCCTTACGGATGGCTCTGGAGTCAGCACGCCAGCTCAAGCTTGTAGGACGCGATGCTCTCATTGCAGAGCGACTGCGAAAGGAAGTTATCGAGCGGCTTGAATTTCTGAATACCGTCGGGCTTGGGTATCTCTCCCTGGATCGTGACGCTGCCTCCCTGTCCGGCGGCGAAGGACAACGGATTCGTCTAGCTACACAGATCGGCTCAAGGCTGCGAGGCGTCCTCTACGTCCTGGATGAGCCCTCTATCGGTCTCCATCAGCGTGACAATATGAGGCTGATCACAGCACTGGAGTCTCTCCGCGATCTTGGAAATACCGTCCTCGTCGTAGAACACGATGAGGACACAATCCGACATGCAGATTACGTTCTGGATCTTGGTCCGGGAGCTGGACGCCTCGGAGGACTGGTTGTTGCAGAAGGTACGCCGAAGCAGATCATGGAAACTCCGGATTCTCTCACCGGGAAATACCTTTCCGGAGAGGCGGGAATCCTACATCGAGCCGAACCGCGCCCATTGACCAACAACTGGATCACGGTAAAGGGCGCTCGCAGCCATAACCTTCGCAATCTGACGGCTCGCTTCCCTATCGGAATCATGACAGTTGTCACCGGGGTAAGCGGTAGCGGCAAAAGCACCCTGGTCAACGAAATTCTTTATCGGGCATTAGCCAAAGAGATCTATGGATCAAGAGAAGAGCCGGGAGAACACACAACTGTTGAGGGTATCGATCAGATCGACAAGGTAATCCAGATCGATCAGTCGCCGATTGGACGTACGCCCAGATCCAACCCTGCAACCTACACCGGCGTCTTTACAGCAATTCGCGATTTGTTTGCGATGTTGCCGGAATCCCGCCAACGCGGATACAAGGCTGGCCGCTTCTCCTTCAATGTTGCCGGCGGACGTTGCGAAGCCTGCCAGGGGGACGGACAGCGCAGAATTGAGATGAACTTCCTTCCTGATGTCTACGTCCAATGCGAAGTCTGCAATGGCCGTCGTTACAATCAGGAGACCCTGGCCGTGAAATTCAAAGGGCACTCGATAGCCGACGTGCTCGATCTGACAATCGAGGATGCTCTTCCCTTGCTAGAGGATATTCCTCAAGTTCGGCAGAAGTTACAAACTCTTGTCGATGTCGGATTAGGCTACATCCATCTGGGACAGAGTGCCACCACGCTGAGCGGAGGCGAGGCGCAGAGAATCAAGCTGGCCCGCGAACTCTCAAAACGTCAGACTGGACGCACGCTCTACCTTTTGGACGAGCCAACGACGGGTCTTCATTTTGACGATGTCCGTAAACTACTTGAAGTTCTTCATCGCTTGGCCGATCTCGGGAATACGGTTGTGATTATCGAGCACAATCTTGACGTTATCCGTAACGCCGATTGGATCCTCGATTTAGGTCCTGAGGGCGGAGAAGAAGGCGGCCAGATTGTAGCCGAAGGCCAGCCGCAAGACGTGGCCCAAGTAAAGGAATCACATACGGGACGGTTCCTGGCAAGGTATTATGCCAGCAGCCCAAAAACTGCCGCTCCTACGATCCAAAAGGAGAAGGCGAAAAAGCCCGGAACAACGCGCAAGAAAGCAACTGTTTCATGACTCCTGATTCACCATTAACGCCGTGGCCCGAGGCAAGTCTTCCCCACGAAGCAACTCCTCTTCTCGCCCCGGAAGCGGGTCCTCGGTTGATCCCACACCTGGGACACGTCGTCGTGTTCTTCTGCATACTTGGCCTGTCCTATGCCTTGGTGTGGTTGACCCTCATCATGGCAATTGCAATGCACGTTTTTGGGAATCTCCCGGTTGCAGAATTGCAGAAAAACACCTTCATTCTGGTGGGGATGCTTGCCGTAATCTATGGCATGACGGCGGGGCTTAGTTCCCTAATCATGCCTTATCTCTGGGATCGCAGTCTGTCGGAAGGCGTTTCCTGGTGCTTTAGTTCGGCAAAGAAGCATCTGCCCGGATTCATTGGGTTGGGTATTTGCATCAGCCTGATCGTAGAACTGCTGTCCAACTTTTTACCCATCCCGAAGGGCTTACCAATCGACGAATTCTTTAGGACTTCTCGTTCTATTTGGACAGTCGCCTTTTTCGGTGTGTTTATCGCGCCCTTCTTCGAGGAGCTTGTCTTCCGTGGCTTCCTCCTTCCTGCACTGGCAAACACCTGGGAATGGGCCTCCAATAAGGTCAAAGGACAGGACAAGCTCATAGTCGACGCTACTGGACAAACGCAGTGGAGCTTACCGGCGATGATCTTTGCCTCACTTATCACCAGCGTGGGCTTTGCGATTATTCACTCTGAACAGCTGGCACATTCCTGGGCTCCGCTCGCTGTTCTCTACTGTGTCAGCCTGGTTCTTTGTGCCGTACGCTTCTCAACGCGCTCCCTGGCTGCCAGCTCAATCGTTCACGCCGCCTACAACCTTACCCTTTTTGCAACCATCTTCTTCGCAACAGGAGGCTTCCGCCATCTGGAGAAGATTCAGAGTTAGCGCACAATGATCTAAAATTCTGGTGATGCTTACCGATCACCAGAAGCAACTCTTGGGGCTGTTGGCGAAGCTTTCCTTCAAGCTCGGCGAATTCAAACTCTCATCCGGAGGAACAAGCGATTACTATATCGATTGCCGGATCACCACGTTACATGCTGAGGGTGGCCGCTTGACCGGCCATGCAATTCTCGACCTCCTCCACGAACATAAAATCAAACCGGCCGCTGTCGGGGGCCTGACCATGGGAGCCGATCCTATCGTCTCGAACGTGGCTACAGCCAGCGCCTGGTATGCGAGGGAAAACCACGGGGCACCGTTGATCCATGGTTTCCTGGTTCGCAAAGCGGAAAAAGCTCACGGAACAGGGCGGAAGATCGAGGGCTTCTGCGAAAAAGGTGCGTCCGTACTGGTTGTAGACGATGTATGTACGACGGGCGCTTCCACCATCACGGCGATTGAAACGGTTCGTGAAGCGGATATGAAGGTGGCAGCTGTAGTGTGCCTCGTTGAGCGTGAAGAGGCGGGTGGCAGAGCTGCAGTAGAAGCCGCAGCACAAGACGCCCCCTTCTTAAGCCTCTTTACCGCAAAAGACGTTCGTGCCGAACATATCAAGCACCTGGCGATGTAGCTGGCGGAAATAGCATGCCCCATTAGCAATTGCCTCAGTTTTGGCGACTGCTGTTTCTCCTAATATTTTATACTTTTAAGCCAAAGAGCAAGAGGGGCTGCCGCACAATGCGGCAGCCCCTCTTGCTCTTTGCATGTCATCCGTTGCGGGAGAACTACGGTTCTTATTGTTGCTGCTGCGGTTGCAGTTGAGACATGCTGCCCTGAGAACCACCCATATTCGAAAGCAGTTGAATTTCTACTCTACGGTTCTTTGCCCGTCCCTGAGAGGTATTGTTGCTGGCGACGGCAACGTCCTTCCCAATGCCGATCAGGTAAAACTTGTGCGCAGGAATTTGGTACTTCGAAGCCAGATACTGCACTACAGCATCAGCCCGGCGCTGGCTCAAATCATAGTTGTATTGGGCACTTCCGGTTGAGTCGGTGCCTCCAGTAATTTCCAGGATGTAGCTCTTTGCACCCTGTATCTGAGAGGCAAACTGATCGAGCTGCTCCTTGTCCTTCTTAGTCAAGTTCGATTTATCGAAACCAAAGGTCACAGACACATCGCCCATTTGCTTGTAGTTATCAAGATTCGCTACCAGTCCTGCCAGGCTGTCGGCCCGGTTGACTGCTTCCTGTGCAGAGTGCTGAGCCTGGTTTGCCGCTTGGCCAGCCTGGTTTGCGTTCTGTGTCGCCGAATTGGCGGATTGCTGAGCTTGAGCGATTCCCTGTTGTGCCCGATGATCTACATCCTGAATATTCCGATTATTCGTCGCAGTAGCATCATCCAGCTCATTCGTCTTCTGAATGACAGGAGTGGTCTGATTCCTCACGTAATTCTTGGTCGTACAACCTGTAGCGAGCAGAAGGGAAAGGACCCCGGTGATGGAACCAATCTGCAAGGACGTCCGTTGCATCCGTGTCATATTGATGGCAACTCCAAACTATCGCCGAAGCCTGCTAAGGCGCGCGGCGGATTGAACTCCAGGGAGAACCTACTCCCTTTTCATATTGGCAATATGCAAGTAGAGAGCCAAAAAGATGCTTTTCGTATTTCCGTTTAGAATCAATCAGATAAATTGATCTAGCACTTTTGTAAAATGGTTCAAATAAAAGATTTCGCGTAATTTTTACATCTTTGGGCACTCCTTTCTGCCCGCTCTCCACGGGATCCATCGAAGCGAATAAACTGAGAAGTGAGCACCTGCCACAATGGATCTTTACGAGAAGATACGCACCCTACCTACCGGGCCAGGAATTTACCTCTACAAGAACGCTGAAGGCGAAATCATCTATGTAGGTAAGGCCAAGAATCTCCGTTCACGCGTACGCTCCTACCTTCTGGAGGCGTCACAGGCCAACGCCAAGACAGGCTCGCTCATGCGAGAGGCCGTCGACCTGGACTACATCACCGTCGACAACGAGCGTGAAGCGCTTGCTCTCGAAAACAACTTCATTAAGCAGAAAAAGCCCCGCTTCAACATTCTTCTTCGCGACGATAAGACGTATCCCTACGTAAAACTGACTCTGGCAGATCGTTTTCCAAAGGTCTTTGTCACCCGACGGCTAAGGAAAGACGGAAGCGCCTACTACGGCCCATACTTTCCAGGGAACCTCGCTTACCGGGTAGTGGAGCTGATCCATCGGAGTTTTCTGATCCCCAGTTGCAAAGTGGATCTTTCACGCTACCACTCACGTCCTTGCCTGCAGTACTACATCAAGCGCTGTTTAGGCCCCTGCGTTCAGGAGCTCACGACACCTGAAATCTACGGCGAGGCCGTCCGCGACACCCAGATGTTCCTCGAAGGACGTCAACATGACCTGGAAAAGTCGCTGAAAGACCGTATGGAAACGGCGGCCGTCAACGAGCAGTACGAACTTGCGGCCAAGTACCGGGATCTGCTGATCACGGTCAACCAGCTACAAGACAAACAGCGCATTGCAACAGTCGAGAACGACGACGCCGACGTCTTCGGATACCACTACGAAAACGGAATGCTCGCAGTGAACCTCTTCCATATGCGGGGAGGCAAGATCGTGGATCGCCGCGAATTCTTCTGGGAAGACATCCCGGAGCTGATCGGCCCCGAAGAGAATGGCCAGCCGGAGGAATCCGCAACAGAAGAAGACAATCCAGTGCAGAAAAACGGAGAATTTCATCCTGGACTCTTCTTCTCTGCCCTCTTAAAGCAACTCTATATCGACCAGAACTATGTTCCTAAAAGCGTACTTGTGCCGGTCAACTTCACAGATCGTGAGACGCTGCAAGAGTTTCTTACCGAGCGCCGTGGACATAAGGTGGAATTGGCAGTTCCACAGCGAGGAGAAAAGCGCTCTCTCGTCGATCTGGCAGGGCAAAACGCAAAGCAAAGCTACGATCAACGCTTCCGGGTTCTAATTCCTACACAAAAGGCAATTCAGGAGACGTTGCAGGATGTTCTTATGCTGCCCGAGTTGCCCCGGAGAATCGAGTGCTTCGACATCTCCCATATTCAGGGGGCCGAAACGGTGGCATCGATGGTTGTGTGGGAGAAAAGTGGAATGAAGAAATCCGACTACCGTAAGTTCCAGATCAAGACGGTAACAGGAGTTGATGATTTTGCGTCAATGCATGAAGTAGTCCTGCGACGCTATCGTCGTGTCCAGGAAGAAAAACAGGAGATGCCAAGCCTGATCCTGATCGACGGTGGTATTGGCCAGCTACGGGCAGCAGCAGCAGCATTAGAAGAACTCGGACTTACAACCCAGCCACTCGCTTCCATTGCTAAACGTGAAGAATTGATTTATCTCTACGGGCAGGAAGATGAACCGATCGTTATTGATCGCCGTTCTCCAGTTTTGCACTTAGTTCAGCAGATTCGCGATGAATCCCATCGTTTCGCTATTACCTATCACCGCAAGCGTCGCGAAATGCGAGATCGAAACTCGGAATTGTTGTCAGTTCCTGGTGTAGGAGATTTAACGCGCAAGCGCCTCCTTGAGCATTTCGGTAGCTTACGGAGCGTTCAGAATGCCGATATGGAAGCATTAATTGCAGTCGTACCTCGCAAGACAGCCGAAAAAATCTATCAGCACTTTCACCCGGAAGCTGAAACCAGTCATATGCAATAGAAACGAGAGTGAGGCAATAAACAATAGGCCGGAAATGGAGGAAGAGACAGGGGATTTATCATGCCCCTCATCTTTGGTCCTGTTAGTATTGGCTGCTTGTTTTTCGGTGCACTTGGACTAAGGAACGTCCTCCGCTTCAGGAAGAATGGAATTGAGGAATAGAATCCCCTCTTGCAATCTGACTTTTGATCCTTCTCGACTCTCCAGCATATCTGGCAATCCAATTAGCGTATGTACGGAACCTTGCTGGTAATCTTCTGAATTAGCTTAGTAGGACTAAGAAATATCTCCGCATAACTCCGATATGGAACAACCGTATTTATGGAAAAGCGCGGTTGTCCGCTGTCCGAAGACCACAAGCAAGACATGCGATCCAGCATTAAAGCATTTTCCGAAATACTGTGACTTTCCAAGTTAGGTGAAGAGCGGCTTTCTTTGGCAGAAAGCCGCGCCAACTTTATTGCTTTGGTCTACATCTTTTCGGGAAATGCTCCAGTGCCGGATGGAGGGCTTCAAACAGAAATGCAATGAGGTGCTTGTTATCACTCCAGAAATTGCATGACAAATCGATACTGTTCCACAAATGTCATACAACGGAGCTCTGGTTTCAAGACAAGAGCTCTCTGGAAACATACAGAGCAGCGCATGTAATATGATTCAGCCATGAAAAAAACCGGACTATTGCCTGCGTTCTATACAGCTGTGTGTTTTCCCAGCATGTCTTTGGTAATTGGAAGCTTCCTTGCACTACTGCCTATTCAGGTTAACGCACAATCGGCCACGGATATGGCCGTTTTGAAAGGCCTTGCACCGGTAACAGTACTAGCCAACACTCCAGAAGGAAGAGCAGCCCTCGGAGCAAATTATGTGGTTACCGGTGGCATCCAGAATGGAGAAATCAGACAGGCTACGCTTCTGCCCTTTGCGGAACAACAACAGCAGGCACTTCGGGACGCGTTTATTACAGGTAAAAACCTAGCCCAACTGTCCGATGGACTGGGAACGACGCTAGGTTCCGCTTATCTGGCACGGGCCCACTACATCGATGAGAAGCACTTTACCAGCGTGTCTCAGTCTGTAGCAGACGTGATTGCTTATGCTGAAGCTATCACCGGAGCGAACTCAAATTCTGGTAAATACTTCTTCGCAAATCAGACTACCGACGGGAAGACCCCCGTTTCGGCAGAAGCAATGAAGATTCTCAAGGACAACGGTGGCCATCCCGATATGTTCGGAACGAACTATAACCTGCCCGCCGGAAGTCCCGGAGCCGATGCCTACGGTAACTCGCGTCCCTTCCAGACTGAACCAAGTATTCTTCGGTTTGTCGGCCATGACTACCTCAATGTTCGTGCCACCAACGATGTTTACAATCGTGGACCAATCATGAACTTGATCAATAGTCCTTCTTATCCAAGTGGACATACGACCTATGGTTATACCGGTTCAATACTGCTAGCGATTCTTGTTCCGGAGCGATACCAGCAGATGATTGCGAGAGGTGCTGAATATGGCAACGACCGCATCATCATGGGGGCCCATTACACAATGGACGTAATGGGAGGACGAACCCTGGCCATGTATGATCTTGCACATCTTCTTGCCAATGATCCAACCTATGTCGATCAGCCCTTAAAAGGTGCGCCGAGGATCAAGGACTTTCAGGCTGCAATGAAAGCAGCACGTGCCGATATCGTTAAAGCGCTGGAAGCTGGCTGTGGTAACACGATGGAGATCTGCGCTCGTGAGGATACAGGACGCTTGAGCAATGCCGCAGGAGATGAGGCTTTTTACGCCTCCACACAGACCTACAACCTGCCGGTCGTCTATCCGAAAGATGCCAACAGACTCGAAGATGTCGGCAAGCTTGCTCCAGAAGCCGGCTATCTGCTGACCATCGCTTTCCCCTCTTTGACGATGGAGCAGGCTAACCAGATTCTTACCGAAACCGAGGGGCCGGGTGGTGGTTTCCTGGATGATGGCTCTTCGTTTGGTGTGTATTCACGGCTGAATCTCTATGCAGCAGCTGGCAGGGCGACAGCGCTCACCTCAGGCCATTCAAACAACGCGTCATCGAGGATTCAGTAACAACCAAGCTCAAGCTTTCTTCGATCAGAAATACTGACCCCCTAATCTTCCATCTTGGCTAGCGGCCCATATTCCGCAGTCAAGATGGAATATCCTTCTTTACAGGCTTTGCCGCCCCGGTACCACTTCCAGAGCATTTCCGCACCTTCAACTCCCTACGTGTCATCCAATAGGAAAGCGCAAAAACCTTGCGATAAATCTTAAGAAGAGAACACACTATTTGCCATGACAGGGAGCATACCTGCCTGATGGATCACTTGAACTATATCCTGGAACTGCTACTCGGCTTGCTCTGTGCGGTAGCGGCAGTTGCAGGCTTGGCGCGCCGACTCGCAATATCGTACCCAATCGTTCTGGTTGCGTTTGGATTGTTGTGTTCTCTACTTCCACACGTTCCGAATATCCCTCTGCCTCCGTCGATTGTCTTTCTTGTGATACTGCCGCCGCTTCTCTATATCGCGGCCTGGCAGACCTCCTGGCGAGAGTTCAAATACAACTTCGCATCCGTATTCAGTCTTGCTGTATTCCTTGTATTCTTCACCGCCGTTGGCGTGGCCTTCGCGGCGAAGTGGTGGCTTCCAGGTTTCAATTGGCAGCTCGGATTCCTCTTGGGTGCTGTAGTATCACCAACCGATGCAGTAGCAGCAACCTCAATTGCTCGCAGGGTCGGTATGCCCCAACGAATCGTGGACCTGCTGGAAGGAGAGAGTCTCCTAAACGACGCCACCGGTCTTCTGGCGCTGCAATTCGGCGTGGAGATGGTTGTTCAAGGAACCACACCAACTCTGATCCACGGGCTCCTTGAATTCGCGTGGCTAATTGTCGGAGGAGTACTCGTTGGTCTGGCAATTGGGCTCATTGTGACATGGCTTGAGCAATGGGTGAATGACGGCCCGGTAGAGATCGCGCTCTCCCTGATCGTGCCCTATGCAACGTATCTGGCTGGAGATGCAGTGAAGGCCTCCGGGGTGATTGCGGTAGTGGCCTGCGGTCTTTATGTCAGCAGGCGAAGCTCGAGTTTCTTTTCTCCCGAAGTTCGGCTGCAAGCAATGGCGGTTTGGGATGCTATAGAGTTTCTGCTAAACGGACTGGTATTTGTCCTCATCGGACTACAACTCTCTTACGTCCTTACCGGTATTCGCGGACAAAGCAAATTGAGCCTTCTTGGGTATGCCTTGGCATTCTCGGCCATTTTGGTGTTGCTGCGCATGGTATGGATGTACCCGGCAGCACGTATTGCGTGGTGGTTCCGAACCAGAATTGCGCATCAACACTACCTCAAACCTCAATCAAATCAGGTTTTCGTGGTGGGATGGACGGGAATGCGAGGAGTCGTAGCCTTGGCTGCGGCAAATTCCCTACCACTGACATTGAAGGATGGCAGCCCCTTCCCCCAGCGAAGCTTCATCATCTTTCTCACCTTTTCTCTGATCCTGGTAACGCTTGTGGTCCAGGGTCTGTCGCTGCCCTGGCTGGTACGAGTGCTCGGCCTCTCCAAACGCGACACAGGATTTTGTGAAGAAGGAGAGGCGCGACGTCTTCTATTGCAGGCAGCAATTGATTTTCTGGATGAGCGCAAGAATTCCGCAAAAGGAGAGCAGGAGACCCATCTTTACGAAGATCTATTACACCAATACGAACACAAGATCGCAGAAATCGAAGACTGCGGCCCAGATGGAACCACCGCAGAGGAAAGCTCTGTTGGCTTGACGATGCACAGAGTATTGCTGGATACGATTCGGAGGGAACGCGAAGAACTCAACCTCTTGCGCGCAAGCGGGAGAATTGGAGACGGGATACATCGGCGCCTTGAACGAGAACTGGACTTAGGGGAAAGCCGTCTGGCTTGAATTACAGTCTTTTGCCCAATAATTCAAGCTTCCCCTAACGCAGATACCATAATTACAGCTATGAGCAGGAGCTCACGCCTGAGCTCTGCCTGTCCACAAAACGCCTCTGTAATGTTTTCTTGACAGCTGCCTTACTTATCTACTAGCCTTCCGTCCGCAAGATATAAACCGATTTATTTCGACCGCTAAGTTTGTACATCCTCGAGACAACGCTGTCTCGAATCGTTCTCTCAGTCCACTGACCTCAGCTTTATCCGCAAGAGGAGAACCGATGTATTCGATTGGCTTTGTAAAGCGAATTCCCGTTGTTCTGATATTGGCCACCACGTCTCTCATAGCCCAATCAACACAGCCCAATTCAAACCCTCCATATCTGAATCCCTCACTGCCCATCGACCAGCGGGTTGACGATCTTGTCTCTCGCATGACGTTGGAGGAGAAGGCTTCTCAACTGGTCAACCAGGCCAGAGCAATTCCCCGACTCAACGTTCCGGAGTACGACTACTGGAGTGAGGCCCTGCATGGGGTGGCTTCCGCGGGTGTGGCAACGGTCTTTCCACAAGCTATTGCTCTTGGAGCGACCTGGGACACTCCACTACTCCACAATGTTGCTACCGTTATCAGCATCGAAGGGCGGGCCAAGCATCACGAAGCAGTTCGGCAGGGACGCCACAATATCTTCGAAGGCCTAACCTTCTGGTCTCCTAATATCAATATTTTCCGGGATCCACGCTGGGGACGAGGGCAGGAGACCTACGGAGAAGATCCCTTCCTTACAGCAAACATGGGAATAGCCTTTGTAACCGGCCTGCAGGGAGATAATCCAAAGTATCTGCGGACTGTCTCTACCCCGAAACATTTTGCTGTCCATAGCGGGCCTGAGCCTCTACGGCACAAATTCAATGTCGATATCTCGAAGCATGACGAAGAAGACACGTACCTGCCCGCCTTCCGCGCCACTATCGTCGATGGCCATGCAGCCTCGACTATGTGTGCCTACAACAGCATCAACGGAGAACCGGCCTGCGCGAATCAGTTTCTTCTCCGGGATCAACTGCGAGTCGCCTGGCGTTTTAATGGCTTCGTAGTCTCCGATTGCGGCGCGGTAATGGATATATGGTCAGGCCATCATTACACGAAGACCAAAGAAGAAGCGGCTGCCATCTCACTCAAGATGGGGATGGATAACGAATGTATCGACTTCCTGCAAAAGGTCCCCGACAACTCTGACTATGTGAAGTACATCGACGCAGTCAAGCAGGGCTTTCTCTCCGAGAAGGACATGGATGTGGCGTTGCGCCGTATCCTCAAGGCGCGTTTCCTGCTCGGGATGTTCGATCCACCGGAGATGGTCCCCTATGCGCAGATCCCCTTTTCAGAGAACGACTCTGAAGAGCATCGCCAACTCTCACTGAAGACAGCGCGAGAGACTATGGTACTGCTCAAGAATGACGGAATCTTGCCCCTTATAAACGCCCCGAAGAAAATAGCCGTTGTTGGTCCACTTGCCGACAACATTCGAGTGCTCAAGGGCAATTACAACGGGGAACCTTCCCGAGCCACAACCGCACTTGAGGGTATCCGCAAGCAGTTCGCATCCGCCGAAGTAACCTTTGTTCCTGGAACGCATTTTCTACGCGATCCCAAGCCCATGCCCGCCGAATTCTTCACCACTCCCGACGGTAAACCTGGACTGCAGGGAGAATATTTCCATGGCGCCGAACTGAAGGGCACACCAGCTTTAACCCGCGTCGATAAAGGCATCAACTTCAATTTCCTATTCAGGCCTGTTCCAGGCTTCTCTACTGGGGCCTTCGCCTCCGATGATTTCTCCGCTCGATGGAGCGGATTCATGACACCAACGGAGACAGGAGATTATCGAATCGGAATGAAGGCAGACGATGGCTTCCGCCTCTGGATTGACAACAAGCTCATCGTAGAATCCTGGTCCTCTCCGGGACCCGTCACCAAACTCGCTGACTTCCATCTCCAAAAGGGCAAAAAGTACGCGATTAAAGTGGAGTACTTCCAGACAAAAGGTGATGCAAATGCTCATCTCGTCTGGACAAACGACCTCACGAAAACACCTCTCGAAGACGCAGTCGCCGCAGCAAAGAAGGCCGACGTAGTCGTAGCCGTTGTTGGAATCACCTCCGATCTGGAAGGAGAGGAGATGAATGTCCAGACCGAGGGCTTTAAAGGTGGCGATCGAACGACAATAGATCTTCCCAAGGAAGAAGAGGCTCTTATCGAAGCGGTTCAAGCCACAGGGAAACCGCTCATTGTCGTACTCATGAACGGAAGCGCCTTATCCGTTAACTGGGCCAACGAGCATGCAAATGCAATTCTCGAAGCCTGGTACTCCGGAGAAGAGGGCGGCACGGCCATTGCAGAAACCCTCGTAGGAAAGAACAATCCGGCGGGCAGGCTTCCTGTCACGGTCTATACCGGCATTGACCAGCTTCCTCCTTTTGAAGATTATTCGATGGCCAACCGTACCTACCGCTATTTCAAAGGAAAGCCGCTCTATCCCTTTGGATATGGTCTTAGCTACTCGAAATTCGAGTACAGCAACGCCAAGATTTCGGCAAGGGACCTGGAAGCAGGTAAGGACCTGAGCATCGATGCCGACGTGAAGAACAACAGCCAGCAAGATGGCGACGAAGTTGTCGAGGTCTACCTAAACTTCCCTCAGATGCAGGGCGCGCCAGTGCGGGCTCTTCGCGGCTTCACTCGCATTCATCTTGGAGCCGGAGAAACCCAGAGAGTCCACCTTACACTCCAGCCTCGCGATCTCAGCTACGTCAATGAAAAAGGAGACCGTCTCGTCGCACCCGGCTCTTACACACTCTCTATCGGAGGGGGACAACCCGGAACCGGAGCCCCCACCGTAGAGACGGCATTTACCATCAATGGGCAAATGAGCCTTCCAGAATAAGAGCCCGCTCTCTTACAACTCATGCTCAGCCGGTCCTGACGCGGGGACCGGCTGGGATATTCCCGTACATCTATCTGGTAGAGTTCAGTTTTCTCTCCGTACTTTTGAGAAAATAGGGTAGGCTCTCCCTACACGGATGACAACAGCGGAAACGACAGAAGCTAAAAAAGATCTGCCACGAGTCCTCGGGGCATCCCATGCAACGGCTATCGTGGTTGGAACCATCATCGGCAGTGGGATCTTTCTTGTTCCCCAGGAAATGATGCGCGCCGTGGGCTCTTCAGGAATGGTCTACCTGGCGTGGATCACAGGTGGCCTGCTCTCGCTCTTTGGAGCCATGACCTATGCCGAACTCGGAGCGATGTTGCCCTATGCCGGTGGCGAGTATGTCTATATTCGCGGCGCTTACGGTGATGTTCCGGCCTTTCTCTACATGTGGACATGGTTTGCCGTGGCCAAACCTGCATCCATTGCCAGCGTTACAAGCGGACTCGCACGAACTCTCGGAATATTCCCGTCGTTTCACGGACTTGAGAATACTATCGGTTCTCTGCCTTTGACCTGGGGTCAAGTCTTCGCGATCTTCGTTACATGGTTGATCACTGGATTGAATTACCTCGGTATTAAGAAGGCCGGAGATTTCCAGCTTGTCTTTACCTGGCTAAAAGCGATACTCATCCTGGTCATCGTTGGCTTCTGCTTTTTGAGTCCCCTGGGACATTGGAGCAACTTCGTCACAGTCTTTCCGGGTGCTACGGGCGGCTTCAGCGGATTCATGATCGCTCTGATCGCTGCCCTCTGGGCTTATGACGGATGGAACGATCTCACGATGGTAGCCGGTGAGGTCAAAAATCCGGAACGCAATCTTCCAATCGCACTGCTCGGTGGAATCTTCATTGTCGGCGCTCTCTTTATGGCAACCAACGCCGCAATCCAATACGTGCTTCCCGCTGTACAAATTGCAGCATCTCCCCGGCCAGCTGTAGCAGCAATGGCTCTCATCTCCGGCAGCCGAGGAGCAGCACTGGTTTCTGCAGGCATGGCGCTCAGCATCTTCGTCACGCTGAATGGAACCATCATGTCGGGAGCGCGGATACCCTTCGCCGCAGCCCGCGACCGCCTCTTCTTCTCGCGTTGGGCAACGATTCATCCCCGGTTTCAGAGCCCTTCAACTTCACTCGTCATCCAGGGATTGCTTTCGACATTTCTACTGCTAGCCCTGGGACGGTTTCAGCAGCTCTTCGAACTCGCAATCTTTTCAGAGTGGCTCTTCTACATGGTCACGGCGACAACGGTGTTCATTTATCGGCACAAGATGCCAGAGGCAAAACGTCCCTATCGTGTATGGGGATATCCTGTTCTTCCCGCGATTTTCGTGATGGGAGCAGGAATTCTGCTCTACTCGTCGTACTCGAGCAACATCAAAGGCTCTCTCATCGGCACGGCTATCATCCTGCTAGGATTGCCAGTCTTTGTCTGGATACGAAAAAAGTATCCGGTAGCGGCAGCTTAGTTCACGAGGAATAACTGCAGGATTTTGAGCAACAGATGAAGCTGCGTCACCATATCAAGAGCCTTGACCAGCTTCGGCGTACTTCAGATAAGAGGACTCGTCGTTAAAGGCCGCTTCACTCCGGAGATCGACGTAGAGGCCGGATTGCGGTGCAAACTCGATTACGCCTTTGCGCTCCTGTAGCACAGCAGACGCCCCTTAAAACACAGCCATAAATCATTTCTCGCAAGGGCGTGCACTTTCGATTGCCCGTTGAGTAGCGATCCAATCCCCTTCTGCTCCTACCACTAGCAGCGTAAAAGTGTCTGCGTCTTAAATGTATTTGATAAATGACACATGTCGTGTTAACGTGACAACTATTCCCCTAAAAAGTACACAGCAAGCTATGGAGATCGAAACACCACGGAGACGTGGCAACTATCGCCGGCTGTAACGCACGGGTTCGTACATCCCTAGGAGAACGTAATGTTCAATTGCATTTCGTTGTGGGTGGCCATTTCCTCATTTCTCGCTGATTTTCGACAGAACTTTCATCGACCTGTCCTTTGCCTCCTTCTCGCCTTGACAACACCTCTACTGGCAGAAGCCGCTGAATCCGGAACGCTCAGCGGAATTGTCAAGGACGGCTCACAGGCTGCGATTTCCGGAGCTGCACTTACTATCACCAACGTCCAAACGAAGTCCAGCTCTCATGTCGTAACAGGAAGTCAAGGCAGCTACTCGGCAGGACCTCTTTCACCGGGATTCTATGAAGTGCAGGTACAGGCGAAGGGCTTTCAGGCAACGAAGAAATCTGTTCATATCATGGGCGGAGATCCAATCACCCTAGATCTAGTTCTTTCCATTGCTCCGCATCGCGAGACGATTGATGTGCGGACCATGCAGCCGTTAATCGGCGAACCTGCAGATGCGCAAGGAAAGAAAGACTATGTTGTCACCCACGGAACAACCGGAAGTAAAGCAGACCTTCCCGACAACTGGGTACCACAGGATATAGTGGTCATCCCCTCCAAAATAATTGAAGACCAGAATCCACGCAGTGTCGTTGAAGCAACCCAAAATGTCGCCGGGCTCAGCAATTCTTACCCCGGCTATTACATGCTCGACACACAGACCAGCACGATCATTCGCGGCTTCACCGTCAGTCAGACTCTGCGTGATGGACTATGGGACGCACAGTCCAATGGCAACATGGGCTGGATGGGAAGCGTGGATCGAATTGAAGTTCTCAAAGGGCCATCGGGACTCGAGTACGGAGCCTTTTCCGGAGGCATCGGTGGAGTAATCAACCTTATTACGAAGAGGCCTCTCTCCGAACGCAAATACACCTTCCAATCGAATACCGACTCCTACGGAGGTTGGGGATTTTCCGGAGATCTCTCACAGCCGCTGACCAGCAGTGGCAAATGGTTAACACGAGCCAACCTGAACATTGCAGAGCCGCAACTTTTCGCGAACAACACCGATCAAAAGAGGCGAGCAGCAAATGTCATCCTTCAAGGGCTGCTCACAGCGAAAGACGCATTCACGCTTCAATATGAGCGCCGCTGGCAATCGGCACGCCCCTACAGCGGACAGCCGGGATATGCTCTGCGCAATGGCACCCTGATCAACATGGGCAGTTTCGACATGGAGCTCAATGTCTATGCTCCTATCTCGCAGTGGACATATAACGTACACAACGGCCGCGCGCTCTACGAACATCGTTTCAATTCGAATTGGCACCTACGTTCTGCCGGACAGGTAATCCGCAATGGACGCCTGACTCGCGGACTCTCGGCGACTCCGAGTTGGAATGGGAACACACCCAAGTACACGGAGTCGTACAGTGAGATCCATATGGGACCGGTTCTAACCTGGGATACCGATACGATGGTCGATGGCCGTTTCTCTACCGGGCGCATCAAGCACGATCTGATTGCCGGTTATCGCTTCGCGAAGCTGGGCTACAGCATGAACATGTACCGTGGAACCAATATCACGGGAACAACGAGCTTCACCGATCCCACCAATCCGCAATGGGAGAAGGTCGGCTCTTCGATGCGTTATGTCTGGGGACTCTACTGGAATCATCAGCACGACATTTATCTCAATGACGTCGCCGCAGTTACGAATAAACTGCGCTTCTCCGCCGGGATCAATTTCATGCCCCGATGGAAGACGGGGAACGACTTTGGCATGAATGCCACCGCTGCAGCCAAGAGTTATAAAAACTCCACGGACAACAATAAAACGGCCTGGCGTGCGGGTGCTCTCTATGACGTGCACTCGAGCACAACTGTCTTCGCCGATTACTCCACAACTTTCCTCCCCAATACGCCCAACACCACAACCGATGGGATCGTGCAAAACTTCGATCCGCAAACCGGTAGTCAGTTTGAGATAGGCGTAAAGTCCACTCTCGCCCACAATGCCAGCCTCACAGCTGCGGTTTATCAGATCAACCTGAACAATGTCGTCATGTCCGATCCCGACCCCACCAGAAACACCTTGGGATACGAAGTAGCCCTTGGCGGGCAGCGCAGCCGGGGCATTGAGTTGGATGGCTCGTATCGCTTGCCTCACAATTGGAACTTGCTCACCGCGTATGCCTTTACCAACGCTCGGGTCAGCAAAGATGGAACCTATCTCACCGGATCGATGCTGCCCAATGTACCGAAGGAGTCGCTCAGGATCTGGAGTACGCACGAGTTCATCGAAGGTCCCCTCAACGGACTTGAGATAGGAGGCGGTGTCCATGCAGCATCTCGCCGAAATACGAATACGATCGCAGCATCCTCTCCATCGCTATTCGTGCGAATGCCTGCTTACGGAGTGGTCGATGCCATGGTCGCCTATAACTGGGCTCATCACTTGAAGATCAGCGCCAACTTGGGGAACCTCTTCGATCATCGCTACTGGGAATCATCGGGAGGCAGCTATAGCTATCTCTATCCTGGCGAGCCTGTAAATGCAAACTTCCGTGTCCAAACAAGCTTCTAGAGCACTGCCAGCACAAATGCTATAGAAAGCGAATAGGAACAACAAACGTTACAAATACAAAAAACGGGTCCTACGCGATTTGCACCTTTTCGCGAATCGCGTGGAATTCCCAGTTAGGGTTACAACCGATTTCAGCCGAAGTAGTTGTGTTGCCTCGCGGATGTTACATGAAAGCTCGAAGAACGGAGGTTTATGTCCCCTGCGAAATTTAAGAATGCATTTCTCAACGCACTGCCACCACTTCTGTTGGCGGCTATCTGCGTACCCATCCTGCCCCTTGCCTTGGCTCCGCCTACCGTCGTACGGACACAGACTCCAGCTGCCACTCCGGCTCGGCATGCAGTGATTCTGCCGGTAATTCTGGCGGCCTATTCGACAATCGACCGAGGTGTCAACCACATCCTGGCTGTATCCAATATTGCCCGAGAGTGGGGCAGCTACGGCCTGATGCACGGTATTTATCCCGCGTCGGGAAAGCTCCCGGTTATCGGACGCATGATTATCCCGGAACCCGAACAGCTCATGAAGGTGCATCCCGATGCTCTGCTGGTCCACAAGCAACAGAGTGATGTGCTTCGGAATCTTGGGATGCCCGGCTTAGTGGAAGTCAGTATGATGCCACGCAACCCACAACAATCGCGCATGGCTATCTGGCGGCTCATCGGACATACCACTGGCAACGAGCCTCGCGTAATGCAGCTGATTCAGTGGGATAAAAGCCAGCGCGGGCAGCTTCGAGCGCTTCTCCCTTCTGTGCCTGTTGCTCTCCGCCCGCGAGTGCTACTGGTCCATGTAGGAGCTGGAACATGGTCGGTTCCCGGAGGAGGTTATGCACTCGGCAGCAGTATTGAGGAAGCAGGAGGAAACAATCTCGCCGCCGGTTTCAAACTGACCGGGCGTATCAACCTGGAGCAAGTGCTCGCACTCGATCCGGACATCCTCCTGCTCGATCCCAATGTCATGATGTCGCCTTATGCCAGCAGTTCCAAGACAACTCCCGGCGACGTCTACTCGATGCCCGAGTGCCGCGTTCTACGAGCCGTGAAGAATCGAAGGGTCTACCAGCTTCCACAGCACTCCTATACGAATGAGTCTATCGAGGACCCGCTGTTGCTCTCCTGGATGGCGGAGATCTTTTATCCCAATCAGATGCCGCAACGGTTACGTTCTCTCTACAGGGATAGCTATCGCGATATTTATGACTACCCCCTCAGCGAGGACGAGATTGATCAGGCGTTATTTGTTCGGGAAAACCTGCAGTCGGCTGGATACAACAGATTTCTTCGCAAGGATGCAAAGCCGCAATGATGCTATTCCACATATTTCGAAGGCATACGAATCTTCTCATCACAGCACTATTCCTGCTGCTGATTCTCACCATGGTTCTTTCGCTGACCTTGGGACGATATCCCCTCACCATTTCGCAGATTGCTCATGTGCTGTTTACTACACCATGGATACATGCCTCCGGCAGCTATAACAATCCTTCCTGGGTGGTGGTCGAAATTGTCCGGCTGCCGCGCATTCTTATGGTCACACTCTGCGGCATGGGGCTTTCACTGGCAGGAGCCACGATGCAAGGGGTTTTTCGCAATCCACTCGTTGGTCCCGATGTAGTTGGAGTCTCCCAGGGTGCTTCCCTTGGTGGTGTTGTAGCCATCATGCTTGCCTTTTCTCCGCTGGGAATTGTCGCCATGGCCTTTGCCTTCGGACTGGCAGGGCTTATGCTCGCCTTTGTTCTGGCAAAACTGGCGGGCAACAGCAGCACTCTTGCACTAGTCCTTTCCGGAGTCATCATCGGCAGCTTCTTCTCTTCTTTTGTCGGGCTGGCCCAGTACGTTGCCGATCCGCAAACCCAACTCCCGGGAATCCTCTACTGGTTGCTGGGCAGTTTTGCCTCAGCTACGTATCAGAAAGTTGCAGTAGTTGCCGTCGCCACGCTCATCGGAGGTGTCGGACTGTTACTGCTGCGCTGGAGAGTTAACCTCTTCGCGCTTGATGAAACCGATGCCGGTTCACTGGGCACAAATCTCGATAAGCTTCGCTGGATCATCATCACCCTGGTCGTACTACTCGTCGGCGCGCAGGTTTCGGTTAGTGGAGGTGTCGGATGGATAGGACTCATTATCCCGCATCTTGCTCGTATCTTCGTCGGACCGGAACATTCTAAGCTCCTGCCCACGGCAGCCTTCCTGGGAGGAATCTATTTGCTGGTGATGGACGATCTGGCTCGCACCATCACAACACAGGAGATCCCGATCGGACTGCTCACCGGCATAATCGGAGCGCCTGTCTTTGCCTTTCTCTTCTGGAGAACACAAACCAAGGGGTGGATTCATGACTGACCGGGCCATAGCATTCTCTGCTCTCGGACACGCCTATCAGCCGGAGCAATGGGTATTTCAGAACCTCTCCGGAGAAGTTCACCGTGGAGAAGTATTCGCCTTACTCGGGCCCAATGGCTCTGGCAAGACAACTTTGCTTAAGGCTTTGCTTGGCGCCATTAAGCCGACAGAAGGACAAGTCCATGTCTCCGGTAGCATTGGCTTCGTTCCGCAGATCTTCCAGGTAAGCTTTGACTTCACCAGCCTTGACATGGTGCTCATGGGACGCGCCGGCAGGATCGGACTCTTTTCCACTCCCAGCAGAGAAGATCGCGAAGCGGCGCTGCAAGCAATGGATCGCTTCGGAATCGTCGAACTCGCGGCGCGTCCCTTCCACGAGCTATCCGGAGGACAGAGACAACTTGTTATCTTTGCCCGTGCACTGGTCTCTGAAGCAGAGATTCTCATTCTCGACGAACCGACGTCCGCACTCGACTTGAAGAACCAGGCGATGATTCTGGACTGGCTCCACAAGCTCAGCCATGAGGATGGACTCACCGTACTTTTCACGACGCATCATCCACACCATGCTTTCGCCGTCGCAGACACTACGCTACTGATGTTGGGACAGAGCCATTTCGAATGCGGTCCTGCCGCTCAGGTATTGAATGAAGAGAACCTTCGCAGTCTGTATGGAATCGACATTCGCAGGCTCAGCTTCGAGCATCGAGGGAAAAGCACGACGACGCTCGTCCCCATCTTTGTGTCACACGCAAATTCCCTTTTGGCCGAGGAGAGAACGAAGGCATGAACAAGACATCTGCAACAGGAGAAAACCGATCAATGGGAAATACCTCTACCAAGGACGCAAATGCAGGGAAACTGCCTCCAGGCTTGGAATCCTGCACGATGAAACCCATCGGAGTGATTCGTACTCCCTTCCCTGAACCGAAGGGAACACCACTTGAACCTTCGCGCGCGCAAGGAGCACAGGGAACGGTATGGATTGATGCACCGTTTCGAGAGGCCTTGCTCGATCTGGAGGGCTTTGATCGCGTGTGGCTGCTCTTCTGGCTCCATCGTTCCGTTGAGCCAAAGCCCTTGGTGACTCCATTCCTTGATGTCAAGCCGCACGGACTATTTGCCACTCGGGCGCCATCGCGCTTCAATCCTATCGGTCTCTCCGCTGTACGATTGCTGGCCGTACATAAGGACCGTATCGAAGTTGCAGATGTCGATATCGTCGACGGAACACCCCTTCTTGACCTAAAGCCCTATATTCCGGAGTTCGACAGTTTTCCGGAGAGTAATCCCGGATGGTTCGGCACATGCAAGAACGAGAAGCTGGTTGCTGACTCACGCTTTGCGGCTCCAACATCTTCAGATCACTCCACCCTGGAGATGTCAATCGAGGAGATGAAATGCCAGCGTTGTGACGAGCGCGTACGCGAAGCTCTCAAAGCGCTTCAGGGAATTGTCAGCTTTAGTGTCGAACGAGGTTCCGCCTCGGTACTATTCGATCCGACGCAAACAAGCGAGCAACAGATACTTGCAGCAGTGACTGCAGCTGGATTCCCGGCCCGCCATAGACACACAGAGCACAGGATCTCTACTTCCGCAGAAAATAACGGCTAGCTGCTTTGAGGATTGCTCCATTCGATGAGTCGGTATCGGACTCATCGGATGGAGCAATCACATCATTCTTTATCTATTGTCTACGATCGACGGCGGGCCACTTCTTCATACAGGCGAACATACTCTTCAGCAGGTTTCTTCCAGGAGAAGTCCTGGGCCATGCCGTTGCGCATTAAGCGCTGCCAGTTCTCCTTATCCGGGAATAACGCCAGGGCACGACGCAGAGCATCGAATAACTCTCCGGAATAATAGTTCTGGAACTTGAAGCCATTCCCTGTACCCGTTTCAGGATCCCACTCCTGAATTGTGTCATCCAAACCGCCTGTCGCCCGGACTACAGGCACAGTCCCGTACTTCAGAGAGTAGATCTGATTCAGACCGCAGGGCTCATAGCGAGAAGGCATCAGAAAGATGTCTGCACCTGCTTCAATCTTGTGGGCCAAGGAGTCACTGTACTGGATGCGGACCGCAAATTTTCCAGGATGGCGATGGGCAATATCCCGAAGCAGTCCCTCGTAATAGGGTTCCCCCGTCCCCAACGCTACGACAACCATGTCCTCTTGTGCCATAGCATCGGCAATTTGCGTAATAAGGTCAAAGCCTTTCTGGGTCGCAAAGCGAGAGACGATGCCAACCACGGGTGTGGTATCGGAAACATGCTCCAAACCAAAGGCATGTAACAGGTCTCGACGGCAAGCTGTTTTGCCACTCAGATTCTCCGCCGTGTAGTGAGCAGCAATGTTAGGATCGGCATCGGGGCTCCATCGTTCATAATCGACGCCATTCAAAATGCCATACAAATCCTGAGCACGCTTATGCAGAACTCCATCCAAGGTAAAGCCAAACTCTGGAGTCTGAATCTCCTCGGCATACTTCTTACTGACGGTTGTCAGCACATCGGAATAGGTCATTCCACCCTTGAGAAAATTGAAGGTATCGAAGTGTTCGACACGATCCATCGTAAAAATCTCCCAGGGGAACAATAGGCGCTCAGTCGTATTCGGCGGAAACCATCCCTGATAACCAGCATTGTGAATCGTCAGCAATGTTCCTGCATTACGCAGCACGGGATCGAAATAATAGAGCGTGCGCAGGTACACGGAGAGAATTGCTGTTTGCCAATCATGTACGTGAAAGACATCCGGCACACCAAGTTGCTTGGTGGCTTCTAGCACAGCTCGACTGAAGAGTCCGAAGCGCTCCCAATTGTCCAGATAATCGCCGGTTTGCGTGGCATAGAGCCCCTCACGATCAAACAACTCAGGACAATCTACAAAGTAAAGCTGAACCCCTTTATGCTCGCCTCCGTTCACAATAGAAACGAAACGGTTGTAATAGGTAAAAGGTATGGTCAACGAACGAATGATGGGCTTGCCATCGGGGATGTGCTGTCGTGCTTGTTTATAGAGAGGCAAGTACACCGTTACCTGGTGGCCCAATTGCACTATTTCCGGAGGCAATGCGGCAACAACATCGGCGAGCCCTCCTGTCTTGGCATAGGGTACACATTCCGACGCTGCAAATACGATATGCATTCGTTCTCACTCCTGCCTGGCTTCACAACTCAGCTACTATGACGTTTCCACATTCCTCATTGGGAGACAACAACAAGATCTTGGGCGTTCCGATAGAAACGCTGCCAGCCCCTGCCGTACGAGACCACGGAAATGTGATCAACACCGTAAATGCGTAGTCTACTACGCTTAGGATGAGTAAATTTGAATAGCGGGTTCAATAGAACCCCGGGAAAGATATGCCGCAGAAGCCAAAACTTGGACAAAACTTCCTTCGGGATGAAAACGCTATCGAACGAATCGTCGCAGCTCTAGGCGATATCTCTACACGTACTGTTGTCGAAATCGGACCGGGACGGGGTGCCATTACTCACCGCCTGGCCAAGCGGGCACATCGCCTTATCGCCATTGAGCTGGACCGCGAACTTGGACCGGCACTGCGAACACAATATGCGGACCAACCACAGATCGAAGTCCTGGAACAGGACGTTCTCACCGTTGACTTCACTCAGTTAGCAAAGTCCGAAAAGCTCTCAGTAGTTGGAAATCTTCCTTACTACATCACCTCGGATATTTTGCTGCATCTGCTCGAACACAATGGCGTCGTCGAACAGGCTGTGCTCATGGTTCAAAAAGAAGTTGCAGATCGCATCACAGCAGATCCCGGATCGCGAGACTACGGACTGCTCTCGGCTACGGTGCAAATGTACGGACGAGTCCAAAGACTCTTCACTCTTCCTCCCGGAGCCTTTTCGCCACCTCCGGAAGTTCATTCGACTGTCTTTCGAATCACGATGGCGCCAAGGTTCCATGAGTTGGACGTGGAAGAAAGGGGATTCCTGAACTTTCTGAAAAAGTGCTTTGCTCAAAAACGCAAAACATTGGCCAATAATCTGCGGGCTGCAGGGTTCGAAGCAGCACAAATACAGTCTTTGCTCTCAAACGCCGAAATCGATCTCAAGGTACGGGCTGAAGCCATCAGATTGGAAGAGATGGCCCGACTTTACAGGCAAATCTGAGTCGCGAACATACGACAGAATTGCAATTGATCCTTCCGCTCTGGAATTGCTGAAAGAGAAACCGAAGGCCGAAAAATGGGGGCATCTCGATGAGATGCCCCCATAGACAAGCACAGATCCTCCTCCACCAGCTATCTCGGACGACCGGAGGGAGCTGGCGCACTGCGAGGTGCCGCTGATGGAGCTGGCGCAGACATTCGCGGAGCTTCCATACGTGGAGCCGGGGCAGGCGAAGACATTCGCGGAGCCGAAGAAGGAGGCTGGATCGTTATCCTCGGCGGCGCAGTAACCGGAGCAGGCGCGATACGAGGAGCACTCGGAGCCGGCGCTGACTGCTGGGGAGGAGTGATCCTTATTGGCGGAGCTACCGTTCTCGGCATAGGAGAAACAGGCTGCGGATGCTGAACGGGAGCAGTAACAACAGGGGAACCCATGCGCGGAATCTCCGTGTTGCCACTTCCCTGGCCGGGCCTGATTCCACCGCCGGGCTGAGGTCTTACCGTATTCCACGTAGAGCTGCCAGACTGTCCCGGTCCTGGAGTAATGGCCACAGGACGATCAGGCCTTGTGATACCCGTCCGACCAACAACGACGGTGCCATCGGTCCTGTTTCCGGTCGTTCCATTAAAGCCATTCGAAATCCGGATTGGAGGAAGTGGGTTTACCGACCTTCCACCGATTGTCACAGGACGGGCCACACCGCCAGCACCATAGATCGGCTGTGGCTTATACCGGGAAACTCCCCCTCGTTGAACAGGAACGATCTCGCGGGTTCCTGCCACTACACCTACAGGCGGATTGATAATCGGGCGCCGAGGATATATCCATCCCGGAGGAGTATTCCAGACGACTATTGAGGTACCGATAAAGCCGCTGCCACATCCACCGGGGATCCACCCCCAACCAAAGTTGTTGAAGTAGTTCCATGCACCACATCGATACGGCAGATACCCCCAGGGATAGGCTGAAACCCAGGTATACCCATATCCGGGATACATCGCCCAATAACCTGAGCCATAAGGATCCCAGTCCGAACCGGCACCAGCTGGAGTCCAAACCTGACCATATCCATCTACGTCATACCAGTTTCCATACGCATCCAAATCGCTCCAGGCAGGATTGTTTGGATCCGATGTCGAAGCAGTAGCCGCGGTCTGACGTTCGGCTTCTTTATTCAGACTGCTATCGCGATCATTGTTCCACTGATCCCAGGACTCCCGGGAAAGTCCTTGTGACAAGTAATAACCAGCGGCATTTCCAGCGTCGAATCGCACCTGCTCATCAGAGTGCGCATCGACCGTGAACCCCGAACCGCCAGCCAAGTGAAGATCGCCAGACAATACCCCGAGCTCTCCGGGTGGGTTATCGGCATTTACGCGGAAGATTGCAAACGTAGTAGCTGTAATCCGGTTCTGTTGATAGACAACAGAAGTCTGGGAGGAGCTGGATTGTGGCTGCAGCTCAAAATATGCCAATCCGCCTAGGAACTCTATTTCGCTGGTTTTCAGCCCGTCTGAATCGGTGCGGAGCTGAGTCACAGCTAAGGAACTGTTCGGAGTCAGACGAGCAACGCTGCCATCTTCAAATTGCAGCTCGGCACGTCCATCATTTCCCGCCTGTAGGCGTGATCCTTCAATGATGGGCATATTGGCATATGCCTTTTGGAATTCAGTCTGGTCCCCCATCAAAATCCGGACAGTACCGTGAACGTAGCTTAATCGGACAGCACGGGACTGCTCGTCAGCTAAACTCCGCTCGCTCCAGAAAACCAAGCAGGAGATTAGCAACAGGGCTACAGACACAAACCGTATCGGAACAAATTTCGAAAGCAATCGAAAACAACTTACCGGGTGCTTCATAAGCACCTCCATTTCCAAGCCCTACTACCTTGAACGCTATCTAACAGCCAAAAGTTTCGTTGATAGGCGGGGAGTTACCTTTCCCGTCCCCTTCCTTTCGAACGCCTTAGGTTTCTGCATGATTCGAAACCTGAAATGCCCCGGCCTTATCATTCCCCCATTAATTGGACGTTCCCATCAACAATAGCGATTCTCGGCCTCCAGAGCATTTTTAGGCTTTCGTATTCTCACCCAAAGCCTTGTTCAATGCTCTAGCGAACCGGCAGCTTTTCGCCGTTCAATAAAGCTTTTGCGATACGTCGAGCTCTCCCCACAATACTCGGATCATTGATGATCGACTGCAGCGTCTCCGAAATGTTCGAAAGCTCAGCTGCCTGGCCATTTGCAACCATCCGATTCAGACTCTGCAACTCTTCATCCAGAGCCAATCGATCATATTGATGCTTAGACTCCAGCCTTTGTCCAACGTTTAGGGTTGACGCAACAGCGATCAACTGATCGGCCAACTTCTGAATCCTTGGATCCTTCGACCAATTGAACTCGCAAGAACCATGACCATCCGGCCCCTCATACGCTAAAGTCTTGTTTCCCTGAAAAGCAATCTTCCCCTTTCCATCCTCACAGGAGATGGCAAAGAAATGAACTTCGCGCGCAGTAGTAAAGATTTGACTCGTCAGAGCTGGAGAGAGATGAATGTTCCGATCTTCTGCCGGGAGGGGAGATTCTTTTGTAGAGGTGTTTGTCCCCGGTTCCGAGTGGAAATGACCTTCTCCCTTCTCATTTACCGTCATGCTGTAGCTGGCGGGATCCAATTGGGGATTATTGAACTTGAAGGTAAATTGCCCTTGCGAAGCCTGAGCAAACAGAAGCGGGCTCGCAAACATAACGATCCAAGCAAGATGCTTCACCGGCTAACTCCCTGAGCAAGAAAAGTCTGGGCTGTGTGAATATGGCAAATAGCAATCGCCAGAGCATCGGCAGCATCGGCAGGCTCTGGTAACTCTTCTAAATTCAGCAACCTAGCTACCATGAATTGAACTTGTTCCTTCTTGGCTAACCCGTATCCTACGACCGAAGATTTGATCTTCAGAGGGGCATATTCGGCGACAGATATCCCTTCTGTTGCGGCGGCGAGAAGCGCTACGCCTCGGACCTGTCCCAACTTTAGTGCGGATTTGGCGTTCACCGAGTAAAACACCTCTTCGATAGCCACTACGTCAGGCTGCCAACTCCTTAATAATGAAGTCAGTTCTTCATAAAGCAAAGCAAGACGTTGCGGCAAAGACTGGCTCTTCGGCAAACGAATTCCTCCGAAAGATTCTGCAATCAGCTTTTGCTCCCGACCGGTATCGTCGCAGGTTACCACGCCATATCCGGTAATCTCCGTGCCGCAATCAATTCCAAAGACACGCATATTGTTTGCCGTTGAGTTTAAAGCATTTTTACAAGGACATACAGGAACGAATTGGAGGGATTTGAAAGGATGGAACCTTTAAGGTTCCATCCTGACGCAATGAAGAGGTGTATCGCCCCAAAGAAGAGGGTATTTTCAAAGCCAAGCGTGGCTGAGCCTCGATCTATTTTGAGACGCCTTCCAAAGGAGAACTGGCGGTAGCATACAGCTTGCGCGGCATCCGGCCGGCGGCATACGCCTGTCTTCCGGCAATCACTGCATGCTGCATAGCCTCTGCCATCAAGACCGGATTTGAGGCAGCAGCAATAGCGGTGTTCATCAGGACGCCATCCGCTCCCATTTCCATTGCCACGACCGCATCCGAGGCAGTTCCCACCCCTGCATCTACAATCATCGGTACTTCGGTAATTACCTCCCGAAGAATACGCAGGGTGGCCATATTCTGGATTCCCAAACCGCTTCCGATCGGAGCAGCCAATGGCATTACCGCAGCAGCCCCGGCATCAATCAACCTCTTTGCAAAAACCACATCGTCAGAGGTATACGGAAGAACGGTAAAGCCTTCCTTCACCAGAACGCGAGTAGCTTCAAGTGTTGCCTGAACATCTGGATATAGCGTTGCCTGGTCTCCGATGACTTCGATCTTCACCCAGGTAGAGAGTCCGACCTCACGAGCCAAACGAGCTGCACGTATGGCCTCATCAGCCGTGTAGCAACCAGCGGTATTCGGTAACAGGAAATAGCGCTGAGGATCGATAAAATCCAGCAACGATTCTTTTGAGCGGTCCAGATTTACCCTGCGGACTGCTACGGTCACCATTTCAGCGCCGGAGGCCTCGATAGCCGCTTGCGTCTCCGGTCCATCCTTGTACTTGCCTGTTCCAACAATCAGCCGCGACTGGAAGGCCTTTCCTGCAATCACTAGAGGTTCCATGCAGCCATTGTAAAGCCCTCATTCCTTCTGTCCAGCTGTGGGAGAGGATACCCCACCCTCATCATTCAGCCTAAGTCTCAACAGCTGAGACCATTAGAATTCAGACCGAAATGATTCATGGACAGAGCTCCCACGTATTAGGCCAAAGCCAAAGCTCCCTGCATCCTGCTGCCAAGACACCCGCTCAATCGAAATCTTCTCCATATTCGCGACATTCGTGCTACGAAGTTGTTCGAGCAAGGCCCAATCGTTCTCAAATTCTTTCAAACTTTCGCGCTTTGCAGCCTTCGCTGAAAGATATCTATCGACCTTAGCAATCTGAAGTGCAAAGGCTAGCCGGACATCAGACCTCTCATCCAGGACATTTCCAGACTCCACTCCAATGCTAACAACCTGGTCGTGATAGGGCAGGCTCATCCAATTGGTTCCCGCTTCGTCTATAGAGAAAACGCCACGCCGGTTTACATTGATCAGCAGATTTGCGAGCTCTTTTCGCGATGTACCGATACCACACTTATGGGCATCTTCAAGAACTCCGCCGAACCGTTCCCGATACTGTTTCCACTGCTGTTCTGCCGCAAGCGCAGAAGAAGCGGCATGTGCAGGTATTGCCTCTGAGCGACTCCGCAGCGATCTCCCGGAAACGACCGAGTTCTCGCTCGCATTTTCTTTGAAGGGATATTTCCGCGCTTCTACCGCAGGATTGAAGCGGCCAGTAAGCGCATAGGTGGCACCGACAATCGGCAAATTATAGACATACAGGAATGACAGTGGAACGATCCACTTCTTCTGATGAAGCATGGCATCTGTTCCAGTGCGTGCAGCTCCAGTCGGCTTGCGGTCGCTCGGTAATTGGGCAAAACGCCGGATGTAAAGTCCAAGAGCGGGTTTACGCTCGGCATAGTGAGTAAAGGAGTGAGCAACGGCCTTGGGGCTCGTCATTCCAAAATCGTTCAGATAATCGGGAGCAGTAGCATGAGCAAAATACACTGCAATCACTCGCCGAGCAAAATTCGCACAGTTATTCCTTATCCCGTTGTAATGGTTCACATTCTCGCGGGAATTGAACTCTTCGACAAATTTTCGATCCTGATCGATCGTCGTATGCACAGCAAACAGATATATGCCGCGAACGAATGTTGTCGCGACCATATCCCGCCAATTAAGGTTCAGGTCCGTGCTACAAGGAGGCCCGGAGCATAGCTCGCCCAAATGCTTCTTTCGGTACTGCTCCTCCAAACTTCTCTTCAATGACAGCGAGGCCACAAGCGGACGATCCGATGGCTTCTCCAATCCGTAGAGGAAAAGGCTCAACGGAATGATGTTCCACTCGTATGATTTATTCTCTCCCAAACGAGCATAATTACTGATAACCGATCCCTGCTCCCCCGGAGCGCATAGACGCAACTTAATGGGTGAGGCCGGACAGACATTGGAAAGATATATCGAGGCGTGGCCAGCTTCCGTAAAGCGGGACGAGCCTTCCCCTGTGGGATCGCTCAACAGAACGCCAACATCCGCTCTTACTGGTTCAGTGCTGCAAAATCCAACGACGAGAACCAACAAAAATGGGATGGACACGCATTTCGCATAAAATCCATCAATCCACCTTGGCTCAAGGAGGGAACCTTCAGGGACCCTTCTTACCACGAATGGAGGACTCCTTCCTGTTCAATAATGGATACTGTTACTCCGAAGAGACGTTCCAACATTGGAGCCGTGAGCAGCTCCTTTTTCGTTCCATCGGCAAAAATGCGGCCACCCTTCATCATGATCACGCGATGAATCTCCGGAATGATATCCGAGAGATGATGGGTAACAAGCAGCAAACCTGTCCCCTCTTCAGCTAGAACACGAAGTACCCTGCGAAGTTCCTTTTGCGCCGCTAAATCCAGTGCATTCGATGGCTCATCGAGAAGGAGTACCTCTGGGCGATGAACAAGAGCTCGCGCAATCTGGATTCGCCGCTTCTCTCCGGCAGACATCTCTCCAACCAGCTTCTGCGAAAGGTGGGATGCCTCCATTCTCTCCAACGCTTCCTTTGCTCTCGAGCGCATATCGGCCGTTACCTCAAGGTGAGGCCACAATGTCGATGCAGAGAAAAATCCGGCTACCACAGCATCTTCCCCCCGGGTCACAGGAGTCCGCTCTCCGGGAAGTTCTGCCGACACCACCCCGAGGTGTTTTCTTAATTCACTAAGATCCCATCTGGCACGGCCGAAGATGCGAAGCTCCATCCCTGGCTGCACCAATGGATAGCACTCACAGGTAATGGTCTTGATGAAAGAAGATTTCCCGCACCCATTCGGCCCAAGAATGGCCACATGCTCCCCCGCGGCTACATCCATCTCTATGTTGTGCAGGACAACGGACTCCCCACGTGCAACGCAAACATTGCGCAGATGCAGAAACTCGCGCGAAAAGGACTTTTGTGAAAACGGGGACGGTTGCAGATTCGGTTCAGCAGTCACAGAAATAAATCTCTCCTTCTTGATAGAGTAATTGGCAGCAATGAGCCAGCAATCGACTCTTCCTCAGGGTTTTCGTTTTGCAGCCGTTAAGGCTGGGCTGAAACAGAGTGGACGCACGGACTTCGCCTGCATCGTTGCGGATGCTCCGGCGAGTGCCGCCGCTATGTTTACCTCGAACCGCGTCACAGCCGCGCCCTTAACCGTTGATAAGGAGCATCTGAAGCGAACCGGTGGTCATGTTCGCGTGGTTGCAATCAACGCAGGCAATGCTAATTGCGCCACTGGCAAAGTCGGGATGGAAGCAGCCATTCAGGTCTGTCAAGCAGCGGCGAAAGTCTTTCAATGTGAACCGGTCGAAGTCTTCCCATCTTCAACAGGCATCATCGGCGTTCCCTTACCGGCAGAAAAGCTGGTTTCGGCACTACCAGAAATTCATAAAAACTTAGGCAGCGCGTGGGAGAACTTCGAAGCCGCCGCTCAGTCCGTCCTTACAACGGATCTGAAACAAAAAACGGCATTCGCCACAATCGAAATCGATGGCAAGCCGGTTCACATTGCGGCATTCGGAAAAGGATCGGGCATGATTCATCCTCAGCTCGTACCACATGCCACGATGCTGATGTATGTCCTCACCGATGCGGTCATTGATCCGAAGGAATTGGACATCATGCTTCGCAATGCGGTGGAGGTTAGCTTTAACCGCATCTCCGTCGATGGAGACACCTCAACTAACGACACAGTCCTCCTGCTCGCTTCGGGCTGCAGTCATGTCCAGGTCTCGTCCGCAAACAGTGCTTTCCAGGCCGCATTAACAGAAGTATGCACCTCCATGGCAAAGCAGGTCGTAGCGGACGGAGAGGGAGTCTCTCATGTCGTTCAACTTGACATTACCGGCGCGCCCACCGATGCGGATGCGCTCAAGGTCGCCAAAGCTATCGCTCACTCTCCCTTAGTAAAGACGGCATGGGCAGGTAGTGATCCCAACTGGGGCAGACTTGTAGCCGCTATCGGCTATTCAGGCGTAGCAATCGATCCGGAGAAGATCGATGTTTGGTTTGGAGATTTGGAGATCTGCCGTAACGGTGGCCGCTCGGCATCGCTTGACGAAAAAGCCGCGCATGCTTATCTAAAGCAGCCAGAGTTTACCGTTAAGATCGGCCTGAATTTGGGTGAAGGTCAATGCAGATTCTGGACGACTGACTTAACACACGAGTACGTTCACATCAATGCAGACTACTCTACATAAACTCTAATTCGAGCGTAGAAGACGGTCTTCGTTGTGTCCGAAAATCGTCTTCTATGCACAGTGACTTTTCGCGGAATTATCCTTGAATTTCGAGATAGCACGATAAGTGGTGCAATGTGGTGTTTGATCGCTAAAATCAAGGGTTTTATAGCGTCTTCACCACGATTCTCACAGGGTTTTGCACATTCACTGTGAAAATTTCCCGCAGGGTTAATGAAAAGCTCTTCGAATAAGTTGCAATAAGAACCTCAAAAATCAATATGAGCCACTTTCAAGAACCTGCTACTTCGTGTTATAGAATGACGCTTCTCCTTAGAAAAGAGCTAACGGAGTCGCATCACCAAAGATGACTTCTGCAGTTACGTCTTGGCGAGGCAAGTCTGAAGCAATTCCAGCATGGCGCTATCCGAGAGCCACAGAGCCCGAAGCCTCTTTCCACTAAAGGGAATGGCACCGGACAGATCTTGAGCGGACATCGTAACGCCGTTTTGCTATAAACGGTGATTCTTGCCACCTCTTCTGTGAAGAGTCCCAGATACTCCGCTACAATCTGAAGGGTTCGGTATTTCGAGCACTTCAATTTCAGATTGATTTCAATACAGGGCAAAGAATCACCAGTAGACATCAATATTGAGGTCTCAACGCAGAAGTTAATAAAAGCTAAAATGCTCAAGAGGTCGCCAACAGAATGGTCACGAAAGTAAAAGAGAGCCCTTCCGAACAAGGGCCGGAGACAAAAGGCAGCCCGCTTATCAGCAATGAAAAGCTGCAATTGCTCTACACGACGATGTTGAAGTGCCGCATGCTGCAGGAACGGGCAGGACTCCTCTTTGCTCAGGGCAAGATTGCGGGCAACTACGATTCCGTTGTCGGACTGGAAGCTGCAGCAGCCGGTGTCGCTATCGATCTGCTACCGGAGGATACGCTCGCGCCCTCGCATCGGGACCTCATTACCAGCTTCATCAAGGGAGTTCCCCTAGGTACGATCTTCTGCCAGCTCTATGCACGCGCGGCCAGCCCCGATAGGGGCCATTCAGCACCTGGTTATTGCGGCTATGCGCCATTAAATATCATTTCGCCATCGGCCAACACCGCAGCGCAGTTAAATATCGCTAACGGGGCAGCTTTAGCAAACAAGCTGAAGAAGAACGACAACATCGTCGTTACTTTCTCTGCGGATACCTCTTCGTCCTTGGAGTTCTGGCACGAAGCGCTAAACTTCGCTGCCATTCATGACCTGGCAATCATCTTTGTTGTCCAGAACGATCTACTACCGGGATCGGCTTCAAAGCCGCATAGCGGAATCGAGGGACTCAGCGCAAAGGCACAGGCTTACGGCATCCCAGGTATTCCCGTCGACGGAAACGACGTTGTCGCGGTGCACCGTGTAGCTCAAGAATCCATGGCACGTGCTCGGCATAATGGTGGACCGACACTGATCGAGTGCAAAACGTTCGACTTGGGCGGATCGTCTCCGAAGAGTGGAAGCAAGAGCAAGAAAGATGATCCCCTCTCCAATATGGAGCGATATCTCACGGGCAAGGGGCTCTTCCGGAAGCAGTGGAAGCAAGAACTTGTCAGCGACTTTGCCAAGGAACTCGATGCTGCTGTGGAATTAGCAGAAAAGTCCCCCCTGGCAGAAGATGCCGAATGTCTGGATCAGGTCTACTCTTTCGATATTCGAGATCGTCAGATCAATGCAAAGCACTGGACACCGAAGTACTAGAGCATTTTAAGTTTCTAAACGGTCAAGGATCTCAGGTCGAAAACATGGCATTTCTGACATACATCAGTGCGATCACCGAGGCGTTGCGCGAAGAAATGCAGCGTGACAAACGCGTCTTCCTAATCGGAGAAGATCTAGGCAAGAAGGCTAGGACTGGCAGCGCAACCAAGGGACTCGAAAAAGAGTTCGGAGCAGAGCGTGTTATCAGTTCACCAGTAGCCGAAGATGTCAATGTGAGCGCTGCTGTGGGAGCAGCCATCGCAGGTTTGCGTCCAGTCTCTGAAATCCGGCTCGCAGACTCCCTCTCGTCATCGATGGAAGCACTCACCCAACAGGCGGCAAAGCTCCGCTACCGCTCAGCCGGAACCCAGACCTGCCCTCTGACAATTCGCGTTAGCTATGGCGGAGGAATAAATGGGGGGCTCTACAACAGCCAGACAAACAGCTCATGGCTTGCCCATCAGCCAGGGCTTGTCGTAGTAGCTCCGGCAACAGTCAGGGACGCCAAAGGCATGCTCAAGGCTGCGATTCGTCAGGACGATCCTGTTGTCTACTTCGAGCACAAGAAGCTCTATCGCTCTATAAAGGAAGATCTCCCGGACGATCCCGATCTCATTACCGATCTTTTCAAGGCCTCTGTTCGCCGTGAAGGGAAAGACCTGACTGTAGTCAGCTACGGTTACACTCTTCATCTGGCTCTGGAAGCAGCCGAAAAGGTCTCTTCTATGACCGGAGCAACCATCGAAGTCATCGATCTACGTGTTCTGAACCCACTAGACAAAGATACGTTTTTGGAATCGATATCAAAAACGGGACGGTTGTGCATCGTTCACGAAGACAATCGCACCTTGGGCATAGGAGCAGAGATTGCAGCTATCGCGTCAGAGCAAGCCTTCGATTGTCTTGACGCTCCCATTGCAAGAGTAACGGCACCGGACGTTCCGGCTATGCCCTTCGCCTCGGCGATGGAACAGTTCTATTTGCCATCAGTCGATACCATCGCGGAAGCTTACAAGAAGCTGCTCGATTACTAGATAGCTGTCACACGGTGGGTCAGGACGAGATATAGGGATGAAGTGCATCGTTTGGTCTTTGCAAAAAGAGATTTTCGCGGACGGGGCGCTGAAGATCTCGTTCCCAAGGTTTCGCTGTTGCCGCAGCTCTCTTCCTTTCGTTGGACTTCTGTGCGAGTTTTTGAGTGATCCAGCTCACGCCATATGATCGTGGCAGCAAGAGTAGCTAGAACGAAGGGATCGAGAACGTGCGTTAGATCACGCATTATCTGTAACTCTTACCTGATCAGATCGACATGCATCGCTGTCGCACACTCTGTATGATTCCGACCGATCATCGCCATTACAAAATCGCCCCGACGGCCGGATTACGAGCTCAAGTGAGCTTAGAAATCAAAACAGAAATGGGCAGGAAAGTTGCGATTGTTAATCCTCCGGCGCTGTCAGGAAATGAATGTCACAAAAATCCTGGCCTTTAGCTTTATTTACCAAAGCCGCTAAAGTCCCTAAATTCGGGGATAAAGTTCTGTTCAAAGATCAGACTCAATTAGCAACAACCTCCGCAGTCCTCCTTGGTTGCCAAGATCCGCAATACCTTCATTTGAGAAAATGGCCAAACCCTATAGAGAATTAAGTACATCTTGCAGCTATTCCTGTATGCTTTTGGAAAGTAACAGGATATCGAAATGCAGAGGTTTGGTTTTTCCAGGAAACAGGCAGCGTCCAAAAGAACGCCGCGCCAGATTAACCGCAGTCTTATCTTTCATTGGATTCGCTGCCGGCAGCCTATCTCGAGGGCAGATCTGGCTCGTGTATCGGGATTACAGCGGAGTACCGTTTCGCTCATCGTCGAAGAGTTGTTGGCAGAGGGCTGGATTGTCGAAGGAGCCATGGGGCGGCTGCCGAGAGGTCGCAGACCCACTTATCTGCAACTGAATGATCAACGGGCCGTTATCGCCGTCGACGTTCATCCGACTCAAACTACGATTGCCCTCTCCAATCTTGGGGGCGGCATCCTTGCCCAAAGCTGGATTGACCTTCCCTTGGATTCAGGGAAAGCCCTGCAATCTATTATCTCGGCAATCAAGAAGCTCCGTAGTGGAAACAAGGAAGTTTCCCTTGACGGAATCGGGATTACGCTTCCTGGAAGAATCGATCTTCAGCACAAAAAGCTTGTATTCGCTCCCAATCTCCATTGGCCGGTAATGAGCATCAAGTCCCGGATTCAAAGGGCTACAGATCTTCGTGTCGAAGTGGAAAACGTTGCAAATGCCTGTGCCCTCTCCGAAGTCTGGTTTGGAGAAAGCGACGGAACGCGTGATCTCGTTGTAGTGAACGTCTCCGAGGGCATTGGAACCGGAATCTTCGCGAATGGCCAGCTATTGAGAGGTGAAAACGGAATGGCAGGTGAATTCGGCCACGTTGAGATGGATGCGAACGGACCGAAGTGTGCCTGCGGCAGAATTGGATGCTGGGAAACACTCGCCTCCAATAGTGCCGGACTCCGTTACTACCAGGAAATCGCCTCCAAACAGCTCTCCTCCTTCGATGGATTGATGAAACTGGTCAAGAATGAGGACCCTTCCGCAATTGCCGCCATCGAAAAAATGGCAAAGGCCCTCGGGCGTGGAATGAGGATGATCGCATCATCCCTGGCTCCAGCAGAAATTGTTGTCGTCGGCGATATCACGACTATCTGGCACAAGGTCGGCGGCATCATTGAAACAGAGCTACGCAACAATATTGTCGGCAAACCGCCGCTCCTGCGTCCAGCTTACGATGGAAACACTGCGAGACTTCGCAGTGCCGTCTCCTTGATCTTAAGTGGAGAAGTAGCTTAATCCTGCCTCATACAACTCCCCCGCACTGTCGCAGCCAGTCTAGATACATCAAGGTTCAACTACTGTTGGACCTTGATACAGACATGGACAAACAGCACACATCTGAATGACGGCTTTTTGTATCCCGCCACGCTTATTTACCTTCTGGCACTGCTGGTTTAATAGCTTCCACATATGATGAATGCAACATTCTTCGATGAAAGACAACTCACGGAGCCCCCGTTGTAACCGAAACAATTTCAAATAGAATTTTTCTGAGATGATGACGACCGAGATAGAAGCTATCACGGACAGTGATGTAGAAGGTCCCATCTACAAAATTGCGCAAAGAGGTACGTACAAACACGGAAATAAGAAACGAGACCACTGTTATTTTCCAAAGGTTCATATTCCGGGATCAACAAGAAACTGGTATGACAACCTACCTACAACCATTAGAGAATGCTGCAACAGTTATTCCTAACAGTCTCGATTGAGCAATCGATTTATTCCGGAGATATTCAGGCTTCTTACTTCGGCATTTCCCATGACGAATTTGTTCGATGGTCCAACCAATCAATCTGCACTCTACTGAATCAATCCAACGTACTCGCGCCAAAATTAGCCATTTTGTGAACGATTATTCTTCATTTTGCAAATTAATTCGAAGATCGAATTGACAACATCGTTTCAGTTATCGCAGACTCTACCGCGAATAATTGAGAGCATCTGGAAACCTCTCAAAAGAAGAAGCAGTGAGGCCAGCGATGAAGAAACTATTCTCTATCGGAAAAACGGTTTTGATCCTGGGCTTAGTTTGCATTGCGTTTTGCAGTGCAAGAGCACAGCAGATCACAGCAACACTTAGCGGGACAGTGACGGACGGCTCCGGTGCCAGTGTGAAAGATGCCCTGATTATTGCAAAGAATCTCGGTACCAATCTCAGTCTTTCAGCAAAGACCAATGAAGCCGGAAACTATCGCATCGATCTTCTACCAGTCGGCAGTTACGATTTGCAGATCACAGCCCCCGGATACAAGAACTTTGTTCAGACTGGATTTGTGCTTAGCATCGGCCAGTTCGCAACGATAAATGCAGTTCTGGAGGTGGGCGGCTCCAGCGAAACAGTTACGGTCACCGCAGATGCTCCATTATTGAATCTGACCAATCAAACTGTTGGAGCTGCGGTCGAAAACAAAGAGATTGAAAACCTGCCTATCGTCAACCGCAACGTCTACGATCTGCTGACACTCGTTCCTGGAGTATCGGTCAACAGCACCAGCAATACTCTGGGATATCCGCAGCAGACTGTTCTAATCAACGGCGGCGTACAGATTGCAAACTCCGGATCAACCAGCTATTACCTCGATGGCGCCACCAACATGACCGGCCTGCGTAACACCGGCAACGTACAACCGAACCCAGATGCGGTCGATCAATTTCGCGTTGATACTAATAACTACAGCGCCGAGTATGGCAGATTCCCTAATGGAGTTATCAACGTAATTACCAAGTCTGGAACCAATAGATACCATGGCTCACTCTTTGAGTTCTGGCGCGAAACAGCACTCAATGCAAGAGACTACCTTTCGACAGTAGACAACCCGTTGCACCGCCATCAATTCGGAGGCACCATCGGCGGCCCCATTATCCAGGATAAGACCTTCTTCTTCTTCAGCTATGGAGGTCTGCGTCAGATCACCACCGGATTCTTTAATTCCGCTACGGTTCCCACCGCAGCAGAACGCCAAGGGAACTTCAGCGCCGATCTGCCCGTTTCAAGCGGAACCATTACAAGCTGCAATCAAACTCTGAGTACCGCAGACGCAAAAGCAAATCACTTTATCGTCTGCAATCCGACCACGCGCAAACCTTATGCCGGGAACATCATCACGGACACACTAGACCCGACGGTACAGAACTTATTAAAGACCTCGGACACGACCTTGCCACATATTCCGCTGCCAAATGCAGCTAACAATAAGCTCAGTCAGGTTCACAGCTATCCAACAAATAACGACGAGTTCCTGCTCAAGGTAGACCA
Source organism: Humiphilus diazotrophicus (assembly GCF_059726315.1). Taxonomy (NCBI): domain Bacteria; kingdom Pseudomonadati; phylum Acidobacteriota; class Terriglobia; order Terriglobales; family Acidobacteriaceae; genus Humiphilus; species Humiphilus diazotrophicus. The sequence continues at coordinate 746,755 of NZ_AP040870.1, forward strand.
CAGCTTCTCCCCTATACACCGCCTAACAGGAGAGGTCTTTGAGAATGGGGCCTCTACACAGCAGAGCGCAGGTGGCTCCAGCAATAGTGGAACGATTGGCGGGAATCAAATCCTTTGGTCAGCGCAACAATTCAGTTCCCGGCAATGGACCGCACTGGCAAGCGATCTCTACACCATCAATGCAAACTGGGTGAATCAATTTTGGGTAAGTTATTCTCGTGAGCTTGGCGGCCGTATCAATCTTCCGACAAATACCATTACGGACTATGGCTCGGCTTTTAAAGTACAAGCGGCTCCATCTCTACCCCAGATTGCTGTCAGCGGATATTTCACGGCAGGCAATGCGATTGCCGGGCAGATCGCCGGATCGAACTATTACGAAGTAAGAGATCTGGTGAATTGGACGCATGGTCCGCATTCTATACGCTTTGGTGGAGATATCGGATTAGACAAAGACATTCTGTTATCCAATCTGAACAATTACGGTATTTTCTCTTTCAGTTCCAGCTCATCAGCACGAACCGGCAATCCCCTATCCGACTTCATCCTGGGCCTGCCCAATTCGATGAACCAAGATGCAGGTGGAACCGTCACACACACCAATAGCTGGAATTACGGGCTCTTCTTCCAGGACGATTACCGCATCCTCCCCCATTTCACACTCAACCTCGGTATGAGGTGGGATATCCAGACTCCGCCTGTAGAAACCGACGATAAAGAACAAAACTTCTTCCTCGGTCAACAATCCACAGTTGTACCTACAGCGCCACTCGGCTTAGTCGTAGTTGGAGACAAGGGAGTTCCTCGCGGTGTCGTCCCGGTACGATGGAAGCACGTTTCGCCTAGACTCGGATTTGCTTGGGATATCTTCGGAGATGGCAAGACTTCCCTCCGTGGAGGCTCAGGCATTTTCTGGGGTAGTATCTCGGGTAACGAATGGGCCTCAACCGGTGAGCCCTTCACCCTTCGGCAGACATTCAGCAATGTAAAGTCGGTTACCGATCCTTATGCAAACATTAAGGGAGGTTCACCGTTTCCCTATTACTACAACCCCAAGTCGCCTAAATTCACTCCGCCCTTTCAGGTCCAATCGACGGACACGAATTTTGACTGGACCTCCACCTATCAGTTCAATATGACGGCCGAGCATCAGTGGACACCAGGCTTCGTCACATCGATAGGCTATGTCGGTGGCCTTGGACGTCATCTTCCCTTCACGCTGGACACCAATTATCCGGTTTACGCTACCGCCACTAATCCGGTAAACGGAATCGTCACCTCTACCTCAACCAACTACAACGACCGTCGCCCAATCATGCACGACACGTATTTGGGCATCAATCAGTTCTCTTCCAGACAAAACTCGGCATATCACTCAATGCTGGTACAGGCGAATGAGCGCCTCGGCAAGCACTTGAATATGAGAAGCTATTACGTCTGGGCAAAGAACTGGTCGAGCGTCGGCATGGAGAGTAGCACAGGCACTCCTGAGAATGTAAACAACCTGTACCTGGAGAGAGGGCGTTCCGACAGCGATTACCGGCATAGTTTTGTAACTTCGCTTGTTTGGCTAATGGATTACTACCACCATGACAACCGAATTCTCAAGACAACGCTAAATGGCTGGCAGCTCTCACCAATTATCACCCTCCGTAGCGGAAAACCATTTACCGTAACGGTTGGGAAAGATATCAATCTGGATGGACAGACCAACGACCGTCCGAATGTAACGGGAAATCCAGCTTTGGATCCGCATCGCTCCCGTGCATCTGTCATGACGCGCTGGTTTGATCCTCCGGCCTTCACAACCCCAGCCATCGGCACGGACGGCACTGCCAGCAGAAATCTTCTTGATGGACCTGGTTCAAAGAAGGTCGATATGGCAATCTTCCGTAACTTTAACTTCATGGAGAGCTACACATTGCAATTCCGTGGAGAATTTACCAATATCTTCAATTTTGTTAATTTGTCGAATCCGGTTTCGAGTTTAAGTAACCTCACGACGGCGGGCAATATCAATGGTGCAAGCACTATGCGACAGACACAGCTTGGCATGAGACTAACCTTCTAGTATTTGGCCTTCCCTAAGAAGGGATTGCGCCAGGGCTGCGGCGCAAACAGCCCTGGCAAAAGCCTTATCACCAGAACACAAGAGCTTACGCAGCTTTCCGCATAGGAAGCTGCGTAAGCTCTATCCTTGGCGAATCTATACGGGAAATGCGCTAAAGCTCCCTTCACCGCAGATCTATGGGTAATAGAAATAGTTTTACTCCGTACGCTGCAAGCTTCCGATCCATCCGACTCCTGCGTCCTCCGAGACGCGAAGCCGCTCGATCAATTGTCCTGCGTGGTGCTGAATATGCCTGATGTTATAGAGATGTAGTTCCAGCCTGCTGAAAGCCAGCCAGTGAAATCCCGATGGAGAATCTAACGCGGGAATCCGCACTCGCTCCTCAACTTGACGGACACAGAATCTCTGATACTCAAGCAAGTCAGCCTTGCTATAGGGTTCTTCGATTTTTGGCCTTTCATAGGGTGGCCATGGAGTAGCTCCGAGAAGTTCGCAATTGGGACGGTGCCTTTCCCAGGGCTGGAATGCCGCTTCTGAATCCTGAAGATAGAGGTGAGTAAAAAAGAGCGCATGATAGGCAATATGCCAAAACCTGTTCAGGTAATCCGAAGAGAACCAAAGCGCATCGGGGCACTTGTGAATTGTCTGACAGAGCATCTCCAGCGATGCCCGGTATTGCTTCTCCAACGCTTCATGAATATTCTGTTCCTGCACAGTCTAGCCTCGTATTGCAATGTCCACAGAATGATATATCAGTAACGGCAACTGCGCTTTCATGTTTTGACGCACGCAGGGAGATAACGAAAGTAGCTCCTTGATCTACAAAAACACGAATTCTCCAGAGGTAGCATACAAACAAAACTGTCTTCGGAATGGTTTCCGAAGACAGTTTTGTACTCTATTTTCAGAGAGACGAAAGAATGAGTGGTCCATGCGGAAGCCACTAGCTTCTATTTTTGTCTGCTGACATATGGAGGCATCCCACCAAGGTACATATAGGACAGTGAGGGAGCTCTTGAGATAAGGCTGGAAATTTCCCCATCGGGGAAACGGTGAATATAAACCACAGCCCAGCCTATCTCCTCTGCAGTCGGATTCCCTTTTGGAGTGTCCTGAGGAATGCCCGTCTTCTGCTGGAAGAAACTATTGTCAATAAGCCCATGCGTTGCGAGTTTCACAGCCTTGGCCAGGATGGAATGACATTCATTGTAGAGATGCATTCCATTCACCTCGCCGAACTCCGCGATAAGCGTCAAAGGAGCAACAGCATAAAGGTGATAGTGTAAGGCACGCTGCCCACGGCGCATCTCCTGCGGCTGAGAACCATCAGCTTCGATCTGGCCAATTCCCACGCGATAAGCATCTGCGGCCCAGTCAAGCAGATTACGATCGTTGGTTGCGATACCAACAGCAGCGGCCTCTACCCCAGCCCAGTAGAGATGATTATTTTGTGCCGAACCTTTCTTTCGACTCTGGTCATAGAAATCCATAGTCTGTTTATTCACAGCCTTCAGCCATGGAAAGAGATCCTTCTCCACCTGTGGTGTCACAAAACCACTATTGCGAACCTTTAAATAAGCAATCGCTGCACCGCCTAACACCCATCCCTGCACAAAATATGCCTGCTTTGAAGACATCTTTCCGGTCAGAGTTCCGTCCTTAGCCGCGGCATCGAGATGCGCGATTACACATTCAGCTGCGGCTCGGCTGCCAGTCTGCAGATAGAAATCGGCGGAAGCCACCAGATGATTCCCCAGCTCCTTGATCGGGCCTGCTGTCTCGGAGTACCTCTTCCACTTTTCTGGATCAATGATCGACCCCTTACTGTCCGAATAAAAGCTCTCTGTAGTCAAATCCGCAGGCAGATGGACAATAGCGGGACAGGAGTATGCAGTTGCAGTGGTCTTCACCTTGAGACCATCCCAGGGAGAGTGCAACACCTTTTCTGCATGTAGCATGAATGAACCGCCAAACAAAGTAGTTGTTCCTGAAAGAACAAGCCCCCAGAAGATGCAAGCCCATCTATTCCCTATTTTCATCCCTACCCCCCATTTCGGCTCTTTATCGAAAGCTTATGATTAAGTCATACATCGAACTATATTTATCTTGAACGTTTCTATTTAAGAACACAGTTCGCCTCTCTCGTAATCATCTAGAGAGATCATCTAGACCCTGTATATTCAATAGCTTTCATACAAACGGATTGAACAACCCGCACCCTGGCTTGTATGCCTTCTGAAGAGGCTATGTCAAGAACTGATTCACGGGAATTCACTATTTGGATTATTTAGTTCATTCTTGTGGCAAAAGATGAAGGAGATCTGATATAAGCCTATTCGAAGTTAAAGCGGACATGGGAAGTGTTATGAAAAGAATCCTTCCATTGTTTTTCTTGAGCCTTACCGTATCTGCCACAGCGCAAATCTATATCTCTCCGCAAGGCGATGATCGGGCTGCAGGCAATCGAGAACATCCATTACGAACTCTTGAGCGCGCACGAGATATGGCCCGGAACAAACAGGAAGCGCGAATCGTTCTGCGCGGTGGAACCTATCGACTCACCAGTCCTCTGCGATTGGCTCCAGAGGACTCCGGGCGTATCTTTGAGGCCGCTTCCGGAGAGTCACCCATCATAAGCGGCGCGGTCCAGATACGAGGCTGGAAGCAGGTAGACGCGGGGAAGAACCTGTGGACAGCACCTCTTCCTCAGGGAGTAAGTAACAGCCGTCAGTTATACGTCAACAACGTTCGCGCCAATCGGACAAGAGGCATCCTTCCGGTAAAGCTCACGATGAATGAACAAGGCTATACGGCATCCGATGACCGGATGGCCTCGTGGAGGAATCCATCCGACATAGAGTTTGTTTATACAGGGGGTAATGCCATATGGAGCGTTGACTCCACCGGTCTGGGCTCCTGGACGGAACCACGCTGCACCCTTGCGAGTATCAAAGACAAAGACATTTCGATGGCGCAGCCTTGCTGGAACAACTCAACCAAGAGAACGATGCTTGTAGGAGATTTTGCGCATTGGAAACGGACAGCCAATCTTGTAGGCCCCAGAAGCATCGGGAAAGAGCCCTCCTTCGTTGAAAATGCCTATGAACTATTAGGGCGTCCGGGCGAATGGTATCTCGACCGCCAGAGCAAAGCGATCTACTACACTCCTCGCGAAGGAGAGGATCTTGGCGAAGCCGATGTGGAACTTCCTATTATCGAGGCTCTTGTTATCGGAGCAGGAACTCCGTCACAACCGATTCATGACATCAGCTTCCAAGGCATCCAGTTTTCGTATGCAACATGGCTTGGGGCGAGCAGCCTGGAAGGTTTCTCCGAAATTCAAGCAAATTACCAGGTAACCGGACCGGAGGGTTACAACAAACAGGCACTTTGCGAGTTTGCACCTGGAGGGACTTGCCCCTTTGCTTCATGGACGCCATTGGTAGGCAATGTCGAATTCCACTGGGGACATAGCATCTCCTTTCGCAACGACACGTTTGTTCACCTGGGTGCTGCCGGACTGCGTCTGGGCGAAGGAGCACAGAAGGATATCGTTGAAGGGTGTATCTTCACCGATATCTCCGGAAATGGTCTAGAGCTAGCTTCTGTCGATGCTCCGTTGGCTTCCGATGCTGAATTTGCGAGTGACAATCGTATAACGAACAACCTATTCCGCAATGTTGGAGCAGAATACCGGGGAGGAATACCGATCGTTGTCGGCTATGCCAAGCGTACTCTGATCGCACATAACCAAATCGATCATGTACCTTACGCAGGAATTTCCATGGGTTGGGGAGGGTGGCCGGACAAGATTCAGAAACCCGGACAAGCCAATCATTCCACAGGAAATATAGTCGAGAAAAATCTGATTCATGATTTTATGCTGGTCCTCTCCGACGGTGGGGGGATCTATACGCAGGGACGCACGGGCAATGACCTCTCAGATGGCGAGCAGATTCGCAACAATGTAATTTACAACCAGTACAGCAGCGGACATGGCATTTATACCGACAACGGTTCAGCGATGATCACGGTGCGCCGGAATGTAATCTTTAACACCAATCACGACAACTGGAACTCCCGCCACAGGGACTACTATGACGGCCACAGCGGAAAGGACTTCGATCCTCTAGATATTGAAGACAACTGGTGGCAGCAGGGTGATGAGGATTCGGACAAAGAACAGGTAAGGATACGGAACAATCATCTGATTAGTTCTCTAGAGGATGCTCCCGCCGAAATCCTCTCTAACGCAGGATTGGAAGCGTCCTTCCGGCATCTGCTCGAAAAGAAGTTCACAGCCGAACCTACTCCACCTGAACCTCCAGGCAGAGTAGCAGTTCTGGCTCTGGACAAATCAGCCTACGTGACGTGGGACCCCTCTGTCTTCGAAGGAAGCAGTCCTGTAACACGGTATTTTGTAACTGCATCGGACGGAACCACCGCGACAGTATCCGCCGAAGAGTTTCTGAAAATCGCTTACGTGCATCTTTGCGGACTAAAAAACGATAGGCACTATACAGTCACAGTTAAAGCTGCCAATGGCAAGGGACAAAGTGAGGCATCGCTGCCCTCCGCAAGCTTCACACCAGGAAGCAAACAACTGGACCCACCCAAGGCACCTGCTTCCATCAAAGCTCTTTCCGGAAACGGCAAGGTCAGCATCCACCTTCCGGCTTCAGATAAAGACAGCGCCGTGACATCCTTCTCCGTAACCATCAATCCCGGAGGCAGAAAGATCCTCTTCGAAGGTCGGCGTTTTCTGGTGTTAGACGTGAAACATACGACCTTTGGCGTCATCGATGGACTAAACAAGGGCGAAACCTACACGTTCAAAGTTGCAGCAGTCAACGCAGTAGGAGCAGGCCCAGCAATAGAAACTGATCCGATTACCGTGAGATAGAGGCTTGAAATGAAATTAAGATTTCCAATTCTAACGCTCGCGCTTGCAGGAGCTTTTCAACTCACTCTCTGCGCACAACAGCAGCCACTCGCAATGACACCGCCGATGGGATGGAACAGTTGGAATCATTTTCATCGCAACGTCACTGATGCAGATGTTCGTACCGCCGCCGATTGGCTTGTAAAAAGCGGAATGAAAGACGCGGGATATGTCTACGTCAACATCGACGATACCTGGGAAGGCGAGCGCGATGCTCAAGGAATCATCCACACGAACTCAAAGTTTCCGGATATGAAAGCGCTCGCCGATTATGTACACGCCAAAGGTCTCAGGCTCGGGATCTACTCCTCACCTGGGCCTAAAACTTGTGCACAGTATGAAGGAAGCTATGGTCACGAAGAGCAAGATGCTAAGACCTATGCCGAATGGGGAGTCGATTTCCTGAAGTACGATCTATGCAGTTTCCGAAAGGTCATGGCAGACCAGGCGCCGAACAACCTGCAAAAACAGAACGAGATGATGCGGGCTGCATACAAGAAAATGGACGATGCCCTCAAAGCAACGAGACGTCCAATCGTTTATAGCCTCTGCCAATATGGAAACGATCGAGTTTGGCAATGGGGACCTTCTGTAGGAGCGCAGCTCTGGCGTACTACTGGCGATATTGCCGACTCGTATGAGCGTATGTCGCTAATCGGTTTCTCTCAAATCGGACTTTCCAGGTATGCTTCACCGGGACATTGGAATGATCCAGACATGCTCGAAGTGGGTAATGGGGGCATGAGCAATGACGAATACCGCACACATATGAGCCTTTGGGTTCTACTCGCTGCACCTCTATTAGCGGGCAACGATCTGAGCAAGATGACACCGGAAACATTGGCCATACTCACCAATAAAGACGCAATCTCAATCGATCAGGATCCACTAGGGAAACAAGGCGATAGAGCTTGGGCTAAAGAAGCTTCAGAAATCTGGACAAAGCCTCTCTCCAACGGCAAGATCGCTGTCGGACTCTTTAATCGTAGTGATACTGCGATGCAAATGGTGCTTCAACTCAAGCAACTTGGTCTTCCTTCCAGTACAACCTTCAAAGATGTATGGAAGGCAAACACCATTACAGTTCACGACGCACAAACATTTGAGGTTCCGCCTCACGGTGCAGTTTTGCTCAAAAGTCTCTAAAGGCTCTAGCCAGGAGAAGATCTTTAAACCTCAGGAATCGGAAAGACGAGGCATTTATGGAAAAGACAAATTTCAGCCGCCGCAGCTTACTCCTCGGTGGCGGAGCTTGTATGGGGACGGCTCTGGCAATGAGTTCAGCACCCCTGGCCGGAGCCTTCGCAGCGCAGCAAAGCAGCACTCCTGAAGGCCCACTGCCCGGAGACTCCAACCGGGAACACAGAATGCAGTGGTGGCATGCAGCCAAGTTTGGGATGTTCATTCATTTCGGTATCTATAGCGCAATAGGTCGGCATGAATGGGTTATGGAGAACGAAGCAATTCCTGTAAACGAATACGAAAAGCGCACGGCTGAATTCAATCCGGCACCGGGATCGGCACGCGCGTGGGCAAAGCTAGCTAAGCAGACAGGAATGAAATACATGGTGCTCACAACAAAGCACCATGAAGGATTCTGCAATTTCGATTCGAAGCTTACCAGCTACAACGCAGCCAAACTGGGGCCTAAAAGAGATATCGTTCGCGAATATGTTGAGGCAGCAAGAGCTGAGGGACTTCGAGTCGGTTTCTATTACTCGCTGATGGATTGGCATCATCCCGATGGGGCTCGCTGTACGGAAGACGAAGCAGCACGAAAGCGTTTTGTGGAATACACCCATGGACTGATACGCGAGTTAATGAGTAACTATGGGAAAATCGACATCCTTTGGTATGACGTTTCCTGGCCACTCGACGCGAAAGGCTGGGAGTCTATCCGAATGAACAAGATGGTCTATGAACTCCAACCGGATATCATCATCAACAATCGGAACAAACTTCCTGGAGATTTCGCCACGCCCGAACAAAAGATCGTCGCAGAGGCTGGAGGCAGAGCCTGGGAATCTTGTATGACGTTGAATGACAGTTGGGGCTACCAGCGAGCCGACGATAATTGGAAGTCCTCCCAAACGGTCCTCAGGAACCTGATTCAATGCGTTCGGGATGGAGGCAATTACCTACTAAACATTGGACCTGAACCTGACGGATCCATTCCAGAAGAGACGCTGAAAATCTTCGCCGACGTAGGCAAGTGGATGTCAGTGAATGGGGATTCGATTCTCAAATCGGATCCGTGCAAGATACGACGCTCCAATTACGCCAGCTTTACCAGATCAGGCAATACCCTCTTTATGCACGTTCACTTTTGGCCCGGAGAGTACGTTGCTATTGGCGGTCTGAAAAACAAGGTACTTTCTGCCCGGCTGCTCCATAGTGGTAAAGCTGTCCGTTTTCAACAAGACGCCCTACGCGTGCGCTTTATCGATTTACCCAAAGAGGCTCCGGATTCACCAATCACAACGCTAGCAATCGAGTGCGATTCGGAACCCGATCAGGATATGGAAATGGTACGCAGAAATCGTCTGAGAGAGAATGTCTAGGTTTAGAAGACAGATCAATTTGAAACTTCGTGCTTTCCTGTATCTCGCGAAAAGGAGCAGGGGTTATCGCAGAAAGCACGAAGTCTCAAGTACAATTCTCTGTTGCGCGAACCTTAATAAAATTAGACAGCTAAAGACAAACGATTTTCTAAAGGAAACTACTCTCAAACCACTATGAATCGCCATCACCAGATTAAGTTTGAGCAGGGGGTATAACAGATGCTACACTTTGGCCGCAACAATAACTCTTCTCACCGAAAGGTTCTTACAGCAACGCTGTTGTTGAGCTGCCTTTCTGCTCCTTTCGGTTTACTCACCACTTTGCCAGCTCTGGCAGACGAACGCTCACCCTACATAGGCGATAATCCAGAAAATCCGGGATCTCTGGATACAACGCTCTCCCCTGCCCTCAAGCACAAAGCGGTTCGTGCAGCAATGAAGAAAGTCGCGGATTGGGAACTGGCCAGAACCGAAGGACACCTCGATCCGGACTGGACCTTTGCAACACTGTATCAAGGCTGGATAGCAGCCTCCGAGACGCTGAAAGACTCCAAATACGCAAATGCCGTAGAGAAAGTCTCAGCTGAAAAATTCCACTGGCAATTGGCTCCGCGCATTGCTCATGCCGACGATGAAGCCGTAGCTCAAAGCTATCTCGACTTCTATACGGAAAAGCACGATCCCATCATGATCGCGCATACGCAGAAGTCCTTTGATACCGTAATGGCTACACCCGACAATCCACAAAAGCCTCTCTGGTGGTGGTGCGATGCCCTCTTCATGGCTCCTCGCGCTTGGGCTCAACTCTCCAAGGAGATCAAGAATCCTGCCTATCTGAACTATATGGACCGGCAGTGGTGGATAACATCGAACCTCCTCTACAGCACCAAGGATCATCTCTATGCCCGTGATGCAGGTTACCTCGACAAGCACGAGGCCAATGGGAAAAGCCTTTATTGGTCTCGCGGGAATGGATGGGTTGCGGCCGGAATTGTTCGCGTAATCGAACTCCTGCCAAAGGACTTCCCGAGCCGTCCTAAATACATCCAACAATTCAAAGAGATGGCAGAAGAGATCGCCTCTCTTCAAGGATCCGATGGATTATGGCGGCCCGGCCTGCTTGATGCAGAATCCTATCCATTGCCGGAAAATTCCGGTTCTGCTTTCTTTGTTTACTCACTGGCCTGGGGAATTAATCATGGCATTCTTGACCGGCAAAAATATCTTCCCGTAGTAGAAAAAGGGTGGAAGGGTTTGGTTTCACATATCTATCAGGATGGGCGCCTGGGATGCATTCAGCCTATAGGGGCTGCTCCGGATAAGTACAATGTTGGCTCCAGCCATAACTTCGGAATCGGCGCATTTCTGCTCGCAGGATCCGAAGTGGATCGCCTCTCAAAATAGATTAAAGATTGTAAGCTCAAAGGCCCTGCCGGTTACAAGCCGGCAGGGCCAATTTCTTTCTACAACGAGAAAGTTTAGACACCCGAATAGGCAGCGAATCCACCATCGATGGGAACTACCACTCCAGTTACAAATCCAGCAGCTTCTTCAGAAACAAGCCAGAGCAGCGTGCCGTCCAGATCGGCAGGAACACCAAAACGCCCTAATGGAGTGTGAGCAATAATCTTGTCAGCTCTCTCTGTATAGCCACCATCAGGCTTAATTAACAGAGCGTGATTCTGATTCGTCAGGAAGAAACCAGGAGCCAAAGCATTCACTCTGATTCCGACCTTCGAGAAATGAACAGCCAACCACTGGGTGAAGTTACTTACAGCGGATTTTGCAGCACTATAGGCTGGAATTTTTGTCAGTGGACGAAAGGCATTCATTGACGAGATATTGATGATGCTGCAGCCCTTTCTGCCAATCATTTGCTTAGCAAATACCTGCGTCGGCAGCAGCGTTCCCAAGAAGTTCAGATTGAAGACGAAGTTAATTCCTTCAAAAGATAGATCGAAGAAAGTCTTTAGTTCTGTCTGCTCAATCGAAGCGGGATTCAAATACTCTTCGCCCGTTGTACCTGCGGGATGATTCCCGCCTGCTCCGTTTATTAACAGATCGCAAGGCCCGAGTTTTGCAAGGACTTCAGCTGCAGCCGCATCCAGCGAAGCTTTTTCGAGAACATTCGCGGCCAGACCAATAGCCGTATGCCCTTTTTCACGAATAGCCGATGCTGCCTGTTCTGCAGCTTCCAGCTTCAAATCCAGAATGGCGACCTTCGCTCCGCTTGCTGCCAAAGCGGAAGCTAACTGAGAGCAAAGCACCCCACCACCACCAGTTACAACTGCAACCTTACCTTTTAGATCAACCTGAAATGCAGGACTCACTAAGAACACTCCTTTCCTGCAAGAGACTTAACTGTAGCCTCCCAGAGGCCATTCAGATATACCGCACCTAGAGCGCGATCATACAAACCATAACCAGGTTTGCCCGTTTCACCCCAGATCATGCGTCCATGATCCGGTCTGACATAGCCCTCAAATCCTGCTTCATAATAGGCACGGATAATTGCAGCCATATCGAGAGATCCAGCTTCGGAGAGATGCGCTGTCTCATGAAAGTTCCCTTTATCGTCCACCTTCACATTACGAAGATGTGCAAAGGGGATGCGGTTCCTTCCGGCAAACTCACGCACCAAAGCAACAATGTCGTTTGCAGTATCGGCACCAAGAGATCCGGAGCAGAGTGTCAGGCCATTGCAAGGATCGTCTACTGTCTCGACAATCCGCAAGAGGTCGGCACGATTCTTAACAATACGAGGCAGTCCGAAGATGGGACGAGGAGGATCATCCGGATGGATGGCCATCTTAATGCCAACACTGGACGCAACCGGAATGACCGCTTTGAGGAAGTATTCCAGGTTTGCCCAAAGCTCCTTCTCTCCAACCTTTGAATACTCGTTCAAAATGCTCTTTAGCTGATCACTGGTATAGCTCGCATCCCATCCGGGAAGACTAATCCCCTTTGACGGATCGATCTGAGCAACAACATCCGCGTCAAAGCCAAGACTGGTCGAACCGTCTGCCGACTTTCTATCCAGCGTTGTCCGGGTCCAGTCGAAGACAGGCATAAAGTTATAACAAACAACCTTAAGACCACACTGCGCCAAATTGCGGAGGGTTTGATTGTAGTTAGCAATCAGGCGCTCGCGACTGGGTTTCCCTAACTTAATATCTTCATGAACAGGAACGCTTTCAATCACCTCGAAAGCAAGTCCATTCGCTTCGATCTTCGCCTTAAGAGCTCGAATCTTTTCAACCGGCCATACTTCTCCGACCGGTACGTCGTAAATCGCTGAAACGATGCCGTACATGCCAGGAATCTGACGAATGTACTCTAGCGTTACCGGGTCGGAATCTCCGTACCACCGGAATGTCATTTTCATAGACAGCCTCTTTTGCCTGCATCTAGAGCATTTTCGCTAGTACTATGAACCAGCAAAAATCCGCGAAGAGTGGTTTTTCATAATTAAAACCACAAATGCATCTGATGTTCGGTCTACACCTATAGCGAAAATGCTCTAGTCTTTACCTTGCCCAGGCCCGGCACGGACAGAATGCAGCGGGTACATCGGCCGAGCGGGTGGCCGAAAGCCGTTTTACTCCATAGTTGAGGACGAGCCTACGATTTGGAAGACAGTGCGTTTGCTATGGCAGCAAGTTTAATTCGATGAAAAAACTAACGTCAAGGAGAAACGTCCCAACCTCTGAAACCCTGAGAAGCCTACCGTATCAACCCAAACGAGGAGCTTAAGGAACAACGGGGACATGCAAGCATCAAGGCGCAGTTGAGCGGATACAATTGAATGCAACCGTCCCGAAATCAGGAGGTTCGCGCCTGGAAGCCCTTGTTCGTAGTAATCTTCCTAGTACAGTTTCATTAGCTAAGAATGATGTCTTCCGCAAAATTTGTCGCAGTCGATCTGGGAGCCTCCTCTGGCCGTGTTTTTGCCGGTCTATGGGATGGCCAGAAGTTTGCTATTGAATCACTTCACCGCTTCACGAATGGTCCCGTAAAGGTGGCTGGACAGCTCCATTGGGATGTTCTTCACCTGTGGAAAGAGATTCAGGAGGGACTCCAGTGCTATCAGCAGCGCTTCCAGGATGTTCCCCAGAGCATCAGCGTGGATACCTGGGGTGTCGATTTTGCGCTCCTGGACAAACGTGGACGGCTCATCGGCAATCCCTACCATTATCGCGACGAACGTACTACCGGCATCCCTGAGAAGGTCTTCCGCTCAGTTCCCTTACAGCGTCTCTTTCAGACAACAGGCGTGCAATCCATGGCCATCAATACACTGTTTCAGCTTTATGGCATGGTTTTGAACCACGATGAGCAATTGGACGCCGCTCACTCTCTGCTGATGGTCCCGGATTTCTTCCTTTACTGTCTGTGTGGGGACAAAATTGCAGAGATCACAGAAGCATCCACATCCGAGATGCTCTCTCCCTCTAAACAAACTTGGGCGACTGATCTTTTGAAGGAGCTCTCGATTCCCAACCAGATTCTCGGACCCATTACCAAACCTGGAACGGTTTTGAATCCGGTACTGCCAAGCGTCCTTGCCGACTGTGGAATTAGCGGAAGCTTCCCAGCCGTAACTTGCGGATCGCACGACACGGCCAGCGCAGTAGCGGCAATTCCGGAGTTGACCGATCAGGACGTCTTTCTCTGTTCCGGAACATGGAACCTGATGGGCATTGAGCTGCCAAGTCCGGTACTCAGCGATGAAGCCCTGAAATTGGACTTTACAAACGAAGTGGGCGTCAATGACCGCATCCTGTTCATGAAGAATCTGACAGGACTTTGGATATTGCAGGAATGCGTCCGCCAGTGGAATAACGAAGGTCAGCAATATCCCTGGAGTGAGTTGACAGCTCTGGCCAAGCAAGCCAGGCCATTTCAGAGTCTAGTCGAGACCGATGCAGAAGCCTTCAGCAAGCCCGGGAATATGCCTGAGGCAATTCGCAGCTTCTGCCGTCAGTCGGGTGGTCATATACCGGAAACACCAGGAGAGATCGTTCGCTGTGCGTTGGAAAGTCTTGCTATCCGGCATAAATGGGTGCTCAATACGATCCAGAGGCTTACCGGACGCAAGGTCTCCACGTTAAGGATGGTAGGGGGCGGCTGCCAGAACGAATTGCTTTGCCAGTTCACCTCGGATGCTTGCCAGATTCCGGTAGTATGTGGCCCAATCGAAGCCTCTACTTACGGCAACGTGATGGTACAGGCAATCGCGACTTCACATCTTCCGGATATTGCAGCAGGAAGAGCCTGCATTGCAAATTCCATTGAACGCATCACCTATACACCAGACACCAAAAGCGCAAGTGGATGGGAAAGTGCGTACAACCGCCTCTACGGAGCGCAATAGAGGACGTAACGACAGTAAAGAACATTTACTGCTGCCAATATATATATTCGTCGTTAGCCAAAAATCAGGAAATAAACCATGGTGCACACATCTTCTGCTGTCACACAAACCTGGGTTCACGAGCTGGAAAACAAGCTGCCGCTTTTGGGCCATAGAAACTGGATCGTCATTGCAGATTCGGCGTATCCACTGCAATCTTCTCCTGGAATAGAAACCATCAGAGCCGATCAGCCACAAGAAGACGTTCTGCACAAGGTTTTCTCGATCCTGGCGCATGCGAAGCATGTAAAGCCGGTTGTTTATACGGATCAGGAGCTGGATTTTGTTGCTGAAAAAGATGCTCCAGGAGTAACAAAATACCGCCAATCACTGGAAAAGATACTGGTTTCTCAGCCCATCTTAAAATTTCCACATGAAGAAATTATTGTGAAGCTCGACAAGGCAGCCCAACTATTCTCAATCCTGTTAATCAAGACTCCGATGACCATCCCCTATACGACGGTCTTTTTGGAGTTGGATTGCAAGTACTGGACGGAAGAGGCCGAAAAGAACTTGCGGGCGGCGATGAAGGCCTAGAGCAAAACAGGGGTGAGATCAGTTCCGGGAAGTACACGGCTATAGTGCTTTTACCCTAACCCTGACTTCAAAAGCTACAAAGGGCACAGCAATGCGGTGCCCTTATACCTTCACATCCAGATTTTGAATTTAGATTAGTGCTGCTCGACAGGGAGTTCCAGTTGCTCTGACTCATGCTCATCCAAGTCAGGATGGAAGCATGCTCGGCAACGGGCTTCATAAAGACCGGCGGATCCCACTACAACCAATTGTTGGCTACTACCGAGGCGTTGACTGTGAATTGCCGGAGCGCCACAGGATATGCAGACAGCAGAAAGTTTGATCACCTCATCGGCCATGGCCAGCAACTCCGGAATCGGAGCAAACGGCTTACCGCTAAAGGTCATATCCAGGCCTGCAATAACAACCCGCTTCCCCAGATGTACCAATTCATAGGCAAAATCGATCAAATCTTCGCCGAGAAACTGTGCCTCGTCGATACCAACTACTTCTACCCCATTGATCTGAGGCATTAAATGTTCTTTTAGCGCAGCAATGTTGGCCACAGTCACGGCTTCCAAGGTCTGCAAGCTGTGAGAAGCAATTGCAGTTCGACTGTATCGCAGATCAATTTCAGGCTTAAAACAAGCAACGCGTCGTTTGGCGATCTGGGCCCGCTTCAGGCGGCGGATCAGCTCTTCTGATTTTCCGGAAAACATAGGCCCGGTAATGACTTCGATGCGACCGGGCTGAATAGGTGTCATGCCACTTCCTTTCCTACCAAGTGTAAAGGGCAATTCCCCTGGTATGGGAAGGAAGATTTCCGCAGATTTGAAATCCAGGTATCCAGGCCGATTTCACTGGACTAGAGAAAGGCTCCATCGCGATGAGAATATCTGCAATGAAGCCCTTATCCAATTTGTCATGCTCACATCGAATCAGGCGAGAAGCACTTCCGCTCGATCATCCTGCTCACCATTAAGCTCCTGGATATCCCGGAACATCTGCAGAGCCAGCAACGGGAAATATTGCCGATACATGTGGTACGTCAAAAAGAAGACGTTGGGAAATCCTGTTCCGGTGGCGAGATGCTCCTCCCAGGTCCCGTCGCTCTTTTGCGTGGAGAGCAGATAAGTAACGCCCCGCTCCACGGCTCGCGAAGAAGTGTCTCCGGCAGCATGTAAGCCAAGAAGCGCCCAAGCAGTCTGAGAAGCAGTGCTTAAACCGGGAACATAGTGATTTTTGACATAGCTGGCGCAACTCTCTCCCCAGCCTCCGTCTTTGTTCTGAATGGAGCGAATCCAGTCGGCTGCTTTCTTCATCGCAGAAAGAGCTCTGGAATCTCCAACCGCACGCAGCCCACGCAAAGCAAGGAAGGTTCCGTAGAGATAATTCACTCCCCATCGTCCGTACCAGCTACCATTGCGTTCCTGTTGTAAAAGCAAATAGCTCACGCCTCGCTGAATCGTCTCATCCGAAGAGGAAACGCCGTGACGGCAGAGAGCTTCAATGACTCGTCCTGTGATATCAGGACAAGTAGGATCCAACATCGCGTTATGATCGGCGAAGGGAATCTTGTTCAGGATTTGCCAATTGTTATCGGCATCGAAGGCTGCCCAACCTCCATCCTGCGACTGCATTCCGATGAGCCAGTTGATACCTCTCTTCACGCAGCGGTCGTACTTCTGTGCATCCGAGCCCTTCGCATGAAGCAAGGCTAAGAGCACCATTGCCGTGTCGTCGATGTCGGGATAGTACTCGTTCTCAAACTCGAAGGCCCATCCTGAAGGCTCCAATTGCGGACGCTTTACAGCCCAATCCCCTTTTCGGCGCACCTCTTTCGAAATCAGCCAATCTGCTGCCTGCTGCAGTCTTTCATCGTTCGCCAGCCCCGCTTCGCCAAGGGCAAAGGCAGAGTAAGCAGTGTCCCAAACAGGAGAGACACAAGGCTGGAAGATAAAGACGTCTCCCCGCTCGATTAGAAGATTTTCGAAGTGCCTGACAGCTTCAATAAAATCCGGGTGATCGTCTGCGTATCCCAGGCATTGCAGTGCCATGATGTGATACATCATGCCCGGATAAATCGCCCCCAGACCTTCCGAAGAACGCGTCCGCTCAAGAATCCAGCGCTCAGCCTCACGCAGAGCGCTCTGACGCAGATTCTTGGGCCCGTGGCGCTCCCAGATCTTCACCAGCTTATCGAGATGGTGGAAGAGAATGGCTAATCCCTCGCGCTTCTTCTTCTCCAGTGTCTTATAGGGATCGAAGATCTCAACGAGATCCACTCCTTCCGGTACAGGACGGACACCGCCGATAGATTGCACAATCGACAGAGGCACAACGATCGTCCGGGTCCAGGAAGACATCTCATATAACACGCTTCCAGGCAGCAGCATGATCTCCGGAGGTACGCTGGGCACATGTTCTCGCGGATAGAGCCCAAAGAGGCTGAGATTGATCTTGGTATAGCTATTGCAGGACTGGACACCACCAAGCCGCAAAATACAGTTTCTAGCCTTGATCATCTTCGAGGCATCACCTTTAAGGCCCGCCACCTTCAAGGCAAAATAAGCCTTCGTAGAGGCATTGATGTCGGAAGGTCCATCCGGATAGATATTCCAGCCTCCATCCGGAAGCTGTTGTTGAAGAATCGAGCGAACGGCTCTCTGTATCCGCTCAGGATTGGGAGTAACCCATTTATCGCCTTGAGGTGGATAGAGCCATAGCTGAAGCAGGATATAGTCAGACTGTAACGTTGAATCGGCGGTAAGATCTCCGCACCAATACCCCTTGTCGGTCTGCAGATTCAGCAATACTTCTTTTGCAGCGGTAATGGACTGAACAATCTGTTTCGACTGCACAGATGCCCGCTCCATTGCGGCTTCGCACTGCTGTTCTATTTGCGACTCAGAAGGTAAGATCCATTCAAAATTTGACATCAGCTCTCGATCCTTTTGTCCTACAGAAAGTTGAAGAAGAAGTTCGATCATCTGCCGACGAACCTTCTCTCCGGGCGGACCAAAATCCAGCACTCCACAAAACCACATCCCATCGCAAACCATGCGCAACATGGTCGCGGTTACCGGGTGCAGTCCATCGCATTCGATACGTCGCTGCCACTCCCGATAGCGATCCTGTAAGGGTCGCAACAGCTCTGCGTCTACAGACAAAGCAGCAGCTATAGCACTAAAAATTTCCACGTCATGCGAACCATTTTCTTCTGAATTCGTGTGTTCGAAGGATGCACGCACAAAAGCGCGCAACCACGCGCCTTTCGGGTTACGCTTTACTTCCTGGAAATGATAGTGTTCGAGATCTGCTTCGAAATTCAGGATGAGTCTATCCACCAACCCAGCAATGAGTTTTTCTTTGCTGGAAAAGTGATAGAGCACTCCCCCTTTGCTCAACGCAGCACTATGGGCAACAGCATCGATGGTGAGACTGGTAATCCCGTCTCGTAGAACCACCCGCTGGGCAGCGTCGAGAATTAGATCTCGCGTAGAATGTCTCACCTCGAAAATACTAAACCGTCCAGCCAGTACAGTAAAGTTCTCCAGAATGTTCCACCAATACAGTCGGCGTTACGACTTCTCCTTTGAAAGCACTGAAATGTGAAAAGGTGTCATTCCGAGAAACAAACACAAACTGGCAAGCGAAAGAACCTGGGGACCTGAGTATTTCTTCCACCCCAGCGAATCAGAATGGATTGCTGAGGTGGAAAAAGTTGCGCTTCACGCGCTTCGATATGGAAGTGGCCCTCCACACCTAGATAAGTCCGCCATTCGCACGGATATTTTGCCCTGAGATCCAATACGCCTCATCCGATACAAGCCAGGTGACAACCTGGGCGATGTCGTCCGTAGTTCCTAGCCGATTCAGCGCAGCCATAGAAGCCATGCGCTTGCGATCTTCTTCTGTCTTGCCCTGGTTGAATAATTCCGTATCAACCGGGCCGGGAGAAACTATATTTACCCGGATTTTGCGAGCTCCCAATTCTTTGGCAAGTACATGACTGAATTGCTCGACTGCGCCTTTCGTCGCCACATAAATGGCATAGGTCGGCAACATGAGCGCCGTAGTCGAAGAGGAGAAGTTCACAATCGATCCATTGTCGTTCAGCCTGGTCGTCGCCAGTTGGCTAGTAAGAAATGTGCCTTTTACATTAACCGCAAAAAGGCGGTCGAACTCTTCCTCCGTAACGGCAGATACCGGCTTATACAAAATGAGCCCAGCATTGTTGATTAGAATATCGGGTCTTCCGAAGGCCTCTTCAGTGGCATCGAAGAGGGCTTTAGCGCCGGATGACGTACTCACATCGGCCTTGACCGCAATGGCCTTTCCGCCCTGCGAAGAAATCTTCGCAACCACAGCCTCTGCCTCCGCCTGGCTGCTTGAATAGTTAACGACGACCTTCGCGCTCTCCGACGCAAAGCGCTGTGCGATTGCAGCACCAATGCCGCGTCCGGATCCGGTAACGATTGCCACCTTGTTGTTAAGAAGATTTGTCATTGCTCTACCCTTTCAAGTCTTAGCTATTAGAGGACCGGGAGCACCATCCGTACCATGCATTGTTAGAATAGCAACCATGCGTACAGTGCATTTGAGAAATATCGACCTGAATCTCCTATTGCCATTGCATGCCCTTCTGGAAGAACGAAACGTAACCCGTGCAGGCCGACGAGTAAATCTTAGCCAACCGGCGATGAGCCGGGCGCTGGAGCGGCTTCGAGAGACTCTGGCGGACGATCTTCTAATCCGCTCTCAGGGCGAATATCAGTTGACCGCACGAGCCACAGTTCTGCTGGATGAGCTTGAATTACTGATACCGCGACTGGAAAGTTTGTGGAGCGGACAGGAATTCTCCCCGAAAGAGACTACAGGGCGCGTACGCATCGGGATGACAGATTTCGCAACCTCTCTGATCATGCCCTTGCTAATGGAGAAGACTCGGCAGTTGGCACCGTCCCTGCAGATCGAAGTTGTGCCATGGACAGAACGCTCATTCGAGGAACTTATCGCAGGAAAGATCGATCTTTTATTCAGCCCTCTTGCTGCCCCATCGCCACTCAAAATCAAACAAATCTTTGAAGAACGTTTTGTATGCCTCGTATCGAAAGACCATCCCTTCCGAGGCAAAGCATTTTCGATAAAGCAATATCTCGGCTATTCGCATATCGCAATCGAAACGCAGATGGACCAGCAGACACTCGTCGATCGCCCCTTGGCGGAATCGGGACTGCGAAGACAAACCGCATTGCAGGTACCATACTTCATTCCGGGAATTCAGGCAGTTGAAAAAACAGATCTGATCCTGACTTGTCCAGCCCGTCTTGCAGAAGCCATGATTTCGCACTTTCGCATTCGAATGGTGAATGCGCCTAAGGAAATTCCAGGATTCCGTTATTCAATGATGTGGCACCCTCGATTGCAGGATGAACCTCTCCACGCATGGTTCAGAAGCATAGTGCTAGAGAACTATCCGGTCTGAAACAAGAGGTATCCAAATAGAAGCGCCGCACCACTGTCATGAGTGATGCGGCGCTTCGGTTCTTATTGGCCGAAATTACAGATCCATGTGAACAGGCTTTAGCTTTGGTGTAATGACGTGAATGATGAGAAGCGCCAAAAGATAGGCGGAGCAAGCAACGAAGAACAATGGAATATAGCTCTTCGTAATTGCCACGACATAACCGACGCCCAATTGCATCAAAACTCCACCGCAAGCCCCCATGAAACCGCCAATCCCTACAACGCTTCCTACTGCAGCCTTCGGGAACATATCGGAAGGTAAGGTGAAGATATTTGCGGACCACCCCTGATGAGCAGCAGTAGCCACACCAACAAGGCCTACAACCAGCCACAAGTTATGCGCATAGGGAGCAAAGAGGACGGGAACCGGAGCAAGAGCACAAAGCAACATAGTGATTTTGCGGGCCGAGTTCGTGTTCATTCCCCGCTTCAGGAAGAAGGATGAAATCCAACCCCCGCCAATACTGCCAACACAGGAAACGGCATATACCACGGCAATAGGAGTACGGCTCTGGCTTAGCGACAAGTGAAAGGTATTTTGTAGATAGCGAGGCAACCAGAACAGATAGAACCACCAAATGGGATCGGTAAGGAACTTGCCAATGCCAAATGCCCAGGTCTCTTTCTTTGGCAGTACGGCAGACCAGGGAACCCTTTCAGCCTTTTCCGTATCGAGATCGCATTGGATATGAGCCAATTCCTTCGACGAAACCCATTTATGCTCCTCGGGCCTACGATAGAGCCACAACCAGAACATTAGCCAAATCAGGCCAGTAGCGCCCGTAGCGACAAAAGCCATCCGCCAGCCGAAAGCAAGCGTGAGAACGGGAACGACCAATGGAACGGCAATGTTTCCAATATTTGCTCCGGAGTTGAAGATTCCGGTTGCGAGAGCTCTCTCTTTCTTCGGAAACCACTCAGCTACAGTCTTGATACAGGCAGGAAAGTTTGCAGCTTCACCTAATCCGATAAAGAAGAGCGCGACACCAAAGGCAAAAGCACTATGAGCTATGGAGGGCAACATCGCTGCAGCGCTCCACAAAATGATAGCGAGCGCAAAGCCCTTGCGAGTCCCTAGTTTATCGGTAACACCACCGGCAACAATCATTCCGATGGCATATGCAGCCTGAAAGGCAGCGGTCATAAAGCCGTATTGAACGCTGTTCCAGCCGATCTCCTTCTCTAGGAAAGATTCTAAATAACCAATAACACCGCGATCAACATAAGCAATTACAGTCGCAGCAAATAAAAGCGCACAGATCACCCACCGGCAATTGGAATTGCCAGGCTTGGTTACCGTGCTCGATGGCGTTGTCGCCGAAATTTGACTCATAGTAGGGATAAACCTCCACCAAGAAACACACTACGTTGGAGTAACCGCGAATTATATAAGGGGAGGCTATCTAGCCACCACATTCCAAATTTCCTGAAAAGTGAATAGCCTCTTCCTATCTCATCAGCCGGAACGGCTACTGGGAACTCTTTTTGATTCAGTCCCATGCTCAGCATCCGGAGGTTAAAAGCATCTCAGCTTTCAAGACAGGCAAGGGAGGCTTCGATTAGTTCGACGGCTCTCTTAAGGAGCAGTAATTCCATTTCACCATCCTTGTACCAGAAGCTAAAACGCTTTGGTTCCATTGCAAAACAGGCCTCTTCCTTAAGAAGAGGCCTGCCTACCGACAAACTACCAGATAAAACTAAACCAGTTTCTGACGCAAATCTCCACCGGTCATCTGTTTTGGAAGATCCAGATTCAGCATGCTGAGAATCGTCGGCGAAATATCACGCAGGGATCCGTTGGAACGGACTCCAATCTTCTTTCCAGCCTCACTGACCAGAATGAACGGAACAGGGTTTGTTGTATGAGCAGTATGTGGACCGCCTGTGACCGGGTCTACCATCTGCTCGGCATTACCGTGATCGGCTGTGATCATCCAAATACCACTGGCTTGCTTAACAGCTTGATACACACGTTCTAGCTGCGCATCAATAGCCTCGATAGCTTTAATAGTCGGCTCCATCTTGCCGGAGTGACCAACCATATCGGCATTAGCGAAATTCGAAACGACCAGATCGAATGCAGTATCGTTTACAGCCTTGATGATCGAATCGGCAATGGCCTCTGCGCTCATCTCCGGAGCCAGATCGTAAGTTGCTACCTTCTTCGAAGGAATCAGGACACGATCTTCGCCCGGGAACGGGGTTTCGATACCTCCGTTAAAGAAGTAGGTAACGTGAGCATACTTCTCGGTCTCGGCGACGCGCAGATTGCGAAGATTCGCCTTAGCGAGCATGTTGGCCAGCAAATTTTCCATCGATTCCGGCAGGATGATCATTTGCAAATCGAAGGCTTTGTCATACTGCGTCATGCAGACGTAGAAAAGATCCTTCGGAACCTCATTGCGGGGAATCGTATTGTCGAGTTCTTCTGCTCCAGGAAGATCGCGGCCACCCTGCTTGTTCAATCCGCTATTGCGGGCAAGAACACGAGTAATTTGGCGGGCACGGTCGGCGCGGAAGTTGAAGTTGATGCAAACATCCTCGTCGCGGATCAGACCAACCGGTTTTCCCTGGCTATCGACAACGGTGAACGGAATGATGAACTCGTCTGTTACGCCGTTGTTATAGCACTCCTTCACGTGCGCAATAGGATCGGTGTAAGCTCCACCTTCGGCTTTCCCCTTCACCATTGCATCAAAAGCCTTGATTTCACGCTCCCAGTGCTTATCGCGGTCCATAGCGTAGTAGCGGCCGGAAACAGAGGCGATCTTGCCTACGCCATATTCCCGCATCTTCTGTTCCAGTTGGGCAAGATAAGCAGCTCCACTTGTTGGAGAGGTATCACGGCCGTCCATAAAGGCATGGACAAACACGTTCTCAACGCCATGCTCGCGGGCAGCACGCAGCAAAGCATAGAGATGATGCTGCTGAGAGTGAACACCCCCATCGGAGAGAAGACCAAAGAGGTGAAGCTGGCGACCTTCACGTGCGCGCTTCATGGCCTGAACAATGATCGGCTGATTTGTTATTTCTCCGGAGGCAACCAGAGCATCGATTCGAGTGATGTCCATCTGGACAACACGACCGGCGCCGATATTCAGGTGACCGACTTCGCTATTTCCCATCTGCCCGTCGGGCAGACCAACAAAATGTTCCGAGGCCTGGATCAGAGTGTTTGGAAACTCTGCCAGCAGCTTGTCATACGTTGGTTTACGCGCCTGCGCAATTGCATTGTTATCCAATTGGGGACGATAGCCCCAGCCATCAAGAATCGTCAGCACTAGTGGTCTTTTACGAATCGACACAGTTTTGCTTTCCCTCGTCGTTTGCAGAAGCTTTTTCGGTTTATGTATTCAATCTCAGGATACGCGACGCAAGAGGTACAACCTGTGCTAAGCATCACGTTCTTTTGCTGCTTGAGGCAGGCTCACCCGGCGTGAAACGGCGAGAAAGTAGCTTCTCCGCTCCCTCGTCCCGAGAAGTTTTGGAACAAGCTGAACCTACTTGGCCCCGTCCGGTTTGCTTTCAGAAGAAGGGGCTTTTGGCAAATCTGCTCCAGGCTTGTTCTGTTGTTCATCATACTTCCTCTTGGCATCCAGAATCTCTTGCTGATGCCTTTGCAGAACATCCATGGCGATCCGCTGACCTTCCTGGCTACCCACCTCGGCTGCGTCTGTCATCACCTGAGGCATGACCTCCAGGAGGTGTTTCCCGGCTGGAGTTCGATAGAAGGCTGCAATCTGCTCGGCATCCTCTTGAGAAAGGTACTTTTGATAGGTAGGCGTCAAAAGTTTTGCAAAATCGACCTGGAGTAGGCTTTGCGTCAAATCTGCCCACACCGCAGCAGGAATATACGGCGCAGAGGAACGCTGTGCCAGCAAAGCACGGCTAATAAACTGCTCCATCATTGATTTAACGCCACCCAGCTCAAAAAGCTCGCGTGTCTGCTCAGCTGTAATTGGATGTTGCGGAGGAGAGACCGTCCCCGTTGCAGTTTGCTCGGAGATGGATTTCGCCGACTTTGTTTGCTGAGCAAGAGAAGAAACAGAGAGGAAAACAAGCGCTGCGAAGGTAAGAAGAGTTTTCAAGTGGGGATCCTCTTGGAAAGCGCAAAACGCGGCACGGAGCTGAGGCTCCGGGCCGCGTTGAGTTTTGGACGGGATTAATCGCCGAAGTTGACGGCTTCCAATCCCAGGAAGGTCGCTGCCTGACCGAGCTCTTCTTCGATCCGAAGCAGCTGGTTGTACTTGGCAATACGATCCGTACGGGAAGCGGAACCGGTCTTGATCTGGCCCACGCCTGTCGCCACTGCGAGATCGGCGATGAAGGTATCTTCGGTCTCACCGCTGCGGTGGGAGATGATCGAGGTGTAACCGTAACGGCGGCCCAGTTCGATAGCTTCCAGCGTTTCGCTAACAGTTCCGATCTGGTTGACCTTGATCAGGATGGAGTTTGCTGCACCCTCTTCAATACCGCGCTGTAAGCGCTTGGTGTTGGTCACGAAGAGATCGTCACCGACCAGCTGAATGCGGCTGCCCATCAGGTCGGTCAGGAACTTCCAACCTTCCCAATCGTCCTCGGCCAGACCGTCTTCGATCGAAACGATCGGATACTGACGGGTCCAGTTATCCCAGAAACGAGCCATTTCTTCGCTGGAGCGCTCGCTCTTGTCGCTCTTCTTGAAGACGTACTTTGCCTTTTCCTTGTCGTAGAACTCGCTGGAAGCAGGATCCAGAGCAATGGCAATCTGCTCACCCGGCTTGAAACCGGCCAGCTGGATGGCCTCAAGGATGACTTCGATGGCTTCAGTGTTCGACTTCAGAGAAGGAGCAAAACCACCCTCATCACCAACTGCGGTGTTATAGCCCTTCTTCTTCAGCACGCCCTTCAGGGTGTGGAAGACTTCGGCACCCCAGCGCAGTGCGTCGGAGAAACGCTCGGCACCGACTGGCATAACCATGAATTCCTGGAAGTCGACGTTGTTGTCTGCATGAGCGCCACCGTTGAGGATGTTCATCATCGGCGTCGGCAGAGTGGAGGCGTTGATGCCGCCCAGGTAACGATAAAGAGGAATCTCTAAAGCATTTGCGGTTGCACGGGCAGCTGCCATCGAAACAGCGAGGAT
The DNA here is from genome assembly GCF_059726315.1 of Humiphilus diazotrophicus. Taxonomy (NCBI): domain Bacteria; kingdom Pseudomonadati; phylum Acidobacteriota; class Terriglobia; order Terriglobales; family Acidobacteriaceae; genus Humiphilus; species Humiphilus diazotrophicus. Next base: position 772,915 of record NZ_AP040870.1, read on the forward strand.
GGCATTGGCGCCCAAGCGACCCTTGTTGGGAGTTCCGTCCAGGCTGAGCATGGTGGCATCCAGCAAACGCTGGTTGCTTGCATCCATTCCGACGAGTTCCGGAGCCAGAACGCTCTCCACGTTCTCTACCGCCTGCAGAACGCCCTTGCCCAGGTAGTGAGCCTTATCTCCATCACGCAACTCGACGGCCTCATGCTCGCCAGTGGAAGCGCCACTGGGCACGGCGGCACGGCCAAGTGCGCCACATTCCAACACTACATCGGCTTCGACGGTAGGATTTCCGCGAGAATCAAGAATCTCCCGCGCATGGATAGCAACAATTTCAGTCATATCAGTCCTCAAAATGCGATGCTGTAGCCGGTCTTTCAGTTTCGGACGGCGATCAACAGGGATTTCATCACCGGCCGCACTGCTAATACTGCCAACGAACTCACCCATGGAGTGAATTCCCTTTCAAGAAAAACTTTTCTTTGTCCCCACGCGATTCTAGCAAACCCCTTGAATCTGGCTTCAGTGCGTGCCATCACATTGCGACACAGGAAGATCCGGCATTCATCCCCCGGGAAGCCGTTAACCTTTCAGATACGCTCCCGGCAGAGCCTCTAGCTTCGGCTGTGCAGCTCAGATAGCCTTACTTTGGACATGTTTTCATACTCGCCTATGGTGGGTATCCAGGTTGTCAAAGGAGTATGACAACTTAGCACTCCATTCAGGGTCCATGAAGACAGTGCCAAAGACGAAGGCTTGTTGGCAAAATTGCTGTTCGCCCGTCTATGTAAAAGCACTTAAAAGATTTGCTGAGGCTGATTCTATACCTCAGTCACAGAATCGGAGCGAAGGAATGAAGACGAAAAAGTTCCCTATGGCCCTGCTGTTTGCCAGTAGTTTGACATTGGTAGCACAGCAAGACGCCAAGCCGAGCCCCTATGAGGGCGTCTCCCATCCTCCTGCGGATGACAGTATCGTTGTCACCTCCAGCACCGATGTGCCTAAACCTGCAACAGCAGCAAAGCCGAATCCGGCTGTCCCAGCCACGCCCAAACCTGCGACACAGACAAATCAGACGATCGTTCCTGCGTCGGATGCCGATATTGTAAGCCTGCCTCCGGCAGCAACCGTGGCAAGCGCCAATACTACCACCGGCGACAGCACCACCAGTTCCACGACACTGCACACGCGCACCACTCCGACAATTCCCGACGGCGACATCGTTGAAGTACCACCGGCCAAGCCAGGGGAATTGAGAGCTGGAACCCCTATTTATGCTTCCCTTCTGACCGCTCTCTCAACCAAGGAAACACCGCAGGGACAACCGTTCTCGTCCAAAGTCACCGTGAATGTGATTGAGGATGGAAAGGTGATCATTCCCGCAGGCTCCGAGATCAAGGGACGTGTTACCGAAGTCAACGAGGGAAACCACTTCGGCAGCCGAGCCACCCTGCATCTGCGCCCGGATGTAGTCATTCTGCCCGATGGATCCAAGTATCAATTGCATGCGCAGGTTGTAGACACCAAGGGGACCGATACACGTGCGACCAGTGAAGGTTCTATCACGCCACAATCCCATGGCAAGCGCGATGTAGCGCAATATGCCATGTTTGCAGGTAGTGGGGCACTCATTGGTGCAAAGTTCGGAGGAGCTCCGGGAGCTTTGATCGGAACGCTTGTAGGCGCCGGAATTGTTACCACACACAAGCTGCTCCATAACCCGCAGGCCGAATTGCCCAAGGACTCTAATATCGTCTTTTCGTTAACGGAGCCCATGGAGCTTTCGCCTATTCAGAATTAGCTAGACCAGCTTCGGTCCATAGTGAAAGGGCGCTGCTTTTGGCAGCGCCCTTTTCATTGTTACCCGACTATGCGAAAAACGCTCTAAATCTCGCGAGGCACATCCATATACCGGCCCAGCTCTTTCACCATTGAACACTGCTGCCGAAGAGCCGCAAGCAGCGGATCGATGACACCTGGAGTATTGAGAGAGAAATCGACATAGAAGACATACTCCCAAGGCCTTCCTGGAACAGGTCGAGACTCAATTTTGGTCAGGTTGGTTTGCTGCTGAGCAAAAGCCTGCAAGGCTGCAACCAGCGTTCCAGGCTTGTTCTCTACAGTAAAAGCCAAGGAAACCTTCGTCGCTTCAAGACTCGGAGTTACCAGTTCCGACCGGCGGATAAGGAAGAATCTTGTGTAATTGGCAGGATTATCTTCAATTCCGGCAGCTAAAATCTCTCCGCCGTAGAACTTAGCCGCTGCAGCACTGGCAATTCCCGCGATACTGCGATCTTGTGTCTCACAGACATGCTTCACACTGCCAGCCGTGTCATAAAACGGCACGGCTTCAACTCCGGTACGGTCAGCAAAGAACTGCCGACATTGGGCCAGAGCAACAGGATGAGAAAAGACACGGCGAATGTTACTTATCTCAGTGCCCGGCATAGCAATCAGATTATGCCGGATACGTAACAGTGTTTCTCTCTCAATCAGAACATTGTGATGCAGCAAAAGATCGTAGTGCTCTGCAACAGAGCCTGCCAGACTATTCTCGATCGGAATCACTGCTGCATCGACCTTCCCCTCTACCACCGCACGAAACACCTCGCGGGAAACAGGATAGGGAGCAATGGTTGCCTGTGGCTCTAATTTCAGAGTGGCTTCATGACTGAAGGAACCCGGTTCTCCTTGTATCGCTATCTGCATGACTTTCAAGTACTCCGTGAAAAATTAGAGGCCGGACGGCAACCTCATTTGTTTACTGCGCACCACACCACACCGTTAGAGCATTTCTGCTCGGTTAGATTGGAACGTTCCGAGGACAACTTTTCACAAGCTGTACCTCATCTCCTTCAACCAGAGTTAAGAGTGGAAGAGCTCTAGACAGAGATTCCAAAGGAGTGGAGACGAAGATGCTCTGGACTATTTTTATCATCTTGCTGGTTGCTTGGCTGCTGGGGTTTGTCGGATTCCACGTAGTGGCTTGGTATATCCACCTGTTGTTGGTGGTGGCGCTTGTCGTATTGCTCATCCAGCTCATCGGTGGCGGACGAAGAACCGTGGTCTGAGAACAGTAGTTACGAGCTCGCATTCAGATCAACGCTACAACCCAGAAGTCACAGCACAGTTGAACAACTCTTCCCTTCCCTGGGAAAGCCTGCTCTGCAGTCGGGAGCAGCTCCGATGCACGCCTCGATCGAAGTAGCAAGTGCTAACGAAGCTCCGAAGTTGAAGCTGCATCTAGACACGACCTAAATACAAAACTGGAAAACCACGCATCGCGAGGTCAAAGGAGCCAGATTATGAACAAGGATCAAATCAGCGGAAAGATAGACCAGGTAACCGGACGTCTCAAAGAAAAAACTGGCGAGGTACTCGGAGATCAGCACTTGGCAAACCAAGGAGTGGCAGATCAAGTAAAGGGTGCCGCAAAAGAGACGTGGGGAAATGTGAAGGACGCGGTGCAGGAAGAAGCTGATCGGGACCGCCGCGAGTCCGAGGCGGAAGCGAATCGAACCCGTGAAAACATTACCGATACGGTGTCCAATATCCGTGATCGCGTCAACGACCGGATCGATGAACACAAAGAGAATGTTCGCAAAGACAAGCGGACAGCATGATCTCCAGATGAGTTGATCGGAGCCCTGCCCAAGCGCAGGGCTCAGCTTTTTAATTTGGTCCACCGAAAACTCCCGCCGACATCCTTTCGGTCCTAAGTGGTTGGATTTCTTACCATACTTTAAAGAAGTAGAAGGTCATTGATCGGACCTCTCGATAGAAAAACACCCGCCTTATTCCCTAAAGCATCCTGCAGCAAAAATGGTTCGATGGTGAATGTGGCATTTCTGTCAGTGCGGTCATACCTCTGACCGAACAGGTATTGCATTGTCCGGGTGGACAACATAACATGAACGATTCATAAGGGTTTTCACTTCCCTCTAAATTCCCATTATGTAAAATCGCAAATAGTTGGAAATACTACGTCAAACGTGATAGTCTCCGCAGCGATATACACGGCAGGGTCCTACCAGTCGGGAAAGTAGATGTACGGCAATCAGAATGAAAACGACTCCAAGCAACCTCTTGACAACCAGAGTGGTGAACCATATCCGGTCCATGATTGAGCGAGGCGAGCTCAAGCAAGGTGATCGGCTTCCCCCGGAGAGAGAGCTTTCGCAGCGACTCCATATCAGCCGCTCCAGTTTGCGAGCGGGAATTGGCTTCCTGGCGGCGATGGGGGTTCTGAAGAGCCGACATGGAGCGGGAACCTTTGTGGCAGATGGCCCGCCAGCCCTGAATGGTTCTTCCTTGAATGTCCTGGCCGCTCTACATGGCTTCAATCTGAAGCAGATGTTCGAAGCTCGTATCACCCTGGAAAAGAGCATGGCCGGCTTGGCAGCAGATCGGGCTACCGACGAACATCTGGCCGTTCTGGCAGAAGAAGTAGCGGAAATGTACGCTGCCCTGGAAGATCCGCATGAATACTTGATTCATGACATGCGTTTCCACCGCACCGTGGCCGTTGCCTCCGACAATCCCATTCTTGCAGCCCTCATGGAGACGGTAACGGCAGCAATCTATGAACGCAGGCGTGAATCGGTAAACCATGCGACGGACCTGAAGCAATCCGCAGATTGCCACCGGGAGATTTACCGGGCAATTCGAACCAGAAATGCCAAGCTTGCCCGTGAATTGATGGAACATCACCTTACCCAGGCTCAAGCAGCTCAAGAGGCTGAGCATCCTCCTGTAACACCTGCCGAAAGCATGGAGATGGATACGCTTCCGCGAAAGGTAAATACAGCAATCTAGAAACCAGACACTTCCCCATCTGGTTTCTTACACTTCGTCGCCTGAGTGCGACCTCGTCCTGATTCAGTATCTCTTTCGAACCAGACTATCTATCGCTTCAAAGATCCTCCCATGAGAGCAAGGCCCAGATTTGAGCCTTGCCTGAGCCCTTTCGTTACGACGTCCTAGAGCAAAACCAGCGTAGGTGTATCCCGAACCACAACTCCCTACGCAGGTTTTTCTTCAAGAAAACCTGCGTATCGCCGAATTTGGATAGGACATAGTAACGCTGGTTTTGCCCTAATAACAGGACTAGTGGACCATCCAATTTCTAAAAAACCACTGAACTCTATCTTGCCTGCCCCTCTCCAAACACGCCTCGTCTGTACCCCGCAGGACCCTTCGGTACTGGAGAAATAACTTTAAAAATTCGATGGCAAGAAAAACAGAGACGAGTATAATTGGTTGGACCAATTATACAAGCTGCGCGAGCGCCTAGTTCCCACTCAGCGCACGAAAGAAGGTTGAAGTGTCGACGGCAACTTTGTCCAAGATTGAAATCCGCGAAGCTGGTGCGAATCACTGGCTATCTTTACCTCAGGCAGAAGCGCCTGAGCTTCACCCCCACGAAATCAAGCCTGAAGTTGTCGCCACGGAAGAAGCAGTAGGCGAAGCACAATTGGAAGAACTTCGTCAGGTTGCCCGCACAAAGAGCGGCAACATTGTCATCCTGCTTCTTGGAGGCCGCGGAGCGCAGGCCTTGCATCGCAAGCTCGGACAACTGGCGGCAGAACCCAAGGTCGAAGAATGGTTCGGACGCTTGCATGTCTTCATGCAAGACGCGCTCGCGCCGATGCCCCAGAGCTCAACACTGAACTTCACTTACGACTTTCGCCGTTTGCTAGGCCCGGCCTTCTTCACCAAGATTGCAGGCTTTTATGAGCTACACACAGATGCGACCGATCTGCATACGGAGTTAACCCGTTACATCCAGCATCTTTTCGAATTAGGTGGACCGGATATCTTCTTTCTCGGACATGGCCCAGAAGCAAACGATGCCTCACACCTGGCCTATATACGCCCCGGTTCAGGCGCAATTGATCGCGATATTGCAGGCTTGATTCCTATCTCTCCCACGATTCTGGAGCACCATATCTCCAAATTCCGTGCTGGCGGCATCAAGGTAACGGCAGAGGATGAGGCGCAGTGCCGTAAAGCCAAGTACATTCTGACTATGGGACCTGCCGTAATTCTGAAATCGAAGAGAATCGTGCAGTCCATCGTCGACGCCGATACAGCCCCTGCGAAGAAAAAGACCTATCGTCGTGTACTCGATACACAGCTATCGAGCGACCCGGCCAAACTAGCCGCACAACTGGACGAAAATCCTGGCCTATGGGTCAAGCTGCATCCCTCGGTACGTTCACTGGTATTGCCGAACGTTCTCGAGTAGCCAATTTTTATTGAACGCGTCACAAGCAAGGACTAGAAGATGAAGAGAGTTTTTATGTCCAGTCGAGCCGGGCGGCAGCTAGCCGCGCCGGCTCTTTCTTTGCTGGCTGCAATGCTTTGCACAGCTCCTGCCTTAGCACAAAAGACCACCTGCGATGTCCACACTTATGGGGCAAAGGGTGATGGAAAGACAAAAGATACAGCAGCTATCCAGGCAGCAATCGACGATTGCGCAAAAAAAGGTGGCGGCATCGTCAAATTGGCTGGCGGTACTTTCCTGAGTACTCCCATTGTTTTGAAAAGCAATATCACTCTTGATGTAGAGACAGGCGCCAGCCTTTTGGGAAGTCCTGATCACAGCGATTATCCCTTCAAGACCGAATTTCGCGACAAGGGCAGACAATCGCTCGTGGGTTCAGTGAACGCAGAAAATATCACTCTCACCGGAGGCGGCACAATTGACGGCAATGGATTGAGCTGGTGGGATACGAAGTCGGAAGACTATCGGGTCAGGCCGCGCCTTATCGTCTTCGACCACTGCAAACACATCAAGATCGAAAACATCACAGTGCAGAACTCTCCGATGTGGCAGATCGTCCCCTACTACTCGGATGACATTGTCATACGCAATGTCAAGGTGCTCGCGCCTAACAGAGTCTCGCACAATACCGACGCCATCAATCCCTTCTCTTCCACGCATGTGATCATCGATCACGTCTATGCAGACACGGGGGATGACAACATTGCCATCAAGAGCGGCCAACCTGGATCTTCAGGAGGCGACGCACCGAGTAAAGACATCACCATTACCGATTGCACCTTTCTTCATGGCCATGGACTCTCTATTGGCAGTGAGATCTCTGGGGGAGTGCAGAATGTGCGTGCCGAACGCATTACCTTCAAAGACACGGATAATGGAATTCGCATCAAGTCGGGCCGTGATCGCGGCAATGACATCGGAAATTTCCTCTTTCGCGATATCACGATGGAGAATGTCCGGAATGCTGTCATTCTGACCCAGTACTATGGGGCCAAGCGTCCTGCAGGAGAGGATCAGCCTCAACCTGTTACCGCACTGACACCTCACTTTCATGACATTACGCTCGAAAACGTAAAGGCCACTGGAGGCCAAAACGCTGGGGTAATCGAAGGACTGCCTGAATCTCCCATCAAGGGGCTTACTCTTCGCAATGTAAGTATCAAGGCGACCAACGGCATGAAGGTCAGCAACGCCGAGGTTAACGCCAAGAACTTCACCGTTGAAGCAACCCAAGGCGAAGCAATCACGATAGGTAAAGGTGTAACTGGAAAGCTTAAATAAGGACTCTATATTCCAACACCAATAAAAGGCCCCATCCTTTCCGATGTATTCGAGAAAGGATGGGGCCTTTGGTTCTTTGTAGGCGCTCCCCGACTTTGGCGAAAGCAATTCCAGCGTAGCCGTAGCCTGGAGCCGCGAAATCTTACGCCGCTTTCTGCCAAAGAACGCGGCATTTCACCAATATTGGGTTAGGTACATTAACGCTGGAATTGCTCTAAAGCTACGTAAGTCCTTGTAGCTTGGTCTATCTCTTTCCAAGAAGATGCTCTATCGGTGAAGGATTAACAAATCTGCTGCCACGAAAAGAAAAAACAGGACCGAAATTACGCCATTCATGGTGAAGAAGGCAGCATTCAGCCGTGACAAATCGTTCGGAGAAACAATAGCGTGCTCGTATAACAACAAAAGCGTCACAACGATGATTCCGATCCAGGCAATCATTCCTAAGGCAAAAAGATGAGCCAGCCAAAAGAGAAGCACAATCATGATTCCGTGCATGAAACGAGCCACCATAAAGGCTGGGGCTATTCCGATAGCCTTCGGAATGCTGTTCAAATCGACTTTCTTGTCATGCTCAAAATCCTGGCAAGCATAAAGGACATCGAATCCGGCAACCCAAAAAAGCACAGCAAACATGAGAGCCAGAATGCGTGGATCGAGATTGCCGGTTACCGCAATCCATGCAGCTGCAGGCGCTATTCCCAGGGACAAGCCCAAAAAGAGATGCGCCCAGCGAGTAAACCTCTTTGTATAGGAATAGAAAAGAACCACGGCGAGGGCTACTGGAGACAGCAGCAGAGTCAGGTGGTTCAATTGTGACGCTGCAAATAGAAATAACGCTGACATCACAATCGTGAAACTGGCCACAAACCTGCGCGAAAGGAGTCCGGCAGGAATAGCCCGATTCTTTGTCCGAGGATTGGCAGCATCCAGATCTGCATCTGCCCAGCGATTGAAGGCCATCGCTGCCGAACGAGCAGTAACCATGCAAACCACTATCCAGCTTAACTTCTGCCAGGGAGGTAATCCTCCGGAGGCCAACATCGCTCCGGTAAGCGCAAATGGAAGAGCAAAGATGGAGTGCTCCCATTTGATCATCTCTAAGGTAGTACCCAGACTACGAACGAACGGCATGTGATGCAAAGTCCCCCAGAATCAGTCTATCTTGGAACCCTTGCGCTGAAAAATGAGGAAATTTGCTTCGCCGCAAAGATAAGGCCCTGCAGAATCTTTTCCGCAGGGCCTTATCTTTTTACTTTACCGGGGTCTACCGACGTTTCTTTTCATTCGGTTGATTTGCAACCACAAGATTATTCGTCACGCTAAATACGCCAGGGACCGAGTTCGCTCGGATATTGGCTGTATCTTTGTCGGCCTGAGAATCGACAACCCCGTTTAGCTCAACATGCCCGTTTTGCACCGAGATGCGAATTGGCTTAGCCGGGTTGAGAGCATATCGATTCAATGTCGCATAGCCGTAAACGGAACGAGCTACTTCAAGCCGGATGCGATCATCCATCGGTGAAACTGGATCCACCTCAACGTCGTCGACAACGTCTTTTACTCCCGGGGTATTGCTGACCAGCGAAACGGCGGAGTCTTTGTCAACAGGAGTCCGCGCATGGCCGCTCAAGGTCACCACACCGTTCTGCACATTTACTCCAATGGCATTGAACGTGTTCCCGTAACCGACACGGTCATATTGAAGCTTCTCGACAATGCGCTGCTGGAGATCGTGATCGCTCATGTCGCCTGAGCCCGCTACCTCGATCTGGTTCTGAACCGCCCTTACTCCCTTCAACCGATGGACCTTCTTGTCTGCTTCGGCCTTGTATTCATAAAGGTCAGTAGTGCCACCCAAGATTACGATTCCATTTTCAACAGAAGCATGAACGTTCTTAAACTGTGACTTATTAAGCGCCTTCTGAACCTCTGCCTGTAAATCTGAATCGTTCTGAGACGAGCCCGAAGTATTGCTCTGTCCAGAACTTAAGGAAGCGGCAAAGGTAACCGGAGTTACGCCAAAAAGGACCCCGGCACTAAGAGTAACAGCCAAGACATATCTTACAGCTTTCATCCATTCCCTCCTTCGGCCCTGCACCGACTCAGGCCGACCCGCATATTTAGAAACGCACATCCCCCTCAATTAGTTGCAAAAATAAGAAGCTTTCGATGCATGAACATTAAGTGTTTTCTCCGTCTATTCTTCATCTATTGAAGAGACGCCGCTGCCACGAAGAGGTAATCGCAGTCAGGCCCAACTTTACAGGATGCTACCGATAACGGCGATGGACCCTTAAGACCATGGAAAACACCCCGGATTCATCTCGCACCGCCAGCAAGGAGACAGTCCGAGTCAACGCAACTTCCGCCTGAATAAGCTGTTGGGCGGTTGAGTTTACATTCGTTGCGTAAGTGAGGGTGACATGCTTTGAAACCTGCTGTTCGACAGAAATACGAGCACTCGAGTTCCCCAGGGAGCCGACAAATGTAGGATCGATCTTTACACTTCCGCCGCCAAAAAGTTTTTGGACGCGGCTGGACACGGTAGCATTCAAGGCCCCGCTCAGGAGTGCATCTGTCGTGTTATTTGCGCCGACCTGCTGCTGTTGCTGGTATCTCCGCTGCTCGTCCTGGGTACGACCAATCGCCAGCAATGCAATTACATCCGCCTGGGGCAACGGAGGCTCGGAACGGTAACTAAAATTCAGCTTATTTGGGGTGCCATGCACGCCGATGATAATGTCATAGGTTTCCACCCGGGCGGCCGCATTGATATCGATGTTCGGTTCAATCCGAACGGGGTTGGTAAAGAAAATCTCTCCGTGCTGAAGCTGATATTGAGTTCCAGCAAAAACGGCGCTGCCCTCGGTAATTGCGATACGCCCCAAAACACTAGGAGTAGCCAGGGTACCCCTGATGCGAAGGTCTACATCGCCAGCCAGCTTTGCAAAAGAATTCTGGAAATTGAGAGCAGGCGCGGAGGTAATCCGAACATCCAAGCGCACACGATTCTCGGGAGCATTCGGATTCGGCACAGGAGAAAGGCTATTCCCTGCACCAGCAAAGGCAGCCAGATCAAGGTTCGGATTTAGGGCGAAACGCGTGATCAGCACATTGCCGCTCAAGACCAGGCTGTTCTTTGAACCCTGCAACCGGAGATTGGTATCGACAACAGAGCTGATTCCTTGGGGGTATCGAATACGGATATTCTTTCCGGTAGCAGTCAGATCCTCATAAAGTCCCGACTGGTAGGTGAAATACCCCTTGAGCGATACTTGGCCGCCACCGGTCATGGCAGTCAGGCTGCGTACCTCCAGGCGATCCTGGTTGAACTGCAAATAGCCATTCATCTGGCTAAGGCCGTTGGGAAAATTCCCAAAGGTGACCGAAGCATTTTTAAACTGGACGTTCCCGTGCAGATCCGGATGAGCAGTGGTTCCTGCGGCATCGAGATTAAAATCGACCACTCCAGAGGCAGTAAGGTCAGGATTAAAGGCCTGAGCTAACTGCATATTCACAGAACCCTTCATACGCAGGTTCAGATCGTGGCGATCAACTATTCCAACATTCCCGTCTCCGCGGATGTCCGTCCCATCGCCGGTAATGTGCAGAGGATCAAGATGAAGGACACCATCACGCAGCACCGCATGGACAGGGCCATCGCTCTTCAGCGACACCCCTTGCAGGGTCATGCCCAATTCATTAATTTTCGCCTCACCATTCATCTGGCGGGGATACTTCGCCGGACCGGCGACATACATCGAACCGGCTATAGCCGAATGGCCATGGATACTATCAACTCCGGCGATTTTCAAAAGGGAGTCGATATCGAGTTGGGTAAAGCTCAGATTCGCCTGAGTTGGATAATTCCCCTGCAAATCCGTCTGCCCATTGATATCCAGGTGAGCAGCCTTCAATCCCGAAGTAACTCGATAAAAGAGCCTCCTCTGCTGTGTATGGGCATCCATGTTCACGTTGCCCAAAGCCTCGTCTCCAACGGTAAAGTTCACCAGATGGGCCTGGGCAGTCATCGAGGGCTCCTGGAGCGTTCCCTTCCCTTGCACCTGAAAATTGAGACGGCCGGCAAGCCGGTATTTGGAATTCTGAATCCGCTGGAAGTGGGCTAGTTCAAAACCGCTGCCTGTAGCCTCGACGTGGAAGGCCTTGGAGCGGAAGTTGTAACCGCCATTTCCCTGAATCTGCCCGCCATTCTGCAGAAGAGTCAGCTTGGAAAGGCCAATCTCCTCACCTGAAAAAACAATATCGCTAGCTACGCTACGATAAGACTCCCCGTAGATCTGCCCGCCCTGTACCGAGACATGCCCACCGCCAGAAAGATTATTCAACTGTCCAACGACGCGGCTGTTCAAGGTAATCGTCCCTGTCACGGGAAGATCCTGTCCGGCAATCGCCAGCACATCCGAAACAGAGGCATTTTGGATTTGAACGTTCGCATTGATCCCGGAAAACTCGTCGAAATGGCTTGTGCGGGCATCAAGCCAATGCGATAACAACTGCCCTGAAAGATGAACCACCGATTTGCCGCGATTTACCGTAGCTTGCTGCACGGTGATTGCACGAGCAGAGTATTCGGCATTTGCATCCAGATGATCCCACTGCAAGGACGTAATGGCTGGGACCTGCTGAGAAGGCTGACCACCAGGAGATGGCCCGCGCTGAAACAAGGTCTGGAAGTTCGATACCTGCAAGTTCCCTTTGATATCCGGATCTCGCAAAGACTGCGTAAATGTACCGTGAAATTCCGCCTGCCCCTGTAGTCGTACCGGCAGAGCCGATGAGCCATGCTTCTCGCCGGAATTAAGACCCAGCATGGAAAGAGTCTTGTCAAACTCCGAAAGATTCGAGGTGGTAAGATCGACCCTCGTTTGTGAGGGCCGACTGATCGGGAAGACTCCGAGACCTCCAGTCACCGTAATCTTGCTGGCGGGCGTCTGGAGATCGACGGTACGAATCTTCACCGTACCCTCGCGGTTGTCGTATAGAGCTTCGGCAATGCCGGAGAGCGGGACCTCGCCGGCAGGAGTGTGCGCCAAAGGCGTAAACCGGAGATTCCCATCGACAGTCAGATACTTCGACCGTCCCGTCCAATCGACGTTTGCTGGACCAGATACCGATGTTTCGAATCCAATGTCCTGATATCCCGGGTCGGCAACGGCGAACATGATGGTGCTCAAGGGAACGCTGTTGAGCGTTGCACGAATAATCGCCTGCTCCCGAATCCTCTTTTCGCCCTTTGCCTCAGCTTTCCCCTCCAATTCCGGAGTCGCAGTAAGCCAGTTGATCAGGCGAAAGTATCCATCCACATGTCCCGTGGGCTGAAGATCTGCACGGACACCCGCCACAGTCAGTTCGTCCTGGGTAGCACGAACCTTCATCCTGGCATTCACCCGCTGAAGATTTACGTCTTTGGTGTGATAAGTCGTCGATTTAGCTTTCACGTCCCCGGAAACATCCCACTTCCCGTCGGAACTGCCGCTTCCCTTCAGGCTCAGCTCGACAGTACCACCCTCCAGGCCCTCAACTTCAGTCAAATCATCCAGCTCTCGAATATCAAGGTTGCCGGAAGAGACGAATTGCCAGCTCGGGCGCTTGAAATCATTGAGTGCTCCAGCAGCAACGAGAGAGGTGCCTTTACTCGTGAGGCGGAAAGACTTCAGGGCAATATCGTTTCTGGCCATCTCGAGATTCATCTCAAGATGACTATGTACGGCGGCTCTTTTAGCGCGCTGGGTTACCAGATCGGAGATTGCAAGACTCCCGATATAGCTGTCCGTCTGCTGAGCCCCTGGCTTATAAGCAATCAGAACCTTTAGGTCTTCACCCGCAAGATTGAAGGGGATTTCTCTCTGGTTCAAAAGTACAAGACCGTTGTCGATTGCAACCTTGTCCACAGCCAGATCAAAGAGCCTGTCCTTCAGAGGTCTTCCATTCCGCTCTTCCTTTGGCCTTGGTTGATTGGTTGTCCCATCCGGGTAGACGATCAGGTGAAAGACCGGGTGCTGGACCTCCAACAGATTCAATCCAATCTTGGGAGACAAAAATGCGATGATCTTGGCCCTTGCCCGCAGATTATCAATGTGCAGATAAGGGACTTCGGTGGCAGCCTCAAGTCCATGAATCGTAAGTCCCTGGATTTCTACTTCCAGATGAAGCAAACGCCAGCGAAACCCCTGCAGCTCAACACGCCCGCCCGTAGCCTGCTCCGCTGCAGCAATTACATATCGCCTCACTTTGTTCTGGAATTGAGGAGTATTTGCATACCAGGAAAGAAAGCCGCAGCAGATCAGGAAAATCCCCAGAACAGAAAGCAGGACAATTCCCGAATGTTTCCATCGAAGGATCTTTTTAGGCGGAGCAGTAACTGTCTCCGATTGCTGCTGGCTTGGCTGAATGCTCACGCGCCTTCTCCCTCTTCTTCATCAGGAGAAGCGAGGCTCTGGAATTCGGGATCAAGAATCTCCACCCCACCACGCTGGCGCAGGCTTTTCAACCAGTCCTGCAAAAGCTCATTTACTTTCTGCTGCAAAAGAATTTCTTCTACGCGACTACTGATCGTGCTCAACTCCGGAGGACGGACCTTCTCCTTATCGAATTGAGGAACAAGTATCTCGCGATAGTATTTCTCGATATCTTCCTTCGGAATCTTGATTCCGGTACGGAAACGATCCTCAATAAAGGTAAGGATCTCCAGCCGTTGCTGCCAGTGCTCCTTTACTTGGTCCACAGTGAAATGATTATCGCGAAGGAAGGCCTGCCACCCGGCCTCCGTCTGGCATTGGTAATGCGCACATGCAGGAATTTGCCGGCGCATCTCCGTAATTCGCTGCATAATCTCAGATTCTTTGGGATGCAGATTCTGCATATTCATCTCGTGAATCTGCTGCAGAATCAGAGTGCGATTTACGAGACGACGCAACGCCCTTGCTCTGTCATTTTGTCCCGGCGGAACAGTATAGGGCTGTAGAACAGCATAGTGCATCTCTTCTTCCAGATCGCTTTCGAGCAGAACCTCTCCATTAATAACAGCGATCACTCGATCCAGGAGGGCAGGCTGCGCCCCCTGAGGGGAAGCCTGTGCTTTCGAAAACGGGACAGCATATGCTCCCAAGGCAATCAGCATGGTGAGCAATACGCCGGTCTGTTGGAAAAGATGTTTCACTAAAAGCTCTGCCCCAAGCTAAAGAAGAAGTTGAAGTGATCTGACTGGCCAACATGCTTTGTAGACTTACTGCTGGTGAGATCGTAAATCACAGGATAGATGGGAGGATTCAGGTTATAGCTAAAGTCCATACGGACAGGCCCGATGGGTGTGTGATATCTCAGGCCCAATCCTGCAGCATGGGAGAAGTAATTGAAGCTGCAAGGACCTTCATAGCCAGTCGAAGTACTCTTCCCTTTGACCGTGTCGCTCAGATCTTTGCATGTATCGCGATGCGGTTGCTGAAATCTCAGCAAGCTGCTCCAAACATCCCGCGAATTGTGAAACACGTTCCCCATATCCTCGAACATGACAAAGCTCAAGCTATTCCCGAAGAATGGCAATGTGGGAGGAGGCAACCGGAATTCCGTACTGTTCACAAAAGCTCCAGCACCGCCGACAGGATATCCGGTTTCAGGATCGCGCGGTCCTGCAGAGTTAATCGGGAAACCGCGATGAGAGTTTCCTCCTCCGGCATAGAGACGTTCCGGCAAAGGTATCAGCATCTGCTCATCGGCACCATAGGACCGCTCGTAGCCAAACCGGGTACTGCGCGCTAGCACCCAGGGAGTTTTTCCGAAAGAATGATAGCTGGAGTTCGTCAGATCCACCCGATTGAAGTTTGCCTCAGAGGCAAATTTTGAAGACGAGAGAAAGTCCTGAAAAGAACTGTAGGTTCCCCGATGAGCATCGAGAGGAGCATCCCGGGTGTCGCGAATCCAGCTGAAACCAGGCCCACCTACTCGGACAGGTGCGGAGAGCAACGGTATCTGGCTGATTGAAACCTGAATATCGCTAACCTCAACACGCCGGTACGAATATTGGTAGATGAGAGTATTCGCTTTGTTCAGCAACGAACCTGGATCGAGAAAATGCTGAGTAACACGGACAGAGGCCTCCAGCCTGGAGGAAGCGTACGTGGTTACATCCTGGCTATTGTTGTACCCGCCGGAAATTGTGAGTCCGTAATTGTAACCACCAAAGAGGCGCGGAGCCTGATAGATGAGGTTTACCCGTTGTTCGAGCAAGCCATAGGTGGAACGAAAAGTAAGGGACTGGTCCCGGCCACCCAGATTCGATCGCGTCACGTCAAAGAGAACTCGCGGGCTGGCACCGACACCACCGTTGGGATTGCAGCGATAGGTATTTCCGAAAAGCTGCTGAATAATAGCTTTGTTTTGCTCACTGCAATTGATCTGTGGAGTCCCGGTCTGCGCCTCGAAACCAAAACCGTAACTCAGATCCCAGCGGCGAGCTTCAGACAGCTGCAGGAGCACATTTTTTCGCTGTAAATCTCCAGTGGGATCCTGGATAGCCGTGTTTACTTCATTGAACAGTGCCAGATCATATAGATTCCTCTGGGTGTTCAGCAAAGCGGTTTCGTTCAGAGGATCTCCGGGATGAAGCGCCAGTTCTCTTCGGATGGTCGAAGGACGCGTGTAGTGTCGTCCGGAAATCAGGACATTACGGACGAATGTCTGGTCTCCTTCTGAAATGTTCAAAGAGACATTTACCAGACGGGAATTCGCCTGATCCGTTGCCTGCTCCACATTTACCTGAGCTTTGGTAAATCCCTTGCTCAGGTAGTAGGTCAGAACAGCATCGCGATCTCCGAGAAGAGCCGTAGGAGAATAGGGCTGCCCTACCTCCGAGTTCATCAAGGGCCGTAGCTCGGCAACCGAAATCTTGTTGATTCCAGAAATATTAATTTTGCCAATCCGCTGCTGCGAACCTTCTTTTATTACATACTCCAACTGCAGGTGCGCTGTTCCCTTTTTGCCTCGCATCTGCTCGTCGGTGTCCTTGATGACGGGATCGACGCTAATGTTCGAGAAGCCGTTGTTCTGATAAATGGCCTTAATGCTATCGACATCGGTATTTACAAGAGCCTGGCTAAATACTCCGTGATGATCCAAAAGATCGGCTTCATGAACCGAAAGATGATCGGTAAGAGTATCGGTATCAAAATACTGATTACCGGTAATGCGAACGGAATCGACACGGTGCACAGGACCAAGATTCACATTAAAGATGATCTTCGTTTCTTTTTGCGAAACCTGATCCTCCTGGTGTGAGACCTTGACATCGAAATAGCCGAGACGCTGATAGTAATTGCGTAAGTTACGATCGCTCTCGTTCAGAAGATCTTCATCGACAGCGCCTTCTTCATATACGGGAATCAACTTCTTCATCTTCCCGCGAGAGAGGGTCGCCCCCTGGATCACAACGTTTACCAATGGCCCTTGGCTAGCCTGGAAGTCATAATCCAAACGATTTTCAGGTTGGCGATATTTAGTGGAATGGAGGTTCACATTAGCCTCCAGGAGCCCCTTCTTCTGGTAGTTTCTCCGCAAGCCGCTCAGGGCGCGAGAGGTAGTATCGTGATCGATCTTCCCCCCTTTTTTCAGTTTGGCTTTTTTGCGAAAGGTGGAGAGAGATAATCCGCTATCGCCATCAACGGTCACATTCCCGATTCGTGTCTGCTTGCCGAGAACAACCGTATAGGTGATGTGGATCTGCTGATGCTCATCCTGCCGTTCTGTCCGGCCAAATGTCGCCTGGTAGTAACCATTCTCCTCGAGCGTCTGGTGAATGTAATGGTCTGCCTCGGTCAACCTCGCTTGCGAAAACCTCGTTCCCGGGCTTAAGCGGGTAGCGCGAGTCAGATGGGTGGTTAACAAGTCGCTCTTTACTCCAAGCACATCCACCGTTCCAACGAAAGTTCGTGGCTGGCCGGCAAGCACAATCGAGACAGAATCCCCGGTACGGGTTCCTTCGATCTGGATACTTTGGTAAAGACCCGTTGCATAGAGACGGCGAAGAGTCTCTCGCACTGGTTCGGAATCTAGTTTGTCTCCAACCCGAAGCGGAACCTGGGAGGGCAGAGGGTCAAGCTCCCGAGCAGAGACACCACGATATTCGATCTTGGCAATCTTCAATCCCTCCCAGGCACGGAGAACATTGGTGCTCGTATTAGAGACGGAAACAGCAGCAGGCTGGCTTGACACCGGGCGGGCATCCTCAAGTACAGCACCACCGGCACCTTGTGCAGGCTGAGAAGAATTTAGTGCGGGCGGCAGTCCGGACGGAGACATATTGGGATCCTGAGCCTGGCCAAACGTACCCGATGTCAGGGAAAAGCAAATTCCCAGAAAAAAAGTACGGTGCAGCCGTAGCAACCGAATTCCAAACAAGCGCACTTCGTCCCCTTACTGCAACAAAATCTTTGAAATCAGATGCATCTGACGACAATAAAAGAGTATTTCATTCCTCGCCATCAAATGGCACATCCCATTCCCCTTCTATACTAATGAGAAACAATGACCTCACTCCAATCAGAGACAGCATTCGATAGAGAACGATACTCAAGACAGGTACTCTACCGGGGAATCGGAGAAGAGGGGCAGCTGAGGATTCGTAAATCTCATGTCGCCCTGGTTGGCTGTGGGGCAACAGGCGCCGCGGCAGCTACACTTCTCGCTCGAGCGGGAATCGGTAAGCTGACACTGATTGACCGGGACTACGTCGAACCAAGTAATCTGCAGCGACAGGTCTTGTTCGATGAAGCGGATGCAGCAGAAGCTCTGCCCAAAGCTGAAGCGTCCCGGCGGAAGATCGCGCTTTTCAATAGTGAAATTGCCGTCGAGGCACACGTCGCCGATTTGGTTCCGGATAATATCCAGGAACTGCTGGCAGATGCGGATTTGGTTCTGGATGCCACTGATAATTTCGAAACCCGCTACCTGATCAACGACTTTGCCGTGGAACAGAACCGTCCCTGGATCTACGCCGGAGCGGTAGGGGCGTACGCCGTATCCATGAACATCCTGCCGGGAGAAACAGCGTGTCTGGCGTGCATCTTTCCCAAACCACCTTCGGGTCCAACCGAGACCTGCGAAACCGCCGGCATCCTGAATACAGCCGTGAATCTGGCCGCCTCAATCGAGGTAACCGAAGCGCTTAAGTACCTGGTCGGGGCCAAAGAGCAGATGAGAAGATCTCTGATTTCCCATGATCTCTGGCAAAACGAGCGTTCCGAGGTCTCGACAGCTAAGCCCAGACAGGGCTGTACCGTATGCGACCAGCATGACTTCACCCACCTGAGGGGAGAGGGGCGTCCACATATCACCTTGTGTGGACGAAATTCCGTCCAAATTCACGAACATCATCGCCCGGTAAACTTTCAGGCCATGAAGGAGCGGCTCTCCTCTCACGGAAATGTCCGTTTCAATGATTTGCTTTTGCGCTTTGAATATGGGAATTATGTTCTTACCCTTTTCGCTGATGGGCGTGCAATCGTGCAAGGGACCACAGACACCATGGTCGCTCGCAGCCTCTACGCGCGCTTTATCGGATCGTAAAAATATTGTTTTCAATAGATGAGACGGGCTGCTGGAGCCGGGGAACAGGCTACAGCCAACCCCCGGTAGCCAGGAAGACTCTAAGTCTTTTAGAAACTAATTCACACGAGCAGTGAAAACGTAAAACTTTTTTCGGACCGCGGAGCCGAAAAGACTAGCTAATAACAGAGAAAAAGAACTATTCTCCGGAAGCTCAAATGAGGGACAACCAGCTTCCGGAGTCCGGGTTCAAACCCAGTAGGTCGGTAGTGCTTTTTGATTTTTTTTAGAAGAGAGATATGCTCGAATGGCTCTTAATACAAAGCGTGAAAAAGACTTGCCGGAAAGCGAGACGTATGCAGTTTCAGTGGCTCTTCACGAGGTGCCGGTGAGTACTTCGCAGCCAGATCCTTCCCATCAGCATTTACGCAGGAATCCACCCATTGCCGGCGAGGCAGAAGCTATCGAGCAGGCGCAGGGGGGTGACTCCATGGCCTTCGAGATGCTCTACTCGTTACACAAACGGCGTGTCTATTCCCTGTGTCTGCGCATGTTGGGCAATGTAGCCGAGGCAGAAGATCTGACTCAGGAAGCTTTCCTTCAGCTCTATCGAAAGATTGGAACCTTTCGAGGTGACTCCGCTTTTTCCACTTGGCTGCATAGACTGGCAGTCAATGTTGTACTTATGCATTTGCGTAAAAAGGGCCTTCCGCAGGTTTCCCTGGAAGAGACCCTTGAGCCCTCACAGGATGATGGCCCACGCAAAGACATCGGAGCACGAGATCTGACTCTGTCCGGATCAATTGATCGAGTCACACTGGAACGGGCAGTTGACAACCTGCCTCCCGGTTATCGTTTAGTATTCGTATTACACGATGTCGAGGGGTACGAGCATAATGAAATTGCAGAAATGCTGGATTGTTCCATCGGAAACAGCAAGTCTCAATTGCACAAGGCGCGTATGAAGCTCCGGGACTTACTACGGTCGGGGCAGAAGAGGGAGGCCGCGCTGTGAACTTAGTGGAGAGCCCGTTCGGCAATACGACAATGACGTGCGCGGAATTTCAAGAAAAGCTACCAGAGCTGTTCGAGTCCAATGTGGACTTGAGTAACGACGTTCATCTCAAAGAGTGCGACAACTGTGCTGCACTCGTTCGGGATCTGCAATATATTGCAGCCCAAGCCAAGATGCTGTTGCCCATTCACGCCCCCAGCCCGGCAGTATGGGATAACATCCAATCGGCCCTGAAAAGAGAGAGCAAAACCCTCTCCAAATAGAATTCCGGTGAAGTAGTCACAAGCCGGTCGCAAGATTGGCTGTCGTGGCGGTCTGATGGCCGCCACCATGATGAAGTCGTCCGAGAAATTGCCTTTGGCCGATCCCGAGTAGAACCCGCCCCCAAGTGATAAAAGCTTGCAGGTTTTCGCCCCTACTTGAATAAATGGATGGGAAGCCGCTGCAATCTGCCCTTTTGAGCCCGGCACCAGCTTTCTCCGTATAATGCAAACACGCATGAATGAAGAGGTTAGGCTTCCGGTGGAGATAAAGCGAATTGTGCTCTGCGGCTTTATGGGCGCGGGCAAAACGACGGCAGGAAGACTTCTGGCCGAACGCTTGGCATGGACTTTTCAGGATGTCGACGCCGTCATAGAACAAGAGTCGGGGCTAAAGATCGCCCAGATCTTTTCTCAATTCGGGGAACCGCATTTCCGCAAATTGGAACATGAAACCATCTGCCGTCTGCTCGAGCGGGAAAATACAGTTTTCGCCCTGGGAGGCGGTGCCATCGAACATCCCCAAACTCGGCAACGAATCCTGGCCCATCCTAATACCTTGTTTGTTCACCTTGGGGTAACCATGGAAACAGTTCTCTCACGCTGCAGTGGAACAGAGACAATCCGCCCTGTATTCAACGATCGTGAACGACTGCAAGTCCGTTATGACCAGCGGATACCACTCTATAGCCAGGCGCATCTCACTATTCCCACCGACGACATCTCAGCAGCAGAGGTTGCAAACCGCCTGATCGAGACAATGAAACATCTTCCTCAAGAAGGGACTTGCCCAAGGTCAGAACGATGAACGGAAACCCACCCGAAGTTCCTGCAGGCCGTACTCGCCGCGACGATATTGTTTTTACTTTTGGTCTGGCTTTTGCACTGTATCTGGCGTGGCTCCTCCGTGACGTATTGATTTTGATCTATGTCAGTGCCCTATTCGCCGTGGTCTTGATGCCTGTGCTGCGCGCGATTATGCGAATCAAAATCGGGAAATGGTCCCCCGGGCTTGGTGTCGCCATCATGGTGCTGTTTGTTGTTTCCGGTGCGGCTCTCACGCTGTTTTTCGTCTTTGCACTTCCCCCGGTCATAAGCGATCTTCAAGAATTCGTTCGTGAATTGCCCAGTCGGGGCCCACAGATAATATCCCGTCTGCAGAGCCTTCCCTTCGCCCAGAGGATGAACATCTCCGCAGTAAACGGCAAGATCCAGGACTTGCTTTCGAACTTCGCGACTTACCTTCTGGTTTCCGCCAAGGACTGGGTGGGGAAACTCTTTGACCTGATCATGGGCGTTGTCCTGACCGTCTATTTCTTGATGGAAGGAGAACCCACCTACCGTTGGCTCCTTAGCTTCTTCCCTGCCCGCACGCGTCCACGTCTGGACGAAACGTTGCAGCGCGCAGAAGTAAGAATGGGGAAATGGCTGCTAGGCCAACTCCTGCTGATGCTGATTCTCGGGGTCTCCAGCACCATAGTCTTTGTCTGTTTGAAAGTCCGCTATGCCTACGCTCTCGGCGTCATCATGGGTGTCTTTAACATCATCCCGATTGCCGGTGCTTTGATTTCCATGGCATTGGTCGTCCTGGCCGCAGCCATCGACTCCTGGGGAAGAGTTCTGGGTGTCATGATCTTTTATGTCATCTATGCCCAGGTGGAAACTTCCTATCTCACCCCACGCATTATGAAAACCAGCGTAGATCTGGCGGGTTTAGCCGTCATCGTGGCATTAATGCTGGGCTCGAAACTCGAAGGCATCCTGGGAGCGATGGTCTCCGTCCCAACAGCAGTTCTGATCGCCGTCCTGCTGGATGAATACATGGTCAAACGAAATTCACCTATTATTCAGACAGATAAACCCCTCGCAGAGGATTAACTACAAAGCCAACATGAAGGCCTAACTGTCTTTCCTTCGTGTAATTAAAGCCGAATCGTCTGCTCCGCCTCTGGAGTCAAAAAGACCAGAGTTGGTATCATTAAGGTTGATTCCATGCTTCCCCTTTTCCGTTTGGATCACAATTTAGTTCGTCAAGGATGGGCAGTTTGATTCCGGCCGCTGAGGTAGGAAAGCCCGTTCTCGTGCCCACGGTACAGTCCCAACCAGCACAGGGACTGCACGGGATACATGCCCCCGCAGCCGGGGCAACTGCATCCCTGATTGCAGACCTGCGGGAACTGTTCAAAGTCCGTGTTACCGCCATGGTCATCATCACCGGGTGGGCAGGCTTCTACTTGGGCTCAATGCGCTCGGGTATCAGCAGTGTCCAACGCGGACTCCTGGACACCTTGATCGGGATCGCACTGATCTCGGCAGGATCCGGAGCTCTGAACGAGGCACTTGAGCGCAAGTCCGATGCCAAAATGATTCGGACTGCGCAGCGACCTCTGGCCTCAGGCCGCATCAGCCTTCCATTGGGAATCACGCTCGGTATGGCTGCACTGGCACTGGGCGGATTCTGGCTCCTGCATACAAACCTGCTCACCGTAATTCTGGCGCTGTTGACGGCTTTTACCTACGTGGCCATCTACACACCGCTAAAGCGCCTCACCACCATGGCCACCTTCATCGGGGCATTCCCCGGAGCCATGGGGCCGATGTTGGGCTGGACAGGAGCGCGGGGTCAGATTGAATGGCCTGCAGTAGCGCTTTTTGCCATTCTCTTCGTCTGGCAGTTTCCCCATTTCATGGCAATCGCCTGGCTATATCGAGATGACTATGCCCGAGCCGGAATCCGGATGCTCCCTGTAGTACAGCCGGATGGGTGGTCAACGGTGCTCGAAGCACTCACGTACGCCATCTTGATGATTCCCGTCAGCCTGGCCCCGTGGTATCTACACCTGACCGGCTTGCCTTATGCCATAGCTGCCTTGATTCTGGGTATCTTTTACCTGGGTTACACCATTCGGTTTGCGCAAATCACACGGGCCAAAACGGAAACCGAGTCAAAGATGTATGCCCGTGATCTTTTGAAGGTCAGCGTGATTTACCTGCCTCTTCTGTTGACCATCATGATGTTGAATGCGGCAGGAAAGAGATAACTAACCATGGTTACCCTTAGTGAGCTTCCCCGATCAAGCGGATCTATGCCTTCGGTTTCTGGACAATTCCCTATCGAACTGGACAATCTAGTCCACAATTACGGCACACGTCTGGCGCTTGATCAATTAAGCTTCGCCGTCTCCCATGCCGAGATATTCGGTTTGTTGGGCCCCAACGGGAGCGGAAAAACGACGCTCTTCCGCATTCTCTCCACCTTAATGGTCCCTACCGGAGGCTCTGCACGAATTCAGGGCTTCGATGTCGCACGAGAAGCAAATCGCATCCGGCAACACACCGGTATCGTCTTTCAGGCCCGCAGTCTGGATATCAAATTGACTGTCGAAGAGAATCTTCGGCATCAGGGACACCTTTATGGATTAAGCGGCAGTCTTCTTAAGTCCAGAATCGCCGAGGTCCTTGGTCGTGTAGGCCTCAGAGACCGGGCCAAGGATTCCGTAGAAACCCTCTCGGGTGGCATGCAGCGGCGAGTTGAATTGGCTAAAGGGCTGATTCATTCTCCGAGTGTCCTGCTCCTTGACGAACCCTCCACCGGCCTCGATCCCGGAGCACGTCGGGACGTCTGGCAGTATCTGCGTATGCTGCGCGATGAAGAAGGGGTCACGATCCTGGTCACCACGCACTTGATGGAAGAGGCCGAACACTGCGACCGTCTGGCCATCCTGAATGAAGGCAAACTCGTCGCTTACGGTACGCCGCTGGAATTGAAGTCTCAAATAGGAGGCGATGTCATCCTCCTGGAAACTCGCTCTGAAGAAGCAGCCCAGGCACTAGCGGAACGCCTGACTTCCCGCTTCGGAGTTCAGCCCTCAGCTCTGGGATCGACCGTTCGTCTGGAGCAGAAGCAGGGACATCGTTTTGTAACCGATCTTGTCGAAGCCTTCCCTGGTGAGATCGAAGGGATCTCTGTTTCCAAGCCCAGCCTTGAAGATGTTTTTATCCGTCGGACTGGACACCGCTTCTGGACAGAACAAACGCAGGAAGAAGGGAAAAAGTAATCATGGCAACCGTGGCACAATCGGCTCGACCATCTCCGCGAATGAAGAACCTGCCACAGCCCGGGATACTGATCCCCTCGTATTCCTTGTGGTTGAGAGAAATCGTCCGCTTCTATCGTCAGAAAGCCAGAGTCGTGGGTGTGATTGCATCCCCCTTACTTTTCTGGGTTCTGCTCGGCTCCGGCTTTGCACATAGCTTCAGAACAGGAAGTAGTAGTGGTTCAGGTCAATATCTAGGCTTCTTCTTTCCTGGTTCTATTGCCATGATCGTGCTCTTCACCGCCATCTTCAGCATGATGTCGTTGATCCAGGATCGGAATGAGGGATTCCTGCTCTCTGTCCTGGCAGCACCTGTCAGCCGCTCGGCTATCGTGCTGGGGAAGGTCCTGGGAGGAGCCACGCTGGCAGCAATCCAGGGAATCATCTTCCTGGTCTTTGCTCCCTTCGTCGGGATTCATCCCACGATTGAATCGATAGGGCTGGCAATTCTTGTCACCGCTTTGATCAGTTTCGAACTCACAGCATTGGGATTCGCGATTGCCTGGCCAATGGACTCCCCGCAAGCTTTCCATGCCATAGTGAACATCATTCTTCTGCCTTTGTGGATGCTCTCGGGTTCACTCTTTCCGGTAAGCGGCGCATCCGGATGGCTGCGAATGATCATGTTGGCCAATCCATTGACCTATGGAGTCGAGGCCCTGCGCAACGCACTTTTCCCAACGGAAGCGACAGATTTTTCTTTAGCGGTCAATCTCTCCGTTACGGTTGGATTTTGTCTGCTTTGTTTTGTAGCATCCTGGGCAATTGTGAATCGCAGAACCAATAAACCAGCAGCTTAGAGCATTTCCCGAAAAGATGTAGACCGAAGCAATCGAAGTTGGCGCGGCTTTCCGCCAAAGACCCGGGGACCCTAGCGAACCTGCCTTTGGTTTGCTGGGGTGGAAAGAAAGCCGCTCTTCACCTTACTTGGAAAGTTCACAGTATTTCGGGAAATGCTTTAAGGATTTAAGGACCAAGAACGAATGACCGAAGCAATCGAATCCAATTCACGGCCTGCCGTAGTGGCAATCCTGGGCATCAGCCTGGCAGCAACAGCCTTCCTCTTCTGGCTGCTGTATGTGCATCATGCTCCCGATGCCTATGCCATGAAGCTGCGTTTTCTTCCCGACCTAAATGCCTTTCTGAACGGACTGAGCGCAACGGCGCTCTCCATTGGCTACGTCTTTATCCGCAACAGGAAGATTGCAGCCCATCGCGCATCCATGATGACTGCGTTTGTCTTTTCGTCTCTCTTTCTGGTCAGCTATATCGTGAACCATGCTTTGCACGGCGACACGATGTATCCGGGAAGCGGGACAATCAGGACGATCTACCTGGTGATCCTGGCAAGCCACATTCTGCTTTCTATCGTGGCTTTACCGATGGTATTGACAACGTTCTTCTTCTCTTTGAGCGGACGTTTCCCGCAACATCGGAAATTGGCCCGTTATACCTTTCCTATCTGGCTTTATGTCTCTGTCACAGGAGTGGTGGTACGGGCAATGCTCGCGGCAGCCTTACGATAGGAATTAAAGATGCCGGAGAAAGACAAAATTCAGCCTGCGACTTCCAACATGGACGATGGAACTTCGCAATTGCTCCGTTGGGGAGCTAGCATTCTGGTTACGGGCGGACTAGCGACACTTCTGACAAAGACAGTCTTTGGCGGAATCACGGCCGAGGGTCCGACCACCAATTCGGGATGGCTGGGATTGATCGTAGCGATGATGTGCTTGCCCTTTGGGACCATGCTTTTTCTGCTCGGAGTGGCAAAGTGGCTTCGAAACAGGCGTCTGGCGAAACATTCAGCCAGGCAATCCTGAACAGGAACCCTCTGAAACCACATCTTTCCACAGAATCAGCCGTCCTGGTTCCCTTACCCGACCCTATAGGGTCTGTTATCCTTTTCGTTTAGTTGGAGAAAAAATAGGAAAGCCATGGCAAAGAGTGTTAACAAAGTCATCCTGCTCGGAAATGTGGGCAAAGATCCTGAAATCAAGTTCCTTCCCAGCGGTCAAGCAGTAGCAAACTTCAGCATCGCCACCACCGAACGGTACAAAGACAAAGCTGGCGAATGGCAGGATAGGACCGAGTGGCACAACCTGGTCGCCTATGCGAAGTTGGCCGAAATCATTCGGGATTATGTAAAAAGAGGCAGCAAACTCTATGTCGAGGGCCGTCTGACCACTCGCTCCTGGGACGACAAGGATACCGGCAAGAAGGTTTATCGTACAGAAATTGTTCTCACCGATATTTCCCTGCTCTCCGGACGTGGTGAGGAAGCCAGCGGCGGCGGTAGTGGTAATTACTCCCGCTCCAATACCGCGTCATTCGACCAACGCCCAGCTCCAGCCGGTAACGGGGGCGACGAGTATGCCCAATCTGCCGAAATTACAGACGACGACATACCATTTTAGGTCGTACCTGCGAACCTTTTGTAAAGCTTTCCTCCGAGCGACCACGTTAGAAATACGCTTGGGGGAAAGCGCATCAATTTTGTAAAGACTGCCACAAGCTCGAACCCTCTATAGATTCCAGACCTGAGCCAACCGTAAAGATTAGGCGTGCTCTGGAGTTCATCAGAACGCGGAGCAGCGCACGATCCCTCCCTTCAAAGCCTGTCTGCGAATTCGTCCTGCATCAATGTCTCGAAAACTACGAGCAAATTAAGATCTACTCGAAACGGGATTATCTTAAGTTTCACAATCCAAGATATTTCTCCGCTGGCAAGACTATCGCAGCCACGATAACCGGTACGGAGGGCGCACTGGAACATTGCACGAGCAATCTGCCGTCTCCATCAAAGGAGATCACATTGGTAGCGTCGCTGGTCAGATAGTATGGCCAAAGACCGAGGTTGTAATGATCCCGAATCTCCTGCTGCTGTTGCGATGAAAAGGGCATGGTGCTCGAGTACTCCACTTTGATATCGCAAGCGATGATCAGTGTAGAGAGGAAACGCTGCAAGCTGCCATTTGCGCCAAAGGTTGTTTCCCAGGTGATAGGCGAGCTGGGGTCCCAGGGTGGCCCGCTCCGGTTACGATAGGCCAAGGATAAGGCCGATGCGGTGTACCACTCGTCGGGCATTGGTGTAAAAGACAGCAGATGTCCAAAGAAAATCTGAACATTGATGAAACCGCGGATAAAGGTCTGGTTAACAGAATCGTTAGGCGGAACGCCTCCCCAGAGCCCCCAATAATCGATGTCGCTGATCGGCGGCGTGGAAAATTGAAAGCGCAAGGAAACAGATTGCTTCAGCTGTTCTAGCATGCCCGTGTATCCGCAGTTCCACGCTGGAGGTTGTGCTCCCCACCGCTGCAGTTGCGCTTGAGCAGCCGCAACAGGATCCAGGGGCGAACTAGCGATGAGAGAAAAGATGACTTGGGAGTAGGCCGAAAAGAATTCATTTTTCGTTGAACAATAGAGCAGACCTGCTTCAGGAATCAGATTAAAGAACGACCATAGAACCTGGTCGCTCTTCGCGAAAAGTTTCGAGGGCTGAAAGAGCTGGCAATCGTATTCGGTCAGACCAAACACAGCCCTTTCCATCTCACCAAACTTGCTTTGCAATCGGTCGAAGGAAGACATGAGAAGTACCTCGGTTGCCCGCACCGCAATCGGGCGAAGGGATGAACCGCAAGAGGTGTCTCCGCCGGAGGGCAAAGATGAATCTGAAAATATTCCCAGGATTGGGCTCTGTCCCGATCCTGGGAATATGTATCTATAGCATTTACATTTATAGGCTGCCCTAAGATGCCAGCTCCAGGGCATGGGCGTAATAGTGCTTGTGAAGAATCTGCATTTCCAATTGATTTCCGCCGACGTAGATGGAAGCGGGCTGAACGATGCACCCAATGATGATCGGAACATCGGTCTCGCTGGTAATCAGGACCGACATGTGTCCGGTCTGTTTATCGAAGCTGGACTGTGTCGAGGAGCCGCCTCCGCTACCGCAGTAGAAAGGCCAGAGCCCACTGCGACCGTTGGTTTTGATCTCAGTCTGTTCAAGATCGCTGTAGGATGCCTGTGAGACAACTTCAATACGCAAGTCGCTCGCGATAAGCAAATTGCCAAGGAATCGCTGCATGTTTCCACGCGGGCCGAAGGTATTTTGCCAGTTAATGGGCTTTACCGGATCCCAGGGAGCAGTGTCTGGATTGTGGTAAGCCAGCCCCAGAGCCGCAGAGTTATACCAGTCTCCTGGAGTTGCGGTGAGGTTAAGGACATGTCCAAAAGAGGCTCTGAGATCGACACCCGAAGAGGCAAACTTCTCGCTGATCTTGCTCGTAGATTGGCTTCCTCCCCAGAGGCCGAAGAAGCCGCCACTTGCTTCTCTAGTCCAGGCATGGGAGATGTCGGTGTTCCAGTTCTCGGCAGACACATAGAAGCTGCGCGATGGCGATTGTCTTAGCTGATCGATCATGCCCGGATAATCCGGGAAGAATTCAACATCCTTCCTTCCTGCTGGTTTATACGGAAGGACATTCATCTGCGCCGCAAAGATCGGATCCAGCAAGGCAGCCGCTAATGCGGAGGCTCCGGAGATAGCTACGGAAGAGTATGGGCCACGTAATGCCCAATTCCGGAAACTGATGGGATCAGGCTCTACCTTCCCTTCCTCCAATGCCTTCAGATAAGCCGCATAGCAGTCCGGACCGACAGTGGACTCAAAGCTGTTCGGAGCGGCTTTCACCGCGGACATTACGCCTTGGTAATCGGCAAGAAACTGGTTACCCGGTGTAAGAGTCGTGTTGCTGGTTAGAGTTGCCGGCGGGATGACATTTAAATAATTGAAGAGAATCTTGTTGGCGGTGGTTCCATTAACAATGGGAGGCGATGGCTGAATCACCTGGAACATCGAGGTGGGTTCGAAACCAAGACCTTGTGACAAAGCATTGAAGAAACCTGCTTGAAGATCCAAGAAGTTACTGGGATTTGCCATAAAGATAACCCCTTCCATTTTCAGCATTGGTTCCCGAGCTACAGCGGGCATTGCCGATTTCGATCAAAATGAGGAGGGAAACCGGTAGAGGATGTTACTAGGCCGCCGACGGAATATATCCAGGGAAGGTGCGGCATGACAAGCTTTCGTAAATCTGGACCAGTAATAGCTATTAATCTGTCGACCGTTGTCGGACTTATGTTTGTGATATTTTTTCGTCTCTTTTATGGGAGACTTCGGCGACTTAGCAGCATCGACCTGTTTAGATCGAAGAACGGGGCTAACGATAATCACCAAGGTGCCCTGTGTCAATGCGAAAGCCCGGTATTTTTAATGGGATTTCATGTTATAAACATGAATACATGTAAAGTAAAATTGAGTTGTTTCGTCAAAACTGTGCTCAACATCTCCTAGATCCCTCTAGAAACTCTTTCTGGATCGACATAGAGCTGCCTTATACAGAAAGGAGCACCCTCCTTTGACGGGAAAACTGCGTACGCCTCTTTACTTCGATCTACATCTTTGCGGGAAATGCTCTAATTCTAGACTAAGTTTTTCAAACGGCGGATAACATTGTTTTGCTGCCTGTTTACAAAGCATCCGTCTTATCAACTTAACCTGGATTATTTACGAATAGGTAAGTTTCTAGTCCTATTACATCAATGGCTTGCGAAAGAGAAGGACCACGGCTATCTCGCACAAGATGGAGACATTTCCAAGTTGTATAATGCAGCCAAATTAGGAGAAAGGCTCCGAACAATGTTCAAGTCCCGCTGCAGCTGTTATGTGATTATTTGTTTTGCTTCAATTCTCTTGTCCGTCCACGCTCAGAACGCCGAACAGTTGTCCACCTCAAATCCACCTGTCCAGCAATCGGCAATCGCATCAAGCAGTCTCACTTCGGACGAGAAAATTCAAGCAGACGTTGCTCAGCGAGACTTCGCTACCGGGAAATATGGAGACGCATTGGCCATCTATAAATCCTTAGTAGCCGCACATCCCACGGAACTGGTGTTATCGAAATTTGCTGCCGAGGCAGCCATCAACACCGGTAATCGAGACTATGCCTTCGGCCTTTTAAAGGCTATCGAATCGAATAACCCGAATGACTGGCAAGCCGCAGCCTTGCTGGCACGTGCATATGCAGAATCAGGAGACAAACAAAATCGCACCGCGGAGATGGCACGCATGGAGGATCTCTACAAACGAGGAATCATTCCCGCACGAATGCAGCAGTACCTTCTTGAATCAATTATGATCGGGGATAAAACGATGCGCATCTGGCATTCCTTGCAACCATGGGGCAAACAGAAGGTCTACGACTATGCCCGGGTTTTTGACAGCAAGGGACAACTCCTGCTCCGGATGGAGCTAGAAAGTATGGATATAGACCAGGCTCTCTTTGCCAAAGAACATCCAGACGAAGCAGCCAAGGGAGTTCGGATGTTCTCCTTCGATATGTATACCCAGTCTCAAGCTAACGCAAATGGCACACAGAATATTACCCACGCTACAGTGGACATGTTTGTGGGTCAACCTTCTTATGACACAACCCGCAAAGCTTTTTTGGAGATTGCAGGTGGAAAGTACAGTCCTCAGGGAACAAGTATCCTCAAAGCAAAAGCGCACTAGCCAATCTTCCTGAACAGCTACTCAACAACCGGGTGCTTCTCATCTTCAGCTTCTACCGCGAGAACTGCTTTAATGCGAAGCACCAGCCTTGAGGCTTGTGCTTTCTTCAGCCAACGAAACCTGTGATTCCTGGATGATCTCCGGTTGAGCACCAGAAGAGGGAATAATTTCGATACGCTTGGAGGTTACTTTTACACCCTGCCTCGTCAGCCATGACAGACGCTACAAAGGTCGCTAGAAATGCGCTCCAACCAACCAATGCTTGAGGGCTCTTTAATATCTCGATCAGAAGTTCTCGCATACCTCGCCACTCCGAAGTGCTTAAGAGTCTAGCGTGGTCTAGGCCGCGTTGGCTAGCAATAACTTTTGCTGGTCGGATAGATAGGCAGGAATAGGTAAAGTAGATGGTGGGATTCGCACTGATACCACTGCGATATATACATATGTCTCACAAGTCGTATCGTTGGCTCATAAACATCTGAGCTCCTGACTTGATATAGCTGTAGCGGAGCCCCCACTTGAGAAAGGCGGCTCCGCTTTCACCCTATTCTTTTGGTTGGCTTCCGGGATTCCATTGAGGAACAAAATCGCTGGACGCCAGCCACTGAATCGGACCGATAAGGGATTGGATGGCTGCGGTCATAAACGGAAGGTCGAGGTGCGAGATGTCATCGTCAGGTTGATGATAGGTAGGAGGAGTTCCCCAACCTGCAGCCGTATGGGCCACCACTCCTTTCACGGCCAATGAATAATTATCGGAACGCTCGAAAAAATGTTGTTCCGGATAAGGATCAGGGCCCAAAAGCGCCCCGTGAGTGGCGAGCGTTGGACCGAGATTGGAGCGATCCCACCCGGTCAGCAATAGGACGCCCTTCGGCATCTTGGGATCCTGATTGCCGATCATCTCAAACTCGAGATTCGTAATTAGGTCTTTAAGAGGCACGGGAGAATGAGCAACGAAATACGTCGATCCTAAGCCACCTAGCTCTTCCCCTCCGTAGCAGACAAAGAGAATAGAACGTACAGGACGAGGACCGGCAGCCAATGCATGCGCAAGTTCAAGAACAGCAGTAGTACCAGCCGCATCGTCATCGGCTCCGTTGTAAATCTCATCGCCGTTAACAGGCTTGGCTATACCGAGGTGATCAAGATGTGCCGAAAGGAGTAGTGTCCCTGCATGAGGATCCGTACCAGGAAGATAACCAATCGCATTATAGGTAGCGCGAGGCTTAGCTTCCGGCAAAGGTTGAACACCTATGACAACGGATTTGCCCGCCTGCGGAATCAGCTTAGCCGGATCGTGAATCAGTGCAATCGTCGCACTCGGTCGTTTTTGTGCTTCCGCGAGGCGCATAGGGACTCGAGTAACGCCTCCTGTTAGAGCCTTCAATCCAGGAACCGCAGGTCCCGAGAGAAGAACAGCACCGGCACCAGCGTTCCGAAGTGGACGAATAATGTTGAAAACAGCACCTGGATCACCCTCGACACCTGTAACCAGGACGACCGATCCTTGTTCGAATTTAGCCTCAGCAACTTTCTTGAAGTCCAAGACCACAAGCGATCCTGTAACCTTTTCGGCGGAAGACATTAAGAGATCGAAATCGGCTCCTTCCGCAAGGACCTTTTTACCAGCCGTAAGCGTCGCGTGACCATCGAGCTTTGGTGCGACAAGAAACGCAGATTGGATATAGGAGTTCATACCCGGCGCATGCTGAAGGCCGTAACTCTCAAAGTTGCTAGCTACATACGTTGCAGCAATCTCTTCGTCATGGGTAGCAGAACCACGGCCCCGCATTACATCCGAGGCAAGAAAATCTTCATGGGCACGCACCCATTCCTGCTTTACATGCCATGATGACGATTGAGCAGACGCAGCGAGGGCGCACAAGAAAAGAGCACGAGCAATGTTTCGGTACATGAAACTCCTAAGCATGTTTGAGTAGAGAGAAACTCCTGCGTTAAATCAATATCCGTATTGTATCGCCATCCCTCAATTACACCATTCGTACAGCGCTCCCTTGCGCTACTCTCGAGCAAACGCGCTTACATCGGTAGCGCAGATAATCGATAGAAATTATTGACTACGGCTACTAAGATGTGGGGCACAAGCCTTTGAAAAAGGATTAGCTACAAAGGTCCCAATAAATCCGGAGACAATAACCGTTCCATCCGGATTGAAGTGTACTGTATAGAATTCGCCCTCGGGAAGATCGTTGATTCTTCGCCAACTGCTTCCGCTATCACTGCTAGCGTACACGCCCGTAATTGTGGCGGCAACAATTCGATTCGGTCTCACTGGATCGACATCTATGCCATAAGTTCGAATATTCGGACCTGCTTCATCCAACCAACGATGCAGGAGAAACCTCGGATAGGTTACTCTTTTCACGGTATCGGCACTTACAGGTGTATAGATAGCCCAACAGGCAGCGAGATGAAGACCGCTGACCGTACTCATGGAATGAATTGCTGAATCCGGACCGACTCCAGATATTGGAGTCCATCTTCGGGTGCGAAGATTCAGCAGGTATGCCTGGTCCCCTGTCCCTACATAAAGGCCACTGGGATACATCTTCTTGGGATTGTCGAATTGCATAGAGAAAATATCCATCTCGGTCGGAACCGGAGAGAGCGGGCCTTCTTCAACCCACAATCCATCGACTCCGCGATGGTAGGCAATAATCTGGGGTTCCAGATCGAAATATCCATAACTGATAAACATACGTTTCCCATCCGGAGTTATCTTCACTACACCCGCCCGAATAGGATCGCCGGGGCTTTTAGGAATACTTATCTTCGGGGGCAACGAGGGAACGCGTGGACCGGCAATAGACTTCACAACCGTCTCCGACACATCCGAAGCGGCAAGCACCTGAAAGGCACCTAGCTGCGTGGTAATCACAAAATCAGCTCCACCCGGAGATACCGCCAGACCGTTGCGTAAACCTTCCCCAATCGCCGCATTGAAATATCTAGAATCGATTCGTGCTACCTGTTTCCAGGTCAATCCACCATTTGTCGATTTCGATATATACATTGCCCAATCCTCATCAAGGATGGTGCTGCCTATGTCCGCACTGAGAGCCCACACCACTTCAGTAGTTTTTGCCCGGGGATCGGGATCAATCGCCATCTCTTCCACAAAATCGCTTGCGAACTGATGACTTCCAGGAAGGCTTGTCACCTGATAAATCCGGCAGCTATCGAGACGCTTTCTCGCCTCAAGGATCGCGCTGCCACTCGTCGAGAATGAATCGCCGCCTGATTGACCAATAGAAGGTTTAGGGATCTGCCCGGAAGCCAACACCGGAAATAGGATGAGCATTACGGTGAAGCAAGAGTTCAAACTGCGATTCCAAAGTATCAACACAATATCCCCGAGTAATCGCGCGTAACGTATCTTTCTACTTTGATGCCTTCCTTTATTCCTCTTACGTGGAAATTCTCCTCCCCACGAACAAAACCGGAGGGCGTTCAATCCCCTACGGACAGGACTCTGTTTCATTGGACAGCCGCGAAATCGGCGGAAGGGTACTTTCGTCATAATTCCGAATTCAGAAATACGGCTGTCGAGCCGGAACCTATGTACTCCGCTCGGTGTCCAAGGTGGTATGTCATCTTAGTCTGATTGACATGGTGTTCAAAGACTCTGGGGTTGTGAGTATGAGGAGGACTTGATCGTATGGCTATGGGCAACAGCGGTAACTTGGGCGAATTGAATGCTGCTATGAATGTGACACCTCTTATCGATGTCCTGCTGGTGCTGTTAATCATCTTCATGGTCATCGTACCGGCCACAACACGTGGTCTGGATGCGCAGATACCACAACCTTCGAATTTAAACCTCAATCGGTCAGACGACGCAATCGTGGTCCAGGTCCTTGCCGATCACGCGGGAAAGCTAAGTTACAGGATTAATCAAGAAGATGTGAAGATCGGTGATATGGGAAACCGGCTGAATGCCATCTTCTCAACGCGCGCTAACAGAGCAATGTTCATCAAGGGAGATACCAGCCTGGACTTCTCTGCTGTCGCAAAAGTTATGGATATTGCGAAGAACGCAGGTGCTGAGCACATCGGACTACTCTCCGCAAAAGACCGACTGTAGTGAAAACAAAGAATGCTCGGGCACCCATTTGGGGGGAGCGAAGCGAGTTAAAGGCGGGAAACACCTACGCTGACCACGTATCGCGGAAATAGGGTGCCCTTGGCTTCTTCTCTATCGGAACATATCAACTCTCGTTTGCGTTCATACTTCAGAGCGCTGAGAGTACCAACTAGGGGTTCTGACTGGCAGGCTCTGTCCCCTCTTCTGCCTGCTGTTGCTGCTGCTCCCGTTCCTGCGCGAGCGCCTGTTCCGCAGCGCGTTGTGCTGCCAGAGCATCAAGGTCGGTTATGCGTTTCTCCAGGCGCGCAATTGAATCGCGGTCATAAGCAAGGATCTCTCCTGCCGCATGGTTGCCACTAAGCTGTTCGATGCGCTGTTCGTGTCCCGAAATCAGATTACGGAGCTCGACAGTAGAATCCCAGTGCTGTTTCTCTACCTGGGCCTCATCCTTCTTCTTTTGCTCCAACTGAGAATGAAGCTCCATTTGCCCCAATTCAAGGGGACCAGGTTTTACAGTGACGGGATCGTGAACCGCGCGCGCGAGGTTATAAACCATTATTCCGAAGAGCACCACCAGCACTCCGGATGCGATCGCGATAGACCTCTTCATCACTTCCGAACTCACCATAGGCCAATGATAACTGGTTTGACCGGCCTTCGCGCCTGCAACTGGTGAGACAGATCACACCTCTACCCAATTGCGTTCGAACAGGAACAGCAGGACCGGATGAGGCCGTAGTGATCACAATTTGACGCGGCACGCGGCAAGAGCAGTAATCGCACCAGATTGTGAGAAGCACCTTTGCTGGGTGTTTCCTATCACACTCCTTCCCTCGAAAGTCTCTATACACTTTTATATGAAGCACATACGGTCATCACGGACATCGAACTGTAAGAGGCATCCAGAGGCAATGCTGCTCTCCTGGAGCTTTGCATTTGTGTCCGTCCGCGAATGTTCACACGTAACAGACACGCGGACAAAGCATGATTTGTCCCTTTGCCAAGGAGGATACAGAGAGTGATTGCACGAGAGATCAAGCCAGGGATACTGTCGCTGGTAGCTATCGATTGGGACAGAAGGCTGTTCGATCAGCTGGTTCCTCTGCCGGAAGGTACCACCTACAATTCCTACCTGATCAAGGGAAGCGGAAAGACCGCTCTGATAGACACCGTCTATCCGCCGAATACCGTCGAGTACCTGCAGGCACTAAAAGAAGCCGGGGTCGATCACGTGGATTACATCATTGCAAACCACGCCGAGCAGGATCACTCCGGGTCTTTGCCCGCCCTCCTGAACACCTATCCTAAGGCCAAGATTGTCACGAACACCAAATGCAAGGGCCTCATCATGGAGGCTATGTCGATTCCTGGAGATAAGTTTATCGAGGTTCGCGATGGTGAATCTCTCTCTCTAGGAGACAGGAACCTGCAGTTCTTCCTCACCCCCTGGGTACACTGGCCCGATACCATGGTGACCTATGTGGCTGAGGAGAAGATTCTCTTCACCTGCGACTTCTTCGGGTCACATCTGGCAAGCAGCGACCTCTACGCTCATGATGAAGCCCGTGTTCATACTGCAGCGAAGCGCTACTATGCAGAAATCATGATGCCCTTCAGGATGCATATCCAGAAGCACCTGAAAAAGCTCTCGCCTTTGGAGATTGACTTCATCGCTCCGGGACACGGTCCGGTCTATTCTCGTCCTGCCTTTATCCTGGATCTTTACGAGCGCTGGGCCTCCGATCAGACCGAAAAGGAAGTCATTATTCCGTATGTCTCGATGTACGACAGCACCTCACAAATGGTCAGCTACCTGATTGACAAGCTGATGGGAAAGGGGCTGGCCGTCAGACCACACAATATGGTCGGCGTGGACACCGGACACGTTGCCGAATCTCTGGTAAACGCATCCACGGTGGTCTTTGCCTCCCCTGCCGTGTTGGCAGGTCCGCATCCGGACATCGTCAGCGCTGCCTATCTGATGAATGCACTCCGCCCGAAGACGAAGATCGTCTCGGTAATCGGCTCTTTCGGATGGGGAGGAAACATTGTCTCCAACAAGATCACAGAGTTGTTATCGGGGCTCAAGACACAGATTCAGTATCTTGAACCTGTGTTAATTAAGGGATTGCCTAAGGATTCCGACTTTAAAGCACTCGACCGTCTGGCGGAAGAGATCTATACGGCAAACCAGGCAATTGAGACTGGTGCTCCAATCGAGGAAAAGGTACCGGAACCTGTTGCCTAAAACAGATACTCCATAAGAAAGGCGGAGTCCTATTGGGAGCTCCGCCTTTTTCAGCTCTAATTTAGGGATAGATGCCACGAATTTGAACAGCCTCTGCAACACGCCCTACCCCAAGCATGTTTGCCGCAATTCGCATCGGGATATTCCGTTCCCGATAAATCTTCAGCACATCGACAAAGGCTGACTTCATCACCCGTTCCAGACGGTTATAGACATCCTGAGCCTCCCAGAATAGATGCTGCTCATCTTGTACCCACTCGAAATACGAGACCGTCACTCCGCCAGCGTTACAAAGAATATCTGGAATAACAAATACATCTTTGCTTTCCAAAATCCTGTCGGCTGCTGGTGTCACAGGTCCGTTTGCAGCCTCGGCGATGATCTTGGCGCTAACAGCAATTGCATTCGCTGCATCGATTGCATTCTCCAGCGCCGCCGGAATCAGAATGTCACACTTCATCGACAATAGCTCTTCCGGAAGAATGGCCGTACTCTCCGGGAATTTCTCGACATGCCCGCTGAAGTCCTTAAAACGAATCAGTTCAGGAATATTAAGCCCATTATGGCTGTAAATGCATCCGGTAGAATCACTCACCGCAATAACTTTGGCTCCGGCTTCATAGAGCAACTGCGCTGCTACCGATCCGGCGTTACCGAAACCTTGTACAGCCACGGTTGCACCGGATAGGGACATGTGCAAGTACTCACAAGCACTCTGAATCGTATAGAAAACGCCCCTTCCCGTAGCTTCGTTACGTCCAAGAGAGCCTCCAAGGCTGATGGGTTTCCCCGTGACGACTCCGGGAATGGGATATCCCTTAGTCATACTATAGGTATCCATGATCCATGCCATTGTCTGAGGGTTCGTGTAGACATCTGGAGCAGGGATATCTTGTTCCGGACCGATAAGGGGAAGAATGGCGCTGGTGTACCGCCGCGTCATTCGCTCCAGCTCTCCTGGAGACATATGCTTTGGATCGCAGGTAATGCCGCCCTTTGCACCGCCAAAGGGGATATTGACTACGGCACACTTCCAGGTCATCCACGTGGCCAGAGCCTTCACTTCATCCAAGGTAACCCGGGGATGATAGCGGATGCCGCCCTTCGCCGGACCTCGTACCGAACTATGTTGAACCCGATATCCTTCGAAACGAATAATGTGCCCATTATCCATACGCACAGGAACGCTTACAGTAAGAGCACGTTCGGGATACTTGATCATCTGGCGCGTATCGTTGTCGAGCCCAAGAATATCGGCTGCCGACTCAAAATTTTCCAGGGCAACCTCATACGCGCTTGGTGTCATTGTTGTCGTAACCATGAGAATTACCTTTCTGTCCGGTTCGTTCAACGACACACACAGGATTTGTCAACAATAAGGACGCAACCGCTCTAAACGGCTATGAGCGATGGTGTCTGCAGTTCCGCTTTTGCCTGTGTGCAATAAACCGGAACAACCCACCTTCTGTACACCTGCAAATTTCCTCGCGTTGCATCGAAATACAACTGCTGTATCCGCCGCGTAACCTCTCCTATCGCACCATCTTTCACCGGACGGTGATCCACACGAACAATCGGAGCAATACCAACTGCCGTTCCGGTAAAAAATAGTTCGTCGCACAGGTATAGTTCACTGCGATCAATCGACCGTTCTATAACCGACAGGCCAAGCTCCCGCCGGGCCAACTCCATTACAGCATCGCGGGTTATGCCTTCCAGCACATTCTCCGTTACCGCAGGAGTAATAAGACTTCCCTTCCGCATCATGAAGAGATTGCAGGTAGCACCCTCCGAGACATGCCCGCTCTCATTGAGCAAAATAGCCTCGTCGAAACCGCTTTGACGGGCTTCATCGCTGGCCAAAGCGCTATTTACATAAGCACCGCATATCTTTGCCCGAGCAGGAATGGCATTGTCGTCAATCCGCCGCCAGGAACTTACACCAGCATGAAGTCCCTTTTCAGAATGAAGATAATCTCCGAATGGAAGAGCGATCAGGGCAAAAGAATCCTGCTCATCGAGACCAACACCCACTCGCTCTGCAGACTTGTAGGCCAATGGACGAATATATACATTTGTCTGAAATGCATTCCGCCGCATCAATTCAACGGTAATGGCACACAACTCTTCCGGAGACAACGGAACATCGAGGCGCAAGATACTGCAGTTCTGCTTCCACCTTGTATAGTGCTCCACGGGCCGCATCAAAAAGAGTTCATGTCGAGCATCATTCCAATGAGCCCGGATTCCTTCAAAGACGCCGGTTCCATAGTGCAAAGCATGGGTAAGAATCCCCACCCTTGCTTCGTGTAGCGGCACGTATTGCCCACCGAAGTAGACAATCAGGTTCGGATCCGCATCAGCTTTCATGGCCCACCTCTCAGAGAGATTCTCTAGGGACCAAATCCTTCACCAATTCACGCCCACGTTCTAATGCACGCTCGTCCAACTCCAACCAACGAGGATTCTTCACCAGACGCCGCAATGCAGAATCGACATTTGCCTGGGGCAGAACTTTTACAATTTCGAGCAAGGCACCAAGCATGACCATGTTGGCCGCGCGTGCATCCCCAAGTTCAGCGGCTATTTGTGTAAAAGGAAATGCAAGAGCATGTACATCTTTTCGCTGGCATTCTTCCGGTAGAGTCTCGCCGTTGTACAGAATCCATCCTCCGGAACAAACATTTGCAGCAAACTTAGTCAGTGACGGCTCATTCATGGCAACCAGCACACCGGGCACAGTTACCAATGGAGAGTCAATCGGCTGACTAGCCAGACGTACATGACAATTTGAAGTGCCGGAACGCATCTCCGGGCCGTAGGACGGTAACCATGAAACCTCCAATCCCAGATCCAAGCCAGCCTCAGCCAGCACCTCTCCAAGCAACAGAACACCTTGTCCACCAAAGCCTGCTACCCGGACTTCCAGATCGATTTCGTTCGACAATCCCTTCTTTCCCGGATAATCCGGCGATGCAACCGAATTTGCGATACCAAGTATCTGCGGAATCTCTTCCAGCAAGGGAGGCATTCCGAGCTTTGCACGCGGCTCCGCATCCTTGGTTCTATCGCGAAAGACACCCAGAGGATATGTCTTTTCCATTACATCGCGTACCCACTGCTGAGCTTGTACAGGCGGCATCTTCCAGATAGTCGGACAGGGAGAGAGCACCTCTATAAGAGAGAAGCCCAAACCTCGCACCTGATTTTCAACCGCACGGCGCACAGCTCGCGTCGCCTGGGCAATCTGTTTGTTATCGCCCAGACCGACACGCTCAATGTAGACAGGCGCTTCGAGTGTTGCCAGCAGTTCGCTTACATGCAAGGGATATCCTTCATTCGCAGCGCTGCGG
Organism: Humiphilus diazotrophicus; assembly: GCF_059726315.1. Lineage (NCBI taxonomy): Bacteria > Pseudomonadati > Acidobacteriota > Terriglobia > Terriglobales > Acidobacteriaceae > Humiphilus > Humiphilus diazotrophicus. Next base: position 813,687 of record NZ_AP040870.1, read on the forward strand.
CCCAGCGGTGTAGTCGTGCTTTTCTGGCCTAGTAAAGTCGTAGGCGCTACTTGTCCGCCGGTCATGCTATAGATCGCGTTGTTTACAAATATTACGGTGATATTTTCGCCGCGATTGGCCGCGTGCAAAATCTCGGATGAACCGATCGCCGACAGATCGCCATCCCCCTGATAACCGATAACAATGCTCTCGGGTCTGCTCCGTTTGACTGCTGTAGCCACTGCTGGAGCGCGTCCATGTGCGGCCTGAACATTTCCCACGTCAAAGTAATAATAGGTAAATACCGAACAGCCGACGGGGCCGACGAGAATTGTGCTGTCCTGAATTCCCAAATCATCGATTGCCCGAGCCAGCATCTTATGCACAATTCCATGCCCGCAGCCCGGACAATAATGAGTCTGGTGCTGTAACTCAGCCTTCCGCTCATAGCAGTCGAAGAAGGCCTTCGGTTTTGAGTGGGCCACTATATATTCGGATTCTGTTGTGCTAGACATGGGCTATCCGCTCCTCATCTACTCCAATCGATGACCTCATCCCCATCGCAAGCTTTCGTACTAGCTTGAGAACCTCTTCGTGCGAAGGAACATTCCCCCCCATACGATTCAAGAACTCGACCGGACGAGCACCATTCACGGCCAACCGCACATCCTCTAACAGCTGGCCATTGCTCATCTCTACAACGACGAAACGGCGTGCATACTCGGCCAGATGTTGAATCTGTGCGACAGGAAAAGGATAAAGAGTAATCGGACGCAGGACACCGACACGAATGCCGTTCGCCCGCGCTTCAGCGGTCACAGCCTTAAGTATGCGGCCTACGATTCCATAACCAATCAGCACGATATCGGCACCATCGGTCTGCCACTCTTCGGCACGTGGCTCAAGCTTCTCTGCACAGTGATACTTCTTTTCTAAACTGAGCAGATGCGCTTCCAACTCGTCGGTACCTAGATGCAAAGACGCAATTACGTTATTTCGTGTTTCTGCCGTACCGGCGACAGCCCACTCCGGAAGTCTCGGTTCAGTGGCAGCCCGGGGAAACTCGACAGGCTCCATCATTTGTCCGATAAATCCATCTGCGAGCAGCACCACCGGATTTCTATAACGATCCGCCAGCTTGAAGGCTAAGGCCGTAAGATCAGCCATCTCCTGGACGGAATTGGGCGCAAGAACAAGTGTTCGATAATTGCCATGACCTCCACCCTTCACTACCTGGTGATAGTCCCCTTGCTCGGCAGCTATATTCCCTAAACCCGGTCCTCCACGAGTAATGTCGGCAATCACACAGGGAAGCTCCGAACCGGCCATGTAACTGATCCCTTCCTGCATCAAACTAATCCCCGGACCACTCGATGCAGTCATGACGCGGACGCCTGCCGAGGCAGCGCCGTAAAGCATATTAATTGCCGCTACTTCGCTCTCGGCCTGCAAAAACACACCACCGACCTGAGGCAGATAGAGAGCTGCAGCCTCTGTAATTTCACTTGCGGGAGTAATGGGATATCCATAGAAGGCGCGACATCCGGCAAGAATTGCGCTCTTAACAATGGCTTCATTTCCCTTCATCAATTGCTTGCGCATTGACTTGCTCCTTCGAGATGCCGGTTTATGCCAGCTTCTACATCGGCTCTACCATTCGTTCTTCTACGAAATACAGTGATTGCTCCCGGCTCAGGACAAACCATGAAGCAGATTCCACAGGCAGTACAGCCCGAGCCTGCATAAGTCGCAGTACGAAAGCCGGAGTGATTCAAATGATCACTCATTCGGATAACTTTGGGAGGGCAAGCCTCTATGCACAATCCACACCCCTTGCACTCTCTGTCGTCCACTTGGATCAAGCCGCGATCTCCCTTTTCTAAATCGTTCATCTCGATTCCAGTCCTATACAAATTGTTGAGGGCATACGATCACCTTGTTGCGCTCCAGATAATGAGCACGCCGCGCAAAATCTTCCAGCTCAGATTGAAAGCGTGGATCGGCAATTGCAATCAAAGCCTCGGCACGCTCGCGCAGAGTCTTTCCATGCAAGTACGCGATGCCGTGTTCGGTCACGACATAATGAACATCCGCTCGCGACGTCACGACACCGCCACCGGGTTCCAGCACAGGAACAATACGTGAAACATCTCCATGCATCGCCGTCGAAGGCAAGGCGATGATCGGTATTCCGCCTTTAGATCGTGCCGCTCCACGAATAAAGTCCAGCTGCCCGCCAAACCCACTGTAGGGCTTTGTGCCGAGAGAATCGGCACACACCTGTCCCGTCAGATCCACTTGCAGAGCAGAGTTAATCGCGACCATCCTATCGTTTTGAGCAACGACAAAGGGATCGTTCGTATAGGAGATCACTCGAAACTCGAAGCTCGAATTCTCATGAATGAAATCAAAGAGGCGTTGCGTTCCCAGGACAAAAGCCGCGACAATCTTGCCGCGATGAAGCGACTTTCGCTCTCCGTTGATCACGCCCGATTCCATCAGGTCAATAACTCCGTCGGAACACATCTCGGTGTGAATTCCAAGATCACGCTTATCGGCTAAACAGGCGAGCACCGCTTCAGGGATACCGCCTATACCGGTCTGCAAGGTTGCACCATCCGGAATTAACGATGCGACATTCCGCGCGACTCTGAGGTGTAGCTCCGTTACAGGCTCGGCATGCAATTCCAATAATGGTCGCGATGTCTCGACCAGAGCTGAGAGGTGGCTTACATGAAGAAAGGTGTCTCCGTGTGTGCGAGGCATCCGGTCGTTTACCTCTGCGATTACGGTTCTGGCATGTCGCATGGCTGTCAGGGTGCAGTCCACTGTCGTGCCCAGACTTACAAATCCATGCTCATCCGGAGGCGACACCTGCATGAGCACTACATCCAGAGGCATAGCACCGCTTATAAACAAACCTTCAATTTCACTTAGGAAGATCGGAGTGTAGTCCGCGCGCCCGGCTACAACAGCCTCGCGCACGTTTGCGCCTAAGAATAGCCCACGATGTCGAAAATGGCCTTCATACTCTGGCTTGGTGTAGTCGGCACTACCCAAGGTCATCATGTGAACGATCTCTACGTCCCGCAGATCGTCTGCTCCGGCTACCAGAGCATTCACAAGTGTGGATGGAGTCCCACATCCGGATTGGATCCAAACACGATCGCCGGACCGGACATTTTGCAATGCCCGCACGGCACTCATCTTCCTGGTTCGATACTCATCTTGCCAAGTCAAAGTCGGCCCTCCGACTTCGGGGCTAACAGCACATATCCCTGTCAGTTCCCTGCTCCACCAAGCTCCAGTGGACAGAAAATCTGGCCCTGCCTATGACCTTCAAATCCAGCCTGTTGCCTTTGGCAGGTACTTCCCCAAAACCCGCAATATGGTGCGCTTAGGAATAGGGACATGCGGTGACGCCTATCACGGCACACGAGAATAGGAACTTGGCAAAGTGGTCGGGGTTTTTATCCGCCAATTTCCACTTTTGGGCCTTTAGTCCGATTGTCGTGACAAGCGCTTACGACTGGTTTCTAGGCTTCCAGCAAAGAGCAAACTCCTTTCGGGTATGGTCGATTCCGACAACATTAAAGGAACGGGTTTGCTTCGAGTAGATGACCTGTTGGAGCCCACCATGGATGGAATTGACGTTGGTATAGTGGCCAAGACCCATTCCGAAGTAATCCGGACTCATCTTGATATAGCTATGCCATTCCGGCTTTCCTGAATCATGGAAGCTTGAAGCCAGCAGCAGCCCTTCCGTCGCTTCCCACTTGATCTCAACTATTGCTCCAGTTGGTTCCTGGGTTCCGTCTTCCTTGACGCGGAGATTCACGTAATTGCCAGCCAGGGAGGCATACTGCTTTGTCAGCTCCTGCAATTCGGCTCTTTTCCGAAGTTTCTTACCAATCTTCCAATCGGCAATAATTCCAAGCACCACCCCCAGTACCAGTCCTACCGCAAGGCTCAGCCAATGGATCATCGTTCTTCACTCCTCCGTAGATCACGAAGCTCTTCGTAGGAGATACGTCCCGACACTCTCTTTGGTTCCAAATTTATCGAATTTTGTGGAAGTCCTATTCCATGGCTTCCGCAGACATGCTTGCAGTCAGGCCACAAGGCACTCCGCTGTCTGATTCCCTGCAGCCACCTAAAACAGCTTGCCGATATCTCGCAAACAATTCTCCTGTAGGCTTTTTCAGAAATGTGGCTCGGTCCTAGAGCAAAGCATGATACAGTTGCTGGCCTTGGATTTTCGTGACTGCTTCCCTCACTCACGGGACGAGTGGAGAAGGCATATCAATCCCAGGTCCAATGCAAGAGCTCGTCAGTCATCTATTTTTGCCGCTGTCACGCCACCGGCCTTTTGAAAAGGTAATTCCTGCTGGGCATGCGGCAATGGAGATAGTCTATGAATTCTCTTGATTTCTTCGCCTATGGGAGGCTATTTCATATCTTGCGCAAGACAAAGATACTCTTAGTAGCCATCATTCTTCTCTCCATAACCTGGATCAGTCAGGGTGAGCAACAATCCCTCGCAGCAAAACTTTCAACCACTACACAACTTACTCTCTCCTCGAACTCAACGACACAAGGAAAGTCGATTACACTGACCGCAACAGTGACAGCTTCGGGCAAACCCGTAAGTCCCGGACAAGTGATCTTCTGCGACGCATCTGCCATCTATTGCGCAGACGGAGCCGTGTTGGGCACAGCACAACTACAGAGCAACGGCACGGCCAAAATCAAGCTGCTGCTTGGAATTGGAACCCATGGCCTTTCGGCAACGTTCAAGGGAACAAATGCCTATGCTTTCAGTTCCTCAGCCGCACAGACAGTAGATGTTACCGGGTTCTACCCTAGTACTACAGTAATCTCGAAAGCGGGAGGCCCGGGAGTATACAGTCTTCAAGCAATCGTAAATGTACGCGAAGAACCTCGTCTTACAGGAACAGTATCTTTTTTAGATTTAGCCAATAACCGTAGTTTGGGAACTCAATCGATCAGCAACCTCAACACAACCTGCTGCCTATCCTCGCCCTCTTCCTACATAGCCGGTTACGGGCCCATTTCAATTGTCACAGGAGATTTCAACTTCGATGGAATCCCGGATTTGGCAACAGCGAATTTCACCGACAACACGCTAAGTGTCCTTATGGGAGCTCCTGCGCATCCAGGGCAATTCTTACCCGCAACGAATTACCCTGCAGGAAGCGAACCTAACTTTGTCGTTGCCGGAGACTTCAATTCAGACGGCCTAGTGGATTTGGCCTTGCTCAGCGAGGACGGAGATACATTACGCGTCTTTATAAATGACTTCGCTCATCCCGGGAGATTTCTTTCACCAGTAGTGTATCTGGTTGGCTATACACCAAGCGGAGCAGCGGTGGGAGACTTTAATCAAGATGGCATTCTAGATATAGCCATTGCCAACTCAAATTACGCTAGCGCAGGAGAAAGCAGCATCGGACTGATGTTTGGTGACTCCGCGCATCCGGGGCAATTTCTCCCCCAAACTAAGCTCATCGACACAGACTACCCACTTTCGATTGCTGCCGGAGATTTTAATGGAGATGGGGTATTGGATCTTGCAGTAGCCAATCTTACAAGTATGGGAGTTTTTCTTGGAGATCTCGCCCATCCCGGACAATTTCTGTCCGAGGTAACCTATCCTACCGGCAACAATGGGTATCTTTTGAGCATCAGCGACCTGAATCGAGATGGAATGCCCGATATAGCTATGACCGTCATTGTTGGCAATTCCGGAGGACTCGAAATCTTCCTAAATGATCCTGGTCATCCCGGACAATTCCTTTCACCACAGCTTATTCTGACCAACGGCTTAGTATATTCTGTGACTTCCGGAGACCTCAATGGAGATGATATTCCGGACCTAATCATCGGAAACTATTCAAGATCCCAAATCTCTGTTTATCCGGGGGACCCGAGTCATCCGGGACAGTTTTCTCCAGCAATCAACTACCCAGCAGGCGGGGAATCAATGCAGGTTACCGTATCCGATTTCGATGGCGACGGTTTGGTTGATATTGCAGTAGCAAATTCCGGCTTTGAGAGTAACACTGCAAGCATTCTGCTTGGACAGAGAGTACAAGAGGCAACGTTGAAAATATCGAATGTCGCTCTTGGTCCTGGATCTCACTATGTCGCAGCCAGCTACTTCGGCAATAGCAGCTATTACGGCAGCGGCTCCTGCTCGATCCTTTTGGAAGCAACTGCTCCTTCCGCCCCCATCATCAGCAATATCCAGGTTACCCACATTACCGCCACCTCTGCCACCATCACTTGGACTACCAATGTGCCAACCAATGGTGGAGTGGAGTACGGCTTGTCGACTAACTTCAACCTGCAAACCCCTTGGGTTCAACAGATCTCAACCAATCATTCCTTTACCTTAACAGGATTGTCTCCAGCAGCCATCTATGGCTATCGAGTAAAAGCTGTCTCCTTCTTTTCAGGATGTACGCATTGGACAACCTTTGCTCCCGCCGCAATGTTTACTACGGGTCCGCCTGTATAGCAGATCTATCCTATTTACCTGCTGTGCGCCGATAGTCTCGGAGCACAGCAGGAGGAAATGTAATCTCCATTCTTGCTAAATGCCAAAAATCCATCTCCTGACACATTCTCGTATAGGTATAGACATGTTTACCTGGAGACCCCGGCCTTTAGAGAAAAGGTGCCAAAGAATTTATGCTTGGGGATACATCGGTATAAGAAATGCTCCAAAGTCGGAAAGCTTTCTCCCAAAAGGCTCAAAGACATCCTTAGTTTGTTAAGCTTTAACTTAACAACTAACAATAACAATGGACCTTGATCAGGAGATCGGCTGTGCCTAAAAATATTGCGCTCTGCATCGACGGGACGGGGAACGAATTCGGGGAGAACAACTCGAATGTGGTCAAACTCTATTCTGTATTGAACTGCAGTGATTGTGATGGGCGCAGGCAGATCGCCTATTACCACCCCGGCCTGGGCACTATGGGCTCTCGATATGCCTTGTCGAAATCCATGCGATGGTGGACCAAAACCTGCGGCCTCGCCTTTGGCTATGGTCTCAGTACAGTTTTGGAAGACTGCTACTCCTTCTTGATGGAAAACTATGAAGAAGGAGATTCAATCTTCATCTTTGGATTTAGTCGCGGCGCCTATTGCGCCCGGGCGCTAGCTGCAATGATCTATATGTATGGCCTCGTCCAGAAAGGCAATGAACCCCTGATTCAATACGTCATAAAGATGTTCAAGACAAAGAATAGGGGACAAAAAGATTTCGAAATGGCCGGGCGCTTCAAAGCCACCTTTTCCCGCCCCTGCAAGATACATTTTGTAGGAGTATGGGATACGGTCAGTTCCATCGGCTGGTTGTATGACCCGCTAACACTTCCCTTCACAGCAATGAATCCGGACGTCGAAATTGGCCGTCATGCCATTTCCATCGATGAGAGGAGAGCCGCCTTTCGCCAAAACCTCTGGAGAGTCGATCCGAAACACTCGCAGGATATCGAACAAGTCTGGTTTGCCGGAGTACATTCGGATATCGGCGGAGGATATCCGGAAGCAGAGAGCGGTTTAGCTAAGATTCCTCTGCAGTGGATGATCGAAGAGAGCGCACAACATGGGCTCTTCATCGAGGAAAGCAAAAAGAACGATGTTTTAGGAATTTCAGATCCGAGGAAATGTAAACCCGATTGTATGGGTCCCCTTCATAAGTCGCTGAAGGGCTGGTGGTGGATTCTGGAAGTCTTTCCACGCAGACATTACGATACGAGATTCACTCCTCCTATACGTAGATGGAAAATCCCCTTGGCCTCGCCGCGCTATATTCCCGAAGGATCAACTATTCATCCCTCTGTGGCTGAACGTAGGGAAAGAGATCCACAATACCGCCCAGTCAATCTACCCCAATGATTGGGTAGATCAGGGTTCGAACAAAGCCAAATTTCCCTTAGTCATTTATCGATAACGTCCTCGGCAAACGAGATCATTGCCTTACCGAGCGTTTGCATCAGCCTGGCCCATTCCTGCAGGTGAGCATGACCGGTTTTGGTCAACGAATAGTTTCTTCGTGCCGGTCCGTCGGCCGCCTCCCAGGAAGAAACAACATACCCGTTGTGCTCAAGTGTGCGAAGAGTACGATATAACGCTGCACCATCAATCGTAGAACCCGTTAGAACATATCGAGGCAGGCACTCCGCTATTTCATAACCATAGGACTTCTTCTTCTCTTGCAGAATTCTCAAAACGAGAGGCTCGATAAACCGATAGACGTTCCCCATAGCACAGACACAAGGAACCTCTCCCCTGTGCCGTTTACAGTCACGTCCTCTTGAAACAGCAGGCTTCGCCTCCTTCGCTTCCTTCTCTAGAGTATTGCGCGTTGGCACCGCTTTTTCTCCCGTGACGACATTCCCCATCTAGATGTATATTACATCTATCAAAGCCCTGGAATTCCATAACCATTGAATGAACAGGAATTCGCCTGAGAGTAGAGAATGTTTCCATGAGTAAAGTTGCAGTAATGATGTCAGAAAATCGTCAAGAAGCTCAATTGTCAGCACACTTTGGCAAAGCCGAATGGATCATGATCGCCGATACAGAGACCCGGACATTCGGATTTCTGAAAAACGAGGGCGGCAACGGGAAAGAGGTCGTTGAGTTCCTTATCAAGCAAAATTGTTCAGACGTAATCTTTACCGAAATCGGGGAAGGAGCACGGCAACAACTGCAGGCTCAAAAGATCCAGGGTTGGCAAGCCCCGGCCGAGTTGACCGGACAACAGGCTCTACAGATGTTTGAGCACACGCAACTCTGTATGTCCAAGGCTGCAGCCGGACATGGACACTCCTGCGGATGTCATTCCGAGCCAAAACAGGAACAAAAGCACTGCTGTGGTGGCTGCAAATAGAGGGATCTTGTTCTGCTACGGGAGCAATCCGAAGCAGTTACTCATTTGTACGGAAGAGATCCCATGCAATCCCAAATTGCTCTAGAATGCGTAGGGCAGTGAAATAGAACCGGACAAAGTGCTGAGTACCGATGTCTGCCAATTCTTGGATATGGGCTGAGCGCAAGATCCTTGGAGTTTGGATATGAGTCTTCCACTAGATTGCATCCCGTGCTTTGTCCGAAACGCTCTTGCCTCTGCGAGACATATAACAGATGACTGCAAGGTACACGAGCAAATCCTAAAGGAAGCTCTCCAAATCGCTGCATCATCTGATTTGAATCAATCTGCACCTCAGCTAAGCCAGCAAATTCACCGCCGCTTGCGTGAACTCACCGGAGCTACAGATCCATATCGAGATATAAAAAAGCAATTTGATGCGTTGGCATTGTCTCTCCTCCCGGACTTAAGAGCACAAATCTCCGAAGCCAAAGACCCTCTTGAATATGCCGTCAGGGTCGTTATCGCAGGAAATATCATCGATCTCGGAGTAAATGTAGATCTAAAGGAAGAGGAGGTAAAACAGTCACTCCACCAGATTATGACGGAACCCTTTGCAGGGGATCTGGACCAACTAAAGACAGCGCTTTCCCAAGCGCAACGAATTCTCTACCTTGCCGACAATGCCGGAGAGATTATTTTCGACAGACTTCTGATCGAGCAACTGCCAAAACATTCTGTAACAGTAGCGGTGCGCGGCAACCCCGTTCTGAACGATGCAACCCTCAGCGATGCATATGTCGCTCGCATTGATGAGATTGCAGAGCTGATCGATAACGGATCGGATGCTCCTGGAACAGTTTGGGAAGATTGTTGCGAGAGTTTCAAAAACCATTTCAAGAAGGCAGACGTGATCATCGCTAAGGGACAGGGTAACTTTGAAACCCTACGTGATTCCGATGCGAATATCTTCTTCATGTTGAAGGTGAAGTGTTCCGTGGTTGCAGCACAAACCGGCTATAGTCTCGGGACGCAAGCACTGATCCATTCCCAGGCCAAAATCGCTTAGGACATCCTGAAGACTTTTCGTAACGGGTAAGACCAGATATTTAAGGCTCTTCAAGCCCGGACACGATATCGCCAAAACCTTGCTCGCGAGCTTCCGAGAGGAGAGCCTTTTCGATTCCGAGAGTATCCAGATAGACTGCTTCCTTTTTCTTATCTAGAACAATGATGCGAGCACGGAAGACTCGAACAAGGTGTGGGCCATATTTAAGGTTGAATCCGCGGTAGCCAAGGCTAACAGCGGTAGGGACATCTCCCGGTTCCCGTGAGGAACCAAGATTCCGGAGAATGCTCGCCGCTTTCTCTCCGGATATCGTCCACTTAGGATTCGGTCTGCCGCTAAACACGTCGAATTCTACTTCTAAAGATTTAATCTGTGTGACAGTTCCCCGGTTATCCAGACAGAGCAAGGGATGCGTTTGATTGACACTGCGCTGTGCTATTGCAGCGCTATCGAGAAGGCCCCAAAGCAAGCCCGCCAACAACACACAACCTATTGCACCGGATAGAGATAGACTTGTTTTAGAGAAGACACAAGAGGTAATGCTTTCTGGTTCTTTTCCGGCATCTTTACGATCAAGCTGTGTACACGCCATCCCATCTTGCATTGGGGGCCCCTTTCCTCAAGCCGATCAGCCAGCAACATCCGCTGTAAACAACCACTTATCGAAGCATCGGCGAACGTTCCGAAATATACGCCAAATAGTCTCAGATCTTCGGAAAAGACTTCGTGACCTGGCACACCCACAGGAAGAACTATTTCTCTCGAATCAAGGGCGACAGGAATAGCAATCTGCTCTTTTCTTCCAGGCTGAGAAAGAGTCGGGAATATGATATTTGTAACTAGTTTGTAATTTTGATATTACCAACAAGCCAACGAGAGGTATAGGATGGCCCTACTCCATCTAGGGGGCTCGACGGGCTGCTGCTCCCGTCCAAGTCCAAAATGGCTTGCATCGATTTGAAAAAAAAAGATCAACATACAACTTTCAATTCTTAAATTGCATTCCTTCTCCACTAGAAAGTCGTCACGGAATTGTCGTAAAGTAGTCCGCGCCGGGCTATTCAGGAGCTAGTCATCCTCCTCCGATTGTCGACAACCGGAATACGGGCTCCGAAAGCCGCCGTGTACGACGGAAGAAAGTTCGTACGTTTTGGGCCAATCTGGAATTAAGCTGAGTCTCAATTAATCGCAGTTTATCGGTTTTGCTTCCGCGCAACTTCGCTTGTGGCTAGCGAACTATTCCATGGAAGATCAGGAGTCTCCGTCATGGTGCCGAACTGCTCTAAGAGAACGTTCCCCCTTCGTCTGTCCCTTCGCCTAACTGCTGTCATATCTGTGTGTACATGCCTGTCTCTCTACCCGGGCCACGTAGTTCAGGCGGCTTCTAGAGCAGACCTACCGGATGCCCATGCAAACGAGAATCGCCCCTCGTCAGCGCCAACAGATCCTGAAAGAACAATCGTTGTACCCGGACCGCTTGAGTCCCTGGAACGGATGGCCGGTATTAGTCCTAAGATTTCTGCACCGGAACTGTTACCCATGCTTGCGCACCAGGCGACAGTGCATGGATATGAGGGATCAAGGCCAACAGAGTACCTGATACTGGTTGGCCGCTATCTTCGCCAAGCGAAAGAGCTTCAAGCCTTGGCTGGTCCGGATGAAACGATTAAGGTTAACGGCTGTAGCGACGCCAATCGACTGATTGAAATCCTCGGCTACCGCTTGCGCGCAGGGTGTGGGACAAAGTCCTTCTCGCTGGAAACCGCAAATCCGGAACGAGCTTTCATAACAATCGACTCAGGGTTTCCTCTCGTTCAACTGGAGGAGGCCTTACAGGCCAACGCACCTTTTGTTCATCCCTATCATTCTGTCGCTGTTCCCATACTCTTCAGCGAAGCTGACTGGGCAAAGCTAAAGACAGGTCAGCGGCGGACCTCCGGTGGGCTGTTGGATATTCTGATCAACGACCGGACGATAGCGCGCCTTTACTATTCACTTTCGAAACAGGATTCCGAGACCAGATATGCTCTGAAGCAATCTCCTGGACTCCAAAACCTGCTTCCCTACGGACAAGTTCTGGATTTTTACGGCAGCCAAATCTCCATCCGTTCCGGGCGCGTAGTAATTCCGGGCGGGGAGAGCGCTCAAGCTGCGTGGAAAGAATTGGTAGGCGCCGGGCCGGATGCTCCTGGGCAATTCGTCATGAAGTTGATCTCGAAAGATAAGGGATGGCTGGCCGCTTATTTCGACAACCTATCCAGAGTCAACCTGGAGCAACAAAAGCATCTGACCCAGATGCCCAGGCTAAAGCGAGCCTACAGTGCCTTGCACTCCTTTGATTCAGATAAACCTGCGACGGAAGGAGTCTTCCGCAGATCGCCTAACCTGTTGGTTCTCCTGTCACGTGTCACCTGGGACGAAAACGGCGATCCTCATGTTCCTGGAGGATTGGCAGTATGGAAGGAGATGCTGCAGCGAAAGCTAACGCCAAAGACGATCCGCGAATGGGATAAGCGAGCTCATATATGGGATAGCCAAGAGCAGTTCTTTGAAGGTATGACAGCCCTCTCCCGTGTTGAAACCGAAATCGGTTCGCTCCCTACCTATCTTGTAACCCTGGAGATTGACCGTAATCGGGGTCCGGGCCATGCCCTTACACCTGAAGCCTTACGAGTTATCGCAACAAAGTTTTCTCAATTCAGCTCCTGGTATCCGGTATTTGCCGAATTTCCCGCCCTGGATGATGCCTCTATCATCCGCTTTGTAAATTCCGCTGACGCAATCGACAAACTCTCAAACAAAACTTTACGGGCAAACACCGACGGATCGTTTCAAGCTCTTCTGGGACTTTGGCAAATCTTCGCAAGACAAGGACAGATCTCCACGAAGGATATGACGACCTCATGGCTAAAGATCGTCGATCCCTTTGCCTCAGTCACGACCCCTGTACAACTCTTCGACACCACGCGCGGCTGTCTCGGGAATTTGCTGGCCACAGCAGGAGGAGATTCCAAGGCAACGCAGGAAGAGATTGTGAACCTGCTCGCAGGACCTTCGCAAAATAGCCCCGACGGTCAACATGTCCATCAGGAACTGGCCAATAGAATGCTATCGGTATTGGACGATCAACGGCTCGTCTCCCTCGATACTCTTTTTGCTCTCAGCGATGGGCTAAAGGATATGGAGAAGACAGGCGCGAAGGGTGACAGCCTGCTGCCTTTGGCAGCGGAATTACGCGAATTCGAACTTCCCCGCCCGATCTTTACCAATAATGAAAAGATCCTCTGGGCGCCGGAGATCTACACTACCCATCACGCCGAATTGCAGCTACGGACAGACCTGACAAAGACTCTTCAGGGACCAAACTCACCGGAGAAGCTGGAATCCGCTCGCGGACAATTATCTCCATTCCTGCGCGACCTGCTTGTGGGCTTGAACTACGCCTATTACGAACCACCAGGCGCTCAGATGCTTCACCACAATCCCCTATTTGTGCGCTCCCATGACTTTCTCGGGATTTCAATTCTGGGCGCAGAGCGACTATGGGGGGCACCGATGTTGCTGGGAGTCGGAACAGCAGCCGGTGGTGGAGCCTACCTGATGGGATCTCTGGCAGATCTCTCCTATGCGCTGGCCACTGCGGAAGAAGACTTTATCGCTCCTAAGTACGTACAGGCATTGATCTGGAAAGAACTGGTTCCAGTCCTCGTCTCCAGCTCCACACTTCCACGCTGGTGGGGAGTAACAAAAAACGAACTCCACGCAGCTACGCTTTATCAAAAATCCGGCGAAGAAATTCTCACTGCCGCAAGCACCAATCCTCAGCTGCGAAATAAAGTACTGGAGATACTCTCCGATCGCATAGAACCGCAGCGGTTGGAAAAACTGGCGAATGCCTTGCTTCGCCCGAACAATTCCGCCGATGGCCTCTCACGAGTGACGCCGGCCGACACCTCTTATCTAGCTGCAATAATTCGCAGCCGATTCCCCGATGAGTCGGCGAACTGGGGCCCGGCGAATCAAGAACTGGAAAAGCTAAGAAGCAGTAGCGGAAAGGAAGTCTCCTGGGAGCAGATCTCGCGCGACTTCGGAGTGCCGCATCCGACGCTGGCGCATTCCAATAGCCGTGAGCTGCTGAATACGAAACCTTTCCCTGTCTTCGGCGGAGATGCAGGACGCATGTTTGCCGAGTCTTTTGAGTCCAGCAATCTCTATTGGGCTCGGCTCGCTGATGAAATGGGCTATTCGCCCGTGGCTCTGAACACACTTGTTCCGGAGCTCACCAGGCAGACGGTCGAGAACATCTTCGCAACCGATTTTGAAGATTGGCCTGCTGTGCTTCGCGCTATGCGCGAAGCAGGCGATGAATTTCGCCAAGGCAAACTGAAGCAAGTACCAGCAACCACCGCCTCCTCCAGATCGGAGCAAACGACAAATGCAAGCGTGCAATAGAGGGACCATGACCAAGAAATATATTTTGTATCTTTGCTTTGCACTTTTCCCCATCTATGGCGGCGACGTAGGAAAGGCACAGAAGGACGCCTCTCGGATCTACGTCAACGTCGTTATGGTGCAGCTCAATGTAGCCGTTACTGACAATAAAGGGAGGTACGTCAGCGGTCTGAGTCCAGAGGACTTCATCATCACCGAAGACAGCATTCCCGAAAAACTTGCTACTTTCGAAGAGGGCAACCAACCGGCATTGAAACTTATCGACAACGGGCCTACACATAATGTTTTGCAGGCACAGGCGCAAGGTCACCCCAAGCCATGGGAATCAAAGCTGGTTGCCTCAGGAACGGCAACTCAAACGACACCAGACGGGCTAGGGCCTGATGGAAATCCTGAAGAGGCTCCTAATATATTCATCCTCTTCGATACCAGTAACTATATGTATCGCGGATTCGTTTTCGCACAGGATTCCATCTCGGATTTCGTTCGTTCGCTGGAAGGGGTTAACAGAGTAGCGCTCTACTCCTATAGCCGCGATCTTGATCGAGTTACCTCACTCACCCCCGATCGCTCGCAGGTGCTGCGCGGAGTTCGCAAGACAGTAGCCGGAGACGATGCTGCGCTCTACAACGCGTTGTTGATGACGGTAAAGGACGCTGCCCTCTTGCGAGGAAAGAAAGCAATCGTCGTCTTCTCCAACGGTCCCGACAACGCCAGCCTGGTTCCGCCTGAAGATGTGCAGGAACTCGCTCAGTCAACCGGCACCATCATCTACATGATCAGTACTCAGGCAGCTGAGGCTGAGCCTGTCTCCACTGCTGTCTTTACACGTATGAGTAAAGCAACCGGTGGCCGAGCCTACTTCTCCAGAAGCTGGAGAGATGAAAAGCAGGCCTTCACCTCCATTCGCGATGACCTGGCCCACCTCTATACCTTGAGTTACTATCCGCAACCGAACCCGAACCGCGGATGGAGAACAATCAGTGTCAAACTGGCGGGTAAGAATCCACACAAGTACCGCATCAGAACGCGCGATGGCTATCGTCTGCTCAATCCGACACAGCTGTTAGGAGCGAGTTACACTCCGCCACCCACCTCTCAACCCGCTGCTCAGCCGCCCCAATAAGCAGAGCTAAGATGTCCTCCCCAACGGAGTCCATACGATCAGGTACTTTATGAACCGATCATATGGACCTCCGTCTAGAACAGCCAGAATGCAGATGCGGTCTAGTGCTTTTGCAGCTGGAGCCCTGCATGCACTGAATCGAAGCTTTCTTCCGAATTTGATTTAAGCTTCTTAAGCTTTCTGCTTCTCTTTCTTTATAATCACCCTTCCCTGTGATGTTTTTAGAGGCCTATCCTGCTTGGGTCGCTGGAATGCGACCTGCCTTCCAGCAGAAACGGACTTCCCCTATGTGTGCCGCTACTACTACTCTTCCGGAATCTCAATATCCTTCGTCCCAAAGTAATCAAGACTTTCTCCCCCTAAAGGGCACAGACCACGTTGAGTTTTACGTCGGCAACGCCCGGCAGGCGGCGTACTTCTACCGTGTCGCCTTTGGCATGTCGTTTGTGGCTTATGCCGGACCAGAAACCGGCATGCGAGATCGTGCCTCCTATGTTGTCCAGCAAGGGAAGATACGCTTCGTCTTCACCACTCCGTTACGCAAAGACAATGCCATCGCAGATCACATCTATCACCATGGAGACGGGGTACATTCTGTAGCCCTCTGGGTCGATGACGCGAACTCTGCCTGGCAGGAAACAACGAGACGGGGAGCCATCAGCGTGCAGGAGCCCTATACGCTGGAAGACGAGCATGGCCGAACAGTACTTTCAAGCATTCGGACCTATGGTGACACCATTCATACCTTCGTCGAGCGGGGAGCATATGACGGACCATTTCTTCCCGGCTTTCGTATTATCGAAAACGACCCGGTAGCACGGCCTGTCGGACTTCTCCACATCGATCATATGGTTGGGAATGTCGGCTGGAATGAGATGAACAAATGGGTCAACTTCTATTCCCAAGTGATGGGCTTTTCTCTCTACCAGCACTTCGACGAAAAGGACATCTCTACCGAATACTCGGCTCTCATGTCGAAGGTTATGGCCAACAGCACCGGCTATATCAAATTTCCCATCAATGAGCCCGCAGAGGGGAAACGCAAATCTCAGATCGAAGAGTATCTCGACTTCTACTACGGTCCTGGAGTACAACACATTGCGCTAGCCACGAATGACATTCTGTATACCGTCGGTAAGCTTCAGGAACAAGGCGTGGAATTCCTCCGCGTGCCGCACACCTACTACACGGAACTGCAGGAGCGCGTTGGCAAGATCGACGAACCAGTAGATGAACTCGAGCGACTGGGCATCCTTGTCGATCGCGATGATGAAGGCTACATGCTGCAGATCTTCACTCGCCCGGTGGAAGATCGCCCCACACTCTTCTACGAGATCATTCAACGCAAAGGTAGCCGCAGCTTCGGTAAGGGAAACTTCAAGGCACTCTTTGAGGCTATCGAACGGGAGCAACAGGCACGCGGGAATCTGTAGCAGGAGAGAATATGGCCACCAAGACACTTTCCGCAGCGGCTCCCTATCTTATTCGTCAAGATTACGGCGCTTATACCGACGAGCAACACAGTATCTGGGCTGAGCTCGTCGGCCGCGTTCTCCCTGAGCTCGAAAGGCACGCTGCACAGGAGTACTTGGCCGGTTTTGAAATTATCGGATTACAGCGCGACCACCTGCCGAATCTCTCCGATGTAAGTGCCCGGCTGGAACCCAGAACGGGATGGAACTCCACCCCGGTGAGTGGTTTTCTTCCGCCGCAAGCTTTCTTTGAAATGTTGGCTGCACGTCGTTTTCCTACGACAGTCTGGTTGCGCAGCCGTGACTCTCTCGAGTACACTCCTGAGCCGGACATCTTTCATGATGTCTTTGGACACGTCCCTATGCATGCACACCCGGTCTTTGCCGATTTTCTTGAACGCTATGGCCGAGTCTGTGCATCCATCTCCGACGAAGCAATCCTGGAAAAACTTTCCCATCTCTTCTGGTATACGGTAGAGTTCGGATTGATCCGGCAAGATGGAAAAATTAAAGCTTACGGAAGCGGACTCATCAGTTCCCACGGTGAATGCTTGAACGTTATGGAAGGACATTGTGCCGTACGGGAATTCGATCTCGACGAAGTGATAAATACCCCGGTGAAGATCGATGAGCTGCACAAGTTATTGTTTGTTGTAAATAGCTTCGAACAAATCTACGAAGCAATGCACGAAGCAGAAAAGCGAGCTATCAACCACCGCCTATAGAGACGGTTTTCTATTGAAGTGGAGTAAAGCATGCGCAAGAAAAAGGGCCTCTCGCAGGAATCGACACCCGCAATGAACAACCTTCCGGGAAACACCTTAAATCAAAAGAAACCGAGGCTGGTATTTTGGCGGGCAAAAGGATCGTGTTCCGGCACAGTTATCACCGATTCTGATTTCTACAAAAATCTAGCCAACGACAATCAAGAGAAAATGGGTCCTCAAAAGGAGGAGGGTTCTTATCTGGAAAAGACTTTGGTATCACAAGGCATACGATAAGAATTTGAAATTGAGAAGGTAAAGGAAATATCTGCAGGCTTTGTACAGGGTAGTTCCATATCTATTGGACGAAAGCCGAATGGCCTATACTTTTCAGGGAATAATAGCTCAAATACCGGTAACCGGAGGATACTTCCTTCGCAAGCACTACCCGGTTCCCGGTATCGAGCTTCAACCACTCCAATCCTGGTTCTTTTCATCTCACTTCGCAGCTAGGGAAATACCGGCTACAAGAGTTTGATTCGAAGCCGCAAATAACAACACGACAAGGTGGGTTCCAATCCGTGGAAAGTGGAATTTCGTATCAATCGGGTTTTGGCAACGAATTCGCCACTGAGGCAGTTACAGGAGCGTTGCCCATCGGGCAGAATGCTCCTCAAAAGCATCCTCTAGGTCTCTACACAGAGCAATTCAGCGGAACCCCATTCACCGCTCCCCGGGCACTCAATCGACGGACCTGGACTTATCGCATCCGCCCCTCAGTCACGCACAAACCTTACCAGGAAATCCCCTCTCGATTCATCCGTAGCGGCCCCTTTAACGAGACACCCACTACGCCTAATCAGCTGCGCTGGAATCCACTTCCTATTCCCGAAGAACCTACCGATTTTGTCGATGGAATAATGACTATCGGCGGCAATGGAGAACCGTCGATGCAAACGGGAGTTGCAATCCACCTTTATGCGGCCAATACCTCCATGACTGACCGCTTCTTCTATACCGCTGATGGAGAACTGCTGATAGTCCCGCAGCTAGGCAGGCTTCTTCTTCACACGGAGCTGGGTATCCTGGAAACATCTCCCGGAGAGATATGTGTAATCCCCCGGGGGGTAAAGTTCCGTGTCGAGTTACCGGGAAAGCAGGCTCGCGGCTACATCTGCGAGAACTACGGCCAAGCCTTTCGTCTTCCAGATCTCGGTCCCATTGGAGCCAACGGCCTTGCAAATCCACGTGACTTCAAGGCACCTCATGCCGCCTATGAAGATCGCGAAGGAGATTTTCGTATTACCGCAAAATTCCTCGGACGGCTCTGGTCCGCTGCGATTGATCACTCTCCGCTGGATGTTGTTGCATGGCACGGAAACTATGTTCCCTATAAGTATGACCTCGCCCATTTTAATTGCATCAACACGGTTTCTTTCGATCATCCCGACCCGTCGATCTACACCGTTCTGAGTTCTCCTTCAACAATACCCGGCACAGCCAATTGCGACTTCGTCATCTTCCCTCCCCGGTGGGTGGTTGCCGAGCACACTTTTCGCCCGCCCTGGTTTCATCGCAATCTGATGAATGAGTTTATGGGCCTGATTACCGGAGCCTATGATGCCAAAGCCGAAGGGTTTATACCGGGTGGAGCCAGCTTACATAACTGCATGTCCGGTCACGGTCCGGATGCCGAAACCTTCGAGCGAGCCACCGCGGCCGAGCTCAAGCCGCAGTACCTGGATAACACCCTGGCCTTTATGTTCGAGACTCAACTCATTGTGCGTCCAACCGAATTTGCGATGAAGACAAGCATCCTGCAACACGAGTACTATGTCTGCTGGCAAGGCCTCAAAAAACACTTCCGTCCCGAGCGGAGACCGGAGGAAGATTAGCCATCAGTAAAAAAATGAGTGCCATCGACAGCTTACTTTTCGACCTGATCGACTATGCCGGACTGTTCCCCCCATCCGGTCTCGACATCCGTTCTGCCTTCGGTAACTACCTGCGGTACATGAAAGGGAAACACGCCTCCATGCTAGGGCGTTTTGTCATCGATATAGATCGGCTGCCCGAATTGCGTAAGATCGCAGGAGAGACACTTTGGGACATGAAACTAACCATCATTGCCCCACCAACTACCAATTGGGAGAAATTGCCGCTTCTCTTCAATGATGGACTGCCCTTTGACTCTATCGAGATCAAGACCGACCAGCTTGTCGAAATCACGCGCCTCGGCGAAATGATCCCTACCGGAATTGCCACTTACTTCGAAGTGCCTATCTCTCCCGTTGTATCCGAAACGCTCCACGATATCGCTGCCATCGGAGCTCGAGCAAAGCTGCGTACCGGAGGCATCACCTCCGAAGCCTTTCCCCCCTCCGATATCATTCTCGAAATGCTGAAAACCTTAGCCCACCGTTGCATTCCCTTCAAGGTCACAGCAGGTCTACACCATCCGATTCGTTCGCATCACCCCTTCACCTACGAAACCGATAGCCAAACCGGAACTATGCACGGATTTCTAAATGTCTTTCTTGCCGCAACATTGCTTTACTTCGGAGGAGCGCCCTCGGAAGCGAAACAGTTGCTGGAGGAAGAAGATCCGGCAGCCATCTTTACGGCTCCGGATGCTATCTCCTGGAGAGGCTTCCACTGGACTACCGAACAAATTCTTTCCGTTCGAAGGGAGTTCGCCATCAGCTTCGGTTCATGTTCTTTCGAAGAGCCTATTCACGACCTGGAGGCAATGGGATGGCTGACGTAAGAGAAAGCTGGGTACCCGCAGCCAACGATCCAACTTCAGACTTTCCCCTCCAGAATCTTCCCTATGGAGTTTTCCGTCATCAGGGAGAGACACGCATCGGTATCGCTATCGGCAACCAGGTACTTGACCTCCGTGCATGCGCCCAAAAAGGATTACTTTCGGCTCTTCACCAGGAAGCTCTCGATGCCTGTCGCGTTGAGGTGCTCAATCCCCTGATGTGTCTTGGCTCCAGTACATGGTCAGCGTTACGCCAGCAAGTGACGGCTTTGCTCGATGCCAGATGGGAAAAGAAAACCGATGTGGAATCGCTACTCGTTCCTATGAACGAAGTAAAGATGCAACTTCCAGCAAATATCGGTGACTATACCGACTTCTATGCAGGCATCCATCATGCTCTTCGCGTCGGCAGGCTCTTCCGTCCCGATAACCCGCTACTGCCGAATTATAAGTATGTTCCCATCGGCTATCATGGCCGTGCATCTTCTATTGTCATCAGCGGTGAAAACATCCATCGTCCCTGTGGCCAAACCAAGGCTCCCAGCGATACCGCACCTGTCTTCGGGCCGACAAAATCGCTCGATTATGAGCTGGAAATCGGCGTCTTTGTTGGCACTGGAAATCGTCTTGGACACAGTATTCCTGTTGACAACGCAGAGAAACACATTTTCGGACTATGTCTGATTAACGACTGGTCAGCGCGCGACATTCAATCCTGGGAGTACCAGCCTCTGGGCCCTTTCCTGGCGAAGAGCTTTGCGACAACAATCTCTCCCTGGGTAGTTTCCTTGGAAGCACTTGAACCCTACCGCGTCCCCACGCCATCGCGGCCGGAAGGAGATCCAGCCCCGCTGCCACACCTCGCCTCTTCTACGCCTGAGCGAGATAGCATAGACCTAACGCTTGAGGTATACATCCAATCCGAGCAAATGCGCCGCATGAATATCGATCCAATGAGGCTCAGCCGTAGTAATTTGAGCGACCTCTATTGGACTCTATCTCAACTGGTGGCCCACCATACCAGTAACGGCTGCAATCTGCGCTGTGGAGATCTGCTGGCAACCGGCACCATCTCCGGTCCAGATTCCGGTTCCGAAGGATGCCTTCTAGAAAAGCGGCACAATCCCGATCCGGTGCGCTTGCCCAGCGGCGAAACACGGGTGTTTTTGGAAAGAGGAGATCAGATTCTCTTCCGTGCTGTTACGGAAAAGGAAGGGCTGCCAAGAATCGGCTTCGGCGAATGCACTGGAATGATCCTGTAAGGGATGGTATGCCGATCCTGATACTTCAAAGCCTCCCATCATGGCTACTACTTAACTGGATTCGCATGTTCTTTAGTGAACATAACAATAACCAACAAGGCCGACGCAAGAAAGCTATCTTCCGTTCACACCTGAGAACTTCAAGATCAATTCTCATCAGATCTCTCGTCTGAGATAATCGGGAATCTGGATTTTGCATCTATGGTGATTTCAAGCAAAGTCTAAAGAGATTCAGCTATGCCCCACATCGGGAATATTCATCACCCAAGCAATTATTAGATTTTTCTAGGCATTTTTCATCAGACAATCATTACGTTAGTAATAAAGACGGGCTTTTCCAGCGAAGCATTTCTACCGCACTGCCTCAGCCAATATGTATCATTGACACAAACCAATTGAGGAGCTTCCATGTTTTCTCGGGCATTCTTGTCCCGCGTTGGCATTTTGCCAACCCTAGTCGTTGTCTGTCTCATGTCGGGCTGTTCGGGCAAATTGACTCAACGAGATGCCAAGCGCATGATTGAGGCCCAGCTGAAGTTACATGCCGCTGGAGATAACAAGATATCTGGAGCTATCCCCGGCTATAAGATCGAAGGTATGGGCGAAGCTACAGACTCAGAGGCATTTCCGTTGGCAGAACATCAGCCATATGGTTCGCCGAGTGGTAATGGAGGACCATCAAAAGAAGAGATTTTTTACGGACCCCTGCTGGAGTCATTGAGCAAACTCGGATACATAACCGTACAAGAAGAGGATCCTCAAAGTAAAACTGTATCCGGAGTGACGTTGCACTATCCCCATTCACGCACAATACGGTTGACGCCAAAGACAGGCAGCCCCACAGATTCCGCTTCAACGCGTGACTATAGCACCGGATTCAGTTGCTATCCCATGCCGAAGCCCGATCAATGTAACATTCCTCCCCTCGTTGAAATTGGCAAGGACTTCAAGATTAGCGGCATATACCAGGATGATAAGCGCGCCAAGGTTGGCATTCTGATTTCGTGGAAGCTAACCCAGTTCGGCACAGAACTTAAACCATACGCCAGACCGGGCGGAGATCCTTACAGCCAAGCCCTAAGTGACTACCGCGCTAGGTGGGAGCAGTTCCTCACCTCTCATCCAGACTCAGCAGAAGAGCCGGCAACAATCCTCTTCGAGAAGTTCGACGATGGCTGGCACATTGTTGATCAAAGCGGGAAGAGCATATAGGCCAGCAGCTTCAGGCAAAAGCTTGAATCGAAACCTCAAGAAATTGCGCAGCTTTCTCTCATAGGAAGCTGTGCCTCTCAGCTGAGGAAGCACGGCGACAGTTTCAGATCCTGACACGCATGAACCTAAACATCATTCTGTGATCTGGACTATTGTCCACCCCACCCGCTCTCTATAAAATTTCCCCTGACATCTAGATTTGGTTTCGGGTTGCCCTCCAAAGGCAACAGGGAATTCCGGTGAAAAACCGGAGCGGTCCCGCCGCTGTAAGCGAGAAGGCAGCTTCCTATTTACCACTCGTCAGAAATGCCGGGGAAGGTGGAAGCTTCCATTGAGAGCAAGCATTAAGCTCTCTGAACTTGCGAGCCAGAACACCTGACCGAAACCGCGACTCAACGATCTCCGCGTGGAAAACGGGGATGTGGGTTTTTCGTTTTTTGGAGAGAATATCCTTCCTGCCAGCGAAAAGATCCTGCGACAACAATTATTCGTATTCGCGATTCCCTCTTCCGGACCGGAGGATCTTCTGCCGAAATCGGCCAGATCTCTGCACCAGTAAGGAATCTCGCGTTCGGCTTTGTTATTCCATTTTTCGAGGAAGGAGGTGACGTGATGAAGTCCAAGAAGAACGAACCCAGACAACCGGTCATTGCCACGCGAAAAAGTTGTACAGCGAGCGGCACGGGTTTATCTCACTACGTCATGACCGAAACAAAAAAATAGAAGCTACCGACAATAGCTTTACGCACGGCGGATAGTCAAACACCTATCCGCCCCAGAGTTAAGACAAAGAAAAGGATCGCCTCCTCATGGGACTGGAAGCAAAGGGTCACAACAGCTCGTCACGCGGATTGTATTTCAACACAGGTAAAGGAAGCACACTTCAACCAATCGATATCGGCCACGACGAGTACATTGGCTTGGTTGATCCCGACACGGCCTTTTGGGCACTCATCCAAAAAGAGAAACTCGGAGAAGCGTTGACCTCCAGCACATTCCTGCAGCAATACAAACAAAAGGCCAGCAGTTTTGCAGAGGAGATGGCCCGGCTTCGCTTCGATGTGCGGCCCTCTGCCGTGTACTTCAACCCTACGGAGCGCTGCAATCTGAATTGCTCGTACTGCTATTTGCCGGATACAACGCGTCACAATGGCCAACATATGCCAGTAGATCAGGTACTAGTGGCCATGGAGAAATTGAAGCAGTACTTCCGGGTAACTTTGCCTGAAGGATACAAGCCTCAAATAATCTTTCACGGAGCTGAGCCCACATTGAATTGGGAAGCGATGCTGGCAGCGTTCGATCGATATGGCAATGATTTCCGTTTCGGCATTCAGACCAATGGCACAGTATTAGATGACGCTCAATATGATTCCTTGATGGAAAGGAACGTCGCCATTGGCCTATCTCTTGATTCCGCATTGGAAGATATTGCCAGTCGTACGCGCAAAACCTGGGACGGCCATGGCATTTACACCAAGGTTGTTGCTGCCATGGAAAAATTACGTGGTTACTCCAATTACTCTGTCATCTGCACTGTAACCCAGGAGAATCTGGAACAGCTGGTCCCGACAGTTGAATTCTTCCATCAACATGGAGTTACAACTTGCATGCTCAATCCTGTCCGTTGCACTCGTCAGGGAGCACGCAATATTAAACCTGCAGATGAGGTCATTAGCCACCACTATCTAGAAGCACTGCATCGTACCGAAGAGCTCTATCGGGAAACCGGCCGCCGCCTGATTGTGGCAAACTTCGCCAATATTCTCATAGCAATCCTTGCACCGCAGGCACGACGCTTGATGTGCGATATCTCCCCCTGTGGTGGCGGCCGGTGCTTCTTTGCGGTCTCTGCAAATGGAGATGTGTTTCCGTGCAGCGAATTCCTTGGCCTTCCCGCCTTCAATGGGGGCAATCTCTTCCGGGATGATCTCGCTGGAGTCCTAAAGTCCTCGGCCTTCACCATGGTCACAGGAAGGAAAGTAGAAGATATCGATCCCTGTTTCCGCTGTGCCGTTCGCCACTTCTGTGGCTCTCCTTGTCCCGCAGAAGCTTATGAGATGAATGGAGGAATGGATCGCCCTGGGGCCTTCTGTGAACTGTATGAAGATCAAGTCCGCTATGCGATGAGATTGATTGCAGAGAAGCGTCAGGATGCCTATCTATGGGAAGATTGGGACCGCGATACTGTCACTACCTTTGAATGTTCTACTTTGTAGCTTTTTTGGCTATAGAGCTGGGCTGAGTACGATCTCACAAACGATGTATCTGCTGGAGAAAACTTCGGCGCGGCTTTTCCATCAAGAAAAGCCGCGCTTGGCTTTCGCTTGTCCAGACACCGTATTTGTGAAAACGGTCTAGAACAAGAATCGAGTAGCAAACTGAAACTGTCTCGCGGGATCGGCATTTGTAATTCCCGACTTTGGAGAAAGAAAGGTGGCCAGTGGCTTGGCTCCTTCTCCATAGACATTGTTCACCGTAATAAAGTTGTGACGGTTAAAGAGATTATCTGTCTCCACCCGTGTCTCCAGCTGCAATCGCGGATGCACTTGGAACCGCTTGGAAACGGCAACATCTACATCGGCCTGCAATGGCCCACGGAATGAGTTCCTTCCAAACCCCACAGGCCGGTCAACCGCATAACTATCGCCATTATTGTCATCCCCGGTAATCGGATTTACGGGAAGCCCGGAAGCAGTTGTCGCAACCAGAGCAAACTGAGACTTAAAGGGCAATCCAACAAGTGCGTCGGCAACGAACCTGTTCCGTTGATAAAAATCGCTTGGACCCCGCTCGGCGCTCTCTAGATTATTCCATTCGTTCGGTACCCCACTGTTTGCATCCGAATAGAACATCGAATACGCGACAGAATCGGACAGTACATAGTGGGCCGCAAGTTGGAGCCGTTGTCCCACTCGTTCTGTCACACCAACATCGAGTGAATCGTAGATGCTGGAAGCGGTGTTTTCAATAACCGCGATATCCCGCACCGCTAATCCATCATAGGTCTGATATGGACGTGTAGCATTGGCTGCCGCCGCAGCACTGGCCAAGGTACCTCCACGATATTGCCCGGGACCAGTGCGGATAAAGGGCGTGGGATGGTTGATATCGTTGACTCTCATCTGCTTTAACGTATGAGAATGTAAGCCCGAAATAGTCAACACCAGTCCCCCGCCAAGCTGCTGCTCAATACCTGCCGAAACCTGCAATGCGTAGGGATTGGAGAGCTGACTCGGACGCAGGTACAAATCTCTCTTACCGGACGAAGCTCCGGATGGAGGCGTCAAGAGAGAATTCGGGAAGGATGGAAAGCCCGGATCTCCATAATTCAAGGAGTAAGTTGCCGTTGGAGCGTTGGGTCCCAGGGTCCGAAAGCGTCTCGCGATGTAGAGATAATACTGGTCGTAGAAGAGACCGGTGGCAACGCGAACGACGGTCTTTCCATTTCCACGTACATCCCAGGAGAGGCCAACTCGCGGCGCAAAGTTCGCATGATTATCAGTCAAGGTCTGAAATTCATAACGCAAACCAAGGCTGGCGACCAAAGAGGGAGAAAGTTTGAATTCGTCCTGCACAAAAGCATTTATCTCTGTCTGGTCATAACGGAGAAAGGCTGTTCCGAAAGTCTGGCTGTAGCTGAGCGGGTGTTGTCCTGGTTGAGGAGCACCGGAGGCAAACGTGTAGGTCCCATACGGCGTATAGGAATAGTCCTTGGCCTTCAGGTAGGAAACTTCGGCGCCGATCTTCCAGTCGTGTCTGTTCTGGTGGACAGCGAGAAGATCTCCCATGGTGAAGTTTTGGGCATGCACCCAGTTTGAGGTGGAAAACCCCTCAGTACTGTAGTTTGGACGAACAACAGCTACAGAGGTCTGTAACGGAATCGCACTGTCAGGGAAATAATTGACGAAGGAAAACCGCGCTTGATTGATTTTGTTTTCGAAGAGGCTCTGTTCTGTGATTTGACCTCCCCAGGCTTGTGTCCGTGCGTACCGTCCAGTGCTAGGCTGGTTAAAGCCTGAGATACGGTCATTTACATTGTTCGACTCGTAATGGTTTCCATTGAGCCTCACCGCTAAAGAATGCCTGTCCGTAAGCTTATGATCCAAGCGTAGTAGAGAATAGTACTCGTGCACCTGTCCGTCGAAAAAGCCGGGCTTAGGAGACTGTATGTAGGCACCGCGATCCTGCCTGGCACCCTCGTAATTGGCAAAGAAGGTGGTACGCTCATCTCTTAAAGGACCACCGACAGAGCCTCCCCAATCTTCACGTTCGTTGGGGATATGAAAACTGGCTAAGGGAGCCGATGCCTGAATTCCGCTAGGACGGATAAAGGTAAAAGCCTCACCATGATAGTGACTACCCCCTCGGTTGGTCGTCATGACCAGCACACCGCTGGTAGAAGTTCCATACTGAGCCGAGTATTCGCCGGTCAGAACTTTCATCTCGCGGGTGGCACCCAAGGACACCACTTCAATAGGTGCGACCGAATAGATCCAGTCATAGGTAGTGGTTCCGTCCAGAACGTAGGCGGTATTTCTATAGGATGCCGCATTGATGGAAAGACGATTACTGTCCTGATAGTCGGATCCCAGACCGATCGTCTGCCGTACGTGGGGATCGAGAAGGGCAGATTTTGCAACAGAACGAGTCACAGAAGGAAGTTCGTTCAAATCTTGTGAGGAAACAATCTGGCTAACATTCGCCGACTGTCCGGCTAAATCCATCATCTCGCCGGAAACTCGCACAGAGTCATATGCACCGACAATCTCCATTTTGATGTCGATCTGTCGGGCTTCTCCGTCACCTAGAGGCTGAAGCGTTTGAGTAAACGTCCGTAGTCCCTCTGCTTCGATAATCAATGTATAGGCACGGTTCGCTTCAAGAGAACTGAAGCTGTAATTCCCTACCTCGTCGGTTCGAGAGCTTCGTTCCTGCGCCCCGGAACGAAGCGAAACCTTTGCATTGCGGATCGGAGAGGCAGGAGAACCTGCTGTCACAATTCCATGTAGAGTTGTTGTCGCGGCCCATAGCGTGGTGGGCAGGTGGAACACAAGAAACGCGATAAGGACAGGCAAAAACCTCATTTTGCTGCGAACTCCTTGAACTGTCCGGCGACGGAGATGTCTGCCGGATGAACCAAAATCCTGTATTTCAAATGGAGCTTCTTACCGGGTTCGAGAGTCAGGCTCCCATCCGGAATATCTTTCGAAAAATCATGCTGAGCAAAAGGACTGGCAAAAAGCATTCCATAAGGCCGCACGTGCCAGGGAGTTGGATAACGGAAATTTCCGGGGTGATCCATGATCGTGACCCCAACTTTCTCCCCATTGAGATCGGCCTGCCAATCTACCCACGGAGAATGTGTCCCACGTACATGATCGGCGCCTTCAACCCCCGCTGCATTCTGGACCTTACCGCCGTGGCTCTCTTCAAAAGGAGCCGCTAGTCGCAACCCTAGGATGGCATCGTGATCATCCTCAAAGGTGACTTTCTTCTTTGCAGTCAACGTCAAATCGATATCGAAAATTCGATTTTGTTGAGTACCTGCATAAAAGGTCATGCTAAGAGTTTCATCGATGAGGGGCTCCCCTGTGGGGCTTACCCAGTCAGCAGCAATGGTCAGATCACCCTTCTCTTTGCCATTATGGAGGGCTAGAAGACGGCGAAAGAGAATCTTTCCCTTATGAGGGCGATCATAGGAGGGTTCGTTCTCCCAGAAATCAATACCGCTGACACGCTCAGCCCCTATCCATAAACTACGCTGATGTGGATGATCGATAGATTCCCCGGCCGCCTGCTCCATAGGGAACCCCCTGGTTACAATCTTGCCGGAAGCTGTCCGTAGCGGATACATATAAGGTTTGTTGGCATCAAGCCCCCTATGCAGCGAGGTGAAGGGCTTGCCATCGATCGCAATATCGATACGATCATCCTGAGGTTTGATGTCTACCTGAGCAATCGCAGGAAGAGAGAGGCTGCCAAGAAGAACCGCCAGAGCAAATTTATTCATAGATCCCAAGGTTTTGAGCTTTATTTCCAACCTATTGATTTTATTCTCTTAAAGACGATCTCATCCGGACAGATGTGAATCGGAGATGAAAATAATAAAGGCTGAGTGATTCCAGCAACAACACTCATCGCAGCAGATGTGCGGCTGCTTTCATGCCCTGCGGATCAACTTTTAGGGCATTTTCGGTATGGCTGAAATTATGGATTGAGATCAAGCTCATAATACCCTTGTGTACTGCCGCCAACCGGGTGGAACTTGCATCGTAAAGAGAGATATGACAGAAAAAGAAAAGATGCTGAGGGGTGAATTCTACCTTGCCACGGACCCCTTGCTGGTAGAAGAGCGTCGGCAAGCGGAACTAAAGTTCCTTCAGCTCAATGCCACGAGTGACCCTGGAGCTCGGCGCATGCTCCTCCAGAGCCTTTTGGGTTCAATGGGAGAAGAAGTTGAAATTCGATCTCCCTTCTTTTGCGATTATGGATACAACATCCACCTGGGCAATAACGTTTTCTTCAACTTCAACTGTGTATTGCTCGACGTCATGCCTATCCATATTGGAGATCGCACTCAAATCGGCCCCGGAGTACACATCTATGCAGCTGACCACCCGCGCGATGCCGATCTGCGTCTCATCGATAAAGAAAATGGCAAAAACGTCAGAATTGGAAAGAACGTCTGGATCGGTGGCGGAGCAATACTGCTTCCAGGATTAACGGTGGGAGACGACGCCATTATCGGAGCCGGAGCCGTAGTGGTTCGCGACGTTGAACCAGGAACAACAGTCGTAGGAAATCCCGCACGCTCTATTCCGCAGCGGTAGCTTCATTCCGGCGTCGAGCATCAGGCTGTCGTATATGGCAAGAATACAGGCGTTGGACGATATTGCAGATCGAAAGGCGACGAATACCCACCCCGATTCGGACTGTTTGTAACGATGCGATGTATGGCTAGATAAATCGGTTTGCCGAAATTTAGCACACAAAAATCTTTACAAAACTTCACCTAACTTAGCCAATCTTTATCGCGCAAGCCACAAGCACTTGATGGAATAGAGGAGGAATTATCAGGAGTAGATGTGAACCGATTCATTTTAGTTCCGAAAACGCAACATGAATCTGGAATTAAGTCACATCATTGGATACGAATCGGTTTCTGGTTCTGTATTATCATTGCCGTCGCCGCAGTATTGCGCAGACTTATAGCTCTCAGCTATCCCTCGCAAACAGGACATCCGGGAATAGAGAATCTCGATGCAGTATTCGAATCACATATCGACTTAACACTTGCTCATATTCTGCCAGCGCTCTCATTTGTTTTGCTGCTTCCGCTTGCGCTATTCCGCAAAGCTCGCGTGGAACCGATACTTTTCCCACTCGGAGTTGTGGTAAGTATTACTGCCTATGCTATGAGCGCGACTGCGATCGGAGGTTGGACAGAACGCTCTGCGGTTCTGGTTTTCAATACTCTGTTTCTCTATTCGCTGTTACGGGCTTACTGGTACTGGAGCAGAAAGGAAACTGAGATCCAACGCCCATGGCTCCTTCGTGCAGCCGGAATTCTCCCGGGAATCGCTACAACCCGCCCCGTAATGGCAATATTCTTTGCTACCGGTTCCTTCACCCACCTTGTACCGCAGCAATTCTTCGGCATTGCATTTTGGATTGGATTCACAATTAACGCAGTATTAGTCGAAATCTGGTTACACATGGGCGGCGGACAAAGCTCCTATATTCAGAGAGGTAGCACTCACACGATTTAAAGACGGTTTCGTAGCATTACAAGCACGGAGAAAGCTGCCTGGCTAATAACAGGCCTACGTATCGTACATCACAGATATTGGTTTTTCCTTACTATACCTTTCCCGACACTGCGCCCGGGAAGATAACCTCCGTCGCGGTTGTTACCTTTCTTACCCGAGCGCTTCTTCTCAGGTCCCACAATGGAGGTTCCCTATGGACCTTGAACAGAAGTCTCCTATTACTTTCAAACTCACTATCAACCCGACATCCCTAAAGAAGATCGTTGAAAGCGGAAGATTGACGGAATTTGTCGATGCCCTTTCCGCTCTTGCGTCGGCACATATCCAATCCGAAATCATCAACCATGTGGCCACCGGTACTACCGGTGGAGTTACGATCACGCGTGGATTCGATGACGAGCCCGGATACGGCAATGGCCCACGCCACTGGCCATATCCGAAGGGAATTTTTGAAGACATCCTTCGCGAGAGAGCGAAAGTCGAAACGACTCGACTCGTAGAACAAACCATCAAGAAATCAGCTGCATAACAATCAGTCTGGGGCGATTACAAGTCCCAGTAATCGCCCCATTGCGTACAAGGATTGGCCATGCATATCCTACAGAACACTCTCGCCTCTGCGACCGACGAATCTGGAACTCTGGTCATACATCTGCTAAACCAATGCAATCTCCACTGTCGGCATTGCTACATGAACGCTGTATCGCATCATGGCACCATGCTGCCTTTCGATCTTGTACGCCGAGCACTGCAGGACGCAGTTTCATTGGGAATTCGCACGGTACACTTAACCGGCGGTGAGCCGTTCCTATATCCGGAAATAGAAAAGCTGCTGAAATCGCTAACAAGACCCCTCCAATTTCAGCTCTTCCTTTCAACTAACGGCACGAAAATTGGCACCGAGCAAAGACAATGGATTAAGGATGCACATGCGGGAGTACAAATCAGCATCGACGGACCGGAGGAGTATCATGATCGCTTCCGCGGCATGTCCGGAGCCTTTGCAGCGTCTACAGAGACGATTCGGGCACTTGTCTCCGACAAGATAAACGTCGCTGCTGTGATAACAATTACTCGTGAAAACGAGGACATGCTGCCGTGGATCGCTGAATGGGCTAGAGCAAACAATGTTCAGAGAGTCAGCGTGCAGCCATTGCAAGCTATCGGGCGTGGCAGTCAGATCAGCGATTCAATGCTATCCGAACCGGAGATGCTTACCCTGTTCTCGCGCCTATCGGATCTCGGTCATAAATACTCGGATGCGGGACTACGGTTCAGCCTGCACTACAAAGCGCGAAGCTTTCTGTTGGAGCATCCTTGCGCCGCATACGTCTGCAACGGTGCACGCTGTCACAGGCTGGTATCCAAAGAGATCAAGCGCCTGATTATTCGTGAAGACGGAACGGTTTTGCCCGAAATCGCTACTCTCAATCCCCAATTCGCTCTGGGAAATCTCAACCAGACGAATCTCCCCGAACTCATAAGAAGGTACTTTAATGACGGATATACCGTCTTCCAGGAATTCTGCCGCAAGATTTACGCCGAGGTCATTCCTCAAAGCACCTCACCAATCATTCCTTGGGACGAGATTGTCTCAGAACGCAGCTGGAAGCCTAACAACCAAGCTGTAGCTTAAAATCATGCACCCGATCACGCGCAACCGTCAGATTGGTTTCTCTGGCATCGCGCAAGCGAAGGTTCAAGGAGCCGCCAGGGAGTGAGCTGGCATCCTTAATCCAATGCACATTAACAATTGTGCTGCGATGAATGCGAACAAACTTTCTGGGATCCAGCTTCTTTTCGAGATCCATAATCGAATAATCTACACAATAGCTTTTGCCTGCAGATACGGCATAGGTGAGCTTATTCTCGGCATAGAAGTGTGTCACCTGCGGCAAATCCAGAAACCAGAGACGATCCCCTAAACGGGACGCAATACGCTCAGGATATTTCCCTGCCAATTCCTCCAGGGAATGCTTAAGATGCTTCAGAGTCTCTTGAAAATTCGGCTGCAGCTGTTTGTCCGTATTTCTCAAACAGTGAATCTTGTCTAGGGCACGCTGCAAAGCTTCGGGCTCAATCGGTTTCAGAAGATAGTCAACAGAGTTAACGCCAAAAGCTCTTAGCGCGTATTGATCATAAGCAGTAGTGAAAACAACGATAGGCTGTTTCGGTAAGCGAGCCAGAACGTCAAATCCGGTCAGGCGCGGCATCTCGATATCCAGAAAGCACACGTCGGGCTGAGCAACATGTAAAGCCTGCACGGCAGCTTCCGGTTCCGTTGTACTGCCAACGACTTCGACAGAACCGGCGTCGTTCAACAACCTCCGAAGGCGTTCAAGAGCTAAGGGTTCATCGTCCACAAGATAAGCAGTAAGTTTCATATACGCGGCAACACCATTGCAGCCACAGAATAACCATCTTTACGCAAGACATTGAGTCGAGCTTCTGAACCGAAAAGAGAATCAAGACGCCCGACCAGATTATCCAGCCCGTGACCTGCACGGACAGATGTTAAATCAAAACCCGGTCCACTATCCCGCACTTCTACACGGAGACAGTTACCTTCTATGGTTGCTATGACCCAAAGATCCCCGCCACCGTTCAAAGGTGCGATCCCATGCTTCACAGCATTCTCTACCAGAGATTGCACGGACATCGGCGGAACTTTAAGCTCGTGTACGCCCGAACTAATGTCCACAGTTGCGCGGAGCCTGCCTCCGAAGCGAACCTTCTCAATATCGAGGTAGCTTTCAACCATCTCCAACTCTTGCCGGAGGGGAATCAGCGACTGATTACTGTGATCCAGCGAAGCTCGTAGAAGGGCTGCCAACCGTCCTACTAACTGTTCTGCCAGAGAAGGATCTACAGTGATCAACGAGCTGATCGAGTTTAAAGTATTGAAGAGAAAATGCGGATGGATTCGAGATTCCAGAGATTGGAGGCGGGCTTCCGCGAGTAGCTTGTTCGTTCTCTCTTCCGCTATTTCTTTTCGATGAAGCTCATTCTCCGCCTGTTGAACGCGGTGCAACAAAATAGAATGTGCTATCGCTCCCGAACCGAAAAGAATAGCGAGAGGGATGGCCCGACGTAAAGTCGTCATATAACTTAGCCAGAAATGAGCCGCAGGAAATACACCGGCGCCAACCAGCAGTGCTTGTGCCAATAAACACCCGAGAGCCGTAAACAGAACAACGCATAACAACATCATCGGAACAGGTTTGAGCTTACGAAAAGGGTGCATTTCCGAAATCCACCCAATAGTAAGGAGCGCTAGCACAGAAGCAATATTGGCATAAACCAAGGAATAGAAAATGGTGTGTACCAGTTCTTTCCCGCTGTGAATTTGATTCCCAGCAACAAGAACCATCAGCATGACCGCTACGGCGAGATTGGTCCACACCAAAGAAAAAATCCATCTATTTTTCATTGAAGACACCTGTAGCAATCGGGAATCAATTTGGCTGTTTCATGTTAATCGGTTCAAAGACACCTGTTCGAAAAACATGAACCGGCTCTACCTTTTCCTGACCTGGCAACTTCATTTCCCCCATGACACTTTCATATATCGTGCCATACTCGATTTGCTTAGTAGTCAGAGAAACCCATATCTCTCCCCAATAATCGCTGCGGCCTTTCATCGTCATACCACTCTTGTCAAAATCCAGACTATTGAAAAATGCCTGATATTGAATCACCGCACATTCCTGACCATTCCGCTGGGATCGCCCGATCCACTGTAATTGGACTCGGTGGTTGCGGAAAATACCGAGATCGGGAATCTGCAGATTCTGGCCTGCTATAGGGACAAATGGCTCGCTTAGCTTTAAGTATTCGAAGAAGTTTTGTCCAAAACTCTCGATCATTCCGGTATCCCAAACAAGGTTGCGCTCATAAATCGCCGTCGAAGGAAAAGTTTTAAAAAACCCGGAAGAAAGTATTAAAGACGGATCATTACGATAATGGAATCCCTCCATGAAATCGCGTTTCTGCGATTTTTCAAAGGGAGAGGTGGACCCGACTGCATCCGATTGTGTGACGTTCTTCCACGAAACCTCTCCCCCAGGTAATCCTCTGGTATATTCACCAACCAGACGTTGACGTTGAGTTACGTCTCCTTTGCTATTGGCGACACTGTATTCGACAGTGAAACGATAGGTACGCTGACCTTCGTCTTTGATACTCATCCCCTGAGGCAAAGTCCAGGTATTTTGCAGCGACACTTGTCCAATTAGTGCGGGCTTTCCGCTAATGATCATCGAGATTGCAAGAAGCGATATGACCTTGGCGAACATGAGAACCTCTCTTTCGTAGAGAATTCTCTCCCGCTGGGATTTGCGGCGCATGTGTTCTCAGATGAAGGGTGGATTGTTCAGACAAAAGGCTTTTTCGAAGTGACGAATCGAGTGGCAGATGACCGAATGCTTCATCCGAAACAGAAAGCGGAGGATAGATTTGGATATCTATCCTCCGCTTTTGAAGCGATAACTTGTTTCAGAACTCTAGTTATTGCCGGGCAAACTGATCGATTTGCCGCAGAAGTTCTTCGTGATCCTCAATCTCATGAACGGGCAGCACCAGAGGCTTGATCGGCATGGCGGCCAATACACTCCGCTGACCAACGCGGATGCTTTGCTGCGGACGTGCAGAACAGATGCGAAGCATCTCGAGGTTGACATCAGTAGCTCTGCCCTCCCTGCCAATTACGGCCAACATGGCATGACTGTCCCAGTGAAAGAGCTGATCGCTCCCACCGAGTGACTGCAACAGATAATTGCATGCAGCAATAAAACAGTCCTGAGCGGCATCAGAACCAAAACGCTCTTCGATGGCAGTGTATCCTTCGAGGAACAGGACTACAGCATAGCGAGGCTGGCCACTTTCACGGGCCTTTATCAGGCTCTCCTTTGCTTTCGCACGACCACGGAGACCACTCGGGCTATCTGCGGTTTCTGCCTCGATTTCCTCCTCATTCCATTCTTTCTGTTGAGGAGCCTCTTCCGGTTTGGCGGTTTTGTTTTCTTCAGGAGCAAAGATAGCTTCCAGTTTTTCGCGCAGAGCCTTCAACTCTTCAGGAGTCTTTGCCCGCTCGAATTCCGGCCCGCGGTCCGCTATCAACGCAGAAGCTTCGGGTTTGGAAACGGCCAGAGCCTCAACTAAATTGGTCATGAGAAAGCGAGTCAGAAGTTTCGATTCTTCCCTAGTCTGTGTAATGACAGCCGTAGCGTCACGCTTGACATTCTTCATGCCATCGATCGCAGCAGTAACCACGCCGAGATACTCGGACTCATCTTTTGCCGATTCCAGCTGAGTACCAAGCTGCCGCATCAGACGGTTGAAGTGGGGCGCAAAGGCATCCTCTTCATTACAGGTATGCAGCCGGATACCTTCCAGCAGCAGTGCAAGACTACGTCGAAACTTATCTTCTTGCTCTGCGGCGTCCGGCGCCGGAGTTCCACGATCTTTGCTAAACCATGCCATATATTTTCACTTACCTTACGAATTGATTTATCTGGCCCCAAAGGTGAATATATTTACCTTTTAGCTAATACCCCATGGAGTAACCGAAGCATCTTTCCATTACTCTTCCATAAATCCCCAATAACGGAACAAATCAGATTTAATGGCCCTGTAAACCTATTCTCAATTTCTTGAAGGATCATACTCTGTCTACAGAGAAGACTCCATATAAGAATTGAACTTGTTTGAAAGCTTGTTTATTGCCTATATTCCACCGGGAATCTTTCCCAAAAGCAGGCGGGTCATCAAGATACGCGTGAAGCATCTTAAGGCTTCCCTGTAGACCAGGGCTCGGATACTGGTGTAGCCGTTTCACCAAAGGAAGCGACTCTACGGGGTTTTCTGATGAGCCATACTATACAACCTGAAGCCTTCTGACCATTTGGCTTTCCCAAAAGGCTCATGGCATAGTGTGTTCAGAACAGGAGCATCTGGAAATGCCAGAAGGAAGTCGGAGGTTGAATTTCACTTTTCTGCCTCAACCACCTACTCTAGAGCATTTCCCGCGTAGGTATAGACTTGCCGGGAATAGAGAAGAACAGCTCTCTTTTGTAGAAAGCTGCGTAAGATTCTGCAGCTTGGTCTACAGCTATGCGGGAAATGTTCCAGCATCAAAGATCTACTTTCGACGGAAGCTACAACTGGGCATCATGGTTCCTATTTTTGTACTGCTAAGTACCTTAGGACATGCCCAAGACTCCTCCGGAAGTTCCAATGGCAGCATCCAAAGCCACACAATTTCAGGACAGGTCATCAATGCTGTCTCCGGCAGTCCTATCCCAAGGGCGCTGGTGCGATTTTCGCCTAAAGCAGTTCTCACCGACCATGAGGGCAGATTTGAGTTCAGTGTCGATCCCGCAATGTCGGGACTAAATGGACTGTTGTTGTTCGCTGAGAAGCCGGGATTCTTTGGAGACACAAACCAGAAGCAAGCTCAATATCCACTATTCCCCAATACGCTGGCAGTCGGCTCCAGCCCACTGATAATCCTTCGCCTTTACCCTGAAGCTATTATCAGTGGAGTTATCCAAGGAGCAGATAACGGGCCTTTGGCCAATGTGCAGATAACACTCCGAAAGCAGTTGGTCATAGATGGCCAAAAACGATGGCAACAGGTAATGCTTTCAAGGACTGACTCTCAGGGTGAATTCCGGTTTGCAGATCTCAGCCCAGGCGACTACAACGTAAGCACCCAACTGAAAACCGAGGGTGCAATCACGACATCCGGGCAGGAAGGATACCTGCCGGAACACTATCCACCAGCTCTATCCAGAGATGACATTCCTGCCCTACACCTCATCGTGGGCCAGAATGTTCATCTGCAGATCGCGCCCCGGCATGAACGCTTCTATGCTGTGACCGGACACGTAATAGGCAATGAAAGTGGACAGTGGGGCCGATTTCAGGTGCAAACAGCAGACAAAGATTCGGTATTCATCAATGCCAATTTTGATCCGCAAACTGGATTTTTTCGAATGATGCTCCCGAATGGGGCCTTTGACATTACAGGAGTCTTCTTCGCAAATGGGCCCAGGCCTGGTTTGGAGATGCGCGGTACAGCCCGGGTTACCGTAGCAGGCGGCAATATAGATGGAGTCTCCCTAGTGCTGCAGCCGACAACCAATATTCCGGTACAGGTTGAGAACGCTACTTCGACCACACAGAAGAACAGCAATCGGATGATACCAGCCCTTTCGCTGGTAAATATCCAGCTTCAGACCTCCTCATCCCCGGAGTTTTCAGAACAACGATTCTCAACACTTGAAGCGACCGGTGAGCAAACAAGACTAGTCGTCCCTAACGTCCCCCCTGGAAAATTTACAGTCATCGCGCATCCTCAAGGAAACTTTTATGTCAAAGCCATGACGTGCGGAGGAGATGACCTGTTGAGAGAGCCGCTCACCATAGCACCCGGGTCGAGTAGCGAACCTATCCGCATTGTTCTTCAGGATGATTTTGGACAAGTAAAGGCCAGGATCATCAGCAACGGACAGCCGGTAAATGGAACTGCATATCTTTATCTTGTCCCTCAGGATCCGGGTGGATCCTTTGAACAGCGGATCTCTAGATCGCTTGGCAATCTAGATGCCCTTGGTAATGTGGCGCCCGGTAACTATGTGATTCTGGCTTACGAGCGAAAGCAGGAACTAGAGTATCGCAACCCGGAAACAATCCGTCAGCTAGCTTCTATCGGGAAAGTAATTACAGTTCCTCCCAATGGAGAAGTTACAGCCGATGTCGAACTGATCCGGGCAACAGGCGAGGGACGATAAGCATGCGAGGATTTGCTTCGATTGTTCTGCTTCTGTCACTAATTGCGGGACATACGTCAAGCTATGGGCAAACATCTGCCACGTACCGCGTGAGTGGCATAGCTGTTAACGATACGAATAGTGAGCCTCTATCCAACTGCACGATGCGCCTTTTCTCCAGAGCCGGGCAAGAAGCAGGTACAGCATCGCAAACCACCTCGCTTGAGCAGGAAATGCTCACCGATGAACAAGGATATTTTCACTTCGACCATGTTCCTCGTGGAAGATATCGGCTCATTGCGGAAAAGCGAGGCTTCCCGGTTCGTGCCTATGAGGAGCACGATGGTTTTTCGACCGCCATCGTCACCGGCCCCAATCTAGACACAGCCAATCTTATTTTCCGTCTGATTCCAAATTCGCTGATCTTTGGGTTTGTTCTTGACGAAGCCAGTGAACCATCAAGAAACGCGCAGGTCCATCTATACCGTGCCAGAGGGCAAAACGATGAAAATCGCGAGTGGCAGCGCGTGGCCATGACTTCTACCGATGATCGAGGCCGCTTCGAATTTGCAGGACTGAATCCGGGAACATATTATGTGTCGGTAAGTGCCCGCCCATGGTATGCAGATCACACAACCATGAATTCAGAAGACTCGCACGACGCTCCCGCAAATCCCGAACTCGATGTTACTTATGGAACGATCTATTATCCCGGAGCTACAGATCCGGTAGCAGCCGAGCCCATTCTCTTGAAGGGTGGCGAGCAAATTGAAGCAGATATCACGCTCTCGCCTATTCCGGCTTTACACCTTAAGATTCAGCTAGGATCGAGAGAAAGGGGACAACAATTCAGTTACAGCATTCAGCAGAAGATGCCAGATGGAACCACTTCCTATGTTCCATTCTCTGCGCTGCGAGGCACTTCGGGCGCTATGGAATTTACAGGTCTGGCTCCAGGGAAATACGAGCTTCAGCTCTTTCACTATACCCCTGGCTCACGAGCTCCAAACGCAGCAGAGATGAAGAGGGAGATCGATCTCACGGGAAATGCCACGATCAATGAAAAGACGGCCTCTTCGACAGAAAACTCTACGATCACCGCAAAAATTCTCATGCCGGCGGGCAGCAACGCTCAAAGCAATCCTTTTCTAGAGTTTCAACCGATCCAGCGCTCGACGAATGCCACAAAACAGTCTCAAACAGCGTCCAGGCAATCGGATGGGACCTACCAAATCAGTTTGCCTGCAGGACAATACAGAGTTGCAGCCAGAAATGCCGGGCCCTTTTTCATCGGGCAGATGGCAGCTGATGGAGCCAAAATTTCAGGCAAGACCATTACAATCCCAGCCACGCAGACGAGCGTTCATCTCGTGGTTGAGATGATCAAAGGGCTTGCATCCCTCGATGGATTTGCTCAAAAAGGAGATAGACCTGCCAGCGGTGTTGTCGTAGCACTAATACCTGAGAACCCACAGGAAAGCACGGAACTCCTGCGCAGAGATCAAAGCAACTCCGATGGCAGCTTTAACCTGGAACGTATTCTTCCTGGCCGCTACTATTTGCTTGCTTTAGAACGCGGTTGGGAGATTGACTGGACAAATGTCGATATGGTTCGCCCTTATCTCACGAGAGGAATTCTGGTAGAGCTCAAGCCCGGCGACTCTCTAAAGAAGAACGTCCAGGTACAGCACAGGTGACAGGAATACTCATCGTGCCCGGAAAACCTATCTGCGCTATAGAATTTCAGATTAATCTGAACCGAAGCATATGGGGCTGAGATAATGAACGGTATGAAAGGCGTAGAAGAATCGAGCGACAGGCATTCCGATTTCAACGATGAAGAACGCAAAGCTGTTTATCGAGCGATCTACGAACGAAGAGACGTTCGATCTCAGTTCCTGCCAACCGAGATCCCGGACAAAGTCCTAGGACAAATTCTGATGGCAGCCCACCATGCCCCCTCCGTCGGCTTCATGCAGCCCTGGGAATTCGTCCTAATTAAGAGCCGGGAGATTCGCCAACGGATCTTCGATTGCTTCGAACAAGCCAACCTTCTTGCAGCTTCAATCTATGCGGACGAACAGCGTCGTCAGTATCAGTCCTTGCGGCTCCAGGGCATCCTCTCATCACCGCTGAACATATGCGTCACCTGTAATCGAATGGCTCAACGAGGTCACGGCCTCGGCAGGCAAAGCATGCCGGAAACCGACTTGTACTCCTGTGTTTGCGCAGTCCAGAATCTATGGTTGGCTGCACGAGTAGAAGGTGTAGGAGTGGGCTGGGTAAGCATCTTGTCGAAAGATGAGCTACGAACGATTCTCGGAATTCCTGAAGACATCGAGCTGATCGCTTATCTCTGCGTAGGCTACGTCTCTGAATTTGCTCCTCGTCCTGACCTGGAACAAGCAGGGTGGGAGCAACGCGAACAGTTGCAGCAACTGCTGCACTTTGACCGTTACGGCGCACACGATCAGGAACGAGCTGAGCATCTCACGCTAATTGAGTAAGAGACGACCTATGCTGTGCGGGGCAGCTCCATTGCTTCTGCATATTTCCCTTCCCTGGTCACGGACAAGAAGCGCTCCACCCAATGATGCAGATTCGACCGTCTTATTTGCATCCGGAGGCGAAGCATTCTCCGCCGCTGCTCGGATTTCATCATGGTCAGAGCAGTATTCATAGCCGCTGCCAAACCAAGCTCATCGTAGGGATTGACAAGAATCGCCCCATTGCGAAGCTCTGCAGCAGCTCCGGCAAACTCGCTCAAAACAAGCACTCCCTGCTTGTCGATACGCGCGGCACAATATTCTTTGGCAATCAGGTTCATTCCATCCTTGAGTGGAGTTACCAGCGCCACATCAGCTACACGATAGAGAGCGAGAAGCTCTGTCTTGGTTATCGAGCGATACATGTAATTGATTGGAACCCAGCCTGGTTCGCCAAACTCTCCATTCACCTGAGTCACAATTCGCTGGATCTCTTCCTTCAGGTGCTGATAACCAGCAATGTTCTCTCTGCTGGGAACAGCAACCTGAATAAGAGATGTATGTCGACGAAACTCCGGATACAAGCGCAGAAGTGTTGAGAATCCCTTGATCCGCTCTAGAATTCCCTTTGTATAATCAAGCCGATCAATACCTAGAATCGTCTTCACTTCAATCAAACTCTTCTTCAACTGCACCGTTCTCTCTTCGACTTCCGGGCTTGCAGCAGCACTCGCAAAACCATCGAAATCGATTCCGATAGGAAACGCACCAACTAGGGTCTCCTGAGAACCGTAACGGATTCCATGCATCTCGCCCTTACGGGAAATCGAGATCTGAGGGACACAAGACCTTAGGCATCCGAGAAAATTCCGCACATCGCGCTCGGTCTGCAATCCGACAACATCGTAGGCAAGAAGTCCTTCCAAAACCTCTCTACGCCAAGGAAGCTTCGAGAATATATCGGGGGACGGGAACGGAATATGGAGGAAGAAATGTATCTTGGCGTTTTTGGAGAGGCGCGGTCTCAGGTCAGCCCCAACATTCATCAGCTGATAGTCGTGTATCCAGATCGGATCACCCTGCCGAGCAACTTTTGCCGTCGCTTCCGCAAATTTCTCATTAACACGGAGGAAAAACTCCCAATACTTCGGATCGAAATTACAGCGGGACTGCAAATCGTGGAATAAAGGCCAAACCACCTCATTAGCAAACCCCTCATAGAAGTTTTCCTGTTCTTCTTTCGTCAGGAAAATAGGAACATAATCGTAAGCTTGTTTCCGTGATTCCTCTCGTAACAACCGCTCTGTATCGGGAAAATTTTCAGTACCGGCATTTCCTACCCAGACTCCGCCGTTTTCGCGCAGCAAAGGCTCCAATGCAGTGATAAGCCCACCACTACCAGGCTTGGCCTTAAGTTCGTCTCCATCCTTCTCAAAAGAAATCGGCAGGCGATTCGAAACGATCACCAGACGCCCGTAGTTTTCGCGCATGATCTACTCCTTGCCGAATGAATCCAGTGATCGAAGAAATTTATTAGATCTTCCGGGGGACTCATCCAATAGTCGGCTAGACTTTCACGAATTTCCTGACGTACCAGAACCGATATGCCTTTTCCTCTCATCATCGGAAAAGCATCTTCGTCGGTCCTGTCATCGCCTAAATAGGCAGAGATAGCATCAGCCCGTTCATCCTGGAAGATCTCTCGGACGGCATCGGCTTTGGTGCGCCCTATCGCCCGTAGTTCTATTCCAGCTTCAAAAGGAATAGCTTCAAAACCTTCTGTAAGGGTGTATCGCTCTGCAAGAGAGCGCGCCAGAGTCTCTATCCGTCGCTGTTCTTCCCGAGACTCACCTCTCCAGTGAACAGCCATACTGGTCGGCTTTCTTTCAATCGACCGCGCATATCCTTTTTGCGCTAACGCAGACTGAACTGCATTTAAAGCGCTTTCCTGCTCCGAGGTCAAAGGATAGATCCGATACTGGCCCTCGGCATTCAGGTACTCACGGCCATGAGAGCCCCATATTTCCGTCGACGCCGAAAAACGAATCAAAGATTTCAATTCCCTGGCAGCTCGTCCAGTTACAAACACCAATCGGACATCCGGAATCGACTGCAAACAGGACAGCCGCTCTTCCAGCCCAGGATATGGAAAAGCCTGCATTTTGTCCTTTTGAAAGGGAGCCAAGGTACCGTCATAATCCGTGATCAGTATCGACCGGGAGGAGCTAGCAACACGTTCAAAAAACTCATCTTGTTGCTTAAGAGCTCTGTTCCATGGCTGAGGAACCAACGATCTCATCCAAACCTCTGTGGCATTGGATGCAAGTTGTTCGTCTATAGTCTATTAGCAACCGAGCGAGAGGACCTGAAGGACCGGCAAAATCGCAGTCTTCGCCAGAGATATAAAAAGAGTTTATATAACTTATTCAGTTACACAATCTCACTTCCCTGCAATTAATACCGAAGAGTTGTATTACTATATTGAGCCTTTACTCATACGCCTAAACATCGCTACGATTCCAATTACTAGTCCATCGTCGCAGATAATCGGCGTTGCCGACATTTCAACCCTCCTGGAGATACCGCCTTTAGTGGAAATCGTCGTAGCTCCAAACCAGCTGCCGGTCAGAGCTCGCTGCCAATCCGGGACACTTCCGTCATAAGCAACAAGGTCGTACCACGGCACCAACTCTTCGGCGATGGATCCGGCAACCTCCGCTTCTTTCCACCCCAACAACTCTTCGCAGGCACGATTCATGTAGCGAATACAGCCGAGCGTATCCAGAACCAGAGTGGGATTGTGAAGAGACCGGAAACAGGATTCCATCCACTTGAGGCGATCATCGCGTACTGCATCCTGCTGCAACTGCTGCGTAATGTCAAAAAGAGCGATATAGAGCCCTTTCCCCAGGCCTGCAGCATCTCGAATAACCCTAATTTTTGCGTCGCAAATCAGGTATTCTCCGGATTTCCGTTTGTAGCGTCGCTGAAGAGAACAGAAATCGCTTTGCCCATTCAACAATTCACGATGGC
Source organism: Humiphilus diazotrophicus (assembly GCF_059726315.1). Classification (NCBI taxonomy): domain Bacteria; kingdom Pseudomonadati; phylum Acidobacteriota; class Terriglobia; order Terriglobales; family Acidobacteriaceae; genus Humiphilus; species Humiphilus diazotrophicus. Next base: position 857,695 of record NZ_AP040870.1, read on the forward strand.
GGCACCGAGACAGATACTCATCTTCATCGGCAATAAAAGTCCAGAGTGGCTTTCCAACCATCTCATCGGCAGAGTAGCCGAGCAGAGAATATTCTGCCTGATTCGCGCGAACGATCAAGCCCTGTTCATCAATCTGCTTTAGTGGAACCGGTGCAGATTGAAAAAACATATCACAGGTGCTCCAATCGACTGTTTGCGTAAAGATGCTCTGACTCACTCTTTCTACTCTCTTTCTTACAGAATGCTATTCACAAAGGGATCAAAAGAAGCTATCAATTCATTGACACCTGCATAACGTGGCAGACTACGAATATCGAAACTAATAGGATTGGCTATCATGACCTTCCGGCTATTTACCTCAATTACCTGCTCACGATTGGCACCAACGAGTCGAGACATCTCCATCCGTAAAGCCGTATCTGGTACGTGACGATCAATAACAGCCAGCAGCAGATTCCGACTCCAATGAAAAAGCCTGTCTTCTCTCCGCAAAGTCTGCACCATGTATTGCGACGTCGCATTCAGATAGTCTTGTGCTGCTTCGCCCCCATATCGCTGTTCTATCGCGTGAAGGGCCGATAGCCTAAACATGACGACGTATATCGAGCCAGCGTCGGACTGAAATTTTGCCAAATACTCCTTAGCCTTTGCCGGTCCGGGAAAGCCGGTAGGACTTTCCCATGAGTCAAAATTGATAGACATCTCACCCTGTTGATTTAGCAGATCTTTGTCGGATATCTGCCATTGAAAGGCCTTTTGAAGATTTTTTCGGGTTTGGACAAAATCTTGGAGACTCTTAGCATCACTGATCTCTCCACCCAGTTTTCCAAGACATTCTTCGATGGCCGGAGGCAGTCCGCGCTGCAATAGCTCTTCGCACAAAAGTATCAACATTGCAGCGAGCTCTCGTTCGACGTTCTCTGCATAGCGCTCTATTTTCTTGCTATAACCGGAAAAGCTATCGATAACAGCACCGAGAGTGGGGATGAGCTGCTCGACGGTATCAGACTGTTGCGTTCGAGCCAAAAGCTTCGTCATCTCATGGCTGAACTCAGTTTTTGTTGCATCCTCAAGCCGAGGCGAATGAATGATAAGCCCCTGTACCAATAGCCCGACGCATCGCTTTAGCGTTTCGGACGAGGGCCTTTCTCCTGCGAAACCACGAGGATCGTCATGAACGGTATGGTTTGGCCCTAGTTTCACGCTCAAGATATCGGACAGAAAATCTATTTCTTGGTAGCCCCGAGATATTTATTTCCTAAGTCATTTAAGAACGGGACTATTCCTGCCAGGGGTAAGAGCTCTTCTCTCGCCGGACGCAGGCCCCGTAATACGGCCAGATAGCCACTCTTTCTACAACTTAGAGCAAAACCAGCGTTACTATGTCCTACCCAAATTCCACGATGTGCAGGTTTTCTCGACGGAAAACCTGCGTAGGGAGTTGTGGCTCGGGATACACCTACGCTGGTTTTGCTCTAGCCGAGATCAGGAAAAATGCAATACATCTTGAGGGGATACTGCAGGGTGGGAAGCTGCGAGGAAGGGGCTTTAGGGCGGCTACGGGGTTACTATACGTAGCTGCCCTAAAGGTGCTCACTTATTTTTTCTGTAACAGAAAGCTACTTGATAGAAACCTGAGCATTCGCCTTGGTCAAGATTGGATCGCCGGACTTCGGATGAATTTTCACGTTCTCTCCCGAAACCTGGGCATCGCTGATTGTCATGCCCGTGACAGCGTTAATCTCAACATTCTTCAGGACGACATTCTTTACCGGAGACTCAGGAAGACCGATGACAATGCCGCCAGACTGGCTTCCAACAGCTTGCAGGTTCTCAATCGTGATGTCGTGGAAGCGGGGAGTCAACCGGGTCACCGGCTGCGCTGGATCGTCTCCCTCCGGGATACGTGGATAATATTCGCTGATCAGAATTGGCGTCTTGACGCCCTCCATCTTGATATCGCTGAAGTGGAAGTTCCCGATATCGTTTCCGCGATCGCGATTCGATTTCACGCGAATACCGTTGTCCGTATCCTTGAAGCTAATTCTTTCTGCACGAACGTTTTGCACGCCTCCGGCAATCTCGCTGCCGATTGAGAGACCGTGTCCATGAACAAAAACGCAATCGGTAATCACGATATTTCGGCTGGCTTCATCGCCACCTTCGGAACCAGGCTGTCCTGACTTGATAGCGATATTGTCATCCCCCGTGTCCGCAAAAACATGGTCGATCCGAACATTCGAAGAGGAGAACGGATCCATCGCGTCTGTATTCGGCGCGTGCTCAGGAGCTGTGATACGCAGGTGACTGATCGTAATGTCGTCCGAATAGTAAGGTACAAGCTGCCAGTAACCCGAGTTTTGAAGAGTAAAGTCCTTCAGAACGATGTGTTTGCAATGATCGAATACGATCCCGCGCGGACGAGGAATATCTCCTTCGAAAATATGCTTGTCGCGCCCTTCGCGAGCAAGCTGCCACCAGGTCTCGCCCTGCCCATCAATCACTCCACCACCGATAATGGAGAGATTCTCGGCATTTTGTGCGCTGATCAGAGACTGTCTGGATTTACGACGAAACTGCTGAACCTCCGGATAATCAGCACGATCTGTAGAACCAAGCAGCTTGGAATCTTTTCTGATTTCCAGAGCGATATTGCTCTTGAGAACAATTGGCCCACTTAGAAAAGAGCCACCGCTCAGGAGCACCGTTCCTCCGCCCTTCTTCGCACAATCATCAATCGCAGCCTGAATGGCTTTGGTGTCTTTCGTGGAACCATCACCCTTCGCTCCATAGGTGCGAACATTGCATGTCGCATGCTGCGCGGCAGCAAACGAAGGAATTAGCAGCAAAGCTGCCGCCATCGATAAAGCAAATCGGGGAGAGTCCCCCAAAGAATGAAATACAGTCTTCTTCATTTTCCGTCCTTATGGCACCAGAACCACATAGCAGTACATCTGGCGTTGGTTGTTAGACCAACTTCTTCTCACCATTCCTGCTTGTTCGACGCCTTTTGCCTTTTCTTACGACTCTTCTGCTTAGAAAATTACCGATTTTCTGCGGAATTGCTCTCGTTCAAGACGAAGTGCTCCCTGGCAATTCCTTCTTGAGAGGTCAGACCATTTCATAAGCCTTTCGATGGGGCAATGTCAATCAAGAAAAAGAGATAGTTTTAGCAGCAAAGAAAACCGAACACTTCTTACGCTGCCGCCGTCTTGCCGGGTGAGTGCCACACAAAGCGAAGGTTCAAGCAGAAAGACATTTGCATTGAGAAAAGATGGCGATTCGCAATTCGAAGCATTGGTCCGTAGGCAATCGCGCTTTGCTTTTCGTGTTGCTTACGCCCTGCTGAGAAACTCTCACGATGCTGAGGACGTAGTGCAGGAGGCCTTTCTGAAGCTTTATCGCACCGGGGCATGGAAGACGATACAGAACGAGCAGGCATTCCTGTCACGAATGATATGGCGGATGGCTTTGGATGCAATTCCCGCCAAACGGACTGAAGAGCTGGAAATGGAAGTTCCCTCGCTGGAATCCTCCCCTGAAGTGAATATGGCAAGTGCAGATTGGCAACAGCACATTCAGAAGATGATCGATGCTCTACCGGAAGAACTTCGTCAACCCTTAGCTCTCTCTGCATTGCATGAACTTAATTCGAGGGAAATCGCTTCGATCTTGGAAATAGCCGAAGGCACCGTGAGAACCAGGATTATGCGTGCGCGCCAGATATTGAAGCAGAAGCTCACAGCCGTAGCGGAGAAACACTATGCACAGTAACGACAACCTCATTGATCAATTACTGGACGAAGCTCTTGAGAGCTATGAAGGAGAACCACCTGAAGGACTGGCAGACAAGATATTGTATTCACTGGATCAAACAGCAATCCTGCCAAAGAAACATCGGTTTTGGTGGTGGGCTATTCCGATGCCTGTTGCTACTGTTGCCTTACTTCTATTATTTGTTCTCCCCCAAACTGAATTGAGAAAGCCTCCGGTTGTTTCACCGAAGATTGCCGTTACGCTGCCACCGGTCAAATCACTTTCACCAGTACAAACACTTCGAGTATCAGCGGCAGTTCCAGAAAACCGCCGTATTCGAGCATCTTCAAGGAAGCAGACCGAGCAGTTCCCTAAGCAGAGTATCTTCCCTACCCCATCTCCGTTGAGTAGGGAGGAGGAAGTGCTGCTACAGGCAGTCGACCAACTGCCTAAGGAAGAATTGCTTCGGATTGTGGAGTTCCAGAAGTCTGCCTCAGAACCCATTTCTATTGCCCGGCTGAAAATCGAGCCAATTGAGATTTCAAACCAAAGTTCTATTCGATAGGAGAGATAAGCATGCGGAAACTTTTACTGTTTGGATTGATTTTGCTTTTGTCTGGTTCCAGTCTGAGAGCCAGCACTCAGGAATCGGCTCCGCCCACAACAGCACGATCAGAAACCTCAGGAGAGGCACTGCATCATTTTCAGCTGAAGTTTCGTGTCTTGGAGCTTGAAGAAGGGAAAGTGATCAATAGCCGTAATTATACAATGGAGATCACCACAAAAAACAAGGACATCTCCTCAATGCGCACCAATGACAGAATTCCTATAGTCACCGGGTCTGTTGCAAATCCTGAATATCAGTACATGGACTATGGCATCAAGATCGATTGCAGCGAGGCAACACTGGTCGGCAATTCTCTGAATGTCAATATTGTCAGTGACATTAGCTCGCTTAGTACAGCTCCCGCACAACAGCAAAATCGACCACCAATTGTCAGCAACAGGAGAATGTCTTCTCATGTTTTGCTAGCTCTCGGCAAACCTACTGTCATTTTCTCTTCCGATGATCTTTCTTCCAAGCGGGTGATGCAGTTGGAAGTTACGGCCACCAAATTGCCATGACTTGCACGGATATGTTCCCTCTGCCCACCCCGGGAGGAGGGAACATACCGACAGGATACAAAGCTCAAGCGCGAGTTGCCCGTATCATCAGAGCATCCATCTCGAACGAAAAGTCTGGACGAACTGCAAAATACGTTCTTACTTCCTGGGGTGCTTCCTGCCAAAGCGTCCGAATGGCCTGCACACGATTTTCCGGGGTCTGAATACGCTTAACCCATGAACTGAACTCAATAGAGATACGCCACTTCTCGATGATCTCCGGCGACAGTCCAGCTTCTAGGAAATATCTATCCCACTCGCTTTCAGAGTAATCCCGGATGTGTGAGCCATCGCGCAAAAGCTCGACGCTTTGCAGATGTGTGTCAAACAGTGGCACGTCGTTCCCTGCAACATCGATAAAGAGAACTTGCCCGGTCTTTTTCAATACCCGGACGACTTCGCGAAGACATTGCGGAAGACTCTGCCAATGATGAGCACTGAAACGACTAATGATCCAGTCGAAATACATGTCCTCAAACGGCAGCGATCCCGCAGCGCCCTGAATTGGCTTGATATTGGAGAGATCCCGTTCAGCAGCTGCCTTTGCGACAGTCGCAAGCATCTCCGGAGTAAGATCGTAGGCGATTACCTCTCGGGCTACCGGCGAAACAGCATAGCTGGCATGTCCTGCTCCACAGCCAATATCTAGAACAATTCCTGCAGGCTCTCGACCAACAAGTTCCCTAAGCCGCTGTAAGTCCTTGCCTGAAGCATGGACTGAACTGGTTAAATAAGCGCCTGCAGCCGATCCAAAGGTGTTTGAAACGAGCGATTCCTGCTTCATCTGTACCTCTCACTCCTTTATGGGTTACCTTAACCTGAAGAGAATCCTGGTACAAGATAAGAGATTATCCTAGTATGATTGCTTCCAGGATGAGAGCTAGAAATAGAGCTGAAGTTACTCCTGTTCGCGCAGCACAAGGCACTTCCCTCGGTGATTTTCTTCGTGCGCACCGGGAGAGGCTATCGCCACAAGAGATAGGATTCCCCTCGGGAACCAGACGGAGGACACCGGGACTTCGTCGCGAGGAAGTGGCACAGCTATGTGGAGTAAGTTCTACCTGGTACACATGGATTGAGCAGGGGCGTCCAGTATCAGCCTCGCCAGAATCACTGGCTCGTATCGCCGTTGCACTTCGACTCTCACGGGCTGAACGTGCTTACCTCTTTGAACTCGCCAACCTTCATGATCCGGAAATAAGTACTCCGCCGGAAACAGAAATTCCTACAGCGCTGTCGTCCATTCTGCACGCACTCAAAAATCCCACTTACGTGCTTGACCGGCAATGGAATGCAATCGCCTGGAATCGAGCCGCGAAGCTTCTTTTCATCGACTGGCTTGAACCCGAGAGTGATCACAATCTTCTCCGCTACATCTTTCTTTCTGCCGCATCCCGTCGTCTTGTAGTGGATTGGGAGAAGCGTGCTCGCCGTGTTGTCGCCGAATTCCGCTCCGATTCCAGCAAGCACCTCAAAGAAGGCCCAACCAAATTGCTTCTTGAAGATCTGCTGAAACGCAGTAATGAATTTCGGCAGTTCTGGGGATCACAGGATGTCTTCGAACGCGAAGGCGGGAAGCGGGAATTTCGGCACCCTAGACAAGGGCATCTGGTCTACGAACAGATCACGATGAAGCCTTCAGCCCACGAGGATCTGAAGTTTGTTATCCTCACGCCCCTCTAGAGGGATTCAACCGTCTCACATCTGCGAGGATGCATTCTCAATTATGCATTGACCTTTCTACTTCACTATTTTACTCTAGGGTTGTTCGAGAATGCCCTTATGATGGCAATCAAAAAATCGACTCAACGCGACCTCTTTCCAGGAGCTTTGGAGATGATGGTTCTCCAAACCCTCAAGTGGCAACCCATGCACGGATATGCACTGGTTCAACACTTGAAGCAACGTTCGCAAGAGCTTCTTCAAGTGGAGGAAGGCTCTCTTTATCCGGCGCTGCAGAGAATGTTGAAGGATGGGTTAGTGAAAGCGGAGTGGCAAATCTCTCCGGCGAATCGCCGTGTCCGTACCTACAAAATCACACCTGCGGGCATAAAGCATCTGGAGAAGGAAGTCTCAGCCTTCGAGCAGATGTTGAAAGGGATTTCACTCGTACTGGACCCCGCCAAAGCATAAAGCAGAAAGTTCGAAGTCCTCTGAAGTACAAATAGCTATTCAAGCAAGACCAAGAAGACGGTGCTGCAGTCTGGCTCCTGGTATTTCCCTTTCATTTTTGAGGAAGCATTTTCACAATCAAGATCCTCCTGGAGAACCTCGATGAACTGGCTCCGGCAATTTCTCTCCCGTCGACAGATGTACAACGATCTTCACGACGAGGTACGGCAACATCTCGCGATGAAGACTGAAGAACTCATTGCAAAAGGGATGACGCCTAAAGATGCGGAGCAAATGGCTCGCAGATCCTTCGGGAATATCGCTTTGATCGAAGAGCGCGGTCGAGAGACGTGGCAATGGCCTACGCTCGAGAGTCTATGGGCAGATATTCGTTTTGCCGTCCGACAGCTGAAGAAATCACCAGGTTTTACTATCACCGCTGTCCTGACTCTCGCCCTGGGAATAGGAGCAAACTCAGCGATTTTCAGCGTTATAGACAAAGTTCTGTTGCATCCTGTTCCCTATCGCCAACCAGACCAGTTAGTAGTAGTTACGGAGACGATACTTCACATGCAGAGCGATGCGGATGGTTTTGGTGTTTCTGCTGCAGAATACCTCGACTATAGGGACCGCAACCGCTCTTTCTCACAGATCGCGGCTTATGAGAATGGCGGCTTCAATCTCACCGGCATAGGAAAGCCACTACGAGTTAATGCTGCCAGTGTCTCTTCTTCAATTTTTTCACTGCTTGGCGTAGCTCCGGAACAAGGCCGCACTTTTACGAAGGAAGAAGAGCAACTAGGTAAGGATAAAGTAGTCCTGCTCTCTCACGCTCTTTGGCAGCATCAATACAGCTCCGATCCTGCAATCATCGGAAAGACGATACGGCTCGACGAAAAGCCCTATACGGTCGTCGGTATTATGCCCGCATCGTTTCGCTTTCCTTTTGACGGTGCCCCTTTCTCGGAGATGGCCGACCTCTGGGTTCCGGAGTCCTTTCAAGCCTACCGAATGAAGCCGGAAAACCGGACGATGGAATTTGGCGTCGGTGTAATAGGCCGTCTAAAGCCCGGAGTCTCCCGCGATCAGGCGCAACTCGATATCGAGCATATTGCCAATACCTTTATGCAGCAGTATCCGGATGCCTATGCTGGAAACACCCGGATCCTGCCAAAGATGTATGCCTTTTCGTCTTTCACTACAAGAAAGGCCAGAACACTGGTGCTGCTGCTGACAGCGGCAGTCATATGCGTACTACTTATTGCTTGCGCAAATGTAGCCAATCTATTGCTAGCCCGTGCTACACATCGCAGTCATGAAATGGCGATACGTGGTGCAATCGGAGCACAAAGGATCCGGCTTTTACGCCAGTGCCTGGTGGAGAGCCTCGTACTCTCCCTGCTTGGCACCGCGGCAGGAATCGCGTTAGCCTTTGGACTTCTGATGGGGCTTAAGCACTTTGGACCTTCGAGCATTCCCGGATTGCATGAAGCAAGCCTGCATCCGATTATTCTGCTCTGCACTTTAGCTCTTTCGATCTTCACCAGCATCGTCTTTGGTTTTGTTCCGGCATGGCGACTCTCTCATGCTGAGCCACAGTCTTGCCTGAAAGAACGCATTCCAGTCGGAACAAAAGGCAAAGGCCAACGGCTGCAAAACTCTCTGGTTATGGCTGAGATCGCTGTGGCACTGATTCTGCTGGTCACGGGAGGACTGCTGATCCGCAGTTTTCTGCAGATCGTCAATTCGCCATTTGGATTTGACCCCAACGGCGGCTTCGTTGTGCGAACCATCTTCGACCATGCCCGATACCCCGATCCGGCAAATCGCCGGGCGGTACAGAAAACTCTGCTCGATCAATTTTCAAAGATTCCTGGAGTTTCCTCCGCAGCGCTGGCTAGTCATCTGCCACTTAGCGACGCGCGTCAGATAGGGTTCCGACTCGAACACTCGGGAGCAGATGATTTCCATATGGCAGAGAACTCGCTTGTGAGTCCCAATTACTTTCACGCAATGGGAATCACGCTGTTGAAGGGCAGAGACTTCAATGAACAGGATCGTCCCGATTCCATACCTGTGGCCATCATTAACGAGGCCATGGCACGCAAGTACTTCCCAGGGAAGAGTCCTATTGGAGAACGGCTGAATTGGGGCGACCGTGGACTATTCACTATCGTCGGAGTAGCCGAGGACGTGCATGTCTCGGCGCTGGATGCAGATCCTCGTCCGATGATCTATCAAGACATGTTTCAGATAGAGAGCGGAGCCAGTGGCAGAACCGCAATCATTTTGAGAAGTCAGCAACCCAACCTGTCACTTTTCTCCGAAGTGCAAAGGCGAGTATGGTCTCTCGATAAAGATCTACCGCTTTATAACACGACCACGCTCGCAACTTTGGTAACAGAATCGTTGGCACAACGCCGCTTTACGATGATCCTGCTATGCGGCTTTGCAGGCCTGGCACTCTTGCTGGCAGGGATAGGGCTCTTTGGCGTGGTCTCTTATCTGGTTGCGGAACGAAAGGCTGAATTCGGTATTCGGATGGCCATGGGTGCGGATCGAAAGAATATCTATTTTCTGGTTTTGCGAAAGGGAGGAGTTTTGGGATTGTTGGGATGTGGAATAGGGCTCCTTCTCTCGATATTCACCGGGAGATTCCTTGCTACCAGCCTGTATCACGTCAGCAGCTTCGATCCGTTTACGTTGTTACTCATCCCTTTGCTGCTGCTATCGGTTGTATTGTTCGCTGCCTATTGGCCGGCACGAAGAGCTGCATCCATCGAACCGATGCGAACTCTCCGCGCCGACTAGAGCAAAACCAGCGTAGGTGTATTCCGAGACACAACTCCCTACGCAGGTTTTTCGTCAAGAAAACCTGCACATCGCTGAATTTGGAGGACACAGTAACGCTGGTTTTGCTCTAAAGCATCTAGTCAATCAGGGACACGGCTTCTACCAGAGAATGACAAACTGCATCGGCAAGCTCGGCAGCCTTCTCTATGCCGGGCTTCTGTCGATCCGGCTCCCCCTGGATGAAGATGCTCTTGATTCCCATTTTCTGTGCCGCTTGAATATCGGAGAGTGAGTCGCCGATCAGGATGCTGTTTTCCGGACGATAGCCGGGAAAATCCTGAAACGCCTGCTTTAGGAGTCCAATCCCCGGTTTACGACACTCACATACATTGCGATCATGAGGGCAGAAGTAAAAGGCGTCAATCCGAGCACCCTGCTTTTCCAGATGCTCCTGGAGCAAACGGTGCATCCCGATCAAATCCTCTTCTGTGTACCGGCCTAAAGCGATTCCCCTCTGGTTGGTCACAACCACGACCTTCTTCCCAGAGCGTTTCAGGGTCTGAATTGCCTCCTCGACCCCGGGAAGAATTACAAACTGGGACCAATTGCTGACATACTCGCCTTCAACGGCTTTCCGATTAATGACCCCATCACGATCAAGAAACACAAAATCCACCTGGGGAAAGCGCGGCCGATCACCCTTCATCTCTGGCAAACCAATTCCTTAAACAGCTGAGAGTTTTCTGTATTGTACGGGATCACTCGATAAAGCCGAAAACCCTTCAAATCACATAATTTAGGCAGCGGCTGAGCACTTTCCCTTCCCCTCGAAAAGAATTCCGGAAATAGGAACGAGTTCCCAATCAGAAAACGGCAACCCGTTGTATACAGAAAATCCGGACCACTGCCGGCACTAACGACCTATTATCCAATTGCTTATCTCGATTCCGAGGACTTTAGGAGTTCATATAGGCCCCGCATAGATTGCGGTGTTCTGGAGATCGAATGTCTTACTCTTCCCTGACTTCCACCATCTTCTTCAGCGCCATAGCCGAGCATCTCTCTGTTATTCAGGCGCTCAATGAGCAAGCTGAAGCGTTCGAGGAGATTGCTCAGTGCATGACTGACGCCATCCTTGCGGGCAAGAAAGTCCTTTGGTGCGGCAACGGAGGAAGTGCAGCAGATTCCCAGCATCTTGCAGCCGAGTTGGTCGGCCGCTTCAGGAGAGAGCGAAAGGGCTTAGCCTCCATTGCTCTCACAACTGATACTTCGATCCTAACGTCAGTCGGCAACGATTACGGATACGAACATGTCTTTCGACGCCAGGTCGAGGCACTGTGCAATTCCGGAGATGTCTTTGTCGGAATCTCAACCTCGGGTAACAGCAAAAATGTCTGCTTAGCCATGGAGTCCGCAGCCAATCTAGGAGCTACAACCGTAGCATTCACCGGGGCAAAGGGCGGCAAGATGGAGGACATGTCCGAATTGAGTATTCGCATTGCCTCCGAAGATACAGCCCGAATTCAAGAGGGACACATCTTGTTCGGACACATGTTATGTGACTGGGTTGAATCTTCCATTTGCAAACACCAAGGAACTGAGTTGGAGAGGAGCACCTTTTGATAGACGATTTGCATGGTGCGGTCAAGGTCATCGAGGAGAAGTGGCAGCAGCTTCGCGTACTGGTTGTCGGCGATGTAATGCTCGACAAATACGTCTGGGGCGAAGTTGAACGCATATCGCCTGAAGCACCTGTTCCAATTGTCCGAGAGACCAGCCAAACACAACGGCCTGGTGGCGCCGCAAACGTTGCAATGAACCTGGCCGGGTTGGGAGCACACGTCACGCTCGCAAGCATTACCGGACAAGATTCCGACCAGCAAAGACTAGAGCAGCTTTTGAAAGAAGCGGGCATCGAACCGCGCCTGGTAACATCTGCAAGCATTCCGACAATCTCCAAGCTTCGAATCCTTAGTGGAAATCAGCAGATACTCCGTCTCGATACGGAAGAGGCACACCTCCCACCTTCATGCGGTTACGATGCACTGCTAAAAACCTTTCGAGAGGAAGCTCCAAAGAGCCATGTAGTCGTGCTTTCCGATTACGCGAAGGGCGTTCTCACGGAGGCCGTTTGCCGCGAAGTAATCGGACTTGCTCGAAATTTGAATATTCCCGTCATCGTCGATCCGAAGGCGAAGAACTTCCTTCAGTATCGAGGCGCAACAACCATCTGCCCCAACCTGACAGAACTCTCCTGGGCAACCGGCGTCTCAAACAAAGATCTGGACGGCATGTTTACTGCCGCCCAATCCAAGCTCTCCGAGTGGGAGCTGGATTATCTGACGATCACAATGAGTGAAAAGGGTATTGCGGTTCTGTCGAAGGATTCCGATTACCGCTCACCAGCAGTTGTCCGCCAGGTATATGACGTCTCCGGTGCGGGAGATACCGTGGTAGCAACGCTGGCGCTCTCTCTTGCAAGCGGACTCCACATTCATACAGCGATACAGCTCGCCAATCGGGCTGCTGGAATTGTGGTAGGCAAAGTTGGTACGGTTCCGATCTATAGAGAAGAATTGATTTCCGCGCTCTCTCCTGAAATTGCCCTTCATGCTCCGGAGAAGGTTCTCAAGCTGGACCGGCTATTGAATCGTGTTGCCTCATGGAGAGCTTCAGGGGAAAAGATCGTCTTTACCAACGGATGCTATGACCTGCTGCATATCGGACACATCACCCTTCTGAATCAGGCACGCATGGAAGGCGACCGTCTTATCGTCGGAATCAACAGCGATGCCTCTGTCCGCCGTCTGAAAGGTCCCACCAGACCAATCGTCGGGGAGAAGGAAAGAGCCAGCATTCTTGCCGCACTTTCCGTGGTGGATGCTGTGGTTATCTTCGATGAACCAACTCCACTCGAACTAGTCAATGCCATCCGACCGAATGTCCTGGTCAAAGGAGGCGACTATCGGGAAGAAACAATTGTTGGAGCCAAAGAGGTCAAATCCTGGGGAGGACGTACGAAGATTGTGCCTATTGTCGAAGGCTTCAGTACAACAAGTCTTATCCAGAAGGCGATTGACCGCGCCCCTGAACACGTGATGGAAACCATTAGCTAACGTTGCAAGGGGAATGCGAATCAGATCTGGAAGTTTATATTCCATTCGGCATCAGGGCGTAAACCCTGATGCCGGAATTGTTTTAGCGCTCGTCTCCTGCGCCGTGAATCGTATTGCGCTGCTTACGCCCTTCCAGTTTGGCGGTATTGGAGGCAATAACCTCCTCCAGCGTGAAATTGTGCTTGCGCAAAAATCGCAGATAATGCGCCACGGTATGCACCGGACCACCGGACAGCAATGCGATCTCTACGAGCGTGTCAATGTCGGCAATAGCATCGGCTGACTGCTTGTCTTCCACCTGCGCAGCCTGAGACCAGATCTCTTTATCACGATGCAGTCTCGCCAGGTACCACAACAGATCTCCAGCTTCTGCAAGCAACTTTTCCGGCGACACCTCACCATCCCGCACGCGGCGTTTCAAAACGCCTGCAACTTCGCCGACTTCACTCAGAAGCCCCAAACGAAGATATTCCTGTTCGCGATCCTTTGGATAAACTGCGGTGGTTTCAGTCCACCGGATATACTCATCAATTGGCACGCCTGGTTCTTTACCTTTCTCTCCTCTGCTCGGCACAGCTTTGAATAGCCTTGAACAGAACGGATTGCTCTTTCTACTTTATAGCCTCTCAGGATCAACTCGAAGAGTCTTCTCAAAGGCGGAAAGATTTCGCAGCCCATGCGTCTCTGAAGCCAATAATTCATATGTGGAATAGTTTCAACAAAAATATAGCTACTCTTCAAAGCCAACATTATCCCACCTCTACAGATGGCAAGCGGATCACATGCACATCGCGCCATTTAGTAAATAGTAATCATTTGTGCTTGACTTGAACGCAAATTAGCCCTAAAGTCACGTATATTATTGATCGTTTTATATCTAAACAATCAATACCAAATTGAGCACATACCCCTTGGACCGTAGGCACAGGCTGTGCAGTACGGATGATCTCGTCATCTTTTCTAACCGGTCCGCCATATGTATTTCTTTTCCGATTGTAGGCACATGGAACAGGCCGAGTCGTAGAGCGCCGTTCTCCAGAGCAATTTAGGTTTCAGTGTAGATAGGACAGCGAGTGACCGTGTGGCCATTCCGTTATGGCGTGGTCGCGCTTCATGGTTCTTGGATGAACTACAGCAGAACCTGAATGCTCCGGGAGACCTTCTGATGTATGACTCAAAGGCCTTTCCTACGGCCGGATCAAGACCCATTTCTTGTGGAGGTGCAGTCGTGAGGCTAGTAACTAGTAAGTCATTATTTGGTGGGTTATTCCTGGCGATACTATATTGCTGTCATCTGTCAGGATTTGCGCAGGAGCTACAGGTTACGATCAGTGGCACTGTTTCCGATCAAGAAAAAGCAGTTATTCCAGGCACCACGGTGATCTTTCATCGTCTAGACACTAATTCCGATGAACGAACGGTCATTACCGACAGCAATGGAAGCTTTGTAGCCACAAACCTTGCTCCATCCACCTACCGGGTTACATTTAAGGCGTCCGGATTTAAATCCTATACGGCTGATAATGTAACGGTACATGTGGCTCAGAAACTGAGCTTGGATGTCACACTACTTCCCGGCTCCGTGTCGGAGAATGTGTTAGTAGAAGCCAATCAGGTAGCACTACAAACGGAAAGTGCCGCTCAGTCTTCCACGATTACCGGGCAGCAGGTGCGAGAGCTGGAGCTAAACAACCGGAACTTCCAACAACTCGTCACCCTACAGCCGGGGGTGGCAAGCAATCTGGGAGACGTTGCCGGATATGGCCTCAACAGTACCACGGACATGGCTGTAAATGGCGTTCGTGGAACCGCAAATAACTGGACTGTCGATGGGGCTGACATCAATGACAGCGGTTCGAATAGCACTCTTCTGAATATTCCCAGTGTCGATGCCATTCAGGAGTTCACGCTGCAGCGAAGCATGTACGATGCCTCCTTCGGACGCAGCGCAGGCGGACAAGTTTTGGTGGCTACCAAATCAGGCACCGATGCCTTCCATGGCGATCTTTACGAATTTGTTCGTAACGACATCCTCAACGCAAATACATATTTCGGTAACCAGCATGGGGATCCTCGCGGCATCCAGCGGTACAACAACTTCGGATTCACTTTAGGAGGTCCCCTCTACATTCCCAAGATCTTCAATAGCAATCGCAAAAAGATGTTCTTCTTCTGGTCGGAGGAGTGGCGTAAGGTCTCTTCACCGTCGACGCTTTCTCTTGCAGCGGCTACTCCAGCAATGATGAATGGAACAATTTCCGGTCCTATATCGGGTGCCCCTGCAGGCTGCAGTAGCTACAATGCCGACACAAAAACAACACAGATCAATCCGAATTGCTTCAGCACGAATGCAAAGGTGTATCTGAATAATATCTTCAGCAAATTCGCCGGAAACTCCAACTCCCGCTATATCTCAACGTATTCAGCACTGGATAACTTTCGGCAGGACATCGTGCGTGCCGATTACAACATCTCCTCGAAATGGAAATTCTATGCCCGTTACATGCACGACTCTCTGCCTTCGAATCGACCCACCGGTCTTTGGGGTGCAGATAACTTTCCCGGAGTCGTAAATGTTGCGCTGCAAGTACCCGGAACCAATGCAGTCGGGAATCTTACCTGGCTGATTTCCCCACGCATGGTCAACGAGCTGGAATTCGCCTACTCTGAAGGCAATATCATCTCAAGCCTTAGCGGACCGGCCGCCGATTCCTCGCTTATCAAGCAGCTGACAAATAATTGGGCCTATACGGATCCGTACAATCGCCTGCCAAGTGTAAGCATTGTCGGTTATACGGGTGTCTCCCAAGGATCGGCTCCTTACCATGAACAGAACCTGGACAGAAATCTCTTCGACAACTTCTCGTGGACGCTAAATAAGCACACCATACGAGCAGGAGCTACTGTCCAATGGATGCTGAAGTCAGAAAACGCGTCGAACGGCGCTGCCAGCTTCAGCTTTAATAGCTGGTCCGATTTCCTGCTCGGTAATGTTGCGGTTTACAGCCAGTCCAATCGCGACATCATACCGGATCTCAAGTACACAAACTTCGAAGGGTACATGCAAGATGACTGGAAGATTGCCCGCAGGCTGACGCTTAATCTTGGTGTCCGCTACAGTTACTTCCCCGGCCCAACTGATACGGCGAACACTCTTAGCAACTTCGATCCGGCACTCTATAGAGCGAATGCTGCACCACTTATCGACCCCGTCACGGGCGACTTCGTCCAAGGCCAAAACATGGTTCCTGCCACCTACGCCAATGGAGTCATCTTCCCCAGCGGTTCAGCCTGCACACAAGCGAAAGCCATCAGCACACAGGTTGCCTGTTCACCTTATGGCGAGCGGGTCAATCCAAACTCGAATAGCAACATTGCTCCTCGATTTGGTTTCGCCTTCGATCCTCGCGGAGACGGACGCTTGGTGATCCGTGGCGGTTACGGTATCTTCTACGACCGCACACTCAACGGAATGTGGGAGCAGAACGCCTTTACCAATCCGCCGTTGGTGCAATCTACCACGATCCAGAATGCCACTTTCGACAAGCCGCTGAGTGGAACGCTAACAACGTCTCTCGGGCCCAACGCACTGGAAATGACCGGAACAACGAAATTAAAAGTTCCCTCATACCAAAGCTATAACCTCTCGATACAACAACAGCTGAACAAAGGAACCTTTTTCGAGGTCGCCTATGTGGGCTCTATGGGGCGACACCTGCTAGGAGAGATCGATCTAAACCAACCAACCCTGGGAGTTCGTGCAGCGAATCCCACCGCAAACGTGAACGCAGTCAGACCTTACCTGGGTTATGCACGCATCAAGGACCGGCTCAGCACCTACATCAGCAATTACAACTCCTTGCAGCTCTCTCTGAATCATCATGTAACCAATAACCTCACGATCAATGCGGCTTACACCTGGTCAAAGGTACTCAGCAACAGTGTGTCGGATCGTGATACCGCGAACAATAACACTTATGATCTGCGGGCCAGCTATGGACCGACGACATACAACGAACCGCAAATTTTCATTGTGAACTACGTCTACGATCTTCCCTTCTTTAAGGAGCAACGAGGCCTCCGTGGACATCTGCTAGGAGGCTGGGAGGTCTCGGGCATCACCACGATACGATCGGGCTTTTCCGCTTCCGCTGTTCAAGCCATCGATCCTTTTGCCTGCACTACCGATGACGCCGGAGCCTGCATCGCCGGTAGCGCTGCAAATACCTATCCAGGTGGCCTGGGAATGGGACAGCTCAACACCTCCGTTCAGGTCATGGCCGACCAGGTAGCACCAACGAGGCTGAAAAAATCCACGACGCAATGGTTTGATCCGGCTTCCTTCGCTACGGCAGTTGGCCATTTCGGTTCGGCCAAGGTAGGAAGTGTACTCGGCCCCGGTCAGCACAACTGGGACATTGGAGCTATCAAGAACATCAAGATTGGCGAACGTTACAGCCTGCAGATACGTGGTGAATTCTTTAATGCCTTCAACCATACCAACCCGAGTACGGTCGATATGAGCATCTCCGACACGACTTTCGGACAAGTCACCGACACGCATAACCCGAGAAACATCCAATTAGGAACCAAGCTGTACTTTTAGGACATTAAGTATTCCGGAGGTCTGGAGCATGCTTTCGAGCGCGCTCCAGGCTTTCGGTCGTCGGGCGAATCAGCCTCAGATCTGCTCGAACCTTGTTATGATCCCCTATTCCCTTTAATTTCATAGACTTCCAAGAGCCCTACCCCTTGCTTCTCTGGCCTTGTAAACTGTATATGAGGTAGCCATGCCAGAAATTCAACGTAGGAAGACTGTTACCGTCCAGATCGGTCAAGTACGAGTCGGCTCGGATTTCCCCGTAGTCGTTCAGTCGATGACGAACACCGACACCGCTGACGCGCAGTCTACGATTCAACAAGTTGCAGCCTTGGCCGCTGCGGGCTCGGAGATTGTTCGTGTCACAGTCAACAATGATGAAGCAGCTCAGGCTGTTCCTCATATTGTCGAAGGCTTAGCCAAGCTCGGCGTCAATGTTCCGATTGTTGGAGACTTTCACTATAACGGGCACCTCCTGCTCAAGAAGTATCCCGCCTGTGCGCAGGCACTCTCCAAGTACCGCATTAATCCCGGTAACGTCTCCATTGGCCGCAAGGATGACGACAATTTCCGGACAATGATCGAATGCGCGGTATCAAATAATAAGCCGGTCCGCATTGGTGTTAACTGGGGATCGCTCGACCAGTCACTTCTCACGAAGATGATGGACGAGAATTCAAAACGAGAGCATCCGTTACCGGCACGCGAAATCATGATGGAAGCCATGATCACGAGCGCTCTCCACTCCGCCGAACTAGCTGAGAAGTATGGTCTGCGCCACAATCAGATCATTCTGTCGGCTAAGGTTTCGGGAGTACGTGATCTGATTGATGTCTACACCTCGCTGGCAGCGCGTTGCGATTATCCGCTCCATCTGGGCCTGACTGAAGCAGGAATGAGCATGAAAGGCATTGTGGCCTCCACTGCAGGCCTTGCTCCGTTGCTATTGCAGGGTATTGGAGACACGATCCGCGCTTCGCTCACACCGAAGCCCAATGGAGATCGCACCGAAGAGGTTCACTGTGCACAGCAGATTCTGCAATCGCTCTCGATTCGCAGCTTCACTCCGCAGGTTACGGCCTGCCCCGGATGCGGACGCACGACCAGTACCTTCTTCCAGGAGCTTGCGCAGCAGATCCAGAACTATCTCCGCGACTCCATGCCGGTGTGGCGCCAGCAGTATCCCGGTGTCGAAGAGCTGAAACTCGCGGTGATGGGCTGCGTGGTTAACGGTCCTGGCGAATCCAAGCATGCGAATATCGGAATTTCGCTTCCCGGTACCTTCGAAGAGCCGAAGGCTCCGGTTTTCGTCGATGGCCGTCTGATGACGACGCTCCGTGGCGATACGATTGTCAGCGACTTCAAAAAGATCCTCGACGAGTACGTGCAGAACCGGTATGGCTCGGCACAAGAAAAACCCTCTCTCGTAGAAGTTCACTAAAGCAATTCTTGTAGCCCAACAGAAAGGCCGCCCTTTACGGACGGCCTTTCTGTTTTGAGGCTTACCCTGCAAGTTAGAGCAAAACCAGCGTTACTATGTCCTACCCAAATTCCGCGATGTGCAGGTTTTCTCGACGGAAAACCTGCGTAGGGAGTTGTGGCTCGGGATACACCTACGCTGGTTTTGCTCTAGATCTTGACCTGCTGCTCAACGGACTCTGAAACAAGCCGCTGAACCTTGCTGTGCTTAATGGAATAGGTGAAGTAAACGACCAATCCTATTAGCAACCACACGATCAAACGAACCCAATTGACCCAACCAAGCTTGTACATCATGTAGCCATTGAATGCGATACCAAGTATCGGCACGATCGGAAGCAGTCCATTGAAATAGATACCGGGAGTGCGGAAGGGGCGCCCCTGCTCCGGATTGGTATAACGCAAGATGGTAACGGCTATACAGACGATGATGAAGGCAAGCAAAGTTCCGATGTTCACCATCTTGCCGATATCGTCAATTGGAGTAGTACTTCCCACTACAGCCGCGAGCAAGCCCGCAAGAATTGTGCTCTTCCAGGGAGTACGGAACTTAGGATGGACAGCAGCGAAGAACTTCTTCGGCAGTAATCCATCGACCGCCATTGCATAGAGCACACGTGATTGCCCAAGAAGCATAACCAACATCACGCTAGTTAATCCGGCCAGAGCACCAACGGTGATGATGTCGGCAGCCCACCCCAGATTGCGATCCAGGAAAGCCCGGGCAATTGGAGCTTCGATGTTTACCTGATGCCATGGCACCATACCGGTCAGTACCGCTGCTACGCCGATGTAAAGCAGAGTACAGATGAGGAGCGAAGCAATGATGCCGATCGGCAGATCGCGTTGAGGGTTCCTTGCCTCCTGGGCGGTAGTGGACACTGCGTCAAATCCGATATACGAGAAGAAGATGTATCCGGCAGCAGTTCCAATTCCAGAAAATCCCTGCGGCGCGAAAGCAGACCAGCTATGTCCCCAGTTGGCTGTATTTACATAATGGAAGCCAAGGGCCAGAACAAAGAAGACAACTCCGACCTTGAGAATCACGATTCCGGCGTTGAACTTGGCACTCTCTTTAATGCCAACGACCAGAATCACCGTGATCAGGAGAGCAATAATGAATGCCGGAAGGTTCACCCCAATCTCCACGCCGAAAATATGCGGAGCACCTAGCAGAGTGTGGGAACGAGAGATTAGTTCGGCAGTGGGATGATCTTTGAGAAATTTAAGTGCTTCGAGGAAAGAAGAAGAACCGGGAGTAAGATCTGGACGGCTGGCGGTGAGTATCTCTCGCGCCACTGTATCAGTTGCACTTCGCAGGCCCGTCCAATGATCATAGGAGAGCCAGAGCGGTAGCCTGATATGAAAGATCTCCAGAAACTCGACAAAGTGATTGGACCACCCGGAGGAGACTGTCGAAGCTCCCATGGCGTATTCCAGCGTTAAATCCCATCCGATGATCCAGGCAAAAAGTTCCCCCAGCGTTGCGTAGGCATACGTGTAGGCCGAACCGGCGAGCGGAATCATTGCTGCGAATTCCGCATAGCAAAGACCGGCAAAGGCGCACCCCAGTCCGGAGAGGACAAAGGAAAGCATGAGCCCCGGACCCGCGTAATGTGCACCTAATCCGGAGAGAACAAAGATTCCTGCACCGATCACAGCACCAATACCAAGAGAGGTGAGCGATAAAGCTCCGAGAGCACGTTTTAGCTGGTGCTCTCCCCCTTCTGCTTGGGCCTCGGCAATCAGCATCTTGAGAGGCTTCGTCGCCAGCAGATTTGACATCTTTATGGACAGTCTCCTTAAGAAGTTTTTCGGGATTGCTTTGTTCTAAGGTTCCAGACGAAATAAACCGGAACTCCGAGTAGGACGATGATGAGGCCCGGCCAGGTGTATTGCGGCTTATAGCGCAGCAGTACGATGCTTACCCAGGCAGCCATGCAGATATAGACCAGAGGAAGGACGGGATATCCAATGGCACGGTAAGGGCGCTCTGCTTCCGGACGTTTACGGCGTAGTACAAAAAGGCTGGTTATCGTAACGATGTAGAACAACAACTGCGCAAAGATAGTGTAATCGAGCAGCTGGCCATAAGAGCCGGAGAGGCACAGCAGGCTGGTCCACACCCCCTGAACGAGCAAGGCAACTACCGGGGTCCGGTATTTTGGGTGAAGCCGACCGGCAGCCTTGAAAAACAAACCGTTCTGGCTCATTGCATAATAGACACGCGCACCGGCCAGACTCAGTCCATTCGCGCAGCCAAAGGTGGAAATTAGAATTGCCAGGGCCATCAGATAGGCGCCTTTGCTCTGAAAGATCTGAGCCAGAACTGCCGTAGCCACACGGTCTTCCGAGGCATATTGGATTCCCCGCGCAAAGGCCGTCGCACCATTCGGATCCCCATGCAGAGGCAAGGCACACAGGTAAACAAAGTTGGCCAAGATGTAGACAGCAAGAACCATTCCCGTGCCGAGAACCAAAGAGAGTGGCAAATTACGCTTCGGATTCTTTACTTCACCAGCAGTGAAGGTAATGTTGTTCCAGGCATCCGCCGAAAAAAGCGAACCAACTTGAACCACAGCCAGAATCGAGAAGATGCTTACTAGAACGGTAGGCCCACCGGTCCCGAGGGTGATGGGATGCAAGATGGACAGTGAGGCATTATGCCAGAAGGCATGCCAGCCTTGACCAAAATTAGCTGCAATTGCAGCAGGGTTACGGCCAAAAGCAAAGCCTATCAGGATCAGGCCAAATAAAGCAGCCATCTTTGCTGTCGTAAAGATGTTCTGAACTAAGGCTCCTGTCTTCACTCCAAAAATGTTCAGGACAGCCAGGAAAAGGATGATCAGAATAGCAACCAGATTGGCGGTATTCAGACCAATCTCCATGTTTCCCAAAACCATGGAGCCCACATGCCATGCGGGAACATGTCCGATATGCCATATCCAGCGGTTCGAAGAGATCGCGGGGAAAAAGACCCCCAGGAACTTGGCGAATGCTACCGCAACCGCAGCGATAGTTCCTGCCTGGATGACAAGAAAGAGGGTCCATCCATAGAGGAATCCAAGCAGCGGACCAAACGCTTCGCGAAGATAGACATATTGACCACCGGCCTGAGGCATCATCGCCGCCAGCTCACCATAGCTAAGCGCGCCGATGGTCGTCATGAGGGCTGTAATGAGCCAGGCCCCGACAAAGAGTGCCGGGGAGTCAACGCCCCGGGCAATGTCCGCAGCAACTATAAAGATTCCGGATCCGACCATGGACCCCATCACGATAGTGGTGGAGCTAAACAGACCAAGGCCGCGGACGAGTTGAGAACTTTCAGAGGAAACAACGCTACCGTTGGAAGTCTGAGAAGATATCGTCACTTGTTGATTGTTCTACCTGAAATCCCGAAATAAAGAAACTCTTCTATCTTTTTCGCGGGATTTGAACTCGCAAAGATTGCCGAGATCACCGCAACCGAATCTGCCCCTGCTTCGAGAACGGACATTGCCTTCTCCAAACCGATTCCACCGATGGCTACCAAGGGCTTTGAAGTTAAAGATCGAGCCATCCGAACCCCCTCGAGGCCAACTACCGGATCGGGATTCAGCTTTGAAGTAGTTTCGAAGACCGGACCGATGGCTACATAATCAGCAACCGAGACAATCGCCTGCTGCAACTGTTCCCTATTATGGGTAGACACACCCACAATCTTGTTCACTCCAACCACGCGACGAGCCGATTCCGGCGAAAGATCTGTCTGACCAACGTGAACCCCATCGAAATCAGCGAGCACAGCCAAATCGGCACGGTCATTCAAGATGAGCTTCACTCGCCCTTTGGGCAGTATCTCGCGCAATAGACGAGCATCGTCCAATTGCTGACGATCGCTTCCCTTCTTATTCCGATATTGAAGCAAGGTTATCCCTGCATTGAGAAGACTCGAAGCTAGACTTCGAAGGCAGGATTCGCGGCTCTCTACCGGAAGAAAGGCATCGTCAAGAATCGGATAGAGTTGCGGCAGTTGAAGCATACTTCGAGAGTAACGCAACAATCCCGAAATGGCTCCTGGGCAAGGTTGCTTCTGCAGTATTTCTGTATGGATCTCTGCCCTACATGGAATCGCTTGAGGTACACTGTGTTGTTTTTATGCACGCGAGAGTGAAGGACGATTCATGCTAACGGACAGCCAATTTCCTCATACCGGACAGGAGGAAACGTACTTTGCACCTGCTAAAAGGGCCCGGTATGAAGAACTGGCGAAGCAGGTCCGTCGTTCCATGAGCGATCCTTGTATCCGGGTTGTCTTACAAGCAGTTGATGGCTTTCTCGTTATCCTTAACAGCGAACGCCAGATCCTCAGCGCAAATCAAGAATTCCTGGACGCGCTCCACATTGAGACTCCCGATTGCGTAGTGGGACTTCGTCCTGGTGAAGCACTCAATTGTCTGCACTTTACAGAAGGTCCCAGTGGATGCGGAACTTCGGAACACTGCAAGACCTGTGGTGCAGTCCTCTCCATCCTGGCAGCTCAGTTCAAACAAAAACAGGTGCTCGGAGAATGCCATCTCTCAGTACTAAACGAAGGAAAGCTTGAAGCGAGAGACTTCCGTGTTCGCTGTACACCACTAACAATTCGTGGAGAAAAGCTTCTCGCCTTTGTGCTCAACGACATCAGTTCCAGCAAGAGGCGGGAAATCCTGGAGGAAACTTTCCTTCACGATCTATTGAACGCAATTGGAGGCATCGAAGGCTGGAGCAGCCTACTCGACAAGCTGGACGTTAAGACAGCCGCAAACGAAATTCTCTCTCTGGTGGGAAGCCTCAAGGAAGAAGTGCTTAGTCAGCGTACTTTGCTGGAAGCTGAAAAAGGTATCCTCTCGATTCATAGAATTAAGTGTGAAGTATCCGAGGTATTGTCTCGAATTCAGGTCCTTTTCGATTCCCACCCTGCAGCGCGAGACAAAAAAATTGAGATAGCGCATCCCGCCGAAAAAACATTCTTTTACTCAGATCTTTCTCTACTTCTCCGAGTATTGGTTAACATGGTTAAGAACGCTCTGGAAGCGAGCAGCCCCGGAGATACAATACGTATTTGGTTCGAATGGGATGGCAGGCAACCCCGGTTTGTCGTACACAATCAGGGAGCCATTCCACAAGAAGTCCAAACACGCATCTTCGAACGCTCCTTTAGCACAAAGGCAGCACGAGGACGCGGGATTGGCACGTATAGCATGAAACTCTTTGGCGAAAACTATCTAGGCGGCAAGGTACGCTTTAGTACAAGTACAGCCCAAGGGACCAACTTCTCGATCACCTTGCCTCAAGAAGGAGATGACGAGAAGACCAACGGAGGCACCAATCCCGCTCCACGACCTGCTCGCTTCAATGGAAAGCATCTGCTGCTTGTAGAAGATGAAGAAGCCCTGCTTAGGCTGGGCACTCTTTTTCTTCAGCAACTGGGCTTTACCATAACACCTTGCCGGAGAGGAACAGAGGCTCTCTCTGCCTTCCGTAAATCTCCGGGCAGCTTCGATGTTTGCATAACCGATCTCTCCATGCCGGAGATGGATGGAATAGAGCTATCCAGACAACTCCAGGCGATTCGTCCCAACTTTCCCATCATCCTCTCTACAGGTTTCGGGGAAGATCTGACCAAAGGAGAGGCTACATCAGGAATTCAGGCAGTCATGCATAAGCCCTTTACCATGCAGGACCTTGTCACTGTGCTACAAAATGCCTTGAGTTTACAATCTGCAACAGCCCAAAAGATTGTGCCAATTGACAAACCGGAATAACACCGCTCACCTGCCGCAAATTCCCTTTCCTATCGCAGGGTTCCAGATACCCTGCATCTACGGGATTCTCTTACTCTAGAATTCCAGTTTGGGCGCTGGCTGATCTACCCCAACACATCCTACGGAAATGTCGGCTATGTAATAATTCTCGCCTTTCATTTTTGCTCCGGATAGATGCCGTAGCATAGCAAGTTGCCCGGTATGAGTAAGAGCGTCAGCAACCGGACCTTGAAAGAGTTGTTCGCATGGAACATGCACGGTATTCCCGGAGGCCAGATAGTCATCAAGCTTTTTCAAGGAAGCGAAGAAGCGCTCTGCCTCCTCAGTCCATGGCAGAGGCTTGGAATTATGCCACTGTTGATTACCCTCGGCCAGAGAGAGAGCCCAATCCATCAAATCTCCCATATGAGCCAAAACCTCGACCGTTGTGCGTTCTGTTTCGCAGCTCTGAAAAGAACCAAACGACGGAGTAGCATTGTGAAGAGCTTTAGCCGCTCTATAGGCCAAGGTGGCCAGTGTATGTCGAAGGAAAGTACGCGTATCGTCCATTATGTCTCCAAACTTATTCGACTCTCAAGTAATACTACATACATTTAGCTTTTCATGAATAATTCAGACCATATATATCAGTCAAAGTTACCCATCTATTCAATTCACAGCTTTGGAGTTCCGCCCCGCGTAATCTCAACCTCGAAAACCGGAGAACACCCGCAGAGGAAGGATTCTCCGGTATACCAATCATGTTATGGCTTTATTCCAAAGCCTCACTTACACAACAACGCTACCAGGCACTTGCGGTACTTAATCTGTCGATCGAAGCCTTATCGAGCTGAAGTTCGGTAGCCTTAACCAGCTCCTGTAACTGCTGATCGTTTGTTGCGCTAGCGATAGCAGAAGTAATTCCGGGCTGAGCCACAAGCCAGGCAAGAGCAACGCGAGCCGGAGTAGCATTCAGATTCCGAGCTACCTCCACCAGGACATCCAGTACCTGAAGGTTCTTCTCGTTCATATAGCGTCCCGCCAATGAGCCGCGAGCTTTGTCCTTCAGATCCTCCTGGCTACGGTATTTCCCCGTCAGGAAACCTGAAGCCAAAGAGAAATATGGAATCACACCAAGCCCAAACTTCTTCACTACGGGAGCCAGATCAGATTCGTAACTCTTCCGTTCCACCAGATTATAGTGAGGCTGCAGTGTCTGGTAGCTTGGGAGATTGCGACTCTTGCTGACTTCCATCGCTTCAGCGAGACGTGTTCCCGAATAATTGGAGGCTCCAAGGAAACGGATCTTTCCTTGCTCAATTAACTTCTGGTAGGTCCCCATTGTTTCTTCAATCGGGACACTCTCGTCGTCAGAGTGCGATTGATATAGATCGATGTAATCCGTCTGCAGACGGCGAAGCGAGTCTTCTACAGCACCTTGAATGTATCTAGAAGAGAGCCCCACCTTTTCTTCGCCCATCTCCTTGCCGACCTTTGTCGCAAGGATCACCTGTGAACGCTTTCCGCTGCGGGCAAACCACCTTCCGATGATCGTTTCGGACTCTCCCCCGGTATTGCCAGGAGCCCATCGAGAATAAACATCAGCTGTATCGACAAAATTCAGACCAAGGTCCAGCGCAGAATCCAACTGTCGAAAGGAATCGGATTCATTCAGTGTCCAACCATATACGTTCCCTCCCAGAGTGATGAGAGGTACTTCAAGTCCAGTACTGCCAAGTTTCCGCTTCAGCATATTTCTCCTGATGCAAAAGAGGTCGTCAAGACACAAGACCGGACAACCTCACAACGTCTCTCTATGAGGGCATCTCGTCCGCAGAAGGACCATAGGGCCCAGGAACCGGGATATTGTTCAAACGCAGATAAACACCAAGCTGCGCACGATGATGAATCATATGGCTGAAAACCCAGGTTCGCACAACTTCCGAGCGCGGAGAGTCAATAACATTCTGGCCCTGCCAACTCATCGTCCAGCGCTTCCCCATCGCTTCATCGGTTGTTTGTTCAAGAAGCTGACGTGCTTTTTCGAGGTCTCCGTCGAACTTCTGAAGAACCTGCTGGCGAGTGGTTGGACGGAAAGGCTCAAAAAGCGGCTTCCCCTCAGCATCGGTTAAGACCAGAGACTCACGACTGAAAATATGAATTGCCCAATCAGGAATCTCGGCAATATGCCCTGCAAGGTTTCCGAGCAGCATGGATTTCTCATGCGGCTTCCAAGTGAATTTGTTTTCGGGAATCAGTTCAAGAAACTTACGGGTTGCAGCCATTTCACGATCAAACTCAGGAATGAGTTGCTGCGCTAGCGACATAAAGCACCTCTGACGACTATCTGAAATGAGAATCTACGTCAGGGTGTAACGTTAAATGCTCCGCCTCTTCCAAGGAAAGAGGCGGAACAGAAATTAGTTAAATTCGCCTCGACGCTCCCGCTCACGTTCAAAGAAGCGCTCCATGAACTTCGTATCGAACTTTCCTTCACGAAATTCCTGGTCGGCAAAGATGCGACGATGTAATGGGATTGAGGTATAGATACCTTCAACAATGAACATATCCAGCGCACGCCGCATACGGGCCATTGCCTCTTCGCGATCCTTTCCATGGGTAATGAGCTTCGCGATGAGCGAATCGTAATAAGGAGGAACAACACCCTCCGCATACTGTGCCGTATCTACGCGAACGCCATTTCCACCCGGCACGTTATAAACCGAGATCTTGCCGGCAGAAGGAGTGAACTTTTCCGGATGCTCTGCATTGATGCGGCATTCAATGGCATGTCCACGAATCGTCAGATTGTCAGGCAAGATATCCGAGAGCTTCTCGCCCGAAGCAATACGCATCTGAGCCTTCACCAGATCCACGCCAGAGATGAACTCCGTTACCGGGTGCTCTACCTGGATACGCGTGTTCATTTCGATGAAGTAGATCTTGCCATCTTCATCGAGCAGGAACTCAACCGTACCGGCATTCTGATACCCGATAGTGGAGAGACATTTCCTGAGAGTCTTGGAAATATCGTCTCGGATTCGTTGCGTAATTTGCAGCGAAGGCGATTCTTCGATCAGCTTTTGATGGCGCCGTTGAATCGAACATTCCCGTTCAAAGAGAGTTTGAACATTCCCGTGCTCATCGGCCAGAACCTGGAATTCGATGTGACGAGGTCGCTCAATAAACTTCTCCATGTAGAGATCGCCGTTCCCGAAGGCATTCGATGCCTCAAGCTGTGCAGCTTGATAAAGCCCGGGAAGCTCATCCGCAGAGCGGACAATCCGCATACCCTTACCGCCACCTCCGGCCGAAGCCTTCAGGATGACGGGATAGCCGACGCTCTTGGCCCATTCCAGTGCCTCATCGGCGGAGGCGATTACACCATCGGAACCAGGAAGAATCGGCACCTTGGCCTTCTTCATCGCCTGGCGCGCCTTATCCTTCTCACCCATCATGCGGGTGATCTCGGGAGGCGGTCCGATGAACTTGATATTGGAAGCACGGCAAACTTCGGCAAAGTTGGCATTCTCGCTCAACAGACCATAGCCAGGATGGATAGCATCGACATCCGCAATCTCAGCTGCACTGATCACTGCCGGCACGTTGAGGTAACTCTCGGTGGCTCGTGGCGGTCCGATGCAGATTGCCTCATCGGCAAAACGCACATGCAGAGAATTACGGTCAGCTTCGCTATAGACAGCGACCGTGCGGATACCTAATTCCTTACAGGCACAAATGACACGTAACGCGATTTCGCCGCGGTTCGCGATTAGAACTTTTCGAAACATAATGATTAATTCTGACGAATTGCAAACAGCGGTTGACCGTATTCAACGGGCTGTCCATTGTTAACGAAGCGCTTGACGATTTCACCGGAAGCATCGCTTTCGATCTCATTCATCAGCTTCATTGCTTCCACGATACAAATAATCTGGCCGGTTTCCACCTGGTCTCCGACCTTGGCAAATGCAGAGGTGCCAGGCGAGGGGGACTCATAAAAAGTACCCACGATAGGAGACTTTACGATGTGCAGACCTGCATTTTCATCAATGGGAGCAGCCGGAGCCTGAGCAGGAGCAACGACTGGAGCTGCCATTGTTGCCGCTGGAGCAGAAACGGCTGGAACGCTTCCCGCTGCCTGAGTTGTCAACAAATGTGACAAAGCGGAAAGATCCGGCGCAGCTGGTTGAGCAAACTTAATGCGGACCTTCAGATCTCCTCGATCGAGGTCAAACTCTCCAATCTGATTTTCTTTGAGAAATTCGATCAGTTCTTTTAGTTCTTTCATCTCATCGGGATTCATTGTTTTGTTTTTATCCTCGAGGGGTGTTCTCCGGAATCACAGTTCGATCAATGCCTTGGTTGCAGGAGTCAGTACCTCGGCACCCGTTTTTGTCACTACCACCATATCCTCAATCCGAATACCGAACTGTCCTTCAAGATAGACGCCGGGTTCAATGGTAATGACCATACCCGGTTTCAGTTTTGTTTCCTGCGCTGCAGCCACGCGAGGCGACTCGTGAATCTCGATGCCGACTCCGTGACCGGTAGAGTGCGTAAAGCTCTCTGCTAAACCTGCGCGGCGCAATACGCCACGGGCAGCTTCATCGACCTGTCCACAGGTCACCCCCGCACGTACTGCCGCCACGGCAGCCATCTGTGCTTCCAATACCGCATCATATACGGCGCGCTCTTGGGAACTCGCCCGGCCAAGGTGAACTGTGCGAGTCATGTCAGAGCAATAACCCTTGAGAATAACACCGAAGTCGAGTACTACGAAGCCGTTACGGGGTAACCGTGCCTCTGTTGCCCGTCCGTGAGGAAGGGCAGAACGTATACCGGAAGCTACTATTGTCTCAAAGGACATCCCCTCGGCACCCTGACTCCGAGCCGCATACTCGAGCTCGGCAGCCAGGCCAATCTCAGAGATTTTGGAGTCTATCTTCGGCAGCAGCTGATCAAACAGACGGCAGCCAAAGTGTGCTGCTTCCGTCATCAGCTCGATTTCGTCCGAATCCTTAACCAGACGGAGATGCTCGACCAACGGGGTCTCCAACGGCTGAAAGAATCCCTTGCGCTGGCGAGTGGGCAGACTGGAACGATAGCGATCCAATTCGGCTATGGTCGTGTGTGAAGCATCGAAGGCAGCTTGCGCGATACCTTGGGAAGTAAACCAGGAGATAGCCTCAAGCTGTGCCGACTTGGTGGCAATTACGGGCCGGGCACCTCGGACTTCATCCTTTGCCTGAGCCGTATACCGGCCATCGGTAAAGAGTGCCGCATCGCTGGCTGTAACAGCTAAAGCAGCGTTAGATCCTGTAAATCCGCAGAGATAACGAACATCCGGCAGATGCGTAATAAAGAGCGCTTCAAGCTCCTGCTCTGCCATTTGGCGGCGGAGTTGGCGAAGACGACGTGCATGATTCATCAGTGGATAAGGTAACAGGATCGGAGCGATAGGGACAGTTCGAGGAGTTGAAAACGAACCCTTCTGCATACCGGGCTGAGAATTTCCTTGAGGACAACACCCTGTTTCCAATCGGCGCCACACCGACTGATTGAGTGCTCCGAAGTCCAAATTACGAAAAAGATTTAGGGAGAAAGATTTTTCTGGAAACTGGAAACCACCAGAGAGACACAAGTTTAGCGAGGGATGACACACAACACGGCGGTGTGTGGCCCAGTGAATTAGAGGTCAAGCAATTTACGCCAAAGCGAGACCGACACTTTGGATAATCCCGATAACCAACAGAATATAAATCGCTTATCTTGAGATATAACTAGCGGCCAGCGGGACGGACCGGCTTCTTTTCTCGCGCAGCAGGCTTAGGCTCGACAGCAGAAGAGGCGAGCGAGGCATCGGACTGGCGATCCATCCACTCATCCAGGCGCGACCTCTTAAAACGCCAGCGATTCCCAAGCTTGAAGGCAGGCACAAAGCCTTCGGAAGCGTATTTGTAGAGGGTATCCGGGCTGATGCCAAGGTAATCTGAGGCCTGCCGGATATCCATGACTTCACGGACTTCGATTCGAGCTGAGGAAGGACGCATCGGAATTCCCTTCTTTAGGACGTGAAATGGGTTAGTCCGGCAAAGTTGCCCCGGGAGTTTGTGTATACCGCGTTTTCACCTACTCTTTCAAGCATTTCTAGCGGTGAATTCGGTAAGCATTGTTTTTTCCCGGACAAACGAACCCCCAGCAACAACCAAATCAATGTCATAGCTGGCTGAGCTTCATCTTCTCACTCTCTGGGAACTTGGACTATTGGTAAGAATGGTCCCTTTCTTGCAGAACGATACATCAAATGTTCCTGCAAAGAACAAAGGGAAGACCCAATCGAGTCTCCCCTTACTTTTCATATACTTACAAGAAAAGATTAAAGCTTCGGCTCTAGTCCTGAGATGACTTCCAGGAAATGATCGTCGACGCGGCGGTTCTTTGAAATAGCCTCGGCAATCGAAATGTCCTTGATCTCGGTACCGCGAAGAACGGCCATACGTCCGAACTTACCGGCATGGACCATATCGATGGCAGCCAAACCGTACCGCTGTGCCAGCATACGATCATAGGCTGTCGGAACTCCGCCACGCTGGGTGTGGCCCAGATTTACGGAGCGGGTTTCGTAGCCGGTTTTCTTCTCGATTTCTTCTGCCAAGTGCTGGCCGATACCGGAGAGGATGGCGTGTCCGAAAGAGTCGACCTTGGTGCCCTTGATAACCTGGCCACCGTCGGGCAGCTTTGCACCCTCGGCGACAACGACGATGCCGTAGTGCTTGCCATGGTCATAGTTGTACTTGAGCAATGCGCAGACGTGGTCAAGATCAATCGGTTTTTCAGGAACCAGAACCACGTGAGCTCCGCCAGCTACACCAGCGGTCATAGCGATCCAACCGGCATCACGACCCATAACTTCGCAAACAATGACGCGGTTATGAGCATCTGCAGTGGTGTGAAGACGATCAATCGCTTCCGTGGCAATTGAAACTGCAGTGTCGAAACCGAAGCAGGCGTCGGTTCCATTCAGGTCGTTGTCAATTGTCTTCGGAACGCCAACGCCCGGAACACCAGCCTCACATAACGCATTGGTCACAGACTGTGTATCGTCGCCACCCAGGGCGATCAGAGCATCGATCTTATTGGCCTTCAGAGTCGCAACGCATTTCTCGATACCACCCTCAACCTTCCGAACATTGGTACGGGAGGAATGAAGAATGGTTCCACCGCGAAGCTGAATTCCATCAACGGTCTCAAGTGTTAGAGGAATGGTTTTGTTCTCAAGAACTCCACGCCATCCGTCTAGGAAACCGATGAACTCGTCGCCATAATGAAAAATTCCCTTGCGAACAGCGGCATAGATAACCGCATTCAAACCAGGGCAATCCCCTCCACCCGTCAATAGACCAACACGCATCTTTTCTTATTCTCCTCTGCAACGGGAGCTACACATTCATCCAACGCAACCGTTGCGGAACCAGTGTAAGGGATAAAGTCCATCTCAGTGTGTGATACAAACCCTTTCTCGAAAGAAAATTGAGGAAGAATTCATTTCTCGGAAAGATAGCCCCCTGGGAATATTCTTTTTGCATTCTCCTTCCGCCCTCCCAACGTATTCAGAAACAGAGGGAAGGAAAGGGCTGGCACTTGCAGAAGACAGAAGAAGAGTTCCAACAGCTCATAGAAAACCGGCAGACGATGGTCTTCAGCATCGCATTGCGAATCCTCCGGGATCCTTCAGCCGCAGAAGAAATTGCTCAAGACGTATTTCTGAGCCTCTACGAGAGACTTGCAGAAATTGAAAATCCAGCACATCTGGACAACTGGCTACGTCGGGTAACGGCTCATCGCTCCATCGATTGGCTACGCCGGATGCGAAGAAGTCCCGAAACACCAACCGAAGAGATCCTGCTAGAGGAGATCCCCAGCCCGACTCTCCCGGGTGTAGATCCATGGCTGAAGAGGCAGGCTGATCTCCTGGTCGCGTCTCTTCCGGAGATTCCACGAACCATCCTGGTTATGCGTTACCAACAGGATTTAATGCCGGAGGAGATTGCCGAAGTCCTGGAGATGCCGGTCGCAACGGTAAAGAGCCACCTGCAACGCACGCTAAAGCTCCTTAGAGAGAAGGCCACAAGGGTTTCACGATGAGAAAACAAGAAGAACTAGAGTTGGCATTCAAAAGCGTACTGGCTACCCAAAAACCGCCAGAAGATTTTGCCCTTCGAGTTATGACGCATTTAGCGAAGCGGGCCGAATCCACCGACCAGCCTGAAGTACACATTACAAAGCATGCAGCTCACTTTGCCTGGATAGTCGTCCCTAACGCCAAGCGCACCTCCCGGCCTTCTTCAATCTGGCAAAGACTAGCTTCCTGGATGGGGAGGAAACAAGATGACACCCTGGCCTTGGGCTTGCTCTCCAGCAGCACAGTAGATTTTGAAAGCAGTACATGGCAGCCGCTGGTGTCGCTAATGGTTCATGCCTTGGTTCTGGCAGCGATCCTGCTATTAGCCAGCAGAGGAACACGTGTCCTCTCTCCCAAACAACAGCAGCTGGCCATTGTCGATGTGGACACGCCTAGCGTATATCTTCCTACCGGCAAAGGAGAAGCATCTGGAGGAGGTGGAGGCGGAGCACGGCAGACGACGCCACCCTCAGCCGGTAAAGCACCTGTATCCAGGGAAACGACCACTCCGGTACCGTTACTGCGCAATCCAACACCTTCAAAGCTGGAGATCGAACCAGCGATGATGGCTCCGCCGATAGCCCTGAATAGTCCTATGCCCGATATCGGCATGCCATTGAGCAAATCTGTCGGACTAGCTTCGGCAGGGCCTGGTTCTGGAGGCGGAATCGGAAGCGGTTCCGGTGGAGGACTGGGCAGCGGTAACGGCACGGGGATCGGCGCAGGCAAGGTAAGTGGCTTCGGAGGAGGACTGTACCACGTAGGCAATGGCGTTTCTCCTCCAGCCCTCATTCATTTTGTCGATCCGGAATTCACGGATGAGGCCAGGTCTGCGAAATACCAGGGCATCTGCATGGTCTCCTTAATTGTCGATGCACAAGGGAATCCAACAAACATGCAAATCATTCGACGGCTGGGAATGGGATTGGACGAAAGGGCCTTGGAGGCCGTCAAACAATACAAATTCCGGCCTGCGACACTTCATGGGAAACCTGTTGCGGTACAGATCGTAGTAGCAGTGAACTTCCAGATCTTGTAGGTCACACTCAAGGAAAAGAGTCAGAAGCGCCGGGTTCAGCTCCGGCGCTTCCTTTTACAGCGGTTATCGATGAGCTGTAGCCTCGTCCTGATAAAAACTGGCTACTTCTCTGGCATAACGCTCGTTGATGATCCGCCGCTTCAACTTCAAACTGGGCGTCAATTCCCCGCTCTCCAGCCCCCATTCATCGGGCACCACCTTCAATCGCTTAATGGTCTCGAAGTTGGCCAGAGACTTGTTTACTTGCTGGACAATATTCTCGTATTGAGCAATGACGCGAGGATCATTTACAAGCTTGATTCTGTCATTGGAGCTCAATCCCTGCTGAGCAGCCCAAGTCTCCAGAGCTGGGAAATTAGGAGAAATCAAAACTGAAGCAAACTTATGGCGGTCACCTACCAACGCTGCCTGCCCCACCAGCACATTCGCCTTAAGCATGTTCTCAATCGGCTGCGGAGCAATCAGCTTACCGCCGGAGGTCTTGATCAACTCCTTCTTGCGGTCTGTAACGAAGAGGAATCCATCCTCATCGAAACGTACGATATCCCCGGTGTGGAACCATCCGTCGTCGTCGAAGGCTGCGCGTGTCTCCTCGGGCTTATTCCAATAGCCTTTGAAGATAGAGGGGCCACGAACCAGCAACTCGCCGTCTTCTGCCACCAGGCATTCAACATTGGGAAGCTTCCGTCCCACAGAACCAAGCCGGAAATACCTCGGCGTGTTAATGCCGATGACGGGAGAGGTCTCAGTCAGGCCATATCCTTCGAGGATACGAATCCCCACGTCGGCGAACCATCCGCCCGTATCCATTCCCAGAGGAGCGCCACCGCAGGCAAAGTACCGGACTCGCCCGCCAAAGGCAGCATGAATTTTGGAAAAGACCAGCCGATTGACTAACTTCCAAATGAGAGCCTTAGGCGTCTTTCCGTGCAGAATCGCCGGACGGCCCTTTCTTCCGACCGTAATAGCAAAGCCCAGCAAGCGGGAACGAACAGGTGAAAGCGAAGCGCGCCGTTCTACTTCCTGCCGAATTTTTTCATACACCCGAGGTACGGCCAGGAAGATGGTCGGCTTTACGGATTTCATCGCTTCAGGCAGATGGTCGAAACTGGGACAGTAGGCTAAAGTAACGCCCCTGAGCGAAAGTGCGTAGTCCACATGGCGCGCTGTGATGTGAGAAAGAGGGAGGAAGGAAATGCAGATATCGGAAGGCTCGAAATCGAATTCTACGGTGGAATAAGCCAGATTCGAAGCGATATTTCCGTGGGTAAGCATTACTCCCTTGGGCTCGCCCGTAGTACCGGAGGTATAGATCAGAGTCGCAAGATCCGAAGGAGTTATAGACCTGGCTCTCTGATCGAATTCGGGATCGGAATCTCCGCTTCTGGCATCCGCTCCTTCTATCAGAGAAGAAAACGAAACAGAGTCGGGAAGCGGCTCGTCGTCCATAACAACCACATGCTCAAGCTTCGTCAGATGGCGGATGGCAACAATCTTTTCATATTGCTTGCGGGTTGAAACAAAGACGACCCGGGCTTCGGAATCGATCAACAGCGCCGCTATCTGATCAGCCAATAACGTGGAATAAATGGGAACATCGACGGCGCCGATAGCTAAGGATGCAAAATCCGCTACGGCCCACTCCCAGCGATTCTCTGACAGAAGAGCAATGCGATCACCCTTCTGAATGCCCCAGGAGATAAACTTCTGGGCTACAGCGCGAACTCGCTGGTAAACCTGTTTGGGAGAGAGGGGTCTCCAATCTCCCTTGGCGTCTTGCCACAGAATGGCGCGGTTACTTTTTCTTGACGTAAGAGCGAAAAAGATATCGTTTAGAGTTTTCAGATCAATCATTTTTGCTGCGGGGACTTAAACCATTGAGCAGAATGTCCAACACTTCCGAAGCAGTCTGTTCCGGATCGATCGGGCGCCCTGTATAAAGCCAGGAACTAATCATTTCATCCAAGGTTCCAAAAATTGCCAGTGCAGCAATTCTGTCAGAGATTCCTGGACGAATTACCTCCGACAGCTGTCCTTGGCGAATGGTCTCGCGGACCAAATTAATGTAATCGACAAAGTACTGATGTGAAAACTGCTCCATGAATTTTGCGCTTTGACGTACCTCTGTCTGCAAAATAATGGCCAGGGAGCGGTTATGAATGAGGGTTTCAATATGCAGACGAGCAATGATTCCCAGCTTCTCGATGGGACTCTGGGCTTGCTGCAAATTCTCTCCTACACGCTTCGAGAACTGCGCGAATGCTGAATCAATTGCCGCGCGAAGGATATGGTCCTTATTCTCAAAGTATAGGTAGACGGTGCCATCGGCTACTCCGGCGCGGGAAGCAATGTCTGAGATACGGGCATAGTGGAACCCCTTCTCAGCAATGACCTCGATAGCGGCCTGAAGAATACGCTCGTATTTTTCACCGCCGCGGGAGACAGCGGGCGTTTCAGGATTATTGTCCAACGTGACGTTCGCTTCGGCTAACCACAAGTCTTCTAAAGTACATCAGGCAAGGGTTGCCAAGGTTGAGTGTACCAGCATTCTAAAAGAGTTCGCCGCAGAGAAATGAAACTTCCGCATTCAATTTTGCAAGCGATACGGCCAGCTGAAAAATGAAGCGCGATTCACTCCTCCATTGAGTATCCAGACGATCTGCTTCTTCTCTGACAAACCGTCTGGATAGGTGTATGCCCTTCGTCCAGTATTTGTCTAGACCAGTTCTCTAACTCTATCGCTCAAAGCGGTAAGAGCGATCTTCGTCCGGTTGGGTTCTCCCTTTGCCAAGGATTCTGCAAAATGAAGCGCTTGCTCCATCTTGATTTTGGGGGGCATGGGAGGCTCAAACTCATCGACGACTGCCTCGATGACTGCCGGCCCAGGCATGGCAAGGGCTCGCTCCAGAGCATTACCACACTCCGCAGGATCGTCGATCATAATACCTTCTGCGCCACAGGCCCGGGCTATCGAGACGAAATCTACAGCCTTCAAGTCACAAGCGTACTCAGGATTGCCGAGAAAGACCATTTGCTCCCACTTGATCTGCCCCAGGCTATTGTTCTTGAAAACAATAATCTTGATTGGCAGCTTATAAGCAACAGCCGTAATCAACTCCCCCATCAGCATGGTGAAAGAACCATCCCCTATATGGTTCCGGAATCGGAACAGACGATTGCGTATCGGAGATGCGCTTCCCCAGTTCCCACCCGACCACCTGCGGCTTCATTGGCTTGTCATCGCGGGTGGCACGCTTGAGTAGGATCTCGCCCCATTCCTTCATTCCCTGTTGCGCCGTCTCCAGGAAGCTACGATCTTTCTTTTGCTTCAATAGCGGCAACAATGCCTGAATGGTACGTTTACTGTCTTCCACCAGCCCCACATCCACCGGATAACGCAAGCTGATACGTTGTGGATTCGCATCGATTTGCACACACTTCACGCTTCCGGGCTTTGGAAGAAGCTCCATATACGGAAATGAAGAGCCGATCATGAACAAGGTGTCGCAGTTCTCAAGAGCCTCCTGAACGAATGAAAAGAGGTATGCCTGAGCGACAGCCTGCATTACGGAGAGAGGTTTACGTCCCCGTTATTTTGATGTAAAGTTCACGCACAGAGAACGATGCCAAGCCCACTATCCCCGCAAGAACGGCGCGCCTGGGGTCAGTCCAGACGCAAACAAGTTCACCGTCAGGATCATTGCATCTGGAAGCCGAAAGCTCGTCGCCACTCACCGCTGAAACTTATGGATGAGTCAATGCGCGGCCGAATTCCCTCGCTCATTACCCTCAAGCATGAACGAATGATGGAATCGCCCTTTGGCTTCTTTCGTGGGGCTGTTCCTGTCATGGCAGCAGACCTGGCCACGCTTCCCAATACCGGCATATGTAACCAGATCTGTGGCGATGCACATGTCCGTAACCTTGGAGCATATGCGGCTCCGGATGGGCGGTTGGTATTTGATATCAATGATTTCGACGAAACGGTATTGGCTCCCTTCGAATGGGATATCAAGCGTCTTGCAACCAGCATTGTTCTTGCAGGCCGAGAAGTAGGGGAGAAAGCTACGGTGTGCCATGAAGCCGCGCTGGCCTGCCTTCGAAATTATCGCAAGCTCATCGATACCTTCGCAGAGATGCCGGTAATCGCTCTGGCCCACTTCCAAGTACATCGCCTTCAGCACGTAACCCCTGTTTCGGAGGTATTGCTCAAGGCTGAACGGGCAACTCCACTTCATGTTTTGGAGCAACTAACAATACCTGCAGGTAAGACGAAGGCGAAGAAATCTGCCAAAACAAAGTCAGCCCCGCGCATCTTCAAAGAAAACAAGCCCGTTCTGACGCGTCTGGGATCGAAACAAGCACAGCAGGTTCTAGCTTCTCTCAAAAAATATGAAGAGAGTCTTCAGCCCGAGCGCCGGCATTTCCTGTCTCTCTATCGGCCAGTCGATGTGGCGTTCAAAGTTGTTGGTACTGGATCCGTAGGACTTCGAGACTATGTCATCTATTTCGAAGGAAACGGCACGTCCGATCCTCTCTTCCTGCAAGTGAAAGAGGAACCCCATTCTGCTTACGCCCCCTATCTCAAACGTCAATCGGGCAATGGACATCAAGGCCTTCGCGTCGTAAATGGGCAGAGAGCAATGCAGTTTCAGACAGATCCATTTTTAGGGTGGACCACAATCGAGAAGCGCCATTATCTCGTCCGGCAATTGAATGACCACAAGGCTTCAATTGAAATAGGCGACTTGAAGGGACAGGGACTGATCGAGTACGCCGAAATGTGTGGCGAGCTTTTTGCTCGCGGACATGCCCGTTCCGGTGATCCCTGCATCCTCTCGGGATACCTGGGAAACGGCGACAAGTTCGATAAAGCCATCATTCAGTTTGCCGAAGCCTACGCGGACCAGACAGAGGAAGATTGGACAGAGCTGAAGAAGTCCCGCCAATCGCCGAAGAAGCAGGCACCCCACAACGGCACCCAGAAGAGAAAACCTTGAGTATCAAGGAAATCGGTCTGATTTCCCATCTCTTCTTGAGAAAGATAAGCTGAGATGGAGAGTGCTATCCTCCAGTGGGACCTTTATGCCTGAGAAGAAACATGTTGTGATCGCAAACCGCGATGTTCCTCCCGATATGATTGCTGCACTTCGGGAAGAATTTGAGGTGACCGTCGTTCTCGATCCTCTTACTGGAGATAAAGCATCCTTCCTTAAAGCATTACAAACGGCTCATGGTCTGGTTTGTTCCATGATGAAGCTGGGGAAAGAGCAGCTTGCCCCTGCGCACAAGCTCGAAGTGATAGCAAGCGTCTCTGTTGGCTATGACAACTACGACCTGAACGATCTCACGCAGAGAGGCATACTGCTCACCAACACGCCCGATGTTCTTACAGAAGCTACGGCTGATACCGGATTTGCCTTAATCATGGCTGCCGCACGTAGAGTTGTGGAACTGGACACCTTCACTCGCAAAGGACAATGGAAGAAGAGTATCGAGCCGGAACTCTTCGGAACAAATGTCTATGGGAAGCAACTAGGAATCATCGGATTCGGACGTATTGGACAAGCTGTTGCCCGACGTGGTCACTTCGGCTTCGGCATGGAGGTGCTCTATAATAACCGCAGCCTCCGCCTGGAAGAAGCACGGCCACTAAAAGCCTCTTATTGTGATCTGCCTGTATTACTGGCGCAATCCGATATCATCTGCGTCACCGTTCCGCTCACTTCGGAGACAGAACACTTGATCGGAGAGCAAGAATTCAAACTGATGAGACCGGGAACAATCTTCGTGAATATCGCTCGAGGAAAGGTTGTCGACGAGCAGTCGCTCATCAAGGCTCTCCAAGCAGGGAAAGTTCTGGCAGGATTGGATGTCTTCGAAAAGGAACCGCTTCCAGCAGACTCTCCACTGGTAGGCCTTTCCAATGTTGTTCTCACTCCCCACATGGGTTCTGCAACGCGGGAAACACGCCGGGATATGGCCAAGCTCTCTATTCAAAACCTTAGAGCCGCACTACGAGGGAACAGACCGCCTAACCTTGTCAACAATCAAGCGTGGGAACGCAAGTTAGGAGTGACGGATTTAGGTGCGCACAAAAAGCTTAGTGGGATTGTTTAGCTTAATATCTATAACTGCAATCTACACGTTATCTCATCGGTAACATATACTCCTCCCTCACACAGCAGCACCGATAATACGCAGGCTTTCAGGACTTGATGAACAGAGGAAGAGCGAAACTGCGCCCCATTCCACCACGAGGTAAAGCAGAGCGGTCCAGGGGATATCAACAGAGGTTCCCATATCGAAAGCCAAGCGATACTCTAGAGCTCAGCTCTGACCGGCTACCTCAATCGAAGCCTTTGGGTATCCCGCCTTAATTTGCTTCGCTCGTGATGACGGCCGCTACTGTTTTCTGAAGGGGCCCATAGCCCTTCGGCTATTTTGAGTTTTCAGCGGTCGATCACCTTTCCATCAAAGCCCATGTATTCATTGATATCGTGCTTTCGCCTTCAGTCATAATCGGGAACCAAGAAACGTAAGAGATATTCAATCAATTGATATAGCTTAGCCAGTCCTGATCGGCAATGAATCACTTATGCTCACGAATGCTATACAGGTGTAAGTTACCAAAGATAACGATAACAAAATCGACGACAAAGCAGAGCACCTTAGGATAGAGCCCGAGATCCGAAATGCTGGAATCGATAGAGTGTGAAGAGAATAGACATACAGCGGGGGTCCGCAGACCGAGAATGTAAATCATGGATATTGAAGCGATGCCACAAACCTTATAAATACTGCTTGACACCGTATCATGCATATGACATCGTTCATAAGCTTTCTGGTGTGCTGATTTCGTGGCGATGTTATTTCCGCCCTCTTTGAGGAGGATGGCCGATGTCTAAACAGCAGACACCCTTATTTGGCGGTACAGGCGGTACCCCATTCGACGATACACTGCTTGCACCAGCAAGGATCGTTCGAATGCTCACTCTCACGATCCGGAGCGGAACCTATATTGATTCCGTCCAGGCGACCTATAGGCTGGAAAACGGCGAAATCTGGACCGCGCCGATCCATGGCGGTGGTGGTGGTTCGCCAATCACCATCAGCCTTACAGATGAAGATCAACTCAGCACATTACTCTTGAGAACAGGTGATGTCGTTGACCAAATTACAATGATAACCAGCCGGGGAGGCCATCCGAATCACGTGTATGGTCCCTTCGGAGGGAACGGCGGCTCTCCACATTACATCCTAGGTAACAGCGTGGCTCTATATGGCCGCTGTGGTAGTTACCTAGATGCCCTCGGCGTTTACGGAGATCATCTCTCTTGGGGAGCGGCTACTCCACCTCATAGAGAGGAGAAGCACGGCGAAGTAACAACACTTCGCGCGGCATAAATTTTATAGAACCTGAACGGAATACGCCGGGGGAACTCCACACGGTTTGCCATATCCATCTTGGCAGATCGTGTGGAGTCATTCTCTGTTGGCGAAACCAAAGCTTTTTCTTAAATTAAGCAAATGAGGTAATAAAGCGTGAACTCGGTCTCCCAAGCTTCGGCCAGAAGCTTGGAAGATAGGAACCAGATCTTCCTCTTCCCCTCCCCCCACCATGCCCGTGCTCCAGTGGACCTAGGTTCAAACCGAGGTTGCTCTAATTTTGCAGATAAGCAGGAGCCCTCCACATGAAGCTAACTTTCGCCTTTCGCGGGAATATCGCCTCCATCGTTCAATCCCAGAACGACTACCAGACGAATCTTGTTTACGTTAGTACCTATGTTCATAACATTCTGAGCTCAAGGCCGATACTCCCGGATCGTATTCCAGCAGCCTGGACGGAATTCCTGATTACCTACAAAATCGCGTCTGCCGATGTACTCCGGTGGGTAAACAGTGTTCTCGTCAAGTTGCTCAACATCCCTTCGGAAATCCAAAACTATGCCCTTCTTATCGACACATCACTGAGGAAAGCAGAATCTCACGCTGCCGATTTAGCAGTAGCGCCTACCAATCAAGCAACAAGCTATCTCCTGCATCGCGAGCTTAATAATCTGCTTCAAAGGATCAATCTCATGGTCACATTCCTCAACGGAGGGCTTGAGTCTGTCCAACGCTTTAGCGAGGTATTTCCCCGCCTGGCGCAGCGCCTTCAGACAGCAGCCTCCGAATCACAGAGAGAAGCAAACTGTGACCGACAGCAGCTGGCCAACTTTATAAAACAGGTCAACCAGACACAAACAGATATTGACCATCTCACGGCAGCAATCATTGACATCGGAATTGCCAACGCCTCCCCACTCATTATGGCAAGCGTCGCGATCGCAGACTCCCCCTCGCAACACGAAAGCTGGTTGAACTTTGGTCCGGTTCTGGCATTCGCAACTACTTACATCGGGCTGGATGCCGAAAATATCCAGAAGGACAAAAATGCTATTGAAGAGACTCAAAACGCAATGGACCCAATCACCCTAGAAGTCGCGATGATGAACACTCTTTCTGACATCTTCACAAATCTGACCGTTCAATGTGCACAATTGGAGCAAAATCTGGAGCAACTTCTAATAAGCTGGCAGACACTCGAAAGTGAAATCACCTTTGTTATTCAGGACATTCAATCTGTAATAACTGATACCTCAAAAAGTAGTCGCAATCTCCATTCTCTGGAAAAGGATTTTGAGGAGGCCATTGAGGAATGGACGAACGTCGTCAACCAATCAGGTTTATTTTCTCTGACCATCCAGGTCAGTGATGCAAAGCTGCACAGCTCTATGTCGCAGGAAAAGATTATAGAGATGATGACTCACGGAAAGATCTTCGACATCATTACCTACCTCAATAAAATTGGCGACTTGGCCGAGGTAGCAGAAGCTCGGTGTTCTATGGCGCAATGGCAGAAAACTCCTAAGTCAGAATTCTCCCTTGATCCTCAAAGTCGGGGTTAGCTCATCTAGGCCAAGCTTCAATATCCCCTTCCCATCTGCTCTAGGTCAGATTCCTTACTCCTGCCCGACCATTGCGTGAAAGAATCTATGCGCGAAGGATTTGGAGCAAATACCCTTGTCGTATACCAGCCAAGGTAGACGGACTGTTGACTTCTCGGAGGGAGATCCACGCCGGATTCTGTGGCTTGGGAGTACAACTATGGGAGACATGCTCTACGCAGCTCAGGAAAGTGAATCTGAATATGCCCGTTAAACTCCTATGTCTGTTCTCTTTGCTTCTTTTCACATCAGACCTAATGAACGCTCAAGGCACTGTCCCAATATTTAAGAAGGCAATTGGCCAGACCTCATACACCCTGCTGGGAGAAGATCCCGCCAGTGGACGAGCCACCAGCATTCCGACATTGCTTGTGCCGATCAAGCTTTCCTTTCAGTCCAAGATGGTTAATGGAAAGCCGTTTGTTCTGGATGCAATCCCAGATACCCCCTCAGTTCTGCACTCCCCTATCTTTTCGAAGGTCGCCTTCCCATCAGGAGGAACTACACAGTATGCAGACGCCCTGCTTCGTGCGAACTTTCCTAAGGCGACGGGATGGCACACGCTGCTGGCAAAGCCGGAGATCAGATCCATCAGCATCAATATCCCTTCAGGTTATGGCTACATTCTGAGTTCGAAGAAAACAGGCAGGTCATTCGCGGTCGCAGACATTGAATATTTACAGAAAGAACTCTTCAAACAGATCCCTAAACAAGAAGGCAAACTGATCGTTGCTTTCACACATAGCACCACCTATTACGCAGCAGGAGATGCAACAATCTGCTGTTCCTGGGGCACTTATGGAGTTGACTCCAGTACCGGAAACTCTTTTGTACTGAGTTCCTACCTTGGAGTTACCCCCTCTGTTGTCGAGGACCAGGATGTGCAGCCCCTCACGCAACAACTGGCAGAGTTCGCATTGGACCCTCTGCACGATACCTTTATCCATGGCCGCAACGTAACAACACCGGGGAATACGGTGCCCGCATGGCTACGTCCTGGGGAGGGTCATTGCGGAGGCTCTGGGATAGGCTCCAGCTACTTCTTGCTTCAACCTACCAATACAAACCCCAAAAACAACATCCCCTCTTCAAAGGCATATATTGCCCGTACCTCAGGTACCGTCTACCACCTCCAGAACGCAGCACTACTTCCATGGTACGTAGGAGTCTCCGGAGATCTGGGGAGCCAGTACAGCTTCCCGGATGAAAAAGTACTGACAGGACCCGCCGAGCCATGTCCAACCTTTAATGGGACCCAACCGACCCCTTCGACACCGGCAGTTGCAGCTGTCTCCACCAGTGACACGAACAACGGACACAAGCTGATTGGCTACTGGGTAGGTTATGGAGCGGCGGGTACAAGTTCCCGTCTACGCGAGGTATCTCCGCAATGGGACATCATCATTGTTGCTTTCGCGACACCGGACAAAAATGCTCCTGAAGGAACAATGCAATTCCATACGCCGAAAGGACTCGATACAGACCAATTCAAAGCCGATATCGCCTACCTGAAAAGTCGCGGTAAAAAGGTCATGATTTCTCTCGGAGGAGGAGGCCAGCATTTCACGCTTGCAGATCCCCAGCGTGTTCCAAACTTCGTTTCATCCGTTGCCAGCATCATTAGCGACTATGGCTTTGACGGAATCGATGTCGATTTCGAAAGCCCTTCATTAGTCATCGCCCCCGGCGATAATGATTTCAGGCACCCCACGACGCCCTCGATTGTGAACCTTGTCTCCGCACTTCGTCAGCTT
The DNA here is from genome assembly GCF_059726315.1 of Humiphilus diazotrophicus. Lineage (NCBI taxonomy): Bacteria > Pseudomonadati > Acidobacteriota > Terriglobia > Terriglobales > Acidobacteriaceae > Humiphilus > Humiphilus diazotrophicus. The sequence goes on from NZ_AP040870.1 coordinate 902,448, forward strand.
CACGAACGATTCGGTCCACAGTTCATGATCAGCCTGGTTCCGGAGGGAACGCAGATTCCTTCGGGCTATCCAAGCTATGGAGGACAATTCGGATCCTATCTCGCTATTACTTATGCGATACGGGATATCCTCTCCTTTATCGATGTCCAGGACTACAATACACCGCCACTACAAGGACTCGATGGGGAAATCTACCAACCGGGAACGGTAGATTATCACGCAGCTATGACGGAACTCCTGTTACATGGCTTCAACGTTGGAGGTGATCCAACGTATTTCTTTCCACCTCTTCCGGAAAATAAGGTCGCTGTTGGCTTCCTCACCGGAGATACCAAACCATCGATTGTGAATCAGGCAATGGACTACATCATTACCGGGAAAGCTCCCTCAGGCACACAATATAAGCTGCGTAAACCTGGTGGATATCCCGGAATGATTGGAGCCATGTTCTGGACCATCGATGCAGATCGTCGCGGGAATTACAAATACTCCAATACCGTTGGACCGCAACTTCACAGTTATCCTCCAAGCAAGTAATCCCCCTTTCCATTTACGAGGAGTGTCCACACTCCTCGTAAATCCCCGCCTAGGCCAAGAAATATTTTTTAGAGATTCCGGGATCAAAATTTGAATCGGCGTTGTCTATAGCTACAAATACTGGTGGTACGGAGGCAGGCAATGTTCGAGATGAGTCTGTTGGAATCAGGCGGCGTACTTAAGACCAAGAGCAGATGGTGGGCATTTGCAGCATTCTTTATCAATGCTTCCTTCTTGCTGATTATGATCCTTATCCCGGTGATACATCCTGAGGCACTGCCTAAGCAAGCGCTATCCATGCTGCTTGTCGCACCACCGCCTCCACCTTCTGCACCAGCGCCTATGGTGAAGGAAGCTGCTGCTGCAAGCACAGCCAAGACACCTACCGAGATGATAGACAGGCAGCTCATAGCTCCTCCTGTCATCCCGTCCAGAATTGACATGAGCAAGGACAGCGGCGCTCCGCGCGAAACCGGCTTCACCATTCCCGGAGGAGTACCGGGAAGCACAAATGGCGATGTGGCAGCGATGAGCTCTATCTTTAGAGACCAAGCTATGACACCTGCAGTCATCAAACAGGCTACACATCCGGATAAGCCGGTGCCGGTCTCAGCAGGAGTAGCCCAAGGCTATTTGCTCAACAAGACAGCGCCCGCATATCCGCCTATTGCCAGAGCTTCTCGCACGCAAGGAACGGTTGTGCTAGCTGCGATAATTTCAAAGAGCGGTTCAATTGAGAATTTGCACGTGGTGAGTGGTCCGGCATTGTTGCAACAGGCAGCTCTCGATGCCGTGAAGACATGGCACTATAAGCCATATCTGTTAAATGGAGACCCGGTGGAAGTAGAGACGCAGGTAAATGTGATTTTTAACCTAGGTAATTGATACGGATACGAATCTGTAGAAATCCGAATAAAGGCGCGATCCCAAGATCGCGCCTTTCCTTTTGCACCGACCATCTTGGAATCCTGGGAAATCAACACTACAAAGAATGTTGGATGGCCTATTTGTTACGAGCGAAGGGAGTTAAGGCAGGAAGCACAAGTATTTCCATAGCTGAAAATCCATGACACACCTATTCCCGGGTTACCCAGACTAGACGATAATGGCGAGCTTTGTCTTACATCTTTTCCATTAAAATTTTCTATTCGAGAGAAGACAAAGAATAGGTCTCCTTTTCTGTAACCTTTTTGCCTTTCATGTAAGTACCTTTCTTGTTCCCTACGTCTAACGCACAGGTCCCCTCAAAAGCTGCGAGGCCAACAATTCGCAGCCTCTTGAAAATTGAGCTGGCAAATGGACCGTCTGCTATCAAGACGGCCCAGATAGACTCTTGCGTCCAAAATCATCTGCTCACTGCAAAGCAAATCGCTCCAGTTGAGAGGAGGGTAAGGAAGAACTCATGCAGCAGGGATTGAACGATCAAAGGAAACAGCTTCAGCAGAGGCAAACGCACCATTCATTTTTGCCATACCACCCGGCGATGTTATTGCTGAGTGTAACGATTCTCTTCCTTTCAGGTTGCTCTGCATCCACGACCACAGGCTCCAGCGCTACGAACGGAACGGCCTCGACTACGACTTCACTCAGTGCTTCGACAACAACAGCTACTGTTGGTACAAGTATCACCCTCACAGCCACTGTCTCACCTTCTGCTGCTACCGGTACCGTCACCTTCTATGACAGTTCTACATCTCTAGGAACAGGAACGCTGAGTTCGGGTACAGCAACGCTGTCAACCAGCGCTCTTACGGCAGGGACCCACACCTTGACAGCCAGCTATGGAGGTTCCTCAACCTATGCTTCAAGCACCTCAAGCGCAGTTACGGTAACCATCAACGCCTCTACATCGACGTCCAGTTCCAGTTGTGGCCTTGGAACCGCCTATTATGCCTTAAGCAGTGGAGCCGCCACTCAAACCGGCCAAACTTATTCCGCCAGTAGTACCGACGAGAGTGCCGTCTGCGCTCAAAACTATGGCACCAGCATCACGTTGACAACCCCCACCATCACAACGAGCGGCAATACGAGCTCTACAGATAACAGCAGCTTCTATGGCTTGAACGCAGCAGTATTAGCATATGGATCCAGTTCCACGACGAACTCTGGAGGAACTGTTTCCATCACTGGGGGCACGATTTCCACGACCGGAAGCAGTGCAAACGGAGTCTTTGCCTCGGGTAAAGGGGCCACCGTCAATCTGTCGGGAGTCACAATCACCGCAACAGGAGGTAATGCCCATGGAGTAGACGCCGCCTACGATGGCACCCTGGTTGTCAATAATGTTACAGCCACCACATCCGGCGCGAGCGGTTCCGTCATTGCTACGGATCGTGGAGGGGGCACGGTGACCGTCACTGGCGGGACCTTTACCGCCAACGGTCAAAGGTCTGCAGGAGTTTACTCAACCGGTACGGTTGTTATCAAGAATGCAACACTGAAAGCGACAAATGCCGAAGCTGCTGTTGTGGAAGGAGGCAATACCTTGACCATGACGGACTGCACGATCTCCGGGGCCACCGGAACAGACGATCGCGGAGTCTTCGTCTATAACAGCGAATCGGGCGATGCCTCCTCGGGAACCGGATACTTCACTATGACCGGGGGTTCCTATACATGGCCCTCCACATCCGGGCCGGCCTTTTACGTCACAAATACCAAAGCCATAATTTCACTTACAGGAGTAACCGTATCGAATGGCTCAGGAACACTCCTGAAAGCAGAAGCAAATAGCAACTGGGGAACAAGCGGTGCCAATGGAGGGACCGTAACCTTTACAGCAAGCGGCGAAACACTCACCGGTAACATTTCAGTAGACAACATCAGCACCGCCTCAATTGCTTTGGGCGATACGTCTACGCTGACCGGCTCGATCAATTCGGCAAACACGGCCAAGTCCATAACGTTGACACTCGATTCCAGCAGTATCTGGAATGTCACCGGAGCGTCTTATTTGACGGTGTTGAACGATAGTAGCGGTATCTCAGGAACAACCATCTCCAACATCGTGGGCAATGGCTATACCGTTTACTACGTTTCCTCAGACAACACCTCTCTTGGCAGCCAGACATTCACGCTTTCCGGTGGAGGTTATTTGAAACCTCTATAGCCAGCGGTCGGTAGAGAGGTCACCATCCACACCGGATTTCTGCAGTGCTTCCAACGGCTACCCGGATACAGGCTTAACAGCTACGTGTCCGGGTAACAGTCAAGGCATACACAGACGCCACACCACCTTCGCTCCTGAGGGCATGAGCCACGGCATTCAGAGTCGCGCCGGAGCGGTACAGATCATCGAACAGAAGCACCCGTTTCCCTCGAGTCTCTTCAGCATTTGCCGAAAAGGCACTGGCCAGCACGGAAGCTCGCTCATCGTAATCCAAAACATTTCTGAGATGCCCAATGGATTTCACTTTTTTCACGGCAGTGTCACTCACTGCCATTGGGTGAAATTCTTTCAAGAATCTGGCGATCTCCTGAACAGGATGTTGCTTTCGCTTGGTACCTGTTGGTGGAACTGGAACCAGAAGATCTACTTCCAGACTCCACGAATTGAGGAATTCTGCTACTGTTTCCGCAATAAATTCCAACCCAGAATAATCCTGCTCATATTTCAAGCGAAACATGAGCTCTCCTAGTGGAGTCCTCGTTGTCTGGTATTCGGGCTGCCCATAGGAGTTATACCCAAGAAATTCAGTTCCGATTGTGTGGAAGTCGAGGGCGTAACCTTCATTCCACTCACCTTTGATCAGCTTCGGAGAAATCTCTACACACATGGGTCCACATCTCTCTTCCGGACTACGGCAAGAGCCAATCGAAACGTTTCAGGATTGTCTCTCTCCGAAATCCTTTTGACAGATACTAGGCGAAGAAAAGGAGAAAATCAATCGCCTTTCTCCACAATCTCACCCATCGGCTCGCAAGTGACAGTAATGCAAGCAAATAAGAGCTGGGTAACTTAAGTACCGGGCTATCGGAATGTGGGAAGGCGATTAAGAACAAAGAAAGGATGAAGTTACTACGTGTGGGGTAACTTGCGGCTAAAGCATGGGAAAGGCGCTAAATCTTGGGGGCAGGCGGCAAAATCAGAACAATGCTCTTTGCTCTGTCCACCAGTTGGACAGAGCAAAGAGCCGCTCCGGTTACCGCTTCAGTAGAGAAGATACGGCTTTCTGGCTGCCATAAACGTCTCCATCTGATCGAACCACAATTCACGAAGATGCTTCGGGTCGTCACCAGCCTTCAAACGATCCAGCAATTCAGGATTGGCAAGAATTCCCTGCATCTTGTCGATCTGAAACTGGGAGGGATAGAGCTTTTGAAGCACTGAGGCAACTTCCATCCCGAGTTCGGGAGCATCAAGCGCATTGCGGTCTGTTACAAACAGCTGAACCCCGTGGCACAGCTGTCCGGCATATGGATAGGGAGCGGCCGGGGTGAAACTGACGGGAACAAAACGTATCCCCGGAGTGAAGCGCCGATTCAAAGCCCAGGACAGATCACGCGCCTTTATCCATGGGGCACCAATCAACAGAAACGGAGTATCCGTTCCTCTTCCGACAGAAAGATTTGTTCCTTCGATCAGTCCAATACCGGGATAGACAACAGCTTCTTCCAGGCTACGGAGATTCGGAGAAGGATTAATCCATTCCAGTCCGGTTGAATCAAACCAGTCCCCCCGCTCCCAACCTTGCATTTTGACGACGGTCAAGGGTGCGTTGAGATGGCGTTCTCCATTAAAGTAACGAGCCAGTTCTCCCAAGGTCATGCCGTGACGAACCGGTTCAGGCATGTAGCTGGTGTAGCTTTCTTTCCCTGAGACCGAAAACGGTCCCTGAACAAAAGATCCGCCCAAGGGGTTTGGTCTGTCGAGTACGACAATCTCCACATGAGACTTTGCTCCCGCCTCCAACAAATAGCCGGTTAAAGTCTCATAGGTATAGAAGCGGACTCCGGCATCTGCCAGATCCACGATGATTGCATCCAGAGAGGACAATACCTGAGCCGAGGGCCTGCGTGCCGCATCCGTCGCACCGTAGAGGCTGGTCACGGGCAACCCACTCGGCTCATCGACCGTGTCGTGAACATCGGTCGTATCTAAAGCCGCCCGAATGCCGTGCTCTGGACTCAGAAGACGCGTCAGTTGAAAACCTGGAACTGCGGCAGCAGCATCCTTGTGCAAGATATCCACGGAACGCCGTCCATCTTGATCGAGTCCAGTTGGATTCGTCAGCAGCGCAGCACGAAGATGCCCACCGTGCTTGGTGACCAATTGACGAAGCTCAGCATAGTGATCTGACTCCAGAACATCGATGCCGGTCTTCACCTGGACATTACGGGTCATCCAACGGCGAAGCCCGGTCATAGATTCGTTATACCCGGTTACATGCGCGGCAAGGTCGTCACCCTTAAGATCCAGAGCGGCAGCGGCAGCCGTGGCCACGGCACCACGCAATGGAGTGATTGCCTTCTTCAGATGTGGATGAACAGAGTTGGTCAAAAGCACAACATACGTATCTGTGGTTGGATCCATCCACAGCGAGGTACCCGTAAAACCGGTATGACCGAAGGAGCCTACGGGAAACAGCTCGCCACGATTGCCTGAGAAGGCTGACTCAATATCCCACCCAAAACCCCGAAGCTGTGTTCCAGTCGCAGGCTGCTCAGGAATCGACATCTTTTGAGCTATTAACTGCTGCATCGGAAATGCAGAAGGTTTGCCTGCAAGTAAATAGAGAAGACCCTGGGCATATCGTGAGACATCATCAGCAGTACTAAACATTCCCGCATGGCCGGCAACACCGCCCATCCTTCTGGCCGTAGGATCATGAACCACACCGCGTAGTACGTGATTCTGCTCATCGTACTCGGTCGGAGCAATCATGGATTTCCAATCAGCAGGAGGAAGATACCGGGTATGCGACATTCCTAAAGGGATAAAGACATTCTCACGCGCATATTCGTCCAGAGTTTTGCCGGAGAGCTTCTCCACTAAAGCGCCGAGGACGATGAAATTAATGTCACTGTAGCGGAATTCGCTGCCAACAGGATTCAGAGGAACACAGGTAAAGGCACGGCGGAGTCCCTCTTCTTTACCTCGCCATTGATCCTTAAGCTCGACATCAGCCGGCAATCCAGAATAATGCGTCAAGAGGTCACGAATCGTAATGTGGTCTTTACCGGATTGACCGAACTCGGGCAGATATTTGGCAACCGGATCACTCATGCGAAACATGCCGCGTTGGTATAGCTGCATGATGGAGGTAGCTGTAGCCATCGGCTTCGTGAGTGAAGCCATATCGAAGATGGTGTCCTCCGTCATCTCTTCACGGGTAGGCTCAAGAGAGCGCATTCCGTAGGCGCGGTGATAGACGACCTTGCCGTTATGACCGATGACAACGACGGCTCCCGGAATTTCCTTATTTTCGATACTGGCCTGTATCAGGCGATCAATCGAGGAAAAATCCTGGGCGCGAACAACAACACAGAGGAAACAGAGGAATGCAAATACAGCGACAAAACGACAGCGCGATATCATAACGTTCTCCGAGAGTCAGTCAGCAAAAACTTGCCTGGAGCATTTCCCGCAAAGGTGTAGACCAAGGCACAGAGCATACGCAGCTTTCCACAAAAGAGAGCCTCTCTTCTGTATCGGCAGCAAGTCTATACCTATGCGAGAAATGCTTTAAAGTCCAACAACCTTGAAGATGCGCTTGCCTTTAGAGCATTTCAGGTTCAGTGCAGCCCCAAACGATTGACGGAGTGTCGATCTGTCAAGAAACAATCAGACAGCTCCACCTGTTGCGGGACCATACCCAACCAAATGCTCTAACAACTTGGAGACTGGGAATTGGCAACCAAGGGAAAGCATTGCATAGTTGGGGATAATTGTTGCACAGCCGCGCAATAACCGACAGTCCCACTTGGCGGCAGAGGATGAACATAGTCAGCGTCGTCGCTTTTGCTACCCTAAAGCTATGAGCTTTTCTACGAGAAATTCGCGTTTCCCCTCAGGCCAAACGTTGCTGATCGATGCCGACGACACGCTTTGGGAGAACAACATTTATTTCGAACGCGCAATTGCCACATTTATCTCTTATCTGAATCATCACGAATACACACCGGAAGAAGTCCGCGAAAAGCTATATGAGGTAGAAAGAGCCTGTGTAAAGGAACGGGGCTACGGGCTGGCAAGCTTCACGCATTCGCTGATCACCTGTTTTGAACGTTTGAGCCCGGAACCTATTACCAAAGAGAAGCACGAAAGAATTGTGAGTTTTGCTCAAGCCATTGCAGAAGAGGATATCGAGTTGCTTTCCGGAGTTGCCGAATCACTCCCCCAATTGGCCTCTCGTCATAAATTGATCCTGATGACCAAAGGCAATCACGAAGAACAGACGGATAAGCTGGCTCGTTCTGGTCTGGGAATGCACTTTGCGGCTGCAGAAGTCGTAAAAGAAAAAGATGCCGATACGTATCGCAATGTCTGCAGGAAATACGACCTCAATGCTCAATCAACATGGATGATCGGTAACAGTCCCCGTTCCGATATTAACCCTGCGCTCGCCGCCGGGCTCCATGCAGTACTCATCCATCATCCGTTTACTTGGGCTTTGGAGCATGAGTCATTAAGCACGCCGTCTGAAGGCCAACGCTTCCTGACGGTAGAAAACTTTGGTTTGCTTCCGGATTGGTTCTAACAGGCATTGTTCAGGGCCAGAACTAGAGCTAACACCCAGACCGGAATAAGTCCGTAAACGGTCGGGGCTAAACATCTCCTTCTTCCAAACCAGTACCTCTCGGCACAATACCAACGCCGGAACAGTTAGAATTGTTCAAAAGAGGTACACCTCACAATTCAGACTGTCTCGCTTTGCGCATTCCGGCAGCAAATTACGCCGGTTGAAGCGAATACGACAGTACAATAGTTCTGCCAGGCTTTTCCCTAATTAACAACATTCGCTCAAAGGGCTATATGCCTATTCTTTTAGTGGTAATTTCTTGCCTTTGTTTTGCCGCAGCTGGGGTTGTGTATTACTCGATCGCCTCGCATCGGCTACGCGCAGCCCCGTGGGAAGCTCTTGTTGCGCAAATTCAGCCTGTTGACCAAAAAATTCTGGAATCCATTGCCCTAACCACGTTACAACCGAGAACAAATCCGGTGATCCTGGAATCCTCGGAATTATGGGATCTCCTTGGTGGACTTGAAGGACTTGAGCGAATGAAGAACAACTCATTCATTCTCATTGCGCTTGCAGCATATGCCCAACGATGGAATCAAAAGGAAGCGTCAATAGTTGCCGAACGCATGCGCCATGATGCCATCCAGATCAAAAAGGCCCTCCGTCACATCCGGTTAGGACTGCTGCTGCACCGACACCCCTACGGACAACCGTTCTATCTCAACGATGCCGTCACCGCGTATTACCTCATGACGCAAAGATTGTTAATGCTTTACCAGGTGAGCCATGAGGGACTGCTTCCCCAACTTTCGCAAGCGCTCTAAGAACAAGCCTGTAAACGACACAAAATAAATGAGATAAAGATCGGGATGAATATTTTCTTCTTGACCTGGAACAACGCATCTGATACCAACTATTTAGAGTCATGCAAACGGATAAGGCAGTTTTGGACATCGATCTAGTCTTGATGAAAGACTCCAGCAGCTCTGTCTCCTCCGTCATTGCCATGCAATCCGATTTTTCCATTATGGTGCGAATTAGCATCGGAGCGGGTGTCATGGCCTAGCGAACTCACCAGTTCACACATCGAGGCCATCACCCGCTGAAGCGGCTGGTGGCCTTTCCTTTTGCCCTCAATGAAATGGAATTGGAGATAGAAATTGAGTTCTGTAACACTTGCATCCATCGAAGCAGCTCACGAACGTATCCGATCCGCAATTCACTGCTCTCCCTGCCAGATCTCGCATAACCTTTCCCAGTCTGCGGGACTACCAGTCTTCCTGAAACTCGAAAACCTGCAGCGCACGGGATCGTTTAAAGAGCGTGGCGCACTCAACAAACTCCTCACATTGACAGAAGAGGAAAAGCGTCGTGGCGTAATCGCAGCAAGTGCAGGAAACCATGCCCAAGGAGTCTCCTATCACGCCTGCAGCCGGGATATTCGAGCTCAAATCGTGATGCCACTGGCAACCCCGCTGGTAAAGGTCGCGGCAACCCGCGATTTTGGAGCAGAAGTCATTCTTCATGGAGCCAACTACGATGAAGCCTGCGAGGAAGCTCTCCGTCGCTGCAATACCGAAGGACTCACCTTCATCCACCCATTCGATGATCCGGAGGTCATTGCAGGGCAAGGAACGATCGGCTTGGAGCTACTCGAACAAGTTGAGGACTTGGAAGCTGTAATCGTACCAATCGGTGGTGGAGGGCTTATCAGCGGAATCGCCTGTGCAGTAAAGGAATCAAATCCAAAGATTAAGGTCATCGGAGTTGAACCGGAAAAACTGCCATCCATGCAGCGAGCTCGTGAACAAGGTATGCCGATTACCCTGCCGGCTGAGGCAACCATTGCCGACGGTATCGCCGTAAGGAGAGTCGGCGAATACACCCTTCCTCTGGTACAGAACTATGTCGATGACATTATCTCCGTCGATGATGAAGAGATTGCCAGCGCCATTCTAGTGCTGCTGGAACGCGAAAAGACACTCGCCGAAGGAGCTGGAGCCGCGGCCCTTGCAGCCCTGATGCAACACAAGACGCATCTCGAAGGCAAGCGAACAGCAGTGCTCGTCTGCGGAGGCAACATCGATGTTACCCTCCTTGCCAAGATCATCGAGCGCGGACTGGTGAAAGACGGACGTTTGCTTCGTGTTCGGGTCTACCTTCTGGACAGACCTGGAGCATTACTTCAACTGACCGAGATTCTGGCTAAACTTAGGGCCAATATCGTAGAGACGTTGCATAACCGCGCTTACTACGGAGTAAGTCTGGGTGAAACGGTAATCGATATTACGCTCGAAACCAGGGGTGCGGCCCATATCGCCAGCATTTCCGAGGCTCTAGACGAAGCAGGATTCCGCTTCGAGCGAATTCAATAGATGCCCTCACGTCATATTTCAGTCGCATAATCATCGAACGCCCACACTTCCGGCCCTGTATTGGCCGGAAGTATGGGCTACGAAAGCCGTCTATACGGTATTCGCACCAGGCTTTGTTTTTAGCTCCAGAGGCTGCCATCTTTATATCCCGCTTGACCCTTCTCTCCTCAATCATCTAGTTTGGTCGGCGAAGATTTTTGTAGCAGACCTCACCTCTCGAAACGGACATATGTCTGAACAACGGGATCGATACGGCCTTTTTCGAAATCCGCCATCCACGATAAGAGCAGCTGTACCTGAACTTCTGCCCATATTTCTCGCGATTTCTGCCCTATTTAGGAGGAGACAGGCTCCATGGAATACATACTTGCCCTTGATCAAGGCACTACAAGTTCGCGTGCGATTCTCTTTGCCAAGGATGGCAAAATCGTTGCTCAGGCGCAGCACGAGTTTCAGCAGATCTACCCTAATCCTGGCTGGGTAGAACACGATCCCTACGAAATCCTCACATCGCAATTGAGTACCGCAGTAGAAGCTCTGGGCAAAGCCGAAGCAAGACCCCGAGACGTAGCCGCGGTCGGAATTACGAATCAGCGTGAAACTACGATCGTGTGGGACAGAGAGACAGGAAGACCTGTTTATAACGCCATTGTCTGGCAGGACCGGCGCACAGCATCGGCCTGTAGCAAACTTGTAGAAGATGGCGCAGAAAAAATCATCCGCGAAAAAACAGGCCTGCTAATCGATCCCTACTTTTCAGCCACGAAGATCGCATGGATACTCGACAACGTACCCGGCGCAAGAGAGAAAGCGGAAGCGGGGAAATTGGCGTTTGGAACAGTAGACAGCTGGCTGATCTGGAACTTGACGAGCGGAAAGCGGCACCTGACAGACTACACCAACGCATCCAGAACCATGGTCTTCAACATTGCCGAAGGGCGATGGGATCAAGAGATTCTCAAGCTTCTAAATATCCCCGAAAGCATGATGCCGGAGGTCGTCTGGTCGAGCGAGACAGTTGGCGAGATCACAACGACACTAGGGCTTGGCTCAATTTCTATCTCTGGAATTGCTGGCGATCAACAATCTGCGCTCTTCGGCCAACTTTGTTTAAATCCCGGCGAGGGCAAAAACACTTATGGAACGGGATGTTTTCTTCTCCAGAATGTAGGCAGCCGATTTGTCCTTTCGGAAAAGAAGCTAATCACTACCCTTACCTGCAGTCTCTCCAGAAAACTGGAGTATGCATTGGAGGGCAGCATTTTTGTTGGTGGAGCAGTGGTACAGTGGCTGCGAGATTCGATGAACTTCATTCGCAGCTCGCAGGATGTTGAGAATCTGGCGCTCACAGTCAAAGACAGTGACGGAGTTGTTTTTGTTCCTGCCTTTGTTGGCTTAGGCGCTCCTCACTGGGATCCCTATGCCAGCGGAATGATCATCGGACTGCAGCGTGGAACACAACAAGGCCATATAGCCCGGGCAGCACTGGAGAGCATCGCATTCCAAGTGGCAGATGTTGTCGAGGCCATGAATACCGATGCGCAACAGCCCTTTCAAGAACTGCGTGTAGATGGAGGAGCCTGCATCAATAATCTGATGATGCAGTTTCAGGCCGACATCTTGGGTATTCCTGTCGATCGTCCTGAACATATCGAGACAACTGCATTGGGCGCAGCGTATTTGGCTGGACTTGCAACTGGATTCTGGGGTAGTCCGCAAGAGATATGGGCAAAACGCAAGAACAACACACGCTTTGAACCTTCGATGGACACAACACGGGCAAAAGAGCTGCGACACAAATGGCATAAAGCCGTAGAACGAGCAAAACACTGGACAGAGGAGAGCAATTCATCCCGATGAAACGCGAAGAGATGCTGGACCGCCTCGCAGGCCGCTCGACTCCCTGGGACATCGTCGTCATTGGTGGTGGGGCCACTGGCGCAGGCATTGCCGTCGATGCTGCCTCGCGAGGATTTGAGGTGCTTTTGCTTGAAAGCGAAGATTTCGGCAAAGCAACTTCGAGTCGCAGCACAAAGCTGGTCCATGGCGGGGTCCGCTATCTGGAGCAGGGCAACATCTCCCTTGTTATGGAAGCATTGAAGGAGCGTGGGATTCTTCGTCAAAACGCTCCCCACCTCGTTCACGATCTCGCCTTCGTCGTGCCCAATTACTCCTGGTGGGAGACTCCCTTCTACGGAATAGGAATGAAGGTCTACGACCTTCTAGCCGGAAAGTATGGCTTTGGCAAATCTCGGATTCTCACTCAGGAAGAAACATTGCAACGAATTCCTACGCTCAAGACCGACGGCCTTCGCGGAGGGGTTGTATATTACGATGGGCAATTCGATGATTCCCGTCTGTTAATTCATCTGTTGGCCACAGCTGCCGATCACGGAGCAACGCTGCTGAATTACATGCCGGCAGTGGAATTGACCAAAGATCAGGAAGGCTACCTAAACGGAGTCGTCGCTCAAGATAGCGAAAGCAGTACGCGATACACAATCCCCGCAAAGATCGTAATCAACGCAACGGGCATCTTTGCCGATCAAGTCCGCCGATTGGCAGAACCCGAAGCCAAAAGCATGATCGCCCCTAGTCAGGGTATCCATCTGGTCTTTGAAAGATCGTTTCTGCAAGGTGACAGCGCCATTATGGTGCCCCATACCCGAGATGGCCGCGTACTCTTCGCAATTCCCTGGCACAATCACGCTGTCGTGGGCACAACCGATACGGCCATCGATCAGATTTCCTATAATCCCCTGCCCTTCGCAGAGGAGATAGAATTTGTCCTGGAAACAGCAGCTCAATATCTGAGCCGTCCGCCTAAGCGAAGCGATGTACTCAGTGTTTATGTCGGCATTCGTCCCCTGGTAAAGCCCATCACGTCGGACGGGCAACCGGGCAAAACCTCGACAATCTCCCGCGATCACACTATTCATGTCGATAACTCCGGCTTACTGACCATCGTGGGGGGAAAGTGGACGACCTATCGGCACATGGCAGAAGACTGCGTCGATCACGCAATTATGCTGGGCAAGCTGCAAGATGAAAGTTGCATGACCAAAGATCTGAAGATCCATGGCTACCACGACCACATCGAGGATTTAGGAAACCTCTGGGTCTACGGAAGCGATGCAGACAAGATCCGAGCTATTGCCGATACAGATGCAACCTTGGCCGCACCGCTCCATCCTCAGCTTCCATACACTGGAGCCGAGGTTATCTGGTCGATACGAGAAGAGATGGCTCGCACGCTGGACGACGTCTTGTCACGACGCACAAGAGCACTTTTTCTCAATGCTCAAGCTGCAATGGATATGGCTCCGATGGTGGCCAAACTCATGGCGAAAGAACTTGGCAAAGAGCCGTCCTGGATTGATGCACAACTTTCCGATTTCCTGGCTCTTGCACAAAAGTATTTAATCCAGTAAAAACAAGAACGCTTCATCGGCATCTCGAAACAAACAAATCTGATCCAGGTACGTGAGGGAATGCGATCTCCTTATTTCGGCGAGTTCATGGGCACGTTGATCATGATTCTGCTTGGTGACGGCGTTGTTGCCGGCGTATTGCTCAAACGCTCGAAGGCAGAAAGCTCCGGATGGATGGTAATTACCGCGGGTTGGGCCTTCGCTGTTCTTTGCGGAATCTTTGCTGCCATCTTATGCGGAAGTCAAGATGCGCATCTCAATCCTGCAATCACATTGGCATTTGCAGCCAAGAGCGGAGACTTTAGCAAGCTGCTTCCCTATGCACTGGCACAAACCGCCGGAGCTTTCCTGGGCGCAACGCTTGTGTGGCTACACTATCTTCCGCACTGGAAGGAATCCTCCGATCCGGAAGCAAAGCGTGGAATCTTCTGTACGATTCCCGCAATACGCCAGCCTTTGGCTAACCTCTTCAGCGAAATTATCGGGACAGCAGTCCTCGTTGTTGTAGCAGGCGCAATGAGTTCGAAGCTGGTTCTCTCTTCCGGAGCAGCGGCAGGAGTTTCACCTTACCTGGTCAGCTGCCTTGTCTGGGGAATTGGCCTTTCCTTGGGAGGAACAACTGGTTATGCAATCAATCCAGCTCGGGATCTAGGTCCGAGAACAGCACATTTTGTGCTACCTATCGCAGGGAAAGGGACTTCGGACTGGAGCTATGCACCCATCCCCATTCTTGGACCGGCAATCGGAGGACTCTTGGCGGGCCTGTTCCTGCGAGCTTTGGGAGCATAAATCAGGCACCTTTTCTCGGAGCACAATCTTCCATATCCCCTTGTATCTTTTTAACCGCGTGGGGAACGGCGGGCCATACAACCGCGATATTCTCGATTGCTCCCTTCGGACTACCGGGAAGATTGAGGATCAAGGTTCGTTTTCGAATTCCAGCAACAGCACGCGAGATCATTGCGAATGGAGTTTTGGCAAGGCTGCTCGCACGCATCGCCTCCGCAAAACCAGGGATATCCCGGTCCAATATCTTCAGTGTCGCTTCCGGAGTCACATCCCGTGGAGACACTCCAGTTCCTCCAGAGGTCAATACCAGATCGAAGCTTCCACTGTCACAGAGTTCCACCAAGCGGGCCGAAATTTGATCGGCTTCATCTGGAATCACCTCGGTAGCACCGATTTCTACAGTGCGCTCGGAGAGCCAGGCAGCCAGGGCCGGACCGCTTTCGTCGATTCGTTCCCCTCTCGAACCTTTGTCGCTGATTGTTAGAATTGCAGCCTTCATTCCTCTATTTCGTCTCCTCAAACTCCAGGTAGCCGCTCTGCTCCGACAGGAGATGAACCTTGACCACATCTCCAGGAGAAAACAGTACACCTTCTTCCGGAAGTAAAGCCAGGCCATCGGCACATAAGAGGGTCTTTAGGGCTCCTGTATTCTGTTTCCCTGCACTATAGGCAATACGTTTTCCATCTTCGACAGCAAGACGCACACGCAGAAACTGCAAACTGCCGGGCTTCTTGCGGATCTCTTCCTGCAAAATCGCGGTGACCGAAGCTCTCAATACCCTTCTATGTCCCAGCATCTTCCGGAGTGCGGGCCGCACCAGCCCTTCGAAGGAAATCAGTGAAGCAACCGGATTTCCGGGGAGACAAAAGATCGGTTTGCCATTGTGCCTGTAAAAGCAAGTTGGCGATCCCGGTCGCATCGCCACCTGAACGAATATCTCCTGGGCTCCAAGATCCTGAAGTACCGCACGCACCAAGTCTCTGGCACCAACAGATACTCCAGCAGAAGTAATCAAGGCATCTGCCTGAAGCCCCTCCAGGATCTTTTCCCGATGTTCAGCATGATTGTCTTTTGCAATGCCGAGAATCAGAGGGATTGCGCCACATTCGGCAACTGCAGCTGCCAAGGAAGGTCCGTTGCTGTTCACAACTCGGCCATAGCCAGGAGCGTGACCAGCTTCAACCAATTCATCTCCTATCGAGAGGATGGCCACACGAGGTCTGCGATAGACTACCGCGCTATGTTTCCCGCAACATGCCAGCATGTTGATCTCAGCTGGCCGAATTAAGACCCCGGGCTCAAGCAATCTCTCACCGCTACAAACATCTTCCCCCGCGCGGCGAATATGTCTGTAGCGACGAACGGGCGCGTCGATCAAAACATGACCATCGCTCTCAACTGCTTCCTCCAGGGGCACAACAGCATCTCCGCCAATAGGAATTGGAGCACCTGTCATGATTCGGATTGCAGAGCCTTTCCGAAGCGGCTCCGAAGGCACAGCACCCGCAGGAAGGCATCCAACGATAGGAAGGCTAGCAGGACTCTGACAATCGTCGGCATGTACCACATAGCCATCCATTGCAGAGTTGTCATACGCGGGAAGATCCCAAGGAGCGACAATCTCCTCGGCAAGAATGCGTCCGAAAGAGTCCTCGATTTTGGCAACTTCTGTACCTAGAGAAGAAACATGTTCGAGGATGAGGAAACGAGCCTCCTCAAAACTTGGCATAGTACAACCCAAAGATCCTGCATGTGACAGGCAAAAAATCCCTCCTGTTTGCAGCAGGATATCAGGAATTCCTCCGCCAGGGAGGCAGGCACAGATCTGCTTCCGCAGGGTAGTTGGAGTAATAGATCGAAAGCTTACAGGTTATGAGGAAGGTTGTACTCCCCGATGCACAACCCTTGTACACCGGGGAGAGGAAGGAAGATTCGGCTAGCAACAATTTTGGAAGACACTGCTCCCCATACAGCTGGAGCCTTGGCCATTCCGTACAATCTTCTCGCCAGCGGTATTGCCCAAGGTTCCGCTAAAAGGTGCAGCAAGGTTGATATCCAGCCCCATCATTTGCGCCATAACTACGACGGCGTCACGCTGATGGTCGATATTGGGAATGCAAGGAGGCTCTGCATCGATAAAGAAGATCACCTTGCCATGCTCGTTGGGCACTGGATCCATCACGGGTAGAGGAGAACCTCTCAACTCAAAACCTTCGACGTTTTTATAGATCAGCGTCTGTGTCATACCCATATATTTCAGATCCGCCCCACCTCCTCCGGCAAAATGACCGCTGACATCCATATAGTCGGTAGTCCAGCGATCAGGAATAGGAAGACTGACAGCAAGGTCCCACCCTTGCCCCAAAGGACGCATACCTTCCGGCCATAGATTCTTGTCTCTGATGTCCTTTTCCAGTTTGCTGGCAGAAAGATTCCTTTTGATATCTGGCGTTAACTCCAGCTTGTATCGTCTAGGCGCAAGCATAAGTAGCGGACGATCCTTTGTTTTTTCATCGTACGGTTCATAAGGATTGTTCCATTGATCGTGAATGCCGGCACGGTAAGTGTGGCCACAATCCGGCGCAAATACATCGATACCGGAAACGGCATCGGCGTTTGAATCAATACTCAAGGCAAAGACGAAGCATCCTTGGATCTTCACTTCCAAAGTAAAGCTACTGGTATTGGGGTTTGGCTGTGGATCCGAGGGGACTGAGTTCTGAGTATCCATCATGTATCTCCATTAGGTTTGTTTTTCCAAATCCGACGGCATAAAACGAAGCCCAATACCGGGGGTGAAGATACCCTTTGGAAGTAAGCTCCGTTTGTGCCTTCTCCAAGGCTAGCGGGACAGAAGACCCAGCCATAAGTTGCTTATAGAAAGAGCGCATCAGGGCTGAGCTATATGCAGAGTCTACACTCCAGTGCGTCGCGATGATCTGCGGCACACCAACTTCTGCAAAACTACTGACCATGTCACTTACAACGTTGGCATCGAGAGATTCCCTGTTCCCGGTAGAACACGCCGACAAGACAGCAAGGATACATTTCTTAGGACGAAACTGACGAATATCAGAGGCGTTGATAGACGGCGGATATGTATCGGAAGAAACCGAGGCAGCAGAGAGTAGCAACCGCGTCCGGCTGCTCCAGGATTGTGTGTGACCCGCAAAATGAAAGATGGTCGCCGATGGCAGCGCACGCAGGACTGTCTCCCTCTGCGCATCCTCGCCAACCAATAACGTTGCGTGGGGAAGAATCCCGGCAATAAAACGTGCCTCCTCGGCCGCATCGGGCAAAGGTGGCCCTGCAGACATAGGAAGTTTAGGGTTCCCAATTATCAATGCTTTACCATTGCGCAGATTTGCCAGAACCCCAGATGCGGTATTCGATTGCTCCGGCTCATCCTCGAGAATGGAGACAACATTGGATAGAGGAGAAATCCAGCCCCAATAACCATCGAGAAAAGGAAGTGCAGCAAAGGGCAAACCTGACAGGGAGGAATCCGGTTCAAGATAGATCGACTGCCCGGCATCATATCCACGCCACACGGGACCAACTAACAGTCGAAACAATTCGCGTCCGTAGTTCTTAAGGTCCTCGTCATTCTCGTTGGACATCTTGACCAGCTGCGTAAATACCTCGACCTTCTGTATAAGCTCCTGACGCGGAACCGGGACAAAGTGCATCGAGACACCTTCCCTATCGACACGCCAAAGCAGAACCCCATGATCAAAAACGATGTGCCCGAGCAAGGCTCCCTTCCGTAACCGCGTCTGCTCTTTGGCAATCGCATTTTTCACGCACTCGGGATTCGCCTGCATACAGTGCACGGCGTAATCCGAACCAAGCAGTTGCCCCCGGTAATGTTCCCAGACGGCCAACGCCTGACTGGCATTATGATTTACCTCGAAGCTGGCTAAAGTTAATCCCGCGTAAATCGGCTCCATCTGACGCAACCAACTCAAACGGTCTTCGGCAGAGTCCAGATGTGCTCTTTCGGAATCCGCCCATTGGGCAGCAGAACTCAGCAGGGATTGCGCTTGTTGCCACCGCCCAGTTTGCATGAGGAGCGACCCCCGAGTAGCAACCAGAGCGAACCTCAAGTGGGGATTACTGTCCTTCGGCAAGACTGTTTCAGCTCGGTTCAACAGAGCCGTCGCAGCATCGGACTCCTGATGCTGAACCTTGAGTCCGGCTAAGCCAATCAGACCCTCGGCCATATACAAATTGAAGCGTTCGGCATTCGGCAGATGAGTATATTTATTCTCCGCAATAGCCAATTCCCTTTCCGCCTGTCCTTCATCTCCAACTCGAAGAAGAGCCTGAACCAGACGAAATCTCAATGCCACTTCTACAGAATCGAGATGCAAGGGTACTGCCGTGGCCAGCGCTTCCTGGGCGATATACAAGGAAAGACGAGGCCTCGACCGGGAGACCTCTGCATATCCCAAATCCGAATAAAACTGCAGGGCTCGCAATACCGGATAATTACCTGACCAGTAATCGCGGAGTCCGGCAATATCTAGTTTCCATGCGGATTCGTAGTTACCAAGGCTGTTATCCAGAGCAGCCGTAATTCCCAAAGCACGAGAGCCCAAAATCCGATATTGACTGGAACGGGCCAGATTATTTGCCTCATCCAGCAGGACCTTCTCCTCATCGAAGCGCTGACGGATGGCGTAACAGCTGGAGTAATCAATAGCAAATTGGCCTTTCATCCAAACATAGGGAGAATCCTTGAGTCTTTTCTCAAGCTCCCGACTGGCATCCAGACAATTCTGGCCATCCAATAGACGCTGATAGGCGTACACCTGTTCCACACGCGCTCGGGCTTCTCCCACGGAGCTATCTGCCTCTGCGAAAAGAGCAATAGCAGTATTGGCGGCTTGAAGACCCTCAGATGGCAGTCCTTTAGCATTTGCCTGAATTGCATCAGCCAAAGCCCGGATTGCTTTCCCCCACTTATCGGAGGCCTGCGACAGAATCAGGTCACTCAACCAGGGATCGTTGTGTTGCTTCTTTAGGGAGTCAGAGAGTGCGGAGAGGACGACACGGGCTGGGAGACAGGATTCGGTACAAACGGTAGGGGTTTCGGGAAAAGCCGCTCTTAATAAATCGGGTAACTGCGTCGTGGAAAGCTCTTCATCTTGTTTCGGAATCTTGGACTTGTCCATCGCTAAGGAAAAGATCCGGCCATGGTCTAATGGGGCATTCTCTATATATCCCTGATGGGATTTGGTCTTTTCTTCAACCTCTTTGAGGTGCCGCTGCCCATCGGCTAGCCATCCGGAATCCTTCTCCACAGAAAGAAAAGTCTTCCAGGTACGAATAGCATTCTGGTACTGGTACAAATATTCAAAGGCAATTGCAAGGTTATAGAGAGCAATAGAGTCATTCGGAGACTGAGAAAGCAAGCGTCCAAGGAGTTCTACCGCGGTCCCGATATCCTGAGGATTGTCGCTCAGCTGGCCACGCTCAAAATAGGCAATAGCGCTATCAAGCAGCAGAGCATGATCGGAAGGATGGAGCAACAAGAGATGATTCGTTGTTTCCATCGAGCGGTCCAGATTGCCATCGAGAAGATGGGCCCGGGCCTCCAATTCCAGCCATTTGGGATCTTGAGGATCGCGTTCGAGCTGACGGGCAATTACACCACGAGCCTCCAGCAATGACGCTGGTTGCTCAGCAAAGGAACTGCCGTCCCGCATAACCCTCTTTGGCTGCAGAGGCGAGAAGCGAGCGCCAGGAATCCGCAACTCTAGAATTCTATTCTCATCGTAAGCCTGAGCGATGAGCCGATCAGCCGAATGATGTGCCCGATACCAGAACCAGACGGATATACCTACGGCGCAAACAAGAAGCGAAGCCGCAATCCGCCAAGCGGATCGCGATCGCCCGAAATTCCACACAGAAGGGCGAAGAACCTTCTTGGATTCGGAGCCAGCCGGAACCGACTCCGACATACGGCGCGCCATCTGCTCCTGCCACGTAACAGTTGCCGTATTCGCACCCTTAAGAGCTTGTGCTTCTTCCGGCTTCTCCCCTTCTTCCACGGCTTCCAGCGCCTGACGCAAAAGAAGGCTGCATCCGGGACAACTTGAAGCATGGCTCAGATACTCTTCGGCTTCGTTCTCTGGAAGTCCCCCAATGCACAGTAATCCCCAGACATCGTACGGAGGACAATCACCTTTCGTCTGACGGAAAGCTGGAGTTTCTTTCATTTCCGTTCTTCCTTTCGACTCCGCTTTCTAATTTCTCTGCCGCTGCAACTTGACTGATAGAGCGGGTCGGAGAGGACCCTATAACTTTCCAGGATCATCCATTCTCCTCCGGAGGCAATGCTGAAATGAATCCCTGCTGGGGCACGGAATGGAATACGGGACCACCTTTCACTTGTAATCGCAAGAACCGTGCCGTCCTGGCAAGTGAACTCTCTACCCCTTTTGTACTTAATTGAAAGGTTGGTATAGAAGAAATGGCCTTTGCCGTAAGTCCCTGTTTGTAATACAACCGGAAAATGGTGCGATCGCGTTTCGATACGTCAGATTCGGAAGCCGAGTCGAGCAACGTTTCCAGTTCTTTCAATTGAATTTGCTTTTCAATTTGGTCGGCATTGCCCCACTCGGCCGGGGCAAATTCCAGTGGATCAACTTCAGAATCCATCGGCCGCTGCGCTCCACCACGCTTCAGAGCCCGCCGACCACGAAAGTAGTCGTGAGCAACATTTAGAGCAATCACTCGTAGATAGCCACTCGTCGCGTCCGCGTGCTTCGCACGGAACTCCCGAAGGATGGAACAGTCGTTAGCACAGAGTTTGAGGAAAGTTTCCTGCACAAGATCATCAACGACAGAAATGCCACTTTCCCCCCAAAGTCGTGCCACTCTATAAATCACCAAGGAAATTGGGCGTTGAAAACGCCGGACAAACTCCCTCCAGGCATGGAAATCCTGGGATGCTGAACAAAGACTGACCAGTTCATCCGACGGCAAGCTACTGTAATCCAAAGGGTTCAGTCTCCAACTACAGGGATTTGTCCCTGATGTAAACCAATCGATATCGATTGATTTGCTATTCCACTGAGATCGGCCTTCTCAAAACTCTCATAATCAGGAAAAGGGCAAAAGCTATTGATCCCGTTTCACAAGATAAGGGCAGCTACTTTCAGCTGGTACCAGATCTTGCATGTCATCTAGAGTGAACTGTTTTACTTCTGCTTTGGTCTCATCGTTGTTCTTCCGCAGGTAGTCCTCAGTACCCACCAATTAGTAATCTCGCCGATAGATAGAGCGGGAAGATTCAAAAGGTATTCTTCAATTCAGTTACGGCTAGAACAACATTGCGTAAATATTTGTTTTTAAACTATTTAGCCATAGACACGTAGAAGCATCTCTGCTTAGGAACTTATTAGATCTCTACCCAACTCTGCAAGGCAACCGAAAGACATCTAGGCAAAAAGCCTGAGTACAAGAGGTTGTTCAAATGATTGCATACTTGAATTGCAATTGTGACACGAAGTTTTCCAAAAGACTCTCAGTTCGTTAACAAACATCGCGTTATCTTATCGACGAGAGAGAATAAATCCCGGAAGAAAATCTTTATATTCTACTCATCAACAAGGATTTATCAATTAGCTCCATATTTCCACCATTCGTAGGTTGACTGTCCCAGGAATCGGGTTCATCCTCACAAATGGCGTACTTTGTTGCGTCCGATAAGGCAAATCCAACGTCTATTGGTGTAACACGTAAGAAGCTCGGATCGTCGCGAGGATTACGCGCTGCAGCAGATCGGGATTTTTGACTTTGGCCAAGATAACCAGCGCGTTCTTTAGGCCTTTCGAGTATTCTGTAGGAAAGAATCCGGTCGGATAGGAGGCTAGCATGGAGCGTCAAGATATATGTCAGCAGCTCATCGATGCAGTAAACGCAGCGATCTCAGCAAATCCCCACATCGCCGCTGCTATGAAAGCGCTGGAAGTCTCCGGCATCGAACTCCAAAGCTTGCACATTACTGCCAATTTGAGAACCACTCCGATTTCGACGCAGCTGAGCGATTCTGAATTTCTGCATACACTCCGCATCATTCCTGATCTCGAAATCACGGAGGGGCCAGAAAACAGCTAACGCGGCCGAACGCAATCTTCCGTCTTTACACAGCTATTTCCCGGGTCCATTCAGAAAACTTTAGTTTTATCTGTATCTCTCCCCACCCCTTCTAATTTCAGCTTGTCCCTGTGCCCTGTTCCAGGACGTAACGATAGTTTGTCCAATCTGTTCCGTTCATCCCAGAGAGCAGAGGGGAGAACCAGACCGAGGCATTTCTGCCGCGGGGTTCGTTCCTTTCTATACATACAGAACGCCAGATTCCAGCTGTCAGAACCGGCGAAAAATGCCCGCAAGGAACGATCCATGTCACCACTCAATTCAAAACTGAAAAAGATAAGCCGCCGCAATCTTCTGCGGAACACCACGCTTGCGTATCCGCCAGCCATACCATCTCCGGATCCAATTACCGGTCCTCCAGCCAGGGTTGGAGGGATTTGGGCTGTAACGATTACCTATCTCAAAGGAACAGGACATCAGCTTTTCCTGACCAGCAGGAAGGAGAAGTTGTTGCAGGCATGCATCAGGGATCCATTTATGAAGGGTCGCTGCAAGGAGAGATCGCATCAAACTAGATTCTCCTGCATAGCGCTCTTCCGGTAGGAGGAAACGAAATCCATTACAACTTCAAAGGAACAATTGACGGAGACACAATGAGCGGGGATGTTGCACTCGGGCAATACGGCAAAGCCAAATGGGCAGCCTCGCGAGCCCGAGCCTGAAACTTGAGCCTTCTGCCATGCTCCCAGCCTCAAGCGCGGCAGAGGTATTCTCCACTATTCCCAATCCAGCAGTTGCACATTTCGCAAAATTCTACGAACTTTCTTCGGCGATATAGATAACTTTTCCGCTACCTTAGATATCTTTCGTCCTTCACGCATCCAGACCTTCGGAATAACGATCTCGGCAAACTCCTCCGTAACTTGCTGAAAGGTCTTTTCGCCTAATACACCATCCGACCACAAACGCAAGGTTTGATCGACCCCGGTCGCACGCAGAATCCGTGACTTTAGAATGCTTAGCTCTCTCGATAGATGATCACGATCTTCCGTACTGAGCAGTTCGGAGGCTAACGATGCGAATTGCCTTGCGGTCTCCCACTCTTCAAAGAAGTCGCTGGCTGCCGTCAGCCCACGTGCGATATAGGCGCCTGCAAGCAGTCGCTTATTTTGCGTCTGCCTGGCTAACCCAATTGCCTCTTCGGCATACTGCACAGCACGTGCCGCATGAACCGCAATATCCTGAGTTTCTTCAAGCTGCTCTTCTACACGAACGTTCTCCACATCAGCCTGTAGGACCTTAGCGCGCGCCATCAGGATGTGGTCGTTCTTCTCCTCTCCAAGACGAAAGGCCTTTGCTGCCTCGCTCGAAGCTTGATCGATGTTCCCGCTGTCCAGATGCACTTGACCGGCATTCACGAATACCGACCCCAAGCCGACCTGGTGCTGATGATGGGCATAGATATCCTTGGCACGCTCAAGCAGTTCCAATGCTTCACGGCATATCTCAAGATAACGAGCATGATGCGTACCCCGAGCTCTACCCGAATCCGATCGATGGCTAAGCTCAAGGGCCATAAGTCTCCTTACATATGCGGCGTTCACCAGTGCACGAGCAAGATTGGAATGATGAGGAAACTGTTTTGAATAAATTGAAATTGCGCGGCGAAAATGTTCGAGCGCCTTACCGTATTCGCCGGAGCGACGCACGAATCTTCCCCGTGCAGACTCAATATTTCCAAGAGAGAGCGCATGCCCCGTAGGCTTCAATTCCAGCTCAGCTTCATCCAGAAGAATGAAAGCTTCCTTGCGTTGTCCTCGCTGAAACAGAAGCCAGCTTTCATGAATCTTGATCATCGCGACTAGCTTGGGAGCCTGGATGCGGTTCGACAAAGCCTTGGCTTCCGCGATATGGTGCAGAGCTTTCTGATACTCCCCCTTCTTCCGATGAGCGCGTGCCTTCCAGAAATGCACTAAAGCAACCAGGCGCGGCTCGGAAATCTCCTGTTGCGCCTGTAGCACAAATTCAAAGATTTCTGTTGCAGTCGATGCATCTTCAGAGGCAAAAGCATAAAAGCCTTCCACCATACGCAACTGCAGATAGTCGGATAACTTCATCTCTCCGCGATTGAGAGAGGAGAAGCGCTTCAACACATCTTCGAAGATATGCAGGTCCCGATAACCCAGATCCACCCATCGCACCAGGCAGAGAAGATAGGAAATGGCAAAAGGATCTTCCGGAACAATGCCTGCCAGGATCTTTGCGGGCCGCTCCAGTAACTGAAATCCCTCGCTAACTCGACCTCCGAGCAGCGCATCATTTAGTTTTCGCAGTAAGTTTGGGGAAAGCGACATGGAAGCATCATTCTAGATGCCGCCATCCATAACGGTCGAGCTCTCATTTTGGCGATTCTTGCAGGCAAAGCTCTAGCGCCGTAGCTTGCATATACAAATCAAGAGCTTCCGTCCCCTTTACCAGTCCGAGGAAGCGATGAAAAGGGAAACCGGGACAATACAGCCCTCATGTCCCTCGTCCGAATCGGACGGCTCCGGGTTGCTCATTCTTACATCTAACAATTACCGTGCAAGACCAGATAGAAGATTTACCTGCTGCCGAAAACCTGGCACACAGAAGACACATTTTCTCCTGACAGCATCTTACGAAGGAATCTCTAGGCAAACTATGGCGCAATCAATGAATCGAGTCCCAGCCCCCGCTTTGTCCGAATCTCAACCCACAGACTTCCGCTTCCGTGAAGGAAACGAATTGCTAGAAGTTGCTGGATACATGGTGGATCACGGAGCCGCTGCCATGAATCTTCCCGGTGGTTTTTTGTTTATGAAGAGGGCGATTCGAGCCACTGAATCTGTACTCATATCCACGCAAGAGGCTATCGAAAAGCTTGCCAGCATAAGAACTTCCGCAGAAGCGTTGGGAGATCGCCCGATACTATTTGCCTGCACCAGCGCTAGGGAAGCGCAACTAGTAACGAGCAAGGACGATCCTCGCGACCAACGTTTTCTCACTGGGGTAACAACCATCGACAACTTACACGGCTATTGCGGAGGCATGGATACCGCAATCCATCGCGCGCTCTCCTACGCTGAAAGTGCAGATGTTATCTGCTATAAGGTCTCAGAGCTGAACTTGTCGGAAGCTGAGCGTTTTGCAGCAGAGCTGTCGGCAGCCCTTCCAGAGAAGCAACTCGGCTTCGGCTTTGTCCCTGTCTCGAAGGAGATGAAGCAACAGGAACTCGATTATGCCTCGCTCCAGAAGAAACTGCAGAAGATGGGCTACACCTATTTCTTCTTTAGCCAGTGCGGCTCGATGGTTTTCCCCTCGTTTCCTGAAGCCTCTCCATGGATTATGTTTGACGATCAGGAATCCATAGATGGAGAACACAGGGGCAGATAGTTTTCACCATCACTAGAGAGAAGAACACCGCTTCTTTTACCCACAGATTATCTCCGTGCAAAATACAAGTGGGAGATGCTAGATTGCTCGCTATGCCTTGGCGTGGCACCGGAATCTCCCGCTTTCTATGCATTCTGACAGGACTTTCCCTCATTTCTTCTCTTTCGCTGGAAGAGGTCAAAACCACTCCATACCAGGCCGAAACCACAAGGAAGATGGCTGCACTTCTACGAAAAATCTTTGAAGACAGCGATTGGAAGGCAGATCCCAATAAACCTGCAGAAAGAGCTCAATACTATCGATCCCTCATTAAGGCCGGGTTAAGTCCCGAACACGAGTTGCTGGTTCGCCAGGAATTAGCGAATGAATTGCTCCGTGCAGGCGACAGCGAAGATGCCGTGAATACGTTGGAGGCTCTTCGCACGATGATTAAGGAAAGATCACTTCATATTCCAGCTCTACTTGATCGGCAATTACACGAAGTCCTCGCCATCTCCTATCTGAGATTAGGAGAACAAGAAAACTGTATTCACTTTCACGGACAGAAGTCCTGCATCTTTCCTATTCGCGCATCGGGAATCCATCAACTGCCCAGAGGCGCCCAAGGCGCAGTACGTGAGCTCACAACCCTTCTCGAAAAAGATCCAACCGATGCGGAATCCCGCTGGTTACTGAATGTCGCCTACATGCAGCTTGGCAAATATCCGCATGAGGTCCCTGCTAAATGGCTCATCCCCGAAAGGCTCTTCGAATCGGAATACGATCTGGGAGAATATCCAGATCTGGCTCCGGCTGCGGGGGTCGCGATCACGGGACACTCCGGCGGTGTCATCATGGACGATTTTGATGGTGATGGACTGCTTGATCTGGTCGTCTCCTCGTCCGGCCCGCGCGATCAGATGCATTTATTTCATAACAACGGTGACGGCACATTTACAGACCGCAGCGTTGAGGCTGGCCTGACAGGAGAGACCGGAGGGCTCAACATCGTCGAAACCGATTACAACAATGATGGGCATCCTGACATTCTCGTTCTACGTGGTGGCTGGTGGGGAAAGTTCGGCCAGTATCCGATGTCTTTGCTGAGGAACAATGGAAATGGGACTTTCGACGATGTTACCGAAGCTTCCGGACTTCTATCGATGCATCCGACACAGACGGCAGCGTGGGCCGACTTCGACAACGATGGATGGCTCGATGTATATGTCGGCCATGAATCGACTCCCGGCAGCCTTCATCCTTCTCAGCTCTTCCATAACAACGGAGACGGCACCTTCACCGAAGTAGCGATTCCGAATCATCTTGCAGAAATGAGCTTCGTTAAAGGAGTCGCTTGGGGAGATTACACCAATGACGGCAGACCAGATCTATACATTTCCATCAAGGGAGCAAAGAACCACCTTTTCCGGAATGACGGACCGCGAGATCCCGCTCACCCAAGCGCCGGTCAATGGTTATTCACGGACGTAAGCGAACAAGCCGGAGTCACTCAGCCCATAGAGAGCTTTGCTACTTGGTTCTTCGACTTCGATAACGACGGATGGCCGGACATCTTTGTTGCCGGCTATTCGACCGAATCCATGCAAGACGTTGGCGCCTTTGAAACCGGGCTTCCTACGCACGCTGAAACGCCTCGGCTCTACCGGAACAACCACGATGGAACCTTCTCAGAAGTCAGTAAAAAGATGCATCTCGATAGAGCAATTCTGACGATGGGATCCAATTTTGGCGATCTCGATAACGATGGATGGCTGGATATTTATCTCGGGACCGGAGATCCCTCCTACCAGGCACTACTACCGAACAGAATGTTTCGGAACAAACAGGGAAAATCGTTTCAGGATGTAACCACCTCCGGCGGATTTGGACATCTGCAAAAAGGCCATGCCGTCGCCTTCGGTGACCTGGAAAATAACGGGAATGAAGATATCTTTGAAGAAATGGGGGGAGCACTTCCCGGAGACACTTATCAGAGCGTCCTCTACCGGAACCCTGGACATGGAAATCATTGGATCACGCTCGAGTTGGAAGGCACGAAAACTAATCGGCTGGCGTTTGGGGCTAGAATCCACCTAACTGCAACAGGCAATGCCGGAAAACGTGAAATCTATCGTACTGTTGGTTATGGCTCCAGCTTTGGAGGCAATCCCCTTCGGCAGCATATCGGCTTAGGGGATGCACAATCGGTATCGGAAATAGAGGTGGAGTGGCCAACCAGTAAGTTAACTCAGAGATTTCATCAAATTGCCGTCGATCGGATGTACCATCTCCGCGAAGGAGACGAAAGGCTCAAGCCCGTGGCTCTGAAGCAGGCATTACTTCTTGGCCAGTCAACTTCATCGCAAGAAATGAAAATGTCTCATTGACCCAATTGAAAAAACGATTTACAAATGCCGTCTAGGAACTTGGAGGGGGGAAATACATGATTCAGGTAATTAAGAAGTTATCCGTTGCAATGCTGGGAGTGGCACTCATCTGCGGTGGTATCGCTGTTCGCGCACAATCAGACACAACTGCAAAATCTCCTGCCGTTTTGACATCTGCTGACGCGACTAAAATCTTACCGCCATCGGTTTTTTTCCAGGGACAATCAGCTTCTATTCAGGCGCGCAACTCGGGTGGAGTACGCTTCTCGGATGGGAAATATGTACTCGTAGCACTGGTGGATGCCTCGGGGTATTCAAGCTCAGTGCAGCAAAAATACCAGTCGTATCTGATCACTGAAGTTCCTCTTGAATTCGACGGACATCAGTTGCCCGTAGGAGCTTATGGCTGCGGATTCCGTGCCAACAATCAATTTGTAATCATGGATCTTAGTGGTAAGGACATTATTACGGCGCAAGCCACGCACGATGAAGCACTCCATCGGCCCACGCCACTCAAAGTTGTTGCAGGCGATAAGGCGGGGAGCTACCGTATTTACCAGGGACGCGAAGCTGTCACCTTCTCGCGTGCCGAAGGTTCGGCGAATTAACTTATTCCCGCTTTCGTAGTTACAATTCAGATGCTATGAAAAACCGGCTTTGGATGGCGTTGCTGTTCGGCGTTGCCGTTATCAGTCAATCTCAGACCGCCGCACCGCCACGGTCAACAGCCATCCAAGCCGCAGATGCTGCATTTCGAGCCGGCTACGCTGCAATGATGCGCAACGAACTCTCCGCTGCGCATACCCAATTTGCCAAGGTCGTTCAACTCGCTCCACAAATTGCCGCAGGGCACAGTGCTTTCGGCGCGGTCCTCCTGGCAGAAGGTGACAACGCTGCAGCAGTTCGAGAGTTGGAGAAGGCTCACAAGCTGGATCGTAACGACAATACAGCTACGATAAACTTGGCCACAGCCTATTCCCGACAGAATACCTTTCAATCGGCTATAACACTCTTTCGATCTCTGGAATCAGCCAAAATCACCCTACCGGCAGCGGCAGTTGCTGCATATGCCAGAGCACTCGACGGCCTCGGGCAACCCGCGGAAGCCGAAACTCAACTTCGGAACGCCCTACTCTCCTTCCCTGCAGACGCAACTCTCCACGACAACGTGGGAACCGTTTTAGCAGAGCAAAAAAAGCTCGACGAGGCAGAAAACGAATTCCAGAAAGCTTTAACTCTTCAACCGAATCTGACTCTTGCTCGATTTCATTTGGGCTCTCTCCTGTTGATGCAAGGCAAGGTAGCCGACTCTATTGATCAGCTCAAAATCGTTCTGGCCCAAACGCCCGATGATTTCGAGACAAATCTGCAGCTGGGTAAAGCGTTGCAGGCGGCAGGCAAAGACAGTGAAGCACTCGCTCCCCTACGGCAAGCACTAAAGATCAACCAATCTTCCTCCGATGCACAGTACGCTTTAGCCATCGCATTACAAAACACAGGAAAACCGGAGGAAGCACTTCCCTTCTTTCAATCAGCAGTTACGGCAAAACCTGAGGATGCTGCTGCACTGACTAATCTGGGATTAGCTATGGTACAGGTAGGCCAGGCCAAGGAAGCTGTACCGGTTTACGAACGCGCGCTTAAACTAGCTCCCCGAGATCCCGTTCTGCACCAGGATCTGGGTGTGACCTATCTACAGCAGAACCATATAGACCAGGCAATAGAAGAATTCCGTACAGGCCTCGCGCTAGCACCTGATAGCCCGCAACTGCACTATGACCTGGGACTCGCTCTCAAGCTTCAGGACAAGGTCTCCGAAGCCATTCCAGAATTCGAGCTTGCTGCAAAACAAGATCCCACGTTGCCCGATCCGCCCTACACGCTTGGCATCCTCTATATGCAAATGGGAAAATTTCAGGAAGCAGCCCAGGAAATGGAGAAAGCTCTCAAGCTTAACCCTTCCAATGGAGAAGGATGGTCAATTCTGGGAAGCATTTACAAACAAGCAAACGAACCGGACAGGGCAATTCCTGCGCTAAAACGAGCAATTGATCTTCTCCCCAATCAACCGAGCCCGCATATCACGCTCGCATCCATCCTCCTGCAACGGGGAGATAAAGAGGGAGCTGCTGCCGAGCGCAAGATAGCTGCAGATCTGAGTCGTACAGCGGTTACACACCAACGCGCCACTTTTGCTTTGCAAAGCGGTAAGGCCTTATTCCAGCGAGGCCAACTCACAGAAGCATTACAGCAACTGGAAACAGCTATCTCTGCCGAGCCGGATCTGGCGGAAGCACACCGGGAGATAGCAAAGATCCTGCAACAACAGGGCAAAACTGCAGATGCCGCTATCGAACGCAACAAAGCTGATTTACTTGAATCTCAAAATAAGTCCAGCCACGCAAATTAGGCCATTTTCACAAATGCTGTATCCGGACTGATGAATGAGATCCGTGCAGACCGATACACCTCTGGTGAAGACGGGGTACTCTTCTGTTCTGATGGCATTGTGCCTATTGTGTAGTGTATTTTTCATTCTCTATACTCTGGACTCACGAAGGTGATTCGGCTCGTCCCCAAAGGGCCGGGAGGTTATGGTTTGAGCTTCAGTCGCCGCAGATTTTTGAGATCGCTTTCTCGCTCGACACTCGTGCTAGCGCTGGAAGATGTCTTGGCTTTGGCCGCTCCCGCACAGAACTCCCGGCCAACTTATGACGCAAAGCCTCAGGCAGCCCCCAAGAAATTACCCTCCCCTGTAGCCGGAACACTTTTAGGTGTGAGCTTCATTGACATTGCAAAACAATCTGGTCTTAACATCAAGACGATCTATGGCGGCGAGCACAAAAACAAGTATCTTCTCGAAACCACTGGATGTGGAGTCGCCTTCTACGACTACGATCAGGATGATTGGGTGGATATCTTTCTTGTAAATGGCTACCGTTTGGAAGGGTTCCCAAAGGGACAAGAACCTGTCTGCCACCTCTTCAAAAACAACCGCGATGGAACCTTTACCGACGTAACAATCAAGGCGGGCCTAGCTCGCAGTGGATGGGGTCAAGCCTGCTGCGTCGGCGATTACAACAACGATGGCTGGAACGATCTCTTCATAAGCTACTACGGACAAAATGCACTCTATCGCAATAATGGAGATGGGACTTTTACCGACGTCACCGCAAAAGCAGGATTGCTACAGTCCCGAACCCGATGGAATTCAGGTTGTGCCTTCCTCGATTACGACCGTGACGGACATCTCGATCTGTTTGTCGCAAATTATATTGATTTCGACGTAAAGACCGCTCCACTACCCGAAGCTGCAAACTGCTTATACAAAGGCATCCAGGTTGCCTGCGGTCCTCCTGGACTTCAAGGCGGAAAGAATATCCTCTACCACAATAATGGCAATGGGACTTTCACTGACGTCTCGGAGAAAAGCGGCATAGCGAATACGATTGGGACCTATGGACTCAGCGTGGCAATAGCAGATCTCGATGACGACGGCTGGCCGGACATATATGTCGCCAACGATTCTACCGCTGCAACTCTTTATCAAAACCAGAAAGACGGAACCTTCAAAGATGCAGCGATTGAAGCGGGCGTAGCCTATTCTCCCGATGGCAAACCTCAGGCAGGGATGGGAGTATCTATAGGAGATTTCGACAGAGATGGAAAACTCGACATCGTCAAAACAAACTTCGCCGGCGATACTCATTCCCTCTACCGCAATCTCGGAGATGGAATGTTCGATGACTACACCTATCTTTCAGGCTTAGGCATCAATACCCGGCTTTTAGGCTGGGGCGTTGGATTTTTCGATATGGACAACGATGGCTGGCCCGACCTGCTGGTCTGCAACGGACACGTCTATCCTGAGGTCGATGGTACGCACATCGACGCTCCCTATGCAGAGCACAAATATCTATACCGAAATCTACGCAATGGTCAATTTGAAGAAATTACCAATCAAGCCGGAACAGGCATCACAGACGCTGCTGCTGCCAGAGGTTGTGCCTTCGGAGACATCGATAATGACGGCGACCTCGATATCGTCGTTAACTGCATAAACAGTGTTCCACAGCTCTTACGATGCGATTCCACACTCAATCGCAGCTGGATCAAGATTCGGCTCGTCGGAACGAAATCGAATCGTACCGGAATTGGGGCTAGAATCCGCGTATCTGTGCCAACTACTTCCGACAACAAAAAGCTCCCGGTCCAGATGGAAGAAGTTCGTAGCGGCGGAAGTTACTATTCCCAAAACGACCTGCGTATCCACTTTGGACTCGATACCGCATCCAAAGCCGACGTAGAAATCCGTTGGCCATCTGGACAATCGGACACACTAAAAGGCTTGGCTTCTAACCGTTTGTATGTCGTTCAAGAAGGAGGAAAGATTCTGAAAGCAGACCCTCTGAGATGACCTTGTGCTTTTGCACTCCAGGGTGCTTTTCGGCGTACACCTGAAATGAAACGCTCTAGTCAGGATTAGGACGAGGACGCTCTGCTTCTTGTAGCTTTTTCGCCATGGCAGCTTCTTTTGCTGCATCTTCGGTCTTCCCCATCAACCGATACGCCTGGCTCAGAAAGTTGTGGGTGAGGTAATTCGATGGATCCATCTTTTCAGCCCGCTCCAGATAGGTAGCTGCGCTCACGGGATCTTCTCTACGGAGCAATACTTTCCCTAAAAGAATATATGGCCCAGTTGCATATGGTTCGAGGAGGAGAGCCCGCTGCAAAGCCTGCTGTGCCTTTGCATATTCCCCCGCACGGGAATATGCATCGCCAAGCCGGTCATAGACCCCGCCATAAAGCGGATTCTGCGCACGCTCTCTTTCAAACTCTGCAATCGCCTCGTCCAGACGCTCTCCAGATAAAGCAATCTCTCCTAAAAGCAAATGTGCTAGTGAAAGTTGCGGATTTAAGGAGATAGCCTTCTGGGCAAACTCCTTGGCCTGAAGCAGGTTCTCCCGCCGGAGAAGTATTCGTGCTGCGATCAGGTATGCTTCTGCCGATTCTGGAGCAAAGCCATACTGCCTTGCGAGCGCACGTCGCGCATCTTCAAATCGGCGCGTCTCTATATAGCAGAGAGCCAGTACATAGTCGGGATCAATTTTAGTCGCGGAGTTCCACCCATGTACCGTCTCCAGGATTGGAATGGCCTCTGTGGGACGCCCCAAACGAAAAAGCGTCAGACCTCGAATTTCCGCGGCTTCCATATCCTTGCTGTCTTGTTGCAGAGCAGCGGACAAAGCACGATCTGCCGCAGCAAAATTGCCCTGTGTATAAAACGCCATCCCGCGCAACCGTTCCACTCCTAAAGGCTCGGGCTGCTGTTGGGCAAGTACATCCAGTTGCTGTAATGCTTCGGTTACTCTGCCCTTGTCGATCAAGTTACGGAGCGCGGACAAATCAGCCAGCGGCCTCTTTGCCGGAGATACCGCAGGCGTTTGAGCACAAGCGAACAAGGAACAAAAGAAACTGAAGACCAGAACAAAAGATTTCGACAATGCCCCCTTCTCTTTACCAAAGAAAGGGGACATCCCGGTCATTACTTCTCTTCCTTGATGTTGGCCCCTGTGATGACGCCACTCACGAGAGAATCGGCACAACCATAGTAGAGAAACCATCTTCCCTGAAAGAAGACCAGCCCCTCCGAGAAGGTAGTTCCTGCTGCATATTGGCCGGATTTTTCATAGGGAAGCTCAGGTCGCAGAAAAGGAGAATCGGCACGGGCGAGCAGCTTTGCCGGGTCCTCAGCATTGAATAGGGCCTGCCCAGTCGCATAGGCACCGGCACCTAATGTGGTATCGCCCGAAGTAGCAGCATTCTTCCCGTTATACAGCACCACGATCCCATCTTTGGTGAGAACAGGAGGCGGCCCAACCTCCGGAAAGGAACTATCAAAACGACCTGCACGTTGAGCCAGAAGAACGAGCAACTTACCATTGTCGTCCTCAACGGGAGTCCAATGAATTGCATCGGGAGAACTCGCAAGATGAACCTCTCCCTCACCCCAGTACATCCAGTACTTGCCGCGAATTTTGACGGCCTTGAGCCGACCACCCGAAACTGCGGTGACAATTCCACCTGATTTGTATCTGAAATTCTGATATTTTCTACCTGCAGACTGAAAGGCGGGACCATCCTTTTCCCAGTGAAGCAAATCTTTCGAACTGGCAATTCCGATGGAATACGTAACCCGATTCCATTGTGTATAGGTGAGAATGTAGGTTCCATCTTCGAGCTCTACAATACGAGGATCCTCTACACCGCCGGGCCACTCTCTTGCTTTCTGAGCATCTTCTGCCGGAAAGAATACGGGCTCCGCACGCCGGGTGAGGTGAATGCCATCTTCGCTCTCCGCCAGTCCTAGACGGGAAGTATGGCCACCGATTTTCATTGTGCCGGTATCGTCTTCCGCTCGATATAAAACTTCTATTTTTCCATTCCGGACAATTGCAGCCGGATTAAAAGTGTGCAGCGCTTCCCAATGAACAGGCTTTTTCTCTATGGGATCAATAAAGACACTCGTCGGTTTCGGACGTAGTAATGGTTCAGTGCTATTAACCCGATGAAAAGAACCAATGCTCCACTCCTGAGCAACCGCGGTCTGCATCGCCCAATCGACAGCAGTAGAGAAGAGCACAACAAGTCCAACGAAGACAATACTTTTTGAAAACCTATTCAACCCAGTAACCCCTCGCACACAAATATTACTGCATCGCAGCCCTCGACCCCATCGCCCAGGAAAAAGGGGAGCATTTTTGCTCCCCTCTCTTCAAAACAGATCAGACCAAGGTCAGAACTGAAGACGTATTGAAAACTTCAGCTGACGAGCAGATGCACCAGGTGGCTGCGCAGTGGAGTATTGCGCTCCCTGGTCAATTGGCAAATTGCTCCCAGGGTTAGCTGCGTTAATGTGGTTGAAGGCGTTGAAGGCATCCATACGGAATTGGGCAAATAGACTTTCCTTAATCGGAAAATCCTTTTGAATAGCAATATCCGCATTGAAGAATCGCGGACCAAAGACGTTATTTCGACCGGCGTCTCCTATTTGGTCTAGTCCAGGTGTCGTAAAGCCGGTTGCTGTCCCGGAATAGAGTAGTCTTCTGGCCGTGGCGGGATTAAATGTGCCCATTTTGATAGACAAATTCCCTGCTCGTCCGTTGGGATAACAGGGAGCATTGCTTGGTACGTTTGCGGAACACCCTCCATAAATAAGGGTCATAGGTAATCCGCTAGACCAATTGACAACCGGACTTATCTGCCATCCGCCGATAACTTCATCGACTAGACGAGAAGATTTTGCCACAAACATTCGTCCATGCCCAAAAGGCAGTTGGTATAGGCCATAAGCGACTAGCTGTTGTTCACGAATATCGTTATTACGGCCCTTCACTGCATGGCGATCCCAAGTGGCAAAGCTTGAGTTGAAATCGTAGCCGCGTTGCCACGCATAGTTCGCAGTGAAGGAAAGCCCATGAGAAAACTGCTTCGCAACAGTCACCTGCAGAGCGTTGAAGTGAGAATCCTGATCGTCGCCATAGTAGCTGATTGCGTTGGTCCACCCACATGGGCCTTGGCAGGCGGGCAAACTCCCCCCATAATAACGCTGTAAGAAGGTAGTATTTGCCGTACCTCCTGTAGAGGATATCCCCGTCTTTACACTTGAGTCAAAGTGAAGTGGTTGCCCGGTAATACTGTATTGCCCAGGCAGGAAGATAGCCGGCTCATTGGGATTGGTATTATTGCCATCCCCGGCACTCAAGGTATGGGTCCCCTTATTTCCCACATAGGCGATCGTGAAAGAAAGAGTGGGCGTCAGCGACTGCTGCAAACTTACGTTCCATGCATCCAGCGTTGGAAGACGTAAATCATTAGGTCGAGCCTTTGGACTAACTCCACCTGGTCCGGAATAAGCTGGTGCTGGTATCAATCCATTTGCAGGAACCGCAGGTAAAGTCGCTGGAGGCGGTCCTGAAGACAAGGAGAATGCATAAGAGGTTGGGCCTCCAGTCGGCACAACCGTCTGGTTTGCAAGCACAGGCAAGTTCTGTGTAACAACGTGTCCAAAAATTGAACCGAAGACTCCAATATCAAAGCTTCTGCCATAACCCGCACGGATCACGGTCCTCGGTGCTACCTGGTACGCGATTCCTAAGCGGGGATTGTAGGCGTTGGGAGCCATATTCCATCCCATATTGCTAGGGATTCCACCGTATCCTGCCACATGAAGATATCCATCCCTGAGGTCCATCAAGGAACCGAAGCCCTTACCATTTACCGACTCAGGGAAATAGAACTCGTAACGGACCCCGTAGTTGACCGTTAGTGTCGATGTAGCTCTCCAGGTATCTTGTACATAAAAGAAATCCCGCTTCTGGAACTCCTTAGCGTTGGTCGACACGCTGAAGTACCGGCCAAACTGGGTTACCTGCCCTTTGGCTAAGGTGGCAAACCCGAGTCCTCCTGAAACTCCATTGGAGGTAGGCCCATTACCGAAGCTGAGAATGCCGGTACGGTCGGTATCGCTCGGCACTCGTAAATTGCGGGCATAACGCAGGTCGGCACCGATCTTCACCGCATGATTGCCTATCGTTTTGGTCCAATTGTTTACGATCTGGAATTGGTCTTCTCTCTCCGTAAGAGGACAATTGCAGCGAGTGATGTTCAATCCGCTTCCGTACTGGGCTCCAGTTCCTTGCGAATTGTCTGGACTGGTCTTAAAGTTCGTTGCTCCCACATCGGCGACATTGAAGCTTGGTGCACCGCCTGTAATGGGCGATCCGGTATTCAATCCTGGAATTCCTAACTGGGTTGCGAAAGGAACGGTTGAGTTGTATTTCGAAGTGCGGATATTATAACGATAATAACCAACACGAAAATCCATAACCAGCTTAGGATTTAGAGCTACGTCCGCTCCAGCAGCCAGGCTGTCATTTGCTCCCTTCGAGGTACCTCCGAAATTTGCAATTCCGAAGCCTGCGCCACCGGCCGGACCGAAGAGCGTTGTTCCGGTCAGGGTATCGGTAAAGCGGCTAAAGCGGGCAAAGGTGTGAATCCTCTCCGTTACCTGAAAATCTCCCCGCGTATCCCAGGCATCGCTATTGAAAAGACCTGTTCCGTTACCTGCATAGTTGTTCTGCAGGCCATTGTAATTCCCAGCTTTATTAGGTTTGTATGGCTGCAATAGTTTGAATAAATTGAGCGCCGGAGTAGAAAGCTCAGCTGTGGGAATTACATTTCCCGGATAAGACTGTCCATTCGACTGATAAATAATGCCATTTGCTCCCAGAGCCGCAGGAGACGAGTATTCGCTAAAATCGCACCCGGCAATTCCACTAGGACCTACCTGATTCCCCAGACAGGTACTGATCAGCAACTGTGAGGGCACAGTCATCGAAGCGGAGGTACCGACCTTCTGGCGGACCCCCTGATAATCACCAAAGAAGAACAGCCTGTCTTTTAGAACAGGTCCCCCAATAGAACCACCAAATTGATTCATCAAACCAGAGGGGAAAGCGCTACTAGGTGGCTGTGTAAATGGATCACGCGCCAGATTTGCATTGCTTTGACGATAGTCAAACAGACTTCCGTGGAAATTATTCGACCCCGATTTCGTTTGCGCCGTTACAACGGAGGAAACTGCCTTCCCAAATTCGGCGTCGAAATTTTGTGTTGTGATCTTGGATTCCGATAAGGCATCCATGGGAGGATTAACAACGATAATCCCAAGAATTGGATCTTGATTATCGGTTCCATCGAGTTGAAAAGCTACGCCTCCGAAGGCCTGACCATCTACCTGGATCTGTTTGCTTGCCTGGGGATTCTCTGATGCAGCATGACTCCATCCCAATTGCTGCGCTCCAGGCAAAAGCAACTGCAGATTCGTAAAATTACGATCTCCGATGGGAAGATCTTGAACTTCCTTTTGGGTAAAAGTGGTTGCAACATCGGCACGATCAGTCTTCAAAAGCGGCATGGAATCGGCTGTAACCTCTATGCTCTGAGAAGCTCCACCGACTTCAAGCTGGGCATCCACTTTAAGGGAGGAATCTGCAAAAACCTGTAATCCCTTAGCCGTGAAGGTCTTAAACCCATTTACGGTAACTTTGACATCGTAGACGTCGGGGATAAGGTGATCGACGCGATATGCTCCGGACTCGTTTGCCTGGACATTCACGGTCGTCCCCTTATTCTCATCTGTAACCGCAATTGCCGCATTGGGGATAGCTGCTCCCGTGTTATCCGTAATGGTTCCATACAAGGAACCATAGACTGCCTGTCCAAAACTGTTGAGGGAGATGGATAACAGAAATGCGCACAGATATAGTGCGTAGTACCTGAATACTCGCATGCCTGGACACCCCATAAATGATGCTGAACGCCAAACGACGTTCGCGTATTGCCGTTGTTTCCAACCCTGTAACTCGGGTTTCTTTTCTTCGTATCTTTTGGATCTCTAATGCGGGCTTCGAGTAATCTCTCTCGAAGATTCAAAGTAAACACTTCGATGTAAACCAACAGCACACTACGTCTTATGTTTACCAACTGTCAACATATTTCCGGCACAAATTCTTAATTTAGAGATAACATCCTGCTGAAAGCCTTTTCTTGGAACCACTCGACAGCTAGTCTTGCCATATATTCGCAGTTAGCCGATTCGCCAATTCAGAGGAGAGTGGAGTGACCTCTTTCTCTCCACCGCAAAAAATCTGCACTATTAACACAATGGTTAATAGTCATTTATTTGGAAAAGAACACTAGGTGGTTGCCCACTTAGTCGTTGATTTTCAACGCACGCCTACGCAGCAGGTGATTTGCCGTCATCTGCAATTCCTTCCGATCGCATACCTACGGTAGTCCCTCAAAGACTCATATTTCATGGTGCTATATTTGGTGCGGATACACTGAAGGAGACTGCCACATTGACTAAATCTTTCAACCGCTTAGGGGTGACTTCAGTTCTAGCTTCCCTTCTGGCTACCGGGTTCATTTGCGCTCCCTGCCTGGCGCAATCGACAGGAACTCCGGCAAAGAAGGCCACAACCACGGCGAAAGCTTCTACTGAAGAGATATGGTGGAAACATGCGGTGATCTATGAGATCTATCCGCGCAGCTTTCAGGACTCAAATGGAGATGGGATCGGAGACCTCAAGGGCATCACTCAACGTTTGGACTATTTGCAGTCTCTGGGAGTCGATGCTATATGGCTTTCTCCTGTTTACCCCTCGCCGCAGGTAGATTTCGGATACGACATCTCCAACTACGAGGATATCGATCCGAAGTACGGAACTCTCGCAGATTTCGACGAACTCGTAGCTGAAGCAAAAAAACGGAATATCCGTGTCATCATGGACTTCGTCGTAAACCATACTTCAGACAAGCATCCATGGTTTATAGAATCGGAAAGTTCAAAGACAAATCCGAAGCGGGATTGGTACGTGTGGAGAGACGGAAAAGGAGAGGGCATCCCGCCCAACAATTGGGAGAGCCTCTTCGGACATTCGGCGTGGAAGTTCGATCCGAAAACCAACCAGTGGTACTATCACAAGTTTTATCCAGAACAGCCTGACCTTAATTGGAGAAACCCCGCTGTAGAAAAGGCCATGTTTGGGGTGGTCCGCTTTTGGCTCAATCGCGGAGTAGCTGGCTTTCGCCTGGATGCTGTGCCAACCATCTTCGAAGACCCTCAGTGGCGTGACGAAAAGCCTCTTGGTGGAACCAACGACTATGGCGATCCGATCATTTCAGAAGATATGACGAGCAATCTTCCTGAAGTTCATGGTGTTATGCGGCGCCTGCGCAACGTTGTCGACAGCTATCCTGGGCATCGAGTCCTCATCGGTGAGACCTATCTGCCCAATATCGCGGAGCTGGACAGATGGTATGGCGGAGCCAAACGCGATGAGCTGCAGCTTCCCATGGACCTGCAAGTAGGATTCACGGATAAATTGGATGTTGGTCTGTTCCGGAAACGAATCGAAGAAGCCGAAACCCAGATTCATGGGAGCCAGCCCCTCTTTGTATTCGACAATCACGATAATCACCGGAGTTGGGATCGATATGGAGACGGAGTCCACAACGATGCCATCGCCAGAGTCGTCGCAACTGTTCTCTTTACAACCCGTGCTACGGCTTTGATGTATTACGGAGAAGAGCTGGGAATGGTCACCACAGAGCCAAAGAGCAAAGAGGACGTAAAAGATCCAATCGGAATTCTTGGCTGGCCGAAACAGAAGGGACGAGATGGAGAGCGAACGCCAATGCAATGGGACGATTCCCAAGCTGGAGGATTTAGTTCAATTTCTTCTACCTGGCTCCCTCTCGCGGAAGATTACAAAACTGTCAATGTAAAAACGGAAGAGAGCGATCCCGCATCCCTACTCAATTGGCACAAGAAGCTAATCTCCTTGCGTCGAAATGTCCCAGCATTACGGGATGGCTCGATGACAATGCTCAATCCTTCCGACTCCAATGTTCTCTCTTATCTGCGGAAAGGTCCTGCAGGGAAGGAGTCGATCGTGGTGGCCATGAATTTTACCGCCGAGCCACAAACAATCTCCTTCAATCTGACCGGAAATGGCGCAACAGGAAAAACCGTCAAGACGATACTCACTGACGATCCAAACCTCAAGGGAACAAGCAGCCTACAAAACATCAAACTTGCTCCATTTTCTTCCTGGATAGGATCTGTGCAATAGAACGGACCTCCTCCAGTCGCAAGTATCTTTAGGAGTGTCTCTCGGAGAGGGCGAAATGAATGCTTCAGGTCGCGGCTAGGTCGTGGCCATGAAGCATTCATGGATCACATCTCTTAGTGCTGACCAACAGACCTTCACCCGATCCATGCTGCGCCAATCTCAACAGACTCTCTACGCGGCCTTCCCCGGATACTTAGGTTTGGAATACTCCCGAGTTGGATCGTCATCCGGATCTGGAGTCTCCTGTGGAGGTCGCAGTTCCTCTGGGACATTGCGTAAATTCACACGAATGCGAGTCCACGTAGACGACTTCCCGCGCATGGAATCAACCAGAACATCATCGACAGCCAATCGTTGAGCCACATCCGGATGCCTGCCCTTCCATCGCTCCAAGCCTTCCAATGCTGCCTCTTTATCAGGAGAATTGGCGATAACAAGTAACGGCATTTTGACGCGGGGCTTTTTTGCCGTGGCCTTTGCTCGGGATGGAGCTACTCTCGGAGCCTCTCCTTCCATTTTGCGGAAATGAGGTGGCCAAGGGGCATCCCCCAAACCTTCTGTTTCATGCCTAGCCGCAATCTCAAGTAGTTTATCGAGCACTCCAACTTCAGTGTTCATGTCCGCGTGGGGGTCGCCTATTTCAGCAAAGCGTTGTGGCACTGTCAGAACGGTGAAATCGGCTGGATCACACTCGGAAACTTCGTTCCAGAAAAGCGGAGTCGATACACGGGCGTCTGGAAGAGGGCGGACGGAATAGGCTGAAGCTGTAGTTCGATCTTTGGCGTTCTGGTTGTAGTCGAGGAAGACTCCGTGCCGTTCCTCCTTCCACCACTTGGAACTGGCAAGTAAAGGCACTCGTCTCTCCACCTCCCGAGAAAGAGCCAATGCAGCACGACGGACCTCCTGGAAACTCCAACGGGCTGCAATCCGGACATTGATATGCATCCCTCGCGAACCACTGGTCTTTGGCCAGCCGCGTAAGTCGACCTCTTCTAGAAAGTCCTTTACGACCAAGGCGACCTGCCGAACCTCCGTCCAGCCCATTCCAGGACCAGGATCAAGATCGATGCGCAACTCGTCAGGATGTTCCAGATCGCGTGATCGCACTGCATGCGGATGAAGTTCGAGACATCCGAGATTGACAATCCAGGCTAAACCCGCGGCATCATCGACAACCAGTTCTTCCGCAGTCCGTCCCGAGGGAAAAGAGAGGGTCACAGTGCTGAGCCATTCAGGCAGATCGTTTGGAGCACGCTTTTGAAAAAAGGCCTGCTCCTCAGCGCCATTCACAAAACGCTTTAGAACGATAGGACGATCTTGAATTCCAGCTAGAGCCCCTTGAGCAACAGTCAGATAGTAATGTACGAGGTTAAGCTTCGAGAACTTTATCTGTTTTGAAAAATAGAGTTTGTCAGGATGTGTTATCCGGACATTGCGCCCATTGATGGAAAGTATTTCGGATGCCTCTTCTTTTTTGGCCACGATGCGCCCTCTATCTTGGGTAAGGTCTCCGTAGGATAGCTTTCATCCAACCGGACGTAAATCAATTAGATGCACTCCAATGGTCATCGTGCTGATGGAAGAGGATCTTGCGACAGGGACATCCAGATTCGATTCTTAAGCAGTGACAACCTGCATAGCCGCAGCAATATCTTCAGCAATCATTCTGCGCTTACTCTTCTCAATAAAGAAGCTTGGACCGGCCTGAACATAAGAGGGAAAAACACGTATTCCATTATAGAAGTACTTCTGACCTCGAAGCTTGTAAGTAGATCCTGAAGGAATCACTCTTTTCTGTCCATTTCGCTGAGCAATCATGTTTATAGCTTTAATAGCCACGTCTCCCATCAACATCAGTACCTTGGTCCGGGGGAAAAGTGTTAATTCCCTTTCCAATAAGCGAGAACAGTTTTGAACTGTCTCAGAACGTATTCCATATCCGGTCTTGGCACACTTAACCGCTGTCGTAAGATAGACGCCCAGCGAAATGAGTTCCTTCACAGAGGACACTTTCACTCCGGCATCACAAAAGGCTTGAACGGTAGTCTCTTGGAATAGTGGCTTTCCTTTGGCGTAATAGTAATCGTTCGGATTTTCAGGTACAGCTTCCGAAATCATCACCAAAGAAATAGTTTCGGGCTTTACAGCTACAGAGGGCACCAGGTGACAATCATGCTTCACATCTACACAGTCAAATGACTTACATGCTATGCAATCGCCGAT
Source organism: Humiphilus diazotrophicus (assembly GCF_059726315.1). Classification (NCBI taxonomy): domain Bacteria; kingdom Pseudomonadati; phylum Acidobacteriota; class Terriglobia; order Terriglobales; family Acidobacteriaceae; genus Humiphilus; species Humiphilus diazotrophicus. The sequence continues at coordinate 946,073 of NZ_AP040870.1, forward strand.
TCGCATAAGTTTATTAACGGTACCTCCATCAGGCAAAGCTTCACCCTAAATCCGAAACCAATAGAGCATTTCCCTCTGGAAGTTTACTACCAGGAACAGGTAAACGAAATTTTAAGTGAATACCTGATGGACAGGAAGAACACAGTGTGATGTTCAAAAAGCTGACGAGGAGTATAGAAGAATTCCGTGCTGCCGGAGCGCGATGAATATCACGCTCCAGGAAAAACAAATTCAGCAGTTCCGTTACAGAATGAGAAGTGTTCTAGCTATCTTTCCGATAAAGAAGCTCACGTATTGCTTTACGGCGAGCCGCATTCAACTCGCCATTACTTCCCTCATCTTGATTTGTCGCAGCGTCATTTTCTTCCGGTTCGCTGCATGCCGGGCAACGGTTGGCGAAGCCGGGTTTGTCCGGCTTCAGCTCAAACTCTTCTGAGCAAATAACACAGGTTCTAATTGGAAAGCTCATGGTCACTCTATGTTAATGGAAGCGATTTTCTACTTCCAGTCCGGTTTGTCCACAGCAGGGCCCGCTTTCAAAGTGTGGTACAAAAATTTGTACAAACCTTGAAAGAGGCCTTTCACCGCTTCTACTGAGCCACATCTACAACGATTTTCCCATTCTGCTGATTGGATTCCATGTATTTGTGCGCTTCCACGATCTGAGAAAACGGAAATATCCGGTCGATTTTGGGCTTCAGCTTTCCTTGTTCAAGATGTTGGTAGATGTAGGATTCTGCCTTAGCCCGTATAGATGGATTTGAGGTTACCTCCCACAAGGTGTACCCCCGAACCACAAGCCCCTTCTGCAGAGCAGGAAACAGCGGAAAAGGTGTAGGCTCCAGACTCAGAGCTCCATATTCGACAATCTGAGCGCCATAGGCGCAAGCTTTGGCTAAAGTTTCGACAAAGCTTCCCGCGACGGGATCGAAAACCAGCTCAACCCCCTTGCCCCCTGTCAGTTTTTCGACACTGGCGGGCAGGTCCTCTTCGCTACTCGCAATCACGGCGTCAGCTCCGAAGTCGAGCAGGCTCTGTTTTTTTGCCGATGTTCGAGTAACAGCTATGGGATGTGCTCCAGCTAGTTTTGCCAACTCGATTGCCGCCAGACCTACACTACTACTTGCAGCAGTAATCAAGACGTGCTGCTCCGGCTGCAACGCACCCCGGTAGATCAGTGCTCCCCACGCCGTTAGATACTGCATCCAGATTGAAGTACCCTCGAAGCGTGAAAGATTTTCGGGATAGCGGGTCACTGCAGTAACCGGAACAACTGCCGACTCGCCGTATACGCCGTAGGAGTTTTGGGAAAACGCAGGGATGGTACTTACGCGGTCGCCCACTTTGAAAGAAGTTACACCTGGTCCAACTGCATCGATGATACCGGAAGCTTCGTAGCCAAGACGCGCAGGTAATTGAGGCATTTCAAGGTAGACTCCGGTTCGAAACATCACTTCCGCGCGATTCAACCCGAGAGCCTCGATCCGAAGCCGTACTTCATTTTCTTTAGGCTCTTGTAAGGGGAGATCCTCTATCTGCAAAACTTCAGCAGGTCCTAGTTTGTGAAATCGAACGATTCTCGCCAAGCTATATCCCTCATACCACTAAGATGGATATCTGATGAACTGGTAGCCATTACGGATTCTGCTTTGAATATGGAAATATGTGAAATCCTGCCTTGATCGGGTGACACATAAAATTCCGGCATTTGCTTCGTTCTCCGGCACCCTTCGAAACCTCATTTTTGTTACACTCCGCAGCATGAAAGTTCTTCTGGCTCTTCTCTTTGGCATAGCTATGGGTGCATTTGCTCAAACGCCAATCGATACCGTGTACTACCATGGCCACATCCTTACCGGAGAGGGGCTAGAGCAAAATCATTCCGTCTTTGTTAGAGCCATCGCAGTCAGTGAGGGGAAAGTGCTCTTTACGGGCGACGATGCGGACATGCTTCGCCTTGCCGATGAGAAGACGCAAAAGATTGACCTGAATGGTGCGTTCGTCATGCCAGGCTTCAATGATGCTCACCTTCATCTGGGGGGAGCAGGGCGCACCAAACTCACCCTAGAACTGACAGGGGTCTCTTCGCTTGAAGAGATGATGAAGAAGATTCATGCTGCCGCAATAGCTTCGCCTCCAGATCATTGGATAACAGGCGCGGGCTGGGATCACACCTTGTGGAGCAATCAGATTCTGCCAACACGCAAGGATCTTGACTCCGCCACGGGAGATCGTCCGGCCATCTTCGAACGTATCGATGGACACATCGCCGTGGCGAATAGCGCTGCACTAAGGGCAGCGGGGATAACAGCCGCAACGATAACTCCGACAGGAGGCAAGATCGACCGCGATGCGCAAGGAGAGCCGACCGGCATTCTTCGAGAAACGGCAATGCAGCTGGTTTATAAACAAGTGCCGCCGCCAACACCGGAAGAACGTAGACGAGGATTGGAGTTAGCCATCGCCGAGGCGCTCTCTTATGGAGTAACCAGCGTGCAGGACAACTCCGACTGGGAAGACTTTTTAGTAATGGAAGATATGGAGCGGGAAGGCAAGCTTCCACTCCATATCTCAGAGTGGCTAGCTTTCAACGATCCTGTTGCCGTCCTCAAGGAGCACCGGATGGACCATTCTGAAAGCGATCCGATGCTGCACACAGGCATGTTGAAGGGGTTCATGGATGGTTCACTAGGTTCGAGAACTGCAGCCATGAAATCTCCCTATGCGGACGATCCCGGGAATGCGGGCATTCCTCGTCTCGACCAGCGCAAGCTGAATGCGATGACAACGGAGCGCGCCCAGGCAGGTTTCCAGATGGGCTTTCATGCCATTGGAGACCGCGCAGCCAGCATGGCTCTCGACGCCTTCAGCCAAGCCGTAGATGCGCGCCGGAAGATGATCGCCGCCTCCGCACCAAACCTCAGAAAGCAAGCAGCAGACAAGAAGAATGACGATCCCCGGTACCGCATTGAACATGCACAGGTGGTCGATCCAGTAGATATCCCTCGATTCAAGCAATTAGGAGTAATTGCATCCATGCAACCCAATCATCTGCTGACGGACATGAACTGGGCAGAGCAACGTCTAGGTCCCAAGAGAGCGGCATATTCCTATGCATGGAAGGCATTTCTCGATGCCGGAGTTCCTCTGGCCTTTGGCACCGATTATCCAGTTGAGCCCGTCACTCCATTTCGCGGAGTCTACGCCGCTGTCACGCGCAAAAATGAAGCCGGAACCAAAAGCTATTTCCCTGAGAATCGGCTCACGATTGAACAGACGCTTTATGCGTACACACAAGGATCAGCTTATGCAGAACGGGCAGAGACAAGAAAGGGCAAGCTTCTTCCCGGCTTCTATGCCGATTTCATTGTGCTAGACAGAAATTTAATGAAGGTGCCACCGGAAGAGATTCTTAAAACGCATGTTCTGCGAACAGTCGTAAATGGAAAGACCGTCTATTTGAAGACGGCTTCAACTGAAACTGAACAAGCTCGTTAGGATAAATCAGGTCATCGGCCCAATCCTGCGCGAAGAATGGCGTGTTCGGTGTATCCCGCGATAAGACCAGGCTGCTATAACTGAGCCGGCTGGATTTAAAGCATTTCCCGAAATACTGTGAACTTGTCAAGCAGGGTGAAGAGCGGCTTTCTTTCCACCCCAGCAAACCAAAGACAGGTTTGCTAGGGCCCCCGGTCTTTGGCGGAAAGCCGCGCCAACTTCTATTGTTTTGATCTACATCTTTTCGGGAAATGCTTCTAGAGGAGCAAAATTCTTCTATGCAAGTTGGAGTCTTCACACCTTTGCTGTCGCAGCTTTCTTTGGACTCGGTTCTAAAGAAACTGAAGCATCTGAATATCGATGCCGTTGAGTTCGGAACCGGCAACTATCCGGGAGACGCACACTGTAAGCTTTCAATGTTGGAAGACAGTACCGCCCTTAGCGAATTCCAAAAGCAACTAGCCGATCACGGTATCACGATCAGCGCACTCAGTTGCCACGGAAACGCGCTGCATCCCGATCCCGCACGGGCTAAACACGACAGCGAAATCAGTCGCAGAACGATTCTGCTGGCAGAAAAACTCAGCATCCCCGTGGTTGTAGACTTCTCGGGCTGCCCCGGGGACTCGCCTTCGGCCACGGCTCCTAATTGGGTCACGTGTCCTTGGCCTCCGGATTACTTGAAGGTCCTCGATTGGCAGTGGAATGAAGTTGTAACGCCATATTGGATTGAGCAAGGGAAATTTGCTGCCGACCATGGAGTGAAGATCGCTATTGAAATGCACCCTGGCTTCGTGGTCTACAACCCGGAAACAATGCTCAAACTACGTTCCATCGCTGGACCAAGTGTGGGATGCAATTTCGATCCAAGTCACCTGTTCTGGCAGAGCATCGACCCGATTGCGGCTACTCGCCTTCTTCATGAGGTAATCTTCCATGTTCATGCCAAAGATACCCAGCTTTACCCGACAAATCTGCCACTAACGGGAGTCCTCGACACTAAGCCGTATACAGACGAAAAGAATCGGGGCTGGATTTTCCGTACCTGCGGATATGGCCATGGAGCAGAGTGGTGGACGGAATTCATCTCAACCTTACGAATGTTTGGCTACGACTATGTGCTCTCCATCGAACACGAAGACAGCCTACTCTCCCCGGAAGAAGGACTGACCAAAGCAGCTAATTTCCTAAACAGTATTGTGCTTCGCGATCAACCCACCGCAGCCTGGTGGGTATAGCAAGGGGACAAAACAGGTGAAATCGATCAGGACGGCAATCTGCGGTACCGGCTTCATGGGTAGGGTACATCTGGAGGCAATACGACGGCTGGAGCATGTGGAGGTCGCCGCCATTGCCGGTAGGAACAAAGCGGCGGCACAGCGTCTGGGTGCCGGATTCGCTATTCCACGTATAGTTACCGACTATCGAGAACTTCTCGACGATCCGGAAATTGCTTCAGTACATATATGCACACCGAATGCACAGCACTTCCAAATGGCAAAGGACGCTCTCGAAGCAGGCAAACATGTCATGTGCGAAAAGCCCTTGGCAACAACAGTAGAAGAAGCCAAAGAACTGCTTTCCTTAGCTCAAAAGAAACGATTGCGTAATGGTGTCTGCCATAATCTTCGCTACTACCCCATGGTGCAACAGATGCGGAGCATGTGTAAGGCCGGCGATCTTGGAGAAATCCTTATCGTCCAGGGGACCTACTCCCAAGACTGGTTGCTCTACGACACCGACTGGAACTGGCGTATCGACGCCAAGACAGGTGGTCCCTCCCGGTGCATGGCCGATATAGGCTCGCATTGGTTCGACATGGCTACCCACATCACCGGACTGAAGGTCACCTCCCTTTGCGCTGATTTACAGACCTTTCACCCCACGCGTAAACGACCAAAACAGGCTGTCGAGACCTTCGCGAACAAAATGCTTTCGACTGAAGACTATATCGAAACGCCCGTAGATACCGAAGACTTCGGAGCCGTGATTTTTCGGATGGGCCCCAGAACCCGAGGCGCTGTAACCGCCAGTCAGGTCTCTGCCGGATGCAAAAACCGGCTGAGCATCGAGATCTATGGAACCAAGGCCTCTGTCGCCTGGAACCAGGAGCGTCCGGACGAGCTGTGGAGCGGAAATCGAGATACCGGAAATCAGATTCTGATCAAAGATCCATCGCTTCTCAGCCCCGAAGCACGCCGGTATGCAGATCTTCCTGGCGGCCACAGTGAAGGCTATGACGACACCTTCAAACAGGTCTTCCGGCGCTTCTATGCCTCGATCGCCGATGCCAGCCTTGAACCGGAATATCCTCAGTTCAGCGATGGCTTACGCCAAATGATCATTCTTCAGGCCGAACTGGAAAGCAATCAAAGGAGGGGCTGGGTTGATATTGCCGATCCGTCGCTCACCCTCAAGGATGAAGGCTGAGTCCAATCCCCCCTGGAGAGCCCTCATTCGGAGAAAGTCTTCGGCCGCGCCTCAGACCAGGGAGACCTGTCTTGTTTCGGCTCCGTCCTACTACAATCAGAGGAAAGGATTGGAAGAATGGCGGAACTCAGTAGGACAGGCATCTCCCTCGAGCAAGATCTGCTAGAGGGCTTTGACAAACTGATCGCAAGACGAGGCTACAAAAATCGTTCCGAAGCCCTGCGGGATATGATCCGAGAGGAGCTTCTCTCGGATGTCATTGACTCCAACCTGCCGGTAGTAGGAACCCTGACCCTGGTCTATGACCACCATATTCCTCATCTCTCCCAAAAACTGACTGAGATCCAGCACCACGCCGGAGCCATGGTATTGGCGGCCACTCACGTCCATCTCGATCACAATTACTGCCTCGAAGTCATCATCATGAAAGGTCGCAGTCGCGAGCTCCAGAAAATCTCAGACCGCATGCTGGCTACCCGTGGAGTCGAGTTAGGCAAACTGGTCTTGACCAATTCGGGGAAAGAGATCAAACACAAGGCCGGGACACATCACCATCATCACCACGGCGCTGCCCCTTCCCGAAGTGATACGTAAAGATACTGGCACATAAAGCCGGAGAAGAAACCAAAGGCGAATTTTCGGAAGAGCTCAAAAGAAGAGGACCGACTAGAAAAAGAATCGCGCTCAGCCGAGCAGGCATGAGCGCGACAAAGAACATCAATCCAAAAACAAAGGGGCCATTGCATCAACAGTTAGAACGTGAAGTGCACACCTACCTGAGTTTTACGAGGTGAGGTAGCAGAGCTCACGTGTCCGAATGTTGGATTACCTTCATACCAAGAGGTATTCACGTAATCGAAGATTGTGTGGTTGAACAGGTTGATAGCCTCTGCGCGGAACTCCATGCGGAGTTGTTCCCATAGCGGAAATTCCTTGGAAATTGAGCTATCGAACTGTGTCTGACGAGGACCACGGCCAACACCGATACCGGCATTACCGAAAGTTCCCTTTACAGGATTTGTGAAGGCAGCACTGTTCAGCCAGTTCGTGATTGCCTGCCCAGGCTGAATCTTCTGCCCTGGATTGATGTTCGGACGAGTCGTGCTGTCCGCAACACCTGAATTCAGGTACGTACCATTTGTAACTGTCAGCGGCGTTCCAGAGCGAACAGTCAGGATGCCAGCCCACTGCCATCCACCTAACGCGCCTCTTACAAAACGAGGCTGCGCAGAGAAGGAAGGTAGCTGCCATGAATAGTTGGCCACAAGGATGTGAGTGCGATCAAAAGTTGCTGGACCACGATCAGCGCCAGGATTACGGCTGTCTTGAGGACTATAGGTATCGGAAGGTGCATTGGTTAACACCTTCGAAAAGGTATAGGCCAGATCGAGAGTCAACATCTTGCCTAACCGTTCATGCAGTGAACTCTGCAGACCGTGATAGGAAGAGCTGGCACTCGGAGTAAACAGCGGAATTGATCCATATCCTAAATATGGACGCACCTGGTTAACATTGACAGTTCCATTCGCCACATCAGCGTTTGGAGTATTGGCGTTGAGCTGTAGCTCGTACAGAAGGTGGGTTCCCTTTGTGCCGACATAAGAGACGTTCACTACTGCATGGGTTCCCACTTGCTGTTCAATGCCTAGTGACCATTGCTGGTTATATGGCAAACGATATTGACTATTGAAAGCAGTAACGGAGACAGGGGAGTTTACCGTCTGACCACCAGAACCGCCAGGATTATCTATCGAGACGTTATAAAGAGTGACGGAGGAGTTGAACGGAGGATTGCTCTTGGCCCCGAGTTCATAAGGAGCGGTACGATCAAAGTACCGTCCATAGCCGGCGCGGAGTGCAGTTTTTCCATTCCCAAAGATGTCATAGCTGAAGCCTAGACGTGGAGAAAGGTTAAGCTTATAGGTCTTGTAGATTGCCGATCCGTATGGAGAATTGACACCGGCAACAACGATGCCGTTCGTCGGTAGATAAACTCCGTTGGAAAGCTGTGAAACCGGGATCGTACCCAAAGTTCCATCGCTATTCACGGTCGGAGCTAAAGCTGACTGATACAACGATGGGTAGAAGGTTGAGTTCAGATTGTTGGAATCAATCTCAGGTCCATAATAGCTATAGCGCAAGCCATAGGTGAGACTGAAACGAGGATGAATCTGCCACTGATCCTGAGCATATGCCTCAGCATCCCAATAACGCAGATGCTGCATCGGGTTCTTCTGTGTTTCGGCATATGTATCGGCAAAGCCTAGCAGCATGTCAGCCAAATCATTGCCTGATTGCGTTCCATTGAAGCTGAATGAGCCATTTGTTAAGGAATTGGCATTGTCCTCGTTCTTACCTTGTTGTGTCAGGAGGACACCAAAGCGCATATTATGACGATTCCGGTGCCAAGACAGGTTATCCGTCCACTTGTGGTAGAAGAAACCATTCAGGAATGGCCAATCTGCATTGATACCGGCATAGCGCTGGAAGCTCAGATTAGGAATTCTGTTGCTAGTATTGGTGTGATTAGGGAAATAGTACGGGATATTCAAGCCGCTCGCACGAGAACGAGATGCTGTCGGATCGATCGAGATCCGGATGATGTTGTGGAAGATACCAAATTGGGCTTCGTTGACCAGATTCGGAGTCAAGGTTCCCACCACATTCAAAGCGAAGCTGTGTAGAGGCTCAAATTCCTTACTTCCTGCTACGTTCGGAAGCGAGTTGTCGTTCCATAACGAGTAGGGCGAAGTAATATGATTTTGATCCTGGACATAATGGGCAAATGCCTTCCACTGATCATTGATGCTGTAATCGAGGCGAATCAATTCTTCGCGAACGGTGGTGATAGTGGGAAGGGCCGAAACATAGTTAACACCAGTATCAGCGTTATAGGCACCGGCTTTAGGGTAGAAGGTATTCAAAAGGGCAAGAGAATTGGAATTCAACAAGCCTGTGGGAATTTTGTTATTCGGGAAGGGTTGACCTGCGACGCAACCGGAACAAGCGGCCTTGGTCGCAACGTTTGCAGGTACCACAGGCTGAGGTACACCCATTGCTGCATAGTTGGAAAAGTCACCGGCTCTTTCCAGATCGGTAGGAACTCTGGCTTGGAAGGTTCCAGAAGTTTGGCTGATGCGCCGCCACTCTTGCGACCAGAAGAAGAAGAGCTTGTCCTTCTTAACCGGACCTCCCAACGTATATCCCCAGTTGTTATAGTGCTCCGGCGGACGCTTGACGCCACCCAGATTGCTAAAGTAATTATTTGCGTTCAGGTAGCTGTTGCGCATGAACTCAAATGCCGTTCCATGGAACTGGTTGGTTCCAGACTTCAGAATGGCATTGATGGATGCACCGGCGCTGCGGCCCTGTTCTGCGGTGTAGTTACCACGATCGATGCGGAACTCTTGCAGCGCATCCACGTTTGGAACAAGAGCGTTATTGGAGTTGTAAACGTCCAGATTCGGAACGCCGTCAATTGTCCAGTTGTTCGCGTTTTCGCGTACACCATTGACGGAAGCACTGAGACCGCTATTCGAACCGAAACCAGCTTCACTACCGATATCGCTTGAGACGCCCGGAACCAAAGCTACAAGTTGAATAAAGTTACGTGTGACTAGAGGAAGATCCTGAATGGCCTGCGAGGTGACGACCTCGCCTACGTTGCCCGTCTCCATGTCGACGGAAATCGCGTTGCTCTGTACTGTTACTGTTTCGGCTACACTACCTGGTTTCAACGCCATGTCGGCCTTAATGTGCTCACCTGTATGAAGAATGAGCTCAGGCCTTTCCGTTCTATTAAAGCCATCTTTCTGAGCAGAGATCTTGTAGCTCGCAGCAGGAAGACTGACAAAAATGTAGCTTCCATTTGCGTCCGTCTGCGTACGCCATTGCACGTTAGTGTCTAGTTGGGTTGCAATTACCTCGGCATTTGGAATGACCGCGCCAGAAGTATCAGTGACCGTACCAGCCACAGAACCTGCGTTACTAACCTGGCCTATGACATTCCTTGTAAAAAATACTGCCAACAACACCAACAAAAGAATGCGGACTTTTGACCACATGATGGTGTCTCCCTTTTCGTTTGAACTAACTCACATCTCTATCGAGACTCTCTGCGAGGTACCTTTTGGAGGTGCCGTCACAGATCCGGGACTCGATGCCTACTGAAAGCATCTTTGTCGATAGAGTATATATGACTATACAACTTGACAACACAATAATATTTCAAGATTCCAACAGAAATTCCTGGTTTCGACACTCTAGAGACAGAGTGCGATCGCATGCGGAGTGACACGACCAGACGTCCAAAAGGTAGACCACTTCCTACTCCGCTATAGACCACTTTAGGAAGTATTGGGATATCAATCGATGTATCTGTGTCGAAGAGTAAATCCGGTACTTTTCTATATACAAGATTCTCAAATGTTTACTTCGCACCCGCACGATGCCCAAGCCAAGCATCCGGCCATAGGGGATGCACCTCTTTGGTTAGTCCACTTCGGAGTCGTCTTCTCGCTGCAACTGCTAATTTCATCAAACAAGAAATTTAGCATGATGTCCAGAAGTAAATATGTATAGACTTCTATACCTAACTGTCCTATTATGCGCCAAACAACGGCTCACGGTTTTCTTCAAAGCCAAATCAAGATTGGCGACACCGGGAGCAACCAGCGAAAGGAAAAATCAACGCAATGTTGAAAAAGAAAACGATCCTGCAGATTGCTGTTCTGGTTCTGCTATCGTCAGCAAACGGCTGGACACAAAAGGTCCAGAAGACAGATGTAGGAAGTCTTATCCCAGCCTCTGACATAGGCACTTCTACATCGATTTCCAAGCCAGTGCTTATTCCTACAGGAGGAGAACTGATCCTTTCAGATTCCCCGGAACAAATTACCGACACTGCTACCCTGCCCGCGGCCTTCTATCGCGATACGGTTCATGGGGCCTTCCGTGTCTTCTACCATCATCAGAATGTGACCGCTGCGACACTCTCCGTAGGTCTGGCGATCACCAATACGAGCAGCGGAACCGAAATTCTCTTCTCTCATGGCAAAGGGGCGAGCACAAACTATTATCCCAATGCCGCCGGACAAGATGCTCTCTCCGAGTTCCTTTCCAATCATCGCTCTGTAACTTTCCTGGCAATTCTGGCACCTGGTCAGACCTATTACTCCGTTCAGGACAACGAGTCCGGCAACACCGCCTCTGGATTCGAGGAGTATTTCCTGCTTTCCTTCCCCTCCAGAAGTGCAACAAAGTCCCTTCCTCTCTCGCTATTAGAGAAGCTTTCGCCTTCCACAGCATCTGATACCAAAGACGTCCTTTCGTCACTACCTCAGGGCTTCGGAACAGGAAAAGCCACGGTTACAACACTCGTTTATTCCGGAAACCATCCAGCTGACCCAACAACGCTCCCGATCCTGAGCCCGGATGAGCACGTTCGTGCAAAATTCGCTCACTTCGATCGACTGGGAACATTCAACATCGATACAACACTGGGAACACAGGGACTGGATGTCGATACGGCAGCGCCTGGGCATCCATACTCCGACGTTATGCCAGGAGAATATGAGCTAGGCGTTGACGCAGTCGATGGCGGGACGCAGGTCTACAACGATGGAAATTATGGAGTGCTTTACAAATTTTTTGTCCGCCTGCAAAGCAAGACGCCATTCTCAAACACACCGCTGGGACTCCTGATGCAACCTACCGGCGGAGCTGGCAGCTTTGTCATGTCAGTGAATGGGCACAAAGCTCTGTCTCCGTATGTGGACTACACCTCAGCCTGGTGGTTCTATCAGGTGAACACACACACGAAGTCAACGATTATCGAACTCGAAACAAGCCTCACCGGCGGATCAGCCGGTCCTCAGCAGTTGTATTTCGTACCAAACTTCAGCGCCAAATAAGCTAGTTATGATTGGCAAAATATCGGCGCCCCATTCTGAGGAACGCCAGAGGCGTGACGAAGGACGGGGTAACTAAGACGAAAATTGCGGTATCCGGAAAACAGTGAATCAAAAACCACGCTTGATACGGATACCGTACTGATCAACCTTCCTTACTCATTCTTCCGACAGACACTAGGTCGGAAGAATGAGTGGCTATAAACATAATGTGCTGAATACTCTCAATTCGGTTGACGGCTACGATCCAGTCCTTCCGAAAGTACAGCGCGCTACTGTTATCACCGTAATCGCATCCTTATAGCCTTGCACCTTTCTGAACGCGCCGGGGTCCATTCATTTCTCGCTTATTCCGTGCGAAGTGCTTCCATAGGTGCAATCGACGCGGCACGGCGGGCAGGAACAGCAACGGCGCAACCGGCAACAAAGACTATGCCTGCAATGGCAAGCGCTAAGCTCAGCGGGTCCAGAGGCGACAATTTATAGAGCATGGACTTGAGCGGGCGAACAGCAACGAGTGTGAGAGGAATTCCGAACACAAGGCCAGCCAGGAGCACCCATGCGCTCTCTCGCATCACCATCGCCAGCATCTGCCCGCGGCTGGCTCCCAACGCCATGCGTACTCCGATCTCCATGGTGCGGCTGTTCACACGGGAAGAATGCGTGCCATAAATGCCAGTAGCAACGAGCAATGCTGCAAGCAATCCGAAAAAGCCGCCCATTGCGCCAAACATGCGGGCCACATCATAGGACTCTTCAAACTGCGCCTTTTGGGTCATAGGGTCTTCGAGCGGCATATTCGGATAATGCTCTGCCACAACTCTTTGCAACTCCGGCAGCATTCTCTTTGCAGAGCCACGCGTGCGTACTTCGATTTGCATAGTGCCAAGTGGTGGCCACTGCAGGGAGTTGCAATATGCCATGGGCGTTGGCTTCTCGGTCACTGAGCGGTACTTGTTATCACGTACCACGCCTACGATAGTGGAGTGCGGCATACCGCCGCCCACCACATGGCCCAGCGGATTGGTATTTGTAAGATACTTCTTTACGAACGTCTCGTTGACCACTGCTACAGAAGGCGTGTTTGGTTTATCCGATTCAGCAAAATCGCGACCGACAAGAATAGGAATACCCATGGTGTGGAAAAAGTCGGGACCGACCCCATTTGAGACCAGTATTTCTCCTCTTCGCTCTAAACCATCCAGAAACAAATTTCCTGTATTAAACCAGCCTGCTCCGGGGCGATTCATTACCAACGACACAGACTCCACCCCAGGTACTTGGCGAAGCCTTTCGAGCAAGTTGCCATAGAAGATCTCTGTACCAACCTGCTCCTGAGGAGTAACGCCGAAGACCAAAAGTTTTTCCGCCTGCATGCCCAGATCTTGCTCTGTATAGTTACGCAATGTTCGCAACAGCAGACTGGCAGCCATGAGCAGAACCAGGCAGATAGCTATCTGTGCACTAAGCACCACACGCGCGGCCAGGACCCGGTTCCGATTGGCAGTCATGTTCGCGGTTACGGATCGTAACGCCTCTACCTCTGGTGCATGCAGCGCACTCTTGAGGGGAAATACTCCAATGGCCAACGCAGCCAAAGACGACAAAACCAATGTAAACAGAAGTACAGTTCTGTCTGGGCTGAAACCTTTTTCGAAATTAATCGATACGGCTAACGCGCGCGTCGCGAATTGCGCAAAAATCCAGCCTAGTGCAGCGCCCAAAGACACCAATACCACGCTCTCACAGACCAACTGGCGAAAAATCCTCGTTTTACTTGCGCCAATCGCTAATCGCACTGACAACTCACGCTGGCGCACAGTGTTGCGCGCCTGGATCATCGTGACGATATTGGTGCAGGCAATAAGAAGGATCAGAACGACAAGGACCGACAATATCTGCATTGGCTCACGAAAAGCTGTGCTGTGAACACCCAAGCCCCGTGCTGGAGTAAAATCCAGCAGCGGTTTCCAGCGTTTTGAGTCAACGACGCCAATAGTCTTCCGCACCACTTCGCCGAATGTACCACTAAGCGCCAGCTGAGCTTGCTGCGGAGTAATTCCGGCGCGCATGCGCGCCATCATCTGCAGACACGCCCACTGAGGAGTTCCATAAAGGGAGTTAACCTCTACTCGCATTCCCAGTGCATTCAGTTCTGGCCGATTCTGCAAGGGAATCCAGAAGTCAGTTGATGAAGACGGCCCAGCCCCCTTGAATTCTCGGCCGGCGACGCCCACAACCGCCATGGGAACGCCTTTCACATACAAGGTCTTTCCCAGGACTTCCGGATCGCGTGAGTAACTCCACGTCCAATAGTCATAGCTGATAACCGCCACTGACGCGTGGTTCTTTTCATCGCTAATCGTGAACCCACGGCCACGATCCAACTGCACACCCAAGCCCGAAAAGAAGTTACCGCTCACCTCTTCCCCCTCAGCTTGCTCCGGTAGTTGACCGTGACGTACCGCGACCTTGCCATTTGCGCTAAGAGGAACAGAGGCAATCAGTTCCTCGAAGATATCGCTGCGTAAGCGCAGAGCCTGAAACGTCGGTTCTGTAAAAGAAGTGTTTTCGTCTCCGCTATTCCCGGCTGGAGCGCCCATACCATTGGCCATGCGCACGTAGTACAGACGCTCGGAGCTGCTGCCGGGCAGCCAGCGCATGAGCAGCGCATTCATCACGCTGAATACCGCTGTGTTAGCACCGATGCCTAGAGCCATCGTGAGAACGGCAAGAGTTGTAAAGGCCGGAGTCTTAGCCAAACGGCGTACACTGTAGCGCAGATCGGACACCCAGCCTTCCAACCCATTCCACAACCACGTTTCGTGTGTCTGATCCCGCAGCGTAGTCGGATTGCCAAAGGCTCGAAGTGCAGCATAGCGGGCTTCTTCAGCACCCATCCCGTTGGCTATGTTTTCCGCAATCTGCTGATCGAGATGAAATTTCAGTTCGGCGTCGAGGGAGTCAAGCTCTCGTTGACGATGGAAGAGCATCCGCATCCGCATTTTGAGTCTTTCTAGCCAGTGCATCGTTTCTGTCTACCTTTCAGGCCTCTTCGATTACGGAATTGATGGTCGAGGAGAGTCGCCTCCAATTGAAGGTCTCACCATCAAGTCGCTTTCGGTCCGCAAAAATGAACGAAGAGAATTTCACCCGTCGTCCTGTCTCACATTCCAACCAGTTCGCTACGCTCCAACGGTACTTGGCCTCAAGCGAAAATATCTTGAGAACGAGCAGATCGAGAGTATCCTGCACCGGACCGCTTGGTTTCCTCATACCTAGAATATCTACAACTCATTCTGTAGATAGTCAAGGCATCGAATGCGAAAACTCTTGGCAATGTGACATGCGTTACATATAGAGGGAATAACACGAGACCAGTAAGCAGGAGTCACTCACAGGTCCAAGAATTGGAGAGCGATGGAAATCCAGCCTTTGCGTTGGGGAGCGCACGCGCCGCGTAATTCGCAGCAGCGTTTCGTTGCGTTGAGAGTCAAGGGAGGCAAGGCGCTGTATCCGGCGCGGAAGGTCTGTCTAACTTACGCGCCAAAACGCCTCCGCCAATCTACCGTTGTTAGCAGAATGGGGCAACGATTGCGTACCCCACCCGCTAAGCACCGCACGCATCTCTGTCTACTCGGCGTCTTTCACACAGCGGAAGCCTAAGGCACCGGAGCGATCATAACCAGGAGCCATCAGCAACAGCTTTCCGTGTTGATCGTTCCTGTAAGCCTGAGGGAAATACCAGATTGAGCCAGTAGGCTGGTAATAGCTGCCGCCACGTAAAATTCCCGCACGAGTATGGTCGTCCTTGTACTCATCGGTCCATTGCCATACATTGCCCACCATATCCATCACACCAAATGAACTTGCTCCGGAAGGATGTGCATCAACTGCATCGGGGCCACGCATGGTGCGGCCGTGATCTGGCTGCGGGACGAACGACGGATTCCAGATATCACCCCATGGATAGGTCTTCTGTGTTGTTCCTTGTGCTGCCAATTGCCATTCCCATTCATGAGGCAATCTCTTCCCTGCCCATTGTGCATAGGCCCTGGCATCTTCAAGAGAAACCCAGGTTACAGGCTTATTCTCCCAGCCAGCAGGATACTTCCCGCCTTTCCAATCCTTTAGGAAGTTGAGAGAATCCTTTGGCTGATAATGGCTCTCATCGAGAAACTTCTTGAACTCCGCATTCGTAACCGGATATTTGTCGATGTAGTAAGACTTCACCTGCATGCGATGCTCGTGATAACGGCGAGGTACATCTTCCCATGGATATTGAACATCTACTCCGACAGAATTCATCCCCTCGATCTCAATTCCTTCCACCTTAAAGAGAAAATCAGATGCAGGAATTTTGATCATGCCATTTAAAACCGAGCTTTCCGGCTTCGTAGCAGGAATTGCGACCAATTGCTGAGGCAACGAATGCCACTCGCCCGAGTAACTGGAGAGAGGACTGGACGTCATAGTTTTCATCTGTGACAGCAACGTATGGACCTTCTCATCCGGAGTTCCAGAGGTTGCAAGGATGGCTCCAAAACCATGAGCTTCGAGAGAGAACGAAAGCACATCCTGATTTCCATCTTTTTCAGGCTTTAATTCTTCTCCGTGGTACAGGTCGAAATAGTGCATCCCTGCCTGAGCGGGAATACTGATCTGCTGCCCAGCGACGTCATACTCATTGCGATTAACAATCGTCCAGACGGTTTCATTTCCTTTTGGCCAGCGGCTCGAAAAAACACCGAATTGATGCATGGGATAAAGCGGTTCCCATTCCTGGCTTACCAGGAATGGCGCCACAGCTCTCTCGATAGTCGCAACACGACGGGTAGCCTCGCTGTCACGCGGTGTAATGCCATTCCAGATACCCCAGATATTCTCCCAGCTCTCCCATCCCTCACCATTGAAGAAAGCAAACTGCAGGTCATCATTCTTGTCGCGGTTCCACCGGTCGGAAATGTTCACTTGATGCCTAGGCTCGAGCCAGCGATAACGATCAATCGTAGGAACAAATTGGAACCTATATTGTCCCCAGGTGAGGACGTTCCAGGCCAGCGCTTCATCGTGTGGCCCCAGTTCAGGCTCGAACACCAGAGGGTGCCCAATCTTGTCCGCGGCGAGAGGGAAGGCTAGTGGAACTCCATCCTGAGTGTCTCCATTAATGCCGTCCGCACCAATCTCCTTCATCAAAGCAACTATGGCATCCGGCCACGGCTTTCCTGGATGGCGCGTGCCCTGATCCCACATCATTATCGGGAAAAGTACACGTACCCCTCTACGATGGAAATCGGAGACCATTTGCTTAACACCAGCAATACCTCCTGGCATAGAAGTGACCATGTCAATCTGGTTGCGATCATCTATCCCAACGTTGGGATAAACCGCCCAGATTAGCACTGCGTCAATGCCTCCATAACGCTTTTCCAAGTCATCGAGATAACGATCGACGGTATATTTTCCACTTACCGGGTCATAGAAGTACCGGTCATGCACCATCATCTGGGGTTGGATAAAGCTTGACTGTGCCCACTGAGTCTCGGGGAGACGATATCGGGTATCGTCGTATCCAATACGGATACGACGCTCCATTCTCCAGTGCGTAATATCTTCGAGCCATTGCTGATGCGTTTTCTCTGTGCACTGCACAGAGGGCCGGCTTCCATCCGGGGAATAGGCGAGTTGCCAGCTCTCATGGGAAGCCAGACAGTCCGGGACCGGTATCTGCTGATCTCTTGGAGCAAAGTGGCTATCCTGTGCCACAAGTGAAATCGAAAAAACTATATTCAAAAGTGAAACAGAAGCTGCACGAGTATATTTCTTCAGATCCCCCATAGCCCTACCCTCGTCTATCTCTTCTTGCGCTGTATGCCACTTCGGTCTTTCTCTTGATACGAAGACAGCAGCCAGTTTACGAACTCACCGCGGGTGATTTCTCCGATCTTCCCATCTACTGCAACTCCGAGTTGACCCAGCTCCGCCCATTGAACATGGTTCGCGGAAGAAAGCTTCGCTAGGTCAGAAGTCACGCGAGGGGCAAATTCCCCTTCGAGCTGGCGTAGAGAAAATGCAATCTCCTTCCCTGTTACCGGATCTCCCGGTTTAAAGCTCAAAGAGTCCTCTCGTAACTCAACCAACCCAAGAATAGATGCCAGTTGAACATTCTGGAAATAAGGGGAATCCAGTTGTACATCATCAAACCAGACCAGAGGCTGCCCTGAGGAGATCAGTTCCCTCTGGAGGCTGTGCAGCTGAAAGGCATCGGAGTCGATCTGTTTAAGAGTAATTTTGTTTTTGATGGCTAGCGCAGCTGCCGCACCAGCCGCGCTGCCAAGTGCCCACTCAGTGGGGTGCAAACGATACGCACCGTTCGTGATATGAGTGGTTCCAAGGTTCTTGGATGCTGCCATCAAGTTATCGATGTTCACCGGCAGCATAGCTCCAAATGGAATCTGATAAGGCTTGGACGCTGGAAGATGCGGAACTTTATCGCAAGAATGAATGTCAATTGGATACTGGCCGATTCCAACCGAATCATCGAAGCGAACTGCCCGCGCATCTTTTGTAACCAAATCCTGTTCGCGAATGATACGCAGTGCCTTGATGCGCCGCGATTCACGAATATACGGAAACTGCGACAGACCGTCTGAACTATCCATTGCACTCGGAACGATCTTCAGGTCGGGATATCCCCGCCCCTGTCCATCATCCCGGGGCACCTCATGTTGCAACCACCACGCGAAAGCCAGCGATACTTGTTTCCCGTGCTGCATAGCTTTCGCCTGCTTCAGGGGATCGAGAGAAAGCAGATCGTTATCGCAGACATCATTACTGTCCCAATTGATCATGCTCAGATCGGAGGAGAACGCACCGGGCTTGAATTGTTCTTTTGCTACCAGGCGACGGTAGCTCCAGAAAGAACCTGGAGTATTGGGCATCTGCTTAAATACACCATAGGATAAGGTTTTTGCTTCGGCGTCGGTGGAATTAAGCGAGAAATGGGATAGATAGCCGTCATACCCCGCAGGCCTAGCAGTAGCCGAGGAGGAAGATCCCTGCTCAAGAACAAAGGCGTAGGTGAAACTCTGGGCTGCATCCGGATCGGCTTGAAGAGGCGCATCGGCCTCGCCTGTTTCCTTCTGCGATTCAGCGCCTGTTACATATTGAGCTCCGGACAAAGGCAAGAACTCACCTAGCTCTGTAGCATCGATAAAGATTGATCCCAAAAGGCGCAGAAGCTGATGAGTCTGGAAGCCATAGACCACGACGCTTTTGATCTTCCCCTGGCTGGTATCGGCAAGAACGGGAACCGTCCGCAACAACAGAGTAAGGCGTCCATCTTTTATGTAGGGATCCAGCATAGAGCGAAGGACATCATGGTCGACCGTAGCTTCGGAACATTCGTAGCTTACCCAACAAAGTCCTGGATTAAATGTCTTATCAGCCTTAACGCCTTCCCGCAGCATTGGAACATAGTGCTGTCGAATCAAGTGGCGTAGCTGTTGAAAAGACCGAGAGGATCCAGTCGTCTCAGTCAATTCGTTATCGTCAAAAGCGGAGATACCTTGGGAAGTCATCTGCCCACCAACCCAATTGGTAGGCTCGGTCATGCAAACGCGCATGCCATCTTCTGCGGCTTTCAAAGCTGCAGCGCTGCCTCCCATGCCGCCCCCCAGGACAACCACATCGCAGCGTCTTTCGGAGATTCGTTCAGGAATAGAAATTGTGGCAACCGCACTCGCCGCATTGCCCTCCGCTTGAACCGCGAGAGGATCGAGTACTTTGATTGTCTGGCCTTTCAGCACCGAAGCAGAAAGTCCACAGGAAAGACAACAGCACAGAAAAGATCTGAATAGTTTCGAACCCATTGGAAGCCCAAGAGAGAAGCAAACAAGGTACATAAAGAATATGTGCGGTCAGAGCGTACAACAGCTCCGACCGCACGTGGAAGGTTCAGTTTAAAAAACGTATTTCAAAGCAAACTGAATCTGACGTTGAGGAGAGCGAGACCCAGTGATCTGGCCAAAAACTCCCCAAGAGGTAGTGTTGGAAGGATTACCCAAACTGGTGATGTTGAATGCATTGAAGAAGTCAGAACGGAACTCGAGTCTCTGGCCTTCAACTACATGGAACGATTTGAAGAATGAAAGATCGACCTGACGGTATCCGGGAGCACGCTCCGTATGGACACCAGAGGTTCCGTATCCGGAAGGTAGTTCGTTTCCATAGGCGCAAACTCCATCATCAGGTCCGGTACAAGGAGTAGCGGAAGGATCGGTACCAAACCAATGATCTGCCGACCGGTTGACGATCTTCATCTTGCGATAGCGGTTGGCTCTCTGTGCCCAAAGGACTGCATTAGCATCCACTTCGCCCCAGCTAGTGATGTTCACCGGAAGACCTGTAAAGAATTTACCGGTAGCGCCAAATTTCCATCCGCCGGCAATTTGATTCAGAACAGGATTCCAATTTGCTCCATAGGCCTTGTTGTGCCCAAAAGGTAATTCGTACACACCCGTTGCACTTAGAGCGTGACGCACGTCAGTGTAGGACGGACCATAATCTGCGTCGGGATCGTAAGGATTCTGCCAGTAATTGCCAGCACCATTTACACCCAGTGTGCCGTAGAACCCTGGATAGTTGGTCATTGCCTTTCCATACGTGTAATTGACCGTATATTCAAGGCCATGAGAAGCACGATGACGAAACACAGCCTGCAAGGCATTGTAGTTCATCATCGATTCGGCATTAGTCAGCTTTACAGCGCCTCCAGAGCCGAGTTTTGTACCATCGACGCCGACAAAGTTCCGGTAAGGAGCCGTCGTTGGATCGCCGAGTGTACTCCATTGGTTGGCATTTACAGCGTCAATCAGGTGTTGACCAAGTTGACCTACATAAGCTGCCGAGATTGAAGAATCATTGCTGAGCTCGTATTCCACCGTCAGGTTATACTGCTGGGTCAATGAAGGCTTCAGATTCTTGTCCCACTCGTAATACGTGGTTGAAGCTGTAGAAGGAATCGCCGAGCCAAATCCACCTTCAACCTGAATCGGATTGCCTCCGGAAGTCGCGGTTGGATTCTTGGCGATATTGTCATAGGAGTAGTTAAACGGATAGTTCTGAGTTAAGCGCAGAGCTGTTCCTGTTCCTTCGAGGTAATTGGCTATTCCATAACCGCCACGAACTACCCAGCGAGAATTCGGCTGAAAAGCAAAACCAAAACGAGGTTCAAAGTTGGTATGAGTCGGGTTATACAATGCCCGGCTGTTGCCATTTTTGCCTGCGTATTCCAACGCCAGAGTATTGGGATTGATATTTACTTGCTTATTGTTGACTTCATAGATCGGCTGGAAGAACTCCCAACGCACACCAATATTAAAGGTGAGCTTTGAATTGAGCTTCCAATCGTCCTGAACAAAAGCAGCATTTCTCCACTGGCGTTGTCCCACATAACCGTAGGAAGCTCCAACTGTCGCTTCGGAAGAACGATCAAGTAGAAAGTCAGCAAAGGAAGATCCAGTTGCTCCAGCTTTTCCGCTGTATGCTCCGGAATAAGCAAACTGCCCCAGAGCGCCAGAATTGCCTGGGAAAATATAGTTTTGCTGATAACGAATAAACTGGACTCCGGCCTTCAGCATATGATGGCCCTTCTGCCAGCTAACGTTATCGGCAAAGGTGTAGTTGGTTTCATGCATGTTGACCATCCATGCCAAAGAACCAACACCGCTGACCAAGCCGTCGCTGAAAGCCATATAGCTAAACCCAGGTTGCATCTGCTTTCCGGGTATGCCGAGTATCGAGTTACCCTTCAGACCAAAAACGCCTGTTGGGTCGGTAGTATTTCCTTCGTCGTAGATGGAACGGCTAACTCCAGCGCGAGCTTCGTTCACTAGAGTCGGGGTAATGGTATGCGCCCAGCTGACTACGCCACCATAGAAGGGATAGTCGTTTGAACTGGGAAACTCAATCGCCAACACGCCAATGGGCATAGCGTCATAGGCATGGCCAGCTGTAAAGCGACCCCAAACAGCATCGCTCTCGCTGACTTTCCAGTCAATACGAGCATCGCCCTGGTCATTTCTGTTGAACTGCTTGTAGTGTCCGAGATAGTTGTTTGTTGCCGGGGTACCAGCAAGAGGAGTTTGGTTTGGTTGAGGATAGATTTCCGGATGGGCAAGCAAATACTTGGCAACCGGATTCACAATTGCCACGCCCTGGTTGTTCAGATAGGGTTTGAATCCATTCTGAGAGTCATATAGTTGCACAGGTGAATCCATGGCCAAGAGACTGGAAAAGTCTCCACTGCGCCAGGCCATCGGAGCCACATTTCGGGTATCCTCGCCACCTGTGTGATAACGCATGCCTTGATAGTCAACGAAGAAAAACAGCCGATCTTTCTTAATAGGCCCGCCGAAGGTCCCATTAAAGATGCTGTGGGTATAAACATTTCTTTTGGCTCCAGAATGTTTATGAGCCCAAGTATTGGCATCCAGCTTGTCATTTTCCAGGTAGCCATTTACGCTGCCATGAAATCTGTTTGTACCACCTTTGGTGACGGCAAGGATCAATCCGCCATTAGCATTGCCGAACTCTGCACTTGCATTGTTCGTGATTACCTGTACTTGATCCAACGCGTCCGGGTTTGGACCATAGCCAACGCTGTTGTTTAGCGTTTCATTGATCTCCACGCCATCGAGGATGAAGTTATTTGACATCTGGCGATTGCCGTTGAATGCCGGAATGCCATCATCAGACGTGTAGCGCTCGTCGGTACGGCCTGAAGGAAGAGAACCAACAGTTGCTGAAGGCTCCGTATTTACAGATCCAGGAACGAAATCCAGAAGGCTGACGTAGTTCTGTCCGTTAAGAGGAATGTTCTGAATAGTGTTTGAAGTGATTGTCGAAGCGATAGTGGCATTCTCAGCGTTAAGAATGGGTGCCATCTGATCATTAACGGTAACGACTTCCGATGCTGCTCCGACTAACAATTTGGCGTCAACTTTGGCTTGCTGGTTGATCTCCAGGTTAAACGGGCCAAATGTCTGAGAGCTAAACCCAGTTGCCGAGAAGGTAATTTTATAGGATCCGATTCTCAGATACTGGATGTAGTAAATACCAGCGTTATTTGTAACTGTATTGCTCGTCACTCCAGTTTCTGTATTCACGACAGCAACTTTTGCGCCAGAGATGACGGAACCTGTTGGGTCAGTAACTATACCAGTTACCGATCCAGTAACAGTTTGCGCATAGGCCAAAGAACTCAGGCAGAAACATAGCCCGAGAAGAAGTCGAGTTGTAAGACCCACGACTTTCATCTGTACTACCCCTTTCCCAGGTACACAATTTAGTCTGTGTATCGTTGCGAATCAATGTATAGTTGACCATACATAATTGCAACAAAATAATAGTCAAACCTTAGAATTCGGCTACTTCTACCAAAGAGATGCTCTACAGAAACTGAACAGAAATTTGCACGGCGCAAGTGTGCCTGAAATCTGGTACACCTGCAAACCATTCAAAACAGATGAGATAACAGTGAAGCCAATGGGGAAATTTGGTCTGGCCTCAACTTTATGGATTTCATGATAGCACGGCATGTCAAATTATCGTCCAAATGTATATACAATAGACATTTGCACGCTGAATCGTTTCAAGATTAGTGCTCCCACTCTCCTCTATGTGGCCATATTGTAGACATTCAAAAAAATAGAAACCGGGGTTTATGTTTCGACGCAGAGATCACCGAGACGCGTGATAAGAGAAGCAAAACCCTGCTGGCGTCTTCATTAAAGACCGACGCCAGCAGAATAAAGCCGGTATTACTGGACAGGAAGGATACTTCCTAGAGAGATGAACGCTAATTCAGCTTCCAGGGAGCTACGACCCATTCCTCGATTTGTTTGACGGCTACAGCCTGATCCGAAGCCTCACAAACGATCATCATGCTGAGAGATCGATCTTGTGGCACCGGAATATTCAGAGCTCCGTCCGCTGCAGAAGGCTTGAATGCTTCTGCCTGCTGCCACCTGCCCCCGCTGACTTCTCCAACGAGCACTATTGGCTGAGTCCAACGTTGAGCACCCGGAATTGTCAGCTTTCCTGTCCCCATGGGAAGTACTAGCATACAGCGACTCTTATCGAGTCCTTCGCGAGCGAAGGAGATGGCCATGAAATGCAAATCGCTGCCAAACAGCAGTCGATCTCCGGCAAATACATCTTTGGAGCTCTCGATTGCCTCGATCCCCTTCCCTTCTTCTGCTACGACAATTCCTGTCATCTGTGCATCGAGGCCCAGGCGAACAGATGTGCCGTTGGCCGGAACAGAGAAGTTCGGACAATCCTTCTTATCGTCGTAGTTGACCAGCACTGTAATCTGCCGCTCATCCTGAGAAGGAACCCGGAAAGCGTGTATGGAAGCATCGGCGGGCTCCAGCTTCTCACCAGAAACGCCCAGGGTCTCGAGCAAGGCACGGTAGAAAGCATGTGCGTACTGCTGATAACGAGGATCGCCGTGGAGCTCTACAGGATCTGCGCTGAAGATGACCCTGCCCTTGCCACGCTGATATTCCGTGACAACGGGGGTGCCATCGACGGCTTCCAGCAGGACCTTTGCTCCGGCAGGACGAGTCACAATACCAGGAGTGGCCATATATTCCGGCCAGGCAGAGCCCTTGGGTGCCGTCTTCAGCGCCCCCTTCTGGTAATTGATATTCGGGAACCGCTCGGAAACAAACTCTACACCGCACAAGTCCTTCAGTCGCTGCACCCGGTTACGTACGCGGAAAGAGTCGTAGCTCATATCTCCGGAGATATAAAGCTGTCCCCCCTTCTCCACAAACTCCTCTAGCCGTTTGATCACCCCGTCACTGGGGCAATAGGGCAACGGATAGAAGATCGTCTTTACGTTCTCGGATAGCGATTCGATAAAGTCATCCGAGAGCGAATGAAAGTGCACGCGCTGATCCATAAGCAAGCGGATACCATTCATCTCACCTTCGGCAACACTTGCTCCCAGGCCGCCCTTGCGATTGTCTGCTGCTATCAGGAACAAGGTTTCGCTCTGGTCATAGCGTGGCCGCAGATGCCGGAATAGCAATCCACTGTTCCTATAGAAGAAGCGGACATCTCGAGGAATTAGCTCATTCGGATAGTTGATCCCCCACTCAAAGGGCAGATCGGCAGGATATTTCCAGCACCAGTTCTGGATCTTCGAAGCCCCCAGAGCAAAACCATAGTGCGCAATAGCAAGGAAGAAGGACTGTTCGAAATGCTCAGTTCTTGCCGAAATGTACCCACTACAATCGAGCCAGGCCGGATGTGTCTTAACGCCAAACTCGCCAATATTGACGCCCTTGCCGCGAACACTCTGATCGAGAAATCTACACACCTGAGGGAAGCGGTAGTAGTCCTCACCGGCATCATTGAAGTACCCAAAGTTGGCCAACTCCAATTTCCCTAAAGCAGAGAGCAGATCAATACCGGATAGCGGCAATTGGTAAAACTCAGCCGTAACGGGATGCTTCGTGTCTACTTCACGAATCGTATCGTGCAGAGCATTCAGCCAACGACGCACAAGCTGAGTACGGAAATGGAAGTCGTCCAGGGTACGCAGATCGCCCCACTCGTCTTTTCCTGTGCGAATCGTCAACTTGCCAATAGGAGCTTCTGGAGGTGAGAGCTTCCAGGCATTACGAAGAGCCTCATCCGATCCATATTTCTCCTTCAGGTACTCGTTATAAAGGTTCTGCAGATCCGGCAGATTCGGATCGTGAAGCTCCAAATCGCCATTCAGGTAATACATGATGCCATTGGCATCGCGATAGCGTTTGGCGAAGGTGCGGGCGTAGTCCTTCTGATCCTCCAGATCCTTGTTGCTTACAGCCGTATTGCTGAAAATCAGCATGCCCGGAAAGAATGCTCCACCCACATCCTGCGTACTGAGGAGCATGGCATCGATCCATCGCCACCAAGCTTCTGTAGGCCGATGCTGAGGACCACGTAGTCCCATCAGATTTTCGTAGACATCGATGCAGGTATCTCTGCAGCCCTGGATATCCTCATGCCATGTCAACGGATTCTCATCCTGATCGACAAAGGTATGCAGATAGTCGTCAGTCCCTTGGAGGAAGAGGCTCCGTCCCTCAATTTGGAAGTAATTGTCCTTAAACTCAAAGGGCAGTCCCTTTTTCAGGATCTCCGGCTTCCAGACCAGGAATCCGCTGGTGAACTGGTCAATCTCTTCACCATTAAGAAAGAGCTTGGCGGTGATCTTGTAGCGATTCGCTGCGAAAGATGCGGGCTTCCACACGGTCTCTACAGCTGCAGTTGCTCCCACATCCAGCTTGACACGCTGACTTTGAGTAAAGAGTGCCTCTTCCCCATCGATGGTTGAAGCCTTCCATCGAACCTCAAGCTCGCGAGCTTGCAGACCAAAGTTGCTGACCAGGACGCGCATCTGCACACTTTCGCCATCGCGATAGGTGGAGTAGTTCGTCTCACAGGCATGCAAGAAGCATTTTTGTGCCAATGACCGAGCTACGGCCTGCAGGGCATTTGTCCCAAGCGCCGAGTTTTTCGCGAAGAGATCTTGATTCTCTACTCCGAAGCAAGCCCAACTGCTTCTCGCATAGGTGCCGCGCATGTGATGAACCAGAGCACCGGCCGGTCCACGCTTGCGTCCAAGAGAATCTTGTGCCTCAAGCACGGGAATCCAGCGGGCCTGATGCATCCCGGTAACAGCCGTAACTGCGTAACCTTCGAAATTGCCTTCCAGGGATTCCTTCGTAGAACCGGCAAGAACACTCTGCTCCTTTGCAGGTTGAATCGAAGAGACTCGCTTCAAACGGAAGTCCGGATCAAAGATGCCAATCTGCTTTTGGCTGATCTTCAGCTCATCCTGAGGGAATCCAAAGGCAGTATTCATGCGTATCTGCGGAGAGCGAGCTTCCAGCTTGAAGGCACCTGCCCGAACAGTTCCGGTAGCGTTCTGTAATCCGAAGCCAATGCGCAAAGACTTGCAGGTTGGTACCAGATAGATCAGACGCTCTACCTTATGCCAGTCACGCGATCCATGGACCCTGTCCAGATACATTCCGGCAGCGTAGGCCAAGTATCCCTTCTCATCCAGCTGCTCATATCCGATATAGCCCCATCCTTCAGGGGCGGCCTCAATATCTTCGGCTTTGAACCAAGCTTCAAAATAGAATTGTTTAGCCTCGCCCTCGGCCGGGATCTCGAAGAACCAGGCCGTATTTTGACCACGCACGCTGGCTGGAACCTGAACTTTGCCACAAACCTGGCTCCCTAGACCAGGAATCTGCGCGTTTTCGATGTTGGTATAGGCAGACTCAAGAGGCTTCCATCCTCCACCACTGTTCGAAACAGGGGGCATCAGGTTCTTCGACTGTTCTTTATTAACCGCATCCGCATAAAACTGCCACTGCCCGTCCTTCTCTATGACAGGAGATTGAAACGCGTAGCCGCCCGTCGTGAGCAGATCGCCGCCAGCAGAGAGGAACGCCATAACGCTACCCTGCGCAATCACCGGGAAGCTCTCTCCATAAGGAAGCACCAGCAGGTCATAATTGCGACGATTAAGCTGCGCGGCATCCGCCAACTGCTTCGCCGAAAGGAAACGAACATCGTAGGTCTGGGAAAGGATAGCTGCCAGTTGCTGAGGATCGGAGGCCGTCCCCTTCACTGGAATCGAATCGCGAAAAATTGCAGCAGTTGGCTTTTTGCGGATCACACCCTTTAGGGAATCGGTGTGAGAAAGCTGCATTGCCTGCCATATATCAATGACATCAGCAAACTCCCCAGCCTGATCACCTTCAACAAAGGTGACATCGGAGAACCAAGCTGTTCCTGAGGCTCGATAGATTCCGACGGCAATTTCAAAATAGGCGGTTGTTGGCAGGCAAGTAAAGGTGTGCGAAAAACGCTTCCACTCCCCGGTTCCCGTGAAGTTGCCAAAACGTTTCTCAGGAAGCTGCTTTCCATCTACGGTGAATTCCGTAGGACGTCCCTGAAACTCAAATTGCGACGCAGTAAAGTAAGCGCCAGCCTCTTCTTCTTGTTGCACCACATTTTCGGTCTTGACCCAACCGGTCATGGTGTATGTTTTGCCGGCTTCCGGTCCTAGCAGCAGGAATCGGGCATAATCGCCGGAGTCGGTATGAATGCGAACGGCACGCCGGCTTTTACGTCCTGAAACATCGACAAGCTCTGCCCCAGTAGTGAACTGCCAACCCCATGCTGATCCTTGGAAGTCTCCGTAAGGAAGAAGAGTAATTTTCTTACCCGCTCGACTTGCAGACTGACGAGCGGAATCCGGTATTACGGCACTTATCGCATTAGGGCAAAGCAGAGTGAGTCCTGTTGCCCCAATTCCCTGAAGGAATGCGCGACGACTTTTGCGACCAATTGCAGAATCAATCTCCGAAAAAATAGACATTGTTCGTCCATGCACTGCAGTCTCAGCATGGCAGACGTCTCTACTCCACTGCCGTAGCTGGAATTCGTAACACGGCTCGATACCGATCTCCACGATAGATCGAACGTGCCGTTTCAATGGGCTTCCCCTCTACGCTGACCAGCGTTCGGGAGATAACCAGTAAACTTGATCTGGGGGCAACATCGAGAAGTGCAGCTTCCTGCTTACTGGCAGATCTGGATTCCAAAATCTCGTCTGCGCTGCCAACCCGGATTCCGTAACGCTCCCGAAGGGTCTGATATAAGGAAGATCGCGCAAAATCCAGTTTCTCGATTCCCGGGAATTGATCTTCCGGCAACCAGAGCTCCTCAATAGCAACAGGCAGCGAATCAGCAAAACGCAGCCGGTTCAGTTTGAAAGCGGGAGCGCCAATTTCAATCGCCAGCTTGGAGGCAATCTCTCCTGGAGCAGGCATAATCCTGGCATCCAGAACCTTCGAAGTAGCTTTCAGCCCCAAAGCCCTCATTTCCGCAGTGAAACCGGAAAGGTGCGTAATATCCTTTTCCATTTTGGGCTGGAGAACAAAAGTTCCTCGTCCCTTATGGCGAGAGGCAAAACCCTGGCTTTTGAGAGCCTGTAACGCTTGGCGAGAGGTCATACGGCTAACGCCATAGATTCGGCTAAGCTCTTCTTCGCTGGGCAGCGGATCTCCCACCCGCAGCTTGCCAGATTCGATCATCTTCATAAGCTGGGTCTGAATCTGGAAGTACAACGGGGTAAAACTGTTCTTGTCGAGCGGCACAAAGGCATCTGCGGCTACCGATGCCGTTTCTGAACCCATTTTTCCCTGGGCCGGTATCTCCTTTTTAGACACTGATCGCTTCTCCTGTTGCTTCATTCCAATCTCAATTCGAACTGGAAGGGCAAATTTCTGGTGATATACCTTCCACTACCATTCGGCAGCAGAAAAGTTTCCTAAGAAACAGTATCAAACCAAGTTAGTAGCTTGCCCGTCCCAGTACAACGATTGCGATCAACAGAACAGCAATTCCACAAGACATCCAGCTTTTTGCCTGGCGTGAAGCCCCTCTCCACTCCCCAACTGCAGCACCGATCAGATTGGCAAGCAGCAAGCCGGTCGCCAGGCTCAGCGGCCATCCAATAGCCGTACCCAGCGCTCCCAAACGGGGTGCTGCCGCTCCATAAACGAATATGCTGCCGCCCCAGAGCAGGGCCATCACGGTAGATAAGGTGTAGAGCCTCCAGCTGCCAGCCAGCCGGAATTTGGCCATGCTGCGGTTCTTCCAGAGCAGATAAAGGCAGAAGCCAAGATTAGCGACCGATCCCGAGGCCAACATGACTCCCCAGATCAGGTTCGTGCTGGCAAACTCACTCAATCCGGAAGCACGCCCATAAGTAGCGATGGGCTGTGCAAGCGCAAAACCAATATTAAAGACGGCGGAAAGGATGCCGGACCCGACAACCAGCATCAGGGCTACGGCCAGCGGACGTGCATGTCCGACTAAGTCACCACGCTCTTTGGTTGACTGAGAGGCTTTTTCCCTTAACTGTCCGGCCCGTCCACATAAGATGATTCCAATTATCTCGATCCCCACTCCGAGGAAGATCATCTTGCCCGTATGTTGAAAGGCATTTTGAGGAGCCAGAACCAACATTGGCAACAAAGATCCGAGGGCCGAGCTAATTGCCAGAACAAAGGTATTCGCTAAGGAAATTCCGATTGCACTTACACTCTGGCCGAACATAATAGCGCCAAAGCCCCAGGCAAATCCGGTCAAGATAGCAATAACTATCGCCTTAACCGGGGCATGAAGGAGTATTATCCCTGCCGAGGGAGAAAGTACGCCTATCATCGCCGCGGGCATTATCAGGCAGGAAACAACAATAAAGATGCTCCAAACATTCTCCCATTCCCAGCGCCCAAGGAATCTCATCGGAAAGGTAAAACTTCCATTCATAACGCCCGACAATATGGCGAGCAAGGCACCGGCAGTGATTGCGCTTTCCATTCTTCTATCCGCCCTTTCAGGCCTGAATCTTAATCCCCTTCAGCCCTGGACAACCGGAATGACATTGGAAAATCCTACACAACAGATTTTTCTCTTCCGTCATCCACACCAGTAGACTATACAATAGGACATATTTACATTTACTAGATTTTTTTATTTGTTGTTCTGGAAAGGGTAAGGGGAATGTCGACAACCATAGACCGACTCAAAGGCAAACTGGTAGTCTCCTGCCAGGCCGCACCCGGTGATCCGCTCGAAGATACTGATGCAATTCGAAGAATGGCCCGCGCCGCTGTTGGAGGAGGGGCTTCCGGCTTACGTGTTAATAGCCCGGAACATATCACCGCAATACGACAGGACACCGACCTGCCCATTATTGGAATTCAGAAGAAATACTACGACGGAAAGAAGCTACGCATCACGCCGGACTTCGCCGCAGCATCTGAATTGGCTGCAGCCGGGGCCAGCATCATAGCGTTAGATTGCACGAATCGCACATGGCCTGCCGGTGAGCCATGGCGGGAGATCATTCAGCGGGTTCATAAGGAACTCAAGCTTCCTGTGATGGCAGATGTCGCTACGCTGGAAGAGGCTCTGGCAGCGGAGGCTGCAGGAGCAGATTTTGTCGGCCCTACCCTGAACGGCTACACCGAAGATACAAAAGGCATCGATTCTTTTAATTGGCCCTTACTGAAAGAGTTGTCCCAACGCCTGCATACCCCGATCATCGCCGAGGGGCATATTGCCACCCCTGAAGATGCACGGAGGGCGATTGCTGATGGAGCATGGTGCGTCGTCGTCGGCTCCGCGATTACCCGGCCGGGGACGATTACGACAAATTTTGTTCGTGTAATGGATTTTTGCCCTCCTGACACGCCCGCCATTGGAGTCGATATAGGGGGAACAGCTATTAAGGCTGGTTTGGTCGACCGCAATGGCAACGTTAGCCATACGTTCCAAGTCCCGACGAATGCGGCGCAAGGCGCCGAAGTCATCTCATCGGCAATGGCACAAGCAGTTGAAAAGGTCATTGCCATTGCTAAAAAAGAGGGGATTAAACCTGCGGGACTCGGTATTGCCAGTGCCGGTGCTATGAATGCAGATGCCGGAGTAGTCTTTGCGGCTACCGATAATCTCCCTGGCTGGACGGGCTTTCCTCTTCGCGATTACGCCGAAGGGCTCTTCCACATGCCGACATTCATTGAAAACGATGCTCACGCTGCAGTTCTGGCAGAGTTGCACTTCGGCGTCGGCCGTCATTTAACGGATTTCGCAGCTATCACGATTGGAACAGGAGTAGGCGGCGGAATCATCTCGCAAGGGAAACTACTCCGCGGCAACCACGGATTTGCCGGGACCATTGGGCACCACACAATTAAGGCCGGGGGACGTCCTTGCAACTGCGGGCGCGAAGGATGTCTGGAGGCTTACGTTTCTACCGTCGCGTTCGTTAAAGAATATCGGGAGCTGTGCCCGCGTCACCTTCCGAAAGATATGAGCGATTCCGATGCCGCCATGCAGATCAGCCAACTAGCTGCCTCCGGCGACGCTGCAGCCCGAAAAGTCTACAGCATCATGGCTGAATATCTAGCGGAAGGAATTGCGAACCTCTTCAATATCCTGGACCCTCAAGCAGTCCTGCTTTCCGGAGGCTTAATCGAAGGACAGAGTTACTTCCCTGGCGAAGTTCAGAGCCATGTCGAAGAGCTTTTGCACTTTGGGTCTCTGCGCAAACCGCAAATTCAATTCGCCACCGCTGGACGTTATGCAGGTCTTCAAGGTGCAGCGGCAATGGTCTTTGAAGCAGACTCTACACCCCGCTAATCCCCGTCCGCTTTTCCAGAAACGCCCCAATAATCATATTGGGGCGTTTTCTCTTTTATCTGAGGTCATAGCAATCAGGGCGAAGAACACGGCTAAAGTTGCGCACAACCACTGTCTCTCATCTCAATTACATCTGCCAATCGACAATGTTATACCGAAAGCCAATATAGAACGCCCTCAGATACAACAAGGATGATTACTTGAGCTTCCAGATGCGAAACTCTCCACTAGCATGCATCAGGCTCATGAGATAGAGCATTCCGTCATAGTAGCGAAACTGCCCTGCAGGGATGGGAACATCCCATAATGCTTTCACGAATTGCTTCGACGAAGGCTCAGTAGCGGCAAGACCGGCGACCGCATTTGTCCCAATCAACCCGGCAGAGTGCGTTCCTTCTTTCTTTTGTCCGTCAAGCGTATATACAGAGCCATAGGCGTCAAGCCCCTGGGAAAGAAAGAACTTCTGAATCCGGTCACTCAGAACCTGTTCCTGTGAATCCTTCCTCCACCAGGACCAATCGACGGACCAATTGCTGGCAGTACGCCAAGCATCGTATCCAAAGATTGCCGATTGCGGAAACGGAGTCTTCTTTGGCGTGCCATCGAAATTCGCATACACGGGACTAAGGCCGGTCTTGGGATCTGTTGTCTGTACGAAAAATTTCCGGCTAACCTCAGCGGCCTCTGCCCAGAACTGACGGTCAGCAACCGGTCCCCAACGAGCCCATAGTTCATAAAATGCGGGAAGATGATACGAGGGATCGGTGAAGGTGTTTCCCCCATTCCCCGGAACAAAGCGAATCATCTTGTATGTCTCTTCGGTTTCAGGGCCTACCGTACGAGGGCCGAACTTTGTCTGACCGCTTTTAACCTCACGGTGCCTCATCGCTGTAAGCAGTTGATCCGCCTCAGCCTTGTAATCATAGATTCCGGTCCCATTCCCCCACCGTGCCGCAGCGAAATAAAGTGACATGACAAAGTACTCTTCTCCGTCCGGAGCAGGAGTTTCTTCATTCGGGGAGCCATCGATCTTGCAGGACCAGGAGAAATATCCATAAGAGGGATGCTTGGGATCGCTTATGAACATATAAGTTTTCACCCAATTCCAAAGAGCATCGAATTCAGCCTTGTGATTGAGCTGAACCGAAATCATCATGCCATACGACATTCCCTCGGAACGCACATCGTGATTATTCCAGTCTGTCAAATAGGCCAGCGGTCCATTCGCATTCTTCCCGACGGGGAAATATAGGCTCTGCGTTTGAGGATCACCATGAAAGAGCTGAGCGAACGCCGCATCGATCTTGGCACGAATCTCCTCATTGGAGTGTCCCGCCTCGGTAAAGAGATTACGGTATTGTCCGGTAACGTAGGCTCCCGATCCATCGGTGATAGCCGAAGCGGTCACCGGAGTAGCGGACTGAGCAAAGGTCGGAGGCAAAAGCACTAGACCCAAAACGACGGGAATCAGAGATCGGAACCGGGTATCCATAGCGGCTACCCTTTTACTTGATAAAGCGCTTTAATGCAAGAAATATCTATGTCTCTCGAAGACTCTGGCGCTTATGAATGGAACGCCCCGGTTCCCCGGACGTCTCTAGTAGATCCATCCCGGACATCCTGCTCACCATCCTTCCTTACCTAGGCCAAAGTGAGCATGCGCATCTCTCCAGAAACATACGAAATCGATGCCAGGCAGATGCTGGCGTGATGGTAGCCACACCTCTGGCGGGAGTGGCACTGGTCCTGATTAAAGATCTCTACCTCCACGAAGAGATCCGTCGCCAGGACCATAGCCGATAGTCTGATTACGCTATTTCCCTCTATTGAAATAGTTTTTATTGTGATATGTTGTTTCCGTTGTGAATGGCGCTCCTTCATGGTCGCAGTCCAGTTCTGCGCAAGAGATCGGGAGCCCCGCACAAAAAGCGGGTGAGCTCAAAACAAGTAGGAGTTCTTACCGTGCAGACTGCGATCTTCGGAGCATTGGAAACATGCGTAAAAGTACTTTGGCGCTGCTTGTAGGCAGCATATTGAGTCAGGCCGGAGCTTACTCTCTTGCCGACGTCAAGCCTTCGGCTCTCTTTAGCGACCATGCGGTGATACAAGCGGGCATGTCTGTCCCCATCTGGGGGAAGGCAGATCCTGGCGAAAGAGTAACCGTAATACTGAATGGGCAAAGAGGGTTGGCGACAACCGCCGCCGACGGCCGTTGGACAGTGCGGCTCAAGAACCTGAAGGCAGGTGGTCCATATGAAATGACCATCTCAGGGAAAAACACTCTCACGATTCATGACGTCCTGATAGGAGAGGTCTGGCTGGGATCGGGCCAATCGAATATGGCCTTCACGATATCCAAAAGTAAAAACAAGTGGGCGGGACTAGAGAATGAGGACGAAGTAATTGCCGCGGCAAATTATCCTCAAATCCGGATGTTCACCGGTGTAACGGCAAGGACACTTGAACCGCAGGACGAAATCAAGGGCGAGTGGCTCGTCTGTACTCCAACAAATGCTCCGGGATTTTCGGCTGTGGGGTACTTCTTCGCTCGCGACCTTCATAAAGCTCTGCAAAAACCAGTTGGATTTCTCGCCATCGCATACGGAGGAAGTACCGCTGAAGCCTGGGTGCCGCGCGACTTGCTTATTCAAGATCCGCAGTTGAAGCCTTTGGTGGAGCGGCTGGATGCCCGTGTCAGCTATTTCAAAGCGCATCCCGGAGCCAGTGACGAACAAGCTCCTCCGGCACCACAAACCCTCAATGCTAAGGCACAAAAACCCGGTCCGATGCACGATCCGGTTGAAGATCAGCATCAACCTACCGTTCTTTATAACGGCATGCTACATCCCGTAATCCCCTATGCCATTCGCGGAATCCTTTGGTACCAAGGGGAATCTATCGTCGGAGGGAAACATGGAGTCGAACTCTATCCTCATGTGATGGAGACCCTCGTTAAAGAATGGCGCAAGGAATGGGGGCAAGGAGATGTTCCTTTCTATATAGTCCAGCTTGCGGCTTTAAAAAACGTCAGCAATAGTCCATCAGTTCGAGAAGCGCAGTCGAAGATTCTATCCCTCCCCAATACCGCAATGGCTATCACTATCGATATTGGAGATAGGAAAAACGTTCATCCCAAAGATAAGGAGACTCTCGGGGAGCGCCTCACGCGCATAGCGTTGGCAGAGGTCTATAAGCGAAAGATCGAAATCTCCGGACCTGTCTTTGAGTCAATGAAAACAGAAAATGGCGCAATCAGAATTAAGTTCTCCCATGTGGGAGGTGGCCTTGTAGCCAAGGGCGGACCATTGCGTTGGTTCCAGATTGCAGGCGCTGATAAGAAGTTCGTTGATGCTGAAGCATCGATCCAGGGAAACAGCGTAATCGTAAAGAGCGCAGAGATCGCGCAACCCGTTGCCGTACGATACGCATGGGCAAGCTATCCGGAGAATTGCAATTTGTACAATGCCGCAGGTTTACCTGCTGCTCCTTTTCGGACAGATAGCTGGGATGCTCTCTCTGAAGATGCTGCAAACTTTACTGGGAGATAAAATTCCCAGAACAACCCTCTACGAAAGGCGCGCATAATCCTCTTATTCCAAGCGCGCCTTAACCCAAGATAGATTGAATGCTCACTCATAGCCTTACTGAAGGCGCTTCATTCAATATCAGTTAAAACTGAAGAGATCGGAAGTTGAGCTTCAGGCATTTAGTCCTGGATCAGGACACCATTCCAACCTAAGTGGCATCAGACGCTTCGTCCGGGATGCCGGCTCCTAGCATAGGTACTATATACACCTTAGGAGAATCATCTCTCACCAGAGAAATGCCATCAGAGCAAAGGAAGTTACTTAAGTTTAGAACAAAGATAAAAGTGTACAAACTGGAAACAGCCGAGAGAAAAAAGGCATCTTCCGCCAGAGAAGAGAATCTAATGCTGGCTTCGATTTCAACGCGAATAAATTCGCTTCCTCTTCCCTGTTAGCGATCCTTCGACTTCGTTACCAATACGAAGGGCTGTAAATTACCCTGCAACAAAACTCGATAATTTCCTGTCTAATCGTATATCGTAATTCCATCGCTATTTAAGGACGTTCACCGTCACAGGGCCACTAACCTAGGGCTTCCCATAAATGGGCCACGGTAAACTGCGCTCCCGAAGTAGCATTATTCCGGAATGGGGGTGAAGAACGTCATCGTCAGACCAAAGACAGTTCGTAATCTCATATATTTCGCTCTTGCTCCTCTGAACCGGCAACGCAAATTGTATTTTTGTGAACAGTCAAAACGATAGAGTAATTATCACGTTGGGCTATTGTCATGATGTTATGTTTAAGAATTTCTCCTTGGCATGATAGATAATCGAAAGCATGGATTCTCTCTTCGCGCAAGAGCACGCGAATTTCTACTACCTCCAATTGAAGATGGATTAATTCTGGGGCGACAGTCGCCTATTGGTCCGGTAGCGATTGGTAAGGCATTATCGTTATTAAGTACGACACCGTATGAACATGTACCAGTAGAGGACAGTGTAATTGGGGACGTCCTGGTACGAGCTGCCATTTTACGTAAATTGCCCGCACAAGATCTTCTGGATTTTGTGTTAAGGGAAATCAAGCCACTCATGGGCCCCGAAGAAATACTCCACTTAAAACTGGAGGTAAATATTCATATCGAGGTCCGCGAGGCATGAGCGGAATTACTGTAGCCGATTGCCTTATTTCACATCTTTTGCAGGTTCATGCCGAAGACCGCTACCGGGACGCTGTCAGGGAAAAAGCAACGGCCAGAGTCTTTGCGGTCTTCGAGGCAAACCAATACTTAGGATTGGTCACTGAGAAACAGGCTGCTCTCTTCCCTGATCGCATCTTTGCCGATCTCCTGGTAACGAGGCAGCCTCAACCTATTCCCGACCACACCGCCCTACATTTTGCACTAGAGCAATTACAAGCAGGTAAAGCAGAGTATCTTCCTGTTGAGGACCAATCAGGGAAGTTCCGGGGAGTTGTATCTCAAGCCTCTCTCTTTGCAGCCCTCGCAAGTGTTGAATCGAATCTACGCAAAGAGAGAGAAGAGCTGATTCGGCAGATCCAGGTGGAGCTCAAAAATCACCTCATCGCCTCGGCAGTCTTTGACAACACGAGTGAAGGCATTCTTGTCATGGGTGCAGATACCTCCATCATCCAGATCAACTACGCTTTCACAAAATCGACAGGCTACACGCTAAAGGATGTACTGGGATGCTATCCGCGAATCCTCGACTCAGGACGTCATAACCGACGATTTTATGCCGGGATACTCAGGACCCTGCGCAATGCGGGCGAATGGAGCGGAGAGATTTGGAGTCGCCATAAAGATGGTGAAATCTATCCTGAATGGCTCAACGTAAATGCGGTTTTTGATAATGAAAATCGGATCACACATTATGTAGCCATCTTCTCCGATATCTACACGCAGAAGCACATCCAGAAACATCTGCAGCAACTTGCCTATTATGACGCGCTGACCGACCTGCCCAATCGCCAACTCTTTTATGACCGGATCAGTCAGACGATTATTCAAGCCTCCAGGAAAGGCTGCGGCTTCTACCTGCTATTTCTCGATTTCGATGGCTTCAAAGATGTAAACGACAGCCTCGGACACGGTTTTGGCGATCGTTTACTAAAAGAAGCCGCCAACAGGCTGAGGAACCTGGTTAGCGAATCTGACACAGTGGCACGCCTTGGTGGAGATGAGTTCACTTTACTGCTTCAAAGAACCAGTAAAGAAGAAGAGGCGTCTGCAATCGCCGCAAAAATCGTTGAGTCCTTCGCCGGTCCCTTCGAGGTGGGACACCACAAAATATTCCTTACCGCCAGCGTAGGTGTGGCGCGATACCCAGATGATGGCGAAGACGTCGATACTCTCATGAAGAATGCCGATGCGGCCATGTATCAGGCCAAAGCTGAGGGCCGTAACCGATATCGCTTCTTTACTACCCAGCTAAATGTCGATGTCTCAGAGAGACTATATATGGAGAACGCCTTGCGCTCCAGTCTGCGGGAAGGCGGTCTATACCTGATGTGGCAGCCACAGGTGAGGCTCAGCGACGGCTGCGTGGTTGGACTGGAAGCACTGTCCAGATGGCAACACCCAAAGTTAGGAGAAGTACCGCCATCGAGATTTATCCCCTTGGCGGAGAAGGCCGGTCTGATGGAAAGCTTTGGCTCCTGGATACTAGATGCAGTTTCCGTCGACATCTCACATCTTTCGCAAATAAGAGAGGCTTCCCCCTTACGAATAGCCGTGAACTTTTCTGCCGTACAGATCTATGACGGACCAGCCGTAAAACGAGACATTTTGAATCTTCTGGAACGATCGGGGCTTGAGCCAGAGAATCTCGTACTGGAAGTAACCGAATCGATCTTTATGAGCAAAGGGCATTCCACCGATGAGGTTCTGGCGGAATTGGGAAGCTGGGGGCTGCAGATTGCGATCGACGATTTCGGTACTGGATATTCAAATTTGTCCTACCTCAAACGCTTTGCCGTCCATCATCTCAAAATCGACAAGAGCTTTATCCGTGATTTAGCCGAAGATATTACAAGCCGCCAATTAGTGATGGCAATCGTGCAGATGGCACACAGCCTGAACATTCGCGTCATTGCGGAGGGAGTGGAAACGCCACAGCAACGCGACATTCTGATGGATCTGGGATGCGACGAGGCTCAGGGCTATCTCTTTGGACGGCCCATGAAGCTCTCTCAACTCCTTCAAGAAAATCGCCTGGATACCACCCCAATACCGGATTTCTGCTAAAGGCATTTCCCGTTCGACAGTCACAATAAAGAGCGCCCCACCCTTCAGACTATCACCAGGCCAGAGGAATGGGGCCGCCTACGTTACCAGCTAAATAATGCTACAACGGTTTGTACAAAGACATGTCCTGACTCGGATCGAGTTCCAGCAGAGAATCGTCCCAGTGCTGGACCGTTAATGCCCATCTCGCCTTCTCTCCTCTCACATAGTCCTCAACGTCGGGGAATAGCTCCCGAATGACCTGTCCGCGTGTCTTGTCATCTTTCTTCGCCTTATTAGGAGCAGGTGCAGTAATGATAATCATGAAATCCCAATCGGGAGACAGTTGATGTTGCTTGCGGGTAAAGATCTGCTCACTGATAACAAGACCCTTGTCGATCGAGTACTTCATGATCGGGTAGTGATATTTGCGATAGAGCGCCAACCATTCGTCTTGCTTGCCTGGCGGAACCTTGTAATAGGAAACCTCTATTTGTGGTTTGTTCGGATCGGCACGTCCGGCTACTGCTTGAGCCTTTGATTCACTGGCCCCGATACTAAACCCCAACACAATTAAGCAGAACAGTAATGCTTTTTTCAACGAGACTTCTCCTTTTTTAGTTCATTCAAATGCAATGTGTTTGTTTTGAGCTAACGTTCGAAGACCAAGGAAGCAGCATCATCCTCAAAGCCAAAAAGCTTTGGGTAAGGCGAAGGGGTTCGATAGACCACGGCCAACCGGTACCATCCCTTATGATCGATAGGAATACGGACAATTCCCGCGTCATTACTCCTCAAGACTGGACCACGCGAAGCGGTGCGATCATCTCCGACCTCTACAGACGCACTAGCCAGCGGCTTGCCTTCAAACTGAACAGCCAC
This sequence comes from Humiphilus diazotrophicus, assembly GCF_059726315.1. NCBI lineage: Bacteria > Pseudomonadati > Acidobacteriota > Terriglobia > Terriglobales > Acidobacteriaceae > Humiphilus > Humiphilus diazotrophicus. The sequence goes on from NZ_AP040870.1 coordinate 985,855, forward strand.
CTCCAGAAAGCCTCCAACCTCGACAGCAAAGGGATCTGTTTTCGGAATCAACTCCAACCGATGTCCAACAGGTCGATCAAAACCGCTGCCGGAAGCACCGACATGCAGCAGTGCTTTGCTGAATTTGATGTAATGCCCCGAATCCGCAGCAGAGGGATACTCTGCCAAAGTCGTCGCTATTGCTTTGCCATCCTTTGTATGCACATAAAAGCCGTTATCGTAGAGCGAAGTAATAATCCACGTTCCATTGGCACTTGCAATATCGGTCTGATCGGCAATATCGAGGCTTCGTTCATCTGCACAGCCAGTCACTCCGGAAAGCAGAGTAGTTCTCTTGCCTCCCGGGGAAAGGGTATCGAGAGCAATCAATCTTATACGATAGATTTTCTCGTATATCTCCGGATCGCCATACCTGGCAACAATATGGACTTGTTTCCCTTTAATCGAAGGGAAAAGCGTGACTTCATGAGCTCGTGCGCTTACCGCCATTGTAAGTGCAAACAACATAACTGCTGTCAGGCTTCTCTTCTTCCCTATCTTCATCTCCGCTCCTACCATGCCAACTTAAGGCCGAATTGAATTTGCCGGGAAGAAGCCTGTGTAGAGGTAAGCTTTCCAGCGTCGCCAACCGCGTTGCCACTATCGTCGAACACAATGTTATTGCTGAGCGGAGGAGCAAAGTTCGTATGATTCAGGACATTGAAGAACTCCGCGCGGAACTGAAGATGCATCGTATCGCTGATGTGATTCAGGCTGGCGTTCTTGTAAATGGAACCATCCAGATTGGTAAAGCCTGGACCTTCGAGAGTATTCCGTCCGGCATTCCCCAGGCGATTACCCGGATTCGGAAAAGCAAAGCATTCTGTCTTGATGTAATGCCCGGCATTCCCCGCATTGACTGCCGATTTGCAACCAGCACCATTGAGACGATCTGGATAGGCCCATGGATCTTTGCTACCTAAACCAAGAGGATCGCCACCAAGAAAGACTGAAAACGGTGCGCCCGTCGAAGCTTGGAATATTCCGCCGATTTGCCATCCTCCAAGAACCCACCGCAAAGGAGTTACCGATCCACGAGCGTCAGGCAATGTCCACAACCCACTGAAAACGGCGTTCTGCCCTAAATGAAAATCGGAAAGGCCACGCCTGGTTTTGGGATCAAACCATAGAGGTACGGAAGATGCAGAATTCAGATATTGATCTCCTGCCAACGTTGAAGATCCGTCGTCAATCGATCTTTGCCACGTGTACGAGCCTTGCAACTGAACGCCATGAACCGGGTTTACGCGGACGCCAACCTGTAAGCCGTGATAGTAAGAATCTGCATCATAGGTCAAAGCATCCAGTTGACCAACTTTGGGATTTAGTAAGGTCTTCTTTGCCGAGTCTGTTGGCCAGTAATAGCTTCCATTGATTCGTGTCGGCATTACGATATTGATGTCATCGGTAGCGTACGGCAAATGAATACCGCGGGAACCGACATACCCTACAGAAAGGATCGTTCTGCGAGCAAGCTCTTGCTGCACTTGCAAATGCCATTGCAAAACATAGCTGCGGGCAGGATTCTGTTCAATCCAGACCGTACGTTCTCCAGCCAACGAATTAGGATTATAGTTTGCCAGCGCCAGATCATAAGCCTGATGGGGAAAGGCTCCTTGAGGCAAGGTGGATGAGGAAAGAGTGATGTTGTACGGAGCTCCCGCAGAAGCTAGCCTTAAAAACTGATATGGCAGCGGCAACACATCAAAAGCCCCAAACCCTGCACGGATCGCAGTCTTGCCGTTACCGAATAGGTCGTAGGCTAGTCCTACTCGGGGCTCGAAATTTCTGAAAGTTGGATTGGAGAAATAGGGATCGCCCAGATGTGCCGTCGTTGCCGTCGGACTGGTAAGAACGGCAATTTTGCCATTCACCTCAGAAGGCACGGTGCTGATTTCATACCGCAGACCAAGGTTGACGGTTAGCCGCTGGCTCAGGTGCCAATCATCCTGAAGATAGCCCGCAAATAAACTGGCCCTTAGGCCACGAGTCGTGGCAGTACTGGGAAGAGTAGCTGAAAAGCGCAGCGGCTGATTCGTCAGAAAGCCCTTCAAAGATCCAAATGAGAATCCACCATTCTCCGAAAAGTGGAAGAGGTTATTAGACTGCATCCTCTCCACCGCGAAGCCAAAACGTAAGCCATGCTTCCCACGTAAAAGAAAGGCATCATCATAAAACTGGAAGGAGTTCCAACCAAAGACGAAGTTCGCAAATGCTCCAGGTCCTCCCTGAAACTTCGCAAGCCCAGGAACACTGATAATCGCTGCCGGTCTTCCAGGAACACTTCCTAACGAAGTATCATCTGCAAGTGAATTGATCGCCTCGTTTGGCACCAAATCGGCATAATTCCGATTAAATCCAAAGCGTGCCGAATTCACCAGGCCAGAGGAGAAATTATGCGTCTCTTCTATGACCAGAAAAGGCCTTTTCAGCTTATGCCGGAAAAGAATGTTGTTCAGCTGATCGGGTTGAGAGAGATCGCTCTTGTCGAGGAGAAAAGTTCCATAGATTCGATCCCGGTCTGAAAACACGTGATCAACACGGGTGAGATAGAAGTCTTCAGTTCCCGCCTGTTTGGTTGCAACCGAATAATAACCAGTATCTCCGTTGTTCGAGAGCCCCGCGTTCGGAGAATGATAGAAGGCGAGGAAGGGCTTCACGTTGGGATCAACCACTATATTCCCGGAAGACAGGATTCCATTTTTTGCATTCTCCGACGGAACGGAGCTTACCTGCGTAACGGTCAAAGATTGGCGCAACCCTTCATAGTTTCCAAAGAAGAAACTCTTGTCATGACGAATTGGACCGCCTAAAGTACCCCCAAATTGATTACGTCGGAAGGGCAGCTTCTTCGAACTATCGAAATAATTCCGCGCATCCAGCACGTCATTTCGCAAGAATTCATAGGCACTTCCATGAAATTCATTTGTTCCTGATCTGGTTACTGAGTTCACCACACCGCCAGAGGTCTTCCCATATTCGGCAGAGTAGTTGGTGGTAAGAACGGAAAACTCCTGAATAGCATCGACTCCCAACTGCGCCCCCAGAACATTACCAGGAGCATCGTTCGTGTAATCATTGAAGCTGATACCATCCTGGCGATAGTTATTCTGAGCAGAGCGCGTGCCGGAGATGCTTAACTGAGTTCCGAATCCGCGAGTGACCTTGGTAGCATCACTCGATCCATTCGATCCAACAGAGGCTTGATTCCGCACAGTGTTTACCCCAGGTTCCAAGGCCGCTAATTGTGTCCAGTCGCGTCCATTCAAGGGCAATTGTTGAAGCGTACCTTGATCTATTCTTTCCTGAACACCATCCCCAGACAGTTCTACTTGGACCGCAGCAGCGTTAACCGCAACAGTCTGGCTGGCCCCGTCTACCTGTAGCTGCACATTGAGGACACGCTGATCTCCAACAGTAACAATCACACCACGTGCTGTCGATACGGCAAATCCCGATGCAACAATCTTCACGTCATAGGTTGCAGGAGCTAGATTGGGAATTGAGAATAGCCCGTCGCCACTCGTTTCTGTTTGATAGGTGATGCCTGTTTCCCGACCGACTGCCACAACTTTTGCATGAGCAACGAATGCATTCGATCCATCATGGACAGCTCCAAGAATTGAGCCACCCGCAACTTGAGCCTGCAAATCTGGAGCAATCGATAACAACAGAACAACAATCAACCACGTCAAAAAGTATCGCTTCTTCACCAGCCTCATATAGTTCTCCATCAACAACCCTGTACAGATACACGTCCACTGTTCCGCTCATAGAGCAGAGGTTCACGGGCGTTGTTCCTTCTTACTAGCCCTTCGAAAATTTCAATTCGAGAAAGATGGGAAACTTAGCGGCAACAAGGAGGGTGCACAGTTTTCCTTATGAAGGCTGCGCGATATTGCGAAACAAACTGTATAGAAAGCAAAGTCATTGGAAATCTCGCAAAGGATCTCAAGCTAAAACAAAGGACAGCGAAGCATACACCTCACCACCTACGGCAAAGCGTGTACGCAGATAAGATGACTGCTGATACTGCAAATCAGAAAGGAAGCATCTGTGTCGCGCGCAGGATTAACAACAACAACGACAACAGAACGTCGACGCCACCGAGTGGTGGACTATAAGGGGCTCGAGAGTGTAACTCTGGCAATTCATCGACATGTTTAGCTTATAGCATGTGTCAGCACGGAAACGTAGTGACACGTAACACATTCTGAAGGTTTTCTCCGAAAATTGCAACACCAATTCGCACATGTGGCAGGACCTCTCTCACGAGACAAAGAACGACAAAAGAAAGATCCGGTGATGTCACAATGCAGAGGACGCCGCCCCTAAGATGCTTTCACTCTTTGCAAATTACACTTGCAAATCCTAAACGGATTGACTGACAATCTCGCCTGACTTATTGGGCCACGTTCCTGCGTCCTGAATGGCTGGTCAGGCCATTCCATGATATCGGGCACAACGGTCCGATGCCGGAAATCTGAACCAGATTTGAGGTGCCGGATATCATGAAGAACCTATACCGAATAGCTATTGCCTCTCTGCTACTAAACATTGTTTTCGTTATAGGTGGCAACGCCCAGGAAGCGCTTCCCGCCCCTTCTCCTCAAATACACGGAAAAGCGAATGAACCAGGACTGTTGTTCTACCTCTCCGGAGATCATGGTTTCAATGCAGACTATTCTGCAGGAGGTACCCCGGAACCGAATTTCCTCTCCGATGTAAAGATTCTGCCCAACGGAGCAAGAGGTTCGTATCTTCAGTGTGGTAATAATCAGCTGCTCTCTTATTGGGCTCCAGGGAATATCTATGCACAACGCGGCACGCTCTCTTTCTATTGGCGTTCTCGCGAACCTGTAGACGCAACCGAATTCCCTATCTTTCGCGTTGGTTATGCCGACCACTCCAGTTGGGACATGGTCTGGCTGCGCATCGACTACAACGGGCATGGATTCGATGCCTTCGTAACCGACACAAACCTGGGCCGAACACGTGTCTCATACAACATGCCGAACTTTCCAAAGCCTGCAGAATGGATTCATCTCGCCCTTACCTGGGATGAAACCGTCGGCATCCGTTTTTACGTTAACGGAGAGATGGTGGGAGAGAAAGCAGCTACCGGCGCCTTTGACACGGGACTCGATCAGTTCGGGCCACATTCACGAATCATCGCTCCGTCAGCAGTCGAAAGCTCCTACAACTTTGACCGCGGTGGCGATATCGACGAGTTACGCATCTATGACCGCATGCTCTCTGCCGATAGCATAGCCGATCTCGCAAAGGGCAATCTACCTCACGCAATTCCCCAAGTTCTTCGTTCTCTTGCCGATTCTGCTCCTCACGCTGCGGATAACAATACTTCATTGCCAATTGAAAGCTGGCAACAGGAATGGTGGTATCGCTACGGCTGGAATCGTCCGAACGATATCCCGGCGTTCCTTCCTGCCAAAGATACAACTATCCGCAAAGTCGAGATCCATGATGTTTACGACCTTAAGCGCTGGTGGTGGAAGGGTACCGATGGTATCCGCGAAACAACCTGGCCCGGAGTCTACAACCGTTCTCAGCTGCCTGGACGTTTCGACTACTTTCAACTTCCCGATTGGGACTGTTATTCGTTATCAGGAAAATCTGTCACCTTCTATATGCCCAAGGAACCATGGAATCACCTCGAGATAGAAGGTGGAGCATGGGGCAACATATCGCTGCTGACGCCAGGAGACGGACAGCCTGGAGCAATTGCCGATCCGGACCAGCACGACACTGCTCCGCTTTTATCAAAGACTCTTTTTACGCGGCCCAAAGGACAGGAACGCACCAGCCATCAACTTTCCGAAGCTATTACCGGAGAAAAGATACGCTTCACGAATGTGGAACAAGAGTGGCCTATCGAAGAATTCTCCGCTTACTATGTTCATCCCGGGAAAGAACCGGATGACATAGTAAAACTTCGCTACACGATCTCAGCGCATAACTCAACGGACAATCCATCGCTTGCACCGCTTCTCGCCTTCATCGCGAAGAGGTTTCCTGAAGACGAGCGAATGACAATGGTAGCAGCGCCCGGAAGTGGGTTTCTGCGCGCGATCCGTTTGGGAAGGAATCAATCCAAAGATCAAAAGAGCACAGCCCCGCAACCTGATAATCTGCCCATTATTCACATCCTCATCCCAGCTGATTTCCGAGGCCTCCAACAAACCATAGGACACGGCTTTTCCTATGGATGGGAAAATATGAACGCAGGACTGGATGGTATCGCCATCGATCTGCCTGCACTCACGCTAAAGCCGACTCATGGGGATGCTATTCCCATGAATATCCAAATCAAAGATCCACTCTGGCCGATGCGGGACATGCTTGATTTCAACTTCTCTGTTAAGCCAGGGGAGCCACATACACTGTGGCTGGATACACGCGACCGCATCTTGCCAAATGGCAAAAGCCTTTACCTCACGATTGCATCGGCAAGCAAAGAGTTCAATCAGGACTCCCTGGAAAGTGCTGAAATCCGTCTGATCTTCAAAGCTAAGAAAGATGCTCTACCGGAACACATCCTTGATCGCTTTACCCAGGTTCGGGATAACTACGCCAATATGGTGGAGGAGTCGGTCAACTCCCGTAAGCTAAATCTCTTTAATCGCTTTGATGCCGATATTACTGATTTACTCAAGGCCGATCCCGATAATGATCTCGGGCGTAAGTACTGGAATGAGATGAATCATGAACAGCTAAAACCGCCCTTCACTCTTCCAGCCACACCTCCCGGAGTGCCCGAATGGGCATTTCTTCAAGTTCAGAATCTCGGAAATCTCAAGCGTCAAATCAATTGGTATATCGATAACCGACAAATCTCAAATGGAGAATTCGGAGGAGGTCTCTCGGACGATAGCGATTATCTTAATTGGTGGCCAGGAGCAGCTTTCATGGGAATCGATCCAGATAAGCTAAGAAAATCGCTCCTCAAAACATTGGATGAAATGTACAACCAGCATATGTTCACCAATGGTTTGGCTACCGGCCAGTATGACGAGCTACACAGCTACGAAGATGGAATTAACGTTCTGGGCCAAGCACTGCTGATCGATTTCGGTAGCCCAAAGCAACTGGAACGGGCCATGGAGACTGCACGACGACTGGAGTGGCTGACAGGAATTAATATCGCAGGACAACGCCAGATACGATCTTCCTACTACAGTGGCACAAAGATGGCAGAAAACGGCGTTTGGGGATGGGCCAAATCTCGATCCTATATGGTCTTTCACCCTGCGCTTTCTCTTGTTCTCTTCAATGGCACGCCAAGAACCCGCAAGATGATTCTGGAAGTTGCCGATGGATTTTTGGCTCACAGGCACCGCGATCCCAATGGACAGTACAGCATGCACTATACCGTCAATTTCCATACGAACCAAGATCTCCCCGGCACTCCCGATCCGTGGTTCATCCTCTGGGCTGCTTATCGTTGGACCGGCGACAAGAAATACCTGGTTCCTTTTGAAGATGATCCTGTCTCCTCGCTACGCATGATCAATGCCGATGCGCTCGACATCCTCAAGGTTCGCAATACCTGGGGTGAAGAACTGATGAAAGCCGAACGCATCGAGCAACACGCCGGGTTCTTCAATCCAAGCGAAACACTTAACCAATTGGCATGGCAACTCACAGGAGATACCAATTACCTCAAAAAGGTTTATGCCTCTCAGATTGAGACCGCATTCGATCGTGAATTCATCAACACAGAAGGCAGTCTTTGGATTGATCGCATCTACTCCAATACAGCGGAACTGCAACGCGCGCGTCTTGGCGGTGTTGCCCTGGTACGCAATTATGTTTATCCAGGGAATGTCCTCAGTTGGAAATTTCAAACGCCGGCAAATGATCAAAGTGTCGCAATCCTGGTATCGGAAGGCGCCTCCGACCATATCAAGATCATTGCTTACAATCTCGAATCCGCACCAGTCACGGCAAGCATGACCGGCTGGGAGATAGAGCCAGGCAAGTGGGAGATTACACAAGGCACATGCGACGATACCGGTACCAACACTTTGCGGAATGTAGCCGCTCGAAGGGAGGAATTCGAACGTAGCCGCAGCCTTGCAATCACCTTTGCACCGCATACAACGACGGTTCTGGAGTTGAAGCTTATAGAAAAGGGTATTCCCTACTGGTCACGCCCCGACCTGGGTATCGGCCCCGACGACATCAAAATCAATGGAAACAAGATGAAGGTAACAGTCCACAGTTTAGGTGCCGTGGACGCGCCCCCTGCCCAAATTGTATTGCGTAATCGCAATGACAAAATCCTGGCAACAACCCACATCCCTGCGCTAAAAGCGCCTCTAGATCTGTTCCCAAAGACAACAGAGGTTCTACTCTCTTTGCCAGCAAACGCCGATTGGAAGGGCGGAAGTGTAACCATTGAGTCCAGCAGCCATCAGCCGGAGATTACATTAATGAACAATCAGGTTCGATTCTGAATAAGGAATCATGTATCCCGAAACGATTCTACTTTTTTACCAGCGTCGGCATCTGTAGAAACTGATCGGCAGAAAGGGCACGTGGAGTCATTCTTGCCATCAGAATTGCCCCTTTGAAATAGTCTCTCTTATCTATGCGTACACCGATGGAAGAACGTCCCGCAAGTTGAGGGACCAGTTTTAATTCCGCCTCGCCTTGGAGTTCGCCGTCTACGTAGTTCCTGAACTTTTCCCCATCATAGACAGCAGCAATCCGATACCATCGGCCAAGAGGATGCAACCGCGTGTAGTCCAATAGTGCTTTCTGCTGCCCTCCCGCTGCTGCAAAACTATCCAAACACCATTGTCCATCGACAATACGCAATTCAAAGAGCATCCGGGTCTTTGTGTCCTGCCCAGTTGAGGGATCTTGCTCTTGCAGATGGAAGAAGCGTTGTGCCTGCGCTCCATCTGGATCCGGGCGAAATATCACTTCCCAGGTAAACGTCTTGGCTCCAGCTAAAGGATGAACAGGAACGAAGAGTCCGTCGTCAATCCCATTGAAATCTATGGCCTTTCCATAGGGTGTATCAATCAGATGTGGGTGTCCAAGAATAGTAGTTGAATGTCCACCAAGTGCATCGAGCCGGTTAAAATACCAAACCTCGGCATGAGAAATCACTGCGATGGTAGAAGAATCAGTCTGAGCTAACGCGGGAAATTGAGCGTAAGAACTCAGCAACATCAGCAATATGCCAAAGCAGCAAGACATCCAAACTTTTCTCACGTCGGAAGCCTCCAGTTCACAGCCCCCTATAAAGCAATACTTGTGCAGCATCGCAGGATTCCTCTAGAGCATCTTCTGCAGAGGATAAGCCCGTGATTCTCGGCTTCTTCCCCGACAATCCCCCTATATGAATGTCCTCTTTCGAACCAAACCTACGTAGAGGAATGGATACTAGACGATCAGGATCTTTTCTGCAAGTTGGTGAATATTGCCGCCACCCTCCGCCATGATGGCTCCCTCAACGACTTCTTGAAAGACTTCGACCAATCGTGAAAGTTTTCGCATCAATCATACTCAGCTGATTTCTTTCCGTGTTCTAATTGTCCAGAAAGTCCGTGCTCCTCATTTCGTGGCAAAATTTCAGCACCTTTTGTTAGGAAACACTAGGAGGTGAGTTTGCGGCGTCCATATGCTCCTCGTCGTCCAGCGCTCGTGGATCTCACCTCGTCAGAAGCTGAAGTCTTCGAAACGTTGGGGAGACGGTTGACGGTTCGAAGCGAGGATACGATATTCAAAGAAGACGAACCAGCATCGAGTATTTATCGAATAATTGCAGGTAGGGTTAATCTTGCTACCGTCTCTCCGGAAGGACGGGAATTGATCGTGCGTGTTCTATATACGGGCGACTTGCTGGGACTTAGTGCTGCAATAGGAAAAACTAAGTATGAGGTTTCGGCTGTAGCTTCCAGTGCGAGCACACTTCAAGAGATCTCCACACAGACCTTTTTGCAATATTTGCAAAGCAGCAAGGCTGCAACCTCCTGCATTGTCAAAGCACTATCAGAAGAGTACCTCGATATCGTGGAACACACAAAGCTACTGCAGCTCTCGGGAGCAATCCTTGCCAAAGTGGCACGCATCATTCTCGAATGTGCTCCCTGCGCTGATATAACTCATCCATTTCCTCTCAGCTTCACCCACGATGAGATGTCCAGGATGGCAGGATGTTCGCGAGAGTCCGTTACGCGTACTCTCAATATCTTTAGAAGGAAGCAATACCTGGAAATACACGGGCACAGTATGAAGATTCTCGACCCAAAACAAATGATGGAGATTGCTGGGATCGACACTGCTGCCCAAAAAATAGCCTTTTGACGGTCCAGAGTATTTTCCCTTTTACTGTCTACCAGCCAAGATCGGCGAAGTGTGGTTTTTCTTGCCCCAAAACCACAGAACCAGCAGTTGTACGGTCTACATCTAGAGGGGGTAGCTCTAGCCTCCGGATATATCTGCTATCCGACTGAAGATACATAGCCTGGTCCGCTCAGCCAGTTGGATCTCGGAAGCCATGGCTTCCAGAAGTTTCACATAGAGAGGACCAGACATCGATTCAAAATCCAGAACTCTGCCACTCGGTATGGAGTGAACTTCTGTTTCGGTAATGATCTCTGCCGTGAAATTGTACGGTCCATTCGCAATAACTGCCGCCAATCCCAGAGGTGTTCCGGTACTCGTAGCGGAGTCCAGAATAATCTTGTCCGCTCCTCCGAAAGTCAACGAAACCTTCCCCTTCTGAACGACATATAGCTCGTTAGGCATATCGCCTTGATAAAACAGGCTTTTGCCAGGGCGGACAAGAACGGATCTCGACTTTTGCACCAAATGCCTGATCAGTTCGGGATCACTTCTAAGCACAGACGCGTCGGGTCGCATAAATCTACTCTCATCACAGACAGATTTGGAGTCCCAGGAGGAATCGATATTGCACTGTAAGTGAAAAATAAGACCAAGCAAGGAGATGATGGCAGGAACGGAAAGGGGCTAATGTGACGCGAGTCACCCTACTAAGTTCTATCTAATCTACTTTCAGATCGCCTTCTTCACGACTGCAGCGTATACCAGTGTGTTCGTCAACTGCGTTGCGACACCTAAGCATGATTTGCTCAAGGACTGACACAAAGTTTAAGGGATTATGATGCCTTGAATTCAGTAGCCGCTCGTATTCCGGAAAATTCAAAGTAGCAATAACACTCACTCCAGAGTTTTCGTGGACTCATTGTCAACAACGACAGCCCCAAACAAACCACAGTGTGCATTGATTGACAGGGGCACTCCATATCAGCATTTCTCGCATAGGTATTGACTCGCTGGGGATAGCGAAGGGCGCCCCACAGCGGGGCGCTAGACTTCGCTTCGATTGCACCAATCGGACGAATCGAGAGCTCAATAGTATGTTCGTTGGTTGAAGACCGGTCGAGGAAGGCTTGCTCTATTCCCAGAAGAGCGCCGGGTAACTCTACTCGGGCATAAGGCGTTGAGGACTCCAGTAAGTCAGCGACCGCCACAGCCACTCAAAAGGTCCGAAGGAAAAGAATCGTAGCCAAAGCAGGCTCGCAAGAATATTAAAGAACCATACGCATGCAACGACATAGATGTCCTGGTAGTACTCCAATCTTCCGTAAAGTTTCCATGGCCCCCACTTGAAAAGGAATTGGCAGGCAAGGCTGGTCAAGAGATAGTTGCTCAGCGCAGTGCGTCCGACGGCAGCCAACCCACGCTGCACAAACATCAGGATACGGTGACGCACCAGTAGGAGTAAAACCGAAGCATTGGCAAGCATACCCGCAATCTGTTGGACGCCATATGGCAGGAACATCCATTTTGTTGTAACAGCATCGCTAAAGCCAAAACGCCGGGAATGAGTAAGGCCAACAAGCACGATCGCACTTGTAATGGCATAACCGATTACGGCTATCGTCAGATAGACGCGAGAGGATAATTGCGCCGATAGAAAGCCCGTCTTGTAAAAACCCATGCCGGCTATGAGAATTCCGAGAACCTCGAAAATCCAACCCGAACGAAATATCAACGAAACGAATTCTGCTTCCCCTTTAGCATTCTCAGGCTCCGAAACCAGGTATCCACCGCGTCCTATAGCAACAGCCTCCGAAACAGCATGCAGTTCTTTCTTACGAAGAGCAATAGCGGAGTCTATGGCAGACTGCTGCTCGACACTTAATGCTTTATGTTTTGCGCGCGCAACTGCAGCGCTTTCCTGTAATGCAGCCGAACGTAACGCGCCCCGCAAATCCATCGCGTTACTGATACCTAGCGTGCCGCCCACCAGTGACACCCCAAGGCCAATCGTAATCAGACGACGCGCACTCATCTTGCGTAGTGGGTGGAGGGCCAGCAACGCTAAGCTTCCGTAGAAAAACAGGATGTCGCCATTCCAGATGAATACACCGTGAAGGATACCGAAAAAGAGAAGCCACATATTGCGTCGATGGAAGATGTCGACAGCAACCTCCGGTCCAGCACGCCGGTTAATCCGATCGAGCAGCAAAACAGTACCCGCGCCAAACAAAAGCCCAAACAAGGCGCGCATCTTGCCTTCAACGAATAGCCATTGGGCAGTCATCACTGCCATATCGAGCACGTGGTGCGTGCCAGTTTGGTTCACTACGTCGAGAGGAATGTCATGAAGGATACCTGTTGGAGAGGCAAAGTCCTGTATATTGGCCAACAATATACCAAGCAGAGCAAAGCCACGCAAAACATCAAGCGATGCAATACGGTCGACTGTAGTGACAGGTGCTACCAATTGGCGAGGAAGTTCCTCAGCTATCGTTCTAGAAACCACAGAGCAATCTCCTGAAGAGAATGGGTAAAGATAAACTTGTAGTCCTTCGCTAGACATTTCCAGACGGAAGGTACCGCTTCTTAAGTTTTCTTAGTCTTGAGCTAAAACACCTGTTGGCGCACTTTATTCCCCAAGGGCAAAAGAAAGCTGCACAACCATAGTCATTTCTGCCAGTAGGACACCTTTAAAAAGGGAACGCGTCGATTTCCCAGACAATTCACTACAGGATGCAAGGCCAAGGGAAAGACGGCTCTTCCAGAGCATCCGTCTCCGTTTACCAAGCAATAGTCGCCCAAACACAACGTTAAATATTGTTATCGGTTATTACATATTCAGAGATGCGGAAAAGGCTCACACACTCTCTCCTCATCTCTTCACAGAAAAAAGCGCTAGCCTAAGTTCGCCACGTAGATGCAGCGCGGGTATATTTCGAAATGCCATATCGAGGCAAGTGAAATCCGAGACCAGGAATGGCTGTTAAACGGCGATTCCCCAATAGAAGCCATCAGATTCTCAGTGTTGGCTCGAAATCATTTCATTTCTAAGATGATTCTGCACACCCGAAGAGCAAACTGATTCTCGTGTTCGGGGGGAAGGCGGCGTGCAAGTGGTCCCGATGCGCTGAGTTGCAGCATTCCGTGCAGAAATGACCAGTTTGCGAGCGCGCGCTCGGATATCTCCTGCTTTGCCCATTTTGGATTAATTTCGGCGATGATCGAGCACACCACGTCGAAGCATTTAGCCGCGGGGCCCTCGAGAATAGGTACATTGTGAGCCTGCACTACCTCGCGGTGAAACATGATTCCATAGTAACCGCGCTCTCGTCTGCCAAATGCCAAAAAGACCTGTACAACCGCAGCTATCTTCTTCTCCGCACTTTGCTCGTTTTCAGTAGCTTGCTCGATGCGATATAGCAATTTGTTAAAACCCTCGACAGCCAGCTGGAGCAGCAACTCCTCCTTGTCCCGGAAGTGATAATACGGAGCTGCCGTTGTCACTCCCAACCGCCGCGCCAGTTCACGGAACGAGATGCTGTCCGGTCCCATAGCCGACGACTGTTCCAACGCCGCCCGCAGCAGCGCAGCACGCAATCCGCCAAATTGTTCCTCTTTGTCGCTGGCTTTAACTTTTTTACGTTCGACTGTCTTGGTGCGGTTTTTGTTATTTTTTGACGCCTGCATCGAACCTCTCCTTGACGTACTAAGCAGTGCTCAGTATAAATGAAAACGGAAACTAAGCAGTGCTTAGTTTTTTTGAGGGGAAGGGTGTCACTACCGTTTGCGGTATGACACGGAGCTTCGCGGCTCCTCTACTGCGCTCAACTTCATCATCAGGAGTTTTCCATTGCGCTTGATTTCATGGTCATCCAGTGTTTTGCTAAGTTCAGCGTGCCTGCTCGTGCTGGCTATTGCCGGTTGCAGCAGCTCCACCCAGAGCTCCACCTCAGGATCTGGCGGTGGCTCGGGGAGCAGCGGCTCCACTACGAATTCAAAAGGAACTGTCAATGTGGCAGTTACCGATGACGCCACGGAGAACTGGTCGCAGGTTGGTGTCAAGATTGTCGGCATTGACCTGGTAAGCCAGTCGGGATCGAAGGTCAACGTCTATAGCAGCAACAGCGGTTCCTCAACGACCTCTATTAATCTCGCCCAACTTGACTCGGTCGATGAGCTACTGGCCAGCGCCAGTGTCCCGGCAGATACCTATGTCTCGGCCAATATCACTTTTTCTGCCAACAACGGCGACTTCTCTCTGGTGGCTTCCGGCGATGTCGACGCCAGCTTCCCTGAATCGTCTGGCAGTGTGGTCGCCAGCAGCAACATCGACGTGCAAGGCACGCAGGGATCGTCCGGCAGCGAGACGGTGACCGTAACAGTGAATTTCACCGCCGATGTCACCGTTAGCAGCAACAGCACCTCTACTGTCACCCTCGATGTCGATCTCAGCGATCCTTCGCTTCTCATTAGCCACACCTCCTCCGGAACAGTATGGGCGGTCAATTTGAGCCATGCCATTCATCAGAAGGTGGAGAAGGCGATCAATGCCGTGAAGATGCGCGATCCCTACGGCGAGGTCAACAGCATCTCCTCCGACGGTAGCTACTTCAACATGACCTTATATCGCGTCAAGCCTGGAACCACTACGGCCACCGAGACCTCAACCTCGGTGAATATTTACGCCGACTCAACCAATGGAACCGTTGTATACGACCAGGACGCCGGCACAAAAACAACGGTGACCAGCTTCTCCAAGATCGCCTCATCACTGTCCGGGAAGTATGTTCGCGTAACCGAACGCTACCAGCAGAATGGAGAGCTGGTTGCGGTGCGACTCTACGTCAGTTCTACCCTTTCCAAATTGATCGAAAGCCCCGAAGGTCACGTACTGCACGTTGACGGCACGAACAACCTCATGTATGTATCGAACGAAAGCGGGGGCGTCGACAAGATTTACATCGACTCCAACACGCAATTCTTCCTCCGTACTCCAGCCTCCAGCCAGTCCGATGCGACGGCGATTGGCACAGGCACAACCTGGTTCAAGCAGAATGTTGTTCGCGGATTCAAAGTTCACGTCGCAGTGCAGGATATCTCGACATCCCAGTGGGTCGCCAGTAACGTCGACATAGAGGATGCGCGCTTCGCCGGTAAACTTCAGAATGCCAGTTCCTCGTCCTTTGAGGTCAAGGCTGGTTTTGCTACGGTTGCCGACGGCTACTCGGTCACCCAGCCTTACATCTCCTCCAGCACCGCCAACGGAACCGACAGCAACGGAAACTCGGTGAGCGGATACAAGTGGTGGAACTTTGATTTCCCGACGCAGTTGAATAGCGGATCGAGCGCCATCGCTAACTTCGCTACCATCGCCAATGATTCGGTGAACTTCGGCGGCACGGTAGGTGCCATTCCCGTCTACGGCATCGTCAACGGCTATTGGGGTGACACTGCCAATCCCAGCGAGTGGACCTTTGCCTCGACAGAACTGGTTCCTATTCCCCTACCGCTCGGCACCGTCAGCAGTGCCTGGACAAGCACCAGCACCGGCGGTAGCTTCGGCGTGACCGTCTCCGGCGGCACGAATACTGCCACCGTCAACGTCAGCACGCAAACCAACAACGCCACGCTCGTCTATCAGGTCGCCCGAAGCGGAAATTCAGTCACCGTCACTCCCGAGGATCTGACCAACTCGAGCAATCTGCAGATTGTCCAAAAAGCCCTGTCCAACGGCGCTACCGTCGAGGTCTTCGGCATTCCGCAGACCGACGGCAGCATCAAGTGCTACGTGCTCCTCTACTACACAGGAACACTCCCCTCCAAGTAGTGGATCGTAGACCACTTGAGTGCCTCCGCCCTGCGCGGAGGCACTCAAAAATTGCGGTTTATTTCTCAAGACAATTTCACCAGGGGCGCTTGGTTCCCAAGTGCCCCTGATCCTGGATGAAAGGAATGTACCAATGATTCAACACCGTGTCTTTACCAATAGCTTGTGTTTGGCAACTGTATTACTGGCGGCGACTGGCGCAGGCGCACAAATTAGGGTGCCTGTGCCGCCACCGATCTCTGTTGCGCCTGTGAGTGGAAACGTTAATGTCAGCGGTGATACACAGCTTTCCATCACGCCTCCCGACAGAGATATTGGCGCGGAAATCAAGCGAATGACGAGAGATTACCAACTAACCAAGGAACAAGCTTCGCAGGTGAAGAAGGTCCTCAAAGAAGAGACCCCGAAGTACCAGGCAGTTCTCAAGGATTTCTACGCCGCTCAAGGCGTCCGCGCCAGACGCCTTGCCTCTGTACGACAGGAGGAATACGAACGGGTTTCAGCCATTCTTACTGAAGAGCAACGGATGAAGTACGAGAAAGATATGCAGCCGGAGACGTTTCAATCGGCAAAACCTGCGGCTCCATCCGCAGCACCACAGGCACTTTCCTCTATGCCCGCTCCTCCGCTGCCCATCCCGACAAATCCAGCAGTTGGTTCTTCGATTAGCCCTTTGCCGTCACCTCCGTCATCCCTTCCGGCTCCGCCCAAGGTCGACTTGGATGCCGAGGTCAAAAGGTTGACGAAAACATACAGCTTGTCCGAGCGGCAGGCAGCGCAAGTGCGCACCATTCTCAGCGAACAATCGCAGAAGGCGGACGCAGTTTTAAGTAACTTTTTTGCAAATCCCGTTCCCTCTGCCCAGCACCTGATTGCCATACGTCAGGAGGGCATCGACCGCATATCAGCTGTTCTGCCCCCAAGCCAGCGCACAAAGTTTCAGAGGGATACACAGGCCATCCAGTTGCCGTCGCTCAGCCTGCCTCCGGCGCTGCCGTTGCCGAATAACCAGCAAAACTGAATTGGCCATTTGGACATACCGGGCTGTATGCCAACACGACATACCTTTCTCGCCGAAGCGGGAGAGAACGCTGACCCGCTTACGTTGCAATACATAGCGGGTCACGATAGTATGAAAATGACAAGGCGACATGTTCACCCGCAGATCGATATGCTCCTTTTCCTTTGGTTGTTAGAGCTTGGGCTGTGAGTAAGAATCTGGTGAGAACAAATGCGTCGAACCGGTGTAAAATCCGGTGCAGTCAGAGTGGCCCTCAAGCAAGAGCTCTGATATGCTGTTAAAACTAAAGTAGTTGTTCAGTGCGGAAGTGGTGAAATTGGCAGACACACCATCTTGAGGGGGTGGCGCCGAGAGGCGTGGGGGTTCAAGTCCCCCCTTCCGCACCAAGCATTTGGTGCTTGTTTTTGGGTCTTTTTTCGAATTAGAGGTTTACCGATTATTCCATGATTTATCTGGTCGGCACTATTCACGTTATCGTCTGCTTGTTCCTGATTTTTGTTGTTTTGCTGCAACAAGGTAAGAGTGCAGATCTTGCCGGAGCATTTGGCGGACAGGGATCCCAAACAGCTTTTGGACCTCGCGGTGCGGCCAATCTGTTGACCCGTTTAACTACGTGGTCAGCCATCATTTTTATGGTTACTTCAATTACCTTGACGATCATGATGGTCCGGAGCAATGGAAGCCACTCGGTCTTCTCCGGCGTAAAAGCTTCCGCTCCCGCAAAATCGGGCAAGTAAGTTTTTCAAGTTTCAAGAAAGGGCAGGCATAACGCCTGTCCTTTCTTATTTAGTCTCCACACACGAATTCCTTTCTCTGAAGATCCAAAATTTCATGGCATGCCTTCCAAATAGTTAAACTGCACAATCCTCACGCAGGTCTGGTATCTTGTCACAGCAATAGAACGACAGACCAACTTCCCCGAGGACCGGAATCATGCAGTTTCGATCCGTATTTGTTGCGGTCACTATCGCCTTTGCTCTTGTTCTTGCAGCTTTCCTAATCAATCGGGCCCGCCCGCGTTCTGAAACACAACAGCCTACGGCAGATTTTGTACGTGCCTCAGGGAAATGTGCCGAGTGCCATGCTCGAACGCAGTATTCGGTGGTTCACGAATACGAGATGAGCGCTCACGCCCGCAAGGGAATCAACTGTCTCGACTGCCACCAGCCGGCAGACGGGCAAAAGCGGATGGATCACCACGGGTTCGTCATCAGCACACACCTGACTGCAGGCAATTGCCGCAGTTGCCACGAAGGCATCTATCAGGAGTTCCTTCGCAGCCGTCACGCTGCACCATCCTGGGGCGCAGTTTACGGAGAGAAGGGATTAACGCCGGAGCAGATTTCCTTTTCCGAGCAGTTCCAGCCCGGAGGAACTAAGCGCCCTCCACACCCTTTCATCTCTCTCGAAGGCGGTCCCGCAATGACCAGCGGTTGCGAACAGTGCCACTCCGTTGGAAAGCCCAATGAAGACGGCACCATCGGAACCTGCACAGCCTGTCACTCGAGACACACCAGCTCAATCGAATTGGCTCGCCGTCCTTCAACCTGCGCGCAATGCCACATGGGACCGGACCATTCGCAAATCGAAATTTATGATGAATCCAAACATGGAGTCATGTTTGCCGCACAAGAAAAACTGCTGAACCTGTCAGCTCCGCCTCGGCAGCTTACCACTCGCGATATGTTCGTGCCGACCTGCGCAACTTGTCATATGAGCGGTATTAACGGACTCAAGGTAACGCATAATCCTTCGGACAGGCTCTCCTGGTATTTGGCGAATGCTGTAAGCGAAAAACGTCCGAACTACCTGCAATCTCAAGTGGCAATGAAGCAGGTCTGCTCGCAATGCCACACTCAGACACTCATCAATCGCGTTTACACGCAGGCAGAACAGGTTGTCGCAACAACTAATACCCGAGTACTGCACGCAAAGGAGATCGTCGATGGATTGAGAAAAGATGGACTCGTATCCGGACCGCCCTTCTCCAATACGATCGACTTCACCTACTTCGACCTTTGGCACTATGACGGACGCACTTCCAAACACGGAGCCTTCATGGGAGGAGCCGATTTCGTCCAGTGGCATGGCAACTATCCCATGCTGCAGAAGACTGTTGAATTGCAATCTTTAGCAGCCCAGATGAGGAGCGGCCATGGCCACAAGTAGACTTCCAATCTTCAGCCATCCTCGGCTGACATGGATCTACGATCAACAGCTATGGTTGGAGTTGTTCGTTACCTCCAACCTGGCTGTCCTGGCAGCCGACATCTATCTAGCTCATTCCGTCAATCAGTTTCGCAATTCGGCGGAATATATCCCGCTGTATTTCTCCCTGGCAGGACCCTTGATCCTGATCCTCGGGATCGTGTGGAAATGGACCCTGGGTCGAAATCTGGCTTGGCACTGGCTAGGGCACCTCGTCGCCTGGTCTGCCCTGCTGGTTGGCTTAGCTGGGGTCATCTATCACCTGGACAGCAGCTTTTTTCAGGACCACACGCTCAAGAGCCTGACCTATGCCGCGCCTTTCGCAGCTCCATTGGCCTATGCGGGATTGGGGTTTCTATTGCTGGTCAATCGAATGGTAGATCCCAAAACTCCCGAATGGTCCCGCTGGATACTACTGCTCGCACTGGGCGGCTTTCTGGGGAACCTGGTGCTTTCCCTCACGGACCACGCCAGCAACGGATTCTTTTCAAAGACTGAATGGATTCCCGTTGTCTCCAGTGCTCTTGCGGTCGGATTCCTCCTGCTACCAATTCTGCAGGCAGTTCGCCCACGATTCCTGGATCTTTGCCTGGGCATACTTTTCGTGCAGGCCATGGTTGGAATCCTGGGATTCTGGCTTCACCTCCATGCCAACGTCTTTGTCCCCGGGCGTAGCTTACTGGATAAGGTCATCAACGGAGCTCCACCTATGGCTCCTTTACTGTTTCCTAACCTGGTGGGATTAGCCCTGATCGGGCTGTGGACCCTCGTGCCACACCTCCCGGAAGAGGCAAGCTCTTCTTATTTAGGCAAGCTTACGGGATGGTTCGCAAAACAAAATGCAGCCTCGACTACCAGTCTTTAAAAATATCTGCCTAAGGAAGAGGCTCTGCCAAACATGCTATTCTGTTGCGCACTTTGTAAACCTTGAAAGGGGAACGTAGTGTCAACTTTCGAAATACAAACCTTCCTTCAACGAACCAGGCTCGCTTACAAATTAGCGAGCCTTTTCTTTTTGGCATCCACCATCGTCTCCGCTCAAGTCGTGCCTACCCCGACCACGCCACAAGTCGGCTCGTCCAATCCTGCCATCGCCGAGCCGCTAATCTCCCGACCACACACCAAGCCGTGCTTCGTATCCCTCTTTCAAAACGTAGCTTTCGCTGACTTCAATTCAAAATTCTTTAGTTACGCTCCTCCGGCTAACTGCCCGGGACCATGGTCGAAGGTTGTCTTCACAGCAGACTTCACGGTAACCTCCGGACGCCAATATGACCGCACAGCCCAGTTCTATCTTGGCCACGTCAATCTTTATTACGGAACAACTGCAGAGCCACGCAGTAATCTGAGCCCTTCTTGGCATGTCGAACGGGATGTCACCGATCTGACGCCCCTCTTCAAGAACTCCCAATCTGGTGAAGCTGTTCTTGGAAACTTTGTGGGCGTCTACAACGGGGTTACCTACGATGGAATCATTTATGCAAATGCAGCATTGGAGTTCTACCCCGCATCCTTCATAGCTCCAGTGCCGACTACTCCCTCGGTTGTAGTCCCCTTGCCGGATGCCGCCGGAGGGGCAGCTACTTTAAACACCAGCTCAAGCCAACTTACCCAGCAAATAAATCTTCCGACCAATGTCGATCGGGTCTATCTTGACGTAATTGCGCAGAGCCAATCGAACGATGAGTTCTGGTATACCTGCGTTCCCAACGACGTCGCGACGCAACTGCAAAGTTGCGGGGCAACTGGATTTCGCGAGACAGAGGTGAGTATCGACGGAACTCCAGCCGGTGTGGCCCCCGTCTATCCATGGATCTACACCGGAGGAATAGACCCTTATCTGTGGGAGCCACTCCCAGGAGTACAGACTCTGACCTTTAAACCGTATCGGGTTGACCTAAGTCCTTTTGCCGGGATCTTGTCGGATGGAAATGCGCACACTATCGCCATCAACGTATTCAATGCCAATAGTTATTTCCTGGTCTCCGGAACGCTGCTTGCCTACACCGATCCCTTTAGCAGCAAAATCACAGGTGGCATTCTGCATAACGACTTGGCTGCCAACCCGGTACCTGTAGTCTCAGAAAAGTTGACTACCGATGCCAGCGGAAATATCTCGGGAACAGTCTCGGTCGGCTCAACCCGCAAATACACAATCTCCGGCTACATAAATACCGGGCATGGACGCATTACAACAACTGTCGAACAGAAGATGAATTTCCTGAATGCGCAGAAGTTCAATATCACTTCAAGCGTCTATACACAAAACATTGCTCAATCGACTACCGCCGACTCCAAAACCACAACCCAGGAAGGATTTCTCTCCTACACGACCGAGAATCACTACTCCTATCCCTTCGCCTTGAACTATACCTATGGAGTCAACCCAGATGGAACTTCGGCACAAACAACCACCAGCGATCAGCAATACATTCTGAAAGAGATAAAAGGGCTGAATAACTTCCCGCTTTATTTCAACAATACAAAGGAAGAGGTCAGCTCTCAAGACGTTCGGAACTTCAATGCCGCAGGAGCCTCTGTTGGAAATACGGGTTCTGCAACTGCTGCATATACACAAAAGGACACTTTGCATGGTTGCTATAGCAGAGTGCTGACGGCAGCAGATCGTAAATTGACCAACATTGAAGACAACAGACAGTGCCCTAGGGATTTCAAATAACCCGGGGACAAAAACAAAATTGGGCCCCGAGCGGATCTCGTTCGTGGGCCCTTTCTCTCTTCGAAGCCGCAACAGCTACAATCGCAACATGATCCGTGAGACTTTTCCCGTCGGTCCCCTTCAATGCAATTGCTCCCTCATCGTCGATGAAAACACCAAAGAAGCCATAGTCATTGATCCCGGAGATGAGATTCCCGAGATCCTAAAACGGCTGGAAAAGCACTCTGCAGCACTGAAGCAGATCATTGTGACCCATGGGCATATTGATCATGTCGGCGGAGCACTTCGTCTGAAGCAGAGTACCGGAGCACCCATATATCTGAATGAGAAGGATTTACCGCTTCTCAAGATGATGGAGATGCAAGCCGGATGGATAGGAATTCGGCCCCCCGAGGTGGCCCCGCCGGATGTCAACGCCGAAGAAGGGACAATCATCGGTTTGACCACAATTCCAGCAACCGTCCTGCATACTCCGGGCCACACCCCCGGAAGCATATGCCTGCACTTCGATACTCAGAAGCTGCTCATCGCGGGTGATACCCTCTTTGCCGGTTCAATAGGCCGAACAGATTTGCCCGGTGGGGACCCGAACAAGATACTCCGTTCGATCCATGATCGTCTTATGATTCTGCCCGACGACACCACCGTTATACCCGGCCACGGGGTAAGAACAACAATTGCACAAGAGAAAGAATTCAATCCGTTTCTAAAACCAGGAATTTCTTTGTAACTATTTATTTTTCATTTATTTATACGAAACACTTAAATCCAATGCTAGAAGGACTCAAAAGAGTAAACAAAGCGGCGGTCTGGGGTCCTCAATTCAACCAAGAAAGCCAATAAAACGCTATGCCAGGACAGCTGCCCAAGATCATTCTGGCATAGCGATAAATCTTTTATTTTCTTTTGATTACTTATATATTCCGAGAATTTCCTGCAACCAGGATTACCGCTGTTCACAGAGAGCTGAAACTGTCCAACAACGTTTTGAGACCGGAAGCAAACTCCTGAGTACTCCCAAGCAGACTTGCAACCAGCCATCCCGCCTCCGGGAAACCGAAAAAGTACCCGGGATGAATTGATACACCTTGACTCGATAAGCTGACTGCTGTCTCTTCATCCGGGCGAAGAGCTGGAACCCGGAGAACTGCGTACCAGCCGCCTTCCACCGCCAGCCGAGTTACCATCGTCTGTGTTGATAGCTGGTGGTCGAGTTCGGCCAGATTCCGCGAAACCCGCTCCCGGATCTGATTCTGAATTACTCCTTTACTTTCGAGCCAGTTGGGGAGAGCGCACTGAATAGGAGCGTTCATGGACAAGAAAGTGTCCGCGACAATCTCCAACCGAGCCTGAGCTTCCTTCCATTGCTTTCCGTGGCAGACGATCCAAGCCGCTTTCATCTGCGGCAAGCCGGAAATTTTGCTTAACCCGCTGAGAACAAAGGTCAGGGCCTGAGAACTCCCCGAGGCAAAGCTGAGGGAAGCCATTGAGCCTAAGCCGTAATCCAGAAAGACTTCATCCACGATCAAAGCAAGTCCGTATTCATTGCAAATGGATTCCAACTCCTGCCGCTCCCACCTCTTGGTGAAGTGTCCGGTTGGATTATTGGGATGAACCAGCACAATTGCCCGAGTCCTGGGACTGATCTTCTGGCGGAGCCCTTCGAAGTCGATCTGCCAGCCGTGGTCATATACCAACGGATAAGGAGTTAGACGAACATCGTCCAGCACGGCCAAAAAATCGAAGAGCGGATAGCTCGGCTGCGCAATCAACAGCTCATCCCCGGGATCGCAAAGCAATCGAAAGAGAAAGCTGTAAGCCTCACTCGTACTGGTTGTAAGCACGACCTGTTCCGGAAGCACCTCCGCCTGATGCTCTCTGTAATAGCCGCCGACTGCTTCCCTGGCAGAAACGATCCCTTGCGGAGCGGGATCGTATTCCAAAGCTTTGGGATTCTGAAGCGCCGCGAGCAAATCTTCCGGATAGTGAAAACCGCAATGTGTTGGATTCGAAGCAGTCAGATCAGCCAACGGCAATCCAGATTCCTTCCGTTCCCGCAATGCTCGCGCCAGAGGGGTCTCTGCTGTATCCCATGCCGTGCGCTTTGAAAAAGAAACCCTGGATCGACGTATCTCTGATTGTTCCTTCATGAATACCCTACTGCTCCTTCGTACATCACTTGCTTCTCATGCAGAATAGAAGAAAGTGAGCCGCATCGAAACCGGGCTCACCATTTCATCTCTTCTGGAGTCTGCTTCATGGATCATCGCATAGACCTGCGCGCTGTCATCTTCGATTACGGGAGGGTCTTAAGCCTTGACGCCGATGAAGTCGAGCATCGCGAGCTAATAGCTGCAGCCGGATTGCCGGTAGAGACTTTCGAACATCATTATTGGGCCAATCGCAACGACTATGACCGTGGAGACCTCACCGGCCGCAGCTATTGGGAAAAGATCGCCCGAGACGCTGGAGTTCATTTCTCCGAAGAGCAATTGGCTCATCTGATCGCTACGGACACGCGTATGTGGATCACCCTGAACGAACCGATGCTGGCGTGGGCAGAGCAGCTACGTGAGGCAGGATTCCGCATTGCGATCCTCTCCAACATAGGAGACAACCTGACCGAGCACATGATCACAAAGGTCGAATGGGTAAAGAGATTCCACCATGCCACGTGGTCCTCTCAACTCAGAATCGTGAAGCCCGATCCCGCTATCTACCTATACACAGTCGAGCATCTGGGGGTAAAGCCGCAGCAGGCTTTGTTTATCGACGACCGGGAAGAAAATATTCGCGGAGCAGAAGCCCTGGGCATGCTTGGCATTCAATTCACAAACATCGCAGCTCTTACAGTAACGCTCAAAGAACGAGGTCTCGATCAGATTCTGCCGTTACCGGAACAGGCAGTTGTGTAGAGTCTTCCCGTACTGCTCAATCACATAGCCGGGTAATTGACAGCTAATCAGGTCTAAAGGACGGCGACATACGGAACGGCTGGGTCACTTACGAGACATCAGCCAGCCCCAGCCCAAAAGCCTCCTCCAATTCGGAGACCCGATCCTTAGTCGGGCACACCAACAAAACAGCAGGTGCGGGTAATGGCTCGATACTTCCCAGATCGGCAACGCAGGTGGAATGCGATTGTCCGGCTTCTTGTCCTACATGAGAGACCAGCAGACATGGTGTATCGGGAAGTACCCCACTGTTCATCAAATCAGCTGCAATGCGGGCATAGTCCTTTCCAGGCATGTACATGGCAATGGCCGTTTCTGAAGACAGTTCGGGAATCTCCACAGGTGCCCCGAAGCGCGCCCGATGACCGGATAGGAAAAGCACCTGGGAACGCGAGCGACGATCTGTTAACGACATCTTCAGAGAGGCAGCAGCAGCAAAGGCAGCACTGATTCCCGGCACTACTTCGAAAGGCACACCAGCCAAAGAGAGTGCTTCCATCTCTTCGGAGGCTCGTCCAAATAGCATTGGATCACCACTCTTCAGACGGACAACACTGTTCCCTTCCTCCGCCAATGCAACCATGCGAAGATTGATCTCTTCTTGAGAGATCGCTTTCATCCCACAACGTTTGCCAACGTTTCGAACAATCGCCTGGACACCTGCCAACGCCAGAATGCCCTCCGGAACCAGATCATCGTGAAGGATGCAGGAGGCGCTCGCAATGAGTTTGGAAGCGCGTACAGTGAGTAGTTCTGGATCGCCCGGGCCTGCGCCAACAAGGTATACGGTTCCTGCAGCGGCTATCGACATAACGCCTCCTTCAAGAAATTCTTGGATTCAAAGTCTTTGAACGCCTATAACGATCTTGGGCACGATGCACGGAAAGTGCACACCAGCAATAGGTCAAACAGATCCCACCTTAGAGAAAGCTAAACTCTGTCACCGGTAGAAACCGCGCGCATCGCCAAAGACAGGCCCAACTAACTCTCTTTTTTCTCAGACGAAGCCTCCGTCAGGCTCTTGCGTCCCGCCATGGGGCTCTTGCGCAGATCGTCGCTTAGGAGAATTGCTTCGGCAATTTCTCTCATCGATTTCCGCCTCTGCCGACTTTCCTTTTGCAGCATGTGATAGGCAGCATCCTCATCGATGCCCAGGTCACGTTGCAGAACTCCCTTTGCCTTATCGATGATTTTGCGGAGTTCCAGCTTGTCTGAGAGCTGCAGATTTTCCGCTTCGAGGCGTACCCGCTCAATCTCAGCTCCAACCAAAAACCCAATCATCGACAGTAAGCGAACCTCTTCCTGGGAGTGCTGGTAAGGCTTACGATGTTGCAGATTGATGACTCCTACAACCTTTCCTGCACACAGAATAGGAATGGACAAGAAGGCTTCAAAGAGATCTTCGGGGAGGTCTTTAAACATCTTGAAACGCGTATCTTGCAGAGCTCCGGAAGAAATCGAAACCGGCTCGCGATGTTGCGCAACCCACCCCGTAATACCCTGCCCCATCTTCATTCCAAGATGATCGACCAGATTGGCATGCGGATTTTTCGATGCGCGTAAGACCAGCTCATCCTGCTCCAAGACATAAAGAAAACAGGAATCGCACGGTATCACAGAAGAAACAAAGTCAATAATCCGTTGCAACACAGCGTGCAATGGATCGGCAGCCGCCATCCGGCTTCCAATCTCATGCAAAAATTCCATGCTGCCGCTAGCTGCGGGCTCTGCAGGTTTGAGAATCCTAACAGCCTGAGCATCGATAGGTCGGTGCAACACGGCACGCGTGGAGCGATTCGGCACAGTCAGCGCATCCTGCTTTCCGCTGAGACTGAGCGCAGAACCTGTCCGCTTCCGTTCAATCAGTGCCGCAATCTGTGGAGCAGCTTCATTCAATAGCGACTCAATTCGAGGACGCGTGGGTTCGAAATCCGGAGCGATGCCGTGGCGATTCAGCTCTTCTGAAGTATTCGGGCCGATCGAGAGAATCACCGAGCCCCTCAAGCCTTCGCGCAGGGAGTCACTGCATCCCATCTGTGCCGCAACCTGGAAAAGGTGGATAACCTGAATCGCAGTCGTAAACAGAACCACATCGATCTGTCTGGCAGCAAGCGCCAGGACACATTCCCTCAATGGCTGAACATCTTCAGGAAGAGACCACTGATACAGAGGTACTCGAGTTACTCCGGAACTGTGCTCCGCCAGTGCGAGAAGGAGTTCAGGATTAGAGGCAGCATATTCCTGCACGGCAATCCTCATATTGCGGAGAGTAGAGCCAAACTCCTCTTCCATGGCCTGGACCAGCTCACGCCAGGTGCATGGTTGCGGAGCCGTCACTGTTACCGGAATATTCAACTCACGCAAAGCCGAGGCGGGTTTTGGTCCGCGAGCTGCGATCTTTACGGAGCGCAATGCCGCGAGAAAGGACTCCCGGTTATATTTAGCGCTAACGACATCGACCAGAGTTCGAACTCCGAGTTCAGTCAAAAAAATCACTAAATCGAAGTCGGCACGCATAAGTCCCGCGGCAAATTGCAATGCGTGCTCCTGTGACTCCAAGTGCATCTCGCGCACAGCCGGAACCACAAGGGCCTCACCGCCGAAGGAGCGGACGATACCTGCAATTTGCGCGCTATGTCTGGTTTCAAGCGCAAGAATCCGTAAGTCGTTGAAATAGCTCTCTGGCATGCCCTCTTTCAGCGCTTCTCCACAGGATTGCAGTGAGTTCGCTATGGTACCAAGATATCTCAAGTCCGTCCTTAGCCCTCTTGAAAGATCAACAGGAAACTGGCGCAACAAAGGATTTCGCACAGTACAGACTGGGCACTACTCAGAAAGCTGCTGGAATGATTCCCATTCTGCAAAAATCTCCTCTTCGGAATCAGGCTCCACCACATCTACCGGGAAGCGATCGGCAGGAATTTCAATCATGATCAAACCATCTTCCTGTCGGGTGCGATAGCTGGTAACACAGGCCTTTTCGCTGGCAGGTCTTGTTACTTCCCCAGACTCCAGACACACCTTCCAAGCATGTAGAGGGCAGATTACGGTCGAACCGGACACGATGCCATCGCTCAAAGGACCTCCACGATGAGGACAACGATCCTCGACAGCCAGGAAACGATCTCCGAGATTAAAGACGGCGATCGATTCTTTGCCAATCTGCACAGCCCGGCCTTCGCGCAGGGGAATATTCTTGGCTTCTGTGATACACACCCATTTTTTCGTCGTCATTGGATCACCTGTTCCATTGGCTGAATTTGTACGAATTGAGTTACATTCTTTGGCTGCTTCCCTTCTTGCCATGCGTCGTAAGAGAGCGCCTTTGATTTCGAAAGCCGATCGAGCAAGGCGTCTCTAACTGGCTGGGGAGCATACACGGTTTCACGTCGCACCTTTTCTATTCCAACTCGCTCGACGAAGTCATAGGTTCTCTCAAGATAGTTTGCCTGCTCCCGGTAATACTGAAAGAAGAGAGCTGCAGCTTCCAAAGCCTCTTCCGTAGTCTCAACCGTAATCAGGAGATCTGCCTTCCGAACAGATTTTCCGGCTGCTCCGCCTACAACCACCTGCCAACTTCCATCCTGACCGATCAAGCCAATATCTTTCACCGTCGCTTCCGCGCAGTTTCTCGGACACCCCACGACCCCCATCTTTACCTTATGCGGAGTAAATAGGTTCTCAAAACGGCGCTCCAACTCAATACCGGTCGCTGTCGAATCCTGTACGCCGAAGCGGCAGAACTCTGTCCCTACACAGGTCTTCACCATACGAACGCCCTTGGTGTAGGCCTGTCCTGAAGGCATATCGAGATCCGACCAAATTTTCGGAAGGTCCTCCTTCTTAACACCGAGCAGATCGATACGCTGGCTTCCGGTGACCTTGACCATCCGGACGTTGTACTTCTCTGCTGCATCGGCGATTCTTCGCAACTCATCGGGAGTTGTTACCCCACCGCGCATTCTCGGCACTACCGAGAAGGTCCCATCTTTCTGAATATTGGCGTGAACACGATCATTAATGAAGCGAGCCGAGCGATCTTCCTGATGGTCGCCGCACCAGAGCATATCCATCATGTAGCTGAGAGCAGGCTTGCAGACCTCGCATCCGACGCCATTGCCATAGATATCCAAGACATCCTGTACCGACCGCAGACGCTGTCCTCGCAAAATCTCACGCAAATTGTCTTCGGAGAAAGGTACACATTTACATAACACCTTCTTCGTCTCTTCCTCGAAACCCGGAGCAACAGCTTTCAGGATGCCTTGGCAAAGACCACTACAGCTCCCGCACCCGGTAGAAGCTTTCGTTGCCTCCTTCAATTGTGCAAGTGTACAGATACCTTTTTCCTGAATTGCATGAACGATCGTCCCCTTGGTAACGCCCATGCAACCGCAAACAGTTTCACTGTCCGGCATAGCGGCAATATCCGCTCCTTTATCTTCCGAAGGAGGAGGAAAGAGCAGATGTTTTCTCTTTTCGGTAAGATCCCTGCCAGAACGTAACCACTCCAGGTACTTAGGACTATCTCCGGTATCGCCGACCAGAATAAAACCCTGCAGTACGCCAGCTTTTACAACGAGCTTCTTATAAATACCGAGAGACGGATCTTCAAAGCGAACGACCTCTCCACCCGACAATGATTCATCCCACTGTCCGGCAGAAAAGACCTCGACACCCATTATCTTGAGCTTCGTCGCAGGAACGCTGGACTCGAAACCACTTCCCTTACTGCCGGTAATCGCTGCCGCAAGGATCTTGCCCTGCTCCATCAGCGGAGCAACCAGGCCATAGCAGGTTCCGCGATGCTCCACGCATTCGCCGACAGCATAGATGTTTGGATGCGATGTTTCCATGTGGTCATTCACAACAATGCCACGGTTTATATTCAACCCGGCGGTGCGAGCAATCTCAACATTAGGACGGATGCCGGCAGCGACCACAACCAAATCGGCATTGATCGTAGAGCCGTCCTTAAAAGCCACAGCTTCCACCTTGCCATTGCCAAGGATGCCGGTTGTACTACAACTCAGGAGCACCTTAACTCCGAGCCGCTCCATCTGGGCCTTTAGAAGAGAGCCTCCAATCGTATCCAACTGCCGTTCCATTAAGGTCGGCATCAAGTGTACGACCGTTACATCGCATCCTTGCACTTGCAATCCGCGGGCCGCTTCCAATCCGAGAAGACCGCCGCCTATCACTACTGCCTTCGTTTGTGGACCGGAGCGATCCAGCAACGCATGAGTATCAGCCAGAGTGCGGAATACAAAAACTCCATCGCGCTGTATCCCCTCCATCGGAGGAATAAAGGGAGAGCTGCCGGTAGCAATGATGAGCTTATCGAAAGCTGTTACGCTACCATCGTCGGCAGTCACCGTCTGCGCAACAGGATCGATGGAGTTGACTCGCACACCGAGTCGCAAAGTTATGTCATGCTTCCGATACCACTCGATGTCGTTCATAACAATATCGTCAGCAGACTTTTCTCCGGCCAGGACAGACGAGAGAAGAATCCGGTTGTAATTCACATGCGTCTCATCACCGAAAACGGTAATATCGAACTTTGGCGCGTGCTTCAAGATCTGCTCTACACAAGCGATTCCGGCCATCCCGTTTCCCACTACTACTAGCTTTTCTCTCATCACCACTCCTGTCCCTCCGGTCTACTTCCCTCTTCCACATCTTGTTATCTGGCGGACTTTTCGATCCGCACCGCACATTGTTTGTAATTCGGCTCGCGCGATATCGGATCAAAGGCGCTCTGCGTCACGTTATTTGCATTTGTTTGTGCGAAATGGAAAGGCATAAACACCTGTCCCGGGGCAATAACCTCGGTAATCCGAAGCTCTACGCGGGAAACGCGGCCACGCGCAGAAACTACTTCGACACTATCGTGATGGCGCAAACCAAGGCCGCGAGCATCTGTGGGATTCATCTCCAGCCATGCATGAGGAGAGAGCCGCTGAAGAATCGGAATAGCACCGGTCTTTGTTCTGGTGTGCCAATGCTCCACCGTGCGCCCTGTATTCAGAACAAGGGGAAACTCCTCCGAAGGCTGCTCAGGAAACGCCTCCCAATCGGCACAAAACAACCTGGCTTTACCGTCCTCCGTTTGAAAGATTCCATCGGAGTAAAGCCGCCGTGTTTCTGCAGGCGTCGATGTCTCTTTCTTGCTGTAAGGCCACTGGATACCGCCAACAGCTTCAAGAGACTCATATGTAATTCCCGAGTAATCACACAGGCGGCCTTCTGAAACACGCTTCCATTCGGCAAAAGCGTCTTTCGGAGTTCTCCAGCCTGGAAACAACTCTTCCTTACATCCCATTTCCTCAGCAATGCGCAGGAATATTTCAAAATCGCTGACAGCATTTCCAATCGGCGGTAATACTCGATTGACTTTACTGACACGCCGCTCGGAGTTGGTGTAAGTCCCTTCCTTTTCGCCCCAGGTAGCGGCGGGTAGCACCAGGTGAGCCAGTTCCGTGGTTGGTGTGGGATGAAAGGCATCCTGCACCACAAAGAATTCAAGATTGCTCAAAGCCTGCCGAAGCACATCGACATTCGGAAACGATACGATCGGGTTGGTGGCAATAACCCACAGAGCACGAATCTTCTTGGAGAGAACGGCTTCGATAATATCGGGATAAGCCAGACCACGCTTCGACGGAATACGTTCGAGATCTATACCCCAGAGATTTGCCAACTCTCTGCGGTCGCTTTCCTTTTCAAACTTACGGTAGCCGGGAAGGCCAGAGGTAAAACCGGCTTCACGAGTGCCCATTGCATTGCACTGCCCGGTAATAGAGAAAGGAGATGCGCCGACACGACCTATATTCCCTGTCAGCAGAGCAAGATTATTAATTGCATTAACAGTCTCCGTTCCCTTTGTGCTATGGTTCACGCCCATAGTCCAGCCGATGAAAGCTGCCTTTGCCTCTCCATATAGACGCGCAACACGATAAATCAACTCTTCGCTCAATCCGCTAATACTGCTGACATATTCCGGTGTGTACTTCTCAAGAAATGCGCACAATTCAGGGAACCCAGTCGTGTGCTGCTCAATATACTCACGATTGATCTTTCCCTCCCGAATCAGGATGTGCGCGATGCCATTCACCAGTGCCAGATCGGAGCGCGGCTTCAGGGGCAAATAGATGTCCGCCATCATTGCCGTCTTGGTCACACGAGGATCGGCAACAATCAATGTTTTCTTTGGATTCGCTTCCAGATAAGGACACAGCAGTGGATGGTTCTCTGCAACATTTGCACCGATAAGGAAGACCACATCGGCCTTAGCGATATCTTCGTAGGCTCCTGGAGGTCCATCGCTGCCAAAGGATCTCTTATAACCCGCAACCGCAGTCGACATGCAGAGCGTCGTATTCCCGTCGTAATGCGGCGTTCCCAGACCAAGCTGAACGAGCTTGCCCAGTGTATAAAATTCTTCCGTGACTAACTGTCCGGTGCTGATTACACCAACAGATTCTTTTCCGTAAGCTTCCTGCACCCGACGAAATTGTTGAACCAGGTGAGGAATCGCTTGTGCCCAGGAAACAGGTCGCAGCTTGCCATCAACACGAAGCAAAGGTTCAGTTGCACGTCCCTCCGCTCCCAACACATAGTGCTCGGCAAGACCTTTGGGGCACAGCTTGCCACGATTGACAGGATGATCAGGATTCCCGCGAGCCGTAACAGCGCGTCCATCCTTTACCCCAACTAACATGCCACAACCCACGGAGCAGTAGCCACAAGTAGTCTTGACCCAGCGATCAGCTAGTTTCTGCGCGGAGACATGGCCAACTAACGTGTCGGAAGCAAAGGCATACTTTGCCTGATTTGTATCGAGTCCAATCAAACGGCGAATATTCATGCAGCCTCCTCTTCATTGAGATAGGAAGCTGCAATGTTCTTTGGAACGACACTGACGAAGAAGAGATAGCGGCCCAGAATCTCTATTCCGAAGGCCACCACTAGGGCCACCGCAATGTCCATGACGGTGGAAGCGGAGTTCAATAACCAGATACCGAGAATGAGCAGGCCGCCAAGGCGCAGTAAGAAGAGGTCACGCAGCGCCGTCCACAAAAGCATTCCAGTGGAATGCAGCTCATGCGTTTCTGCCTTCCTTAGCCACAGAAACTTACCTATTTGCTGGAGAAGGATGGCGACTGCAGCTGCTCCCGCTATTCTCACCAACTCATGTTTTGCAGCAGGAACAATCAACGCAGCAAAGAGCGAACCCGTTAGCACGCCACTAAGAAAAAATTCGGCAAAAGTGTTTTTGTTATTCCATGCAGGACGGGCCGGAACCGTATAGAGGCGAGCACTGGCAAAGACTCCCGCAACCCCACTTAGGACTGTTCCGATGCCGCAGAAGATGCTTGTCCAGGTTCCGAGCCATAATGACGCTGTATAGAGAAACCCGAATCCGGCAAATGCAGAGAAGAAGAGAACCTCGCGGCTAAGCCAGGAACGACGCCACATTCGTAGCGCTCTATATGCATACACCGGTCGGCCAAGATGCAAAGTCGAAGCCGAGAGAGCCAACAGAGTAATCAATAGAGCTCCGGAGGCAGCCTCAGCAACCGTCACCGGCCCCTGAAGGAGATGCAAGCCAAGAATTGCGGTCATCGCTCCCACGGCCAACTGCGTCATCACCGTCATGGCAACCAACGGCCAATGTGGATGTTCGACGGGAACGCGATTCGTATCGACACGCCCTACATCCGGAGGCAGCAGTTCCGGGAGGCTGATTCTTGTCGTTGAAAGACTATCGTCTGCAGTCGGCAGACCGGGCGCATTCGCTGTCGAGGTATAGTTCTTTCGCCATTCCTCGATGTTCACAATTTCAATCCGAATCGCCTGTTCAGGACAGGCAGAAACACAGGCAGGTTCGCGATCTTGAGCCAGTCTTCCGTAGCACATATCGCATTTGCCAACTACACCACGCTCAGGATTGTACTGAGGAACGCCATAAGAACAATTCCAGGTGCAATACTGACAGCCAATACAGGCATCGGCATTATGAAGAACAATTCCTGTTACCGGATCTTTCCGATAGGCATCTACAGGACAACCGGTAAGGCAGGTGGGCTCGACACAGTGATTGCAGCCCATTGAGAGATAAAGGCGTTTGGTATCAGGGTACGTGCCACCCTCGATTTCTCCGACACGACGCCAGTTGATCTCTGCGGGGTTTCCATTCTGCTCATTGCAGGCCACAACGCAACACTTGCACCCGATGCACTTCGACATATCGAAGTGAAAGCGGTACTGTTCACCCTCTTGCGGACGGCGGCTTGGCAGCGATGCGCCCTCGACCCCACAGCTGACAGCTGTCGAGGCAGACGAGGACACCACAAGATACTGCTCCCCGTTTTCTGTTGCTTGTTCCAGCAATGGCAGAATCAAAGTCGGCTCCGCGGCAAATGAATCTGATAGTTTTCCAGGGAAAGCGTGCAAAGGCATCAACACGCGCGTCTTCCCACAAGAATCCTTCAGTTCTGGGTGAATGCCCTGCGCAGGAAATACAAGCAGGGGCTTTGCTCGCCGGGGAGCAAGGTGCTGTGTGGCTCTTCTTCGCTCAACACGTCCAGGTGCGGGAAGAAGCTACAACATCGTTTAGAGATCTCGCCGTAGAAGCATTGTCTTCAGTGACATGCCATGGAGAGCTCTCTAGAGGAACACCAACGAATAAAGAGGTTTCCCTATCGGTCGGTGTAGGGAGATCGTACTTCAGCTTCGCACGGTGATCAAGAGGAAAATTTCAGAAGCGGGATTCTGTTAATGATGTACAGTCCGCATCTCGGGCGATGACGTTTATCGCAGCTAAAAGTTGGGCAGCAAAAACTTTCATTGGCGTGGCAACAGAACAAGATTCTCTTTTGTTGGCCATAGCCGCTCCATCAAGTCTCCTCGTAAAGAGGCCACCAAGCTGCTTTTCTATTGCTTCGCTGCAGGAGCTATGGTATTTCCTTTAAACACGGATCGCATCCTGCTGACACCCCGACGTGTCAATTGATCCGGCCCCACACAAGTTGCACTCCAAGAAGACCTCGCAACGGCAGTGGTTTGGGGCGAAGTACATCATCTTTCCAAATCTGCAACAAGACAATACGGCGCACGATCATCTGCTGCCTTTCGAAGATAGGAATCAGGCTGCCCGTCGCAGGCTGAGAATCCGATCTCTCCTACAGCACAAGGAAATTCGTCTGCGCATTCAACGCCAGCTTCCACCAAGAGGAGAGTCTAAGTGAATCGCAAAGCCTTTCTACAATCCGGACACTTCCCTACTCTGATCTCGGCATTTCTCTACTTCGACGTCAGCTTTATGGTTTGGGTCTTGCTAGGCCCCCTGGCTCCGTTCCTCTCAGAACAGCTCCATTTGACGGCAACACAGAAGGGACTCCTCACGGCCATTCCTCTCCTCGGGGGTTCGCTCTTTCGCCCAATCCTCGGGGTTGTAGGAGATCGCATCGGAGGTCGCCGTGCAGGGTTATTGGGGATGGCCGCTTCTCTCGTCCCACTAATTCTCGGCTGGCACTTTGCGCATTTACTCTGGCACTTCTATGTCGTCGGATTCTTCCTGGGCATAGCTGGGGCAAGCTTTGCTGTCGCATTGCCTCTCGCCGGCAGATGGTATCCACCGGAACAGCAGGGATTGGTGATGGGAATTGCCGGGGCAGGAAACTCCGGAACCCTAATGGCAACTCTTTTCGCGCCTCGTCTCGCTCAACATATCGGAGTCGCCAATACCTTTGCGGTGGCGATGATGCCGATGATTGCAGTTCTGCTCTTCTTTGCCATCTTTGCGAAAGACAGCAGGAAGACCGCGACAACTCCTGCCAAAGGGCATGCCGGTATCTTCAAAGAAGCTGATACCTACTGGATGTGCTTCTTTTACAGCCTGACCTTCGGAGGCTTCGTCGGACTCACCAGTTATTTAACCGTCTTCTTCTCCGATCAATACCATCTCTCGAAGGTACACGCCGGAGATTTCACAACCCTGGTCGTCCTCTCAGGAAGCTTTCTACGTCCTGTCGGAGGGTGGATCGCAGATAAAGTGGGAGGCTTTAAGTTCCTTATCATCCTGATGCTCAGCGCCGCCTGTCTCTTTGCCGGAATCAGCACCCTTCCTCCAATAGGAATTGCCACGACACTCCTCTTTGTTGCAATGGGGATTTTAGGAATGGGAAATGGAACAGTCTTCCAGCTGGTTCCGCTACGCTTTTCGTCCAAAGTTGGGGTGATCACAGGTATTGTTGGAGCCGCAGGCGGAATTGGCGGCTTCTTCCTTCCCTTCGGACTGGGGCTGATCAAGGGCACAACAGGGCATTACGGCAGTGGATTTCTGCTCTTCGCGGGACTCTTCGTTCTCGCAGCGGGCACACTTCTTGCCTTAGGGACAAGATGGATCTCAACCTGGGAACCCACAGCCGCAGCAACCGCAGGTATATTCAGTCTGCAATATGTGTTGCGAGACTCCAGAGCGCAACAGGTGCGGCCTACGGTATTAACAGCCAGCGCGCAGGAAGGGCAAGCGGCCCCGGCTGCTGAATAAAGACAGCAACTCTTCGAAATCGAGCTGCTGTCCTATTCTAGAGAACAGGAGAACATTACTTTTGGGAGGCAGCTCGATGCCGGAGGAAAACTTTCAGGGACTGCGGGTATTGGCACTGGAGAGCCGTCGTGCCCGCGAGGTCGCTAAGCTGATCGAGAATAACGGAGGATGTCCGATCGTCGTACCTTCCATGCGGGAGATTCCTCTGGAATCGAATCAGGAGGCTCTATCTTTTGCCGCCAATCTTATCGATGGTCAATTCGATGTAGTTCTCTTCCTGACAGGAGCTGGTGCACGTATCCTCTTCGACTCCATCTTTACTCAATACGATCGCGAAACCTTTCTCTCCTCGCTACGTCGGACGAAGATTGCCGTGCGCGGGCCCAAACCACAGTCTGTCTTGCGCGAATTCGGACTTACAGCCTCCGTTGTGAGCACAGAACCCAGCACATGGCGCGAAGTTCTGGAATCCATGGATAAAGCCTTCGGTCCAGATATGAAAAATGTCCGGATCGCCGTACAGGAATATGGCGCAACAAATACTCCACTGCTCGAAGGACTTGCTTCAAGGAATGCGACAGTTACGAGGGTTCCCGTATATCAATGGGCTCTCCCGGAAGATGTCACAGAACTTAAGAACACAATTCACGCTCTCCTGCGAAAAGAGATCGATGTGGTTCTCTTCCTTACGGGAGTGCAGGCAATCCACCTGATGGAGGTGGCCAAGGAGATGGGACTTACAGAGGATCTGCGCAAGGCGTTCCGCTCTACGGTTGTCATCTCCGTAGGCCCAAGCACTACGGAAGAACTGGAGCGGCAGGGCATCACACCTGACTTTCAACCCTCCCATCCGAAAATGGGCGTCATGATCGCTGAAGCGGCACAGATCAGTCCGAAACTGTTAGCTGGAAAGCGCCCGGGACAGACGCAGACAGACGGATCTTCCGTTTGAAAGGGGGCAGAGATTTAGGTGTAACAGGAAGAGGGGAAAGAGATTGTTGTTCTCCGAGCGGGAAGAGGTTCTGACTACATAGCGGGAAGATGGACGTGGAGAGCATCCAGAATTTGCTTCTGGCGTATATCCGGCAAAGGCAGTTTGGTAAGGGTTGATTTCTCGTCGACCGGATAATGCAAAAGACATAGACGTTCTAAGGAAGCCAGGGCATCGGGCAAGGTAATAGCATTAGGGTCCGTATCGGTGGTGCCGAAAGCAGCTCTTAATCGTTGTTCGATGGTGCGGCTAAGTTTCAAGGCCAACATACAACAGAAGACATGTCCACGCGTACGATCTTCTTTGCGCACGAAGATGGGGCGGATATCCAATAACCCAGTTTTTATTGCACGAAAATCTCTTTCTACTTTCTGCAGTGCCATGTAGCTGTCATGCACCTGCTGGGTGTCGAGTTGTGTCATGGGGACATCGGTAGCCAACACGTAACAGCCCGCTAAGAGCAAAGCCTGCTGTATGGCTTCCTCTTTACGCTGTAGTCGCAGGAGATTTCCCTCTTGGATTAACTCAACAATTCCGCCTA
The DNA here is from genome assembly GCF_059726315.1 of Humiphilus diazotrophicus. Taxonomy (NCBI): domain Bacteria; kingdom Pseudomonadati; phylum Acidobacteriota; class Terriglobia; order Terriglobales; family Acidobacteriaceae; genus Humiphilus; species Humiphilus diazotrophicus. The sequence continues at coordinate 1,023,993 of NZ_AP040870.1, forward strand.
CCTTATGTCTTTGTGCCCAGTCTTGTAGCTTGCGCAATCCTGTTTCTGGTTTGCAGCGAGGATGCTGTTCCACCTGTACGTTACGTTGTTGGACCAACCGTTCCAGCTTGGTCAACTTATCTTCTAGACGGTATTTCTCTCGTCGCTCAGTGTCTTCGTTTTTGCGCAGGATATAACGAGTCCCGTTATCCTGAACCTCACAAATCTGAGAACTAAACAGATCCAACTGCAGGAGTCCCTGGCCCAGGAAACGACGAATCTGGGGATCGGTAAGAGCTGTAATGTAGTGCAGACCCCGCTGCTGAAGCTCTTGTTGGCCTTTGCTCTTGACCATTCCACGGTCGCCCACGAAGATCAATTCTTGAACCTGAAACTGTTGCTGAAGGAGACGGATCTGCTCCGGTACGGTGCTGGGATCGGCGGTATTGCCGGCAAATACACGCACCGCCAACGGCTCTCCCTCCAGATCGGTCAGCAGCCCAATGACAATCTGCATCTTGCCGCGTTTGCCATCGCGGTTATAACCGAAGGCTGCTAATTGGTTTTGCTCGCCTTCCAGGTAGCTGCTGGTGACATCGTAGAGAAACAGTTGCGGAGGTTCACTGTGCTGACGTCGATAGTGCCGATACAGCGCTTGCTCGATCTTTTCTTGCCGCAGGCATAGATCATCCAAGGCTTCGTATAAATCATCTTCACAGAACGACTGCAGACCCAACACTTCACTCACCGCCTGATCCTGGCTCCAGCGCACCGCCGAGAGTCGAGAACCTTGATGGGCAATCCGCGCCAGCACCAAAAACAAACCCAACTTGCCCAGTTCGCGATTTCCTAGAGCCGAACTAATCCCTATCTGATCGGCCAGTTGTTTAAGAACGGACAGGAGTCCGAAGGACGGCCCCAAGGTTGGCAAGCCGGTGATGGCTGCCTGATCGAAATCACCACGCAAAGCACCGCGAAGAGCGGCAATGCGTTCGTTTGACCAATGAGAGATGTTGGCGATGGTACGGTTCTTGATCTTGCCATCCTGGCGGTAAGACTCTCGCAGTAAGATGGCCGGTGGCGAGTTGCGGTTAGGAACAACAGCAACGTACATGCGTAAAAGAATAGCATAATAATGAACACTATAAAATATTATGTAAACCATTTACATGACTACATTTAGACACGCGAAAACCAATACCTCCATATCTCTCAATTATTTATCGATTTTTTGGCCCGGAAGATCCGACAGACTAGACCATCTCTACAGACGTGAGGGGAAGGACACAAAGGCCTACACAGCTTTCTGCCAGGAAAGCTGCACCGCTCCGGGGCTGGCAAATCTATGCCTATGAGGGAAATGTCTACGAAAACAGTGATGAGGCATAAAGCGTCAGCTTCGAAAAAGCCACGCTCCATACCTCGTACCGCTAGACAGGAACGGGAGTCCGGGACTCTGTGGAATGAGCCTTGTCCAGATATTTAGCCCTGGCTTTAAGAAGATCGTGGATATCCTGATCCTGCAATGGACGCGCCGACCCCAACTGGTGAGTCACCAGGCAGATATGGGCAAAGTGCTCTAAAGTTTCCATTTTCAGGAAGGCATCTAGAAGCGATTCTCCATACGTTACAGCCCCGTGATTTGCGAGCAGAATGACGGAATGATGGGGAATGATCGGCGCCAGACTGGCAGCCAGAGCATCGGTGCCCGTCGTGGCATATGGAGCAAGTGGAACCGAGCCCAAGGACATAATGGCCTCCGAGCATATCGGTTCGTCGAGTGGACGCCCGGCACAGGCGAAACCTGTAGCAATTGGCGGATGCGAGTGAACCACCGCATTTACGTCCGGTCTGGCCCGATAAATCGCGAGATGCATATTGATCTCGCTGGTTACATTCCGCGAGCCGAATACCTTGCGACCCTCTAGATCGGTAATCACCATATCCGAGGACTTAAGCATGTATTTGCTGCACCCCGTAGGCGTAGCCAATAAGCGATCAGCAGAGAGCCTGACAGAGAGGTTCCCTGAGGTACCGGGCATGAAGCCCAGCCGATAAAGCCATCTGCCGAATTTGACGAGATCGCGTCTTAGCTCATCCTCTGCCATGCATCCTGCAGTCGTCATCTTCACTCCACCCAGGTTCTGCCATCCATTCCATCACACTTGGAGCAACTACAAGCGCCGATTTACTCACGAAATAACCGAATCGGTCCCGCCGGGTATCTAAAAGGGAGAATCGGGTGACATATGAAACCCTAAGATGCACGCCAGAGACCAAAAGACAACCCGATTCCGTTGGCTTTCCCTAATAACCGCTCATCGGCCGAAGCAATCGAAAATCTGATCAATTCGAGTCATCACGAATACAAATTGCAAAATTTGCTATTTCGCCGTAGGTATTGCCGTACGCTCAAATGCCTGAAGCAGTGCCACAACCATTCGATTCGACGGCGTGTCGATGCCATGTTTTTCGCCCTTACGAACTATAACTCCATTTCGGGCGTCAACCTCCATAGAGCGTCCAGCCATTCGATCTGCCAGCATGGAATTGATGGAATCTGCAGGCTGGGCTCGATAGCGGGCAAGCACCTTCTGCGGCATCTGGTCATCGAGCCGGGCGCCTTCGGCCCTTCCTACGGCAACGCACTCCGCAACAATGTCCATAGCCACCCTGCCCAGTGCCTCCTCTTGTAAGATGCCGGCAGGCTTCATGACTAGTGCGGAAACCGCTCCCGCCGAGTTTACGCATAATTTCAGCCATGCCTCGGTAATGAAATCATCTGCAAGCTTAACTTCCGCTTTCGTTCCGCTAAATAATTCGGCGAAATCTCGTCCCAAGGTAGTCGTCTCCACCTTCATGAGCGCACCACCACGCTGCAAAACAAGCCCCTCTTCCTGGCGCTCTACCGAGCAATCGATAACTACAGGAACAATTCGCTCCGAAGGCAAATATGGCGCAAACCGCTCGCGGTGCTCCACTCCATTTTGCAGAACAGCTACCGGAGCTCCCTCCCGGGTCAAGCCAGGAAACCAGGCGGCAGTAGACTCAGCATCGTATGCCTTAGTCGATACCAGCACCCAGTCGACTGGTTGAGCTTCTTTAGGATCGAAAATATTCCGAGCATGAACTGAAACAGGACCATCAGGCGTCTTTACGGTCAGAGTCCGAAGAGGTCGACGCGTGCAGAGAGTGATCTCATGCCGGCCGGCTGTCTGCAAAAGCCCAGCCAGTGCACCCCCAATCGCCCCCACACCCACAACTGCCACTCGCGCCATAACCGACTCCTTACATAAGCTGTTCCCTAACAAAATACACGCTTTCTTCGCCTTCATTCACAGACTTTAGGAACTGGCCGGGACGAAGCATATCGATTTCGGAACGCCGGAGAAAATTGCGAAGGGAGTAATTGTGATCACGCCCACAACTGCGGGGAACAAAGAGGAAGGGCTTCCTTGGGAAAGTGAGAAATACACTATAAGGCGGGTTTGATGTCCACGACCGGAGTTCCATCGATTGCTTCCAGGGGACCCACTCTGAGGGAACCTTCCGCAACCTCAAAAACAGTCACGGGATGAAGACCAATGGGATTGGGGCGATCGGGGGAGCGCGTGTCAAAGACTCCGGTTATTGAAAAACTCTTGTCTCCACGGGGATGGACCTTCAAGACATCCCGCTTTGCCTGATGAAACCATGTGATCAGGACGATTTCCCGGCCCGCAACTACTCCAGCCAAGCCATCGCGAAAAGCCGGAAGAACTTCTATCCACGCTTCGGGGCGCCTTCGATTCCCTGCCTAGGCGCGTCCTGCCGATTCTTCAACGGCGAACGTACGAATCCTATTGGATTCACAGAGTAGCTAGCTCCATTCGCCATCTGCTATTCCTCCTCAGATTCGCTGAGCAGTCTTCCCAAACGATCAAGGCGCTTTGCCCACAAGGAACGACGATCATTTATCCATCTTTCTGCCACAGTCAGCCCGGCAGGCTCCATATGGCACGTACGAACCCGTCCAACCTTCGTGGTATGCACAAGACCACTCTTTTCCAGGACCTGTAAGTGCTGAACAACTGCCGCCAGGGTGATCGACAACGGCTCGGCCAAGCTCGAAACCGAAACAGGCCCCTCGCTCAATCTCTCAATGATTGCGCGCCGAGTCGGATCTCCAAGAGCATGAAAAACAAGATCAATTTTTACTTTCTGATTTGCCATGATTCCGTTTCGTCTGCTGATTCCTCAGCTACTCGGAAAATGCCTTAACAAGATTGTCGAGCAATAAACGCCATCCGTCCTGACGAATCTGCTGACCATCCGCTCCCTCATAGAATGCTGCCTGCTCCGTAAAAATAAAATCCGTTCCCTCTTCGGCAGGTAACAGCTCCATAGTAACGAGAGAAGAAGAGATACATTTTGACCCCAGGCTCATGTTGTAGGCAAAAACGACTCGCGTGTTCAGCACAATATCCCGATACACAGTGTCATTCGTAAATACCCATCCATTCTTTGCCTTCCGGACCGTGCGTTCAACGCCCCCAACTCGGAAATCCATTTCGAAGGATTCCGTCTGCGACTCCTCTCCGTCAGCAAACCAACGGCGTTTCTTTTCCGGATCAGACAGCGCAGCAAATACTTTTTCCAGAGATTGAGTATAGCGGCGCTCAATCACGAAGGTACTATGGGTGACAAACCGTTCTGCCATACGAATCTCCCCACAAAGGTATAGTACAAACTTAAGCTTTACTTATTGCTTGGTTCAGAACAATTTTGGGTATCCACCGCGTCTCCAGCTAGAGAGGAATCAGGGTTACGGTGTCCGATCCGGCAAAGGTTAAGTGCAGCTTTTCTTGACGGAAAAGCTGCGCAGTCCTCTGTGGCTTGCGGATACATCTACCCTGATTCCTCCCTCGCGCAATTCCGGCGTTACCAAGTCCGATCAAAGATCAGTTGGGGGCCGTTTTCTTCGCCGGAAAGTGGCTCGTGGACACAGCTATGCATCTATCTTCAATGGTTTTGGGCTTTCAACAGTCCGTCAGGTTAGCTTAGTGCTAAGCTGCGGGTTCATAACAGAGGAGGGTCTTTCCATTCTGAAAGATCCGTGAGCCTACACGGTTCAGCCTCAGAGTTTTCCCTATTCCATTGAATAGGGTTCTTCCTTTACCGAGGACTACTGGATTTATGACCAACTGATATTCGTCAATCAAACCTTCGGATGCCAGTTGAGAAACAATATTACCACTCCCCAGAATCACCAGAGTATCGCCTGTCCCGTTCTTCATACTCTGCACCTCTGTAACCATGTCGCTCTTTATCAGGCGGGTGTTATTCCACGTAACAGTGTTCAAAGTTTTTGAGAATACAACCTTGGGCATTCGATTCATACCTTCAGCAACAGCAGGCATGTGCTGCATAGCTGCAGCCGTTGGCCAGAAACTCACCATCAACTCGTATGTAATTCTTCCCATCAGCAACTGTCCGCCTCCGCTTGCATTCTGGGCAACAAATGCCGCGTATTCTGGATCGTCGTTTCCTGCACGCGCCCAATTGAAATCTCCATTCTCTCCAGTAAAGTAGCCATCCAACGTCACATGATTAAAAACAATCAGTTTTCGCATCTCATTTCTCCTCTAGTCATGGGCATTCTCCGTAGAAACGTACACATGGATCTCTCCATCGACACTTTAGCATGCGCTTGAGTATTGGCACGTTTACCACTATTGTCAAGCCAATACTTAACCATTGTTAAATCTCAACATGTTAGGTCTTAAGACTTCGTTTCGATTACAGCGACTCCGCGTGAATAGAGAAAACTCAACCGGTCGGGGCCTTCTTTCAGACTTCCTCTTGACAATCTAGAGAAGCAAGGCTCATGATTCCTCTAGATTGTCTAGAGGTTCTCAATCCATGCTCTACAAACTGCTGCGAAGTTTTTGGATCGGACTAAAAACACTTTTCAACCCAGCTCATCGAAGCGCTGAGCTGGATGAAGAGCTTCTTGGTTATCTGGAAGCTGCCACACAAGACAAAATGCGTAAGGGCATGAGTCGTTCCGAGGCAGTACGCGCCGCTCGAATCGAAATTGGCAGTATGGAAGCAGTCAAGCAGAAGGTTGTAACTGCCGGCTGGGAATTCGTAGCCGAATCCCTCTGGCAGGATCTTCGTTATGGCTTCAGGCAATTGCTTCGTAGCCCGGGCTTTTTCTCTGTCACAATCGTGACACTGGCCTTAGGAATTGGAGCAAATACGGCTGTTTTTACGCTGGTCCACGCTGTCATGTTAAAGCAGCTGCCAATCTCCGATCCTAAACATCTCTATCGTGTTGGCGAGGGTGAATTCTACTGCTGCGAATGGGGTGGTTTGCAGGGCTCATGGGGAACCTTCGACTATCCGTTCTACAAGCATCTGCGCGACACGGACTCCTCTTTTGAACAGTTGGCTGCTTTTTCCGGGGGAGCGCCAGCGTTTAATCTTCGCCGCTCAAATTCTGGAGAAGCTGCGCAAGCAATCGTTGGAGAGTATGTCTCCGGCAATTACTTTTCGACATTGGGCCTTCAGGCAGGTTCCGGTAGATTGCTCAATCCATCGGATGACCAGCCTCAAGCACCAGCAGTGGCTGTCATCGGATATAGAGCCTGGCAGCGTCACTACGCTGGCGATCCTGCCGTCATTGGATCGACTGTACTGGTAAACGAGATACCCGTAACTCTGATTGGAGTAGCACCCGAGGGTTTTCTAGGTGATAGATTCACCTCAAATCCTCCCGAGTTCTGGCTCCCTCTAAGTCAGGAGCCTGCCTTTGAGGGACAAGGGCAGAAGTCTCTTCTCTATTCTTCAGGAGATGCCTGGCTCTACATTATCGGAAGATTGAAAACAGGAGCATCGCCCCATCAGACAGAAGATAAGCTCACCATTGAATTGCGGCAATGGCTTCGTGAAAATAGAAAGCTCAATCAAGACGAGCTATCGGAATTACCGAGGCAGCACGTTCAGCTAACCACTGCGGGTACAGGCATCTCCCCATTTCGAAACAACTCCCGAAATGGACTGTACCTGCTTTCTGCAGCCGCGATGCTGGTCCTACTTATTTCCTGCGCTAACCTGGCAAACTTGCTCCTCGCCCGTAATACAGCTCGCCAGCAATTAACAGCACTACGTCTTTCGCTCGGAGCCACCCCCTTACGATTGGTTCGAGCAGCCTTGACGGAGAGTATCCTGCTCGCCATCGTCGGAGGTGTAGCCGGCCTGCTCGTGGCCTATGTGGGGGCGAAAGCTATCTTGTTAATTGTCTTCCGGGGTGCAAACTACATTCCTGTCGCAGCGGCTCCCTCTCTACCAATTCTGGGATTTGCATTGATGGCATCACTCCTTACAGGGATTCTCTTTGGCATCGTGCCGGCCTTAATGACCACAAGAAGCCAGCCGACCGAAGGCTTGAGGCATAGCAACCGAAGCCTAGGAACAGGCTCCTCGAGATCTCAGCAGGTTCTGGTTGTAGTTCAGGCTGCTTTTTCCGTGGTACTGCTCGCGATAGCAGGAATGGTCGTCCAGAGTCTTAGGAATCTCGAAAAGACCGATCTAGGATTTCAAACTCAGGGTAGGCTCGTCGCTACTACCAACTTCAAAGCTGCAGGCTTCAAGCCCGAACAACTTCCTGAAGTCTATTCACAACTACAGGAACGGCTGGAAAAGATTCCAGGTGTACGCGGTGCCAGTGTATCTAATAATGGGCCACAAAATCTCTGTTGCATCAATCTCAACATCTCCATCGGAGGGCGAGATGAAAAATGGATTGCAGACGTCAACACCCTGTTGCTGCGCATAAGTCCTCACTATTTCGAGACTATCGGAACTCCGATCCTGCGCGGACGAAGCTTCACGAAAGACGATACACAGTCGTCTCGTCCTGTGGCGGTCGTGGATGAAGCTTTTGCACGAAAGTTCTTTCCAGGTGAAGATGCTATCGGTAAACACTTCGGCCTTCAGTTACCAGGGCACGGTTACGACTATGAGATTGTAGGCATTGTCAAAGAGACAAAGTATAAGAATCCCACCACTATACAAAGTCCCATGTTCTTTTTGCCCTTCTCGCAGACCATACAATATGTCCCTACTGGTTACCAGCGTTTGGAGGCAGGAACACACTACGCTTATCTGATTGAAGTAAGCGTGATCGGCTCTCCACAGAACTACGAAGAAGCTATTAGGAATGCTCTATCCGATATAAGCCCAAACCTCTCGGTTATTACCCTCAAGACCTACACCGAGCAGGTAGCGATACAGTTCAATCAGGAGCGGCTCATCGCCCGCTTGACCGGATTCTTTAGCCTGCTGGCACTGCTGCTTGCTTCTGTTGGCCTTTATGGTGTTACTGGCTTCAATGTGGCTCGTCGTACTGCCGAAATTGGCGTTCGTATGGCCTTGGGAGCAACTCGCCCCAATATTATTCGAATGGTTCTGTACGGAGCACTCTTCCAAGTTGCTGTCGGTCTGTTTCTCGGACTCTCAACTGCGATTGTTATCGGTCGTTTCTTGTCATACCAGCTCTACGGAGTAGGAAAGTTTGACCTTTTTTCACTCTGCACTGCAACAGTTATTCTAAGCGTAAGCACGCTGATAGCGGGATTGATCCCAGCCGGACGAGCCGCCTCGATTCAACCCATAGAAGCATTACGCAACGAGTGAGGGCCTTGCTCCTCCTCTGCTATTCGCAGCTTAGTGCTACTTGCTTTCGACAAAACTCTTCAACCGGCCAAGAGCAGCATCCCAGTGCTTTGAAACAAGTTCGAGATAATCCCTCATCTCCTGAATGGGCCCTGGATTCATCTCAAACAAGGTTTCCCGCCCTGCATGCGAGCCATGCACGATGCGCGTACGTTCGAGCACACGTAGATGCTTGGTCACCGCCTGCCGGGTAAGCTTGGTCCCATCAGTTAACTCTGATATCGAATACCGCTGCCCATCCGAAAGTTTGGTCAGGAGCGACAGCCGAGTTTCATCACCTAAGGCTGCGAAAGCTGCCGCTCTAGTCCGTCCGCTAGAATTTCTTCGCAACATAGTCCTTGATATTGTCCATCTGCTGAGCCCACCCGTTATTGTTCATGCGGAAAGCCTCAGCCCGTCGATCAGAAGGAATCTTGTCGAAACCGGACTCAATCACTTTCACTAATGTCCCTATCTTTGTCGGCTCCAACTGAAATTCCACCAAAGTAGGCGTCTCCTGAGAATAGTCCACCTTCGGATCGACCGCATAAGGATGCCAAGTATAGGAGAAATATATCTCTGGCTTAATCTCCTTTACCACAATTTCCATTCGCAGATATTCATATCCTGGCCAGGTTAACTGTCCACTGACAGACTGACCGGGAACAAAGGGACCCTCCATCTTCACGCGAAACCATTCACCAAACTGCTGCGAATCGGTTAATGCCTGCCACACTCTGGAAACAGGTGCCGCAATCTCAATCTGCTTCTCAATACGATCATCCATATTCGCAACCTCCAGGTTGCATATTAATACATGCGCCAGGAAACGAGCAACCGTTTGGTTGCATGAAACAATGTATTGGCTGAAATGGATAAATCTCAACTGAGGCAGAGAGGCAGGAATAAAGGGGCCAGGAATCGGCCCCTTATCAGATGCTTAGAGCAAAACCAGCGTAGATGTATCCCGAGCCACAAATCCTTGCGCAGGTTTTCCGCTAAGAAAACCTGCACATCACCGTATTCGGGCAGGACACAGTGACGCTGGTTTTGCTTTAGGAATAGAAGACTGCCTGGATCTCAGAAGTTCACTTTCAGCGCAAATTGTCCAAATCTACGTTCGTCGTTTGCACCGCCATTGATACCGCCTTTTTTGCCGGTAACCTGAATGCCGGTACCGCCAAGGAAGTTTCCGATATCGTTCTGCGCACCGGTAACGTAAAGGTTAGCGTGATTCAACACATTAAAGCCTTCGGCCCTTAACTCAATATTTAATCCTTCTCGCAGAGGAAAGGACTTAGATACTGCCATATCGAGATTCCAGGCTCCGGGACCGGCAAATGCATTGCGCGCTGTCATTGCGGCTGGATAGGGACCAAAATCGGAAACACCTCCGTACGCAGGGTTTGAGAACGAAACAGCGTCAGGTAGTTTGGCTAATAAGAAGTTGTTTGCAGAAAGAAGACCACGAGTACCGGTAACCGAATATGAACGAATCGGCGTAGAAGGCGTGTACCGCACAATGCCTTGGCCGAATCCTGCATTAAGTGAGTTTGTGCTATCCGCGAAGCTAAACGGGGTTCCGGTACGAACCTGATAGATGCCGGATACCATCCACCTGCCAAGAATCTCTCCTTTCAACGAACGCTGAGACCTAAACCAAGGAGTCTCCCAGATAGGAGCAACTACAAAACGATGCCGAATATCGAAATCGGAAGAACCTCGGTCCAGATATGGAGTAAAGGGATTCAGATACCCCAAATTTCCAACACCATTTGAGGCGCTATTGCTCTCGGAAAATGTCGAGCTGATATCGTCAATTGCATGGCTGTAGGTATAGTTGATGACGAGGCTTAAACCGGAATTTGCCAAGTTTGAAGCTTGAAGCGCAATATTGGCACCTTGGTAATAAGAATCCCCATTCGAGCCACGGTTGTTGATCGAAGAGTATTGATTATTCGGGCGAGAGTAGTGATATTTCCCATCGGTAGCCAGCGCAAAGCTGTCCCCCATATACACGTTGGCGGCACCCAACTCGTTGTAGTTCTTGATGTCGTAGAGATGGGTACCGCGCGCAGCGGAATACTGCACGGAAACGACCGTACGTGGCAGGATTTGGCGATCAATTGCCAAACTCCAGAATTGAGTCTGTGCGGTGCGGATATTCTGGTCGACGTTCCTCAAGCTGGTCGGTGGCAGTGCTACGGAACCACTGCTCCCCGCAAGCGGCCCAGCATTGGAATTCGTCACAGGGGTATTCGCAACCTGAATTGTCGCGTAATTCGGTGGATTTTGAATAACGTTGTAAGTGATATTGCCGAAGTTACGCTCGTAGCTAATTCCATATCCGCCGCGAAGCGATGACTTGCCATCCCCGAACAGATCATAAGCGAAGCCAATACGAGGCGCTACGGTTCCGTACTGCGGATTCCAAAGTTTCTTGATCGGGCTATTCGGCACAGTGTAGACATTTCCGTTTCGGACCTGAGTCCAGATGTCTGAACCCGCCCCATAGTAAAAGTTGGAATCGAGATTCTGGTTATTGTTGTGTTGAATCCCGTAATACTCGTAGCGCACACCATAGTTGAGAGTTAAGTGAGGTGTAATTTTTAGCGCGTCCTGAGCATATACAGACCAGTCATTAAAGCGATTGCTACGTGCAAAACTCGGCGATGTTGCGGGTAGAGTCACACTGCAGGAAGCGGTTTGAGTAAGCGCTCCCGTAACATAGTTCTTCGCACAGGGTAGCGCTCCCCGGGGATTCACGGCAACCTGAAAGAGGACGTTGGTTCCCGTCATGAATCCATCGAGCCCTGTAAGCAGAGATTTGCCAAGCTGCTCAAGGGCCTGTCCATACGCACCATAGGCACGATTTTCTTGAATATAGATGAAAGAACCACCAAACTGCATGGAGTGGTTGCCCTTGGTAACGTTCAGATCCTGGTTCCACTGAATCGTGTTCTGCGGACCACCGTACGGCAAGCCACCCGTTCCTGTGAACTGGCTGAAAAATCCGGGTAACTGTATTAAATGTCCCTGGACAGATGCGTTGTTGTAGAGAAAAAGAGTGGGAGCATTTAGCAGGGTGGTATCGAAAGACTGCTTTGGGAAAAAGCGTGTAAAGCTCAACTTTGTATTGGTGACAATATAGGGATTAAAGAGATGGGAAATATTCCACAACACTGAATTCGAAGTATCGGAGTCACCAACGTTGTACTGGGGATAGGGAGTAGAAGAGACGGCTCCATTGGCGTCGGTCAACTGCCATAGAGCATAGCGCACGTAAGTCTGGGTTTTATCCGAAAAATTGTAATCGACCCGAGAGTTCAGATAGTACTGATTGGTCGGCGGCCCGCCTCCCGCGTTGGCAGGAGAGGTAAAACTCACTTCATCGAAAATGGGTGTACTTGCCGGAATAGCCGAGAATGGGCCACCGGGTGTACCGGAAATCTGACCGGCAGTAATAACTCCGGCATTCGCAGCGGGTTGTCCTTTGCCAAAGGTCGCAAAATAGCTCCGAACATTGGCAGGAGCAAGCGCAATGAATGCGGGATCTGGAACTAATGAGAGCTGATTTGCAGAACTGCGCACCCGCAGCCACTCAGTACTCTCAAAAAAGAACAACTTGTTCTTTATAGCTGGACCGCCGATATCAAAACCAAATTGATTACGGGTGTAGTTTCCCTTCTTTACCCCATTCGCATTATTGTCGTATGTATTCGATGTATACGCCGAGAGACGGTTAAACTCCCACGCACTGCCATGAAAAGCATTACTCCCGGATTTCGTGAGAACGTTGACCACGCCTCCACCGGCACGACCGTACTGAGCGGAAAAGTTATTCGTGATGACGCGATATTCCTGAACAGAATCGATTGGAATTGTCTGCCCAGGACCGGTGCTAAACACATCGTTGTTCTCTACACCATCCAGCAATATGTCGGTACCCGTAGATCTTTGACCATTAATCGTGAAGCCCACACCGCGGCTGGTATCGTTCTGATCTCCAACTGTATTGCCTGGACTTGTGCTGTAGGCTTGGGAGGAACGATCACCGCTGCTGACATTGCCAGAGATGGCCACGAAATCATAAGGATTACGGGTAAGACTTGGCAGCTGTGAAACCTGCTGTGTATTAACAATCTGCGAGAGTTCCTGAGTCTGAGTATTAACCTCAGCGCCACCACTCGCGACTACCTCAACTTTGGTTGTCTCAGAGCTGACTGAAAGTTTTGCATCCAGGGTTACATGACCACCGACGGTCACCTCCGCCTTGCCTGTAAACGGCTGAAAACCTGAGGCTTCAACTCTTATCTGGTATCGTGCAGGCGTTAGACCGCTGATTGTATAACTTCCCGAATTACTAGTCTTTGTGGCACGAGAGGCATCCGTCCCAAGATTCGTTACGGTCACAGTCGCATTAGGAATTACTGCGCCGGAACTATCTACGACAGAACCATTGATGGTGCCAGTTTCTACCTGGGACCAAACTGGCTTTACGAAAAAGGAAATGGCCAATAGCCCAACCACTAAGTGCAGAGTTCTTCTCACTTTGACACTCCTCAATTATGAAGGGGACATAAGAACTGCTTGGATTAGCTCCTAAAGCAACTGAAGGGCCAATCCTCAACACGTCCGTCAAATAATAGAAAGTAAACAGCTTAGCAGCAAAGAAGAAACATTTCCGGCAACAAGATTAGATCCGGCATTTATGGAAAACAATATTAATCCATTTCATTAATACCTAATTAAGTAGTTATCGAGGCAATTAGCGCCATGTTATTAACTCTACGATTGGGATAAATTCATGAACTTGAGCCAGCTTCCCTTCCACGCTTGAAACCGAATCGAAGGAAAAACGAATATCTGAAATCGAGAGGAATTCGGCATGAAGAAGAAGTCATCTTCAAGTAATATTTGGTCCAAATCCAGAATTGAGGTTTCTGAGATCGCAAGCTCCAGGACAAGAAAGGCGTAAAGTGGAAAGTCAAAATGCATTCATCGGCAAATCAGCCAAACCCTCGGAAGAAGAACTCGCCGAGGCCTTAGGCTCGAGTGCAGACGCATGGAAAGAACTTGTTGATTGGCTCGCAGAGGAACATGCGGTAACGACTCAGGAGTGGAAATCTTATTCAGTCAAAACCGGCTGGTCCTTGTTGCTCAAACTAAAAAAGAGAACCATTTTATATATGATTCCCCATGACGGCTTTTTCCAGGTAGCTCTTATCCTGGGAGGTAAAGCAATGGAAGCGGCAAAACAGAGTAAACCTTCTAAAAGCCTCGCCAAGATCCTGGAGGACGCCCCTCGGTATCCGGAAGGTACAGGGATTCGGCTAAAGGTCAAGGCAACAAAGGATCTATCCGCAGCCCGCAAGCTCGCCGAAATTAAACTGGCAAATTAAAACACCTGCTCAAACGCTGTTTTGACTAGACACTCTTCCGGGCCATCAGGTATACAGTGTATACCTGATGGCTACCCCCACGGCTCAAAAGATCGCCACCATCGCCCGCCGCATCCTCGATAAAGAGGGAGCGGATGCTGTCACGATACGCCGAGTTGCAAAGGTGGTCGGGATTACGCCAATGGCCGTCTATCGTCATTATGCAGACAGGGCAGCCTTACTGAATGTTTTGGCTGATACGGGTTTCGAAGAGTTAGCAACACGCCTGGAAGACACACGGATCTCCGGCGACATCGAAACCCGTTTAATAAAGCTACTGGACGTATACCTGGAACATGCTCTTGAGAAACCGCACCTCTTTGAACTTATGTTTCTTAAGCCACGTGCAGGAGCCCGGCAATACCCCCACGACTTCAAGGAGGGGTTCTCCCCCACCGCAAATTTGATGGCAAATTTAGTTCTTGAGGGAATGGCAAGCGGATATTTCCGCAAAGACGATGCCTGGGAAATCGTCTTTGAATCCGGCGCTCTTTTGCAAGGCCTCGTAATACTCTATTTAGGTGGACGTATGGACATGTCTGCCTCTCAATTCCGCACCTTCTGTCATCGCTCCTTCCAGAGGTATTTCCATGGCATTTGCAGCTAGTTACAAGCGTTTCGCGATCACATTGTCGGCAATTGTTATTTCGTCCGTTCTCTTCTGGTTCGGCAATGGCCTCAATCCCTGGTGGCCGTTGTTGTGGTTTGCGCCTCTGCCGATATTAGTCGTCTCCCTGCGCTCTCAATGGTGGACCGCAAGTCTAGCAGGCATTCTTACTCTTTTACTTGGCGGGCTCAATCTTTGGCATTACTTTCGATTGTTAGGAGCGCCTCCAGCAGTATGGGCAGGAGCCTTCGGAACAGCAGCCCTCGCATTCGCAGCATCGGTCTTGATTTTCCGTCGATTGGTGCTGTCCGGATCAATATGGACAGCGCTGATTGGTTTTCCTGCCGTCTGGGTCGCCTTCGAGTTTATCCGAAATCTCAGCTCTGTCCATGGCACAGGAGGAAGTCTCGCATACTCGCAGTTGCGCTTTCTTCCCTTTCTACAATTGGCATCGATAACCGGCCCATGGGGAATGAGCTTTTTCCTGATGCTGTTCCCTGCAGCTCTAGCAATCGGTTTCCATCTTCGCAGCTCTGCCCCAAAGCAAGCGCGTTGCATCATGATCACAAGCTTGAGCGTAATTGCCCTGATATTGATCCTCGGAGGGATACGTCTCGCTATTGCTCCTACGCAACCTCAGATTCATGTAGGACTCGTCACCTCCGATGCTCCCGAAAATGCAGGTATCGTCGCAGAAGGTGCTGCAACAGAGAGACTATTCCAAGACTACGCGAAAAAAGCAGAAGAGCTGGCGAACAGTGGCGCACAGGTTATTGTCCTGCCGGAGAAGTTGGGAGTAGTGGTAGATCCCGACAGTTCGACAACCGATGCCCTCTTCCAATCTGTCGCAAACAAGACCAGAGCCACCATCGTTGTCGGACTCCTCCATGTATCTCCCCCCGAGAAGTACAACCAAGCCAGAGTATATGCACCCGAAGCCGCCGTTCTGAGCTACGACAAGCATCATATGCTACCTCCCTTTGAATCCAGTCTTAAGCCCGGAACTTCACTTACCACGATGTCCAGACCTTCCGGCGTATGGGGTGTAGCAATCTGCAAAGATATGGATTTTACGCCTCTCTTGCGGAAATACGGGAACCAAGGTGTTGCCCTTATGCTGGTCCCCGGCTGGGACTTTAATATCGATCGTGCATGGCACGGACATATTGCCGTTATGCGAGCAGTAGAAGACGGCTTCACTCTGGTCCGTGCGGCAAAAAACGGATATTTGACCGTCAGTGACAATCGCGGACGCATCATTTCCGAAGCCCGAAGCGATTCAGCACCGTATACAACATTGCTGGCAAATGTCCCGGTAGTACACAGCAGAACCATCTACCTCATGCTAGGCGATTGGTTTGGATGGCTCGCAATTGCGATTTGCCTCATGTCTATTACACGACTGATTCGCTCCAGAGAAAAGCTAGCCCTGCAGGCAGTTACACGAGAGGAACAGGTCAAAACCTAATGTGGCTCGCAGGAATACAGTCGCACATAAGACCCCGACATCTCATGTACGGTTGAGGCGACTGTATTCCGCGATCTCCCTGTCGCCCGCCGTCCCCCGTAGCGTCTTTCCGGATCTAGAACAACTCATTATGAACCATCGTAGATTACATCCTTCGCAATTAACCCCCTACCACCTTCATCTGGACGGCCAAAGCGAAGGACATACACCAAGGGTCCCAGTCTTGCGCCATCCTAGTAAATGCATCAGGATGCAGAAACTTTCCAAGAAGCCAACCAAATCCGAGAAGTTGCATCACAGTCGGTGGAAAATAAACCTGGCTCGTTCTCATTGAGTTTAAAAATGACACCTGTTGATATTTCTTTTTCAACTGAAGTACTTCTTAAGTTTCTCCGATGCGCTCTTTGCTTCGCATCGTAAGTTTATCTGCTTTGTTCGAATATCAAAGATTCAACTATAAGCGCCTTTTTGGAAATCACATAGCGTAACCGAGCAAGGTTTCGAAGTAAGAATGAAACGTTTTATCGTGGCTCTGTTTTCGAAATCGCCGCGCAATTTGTGCATTTTCCACTTCGAAACGGGACCAAAGGCGGGACGCTCCACCCTGCCCTGTCAGTGGAGTGTACTAGTGTTATTCACTGCTTTGATAACTTGGGGGCCTCCCCTGGAGTTTCTATGTTTTCCGAATGCTGCCGTAATTATTCTGTTTCGTTGTTATTCACCCCTATCAACGTCCATCGAACCTTTACTGCTGTCTTGGGCGGCCTGCTCATTTCGGCCTGTTCAATCTATGCTCATGCTACAACACCCACAACCACATTCTTGCAAATCGCCGATCCTGCTGTAAGTTTTGGAACACCCGTAACACTTACAGCTACCGTTATCACAGGAAGACGGGCTGTTAATCCAGGACTGGTAAAGTTCTGCGATGCCAGTTCTAGATTCTGCGAAGACACTTCTTTACTGGGAACGGCTCAATTACAAAGCAACGGAACGGCAACGCTAAAAAAATCTCTGCCAGTTGGTCTACATGTAATCTATGCAGCTTTTGCCGGAACTCAAACAAGCGCAGCAAGTAATTCTCATCCCCAGAGTGCGTTCGTCTTCAGCACCAGCAGACTCGCAAGCACAACAACACTGCTGAATGATGGCCAGCAGTTGACAGCAACAGTCACTGGTTATGGAACTCCCTCGTTGACTGGCGATATATCCTATCGCGATGCTTCCACCGGACGTAATTTAGGGATCCTGCCGTTGAGTAATTCTTTGTTGAGTTTTGGAGCATCTGCACCCCAAACTCTTCCTGACGATGACACGACGGTGCCCCATCCACCATCGGCATCGAATATCGTGGTGGCCGATTTTAATGGAGATGGCCTCCCCGACCTCTTGTTCAGTAATCAGTACACTGTCTCTTCGCCAGACGACCCACTGGGAACCCCGATGAGTGATTTCTACGTCAAATTGAGCGACCCCTGTCACCCCGGACAGTATCTTCCCGGGACTGCTTATCCCTTCCCTAACACGCCGCTCTTCTCCGCCAGCTTCTATTACTATTTCCAGAATGGGGAGATGAATCCAATTGCTGTTGGTGACTTCAATGGAGATGGCTTACCGGATATAGCAATTATTCTGTCGGCGAGCTCGAATATCCAACCTGGGGACTTTGCTAATCCCGGCATCATTCAACTTCTTATGAATGATCCGCAACATCCCGGGCAATTTCTCTCGACGGCATCGCCGATTCCTATAGGCAATAATCCCACCTCCATTGTCGTCGGCGACTTTAACCGGGATGGATTGCCCGATCTGGCGGTAACGAATACTTTTGATGTGACGGTAGGACTGCTGTTCAACACACCCACAGATCCTGGCCAATTTCAGCCAATGAGCACGTTGACTATGCCATCGAACGTAACCTACGTGCTGGATATTGTTACGGGAGATTTCAATGGTGATGGAGTCCTGGATCTAGCGGTAAGTGACGGGGAGAATGGTAGTAGCACAAAAGCCGCGGCAGATGTGATGCTGGGAGATGCAACAGCGCCCGGAAACTTTTTGCCGGTAAAAAGCTACCCTATTGATAATAATTTTGGAGGAGCTGCCCTACGTGCGGGTGACTTTAATAAAGATGGCTTGACAGATCTTGCCGCCAACTGGGATGGGAATATATCTGTTTCCTTGGCACAATCCGACCAATCCGGAAAATTTGCTCCATTTATAACTTATACTGGGCCAGGTTCCAGTAATGGCCTTGAGTATATTGCCTTGGGAGATAGCAACGGAGATGGATTGCTGGACATTATGGGTATCAGTTGGCCAACGGCCCAGGGAGGCCATTATCAATACACGGTGGGGGTCCTGTCCAACGATCCTGGCAATCTTGGAAGCTTCAGTCCGCAGGTTATGTATCCTCTTGCTCCGTACCCAGCCTCCTTTCTCCCGTTGTCGTTTTCGGTGGCAGATATCAACGTAGACGGTCTCTCGGACTGGGTGGCTGCCGGGCTCAACACCTCGTCCGTTACTGCCATTGCAGCCTTGTCACAACCGTCCAGAACGGCCACTACAAGCCTGCCGTTGTCCGATGTAGCAGGTGCTTCGCAAGTCTTCGCACGGTATTCGGGGAACCTTGTTTACTCAAGCAGTAAATCGGCTCCCGTATCGACTGGCGCTAGTACCGCTGCTTCTCCGAAATAGCATTGCAAAAAAATAAGCTTAACAAGGGATGAGGACTCTCAGGAGTTCGCATCCCTCTTCACTGCATTCAAAATGCCTGTTTCCGCATATGAGGAACACACTCGGCATATCATCATTCATCCCTGTCGGTCTTTGCAGATATGGAGGATAACGAAGCCGTGGTGGGCAATATAGCCATGTTGATATTAGGACCGCTCGCACCGTCGTACCAGATAAAGAATCAGCACTAGATCACTGCACGGCATGGCAATACCACGCTATTGGCTACACTCAATTCGCGCGGCTTCCCGCCAAAGCAAGCTGCTCCTCACCATCGTCTGAAAGTCTTCCCAACTTCACTTCTCAATTGTAATTACAAAAGTACCTAGCCAAAATCAAGTTAGATCCATTTTTCCCGAACGAAAGAGCAGACATCTCCGTCCTCTAGTCAGCTGTTTGTGCATTCGAGACTGCAGCTTAAGATTGAAATAACTGGCAAACAGCCAGGATTGCCCCCATCTTGGCAATATTTAAATTGCCAAGGCTATCGATTGTGTATAATTCGACGTTATTTATCTTCACTTCTCGGAAGGGCATCGAAAGATGAAGCTGAAGCGATTCATCGCTATCCCTATCGTCACTATTATCCTCACCATTACAACTTGTGCTCAGAATCTGCCGTCAGGCGTTCAAAAGATTACTTCCATTGAAGGAATCACAGAATATGCCTTTCCGAACGGCCTTCATGTTTTGCTTTTTCCAGATAACTCAAAACCAAAGATTACGGTGAATGTTGTTTACAAAGTCGGTTCGCGAAACGAGGGATATGGCGAAACCGGTATGGCACATCTTCTTGAACACATGTTGTTCAAGTCCTCTACCTCAGGCCGTGAGATCTTTAAGGAACTGAGCGACCGCGCAGCCGGGAATTTCAACGGCACAACCTCCTACGATCAGACCATGTACTACGAGACGTTCAATGCCTCCGATGAAAACCTACGCTGGGCATTAGGACTTGAAACCGATCGTATGGTGAACATGACCATGCTGAAGAAGGATCTCGATACAGAGATGACCGTGGTCCGTAACGAGATGGAAGCTGGCGAGAACTTCCCTATGAATATCCTTCGCCAGCGAGTTCTCGCAGCAGCCTATAACTTCCATAATTATGGAAAGACCGTAATTGGAAATCGCACGGATGTCGAAAGAGTTCCGATTGGCAATCTGGCTGTCTTTTACAAGAAGTATTATCAGCCCGATAATGCCGAGCTAATCATTGCAGGGCAATTCGATGAGACCAAGACTCTCGGCATGGTGGCCGAAACGTTTGGTGCTATTCCCAAGCCTGAACGCACACTAGCTCAGCCATATACGGTAGAACCGACACAAGAAGGAGAACGTTCGATAACCTTACGGCGGGTCGGCAATATACAGGGGCTCATTGCCGTCTATCATATTCCCGCAGAACTGCATCCTGATAGCGCCGCTTTGGAAGTTATGACTGAAATACTCGGAGCCTCCCAGACAGGGCGGCTCTATAAAGAACTAGTGGACAGCAAGAAAGCGGTCGCCGCTAACATGTACGCATCCGGGATGCACGATCCGGGTTTCGCCATGGTTCATGTGCAGCTCAAACCCGACCAGTCCATCGAAGAAGCCCAACGGGTTGCATTGAAAACGGTGGAAGGCTTTCTGGACACCCCTCCCACACAAGAAGAAGTTGATCGCGCCAAAGCACGCATTCTAAAAAACACTGAACTCGCTATGACAAATTCGGAATTGATAGGAATGCGTTTGGGCGGAGCTGTGGGACGCGGTGATTGGCGTATTCTCTTCCTCAGTCGTGATGAAATAAATAAAGTCACGATTGCCGATGTCACACGTGTGGCAAAAACATATTTGAAGCCATCTAACCGCACACTCGGAGAATTTATCCCAACGACGAATCTGGATCGAGCCGAAATTCCGACAACCCCAGATCCCATCGCGCGTTTTAAAGACTACAAGGGCGGACAAGCCATTCAGGCGGGTGAATCTTTCAATCCTACTCCGCAAAACATCGAAGCTCGCGTTATCCGCGCTAAGCTGCCCAACGGCATTAAGCTCGTTATGTTTCCCAAGAAAACCCGCGGCGGTACTGTCGTTGCCACAGTCCGGGTGAGATTCGGCGATGAAAAATCTCTATTCGGCAAATCTACTGCAGGAGAGATGGCCGGTGCCATGCTAATGCGTGGCACAAAAAACAAGAATCGTCAGCAGATTCAAGACGAAACGGACAAACTAAAAGCCCAAATCAACGCCTACGGGGGTGCAAGTTACGCTACAGCAAACATCAGAACGCTGGAAGCGAACCTGGCTAATTCCTTGCGCTTTGCCAGAGAGCTATTGCGCGAATCATCCTTCCCTGAAAATGAATTTGAACAGATCCGGCAGCAACATATCGCCTCTGCTGAAAGCGGAAAGACGGAACCGGCGAACCTGGCATATCTGGAATTGAGTAGACACTTCTCTTCTCAGTATCCTCGGGGCGACGTGCGGTATGTCGCAACAATTGATGAAGAAATCGAAGACTTGAAGAAGGTCAAACTAGAGGAAGTACGCCAGTTTTACTCACAATTTTATGGTGCTGGCGAAGGAGAAATTGTCGTCAGTGGACAATTCGATCCAGAGCAAGTCAAGAAGCTGGCTACGGAGCTATTCGGAGACTGGAAGAGCAACAGTCATTATGAACGTATTGCCACTTCATATCGCAAAGTTGAGGCAATCAATCGGAAAGTAGAAACTCCAGATAAACAAAACTCCTACTTCCTGGCGAGAATGCCTTTAAAAATGACGGATACAGATCCAGACTATGCAGCGCTGACGATTGCAGGCATGGCCCTCGGAGGTTCTCCAAACTCACGCCTCTTTCTACGTATCCGAGTCAAAGATGGCTTGAGCTACGGGGCTGGAGCACGCTTCTCCATCCCTACCAAAGACGATGATGCGATGCTTTTCGGTCAAGCAATCGCAGCACCGCAAAATGCCCCCAAAGTCGAAGCTGCATTCAACGAGGAGCTTGCGCGCGCCCTCAAAGATGGCTTTACTGCAGAGGAGATAGAGAAGACAAAGAAAGCCTGGCTGGATGATCGCATGGTCCAAAGAGCCGAAGAAAGCTCGGTAGCAGGCATTCTGATCAACCGTGAGGAGTGGGGGCGCACATTGCAATGGGACGAAAAGCTCGAAGCAGCTGTAGCGGCGCTTACCCCACAGCAAGTAAATGATGCCTTTAAACGGCACGTCGATCCAGCACAGATCTCAATTGTGAAAGGTGGGGATTTCAAGAAGGCAGGTGCGTATCAATAGGACCTCCCAACACGATCAGTTTCACCATGGGGCTCGGCCTTTCCGAGCCCCATCATCTTTCTTCCATCCTTCTAGAGCGGAATCAGGGTTACTGTGTCCGATCCGGCAAAAGCTAAGAGCAGCTTTTTCTTGACGGAAAAGCTGCGCGATCCTCCGTGGCTTGCGGATGCATCTACCCTGATTCCTCTCTAGACTTCCCTCATCTTCTTCATCGCTGGTTCCTCCACAGCTTTCTTCGAAGACCGTGTGGTTATGATCACCACGCTGATCAAGATCAATCCCGTGCCAAGAGCTGTTCTCACACCAAGCTCTTCACCTGCGGCGAAATATCCCAAGAGAACGGCCACAACGGGATTCACATAGGCATAGGTTCCAACCTTAGTAGGTGACTCGTGATGAAGCAACCAGACATAAGCCGTGAAGGCGATGATGGACCCTGCAACAATCAGATAGAGCAAGGAAAACCACGCCCGCCCAGATACAGCCAACGGGTGGAAACTACCAAATTCTCCCAGCGCAGCCGAGGTCAGGCCTAAAAACACGCCACCGGCAAGCATCTGTATTCCGGAACTCATGACCTTGGATGATGGTAATGGCAGCTTACGAGTGAGGGCCGAGCCAATCGACCAACTGATAGAACCGACGATAAGTGCCATAGCTCCTGCTGTATCGACAGCAGCACCGCCAAGATTAAGCGACCGGCTCACCAAGATAGCTACCCCACCTATGCCGATCAGAAACGCGGCAATCAGCCCCGCGGTGAGCCGCTGCGTTCGAAGAATGACGATCTCCGAAAGAGACATAAACACAGGTATGATTGCCATCATCACAGCAGCCACACCCGATGGCACACGTTGCTCTGCCCAAAAGAGCAAACCGTAATCGAGCACGAAGATAAGTATCGCCAGCAGGCTTGCGGAAGCCCATTCCCTCCAGCGAGGAGAATGCTGGCCACTCAATAACATGGCGCAATAAATGGCAAACCCTGCGGTTAAGAAACGAAGAGAAGCCAACAAGAATGGCGGCACTTCGTGAACACCAATTCGAATCGCAAGGAAGGTGGAACCCCAGACAAAGTAGATGATCGCAAACGCGGCTAGAATCTTCCACGATGCAGGCTGCTTTTTGGTCTCCATAGTTAAAGATAACCGACAAACTTCTGAGCCAAAGGAAAATCTCAAGCACCACAGCCATTGAGGCTATGACTTCAAAGCCAGCATCGCAGATGATTAAAGAATAAGCTCCATAAACACATCGGCACGTTCATTCCGACAAAGCGTAGAGTTTTCCGAAGCAACGATTTGAAATCCCATAGACCGGTACAAGTGAATTGCCGGTTGAAGGAGACTGCTGGTTTTCAAACAAAGTTTGCATGCGCCTACCGCTTTGGCATGTTCAATGACAAACGCCAGCAATTGCCGGCCCAATCCCTTACCTCGTTGCGTTCCAGCCACGGCCATCTTCGCAACTTCCCATGATCGATCCCCCATAGGGAGCAAAGCGCAACAGCCCACAACGATTCCGGATTTCTCGAGGAAAAAGATCTCCCCTCCAGGGTCGATGACAGATCTCACCGGATCGCCCAGTATTCGTTTATCCCTTTCATCCATAAAGAAGTGCTCTAAAATCCATGACTCGTTCAAGCTATAAAAGGTAGCCTCATCTCCGGGTTGAAACCTACGAACAATCACCTTGCGAAAAATGGAAGTCATATTCTCTTCAGATAAACAGCTCAAGCTATCCCCCTCGTCTTCAATATTGGCAAAGAGGGATCGTGAGGTCCAATATCTTGTTAGCCTAGATTAATATCTATTGGGTATGGATGAGCAAATAGAACTTCGTCACTTGCGCTATTTTGTGGCGGTTGCAGAAGAACTCCACTTTGGCAAAGCAGCTCAACGGCTTCATATCGCCCAACCCCCACTATCAAAGCAGATCCGGCAGCTCGAGGAGATGATTGGGCATAAGTTGTTTCAGCGCACCTCTCGCTCCGTCAAACTGACGTTGGCCGGAGAAGCTCTATTGCAAAGCGCACAGCGCACATTGGCCAGAGTCCATGAGGATTTCGACAAGGTACGAAGCATTGCAAAAGGAGAAACAGGGTCCCTGTCTGTAGGCTTTGTCAGTTCAGCCATGCTCACGCCATTCCCCCGCGCTCTTCGCACCTACCGAACACTCTTCCCCAAGGTTCGTCTACAACTTCACGAGCTGCATACGGCAGAATTGGTCGAAGCCCTGATCAAAGGTGATCTTCACGTAGGTCTGGTGCGAGATCCAGGTTCGATACAGGAGCTTCACTCGGAACCAATCGTAAAAGAGTCTTTCGTCGTCATCTTTCCGAAAGGCCATCCATTCGCCCGATACCGGGTCGTGCCTCTGGAAAAGCTGAAAGACGAACCATTTGTCTTCTATCCTAAGGCAGCCGGAGAATACGCCTGGGAAACGACGATGAAGCTCTGCCAAAAGCGGAGTTTCCAACCGCGTATCACACAGGAGGCACCTCATTGGCAGACAATCGTCGGGCTAGTAGGCGCGGGAATAGGAATAACCGTTGCACCCCTTTGTGTGTCGAAGCTGGTCCCAGAAGACACTGAGTACCGGCCGCTGCTCCCCAATGGAACAACTGAAATTAATCTGGCACGCATTGCAGCGTCCAAAGACTCCTTAGCACTTTCGTTCAGCGTAGCGCTGCGCAAGAGTTTCTCGATCCCAAACAATCGATCCTCTCGGAAAATGACGTAGGAAAGATGCTGTTGAAACCGTTGGCGTCGTCGTCCAGTGCTTCGCCATAAAACGCGATACGCCGTTTAGCATCCATCCGCTTAACGAGATCATGCACATGCACGGTGTAGCACGGTCCGAAGGTTGCAGTCACCAGATCGAGCCCCACGCCTGAACCATGCATGTTGCCCGTGTGCAGGTCACTGACGTCAGTGACCTAGACTAAGCCGAGTCATATATGCCTTACCAGTTGACAGCTTCCACCCTGCAGCCAGAAGGGGTGCGTCGATCCGTTATAGGCTGCCTGATAGGTTACAGCCAGATTAACTGTTCCTTCCGAATAAGTGCCGGAGGTTTTTTGCTGCGCGTTGAACACGCGCAGCAAACGCAAAGCAGGAGCATGAGCAGTTTTCATCATCGAAGAGTTCTCCTTTGCGCTATTTAACGTTGAGCGTAACGGTGTGTGTCTGGATGGCTGCACCGCTGGTTGCTGTTACCGTCACCGTGTACGACTTCGCCGACTGAGAAAAGTAGCCGCCGCCGCATCCGGTTAGTACGGTCGTGACTCCGAGCGCAGTCAGAACGAACAACACAAGCATCCAGCGCCGTGCATGTGAGCGCATACGTTTAGTCGCTGCCAGAGGCAAGAGCAGCAAGGCTAACGCAAAGGGAGCTTTTGGGGGGCCTCCAGGAGGAACTGTGTTGAGGGCCTTGGCCGCCGCGGTGCGCACTGTCATCGTGACGGTAGTTGCCGCACTGCCGGCGGCGATTGATGTGGGCGAAAAGAGGGCTGTTGCTCCAGCGGGCAGTCCGTTAACTGCGAAGGTTACTGTATTTGAGAAGGTGCCTGCTGCTGGGGTGAACGTTAAGCCAAAGCTAGCGGCATTGCCTGGAATCACGGTCTGTGTGGGCAAGCTACTGCTAGCGTCCGTAATAGTAAAAGTGGTCGAAGTGGTAGTGACAGAGATCATGCCCGTGACCATGCTGTAGTTGGTCGCGTCAGACGGAGTGAACGTTACGCTGTAGCTTGCCGTTCCCGCAGATGGCGCGGTACTCGGTGTCGTCCAAGCAAAGCTTCCTGCCACAGTGGATGTGCCTCCAGTCAGGCTTGAAGAAGCAAGAGTCTGTCCGTAGGTAATCAATGATGCCGTGGGCCATGTGCTGATGACAGGCAGGGCCTTGCCTGTAGTGATGCTGATGGATCCTGTGACTGTACTGTAGTCGGTGGAATCAGTCGGCGTAAATGTGACGCTGTAATTTGCCGTTCCTGCTGATGGCGCTGTGCTCGGTGTCGTCCAAGCAAAACTTCCGGCCACAGTGGATGTACCTCCGCTCAGCGTGGAGGAAGCGAGAGTTTGTCCGTAAGCAATCGACGATGCCGTGGGCCACGCGCTGATAGTAGGCGTGACCTTGTTTGTAGTGATGCTGACAGATCCTGTGACTGTGCTGTAGTCGGTCGTGTCGGAGGGTGTAAACGTTACGTTATAGGATGCCGTGCCAACGGTAGGCGCTGTACTCGGTGTCGTCCAAGCGAAGCTCCCTGCCACAGTGGATGTACCTCCGCTCAGCGTAGAGGAAGCGAGAGTCTGTCCGTAAGCAATCGATGAGGCCGTGGGCCACGCGCTGATGGTAGGCGTGACCTTGCTTGTAGTGACGCCGACGGATCCTATGACTGTGCTGTAGTCGGTCGTATCAGTCGGCGTAAATGTGACGCTGTAATTTGCCGCTCCCGCTGATGGCGCTGTGCTCGATATCGTCCAAGCAAAACTCCCTGCCACAGAGGATGTGCCTCCAGTCAGGCTAGAGGAGGCGAGAGTCTGTCCGTAGGTAATGGATGAGGCCGTGGGCCATGCGCTAATGGTAGGCGCGGCCTTGCCTGTTGTGACGCTGACGGATCCGGTGACTGTGCTGTAGTCGGTCGTATCGGAGGGTGTGAACGTTACGTTATAGGATGACGTGCCAACGACAGGCGCCGTGCTCGGTGTCGTCCAAGCAAAACTTCCGGCCACAGAGGATGTGCCTCCGGTCAGCGTAGAAGCAGAGAGAGTCTGTCCGTAGGTAATGGACGATGCCGTGGGCCATGCGCTGATGGTAGACGTGGCCTTGCCTGTTGTGATGCTGACGGATCCGGTAACGGTGCCGTAGCCGGTCGCGTCAGAGGGAGTGAACGTTACGCTGTAGCTTGCCGTTCCCGCAGATGGCGCCGTGCTCGGTGTCGTCCAAGCAAAGCTTCCCGCTACAGAGGATGTGCCTCCGATCAGTGAGGAAGAAGCAAGAGTCTGTCCGTAAGCAATCGATGAAGCCGTGGGCCACACGCTGATGGTAGGCGTGACCTTGCCTGTTGTGATGCTGACGGATCCTGTGACTGTACTGTAGTTGGTCGTATCGGAGGGAGTGAACGTCACGTTATAGGATGACGTGCCAACCGCAGGCACTGTGCTCGGTGTCGTCCAAGCAAAGCTTCCCGCTACAGAGGATGTGCCTCCGATCAGTGAGGAAGAAGCAAGAGTCTGTCCGTAAGCAATCGATGAAGCCGTGGGCCACGCGCTGATGGTAGGCGTGGCCTTGCCTGTTGTGACGCGGACGGATCCTGTGACTGTACTGTAGTTGGTCGTATCGGAGGGAGTGAACGTCACGTTATAAGATGACGTGCCAACCGCAGGCACTGTGCTCGGTGTCGTCCAAGCAAAGCTTCCTGCCACAGAGGATGTGCCTCCGATCAGTGAGGAAGAAGCAAGAGTCTGTCCGTAAGCAATCGATGAAGCCGTGGGCCAGACGGAAACCGTTGGCGTGGCCTGGTCAACCTTAATGGTTTGATATGCGACTCCGGGTGCACATGAACTGGTCGCAGCAGCCGTGGCCTTAATCGAGATGGTTCCCGCGCCCGTAATAGTCAGGATTCCTCCAGAACTTGTGCTGCTCAGTGTGGCCGGACCTGTAACAGAGAGCGTGATTGCACCAGAACAACTGCCTGATGCGCTCACTGTTCCGCTGCTTACTGAGCCATAGGTAACTTCACTATTCAGTGGAGAGTCCAAGGTAACTGAAACAGTCTGCTTCGACAGGGTGACGGGTGTCAGAGATACTGTGTCGGAATTGCTTGCCGCGTAGGAATTGCTTCCGCTGTATTGAGCTCTTACAGCATGGGTATTACTTGCGGAGGTATCGTAAACCGTAATATTCGCTGTAGCGGTTTGACTGGTCTGCAAAGAAATATGAGAGAACGTACGGTTGTTGTCGCCCAGCAGCATGTCGGGATAACCGTCGCCGTTGAAATCTCCAGCAGCAATCGCGGTTCCTTGCGCAACTCCGAATATAGTGGTGTGACTTGCGTCTTTGCTGTGACTCTCAGCGAGGGTAAGAGTTCCAGTTCCATCTCCCTTGTAATAATAGAGAGTAGGACTGGAATATTTGTTCACCATCAAGTCCAGATTTCCGTCCCCGTCGAAATCGGTGAGCGTGGCAGGGTATTCAGGGTCAGCTATTTCGGCAATAATCTGATGTTGTGTAAAGGAGCCATCGCCTTTGCCGAGTAAGACTACCGACTGGTTGCCTGCCTTTCCCATAAAGACTATGTCCAGATGTCCGTCGTTGTTGAGGTCGCCGACAACAGCGTTTTCAGTACCGCCTGGGACTGAACCATCTGCACTGAGCGTTGTGGAGAGATAAGACTGAGTGGAGTTTGCTAATGCGAGTCTGAGAAACTTATTCGCGTACTCGCTGCCGTATGCGACATCATCGTACCCGTCTTCATTGAAGTCGCCGACTGCCAGCCGTTTCACGAAGCCATCCGAGGTCGGCTCCGTCGATGCCTCGGTGAACGTCAGGTCAGAGGTGTTTCCATCATTCAAAAAGAAGTAGAGATGCGCCCTGAGGTTTTGACTCATTACCAAGTCAGGCAGGCCGTCTCCATTGAGATCAGCCACTTCGATAACGGTCGGGGACTTGGTAAATGGAGAAGTCGTAATCGAGAAGGGTGTTCCAAAGGTACCATCGCCGTTTCCGAGCGCAACCATGATGCGCTGGTCACTGTATGTAGCGGCAAAGATGTCTAGCACGCCATCGCCGTTGAGATCAGCGAGGTGAATGTTGTAGGGTATGTTAATGGCAACACTGCCTGCCGCAGTGAGGTTTCCATGGGCATCGCCCATAATCACGGTCGCCGTAGTGGAACTGTAATATCCCAATATCGCGTCCAGATACCCATCGTTATTGATGTCACCTACTGCAATGCTTGAAAGGTTGAGAGCGGCAACGCAGGCATTCGAGATCAGCCCGAGCGCAAGAGTGGAACTGCCGAGGCTGGCATCGCCAAGCGAGCTGGCGTCTGTAGTGTCAAAGAATGAGACTGAGTCGCTCGGTGCTGGCAGGGTCTGCGAAGTAATGGTCGCGGTCAAGGGATAAGCGCCGGAGGCATCAACCGTGCTTGCCGCAATGGTCGTCGTCGAGGGTAGCCAGTTGTTTGCGGAAACCGTGACCTCTTCAACATCGCTGGCCGAGGCTGCATAGTTGGCGTTTGATACATAACGCGCGCGTATTTTATGGGTTCCTATGCTGAAACGACGCTTGAGAGTTGCGCTCCCCACGGCGAATCCTTTTGCGTTGGTCCGGACCAGCCACACCTCGGCTAACTGCGCTCCTCCGTGACAAGAAGTTGTCGACAGTGATTCGTCGCAAAATAATACCCTCCCGGCACTCAGAGGCAAACCGCCACTGTCTTGCACAGTAGCCATCAGCGTAACAACGTCTCCCGAGTTCACCGTTGAGGATGAAACCGTCAGCGTCGTCGTTGTTTGGGCAGCTGACGCATTCAGCCTGGGAGTAAGAAGCAAAACGGAGAAAAACAAGACAACACTGGATAGCGTGCAGCGCATTACGGAGCAACTTGGCAGCAGTCGTGCAGAGTTTTTGGGCATTCTTTCGCCTCAATTTCTTCCAGCCCTACAACTTATTTATGCTCCTGAACGGCTCATAATATGACAGGATGGCTTTCCGCAAGCATTTCCTGCCTATGTGCCCTTGAGGCGCTTTTTCACTACCGATATAAACGAAGGTATGTCGTTGCTATTGCTGGTGCTTTCATTAAAAATCAATATGCTTATTTTCGCAACCTATAGTAGCGTAATTGTTCAAACAATAGGACAGCACGTTCTCGTCCTCTTCGTCAGAGGGTTCTGAGTTCTCCGCGTTTTTACTTGGGCTGAATGCCTTCGACAAGTTGGCGAGCGAGGTGCTCGCATGCAGAATCATCCAGGCTTCCTGAACCACTCAGCAGACGATGCCAGAAAAGTCCCAGCAGCATGCTCAATGAGCCATTCAGGTCGGCGTTCGGATCTATTTCGCCCCGTGCGATACCATGCTGAAATGCCAGCATATAGTTTTGACTGCGCTTCTGCATGATCTGGCGTAGCAAGGAAATAACGGCAGGATCCGAGCGTGCTTCAATGAGGAGTCCCAGAACCGAGTCGGCTAAGCCTGGGCGCTTGGCGGCCTCACGGTCACGCTTCAAAATCGCGCTCAAATCGCCGACTATACTGCCGGTGTCTATGAACACATTGCCGAATTCGAGAGAACCCGACACCGCCTGGGCAAACAATTGCCCTTTAGAACGCCAGCGACGGTAGATCGTCGACTTCGGAACGCCAGTACGCTTTGCCACTGCATCGAGTGTCAATCCGAAGTAGCCTTGCTTAGAGAGAATTGCGAGTGTTGCTTGCAGAATTCGGGCGTCAAGCGTGGGATCCACCGGACGTCCTGGCCCGGCAGCCTTTGGCTGTTTTTTCTTCGATTGAGTGACTGGCATCTCAAGCTCCTTTGGCCAAAGATTCTTCCCCCTTCGCCGCTGTTCCCTATGATACAAAAACAGAAATTGTGGATTAGAGCAAAACCAGCGTTACTGTGTCCTGCCCGAATACGGTGATGTGCAGGTTTTCTTAACGGAAAACCTGCGCAAGGATTTGTGGCTCGGGATACATCTACGCTGGTTTTGCTCTAGCCACATGAGCATTTCTCCAGCTCTGCCGGAGAAATACCCACCCCACTGTCCGATTTTCGGGACCACGTTCGATATAACTGAACGCCATTCTCTATCTTTACTTATGGCTGCAAGAAAACAAATCTTCATGCCTTAGCATTAACGGCAGAGCGATTATCGATTGCTGCGGGTTGCTTTTGTTCAGCTCCGAGGTAACTAGCTAGACCTGGTAAATCGCTGAGCGTCCAAAGTTGGACAAGACCCGTCCATTAACGGACACCGAGAGAAGCAATTCTTACGCCTTCCAAGCGTGTCAATGGTCAAGAGGAGCCTTCCTTTGTGACAACGTAGGAACCCCGCTCGATGAACGAGTGCATTCCAAACCATCTTCTGGACTGGCAAATTCGAAAACTTCTGCAGATGGTGTATTCTTCCCTCCAACGAGCATTGTGTCTTCAGAGGAATCGCCGGTTATGCCGCTAAATCTCATTTCACTCTGATCGCGAAGGAAGATTTCACTTAGCAGGATGGTTTTCTATTTGCCCATGCCTATCAATAGAAGATTAAGCAAGCTTGTGTGCCTGGTTGGATTCGGCCTTGTGGGTTCGCTCTCACTATTCGCCAGCGATCAGGGAGAGATACACCGCGGATACTATCGTTTTCCCGCTATTCACGCCGATACCATCGTCTTTACCTCAGAAGGCGATCTGTGGACAGTGAACACACATGGTGGAGCTGCACGACGGCTCACTTCCAACACCGGCGTTGAATCCATGGCTACAATCTCGCCTGATGGCCAAACAGTGGCATTCGAAGGAGAATACGAAGGGCCTTCCGAGGTTTACACCATCCCGATTGAGGGAGGATTACCTCAGCGCCGCACCTGGAATGGAGATGCAACACCAGAGGGATGGACGCCCGATGGACGTCTGATAGTGCGGACTGCGCGCTACTCCACCCTTCCTGATCCCAAACTGGTCTTAATCGACAGTCATGGCGGCCAGCAAGTCGTGCCTTTAGCCTCGGCCACAGAGGGAGCCTATTCGTCCGACGGCCATACACTGTTTTTCACTCGATGGATCAAACAGTTCAGCTCAACCAAACGTTATCAAGGTGGCTGGTCGGAAAATCTCTGGAGCTTCGATGGAAAGTCGGAAGCAACGCCATTAACCTCCGATTGGGCGGGAACTTCTCATAACCCGATGTTCTGGAATGGCCGGATTTACTTCCTCTCCGATCGAGACGGAATTATGAACGTCTACTCCATGGACACCAAAGGACATGGCGTAAAGCAGGAGAGCCATCAACATCAGTTCGATGTCGAATCTGCTTCTATCTCCGAGGGGAAGGTTATCTATGCCTCTGGAGGGGATCTCTGGCTGTTGGATCTGAAAACAGGACAAGAGGCCGTTGTTTCTGTGTCGTTGCCCTCCGATTTCGATCAATTGCGTGAGCACTGGGTAAAGAAACCTCTCCAATACTTATCCGATGTGCACATCTCCCCTGACGGAAGCAATGCCGTATTCACGGCACGAGGAGAGGTCTTCAGCCTGCCTGCTAAGAACGGCCGCATTATTAAGATTGCAGCCAACTCGGCGATTCGTTATCGCGATGCCCGATTCTCTACAGATGGAAAGAGCATCATCGCGCTCTCTACCGAGAGTGGAGAGACCGAGTTCTGGAAATATCCGGCCAATGGCATCGGGACTCCCGAACAGTGGACCCATGATGCGAAGGTACTGCGCTGGGAGGGAATTCCCTCTCCCGATGGGAACTGGCTCGCCCACCATGATAAAGACCAGCAGCTTTGGAT
The DNA here is from genome assembly GCF_059726315.1 of Humiphilus diazotrophicus. Taxonomy (NCBI): domain Bacteria; kingdom Pseudomonadati; phylum Acidobacteriota; class Terriglobia; order Terriglobales; family Acidobacteriaceae; genus Humiphilus; species Humiphilus diazotrophicus. Next base: position 1,056,714 of record NZ_AP040870.1, read on the forward strand.
TTACAACATCAAGACAAAGCAGGATAAAAAAATCGAGCAATCGATGGCTGGCGGCTTTGAAAATCTCATGTGGTCGCCAGATAGCCGTTGGCTGGCATTCGTCGAAACGGCACCGAATCAGTTTTCACAGATCAAGGTACTGAATATCGAATCAGGAGCGATTCAGGCTATAACTTCCGATCGATATAACAGCGCCAATCCGGTCTGGAGCTCAGATGGAAAGTGGCTCTACTTCCTCTCAGACAGGATGCTGAGAACCAGTGTCTATTCGCCTTGGGGTCCGCGCCAACCCGAGCCTCATTTCGATCACACGGTAAAAATCTACGAACTAGCCCTAACTCCCGAACTACGTTCTCCTTTCTTGCCTGCTGACGAGTTACACCCAGACAAGGACAAGGATAAAGATAAGGATAAAGATAAGGACAAAAAAGCCGAGGACAAAGCTACAGGAAAGAAAGACGGCAAAAAGGACGATACAAAAAAGGACGCATCTGACAAGAAATCTTCTGAATCAGAAAAATCAGGCGATCAAAAGTCCGACGAAAAGAAACCACCGGAAGTTAAGATCGACTTCACTGATCTGGCTCTGCGTCTGAATGAGGTTCCGGTACATGCAGGAAACTATGGCGATCTGCAAGCAACGGAAAAACGCCTTTGTTGGATAGACGCAAGTAGTAATGGTTCCTTCAAACTCGCGCTGCAATGCCTGGATATCGCAAACAAAGGAGACGAAGCAGAAACGGTAATTGGAGACATTAAAGGTTACGAAATGTCTCAAGACCGCAAGAAGTTCCTCATAGCCAAAGATGATAACTTCTATATCTTCGATTCAGACGTAAAGGCCTCAGGGACCGGGGACGCGAAAGCTCTGGCTAAAGCTGCCATCAACCTCTCTCCTTGGAGTTTCTCTACCAATCCACGAGCGGAATTTCGCGGAATCTTTTTGGACGCGTGGCGACTGGAACGCGATTACTTCTACGACCGTAATATGCACGGGGTTGACTGGAAAGCAATGCGCGATCGCTATTTGCCCCTGGTTGACAGGGTTGCCGACCGCGATGAACTTAACGACGTAATTGCTCAAATGGTGGGTGAGCTCTCGGCCCTTCACACGTTTGTACGTGGTGGAGATAGAAGAAGACCATCCGACCATATAGATCTTGCAGGCCTGGGTGCTCAATTACGGCGTGATGAAAAGGCTGGAGGATACGTTGTCGAACATATCTACCGTCATGATCCGGATCTTCCTGATACAGCTCCTCCGCTAGCGCGTCCGGAGTCTCTCGTAAAAGAAGGTGAAACAATCGTAAGCATCGATGGCGAGAATCTCCTCACTGTTCCCGACGAACGCGCACTGCTGCGGGGAAAAGCGGGAACGCAAGTAATGCTTCACGTGAAGCCCGTTTCAGGGGAAGCTCGCGATGTATTGGTAACACCGATCAAATCGTGGGATGAAGAACATCTGCGCTATTCAGACTGGGAGTATTCACGACGGTTGAAAGTCGACGCTGAATCCAAGTCTCAAATTGGATATGTCCACCTGCGAGCAATGGGGCCGGACGATATGAACCAATGGGCTCGCGATTACTATCCCATTTACAAACGCCAGGGGCTTATCATCGATGTCCGGCACAATCATGGTGGCAATATCGATTCCTGGCTACTAGAGAAACTGCTACGACAGGCATGGTTTTATTGGCAGCCTCGCGTCGGACAGCCGGAATGGAATATGCAATATGCTTTTCGCGGACACATTGTTGTTCTCTGCGACCAGGAAACAGCATCCGATGGAGAAGCGTTCACGGAAGGTTTCCGCCGCTTCCACTTAGGTAAGGTAATCGGATTGCGGACCTGGGGCGGAGAAATCTGGCTCAGCGGGAGTAACGTTCAGGCAGATGGAGGCGTTGCTACGGCAGGAGAAACCGGGGTCTATGGGCCGGAAGGTAAATGGCTGATTGAGGGACATGGCGTTGAACCGGATATCGTCGTGGACAATCTTCCGCACAGCACCTTCGAAGGAAATGACGCACAGCTAGAGGCTGCAATCGATCTCCTAAAGAAAGAGATTCAGGAAGATCCGCGGCCAGTACCCAAGGCTCCGGCCTATCCAGACAAATCCTTTAAATAACTAACCCGAATCACAAAGAGGCCAGTATCTACATCCCAGATACTGGCCTCTTCTTTCCCTCAAGATCTTGCTGCTCTTCAACATTCTCAGCGATACAATTCAAGACACAAAATCAGTCAGTTCTATTCCTACGCAAGAAAACTCTATATCTTCAGAAAAATCTTCTTCCGGTAGAGCATCCAGAGAGGCAGATAACAGACCAAAACAAAACCCAGAGAATAGATCAACGATGCTAGGGGAAGGAACTTAACTTGCCCAGCAATCTGAGTGAACAGCCACTGATTGAGACGAAAGGATTGCCCCTTCCATCCGACGTGCACAACATCGAGCATGGGTGCAAGCATTTCGGAAAAGATATAGGCAACCAGCGCATTACTTCCAAACACAATGGCAGGATAACTCCACTTTCCACTCGTCCTACGAACATCAAGCCACCAATAAAGGACGGAGAATACCATCATCGTAATCCCACCGCAAACAAGAACAAAGGAACTCGTCCATAAACGCTTATTCAGCGGAAAGATCCCGCTCCACAAAAAGCCTGCATTGAGACAAATGACAGCACTCCAGAAAAGCACTTTTAACTTTACAATCTTTGTACCGTCAATAACTAACCACCGTCCGGCCAGTACTCCTAATAAAGTTGTCGCTAAAGCTGAAAACGTACTTACTAGTCCCTCCGGATCATAGAAGGTCTGCCGGTAAATGTGTTTTGCAGGGAGTAGATGGCGGTCGGTATAGGCCACGATATTTGCATAAGGATCAAGAAAGGGTATTTCCCGCCCCGGAAACCCCAAACCTGGAACAGGGATGTACCGTAGCAAAATCCAGTAACCGATCAATAAAGCAACCAGCACAGCCCCCAGTGTTCTCGTCCTCACGTAGAGCGTCAAGAAGCTGGCCACAAGCAGACAAAGTGCAATACGTTGAAGCACTCCGTAGACCCGGTAAGTTTCCCAATGAAAGAACGGAAAGCCATTTACGAAGAGCCCCAGCAAAAAGATGATGGCTACTCGTTGCAGAGAATGAATTATGAGAGCTCTTCGAGAATCCCCTCGACGCAAGCGGGAGCGAAAGGAGAAGACCAAAGATGTACCCGCAATAAACAGGAACGAAGGAAAGACAACATCTGCGAGAGTACATCCATTCCATCGGGAATGTAGCAACGTACTGAAAGCATGATCGGGATCGCCGTTATTGTTGACCAGGATCATGACGGCTATGGTTATTCCCCGAAGTACGTCGAGAGATAGGAACCGACCGCCACCGTCTTGAGCTGAACTAATAACGGCCATCGCTACCTCTCTTCGTTATAAGCAATAATCTTGTCATGCTTATGGTTCAAAGCCATTCTGCAGGTACTCTGCATACCGACGAGCGTATTCCATTTTGTAATCCGAGACGGCCTGGTCATATGAGTAGGGCTTTACATCCGGCTTGCGTCTCCACTGGATAGCTATCGTTCTGGTGCCAGGTTTAAGAGCAACAGCACCATCTTGCAGAGGTACAGAAATACCGTCGACCGTTATCCGATCCACCCGCATGAACCAGGGAATGTGAAGGAAGATCCGTGGCTTCCCATAGCGAATATCGGTTTGAAGGCGCAACGTGGCCTCCGTTTCGCTTTCCATCTGGAGAGAGAAACTAGCTTCACCAAAGGATGTAGGGGCCTTCTCGATGGAAAGAGTTTTTCCAGCTCCTATCCACGAAGGCGAAATCACAGACATCAAATGCAGGTCGGACTCGTCTTCACGAACCAGCATGCTACGTAGCAAAGTACGGTACTCAGAGGCAAACCAGCCATGCGGAGCCAGGTTAATTCCAAAGTCGCGACTCCCCCAAGGACGGATTGCATACTCGAAACCTGCATGTGTCGAGCTGGTGTGAAGTAAAAGACCATACAGTTCTGAAACAGCTTGCTCTTGATCCTCAGCTTTCCCCCGGGCCACCTCGGTCAAGGTATTTTTCACCGTTAGATAATGATGGAGATAGCGCCCTTCCCCATAGGTCATGATTCCCTCTTGATACTTAGCCAACGTCTTCTTGAGCGTGGCAGTTACGCGAGGATCGAAGGGAGTGAAAAGCGGCTCTGGCGTGATAGCTCGCATGTTACCCCAGTCCTCCCCAGCAGTAGTTCCGTCGAGGGTGGGGGGAATATAACCACCGGTTTTGGCGGTAATGGGATCGAGAATGGAAGTTAGCGTCTTGTAGTAATCCGCATAGATTTCGCTATATTCCTTCGCATCCTGCTGACGGCCAAGCGCACGAGCCAACACAATTGCATTCTTCAAGCCATCGAGAGCCAGGAAATTATTACCCGTCAAATGCCCCGCGATGTATTCGTTATCCAAAACATTTGTAGCAGGAATTAAGTGCAGCGGATCTTTCGCTCGCTCTTGTTTCAACCATGTAATGGATTTCTGCACGGCAGGATATACATGATTGGCAAAGGCAAGATCATGCGTCAGGCGGTAATGTATGCCGAAGGTATATAGAGCCTCACCCCAGCCATCCAACTGGCCAGGTTGCGATACGAAATTGCCATCGGGCTGCTGCGTAGACAAAATGTGCTCGGCAACTTCACCGGCGATCTTCGGATACCCAGTGAGGTCGTACATTGTCACAAGATCGGCAGTATCGCGCAAATAGAAACGATGGTACTGAAACTTGTTAACGGTTTGAATATACTGATCGTCGGCCTTGTCCCTTGCCAGCAGGTTATATACAAGACTGGCATTGTAGGTTTGCTCAACCTTACTTTCAGGAATGTGAATCCGCGTCCCAGATGTCAACATTGAACGCCAAAAATCTTTTGTCTGCTGCAAATACACACTGAAGTCTGCAGCTGCGATTTGCTTGTAAGCCTCACTCGACGGATCGACTGGAATGACAGGCTGCTTCAAAAAGAGAATCTGCTTCTCGCCAGGAGCCAGTTTCTGGGAAAACTGAGCAATCCCCACAGGAGTATCGGGCAGAACTTCTAGTTTTCGGGGCGTAAGGTTATGAGGACGGTTATACCCTTCTTTTAGGGTCAAGCGCAGACGAGGATTCAGTTCCCGCTGAAAAAGATAAACTGCTTTATTGTCGCGAAGGAAAGCCCCCTCATGGAACCCATATATCCAGTCGGGATTATATGACTCCCCCATTTGATAGACAGACTGCGGCCCCCAAGGCCTGGGTCTCAGATAACGATTGTCTGCAATTCCATCTGAAGTGTTTACAGGAGCTGTATAGCGGAAGCCTGCCGAGAAGTATGAGGTCAAAGGAGAATTCGAAGTATTCCTGATTTCAACCTTTATGAAATTGACCAGCACTCCGTCCGCCTTGCCATTCAAAGAGGCTTCAAAAGCGGTGACATCGTATTTCAGCCCATTTTCGTCCTGGCTCTTATAGTGGACAACAGGCAGATCTCCATCCTCGAGAGTTTTGACTCTCTGAGAAAAGGGGTGGTCCATGCCACCGGTAAAGAACAGTAACTCGCCATAGCCGGTATAGAGATAGCCCTCCGGTGTCACCTCAGTCCCGGTACGCGCATCCATGACACCAAGCATGTCTGTGGGTTTGCTGAAATAAGAAAAAGGTTCTGAAGACCGATCGATCTCAGGCGATACCATCTGCCCACAAGCCCCAGACGAAGCAAGAAGCAATAGTGCCGCACCCAGTCCAATACCAACACTGCTAGACGCCCTAAAGGCCAAATTCAAACCCTGCAAGTGGGAGTTCTCTCTTTCATGACTACAACAAACCACCGCCATCCCTCCGATTGTCCGTCGGATTTTGCATTGACCCGAGAGAGAGTAGAGATGGCGGGGCTTAAGAAGAGTCTCCCTGCCAAAGTATCGGTTCAGCAATGTTTTTTACGGTGCTAAACAATGCCGCTCACAGTGAAATGTAATGGAGAAACCGCTGCGGTATGCAGTTTCGGGAAAAATCGAGAATTCAGGCTCCGTCCGCAACGTTAAATAACGCAGTTACCGTTCGCAGCGGTACGGAGATGCTCAACAGTGAAGTCCGGACTCGAGCAATTCCAGCGTAGCCACCCACTAGAACACGCAAAAGCTAAGGCCGCTTTCCTCGAACAGAAGCGGCCCTTCACCAATTGGGGGTATGTATAGTAACGATGGAATTGCTCTGGAGCTGGAGAATCAGGGCATTACCCGATACGCTATCACCCGAGACTGTGGAGCATTTCCTCCAATGCTGCGAGTCTCAAGCAGGACCTCAAAATGAGGCAGCTTGCCGTTTTTCACGCCGATCTGCTTTGAAAAGGCAGCAAACGAGGAGGGATTAAAAAGAAAATCAGAAGCTGACTCGGTACCGGCCATGCTTGTACCCTCTACCAACATGGCATTTCCCTCCCCGTCCAGCCCAGGAAGGAATGCGACGACCCCGTAAGCCCGGTGCTCAGGATCGCTGCTGTTCTCCTGGTAGGAGGACGCTTCTCCTGGATGCGGAGAGCGGATGGCGACCACGTTTCGCGCAGTGGCAGGATCGTACGCCACATAAAAAGAAGTTTTGCCTTCAAATAGCTCAACCCAGGGGTTCGCTCTTGCCCCACCTATCAATACGACATTAGCTTCCTTTAGATCTCCCATCCTAAGGTCACGTGCATAGCGGATTTCGATATTGGCACGGCTCGATTCCGGTAAACGTGAAAACCTCACGGCAAGATCGAGATCGGCAATACTTGTGTACTGATGGGAATAGACAGATGCCGCTGTTAATGGATTGAGATCCTTGGGAAGTTCAATTTTGCTAATCGCGTTCCGATCCACATAATCAGACAGGCGAAATGACTTCTTCGAAAGCTCTTCAAGAAAAATCAGAGTGCTATCCGACGGTACGATAATGACTCTGCGGCCGGAATCAAAAAACGCCGACCACAAGGGGTGAGACACCGCCGATTTCCGTTCGCCCCGCTGCAAATAAAAGACCCAAAGATTTGCGATTAACAAAAGAATGATGACGACAGCTGATAGATGAAGCCATCGATAAGAGCTTTGGGATTCACGAACAGGCCCCGGCGGCTCAATCTTAGCAATAGCAGCTGGCTCGGATTTTTCTTCCACGAGGGGAGCAGGTAATTCTACCTGGACAAAAACCGGGACATAGCTTCCCTTCGGAATCTGAATCTGTATCGATTCCTTACTGCCCTCACCTTTGAAGTATTCCTCCAGCCGCTGTCGCAAAAATCGCGCTTGGGATCGAACAATGCTATCGTCGCCGGTGTTGTAGCTCGGATCTCGTCCGAAAACCTGGACCCCGATCTGCTGCTCGTTAATGTGTGTCGAATTCTCATCGAGAACCTGGGAACAGATAAAGGACAAAAAGCTCTTTAGTCGAGGAGATTTCAGGAAAGTTGAGGACGCAAGTACCCGCTCTACCAGTTTTCGGCATTCAGCCAGATATTGCTCGGATTGTTTCGGATTGGACAGGTCGATCTCAGCCACTCAACTTCACCGTAGAGAAAAATTGACTGCATCTTGAATCTTAAGCATCAATTTAATGTAGATTACAAAATCTTTGCCGTCCTGAACATGCAGACAATAACCGGTGGGGCTTCTCCACAAGCTGACAGATCGGACCCAACTAAAAAGTCTTGCGCAAGATAGGCCTTTTGGGGCTTCGACGGGCGGCTTCGGAGAATCCCGCTTTAAGGAAACTCGATTCCAGTCCTGTCCACACAAAAGCGTCAGGCAAAGAACCCGCCACCACCTGAGGATAGCCCTCAACAATCTTCGCTCCCTGGCTTTTCGCAAATTCAGCCGCCGCTTCTATTAGCGAACTACTCAATCCCTGACGGCGATATCCTTTGGCGATAAAGAAGCAGGAAATGCTCCACACTTGCTGATCGTCAACCGGCTGCAATACACGCGAGCGCATTAATGCCGGGTAATCGGCACGAGGAGCTACCGCGCACCAGCCAACGGCCTTCCCCATGTCATAGGCCAGAACTCCTGGCGCTGAACCTTTTTTCACCAGCTTCCGAAGCGCCTTGCGATTCTCTTCACCTTTCCCGGCATTGAATACTGCCCGTGGCAATCTCCACGTCATACACCAGCAACCGCCGCACGCGCCTCTGGCTCCGAACAAAGACTCAAGATCGTTCCACCGCTCCGGAGTCGCGGGAAGGAAGACAAACTTCGATCTAGAACTCTTCATGTCGATCCTTCCCTAAGCCAATCCTCAAAGGAGATAACGCTCAAACAGCTATAACTACTTGGCCTGCCGCGCGAGAAGAGGTTCGAGGGAAACAGGAACCTGCTCGACAATCTCAACCTCATACCCATCAATTGCGGGTAGATGCATAGGAGTATTGGAAAGCAGACGGACTTTATGAATCTTGAGATCGGAGAGAATTTGTCCGCCCAGACCGATCGAACGAAGAATCCGCTGATTCCGGGCTTCGTGTTCTTCCGCAGCGCGCATCTCCCGATGGAACATCAGCCGTTGCGGACTGCGGCTCTTGTCAATGCCAAATCCGGGACTTGCATTGTGCAAATAGATAAAAGCTCCACGTCCTGCATCGGCAATTACTTTCAAAGACCGCTGCATGACCTCATGACAATCGCATTCGACAGCACCGAAGAGGTCGCCTACCGTGCAGCGAGTATGGACGCGGACCAGTACCGGATCGCTGGACTCTTCAACATCTCCCCTGACCAGCGCAATGTGGCTCTCGCCGCGGTTCACATCGCTTTCGTACGCGATCATCCTGAATTCCCCATAGGCCGTTTGCAGGGAACCTTCGGCGACTCGATAAATCATTCGCTCCCTTTTCAGGCGATAACGAATGATTTCGGCCACTGTAAGCATCTTTAGACCATGCTCTTTGCAGAAGAGGATCAGGTCAGGGACTCTAGCCATAGACCCGTCGTCCTTCATAATCTCGCAGATCACTCCGGAAGGGTTTAGACCGGCCATACGGGCAAGATCTACCGATGCCTCGGTTTGACCGGCACGAACCAGAACCCCACCGCGGCGGGCACGTAAAGGAAAGACATGGCCGGGTCGAGCCAGATCTGCAGCGGTCGATTTTGGGTCGATTGCCGTTCGGATGGTATGTGCACGGTCAAAGGCGGAGATTCCGGTGGTCACACCTTCACGCGCTTCAATCGATGCGGTAAACGCGGTACCGAATCGCGAAGAATTCTCCTGAGTCATGGGATCCAGCTGAAGATAATCGGCCCGCTCCTCTGTCAAGGTTAGACAGATAAGCCCACGGCCATATCGCGCCATAAAGTTGATTGCCTCGGGGGTCACGAACTCGGCTGCGAAGGTAAGATCCCCTTCATTTTCGCGATCTTCATCGTCTACGACGACAATCATCCGCCCGGCTTTGATTTCTTCCAGTGCACCAGGCACATCTGTAAATGGCGCTTCCAACATGCTCACCGCTTCCAGAGCATCGACCCTTGGGTGCTTCCGAATAGAAGCATTTCCCGCAAAGATCTAGACCAAAGCACAGAAGCTAACGCGGCTTTCCGCCAAAGAAAGCCGCTCTTCGTTGCCTTCGGCGAGTCTATACCTATGCGGGAAATGCTCTAGGAGCAATTTCCCCGATCCTGCTCTTCACAATCTGCGCCCAGGAGCGACGCAGATTCATTGTCATTCACGAAACTGCTTCAAGCCAGTGAGTCAGATCACGAAACCCAAGCCCTCAAATGACAAACGCCGCTCCATGTTGGGAGCGGCGTTGTCCTTGTAATTACCGAAAAATACGAAACTTACAGTGTCGACTCGATCTCGAATCCCCAAGCTTCCAGCAACGATTCAGGTATGTACTTGGAGTTCTTGTTCCGGCGCGCCCATTCCCGCAGCCGGGTCGAACGAATGTATTGATCCGGGGTCAGCTTAAATTCCTTAACAATCTGCTCGAAAGAAGTTACAGTCGGCACTACCGGACCGATTGGTTCCGGCTTGCCCCAATTTGGATTGCCACGACGCTTTGCCATTTAGTTTTTATCCTTAAGCAAAAAAGGTGACGAGCTACTACGCCGGCACTTACGACCTTTTCTCCGTCTAGAAAAAGTCCACCGGAATGTCACAAAGATTTTATTTTAAGGATTTTTCCTCCATAAATCAATAGCTTTTGCTACCCCTGGAGGTCCAGCGGTCTGAGTTCCTACGAGGTAAATATAACATTTTAAAAGGGCATAGAATCCATTCCCATATTTTGATTGCCCTAGTGGTCAGACCTGTTAATGGTATTTTTCCCGCAAACTTCTGATTTCCGGACGCAGAGGAGTAATCTGCCTATAGAAATGATGCAAAGATCTGGGATTTTACTCTTTTGTTTACTGTTCTGTCTTATTCCAACGTGCAAAGCTACTGAATTAAAAGTATCGGCAGACGCCCTTGAGCGCACTTTAAAAACCCAACTCTTTAACGGAGAAATGGGACGTCATTATCTCTACGGAGATAGCCACTCGGCCTGTTTTGCTTATGTCGAAAACCCACACGTCACCTATTCCGCCGATCGCGTTGTTGTTCATATACATACAGAGGGGAAATTAGGGAAAGAAATGGCCGGACGTTGTTTGGGTATTCCTCTCTCCCTCAATACCGATGTCTCCTTTGCTCCGGACGCACAGAATGAAATCATTGGATTTAAGGACGCACGGCTGGAAAAACTAAGTGATTCTCCTGAATTAAACTTCTTTTTACAACCATTTCTGAATCATAAGGTTCCGGCGAACATGAAGATTAATGCCGCCGACCTCATACGCAAGGCTTTGTTCAATTCCCGGCAAAGCACCGGTTACACCCTCACGCTTGAGCGACTCAGGATTCAATCCATGCAAATACGTAATAACTCTATGGTTGTCTCCTTTGATGGAGCACTAAACGTGAACTAAGGAAGCTGAATTTTATTAATATCTTGAAGAAGGCGCAGCCAAAACCTGCGCCTTTTCTATATCGCTATCCTTAAGAAACTCACATCCTTAACTGCAAATCATATCTCTAGATCTACTTAGGTCAGCCAAGAAACTAAATCACAGAGTTACGCCAAGCCCGAAGCGTCCCACTGAAGAGCATCCCAAGCACAAAGATGGACATCCCACCTCTCCGTGTCGAGAGAAAGTTCAATTAACAACTATTCAGCGATTATTCCTCTTCGGGAATAATCGCTGAATACAAAGCGAATCTTGAACTCTCTCGATTACTCCCAAGAAGCAGCTACTAACATCCGAGCAGACCTAAATGCGAATAGGAACGGAGTAATTCTCCACTAAGACTTGTTAACGCTTGGTTGTTCTAAGAACCCATAACGTGAATCTCACGAGGTATTGCCATGAAGTTCTTCTCTGAGAATATCGAAGATTTGAAACAGCTTTATATCCACCGCCTTCAAATGCTTCTCTCCACTGAGCGACAGATCATCGATGCCCTTCCGAAGATGAGGGAGGCAGCAACCGATACGCAACTAAAAGATGCTCTGCAGTCACATTTACAGGAAACTCGGGTCCAGACCCAACGGCTGGAGGCCATCCTGAATGAACTTGAAGGAGAAGCAGTCGACAAGAAATGTAAGGTGACTGCGGCACTCATTACGGCGGGTGAGGACACAATCAAGGATGCCAACGATCTCGCGGTTCGCGATGCAGGTATTATCGGCGCAGCACAGGCAATTGAGCATTTTGAGATTGCCAGCTACGGAACCGTCCGAAGCTTCGCCCAAATCTTAGGATTCAGTCAGCAGGCGGAAACTCTGAATCAAACGATTCAGGAAGAGGGCCACGCCGACAAGCTCCTCACCTCGATATCAGATCGGGCAAACCCGCAAGCAGTACGAGCAGCCTAGTTTACCTCGACAAGCACACACGGCAAAGGGCTGCTTCGGCAGCCTTTGCCTTTTCCCGAAAAAATTTCCTTCCCAGAAGCTGAGAATATTGGCTTATCCGATATACACTGCTTTGCTGTAAGCGTTTTCTCGCGGAAGGGGCAATGGAGTGCACCGTTTATCCAAGTTCGCACACAGATCCACACAGATTCTCCTCCTGGCTTTCAGCCTGGGAGTCTTTTCTCAGTTCACAACCTCAATGGCTCAGGCAGCAGACCAAGTGCCCACGGCTAAACCCTCTCTGTGGTTAGGGGCGGCATGGTATCCGGAGCAATGGCCTGAAGCACGATGGGAAGCCGACCTTACCTACATGGAGAAGGCCGGAATTCGTTTCGTTCGTATCGGCGAATTTGCCTGGAGCGCCATGGAGCCGGAAGAGGGGAAATACGACTTTTCATGGATGGATCATGCTATTGCAGCTGCCGCACGCCACCACATCTATACGGTACTTGGCACGCCAACAGCCGCACCTCCCGCCTGGTTGACCCAAAAATATCCTGAGACTCTCCGGATGAGGGAAGATGGCCGGTACGACGAGCACGGCAATCGTCAACAATTCAATTGGGACAACTTGAAGTACCGGGAGTTGGCCCGCGGAATTGCTCACCAGATGGCGGTACGTTACGGACACAATCCCGATGTGATCGGGTGGCAGATCGATAATGAATACGCCGCCGAATCCTATGACCCGGCCACGAAGAAAGACTTCCAAAACTGGCTTCATACCCGGTATGGCACGCTCGACAACCTGAACAACCGCTGGACCACAGCCTATTGGAGCCAGACCTACTCGGATTGGAGCCAGATTCCAATCGAAACCCAATATGGAAATCCCGGTCTCTTGCTCAACTGGAAACGCTTTGTAAGCGATACATGGCGCAACTATCAAAAGAACCAGCTGGACGAAATCCGTGCCAACAGCACGCGGGATCAGTTCATAACGACAAACATGATGGGCTGGTTCAATGCCTACGATCACTACACCGTCAGTCAGGACCTGGATCTAGCCTCCTGGGACAACTACGTAGGCAGTGGCCACCTGGATCCGGCACGGAATGGCGCTACGCATGATCTGACACGAGGCTTCCTAAGAAAGAACTTCTGGGTAATGGAGACGCAGCCGGGCTTCGTCAATTGGCATTCCGTCAATAATGCTCTGAACAAAGGCGAGGTAAGGGCGATGGCTTGGCACGCCATCGGTCACGGTTCCGACGCTGTCAGCTATTGGCAATGGCGTAGCGCTCTCAATGGCCAGGAACAGTACCATGGAACTCTTGTCGGAGCTGACGGTACCCCCGTTCCTCTCTACAACGAAGTTGCACAGATCGGAAAAGAATTCGCACTCGCAAGCTCGGCACTAGAAGGCACAACCGTCCATTCGCAGGTTGCAATTCTCCATTCCTACGATGCTTTTTGGGCTATTGATTTCCAAAAGCACAACCGGGAATACGATCCGATCAAAGATTTGATTCGCTATTATGGCGCTGTCCGAAAGATTGCACAGACAGTCGACATCGTCTCCCCCACTGCCCCGTTATCCGAATACAAACTTGTGGTTGCCCCAGCCTTGAATGTCCTGTCGCAGGAAACGGCCAACCATCTGCTCGACTATGTTCGCAATGGCGGACATCTTGTTCTAGGACAGAGAAGTGCCATGAAGGACGAGGATAACGCCCTATGGCAGCAACGTCAGCCGGGCCCCTTCACGCAGGCACTGGGAGGACGGGTAGAACAGTTCTATGCCCTGGAAGGTACGGTACCGGTCTCCGGAGAGTGGGGTTCGGGCAGCAGCAGCATCTGGGCTGAGCAGTTGAGCACTCAGGATCCATCCACTCAAGTACTAATGCGCTTCGGCAAGAGCAATGGATGGCTGGATGAACAACCTGCAGTGATTTCCCGCAAGCTTGGGAAAGGCACGATCACCTATATCGGAGCCCATCTGGACGACACAACCCTAGCCAATGCAGCAAAGTGGATGACTTCCCAGAGCGGTGTAACTCCCGCCTTTGGTTCGGTGCCTGAGGGAGTTGACGTCTATACACGCTTCGGTCAGAACAAAAATGTAGTCATTCTGGTGAATTTTGCAGATGGCGAGCGGGAAGTCTCTTTACCGTCAAAGATGCATAGCATTTTCGACAACAAAGACGTAACTGCCGTAAAGCTGGAGAGATACGGAGTGGCCGTTCTCGAATCTGCGACCCGTTAATCTCATTTGTCACAGAGGAGGCCGGGCAACGGCCTCCTTTTCTTATTTTTCTCTTATCTTTCCCCGAACGCCTATACCTGGCGATTGCAATGCCCTTTCCTGTATGTGTGCATCAGTGGCCCAGATCCAAGACAATAGCAATAACGATCCCAAAGAACCTTCCCTTGCCGAGATTCTGAGCGAATCCCGGCTGCATCATCAGGCAGGACGGCTAAAGCAGGCGGCAGAAGGATATGAAGCGGTTCTCCGCAAAAATCCCAGGCATAGCGATGCCTTGTACTTCATGGGACTTGTCGCTCAACAATTGGGCCAGTACGACACAGCCATATACCTGATCAAAGCGGCACTCGTTCAAAGGCCTTCAGAGGTGCAGTACCTTCACGATCTCGGCAGAATCTATCTTCACCTCAATCGCAGAGTTGAAGCAGAAGAGTGTTTCCAACAGGCCTCTCAGGCAAATCCCGATTATGCGAATCCATTGACTGAAGCAGGAGAGGAAGCTCCAATTTCCCAGGCTCTTGCAGCAGATATCGGAAAGCGCACCAATCAGGAGATCGCGAATGAATTCTGGGAGCTTGGGAATCAGCAATTCCAGCAGTCACAGTATCTCCATGCGGAAGCGCTCTATCGCCGTGCTATGGAATTAATGCCTGACTTCCCTGAATGCCACAGAAACCTGAGTCAGACACTGATAAAGCAAGCTAAGTTTGAAGAAGCACTCGAGTTTTGTCAGAGAGCCGTAGCTCTGAATCCTGAATATGCGGCCGCACATAGCGATCTAGGCTTCCTGTACCTGCAATTGCAGAAATATGCAGAATCGGAGACTGCATATCGTCGCGCCTTGGAGTGCAATCCTTCTGCGCCTGAATATCACTACAACCTGGGGAACCTTTTTCGGCAGCAATTCATGTTCGCCGAAGCAATTCAGTGTTATCGGAAGGCTCTGAATCTGCTTGCAAAGAACGTGCAAACATCAAAGCAAGCCGCCACCGTTCAGATCCAGACGATGAATAATTTGGCACTGACCTTAAGGGAAAGCGGTCAGACAAAAGAAGCACTCCAATACTATCGCGATGCTATCCGTCTGGATCCACAGAATGCCGATTTACACTACAGTCTTGCTACTGCGCTTTTGGCTTCAGGCAATTTCTCTGAAGGATGGAAAGAGCATGAGTGGCGTTGGCAGATGCGTAGCTTCTCCACAAAGTTACATAACTTCGATTGTCCTCTTTGGACAGGACAACATCTAAAGGGCGAAAAGATACTTCTTCATGCAGAGCAAGGCTATGGAGACACTTTGCAGTGTATCCGTTATGTCCCGCTTGTCGCCGAGCGAGGAGGAGAAGTCATCCTGGAAGTGCCTTTACGGCTTTTCCGGCTCCTTGAGCACACTCCCGGAGCAAGCAAAGTGATTGTCCAAGGAGAAGCTCTCCCGGAATTCTCCTGGCACTGCCCGCTTATGAGCTTGCCCCTTGCCTTTGGAACGAATCTGGAAAACATTCCTTCGAACTTAGCCTATCTCTCTGTCCCCGTAGAAAACATAGCTAAAGAGCAACAGAAATGGCCGTCCAAAGAATTGAGAGTCGGCATTGCATGGAGTGGCAATCCACAACACACTCTCGATAAGCATCGTTCAATACAACTCAAACAACTTGCGTCTCTCTCCTTACTACCCGGCGTGTCGCTTTATTCCCTCCAGGTAGGTGAAGCCGCAAAGCAGATTGCCGAAGTCGCCGATACCTTTCCTTTGATAGACGTCTGTTCTGGATACACCGATTTCATCGATACAGCCGCATTTGTAGCAGGACTGGATCTTGTAATCACCGTCGATACGGCGGTTGCCCATTTAGCCGGAGCATTGGGAATTCCGGTATGGATTCTGATCCCGGCAACTCGCTTCGATTGGCGCTGGCTCGATGATCGGACTGATAGTCCATGGTATCCAAGTGCGAGAATCTTTCGTCAACCGAATCCTGGCGACTGGCATGGACTCATAGAACAAGTGCGACTAAACCTTCAACTCCTGGCGGAGAGCTATTCCTCGTCCACGGAACAATTTATGGAGAAAGGCTGCCGGTTATGACATCTTCCACCCCGGCCACGCTTGCCGATGCTGAAGCGTATTTTCGGAATGGGTGCAAATATCTGGACACCGGCTCACCTGCCCAAGCAGCAGAGTCCTTCAAGAATGCCATTAACCTGCGGCCCGATTATATAGAATGCTATAACGCACTGGGAATTGCGCTCTCTTCGCTAAACAACGTAAAAGATGCCGCTGAGTGTTATCAGAAGGCCATTGCGTTGAACCCGGGCTATATCGATGCTTATAACAGTCTCGGGCTCCTGCTGATGCAGCTCGGCGATGCCGTCAGCGCAGAACAGTGTCTGCGCATTGCCCTGCAACTACGGGAGAGTTCAAAAGGAACCACAAAGAACCCTCTGCCCCGTGGAGAAATAATGGGCGGGGCACTCTTTTGGCAATTGTTGCTCAACCTTGGAAGGACACTGGACTTTCAGGGAAAATTAAGCACTGCAATCGATTGCTATCGGCAAGCTATCGTAGAAAGCCCGGACACAGCCCTACTTCACGTCAATCTGGCGCTCGATCTTTTAGCAACCAGCCAATTGAAAGAAGGCTGGCGCGAATATGAATGGCGATGGAAGCTGCAGGGCCAGGAGATTGTTCCCCGGAACTTCACCTGCTCCCAGTGGACCGGTCAACCGCTGCACGGCGAAACTATCTTGCTTCATGCCGAACAAGGCTATGGCGACACGATCCAATTCGTGCGCTATGCCCAGATGGTCACACAGCGTGGAGGCAAAGTAATTCTTGAAGTGCAGCCAAGACTACAGCGACTGCTTCAGCAGCTTCCCGGAATCCATCAGGTCATCGCCAGAGGAGACACTCTTCCGGAATTCTCCTGGCATTGCCCGTTGATGAGCCTCCCGCTGGCCTTTGAGACAACAATCGAGACGATTCCCTCAGCATCAAGATATCTGCAAATACCGGAAGAGGAGATAGCAAAAGCTCTACAACTCTGGCCAGGAAAAGGTTTGCGAGTAGGCATAACCTGGGCCGGCAACATGAAGAGCACACAGGACGTCTATCGTTCTGTACCGCTGAAACAGCTTATTCCAATTGGAGATGTACCGGGGCTCTCACTCTATTCCTTGCAAGTGGGTGAGCCGGCAAGACAACTCGCCGAAGTTGCACAGCGGATGCACATCACCGATGTCTGCTCCCGCTACACGGATTTCGCGGATACGGCTGCTTTCATTGCCGGACTGGACTTGGTAATCACCGTAGACACAGCCGTCGCCCACCTCGCAGGCGCACTCGGGATCCCCGGATGGGTCATGCTGCCGCTGAACCGGACTGATTGGCGTTGGTTTCTGGAGAGAGAAGATAGTCCTTGGTACCCTTCTGCCCGAGTATTCCGGCAAAAGGTATCGGGAGTGTGGGACAGCGTAGTGCAGGAGATTCAAGCTGAGCTTCAGAAGCTCGCGCAAGAGAAGGCATCTCGTTAATCTTAGTTTGTATGGCCATCCCTTTTGACAGAATGGCCATACATATATTGCCCTTGGTCTACAACACAGCTATAGAAGCCTTCCCGAAAGGCCTGGGCTCGCCAACAATACCAGCCTAGCTACGCCAATCTCGAATTTCTGACTTCATGATCAGTTATCGAAGCGTTTCAGGAATTCGTATCTACCGCGAAGATCGTCTTTGTTGGCTTCAATCTTCTCGCCAAGATATATGAGCTTCCACCCGGTTTCAGGACGGTATTCCGGCCACACGGGCAATCCTTGTCCATTGGGATTCCCTGTTCTTGCGAAGTTCGTCCAATAGCTCATCATTTCGCTGGATAGCTTTCGGTCTGCCGGAGTCCAAGGCAGTGTCATTGAATCCAGCGTCCCAAAGACATAGAGGATATCGGCGGAATGATAAGCCCCCGTCCCTGCCGGATGATACTGATCCGGTGGAGGAGCCTGATCGAATCTGTAACGGAAGATAGGTGCTTCTCCAGTATCGGAATGAGCTTCAATCCATCTCCAGGTTGAATATGCGATAAACCGATCTCCGGCTAAAGCCTGCGTCGACTGAGCAGCTTCAGCATCGTTCTTTGCAGGATACAGAGAAAGGAAAAGGTCGGTTTTTTTCGGAAACTCCTTTTCCGCCATTGCACGGAAAGTCGCTACCGTAGGCTTATCCTTCGCGTCCAGGAGAACGCCTCCTGCTTCATCCCGATTCCAGCCGGCGAGTAATGGCACATGTGCCTGCTTGCCTTCGCCATAGATATCGGCTACCTCGTCAGGGAGAAAGTAACCGTCGATGGAAGGAATAAACCATGGGTTTTCGCCATGAGCTTTGAAATCCACATCCAAGATCTCCGAAGCGGACTTTGCGCGAAGTTCCTTCGGACTGGCAGATCCTAGAGCTGTCGTTAGAAACTGGCTATGCTTCTCCGCGGTCTCTTTCCCCGGCAAAAACGGCAGAGTTTTCCCGCCAACAGCGCTACCGCTCTCACCAATCGCTTTCTGGAACTGCCCCTTTGTCAAAGGCGAGGCCATCAACGCGCTCACTGAAAACGATCCGGCGGACTCGCCAAAGATTGTCACATTGCCAGGATCTCCGCCAAAAGCGGCGATATTGCGCTTCACCCATTCAAGAGCTGCGACTTGATCGAGAAGACCGTAGTCACCACTGGCCTTGTGTGGCGACTCGGCGCTGAGTTCGGGAAGGGCTAAGAAACCGAAGACGCCCAGACGATAATTGAGCGATACAACAACAACGCCCTTCTTGGCTAGATTTTCTCCATCCTGGCGAGGTTCGGATGAAGCACCCGCAAGGAAACCTCCGCCATGAATCCAAACCATGACCGGCAATTTGGCGGTGGCATTTGCAGCCGGAGTCCAGATATTCAGGGTGAGACAATCTTCGCTCGGACCGGAGTCACGGAAGACCATATCCGGATAAACATTCCCCTGCATACAACGGGAACCGAACTGCTGTGCCGGACGCACACCCGTCCAGGCAACAGGTGGCTGAGGCTCTTTCCAGCGAAGATCTCCAACAGGAGGTGCAGCATAAGGAATTCCCTTAAAGGCCCTGACTGTACTTCCGGCGGACTTACTTCCCTCTACAACACCAGCTTCTATCTTTATCTGGAGCGATGGCGCAGTACCGCGGTCAGCTGCCATTAAGCCATTTGCCGAACAAACAATTACACCGGCAAACAATTGCAAAACACGTCGTCTTCTCTGGAACATTCCCTGCTTCTTACCCCTGTTGCTTCCGTCCTCCCCATTCTTCTACCGCCAGGAGATCATCTATTGTCTCTCGACGACGAATTCTGCGGGCCTGCTTGCCCTTTACGAGAATTTCAGCAGGACGCGGACGGGTGTTGTAATTCGAACTCAGGGACATACCATACGCCCCGGCATCCAGCACTGCAACCAAATCTCCACGTTTCAGGGAAGGTAGCTTACGATCCCGAGCGAAGAAGTCCCCTGTCTCACAAATGGGACCAACTACGTCCATCGGACGAAGGGCACCACGATGCGGCTCCACCGGCACTATCTCATGATGCGCGTGGTACAGGGCAGGGCGGATCAGGTCATTCATGCCAGCATCGGTAATAAGGAAAGTCTTCTTTCCATTCTTCTTCACATAGACCACGCGAGTCACTAGAGCTCCCGCCTGGGCAACAATGAAACGGCCAGGCTCAACAAGGAGCTCTACATCCATGCCGTCAAGTGCCTGGTTGATTGCCTGAGAGTACTTCTTCACTTCCTTCTCAGCATCAAAGCTCTTGCCTAAGTGATATTCGATTCCCAGCCCTCCGCCGGCATCGATGCTGCGCAACTCGATTCCGCTCTTCTTGAGCTGCTTCACGAACTGAGCAACACGCCCCAGGGCGGCACCAAACGGATCGGCGCTGCGAATCTGCGACCCGATATGTACGCTGATCCCATAAGGTTCCAGCCACTTGTGCTCGGCAGCCTTGCGATAAACGCGGCGAGCAGTAGCAAAATCAACGCCAAATTTGTGCTCACGCATACCGGTAGAGATATAAGGATGCGTTTCGGCAAAGACATCCGGGTTGACCCGGAAAGCAATACGCGCGCACTTCTTTTTCTTCTTCGCACGCTCACCAAGGAGCTCCAGCTCCGGCTCGCTCTCAACATTGAAAAGACGGATTCCCGCATCGAGAGCAAGATCCATCTCCCAGGGCTCTTTTGCAACTCCGGAAAAGACAACCCGTTCTGCAGCTTTCGGATTCACCGCCAGGATGCGCTGTAGCTCTCCGCCGGAAACGATATCGAAACCGGCACCAGCCTTATCGAGTAATTCAAGGATAGCCAGGGCTGAATTTGCCTTCACCGCATAACAAACCAAATGCGAGCGATTGGCAAATGCATTCTGGAACAAGCTCAATCGCTGCAAAATCTCATCTGCAGAATAGACATACAGCGGAGTACCGAATTTCTTCGCGAGAGAATCAAGCGGCAACTCTCCGCAATGCAGAACAGAACTCTTCTTCGGGTGCGAAAACGGGCGACTCAGAACGCTAACCTCTACGTAATAGGAATGGTCTTGATTTGAGACTAGCAGATTGAGACCAAGGTGGAGAGAATTATTGGTTCCACGCCGGGAACCAATCGTTTTGAGCTAGCGCATCTTGCCGCAAGAAACTACACCCGCAAAGACGGGTCCAAGGCTGTCTCTGAACGAAATGACTGCAGAGAATAGCTGCTACGAGCTGGAATCATCGCTCGAACAGCTGCAAGATCTTCGGAAGCAAGCAGAGGCAAAACGTTTGTAGTTCGAAACTGATGGCGCACTCCGCTTTCGGCAATAAGATCGATACTCTCGCAAATGACGGATGTCTCTACAGCAATACCAGCCAGGACCTCATATCGAGAGAGCGGTGCCTTTACGTCCATTGCAACAAAATCCAATAGCTTCCGATCAAACAGGTCACGAAGCACCTTAGGACGGCTGCCATTCGTATCGAGTTTGACGGCGTAGCCCATAGAGCGGACCGCCACAAGAAAGTCCGCCAGATCGGCGTGTAGAGTGGGCTCTCCGCCACTGATCACAACACCATCCAGAAATTTCCGGCGGCTATGGAGAGAAGCCAGCACATCGGAGACCGCTATAGCAGTCTCCGAATGTGCCGTCAGTAAAGCTCCGTTGTGGCAGTAAGGACAACGAAAGTTACATCCCTGCGTAAAGACGACGGCAGCCATCTTCCCCGGATAATCGCAAAGACTAAGCGGAAGGAAACCTCCGATCAGCATGGATCAGGCTCCAATCGATAGCGATTCGCGCAATTCGAACTCGGCTTGTTTGCCTTTATTCCACTGGCCCACCGGACGCAAATAGCCAACAACCCTGGAATAGACCTCTGTACGAACTCCGCAATCGGGACATGATGTCTGCTCGCCGTTGAGATACCCATGCTCCGGGCAGATAGAAAAAGTAGGAGTCACAGTAAAATATGGAAGTCTGTAACTACTACAAACCTTCTTCACAAACGCTTTTACAGATTCCGGATTCGGCACAGCTTCTCCTAGAAACAGATGCTGCACGGTTCCACCTGTGTAGCGTTGCTGCAGAGCATCCTGCAGTGCCAATACTTGAAATAAGTCGTTCGTATAATCGACCGGAAGTTGCGTGGAATTCGTATAGAAAGGACTGCCCCCTTCTTTCACCTGTCGTTCATTTGCAGAAAGAATCTCAGGAAACGCTTCTTGGTCTAGCTTCGCCAGACGATAGCTGGTGCCCTCTGCAGGAGTCGCCTCCAGGTTATAGAAATTGCCGGTTTCTTCCTGATAGAGAGCTAACCGTTCACGCATGTAATCCAAGACTTCGGCAGCAAACCGGGAGCCCTCAGGGCTTCCAATATCGCAACCAAGAAAGTTTCTGCACGCCTCGTTCATTCCAACTAAGCCAATCGTGGAAAAGTGATTCGCCCAATAACGTCCGAAACGGGCACGAATGTCGCGGAGATAATATTGCGTATATGGATAGAGGTTCTTCTCTGTAAACCGCTCAAGGACTTTTCTCTTGGTCTCGAGACTTGTTCGGGCCAAATCCATCAGTTGATCGAGCCGCGCGAAAAACTCGTCTCTATTCTTCGAGAGATAGCCGAGACGAGGCATATTTAAGGTCACGACTCCAATCGAACCGGTAAGAGGATTGGCACCGAAAAGACCTCCTCCCCGCCTCTGCAATTCCCTGGTATCAAGACGAAGGCGGCAACACATGGAACGAGAGTCATCGGGAGAAAGATCGGAATTTACATAGTTGGCAAAATACGGCACTCCATATTTCGCCGTTACCTCCCAAAGACGATCCAGTACCGGTGAATCCCAGTGAAAATCGGCAGTAATGTTGTATGTGGGAATGGGAAAAGTGAAGACACGCCCGCGAGCATCCCCTTCGACCAAAACATCGAGGAAAGCACGATTGAGCATATTCATTTCTTCCTGAAACTGCCCATACGTCTCGCTTCGTCGCTCTCCGCCAATAATTACGGCCTGCTCCGCCAGCATGGTAGGAGGTTGCAGATCGAGAGTGAGATTGGTAAACGGAGTTTGAAATCCAACGCGTGTTGCAACATTGAGGTTAAAGACAAACTCTTGCAGAGCCTGCTTAACCTCCTCATAGGTAAGACCGTCATTGCGAATAAAGGGAGCTAACAACGTATCGAAGTTGGAGAAGGCTTGAGCTCCTGCAGCCTCGCCCTGCAAGGTATAAAAGAAATTGACAATCTGTCCGAGCGCTGTGCGGAAGTGCTTTGCAGGCCTGCTTTCCGCTTTCCCAGGAGCTCCCCGAAATCCTGCGAGTAAAAGATCCTGCAGATCCCATCCAACACAATAAACCGCCAAAAGGCCAAGATCGTGCAGATGCAAAGCACCGCTTACATGTGCCTCCCGCACTTCAGGAGAGTAAATCTCATTTAGCCAGTATGTTTCGCTGATTTGGCTGGCAATATAGTTATTCATCCCTTGCAGGGAAAAGGCCATATTGCTGTTCTCCTGCACCTTCCAGTCTGTCCTCTCCAGATATTGGGCAACCAGATCGACATTAGCCTGATCAACCAACTCCCGAATTTTCTTGTGCTGTTCGCGATACAAGATGTAGGCACGTGCAGTTTTCTTGAATGGTGAGTTCAAAAGAACTTCTTCAACAGCGTCTTGAATTGCCTCGACGCTTAACATTTCAGAGCGCTCAAGTGCCAGATTCAAGGCAATAACACGACGGGTAAGCGAAACTGCAATATCTTCTCCAAATTCTCCGGCCGCCTCTCCCGCTCTTCGAATGGCTGTCGTAATCTTCTGTGCATCAAAAGCTACAATGCTTCCATCTCTTTTACATATTTCAGTAAATGCCCCGGCACTATTTTTCTTTTGCTGTTCCCTATAAGTATTTGCAACGGTTTCCACATTGATCTCCTAACAGGCAAAAGGGGCAGCAAACAGAAGCGGCCACAGAAATATGACACACGACTGGTTACATAACCCGATCATCTCTTACTTCATGGAGTTGGGCAGAAGAGCACGAGCCAACAAATGGAGATTTCCTCCACCTGTACGGACAAATCCTGATCCGACCAGCCTCTCCCACGAAGGCTTCAGTCAAGACGCGCAAAGCGTCGTGTCGGCAGGTCTTCGGACTTGTGGGCTTGCAGCCCCATTGAGCTGCATCTACTCGCCATCGCTTCCCAGCTTCTTGGGAAAGCCAGTGCATGTGATGGAATTCGTTCCCATTTACCGCTGCGGGGCAGTCCTCGAATTGCACGAGGTTCCCTTTTCAGGCGAGGCTGACTCGCAACCTCGCCACCGAACACGAACCCCATCATATTGGGTCCACCACCTATCGTCAACCCAACAAATTGCGATACCTGTGTATATCCAAGCATCCTAAAAAGTGATACGCCAGAAGAAGCAAATCTGGCTACGTACTTCGGCTCATGCTTGCAACGCCCTCTCCGAGGCTCAGAGAAAACGGTTCGGGCGAGAGTGCTTCCAGAAACGCTCTCGAATCAAAAATCTCGCCGGGAGTGACAGCTCCTGCCCTTCTGCAATCGCCAGTCAAAATCCGTTCCGCTGCTTCGGCTACCAAAGGGGCAGTAACGGCATAGATATCACGCCCCGATACTGCTGCATACCGTTCCTCGTCTCCCTTACGGATGAGTACTTCCATATAGAAACGCTGATCGGAACGACCTCGCTCATCTGCCGCTATGGGTGGTGGCGTACCGGGATCATGAAGGTCCTTCAAGGCAGTTCGATTCACATAGGCATGAATTTCGGGCACCCGCAGGTGGCGCGAGATCACGATAGTCTCAGCCAGAGGGAAAATGACAACATCCTGTTTCCCAAAAGGCGGAGGAAAATCCCACGAAAGCTCAGGGGAAGGATCGTCAACAAAGGTCAGTACATTCCCTGAAAACACAAATCTGCGGCCAGGATTCCTCTCTCCTGTCCGAGAAGTTCCGCGTGTCGGCTTCCAACTATCGAGTGCAACAGCCAGATGGATTTCGTCTACTGTCGTCCAATCCGCCATGGCCGCTGTCGCAAGAAGATCTCCTAATCCGCCATAAAACGCGATGGAAGGCATGATTACAACTCCCGCCGCCTTTGCTGCCGCGGAGAACCGCTCGAAAGCCTCAAGCGTTACCCGTTGTTCTGCAGTCACGTCCAAATAATGGATACCAGCACGAAGAGCTGCATCCATCACAGGCACCGCCGTATCGATAAAGGGACCAGCGCAATTGATAATCAACGACGCATCCGCCAACGCCTGATCGAGCGTTTGAGGAGCATCAACAGAGGCCAAGCGAATCTTCCATGACGGATGCCTGCTGACCAAGGGAGAAAGCTTCTCTGCATCGCGCCCGACAAGAATACCTTTGATACCACGCCGCGCCAATTCAGACACAACGAAACGGCCAGTATGCCCTGATGCGCCGACAACCGCGATTTTGTGGTTGCTATTGATTGTGGTGCGCCGACTGATCTCTTGATACGTCATAGCTACTTGCTCCTGGGCTCAATCCGGTCTTGATTACTGAAGACGTGGAGTAAACAAGGTGTTAATCTCAGCAAAAGGCAACCCCGTTTCAAGGACTCCATAGGTACCGTGTTCAAGAAGTTCACGCGCTGCGCGTTGAGCTGCCGCAAGCGCTACCTGAGTGATACCCGGTCCCACACTTACGCGAGCAACACCCATTTCCCCAAGACTTTTCACACTTGGCGCGCCAGGTGCGACCATGACGTTTAGCGGATAATCGATAGCCTTGACCAGACTGGCAATAGTGCTGGAATCGATAACACCAGGTACAAAAATGCAATCGGCGCCTGCGGAGCGATAGACCTTCGCGCGCTCCACTACGTTATCGAATCTGCTATCCGGATCACCCACCTGAAAGAGATACACATCTGTCCGCACATTGATGACCAGATCGCAGCCAGCGTCACCTACCGTTTTGCGCGCGATCCGAATCCGCTCGGCATGTTCGTTGGCAGTGAGTAGCGCTTGGCCGTTGCGTCCGGGAGAATCCTCGATATTTATTCCGGCAACGCCGATCGAAGCCAGCTGCTCCACCGTTTTTGCCACATCGTTAACTGAACCACTGCCATAGCCACTCTCGATATCTGCGGTTACTGGAACATTCACGCTCCGAATGATGTTGCGGATCACATCGAACATTTCCTGGCGATTCAGCTTCTGACCATCGCTGCACCCGAACGTCCACGAGACGCCAGCGCTGGTAGTGGCAATTGCTTCCGCGCCGAGGGCTTCGAACACGCGGGCACTTGCGGCATCCCATGCGTTTGGCAAAATCAACGGACGACGTGTGTGTAATTTGCGGAAATTTTTGGTTTGCTCTGACTGGTTCATATACTCTCTCCAGAATCCAAAGGTTCACTATGACGACAGTAGGCCATGTATAGAGGAGAGATCGCTGTCAGAATCTTTAGCTATTTTTGGAAATGTCCGCTTATGCCGATCAACGTCCAAGAGCCGAACGCTTGAAGACTGACGGAGAATAGCCATAATGCTGCCGGAACGCAGCGCTGAAATGACTATGACTGGAAAACCCGAGTTCCAGTGCAAGGCTCGTCAAATCGTCATACCGTACAAGCATCTCGAGTGCTCGGGCCAGCCGGAGGCGTAATTGATATTGGTATAAGGGCAGGCCTTCGACTTTCTGAAAAACCTGTGTGAGATAAACGGGAGAAACACGAACTTCCCTGGCAACCTCCGCCAGAGTCCAACGGCGCGCCAAATTGCTTCCGAGCACGAGCTTCGCCCGATCTGCCAACTTCTGTAATCCTGCATTTGTAGCAGCTGAACGCGAACCACGAGGACCAAGAGCCTGTTGCACCAGAGTAAAGGCCAAAGCTTCAGCTTCCAAAGACCCAATGGCATTGTTATGCAAACCATGACGCAATTTTGCAACCAGCGCTTGCGTACGAGCGTCGAGTCTCAGACTCTGTCCTCGAAAGTAGATTCCGGAGCTGCGATGCAACAGATCCGCAGGCACCAACTCCTGAAGCTGTGACTCATCGATTACCAGCGTCAGGCTGCCATCACCACCCGAGATTGGATGACTGATCCGGTAGCCTTCATGGGCATTGAAAAACAATACCTGGTTGGCCTCAGCAACAGCCTGGGTTTGCCCGACATGACGTATGTAGACTCCACGATAAGGAAATATCAACTGAGTTGTCTTCGTCGCCTCTTCCGTGCTCATAGACGTGCAGGTACCCAGGCATTCCGTATCGCGAATCGTTACGGTGGGCGACGTCAGCAGAGAGTGAAGAGTAAATTCGGACACGGCTATAGGCTTCGATGCTTACAACCAGGCTGGAGATGAAAATATGTATGCTTAGCTGATCACGGACTTCTGGGTATAATCGGTTTTCCAAATGAAAGCCGTTCTCAGCTGTTTCTTAGCAATCCTTGCCGCATTTGCTCCGCTTACGGGGTGTCATCATGAGCAATTAGCCGTAACGGATCACCCGCGCAGCTTCCCAGGAGTCATCAGCAAAGACGTCACCTTCTATTCTTCGGCTCTCCGCCATAACATGCCTTACCGCGTCTATATGCCAGCGGAGACTACCTCGAATACGAACTTGCCTGTGATTTATCTGTTGCACGGTTGTGGCAGTGATTTCAGGGACTGGTCCAACTACTCAGACGTAGGTGCCTATGCAGCAAAGGGACTCCTTCTTGTAATGGTAGACGGTGCCTGTTCGTATTACACAAATGCCGCACTCAATACAAAAGACCGGTATCACGACTACCTTGTTCACGACGTACTTACCGACGTAGAGTCGCGTTTCCCCGTTCGATCCGGCCGAGAAAATCGCGCGATTGTCGGAGTATCGATGGGCGGTTTCGCAGCTGTCAAATTGGCTCTTACACGTCCAGACTTGTTTGTTTTTGCAGGTGCTATCAGTCCCGCCATTGATGTACCCAGCCGCCGTTTTAGTCTGAACCGATGGTCGCAAAGTATGCGTTTCCGCGCCATCTTCGGCCCTACAGGCAGCGACACACGCATTCACAACGATCCCTTCGTCCTGGTCAGATTTGCTGAACCCTCCCAAACACCTTACCTATACATCACAGCAGGTAAACAGGAATCCCTTCTATCTCCAATCCGCAAATTCATCACGATCCTAAAACAGCGCAGCTACTCTTATGAATTTCACACCATACCGGGAGGTCACGACTGGAATGAATGGAACAACCAAATACCTGGATGTTTTGAGAGTCTGCTCATACACATCCCTCACCGCTAGCTTAGGGGCGTACAACTTCAAATGGAATTGCAGGCAAGGTCCCGAGTGACACAACGCGATTGGCTTTTGGATTGGCAGGATTCTGGGGCTTAATTATGGAGGCTTCCATGATGAAATTGCCCTTTAGTCCCTCTTTGATCTTGCCATCCACCTTGAGGTGAATCTCAATAGCATTGTCGGATTTTGTAATCCCTGAAATGCTGATACCCTCAGGAGCATCGATTAATTTCACATCCCATTGATTTGCAAGCTGTGAGGCGGGGACTCCGACACGAATCGAAGCTGTGCCTCCACCATGCACCTTGATAGAGCTATCGCTGACCTTCCAGATGGAATCGCGGTGTCCAGATCCAAATACCAGCACCAGTCCTTCCTGGGCCGGTACCAGATGATGCCAGGCAAAAGCTTGCATCATATCGTCGGCAGGAACAGCTGCACGATACACAGGCCGCCCGTCGATTTGTGCTTCCCCTTCCAGCAGCAAGTTTTGTGGTTGAGATATCGCTACGGGAGGAGCCGTCAAAGTAACACGCACTTTATCGGCAGAAGAGGATATGACTCCGCCATGAAGAACCAGTCCCGATGGCCCATCTTTCACGTGCAAAGATATCTCGCCATGGAAGCCGTCGTGCCGCAAAGCATAGACCGTCACCGGGATCGTTTCCCCGGGACGAAGGTTGACTGTTGAAGGAACAAGCCTCAATTCGAAATCAGGTCGAGGATGACTCAGGCGCAATCGATAGGAGTATTCCAATCCCCCGCTATGCTGAGCGTCCGTGAGGTGCAAGAAATATGTCCCTTTAGCAACAGCCCGATAAAGAAGCAATGAATCTGCCTGATGGGTTATCAGTGCTGAAGCTTTATCCTCCGCATCGTCGTTAAAGGCCAGTCGCTTACCATTTGCATCCGTCAACGAGAGTACAGAATCGAGTGGCGACCCCAGTCTCCGGGCATGTACCTCGGCTGCGATCTCCTCTCCACTCTGAGCATCGATCCGAAAGATGTGAACATCGCCAGGATGGGCAATCCGGCCGTTGACAATTGCAGGTAGCTTGATGCGTTTTGCCTTTTTGAAATCGGTCACGGACTGTATCTGCGTTTTCTCAGGAAGAGAATCGACTTCGAAGGGGACAGAGTTTGCATTCCAACCGCTCGCTCCCACGGTAAGCAAATGAAGACCCGTCTCCCGAGTGGATGGTCTATAGTTTGTACTACCAAGATTCCAGCCTGACAGCTCAAGGCGCGGATGACTTCCCTCTTCGCCACCGAGAGGGAAAATGCTGGTTACATATGGCAATTCTCCTATCGTGATCCGATAAACAAAATCTTCACGTCCACGGTAAATAGCATCGCGTATCTCCACTGTGTAGTTGCCATCTTCAGGAATGTCCTGTTCGATAACGGGATCTTGACTAAAGCGGAAGTGATCGGCCGAAGCAAGTTCATGGCCTTTCGGGTCATAGAGTGCCAGATTGGCTTGAAACCAACCAGGAACAGCGTCGGAAAGGTACGGGATAAGAGCACGCGTCTTCGCCTCTATCACCAGATGTTGTCCCTTTCGCGCACGGAAACAATAACGGTCGGGACTTCCAGGCATCATCTGCCCATTCACGATAATAGGGAAAGAGACTGTAATGGGAGCAACTGCAGCGGCAGAATGGGCCTGCTCGGAAAGAGAAATTCCACCTCCGGCAGATAAAGAAGGAGAAACATACTGCGGCGGCTGCGAATACTCGGGCAGATGATCGACATAGAAGACAATAGGATTGGTCATCCCTCGGTCCGTCAAAAGGCGAAGCTCATGACTCCCAGACGTAGCGTCAGAAGCCACAACAACGTGCAACTTTACGGAACGGGAAAAGGCTGGAGCCATTATCATTCGTGTCGACTCATCCAGCTTCTTTTGAATCTCCTTAACACGCTCTCTGTCTACTGGAGTCCATGGAGTAACAACGACTACCGATTTAAAATTCAAAGGAGGAGTTGTACCTCTCTCCTTACTCGTTGTTACACCCGTCGAGAGTGTGCGATTATCCGCCGCAGGAGCTACGGATGGCACATTTGCTGCTGGAATAGGTTTGCCGGGAGTACCGTTATGACTCTCTCGTATCTGCTGTAGTTCTTTTGTTAATTCTTCTTTCTGTGCGGTCGATAAGGGACTGGTAACAGACGTCACCGTTGCTTGAACACCTTTACCTGAAACAAATACTGCGCGAGCACCATCGAGAAATTGTCCACCCACGGTTGCTTCGAAGGTGGTTCCCTGCCTACCGCCTGCAGGATAGAGATACGCAGAATGAGGAGGATTTTGCTGGGCAACTACCGCCGACGATGTTGCCATTGCAAAGACACATAGGATTGCCCTAGTGAAATTGGACTTCACAAAATCTCCTTCAGCAATCCGGCGGATCTCACACCCTCATCTTTGCGGGGACCAACAGAAACCAAAGACCCTAATGGATGCGGCAGCCTTGTATCGAGATCAATTCCGAGCAAGGAATAAATACTCGCAATCAAATCCATCGGATATACCGGCCGCTCCTTCACCTCCTCACCACGAGCATCGGAAGAACCTACAACGTGGCCTCCCTTAAATCCTCCTCCGGCAACAACCGACGAAAATACTTGCCCCCAGTGATTGCGGCCACCATTCCAAGGAGCCTCCCAACTTACCTTCGGAGTACGGCCGAATTCTCCGCCCCACCACACGATCGTGCTATCCAGAAGACCTCGGGAAGAAAGGTCCTGTAGTAGTGCAGACATGGCTTTATCCATCTCAGGAAGGCGCCTACGCATAACCTGAAAGTTCTCCTTATGCGTATCCCATCCACCTGCATAATTGATTGTGATGTAAGGGACTCCTCGTTCTACCAGGCGACGAGCTGCCAGACACGATTGACCGAATGTATTCCGACCATACATATTGCGCATGTCATCCTTTTCCTGGGTCAGATCAAAGACCTTCCCGCTATCGCCCAAGATCAAGTCGTATGCCTGATGTTCGCTATCATGCCATGTCGCCAACTGAGGACTTCCTTGCAGTGCCTTATCGAGCGCATCGAGCTGATGCAGGATTTCACGGCGACCGCGTTGACGCTGATCTGAAATACCCGGTAATACAAGGCCCTCTACCGCAAAGCGGTTCTGCGCGGGATCGCCGCCCGTAGCAAATGGTTTGTATTTCAACCCCAGGAAACCCGATTCTGAAAAACGCCCCTGTGGCTCCGTAAGGACGATATAAGGAGGCACCAGGCTACTGTAACCGGAATTGTATCCCTTACAGTAAGAAACTACCGCACCGACACCAGGGAATACGTCCCGCCCACCTGAAACACGGCCGGTCTGAACCTCATAGGAAGCGGTCTCATGTGCATTTACCCCATGCGTCATGCTTCGAATGATGGAGTACTTGTCTGCGCATTTGGCAAGAGAGGGCATGAGTTCGCAGATGCGGATGCCTTTCACATTAGTTTCAATTGGATGATTCAGTGGACCGGAGTAATCGCTGCCGGCTTCCGGCTTAGGGTCGAAGGTATCGAGATGGGATGGTCCGCCCCACATCCATATCTGGATAACCGACTTAGCTCTTGCATTTTGCTTGGAAGAAACAGCCAAAGCGGGCAGGCACCACAGATCCTCAAATACCAAACCTGCCGACCCCAATAAACCTAGACGCAGTAGCTCCCGTCGTGAAAGATCACTCGCAGGCAACAGATTCGAGGACTCAGGATTACTCTCGTTATCAATGCTCATTGTTACCGTCCCTTGCAAGGCATAATTCGGACTAATGGTGATAAAGGAATTCCGAGCTGTTCATCAAAGCCCAGGCGATATCGATCAACGACTGACGGCGATCCAAGCCGCTCGATTGACAATAGGACTTAACGATCTTCCCTTCGTCTTCCTTTGGATAACGTGACAGAATTGTCAGATATAGATTTCTTGTGACAACTTCAAGATTGGAACTGGAGCGCAATAACTCCTGCATTGCAGGCCCTTGCTCAATTTTGCGCTCAATATGGGTGGAGTTCAGCAAGTGAATCCGCTGTGAAGCCGAGGGTCGATTATTACGCTCGGATGCTAATCCCGTATCTCGTGAAGGACGCCCGAATAACTCAAGAAATGAACTGGAGATACTTCCATCCGGAAGTGTAACCGCTCTCTGCCCATCAGGCATAATGGTATACGGCTCAGGAACCGCACTCGCATACTGTTCACCGATTCCAGTAATCCGGCAAATAGCATCAATTAGCACTTCAGCATCGAAGCGCCTTACCGGATAATAAGCAAACAGCCTCTCCGCATCCGGACGACTACTACGAGGGATACAGCTAAGTTGATAGATGCTCGAATTGAGAATCAATCGATAGATTGGCTTGAGCTGAAAATGGTGCAGAACAAGCTGCTGCTCAAGATACGCAAGTACTTCAGGATGACTCGGCGGATTATTGGGACGAAAATCGTCTGGTTCCTCCACAAGACCCCTGCCAAAAAGCCACGCCCATATACGGTTGACTATAGTCTTTCCAAACCAGGGATTCTTTGGCGACGTCAGCCAATCGGTAAAGGTTACGCGCGGATCGCAATCTGCACGCAGATGCACCCGCATCCCATCGGGCAGATTGATATCCGCTCTGGAAAGAGTCTTGTTAACATCGTAAAAGACGATCTCCTCTTTCCATTCACCTGTCGATTTGTAACTGATTTGGGAGAAAAAGGTCGCCAACTCCCGCCATTGTGCAGGCGTCCATGCTGCCGCGCGAACTCCCATAAAGGCTAACGCCACCGCCTGAGCCAGACTCTGCGGATCACGGCTCTGCACTGCGCGATAAAAATTTACCGGACCTACACGAAAGTTACTGCCGTTGGAGGTCACCAACTCGCGCACGAATCGGTCGTAGGCTTTATCCTCCCGCAACGAGGTATGAATCCAGCGGTAGTACTCCTCTGCGGCGACAGGCCAGAGATTAATTGGGAATTCGGCCTTGATCCGCAACAAATCGCCCCAGCGCATAGCCCAGTAGTCGGCAAATTCATCTCGTTCCAGCAGATGATCGATAAGTTCTGCACGTTTGTTAGGATTCGAGCTATCGAGAAATGCGGAGGACTCCTGCACCGTCGGCAGAACTCCGATCACATCGAAATAAGCTCGTCGAAGAAAGGCTTCATCCGAACTCAGGTGAGCCACTTGGATACCGGAGCGCGACAGTCGCTGCAATATGAACTCATCGATCTTGCCGCGGATGATCGGAGTGCTTCCACTTTCAAAGATGGAAGCACTCCCACCTTGTAATCCGGCGCGGTTATTCGGTGAATTGGGAACGAGTGAGGGCACAATCCATCCTGTTTGCTTGCCGCAGCTCGAAAGTTACCCACTACGCCAAGAAGGGCATAACACTTCCAGCAAACCCTCGTGGCAGGTCGGGAGTTGCGAAAAGCTTGGTGACGGCTGTCATGCCCGCACGTGATAAACAGGACCGATATCGAAAAGATGAATGCGTAAATTTGCTGGTGGCAAAATCAATCGTGATTGCCGAAGGTTGCGAAGAACGGCTGTCTTTCTACCCCAGCAAACACAAAGGCATGTTTGCCGGGGACTCCGATCTTGACGGAAAACCGCATAAGCTTTCGAGACTTGGTCTATATCTTTGCGTGAAATGCGCTAGTACTTGTAAGAGCGAAGAACGCGGTTTAGGAATCCACCGATAATTTCCGATACAGGTTCGGGCTGCTCATAAGCCGCAAGGTGTCCGGTACCCTTTAACAAATGGTATTCGGAATTTGTGACCACTTGAGCTAAAGCCTCAACCTCCGAGGGAGTACTAGCCTTGTCTTCTTCGCCAGCGATGGCAAGTGCCGGTACAGTAATTGTTCGCGCCGTATCCATCGAATCCGGGCGCGCGGCCAGACCCTCTTGAAGAGAAACCGCCGCTTCGGACGTAAGAGCCATCATCGCGCGGACTTCAGATCGAAGCTGAGGGTGATTCAACTTTGCTGTGTTGCTCAGCAGATTCTCTGCAGAACCGTCGAGGAAGCCAGCGACCCCGTTAGCGCGTATTGAAGCAATGGTTGCAGCTCGTTTTGCCTTTGCCTCTTCGCTATCGGGCTGAGGTTTGCTGCAACAGAAGCCCATAGCCCCGATCCGCTGAGGAACCGTTCTCCATAATTCGAAGAGAGTGTAACCGCCGAAGGAACAACCAACAAAAGCCGCGATCTCGAGGTTCAGGTGATCCAGCAAAATGCGGATATCGGATCCAAGACGCTGAATTGTGATCGGATGATTTCCCATCGGGGACAGACCATGTCCCCGCATGTCGGGAATGATAAATCGATAGTGAGCCTTCAAGCGCTCTGCAACGGGCAGCCAAAAGCGATGATCCAGCGGCGCCGGGTGCAATAGGACAACAGGAGAACCATCTCCTACAGATGTATAAAAAAGCTGCGTTCCCTCTGCTTCGTAAAACACCTTAAAAGCGCTCTCCTTTAGCTCAACGGCTGTTGCTCAATTGCCCACGGGAGGCATGCTTGAACCACTCGTCAATTCTAAAGGCTGTTCCGGCATTAAAATCCACGCGATTAAATAAGCTATTTCGCCAAACGGAAAGCAAAATACTGCCAAGAGAGCCGTAACAATACGAACCGGTGTGATGTCCCACCCATAGCTCACCGATAGCCCTCTACACACACCTGCGATTGCCCTTCCCTCGCGAGGACGGCTTAACGGACGACGAGGCACTACGGGAGTGGACACAACCGGAAAGCCCGTCTCCGTGCCGCAGGCGGCGCAAAACCTCGCTCCATCATTTACATTACTGCCGCAATTTTTACAGAAAGGCATTCCCTTCCTCCTTACGCCATCTGTCCAGATCGCAAAATCGATCCGTTGTGAGATACGCAGCTTCAGCCGCTATAGTTCCCTCCACTACTTCCCCGAATAGGGAGAATGGATATACTTCCGCGCCTGATCCGCCTGACTTGATTCAGCACCGGCATCGATTGCGGCCCGATAATCTTTAATGGCCTTATCTCTCTGATGCAACAGATCATTACATTGTCCAGCAGCGACCAGAGATCTGCGCTTCAGCTCGACACCAGCCCCGGGCACCCAGGCGGCCTGTTCATAGGCATGCGCTGCTTCTGCATACATCCGCTGCCCACGAAAGCACTCAGCTTGACCAAACCATGCCAGATCGGTGTGGGTTCCAGGAAAGAATCCGTTCTTCTGAGATTCCTCCAGAAGATTGCGATAAGCAGCGATAGCTCCCTTGGCATCTCCCGCATCTTTCAGGAGGTTGGCCTCCTCCAGCCAGAACAGAAAATCATGCGGATATTGAGCCTTCAGCCCACGAACCACACCAATGGCCTCTTGATATTTGGCTTCGCGCCGCAGGAAAAGTGCAATCACCGTCTTTGCTTCTACGGAAGTGATAACCCCACGGTTGGCATCGTCGTGGAGCAGTTCCATGCCTTTGCTCTTTGAACCGGTAATCCCGGCAAAGCCAATCAGAATCTTGAAAGGAAAGGGCAAAGCCCCTACCACATACTGATAAACACCGACTACCAGCTTGGCATCCACATAATTAGGATCGGCTTGCAAGACATGCTCATGATCGCTGCGCGCCTGAAGCGCCAGGTGCATTCCCGAACGAAAGCCCCGCTCCACCATAGCCAGATAGGCAGCCTTCAAGCTGCGTCCCCACCCACGGGCAAAGAGCGCATCCAAATCCTTCGGGTTACGCTGCAGTCGAGCATTCGCCTCATTCTCGACCTGATCTTGGAGACGGAAAATACGATCCCGGACTTGGGGGTCTTCTGGCGTCGGATGCTTCCCGCTCAGAAATCCATCATTGGCATAGAAGGTGGTATCCAACAGATCGAGATGGAAAAGTTCCCGAAAGATCGTTGTATTTAGTACATAAGCCGTTGCGATAGGCTCTCCGGGGTGAGCAGCCTGAACACGCTCAAACCGCTGAAGGGCTCCGTCGTAATCCAAATTATAAAAATGCTGGTACGCTTCGCGAACCAATGGATCATTGTTTAACGGATGCGTGCGAACACCCTCGGCCTCCAGGGGAACTGCAAATGTCCAACCAGCTACCAAGATCCCTATGAGGGCCCAAGCCATCTTCTTCATTCTTCTACTCAATCCCGATCTGCCATTGAAGAGTGAACGAACCACTCCGACAGCAACTTAGTCACTTTGTTCTTCTTCCTTATGTTGACGCAATTCAACCACGAACGGGAACTGTTCCCTGAAGTTCTTCTTTCCCATCGAAATCACAGACCTGCGATACTCATATCTCAATCTAAAAGAGTCCTGCTATGACACGATCTGAGATTCTGCGTATTGTTGTCAGTCAGGCAAAAGAGAATGGCTTTGCCTTTCGGAAGTGGTTCCAGGAGCATATTCGCAATGAGTGGCCTGGCAGTGCCGAAGCCGTAAACTTGCTGTCCACGGAAAGCCGCTACTACGGATTGCTCTTCTCCCATGAATTCGCCCGCGCCTTTTGGAATAAGGGTGCACAGATGACCTTCATTGTCCCTGCCGCCAGCTACACACGCCGTAATGCCCAGGGGGAGATCATCACGGTGGAAAGAAAAGCCTTCACGCGCCGGACCATCAAACCCAACGTCTGGAAGTACCATCTCCGCCAGATGGCTATTGCCGACGACCCCCTACGCTACATTCGCCGCTTCCTCCTTATAGAAGAAGATCTGGAGGTTGCGCCTAAAGTTGTGAACGCCCCTCATTCTCGCCCTCGTCCAAAGTGAACAAATGATTAAGCGGACCATGTCCTCTGCCAATAGGGTACGCCGTCTGCAATGCTCGAGTGACATAGGTCTTCGCAGCTTCCGCGGCACGCCTTGAAGAGAGTCCCTTCAGCAACTGACAAAGAAGAGCGCTGGAAAAGGTACACCCGGTTCCGTGCGTGGAGGTAGTTTCGACTCTCTCCCCGGGAATCCAGAATGCCTCGCCTCCGGTTGTCAGGACATAGTCTTCAGGAATAGGCAGGTGCCCTCCAGTCACCACGACATTCAGCCCTCTGCCTTGAACTTGAGATTGCAGCTGTTGCGCAGAAGCTGGAATATCGTCGCGATTTCGTACAGTACATCCACTCAGAACCTCTAGCTCAGCAAGGTTAGGAGTGATCCAAGTAACATGAGGGAGAAAAGATTCTTTCAAAAAGCCTAGATCAGCCTGTCCATTCAAGGGCATCCCCGAAGTGGAGCGCAGGATCGGGTCCAAAACCACCTCTTTCGAGGGATAAGCCTCTAAAAAGTCCTTAATTATTTTTAAATTTTGTAAAGATGCAAGCATTCCAATTTTGATCCCATCAAAATTGGCGTCTTCTGCTAGACATTTAAGCGTCTGCTTCAGAATTTCCGGATCGACCGCATGGGAGGCGAGGACACCCTGGGTTGACTGAACTGTAAGCCCTGTAATGGCTGCCATCCCATAAATGCCATGTGCAGCAAATACTTTTAAATCAGCTGTAATGCCCGCACCGGAAGAGGGATCAAACCCGGCGACAGTTAGCGCGATGAGGCGCCCTCGAGGCGTCTTCACAGGCGTAAACGATCTTAGGGAGTTTTGACTAAATGAAGGGCTATCCATTTTCTCTGTTAGTAGGCCTCCCTTGACCTCTGACCTTCATCCTACATAAAAGTCTTTTTTCGACTTGTCTAGTTAGTACTGTAGTTAACTTATTTATCAACAACTTAACAGTAAACAAATATTTCATTTCGCCTAGCACAGGCAACGCAATTTTGGCAAGGAGGGAACGACGAGCAATTCCTTGTGTTTGTTTGACTTAGGGCGCCTAGATTCCTACAATTTTTGACGGAGGAATATGATCTCTATCGCAAATCGAAAACGTTCAATCCGAATGCCCCTTGTGACTGGTGCGGTGATGTCTCTTATGATCGGACTTTCCGGTGCGAAGTCCACCGATCCAGTTATTCCCCCTTCATCCATTCACCCCGCTACCAATACTCCCTCGCAGGAGCAGGACCCGCAGCAGAAGCAGCAGAAGCCGAAGCGGCATTGGTATCAGTTCGGGCGCGCCTCCTGGTATGGACATCATTTCCAGGGACATGCAACAGCTAGCGGTGAGTCTTTCAACATGAATTCTCTTACGTGCGCCCACCGGAGTCTTCCGATTGGTTCGTTGATTCGCGTTACGAACCTGAAAAATGCTAGATCCGTGGTGGTACGCGTAAATGATCGCGGTCCAATTCTGGGGAACCGCATCATCGATCTCTCTTATGCAGCAGCCAGGAGCTTGGACATGGAAGGGAACGGCGTCGCACCTGTACGTTTGGAAAAGGTGAACGACAGCGATATTGCCCAGCTCAGCACTCCGGCCGCATAGAGACCCCCTCTCGCGCCAGCGCAGCGCAACTTCCTCTACAATCAGAGGAATGACTACTCCCTCCAACCCATTGGAGACGCTACCGATTGCGCCAGGGAATAATGAAATCACCCTGGCGCAGAGGAAGCTGATCGTCGCTCTCGATTTTCCTTCCAGTACCGAGGCCCTGGAATTGGTCGCTCGTCTGGAAGGCACTTGTCATTGGTTTAAAGTCGGGCTGGAACTCTATCTGGCTGCGGGCAATACCGTCATCGAAGGCCTGCTCAAGCAGGGATATTCGGTCTTTCTTGACCTGAAGCTGCATGACATTCCGAACACTGTCGCGGGCGCTGTGCGCTCAGTAGCCTCACTAGGGGCTCAGTTGCTGACAGTCCATGCTTCCGGTGGCCCAGCCATGCTAGCCGCAGCACAAGAGGCCGCAGCCTCCATTTCCGGGGCACCCAGGCTCTTGGCGGTAACGGTTTTGACGAGTATGGACCAGTTCCAGCTTGCAGCTGCCGGAATCACATCTTCACCCTCTGCACAGGTCGTCACCTTGGCAAAGATGGCCGTTGCTGCGGGGATACCAAACTTTGTCTGCTCGCCGGAAGAGTTGGCATCTCTTCGTCCAATTGCCGGCACAGAGGGGATTCTAGTCTCTCCAGGGATTCGCCCGGCAGGGGCTGAGGTTGGAGATCAAAAGCGCATCGCGACGCCAGCAGCGGCCATCGCTGCAGGAGCAGATCATCTGGTGGTAGGCAGGCCTATCACTCGCGCGAAAGATCCTCGATCAGCGGCATTGGCCATTCTGCAAGAGATCCAGGGCTAACGATCCTCAAGGATTCCCGTTCATAAAAAGGGTTCAAATACAAAGCGGCCGTCGCAAGACGGCCGCTTTGTATTTGGAACTTGATACTGCATTTCGGAATTCAATAAAAGTCCGAAACACAGGAAGACAGTCTGCTTACTTCACCTTCAGGAAGATGATAACGAGGGTGAACAGAGTCAAGGACTCGATGAAAGCCAGACCGAGAACGAGCAAAAGCTGAATGCCAGCGCGAGCTCCTGGATTGCGGGCAAGAGCTTCGGTTGCCGAAGCAGTGGCCTTGCCCTGGCCAAGACCGCAAAGTCCGGCTGCAAGAGCCATACCTACACCAGCGCCGATCGGCACCAGGCTAATAGCAGAGCCTCCACCAGTCTGAGCAAACGCAGGCATTGCCATGAAAAGGACTGCCAGCGTCATAAAGAAGTACTGAAGTTTACGCATACTGTCTCCTGCTTCCCTCGAATGTCACCGCCAGTGGGTGGTTGGCGCTCACCGTGCTGGCACCCTCACGCTCGCGGCATTTTCCTGCTGGAGTGGAAGCCGTCTCCAGAGGAAGAAACTTAAGAAACTCTTCCCTGCTCTAGTGTTCGTGTGCGACAGCCACGGACAGGTAAATCATACCCAGCAGCATAAACACATACGCCTGAATGATGGCCACTGCGAAGTGGAGACCAAGGAACAGGCAAGGTATACCGATGGGAACCAACGAGAAGAAGACCAGAGTCAAAAGGTCGCTGGCCAGCATATTCGCATAAAGACGGATGGTGAGCGACATCATACGTGCAAGATGCGAGATGATCTCAACCGGAAACATCAAAGGCGAGATCCACCACAGTGGCCCCATGAAGTGCTTTACGTACCCAACCGGACCTTGTTCGCGAACGCCGTGGAAGTTGTAGTAAAGGAAGGTAAGAAGCGCAACGCCAAGCGGAACGTAAGCCTTACTGGTTGAAGTTTCTACTCCCGGGAACAACCCTGTGAAGTTGTTCAACACGACGAAGAGAAAGATCACCGTGACAAAAGACTGGTACCGCTCGTAGCCGTGACCAATAATCTGCTCTGCCTGGCCGCCTACGAATCCGTGGATCATCTCGGCAAGCTGTTGAACCTTACCCGGATTTTCGACGTTGAGGCTGGCACGCACAGCGATAAAGAACAGGAAAAGGCCCAGCGTAACCGCAAATTCCAATGCGAAGGTGTTGTCGATTGGAGCAGTAGTGTTAGCAGGGTGAATCCCAAGCATAGAGAGGAGCGCGGCAATCGGATGGCCGAAGGCTGCATTCAGCAAGCGAGTAATCAGTAAGTGTTCCTGCATGGCCTCAAATTCTGTTCTGTCAATTCCTGTTGCACATTCCCCAGGCTTGTCTCGCTCTACTGTTTCAGCAGTCGCACTGCTTCAATCGACAGGCCGACAACTGCCAACGCCAAGCCTGCCACTAGAGCAAAAACAGATCCGTGGAAACATATAAGACTACCATAGAGAAGCCCGCCAGCGACCAGAAGTCTTAGAAAAAACGCTGTTAAGACCGGTCCAAGTGGACGAGGATTCTCTTGCTGATCGAGTCTCGCGTTTACGGCATTGATGAGCCGCTGCCACTCCCACAGACCACTGGCAGAGATCAGGGCTCCTACTAATAAAAGCACGCCGGACTGCCATCCTATTGTGAGCGAAAGCACAACGAAAAGAATCACAGCCAGGATGGCGGTCAATCGAATGGCGCGTGTCAGCGCCGCTTTCAGATCGGCATCGGAGAAATCGAGAAATGTACTGCCTGTTGTCACGAACGCTTTCCTTGCCCGGAATGTAATACCAGGCGAACGACATAGCTGAGCCCGGCTGCACCGCCCACCAAAATTCCCGCAATATTGATCCAGGTTTGATGGAGATGCTTATCGAGCCACGAGCCAAAGAGCCAGCCCAGAAAGACCGCACACGGCAGCATAATGGCGATCTGGATCAGTTTTTCGGCCTCAACCAGAGCCTGTAGCCCCTCGCTAGGCTGTTTCTTGTTCTTTTGGGGCGGCAGATATGGCATGTCAGTTGTCTCCGCTTGTTTATACAACATTCTGGGCATCGTAGCCCGATCCTGGCCAGCGGGCGAACGATATACTGACGGATGTCACCCATAGAATTTTGACACCCTAGCTCTACTAGGAAGAGGAAATAGCGTGTTTGAGTCAGAGTTTGAGCGAAACCTCTTTTCGCTCCGCAAGGAAAAATTAGCCCAGATCGCGGCACTGGGTCAGCAGGTATATCCGAACCAGTTCTGTGCCACCCACACAATTCAGGCGGTGCGTAACCAGTTCGGAGAGAAATCCGCCGAGGATCTGGAAAACCAGCGCACGACTGTGGCCATCTCCGGACGGATTATGGCCATCCGTGCCCAGGGAAAAGCGGGCTTCGCCCACCTCCAGCAAAATGGGGAACGACTGCAGATTTACGTCCGCAAAGATGCTGTTGGAGATCAAGGATTCGCTCTTTATAAACTCCTGGATCTTGGAGACCACATCGGAGTCAGCGGTTATCTGTTCCGTACGCGCACCGGCGAGCTAACGATCCATGTCGAAACCGTTACCTTTCTGGTAAAGGCAATGCTGGCCCTTCCGGAGAAGTATCATGGCCTCGCCGACGTCGAGACCCGCTACCGCCAGCGCTATGTCGATCTATTTGCAAACGTGGAGACACGCGACGTCTTTGTAAAGCGGGCCAAGATATTGAAGGCTCTGCGCAGCTACTTTGACGAGCGTGGCTATCTGGAAGTTGAGACTCCGATGATGCAACCCATTGCAGGCGGAGCGGCAG
Organism: Humiphilus diazotrophicus; assembly: GCF_059726315.1. Lineage (NCBI taxonomy): Bacteria > Pseudomonadati > Acidobacteriota > Terriglobia > Terriglobales > Acidobacteriaceae > Humiphilus > Humiphilus diazotrophicus. Next base: position 1,098,697 of record NZ_AP040870.1, read on the forward strand.
CCAGACCATTTAAGACTCACCACAACGCGCTAGATATGCCCCTCTATCTCAGGATCGCTCCCGAGCTCTATTTGAAGCGCCTGGTTGTAGGCGGGATGGATCGCGTCTATGAAATTAATCGCAATTTCCGCAACGAGGGTGTCTCAACCCAGCACAATCCGGAATTTACGATGCTCGAGTTCTATCAGGCCTATGCCAATTACCACGACCTGATGGCCCTGACCGAAAATTTAATCAAGACTGTCGCACTCGAAGTCAATAAAACCACCGTGGTTGAATTCGATGGCAATCAGATCGACCTGGGAACATGGAAACGCTACTCCATGCGTGAAGCCATTCTGGTCTTCTGGCCTGAGGCTGCGGGCACAAAGCCGACGATGGACGACTTCTCCAGCGACGACAAGGTAATTGCACTCGTCGAGCGACTCAGGAAGTCCCATGTTCAGGTTGAATGGAAGGCTGGAGAGCCCAGAGGTAAAACCATTGCCAACATCTTCGAAGCAGTGGCGGAAGAGCATTTGATACAGCCAACGATCATTTACGACTTTCCGGTCGCTGTATCGCCGCTGTCGAAGAACAAAGCAGACGAGCCCGAGTGGGTAGAACGCTTTGAGTTCTACATTGGGGGCTTCGAGTTGGGAAATGCCTTCAGCGAGCTCAACGATCCCGAAGAGCAGAAAAAGCGCTTCGAGCAGCAGCTTTCAGAGCGCGAACGTGGTGATGAAGAAGCTCATCAAATGGATGAAGACTACGTTCGCGCCCTTGCTTATGGCTTACCCCCCACAGGAGGAGAAGGCATCGGAATCGATCGTCTTACCATGATCCTGACCGGATCCAGATCGATTCGCGATGTGATTCTTTTCCCGCTTCTCCGTCGTGTACAACCGGAGAAGTCTGAGACATCCGGAGAGAAGGCAACGCAGTAAAACAGTTTTGTTTGCCTCTATTCCTTCGGGGAAAGTATCCGTGCAGGTTCTCAAATCCGAAAATCTGCACGACTATCTCTGTCCCAAATGAATACACTTATCTTGAGAGATAGCAGAAGTCCTGCTATCTCTTGGTTTTTCTTGCTGACCTTTTCAGAAGCTGAGCCAGACTAGTCTGGTCCAATGCCTCTTCAAGGGAATGCTGCGAAGACGAGAAAATTTTCGTCAACGGAGCATCGATGCGGGCTATGGCAGCGCCACTGCTTTTCGGTAAGTGAAAAAGCGGTCCGCTTTCCAGAGCACGGTATATGTCGCCAAGGGTGATAGCTTTTGCTGGACGAGCCAATTTGGAGCCCCCGCTCGGACCTTTCGAGCTGGTTACCAAGTCGGCTTTGTGCAACGAAGCCAGTATTCTGCGTATTACTACAGGATTTGTGTTGAGCTCTTCAGCTATTTGGATTGACGTTTGAAGCGCCTCCGGTTCTGTCGCCAGGAGGACGAGTGTATGCACCGCGGTAGCAAATCGATAATTCACGGCCATTTCGACACGCTAACATAAGTTGAGAAAAACATCACGCGTATGTAGCTAAATAGTTCTCTTTGTTCCAGATGTCTCACATTCGGGCGTTGATCATAAGGTCATGCTACGATCAAATTTCTTAGACAGGAGTTTTCTTTTTTGCGAATTCTTTTTGTAGGAGATGTATTTGGAAGTGCCGGTCGGCGCATCGTTCAAGCACATATTGGCCATGTAATCACCGAACGAAAAGTTGACTTGGTAGTCATTAATGCCGAAAATGCAGCCGGCGGTTTCGGAGTCACTCCTACTATTTCCGACGAACTCTTCGACTTGGGAGCGCATGTACTTACGACAGGCAATCACGTTTGGGATAAACGCGAACTCATCGATTACATGCAATCTGTGCCCGTAGACAGCGATGCTCGCCCCCGCCGTATCTTGCGTCCTGCAAACTATGCTCAAGGTACCCCAGGATATGGATCTTTCGAAGGTACACTTCCCTCGGGCGAAAACTATGCTGTTATCAATCTCCAAGGAAGGGTTTTTATGGGCTCTACGGAAGATCCCTTCCGGCGGGCCGACGAGTTATTGAAGCAAATCAAGGCTCGTGTCATCCTGGTAGACTTTCATGCCGAAGCTACTTCAGAGAAAATCGCACTGGGTTGGTATCTCGACGGCCGTGTAACAGCAGTTCTTGGCACCCATACACATGTACCAACTGCAGATGAACGCGTTCTCCCGGGAGGAACAGCCTTTCAGACCGATGTAGGCATGAGCGGACCTTACGACAGCATCATTGGCGTGGAAAAAGACCTGGTCCTGCACCGATTTCTCACTGGAATGCCCGGTAAATTCGAAGCGGCCAAAGGTAATCCTAAAATGTGCGCGGCACTGATCGATTGCGATCCGTCCTCCGGACGAGCATCTTCGATTCAAAGATTAATGCTCGGTGAATAAGCTGAAAAATCTTTGAAACGAGTTACTGGAACTTAGAGAAGATATTCAAGTTGCGCCAAATTCGTCGCAGAAATCGGATTCGAAACTTTTTCTGCGACGAAGACGCTTTTTGCCCTACTTAGGCGGGAGACGTGGCTGAACTTAGAGCAATTTCAGCCCTGGACGTCGGTCCCCAGTAGCCAGTTGCGCCACCTTCCCGGCTTGGTCTTGAACCGAAATTCAGATCTAAATGCCCCAGTATCTGGCATTAAAGAGCGCACTATAGCGCCATCCATGCGTGAACAGGCCCTTCTGCCATGCGCAAGCATGGCGGTTACATTCTGGCTTCATCAGCGGAAGGACCATAGATAGCCGGAACTGAGGCGTCGTTCAGCCGAAGATAGACCGTCAATTGTCCGCGATGATGCGCCAGATGACTGAAGACGGAGTCGCGGATCATCTGATACCTCGGCATCTCCCCCACCATGCGCCCATGAGCAAGCAGCCGCAAGGAAGTTAGCAGATGTTCTTCGGTCGTGTCCCTGAGAGCTTCTTGCGCCTCAGCAATGGATACATTGAGCGCCTGCAATAATTCACGGCTGGTGCTTAGTGGGCGGAGAGGGTAAACAGAGTCTTCTAGGAGTGCCCTGTCATAGCTATCCTCGTTGATCATCTTTACGATCCAGGCAGGCATTCGGGCAATTAAAGCAGCTAGATAGCCCAGAGGCATTGATTTGGCATGGGGCTGCCAGGTTGGTCTTCCCGCAGGAACGCTCTCCAATACCCGGCAGGTCATATTTGCCTCCCGCTCCAACTCACACAGAAACAGCTCCCTAATCTTCATAAAACCTCCTCCGGAGGGGCAGTTCTCCGCCAAAATGACTGGTCCACAAAACGCACATGGAGAACCGACCTAAGCCTGCAATAGAGATTATTTCCAGAAACATGACATCTGATGTCATATTTCATAAAGAAAATAGAAATATCTGTCAGAGGCTCAAGAGTCAGACAGGAGATGAGCACCAACCGGGGGATACGCCATGAGAGCCGACCGTTTGCTATCGATTCTTCTTTTGCTGCAAGCACACGGCCGTCTTACGGGCCGGGAGCTCGCAGAACGGCTCGAAGTCTCGGAACGAACCTTACATCGCGATATGGAGGCACTGAGCGCGTCTGGAGTACCAATCTATGCGTTACGAGGTTCTCGCGGTGGCTGGCAGCTAGACGAGAACTGGAGAACTCAGGTACCCGGCATGGAACAGGCAGAACTTCATGCGCTTCTGATGGCCCAACCAAGGGTCATTGGAGACGCCCGGCTGGAAGCGGCAGCGGAACGAGCATTAAACAAACTGATGGCGGCACTCCCCGTCCCAATGCGGGAGCAGGCAAGCTCAATCCGCCAGCGGCTGTTTGTCGATACGACAGCCTGGAAAGGGACTGCGGAAGATCTTTCGATGCTACCCCTTGTGCAGGAAGCTGTAGCGAGAGACCGCAAACTATTCTTCCAATACCAGAAGACGAATGGTGAACGCTCGGAGCGTATCGTGGACCCTCTGGGCCTGGTTGCTAAGGGAAATACATGGTATCTGGTCGCACGCACGGGCGATCACTTCAGAACCTACCGGGTATCCAGAATCCAATTGGCGAGGTTACTCGATAGCAATTGCGAGAGACCGACAGATTTCGATCTTGCTGCCTATTGGAAGTCATCTACCCGGGCATTTCAAGAAGAGAGAAACAGATATAACGCAATCTTGCATTTGCACCCGAGAGCAGCACAGTGGATGGAAAGCTGGCAATCTACCTCCCCAGTAAAAGCAGAAGGTGGTGGGAACTCGAGAACCTCGGGTTGGGTAGCAATGCAGGTGCAATTCAGCAGCGAAGAAGAAGCGTGTTCTGTTGTGCTGGGCCTGGGAACGAACGTAGCCATTCTGGAGCCGGAGTCCTTACGCGAGCGTGTGAGGAAAGATTTGGCAGCAATGACAGAGCAGCACGGGAACGACGGGAACTGCAGTCGTAACTAGAGCAATTCCCAGCGAACTTTGTCCGATTGGGGTTTAGTTAAGAACCGCTTTCCTTGGCGGAAAGCGGCACCGGACTACCCTGTCTGGAATTGCCAGAGGATGAGAGAGTCGAAAGATTGGGTCAACCCTCAATTGACTACGCCAGCAAACAAAAGGGGCGGCCGAAGCCACCCCTCCTGAGCATTGAGAAAGAAGGTCTTACTTACGACGTGCCGGTCCTGCCTTCGGCTTAGCCGGACGAGCCGGGGCCTTCTTAGCAGGAACTTCACCGTCCTTCATGATGATCATCCCTGGATTCTGGGTATAAGAATCGAAGGTAGCGATCAACTTGATATCGGTGCCCGCGACGGGAACATCGGTATCCTTCAACGGGGTTTTCAAATTAACGGTGAAGTCAGCGGTCTTGGAAGCTTTGGCATCATCCGTGACTGCCAGCTTGATCTGATTGGCATTCGCTTCGACGACCTGTCCGGGAACTTCGGCCGTAACATCCTTCATCACAGCCCAAAGCTTATCTGCATCTTCCTTGGATCCATTAGCAAGGATAAATTCCTTATCCGAGAGAGCCAGGGTCTTCAGATCGCCAGTGGTCGAAATTGCCTGATGAGCCAGTTCCTGAGGAGACGGCGGCGGTGGCGGCTGGGTGACAGAGAAGCCAGCAGGCGGGAAAACCGTCTGGGCGACCTTTGCCTTTACATCCGCATAGCCTTCGTCGCTGCCATGGTACTTCTTGTACCAGTAGAGGGCTGCCGTATCAATCTGGCCCTTTTGAGGTTCAGACATGAAGTTGGCAGCACGTGCCAGGAACCAGAATCCGTTGAGCAGATCCTTCGGGTTCTTCTGCACGTAGGCGTTCCCCAACTGATAGGTGTCATAGAGTCCAGGACCCTTTTCCGTTTCGGCGGGTTGCATAGTCTGCAGTTCTTCGCGGAACTCGGAGATTGCAGTGTCATAGTCCTTCTTTACCAGAGCATCCAGACCAATGGTGCTATGGAAAACAGGAGTTGCAAACGCCTTGAGCTTATCAAAATCACCCTGAGCCATCGCTTCCGGCTTGGGAGCACTGAGTCCACGCTTGGCCAAGGCGGTAGCGTCGTCTAAAGCCGGTTGTGCAGCTGCAACATCCGATTTGGAGAGATCTTGAATAGCCTGCGACCTCTTGATGTAAGCCGACAGTAATAAAGCCCTCAAATTGTTCGGATCCACCTGCAACACACGGGAAGCTGCGTCCAAGGCCTTTGCGGTATCAGCAACAGGCGGTTGGGAGTAAATCGTCATCAGTACTTCGAGCAGAGCGGGTTTTACGACGCTCTGGGGGTACTTTTGCAGAAAACTCTCGATTGCCGCAGCCTTCTGCTTGGGATCTTGTAGGCCAATGGCATTGTTGTAGTCATTAACCTCGGCTGGATCTTTGATTGTGATCTGGCCTGACTGCGAGCTTTGACCTTGTGCCATGGCATGGGGCGCAACCGCGAGGGCGGTGCTCGCAAAAGCCAACACGGTTACTAATACGACCTTCTTCATTCAACGCTCCTAGGAAAAGCAGGAATCAATTTTAAAGCTCGCTCGTGCGGGAGAGAGACCTCGTACACAGCAATGGCGGTTAAGGGAGTGGAATTCAAGTCCCGTACATCCAATGCAGTGTTGGGTGGATTATAGAAACCAAGCAGTTTGATGACAAGTTGTCTCTCTGGAAAGATATCCCTCACAACAAACTTTTGCCACTATCATCCGCTCGGCACGTTGGATGCTAAACGGATATTGCCGCGTTGATCTTATTGTAGAGAAGGATTCATCCGGAAGGGGAACGATACGCATGGGAACCCAAAAAACAATTGCCGTGATCACCGGAGGCAGCCGAGGTGTAGGAGCTGCAATCGCCCGAAGACTGTCAGACGAAGGTATTCATGCCGTCCTGGTAGGACGTGATTTGCAAGCTTTATCCCGGGTAAAAGACGAAATCACAGCGGCGGGGTCAACCGCCGATGCATTTGCTTGCGATCTCTTAAATGCCGAAGCCGTCGAAGCCTTTGGAAACCAAATCCGGGAGCAATACGACCGGTGTGATCTGCTGGTGAATTGTGCCGGAATCGGACGAATGGGCAAACCACTTCATGAGACGTCCATCCCGGAATTTGACACCATGATAGGGACAAATTTGCGCGGACCCTTCCTCATGATCCGAGCGCTTGCGCCCCTGATGATCCGGCAAGGAAGCGGACACATCGTCAACATCTCATCCCTCGCCGGCAAAAACCCGCTGCCGAATGGAGCAGCCTACGCCGCCTCCAAATGGGCTCTACACGGACTCATCTATTCCATCGCGGAAGAACTCCGCGAATACGGTATCCGCGTCAGCATAGTCGCCCCAGGCTCGATAGCCACGGAGTTTAGTAGCGGAGGCAGCAGCAAGAGCCCAGACAAAAAGCTGCGCCCGGAAGATATTGCTCACGTCGTAGCCATGCTTGTAAACCAGAGCCCACAGTCCTTTGTAAGCGAGGTTCTGGTCCGGCCTTTGAAAAAATAGGTTTCCCGAATGACTTTATAGCCGAGAGATTAAGGATTCGTTAGCAGGAGGCTGTGGCACCCAATATGCCTCAGGATGAAACAAGTCTCCGGTCTACTCCCAATGCTCAACGAAAAGGAAGCAATCCTCCTTCGCTCTCTGCTCCGCGATATAGAAGCAGGCCTAAATTCTTGCCACATGCTGTGGGAGTTGTTGACGACATCAAAGTAGAAATAACACCGCGGAAGCGATCAGGCTTGTTTACAGAGTAGAGAGGAATGGAATCGTCCAACGCAATAAGGCAAAGCGCCTGATGTAGACAGTGAGGCGAGTTCCCGGCAAGGAAGAGTCCTCTCTTCCCTGCCAGGGGGTTTAGATCGTTGTTGTCCCTAACTACTTCTTCTTCGGCTTTGCTGCTGTTTTAGGGGGTGCTGGAGCAGCTTTGTGTGCAGGTTTTGCTGGAGACTTCACTGCCACTGCTTTCTTCGCAGCGGGCTTAGCAGCAGTACCATGCGCAGGCTTGGAAGCTGGTTTTACCTGCTTCTTCGGTTCAGGCTTCGCCGCTACCTTTTTCGCCTCGTGCACCTCATGTTTTGCTTCGTGGTGCTTCACCTCATGTTTTACTTCATGCTTTGCCGGCTCCTTCTTCTTCGCCGGTTCTGCCTTATGAGGCACCTCGTGTTTCTTTTCTGCTACATGTTTCGCAGGCTCTGCTTTTTTAGGCTCAGGATGTTTCTCCTCTTTATGCACAACAGGAGCTGACTTTGCGGGCTCACTTACCTTTACAGCCGGATGAGCGGCTTTCTTTTCCGCACCGTGTACATCTTTGCCCTTTGCCTCCTCTTTCTTGGAAGGAGGCTCGGCCTTGGGAGCAGCCGCTGGTGGTTTATGTTCGGCCTGAGGCTCAGGATGCTTATCTGCAACCTTCTTTTGCTTTTCAGCCGGAGGATGAGCAGCAGCCTTCTCTTTCTTGGCAGGAGAAGTTGCACGAGGAGCTTCATCCTCGTCTTCGTCCTCCTCATCCTCTTCCCGGGCCTCGTCTCCGGAACCTGAAATGGGGCTAATTTCAACGTCCTCATCGGAGTCGAAATCGGCTTCTTCGTTCAGATCCAGGTCCTCTTCGTCCTCGTCTTCGGATCCTTCTTCTTCGTCTTCCTCGTCCTTAAGCTTCAATTCCGCCATGGCTTTGCGGCCACCGCGAGAGCGCTTAATTGTGACAGGCGGAGGAGGCGCAGGTGGAGAATACGGTTTTAGAAACTCCCGCATTTCTTCGGTCGTATTCAAACGGCCGTCGATCAATTCAAGAAAGATCTTCTGCACCAGATCCTGATAGCCTTCCATCTCCGGCACAATGCGCATTTCCTGCATAAGCGCATAGGGAACCTTCTGCTTAATCTCAGGCCAGGTGGTAAAGAAGTTCCGATACTTCTCCTCGACCGCAGCACTCTTATTGGTCAGCGCCAACCAGAGAACTGCTTCCGGATCGTAAGAGGTAAAGAGCTTCCAGGTTGCCGAGGGTGTGGCATTGTCCTTAGACAACAACACATGGCTGAACTGCTTGGCCATGGCCCCTAAGGAATTCCATTTGGTGACGAAACCCTTCCTGACCAGAGAATTCTTCAAAGACTCCAGAGCCTTTGCGTCCATCTTGGCTGTCAGAAACTCCATGGCAGCCGCAGAGGTATCAGGATTTACTCCCTGCATCTGCAATTTGACCAAGGTTTCGTGAAGCCGCTCTAGCTCGGCAATATCGGCCTTTTCGCTGGTCCACTCAGCAAAGAGATGCTGCATCCAGCCTTCCGCCTCAAGGGCCTTAAGGACTCGCAATGCGTCCTCTTCATGACCGACATCTTCCAACTCCAGCGAGCGTGACCAATCGGAGATCTGGGCGATAACGCCTTCTGTCTTAGCGTTCTCATAACGCTGGGCAGTTTTCTCGTCCATCTCCCAACCCAGGCGTGTCTTTAGCCGAATAGCCCTGGGCAGGAGAATGGGATTCTCCAGAAATCCATAATTGGAAACCAGTCGCAGAGTTCTCGCCTCAATATCGGCGACTCCATTCAGGGGATCCATTAACAAGCCATACGAGCCTTCATTCAATGAAAGCGCCATGGCATTCACAGTAAAATCTCTGTGACGAAGATCTTCCTGAATACTTGACCAGTGGTAAACAGGCTTTCCAGGTTGAGGGTAGGAAGCAATTTTGGTACTGCTTACCTCAACACGAACAGCTCCGGGAAAGCAAAGATAAATAGTGCGTGAAGCACTCTCTTCACCCCAGATTTCAATTCCTTCACCTTGAAAAGAACTTTCAAGCTTTCGGATATCCCCCTGGACGGAAAACTCCAGTTCGCGTACGGAAGAACCGCTCGTGAGGTCGCGGACAGCACTTCCCGTCAGAAACACAGTCATCTGTGCATCGCGAGCCGCATCTCTTACAACACGCAATGCATTTTGCTGGTTCTGAGAGAGTCGGTTCTCTAGCAGATATATATAGTCGGGCATGCCTCTGGCGTTGGCTCCAACTTCCGGCTTCCTTTTCCTTTAAGCTGTTATATTTCTTCAGTTTAAAGACGGTAAGCCATTGAGAACAAAGAAACAAGGTATCATACCATGACCACCTTTGCCACCGGCTCATGCACTATTTCTGTAGCTTTCCTGGTACCTCGATGCGACAATCCCTTGGAAACATGTCCCTCGGCCATAAAAAGGTAATTGTTCGCAAGCGAAATCGTGACTGGCTCGCGGGTTATCTCCCTCCCAGCCAGTTTGTCGAGGCAGGAAAAGTCTCCCTCCTGGACCCCTCCGGGAAGGTGACCACTCTGAACCTTGACGATGTGAAATGGATCTGCTTTGTTCGAGACTTCCAGTCCGGGGAAAGCGCTGATCCTGAAAGGCTTATCCGTAGGACCTTCACCTCAAGACCTAGAGGAGAAGGCCTTTGGCTGCGGATGCAACTCCTTGATGACGAGTTCTCACTGGAAGGGATGGCCCCTAACAATCGTTCCCTTCTTGATCCCTACGGTCTTCTGATCACGCCTCCGGATACACGATCCAATACGCAACGGATTTTCCTTCCTCACAGCATCCTTAGCTCCTTTGAAGTAGTTGCCGTCATTGGGGTCTCGGCGCGGAAAAAGTCCGTTCCGGAAGCACAGGCAGATCTTTTCCGGGAAGAGACTCTATCTGAAAACTAGACCAGCGGGATTTTCATCTCATTACAGTCTCACAACATCTTCTCTTTGCATCGCTTACAATGAGGTCCATGAAATTGGCCTCCCTTGCCGAGCATTTGGGGGCGGAGCTTCGCGGTGACGGGTCCCTGGAGATTTCAGGAGTCGCCGGCATACAGGAAGCAGGTCCGACCCATGTCACTTTTGTCTCTAATCCGAAATATGCCCACTTGGCTCGAGTAACGAAGGCTGCGGCTATCCTGGTAGCGCCCGATTTTCCAGAAGTCTCCACGGCCACGCTACGACTGCCAAATCCGTATCTGGCTTTCGCCAAGACGATTGAGCTTTTCTATAAGCCACCGGTTTACAAACCAGGCATACATCCGACAGCCGTGATCGATCCGTCGGCGGTAGTAGGGGCTCACTCTCACATTGGAGCTTATGCGGTCATCGGCCCAGGAGTGGTACTCGGCGATCACGCCACCATTCTTCCGCACGTCGTGATCTATCAGGGAGCAAAAATTGGACACCACTTTTTCGCTCATTCTCACGCCGTTGTCCGAGAACATTGCATTCTCGGAGATCACGTCATTCTCCAAAATGGAGTAATCATCGGCGCGGACGGCTTTGGCTTTGCCAAAACCGATAAGGGAACTTGGCATAAGATCGTTCAGTCCGGCCCGGTTCGGATGGAGGATCACGTAGAAGTTCAGGCGAATGCCTGCGTAGACCGTTCCAGCATCGGAGAAACCCATATTGCCCGGGGAGTAAAGATAGACAATCTCGTTGAGATCGGTCATGGCTCTTCCGTCGGAGAAAATACCTTACTCTGCTCGCAGGTGGGACTTGCCGGTTCTACCGTTATAGGCAAAAATGTCATTCTTGCGGGTCAGGTAGGAGTAGCTGGTCACTGCACGATTGGAGACGGAGCAATCGCCACGGCGCAATCGGGAATTCCCAACGACGTGGCACCGGGGAAAATAGTCAGCGGATATCCCGCTATAGAAAATCGTCAATGGCTTCGCTCCTCGGCATTGTTCCATCGCCTTCCGGAAATCCTGAAGAAATTGGAACGTATTCGACGAACTGAAACGGAATAGCTTTAGACGGCAGCAAAATACACCTGAAGCGCATCTTATTGCCTTAACCATGTCCACAGACGATTCCATTTCGACGGTCCAAGGCAGTGCCACTGCGCAGAAGCCTATCCGCGTTCTGCTGCTCGATGATCATCCGGAGAATCTGCTGCTCCGCTCTACGATTCTGCGCAAATATGGCTACCTGACCGAGACTGCAGAGACAATCGAAGAAGCAGAAAACCTGCTGGATCAGATTGATATTGCAGTACTTGACTATCATCTGGGTGCAGGAAAGTTCGGAACGGAAGTGGCCGCAAAGCTTCGTCTCAGGCACCCTGAAGTTCCCATCATCATTCTTTCCGCCACTCTGGAACGACGCTTTGGCGGAGTAGAAGACATGCATCTGCTAAAGGGCTACAGCTCTATAGACGACTTGGTTACCGCCTTGCGTAGCTTTGAAGCAAAACGCCGTGGAAAGCCTGTCGTTGTAGATGCCCGGGATTTCTTCTATTCACGTATCAACATGGCAATGGGTGGCGATGTGGTGGTGGAGGTCCTGGATAAGGACGGAAACTGGCAATACGTGAATGAAACCTGTGCACAGCTACTAGGACATCCCAGGGAATGGTTCCCTGGACGCAACATGTTTATGGAAGTGCCGGAGATCGAACCTGACTGGCGCGACATTCTGGAAACAGTTGCCACGACACGTGAGACCTATATCGATCGCACCTATCGAGGCTTACTCAACCTTCCACGCAAGGGCGATCAATGGGTTTGGAATGTCATTGCCTTCCCACTGAGGCTGCACAATAATTCGACGGGCGTGGTCTTGACGGCACGCATTCTGGAACGCAAAACTTTGCTATGAACCGTTCGAAATCCTGGCTGACGAAAGGAATCCTCAGCCAGCTCTCCTCAGGTGTTCTGATAAGCCTGACCTTGGGAGGATGTCACTCCGCTTTTGTAGAAACCAATATCCAAAACCGTAGCGGTATCCCCTTACAGCTCCTGGAGGTGGATTATCCCAGCGCCAGCTTTGGAGCGGCCGCCCTAGCTCCCAATGCCACCTTTCAGTATCGATTCAAGATCCAGGGTTCAGGAAATCTAAAACTAAGCTATGCAGATCCCGCAGGAAAGCTGCATCATTTTACAGGTCCCGAACTCAAGGAAGGCCAAGAGGGCAAACTGGTGATCACGATCAATCCGGCTGATTCTATTCAGTGGCAACCCACTCTCTCTGAAAAGCGCTAGAGCAATTCAGCGTGACTGTATCCAGGAATCGGAAAGAACGAGGGGCTGCTTTCCACTAAAGGAAGTGGCTCTCAGCCAGATTCCGATCAGACATAGTAACGCGGTATTGGTCGAGTAAGGATTGCCAAAGATCGAAGGTGATAGAGGCCCTCTCTGTAAGGTTCCGCATTGGGAAAATACAGAGAAACAATCTATTGACCTTTTAGAGCCACCAGGAAATTTTCTTTACCTTTCGGCTCTCTCCTGTCGATAGAAACTGTAAGACGAGGAGAACATGGCATCACAAAACCGACTTAGCGGGTTCGCCCGTCGGCTACCGCTCGGCGGGTGGATGATAGTCGTGTTTCTGTCGGTTGGGATATCCGTCGTCTTATCACTCACATCTTCGGCCAGAAGCAACATTGCTTCGATCTGGCCCTGCGACGCACTGCTAACAGCTTTTCTAGTCTGCTCGCGACGTAAGCGATGGATACCGTATCTGCTAACTGGATACGTAGCACTCGTAATTGCAAGCCTCATCTGCCGATACCCGTTTTTTTCAACTTTGTCCTTGGCAGCTGCCGATGTCGGCGAAGCATGGCTGGCGGCCTGGCTCATTAAGCCTTCGGGTCCAGGCAAGGTCGACCTTACGAATCCGGGGTGTTTTGCTCGCTTTCTAGGGGGAGCAGTAGTGTTGGCGCCGCTTGCTTCAGCCTTAACAGCAGGCCTGATTTTTAAAATCCTCTTCGATCAGACGCTAGCATCGACTCTGTATCAGTGGTTTCCCTCGAATGCCCTGGGAATGGCGATTGTTTTACCTATGGCGCTGTCTGTATACGAAAATCCCCCTACTGTATGGACTCGCAAAAAAGAATTTACAGTACTGTTCGTACTGCTCATCGCCGTCACCCTCAGCGTATTCCTGCAAAACACAGCTCCTCTCCTCTTTGTTATTTATCCTTTTCTGCAGATCATCTGCGTTCGACTAGGGCTGGGAACTGCGACAATCGGTGTCTTTCTCGTTGCCGTGATCGGAGGAACACTTACAGCACACGATCACGGACCGCTAGTTCTGATGCACCAGCAGTCGGTAAACGGACGCATTCTGTTCCTGCAATTCTTCCTCGCTACAGCGATGTTCACGAACTACATCGGAGCGATGATTCTCGCGCAACGCGACCGGATCGCCACGGCGATGCGCAAAAACGCAGTCCTGTATCGTCTGGTTACCGAATACTCCCGCGACATCATTATCCTGGCAGACCTGGCTGGAAATCGGACCTATATCTCGCCGGCAATCAAAGACGTGCTCGGATATCAGCCCTGCGAATTGATGCATGAGCCCCTTAACAGTCTGGCCCACCCCGATGATCAAGCCGAATACCTAAAGGTCCTCTCAAACCTGCGCAATGGCCAGGATGGACAATCCTTCATTTATCGGGATCGGAAGAAGTCTGGAAGTTATCTTTGGGTAGAAGCAAATATACGGATCTATCGCGATGAAGAGACCGAACAACCCATTGGTTTTCTGAATGTCGTTCGCGACATCTCGCGAAGAAAGAAAGACGAAGAAGAACTCAAGCGCGCTTACCGCGCCGTTGAGGCCCTTGCTGTTGTCGATGCGCTAACTGCAATTGCAAACCGTCGTCGCTTCGACGAAGTTCTGGCCCAGGAGTGGCGGCGCGGAATTCGCGAAGCAAAGCCGCTCTCTCTGCTACTTCTGGATGTCGATTTCTTCAAGCGTTATAACGACCACTATGGTCATGTCCGTGGAGATAGCTGTCTAAAGCAAATCGCTGAAGCAGCTCTGGACGTAGTCTCCCGTCCAGCCGATCTTGTTGCACGATTTGGCGGCGAAGAGTTCGCCATTGTGCTCCCGAATACACCGAGCGCCGGTGCCGCTGAAGTAGCCGAACAGGTACGAGCTATGGTGGAACATCGAGCCCTTGCCCATATCGGAAACCCCTATGGAGTCGTAACCGTAAGCATTGGTTGTGCCACGATGGTGCCCCAGCGTGGCATGAATTCTCTCCGGCTGATTGAAATCGCAGATCAGGCTCTCTATAACGCTAAGCACAAAGGCCGGAACTGCGTCGTCACAGCAGAAACCAATGTAGCCGATATTTCCGAATCTAGGCTCACGACGAACTAAAGCAATTCGAGCTTGGTTTATCTGAACAATTGAAAGCCGCACCGAGATTCTTCCAGCGGACACACTTCTATGAAGCGGCTCCTCGTCTGTCTAACTCACTGCGGAAGACCGAAAGCGTAGACCTTATTGTTTGTAACCCCACTCTGTCCATAACCAGATCCCCAATACACAACTCCATCCAGAATTGAAGGTCCACTAACAACGGATCCACCACTCGCAAACTTCCACAAGATATTTCCAGAAGCAGCATCGATAGCAACCATATCTCCAGAAAGTGAGCCTGCGTAGACTACTCCATTAGCTTCGCTAAGTTGCCCTTCTGCCCCTGCTGGATACTTTGAATTTAAAGGATTCTGTCCGGTAGCAGGTATCTGCCAGATGATCTTCCCTGTAGAGAGGTCTAGAGCCGCCCAGGAGCCTGCATTCCATGTTTTCTTATGATCTGGACCTAAGGTATAGGACGTATGAGAAGCATTATTAATTGGTACGTAAGCACGTGTAGCATCAATGGCTGAGCCAAACATGATTCCGCCTGAGTGATCGCCGGGACCAACTTGTGTCGCCCAAACGACTTCTCCCGTTAGAGCATCGAGAGCCCAATAGACCCCGCTTTTTTGTCCCGCACCGACAAGCTCGCGAGTCCCACCATCTTTCGTCGGAATCGTGAAGAGATTTGGGCCCGAGCCAAAATCGTAATCGCCACCTGCGGGATCAGGACAAGGAATCCCTTTGGTGGGATTTACGATGCAAGAGACAGTCCAGGTATCAGCCCCGGCCAGACGTCGTACCCATTTGATATGTCCATCATTGGGATCAAGAGCTCCAATGGCATCGATATAGTCGTGAGGATCCAAACAAGCCAGTTGTTGCGTTGCATCGCTTGCGTTCTTAATGCAATTTGCAACATCCGCAGGAACTGAATAGTTATTTCCTGTCGAGAAAAATAGTGAACCGTTTTTATCGTCAAGAGGAAAGCCCGATTCCCACACCGCTCCGCCCGTATATCCAGGGGGAACCATATAGGTCCGCCATATCACCTTCCCAGTCTCTAGATCCAAACACACGATACTGCCACGAAAAGTAAGCTTGAATCCCGGCTGCGACGCTGCAAGGGCCTCCTGGCGCGAAGATATGCCAACAAAGACCCGGTCACCATATACCACTGGAGATGAAGTAATAATTGCACCTTCGGCTCCATATAGGTTGTTTTTCCACACCAATTGTCCTGACGCCCGGTTAAAGGCAACCACATAGGCGCTGGCTTGGTCACCAACAATCGTGTAGTAGCGAGTAAGTACGGGGGAATTACGTGAGTAAGAAGTCGCGATTCCGGTGTACTCCGAGATCTTATGAATCCACTCTGCTTTGCCTGAATCCCTGGTAACGCGATAGATATAGCCGCTCTTATCGGCAAAATAAGCGGAATCGCCTCTCACCGTAGGTGTTGCCGAAACCTCTCCTGCGGTGGTGAAAACCCATTTAGGAGTTAGTTTCGATACATTTTGAGGATTGATAGTGTGTTCGAAGGAAGAGTTATGGGTATTCAATCCATTCCCGCCCCAAATACTCCAGGACCAGGGATCAAAGATTAAATAGTCAATTGGTGAAGTTGATTGCTGCACTGGCATTTGTCCCTGCAGTTGCGGAACCGAAACCACAAACACAAAAAGCAGGCACAGAAATAGAGCAACAGGTTCAGTGAGCTCTAGATGAATTCGCTGGATTTGAATCAGGTTGAAAGAACGAAGAGAGATGGGAACAACATTGGGGTTTCTCTTCTTACTGGAAAGCCCAGAGAGGTGGGGGAAGACCGTCTGGTGCATCCGCTTACTCCTGAGTATTCGATTTTGGGAGGTAGTTCCTCTGTGCGAGGTTGAGAGACGGCAGCTTAGAGCATTTTTCGAATTAGTGTAGACCATTTATACAGAGACGGAACCAAGCCTGAGCATTATCAGGGGAAATAAGCTTGAGAGCGTCGGCTATAGCTTGCTCAAGGGATTCTCTGGTTCTAGCTTTGGCAGCCCGAAGCAGTTGTTTGAGCTTAGCCCAAGCCTTTTCGATCGGATTCAGATCGGGCGAGTAAGGCGGCAGGTATAGCAATTCTGCTCCAGCGGCCTCGATCAGCCTCCGTACGCCGTTGACCTTATGGGAACTCAAGTTGTCCATTACCACCACATCGCCAGCTGTCAGTGCCGGACAGAGTATGTGTTCGACATAGGCTAGGAATATCTCCGCATCGGTAGCGGCTTCGATGGTCATCGTTGCTACCATGCCACGAAAACTCATTGCTCCCAGGATGGTCATGATTTTCCATTGTCCTCCAGGAGTAGATTCGTGTATACGAGTGCCTCCGAGGCAACGGGCATAACGCCTCGTCATCGAAGTTGTCACACCACTCTCGTCAAGGAAGATCAGCCGTTCCAGACTTGTCGCCTGGATCTTGGCGACAAATTCTTGGCGTCGCTGGCGGTTCGCTTCGGTATCGCGTTCACTGGCATAGAGCGACTTTTTTTCAGCCGTAAACCCAGTTTCCGAAGTAGAAACCAAATCCGCCCCAAGCTCAGTTCCACGCTTGCTTCATTGTGCAACTTTGCTTGCACTTCAGCCAACGTTAAATCCGGCTCCGCTTCCACCCACGCTATTACCTGCTTTTGCTCTCTGGCTCCGACGTGTGGTTTTCTCCCGGGACGATGAACAACTCGCTCGGCTTGACCACTATGCTTCCGCTGGCTGGAAACCTTCTTCGCCCAACCTACACTTACTCCAAATAGCTCTGCCAATTCCTCCAGCGTCCCATTCCCATCATCATAGGCTGCTAGGAACTTACGTCGCAGATCATCTTCGTAGGCTTTCGCCATTGCTTTGCTTGTCGCTGAGTTTCGCCATGCTCAGTCTACACTAATTCGAAAAATGCTCTAGAGCATTTCCCGCAATACAGATGAACCTTTCATGCTCGTTGGATGCAGCTTTCTTCTGCACAAGCAAACTGAAAAAGATTCACTGTTTCCTGGAACCCACGAAAGCTTACGCTGTTTTCCGCCAGAGTAGGAGGCACTTCACCAATATTGGATTGGAAAAAGAAAAGCTCATGCGCCGATCAAGCCGCATGAGCTTTTGTTCTAAGAAGTAACAGAATTACTGAACTACCGTTTGGAATAGTGGGGATTGTAGCAAGCTGGCAAACTGGCTTTCACTTGCAGCAAACTTTACCAGCAGCTTTCCGGAATCGGAGTCCACGCTGGTTTCGCTAATTGCCTGTTTTTCCGAGTTTGAGCCACTCATCTTCTTATAGAGCATTGCGGCATTCAGGAGCGAAGACATGGTTGCCGCAGTAAACGTATCGGGAGTAGAAACAGATAGATTGAACTTCACGCCATTTTGGAAATTCATGGTGTAGGCGGAGTTCAAAAGCCGTTTTTTTACCGTCTCATAATCGGCCAGCTGTGCCGCATCCCCGAGTACGGAGTGCATCATGACCTGAGTTCCCTTCTGATCCAGCACACTCCACAGAGGTTCTTGATCCACCGACTGCATCATTGCCAACATAGGCTGGTTATTGAGCAGGCTCTGGGAGATACCATCGCGGGCATTAAGAGATAGCTTGAGCGCCTCGGAAGAACCAAAAACCATGGTTGTCGGATTCAAGAAGGTCACGAGCAGACCGCTGGTTCCCATAGGATAAATTCGGTTATTCCGAATCGATGTCGGCTTCAGCTTCTGTTTACGGAAGTTCGCCAGAATGTCTTGAAGAGAAAATTGTCCCTGGGCGATTCCCAGTGTCCTGGTAGCCTCTGCATTGATGCGGAAAGAGGCAAAGGCTAACTGATCGACATCTCTCGTTTCATTCAAGCCGGATGACTTTAGCGCCGACTCAAGCTGCTTCAGCTCAGGAGGCATGATCCGCGAACGCAACTGCATAGCTGCAGAAGAGTTCTGCATAGCGCGGTAATCGATAACGACCAATTGCTGTACATCTCTTGGAATTGCCGACCGGGCATCGCCGCCTAGTTGAGCGCCAAATGCTGGTAAACCGGCCACTAGACAGGCCATACCCAGCAGGCCCAGCCAAACTTTCTTCCCTGTCTTCACTCTTGTTGCTCTCCTTCAGACGACCTTGTCTGCTCAATAGCTACAGCGACGACTCCAGCTTTTCCAGAGTTTCGCCCAGACAAGGCGCTACTTTATCTTAGCGCCGCTACCGGCCAAGGCAGCGGTGATTGTAATCTGCTCTCCAGAATCTTTTTTCCCGGATCGAAGTCAACTAATAGACGCGCCCACTCGCTATCCCGCTCATAGGCAGCTTCAGGAATCAGCCCAATCAGTTCCCCATGAGCCATTTCCACCTTGTGGCGCTGAGCCAAATGCTTCACCGTCGCAAAGACACTGGAGATCGGGGTTTCCTGGAAGTTGGTGATATTCATCGAGATCTGAGCCTGGCCATGGGCCAAAACACCTATTGCTTTGACGCCCTTCAAGCCTCCGCCGGAAGCACGAATTTCCCGCGCAACTGCCCGAGCGACACCCACATCGTTTGTTTTCAAGTAGATATTGTAGGCAACAAGAAACCGTCTTGCCCCCACGGCCGAAGCCCCTGCGGTAAGATGCAGATCCGGACCGCCAACATCCGGCCGGCGGGCAGGCTCTTTCTTTACCGCTTCCTGCAGTCCTTCAAACTGTCCGCGACGAACATCCTCTAAAAGAGCCCGATCCGGACGTGCAGCTGCCGCTTCATAGAAGTAGACCGGGATGGCATAACGCTTCCAAATCTCGATCCCTGCCTGCCGTGCGGCAATCGCGCACTGCTCAAGAGAACAGTTCTGCACAGGCACAAAAGGAATCACATCCGCCGCTCCGATTCGTGGATGCTCCCCTTTTTGTACCGTGAGATCAATCAATTCCGCAGCTTTACCTGCGGCACGCACGGCCGCCTCAATAACCGCAGACTGTGGACCGACGACGGTCACTACCGATCGGTTGTGATCGGTGTCCATGGACCAATCCAACAGCCGAACGCCTTCCACACACATGGAAGCAACAATCGCCTCCACTTTTGCCGCATTGCGGCCCTCTGAAAAGTTCGGAACACACTCAATCAAGGGACCATTCGCATTCATTTCCACCACGTATATCCCATCTGAAACTGTATGCTGGCATTTACTCCCGGGTTCTTGTCTCCCAAACTTGCGCTGGAGATATGAACAGCATTCACCCCGAAGTCCCAGGATCTCTTCGGAGACACAAAATAATGTGCTCCCATGCCAAACTGAGGAGTGAAGTTAAAGACACTCGTACCGCCGGGATGCCCTTTAGCCACCATGTAATCGGGCGGATATTTATGGTTCGTCCAAATCACGCCACCGGCTCCTTGAAACCAAGGCTGGATTCGCTTAGTTCCATGAAAGTTCCAACGCAAAATGATCGGAGTAATACTTACGCCGGTAAAAGTTCCTCCGCCGACCGGAGTTTTCGTTGTGATTGTCTGTCCACCCACGGTACGAGTCGAGGTTTCAATGTGAGCTGCGGGAGTATAAGACTGCCAAAATGGCAAAATCTCTCCAGCGTATTCAAACTGTCCGCGTAACAGTCCAGGCCCCATCGGCTCGGTGAGCACCTTACCGCCGCGAACACCCAGAGCGAAAAAGCTGAAGCTCGACCGGTCTCCATCGCCAATACCACCTTGGGCGAAGGGCCCGATCTCCCAGGGCCTGCTTGCGCGAACCTGTCCTACATAATCGTTGGACTTTGCCGTCGTCTGCTTACTGTTTTGTGCGTATGCCGAGGAAATACCCGACAGGGCTCCTGCCAAAACCAGCCACACTCCCAAATGCGCGATTTTCATCGTTCTTGTTCTATCCAGACCCGGTTTTGCCGGAATTGTTTACCTACTTGATGAACCGGAGAGATTATCCGCATCAGAAAAACGAAGAATCTGCTCGATTTGTCCACCCAGAAAGAAGGCCGCCAATCCAGGCGGCCTTCTTCTTTATCTCAACTTCCCGCCGCTTAGCCAGCTACCTCTTCCAGTTGCTTGGCATCCATATCGAAGTTCGAATAGACATTTTGAACATCGTCGTGATCTTCAATCGTCTCGAGAAGACGAATCATCTGTGTCGCAGCAGAACCTTCGAGCTTAGTGTAGGTCGAAGCAATCATCGTGATCTCGCTCATCACTGTCTCGATGCCAGCGGCCTTTACAGCCTCAGACACAGCTTCAAAAGAAGCCGGATCAGTGATGATTTCCCACGTATCGCCTTCGTCGTTCAGATCCTCGCCGCCGTGCTCCAGAACAATACCCGTCAGAGTATCTTCATCGGCCGCTGTCTTCGGAACTGCGATGATGCCCTTCTTCGAAAACATAAAGCGGACAGAGTTAGACTCGCCCAGGTTTCCACCATGTTTTGCGAAGGCATGACGAATCTCACTTACAGTGCGATTGCGGTTATCGGTGGTGACTTCCACCATCAGAGCGACACCACCAGGGCCGTAGCCCTCGAAAGTGATTTCCTCGTAAATCGCACCAGGAAGCTCGCCCGTACCGCGCTGAATAGCGCGTTTGATATTGTCTTGGGGCATGTTTTCGGCTTTAGCTGCTGCAACAGCCGAACGCAACCGCGGATTGCCGTCTGGGTCGCCGCCTGCACGGGCTGCGATAGTGATTTCCTTAATTAGGCGGGTAAAAGCCTTGCCGCGCTTGGCGTCAAGAGCGCCCTTTTTATGCTTAATTGTCGCCCATTTTGAGTGGCCGGACATGAGAACCTCAGAAGCGTCTAAATCGCTCACCGCACCTGCCGTGCAAACCGGGCCCTACTGATGGCACCAGGGATTTACGGCACGCGGCCAACCATATCAATATACCACTGCTGCGCGACTCCCCGGCAGAGCTTGTTGCAAAGATAAAAAGGAAAGGAATTCGCCCGCAAAATACTCTCCTTACACGGATTTCGGCTTTCGAAATGCGTAGACAACAGCAAGGAGAGGTGGCGCAATTAAAACGCCCCAGAAAGGAATAACGATTCCGAGCACGATCGGCACCAGAATCGAAGCCCAAATCGGTACCCTCGTCACCTTCTTCATCAGCAGGGGCTGTAACAGTAATTGATCAATAACAACGATCAGAGCATACAGACCAAGCACAAAGCCCAGCCTATACATATCCTTACCGGTGACAAGAATGCAGAAAACCGGCCCTAGAAGCGCAATCACTCCGCCGAAATTTGGCACAAGCGTCATTAGTCCAGCAATTAACGCCCACACCGGGGCAAAGGGCACATGGAGGAGGAGAAGGCCTATCAACCAGAGTACTGCTACACACAGACCCTCTATGGTAACGGCGCGCCACCAGTTTGCCAGAGCTGTACCGGCGGTTTTCAAGCTGCTCTGATACCCGACACCTCTCCGGATTGGTGCCGGACCCGAGCGGGATTCCAAATCCATCGTCATACTTGGTTGGATTCGATTGAATCAACGGAAGATGGATATCTGTTGCAGAAGGAACACATTCCCGCGAAGCGAGAAACCATCACAAGGCTTCGCAACCCCTGCTAATCTATAGACATGAAATTCGGCGTCCTCGTTTTTCCAGGCTCTAATTGTGATCAAGATACCTACAACGTGCTGGCTGAAATAGCTCATCAGCCGGTCACCTACCTCTGGCATGATTCGTCCAGCCTGGAAAATTGCGATGCCATTCTGGTTCCAGGCGGCTTTGCCTATGGAGACTACCTACGTACTGGCGCTATCGCACGCTTTTCGCCGGTAATGCAATCCGTCAAGAAATTTGCCGCAGATGGCGGACTGGTTCTAGGGATCTGTAATGGTTTTCAGATCCTTTGCGAATCGGGCCTGCTGCCCGGTGCCCTTATGCGGAATGCCGGACTGAAGTACATTTGCCGCCAAGTCCACTTGCGGACTGAGACTTCCAATTCGCCCTTCACTCAAAACCTGAAAAATGGGCAAGTCTTGCAGATCCCTATCGGACACATGGAAGGCAATTACTTCTGCGATCAGGAGACGCTGCAAAAGCTGGAATCGGAAGACCGCATCGCTTTCCGTTATGCAACTACCTCAGGAGAGATCACCAAAGAGGCCAATCCAAACGGCTCACTCTCGAACATCGCCGGAATTCTGAATGAAGGTCGTAATGTCCTTGGGATGATGCCTCACCCGGATCGCTCTAGCGAAGATCTGTTGGGCACCTCTGATGGCTACCACATCTTCGCAAGCATGATCGCATCCTTTGCTTCAGCCTAGTTCTTAAAGAAATACCTCAACCTGCAGGTCGCTATAGAGGCAGCAGATGATTGACATTCACCATCACCTCCTTTTTGGGCTCGATGATGGTTCTCCCGACATCAAAACCTCGGTGGCAATGGCACGCGCCGCTGCCGAGGATGGGATCACGCACATCGTCTGCACGCCCCATGCAAATTCGCACCACAAATTCCAGCCGGAGGTTAACCGCGCTCGTCTTGCAGAGTTGCAAGGCGAGTTGGAACTGCCGATCAACCTAGGGCTGGGTTGCGATTTTCATCTCTCGTTCGACAACATTCAGGACGCGAAGCAGAACCCTACCAAGTACTCCATCAACGGCAAAGGGTACCTCCTGGTGGAATTCGCTGACACGAATATTCCGCCAACGATCAATGAAGTCTTCAAAGATCTCCAACAGTGCGGGTTGGCCATCATTCTCACTCATCCCGAACGGAACCCCATCATCGTTCGCCATCCGAAGATGATGGCGGAATGGGTGCAAATGGGGTGCCTTGTCCAGGTAACCGCAGCCTCTCTCTATGGCCGGTTCGGAAAGGCTGCTGAGGTCTTTTCAAATGAGTTGCTTTATCGAAACTGGATTCAATTCCTGGCAACAGATGCGCACAACCTAACCTCGCGCCCGCCGTACCTCAAGCCAGCCTATGACTATGTGGCTCAAAAGGTAGGCGAACGGACTGCGAGGAGACTCTGCGTCGAAAACCCGCGCGCTGTCTTCGAAGGCGCTCCCCTGCCGGAACAACCCCAACCGGAAGGACTCTGGGACGAAAACCTCGACTTTGGGATTCCAATGACACTTCCCAAGAAGGGGTTCTTTAGTCGCTTCTTCTCTCGATAGACGGACTACAAACCTAGTCCGCCGTCCACTGCAAGAATCTGTCCGGTAATAAAGTGAGGACCGAGCGCGAAGAACAATACCGCTTCGGCGATTTCTCCGGGAGCCCCATTGCGAAGCATCGGAGTCTTTGCAGCGAAATGCTCATAGGCTTCGGGGACCTCACCCATTTCAATCATTCCAGGAGCTACACAATTCACGCTCACCTCAGGCGCAAAAGCTTTCGCCATAGTTTGCGTCAACATGTGAAGGCCTGCTTTGGAGGTACAGTAATGGGCGTGCGTAGCCCAGGGATGCAGTCCACCCAAGGACCCGATGTTGATGATTCGTCCCTGCGCCGCCTTCAGAGCTGGATACGCAGCACGGGTTACAAGGAAGGGACCACGCGTATTTGTCTCAAACATGGCATCCCATTCCGGCGTCGTAATTGACTCCAGGGACCTGCTCTCAAAGCGACCGGCATTGTTAACCAGCACATCCAGCCTTCCATAACGGGAGACCGTCTGGCTTACGGCATCTTGGACACTCTGTTCCACGCGAATATCGCAGACTAGTGCATTTGCCCGAACGCCAAGCTGTTCAAGTTCGCGAACAGTTTTTGCAGCATCTTCGGAAGAGGTTCGATATGTAATGGCAACATCGGCACCAGCCTTTGCCAGGGCAAGGGCAACGGAACGACCGATCCGTCTTGCAGCACCGGTTACGAGTGCAGTCTTGCCCCTTAGCGGGCGCGTCTGCGAGATGATCTCCAATAGAGACATACCAGTCGATCTTACCTATTCCGCAGCAAAATAAAAGCAGAGCAGGAGGGGAGAAACCATTCCGCCAAAGCGGCCATCCACTATCATTAGATAGGTAGGCCAATTATGCGTCCCTCCCAAATTGCTGCTATTTCTGCATTTTCCGTCTCTCTGCTACTGGTCGCAGGGTGCTCAGGAAAGGCTCACTCCAGCAACAAAGCTCTGGCAGCTCCAGCGTTAACGAGAGAGATGCCCCGCTCCCGAAAGGCTCCGGTCGATCCAAATGCGCCTTACGCAGTTCTCAAACACAGGACAGCTCCGGAATTAACAGCAACGAATGCGACAGCTACTCCCAGCGAGGCGCCTTTCTGCTCCTCTGCCAATCTGGCTGTCTCCGAGATCGCGGCAAATGGCAATGCCACCGAACGGACCGTCTCAATCGCCTTCACCAACAAGGGCGACAGTGCCTGCAAACTGAGCGGATATCCTTTTGTGTCCTTCCCGGCAGAAGAGCAACCCTCGCTTAAATCGCTGACTGTTCTTCACGACCAGAATGATAATCCGGAAGAAGCTTCCGTCCTGTTACCACCCAAAGGTGCTGCCTTTTTCTCCTTGCGATGGACAACAGGCGACAGTTGCCCCATGATTTCCAAGCTTCTGGTTACTGCTCCAGGAACGACTCAGTCCTTTAGCCTCAATCGCCCTGTCTCACCGTGCCAGGGGCGGGTGGAGATCACCGCAATCAAAGCTGTTCCGGCTAATGGATAAATCGTAACGGTGACATCGGCTTTTGACGAGCTCCGTCCGAAAGCAGGCAGATCGAAACAACATTGAAGCAAGAAGAAAGGGTGTGTCACATGACACACCCTTATCTTTTGGCTAATGGTCCGCGGGAAATCACTACTGCTGCGGTTGAGGACTATCGGGAACTTTCTTTTCTTGGCCGCCCTCAGCTTGAGAATTTGCGGTCCCAGGCTGATTGTTGGTGGCACTCTCGTCGTGCTTCTTGTAGATGGAGTATTGCTCCTGAGGCCGTTTCATACGCACTTCGATATTTTTCTGCGCGGTATCCAGCTTGAAGCTCTCACCGTAGGTTTGGAAGCCCTTAGCAATCACCTGGAGAAGGATTGTACTGCCGGTTGGCAATACATCAATAACAGCCTTGCCCTCCTGATCGCTCTTCAACTCCATGTTGCCCTTGTCGCCTTCAAGATGAAAAACGACTCCGGCGTTAGGAATCGGTTTCCCGCTCGAATCCCGCAGTACTGTTATCTCCACATGACTGGTAGGTTTGGGAGGAACATACTTCCGCCCACGACGAGGCCGATTCTCCTGCTGCTTATCTTCACTCTGCCCCGCATAGGCCAGGGTTCCCAGAGCAAAAAATCCCATTAACGCTACCGCCATCGAGCGACGGTAAAACTGCTTGGTCCACATGCCAGCATTGTACTGATAGGCATTGTTCTGCGGAAGCTCCGGAGACAGAGAATCGTATCCACAATTTCTATTCCTAAAATTTCACAAAAGATCCGGTGCGAATCCCACCGCACCACTTTCACCGTCACAGCGTGAAAACACTGATTTCTTAGCCAAATCTCACCTGGAAGCCCCTCTTTCACCTCTCTTGACATTCACAATGCTGCAATATATGAGTGCAACACGCTAAGATAATTCGTAGTACCCCCTTGACATGCACAGGGCTCCTTGCTTACTGTTAGCAACTGGAAGGTGAGAGTGCTAAAGCAGCACGAGCCGAGTATGGCAACCTCCAAAATTGGAAATCAAGTTTCATACCCGGCGGGATAGTCCCCCGCCCCGAAGGAGAAGTAGCGAAATGGCAACTGCAACCGCATCTGTAGCGACCAGCTTCACGCCGCTCCATGATCGCATCCTCGTTCGCCGTGTTGAGGAAGCGGAGACCGTGCGTGGCGGAATCATCATTCCGGACACAGCTAAAGAGAAGCCGCAGGAAGGCGAAGTTATCGCTGTCGGCAAAGGCAAGTCCAATGACGAAGGGAAGGTATTCCCTCTCGACGTCAAAGCTGGAGACCGCATTCTCTTCGGCAAGTATGCCGGAACCGAAATCAAGATCGACGGCGAGGAATTCCTCATCATGCGTGAGGAAGAAGTCCTCGGAATTCTAAAGACCAAGTAACTTTGCGCTCAGTCGCGCGCCAACAAGAAATTTGAGAGAGCCGGCGGGTCATCAAGACATGACCGCGGCGAATACTGAGGAGAAGTTAAAGTTATGGCAAAGCAGATTCTGCACGGAGAGGATTCCCGTCAGGCAATTCTGCGCGGCGTAAACACGCTGGCAGATGCTGTAAAGGTTACGCTCGGTCCTAAGGGCCGCAACGTTGTTATTGAGAAGAAGTTCGGCTCCCCGACAATCACCAAGGACGGTGTCACTGTCGCGAAGGAGATCGAGCTCAAGGATTCCCTTGAGAACATGGGCGCACAGATGGTCCGCGAAGTCGCTTCCAAGACCTCTGACGTTGCCGGTGACGGAACCACCACCGCAACCGTTCTGGCCCAGGCAATCTATCGCGAGGGTGTAAAGACCGTTGCCGCCGGTGCAAATCCGATGGCCCTGAAGCGCGGTATCGATAAGGCTGTCGAGGCTGTTATCGGAAAGCGTAACAAGGAAGGCGTTCTGGAGAAGACCGGCGCACTCGGTGCACTCTCCAAGCCGGTTTCCGGCGACATGATCGCCCAGGTCGGCACCATCTCCGCCAACGGTGACTCCGAAATCGGTGAGATCATCGCCGAGGCGATGCAGAAGGTTGGCAAGGATGGCGTCATCACCATCGAAGAGTCGAAGACCATGCAGACCTACCTGGAAACAGTGGACGGAATGCAGTTCGACCGCGGCTACCTGAGCCCCTACTTCGTCACCGATCCGGACCGCATGGAAGCTTCCTTGGAAGATCCCTACATCCTGATCTACGAGAAGAAGATCAGCTCGATGAAGGATCTGCTCCCGCTGCTCGAGCAGGTTGCCCGTCAAGGCAAGCCCCTCATGATCATCGCTGAGGACATCGAAGGCGAAGCACTCGCCACCCTGGTCGTCAACAAGCTGCGTGGAACCCTGAACGTCGCTGCCGTTAAGGCTCCTGGCTTCGGCGATCGCCGCAAGGCAATGCTGGGCGACATCGCCATCCTGACCGGTGGCAAGGCAATCACCGAAGATCTCGGAATCAAGCTTGAGAACGTCAAGCTCGAGGATCTCGGCCGCGCCAAGCACGTCACCATCGACAAGGACAACACCACCATCGTTGACGGCAGCGGTAAGGTTGCCGACATCGAAGGCCGCGTGAAGGAAATCCGCAATCAGATCGAGAAGACCACCTCCGATTACGATCGCGAGAAGCTGCAAGAGCGCCTTGCCAAGCTGGTTGGCGGCGTAGCCGTCATCAAGGTCGGTGCAGCTACCGAGACGGAAATGAAGGAGAAGAAGGCTCGCGTCGAAGACGCTATGCACGCAACCCGTGCAGCCGTCGAGGAAGGAATCGTCCCCGGTGGCGGTGTGGCTCTGGTCCGCTCCACCAAGGCTGTCGATGACCTTCTGAAGACTCTCGAAGGTGACGAGAAGATCGGTGCCACCATCGTTCGTCGCGCCATCGAAGAGCCTCTGCGCCAGATCGTCGCCAATGCCGGCGAAGAGGGTGCAGTTGTTGTCGGCAAGATCCTGGACAGCAAGGATTCCCACTACGGCTACAACGCCGGAAAGGGCGACTTCGAGGATCTGGTCAAGGCCGGTGTCATCGACCCGACCAAGGTTACCCGCACCGCACTGCAGAATGCAGCTTCGATCGCTGGCTTAATGCTGACCACCGAAGCCATGGTCTCCGAAATTCCGGAGCCCAAGCAAGCAGCTCCTGCTCCCGGCCACGGCGGCATGGAAGGCATGTACTAAGAAGTACTTAGCTAGCTAACTTCTAGCTAAAGACTGCGAACCCCACACGATTCAAACTCGTGTGGGGTTTTCTTTTGAATAGTTGAGCGCCATTTCTTCCTGTTTTGATCTTCAAACATTAGAAATCCCAAACAGAAACTCCCGCCTACCCGAAACAGAAAACTCGATTGAAGTTCGACCTCCTGCCGATTACCTTCTAGAGCAGAACCCCGTTCAACAACTGAATCAGCGATTCGTATAAAGGATTCCCTCATGCGCAAAGCGACGCTTTCCTTCTGCCTTGCAGCGATATGTCTTCCATCTGCCTTGTTGGCACAAACCGATCATCTCGCCGGAGACGAGCACAGCATTATGCGGGCAATTCCCACCGCAGCGATTCCCTCCAGCGCAGAGGCTCTTGCGCAGAAAAAGTCATCGTCAGTTAAAGAGCTGCCCCCACACGCATCGGGAATAAGCTTTGGATCGAAGCTGACCTACTATCTTGGGAGCACCTTTTCCGCTCGCAACTTTATTGAAACCGGAATGATCGCCGGAATCCCCAATCTGCCAAGTGCGCCCAAGCAGCCGCCCGCCGATGGTGAAGGGCCTGCTTACGAGGCAGCAATGGACAAATACGGTAATGCCATGGACACATGGCGTCGTTCCAGTGAGGTGGAGCTCCGCTACCGTGGCCGCCGCGCAGCAGCCGGACTGGCAACAGCCGAGACCAGGGCCTTCCTATCGAACTTTCTGCTTCCAGTCGCTTTACGGGAGAATCCCCGTTACGTCCCTGCCGATCTGCACGCCAGCCTTGGCAGCCGCATCGGTCATGCAGCAGCTTCCGTTGTCATCACTCGCGGAAATAATGGATTGCTGCAACCCAACTTTTCAAAGATTGGTGGTACGGTGGGAGCCGCTCTGTTAGGCAGAATGGTCTACTCCGACCAGTTCGATGTTCCGCAGTTGGACACAGGAAAGTTCGTAGGCAAGTACATTGCTTATTCTTTAGCAGGTGATGCAGTTACAAATGTAAGCCGTGAGTTAGTCCGTAGCATGATTAAAGGAGAAATCCTCAGCGGACTGCGGCAGGGTCCCTCTGTAGAAGATGCCTACTACCCTCTTTCGGCTCAAGCAAAGCTGGTCTACTGGGCACGCTCAACCTATGGCATGCGCAACCTCGCTCAAGGTGCGTTGATGGCAGGAATTCCTAACGTCGACGATCAACCCGAAGAACCTGCAATGCCCAACATTCAAACCGAAGCGCAGCGAGAGCAATACGATAATCAGCTCAAAGAGTATGGGCGCAGAGTTAAAGCCTGGCGTGACAATATGGAAGAAGATACCCGCTATCATAGCCGTCGTCTATTAGCTGGAGTCTCAGAGTCGGAAACACAACTCTTCCTTTCGAACTTCCTCCTAGCCGCACCGCTTCGTATGGATCCACGGTATATTCCGCTGGGATCCGGCCATGGATTGGGTGCTCGACTTGGTCATGCTCTGGCAGGAGTAGTAGTCGCACAGCGTGACAACGGAAAGAACTTCCTGAATGTGCCGCTAATCGGCGGAACGGTGGGAGCAGCCTACATCGGGCAGCAGTTCATCTATCCACAATTCGGCGTTGATCGTTTGACTAGAGATGAAGTACTGGGTCGTACGATAGGTTTCAATCTGGCAGCAGATGCTCTCTACAACGTTATTCGCGAGATCTTCCCGCGCAAAACGTTCTAGACTTTGGGAGAAAGTACTCTTGCGGGTTGGTTCAGCTTTCCTTTGAAGATCTGAATCAACCCGCTAATTTTTTGTACCGTTCCTACCGCACCCTTCTTCCGAGAGCCATCCTGATCCCGGAACGAACTTGAAATGGCAGAGTCGGATACCCAATCGGCCCCATATGCTGGTTGTTCAGTAAATTGTCCATCTGCACATACCACCCGAGCCAAGGTCGTAATTGGTAACTTCCACCTAATCCGAGAGATGCATATCCATGATTGAGATTACGGTTGGGAAGAAGAAGTGAATTTCCCTGCTCGATATCCGAATACCCCAAAAAGGTCGAATCGTCGCTTCTGCTGACGAAGGCACTCGTAAACGATGCGGCCAATCTGTCACCCGAATACGTAGCGGCAAAGAAGCCGGTATGCGGTGGACGGCGGAAAGGCCTTGCTCCCTTCAATGGACCGGCACTACCAATGGGAATGTTAGAGAAAGAAGGAGCGACTCCCGTTGACAAGCCGGTGTTATAAACAGGGCTCAGCGCATTGCTCGAAAAAGAATGCTGCACGACCGCATCGAGATACGTATATCCGCCGCGGAAGAAGATGTGCTTCCCTATTCCATACTGAACTTCCGACTCCATCCCTTGCGCCTCAAAATCCATAGAATTCAGCGCCAGCGAAAACGCTCCACTGTCCTTCAGCAGATTTACCAGCGCGGATTGTTGCGCAATGGAGAGATTCGGTAAGAGCTTGGGCACAATCGAGTAGCCAACATTTTCTATCTGCCGCCCAAACTCATTATGAAAATACGTCAGACGAAGCACGACTCGTTCGCTAAACAAACTCTGCTCTATACCACCGTCGTAACTGCGAGCCGTTGGGGCCTGTAGCGGAGATATACCATATTGTTGAATTGCTTGCTGACCGGAGTGCTGAGATAAGAAATCGTGCAACGAACCGATTTGTTCAGTCAGCGTCGGCTCTTTTAAGCCTTTCGAAAAGTTGAAATTCAACTTCGTTCCATGAAAGACTCCGGCAGCTGGCTTCATCACGTAATAGGTCAATCCGATGCGAGGTGTCCCCTCCGTCCCGAACAGCTGATTCTTCTGGATACCACCGCCCAAACTATAAAAGAACCGTCCCTTAATATCGCCGGCAAGTTGCAGCGTGTAGTCGTAATTTGTACGCTCCAGCTGGTAGTTGAGAGAGTATGCGGCTTCCCGCTCCGCAGCACGTTCATTCTCATACCGGAAGGCTGCCAGAACAGTCAGATGCGGAGTAATTTTGTAATCACTTTGGAAGAAGAGCTGATCGCGATTCGACACCAGATCCAGACGATTTGGATAGACGCCTGTCCCATAATTCAATACCGCTGGACCTTTGACTGAATAACCATTCGCACCACGAATTGCTATTGGATGGCCATAGTAGTTGGTTGAAGTAAAGCCAAAGACCGTTGTAATGATGGGAAAACCTGCCGGATACCACTGCTGCGATTGCTCGCGCTTCCTCGCTAATCCATAACGGACCAGGTTATGCCAGGCATCACTCGTCTGATTTTCGATTGTCGCTCCAACATACGTATCCTGATCCGCCTGCTTGCGGTCGTCACTTATGCCATAGAACTCGTATGCCCCGGGCACTCCGCTAGCGGAAACCGAATTCCGTGCTGTACCGCGAAGACTGGTTTTTGAAGAAAGGTGCCAGCCCAGGTTCCCGATGGTAGTCGCAACATGGTATTTATTGCCAGGCAAATTATTGTTCGTGTCGAAACGCGAAAACCCGGCATAGTAATCAAACTTTCCCCATAGTCCAGCTAATCCTGCGTCATTACGATAACTGGTGAATCGCCCCCCATCGCCTGAATATAGAAGCGAAGGAAAGTTTGTAGTCCCGCGCGGTGTCGATAAAGCCACCACACCTGCGGCAGCATCGGAACCATACAGAGCAGAATTCGGACCGCGCAAAATCTCGCCCTGCTCCAAGCCGGAAGAGGCAACATCGCCAAAATCGAAACGTCCGCCTAAATCCTCTCCAGGAACGCCATCGTAGGTAACCTTATTTGAATCGGAGCTTCCGCCGCGAATGAAGAGGGAGGCCAGCGCTCCATATTGTCCCTGTTGAGCAACAACGATTCCGGGAGTCAGACGCAATTGACCGATCAGGTCTGGAGCATTCTGAAAATCGAGAGAGGAGATCACAGAGACTGAGGAGGCTGTCTGTGCCTGAGGCAATGGAGTTCCACTTGGCGTGACAACAACCTGCTGGCGGACCCATTCCGGAGAAAGAATGAGGTTCTGCTCTACGTTGTCATAGACATTTGCATAGAACTCCGGAATCCGAAGCTGGCGAAATGATTTGCCCGAGGCGATCAGGAAGAAATGCCCACTGGAAGACGTCGTGATTTGATAAGACCCATCGAATTTGCTGGGAGCAGCGGAAACGACCTTACCGTTTTGAATGAGAGCCACCTGAGCCCCGCTGACGGCAGCTCCGACCGGATCGGTCACCGTTCCACGCACCACCACAGCAGACAAAGCAGGAGCAAATGCCAGGATTGGAAACAAAGTTATAGTTTGCAGGGCATAACGCATCCGCCGCCCGAAAAAGTGCATTTACCTCTACTCCTTCAAAACACAGGAATTCCGACAATAGCGCCGACCA
Source organism: Humiphilus diazotrophicus (assembly GCF_059726315.1). NCBI lineage: Bacteria > Pseudomonadati > Acidobacteriota > Terriglobia > Terriglobales > Acidobacteriaceae > Humiphilus > Humiphilus diazotrophicus. The sequence continues at coordinate 1,131,363 of NZ_AP040870.1, forward strand.
GAACGAAACCTCGCTACAAGAGCAGTGTATCGTGCTGACCGGTACAACTACCCTTCAGCAGATATAGTAAGCAAAAGTTTGTTAGCAGCGTTGTAGAGGATCAAGTGGCTGCTGGCAGCACCCTCGGTAGCAAAATAGCTGCATTTCGGGAGTGCTTCATCGCAATGTAGGCTGAGTAAGCTGCTCCATCCGTGTCTTCCGCACGATATGGGAAGGGGAATTCGGCGGCAGAATACGTATTCAACCAAGGCCGGTTCCAGCTGGATCACCGGCATGATCGAATCCCCTTTGGTCTGACAAGAACTGAAGCCAGATCACATATCTGCCACCGCAGAGTATAGTCCGAGAAGCCTAAACAGCGAGATCGCGGCTCACAAGATCTAAAAGTGCACGACCAGACCAGAGGCAACTTTCAGGCTGTTTTGATGGCCGCTGAACGAGTTCGGCAACTGGGTATGCAGCCATGCCGCATCAACAGTCCTCAACGCAAAGCGTCGGCTCACTTCTACGTTCACGCCGCCACCGATCTGCAGCGCGAGCCCATTCGCGTCGGAAGTGATATTGTCGCCCTGAAGAGGAAAGGCGCTGTTCATACCACGCGCCTCACCAAGCAGCGATTGCCCGAAAATAGAGAAGCGCCTCCTCGACAACGCCCAGGTATACCTCGGACCGAAAGTAACAGTAACTAAGTCAAGGCCGACGCCGGACTTCTGAATGTCTCGATTGTGCTCGACCGTGACATCGGCAACTTCCCCCAGCCCTTTCCAGAACTTTCCGTGAATCTGGACACTTCCTCCCTGCGACCAAAAATCGCCACCTACCGTGGATGGACTGTGCATCGCACTGTACATTACGGCCACATCGCAACAGTTCGATGCGAACTTGGCAGGGGCTTCGCTCTGCCCCCACGCCGCTACACCGATTGCCAGGAACACTCCGGCGAGGAGTACTTTCTTGCAATTTTGGATATGCACTTTCATCCTCCCTACCGGGTCTGAACGGTGAAGCTGGTGCTGTGCGAAAGAGCCCCAGAACTTACCGTGACTGTAACTACATGGTTGTGTTGCGTTCGGTCATTGAAGCCATAATTCGTACCGCAACCACTCATCCCCACTACCATCCCTGCCACCCAGAGAACCAGAAGCAGTGCCGAGGTGCGGCGTAAGACGCCCGCGGAACGTCGCATTCGCGACGCAAGGGGCAGTAGAAGTAAGCCAAGCAGCATCGGACCAGATCCTCTTCCCAATGGGCTCTTGTCCGATCTGGCCGTTGTGGTAGCAGCTGGCATTTGTACAGTGATTGTTGTTGCTCCATCCAGAACGGTGTTTGCTGGAAGCGCCCAGGTAACGCCATTTCCGGAGGAGACCCAGGTTGACGGCCCCAGCATCGCCGTCGCTCCAGAAGGCAATCCACTCAGCGTCAAGGTAATTGCCGATGGAAAGTTGGTCCCGGTACTGGGAGAGATCGAAACGTTAAAGGCAGCGGATGTCCCAGGGAGCACCTTAGCCGTCGAACCACCACCTGTGGTAGTCGCCGTACCCACAACAATGTCGATTGCCTTTTCGCTTACGGCGGAGCTGGTCAGGCTCAAAAAGTTAGTATCCCCGTTGTAGAAGGCCGTAACCGCATGGCTGCCCGGACTGCTAAGCGCGGCACTCAATTGCGCCACTCCGCCACTCAGAGTGGCAGATCCCAGCGATGACGATCCATCGAAGAAGGTAACAGTCCCGGAGGGCGTCCCAACACTCGAAGAGACATTCGCTGTCAGAGTGAAGTTGCTCCTGAGCATGACCGTGCTCGCCGTAGAGTTGAGGGTTATGCCCGCCATCGCTTGTGTCACCGTGAGTGTTCCGGCTCCATAAGCAATAACGTAGTTCGATAGTCCGCTTCCCGACGCATTCGATGCGGTAATGGGATATGTACCCGCTGCCGCCGTTGCCTCAGTGCCGGACGAACTCAGTGTCACTTGGTCGATGCGGTCGCTATTGAACAAGCTCCCCGATGTGATTGTGTAGCTCAACGCCGGAGCAATAGTACCGTAAACCTTCGAAACCGATTGGGCTGTTATGGTCATCGCTGCGGGATCGACCTTGAGCGTCCCGGAACCATAAGTGATGGTATAGTTCGACAGTCCACTTCCCGATATGTTCGATGCGGTGATTGGGTATGTGCCTACTGTCGCCGTTGTTGCAGCGCCAGACGAACTCAGTGTCACTTGGTCGATACGATCGCTATTGAACAAGCTCCCCGACGTGATCGTATAACTCAATGCTGGACCGCTTGCACCATATGTTTTCGAGACTGATCGTGGCGTTATCGTCAGGGACGCGGGAGAAATCTGGACGTTCAAGCTCCCTGAACTGCTCTGGAATTCACCGCTTCCCTGATAGTCAGCCTCGATGTCGTGCGTGCCGACTGCGAGAGTGGATAAAGGCAGAGTCGCAACTCCCGAATTAAGGGAAGACCGACCCAATTCAGCTCCATTTTCACTAAAGACTACAGTTCCGCTGGCCGTGTCGTAAGAAGACGCCACTCTTGCCGTGAGCATCACAGGACTGCCATAAGTTGCAGAATCTGCAGATAACGTCGTCGTGGTTCCCACCTGAGAAGCGTTAACGGTATCCGACGCGCTGTCATTCGTCGTGTCGAGTTCCCCTCCGCCCTCTACGGTGGCATTGATCGTCAAACCGGTCGTAACCCCGGCGTTGGCCTTTACCATGACGTCAATTGGAGAATAGGAAGCCCCAGCATCCAGTGCATCGGTGCGACTACAGCGCATCGGAACAGCCGCGATGGAACTACAACTCCAGCCCGTTCCTCCGATGCTGCCAACAGTCATTCCATCCGACACGGTCACATTTACGCCTACAGCATCGGTTGTGGCAATAGAACCGGAGTTAGAGGCAACAATCGAAAACTTTCCATCGGCAGATGATTGTCCGGGACTAAACTGGCCGCTGTGGGTAATTCCGACAGTGAGATCCGGGACAGAGCCTCCCAGCAGAATCTCTACAGTACCGTCTCCATTGTTAACCACAGCCAAATCGGGATAGCCATCGTTATTGAATTCACCCATGGCTACCGCTGTCGGATGCTTGCCGACAGTGTAGCTATTGGTCAGAGTAAAGACACCACTCCCGTCTCCCTGCAGCAGGCTGATCTTTCCAGTATCGTAGTTTGTAACTACTACGTCGGGTTTACCATCTCCGTCAGCATCGCCAACCGCCAATCCCGTTGGCTGTGAGCCTGCAGCATAAGTGACTGGGCTCGCAAAGCTTCCGTTCCCGTCGCCGAGGAATACCGCGACCGATCCGGTCGTCGGAGTAGTCACTACTAAATCTGTCATCCCATCCCCATTCACGTCCGCCGAGGCTATACCGGAGGGCGGAGCCGAGACCGCGAGTGTACCTCCTGGCAGAAAGGTCCCATCGCTCTTGCCCAGCAAAAGGGTAACTGTGGAATCTCCAGAGTTGGTGACGGCTAGATCGGGATAACTATCATTGTTGAAATAGCCAACAGCGACGTCTTTGGGATTGGCGCCCACAGCGTAACTCTGGGCAGATGTGGATAACGACATATACCCGGTTTCCAGATATATCTTGATAGTACCCGCCGTAGAATCGACAGTCACCAGATCCGGATATCCGTCGCCATTCACATCCACTAGCGCTCTCATATCGCCGCGTCCGGACAATAAGGTACCGACGCTAGTGAAGTTAGCAGAGCCACGTCCCAGAGCTCCCGTCAGTGTTCCCCCAGCTGAATCTAGAACGCCTAAATCTGCGATCCCGTCCTGGTTGTAATCGCCCAGGATAAGTCCAGTTGGATTCGATCCGAAGTTGTAGGTCCCCTTGCTCCTGAAACTTCTACTGGAATTTGGCGCAACCGTCTCAGTTAAAGAAGAAGATTCGGTTGCCCTACAGGCTTGACTGCCCGTATAGAACGCATGCAATCGGCGACCGCCGCCCCACTCTGTCAAGTTCGGGAATACAGCCTGGCCGGAACTGACCGGGACCATGCCCAGCACGGTAGGTCCGTCAAAGTATGTCACGTACCCTGAGCAGAAGTTGAAACTCAACGAAGCCGTGAGGTGCACCACCGAACCCAGCGCCGTATTGCCGGAATCGGAAGTGAGAGTCAATGCCGGTGAGTACTTATTTACGTTCAAAGTTACCTGCACATTGCTTCCATTTACATAGTCGGTAGTATCTGTGGGGGTAAAGATCGCCCTTATCGTGTGCGACCCGGCAGACAGCACGTCACCAATCGGCAGGAGAGCTCCGCCTTCCATATAAGCAAATGTACCGGGTATTGCATTGCCTCCACTATCCACTGCTGTCGCATTAAGAATTGCTGCACTCAGTGCCGTTCCGTAGAGAATTGCCGTGGGGGGTGTCCATGCAATCACAGGGGAAACCTGTGACACACTCATCACGACGCGGGTATTTCCTCCACTTACATAGTCGGTGGTATTCGTAGGGGTGAAGGTTGCCTTTATCGTATGCGCTCCGGCATGAAGCACATCACCAATCTGCAACAGGTTCGCCCCCTCTGTATACGCAAATGATCCGGGTATCGCGTGCCCCTCGCTATCTATAGCTGTAGCATTTAGATTCGCCGCGCTTAGTGCTGTACCATAGGATACTGCTGCGGGAGTGGCCCATCCAATCGTAGGGGAGATCTGTGACACTATCACAACTACACTGATACTTTCTCCACTTACATAGTCGGTGGTATCAGTAGGGGTGAAGGTCGCCTTTATCGTGTGTGATCCAATAGACAATACATCGCCGATCTGCCGCAGTGTTCCGCCCTCCGTATATGCAAATGTACCGGGTATCGTATGCCCTGCTCCATCGGTTGCTGCGGCATTAAGAGTCGTCGCGCTTAACGCTGTCCCAGGGGAAATTGCTGCCGGGGTGGCCCATCCGATAGTAGGGGAGATCTGTGACACTGTCACAACTACGCTGGTACTTCCTCCACTTACATAGTCGGTAGTGTCCGTAGGTGTGAAGGTAGCCTTTATCGTGTGTAATCCGACTGGCAATACATCGCCAATCTGCCGCAGTGTTCCGCCCTCCGTATATGCAAATGTACCGGGTATCGTATGCCCTGCTCCATCGGTTGCTGCGGCATTAAGAGTCGTCGCGCTTAAGGCTGTCCCGTAGGAAATTGCTGCCGGGGTGGCCCATCCGATAGTCGGGGAAGTCTGTGACACTGTCACAACTACGCTGGTGCTTCCTCCACTCACATAGCCGGTGGTATCCGTAGGTGTGAAGGTAGCCTTTATCGTGTGTGATCCGACAGACAGTACATCGCCGATCTGCCGCAGTGTTCCGCCCTCCGTATATGCAAATGTACCGGGTATCGTATGCCCTGCTCCATCGGTTGCTGCAGCATTAAGAGTCGTCGCGCTTAACGCTGTTCCGTAGGAAATTGCTGCCGGGGTTGTCCATCCGATAGTCGGGGAGATCTGTGACACTGTCACAATTACGCTAGTGCTTCCTCCACTTACATAGTCGGTGGTGTCCGTAGGTGTGAAGGTAGCCTTTATCGTATGCGATCCGGCTGGCAATACGTCACCAATTTGCCGGGGCGTCGCCCCCTCCGTATACACGAACGAACCGGATATCGCGTGTCCTCCACTGTCCGTGGCTGTAGCATTCAGAATCGCTGCGCTTAACGCTGTCCCAAGGGAGATTGCTGCGGGGGTTGTCCATGCAACTACCGGGGAAGCTTGTGACACTGTTACATTTGTGCTGGTACTTCCTCCACTTACATAGTCGGTAGTATCCGTAGGTGTGAAGGTCGCCTTTATCGTGTGTGATCCAGCTGACAATACGTCACCAATTTGCCGGGGCGTCGCTCCCTCCGTATACGCAAACGAACCGGGTATCGTATGTCCTGTTCCATCGGTTGCCGCGGCATTAAGAGTCGCCGCGCTTAACGCTGTTCCGTAGGTAATTGTTGCGGGGGCTGTCCATCCGATAGTCAGGGAAGTCTGTGACACTGTCACAATTACGCTGGTGCTTTCTCCACTTACATAGTCGGTGGTATCCGTAGGTGTGAAGGTTGCCTTTATCGTATGCGATCCGGCTGACAATACGTCACCAATTTGCCGGGGCGTCGCTCCCTCCGTATACGCAAACGAACCGGGTATCGTATGTCCTGCTCCATCGGTTGCCGCGGCATTAAGAGTCGTCGCGCTTAACGCTGTTCCGTAGGAAACTGCTGCAGGAGTGGCCCATCCAATCGTAGGGGAGATCTGTGACACTGTCACAACTACGCTGGTGCTTTCTCCACTTACATAGTTTGTGGTATCCGTAGGGGTAAAGGTAGCCTTTATCGTATGCGATCCGGCTGGCAATACGTCACCAATTTGCCGGGGCGTCGCGCCCTCCGTATACGCAAATGAGCCGGGTATCGTATGTCCTCCGCTATCCGCCGCCGATGCGTTGAGAGCCGCCGCACTTAAGGCTGTTCCATAGGAAATTGTTGCAGGGGCGGCCCACACGATCGAAGGAGAAATCGGAACAACATTCAACGTTTTTGTCACATTTGCACCTACATAGCGCATAGCATCAGTAGGAGTAAAGGTAACTGTGACCGAATACGTCCCCACCTCCAGCACATCTCCGGAATGCAGAGTGCTGCCGGTACTCGTGGTATAGGCAAAAGATCCAGCAATCGTATTCCCGCTACTATCGGTGGCGGTAGCGTTCAGGACCGCCCCCCCCAGAGCAGAACCATAGGACAACGATGCCGGAACAGACCAGCCAATAGTGGGTGCCGCCTGCGCCACCAAAGTTTTCGAAGCGCTTGCCGCAGCATATGTGCTATCGCCCGCCTGCGAAGCGTTCAGCTTTATAATTCCAGGGCCGGTCGCTGTTAAGGTCCAGTTTGGAGCACTTCCAGCGAGCGTTGCGGGGCCAGACACGGAAAGAACCACGTCTAAGCCAGAATCGGATGTAGCGCTTACTGGTCCGGATGTAACAGTTCCCCAGACAAATGTGCTGTCTAACGGAGATTGAGGCGTAATCGTGATGATTTGTCCCTGAAGCAAGAGAGGGGCCAAGGACAACGTATTCGAACTGTTCGCCGCATAAGCATTCGTGGTATCGCTGTATTTGGCCAAGACAGTATGGTCGGCGGAGGATCCGTTCTTTTGCACATTCACACTTGCCGTACCGGAAATCATCGTCTGCCAATCCAAAAGAAGAGGGTAGCCGTATGCAGTCACTATCGCGTCGTCATAGCCGTCTCCATTAAAATCCGCTGTTTGTGCAGCCATCCCCTGGTCAACTGGTATCTGGTTCGCACTGAAATGGCCGGTGCCGTCGCCCAAAAATAAGTAACCGGCAACGGGAGAGTAGCTGATGCCAATGAAATCGAGAAGCCCATCTCCGTTGAAGTCCCCAACGATTCCGGGAAATTCGGGATCAGCCACAACGTTAGTACTCCACATCAAAGAGAACCCACCCGCGCCATCTCCTTGGTAGTAACGAGCGTCGCTATTGTAGCCCATTACTACCAGGTCCAACTTCCCGTCATCATTGAAGTCTCCGAGAAGAGTGCCACCCGCCGTGCTGGGAGCGTCTGGCAACTTAGTAGTGGATAACCATCCCGTAGTAGCGGAACGCGTTATGATTCCACAGGCGTCATTAAGCTGGGCACACGCTGCTATCTCCTCATATCCGTCTCCATTCACATCTCCGACAGCCAGCGAATTAACACGTCCGATGTCATAATAGTCCGAAAATGCCCACGTGATATTGGATGTGACACTCGGATTGTTATACAGCAGGATAACTCCAGTTGGATATCCTACGCTCCCAATGACGATATCTGGAGCCCCATCTCCATTAACATCACCCACCATGATATCTCCGGCCAATATCTCACCCGTATTATTGGCCTCTATAAGAGGCCCAAAGGTGCCATCGCCCTTGCCCTCTGCAATGTACACGCCTTTAGCAGCTGCGCCAACATACACGAGATCGAGCCAGCCATCGCCAGTCAGATCGGCAAACGCTATCTTGCCTGTCGAATATTGTTCTCCGAAATTGGTGTTAATGGTCTGATTTGCTGTTAAATTTCCTCTCGCATCTCCGAAGGCCACGGTGATCTCGCCTGAGATGCTTGAAAAGGCCATATCGGGATAACCGTCATTGTTGACATCGCCTATTGAAGAACCGTAGTAAACAGCCCCACTAACTGAATAAGAGAGATTCGTATCGTGCACCATCTGCTGGCTAATGGTAGTTGAATCGAGCGGAGTGTTTCCCAGTGTAGTGTTCACGCTGCTGTCGTAAAACTCGACGGTGCCGGATGGCACCGGAAGAGTATGCGAAGTCACAGTCGCTTTCAGGCTATAACTACCCCCAGAGCCCGTACTCGCCAAGCTCGTGGTCGAAGGCAGCCAATTATTTGCCGCTACTGTTATGTTTTGGGTCTCACTTGACGAGGAATTATAGACGGCGTTCATCGCATAGCGAGCCCGAATAACATGTGTGCCAATACTCAGCCGCCGCCTCAGAGTCGCCGTTCCAAGTGCATAGCCACCCGTAGTCGTACGTATAATCCAGGCCTTGCCAAGCAATGCAGCCCCGTCGCAAGAATTCGCTGAAATGGACTCATCGCAAAACTTAACATACCCACCACTCACGGCCACGCTTGCCGAGGTCTTTACGGTAGCGGTCAGCGTGACCGGATCCCCGGAATAAATCGCCGTATTGGGATAGGTAATCGAAAGCGTTGTAACGGTACTTGTGGCGCCCCAAGCGACCGTCGCCCTCACCAGAAGCAGCAGAAGACAACAGAGAACATAAGCTATTCTTCTGCGCAACTTTGCTGACGGGAGAGAACCCGTATTGTTCATTAGAATTTCTCCGAACTATTGTTCTTTTCGATCAGTTGAAGCAGACCATCCCTGCCTAGTACGCGAACTGGGCGGGAAGACAGAACCAGGAGTTCTTCACTGGCAGGATCTGCACCTATCAGCAACAGGTTGGGGCACGTTCTTAGCAATGCTGACAGCAACTCCGGCTTGGCAACCGAAAGGTCGACAACGACCGTGTGAGCACCCAGACAGCCCAGATCATTCATTGAGCCGGAGGGCCCCTCCTCGAGCTGCACCATGTCTATACCTGGGCAACCGCGTAATGTCGCGGCGATGCTCGACGCCATCAAAGAGGTTCCGTACACCACAACTGTATGCATGTGTTTAAACTTAAGTAACTTATCGAGCTACTCTCTTAGTTATATGGAGGAAGCAATAGCGGCGCACTGTACGCCGAGTACAGTTGAAGTACAGTCGAAGGGGCAAAAAAGTACAGTCGTGAAAAGCAAGGTACAGTGAGGTGGGGAGAAATAGGGCTGCTCAGCAAAAGCCGGGAATAACTGGAGTGTTTTCGCTGTTACTGCTGCAAATCAGGCCAGCCGCTGGAGTGTCTACAATTTTGGGAAGAGATATCAACAAAGAACGACGAAACATACCAGCAATTTCAGTCGTTACCACCATTGGTGAGGCATTGTGTCAGGGATGGCCTTCAGGCCATCTGAAAACAGTCTTCGTTGAGAGAGAAGAAACATTTTCGGTAACCTATGCAACGGGAAGAACAAAGGCATTAAAACTATACCCGTTCAAGCGTTTTGGTCATTGCTTCCACAAGCGAAGATCCTCTCAAACAGTATCTTGCAGCTATTCGGCCTGATCAATTTCCTGCTGCATTCGTTACCGAAAATGTCTATCCATTATTAAGAGAATTGCCGCGGCTGGACTGAAGTCCAGCCCTGACACACGACCACCAAACAAGCTGAATCACGGGTATTGCTATTTGACTTTTCTTGATGTTCTTTCTCTAGCTGTAGAACTACACGTGGCGGTTTCTGACCGCCACCCTCTTCGCATGACGAGATGTAGGAACTCCAGATCTAACGCAGGAGTCCTGCTCTTTGGGAGTACTCCAGTACCTGCGCGCGATTTTCCAATTGAAGCTGATGTACTATTTCCGCCATGTGATACTTAATCGTTCGCTCGGAAAGGTTGAGTTTGGCTCCCACTTCCTTGTATGTCAGTCCGTCCGCGACCAGCGTTAGAACCTGAAGCTGCCTTGCCGATAACGCCTTGGTCGATGTCTCCGGGGCAGTGGCTTCCGCGCCCCTCCCAAACTCGTTTAGCAGACGGGCGGCCATCCCTCGCGAAAGTGGCGATTCCCCTTCGGCAAGAGCCATCAATAGCTGGAAAAAGCATTCCGTGCTCTCGGTCTTTAGGATGTACCCGGAGGCACCACTCTTAATCGCCTCAAACAGGGCTTCGTCACGATCATCCATAGTGAGCATCACCACTTTGATCTGAGGCATCTCGGCCTTTATCAAGCGGGTCGCGGCTAAACCGTCAAGTTGCGGCAGTTGTACATCCATCAGGATTACATCCGGGTTCAAGGAACGTGCCTGCTCCAGTGCGTCCCACCCGTGCTGTGCCGTACCTACCACTTCGACACCATTGGAACTTAATAAGTTTTTGAGGCCATCCAGAAAGAGTGGATGATCGTCCACCAGCAACATTTTCATCTTAAGACCTCCGGTTCAAGCGCAAATTCCATAGTAATCCGAGTACCCTGTCCTGGAGACGAGTGCACTTGAAGTCGCCCTCCGATTTCAAGTGCTCTTTGACGCATAAACTCAAGTCCGAAATGCTCGGCAGGATTCGGAGAAGACTGCATAACATCGAAGCCCTTGCCGTCGTCTTCAATAGCAACTTGAATTCGTCCGTTCTCCCATCGGAGAATTACGCGCACACAGGATGCCTCCGCATGTTTTCGGGCATTCGCGAGGGCCTCTTGAACAATTCGCAGCACCTGCGTTCTGACGGATGACGCCATCATCTGTGCCGGCAAATCGGCAGGCGCATCCAGCTCAGCCCGTAAATGATATGTAGTGCTAAAACGAGCCAGATACTCTTGCAAGTAGCTACGGAAATCGAGATCCGAGGAGATTTGTGCATGAGCACTAGAGATATAGTCCCGAACTTCAATAAGGCTATCTTGCGCCGCTGTAACCAAACTCTTCAGCGCGTCCTCCGCCTTCTCTGAAGATCCTCGGTTTAGCCAACTGCGAGCCGCTTCGCCTTGCATCTTCATATAGCCCAATACCTGGGCTAGACCATCGTGCAGATCACGGGCAAGTCGGACACGCTCCTGAAGCATTGCCATGGTGCGTTGTTGTTCAAGGATCTGAGCCTGCCCCCGCCGCTGCGTCGTTACATCGTGGAAGAGGACCACCCGTCCGAGATAATAGTCCGTCTCATTATTTAAAGGGGAGAGATGCAGTACGTAAAACCGCTCTCCATCCTCACCATCGATACGGATTTCGCACTCCTGTGGCTCCCGTACATTTCGGGCGTTCATCACCAGAGGTGGTAATCCCAAGCGCTCGGGTAGCAGCGTCCCACGCGCGGATGCTGCACTGAGTCCCAGGATCTTCTCAGCAGAAGGATTTAAATCCACAATCCGCTCTTCTCTGTCCAGAAGAAGCATACCTTCATACATCTGCTGAAAGATTGTTTTGCGGGCAATCGGTATCAGTTCGAGAAGTCTGAATCGAAAGAGTGCCAGTGCATATGCCGCTGTTACTGGCACAAATCCCGTATGGAAAAATGTACTGACGAGCATTCCCTTCGTCGAACCTCTTTCCCCGAGAAGCAGAACTACCCTCGTCAAGATCTGGCCTAGTAGGCAGAGCCCGGCAGGCCAACGGTGTCGAGGCGACCGAAAGAACAGAAAGCCGAAAATTATAGGAACAATGAGGGCTAGAAGAAAGCCGTACAGATATAGAACCTGAGCCGCCGGAGTCCGGGCTCGAAAGTTATGGAGCATACCTTCGCCCAGTTGCCAGCCCCAGGGACGAAAGTATCCGGAAAGTGTCAGCCCCACCTGTACAAGCCAAGGGATAGACAACAGTAGTATTGTTTTTCGGTTAACGAATCTACCTAAGTTGGCATACTCCAGGGCAAAGCAAAGTCCAGCCACGGCGGTTGGCAACTGCCACATGTAGTGGAACTTTGTCCAGAAAAGTCTGATTTGCGGATCGATTGACGCCAGGGCCAGCCCGTAAGCCGATTGCCACAGCAGAACGAATACACAATAGAAGCAGAACGAAAGGGCACCAGGAGTGGATCGTCGCGTCCAAGAGTAACCAGCTAGCGCAGACAAGAATGCGGTTGATACCGCCACCGGCCACATCTGCCATAGATATGCATGATCCACGATCGCCACTTCCCTACAAAGCGCTAATGCAATGCGCGTTCTTCAGCTCTCGTCCTGCTCACCTCAAAGCAGACGATAGTCACCGCAGTTCAAACAGAGAACAACCAGCCTGCCGGAAAACATCAGCAGGGATCGCCAAGCATAGAGAGAAAGTTGAGATATTTTAACATAGAGCTCATCTCATAAACATTTAATGATGAGATTTGGGCGAAACAGGGCTTAGGATACATCTATGCTGTTTTGCTCTAGGCACCCGAAGCACAGTGGCCATCAATAAGTACCCAGGGAATATCCTCCCGACCAGACCTTCGGCGCCTCTAACAATGAATTCATGATGGAAAACTGGCTAAGTTACTAGGTCTGTTGGCCAGGCATTTATGCAAAGGCGAGAAGCTAGATCTCGACGGTTGGTGGGCGACAAAGCATATGACTCCGATGCACTAGACGAATAGATGGTTAAGAGTGGTATCGGTATGGTCGCTCCGACTCCTGACAATCGACAGCAGCAGACATAGGATGGCCACGCACTACGCCGCGATTGCTGAGAGAATCTTTGCCTGAATGCCGAACTATCATCGACTCGTTACTTGCGGAGAATCTCACATAGAAAACTTTCTAGCTTTGTCCACTTAGCTTGCCTTCTAATATTATTCAACTCCAGAATTCAGGAAGTTGTACATTACTGCAACTATTACCGTTCCATTGTTTATTGATAGATAATCCCGAATGAAGACGACTCCATCCACTCGCAAACTAGCGTGATGTACCAACATCCGACTCTCAGGACCAGCAACTCGCAAAGCCTATTTGAGGGCTCTTTGCCAAGGTGTCGAATTTACGAAACCACTTCGCGCATTACCATGACCACTCGCCCCATACTTCCAAGAAGTCGTCGTAAAGCTTCGGATTCGCATGGAGGTAGAGGAGGAGGGTAATTGCTCGCTCATATAGAGGCCGGAGCATTTTCAGATCTCCAATGCCATAGCCATCGCCAGCAAGGACAGACGACTATGACCATTTCACCTGCGAATATGAGATCTCGGTTGCAGGTGAGAATGGAGCATATCAGATCATTGGGAGTAATAGCGTTCACGCACTACAGCTTGCGATGTTTGAGGTCGGCTCTGCCCTGCAATCAATTTAGGTGGGGGCCACTTGATTGGCGTTGGAATGACGAGTCTCATACAGGCTTTCTACCCAGCCTCAACCAACCAATTACAGGATTGAAGCCCTAGGCGATCCGTGCCTTTGTTGTTCGCTAACCGGAGGGAAGCTGTTGGCTATCTTAAAACTCCACGCTGATTGGACTTCAACCTGGCCGTTGCAGTAGGGACCGACAGCTCATTGCACCGGCGCGCATTTGCTAGTAGGCTGATTGTGGCTTGAAAAGTGGTCACTGGCCTATTGGGTTCTTTCTTGCCGAGTTGAAAATCTGCTGTAACCCTTCTAGAATCATTGATGTATACAATATGGCCCCGTAGCTCAGGTGGATAGAGCAGCAGTTTCCTAAACTGCGTGTCGGAAGTTCGAATCTTCCCGGGGTCACCATAAAAATCAACAATTTACATTGGATTCAAAAACCACCAAAATGTGCTGGTGTCAGTACAGGTGTCAGTCGGGTTTATCCTGGAGCCATGACGCCAAACAAGGCACAGTCGGGCGCAAAGAAGAACCGGGAAGGAAAGAAACACCGGGGAGTCTATGAAAAAGTGCCGGGTTCTGGCATTTGGTGGATAAGGTACACGGTAGGTGGCAAGATTCGGCGTGAAAAGGTTGGCCGCAAGTCAGACGCCATAGTTCTTTACCAGCAGCGGAAGTCGGAAACGCGAGCGGGGATGAAATTGCCCGCCAATATGCGCCACAGGGGTGAGACCCTAGGAAAAATAATTGGCCGCGCCCTGGATTGGTATAAAGAGCATAGACCCAAGAGCTACCGTACCGCAAAGACACATCTAGAAACCATCAAAGCCGAAATGGGCGAACGTATCGCTGCCGATCTGTCCCCAGATGATGTTGACGTATGGTTGTCTTCTCATGAAGATTGGGCCCCAGCTACAAAAAATCGATACAAGGCTACCTTAGGTAAGGCACTTCAGAAAGCCGTAATATCGGGTCATTTGACTCGCAATGTAGCCCGTTTGGTAGAAGCGCGGAAAGAGAACAATTTTAGAGAGCGCTACCTTTCGGCAGATGAAGAAAGACGCATTATCGATGCCATTAAGGGCAAATATCCCGAATCATACGTGCATGCGTTTACCATTGCCTTGCATACAGGTATGCGACAGACCGAACAATTCATGCTGACTTGGGACAAGGTCGATTTCAAGCAGCTAAAGATCTACCTGCGCCAGTCTGAAACCAAAGGCGGCAAAGCACACGGATTGCCCATGAACAAAGCCTGTTGTGCTGCTATGAAAGCATTGCATGAAAAGAAATCGAAGAAGACTAATCGTGTTTTTCTGAGTGCCCGGTACAAAGATCAACCACTGGAAAACCCTCGCCAGTGGTTTCCTGATGTGCTCAAGGATGCAGGTGTGAAGGATTTCCACTGGCACGATCTGCGCCATACGTTCTGTTCTAGACTGGTGCAGCGCGGTATACCGCTGCAAACAGTTTGTAAACTTGCAAATCATTCCAGCATAGCGGTTACTCTGAGGTATGCTCATTTAGCACCGCAGCAGATAGATGATGCGGTCAATGTCCTTGACGAGCCGGACCAGAAGGTTCCAAAAAGTATGGATAAAATCTCCGCTGCATCACCCCAGGGCACCAAAACCCCACGGGAAGAATGACCCAATTCGTCTAGCTAGCGAGTTTTTCCGGGTGATCAGCACGCGCAAACCGTCTTAAATCAGCTACAGGGATGAGCACCCGAGAGCCAATGCGTCTTGCAGCCAATTCCTTATTCGCGATCAAGTAGTCAAGAGCCCGGGGGCTGATAGAAAGACATGCCGCTGCTTCTGTCCGACTAAGTAACAGCTTGTCTTCTGAGTGAACGATGGCTTTTCCAGGTTTCTTCGAGGCGGGCATGGTGGAATGCTCGGATTTCATTCTCAATCCTCTCGTTACGATAAAGGTTGTATTGCTTTGTCCAGGGCTCGTTGAAACAAGCCTTCACCGATATAAGGCTTTTCCGAAGCGGCTTTGGCTCAGAGATTACGCCCGATTCGACCTTGTTCCATCCAGTTCGATTCAGTGGAGGGTACTGACTCGGTCCTATCGCCCGGTTTATGAGACATGCTTCGGAGACAATTCTCAGCTCTATGTACTATGCTCGGCAGAGAGGCATCAAAATCGGATTTAGGTATTCACAGGGAAGTCTCATCGAGCCATGAAATATGACTATAGAACCTATCTGAAGGCTCTAGGGGCCCGTCTCCGAGAGCTACGAACGGAGAGAGGCTGGAGACAAGTAGACATGGTGCGGGAGCATGGTTTCCATACATCGCATTACCAATCCCTCGAAAGAGGAGACAAGATGTCTCTGCAGACCCTACTGCGTTTAGCCGAAGTCTTCGATATCCCGGTATCTGATTTGCTTCGCCCGATTGACTCAGCTGGAAAGACTAGCAGAAGTACGAGGAAGACTTCACAAAAGAAACCAGGAGAAAAGAGATTAACCTAAGCGCGACATCGCAGAACCTGCTAAACCATATTTTCCAAGGGACATATTAGCGTGAGCAAGCTTGTATCGAAGCAGATCTTACCATCTGAGCTGCTGAGGGATATTCGCAGCTTAATCACCGAGGCTCGTCGGCAGACAACAGTCGCTGTGAATATGGGGCTTACCCTGCTTTATTGGCGCATAGGCAGGCGTGTCAATCAAGAAGTGTTGGGCAATGAACGGGCTACCTACGGAGAGCAAATTGTCGTGACACTGTCACGACAATTGGAGACCGAGTTTGGCCGCGGTTTCACGGACAAGAATCTCCGAAGAATGATGCAGTTTGCGGAGGCATTTTCTGATGAAGAAATTGTCGTGACGCTGTCACGACAATTGAGCTGGTCTCATTTCAGTGCCCTTTTGCCTCTCAAACACCCTTTTCAGCGGGAATTTTATGCGGAGATGGCGCGAATCGAAGGATGGAGCGTTCGTATCCTCCGCGCACGTATCGATTCAATGCTCTATGAGCGAACTGCACTTTCGAAACAACCGGACGCACTTATCAGACGAGAGCTTTCTATCTTACGGAGCAAGGGGAACCTGACACCAGCCTTGTTGCTCAAAGATCCTTACATCCTCGATTTCCTAGATTTAAAGGATCGTTTTCTAGAGCGTGATTTTGAGGATGCGATTCTCCGTGAACTAGAAAATTTTCTCTTGGAACTGGGATCTGGCTTTTCTTTCGTAGCCCGACAGAAACGAATACAGCTTGATGGCGACGACTTCTATATTGACCTTCTGTTCTATAACCGCAAACTCAAGCGACTAGTCGCTGTCGAGCTAAAGCTTGGAGCATTCAAGCCTGAATATAAGGGCCAGATGGAGCTCTACTTGCGCTGGCTGGCGCGGCACGAACAAGAACCAGGTGAAGGACTTCCCTTGGGAATTATTCTTTGTACGGGCAAGAACACCGAACAGATAGAGCTACTAGAACTCAGAACATCTGGTATCCACGTTGCCGAGTATCTTACTGTACTGCCGGCTCCAGACATGTTGCGTGCCAAGCTTCATCACGCAATTGAAACGGCCCGTGCTCGTATTGAAGCGAAAAGCAGTGCCGAAATCCCAGAAGCGGGGGCATAAACACATATGTGAAGGTGGGCATGAGCGGCAGACCTTTTCGAACAATTAAAAACATGAAAAAGATTCCCAGATCTTGGAGGGCAAGGCGAAACGGTGCCGCTACGCGGCGGCGAATTAATTGAGTTTTAAGGTATGGGAAATCTATCAATCCGATAAGCAATATAAAACCGGGAGCAGCATATCTGCGTACCCCCGGCGCTCATCGGCATAGATGAGTTTCAGCTGGCTATTCCTTGATAGGTTGCTCTCCAGCAGAGCCTATCTCCGCTTTACCAACTACGGACTAAGATGCATTTGAGCTCTTCTTTGTGTACTGGATCAATGTAGAAAGATGGATTTCTCTAGAGCTGGTTGAATTCTCCATGACGAGCATGAATGACGGAAATCCGTACGGACAGGGTCCGTCTAGTTCCACTTTACAGATCTGACACTCATAGTGCGATTGCGAGAATCATTGAACATGACTTTACCAACCATTGCTTTGAACATCTACCCTTACGAGGTGAGAACTCGTCAAGATTGATATGTCGTACGACTTCACTCGGTCATATAACCTCAACACTGTCGCTGTCAGGTATCACGGATTGCTCGACTAGCACTGTGTTACCCTAACTGTTAGATTCCATTTCAAAACAGTTGGCTTCAGGGGCCACATATGACGCGAGTTTATTTGCGATTAGGGCTGCTGATTCTTGGCGTTGCACTCATTGCTGGGAGCGTCTATTTTCATCGCCGTTCTGCTGTGAAGGCTTTTCCATCGCCATCATCTGATTCCACTGAGCTGATTGGTCGCGATTTGCCGCATAAGTTCCATCGAACCCTGTCAATTCCTGAGAAACAGCATATTCTTGATGGCTACTTTACTGTCATCACCTCGACCGAAGGACTCCCTCAACCAGTCCAAAACGCGTTCGCGACCATCACGGGAGTGAAGCCATTCTCTCTGACTAACCCCAACACCAAATATCAAGTAACGGACGTCATCGAAGAACCGGGACTGGCAAGTAGACGGTTAATTTTTGCAGGTGCCTGCAAAAGCCTTTGGTTTATTCACTACGAACACGGAGGAATCGGCGTCAGCGACGCGATCTTGGTATTGGACATCACTTCCGACAACTCCATACGGTTTGTCTGGGGAGGAACCGGATCCATAAAGGCAACGACTTTGGCTGATTTGCGGGCAGCAATAGGAACTGGGAAATTTGCTGATGACTATGCGTTCTATTACTAACCGGTAGGGACAGCGCAACTTTGGGCAGATCTTCCCAATTGGGGTTATGTTATATAACTAGTCCTCACGTGGCCATCAGCCATTGCTCTTTGAGCTCAAATCTACAAGATTATCGATGCAACATAAATGAGTAAGTTCTTAGGTTCAACACGTCACACAGGACCAGCGTTATCGGGTGATTCCTCTACTTCGATAAGTCCACCTTTGCTGAGTTCGTAGGCTCCACTATGGATTTGATTGTAGACGAGAGTGATGTTTAGGCATGCAGCGTCCCGCTCCAATTTGGGCAATAATTCCTCACCGTCTTCCGTTGCGTCGCATTCGAGTTCTGGAAGCTTAAGCCCTTCGTCCCGGGCATAGAGGGGCAACCTGGCTATAGGGAGAGATTCGATTTTGGAGAAGTGATTGGAGCTTATGCAAATAGAATGGAAACAGCGTTTCGAAGGACCAGTAGGCCGAGAAAAGGTCTTTGCCAGATTGGGCCCATTCCACGACAGTCAAACCCCTCACACTCCAACGTACATTTATATTTATAACGCGCCAGGGCAACAGTAAGGAGGAACTATGAGGACGCGTGCAGTGAGTTGTATTCTGTTGGTGATGGCGATGTGCCTAGGCTATGGTGCCTATGGACAAGATGACGGAAAAGTGATTTTACAACGAGCGGCTCATTGTCTCGTTGCTAAAGATTTTCTTCCCCCGACCAAAGCAAGGCAGAGGATGTTTGGCTACTTTCTTGATGAAGAGTCCTATCCAGGCGAGAAAATGCTCTACTTCGTGGAATACCTAAATCCATCCCAGCCAAATGGCTTCGTGTTCACGATTTTTGTGAGCAATCATGATGGCCACCAAAACTTCAATATCCAAAACAACGCTCGCTTCAAACTGTCGAGGAATGGTGATGGAGGGGTACAGTTTGCGACCCCTCCGCTTGGCGGCACGTGGACTCAGGAGCATCTTGTATCCGCGATTAAACAGATCGAGAAGCAGCCGAGGTCCACGATTCTAGTCAAGGACATGCTTACGACAGATTCCTCGATTAGTTGCGAAGCATATACCGATCCGCAACCAAGTCCGAATGCAAAGTAGGCCCAACAGCAGAAAGCTGGAACGGGTGGAACTGCATCGGGCGGCACGGCATATTCGCTAAACCTCGGAGGCGTCAAAATTAACGGAAGTGTGTCCAGGGTCGATTTTACTGATGGTGAAACAGGCATTAAGATCACTGGGAATACGGAGGGATGTCCAAGCACCTGTATGTGGGTGTCAACTTATCAACGAACTGGGTCTACAACAGAAGGCCCTACAACGGACCGTGATCCAGGGAATACCGGCCCCCTATATCCGTTCACAGGGTCTCCAGTTAATTTTGCTGACAGGCCGACCGTTGCAGCATCCGGATACGGTTCTTTTACTGCCGTGACAACTGTCGGCATTGCAGACTCAAAGTCGAAGTTCTTTATCCCCTTAGGTTCGATGACCTACAGTTTCAGCGTCGATAAGAGCAGAAACTTGTCTATCACAATGCCGCAAGTAGCCTCACCTGGCGCAGTGGAGCGCTCCATGTCTGTTCTTAAGCGCGAAAGCCCCACATGGACAATTGGGCCGTAGAAGCAGAGGTCAAGGAGACGAAGAGAATGATCACGATGCGCAAAGTAAGACGTTGCTTTTGGCTTCTCGCACGGCTGTCGGTGTTGATTGTGCTGCTGGGGTGGGCACAATCAAACGAGAACAAAGGTGGGTTAGGCTCGCAAACGAATACAGAAACTGCAATTCGTTTTTTCTATCAACCTGCGGGCAATTATTTTCATGCCCCTTTGATTTTTCTTGTGGTCGGCGAAACTGATCCTCAGTTGGCTACTGCTCCAATGTCTGATGCTGGGCGAACAGCATTCATTCGCCTTTCTGAGATGAAGGCCCTAACTCAAGGGCTAGAGCGTCTAGGCTTGGCTTGGAAAACGTCACAAGAGACGGAGGCTTTTGGTCCTGCAATCGATCTGAAATCGACGGGAAACATGGACATCACGGTCAGGTTCTCGAAGAATACAGCGTTTGCAGAACTCGATCCCAAGAGTATCTGCACAGCACTTGGCACTTTAGTGCAAGCGCTCTCGACGCCACGAACTCAATGGGAATTTCAAAAGTTTCGGTTGAACTATGGGTGCTCTGTTCCGGGATTTAATCCAGAAGCGTACCCGGATCACTTCTACAAGTAATTTTCGGACCTGCTGAGGTTTAAGCCAGAAACTGCGCAGCAAGCGTGCTCCTCATCCCACGCGAGCCGCCTTCCGGGGTGGCTTGCTGCTTTGGTGGTTCCATACGGCATCAGTGGCGCAACCACCGAAAAGACGTTCGGGAAATGAAAAGCCATCATGACGACTTGCTACTTGGTTTTCACCTTCGAAGAGATCCTGCGCCGACTCAACCATGCCATTGAAGATTTCAAGGGGGTTCCATTGGCCCCCAGAGACAGGGAACAAGCATGGGTGTTTGAACCTTCGGTGCAAAGTGCAAGACTAAATTCTTTTCCGCTTCGTCGGGGTGCAATTCTCGGCGCTGATAAATATGCAAAGGCACATTTTCGAAGAACTCCGTAATAACCATGCACGCATGCGTTTTGCCCTTCAGCTTCTGACAGTAGCCCGTAAGGTTATCTCTCCTTGCGTTGTATGTACCCGGATATCGGGGGGCCATACGTGTATCGCATCGGCAGAATGTGCCTTCGATCATTCTCTGTAACACACAAGGGCAAATATGGAAGGTTCTCAATCCTAATTGTAGTTTCGATTCTGTTGACCAGCTCTGGGTGGATGGCGATTAGATGTTTGAGAAGCTGCATTTGAATGGCTCCTTCTCTTTGCATATGGACAATGGGAGAGTTTAGGCAGCCTCATCACAGGAGGCGCGGTCTTCATCTACCGCGCCTCCTTCGCTGTGTTCTTCGGTCTGTTCAATTAGGCCAATAAGTGCTTTAGCTGTAGCAGCTATGGTCTGTAACGATGCGGTCAACATTTCGGAATTTATACCGTAGCTTGCCAGATAGAATCGACTCTCTAGGCGCATCCCAAAATGAGCAAGGACGGCATAGGCCACAGATTCAGCTTCCAGCTCCCGTTGCTGTTTCGTAGTTTTCTTGCACCTCGCCTTGTGCTCCAGAACTTCATGCGCAAGTTCATGGGCCAATACGCCACACCGGGCGGGCGTATCGAGTGACTCCTCTACTTCGATAAGTCCGCCTTTGCTGAGTCCGTAGGCTCCACTTTCGATTTGTTTATAGGTGAGCACGATGTTTAGGTAGGCAGCGGCCTGCTCCAATTTCGGCAATAATTCCTCACCGCCTTCCGTTGCGTTGCATTCGAGTTCCGGAAGGTCAGACCCTTCGGTTTGGGCATAGTCAAATACCGCTACAGACCTAAAGCCAGCAGGGCGGGACGTTATCTCGGTCTTGCCATCAATTTCTTCTTCCATCTTGCGTACAATCGGTGCAAGTATGCGAATACCCTTTTCACCTTTCTTCACGTTCCGGCCTAAAGACTCCCACGTTTGAAAGCCAGCAATGCGGGTAGCGTTCGGAGCCTGCGCCCAGATAAGAATGCAATTACCAAAGGAATACTGATGAAACCGGCTAAGGGTAGAAAGCCAGTTGCGAAAAATATCAGATTGCTTTGCTGCGTCCGTTTCTGCGCATAATACCTTAATTGAATCGTTGATCTCGTTGGTGAGTGCCTGTACTTTGTCGTTGCTCATCATCTTTGTCTCCTCGTCTTTTCGGGCTTGTAGTGCCCGGCATTTCTTAAATGCCGGAATAGCTGCCGAGAACGAACGGGGGGTAGCAAGTGCAAGGGGAGAGGGATCACCCACCCGAAGGGCGAAGCGTAGCGGAGGGCTGCACAAGCGAAACGAGCGAAGCGAATGAAGTGCGGAAGACTGGGGAAACCCCTTGTGCGCGCGAGCGGGCAGAGCCCCTTAGGAACACTTATTGCTCCTAGATTGGCATAGCCTACCTTATTGTCTTTATAGTGTTGGAGCATGAGACAGAAAAATGTGAGCCTCCGAAGAGGCTCGCCGAACTGCTATCGCTAAAACGGTACATCTAGATCAGCAGGTGCTGCTTCTTCCTCGGCATCGATTGGCTCAGTGGAATCCTTGCGACGATCCATCCTGCGAAGCTGAGTTGCGTAGATCTCTGTAACGTACATGGTCACATCTTGCTCCTTCCTGCCGCCGCCTACTTCTTTTTCGTATTCGCGGCTGCGCAACTCGCCTGTTACCAAGACCCGCTCTCCCTTCTTGAGTCCTTCGGCAAACCTGGTTAGTCCGCCCCAGACCACAATCCTGTGCCAATCGGTATGGGTCTCGTACTGTTCGTCCTCGTTTTTCCATGACAGCTGAGTCGCAAGTTGGAAGATTACTTTTACTTTTGAGCTATTTGGAAGATTAACTTTGGTAGCGTCTCCGTTCCATGCTGAGGATCAATCGACAGAAATGGCTTGAGAATGAACCAGGAGAGGGTTGCGGTATTTGAATAACAGTATGAACAGCATCTCGTAGTTTCTCTTTCACTGCAAAGATTAGGCGACTCACTCAGTCAAATATCGTGATATAAATTCTGCGAATCGTAAGGAAATGTCTGAGCTAACAAAGATACATGTGCAGGTGCCTAATTATGAAGCCGTCAAGATAGAAATCGTGGTCAGTTATAGACCAATGATTCTCCGGGTTCCTACTTATCCCCTCATAATGTAACGCTAAGGATGGGTATGAAATATTGTGTGGTTGATTTGATGATGCATTGTTTTGCATGAAATATGCAAGAATCTGCACAGCCACACGCGCTGTGCCGGTATGAGAGGTTACGGCTAGCAATTCGAAAGGATATTTAACAATTTCTTCCGTAGTTATTCAGCTTGATGACTCAGATGAATTAAATATTATTAGCAAAATCGCACTTGCGTGGCCTTGGTTTTGGGTTATACTCCGTAGCGATTCTTGTCGTTTTCCAATCCAGCACAAATAGGGTGGCACGTCTCCCCACAAGCGTTGAAGATTCTTTGGAAATTCCACGCGTGGAACCCGCAGAGGTATTATGCGCATTTCCCATCCTCAGATGTTTAGTGCGGGCGTCGTTTTGATAATGATCGCGCTCTTATGCTTATCACTGCGTATGAATGCGCAGTCACTAGTGTTGAGCCAAATGAATCCAAGGTCTGGCGAACCTGGTTCCAATGTGACAATCACAGGACAAAAGTTCGGCCCGATACAAGGAAACAGCTCCGTCAGAATTGGTAGTTCATCCGCGCGAGTTAGGCTTTGGTCTGACACTGCAATCGTATTCGAGGTGCCTTCAGTTGCCAAGCCTGGCAGCGCCGATGTGCTCATTACAATCGCCAATTTGAAAGAAGAGCATCCAGGAGCATTTCAGGTAAACGAGCCAAATCACCTCAGTCCAATGGGAGGACCTGCCGGGACGCAAGTAACGATCAGCGGTGCCGGTTTTGGGACGCGCCAGGGAACAAGCAGAGTGTATTTTGGCAAAGTACCAGCTGCGGCAGTCAAATTATGGTCCGACCAGGCGATTGTCGTGGTGACTCCGGAGAGTGGCGATCCCGATCATTCCGCGCTGGAAGTAACCATAAGGAATGGCGCGACAATTCGGAGGGAGGGTGTATTTAACCTTGCCGCTGCTCTTCCGAAAGAGACAGGCCCGCAGAGCCTTGCCTCTTCATCACCAGCTGTGGCTGCTGACCTTGAAACGGCTCCATCCAGTTCAACTCGCCTGGGTCATGGAGCTACTCGATCTGCTCTCGACCAACGCATAGCAAATCAATCCGATTTGCAGGCTTCAGCTGCTGCAACCATGGTACAGCCAGTTTCTTCCTCAGATCAGCCTAACTCCACCAGTACGACGGCTACGGCAAAAGCGGCCCCGGACCAGGGTCCGGCATTAGCCACGATCACTCTAACCAGTAGCGCAGATTTCGGCTCCGAACAGGGCAAGGTATTGTTTGCGGGAGTTGAAGCCAAAGTTACCGCAGGGAAATGGTTGAGAAAGTCCATCGAAGTGAGTCCCGTTGATGCCAAGGCAGTGACGCCCGTCGACCTGCCATTTGTCATAAATGATCCGTACGGAAAGACAATCGCAACAGGTACATTTCACGAAACACCAACCGAACCTCCGATGCAAGTTCAACCGGAATCCGGCGCAGCCTTAACGCGCGTGCGCATTACTGGTAGAGGTTTCGGCGCGTCGCAGGGCGAAAATGTTGTCCTCAAGTTCAAGAACACTCTTGTCCGCGTGAGGCCCGAAAACTGGACAGATTCCGAAATCCTGGTCGATGTTCCGGATTTCCAAGCTACAGGAGATATCGAGATACCGGTTACGCTGCAAGACAATACCGGTAAGATCCTGAAAGGACCGGCCAAATTCACGCAGTTGGCTGCCACAGCCGAACTTGAACCAACCTCGGGAGTTGCAGGAGAAAAAGTCACAATCACGGGTAGCGGCTTTCCTGACATCAAAGCGGACAAGGGTGCGAGAGTGTTGTTCGACAAAGTCCCGGCAACAGTTCAGAAAAAGTCTGATTCCACCCTGGACTGGAGCCCTAGTTCTATTACGGTGAGCGCACCAGATTTGAAGATGAGTGAGGCAAAGACCGTCGCCGTCACTGTTGTGGACGGCACAAATGCCGTTAAGGCTCGGGTGCGACCCCAATTTACAGAGAAGCTTGCTCTATGGGGCGATGATGATGCCGATCCGCTCGACATTCGTCTTATAGGTGGAGCGGAACAGGGCTTTCAAAGCTCCCAGCCGTCCAGCGGTAATGGTTTCCTTGCCATCTACGGACGCAAACTGTTTGCTCTCCCCGGAAAGGGAACGAAGGGTTCTTTCGGTCCCTATTTTGCGGTTCGCCTTCTTACGGCTCCTGCTTCAAATAACACCCTAAACGTCGTCTCAGCGGTCAAAGATCCTACCGGCACACTCAAGACAGTCAATCTCGACAGCGCCGGCTCGGCCGCCGATCTCTCGCTTGGATTGAACTGGGAGTGGTGGCATCCCAACCAGGGAAGGACCTCGATTGGAATTATCGCTGGCGGCGGATTTGTCACGCCGCTCCAGGGCAACTCTATAACGGCCACATTCACAATGCCTGATTTCGGCACTGTGGAGTGCACGGGGTTGCAGCAAAGGTTCAAGGATGCCGGTTTCATTGGGAATCCTAAACGACCGAATTATGACAATATCGTTGCCAATACGGATTCTGCGATTAATTCGTGCTTCTACAACAAGGCCGCTTCCGATACTGTGCACAGCACAGCTTATACAAAGATTTCTTTATTACAGTATGCCGCGCCAGACAGCCCGAACTTCTATGGCAAATATTCGGTAGGAATGCGCATGGTGAACCGGTGGCCTGCGAATGTCGACGGGCCGAAACATTGCACGACGAAAGACCCCTGCGAGCGCGGTTATGTCGATTTTACCGTCGGACAAAACGCCAGCTTGACCGGTGGCAGACTCAAGCATACGGTGCTCACTGTGGATTCAACCTATCCTCTGCCTATCCCAACGGTGAACTTCCTTTATCTGTTCGGAACCGCTTCGATGCGTTTCCACAAGCCTTCGCCGAATCTGGATCCGCTTGTTCTGAAAACAGGATCAGCGACCGACAGCACCACTGCACCCAGCGCTTCCACTCTTGTCTTACCTCTGACGCAGTCGGACCGGGATTTTTATCGGTTCGGCGTGGGAATCGATCTTAAGAAGATCTTTACTGCGCTTACGGGTACGGAGCAAAAGTCATCCTTGCCTGCCGAGCACTAAGGCATCGCTCTTGCAGCTGGTCTGGCTGGCACTCCCACTTCCCCAGTGAAGCAAGGTCGCTCGTGGATCGTGAGTTCATTTGCTAGAGGCGATTTCACGCAGGGCATTTGGACAGATATAGGAGCAGGAGATGGCAAGAAAGCTAGCTATTACGATTTCAGGCGCGGTTTCGCTGGGCAGCTACGAATCCGGCGTGATGTGGGAGGTGCTCCACGCAATCAAACAGCACAATGCTTGGGCTGATGCAAACAGCCCAGGTGAACGTATTGAGATCGATGTGATGACGGGTGCGTCAGCGGGCGGAATGACTGTGGCGATAATTGCGCAGCGTTTGCTGTATGACGGCACGTCGATGGACCAACCGTACAACAATCCGCTCTTCGATGCATGGGTTAAGAAAGTGGACATTGAGGGACTGTTGCAACGCGATCCGGGCTTTGCGCCAGGCCTTTCGGTATTATCGTCTAACCTTGTGATCCAGATCTCAAAGGAAGTGCTGATGAGTCGCTATCAGGCAGCCTCGGTATCGCCAGCAAACCCCCATCCCGCACTCCCGAAGGACGATGCGACGCTACGTGTAGGGTTCACGCTCTCAAACCTGAATGGAGTGGACTATAAGCGACTCACCGCCAGCGGCAACAGCTTTGTATACACGGAGCGCAGTGATGCAATGCTACGTACGCTGATGGCCGATAAGTGCGACACCAAAGCGGCTTGGGAGGAGATTCGGGGGGCTGCTGTGGCCTGTGGCGCGTTCCCTGTGATGTTTCGGGTGCAGGACCTCCAGCGTAACCTCGGTGACTTTGTGGCCGACTATCTGCCATCAGGAAGTGTCGATCCGCTAGTAAAGACACCTTGGCAGAATCCTGACCAAGTGGCGACATTTGCGTACACAGATGGCGGCGTGTTCCATAACGAACCGTTAGGTATGGCGAAGGACCTAGTGGACCAGCTGGGAGCGGGTCACACAGATGCGGAACAGAGGGGCTATCTGTTCATTGCTCCACAGCCTAAGACGGCACGGGATACGCCGTGGGGATCGGACCCGAAGAACTCCTTCTCGGCCGCAAACGCGACATTTTCGATATTTCTGACGCACCTAGTGAGCTCGATCATCTCGCAATCGGGGTTTCGCGATTGGATTACGGCAGAAAAGGTGAACGAAAAGATCAGGCTTTTGGATCTACGCGCGGGTCAGTTGATGCAGATGTTCGAGAATGAAACGCTCACTCCGACGCAAACTATACCGGTTAGCAAAGCTCTGATAGTGGCCCTGTTTACCACCGTCTCCGATCTGGAGGATACGCCAGAGAAGGCGCGAGAACGGTTGAAACGAAGCTACCGTAAAGAGTACGACGGTCTGCTGCAAAGCAAGGGGGAGACGGTGGCAAAAGCCTGGGTGGATGTGGTGCTGGTATTGGAGCGCGGGGCTGATCTGCAGGAAAAGGACTCAATGTACATCTTCGATTTTGTTGCTGAACCGAGCCTGCTGGCCAGCGACGCACTCGAAGCCTTTGCGGGATTCTTTGACATTCGATATCGCAAACACGACTACGACTACGGGCGTAGCAAGGCTCAAGAGATGTTGGCGAAATACTCAGCGGAGAAAGGAGTCTTCGAGAGACTACACTGGATGCCCACGCCAATTGACCAGATTGACGAAAACCTGAACGGTCTCACCATGGACAAGGCAGATCCGGCGATACGGCGACGCATGTACAACCGGCTTTCGAACGCTGCTGAGATTCTGCTGGAGGAAGAAGGGTTGAATTTGCTGCTACGCAAACCATTGATGTGGTATTTTGTGCAACCGAAGATCAAGAAGCTGCTGTCGCTGTGAGATTGTGAAGGTTGGCAGGAAATGTTCGCAATAGGGGCCTGAAATCGCGTGCAGCTAGATGCTTGAACAACACCAATGCATGAGAACCTATTTAAGAGAACCAATCCTTGCTTGGCATTCCTGAAAATTACTGACAACCCAGCCTACAGAGATGTTGACCTCCGCGCAGTTGCCGAAGCTCTGCATTGTGGTTGAGCCTTTGAGGCGAGTGGACTCAAACAACAACTTCTGTTACGAAACACAATTAACTGCTGTGGAAGCTGGATCTGCACAACTATAGACGGCAACAGTGCTAAACATTGGACTATGTCTTGCCCGTTTCGTTTGAAATGCCGAGATTGTGCACCTTCATATCAAGCGCTAATGATTTTGTTTCATGATCAAAAATCTGCCTAGTGTTGTCGATGTGCAAGTAACCTTGAAAAACTTCATTGCGAAGGATTTAAATCCCTTCTATTTCTCATCTCCATGTATAGTGTGACAATTCTCCACGCCCAAGGCATCGGATTTGAGTCTTAAGCGGCTAACAGTCAAAATTCCGGGAGGTGGCTGGTGTCTTGTTTCTTGGTATCACAGGTAAAAAGCAGAATTAGCGTAATTCCGAAGAAGCTCGATACTTCGTAATATCAGCGAGATGGATGTATCCCTATTCTAGATATCCTTTCCTTTCTCATCCAACTAAGTACAAATTTCCAATATACAATTGCTGGAATTGAGTAAGGGTCTTTGATCATAATCGATATATTGATCGCGGTGAGAGGTGGATTATGAGGCCTGGTTCTCTGCGTCGAGGTGAACTCCTAACTCTTACATGTCTAGCGTGTTTTGGTGTTGCACATGGACAACTTTGCAAAGGTTCTTCAGCTCAACCATGGCAAGCTCAGGGTCTCCGAGCGGCACTTAAAGATCCCTTATCTGACGTGCGTATATTCAGCCTGAAAAAGATAGCATGTTTTTCAAAGATCGAAGGAATTTCTCCCCTTGAGGTCTCTGTGTTTTTGAATGACAAGGATATTCATGTGGTTGCGGCTGCTGCTTTCACGTTGGGACAGATGGGAGCCAAGGAACAGATACCAGAACTCGTAAAGCTGATTGAGAATCCGAATGCTGAGGTTCGCAGCAATGCTGTTTCTGCACTTGGAAACATACGCGCGAAAGAACAAGTCGCAAAAGTTGTAAAACTGCTCGAAGATCCTGACTATCACGTTCGCGGCAAAGCCGCGATCGCCCTTGGGCTAATGGGAGCCAGAGAGCATATACCTGAACTGATAAAACTGCTCCAAGAATCCGATGAAATTGTTGCGGCTGATGCTGCTTCTGCTTTGGCACAGATGGGCGTCAAAGGCCAGACTCCGAAAATCATAAAATTGCTAAATGCGTCGGATTTCTATGCGCGTCATGGCGCAGCCTTGGCCCTGCGGCAACTAGGAACTAAAGAACAAACATCGGGAATCGCAAAATTACTCAATAGTCCAGATTCATTTGTTCGGGCCAACACCACATTTGTGGTGCAATGGATGGGGGCCAAAGAGCAAGTTCCGGAACTCGTAAAACTCCTGAAAGATCCCGCTGGCGACGTGCGCGCCAATGCCGCGTTGGCCCTGGGAAAGATTAAGGCCAGGGAACAGACTTCGAAAGTAGTAAAGTTGCTCACCGACGAGGAACCATGGGTTCGTCGCTCGGCCGCATCAGCATTGGGGGAGTTGGGGGCTAAAGAGCAGGTCCCAGAACTTGTAAAACTCCTGAAAGACCCCGTTGGCGACGTGCGGGGCAGTGCCGCATCAGCGCTGGGGAAGTTAGGGGCCGAGGAGCAGGTCCCGGAACTTGTGAAATTGCTCAAAGACCCCGATGATAGCGTGCACGACCCGGCAGGTACTGCGTTGGAAAGCTTCGGACCTTTGGCATCCAGCTTTCTTCCGGACATTGCAGCGGGTTACTACACGAATCACTCACGGCAAGCGGAGCTCCGGTTTCTCTGCTATTACCTCACAGGTGGAGAGCTCAATATTGCATTACTTCTTCGCAGAGTAATGTTTGGAGAGGATGCGGAACCAGCAGATCCTATTTCCCCAGTAGAACTTCGCAATGAGATACATGCCATTTCTCGTCTCATGCCGCTTACGAGGTATCCGAAAGAGTTTGCCTCTGACACTGATCGGCAAATTATTGAACTTGTACGAAACTGGAAGGCAGCAAGGAGCCCAGAAGATGATGCCCTCTTGGATACTCTAGCTAAGCAAATGGATCGGAATAGCGCACAGATACTGCGTGGATTGATAGTTGTCCCATGGTGGAAGATCGTGTTAACAAAAATCTGGAGAGTCGTCCTTATACATGCGGCATTCTGGACCCTGTTAATCTTCGTCTACCCACAGTCACAACGGGTACAAGCACTTTTTTTTTGGAATCCTTTGGTCAGAAAGATTTTTGGCTTTGCATATGTTGATCTATGTCTAATATTCATTCCGTTTTTTCGCAAGCGACTACTAGCTCCTTTCAAAGATGAACTTGAAGCCGAAGCTCGTCTAGCAGATCTTTCACAGGAAGAGTATTTCTCAGATGTGGAGGTGCTGCAGTTCGACGGGGATGAGCTGCTTCGGATTACGGATGCCATACCGTCCGTAAAAGGTCAGATTGTACTGGAGGGAGAATCGGGTCTAGGAAAGTCTATGTTCCTCCGCTATCTTGTGCTAAACCAACGCTCACCAGTTATTTATCTCCCGGCGAGCACTTGCTCCCACGGTGTGCTAGAGGCAATCAAAACCCGATTGCAAGGAAAGGCAAAAGATGATGGGTTCCTCAAATCCATCGTCTGGTGCGGAGGGCTAGATGTCATTGTCGACGGGGTGAATGAAGTGACTATCGAGACAAGAGGGGAGATTCAGCAATTCCTTAGAGACTTTCCCAGCGCTAACATAATATTAGCTACGCAACCGATTCTTTGGCGGCGTCCCACGAGAGCCCGCGTCTACCAAATGAAACCTCTGAATGCAGAACGCTTGCTCTGGTTCCTTGAAAGCCGATACAAGAGCATCTCTAGGCCACTGCTTGAACAAACTGTGTATAACCGTGCTTGTTCAGAATACCTCGCCGACATATTATCACCTGCTCAACCGGAAGAAGACCGAGCGAATGCACTAGCCGTCCTGACGAATCCGATGGACCTTGCTACCGCAGCGAATATTCTAGCTATCGGGGTGCGTCCCACACTGCATAATCTTCAAAACCAACAATACGAGCAAATGGCGGCAAACTATAAGAAACATCACTTGAAAGAAGTGCCGTTGAAGGGTTTTTTAAGTGCAGTGTATGAGAAGCGATTGAGTGACGAAGAAGCATTACCAACTGATGGCTTTTCTGAACTCGTTTTGGAGATGGAGGAACATAAGCTAGCTTTAAGACGGTACGTTAATGACATAACCAATCAACCAGTCATTAGGTGGGTATTTCGACACGACAAGGTTCGCGACTATTTTCTAATGCGGTATTTTTATTTAGATCAAACTTGTATTCCATTGCATATCGACGATCCGAGATTCCGAGGAGTATATCTTATGCTTGCATCATCTCTGCCGTTTGAGCAAGCGATAATATTGAGGGAAACTTTAGTTGATCGTGCAGCAGAAACGAAAGATCATTATCTGTCTGATTCGGTGGTCCAAATCCTTAAAGAGCGAAAGCAAAAGATCATAACTAAAACACGGGATTGAATGCCTTGGAAGCTGAACACTTAAAATCTTATTTCCGAGTTATTATCCAGATAGACTTACCGAGACTGATAAGTAGAAGCATCTTGGAAGGCGCATTTCTGCCAACTGTATTGAATTAATCATTGTGCGAAAACCAGTACGACTTGAGAAAGAAAAGCGCTATTCTGCTCGGCAGATTCGACTATATGCTAACAATCAGCATTTTCTCTCAAAATAGGTATTGAGTCAGTCTTTTCGGTAACTCATGCCAAGACTCGCCCCAACCTGCGCGGTTTTCTTTCATGTGTAATCCATTCACTAGACTAGATAGGTGAATTGGAATCTCCCCCAATCGCACAAAGCAGGGGACGCGCGAAATGGTAGGCTGTTACACAGCGATATCGCTATTCGAGTTTTCGAGACAAAGGGAATCTATCGATCCGGTGGAAAACATAAAACCGGAAGCAATATAACCGCTACTCCCAGCGCTCATCGGCATAGATGCGTTTCAGCTGGCTATTTCTTGACAGGTTGCTCTCCAGTAGAGCCTATCTCCGCTCTACCAGCTACGGACTAGGACGCATTTGAGTTCTTCTTTGTGTGCTGCTTAGGTATAGAAGATGAGCTTCTCTGGGCTACACGTTTGCAAGCGCGAAGGAGCCCCACTGCCCCGTTTGATGATTGAGCACGTCAAGAAATCTCATAGACGATATCGTTACCTCTTTCCAGGCCATCGGCTTGATTGTTCGCTTGGAGATTGTCGAACGGCTTTCGATTCTCTCCATCACCAAGTTGGTATAGGCCCCGGTTATTGTTTCCTCCGCTTTGGGATCCAATTTCAGCCTGGTTATGAGCATTGAAAGCGTTCTCTAGGCCCTGATCCCTAACGACAGGTTCTGCATGGCGGTCATAGAACTGTCCCATGTTGTCGATGTGCAGGTAACCTTTAGAAACTTCATTACGGTAGGTTTGAATATCTTCTGTCTCCCTTCTCCACGTGTAAGACGCCGATTCTACAACACCCAAGACATCTAAAAGTGGCTTCCAGTGCCTCTCTTGTTCGAGGGTCGGCCGTAACGCTTCAAGATGTTGCCTTTCGGACCATTCCGGATGCTTTGAGACAGACTCAACTATTCGATCAACATATTTGTTTTGGACAAGGCTTTGGTAATAGGACGCATCTCTGCTCTCAACATCAGTCTGCTCAAGCCGACTTGTTAATTGACCGTAGGGCAGTCCTTCGGTAAGGACTCTTTGCACTCTTCGGATATCCTCCCTTAGCTGGAATTCCGGGAGTATGGACGCATACATTGCTGCAGGCATGTCATTTCTATTTTCTTCAAGTGTGTCAATCGCGTCTGTAATGCTTGGGCTGGTGCCTCGATTGCGATTGCTGTCCGGACTGTGGCTCACCGTATTCGCGGAACTGGGCGTGATTACATTTCCTTCATTCGTTTCTGGCATTTGTAGCTCCTCATTGATACCTGGCTGAGCATACGGATGGATTATTCCTTGCATAGTCGATTGCGTGTGCGCCTGGGCATTCGACGGGGTCTGTCCTTGCGTAGTCGATGGTGTTTGCACCTGAGTATTTGACTGCGCTTGACTTGGCGTAATCGGTGGCGTTTGCATTTGGGCGTTTGACTGCGTTTGAGTATTTGTCTTCTGACTTTGAGAGAAGTCGACGGCAGAGGTTTTTGTCACATCTGAACTCAAACGTTCAGCTAGTTCCTCTGCATTGTCGGTGTAAATATGTGCGTCGTATTGTGCGCGAGAAATTGAAACATAGGCGAAACGTGTGTTTATGAGATCGGGATGCGTATTCGTATCGATATTCACGATTACTCGCCCGGATGTTAAGCCTTGAGAGCTATGCGATGTAACAGCATAGCCATGATCAAAATGTCTCATCTGAGATGAATCGAAGGTGAGACTTCGGGGATGATCACTGTCCAGACCGACAGTGATCATATTGCCGTCCATGCTCTCAATAGTTCCCAAATCGCGGTTAGAGAAACCTAGATCTTTATTCGTGGTCGTGAATTGGAGGCGGTCGCCTTCTGCAAACTCGCGTTCAAGCTCACGATAAGCATTGATGCCGCGGAGTCGTTTCGGATCATAGGTGAGTTTCCGGCCGTCTTCCATCTGGACGGTGATCTCATTGGCTACCGGATCAGTTGAGAGAACTTTCGCGTAAGAACCGGCTTCAATTCCAAACTTCTTACTGCCTTTGTTGTAGAGGAGAACGTCATCGACCTGATATTTCTGCGCCCAGGTACGATCAACGTTCGTGAGATCTGGACGTGGAATTAGAATATTCAATTGATGATTTTCGGAAGAGACCACACCGAGGGCTTGCAACTGTCCCCGGACAGCCTGATTGATATCTTGTCGGCTGGCATTATCCGGCGATACGACAAGCGTATTGAGCGGTTGAGCTACGTAATCTTTGGCTATGGCCTCGATCCGCTGAGAGCGGTCTATCACCTCGGTAATTCGTCCCTGCGCTCCCAGCATCTCTATACCTGTTTGGGTCTCATTTCTAGACAGGTGTTCTACAGCCTTTAGGAGTTCGGGGTCTTTTTGCCGCATGATCTTGTCGAGTTGGACAGTCTGCATTCCTGCCTGTTGTAATTGCTCAAAAGGCTTTCCAGCATCGACGCCTTGATGCTGGCGTGTGTCTCCGATCAGGAGTACACGGTCTTCAGGGCCAATCTTTTTGAGAAAGGCTTGCATTTGGCGAGTACTTGCAAGGCTGGACTCGTCGAGCATGTAGAGATGTGGTTTGTCTCCGAATTGGTCGTCTTTCTTAGCAAGGAAGCCTTGCAGGGTGTCGGCGGAAATACCGGCGTCGCGAAGTTGGCCTGCGGCGCGGTTGGTTGGGGCGAAGCCTGCAACCTCAAAGCCTTTCTGTTCTGCTCCTTCACGGATAGCTTCAAGCGTAGTTGTCTTGCCTGTGCCGGCTAAACCTTGTAAGCCATGGACACGATGCCGGGAAGTCAGAATTTCTTCGATAGCTTCCTTCTGTGCTGCGTTAAGGAACGGTCGTGTAGAAGCGTGAGCCGTCGCTTCTTCCGGTTGCATGATGGGCTGGAGGATGTTCTGCCCTTGTTTCATGAACCGTATATTTGCGAGTTCGGCAGCAATCGTTTCTCGTGTAGAAAACTGTCTTGATGGATCATATTTCTTTCCGTCGATTACCTGAAATTCACCGGAGCTATGACGTTGTTCGAAGTCTGTACGGATTTCGGTGTACCGCACATCTCCCATGCCTCTCCTGAGCGCATCGCGCATTAAGTCGCGTTCATCGGTAACGGCCTCTCGTTCAAAATTGCGCTGCTTGGCATAGGTCACAGCTTCATGCGCTCTTTTCCAAACATCAGGAACACGGGTAGCGGCCATTTCCCAGGCTCGCTCCTTAGCTTCTCCAGTTACTCGCTCGGCTTGGTCGCCGAATTCGGCGGCAACCTGGCGATGTGCAGCTATAACCGCATCCGGACTGAGGTGCATCTTTTGAGAGCGAGTATTGTGGGCGGCAATTTGAGCGGCCTTTGGCCCGGAATAGCCGCTACGAGCTAACGCTTCCTCTATTTGCTGCCGGCGCAAACTGGAGGCATCCAGGTCCTCCTGCGTGTAGCCTGCGATCTCCGGAGCGCCACTCTTGCCCGTCGTAATCTCGTAACCCAAATCCTTCAACCGGTGGGTTAGTTCCGATTGGTAAAGCGCTGTGGCAAACTGCTGTGTTTGGTAGAGGCTTACCGGCTGAATGGAGCGAATTTTGTCTGCTTCCGTGATATTAAAGATGACCGCATGGGTATGAAGCTGAGGTGCTGCATAGCCATCAACGGGTCGTGCGGTGTCGTGCTCAAACTTCGCTACCACAAAGTTTCCCGTAGTCTCCGAGGGAGCATTGCCCCCCATGCGGGCTTGAGTATATCGCTCCAATTCCGATAGGGCCGCGTTCACCGCAGCTCGGTGTGCGTCTCTGATTCTTTCGTCACCGCCCACCAGTGCGGTGATGGAGACGGATTTCGGTGGCGAAAAAGTACCATCCCAGGCTGCAATGTGCTGCGCTGGCTTGACCACTTGTCCTTGAGCGTTTGTATATGGTGTGCCTTGCCTGTGCTGGATAAGCTGAGCCCCGTTATTCGGATCTTGTCCCTGGCTCAAGCGCGAGAACTGCTCTTCGGTAACGGCTCCGGATAGGCCGAACTTTTTCGCGAGATCGCCGGCCCACTCTCCAGCTACTGTATTGCCCTGGCTCCAGTATTGTTCTGTTGGGGAGCTGTATTCGTTCTTGTGATAGTCAGCCAGTTGCTCGGCATTGAGTGCCTTGGACAATTTGAACATGTAACCCCGCTATTCTTCGAAAGGGATAACACCTTGTTTCGTGTGTTCGGGTTGCGGTTCCTGTTCTTCTTCTTCCAAGTCAACCTTCTTCTTTGGAGTGGCGGCTGCGGGACTCTTAGGTGAAAGGGTCCTTGGATCAAAGAGCAACTCGTCGTCCTCAACCTTGCGAGGTACGAAACCTGGATTAACTTTTGGTACGTCCATATATTCGAAAGCAAAACGAACTACGTTGTTGTGGAGTTTCAAAAAGGCGTGCTTGTCGTCGAGTCCCTGAATTTCAGAGTCCATCACCAGGGGCTCTACTTGGCGGTCAAGATTGAAATTTCTGTGTGCGCGCATTCCGTTAAAGTGGGTTTCTTTCATTCGCTCAATCTCAACTTTGCCGATGGTATTGCTCACCCATTCCGAAGCCGGATAGCTCGTGCGCAGGAAGATTTTTGTTGCTGGTTGAGAGAGCATTACCTCTGCGAGACGGCCGTAGGGAACCTCTACCTGGGCCTTTCCTTGGAATCCAAGAACCATAGGATTGTCACTTTTCCTACTCTCTGTAAGCGCAGTATGAAGCTGAGGGAGTCGCTGTAAACTGGCCAACTCGTCGATGATGAACCAGGCGCGTTTTTGATTGGCCGTTGGCTCGCTCATCAGACGCATTACTAGCAGATCAATCCAGAGACTATGCAGCGGACGCAGGGCTTCACGTTCAGTTGGTTTCGAGGTAAGAAAAATCCATCCTTGCCGGGTCTCTGCCCACTCTGTGGCGGTCCAAATCTTGTCTCTGGCTTGTTCTTTTGTTGGAAGGAAACGAAGACTGTCTGCTATCAATCCTAGGGAGGCCAGAACACCATTCCGCTGTTGCTGCGCTCCTTTGGCAATCATCATTGCCATTTCGGTTCCGGCTACTCTACGGTCCACTTCCTCCGGATTGGAAAGCCACTCTACAAGGTCTTTTGGACTTGGCCCATAGGTCAATAAATGAGCAAAAATCTTTTGCGGTGTCTCCACAAAGAATTCACCTTTCTTATCGGTTGTCGGCTGGTAGAGGGACGCGGCGATTGACTTTGCTTCTGCCTTGCGACGTAGCTCTTCAGCTGGCCCCCAATAAGGACACCGATCATCGAGGGGATTGAGGATAATATCGCCACGCTTGGGGTTATAGAACCTCGGCGTGAACTCACAAGCGGGGTCATAAAGAATCGCCGAATCGCCTCGGCTTTGGATCTGCCTCAAGATCTGAAGGAAGAGGGCAGTCTTGCCGGCTCCTGTGTCTCCCATGATTTCGATGTGCTGCGCTTCGACGTGTTGGGGAATCCGGATCATGGCCTTTAACTCGGTAGTTTTGAATCCGAGTCCAGTGCCCTTTACGATCCGATTGAACTCCTTGGGCGTATGCAGTACAGGTCCCTTTAGCCTACGTCCGTACTTCAGTTCCCGCAGCCGCTTAATGTCTTCGGGAATTGCAAAATACAGCAGCAGGGCGAGGGTGATAAGTCCACCGATGCCGGAGGTGCTATAGACATTTCCCAGACTCCGACCATTGAAGACTGCCCTTCTCATCCACTCTGATAGAGACGAGTCGCTATAGCTGACTCGCGATCCTGGATAAAGAGCCAGGTAGCCTTCCTCCTTAGCTGCTGGGGAAATTGCTAGGCCAATAATTCTCTTCGGAGAAACCGGAGTTCGTCCCGGAATTGCATCGCTATCTACTGCAAGACGAGGCGGGTGTTTCCCACCTCCGACGTACAGCAATTCGTATTTCCCGTGCTGACGCGTTGCCGCTCCGATTTCGGCTCGGAGATAATCTCCCGTGTAGTATCGCTGCAAGGGAGAGATCGAGAAAGCAAAGCGCTCCCAGGCGAAAAAACAAGTAAGGAGTACGGCCAAGAAGATTGCGCTAAAACTGTAAATCGGCTTATGTGGCGGCCAGATAATTGTCTCTTTTCTTCCCCACTGCATAGTCATAATTCACACCTCCTGTTGCACTTTCAGCGCGACTGCCTTCTTGCGGTTATTGACTTCGGCAATGATTCCTTCCGCCACTTCGGCGCTAAGCGTTTTCCCCAAGACAAGCGGCTTCAATAGATTCGTGAGAATGAGCCGGATAGCAACAATCTCCACCAACTCAGGCCTCGCCGCCTCCGTTTTTTCTTCATCTTTTGCCAGCTCAGAAAGAATGATTTGACGTATTAGTTCGCCACGCTGAAGGCCCCGCTTCTTTGCGAGAGCATCAAGGCGTTCAGCCTCCACACGATTGAGTTTCGACGAAACATTTATCAGGCGGAAAGTGCTACGCTTCTGTAGCTGTTCCGCAATCGCTTCATCGCTTAGTAAGGGCATCGATTTACCTCAAGCAGGCCCGGAATTCTTGGGAATTCTCAAGAATCCGTAAGAATTCGTAACTTCTCTAAGTTCTTGAAATGAAGATCGTGCTTTCAGGAATCCCAGCGGATTCCTAACACCACCCTGTCAGGGGTGAAGTGTCAAGTTCTCCTGGCGCAAAGCGCCACGCGTATTAATGCATCCCCGGAGGGCACCGCATTGCTTTTACCGAAGGCTGTTCCGATAGGGACAGCTAGCTTATTCCCGAAGCGTTAGCGAGGGATTTGCGGCTCTTGCCTATTGCCGATCTGCCGAGATCGGCTAGCGAATTCCTGTAGCGTAGCGAAAGGAATTGCGTCTTTATCGATTGCGGCTTCATATGGATTGGCTAATTCAATCATCGTGTGAAGTAACTGCTCGTGATTTATTGCTTCGTCTTCGACTCAGCTGTCGCTATCGGGGATACACTAATTGGCTTTCTCCCCGGGCGCGAGCGCTTTTGTCCGTCATGCACCCGCTTCACACGCAAAGCCTGCTTCGGCTTTTCCCCATTTGCAGCTTCACAGAATCTAAGGAATTCCCTATCTTTGTTGAGAACATACTCCAATGCTTTATTCACTACGTCGTCTGCAGAAACTTTCGCGAAGAGCGCGTAATTATCGACTAGTATCGCGATTGACTCTTCCAGCGTTATGGTTGCGGTTATCTTCTTGCTGATGGGGATTTCAAGCAGCGGCATGATTTGTCTCCAATTCGATTTGAGGTGCAAGAAACTGGTCACAGTTAATCTCGCGACAGTAGAGCGTCTCTGCGCGAAATGTCTGTTCTGCGTGTGTGTAGCCATTTACGGCTATTAACTCGGTCACGTGTCGTTGTCCGGACGAATTGCGTTCGCAATAAAGAACAAAATCTATCGCATCGGCTGTTTCGCTCCGCATAAATGCATGATTGAGATTTGGTCTTGCACTGAGAGCTAAATTAGATAGACGGTTCAGGGCATCCAGTGCAGAACTGGCGTGCAGTGTGGAGAGCGTTCCACCGTGGCCTGTATTCATTGCCTGAAGGAGATCGTACGCGCATGCATCACGGATTTCGCCAATTATGATGCGGTCCGGTCGGTGGCGCAGTGCTGCGGCCAAAAGCTCGGTTGGTGTAACTGCGACCTGTCCAGGAATTGCTTCTACAGCTTCCCAGCGGACAGCGTTTGGATGAGAAATCTTAAGCTCTGCTGGCTGTTCGATGATCACAAGTCGTTCCTTCATCGAAATATGGTCGATGAAGGATTTCATTAGTGCAGTTTTCCCTGAGCCTGTTCCGCCACAAATCAGTCCGTTCTTTTTCCTGGAAATGAAATTAATCACCGTTGCGCAGACGAACGGTGGTAGGGTTCCATTTTGAATTAACTCATCAGTCGTAAACCATCTATTGAATTTCCGGATGGTCAAGGTTGGCCCGTTAATGGAAGACGGGAGACCTACGACGGCCACACGTGATCCATCCGGCAGGCGTGTGTTCAATATCGGATTCTGTGTTGTCAGATCTTGGCCGAGTACTCGCGCAACGCGCTCAATTGCAGCTTGTAAACGGTCATTGGTGTAACGGCCAGATATCTCGACCTTTTCCAGCATCCCGCCCCGGTCGGCAAATACGCCTGTTTCTCCGTTGATCATCAAGTCCGAAATAGAGGGGTCCAGGAGTAGTGCTCGCAACTCTTCCGGAAAGAATGGGAGTATCAATTCAAAGCTCAATGGATTACTCCTTGTGAAGTTGCTGTGCTCTGGGCTGGCAGGGGCGTAGGAGTTCCATTGGGTTGCAGTAGCTCCACGGAAACGCGGTTTTCGTGTAACTCCGTGATGGTCACTCCAAGTGGATTGATCGTCTCGTATTTGGGAAAGGTTTTAGCCTTTTCGTTTACCTGCCTTGGATCGATGTAATAGATCAGGCTAAGAACCCAATGCTCTTTCCTCGGCTCGTGGGAATAACGGGGAGAATAGGTTTTATCGAGATTGACCAGCGCCGTTCCTCGGGCCATTTGGGCTCCTTGAACGGTCTCAATGGACATTGATGTTATTGCTACATTTCTGACATCCACGTCGCATTGTTCTTTCTGCCCCTGGAGAACTTGGGAGCGCAGATGCTCCGAGTTGTCCTGCTGCATGTATTGACTGGCTAGCGGCTGTGAGAGGAAGTAGTAATTGAGGGGATAATCCTTTGAGATTGTCTCGCGATTGACCG
This sequence comes from Humiphilus diazotrophicus, assembly GCF_059726315.1. NCBI lineage: Bacteria > Pseudomonadati > Acidobacteriota > Terriglobia > Terriglobales > Acidobacteriaceae > Humiphilus > Humiphilus diazotrophicus. The sequence goes on from NZ_AP040870.1 coordinate 1,171,859, forward strand.
TGTAACGGTAGCCCGCCCAATTTGTGAGGCCAGCTCGAACCTCGCCTTCTTGCGGCGTGTAATTGAGATCACTGTACTGGATTGGCTGGGCCTGGCTCATATCATTGATCCGAATGTATCGATTTTGAATTGGCCGGTGAGCCAAAGAGTTTATGTTGTACTGCTGGTAGGCCACGATACAGACGAGCAGCGCTATCAGTCGTCTGCTGAGCTTGCGCTCCGCATAGTGCGACGAATAGACCTCGTTTCCTACGTGGTCTATGAGCAAGGATTGCTCTGCTGCCCAAGGAATGGGTTGCTTCTCGGATTTAGTGGACATGAGGACTCCTGTGTGTAATCTCCCTAATAAGTTGAAGTGTGAAGACGATATCGCAAATCAGGAAAACGACAAATAGGGCAATCACCGTAATCCTGATGGGGCGTGGCGCTTTGGTGAAAAGATAATGGAGAGTGAAAATCATCTATAGCGCCTTCCTGAAAAGCATGAATTCACCCACTTGCCCGATACGGCCTGCTGCAGCTGCTCCTCCTCCGAAGACGATTTGAGTGATGCTGGGAATCGAGACCATGTTTAGGATGAAAGCAAATTGGACCATGAAAACCGGAACGAGATTTGCAAGCCAATTTGCCAAGGAATAGTCACCATTGAAAGTCTTCTGAACGAAGCCAGTAAGGAAACCCGACCATACATAGATAAATGCAGCTGCAACTGCTCGGATCATCGCAAATGAGAGCAGAACCTCAACGAAGTGCATGAATTTATGCCGGAACGTGGCGGACATATATAAGGGAATGAATATGGGGCCAAAGAGCGCCACAACGGCATAGAAGATGAAAGAGCTTACGTTGATTAGGAAGAGGATGGCTGAGTCCAATCCGATGCAGATCTGGATGATGAAGTACAAAATCCATTGCGGAACTGCAAAGGCAGCGGGAAGGGGAGTGTTTTGACCTGCCGTTGCAAAGAGATTCTGCAAGTTTGTAAGCGACTGCTGGTCAATTGCAGCCACGATTACTTGGGCAACATATGAAAAGAAATGGTTCAATCCGAAAGTTGCTCCAGGTAGTGGATTGACCCAATAATTCTCAAGCAAACAGCAGACAATTAACCTCAGTAGAAACATATTGAGATCTCCCACCCGTAGCGGCTCAACGTGCATCCTGAAGGTCATTGCCATTGTGCTCCAATTGATAGACATTCCTATGAGGACGAAAAACGAGATGGTCGCTAATTCGAACATTCCAGCTTCTGTGAGTGCTTGTTGATTTTGCGTAGTCAGGTCCGTCAGGTTGTTTGTAAAGCTGTATAGCCAATCGACGGACCCATTTCCCGAGGAGCCTGTTATTTGCGCATGGACGACACTCGGAAGGAAAAGCAAGGTTAGTAGAAGCAATGCAACTCGTTTCACGTTGAAACACCCTCCGTTATCTAGGGTTTATATCCACCTGCCCACGTCTTTGATCCATTGCCGGCGTTATTATTCTGCTTTTTCCGTTTAGCCTCTACCGCCTTCCGGAAAGCATCATCGTCCTGTTGTTGCTGCCTCTGCTGTTGCTGCTGGAAAGCAGCTGCGGCGGCCGCTTTTGCAGCATCTGCCGCTGCTTTCTGGCTCAGTTGATAGTTCCTGTAGGCAATACCGGCAATAACCACCAGTACGGCCAAAATGGCAATTAGGATCTTCGTATTAAGAATTCGCAGCATCTGTCCCTCCTTCGGTTTTTCTATGGAACATAGGATGTCCAAGTCTCTGAACTGTTGCCGACGAATGTAGGATTTGCTGCACGTTGTACTTGCACAAAGGCCGCGTCATTGATCGTTGTTGCGGCTGCATTCCGTTGGGCCATATTGGCTATCGTCATTTGAGTTGCAAGACAGGAGTGCAATTCCCCCTGAGACTGCATTTCGGTCATTCTTTGAGCTTCGGCCGCGTTCAACATATTGAGCTGTTCTATTTCTGAGTTCGTGGCTGTGGATGTGTCCAATACTTCGTTCTGAAGGTTTGCTTCAGGGATGGCATTCTGAGTACGTTGAACGCGATATTGGGCAATGGCATTGAGGCAGTTTGGCGAGCTAGAATCGAAAGCCTCAACCATCGCGAGAGAAGCGAGCGGTCCACTATTTCCTGGCAATTGGCCCGCAAAGTATGCGGCAGTATTGGCAGAGACGGAAACATTCGCCATATTCCACGCTGCCGCAGCGGCTGTAGGAGAATTGGTATTCAGTGCAACGTTCCATCCGGCCGTTTCGCCGTATCTGTTTGGCACATTCTCATTGGTTACTTGGCCGTAGGCTGTGCGCCAAAGTTCCTTGAAGGAAAAGTTCTTCAGGTTTGCTTGAATTGCGGCAAACTGCGCCTTCGCTGTACTGACCATCTGAATAGCCTGCTTTACCTCGGCTAAAGCTTGACCGTATACGGAAGGGTCATAGACAATATCGCCAAAACCGAAAAGGCCAAATGCTGGTGTAGATAGCAGGAGGAAAGCTCCTGCAGCTATCAATAGCGTGTTCCGTTTCCTGAAATTGACTCTCATAAGACCTCCTCTGTGCAGGGTTAAAGGTTTGGAGCAACCCGGTGATTCGCGTAAGAAGGCACCAAGATGTCACGCGCTATGTAGACGCGAGCACGTGTGCCATTCTTGAGCGTGATTACGGGCAAACGGTTGAGGAAGTAATTCAGTATCTGCTCTGCTTCTTGCCCCGATTGAGCAGTAATGCCATTGCGGATTGCGGCACTGGGATCGCCGCCATAGGCTCCGATACCACCGTTCCCGATCTGTGCGAGACCTCCAATGCCACCAATTGCGGCAGCGGCGGCAAATGCGGGCAGGTAACCATGATCAACATGACTAGCCAGTCCTGTTGTCCCGAGGGGATCTAGCCCCATAAACCTCTCAAGTGATATCGAAAATCCATCGGGTGTGATGGCGCGATGAAACACAACGAACATCTTCCTTTGCTGCTCGCTTGACACGGCTTCGATGTTTCCGATGAGTCTGGTTCCCTGCGGTAAAAGCAGCTGTTGATGATCGTGGGAGTAGTAGTCAGTTGTGAGCATGACGAGTAGCGGTCCAGCGTGACCACCATCGGCGTAGTTGGTGACGACACCTTCAAAGACAGTTCCTTCGAAGACTCGGTATAGAGGCCCCTGGTACTGGTCCCAATCGTAGGCTCGAAGCGCCGCATCCTTCGGTTCTGATTTATTTGAGCCCGATGCCTGAGTTCCAATGGTTGCTTGCTGCTGGGGGTTTGAATTGTGGATCTGTTTCCCACCAGGTTGCGCTGGCACTTCTCCTCCTGAGGACTGTGGAGCCACCTCATCTAGACCCAATGGAGGTACAGCCGCAGTTATTGCGGAGTCTGTATCTGGCCCTACGTTTTCACCTTTGGCGTTCGGTTGTTTCTCCGTGGCTTGATCAAATTCAAGGGCCAAGGTGTGGCTATTCACCGCCTCCTGGTGTTGCCTCTCCTTTGCCAGTTGCCGCTGTTTTGCTTCGGCCTGTGCTTCTGATACTCCAGAGACCTGTTTGGGTGCGTTAGGGCTATCTCCGTAGATTGCGGCCCGCTGTGCAGGTGTCATAGGAGCAGCCGAATCGGCTTCCGGGCCTGGCGTAGCTTCCTCTGCCTGGAGTTGCTGCAATTGGTTAGCAATTTCCTGCTGCCGTCTACGCACCTCAGCATCGTGCCTAGCTTCAGCGGTCTGTTGGTTTTCGTAGTTTGATACCTGTTGAGGATTTGCGGTTACTGGGCGCGTGGGCAAATTGCTCTTTGGTACGTTTTTATTCCGATTGACCAAAGAGACAAGATTAGCCATTGCAATCAAAAAGATGACCGCACAGAGCACTATCAATACCGGCCAGCGTCGGCGAAGCGGTGGATTCGTTTCCGGCTGCTCTGGAACGGTAGGGAGCGTGTTTTGGTTCGAATCCTGCATGGGTTAGTTGCCTCCTCCAGTTCTGCGGAAGGTAACCTTCTTCTTGCCTATTGCGAGATAACCCTCTTCAAGCATTTTGGGGACGGTGTACAGGCCGGCACTGTAATCGAAGTTGATCAAGCTACCCTTGCCGTCCTTCATCTCATATAACGCTGGCGTCTCCTGGAAATTGCCACGTAGGTAAGTGAACTTGTCGTCTCTCCAAACCTGCTGAAGTCCAAGAGCCTTGGCTTTTGCTTGGTCCCACGTGTAGTCAAAATGAAGTGTTCTTGGATAATGGCTCTTGTACTTTTCTTCTTCAGTCTCTACAGACTTTTCTGCTGTTTCTTTCTCGGCCCTAGCAGTTGCCGTTTCCCGCTGCAGACGAGCTATCAGATCTCTAACATCAGAAGAGGGGACAAATACGGGAGGCTCCTCGATACGCTCTTTACCGTTTTTATCCCCCTGGGTCACAAAGATCTTTGCGTCATAGTGAAGATCTGTATCCTTCGATATTTCCGTCAGTTGAAAGGAATACTCATTTCCATGATCGGAAATGATATGAACGTCAGTAGTAGCATTGGGCGCGGTTGGCTTGACTGAGAGGAACCGGCTTGGCATATGCCCACCATCGAATAGCCAATTGACGGTATCGCCGCCGAAGACCCTTGCTACTTTCTCTTCTGGCGGTAAGGCAATAAGGGTTGATTGTTGCAATGCCGCCCGAATAACAGGAGGTGCATCCTGTTCGTGAACGACAATTGTACGAGGGATGCTTGGTTCTGGCTGCCGCGTATCTGCGGCGTTTGCTAGATCCGAGCTCCCGATAACAGAAACTACTGCTGTCAGGAGAGTAAGTAGAGATATTTTCACGGCTAATTCCTCCGGTGAAAGTTGATGTTCTAAGCAACTTCTCCTCTGGCGAATCTCGCCAGACCTTCGGAGAGTCCATACTGCTGTACCAATTTCTCGCGACGTACCCTGTCTTTCGGCTTAGTCGAAAAGGCTGCGTAGCTTGCCGGGTCAAGATTTAGCTTGATCACCTTCGTGAGGCCATCTCTCCGTACATAAAGACCTTCCCGTTCCTTAAGACTTTCGTATAGATCCAGCTGTTGACTGTTCAACTTGAACAGCTCGGCATAGTCCTTCCGATTGAAGGTCTCATCTGGCAGAAAGAGAAAGGTGCTACAAGAGTTGACAATCAGCTTCGCGTGCGGCCCAAGGTCCTCGGCTGATTGACCGATGAGAGTGACGCCTCCAAGATTCTTGCGAGCCATCTTTATTGAATTGAGCGCATTTTCTAGAAGCTTCTCATTGCGCATATTGGTGAATAACTCTTCGATTAGCACATGCTTTGGTACACCGAGGTTTCGTGGGTCGTAGAGAACATCGTCAATACGCCAAAGAGACCAAACCATCAATGGCTCGATGAGATCGGAAAATTGTTTGTCGATGACCCGCTGAAAATCGAAGCATTGGCGTCTGGAGAGAGTGAGACTATCCTCTACGTTGTCGAAGATGTTCCCGTACACGCCATTGCCTATCCACTTCCTTAAGTAACGATCTAGTTTTTTGGGAAGGTACAAATTCCCCAAACGGCGGTTCTCCCGCTCCAAAAGATAAACACCTTTGACGGCGTCATAGATTATGTCGTCGTCTTCCGGTTCGAGATCGGCTCCACCGTTGGTCAATAGCAACTTTGTGAAGGAATACAGCCGCTTTAAATTGCCATCTGTCGGCTCTAGCGAGAAGATATTCACTCGTGGACCATCCAGTCCTATGCGCTCGATCCGACCGCCGTAGAGTTGAACCTGACTCTCATAGGAACCGCCAATGTCGAAGATGTAAGTAAAGCCGTCATATTTTGGTTCAAGGGCAAGCATTTGATTGGCATGAACAGACTTTCCTGCTCCTGTCGAACCAACGATCAACATCACGCGCACGCCATTGACATATACATCCTGAAAGAAAGGCGTACGCGTTCTCGTCTCGAAGATATTTAGGTACTCGCTATCCAGATCCTCCGAATGTGGATGACCGATGTGGGGTGCAAAAACAGAAGCAAACCTTGCGTTGTGATCTTCACGAAGCCAAAGAGGATACACGGAAAAACGGCCGTTGCCAGGAAACATCGAATAGAAGCTTGAGAGGTTTCCAATCGTCTCCTCAATCACTTTTGCCCGAGCTTCTACAAAGATGCGATGGACTTCCGGTGTAGCCTCTTCGAGTTCCTCGCGGCAGTCCGCGACAAGAAGCAAGCGCAGAGAGTAGTGTCCTTGAGCCTTCTTGTCGAGTGATGTCAGGACTTCTCCCAGCCCAGTTACCTTATCGCTTGCAGCTTTGGCAGATGCTGTTTCGTTGAGCTGCTCCTTCTTATGGCCGGCAACGAAATACTCAAGGACATTGTGTTTGAAAAACTCTATGAACTTCTCTTGGTTCTCAACCTCCTTACGAGCATCCCCAGAGGATTTCCGTTTCCATGTCGTACATAAGATACTGTCGCAATCTAGGCTTTGTAGGTCCTGAAACAGACATGGTCTCGACGTTTTGGGTTCGGCAGCAAGAGAAAACATCTGCACAAACCTCTTTCCCACCTTTATGAAATCATCTTGCCAAGCAACAGGGCTGGCGACAATTTGCCTATCAACACCGAAGTCGGTTTCAAGTTCGCGCTTCTCGGCCCAATCAGTCAGATTGAACAGGTAAGAAAGAAACTGGAATGCACTATCGTTTCCGAGAAGCCTCAGCCCGATAAGGCGTGAGAGATGAGATTCGAGAATCGCCGCTGCCTTCTGTAAGGAATTGATCAGTCTGGCATTTGTTGCTACATTCTCCGTTGGTCTACCAAAGAGCGATTTCGATGGTTCCACCGTCAAAGACCAATGAAGATCTATCCTTCGGAAGCGCGCTGTTTCATTAAGGAACGAGAGCCTGTCCTCTATGAACTTCTCTGTTACCGGATTTCTATATGACTGCTGCCGGGGAATCTCAAATCCCTTACGAACGCGGGTGTACTGATATAGACAAGAGTTTTCAGGTAGAGCATACAGAGCTCCTTCTATGCTGCTAACTAGAAGTTCGAGTTCTTCGTCGGTACGACCTTCTTCATCTATACCTGTCAGAGAGAAGAGGCAGCCGTAGCCGCCTCCCTTAAGAGCAAAGACACCGGGACCGATGAATCTTGCAATTGGTACGATACTGCAAGCGGCCCCAGCCTTCGCAAACCACGGTATATCCTTCGAATTACGATTGGCGAGGATCATAGTAGGCTTTCTGCTCCCACCGCAGTACCCAAAGCTGAAAGTATTTCGGGTGTTTACGGAGGATGAGCCAAATTGTGAAAGATAGAGTTGGGAAAAAGATGAGCGCGAGCACACGGAAACCGACGAGAAAGACCACGACTGAGACAAACACAATGATCGCCCATGCCGTTAGGTCCAGGCCGAGCTTGGTGCGTCCATCATTCATCGCAGAGTTAACGGCTAGAGGTTCTCCTCGTCTTCTGGCCTGCATGACTACTGCACCGACTGACCGGTTGTCGAGCTAATCCAGCCCGCTCCCCACCCAATGCACGCGGCACCAAAGAGCACGCCGCCCAATCCCATGATTGCTCCGGGAATATCCCTGCCTGCGAACTTGATTCCGCTGAAGATCAGGGCAATTAGCGCAATTACCGCTCCTGCATACAGCGCGAATGTTTTAACGGTGTTGAGAAAAGTTGTAGAGCCAGAGAAATCAATCGTCCCCTGTGCGTGAGCTACTGCAGTGATAGAGAGAAACACAAACGATGGAGCTAATGTTCGTCCACAGGAAACGGCGTAATGCTTCATGTGAACTAGAAACGACCTTTTTGCTACATGTTCAGCGATGTGCTGCATTCAACTTCTCCTTTGGTGTGAATGTCATTGTTGTGAACTCGAAGGCTTTGCTGTTGTCCGCAATTTGTACTTACATATTTCTTGCAACAGACAATATATGTTGGGCTATCAAATATGGAGTGTTAAGGGATGCGTGACTTGATGTATTTGCTCCTTTGTGCGATATATTTGCAGACGGGGAAGGAGCGCAGACGGGATAGCGTTCCGAAGCTCATCTAAAATGCGTTCGACCGTACGTCGTAATCGGTACCAATTAATCGGCGGATTACGTCTTCTCTACCGCTATAAGGCATTTCAAAAGCAAGAATGGCTCACGTATGTCAGAATTCTTTTACCGATTTGAGGACGCTATTTCGGGGTAAGCGGGCAAGCTGAGAGTTGGGGCTCATGGCGACCAGAAACCCACTTGATAAAGACGGAATGTGGGGTTGGATTAATCCAACTCCACATTCCGAAACAAACAGGATGCTGAAAGCTGCCGCAGCCGAGGTTTGGCCCTATGCCTCGTGGTGTGCTTGGAGCTATTTGCATGACCGGGATGCTGCATTTGATCTAATGGACAGGGCAATTGAAAACACTGCAGGATATGCTTTACGCCTAAATGGCGAAGCAACAATTGAGCGCTTTGTTTGGAGGATGAGAAGTGTTCTAAAACGCCTTGCAAAGCAGGAAGCAAAAAGACACAGGTTAGAGGTCCCTTATGGCCTCCTCGTAGACCTTGAGTATGCTCATTCTCGGAATCAATCCGAGACCCCAAAGTTCGAGCAAGCTATTGAAAGCAAAGACATTCTAAGAAAGCTTTCCCCGGAAGCCAGAGACGTTCTAAAGTGGACATCAATGGGCTACTCTTGGAGGCAAATAGCGAAGCATCTTAATGTGGATCGGATGACTCTTCGACGCGCCTACGATAAAGAGATACGTACTGTTTTAGAATCCTTGAGAGATTCGGTTTCCAAAGCTAAATGAAGCTTTTTCGAAATAGATCATCAGAGAAAAAACTTGAGTCGTGGTTGCGTGATGAATATCAGCGGATGGTCCTCCGCGGGGAGGCTATCGACCGCCATTCCGGGGACTGCCCGGATGACGATTTCTTGCTTGGGCTTGCCCAAACACCTTCACGAACCAAACTTGACGATAAACGGCTCCAGCACGCCAGCACGTGCCCCCGTTGCATGCGTAAATATCTTGATTTCCAGGAGGCGTTGTCAAAAAAACGCCAACAACGTATCTACATCTGGACCCCGGTGTTTGCAGTTCTGTTGATTGTTCTTTCCTTCGCCGCGATTCCGAAATTCCGGGACTGGCAAAAGCCGCCAAGAACCCAAAATATTGCGGAAAAGAGAACGATTGATCTGACATCTGCCGGAACCATCCGTGGTTCCGAAAATCCCCTCCCATTGCAGTCTGTTGCGTTGCCAAAAGGGATTGTTCAGCTTACCCTGATCTTGCCTCGTTTTAGTGAAACAGGTCCATATACAGTAGCCGTAAGCAGTGGCCGAAACGATGAGGACGTGATTGCGAGAAGTCAGGGAATGGCAATCACAGACAATTCTGGAACTAGGATTACCGTCACCCTCGATCTGCGAACAATGAGACCTGGCTCATATTTTCTGTCAACGATTCATGACAGAGATGGAGCTTATTATTATCCGCTCACAATCAAGTGAGCGAATAACGAGCAGATCGTCCGCTCATATCGATATTGCTGGAGAGTGGTGTTCGATATGGAAAAGGCGTTGTCGGTAAGGACCTTGTTCTTTGTTGCTGCATGTTTGGGCGCGGTAGCTCTTCTTTCACTTCTCCTGCTCGTCCATTTAAAATCGCGAGATCCTGCTAGCTCTCTGCTTCAAAAGGCAGACGCGTTGTCCTGGAACAATCATTGGATTGCCGCTGCACCATTCTATCGTCAGGCCGAGTTGCAATTTGCAGCTGAGCACAATCCATCGCTCGCCCTCTACGCTCATGTCAGCCAATTTATTCCGAGGGCCGAGTCTGAAAGCATCCCGAATCTCCTCGTCTCCCTGCAGGAGGATCTGACGCGGCCGGAAGCGCAAGAGCCTGAGACACAACTGCGCATCCTAGTCATCAAAGGAATGATCGAGACCAATTACGACGCAGCTCTTGCACGTGCAACTTGGGGAAGAGTTGCGACACTCGCTGAGCAACGCCATCACTTTCAATTGGAAGCTCGTGCAAAAGGAGAGCAAGGAATAGCTGCGTTCATTCTTGGAGATATTGCAAAGGCGAAAAAGCAAGTCATATATGCCTGGACCGCTGCCAAGCTTCTGAGAGATCCAGCTGCGAAAGTCCGCTATGCTAGCGTCTACGGTGCTGGTCTAAACGAACTCCACAGGTACAGCGAAGCACTGGGTCCGTTGGACGAAGCAATAAAGACCGCTACTAGCTCTAAAGACATTGCTTATCCGAGTATCGCAATCAATGCGAAGATAGATTCGTTGCGAGGTCTGCATCGTTACAACGAAGCTCTCTCATTGGCTGATGATGGTATTCACCACTTACCGACTGCCGAACTCGACGCTCATCTCTTTCAGCTCTTCACCATGAAGGGGCAAATTTACGAGGAGATGGGGAAGCTGGATTTAGCGATAAGTCAGTACAATCAAGCACTTCAATATGCGCGCCGGCTGCATTTTTGGAGAGGAATTACGCAAACCGGTGGATTGTTGGCACGTGCGTATGAGGCGAAGAACCAACTCCCAACAGCCCTCGCTTCTGTTGATGAAGCGATAGAAGCGAATACACATATTCCGCAGGAACTCTTCAACGCGCCTCGCAACCTTGCAATCAAGGCGAAAATCGAACAGAAGCTCAAGAACGTGGCAGAAGCGCATCAGCTTTATCGCAAGAGTGCTGTATTGATAGATTCGCTTATAGCGTCCGTCCCTACCCCGAATGTAGAACGGCTGTTACTCTCCGAGATGAACGATGTCTACGCTGGATATTTCGAGGCCTTGCTGTCAGAGGGAGATGATGCGGGTGCATTTGAGGTAGTTGAAAAAGAACGTGGTCGCATCGAAACACAAGCGCTCCTGCACCACGAAACAGTTATACCTCATCGGCCAACTCCTCAGGAACAGCAACTTACTCAACTCAACCTTGAACTGATCAGTAGTGACGATCCGCTACAGCGGGAACGGATTGCTCAACGCATCTACGACGCCGAACTGCACGTGGACAATGACTCTCTCGCGGGTCGAACTGCTTCGAGTCCAGTGGCTCTAGCAGCATTGCAGCAAAGACTGAGTGCGTCCCAACTCGTGGTCGAATATATTCTTGCAGAGAGGCAGTCCTATGTAGTCGCAATCACTTCCATGTCCGTTCATGTTTATGTCCTGCCAAAGCAGAGCATTCTTGACGAAGATACAGCTAAATACCGGAAACAGCTGAGAGAACAAAAAACTGATCAGACTTTAGGTCAGCGGCTGTATTCGGAGCTGTTGGGCTCGATTCCAGAGATGTCATCAAAAACATCCCTCATAGTGGTTCCCGATGGCAATTTGCATTTATTACCTTTCTCTACTCTCGTAAATCACGGAAAGTTTCTCGTAGAGACGCATACTATCAGCGTCAGTCCATCTGCAACAGCTTTGTATCTATTGCTGGGACGGCAACATGAACTCACTTCGGACCCTCTCCCGTACGTTGGTGTCGCAGCATGGGCCAAAGTTCAGGAGTCTAGGAACATAGTCTTGCGCGCAATTAGCGGTCCAGCAAGGAGCCAATTGGTATCTTTGCCCGAGAGCAGGAAAGAGGTCGAAACAATTGCTGATGATCTTCCAAAACCAAGCACAATTCTGATTGGCTCGGCCGCATCTGAATCGGAGTTTAAGAAGCTTCCCTTACAGGAATATAACGTGATGCACCTGGCACTTCACGGATACGCAGATCTTGAATATCCAGACAGGTCTGCGCTTTTGTTTGCCCCCGAAGCCGGAGGTACGGAAGACGGGATGCTACAAGTCAGAGAAATTCGTCATCTTCATTTAAATGCCCGGCTAGTAACTCTCTCAGCGTGTGATACGGGAGTTGGTCCGGTCGGGGCCGCAGGAGTAACGAATATCGTAAACGCTTTTGTTGAGGCTGGCGCAGATAGTGTGGTTTCGACCTTATGGGAGCTGGAAGATCATTCTACAGAAAAGTTGATGGCAAGCTTCTACTCTCATTTATCCCACCATGAGGGCAAAGCCGAAGCGCTCAGAGCTGCACAGCTCGAAATGGTCAAAAAGGGTGTGTACCCATATTATTGGGCCAGTTTCGAGCTTGTCGGTGACCCTGACGGAACCATCTGAATTATTTGAGTAGAAATCTAAACAACGGAAACGGTATCTGAATGAAAACTCGAATATTGAATGAAGCTGAGCGGCTGGAAATTCTAGATAACGTTGAGAAGGTGGTTGCGAAGAACTTTTACGATCCCAATCTTCGCGGGATTGACTGGTCTGCATATGTGAACCGGCATCGGGAAGCAGTGGCAAAGGCCGAATCCGCAGAGGAATTTGAACACACCATTGGCGAATTATTGTCAGAGCTAAAGTCATCGCATACAGGTTTTTTCCATAGCAGCCTAAAACGGGCTACTAGCAAAATGGCGATTAGCGCCACATATGCAGCGTTTCCGGTGAATGGTGTTGATCATTGGGTGTTTCAGGATATCCATGAAGGGGGAGCGGGTGATCTTGCGGGGCTAAGGTCCGGCGAGATTCTGTTAACAGTTGATGGGCGGTCCTTTCTTCCACCCGAACACCCAATATTCCCAATGGGGCAAAAGGTGACCGTAAAGGTGATCACGCAAGGCGACCTTGAGGTTGAGCGGACTATCGATATCCCTGCGCCAAAACGAAACAGTCGTCAATTGCCCTACGCTTCGCCAAAGATTGTAAGCTTTCGCCGACTTGCCCACGACCTGGGGCTGATTAAGGTTTCGATGTTTCCTGGAGTGGTAGGCATTGAGGTCGCCAATGAAATCTCCCAGGCTGTCTCCGCGTTGAACCCTATCAAGAGACTAATCTTTGACCTTCGTGGAAATACAGGTGGCGGAATTGGGGTCCTTCGGATCATGAGCCTACTCACACCGGATAGGGTACCTGTTGGTTACACCCTCAGTCGGAAACAGGCTGGGATGGCAGTTGGAAGAGGAGATTTCTCTGTTTTCGACTGCATCCCTTCATCGAAACTGGGATTGCTTCCTTTGGTTCTGCGGTTTGCAAGGCCCAAGAAACCCATCATGATTACAACTGAGGGGCTTGGTCCACAAGCTTTTCATGGAAATGTCGTATTGCTCGTAAATCGACATACAGCCAGTGCAAATGAAATGCTCGTAGCCTTTGCACGAGAGCACCAACTTGCCAAGATTGTGGGAGAGCCAACTCCAGGACGATTGCTTTCTGGAAATAAATTCAAAGTAGGGTATGACTATTGGCTGGCGTTGCCAGTCGGCGTTTATCAGACCGCTAACGGTCTGAAATTAGAAGGGAATTCTATCGAACCTGACATCGCGGTTCCATTTGATCCGAATCTTGCCAGGAATGGCTACGATTCTCAGCTGGACGGTGCAATCGATTTCATCTTTCAACAAGTTTCAGCGGCATAGGCGTTTTCCCACGGGTGCCTTCCTAGACATGCCCTGGGCTCAGAACCCCTTAACTATATGTGTTCTCGGCACATTCCAGAACAAATGCAAGTCGGGACAACTGTCTGGTCACGCGCATATCGCAAGCCACAATAAGTATTATGCCGATTACTGCACCTTGGAGATACGGCTCCATACCAAAATGTAATTGTCCCAGGGCAGCGATGGCAGAGACAATCGTACCAATGAACGATATTTGCTTGTGAATATCGATCTCTATTTCTATCCTTCGTCTGCACTCCTTAAGCTCACTCGCCTCAATATGGGCAAGCCGTCGCGCGAGCGCGCGTTCTTGATTGTATTGATTTTGGACCGAACTTGCGGATTGCACAGAGAGATTAAGGTAAAACCGCATTATTGGGAGAGTTTGAAACAAGAGTTGAGCGATGGAAAACAGATAGAGAACATTAAACACTGTCTGCGCATGCTTTTTGATGAACTCAGAACCACCCCATAGGCTCATCGAAGGGAACTTTACAACGATTCCGAAACATATCACAGTGATAAGGAAGAGAATTGGGAAGAAATTTGCCAATCCGATTTCTTTGATCTGGGACCAGTGGGTGGCAACTCTGACTTTGTTGTCCTTGTCGGGAATAGGTTTACACAGTTCCCGCATAAGTTCTGGATAGAGTGGAAGCTTTTCAAAAGGTACCTGCGGTACCGGCTCTTTAGAAGGTGGCAGCTCTTCACCGTTCGGTGGGGTGTGATCAGTCATCAAGAATTCCCAACATGTTTGTTGGATTTATCGGCAGGTAGAAGAAAACCTGGAGTTACTCATACTGAAATGTGTCAAAGGGCAAACGGCACTTAGTACGAAGATCCTCGATTTTCGAAAATAGAGAGCTTGACCATGGTGAGCTATTTCAGGAAAAAGGCACAAACCATTTGATTTTCGAATTATCAGCATTTTCTGCTCCACTCCGTCGACTAAACACGCCCCTTGCGGAATACTTAAGCATTAAATCTGATGCATTCGTCTTGCGTGACATCCGGACGCGAAGCGCTTCTGAACAAGATAGAGTTGCTCCCGTATTTCGGGATTACGGTGTATCAGTCATCGAATATATTGGTTACAAATACCGTCCTCATGAGCCGACGCATGGTCCATCGAGTCGGGCGTCCTTCTTTGAACACGGCGTTCTCCATGTGCTTTTGAAGCTCATATGCGAATTGTGGTCATGAGCAGCTTAAACTGCAATCAGCTTTGCGCGTTTGTTCTTTTCCAAATCACGGGAACACTGCGCTGGAGTCGTTGGGGTTCAGTGCTGGCTCACACTTCGTCTTCAAGAATCTGCCCATGCTCCTTAAGCCATGCCTTCGCTTTTTCCATGGTTGGGGTATTCGCCCGAACAATGTTCCAGAAACGCGGTGTGTGGTTTGCTTCCAATAAATGCGCCAGTTCATGAATGATCACATAGTCGATCACAAACATGGGGGCCTTGATGAGCCTCCAGTTGAAATTGACTGCGTTGCTCATTGTGCATGAGCCCCAGCGATATTTATCGTCTACGATCTTTGATGCCTTGAATGTTACCCCTAGCTCTCGGGCAGCACGCTGGACACGGGATAATATCGTCTCCTTCGCCCTGGAGATGTACCATTCCTTCAACGCTTCACGTCGTTTCTCTTGATGAGAAGATGGGACCTTGAAGCCATCTGAGAATTCAACTTCGCCGCTCGGTGTTTCGACAATCTCAATTCGATAATCACGGCCTAGATATGGTGCGGACTCTCCGCTTACAACTTCTTTTCCCGGAGGATGCGCCAATTTGCGATACTTTTGGGCGTGATGGATCTTTCCATATATCCATTGGCGCTTTTGAGCAACAATCTGATGTATGCTCTCATCCGACGTGCTCTCGGGTGCATGAACGACGACTCTACGATCTCGCTCAACCGTAATGGTCAGCGTCTTTCGTCTGGACGAGCGGACAATCGTGTATTTCAAATCATTCATACAGCGTAAAGAATCAGATCGTTGTTCTTCTCGGCGATTTCCATCATTCGGCTTATGATCCGTTCACGATTTTGACGAATTCCCGGAAGAGCTGAAAACTCATTCAGAAGTAGTATCCTCTGAATCTCGGCTTTCAATCGGTTCCTTGACCCTATGCTTTCCCAGAAACTTGTCAGCTTCAGTTCTCGCTCAACTTCTCCATAAACATTCTGCGTGAGCGATACAAGAGCGGAAATGGCATCCTCATCAATTTCGCTTTCACCAAAAAGCTCTTTCTTC
Organism: Humiphilus diazotrophicus; assembly: GCF_059726315.1. Lineage (NCBI taxonomy): Bacteria > Pseudomonadati > Acidobacteriota > Terriglobia > Terriglobales > Acidobacteriaceae > Humiphilus > Humiphilus diazotrophicus. The sequence goes on from NZ_AP040870.1 coordinate 1,187,537, forward strand.
AAAGTGCGGAAGAATGGCATCTGTTTTTTGCGATGCAGGCCGTAGGTCGGTTCCTTGACGGCATTGATGATTCTTTCCCGAAGCTTTTCCAGTTCCTCGTATACTCTGTTCCAATTTTCCTGAAACTCAGCCAGAATTGACATGAGAGCGTCAGCAAATGACGCTTGCAAATCTGGATCGTCGTTCAACTCAACATCCAGATGATGGCGGATCGCGTGCTCAATTTCAGCGGCCTTTGTCTTTGTACGTTTACGGCTGTCCACGCCTTTTTGGAAATCTTCGTCGAGAATCGAGATTGGCTCAACCTTGGTGTGAATACCTCTCGATTCAAGAAAGGCGTCAGTGATCTTTCGAAGTTTCGGAGGAATCCCCTTCATACTCAGGCGCTCATCCCTGAGATGCTTGCCGGCCAGAACCTTGATCTCCGATAACGCCTCATACTCAGGCATAAAGTCCAGCGCCTCTTTGGCCGGAAATACAACATTCAGGCATTTTGTGTACGTCTGGAAGAGCATCATGAACTCGAAGCGAAGATCCTCGTCGTAGAACACATCAAAGAATGCATCATGATCAGTCAAGTCCGCTAGGCCGTGCTTGTTGAGGAACTTCATGACTGCATCCTGGCTCGCACGCAACGCTCTCAACTCCTCTTCAGGGAAGCTGAGCGTCCCGATCATCTCCTTCTGTTCCCGCTCGTCGTAAGAATCGAGAGCCTTCTTCAGGTCATGCCCGACGCCCACATAGTCGACGACAAATCCTTTCTCCTTCGACGCTCCAGCGACCCGATTAACTCTGGCGATTGCCTGAAGCAAGCTATGCGCTCTGATGACCTGATCCAGGTACATAACCTGTTCAATTGGGGCATCAAATCCGGTGAGGAGCATATTTGCGACGATTACGATTCCGATATCGCCGTTCACGCCCTCATCCTCTGTATTGAAAGGCATCTTAAAACTCTTGATTGACGCCTTGTGCTTTGAGGAGTCCGTATATGGCGTTAGGGCCGTTGTGTCGTTCTGTCTTCCTGAAATAATCACATCCGATTTCAGACGCTCCAGCAAGGCGATATCAATGTTTCCTGGGTTCGACTTTTTCAGCTCAGCGACCGTTTCGGCTAAAGCAGCGTCAACGTATTCCTTATAACGAACGGCAGCATCTCTAGACGTGGCGACAATCTGAGCCTTATATCCATTTGGAAAGACGTGCTCAACGTAGTGCGCGATCATGTCCTTTGCTTTGGCCTTGATCGTCTCCTTAGCCTCTAGATAAGCGTCGCGTGAACCATATCCCAGAATCTGCAAGCGCTCTTGCAGGTTGTATTCGCTAAACACGTCCTGGAAAGCAATGTCCATGCCAAGCGTATCCGTTACGCCAGCTTTGTGCGTTCGGCCTTCATAGACAATCTGCAAAGTTACGCCGTCATCAATTGCCTGCCTCATCGTGTACTTGTCGATATACTCGCCAAACACGCGCTCAGTCTTCTCGATTGGGGTCCCTGTGTAGCCGATGCGCGTCGCAAACGGTATGCCCTTGTCTAGATTTGCACCGAGCGTCTTGTACTGAGAGCGATGGGCCTCATCGGTCATTACCAGGATGTAGGGGCTTGTGTTCAGTTCCGGGAAGATCTCCTTCATATCGGCCTCGCGGAATTTATGAATCATTGCCATTACGAGATCGGATGAATTGGTGGCGAGCAGTTCCTTTAGCTTCTTGATGCTGTCTGCAACTTTCACCGTGTAGCCAATGTTTTGGCTGGTATCCGAAAGCTGTTCCTCCAGCTGTGCACGGTCCGTAATGAAGATAACTTTCCAGTGAGAGAGCGAGGGATGACGATACATCTCCCTGACCATAAACATCATGGTCAAAGATTTTCCAGAACCTTGCGTGTGCCAAATGATCCCGCCGCGTTCGCGTGGCGTCCTCCCCTCCATGAGACGCTTCACGGCCAGTTTTACTGCTCGAAACTGCTGATAGCGTCCAACGATCTTGATCGTTTCGCCCTTTTCGTTCGTAGAGAATAGCGTGAAGGTTCGAATTAGGTCCAGCAGGTTGTCTGGGTCAAGCATTCCAGCAACCAACCGCTGTTGATCGTTGGGGCTGCTGCTGCCGTGCTCAAGTTCTTCAAGCGTGCGAGGAAAGGGATCGGACCAACGATAGAAGCGTTTTTCGCTATGCGTCGTTATGGTGCCAAATTTGGCCTCTTGCCGACAGGTGCTCACCAGAAACTGGTTGTAATAAAAAAGTGGTGCGCTGCCCTCGCCTTTGCTCCCTCGTTGCTCGCTATAACGCATCAACTGGTCAATGGCCTCGGGAATAGGCTCCTTCACTTTGGGTGATTTGCACTCGATCACGACTACGGGTAGGCCGTTCAGGAAAAGGACAATATCCGGAATGATGTGATGCTCAGTTCCGAGGATACGGATCTTAAACTGGCATACGGCCAGGAAATCGTTGTTCTCGCGGTGGGCAAAATCCACGTAGCGCACGGTGGGATTCTTCTCGCCAGTCTTGCGGTTCTCGCTGACGCTGGCGCCCTCCTGAAGCAGATTAAAGACGTGGCGATTGTTCTGGATCAGGCTGGTCGAAGGGAATTTGCTCGTCAGTGTTCCCACTACCTCGTCAATCTGGTCATCCTCCAACCAGTCGTTGATCTTCTTCAGTTGCTGCCGCAGCACTGGGAGCAGGACTATCTCAGTAAAACTCTCCCGGCCGGTATCTTCCGGGTGTTGCTTGCCGTCCAGGTCCTTGATCGTCCAGCCGAGACCCTGCAACTGATCGAGCAGGGGCTTCTCAACATGGTTACGTTCGTCGAGTCTTAATTCTTTCGCTAACCGCTCGTTCATCATTGCGCGCTCCCGGCCTTTGCAAAGCAGATCCCGTAGTTCGCAGCGAGATCACTGAGTACAGTCGTATGATTCTTTTGCAATTCTGCCATCGTCCACTGGTTGTTCTGCAGCACCCGCAGCGAGTTTGGGCAGGTGGTGATAGAACCATTGAAATACTTTACTTTCTTGTCGCTGTAATTCAAGCGTCCTTGGGAAGAGTTCTTTGCTCGTGTGATCAGAACAAGATTGCCCAGCTTATCAGTCCACTCGTCGCGCTGCTGTTCAGTAAAGTCGATATACCACTGACTATCTTCTTTGGGTGCCTGCGGCAGAATATGCTCGACTGATAGCGTCTGAATCGACATCAACTGGCCCGAGTCGCCGTAAATAAAGTCCAGCTTCAGTAACAAGTAGCGTGTATACCTTCTGCCATATACCGCACCGCTGATTGTCCGCATAAGACTATTCGAGTCAAATTTGAAGCAGCCATTTGCAAGAACGGCTGCCGCATTGCTGGCGGACTCTACAACGCGAATGACCTGATTCATGTTCTCGATGCGTTCTGTCGGAGTCAGTTGGGTCATCCAATCAGCCGAAAATTTTCTATCCAGAGCAATCAGGAAATCCAGCAGTCCTGTATAGCCGAATCTATCGAAGTAACGAAGCAGAGGAGGCACCCAATCGCTCGAAGGCAGGCCGGTCAACATTACCTTGATCAGGTTGTCGAATTTGAAGGAATTTCCGGTCTCTAGGTAGTTGCCCCCGCCGAGCAGTTCGTTGTAGTGCTTCAGGTATCGCTCGACAAGCTGGAAGGTTTCTTTGCCCTTTTTTAGAAGAGAGGGTTTCTTCTGCCCAGTGGCTTTTTCCCTCTCCTTGGGGTTGTAAATCTTGTCTTCGAACTCCTGTAGCAAGCTGAGGCGAGCCTTGTCCTTTACCAGAATCGTGCGCAGGTGATTGAGGAAGCGGTCGAAGTCATCGCCCAACGAACTCTCGGCTTCCTCCCACAGCTTTGCGTACTTCTGCTTGTCGCTCTCCTTATCGAGTTCACCCAGGTTGAGTGACTTGAGAATATCGCTGTTACGTAGCGGCACTCCGCGATCATTCAGAATTGTGAATAGGCGGAAGGCATCTTCCAAGTCTCGCGTGGCGACATAGATAAATAGGACATTATTAAGCAGGAATGTTAAAAGCTCCTCCGGAGTGATGTCTTTTTCCGGATCACCGAGGAAGCGTCGAATCTCAATAATGGCAGCCGCCATGTTCTGAATCGAGGTGTCCGTGTGCGATTTGGAAAGCTTTTCAAGTTCCTCTATCTTGTTGGTCCCGCCCGGTGTTTTGACGTAGATTTCTACGAACTCCTGTACGTCTTCGCGTATGGCGAAGGTAAGGCGGTTTCGCTCGGGAATCTTTGAGAAAGGGTCGCCTTGCTGGTAGATGCGGCTCTGGCAACTGTTCTTAGCGAGTTGATTCGTAGCCGCATCACGGATGCAGGCCAATAGCATCAGCAGCGTGGTCATGCGCTGCTGTCCGTCGAGCAAGTCATTCTCATTGAACTCTTGCTCGGAATGGGCTTTCTTGAATTGGAAGACAAACGAGCCCAGGAAGTATTCGCTATCCGGCTTGTCCTTGCTAGCAAAGGTCAAGTCATCGAGCAGTTCATTCACCTCGTCCTTCGACCAGATATAGGGGCGCTGGTACTCCGGGATCCGAAACCACATGGAGGAGAAGACATCTTTGACCAGAATCTTTTCGCTTTTTATCTCGTTTTCGTTCGGCATGGTCGTTCTTGCTACTGCGCTACTGTCTCCTGAAGTAATGGCGTCACGCGCTTCCTGCCGGTGAGCAGGTCTTGCATGATGGCGGTCTTGATCTGTTGCAGTTTGTGCAGCAAAGTACGGCCAATCGCAACTTGCTCTCCATTTTGCGCAAGTGCATTGACAATACGCACTTGTTCTGATTTTTTTGGCTTAACGAAAAGCGTCGATCGCAGAATTGAATGATTAAGATTGACTTGAGCATCAGCCAAGCCTATCTTCTTCTGAAACCAGTCGGATTGTACTGGGGCACTCCCTAACGCAAGAGGAAGAAATGCGGGAATGATTTTTGAATGCTTTGTGAGCCGGACTCTGAAGACGGTATCTGGAATCATGAGCATCGGGCGTGTTTCATCGACATGAACGACAACGCCAACACGCTCGACTGGACCTTTGCGCGTGATCAGAATGTCATCCTGTTTGACTTCAATTGAAGGATTCCCACGCAAGTGAAATGGAAGTCGTTTGTTCTCTCCTTGTACATAACCAGGCCACACAACGGCTGTTGTCTTCAGAATTGCCCATTCTCCCAGTGACGCAGGCTCAGTTTCGCAAGTTGGACTCCAGCCACTCACAATGGAGCCAATTACCTGCCCGAGTGTTTCAACTTCCCAGTCGACCGGAATGCGGCCTAGCGGGGAATCTTTGAATTCGTGGGTGGATTCGGAGCGGAGACTGCCGTGCTCGTCGATACCACGCGTGAGCAGGTCTTGCATCAGACCGGTCTTGATGCGCTCCTGCTTCGCAATCAATACCTCCGTCTGCTCAATCGCCCGGTCCACCGTGGAGAGTATCTCGGCAATTCTGCTTTGCTCATAAGGATGCGGTAACGGAATCGGGATTTGTTCTATCAACTGTTTCGACAATCCCGCGCGTCCGTCCCCTGCGGAACGAGAGCGAAGTTCTTCGTATCTGAACTCAAGGTTGTAAAACAGATATTCCGTATTTAGCCTCAAAGGATTCGCAGTTATCAGAGCAACCGATTGGTTTGTGCATAACCTGCATAACACGAGCGCTGCCGTTCCACGCGTTTTTCCCTGGCCTGCTAAACCAATCGCGACCGCCGGTGGGTCTATCACGGTAGCATTTGATGAGCGCAGACCTAACGGGGTAATCCTTTTCGGAACATCGAAGATGCGCTTGAGGTGCACATCACCTGATGCCATCCATGGAACGTCGCCATCCCAATATTTTTGGACCGATGTTTGTGGGGTACCGCCGACTGTCACGCTACCTAAATTGGAAACTAAATCTTCAGGCCAAGGATGAGCGAAGGGCGTCATTCTTTCAGACATAACTCAACTCCTTGAGAAAGCAATTGAGGGCGTTCAGGGTTTTCTTGCGTTGGTATTCAAGTGAGTGTAGTGATTGTCCATACTTGTCCCACAGATTCTCGACACCCTGAACCAGCCTTCGCTTCTCGGCGTTGAGGTAGCGGTTGAGCTCCACATTGGCGAGGTCATGGAGCTTTTTGAGGATGAGCGTCCGGGCCTCCTCTTCGGTGAGTTGGCCGCCTATGGCCGTGAACATGGCATCGGTTTCGGCGATGCGGGCCTGAAGCGCAGATTTGTCCTTTTCCAGCTTGGCGAGGATCTTCTTCTCTTCTTTCTTGCTGGGGTCGAGCTGCGCCGTGCGAGCGTTGACCGAGTCGAGCATCCTTTGGTTCTCAGCCTTGAACTCGTCACTGCCCAGGCGCTTGAGTTGCAGTTTGAGTTCCAGTTCATCGGTTAAGGCACGCTGTTGTGCCTTGCTTTCCTTGCCGCGTTTTTCAACCTCGATAATAGCCTTTAGTTGCGCCTTGAGCGCCTCGCGCTCCTTGCTGGCCGATGCTCCAGTGTTGTCCTCCAGATCGTCAATCAGCTCCTTAAGCGCCTTCTTGATGACAGCAGCAGTAACGGTCTCACCCTCATCCGGCTCGTAAGCCGCAACCTCCTGCGCTGCCTCTACAGCTTCGGCAAGCTCGCTCTGAGCTTCGGCAATGGCCGCTTCTATTGCCTCGATGGCGTCTGCCTCCGCCTGAAAGAATGCACCGATGAGATAGGAATCTGGAATCAACGAGTGATGCCAACCAGTGGAGATGATGGTTTTGAGATCGTAGCGGATTTGCGACCACCAGTTGACGAAGACCCCGGCGCTCTGGAACTCGTCGAGTAATCCAAGGGGGACGAGCTTGCCGATGAGCGAGGTGATGAGCTCATGTCGAACCTCGGGCATTTTTTTGCCATTACGAAGCTCGGCAAAGTCGTCTTGAGCCACGCCCACCAGTTGGCAAGCACCTCGCCATGAGCCTGAATCGTGCCGAGAAGCACGGGATCTTCTTCCAGCGTTGTCGTGATTGCGGATTTGGCAGCGATAGCCGGAATAAAGGCAAGATAGCCGGGGCGCTCTGCCTGGAAGAGTAAGCCAGACTGAACGCCAAATTTGGCGAAGTCGCATTGACGGGCAGCAACCTCTGCCTCTGGCACGCCACCGATAAGGTGAGCCTGCACATCTTCCGGCTCAGGATCGGGCGTATTGTCAACGTAGCGTCGGATATTCAGGTTGTATTCGTGCTTTTCGACGATTTCAGCCTTTTCCACAAGGCGGCTGTACTTGGGCAGTTCGCGCTTGTGGGTAAAGACGAAATCGATCTTCTCAATATCCTCTGGGCGGAGTTTGTTCTGGTTCTTGCCCTCGGCGTATTCTCGGTCAGCGTTGATGAACAGAACCTTGTCGCGCAGTTCATCGGGCTTGTTCTTGTTCATGACCAACACACAGGCGGGGATACCGGTCCCGTAGAAAAGTCCAGGGGGCAGGCTGATAATAGCCTCGATTACATCATCGTTGATGAAGTTTTCACGGATGAGCTTTTCCTTACCGCCACGGAAGAGAACTCCGTGCGGCATGATGGTGGCCATATGGCCGTCCGTCTTGAGGCTTGCCAGCATATGCTGGACAAACATCAGATCAGCCTTCTTGCCAGTCTCCGGGCACCATTCGCGGAATCGATCCTTGAACTTCATCCCGGCGCGGTTGTAGTTCTGCGAGAACGGCGGGTTGGCAAGAACGCGGTCGAAACGGCGAATCTGGCCGTGATCGAGAATCTTGGGATCTTCGAGCGTGTCGCCGTTTTCGATAGTCGACCGGGTGATGTTGTGCAGGATCATGTTCATCCGGCAAATGGCCCAGACCGTCCCGGCTGATTCCTGCCCGTAAAGGGCGAGGTTATTGGCATCCTCGCCTTGTTCCTCTACATATTGATGGCTCTGGATCAGAAATCCACCGGAGCCAACCGTGGGGTCATAAATTGTGTTTCCAGCCTGCGGCTTGACGAGCTGAACCAGCAAGCGGACAACCTCGCTAGGGGTGTAGAACTCTCCGCCCTTCTTGCCTGCGCTGTCGGCAAAGTATTTGATGAGGTACTCGTAGGCCGCCCCGAGGAGATCAGGGAACTCAAAATTGTCGTTGATGAGCACGAATTGTGGCTGATTGAAGTGGTCGAGAAGATCCTTCCACTTCTGATCGGGAATTTTGGTTTGACCCTTGGTCTTGTTGAACTCGATCTTCAGGACACCATTGAGATCGTCGTTCTCTTTCTCAATGGCGGCGGTTGCCTTGTCTAGCATCTCGCCGATATTGACCTTTAGGTCCTTGAGGGCGGGTACCAAGTCGCCATCTTCATCCGTCCATGGCTCATTCCAGCGAGCACGTGGCGGAACAAAAAACGTCTCACCATAGGAGAGCTTGCTCTCCAGCAGTTCCGCCAAAAGCACGGGGTCTGTGATATGGGCGAAATCATGCTTCCGCAGGTGCTCGCGTTTCAGGTCGAACTCATCCGAAAGCCGCTTGATAAACAGCATTCCGAAGATAAATTCCTTAAATTCAGACGCATCCATCTTGCCCCGCAGGATGTCGGCGGCTCCCATAAGGAAGGATTCGAGCTTGGATAAAGTAATCTTTTCGCGATTCATGTTGGCGTGAATTCATGATAATCCCCAAAAGATTGATTTGCCGGAAGCTATTCTCTACGTTAAAGTTGTGCACGCACAATAGCCGTAATCGGGTTAGATATTGCTTCGATTTCGGACAGACAGGAATGCTACAATCTGCCGCTCCTGCGACCGTCTTCGAAGCTGGCACGCTACGCGAACCGCTTGGGCATCCTTATCGGTATCGGTGCAAACCTAATGGGAAACGATACAGATTTCTGTAGCTCCACACTTGCCTAGAAGTAGCATTGGAAAATACTAGAAGAGGCAGCAATGCAAGGTGATTCATTCCTCGATCTAAGCTTGTTGGTCGGAGCCCCTACGGATACGACTCTGTCACTGCATTGGCCTGTTCCTGGCAAGCCTGAAGGCGTCATGGAATTCTCTACGGCGACACAGTGGCGCACTTTCGTTTCACCTCTAGGGCTTCCATCCGGCATTCCCGAAATCGTGGCAGCTAAGTTCCGTCGTGCGTAGATGCTTTATTTCCTGGCATGGCTCTATAACGACCTGATCAAGGCGGGAGAGCTCGTCGCCCTGGCGACACTCGAGCTTGCTCTGAACGACCGCTACGGCAGCAAGGTCAAGAAGCGGCGTACCCACAGATCCTTTGCCGATCTTGCTCGCATATATGATTCAGGACGGATTGACGGACGATAAAATCCCAATGGTTACACGGTCGGGAGGCTCGGCTATTGGTTTTATCAATGGTGAGGTAAAGCCGTCGCTTGCCGAAATACGAAACAAGCAGGCACACGGTGATCCATTCGATGGATTTCCCATTGGGGGATTGCTCGAATTGGTCCGCGACCTCATCGTGTACGCTTATCGCGATTTCATCAACGAAGGACTCAGCAGACAGTTATAACCCCATCTCCCGTAAGAAGGGCGACGGCCTGTTCCGACAATCTGTGGTATCGGTGAGAAACATTAGGAGGCGCTTTGCCCGAGTGGCTGCGACGTATACGACTCGCCTGCTCTCGTCATATTGGGCTTGCCATTCCACAGGATCAGTCACATTACGCAACGTGAAGTGCGGAAATCTTCCGTCATGAGCGTCGATCACTGCGACAGCATCAAACTCGCGACCTTTCGCCTTATGCACGGTGAGAAGCTGAAGGCAATGCTTAGGGCGCGCAAAAATGCCGAGGTCTTCGATCCTGAGGGTATTGCCGCCATCGCGGCTCCAAATATCTGCGGCCATCTGTCCCGCTGACTCCCGCATTGCCTCGGCCGCTTGTGCAGAGATCATCTCTTCTCCCACGAGAAGCGTGGCGAATGCCCTGGTCGCATCGATAATCCATTCTGCCGCATTGCCGGATGTTTGGCGGATCACCGACGCCTCCGCCAATAGCTTGCACACCACGATGCGCCCCTTGAAATCAAAAATATTGTATGGAGCCTGATCCTCGACCTCTGCGAGAAGTGCAAAGAGTGATCGCTGGACCGCAATTGCGATTTCGCAATCGGGACATTCCAGATAGGCCCCCACAGTCTCGACAAACTGTGCGATCAGATGGCTTCGCTTGTAGGGGCGTGCACCAGGCCCCACGGCAGGTATGCCCTGGCTGCGAAGCTCGCGTGCAAGGTTGAAGAGAGACACCCACCATGACGCCAGAATTGCCACTTTCCCGAGCGGGATACCGAGCTGCCTTACGGCCGGAAGGAAATGATTGAAAATCCCGTCAGCTGGATTTGCAACGGTGATATGGCTCGGAACGAGCTCACAGTCGGCATGCTCGCCGACGGCATTCATCGGAGGATCTGAGGCGCAGAGACGCTCGGCGAGCGCGCAGATGTTAGCTGAAGAACGGAAATTTCCGGTCAGGTGATGATTGGTGTTGGCATTGATGTGGGTGCCAAACTCCAGTAAAAGCTCGGGAGCCGCGCCCGCGAACCAGTAGATTGACTGGTTGGGATCGCCTACACAAAAAAACATGGTGCGGTCGAATTTGTGAATTTCACGCAGGATCAGGATCTGTCCTGGGGATGAGTCCTGAAACTCGTCAACAAGAATCCACGCAAAATGGCTGGCAAGCGCGCTGGCGATATGATCGTACGATACTACCAGTCGGCCCGCGTGATAAACGATCTCGTTCAATGTCACGTAGGCATTCTGGTCAAGCCACACACACCAGTCGCGTTGAAGAGCAGCGGGCAGGGTATCCATCGGAAAAGGGTTTCCGTCCGGTGCTCGCTGAATCCGCTCGAATTCTTCCGTACTGGATTTTCGAATGGCATAGGCGCGCAACAGCTCCTTGGCCTTAGCCTGATACGCTTCGGCATCCGGAGCGAGGATCGTATAACCATTACGCAATCGGGCAGTAGATGATGAAACGGTCGAAGGATGTTCTGTAGCGCAAATCCGTGGATTGTGGCAATGGTGTAGTATCTATCTTCGTTGCCAAAACAGGTTTCACGGAGCCGCGAATCGATCTCGTCGGCGGCTGCATTGGTATGCGTGATGCATACTACACGTCGGGTTGTATCTGCCACTGAGTCGATACAACGCAGGAGCTTTGCAACAATTACCCTCGTTTTTCCACTTCCGGGGCACGAGACCAGGCAGACATGCCCGGCCTCCTCTACCGCACCGCGTTGCTCATCCGTTAGTCGCATCGTTAGTCAACCATTCAAGCGCCCGCTGTAAATAAGTGGGCATGGCCGTGGCACTCGAGGCATGCTTTGAGATCATCTGAGCATAGCGTGCCTTTCCAAATCGTTTGGCAGCACGCAATACTCGGCCTTTAGCTGTAGAAAGATCGGGCTGTTGCCCGGCGGCGACCTGTTCCCGAAGTTCTCTGAGCGCGTCAGCCAGACGTGGTGCTCCGATCTCGCGCGTACCCGCCTCGAGCATTCCAAGCGTGCCGTGTAATGTCAGCTCACGCTCAAAGGTTGTTTGGCAGACGAATATCTCAACATACGGGCCACGTAGCGTATTCAGTTCCTGGCGCGTGGGAGCAGGATCATCTTCACCCTCCTCTGCCGCAGTATGTGGATCAGCATCTGACGGCAGCAAGTCTCCATCCGTCAGAATGGCGCATTTCTTTTGAATGCCTCTCGGTCCAAAGAGCTTGGCATACGCCGCGAAATGGGTTCCGAAAATCGGCACCACGGCAATACCCTCTTCTTCCAGATCCATGCCCATAACGGCTTTGGCGAGAGGAGGAATGACGTATTGCTCCGCCGGACCTTCCACGAGCAGCACTTTACGCGCATAGAGCAGAGAAGACCGGGTCGCGTCGAGATAGCGCTCCAGGTCGGCGATGTCGTCTGTATTCATTGCCGGAATAGCCGCAGGTTTGGTGCATGTGCTGACAGCTCCACCTGTGGAGGTCAATACGATCTGCGAAGCGAGCGGAACGCCTGATGTAATGTGGGTGCTATGGGTAGTGATGAACACCTGAACGTTTTTGCGCTGAAGTGTCGAAAGCAACACTCGCTGCAGTTGCGGATGAAGATGCGCTTCGGGCTCTTCTACCAGGAGCAATTGGCCCGCTGTTTTCTGCTCGGCGACGCGGCGCTCAAAATAATGCTGCAGCATACTGATATATAGGATGTTGTTCAACCCAAGCCCATTGCGACTGGGATCGAGGCTGGTAAGGCCATAACCGGATAGGAGCACTTTCAATCCGCGTGTGATGTCTGCAAACGACGCTTCCGCAAGCCCGAGGGTTATGCCCATTGCAAACGACTTTCCTGCTGCGTCCTTGAATGATTCGCTGAGCCTGGTGCCGAGATCGCCTATCGTTGCGCTGCCATTGATGCTGTCGTTCGCCGTTTGAAGAAAGCCGGCCAGTGTTGCCTGCTCATTCTCCGGTATCCTTCGCTGTTCAATGACTTGCTGCAGCAACGATGTTCGAGGAGCGCTAAGGCGGGGCTCTACATCCCTCAAAGCTTCCATCAACACCACCAGATAGCCTTGCTGGAGATTATCGGTGCTGTAGCGCGTGCCGAAAGAATCCTTCCATGTCACGGTGCTGAGGTCAATGTTATCTCCGCCTGCGGCAAGCTCCCACACATAATCATCGATGCTGAGCTGTGGAAGAGGTACGTCTTCTTCCAACTGCTCAATAGCTTCGCGCACAGTTGCTTTAGGCCTGAAGCGGTAGCAAATACGCGCCTTGCCATTGTCGAAGACTGCGATAAAGGGTAGCGCTTCTTCATTCGCTCTGCCAGCGAAATCCGAAAATTCAACCGCGATGAGCACATGTTCGGGAGTCGTGAAATTCAGCCCGGCAGAAAGGTCTTGCAGCTGCAGCCGTCGCCGCTGCGCACTGATATTGCCGTCTAGCACCAGCCGGAGCGCATGGAAAAGATTCGTCTTGCCGGAATTGTTTTCACCAATAAAGCAAGTGACCCCTGGGCCAATCTCCGTGTCAAAATGTCGCAAATTCCGAAAGTTTTTATGAAAATGCGACTAATGTACATAAGTGCGCTCACCTCTGGTCTTACGGGTTCGCTGCCAAGGATAGTCCTGTGTGATCTTTACCGCAATCCGCTCTAATCGGGGTAAATTTCCGTTTCTCCCAATGCAGCATCGTCCACTCTGCCGTCTGAAGCTGCTTTGTCGTCCGTCTATCGCGTTCGCGGTTTATGGGGATCTTCAGGAGCTATTAGGCTGGGTTGGTTCCGAAGGTCAGCTTACCGGACAACTGCTGCAAATTCTTCTCATGCCAAAAATCTCTGTCGCAGAATACGACGATCTTCCACCGTGAAAATATAATGTCCTGATTTCCCAGAGCGACAGACTTACCAAGACACCGAGAATCCGTGTGGGAATCAGCCTTGAAATATGGTGTCAGTTTTGGTGTCAGTTCGTTTTGTAATTCGGTGACATTCTAGGACATCGGATGCAATGAATTCATGATTGTAATGAATGGTTTAGCTCGTAACTCATTCTCCGTCAGTATTATGAAACCAGTTTCCTAAACTGCGTGTCGGAAGTTCGAATCTTCCCGGGGTCACCATAAAAATTTTATTGTTTATGCCGTTCAAATGGTACAGGCAAACACCCCACCCGAGATCATGAGATCCGCAATCCTGAAGCCCCGGAATCAAGACCCATCCTTTGACACGCATCTGCAGCGCTATCAGAGTCAGATGTAGTTGACGTCCAGTTCGCATTTCGCACTAGAAATGGACATACGCTGCAAAACGCACAGATCGGGAAGGCATTGCACTCGATATCTTGCCGAAATTTACCTCCGTAAACTCAGCATTCGGGGCGTTAAAGGTGGTCGTGTTGAAGACGTTGTAAGCCTCAATACGGAATTAGGACGTTCAGAGTTAATCCGGCAACTGTTGTAAGAAGTAAGTATATTGCCTACTACAAAGTTGTGTGTATCTTCAGCAAAAGGTCCAATAACGTGAACTGGGAGTATTCAGCTGTTCAGACTTCGAATTTGGGTTGGACTCCGCGAGCATTGTTTGAACCGTCAAGAACATCAGTAGAAGCAGAAATGTGGATCGGCAACTTATAAAGCAACAAAAGACTTACGAATGTTCTCTTCCATGAGAAGCTCCTTGATTACGCGGCAATTATCTGAGTAAGACGGCTGCGACTTTTATGCGTCCGAGACACATATGAGAGCTAAAATCTAGTTATCGATCATAATTATGTGATTGTTTTGACATTTTCGCTCATTTCATGAGAACATTTGATCACAATAGAATATGACACTGGTATGACTGCTCGCAGTATTGCGACATCACCGCGTATAGAGGAAAAATTACTGAATGCGGCTTTTCCCTATCACTGCCACCGCGAACTGCTGGTTTGCCTGAGATCAAGTTGAGGATCAATGCCACGGAAATCCAACTACGACAAATTCCCTTATGTTTCGGTCCGCACACCAAGCGAGGAGTGTTGGGAGGACTGGCCAGAAATCTTCGAGAGGCTAAAGAGCTTCACGGCCCAAGGTCGATGTGTAATTTGTGTCGAATGCTATCCGGGAGTGTTTGAAAGAGAAGTAGGACAAACGTTGCAAGACGGCTTACGGCCCGCAGGTTTCGTCTTCACCTCTGAACTGCTTAAGTGCTCGTCACAAATAGAAAAGATGTTGGCCAACGTGTTGGGAGACGATCCAGTATTCGGCCAGATGAATACATTTGGAATCGAGGACTTCTTCGATCAGCAAAAACTAGCTGAGGCTCGACGGCACATCCAGAATTGGAGCCACGGGTTATTACTCATCGTCGGCACTGGCGCCTCACTGCTGATGGCAGAGCCGGATGTCCTCATTTATGCCGACATGGCTCGCTGGGAGATCCAGCAACGTCAACGTCAGAATGTAATTGGGAACCTTGGTGCCAACAATTTGCAGGAGAGTGCGAGTCTCAAATACAAACGAGCCTTCTTTGTAGATTGGCGCGCGGCTGACCGTTTGAAGCTTTCACTCTTTCCGCGCATTGATTTCTGGCTTGACACCAACAACAAGACACCCAAACTGGTGACCGGGCACGCTATCCGCGAGGGGTTGCGCCAAGCCGCACATCGTCCGTTTCGTGTGGTTCCCTATTTCGACCCAGGACCATGGGGCGGACATTGGATGGAAGAAGTCTGCGGCCTCCCAAACGATGTCCCGAACCACGCATGGTGTTTTGATTGTGTCCCGGAAGAAAACAGCTTGCTGCTCAAATTCGGCTCAATTTGCGTTGAAGTTCCGGCGATGAACCTCACTCTCTTGTATCCGAGAGAGTTACTTGGCGATAGGATTTATTCCCAGTTCGGAGCGGAGTTTCCCATCCGTTTCGATCTCCTTGACACGATGGGCGGAGGGCATCTCTCCTTACAAGTTCATCCGAAAACCAAGTACATCCACCAACAATTTGGGATGCCCTACACACAGGATGAGAGCTATTATCTGCTCGATGCAGGAGATGATGCCTGCGTTTACCTGGGACTAAGAGCTGAAGTTGACAGAGAAGCGATGATCCGAGAATTGAAAGCCGCACAAGACACTGATGTGCCGTTCCCGGCGGAGAAGTATATCAACCGCTTCCCAGCGAAAAAGCATGATCATTTTCTTATTCCGGCGGGAACAATCCACTGTTCGGGCAAGAACGGTATGGTTCTAGAGATCAGTGCCACGCCCTACATATTTACCTTTAAGCTTTGGGATTGGGGACGACTAGGCCTCAATGGACTACCAAGGCCTATTCATATTGAGCCTGGACTCGCAAACATTGCCTGGGAACGCGATACGGATTGGGTGCAGAAGAACCTGATTAATCGAATTGAAGGATTGGCACAAAATCCGGGTTGGCGAGAAGAGCGAACCGGCCTACATGAACTCGAGTTCCTTGAAACTCGGAGGCATTGGTTCACAGATACGACACCGCACAACACCTCTGGTACCGTAAACGTCTTGAATCTCATCGAGGGAAGCGAGGCCGTAGTCGAAAGTCCAGGTGGAGCCTTCGAACCGTTTGTAGTGCATTATGCTGAAACCTTCATAGTGCCTGCAGCCTGTGGACCATACACAATCTCTCCGTCCAGACAATCAAACGGTGAGCGCCTAGCTACGATCAAAGCATTCGTGCGGAATAGTTCTGATCCTCATGAGAAGTGACAACTCTTGTTGAGGGGATTGATCATTCCCTCAACAAGCTCACTGTAATTCAAGGATGTGATGCATAAGATGTGTCTGGATGAAGAAGCTGGACGAGGGGAATGCTCTTGGCTCAACCGCGACAAGACAGATTTCTGGATTTGACTCTCTACACTTACATTACCGCATGACAATCATGCTCTCGGACTCACTTCTTTGATGGAGAGGTTTTCCGAGAGTAATGGAACAGCACCAAGCAAAGCGGCGGTTCCACCCAAGGTAGCCGCCACCACACGTGGCTTTCCCCAACTTGTCCAGGCACAGTCCTCTACGAATTTCTGCACGAAGGGCAGAATAACTTTCCCGCTCTGCATTACACCGCCCCCGAAAACAACCATCTCAGGATCGTAGGCATGGATCAATGCAACCGCGTTTGAAGCCCACACATTAAGGCAGCGTTGCCGAACCGCGAGAGCTACAGAATCCCCCGCTTCGGCTGCGGCGAAAAGCTTTTGAAAATCAAGCGACGATGCGCAGAACAGGCTTGATTCACTGAATCCCGGAGTTTCCCGAATGATCTGCGGCAAGGCCCAACCGGAGGCCTCAGCTTCGGCACACCCGATATTGCCGCACACACAGCGACGGCCACGGAAATCGACTGGTAAATGCCCTCCGATGCATGCCGCCTGCGAGTGTGCGCCGCGCACTAGCTTCCCCATCATCATGGCCGCAGTTCCGATCCCCGTACCCAGCGTTATCATCACGACGTCCTCCACGCCTTGAGCCACGCCTGCGTACTGCTCCCCGAGTAGAGCCATACGTGCATCGTTCTCGATTTTGAGCAACAAACCAAAACTCTCCTGCGACCATCGTTTGAGATCGAGATCAATCGCATCCTCATATTTTTTCAAGGTGGAAAGGATTTGGCAGCTGCGCGCATCAACGATTCCTGGAAAGCCCACTGCCAGACCTCGACACTGTGCCGCAGTCACGCCGACCTTCTCCAACAAACGACGAAGTGACTCTGCAATGAGCGGCAACAAGGAAGCGAGCGATTCCGCACCCTCGGAATCTAGCACGGAGAAAGCCAACAATTGGTTATCACAAACCAGGCCACAGCCAATGTGAGTGCCACCCATATCGAGCGATAAACCAAACATCCGCTTCTAATCTCCCATATTTGAAATCATTGCAAGTAGCGACTGGAACCGGCGAAGATACATACGGCGACGACCAGAAGTGCGACACCGGCCCATTGAACTCTGATGGGACGAGTTCCGCTGTCCTTCCACTCGCCACTAACCATACCAAGCATGCTAGCGGTGATGACGATAAGTGACATGAACACCGGCCACCCAAGGATCGGCCCCCATGCGCCGAGTTGTACAGCCGATACACCATAGAGAAGCGTGCTTCCGAACCAAAAAGCGGCCATAATGAAGGCAAGCATCCAATGCGAATGGCCACCCAGGAAATGACGGACGGAACGATTCCGCTTCAGAAGCCAAGCACAATAAAGCACATTCGGAACTGCTCCTGCCATCAGCAGCGGGGGCCAGACTACATTGGAAGCATTTAGAGCATCGGCGCCAAGCGAACGTGCGAGGTTGATTAATGGGGTTCCGAAAGCAATCCCAAAGTTCATCAAAGATGCCAGGATGCCACAAAAGATAGCAAGGAACAGGCCGAGCGAAGTACGATTCTGCGAAGCGGTGCTTTTTGTGCTTGCATTTGCTCTTTCGCGCATCCTTCCAGCTGAAGCACAAGCCGTCACACCTAAAAGTACAATGAGCACCGCTGTCAGCACTGCATATCCAGCTATGCTGTTGAGGCGTTCGCGATGCAGTGCAATCAAGGGAATGAGACTTCCCAGAGCTGCTGACGTTCCCAGGACAATCGAAAAGGTAAGTGCAATCCCAATTATGTCGACAGCAATACCGAAGAACACTTGAGCAATCCCCCACCCCAGGCCAAATCCGCAAACCTCAAAGAGGATCTTCGTCGGAGCCGAACGATAAATCGTTCCTAGGTTGGGGACAGTGATCAGAGCCATCACGATGGGCATAATGATCAGTGCAAACAAAGTCCACGCTAGCCAGATGTTCTCCCATGCCCACTTGCGAGCGTATTTCATGGGCATCGTGAAACTGGCGTTGGTAATGCCTGCAAGCACCAAAATTGCGACTCCGATCGACGTACCGCTCATCGTTTTTCCTTTCCCCGCTCAAAAAACCGCCATTGCCTGAACTAGCCTCTGGTGCCCACGGTTGTGATGCTACGGATGACATCATAGCAGGCAAGGTGAACTAATTTGCCATATTTCATCCTTTTATATGATTTTTCGATCACAACGTTGCAGATTGGAAACATACATCTTTGCAGTCCAAGCTCGCATGCGTTCTGGCCGTAACACGTATCCATAAATCATTACCAATCAGTAATCACGTAAAACGGTCTTTTTAGTGTGTATTTTTGAATGAGAATTCGCCCTTTGGACGCTAATAACCTTTTATTAGACTGATTCCCTACGAACTCGCCTCTTCTGTTTCCCGTGATTGATGCAAGCTATTCCGCTCAGATCTTGCGAGTGCCGTGCTGCTATAGTTACTTAAGCGATTAAGTTTATTTTGATAGGTTAAGTCGTATGCCAGCAAAGAACGATAATCTCGTTGCTCGTCATAAATACATCCTCCAACGGTTGCAGGAGGCAGGAACCGTCACAATAGATGAACTATGCACCACCCTCGGAGCATCCATCGCTACCATCCGGCGTGATCTGGAAGACCTCGAGAGCCGATCGCTGCTGAGACGAACACGTGGCGGAGCAGTACCAATAGGCCCCCTCTTCTATGAGCCATTCCGCCATGACAGTACGTTCCAAGACAAGGTAAGCAGCTTTGCTGAAGAAAAACGCCGTATAGGTTACGCCGCAGCAAAACTCGTTAGTACAGGACAAACGATCGCATTAACCGGAGGAACGACTACTACCGAAGTAGTTCGAAGTCTAAAGGTGCTTAGCAATATCTCTATCATCACGAATACTATTAATGTGGCGATGGAGTTGAGCAACAGAAAAGACATAGAAGTCATTGTCACAGGAGGACATCTGCGAGGGAATTGGTTTACTCTCATAGGTCCGCTCGCAAATGTATCCGCCGAAATGCTTTTCTCTGACATCATGTTTATCGGGGTCGATGGTATAGACGCGAAAAAAGGTCTAACCTGCACAAACTCTTCAGAAGCTGAGGTCCTGCGAAAGCTTGCCCACAACGCGAAAATGAAAGTGGTAGTGGCCGATCACAGCAAACTCGGTGCAGTGAGCAAGTATCTTCTCTGTCCAACGAATGAAATCGACAAGCTAATTACAGATTCGGGGGCTACCGTTTCCTCATTAACACCTTTCAAGAAACTAGGGATCGAAGTCATACTCGTGTAGCGTTAATTCGAGAATACCTGAGAAAATCTCAGTTGCACTGGATACGCCAGTTGTTCCACATCGTAGCAGATGCGCACACTATTGCCACTACAGTGCCGTGCCATCGATGTGGATCGAACCAACCCGCGTCATATAGTCCCGTGACGTTCTCAGCCTCACTTCTCAGTTAGAACTGGGAAACTAAGCCGATTTGTCAGGCAAGAAGGACTTTGCTCTCTTGTCTAGTATCCTTCGGATCACTCCTGCGAGCTGGACGTGAGTAAAAGGCTTTGCCAGAAAGTTTACATGCTCAGTCGCCTCCTCATGCAATGAAGGAAGCTCCTCTTCATAGCCTGAAACATACAAGATATTGATGTCAGGACGAGAGGCTCGGACAACTTTGGAAAGCTCTAGTCCACTCATTCCTGGCATGACAACATCGGTAATCAGCAAATCTATAGACTCATTTGTTTCTTGAACGATTCGGGCTGCATCCTTGGCTGAAGAGACACAAAGAACTCTATATCCAAGTCTTGTCAGCATCTCATTAAACAAGGTCCGCAGAGCATCCTCGTCTTCAACCAACATAATCTTTTCCGAACCACAATAAAGAGATGGCTTTGAGGGTTGCGAGGTGCGAGGTGCGGATCCCTGTACCTTCGGGAAATAGACTTCAAACGTAGTACCCTTGCCGAGTTGGCTGGAGACTAAAATCTTACCTCCTGTTTGATCGATGATGCTGCGTACACTTGCCAAGCCTAAACCAGTTCCGGACCCTTTAGGCTTTGTTGTATAAAAAGCATCAAATATTCTAGCCATAGTGTCCTGACTCATCCCTGTACCGGAGTCGGTAATCGTAAATCTTACATATTCACCGGGAGGTATATTCTTGTTCCCGTCTGTCGCTTCAGCTCTGAGATCGACATCGCACAAATCGAGATTGAGTTGTCCGCCTTTAGGCATTGCGTCGGAGGCGTTGCTTACCAGATTTAGCACTACCTGCTCGAATTGAACTGGATCAATCCGGGTGCACCCAGCCTGATGGGTATTACATTGAAGCTCAATATCCTCTCGAACCAGACGTCGCAACATTTGCGTCATTTCTTGAAGATAGGAACCCAGGTCAATGATCTCCGGATTCATCCCTTGACGCCGGCTGAAAACCAGCAACTGCCTGGTTAGGGCCGCTGCCCGCATACATGCCTGTTGTATTTGATCGGCATGATGAAAGAGTTGGCTTTGCGGGTCCGCTTCACCTCGAACCATTTCGCTATAGCCAACCATCACACCCAGAAGATTATTGAAGTCATGGGCCATTCCGGCTGCAAACTGACCAATAGCTTCCAACTTCTGAGCTTGCTGTAGTTGTTCCTCTATCTTCCTTTGTTCCGTAATATCCTGAAAGATCACGATAAAACCCGTTATGTTATCGTGGACCTTCATAGGACTAAAAAACGCTTCGACCTCAATGACCTCGCCATCCTTGCAACGTCGTCTGCTGTAGTGAGGAGGAACTTCCTCTCCTAAAGCTAGTCGGGAAAAGACCTCTTTTTCTGAATTTCCCTCCGGCAAATCGATAAGGTCCGAACAACGTCTGCCCTCAGTCTCAAATGGCGAATAGCCAAAAACCTTATAGAAGGCCGGATTCGCCAATTTAATCCGCTCTTCCAGATCGACAGCAAGAATCGGCAGAGGACTACTATTCAGTATTGCTCGAACGAATACTTCAGTATCGGCAAGCTTCTGGTTAGAGGCCTCGAGCTGAACCAATTTGTCTTCCAGCTTGCGTATAAGAGCAGCGTTATATTCGCGCAGAAAATCGACGGGAGGAGTCTCCGCAGACGAATGCCTTGGCAACTTCCCTTCTTCTCCGCGCTTTAGCAATTCTTGTATTATTCGCAATAAGACTTCTGGTTCCAGAGGCTTCACCAGAAAATCATCTGCTCCAATGTCGAGCCCCAGCTCCTTATCTTTGGGATCTGTATAGGTTGCCGTATAGAACAAAAAAGGAATCGTCGACAACAGTGGATCCTCGTGCCAGCGGCGGCAGAGTGTAAAGCCATCCATCACGGGCATCAGGATATCGGAGACAATCAGATTGGGTGGTTCGCGTAACGCACTATCAAGGGCTTCTTTCCCATTCCTCGCCTTAATAACCTCGTAATTGCTGGCGGTCAGCAGGGATTGCAGGTAGTAGAGATTTTCCTCATTGTCGTCAACAATCAATACCCTAAGCATCGGAGCCCCCTTCTCATCTCATACGACTTGGCAGTTTATGTCTTCAGCAGTTCCGGCTATTCCTTCGACATACATCAAACAAGGTCCAGCCCCTTAAACACCTGTCACTCATCCGGGATATGTTTACGAATCTGATCGACAAACGTGCTCGGATTAATTGGCTTCTCGATATAGTCTGTCGCTCCGGATGCCAATGCCTTTTCTCTATCTCCCACCATCGCGTATGAGGTCACTGCAATAATGGGAGTACTGCGAAGCGCCTGGTCCCGGCGCAATTCTTCGGCCACAGCATAGCCGTCGAGCATTGGCAGTTGAATGTCAAGCAGGATCAGATCTGGCCGCAATTGACTGGCTACACTTACCCCGAGCCGTCCATCTCTGGCCTCATATACCTCAAAGCCATTCTTCTCCAGCAAGAAACGTACCAAATACAGATTTTGCTCGTTGTCTTCAATTACCAGAACCGTCTTCTTCATCGGTTTTGCTCCACTCCAAAGGCAGTCGAAAGGTAAAAGTACTCCCCTTCCCGGAAACACTTTCGACCATGATTGATCCGCCTAGCAGCGCTACCAGACGTTTGCAGATAGATAATCCCAATCCAGTTCCTTCTCTCATTCGCGCTAGTCCCGTGTCCACCTGACGAAAAGGTTCGAAGATACTCTCCAGATGTTGAGGCTCAATTCCAATTCCTGTGTCTATCACCCGCATAATTATCCAACCGTTTGCCGAATGACAGAGAACCGAGATACCTCCGGCAACCGTAAATTTGACGGCGTTGCTCAGTAAATTCAATAAGATCTGCTCGACACGGCGTTGGTCGCTGTAGATCTGGTCTATCTCAGGCGATATCTCTGTCTTCAGTGTCAGATCCTTCTTCGTAATCTGGGGTAAGACCGATTCTGTAGCTTTCTGAATCATTTGCGGTAAGGAGAAGTATGTGTAGTGGACTTCGAGTTGTCCCGCTTCGATTTTGGAGATGTCGAGAACGTCGTTGATTAATGCCAGCAAGTGCCGCGCGCTATTTTGTACCATTCCGAGTTGTTTTGTCTGTTCATCATTCAGAGGTCCCGCGAGCTTCTGAAGGAGGATTCCGGTGAATCCGATTATGGAGTTCAACGGCGTCCGGAGCTCATGGGACATGGTTGCAAGAAATGCGGATTTCAGCCTGTCGGCAGATTGAGCTGCATCTCTGGCTTCCGCCAGCTCAGCAGTTCTCTGCCGTACACGATTCTCCAATTCCTGCTGTGATGCTGTAAGCGCTGCGACCGCCTCCGCACGTTCCTTCCTGGCGCGTAATGCGGTTATTCCGTGAGCTAAATTCTCTCCTAGCTCTACAATCAACTCCACCTCTGAAACATCAAAGGCATCTACTTCTTTCGCATAAATGGCCAAAATTCCAAACACAGTAGCTTCCTGGCGCAGAGGAACAGCCAGAATCGATGCGAAATTTCTGTTGGCTAGAGCATGCTTCCAGATTGCAAAAGATGGGTGTTGTTGAAGGTTGTGTATAACTACCGGACTGTTCTCTCGGATGGCACGCCCGATAGCTCCCCTCCCATATTCATTGTCTGCCCAGCTCACATGAATTTCGTCTAGGAAGCCCTCGGCAGACCCCGCACTCGCCATCGGACGCACCGTTCGGGCTTCATCCTGTTCTGTGTAGCCCACCCAAGCAAATTGATAACCGGCTGGTCCTACTGCGATACGGCAAATCTCACGTAGTAGTGCCTCTTCCTCTGTCGCTTGAACAACTGCAGAATTGCAATGTGAAAGTACATGTAATGCCCGGTTTACCTGGCGCAAAGACTCTTCTTCGGCTTTTCGTTCGGTAATGTCAGTCGATATTCCGCAAAGGGCATAGCACTCCCCTGCACCGTCTCTGAGGGCAACCTTAATACTGTGATAGCTATGCAGCCCATCATCGAGAACTGTCTGTTCTTCGAATTCGCGAGCTTGGCCGCTCTCTACGACTTTCATGTCGTTTTCCCGAAACTTTCGTGCTGCCGCCTCCGGGAAAAGTTCAAGATCGGTTTTTGTTCTTGCTTCCTCGCTCGTTATATGGAATTCGGTGGTCCAGCGCCGATTGACGAAGATATAGTGACCATCTTGATCCTTCATGTAGATCAATGCGGGAGAATTATCGAGTACCTCTTGAAGCTCTTTACGGTTCTTTTGCAGCTGCTCTTCGGCAAGCTTACGTTCTGTAATGTCGACAAGCACAATCAACGTGCCTTCGGTCCTTGCTTGTGTATCTACGATGGGAGTCGCGGACAGCTTCACCCAGATTTTACTGCTGTCTCTCTTCGCCAAGTTGATCTCGATGGTTCCCCCCTTCGCCATCAGACCTTGGGGGATACCGGCACAAAACCGATGCATATGCTTACCGAGTATTTCTTCCTGCTGATAACCAAGCATTCGACAAAGCTGCGAATTTACAAAGGTCGTACATCCCTGGTTGTCGACCGTCCATATTCCGTCGTTTGCGGCTTCGACAATTAGCCGATATTGTCTTTCACTCTTCAACTCGGCCTCTTGGATTGCTTGCTGACGAATAAGCTTTTCCCTTTCTTGTTCCGTTTGCTTCCGCTCAACAACAACGGTAGATAACAACAGCCCTGAAACAGTAAGTGTTGCAAAGAAAAGTTGCAGCAGAAGTGCGCTGATAATTGGCTTGTCGGCGGCAAAAGGTCCTAACCCATTGACAGTGGTGACTAGTGCTATTACTGCAATAATCATATTGGTGAGCGCAGTGGCACTAGTCCCTATACGAATTGCCGACCATAGAACAAGTGGGAAAAGAAGCAATCCCAAGACGGGATGATGAGATGCGAAATCGAGGCGCTCGTCAAAAAGTAATATGCAGATAAATATTGTTAGTAAGACTAGACATCCTAGCTCGACATAATGAGCAAATCGCTTTCGACCCACCAGTTCTGTAATCGGCAACAGGAATGGCGCTACGAAGATAATGCCCATCGCATCTCCGAGGTAGTACATCAGCCATTCAGAAGTCAGCGACTGCCAAGGTCTGATCCCAGCAAAAAAGAGAACACCTGTTCCGCAAGTTGCACTTAATACAGGACTTAATAACGCGCCGAATACTATCAGACGCAACATGTCCCGCAAGCGGATAAGTGCTGGATCGAATCCTGGCAGGCGGCGCAGCAAATAGACACCCAACAACGCTGCTGATGTGTTCCCTACCGCTAACCCCAGTGCAGCGAGCGCCGGAAGGGGGGAAAAGAAGTTGACCAGGAATGCTGCAATTGCAACCGCAGGCCAATACTGCCAGCCCCATAGCAGCAAACAGCCGAGTGCAACTCCGGAGGCGGGCCATACCGGAGAGACGTTACCAGAGGTAAGAGGGACAGTTAATCCAGCGATGCCCGCCAGGAAATAAAGGACACCGGTCCCAACCAGGCGTATGTAAACCGGAGCCTTCATCTTCGACTCCTGAACAGGACATACTCTACACCTGAATTGCTTTCTCAAGAGCAAATTTGTAAACAATCAGTGACAGTATGCCGGATCGGGCAAATTGTTGTTAGCTCTAGAGTTTATCTATGAGTACAGCGGCGGGATTCGCGGGTTAGGGAGCGCAAGACAGAACCTCGCGGCGTGAAGACCAAAGCGGACGCGAGCTCCGCTTTGAGTCGGATAGTCAAAAGGCCAGACCAATGCTTAATAACTCGACGTTTTCAGACGCGGTCGGAACCGCTTATCGGAACGACATACAGTCGGTTCTCAGGGTTATCAATATCAAACTGGCGCTATAGCAACACCAATTCGCAATCCATTGGGATTTTGATCTCCCTCACACCTTCAAAGCGGACAGCCCGCTTGATCGCAACTTCTCCTTGCTCTCTGATGCGGACAAGAAATTCGCCGTAATCCCGAAAGCATTGTTCGACATGTAGGGCTCCGCGCCGGCGAATACCAAACTGTGTCATCGCAGCGGCGCTACGGGCCACGATCTTTTCTTCCACTCCAAAGTATGCCCATTCCGAATCCGGAGCATGATCGAATACGACCACCTCCGGTGCAAGCGTCCGTGCATGCTGAAGTGCCTTCAATGGATCGGCCATTTCGTGCAGGCAGAATTCGAAATAAACGGTGTCTCCCTGAATCTGCACATCCTCGAAATTGGCTGCCACCTTTTCCATATTTATATTCGCAAGCGCGGACGTATCGCGATCAATGGCAATCATTCGTTTCGCTGCTGCTGCAGGTCCCAGAAGCCGTCCCCCGCCCGCGCCGACATAAAGCACCGTTTTGCCGGAAAAATCGTAAAAATCGGTAAGATGCTGGATCAGCATCCGATAATCTGCAGCCAATTGCAATATCCTTCCTGCCCTTGCATCACAAAAGTAAAGACATTTGATATCAGACCTTCAACAGGTTCCTCGATCGGACTACAGACCCTTGGCGGCCCGCAACTCCAGCTCATACTGCCGCCGGGATCGTTGGGGATACCACAGCGTAAAGGCAATTGCCATTGCAGAAAAGCTGGTGGAGAAAACGCTAGGTAGCATTCCGCCCTGAGATGCCTGCCACTGCAACACGACAGCCTGCAAAACAAAGTCCGTACCCCAGACACCGGTAATCAATTGATTGCTTCGGATAAAACCTGGAGTTTTCCAACGTTCCTTAGGAACACTTTCTCGGGCATATTGCAGGGTGAAAGGATCACCGGCAAGCAGCGATCCCCAAGCGATAGCTGCCAGCAGCAGGTGTACTAGAAGTCCCTGATAGTGACCGATAGCCTTCCAGTGCAGAAGGTAGAGCGCTACGAAATCAAAGATGAAGAAGGCCAAGGAAACTATTTCTAGAGTCTTGCAATTTTTGCGGTGTGCTACTACCTGTATCGCAGTGCTCACCAACGCCACCAGTAGTGCCGCCTGCGGGAAATGGTGGCTCAATGCGCCGAATAATATCCAAGGCAAGAAAGCTACAATCAGCTTCATAAGCAATCAGTCTCGGTCACAAATTTAAGGACACAAAATGCTTCTTTTCACGTGTGGTCCATTATTGTGCGCCAGAGACGGCACTGATTACAACCCCATGAAATTTGCATTGGCTGTAATGGAAGCAACAAGTGATCCGCGAGCAGATTTTCTGTGAGGGTCTTTGCCTCAAGATTAATCGCAGAGCCTAGTACGAATCGCTTTGATTAACTGAGATGGGCCTCTACGAACTTGTGATTTGCCGAAGACTGCCATTGCGTCAAGATCCACTGGACATTACGGTGAAGCTCCCGAACCGAGGCATTACTGGTATTATGATAACGCTTCTCTATCTGAGCAAGACGCTGGCGCCGACTCACGTAATCCCGCAGTTTCACTGGTGATATCCTGCCACGATCCAGCATGCCCTTCACATAGTCGGCCGAGGCAATAGCACTTACAGAAACCCATGTACGATCAAGGAAAAACGACTCTTCGACAAATAACAAGTCATCCAAAAGTTCCGTAGTAGCTTGCTCATCGAAGAGCTCACGAGAAAGCACCCTGAGATAGGATTCGAACTCAGCATCCGGATTTCGCGAAAACTCCCGATAAGCGAGACGGTCCATCCGCATAAGAAGTTCATGGGCGGGCGATGCACCTTGTGCAAGCCAGCCAAACCCAAATGGCGAAAGACGATGCCCCACTAGAAACTGATCTCCCATCTCCGGTCCTCGCATCACATAAGTCCAAGGCTCGAAGGAAGGCACAAACCCGGTGGCATGAATTGACAGGGCCTTTTGTGCCGCTGCTTGTATCAGTTTTGGATTTCCAAAGGTGGGCGAAGGGTCCCAGTATACTACGCACTTGGCCTGTGAGATCAGGGCAGGATCAACCATGGCTGTATGAGGCGTAAGGAAGAGTCCCCATCGCGAATCAAACTTCTCGCTGGCGCCACGCACTCCAATTCCGGGAACTTCCTTATCGGAGAAATAATGCGGATAGACGAGAATCGTAGCATCTGCCTTATGAGCCCACAGCTCCTCTGAAATTGTTTTGACGAACTTAAATTCCTGTTGGTAATAACCCTCAGAACACTCTTTGCAATAGGAGACAGCATAGTCGGAGGATTCAAGGAGTAGTCCATCGGCATTCGGATAGAAATCAAGCAGCTCCCGCGTATATTCAAGCATGAACTGCTGTGCTTCCGGACGAAAGGCATTTAGATTAAACCCCCAGGCTCCCAGCCCTGCGCCTCCCGTAAAATCTCCATCTGCGGATATGGCCTTTAGTGATGGATGTTCCAGCGCATATTGGTTCACCCCGTCGTAAGCAAAAGGAGTCAGACAAAGTAACACACGAATATTAAGTGAATGTGCATAGTCAATTAGCCTGCCAGCAAAATTATGCTGAATATTCTGATGCTCTTCGTTATATCGCCAGGTGATCGGAAATTTCCTGGACGGGAAAGCGCCTCCTAGCCATAACAAAATCAGGTTGCCACCATCCGTGCGAACCGCATCGAAAATATCCTTCCACACCTCGAAGCTAAATGTGGTACCGCGCATGAAGGTGATGTAGTATCCCCGTTCGCGAAAGACTGAAGAAACGTTGGTTCCCTTTTGCAGGCGCTTCTCTTGTGAAAGGATCGGCGAGCCAAGCATCTCCGAAGAGAGCGTAACGATGCCTGCTTTGAGGACATCCCTCCGGGTCCAGGTCATAGTTAAACAGTCACCCGCTTGCGCTTTGCCAATGCTTCATTCCCGGCCAGAGCAGCGGTCGCAGAGGCCAACGCCCGCTCCGGGCCGCAAAGGAGTGGTGTTCCTTGGCGTATTGCAGAGCAAAAGCTCCAAAGCTCAGTTCGAAAGGCAATATCCCAGTTTGTCTTCCAAGGCTCGGCCTCTTCTTTCTCCAAGAGCGGCCGTCCAGATTCGTCTCTCTCTCCTTTTGGGAAATACATCCCCCCATCGATATCCGAAAGAATCATCGTTCCTTCCGTTCCTAAGAATTCTTCATAAAGCCCACCGAAACTATTGGTAAGGATTACGGAGAGTTCTACGGTGCATCCTCCGGAAAATTCAAAGATCATATGAATATGGTCATCGACCTCACGGCCATCTTTGTAACAGTCGATGCCCCCTCTTCCGTAGACCGATTGAGCTGTTGAGCCCAAATACCATTCGGCCAGCGATGTCTGATGACTTCCAAGCTCGGCAACCAGGCCTTGCGAGTACCTCTTGTACATACGCCAATTCGCCAGAGACTCCCAATCCGGGTATCCCCACTGCTTCGGGTTGAAGTCCTTAGTTGGAGGTTTCTCTTCCCATCGCCAGGAATTATTCCTGTGTGTCTGCAGGCGCACATAGTGAATTTCACCCAAAACTTTGGGCCGAATGATGTTCTCGTAAACAGCTTGATAGAGAGGTTCGTAAAACCGAGGATAGCCGATCTCTAAAAGCTTTCTCTGTTTTCTGGAGACTTCTATCATTCGATGGCAGCTCTCCACGTCGTAAGCCATCATCTTCTCGCCAAAAACGTTCACGCCGGCATCGAGAAATCCAATTGCTATTTCAGCGTGTGTCCACAGTGGCGTCGCTACAATTACCGCTTCAAGCTTTTCCTTTTCCGCCATCTCCCGCCAGTCTGCATACTCTCTTGGACGTCTTCCTCCAGCTTGAATCACTGTCTGGATAGCTTGCTCACGATGAACCGGATTAATATCGCAGACAGCTACGATCTCAATAAAATCCTTGCGGCAGGCTCCAAGCAATGCCCCGCCCCCCTGGCGCCCAACTCCGACGATTCCGGCCTGAACTGCTCCTCCTACCATATGATTGGGAACGCAGGTCGCCAACTTGAGACGTTCGGGATTAATTCCTGAACGTACTATTCTCTGAAAATTTCGGCTCCCAATGCGCTTTTGCTCCGGAGTCAAATACATGGACAACAATCTCCACTTTCTTTGTCAGCAAAAACGAAATACGCAATGATTACAACGCCGCCCCTTTTGGAACGAAAAGATCGCCTCGCTTTTCCTTCCAGGAGAGATACAGCAAATCAAAACCTGCAAGTCGACCGGTATCGAAAGACCACAGTACTGCAACGGCAACCCACTCAATCAGATTCTTGTTAACGAGGAGATAATTCCCTTCCATTCCCGCATGAGGAACACCATCCAAAGGCATCGCGGTCAAATAGAACAATGTGAGCATGGCCAATGCTCCATAGCATCCCAGTTGTGTAAACAGACCCAGCATCAAAGAGAGGCCAATTGCACACAAGCCCGCGATCACGGCGATATCGATTACATGACCCCATCCGGCATGAAATAACGAGTGCAGTAAATATCCCACCGGACCAGTAGCTCCATCCAGATAGCTCACGGAACTCCATCGCCGAAGATGCGTTCCATCCGGAGCCCAGGCAGGAAGAATGAGCTTGAAGTATCCCTCATAAAGAAAATGCCAGCCGATACAGGTACGAAGAACAACTAATGTAAGCTGCTGGGATTTGGAGAGTGAGCTTGAAACTAGGTTATTCATTCAAATCTCCACGGTCGCGTGAGAGCTTGAACCAATGACGATCGAATGGGCCGGACTCTGCTCCAGCAGCATCACGACAAGGACATCTTTATGCTTGCCGCAATACCGTTCGGCTAACTCCGGACCACCAACGAAGAAGGCAGTCGCCAGTGCATCTGCGAGAGCCGCCGATTCAGCAATAACGCTGACACTCAGTACGCCTCTTGCAGGAAAGCCCGTTCGCGGATCGACGATATGTCCATAGCGCTGACCATTTGATGCAAACCACTGCTCTTCCTGCCCACTGGTCCCCATAGCACAGGAACGCAGAGATATGGTTCCCATGCACTGGTCTTTGAATATCGGATGGCGAAGGCCAACAAGCCATCCGGAACAATCCAGCCCCGATCCCAAGGCCAGCACACTACTACCACCCGCACTCAGCAGTGCATTCCTTATTTCCTGACCGCGTAATTTCTTTGCTGCCCGATCAAGTGCATACCCCTTCCCTACCCCTCCAAAGTTTATGCGCAGATCTGAGGCACAGAGAGTAACGGTCCTATCTTCATAAAGAGATATGCGAGAAAAACCTACCCGTTCCTGGGCTGCCAACAGACTTTCGCGAACAGGAAATCTTGGATCGCGTTGCTCAAACCCCCAGCATTGACTCAACGATCCAGTTGTCACATCGAAAGCCCCTTCCGTTTCGCGGTACAGTTGCTCGCACAAGCGCAAGAGCTCAAAAAGCTCTGAGCCAACCTGAACAGGCTGCATAACCGGAGTTCGGTTGAGGAGGCTCACCTCGCTCTCTGACCGGAAGATGGACAAAATCGACTCCAGACGGTCCACTTCGTCCAGACACTCTTGAACCTCAGTAAGCAGATTTTTCCCTTCGGGACGAACGACGATTTCAAACCGGCAAGCCATCGCAGAGCGAGAAATACGAAGGTAGTAATCTTCGAACGCCCGATCGCTCCCCTGGCGTTCTCCGATACGACTCCAAGCACCGTTTAATGCTAAAAGTTTTCTCCGGCTCAGAATCCTTCCAGACCTGTATCCTGCAAGCATAGACGGTAGCTCCTACACATACTGCAAAGACTCTTTACCAGGACAAAAGGAACCCTGCGACGCCAATCGCTTGTTTTGTTCCATAGAACTGTCCACAGCGAAACAGGTCGATGCCACTTGATAGGCGTGATCGAGGTTACACCGGAAAGGCGCACCAGTACGAATCGCACCGCAGAAGGCTGCAAGCTCCTGTTGAAGAGCCTCGCTACTTCCGCCTCTTCGACCTCCTGTGTTGCCGGCAAGAACCGCGTGGCTGGAAGCCTCCTCTTTCCGACTAGCGGAAGTATCCATAACCGGTTGAGAGGAACCTAGCTTAGCTACTTCAATAGAAGTGCGCTTACTGCTTTCTTCGGCAAACAAAAGAGCCTCGTCTTTGCCTAGAAGGAGTGTCCCTTTTGTCCCCATGAGCTGAAGATAACTGCCTTCGAAACCATTTGATTGAATCAGAGAAAGAGTCGCTGTCCTGCCCCTTGGATACTCGATTGTGGCATAAACGTGATCGGCAACATCTCTGCCGTCTCTGTAAGAATATATTCCGCCACTACTCTGTATGGCTGTTGGGCCTGATTGTAAAAACCAGTTAGTAAGAGAAATTAAGGACCCACCCCACTCGTCCATAAGGCCGTTGGAATAGTGATGGTAAAGGCGCCAGTTCAAAAGCTCCTCGCGAGAGGCATATCCCCACGGACGGGGGTCAAAATTTACCGCCTCTGTTTTGCTCTCTACCCTTCCAGAACTGTCACTGTGCCATACAGCGTCAACAGTGTAAATATCGCCTAATATCCCCTGCTTAAGAATATTGTGATACGCAGACCAATATAGAGGTTCGTAGAAATTCTGGTACCCAACAGCAAGAATCCGGCGGTTTCTTTGCGCTGTCTGAATCATCTGACGGCAACCAGCATCATCCTTGGCCATTGCTATTTCGCAAAAAACATGCCTTCCGGCCTCAAGAGAACGGCTGGCAATCTCTGCATGCGTAAAAAGCGGGGTGGCAATCAATACAGCTTCGAAAGACTCTTCTCGCAGTAGATGCTGCCAATCCTGATACCAGCGCACACCCATGTTTTGAGCTATATCGGGCTTTGCAGGAGGCTGTATATCACAAATAGCAACAAGGTTGATCACTTCAGGATCCATGCAGCTTCGCAACAGTCTGCCTTGTTTCCCGTACCCTATCAAGGCAGCCCGGACTGGCCCACCTCGACGAGGTCCGCGGACCACTGCCGTGGTTGCCATAGCTGCAAGAGCGGAAACGCCACCTACGGCTTTCAAGAAGTTGCGCCGACCGATTCGGCGCACTTCATCAGCTAGACCCATTTCTCTCTCACCCTCATCTGTACCGCAAGCCTGACCATGACAGAGAGCTATTATGTACTGTACAAACTAAAAGTGGTAAACCACCGACAATTGAAGTTGCCGAGGTGAAGACCGAGTGCTGCTGATTACACCGAAATTCGCAGTGTTGGCTGTTATACGAGTTGACGGACTGGCATAGCTCGCAATGTTAAACGCATTAAAGGCATCGAGCCGAATCTTGAGGTTTTGGTTCTCGAAGGTATGAAATCCCTTGGATACAGAGAGATCGATATTCTCGAAAGCCGGACCACGTTCAGTACCAACCTTTGCGTCGCCGAAATTATTGGCACGACCATAGGCACAGGCACTATTGGAATCGGTTGAGTTGCGACCTGTACAGGGAGTGGCAGATGGGTCAGTGCCGAACCACTTGAAGATACCATTCACTGTCCCTCTGCCCCTGATTTTCATCGGCGCATACTGATTCGCATGCACGACAGAATCAGCCGAACCGGGGCAGTGGTTCGCACAATTCGGACCAGAAGTAATTGACAACGGATATCCGGTATTCAGCTGTAAGCCACCAGACAACTGCCATCCTCCCAAGATCTCTTCGAGCGGGCGGCTCCAATTCGCTCCAAATTGCCTTCCCTTGCCGAACGGCAGTTCATAGATTGCAATTCCCGTTAAGATATGCCGGACATCGAAGTTCGAAGGGCCGTAATCTCCCTGGGGATTGTTGACATTCTGCCAGAAGGGATCGGCTAGAGAGGAATTATCGACGCCGTAATATCCAGGGCTATTAGTCAACGACTTGCTATAAGTATAGTTAACCTGGAACTCCAGACCATTGGATTGCCTGTGCTGCAGCGTAGTCTGCAAAGCATGATAGTTCGACAGTGCCCTGGATGCTGTCTCAATCACAATGCCGCCATCGCCGACCAGAGCAAAATAAGGCTCAATCTTGGCTTTACAAGCATTATCGCAGGGGGAAGGAAGGTCCTGGGTATATTGGTTGATCCACATGGGAACGGCCAGATGCTGGCCAACCTGGCCTACGTACCCCACCTGAAGAGAAGTATGATTATTCAGCTGATATTGCGTGGAAAGGCTAAATTGCTGAATCACAGCCGGACGCATGTAAGGATCCCAGACATCGTACTGCGATCCGGCAACACTGGTGTTATTGCTGGCCGTAGTTTGAAATCCATTTTCGGCCTGAAACCATGTTCCACCTGAGGTTGCGGTAGGTATATCCGCAGTCTGTGAGAAGGATGGTTGGAAGGGCGGATTTTGTGTCATCCGTAGTCCTGTCCCAGTAGACTCCAACTCGTCGGTCGTTCCATACCCACCACGCAGGACGAGACGGGGAGTAATGCTCCAAGCAAAACCAAACCGAGGCATCAAGCCAAGATAATACGGATTATAGAGAGCCCTGCTATTTACCTTACGGGTGACAGAGTTGTATGCGCCTGCATAGTCTAGGAGTAAGCTTACCGGGGTTCCTTCAGGAGCAAATGCTGCCCGCCGCAAATTTACATTTACCATCTTATTGTTTGCTTCGTAATTGGGTTGCTCATAGGAATACCGCAGGCCGAGATTTAAAGTTAGATGGGGAAGGATCTTCCAATCATCCTGGATAAAGAAAGCGTCACGCCACTGACGCATTCCAAATGGTCCGGTAACGCCAGCGATCTGTGCACTCGAAGACTTATCCAGAATGAAATCGGCAAATCCATAGCCGCCCGCTCCTGAAGCATCCTCCGTATAGACTCCCGAATAGTTAAAAGACCCCAGTAGTCCACCCAAATTCCCCGGAGAGAAGAAGTTCTGCTGATAACGAAGAAATTGGACACCAAACTTTGTAACGTGTTTCCCGTGCTCCCAAGTGAGAGTATCGGAATAGTCAAAGTTATTGTCCTCGTTATAGGTGCCAAGGATCTGGGTCCCGAAATCGGATAAGTCGGAAGATCCAAGAGCCGTCCAGGTGAACCCGGGAATCGCCTGATTCGCAAGTGGAATGCCTACTACAGAATCACCCTTTTTCCCAAAAACTCCAGAGGGATCACTCGCCGATCCCTGGTTCAAAAGAATGCGTGTGTATCCGACCCGTGCGTTGTTAACGATTGTAGGTGAAATAATTCGTGTCCAGGCAAGTGCGGCACTGGTAAAGGGATAATCGTTGCCGTAAGGGAACAATACCGGCACAACAACCTGAGTCTGTGTGTCCCAGGCGCTACCGTGGCTGTATTTAGCCATCAACGTATCTTTTTGATCTATCGTATAGTCCACCCGAAGATCACCTTGATCGTTATGAGCGGTGCTGGCGACTTTGCCAATATAGTTATTTCCGGTCAACGTGCCAGCCGTAGGAGAAGTGTTCGGCAGAGGCAAAAGCTTTTCATTTTCAGCTTTGAACAGAAACTTGGCTACCGGATTCACAATAGGAATGCAGTTATTTACATATGGGATGGCTGTATTGGTTCCCTTCGAGGTGTCATACAATTGTGCACCGTTTACGCTAAAGACACCGGATAGATCGGCGTAGCCTGAAGGACAGCTTGAGGTCGGTGAAAGCCCTCGTTCCGCCAAGGTAGGGACACTGAAAGTCTTTTGGCTGGGAGGGATGTTGTAGCGTAACCCGATATAGTTGCCAAAGAAGAACAGCTTCTTTTTGATGATCGGACCGCCGATAGCTACCCCAAACTGATTCTGGGTAAAATTCGTTCTTGCCACGCGATTATGATTGTTCGCCCACGTGTTTGCGGTCAGCCCGCTGGCTTCATGGTATTCAAAGGCACTCCCATGAAACTCATTCGTTCCGCTCTTGGTGACCATGACAACTTGACCGCCATTGACATTTCCGAACTCGGCATCCGCATTTCCCGTAATCACATGGACTTCTTCTATCGAATAGGGCGAGGGATTGTAACCAAGGGAGTTATTTATCGTTTCATTGATGTCAATACCGTCGAGAATGTAACTATTCGCCTGCTGGCGATTGCCATTAAAGGAAGGCTGCCCATCGGCTGCCTCGTTATAGCCTTGATAGGCATCCCGCTCCGATCCCATAAGCCCGCCCATCGCAGAACTATTCGGATTAATGGCTCCAGGGACAAACAATGTTGAGATCTGAACGTTTTGCGCATTGAGCGGCATATTCTCCAAGGTGTTGGAGCTGATCGAAGTACTAACCGTAGAATTTTCAACATTCAGAAGTGCTGCACCCTCCGACATAACGTTAACTGTTGTCGAGGCACTGCCAACCCGTAGCTTGGGATCTACCGTTACAATCTGATCGATTTGTAAACGAAAAGGACCGATCGATGTCGTTTCAAATCCTGGAGCAGAAGCAGTTACGGTGTATTGTCCTACCACCAGGAATTCAAAGTTATACAAACCACTCTTGTCGCTAACTGTATTTACGATTACTCCCGTGCCGGTATTCGTGATGGAAACCTTTGCTCCAGCCAGAACAGAGCCACTGGAATCGTATACGGTACCGCGCACCGAGCCTGTAATGGTTTGAGCTATAGCGATGGCCCCACACAGCAAAAGAGCAAGAGACCCAAGCCCAAACAGCCTCAAGTTTCTTCTCATAACTAGCCTCTCTCATAAGCACGTCAATCTGCTTTCACAATGACGGCGTTGATTTTGTACCTCAGGATCTTCCGCATCTGGTATTCGAATTCGGGCCTACCCAGGATCAAGATCATCAATGGAGGAAAGGACAAGCGCTTACGTCTTGTTATGCTGATCTCTAGTTCATCCACAATGTGGACACACCATCTACAGTGCGAACGACTCTACATCTACTCGAATTTAGTGTCAAGGAATATCTCGGGACCTGCCATAATAATGGGGCTTGATTTTCATATAGAAGCAATAGGTTTCCCAAAGCCCTCCTGGGTCTACTTACTGGAAGGCTATCAGGCATCAGAAAGTAATTAATTCGTCAGGTATTTACAAATTGCTTCTTCGCCATCCACACGCTGGCTTTAGAGCATTTTTCGAATTAGTGTAGACCATTTATACAGAGACGGAACCAAGCCTGAGCATTATCAGGGGAAATAAGCTTGAGAGCGTCGGCTATAGCTTGCTCAAGGGATTCTCTGGTTCTAGCTTTGGCAGCCCGAAGCAGTTGTTTGAGCTTAGCCCAAGCCTTTTCGATCGGATTCAGATCGGGCGAGTAAGGCGGCAGGTATAGCAATTCTGCTCCAGCGGCCTCGATCAGCCTCCGTACGCCGTTGACCTTATGGGAACTCAAGTTGTCCATTACCACCACATCGCCAGCTGTCAGTGCCGGACAGAGTATGTGTTCGACATAGGCTAGGAATATCTCCGCATCGGTAGCGGCTTCGATGGTCATCGTTGCTACCATGCCACGAAAACTCATTGCTCCCAGGATGGTCATGATTTTCCATTGTCCTCCAGGAGTAGATTCGTGTATACGAGTGCCTCCGAGGCAACGGGCATAACGCCTCGTCATCGAAGTTGTCACACCACTCTCGTCAAGGAAGATCAGCCGTTCCAGACTTGTCGCCTGGATCTTGGCGACAAATTCTTGGCGTCGCTGGCGGTTCGCTTCGGTATCGCGTTCACTGGCATAGAGCGACTTTTTTTCAGCCGTAAACCCAGTTTCCGAAGT
The DNA here is from genome assembly GCF_059726315.1 of Humiphilus diazotrophicus. Lineage (NCBI taxonomy): Bacteria > Pseudomonadati > Acidobacteriota > Terriglobia > Terriglobales > Acidobacteriaceae > Humiphilus > Humiphilus diazotrophicus. The sequence goes on from NZ_AP040870.1 coordinate 1,224,829, forward strand.
AGAAACCAAATCCGCCCCAAGCTCAGTTCCACGCTTGCTTCATTGTGCAACTTTGCTTGCACTTCAGCCAACGTTAAATCCGGCTCCGCTTCCACCCACGCTATTACCTGCTTTTGCTCTCTGGCTCCGACGTGTGGTTTTCTCCCGGGACGATGAACAACTCGCTCGGCTTGACCACTATGCTTCCGCTGGCTGGAAACCTTCTTCGCCCAACCTACACTTACTCCAAATAGCTCTGCCAATTCCTCCAGCGTCCCATTCCCATCATCATAGGCTGCTAGGAACTTACGTCGCAGATCATCTTCGTAGGCTTTCGCCATTGCTTTGCTTGTCGCTGAGTTTCGCCATGCTCAGTCTACACTAATTCGAAAAATGCTCTAGCAATTCGAACAAAGTTCTCCGCGTCCATGAAAGCAGGGGAAGAGTAAGGTCGTAACTCGCGCTAAGATCCTGAAATCCAATAATATCCGGAGCGCCGAGAGGCTACTTGCTCCATCTTCGGAAACTAGAAATCAACCGCTGATGCTAAAGCTTATTTGAGCGGCGAGGTTAAATATTGTTGTGCATCCTGCCACTCGCGCTCCATCAGGCGCACCTTTTGATGTAAAGCTTCTACAAGATCTGGCCCCAACAAGAACGTATCCTCATATCGTTTATGATCTGCGTGAACAATCAGTTCCATACCCCCTTTTTCCAGGAGTGCGATGAGTTCCGTCGTATTGTCCAGTTCATCTCGCTGGATATTATTCCAATCCAGATAGTCACCATCTCCTGTCATAGTGAACTGCTTTGGAGGGACGTGGGGACCCTTCCCAATTGCCGCGGCATTGCGATCCCGAAGGAGTTGGGCAAAATAAAAGTTATTCATGGACCGCAGCGCGTTTACCCATAGCCGCAGAGAAATTGCCAGTTGCTGAAGCCATTTCTGTTCAGGTGCACCTTTCGTGTTCTCTAGAACTTGAGCAGCATGAAGAGCACGCCCAATCGCGCGCTGCAATCCCGCATCATCCCACGAGTTTGGACCTTTCATACGCATTCCATGGAGATCAGCATAATCATTGCGCGCTTCTACCTCAGAGACATTGAAAACAAAGGGTAGAAAAGAACGCTCCTCCTCCGGCTTCAACACATCCGGTTTAAATAGAAGAGGCCGGGTAATGTAGCGCATGGAAACTTCGCAATAGGTATTACTGAAACCAGGAGCTATTGCGCCCTTAAGGAGAAAGGCCTGATTCATCGCATAAAATGCTTCGACTAAAGAGCCTGTATTCTCCGCACCGCCCCAACGCTTAGCGAGTTTTCGCAGCCTATCTATTTGAGATAAAAGGCCATGATACGGCTCCTCCAGACAGTCCTGTACCATTTCGATAAGTTTCTCGGCAGTTTGTACAGAATCGTCACCGCGTGAATACCAGGGACTAATGTTGATCACGACGGTTTCAGTGTCTGGTGTCTCAACCCCATCGAGGGTGGATAGAATCGCAATCGGATCGATAAGCCCCTTGATCGGATTTGCAGTATTGATAAAGCTGCCTATACCAATCATGTGATAGCCGAAGGCGCTCTCACCACTGGTTTCAGCCGGATCGTCCCCGCTATCGAGAAATGTGTTCGGCGGCAACATTCGCCGGACAATAAGATCTTCGTTTTGCCAGAAGTTGCCATCCATGCGGATAACAAAGTCTCCGCCTGCTTTTTGCGCTCCCCGGTGGATCGCCTCGGCATACTCTTTCACACGAATTCCGACATCCCGATTCGCGCAGTGGGCAGGTCCGTTCGGGCCCGAGTACAATGCGGCACTCCAGCAAAGACCGCCTCCCGCATCGTTATTGTGACTAATGATCGTCTTGATCTCTGGGACATTGCGCTTGAGTTCTGCAGCCATCCACGTGATCATCTCTCGGATTTCTTCAAGATCCACACACCAAGTAAACTCCTGCTGATTACTGCGACGTGGATGATCGATGCGTGGACCGCGCAGGTGAGGATATTTCTCAAAAAAAGCAGCCGGGAGATAATGCGTCTCGTCGCTATGAAATGTCGCATTCATGCCAAGTTGTCGAAGTATCTTTGCCTTGGCAATCAGTAATTCTCGATTCTTCGTGACCCAATCGGGAGGAATAAAAGGGGCAATCTTCGGATGCGGAAAGACTTTGGCCATGCACTGCATTTCACAAGCGTATTCGTGCCACGGGCTGTTGATTGCAGGCATTTCGTACCAACTCTTGTCCGCCAGTACACTGATGTCAATCTGAACGTCCCCGTAAGGCTTTAGTCGGCTCGCAGATTGGGCTAAGGCACGAAACTCATCAAGATTGCGCGTAGCACTTCCCACAAGGAATGTCTTCTTGGAGAGACTCGTATGCGAAGCCTGTGCCGGCAATAAAGAGACGGCAGATCCGCCCTTGAACTTAAGCGGCGATGCAGACAGAAACTTGCCTGACAATATGCCCACTGAGAGTGCCTGCAGCATATCTCTGCGATTCATATCTCTTGAATCCTTTCTTTTGCGCTGTATTGACCAAACCTCCCAAGGCTTTCTGAAGACCGAGGAAGGCACTATCGATAGGCCCTTACAATCAATTCCGATAGAAAGGCTTTAGAGCGGAGAATTTCCTTTCTCTGCTCGGGACCTTCTATTTCGCGCTCAATCATGACGGGCCCTTTGTAGTTCACTCTCTTGAGTCGTTCAAAAACAGCAGGAAAATCAACCTTCCCTTCTCCAATGGGGACCTCCTGCCCAAGATTTCGCCCATCTGTCGGGAATAAACCGTCTTTTGCATGGACCCCGCGAACGAGATGCCCTATGACGTCCATCGCATCTACAGGATTACCTTTGCCGTACAGAATTAAGTTGGCTAAATCGAGATTTACAAAGAGATTCTCTGTACCAACATCCTGAATCAGCCGTAGCAATGTAATCGGAGTTTCCTCTCCGGTCTCGCACAGAAAGATCCTTCCGCGTTCTTTACAGTGCATAGCAACAGCCTTCACCGCCGTCACTGACTCCCTGTATAAAGGATCGCCCGGGTCCTCTGGAATGAAGCCACAATGAGTATGAATTGCAGGGATATCGCATTCCATGGCAATGTCGGCAGCTAATTGAAGATTGTGAATGCGCGCCTCGCGCGTAGACCGAGGTACAACCCCGATCGTCCCTGGCCCATTGTAGAAATCAAACACTCTGTGTCCGGGACCATGCTCGGAAAAGGCGGTGGCTTCCACGCCATACTTTGCCAGTGCTCTTTTTAACGGTTTAGCAACTTCCGGACCCAGCCGTTCGAAACCGATCTGGCAGGTCGACAGACCTAAGGCAGCGACGCTTGCGATTGCATCGTCGATCTCTTGGCTTGGTTGGCCCCATACCACGACTCCTAAACGTAGTGGCAGCGGGGCTTTAATAGCTTGACAGAAGACAGGATCGACAGCACTCAGCAAGCAAGCTCCACCAGCAGCTTGAAGAAAGGCGCGTCGATCGATATGGAGAAAATTGTCCGCCAAGTTATCGAACCTGATGATGCGAATTATGTAGCCTTTATCCTTTTCTGTAACTTATGGTTTTAACCATTCGTCCAGTCTTTCGCGAACAAACTCGTCATCGTGCAGATGGGGATAGGCCTCGTAAACCCTGTCAATCTCCTCTTTCTGACCAGGGCTGAGAGTTTCGTTCGGATCCAGGCACCAGATACCTTCAAGCAATCTTTGTCTCCGAAGAACCTCGTGCAGGCCTGCAATGCAGCCGGAAAATTGATTGGCCACATCGAAAAACGCGGCATTTGCATCGGTAACCTCAACACTTCGCTGCAATAATTCTTTCGGTACGGCTCCAGAATTGCATATAACCTCCCGGCAATCGTTAAACAGTTCAACTGCACGTTTCGTCCAGACCGCCCAATGGCCTAATAATCCGCCTGTCATCCGGACCTCCCGTCTTTCCCTTCCACTGGAGAAGACATACGGAGTCAAGAGGTCGAGCACAATGTTATCGTCATTACCTGTATAGAGAGGAATCGGACGATTGGACTCACATACGGCTCGGACCACATCTAAGGTCTGATAGCGATTAAAGGGTGCAATCTTTATGGCGGCAACATTCTCGATCTCCAGGAATTCACGCCAGAACTGAGAGTTCAGTACACAACCACCGACTGAGGGCTGTAGATAGAAACCAACGATGGAAATGACTTCAGCAATGGCACGACAGTGATGTACCATTGCTGTCGAATCGGAGCTATCCATACCAGCCAGGCTCAACAACCCGGCATGATAACCAAGTTTATGCAGCAATTGCGCTTCACAGAGGGCCTGCTTCAAATCTCCACAGATTCCTCCAATACGAATCAAAGGCCGCTCGCGAGAGATATCGGCTCGATCCATTTCCTCCGCTGCAAGTTCTAGTACAGGCTCATACAAGCCGATGTTAGCTTCCCGGATCGAAAACTGTGTTGTATGAACGCCAACCGCTAAGCCACCTGCACCAGCTGCCACATAATAACGAGTGAGTGCCCGCTGACGCCTTTCATCTAGACGCCGATACTTATTCAATGCCAGGGGATGAGCCGGAATTACCGTTCCCCGGGCGATTTCCTGGCTAATCCGCGGCTCAAGTGTGCAACTCATACGAAAATCCCTTTAGAAATCGCCGGAGCGAGTTTCGAAATGTGTGGGCTTTCCTAAAATATCTCCGCCTTGCAAGACCCAGTCTGCGATCCAGGGCAATATCTGCTCTGCACTTATCGTTGGCTTACCGAAGAGCCCAAAGGCCTTCTGGGCGTTGCTCAGGAGGGCATCCTTTGACTCAGTGCCTTCTAGTCGTATCGGCTTTTGCAGATACTTTCCGAACTGCTCAGCGATTTGCGCAACAGATAAGAGCTCCGGCCCGGTTATGTTGATGATGAAAGGAGGCGATGCAGACGCATGAGCCAGCGCCTGCAAACTCATAGCGGAAGCATCTGCCTGCCAGATAACATTGCAGTATCCCATCTCAAGGGGAACCGGCTGCTCGCTATAAACCTTCTGCGCAATATCCAGGAGCACTCCGTAACGAAGCTCTACAGCATAATTAAGCCTGAGGATGGCGAGTTTCGTCGCATATTTGTAACTAAAATATTCAAGTATCCGCTCGCGCCCCAAACAGCTCAAGGCGTACTCTCCGACTGGATGGAGCGGATCCCCTTCCAGCGACCCACCACGAGAAACAGGCGAAAGCCCATAGACATTTCCAGTGGAGAATGCAGCAATACGGCTTTCCCGATATCTTTCGGCAACAAGTCCTGGCACAAAGACGTTCATAGCCCAGGTCAATGCTTCCTGACCAGTTGAGCCGAATTTCATGCCAACCATATAAACTACATTTTCGGCATCGGGTAATTGCGCATACGTTTTCGAATCCAGAAGGTCACAACGGTAAGTTTCTATTCCCCACGATTGCAGCCGTTTTTCCAGATTAGATGACGAGGAGAACCTCGAGACACCGATAATACGACGCTTTATGCCAGCAAGGTCCGACGCACGTTTCGCCATACGAGCAAGTGTTGGCCCCATCTTCCCGCCAACTCCGAGTATTACGAGATCACCATTCAGAGCGCCCATCATTCGGATCGTCGCTTCTGTTGGAGCACTGAGAATTTCTTCGAGTTCTTCGACATCACGAATACTACATTTTCCCAATGACATCATCTTCACCCGCTATTCAATACTCCAATTTGATCTCTCACTCTTCCATACGCGAACATTGAGTTTGGGTGCTTCGAGGTAATCTTCTCTGCGATGGAGGGGAAATGGCATAGATCGCAACAGCACCTACGAGGGAGGCTAAGGTCATCAACTTCCACGCTGGATCGTAACTACCATAGGTATCAAATAGTCTCCCTGTTATCCATGGGGCAAGCCACTGCCCCAGCGAGTATCCCATGATAACGAGTGCCAAAAGCTTCCCTAACGATTGCAAGCCAAAACAATCCGCAGTCACAAGAGGTATCAGCATATAATCTGCGCCCATGGCCACACCAAACGCCACCGCAAAAGTCCAGGCCATAATAGGCTGATGTGCTAAAAGCAACAACGGGATAGAGCTACCCAGCAAAAAATAAAACAACGCCATCGTATTCTTTCTTTGAAAACGATCAGCTAAATAGCCGACAAGGACTCTTCCTCCCAGACTTGCCGTCAATAGCGAGGAGGAAAGATGTGAGGCCGTAGTCGTTGAGTAGCCATAATCCTTTATTAACAGGATGTAGTGTTGGATCACGGAATTTATAGCACCGACCACCAGCGTAGTTCCCAACAAAATCAACCAGAAGTTGGCAGTGCGCATGGCAGACAAAACTCCGATGGATATTGAGGGTTCTCCAGAAGCAAGTTCGCAATCCGACGGAGAAGCACCATCCGGCAATAATCCCATCTCAGCCGGAGCAGAACGCGTAACCCACACCCCTACGGGAAACAACACCACAAGGATTGTGGTGCCTATCGCTTCCAAAGCATGGCGCCAGCCAAATTCCCGTATCAAAAGATTGACCAATAGCGGCGAAGCGACTCCCCCAAGTCCAAGCCCCAGATATGCGTAGCCCATTGCCTGTCCCCGGCGTACGCGAAACCACTGGGCAATCAGCACCTGATTCGCAATCGGTCCGGCTAGCGTATATCCAAGGACTTCCATCATGCATAGCCCCTCGTATTCAATTAAACGAGTCATGAAGCCCATCAGGATCAAAGGGATTCCAATGAAGCCCACCCCGGAGAGAATTACCCAGCGAGCACCAATCCAGTCGATCAATGCTCCTGCCAACAGTCCAAAAGGAATACCTACAACGAAAAAACCAAGCAAGAAGCCCTGAGTAACTTGCGCACGAGTAAAACCCAGAGAAGCAACGAATGAAGGATAAAAAACCGGAAACCCGTAATAGATAATCCCGACGGAGAAAAACAGATTCAGGAAGGCAGCCCCAACAATCCACCAGCCGTAAAAGATTCCCTGCCGAGACTGAGGATCGAAATCCGGCTCTGAATTCTGTTTTGCTCTCATAATTGCCCGCATTCCGGTCGAGATGCCTGAATTATGGATGCATCGTTCACTCTACCCCTCTTCAGAAATTTGTCAATCTTTTTTCTACAGAGCCGACTGAGAGCGTCCCAACCCATAGCGCCTTAAACCGGAGCGGCTGAATCATACTTCCCATAACACACTCTAATGACATACGATATGGACGGTGAATGCGAGAATCCCCAAAAAGGCAAAGTCGGCTGCAATGGGATCAACCCTGCGTTGTTTTCAGGTATTGGGGTTACTTGCAGAAGAACCATTTGAATTAAGCGTCTCGAATCTCGCTGAGATCCTGTCCATTCCTCGAGCATCTGCACATCGCTTATGTGCCACACTGGAAGAAGGGGGCTTTGTTGAACGAGCTCCGACTTCCAAGCTCTATCGTCTAACTCCAAAATCGTTGTGGGTTGGTTCAGGATATTTGCGTCACTCGGCAATCTATCGTGCTGCGTTTTTCCCCATGCAATCTCTGGTAAAACAGATTCCCGGAGGCACGGTCCAGCTCGGAGTTCTATCCGAAGGCAAAGTTTTGTTTATCCACTCCGCTGGCGATCCTGGCTCTACAGAGGCTTTCGCGGATGTGGGATTGAAGAGGGCTCTTCATGCAACAGCATCGGGGAAATTATTCCTCATGGATATGCCCCAGGAACAAGTTAAGCAATTGATGTCCAATGGAATTGAGCGATATACGGAACGAACGATGGTTACATTTTCCAGGATGAAAGAAGAACTCGCTCAGATCGCAGCTAAGGGCTATGCCGTAAACGACGAAGAGCTTCTTCCCGGATATTTCGTTCTGGCAGCACCGGTACGTGATTCCAGCTCTTCAACAGTTGCAGCAATCAGCGTTACATTGCCGTCCAATCAAACTTCTTCAGAACGCGCCTATGCAGCTCTGGTCTGCGAAGCAGCACGGAAGACATCTCTACAACTAGGCTATTCCCCGCATGCTCACCTCAAACAAACGCCACGATCCAAATCCAACCGCAACGCTTCCTATCGATAAATTCATTTATTAGCCGCCTTTACCGGTTCACCAGAACATTGGAGAAGTTCGAGCTCATCGAGACAGGTCGACAATCGTCGTACTTTGACCATCACTGCATCTCTTGTGGCACCAGTTCCCACTAATGTCCATCACACAAAAAAATCCAGGTATAGAGTAGGACCTGTTTGGATCACTACCCATACCTGGATTGAGTTAGAGGCTTTCTCCCCGTGTTCTAGTAAGTATTGAGTCTACGGCTCCATTGCCCCAATGCTGGGAGGATTGGGCCTCGTGACACCCTTATAGTCCGTGGTTATTCCCGTAACCGCAACCCCGGCACCTTTCGCAGGAGTAGAGGAAAGGAGATTGAAGTCAAAGTTATCGAGAGTGCTTTCACCGGTCATACTCGCAGGTTCGTTCTCCAGGTTCGGATCGGCGCATACTTCCCCTGCGAAGCCCGTGCTCGGGCACCCACTGTTCAGGTAGTTGTAAATCAGGTTGTGGTCTCTTTGCGTAAAGTTCAATCCAGACGAGAAGTACGCGAAGGCTGGCAATTGGCCACCGTTGTATTTCGGGTTGGAGTATCCGCGCATGAGGTTGTTACGGTAAATAAGCTGGCTATTTGAGCAGCCATTGCTTCCACACTGAATATCCAGCGTAACGTTTGAGTACCCTACGATCGTATTGTTTTCGAAGTGGAGTGTACCCCCGTCCAAGATGAACATGGTGATTCCATCTCCATTTGCACGGCAGTAATCTAGCAGGGCCGAATTGAAGCCAGATACGATATCCCCAATCGGCGCCGAGAGTCGATTACAGTTGGTTACGGCCAGATTGTTTTGGAAGACGATGTTGGTCATCGCGCCGAGTTTATACTGCTGTCCCATGTTGCCATAGGAAGCAGAATTCGTAACAGTGATGTTTGACCCGGTTACGTGCAGCAGATCGAAACCATCTTGCGTGTTGTAACGGAAGAGGCAGTGATCGCAGGTGAAGTTGAGCGGAGTATTTGGGGTACCGACACCGTCTCCATATCCAGCGGAATTGTCATCGGCACAGCCAAAAGCAGGATAGTTGCGGGTTATCGGATATTGCTCATTACATCCGTTCCACTCGATCATCAGATGACTGGCATTGACGGCAGCACTCGTCGAGGACTGGCCGCTTCCATCGTCGAACTCCCATCCAGCCAAAGCATTGGTAGCAATACGCATGTTGTTGACCGTGACGACGCCACCAATCATTCCCTTGATGCCGTTGTCGGTGAAACCATGAATATCCAGATCTTGCAGCCAAATATTCTTGGTTGTCACATCTGTCATGAGGCCGTTCTTTGCGTAATCATCCACACTATAGGTGCAGTTGGTGCATTGAGAATGGTCGGTCAGTTCGAAGCATTGAAGATCTACATACTGAGTTCCGGACAAATATAGGTCGGTGTATACTCCGCCGCCACCGAAGAGTTGAGTTTTCGGACTGGTGCTGCAAGTAGCGTAGTTTTCACCCAGGATGCGCGTGTGACGAGCAGAGGTTCCAGAGGGGATTGGAGGATTATAGGCCAAGTAACCATAGCCCATATTGTTACCGAAATCTCCTCCCGTAGGATCCTGGCCAACACGCCATGGACCACCACGAACGATTACTGTATCGCCACCTGCGATCACCCATGCCATCTTGGTGCCGTCGGTGTAGAGATAGCGGAAATCGTTGAAGGCGCAATTCTGGTTGGTGCCGCTACCCGGATAGGGGGCGTCAGCTTGTCCATTGCACTGCCCTGAGGTCTTGTTCGAGGAATAGCGTGTGCCGCCATCGGGACGGACGAACCAGGTTGTGCCACCGCCGGTCGAATTGACCTGCAACGTAAAGTTTGCGGAAGCATCTTGTTTTGTAGATGATGAGTCTGTTACGAGGACGCCGAAATTGAACGCACCGCTCGCAGTCGGAGTTCCCGATAATGTTCCGGTTGAACTCAAACTAATTCCTGCGGGCAGAGAACCGGAAGATACACTCCACTGATAAGGACTCTGTCCACCACTTGCAGTCATCGTGGCTGAATAAGAGCTTCCAACTATGCCGCTTGACAGACTTGTTGTCGAAATCGCCAACGGTGCACTTCCGCTCTGGATAGAAAGAGCTAGCGTAACCTGCACTGTCTTCGGAGTAGATTCGCCGTCGGTAACGGAAACAATGATGGAGAAATTACCACTCGCGGATGGCGTTCCAGAGATGGAACCGGCTGAACTCAGTGTCAATCCAGATGGCAAAGAACCAGATACCAGCTTCCAGCTATAGGGAGTTTGGCCTCCGGTTGCAGCTAAAGTTGCCGAATACGCCTTGCCGACTGTACCGCTAGGCAAGCTGGTTGTCGAAATCGTCAGCGGTGCTATTGCGCTCTGAATAGAAAGAGCCAGCGTAGCCTGTGCAGTCTGAGGAGTGGATGCGCTGTCGGTAACTGAAACCGTAATCGAGAAGTTGCCGCTTGCGGATGGCGTTCCAGAGATGGAGCCAGTAGAGCTTAGTGCTAACCCCGACGGCAAGGAACCAGATACCAGCTTCCATGTGTACGGACTCTGACCACCACTTGCAGCTAAGCTTGCTGCATATGCTGTTCCGACTGTGCCGCTAGGAAGGCTGGTTGTCGAAATTGCAACGGGGGAGGTCGTCGCGCTCTTGATAGTGAGAGTAAAACTCGCCTTTGCTGTTTGGGGAGTGGAGCCACTATCAACAGCGGATACCGTAATTGGGAAGCTTCCACTTGCCTTCGGTGTTCCGGAAATTACGCCTTGAGAACTCAGTGTCAATCCAGACGGCAAAGAGCCGGATACCAAAGACCATTTATAAGGCTGAACGCCACTGCTGGCTGTGAGGGTTTTGGAATACGCAGTCCCCACTGTGCCACTAGGCAAGCTGGTTGTCGTGATCGCCAGAGCTGCGGGCGCGCTCTGTACTGTTAAGCTTACCGAATAATATTGTGTTTGTTGTGAGCGGCCGGAATCAGCCACGGCTAGCGTAAAGTAAGAGGTCCCACTCTTCGATGGGGTGCCTGACAGTACGCCGCTTGTACTTATGGTAATTCCTGCAGGTAAGGAACCCCAAGAGATGCCCCAGGTATATGGTGTTTGGCCGCCGGTCGCGGATGCAGTTACGGAATATGGCTTTCCAACCGTGGCATTAGGCAAACTTGTGGTGTTGACTGTGAGAGCGGTATAGGCGAATGCTGAACCAGAAGCAGAGAAAATTGCAGCAATTACCAATAAAATTACAGCGAATCTTCGCATTGACATAAAACACCTGATCCAAAAGATATGTTTGGTCCAAATCCGGCAGAAGTCATTGTTTGTCCGGTGCCATAAGCATCGGACAAACAATGATTAGAGAAATCTAAACAACGAAATACCAGCATGGTCGGCGGGCATCTGCGAAGAACTAAACTCTACTCCGCAACTATGTGGAGACCCTCCGGGGAGGTTTCCACTTTTTACCTTTTACACTAATGATTGCCATAACAATATTCACTTAACCCCAAAGTTGCCAATGTCACTTAAGTTGTAGGGAGTAGCTATAGTCGCTATACCTGGCTTCAAACAGCAGACTAATCAGCAAGCGAGAAGCTCCACCAACAGATCTAAACATCAATGAATAGAGCCTTTCCAGCCTCTTTGCGCTTCCGTCAGGAAGGGAAAATAAGGAACTCCAGCAGTTCCATTTTCAGGCTTATCTATATGACACCTACGCTCTAATACGCCACCTCATTAATAACGTCTCGATAAGCAGTGACAAACATCACAATGCCCGAATTGTTTTGCTACACCGTTTCCTTTTCGAAAACGGGAAAACGGTGCTAACACTTTCGTGTCAGTACCATTGACACCCACCTTGATTTAATTAGCGATCCGCAAGGACACAGCGCACAACAAACGTCACGTTTCGCATGCCTGTTCGCAGCAAGATCGATTCCACGATTTTCCCGAGTAAGTTATCGATCCAATCTTGGCATAAGTATATTTACCCATATCGATAACGATAGAGATTAGTGCAATACGATATCTCAAGCAGACTTTATCTATATCTTCATCACGACCATCATGTCGGGCATAATATCTGACTCAGTCTCGGTATACTCCATGTTAGTAGACCTCTGTGCAACTCGAGGTTCTCAATCCAGCTGAATCGAGAACCTCCTCCTATGGACGAAGCTTTCAGTGCTCGACTTCTAGGAACTCCTAACGTGGCGACCTAGAGTCCATAGACCACCATTGCCGTTTGGGATGAGCAGGACGACGGCTTGAAAAATCGAAGGGGAGTAGAGAGGAAGCGCCGGTATGCGATAAAGTTGGGAGGAAGGCAGATCCAGATCATTAAACTGATTGGCTCTCCACATCTACAGCATTCTCGCTTTCGCTGGAGACTGGAGAAAAATGATCACATGGCTGTTCCGTCAAAGAACCGGGGTCCCCAATACACAAGCAGTTGGTGTGTTGGGGTGGAAAGAACGGCCGTACTGCACTGAATTCCGCTGCGCCATACTAAAAGCGAAATGGCTCCAGGCAGGACTCAAACCTATAGCCCTTTGGCAACAAGCCCACTGAAGAGACTTCTTTTCACCTTTCGCGAGAACGTCTTGCTATTTTGGAGAATCAATCCTCCGCCCGTACCACCAACACACGATGCTCTTTTGTTTTATTCGGTGTGGAGCACCCGCAGCGACAACGACAGCACAGTGAAGACCATTAGCAAGGTCGCATTGAAGCTCTCATTGAGAGTAGATTGCCTAGCATTGTCCATTGTCAGCACATTAGAGACTGAAAGGTCACAGTCGAGTCCCTGCACAATACGCTGCACGGGAAACGCCGGTTGTTCTACATCGAATCTAGAGCGGGTGGCCAACGTGCCCACGCTAAAGGAACCTGTATAGAGGAAAGAATGAAGAATAGGTTGAATGTGTTTTGCGGCCTGATATCAAGTGTCAACGAGAACACCCAAGGTCTCGTTCCTTCGATCTGTTGGCTAGCTGCAGTCCCCCTAACGGAGACAGGACACGTTCTTCTCTCTGGCACAAGATATTTAGAATCAACCGGGGATAGAATATCCCTGAATGAAAAGCTCTGCGAGCAAACTTTCTTGAGTTGCAGTTTCGGATCTTTAACATCTCTTACGATGATCTCGACTCAGGACATTTCTATTGTGCTTGAATTAAATGCGTTGACGTATGCTTTCTTCGGCCATATATTTCTTTGGCAACGAGCAGCAGGTAGGAATCATCCTTTAATCAGGCTCATTGGGACTATAAGTACTTGCACCTACTTTGTTTTTCAGTGAAACGATGTCCTTTATTCTCCACTCACTCGCATAGGAAACATGAAGGTATATAGAATCTTAAGCCGACTAGCGAAGCTCTTTGGCAGTGCCATCTTCCATGGAGTATCGTTACTTTTCCGGCAGCTTCAGAGAATTCAAGGCAAAATACCCCCGGCAAGTTGCGTAGTACTTTGCTATCATGCTGTAGCGGCGTCGGATCGCAAGTATTTCGCCAGGCAGATGGAGATTCTTCTTCAGAACGCCAAGCCAGTAAGTCCAGACAATACGAAGCCACTGATCCCTGGGCAACGGTATGTTTCTATAACCTTTGATGATGGGCACCAGAGCGTAGTGGATAACGCTCTTCCTGAGCTTCGAAACCGAGGAATTCCCTGTGCGATCTTCGTCATTAGTGACTTACTCGGACAATCAGCACCGTGGTCGGGGATTAAAGGGTATGCATGGGAGGACAAATACGTTACCCAGGATGTCCTTCGCAATTTGCCTTCCGACCTAGTGATTGTGGGCTCCCACACTAACACGCATCCAAGCCTTCCTGCGCTGGGTGATGCGGAGGCGAGACGAGAGATAGAAGAGTCCCGGAAAGTTCTCGCAAGAATGGTATGCCAAGAAATTGGATTATTGGCTTTTCCGCATGGCGATCATAATAAATCCGTGATCGATTGGAGTATGGAAGCTGGCTACCAAAGAGTATTTACGGTAGAACCTGTCACGGCTTTTTCTGAACCGAATGAGTTCGTCACCGGTCGGATAATGGTCGACCCATGGGACTGGCCGATCGAATTCTATCTCAAAATACTGGGAGCATACCGTTGGCTAGCTCTGGTCTTTGAATGGCGTGACGAAATTCGTAGTATGCTGGGGAGCCGATCACGAATTACGACGGGACACCTGGAACGAGCCCGCATTCGGGAAGTCCTTCGAAAATCGTGATGAATTCTCCAAGCCGCGAACCCTTCGCCCAATTTCGCCGAAGCGATTCGTCTATTCTTGCAAGCTGACATATCTCTTAATACAAATAGATTCTAATGCCACGGTGTAGTCGCCAAATGCCTCAACTGATAACAGTCGGATTGCCCGTTTTTAATGGAATGCCTTATCTTCCAGAAGCATTGGAAAGTCTGCTTTCGCAGTCTTATAGGGATTTCACGATTTTGGTTATCGATGACGGCTCTACGGACGGAACGTTGGATTACCTTCACACAATCAGCGACCCAAGAATGCAGGTGTTATCGCAAGCGAACTCGGGAATAACTAAAACACTCAATAGAATGCTTGAGATATCCAAGACTCCATGGCTGGTACGCCACGATGCGGATGATATCGCGTATCCTCGCAGGCTAGAACGAACGGTGGAGTATATCCATAAGTATCCTGATGCCGGCATGTTCTATACTGAGGCTGATTACTATACCCATACAAAGAGCCGGCGTAGGTTTCGCACTACAAAGGGCTGCCCTCAGAAGCTGCGAGAAATTACAAGGGAAGGACATCTGCTGGCAATCTGTCATCCAAGCGTCACCTTGAATATTGGAAAGACGCGAGCGGTCGGCGGTTATCGGTTCAATCTTTATGTAGAAGATATCGATTTGTGGTGGAGGATGGCGCTGGCATACGACATCCACTTCATACCCGAAGTAACCATCTCAGTTCGTCCAAACCATAGAAGCAGCTCTTCTCGAAATCTCGAGCAACAGGAGATCAACACACTTTATGTCCAATACCTTTTAATTTCGGCCTTATTCAATCTCGATCCCTGCTCCTATAGTGATGCCTACCCGCTTCTGCAACGCCTGCTGGACAAACATAAACTCAGACTTAAGAGGTGTCTCCGCGATACGAACATTCAGCTGGGTAACAAGCACTATTTGAAAGCCTTTTTCAGCTTTGCGTTGGCGTTCCTGTCTTCTCCGCCCTTCTTTATCGAACGTGCATACTACGAATTATTCCCTCATCCTCACGTATCGAATGGCGCAGACCCGCTCCGATTAGCTGAGCAATGCGTAAACTTTTGCA
Organism: Humiphilus diazotrophicus; assembly: GCF_059726315.1. NCBI lineage: Bacteria > Pseudomonadati > Acidobacteriota > Terriglobia > Terriglobales > Acidobacteriaceae > Humiphilus > Humiphilus diazotrophicus. The sequence continues at coordinate 1,240,197 of NZ_AP040870.1, forward strand.
GAAATGCCACAACAAATTGCAAATATTAGAGCAATCTTGATTCTTATAATTGCCCCGATTGCGCTGTGGCATTTGCCCTGAAGGCGGATGGACAGGAAAGCTACGATTTCGTCTGTATGGGAAACCGCCTCGCTTTCATCTCTACACCGTAGTGGAATCTTGACCAACACCATATTCACTGGCATCTGAAGCCATCAGCACGGCACGAGTGGGATTGGCTATCCAGTTATACAAGCGCTGCAAAATTGAGAGCAGATACGCTTTACCCTGCGAAGTGAAGGTCGTCCATAGCAATCTCTTGTCGCCGTTATCCAAAGCTATTTGCGTAAAGGGCAAACCAGGTCGCGGTCTATAGATACTCATCAGATCGGCTTCACTTGCCCCTTGAGGAAACACTCAGTCGTAGCTCAAAAAGAGTCCGGAGTATTGCGAATCAGAGCCCTTGCTGGCGTAATCCTGAAATTGTGGCAAGTGCGCAGCCCCCTTGGTGCCTTGGATCAGAACAGCAGCTCTAGCCTGCGCAAACGTAGAAGAATCTCAGCGGGAATACTTATATCGAGGTCAAACGATCTGGCGAGATAGGTCTTACCGACCATGCATTTGTTTGCACACCTGTTCCCGTAATTTCAATTCGTAGGTCCGGTGCGTTCTTGCCTTGAAAGTAAAACCGTTTGGTATTGCCAATACGTCGAGAGAGCAGCATCTCGAGGACAGAGCCATCCGCAAAACAATGGATCTCCGGCTGATCTGCTGGCTTGAGTTCAACACGTTTGCCGTCGGCGATGAGTATGTGTTCGTCGGGCAGGTAACGGATTTCTGCCAGTTTCTGATCTCCCGCCGAAATGTTCGCCTCAAATGGATGGCCTTTCGAACCTGTGCTCTGTATTTCTCCCGTGGCATGCGGCAGCATATATACGCTGTCATTGAGCGAAGATTGAGGAGCAAGCACAGGCCCTCGAAGCACTTGGGTCTCCTTCGCAAAACTGATGAGGAGATCTCCGTCCTTATCCAGTTGCAGCATGCGCGGCAAGCTCATCATGCCGGACCATCCTGCTGCGAGCATTTCCTGCTCCGATCTGCGCTCTTGAATCCAGCCCCACAAGATGCGGTTTCCTTTAGCATCGAGCTGCGACTTCGCAGCATAAAAGGCTCCGCAATCCAGCATTCCGGATTTACGTGGCTCAAATCGTAGCGACTGCAGATCGAAATTTCCAGAATGCCAGAAGACCTTACCCAAGGAAGAGTAGAGGAGTACGTAACCGCCATCTAGAGGGAATAAGTCCGGGCACTCCCACATGTCTCCCACGTCGCTCGGATTGGAAGCTGGAACGCCCGTCCGAGTTTCGACGGTAAGGGGATGCAGATACTCCCACTGCCGCAGATCTTTGGAGCGATAGAGCAACACGCAGCCTCCGGTCTGCTCAATACCGGAACCGACAGTCATGAGATAGTGATCTCCCTGCCTCCATGAGGAAGGATCACGGAAGCCCGTAACCTTCATACCAGCCGGAGGCTTCGCAATTATTGGGTGTTCGAGCTTATGCCACGTACGCAGCATTGGATCGTCTGACCAGGCAAGACACTGAGATTCCTGCAGCTTCCCGTCCTTATCGTTTTTTATAACCCCGGTATACACCACATACACGCGCTGATGGCCTTGTTCCGTGATGGAGATAGCTGAGCCCGAAAAGCATCCTGCAGCATCGGGACTTCCAGGAGTCATCGTGAAGGCCATTGGCTGATGTTTCCAATGGATCATGTCCGGAGAAACAGCATGAGCCCAGCTCATATTGCCCCAGATCGCTGACTCCGGGTTGTACTGAAAGAACATGTGATACTGGCCGTTCACATAAATTGGTCCGTTCGGATCATTCATCCAATTACGCGCAGGCAAGAGATGAAACTGTGGCCGCAACGGGTCCTGAGACAGATCTTCCAGCTGCGTTTTCGAGAGTGTAGCAAGCGCTCTTGTAGCAGCAGGATAGGCAATAGCGGCACCGGCAGCTACTAGCCCTCCGAGCAGATATCTACGGGAAATCAACATTCCTATCAACTCCTTTCCCACAGGACATGCTTCAATATGGCCTTCTTCCCTGCCCGTTCCGGAAGGGAGCTTATAGCAGGACTCTGCATATAAACATTGCGTATTTACCTCAGCAAGACAACGGCAATTTTGTATTCTGTCGCATGTACAGATGTCAACAAATCCATATACATGGTTCAAATAAAGCTGACTATACAAATAGAGGAATCGAACGCCCTGCCGCGAAAAGTCAGGAGGGATTCACAGGGAGACGCCGCAGGATTTACGTACAACCCAATAGCCGTGGAGAAGGATGGAACGGGGTGGCAGTTGAGGATTGGAGATGCGATCCAACATGGCAGCAATAGCTACGGCACCGATCTCAAGACACGGCTGGTGAATCGTGGTCAGCGGTACGGGAAGTAATTCCCCATAGCGCACATCGTCAAAGCCCGTCACGCGAACGTCATGAGGAATGCGCACCGCCATCTGCAAAAGGGTGCGCATGACCTTCGCAGCGGTCAGGCCATTTCCGCAAACCAACGCATCGATCTTCCGTTTATGTATGGCCTCTCCAAGAGCAGATCCGTCGTCAGGCTGGACACGCAGAATCGATTTGGAATCGACTGTACTGCCGTGGCGATAGAGAGCTTCGCGATAACCGGCAATCCGATCGTCGATTGTCTCGGCGGACCCAGGAACACCCAGGAAACCGATGCGTTGCACACCGCTGCGGAGGAGATGTTCTGTGATGGTGTAACCCGCACGACGATTGCTAGCTGTAATCTTAAAGCTGATACTCCGCAATAGACAACTTTTCAACGAATGGCATATACATATAAGCAGAATCAATTGTTGGCTTCCACGCAGGACTCTGCGGTGTACAGTTGTTGGGTAACACGATCCGCGAAATAAACATGAAGGATTTTCCGAGGTAGTTGACATGAAAGTTGGAGTCAGTCTCTTCGCATGGACAGCAGCATTTGGCCCACAGCATCTCGATCTTTTGCCGAGGATCAAGGAAATGGGGCTGGATGTGGTTGAGATCCCCATGTTCAATCCCAAGGACCTGCCAGTAGCAGAGATACGCAGTGCATGCGAGCGAAATGGACTTCGCTGCACCGTCTGCGCAATCCTTCCGCAGGACATAAATCCTATTAGTCAGCACGCTGCAGTTCGGAGCAAATCGATCCAGCATCTTGCACAATGCATCGAGACTTCGGCGGCACTTGGAGCTAACCTCTTAGGCGGGCCGCTTTATGCTCCTATCGGCTACCTCCCGGAACACCGCCCTCAAAAAGAGGAATGGGGCTGGGCAGTCGAAGCATTTCAGGCGGTCAGTCAGCAGCTTGATTCTTACGAAATGACGCTTTCTATTGAGCCGGTGAATCGTTCGGAGACCTTCTTCCTCAGAACCGCCAACGAAGCAAAGTCCCTGTGTGAAGCAATCGGACATCCGCGAGTCGGCGTTACCATTGACACTTTTCATGCCAACATCGAAGAAAAGACTATCGTTCAAGCGCTCCAACTTCTCGGCCCTCGGCTGAAACACATTCATGCAAGTGAAAATGATCGAGGACTTCTAGGAAAGGGTCACGTCGATTTTCCTGCAATTGTCAGCGCATTGAAGCAGTCCGGCTACGACGGTTACTTAATGATCGAGGGCTTCGGTTACGATCCGAAAGAAAAGCGCTCTCCTGGCTATCTCTGGGCTGATATTGACGTGTCGCCGGAAGTGCTCGCCCTCAAGGGAATGAAGTATCTTCACTCTCTGATAGAGAACACCGAAGGCGTTTAGCAAATTGCAGCGAAACGGCAATGCCCAGGTAATATTTGCTTCCGGCGGTAAAACCAGATTTCTAGCCACATTAGAGCAAAACCAGCGTTACTATGTCCTATCCAAATTCGGCGATGTGCAGGTTTTCTCGACGGAAAACCTGCGTAGGGAGTTGTGGTTCGGGATATACCTACGCTGGTTTTGCTCTAGGCCGAGCGCAACGTCAGGACGGTGACTTCCGTCGGAACTCCGATTCGAATAGGAATCCAGTGGCCGGTTCCACCGGAAACATAAAGATGCGAATTTCCTTTTCTGTAGTACCCGAGAATGTAGCGGAACACAAAAGAAAATGGAGAAACGCCCATAAAGGCCACCTGGCCTCCATGAGTATGACCTGAAAGAGTGAGCAATACACCATGCTCCTCAACCAAAGGAAAGAGATCAGGGTGATGGGCAAGACAAAACACTGTTTCCCATCTTTTGATTTCTTCGAAACCTTTCTTTACGGAACGCTTCATCCACTCCTGGGTTGCATGTGAGGAAAGCTGATGCCGCCTCCCCGCAGGCGTTGGAAAGTCCAATCCGACAATTCTGAGTGGTTGCCCCTGATGCTCAATCACAACGCTTGAGTCAACCAGCAAACGCACCCGGCCACGTGGTGCAATCTCTTCATAGGCACGAAGTACCTCTGGTAGGCCGAAATACTTCTCATGATTCCCTAAGATCGCAAGCATTCCATGTTGAGCCTGGCAACGTTCCAAGGCTGCAAAGGTTTCAGGGATGCGGCTCATATCATCAATCAGATCTCCGGTCATGACCTGGAGATCGACACCAATCTGATTCAGCGTTTCTACAGCTTTCAGAACATGCTCAGGATCGATAAAGTCGCCCACATGAAGATCGCTCAACTGCCCGATGCGAAAACCATCCAGAGCCCTTGGAAGATTGGCAATCTTTATTTCGACATGCCGCACCTCAAACGGTTTCATTCCATTCAGGGTGCCACCGCCACTCACAGCAATGGCAGAGAAAGGCAAAGCACCAGCCAGGAAGCGCCTTCGACCAGCATTGACAGGAACCATACTGGAAGAGCCTTCGCGCGATTGAAAACGAAGATACTTGATGAGCCGAACCGCCCACAGAAGCAGTACGAGCGGCGTCCCAACAACAACGATAAAGAGAGAGGACAGCGTCCAGGTAATACAAAGGACGCGCAGAGCAATAAGCGGATTGCCAACCTTAACAGCACCCACTGGCCCGGCAAGGAAGAGCCAACCCAGATGAATCAGCAAGGCAACAGCTGCAAAAGAAACTACGCTTTTGAGCCGAGGAAACTTGTCCAGAACTAAACAGATGATGACGAAAGCAAGGCAGGTGATAATTGCTGACCGGACGAGCAATTCCAGTGTCAGAGGCTGTAAGATATGCATCCGCTCCTTTTCCGATTCCTACACCCGGAGAGCAGTGCCCTAAAATCTCCGAGCTGATGAGTCGCGCGTCAATCTATTGCCGATCCGAGCTCGCGGACTCCTGACGCAACCTTCGGCTGAATCCAACAGCTCTTCCTCATTGTCGTTGATTCCCCGGCAAATGCCAACCCAACTCAAAAAGCAAAAGGAAATGGCCATTCCTGTGCAGAATGGCCATGAGAATTTTTGATGATTTCCTTTAACTCTCGGGGACCTCCATGGTGCAGGCTAAAAGCCCACACTATGGAGATCCATTTAAGGTAGAAGCGGTAATCGTTAGAAGGCGAACCTCCCCGAGAACTGGAAGGCACGCGGATCACCGCTGGCAAAGTTAAGTGCGCCAAAAGCTGCTGCATCTACGTTGACGCCGATCTGGTTGTTCGAAGAATTATTACCAAAAGTAACCGTATTAGTCACATTCTGGCAATCAACCCCGAAGATAAATTTCATCCTCTCTGTGATATCGAACGAGCGGCGAAGCGCGCTCGTCAAGCGATACACGCCCATCCCACGCAAGCCATAGGGAGCAATGCGTGGTGAGTCACCGATCATATAATTACTCGAATCACAAAAGGGACCAGAGGAAGAGAGACAAGACGCCCCGCCGGATCCAGTTCCTTGGACTCCGGTAAGCTGGGTTTTCACCGTGTCTCCCGGATTTGCTGTCATGTACTTCTTCGAGCCGAGTGTAGCTGCCGTTATACCCGAACCCCACCCACCGTTAACACGTACTGATCCATGGAAGTTGGGATTAACGTCCGGCATGCACTGTCCCTGCCCAATATTTTGAGGACTGGTGCAGGTAGCAACGATCGCCAGTGGCAGACCAGACGAATACTGGAAGATGTTCGAGAAGTCCCAGCCACCCAAAACAGCACGGACGAAGAAGTTATTGTTTCCGATCTTCCCCTTTCCGAAAGGAAGCGAGTAGACCCCGAAGATACTCAGATTCTGAGGCTGGCTGTTGAGACTCAAAGACCGGTCTATACGGTTCTGCGCCCAAGCATGTCCGGCAAGTGTCGCCGAGGCTGGCAACGCCCAGCCACTACGCGCAGTACCCGCATCATCGATGTTCTTCGAGTAGGTGTAGTTAACGTTCATGGTCAACCCGTGCCATTCACGAGCAGCGATCGAAAGCTGGAATGCATGGTAATTCGCATTCGCGATATTACCCCATGAATCCGTCGTGCTCGTATACTGAGGCATCCAAGTCAACATGTGCGCAATGGTTGCATTTCCGCCTGTAGACAGGCTTGCCGCTTGAATATATCCCTGATAAGGAACAGGAATCGTAATTCCGGTTTTGTCCTGTGCCTCAGTGATATTGGCCTGGGTTGCAGGCCTTGTAAGATACTGTCCTAGCCCAAGCCACTTTGGATCGAGTTGTCCCGACTGCAAACCACGTATATTGCTCGCACCAGCGAGGAAGTGGCTCTGGCTCCCTGCATAGTTGAGCGTCGCCGTGATCCCAGTGATGATCTCCCGCTGCACACCGAAATTCCAAAAGATAAACTGCGGTGCACGGCCGGCAAGATAAGGATCGGGGAAGGCGATAGTGGTACCCGTACCTGAAAAGGTCCCAGAAGCACCATTGCAAGGAGCATATTTTTGCCCTGAACAAACGTAATACCCCGTGCCAAGCGTCTGGCTTATAGAGGTAATCGACGCAACTCCGGGCAGAACGTATCCAGGGCCTCCGAAATTAGCATTCGGAGCTGAAAAAGACGGATTGTTGTTCAGATAGAAGGCGGGTCCTGCATTTGTCCCTGCGGCAGAAGCAGTGAGCGAAACCGCGCTGGTAAAGCCTGCCTGTCCGGTTCCCGTTGCCGCTCCACCTGCTCCTCCGGTACCGCCAGCATGGGAGAAAAGTACTCCCCAGCCGCCACGGATAACTGTTTTGTCGTTAGCTGCATAAGCAAAGCCAAGACGCGGGCCGTAATTCTTGTGGTAGTTGTTTACAGGGGTCCGGCAGTTGCAACTGATACCGGCCCCGCGCTCCCCAGCGAACTGCAACGCACCAAGGTTACCTGTAATGGGGTTCGCAATATAAGGATTGAGAAACGACCAACGGTCCTGTTGCTCAGTATAAGTAGGAATGTAGTCCCAACGCAGGCCGAGATTCAGGGTCAACTTAGGAACGACTTTATAGTCATCCTGGAAATACAGAGCAAAGGGATGGAAACGTCCGCCCAGTATGCCGAAGGGCTGAAGCGTCACGTCGGCTTTGTTTACAGCGCCGACTATGAAGCTGGCATAGGAGTAGCCGGTGTTCCCAACGTAAGTGCTCCCACCCGGTGTAATTTGAGCTGTTTCGCTCGGACTCCAGGTTAGAGTGGTTGGCTGAGAAGGACCGTCGGCCGTGCTGGCATTATTCTGCAGCCACTGATATTGGCCTCCGAAGTTCATGGAGTGTTTGCCCTTCAGCCACTGGATATTATCGACCATCGTGAAGGTATCGGAGACGTTTGTTGTGGTAGGTGTATTGCCGACCCAACCAATTGAGCTTCCGGTTGAAGTACCCGCTGGAGCATTACTTCCTGAAAACACCGTATTGGCAGCATTCTCAGAAGCTTGGCCAGCAGGTAACCCTGTAATACCGGAGGCAGCAAGCGCATACTTGCCGTTTCCCATACTCGCGCTGATGTTTTTTACCGGAGGCCCGCCAAAGTTCATAAATCCAAATTTGAATTGATTCACCAAGTTTGGAGTGAAAGTGAACGTGTGCTGCAAGTCTGCCCAATGCCCACCGATAATGGAAATCGTGCTGGCATAGTAGGGCACTGGCAAAGGCGCTGCAGAGCTGGCAGTATAAGGAATAGCATGTCGGTTACCGCCCGTAATCACCGCTGAAAGCGTCTGTCTGTCTGAGATGGTGTAGTCAATGCGTCCAGAATAGAGCCAATTGTCATATCCCTGTGGAACGCCGCCCAGATAGTTATTCTGAATCGTACCTGGTGTTGTGATGGTCGGGTCGGGAAGAAAACTCTGCTGATACTGCGTAATCGGCGAAAGCTGGCTGGCAGGAATTACATTTGCTTTCCCACCTGGAATCAACGCTGGATTACCGTTTTTCCCATTACCTGTACCCGGACCATAACCATATTGATAACGGCAGGGACCATTGGTGCTATGCGCAGAGCAGTTTGCCAGCGATGTCGGATCGTAGATCGGGTAATTGATATTGGGAACATTACCCAATCCCCCAGCGCTTACAGGAATCAGTTCCTGGAAGTTTCCCTGACGCATCAACTGCGTTGGAACCGTGGTTGCACTGTAATTCGCCGCTTGCCGTGAACGGAACTTATCATAAGCGGTATAGAAGAAGAGTTTGTCGTGACCGTTGAATAGATGAGGAATTTTTACCGGCCCACCGACCGAAAAACCAACCTCATTCTGATTCTCTGCCGGCTTCGAACCCGGAACCTTAACGAGTTGTCCATTCTGAACTACCGTCTTGGTGTTGCCGCCGCCCGGCTTTGACGAAAACGACCATGCGTCAAACGCCGTATTTCTGAAGTAACCAAAGGCCGCGCCATGATATTTATTCGTGCCTGCCTTCAGGTTGTAATTCTCCAACCCTGCGCCTTGATACTCGGCAGAAAAGCCACTGGTCACTACTTTGACCTGATCGATTGCCTCCAGAGGAATAATGTTGAGTATCGGCCGGTTATCACCTTGTTGACTCTGAGTTGTAATCGGCAGACCGTCTACATACAGCTCCCCGAGTCGCTGCCCTGTGCCTCCAATGATCGAAGACCTTCCCCCCGGCGGTACCTGTGCTCCAGGGAGCAAATTTGAGAACTGAGTGATGTCGCGCTGCTGCAACCCGGTGATCATAATCGGCAATTTGCTTACATAGTTGTTGTCGATTGTGCCGCCCAAGGCTGAGTTGGTTGTTTCCAAAGCAGGGGGCGCAGCTGTCACTGTTACAGTTTCGTCCTGCGAGCCTGCCTTCAGAGTTACATTGATGCCCAAATTGTTTAATGCATATACAGTCAGGTTCTCTTGTGTGAACGTTGAGAAACCGCTCGCCGTCACTGTCAGCGAATAGATGCCAGGAATTAGAGGAGCGATATTGTAGAGGCCATCAGAGGAAGATACACGTTTGGTCTCGACGCCGGTATTAATATTGTGCGCAATCACCGTAGCATCGGGGACCCGTGCTCCGGACGAATCCATCACCGTACCACTGATCGCTCCATCGCCACCGGTTTGAGCCCAAAGCCCCGGAGAGATGGAAAGTGCAAAGACACATATCAGGATGAGCGGAATCCGGCTCCAGTACAACCGGGTATCCGATTGAAAACACTTATTCATGAAATGCCTCCCCAAAAAACAACATAAAAACGTAGATCTTATGAACTGTAGACAAGTAACCTACTGAAACAATGAGAGTCAATAGAAAAAAAGGCTCCCTATTGAATTACCTAAAAACTGCCACCGAAAAGAGACATCAATTCGGGAAGCAGGCAATGGCAGGTAATGATCGTCGCGCTCATAATTGTTATGGCTATTCTTAGTGATATCGGTTTCTTCTCTGGCTTTCTTTAGAAGCAAAGAATGGGATTTATTCTAGTCGAGAACTGGATGGACCTCTTTGCGAAAGAATCTCTCGACGAAGGAGAGACCCCGATCCCAGCATCACATTCATCCGGAGGTTAAAACTCATAACTTATAACAATTCTTGGCGCACAAAAACCTTTAAAAATCGGCTGATTAGCGCAAAGATGCGCATCCTAAAACTGACTTTAGAATAGGTCCATCGAAGGCGTCGCGCTTAGTGTCGAGCCGGAGACTGGTTGGTCCACTTCAGAGAAATTGGTATTAAGACTTAGCGCGCTCCTATTAAAGACTTATATATTCCATTTTGTCAAAATCTAGATATGTATCTATATCCGATGGCAACATGGCTTTTATTGTTTTGGGGACCGCTACGGCATCTTAGATAGGCTGTCGACTGTTGAAGATCAATAGCTGAGGCAATTCCCGCTTGGGTATATCCGCTATTTTATGCAGACTTTCCGTTAAGACAACCTGCGCACCACCATTCCCCAAGTGGCGCTGGATTGCTCTAGATGGGCGTTTCTTTAGGGAAACGCCATCTAATCATAGTTATGCTTATCTACGCCGGACCCCAAAATGCGTTGGTCCAAGCAACCTCAGACCAAATGCACTCTAGAGAGAGGCAGGGAGACCTGCCTCTCTCTATTTCGCTTTCGTAGCATAGTGAAGGAGATGAAGATACGAGCGGTAAATCTTGCCCGTGGCCCTCGTCATCCCGATTTCGCAGGTACGACTACTGGAATAGTAGCCGTCATGCTCTTTATCTCCTAAGCCGGCAACCTCGCTCCTTGTTGCCGAACGTGTAAGTTCAGGCAGTAGAAAGCCGCGATCTCCTGCAAATCCACAACACCCGGCATCGCTCGGAATCATGACGGACTCGCTGCAACTTTGCGCAATGGTTTTCAGCTTCGGAGTAATCGCCATCTTCATCGTCGAGCAGACCGGATGCAGAGCTACGGAATGCACCTTACGAAGAATGGCCAACTTAGGAAGAAGCGAATCATGCACGAACTCGATGGAGTCGAGAATCTTCAACTTATCGAACCGTTTCTGGTTTTCCGGCGTCAATGCACCTCTTGAAGTACGTAATCCATAGGTGCACGGGCTGGTATCCACCACGACCGGCAACCTGCCGCCTTCCGACCACGCCCAGAATCGCTCAACTGTACGGTTCACGGAAACACCATGGGCCTCTTCGAAACCCTTCGACGAAAAAGGAACTCCACAACAGTTCCCCACTGCGTCTTCAGGAACGTACAGATGAACCCCGGCACGCTCGGAGACATTGATCAGGGCATGCATCACAGAAATATCTTGCGGTTCTCCAGGCAGAGCTCCCATGATTCGAGAGATACAGGATGGGAAATAAACCGCCTCGGCACCTTCACTTTTGCTTTTAGGCAAGCGACCTTTACGTGGACGCGGCATCTCGGCGCTCCACTTCCAGAAGGGTTCCTGCATCCACTTGTGGGTCGCCGTGTCCAGAACTCCGGTAATGGCTTTCATCATGCCTACGCCGAAGATAGATTGAACAAGATGTCCTGACCACATAGCCATCCTTGCTCCGACCTCGACCAAGGACATCTGCTTCGCAAGCAGAACAGCAATTTGATTCGCTCTCGAGGAATGGCGCGTATGGCGGAAATGCTTGATCAACTTCCCAGTATCGATACTGACCGGGCAGGCCGTTGCGCACAAACCATCGACAGCACAGGTATCGACAGCCATGTAGGGGAAATCGCGATGAAGCGCGTCGTACTGCTGATAGTGCCCAGCCTCATCGAGCCGCTGCAGTTCGCGCCGCACAACGATGCGCTGGCGAGGAGTCAGAGTCAAATCACGGCTGGGACATTTCGGCTCGCAATAACCACATTCGATGCACTTATCGACTTCAGCCTCAACCACTGGAAGCTTTTTCAAATCAGAGATATGGGCTCGTGGATTGGAGTTCAGGATCACACCAGGATTAAGTACACCGCCGGGATCGGCCAGCTGCTTTAACCGCGCCATAATTCTGTACGCATCCGGGCCCCACTCGGTCTCCACAAAGGGAGCCATATTGCGCCCGGTACCATGTTCAGCCTTCAGAGCACCGTTGTACTTCTTTACAACCAGATTCACAACGTCATCCATGAAATGGCTGTACTGATCAATAGCAGTCGTGTCACCGAAACCTTGCGTGATAACGAAGTGTAGATTGCCATCTTTAGCGTGACCAAAGATGATGGCTTCATGATAGCCGTGCTTTTCAAATAACTCCGTCAGATCGACTGCTGCATCGGCAAGGTATTCAATGGGGAAAGCAACATCCTCGATGATGGCAGTCGTCCCTTGCGCACGAACGGCCCCCACCGAGGGGAACATTCCCTTACGAATCTTCCAGAGCTGTGCCTGAACAACTGGATCTTCTGTGAAAAGCGGCTCGCATACCAAGTTCAAGGTAGAGACCACCGCTCGAGCGCGGGCAGCATTTTCCTGCGATGCAGAGGTTTCCTTCGCCTGAAACTCGACCAACAGCCCAGCAGCACGAGGCGGCAGTTGACGAATCTGAGGTGGAACTCCGGGCTGGTTCTCCACAGAGCGCAAGGATGCACGATCCATCAACTCCAAGGTAGCGGCTCCTGCCTCACGCAAGGGAAAGATGGCAGCGCAGGCAGCATGGAGGTCGGGAAACAGCAGAAGACCGGTGTACTTGACAGGGAGATCGGGAACGGTTTCCAGCACGGTTTCCGCAATGAAAGCCAAAGTGCCTTCTGCCCCAATCAAAAGATGACTAAAGATATCGACCGGCCGCTCAAAATCCAGAAAGGCATTCAGTCCATAGCCTGTCGTATTCTTCATGCGATATTTCGAGCTAATCTTCTCGCAAAGCTCCGGATTCTGTTCAATCTGCTGCTTTAACTCCAGCAATCCAGTTGCGAGTTCCGGTTCTGCCTGCCTGAATTGATCGTCGGCATGCGGATTGGCAGTATCGATTTCGGTTCCGGAAGGAAGCAGAAAACGCAACGAAGACATTGTGTGATAAGCATTTTGGACCACGCCACAGCACATGCCGCTCGCATTATTGGACAAGATGCCGCCAATCCGGCAACTACCAATAGAGGCAGGATCTGGTCCGATCTTCGCCCCGTAGAGCTTTAATGCATTGTTTGCCTGTTCGCCCACAACTCCAGGCTGAAGGCGAATCTTTCTGCCATTCTCCTCAACCTTGATATTGCGCCAGTATCGACCAATATCAACGAGAATCCCGTCGGTGATTGCCTGTCCGGAGAGACTTGTTCCCCCGGCACGGAAGGTCAACGGCACTCCAGCCTCTTTGCATAACGCAAACAGGCTGCGAATCTCCTCTATTGTCGAAGGCTGGACTACAGCCTGAGGGATCAAGCGATAGAAGCTGGCATCTGAAGCAAAGGCAATACGATCGATTGGGCGCGTGAGAATATGCGCTGGATCTAGACGCGCCTTTAATTTCTCCAGAATTTTCTCAGAATGCGTAGCGGGAACTACCTCTTGCACGGTCTCTACGAAAGACTTCATCGTGCCTCCTGTAAATCCAGCACGAACCCATCAGCTCATTCCGCAAACTACCCACGTACCCGTTACCCCGAGAACCGCAAGCTATGACAGTGAAACCGTTGGAAACCATCGTGCAATATCGATATTCAAAATAGTACGAATGAGGAGAACGATCTCCTCTGTGCACAAGATACTCCAATATCCAGGAAACGGAAGTCCCTTCCTATCTTTTATCTTGTAGCCTCCCTGATCTTCGGGAATGTTCTCGAGAATTTCCTGGCGGCTCCAGCGAGCCTCCCGTTCAGAGCAAACCACAGTGAATCGGATAGAGTAGAAGGATAGGCCTCGAAGATCCGATGCCGCAAGAGGTTGAAGTGAAAGGCTCACAGCATCACCCTACCACCCAAGTGCTCTCGGTCCAACACCTGACCAAGCGCTATGAAAATATCGTCGCCGTAAACGATATCTCCTTTCATGTCGATTCCAAGGAGATCGTGGGACTATTGGGGCTCAATGGCGCAGGCAAGACCACGACGATCAACATGATTCTTGGGGTCCTGAAACCCACTTCGGGAACGATCCTGGTAAACGGACATAATTTGGCAGAGTACCGCTCCAAGGCACTAGAGAGCACGAACTTTGCCGCCGTCTATGCGCCCCTACCTGGAAATCTGACGGTTTACGAAAACCTCCGGACCTTCGGGCTTCTGTACGGAGTCAAGAATTTACGCGGCCGTATTGCAGAACTACTCGAATACTTCGACCTGGAGAAATTCCGCAATACCAAGTGCGGCGTACTCTCTTCCGGCGAGCAAACCCGTGTATGTCTGGCCAAGGCTATGCTTAACCGTCCGAAACTGCTGTTGCTGGACGAACCGACCGCCTCAATCGATCCGGCAACCGCTCAGGAAATCCGCGGCAGCATCCGGAAGTTTGCCAATGCGAATGAGGGAGGGATTTTGTGGACTTCACACAATATGTATGAAGTGGAAGAGGTCTGCGACCGGGTACTTCTGCTTGCTCAAGGCCGCATCCTGCTTTCCGGTGAGCCTAAAAGTCTGCTCAAAGCCCATGGCAAGGAGACGATGGAAGAACTCTTTATCGCTGTTGCAAAAGACTCGCTGACCTTTAGCCAGGAAGAAAGCCTACGATGATTACCTTTCACAGAACTGCTGCCATCGCCCTGCGTCAGTATTATCTTTTTCGCGGAAGTCTGGTCCGTTTTGTCCCTCTGTTTGCATGGGTAACCGTTGACGTGGTTCTCTGGGGCTTCATCACGAAATACCTCAGTTCCGTAACCGCATCCCACGTTAATTTTGTTCCCTCTCTGCTGGGTGCCGTCCTTCTGTGGGATTTTCTTGTCCGGGTCATGCAAGGCGTTACAACAGCCTTCTTTGAAGATGTGTGGTCTCGAAACTTCCTGAACATCTTTGCCACACCACTTTCGGTTCCGGAATATGTCATAGGTCTAATCGCTACCAGCATAGGCACGAGCACCATTGGGGTGATAGTCATGTTGCTGGTAGCAGCTACGGCCTTTGGCTTCTCTTTCTTCAGCTACGGAATCATGTTATTGCCGTTTCTGCTAATCCTATTTCTCTTTGGCATTGCACTCGGAATATTCGGGTGCACGCTCGTAATGAGGTTTGGCCCTGCGGCCGAGTGGTTCATCTGGCCGATACCGGCGCTTGTCTCCCCCTTTGCAGGTGTTTTCTATCCTGTAGCGACCCTCCCGCGGTGGATGCAGGCCATCTCCCGCATTCTCCCCCCTTCATATGTCTTCGAAAACATGCGAGCCATTGTTCTCGGGGGAACCCCTTCATGGAATAGTCTCTTCGGGTGCATGGGAATGGCTCTAATCTATCTCTTCCTCGCCGGAGCGCTATTCCGCGGGGTGTACCGCAAGGCGCTGGACACCGGATTAATCGCCAGATACAGCGCAGAATCGGTGGGCAGCTAGGCTCAAGCACAATCCCAATAAGGCGCTGCACCTACACTCTATATCTCTGAAATAAACAGTAATCGATATTCGCGTGACCAGTCCGTTAAGGAAGATGAACCCAATCACTCTGGGCTTGGACGAATAGGCAAGGACTCAATACGACCGATCATTGTTGCCCTCCGTGCCCGGATATACCGTAAAGAAGCGTGCAAATTGCATTGCAATCCATCTCAGTTCGGAACCGGACAACATGAACAAGACACATCTTTCAGTTATGCTTGTCTTCGCTGCTGCAATTGGTAGTGGAATCGTCGGCGGAATCTTCTATGCATTTTCTTCGTTCGTGATGACTGCGCTCGCACGTGTCTCTCCATCAGAAGGAATTGCCGTCATGAGATCCATCGATGTAAGTGTCATGAATGCCAGCTTCATGACCGTCTTTATGGGAACCGGGCTTCTTTGCACTATCACAGGCATAGGTTCTCTATTTAACTGGAATACCACAGCAGCCAAACTCGTCTTTCTTGCCAGCCTGCTCTATTTAATAGGAAGCATTGGTGTTACTGCCGCCTTTAATGTGCCGCTGAACAATCGGCTCGCCTCAAACTCGGAATCAGTACAGATTATTTCTTTCTGGCAACACTATCTGAAGGCCTGGGTTGTTTGGAATCACATTCGAACAGCAGCCTCGATTCTTTCATCGGCACTCTTTACGGCAGCTCTTTACCTAAGAGGACTCTAGAACGAATCCCGCGATTCGGAGAGAGAACAAAACATCAGCCTTGACAAGGAACGGGGCTCTTCTCCCTTTTACCTCTATCATGGTTGGCTCTTGCTACATTTGCACACTCCCCACCAATTCTGTCCGCTCTCAGGTCCTATCTATTGACCAAGAACCCATCTGTCGTTCATTTTTGAAGAGGCAGGTCAACGGATCAAGAGGCATTCATGCTAGCAAAGAACTCTGGTAATAGTCCTCGCATAAGCTTCCGGCAGGCAGTCAACGATGAAAAACCCCTTCAGGTGGTCGGTGCCATCAATGCATACACCGCATTGATGGCAGAAGCCACGGGCTTCAAGGCACTCTATCTCTCGGGAGGAGGCGTCGCGGCAAATTCACTCGGTATACCCGACCTCGGAATCAGCACAATGGAGGATGTACTCGTCGATGTTCGACGTATCACAGACGTTTCCTCCTTGCCGCTTCTTGTCGACATTGATACCGGATGGGGCGGAGCTTTCAATATCGCGCGTACGATCCAATCGATGATCAAAGCTGGCGCTTCTGCCGTTCACATGGAAGATCAGGTCAGCACGAAACGTTGCGGTCACAGACCTGGCAAGGAAGTTGTAAGCACAGAGGAGATGATTGACCGAATCCGCGCTGCCGTCGATGCACGCACTGACCCTGAGTTTGTCATCATGGCGCGTACAGATGCTCTGGCAAAGGAAGGCCTACAGGCAGCGATCGATCGCGCAGCCGCATATGCCGAAGCAGGAGCTGACATGATCTTTGCAGAGGCCGTAACAGAGCTATCGATGTACTCGGAATTCAGGAAGGCAGCCGGGGTTCCCATTCTTGCAAATATCACCGAATTTGGTCAATCTCCACTATTTACAAAAGAAGAGTTGGCAAACGCAGATGTGGACATTATCCTCTATTGCTGTTCGGCTTATCGGGCGATGAACGCTGCAGCTCTCAAGGTCTACGAAACGATTCGCGCCGAAGGCTCGCAACGGAACATGCTTCCTGCAATGCAAACACGCGAGGAGTTGTACCGTTTTCTTAATTACCACGCTTACGAAAATAAGCTGGACGAATTATTCGCCAAAGAAAAAGAGAAGACTAAAGACCGATAACTGCCTATATCAATCTTGATTGTCGGAGAGACGCATGCGTGAGTTCATCCCCAACCCACCAGAGATTCCCTTCAAGCCGAAGAAGTCTGTCGCACTCTCGGGAACCGTTGCAGGCAATACAGCCCTTTGTACCGTTGGACGCCACGGAAATGACCTACACTATCGCGGTTACAATATCGCCGATCTCGCGACGGCATGCGGTTTTGAAGAAGTAGCATACCTCCTCATTCACGGGAAACTTCCTAATCCTGTTGAATTGACAAATTACAAAACTAAACTGCAAGCTCTTCGGGGCCTGCCTGCCAGGATCAAAGACGCCCTCGAACTACTTCCCGCCGGAACTCACCCCATGGATGTGCTGCGTACTTATGTCACAGCGCTAGGCTGCATGTTGCCGGAGAGGGACGACCACAAACCGGCCGAGGCTCGTGACATCGCCGATATGCTCCTCGCTTCTCTACCATCGGCACTTCTCTATTGGCATCATTTCTCCAGGAACGGCAAGCGGATCGACGTCGACACAGACGACTCCTCTATCGCTGGTCACTTCTTACACCTGCTGCACAGGACCACACCCTCTGAGCAATGGATCTCGGCAATGGAGACTTCGTTGATCCTCTATGCCGAACACGAATTCAATGCCTCCACCTTTACCGCACGGGTGATTGCCGGAACGGGCTCGGATATTTACTCCTGTATTACGGGAGCTATCGGTGCTCTGAAAGGCCCTAAGCATGGAGGTGCCAATGAAGTCGCACTCGCCATCCAGAGCCAATATGCCACTCCCGAAGAAGCAGAAACGGATATCCGCAAACGCATTGAAGCACGGGAAGTCGTCATCGGCTTTGGGCATCCGGTTTACACTACGTGCGACCCCCGCAGTGACATCATCAAGGGAGTGGCCCGGAATCTCGCCTCCGAGGCATTAGACACGCGTCTTTACGATGTTGCGGAAAGAATCGAAACAGTGATGTGGGACGCAAAGCACATGTTTCCCAATCTCGATTGGTTTAGTGCTGTCTCCTACCACCTTATGCGTGTGCCCACACTCCTATTTACCCCACTGTTTGCAATTTCAAGAACAGCAGGTTGGTCTGCACACATCATCGAACAACGCCAGGACGGCAAGATCATTCGCCCTTCTGCGAACTACACGGGACCTGAAGAACGTACCTTCATTCCCTTAAGAGAACGTCGATAACCACTCGTAGCAAAGGTCCATTTCGATTGGGAGGGAAAGTTGCCTCACGGTGTAAGCAGCGAACGTCCGGCCCCCGACAAAGTTCTCGTCGATCTTGCCGATTACATCTTCCACTACAACATTCAGAGCGAATTGGCATATACGACGGCAAGGCTATGCCTGATTGACAGCTTGGGCTGCGCTCTCGAAGCTCTTGAATATCCAGCATGCACAAAACTGCTCGGGCCTCTTGTCCCGGGCATTACTGTATTGAATGGAGCTAAAGTTCCAGGAACCCCCTTCGAACTTGATCCTGTACAAGCAGCCTTCAATCTGGGAACCATGATCCGCTGGCTGGACTACAACGACACTTGGCTCGCAGCTGAATGGGGGCATCCCTCCGATAATCTGGGTAGCATCCTGGCTGTTGCAGATTGGCTATCGAGACAAGCTGTCGCCAACGGAGAACCACCGCTCAAGATGAAGCAGGTCCTTACAGCGATGATTAAGGCGCACGAGATTCAAGGATGCATTGCTCTCGAGAACTCTTTCAACAAGGTTGGACTTGACCATGTCGTTCTCGTAAAGGTCGCATCCACTGCTGTTGTAAGTCAGCTGCTAGGTTTAACCTACGATCAGACAATCGCAGCACTCTCCCATGCATGGCTTGACGGGCAAAGTTTGCGGACTTATCGTCATGCACCTAACACTGGACCGAGAAAAAGCTGGGCAGCCGGAGATGCAACCAGCCGTGCCGTGCGCCTGGCGCTAATTGCCCGTACAGGGGAAATTGGATATCCTTCCGTACTCACAGCGAAGCGCTGGGGATTCTACGACGTCTGTTTTCAAGGCAAAGAGTTCGCCTTCCAGCGCCCCTATGGCTCTTATGTCATGGAGAATGTTCTCTTCAAAATCAGCTATCCCGCCGAGTTCCACGCTCAAACTGCAATAGAAGCGGCAATGACGCTCAAAGAGGAGTTAGAGAATCAAGGAAGATCTGCAGCAGACATCTCGAAGATAACGATCTACACCCATGAAGCGTGTTTGAGAATTATCGACAAGAAAGGTCCTCTTCACAACCCCGCAGATCGAGACCATTGCATCCAATATATGATCGCAATTCCTCTTATCTTCGGGCGCCTGGCTGCAGTCGATTACGAAGATAACGTAGCGGCAGACCCTCGTATTGATGAGCTCAGAGATAAGACGGTCTGTGAAGAAAATCCATCCTTCACCAGGGATTATCACGATCCGGAGAAACGCTCGATCGCAAACTCTCTGCGAGTAGAACTCACAGATGGAACGGTTCTGGAACAAACTGTCGAATATCCGATCGGGCATAAACGGCGGCGTGCAGATGGAATTCCACTGCTGCAGGCAAAGTTCGAGAGGAATCTTGCCCGACGCTTCTCCACCGCACAGCAAACCAGGATTATCGAAGCATCTCGTGAACAGCACGCCTTCGAAGAGATGCCAGTCAATGAATACGTCGACCTGTATATTCCCGAATAGGCATCGGGTCGATACAACAGACAACTTTTAAGCTTCTTCCGCGAACCTATGACTGAATTCAGCAGAACTGACCAGTTTGCGCTCACCGCAGAGCAAAAGGCCATTCATAACCTGGCGATTTCCTTTGGACAAGATGCAATTGCTCCTCATGCGCTCACCTGGGATCAGGAGAAATACTTTCCGACCGAGGTAATCCAGAGAGCCGCCAAACTAGGGATGGGTGGTATTTGTGTCTCCGAAGATGTTGGCGGCAGCGCTCTGAGCCGCTTGGACGGAGTATTAATCTACGACGGTCTGGCCATGTCCTGTCCGTGCATCGCCGGATACTTTTCCGTTCACAATATGGTGGCATGGATTCTCGATAAATTCGGCAACACAGAACAACGCCAGCAATTCCTCCCAAAGCTTTGTGGATTCCAATCCTTGGGAGCTTACTGCCTTTCTGAACCAGCGGTTGGTTCAGACGCTTCCGCGCTTTCCACTCGTGCAAAGAAGGATGGTGACATCTACATCCTGAATGGAGTGAAGCAATTCATCTCAGGAGCAGGCGCAGCAGATATATATATCGTCATGGCACGGACCGGAGACGACGGACCCAAAGGTATCTCCTCTTTCATCGTGGAGAAAAGTACCGAAGGCCTTTCTTTTGGTCCGCATGAAAAAAAGATGGGATGGAATGCGCAGCCAACATGCCAGGTAATTCTCGATGACGTACACGTTCCGGCAAGTAATCTGATCGGAGCAGAAGGCTCTGGATTCAAAATTGCCATGTCGGCTCTTGATGGAGGCAGGCTTAATATTGCTGCCTGTTCTCTTGGGGGTGCCAGAACTGCGCTGGAAAAGTCCACAGCATACCTTCAAGAGCGCCATGCCTTTGGGCACAAGCTTGCAGATTTCCAGGCGCTCCAATTTCGCTTAGCCGATATGGCGACAGAATTGGAGGTAGCACAAACATTTCTTTGGCGCGCTGCCTCGGCACTGGAAAACAAAGATCGCAACGCAACCACACTTTGTGCGATGGCGAAAAGATTCGTCACAGACACAGGATTCAAAATTGCCAATGAGGCCCTTCAGCTCTTCGGCGGGTACGGTTACCTCGTTGATTACGGCATCGAAAAGATCGTTCGCGACCTGCGGGTCCACCAGATTCTGGAAGGTACGAATGAAATCATGCACGTTATCATCGCGCGGAACCTGCTTCAATCCACGCAATATCAGACTCGCTAAAATTTCCTGGTTCCGCTGGAGCAACAATGCAGATTGAGAAGAAAGTTTTCCTCGTAACAGGAGCATCATCCGGGCTGGGAGAAGCTACCGCTCGTATGCTGGTGGAACAGCGGGCCAAAGTCGTTCTTGCCGATGTCAACCCTGCGGGAGACAGCCTCGCCGCAACATTAGGGGCCAATGTCGCTTTTGTTCCAACAGATGTTACACAAGAAGCCGACGGAATAAATGCGGTGGAAACGGCCAGATCTCTCTTCGGAGCGCTGCACGGACTAATCAACTGCGCAGGTATTGCACCAAGTGAAAAGATTGTTGGACGAAATGGGCCGCACACCCTTGAAAGCTTTGCCCGAACAATCACGATCAATCTCATCGGCACATTCAACATGCTTCGCCTGGCAGCCGCCGCAATGATGAAGAATGAGCCAATGGAAGATGGCGAACGTGGAGTCATCATCAACACGGCTTCCATTGCAGCCTTTGAAGGACAGATCGGACAAATTGCATATGCCGCATCGAAAGCAGGTGTCGCAGGGATGACACTGCCCGCGGCGCGTGAACTTGCCCGCAATGGCATTCGCGTCGTAGCAATCGCACCTGGAGTCTTCATGACGCCAATGATGGCTGGCTTCTCCGCAGAAATTCAAGAATCTCTTGCTCAAGCCGTGCCCTTCCCCTCAAGACTTGGCAAGCCGAAAGAATTCGCGGCACTGGTGGCGGCTATCTGCGAAAACACAATGCTGAATGGAGAGATAATCCGACTCGATGGCGCTCTACGCATGGCTCCGAAATAGCTCATTGGCAATAGCTCTGGAGCATTTCCCGCATAGGTATAGATTCGCAGAAGGCAGCAAAGAGCGGCTTTCTTTGGAGAAAAGCCGCGTGCCTGCCGGAATTGTTTTGCCTCTATCCAGCCATTATTTTGCACCACCTAGGCAGAACAATTTCGATATCCCATTTTTTGCCTTTCTTTCCGTGCCTAATAGATTTGAAACAGGGGCCCTTCGTTAAAGGCAAGATAGAGGTATACTCGATTAAATTTTCCCGGGTTGCTTTTCAGCTCAGTACCTGTGATCTTTCGGATTTGCTCCAGGTCAGAAGCTTCCTGCTTCATACATCTAAAAGGCGTATTGTGAATAAGCCCCTTTATTCCGTAGTGGACTAGCAAAACCAGCTCCACTAAGTCTTTTTGTTCACGAATTCCTCCATACATCTTCGTCTTTTTACGCAGGCAATCAAGTAGGCTCTGTGCCGACTTTCCGACATCATATGTTGATGTTTCAAGCCCAAATTTGATCCAGCGCGTCTCCGATCTCCAATGCGTCCATTCTGAGGGATATGTTCTTTTGGGTGTGAACACGATTTCGAATAGATGTTCTCTCAAAAGTGGATAAGGTGAAAAATCAGTGACCCGCAGTGCTGACTCGCAACCTTCCAAGGCCGAAACATCATTCATCTGAACAAACTCTTTGAACTGTTCACAAAATTCCGCTGCGCTTGGCGAATCCGAGTTATAGGGATGCTTTCCGCGAAATAGATCCTCTGTAAGCTTTGGCCAGATCATTATTGAACCGAAGTGCCTCGGTCTGTAGTGGTCCCGAAATCGCTCCAAACTGAATTCGAGTTTTGATCTTCTTTCCTGCTTTCTGATGGAAGCTTCAGTTTCGATTGGATGTAGCCACTCAGTGAGTTCTAAGCCGATCCTCTGGCCATTGGGTAGATTGGCGACGAAGTCTGGACGTACATTCCCTCTTCTCCAAATCAAACCTGGATACAGGAAATCAGGGTGTGAGCTTAGGACTCCGTCTAAGATATCTTGCTCTTTCGCTTCATGTTTATCCATGTCTGTGCCTGCTAAGCAATCATAAATCGGCCTTAATCGTCTTTGTCCTCAGATTCGAGATAATTAGCCGGATCATGCTCCGGTGATGGAGTACAAGAACCCAGTTGCTGCCCAGGAATACATTTTTTCACCGCCACGAGACTAGAGGCATCGGATCGAACGACGTGATGTTTTGCCAGTTCCTCGTCGACGTGACACTCTCCGCTCTTCGATGTTGCATATAGTCTCAGCGTTCTCTTTGCGACCTCTGTTTCGCCCATACCTTCGATTTGGAAATGGAGCCACCCTTCATTTCTCCTTGAGCGGGAGAGGTCTTCGGTGAGCGCGACCGGATTTATAACGAAATTCTGCCTTATGTCTTGCCCAAGCTGTTTGAAATAACGCCGCTCGATAAGCTCCCACCTCTCCAAATCTTTTATGGCGGTTAGTGCTAAGACCGCCCCACGAAAAACGAGTTGCGCCGAATAGTCTACTTTTATGGCGTTAAGATTCGAAAGTACTGCTGAGACCTGAACAAAAAGCTCACCGTTCCTCCATCTATATTCTTCGTCTCCTGTTCTATGCATCACAACACTCTCTATGGTGATCTTTATCTCGGGAGGAATAGCGTTGAACTTCTTTATCTCCTTGTGCTGCCGATAAATTGTTTGCAGCAGAGCCCAGTTCCAGGAAAAGACAGCAAGGGCGAAATAGGCTGCTTTCTGGCTCTTAGCTGTTGGATTATATAAGAGAGTCCAGAGGGCAAAAAAAGTCCAGGCGGCACAGCTCATAAGGCTCCACCATTTGGACACAAAGTCCCAGAAAGGATTTTGCATTCCCAACGTGCTCCCACTTTATTACCGTCTGAATCAAGCGTTAATCACAAGCCGCGTAAGCTACTGTGACCTGATCTACATCTTTGAGGGAAATAATCTAACGTTCCACAGCAAGCGCAACAGCATTGCCTCCTCCGAGGCACAGTGAAACTACTCCCTTTTTGGCGTCGCGCCGAATCATCTCGTGAATCAGTGTCACCAAGACTCGCGCACCACTGGCTCCAATAGGATGGCCTATAGCAACCGATCCGCCATTCACATTTACATTCGAAAAATTCAATCCGAGCTCTTTTGTTACTCCGAGAGCCTGGACGCTGAAAGCTTCATTCAACTCGTAAAGGTCCACATCCTCTTTTCGCCAGCCGGCCTTTTCCAGAAGGTTTGTAACGGCAACCACAGGAGCAAGCATAACCCACTTTGGAGCGACACCGCTTTGTGCCTGAGCCTTGATGCGGACCATGGGTCTCAATCCTAAAGCGTCAGCCCGCTCCCGAGACATGAGGACGACTGCAGCAGCGGCATCATTCACTCCCGGGGAATTCCCTGCTGTCACTGTTCCATCTTTTTTGAATGCCGGACGCAGTGTTGCCAAAGTCTCCAGCGTTGCCTCTTCTCGAATACTCTCGTCCGAATCAAAAGTAGTAGTTGTACCTTTCTTGCCTGGAATGCTTACAGGAACAATCTCCTGACGGAATCGACCTTCTTTTCTAGCCAAAGTTGCACGCCGATGTGACTCAACGGCATAGGCATCCTGCTGTTCGCGGGTGAAGCCATGCTTTTCACTGACGAGTTCGGCAGCCATCCCCATGTGATGATCCTCGCATGCGCACCACAAACCATCCTTAATCAAAGAATCGACGACACTTCCATCTCCCATACGAAGCCCTTTACGAGCCTGAGGAAGTAAATACGGAGCATTCGACATCGACTCCATTCCTCCGGCAACAACGATCTCGGCGTCGCCAGTCATGATCGCTTGAGCTCCCAAGGCCACAGCTTTCAGCCCGCTCCCGCACACCATGTTGACAGTTATTGCAGCGACACTATCGGCGGCCCCACCACTAAGAGCCGCTTGTCGAGCCGGATTCTGACCTAACCCCGCAGGCAGTACGCAACCCATGATGCACTCATCAACCAAGTCCGGAGACAAGCTGGCCCGATGCATAGCTTCACGAACTACGATTGCGCCTAGCTGGGTTGCAGGAATATCACTCAATCCACCGAGGAATTTTCCGACCGCCGTACGAGCTGCCGATACGATTACGATTTCCTTCATCGCTATTTCCCCTGCCAACTGGCTTGGCGCTTTTCAAGAAAAGCCGTTATGCCTTCATTCTTGTCAGCGGTGTCACATAAGTGACCGAATATCTCCGTTTCCGCAATGAGCCCCTCTTCCAGGGATCGATCTTCGCCTCGCGCTGTCGCCTGCAGGATTCCGGAGATTGCCAGCGGAGCTACTTTGACAATCGATGCGGCTAAACCCCGGGCTCTGCTCATCAACTCAGTAGCAGGGACAATTTCGTCTACGAGGCCAATGCCTAATGCCTCTTCGGCATTTACGCTTTGCGCAGTTAACATCATGCGTAACGCAACAGATCTTCCAACCAGCCGGGACAACCGCTGAGTGCCGCCATAACCGGGGATAAGTCCCAGCTTTGCCTCCGGCAACCCTAATACAGCTTTGTCGCTGGCGATCCGTAAGGTGCAAGCCAGCGCTAACTCGCAGCCGCCACCAAGAGCCGCACCGTTAATGCAGGCAATAACCGGCTTGCCACAACGTTCGATTTCAGTGAAAACCTGCTGGCCGCGTAGAGAAAGTGTCCTGCCAGTATCCGAATTTGTATGTACGAGTTCCCGGATGTCTGCTCCGGCAGCAAAGGCCCGGTCTCCCGATCCGGTAAGCAGGATGACACGAACAGAGGCATCGTTCCGTAAACGCAAGAACAAAAGCTCCAGTTCATCGAACATCGTAGCGTTGAGGGCATTCAGAGAGGCGGGCCGATTAAGTGTCACGACGGCAATATCTCCGTCATACTCACAACATAGGGTTTGTAACGCGAGCTGTTCATTCATAGATTCAGATGAAGATCAATTACGAAAGCTGGAACCGAACCGAAACTCCTGTGCGTTTTGCTACTTCTTCGCAAGAGACTCCTTCAGCCAATTCAGTAACAACAATTCCCTCGGGAGTAATATCCATGACGCACAGGTCGGAGATAACTCGTTTCACCACTCCGGCACCGGTGAGCGGCAAAGTACACTTGGGTAGAATCTTCGGGCTGCCATCCTGCGCATTGTGCTCCATCATAATCAGTACGTGCTGAACGCCGGAGACAAGATCCATGGCCCCTCCCATACCCTTAACTCTCTTCCCTGGAATCATCCAGTTGGCAAGATCTCCATCTTCGGAGACCTGCATCGCACCGAGAATCGCAAGATCGATGTGGCCGCCTCGGATCATCGCGAAGGAATCCGCGCTAGAAAAGATAGACGCTCCATCGATAAAAGTAACGGTTTCCTTTCCCGCGTTAATAAGGTCAGGATCCACCTCTCTTTCGAGCGGGAAAGGCCCCATTCCGAGCAATCCATTCTCTGACTGCAGAATGACCGTCATGCCGTTGGGAATGTAATTGGCCACCAGTGTCGGCATTCCTATCCCAAGATTGACGTAGTAACCGTCCTGTAGCTCCGCAGCTGCACGTTCGGCCATCTGACAACGTGTCCATGGCATAGTAACTAGGCCTTTCTTATCGTTCTACGTTCGATGCGCCGTTCCGGCGTAGGATTGTGAACCAGCCTATGCACAAAGATTCCAGGAGTATGTACTTCGTCAGGATCAAGCACTCCAGGTTCGACGACAATTTCAGCCTCGGCGATGGTGATCTCACCACATGTTGCAGCAACAGGATTGAAGTTGCGTGCCGTACGGCGAAAGACCAGATTGCCGTAAAGATCCGCCTTCCAGGCTTTCACCAAGGCTACATCGGCACGAAGACCTCGCTCGAGGATGTATGTAACACCATCGAATTCCTTATGCTCTTTACCCTCTGCAACAACAGTGCCGACACCGGTCCGAGTATAGAATCCTGGGATGCCGGCGCCACCTGCCCTCATTCGTTCCGCAAGAGTCCCCTGCGGCACAAACTCTACCTCAAGTTCCCCATGAAGAAATTGTCTTTCGAATTCAGCATTTTCTCCGACATAGCTGGAGATCATTTTGCGAATCTGTCTTGTTTCGAGAAGCACACCTAAACCCCAACCATCGACGCCTGCATTGTTACTGGCTACGGTGAGGTTCTTAACACCACTATCACGCAAAGCGGCAATCAAAGCTTCAGGGATACCGCACAGACCGAAACCGCCTATGGCGAGAAGCATTCCATCGCGTACTACTCCTGCTAAGGCGGCGGAGGCACTATCCCACAGTTTGTTTATCATTCTTTACCTGCCTGTGTCACTTATGCTCCGGATCGGTTACGAATCCAGATTTGCCTTCTCTACGGCTTTACGTGTTATGGTGCGGCGGCTAACCGAAGACGACAACACCGTAGAAGTTGCCGTTGCACCAAAGCGAGCCAGCCTATCGATAAAGCTCTCCAAATGCTCTACAGAGGTCACTTGCGCCTTGAGGATGAAGGACTCCGACCCTGTTACCCGGTGACATTCCACCACTTCCTCCCATTGGCTGGAGACGGCGAGAAAGCGCTTCAACTCCTGTTCTACGCGGGCTATGGTGAGCCGCACAAAGACCAGCATTGGGACACCAAGTTTCTTAGGACAGACGTCCGCATGAAACCCGCGAATGACTCCCAACGACTGCAAACGATGTACTCTCTCGGCAACTGCAGGAGTAGTAAGTCCAACTCTACGACCAAGTTCGGCCCAGGAGAGACGTGCATCTTCCTGTAACTCTTCAATAATCTTCCAGGAAATATGATCGAGCTCTACCGGATGGTTGGCACGGCGGGGAAGGTCGATTGCCATAACATCGAAGGACAATAACACTTTTTTCTTACGATTGGGAAATGAAATCTGTTTTCACTTTCACATTTGAATTGTGCATCTTACTCTTCAGGTGCAATACTCCCTTCGAACAATAAAGAAGTGCAGTTTTGCCGCGTCGAACATTGGCTTCTATCCCCGGGAGCAATTCATGACACGAAACAACATCGCCGAATTAACAGAAGAACAACAGGAGCTGTGTCGAGTAATCCGACGCTTTGCCCAGACCGAAATAGCGCCGCATGTTAGCGAATGGGATGAGACAAGTAAGTTTCCCTGCGAAGTGGTACGACAACTAGGAAACATGGGACTGCTGGGAATTATCTTTCCTCCTGAGTTGGGCGGAAGTGGAATGGGCTATGTCGAATATGTGCTGGCAATCGAAGAGTTGTCGCGTGTCGACGGCTCAATCGGTATCATCGTCGCTTCACATAATTCTCTATGCACAAACCATATCTTCCTCGCGGGGAATCCGGAACAGCGACAGCGCTGGGTGTCCAGGCTCGCTTCGGGAGAATGGTTGGGCAGTTGGGCCCTGACCGAACCCGGATCAGGCTCCGATGCCCTCGGAGCACGTACCACTGCAGTACGCAGTGGTAACGGATGGATACTCAATGGCACCAAGACTTTCATTACTAATGCCGGACATGCCGACTGTGCAGTTGTCATCGCAGTCACAGATCGATCGAAAAAGAGCCATGGCTTCACCGCATTCGTAATAGAGAAGGACACCGCAGGATTTCGGGCCGGGAAGAAGGAAAACAAACTAGGCCTCAGGGCCTCGGATACCTCTGAGCTGATTTTTGAAGATTGCTTCGTTCCGGACGAGAATCGCATAGGGGCAGAGGGTGAAGGGTTCATCGACGCTATGAGAGTCCTGGACGGCGGCAGAATTTCTATTGCAGCATTATCACTAGGCATTGCCCACGGAGCACTCGATGCTGCACTCCACTACGCAACGGAGCGCCAACAATTCGGCAGACCTATCAGCGAGTTTCAGGCTATTCAATTCAAGCTTGCCGATATGGCCACCCAGCTTGAAGCAGCCCGGCAATTAACCCTGCATGCAGCCCGCCTGAAAAATGCCGGGTGCAAAACGACTCTTGAATCCTCGATGGCGAAACTGTTTGCGAGCGAGGCGGCGGTTCGCATCTGCGACGAATGCGTCCAAATTCACGGCGGCTATGGATTCATCAAAGACTTCCCTGCAGAAAAGTTTTATCGAGATGTAAAGTTGTGCACCATTGGAGAAGGTACCAGTGAGATTCAGCGCATGGTAATCGCGCGAGAAATACTGAAGTAGCCAAAGATTCAAATGAATAGCTTACGGTCAACAGCGAAGGCAAAGACTCCTGAAGTTACGATAGAAAACCCAATGCCAGGACCTGTTTCCAATAACATTCTGGTTTCAAAACTTAATAAAGAACTTCCTCGTTTTCGGAGCAATCACCAGGCCCTGGTGTCGCTGCTCGCAACCCTAGAGCAGGAAGAAGCCACAATTCGAATGGGCGGCGGGCCGAAGGCAATTGAAGTACAACATGGAAAGAAGCGGTTGACAGCACGTGAGAGATTAGATTTGCTGCTGGACCCAGGCACATCGTTTCTTGAATTGGGGCTTTACGCCGCACATAAAATGTACGAGGAGTGGGGTGGTGCACCCACTGCTGGTGTAATCGCCGGACTGGGGCGCGTCTGCGGTAAGCTGGTCATGATTGTTGCCAATGACGCTACGGTGAAGGCAGGAGCCTTCTTTCCCATGACAGCCAAAAAGGTCCTCCGTGCTCAGTCTATTGCACTGGAGAACCGGATTCCGACTCTCTATTTGGTCGATTCGTCAGGTGTCTTTCTCCCGCTACAGGAAGACGTCTTTCCAGACCAGGACGACTTTGGCCGCGTCTTTCGAAATAACGCCGTGATGTCCTCGCGAAATATCCCTCAGATCACGGCAATCATGGGAATGTGTGTAGCAGGCGGAGCATATCTTCCGGTAATGACGGACACAATCCTGATGACGGAAGGCAGCGGACTCTTCCTTGCTGGCCCTGCGTTAGTGCAGGCAGCCATCGGTCAGAAGGCCGATGCAGAAGAGTTAGGCGGAGCAGCTATGCATGCAGAAATCTCCGGTACCATCGACTTCAAAGAACCGGACGATCAATCCTGCATTGCACGCCTGCGCTCTCTGGTCGATAAACTAGGCCGCCGTCCCGGAGGGCCATTCGATCGCCGTCCATTCGATCCTGATAAAGATGCCCCGCTCTATCCTGCAGAAGAGCTTTACGGGCTGATCGATCCCGATCCCAGCCGTGCTGCCACCAACACCTACGATGTCAGGGAGGTAATCGCCCGTATCATAGACGGGTCTGCCTTCGATGAGTATCGAGCCGAATATGGACGGACCCTTGTCTGCGGCTATGCGCGTATCGGCGGTTTTGCCGTAGGCATTGTTGCAAACCAGAAGTCTCATCAAACGAGGATCGCGCCAGGAGGAGACCGGCGAACAGAATTCGGGGGGGTCATTTACACCGAAAGCGCAGAAAAGGCAGCTCGCTTCATCATGGACTGCAATCAAAGCCTGATTCCGCTCATCTTTCTTCATGACGTCAATGGCTTCATGGTAGGCCGCGATGCGGAACAGAATGGCATCATCCGTGCAGGAGCCAAGATGGTTAGTGCCGTCTCGAATTCCGTCGTACCCAAGATCTCCGTCATTCTTGGCGGAAGTTTTGGAGCAGGAC
This sequence comes from Humiphilus diazotrophicus, assembly GCF_059726315.1. NCBI lineage: Bacteria > Pseudomonadati > Acidobacteriota > Terriglobia > Terriglobales > Acidobacteriaceae > Humiphilus > Humiphilus diazotrophicus. Next base: position 1,270,658 of record NZ_AP040870.1, read on the forward strand.
ACTATGCAATGTGCGGCAAAGCCTACGACCCACGTTTCCTCTTCGCATGGCCCACAGCGCGGTACGCGGTAATGAGTGGAGGTTCAGCGGCCAGCACTCTCGTCGAAATACGGGTAAAGCAATTGGAACGGAGCGGACGGACGATCACAGAGGACGAACGTAAACAGATCTACGATGAAATCAAGAGCACGTATGACTCCCAGGCGGACCCTCGCTACGGAGCGGCAAGATTGTGGATCGATGCAATCATCGACCCTGCCCAAACACGCTCGGTCCTGATTACAGCTCTGGAAGCAGCCAGCCTCAACCCCGATGTGGCAGAATTCAATCCAGGAGCAATACAAACCTAAGCTCCTTGAAGGAAGCCAGATGACGAATAAGGTAAAGCTGATTGAATGCCCTCGCGATGCTTGGCAGGGACTGCCCAAGGAAATTCCGACGGAGGTTAAGGCCGACTATCTTCGTATGCTGATAGCAGCGGGATTTCAGCAGATCGACGCGGTCAGCTTTGTCTCGCCCAAAGCCGTTCCGCAGATGGCAGATTCCGAACGAGTACTCGCCTTCCTCAACCCACCGGAAGAGGTAGAGGTTATCGGGATTGTGGTCAATCAAAAAGGTGCTTTTCGGGCGATCGCAACAGAGACGGTCAATACCTTAGGGTTCCCCTATTCTGTCTCAACGGAATTTTTGCAGAGGAACCAGAACCAATCGGCAGAAGAGGCCTTGGACGCACTGGAAAGTATCGGTGAAGTGTCGTATAAGGCGGGCCTGGAAATGGTCGCCTATCTTTCCATGGCCTTCGGAAACCCCTATGGCGAGGTATGGAATATAGAGGAGGTCATCGGTGCCTGCGAGCTGATGGCGGAAAGCGGAGTGCAACAGATCTCATTAGCCGATACAGTCGGATTGGCAACTCCGGAATTGGTGAGTAAGGTTTTCACCGCAGTTCGCGACTCCCTTGACGACGAAATCGAACTCGGAATCCATCTGCACGCAAAGCCAACAAATGCCGCGGCAAAGATTCAGGCAGCTTATGATGCTGGTTGCCGCCGCTTCGATACGGCAATCGGAGGCTTAGGGGGATGCCCCTTTGCTCAGGACGAACTGGTAAGCAATATCGCTACCGAAACCGCAATTGAAGTACTGAGAAAACTTGGCGCCGAATTGCCAGAGATCACGCCTCTCGATAGTCTTATCGGCCTTACGCGTGAATTTGCACGAAAATACGGAAAGCCGGTTGCTCAGACAGCAGTACGGTAAACGCCATGTCTTACGAAACCTTACTAACGCACGAAGCCGAGAGCATTCTCACCATTACGATGAATCGTCCTGAGCGTCGCAATGCGCTCACTCCCAAGATGCAGGAGGAACTCCTGGCAGCTCTGGAGTCGGCTTCTAGCGGTACGGCACAGATCGTCATCCTCACTGGGGCAGGTTCTGCGTTTTGTGCGGGACTAGATTTATCGGAATTGCAAGCTATGGCAGCCACATCCATAGCCGAGCAGGAAGTCAGCGCACGTAATCTGGCACAGCTCTTCCGGACTCTATATTCCCTTCCCCTCATTACCATCGCGGCGGTAAACGGACATGCCATTGCCGGGGGAACCGGATTAGCTACTTTGTGCGACTTCACCTTCGCAGTACCCGAAGCAAAATTTGGGTACACCGAAGTAAAAATAGGATTCATTCCGGCATTGGTTTCAGCATTTCTTCGTTTGCAGGTTGGGGAGAAGAAGGCACGGAGTCTCCTGCTTACAGGACGGCTCTTTGACGCACGGGAAGCCTACGAATTGGGGCTGGTAACTGAGGTCATCGCCGAAGTTACTGCAATGCAACGGGCCAATGCCTTCGCACGCGAACTTTTGAAGAACAGCCCAGCTGCAATGTTGCAGACTAAGCAATTATTGTTATCCCAATCGCTTCCACAACTCGATTTACACATTGAACAGGCTTTGGAAGCCAATCTGGAGGCACGTAGACATCCGGACTTTCACGAGGGGATAACGGCCTTTCTCGAGAAGCGCAAACCTTCCTGGCTACCGAGCAAAGAATAGGATTTCAAGGTTTTGGCTACTCTCGTCCTAACTCCATCCTTCGTGCACCTTTGTCTTTCTTTCGTCCAATCAGCAAGGAGATCATGCGATTCGACCATGAGCTGTAGGGAGGTTTGAAATATTTCGCCAGCAACGCACCGACAAAGGCGTTCTGAACAAGAGCTCCCTTCTTTTTCGAAAAGGTTGAGAAGCCGTCGAAGCCGTGATATGCGCCCATTCCACTCGACCCTACGCCCCCAAACGGCAGTGAGTGTTGAGGCAGATGGAAGATGCAATCGTTGACAGTTACACCGCCGGAGATTGACTGTTCCAGAACTTTTTTGATCCTCAATCGATCCTTATCGAAGTAATACAACGCCAGAGGGCGAGGCCTGCTATTTATGAAAGTCAACGCTTCATAAAGAGAAGAATATGTGACGACAGGAAGGATAGGGCCGAAAATTTCCTCCTGCATCACGCGCATTGTGTCTTTAACACCGAAAAGAAGCGTAGGAGGAAAGGCTCCGCCCTCAGCAGGAAATCCCATCTTCACGGGATTGGGTTGTATGACCCGGGCTCCGCCTCTGCGCGCATCATCCAGAAGACACTGCATTCGATGCCACGCCGAAGGGCTGATCATGTGCGTATAGTCGCCGTCTCCCAGAGCACCCGAGAAGCGTTTCACAATCACATTCTGAGCATGACGAAGAAACTCCTCGGTCTTCCCCGAGGGAACCAGAACATAATCTGGGGCCACGCAGGTCTGTCCGGCATTCCAGAACTTCGCCGAACATATACGATCCGCGGCAACAGCCATGGAATAGGATTTGTGGATCAGGGCGGGAGATTTTCCACCGAGTTCGAGCGTAACCGGAGTCAGATTCTCCGCAGCAGCCTTCATCACCAGCCGTCCCACGCGTCCCGAACCAGTGAACAGCAGATGATCAAAAGGCAACGCAGAAAACGCAGCAGACGCTTCGCTGTCTCCGGGAACAACAGCAACATATTCAGGGGGAAATGACTCGCCAATCAATTGAGCTATAGCATTCGCCGTGGCTGGAGCAAATTCCGAAGGTTTGAGCATCACATGATTACCTGCCCCAATAGCTCCGACCAATGGTGAAAGCGTTAATAGAATGGGATAATTCCAGGCTCCGATTACGCCCACCACACCGAGAGGTTGATAAATGATCTTTGCGCGGCTAGGAAAGAACTGCCAATTGACGCGAACAGTCCGTGTCTGCATCCATTGCCGCAGATGACGTTTTGTGTAACGAATCTCATCTACAAGGGGAAAGAGCTCAAGCAGCCGCGTCTCATAAGAAGATCTCTGTCCGAAGTCGGCCTGGACAGCTCTTATCAGAAGATCTTCATTCCGCAAGACACTCTGGAGCAAAAGTTCCAGCGCTTCTATTCGCTTTTTGTAGATAAGTGGAGCGTATTGCGTAAAGGCATGCTTTTGCGTCTCGAAGACCGCTCGTAATGCTTCTTGAGAACGTGGGACCGCTTGGGCCTGGCTTGGCATCTAAAAGACCTCTTCTCCGAAGGCATCCCACTTCTGCTCTGAAATAGGAGGTATATGACTCATTGCATGTTCTGTAATTGCGGTAATGGTAAGACTTGGATTCACGCCTAAATTAGACCCTAATACCGAGCCATCACAGATATACATATTGCGATAACCAAAAACCCGATTCTTTCCATCGCATACGCCATCGAAGCGGTTGTGACCAATCGCTGCCCCACCTATGCAATGTGCGGTCATCGGAATATTAAACAAAATTTCTGTTATCGACGTCATGGGAGCTCCGCCAGTAGCCGCCGCAGCCTTAACAGCGAATTCGTTTGCCGCAGGAATAAAGGTTGGAATCTTTTCCCCGTGTGTCGTCAATTGCTTCGCAAAAGGCCAGTACCATGGCCGCTTCAATTTCATTGTGAGATGTTTATCAAGTGTCTGCATGCAGAGAAAGATCATCGTCTCCCTTGCCCAGCCGAACGGTACCGATATTCGCCAAAAGAGAAGCGGCCGGCGCACCAGCATCTTCACGACAGTAATGAGCCATAGAAACGCACGCGTCCAATCAGGTCTCCCGAGTGTCATTACCGTAGTAAGAAACGACATCGCATCCGATCCGCTGGGATAGCGGGTCGCTTCAATATGCGTATGCTCATCGATATAGATACCGGACCCAATTGCAATTCCTTTCGACAAATCTTGCGATGAACCGGGAAATCTTACTCCTATCAGCGACTCGGCATTGGTACGGACATGCTTCCCCAACGCATCGGAAATTCTTGGCAGAGACTTTTTGTCTTTCAACCGAAGCAACAATTCCTGCGTTCCTAACGATGACGCTGCAAAAACAACCCCACGACACGTGATATGCTGCCGTTTTGAATCTCTGCCCAAGAACTTGGTCGTAACCTCGTATCCAGTCGAGCCATCCTCGCTTTCGGCCAAGGGGCACACATCGATCACTTGCGTCTCAGCAATTACTTCCGCCCCTCTCTTTTCCGCCAGATAAAGATAGTTCTTATCAAGAGAGTTCTTTGCGCCAAAGCGGCAACCGACCATACATCCGCCACACCCTGTACAGGTAGCCCGTTCGGGGCCCTCACCTGCAAAGTAGGGATCCGGATGAATGCTCCCAGGAACATCCGTTTCCTGTCCAAAGAAGACGCCCACCTCCGTGGGATAAAAACTGTGTTCTACGCCAATTGCTCTGGCCATCTCCTTGAGACGCAAATCGGCAGGACCTAACCAACGATTCGTTGCAACACCAAGCATGCGCTTCGCAGTGGAATAGTGCTCAGGCATGACCCGCTGCCAATCCTTTAGCCCCGCCCAGCTTCCCTGGTTCCAGATAGAGTCGGGAGGAACCAGAAGCGTGTTTGCATAAGTAATAGATCCCCCGCCTACAGCATTACCATGAAGGACAACCAGATGCCGGAAGAATCGCATACCGAAGAAGCCACGCATCCCCAAAGCCGGACGCCACATCCATCGGCGTAAGTTCCACGTACTCTTAGGAAGAGTCTCTGCTGTCCACCGTCGTCCCTGCTCAAAGACAGCAACGCGATATCCCTTTTCGGCCAAGCGCAAAGCAGAGACACTACCTCCAAAGCCCGAACCAATCACAATGAAATCGTAATGGTACTCCATCTTTCCAGACCTCTGTCGTACCGCCCGGAATCAAGTTCCATGCAATCTCGGGAACAAGAGAGCTTAATCGGACTTCGGCTCAACCGGCTCTAAAGGCGCTTTCTCTGCAGAGGAAGATTTGGGAGTCCATTTCTTCCGCTGAGGAGCAGCTTTCATTTCTGGAGTTGCTTCAACTTCCTCCGCTGAAGCAGCAGAAGGACTATCACCTTTTGGCGAGATACTTGGAGGGGACGGAGAAGCACTCTCTTTAGGCCTTGCTGCACCAGCAATCTCCTCAGTGTTTCCTGGACTTTTAGGAGCCCATTTCTTTCGAGGAGGAGCCTGCATTTCTGGCTTTGCCTCGGACTGCTCCAAAGAGCCGACCGGAGGAGCATCTCTCTTGGGTGAGGCAGATACAGAAGATGACGAAATGTCCGCGGTGACCTCCGAAGCACTGTCAATGTTTGCAGGCTGCTTGGGAGTCCACTTCTTTCGCTCGGGAGCAACAGGAGTAGCCGTTTCTGTAGAGCTTGGCGTTTGAGGTGTGACAGAAGCTTTAGTTATAGATTCTGTCGCTACACGGGTAACGGCTTCACTCCCCGCTTTGGTGTTAGAAAGGACGGGAATTTCTACCTCTTGCGGTATCGACGGAACTTCTATCTTCGGGGTTTGACTCTCCCCTGCTTTCTTCAAAACACTTTCAAGCAACAGCTCGGCAATATCCTTAATCGCAACCTCATTCTTCTCATCTTTGCCCGGAGTACTACCTAGCATGCTCTTACAGAATGGGCAGCCTACGGCCAGGACCTTAGTCCCCTCGCGCGAAGCGAGATGTTCTTCCACCTCTCGATAGCGATTACTCGAAATTCGTTCCGCACCGGCCTCTTCTTCTTTCCAGAACTGGCCACCACCGGCGCCACAACAGAAGGAGTTTTCACGGCTGCGTCCAAGCTCGATGACATCGTTACTAAGCACATGCAACAGATTGCGTGGCGCGTCGTACACGCCATTGTGGCGCCCCAAATAACATGGGTCATGATAGGTTACGCTCGCAGGCATCGCTTCAACATCCAGCTTGCCTTCACGCACCAAGGACTCCAGATACTCCGAGTGATGCATCACCTTGTAAACGCCACCAAGCTGCCGATACTCTTTGCCGATCGTGTTCATACAGTGTGGGCAGGTTGCGAGGATAACCTTTGGGCGAACCGCATTCAGGGTATCGATGTTCTTGTGCGCTAACTGGTTATATAGATACTCGTTTCCAGTGCGACGTGCCGTATCCCCCGTACAGCATTCCTTCTTTCCCAGGACGGCATAATTCACTTTCGCACGCGTTAACAACTGGACAAGAGCGCGAGCCGTCTTCTGCGACTGTGGATCATAACTCGCAGCACATCCAACCCAATAGAGAACATCGGGATCTGGATTTTCGGCAATTGTGGGAACCTTCAGACCCTCAGCCCAGGCCATTCTCTGATCGTGATTGATGCCCCAGGGATTCATCGTGCGCTCCATCCCCCGAAAGGCCGTTTGCAGCTGGGTTGGAAACTCCCCTTCCATCATCACCTGGTTGCGGCGAATATCCACAATATCCAACATTTGCTCGTCCTGCACAGGACAAACCTGCATGCAGGCTCCGCAAGTCGTACAGGCCCAGGCAGCTTCAGGAGAAAGCGCAAATTCCAACAACGGACGCGGGCTGGCAGCTCCGGCTTCAAAACCAGAAGACCCCTTCGTCAGACTGTTCAGCTCCATTCGCTTATTAATTTCAAGAGCCGCCGGACTTAGCGATTTCCCTGTGGCTGATGCGGGGCAAACATCCTGACAGCGGTTACATTGAATGCACGCATAGGCATCGAGCAATCTTGCCCAACCAAGATCTTCCAACTTCTTGGCACCGAGCTTTTGATCCTCCACTTCCACTGCTGCCTCAAGCTTCACATCCAGCGCGGGTAATACACCCGAATCTGTTTCACGTGCTACCAAATACTTGAGAGGTGCCATGAAGATGTGGACATGCTTTGAGTAGGGGAAGTACATCAAGAAAGCCAGAACGCTTCCTAATGCACCCCAATAGCCAAAGATTCTCCAGATCTCTGCGTTTGCGGGACTAAAAGCATGCGATAGAAAAGTCGCAAAGGGCTGAAACCGATCGGGACCTTCGAGAGCAATCTTCGCCCCCTCTCCAATTGCCCGGCTGCCAACGTGAAAAAGAATAAATGCCGAAACGACTAATGAATCCCTGCGGATGTAGCCCTGCTGCACATCTTCGTGCAATATCGTCTTTTCATTGAAGATGAAATCTCTCCGGGCAGGCAGAAAGAATCTGCGAACGACCAAAGCGACAACACCGACCAGCACCAGGAAGCTGAGGATGTCGCCGGCAAGGTTGTAAAAGCTTGCCAATATATTGGTCGATGGAATGGAAAAGGGGATGAACCCTTCCATCCCATCGATCAAGTTCACGAGGAGATAAAAGACGAAGCCATAGAAGATAAACGCATGAAGAAAACTGACGACAGGACGTTTGCGAAAGGTTCGCCGCTGCAACAATGTTGTCGTCAGCGCATACCACAACCGGGAAGGCAACCTGTCGAAACGCTCGTCCGAGTCATTGCGGCCTCTTCGAACACGCCGGTATAGGCGATAAAAACCTCTCAGCCCTAACAACCCGGTAATAACCGTAAATAGTAAGAACGCGATTTTATGTTCTAGAGGAAGCATTCGATCAAGCCACTCTTGATTTTTGTTCGGTTTGCTCTTGTTCCTTCTGCAGTTCCTGAATGATGGCAGGAACGATTTCCTTCACGTCGCCTACTATGCCGTAATCGGCAATTTTGAAGATGGGAGCTTCAGCATCTTTATTGATGGCAACAATGTACTTACTTTTGTTCATCCCCGACAGATGCTGCACTGCTCCTGAGATACCAACAGCGATATAGGCCTTCGGCTGAACCGTCTTCCCTGTCTGCCCCACCTGCTCGGAGTATGGTCTCCAGCCTGCATCGACAATCGCACGAGTCGCTGCTACAGCTGCACCGATCCGGTCTGCCAAACCGACAACCAGCTGATCGAAGCCTTCCGGACTGCCTACCCCACGTCCGCCAGCGACCACAACATCCGCTTCCACGAGCGAGACCCGCTCTGTTTGCTCTTTAACTTTACCTGTAATTCTGAGCCGCCGCTGCGGAAGTTGGAGATCTACATCGAACTGTTCGGCAACTGCATTCCCGCTTGGCGCCGCTGCGAAAGAGCCGGGCTTTATCGTCGCTACGATGAACGGACTCTGCGCTTCGATGCGTTCTGTTACTCGTGTAAGGAAACAATAACGCTCAGCCGCCATCACACCATTATCATCTTTCAGACTGACTACATCCTCCAGCAGCGGAGCATCAAGCCTGACCGCTACCCGCGGACTATACTCCCTTCCGCTTCGACTAGCTGCAATCAGAACAGTGTGAGCCTCTCCTTCTGTTGCAATCTGACTTACAGCCGCGCTCCATAACTCTGCATCGTACGAATCGAGTTCCTGTCTGTCGGCAACCAGAACCTGATCGACAAGAAAAGATACTTCAGATGCTATCGAGGAAACGCCATTCCCAAGCACCAGCGCCGTCAGGGGACCTTCACGCCCCATCTCGCGAGCAGCTGAAACCAGTTCATAAGTACTCTTACTTACTTTGCCATCGGCATGTTCCACAACGATCAAGATCATCAGATCACCTTAGCTTCATAACGCAATGATTGAACCAGCTGAGCCGCTGCTGAAGATACATCCTTACCGTCCAGAATCTTATTCAGCCGCTCCTTCGTCTGGATTTCCATTCCACGAACCCGAACCTTGGGCGTAACACCGTAAGCGTCCAGCTTCTCCTTGCGAATCTCCTTCTTTCTCGACTTCATAATGTTTGGCAAGGTTGGATAGCGTGGTTCATTCAGATCCTGCTGAGTAGTAATAACGGCAGGCAATTCCACCTCAAAGGACTCAACCCCATCATTGGTGTCATGTTTTCCTTCAAGGATATTTCCATTCAGTTTTAGGGCACGGGTCCAGGTCGCCTGAGGCCATTGCAATCTCTCTGCGGTCGCAGCCCCAAGAGCCTGACTGTCCCAATCAGCCTGTTGTCCGCCACAGAAGATAAGATCTGCCTGCTCGGCCTGAGCAATTTGTGCAACGACACTGCTTAAGGCAATCGCATCGAGTGCAAGATCGGTTTCCACATGGATTCCACGATCTGCCCCCATCGCAAGCGCTGTTCTCATTGCCTCTTCAACCCTGGCAGGACCAATGGCGAGAACTACGATTTCGGCATCGGCACTATTCTCACGAAGACGAAGCGCTTCCTCCACTCCGTATTCGTCCATTGTGTCCATTACCAGCTTGCGGCCTTCGAGATCCACTGTGCCATTCTTGATTCGAACAGTCTCCTGCGCATCGAGAACCTGGCGAATCAGCGTTAGAATTCGCATCCTAATAACTCCTCTCTGGGGAAACCTTGCAAGATGTACCAGGTAGAGAGTGCGCAAAAGCTAAGAGAATCTGGCCTTCACACACTCTCTGTGGCCTGCCTCTGGTACAAATTACTCTGCTCCAGTTAACTCTCATGAAGCAGCAGTCCCTTATAACGTTCCCGGTTCGCGCACTAAACGGTGTAGCGCCCAGCCTCTACCATTACAGTTGCGATCTCGCGTCCAAGCGCAACGGTATTGGTTGGTTCGTGCTTAATTAGCCGGCGGAAGATCGCCATCTGCGTACGGAGCATATCTCCTTCGGCAATAGCTCCCATAAGTCGCTCGGCAGCAGCCGTAATGATACGGAAGGACCGGGCGGCGTAATACTTGGCCAGCTTAATTGCCAGTTGATTCCGCTCTCCCATCTTCTCCGTTCTCAAAATGGTCGAGTCCAATACCAGGATTTCAGCCAGCATATCCGCCAACATCCCCATCACTTCCTGCTGCTCAGCGAGATCGGTCCCAAACTTCTGAGATGCAGCCCCAGCGCAGAAGAGCCCTAGCTTCTTGGCACTTGCCAAAAGTGAACGCTCCTCGGACAAAGCTCCCTCACCCGCGATCCGGGTGCTTGGACCGGCCATTACCTCGTCCATTACCTTCTTGATCGCAGGCAGCAGAGCGAGTCGGCCTTGCATGGCGCGCTTAATCATCCATCCGGTAATGATCAGACGATTGATCTCATTTGTTCCTTCGAAGATCTTGTTAATACGGGCGTCACGATAGCTCCGCTCCGCCGGAAATTCTTCAACGTAGCCGTAGCCACCGTGCAATTGAAGCATCTGATCGACGATACGTTCGAGTGTCTCGGAGCCCCAGACCTTCATAATCGAGCATTCGACCACAAATTCTTCAATACACTTCTGAACATCGCGATTGTAAGTCGGTGAGGATTTATCGAGTTCGGAAAGAGCTGCATCGATAGCCCCGACAGTCCGATAAACTAACGCTTCTCCAGCATAGATACCGGCAGCACTCTCCGCAATCTTCTCCTGAACAAGGCCAAAAGCAGTCAACGGCTTACCAAAGGCGACACGCTCCTTTGCATAGCGCACACCATCGCGGAAGGACTTGCGAGAACCTCCAACTGCCGCAGCACCAAGCTTATAGCGACCCACATTAAGGATGTTAAAAGCAATCAGATGGCCCTTGCCGATTTCTCCCAGAACATTCTCAACCGGAACATGGCAATCGGTGAGGATGAGCGGACAGGTCGAAGAACCACGGATGCCCAGCTTATGCTCTTCAGCACCGACAGTCAGACCAGGGGTTCCAGCCTCAATCAGGAAAGCTGTGAACTTTTCTCCATCTATCTTGGCAAACACGGTAAACAGACTTGCCATACCGGCGTTCGAGATCCACATCTTCTCGCCGTTCAGGATGTAATGCTTACCGTCGGGAGAAAGGGTGGCACGCGTACGGATATTCATTGCATCCGAACCGGCGGACGATTCAGATAAAGCGTACGAGGCAATCCACTCTCCCGAAGCTAGTTTCGAGAGATATTTCTCTTTTTGCTCCGGCGTTCCGTACCAGACCAGAGGCAGAGTTCCAATACTCACATGCGCACTAAAGGTAACGGAGAAGCTACCGCATACGGCGATATTCTCCGCAATAATCGCGGCAGTAATCTTGTCCAGATCCAGACCACCGTAGTCTTCCGGAACATCAACACCCAGCAAGCCAAGGCTCCCCATCTCGCGCATGAGACGGCGGCTGACGTCGAAGTTCTTGGCTTCGATTTCGCCAATCGCAGGGATGACCTTCTCCTCTGCAAAACTGGATGTAATCTCAGCGATCTGTTTCTGTTCAGGAGTAAAGTCTTCTGGTGTGAAGATATCTTCCGGAAGAAGATCTTCGATGAGGAAGCTGCCACCTGACGTTCTCTTTGCGATATTCGATATTGCGGCTGTGCTCACAATATTCTCCTTTTAATTTTGCAGATTCTCGAAGATGCCCGCAGCGCCCATGCCTCCACCGACACACATGGTCACCATTCCATATTTCGCCTTACGGCGTTTGAACTCATGAAGCAGAGTCGCGGTAAGCTTTGCTCCCGTACATCCCAAAGGATGGCCGAGTGCGATCGCTCCACCATTAACGTTCACTTTTTCAGGATCGATTCCGAGGGTCTTGATGACGGCCAGAGATTGAACGGCAAAAGCCTCATTTAACTCAATCAGGTCGATCTGATCGAGAGTAAGTCCTGCCATCTTGAGGGCCTTTGGAATTGCGTAAACCGGCCCGATTCCCATCTCTTCAGGAAGGCATCCGGCATAAGCAAACGCAACAAAACGAGCTAAGGGTTTGGCGCCTATCTCTCTTGCACGTTCCTCAGACATGACGACCACAGCCGCCGCACCGTCAGAGGTCTGAGAACTATTTCCGGCAGTAACCACGCCGCGTGCATGGAAGGCAGGCCGCAACTTGGCAAGAGCTTCCATTGATGTATCCGTACGCGGCCCCTCATCAATTGTGAACTGTTGCTCTTTAACAGCTGGCTTACCTCCTCCGTTGGGAACAGTTACAGAGACAGGTACAGCTACGATTTCTTCCGAGAAGTTTCCGGTCTGAATGGCCGCAACAGCCTTACGGTGACTGTTCACAGAGAATTGATCGGCCTCTTCCCGTGTAACGCCGTAATGCTTTGCAACACGCTCCGCTGTCAACCCCATAGACAGATAGGACCCTGGATAGTTATCAACCAGCCAGGGATTCAGAGCTACCTTGTTGCCTCCCATCGGTACGTAAGACATCGACTCAGCACCACCGGCCACAATTGCATCGGCGCCACCACCGCGGATTCGCTCAGCGGCAAGGGCAACCGACTGCAAACCAGAAGCGCAGAAGCGATTAACAGTCATTGCGGCAGAGTCAATCGGCATGCCGGCTCGCAGAGAGATAATGCGAGCCATGTTCATTCCCTGTTCGCCTTCCGGCATTGCACAGCCAATAATCACATCTTCGATTTCTTTAGAATCGAGCATCGGAACACGCTCGAGTGCACCTTTGACAGCAATCGCGCCGAGATCGTCAGGGCGGGTCGATTTAAGTGTTCCCTTCGGGGCCTTCCCCACGGGCGTGCGGACGGCGCTTACAATTACTGCTTCCCTCATCCAAGACCTCCTTACTGCTCTATCTGGATCTCCAGATTCTTGAGTTCGAATTACTGCTGATTACAGTGAACGGCTTTGGGGAAGTCCGTTAATTCCGTAATGGCTTACCAGTCTTTAGCGTGAACCCAATACGCTCTTGCGTCTTTGCTTCTCCGCAAAGGGAGAGGAAGGCTTCACGTTCAAGATCTAGCAAGTATTGTTCACTTACGAGAGTTCCCGATGTCAGATCGCCACAGGCAAGAACACGGGCCACATGAGTAGCGATTTTTGCATCGTGATCACTGATGTATTCACCCTCCCGCATGAGATAAATACCCAGCTTCAACGTTGCGAAAACACTCTTCCCGGGTGCCGGAATATCTGTCCGGGGAAGAGGCGAGGTATATCCTTCCCGTACCAGTCGCAGAGCATTTGCCTTGGCATCTGTCACCAATCGATCACGGTTCATGCAAATCGGATCTTCGTCGTCGAGGAAGCGAAGCTTGCGTGCCTCATAAGCCGAGGTCGAGACCTTAGCCATGGCAATGGTTTCGAGAGTGGTCTTGAGCGCATCGACCAATTCGACGGATTCGCCACGGCTATCGGGACGAACATTGTCCGAAGCCGCAACGGTCCTTAATAGCATCTCCTTGCAGCCACCACCGGCAGGAAGAATTCCAACCCCGGTTTCTACAAGGCCCTTGTACAGTTCGATATGGGAGTGACGCAATCTGGAGTGAAGCGAAATTTCCGCTCCACCTCCGAAACAGAATCCGAATGGCGCAGCAACTACAGGTCGAGGAGAGAACTTAATCGCCTGAGTCATTGCCTGGAATGCGCGCACGGTTGCGTCAATCTCCTCCCACTCTTCTTCCTGTGTTGCCAGAAGCAATTGCATGAGATTGGCGCCGACAGAGAAGTTCGCAGCATCGCTGGCGATAATGAAACCGTCGAAGTTCTTTACGGCATCACTGTTTGGATCGAGCTTCTGACGAAGGAACTGGACAATATCGGTTCCGACACTATTCATCTTTGAGTGGAACTCGAAACATCCAATGCCATCGCCCAGATCAACCAGAGAGATGCTGGCATTCTCTGCAAAAACACCATTCGCTTTTTTGAAACTCGAGACCGAAGCTGTTTGGGGATTTTGCTCAATCCGTTGATACGAATTGGTTCGAGGATCGAAATACTCCCGGCCATCGGCACGATACCAGGATCTGTCGCCAAGGACTAACAGCGTTTCTACCGCCGCAGGAATTGCCATCCCGGCAGCTCGCATTTTTTCTACGACTGTGGAGACGCCCACAACATCCCACATTTCGAAGGGACCGAGTTCCCAGTTGAATCCGGCCTTCATCGCACGATCGATGTCCACAACCGTCTGAGCTACTTCACCAATCCGGTTGGCAGCATAGGCCCACAGCTCAGGCAGCGCTTGCCAATAGAACTTTGCAGCCTTATCTTTTTGCGGATTACCGCTCAGCAAAGCTCGAATTCGCCCCGGCAAAGAATCGTTCGTCTTCGCCATCTCGATTTCGGCAAGAGAAGCACGAACTGCAGGCCGGTACTCAAAGCTATTCAGATCCAGGACAAGACGGATCTCCTTGCCATCGGCACCGCGCTCTTTCTTGTAGAAGCCTTGCTTTGTCTTGTCTCCTAACCACTTCCGCTCCACAAGTTGCGTGAGAGCCTCGGGAAGCTTCACATCGGAACGCTCGTCGTGTGCGTTCGCAGCAAAGTTCTTTGCCACACTCGCAAGCACATCGATTCCGACCATATCCGAGAGCCGGAAAGTACCGGTCTTTGGCCAACCGACAACGGATCCTGTCAGAAGATCAACTTCTTCTATGCTGAGCCCTTGTTCTTCCATGATGCGGAAGGTGTTCAGCATGGCGAAGGTGCCAATACGATTCGCAATGAAGTTTGGCACATCATTCGCGGCTACGACCGTTTTACCTAGCTTGCGATCTGCAAACAGGGAGATTGCTTCCAGCGCCTCAGGATCGGTCTCAGGCGTGGCAATCATCTCGAAGAGCCGCATGTAGCGAGGAGGATTAAAGAAGTGCGTGCCAAACCAACGACGCCTGATCTCAACCGGAAGGTCTTCGGCAATCTTGGCTACGGGAAGTCCGCTGGTATTAGTGGTTAGAATTGCAGTGGAGTGAAGGTGAGGAACAACTTTGCTGAGGAGACCACGCTTGATCTCCATGTTTTCCGCGACAGCTTCGATGACCCAATCACAGTCCTTCAACCTGGGAAGGTCATCCTCAAAGTTACCAATGCTGATATGTGCCGCAAATGCTGGATCAGCGAAGGCTGCAGGTTTGGCACTCTTTAGGGCTTCGAGCGCCTTCGCGGCTATACCACTGCGGTCTCCGGTTGACGAAACAATGTCCAATAGCAAGACGGGCAAGCCTGCATTTGCGATGTGAGCCGCGATGCGGGCTCCCATCGTGCCCGCACCGAGCACTGCAACTCGCCACACGTTATAGTTTTTGCCCCCTGCTTTCGGTGAGGGGAAAGGGGAAACCTCATGCACAGGATCTGCGATCGGCAGCGATGCCATTTATGTGTGCTCCTTATTTCAGCGAAAGGGAAAGACCTCGACTTCTTGGATGGGGAATATTGAACGATCGGTCAAAAGTGCATTCTGCCCCATCGAGAGACAGAGAATACTGAACGCGCGGTCAAAAAGTCAAACAGAAAGAAAATCTTTCTTTTCCGAGACCGGCTAGCAATGCAGCTATCAGGAGATATCAACATTGTTTTGAATAACTTCCGATAGAGAATGTACGCAAGATTTTAAGATTTTGTAGAACAAAGAAAACGGGGAGAACTGCGTGTCGCGAGAAAAATTTATCCTCCCGGTCAATTCAACCGGAAGGATTCAAGAGGCACTAGCCAAGTTGGAGTAGGAAGTAGGACAGCTTAGTTACGAACGTCGTTTGCGCCCTGGCGCTAAAGGCTCGGAATGATCAACATGATCGTCGGGCGAGCAATGACAGCGCTGCAAACCTGAAGTCAGAATATTTGTAAATTCAGTGACAATTTCCTGCGGGCTCAAGCTTCCATTCGGTCTATACCAGGTACCAATCCAATTGACTGCGCCAGCCATGGCGAAAGACGCCATCTTTGCATTGCAAGGGGCAATGGATCCATCGGCAATTCCCTCTTCCACATACCCACGCAACGCCGCATCAATACGACGCTTAAGAGTCCTCACCTGACGGCGTGCCTGGTCCGACAGCTCCGAATCGTCAAGAGCCGCGACGCAACGACCGAAGTCATACGTCACAATGGCAGTTGCGTAGGCGTGAATGTAAGCCTTTACCTTCTGCAGCCCATTACCTTTGCAGTCCAGTGCCCCGAGCAGCGCGGCCTCTATGGATTCAATGCCCTCGCGGTAACACTCAATCAGCAGTTCTTCCTTGGTCCGGAAGTAATAATAAAGCGCCGGTTTCGTGATGTTCAGGCGAGCGGCCAATTGGCGCATCGAGGTCTGGCGATATCCGGTTTCCAGAAACAACTGTGCGGCCGTTTGCAGCACGGCATCACGCTTGATGTCCAAGCGCCGCTGCTCCCGCACATGAAAGGCTTTCCAAGGCTCGTGTAAAGCGGCAGATCCTTTGGACTTCTCGGTGGCTTTAGGCAAGAGGTCTGGTCCTTCGACGAAATCTATGTTTTCTCGCGTGCTTTGTACTGGCATTTTACAGGTTGCTCCTTGAATTAGCAGCAGATATCTACCTCGCGCGCTGAATCCAGAAAGAGATCCGACCGAAGCGGAACTCCGGGTGAAACAGCATAGGGGGAAAAGTCGGTAACGCCTTCCTCTGCAAGGACCTCCTCGTCTATAAAGAAGTTTCCTGTCGTTGTGCGGCTATCGCGCTTCAGGATATGCGCCGCAGCATCTGCGACAATTTCAGGAGTCCGTCCTCGCTCCGGATCGGCGCCAGGAATAATCTGCAAAGCAGCGGTAGCAATCAGGGTACGAGGCCAAAGCGCATTCACAGCAATCCCCAACGAACGAAACTCCTCGGACATACCCAGCACACACATGCTCATTCCATACTTGGCGATTGTGTAGGCCACATGTGGAGCAAACCATTTCGGACGCATGTCCAGCGGCGGAGAGAGTGTGAGGATGTGCGGATTTGAAGCTTTGGACAGATACGGCAAACAGGCCTGAGAGCAAACATAGGTTCCGCGAAGATTCACGTTCATCATCAGGTCAAAACGCTTCATCGGAGTTTCCGCAGTGCTTGTAAGGCTGATAGCACTGGCGTTATTGACCAGAATGTCGATTCCACCAAAGCATTCCACTGCCTTGCGGACTGCTTCGCCTACTTGCTCTTCGGAGCGGATGTCGACCAACAGAGGTAAGGCTCTACCTCCGGCCGATTCGATTTCTGCTGCCGCCGTATGGATCGTACCCGGCAGCCTGGGATGAGCTGTGGCAGTCTTGGCCGCCACCACAATGTTGGCACCTTCCCGCGCCGCACGCAGGGCAATAGCCAAACCGATTCCACGACTGGCTCCTGAGATGAAGAGTGTTTTGCCTTTCAGGTCAGACATCCGTAACTGCCACCTTTCCGTGTAGTTACCTGTACGTAGACAGGGCAAATTCGTCGGGAAACATGCCGGTCAGAGGAGAAAGCCAATTGCCGTTGTCTAAAAAAATATTACCGCAAGGTAAAAAAGTTCGTGACAGACATCACATTACATGATTATTTTACCCTTCGGTTAGTAAATTCTGGTGGAGGTCACCGGATGGCGGCACGCACAGCAATTCTGGCGCAGGAGCAATTCAACCGAAAACCACCTTTCTACAAAGTATTGGACGAATCAGATCTTCCCCTGCAGAAACTGTATTCGTCAGAGCGCGAACGAGCATCACAGATGCTCCTCACCCAACCGCTTCTTGGACATGTATCTGAATGGACATGGAGCAGTGCAATGCAGGAGGTTCGAAAGATGGCCTCCTGGCTCAAGGCGCAAAATTGGCCGCCGGGATCACGCGTTGTCATCCTTGGCAGAAACTGTGCCTGGTGGCTTATGGCTGATTTTGCTATCTGGATGGCAGGACATGTAAGTGTTCCATTCTTTCCCGCAGCCAGCAACGGAACACTTACCTCTCTCTTTCGTCACTCCCAGCCGGTTGCATGCTTTCTCGGCCAGTACGACCATGCTCTGCCATTCGAGCAGGATGACGTCTTTCAGAATCTAAGTTTTGTTTCCTTTCCGAATGCCGCTGAAGGACATACACCTGCCAAGGCGATTCCGTGGGCTGAAATTATTGCCAGCCAGGCTCCCCTTGAAGGCGATCCTGTTCGACCGGCTTCCGATGTTGCCACCATCATTTACACCTCCGGAACCACCGGCCAGCCAAAGGGCGCGATGCATTCCTTCCAAGGCCTAAGCCTGATGGGAAAGTCGATGGAACCGGCATTCGAGAGCACAACTCCAGGCGGAGACCGCATTCTCTCTTACCTCCCACTTGCGCACATCGCGGAGAGAGCCATCGTCGAGATGAATGCCCTGAACATTCCACTCCATATCTTCTTCACAGAGGGTCAGGAGACATTTCTCCACGATCTGGAACGCTCGCGCTCGACACTCTTCTTCTCCGTCCCGAGGCTCTTTATCCGCTTTCAGCAGAAGGTCTTCGAGAAAGTTCCGGAAAAGAAGCTCAACCGTCTTCTCGCGATCCCTCTTGTCGGAGGCATCCTCAGGAAGAAACTACTACGCAAGCTGGGTCTCGATCACGCACGTATCGTAGCCGGAGGCGGAGCGGCCACTCCAACCGAAATCATCAACTGGTATCGCAAAATGGGACTGAACTTTATCGAAGGCTACGGCATGACAGAGACGGGAATCACACACGTTCCCTTACCCGGAACCTATCGAATAGGTTTTGTCGGAAATGCGAGTAAGTACGCAGATACTCGTGTCGCCCCGGATGGTGAGGTACAGATCCGTGGGCCGATGAACATGCTGGGCTATTTCTGCAATCCGGAGCTCACGGAAGAGGCTTTCACTCCTGACGGATACTTCCGTACCGGAGATCGCGGCGAGATCGACAAGGCTGGTCGCCTTCGCCTGATTGGGCGTTTGAAAGAGGAGTTCAAGACAGCAAAGGGGAAATTTGTTGTTCCCTCGCGGATCGAGGAGCTTCTTTCCCTCTCTACACTCTTTGAGTCGGTAGCAGTTTTTGGAGCCGGTATGACCTTCCCCTTTGCTCTCGCCGTGCTGACTCCCGAAAAGCGAGCTGAATGCCGATCGGAACAGGAGCGTACAGCTATCACAGGGCAACTGCAAACACTCCTGGAGCAGGTCAACATTCAGCTGGAGCATCATGAAAACCTGCGCTTCATTGCGATTTCCGCTGAACCCTGGACCACGAACAACGGACTGCTTACTCCAACTTTAAAAGTACGCCGCGCTGCAATTGAACAGCACTTCGCCTTGCAGTTCAAAGAATGGGAGCGCATGGAGCGAAAAGTGGTTTGGCTGGAGGTTCGATGACCACTGCACTCCCCCACTCTCATTCAGAATTTCTGTTGCTGAATGGCAAGTCTATTGAAGTAGCAATGCATATCGTGCCATCTGCAACTGATACTATTCTTTTGCTGCACGAAGCACTCGGCTCGGTGAGCTATTGGAGAGATTTTCCACAGAGGCTCGCTATGGCTGCCCAGTCGAATGTTCTTCTGTACTCGCGCCCTGGACACGGCAACTCCGAAGGGCCATTAGAAAAGCGGAATGAGGAGTACTATCTGAGTCAAGTTGAAACAGTCATTCCGCAACTGTTAAAGCACTATTCTCTAGAGTCCCCAATCCTGTATGGTCATAGTGAGGGCGCCGGCATTGCGATCCTATACGCCGCACGCTCAAACAGATCAAAGGCTCTAATCCTGGAAAGTCCATTTGTTGTGCCAGAAAGAAGCGCGTCTCAACATATCCAAAAAATGACAGCAGAGTACCCGGGCAGTAAGCTGCAGGAAAAGCTGGCGCGCTATCACCAGCAACCCGACACCGTGTTTCACGCGTGGGCCAGATGGGCAAGCAATGTAAATGAAGAAAATTTTCATATCCAAGAGTTGCTTGCGAATATTGCCTGCCCAGTTCTCGCCCTACAGGGAGCCGCCGACAGCTTCGGGACCACAGTACATCTCGATGCATTACAGGAAGCGATTCCGAATCTGGAATACGAAATCTTCGAAAATGCGGGTCATCTTCCCCACAGGGAACAAACCGATCTTCTTCTGAGCCGGATAGCTCAATTCCTAACTGGCTTGCACCATCCTGTAACCCATCAAGAATCACCCACACTATCTAATCTTATTGAGGAGCAACTGTGATCCAACATACAAAAAAAGGCTTTACGCCAGGCCTTCTTCTCCTAATGGCGTTTATCCTTGTGCTCCCAGGATCTCTCTGTTACGCACAAGGTAACTATATTGGCAAGTACGACATCTTCACTGGATTCTCCAACGTACACGCCGGATTCGTAAATGGACTGAATCAGCCGGGCTTTGGCATGCAGGTTGGTATGGTTCAAAAGAAGTGGCTTGCAAGCGGCTTCGACTATAGCGTGCAGAATGGAAGCACCAATCTGACGCCGGACCTGTTACCGAAGACACTCCAGGCACAGCTCGGAGCCCAGCTACCACGCGGATACAATCTCCGCGTACCTACCGATATCAAAATTCAAACCTTCGCTGCTGGACCTCAGCTTACCTATCGTCATTTTCCGACGGGAGTTTTATTCATTCACCCGGCGTTGAGTGCATTCCGCGTCTCCGCAACACCACGGCCAACCGATGTTATTTCAACACTGGTTTCAAAAGAGCTAGTCCCTAAAGGAACCAAGGTGGACTGGGTAGGTGCCTATGGGATAGGCGGAGGAACAGATGTTCGACTAACCAAACATCTGAGTGCAAGAGTGATAATCGACGTTGCCTATTGCCACCCGATGAACGATATCTTGGCAAATGGCGGCTGGATTACTCGTGTGTCCGTTGGCCCTGCCTTCCACTTCGGACCGGATATCTCAGGACGTCGCGTAAAATAGTCCTCTTCTCCTAAAGCGGCAAAGTTATAGCTTTGCCGCTATCCTTTCGAGGAATACGCATGAAGATAGCTCTTACTTATGCTGTTCTCGGCCTTATGCTCATGACGCTGAAAGTCTCGGCCCAACCTCAACCGGCTTCCTGCACTCTCACCCTCGATGTGGATGGCTTCCGCAATCAGAAGGGCGACCTGGGAGTAACCATATTTACTTCTTCCGATGGCTGGCCCGAGCATAACGACAAGGCCTATCGTCACGCAGCTTTTCCCTTCTCGGGAGAAAAAGCTACAGTGAAGATGGAGCTCCCGCCAGGACGTTATGGAATAGCCGTTCTACATGATGAGAACTCTAACCACAAACTCGATCGCAACTTTATAGGCATTCCGAAAGAGGGTTTCGGATTCTCCAACAACCCTAAGGTTCATCTGACAGCACCAAACTTCAATTCCACCGCAATCGAAGTTGCTTGCCCCGCGACAGAGGCAGCCATACATCTGGACTACAAATAAACTTTATCGCTATTTGAAGAAATTGGAACACACCTGAGTTGCAATATCGGTAACCGGATCTCGATATCAAGATATCGCTCGGTTACCGATATTTGAAACCTTAGCGCATCCGTAGCCTGCTCTAGCCGACAGGCTGGGCGTAGAGCTGATTCTCAAAAATAGTTGCTTCCTGTCCGGCACCGCGCCACGCTACGCGTCCACGACTGATCGCTACCACTTCATCGACAAGATCCTCGATTGCTGAGACCCTGTGAGTAACAATCACTACGGTCTTGCCATCCAACAGCGGCCAGATATTGTTCAGGATGCAAGCTTCGGTTTCTACATCCAGATTGCTGGTGCATTCATCGAGCAGAACGATCTTCTTTTCCGGATCATCCAGACTGAGCAGAGCTTGAGCGATGGCAACGCGCTGACGCTGGCCTCCGGAAAGATTCTTCCCATGCTCGCCAGCCTTCGTCTGATAACCGTCCTGAAGAGCCATGATCTCGTCATGAATGCAGGCTAATGTTGCCGCTCTGACAACCTCCGCGAACGACGCCTCAGGCTTGGCAAAACGGATTGTATCGAGAAGAGTCGCTTCAGAGAAGAAGACTCCCCCATTCTGAGACATACAGGTACATACACGTTGCAGCTGCTTTAGCGGCCATTGGCGCACATTCCGGCCGCCTACATAAACACTGCCCGAGTGCACGTCATATAATCTCTCGACTAGCTTCAGCAGCGTAGACTTGCCGCAGCCGGTACGTCCAACAAATCCAACCTTCTTCCCGGGCTCCACATAGAGATTGAGTCTATTCAGGACCGGCTCCTCCTCACGATAGCTAAACTTCACATCTCGAAACTCCAGGCTGACTTGCTCGGGTATAGCTATAACGGATTTTGCAGACAAATCGGTAACAGCAGAATTAGCAGAGCTGATCTTCAAGAAGAGCTTAATGGGTTCCCATGCTTCACTGATTCGCCCCCAAATCCCGGCATAGCCCCAAAGCGAACCACATAGCTGATCAGAAAGCATAAAGAGATAGACAAGCATGGCGCCGTCAAGGCGATGGGAGATCAACAGCCCGATCCAGTTGTAAAGCAAGTAGGCCTGAAGCCCAATGATGACTAAGCCCTTCAATAATCCAAACGAACTTTGAATCTTGGCCTCTGCCAGACCGTTATGCTGAATATCTTCGTGAATCCTGCGATAGTCGTCTTCAATCCGCGTTTCCTGGTTGTAGCGCACCACATCGGCATGCATCTCCATGCACTCGATGCTCAACGAGTAATCGGATGCATACCTCGCATAGCGTGTTTCGCGGTACTTGAGGCAGCGGCGATTCTCCTCATAGGAAAGCCAGAAAAACACAAGACAAGAGGCAGGAAGAATCGTAATCCAAAACGTCCAGCCGACATAGGAACGCAGGAGAAAGAGGTTCAAAGCCGCAGTCGCCAGCAGAGGAAGCACCTCACGTGCCAGGCTCTCGCTTGTCTGAGCAAACTTGCTGAGACCGTTGGTAATCTCTCCGCGACGAGCACCACTGCTGCCGGACTGATGCCAGCTCTGATCCAGACTCAGCAACTTGGAAAACACATTCACGCTGAGTTGGCGAAACATAGGATAGCTTACGTGCCGGGCAAATCCCCACCCCATTACCTGATCCAGAGTATCCAGAAATAGCTTATAGGAGACAAGAATGCCCAAGGCAAGCAGCAACGACTGTGTAGGATTGTGTTCATAAGTCCGGATAAGCAGAACAAGGCCGTAACCACCGCCCACGACCAGTCCCTGCCTGATTAAGGTAAGCAGGATATACCAGGCAAAACCCCGCCGGAACGGAAACAGCAATCGCTTAAGCTCAGAGAACATAGCTCTCCCTATGATCCGAAATTCAGAGAAACTTATGGGAATTTGGTCCGAGAGTAATGCCTCTGAAGAAAAAAGGATATGCCCCAAACGATGCAGATCTGGCCATGGAAAGATAACAATACAAATAGCTTCTACAAAGGATTATTCGCTAAGCTTTGTAGATCCTGTTTCCATAACATTGAACATATAAGCACTTACCATAAACGTAAGTACGTTTATCTCATCTTTGCTCCCGATTGGGATAAACTACAAGGATTTGCCGGAGTTGGCTATTCTTTAACCTTTCAACAAAGCTGGCTCTGCGCACGCCTAAACCCGGCCGCTTTTGCCAGCCAGAGCAGCTATGGTGCTGGCGTCCAGGACCTCGATCATTGCCTTCTGGGCCTTGATCCAAACCGGATGCGCGGGGCAGTGGGACTTTCGTTTGCATGAGGCGCCGGTCATCAAGCAGACATTCAAACAGATGGGGCCGTCGATTGCCTCAATGACTTTTTTCATTGAGGCCTTGCGCCCCGCCGGCAGAATTTCAAAGCCCCCAGCCTGGCCTCGCCGGGAAACGACGAGCTTGGCACGGCAGAGCGACTGCAAGACCTTGGACAGAAAACTGATCGGAACACCAGTAGCAAGAGAGAGCTCCGGCAAGAGCGCACGCTCCCCTTCCGGCAGCGTAGCCAGATGAATCATGACACGAACTGCGTAATCGGCGGCGCGCGTTACTTTCATCGATAGTTCTGATCGAATCATCGGCTTAGCGTCTTTGTCAATGATTCCAAGGGGAATGGTTACCAGATCAGTTCTACTTGGGGACTCTTCTTCGCCAAGCCACTCCTGCATTTGGGCCTCTTTCCATCCAAAGAAATAGAACTGATTCTCCGCCGCCATCTTGCCTTACAACGGCAGCGAAGAATCAAATTGCCACATTCGATACATGCGCGATGCTGTCCTAGAAACCATAGGAAAGCGCAAAGGCCACACGCGCCCGAGCCTTTAGATCTACCGGTATAGAAGGCAAGGTAGGAGAGCTGCCAATCCTGCCTGCAGCTTGTAAAACCCCGACATCTATATTCAGCTTGTGCTCAGCCCAAGGAGAAACGCGCACTGCATAGACCTCAGAAGTAGGGATATCGAAGACTCCGGCTTTCGTACCGTCGTCGAGAGTGGCCAGAATACGGTTTGGCTGTTGCGCCACTTCGGAGCCGAGAATAATCGTGCTCTTCCTGGGCCCCGTAAAGACGAAGGCCAACGCACCAAATCCGCGTCCGGTCATCTCAGGAGCATTGCCGCCTAGCCCCCAAAGTGAAGCGTTTGTGCCACGGATACCAGCGGAAAGAAGCCAGGGCACTTTCTTTGTAAATTGCGTCACGACCTTTGTAGCGACCAGATAAACGTCGCCATTAGTCGTCGTTTGTACTCCTGTGGAGAGGCTCAAGGCCGAGTGCAAGGGAGCGGAATTGACTCCATTTCCAACATTGTTATCGTTCATCCGCACGATCCCGCCAACCGCGATGGCTGGAACCCATTTTGTCTTGCCGGCGTTCTCGGAGATGAGAGTAGCTTTGCCGTGCGCGATGCTGAAACCTCCATTCCACAGGGAACTCAGATTGACAGCATTTGTCTTATCACTACCAGCAGAGTGAATCACTCCGGTGTAGCCGAATTCAAATCGCTTGGCAAAGCCTTCTGTCACTGAAACGGTACTGTAGTTGCCAATCACCGGCCCGGCATTGAGAAAGTGATAGGAAACCGATGGCCTTCCAAGCCCCTTTGCCGGAGAAGAAGAGGTATAGGCGAGCGGTGTAACGAAGACACCTGTCGGACCTTCATAACCCAAGCTCTGCGCCAGTGCATCTGGCGCACTCAATAAGCCTCCCAACACGAGAATGAAGGCGGTCCATATCCAGGTGGTCACTCGGACAGGAAGAAAACTTACATGAGGATTCATTCGATCTTGCTCCTTGCTTCGTACTCCGGTAGGGCCGGATGGAAAATTGCAGGGAATAGCATTCCATCCAGTCGAGAACGATTAAATTGGACTATTTTTATCCAATTTGGATTTGTACATGGCCACGCTAGGACCCCGTTATTTCGAGAAACGTCAATTTGGACTGTTTCTATCCAAATTAAAAACAACGGCAGTGTTTTTAGATTTCCGGGCTATAGACCGTATGTGATGTAGAACACAAAATTGAGTGACTAGCCAGATCATTGCCCTCGAAGATGGCGGAGCAAAGCACAAAAGCTTACATCGTACTGCTTGCGGGAGAACTCCAACTTGCGAGGAAAGGTATTGGAGGAGATGGAGAGAGAAGGGGCGGGAGGTATCTCGAATGTTGGTGGAGCTTCCTTTCATCCTGACATCCTTGTTGCGGAAGACAGAACGAAAGGAAACCTCCACTAGCAGTATTTCTAAGGGTTCGGAAAGGAGTTTCTCTAGTCTCCGGTTTGAGCTTCAACTCCGCTACTTAATGCCGAAGCGTCTAGGTTACTGTGATGTCTGGCGTAGAAGAAGTAGACCGCCAGGCCGATCACCATCCAGACTCCGGCAGCAATCTTTGAAGTCGGATCGACAGAGATGATCATTGCCAGGCAGAAGACTGCACCAAGAATCGGAACCAACGGCACGAGGGGCGCACGGAATGGGCGTGGCTGATCAGGATTCGTCTTGCGCATCACCCAAGTGCCGATGCAGACCAATACGAATGCAAACAGGGTGCCGAGATTGGTCATGTTTCCGGTGATATCGCCTGGAAGGAAGCCCCCAAGCAACGCTACAAAGACGTACAGAACCAGGTTGCACTTGTACGGTGTGCGGAATTTGGGGTGTACTTCAGCAAAGAGCTTCGGCAGAAGGCCATCCTTGGACATCGAGTAAAATACGCGACTCTGACCCAGGAGCATGACCAGCATTACCGAGGTAAATCCTGCGATGATAGCAATCGTAACCAAGGTCGATAGCCACCCGTAGCCGGGCATATAGGCCTTGATGGCGTAAGAAACCGACGCCTCCATTCCTTTGTTCGGGTCGATGAAATCCAGGGCCGGGGCAATGCCGGTCAGGACCCAACTAAAGAGAACATAAAGGATGGTGCAGACTGCCAAAGATCCCAAAATGCCGATCGGCATGTTCTTGCCGGGCTCGATCGTCTCCTGTGCCGCCGTCGACACAGCATCGAAACCAATGAAGGCGAAGAATACAACTCCGGCACCACCTAAGATGCCTCCCCATCCATGTTTGAAGATGCTTGCGTGGGCAGCGTCTTTGGCAAGCACGAAGGGCGTGTGGTTCGCGGGATTAATATAATGCCAACCGATCGCGATGATCATTAGCACAATGGTTACTTTTACAGCAACGATGATCGCGTTCAGAGTCGCCGATTCCGAGATTCCTTTGATTAAGACCAGCGTCATAATCAGCAGAATTACCAATGCCGGCGCGTTCACGATGCCGTGAATACCGCCCGGACCGGTCTGCAAGGGCGAATGTCGCCATGCCCATGGAATGAAATCTGGAAATAGATTATTGACGTACTCGGTCCAATAGATCGAGAGAGTAGCCGCTCCGAGGCCATACTCAAGAATCAGAGCCCACCCAATTACCCAGGCGACCAGTTCACCCATCGTGACATACGCATAGGTATAGGCACTGCCGGCAATGGGGATCATGGCCGCAAATTCGGCATAACACAAACCAGCAAAGGCGCATCCGATCGCCGCAATAACAAAGGAGAGCGTGACGCCCGGACCAGCGTTTTGTGCGGCGGCAGCCGGAGTGCGAGCAAAAAGCCCGGCACCGATGACCGCACCTATTCCCAATGTGATCAGGCCGGGCCAGCGCAAGCTTCGCTTAAGGCTTCCCTTCTCATTGATCTGCGCAAGTAGACTGGATAAGGACTTGGTACGAAAGAGGTTCATGGTTAGTTCTAAAGTCTATCAGAATGAGAATCAGGCTCTGAGTGATATCCCCACAACCACCGCCTTCAATGCTGAATCAGCGATCTAGACGCTTACCCTACATACCTTATATTGGGAATATCCTTCCCATAGACAATTTTGGTACGGATGAATTCCTATCAACTCTCCATAAGAGTTGTAAAGCCTTGCGCCAGTTCTACCTCGGAATCTACTCTGCCAGGAAAGGAAAGCGAGACGGCAGATCCAGCCTCGATGCGAAGATGAACCTCTGAAGTGGTCTTCTTGGCGGTGCAGGTGGCTAGCGACGGGGACTGATTGCAAAAAGGTTACAGGCATTAACCTGAAGTGCAATAGCTAATATCTTACGCGCAAGACCCAAAGAGCTTCAGCTGGTAGCGCGGCAGGCATATCTTAACTCAGCCTAAGCTCTTCAGGTCCTGACGTAATGGTTGGAAATATCCTTAGTTTACGAAAACAGCTCGCGGTCGCTAATCTTCCTTGGGTCGCTATAGTCTTCCTCCCACCACGCCTTTTCTCCCTTCTTCCGAGGTGGTTTCGCGAGTTTGAGCTCCGTCTCTGCGGTAGCACTCTGCTGGGCAAGACGGAAATGGTAATGATCGAAGAGTCGAACCGCCTCGACGGCATAAGAAACCGCGATTCGGCGGTCTTTGATTAGCAGGATGTTCTCGCCGTTCTTCACGTCCGCCGCAGTCGAGAAATTAAACGAGCCCATGTAGACTCGCGCAGAAGGTTTATCGAAGTCGATGACAACGAACTTGTGATGCATTCTGGTCCCACTACCACCCGTCGGCTCCGACTTGAAGGGCTCCGGAACATTACCAGATAATGCCGCCGGAGACACAGTAGTTACAGTCCCGTCCGGCTTTTGAAGATCGATGCCTTCGACTTCAGGACCAGCTTCGTCCTCCAGCCCCTTCACCAAATGATCGGAAATGCCATAAGAGAAGATCTTCTTATCTTTTTTGAGTGTCTGGATCGCCTTCAGCACCGCGCCCGGGGTCTGATAGAGAAAAGCCAGAGAGAACAGCAGGCTCGACTGTGTGCTAGTAATATCCTTTGCAATACTGTTGAGCACCGCATTCGCCGCCGAATGAGGCGAGAATCCTGCTTTGGCATCGATCCCGCGCAGCTTCAGATCATTCCATGTTGCTGAGCCCGAACCGCTGAAAGCCACCACACTATCGTCTTTTACCGCCCAATAGCTCTCAAAAGCTGCCTGAAATACCTTCACGGACTGAGCCCCACGAAGAATGATTGCGTTGTTGTTCTGGACGAAGAAACCGCGCCAGGAGTGGTTTGTGGAGCCACAGACCGCAGCCTGCACCTTCTTGCCATTCACCACGATGATCTTGTTGTGTTGGAGCTTCCCCATGTGCTGCCGCTTCACATTGTCTTTTCCGGCCAACTTCGCCAGCATCGCGGCCGCCTTACTTTCTGCCGAATCCGCTTCCCCGTGTGCTCCATCGTTGTCAATGATGATTCGCAATCGTTTCCCCAGCTTCTTGTAGCGGGAGACAACCTCCGGCAGATTGAGATCGTAGACCGCGGCGCATACTGTTGCCGTCTTGTCTGCAATAGCCTGATCCAGGACTTCAAGAATTGCGCTACGGGCCTCAAAACCCATCCAGGCCAGTGCATCCTCGGCCTTCGGAAGTGATGGACTGAAGTCTAATCCGTCATTTGCCTCTGCCGGAAGCAGCTTCGGAATCGCGTCTGCACCATAGCGATCTACAAAAGCCTGCGATGAAACAAATCCGCGAGTAAAGGTTACATTCAACAGCCCCGGATAAGTCTCACGGCGAAGCTCAATCGCTGCTTCCTGAAAATCTCCATAGCTCAACTCGTCCCTGTCATTCATGAACACAGGTGTAACCCTGTACACAAAATCCCCATTCATCTCCGCATTTCGAGGAAAATGCACCCAGCGAAACTTTTGAATCGGTGAGAGACGCGAAGAGAGCGTGGCAGGATTAACCTTTTCATCCTCGCCAGGAAAAGCAATTCGGTTCTTCAAGGTAAAGAACTTGTTTCCACCGGGCTCCTGGTACTCGATTGCAAAACCGACGAAGTCGTTAGGCGGTTCTTTGTTGCCCTTCCAGTTCATTGCAATCAAGACCATTCCATCGCCACGGTGCAGCTTCAACGTGAAAAGAGCAGCTTTGTTCTGTCCGATTACCTCAAAATCTGCGGCACTCATTTGCGTTGCCTCCTTCCCTTCTGCGTTGTCGAACGCTTGCTGCGTTTTTTCGCCGTTCTCTTCACAGGTGCAGTACTCGGGTTGGAAGAAGAATCACCATCCTTCGCATGACCGGTCTTGTCATCCGTATTGAAGGATTGCGATTGGAAGGCCATAAAAAATGCTCGGTACTTATCGTTCGGATAAGCAAAGATCAAGCAGCCATCGCGGTAAACGCCGTCTTCGCTCGCGTGGCTTTTGTCGTTGCCCTGATTCATATGAATGTCGTGAATCCCGTTACCGGGGAGAAAATGGAAGTACTTATCCTTCTTGGTCTCAGGACCCCACTTTGCCCCGAAGGCATAGACGATTGAGCCAGGGGCCTTAATGGCTGCAAGCACCGCGGCCTCGATGGTGTCTTTCAGATCATTGTCCGCACCCGGTGTATCGCCGGGGACTACCTTGAACTTACTGATATTAAGCAGTCCATCTCGTACAAAATCGCGAGCCAAACCACCTGGTTTGCTCGGAATCTTCTTGAATCCGGCAGAAAGAGCCTTTAGCTGTTGCACAAGCGATGCAGGCAACGAAGTAAGGCTCTGAAAGAGCAGGTCGGGAGGACTCAAGGTGGAATGCACGTTGACTGCAATGCGGAACATCGTCCCGCCTGCATTCACTAGAATTTGATAGTGATCGTCGTCGGCATCCCGAAGATGCCCGATGATAGTCCCGCTAACAACCCCGTAAGTAAATTGAGCCATATGTATTTACTCTCCCTCCCGAATAAACGTAAGTTTGAAACAAATCCCTTACTCTTATTCTGGCAAGCTCGACGAGCGACTCATTGTACCGCCTTAAGCCTTGAAGTTTGGCTAGAACTTCTCGTACTTAAAGATTGCGATATCTTCGCTGAAATACCACCATATATCCGAACTTGTGAGGCATAACGGAATCGGGCTGTCTAGAGAGATAATCCCCCTGCTCTTGGCTTTGCTACGAGCAGAGACCTAATAGCGGTAATACAACTGTAATCATGAACTATCGATAGTTTTCCGCCTGGAGCAAGTCTGTCATCTCACCCCAGAACGCGAAAAGCACTCGTCCAGGAAATCCAGGTTCGCCGCGAAGCAAAACAGTACAAAGGAAGATGGGTCAGCAGAAGCCTCCGTACTGGTAACACACAGTTATTTAGGATTAGTCCTGAATAACTGACCATTTGGAGTTTTATCCCACGATTGCTAAAGCTATTTTTGTCCACCACGCTGGATTTGTAATTACAACGAAAAGGGCAAAGCTCTGTCCTGCGGCAAAAGCAGGCAATCCGATCTTATATACGGTATGCACACGCCGGTTCACGATCATGTCGCGAATCATGCCCAACACCAAAAGCAAATCCACTCCCACATAAAACCATCCAGGAGGGAACCAGGGGAGCCTTCCCCACCCCGGCGCGGACAAGGCACAGGTTGCCAGTAACATCAAGCGACGATGACCTTCTAGCTTGCGCCTGAATACAATCGCCAAGAAAAAGCAGATCGCAAAACAGCCGATATCGAGAAATGGAATAATCAGCAGATTGGCCTCTGTACGATGTAGTTGGTGTAAGTAGTAGCGAGCCATCGTCAGAGTGGTCATCACCGCTAATATGCACATCCACGCACCAAGTGCTGCGCCGAACCAACCGACATTTCGGTGCCATCGCACGCTACGTGCCCGTACCAGTGCCGACTGCAAGATGAAAAAGAAAAGCCAGCTGGAAAATGTAATCCCGTGTACCCACAGAATCCAGGGCCGGTGAATTGGGGGATGAATAAGTTTTTCATTTACGGTGAAGCTAAAGCCATAAAGCACCACTGCTGCTGTGAGTAGTGACATGAAGCAGTAAAAATACTTTTCCAGAGCCCGTGCAACTACGGACTTCTGTGAAACTGCCACCAGCGGAACCGGTGCGGTGATTGCCATTGCATTCTCCTAGGGGCTCCAGTCAGATGGCCATCTAGACGAAGGACGGACACCCGCCCAGTTTGCCGATCCCTTAGCGGCCGCTCGTAACCGAAGCTACGATTCTGATTGGAGACCAGATTGTCGTTTTCGTAGGTTGGATTAGGACTTCCAGAGCAATTCCGGCGTCACTCTGTCCGATCAAAAGATTCGTCAGGTACCGCTTTCATTTGGCGCAAACGGCTTCGTGACTTGTGAATATAGCTACGCCGGAATTGCTATGGCGCGCCTGGGCTTCAGCGCCATCGCAAGAAGCTACAACAACAAACGCGCAATCCAGTCACAAATCGGCTCACGCTGCAAAATCGGAAAACTGCGCAAGCTTCCCCGGTTTTGGCTGAGGCCGCTGTTAAAAGGCGTAAACTCTTGAAAATGCAATAGATGATGGTTCGATCCGGGTATCCAGCAGTACCCACGCAGCCTCCCTACTCCTTCGCTGGGAGACCTCATTTCCCCGGAAATGGATTTTTTTTGGCCTGAGCTCGCATTAGATAATTCCTATGCATAATTTCTCGATATACTGTGCATGGCATCTAGCCCAACCACCCCGAAATTGAAGAACTTCCGCCCCACTGCACAAGACGCCACTCCTGCGAGAACACCCTTGAAAATCAAGGGCTTCCTACCCCTTTTGTTGTAGATAATTCCTACAAAATTCATTTGACAAACCGGCCATGCATATTTATACATGTAGATGTATATTTATTCATGAGTACGCAAGCCAGATAAGGCAGCGTATTGAGTTGGTTGACAGTGAAACACGAACGCCATAACGCCATTCGCGAGATTGTCCGTGAGACTCCCATCCAGAACCAGGATGAGTTGCGGCGCTTGCTCATGAAACGGGGCTTCGAAGTCACGCAGGCCACGCTTTCCCGGGATATTCACGCATTGCACCTCTATAAAGGCCCCAACGGCTATGCATTGCCGAATGGCAATGGGATTGGGGTGTTGGACGAAGAGGAAGACGAGACGCCCACGGTTGTTGACGTGCTCAGCAGCTTCGGACTTCGGGTAAAGCAGGCCATGAACCAGCTTGTATTAATTACCACCGCCGGCGGCGCTCAACCGGCAGCGTTGGCTATCGATGAAGAGGAATGGCCGGAGGTTGTCGGCACTATTGCCGGAGACAATACCGTCCTGATTATTTGCCCGGATCACGAGCGGGCAACTTTGCTGCGTGAGCGGCTGGAAGAGATGATCGGTTGATGCAGAAGGAAAAAGTACAAACGGCAGTAATCGGCGTGACTGGCTATGCAGGAGCAGAGCTGGCACGGCTATTGCTCCATCACCCGAAACTAAAGGGACAAGCGCCCGTCTTTGCAGGAAGAGTCGAAGGACGTGACTCAATTCCCCTGACCGAATTGCACCCCGGACTTGCCGACAACAATGGCTCTCACGGGCTCAAGATGGAGCCTTTTTCCTGGGATCTGCTGGAAGCGAAAAAAGTTGACGTTCTCTTTCTCGCAACTCCTCACGAGCAATCGAGGGAGTGGGCGCCCGAAGCGCTGAAGCGCGGAATCCGGGTTATCGACCTGAGCGGAGCCTGGAGGCTCAAGAAGGCAGAAAACCGGGCGGTTTACAAGTTCACAGATGAAGGCTCACCAATCGCCGCCGCGCTGGACGCCGAAGCCGTTTACGGTTCCCCCGAACTGCATCGGAATGAAGTGAAAACGGCACGGCTGATCGCGAACCCCGGCTGCTACGCGACTTCGATCATTTTGGGCTTGAAGCCACTGGTCGCAGCAGGTCTGGTCGATCTGAACCGTGGAATCGTCTGCGACTCAAAGTCAGGCGTGAGCGGTGCAGGGAAAGCACCCACCGCCAAGACGCACTTTATGTATGCGGCAGACAATCTCTCCGCCTACGGCGTCTTCGGACATCGGCATGTTGGGGAATTATTGGAGCAGCTCGGAGTTGCTGGCGAGCAAATCACCTTCACACCGCACCTATTGCCGATTCCTCGTGGCATTTTGTCGACAATTTATGTCGGCTTCCGAGAGAAACAGACGAAGGAACAGGTTGCCGAATGCTATAGCAGCTACTACGCAGAGAGCCCGATGGTTCGGTTCTTTGGAACGCAGCTGCCTCAGATTCAGTTTTCTGTGCGCACGAACTATTGCGACATAGGATTTCAACTCTCTCCGGACGGGCGACGATGCGTAATCGTCAGTTGCCTGGACAACCTGCTGAAAGGTGCCGCCGGACAGGCGGTAGAGAACATGAACCTGATGTTGGGATGGAAAGAATCGGAGGGGCTCGAATGAAATACGTAGTCAAGCTTGGCGGAGCTACACTGCAAAATCCGGAATTGCTTCAACAGTGCGCAGAAGCAATTGCCGATCTGGTGCGCGACGGCAATTGTGTCGCCGTTGTTCACGGTGGAGGCGTACAGCTGACAGCAACGCTGAAGCAATTAGGCAAGCAGAGCGAATTCATCTCCGGTTTACGAGTTACGGATGCAGAGACGCGGGATGCTGCGTTGATGGTCCTTGCCGGACGTGTTAACAAATCCCTTGTCGCTGCTCTGGGAGCACGCGGTCAGGCTGCCGTAGGTCTCTCCGGCGGTGACGGTCTGGCGTTTCGTGCCCGGAAGAAGCGGACTGCCCCCGATCTTGGCTTTGTTGGCGAAATTGTAGCCTCCGATACACGAATCATTGAAGCCATTTGGTCAATCGGAGCCGTTCCCGTCGTCTCCAGCATGGCGCTGGGTTTCGATGGCGAGTATTACAACATTAATGCCGACGAAATGGCTGCAGCCTGTGCCATGAGCTGCCACGCCGACGCACTGGTCTTCCTGACCGATGTACCCGGAGTTCGTGGAGCCAATGGTGAGGTAATGCGCTGGCTCTCCGTCGACCAGATTGCAGCCTTGGCCAAGGACTCCGTCATCAGCGGAGGCATGCTTCCGAAGCTGAGTGCGTGCCGTGAAGCTTTGCTGAATGGAGTGAAGCGTGTGCGCATCCTTCCCGCCGAAGCGGCAGCAACCTTGCCCGATCTGTGCACGTCTCGGGTTGCACACGGGACCGAAGTAATGGTGGCCTAACTCATAAAGAAGAATATTGAGGGAGAAATGAAGCTGGATTCGATTCGGGCAGCAGAGGAAAAACTGCTGCTTCACACTTATGAGCGGAACCCTATTCTCTTTGTCGGTGGCGAAGGCGCCTACCTGATTGACGAAAAGGGTGAAAAATATCTCGACCTGCTAAGCGGAATTGGCGTAAATGCTCTGGGTTATGCAAACCCGACGATTGAGCGCGCTATCGGCGAGCAGAGCCGTAAGTTGATCCACACCTCGAACCTCTTCTATCACGAAGGGCAGGCAGAGCTGGCAATGCGCTTGACCGAAATCACAGGTCTGGATCGTGCTTTCTTCTGCAATAGCGGTACCGAAGCAAACGAAGGAGCCATGAAGCTGGCTCGTGCCTATGCCGGTTTGCGGCGCAGTGAGGGGCACTATCTCGGAACCAAGATCCTGGCAATGGAAAATGGATTCCATGGCCGGACACTTGGCGCCGTTTCCGCAACCTCTAAGGCGAAATACCGTGAACCATTCGCTCCGGTTCTTCCAAATGTAGAGTTCGTCCGCTTCAACGATGTCGAAGAGCTGAAGGCAAAGTTCTCCAACGAAGTCTGTGCCGTCATGGTCGAAGCCATCCAGGGTGAGGGCGGCGTTTGCCCGATCACGCAGGAGTTCTTCGCTGCTGTTCGCCAGCTCACGCAATCAACGGGAGCCCTGCTGATTGCCGACGAAATCCAGTCGGGTATGGCCCGCACGGGAAAATGGTGTGCCTATCAGCATTTCGGAATCCAGCCTGACGTCACAACGTTGGCCAAGCCTCTAGCAGGCGGAATTCCGATGGGTGCAGTGCTTTGTACGGAAGAAGCCGCCCGCTCGATTCATGCTGGAATGCACGGCACAACCTTCGGCGGCAACGCCCTGGCCTGTGCAGTAGCCATCGCAGTAATCGACGCCATCAAAAATGATGGTTTGTTGGCCCACATTAACGAAGTTGGGAATTATTTTAAAGACCGTTTGAAGTCTCTAGCCACAAAACACGAAAGTATTGTGAATGTTCGCGGCTACGGTCTGATGTTGGCAGCAGAGCTGGAATCGGCAGAACTGGCCAAACATGCACTAAACGCAATGATGGAGCGGCACATTGTAGGCAATCGAACCAGTGAAACGGTTCTTCGCTTCCTGCCGCCCTACATTCTGGGCAAAGAGCACGTGGATATTACGGTCGATGCCCTCGACGAAATTTTGGCCAATGCCGCAACACACACTGCCAGCGGCGCCACTGAAGGAGGTAAGAAAGTTGGCTAGCGAAGTTCTGGTGTCCTCTCAGACAAAGATTGAAGAAGATTTGGATGTACAGTCCGCCGCCGAAACCATGTGCGGGGAAGATCTCTGCTCGATTGCAGATCTGTCGGTTACTGAAATTTCTGCTCTGATGAGACTTGCTCACGACGTCAAAGCACGTCCGCGGCACTATCGCCATGCGCTCGACAGCAAGCAAATGGTGCTTTTCTTTGAGAAGGCCTCTCTCCGTACGCGCCTTACCTTTGAAACAGGCATCAACACACTCGGCGGAAATGCAATCTTCGTCGATCAGACCAGCTCACCTCTGGGAGAACGCGAGTCTCTGGCCGATATGGCCCGCAACTTGGAGCGCTGGATCAGCGTAATCGTGCTGCGTACCTATGCGCACGAGACCATCACGGAGATGGCCTCCTATGCCAAGGTCCCCGTCATCAATGCTCTCAGCGATTTCGAGCATCCTTGCCAGGCACTGGCAGACTTCATGGCCCTTGAAGAACGCTTCGGCTCTGTTTCCGGATTGCACTTTGTCTTTGTCGGCGATGGAAACAATGTTTGCCACTCACTGATGCTTACAGCTGCAAAACTGGGAGCACACTGCAAGGTCGCAACTCCGAAGGGCTATGAGCCTAATAAGGATGTCGTTGCTAAGGCAAAGGAGGTTGCAGAAGAAACCGGCGGCAGCATTACACTAACCAACGATGTAAACGCTGCGGTATCCGGAGCCGATGCAATCTACACGGATGTCTGCACCAGCATGGGATTTGAGCATGAAGCAACCAAGCGCGCACCGATCTTCAAGCCGTATCAGGTAAACGAAGCTCTGATGGCCAAGGCCGCGCCGCATGCCGTATTTATGCATTGCCTGCCCGCAAAGCGTAATGAGGAAGTTACGGATGCGGTGATGGATGGTCCGCAGTCGATTATCTTCGATCAGGCAGAAAACCGTATGCACATGCAAAAGGCGTTGCTGTTAATGTTGTTGGGCGGCGCCAAAGACATGTATGTCAAAGGGTAAGAGCAGTTTAGAGAATTGGGATACAGACAGAGGGAGGGCATGGCTAAAGCATTTTCGCTTTTAGTATGGTCCAGCAGAAATCGGTGCAGTGTGGCCGTTCTTTGACGGAACGGCCACGCGGTTATTTGTTCCGGATCTACAGTGAAAGCGAAAATGCCCTAAAGCTGTGCCCTCCCCTCTGTCCTCACTACTTATAATATTGCTGCAAAAGCAGGATGATGAAGGGTAATAGCTAGCAGCAGAAAGCTGATAGCTGCCTTCAGAGGAGTTGATCAAGTGACATTAAAGATGTGGTCAGGCCGCTTCCGCGAGCCACTCGACCAAGTCTTTGAGCAGTGGCAAAAGTCCATCGTCTTCGACTGGCAACTACTTCCCCAAGAGGTAGCTGCGAGTAAAGCGCATGCCAAAGCTCTAGCCGCAGCCGGAGTCCTTACCGCAGCAGAACTCGTGCAGATTACCGCCGCACTCGATGAAATCGTTCGCGTTTACTGGAACCCGGAACACCAGCATGAGGTTCGCGATCACGCTACAGCTGAAGACATCCATCACTTCGTGGAGCTATCGCTGGTTGAGCGTGTCGGCAATCTCGGGTTGAAGCTGCATACCGGACGTAGCCGTAACGAGCAGATCGCCACCGATCTGCGCCTCTACATCCGTGAAAACATCGATGAGATTTCGGAACTGCTCACCGAGTGGGCCTACGCACTGGTAAAAAAGGCAAAAGCTAGTGGAGATGCTGCACTTCCTGCTTATACCCACTTGCAGCGCGCCGAACCTGTTCTAGTTGCGCATTGGCTGCTTGCATATGTAGAGATGATCTTGCGCGACATCTCGCGCCTTGAAGATGTTCAGCAGCGTTTAAACTTCTGCCCGCTTGGTTCGGGTGCCGTCGCCGGAGCAACACTCAAACTGGATCGCAACATCGCTGCGCACGAACTTGGTTTTACCAAGCCAACAGCAAATAGCATGGATGCAACCAGCGACCGTGACTTTGTGGTTGAGTATCTCCAGGCACTCACAACGGTCGGCTTGCATGTCAGCCGCTTTGCCGAAGAAATTACGCTCTATGCGTCAGCAGAGTTCGGATTCATCGAGTTGCCTGAAGCCTTTTCGACCGGCTCCAGCGCCATGCCACAGAAGAAGAACCCGGATCTCACGGAATTGGCACGAGCCAAGGTTGGCCGTCTTAACGGAGCAGCCCAGAGTGTCACGATGTTGATTAAGGGACTGCCTCTGGCCTACAACAAAGATCTGCAGGAAACGCAGGAACCTGTTTTCCAGGCCACGGGTGTCGCCAGCGATCTAATTGCGCTGCTGGCACGCTTCACCACTTCCCTGGGCTTCAAGACAGAGAGAATGCGCGCTGCCTGTCAGTCAGGGTTCCTGAATGCGATGGCTGCAGCCACCTATCTGGTCTACAAGGGAGTTCCCTTCCGCAAAGCTCACGAAAAAATCGGGAATGCGGTGCGGTATTGTCTGGATAAAAAGTGCGAACTTGCCGATCTAAAACTGGAAGAGCTGAAACAGTTCGGCTCCGAATTCGAAGAGGATTTCTTTGCCGCGGTGACCTTGGAAGCAACCCTCGACTGCCACAACGTAATTGGTGGTACAGCCAGGGATCGCGTGCGGCAGGCGCTGGATTCTGCTGAAGAGCGGGTGATGGCGCTTCGAGGAGTAGTACATGCTGGTGCGTAAGGCGCGTCTTCAAGACGCGTCCAAGATCTATGAATTAGTAAACAGCCTGAGTCAGGATGGAACATTGTTGCGGAGACCCTTCGCTGAGATCTGCGAAAATGTTCGCGATTTCACCGTTGCCGAAGCCAGCAGCGGGGCCTTTCTTGGCTGTGGTGCGTTACATCTCTATGGCCCTCACTTAGCGGAGGTGCGCTCGATCATTGTGAAACCGGAAGCCCAAGGTCAGGGTGCCGGGGCTAAGTTGTTATTTGCACTTATAGAAGAAGCAGAAGAGCACGATGTACATTCTGTTTGCCTCTTCACCCGCATCCCGGAATTTTTTACGCACTTTGGATTCCGTGCAGTCGAGGACAAAACGGCTCTGCCAGACAAAATTTATAAAGACTGCCTGAGCTGTCCACGGCTTCACAAATGCGATGAAGTTGCCATGGTTCGTGGTCAGGTCCCTAAGGTTTCAATTCTGGGATCGAAAACGGATGCAGAACAACTGGTAAAAATCAGCTAGAGCATTTTTCGAATTAGTGTAGACTGAGCATGGCGAAACTCAGCGACAAGCAAAGCAATGGCGAAAGCCTACGAAGATGATCTGCGACGTAAGTTCCTAGCAGCCTATGATGATGGGAATGGGACGCTGGAGGAATTGGCAGAGCTATTTGGAGTAAGTGTAGGTTGGGCGAAGAAGGTTTCCAGCCAGCGGAAGCATAGTGGTCAAGCCGAGCGAGTTGTTCATCGTCCCGGGAGAAAACCACACGTCGGAGCCAAAGAGCAAAAGCAGGTAATAGCGTGGGTGGAAGCGGAGCCGGATTTAACGTTGGCTGAAGTGCAAGCAAAGTTGCACAATGAAGCAAGCGTGGAACTGAGCTTGGGGCGGATTTGGTTTCTACTTCGGAAACTGGGTTTACGGCTGAAAAAAAGTCGCTCTATGCCAGTGAACGCGATACCGAAGCGAACCGCCAGCGACGCCAAGAATTTGTCGCCAAGATCCAGGCGACAAGTCCGGAACGGCTGATCTTCCTTGACGAGAGTGGTGTGACAACTTCGATGACGAGGCGTTATGCCCGTTGCCTCGGAGGCACTCGTATACACGAATCTACTCCTGGAGGACAATGGAAAATCATGACCATCCTGGGAGCAATGAGTTTTCGTGGCATGGTAGCAACGATGACCATCGAAGCCGCTACCGATGCGGAGATATTCCTAGCCTATGTCGAACACATACTCTGTCCGGCACTGACAGCTGGCGATGTGGTGGTAATGGACAACTTGAGTTCCCATAAGGTCAACGGCGTACGGAGGCTGATCGAGGCCGCTGGAGCAGAATTGCTATACCTGCCGCCTTACTCGCCCGATCTGAATCCGATCGAAAAGGCTTGGGCTAAGCTCAAACAACTGCTTCGGGCTGCCAAAGCTAGAACCAGAGAATCCCTTGAGCAAGCTATAGCCGACGCTCTCAAGCTTATTTCCCCTGATAATGCTCAGGCTTGGTTCCGTCTCTGTATAATCCTAAAAACCGCAGTTGACCGATAGAAGGTGACCTATATGGAGAAGTTTTCGAGTGCGGTGGGGGATGATTCTGGCTACGATGTAATCGAGCAGGGTCTTCCACCGGTCTGTGGCAAGGGACTGCTCCGCGACCTTCCTTACATGGCTCAGAGCAGCGCGGATATTGGTGATTAACAGCATCAATGTAGACTTCGCAGCGTGCATCGGCGTCAGGTGGAGCGTCGTCTGCCCTGCGTGCTGCGTGGCTCTTCCTACCCCGGCCAACAGCAATGCCCGGCTGGTGATGGCTTCCATGCGCGCTTCCGGCTTGGCGGCGCCGCAGTACCAACTCCACCAGTTGTAGATCAGCGCTACGGCGCGGGCGCTGGTCTGGCAGCGCTCGATGTCCTGGGTGGTGAAACCGCCCCAGCCCCATTGGTTCTTCAGCTCGTCGAAGCCGTTTTCCGCATCGGCCCGGTCGCGGTATAACTGTGCCATCGTCTCCAGCGGGTAGTCGGTGCTGGTTACCAGCACCGCGTATTCCCACACTTCCACATCCTGATCGGGCAGCAGTAACTCCATCTGACCTTCGACAGCTTTCCTCGTCAGCGCTACCTCGGATTTGGCCGCCCGGCGCAGTATCACCACCCGCCGCGACTTATCCCACCCAGTTAGCTTCAAAGTATCTTCGACCGCGCTCCAGCCTTGATCGCTGGGACCGGGCGTTGTCCAGTCCTTGCGAGCGAACTGGCGCCGCAGCAGCTTCTTGACGCCACCAGTCTGGCGCAGCTTGAACAGATAAGGCTGGCCGCGCTTCTCCAGTTCGGCGATGAAGGGCTCGTTGCCAAAACCGCAGTCGCCGCGCACCAAGGCGGGTAGTTGCTCGCGGCTCAAGCTATTCAGAATGTCGTTCAATCCAGGTCGAGCATGAGCCGCCGTGTGCTGTTTGCCGGAGCAAACCACCACATCCAGAACCAGGCGCAAGCCGCCCACATAGTAAGTATGCAAGGCGTGGCTGGGACGGCCAGGCTTGTGTGGGTTGTAACTGACTTCGGCGCCGCGCTGCTGACCGAAAAGCGTCTTGACGGTGGTATCAATGTCCAGTATCCACGGCCTGTCCAGAACCGCCCGCACACTCGATAGAAGCTGAGGCCGAAGCCATCTCTGGCTCTCCTCGGCACTCATCCGGGCCAGCGCCCGGCGCAGCGCGTCTTCGCTGACGATCTTGCTCATGCCCAGGATCTGCGGACTCACCCCGTCGCCGCGTAGCGCGGTGATGTGCGCGTAGCGATGATGCCCGGCCAGAATCGACAGAAACCAGGTGCCCAGTACGTCACGCTTGTGTTGATCGCCTCCGATGCTGTTCGCATAGCGCAGCGGGCAACTGTCGATCCAGGACGAATACACTCCGGTGGAGGCAAGAAACTCGGCAAAAAACGCCAGTTGTGCGTTGGGTGTCGCACGGGCTTCGTTGTCCCATCGGATGTGAAGCAGGCCTCCAGGCGTCTCTACAGAAAACGACTCCAACTCCGCCCCCTCGACCGCAAGCTCCGACTTCGGCAATTCACCCATCTGGTGAAACCCCCATTGCAATAAAAACCGTTACCAGTCTATCGTTCGCCGCCTTTTCATCAGCTCAACTGCCGGATAGGGGATAAATGGTCTACACTAATTCGAAAAATGCTCTAGATTATCTCTGGCCAGCAAATCATGTTGTGAAAGATCCGCAAGATCTTTCACAACATTCGCATCGTAAGCCAGCTATTCTTCAATCGCAAAATGATAAAGATGCTCGTGTAGCAGCTTTCCTGCAGCTTTACCATTACCGCATTCCAGCGCATCGATAATCTCCCAATGCGCCTCCTGAACATGGCTGAGGTTAACCTTTCCCTTTGCCAGCCAAAGAAGAATTCGAGATTCAAAGGTAAGAGAATTCCATGTTCTCAGCAGAATACGATTGCCGGAGGACTCTACGATCATCCGATGAAAGCTGTGGTCGTACTTTGCGTACTGCTCGGAGTTTCCATTCCTGGCGGCCTTCTGTATCTTCTCTGCTTCTTTTTTGAGTACCTCGACACTACCCTTCAAAGTACTTGCAGCTAGCTGGCCCGCCAGTTCCTCAAGAGAAGCGCGAACAAGATAAGCCTGACGCATATCCTGCTCCGTTATCTCACGAACACGCGACCCCTTATAGGGTTCCGTGATAACAAAGTCCATCGCTTCAAGCTGCCGAAGTGCTTCGCGTACCGGAGCCTGACTGGTATTCAACTCACGCGCAATCTGCAATTCGATCAGCCGCTGCCCCGGAGGTAGTTCTCCGTTCATGATTCGCTTAATCAGCAGTTGCTTTACGCGCTCGGCAATCGAATCGCGCTGAATACTCTCAGCCATGAAAACTCCTCTCCATAAAATATCATCTTTCATGAAACTTTATAGATTATCGATAATCTATAAATTCCGTGGAGGGCTTTATGAAAGACGCTCAAGCGCGGCGGGTCGACGATTCGGCGCTCGCCTATCTTCTATTGAGAGCAATTCTGGGACTTAACATCTTCGTTCACGGTTTCAGCCGCATCCTCGCGGGACCAGCTATCTTTGCCCAGGCACTGGTACCGATGTTCCACCAGACTCCGCTTCCTCCGGGATCGGTATATCTATTTGGCCTTGCTCTTCCCTGGCTTGAAGCAGCAATTGGCCTCTTTGTTTTTCTGGGTCTCGCTACACGTCAGGCACTAATCATTGGCTCTCTGCTGATTCTCACCCTTACCTTCGGCGCCACATTGCGGCAGGACTGGGAAAGTGCAGGATTGCAGTTAATTTATGCCGCAATGTATTCGGCACTGCTTGCTCTTCGCACCAAAAACATAGTCTCGCTGGACAAATTGTTTCACCCGAACTCTCTGTGAAAGGCACTTCGATGAATCGTCGCGATTTCATGAAAACAGGAACTGCATCGGCATTTGCAGCCGGTATCTCATTCCCCTCTCAGGCACAAACTTACCCTCTAACGGCTCAACCCAAGGGAGGCCCTTTCTGGCCGGATGGGATCAAGCTGGTAATTTCGCTATCGATGCAAATGGAGGCAGGGGCGCAACCAGCGAGCGGAGCAGAAAGCCCCATGCCACCCATCGATTCACGATATCCCGATATCGCCGCCGGTACCTGGTACGACTATGGATGGAAGGAAGGATTGCCTCGACTCTTGGATATGCTTGACCGCCGCAAGGTGAAAGTTACTTCACATATGGTGGGAGCTGCTGTCGATTCACATCCATCGCTGGCGAAAGAAATAGTGCAGCGCGGCCATGAGGCCTCCGGCCACGGACAAACATGGACGCCCGAGTATTCTATGACGCTGGCAGAGGAGCGTGAAGCTTACAAACAGAGCATTGCCAGCATCGAAAAAGCTACGGGAACACGTCCTTTGGGCTTCAACGCCTTTTGGCTGCGTGGAACGCCAAACACTCTGGCAATTCTTCAGGAACTGGGGTTCTTGTACACCATCGATAACATCAGCCGCGATGAACCGTTCTTGATTCCGGTAAATAGCAAACCATTTGCTGTCGTGCCCTATACGCTGCATATGAATGACATCGTGAATTATGAGGTGCGCCACTTTAGTACAGATCAATTTGCAACCGACCTGAAAAATGAATTCGATGTGCTCTATGAAGAAGCAGGACAGCGGCGGCGAATGATGTCCGTCAGCATGCACGATCGTATTGCGGGGCGCCCTTCTCGCATGAAGGTGACTGAGGACTTCATTCAGTATGCTCAGTCCCATCCCGGAGTTGCCTTCCTGCGCAAAGACGAAATTGCACGCTTCGCTCTCAGTAGTCCGTCCACGATACGCGAAGGTTTTTAGAAGCAACCTGGAGCACTTCTCGCTCAGGTGTACACCGAAGCCACGGATGATCGTGCAGCTTTCCGCTAAAGAAAGCTGCTCTTCACCACTGTTGGAAGGGTATATCTAAGCGAGAAATGCTCTGAAACTATGGTCACAAGAACCTCAGGAGTTTTGAAAATGTCGAAAATGAATACGGTATTAGTTGCCGGATCGCAGGGAGTGAGTGGAAGCGCAGCCGCTGCACACTGGGCCGCACGGCCAAATACAAAGGTTTATGGTCTATCGCGCAGAGTCGGCATTGCCCAAAGTGGAGTAGAGAACGTCTCAGTAGATCTCCTAGATCCCGAAGATGTCCGCACAAAGCTGAGCGGGATAAAGGATGTCACGCATATTGTCTTTGGCGCCTACATTGAACGTGCCACGGCTGCTGAAAAATCCGAGGTCAATGTCGCAATCCTGCGTAACCTTCTCGACACCGTAGAAGAATCCTCGCCAGGTTTGCAACACATTACCTTCTATCAGGGAGGCAAAGCCTACGGGGCAGATCTTGGCCCCTTCAAAACCCCGGCAAGAGAAGACGACCCGCGGCTCATGCCACCGAACTTCTACTACGACCAGGAAGACTTCCTTCGTGCAAGACAGCAGCAGGCACAATGGCATTGGACAGCCCTGAGACCCGAGGCTATCTGTGGTTTTGCCGTAGGTAATCCAATGAATCTGGCCATGGTCATTGCGGTGTACGCCGTAATCTCTAAGGAACTAGGCCTTCCGCTTCGCTTTCCTGGCACAGAAAAGGCGTACCGGGCTCTCTATCAGGTCACATCGGCGGATATTTTGGCCCAGGCGACTGTCTGGGCAGGCGAAAGCGATTCCGCACACGATCAAATCTTCAACATTACGAATGGAGACTACTTCCGCTGGCAACATATGTGGCCTCGCATCGCCAAGGCCTTTCAGATGGAGGTAGCCGATCCAGTACCGACACCGCTTGTAACCTACATGTCGGATAAAGAAGCGCTCTGGGAAAAGATCGTGCACAAGTATAACCTGCAGGCTATTCCCTATCGGCAAATCTCCTCCTGGGCCTTCGGAGACTTCATTTTCAACAGCGAGTTCGACAACATCACCAGCACGA
Organism: Humiphilus diazotrophicus; assembly: GCF_059726315.1. Classification (NCBI taxonomy): domain Bacteria; kingdom Pseudomonadati; phylum Acidobacteriota; class Terriglobia; order Terriglobales; family Acidobacteriaceae; genus Humiphilus; species Humiphilus diazotrophicus. Next base: position 1,315,483 of record NZ_AP040870.1, read on the forward strand.
TAAAGGCACGAAGAGCAGGCTTCCACGATTGCATCGATACGGAAGACATGTTCAACACATTCTTCGACGGCTTGCGTCAGCGCAGGGTTATTCCAGCCTGACCAAGATAGCCGGCGGAAAGATGATTCATACTTTGATGCGATCTGTTTTCGCCGGCAAATTCTTCGCTACCATAGGACTATGGAGATTGAGCAAGACTATCAGCTGCGTATCTGCCTCCCTGGCGACGAAGTAAAACTTGGCCTGGTTGGAGCCGCAAGTTTTCTGGAAGCTTTCGCAGGAATACTTGAAGGGGACAACCTGCTCCACCACTGCATTTATGAACACTCCGCAGAGAAGTATGCTCATTGGCTGGAGACGCCCGAATACCATCTATGCCTAGCTGAAGTGAAAAGCGCTCCAGTCGGCTATGCTGTGCTATGTCCTCCGGATCTGCCCGTTGAAACAACCTCTGCCGATATAGAACTCAAACGCATTTACCTGCTGCATCGCTTTCAGAAAACCGGGATTGGTTCCGCACTGATGCTCTGGTCTATAGAAAAGGCCATGGCTCTTGGCAAGAAGAGATTGCTATTAGGTGTATATGCGGGAAATCAAAAAGCACTTGCCTTCTACAAGCGGCATGGCTTCATCCAAGTGGGAGTGCGCAAATTCCAAGTCGGCAACCAGATTTGCGACGACTACATTTTGGGCCGCAATCTCTAGCCTGAACTATTCATGAAGAGTCCTTAGCCGCCTGCAGCAAAGGACTCGGGGCCTCCGGCTTCGCCACGAAACAAAATAGAGCATATTCAGGTGGGGTCAACGGAGGCTTCCATATCGATGTCCAAGCGGTACTTTGGAGCAAAACCAGCGTTACTATGTCCTATCTAAATTCAGCGATGTGCAGGTTTTCTTGACGGAAAACCTGCGTAGGGAGTTGTATTTCGGGATACACCTACGCTGGTTTTGCTCTAGCTCTATACGGTTACCGATATTGAAAAGCTTGTATTTCCCACCTTAACTAGATTCGATCAAGAAGCGGGACATCCGATATCTGTAGTTGTGTGAGTTCCTCTTCTGTGCCGTTATATTCGGATGAGCGCTTGCGGCAGCTTGTAATGATGTGAGCGCGTATAGATCGACGTCGGGTGATTCGCGGAACAATGAGAGTCGTCCTAATCCATGGAACGAGCTATTTCTCGTTCCATGGATACTTCCTCAAAGATTGCGAAATATTCCCGCTGACTGTACTAAGGTACAGGACTTTCCCCGGAGACACCCTCTAACCTGAATTTTATTGTCAATTCCACCGTATGGAGTCTGGATGGCTCATTGCGTCCATGATCTGCCTGGCGCAAGCCTGCGCCGTCTTCCCTGACGATCCAGTTCCATGCAATGCCGGGAGTGTGTGTCGATGAAGGTGTTTGGGAAGAGCGAGTGCAAAATGCTGAGTCATCTGCGTCTTGTCATGGTGTTGACTTGTTTGTTGGCGAGCCTTGGCGTGCGGGCTGTTGCGCAAACCGTCACCTTCGAGGGTGCAACTTCCGGAGTGGTGAGCCTCGGTTGGAACGTAGTTGAAGGGGTGGCTGTAGATTCAAGAGGCAACGTCTATGCGCCGGATTATGGCGACACCACTACCGGGAATTTTTCAACTTGCGCAGTAAAAAAAGTGCCAGCAGGATGCCGGTCAAGCAACTGCGTAACTAAGATGGGCACTGGCTTCGGGTGGATACGTCCCAGTGGTATTGCGGCTAGTTCGGATGGCAATGTGATCTATGTAACAGAGCCCGCACAAAGCAATATAGTTGATATGCCGCCTACTTGCGCAGCTTCGAGTTGTGTAACTGAGATGAATTACAGTACTCAGGACCCAACTGGCATTGCAACGGATACAGACGGCTCTTTTTATTTCATCGATGATGCGGCCAATACACTGAATAAGATCCCGGCAACTTGTCGGAATGATTCTTGCAGGCTTACTCTTCCCGGGTTCAATATTCCCGAAGGCGTGGCCGTCGACAGCAATCATAACGTTTATGTTGCGAATTGGGGCGGCAAGACGGTATTAGAGTTCCCCTCCGGATGTTTTTCAACGAGCTGTATGATTACTCTCGGTGGCGGTTGGACTAGTCCGAATTGGGTAGCGGCTGATGCACTCGGCAATGTTTATGTTACAGATAATGATTACTTATTGAAGAAGATGCCGGCTGGATGTAACTCATCGAGCTGTGTTAAGACAGTTGGGTCTGCTTGGAGCACTAGTTCTTACATTGGCGGCTTGGCCGTAGATGCGAGCGGCAATCTCTATTACATGGATGGATCTTTGGGATCACTAATGGTGATGCAAACTGCGAGCGTGAATTTCTACACTGCTCGCATCGGTACAGAGGCTTCTTTCTCAGACGCCTTTGGGGACCCGACTCCCGATCTTAATCTTGTATTTTCTTTCAATAGTAGTGCTACTGGAGCGGTGCCAACCGTATTGACCGAGGGAGTACTGAATCAGGATTTTTACAACAACGGCTCGGGAACTTGCCTTACCAACGGAAGCGCACATGTCTACAATTCCGGCGATACCTGTTCGCTAACTGTGCACTTTAAGCCTAAGTACGCGGGATTGCGGCGTGGCGAGGTAGTGTTGAAAGACCGGAACGGAGCTGTTCTGGGTTCGGTCTATATTTATGGCGTAGGCTCTGGGCCTCAAATTGCCTTCAATTCCGCAAATTCCAGCCTTGCTACGCTGGGTGGCGGCTGGAGCAATCCTTTGGGTATAGCAGTAGATGGGAGTGGCACTGTCTATGTTGCGGATGCCGGGAACCACGCTGTCTATGCCGTGCCAACTGGTTGCTTGTCCGCTTCTTGCGTGACTGCTATCGGCGGTACGGCATGGTCGATGCCCATGGCCGTGGCGACTGATGGTGCCGGCAATCTCTATGTTGCAGATGCTATGTATGGAGTAAAGAAGACTTCAAGCGGCTGTACATCTGCTACCTGTGTAACTACTGTGGGTGGCGGTTTCCTTTCTCCTGCTGGCGTGGCCGTGGATGGCGCCGGTACTGTTTATGTCGCCGATTCCGGTCATCACGCAGTGAAGGCATCGCCTGCTGGCTGCACGTCGTCCAGTTGCGTAAAAACGATCGGTGATGGCTTCAGTAGCCCAGGCATCGTGGCAGTGGATGGCGCAGGCAATCTCTATGTCGGAGACTTCGACAGTAAGTTGATCCAAACGATGCCAACCACTTGCACGTCGTCCAGTTGTGTGACGACTCTGGGCGGTGGTTGGAGCTTTCCATCCGCTGTGGCTGTGGATGCTGCAGGCAGTGTCTATGTCGCAGACTCAAGCTCCAGCACAGTCAAAATAGTGCCGTCCGGTTGCGTGTTGGCCAGTTGCGTAACAACTTTGGGCAACGGCTTCAACTCCCTATCCGCCGTGGCCGTGGATGCCGTCGGCAACGTTTATGTCGTCGATAACGGCAGCCTGAAGGTACAGGAGATATCGCGCGCCACGCCGCCGAACTTGAGCTTTCCCGCGACTACGACAGGAAACACGAGCACCAGCCAGTCGGCGACAATCTATAACATTGGCAACTCGGCGCTGACCTTTCCGCTCCCCGCTTCGAACTATAACCCAAGCATCGCGGCCAACTTCGCATACGATGCGGCCTCAACCTGCGTGCAGAATGGTTCCTCGGCCACGAGTGCTTTCTCGCTGGCTTCCGGCGCCAGTTGCTCCCTGGCCGTTGACTTTGCGCCGACAACCGCTGGAACGATCAATGGAGCAGTCACCCTGAAGGACAATGACAAAAACGCAGCCTCGCCCAGCTATACCACGCAATCGATTTCGTTGAGCGGTTCGGCGTTTACGATTACACTGGCACCTTCATTGCTACCCGATGCCTCCATTAACAATGCGTACAGCCAGACGATCACCGCATCCGGAGGAACATCGCCCTATACATATTCGGTTGCCAGCGGTACGCTGCCAGCAGGGTTGTCGCTCAACTCGAGCGGCAATCTGATAGGCACGCCCACCGCGTCAGGCAGTAACACCTTCGTCATCCAGGCGACAGACAGCAGTTCCCTGACAGCCAGTCGAAACTACACGATGAACGTCAACACTGTTCCTTCTTCTCCGAGGGGAGTGACGGCTGCTGCCGGGGATGGACAGGCGTCGGTTACATTTACAGTGCCCGGCAGCAATGGCGGAGCAGCGATTACCAGCTACACGGTGACTTCTTCGCCAGACAGCATCACGGCCAGTGGGATGGCATCTCCGATTACGGTGACGGGACTGACGAACGGGACACCGTATACCTTTACGGTGACGGCGACCAACAGTGTCGGTAGCGGCGCAGCGTCATCTCCGTCGAATTCCGTAACGCCGAAGGGCTCGCAGACGATCACCTTCCCCAATCCCGGAGCTCAGAACTACGACACCACTCCGACGCTTACAGCGACGGCAAGCTCGAGACTCGCCGTAAGCTTTAGCTCGAGTACGACGAATGTTTGCACGACGACTACAGGCGGGGCGTTGACGTTCCTTGCCGTTGGCACTTGCACAATCAATGCAGATCAAGCGGGCAACGCAGCTTATAGTGTGGCACCGGCGGTGTCACGGAGCTTCACGGTGTCGGCGGTCACACCTTCTTTCCCGACTGGAGCGGCAGCCGTTGCCGGGGATGGACAGGCGTCGGTTACATTTACTGCACCCAGCAGCAATGGTGGAGCGGTGATTAGCGGATACACGGTGACTTCTTCGCCAAGTAGCTTCACGGCGAGTGGGGCTGCATCTCCGATTACGGTGACGGGACTGACGAACGGGACACCGTATACCTTTACGGTGACGGCGACCAACAGTGCTGGGAGCAGCGCAGCGTCATCTCCGTCGAATTCCGTAACGCCTAAGGGCTCCCAGACGATCAACTTCGCCAATCCTGGAGCGCAGAATTACGGCACCACTCCGACGCTTACAGCGACGGCAAGCTCGGGACTCACCGTAAGCTTTAGCTCGAGTACGACGACGGTTTGCACGACGACTATTGACGGGAGGTTGACGTTCCTTGCGGTTGGCACTTGCACGATCAACGCAGATCAAGCGGGCAACGCAGCTTATAACGCGGCATCGACGGCGTCGCGAAGTTTCACTGTGACGGCGGTTGCGCCTTCATCTCCGACTGGAGCGACAGCCATTGCGGGGGATGGACAGGCAACGGTTACATTCACTACACCCAGCAGCAACGGCGGAGCGGCGATCACTGGCTACACCGTAACCTCTTCACCAGGCGATATTACGGCGAGTGGGACGGCATCTCCGATTACGATGACGGGACTGACGAACGGGACTCCGTATACCTTTACGGTGACGGCGACCAACAGTGTCGGTAGCGGCGCAGCGTCATCTCCGTCGAATTCCGTGACGCCGAAGGGCTCCCAGACGATCACCTTCGCCAATCCTGGAGTGCAGAACTACGGCACCACGCCGACGCTTACAGCAACGTCAACCTCGGGACTCCCCGTAAGCTTTAGCTCGAGTACGACGACTATTTGCACAACGACTACAGGCGGAATGTTGACGTTCCTTGCCATTGGTACTTGTACAATCAACGCGGACCAAGCGGGCAGTTCGACTTATAACGCTGCATCGACAGTGTCGCAGAGCTTCACGGTGACAGCGGTTGCACCTTCTTCTCCGACTGGAGCGGCAGCCGTTGCCGGGGATAGACAGGCGACGGTTACATTTACTGCACCCAGCAGCAATGGCGGGGCTGCGATCAGCGGCTACACGGTGACTTCTTCGCCAAGTGGCTTCACGGCGAGTGGGGCTGCATCTCCGATTACGATGACAGGACTGACGAACGGGACTCCGTATACCTTTACGGTGACGGCGACCAATAGCGTCGGTAGCGGCGTAACATCATCTCCGTCGAATTCCGTGACGCCGAAGGGCTCGCAGACGATCACCTTCCCCAATCCTGGAGCGCAGAACTACGGCACCACGCCGACGCTTACTGCGACGGCAAGCTCGAGACTCCCCGTAAGCTTTAGCTCGAGTACGACGACTATTTGCACAACGACTACAGGCGGAATGTTGACGTTCCTTGCCATTGGTACTTGCACAATCAACGCGGACCAAGCGGGCAGTTCGACTTATAACGCTGCATCGACAGTGTCGCAGAGCTTCACGGTGAAAGCGGTTGCACCTTCTTCTCCGACTGGAGCGATGGCCAGTGCCGGGGATGGGCAGGCGACGGTCACATTCACTCCACCCAGTAGCAATGGCGGAGCAGCGATTATCGGCTACACGGTGACCTCTTCGCCAAGTGGCTTCACGGCGAGTGGCTTCACGGCGAGTGGGGCTACATCTCCAATTACGGTGATGGGACTGACGAACGGGACACCGTATACCTTTACGGTGACAGCAACCAATAGTGCTGGTCCCAGCGCACCGTCATCTCCGTCGAGTGCGGTGACGCCGAAGATCTCGCAGACGATCACCTTCCCGCCCTTTGTCTCTGCGGTGAGCTATGGTGTTACGCCGATCGCATTGTCGGCGACGGCCAGTTCTGGCCAGCCCGTCAGCTATTCCGTGTTAAGCGGCCCAGGCGCGATCAACGGAACTAGCCAGCTTGTGGTGACGGGCGCTGGTGTTATCAAGGTGACTGCGGATCAGCCCGGAGGGACCAGCTACGAGGCGGCAGAGACAACGCAAAGCCTCCTCGTCAACCCCGCGCCGCTAACCGCGACTGCTTCAAGCGCGACGGTGGTCTATGGGACTCCCGTCCCGGAGATCACAGCGAGTTATACAGGCTTTGTGAACGGCGACACGTCCACCGTGGTGACGCCGCCCCTCTGCACGACGACCTACACTGCGACGAGCGCTCCAGGCAGTTATTCGACTTCGTGCTCCGGGGCAATTGCCGCGAACTACACGATCAGCTACGTTCAGGGTTCGGTCAAAGTGAATGCTGCGACGCAGACAATTACCTTCACTGCACCGGCAACGCCTGTGACTTACGGCGCCTCGCCGGTTGCACTGAGCGCGACAGCGAATTCAGGACTAACGGTGAACTTTGCTGCTAGTGGAGCCTGCTCCGCTGCCAACGGAAAGTTGAGCTTTACAGCTGCCGGTCCGTGCGTGGTGACGGCAAGTCAGGCGGGCAACGCAGACTATTCGGTGGCGACGCCTGTGACTCACGCGATCACAGTGTCGGCGGCTCCTCTGACGGTAACGGCCTCGAATGCGGGCATGGTCTACGGTTCGGCGCTGCCGACGTTGAGCGGCACGTTGACGGGCGTCGTCAATGGCGATGCGATCACGGCGACGTATGCCACGACAGCCACCTCAACGTCACCTGTCGGCACGTATCCGGTCACGGCGACGCTCAATGATCCAAGTGATCGACTGTCGAACTATTCGGTCACCAACACTTCGGGCGTACTGACAATCACGGCTGTGGCTGCAACACCGACGCTGACTCTTTCGTCGAGCAGGATCTACTTCGGCTCAAGCGTGACCATGGTGGCGACGGTGACAGGTTTGAATGTACAGCCGAGCGGCACGTTGAGCTTCTACGACGGCTCCACGCTGCTGGCGAGCCAGCCGCTTGTCTCCGGTGTGGCGACGTATGAGACGACCTCGTTGCCGGTCGGAACTCACTCTCTCACGGCCGTTTACTCGGGAGACTTGTATTATCTGAAGACGCCGAGCACAGCGGCATCACTCACGGTCGACACGGCGGCGTTGACAATCAATGCCGGGCTAAACGCGACGACGCCCCTGGCGATTACGCTGGCACAAGGAAGCTCCGGAACGACCAGCTTCACGTTAGGCGAAAACGGCGTGTTGAGCGGCGCGGTCAACCTCAGTTGTTCCGGGCTGCCGGAGGGGATGAACTGCCTGTTCTCGAACTCGAGCGTGGACGCCAGCAAGCTGCCGACTACTGTGACGGTGACAGTGAATTCGACGGACGCTAATGGTATCGGCAAAAAACGGAGCGCAATGCGGCCATGGATGTTGGCGCAGCTTCTGCCTTGCCTGTTGTTGCCGCTGGGCCTGCGCTGGCGTCGTTTGCCACTTTTGCTGCTTGCAGCTTTATTCTTGACGATTGGTTCGACCGGCTGCGGCAGTCCGGTTTCGTCGGCACCCCACGCGTCGGGTGCGGCTCAGGTAGAGACCTACAAATGCATCATTGCGGTTAGCAACGCCAGCGCAGCGACGCAGACGGTCAACCTTATAGTGACGGTAACGCAATAGTTGGTCGTAGGGGAGACTCAACTGCATGAATAGAAAATGATTGCAACAAAACGATGACCACACACGGGACCTTGAAGAGTAGCTCTGTCCGGTTAACTAACTAAAGCATTGCCCGAAATACTGTGAACTTTTCAAGTTAGGTGAAAAGCGGCTTTCTTTGGCAGGAAAGCCGCGCCAAGATCCTTTCTCGCGGACACACCCTTTGTGAAAACGGTATAGTCTAGTTGCCCAAACTTCAGCAAGGAGCATCTTCTTGCCCCCCGGGGAAAAACGGGGACGGCGTCCCAGAAGCTTCGCCAAATACGCAAAATGCGCTGCAGACAGCGGAACCCGGAGTTTACACCATTCGCATGGTAGATGCACGAAGAGTGCACACACAAGCCACGAAAGCTTTCCAGGAATCTGCTTTGATAAAGGAGCCAGAGAGGACCGATCCTGGAACCGATAAGCCCACTAGAGGATTTCCCGAAAAGATGTAGACCGAAGCAATAGAAGTTGGCGAGGCTTTCCGCCAAAGAAAGCCGCTCTTCACCTCACGTGGAAAGTTCACAGTATTTCGGGAAATGCTCTAGGGCTTCCAGGTCGGGCTATTGTCCTGTTCTGAATACTCGTAAAGAGGTTCAATCAAGGCCCGGAGGGGGATATCTGGACCAACTGGCAATTCAAACAGCGGGGAGCAAGCCAGCATTCGACCAGATCACAAGCTGCAGAATCCCCTACCCAGCTTTTGTCTCGGACATGGATTCCTCGGCTTTTTTGCGAATGCGATCTTTCCACCACTGATCGAGGCCAGTCATCTCGGTCAGACGCCAAGCGTACTCTATATCGAAATCCGAATAGAAGCAGTGATTGATAGCCGGAATTGCTCCATCGGGATTCAGCCGTTCCTGCAAAATCCAGGAGTCGCCAACTGCAAGAAGCCCCTCTTCCAGCACTCGAAGATAAAAACCCGTTCGATTCTCTTTTAGTGTCAGCTTTACCCAGTCCTTACGGCCTATCCAGCGCGCCTGATTTCCGCAAGGCGTCCTCGGTCCACTTACCTGAACCAATGCCGTACCCAAGCGCGCGATGTCGCCAACACAGATATTGTCTTCGGTAATACTGGCCAAAGTGACGTTCTCGCCGACCCGTCCCGGGGGCAAAACCATGCCGTACTGTATTTTCCAGAAATGATAGTGATCCGAGAGATGGACACACAACGCCTGCCAGGGATTGCCGTGAAAACGCAGCGTTGCTTTATCGCCCTCAAGTCCGGTCAGCGCTACACGTACCGGACCGGGAACAGGATCCCGGTTAATGGAACTTGTCCATGTACCACGTTGATCGGTAATCTCTTTCGATTGACCGGCGAAAAGGCCGCAAACCGTCGCTGTATTCTTGATTCCATCCATCCAACACCTCCAACCAAGCGCAGTTCCAGTTGCCACTCCATCGTATCGTGATTTCGGTAGAACCAGAGCATTTCCCGCAAGGGGGTAAACCGGAGAGGCAGGATCTTGGCAGCTTCCCCCCAAAGAGAGCTGCACCTCTGAATCTTTGCGAAACAGGCTAGTACCCTCTCCTCCCGAAGCAACCTCTAGCCGCGAGTGATATCCTGATCGGAAGTTTGCTCAAGAAGGCTGTAATTCTCATGTCCGACCCGAATACACCCGAATCCCAATCGACGCCCGAAACCCCTGAAACAACCGAGTCCTTTGGAGACCTGCTCTCCCAATACGAGAAGAGTCACTCTCACAAGGCAGAAGATGGCGGACGCCAGGTTGAAGCCACTGTCATTACAGTTTCACCGGAATTCGTCTTCCTCGACATCGGCTACAAGATCGAAGGAGCTTTGCCTGTCGCCGCGCTACAGGGCAAAACTGTTCAACCGGGCGATAAGCTCAACGTCTCAGTCAAAGGACGCAATGAGGAAGGCTATTATGGCGTCTCCCTCTTCAAGATTGCACAGCCAACCGATTGGAGTTCTTTAGAGAAAGCCTTCAATGAAAAAGCGACCATTACCGGCATGGTCACCGGAGCCGTAAAAGGTGGGCTCAACGTAGACATCGGAGTACGTGCTTTTATGCCTGCCTCCCGCAGTGGCGAACGCGAAGCAGCCGACATGGAAAAGCTTGTTGGTCAGGAGATCCGCTGCCGCATCACCAAGCTGGAAGTTCAAGAAGAAAATGTAGTGGTAGATCGCCGTGTCATCGTCGAAGAAGAAGAACGGGTCACCAAAGAACGCCGCTACACGGAGATCAAGGAAGGCGATACCGTCACCGGAACCGTCCGTAGTCTGGCCGATTACGGTGCCTTCGTCGATATTGGCGGCGTTGATGGACTGCTGCACATTGGCGATATCTCCTGGGGAAGAGTCCACAAGGCCTCCGATATCTTGGCAGTCGGGCAGCAGGTGGAAGCCCGTGTTCTCAAGGTTGATGTGGAGAAAAAACGGATCTCCCTAGGCCTCAAACAGCTCACCGCTCAGCCCTGGGAAGCCGTTCCGGAGAAATACAAGACCGGAGATCGCGTCCGCGGCACAGTAACACGGATTGCCGACTTCGGAGCCTTTGTCGAACTCGAACCCGGCGTTGAAGGACTGATACACGTCTCTGAAATGTCCTGGGTCAAGAAGGTCCGCAAGCCCAGCGACATGGTTAAGATTGGAGACACCGTCGACACCATCATCCTGGGAATCAACCAGGACGATAAGCGCATCTCACTGGGGCTTAAACAGGCAATCAGCGGTGATCCCTGGGCGGAAGCTGCTGCAAAGCTGCATCCCGGCTCTGTTATCGAAGGCCCGGTGACCAGCTTTACAAAATTTGGAGCATTCATCCAAGTTGTAGAAGGCGTCGAAGGCATGGTTCACATCAGCGAGATTGTTCTCGATCGTCGCCTCAACCATCCCCAGGATGCTCTCAAACTCGGGCAAGTAGTCAAAGCCATGGTGTTGGAGATTGATAAGGACAAGCGGCAGCTCAAACTAAGCATCAAGCAGCTGATCCCCACCAGCCTGGAAGACTACATCGCCGAGCACAAAGTAGGCGAAGTGGTTACCGGACGTATCATCAGCCAATCGGGAGATTCGGCAGAGGTCGAGCTGGGCGAAGGCGTTTTCGGCAGCTGCAAGGTAGCCGCATCCGCACCAGCAGCAGCAGAGGAGAGCTCCAGCACAAACAAAGTAGATCTATCGGCCTTCAGTTCGATGCTGAAAGCGAAGTGGAAGGGCGGCACCACCGATAGCACCTCAGCTAAAGCTGAACCACTCCGTGCTGGTCAGATCCGCAGCGTCAAGATCTCCAAGCTGGATGCAGAAGGAAAAAAGATCGAGGTAGAGCTCGTCTAAATCGCTTTAGATAAAATCAACACCAGACAAGAAGCTCCTATCAACCTGCGTTGATAGGAGCTTTGCTTTACTGCATACTTGGCGACAACGGCTTTGGCATCCAGCCGGAGCTCCATTGTGACGGCTCCGGCCCCATTACAAACTCCAGAACCGCCCCTTGCATAATCTCGTCATAGGTAATCACCGGTTTGTCGAGCGCTTTGCCATTCAAGGTTGCTGTTTGAATGTAGATATTTCTTGAGGAATTGTTCTTCGCCGTCACGGTGAAGGTTCTTCCATTTGCCAAACGAAGCGAGATCTTCGAAAAGAGCGGACTGCCTATCATGTATTCCCCGGAAGCCGGATTCACGGGATAGAAACCCAGGGCAGCAAAGAGATACCAGGAAGACATCTGGCCACAATCGTCATCTCCGTCGATTCCTGCAGGGAGATTTGCATATTCGGCATTTGCAAGCTCTCGAACCTTCGCCTGCGTCTTCCATGCCTGCCCGCTGTAGTCGTAGAGAAAAGCATAGTGATGGCTAGGCTCATTGCTATGGACGTTATGGCCACCCCGAAAATGCTCATCCAGTTTGGCATTGTATTTCTCACGTCCTCCCATCAATTCCAATAATCCCGGAATGTCATGCATAACGGCCCAGGTATAGACCCAGGCAGTGCCTTCAGTCCACCCTTCTTCGGGAGAAGCCCAACTACCATTTGAAACTCTGGCCTGCATGAGACCCGTTTCTTTGTTGAAGAGGTTTTTATAGTTCAGAGAGCGTTTCAGGAAGAACTCGTACTCCCTGGTCTTGCCAAGGAGTTTCGCGACCTGCGCTACACACCAGTCGTCATAGGAATCTTCGAGCGTCCTCGATGCAGATTCATTCACCTTGTCGGCAGGGATGTACCCCAATTGCTTGAGGTATGTCAGTCCAGCGCGAGCTTCGTAGGGAGTATGCTCTTCCCTGTCCGCCCAGCGCCGGGTTATATCGCCGTCAGGCGGGGTCATGGCGTCCTTGTAGACGGCGTCCCATGCCAGGTTGTAATCAAAACCTTTGAAGCCCTTCTGCATAGCCTCAGCAACGAGCGAATCGGCATGGGTTCCGATCATGATGTTGGTGTAGGAGGGATTAGGCCACTTCGGCATCCAGCCTCCCTCCTGGTAATCGTGCAGGAGTGCCTGTACCATCCCGCCGATTCTTTCGGGTGCGAACAACGTCAGCATGCTGTTTTCTGCCCGGAAGGTATCCCAGATGGAATAGGCATTGTAAGACTCTCCAGCGTGGACCTTATCGTCGAAAGCACTGTAGTAATGCCCATACTCCGAAAAGATCCGAGGATAGAGCAAGGCGTGATATATCGCCGTGTAGAGAATCTTCCGCTGATCGTCGGTAGCGCCTTCTACCGAGAGTCTTTCAAGTTTTTCATTCCAGGTTGTCCGTAACTTTTTCCGAACCGTTTCGAAATCCCACGACGGAATCTCTGCTTTCAAGTTCGCCCGGGCCTGATCCGTACTGATAAAGGAAGTGCCTACGCGCACTTCAATCACTTCACCGGCACTCTCTTTGAATTCGGCATAGGCGCCACGCTCCCCGGCGACTGTCGGAGCAGCTATTCCATACGTATCCGCGTGCCCGAAGGACTGCCGGAACTGGACAACGAAGTAGCCTTTGAAGTTCGGCAACTGAAAAGGGCCTAAATGACTATCCATACGGTCGGGGTTATAGCCCTCGATTTCGCTCTCAGCGGCGTTGACCTTGGCGAATCCTTTAATTCCTGAGCGGGACGCCTCCACCAGAATGCGAGGTGTCGCACCCTTCGGGAAGGTAAATCGAAAATACCCACACCGTTCCGTTGCAGTCAGTTCGGCACGAATTTTCTTTCCATCCCCTGTATGCATCCAGACAGAGTAGTAGTCGGGTCCTGCCGTCTCTTCTGTGTGAGTGAAGGAAAGCTTGCGTTGCTCCGAAGCAGTCCTGAGTTCGCCAAGCTGAGGAACAAGGGTTACATACCCGTAATCTCCCATCCAGATGGCGGGTTGGTGTGTCCCGATGAAGCCGGTAATGGCCGTGTCCTGATACCGGTAGGAGACCTCGCTGATCTTGTTTTGATGTGTCTGTGGTGTCCAGTCCGTCATCCCGAAGGGCGTGGTGACGAAGGGCATGGTCCCGCCATATCCAATTTTTCCGGGACCTGTTCCGATGAAGGAGTTCACCCAGTCCACAGGATCGGCACAGGCGAAAGGGACAAAGACCACAATCGCAGCGAAGAACGCCAGGATTGTTAGCCAACGGGATCTCAAAACAGCTACAGACAAAAGGAACGCAGAATCATGAGAGCCACTGTACATGAACGTATCCTCAGCACAGATGACCTTAACATGCAGAGGCACCCCTCAGACATTCGCGGCCGATGCCTAGTGAGAACGCCTATGCTACCGGTAGGGGTTTCCCCGAAGTTGGCATGCGAGGCTTTCATGTCTCCAGGCATGCAAACCCCGTGAGAGATCTACATGCCTGGATTCGCCAATGGAGAATTAGTACTGGCTATACAGGAGAAAACGGATTTCTTTATGGCCACCCTTTCGGTGAAATTTCTTCCGGGAATGCTCTTTTCTGTGGTTTTCAACATCCGTGCGGTACACTACTTTCGATTCAGGTAGTTTGCTGACCGGCCTTTATGCTGGCCACTCCAGGGCTGCCTGCCGAACGGACTTTCGCTGCATCTATGATCTGGCACGACATTCTAGACCCGAACTCCCCGGAATTAGACCGGCTTGCGGCCGAGTATCATTTGCATCCACTGCATATCGAGGACTGCCGCAATCGCCATCAACGAGCGAAGGTCGAAGAAAACGGCTACATTTTCGTCGTTCTTAAGATCATTCGCGCCCAAGATGACAGCGACCTTGCCATCGAAGATCTAAACATCTTTCTTGGCTCCCAATGGGTGATAACGGTTCGTGAAGACAATTGCGAATTTTTGAACAATATCCTGCAGCCGATTCACGCAGTAGAGACTAAGCTTCGTGCCGATCAGATTCTGTATCGGGTCTGTGACGGTGTAGTCGACTCATACCTCCCCATACTCGATCAGATCGACGACCGAATCGATGAGATGGAAGACCAGGTACTGGAAGATCCGTCACCCGAATTTCTTGCCACCATCTTCGCAACCAAGCGCAAGCTGATCGAACTGCGCCGGATTTTCGTCAATACCAGGGATGTCACAGCGCACCTGTATCGTACGGAACACCCCCACATTGCAAGGGATCTGATGCCATTCATGAGAGACATCTTTGACCACGTCTCCCGCAACCTTGACCTTATTGAGACTCAACGGGACCTGCTGACAGGAACGATGGATGTCTACCTTTCGAGTGTCGCGAATCGGACCAATCAGGTCATGAAGGTGCTCACGGTTCTTGGAACCATTGCTCTACCTGTCGTTGTCATCTCAGGCTATTTCGGAATGAATACCAAGGGGCTCCCATTTACCGATGCGGCAAATGGCACACTCATCGTATCGGGCATGATGGTGGCTAGCACAATTCTGCTGTTATTCCTGCTGAAACGATTTCGGTGGTTTTAAAGCATTTCCCGCATGGGTATAGACATGCCGAAGACAGCTAATGCGGCTTTCTTTGGCGGAAAGCTGCACTAGCTTCTGAGACTTGATCTACATCTTTGCAGGAAATGCTCCAGGTAATACTTTAGACAACAGCATCTCATCTAGATAGCAGTACAGGGGAGCGTCCATTCTCCCCATCATCTCTTTCGATAGCACAACACAAAGGACGTATCTATGACGCAAGAGTTATGGAATGCGGTTGACAGTTACGTTACAGACCTGCTCATCCCCCCCGACTCGATCTTGGAAGCTGCACTCCGCGACAGCGATGCTGCCGGACTGCCGCAAATCAGCGTGACCCCGGCTCAAGGGAAACTCCTCCAGATCCTCGCACAACTCAAGGGCGCCCGCACGATTCTGGAGATCGGAACACTCGGCGGATATAGCACCATCTGGCTTGCACGAGCACTCCCTAAAGACGGCAAATTGATCACACTGGAAGCAGACGCAAAACATGCTGAAGTAGCAACCGCAAACATTGCACGGGCCGGACTTGCTGGAACCGTAGAACTGCGCGTTGGCCCGGCGCTCGACACTCTTCCCCAAATCCTTACCGAGGGCAAGGGTCCCTTTGACATGATCTTCATTGACGCAGACAAGCCCAATACGCCGGATTACTTTCAATGGGCATTGAAGCTCTCCCGGAAAGGGAGCCTGATCGTCGTCGACAATGTAGTGAGGAAAGGCGAGCTGGCAGATGCAAACAACACCGATCCGAACGTACAGGGTATGCGCCGATTCAATGAGTTGGTAGCGAAGGAATCCAAAGTCAGCGGAACAGTGATTCAGACCGTTTGCAGCAAGGGCCATGACGGCTTTGCTTTCATTCTGGTTACATCCGATTAGGATCGATACACCAGACGAAGACCGACGTCTTATCGATATCAGCCAAGGCTTCCTAGGCGCCAAAGTGCCGTATAAGTCCAAGAGATTAGATCGCTATGGCAACGGGACCTCGTAGGATATCGCAAAACCACCTTGCGGTCTCGGCTCAATTTTAGGGTTTGAACAGGGACTTTTACCTCCAGGAGGAAGATCAATTTCGATTCCCCCGTCTTCGGCGATCAGTCGTTGTCGGCTTTCTGCAACTACATGATCGCTCCAATGCAATGCATTTTCTATAAGACCTGTGAACTTATATTCCGGTTTGGGGTTTTTCTCATCGCGAGCAATTATTTCTTGAATGTACAACCGCATCTAAACTCCAATCCTCATATGCTGACGTTTTGGCCGGTTTACTTCAAGCCGCTACACTGATGCTATTAGTCTAAAGGCGTAATGAAGTAGCATTTGGTGCTAGTAATGGAGATTTTCTACTGGTCCGAGCTTTTCAACCAATTTCTCCATACCGCAACTTGTCCAAAACTTTTCCCCATTCCGCAATTTAATGTAAGTTTCGCCTTTGTGTTCTTTGTCTTCTTGTTCAAGACCAAAATACTCTATTTCAAAAGTCGATACGTAGTTCAGTCCGTCGTCAAACGTCACGAAATTAGGCATGCCCAATTGTGCCACCAAATTTCCTGTTTTTCATAGATTTCCTGTGGCATCCGGATTTTCACCCAAAGCACTAAAGATGCAACGTGGCACTAGGATCCGGGAGGCACTTAAGACTCGCTGTACAAGCGAACAAACTTCACTTATTCCGCATAGAGAAATACTCTAGAGCAAAACCAGCGTTACTATGTCCTATCCAAATTCGGAGATGTGCAGGTTTTCTTGATGGAAAACCTGCCTAGGGAGTTGTGGTTCGGGATACACCTACGCTGGTTTTGCTCTAGTCCAATGTCTGCTCCGTTCTCCACACATACAGATGATCAGCATCACTTGAAACTTCTACAGACAAGCCTCGCCGCCAGGTAGCCCGGCCCAATGCGGATCGAAAATTCTCTTTTGTGTCTGGAAGTGCCACAAGTGGAACCTTGAGAGCCTTTCCAGACTCCAGCAATTCCAACTCATTGACCAGATCCAGAATCACTTGCTTGTGCTTACCGACTGGTAGCCGGAAAGCATCTGTGTGGAAGACAGAGGGGAACCGCTTTAAGCTTGATGTAGGTATCTCTTTCTGAGCCATACTATGCCCTCGTAACAGCCTCAGAGTTAGGCCAAGACATTTTCAATTCTATTGGCGACTATCGTTTAAGTAGTATATTCTGCGGTTGCGTTAGATCAATCAAAACTCGGAAGTTCTAATAACTTCTAATAATCACATACTAAAATCTTTTTCCGGTAGCGGAATAGAATGCTAGTGTTACGAAGAGGGCCCTTCCATGTCAGAAAAGAGCAGGTTTGAAGCAGTTCCTATTGCAGAAATCCTAGCTCAGGGTCTGGAAAGGAAGCCTCTCCCACCGCGCCCTGTAGTGTTTATTGTCGACGATGAACCTGTGATAGCCGACACCTTGGCTGCAATCCTTATACATCACGGATTCGCCGCCTTTCCGGCTTACGATGGCGAACAAGCTCTAGAACTGGCTAATGTAGTCCCTCCGGAATTGCTTATCAGCGATGTGATGATGCCCGGCATAAACGGGGTCGATCTGGCGATAGCCATCAAAAAACAAATCCCAGACTGTAAGATCGTCCTGTTCTCCGGTCAAGCTTCTACTGTCGACCTTTTGCATTCAGCACGCCAGGCTGGCCACGATTTCACCGTCCTGGTAAAGCCAGTTCATCCTACGGATCTTATAGAACACATTCGGGAATTAGGCATCCACCCAAAGGTTGAAGGAAACTAGCTATCCGTCAAAACCGGAAATTTGGCTGTGAACATTTCTATTGCTTTGTAATACGACGTCCGGTAATTTGTATTCACGAGCAACCTCCAGCAGGCACCCTGACGTGCTTGTCACTTCCGTACACACTTGTATGAATGACAATCGGAACATGCCCAAGGCGGCATGTGACCGCTGCTACTTATCATGCGCACAATTAAATCGATTTTCATGAAGTCATGCACTTACATATAGTGCAGAACAGATGGCGGAAAGCTACGCACACGTCTGGGCTGGAATGTAACCCAAGCCTGGACATGTAGCAAGGTCCCGGCCCTGGTACCGCGTGCCTGTTCATAGGAAACATCCGCCAGATACATATCCATTCAGGCAATTCACTATTGAAGCCCAGGTAACAGACAAACATCCATTTCAGATTTTCACCGAAGCCGAAATACTTAATTCCTCTTCAAAAGGAACATGAATGACCGGACGTCTTACAGCTGTCATCGTGGCCAGCATTCTTCTTCTCCTCCAGCCTTTACTGGCTCACGGGCAAACAAAGTTCTTCAGCTCATGGGAAGACAGGGTTCTTAAAACAACTTCGGAACAACCGGCCTGGGTAGCACCCGTGGTCACCCCCTCCTCGGTGCTGGTACAACTGGCACGCTTCGATGCCATTCGTCAGATAACCCCGACACATACGACTACCTGGAATTATGGGGCGAATAAGGGATTCAGCCTCATTCCCTGGTACAGAACAGAGCTTGACATCACTATGCCACCCTACATCGAGCACAATACGAAGGCCAAAGATGGAAGCGGAGACTGGCAGCTGATCTTGAAATACCGTGTTCTGAGCGGCAATCCTAAAAATGGTAGCTATGCTGTCAACTTCACGTTGATCGGAACTGCTCCGACAGGAAGCTATAAGAATGGCAGCCCGGACGGCTCGATCAATCCCACGCTTTCAGCAGGAAAGGGCTTCGGGCGCTTTGATGTGCAATCGTCCCTTGGAGCACCGCTCCCGACCGGGCACACCAAAGCAATGGGCCGACCCATCCTCTGGAATACCGTCTTCCAATACCATTTGGGCTCCTATCTATGGCCTGAACTGGAGTTCAACTCTACCTATTTTCATGGAGGCAGCAACGATGGGCGGACCCAGACCTTCATCACTCCGGGAATCATGATCACCCCGCATAAATTCGGTAGAGCCAAGCGCAACAGAACTGCCTTTGCTTTCGGGGGCGGCATGCAAATCGCCACCTCGCAGTACCACAGCTACAACCATGGGCTCATTGCAACAGGCCGCATCGTCTTCTGATTTCATCTTTGTGTCTGTATGTTCTCGGCCTGCAAAACGTGGCTGAGAGCATGCAGGCATGCGAAAATAACCGCAAATGCGACGACTTTGTTTTCTGCTTCTGTTCTTGGGGCTCAGTTTACCCGTGCTTGCCGATAAGTGCCTCGTGCTCATCGACCAGGATGGTTCCGGGCCTGGTGGGTCAAATCAAATGTCCATGATGGTCTTGTTGCAATCCCCCGAAGTGAAGGTTCTGGGAATCACCATGGTTTCCGGAAATGCCTGGCACGCTGAAGAGGTACAACATACTCTCCGTATGCTGGAGTTGATTGGACGCACCGATGTTCCTGTTGTGCCAGGAGCCGTCTTTCCTCTCGTTCGCACACAGGCAGAAACACAAATCACATCGCAACTCCATGGAAAGGTAGTCTGGCTGGGCGCCTGGGGAAATGGCGCGGTGAATGCCGAAGGAGTAATGCCGTCACAGCCCAAAGGCCATGGGCCATGGGAGATTCCGGCATTGCCGGAAGGAACTCCGCACACCAAGCCGCTGGAGGAAGACGCAGCACATTTCCTTATCCGCCAGGTTCATGCTCATCCTCACGAAGTCACAATTTACGCTGGTGGACCGCTCACCAATATCGCACTGGCACTCAAGATCGATCCTCATTTTGCGGAACTCACAAAGGGCATTATCTTGATGGGCGGCAGCCTGAACCCACAGACCGACGACCCGGAGTTTGCCTCCAATCCACGGCATGAATTCAACTTCTGGTTCGATCCCGAAGCAGCCCATATTACCCTGACTGCGCATTGGCCGCGAATCGACGTCACGACGGTTGATATTTCGATCAAGGCCATGTTCACCCAAGAGATGCTGGATGCCATTTCGAAGTCGTCGAACCCCGCAGCTCAGTACATCGCGAAGTATTCGCAGGACCGCTACTATCTTTGGGACGAGCTTACGGCTTGCGCCTGGCTCGATCCCAGCATTGTCACCAAAGAACGTATGCTCTACATGGACGTGGACCTGAGTCATGGTCCGACCTATGGAGATACGCTTACCTGGACCGATGCACTCAAGCCAAGTCGCGACCTTCAAAAGGTACATGCGCAGGTTGATCTGGATCTTCCAAAGTTCACCAAAATGTTCGTGAATTTGATGTCCGCGCCCACTCCGAAATAAGAGACTTACAAGATATCGGAGCTGTTGATCGACCGCACACCAACAGCTGCAAATTCAGCCCTTGTTGCAGCGACCGAGCCATTCAAATCGATGGCTCGGCATGCATCCTCAATTACGATGGCCAGGAAGCCAGCCAACTGCGCATCGACTGCGGAAAAGCGCACACAATAGTCATACGCGAGTCCTACAACAAATACCCTCGCCAACTCTCGCTCTTGCAGATATCCAGCCAAACCTGTCTTGGTAGTTCGATCGTTTTCCTGAAAGGCAGAATAGGAATCAATCTCGGCGCGGAAGCCTTTTCGCAGGATCAATTCTGCGGCGGGAACTCGAAGAGCGGAATGCAGCATTGCTCCTTCCGTATTTTGCACACAATGATCGGGCCATAAGGTCTGCTCGCCATAAGCAGCATTGACGGTCTCGAACGGCTTTTTCCCCGGATGACTGGAGGCAAAAGAACCATGATTGCGAGGATGCCAGTCTTGCGTGAGAACGATGTGAGGGAAACGCGAAACAATCTTGTTGATCACGGGAATAACCTGGTCTCCCTCTGGAACGGCAAGAGTTCCACCGGGACAAAAGTCGTTCTGGACATCGATAACCAGCAAGACATCGCGACTATTGAGCTGCGTTCTCATAATTCCCTCTTCTTCAGTGTATCGAAGATAGAACCCGGGATACCTGCCACAACAACGGGTCTGGTTCCGGCTCTTGGTAACGCAATTCCCCGTGAATAAAATTTAGTGATCTTGCAGTAGCAACTTTCGGTGTACCGTAATAGCAATTGGATTGGCAGTTCTTTCGGCAAGACTAGACCATCGGGAAGCCAAACACACAGAGGTAACCGAAAAGGCGGCTCAACATGCTCGAAATGAAACCAGATCCACTCCGGATTCGCACTGCCAGCCCTGAAGACGCTGGCGTAATAGCAGCTCTCAGTGCTGAGCTTGGTTATCCGACTGAACCGGAGATTATGCAGGCAAGAATTGAACGGCTCAACTCCCGCCCGGAAGAAGACGCCATCTTTCTAGCCTGTCTTCACACCCGCGTGGTGGGCTGGATTCATGTGTCAATTCAACAGCCGCTGCAATCGGAAGCTCATGCCTTGATCAGTGGACTTGCAATTGCCAAGGACTGCCGTGGTGCCGGCATTGGCTCCAATCTGATTGCTCAGGCAGAAGGATGGGCCAAAGAAAAAGGGATTTTAAAAATCCGCGTGCGCTCTCAGATTGCCCACGAAGCAGCGCATCGTTTTTACCTTCAGGAAGGCTACTCTCACACCAAGACTTCGGCAGCTTTTGAAAAGAACCTTTGAGATCCAGAGACGGGTTTGCTAGGGGCTCCGGTCTTTGGCGGAAAGCCGCGCCAACTTCTATTGCTTCGGTCTACTCCTTTTCGGAAAGATCTAAACTTGTCTGGACCCTTTCGGACTGACATGATCGAAATATGAGCATTCACACGATAAGCAGTCGCACGGTCTATCAAAATCGCTGGATGACCGTCCGAGAAGACGCTATTGAACGGGCGGACGGCTCTCAGGGTATTTACAGTGTCGTTGAAAAGCCCGATTTCGCTCTCATTATCCCGGTCGAAGGCAACGATCTCTACCTCGTCGAACAATACCGGTACCCGATAGGCAAGCGCTTTCTGGAGTTCCCCCAGGGGACGTGGGAGCTTAATCCGACAGCCGATCCCCTCGACGTCGCTCGTGGAGAGTTACAAGAAGAAACCGGCCTAATTGCAGGACGTATGGACTACATCGGACACCTCTTTATCGCCTACGGAATGTCCAATCAGGGCTTCCACATCTTTCGGGCTACAGGACTTACTCAAGGAGAACAATCTCTGGAAACGGAAGAACAGGATCTGGTGGTTAAGCGTGTGCCGATTCAGGATTTCGAACGCCTTATTCTTGAGGGTGAAATCAAGGATGCAGGAAGTATCTCGGCCTGGCACCTGTTGCAGATGAAAGAGAAAAAATAGCCGGACACGACAAAGTTTTGCCCTAATTAAAGCGATTTAGATAAAATCGCTGCTTACCAATTCGAGGGGCATAATGCGGCATTCTGCTTGTCTGTCAGTCATATATTTTGGCGTAAAGCGATTCACAGCTATTTTTCTGCTGTCTTTCTCAATAGGAGCCTTCGCGCTTGGGCATCCGGCCTATATTCTTCACCGTTCGACGCCTGGTGCTTTTCCCTTGGTTAAGGCCAAACAGACTGCCAGCCTCTATGTAGACTCGAAAGACTTCCCTGGGGTCCAGCGCGCGGCGAATGATCTTCGGCAGGATATATTCCGTGTAACAGCCTGTACGCCCCAGATCCTCCATGACCGGCAGGAGATCAAGAACCCCACAGTTTTGATCGGAACTTTGGGCCAAAGCGCGGTTATCGATCAATTAGTCCGAGAAAAGAAGGTCGACGCCACTTCGATAACAGGCAAATGGGAGTCCTTTTTAATCCAGGTTGTATCGCAGCCGATGCCAGGGGTATCCCAAGCTCTAGTGATTGTGGGCAGCGATAAACGGGGCACGATCTACGGCATCTACGATCTCTCCGAACAGATTGGAGTTTCCCCCTGGTATTGGTGGGCTGACGTACCAGTTCCCCACCACGAAACGCTGCTGGTAAAGCCTGTGAAATACCTGGAAGGCCCCCCTGCGGTGAAATATCGGGGGATCTTCCTGAACGATGAAGCGCCTTCCCTCACGGGTTGGGTCAAGGCAAAATTTGGGAACTACAATCATCAGTTTTACGAAAAAGTCTTCGAACTTCTCTTGCGTCTCAAAGCAAATTATCTATGGCCAGCCATGTGGGACAACGCCTTCAATGAAGACGATCCGCTAAATCCCAAGCTCGCCGATGAGTACGGCATCGTCATGGGGACATCCCACCATGAACCGATGCTTCGTGCTCAACAAGAGTGGAAGCGGCATGGCAAAGGCCCCTGGAATTACGCAACCAATGCCGCTGAGCTACAGGACTTCTGGACAGAAGGAGTCGAGCGCAACAAGCAATACGAAAGCATCATCACGATAGGCATGCGTGGAGACGGAGATATGGCCATGTCTCCCACAGCCAACACGGAACTTCTCGAAAGGATCGTTGCCGATCAGCGTAGGATCATCGACCAGCACACCGATCCAACTCGTCCCCGCGACCCTCAGGTGTGGGCTTTATACAAAGAGGTACAGGAATACTACGAGAAAGGGATGCGAGTCCCTGACGATGTCACCCTTCTCTGGTGCGACGACAACTGGGGAAACATCCGCCGCCTGCCGACCGCCGAAGAACGGCAACGCAGCGGAGGAGCAGGAATCTATTACCACTTCGATTACGTGGGAGGCCCACGTTCCTACAAGTGGTTAAATACTGTGCCCATCAGCAAAACATGGGAACAGATGAACATGGCTCTTCACTATGGAGCCGATCGCATCTGGATCGTGAATGTTGGCGACCTGAAGCCGATGGAGTTCCCCATAGAATTCTTCCTCAATTTCGCCCGCGACCCCAACCGCTGGCCCAAAGACAAGCTGGATGAATTTACCCGGCTATGGGCAGCAAGAGAGTTCGGACCTGACTTCGCACCCCAGATAGCAGAAATCGTTGAGAAATACACGAAATACAATGGACGTCGCAAGCCTGAACTGCTGACTCCAAACACCTATAGCCAAACTAATTATCGCGAAGCAGAAACAGTACTAGCCGAATTCCAAGCGATCGCACAACAGGCCGAAAAGATCTATCTGGCTCTCCCTGAAGAAAAGCGCGATGCCTTCTTCGAATTAGTGCTCTTCCCGACTCAAGCATCCGAGATCGTGACAGAGCTATACATCACCGCAGGGAAAAATCACCTATACGCAGACCAGGGACGGGCTAGCGCAAACGATCTGGCAAGCAAAGTACGCGAACTCTTCCAGAAAGATGCCGAGCTATCCAATCGCTATAACCGTGTGCTTGCCGGAGGTAAATGGGAACACATGATGGACCAAACGCATATAGGCTACACCTACTGGAATCAACCACTGCAAAACACGATGCCAGAGGTAAAGGAGATTCAGCTCGCCCCAACTCCGGAGATGGGTGTGTCCGTCGAAGGCTCGGCAGAAGCTTCCCAACACCTCTCCCTCCCTGAGTTCGATTCCACTAATCGGCAACGATACTACGTTGACATCTTCAATCGAGGATCGGGTTCCTTCTCCTATACCGTAAAACCAAGCGCACCGTGGATTCTGAGCTCTCTTCAGCACGGCCAAGTAGCAAAAGAACAGCGACTATGGATCTCTATCGATTGGAAGCACGTTCCTGAAGACAGAGCCAATGGATGGATAGAGGTATCGCAACCCAAGGGAAAAGCTGTCAAGGTTTTGGTATCTGCATTTCATCCGCATCCGGCTCAACCGCTTCACGGATTTGTCGAAAGCAATGGCTACATATCGATAGAAGCCGAACACTATACAAACCGGACTGACAGCAAAGAGGGCCGCTGGGAGAAGATTCCTGACTACGGGAATACACTTTCGGCAATGACCATCGTCCCGATAGACGTCAAAAGCAGCACATCGATGCAGGATTCACCTCGTCTCGAATATGGTCTTTACCTCTTCCATACTGGACAGGTAGTGGTGGATGCCAATATTGCTCCGACACTGAACTTCGTCCCTGGACGTGGCCTGCGTTTTGCAGTCTCCTTTGACGACCAGCAGCCACAGATCATTGATGCCTTGGCCGACGCATCGCTAAAAGCTTGGGAGAAGACGGTTAGCGACAACATTCGTCATGTTGTGTCAACTCATACAATAACGAATCCGGGCTATCACACACTGAAGATTTGGATGGTCGATCCAGGAGTGGTTTTGGAAAAACTCGTGATCAATACCGGAGGACTCAAACCTGCTTATCTCGGGCCACCAGAAAGCTTTCACATTGGAAGCAGTAGCAGATCGACGTCCTTATCGAAGATAGAAAAATGAATGATCTATAACGACCTTAATAACGTCCCGTCGCCCGGGTCGTGTGATTCTTAGTAACCGATTCTGCGCTTTTGACAATATGAGCAACCGAAACGAGATCAAATTAGCCTGAGTCCCCGGTGCAAAAGCCAGACAGAATCACCCGGAGACAATTCCGTTTTCCCCCTCCGGTGCAGTAAAGTAATGAAATCGTGATTATTAATCTTGCCAGACGCGCGCACAATCACAATTGGGAACTGGACCCTATCACTCGGTCCTTGCTTGACACAGACTTCTATAAGCTGCTGATGCTCCAATTTATCTGGAAGCACTTTCCGAGAACGAAGGCTTCATTCTCTCTCATCAATCGAACTGTACAGATGCGTCTGGCAGATGTCATTGACCGTCATCAACTCGAAGAGCAGCTGCAACACACAAAAAAGCTTCGTTTTCACAAATCCGAGCTGATCTGGCTGGCTGGTAATACCTTCTATGGCCGCCGGGGAATCTTTGAATCGGCATTTATTGAGTGGCTCGATCAGGACTTTCGCTTGTCGGATTACGAGCTTTCCGTACGGGATGGCCAGTTCTTCCTTACGTTTCATGGTCTCTGGACCGAAACAACGCTCTGGGAGATCTACGCACTCTCCACAATCAATGAACTCAAAACGCGTGCGGCCTTGAAGCATTTGAGTGAATTCGAACTGGATATTATTTACGCAAGAGCCAAAACAAAACTCTGGGAGAAGATGGAGCGGTTGCGTGGAGTTCCATGTCTGAGGCTCAGCGACTTCGGAACCCGTCGTCGTCATAGCTTTCTCTGGCAGGAGTACACCGTCAAGGCGATGGCCGATGTACTCGGAAATGTATTCAGCGGAACATCCAATGCTTTTCTGGCCTATAAGCATGACCTGGAAGCAATCGGCACCAATGCTCACGAACTGCCTATGGCGTTGGCCGCATTGGCCAATAATGACGAGGAATTGAAGAAGGCTCAATATCGCATGCTTGAGCTGTGGCAGCAGACGTATCAAGGAGAATTGCTCATCCTTCTTCCTGATACCTTCGGAACAACACAGTTCCTGCGCAATGCTCCCGAATGGGTAGCCGATTGGACAGGACAACGCATCGACAGCAAAGATCCTTTTATAGCTGGCGATGAGTATATCGCCTGGCTTGAGCAACGTGGCCGCGACCCGAAGAAGAAGCTCTTGATTGCCTCTGACTCTCTCGATGTAGACAATATCCTGGCTCTACATGCCTATTTTGCGGGGAGAATCCGGAATGGCGCCTCCCCTGCAGATTTCCAGAAGGCCAGCGATTTCCTCGACGAGAAGAGATGGGTACCGGATCGTCGTATCCGCTTCAGCTCCGGCTGGGGAACTCTTCTTACCAATGATTTTCGTAATTGCAATCCCAGCGGGGATGATGGATTTAATCCAGTCAGTCTTGTCTGCAAGCTCAACGATGCGGATGGAAGACCTGCGGTAAAACTCTCGGATAATTTTCAGAAAGCCATGGGACCAAAGGAAGAAGTCGAGCACTATCAGCGAGTCTTTGGGCTGGAGGGTGTTGCCAATTCCCCGGTGATCACTTAGGCAAAGATCAATCAGGAGGGGCGTGGCATTCCATGCCCTTTCTTCTCAAGTTCTAGACAGTTTTCTGCACACTCTCCCCGCGCGCTCCTCTAAAAACTGCCCTATACAATTCACTTCGCTTCCCTGGTATAAAAATCTTTCAAGGAGACCTTAGGCCCCTCGTGCATGGAAAGCACAAGCTGCCTCATTCAAAACAAAGCTCTTATATCTAATATATCAGGCCAATGACAACGCCATTGACCTGATAGGAATTGGGTTTAGGAAGAAGCAGAGACGGGAACTACGAAACAGCCTTAACCCGCTGAGCCTCTCTCCAATGTGCAGGAGGAACACCTTCCCATCCGCGAAAGGCGCGAACAAAAGAGTTGGCGTCCTCATAGCCCAGAAGGTAGGCCGTCTCGTTCAACTCAAGCGGAGAATAGGTTAAATAGTGACGTGCAAGCTCGCGCCTCGCTTCTTCCAGCACCTGTTGGAAGCTATAGCCGCATTCTTGCAACCGACGCTGCAGAGTACGAGAGCTGATGTAAAGCTCGCGAGCAACATCCTGAATCTTCGGACGTTGGCCCGGCAGTCTGCGCTGAATTACGGCTCGAACCTGCTCCGGGAAGCTCTGCTTTTCCTGGTTCTGGCTCAACTCTTCTTCAAGCTGAGGAGCAATCATCGCCAACAATTCAGCATTGTGTGTTGTAAAGGGCTGCTCTATATCGGAAGCACGGAAGACAAGTGTGTTCCGATCGGCACCAAAGAGTACAGGACATCCGAAATGCCTCTCCAGGTACTTCACGTCCTCACGACGATGTACCAGTTCCAGACGCAGCGGCGAAAACTGTGCTCCTAAGCCGCGGCGCGCTATGGAAAGGATCCAAGCAAAACAGTTATCTACCAGAACTTCCGGCTCATCCTCTGTAGCCAAAAGGAAGCGAAACTGAACGGCACACTCATCCTGGCGCTTTTCAAACCAGACTTCTTCCGGACAAGTCAGTTGCTTGTAACGGGAAATCTGACCGAGCGCTTCACCAAAGTTTCGGGAGCATATCGCCGCAATACCTATCGGATCATAACGCTCCATATTGGTTTCGGTCCCAACCTTGAGCCCAATTGCCTGATCCTGACTCACTTCACCGATGGCCCGCCATAGAGAGAAAAACTCGTCTGTGGTTACCTGAATCTTCGTTTGATCAAAGAGGTCAGATGATAATCCAGCACACCGTAGCACCACGGCGGGCTCGACACCCAACTCCTTCAACCTGCCTACAATCCTTCCCGCAATTCGGAAATGTTTACTCATTTTTGATCCTATACACCTGCATTAAAGAGTAGCCATGTCGATCACAAACCGGTATCTAACATCGCCCTTCAACAATCGCTCATAGGCTTCGTTAATTGACTGAATCGGAATGACCTCAACGTCCGAAGTAATCCCATGTACGCCACAAAAATCAAGCATCTCTTGCGTTTCCCGAATACCGCCGATCATCGACCCTGCCACACTGCGACGTCCTAGCAGCAGATTGAAAGTCGATACAGGAAATGGCTTTTCCGGCGCGCCGACCAATGTAAGAGAGCCGTCAAGCTTTAGCAGGTCAAGATAAGCATTCACATCGTGCGCTGCAGACACGGTATCCAGGATGAAATCGAAACTCCTGGAGTGCTTACTCATCTCGCTACTGCTACGAGATACCGCTACTTCGTCCGCGCCTAAACGCAATGCGTCTTCAGTCTTTCCCGGCGAAGTTGTAAACAACACCACATGAGCACCAAAGGCGTGAGCAAACTTCACCGCCATGTGCCCTAAGCCTCCCAGCCCCACTACGCCTACTTTCTTCCCCTTGGAGACCTTCCAGTGCCGTAAAGGAGAATAGGTAGTAATCCCAGCACAAAGCAGTGGAGCAACTGCAGCCAAGTTCAAATTGGCAGGAACATGAAGAGCAAAATGCTGATCCACAACAATGCTCTTGGAATACCCGCCGTAGGTGACGCCACCTGTATATTTGTCCGGAGAATTGTAGGTAAAGGTGGGATAGTTCAAACAGTACTGCTCCTGCCCTTCCTGACAAGATGTACAGCTACGGCAGGAGTCGACCATACAACCGACAGCTGCCAAGTCCCCCACGCTAAATGCATTTACCGCCGACCCAACCTTGTTTACGCGCCCGACAATCTCGTGTCCAGGGACGCACGGATACGTGGTCGGTGCCACACTTCTCCATTCATCTCGTATCTGATGTAAATCCGAATGACAGACACCACAGTACAAAATCTCAATCTGGATATCCGTCTCTCCCGGCTCCCGCCGAAAGATCGAAGCCTGCTCAAGTGGAGCTGTTGCACTTGCAGCAGAGAACGCCCTTACCTCACTCATGGCCCTACTCTAGATTGCTGCAGAAAACCGACATAGGCAAAACACGCCATCTTATATACAAATTGCGCCAACTACTTAATGGACGTTTGAAAACGCGCTAGGGTTTCATCAACAGACAATCGTTTATTTATCAGTACGCTTCCCGTCTGGGAAAGTCAGACATAAACCAAGGAAAAGATGAACGATAGCATACATTTGCATTGAGGGGAAACGTTATCATCCCCAGAAAATCAGTCCCAGATGCTTCAATCTATTGAATCTAAACCATAGCCCTCAACATCATGCGCTTAGCGGGATTCTTTCATTCCACATGTATACATATACACGCAGCAGCTGGTTCCGAATTGACGTGACCCCCTGTGGCTGGCAACTTCCTGCAGTAGATGCATTCATGGGAATGGCGAACCATCAACGCCGGATATCTCGACATACTTACCGGAGAATGAATAGTTATGAAGATAGCTTTCCGCATCTCTCAAGCGCTGCTTGGATTGATATTTCTCTTCTTTGGACTAAATGGATTTCTCCACTTCCTGCCCATGTCGCAGCCAACAGGAGTAGCAGGACAGTTTATAGGAGCGCTCTTTGTCTCCCACTACCTTGTCTTCATTTTTGGGCTTGAAGTTATCACAGCGGTTCTATTCTTAGCGAATCGGTTTGTCCCTCTGGCACTGGTATTGTTAGCTCCCGTCATAGTCAATATTCTGTTTTTCCACTTGCTTATGGCTCCAAGCGGACTGCCACTTGCTTTTGTAGTAGCTCTCCTCTGGTGCATCGTAGCCTTGGCCCATCGGCAATATCTTGCTGGAATTTTTGCCGTGAAGGCATAAGCATCACGTTCTGTCTTGAAGCTTCGGATAGGAATCTGTTCCGACCTCGATCCCTAGACGTTTGGCGCACGTTACTCGGACAAGTGCTCACTGCTCTACTTCTCTCTGGTAGGGAATACGCACAAACTCAAGGACAGCCAGAAAACCGGATTTCATTATTTCCTCTTTAACGAGGCAGCAGTTATCATGCGCAGGTACTCGAGTAAACAAGACCTAAGGAATCTCCTCGCTCCAAAGAAAGGACATCGATGAAACGCTTCCCCACTCTGATGGCCCTGCTTGTCGTCATGTCAGGCAGTCTTCATGCTCAAGCCACCAACCCTCTGGTCGCAGAATCCAAAGAAGCCTATACCCGAGTCAGCGACAATCTGCAGAAGGCGGCAGAAGCTATGCCTGAAGCTGACTACAGCTTTAAGCCTACTCCCGAGATTCGCTCCTTCGGACAACTCATCGCTCACATCGCAGATGCTCAGGCACGAATCTGCTCTACCGCCCTAGGCCAGACGAAATCCGTGGGCGCACAAGAGAAAACAGCAAAGACAGATCTGGTAGCAGCAATCAAAGAATCCTCCTCAATATGCAACGCAGCCTTCGGTTCTGTCACTGATGACAACGCCATACAGACAATCAGCCTGGGGCCACGAAAGTTAACAAGACTGGGAGCCCTGATTTACAACACGACCCACTCCAGTGAAGAGTATGGCTATTTGTCTGTATATCTCAGACTCAAGGGAATAGTTCCCCCTTCAACTGCGGCACGAGGGAAATAACGGTTACAAGATTTGGGTGCTCACGATTGCTTCAAGAATTGTCCTTAAGCGGCTCGATAGACGGGCACCCAATTACTTCCCTGGCGCGTGCAGATAGCGTCCTGCAAAGTCCAGAAATGCTGGCCAGTTCGGACCTGTAGTATGACCTCCACTATGCTGGCGAAATGCAATATCACCATCGAGGAGTGGTGTTTCAATCGGTGGAAGTTCTGATACACTCAGCCCCTTCTTCCCCATCAAGCTGTACACTGGTCCAGCGGCAACACCGGCAAGAAACATCCCCCGAGCATCCACCCAAGTTCCTTCCACGGAGGGAGACCCTACGCTAATAAAAACAGGCCGTGGGGCACACAGCGCTATTAACTCGTGCGCATCGACGGGCAAATCGTTTGGGGTCAAAGGACCGGCATACTTGAGAAAGTTGCCAGCCATCCAGTGATATTCACCAGTGCCAGCCAGATTCTCAACCTTCTCGCCAAAGTCACGGCGGCTAAGTTTGGCCCCGCCCTCTCCCGAAGAACCGATAAAGCCAATCGCAAAACGCTGGTCATAAGCCATTGTTATGATCGCGGCTTTGCCGTAGCGGGAGAGCCCTTCGATCCCAACCTGCTTCGCATTAACAGCCTTATCTGTTTCAAAATAATCCAGCGCGCGGCTTGCTCCCCATGCCCACGCCCGCAGCACTCCCCAATCATCAACCTTCCGGGGCTGCCCCTTATTCACTAGGCCGATAACACCTTCCGTTAGCCCCGCGCCATTGTCTGCCTGATAACTGGTAGGTATAAGAATGGCATACCCCCACCCCTTCGCAAGCACTTGTTGTTGCCAAGGAAGTCCGCCTCCGTTTATAGACGGAGGTGGAGGCGGTACTTTAGACATCCCCGGAAGCGGCCAATTGAAACCAAATTCCATAATCACCGGCACTGGCCCGGAGGCATTCGCGGGTGTAGAAAGGGTCAACTGAATATCCACTTTGATCGGCGGATAAGTTGAGTTGTCTACATGGCCGACAAGCTTCTTGGTGATTGTTGGAAAATCTCCATTCTTTTCTCTCGTAACGCTCACAACTTCCCAATTCACCTTTTGGATATTGTTCGGTACACGCCCATAAATCTCGCGATCGAAGTCTTCGAGGATCTCAGGCCTGCGCTTCTCCCACCACATTTTGGCTGTTGTAATTCGAGTTCTATCGTTCATGACGAGAGGATCAGGAAGTTTATAGGGAGGAACCTTTGATTCGTCGCTGTTGGCCGCAAAAGGCGAATTGGGATTTCCATCTGCACCTCTACGTAGCGAAGTGATATGCAAAATATCCATTATCCGTTGATGATCTTGCTCTGCCGTGAGATGAGCCGGAGTTGGATATTCACTCGCAACAGGTTTCTGCGCACGCGCAAGCGGGACCACCAAAAGTATAGGAAGAAGGCATATCCCAGAGAACCAGCAACCACGGATAAAGATAGACATTTACGGTCGCCTCTTTAGTTGTCGTCCAAAACGAAAGCATCATAAACCTCTCGTATCGCCTTCGTCAGCAAAAAAGTGACAATAGCCCCTCGCTAAGGTGCCATCACGGACTCATGGCAAAGTGCATTTAAAGCTCTCTAGCTGCGGAGCTTGAGGATGATAAACAACAAGCAGTAGAGGAGGTGGGAAGATGCTCGTGCCGAAGGTATCATGAGTCATGATTGCACCACTTGAGACTGCCAGGCTTTTCCTTTACCCACTCGAGTTGGCAGATGCGGAGCAGGCACAACCTCTGTTCGCCGAGTGGCCAATCGTTCGCTTTCTCAACAGCCGTGTGCCTTGGCCTTATCCACCCAATGGAGCACTCGCTTATTATCGCGACGTCGCCCTACCAGCGATGGAACGGGGAGAACAATGGCATTGGAGCTTACGCCTCAAGACAAATCCCAAACAACTAATCGGAGCCATCGGGCTCATGAAGGGAGAAGAAACGAATCGTGGTTTCTGGCTGGGGTTTCCCTGGCAAGGACTAGGACTCATGAGCGAAGCGGCAGACACAATTACAGATTATTGGTTCGATACTCTCCAATTTCCTGTCCTGCGGGTTCCTAAAGCGGCGCTCAATACTGCCTCGCGGCGAATCTCAGAGAAACAGGGAATGCGAGTAATTTCCGTCGAGGATAGAGAATACGTCTGCGGACTTCTGAAAACAGAGATATGGGCGCTTACCGCCGAAGAGTGGCACGCTCACAAACACAGCTAGAACAGCCTGCAACGATGCAGAAGAACAAAAATTTGGTGGCTGGGAAAAGACAATGTATCTCGAATATTCTAGCGTCTCTATCCACCAATGTTGGCCGGAGCAAGTTCCCACTCTCGTAAAAACTCTTGGGCCTTCTCGGAGTTATGGAGGTAAGAGAAACGCGCAACTTGGCGTCCAACGTCCTTTACTCGCTTCTCCAACGTCAGATCCCTCAGGTTTCCCATTGCATCGAAAAGCTTATACGCTTCCGGAATCGCCGCTTGCTCGGGAATGACCCATGCATGAAGCGCCCGCCCAATCGAACGAAGGCTGTCCAAAGCATGAACACCACCCAAGGCACCGCCGGAAACGGCAACTAATCCGATCATCTTGCCAGCAATCTCATCGAAACCCATCAGATCAAGAGCGTTCTTCAAAACGCCGCTAAAACTGCCATGGTACTCGGGGGTACCTAGAATAATGCCATTGGCTTGAGTAACGGCACGGCGCAGCTGGAAGTAGTCTTCAGAAAACGAATTTTCACTATCCTTGCCTTCGCAAAAGGCAAGGTCATACTCCCTTAGATCAATCAGTTGAGTATGAGCTCCAGACTCTTCCGCACCTTTTAGCGCCAGCTCGACAGCCATGCGAGTGTAGCTACCGCGTCTTCTGCTGCCACTGATACCAACGACAGAAACCCGATTCTCCGGCAGATTACTCCGATGCATAAACGTCCCCAACCGACTTTCTAAAGAAATATCTTTCGAAAGTCAGAATAGAACTGTATACTTGACTTTGTAAAGAAATATTTTTAGAAACCAATTATGACCTCCATGGTGCCCCAAGCCGCAGATGGCAAAACTCGAGGAGCACTCGTGCAGTTGCTCAAGACTGAAGGGCCGATGACCTCGGCTCAACTTGCCCAACGTTTAGGTCTTACCGCAATGGCCATACGGCAGCATCTTTATGCGTTGCAGACAGAGAAGTTTGTCCAGGTCGAAGAACGACCGGTACCCATTGGCCGGCCAGTAAAGTATTGGCAATTGACACCGGCGGCAGATCAACTCTTCCCACATGCCTATGCAGAGCTCAATGTCTCTCTTCTGAATGCCGTGGGAGATGCCTTTGGATCCCCAGGATTGGAAAAGATTCTAGAAATCAGAAATGCACGCCAGCAAGTTTCTTATAGCGAACAGATAACACCAACGGCTTCCTTGAAGCAAAAGCTTCAGCAGTTGGCCAGCCTGAGGACAACAGAGGGCTATATGGCAGAAGTCCGCACGGAAAAGAAGGGGAGCTTCCTCTTACTTGAAAATCATTGCCCGATCTGTGTCGCTGCAAGGCAATGCCAGGGATTCTGCCAAACGGAACTGGATCTATTTCGCAAGGTACTGGGTCCCGATGTTGAAGTTGAACGCCTCGAGCACATTGTTTCCGGTGCACGGCGTTGCGCGTATCGCGTCAAGCGGCTCGCCTAACAGGTTAGCCTACGATTGTTAACATCTTCAACACATGAACACCCAATATACGATCGCCCTCTATTTCAATCTGTTCCTCTGCTGAAGCCGTGGAAATCCCCTTAGTAAATACACGCCATGCAATTTCCTGAGGAATCCTCACGAGACTGGAGGGCACACCGGAGACATTTTGAACAAGCTGCCATACTTCCTGGGTACGGTAAAGAAACCAGTCCCCGCCGCAAGCACCGGATACGGTAAATTTCACCCATGTACCGGAATCCGCGGGCATCATCCGATAGTGATACGGCAGGGCACGCATGAAGCAATCGAGGACTGGATAGTACAACTCCGGAGTCATGATGCCCTCTCTCCCCACTGCCAGGCGAATCTGTTGTTGGTGGTGCCAACGTTCTGTGAATTCACGCGCAGTATCGAACCAATTGGCTGAATGCTCTTCTCCCGCCCAACTTACGGAAAATGTAGCCTGCCCATATGGATCTAGCGACTGATGAAACGCCGAGCTTTCTTGTGAAGCCCTTTCCATCAGAGAGACGAGCACCTTCGGGCTCAAGCGCCCATAGAAGCGAACGCCCTCGTCGTTGAGACGATTCACGAAAGATACGATATCGTCAGGTCCTGAGCTATCTGTTTGCAGATGACATCCATCTCTGACAAACGACAGTTTGCGCAATTGGGTATCAAGCAAATGAGCAACTACATCTTTCACCCGCCATTTCGGAGCTATCGTCTGGAGATCCCAGGCCTCGGGAGTTAGCGACTCGAGTAACTTAATCAATTGCTCTTCAATCTTGGGAAAGAGTTGTGCCGTCAAAATTGGGTTCAAAGGATTCAGTACCGGCTCCATAGCGGGAATATAGCACCGGCGAAGCTTCTTCACTTTAGGTTCGAGGTTCAAATAGAAGATCCGCCATTTGTCTCTTAACAAACCTCGACAATCACGTTATATTCCGTCAATGGGACGACTCGGGAAAAAGCTATTTTCTGCAACCCTGGAGCGAGGGAGCGCTAGTTTGGGATGGACCATCGTCCACATCCCCCAGGAAGTAACCGCGGGACGGATTACAGGAAGCCGCCCAAGAGTTAAGGGAGAAATCAATGGCTTCGCTTTTCGTACTTCCCTCTTTCCTACCGGTAACAATAACTACTACTTGCTTGTCAACAAAAAGATGCAGGCCGGAGCAAAAGTAAAACTCGGAGGCCTCGCCGAAATTTTCCTGGAACCGGACACGGAGGAACGGGTTGTTACTGTGCCACAGGAGCTAAAACGAGCGCTCGCTGAGGACCGTACACTTCGCCGCTGGTATGACCAATTGAGTGAATCCATTCGCCGAGATATCTGTACGTGGATCGAAGGTGTAAAGAGCGCAGAAGCACGGACCAGGAGAGCCGATCAGATTGCAGAACGGCTCTTGGCAACCATGGAAGCAGAAAGGGAGTTACCACCGATACTGAAGGCGGCCTTCATGCGTACCCCTGTCGCCAGAAAAGGGTGGGAGGCCATGTCAGCTTCACACCGGCGGCGAGAACTATTCGGTATTTTTTACTACCGCAATCCTGAATCTCGCGAAAATCGCCTTAATAAAACGATTGAAGAATGTATCCGGATAGCGCAGTTGAAGACGTCACGAAAGTAACCATGTGAAGTACGTTCAAGAGAATGCGTAAATCCGCTGCGATATTTTCCCGAATGTTAGCATTCCCTTACAACATTGGCATTGATCGGGGGTATATTACCGGCGAATACCGTGTACCACTGCTCAATCTACAATTGCAAAGGTAAGTCCATCTCACTTTCTTGCAATATCTTATATTCTTATGAGGATTCTGGCCGATAAGAGCATTAGGTCATTCTCATGAGATCGAAGCACATTCATGTTCGGCGGCTTCTCTTTCGCCCTCTGTGCTGTAGCTACGATCGATGTCTGTCGTGCGGATGCTCCCCATCTTCAACAAGACCAGCTCACCGCGCGAACCAGCTCGCTGCATATCTTTCCGGTTTTTTCTTCAGAAATACCTCTTGACCACTCTTCCTCGCTTACGCTTCTTGTTCAGCAACACCGCAGCTAATAACGGAGAGCATATCGAAAGACGAGCTGAAAGCCCAATATGCCGCAACTAACAACACAACGCTTTTTTATAACTCTCTTCTCTACTTTGGCGCTGTCCTTTGTGGGTGTGGTTGCAGGCTATACAACCGGGAACGAAATTATCATCCGGTCGACACAACCTAAATTAGCTCGATATGCAAACAGTCTGATGGCGAGGGCAGAAGCCTCCTCTTCGGAATCACGAACCATTCTCGAGCAGATGAATGCTTCGTCTTTTCCGTTCTGCTCCGATCAAGAGCTGACATTTCTTCGCAAGCTTGCTTTTCAATCGGAATATCTGAAGGAGTTGGCACGTGTACAAGGAGGCAAAGTTGTTTGCACTGCGATGCTCAACCGCCTTCCGCATCCGCTTCCCCTCCCCAAGCCAGCCCTTGTCCAAAAGGATGGTACGCAGGTTTATCTGCATCTCCCTCCTTTTCTCATGAACAACCATGATCTGCTTGTACTGCAATTGCGGGAATCGTTTGTCGTATTCAGACCACATACACTCACGGATCTGGATGCTCCCCCCTTCCACTATTCAATTACAGTTCCGGAGGGAGGAGAACAGCATCCCGTTGCGGTTCTTGGAAACCGCCTACACATCACTCCAGAATTAGTCAGCAAGAATGGATCTGGAAGAAGCGGAAACATCCTATACGCGACCCGTTGTTCTGGGCAGTTTTTTAATTGCCTGGTTGCTTATACCACCGTTCCAGAGATAGTACAGATCAATCGCAGTACGATGAGCGGCTTCATCATTATGGGTGCTCTAGTCGGATTGGGATTCGGATCGGCCTTCGTGCTGCTCTATTTCCGGCAGATAAGCCCGAAGCAGAAACTCCAACGAGCCATACGTGAAGACAAGCTGCATCTTGTCTATCAACCGGTAATCCATCTTTCGGATCAAAGACTCATGGGCGCTGAAGCCCTCGTTCGCTGGACAGACAGGGACGGTTGTGCGCAAAATCCCGAGGCTTTTGTAAAGCTGGCGGAGGAATCCGGCCTAATCTGCAGCCTCACGGAACGCGTGCTTTCCCATGCGATTCGAGACATGGGAGAAACGCTAAACGAAAATCCTTGGTTTCAACTCAATATCAACATAAATGCCGCCGATCTCGGTAATCCTCAATTCGCCTCCCTACTTCGAGATTACTTGCAACAGGCAAATGTTTCTCCGAACAGCATCGGACTGGAATTGACAGAGCGCTCTGCTGCTGACAGATCGATAGCCATCAACGCTATTCTTACCTTACGTTCTCAGGGATACCGCATTTTCATTGACGATTTTGGAACGGGGTATTCTAGCCTTTCCTATCTGCATGAACTCGCAGTCGATGCAATCAAGATAGACAGCTCCTTTACAAATGCAATTTGCACAGAAGCTGTCATCGGCTCAATTCTGCCTCAGATATTGGAGATGGCAAAGAATCTGAATCTGAAGGTTGTAGTCGAAGGAATTGAGACCGAAGAACAAGCAGCATACTTCCGTGATAATTTTCCGGACGCCTGCGCTCAGGGCTGGCTGTTCGGTCGACCCGTATCTGCCGAAGAATTTCGCAAAATATACCTCTCCGAAGAGGAAAAGATGAAAGCCATAGGCGCATAAACGGCTTCGACGGCAACTACGATTCCTTCTTCGTCACGATTTCTTCCCATCATTTTTGGGTCCCTATTTCCCCTACCGCACTAATATGTGATACAAAAGCCATGGTGGAAGGCATAGCAGCCTACAGCCACATTCAACTGTATGAATACTGAATCTTCGCAACCATCGGAATCCGATATCCGATATCTGCGCTGCGAAAGCGATATGGTTACCGAATCCATCATGCAATGATCGGTACTGCTCGCTTCTCAGCGTACGTCATTTGCTGAGAGTGTGAGCAATCTTCGCAAGTCTGCGGAACTACTCACCTCCTAAATTCGAAATTCGAGAATCCCCATTACAGCAAGCGCTATCGCTCGCTCGCATGCGGCGTATCTCGTAAAAGGAGGAGATCCATGCTCAATTTGTCCCGCACCGCGTCGGTTATTGTTCGTTCCAATCATCAGCTCTCGTGTGTATGGATCGAAACAGGGAACCCTCGTCGGCCGCTAGCCCGTGTCTGGATAGACAGCAAGATGAGAGCATTCAGAGAAGCGCAAGACTCCTCTTCCGTAGAACTGGATGCACCTGGAGATGATCCTGCCCAAACAAAACAGCACCATAGGCGTCCCTATAGTTTTAACGAGAATGCAACATTTGCCTGCTTTGGGTAAGCAGATTTGTGCTCTAGCAAAATCGCATAATTGCGTAAGATTAAGAGAGCTTTCGGGTACTCTGTTGGAGGAATAGTGCGTTTTATCCTTACATTCTTTTTTCTATTAGCAAGCCTTCCGTGGACTGTCGCCCAATCCACAGAACAGATACCCGATGCTCCCGTTTCACAACAACATGCCTACAATAGTGCTTCGTGGTACCTGCTAGATCCGTTTGCAGGACAAAGAAGTAACTCTTCTGAAGCTGGAGTGTCACCGGAAGAGCGCCAGTTGCCCAAGGATCCCGTTGTCACAATGTTTCCGCACTCCCAGACGGCTCCCTACTGGATTTCGGGTCAGGCAAACATTATTTTCCAGGCGCATCCGCCGTTTCACGCGCCTTATTCAGGCACAAACAGCCTGACTGGAGCAGGAGAATACAAGACATCGCTCATCGGGACTCTTTACCTTGGCTATCAGCCACACCGGAATATCCGGTATAACACCGATTTCCTGGTGAATTTCGAGAGTGCGGGAGGACGAGGACTCAGCCAGGCTCTTGGACTCGCCGGTTTTACCAATATCGATGTCGTGCGTAATCCGAATCTGGGATCGAAGCCATATTTAGCCCGTGGCATTATTCATCAAACGATAGGGCTAACGAATGAGATGGTAGAGGCGGAACGGGGTCCCTTCTCGCTGGCGAAGGAAGAACCGGTCCGCCGCTTAGAACTGCGCATCGGCAAGATGAGTATGCCTGACGTCTTCGATATCAACAGCATCGGCAGCGACAGTCATCTGCAGTTCACGAATTGGACAGTGGACAACAACGGAGCATGGGACTACGCAGCAGATACCCGTGGATACACAGTCGCGGCCACTCTCGAATATGACGACCGAAACTGGAGCGTTCGATACGGAATCGCTGCAATGCCCACGGTTGCCAATGGAATCGATCTGGATTGGGCGCTCTCTCGTGCACGCGGCCAGAACATGGAATTTGAGCTGCGTAAATCGCTGCTTGCTAATCGCAAAGGAACCACTCGCGTTCTGAGTTTCGTTAACACTGCCCATATGGGCAGTTATCGAGAGGCAGTTGACGCCTACCTTAAGGGTGTTGACCCAAAACCTTCGATCACCCGTCATGAGCATTTCGGGGCCGTCAAATACGGATTCGGCTTCAACAATGAACAGGAAATCACAAATAGCCTGCGCCTCTTCAGCCGTTTTGGATGGAATGAAGGTCAACACGAGTCCTTTGCTTATACCGAAGTCGACCAAACCATCGAAATCGGGGGAGACTACAACGGAACTTCATGGGGAAGACCCGTCGATAAGATCGGTATTGCCTTCGTCAGTAATGCCATTAAGCGAGACCACCAGAACTACCTGCGCTATGGTGGCCAAGGATTTCTCCTTGGCGATAGCAATCTGAACTATGGCAGAGAGAATATTGTCGAAAGCTATTACAACCTCCATGCATGGCGGGGACTTTTTTACGCTGTAGGGCTCAGCCATATCGATCACCCAGGCTATAACCGGGATCGAGGTCCGGTATGGGTTCCTTCTGTGCGCATGCATATGGATTTTTAAGGGAAATACTGTTTCCCTTTCCTTCTGCTATTCAGCAATTCGTTGCTCCCAAGAATCCACCTTGCTCATTTCGTAAGAAGAGATGAGTC
Organism: Humiphilus diazotrophicus; assembly: GCF_059726315.1. Classification (NCBI taxonomy): domain Bacteria; kingdom Pseudomonadati; phylum Acidobacteriota; class Terriglobia; order Terriglobales; family Acidobacteriaceae; genus Humiphilus; species Humiphilus diazotrophicus. The sequence goes on from NZ_AP040870.1 coordinate 1,356,070, forward strand.
GGCATATCGGAATGTGAACAAAAAGCGGAAGGCTTCTCTCCTGAAGCTTGTGATTCTGAATTTTTTCAAACAGGCTTGATGGTTTTTGTTCCCAATAGCGCTATTTAAGGTGGAAACATGTTGAGCATAGGATCAGTTACAATTTTCTGCCTTTCGTTAGGAACGCCTCTGGTAATCGCTAATGTCCGCAGAAGGCAACATTGCATCCCTCTCCTGCTAAAGGAGAGAGGGCATAAGGATTCGCCGAATCAATCACGGTCTCTTGTCCACCGCGCATGATTGTGTTGTGCTTTTCCTGTCATTCTTCCTTGGTTTATCCGGCATGATTCGCAGACTCTGCAGCTGCAATGCCGAAGAGCTCTGCCGTCAGTAGAACATCACTGGCGGAAGAGAAAGCACGACCCAACGCAGAGCTCCGGGGACAGCCACAAACTGTTCCCGGAGTGGGAGTGCAGAGCAGCTCAAATAGACACATAAAGATTAAAGACAAGCGGCGCCCCAATGTGGAGCGCCGCTTGTCTTTTCGATTTCTAGAATCGTATTGGTTACAAATAAGCTACTGGTGAAAGTCGGGAAGATCCACTCTCTTGGCAATGTGGTCTTTGATCCAGTGAGCATCCCACCATTCCTTGGGATCGATCTGAATTCCCTCCAACTGCATGCTGAAGTGAATATGATCACCGCCAGCCATTCCTGTCTCGCCGCTCTTGCCCATAACCTGACCACGCTTGACCATATCGCCAACCCGAACACCTATCTCGCTCATGTGTCCGTATATCGACTGCAGACCATATCCGTGATCTACCACGATGCAATTACCGTAAATACCCAGCGGAGCAGCATAAACGACGCGACCGTCATTTGTCGCTTCAACACCTACATGCTGCGTGATAGAGAGATCGTAGCCGAGATGAACCTGCTGATCGATCTTCTTGCCCTGATAGATGTAATTCCGTACATCCGCAAAGTGGGCCTCGACTTTTGAGTTGGCCTGCTGACGGAAGGGCTGCGACCATAGGAATCGAGGTTCTGTCTTAAACCGCAAGTCGGCCAGAACCTTGTTGTTCTCCTTACGCATCTCACTGTTGATCTTTACGAAACGAGTGACCATATCCCCGGATCCATTCGGATCCAGTTCGTTCACAACCTTCTGCATGAAGCGGTCGTCAATTGTCAGATCACGGACTCTATATACCGGCTGCTGGTTCTTCGGAAACTGAATGATCATTTGTCCGGTGACCATGTTCCCGGCAGGATTGGTTGCATACACCATCGGGATGGTTCCATCCGGCATATTCCAGGCAAAGGCAAAGAGCGAGAAGAGCCCAGGCTTGCCGCCCGGCATTGGCCAGCTGCGGAAAGTCTGGTTCCCCACTCGAACACCCGACTCCGTCGCATATCCGGAGACATTGAAGGTCACCAGCTCTGCCATGCCCTTATAGAGATAGTGCTGGTCGGAATCGACGGAGAGCATAGGCGGCTGCGTTACCACATTGACGTCGCGTGAAACCTCAACGGTCTTTCCACGGAAATCATTTGATGTGACCTCAAACACCAGGCGCGCCTTACCATCCTTGAGCTGAGGCGTCGTCTTGGTTCCAGCGGTAAGCTCCCAAGTGCTATCGGGAACATGCCGTTGCCAGAAGATCCGCCGTGACGGCTGGACGGTCTCCCACGCTTTATACCGGGCGCCATTCTGCTCGATAAAGGCAGAAATCTTCCGGACACCATGAGGATCTTTAACGTGAAGAGTCAGTGGCGTGGCTGCTCCAAGTGCAGTGACCGAAGCAGGCAACTCCACCACAGGCGTCGACGACAATACCAGCAAGATTACGATTGGTAGCGCGACGAGGATAAAGAGAATAGCAAGAAAAGTTCGCACTATGGAGAGAAAGCATAGCATGTCAGCTGCCCTTCGGGGAGAGACACAAATGAGTCCTAAATACACAGAAGTTTTCCTACGTGCTACCCTCGTTCTTTGTTGATCGTGTTCATGAACATCAACAGACAAAAGCGGTTCAGCGTAAAGGTACCTCCAGATCAGGCAAAGCCAACGCAGGGTTTCCACTAAATGAGCCCGTATTCTCCTGACAGACCAGTCTCGAATGTTGGACTTGGGAAAAACTGCATATAACGACACCTGACCAGACACCATGACACTGAAATTGCATTAAGCCTTCTTTGGAGAGCAATTTGTATATGAAAATCCCGTTACGACGTCCTTCCCTTATATTCATCGCCACTGCCTGTCTGGCCACGGTGCTTCCTATTTCTGTTGCCTGTGCACAGGAGACCCCCAAACAAGACACTCACGGCATTGCCACTGCCAACATGGACCGAGCGGTAAAACCAGGGGACGACTTCTATCGTTACGCCAACGGAGACTGGATTCGCCGCACAGAAATTCCTGCGGATCGCTCACGCATCGGCGTTTTCAATGCTCTCGGAGACCTCAGCAGTAAGCGGACAGCCGAATTGATCGAAGCCGCTGCAAGTAGTAATCCTCCAGCAGGTTCGAATGCCCGCAAGATCGCCGACCTGTACAACTCCTATATGAAGGAGGAGGTAATCGAATCCAAGGGACTGGCGCCTCTTCAGGGTCATCTCGCAGGAATAGCTGCAATCCACGATAAACGGGAATTGGCCCGTGCCTTAGGAGAGAGTCTTCGGGCCGACGTAGACCCGCTGAATAACACCAACTTCCATACCTCTAATCTATTTGGCTTGTGGGTGTCCCCCGGCTTTAATGATCCTGAGCACTATATGGCCTATCTGCTTCAAGGTGGATTGATGTTGCCGGATCGTGAGTTTTACCTTTCCACCAGCGAGCGGATGCGCAACATCCGTACCGCATATCAAGCCCACATCTCAACGGTTCTCAAGATGGCAGGCTTCAGCGATACAGATGCACGCGCCTCCCGTATTGTTGAACTGGAACACGCCATCGCTGAAAAGCATCTTAGCCTGGCCGAAAACGAGGAAATTCACAAGGCAAACAATACCTGGAGCCAATCGGACTTCGCGGTTAAAGCACCCGGCCTTGACTGGATGGAATACTTCCGCGCTGCCGGACTTTCCAAACAAACCAGCTTTATAGTCTGGCAGCCTAGCGCATTTGCAGGAGAGGCGGCACTGGTGGCTTCCGTTCCTCTAGATACGTGGAAAGACTGGCTGGCCTACCACCTGGTCGAAGCTTACTCCGATGCTTTACCCAAAGCCTTTGCCGAGGAACACTTTGCTTTCTTCGGTAAGACTCTTGCCGGAACTCCTCAGCAGCGCCCACGCTGGCAACGTGGCGTACAGCTGGTAAACGGCGAACTCGGCGACGCAGTAGGACAGGCATACGTTCAGAAGTACTTTTCGCCTCAAGCCAAAGCGCAAGCAGAAGCCATGGTCTCAAACTTGATCGAGGCATTTCGGAAGAGACTGAACGCACTCACCTGGATGACTCCGGCAACAAAAGCCGAAGCACTTGCAAAGCTCTCCAGCCTTTACGTTGGCGTTGGATATCCGGATACGTGGCATGACTATTCCGCTTATGAAGTAAAAGCAGACGATCTCTTTGGCAATCTGTGGAGGGGAGGACTCTTCTACTACAAATTCCAGACCGGGCGTCTGGGTGCAGAGGTTGACCGCAAGGAATGGTCGATGACACCGCAGACTGTAAATGCGGTAAATCTGCCGCTGCAAAATGCTTTGAACTTCCCGGCTGCAATCCTGCAACCGCCATTCTTCGATCCGAAGGCACCTGCCGCAGCAAACTACGGCGCCATCGGTTCCGTCATCGGACATGAAATCAGCCATACCTTCGATACGGAAGGAAGCGTCTTTGACGCCAAGGGTAGAATCCGAAACTGGTGGACCCCAGCCGACCTTGAGCACTTCCAGGGAGCCACCACAAAGCTGGCGCAACAATACGACGCCTATAAGCCATTTCCCGATCTTGCGGTTAATGGCAAACAAACTCTGGCAGAGAACATCGCCGATCTTGGCGGTATTGCTGCAGCCTATGACGGCTATCGGGCAGCCCTTTCAGGTAAGCCAGCGCCTGTTCAAGACGGCTTCTCCGGAGACCAGCAGTTCTATATCGCCTTCAGTCAAAATTGGGGAGCAAAGGCCCGAGAGGCGGCTCTTCGCCAACAGGTGCTGACAGATCCACATTCTCCCGGAGAATACCGGGCAGACATCGTTCGCAACAGCGATGCCTGGTACACCGCCTTCGCTGTTAAGCCGGGAGAGCAACTCTATCTCGATCCCAAGGACCGGGTACACATCTGGTAGCAACAAAACTCCAGTCTGCATCTATCAGAGCAATTTGCGCGTAGGTGCACATTCGCAAGAGAGAGTGAAATGCAGCTTCCTTCGACGGAAAGCTGCATTTCACTTTTTTATGCTTCGGGAAAGTTCAAAGCACCGAGATAAATAGACATTTCAAGGTAGTGGAAAGAAGCGAACTCACAAGGTCAACCGTAAATTGACGACCTTAGGAGTTAATAGCTAACCTCACTCATTGCCGCGCTTGGTTTCCGGCAGATAGCGACTGGCGTAAGCAATGACCTGGGAGCGGTTTTCCAGATGGAGACGGCCCACAATCTCTCCCATGTGGTATTTGATGGTTCGTTCGGTTAACCCCAGCTGATCGGCGATCTCTCTATAAGGTCTACCCTCGGCAACTCTGCGCAGAATTTTTATTTGTCTTTCGCTCAATACCGAAGACGCACTGGCGGGCGGCCCTCCTGCTTTCTGCTCACGTCGGGCAAACTCATTCATAATCTTGCCTGCCAGCCCGGGAGAGAGTGGCGTTTCGCCGCGTGCCATCCCTGCCAGAGCCTCCAAGAAGAGATCGGGCCGTTCATCTTTGATCAAGTATCCGCTTGCACCGGCAGCAATTGCGTCGAAAAGATATTCGTCTCGCTCGGAGATAGTCATCATGATGATCTTCAATAGCGGATACCGACGCTTGAGGATGCGAGTCGTTTCTATGCCATCCTGTTCCGGCATCTGCACATCCATCAGCACTAACTCGGGTCGAAGTCGATTCGCTAATGGCAGGACTGTAGCTCCGCTGGTAGCTGAGCCGACCACGATGTGACCATTCTCTTCCAGCAGATTGCTCAGACCGGAGAGAAAGAGCTTGTTGTCATCGACCAGGAGAATCTTCATTGTGTCACCTGGTTTAGAAGAATGCTCTCAGCCATAATCCCATCGGAAGAAACAGGTACCGTCAGAACGATGCGGGTTCCCACGCCAGCCTTCGATTCGATTTGCAACACAGCCCCAACCTCATCGGCGCGTTCCCTCATCATGCGCAGACCATGATGGCCCGATTGCTCGCGCACCATCTCCGGATCGAAGCCACACCCGTTATCTTCGACAGAGAAAATGAGCTTATTCTTTATGCGGTCAATCGTAATGAGGACACGGTCGGCCTGTGTAGATTTGCGTACATTCGCGAGTGCTTCCTGCAGTATCCGCATGAGCTGAGCTTCCGTGTGCGGAGAGAGTAGCTTCTCATGCCAGGAACAATGCAATTGCAGGCTGGCCTGCCATCCGCAGTGCTCCCGATACCAGCGAAGCTGTTCTTCGAGCGCGGGAAGCAACCCCCGATCCAACGTACCGCCAGTTTGAAGACTCGTAATGGCTTCACGCACTCCGACGTGCGTTTCCTGCACGACCTTCTGCAGCTGTTTCAGGAGTTCGAGAGCGCGCCCGGAATCCCCCTGCTCCATTTTGCCTCTCATCGTGTAGAGTTGCATGGAGAGATAGCTCCATAATTGGCCCTGTCCATCGTGCAACTCGCGTCCCAGACGAGCACGCTCTTCCAACAATGAAATCGCCTTTTCCTGCTCGACGATACGACTCTGTTGCGCTTTTTGAAGTGTGACGTCTTTGAAACAAAAAACCTGTCCAAGAAGATGCCCCGCCGTGGTGTACAAAGGCGTAGTCTGCACCTGAAAGAAGTGCTTCTTCCCTTCCATCTCCCAATTTGCTTCGCGCACTTGTGGTTCATGTGCTTCGCGCAATGGCAGAAGCACCGAAGAGACGTGAGCGATTGTGTCGAAACGAGCACCTTCCGCAGCCACGTTTGGAAAGATCTGACGCGCGGCAGTGTTCAGGCGGACGATGTAACCTTCCTCATCGACGACCAAGAGAGCATCGATCATGCTGCGTAACATGGCTTCCTGAGCCAGCGGCAGCACGCTATATGCCCTCCAGCGAAAAAATGCCCAGGCAGTCGCCAGTCCGGAAAGAAGAAAAAAGACCGCATGGGGGTCGTACATACTGGCCCACGGCATATATGCCATAAACTGGCCTGTCCAGGCGATCAGGCTCGGCACCAGAAAAGCCCATGCCTGGCGGCGGCGCAGTCCACGGCAGCGCAATGCCCAGCGCACATTGAGTCCCACCGAAAAGAAATTGACAGCATAAGCAAACAGGACTGTAAAGCCAAATAACCAGCCAGGATGTTCCCGCAGAACCCCGGATTCGCGCGCCGAAGCCCAAACCAGATGATGCCAAGGATTGCTAAGGACAAGCAACCCGCAGAGCAAGAGACCGATCTCGATGCCGGGTCTGAGCCAGAGTGGAGCTTCGCGGTCATATCTGCTCAGTTCCGAAATAAAGCGGTACCAGAAATAGACAGCGGCAAATGCACAGAGCGAACAGGCCAACTCGCTCGCCGCCCCCGACCGCCGCCCTTGGCACAGCGAAGCCGTGATAAGCATCACCAGCCACAGACTCTTGTTCGCTTGCAGTCCGATGTGCCAGCGCGCGCCCCGTTCGTTGCGGAATTGCCAGGTATAAACGGCAATTCCCTCAAGAACGGCGATGACACAGAACGTGAACGAAAGCTGCATCAGTGCGGAGATGGCAGAAGGTACGAGCATTATCCGAGATTATCTATCTCCATTTTCCCCCGCCTCATCGACAATGAAAAGCTGCATTCGCTTCTGTTGTCATCGTCCGAATCATGAGTTTGGAGAGGCGATTCCGGTCCGTCGGAACCAAAAACTGCATGTCCACACAAAAACTCATTGGCGGAAAGCTGCGTAAGCTTTGTGTCTCGATCTACATCTTTGAGGGAGATGCTCTAGCTGTGAAATTTAGATCAGTTAGCAAGGCGAGCAGCGGCAATCGCTGCTTGCCCATAACTCAAACCACCGTCGCCCGGGCTTACCTTTGATTGGAGATAAACCTCGAAGCCCGCAGCTGATAAGTTTTTACGCAGGAGTTTTGTCAACAGCCGATTGTGAAAGACTCCTCCACTTAATGCAACCTGCTTGATTCCTGTTCTACTTCCAGCTTCGACAGCACAATGAACATAAGCAGCCGCGACTGCCATATGAAAACGCAGACTCATTGTCACAGGATCTACACCGGCGCGAAGATCTGAAAGCAGTTCCGCCCAGAGTTGCGCTGGATCGAGTACAGCAGGCTTTCCTTCGTGCGGACAATATTGAATCGTATATCCGGATATTTCAGGACAGTTCTCTATGTCAGAGACTAATCCTTCCAGTTCAATGGCAGCCTGGGCCTCGTAATGCACATCCCTGCGTTTTAGAACCAAAGCTGCAACAGCATCAAAGAGTCGTCCGCAACTCGAGGTCAGAGGAGAGTTAATCCCTCGTTCGATCATCCGGTCAAGCACCTGAGCATCCTTTGCGGTTGTCCCTATCGCGGCAAGAATGTCGGGGGAATGAACTTCAGTACCTAAAGCGCTACGGAGATGTCCGAAGGCCATGCGCCACGGCTGATGAATTGCCGCCGCTCCTCCCGGCATGGCGACATACTTCAGATGTGCAAATCGCTCGAAGTCCTTGAGCGTTGCGATCAAAACTTCGCCGCCCCATACATGGCCATCTGTTCCGTATCCGGTTCCATCTAGAGATAAGCCGATCACAGAGCCTTCCAGCCCGTGTTCGGCAATGCAAGAAGCGATATGAGCATGATGATGCTGCACGCCGATTAAGGGCAGAGATTGCCGCTGAGCCCATTGCGTCGAAAGATAGCCAGGATGAAGATCATGGATGATATATTGCGGCTCGACCTCAAACGTATGCTTCAGATGAGCCAATGCTTCCTGGAAGAATTCCAACCCAGTGAGATTCTCCAAATCGCCCAAGTGCTGGCTCTGATAAGCAAAGCGCCCGGAAGACAGCGTAAATACATTCTTCAAATGACCGCCAACAGCAAGCAGTGGCGGAACTTCCAACGGAAGGTCCAAGGCCAGAGGCACAAATCCACGGGCTCGACGAATGATCTGCTGCCGGCCTTCCACGACTGCGAGCACGGAATCATCGCATCGCTGCAAGATATCCCGGTTATGGAAAAGAAATGTGTCGGCAATATTCTTTAACCGGCTCAGTGCTTCATCATTATCAATCGCTATTGGCTCTTCACTCAGATTGGCGCTGGTCATCACCAAAGCTTTGAGACTGTCATCTGCAAAGAGCAGGTGTTGCAGCGGAGCATAAGGTAGGAAGACACCCAGCCACGGCACGTCCGGAGCAACAGCAGGAGCGATAGAACGCTCATCCGAACGACGACGCAACAAAACAATCGGATGCTCGGGACCCGCTAGCAAGCTGCCTTCTTCTTCACTGACGGTGCAGAGCCTGCGCGCGGCATCGAGGTCCTTCACCATAATCGCAAGAGGCTTGCCGTAGCGGTGCTTTCGCTCCCTCAAACGTTGCACAGCTTCTTCGTTTGTGGCATCCACAGCTAGATGAAATCCACCGATGCCTTTGATGGCAAGAATGCGTCCCTCCGCCAACTGAAAGACAGCCTCTTCTACCGGATCGGGAACATCAACCTGCTTCCCCTCAGGATCTGTCAGCCAGACTTTAGGGCCACAATCCCAACAGGCATTCGGCTGCGCATGAAAGCGCCGATTCAGAGGATCGTGATATTCCGCATCGCAGGCTGGACACATCGGAAACCGCGCCATTGAAGTCTGTGGCCGGTCATAGGGGATCTGCTTCGTGATGGTGTAACGTGGACCGCAATTCGTGCAATTGGTAAAGGGATAGCGATAGCGGCGATCCTTGGGATCGAGCAATTCGCGCAGGCAGTCCGGACAAGTAGCAGCATCGGCGGGAATCTGCGTATTGACGTGTCCACTCGGATCACTGGCAACAATCACAAAGGCCGAATCGCCACAGATATCCATCTCGTGCACCTGCAGAGACGTAATCTTGGCAAGAGGAGGGATCTCAGCAGACAGCCGCTGCAAAAAGCGATCAACCTGCGAGGCGCTACCTTCAACCTCTACAGTAACGCCCGCGGTTCCATTCGATATCTTTCCAGTGAGATGTTCTTCTGTCGCTAATCGATAGACATATGGGCGGAAGCCTACGCCTTGGACTACTCCACTAACGCAAACCTGGCGCCGAATTATCGTATCAGCGGGCAGTGGCAAGACTGTCTTCCTTTGCCTTATTCATGCGAGCTTGTAACCAGCTTATCCATGCATCCAGGCCACCGGGAGCAGTCGAGGAACACCGCAAAATCTCCATACCAGGATGAACACGCCGTGCATTCTGCTCGGCCAGATCTGCATTAAAGGACAGATAAGGCAATAAATCCACCTTAGTCAGAAGGAAAAGATCCGACTTAAAGAAGATAGAAGGATACTTTAGAGGCTTATCTTCGCCTTCGGTCACACTTAGCAAAACCACCTTGGCGGCCTCGCCTAAATCATAACTGGAGGGGCAAACCAGATTACCGACGTTCTCTACCAGCAATAAATCGAGATCGGCTAAAGACCAGTCGGCCAGCGATGTCTCAATCATGCGGCCATCGAGATGACAGGTTCCACCCGTTGTTATCTGCTTTACAGGGAACCCGTATTGCGCCAGACGCTTAGCATCATTGTCGGTCTGGATATCTCCCGTAAGAACCGCAACTCGAGTCTTGGGATCGAGATTCGCCAGAGTCTTCTCCAGGAGAGCAGTCTTCCCCGATCCCGGAGAGCTGATAAAGTTCAAACAGAGGACGCCGTTCTCGCGATAGCGCTGCCTCAAAGTTTCGGCGATGCGCTGATTTTCATTGAGTACTTTGGACTTCAGTTCCAGGCGTTCCATCGGTATCTATCTCCAAGAATTCAAGGTCGAGTTCATCGCCTCCATCAGGCTCGGTAGCGTTGCTGTGGCAAGCCGGACAAAAGGTGTTGTACTCCTCGACAACAAAGTTAGTTCCACACTGAGTGCAGGTTCGGCGCGCAGGAATCACGTTGGGAACCAGCTCCAACTTCTCCCAATCCGTACCAAGAAGCACTGCCTCAAAACAGAATTGTAGAGCTGAGGGATCGATTGCCGCCATTGAACCGATCTTGACTCCTATTCGAGTAGGCTTCGCTCCCGGATAGGGTTCCAACTGCTTGCGAATACAATCCAGGATCGATTGAGCAATCGAGAGTTCGTGCATACAGACCTCAGCAAATACGCGGCAACTGATCGCCGGCCAACATATCGACAACACGCATGGTCCCCAGGTCCGTACGCATCGTAACCAATCCTGCGTGAGCTTCCGTGACGGTGCCGATCAAACGAGCATCGGAGGCAACATCGACTGAACGCATAGCAGCAAGAGCTGCTTGTGCTTCGGCCTCCGGCACAATCGCAATCAGCTTGCCTTCGTTAGCAACATACAGCGGATCCAGCCCAAACAGTTCACAGGCTCCGCGAACACTATCTTGAACAGGAATCGACCGCTCCTGAATCTCCATCCCCACAGAAGCCGATCCGGCAATCTCATTCAGAGCACTCGACAGGCCTCCACGAGTCAGGTCGCGCATGCAACGGACTCCCGGAGCGGCACGGAGAATCGCAGCACAGAGTTCATGAAGAGGTGCAGCATCGCTGCGCAGATCGCCATCCAACTCCAACCCTTCGCGCTGAGCAAGAACCGTAATACCGTGATCCCCTAAAGGTCCGCTTAACAAGATCTGATCGCCGGACTTCACGTTCGCAGCCGAAAGAGAAACACCCTTAGGAATCGCGCCTATGCCAGAGGTATTAATAAAGATCTGGTCTCCGCTTCCCTTCTCGACAACTTTCGTATCTCCGGTCACGATTGTGACCCCGACGCGGCGAGCAGCTTCCGCCATTGCGTTGACAACCTGCCGCAAGGTATCGATCGGAAGTCCTTCTTCCAAAATGAAAGCAGCACTCAAAAAGCGAGGCTCCGCACCACCGACAGCTAAGTCGTTGACCGTGCCATAGACGGCCAGTTCGCCGATGTTGCCGCCAGGAAAGAAGAGCGGCTTAATGACAAAGGAATCCGTCGAAAAAGCTATCCGCCCACTCCCCACTTCTAGACAGGCTTGATCGTTCAGAGCCTCAAGAGCCGGATTACCGAAGGCCGGCATGAAGATATTCCGCATCAAGTCGGCCGAGAGCTTCCCCCCCGAACCGTGTCCCAGGACGATATGTGTATTCGCCGCAATCGGCATTGGGCATGAACCAACAGGAAAAACAGAGCTGCCCATTTACTTTCCTCCTCCTAGGGACACAAGCGCATCGGAACCGTGACGGCGATAGTGATAATAAGCCGCACAAGCTCCCTCGGCAGAAACCATCGGAGCGCCTAAAGGCGACTCGGGGGTACAACGAGAACCGAAGGCCGGACAATCGGTCGGCTTCTTCAGGCCTTGCAGAACCTGCGAACTCATACACTCGGCGGGCTCTTCCACGGCGATATCAGCCAGGTTGAACTTAGCCTCAGCATCATATTCCCGCCAGCTATCGCGCATCTTAAGACCGCTGTCAGGGATAAATCCTAAACCGCGCCACTTACGGCCGGATACTTCAAAGATATCTTCAACAAGCTGTTTGGCACGCGCATTGCCCGCAGAACCCACCGAACGAACATACTGATTCTCTACCTCGGCACGTCCTTGCTCAAGCTGTTGCGCAAGCATCACGATAGCTTCGAGTAAGTCGACGGGTTCGAAGCCGCCAACCACAATCGGTATCTTTAACTCCTTCGAGAGCGCAACATACTCCTCAACACCGACAATCGTGCAAACATGCCCTGGAGCAATAAGCCCCTGCACCCGATTAACCGGAGACGATAGGAGCAGACGCACGGCCGGCGGTACCAACACATGCGAAGCCAGTAAAGAGAAGTTGTGAATACCTTGGCGCTTTGCCTGCCATACCGCTGCGGCATTCGGCGGAGCCGTTGTCTCGAAGCCAATGCCGAAAAACACGATTTCTTTCGTTGGGTTCTCGCGAGCTATCTTCAAGCTATCCAGCGGAGAGTAGACCATCCGCACATCGGCTCCACGCGCCTTAACGTGCAATAAGTCCGTCGTCGAACCGGGAACCCTCAGCATATCTCCATAAGAAACAAGAATCACGTCGGGACGCTGAGCCAGGATAAGTGCCTTATCGATAGTCTCCAGCGGAGTTACACAGACCGGGCATCCCGGACCATGGACCATCTGCATACCCGCTGGCAACAACTCGTCGATTCCATAGCGCATCAGGGTATGAGTCTGCCCGCCACAAACCTCCATCAGGACCCAAGGCTTGGTGGCAATACTCTTCAAACGATCGACCAGGGAACGAGCCAGACGCTCGTCACGATACTCATCGATGTATTTCATGCATTTGGTCCTGAGGGTGTTTGGGTGGGCTCTACGCTATCATTCAGTTCGGCTTCAAGCATTCCATTCGCCTGAAGAAATTCGAGAGAAGTCTTGGCATCTTCCTCATTGACACGGCTGATGGCAAAACCGACGTGTACAAGCACATAATCGCCAATTTCGGCCTCAGGCAAAAAATCCAGGCATGCTTCCCGGACGATGCCTCCAAACTGTACGCGTCCTGTCAGAACGCCATTCGTTTCCTGCTTCCCTACCAGCTTGCCGGGAATTGCCAGACACATAAAATTAACCTTCCTGCTGCACAACGGTATGTGAGGGGGCGTTATTCTGTATACACCCTACCCCTTACGGCTGTGGCATTTCTAGAGGCGATTCTAGGGGGCAAACGGCCCCGATGATGTGATTTGTATCACCTGAACAACCGTACCCTCGAAAGCACGACAGTCCATTCTCTAACCTCTACCAATTCTGTGTTTTGGGGTTTCATATCCCGGCACCGGGCACTTTCGGTGACGTGGAAAAGTGTTTGTCACTGGGCAAAAATGGCTTTTGTATCGCCTGCGGTAACTTATTGCAAAATCGAGATTTGTTGGCCAAATTCAGGCTGAAATTGCAGCCGTGATGGCCATCACGGAATGTCCCACCAACCGATACTACAAATCCATAAGGCAACAAGACAGCAATTCCGAAGCCCTGAAATTTGGATCGTTAAAGGTACGTCGGAAGGCTATAGCGTTTCTACATTCGATGTCGGCCTGGGCATATAGCCAAGTTGGCGGTTTCCTTTAGGGGAGGGCGCCAGTCTGCACGATCCCAGAGTAGGCCTCGGAGGATGTAGGAGTGCCGTAAGCTAACGCCTATCCTTCGAGGAGGAACCGTGTCACCCTACGCAATGCCACCTCTGCCGTCAGAGGACAAGCGCTGGAAGATCGTGAATGGAACCATGCGTCGTCATGGTTTTGCTCGCCACGCGCTTATCGAGACGTTGCACACCGTGCAATCGTCATTTGGATTTCTCGATGATGAGGCCATTCAATTCGTCGCGAAATCATTGCGAGTACCGCTTAGCCAAGCGTACGGGGTAGTGACCTTTTATCACTACTTCAGCTTGAAACCACCTGGAAAACATACCTATACGATCTGCACCGGAACGGCCTGCTACATCAAGGGATCCGACAAACTGGTTGCGGAAGCAGAGAAGCTCCTGAAAGTAAAACAGGGCGAAACGACTCCGGACGGCAAAATCTCTTTGATGACAGCGCGCTGTGTAGGCGCCTGCGGAAGAGCCCCCGTTGCCCTCGAAGACGGTGAATTGGTTGGTATGGAAACTACTGCGAGCATGCTCGAACAGCTGGAAAGGTGGCAGGTGGAATGAACGCCGAAGAGCTACAGCAGATAGCGGAGTCCGTACGGCAGGAACACGGCCGTTATGACTATGAAATCAATGTCTGTATGGGAACTGGCTGCCTTTCCCAACACAGCGATCAACTGAAAGCAGCACTCGAAAAGGAAGTCGAAGCCAGCGGCAAGAAGACCTATGTCCGTCGCACGGGTTGCATGGGACTATGCGCTCGTGGTCCTCTTGTTCTGGTCGATCCGAGTGAAACCCTTTACAGTCACGTACATGCCGAGCATGCCAAAGCTGTTGTTAACAGCCTAGGGAATGCGCCGGTTGCAGAACTGCAATGCGACCTGAGCGACTACATGCGCGGTCAGGAACATGTTGTTCTGGAAAACTCCGGCCACGTCGATCCGGAAAAGATCGATGACTACATCGGCCGCGATGGTTTCAAGGCACTGCTCAAGGCCCTCACGGAAATGGAGCCGGTCAGCGTCATTGACCAGATCTCCAAGAGCGGTCTCCGTGGCCGTGGCGGTGGTGGATATCCTACGGGCCTGAAGTGGGGCACGGTTGCGAAGGCAGTTGGCGATCAGAAGTACGTCATCTGCAACGGCGACGAAGGCGATCCCGGTGCTTTCATGGACCGCAGCGTTCTCGAAAGCGATCCGCAACGCGTCCTGGAAGGCATGGCGATCGCCGCTTACGCAATCGGAGCCAGCAAGGGATTTATCTACGTCCGTGCGGAGTATCCGCTGGCAGTCAGCCGTCTGACCGCTGCGATCCGCGATGCACGCCGTCGTGGGTTCCTGGGTAACAATATTTGCGGTACGCCGTTCAGCTTCGATATCGACATCCGCTTGGGTGCAGGCGCCTTTGTCTGCGGTGAAGAAACAGCCCTCATCGCATCCATCGAAGGTCGCCGTGGTACGCCGAAGCCGAGACCGCCATATCCGGCGGTTGCTGGACTATGGGGCAAGCCGACACTGCTCAATAACGTCGAGACCTATGCCAACGTTCCTCCCATCATCCGCAAGGGTGCAGAGTGGTTCGCAGGCAAGGGCACCGAAAAGAGCAAGGGAACGAAGGTATTCGCTCTGACCGGAAAGATCACCAACACTGGTTTGGTGGAAGTTCCGATGGGCATCAATCTTCGCGACATTATCTACGGCATCGGTGGCGGTGTTCCTGACGGGCACAAGTTTAAGGCCGTACAGACCGGTGGACCTTCCGGTGGTTGTATTCCGGAAGACCTGCTCGATCTGAAGGTCAGCTATGAATCGCTGATCGAAGCCGGCTCCATGATGGGTTCCGGAGGCATGATCGTCATGGACGACACCTCCTGCATGGTCAACGTGGCACGCTTCTTCGTCGAATTCTGTATGACTGAGTCTTGCGGCAAGTGCATTCCCTGCCGTGTAGGTACCGCTCAGATGTACGAGATCCTGACAAAGATCTGCAATGGCCAGGCAACGATGGACGATCTCGATTTGTTGGTCGACCTCTGTGGAACGGTGAAGGAAACCAGCCTTTGCGGACTTGGTCAAACCTCACCCAACCCCGTCCTGAGCACGCTCCGCTACTTCAAACACGAATACATCGAGCACATCGAGAAGAAGCATTGTTCCGCCGGCGTATGTTCGTGCGGTGCAGCCGTGGAGGTGACGGCATGAGCGTAGCCGTAGATGTAAAGACACTAGTCATTGACGGACAGAATGTAAGTGCCCGCGCCGACCAGACCATTCTGGAAGTAGCGAAGGAAAATGGCATCAACATTCCCACACTCTGTCATCTGGATGGACTCTCCGACGTCGGCGCCTGCCGTCTCTGCCTCGTAGAGATCAAGGGCAACAACAAGCTGTTACCTGCCTGCGTCGCCAAGGTCGATGAGGGAATGGAAGTTACCACCAACTCCGAACGGCTAAAGAAGCATCGCCGCACGATCCTGGAGTTGCTCTTCACCGAGCGTAATCACGTTTGTGCGGTCTGCGTGGCCAATGGCCACTGCGAACTGCAATCCATGGCCGTGCAACAGGGACTCACCCACGTTCGCCTTCCCTATCGGAATCCGAAGCTGGAAGTGGATGCATCGCACGAGCGCTTTACCTCCGATCCCAATCGCTGCATCCTCTGCACACGGTGTGTGCGTGTCTGCGAGGAAATCGAAGGTGCGCATATTTGGGATGTAATGGGACGTGGCATCGACTCGAAGGTAATCTCGGATCTGGCTCAACCTTGGGGCTCCTCCGCTTGTACTCGTTGCGGAAAGTGCGTCCAAGTCTGCCCGACCGGAGCACTCTTCGATAAGAGTAAGATCGGCACCTCTCATCCGAAGCATCCCGAGTTCCTGCCATACCTGAACATGATGAGGGAGGAATAATGAGCAAACTGAAACTGGCAACGGTGTGGCTGGACGGCTGCTCAGGCTGCCACATGTCCTTCCTGGACATGGATGAACGCCTGCTCGAATTGGCCGGAAAGGTAGACTTGGTTTATAGCCCTCTGGTCGACCTGAAGAAGTTTCCGGAAATGGTGGATATCGCCTTGGTTGAAGGCGCTATCGGCAGTGTTGAGGATGAGGAGAAGATTCACCACATCCGCAAACATACAAAGACATTGATCGCCATGGGTGACTGCGCCATTACCGGAAACGTCTCGGCAATGCGCAATCCCTTCGGTCCTAAAGCAGTAATTGAACGCGCCTATGTGGAAACGGCGGAACCACCGCTCAAGCAGCCCTTTGTCGTGGTACCCACGCTGAAGGAAAAGGTTCGTCCTATCCACGAATTTGTGAAGGTCGATGTTTATCTGCCCGGCTGCCCGCCTTCGGCTGACACCTTTTATACGGTGCTGACTGAACTGCTGGCCGGCAAGACACCTGATATCGCAAGCCTAACCAGGTTTGGTGCGTAGGAGAGTTTCAATGTCACAAACAATTCTCATTGATCCGATTACGCGCCTCGAAGGTCATGCAAAGGTCACACTGAAGACCAATGACCAAGGCGCGATTGAAGACGCTCAGTTACATATCACCCAGGTGCGTGGTTTCGAGAAGTTCAGCGAGGGTCGGCCTTTCTATGAAATGCCGAGCCTCATGGCACGCATCTGCGGTATTTGCACTGTTTCCCATTTGCTGGCAGGTGCAAAAGCCGCTGAAGGCATCATGGCCGTCAAGATTCCTCCGACCGCAGCCAAGCTGCGCCGCGTTGCGAACCTTGCACAGGCCATTCAGTCTCACGCTCTCAGCTTCTTCCACCTGTCTTCTCCCGACCTGCTGTTGGGTATGGATTCTCCAGTCGAAAAGCGCCATATCTTCGGTCTGGTCGAGAGCAATCCCGAGATGGCTCGCGCAGGTATTCAGCTGCGCCGCTTCGGACAGCGCGTCATCGAAATCATGGGTGGCAAGCGAATCCACACCGGCTGGATCATCCCGGGTGGTGTAACCGAAGCTCTGAGCGAAGCAAAGCGCGACGAGATCCTCGGCATGGTTCCGCAGGCTTATAGCAACATCAAGCTTGCCTTAGCCGCTTACAAGAAAATTGCCGGCAACTTCACCGACGAGATCGCCAACTTTGCCAACTTCCCGAGCCTCTTCCTTGGCATGACAACAGAGGATGGCGGCTTCGAGCTTAGCGATGGCAAGTTGACCCTGACCGATGCAGCCGGCAAGATTCTCGAGAAGGAAATCGAAGCACCTCAGTACGAGGGCTACTTTGCCGAAGCAGCAGAACCATTCACGTATATGAAGTTCCCGTACTACCGGAAGCTTGGATATCCGGATGGTTCTTTCCGTGTAGGACCGCTGCCCCGTTTGAACATCGCCACGCACGCAGGTACGCCTCTTGCCGATGTCGAATTCAAGGAGTTCAAGCAGATCAGCAATGGCCCGATCCTCGGCTCGTTCTACTACCACCATGCACGGTTGATCGAAATCCTGCACGGGATCGAAGTAATCGAGCAGTTGATGTCGGACAAGAGCATTCTCGACACGCACGTCCGCGCCAGCGCTGGAGTCAACAGCCTGGAGGGTATGGGCTTTGTCGAAGCTCCTCGCGGCACGCTGTTCCATCACTACAAGGTGAACGACGACGGTCAAATCACCTTTGCAAACCTCATCGTTGCGACCGAGCACAACAACAATGCCATGAATCGTGGCATCCTGCAGGCCGCAAAGAAGTACGTCAAGGCAGACAAGCTGGAAGAAGGCATGCTGAATCGCGTTGAAGCGGTCATCCGTACCTTCGATCCATGCCTGAGCTGCTCAACCCATGCCTTCGGAGAAATGCCTCTCTCGATTGAGTTGTTCTCTTCCGATGGCAAGCAACTGGACAAGGTACAGCGTTAATGGTGCGTTGTCTGGTTCTGTGCTGCGGTAATCCTATTCGGGGCGATGACGGCGTCGCCTGGAAGATCGCTGAGGCAGTGGAGTTCGCTTCACTGCCCGGCGTAACGGTAATTGCCGATCAGCAGTGGTTGCCAGAACTCGCAGAGGAGCTCCACGAAGTAGACGCCGTCTTCTTCGTGGATGCTTCCACTGCATCTATGGCAGGAACGGTTTCCTTCTTCCCAGTGAAGCCCGCAAAGTCCTTGCCAAGGCTCTTCACTCACCACATGGATGCTCCTACTCTGCTGAAGATCACTTACGATCTCTATGGCCGGGTTCCCGAACAAGCTTCGATCCTGACGGTCGGAGTGGAATCGATGGAGTTCCGTGAAGGACTAAGTGAGCCCGTGTGCCGTGCGCTACCCGAAGCAATCGCTACACTCACAGTCGCAATTCGGGAAGCCATCGAAGCACCTGTTGCTGTTTCCTAGTCATCATCCACGGACGGATAGTGGCCCATTCAAGCCTTCTTTGGGCTTGAGTGGGGCAGTTCCCTTTCTCAGAGCATTTGCATTTCAGCGTTATAGCATTTCCTGAAAAGATGTAGGCCGAAGCAATAGAAGTTAACGCGGCTTCCAGCCAAGGGCCGGGACCCTAGCAAACTTGTCTTTGGTTGGCTGAGGTGGAAAGAAAGCTGCTCTTCGCTATCGTTGCCAAGTTTATACCTATGCGGCGAAGGCTTTAGGTGCCAGGGAATATTTCTGGGAACAAGCGAATTTCGACAGACACTGGAAGTTTGCAAGCGTTACCTTGGCATCCTAGAGGGATGCCAAGGTCTGGAGTTTCTACAATTCCAAACAGGAAGACAGGGAAAGAAGATAGTAAACAATGAAGGAGAGAAGCGAAATCTCCGCTTCTCCTCGCATCGTTCCTGCATCGGCAAAGCATCCCGGAGATGCGGCCTCTGCTGGCACACCTGCTCGCAAATTGGCCACGCTCCAGAAGCATCCCTCCAGGATGCTTTGGCAACGTATGAACAAGGCGAGAAGAAAGGGAGGCTGTTCTCCTCTCTTCTACTATTCCCTAGCCTCTTTCCTGCCTTCCCGCTTAATACCTGACAGGAGCAACCAGCGTCACGGCGTATTGATAGAATCGGTGAGTTATGCGGATCATTTTGCGGTTGATAGCGGTGCTCTCGCTTTTATCGGTGCTTGCAACGGTTGCGTTTGTCCTAGGCATCTGGCAACGGGGAGGAATTTTGCCAGTGCTTCACGCAGGCATCTTTGGAGTCTTGACCGTTATAGGCTGGCTGATCACATTGTTCGTAGGCCCTCCCGCAGTTGTTCTTTTGTGGCGACAAAACAATCTCGGACGCATAGCCTCTATCCTCTTCTGGGGAAGTATTTGCCTCTATTACGTTGTAGGCCTATTGTTCTTTCGTACCCCGGATACGCACTATGGAAGCCTCTTTTCGGGCATCATTGTGAGCATGATTCCGATAGCTATTTTGGTTTCTCCTAAAGCGCAGCTCGCCTGCAAATCTCGAAACAATGCCATCAAATAACCCAAGGTAGACCGAGGCAAAATCCGGCTTCATGAAATATGGTTATCCTAATAGCCTGCACGCCTCCCTTGAATAAGTTTTTTATCTATAAGTTATTTTCAAGTTATCCCGAAGGCTAACTTGGCCTCCCAGAGGGAGCCGTATTATGGATGCTCCGGAAATCCTCCGCAGAGGTAAAACCTCTAGGACAGGGGCAAAAGGAAGGGCGGCAAGATCGCCCTCTCGGGGGCCTTCAGCTCAGCCATGAGGAGCGCGGCGTCCCGTTCTGGAAGCCGGGTATTCGGCGCCCTTGCCAAGATCCGGCTCGCACTGACGACCCAACGCGCATCACCAGTCAACTGGTGACGCCTAAGCAGAGAAAACCCACGCCAGAGCGGCCTGCTCGGAAGCCTTGCGGCAAGCGCGAGGGCCATGAATTGATCGCTGGCAAAAACGTCATATGCCAATGACCAAAGCCACACGTCGGAAGCGTGGGTCTCCTTCATCGCCTGAAGGCGCTCCGGCATGTCAGCGTGCATGCTGATAGCCCCTGCCTTCGCAAGCGATAGCTCAAGACAAACCAGTACCCCCTCTGAGACGAATGGATGAGATTTGCTCGTCGAGGTGGCGTGCACGAGTCGGTCCAGGCGCTCCGCGGCCCATCCGGCAAGCGCCGCAGAATCGGCAGTGTGAAAGGATGAGCCCTCAAGAATGCTAACTGCTGCCCGGACTGCCATGGCAGCCTCTGGCCCATCCGGCAGCATCCCGGCAGCAGTTAGAAATCCCGCGATTGACTTGCTCTCCATCCGGCTATCCGAGCGTGCCCTGTCCATGTGCACGGCAACCGACTGCGCAGCCCAACCCGATCCGGCACGGCTAGCTATGATATCGGCGGCGGCAAGCAGTTCGGCGTCATCCATCATCAGGGCGGCGCGCAAACCAAACCAGGCATAATCAAGTGGAAACTCAACTGTTGGCGGAAGCAGGCTCCGCACTGCTTCGACGGCATTCTCGAATGCACATTGGGCAGCGTCAGAGCAGTGCAGACGTACAGCTGGTGGCGTGTTGGCGGAAGCAAAGGCATGCGCCAGACAGGCGACATCGGGAAAACGCTGACTCGGTTGTTTTGCCATCCCTTGCGCGACCACAGCCTCGACCGCAGGCCAGGAAGCAATGCCTCGCTCTGCAAAGGGTAGTGGTTTTCGATCGACAATGCGGCGCAGCATCTCATCTTGAACAGCGGGGGCTTCGATCGGGTGCAGCCCTGTCAACAACAAATAGGCAAGGACTGCTATTGCGTATTGTTCCGATTCTGCAGTTGTTGCTGGCGGAATCTGGCCGTCGAGCACGGCCTTGGCTATCAAGGGATCGTAGAACTGGGGAATGCCGGCATACAGCGGCTCGACTGCATCACCAGCGGTATCAATGGCCCGTGCAGTGCCGAAATCAAGAAGGACGATATTGCCATCATTAAGCACCAGGCAATTCCCGGGATGGATGTCGCCGTGGAGTATCCCCTGTTTGTGAAGCCGGCCGTAGACCTGGAGCATGCTGCTTACCAGGGCATGTAGCCGGGACCGGTCGCGGGCGGCACGCGCCTGTCGCGCGGCAATTGCAATCGATACGCCATCGCACCATTCCATGGCGAGATAGGTTCGTCCCTGCTCTGTCCCGTGCTCCAGCAGTGTTGGAGCATCGATTCCCCCCAGTCGCTCAAGAATACGGGCTTCATTCCGCAGCATGGCCACCATCGCGGGGCGATCGTCGCGACTGATTTTCAATGCTGCGAATGTCCCGTGTCCCCCGCGTGCTCGATAGACTTCTGAATCCTCTAGCGAGCGAACCAGAGTATCGATCTCGAAGCCTGCAAACTCTTGTCCGGCAGCCAGGCTCGGAACCGGCGCCGCCGCATCAGAGGACAGCTGCGGGACCAGGATACGAGCCTCAACCAGGTTGGCCAGTGCATCGAATGCGAGATCGAGCATTGCCAGCGGGTCCTGGTCGTTTTCACGGGCAAACCTCAGGACCGCATCCGTAAGCAGGCTCGGGGTGCGAAACCCGTTGAGCAGCTCGGCAAGCGGCCCCGGAATCAGCCGCGTGGTAACCCTAAAACCTGGACGCGTGAGGACTGAGTGGCCGTTCTCGATTGGTCCGATCTCTCCACGCAACCGTGCCGAGAGTTCGGATACCGGCAGGAACTTCGCGTCGGGCGGTAAGACAAACAGCGTTGACGCGATTTTGGAATTGGTGTCGATCACGACTGACTCTCAGAATGAAAAAAGTCAGCGGTTGGCACCCAGAGATCAGGATCGACGCCAGCCAACCGAATATCGGTAAGTGCAACTGTTACAATATCAGCACACCCTGTACCTTGCTGGCTCATCAGGCTATCGGCTAACCGCTTTGTTATCCAGGAACGCCAACTCGCCGACACGTCGCCCGAGGGAGGATCGACGCCGCACGATAGTAGCCCGTTGCCACCGACTTCGGAGGTGAAGGGCACGCCTTGCACCGGACATCCACGAAGTGACCGGCCAAGCACACCTGCAACATCTTGCAGGTGTGCTTGGTCCTCAAAATAGGCGATGATCTTGTCGGGTCGAAGCAGCCCTTCGATGCCGCGCCCAATCTTGAACGAGCGCACGTCGGATTGCACGAACGCATCGGCGATTCGTGGGAAGAAGTCCACCAACGCTTCGGGCCTTGGGCTTACATAGAGTTTGCAAGCCGCTACCATCTTTGCCCGCGAGGGCCTGCGAGTGAAGGAATACCAACCTTCAATGGAGGTTGCCTCATACGCCGCCTCCAACATCCGCCGAGTACGGCTGCCTGTGCTCAGGCAAAATATGGCAAGGGGATCGTCCCCCGCACCAAAGTCCCGTTCGGCCACAGGTCCGCGCGGCACAGTGCCGAAGCGGTAGAGCCAATGCCCAGCAAGTGCAGCTTCCGTCCAACAAACGCTGGCCGCCAGACGAATGGCGGTCAGCGATAGTTGTGCTATGCGCTCGTTCACACAATCGCCGGAGCACTACGCCGCAGCTGCATGCGACAAGTTCTTCAGCGCTCCTTCGAGATGTGTCCGGACATCCTCAACCTCCGCGCCGCGAGGTGCAAGTGTGGCAGCGGTTTTATCAAGATACGCAACGGTCTGTGCGAGCTGCTGTCTTAGCCGTGGTAGTTCGGTCACCCTGTGCACCGTGCGACCGTAATGAACAATCGGTGAGAGCCTGGTCGGGATGGGAGTGTCATCCTCCGGATTGGGAAGCCCGGCCGAACCGCCCAGGGCAGCATAGGCCGCACTAGCCACTACGGCCGAACCTATCTCTTGAATGGCCTCGCGGATCGCATGGCTGCCACCGTTGTCGCCTGGCACGAAGGCTCGTGCAACGTCATCGAATCTCTTTTCTTTGGCAGCATCGATAACTGTCGCGCGAACCATTTCAATAATTTCCAAGTTGTAAAGCAGGCTAGCGATCGGTGAGATCGGAGACGGCGGGAGTTTGCCATCGTCTGCAGGCAGGTACGTACCGCCGCCACTTCCAGCGCCTATGCTGATCGCAACATCCTGTACCAGGAAATCTCTACGCGTAAATGCTTTCGGCATCGCATCCTCTTTTCTAGGTTTTACGCTTACTTTCGAAACTCTTCCCGACATTTGATAGCTCCTGGCAGCTAGGTGTCTGATCAATCCTGCTCACCAGGTTTCGCAGATTCAACACCACCCTATATTTCCAGAAGACAGGAAAAGATCATAGGAAGATAGCGGGATAGATAAGAGCATTTTCACCGGAAGAGTATGATCTCGTCGCGGGGAATTTTCAATAGAAGAAACAAGAGTTCTCTGTATCTTTAAGGAGTCTCAACTGCGTAAAACAGGAGGGACTCGACCGTCTGTCTGGAGTGCAACTGCTTCGATAGAAAGTTGTTATAACGGAGCTTCAAGGAATTCTTCAACTGAGCTACACCTGATGATCCCTCAAGATGTTCACAGAACTGCCGAAAACGCTCTCCCATCTCCATAAAACAGAACCTTGCTGAGGATAGTGGTTGTACTAAAGAAGTTAGCCTCGCTCTTGAAACGGCATCCCTCTATTCAGACGACATGCTTAGTTTGATAAAACTTGCCCCCGCAAGCCACGGAGGATCGCGCCGCTTTTTCCGTCAGAAAAGCTGCTCTTAGCCCCTCACCGGATCGCACACAGCAACCCTGATTCCGCGCTAGACCGAGGGAATAAATCTCCCCTACCGGGTGTTTTCCTGATAGTCGCACGCCGCACGTTGTCGCAATCAGCAACTATGCAGGAGATTGAGGATGTCCGATACGGAGAGAGAGTTATTGATGGTCTATGGCAGACGCTGGAATGCCGAGGTGAAGAATCGCTATATGGCGCCTGTCACATCCCTTCGTCCACCTCGCCCAGAGCATTTGGGATTGAGACAGACAACTCGCCCGGCTGCGCAGGTGCACTATGACTACGCCAAAGAAAGTGCGCGAGATAAGGATGTAAATCCAATTGCAAAAGAGATTATCGGTCAGGTTAATAACTGCCTGTTACAGTGGGAATCTCCGGTCAAGGTTCAACACGGATGGCGTCCCGATGAGCTCGTAGTCCGTTGCAAAGGGGTTGCGGGGGATTATAAGGCCTTGGCAAAAGAGATGAAGGAGAGAGCGCTCAATGGAGAAAATCCTGCCCGGGAGTTGCTTCAATGGTCGCAAGGCCCGGTGGCGCTCAAGAATCTCGATAAGCATCTCGCGGCCTTTGCTGTAATCCTCTACTTCGCAGAAGTGGGACGAGGCTATGCCGGCGAGATAGCAATGTTCGAGAACTGGCTTAGAGAATCAGGTCAGACCGAAGACGCAGCGAGAGCTGCCGAAAGCTGGGAAAACTTTCCGACCGATTACAGTTTTGCCGTAATCGCGGAACTAGATAAGCAACACGACTTCGAACCCAGCGATTCGGATTCCGATAGCTCTTATGTAGAGTCTTAGGCCACAATGCTTCGAGATCGCAATGGCTGGGCAATGGAAGGGCATCCCGGCAGGGGGGCCAAGGTAATAGCCGCGGGTGAAGCGTAGCGAAACCCGGGGAGCCCAATGTAAATTAAGGCTTCCGCCCCGGATGGGGCGGAACGAACCTTGCTATTCGATAAATAGGACAAGATCTCACCCCGGCTGGCTGGTGACCCTTAGCACAACTACTGTTGAAGACTTGAGGACCAAAGATGCGCCACTAGCCATTCACCTTGAGTCGAGACAGGATTCCTCTATATTGGCGCCAATCTGGTCGCCAATGCACCAACCTACTCACTAAAGCCTAGATATGCTCCTGCCGACAATGACAAGGTACAGCTTCTAAACAGATGCAACGCCCTGATACCATTTCTATAATGCGCACGCTGATTGTTTCCGCTCTATTTTTGGCAACTCAGTTATCTGGGTTCGGTCAAACTGTTGCCAATACTAAACCTGAACTTTCAAAAGACCCCCATGAAATCCTTTCGGCTGCCACTCCGTTTTACGACTTCTCTTCGACGGAGCTAAAACCATGGCATATGAAGATTCTCTATCAACTTTACGATCTAAAGGGAAATCCCACGGAGCAAGGAACTTGGGAGTATTGGTGGGCATCTCCAAAGATACACCGTAACAGCTGGAAACGAGAGGGGGCAGAACATACAGAGTGGCTGACTGCAGATGGCACTCTGCACCGCAAAGACTCTGGAAATGCACTCCGATTTTTCGAGCGGACAATACGGGAGACATTTCTTTCACCCTTGCCTGGGCGCGGACTTCTGGATTCAGGCAGGATAAAACTTGATCTTAAGATGCTCCCGCCAGACAAGCCGGAGCTTGCGTGTGTGCTCTCTTCCCTCCAATGGCTTATCAACGGAAAACTACAGGCTCCGAGTTCTGGCATGCCGAGTTATTATTGTTTCGATCCGGCTACACTGGCGCTGCGGATGTCTTACTCCAGCCAAGTAACTAAGCAATACAACCAGTTGGTCAAAACCCAGGGTCGCTATCTGTCACGCCAAGTCGTTGTGACGGATGGAAAGCAGAAGCTCTTCACTGCAACGGTGGAAACAGTCGAGGCTCTCAATATTGCCGATACAGCATTAAACCCGCCACCCGACGCGACTTTGGATCCTCAAAAAACAAGCCAGCATGGGATCAGCCAGCCCGAAGGGACAATGAGCTCATTAGTCAAGAAGAGCCAACCCGTTTACCCCATGCTGTCAAAGATGGCGCACGAACAGGGAGTAGTAGTGTTAGGAGCCGTTATAGGAACAGAGGGGAAGATACACGACCTCGAAGTGCTAGCTTCTCCATCTCCCATGCTTGCTAAGTCTGCCATAGATGCGGTAAAGAAATGGGAGTACAAGCCGTACGTGTTGAACGGAGAGCCAGTCGAAGTGGAGACCATCGTGAATGTAACATATAGCTTGGGCAATTAGGGCTGTTGAATGAGCAGTCCGCCAGTACTAACCGGACTACTCCTCTCTCATTGTTTAGGGCGCGTTTGTCCATTTAAACCCTCTTTTATCACCTTCCTGCGCTGACGCTCTCGTGACAGTTCTAGTGCGCAGGCAAATGATCCGCTATGTCGAGATTTACATCGAGAATATCGCTATCAGCCAGCTGTATTGTGGTTTTGCGTGTAGCGGAGCGACCATGTAGCGCTGAACCAGGACGCGGGTACATTGCTTCTAGAATGTACGTACCTGGCTCCAGCAGATCGAGGCGAAAGGCACCAGCGACATCTGAGCCAAACTCCCTATCCCCTGTTTCCCCCTCACGTCGAATAGTCATAAATGCTCCAGCTAGAGCTATTCCGCCCCTGGTCACAGTCCCGCCAATCGAGTAAAGTAAGTGCATGGGAATGGTGATATCCACATCGGAGAGTTCGTCCCCTTCCCCGACCTCTACCGACTTTGCCTCCCTTTCGGTAAGAGCTTCAGGAGCAAAAACGGTCAGCGAGCCACGAGTACCGCCACCGCCTTCAACCTCTTCTCCAGTTACCCGCACGGCTATCCGATATTTCACTGACGGTAAACCTGCAATTCGATAGGCACCGCTATCATCCGTAGTTACGCGTTGAGTCGAGAACTCCACAGGCTTGTGTGCCTCGTTGGCATCGTCATCGTCGATGAGACTTCCTGAAACCATCGTAGCCCTGGGCTGTGCCCTATTCAGCGCGCCGCCACTGTCAAAGCTCACACGGCCGGTAATCACGACGCCACGACGTAAGACCAGATCCTGGCGCACAATGCTCCCGCCCTTCACCACCACCTGTGAAAACACAGCAGGCAGTTATTTTTGCCTGACTAGCGGAAAGCCTTAAGGACGTTCTGCACAAGCTCGAAGTCCTGAGTGTAACCGGTAAGGCGGCCTATACAACCACATATCTGCCGGGCGACACGGAGGGGAGAAAATAATGCCCGTCAAAATCGGTTACAGCTTCCAAATGCCCCATTAAGGGTAGAGCTTTCTCGTCGGATTGGTCGGGAGTCATGGTTGCAAGCGGTACCAGGTTCACATGTGCATTACGAGCCGGAAATCCGCCATCGTTACAGATAACGCGCCCTTCAACCGAGCCTGGGATGGTAGTACGGCCAGCTTGCGCAAGAGCACCCACCCACAACGTAGTCATAAGCAGGATGATCACACTAGCTCTGATCAAAGCTGTCCTCCCACAGAAGACGTAGATATTGTGCAAGGGAAAAGTAGCATCTGCTTTCAGATCTTTCATCACAAGAGACTCTTCCGCTAGGCTACACCTAATGATCCGTTAAGATGTTCATAGATTTGGATTTGCCCAAAACGCTTTCCCGCCTCCAGAAGGCAGAGACTGTCAATGATAGCGACTCCGCTAAAAAGTTAGTCTCAATTCAGAACTGCATTTAGCCTCTACTTATGCGACATAGGGGCCACCCGTTCCCACCATGCTTGGGGTGAACGCGCAGACAAAAGATTCAGGAAAGGCAAGGAGCAATGTACGATTGGAGCCTGCCAGATCTTTCTGAGGAACGTAACTAAAGAGATACGGATTACGCTCTTCCGCCATAAGCCCATTGGGCTTTCCAGACAAGTCTGCCGGACCCTTTTTAATGCCTTGGTTACCCATCTAGGCAGAGCAGGTAGGTCCTCGTTTGTACCATAGAGATTCCTTTATCCTGGGCAGACCAAAAATTATGGCCGAACAAAGCCAGCCTGTACGATGAGGCCCTTGCTTTTGTTTCATCGGTTAGCATAACTACTTTGTCAATATCTCTTGCATTAATTAATGATCTAGGCTTCGACAGATGACATGAAACATATGCATACATATCATTCAGTCCTCTAGCCTGCATTATTCATGAATTTCGGATCTGGATTCTCGGAAACCCGCTTCCTATGCACACTTGAGCCCTGTTTTCGCATTCGGCCGCGACTGACAGACTGTTTGGCGGTCAAAATCCTGGAATCGAAAGAAGTGCATCATTGCTGCTTTTCAGAGACCGACAGCTATTCATGAATAATGCGGGCTAGAGAAGCAGTTGGCACTAACTGCACCGCCTCTATTAAAGAAGAACTGGACACTAATTCGGAGATACCATATAGTTATGGCATCACAGTTGGTCTACCCAGTCTTGTACCGTAGAGCGATCTACACCAAGACAAGATTCGAGTACAGGGTTTCCGTCATCGCTGCAGTCTGGTTCTCGGTGCTTTGAGCAATTCATCGCTCTTAGTTCCCGTAGGGTAAGACTACAGGGAAAGGATTCTCTAAACTCGCAACGTACTGGGGGTCGAAAACCTCGATCGCCACGTAGATCACCGCATACTGCCGTCAAGGGTGCATCGAGTTTGCCGGTAAATAAAGTTATGCAGGTGGAGGGGCAGGCAATGGACAGAAAATTGCGCTGGCATTTTCGCTCGGATTGTGATATAGTTAGAATGGTAACTTATGTGATAGTGGTTACTTTGGCTATTATGTCAGGGATTCAGACAGGAAACAGTTGGTCTACCCAGTCTTGTTCCGTAGAGCGATCTACACCAAGACAAGATTCGAGTACAGGGTTTCCGTCATCGCTGCAGTCTGGTTCTCGGTGCTTTGAGCAATTCATCGCTCTTAGTTCCCGTAGGGTAAGACTCTAAGTACGAGGTCGCCGTAGTCCTGTGGCTGAAACAGCTGGTGTGGAACTCGAACGTCGACCTAAGAGGAATAGGAAGAAATCAGCGCTCACACAATTGTGTGAGCTTTCCTATTTGCATAGAGCTTGGAATGGTATAGGCAAAAATCCCCTCTCATTCGGAATCGACAACGTATCTATCGAGGCGTTTCGGAGTAACCTCGATTTTGAACTGTGTCGGATACGATCTGAGCTGCTTGCAAAGACATATAAGTTTCAAAAACTTCGCGGTATTCCGATACCCAAACCAGGAACAGACAAAATCCGTCCTATTCAAGTTCCTGCAGTTCGTGATCGGGTGGTAGCCAAAGCAATAGCCTTATTGATAGAGCCGGATCTTCGGAGATTTGATCACGAATTCAGCTTTGGCTATAGAAGCGGTCTCAGCCGAAATGATGCAATCGCAGCAATACATAAGGCGGCGGCGTCGGGTTTGACATGGGTTCTTGAGGCCGATATTACAAATTTCTTTGGAGAGGTCAACAACGAACAACTCTTCGGAAAGCTCTTCCGTGTAGTCAAGAGACCTTCTATAAAATCTCTTCTCAGAGATGCCGTCGTAAATGAAATCGGAAATCGTGAAGACATTCCCTCGAAGCACAGGGGAAGCTTTCCACAAGCAGGTGAAGGGATACCACAAGGTGCAGTTCTTTCTCCGATGTTGGCGAATTTCTATTTGAGTTCATTCGACAATGAAATGCAAAGAGAAGGCTTTCGCGTCGTACGCTATGCGGATGATTTCGTTGTAATGTGCGAGAGCAAGGAACAGGCAAACAAGGCATACCAGCTTGCCAAGGAATACCTGACGCATAAATTAAAGCTTTCCATGCACGAGATTGGGACACCAAAGACAAGAATTGTCGAATACAGGGGTGGCTTTACCTTCTTGGGATACGAGATACGCCATGGTCAACACTATCCTTCACAGGCGAGCATAAAGAAACTTCTCGAAAAAATAGATAAAGCATTCGAACACCCTAGAGGGAAATCCCTGCTCCCTATCATCGTTAAGATTTCAGCAGTTCTGAGTGGCTGGAAGGAAGCATATAAAGGCTCTGATCTGGCAACTGCAGCCGGCCGAATTAATATGCACGTTGCCAATCACGTGAGCGCTTTTCTCCGAATTAATGGTTTCACCCACGACGGACGAACCGTTACACATAAACAACTTTGTATTCTCGGAATTCCGACTATCTAGACATCTGAAGCCCGGCCTTTGCTACAATCCCTTACTGATTTCCAGCACGCCAACTATTTCGACAATAGACCTTTTCATGTCAATGGCTATTGTCAGAAACAACTTAGGTTGCTTTCGAAAGAAGAAATAACTTTTTCCCACTTAACCGGGATGTTATCATTGGCACATCTTGAGGCCGGACTCTACGCTTCGTGGCGGAATCCGGCTGCAAGACGAAAGTAAAATTGACCGATCAGCGGGACGCGCAGGTGTTGGAAGCACCACACGCGACCCTGGCCACAGCAAGCCCTTCACAGGAGGAGCTCATTATGGTTGTCTATCAATGTAAATTCTTTCCACCCCGCTCACAAGCCGAGTGGTCGCTTCAACTCTCTTCGAACCCACTTTATACCTTCCCGCTCCCTCGAATACGAGGCCGTTCTTCTCCTGAAAACTTATAAATTCGCCTGATTTTCGCGAATTCCAGCACTCTAGTCAGTGCCACAGGATGCGTGTATCCAAACTGGGACTGAAAGGTCTTTTCCTCCTCTCGGAGGAGCAAGGGCAGGTGTGTCCTTGAACAAGACTTGCTTATTCAGCTCCGGAGACACGACCTCAAACCCGCACGCCGAAGACGATTCCATCTCTTCAGCGTGCCCTTCATCGGAGATAAGAATGGAGCTTCTCAAAGCGAACAACGCTGCCTCGTCACCCGTGAATGCCGACAAGATCTATGAGTTTCTAGGCCGATATCAAAAGGTAGTTGAGGTGATCGACGAAACAGGACAACCGACCAAGATCATCGAGAAGGGCCAGCAGAAGTATCTTCTCGTTATGGCGGACACCTTATATGACGCTGTTGTTTATATTCATTCCCACCGCCCCGCGTTTATCCCGGAAAAGGTTCGGCATCTGAGTTAATAAGTTTTCCGTTTATTGCAGTATCGGCATCCGGAAGAATTGCTCCTCCAAGAGATGTGCGGATTCTCAAAAGAGATGTCAACTGAAGCTCGTAGCCTGAGGGTCGGTCAGGCTACGAACTGTATGTCCACCCAAGAAACTCACTGTACTTCGGCCAAGGTTCGGACCAGAGTGTCGAGTTCCTTTGCGTTGACATCACCAACGCCTAGAAACTCCAACCCGCCAGCCTTTGCCGTGACAAATTGAAAACCCGAGCGGGTCCGCTGAGTCAGAACTCCAGAAATCGGACTGGTCTGGCTGACAAAAACCGATATGTGGTGTTTATGGATCGTGAAAAGAAGAAGCGCTGTCGGCCTTCCGTGAATGTAGGCAAGGTTCGCTCCGGTTAAGACGGTCTCGGGCGGCAGCGCATTCGCTTCGGGAAGATTGAAGCTGAATGGCAGCTTACCCTCAAACCACGGCTTCACGGTGTGACGGTCAGAGGAGACAACCTGCGGCACGGATGCCTCGGAAAGCGTGGCAAGATGCTGGTCGAGCACTTCCGCAGTAAGGGAATTGGACTGTCGCATCCACTGCCATCCACCGAAGATAATTGCCACTAGAAACAAGGCTGCTACGGCCTGCCAGACGAGCGCTCGAGATGAAATCCATTTGGTGCGCTGTTTCTTTACAGGCTTCAGTTGGGCACTGAGACGAGTCAATACCTCTGCTGAAGGTACATTGCAGAAAGCAGCCTGCCTTACAGCCGAACGCAACTTGTAGGTTTCAAGAGCTCGTCTTGAGCAATCGTGACACTCGTTCAGATGTGCCTGCGCGATGGCATTGTCGCGAGGCGAAAGCTCGCCATCCACCAGTGCGCCAAGTATCTCCAGGGAAAGGTGATCGGGACTCATGCTTCACCTCCGAATGTGGGTATCAGCAGCTGGCGCAGTGCTTGCCGAGCCCGGGCCAAGCGGGACATAACCGTGCCTATCGGCACATCAAGGATTTCGGCAATCTCCCGATATTTGAGCTCTTCCAGATCGCTAAGCAAAATAACTTCGCGTAACTGCGGCGGAAGCTCTTCGAGAGCCTTTCGCACGGCGGCGAAATTATCTAGCCGGATTGCATGCGACTCCGGAGTCGATCCAGGATCGGCTATCTCCGCTTTGTCAGGATAGTCTTCAAGGAAGATCGTGCGGTTACTCGCAAGGGCTGTGCGCGAGGTAAGAAACGTATTCCTCAAGATACGGAATATCCACGCCTTAAAGTTTGTGCCGACCTCAAAGGAGTCGAAGGCACGAAGCGCCTTTGCCAGCGTCTCCTGTACCAAATCCTCAGCCTCCGTCGCGTCGCGCACCAGCCAACAAGCGTGGTTATAGAGCGGAACCAACAGCGGAATCGCCAGATCCTGGAACCGGTCTGCCGCGCTGCGATTTGAAGCCATAGTCGTGATCTTAGACGAACAGCATTGCAATGGAACAGCTTCTTCCAGGAGTGCTTCAGGATTTATTGCAGACGCCATCCTTCTTAAAAACTGGAATCCTTATGTCTTTATTCCATGGAAACTCGCCATTTCCCCCAAAAATATCCGTGAAATAAAGCTGCCATCTGCTCAGTTCTCAGTGGTCAGGAGAATACGGAATGACCAATGAGATTGTGAACGACACAGCTAGACCGGAATCCGGAGATGGCATCGACCGAAGGAATTTCCTCTCATGCATGGCTTGGGCCGGTACGGGATTGTTGTGGTCGATTGTCGGTGGCATCCCCACCGCTCGCCTGCTGGCAGAGCCCACCAAAGGGCAGGAAACGAAACATAGTCGCATCGAGGATTTTGCCTTTGTCCAGATCAGCGACAGCCATATCGGATTCAACAAAGGCGCTAACCCGGATGTCTCCGGTACACTCCGCAAGGCCATTGAACGAGCCAATTCCACCGCCACGGGAATGAAAGCTCCGGACTTCATGTTGCATACCGGCGATATCACCCAGAACTCGAAGGCAAGCGAGTTTGATACAGCCGTCGAACTGAACAAAGGTTTCCGAGGCGAGGTCCTTTATGTGCCCGGGGAGCATGACTTCCTCGATGACGGAGAGCAGTACAAGCAGCGCTTTGGCAAGAAGACAACCGGCAACGGATGGTACAGCTTCCAGCACAAAGGTGTTCATTTTGTGGGCCTGAACAACTGTGTGCAGGTCGATTCCCTGGGCAATATGGGAGCCGAGCAGATCGCATGGCTTAAGTCCGATCTAGAGAGCCTGAGCGCATCGACACCAATTGTGGTCTTTGCACATATCCCTCTCTGGATGGTCTATGAAAAATGGGGATGGGGCACGCGCGACGGAGCCGCAGTTCTTTCTCTGCTGAAGCGCTTCGGCTCCGTTACTGTTCTTAATGGACACATCCATCAGGTGATGCAGAAGGTGGAAGGAAACTTATCCTTCCATACCGCAATGGCCACGGCCTTTCCGCAACCGTCTCCAGGCTCGGCTCCCAACCCAGGCCCCATGACTGTTCCGGCTGGAAGGCTCCAGAGCCTCATTGGTATCACCAAGGTTAACGTGATTCGTGGACACGCTCACCTCGCAGTAGCCGATTACACACTGAAGGAAGGCGCATGATTGCAGCGAAACTAATGGGAGGAGCCCTCTGTATGATCGTTGCTTCGCTTGCTCTTGCGCGTCTACATCCCTTTGGCGACCCGCAACGCAGTTTGGCGGAGCCACGCGCAGCTCTGTTGCAGGCAACATCTATGCCGGATGTTTCACGGCATGTGCTCGTCTCCAAATGCGCAGACTGTCACTCGTATGCAACACTCTGGCCGATCTATTCTAGAGTGGCACCTATGTCATGGCTGATTGAACATGATGTGGTGGAAGCTCGCAAACACCTGAATCTATCGCGATGGAATGAACTGTCTGCCGATCAGCAGCAGGTCCTTGAGCAGGAGATTGTGCAGCAGATAAGGAGGAAGACGATGCCGCCTCTTCCCTATCTGTTGGTTCATTGGAAGTCTCATCTGGAACCAGCTGATCGTGAGGCGCTAGGGAAACTTATTCCGGCAGAAATCCCCAAGGGGAAATTTGCCGGAGTAGGAGATGCAGATCGCGGACGTAGCCTCTTTAACAGGCGGTGTAGCGGTTGTCATGCAACCGATTCCAACCGTGAGGGACCTCGGTTGCGTGGCGTTTACGGAAGACGAGCAGGCTCAGTATCCCGCTTTCACTACACGCCAGAACTCAGGGACTCAGGAATTACCTGGTCCGATGCCAACCTGGAAAGATGGCTTGAAGATAGTCAATCGATGCTGCCCGGCAGTGCTATGGGATTCTCGGTTCCCAAACCGCAAGAACGATCTGACTTGATCGCCTTTCTAAAATCGCTGCATTAAGGGGGAATTTGCAGACGTTACACACAAGGCATTCCCAGGCATTCCCTCAAAGATGTCAAGGTATTCGTCCCGGGATGTAGCGCTATCGATTACCCACCAATGATGTAAGGCTGAAGATTTACCAATATAGTTTGAATTGTTACAGCGTCCCTTAGCAGTGACGAAACAATAGCCTCCCGGAGGGAGCGCACAACAATAGCCCAGTGTGAAGCATAGCGGAACACTGGGTTATTATCCCAATTTAATTCACCCGCCCCGGCAGGGGCGGGACGAATCCTAATCTTCTTATTTAAGATTTGTGGAGGATTTCATGCCGCCACCATACGGGGCGGCGGAATTTTCGTGGTTAGCTAACCCAGCGCTCCCGTCCGCAAAACGGACTCCGCGCTGGGCTATTGTCGATTCGCCTCGCTGGGGCAAGGTGTGGATGGTCGTCTATTTTAGAAGTTACTCGTTCGGAACGGCGAAGCTGGCAAGCCGTCCTTGTTATAGAGATTGCATTGCGGACTATTTGCCCAGCCGTAGCGAACGGCACGAGGATCTTTCACCCCCAGACTGGAAACCAGGAGTGTATCTCCCTCGATCTGTGCAGTAGCAGGCACGTACTTGCCATCTGGACCAGCAATCTCAAAACCGGTCAGCGAACCACCCTTTGCCATTAAGCCGCTTCCGACATGATCGAACCAGAGACGAACGCCGTTTCCATCGCGGAATGACGAACGATAGAGCGGACCCGAATATTCGATCTTCTCGTGATAAGTGAGTGCTCTCGCGGCTAAGGCGAGGCGCATACCGACGTCCTGCTTATTCGTCGGATGCACGTCATCCGGATTACCAATATCGATAGTTACAGCCATCGCCGTATTGCGGAGAGCCAGGGTATCTTTCTGCGCTTCACGAATCGTGGGCCAGTCTTCCGCAGGTGTAGAAGTGAAGTTGGCAATCTGTACAAAGAGGAAGGGGAAATCGCCTTCAGCCCAACGGTTTCTCCAATCTTTGATCATTGCTTGAAAGACTCGTCCGTATAACGGAGCGCGATTGAGAACACTATTGCTTTCTCCCTGGTACCAGATGACACCACGTATCGGGTATGGCACAAGAGGAGCAATCATTCCGTTATAAAGAGCTCCGGGCTTCCAGGATTCCACGGGAGGACGCCAGGCAAACTTTGGCGCGGGACGTCCTGCAGCTTTCGCTTCTTCGATCTGCCGCTGCTCCTCCTTGACCTCCAGACGATTCACCTCTTCGCGGTCGGTCATCTGAGAATATGCAGAAAAGACCGGCATCAAAGATGCGTCGGAGCCAAGCGCCGCAAGACTGGTCCACGCTTCGGCTGGAGTTCCGCCCCAGGAACTCTCAATCACTCCTACAGGGACATGCTCACGTTGCTGAATCTCCCTGGCAAAGAAATACGCGACGGCAGAAAAGTCTTTAACCGACTCCGGAGTACATTCACTCCACGGAGCGGCGTTCACATCGGAAAGGGCGTAATCGGAAGACTTCTTCTCTACGCGAAGCAGCCGGATTGAAGAATGATTTGCAGCAGCGATTTCCTTTGTACTGTCAGCAACCTTCCACATGGGAAATTCCATGTTCGACTGCCCCGAAGCTACCCACACGTCTCCGACCAGAACATCCTGAAAGCTAATGGTGTTTGCACCTTTTACAGAGAGCGTATACGGACCACCGGCTTCAGCTGGTGATAAGTAAAGCCCCCAGCGGCCGAGAGCATCTGTGACTGTACTCTTCGTCTCTCCACGGAAGGTAACCGAAACAGGCTCTCCCTCCTTCGCTCTTCCCCAAACATGAATGGGAAGATCGCGCTGGACCACCATGTGATCGGTAAAAAGCTTTGGCAATGACACTTCAGCGAAGACGGCAGGAGTAAGGCAAGCACCTGAGAGTGCGCAAACGAGCAATCGCACAAAACGAGAAAACATGGTAACTCTTATCTCCGTTTAAGCGGTGGTTGTTTTTGCTGCTGCTTGGTAGCTACCGCTCCGCAACCACAGGAACGGCGGATAACAAGTTCTACGGGAAGGACCTTGTTCCTCCCTTTATCGGGAATCGAATCGGATTGAAGGCGTTCAAAGAGCATCTCCGCAGCAACTCTGCCCAGTTCATAAGCAGGCTGACGAATTACGGTCAGCTTGGGCTGCAGCACATCTCCTAACTCGATATCGTCGAACCCCACCAGGGCCACGTCTCCAGGAATCTTGACTTTGTTTTCAAGGAGGGCCGCAAGCATATATCGGGTCGTCAGGTTGTTTGCAGTAAAGAACGCAGTAGGACGAGGACTCTCCTTCAGAACCGAGCGGATAATCCCCTGAGCGGCTTCCTGCGTTCGGCAGGTAAGCATCGGCTCCGGAGCCAGTCGATGCGCAATCATCGCCTGACGATAACCTTCATAACGGGCATTGAACGTGTAAAGAGCGCTATCCAGCCCGACACACAAAATGCGCCTGTGCTTGTGCGCCTCAATAAGATGTTCGACGATGAGCTTCGCGCCAGCCTCATTTTGAACAAGGACCGAATCGAAATGCGGATTCTTGACGGGGCGATCTACTGCAACGATAGGGGTGCTGTGAAACTCAGTGCCATTCAGGCTCGATTGACCGTCATGGGCCGGAATTACGATAAGACCATCCACATGACGTTGAATCATGTGCTGAGCCTCTTCCTGCTCTGCTGCCGCATCCTCGTCCGATGTGGTCAGAACCACCAGATATCCATGCTCTTTAGCAACTACGCTTACGGCATGTGCACAGGTTGAGAAGAAGGGATCGTACAGATAAGGAACAATTACACCGATGCTTTTGCTCTTCATGACTCGTAGAGCACGAGCCATTTCATTCGGGCGGTAATTCAGCTTGTGAATCGCATTGCGTACACGCTCTGCAGTGTCAGGAGAAACATTTGCAGAACCGGTTAACACCCGCGACACGGTCATTGTACCTACACCTGCCAACCGTGCCACATCACTCATTGTCGGCTTTTGGCTCATTGCTTCATCTCTAGATCAACAGATCAACGCCGTTGCCTCTTAAATCTACGGCCGACACTGGTCGTCACTCAGACCAGAAGGGCACGAAAACACCATTTCACTTTATGATATCGATCTCATAAAGGTTGTACATCCTAGTGATGGAGTTGGCAAGGAAAGTTGAGAGCTTATTGGATACTTCAAAATTTAGCTTTGCCCGGATACCGATCAGGACGGAAACTCGTTTACTAAATATTGATCCTGGATGTTGAGCCTTATTAAGCGATGCCGCTGAGACAAACCTCATAGCAGAGAGAGGAAATCTGATTGGCCTGGAGGGCCAATCTGCTAAAAATTAGCCCAGTCCGTCAGGACTGGGTAGAGATAAAACAATTTCGAGCGCTGGAGGCGCGACACTCACTCGATAGGTTCGAGATCAGGTGCCGCGCCGCTGGCGCTCGGATATGTTGTCATCTACCGCCCCAGTCCTGCCGGACTGGGCTGACATTTGGTAACGGCCCCTTGGGCCTATTCCTTTCTTCCGTTCACTCCTAAGTATCTGTAGAGGTGCTCGGCATCCAGGTTCCTAAGAACCAAGAATAGGCCTATAGCTCCCCATATTTTCTCTAGAGCGGAATAACAGCCCTAATTGGCAGAATCCGCCATCGTCGTCAAATGAAGCGCCTTCTTCAGACTCTCCAGACTTTCGGCAGAATCAATTCGAACCGTATACTCTTTCCCGGGAAGAAGATCGAAGTAGTTGTCCGATAGCTTGATATCCAGGTCTCCAAAAGACAGAGCTACATCTTTTGCCAGAACATCGGTTCGCAGGTTGATTCTGTATCCTTTCTCGCTTTTGACGATCTCATGCTGAATCGATGGATGGGGCAGATTGATATCTTTCATCTTCCCCAAGAACAAAAGATTCCGGGATACGGTTCCATCCTTCCCCTCAAACTCCGCCACAAGGACTACGTTCTTGGCATCAGCACCCTTCAAAAGCTCGGAGATACTCCCAGCTAAAGAACTGGTGCTGGAGAGAGGTAGAACTTCCTTCGCTTCGGACTTACGAGATAGGATGTTTCCCTTGAAGTCCATAGCCGTCAAGGAAAGAGTTCCCTGCTGTGGTGTCTGACGGTCGGAGACAACATATACCTGCACCTGACCATTCACCTCTACAGGCACGACCACAAGAGGAGCATAAAAGCGCTGCGCATAGTAGTTCAGTGCTTTCCAGCGCCCGAAGTAGTCTATGCTCGCCCAGGAGATTGCCGGCCAGCAATCGTTCAACTGCCAATAGATCGATCCCATAGCCTGCGGGCGTAAAGTTCTCAAGTGCTCTGCAGCGAGCTTGATCGCCTCCGCCTGCATAACCTGGCTCAGATACACAAAGGAATCGAAATCCTTAGGCTCTCGATATTCCTGCGACATGTACTTCCGGATGCGATCGTTGCCGTTAATAAACCGCTGATGATCCTTCATTGCCGCAGAATCGAAGTTACCTGTATCCGGACCGGCGAAGTAGCGTATCGTCCGCATATCCGGCATGGCCTGGAAGCCATACTCCGACATAAAGCGAGGTGTCTGTTTCACGTAATCCGTTATGGGAGCAGAACCGCTCCATACGGACCAGAAATGGACATCGCCGTTATCGTTACTGCCAGCCTTGGTTTCGAAATCCGCGCCAGGAGAGCTTGGCCAATAAGGTGCATGATTACCGTATTCCGCTACCACGCCCTTCAGGATGTCTCGGAACAGTACGACATAGTCCTGCCAAACCCGCTCTCTTTGATCCGGAGTTACGCTCTTCTTGAACTGCAGGCGATCTCCCCAGGAATCCCAGGCTGTTTCCACCTCGTTATTGCCACACCAGAAGACAACGCTCGGATGCGTGCGAAGACGACGCACTTGTTCAATTGCTTCCTGCCGGACATTCTCTTGAAAGGCAGTATCTCCGGGAACCATGGCGCCGCCGAACATGAAGTCCTGCCAAACCATGAGACCTAACTCATCGCAGATCTCGTAGAAATCGTCGGATTCATAGTAGGCACCACCCCAGGCGCGCAACATATTCATGTTTGCGTCCCGTGCGGATTCAAGGAACTTCCGATGTCTCGCCTCAGTTACTGCGGAAGGAAAGCTATCGAAGGGCACAACGTTCGCACCTTTGATAAACACAGGGATGCCGTTAACAACAAACTCGAAGCTCTTTCCCCATTGATCGTTCTTCCGCCGGAGTTCTACCGAGCGCAATCCTGCTTTCACTTCGGAATGCGCAATCCGCGTCTGCCCGTTGAGAATCTCCAACGAAAAGGTATAGCGATTCTGAGCCCCATAGCCCGAGGGATACCAGAGACTGGGAGAAAGTATTTGCAGAGGGATCTGCACTTTATTCGAACCGGCATCCAGATGAAGGTTGTCGATCTTCACAGTCTTCTGCTGCCCCTCTGGTCCCGCATACTTTAATACCGCACTGGCAGACATTGCCGAAGCGGCATCTACATCCGCTTGCACAAGAAGTGTTGCTGAAGATTTTTGGACAGACTGCTGATCGACGAAGAAGTTGTCAATGCGAGCATCGTCCCAGGTCTCTAGCTTGACACCGCGCCAAATACCTTCCGTAATAAGTGCCGGGCCCCAATCCCATCCATATTGATAAGGAGCCGTGCGCATGTAATGACTGATTGGGAAGATATGTTTTTCTCTATCGTAGGGCTCATAGCCAGTACCGGGAAGGATATACGGTAACTTCTCCACGATAGGAGTCATTACGGCAAAGGGAGAGTGGAAAACTACTCGAAGCAGATTCTTCCCAGGTTTGAGGCCGCCCTTTGCATCCACAGTCCAACGCCGAAACATGTTATCCGCATGCAACACTAACTTTTCGTTGAGATAGACATCGGCAAAGGTATTCAGTCCATCGAAGGCTAGTTGAACATGCTTGTGCTGAAGCGTAGCAGCCGTAACCGGAAGCTCCGTTTGATATTCCCAATCGGAACGGCCAATCCACTGAATCCGCTTCTCGTTATCGCTGACAAATGGATCGGGAATGATCCCTGCGTGATGAAGATCGGTCTGAACAACTCCGGGAACCGTTGCCGGAATCCACTTATCGACCTCAGGATGATCCGCCAC
Source organism: Humiphilus diazotrophicus (assembly GCF_059726315.1). Classification (NCBI taxonomy): domain Bacteria; kingdom Pseudomonadati; phylum Acidobacteriota; class Terriglobia; order Terriglobales; family Acidobacteriaceae; genus Humiphilus; species Humiphilus diazotrophicus. Next base: position 1,396,650 of record NZ_AP040870.1, read on the forward strand.
CTGAATGCCCCGCACCATCCATCCGGACTTTATCTCAGTAGAAGCAAGTTCCGAAGCGTGCCCCAAAGCAGGTACTGCAAGCGCAAAAAGGAGGAAGCCTAAAAGCTTCCTCCCGCCGTTTCTCTCAGATCTTATCGACGGCATTCGTTCTCCTATTTTTCTATCTGGAAGAGTTGAAACTCACGGATGTGAACTTCATTTGAACTGGAAAGGATATTCAGGCGTACACGCGATGCTGTCACCGGAGCGAAATCGTCGATCTTTTCATGACCGATTGCATAGCCCTGTGCAACGGATTTCCAATGTGTTCCGTCCCAAGCTTCAATCGCATACTTCTGCACATGCTGGCCATCATTGAGCCATTCCATCGTCAATGAACGATTAAAGGTAACAGGCTTGGCGAAATTGACCTCAAGCGTTGCGTGATGAGATCCGGCAGGTGACGACCAGAATGTATCCCGATCACCATCTACTGCATTTTCCATCTCTGAAGCTGCAACCGTATGACGCTGCTTCATAAGATTGTTTGCATAACGCTTCTGAATGGCTTCTCCGAGTTCTTTCAAACGTGCCACATCGGATTCAGGAAGAAGTCCTCTGCGATCGGGAGCCAGACCCAGCATCAACTGGCCACCACGGCCCACAGACTTCTCATAGGTTTCAAGCAGCTCGTCGAGAGATTTCAAGGAAGCTTCGTCATTCGGATGCCAGAACCAATGAAGCTTACGAAGCGGAGTGTCCACCTCAACCGGGCGCCACCGCAGATAACCATGACGGTCAACTACATTCCAATTCTCAAAAGTAATTGCGCCAGCTTCATTTCCGACCCAGCGGAGGTCGCCATATTCAAACAAAGCTGTATCGGCGAAGACCATGGCATTGGGCTGGTATGTTCTCAGATCTTCAATGATCTTCGAAAAGTTGTAGACGTGCCCGGCGCTCCCTGCTCCGTCCAGCCAGAACTCAGTCAACTCGCCATAGTTCTGTGCCAGTTCATCCAGTTCCGACAGGTAGTACTTGTCATACTCAGCTGAATCCTTATAGCGCGGTTCGTGCCGGTCCCATGGGGACAGATAGACGCCGAACTTCAGTCCATACTTCCGGGCGGATTCCGAAACCATGCGGACAAGATCGCCCTTGCCGTTTTCCCACGGGCTTTCCTTGATGCTGTACTTGGTCTGCTCCGTCGGCCAGAGGCAGAATCCATCATGATGCTTTGAAACAAAGACTACGTACTTCGCACCGGAGGCTTTGATAGCTTGCATCCACTGGTCAGTATTCAGTTGCGTGGGATTAAAGACCTTAGGATCTGCCGTTCCATCTCCCCATTCGCGATCCAGAAAGGTATTCGTGCTGAAATGAATGATGACTCCGAATTCCAGATCCTGCCACTGCACCTGTTGAGGCGAAGGCTTGATATCTGAAAAATTCTGGGCCAAAGCTAAACCATTGGCAGCCAGACCAAGCGCGGATCCCAATACGAATGCGCGCTTAAGAGATGCAAACTTCATCGACTATTCTCCGCAATTGTTAAAAAGGACTACTGAAATCATAAAGGCTGGACGTACAAGAACTACGCAGAATATCGGCTCGTACAAGAAAAATTGACAACGTTTATTGAGAAAGATGCAAAACTGCCGGATTTCGAAACTATCGAAATCCGGCAGAGGTTAAAGGTTTATTGGACTAGAAGCTGAACTTGGCCGAGAACTGGATCTGACGCGGTACTGAGCGCACATCTGTGATCTGACCGAAGCTTTTATTTCCGTAACCGTTATCGGGATTTCCATAACTTGAGATATTGAATGCGTTAAAGAAGTCAGCGCGGAAGGTTAACTTCTGCTCCCGCCAAACGCTGATGTCCTTATAGGTTGAGAAATCATACTGTTGAAATCCTGGAGCCCGCTCCGTTCCAGGCCGTGCATTGCCAAAGGTTCCATAAGCTGTATTCCCATAAGCACAAACCGTATTATCATCCCCCATGCCAGTACATCCTGTAGCCGATGGATCGGTTCCAAACCAATGATCGACCGAACGGTTCACGACATGCAGCTTGCGATAGTGATTGGGACGGGAGGCTCGGGCATTTGTCCTCGAGTTATCCGTACCATTGACTGTCACAGGAAAGCCGGCATAGGTCACGCCGGTCATAGCGATTCTCCAGCCTCCGGCGATCTGATTTACAACTGGATTCCATTTGCCACCGAACTGACGTCCGCGTCCAAAGGGAAGCTCATATACCAAGTTGCCATTGAGGCTGTGATGAACATCCATACCCGAAGGCCCATATTCAGAATGATTGTCATAGGCATTCTGAGCATAAGGGCTGGGACCGTTGATGTTGGCGACTCCAAAGAAACCAGTGCTATTGGTTAATGAACGGCTCCAAGTGTAGTTTACAGTGTATTCCAGACCACGAATGGCACGCTGACGAAGACTGACCTGTAATGCGTTGTACTTCATAACGCCTTCGCTAGTCGTGCCGACGATAGCACCATTTTGTCCAACAATATTGTAGAAGGGGGCAGGATCTACCGCTGCACATTCTGCAGAGGTAGGATCTTTCGTATAGGATCCGTTTACCACGCACGGCTTAGTTAGCTGATTGTACGCGACAGCCTGAACTAAATGCTGACCGAGTTCACCGACATACGCTGCAGTCACATTAGCCGTGTTAGTTAACGCATATTCCATTGCGAAGTTCCATTCGTTAATCACCGATGGCTTTACCCTGTACCATGCGCGATAAGTACTGCCGGCTAGGCTGGGAGAGCTTCCCGAAGAAAAGCCCTTTTCAACGGTAAAGAAGGTTCCTGGTGTCGTGGCAGTAGGAATCACGCTGGTACCACTTACCTCATTCCAGGATGGCGGGTTATAAGTCAAACGAAGGTTGGCACCAGTGCCTTCCAGATAAGAAGTAATTCCAAATCCACCACGTACTACGAGTTTATTTGTAGCCTGATAATTGAAACCGACACGGGGCATGATGTTGGAATAGGTGGCATCATAGAGAGCCCGGCTGTGTCCATTCTTCCCTGCGTAAATGATTGTCTTGGTTGCGAAATCTATATTCGACTGCTTGTCGTTTACCTCATAGATGGGCTGGTCATACTCATACCGCAGACCAATGTTGAAGGTTAAGTTTGGACGGAACTTCCAATCATCCTGGAAAAAATAGCCATTGCGCCACTGACGCTGGCCATTACCGCCGGTTACCTTTCCATTTGAGTCAAGACCACCTTGTCCGATAGAGCCCGCAGCATCGAGGGCAAAATCCGCCAACACATAGCCAGCAGGAGATTGCGTTCCCGTTGCTTTTACATTCATTGTGTAACTCGGAAAATAATCGAATATACCGTTCGCGCCGAAGTTACCCGGGTAATAGTTGTTCTGCTGGTAGCGAGTAAGCTCAACACCCATCTTGAATTGGTGGTTTCCCTTCAGCCAAGTGAGGTTGTCTCCGTATTGGAATGTGTTGTCGGTAATTTGTGTGCCACCTGCATCGTTACCTAGGTTTGAAGGCTTATCATTGCTATCGCAACCCGCGAGGTTGTTGCAATCAAAGTTAATTGCAGCAAAGCCCGGGAAGGGTTGTACTGCTGAGATTCCAAGAACGGAATTCCCCTTTAGTCCAAAAGCTCCCGTATAGTCTGTAGGCGAACCCTGAACCCAGCGAACGCGGGTAAAACCGCCCCGAAACTCATTAACCAACGACGGAGAGAACACGTGTACTTGGTTCAGTGCTAGACCTTTTGTTGGATAGGAAGATGTCGATGGAAAGGTGATCATGAGAGCCGATTTCGTGGTTCCATCGGCAGCTTCACCCTGCAACCAACGAGCAGTAAAAGTATCCTTTTGTGTCGGCTTCCAATCGATACGGATATCACCTTGGTCGTTCCGGACAAATTGCTTCGTGCTTCCCGTGTAGTTGTTGTAGATCACAGTACCTGCGTTTGGCGTGGTATTGGGTAGTGGGTAAACCTCAGGATGCGAGAAAAGATAGGTTGCTACCGGGTTTACAACGGGAACCTTATTATTTGCATAAGCTACAGGTCCAGTTGTCGCGTTGTTTGAGTTGTTATACAGCTGAATCGGAGTTTTTAATGTCAGCAACTCCGAAAAGTCGCCTGAACGCATCTTCGCGGTTGCAACACTCTTTGTCTCAGTACCGGCTTTCGGCAGGCGGAAGCCTTCGTAGTCAGCGAAGAAGAACAACTTATCCTTAATGATCGGACCACCGATCGTCGCACCGAAGGTTTTCTGGGTATAGTGCGTTTTCGGAACAATGGCATCTGCCGAATGGTGCTTATTCCCCCAGCTATTTGCATCCAGCTTGTAGTTTTCCAGGAAGCCAAAACCGCTTCCATGCCATTGATTGGATCCTGACTTTGTTACGGCGATCAGATCTCCACCATTAACGTTCCCATATTCGGCCGGAGCATTCGCCGAAATGACCTTCATTTCTCCTATTGCGTCCGGACTTGGATTGTAGCCGATCACGTTGTTGATGGTTTCATTGATCTCAATACCATCGAGATAGTAGTTGTTTGTCTGATTGCGGTTTCCGTTGACGGATGTTTGCCCTTCCTGATTGGTATCACGCTCGGTGCCGTTGTTACCGGTAAATCCGCTGGGCTTTGTGGTGACCGATCCAGGAAGAAAGATTGTCAAACTTGAGAAGTTGCGCCCATTCAAGGGCACGTTATCAATTGCATTTGCCGTTAAGGTTGTAGCAATCGTCGTGTCAGTAGTATTTAGCAGAGGAACGAAGTCAGACTTAACTTCGACAGTGGTCGTATCGGAGCTCACTTTAAGGACTACGTCGACCTTTGCTTCTTGACCGATCTCGAGAGCGAAGGGACCGTACTCTTGCTTACCGAATCCAGTAGCTGCAATCAAAACCTTGTAACGTCCAATCGGTAAAAATCGAAGATTGTAATTTCCCGATTGGTTTGTCGTTGTATTGAACTCGAAACCATTGGTCACATTTGTTGCTGTGATTGCGGCGTTCACAATGGCAGAACCGGAAGGATCTGTCACCGTACCGCTGATATTACCCGTGATGGTTTGAGTCCAAGCTGCTGTACAACTAAACGCAAGCAACAATAGCAACAACGAACAGAGACGACTAAGTTTCGCCTTCTTGATGCGCATAGCTCTCCCCTAAGAAAAAAATGTTCGAAATTCGACGTTCCTGGCCTGACTGCCTCAATGCACGATCGCCGTGGTGGAACGTCTTCTCCTAACGGAGATCGTGGAGCCATCTACTCAAAGGAACTGACTGATATCAGTTCAAATGAACAAATGATTGATTGAGAGAGAAGTTAACGCCAACTTCATCGATTTGGCAATCCCACATTTGAAAAAATTTTTATCCATCTGTCTGGATCAAAACTTGAGGGCACTTTTCTTCTGAAAATTGTATTTCCCAATAAATACAATTATGGATTCCAGTAGGAAATTATTGCGAAAAACGATTTACCTGACTGTGTTCCAGAAGAGTGGTCTTACCAGCGAGAGTAATTCAAGAGTGAAGTCCGAGAATCGGGCAGCTTGATTTCTAACGGAAACCGATTCTCGATCTGGAAGGAAGGGCAATAGCAATAATGATCGGATTGCAGCCAAACAATCACTCCAGTATGGGTTCACAGATCTTCTTTCTCCACCTCTCCCTGCCCCATGGAACCAGTACAAATCGGAGGAAGAGATCGAGACAGCCTGATTCCAAGAGCGCAGATGTTTCTCTATCCCGGCGCAAGGTGGTAGGACCAATTCAAATTTTGATATCGGTATCATGTACTTGAATCTCAGCTCAGGAAATTTTCACAATATGAACCATCCAAAATTGGATTTATGAGGAAAACCTGGCCTTCCTAAATGAGAGAAGTCGCGCTCGCTGGATTTTATTCTGAAGATGGTATCGAAATCATCAGACGACAAAATCAAGATAAGAGACTGCGATGAGTTTTCCATCATTGAAGGCGTTGATGCGCTAAAAAGATCGACACGAAATTCGACTTACACTCCAGGCAAAATCAAAGACGGGGAAATTGCTGCTCAGGTAAGACGTCCAATTCTCACCTTATTCACCAGATGGAGAGATCTCCAGAGATTTCACGAGGCAGTTGATATAACCGCTCTATAGCAGGTACACATCGATTGTTCACGAGGAACTGCCAATCCGGCTGACATAACGCAGCAGGAATACCGTCGTAACGATCTGAACCAGTGCCGACCGGTCAACCAACGCGGCCCAAAGGAATGAGGGTCAGATTTGTAACAGGTATTGCGTAATTAAGCTGACCCGGTAATGAAGGCCGATTCAGATGCCCAGAGAATTTTGGGGAGCATACACAAAACTTTGACCAGTCTGACCCACCGCCGGGCACAGTGCCGCATGTCTGGCGCTTCAGCAGCTTAGGTCTGCTTTGAGTCTGAATAGGTTATGACAATGCCCACTAGAGAAACAAGGTAAGTTACCTTCAGCAACGGATTAGGTTACCGAGAAAGCCTCTCGCGTAGGGATACGCTCCCAGACGGTGGACAGAGTGCAGCTTTTCTTTAACAGAATGATGCCAAAGCTTTTGCGCTTCGGCTTGCGCCTGAGCGAGAGGTACTCTACCGCTCTATAGCATCTTTTTTATAGCGTCTTCGGCCATTGCGCGCTATGATGTGGCGCAATCGTATTCCTCTGAGCTACATCCATGCGGTATCCCCGAGCTGTCCTCACCCTAGATGGCTCTTCGTATTCGATGTACTAACCACGTACCCGGGACTGTTTCGTTTTACCAGGCTTTACTTGGTTTACAAAATTTAGGAGGCGATCACAATGGCACAACCGATAAGGTTGATTCAGACCATCTTCATGGCGCTGCTGCTCTGTTGCAGCGCTATCTTAGAGGCTCAGACAATTACGGGCAATGTGAATGGAACCGTGACCGATCCATCGGGAGCTGTCGTTGCCAACGCAAATGTAGTGGCAACCAATGTCGATACAGGCATCACAACGTCGACTACAACCAATAGTGACGGCATCTACAATATCCGCTTTCTGCAGATTGGCAATTACAAAGTCATTGTCACGGCTCAGGGCTTCGCAAAGTCAACACTCGGGCCCTTCGTGCTTGAAACCGGCCAGAGCGCCAAGATTGATGTAAAGCTATTGGTGGGGACTGAGATAAATAACGTCGCTGTTAATTCTGAAGTTGCGCCTCTGATCAACAGTGAGAGCCCTACCTTGGCCACCACTCTCGACGCACGCGCAATTGATAACGCGCCACTGGTGGGACGTAACGTCATCGCTCTAACAATGTTTCTCCCCGGCGCCGTCAGCACTAATCCAAATGGTTTCGTGGGTAATGCCGCCGTTTCCGGACCACTCAGCACCAACTCCGGCCAGTCCGTCTCGGTCAACGGCAACCGTCAGCAAACGAACCAGTACCTGCTCGACGGTATGAATATGAATCAAACCCTCGACGACCAGGCCGGCTACAACCCCAGCGTTGATGCCATCGGGCAGATTCAGGTCATCTCTGCGAATGCTCCCGCGGAATATGGCAACGTCCTCGGCGGCGACATCCTTTATCAAACGAAGAGCGGCACCAACAACTGGCACGGAAGTGCGTACTATTACCTCACCAACTACAACCTCAACGCAAATACATGGGTCAACAAACATCGCCCTACCAACCCTACTGCGAAGAACTCGTTCACACGTAACATCTTTGGTGGTACCTTCGGTGGGCCAATCTTTCACGACAGATTGTTCTTTTTTGTCGACTATCAGGGTGGTCGTTTCCACCAAGCCGGCCCAGCTACAGCGTCCGTGCTAACGGCGAAGCAGCGTCAAGGAGACTTTTCAGAGCTACTTCAGCCGGGCATCATGTGCCTCAGCGCAGATACCACGGCCCAGTGCAATGGCAAGCTAATTCAACTCTACGACGCAACCTCGCCGGGTTATCCTGTCTATCCGAACAACAAGATCCCGATGGGGAATAGCCCTGCCGCGACCTATCTTCTGGCACATCCTGAAATTTATCCTTTACCCAATCAGGCTCCGCAAGCCGGTTCGCCTGCTTCGGCAAACTATCAGGGCAAACAAAATCTCCGTAATTATGGCGATCAGATGGATGCCAAGGTGGATTGGAAAGCTAGTGAAACCGACAGCCTTTCCGTTCGCTTCACTTATGGAGATTTTGGCCAGACCACAGTAAATCCTTTACCAACCAGTTTTGCCAGCGCACCTACTTATCCGGTACGAGGGGTTGCCATCAATGAGATCCACACCTTCAATGCCTCCATGGTGAACGAGTTTCGCGCCGGCTACACCCGTATCCAAAACAATGGAGCCGTCTTGTTGGATCCTACGGGCGTCTTCGGATTGAACGGCGACAAAATTCTTGGAATCGGAGCAAATAACCCTGTATCCCAAGCCTTTGCAGGATTCTCCGTTCTGGGGTTCGGCAACTCCAACAGCCCTCAGGGTTTCACTGCTTCAAACGGTACGGAGTACACCAACCTGGGCAACGCAAATCTCGGCACCAATTACACCGTCAACACCTTCCTTTATGGGGACAACTTCACCTGGCTCAAGAATCGCCACACTTTCAAATTCGGTGTCCAATTCCTGCGTCAGCAGCAAAACAACTTCTATCCCGGTAACGATGGTTCTCTTGGTGGCTTTTATTATCTTGGCGCGGGCACATCGAATGGTGCCATTACTACAGGTGGGCTCAGATCGAATGGATATACTGCTGCTGATTTCCTGTTGAACCGCGCAGGCTTTATCAGCAAAGGCGGTGTCGCTGGACCAGTAGGTATGCGCCAATGGCGCGATGCTTACTTTGTCCAGGACGACTGGAAGATTCTCCCAACTCTTACCCTCAATCTCGGCGTTCGATATGAGTATGATCAACCGATCTATGAGGTCAATCATAAGATGTCAACGATTGATCCTAATAATCCTTCAGTCATCCTGACCGATGGCTCCGCCCAGGCGAAGGCCGCCGGTTACGGCCGCGGACTCGTCGATCCCTATTACGCCAGCATCATGCCCCGTATTGGCTTCGCGCTATCTCTATCTCCAAAGTATGTTCTGCGCGGAGGGTATGGTCTGCAAAGCTTCATGGAAGGAACTGGTGCGAACCTGCGTATGACCACCAACCTGCCCTTCCAGACCACCTACCAAGCTACTGCAATCCAGCCAGTACCCGCATCCTCCACGGTGGGCAGCTTTTTCGATGTCAGGAACGGATTCGGCACAGGCGCGGCATCGTCCAACGTCTACAACGTGTGGAATAAGAAGCTGAAGCCAGAAGTCATCGGCATGTACAGCTTGACGTTGGAATATCAACTCAACAATACAGCCTCCGTCCAGGTTGGATACGTCGGCGAATCAGGACAACATCTGGTTACAGCAAATCAACGGAACCAGCTCCACAATCCCTGCATCATCGGGGGTGCTGTGCAAAAGGTTGCAACACCAACCCCAGATCCAGCATGTCTCACCCTTGCCCCGGCGCCGTTTTACACGACTCCGGGTGTGGGATACAACGGGGTTGTCCGCTACACGGACTCCAACGCCATGATGAACTACAACGCCATGCAGGCCAGCTTCCGACAGCGCACATGGCATGGTCTTCAATACACCGCAAATTACACTTGGAGCCATGCTATGACCAATAGTGTGGGATTTTACGGCGTACCCAGCGTCACGGTAAGCAGCGCCTATGCCGAGAATGTCTATAACATGCACGCGGAGTATGGTGCCACGGGCCAGGACGTACGTCACGGACTCAACTTCAATTTAGTCTATGATCTTCCCTTTGGTCGTGGTCGTATGCTCGGCGCCAACATGCCTCGTGTCTTCGATGAGATCTTCGGGGGATGGAACATAGGCATGACCGGTGTCGCTTACACTGGCTTTCCGGTCAACATCAACACCTCAAACAACAACTCTTTCACAAACGGCAATTCGCAGCGCGCCAATCACTATCGGAAGCTAAGAATTGTGAACCGCTCCAGTAGCCATTGGTTTGGAACCGATCCCTCGGCTACTCCCTGCACGACACCAGGTGTCGATAACGGTGTCTGTGCCTATGGTCAACCGGCGAATGGAACCTTTGGCACCGCCCGCCCCACGTCGGAACGGGCGCCGAGCTTCCAGAGTTATGGAGCTTCCGTTACGAAGGACTTCACCATCTGGCATGAGCATCAGATTAACTTCCGTGCCGACGCCGATAATGTCTTCAACAGTGCTTATCTAGGCAATCCCGTTGGTAATATCGCCTCTTCCAGCTTCGGCGATATTCAGGGTCAGACAACACCGGTTCGCTCTGGTCCACGCCAGATACAGCTTTCGGCCAAATACCACTTCTAGTAACTGAATTTCCAGCAACTAACGAAAAGGCCCGTCTCGCAAGAGCGGGCCTTCTCTTCTGACATGCCGTTCATAAATGGCAACACCGGGGATGAGCAAAAACCGAATAGGTAACAAAAGAAGTTCTTTTCGCAGGAGACAGATAAGAAGAGAGGAACAAAGATCTCTTTTCCTCGCTGGAGCCTTTGAAAAGAATCCTGCCTGAAAGAAAACAGTCTCTTTCGTTATGGTTTGCTTTATTTCAAGATAGAATCCTGTCCTACCCTGAAAATCCCCTCTGGTGAGAGGTAAACATTAGACTTGGTGCACATGGACGTATTGGCGCGCACGCCAGAGAGCTCCCAGAGCCGCATCTACTGCTTCCGGAAAAACATGAACGTCTGGATATCGCTCAGCTATAGCCGTAACCATGGCTGTGCGCACACGAGGAACGTTTTGTAAGACACTTCCGATAAAGGCGACAGCTGGAACAGTTTTACTGGTTGGACCATCTATCTCACGCAAGTGGTCGATCACCAACAGAACAAGCCGAGCCAGCTCCACGCCACCACATTGTAAGACGTCCCGTGCCACCAGATCGCCCCTCTCGGCTGCTGCCACAACCAGAGGAGTCAAGGTCGAGAAGTCCGGAGCTACAGCTGCGTTCGCTTTCCCGATCAGATCTTCGATACTGTCCAGCTTCCAAAACTTGAGAACGTCGTCGATCAGGCAGCAAGGCCGACGCTCATCCCGGGCACGGAAGGCCTGACGCAGAGATTGATGTCCGATCCAGAGCCCCGATCCTTCATCGGCGAGTGCAGGTCCGGTTCCACCCGCCCCGGTCAGCTTGCCGCAATAAGAGCGGCCAACAACATTGGAGCCTGTGCCAGCGATAACAAGGACGCCAGGACCACCGTGGAAAGCGGCATCCAGAGCAATGACTTCGTCACCGCATATTTCAATCTCGCCACCGACACGGGATCCGAGGTTGTCCCGCAGCCACTGGACTACATAAGGAACCGACGCTCCAGAGGTACCGATACAGGTGCGAGTAACTGACTTGAGGTCTATGCCCGATTCTTGAGAAATCTTGCCGAGGAGGGACTCCAGATTGCGGCGAGCCAATTCAGAATTAGCACGCAATGTCTTGATCGTACCGTCCTGAACCCTTGCTAACTCACGTTCTTCGTCAGCGAGGATACATGTAGTTTTAGTACCACCCGCATCGAGCGCCAGAAAATATCGCATATTACTTTCCTAAAGAATCTTGATCCGAGCATTCTGGGCTCGGCATTCCGCTCTACCGGAACGCCTTGATAAGCCCTTCATCTCAACGGAGTGTGTGCAGCGTGATCATTCTTGGCAGAATAATCACGCGCAACTTTAATTCTTTCCTCTCCGTTTGGAGTGAAGTGCTCCGGCACAAAGCTACTCTGTTACAACTGCCTTCACTAGATTACGAGGATGGTCGACATCGACGCCATTCTTGGTTGCGATGAAGTATGCCAGCAGTTGTAGCGGCACTACCTCGCAAATTGGCAGCAGATGCTCCTCAGTCGGAGTCACGAATAGAGTGTGCGTAGCCAACTTCGGAATCACGGAATCGCCGGTATTGGCAATAGCAAGCACCTTGGCTCCTTGCACCTTCAGATCTTCCAGGAGCTGAACCGTCTTCTGATAGCGGATGACGGAATCGGGATCTGACTGATCTACCGTGGCCAACATAATTAAAGGAACACTCGGGCTGACCAATGCATTCGGACCATGCTTCAACTCGCCCGAAGGATAGCCCTCAGCATGCATATAGGAGGATTCCTTCAGCTTGAGTGCTCCTTCACGAGCGACAGCATAGTGAATGCCTCGGCCCAGATATAAGAAGGTCGCAGCCGTACGATACTGGTCGGCAATGGCTTCAACCTCTTTCTCCCAGGTCTCCAACTGAGAAGCCAAAAGCTCCGGTAGCTGGTTGGCTTTCTCAATCTTGAAACGAATGCTTTCAGGAGAAAGAACACCCCGCTCTTGAGCGGCCAAAAGAGAAAGCAGATAAACAACCAATAACTGAGTGGTAAAACTCTTGGTCGCGGGAACGGCCTTCTCCTCGCCTGCTGCGGTTGGCAAAGAGGTGCCTGCCTCGCGAGCCATGCTGGAGTGATGATGGTTGGTAATCGAAATCGTCGGATGCTTACGCTGCTGCGCAGTGCGAAGAGCGGAAAGAGTATCGGCTGTTTCTCCCGACTGCGAGATAACGATAACGGCCGGGTGACGAAGTGTATGAGTCGAACGATAAGTATATTCGCTGGCATATTCAACATCGACTGCGATGCCGCTCATATCTTCAATCATGATTTCGCCCGCCAAACCAGCGTGTCGGCTGGATCCACTCGCGGTAATGAGAATCTCGTCGTGATTCCTCAGAATCTCGCGAGCAGTGGCAAATACTTCTTTATCGAGTGCGCCGTCTCTTATATAACGCGAGAGGGTGTCCGCAATAGCTTGAGGCTGTTCATAGATCTCCCTAAGCATTGCGTGAGGAAAATTCCGGACTTGCTCTTTCGAATTGCTCATGATCCTTTGGATCCTAATCAGGAGTTGTTCGTTTATTTTAAAGCGTACCGCCCCGATTTTGATCATATTTTTTGAAAAAGATCAAAAGCTTGTTCATTTTCATGTAAAATCGCGAATTATCAGTTGCTAGGCGACATGGCTTGTTCGATGGTGCTGCATTGAAGTCCGTGGCCATTTAACATTTGTATTCAACAGATATTTAAGACATGTCCACCAAAACGGCAGATCGCGCAGAAAAGATAATGAAGGTGCTACTTCGTAACGGGAGTGCCTCCGTCGAAGAGCTCATTGCAGCAGTCGGCAGCTCGGCCCCAAGTATTCGCCGGGATCTCACCGGACTCGAACGTCGTGGCTTGGTCAAACGCACCCATGGCGGCGCCATGTTGGTCGAGCCTCTCCTTTACGAGCCATTTCGTTACGACAGCTCCTTCCAGGCCAGGGAACAACGGTACGCACCGGAAAAGCGCAGAATCGGCTTGGCTGCTGCTGAACTAATTAAGGAAAACGAGACGATTGGGTTGACGGCCGGAACTACGACTACCCAGGTCGGCCGCAGCATTCGGCATCGTAGCAATTTAAAGATCATCACAAACGCCATCAATATAGGGATGGAGCTGTGCAATCAGCCAGGAATCAAAACCTATCTGACAGGTGGCGTGGTTCCCTGGGCCTGGTCCTTCTCCCTTTCGGGACAAGCTGCCATTAACTTTCTGAATGATGTCTATCTGGACAAGGTCTTTCTCGGCGTGGTCGGCGTCGATGTGGAACGTGGAGCGACAACACTCGAATCAGATGAAGCTCTCACCTTCCGGGCCATGCTGCGCCAGGCGAAGCAAGTTATTGTCGTAGCAGACTCAAGCAAGGTGGGCCATGTTAGCGCATCGCTTATTTGTCCAATCAGTGACGTCGATATTCTGGTCACCGACACAGGCGCTACGGACCGAACAATCAAAGAATTTAAGGACCGTGGCATTCAGGTCATCCGAGTTTAGACCTTCTATGCCTTGTGCCATTCCGCAATTCTCGTTTTCATGTCATCTTGCTGCCGGAGCTGTCAATGCAACAGCACTCCGACAGCGGAGACCAGTAGTGCTGTATCTTCCCCGCCCTGTTTTTAATTTTTACAGATCGCCCCAAGAAAGCATGTCATGATCCGAGTTCTCCGTATTTCGAATCGTTCTTCCAAATCCCGCCTGCGATTTCTGGCTGGATTGCTTCTTTTGAGCACCTGCTCCTACATGGGATACGCGCAAAGCGAAAAGCCTGCCTATCTGGACAACCATCTCCGCATAGAAAAAAGGGTGGATGACCTCGTCTCTCGAATGACATTAGAAGAGAAGATCTCCCAGATGCAGAACGGCGCCGTAGCCATCCCGAGGTTAGGAGTCCCTGCTTATAACTGGTGGAACGAAGGGTTACATGGAGTAGCTCGCGCAGGATATGCAACGGTTTTCCCGCAAGCCATCGGATTGGCTGCCACTTGGGATACAGATCTGATCCACAGGGTCGGAACAGCAATCTCGACTGAGGGCCGCGCGAAATATAACGAAGCGCTTCGGCATGACAATCACAACATCTACTTCGGCCTCACCTTCTGGTCGCCAAATATCAATATCTTCCGTGATCCGCGTTGGGGACGTGGCCAGGAGACCTACGGAGAAGATCCCTTCCTTACCGGAAAGACCGCCGTAGCCTTTGTTACCGGCATGCAGGGCGCTGATCCGCAGCATCCTCGCGTAATTGCCACGCCTAAACATCTCGCTGTTCACAGTGGTCCGGAATCCTCGCGCCACCACTTTAATGTGAACCCCTCGGCTTACGATCTGGAAGACACCTATCTCCCTGCCTTCCGCACTGCAATTGTCGACGGACATGCAGACTCGATCATGTGTGCCTATAACGCTATTGACGGAGTTCCGGCCTGCGCCAATCACAAGTTCCTGCAGGACACTCTGCGGCGCGACTGGAAGTTTACCGGCTTTGTCACCTCCGATTGTGGCGCTGTAGACGATATGGATAGCGAAATCGGTCATCACTACGCCCCCGATAACGCACACGCTTCGGCACTTGCAGTTAAGGCCGGTACGGATACCACCTGCGGCACGGAATATAAGAGGCTCAACCAGGCAGTAAAAGATGGACTCATTACGGAAGCGGAGATCAATACGGCGGTAAGACGTCTGTTTACGGCACGCTTCCAACTCGGAATGTTCGATCCTCCGTCGGAAGTCGCTTATAACCAAATTCCCTTTTCAGAAAACGATTCCGCAGAGCATCGGAAGCTGGCCCTCGAAACAGCGCGTAAATCAATCGTGCTGCTGGAAAACGCGAAAGGCTTTCTCCCTCTAGACAAGAAGATTCGAACAGTTGCCGTAATAGGCCCCAACGCGGCGGCTCTGGCATCGCTCGAAGGCAACTACAACGGAGCGCCCTCCAATCCCTCTTTCCCTCTCGACGCATTGGAGACGAAACTAAAAGGACGCGCTTCTGTCAGCTACGCACAGGGATCGCCTTATGTTGCAGGACTTCAGCTGCCGGCACCGCACAGTCTCTTTCATCCAGCGGTCAATGCCACAGAAAATGGCCTCACAGCTGAGTACTTCAATGGACTGGATTTCAGTGGAACTCCTGTAGCCAAGCGCATCGACCGCCGAATCGACTTCAATTGGAGTGCTGCCGCCCCGGTTCCGGGCATTGACCCAACCCGATTCTCGGTTCGCTGGACCGGGACTATTACCGTGCCTGCTCCTGGCGACTATTCCTTCGTGGTAAGTTATGGTCACTGTGACGACTGCTATGATCTCGGCAGCTTTAAGGTCCTGGTCGATGGCAAAGAGGTATCCAGCGGAGCCCTGACCGAGACAAAGCCATGGCGTGCCTCAGATAGTACGCCCTTTCAAATTCACTTTGCGGACACCAAGCCACATCAATTCCAGCTTCAGTACAGCCATCAGGCACCACTCTTCGGAGCCGGTATCACATTCAACTGGCAGCCGCCCACTGACATATTGAAGAACGAAGCCATTGCCGCTGCACGTAAAGCCGATGCGGTTATCGCTGTTGTCGGTCTTTCACGCGATCTGGAGGGCGAGGAACTGAAGATCAAGGCAGAAGGGTTCAGCGGGGGAGACAGAACCAGCCTGAATCTTCCTGCGGTTCAGGAACAATTGCTCGATGCTGTCGGCGCAACCGGCAAGCCAATCGTACTGGTCCTGATGAATGGCAGCTCCATAGTATCTCCCTGGATGAAGAAGGCCGCCGCTGTCCTGGAAGCCTGGTACCCCGGAGAAGAAGGCGGAGAAGCAATTGCTGAAACCGTCCTCGGTGAGAACAATCCTGCCGGGCGCCTTCCGGTTACCTTCTATCAGTCGGTAGATCAACTGCCGCCTTTCGATAATTATTCGATGCAGGGCCGCACCTACCGCTATTTTCGCGGGGAACCGCTCTACGGCTTTGGATATGGACTAAGCTATACCAAATTCCGCTATAGCAACTTCAAACTCTCTTCTGAACAGCTTCAGGCAGGAGAATCATTGACGGTTGAGGCCGATATCGAGAACACTGGAGAGAGGGCAGGCGAAGAAGTTGCAGAACTCTATCTAATTCCGCCACATTCGGAATCCTCGCCCAATGCAGTGCTTGCGGGATTTGAACGCATTTCGCTCAATCCCAAGCAGAAGGGACATGTGCAAATTACCCTTTCACCTCGACAGTTGAGTTCCGTCGCTGCCGATGGAAGCCGGAGCGTACAGCCCGGTACATATGAGATTTTTCTCGGAGGCGGCCAACCGAAGCGCGCAGACGGAGAACGTGCAACTCTGCGTATTATCGGAACAACGCCACTCCCACGATAAGCTTGTTGGTTCGATTGATCTAATCTTTTTTTGCGAGTAACGGAGTTTTATGATCACGAGACGAAGTTTTTTGACAACGCTGTCAGCCCTTTCGGCCGCAGGGATACTCCCCTTCTCGAACAAGAGGGCTTGGGCTGCCATTAGCGGTAAATCTGCCTCTTCCTCAGAAGACCTTACGAAGTATGTAAAGCTCGCCATCGGAACCGGTGGACATGGACACACTTATCCTGGAGCTACGGTGCCCTTCGGCATGGTGCAACTCAGCCCGGATACTTTCAACGACGATTGGGATTGGTGTTCGGGTTATCACTACTCCGACACCTCGATCATGGGCTTCAGCCATACGCACCTGAGCGGAACAGGCTGCGGAGATCTGCTCGACTTCCTTCTGATGCCGGGAACAGGTCAGGTCAAGCTCAACCCTGGAACCAGGGAGCATCCCGAAGAAGGCTACCGGTCCCGCTTCTCTCATAACGACGAGATCTCCGAGCCAGGTTATTACTCCGTTGTCCTCAGCGACTACAATGTCCGCGCCGAACTCGGAGCAACGGAAAGAGCGGGATTTCACCGCTACACCTTCCCGCAAAGTGATTCAGGACACTTTATCCTCGATCTTGCCCATGCCTACGGGAAATCGCCTGACTCGATTATCTGGTCTGAAGTAGAAGTAGTTGGCAAAGATACTCTGGTCGGTGGACACAGCACAGCCGCCTGGGCTAATGGACGCCAAGTTTTCTTCACGATGAAGTTCTCGCGCCCATTTGACTCCGTAGAGATTTACTCCGAAGGTCAGAAGGTTGAAAATCCTTCCGGACCTGTGAAGGGGAAACAGATCAAGTGTGTCATCCACTACAAGACCAAGGCTAATGAAAAAATCCAGGTAAAGACCGGTATCTCAGGTGTCAGCAAAGAGGGATCGGGCAAAAATCTTGCAGCCGAAATTCCCGGATGGGACTTCGAAAAGGTTCGGAAAGATGCTCGTAGTGCCTGGCAGAAAGAGCTTTCCAAGATCCACATCGAAACAACGAATACCAAGCACAAAGAGATCTTCTACACCGCGCTCTACCACGTCATGGCTGCGCCCACACTTTTTGACGATATAGATGGCAAATACCAGGGAATGGACGGCCAAGTCCACACCCTCGAAAGTGGCGCCCATAACTACACCGCATTCTCTTTGTGGGATACTTATCGCGCAGCACATCCCCTCTATACCTTGTTCCAACCAGAACGTGTGCCGGATCTGGTCAACTGTCTGATCCGCATGGCGGCAGAAAGCCCGAAGGGAATGCCGGTATGGCCACTCTACGCCAAGGAAACCGGTACGATGACCGGATACCACTCTGCATCGGTAATTGCTGAAGCTTGCGTAAAGGGCTTCAAAGGCATCGATTTCGCGAAGGCCTATCCGCTGATGCGCAAGAGAGCTATGGACGACAATTATCGCGGACTGGGATACTACCGCAAATTAGGCTTTATCCCTTGCGATAAAGAAGAAGAGTCTGTCAGCAAGACTCTCGAATATGTCTATAACGACTGGGCAGTAGCACATGTTGCTCGTACTGTCGGACAGACTGAGGATGCAGAACTGCTCCTAAAGCGCTCCAAGAATTACGCCAACGTCTTCGATCAAAAGCTTGCTTTCATGCGGCCGAAATTCGAGTCGGGAGAGTGGGCCGATCCATTCGATCCCCTGGCAATGGGACACTCCAAAAAGTGGCGCGACTTTACAGAGTCCAACTCCTGGCAGACCACTTTCGGAATTCAGCATGATCCGAAGGGTTACATGGCCTTGTTTGGTAGCAAAGAAGCCTTTGTTGAGAAGCTGGATCAGCTCTTCAACCAAAGCTCGCAACTACCTTCCGATGCCCCACCGGATATTGACGGCCTGGTTGGACAATATGCCCACGGCAACGAGCCGAGCCACCATATCGCATATCTCTATGCTTACGCCGGAGTCCACCACAAGACACAGGCAAGAGTACGGAGTCTGCTGGAGACAATGTATCGCAATCAGCCGGACGGAATGGCCGGGAATGAAGACTGCGGGCAGATGTCGGCCTGGTACATTATCAGCGCACTTGGCTTCTACTCTGTCGATCCTGTCAGCGGCAACTATGTCTTTGGCTCACCACTCTTTGACAGTGCAACCGTCCGTTTAGGTGGAAATAAAGAACTGGTTCTGGAAGCGAAACGTAACTCTCCCGAGGACAAGTACATCCAATCCGTCACCTTCAACGGCAAGGAATACAAGAAGTCCTGGTTCAGTCATGCTGATATCCGCGATGGAGGCAAGTTTGTCTTCACCATGGGAAGCCAGCCAAACCCGGCCTTTGGTGCCGATGAAAGTGCCATGCCACCGTCTCTTACGGTGTAACACACCAGGGGCAGTTCATTGGTACATGAACTGCCCCCAACTCCTTCCCCTATATCGCAGTTTAGCCATGCTCCCCATAGAACATTTCAACGTACCCCTCGAGACTTTTCATACTTACAGGATGTATCGTGGTATCGACTTATCTTTTAGCTTAAAAGCAAACGTTTGTCTTAGGAAGGAATAACAAATGTTCAAGCAAGCCCTGTTAGCGTTATCTATGTTATGGTTGTCATCTGCTGCTTTCGCGCAGTCGACAGGAACAATGCATTGGTATAACGAGCCGAAACAATGGTCGGCTAAGGATGGAGTCATTAACGCCACCATCGACCCGGGGACGGATTATTGGCGAGTCACGCATTACGGATTTATCCGGGATAACGGGCCGTTCTACTACCAGGAGCAAGAGGGAGACTTTGAAGCCCAGGTGCATGTCACCGGACATTACCGGGAATTATTCCATCAAGCAGGCCTGATGGTTCGTATCGACGAAAAGAACTGGATCAAGACAGGGATTGAATATGTCGATGGCGTCCAGAACGTGAGTGCCGTGGTCACTCGCGAGGTATCGGATTGGTCGGTTGTTCCAAGAACCGATAGTCCCGAATCTGTTTGGCTCAAGCTAAAGCGTAAAGGCGATTTTGTTCAGATCGAGTACTCCTTTGACGGGAAAGATTATCACATGCTGCGTCTGGCCTATTTCCCTCCTAAGGTAAAGGCACAAATAGGAGTTGTGGCAGCAGCACCTGGGAAACAGAGTTTTCCTGTAACCTTCGATCACTTCTCTGTGCAGCCAATAAAGTAGCGAGTACTGACGAAGAGATACGGGCTTTCTAGAAGAAGCAACCCCGCAGCGGTTTGGAGCATTTCTCACAACATCAATGAGAGAAATGCTCCAAACCGCAATTTTTTTGTCACACGATTATCAGGTCGTTATCCTTTCCAGCTCTCTCAATTCCCTCACCGCAGTTGAAGAAGCTGAGGACGTTTCTTCGAAATATCCAGAATCAGTTCTCCAAAGAGAGTGTTAGCCCAAGCAAACCAGGAACGTGTAAATTTCTTCGGATCGTCTTTATTGAAGCTTTCATGCATAAATCCGGTTCCTGCATGAATTTTCTTGAGCATAGCCAGACAAGATGCGGTCTCTACATCCGAGGTACTGGTCAAAGCGCGCATGATGATAGCCATCGGCCAGATCAGATTCTCTCCCGTATGCGGACTCCCTATGCCTTCGGCAGCATTTCCCTGAAAGAAATATGGATTATTCCTACTTAGGGTAAAAGCACGTGTACGCTGATACACCGGATCGGTAACAGAGACGCTGCCTAGATATGGCAGCCCAAGAAGTCCTGGGAGATTGGCGTCATCCATGCAGTAAGTATTGCCGAAACCATCTACCTCATACGCCCAGATCTCTCCGCATTGAGGATGAGATGTCTTGCCGTATTGCTTCAACGCAGCTTCGACCTCGGAAGCCAAAGAACCAGCCGCACGACTCAGTTCAGAATCTTTCAGGATCTGATCTGCCATTTCAACTAGCTGCCGCAAGGCAACAACAGCAAACAGATTCGAGGGAATCAGAAAAGGCAGAGTGCAAGCATCGTCCGACGGACGAAAGCCAGAGAAGATCAATCCGACGGGCTTTATCGGCTGCCCATAACCGTCCTCCGCCAACGTTTCGGTGGGAATATCAGCGGCACGCTGAAAACGATAGAGACCTTTGCCATTCTTCCGTTGCTGCACCCGAAACACTTCTACGACAGAGTGCATAGCCTGCCTCCAGGAATCATCGAAAGGAGAGGTATCCCCTGTTTCCTTCCAATATCCCCAGGCAAGGCGAATCGGATAGCAGAGCGAATCTATCTCCCACTTGCGCTCGGCAACGCCTGGGCGCATCTCCGTCTCATCGTGTATTGCCCAGCCAAGAGGTTTGCTATTGGGCGTCTGTAAGAAAGCGTTAGCGTAGGGATCGAGCAGGATACAGCGGGTTTGCCTCCGGATTACTCCTTCAAGAAGGTTACGAAGACCGGCATCCTCCTTCGCTAAGGAAAGATACGGCCAAACTTGCGCTGAGCTATCGCGTAGCCACATGGCATGAATGTCGCCGGTCAGAACGAAGGTATCCGGCTTCCCATCCATGGAATCAACGAAGACCGTTGTATCTAATGTGTTCGGGAAGCAGTTACCAAACAACCAGGCTAATTCGGGATCGGAGATTTTTGCGGTTACCGAAGCTATCGTCTTCTCAACAGCCTTACTGGTGAATTTGCGCTGTGCGAGTGAAGGACGACGAGAATCGAAGGCCCCGGTTTGAGCCAGCATTTCTTGCAGAAAAGAAGTAGGAGCAGCCAGAGTCAGTAATCCAAGTTTGAGGCAACCACGGCGGGTGAGCATTCTATAGGGCTCCAAAGTCGACAGAAATAAAATGGGGGCATATCCAGATTAAACCTTCTGTCGAATTGGAGCGAAACTGTCGAAAGAATTAGTCGGAAGTAAGACAAATTACGGAGTTACACGATCTAGAAGAACCTTGGCTTCTTGCAACGTGATGCTCTGGGCTACGGGTTGAAAATTCGTTCTCAGCTCGTGATGTTCGCGACTAATGGATTTAAAGAAAATGACCTTTCCCGTGAGATGCACTTCAACCAGGCAGGTCTTCCAGTGCGTACCATTTACAGGCTGCCGTCTCAATTCTAGCGTCCCACCCTGATCCAGATGACCAAGCAGGCCATAACCGAAATCGACACGGTTCGTGATCACCCCAACGAAGTGGGAAAGGCGCTTTTGCTGAGCATTAATCCAGACGGTTCCAACCAATGCGTGAAAAATGCGGCTTTCCGTTGTCGGTGTGTTGTATTGGGGATTGGGGCGAAACTTAAGGCGTATTAAATCCCCTTCCCTGCCGTCATATTCATAAAGAAATGCTTCGGGCATTAAGCCAAGCAGCCGGCCAATCCGCTTCTCGTCTTCCTCATGCTGCTGCCGTACACGGGATTGCTTCCAGGGACTATGAAGGAAATCGGTCAAACGCTCATCTTCCTGGCGCCGCTGTTCTGCATTCAGCGGCATTTTGCCGAGAGCGAGCACTTTATAAATCGGCCCGTCTTTCGTCTCCACCTGCTGAGAGATTGTCTCCGGGCCCTGCGCCATATGCTTCTCGACCCGATACTGCCAATAACTCTCGTGAATGCGGTCCTGCTGTTCGTTATAAATAACGTCTTTCACCAGGTCTTTTGGAGACTGCATTTGAGCAATGCCCGTTAAAGGCAAAAGGAGAGGCGCGAGCAAAAACAAGCGAATCAAATTCATAACAGGGCAAGATCTCTTTTACTAGAATCTCATGTCCGACAAGAAAATCGAGAGGCGGACCGCTGCGACAGTTGCAAATGGCGAAAAACCGGGGTATCAGCCCCGAACGACATCTGCAGAGACAAATGAGACGAGGACAGCAGACATTCCTCCTTCATGACAATTCGTCCATCATGGGCCCTTGTTACACTGGCATCATGATGGATGAACTGGAATTCCGACGTCGTGCAGACAACGCCATTGAAGACCTGAAACGCAGTCTCTTTGCTGCCGAGGAGCAAGGCGACTTCGAAGTCGAAGAACAAGCAGGCGTTCTGAACATCCTTTTTGAGGAACCAGCAGGCAAATTCGTCATCACCCCGAATGCTCCGGTCAGGCAAATCTGGATTTCGGCGCTTTCCACCAGTTTCAAGCTGGATTGGAACGAGTCCCAGGGCTTCTTTGTCCTGACAAAGAGTAACGAAGAGTTGAAACCCCTGGTTGCACGACTGATCAACGAGCATCTGGGCATTACCTCAACCCATCTGGATTAATCGGTCTTTGACAATCAAAGAATCAGATTCCATTCACTGCTCCTACTAAGGCGGACACTAGAGATGCTCCAGAGAGTCGCTGTCCTTGTTGCGTTTTGCTTTTCTGCCACTTTCGCACAACCTGCCTCTGCCACTACGGAGAAACCGCTCCCTGAGACGGTCTCCCAGAAGACTGCGGGAATGCACCATTGGGATGGCCTCTTTCCCATGGACTGGGATGCGAAGAACGGACGGCTATATCTGGAGATCGGGGCTCTGGAAAAGGACTTCCTGCTGCTGGACCAACTGCCCTACGGGCTGGGATCGAATGATGTAGGACTGGACCGTGGCCAACTCGGTGAAGGGCGCATCGTGCACTTTTGGCGTAGCGGACCAAAGGTGCTGCTGATTGAGCCAAACCTGCAGTACCGCGCCATTACTTCAAACCAAGACGAAAAGCTGGCTGTAAAGCAATCCTTTGCCGAATCCGTCTTGTGGGGCTTCAAAGTGGAGGCCGAAGAGAATGGCACCGTACTCGTCGATGCCACGGATTTCTTCCTTAGAGATGCTCATGGTGCGGCCGAACAGCTCCAGCACACACACCAGGGCAACTACAAGCTGGATCCCAGTCGCAGTGCAATCACACTAGAAAGCACAAAAGACTTCCCGCTAAATACGGAAGTCGAAGCCCTTCTGACCTTCGTAAATGAGAGTCCAAGCCGTGAAAGCTTTGTTGCCTCCGTCACACCGGACGCTCACGCCGTTACCCTTCACGAACACACATCCCTGATCGCTCTTCCTGAACCAGGGTATAAGCCACGGGTCTTTGATCCGAGAGCAGGTTTTTTTCCGGTTAGCTATCGGGATTATTCCGTACCGTTAGAGGAATCGCTTGATCGTCATCTGATTGCCCGCCATCGTTTGGAAAAGAAAGATCCCAAAGCCGCAATCAGCGAGCCGGTAAAGCCAATCGTCTACTACGTAGACCGTGGGGCGCCCGAACCTATTCGTTCGGCCCTCGTCGAGGGAGCCAGATGGTGGAATCAGGCCTTTGAGGCGGCAGGATACAAGAATGCCTTCCGCGTCGAGGTTTTGCCCGAGGGGGCGGACCCTATGGACATCCGCTACAACATGATCCAGTGGGTTCATCGTGCAACCAGAGGCTGGAGCTATGGAGAAGCCGTCATAGATCCGCGCACGGGAGAGATCATCAAAGGGCAGGTCACACTCGGTTCGCTGCGATCCCGCCAGGATTACCTGATCGCAGAAGCTTTGCTGGCCCCCTACGAAGCAGGCAAGCCGATCCCAGCCGATATGCGCGAAATGGTGCTGGCTCGTACCCGGCAATTGGCCGCTCATGAGGTGGGGCATACACTCGGGCTACAACACAACTTTGCAGCCAGCAGCCTTGGCCAAAGCATCTCGGTAATGGACTACCCCCACCCTTGGATCGCCCTGGATGCCAAAGGCAAGCCAGATCTAGGTCATGCCTATGCAGCCGGTATCGGCACCTGGGACAAAGCAGCCATTGCCTATGGCTATTCGGATTTCCCGCCGGGAACCGACGAACAGGCCAGTCTCCAAGCCATGCTGAAGAAAGCCGAGAAGGATGGGTTGAGGTTCATCACGGACCAGGATTCACGTCCTTTGGGGAGCGCTCATCCTTACGCACATCTCTGGGATAACGGTCCTGACGCCGCCGACGAGCTAGAGCGAATTTTGAAGATCCGGGAGGCGGCGCTGAAGCGTTTCGGAGAAAATGCCATTCAACCCGGCCAGCCCATGGCCCAGTTGGAGGATACTCTTGTTCCGCTCTATTTGCTGCACAGGTATCAGACCGAAGCTACCGCCAAAATCCTGGGTGGGGAGAACTATCGATATGCCATTCGCGGAGACAATGGACTAGTCACTGAGCCTGTACCAGCAGCCGAACAACGCAAAGCCCTGGCAGCCCTGCTAAAAACATTTGATCCTGAAATGCTGACTCTGCCGGAGGGACTCTTGCACGTCTTCCCTCCACGCCCTCCAGCCTATCCCCGGACTCGCGAGTCCTTTGCCACACATACGGGGTTGACCTTCGATCCGATGGGAGCGGTCGAGGCTTCGGCAGCGTTAACGGCAAGCTTGCTCTTTGAACCCAATCGGGCCTCGCGGCTGGTGGAATATCACGCGAGAGATAGCGCTCTCCCCAGCCTTGAAGAAGTTCTGCAGCAAGCTCTTGCTGCCACCTGGTATGCCCCCCGAAGCAGAGGACTGGCGACTGAAACCCAGTTCACAGTGGAGTCGATTGTTCTGGATCATCTATTGGGTCTTGCAGCCTCCGGTCAGGCATCGCGCCAAGCCAGGGCGGTTGCCCTCCTGGAGGCAAATCGACTTCGGCAGCACCTGGAATCCCAAGTAAAGGCTCCCGATGCGCCCTCTGAGCAACTGGCTCACTGGACCGCATCCCTGGAAGAAATCGAGAGATTCAAGAAGAATCCTGACAGTTTTCAGATTCCGCCTGCTCTAGAAACGCCTCCTGGGCAGCCTATCGGGGATGCGGAGGAAATCAGTTGGTAATAGCTTTTTGGCACTACAAACCATCCGCAACCCCGTGTTTTTGAACAGGATCAGTGGATGGTTTGGTAACTCTACTGAAGAAAATCGTGTTACCTCACATTCAAACGTGCTAAAACATCGCGTATGGCGAAAAGTAAGGTTTCTGCAACTAAACCTGGCGAACATGTGAATCTTCGTAGCCTGGCGTCCTATCTTGGACTGTCCCAAACTACCATTTCACTAGTACTCAACAATTCTCCAGCGGGGAAATCGATTCCCAAAGAAACTCGCCAGCGCGTCCTGGACGCGGCCAAGAAGTTCCACTATCGTCCTAATTATTTTGCGCGTTCCCTGCGTAAAAGCAAGAGCATGTCGGTTGGCGTTCTGGCTCCTGACCTGAGTGAAGGCTATTTCACCCTGGTCATGAACGGCGTTGAACAGAAGCTCCTGAAGGACCATTATTTCTACTTCACCGCCAATCATTACTGGCGCACAGAGTTGCTGGAAGAATATCCGCGATTGATGATGGAGCGGGCCGTAGATGGATTCCTGCTGCTGAATACGCCGGCGGATTTCACCGTTCCAGTTCCAGTAGTAGCAATCTCAGCACATCGAAAGGTTGAGGGCGTAACCAATATCGTCCTGGATCACTATCAGGCAGCACATCTGGCGTTGAAACATCTCTATGATCTCGGCCACAGGGAAATTGCCTTCATGCATGGGCCAGAGTTCATCGTGGACTCGGAATTCCGCTGGCAAGGGATACAGCAGGTAACAGCGGAACTCGGACTGGAGATGAAGCCGGAATTATGTCTGTTTCTCAACGAGAACATCTGGTCGCCGGAATTCGGATACAAGGCACTGAAGGATCTTCTGGCAAAGACAAAGGATTTCACCGCACTCGTCTGCTTTAACGACATTACCGCAATCGGCGCGATCCGAGCGATCCAGGATGCCGGACTCAGAATCCCAGAGGACATCTCTGTCATCGGCTTCGATGACATTATCAGTGCAGGATATTACAAGCCCAGCTTGACCACCGTACGGCAGCCGCTCCTGGAAATGGGGAAACAAGGCGCAGAAATTTTGCTTGATCGTATCGCTCATCCTACGAAGGTCTATCCGGAGGAGATTGTGATGCAGCCGGAATTAGTAGTCCGCGAATCCTCCGGCCCGGTCAGTAACCAGCCAGCAAAGGCAAAAAAGTAACCAGCAAACAGTCGTTGCAACTTTTGCTCTATACATTTATCAAGATTGATACTTCATCAGATACGTTTGCAGAAGTATTTGCCCTCGGAAGGCACACTCTCTACCTATAGTTTTGCGAGGCCATCTATAGGATATCCCGAGGATGGAAGAAAGCTGCGTACACCTCTGCCACCTGGCTACATTTTGAGGGAAATGCTTTAGAGCATTTTTCGAATTAGTGTAGACTGAGCATGGCGAAACTCAGCGACAAGCAAAGCAATGGCGAAAGCCTACGAAGATGATCTGCGACGTAAGTTCCTAGCAGCCTATGATGATGGGAATGGGACGCTGGAGGAATTGGCAGAGCTATTTGGAGTAAGTGTAGGTTGGGCGAAGAAGGTTTCCAGCCAGCGGAAGCATAGTGGTCAAGCCGAGCGAGTTGTTCATCGTCCCGGGAGAAAACCACACGTCGGAGCCAGAGAGCAAAAGCAGGTAATAGCGTGGGTGGAAGCGGAGCCGGATTTAACGTTGGCTGAAGTGCAAGCAAAGTTGCACAATGAAGCAAGCGTGGAACTGAGCTTGGGGCGGATTTGGTTTCTACTTCGGAAACTGGGTTTACGGCTGAAAAAAAGTCGCTCTATGCCAGTGAACGCGATACCGAAGCGAACCGCCAGCGACGCCAAGAATTTGTCGCCAAGATCCAGGCGACAAGTCTGGAACGGCTGATCTTCCTTGACGAGAGTGGTGTGACAACTTCGATGACGAGGCGTTATGCCCGTTGCCTCGGAGGCACTCGTATACACGAATCTACTCCTGGAGGACAATGGAAAATCATGACCATCCTGGGAGCAATGAGTTTTCGTGGCATGGTAGCAACGATGACCATCGAAGCCGCTACCGATGCGGAGATATTCCTAGCCTATGTCGAACACATACTCTGTCCGGCACTGACAGCTGGCGATGTGGTGGTAATGGACAACTTGAGTTCCCATAAGGTCAACGGCGTACGGAGGCTGATCGAGGCCGCTGGAGCAGAATTGCTATACCTGCCGCCTTACTCGCCCGATCTGAATCCGATCGAAAAGGCTTGGGCTAAGCTCAAACAACTGCTTCGGGCTGCCAAAGCTAGAACCAGAGAATCCCTTGAGCAAGCTATAGCCGACGCTCTCAAGCTTATTTCCCCTGATAATGCTCAGGCTTGGTTCCGTCTCTGTATAAATGGTCTACACTAATTCGAAAAATGCTCTAGGAACTGGCGTTGCTCAAAAGCTATAAAGACCGGCAGGAACACTGTTCTGCTTCCTGCCGGTCAATTTCTTTATGCTTCCTGAAGAATCTGCATATCCAAGGGTGGCTCAATCAGGAAATCCAGTTTAGAGATCTTGGATAAGGCTCTTTTGAGTGCAGAAGCCTTACAGGGCTCCACCGTCACAACAAACGGCAGTTGCTGCTGGGGATATCCCGGACGCTGCAAAATAGCATTAATGTTGATCCCGTGCTCGGCAAGAGCACCTGCAATCTGAGAGACGATTCCGGGTCGATCCTTTACAACAAAACGAATGTAGTGCGGAACTGGAGGCTCGCCGCTAGCATCGATTTTGCGGCAGGGCAGCTTGACCGGATGCGAATTATGCAGCACGGCAAGCAGGTCACTCACTACAGCCACAGCTGTAGGATGCCCCCCGGCGCCATGTCCGGAGAAAACTACATTTCCGCCATAGCGTCCTGTTGAAACCACCATGTTCTCCGTACCCCGCGACCAAGCGAGAGGAGAATTCTTAGGGACCAGCATAGGACCAACAACTGCCGCAAGAGCTCCATTCTCAAACTGCGCGCGCGAAATCTGGCGAATCGTGCAATTCAAGTCCTTCGCATAGGAGAAATCAATAGCGGCAATCTTGCGGATGGAACGGCAGCTCAAATCATCGGGAGCCACATCGAAGCCAAGAGCCAGACGCATCAGGATTACGAGCTTTGCTCGGGCATCGAAGCCATCGACATCTTCTGTGGGAATTGCCTCGGCATAGCCCAGAGACTGAGCTTCCGCAAGAACAGCGTCGTACTCCTCGCCATTCTCCATCTTGCTCAGCATGAAATTGCAAGTACCGTTGAGAATGCCTTCCAGGCGTTCCATCTTGTCCCCAGCAAGACCTTGCTGAATTGCGGGGATGACAGGAATCCCTCCAGCCACAGCGGCGCCATAGAGTAGATGCACTCCGCGCCTCCGGGCAAGCTTTTCCAGTGCGATGCCCTCATAGGCAATC
Organism: Humiphilus diazotrophicus; assembly: GCF_059726315.1. NCBI lineage: Bacteria > Pseudomonadati > Acidobacteriota > Terriglobia > Terriglobales > Acidobacteriaceae > Humiphilus > Humiphilus diazotrophicus. The sequence continues at coordinate 1,425,611 of NZ_AP040870.1, forward strand.
AGCTTCTTATTAGCGGTGACGACGGATTTTCCTGCCAGCAGCGCCTTCCGAACCCACTGCCCGGCAGGATCCAAACCTCCGGCCAGTTCCAGAACAACATCTACGTCTGAAGAGAGAACCTCTTTAATGTCCTCAGTCCATTGCACAGTTTTCGGAACCCAGGAGACACGTTTCCGCTCTACTCCACGATTGAAGATATAGGCCAACTCCAAGCCCTTAAACTTCCTATCGCACAAGATGCGAGCTACGGAACTACCTACGGTTCCAAAGCCAAGAATGGCTACTTTCAGATTTGAGGAGTTGATGGAGACTTTAGCTTTTTTAGCAGACTGCTTCAAACGCGTATTCATCGGAACCTTGGCTTTCCCTCAATGCTTTCCTGCTTTCTACCTCAAGGAGAATTCTCCCGAAGAGCACAAACCTGTACCTGCATTCTTGTTTAGGTGTGCATTCGCAGAAATCGTATAGTCATGATCATACCGAACCAGGCCCCAAAGCACTCCAAAAATGACGATGCGTATCACTCATCAGTATCAATTTCAGAAGAATTCCTGAATCGGCTCAAAAACAGTGGCTTATGCATTCACGACAAACAGCCCGGGAAGCATCTCTCCGGCCTTGCCCAAAGCAAGATCCGTAAAGGCAGCAGCATTCATTGGACGTTCGGGTCCAACATAGATCTTCCGGACACCGTTCTGCCCTGTGTGTGCTCCCCGGCCCGCCCATTGAACAAAGTTAGCTGCGGGATACACCGCACCAGAGGTTCCAACCACAATAATGGTTGTGCAACGATCCAGTTCATAACTGATGTGATCCATTTCCAAAGGAATTTCGCCAAAGAAGACGATGTGAGGACGTAATCTGGCGCCACAGCCGCACCGTCCTACCTCATCGAAGGACTTGTAAATCCGGCGATCGTTCACAGGTGGAGCACCACAGTCGTCCTCACAACGAGCCTTGGCTAGCTCTCCATGCATATGTACCAGGCGCTTCGAACCGGCACGTTCGTGAAGATCATCCACATTCTGGGTGCAGAGAAAGAAACGGTCTCCCATTTCTTCTTCCAGTTTGGCAAGTGCAACGTGGGCTGGATTCGGCTTTGCCTCGAAGGCAGCTTTCCTGCGAGCAGCATAAAAGTCCCACACTCCAGCAGGATTGCGCTCCCAGGCCTCAGGAGTACACACATCCTCCACACGGTAGCCCTCCCACAAGCCATCGCTGGCTCGAAAGGTGGGAATTCCACTCTCAGCGCTGACACCTGCTCCTGTTAGAACAAAGACGCGTTCCTCGGGGCCAATTTGAAGCTTTTCTCTTGCAGTACTCATTCGTCCAGGACCTACCTTTTAAGTAATGGTAGACCCTCGCGAGAAGCATTCAAAGATCGATCCAGTCTTCAAAGCGCCTGATTACGGAGTTTTGGGCATGGAGGTTTCACCGATGCAAACAAGTCAACGAAGCCTCCGTTACTCATCTTTGATTGCGTCCACCTGTATGCCAGCCAGCCCTGGGGGAGCTCAGAAATGATGAAGCTTTTTCTCTGGACGAGGCTCGGCTACACGCGCGCTCTCTCGCTCCAGAGAGCGGCTGACAAGATCTCGCGATCCCAGGCCTACAGCCAATGCCAGCGCCAAAACGATACCGCCAAAGAGAATTCCAAAGGCAAGATCGACAATAGAACCAGCAATTGAAAGATGATCGAGAACCATGGCCGCAGTCAAAACCATGACCAGCCACTTTACCCCGGTACTCAAAAGCCGGGCATACTGGAGGTTCATATTCACCGAGCTAATCAAAACGCTCCGGGAAAGGAACCGGGCAACGATATTTCCGATAAACAGCAGAATGACTGCGCCAATAATGCGTGGCACATACGCAAACACATAAGTTGCGACACCGGTTTCAGATGCAGCGGCTTCGAAGGTTGAGAGCCCGACCAAAACTCCCGCAGTCACACACAACCAGAAGACAACGCGAGCAGTGAGAGTGGTTGGAGTATGAGACGGAGACCACTCCGCCAGGGCTTCCGAACCACGCTGTAATCTCTCATCCAGCTTCATGGCTGTTAGAAGCTTGCGCACGAGCAACGCCAGTAGCCAGCCGAGGGCAATGAAGAAAACCATAACGACGGCAAACGCAACAATACCAGGAAGAAGAGTTGCAACCTTTGTTACAACTCTCTCCATAGATTGCTGGAGCGATATTCTTACCTGATCCCACATAAGCTTCTCCTTTGTTCCCCTGCACGTTATGGATTGAAACGATCCGGCCAACGCCAGCGCGAGACGAAGTAGGACTTATTCTCCTCAAAGGCCCGCTCTAAATCCTGTAAAAGTTGCAGTGCATTTCCATTTGTCGAACCTTGCACATAGGAAGCGACCCATCCGAGATAAAGCGGGACGAGAGCTCCAAGCAGGTGAGCACGACTGATGGGGCGCAATCGATACGCCAGAGCAAAGTCATACACAATCCGCGCCCACAGAGCATCAGGCATCTGAAACTTCTCCAGAGGCAGTTTCGACAGACGCTTTAGCTCCATTAACGCTACAGGAGGTAATACCATGGACCACACCTCCTGCAGGTTACTGAATCCGAGTAAGAATGCATCCCGCATAGGAGCCACATCGATATTGAGATCCGAATGCGGAACAGCGTCAGGCCAGCCGATCAAGCGCATAGGCTGCACCCCACGATGGCGTTGCCAAAGAGCGGCATATCGTTCCGTCTCTGCATACAAGGAACTCAATAAAGCATTGAGCACGGCGCTGAGGTCAAGGTTGTCGTTCTGAAATTGATGATTTACACCTACGTGCGCCTCGCAGACTGTGAATCCTGCTGCAACAGCTTCAATAGACGGCCAAGAGATGTCCCCCTGCATAGTGGTGGGCAAACTTGCCAAACGATCCAGCAAGCGGGTAGACATGCAAAAGTCCGAGGCAAGCGGGAAGCGCATCCGGCGGCCATACAACGCACTTACAAACGGAGAAAAGATCGCCCGATTCAGTAAACCATCGAATGGAGCCATGGAATAGAGAGGCAAGCAAAGGTCATGTTCTCCGTTCAGAACCGCATCGGCCAGAACTCGTATCATTGAAGAATCCAGGGCTCCCGGATCAGGGGCAAAAATCAGCACGGCACGAGCCTGAAGTTTTGCGGCCAGTTCAGAAAGCGATCGATAACTGGAATTCGGAACAATCCCGGGAATACCGACGGTATTTGTTTGTGGTGCAGTATAAGTATGGATAGGAATAGTCGAGGGTGACAAAGGGACTGTCGAACTTACGCGACTGCTTTCCGAGGGCAGCGCAATCGCAGAATTACTCATTGCGGGATCTTTCAATATCGCATCGGCGATGGCGGTCCAATGCTCCAGTTCCTGTGGAGCAGGCCCGGAAATAGCAATCAGTAGATCCGCCGTCTGAATCGAAATTGTGTGCCCCTCAATTGCCTCATGCTCTTCCGCTTTAGGCATAACTCTCTCTCTTCTTTGTTCTTGCGGCACGCTGTTATACCGGAAGTGATAATAGTCCGAGGAGCGGAATTCGTACCCATGTGGGCCGATTATTCAACTCATAAGTCAACTCGTAAAGCGCCTTATCCAGGACATAAGCCTCCAACAAAGCACAATAAGCAGCTTCATCCGTGGGAAGAATTGAGCTATCAGCTACAACCTTTCGATATGCCTCAAGGAAGGCTGCCGAAGTAGCACGCTCCCAAAGCTTGGCCCAGGGCTCCAAAGTTGCATAAGCATCTGCCCGCCGTGAGGTATATTTCATCAAGGCGCTGTATGCCGCGTAACCGAAGGAACGCAGCATGCCTGCAATGTCTTTCATCGGCGACTGCTTAGCACGCCGCTCCGATAAGGGACGAGCGGGCTCGCCCTCAAAATCGAGAATGACAAAGTCCGTCTTTACACGCAGTGTCTGACCGAGATGATAATCACCGTGTACTCGTGTCTTCAAAGCGCGAATCTCTCTGGACTGCAAATGACCTAAGCGATCCAGAATAGCCGAACGACGGCTCAGCACCAGAGCTCCAAGCTCAATGAATTCGTCAGGCAACTTAGGAAGGGCATCCCGCAGCGCAGCAAAGGTTTGGCTGCCATGTTCTTCCAATTGCTTCCTTAAGAGATCTAGATCCTGGGCACTAAAAGGTTCGGGAGCAAACGCCTCATCCTGAGTTGGTCTCGCTAATGCGAGATGCAACTCGGCAGTTCTGCGTCCTAGAGTTTCAGCGGCATCGAGAGACAATCCTGCATGATCCTTCGCCAACTGCATCAGCTCGGGAGCAACAGCACTGCCCAGGTGCCATGCGGACGGCAGTGTATTTGGGAAAGGCACCGCGGCAGAGCGCTCATAGTACCGATCCAGTTCCTCCAGCGTCCATTGCCATCCATCCCCTTCATTCGCCACCAATCCCTGCAACATCGCAATCGTAGCTGGCTCGGAACCGGAGGTAGAATACTCGATTGATCCACAAAATGGAGCAATACTGCGGAACTCAGTATTCTCCGTCAGGTAACGACCTATTTCAGTATCGGGATTGGGCCCCGCCTGCTGACGGCGGAACACCTTCATAATCAAGCGATCCCCAAAGAAGATAGAGGTATTGCTCTGCTCTGCCGATGACTTGCGCGGTGGCAAAACATCGCTGTGATCGCCACGAATACCGGGCAAGGCAGTACTCGGCAACCCACGAAAAACTCCCTGCTGAGAGGATATCTGCTTTGACTCCTCGATCAGATGCAATAGGTTACTCGCAACTTCCATATTGGATAGAGCGTCATAGAGGACACCTTCACCGAGTGGAGACCAGATCGAAGTCAAAATCGCATTCGGCGCAGATTCGCGTAGAGCCGTTGCCTCGTCGCCAAAGCTCAGAGACAGGGGAACCAGATACCCTTCGGCAGCCCCTTTTTCATACTCTATCGTAACAAACACAAGTACAGAACCGTGAGCTTGAACGTCGGCCCAGTCCTCTACGCGGACACGCCTCATTTCGCGCGATTTACTACCAAACCAGCGCTGCCTTTTCAGAAAACCGGGGAATAGACTCTTTTCCAGCTCCTCCTTGTTATCTCCAAAGAAGACCTCCGTCCAATTGGAGACGTCGCGCACTCGGATTCCATCTGCATTCGCAGAGGCTGGAACTTGGACTTCCTGGGGCGCAGGCTGCAATTCCAGCCAGAGAAACCCGTACGGGCCCAAAGTAAGCGGATAGGGCTGCTTGGTGATCACGGGAAACTCCACATAACCAATCATTTCGACCGGAATCATGCCCTCAAACTCTTGGAGATCCAGTTGCATTGGCTGAGCGAATCGCGAAAGATTTGCTACACAAAGGATCTGTTCTCCCTCCATCTGGCGCACGTAGGCAAGAATCTTTCGATTGGCAGGCTGGAGAAAATGCAATGTCCCCCGGCCAAAGACACGAAAAAGCTTTCGCAGAGCGATCATGTTGCGCATCCAGCTCAGCAGTGAAGACGGATCGTTCTGCTGTGCTTCTACATTCACAGCTTCATAGCCCCAGACCGGATCCATGATGACAGGGCTATACAAGCGGGCTGGATTCGCGCGGGAAAAACCTGCATTCCGATCGGCCGTCCACTGCATAGGAGTGCGGACTCCATTGCGATCGCCGAGATAGATGTTGTCGCCCATGCCGATCTCATCACCGTAGTAGAGAATCGGAGTCCCGGGAAACGAAAACAGCAGACTATTCAACAGCTCGATCCGACGACGATTGTTATCGACGAGAGGTGCAAGCCGACGGCGGATACCGATATTCACACGCATGCGCGGATCTGCGCTGTAGGCCAGATACATATAGTCGCGCTCATCATCGGTTACCATTTCCAGCGTCAGCTCATCGTGATTGCGCAAGAAGAGCCCCCATTGGCAGGACCCTGGAATGTCCGGTGTTTGCGCCATGATGTCGGTTATGGGCATGCGATCTTCCTGTCTCAATGCCATGTAGATGCGTGGCATTAAGGGGAAGTGAAAGGCCATATGACACTCATCTCCATCGCCAAAATACGGAAGCACATCTGTCGGCCACTGATTCGCCTCGGCAAGAACCATGCGGTTTGCATAGCCGGAATCTATCTCCGCTCGCATACGTTTGATGACAGCATGGGTCTCAGGAAGGTTCTCACAACTGGTCCCCTCCCTTTCGACAAGGTAGGGAATAGCGTCAATGCGTAGGCCATCGACTCCCATATCGAGCCAATAGCGCATGATGCGCAGCACCTCTTCCATGACAAGAGGATTGTCGTAATTGAGATCCGGCTGATGGGAGAAGAACCGGTGCCAGAAATATGCTTTGGCTACGGGATCCCAGGTCCAATTGGACTTCTCGGTATCCGTAAAGATGATTCGAGCATCCTTATATTTCCGGTCGTTATCGCTCCAGACATAGAAATCCCGTTCGGGAGATCCTGGCGGAGCATTACGCGCTCGCTGAAACCAGGGATGCTGATCTGACGTGTGATTGATGACAAGCTCAATCATCACCTGCAGTCCCCGGGCATGTGCTGCATCCAGAAAGGCCTTGAAGTCCTCCAGCGTGCCATAGCTGGGATTCACACTCTCGTAGTCGGAGATGTCATAGCCGTCGTCGCGCAGAGGCGACGGGAAAAACGGCAAAATCCAAAGGCAGGTAACGCCCAGATCCTGCAGATAACTCAGCTTCTGCATCAATCCGGGAAAGTCGCCAATGCCATCGTTATTGCTGTCGTAAAAAGCCTTGACGTGAAGCTCGTAGATGATCGCGTCTTTATACCAAAGAGGATCGGAAGCACTGCTTGACTTCTTAACGATTGCTTCTTGCAGAGAGCGCGCCATCTTCCTCGTCTCCTACCTGTTCATCCTAGAGGTAATAGTCAAAATCTTTCTCTGTGCGCACCTTGCGCAATACGGTAAAAACTGCAGCCGGAATCCCCTTCGGATCCAGCTCAAGAAAATTCTTGTTTCCCCGCCAAAGTAAGCGCTTCCCAGTCAGTTGATCGAAGACTTGAAAGACTTCCTCTTCTCTAAGATGCAAAGCGGCCAGATCTAATTCGATCCAGGCTCCCTGTGCATGGAAGAAATCCAGATTAACGACACAAAGAACGGTATTCCCCCCCTGAAACTCCGTCTTGCTGTAACAAAGCAGAGAAGGATTTTCGACCTTATGAAAGTGAAGGCCTTCATTCGTCTGCAGGGCTGGATTCTCACGACGAGCCCGGTTCAGGGACTCAATCAACATCTCCATCTCTGTGGCCTTCTCTAGTGGCCAGTACTTTAGCTCATATTTCTCGGAATTGAGGTATTCCTCACCACCCGGCTCTTTCGGAGTGTTTTCCAGCAACTCGAAGGCAGGCCCATAGAGGCCATAGTTCGAACTCAGGGTTGCGGCAAGAACAAGTCTCGACATAAAAGCTGCTCTGCCGCCAATCTGTAACGATTCCGGAAGTATGTCGGGGGTGTTAGGCCAGAAGTTCGGTCTGAAATATTCTCGCAACTGCGAAGTGGTCAATTCCTGTAAGTATCCAGACAACTCCCCAGGAGTATTCCGCCAGGTGAAGTAGGTATAGGACTGAGAAAAACCCAGCTTCGCTAACCGTTCCATCACACGAGGGCGAGTAAAGGCCTCCGCTAGAAAAAGGACCTCCGGATGAGTATGTTTAATCTCTCCGATTACCCACTCCCAGAAAGGAAAGGCCTTGGTGTGAGGATTATCCACACGGAAGATGCGAACCCCATGCCCGATCCAGAACAGAAATACTTCGTGCAGTGCATCCCACAGCCCTTGCCAGTTCTCGCTTTCGAAATCAAAGGGATAGATGTCCTGATACTTCTTCGGAGGGTTCTCCGCGTATTGAATGGTTCCATCCGGGCGTTGACGGAACCACTCCGGATGATCCTTCACCCAGGGATGATCGGGTGAACATTGAAATGCAATGTCCAGGGCAATATCGATCTGATACTGCTGAGCAGCTGCAACCAGCTGCTCGAAATCCTGCAATGTTCCGAGCTGAGGATGTACGGAAAGATGACCGCCCTCGGCAGAACCAATTGCCCAGGGGCTGCCAACATCTTCCGGCATAGCAGCAACAGCATTGTTCTTGCCTTTGCGATAGCTGAAGCCGATAGGATGAATCGGTGGAAGATAGAGAACGTCGAAACCCAGGCGTGCGATTCTGGGCAACTGCTGAATACAGTCCAGGAAAGTGCCGTGAGCACCTACCCCCGCCGCTTGAGAACGAGGAAAGAATTCGTACCAACTGGAAAAGCGTGCCCTTATCGGATCGACAAAAACCTTAAGTTCCCGATGATAAGTAGTCTCAAGGGCGGGATCGGGATATTGCGCCACGATTGCCGCTACCTGCTCATCCAGGGCGATTGCAGCCAAATTGTTGCCACCATGGTGCTGACGAAGAGATTGCGCCTGGTGCGATAGACGCACGGCATCTCCACCTCGCGCTCGCAACGCTGTTTGTTCCAATAAACGTGCGCCGATTTCGAGTTCGACAGAAACGTCCTGGTTCGCCTCCAGACGTTTCCGCATATCCGCGCGCCAGGTGGAGAAACGATCTATTGATCCTCGAATGGTGTAGAGATAAAAGCCGAGTTGGGTAACAGGAAATTCAGCACTCCAATGATCATTCCCCAGAGGAGTCATCGAGAGCGAATGCCAATCCGCCTCTTGCTCATTCTTGTAAATAAGAAACGCGCAAACATGATCATGCCCATCGGCGAAGACATCGGCGTCTACTCTGACGATATCTCCAACAACCCGCTTTACGGGAAAGCGTCCGCAATCCAATTCGGGTTGTACATGTTCGATGACGACGCGGTTACGTCCTGTCGACGGTTTAGGAGAAGCTGACCTGGAAGAAGTAGCTGTTGTAATCACGATCTGGCACACTCACCACCCGGCCTCTTGATCGAGGTCGCGCGCACTCATAACCAGATGCAGTTTTTTCGGGTTTCGTTCGTTAAGGATGAGGTACAGCTTCAACTTTCGTTGAGAAACATCATCTATGTGAAAAGAACCAAACACCTGCAAGCACAGCGACTACATCTTCCAGCAGACCTGCGGGAAGATTGGAAAGATGCAGCAATCGGGTTGCATATTTCCGCCCCCAATACCCCGTGACAGCTCCGATCAGGGCGCCAAAACCGCCGAGAAGAAGAGGGAAAAATACTCTGGTATGTGTCGGCAGGGACAAAGCAGCACCGCAAAAGGCTCCGGCAACAAAACGGATGAAGAGTGGGCCCGTGTCTACCCGAGAGAGTGTTCCCGGGGTCTTGTCCATAACCATTTCACTGAGAGCAAGGAGCGTAGCTACCACCAAAACGGTGCGATAGCTCAGAAAGCTAAGCGGCGAATGGCTCAGATCCAGCCATCCTGTCGCTGCGGCCCAACAGATCAGGGCAGGGCCAGTCATTGACCGTAAGCCGCAGATGCATCCCAATAAGAATGCGCCTGCAAGAAGGAATGTGAGGGAGTACACGGCCAAACCTTCTTTCGTCTATAACTTCTCCGGACTATGCCGGCACTCAAACCAACAAATCTATGGAATTACAGCTTCAATAAAGCTGTGTCGACTCCCTACCCTACCGCATTTTCGGAAAGGGGTGGATAAAAAAACGGAAACAGAGTGGCCATTCCGAAAAGGAGTAACCACCCTGGAGCAATAGAGTAGGTTCACCGAACCACAAAATCAGCGTTTTAAACTTCCAGTAACAATTTGCCTGTTGTCTTACGACCTTCCAGGTCGCGATGCGCCTGCGCCGCGTCCTGTAAGGGATACGAGTGTTCGGCCCGGACCTTCAGCCTTCCGCCCGCCACCCAATTCAGAACAGCTGAAGCACGTTCTTCCAGCTCCTGCCGGGTCTGCAGGTAGGCCCCCAATGTGGGTCTGGTCACGAACAGCGAACCCATTGTGGAGAGTTGAATCAGATCGAAGGGAGGAACAGCTCCACTCGACGCGCCATAGAGAGCCAGCAAACCACGTGGACGTAGACATCCGAGCGATTTCTGGAAGGTGTCCTTGCCGACGGAGTCGTAAACCACATCTACCCCACGGCCATTTGTCAGACGTTTCGTCTCCGTCTCGAAATCTGTCTGAGTATAGAGGATGACCTCGCTCGCTCCTGCTTCATAAGCCAATTTGGCCTTTTGCTCCGTCGATACTGTGGCAATCACGCGAGCACCAAGATGGGAAGCCATCTGTGTCAGTAATAAGCCGACACCTCCGGCGGCAGCATGAACCAACGCTGTATCTCCGACCTTCAGCGGGAAGGTCGAGTGTGAAAGATAATGAGCCGTCATTCCCTGAAGCATCACGGCAGCAGCCAAACGGCTCTCGACTCCCTCGGGAATCTTTACTAACTTTTCGGCGGAAATCGCAGCAAACTCGGCATAACTGCCCATGTCCATTGCCCAGGCTACGCGGTCTCCCACACGAAAGCGCTCAACACCGGGAGCTACCTGCTCCACAATGCCTGCGCCCTCTTCCCCTGGAATAAAGGGCAGATTTGCCTTATAGCGGCCTTCACGGTAATAAACGTCGATAAAGTTGACACCGATAGCTTGAACACGGACTAAAACCTGCCCTTCCCCTACTTGCGGAGCGGCAACATCCGTATAAGTCAGTACCTCAGGTCCTCCGGGACGAGTAACTTGGATCGCTTTCATGGCAGCGCCAGAATGCAACGAGGGCCTTGCTATTTGCAAGGCCCTCGTTGAAATAAGTGAACTCATTTTCAAAATTTTAGAGTCAGCCATCATCTCGCAACATGCTTGGCTCTTCCGGCGCACGTAAGCGAACCAGGCGGTCGATCGCATATGGAGAGCGATGGGATGCGGTGTAGTAATGCCGCACCTGCAGCTCCCCAAGAAGACCGATGGCCAGAAGCTGTATCCCGGCAACAATTAGAACTCCGGCGATCACAAACAGCGGCCCGTGCTGATCCATGATGTTCTGGTGTGGAGAGATCACCTTCAAGGCGAGCAAGTACATCGCCATTAACCAGCCGGACACGATGCCCAACGCTCCGAAGGTCCCGAAGAAGTGCAACGGACGGCTCATATACTTCAGCAGGAACCGAATCGTCAGCAGATCGAAGAAAACGCGGAACGTGCGAGAGATACCGTAATGGCTCTTTCCGCGCTCACGATTCACATTCTTAATCGGAATTTCGCAGATACTGGCTCCGTACCATGAAGCCAATGCCGGAATAAACCGGTGCATTTCGCCATACAGCGGGATATTGTGAATCACCTCACGGCGATAAGCCTTGAACGTGGTCCCAAAATCGTGAATGTCCACGCCCGAAAGCTTAGCCATCAGCCAATTCGCGCAGCGAGAGGGAATGCGGCGCATAACGAAGTTGTCGATGCGCTCTTTGCGCCATCCGCTGACAACGTCGTACCCCTCTTCCAGCTTCGCAAGAAAATTCGGGATTTCGTTAGGATCGTGTTGTAGATCACCATCCATGGCCAGAATGAAATCGCCCTGCGCGTTGTCGAAACCAGCAGCGAGAGCGGAGGTTTGGCCAAAATTACGGCGAAGCTTCACGACGAGAACCCGGCTGTCAACAGCGGCGATCTCTTCAAGCAACTTGTAAGTACGATCACTGGAACCGTCATCAACCAGGACCAATTCAAAGCTTTCGCCGATCTGCTCCATAACGGCCTTCAGCCGGTCATACAGAGCAGTGACGTTTTCTTCCTCATTATGAAAAGGAACTACGATGGAATACCTTGGCATGCTCACTCAATTATAGACTCCGCAGATTACGAAAAGGCTCAGATTAGCAAAGCCCGGGTGATAAAGATCACTTTTGATAAAGTCGCGTCAATTCCTCTTCCAAAATCTCAGCTGCAGCTACACAATCCGCACGGCTCACGTCGTGATGAGTAACAAAACGAACGGCATGAGGACCGACAGGGTTGGACAACACGCCCCGAAGCTTCATCTTCTCGACCAGAGCAGCTGCATTGCCCTGTTTCGTCAGAGAAAAGATCACAATATTCGTCTGGACTCCCTCCAGATCGATCTCCGCATGTTCCATCCGGGAAATTGCCTCACCAAGATACCGTGCATTGGCATGATCCTCAGCCAAGCGTGTCGTCATCTGTTGAAGAGCAATCAGGCCGGCCGCAGCCAGTATCCCTGCCTGACGCATGCCTCCGCCTAACGATTTCCTGAAAACTCGAGCTCTCTGGATGATTTCCCGGCTTCCCACGATCATGGAACCAACCGGCGCGCAAAGTCCTTTGGAAAGACAGAACATGACGGTGTCGAAGCCTTTGGTCAGCTCTTTTACCCCAACATTCAAGGTCGTCGCAGCATTGAAAATCCGCGCGCCATCCAGGTGGAGGGGTAAACCAGCCTCACGAGCTCCCTCCCAAATCTCTTGAAAAGTAGCCAGTGGAGTGACACTTCCCCCGGCAATGTTATGGCTGTTTTCCAGAGAAATCAGGCCCGTATCGGCGTGATGGGGATTCTTCTTGAAGATAGCCGGACGGATGTGCTCCCAAGTCAAAATGCCCCGTTCCGCATAAACAGTCCGCAGCTGGCAGCCAGAAAAAGCTGCGGCCATAGCCATTTCCCAATCCACGATATGGGCACGGGATTCGCAGATGACTTCCTGGCCATGCTGAGTATGCACCCGGATCGAAATCTGATTTCCCATGGTGCCAGTTGGGACAAAGAGAGCTGCCTCTCGACCGAAGACCTCTGCCGCCTTGGCCTCCAGAAGATTTACGGTAGGATCCTCGCCATAGACATCGTCACCAACCTCTGCAGCGGCCATCGCGGCACGCATTTCCGGAGTAGGGCAGGTAACGGTATCACTACGAAGATCGATTTTTTGAGTAGGCAGATAGGATTCTGTCGACGTAGTCACCAAGGGCTCAGTTGCCATGACTCTCCTTGCGTTATCTCTCTTCAAGCTAAAACTGGAAATTTTGAGGGGGTGTCGTCTTCTGCCAGTCCTATAAACCGTTGAAAGACCTCATTTGATAGTAATTTGCCGCGAGGAGTGAGAGACCAAGATTCTTGCCGTTTTTCAAGCAGCCCCAAGAGAACCAGCTCTTCGGCCACCGCTAAGGTAGGCGATACTGCTTCAGTGCCAAATTCCTCTTTCAGTGCTTCGGCAGAAACACCTTCCATCATCCGGAGCCCTAAGAACCAGGCCTCTTCCAGCTGCGCGGCTCGACCGAGACGCTGGACTTCAATTCCGATATCTCCTGCCAGATACCTCTTCAGATCGTCAGTGGTCGTCGCTCGGAGAACGCCCCCATCCTGCATCCGCAACATGGAAGAAGCATCGATTCCTACGCCGAGGTATGGCTTTCTCTCCCAATATCTGCGATTGTGCTGGGCTTCATATCCCTCAAGTGCAAAATTCGAGATTTCGTACTGCCTAACTCCATTATTTCCAAGTGTTTGAATGGCCAGAGAATACATCTCCGCGATATCGTCGTCGGGCGGAACCGAGGCCGCATGATAGCGGGAGCCGTGCTCCAGTACTTCCCGCCCCAACCGGGAATCTTCGTCCACCTCCAGCATGTAGATACTGGTATGAGGAGCTCCGGTCTCTAGCAGCACGGAAAGGGATTCCTTCCAGGATTCAATACTCTGGTGGGCCAAACCGGCAATTAAATCAATATTTAACGAAGAAATACCCCGTTCCCGTACTCTGGAGATATCCCTTAATGCAGCTTGCCGGGAATGAAGGCGTCCGCTTACGGCAGCTTCTCTGTCGATAAAAGACTGCACTCCGAAACTGATCCGGTTTACCCCGCACTCTGCAATCGTGTCGAAGACAGCATCTTCGATCTGTCCGGGAGCAGCTTCCAAGGTAATTTCGGCGTTCGGCAGCACCGCAAATTCACGTCGCAGCGATGAGAATAGCCGCTGAATCAACTCCGGTGAGAGAATGCTGGGGGTGCCACCGCCCAAATAGATGGAGTCCACAACTTCCGGGAGAATTGCACCCTGACGCTCGGCCAAGCTACGGGCGGAATGAAGATCCTCGATGAGCCGTTCTACGTAGCCCTGATGATAGCTCTCCGGATAGACTCCCGATGCGAAGTTGCAGTAGGTACACTTCGATCGGCAAAAAGGAACTGCAATATAGATTCCGAGTGTATCCACAACCTGCCCTTATCTATTTATTGTGTCACGGCGGTTTTCGCAAGAACCGGGGTGTTCAACCGCAATGTCCTCTAAGTCATTTAATTTGAACAAAAGTGAGCTTATATGAAAGGCTCCTTGTAGAGACCCGTAAAATAAACCTTTGGCCATGGCAGACGAGCAACAGAAAAAGAAACCCTCGCAGGAAGATGCCATAACCGGCAAAGCCTATGACCTTCGGCTGACGTGGCGACTCATAAAGTATCTGCGCCCTTACAAGCTCCAGACGATCCTGTCGATTCTCTCGGTTTTCCTGAAATCCGGCTGCGACATTCTGGGACCTTTCCTAACCAAAGTCGCGGTCGATCGGTATTTGACCAGCCACCCAGATGCGTCGACGGGATGGCTCGCGCGACATCTCAGCCCCAATCCTGTTCTCGGAATCACACAGCTGGCGCTAATCTTCTTCGGCACCCTGTTTCTCAGTTACGGCTCCGAGTTTTTGCAGACGTACATGATGCAGTGGACCGGGCAGAAGGTCATGTTCGATATGCGCAGCCAGATCTTCCGCCATCTGCAGCGGATGCATGTCGGCTTTTACGACACAAATCCTGTCGGTCGGCTGGTCACCCGACTGACCAGCGATGTGGATGCCATTAACGAGATGTTCACCTCCGGCATCTTCTCGATCTTCGAGGACATTTTCGTACTACTCGGTATCGTGATCGTGATGCTGAGTATGAGTTGGTGGCTTGCCCTCATCGCTTTCTCGGTCCTGCCTCTGATCTTGTTGGTAACCCACGTCTTCCGCAAGCACGTCCGAGAGAGCTTCCGTAGGGTTCGCTCGGCAATTGCCCGGATCAACAGCTATACCCAGGAACATATCAGCGGCATGACGGTCGTCCAGCTCTTCAATCGCGAGGAGCAGTCATTCCGGGCTTTTGAGGAAGTCAACCGGCAGCACATGGTGGCCTTTAAAGACACCATCCTGGCCTATGCCTACTACTACCCCGTTGTCGAGATGCTGAGTACTATCGCTATCGCTTTGGTGATCTGGCTAGGGGGCAACAGCGTAATTCAAGGCGGAGTCTCGCTCGGAATCCTGGTCGCTTTTATGCAGTACTCCCAGCGCTTCTTCCGCCCGATCCAGGACCTGAGCGAGAAGTACAACATCCTCCAATCGGCAATGGCGGCTTGTGAGCGTATTTTCAAGCTGCTCGATACCGAGCCGGAAATCCTTCCCCCCGCATCGACGAAGCGCGGAGATAACAGTAACCGCATCGAATTTCGTGACGTCTGGTTTACCTATCAAAAGCTGACTCCAGAACAGGAACACCGCATCGCCACCGCATCGGTCGAAGAACTCGCAAAGGCATCCGATATCGAGTGGATCCTCAAAGGCGTCTCCTTCGTCATCGAACCAGGAGAAACAGTGGCCATCGTAGGTCATACCGGTGCCGGAAAAACGACAATTACCAGCCTGATGATGCGGTTCTACGACGTACAGAGGGGACAGATCCTCGTCGATGGTATCGATGTCCGTGAGCAGGACCTGACGGAGCTACGCCGTCATTTCGGAGTCGTCCTTCAGGATCCTTTCCTGTTTACTGGAACCATTGCCGAAAATATTCGCCTCGGATCGGATTGGATTACAGACGAACAGATGCGGCGCGCAGCGGATGACGTAAATGTCCTGGACTTCATCGAATCTTTGCCCGAAGGGTTCAATGAGCCGGTAAGAGAACGCGGCAACGGACTCTCTACCGGACAGAAACAACTGATTAACTTTGCCCGAGCCCTGGCCCACAATCCACACATCTTGATTCTGGACGAGGCGACCTCCAGCGTCGACACCGACACCGAGTTGAGGGTACGCTCTGCCCTGGAGAACATGGTCGTCGGACGGACATCGGTTGTCATTGCTCATCGGTTATCCACGGTACAACGCGCCAATACGATTCTCGTCATGCACAAGGGGCAGCTCCGGGAAAAGGGTGCTCACCAGGAATTACTCTTCAAACGTGGTATTTATTGGAAGCTTTATCAGCTACAGTACAAGGACCAAGAACTTCCTTCCCCTATAGGAATGGAAGCTGCCCCGCAGCAACTTCCAGCGGGAGCAAATTGAGATGAGAGCACCAAGGATTTTTCTCTCCGCTGGAGAGGCTAGTGGTGAACATTACGGAGCCCTTCTCATCGAAGCATTACGCCGGTTGGCTCCGGACGCAGAGTTCTTTGGAATGGGTGGCCAAAGGATGGAAGCTCTCGGTTTTAGACGGATCGTCCGCTCGGAGGATGTCGCAGTCATGGGCATAGCCGAGGTAGTCCGGCATCTGCCCCGCATCTATGGCGAGTATCGCAAGCTAAAGAGCTACGTACTGTCGAATCCCCCAGATGTCGCTATTCTGATCGACTTTCCGGATATTCATTTTAAGCTGGCAAGGCATCTTCATGAGCACGGAATCCCAGTCATCTTCTTTGTAAGCCCTCAGCTGTGGGCATGGAAGAAGCATCGCATTCGTCTTGTGCAGCGTGACGTAGATCGGATGTTGGTGATCTTCCCCTTTGAAGAGGACTTTTACCAGAAACATGGAGTCACGGCAACCTACGTCGGGCACCCATTGGCCGACCTGCCCCTTCCCTCCATCAGCCGGGAAGACTTCGCTTTCGAATATGGCCTGAATCCGTCCAAGGAATGGATAGGATTGCTTCCGGGCAGTCGCGCAAAAGAGATCCAACTGAATCTGCCAGAGATGCTTCGAGCTGCAAAACAATTAGGGGAAGACTGTGAATTCTTGCTACCCATTGCCCCAACACTGACGGAGAAAGCGGTAGCACACCTACGCTCGATGCTGGCCAATCAGGCCCAAGGATTACAGGTCACTCTCGTAAAAGATGCTCGGGGAGTGCTCTTTCACTCCCGCGCGAGTATAGTTGCCAGCGGCACGGCCACGGTGGAAGCGGCCTTGATTGGTAATCCCTTCCTGGTTGTTTACCGAGTTTCTTCACTTACTTTTGCCATAGCCAAACGCATCGTCACGGTACCATTTGTTGCTATGGTGAACCTGGTAGCCGAACGGGAGGTAGTTCCGGAGCTAATCCAGGATGAGTTCTCCGCTGACAATGTCGCCCGACATCTGCGCGCTTTGTTGCATGATGAAAACCGGCGACAGCAAATGATTGCCGACCTGGCTATGGTGGCAACTAAACTAGGTCGAACGCCGGACTCGCGTCAAACGGCTATCGAACGCGCCGCCGGCATCACAATGCAGTTGATCCAACAGAACCAGAATGATCTGTTCATGAGCCCTGCACGATGAAAATGGTCAATTACACTGGATTTTCTAATTCTCTCCGCCGCCTTGTCCTTGCTTCAGTGGCCATCGCTGCCACATGCCTTCTTTCTGCGCCCCATCTGTACGCGCAGAAACCCGGTATGCAAGTCAACGGCTACGTCATTGATGCGGATTTGGATCCTGCAACGCATCACCTTGCGGCTACCGCCAAAGTTACCTTTACCCCGCTGGACAATCTCGATACGGTCATTTTCCAACTGCACAATTCCCTGCGGGTATCCAAGGTAACCGATCAATCCGGCAAGATCCTCTCAGGAGAAAGGGGCCAAGATGCCACAATTCGCCTGACTCCGACCGCTCCCTTAACCAAGGGGACTGCCACCACCTGGACCTTCCAATATGAAGGAACGTTAACTGGATCCGAAGACGGGCCGGTTGAAGGGCTCAAGCTGATAGCGATCAACGATCCGATCAGCTATCTGCTCTATCCCGGACGCTGGTTCCCCATGACCGGCTATCTCATCAACCGCTTTACGGCGGAAATGCACATTCGGATTCCATCGGGATATCGGGTCCTGAGCAGCGGAGGTCTTGGAGCCGGCCGTCCAGTCACTGCCAACGGCAAGTCGGCAATGCAGTTCGACTTTAACTGGACAAAGCCGGGCTTTCCAGGAACCATCATTGCCGGCAGGTTTGACGAACCCTCGGCTGTCTCCGGCGCAACCAATGTTCGCGTTTATCTGACAAAGGACCGTCAAAAGGATGCCACCGGGTTGGCACAAACCGCCGCCCAGGAATTTGAATTCTTCACCAACCTCTTCGGCGTACCCGAATCTCATCGCCTGAACGTGGTTGAGTTGCCGGACGATACTGTTCCAGCCTTCTGGGCTCCGGAGCTGGCGGCAATTTCAGGCGCACATACTGGCGGAGATAAAGCAAGCGCCCGCCTCCTCGCCAACACCATGGCCCGCCAGTGGTGGGGTAACCAGGTAAGTCCAATGAGCCTCAACGATGGCTGGATCACCAACGGAATGGCCCGCTATGGCGAATTGATGTATGTGGAAGAACAGAGTGGGAAGGCCGCCCTATCTGCTGCGGTACTCGATATCTCGGCAGGAGCTCTGGCCTATGACACCATTCCATTGAGCAGTGTTGGGCGCCTGAATCCCTTCTCTCCCGAGTATCAGTCGATGACTCTCGATAAGGGAGGCATGGTTTGGCATATGCTCCGCTGGCAACTTGGCGACGACGCTTTCAAGAAAACCCTCGTCGGTGTTCTTTCCCAGTACACGGACAAAGGAGTTCGTACCAGTGACGTCCAGAAAGTCGCCGAGGCACAGTCACAACAGCAGCTCACTCCCTTTTTCGCGCAATGGCTCGACGGTACCGGAGCTCCGCAGTTCAACAATAAGTACGCTGTCTATCGTTTGGGCAACAACAAGGGCTTCCGCACCATCGGTGAGGTCAATCAGGACCTCGATCTCTTCCGTATGCCAGTGGAACTGCGTATCGAAACAGACGGCAAAACTGAAATTCAAAAAGTCGATGTAGTGGGAACAAACTCACAGTACACGGTCGATACCTTTGGACGGCCTCGTCACATTACCATCGATCCTGACAACTGGCTGTTGAAGAATAATCCAGACCTGCGTGTTCGAGTATCGATTCTCCGTGGTCAGCAAATGGTGGCACAAGGTGATATTGCCGGTGCATTGCAGGAATTCCAAAAGGCACTGACGGCAAACCCACAAAGCTCCCTGGCCAGCTACCGTATCGGCGAAGCACTCTTTACGCAAAGAAACTATCAGGCCTCCGCTAACGCCTATCGTGATTCGCTTCGCGGGGATGGAGAACCACGCTGGACTGAAGTCTGGAGCCACATCCAACTTGGCAAGATCTTCGATGTCACAGGTCAGAGAGACCGCGCTGTAAACGAATATCGCCAAGCGTTGCAGACTAACGACAACACACAGGGCGCACTAAACGAAGCGCGCCAGTATCTGCAAACACCCTATAAACGAACAGAGTCAAGCGAATAGATAACGATAAGCTTCGTTGTAGCAACATGCACTTTCAGAAACTCTAGGCCATATACCTGCCGTACAAGGATGTGGCCTAGGTTAGTACAGTGTTTGATTTTGCTGCTAATTCTGCGCAGTCGTTTTCGCAGAAAACCGTTCTCACCAATGCGGTTAAAAAGTCGATACATCGTTCAAGCTTTGGTAAAAAAGAGCAACCTCGCTCAGACCAGAAGATTGGGAGACTGTGATATCAGTTGCTCGATGGCATCTCAAGATGATCGATTACAACTGTCCGAGTAGAAGTCTTCACCGGCTTTAGCGTTAGTCCAATGTCATCTACGAACAATTCGCTTGATTGTTCTGGTTCAGAGTCCGTATGCTCGCCTCGTTTCGCAAGGACAAAATCATACTCCCCGGTGAGCCCGGTTTTATCTACGATCGGGCGTGAAGAATAGTGAGATAGATATCCTGCGAGCCCTTCCATCGAAAAACCATAAAAATGTGTCTCCATCGTACTCCCCGCACCTGAGAAGCTAATGGCACCGCCGGTCGACACAGGAATACTGCCTTTGGGAAGGGCAACTCCTGCAACAGTTCTCTTCATCTTGGGTCCATGTTTTGTGACCATCAGAGCAAAGGATGATACTTCGGTTGATGACAGGTGCACCGCAAGTTTGCAGCGCTCCCGCAGCGCTGACTGCAACATCTCGCTCAGCATCTCATGGCGTGATCCTTGTCTTTTCCACGCCTCAACATCCTTGACAGACACCCTAGCCTCAAGGTCATAGAGTAACTTCGTAGCCCAAGAGGGCATACCTGTAATTTGGTTGTTAGTCCAATACGTCATGTCGCCCGGAACATAGGCCACCATGATGGTGGTCCAAAGCGATTGACCCCTTGCCGCGTACCCATTCGGCAGAATAGCGGTTGTTCCTCCCTGCGGGGTTCCAGGTCTGCTCGGACGAATCGAAAAGACTTCAAAACTCATAGGCTTGCTCTTTGAGGGGACCTTCCCTGTTGGCAGGGTGGAACGTTGCTGAGCATCCGCCATCAGCGAGACGTTGATAATGGGCGACATCAAAGCAGAAGCCACAAACACGCGAGCTAGAACGGATTGGGCTGACAGGTGTTTTGTTCGCAACACGCAGATTTTCCTTTCTCGTATTCGGCATCTACCGATACTTGCTTTCAGTGCACCAGCACCACCGGCGCGCGCCAGAATACTACTTTTGAAGTGACAATGCCTGCTTATTGAGGCGATCAAGCACGCGATCTTACCGCGCTCATTCAACGGGGAAACAACAACGGCTCAATCTGCCATTAAAGGACGAGATCTACATATCGACGCTCCAGATTTTCAACTGCTGTATTACGCGCCCATCGCATCAATATCTCAAGGGTGGATATGGCAGGAAGGAGCATTCGGTGCTTTCTCTGCTCTGTAACTGCTTTGGTCTTTGTACAAACTGAAAGCGCTATCATCCTAGACACGAGCCAAGGCTATGTCAAGGGTTAATCGTTGTCAAAAGAGCCAAGTCCGGGTAAGTAGTTAAACGTTGTCATAGCGCGCTACCAAATTTGATCAGATTACCGGCCCGATGCGGCGTACTGGATTATGAGTTAGGACCTCGGTAACTCCGAATGAGTTCGGGCGATTGAGCTATCCGTCATCGTCCGAGTCTTTGAAAGAGGAGAGGGGCATCCAGCCTCTCATGATGGAGGAAAGTACAAATGGAGGCATTTAGTAGAAAATGTCTTTCAAAGGCTGGAGGAATTAAGCAAATTGCCATGCGTGCCCGAAAAAACGGATCTCTGATTTTCTTCCATGATTCACCTGCTTGCTTCTGTTATTCGTACAAGATAAACATCAACACTCGCCAGGGAACTGCTGAAAAACATTGAGCTGTAATTGAGTTATTAAGTAGTGGAGCAAAGCTTTAACATAACGGGTTCAAAAGCAGAGTGAGGGGGGATTTTCCCTCCAGAAGGACACACTTGTGCCAAACGGACTTTCACCGAACCAAAGATGCACCTGAGGATGCGGAAGAACCATTTCTTTAGCTCGCACGCACGACTTCGTCCGATCCTTGCGCTTTTGCTCTTCGTCTACGCGCCTCCGTCTTCACCCGCCGCAAGGCCATATCTTGGGCTCTCGGTGCAGATTGGTGAACCTTATCCCTCTGCCCTGTCGATCCAGTTCTCCAGAAGACTCGCCGTAGCAAGATCGCTAGCGGCATCGCAGGCTTCATCGGTCGCACGCATGTAGCTTGCTAACAAAGCGTTGCCGTCGCGGAGGAACTGTAGCATGTCGCGCGCTCCCTCTTTCGAGGAAAGTCCAAAGCACGAGCATTCTAAAATCGGCATTTGGGAGTGTTTCAGGCAGAATGTAAGGCCGAGATGAAGAACAGCTCTGTTGCATGAAGAGTGTTGAAAGTACATACCCTCGTGAATTACTGGCGTAATCGCTTCAGTAAGTGAACCGGCTCCGATTACATGCTTCTGGCATAGGCAGTCGCTGCCCTCAACTTGAGCTCGATTCTGGTGCCGCGGGGATCCGCAGGGCTGATATGCAGCACTGCGCCGATCTTTCGAGTACGCTCTTGCATACCGACTAGTCCCCAATGATTATGAGTCTTCTTATTCCCAAACACGTCTTCGGGAATACCACACCCGTCGTCGCTGCACACGAAAACCAAGTGGCGGCGCGAGAAGATAATTTGACATTTGATCGTAACGGCTCCAGCGTGCCGAAACGCGTTGGCGATTGCTTCACGGGCAATCATGCGTATTTCCTCGTGTACAACGGTTTGCAGAGCTGTTGGAGTTCCTTTCACAGAAAAGTGGAAAGCCGTCGTACTTCCTGAACTAAGGTCTTCACCAAATCGGCGTATTTCAGCTGCCAAATCATCACCAGATTCAGCTTCTGACCGAAGGGCGCTAACCCTGTCACGCCCTTCCTGTAAGGCCCTCTCGGAACGCGTCAAGCTCTCCTCGAGCAATCTTCTCGCAGGATTATCGGGTGATAACGTGTCAGTAATCACCTGAAATCGAAGGACGAGCATTTGGAATCCCTGAAGCAGAGTATCGTGGAGATCTCTTGCTATCCGCTCACGTTCGATAAGGCGTTCGCGAAGCCTCGCCTCAGTTTGCTTGTTCATGTCATGAAGGCGGATCAGGAACAACGCCCAAAGAAGCATGGCGAAGATCAAAACAGACAAAGTTCGGAACCAGATCGTCTGGAGAAAGGTCGGCGGAATTCTGAAAGTTATTGAGGTACCCGTGTTGTTCCAGACACCATCATTATTTGCCGCGATGACGGTGAACGTATAGGTACCCGGTTCGAGATTGGTGTAGAAAGCCTGCCTGCGTGTTCCAGCGTCTTTCCATTCCTTATCTAAACCGATAAGTTGGTAACGGAAGCGATTCCGTTCCGATAAGGTAAGACTCAGCGCTGTATAGTCAAACGAGACTTCACGCGTGGCCTTTGGGAGGGTCAGATCGTAGTAGGTCGAATAGGTTCGTCCATTGGCATGCAAAGCACTGATGAAGACAGGGGGCGGCAAATCGTTCTTTGCAAGATGAGCCGGATCGATCATGGCAATTCCGCCGAATACAGCGAACCACAGCTTGCCGTCACCACTGAGCACCGCCCCGGTATCGGATGCAGATGATCTGGGAGGCCCTAGTTGCGTACCGAAATCAGTTGCAGCATCAAAGCTCCGATATTGCACCGCGTGCGAATGATCGCGAAAGAAGGCTGCTAATTCGTTTTCTGGAATTTGTATGACGCCTGTCGGCCCTTTGAGCCAGAGGCCGTCGTGCTCTGTTGGAATAACTGCGGTTGCATTCTCGAAAAGCTGTCCGTCTATAGCCTGGATAGCTTGGAATCGTTTCCCCTCGAAAGCGCCAAGTCCCCTTGTGCCAGAGATCCACACCTGTGTACCAGATGCCCCTCCAGCGATTGGATTTCCCAGATCAAGTCCGTGATCAGGAGTAAAGAAGGTGCGCGTTGTACCATTGATCGAAACGACGGTGTTACGGGCATAATACACAAGCCATGCGCGCCCGAGTCCGTCGATGAATTCAGTATCCGGAGAGATATTTTGATCGCTTCCGTTGAAGACGGGAACCCTCTCCCATCTGCCATCCTTCAAGGTGTACTCACCATAGCCACTGATGCTCATCCACAAGCGTCCTGTCGCATCGGCAACGATTCCATCGATGAGGGGTCCTTTGATGCCAGGGGGCGAAGGCACCTTCGTTAACCTGCCGTCTTGATCCATCCAAAGTGCGCGACTTTCCCAGCTTGGATCAGACTGCATGGATGCCCAAAGCGTGCCTCTTCGATCCATGTAAAAAGTTCGCGTGAACCAAGTGCTAAGGCGATATGGCTTGCTCTCGTGTAAGGGGATCAGGAAGGGAGAGGCCTTATACTGACTGGCCCATACCTCTGCATGCGGCCCAACAATAAGGTCTGACGGGGTATGTCCCAGATTGATCTGTGTCACGCTTCGATCGCTGAATCGATCTAATCCGTTGGTTGTGCCTACCCAGAGGTTGCCCTCCCGATCCTGGAAGATTACGTTCGTCTCATTGCTGGAGAGACCATCTGCCAGTCGGAATTGATCTTTCTCGAACTGGTCTGTGGTGATGATTCGACGTTCATCAACCAGCCCGGGAGAAGTACGAAAAAGACCTCGGTCTGTCGCTATCCAAAAGGAACGGCTACGGTCAAAGCGGATGCCGTATATACCTTGCAGAGGCCTGCCGGATATGGTGACATACCCCGTGTCCGGATACTTAGGTAAGTGAAAAAAATGATGGGTAGCCGGATCTGCGATCCATATCGATCCGTCTGTACCCACACACACTTGATTCCATGTGCTGATCTTCACCGAGGTCGGCTGAAATTCTCTCTTTCCACGAAGAAGAAAGTGGACGGACTCACCGCCAGTAGCCCACAAGTTGCCCTCCCCATCAACAAGAACTCTTTCCGTTGAAGTGGCGGGATAGTTCCAATTGGATCCAATCTTTTCCCAATGACCGGCTGAGAAACGGGCTAGCCCCGCAATGGACTTTTGACCACCACCCGCTTTCCCTCCGCCCGATAATGTGAGCGCGGCCCAGATTGCACCGTCCGGTGTCTGCGCGAGACTAGTCACCCGCCCGTAGGGCATTCCTTGCTGCTCCGAATAAAAAAAGGCGGTGTCCTGCTTCAGGAAGGCGACACCATTGCGATAGCCCACCCAAAGGCCACCATCGCTGGTTCCAAGAAGTGCTCGCACCTCCAGGATCGGGGGATCGCCTGCTGATCCTAGAAATGGTTCAAATTTCAATCCATCGAAACGGTAGAGCCCCGTCGATGTGCCGATCCAGAGAAATCCATCCGTAGTTTGGGCAAGGGAGTACACGACACCGCCGAGACCCGAAGCCTCATTCCACGAGGAATGGCGCATCTGCTTGATTGGTCTACTGGGATCCGGCCCGGAAGCCTCCACTTGAGGCACAAGAAACAGAAAAAGAACGCTCACAGTAATTCGCCACCGTAACCGCACCGGGTCACGATGGGGTTTCACATGACACGTTTTCGAGGGCTGATCGTATTGCCTCTGAGATATCATGAAATCACTGGCACCTAGATCGAATGCTTTCCTTCCCCGCGATTATGGCGACCAAAGATAAGATCCGCGTCCTATGTGCTGATGACCATCCGTTAGTACACGATGGTATCGCCTTTGCACTGCAATTTCAGGAAGATATGGAGTTCGTCGGATCCTCCTCTAGCGGCCAGGAGGCGTTAGAACAGTTTAGGAAGCTCCTTCCGGACGTAACCCTAGTAGATTTACAAATGCCGGGGATGGGAGGGCTCGAGACTATAGAAGCTATTCGACGTGAATTTCCCAAAGCACGCATTATTGTCTTGACGACCTACTCCGGGGATGTACGGGCTGCGCGAGCTGTTTCGGCTGGCGCTGTGGGATATCTTCTTAAAAGCTCACTTCGTACTGAACTCGTTCGCACGATAAGGGAAGTACATCAAGGATTACGGTGTATACCTCCACAAATTGCAGATAGCTTGGCGCAACACTACGAAGCAGACGACTTGACGGATAGAGAGATCGAAATCTTGCGCTTGGTTGCCGCCGGTAATTCGAACAAGCGCGTCGGTGATTGCCTTTCCATTACAGAAGAAACAGTAAAGAGTCACATGAAGAACGTGATCAGCAAGCTTGGTGCTAGCGACCGGACTCACGCAGTACAAATTGCGATGCAACGTGGCTTTCTTGCTCTCCCTTAATCGCAAGATTGCAGTTCGTGCCTGAGCTGGCACTGTCTTCCCGGATATGGTTCAAGCCAGCCGTAAGCCGCTTCAGCTGGAAGGCCTCCCCCGGAGGCCTTTCCAGCTGAAAACGAAGATGTCCGGATCGAGAATCTTCTTCTCAGTCATCGCGGTAGCAGCTTTTTGCATCACGGCTACGCTAGAGTTCCCGCAGGTTCCATGGAGAACTTCTCCGCTACCGTAGCAGCGGCCTTTCGGATCACTTCGATAACTACATCCGGCTTAGAAAGCATGGGTACGTGACTGCTTTCGACCTCAATCACAGTCGCTCCCATGCGCTTCGAGACCCACCGTTGGAGATCGGGGTGAACGGTATGGTCCTGCAGGCATAAGATGTACCAGCTAGGCTTCGACTTCCATGGGGTACTCTTGACCGCACACCGAGTGAAGAGGTCGGCGCGAGGGGGAAAATGTGTCGCCCAGACGAGTTTCTGCTCTTGTTCGGACAGATCTCCGCAGAAAAACTCGGTCCCGTTCGGGAGCATCCAGGCGTACCCATCCTTGACCTCTACGCGAGAAAAGATATCCGAGGGATACTTGTTGAGTTGGTCCTGCACGGTCTCACCGGCATCTGGCGCAACTGCTCCAATGTAGACGAGGCCGGCGACGC
The DNA here is from genome assembly GCF_059726315.1 of Humiphilus diazotrophicus. Lineage (NCBI taxonomy): Bacteria > Pseudomonadati > Acidobacteriota > Terriglobia > Terriglobales > Acidobacteriaceae > Humiphilus > Humiphilus diazotrophicus. The sequence goes on from NZ_AP040870.1 coordinate 1,452,006, forward strand.
GCTCATCGACTCCAGCGGCGGTGATGGTGGCGCCCCCGTAGCTGTGCCCGACCAAGAGAGCAGGGCTGCCAACTCGGTTGAGCGTCCGCTTCACCATAGCGATGTCCTCTTCAAAATCTTCCAGGCTGTATTGAACCGCAATGACCTCATAGCCGTCCGCCTGCAATGTGGGGATAACCTTGCTGAAGCACGAGCCATCGGCCCAAATGCCGTGGCAGAACACGATGGTTGGTTTACGTTGCTTGGTCATGAGTTTGCTCCAGTTCTTTGAATTTGGGGATAGAATTCTGCAACCGTTGCGCGCCGTACTTCTTTCCTGGTGGGGATACAACAGCTGTTCTCTTTCCGCATCTGCAATGCCTTGCACCACGCAGACGGCTCAGAACAGTCACAGCGTATGCCTCGACCAAGCACTAGTCCTCCCTCTTTCGAGGGATACCCTTAAAAGACTGGCTTATCCACTTGCCGTGAAGTCGCTCACTTGTACCTGTACCGCAACCCTCAGTTGGCGATAACAGGCTGCTCAATGAATTCGACTCAGATTCGCCTGCAGGAAAGGTCTCGACAAAATGAGCACGGCAATCTAGACGTGTTGGGTTCCCGGCTGCTGCTGGAACTGGGCATTGTTCAAACCGGCATAAGGGGAATTGGCCAGGTTGCTGAATAACGAATTGCCGCGCCCAAAAGATTCTGAAATATTTGCGAACCATTATTGATAACGATGTATCATTATCAATGTATGAAGACGAAAGCAGAACATGGTTATCGCATAAACGCAGACTTCTGGGGCGTTGTACTCTCAGTTCTCTGTCTGATTCACTGTCTGATCTTTCCTCTTCTTATTGCTTTTGCCCCAGCATTGTTAAGCAAACTTCCAGGTGACGATACAACTCACCGTATCTTCATGCCCCTGATTGGGCTAGTAGGATGGTTCGCCTTTCGCAGTGGATACCGCCAACACCGGAAACGAAGAGTTCTATTCCTCTTCTTCGGTGGAATTACGCTGATTTCGGTCGCAGCCCTTCTGGGCGAAGCCGTGCTGTCAGCAACCGGAGAAACATTGATCACAGTTTCAGGGAGCCTGCTGATGGTTGTGGCCCATCTTGCTAACCGAAGTTTCTGCAGAACCTGTGCCGTTCAAGGATGCGAACATCATTTCAGCTTCACCACGGAAAACAATATGGCGCAATCGGCAGAAGAATAGCGAAGTACGAAGTGGAGTAAAGATCTTTGCAGGCTTGATAGCATAGATCTCAATTGGTACGGCCATGACCACGGAAAAACGAAATACAAGGCAGAAGTCCGCTATCAGAGATGCCTTTGTCGAAGCCAATCGCCCGCTCTCCCCAGAGGAGGCTCTGGCCGGAGCGCAGAAGCATCATCCGACACTGGGGATTGCAACTGTTTATCGAAATATTCAGCTATTGATTGAAGAAGGATGGCTGCAACCGGTAGAGACTCCCGGAGAATCAACCCGGTACGAGGTCGCAGGAAAAGCACATCATCATCATTTTCGCTGCAATCATTGCGGACGTCTCTATGAACTGGAGGGCTGCATGGTGCAATTCAAACATAAGTTGCCACGCGGCTTTCGTACAACCGGCCATGAGTTTTTTCTCTATGGCACGTGCGCAGACTGTTCAGCACACGCTTAGAGCAATCCCAACGTAGCTGCAAATAGTTTTCCCGTTGGGAATAGATTTACGATCTTTGTACTTTATTAAGTTATATTGATTAACAATGCTGATGAGAAACCCTAACCCGAGACCGCAAAAGCCTTGGTGGGTAATTCTCTGTTCCTTCTGTATTGTCCTCCTCCTGTTAGCCGGAATCGTGCAGGTCACACACACGCACCTACGGGAACAGGCACAGCATGATAGCTGCGCTCTCTGCATGACCGTGCATGCATCGGTCGATACAGCAGAAACAGCGCCTATCCTAATGCCCATATTGGAGGAAGAAGGACAAACCACCAACTTCCGACCTATTAACTACACCCGTGTTCTACCTATTTCTCTCTCCAACAGACCTCCGCCCACAAACACCTCATCTCTCTAGAATCGTTCATTCGCCGGTATAGTTCCTAGCTCAACAGTTAGCGAAGTCTCCCGTTACGGAAGGCCTGAGCACTGTCGCGTCTTCATAAACTGCACCGACAGAATGTTCTCTTTCTCTCGAAAGCTTACTGCCAGATTTTTGGAGGTGTATCTATGCGCTCCCTATCAGGACGGGCTATATGGGCCTTTCTGTTTTTGTTTCTTACTGCTTCATCCTTAATCGTTGCGCAATCAAGCTCCGGAATTATTAATGGAACTGTTACAGATCCCAGCGGAGCCATAATTCCGGGCGCAACCGTTGTCATTCAAAATCCGGTTAGCGGATATATGCGAACATTGACGACGGATTCTGAGGGCCGTTTTCAGTGCCCCAATCTGCCTTTTAACTCGTATCACCTCACGGCCGCAGCAACCGGATTCAGCGCTGTGGCACAGGATGCACATGTAACATCGGCTGTTCCCTTGAGTGTCAGAATGTCACTCAAGGTGGCAGGCGAAGCTACCACTGTAACTGTCGAAGCAGAGGACCTGATTCAAAATACGCCAAACTTTCGCACGCCCGTAGATCGGGACTTGTTCGCCAAAGTCCCCTTAGAAAGTCAGTCGTCTTCTCTTAGCTCGCTCGTCACTCTTGCATCACCAGGCGTTGCTGCCGACTCCAATGGACTCTTTCATGGTCTTGGGGACCATGCTTCGAATTCTTTCTCCGTGGACGGCCAGCCAATTACCGATCAACAGAGTAAGGTCTTTTCGAACCAGATTCCTTCCAATGCCATTCAATCGCTAGAAGCAATTCCCGGTGCTCCTCCCGCAGAATACGGCGGCAAAACCAGCCTGATCATTAGCGTAATCACACGTTCAGGACAGGGGCTGAGCACTCCACACGGAAGTATCTCCAACTCGTATGGCACATTTGGTTCTGCAACAGGGGCTTTCGATCTGGGCTATGGCGGTCAGAATTGGGGAAACTTTACTGAAATCGACGGCCTGAATACCGGCCGTTTTCTCGATCCTCCGGAATTCACCGTCTTTCATGCAAAGGGAAATGAACAGAACTTCTTCAACCGTTTCGACAGAAACCTCACGGCAGAGGATTCTATCCATTTGAATCTCAACTACACACGCTCCTGGTTCCAGACACCTAATGCCTATGACAATCTGAATGTTCAGAACGTGATCAGCGGGGGAACGACGGCTAACCCTGTATTGGGCAATGTAGGCGATACCGATCAACACGCCAAAATCGAAACATTCAATATTGCGCCTCTCTACACTCGCATCATCGGCTCAAATTCTGTTTTCAATTTTGGCTCTTATATCCGGCGTGACGCTTTCAACTACTATCCCAGCAGCAATCCTCTCGCTGACCTTGGGCCGATACAGAACCAGACGATCAATCAATACAGGACACTCACCAATGCCGGTCTGAGATCTGACTACACGATCCAAAAAGGAATTCACGACATAAAAGCCGGAGCCGTTTATCAGCACACCTTTCTCAGGGAACACGACACGATCGGCTTCATCAACTCAACCTCAAACTCGCCATGTCTCGATGCCGATGGAAATCCGGTAAGCGGTTTTACCGATCCCTCGCAATGCTCCGCCGCTGGCCTTCAGCCTAACGACGGCTCGAATCCCAATGTCAAAGCTACAGCCTTCGATCCGAATCTGTTGCCCTACGATCTAACACGTGGAGGATCTCAGTATCGGTATTTCGGTCATACCGATGTGAAAGAGCTTGCCATGTATATTCAGGATCAGATCAAGGCCGGAAACTGGACCTTTAATATCGGCATGCGTGGAGATCTATACAACGGGCTGACCATTACGCGCCAGCCGGAACCGCGTGCAGCAGTTGCTTACAGCATCAAGCCAACGAATACAGTTCTTCGTCTTTCCTACGCAAGAACGCTGGAATCTCCCTTTAACGAGAATCTGGTTCTCTCCAGCCAGGGATGCGGGAACAATATTCTTTCTCCATTGCTAAGTTGCACACCGGGCGTATCGACGACTGTACGGCCAGGATTCCGCAACGAGTTTCACGCAGGCTTCCAACAAGCCTTTGGACATAACTTCGTCTTGAATGGTGACTATATCTGGAAGTACACCCACAGTGCCTTCGACTTCGCAATACTTGGCAATACACCCATCTTCTTTCCGATCAGTTGGCATAATTCGAAAACGCCCGGTTTTGTACTGCGTGCCACTGTGCCCAGGTATCATGGATTTTCAGCTTTTGTCACAATGTCCTCCATCGCAGCACGATTCTTCCCGCCGCAAGTTGCTGGAGCGGGAGCAACAGTTGGACAAAGCGGACTTCCCTTCCGAATTGATCATGACGAGAAGTTCAACCAGACAACCTATGTTCAATATCAAATACCGGGCAAGCGGGGTCCCTGGATCGGATTCAACTGGCGCTACGACAGTGGCTTGAATGCGGCATCGACACCTTGCTATAACATCTCCGACCCCAATAGCCATTGCGGGAATATATCAACTACGCTCAACGGCCAACCGGCAATTAATTTAAGTGGCTTTACTGCCGATCAGGAATTTGAAGCAGGATTGGCATGCAATGGAGTGAAAGCAACACCTACCAATGCTCTCCCTTCCGTCTGCCTGGCTTCACAACTTTCTTCCAGTCTTCTTTCGATACCTAGACCGGGAGCAGAGAATGACGATACAAACCCATCGCGAATCAAGCAACGGAATCTTTTCGATGCTTCCATCGGTGAAGACAATCTCTTCGGAGGTGATCGTTATCGGTGGAGTCTGCGCTTAACGGGCGTAAATCTCTCTAACAAAACCGCACTCTATAACTTTCTCTCTACCTTCAGCGGAACACATTACGTGACGCCACGATCCTTTACCGGAGAAATTGCTTTTCACTTCTAACGGAACACTGGATCCTTGTAAGCGGTAAGGTCGATAGCCTTACCGCTTCTCCCCCAAATGAGCAAGTTTGGCTATCAAGGATGGACAGAAGACGGGCATTCCATCAAGAACTGTTCTCGCTTGCAACTACAGGTTCGTCCTATCGATCTCGCAATACTCGCCATCCGGAGCATCGAGTTCAAGAGCTTCAAGACTCTTGAACATTCTCTCAGCTTCAAGAGCCGGAGCCGGCTTTGCGAAGAAATACCCCTGAATCGAATTGCATCCGGCCTCCCGAAGCAGATGTCTCTGCTCTTCGGTCTCAACTCCCTCGGCAACGACCCAAAGCCCCAGCTTATGTGCCATTGAGAGCACGGCTTCCACGATTGGACGTGTAGTTCCCGGTCCGGTGAGCTTCTCGATAAAAGAACGATCAATTTTCAGAACGTCGATGGGCAATCGATGCAGATGACTCAGCGAGGAATATCCCGTACCGAAATCGTCCATTGCAATCCTTACGCCCAGACTCTTTAGGCGCCGCATCTGCCGTGCTGATACGTGAAAATCTTTCATCAAAAGATTCTCCGTTAACTCTAACTCCAGAAGATGTGGTTCCATGCCGGTCTCTTCAAGAATATGCGCAACGTTTTTTGCGAAGTCTTCGTTTGAGAACTGTATTGGAGAAATGTTAACGGCTATGGGAACTGGAGGATACTTAGCCTCTTTCCATTTGTGGGATTGTAAGCAGACCTGACGTATAACCCAGTTACCGAGAGGCATGATCAAGTCCAATTCCTCGATGATGGGAATGAACCTGGACGGAGAAACCATTCCGAATTCAGGATGCTCGAAGCGAAGAAGCGCTTCGAAAGCCAGCAACCTTCCATCGGGGGAACACTGGGCCTGATAATGTACTCGAAACTCTTCCCTCTTCACGGCAAGAATCAAGGCCTCTTCCAGACCATGTTTCTCTTCGAATTGTTCACTCATCCTGTGAACGAAGGAGCAATAATCCAGACCATTCCATTTAGCTTCATACATTGCCCGGTCAGCATTGCGCTGCAGAACGTCGATCGTTGCTCCATCGTTAGGGAACAAAGAAATACCGATACTGATGGAGACTTCCAGATTCAAAGAATCGACATTAATTGAACGGGTTACCGCCCGGGCTAACGAATTGGCAATCTCCTCAGCTTCAGCATGATCGGTAACATGGTCCAGGATTGCCATGAACTCATCGCCGCCCATCCGCGCCAGGGTATCGGATGACTGCAAATTCTCTAGAAGACAATTTGCGACTTGCTGCAAAACAGCATCGCCTACGGAGTGCCCATGAACATCATTGATTCTCTTGAAGCGGTTTAGGTCCACCCAAAGAATTGCGAATGACCGTTGTTCGTCTTTCGCCTGCTGAATGGCATGGATCAGGCGTTCTTCTCCCAATCTGCGATTAGGCAGTCCAGTCAGGTAATCGTGATAAGCGCTGTTGACGAGTTCGGTATGAATTCTTCGATGCTCAAGAACAAGAGCCGCCATTTTTGCGGCCATTTCCAATTCTTCGAGATCGCGTGCCTCGGGAGCAAATTTCAATCGGGAATAGACCGTGAGCGTTCCTAATGGAGAGCCATCCGCAGAGAAGAACGGCGCCGACCATACCGATTGAATTCCGTTTGCATTAAGGAGCTCACTCCACGGACGGCGAACCAAATTCAGATTCGCGACCACGTGAACAGACCCTTTCCCCAAAGCTGCGCTTTCCGGAGCATCAGGAAAAGCTGAATTGATAGCGGTCAGATGAGCAAGAAGTCTTTCCGGGAGTTCCGCAGCTGCAGCAAGTTCCAGTTGGCTACGCGTCTTGCTTACAAGATGAATCGCACATCCCCAGGCTGTACGCTGTTCTGCAACCGTTCGAGCCAGCAGAGACACAACTTCCTCGATAGGATGATTCCTTGCCAACATCTCCAGAACACGGTTCCTCCCCCGGTTGAGTTGTTCAGCCCGTCTACGTTCTTTTACTTCGGCACTCAACTCCGAGGTCCGATTTTCGATTCGTTTTTCGAGAGTCGCCCTTTCCGCGCGGAGAGCTGCTTCAGCAGCATCTTTCTGAGCATTCTGAATCTTCATAAGGAAGCTCAAGCGCAGAAGGCTCCCCGTTGCCCCGACCATCAGAAGTAAGGTTGCACAATCAAACCAGATTTTGACGTTACGAATACGCTGGCCTGTATGAACAACGTTCCAACTCTCTTCGTCCAAACGTTTCAATTCACGTAATCGATCAGCAGATAAAGCTGGGGAGCCTGTTTTCTGCTCCAAGCGTTCTATCTCCTGCTGCAGTTGCTCATGCTTGGCATACGAATCCAGATAGAGCCTCTGAAGGAAGAGAGAGACAGAAAGGCTACCTCCGGAGAACAAGAACTGCATCAAAATCAATAAGATATAGAGGCGCCCACCAGTCTTTACGGCGTTACCCGCAGGCATCCTTTTGGGTTTTAAGGACATGTTCTTCTCTTTTTATATCGGCAATCCTCATGAACACGCCATGAAAAGCTATGTTTTGCAACGCGGTTTCCTTACAGGAGTGCCTATCCACTCGCTGTCCAATTTCGAACAGCGAGTGGATACATACGGATCAAAAGAAAAGAAAAGGTGGAAATCAGAGGGCCAAATCATCTGAGCATAGCCCTCAGGCTTTACTCGTAGCGTAAAGCTTCGATGGGATCAAGATTGGAAGCGCGTATCGCCGGAATCATTCCGCTAACCAAACCGACAAGGATTAGGATCCCCGTCGCTACCACAACGATGGTGGGCGATATCAACAATTGGATATCTGCCGCTTCGGCATTTGTAGCCACAGCGCTATAAAAAGTAATACGACCGACACAAAGAGCAACCGTATAGGCAAGAGCGATACCCAAAATCCCACCAATTCCGGTAATCACGAAAGACTCAGCCAGAAATTGAATCAATATGTGCCGCTTCCTGGCGCCTAAAGCCTTCTCTACACCTATCTCACGCGTGCGTTGCTGCACAGCAACCAACATGATATTCATCAAGCCGATTCCGGCGATGCCAAGTGTTAAGGCTCCGATAAAGGTCAACAGAATCTGCAATCCAATACTGAGAATGCGAAATTCGCTAAGTTGAGTCATCAAATTGGCAACGAAGATTGCGTTATGATCACTGGCCCTGAAGTTATGCGCTTCTGCCAGAGTATTGCGGATAGCACGTTCGGCAAGCTGGTGATCGCCTGTATAGTTCAGCCAAATACCATCCAGATACTTTGTATCTTTGATGTCGCTCATCGTATTGAATGGGACATATACTTGCCGATTAATGTCGTTGTCATCGCCCTCTTGCATCTTCGGTTTCAAGACTCCGATAACAGTGAAGCTGATTCCGTTAATCCGGATATGTTCGCCTATAGCATAAGCTCCGGAGAAGAGCTTGGTCTTTGCCTCAGAAGCAAGTACCGCGACATGATTTCGCTGCATATCGTCTTCGGAGGTAAAAAAGCGGCCAGCATCGATATCCAGAACCATGATGTTCTGGATATCGGCACGTTCGCCGTTTACATACCAGGTGTAGGTATGGAGATCGTTTTGTATGGTGACGCTTTTATTCACCAGCGGAGTAATGTGATCGAGATTGGGAACGGTATTTCTCAAACGCTCAATATCGTCCTGCGTGAGCCGGACCTGAACTCCGGCCTTCGACCCGCCAGCCTGCTCGCTGGTTCTTCCTGGGAAGACGCCGATCAAACGAGTTCCCCACTGAGCGAAAATGGCCTCAAAAGCACGCCCAAATCCAGCGCCATAGGCCAGGAGCAACACGACCGTAGCAATGCCCCAGGCCATTCCAATCATGGTAATTGCCGTACGGCGACGGTTAAACAACATCGCCTCATAGGCCTGTTTCAAGATATCGACGAACATGGTCTCGCTCCCAGGTAATTCTTTATTCCCTTCTCAGGGCCTCAACCGGTTCCAACATTGCAGCTTTCCTGGCTGGATAAAGACCGGATATTACGCCGCACAGTACCAAGGAGCCCATGGCAAGCGCAGTTGACCATGGCACCAGGGTAGGAGGATCGAAACCAGCAAACCCTGGACCTACAACTTTTTGAAGCACAGCCATAAGAGTGCCCGCCCCGGCAATGCCAATCAGCCCGCTCACTCCGGTAAGCAGCAGACCCTCCAGGAAAAACTGCATAAGGATGCTTCGATTCGTCGCGCCAATGGCTTTACAGAGACCGATCTCTTTGGTCCGCTCCGTCACGGAGACGAGCATGATGTTAATGATTCCGACCGCTCCCAACGCCAGGGTCACAATGCCAACCCCACCCAGGAATACATCCATCGCAGTAAAGATCTTGCCGATTAGACGCTCTTCCTTGATCGTGTCCCATTCCTGCCAGGCATCTTTCGCCTCGGGATCGAAGCCATGACGTCTTGCGACAATCGCGTGAGCAGCAGCTACAGCCTGGGCATTCTCTCCGCGGATAGTCGGTTGGTATTGCAAGGAATTAACAGCATCTTGAGGGATGTTTTCCCCCGTCAGAGGGAAAAGCTCCAGCATTGTGGTGAGGGGGATATAGACTCGCTGATTGTCCCAATCATTGTTACCGCGATTGATTTTCTCGACGGTCCCCACAACAAGGAAACGGATGCCATTTAAAGTGACGTACTCCCCAAGAGAAGGCCTACCTGGAAACAGCAGTGCTCCGCTCTTGCTTCCCAAAACAATGACACGGCGGCGGTCGCGAATATCTCCAGCATTGATGAATCGTCCTGATGCCACAGGAGCAAAGCGAATGCTTGTGTAATTCGGCTCAACACCCATTACGGCACCGGAGGTGCTGGCAAACTCGCTGACTTCCTTAATGTCAGAACGATTCAAGATGGCCATAACATCGCGGATAGCCGCTGCCTGACGCATCTCCTCCTCATCGCCAAGAGTCAAATAATAAGGACGCATCCCCGTATGCTGGTTGGGCATGGCGGGAATGGAGCCACCCCACATCATGATGATGTCTTTGCCGAACTTGGATAGCTGTTTACGCTGGCCGGTACGGAATCCTTCCCCCAGACCGACTAGCAGCAACAAAGACCCCACACCCCACGCAATCCCAAACATAGTCAGAAACGAGCGCAGCTTATTCGCTGCTATTGCGCGGAAGACTTGACCGAGAGTGTCACCGAAGCTCTGCATAGGTTCCAAGACCCTATACGCATCGGCTCCCGGGATGGTTCCCGAAAACCGCCCTGGAAACTTGTGTCTTTAGTTAGCGACCGGTCTTGCCGTTAAGGAAGAGAGACTCTCCCCAGCATCGAGTTGAAAGACAACTGTATAACCGAGAGCCGTCCAGAAAGTAGCAACGGCCTCCATCACCTCTCCACTGCTCTGGGAGGTATGGGAAATCGGAATAATCTCCGGGAAATCCACTTCTCCGAAGAAGATCGGCTTAAGTCGAAGTGCCAGGCATCGATCAGCCCTGTAGGTGCAGGAAGCCAGATCGGCAATGCTCAAGGTCGTAGTTGGTGTTACAAGGATGGACCGGGGTGGAGCCATGCGGTCCAACAGGCTAAAAATCTCGAGTTTGGACTCCAACTCGTCCGGCACACAATCGATGATGAGATCGGCGTCCCTGACTGCCGATTCCAGGCTCGAAGCGAATTCCACAGGTTTAGCGGAATCGATAGAAGCTGAAGACGCAAACGACAGCATATCCGCAGCCGCGGAACGGAGATTCGACGGCAATACGTCTTCGAGGATCGTGCGAAAGCCTGCCTGTGCAGACAGAAAAGCCAACCGTCTGCCCAAAGGGCCGGCTCCCACGATCGCAACTGTGGCAATAACACCCACTGTAAGCGGCTACTTTGCTTCCAGTACGTTTAGGACATCAGACAGACTAGGCTTCGCGGATTTGAGATGGTCGCTCACAAGCTGGCGTTCCTCTGCGGGCAGATTCGCCGACAACGCCACTACACGCCGCAATGTGACAGACACATCATCTATGTAATTCATCAGGCGGATTGCTTCACCAGAAAGGGGCATCAGAAGGACCTCGAAACAAATTAAGTCGTTTCCATTGTGCAGCTCTTCAAGAGGGAGGCCACAGCCGATCCGTTCTTTCGAAAGAATCGCTGCAACGACTTCCATCTCTTGCCGGCTCCGCAAAGGAAACGGTGTCGCTTTCGCTTCACCTATTGTCAGCTCCCCGGCTGAATTCGTAAAGCGGCCGGAGGCTTAAAACGGCGAAACCAATCTCCGCATCCAACTTTCAGATTTTGGACGATTTTAGACCACAACAATCTCACTCCCTGATACACAACCAAGGCATTGCCAGGCACATGACAGATTGCATCGATCAGCTCCTTCAGCACGACGCGCGCACTCCCGTTTCAACCTATCGGCTTCAAATGCACGCAGGCTTTCCCTTCTCTGAAGCCAGCAAAATAGTCGATTACCTGAAGAAACTGGGTATCAGCGATATCTACAGCTCGCCCATTTTCGAAGCTCGTGCTGGCAGCATGCACGGTTACGATGTCACCCGCCACGACCGTCTGAATCCCGAGCTTGGCGGAGAAGAAGATTTTGCACTTCTGAGCGATGCCCTGAACAAAAAAGAAATGGGCTTTTTGCTGGATATTGTCCCCAACCATATGGGCGTGGGAAATGATTCTCTCTGGTGGCAGGATGTTCTACAAAACGGCCGCTCTTCTCCATTTGCCGACTTTTACGATATCGACTGGACCCCGCTCAATCCGGATATGCATAACAAGCTCTTACTGCCCATTCTTGGAGCACAGTATGGAGAAGAGCTTGAGAACAAACGGATTCAGCTCTCGCTCGAAGAAGGACGCATCTGGGTTCGTTACTACGATCACCGAATGCCACTAGGACCTAGAACTCTGGTTCACATCTTCGATGAAGAGGATGAAAAGCTCCTGCCTACGGAGTTCATGGAGCTGATCCAGGACTTGCAGCATACTCCACCGCACGATACCACCGATCCCGCACTAATCGCGCAGAGGCAGGAACAGATGAGCGAGCTTAAGCCAAAACTTCAGCAGGCTCTCAGTTCCGCCGAGATACAGCCGACCATGCAGAGGATTCTCGACAAGATCAATGGAGTAGTCGATCAACCGAGCAGCTTCGATCGCCTGCACGCGCTCCTGGAGGTTCAACCGTATCGGCTGGCCTTTTGGCGTGTCTCGACAGAGGAGATCAACTACAGGCGTTTCTTCGATATCAATGATCTTGTTGGCCTCAAGATGGAGAACCCCGAGGTCTTCGCTCAAACCCATTGCATGGTGCGTTCGTTGCTCGCCCGGCGGCAAATTACAGGATTGCGTATTGATCACTGCGATGGGATGTTTAATCCCCGCCAGTATTTGATACGGCTGCAATTGCTATATCTGGCAAGCCAGTGCTACGGAGAGGCGCCGACGCAACCGACCGCACCGAACGGCATCGAGATGGAACTCCGCGACCGGCTGAGAACTTACGATTGGGCGCAAAGTCAGGGTCCCTTATATGTGGTTGTCGAAAAGATCCTGGAACCCCGGGAATATCTGCCCCGGGAATGGCCGGTTCGAGGAACTTCTGGCTATGACTTCGTTTATTTTGGTACGCAGATTTTCATCCAGCACGAAAATGAAAAGCACTTCGACAAGTTCTATTCCAAGATTCTCGGACATAAACCCGATCCGGACAGAATCATTTACGACTGCAAGCTACAAGTCATGCGATCCTCGCTCGCAAGCGAGGTTTACGTCCTGACCAATCTGCTTAGCAGACTTGCAGCCGCCGATCGACGTGCTCGGGACTTCACGGATAACATTCTTGAGACGGTGATTCGAGAAACAATCGCCTGCTTCCCTGTCTACCGCACCTACATCGACGACAGAGGCCAATACACCGACCGTGACAGGGCTTTCATTCGTTATGCCATCGCTCAGGCGAAGAAGATGAACCCGGGGGTGGACGTCTCGGCATTTAACTTCCTTCGCGATATGCTCCTTCTCACTACACATCGCGATCCCGTGCCGAATGGAAACACCGATCCCAAACAACTCTATTTTGCGCTGAAGTTCCAACAGCTCACGGGTCCAGTAATGGCCAAGGGCGTCGAGGATACTGCCTTTTATCTCTACTATCGTTTCCTTCCTTCGAATGAAGTCGGCGGCTCAATGAAGGTCTTTGGAATATCCCGAGAGTTGCTTCACCAAAGCAATCTCGAACGTCTGGAAAAATCTCCGGGTACGATGCTGGGCAGTTCCACACATGATACGAAGCGCAGTGAAGACGTACGTTCGCGACTATGTGTCCTATCTGAAATGCCAATGGACTGGGCCGTAGCAGTCCGCGTCTGGCAACGTGCGAACGCCCGCTACAAAAAGAAGTTAGAGGATGGCCGGATTGCTCCCGACTCCAACGAAGAGTACTTCCTCTACCAAACAATCTTGGGAGCATGGCCTGGCAAGATGGAAACGCCAGAGAAGCGGGAGCAATTTCTAGAGCGAATCAAACAGTACACCTCAAAAGCTCTGAATGAGGCCAAGGTTAATACCAGCTGGATAAATCCCGATAATGATTACCTGCAAGCCGTCTTCGAATTCTTAACGGATATTCTGATGCCCGATAAGAAGGGGCGCGAAAGCAGATTCGTAAATTCTATTCTGCGCTTTCTACCCCAACTGCAGCTTTTCGGAGCTCTCAACTCTCTGGCATTAACGCTTCTAAAGATTGCGTCTCCAGGAATACCCGATTTTTATCAGGGAACAGAGCTGTGGGATTTGAGTCTGGTTGATCCTGACAATCGGAGGCCTGTAGATTACGAACTTCGAAATCGCCTCCTGGATGAGCTTCAGACGAAGGCCGCCGAGCAAGGACTACTTGCGGTGGCAACCGAGGTATTGAACACATTTCCCGACGGCAGAATCAAACTATGGGTCACGCATCGCGCTCTGTTGACCCGCATGCAAAATGCCTCACTTTTCCAGCAAGGTTCCTATGTGCCGCTGACGGCCTCTGACAATAAAGCGGAGCATGTCATTGCTTTTTTCCGTCAAGATCCTGCCACAGGAAAGAGCATAGTCGTTGCGTTACCGCGCTTTGCACGAACTTTAATGAAGGGGCGGCTGGAATTTCCGCTCGGGAGACATTGGGGAGAAACCGATATATCAATCCCCGAAGATGCCGCCGGTCACTATACAAATGTTTTCACCGGGGAAGATCTGAATATCGAGCGCAATATTCGCGCATCCGAACTCTTCGCTCGTTTTCCTGTCGCGATGTTAGTTAGAGCAGATAACCCTCAATAAACAGATTTAACAAACTATCGAACGCTTCTCGCGGAGTAATTGCAGTCGGCTGCTATAACAGGCTGCAACCTTTGCCATGGCGTAATTGTCAGCTTTATTTTTTTGAATTCACATCCAGAGATCTCACATCTACCAGACATGTTTCACATTTCTCTGCTCAGAAACAGGCGAGAAATCGATTCGAGATTGTGATTGGTGGTGCACCTTCAACGAACTGATCCGAGCATATAAACTTGCGCCGAGGTTTGTTTGTCGAAAGATGCACCTTCTCATGACAGCAACTCTCATACTGCTCAAGACAGGAGAAAGAGTAGATCATGTCCACCCCCCGCTTGATTCGTGACCTGCGGATAGCACTCACGATCATCCTATTTGCCAGTTTTTTATTTCCAGTCCAGTTGAACGCATCCGCACCTCCGGCTAAAACCAACGGCCCCGGATTTTATCGCTTCATGCTCGGAGATTTTGAAGTAACGGCGCTCTCCGATGGAACTTTTGACTTCGCGCCGAAAAACTATCTCACGAATGTTGGCCCGGCTGAGATCGAACATAGGCTTGCAGAGTCTTTCATGACCAGTCCTTATCAGATGTCGATCAATGCCTTCCTTATCAATACAGGAACCAAGCTAGTTCTCATTGACACCGGCCAAAATGGAGACCCGCAACCAGGTTCCAAACCGAAACCTTACGGACATCTGCTTGCCAACCTGAGAGCTTCCGGTTATTCCCCTGAACAAGTGGACGAAATCTACATCACACATTTCCATGGTGATCACATCGGCAACCTTATCCATGAGGGGAAGGCTTCTTTCCCCAATGCCATTGTGCGTTTTGACAGCCACGAAGCGGAATTCTGGCTCTCTCCGGAGAACATGAAAAAGTATCCGGCAAAAAAAGAATCCATGGAAACGGCACAGCAGGCGCTCGGACCCTATATACAAGCAGGACACACGAAGCCTTTCGATGGCAATACTGAACTTGTACCCGGGATCAAGTCCGTCGGAGCATTCGGGCATACACCCGGACACAGCTTATATCTGGTCGAAAGTAAGGGACAGAAGCTACTGCTCTGGGGAGATCTGATGCATGTACAGATCGTCCAATTCGCTCACCCCGAGGTCACAATCAAATACGACATCGACTCGCCCACGGCGGCAGCAACACGAGCGAAAGTATTTGCCGAAGCGGCTAAAGAAGGCTATCTAGTCGGTGGCGCTCATATTTTCTTTCCAGGAGTAGGTCACCTTAGAGCAGAGGGACAGGGTTACATCTTTGTGCCTCTTGCCTATTCTCAAATTCAATAAGCTCTGTCACCCAATAAGGCTGCCATTCTCAATCGGAATGGCAGCCTTATCCTGAAAATCAATCTACGACTCTTCGGGTGGGACCAAATCCCGATCGGTAATTTCGGTCAGGGCTGCCAACTTTTCGGCTAAATCCGAAGTCAGGACTCCCTCCGGGCAACGCCAGCTCCAATTTCCATGAGGATGAGACGGAGTATTCATACGGCCGTCGCTATCCAGCTCCAAGATATCTTGCATCGGGAAAAGACATAAATCGGCTACCGATCGGGCAGCTGTGCGGATAAGCGGCCAGACAACCCCCTGATCGAGAGACCCTAAGTAGTTCTCAACCGCAATCTTCTCTTTCTCGGTAGCACCCGATTCCCACCAACCACGGGTCGTATCGTTGTCATGGGTTCCGGTATAAACCACAGTGTTCGCTACATATTTGTGAGGAAGGTAGTTGTGCGCCCCACGATTGCCAAATCCGAATTGCAGGATTCTCATACCAGGCAGCTCAAACTTTTCCCTAAGCTCGTCCACCTCGGGAGTAATCATTCCAAGATCTTCTGCGATGAAAGGCAATGTCCCCAGAACTTCGCGCAGACGGGCAAAAAGCTTCTCGCCGGGAGCCTTGATCCACTCTCCATTGATAGCTGTTTCATCCTTTGCAGGGATAGACCAAAAAGCCTCAAAGCCGCGGAAATGATCCAGCCGGACTATGTCATAGAGGAACTCTGCCCGGCGAATTCTATCGATCCACCAATCGAAGCCCTGACGCTCCAGAACATCCCACATGTAAAGAGGATTCCCCCAGCGCTGGCCTGTCTTGCTGAAATAGTCAGGGGGCACACCTGCAACCCGAGTAGGACGCAATTTCTCGTCGAGTTCGAAGAGATCCGGATGTGTCCACACATCGGCGCTGTCATAGTTCACAAAGATCGCGACATCGCCAATGATGAGGATTCCCCGTTCAGCGCAATATTTCCGAAGATTTTGCCACTGTTCGTCGAACGCAAACTGTAATACCTTCTCGGCAGCAATAGCAGCAACATTCTCATGCCGCACACGATCTAGAGCTTCGGGTCGGCGTTGGACTAGCTCATCAGACCACTGATTCCACGCACCGGTATTGAACTTTTGTCGCAGGACGTTGTAGAGAGCATAGTCTTCAAGCCAGTATGCATTCTCGGCTGAAAACTGTTCATAGCGCTGCCACTGTTCAGATGGCCGGTGTTGAAGAAAATTATGGGCAGCCTCAAGCAATAGCGGCAATTTGCGCTGGCTCACCAGATCGAAATCGACATTTCCTTGACGCCCTGGCAGATTGGCAATGCGCTCGCCTGCAATCCATCCCCAATCGGAGAGATATTCCAAACTGATCAATAACTGGTTTCCCGCAAAGGCAGACATCGCCGCATATGGGGAATTTCCATATCCGGTCGGGCTAAGCGGAAGCACCTGCCACAACCTTTGTTTCGCTGCTGACAGGAAGTCGGCAAATTGATAGGCTGCCGGTCCCATGTCCCCGATACCACCGTAAGAAGGCAGAGAAGTAACGTGCAGAAGAAGACCCGAGGAACGATCAAATGGCATGGCTATATTAGAGCATTTCCGGACACCCCACCGGGACCGAAAGCACTCTCCTTCCTGCGGACAAAAAGAAAGCCCGCTCTGGAAGAGAATCGCAAAGAGCGGGCTCGGTTGCTTCTAAATTAAAGAGTGTTTAGCTCTGCGCTCCTCCGCCTTGCAATGCACTCTGGGACTTCTTGTTGATACGGATAAGACCAGCCTTCTGATACTTGTTCTGCAGCGTTGTGACGTAAACCGCAAAGGCTTCTTCACGACGCGATTCCAGAACCTGCTCACGAGTCTGATCGAGGTTCTTCGCGATCTCCTCGGCAGAAGGCTCTTGCTTCTCAAGCATCTTTGCCACAATTCCGTTTCTTCCGTTATTGATGGCATTGCCTATTTGACCGACCTTCAGGTCAAAGATCGCAGGAGCCTGGCTTGCAAGCTGACCGATATCCGGAACCTGTCCATCCATTCCAACGAGATCGCTGGTTTCCAGGGTAGCTCCAACTTCCTTGGCTGCCTTGGCCAGATCGTTCTCAGCATGAGCGCGATCCATCAGTTCGTTTGTCTTACGAGCGAGTAACTGAGGGAGCTGCTGTTCACGATAATCATCCGCGATGTGAGTCTTGTACTCGTCGAAATTTGGTGCGTGAGGAGCCTTGATCTCGACAACCTGGAAAACGGCATACCCTTCGCCCGTTGAAGCAGACTGAGGAGCCGCGCCCTGCTTGGCGGCAAAGGCCTGAGTCAACACCTTAGAACTATCGGCCAAACCAGGGATGATTCCGTTCTGATCGAGATAGTCAGAGGTAACCACCTGAAGATGATGGTCGGCAGCAATTTTTGCCAATCCAGCCTTCTGCGCTTGGGCAGTCAGCTGCTGGGCAAAATTGGCTTGAGCCTGGGATTGCTTCTGGTGAGCCAGAATTTCCTGGATCCGGGGACCGACTTCAGCAATGGATTGCGTATGAGCCGTCTGCTTCTCTTCGACTTGAATGATGTGATAACCGAACTGGGTCTTTACCAGATCGGAGGTTTGTCCAGGATTCAAAGAGAAGACAGTCTTGTCGAACTCAGGAACAGTTGCACCGTGCTGCAGGAAACCGAGCTCACCACCCTGCTCCTTGCTGCCAGGATCGTCCGAGTTCTTCTTGGCCAGATCGGCAAAGTTTCCACCCGCCTTAATCTGCTTCAGGATATCGGCAGCCTTGGCTTTTGCCGCAGCATCGGTCTTGGCATCGGCTCCCGGGGCCACCTTGATGAGAATGTGGCGAGCCTTTGCCCGATCAGGAACTTGATATTCCTTCTGATGGGCGTTGTAGTACTGCTGAATTTCCTGCTGAGATACCTGAGCATTGCCACCCGGAATCTGGCTATCGGAGAAGGCAATATATGAAATCTTGCGCTTCTCAGGAATGGCCGTCGCGTACCGTGCCGCATTTTGCTTGAAGTAGTTCTGCAGATCGGCATCGGACGGATTGATCTGTTTACGAAGATCATCCGATTTCAGAACTGCATATTGGATCTTGATCTTGGTTCCCTGTTTCCGGTAGGTATTGCGAATCTCGGCATCTGTAACGGCGACGCCACCGGTCACCATCTGGCGCAGACGGTTGATCAGGATTTCTTTCTTGAGCTGAGTCTCAAAATCCTGGCGAGAGATGCCGAAGTTGTTCTGAATGATGTCGGTATACTTGTCCTCACCGATAAACTGCCCATTCGGGAAAAGGACCTGCCCAAACATTCCGGTGTGAAGAAACTGACGAAGATCCTCGTCGGTCACCTTCAGGCCAAGACGGTCGGCTTCCTGGAGCATGACAGCCTGCTGGATCATGCCTGCGCCAACCCGGGGAATGATGAACGGCAGAGCAAAATCAGGATAGTGATTCTGCTGAAGCTGCCGCTGGGCCGCCTGCTGGACCTCTTGCATACTGATTTTCGTACCAGAGGAAAAGATCCTACCTAAAAGGCCGCCGGTGCGTACCGTTGCATAGGTGTCACCACCCCCAGCGCTGTCCTGGAAAATACCCGGTACAAGGGTAATGACCATGGTGACAACAGCTGCGGAGATGATTACAACGAAGATCGCCTTCACCAGGCGATTGTCTTTCTGAAGAAAACGGATCATGGATGGGTAACGACCTTTTACCTGCGCATGTCTTTGCCGCCCGCTCCCATGGGAGCCAGGGCAAGAAGGACAGAAGTTTCCTGATTCTTTGATTTCAGGATGGGGAAATTATAAATGACCACAGACGCGACGGTGTGCTTCCACCTCACCGGAGAACAGAAAAGGGGCGTTGTCGGCCAAGCCGATCAGCGCCCCCCTCATAATCCAGAGCCATAGCCTTTAGGGCTCAACGGCCGGGAACCAGGCTTAAAACCTGAAACGGGCTCTCATCCCTACCATCCACGGTGGTAGTAGCGATGGTAGTAGTACGGATAGGGATAGGAGTAATAAGGATAGGGGTAAACCACTACCGGTGGTGGTGGTGGATAACCATAGCCATAAGCCTCCCGCCGGTACATCGTTGGACGATTTCCGGCCTGGGCAGTTGCCAGCCGCTGGGCTTCCTGCGCACTCACTGGAATTACCGTCACAGGATTGGCCAAATGGAAGCTCACCAGTGTTTCAGGCGGCAGAGCCACCTGCGGCCCGGATGTCGCCGCCGAAGCCGCTACTCCGGTAGCTCCCCCAGCAACCGCACCAATCGCGGCGCCGGAGCCTCCGCCCGCAATCGCACCGATAACCGCACCAATGGCAGCACCTGCAGCAGTATTGCCAGCTGTATACCCGCCTTTTCCCGATCCCTGAGCCGTCCAGACGTCGGAATCAACAACATAGGTCCGGCCATCCAAGATCAAACTGTTCAATTTCAGAGAAATGGCATGCTTCCCAGTCACAGAACCGGAATTCGGACTCTGCACATCGACAACCTGGCCTTCCAGCACCGCACCGCGCGGAATGGCCAAAACTCCTCCGGAATAGATGTCGCTCGACGAAGTGAACTCAACCATTGCACCCGGGACGCTGTGTTTGCTGTCCAGTCCCTCACTGGTTCGCACTTTTAGTAAAGTCCCCTGCGGGATCACCACCGGATTTCGGGATACCGGATTCGGAGATGTCTCAGATACATAAGGAGGCCGGCTATTTCCAACAGGAGACGCCGACTGCTCTACTCCGGTTTCCGCAGCCCCTTGACTCATTGGTTGGGTAGCATTCTGATCCTGCACTTGGCCCGAAGAGTCCCCCGGCCCAACCGTCAAATGGTTCGCCACAGACTTGACCCCAGAGACACGGGAAATCGCCATCTCAGCCAATTCTTTCGAGGCTTCATCCCTCACCGAACCAGAGAGAGTCACATCGCCACCTATGGTGGCAGCCGTGATCTGCTGGTTCTTCAAAGTTGGCGAGGAGTTCAGAACATTGACGATATCTGCCTCGATTGCCGCGTCATCACGTTGAGCCTGTTGCGCAACGGCTGGCAGGCTCATCGATAGAGCCAAAGCAGTGGCTAAGGCTATTTTGCGTACTCCCAAGCCCAAAGGAGAACCTACTACATTGTCAAAACTCACTAGTCTCATGGCGCAATCACTTCCGGTGTGTTTCCTACCCTAATAGACGTGGGTGGAAACACACCTGTCATCAAGTAGAACCCGATATTCCAGTGAAAGTTATGCGTCAGAGCCCGAGACAGGGCGACCCCGTCAGACAAGAAAGAGCAGCCCTTCCCCGAGCTGCTCTTTCTTCCTCCCTGTCCTTTGGCTAATCCAGCTTCAACCGAGCGCTTTTTCGATTGCCTCCGCTAGCCTTTGGAGTCCGGCTTCAACATCCGACGAAAGATGCACACGTAAAGCTCGTCGCCCCCTCTGCTGCAATACGGCCAGATCTCCAGCAGCCTGAGCCGCAATCACCACTCCAAAGGTGTACTTCTGATCCGGGATCGGCACATCCTCGGAATAATCGCAGGTGATTTGCAGAAACACTCCGGAATTTGGACCACCTTTGTAATCCTGCCCGGTTGAGTGCAGGAATCGAGGACCAAAGCCAAGACAGGTCGCCACCTTTTTACTGTCTCGAACTTTATGCCGGAATCGCTGAATGATCCGCTCGTTTTCCTTGGACATCGTGAGATAGGCCAGAGTAGCGAAATAATCGCCCGGGTGAAGCTGGTTCAGGTGCGCACGCAATATTTCAACCGCAGATTGCACAGGCGTTGCACTCTTCAGGGTTCCAGCATACTTTTCATCTGCGAAAAACTTGAACCCCTCAGATTCCAAAATCGGAGCAGGACTAGCCAGTTTTCCGCTCTGTTCATACTCCGAAGTCAGGCGGCGAGTCTCAACTTTGCTGGCTTCGACGTCGGGCTGATTGAAGGGATTGATTTCGAGGATGGAACCAGCAACCGCTGTTGCAATCTCCCAGGTAAAAAACTGCGTCGCGATGGCATACAGTTCCGATACTTCAATCAAGACAACCGGATGTCCGGCCTTCTCCAGAGCTGCAACCTTGGCATCCAGATCTGCGTTTACACTGCGATCGAGCTTCAGATATACGAAAAGCCGATCTTGGCCATAAGCCTCGGGAGCTGCGATGGTTTCGCGATCGACGGGAGTAATCCCCTTACCCGATTTGCCGGTTGATTCAGCGATCAACTGCTCAAACCATGCACCCAGGTCGTAGATTTCCGGCGAGGTAAAGAATGTAATCTTGTCCCGGCCAGCCTTGGCGGCGTGCCCCATCGCAAGTCCGAGCATGACCGCCGGATTCTCCGCAATGGTCTCGTTTTTCGAGAAGTCAACTGCCTTTTTGGCATACCGCAGCAGCTTCTCAATATCCAGACCTATCACTGTGGCGGGAATCAGTCCAAAATTCGACAAAGCGGAATATCGTCCGCCAATCTGAGGATCTCCGAAGTAGATGTGCCGGAAACCAGCGGCCCTCGCCACCTGCTCCATCTTCGAACCCGGATCAGTAACGGCAATGAAGTGTTTTCCAACATTCTCGGCACCAACAGCCTGCTTCATCCTGTCAAAGAAATACTGTTTGAGGATGTTTGGCTCCAAAGTGCTCCCCGACTTGCTGGAGACGATAACAAGCGTCTTCTTAAGGTTGACTAGATCAGCCGCCGCTTTTACCTGAATAGGATCAGTGGAATCTACAATGTGCAGTTCAGGAAAACGGGGTTTTCTTCCGAAGGTAGTAGCTAAAACTTCAGGGCACAAACTAGAGCCCCCCATGCCAAGCAAGAGGGCCGACTCAAAGCCGGATTTCTCTATCTCTGCAGAAAGCGACTTATAAGCATCGATCTCCTTTTGCTGGCGCTCGACTATGTCCAGCCATCCGAGCCACCAGCTTTCATCATCACCACTCCATAACGAAGCATCTTTCCGCCAAAGCTTTGCGACTTTCTGGTTGGACTGCCAATCGGCGATGGACGCATCCACCTTCGATTTCAATTCGTTGGGTAAGGAGTACTGGATTTTCATAGCAGTAGCATTCTCGTCGATAAACAAGATGCCTGCAACGGAAGGATTGCTGCTAAGAAGTGAAAATTGAATATGTTGGAATCAACAAAGAAAACGCACGATTTTTACCATTTAGAAACATTTCCGTAAAGATATTAAAGATAGCTATCTAGACGAATAAGTGCCTGACAGCAAAAGCAACTTACGCACATACAAATAACCACAGAATCCAGGCATTAAGACGAATTGCCAGCTAGAGCGGAATCAGGGTAGATGTATCCGCAAGCCACAGAGGACTGCGCAGCTTTTCCGTCGCACTTAACCCTTGCCGGATCGGACACGATAACCCTGATTTCGCTCTAGAAAAGCTCAGCTCCTGCTTCTTGATGAAGAGCCTTAAGAAACAACCGCAGCATAGAGACTTTCGCTTCTGCCAGACCTTGAGAAGATGGCAAACGCAACTTTGCAGGCAAATCATTAACGGCAGATTCCAGAACCGGTACAACGTCGGAGAAGAGGGTGTACCGCGTATCCCGTCCAACTTTGACAACAGATCGAAGCACAGCCACGCAGCCAAGCTGCTCCAGGATATCCGCGTCGCGAACGACGACGGCTTCCAGGCTCCGAGGCTCATCCTTGGGCTGGTGCGTACGAATTACGGACTGGACATGGGAAATCTTCTCCGCAGGAAATCCAACCCGGTTCAAGATCTCCGGAACCCTGCGAACCGTATACTCCACATGATCCCAATGCTGCAGTGCTTCCTTCGACTCAGGCCGGTGACCGATAAAGACGCCGAGATCATGCAGCCAGACAGCTGCAAAAACCACATCGTCGTCATATGGGAGTCCTAAACCTATTTTCCGGGTAAGCGAGTAGAGCCGCGGCTGATGTCCAAATTTGTCGGCAGGCTTGGCCTGCTCACGAATCAGCTCGATTAAGACCTGACGCCACGGCTCAAGGGACTTCTCGCTCATCTTGCTAGTTCTTCGGTTCCTTCGGAATCATGCGAATCAAACTGCTTTTGTTCTCCGATTCTACTGTCCAGGCAGGAGAATTAGCGGGCACGACAGCCAGGCTTCCTTGAGGAAGTACAAAGCTTTCAAATTCCTTGCCGGAAAACTTCACATCTCCTTTAGAAGCAAAGAACAACTGGAAGGACGCAGCTTTTGGATCTTCCATGCCTATGATTTCCTCCGCGCTACGACAACCCTGAATGCAAAGCTGCTCGACGCGGAAATAAGTCTCGTCAATCAGAACGGAGCGATCGGACTTCACCATCGGCTGAACCTTGCCGGCATGCGTTTGCAGACGCATCGCCTGGAAAGACTTCTCCAGATGGAGCTCTCTCGGGCGCCCGTAATCATAGATTCTGTAGGTCAGATCCGAGTTTTGCTGGATTTCGAGGAAGACCGAGCCAGGAGCGATTGCGTGAACCGTGCCCGCATCCACAAAAATCATGTCTCCCTTTTTCACATGCAGCCACTGCAACAGATTCTCCATCGTAGAATCGGCAATCGCCTTCCGTAACTGTTCGGGAGTAACGCCTTCTTTCAGTCCCAGAGCAACAGTGGCATCGGGCTCGGCGTCCAGCGCATACCAGCATTCCGTTTTGCCCCTTGGCTCGCCAAAGGATTGCGCCAACTTGTCATCGGGATGGACCTGAACACTCAGCTTCTCCTTGGGAAAGAGCACCTTGATAAGCAGAGGGAACTCTTGTCCAGCCTTATCGGCTCCAAGCAGTTGAGCACTATACTTGGCGGAAAAATCCTTGAATGACATCCCGGAGAGAGGCCCGCTGTCCACAACGCATGCATCTCCAGTCAGCCACACTTCACCAATCGGCTCTCCCTCGGTGGTGTAGTCATACCATGGACGGAGATCCTGAAAACCCCAGATGCGAGTTCGAAAATAAGGAGCCAAACGAAACGGCGCAATCTGCTCCAAAACTTGACCTTCTTGACCCAACAGTTCCTCCCCTTAAGCGCTAAACCGCGCGAATAACGTTCCCTTTTTCTTATCCGGGCAGACTCATAATGCTTTTCTATCGTAGATTCAACAGGTTAGGATGAAAAAGCGATGGTAGCCCAACCCCGGATGGGCAAGAGACATCCCCTTGAGAGTAGTCTATTGCAAACACATAGGGTGCGCATCAGTCTATTCCCTTATGACTCAGATGGATGCGAATGGGAAATAGACTCTACAATTCTTTCATAAAGAATTCACACCATTATCGCGTAAATCCTACAAACAAAAGATATTTTTAGGGCGTTGAAAATTTGATGAGAAAGACAGCAGTAATTATTGGTGCGGGCCCGGCTGGACTCACGGCAGCACTGGAACTTCTTCGGCGGACGGATATCACTCCAGTTGTTCTGGAAGCGACAGATGAAATCGGCGGCATCTCCCGCACAATTCGCTACAAAGGCAACCGGATGGATATCGGCGGCCACCGCTTCTTCTCGAAATCGGATCGCGTTATGAATTGGTGGTTGGACTTAATGCCGCCGGAAGAAGCCTCCGAAGCGCGCATCTCCTATCAGAACCAGAACCGGGACCTTCCTTCAGGAAATAGCCCGGTCGAAGATGCCAACCGGGTCATGCTGGTCCGCCCCCGTAAAAGCCGAATCTATTATCTGCGCAGATTCTTTGATTATCCGGTTCGTCTCAGTATCGATACCCTTCGGAAGCTTGGCTTCAAACGCACGATCAAGATCGGTGTCAGCTATCTTTATTCGCATCTGCACCAGATCAAGCCGGAAAAAAATCTCGAAGACTTTATGATCAATCGCTTCGGGCGCCAGCTTTATCTGACCTTCTTCAAGTCCTACACCGAGAAGGTATGGGGAGTCCCCTGTGACCAGATCAGTGCCGAGTGGGGCGCACAGCGGATCAAAGGACTATCTCTTTCGAGCGCGATCCTGCACTTCCTAAAAAGCAGTCTGCACAGCAAGAAGCAGGACATCTCGCAAAAAGATACTGAGACATCTCTGATCGAACAGTTCCTCTATCCGAAGTATGGGCCTGGCCAGCTATGGGAATACGTCTCTGAGCTTGTACGCCAGAAGGGTGGCCAGTTGCATATGGGATGGACGGTAACCGGACTCCATGCCGAAGGAGACCGAATCGTCAGCGTTCAGGCAATGCACACCAATGGAGAAACACGCACTTTCCCGGCGGACTACATCTTTTCCACCATGCCGATCCGAGATCTGATTCGCGCTCTCGACAGCCCTGTTCCGGAAGATGTCCGTTTCGTCAGCGAAGGCCTTCAATACCGCGATTTTGTGACCGTCGGCCTGCTGGCCAACAAACTGAAGGTGCGCGATGTTGATGGCACGGCCTTGAAAGATACCTGGATTTACGTACAAGAGCCGGAAGTATCCCTGGGAAGACTACAGATCTTCAACAACTGGAGCCCGTACATGGTCGCCGATCCATCCAAGACCTGGATCGGACTCGAATACTTCTGTTATGAAACCGATCCTCTCTGGAATATGAAAGACGAGGAGATTTTTCAATATGCCGTCAACGAAGTAGAGAAAATCGGCATCTTACAAAAGGCCGATGTTATTGATGGCCATGTGGTTCGGGTCCCAAAAACCTACCCAGCCTACTTTGGTACGTATGACCGTTTTCCCGTAATCCGTGAATACGTCGATCGCTTTCAAAACCTGTACCTGGTAGGCCGCAATGGCATGCACAAGTACAACAATCAAGATCACTCCATGCTGACCGCAATGACGGCTGTGGATAACATCGCTGCAGGCATTACCGACAAGTCAAATCTCTGGGAGATCAATACCGAACAGGAATACCATGAGGAGAAAAAGGAATAGGCATCTATCCCTGCTCGAAAGAGTTAATAGAGAGTCATCACTGCACGTCCACAGCTTGACCAGAAGACTATTTGCTTATTGGTAAATGCTCCGATAGGCTAAGGTAACCGCTTAGTAATCCAGCGCAATACCAAATTCAGAATGGCTAGCGAGGATCCTGCATCATGAACAAGTCTGTTTCTATCTGTGTAGTCGGTTCGGGATACGTCGGTTTGGTTGCCGCCGTATGTTTTGCGGAGATTGGGCACCGCGTGATTTGCGTCGATAACGACGAAACAAAGGTGGCCAATCTTCAGCAGGGTCGGGTCCCAATCTTTGAAGAACATCTTCCCGAATTGCTCGCCAGGAACCTGAGCAAAGGCGTACAGTTCACCACAGATATCTCCTCAGCCGTCAGCCAGTCAGAAGCAATCTTCATTGCCGTCGGGACACCTCAAAGTGCCACGGGCAGCGCCGATCTCTCTTATGTCGAAGCTGTTGTCAGTGAAATTGCTCGCAGTATCAACGCCTACAAAGTCATCGTCGAAAAGAGCACCGTTCCTGTCTACACGAATGAATGGATTCGACGCGTCTTCCAGCGCCATGGGGTCTCCCGGCAGATGGTCGATGTAGTCTCCAACCCCGAATTCCTTCGGGAAGGAACTGCTGTCCGCGACTTTTTGCATCCCGACCGCATTGTCGTCGGTGCGGATACGGAAGCTTCGACAGCGCTGCTGCGCCGTATTTATGCACCGCTGACCAGCGGAAGCTATTACGGACGCGCGGACGCATTGCCCGGCCCGTTGAGCGTTTCCAACCCAGCACCAATCCTGTTCACCTCAGCCCAAAGCGCCGAGATCATCAAACACGCCTCCAATGCATTCCTGGCCTTGAAAATCTCCTTCATCAATGCGGTTGCAAATCTCTGCGAGGCCGTAGATGCAGACGTGAAGGATGTAGCAAGGGGCATGGGTATGGACAGCAGGATCGGCCCACAATTTCTACGTGCCGGGGTCGGTTACGGTGGCTCTTGCTTCCCCAAAGATCTAGCCGCATTTCGTTGGGTGGCACAGCAGCAAGGTATCGATTTTCAGCTCTTGGCTGAGGTCGAAAAGATCAATGATCGCCAGAAACAGGCATTCTTCAATAAGGTCCGCTCCACGCTTTGGACGCTACGCGGCAAACATCTTGGAGCTCTGGGGCTGGCTTTTAAAGGAGATACCGACGACATTCGCGAATCACCGGCGCTGGACATCATCCAAATGCTGCTCGATGCCGGAGCGAAAATTACAGCCTATGACCCAGCCGCAGTAGAAAAGACGAAGCAGGTTCTACCTCCGACCACAGCGCTCAGCTATGCGGATAGTGCCTATACTGCAGCCGATGACGTAGATGCTCTGCTCATCCTCACCGACTGGTCAGAATTCGCATCTCTGGACCTAAAGAAGCTGGAATCGGTGATGAAGTTCCCGATCATCATTGACGGTCGTAATCTATACGAACCGAACTACATGCTGGAGCAGGGATTCACCTATGTCAGTATGGGCCGGGCGGCTGCCTTCCCATCGGCCGAAGGCACATTACGAAAAGCAATGGTGATCTAGCAGAAAACCGGGAAGTACCTCCAGGCCACGGTATCCGTTTATGCGGATACCGTTAGCGGAAATCTTGCTTCAAACCATCTATGGCATTTCTGATAGCGTTCCGAATTCCGCAATGCTGACAAAAAGAATTGTGTTCTTTGACAGGATGCAGCGCAAATCCCTGTTGCTTCGATGTACACCTTTGGGAGAAATGCTTTAGCCTGTTCATCAGCAATAGAGATCAGGGGGAAAGCTACATAATGACTCGTGCTCTGGTGACCGGAGCTGCAGGATTTCTTGGCTCTCATTTGACAGACGCGCTACTCGCCGCCGGCCACACTGTCATCGGAATCGACAATCTTAGTACCGGTGACCCAAGAAATCTTGAGCACCTGCGCCATGAGACCCGTTTTACCTTCCTGGAGCATGACATCATTCAACCTGTCGATTGCGGACGGGTCGACTACATCTTCAACTTTGCCTCTCCTGCAAGCCCTCCGGAATACCACCGGCTCGGAATCGAGACACTCCGGGTCGGCTCGGAAGGAACACGCAATATGCTGGAACTTGCCGTCCGCTATGGGGCCAGATTCCTGCATGCATCGACCTCCGAGTGCTATGGCGATCCTGATATTCATCCGCAGCCGGAAACTTACTGGGGAAATGTGAACCCAGTAGGACCCAGATCTGTCTACGACGAATCCAAGCGTTTCGCTGAAGCGCTGATCATGGCATATCACCGGTATCACCAGGTCGACAGCCGAATAGTTCGAATCTTTAACACCTATGGACCAAGATTGAGTGCCGGAGATGGGCGGGTTATTTCCAACTTCCTGATGCAGGCACTCCGTGGGGAGCCGCTTACGATTTATGGGGATGGGTCGCAGACACGCAGCTTCTGCTACGTATCCGATCTCATCGCTGGCATCCTAAGCCTCTCGAATTTGCAGGAACACTTCCCTGTCAATATAGGGAATCCTGACGAATGGACGATTCTGGAGTGCGCACGTGCAGTCCAGGAGGTTACAGGCTCTCCCAGTACCATCCTGCATCATCCTCTTCCCGAGGACGACCCGGTGCGACGCCGTCCGGACATTACCAAAGCCAAGACACTGTTGGGATGGGAACCGAAGATCGGACTCAAAGAAGGACTGAGTCTCTCGCTTGAATATTTTCGCGAGGCGTTGAACCAGGAAAAAACCAGCGCTCCCGTTCTGTAGAAGCTGACCTGGCGGCCACCGGTTCCAATGGCCGCCAGGTCAGCTAGTCTAGTTTAGAAATCCAACTTTGCTCCAAATTGCATAATGCGAGCATCTCGAAATCCTGTTACCTGCCCATAGGTCGAGCTGGTTGTAGCCGTCGAAACAGAATCGAAGTTGGCATGGTTGAAGGTATTAAAGGTTTCGGCGCGGAACTGCATCGACGCATCTCCCTTGACCTTGAAGGTTTTGTAGAGAGAAAGATCCCAGCGCTGCCAGCCTGGCCCGCGAACTACGCCTCTGCCCTCATTACCAGCAAGAGCGCCTCCTGTCGGGACAGTCTGGAATGCAGAGGTATTGAACCACTGAGTTCTCTTGTGAATTCCCGTACCGATATTCGGATTACCGACCTGATTTGGTCTGGCACCGGCCACACTGGCATTGTCGAGCAGACCAAGTCCTGCAGGATCGGCGCTGGTTGTCACTGTTAACGGCAACCCGGAATTCACATAAACAACTCCGGCCAATTGCCACCCGCCAAACGCCTGGCCCTTCAAACCCGCTTGGGAGCGGTAAAACGGAAGCTGATAGACAAAATCGGCATTCAACATATTTCGGCGATCATACTGGGCAAGACCATATTCGCCTTTGATGTTGTAGATGTTCTGCACTGCTGTGCTTCGATCCGATTGATTGTTGGTAAGTGCCTTTGACCAGGTATAGTTCACATCGACAAGCGAGCCGTCATGGAATCGTTTCTGAAGTGACACCTGCAAGGAATGATAGTTCGAGGTAAACCAAGGTTCGACAGCGTTGATTGCGTCCCATCCCTTATAGGGGCGGACCTGATTCAACAATGCCGTATTGGAAGTCGTAATCGAAGTGAGCCCTAAGGTCCGGTATGCTCCTGGCAGCGGCTGATTCAGATCTACGATGCCGATCAGGTGAGTACCTCTCGATCCAACAAAAGCAGTGTCCAAAATCAAGCTGGGAGCCAGCTGCTGCTGCAGATCCAAACTGAACTGCTGCGCATAGGGCGTATTTCCCTGATATGGAGTAGCACGTAAAGCCTTGGGTAAGGAACTTACAGAGACAGTCCCGGAAAGAGGGCTCGACAAGCTTGCGCTATTGATGGTCACAGTTTGCACATAGGGAGGATTCTGGAAGATATTCTGTTCGAAATCTCCCACGAGCGAGGCATCGAACGCAATACCATAGCCTCCACGTAAGGCAGTCTTGCCATTTCCATAAACATCCCAGCCGAAACCGACACGAGGCGCAAAGTTCTTATATGCATTTGGAGCAGCATGTGTCCCATACTTAGCGCCGCTCGTTCCGGCGAGTATGAGCCCATTCAGCGCGTTGTAATTAGCATTTGGCAGCCCGCCTCCAGCACAAGGCGCGGTTGTACAGATCTTGCCGGTATTGTCGATGGTTGGCGCAGCCGCAGCCGAAAAGAGTTGAGGGTTAAAGTTCGTCAGCATCTTGTTCTGATCTTCCGGCTGCTGGAAGAACGAGTAACGCACACCTGCATTCACTGTCAGGCGAGGAGTCATCTTCCAATCGTCCTGGATATATCCCTCCCATTGGCTGGTTGTGATATCCGGAGTGAGGTCAGACGAAGCCTGAGTAAACGCCGCATTTTGCCCCAGGAGGAACCAGGCAAATGCCTGATAGAAGGAATTTGTTCCCGCGGGAACACCGGTATTGGAGAAAGTGAAGCTTCCCGCATTTGCAGAAGCGTTATTCTCTGCTTTCTCGTAGTGGTGATAACTCAGTCCAAAGCGCAGAGAGTGGCGTCCGATAATTTTCGAGACGTTCACAAACGGGTTGTGATCGCGGCTGTAATCACGGTAAGGACCGTAGGTAGTGAGGAAAGTCGCTCCCGAATTGAACCTGATCGTAGGAATGCGAGGAAGAACAGAGGTGTAAGGCAGAGTTGGCTTTACATCCGGAGAACTTGCCGTGGACATCAAGCCGACGGGATCGCTCAGAATCGCACCGTAAGAATACGCATATCCGCCATCAATGAGGAAATTGGGAGAGATAGTCCAAAGGAAGTGGCCGAGATAATTCTTACCCGGAGCGTCTGTCTTCGTGGTATTCACACCAGGAAATCCAGAGGCATTTGTAAACAAGCCATTCGGCTCTATCGTTGGAATATCATCTTCGATCACACGGAAAAACACACTTAACTTCGTTCCGAAATTTTGATCCAGACGACCTACCTCTTGGGTCTCATCGTAAGAGTTCCGGACAGTAGTAAGAAGAGTCGTGCCGGTACTATCTCCGGAGTAATTCCCTGTTGGAACATGGCTATAGATATCTTTCAAATAGGCCTGAGCCGTTGGATCGATATTAGTAATCGTCTGCGATTGTTGCGCACATTTACTTCCATCAGCAGTCATCTGCACACAAACAGCAACAGGGAAAATACCTGCCCTCATATTTGCCGTCGGATCGCCTTGTAAATTCAGGGAACTGTAGGTGATCACCCGCCGATATTCTTGCGAGAAAAAGAAGAAAGTTTTATTCCGTCCATCATAGACCTTTGGCAACCATACTGGTCCCCCAAAGGTGTATCCAAAATTGTTATACCGAAGAGGAGGCCTTTTCGTGCCATTCAGCTTATTTAGATAGTTGTTTGCTGCAAAAACATCGTTGCGGTTGAACTCATGCAAATTACCGTGAAAGGCATTTGCGCCACTCTTGGTCACAACATTTACCTGCCCGCTGGCACTCTGCCCGAATTCGGCGCTATAAGTGTTGCGGAGAGTTCTGAACTCTGCAATTGCATCGATATTGGGATATATCAATAGCGTGTAATTCGAGCCACGATCGACATTCGAAGCTCCATCCACCGTCCAGTTGTTTGCGCTGCTACGCTGTCCGTTAACAGAGAAAGCAACTACGTTTGTCTGACCGGAAGGATTTGACAGGCCAATGTAGAGTTGATCGCCACCTCCGTATGCAACTCCAGGCTGCAGAGCGACTAACTGCTCATAATTCCGGTTATTGAGAGGAAGACCTACGATCTGAGTGGAATTGATCAAAGTCCCGGCAGTCGGTGAATCTGTATTGATCTGCAGCGCACTTGCGCTAACGCTAACAGTCTCGGCCTCGCTCCCAACTTGCAGGCTGAATGGAATTGCGAGGTTGTCATTGACATTGAGCTTGATGGAATGAACAGTGCTCTTCTTGAAGCCTTGAGCTTCGACACTGACAGAATAATTGCCGATCTGTAATTGCGGAGCAACATAGTATCCGCTTTCATCGGTCTTCAGAGTTCGAACCTGACGGCTTTGATCATCGTTCACAATGGTTACGGTTGCATTCTGGACCACGGCCCCGGAAGCATCCAGAACTGTGCCGTGAATGGTACCTGTGATGTTCTGTGCCGATAATTCAGAGACTAAGCAACAAAGTAACAGGCTAGTACAGAGAGTAAACAATAGACCTTTGATGTGTTTTTGTAGTGCGTTCACTTCTTTCCTCCGAAAAGATGTGTCACGCGCGAGAGTTGCAGGGACTAAAGTATTTAGGTTCCAGCATGGCCCCCGGGAGCCATGAGGTGTGCCATTCTCTTCACCCTACTTTGTCGACAGCAGACAAAGTAGAAAATCTTGGTGCTTTGATGGAATGGCTAAGCGGATATCAGTTCTTGCTCTATACCACAACCTAAAACGCCTAAGGCTGCTCGCGCGAGATGATATGCGAATCCTGTACCACAACGGGGTACTTTCTACCTGATCTAGAGAGCTTCAGGCAACAGGAGTTTCTTCTTGTTATTCGATAGGTTAACAGAGAAAAGATTGAAGGGCTGCAAGTCCTTGCTTGCAGCCCTTCAGCTCAACGTGTTTGTAGATGTTTACTACTCTTTGACTGCAGGAAGGCCTAACTCCTCCGGAGCCGGAAGAGGCTTCTTGGCCAACCATTTTTGACGTGCGCTTTCAAAGCGATCGCCCCGGGAGATCCATTGTTCGACAGCCAGATCATACCGGGCCATCACATTGTTCAACCAATAAGGACGATTCTCACGTAACCATATATCGCGATATTCATCTTTCAGATAGCTCAACGCATCGCGAAGGTCCTGGCACCGGCCATTTACGCCACTAATGATCCAGATTTCGCGGGCAATATCGCGCCGCGCGTCTGCATCACCCTGTTGCGCATAGACCTTGCGATAGGACTTGTTGATCATGTCTGCAATCTGAAAGTTCAGCCCGATAAAGTCCAGCCGCCTTGCCCCCAGGTCCATTGCATCGACGGCATCTTTCTCGCGCAGGGATGGATTACGGCGAGCATCTGCAATCAAAATCAAAGCTTGCTCGGCATGCAGGCGCAATTCACCGGCAACCGGCAACAGCTTTGCCGATGTTTCAACACCGTCAGTGCTCCAGGGATCCATCCAGAACAAACGGTCCCGTCCATCCTCCAGACCCACACGTTCCAATACCTGGTGCGCCTTGATGATTTCCTGCTGTGCCTGATTCAGGGCATCGCTGGAATCGCCGTGGAAGACAGGCCCATAGTTCTTTGCATATTGGTCGATATCACTCTTCCCCTGCTGCCATGAGGCTGCAGCGCCAAAGAGTACTCCATACCAATCTTCATGGAACAAGCCCTCGCCATCGTCATTCCAGATCGTATTGAGGACACCAGTCGAACCAAAGTGTTGGCCATCTGCAATGAAGCCTTGGATATTTCTCAGCGCTATATCGTTATTAGGATAGACACGATTCCAATTATTGACACCCGGAGCTACCCAGGTTTCCATCCCGGCATCAAGGAAGGGTCGGAGCCAGCGTTCAAAGCCATCTTTCTCCGGAGAGTAGGTCCAGGCAACGGCAATCATATCTTTGGGCAGAGTCTTTACCAGTGCGGGCTCGTGCATGGCAACATCTCCCCAGAAGAGCAACCGGCGATGCAGGGGAGCAAGCTCTGTATGAATGTTTTTGAGAAAATCCAGATAAACGGCACCTAACCCACGGGCCTTCACATCCGGTGCGGTTCTGCCTCTCCCCAAGTCGAAGGTCTCATCGGCACCAATATGCAGCATAGGAGAGGGAAAAACCTCTCCCAACTCATAAAACCACTGATGGATTAGCTTCAGCGAACCATTCGCACCGGGGGCCAGGACAGCACCTTGTGGCGACTCGGCCACATCGGCGTATTTCTCAAAAGTAAGTACATGGTGAAGATGTCCAAAAGCTTCCTGCTCGGGAATAACCATCACATGATACTGCTCAGCATAGCGGACCAGTTCTTTGGCGTCTTCCGCAGTCATAGCTCCGCCCGGAAGGCCCGGCAACGGATTCTGTTGATATGCAAAAGTGTTCTCGAAATAGGGAGAATAGACATTGACCTTGTACGCTGCCAGAGTGCGGATCTGCCGTTTCTGAAACTCCAGCGTAGGCAGAGGGCCACGCGATAAATCGTCGTGCAGTCCTCGATGCTTCATGGCAGGCCAATCGCGCACTTTAGCCTTGTGCAATACAGCGCCTTCGCCATCGCCGGTGATCAGTTGCTTCAAAGTTTGAACCCCGTAGAACAAACCGGGAGCGGTGGCAGCGATGACATATATATCGTGCTGTGAGGAAAGAATCACATATCCTTCCTCCTTCATGGATGGAGCGAATTCCACACCCTGAGCAAGCAGCAGCTTATGAGCCAAAGGGCTCGCTTCTCGCAAGAGATGGATGGTGGGTTTCCCCGTTCCACTGGAAACAACATGGATACTCCGTTCTTCCAGTGTTTTGATGAAGTCCTTAGCAGCAAACTTGTCCGAAGAATCCGTACTAGACACAGAGACACTTAAGCCACGAGAGAGTGACTCCACGCCCAAATCCACATAATCGCGAGGCTGAGGAATTAAGGGAACAGCAGCAGACAAAGAAAGGGATGAGATCCCGATCAACATTAAGACAGCAACTGGAGAAAATTTGCGTATCCGCATGATTGCGCTCCATTGTTGCACAAACGCGGATTCATTTCTTCTCTTATGGGTTACTAAAAGGTGAAGTGAAGCGGGATCAGAGCAGGCTTCTATATCTGAGAACCGGGTAATATTTCGAAACTGAGCTCTGCCCTGCTACCAGTACTGCAATATCCATCGATCTGGCCAACCCCTCAAAAGGCGTAGCCCGCATAACAAAAATGATCTAAAACGAGACAAGCTCCCAACCCAGCGGTTGAGAGCTTGTCACATTCAGGACTACAAATCGTAATTACCTTTCGCGTGCCAGACGCTTCTCCCGTGCCCGGCCCAGAAGGAACATAGTAAGACCGAAGACTAAAAGCACCGCGCCCCAAATCACGTTGACATTCATCCCCAAAGATTTGGTGTAAATGGCACTGCCATTCGTGAACAAACCAAAGATCAGTAGGATCAGGCCTACCAAGGAGAACATCAGGCCCATCGGAATACGTAGATCCAGTTGCATTTTCTCTATTTCTCCTTAGGCAAAGATGACGTTCAAGGCTACGACCAGAATCAACAAAACAATGGCCAAGGTCGAAGGCTTCTGATACCAGGCCAAGTGATGTTCCACCGGCTTTGGGGTCAACGAATAGACGAGTCCAACCAGTTCCTTCTCCGGTCTTGCCTTGGTCATCAAGCTCACAACAATTGTGACGATGAAATTAGTTCCGAAAGCCCAGATGGCAGTCCAGAAGTTCTGCGCCATATCGCTAGGATAATTATGGAGCACGGTAATCCAGCCGCCATGCAGTCCCGGATGTGCTTCCATCGGCAAAGTAAATCCGTGATGAAAGATAGCCGCAATTGTTCCGGAAACCAGTCCGATAAAGGCCCCATGCCCAGTGCTTCGCTTCCAGAACATCCCCAGCAGGAAGGTAGCAAATAGAGGAGCATTTACGAAGGAGAACACCAACTGCAAGGTGTCCATGATGTTGTTGAACGAGGTCGCCGCATAAGCCGTGGCCATGGAAAGCAAAATGCCCCCTACAGTGGCCCACCTCCCCATCAGGAGATAATGACGGTCGGTCGCATGCTTATTGATGTACCCCTGGTAAAGATCGTAGGTCCATACAGTATTGAATGCCGTCACATTGCCCGCCATTCCGGACATAAAGCTTGCCAGCAATGCCGTAAGCCCAAGACCGAGGATTCCAGTCGGGAAGTAGAACAGCAACATATTCGGAATCGCTAGATCGTAATCGAGCAATGCATGACCGGAGCGGTCATGCATTACTTTGCCGCTTACAGGATCAACCTTTGCTGGAATCAGGCCCTTCCCTTCCGATCCCTGCCCTTGAATTGTCTGAGCACCAGCTACTTGAGAACCACTGACCACTTGTGCCGTCGGCTGTTGGTGCGGAGTCGGAACAGCAATGGCAATCAAACCGGGCAAGATCACCAGGAAGGGGAAAAACATCTTTGGAATGGCAGCTACTAGAGGAACCTTGCGGGCAGACTCTTCACTCTCGGCAGCCATAGCCGTCTGCACAACCAGAAAGTCTGTGCACCAGTAGCCGAATGACAGTACAAATCCCAAGCCCATCGCCAGCCCAAATACTTCGACTCCGAGCGGATTTGTCGAAGCATGCGCCATCCCTCGCCAGGAGTGCATATAGGACTCAGGCAAGGCGTGCTTCAGACCAGCCCATCCACCTACATTCTTCAATCCGATCCAGACGAGGGGTAAAAACCCGGCAACGATAAGAAAGAACTGCAGCACCTCGTTGTAGATCGCACTGGTCAAGCCGCCAAGGAAGATATAGGCCAGAACGATAATGGCAGAAATGATGATGGCGAAATGGAAGATCCACCCAAGCGGCAGCCCCAGGCTCAGGAACAGACCATCGAACACATGCAAGGTCTGAATCAGGCGGGCCATGGCATACATGGAAATGCCGGAAGAAAAGACCGTCATCACGGCAAAGGAGCAAGCATTCAGTGCTCGTGTCTTTTCGTCGAAGCGCAGGCGGAGGAATTCAGGAACGGAGCGGGCCTTCGACCCATAGTAGAACGGCATCATGAAGATGCCGATGAAAAGCATGGCCGGAATTGCACCGATCCAATAGAAGTGGCTGGTTGCGATGCCATATTTGGCGCCCGAAGCCCCCATGCCGATAACTTCCTGGGCTCCAAGATTGGCGCTGATGAAGGCTAAACCGCAGATCCATGCAGGCAGTGATCGTCCCGCCTGAAAAAAGTCTGTGCTTGTCTTCATGTAACGCTTCAGGGCAAAACCGATGCCCAGAACGAACACGAAGTAAAGCAGCATGATAATCCAGTCAATAATTGTCAGGTTCACCCGCAAAATGCTCCGAAAAAAGAAAACTCAACCGCACGAATGACTCTACCCAGGAAATAGGGTATCGTCTACAAGAAAACATTTACATCGTAGAATTAAAGCACCTCGGAGCCATTTTCGAACACAAAAAAATCAGGGCGCATCCCCATCGATATGCGCCCTGTGAATGTACTTCTATGACAGGAAACTACAGATGCACATGCCCCTGTGATTTCCCGCTGCAGCTCGGCAGCAGTGGCCCTCCCTTCGACGCCACTACCGTCCGGCTGCAATCCTTTATCAATCCCATCTAGGCGGCCTCCTGGCGTGAGAGCCAATAACGCTGTTCCAGCCCCTCCCACTCGATACGGACCTCTGTTCCCTGCTCTTTATGCCTTGCTGCCCAGCTCTCCAGCAATTCCAGGCAGGCGTGGTCAATGTGATAAAGCCGGTCGATCTCTGCATGGACTACCGAGCCATGGGGAACCCGATCCAGGGCAGCCGTAATCTGTGGGATCTTGAGGAAGGTGGCCGATCCGATCAGAATCAAACGGTAATGATTCTCCCGGGAAAGAGGTACAACCTCTACGGTCAAATGTGTAGCCTTCCAGATCAAGCTCACCACAGAGAGCCCCACGCCAACAAGAACACCTGTGAGCAGATCCTTGCCGACGATGGTCAACAACGTCGCGGCATAGATCAGTAACGGCACGCGTCCAAAACGTGACATTTGCCGCAGATGCTGTATCTGAACCAGCTTAGCTCCTGTGTAGACCAGAACTGCAGCCAAACTGCAAATAGGCACCAATCTCAATACACCGGGCAAAAGTGTGACGAAGGCCAGAATCCACACACCGTGCAGAATGGCGGATTTGCGTGTCTCCGCTCCAGCCTGCACATTTGCCGAGCTGCGTACAATAACTCCGGTCATCGGTGGCGCTCCCAGGAATCCGCACAGAATATTGCCAATTCCCTGAGCGGATAATTCCCGGTCATAGTTCGTCTTGACCCTGTTTTGCATCTTGTCCACTGCGGCAGCAGAAAGCAGCGTTTCAGCACTTGCGATAAATGCAACAGCGAGTGCCGTGGTTAAGATGCCACCCCAATCCAATGACCCCAGGGAGCTCAACTTTGGCAGATCGACGATGCTCATCAGATTGGATGGAACATCTACCCTCTTAAGTGGGAAATGAAAGATCTGCGTAGTGAGGGTAGCCAAGACGATTCCCAGCAACGCTCCAGGAACCAGCTTCAGGGCCGAGGGGCGATACTTCTGCCACAGGACCATGACGGCAATCGTGATGATTCCGACGATCAAACCAAACTCTTCGCTGCTCCCATTCAGGGGAAAGATCCCCTCTTTGATCGCAGTAAAGATTGCCAGAAAGTTTTCCGGTCCATTTCTCTTCGGACTGTTATCCAGCATGACGTGGAACTGCTGAAGAACAATGAGAACCCCGATTCCGGCCAACATTCCGTGAATAACAGCGGGAGATATGGCGCGGAACCAGCGTCCCGCTTTTAACAACCCGGCAACGAGCTGAAAAAGACCGGCGATGATCAAAATGGGCCCGAGACCACTGATGCCGTGCTCACGAACAATTTCAAAAACAATTACGGCCAATCCCGCTGCTGGACCGCTTACCTGAAGCGGAGATCCAGCGAATGCACCTACAATAATTCCTCCCACAATCCCGGTTAGTAGCCCCTTAGCCGGAGGAAGTCCTGACGCAATAGCAATCCCCATGCACAGGGGCAACGCCACCAGAAAGACCACCATCGATGCGGAGAAATCCTTCACCCAGATATCGCGCGTATTCTTTTTCATCTTTCCCTCCTTGGCACTCAAGCCGACAACAACTCCAGTCGGGGTTGAACAATAGCTTTTGGAATACGCTGTGTTTCTAGGGGCACAAACCGAGCCATCTCAGCGTCAAAAGCTTCTATTTTTCCGGAGTGAATGGAATAGACCCACCCATGCAACTCCAGCCTTCCGCTCTGTAAGCCAGCGGCAACAGATGGGTGAGTTCTCAAGTGATTCAACTGGTGAATGACATTCGCACGGATGAGAGCACGTAACTTTTCTTCCCGGCCTGCGCCGTTTACACCGTCGTAGTCCAACATCTGCTTTGCTGCCTCAGCATGCCGCAACCATGCTGCGACGCTCGGCATTCCTTCCAGATGGTGGTTTTCCAGAACGGCTTTCATCGCACCGCAATCAGAGTGACCGCAAACGACAAGGTGCTTCACCTTTAAAGCGCAGACAGCATACTCAATCGTCGCCGAAACACCGCCGTGAGTTTCCCCGTAAGGAGGCACAATGTTTCCGGCATTGCGGCAGATAAACAAGTCTCCCGGCTGAGTCTGCAAAACCATGTCGGGAACAATGCGCGAATCCGAGCAGGTTAGAAAGAGCGTCTCAGGACGCTGCGACGACGCAAGAGAAGCAAATAACTCTTGCCTGTGAGGAAAGACCTCTGAGCAAAATCGCTCATACCCCTTCAATAAGGACTCCATATACGACTCCTCGAAACAGACACACTCCCAGTCTCCTTGTAGAGACACAGAGGCGTACCTGTGGCATGGCCACAAACGGGCGCTATCTTTCGTGAAACGAACAGTATGTAAAGAGAGGAATCAGCTGGAGCATTTTCCGCAAGCACTTAGATCAAGCCTCAGAAGCTTACGCGGCTTTCCGCCAAGAAAGCCGCTCTTCACAAGCTTTCAGCGATGTCTATGCCTATGCGGGAAATGCCCTAAATGGAAGGAGGACCACGAGGAACACGGATGGAAATACTGGGATTACTTGGATCTATATCCAAGTTCCCTCTGGGTAACAGACCGGGTGCAGCAAAGGTCCAATGGAGACCATTCGCTACAATCAAAGCAACAGGAGCGTCTCCAGAGATTGGAGGATGATCCTTGTGTCCGACGGAAGGCCCCAATAGAGCAGCCGACTGTGCACCCTCTCCCTCATGACGATCTACGATCAAATAACTTTCGCTAGAACGTGTGGCTGAACGAATGGAACGGGAGGTAGGAACACGAGCGTGAACGCTCTTGCTATGGGGAGTCACAAAGAAGGCGCACAATCCAAGCATCAGCAACGGAAAAACACCGCAGCTAAAGCAGGCTCGAATTTGGGCGCGCATACGCATTGTGATTATCCAGGAAATCTTTCTGATACAGCAAATTCCCGCCAACTGTGAGTACTTGCGGGAATTTCGGTTTGCTCTTCTTAGACGATCTTATACCAGAAATGGTTTCGGAAATTCATATGAATCACTCGAAAAACTAATATTCGATCACTGGAGGGCAATATGCGTCACAATATCGCTATTCTGAATGGTACAAAGAGATCTCTCCTCTGAGAAAGACCTTCGCTCTACTGAAGCAATGAAAACCATTCACAATCGGGCAATGTAGCAAGAGCAGTCAAATGAAATCAGTTTTCATAATGAAAGGACACTAACTATGAAGGTGCTGGCCCTCATCGTTGCAATCGCTCTCACCCCTTCCCTCTTCGCTCAGACGGTACAGGAGAAGAACGACCCATGGAAAGCGCTTAGCTTCATTCAGGGAACATGGGAGGCCAAAGCTCAAGGAGCAGCGGGAGTAGCAGCAACAGGAACCTACACCTTTCAGGCAGAACTGAACAATCACATACTAGCCCGTCACAGCAACTACTCTGGACAATGTAAAGGACCAGCTGATTTCAATTGCGAACACAGTGATCTGCTGTACATCTATCAAGAGGGCCAGGGCGCGCCGCTAAAGGCAATCTACTTTGATAATGAAGGGCACGTAATTCATTATGAAGTCTCCACTCCAACAGCAACGAGCTTAGAACTGCTCTCCTCCCTGACACAATCCGGACCACAGTTTCGACTCAGCTATGAACTCAACGGCACAATCCTTTCGGGGAAATTCCAGATTCGCGTTCCGGGACAAAAAGATTGGCACTCTTATCTAGAATGGAGCGGAGCACGCCTGAAGCCATCGTAGGAATGGCCAGACAGTGACAGCAATTAACAGCTACCTACTCCAGATTACTCGGCCGCTTCTGACCGTTACCTGAACGCCAGCAAAAACTCGTGGACTTAAGAGAGAAAGAGAAGATAGAAGGGAATCTCTTCATTGCCATGGATAGTGTCGAGCTTTCCCAAACAGCGCTGGCAACGCTCTGGACAAGCTGCAGAATAAGAGCAAGCCACAGATCCCGTAGGGGTTTGCCAACTGCTTTCCTCAACTGCCACACTGGGCGAGATGCGCCTTGTGTGGCAGTTAATGGCTGGTGCGTTGCTCACGATCTGGTTAGGCTGGTGCCATATTTACCGGTCGCGACAATGCCTGCAATACAGTTTTGCTACGCTGCACCCTGACTGTGTGTTCCCCCTTGGGCAGTTAACGAGATGTTGACCTGCGAATTGGCTTTCAGCGTGTTGCGGATCTTGCAACCTTCGGCTGCCGCGATGAGATTGGCTTTCGCCTTGTCATCAAGATGGACTCCATCTAGCTCAATGGAGACGGAAATATCAGACAACCTGGTCTTGTCCTTCGCAAGATCGGCCTCTGCTTTCACGACAAAGCTGGTGTATGCTATCCGCTCGGCGGTCATAGCATCTCTGATTTCGTGTCCGATACAGCCACAGAGTCCAGCTAGAAGTGTGTCAATTGGATTTGATCCCTCACCCGTCGTATCGATAACGAATTCTCCATGTCTTGTATTGGCATAGTGCTTCGACGTACCCCGATTAGTTATCCGTGCGCTGTACATGAATTCTCCTTTGCTTCAAGCCTTATGAAATTGTGTATTGATCGCTTTCAATGTGACGATCCAGTGTGAAGTTTAAAGTTCTTTGTGGAGTAGGAACAGATACACCTCGCTGGATTCTTACGCACAACGCCCGCTAGGAAAAACCTAAGGAACCTCTGAAAAACATTGAGTTACTAAGTAGCGGGCTAAGTTTTTAACATAACCAACCCAAAGCAGCGTTTTCTGCGGTGATTCCTCTTCTCGTTTTTGTTCACTGGAGGTGCACAAGACCTCCAGTGGACACACTACGCCCCTTGAGGGGCAAGCCGCTGGTTGATCTTCGCCAACCGTTTACGGTTCTGATAAAGATTGACCAGGGCAAAGGCAGCACACAACCATTCGTGGTTCTTCTTTAAGCCACGATAACGAACTTTCACCAAGCCGAAGATACGTTTGAGGATACGGAAGGGCCATTCTACCTTGGCTCGCACCCGCGATTTGCTCCGATTCCTGCGCTTTTGCTCTTCGTCCACACCCGCCTTGGTTTTCACTCGCCGCGAGGTCATGTCTTGTGCTCCCGGTGCGGCTTGGTGAATCTTATCGCTCTGTCCTTGATAGCCCGCGTCTCCCCAGACTTTCTTCTCCTCCCCGTGCAATAAGTCCCCCAGCATATGCACATCGGAGACCGAAGCCGCTGTCGTACAAAGCGAATGCACGATGCCCGCTTTCGCATCCACCCCGATATGGGCTTTGATTCCGAAGTACCACTGATTTCCCTTCTTGGTCTGATGCATCTCCGGATCGCGCTCTTTCTTCTCGTTCTTCGTCGAGGTCGGTGCGTGAATAATCGTCGCATCCACGAAGGTGCCGGTGCTGATACGAATACCTTTGCTCTCCAGATACAGGTTCACCGTATCCAGCATCTGCCCGCACAGTTGATGGGCTTCCAATAAGTGGCGGAAGTTGAGAATCGTGGTTTCATCCGGCGCCGGCGCTCGGCCCAGATCAATTCCGGCGAAGCGGCGCATCACTGCCGATTCATAGAGCGCGTCTTCCACTGCTGGATCCGACAGAGCAAACCACTGCTGCAAAAAGTAGACCCGCAGCATGATCCCAAGACCCACAGGTTTGCGCCCTTGTTCTCCCTTCGAATAATACGGTGCAACCAGTCTCAGCAGTTCGCTCCATGGCATCGCCGCCTCCATCTCTTCCAGAAACTGTTCCCGCCGTGTCTTCTTCGCATAACGTTGGAACTCTGCTTGATGGGCCAATGTCATCTGTTGCATCCGTGATCTTCTCCCCTCTTTCACTTTATCCGCTCCATTCCTGGTTCGGCTAGTTTTTCAGAGGTTCCCTAACTGTAACCATCATTTGTGTGGGCAACTGTATCTTTTGATGGGCCTATATACACGGCATACAATCATTCGCATGAGCACGAAGCTCGAATTCGAAGCCGGACAGCTGTGGCTTCACGACGAGGTTGCCGCCAGTATTGGAAACCTTATAGAGCATGGAACGTACCGTCCTGGCGATCGCATTCCCTCAATCCGGCAACTGAGTCGTCAGCTGCGTGTAAGTATCAACACCGTGATGCAGGCTTACGCGCATTTGGAAGATATGCAGATAATCGAGGCACGCTCTCAGTCGGGCTACTACGTCCGCGTGCCGATTCCGGAGCCTACCAAGTCGGTGCCGCATTGGAAAATGCGCAAGGAATTAACACCAACCCCCGTGACGCTCGGTGAAGTTCCGGTGCAAATAATACGCAATATCTCAGATGCTTCGCTGGTCCCGCTCGGACGGGGAACACCTAATCCTGATCTCTTGCCAATCAAAAAGCTGAACCGCATGTTATCCACGCAAGCCCGGCGATTTCCCGTTGAGAGCGTTTCCTATACCGAGTCCTGTGGCAGCTTAAGGTTGCGTACACAGATCGCGAAGAGACTAATCACTTCCGGATGCCCGGCTTCACCCAACGACATCCTCGTTACGTCAGGCTGTATAGAAGCCATCACACTCGCACTACAAGCAACATGCAGGCCCGGCGATACAGTTGCTGTCGCCTCCCCGGTTTTCTACACGTTTTTGAATTCCATTCAATGGTTGGGACTCAAGGTTCTTGAAATCCCATCGGCTCCTCGCGAAGGAATAAATCTGGAGGTGCTCAGCTATGCAATTACCCATAACCCGGTTCACGC
Source organism: Humiphilus diazotrophicus (assembly GCF_059726315.1). Classification (NCBI taxonomy): domain Bacteria; kingdom Pseudomonadati; phylum Acidobacteriota; class Terriglobia; order Terriglobales; family Acidobacteriaceae; genus Humiphilus; species Humiphilus diazotrophicus. The sequence continues at coordinate 1,496,405 of NZ_AP040870.1, forward strand.
CTGCATCATTATCTCGAATTTCGATAATCCTCTGGGTACATTGATGCCAGATGAGAAGAAAAAGGAATTAGTCCGCCTCCTGGCAAAACACGAGATCCCGCTGATCGAGGATGATGTTTACGGAGAGCTGCACTTCGGACCGACACGACCCACAGCAGCCAAAGCCTTTGATGAAAAGGGACTGGTTCTTCTTTGTTCATCTTTCTCCAAAACCCTGGCACCTGGATACCGGATCGGATGGATCGCTCCCGGCAGATTTCAACGGCGAGTTGAAGGGCTCAAAACCTTGTTCAACATCGCTACGGCATCTCCCACCCAGCTCGCCGTTGCGGAATTCTTAATGAACGGGGGATACGATCGTCACTTGCGAGCTATTCGTCGAACCTATTGCAAGCAAGTCGCACAAATGCGGGACGCTATCGTTCGTTATTTTCCAGAAGGCAGCAAGGTTACTCGACCCGAAGGAGGATTCATCATCTGGGTTGAGATGCCGGATTCAATCGATTCTCATACGTTGTACGAAGAAGCTCTCAAGAAGAGAATCAGCGTAGCCCCAGGCTCAATCTTTGCACTAGACGATGCGTTCAAGAACTATATCCGGCTCAATGCCGCTTTCTGGTCGGAACAGGTAGAAGCTGCCCTCAAGACGGTCGGAGCCCTTGCCTGTACGATGGCCTGAAGGCGGAAAAAACTCCAGAATCAACCCCTGTACGATCAATCCTGCCCGTCTCGGAAATCACGCCTTTTGTTTGGAAGGAATAGAGCGGTTTAAAGACAGGCCCGGCACGTCTGATCCATTGAGTATTGCTGGCTCCGGAAGGTCAAGATTTTGATGTTGGATACAGAATTCTCGTAAGTATTCTCCATTCAATTAGATAGCCCTTAATTCCTCCAGGCAAGGACCGCAAATAGTAAACTCAGTATTGTATGATTCCGACCCTTGAATGGACCGCTACAGGCGTCCGCTTCCTTGATCAGACCAAGCTGCCTCTAGAAGAAACCTACGTTTTAGCCACCAGCTACCAAGAGGTTGCTAACGTCATTACCACGATGATCGTCCGCGGAGCCCCCGCGATTGGTGTTTCCGCTGCTATGGGTGTTGCTCTCGGAGTTCAACACTCCAAGGCAAAGACGGTGAAGGAACTCCGTCCGGAGTTCGATACGATCGCGAAAACATTGGCCTCCACTCGACCCACAGCAGTCAACCTATTCTGGGCTATTGAGCGGATGCGTCAACTATTTCAAACTCTGGCGGCAAAGCCGGATATTACTATCGATGAGATCCGCACAGCCTTAATCAGCGAAGCCAATGCCATGTACGACGAAGACATTGCTGCTTGCAAGGCGATGGGTGCACACGGAGCGGCACTGCTCCCCCAATCTGGCACAGTCCTTACCCATTGCAATGCGGGGGCCTTGGCCACTTGTGGTTACGGTACAGCCCTTGGTGTTATCCGGGCAGCGGTGGAACGGGGACATAACATCCATGTCTTTGCCGATGAAACCCGGCCGTTCCTTCAGGGAGCACGTCTCACAGCGTGGGAACTGATGCATGACTCAATTCCTACGACAGTACTCTGCGACAACATGGCAGCCAGCCTCATGCGTCAAGGCAAGATTCAAGCTGTAGTCGTTGGAGCAGACCGTATTGCCGCAAATGGAGATGTGGCCAATAAGATCGGGACTTATGGCGTCGCAGTCCTGGCAAAGGAACATGGAATACCCTTCTATGTTGCCGCGCCATGGTCGACAATCGATACCGCGACCCCAACCGGAGATGCCATTCCCATTGAGCAACGACCGGCAGTTGAGGTGACTCATCATGCAGGGAAACAGCTAACGCCCAATGGTGTGGGTATTGAAAATCCTGCCTTTGATGTCACTCCGGCCCGCTACGTTACAGCAATCATCACCGAGCGTGGAGTTCTCAAGGCGCCGTACGATGAAGCACTCAAGCAAGGCGAATTAGCCGTCGCCACGAAGTAAATGATCCAGGCAGCGCTGCCCCACTCGGAGATACGCACAAACGCGACAAGGAGTGGGGTAGCTGAAGCTGCAGCAGCTCTCAAAGTAGTCCCGAACAAATACAAGCCTTGAAAGCTTTGCCAGCGTTTGCGAATACGAGCCGAACGAGCAAGATATAAGCTCACTCCGCTGTTAGTGTATTCCTCGCTCAAGTGTGATCCTGACCGCAAAGATTTTGGCAGCTTTCTATCAAAGGAAGCTGCACTTCACCATTCTTGGCAAATGTATACCTATGTGAGAAATGCTTTAATAGTTCAATAAATTTAAGTTATTCCACTCCCAACCTATTCATGTTAGGGTTTCTTCATAGCTTGAGGAGACTCGATGCACGCTCGTTGGACGTTTGCTCTTTTGCTTTCCGCTGTGACGTTTACGTCTTCTGCCCAAACAGCCGCTACCAATAATCCTGAGATCACAATTAAAGCTCAGGCATCGACTGTTATCGTTGATGTAGTTGTCACGGATAAGCACGGGGATCCGGTTACAGGTCTGACCAAAGAGCAGTTTCACGTCACAGAAAACGGAAAGCCGCAACAGATCGGATTCTTTGAACCGCATCACGAAGTCGATCCTTCACAGGCAAAGCCTCGTCCTACGCTCCCTCAGAACATCTATACGAACTATCCTTTTTCACAGGTCTCGGACTCTATCAATGTTCTTCTGATGGATGCGCTGAACACACCAATGAAGGATCAGCTCTATGTACGGCAGCAGATGATCTCTTTCCTCAAGAAGCTTCCACCGGGAACCCGACTTGCCATCTTTACACTCAACTCCCAACTACGAATGCTCCAAGGCTTCAGCTCGGATCCTCAACTTCTACAAGAAGCCCTGAACAGCAAGAAAGCCTCTTCACGGCAATCCATCCTGTTGCCTGGAGAGGGAGACAAGAAGATCTCAGAATCGCTTGAAGATAGCGGGGAGATGAAAAACGCTGTCCTTGAGGCACAGATTGCACAACTGAAGCAATTCGAGGCCGATATAGAGTCCTTTCAGACAGACCTACGGGTCCGCTATACACTGTCAGCCTTCAAAGAACTCAGTGCCTATCTGAGTGGCATGCCGGGCAGAAAAAACATTATCTGGTTTTCCGGTTCTTTTCCCCTGGTCATTCAGCCTGACTCAAATCTACAGAATCCATTCTCGGCATCGCGGACATACGATAAGGAAATTCGCGAAACAACAAACCTGATGGCACAACATCAGATCGCCGTCTATCCGGTAGATGGCCGCGGCCTGATGACCTCATCGACTACCAATATTGCCGATAGTGGCTCCCGATATGTAAGAAAACCCTCGACATTTGCAGAAGAGACGATGAAGTCCTTTCAAAAAAAGGCCGCCGAAAATGCGGCGATGGATCAGATCGCCCAGAGCACTGGAGGGGAAGCTATCTATAACACCAATGGACTAAAGGAAGCCATTGGCCACATCGTCCATGTCGGATCTACCTATTACACCATCGCATACACTCCCTCCGACAACAAATACGACGGCAACTACCGCAAGATAGCGCTTCACTTGGATGCTCCAAATGTAAAGCTGGCATACCGGCGTGGTTATTTCGCCATGGATCCCAATAAATCTCACCAGAGTACGGACGTTGAAACCGCTAACTTCGTTCACGTCACGATGAGAAGAGGCGCACCCGATGCCACACAACTCGTATTTAACGTTCGAGTGCAACCAGCCAATCCTCCTGTCGACTTCACTAAAGAACCTTCGCGCAATAGCGACCCTGGAGTAAAGCTTCAGGGTCCTCTCATTCGTTACTGGGTAGACTGGGCAATCGATTTACACAACCTGAATCTCACTTTGACACAGGATGGAGTGCGTCATGGCACACTTATGGTTGCCATGGTCGGTTATGACCCTGACGGAAAACTTCTCAATTCTGCAACACAGAACCTCAAGCTGACCCTTTCTCCGGCTAACTATGCGGCCTTCATAAAGAAGGGGCTTCCCTATCATTCGGATATCGACCTTCCCAAGGGAGAAGACTTCTTACGCCTCGGGATATTCGATCAATCCGCGGATAAATCCGGAACATTGGAAATTCCACTGACTCAGGTAAAGCCAATCAACAAGGAGACGGCCAGCAAACCACAGTAACAACATCCTGGATTCTGAGCTTCTATCTTCAATCTGGCTTAGTGACATATGTTTCAGTAATGTGTTAGGGTTCCTTGTTCAGGTGAGGGGCCAATGCGCTTGGGTTATATTTTTGCTGCATTTCTATTAGCTTTCTCAATAGCTTGTTCAGCACAAACAACGAACCGCACCGATTCTCAAATCACATTAAAAGCCAAAGCCCTAAACGTGATCGTGGATGTTGTCGTAACTGATCGTGAAGGTAATCCTGTTACTGGCTTAACCAAAGAGAAGTTCCACATACAAGAGAATGGAACACCTCAGCAGATCAGCTTTTTCGCGGCGTATCAGGGAAACAATTCCACACAGGCAAAAGCACGAGAGCCGATACCCGAGGACGTCCACACGAATCTTCCGGATTCTCTTTCGGCAGATTCCATCAATGTCCTGCTCATGGACGCGCTCAACACCCCCTTGGAGAATCAGGCCTACGTTCGACAGCAGATGCTCAATTTCCTCCAGTACATCCCCTCCGGCCATCCGATGGCCATTTTCACGTTAAGTTCAAAATTGCAGTTATTACAGGGCTTCAGCTCCGATCCTAGAATCCTGCAAGAGGCTTTGCACAGTACCCAGGCAGCAGTGAATCCACCCAACCTCCTGCCGGAACCACTAGAACGGAAATTGTCCACACAGATTCAAGACATTGGACGCAGCACTCCGAGGTTGGAAGAGATAGTGCAAAAGATCAAACAGTTCGAAGCAGACGTGGAGGCCACTCAAACCGACACGCGTGTTGGATATACCCTGGAAGCGTTCAGAGAATTAAGCGCATATCTGAACGCGTTCCCAGGCCGGAAAAACATCATCTGGTTCTCAGGCTCTTTCCCTGTAGCCATCGATCCTGATAATAGCCTGCCCTCTCCATTTTCTGCCGTTCGCGAATACACAAAAGCCATTCGGGAAACTACTAATCTGCTGGCCTCCAGCCAGATTGCCGTATATCCGATTGATGCTCGTGGAGTAATGGCCTCCCCCGTCTATAACGTCGGGCGGAACGGATCCAGATATTTCCGGGATTCTTCGGCCTTCAGCGATGAGAATCAAAAATTCTTCCAACAGACAACGGCAGAAAACGCCACGATGAACGTGATTGCAAGGAATACGGGAGGAGAGGCTCAGATCCATACCAACGACTTCAAAGCCGCTCTCATCCACGTTCTTCGTGCAGGCGCGAGTTATTACCGGCTTGCTTACACTCCTTCGAATAGGAAATATGACGGTCAATATCGAAAGATTTCCATACAGATAGATTCTCCCAATACGACTCTTGCATACCGGCGCGGCTACTTTGCCAGCGACCCGCATGCACCACAGGAAAGCGCTTCGCAGCACAAAGATGCTCTCTTCCAGACGGCTATGCGCCTGGGAGCTCCCGATGCAACTCAAATCATTTTCAATGTTCGGGTTCGTCCGTCGAGTCCACAGCCCGATCTCGGCAAAGCTTCCTCGCGGAATGGAAGCAATGGCTCAAACCTCAAAGGGCCTCTGCTCCGATATTCAGTAGACTGGGCAATCGATATTCACAATGTACTTACCAGTACCTCAGCGGATGGCTTTCACCATGGAGCATTGGTGGTTTCGATGGTCGGATACGATGCGACAGGCAAGCCGCTCAATTCCGTTGCTAAAGATCTGCGGATAGACCTTTCTCCCGATCTATATTCGATGGTTCTCAGCAAGGGACTTCCGTTCCATACAGATCTGGACCTGCCCCTCGGGAAAACACATCTGAGGTTAGGAGTAATCGATCAATCCAGCAACCAGACAGGAACAACGGAAATTCTGCTAGACCAATCCGAAATCACACACGATGACATGTCTCAAGCGAAGCAAACTAGCAGCAGGTAAATTCGTACAACCACCAGAGCTGGCCGAGCCGGGCACCGGTTCCAGAAGTAGCTTTCGCTGAAAGATATCGCCTGAAACGGACAATGGCGGGTTTCGTCCTACCGCGGCTGGCTACGCTACACTATTGCTGTAAGGTCATTCCTTCCCCAATGACTACATCCGTTTTTCGTCTCCGATCCCGCTCGCTTGCACGCGGTACCGCAGTGGTGCTGTTCAGCTTAGCGTTAGCCTTCTACCTTTCAGGATTCCCACAAGGCCACAAGGCACCTCTTCTTGTGCTGCCCGCTATTTTTGCTATTTATGGCACAGGTGAAACGGTCCGCTGTCTCCAGGCGCGCTGGAGCTTCTATCATGGCGGGGTCTTGCTGCTTGTCTACATGGACATCCTGACCGTGGTCATGATTCTCTTTCTGCTCTTCTATCCCTACGCAGGATGGCTGCTTGAAGATATGTCGCGATAGAGATGGGGAGTCTGTTTGAGATGGCAACTCGAGACACATTGCTCCTTCTTCGTACGCGAAAGCCGGAAATGCTTTAGTCTGGAAAATCATGTCACAGCGCAAGTCTGGAGTGGCACTTTTACTGTCCCTGGCAACCTGCGGAGCCTCCGTTGCACTGCTTGTTGGCCCTCAAGCGAGTATCTGCACAAACCGGCCATCCCTCACCGTTCTTGCGATGGTTGCAGCTTTCGTTCTGGCGATGGGCATTCGTCTATTACGTTTGGACAAACGAAGTCGCTCGCTGTTACTTTTTTCGAGCTTGCTGGCATTTGGCACTCTAGCTGTTAATGCCAGATTTGTCTTTGTTCACAGGGCCGAGTGTAAAGCCGAAGCCGCGGTACAGAACGTATCTCTTTCGCTCCACAAATAAAGATCGACTGTGGACAATTATCACAATATGGATAAAATTGGCATCCTACACACGAAGTAGCCTGAAGGAGGACACATGTTGAAAGGATTCCGCGACTTTCTCATGCGTGGGAACGTCGTCGATCTTGCTATCGCGGTGATTATCGGCGCGGCCTTTACAGCGATTGTGAATTCACTCGTTGCCGATATCATCAACCCGTTACTTGCCGCTACCGTCGGCAAACCGGACTTCTCCTATCTGGTACTGGAAATACATGGTGGCAAAATCAAATATGGCAACTTTCTGAATGCTGCCATTGCCTTTCTGCTGATAGGAGGCTCAGTCTATTTCGGAATTGTGCTTCCTATTAATGCTCTGATGCGGCGTCTTCATCCAGCTACTCCTGCCGCGCCGGCCACCAGACAGTGTCCTGAATGCTTGAGCGATATCCCGATAGCAGCAAAGCGCTGTGCACACTGCGCACAACCGGTTGCCTGATTTTTGCAGCCTGGAAGACCTGCTCAATCCAGATCGCGAAGCGGCTTCGAGAAGAAAAAGAATCCCAGGTAAAAAAGCATAGCCATCGCTGCCATTGCGGCGATGGCATGCTCGGTAGGGATATGCCGTGAAAGTTCGGCGGCCACCAGACTACCCAAGGGCGGCAGTCCCAGGAAAGCCGTGCTGTAGATGCTCATTACCCTGCCCCGCATCTCATCCGAACTCAGTTGCTGCATGGCCACGTTCACCGTGGAGATCGTCATGATCATCCCGAACCCTTCGCAAAACGACACCGCCGCGGAGAGCCAGAAGGTCTTCGAATAGCAGAAGACAATCGCTGCGCTCATGACGAAGAGCCCGGCAAAGACAATGACACGCCCCCGATGCCGTAAAACACCACGTGAAGCAATAACAGCGGCAGCAAGAAAGGCTCCAATTCCCGAACAGGCCATGATCAAGCCAAGGCCACGTTCGGAAGCGTGCAGATCGTTGCGTACAAAGTACGGGATAAAGGTGAGGAAGGGCATAAGGAAAAAGCTGGCAGACATGACCAGGCCCACAATCGCAAACATCTGCTGCTGATGGCGAACATATCGGAACCCTTGCTTCAGGCTCTGCAGAACACTCTTATGCCGATCCCTTTTCGGAGGCGGAGGATAGTGAATCCGAAAGAGCGAGACGAGCACAGCCAAAAAGCTAAGGCCGTTCAGGAAGAAGTTTCCCGCCATACCGATCCATGCCATGGCATAACCGCCGAGCGTTGGGCCCAAAACCCGCGACATGTTGAACTGTGCGGCATTCAGAGCTATGGCATTCGGCAGATCCTCGCGCTCGACCAACTGCGGCACGATGGCTTGATAACTGGGGGCATTCATTGACATGGCTGTTCCTGTCAGGAAAGCAAGCAAAGCCAGCTGCCCAATCGTGATCACCTTCAGATAGGTCAGTACCGCCAGAATGAAAGCCAGAATCATCATGATGCTCTGGGTCGATATCAGCAGATAGCGTCGATTGACCCGATCCGCAATCACACCACCAAACAACGTAAACAGCAGAAAAGGGAAAGAACCGACAAAGCCGACCAGCCCCAACCAGAAGGAAGAATTGGTCAGTTGCAGAACCAGCCATCCCTGCGCCACGTTCTGCATCCAGGTACCGATATTCGAAGTAAAGTTTCCGGCCCAAAAGATTCGGAAATTCCTGTTATGCAGAGCACGGATGATCTGCGGCAAAGAATTACTTCTCTTCGTAAGCCCAGCAACAGTTTCAGCGGGATTTACAGCCGGTTCCGCGGCAGCTGAAATTGAGCCCGAGCCTACACGTGCTTCAGTTGTCGACTCCGTATTTTCTTGCATAACAATGAGGCTGGTGGAGCAATTCTCCTTTATTTAAGACGCCTTCGCTTCTTTCTTCATTGCCGGAGACGAATCACAAGTGTTCCGGCCAGAAGAATGGCTCCGCTGGCGGGAAGGTCTCCCCGCCTCTTCAATAGTGTAAGCTGAGCTTTTTACTCGGATAGAAGAGGAGCTACACTTGTTTCTCTTTCGACGCATTGCTGCTTTCTGCTGTTTCTACGTTCTTTTTCTTAGCTTCTCCTCAGCGCAGAGTCCTACTGCAGGTGTTTTCGGCTATCGGGACTTTTCTCAGCAGCAAAAAATCGATCGCGCTTTTCTCAAAATTCCAAGTGCAAAACTAGCCGGAGAGCATCTGAAGAATCTCACGGCAGCACCGCACATTGCGGGTTCGAAAGAAGACTACGAAACTGCCCAATACGTTGCATCGAAATTCCGTATCGCCGGTCTGGTAACACAAATTGTTCCCTACAAGGTTTACTTCAATCTTCCCAAAGAAATTCGCATTGAAGCTTTCGATGCGGATGGGAAGTTGCTGATGCTAGGCCCAACGAAAGAGCATGTCGAAGCAGATCCCTTCCAGGACGATCCGCGCGTTGTCCTCCCTTTTAATAGTTCTTCTGCTTCAGGAGACATCACCGCAGATGTTGTCTACGCAAACTACGGAAGGATCGAGGACTTCCAGACACTTGAATCCTTACATATCGATGTTAAAGGGAAGATCGTTCTTGTGCGCTATGGAGCTAATTTCCGCGGGGTAAAAGCCTATATCGCACAGGAGCGCGGAGCAGCGGGAATCCTTATCTATTCCGATCCGGCAGACGATGGCTACTCGCGCGGCAGGACCTATCCCTCTGGGCCTTACCGTCCAGAAACCGGAGTACAACGTGGTTCCGTACAATACATGTTCAAATATCCCGGCGATGTAGAAACTCCCGGCTTCGCCTCTACTCCCGAGCTTCCCGACTCCCGACGCATTCCTGCCTCTCGGGCTTCAAGTCAGCCGAACATCATGGCTACACCGATTTCATATCACGATGCAACGCCGATATTGCAGCATCTGGAAGGTCCTGTCGCGCCGCGCTCCTGGCAAGGGACACTACCTCTCACCTACCATCTCGGACCAGGCGGAGTGAAGATCCATCTGGTTCTTAAACAGGATTATCAATTACGCACTATCTGGGACGTCATTGGAACAATCAAAGGATCTCGATATCCAGAAGAATGGGTAATCGTAGGGAATCATCGCGATGCCTGGGCCTATGGTGCGGTAGATCCCAACAGTGGAACAGCAGCCATGCTCGAATCGGTGCACGGAATTGGATCTCTTCTAAAGCATGGGTGGAAGCCAAAGCGCACGATCATCTTTGCCAGCTGGGACGGAGAAGAAGAAGGCCTCATCGGTTCAACCGAATGGACTGAGGAGCATGAAAAGGAATTAGCCCATGCTGTTGCTTATTTCAACGTCGACGTTGGCGTCTCCGGTCCAACTTTTTCCGCCAGTGCCGTACCTTCGCTAAAGAGATTCCTTCAAGATGTAACCAAACAGGTGCCCAGCCCAACGGGAAACTCCGTATACCAGGCCTGGCAAAGGAATGAGCATGCAGCGCAGACCTCGGGAGGAGATAGTTCCACAAGCAGCGACGACATACACGTAGGCACTCTTGGTAGCGGATCGGACTTCACTCCATTTCTGCAACACGCCGCAGTTCCATCCACCGATATTGGATCTCAGGGTGCATATGGTGTCTACCATTCTGTCTTCGACAATTACGAATGGTTCATCAAGAATGCCGATCCAAGTTTTGTTTATGAGCGGGAGATGGCACAAGTTCTGGGCCTGGAAGCTTTGCATATGGCCGAAGCAACTGTCCTGCCCTACGACTACGTGACATATGGGAAGGAAATCGTCTCATACCTGGAGATGGCCAAGAACAAGGCTTCCGCCGCAAAACTCAACCGCCTGAATTTCAGCGCTGCAGAAGCTGCAGCTCAGACATTTCTTCACGCTGCTGAGTCCGTACAGCAAAGACAACTTGCTGTTCCAGCCAATCCAGAATCCCTAAATGCAGCCTTGCGACGGGCAGAAAGCGATCTTCTTCTCCCTTCAGGATTGCCCAACCGTCCTTGGTATCGACATGCCATCTTTGCTCCCGGAGAATATACCGGCTATGCCGCCGTAGTAATTCCCGGAGTAAACGAAGCAATCGACGCTCGCAACGAAGCAATAGCGCAAAGTCAGATGGAGCAGCTTGCGGCAGCCTTGAATCGTGCCGCAACTACCTTGCAGCAGTGACATTGAGCTTGCGAAAACAGTGGAGCACTTCCCTGACTGCAACTATCTAGGGGGAGATATTCAAATCGTGCCTCTAAAGATCCAGCACCTCCTGCCGATAACAAGAAAGTAATCCAAGATTAGTAGTGCCAAATTTGACCCCTTGTCACAGATCTTGGTAAGGCATTACATTTAAACGAAATAAAGCTCATCTCTTCCAGTTTTCTTTTATAGAAACTGGATGTTGATGTACTTACACCCAATTGACGTTGCACTTTTGTTGTATTGATAGTTACTGCCTTTCCGGTCTACATTTTGATCAATCTTTAACCAAAGTTTAAAGGGAGACCATGTGGGAATAACCGCATGGGGCTGTGGGGTGTATTGGAAATGCAAGACTTACTTCTGGTTTTGGTTCTCGTTGGCGTGATAGTTCTTCCAGTCTTGATTGCTACACGAATAGGAAACCGGAAGCCTCAAACGCTTCCAGAAAAGGCTCCGGCTGCGAACCCGAGCAAAACAGCTCCGGTAAAAATCGCAGTCATCAAAGGGGAAACTGCCCCCCAACAAGCAATGCTCACTACCAAAAGTTAGTTGGATTCTCTGAAACCAAGATCTGTCCGGTTCAGAATCCCGCAAGTGGATCCAGGGATAAGCCCTCCACCGGAGATCAAGAGAATTCCTTTTTCTCTTTGAGATTGTGATAGAACACACACATTTCCTTGACCAGAAGATCAACCCTTCGTATGGTGGAGAAGATGAATACCAGCGGCAAACAAGGCTTGCGGATCGGTATAGCAGTAGTGGTCATCCTTGGCACGATTGCCTACTTGGCCATCAGCGGCGTCCAGGCGAATAAGAGCTACTACGTCACCATTCAAGAATTGAATGGCATGGGAGACAAGGCCTATACACGGCATCTGCGTGTAGCCGGCAATGTTCAACCTGGCTCCATTGAGCGGAACGGAACGAATACGCAGTTTGTCCTGGTAGAAAACAACCGGACGTTGCGAGTTTCATATAAGGGATCGGAACCACCGCCGGACACTTTTAAGGACAATGCACAAGCTCTCGCTGTAGGAACTTTTGGACGCGATGGGGTGTTTCACGCAACCCAATTACAAGCAAAATGCGCCTCCAAATATGCCCCGGCACAACCAAACGGCTCTACGACTGCTGCGCCGCAAAAACAGGCAGAGGCAACACCCCCTGCCGCAAGCGCCGGCTCGAACTAACGCAAGTCCAGCATCGCTGTACACAAGATTCATAAAGAATCTTGTAGCTTTCCATCGATGAAGGCCGCCCGCAGCAAATCGAAACTGGATGTGGTGATGCTGGAATTGCTCTAGATATCCGAAAGACGAAGGTATCGTGCAAGGAGCACAAACGCAGCACATCGCCAGACTGGCCTCTGTCTCAAAACTTTTCGGCACCTTTGCAGCGCTCAAGCAGGTAACGATCGATTTCCTGCCTGGACGCTGTTATGTGCTTCTAGGTGAAAACGGAGCTGGCAAATCTACGCTTCTCCGGCTGATGGCAGGCCTGCTTTATCCCAGCTATGGCAAAATCGAGGTCTTTGACGGCTCTTCGCCGCATCAGGAGCGGGAACGCATCGGCTACATGAGCCATGCCCCCATGCTTTATGACGAATTAACCGGGGTAGAAAATCTGGCGTATTTCGCGAGTCTCTACGGACAACGTCGCTGCCTCGCTCCCGAAGAGTCCTTGAAAGCCGTTGGTCTGGATCCAACACTCACCCGCCCAGTCGGACAGTATTCACAAGGAATGCGCCAGAGGACATCTCTGGCACGCGTCTTGATCTCTGAGCCCGAACTCTTGCTGCTGGATGAGCCTTTCTCCAATATGGACATTACCAGCGCGCACCAAATGGTTGAGTTACTGGGCCGGTTCCGGCGCGAAAACCGGACAATCGTCATCACCACACACCAGCGGGAATTGGCCGAGCCGATCGCCGATGAATATGTTTTTCTCAAGGCAGGGCGCATTCAACCAACCACACCCGCGGAGAACAAAGCATGAAGACAAATGCTGCCCGCTTGTTGGATTCCCTGGGAGTCCATTACACGCTGCAAGAATATGAGGTTGATCCCGAGGATCTGAGCGCCACCAACGTTGCTCGAAAGATTGGGCTGCCCCCGGAACAAGTATTTAAGACTCTCCTTACAACATCCGGCACTGGAGAACATTTCTTTGCGGTGATTCCAGGAGATGCCGAGCTGGATTTCAAAAAGCTGGCAAAAGCTGCCGGCGTAAGAAAAGCTGAGATGGTATCACTGAAGGAAGTGCAACCGCTTACAGGCTATATCCGTGGAGGAGTAACGGTCTTTGGCGCCAAGAAGCCCTATCCTGCCTTCATTGACGAAACCGTGGAGCTTTTCGATATCATCTCCGTCTCAGCGGGAGCACGCGGAGCACAGATCCTTATCTCTCCTGGAGACTACATTCGGGCTGCAGAAGCAACTGTGATCGATCTGACCAAGGACATCACAACCAGGGAGCATGCAGGGTGAAGCAAAGCTATCTGCTGACGCACCTGTTCAAAGACCTCAAGATTGAGTGGCGATCGAAAGATGCCGTCAATTCCATGCTGTTCTTTGCCCTGATCGTGGTGGTGCTCTTCAGTCTTGCCTTTGATCCTACGCAATCGGTCTCCCGGCAGATTGCAGGCGGAATCCTTTGCGTGGCTACCCTTTTCGCCTCTGTCAGCGCCTTAAATCAGGCCTGGGCACGGGAACTGCGCCACCAGGTTCTGGATGCCCAACGTATGACACCTGCTCCGGCATCCGCCCTGTTCCTAGCTAAGGTCTTAGCCAACTTTCTCTTTGTCAGTATCGTGCAACTGCTGCTGGCTCCCTTATTCGTCATGTTCTACAATTTGCGGGCAGTGGGAAATCCGTGGCTTTTGTTTCTGGTCCTCCCACTTGGAACATGGGCACTGGTCAGTAATGGAACCTTCTTCGCAGCTCTGTCCATCCGCAGCCGGAATCGAGAGCTCTTATTACCGTTGATTCTGTTCCCTATCTTTATTCCGGCGCTCCTGGCCATGGTGCAAGCTTCTACCGCCATTCTGACAGGGGAATCCGATCCCGGTTTGTGGATCAAGTTGCTGGCGGGATATGACGTTATCTTCACAACCGTGACTCTGCTGCTTTTCGACACCATTCTGCATGCAGAGTGATTCAGATCACGTTAGACTGGTGGGTAATCAATCTTTTGGGAACACTATGAAGACGCTTGTCTCATTCTGGATTCTACTGACGCTGGGTTTACTCGGTTACGGGTTTTACCAGGCCATGTATGTCGCTCCAACAGAAGCAACTATGGGCGATATTCAGCGGATTTTCTATTACCACTTTGCCTCCGCAATGCTGGCCTTCTTGTTCTTTCTGGTCAATTTCGGGGCATCGATTGTGTACCTCGCCTCCCGCCGTCAACACCCCGGCCGGGCATTGGCTGCCGATGCCGTCGCGCTATCGACGGTAGAAATCGGCGTAGTCTTCTGCACCATCGTGCTTATTACCGGTCCGCTATGGGCAAGACCGGTTTGGGGCATCTGGTGGACCTGGGACGAGCGACTGACCAGTACACTCGTCCTTTGGCTGATTTATGTGAGCTATCTCCTGCTCCGTCGCTTTGCAGCCGGTCCGCAGATGCAAACCTTAGCTGCGGTATTGGCCATCGTTGGTTATCTGGATGTGCCTATCGTGTATATGTCGACCCGTTGGTGGAGGACACAACATCCGTCGCCTGTGATCGGAGGCGGTGAAGGTTCAGGACTAGATCCCAGTATGTGGCCCGCCGTTTGGTGGAATCTGGCAGCTTGGTTTGCCTGGGGTATTCTTCTCTGCGGTATTCGTTACACCCTGGAAAAACAGAAGCAAAAGCTGGAACAAGATGCAGCTTTGCACGCATTGGAAGCAAACCTAGAGATCACCAACAACTAAGTAGTTCCATACGAAGGAGTTTTCCATGGCGCATCGTCATCTGGTTCTGGCCTACATTGTCACCTGGGTTTTCCAGCTCGGCTATCTCGCCTGGCTAGGATTAAAGTGGAAGGCCCAAAAAAGAATTGCAGCGCAACAGGAGACGCTTTTTCACAGCTAGCCTTTCGCATTTAAATGCTAGGCTTTAGCTTGGATGTAGAGGGCTACAAACTTCCTTTGCCGTCCGATTCTCGGTGGACACAATCGTCCGCTGATCGATTCTTCACCAAACGGCACGTTATTTTTAAGTTTTCTCTAATCTTCCACTCATCACTGCCGATAAGCAGACCATACGAATGTGGACTATTCAGGACGTCCAGATTGAGGAGCCTATATGCATGATCTATTGATTGCCGCCCTTTTCGTCGGCATGATATTTGCACCCGCGATTGTCGCAGCACGGACCCGCAAAAACACTGCGCGTTAATCCGCGAGAATAGAGCTCTTATTCCAGGCCAGACGGGCCCGCCCTCCTAGCGCGAACGTCTGGCTTTTTCTTCCCTCCATTTTGCCGAGCTACCAACCGGCCACCAGAATGCATCCATCTCATACGACTTTTCGTGTATGGAGATGAAGCCCTTCTAGAGCAATTTCGTCATAGCCGTATCCACCTGGCCCGAGACCACTTTCAGATAAAGCGGCACCTTAACCGTCTTTGATCGGACATCGTAACGTCGGAATTGCTCTAACATTGCCCCCTTCCTCCATAAACCAGTACACTTCCGATTGAGGGTATTCCCATGCTCGTAGTAATGAAGGCGCAAGCGACACAGGAAGAGATACAGGCAGTTTGTGAGCACATTGAAAGCCTGGGATTCCGCGCTCACCCATTGCCGGGAGCCCAGCGTACAGCCATCGGGATCACAGGTAATCAAGGAGAGGTCGACCGTGGCAATCTCGAAGAGATGTCGGGTGTCGCCGAGGTCATCCGCGTCTCCAAGTCTTATAAGCTTGTCAGCCGCGATATCAAGGAAGAAGACACTATCATTACCTTTCCCGGAACCGATGCCACCATCGGAGGCAAGAACCTGGCCGTAATTGCGGGACCGTGTTCGATAGAAACCCGCGAGCAAGCTTTCACTGTCGCAGCGCAGGTTGCTGCTGCAGGAGCCCAATTCTTCCGTGGCGGAGCCTATAAACCACGCACCTCGCCCTATGCCTTCCAGGGACTGGGAGAAGAGGCGCTACGCATCATGGCGGAGATTCGGGAGACCTTTGGTCTCAGAATCGTTACCGAAGCCATCGATCACGAAACCATCGATCTGGTAGAGGAATACGCCGACGTTATTCAGATTGGGGCACGCAACATGCAGAACTTTTCACTGCTAAAGCGTGCAGGACGGGCTCGTAAGCCGATACTCCTGAAACGTGGGATGTCAGCAACGCTGGATGAGTTCCTGATGGCCGCCGAGTACATCATGAGTGAGGGCAATTATCAGGTAATCCTCTGTGAACGCGGTATCCGGACCTTCGCCGATCACACTCGAAATACTCTCGATCTGAGTATCGTACCTGCAGTGCAAAGACTCAGCCATTTGCCAATCCTGGTCGACCCCAGCCATGGTACGGGCAAACGCAATAAAGTAACACCGATGTCACGCGCTGCTATTGCAGTCGGCGCTGACGGAATTATCGTAGAAGTACATCATCAACCGGATAAGGCTCTCTCTGACGGGCCGCAATCCATCTATCCGGAACAGTTTGCCACTCTGATGGACGAGATCGGCCAGATTGCAGGAATCCTGCACCGGTCGCTTCCTCGCAGCATTCAGGTGACAACTCCGCAAGTGGGAGTAGCAAGCCCTGTCTCTGAATAAGCAAATTACCGATCTCAAGAAACGAGGTGGTTACTCTTTCCACCTCACATTTCTATTCCTCTTCCTGATCGTCTTGGCCTCAGGATGTAAAAAGAAAGATTTCCCCAAGTATCCCGCCAACTATCGTGAGTACGCGTATGTCACCAATGGCGGAAACGGTACGGTCACAGTCCTGGATGTTGTGAATCTGCGTCTGGATCGGGTTCTCGGCGTCGGCATGAAACCCGTAGCCGTTACGGTGAGCCCTACCCGCAACGAAGCCTATGTCGTAAGCTCCGGTAGTGGCACGGTCAGCGTAATCAACACCGAGAAGAACCAGATTGCGACCACGATTCCCGTACACATGGCTCCCGCTTCCATCGATGTCGACGCCGAAGGGGAAAGAGCCTATGTTGCCAATTCAGGATCGAATAATGTCTCTGTCCTGGATCTGAAGACCCACCGTGAGATTGCGACCATCGGCACAGGAGAAGCACCGGCCGTGGCTCGAATTTCTCCGGACAGGAAATCTCTGGTAGTCACCAATCGCGGAGGGAACAGCGTTAGCATCTTCGATCCGCAGAGTGGCAAACTGAGAAACATCTTCTCCGGCTGCCAGGGAGCAACCGATGCAGTCATCCTCCCTGACTCCTCGAAGACCTTTGTTGCCTGTACCGGAAGTCACTTTGTCATGGCTCTCGCGCTGGCAAACGCCGAGCATGGCGATCAATTGTTGACCATGTTGCGCGTTGGACAGACGCCTGTTCACCTGGCGCTCAAACCGGATGGCGGAGAGGTTTTCGTCTCCAACTTCGACAGCAATACCATCTCGGAAATATCCACGTGGACAAACGATGTCGGAGGAGCCTACCTGATGGGCGCTCATCCTTCCCGAGGCATCGTAAGCCGGGATAATGCATTGTTGTACGTCGGCAACTTTAATGCAGACCGAATTACGGTTTACAGCATTGAGGATGGAAAGCGAATCGATGCAAACGGTATCCCCGGAGGAGATGGTCCTGATGCAATGGCCTTCTCGGCGGTTGGGCACCTCTTGTTCGCCGTCAATGCTCACTCAGGAGACGTATCCGTAATAAGGACTCAGACTCGTTCTCTCTTTACAATGCTTCCTGCGGGTCCGGAACCAAATGCAATCGCCATCAAATCCTTTCGGGTGCAATAAACCAGTACCAGTGTAGGTACGGATGATCGCATCCGTACCTACGCCGAAAGGACTTCCCCTCTACCAAGCAGCATCGCCTCAATCGTCCCAAGAATCTTGGAAGAAAGCTCCTCTGTTGCGATTGGAGCGGAGTGCCAGTCTTCTTGATGTGCGCCTAAAAGGACGCACACTCCGGAGATGAGCAGATTGAAAGCAAGCTCCCGGTTGAAATTTGCCCCTATCTCCGCACTGCCAAACAGCTCCCGAATAGGCTCCAACGCCCGAACCCTTCCCTCTGCAAGAGCCGCGCGTATTTCTACTGACAGCCCAGGCAGGCGCAGAAGAATTTGAACGGTTGCAGGACGTACCTGCAGCGCCTTCACATAAGCCTGAATACAACGGACGAAGCGTTCTCGTGGAGCTAAACCGCGCAGGTCCGCACCGCATAGTTCCAGGAGTTCCGTAGCAGCAGGCATAAACGCATCGCTGGCAGCAAAAGCAGAGAGAAGTCCCGGAAGCCCGCCAAAGTACCTGTAAACCAACGCCTTATTGACTCCAGCTCGAAGTGCAATTGCTTCTACGGTCAGTCGTTCCCCTTCCTGCAACTGCGCCTGTAAAGCCGAGAGCAGGGCACGGCAGGTAGAAGCCTTTTGCATTGTCTTCTGACTCATGCAATCATAGTAACAGTAACGTTACCGTTACTTTATAAAAAGGATGATCGATATGGAAGATTGTTTCTTGATTCTTGGCGCTACGGGATTGGTGGGTGCAGAAGTTTTAAGACTCCTAAAGACAGAGGCGCGAACTGCATTCGGAACTTCCAGACGAAGATCCGGTGAGGGCTGGCGTTATCTCGATCTTTTGGATAGGAGCACTTATCGTCCCGCACTTGAAGGAATCACCACAGTTATGCTCCTTTCGCGCCCCGGAGATGAGGAAGCAGACCGCCACGCGAAACCATTCATCGCGGCAATGACTGAAGCAGGTGTCGAGCGCATTGTCACGCTCTCGGCCTTGGGCGCTGGCAGAAGACCTGAGTTTTCTATCAGGAAAGTTGAAGTACTGGTTGAAGAGTCGGGCCTGGGATGGACTCACGTGCGTCCGAATTTCTTTATGCAGACCTTAACCAGACCACCGCTTTCGCAAGAGATCGCAAACTATCGAACGCTCAGTCTTCCACTAGCAGACGCAAAAATAGCCTATGTGGACGCTCTTGATGTGGCAGCCACTGTTGCCAGGGCACTGACGGACACTTCCCTGCTCGGCAAAGCAATCGAACTCAATGGACCGGAGGCGTTGAATCACCATGAGATAACAAGGCTCATTTCTCTGGCAATTGGAGACAAGGTGGAGTATTGCGCTCTTTCAGAAGAAGCGGCACGAACGGCACTTCTCAAAAACGGTTTCGCCTTACCTCAAGTAGAACGGATACTCCGCTTTTATGAACTCTGCAGAGAAGGACTCGGTTCCAATCGGGACGCCGAAGTATCCCGGCTCCTCGGACGTCCGCTCCATTGCTGGAACGAAGTTATCGAGGCAAATTGTCAGGTATGGCTGCAACGGCCCTGCTGAGCATCCCGGCTGGATAGCGCCCGGGGATAACTACCTTTGTCTAGCCAGAACGAGGGTGATATCGTCGGGCTGCTCCTGATCGCCTATCCAACTGCGTAATGCATGCATGACCTGGTCGCAGATAACAGGCAAAGGCAAATTACGATTGCGGCGGATAACTTCAATCAACTTCTCTTCCCCGAACTCCCCAAACTCGTTCTCCGGCTCAGTTACACCATCACTGTAAGCGATAAGAATATCTCCGGCTTCCAGTGTTACCGTCTCCTGCTCATAAGTCATGTTATCGAGGAGACCAACAACGGTTCCGCCGCAATCCAGGCGGGTAACACGATCATTGGGGTGCAGAATGAGTGGCGGAAGCTGCCCCCCATTCGAGTAAGTCAATTGCCGGGTAGATGCGTCATAGTGCCCCAGAAAGAGGGTCGCATACTTCTCCGGTTGAGTACTCCTGAAAAGGTGCCTATTCAACATTGCCAGGATTCTGCCCGGCTCAGCAAACCATCCGGTGTGATCTGCTTCCGGACCATCGCTTCCCCCCGAAACACGGAGCAGGCGGGGCATAGGAATCGAAGGCTGTGCCAGTTCCTCTCCAACGAAACGATAGGCCCTTACGGCAGAATGCAGCGTTGCCATCAGCAGAGCAGCCGAAATCCCCTTTCCGCTGATATCCCCCAGAGCTAACCCCAGGCAGGTTTCACTAAAGAGAAGAAAATCGTAATAGTCTCCGCTGACCGTCCTTGCCGGGCGGCAGACACCATGTAACTCCAGAGATGGCAGGGAGATACCAGCCGCAGGGAATAAATTCTCCTGCACCTCCTGCGCGATAGCCAGTTCGTTCTGCAAGCGCTCCTTTTCGCGCTGCTCCTCCATGAGGCGCTCAAGCGAAGCGGTCATACGGTTAAAGGAGTTACTCAGAGCAGCTAACTGGTCGTTACGCCGGACCGGGATGCGATGCGAGAGATTCCCGCGATCGATTTCATTCGTCGCTAAATACAGGTCGTGAATCGACCGGGTGATCGTCCGGTTCAGACGTACGGCCATGATGAACGCGGCAAGTTCCAGCAGCGCAAATAAGACAGCGATGCCGATCAGCACCTCCTGGACAATAGCGCCAATCTGCAGAGAACTACTGAAGAGCCGACGGTAAAGGATGGATGGCCGGGAATCGACATTGATATCGATCTGGTGCCACTTCCCGCTCTTCCAGTCGATCGCATTCAAGGGAGCAAGGAAAAGAACCATGACATCGTAGAAGTGCTCCTTAGGCGGCTGGATCCCTCCAACGGTTCTGCTCCGCTTATGTAATCTTTTTTCGCGCTGGGTCTTTTTGGTTGCAGCATTTCCTGGTGCAGCATTGTCAGAGTTTTCCTCCTGACTGAATCCGCCTTCAGTGTTGATGTCTACCTGCCCCAATCCCTTTGCCACCTGATCGAGAAGCGATGAACTCAGAACCAGGCTGGAGATTACGACGGTCGTATGTCCGTCTTCTTCGTAGGTATCGAGGGTCCGGAGATAGACACGTCCTTCGTCCAACACCAGATCGGTGAAGTTCTTGTTCTTCACCCACCCAGGTAAGGCAGCATCCGACTGGTTAACTGCGGCTGCCTGTTCGATCGGGAGGCGTTTGCCGTCCCGGAAGGCCGTAACCATCAACTTGTCTTGCTCGTGGCCTTTAAGGGCCTCTGGAAGCTCAGGAAGGCTCACGGAGTTTGCGCGAGAGGAAGAAGCCTGATGGCTGATGTGCGCCGCAAAGACGCGGTTCTCTGCCTCGATCTGAGCGAGTTCCCTGCTGATCTCTGAGACAGCCGCAAAGATAGCAAACTGGCCGGAGAGAAAATAGGCAGCGATTCCAGCCAAAGTCACAAAGAGTACGACAGGGGCTAGCCCCATCAGCAGGTACGTAACAATCAGCCGGTTGCGGACCTTCCACAAAAAGCGGGCAAACACCCAACGCATGAGAAGGGGAATGGCAAAACAAAGCAGTGCAAAAAAAAGCAAGTCACAGAGAAGACGGACGCCGAGTCCATAGCCCCCCGGCAATGGTCGCCAGGGGAATAACACCAGGTAGGACAGCAGCAACCAGAATTCCAGGCGCACCAGCTTGCTCTGGGGAGGTTCCCGGCGAAACCATCGGAACACTGTTTGCTCGACTTTGGGAAAGAAGCTTGCCATGACGCTTACGGCGAGTTTAGACCATTTCCAATTGATTGTGATTGTGCAAAGAGGATAGCCAGAGAAGAAACGCATTTCCGCCTCAAATGATCGGAAATGCTACAAAGAACAACCGCTGGTTTGTACCGCTGAAGAAACCCAAGATTGATCGAAAGAGGTCCAAATGATCGGCGTGCCCGACAAGGATGAGAGGCACGCCGCAAATTGAGATCTAGTCTGCTCCGCCCTGCTTTTCGCGAGCCTCTTCCACATCCGCCTGATGAGCCATGCGCAAGGTATATCTGGTGGCGGAGTAATGAGCCCCTCCGAGCATTAACAGTCCTGAAATATATCCCCAGAGGATAATTCCAACGGAGTAATAGAACGGTCCATAGGAGCCGTATGGTCCGATCTTCGGATCGAGATCGAGATACGGCAGAGCGGCTACATAGAGGAATTTGGCACCCGCCCACAGGAGCCCGGTAACAATCGCAGTAGGCATGACCGCCTTTGCTGGGAGCTTTCGATTCGGCAATAACCAGTAAACGAAAAAGAACAGCAATATCCCAGCCAATACGGTAGTTCCGGCAATCCAGGACTGAACGATAAAACTGAAGAAGATGTTATCGGTGTGGTAAAAGAAGATCTTCTCCAGCAGCCCACGTTCAAAGGTGTTTAGCATGACCGACCCCATGGCCAATACGACCATCAGGACCGCCAACGCCAACGACACTAACTGATTCATCAAGTAAGAACGGTTCTTAGTGACGCCCCAAACTTGATTTAGGGCCACCTCCAGGGGCAAAAAGACGCCGGTGCAGGAGATAAATAGGGTGATTACTGAGATGAGAGGGAGATGATGATTCTTGGCGACCCATCCTCTCATGTTTGTTACAACGAAATCCTGCCCCGTCGGCAGGAAGAAACGAACCAATTGCCCGACAACCGCCTCCATGGCTAGGGAGTGGAAGACATGCCGGGTAAGGAAATACATCAGGATGATGAATGGAACCAGCGAGAGGATGGTATTGGCGGCCACACTAAATGCATAGGTGTGGACCTCGCTCTGTACCAGATAGCGGACCAACCCCTTAGCTATATCCCATTGGCCATCCCCCTCCCGGAGCCGCGACGGCGGTTTGGGAGAAGGAAGAACAGGACTTCCCTGGTCGGAAGATCCCGAAAGCGTAGCCGTTACCGGCCTGGATGATGGTGATGACATAATGGAGATCTACTAGAAATGCTATCAAAGGGCGCCAGGCAATCGCATTTTGTTTATAGTCTCGTGTCTCCGACACCGGTACCGTCGCTGTTACAGATGTTGCATAAATAGCCGATTTTTTTAAAGATTCAAATTTTTCTCTTGCATAACTGAAGGTTTCCTGCCATAACTGGAGCACCATTCGTGCGGTCTTGCTGATCGCAGTGTATGTTTGGAAGGCCGTTTTGATGTTGTGGTTTGACTGTTTTCAGCGTATACCCTTGAATTCCTCTGAGCTGCCGCAGCGTGAGAAGCACACGCTCAACGGTGGCTCGCGGCGCATTTAGGGGCATAACTGAAAGCGAACGTAGGTAGAAGCAGAAAGGAGTTCTGGTGAGAGAGCACGGCGTTGTGAAGTGGTTTAACGGAGCAAAGGGATATGGTTTCATTCAGCGCTCAACCGGCGAAGATGTCTTTGTACACTTCTCTGCAATTCAGGAGAATGGATACAAGACACTGAATGAAGGCGAAGCAGTTGAATTCGAATGCCAGCAAGGGCCAAAAGGTCTCAATGCTGCCAATGTAGTGCGCAGCGCCTAGAGGACCGCTCCTCCCGTAGAGCAATTTAGGTTTCGGTGCAGACCAGGAGTTAATGACAGTGTGGCTGTTCCCTCAAAGAACCGCCACATTTCACGACTTCTCGATGAGCTAGAGCAACCTAGAATGCTCTATATACCCGAGTACAGATGGTTGTAGGCAGCTTTCCGTTTTTTATCGGGCCCCTGGTACATCACTTCCGGTGTACCAGGTTGTAAATAGGCTGTACCCTACCAGTCTTTTGGGATCAGTAGGAGGAGGACTTCTCATGAGCCCTCGCAGTAACTCAACTCTGACGGTCTTCCTGACCAGGCGTAATAGGAAGACCGTTATACCTCGGAGCGCGAAAGTCTGCTAATCGCCCATTGCGAAGTTTCCCTCAGGACAGAATCTTCCGATTGTGTCCATGCTTCGAGCTGAGATAAATACCGCCTCAACCCACTGTTTCCCATGGCAATCGCGATATTCCTTCGTAAGCCGCTCCATCCTGTACGCCTAATAGGGGAACCATTAAAGAGTTCATTGAACTCAGATTCATCCAGACCGCCCAGCCAGTCCAGACTCGGATTTACCAATTCCGCTCGCACTTTCAGATTCGGTTCCCCACCTGCAGGAGCCTTTCGATTCCAGGGACATACATCCTGGCAGATGTCGCAGCCGAAAATCTGACGCCCCATCTTCTCCCGTAACTCCTCCGGGATGTTTCCTTTCTTCTCAATAGTGAGATAGGAAATGCAGAGACGCGCATCCATTTCATGCGGAGCTATCAGGGCACCGGTAGGACATGCATCGAGACAACGACGACAGGTACCGCAGCGATCCGGAGGAAGCATGACTCCCTCTGCCTCTTCCGTCAGTTCGATCGAAGTAATGATCGAGGCCAGAAATAACCAGGAACCTTGCTCTTGATTGAGCAAACAGGTGTTCTTTCCTATCCAGCCTAGACCGGCGGCGCGAGCATAGTCCCGCTCTACAAGCGGTCCGGTATCCACAAAGCAGCGGGATTCGAAGTCGCCTAACCTCTCCTTCAGTTCCGACTCCATTTGCTTCAGGCGTTTTAGTAAAACCTTGTGATAATCACTTGGACGCTGAATCCCCTTCTCATCGGTCCGGCTGCTCCAGGCATAGCGGGCGATCCAGGCACGATCCGGACCAGTTGGGTCGACCGATTTGGGCTGGTCGCTGTTGTAGTTCTCCGTGCACAAAATTACCGACCTTGCCCAAGGGAAAGGAACGGTCAGCATGGAGCGGAGCAGACGGCCTTGATCGTCTCGACGTTTTAGATACTCCATCTCGCCGGCACGACCTGCCTCCACAAATTTCTCGACCCTCAGCGAATTTTTTTCCGCAGAAAAATGCGCAGCAGCAGAGATTCCTGCACTGGAGAATCCCACCCTTTGTGCAACCGAAATTACCTCTTCCCGAGCGACCTGAAGTGAATGAACCATAGAAGGAACAAGAGAATACCGATACGTGCTGTATCCAGGATGACACAGAGAGACGCACCCGACTCCGGGCTATATTCAACTACCGCCAGCACCTCTCAAGCATCAGGCACAAAGTCCTGTGATGGCCAGCACATCCCACCGTAATATGAGACGCCAAAAATACAGCGTTTTTTAGAACTACACCGATGCAATCTACAGAATCGGTAAACACCGATCCTCAGTAGTAACTGCTCGCCCCTCTCCGAGGCACCTGAGAACCGATGTTGCCGTAGAACTTTCTCTCTAACTATTGGCACTGATCGGAGGATTTGCCCATATGAGTGCAACAACACTGCTAGAACAAGATCTCACGAAGCCCGAGAGCCCCTCTGCAACACCCACACAGTACGTCTACTTCTTTGGCGGAGGGGCAGCTGACGGAAATGGAAAGATGAAGAGTGTTCTTGGCGGAAAGGGTGCCGGCTTGGCAGAGATGACAAATGCCGGACTACCGGTACCACCGGGATTCACAATTCAGACCGAAGCATGCCGCGAATATATGCGCGGAGGAATTTCCCCTGACATCGATCAGCAGATGCTAGCGGCTCTGCGCAAACTCGAAAAGATTCAGGGACAGCAGCTCGGCTCGCCTGAGAGCCCACTCCTGGTTTCCGTGCGCTCCGGAGCAAAGTTCTCCATGCCCGGCATGATGGACACAATCCTCAACTTGGGCCTCAATGATGAATGCGTAGAAGCGCTGGCGAGAAAAACAAACAATCGCCGCTTTGCATACGATTCGTATCGTCGTCTGATACAGATGTTTGGCGACGTGGTTCTGGGAATCCACAAGCTACACTTCGAAGAGATTTTGAGCCGTGTCAAGAAGCAGGTGGGCGCCAAGACAGACCCCGAATTGGATGCTGCAGCCTTACTGCACGTCATCAATGACTACAAAAAGCTGATCAAGAAAGAAACCGGCGCAGATTTTCCGCAGGACCCGATGGTGCAACTCACCATGGCACGCGATGCAGTCTTCCGCTCCTGGAACAACGACCGCGCCAAGACCTATCGCCGCATCAATCACATCGACGACTGGCTGGGAACCGCCGTCAACGTGCAAGCCATGGTCTTCGGGAATATGGGCGAATCGAGTGGAACCGGTGTCGGCTTCACAAGAAATCCAGCCACCGGCGAAAGAGAATTCTTTGGCGAGTTCCTGATGAATGCACAGGGAGAAGACGTGGTCTCCGGTGTGCGTACACCCCAGCCGATCAGTGAGCTGGAGCGGACTATGCCGCATGTTTACGAACAGCTTCGTGCCATCACCTGGAAGATGGAAAAAAGCTATCGTGACATGCAGGACTTCGAATTCACCATTCAGGATGGCCGGCTCTACATGTTGCAGACCCGCAATGGCAAGCGTACCGGCTTGGCAGCGGTTCGTATTGCAATCGACATGGTGAGAGAAGGCTTGATTACCGAGCAGGAAGCCATCTTCCGTGTCGAACCGAATCAGCTTTACGATTTCCTGGTTCCACGACTGGATGAAAAGGGCACACACATAGAAGTGCTGGCAACGGGTCTGCCGGCATCTCCGGGAGCGGCAGTAGGTCAAATTGTCTTTACTGCTGAAGACGCGGTGAAGCTCACCCAGGAAGGCAAAATGAAGTCTGTCATTCTGGTACGTGCCGATACTACTCCGGAAGACATCGCCGGCATGGAAGTCGCAGCGGGTATTCTGACCTCGCGCGGCGGCATGACTTCTCACGCTGCGGTAGTTACACGCGGTATGGGCAAATGCTGCGTCGCCGGTGCCGGTGATATTACCGTTATCGAAAAGCGCCATGAAATGCGGGTAAAGGGCAAGGTGCTTCATCAGGGAGACTGGATCTCGTTGGACGGCACAACCGGCCGCGTCATCAATGGACAGCTCCACGCCATTCCTGCTTCACCCGACAATCCGGATCTGGTTCAGTTCATGAGCTGGGTCGATAAGTACCGGAGGCTGAGAGTTCGCGCCAATGCCGACATTCCTCGCGATGCCAAGCAGGCCAGACTCTTCGGTGCTGAAGGTATCGGACTGTGCCGTACAGAGCATATGTTCTTTGCAGAAGATCGCATCGGTCATATGCGCTCGATGATTCTGGCCCAGACCGAAAAAGACCGCAAGGAAGCGCTTAAGAAGTTGCTGCCCATGCAGCGTGCAGACTTCGTCGGTCTCTTCAAGACGATGGAAGGATTACCGGTCACTATCCGGTTGCTCGATCCTCCCTTACATGAATTCCTGCCGAAGCGCGAAGACCTCCTCGTTGAGATCGCACGTATGGAAATTACCAAGCCGCGCTCTCCTAAACTGAAGGAACTGCGTGAGCTGTTACATCGAGTTGAAGAGCTGCATGAAATCAATCCGATGCTCGGACTCCGTGGTTGCCGCCTCGGTATCGCGTATCCGGAAATCACCGAGATGCAATCGAGAGCCATCTTTGAAGCGGCGGTATCTGTGAAGAAGCATGGCACGGAACCGCACGTAGAAGTGATGGTCCCCTTGATCACCTCTGTCGACGAGATGAAGCATCAGGCGGAAATCATTCGTCGTGTCGCCACCCAGGTCTTCCAGGAAAAAGGCGTGACGGTGGATTACATGATCGGCACGATGATCGAAATTCCGCGTGCAGCCCTGGTAGCCGATCAGATCGCCCAAGAAGCACAGTTCTTCAGCTTCGGGACCAACGACCTGACGCAGACTACCTATGGAATCTCGCGCGACGACATCAACAAATTCCTACCCGCCTACCTGAAAAATGGAATCTTCAAGCAAGATCCCTTTAGTGTTCTGGATCAGACGGGCGTAGGACATTTACTGAAATGTGCAACCGCAAAGGGCCGCACAACACGCAACAATTTGAAGGTTGGCATCTGCGGTGAGCATGGCGGAGAACCGGAGTCAGTGAAATTCTGCCATCGCTTAGACATGAACTATGTGTCCTGCTCTCCCTTCCGTATCCTGACGGCACGACTTGCAGCTGCCCAAGCTGCGCTGGAAGAACAGCAGGCGACCGCTCCAGATCTACGCGGAGGTGGAGGTACTAAATAATGAACGCTAGTCTGTGAGCGCACGGAAGGAGCCCGGCAACCTTCCAACTAGCTGGCTCTTCCGAAGAAAGGCTACGGATCCACCCTCCGTAGCCTTTCTTAATTCAGTCCGTATCTTTGCGGCAGAATCCTTGCTCTCAAAAGAAAGATGGCCACCAATCACGAAGGATTGGTGGCCATCTTGTATCTATAAGCCTTAGTTACAGGCTATTTTGTTGCTTCCTGTGCGGCATGCAATTGCTGCAAGGCTTGCACCTGAGTACGGTTGTGCTGCATCGCGGTGATTCCTTCCGCTGCAGCCCGAGCCGCCGCCATCGTCGTAATAGTCGGAATCCGCGCTAGAACCGCTGCACGACGTATGGCCTTGTCATCGAAGATAGTGTCCTGACCACGCGGTGTGTTGATGATCAGCTGAATTCGCTCGCCCTTGATCAAATCGACAACGTTAGGACGGCCTTCCTTCACCTTATAGACTCTCTCCACCACAAGTCCGGCTGATTCCAGAACATTCGCCGTACCTTCCGTCGCCACGATATGGAAACCGAGTTCCACGTACTGACGAGCCAGATCGACCAATCCATTCTTGTCGTGATCATTCACGCTGAAGAAGACTGTGCCCTTGCGTGGTAGCCATTGGCCAGCGGAAAGCTGTGCCTTAGCGAAGGCCTCGCCAAAATTGTCGGCAACACCCATTACCTCGCCTGTCGACTTCATTTCAGGTCCAAGAACCGTATCCACACCGGGGAACTTCGACCATGGAAAGACCGGAGACTTCACAAAATAATTCGTACCTGTCTCAAGATCTTTTCCACTCTTTACGTTCTCTGGCAACAACTCACGCAGTTGACGGCCAGTCATCAGGCGCGAAGCCATCTTTGCCAGCGGTACGCCAGTGGCCTTCGAAACATAAGGCACGGTACGGGAGGCACGAGGATTTACTTCAATCACGTAGACCTTGTCGCGCTGAATCGCGAACTGGAGATTCACCAGCCCAACCACCTTCAGAGCCAAGGCTAATTTTCGGGTGTAGGTACGGATCGTATCCAGAACTTCCGGTTTCAGGTCAACCGCAGGCAATACACAGGAGGAATCGCCTGAGTGGATACCAGCCTCTTCAATATGCTGCATGATCCCGGCGATCACTACATCTTCCGTATCGCAGAGAGCATCGACATCCACTTCCACCGCATCTTCGAGGAAGTGATCAACCAATACCGGGCGCTCCTGAGAATACTCAACCGCTTCCTTCATGTAGCGGGAAACAGCATCGGAATCGTACGCGATAACCATAGCCCGTCCACCTAATACATAGGAGGGGCGAACCAGAACCGGGTAACCGATGCGCTCGGCTCCAGACAGCGCCTCTTCGACGCTGGTGGCCATAACACCCTGAGGCTGAGGAATCTGGAGATCTTCCAGCAGCTTTCCGAAGCGCTTACGATCCTCGGCCAAATCGATCGATTCAGGCGAGGTACCAATGATCTTTACACCGGCAGCCTTGAGACGAAGCGCCAGATTCAGCGGAGTCTGTCCGCCGAACTGCACGATCATCCCGATATCGGCTCCGCTCTTTGCCTCGTGCTCGTAAACAGCCAGCACGTCCTCCAGAGTCAGAGGCTCGAAGTATAGGCGGTCGCTGGTGTCATAGTCCGTTGAAACCGTCTCCGGATTGCAATTGACCATGATCGTTTCGTAACCATCGTCCTTCAACGCAAAAGCGGCGTGGCAGCAGCAATAGTCGAATTCAATTCCCTGCCCGATACGATTGGGGCCGCTACCCAGGATGATGATCTTGCGCTTGTCTGTCGGAGCTGCTTCGTCTTCCTCGTCATAACTGGAGTACAGATACGGAGTCATGCTCTCGAATTCAGCGGCGCAGGTATCGACGAGTTTGAAGACAGGGCGAAGGCCTTGCTGATGTCGCAACTGCCGAACCTTCTCTACGCCTTCCTTCCCTTCCAGACCCCAGCCATCGGCAATCCGCTCATCGCTGATGCCCATGCGCTTTGCCTTTCGCAGCAGCTCAGGATCTACTGTTTCCAAAGACTGCTCGGAAATTTTTCCGATGGTGTCAGTAATTTCCTTGATCTGGTAGAGGAACCAGGGATCCATGGCCGTCATTCGCGCCACTTCCCGCACACTCATACCACGGCGGAAGGCATAGCGGATGTAATTCAACCGCTCCGGCTGAGGCGTTACCAAGCGCTGAGTCAAACGACGCGGCTCAACAACTTCGGCACTTAACTTCTTTCCTGTCTCGAGAGAGCGCAGCGCCTTCATCATTGCTTCCTTGAAGGTGCGGCCAATCGCCATAACCTCACCGACAGACTTCATCTGCGGTCCGAGGTTTTCGTCTGCTCCAGGGAACTTTTCAAATTGCCACTTCGGGACCTTCACCACAACGTAGTCAATCGTTGGCTCGAAGGAAGCAGGAGTCTTCTTGGTGATGTCGTTCGGAATTTCATCCAGCGTGTAGCCAACCGCCAGCTTGGCAGCGATCTTGGCGATCGGGAAACCCGTCGCTTTCGATGCCAAAGCAGAGGAGCGGGAGACACGCGGATTCATCTCGATGACCGTCATACGGCCATTGTTGGGATTGACGGCAAACTGGACATTCGATCCACCGGTCTCGACGCCGATTTCACGCATCACCTTCAGGGCCGCATCACGCATCGCCTGATATTCACGATCCGTCAGCGTCTGTGCCGGAGCCACAGTGATCGAGTCTCCGGTATGCACACCCATGGGATCCATGTTTTCAATCGAGCAGATGATGATGACGTTGTCCGCCAGATCGCGCATCACCTCGAGCTCATATTCCTTCCAGCCCAGAACGCTCTCTTCAATGAGACATTCATGAACGGGTGAGAGATCGAGACCACGAGCGAGAATCTCCATCAACTCCTCGCGGTTATAGGCGATGCCTCCGCCGGAACCGCCCAGGGTAAAGGATGGACGGATGATCGCAGGAAAACCGATCTTTGTAGTGAAATCCAGACCGTCGCGGAGATTATTCACCAGCGCAGAGCGAGGAACATCGAGTCCGATGCGGGTCATCGCATCTTTAAAGAGCAGGCGGTCCTCTGCTTTCTTGATTGCTTCCAGCTTGGCGCCAATCAACTCGATTCCATACTTCTCGAGAATGCCGGCATCGGCCAGTTCGACAGCCAAATTGAGGGCTGTCTGTCCACCGACCGTCGGCAACAAGGCGAATTTGCCCTCGCGCCCTTCGCTCTTCAGCATCTCGACTTCGACACGCAGAATCTCTTCCACATACTCTTTGGTGAGAGGTTCGATATATGTACGGTCGGCAAGTTCGGGATCGGTCATGATCGTAGCCGGATTCGAGTTCACCAGCACGACCTCATACCCTTCCTGCTTCAAGGCCTTGCAAGCCTGCGTACCGGAGTAGTCGAACTCCGCCGACTGCCCAATCACGATCGGTCCGGATCCGATCACCAGAATCTTTGTAATGTCATTCCTGCGTGGCATCTCAGTAAGTATTCCCGCAAATTCTCAAAATTTTTGTGGTCAGACTGCTGCAGCTATGCGGCAGTCGCTAGAGCCCCAGCTGTACAGCACATCGAGCATGCACTACCACTCATGCCAAACTGCACAGAGAAATGGCACGGCCTGCGCCGTGCCATCATCACCTAATGCCTTCACGCTTCACTTCTTCCACTCCTCCATCATTTGACGGAAATCGCGGAAGAGATAATTCGAATCGTGCGGTCCCGGACTTGCTTCCGGATGGTATTGCACGCTGAAGAGTGGAAGGGTTTTATGACGCAATCCTTCCAGGGTGTTGTCATTCAGGTCAACGTGCGTCAGTTCAACTTCGCTTTGTTTTAGCGAGTCGGGATCGACGGCGAAGTTGTGGTTATGTGCCGTGATCTCAACTTTCCCGCTATCTATGCACTTTACAGGATGGTTTCCGCCGTGATGACCAAACTTCAGCTTATAGGTTTTGCCGCCTAAGGCAAGACCCACCAACTGATGGCCAAGACAGATTCCGAAAATCGGCCTGCGTCCCAGAAGCTTACGGATATTCTGCTGAGCGTACTCAACCGGTTCCGGATCTCCGGGACCGTTTGAGAGAAAGACGCCATCCGGCTTTAACGCCAGTACGTCTTCTGCTGAAGTCTCGGCGGGAACTACTGTTACTTTGCAGCCTTCACGCCGAAGCATCGTAAGAATGTTGCGCTTGATCCCGAAGTCGTAGGCCACGACATGCAAAGACGGTTTGTCCAGGCCTGCCGGAGGAACAGGATCCAACGGATCCTCCGCATGGTGCCATTCGTAAACCGACTTAGTTGAAACGACCTTGGCAAGATCCGTCCCATCCATCTTGCGAATGGAGCGAGCCTTTTGAACCAGGACATCGGGATTGCTCTCAACTGTGGAAAGGACGCCGCGCATCACGCCATGCGTTCTGAGATGCCGAACGAGCGCGCGAGTGTCGATTTCACTGATGGCCGGAACGTTATACCTTTCCAGGTATTCGTCCGTGACCTGCTGAGACCGCCAATTGGAGCTGATCGGGGAAAACTCACGTACGACCAGGCCTTCAATAAAGGGCTTGGTGGCCTCATTATCAGCAGCATTCGTTCCGTAGTTGCCAATCTGGGGGTTGGTGAGAACTACAATCTGCCCGGCATAGGAAGGGTCGGTAAAGATCTCCTGATAGCCGGTCAATGAGGTATTAAAAACTACTTCGCCGTAACATTCGCTTTTAGCGCCGTAGCCTTCGCCGCGGAAGATGCGCCCGTCCTCGAGCGCAAGTATCGCCTGCATCGCCTCTCCGTGGAGTGGATTCAATAGATTCTAGCAGGAATTTCCGGCTACTGGAAATCTTTGGAAATCAACAGCCTCGAACACAACTCCTTTACGCGGTTTGGAGTGGTTCCACAACGTAAATGAATGACCGCTCAGAACGCCATCTACATCGAATAGCCGGCAACCGTGTTGCCGATCTCTGCGGCCAGTGCGATGACGCTCCTCAGCAACTCCGGGCGTACTTCCTTCACATGAATGCGAAGGTCGACAGCACCCAGTACGTCAGATCCCCCGGTGATGAGAGCGCCCAAACACGCCGAGTCGCGAAAAGGTAACTGATAATGATCGGGACCGAGGACCGCTACCGGTTTACCGATAGCCAAAGCCGTCCCGACACCGTTGGTCCCCATCACGTCTTCGGACCAGTCATAGCCTGGCAGGAGCCCATAGACCTTGAGCATCGTGTCATTCCCTACCGACTCCAGCAAAACGCCAGCGGCATCCGAGACGCAGACCACATGCTTGCTAGTACCCAGCGAAGATGAAAAACGTTTCAATAGGGGACGCGCAGATTGCAGGAGAAACTGATTCTCTTGAACCCTTACTTCCATGTCGGGAGCGCGACGCAACCTCACAGGGATATGCGACCCTAAAGAATTCGTGTGCCTGGTTCTTAACCAGGCCGGAAAAACAGCCACATCTGAGGAAAACTTCTCTTTGCCAAGTTCGCAAGCAAAGTTCTCCCAGAGTCTAGAAATTTCTTCCATGGGCAAATCGCCTTCCGTTCGCCAAGAAAGTACAACTTTGTCCGACTGCATATGCCTGGACTCAATATCCAGACGCATCAGGCTTCCTTGATGCCCTGACAGGCTCTCTTCACCCCAATGTTCCAGTTCCTCGATGTAGGGCATCGCCATATCAGCTCCTCCATAACGGAGCGTCTCTAGAAATCCTGTTCAACGCAGACGACAATACTTCGAAACGCTGACTCTGAAATACGAGCGTGCGCGGAAGCCCGGCTCCCAGTCGACAGCATCGTTCGATCCTGGCTATCGAATACAAACACGGAAGCAACGGAAGTTGTTCTTTCGCTCTCTTAGAAAAGCGATAATTCTGAGTAATAAATGCAGTTGAGATCCCGAGATTAATAACTGCGGCTGTAGGTCAACACACTTCAGATGTATTTATTTACTCGTGCCCCAACGTTAGGATCATGATGTCCAAAAGTCAAGAACACAAATTGGATGGAAAATGAATTTTCACCTACCAGGACAATTTCAGGAAAATGCTTTGTCGAGTACTTAACGGATTAAGCCGATTTTATCCGCAGGCCAATAGACAAAAGCTGCCTTGCCATAGATAAGGCCTCTCTCGACAGGGCCGAAATCACGACTATCGCTTGAGATTGAACGGTGATCTCCCATCACGAAGTACTCTCCCGAAGGAATAACTTCTTCCGACATAGAACGGAAATCTTTGTATTGAGCCGGCACATAGGACTCATCAAGTGGCCGACCATTCACATATACCCGCCCACGATCAATTCGAAGATTATCTCCGGGCAAAGCGATCACTCGCTTGATATAACTCTTCTCCGGATCACGTGGATAATGGAAGACAACAACGTCGCCTCTTTCGATCTTTTCAAATCGATAAACAAACTTGTTAATGAATAACCGGTCCTGATCCTGCAATTCCGGGAGCATGCTCGTTCCCTCTACGCGCACCGGCTGGTACAAAAAGGTAATAATCAGGACGGACGCTGCAATGGAGATAGCCAAATCCCGCATCCACAACCGCCATGGACTGCGGTGTTCCAACCCGGAATTCTCGCTCGTGGATACTTCCCGTACTTCCTGATCTTGTTCCTGCTCGTTCATCTCTTTCAATTACACCCTAGTCCCCCAAGCGGACACAAGATGCGATTCCGGGTCTTGGGCTTTTGTAGGGGTTGTTGTTGTCCCGCAACGGGTACAAAACCGGGTTGAGCCGACGCAGCACCAGCTTCCTGAAGATTTGCTTCTTGCAGTTGGAGCGGCCGTTGTAAAACCATCTCCACCGTCGTGCCCTGGGTGATATCCAGATCGTCTCCACGTGTAAAGAGGGTAACAAGCCCGCCTACAGCTGCCCCACCCAAGCCGCCAATCAAGGCTCCCTTACCTGGCGAACCGGTCGCTGCACCGGCAATCGATCCAACAGAAGCTCCCTGCAATGCAATTTCGCCTACGGTCTTTGCATCTTTACCCTTGCTGCCAGCCTGCTCAACAGTCCCTTCCTGATCACTGATCTTTGGTCCATCAGAGCCAGGAAGACTATCGACAATACCCGGAATCTGAACTACCGAACCATTGGGGAAGATCATTGAGGTAAAGTGCATTCCAACTTGAGCACGACCTTTAATGCGTCCGGCCCGCTGAACTCGATCAACAACGCCTTGCACATAAACACCGGGAGGAATAACCACCCGGTTCTCGACCACAACAGGGAAAGTGGATATCAGATAAACACCGTCTCCCGGTCTCGCTGTTTTAGTGTTGATACCACTTTTGAGAGACAAAACTACCTTCGTTCCGGAGGGGACTGTTATGGTTTTGACCGGCGTTGCAGGTTGAGCAGACGTCGAAACAGCCGCAGGTTCGGAAGATTGTCCTTGATTGGAAGCAGGAACATCTTGCGCCCACAAATTTTGCGCAGCAACGAGTCCGCCAAAAATCAAAATTGTCTTTAGCACAAGCACCACCCCGGAGCACTTCCCGCAAAGATGTAGACCAAAACACAAAAGCTTACGCCGCTTTCTACTCTTGGCGAGTCTATACCAAGGCGGAAAACGATCTTAAACCTTCTCTAGTCAGACGAGTCATCCACCCGCCTTGTGAGCAAATCACAATGCGACCTGCAGGAGTACTCAAGATTTACGACAATCATGCATGACAGAACACCGCAGAATCATGCATTCGTACCCCACATCAGTCTCCATTTGCTAAATAACAGATTTCAAAAGCTCATGATTGGCAGCTACAGGCCTTACTTTTTACCTGAAGCTGTCCAGCTTTGAACCACTTCCTTCGCCATACGGGCCAATAATACTTCTGCCTCGTTGTCGACCGTCCAACTCTGGTCCTTATTGTCATGGGTAAATCCGGAAATGACGATGGGACCTTGATCAGTAAAAACAACCCCGACGTCGTTTCGGACTTTATCCAGGGCCCCGGTTTTATTGGCAATACGAGAGAGTGATTCCGTAGAATCTATTTCCTCCAGATACCGGGGAATGCTCTCCCGATAGAACTGATTCTTCAGCATATACATGGCTGCGTCGCACAGCTTCTTGTCGGTATCCGAGACCCGGTCCGAAGAACTGGAATCATCGAGCCGGCAGCTGGCAAAACGCTTCATGATAATTGCCATCTCTCGTGCTGTCGTCTTCCCCAACCCGAATTGCTTCTGATCGTCGGGAAGAGGCCCATCGGCGGGCTTCATTACTTTTTTATATAGCCAAGTGTTCTTCAATCCTAAGGAAACAATACGGTCATCGATGTTCTTCAGCCCCAGATGATCGATGGCCAGGTTCGTCGCAGTATTGTCGCTCAGGATGATCATCAGGGTCAGGACATCCTTGAAGGTCAGGACTTCAGGTGTATCGAAAAAGGTCAAAATGCCGGAACCACTTACCTGGTCGGAATGCTGTAGTGCTATTCGGTCTTCGAAATGTGCCTTCCCTGCACGAATCTGCTCCAATGCCTCATAAAGGACTGCCAGCTTGATCACGGAAGCAGTCTGCACCGGAGTATCAGCGTTCAGGGTCACAAGCTGCCCGGTCTTCGTATTTTCGGCATAGAAGGTTACCTTGCCGTGATGAGCGTCGCTGAGCGACTTCAAGCGGGCTAACAGCGCCTGATCTTCTTCTGCAGCCGCAGTCAAACCTCCGGCTAACAGCAACACGACAAGTATTCTTAGCATTACCTCTCCCTTTTGACGGATTTCCGTTACTATAATCGCTAGTTCGACTTTCATGGCATCTTTCACGAAATTGAGCCACGATCAACGGGAGCGTTTCTCCGCCGCTTATTCTGTTCTGGAGGACGCGATTGGCTCGCAGGCCTTTCCTGGATGCACCTTTGGGGTGCTGCACAGGGGAGACGTCGTTCTCGAAGATGCCCTCGGCAAATTCACCTACGATCAAGATTCCCCAACCGTAAAGCCTGCAACCATCTACGACATCGCCAGCCTTACGAAAGTCGTTTGTACAACAGCAGTAGCCATGATGCTGTATCAGCAGGGACGGCTGGATCTTGACACGCCGGTCGGAGACGTTTTGCCGGGATTCGTAATCGGGAGGCGAAATGAAGCTCCGAAACACCGGGTAACACTTCGCATGTTGCTGGCCCACTCTTCAGGATTACCGGGATACGTTCGTCTGTTTGAAAAGGCCACAACCCCCTTAGCACTTCTACGAGCCTGTCTGGAATTGCCCCTGGAGGCGGAACCGGGAACCCGTGCTGAATACTCCGATATGGGTTTCATTCTGCTCGGCAAAGCGCTGGAAGTCCTGCTTGAAGAATCATTAAATAGCTTCGCCAGCCGGGAAATATTCACTCCCCTCGGCATGGCAAATACTCGTTTTTGCCCCCCACGAGATTGGCGTGAGGGCATTCCTCCCACGGAAGAAGACACATGTTTTCGTTTCCGCATCTTACAAGGGGAGGTTCAGGACGAACATTGTTTCCTGTTAAAGGGTTGCGCTGGGCATGCAGGCCTTTTCTCTTCCGTTCCGGATCTGCTGAAGTTTTCGCAGAACCTGCTGGACTCCTTGCATACCAATGGCACCACGAAAGAGCCCTTGCTCTTCCGACCGGAAACAATCCGTCTCTTCGCGGCACCCCAGCCGCCTGCAGGAAGCAGTCGTGCCTTAGGATGGGATACTCCTTCGGCTCCTTCCTC
Organism: Humiphilus diazotrophicus; assembly: GCF_059726315.1. Classification (NCBI taxonomy): domain Bacteria; kingdom Pseudomonadati; phylum Acidobacteriota; class Terriglobia; order Terriglobales; family Acidobacteriaceae; genus Humiphilus; species Humiphilus diazotrophicus. Next base: position 1,534,126 of record NZ_AP040870.1, read on the forward strand.
CTCCGGAGAGTACTTCAGCCCCTCCTCCATCGGCCATCTAGGGTACAGCGGTACCTCTCTGTGGATAGATTTGGAACGTTCGGTTGCAATCGTTCTGCTTACCAATCGCACATGGCCGGACCGTCAGAATGGACAAATACGACAGGTCCGCCCGGCATTTCACAATGCCGTGATGAAGGCCCTACTCAGTCACTGAACAATTTCAAAGAATAGGAATCTACGCCAGTGGTCAGTCCACTTCATATTCATCCCGCTCAAGATACGAACTCCCTAGAGAGCACTTCCCCATACCGGGAGCGGAAAGTCACATCGTTCACCAAAATCACCACACCCAGGTCTACAGATATAGATAGAATTGTCATTAAGACAATTGGGGACCAGAGACCAATGCTGACCAGCACACCTATGCAGCAAGAACCGGGCAGCGCCGTGAATGAAAAGGCAACCAAAGACCCGGTCATAACGCTGCAGGACCTTACGACCGAAAGTGCCAACGAGGCTTCTCAGGGCTTCGACACCAAGTCGGCACTCGAAATTGCACGCATCATCAACCACGAAGACGCCAAAGTGGCTACAGCTGTCAAGAAAGCCCTGCCGGAAGTTGCGGCCGTCATCGACACTGTTGCACGTTGCTTACGTGATGGGGGAAGGCTCATTTACGTAGGAGCCGGATCTAGCGGGCGTATTGCAGCTCTTGACGCATCGGAATGCCCGCCGACGTACTCGACTACCTCCCAACAGATCCAATATGTTATGGCAGGAGGCCCGAAGGCCTTAGCATCCTCCGTCGAAGTCAATGAAGATTCCGAAGAGCTCGGACAGCGGGATATTGCCCGGAGACGTCCGACTCGCAAGGACATCATCGTCGGAGTATCAGCCTCCGGACGAACCCCCTACGTTGTAGCAGCCGTTGCCTATGCCCGTGCTCGCGGGGCCAAGACCGCTGCCGTCACCTGCAACTACAACACTCCTTTGTCCGATGCCGCCGACATTTCGATCGTAGCTGAAGTTGGCCCAGAGGTCGTCTCCGGTTCTACTCGCATGAAAGCGGGTACAGCACAGAAGATGATCCTGAACATGATTACTACCGGCGCTATGACTCGCCTTGGATATGTGTATGAGAACTTGATGGTGAACGTTCACATGCAGAACTCCAAGCTTGTAGAGCGCGGTATTCGAGTCCTGATGCGGGCGTGCAATATCGATCGTGAAACAGCGGTAAACACCATCAAGTGCGCAGGTCGTAGTATCCCTGTCGCCCTGGTAATGTTGAAAGCCGGAGTCGATAAGCCTGAAGCAGTTCGCAGGCTTGCGAAATCGGATGGGAATATCCGTCTGGCAATTGAAGATACAGCTGCCGAATTCCAGTTATAGATAACTAAATACGGCCCCGGTTCTAGAAGAACTGGGGCCGTTCTGTTTTCAAAGTTGCGCACCACGAGTAAAACCGCAATCCGGAACATTTTTCGTGCTGTCGCTCAAACTCTTCACACAAAGATTCTTTTCTGTTGAAACAAACCCAGACTGGCACATATGGATCATCGCCAGGACACAGCAACCTTCGATTTGTTGCTATAGACTTAGGTTTTTAGGAGTTCTTCAGCAGCCATGGACAAATTTGTAATTCGCGGTGGAAACCCACTCATTGGAACTATTCGTGTCAGCGGAGCAAAGAATTCTGCTCTTCCTTGCATGGCTGCGGCCATTCTCACCGAAGAAGAGATCATTCTGGAGAACATCCCCCAGGTTCGCGACATCGAGACCGAGCGCAAGCTACTCGCCGCCATGGGCGCCGAGGTCGAACTAGGATACGGGCGAGCGCAACATCGTACGACCATCTGCTGCCGCGTCCTTTCCGACCCTGTGGCAAAATACGAGATCGTCAAAACTATGCGCGCATCATCTCTTGTTCTCGGGCCACTCATTGCCCGGACCGGTATGGCGAGAGTTGCAATGCCGGGAGGCTGCGCGATAGGAGGACGTCCAATCGATCTCCATATCAAAGGGCTGGAGAAAATGGGCGCTACGATTGTCCAGGAACATGGCTATCTGGAAGCCCGTGTTGACCGTTTGAAGGGTGCCCACATCCTCTTCGACAAGATTACGGTCACAGGAACAGAGGATTTGCTCATGGCTGCTGTCCTTGCAGACGGAGAGACAGTCATGGAGAACTGTGCACGAGAACCGGAAGTAACGGATCTGGCAGCCCTGCTAACAGAAATGGGTGCAAAAATTGAGGGCGCGGGGACCTCGACCATTCACGTCCAGGGCGTATCCAAACTGCACGGGGCACGGCACCGCATCAATCCCGACAGAATTGAGGCAGGAACTTTTCTGATTGCAGGAGCAATTACCGGTGGAGATCTCAACATCACCAACTGCAATCCTTCGCACATCTCTGCGGTGATTCGTAAGCTCGAAGAGTGTGGAGCCAAGATCGATATTCTTGGACCTGATTCCATACGGGTTCGTGGCGAAGGGAATCTTCGTGCAACCGATATCTCGACAGAAGAATATCCGGGTTTCCCGACCGATATGCAGGCCCAGTTTATGGCGATTGCCACTCAGGCCGAAGGCACTTCTATCGTCAAGGAAAACATCTTTGAAAATCGCTTCATGCATGTGCAGGAACTGGTCCGCATGGGCGCAAATATCAAGGTGGACGGCCGCACGGCTACGGTACGGGGACGTACTCCGCTGTCAGCTGCCGCGGTAATGTGCTCGGATCTCCGGGCCTCCGCTTCACTCGTACTGGCAGCGCTGGTGGCGGATGGGGAATCTATCCTGGATCGCGTTTATCACATGGATCGTGGCTATGAACGAATTGAAGAGAAACTGCGTGGTGTAGGCGCCCAGATCCGCCGTTTAGGAGACGTCTTCGCCTCACGCCGCGAAACAGCCGAAGTCCACAGCTAGGCCGTTCTACACCGGTATATCGGTCAGAAAGTATCGAGAGCGGCTTTTCCACCAGGGAAAGCCGCTCTTTGCATTTCCCTGCCCGCCTGCAATATACGTGCCCCCGCTAAGCTAGATATCCAAGAGATGTTCCAGCGCGGAATTTAAGAGGCTTCTGCCAGCTCCGGCCTCTGTGCTGGCTGGTCCGTCTAGGGCATTTCGCAGAAAACGTACATGGCAACAACTCCCGCCTAGTCTGAAAACGCATCCGGCTGTCGTCGGCATCCCACATTTCGAGGAGAAGTGGATGCCATCAGAAGATCGAGTACTCAGAGAGCAGCTTCATGAACTTATATGCTCAGGCAATGCCCATGCGGATATTAATACAGTTCTAGAGAATTTCCCTGTAGAGCTTGCAGGGCAGAAACCGAACAATGTTCCCTACACCGCATGGCAGTTGCTTGAACACATGCGGCTAACAGTCCATGACCTTCTTGAATTCTCAACAAATTCTGAATACTTGGCCCCGAAATGGCCCGAAGACTACTGGCCAACAGCAGAAGCGCCGAAAGACGCCGAGGAATGGCATGCCTCAGTCAGAGCTTTCAAAGCTGATTGCAAAGCGATTGCGAAGTTGGCAACGAATCCTGAATCCAACCTGTATGCGCAGATACCCTGGGGGCAAGGACAAACCCTGCTTCGAGAGATTCTGCTGACTGCTGACCATAATAGTTACCATCTCGGCCAGATGGTCTTGATCCGGAAACTATTGGGAGCATGGCCGAGGGAATAGAGCTTCGTCTCTAGACCATTCACTAACAGAGATATCTGCCAGGAAAAATTTCAGTGCGGCTTTTTCAGTCACCAAAAGCCGCACTCAATATTTCCCTGTTCGCTCACAGCATCAGTGAAATGGTCTGGATACACTCTTCGATACAAGACCGGATATTCAGCAGGAGCTACTTATGCAGGAATAATGCGCGGCATGCAGTCTTCTTTTCAATAGGACTGCTCTTAAACAAAACCATATGGCCGGCGTGCACTCCTTGCAATTGCGAAACGCAGAATCCTGCCAAGACTTACCAATCGCAGTCCCTTGCTCAAACCTCAAAAAACCGAACTCGCACTCGATCCTTCTCTTTATCGCACTCCCCTATGGGGAAGAACTCCTTCGCTGCCGCCCCTATTCACAGGAAGCCCGGCGCCTTCCTGTTAGCTCCTTTGTAAGCGCATAGCGCCAACAAAGACCTAACTGGAGGGATTGCCAGGCTCCTAATCTTATAGGTTGTGAACCGCAGAAACTTTCGTGTCAGGTGTCTTCTGAAGGAGGCTCCGGCTGAAGAAAGATCATCCCCGACTGACAAGAAACGAGGAAATGCTGATGATTTCCGACGAGATTACATCCAGCTTACAGCTAGTTGCCAGCGTAAATCCCGTTGCGAGGTTTTGCGGAGAACCCGTTCATATTCTTCCAACTCACGAACAACAGCGTTTGTGTCGGACCCAAGAGACATTGGAGCTCCGCGCAAAAAATCAAGCAGGGTACACACGGTGACCAACCCATCGTCAGGATCGAACCACTGCGGCGGAGGTAAGGTATCTGCCCATGCTGGGTCTCCAGCACCGGCCTCAAGGAGGAGAGCCATCGAGTTCTCGTCAGCAGAAAAAAAATCGAGCAACGGCCTGACGTGCAACCGCTCCGCTAATTTATCGAGAACATCTTCATTACGAGCCATTGCCCGCCCATTTACGAAGATGTCAAAGCCCGGGTCTTCCCCTTCCACCACGATGTAAAGGGAGGCACTCATTATTTCCACATACTCCAGAAATGAAGGCACTGAATCTGAGTCTATGATGCGAATTTCCGTCCAGGGGTCAACCAGTTCAATAGAAAAATTCTGCCTGTTTACTATCTATTAACCCCATCATCGATCGATAGCGGGGGCCCACGAATGAGTGTGAATTATACCCAGAAATTTCGCAAAATGTCTTATTTTTATATCGAAGATGAAAAATGAATGCCCCGGGTAGCATCTGTTTGAAATCGAAAGGTTTGGCTGGCTTCGTCACACTCACTGTGGCAAATTCAGATATCTCCCCTGCCTGTTTCATTCTATGACCCGAGAGTTCCTCAAAATGCAGCATGATCCCTGTCGTGAAATATTGTCCGTCTTTAAAGCAAAGCTTCGACACCCGACGGAATGAATTCTAACGAAGTGTCCAGGACAACAGACCCAGAGAAAAGAGAAGGGGAGCCGAAATCCGGCTCCCCTTCGCAAGGTTAATGCAGCGTGCAGGTCTAGAACTCAATACGACCCGAAAGCTGTATGGCGCGTGAGCCATTGGCTTGTGTACTTACTTGTCCAAAGTTCGCGCTACCAAGTGTTGTTCCGATACCACCAAACTGCGTATGGTTTGTAACGTTGTTCATATCAGCCTGAAGGCTCAACCGCGATCCTTCAGAGATATGCAGACCGAAACTGCGGCGCAGGCTAATATCGACATTATAGTTACCCGGACCGTACAGATTATACGGCGCCGTGCGAGGTGCATTCGAGAAGGTATAGGCAGGAGCCCATGCCGTGTTTAAGAGACTGGTTTTTGTTTTATCGGTAGGAGTATTTGGATTGATGAACGGACCCGATGGGCCAGTGCCAGAATCCCCGGTACTAGGAACAATATAGCTAATAGCCGTGTTGTCGTAGCGAACGCCTTTGCCCCACTTGCCATTTATACGGGCATTGCCATGGAACATAGGATTCAGATTTGGCACACATGTGCTCTGAGCCGCGTTTGTCTGGCAGGAAGATGAAGTGATAACCAGCGGAGACCCTGAGTTGATTGTGACGATGTCAGAGAACTTGAACCCACCGAATACAGCTCTCTTCCAAGCAGAACCACCACCGAGACCACCTTTACCAAAGGGAAGATCCCAAACACTCGTAAATACGAGCTTCTGGGGCTGGTTGACGGCCGAAACGCTCCGTTCAATTTCATCAGCCTTCCAAGACCGTCCAGTGTTTGAATATGCAGCGGGAATATCGTAACCGCTCCGGAAAGTTCCGGCGTTATCAATCGACCGGGACCAAGTGTAATTCAGCATGAACGTATAGCCTTTTGAAAAGCGCTTCTGTATGGCAACCTGCAATGCGCTGTAAAAGGTATTTGATACCTGCCCATAAGTATCACTCAATCCATACTGGGGGAATGGCCGTAAAGCCACCGATAGCGCTTGAGAGGAATCCATCCAGCTGTAATATGGGAGATTATTAGCTGCGGCGAATGCCTGATAGCCACCCGGAAGAGCACTAAGCTTTGAGTTTAAGTTGGTGCCAAGAGACAAATACTTGGGATCTACCTGATTTGCCCAATAACCGCGCGCATTGGATCCATCTGCATAGATGAAGTGCCCAGACGTCCCAACATAGCTGATAGAGGAAGAGAGATCCTCTGTCCACTGATGCTGCATACCAAAGCTGTAGACGATGTACTCAGGAGCCCGTCCCCCACGATTGGGATCGCCATAACTGACGTTCGTAGGCGTACTTGTATAACCTGCCTTGTTGGTGAATCCTGTGCCATAAGCGTGACCGGAGTTAACCCCCTTCGCGCCGGTATAGCTGGGAATCGCTGCCGTCGATCCATTCATATAGAACGTAGGCAGATATGTCGAGCTATTCGCCTGCATGGAAGGACTTGCAGAAAAGCCGATAGTCCCTGTACCAGTACGGGAGGGGGCTGCCCCACCGACACCGTTACCATGCGAGAAGATCACGCCAAAGCTTCCACGCCAAACGGTCTTGGGATCGCTCTGATAAGCAAAACCAACACGCGGACCAAAGTTCTTGTAGAAGGTTTTTACGTTTGTACGGCAGTTGCAAGTTCCGTCTCCGTGTCCAGCAAACTGAAGGGCACCGTTGGTCCCCGTAACAGGATTTGCAAGATTGGGATCGAAGAAGCTCAAAGCATCGTTCGATTCACGATAAGGCGGAAAGAGATCATAGCGAAGACCAAGATTAAGTGTTAAGCGAGAGTTAACCTTCCAATCATCCTGAATATAAGGAGAGAAGGGACGAAAACGTGCACCGGTCTCCTGTTTCGCATAATCGGTAAAGCTCAAGGTCTTAACATATCCCAATAAGAAGCTGGCATAAGCAGAGCCAGTACCGGGAGTGAGCGTCGAGCCGGTCAATCCGGATGTCTGATCACTGCTCGTAGCCAAGGTCAGATTCGACGAAGGTCCATTAACCGTCTGATATTGCATCCAGGCCAATTCAGCGCCAATAGTCAAAGAATGATTACCGCGGCTCCATTGAACGTTATCAATCAAAATATAGGAGTTGGCAATAGCAGTACCGGTAGTAGTACCTGCCCACTGAGTTGGTAAGGTTCCATTGCCACTAAAGGTCACAATAGGAAAGGCCTCACTTGCCGAGCCGGTAGGCATCCCCGTAAACCCTAGGGCAGAGGCTGCATATGCTGGTGCTCGGTCGGCGTTAATCGTCGGACCGTCATAACGCGCGAAACCATATTTCAGCTGGTTTACCAAGTGAGCAGTAAAGACGTGCGTGTCTTCGACCGCGCCAACAGCAGTTTTAGGAGCGTAAGCCTGACCATAATTGTAGGGAACAGGTCCGGTATTACGCCCGGCAGTTGTTTGTCCCACAGGCACGGAGCTGGCCTGCCGCCCAATCGCAGCTAAAAATGACAATGTATTTTGAGGTGTTACATAGAAATCGATGCGGTCCGTGGTCGACCAGTTTGAAAGTCCGGAAGCATTTTGCGAAAGATAGTTATTGGCTAGTTGTGTATTTGTAAGCGCTGGAAGCCACTGCTGCATCCTAAGCGCAACAGGCGATAACAATCCCTTAGGGATCACATTGCCTGTGAACTGAGTACGACACGCAGTCTTGCTCCCGCAGTTCGCTACTTGAGTTGTGGGGTCGTAGATCGTAACACCACTTGTATTAAAGTTACCTCCCTGCTGATCGACAGTCGGGAAAGTAATGTACGTAGGCGATATACGAGAATACCGATAGCCGTTATAGTTACCGAAAAAGAAAAGTCTATCTTTCAGCGTGGGCCAGAGAGGACCACTAAGATTGATACCATACTCATTCTGGTGCTCGACCGGCTTGGTAAGTTTTCCGGTAAGCGGATTCTTGGCCTTAAAGAAGCCCCAAGTATCTAGGGCTGTGTTTCGAAAATATTCGTATGCAGCTCCGTGGTATTTATTCCCACCCTGTTTGATAGCGTAGTTCTGAACGCCCATGCCCTCGTAAGCGGCGGGATAGCCATTCGTCTGAACTTGAAATTGACTTACAGCATCTACAGAAATCGCAGTCCATACAAAACGCGGATCGCCTTCACCAGATGCCATCGTGAAGGGCAAACCTTCAATATAGACGCCGCTGGCCGCACCACGGGGTCCGGAACCATTGACGGCACCGGTATTGGTCGTAAGATTGCCATTCGTCAGAACTGTAGAGACACCAGGCATTAGTGCCGCAAAGTCAGTGGCTCGACGTTGGTCGGGTTGACCGCCAGCGCCCATCTGCAACGGAAGAGCCGAGTACATCTCGTTCTCCATCGTTGAGCCAAGAATAGCGTTGCTTGTTTCAAGAACCGGAGGTGCCGAGGTAACCACGATGCTCTCTGCCGAGGAACCTACCGTCATCTTCGGATTGAAGGTCTGACTTTCAAGAGCATTTACTGTTACATTTTCCTGCGTTAACTTCTGAAAGCCCTGGGCAATCACAGTAATGGTATAGGTGCCAGGGTTGAGAGCCGAAAAGTTATATTCACCTGTCGAGGTGCTGGTTGTCGCCGTGGAAACACCGTTTTCGGTGTTCACGATAGTAATTTCTGCATTGGGAATAACGGCACCACTCTGATCCGTAACTGTTCCCCGGACCTCACCTTTTCCCATAAGTTGTGCCGAAGCGCTGCCGCACAGTGTCAGAATCAGGACAGCTAGCGAAAGCACTACCTTAAATATATGCGGGCTTTTCTGAGAATTACCCATAACTCTCGATGAGTTTTTCATTCTGCTACCGTGCCTCCTCCCCAGATCTATTGCAGACGTATTCTGTTTTTATCTCGATCGCCGGATACCTGTTATCTGCTGCAGCGGTATTCGACGCCCCACACGTAGCAGCAAAGCCAACTTTGCTGATTCCTACTCGGGCTGCTATTTGATCAGCCCTTCTCTTTAACTGCATCTCTGCCTCCCTACCCAAGTCAGAAAACTAAACTGCAAGTTCTTTCCTTTCTTTGGGCGGCTCCATCTGGTCTCCCCTTCTACAACTTTTGTGTGAAAGAGGTCGTACCATGTCCTGGACGAGCGTCAGTGTGCTCGACCGCAGAGACGATTGTCAAGGCGATTACGCCATAAGCTCCAAATTGTGAAACGATTCCGGGAAATATAAAGGAGATAGAAAAGAAATTTCGAGAGTATTAGTGATAATTACATCGATAATAGACAATTAATGCGAAAAATATATGCTATTTTGGAAATTATTTAAAACTTGCAGTTACGATAAAACGTCTTAAGTTATCGATAACTTTCTTCCAAAAGCTGCATTTCGCGGGATACTTTACGACCACTTTCTAAAATCTTCCTGAAAAGGCTGAAGAGTCGTCCTACCAATCGCACAGGATAGATAAATTTTTGATGGAGAGGCGAAACTCGTCGGACCTCTAAGGGAAACTAGGGACTCTCCCGGATCGTGGTAGCGCATCCATTGACCTAAAGCACTTGAGGCGATTTCGGTTTATGGCAGGACTCAGAACAAAGGGAGTAACTAAGTAAACTGGGATTTAACTTATTTGGAGATGCACTGCCCTCTGGTATCCCTCTTCCTAAAAAATGCGACTTGAGACTTACCCTACTCCTTACACATGTTGAAAGCTTTGCATGATTCCAAGCCATCGGTTTTCCGCATTGTCCTAGATTTCACATCGATGCCGAGAGTGGGAGAAGCATTCAGACATGCTCAATTAATACGATTCAAGCCATAACTTTAAATTGGAGAGGGAGTTATGATGGCTAAATCCGCATAAATGGAATTGTATTGGTTACTAAAATTATTCCAAGATGTCAGGTATCACAGAGAATCCCCAGAGCAGTGGAAGAACCTGCTCATCAGTGAGTACCGCTTTTCTTCGGAGAAAAGCGGTTTCGGCCTTGATGCTGCTCGTGGCCACAGTTACCCCGGTAGAAGTAAACCTTTAGCGTTGGGGGAAAAGCGCACAGCAGTTGAATTGGCTAACCCTGGTAGAAAAGAGAAGAAAGAATGGCAAAACAATGACTTTGATCAGCAGAAAACAACAAGATGATGCAATTGGAATCAGTATGACGTGATGATGGCTAATTAAACAGCCATAAACAGATTGACGTGGCCGCCCAAACAGAACGGCCACGCCCTTTATAGAACTACATTATCAATACTGCGAATCTAGCGACTTCCGCCGCCGCTGCCAGGACCACGGCCGCGATTGTTACGTCCACGGCTGCGACGACGACGAGGCCCCCCGGGGCCACGTTCCTGAGTTGCTTGTGGAGCGCCCTCGGCACGATTAAAGTTGGGCTCACTGTCTTCGTCGAAGCTTTCCTCATCGTCAAAATCCTCTCCGCCTTCGATCATGATCGTGCTGGCGTTAGAAGATGGCTGACGCTCGGACTCATCCTTACGCGCCGGACGTTCTGCAGCTTCAGGAGCATCTTCGGCAACGGGAGCCGGAGTTGCATCCTGGCCAAGCTTTGCGCGTTGCTCCTTCAGCAGAGCCTTGCGGGAAAGCTTAATACGATTGCCTTCAATGCCCAGGACCTTAACTAGAACCTGATCGCCTTCACGAAGTTCGTCTTTGACATCCTTGACGCGGTGCTCTGCAATCTCGGAAATGTGCAAGAGACCATCCGTTCCGGGGAACAGCTCAACAAAAGCTCCAAACTCAGCCAAGCGGACAACTTTACCAAGGTAAGTCTTCCCTACTTCTGGCACCGCTGTCAGGTCATTGATCATGGCCAGAGCCTTGCTCAAGCCTGCTTCGTCGTTCGAGGCCACATTAACTCGCCCGGTATCATCTACGTCAATCTTTACAGCGGTAGCTTCGATGATGCCGCGGATGGTTTTGCCTCCGGGTCCAATCAGATCGCGAATCTTGTCGGTCGGAATCTGCAGTGTGTGGATACGCGGAGCAAACTTCGAACGCTCCTTGCGCGGACCACTCACAACAGCATCCATGGTGTCCAAGAGGAACATACGGCCACGTCGTGCCTGCTCCATGGCTTCCCGCATGATCTGTCCGGTTACGCCACTGATCTTGATATCCATCTGCAGGGCGGTAATTCCCTTGCGAGTTCCAGCAACCTTAAAGTCCATATCGCCGTAGTGATCTTCGGCACCGGCAATGTCGGTCAAGATAGCGTAATCATCGCCTTCCTTTACCAATCCCATCGCTACACCGGCAACAGCAGCCTTAAGATCAACACCTGCATCCATCAATGCCAAGCTGGCGCCGCAAACGGTTGCCATCGAAGAAGAACCGTTTGACTCCAGGATGTCCGATACGACGCGCATCGTATAAGGGCTGTCCTCAGGGCTGGGCAGGACTGCAGAAATTGCCCTCTCCGCCAGAGCACCATGTCCGATCTCACGACGTCCGGTACCGGTCATACGACCGACTTCACCCACCGAGAACGGGGGGAAGTTGTAGTGCAACATGAAGCTCTTCTTCTGTTCACCTTCGAAGCTCTCCAACCGCTGTGCATCGTCACTGGTGCCCAGAGTCGCAGTAACTAAGGCCTGTGTTTCGCCACGAGTGAACAGTGCAGAACCGTGAGTCCTAGGCAGAACTCCAGCCTCGATGGTGATCGGGCGGATCTGATCAAAGGCACGACGGTCGGGACGAGTTCTTTCCTTCGTGACCTGCTCGCGGAAAATGCGCTCGCGCAGCAACTCGTAGTAGCTGGCCAACTTCTTCTTGGCGTCATCTTCATCCGCGGGCAATTCGGCGGCCAGTTCGTCCTTAATCTGTTTTACAAGTGCATAGCTCTCTGTCTTCGGATGAGCCTCTGTATTGAGGGCATCCTTGAGGCGCTCCCCGACTTTTGCCTTAAGAGCTTCGTAGTACTCGCTATCGAAAACAGGAGCTTCAAACAGACGCTTGACCTTACCAGCCTTGGCTACAAGCTCGTTGATGGCTGCGCAGATCTTCTTGATCTCACCATGAGCAAACTCGATGGCGTCAACAATAACGTCCTCGGTCTCTTCTTTGGCGCCACTCTCGATCATCACGATGCCGTCCTTAGTACCGACAACCATGATGTTCAATGTGCTCTCTCGCATTTCTACATACGAGGGGTTAATGACGAATTCACCATTTACGCGACCAACACGAACAGCGCCAACCGGTCCGCCGAAAGGAATATCCGACAAAGACAGAGCAGCACTTGCTGCATTAATAGCTACTACATCTGGATCGTTTTCTTTGTCTGCGGAGAATACAAGAGCAATGACTTGAGTCTCATTGCGAAACCCCTCAGGGAAGAGAGGGCGGATAGGACGATCGATCTGGCGGCTGATAAGAATTTCACGCTCGCTCGGACGACCTTCTCTCTTAATAAAGCCCCCGGGAATCCGACCGCCGGCATAGGCGTATTCACGGTAATCCACGGTAAGAGGAAAGAAATCAATTCCCTCTTTTTTCTCGGGTGCGGCCACAGCGGTCGCCAAAATTACGTTGTCCCCTTGGGACACAAGAGCAGCGCCAGAGGCCTGCTTGGCCATGCGGCCGGTCTCAAAATTCAGCCGCTTTCCACCGGCTAGTTCGACGGACACGTCGTGCTTCATAGTTTCCTCATTTCTCGATTGAAACTGTCAGGAATGCGCGCGAGGCAGGAGAAGTGCGGCGCTTAGCAGGAGGGGTGCAGCCCTGCACAAAAACGGCAGGGCTACCTTTCAAATCAGTGAGAGACCACAATCTGCCCCTCTCTAGGCCGTCACCAGAGGCACAAAAATCCTGTAGGCGGCACCAACTGCCACTTACACGCCGGCCCCTGGCTTTTTGTCCTGCGGGGGCCAGGCATACCACCCGGTCTCTTCGCGTCAGGTTAAGGAACAAAGTGTATCGCTTAGGTTTTTACTTGCGGATACCCAGCTTACCGATCACGTCACGGTAGCGATCTGAATCGTTTGTCTTTAGGTAATCCAGCAAACGGCGGCGTTTGCTAACCAGCATCAACAGTCCACGACGGGAAGCGTGATCCTTTTTATGCGTCTTAAAATGCTCTGTCAGCTCGCCAATGCGCTCGCTCAGAATAGCAATCTGAACCTCAGGACTCCCTGTATCGGAATCGTGAGTACGGAAGCGGGCGATGATATCGTTCTTTTTCGCAGGTGCTAGCACGGAAGTGCGTTACTCCTCTTTGTTTTCTCTAGTCCACTCTCTAAGTGTCTGTACAAGGGTAACATAAAAGGTACATGCGAGACACGTTGAGGGCTTCGATTTATTCCCCTTTAGAATCAGCGGGTCACGCTATTGACAACCTCTTCCGGCTGCACAATTCCAAGTTCAACATAAATCGGCCGCATAGCTCGGCGTACCTCCTGACTCTTCAGCCAAAACCACAGGCCTCCGAGCAGGACAAATGTCCCGGTGAGGATAACGGTGCGAGGCGCCCCCAGAACATGGGCTAGAGAGCCCGCCAGGAGACTACCGAAAGGAGCCATTCCCACGAAGGCAATCGTGTAGTAGCTCATCACTCTTCCACGTTTGTCCTCTGCAGTAATGGTCTGAATGATGGTATTGCTGACGGCCATACCCTGCATCATTCCAAACCCCGTCACCAGCATAAGAAGCAGAGAGAGCCACAAAGAATGCGACAATCCGAAGCCAATCAGGCCCGCGCCGAAAAGAAATGCTGAGAGAGGAATCATTTTCAGCAGGCCTCTCACCGTCTTACGCAGTGCCAAGGAGACCGCAGAGATTACCGCTCCCACCCCCATAGTCCCCATCAGAAAGCCCAGTGTATGTGGACCTCCATGCAAGACTTGAGAAGCAAATATCGGCATCAGTACGGTGTAGGGCATGCCCATCAAACTGACCAGGGCAAACAACAGCAGAATCGCTCGAAGGGGTTTCGAACCAGAGACATACTCCCACCCTTCCCGCAACTGGTCGAAAGTTGAAGAACTAGAACGTCCCTCAATCACGGGCCCTGCCACACTCATCATCAATAAAGAGATCAAAACTGCGATATAGCTAACGCCATCGACCAGGAAACATAAGCCTTCGTTCGTGGCTGCAATAACCATTCCTGCCAATGAAGGGCCGACGAGTCGAGCCACATTCACCATGGAGGAATTCAAGGCAATGGCATTGCTCAGGTCCGCTCGATCCTCCACCATTTTGACCAGAAAAGACTGTCTGCCCGGCATATCAAAGGCATTGATCGCCCCTTGAAGTGCGCTCAGCCAGAGAATTTCGTGAATAGTGATCCGATGTGTGAGCGTTAACAGAGCAAGGGCCAACGACTGCAACATCGCCAGCGCTTGCGTCCAAAGGAGCACATTCCGGCGATTTAACCGGTCAATCCAAACACCCGCAAAAGGAGCTAACAAAAAGGTAGGAATCTGTCCCGCGAAACCGACAGTCCCAAGAAGGACGGCGGAATGGGTTAGCCGATACACCAACCATCCAGTAGCTACCCGGGTCATCCATGTTCCGATGACCGAGATCCCCTGCCCGGCGAAATACAACCGAAAATTCCGATGCCGAAGAGCCCGCCATGCATGAGAGATTCCACTATTCGATTTTGTTTCCGATGGCCTCCGTGACATAGCTGTAGCGAAATCTCCCTAATGAACAGAGATCTCGCCACCACCTCCTCCAGGCTGGTTTTTCCGTAGCAGGAAGGCTAGTGGGATCATGCACAAAGTGGCATAAGCCAAGATAAAGTACACGTCAACGTATGCCTGTGTCTGGGTTTGCTGTGCCAATTGACGGTAGATCTGGCCCTGGGCCAAAGCTGCTGCATTTCCCGGTCCGGCGACATCGGTGAAACGTCCCGTCAAAGCCTGTACGCGCTGTTGAAAGATCGGATCTGCAGGATTGAGAGTTCTGATTGCATGGGCAGCATGGAATTGTCCCATTTCTGTAACGCCGGCATTTGTAAGCGCAATCAGAATACTTCCGCCAATATTCCGGACAAAATTAATCAACCCGGCGATCTGGTTACTCTTTTCACGAGGCAGTCCGAAATAGGCCGCTGTCGTCACAGATATAAAGATGAATGGAATGGGAGCGATTTGAATAATACGCAGCCACGAGGCAAACCCAAAGCTGATATCCAAGCTCAAATGCGTGGCCACATAAAAATAGGCGATCGAAAAGCAGGTAAATCCGAAAGCAATAAGGTTGCGTGCTGGGAAGACGCCGACCGCCTTCCCAGCAAAAGGCATCACTAAAATCAACACCAGACCGCCACCGGAGAGGGCCATTCCGGCAATCGTCGCCGTGTATCCAAGATTAGCTTGCATGAACTGCGGCTGAAGAACCGTACCAGCATTCAAAACCCCGCCAACGAGAAGCATCAGGAAACAACACGTTGCGAAATTCGTGTGCTTAAACAGACGAAGTTCGATGAGAGGAGCTTTCTGCTTCCACTCCCACCATATCAATCCGACAAAGGAAACCACGCATATGACAGCAAAGGTGGTAATGAAGCTGGAACCGAACCAATCCTTCTCCTCTCCTTTATCCAACATGATCTGCAAGGTCCCCATGGAAATAACAAGGAGACTCAAGCCCACATAATCCAGCTTGAAGAGATTCTTGCGATCGGACTTCACAAAAGGAGGATCTTCGACCAGACGCTGGGTAAGGATAAACGTCAGAATTCCGACAGGAATATTGATATAGAAGATCCAGTGCCAGCTGTAGTTGTCAGTAATCCAGCCACCCAATGTCGGGCCGATGGAAGGCGCCAACACCGCCACCAATCCATAAAGCGAAAAAGCTAGACCGCGTTTTGAAGGTTCAAAAGAATCGGCCATGATGGCCTGAGCCATGGGCTGTAGCCCACCACCTCCTAATCCCTGGAAGACACGAAAGAGCAAAAGGAAGGGCAGCGTCGGAGCCAACCCACACAACAGTGAACTGACGGTAAAAATGACAATACAAAGGAGAAAGAAATTTTTGCGCCCCACTACGCTCGCGGCCCAGCCGCCCATGGGCAGCACAATGGCATTCGCCACCAAATAAGCTGTCAGAACCCAGGTGCTCTCATCTGTGCTGGCACCAAGATTTCCCGCAATGTGAGGTAAAGCCACATTGGCAATTGAGGTATCGAGGACCTCCATAAACGCAGCCAAGGCCACAGTTGCAGCAATAAGCCAGGGATTCACCCGTGGCTTCCAGGCTACTTTCGCGTTCAGTTCGTCATTGGTGTTAGCTGCGGATGCCGCCATCCTCTCGGTCGTCTCCCCTGCGGCTCCGCTTCTCCGGTACCGCCTACATAATGCAATAGATGCACGAGCAGCAGCTCCGGACGCGCGAAGAACGAAACAAGTGCAGCTTAGTTTTTATAGATTGATCAATAGATGGTACGAGCCCAGCTTTCAGAGAAGCTTTATGCCTGCGAAGCTGTGGCCACTACACGTAACAATTGATTCTGGTCGAAGGATCTATCTTGATGAGTGCTTAAGACCCCGCGTCTCGCGGAAAAGTCGATCCACCCAGAAGAGGTAGTGAATCATCTCCCATTTCTGTTGCCACAGAAATCTGAAAATGTCCGGTGCACGAAGAGTTTCAGCTTTCAACCCCGAATAGGTTTCTACTCGCCACTTCAGGTAGTCACTACGCCAAGGTGTTAAGCGATTCCCTCGTGTCGAATTCCACAGAAACCTTATTCCCGCCAGCATTCGTACCCTTTCCTGGTTTCCAGTATAACCGGATGGAGATTGCACACTGGAATCCATCCAAGAAATTGGTCACGAACCGATCACTAAAGAAAAGGCTTCTGCTGGTTGGCAGAAGCCCAAATGCGTTAGTTTGTTTTGGTTTATTTGAGATAATCGAACAGATTATGCTGCGACAGCGTGGAGAACACGTTTGACTCGGCCGATTGTTGGGATTCAACAAGCTTCAGTTCTGAGGCAAGACTGCCAAAATCGGCCTGCATCAGATCAGTTTGTGCCGAGGTAAGCTGCGTTGACTCTGTGCTCGCATAGGATGCCGCAGCCTGGATTCGGGTAATGGAGTTGTCCAGCGTTACACGTTGGGCCGACACATTATTGAGGCCCGTCGTTAAAGCAGTAATATTAGACCCGATTGTAGCTGTACTCGCTGTACCACTATTGAATTCGCTGATCAACGTATTGAGCGTATACAGAACACCCGATGTGGTATTGCCGAATATCTGATCCCCGGGGATGTTAATGTCGATACTCTGCCCGGTGGGAGTCTGAACCGCAGTCTTATTTTCATTGCCTGTATAAGTAACAGTGTCCGGAGTTCCAGAGGTCAGAGTGAACGGTTGACTTGATGTCTTGGTCCCGCCGAAGATATATTGACCGGAATAATTGGTATTCGCTATAGAGAGTATTTCATCCCGTATACCAGTCAGTTCTTCTGCAACTGCTTGCTTGTTAGTGCCATTTAGAGTACCGTTATTTCCCTCAGTAGCGATACTGATAGCTCTTGTCAGCTGACTAACAACGCTGCTCAAAGCAGAATCGCCGACCTGCAACATCCCTTGTGTCAAGCTGGATGTCTGAGAAAAGGTAACATCTTTGCTCAGCTGTGCAAGAATCTGTTCATTCTGTGCTGCAGCCGAAGGATCATCCGACAGCGAATTCACCCGCACACCGGAAGATAATTGATTTGTTATACTCTGCAACCGGGTATCGGTATTGCTCAGTGCAGTAGTTAGCCCCGACAGGTAATAAGGATTTGCCCGCATTTTCGTTCTCCTACAATGATCCGATCAAAGTTCTACTACACCGAAGTATTGTTACCCAGATTGATCGCTGAAGACATAACGGTATTTAGAATCGAAAAGAGCCTTGAAGCTGACTGATAGGCCTTTTCGTAGTTCGATAAATTAGCCGCCTCTTCGTTCAGACTTACTGCTGAGAGCTCATCCCTCTGACTCTGAAGTTGCGTCAAAGAGGCCTGCTGAGCAGTATCGTTAATATTTACTTCTTTTACCAAGCTCCCCAAGTTCGACACAAATGCCGAATAGTAGTTGGTTGCGGTATCGCTACCCACGGCTGATTTCGAGGACAACATTGCAAGCTGGTTTTGCAGATTTGATGTATCGCCACCAGCTGTTGCAGTGGGCGCCACCGACGACAAGGCCAGATCAGAACCAGTAATTGTCGACGAAACAGTTATCGCTGATGCATAACCAGCATGACTCGCCAGGGTATTAGTGCCCACATTAAAGATATTAGGACCATGCGTAGCAGTAGCAGTATTGTCTGTATAACCAGTATTGTTAGCCTTATTAGCCATATCAGCAACGCCAAAAGCTAAGTCGTCTAGTTTAGTCTGATATGTTGGAATATCCACATCACGCGCTGTAAGAAGGCCACCCATCTCACCGCCACCAGCGGTTAAATGAGAGGTAACATTCTGTCCACCGAGATAGAACTGGGTCACTCCACCCGATAACGACGTGCTCATCGTCGCGGAATCTCCGTCATTTACCAGGACATCTCCAGACGTTGTCGTTACCGTAATTGTATTGTGATTCCCCTTAATCTCCTGAATACCCACTAACTGCGAGAGCTGATTCAAATCACTCTGGCGTTCATCCTGAAGGGCGTTTGTATCCGAACCGCCTGAATTTGCGATCTGCGTATTTAGTTTCGCAATCGCAGAGCTCAAAGCATTAACTTGATCCACAAGAGAGGAAGCCTGACCATCTACTGAAGACTTCTCCTGTGCAAGACTACTTGAAAGGCTTTGGAACTCCTGAGCCAGCGACTTTGCAGACGATATTACATCTCCGCGTAATGAAGTACTGCTGGTAGAACTCTCCAACTTCGTAAATGTATTAAAGAAGTTTGAGATGGATGTGCTTAAATCACCTGTCGACGAAGTCGAAGTAGAGGTACTAGTTGCTACATTGAAAATAGACTGGACATTCTGAAGAGCCGATAGACGCGAGCTCGTGGCGTATGCGTTCGAAGCCTGTTGATTCAGCCTCTTTTCCAGAACGCTGTCGCGCTGGGCCGCAATTCCAGTTACAGAAGCCCCCGTTCCGTAAACGATACCATTCGCTTCATAAGTGCTGTTCTGCTGCCAGGTGGGCACTTGGCGAGTGTATGTCTTATTGTCGGCATTCGAAACATTGTTTGATACGACATTAAGTGCAGCCTGATCTGACTGCAACGTGCTGGTTGCAATATTCCAAGCTGTGGTAAGCGTAGCCATCGGCCTTCTCCTGGTTTAACGTGATGCTGGAATCCCCGCGTAACCTTGCGCGTCTTCCTGTTGGTACTTACGGGCTTCCAGTAACTTGAAGACATGCAGATTCCTGCGAGTTTCTTCAAGTAACTGCCCTAAAACGTTGATATTTGTAACAGTATCAGTTACGTTTTCGACCGGAGGATTTCCCGGTAGAACCGCTGCCGATCGCTCTATCGCCTCTAGACGATCGGCATCCCAATGGGTTAATGCATCTATTGCCTCGGTCACAAGACTTTGCACCGAGCAGGAAGACGCCTGCTCCTGGCTCATGTCAGCTCCTGTTCTACGCTGACTTGCCGAGCATGTGGTCAATCACTTTGGTGGCAACAGCAGCCGGATCGATATTGTATGTACCAGCATCCAAAGCATTTTTGATACTCTGAACCTTGTCCATGCGCACGTCGGACGCCGAAGCAGCCAAAGTAATCATATTGGCGGCGGAACTGACCTGAGCCTCATCACCTTCCAGGTTGGAGGAAGACGGTTTTGCTCCTGTACGACCGGAGGTTGTTGTTCCAGCGGTACTTTGGGTTCCAATAATCTGCTTCAGGTTGTCGTAGCTGTTGCGAATATCCATTTGTGTTGCTCCCACCAACATTATCGGCAAGCCCCGTTATAACTTTAGTAATTTGCACCCGTCAACGACGAAGTATTTCCGTTAGAAGTTGTTGATTTTACAGCTTCTTTGCTCTCGAAGTGATCCAGAATACGCTTCGCGATCCCAAAGCCGCCATGTTCGGAAAGAGCCCGACCTAAAGACTCGGCAGAAAAGCCCGAAAGAGCATTTCCACTGCCAGAACTGCTGTCGCTGTCGTCTTCGCTGAAGAGAGGGTCGTTCTGAAGAGGTTTCATCAGTTCGCTCATCATCGAAGCTTCAAAATCATGGGTTGCACGAACCAGTCGCGGCTGCAAATTGCTGTAAGCTGCAGGTTTGACGGTATTTGCGACCGAGTTCGATATAGAAGAATCCACTAGAGAACCTCCAATTCCGCGTCTAACGATCCTGCTTCCTTCATCGCCTGGAGGATAGAAATTACATCGCGAGCAGAAGCCCCGATCTGTTGCAAGTTCTGCACCAGGTCATCCACTGTCGCGCCCTCCTTCAATTCGATGCGGTTCACAGGCCGATCTTGTGCCTGAACTGTTGTCTGTTGAACAACTTCCGTTGTTCCCTGCCCGAAGGCATTCGGCTGGGAAACCTGATATTGGCTGACTACGTTAACAGCCAATCCACCATGAAGGATCGAAACCGGCTGCAGGCGGACATCGCCTCCGATGACGACCGTTCCGGTACGCTCGTTTACAACCACCTTTGCCCTTGGAAAGACTGACATTTGAACAGCTTCTACCCGAGCCAGCAAATTGGGGATATCCTCACCTTGCTGCAGAACAAGGTCAACCCGACGACTGTCGATCGCATGAGCGATTGGGCGACGGAGCTCGTTGTTGATCGCATTTGCCATTCCTTCAGCCGTACGAAAATCTGCCTGATTCAGCAAAACCGTCAAAGAATGCATTTGCTTCCAATCAAAGGGAACTGCACGCTCTACCATTCCCCCAGAAGGAATTCTTGCTGTTGTAGGGTGGTTCAGTTGCTTGAGATTTCCATTAGTGCCTACCGAATAGCCACCCAAAACTAGCGGGCCCTGTGCCTGCGCATAGATCTGACCGTCTGGGCCATAAAGCGGAGACATTAGGAGCAGTCCACCCTCCAGGCTCTTTGCATCACCGGCAGACGAAACAGTTACATCGACTTTCGTTCCAGGCTGACTGAACGGAGGCAAAGTGGCAGCAAGAAAAACAGCTGCCATATTTTGTGTACGCAAGGTCGAGGCATCAGCTTGTGGTAGAGTTACCCCCATCTTCTGCAACGTAGAGATCAAGGTCTGCATTGGAAAGATGGTTTGTGTGCTATCGCCCGTTCTGTTCAATCCAACGACAATTCCGTACCCAATGAGTTGGTTATCCCGAATGCCTTCAATCGTTGCGACATCCTTCACCCGGGTCAGCTTTGTCATCTCTACCTTAGCGGCTGCATGACAAACTGGAGACAGGACCAAACTCGTCAGAGCCACGAAAGCCGCTCCGCGAACCCCTGCAAATAGCGTCGAAACGCGGCTCTGCCGCACGGAAAGACCGCATTTGACTAGAAGCTTCGAAAAGTTCCCGAAGGAGAATTGCCCCAAAACTAACGCTCTCATGAGAATCGTCTGCTCCTAGAAGATCAGTAACCGCTGTAGCCAACGTACAAGTGGATTCTGGCGGTAGGTGTAGTCGTTGATAATACCTTTTCCGACAACTTCCAATTCCATATCAGTGATCGCAGTGGAAGGCACTTGATTTTCTGCGTTTACGTCCTCAGGACGGATCATGCCGCGCATGCGAATCAGCTGAGTCTGCTGACTAAAGGTCAATTGCCGGGTGGCTTGGATAATCATCATGCCGTTGGGAAGAACATCAACCACTTCCCCACCCAAGATTGTCGATAAGCTGGAATTGGTTACACTCTGCCCCTGCGCATTTAGCGCAGAAGAGGATGATTGACCGACCAGGTTATTCATACTGTTAGCTGTACTTAACTTGCCGAACAGAGAGGAGACTGACGAATTCGCGCTGCTGGAGCGGGAATTTTTCACCGATCCATCGGTCGAAGCAGCCAAGCTCTCAGAGACTACGATTGAAACAACATCGTGCAAATGAACAGCCTTCACATCGGCACCCAGACGGGTCAAACTTCCCGTGGGGCTCCAGAGAGAACCTGTAGATTTAACCTCTGATGCACTCTGCGCACGAACTCTCTCGACATACGCCTGCAAAGCAGAAGCCGGTGGTGTCGGCTTTGGATTGGAAGACTTTTTGCCGACGCCCAACAATCCAGCTGCATACAGACTAGAGGAGAAGCAGATCGGCAGAAGGGCTATCAGGCATATGGTTCTTATAATTTGCCGTCTCATGGCTCTCTCCTTGCAAAGAAGTGTGGAACTAAATCAACGCGTCCGGGAGCGGTTGCCACCGCGTCTACCACGGCTCCGGTCTTCAAGCGAATGCGCAATCTTTCACCCTTTGTAGCGGTTCCCAAAGCTTTTGCTTCCAATTGCAGCCTTGAGGTCTCTGTTTCGTGCAAAACGGTAACAGCATCTCCGGAGTGAATCAGAACTTCGGGCTTTACGGGCTCCTTGGCTTTTGCCTGCTCTTTTACAGCAGGTGCTGGAGGCACCGCCCCAGAAGGCACCCAATGAGCTGGACCAGCGGGGTGCTCCAGATTTGGAATCAATACCCAACGAATATTGAGGGCCGTGTCGTCGATAATCCGCGACTGTTGCGCCTCTGCGCCAACACCCAACATTGCCGAGATAAGAGCACCCGCTAAAAACCACCGGTTCATCTTCATCACCAGAACTTAACTTAGCTATTCCGCGGCAGGTTATTTGCCTGGCTGTACATGTCGTCAGCAGCCTTAATTACCTTGGAGTTGCTCTCGTAAGCGCGCTGAGCAAGAACCATCTGCACAAACTCGGTAACAACATCTACGTTTGAGTTCTCCAGATATCCTTGTTGCAGAGTGCCAAGGCCCTGAGTATCGCCCGGATTCGCCAGAATCGGATCACCGGAGGACAGTGTCGAAGTGAGCATGTTACCGCCAATACTGTTCAACCCTCCGGGATTTGGGAAAGTTGCCAATTGGATCTGTCCCAACTGTGTTGGATTTTGCTGTCCAGGAATAGTGGCATTTACATTGCCATACTTCGTGATGGTGACCGAAGTCGCATTATTCGGGACGGTGATATTAGGAAGAAGCGGATCGCCATCGGCCGTTACAATCTGACCCTGATTATTTAAATGGAAGCTGCCCGACCGAGTATAGCCAATCGTTCCATCTGTACGCTGGATCTGGAAAAATCCCGATCCCTGGATCATAATGTCGTACTGATTCCCAGTCTGATTTGGATCACCCTGGGTCTGAATAACTTCGCTGGCCACCGATTTCGTTCCAAGTCCAATTTGCAGACCGGCCGAAACGGTCGACTGGCTCTGTCCTGCGCCAGGGGTGACCACATTTTGGTAAATCATGTCCTGGAACTGAATACGACGTTCACGGAAGCCCGCGGTCGACGAGTTAGCCAGGTTATTGGCAATCGTATCCAGATTCGCTTGCTGTGCGCTCATGCCACTGGCTGCTGTATATAGCGCTCGTATCATTGATTTTTTGCTCCTTTAGATTTTGAGCGCTAGACCTTGGCCAAATCCTGGCTAGCGATCTTATTAAACTCAGAATGAAAAATAGAGAGAGCTTTCTGCATCATCTCTGCCTGACGCTGAACAAGGACCAACTGCAGGGTCCCCTGAACAATGTCCTGATTGGAAGATTCCAATGCTCCCTGGTGCACACTTGCATCCCGCGCCTGCTGCGGCTTCACGCCTTTGGGTGGGACCAAACGATTCACACCCTCAGGAATCATTTCCGTTCCCTTTGGAAAGGTGAAAACCCCAAGAGTTGCGACAACGCCACCCGCAACGGAGATCGAACCGTCTTTGCCAATCGTGACCGTTCCTGGAGGCACGGAGATCGGCTTCCCCTGCGCATTGAGCACAAGTTCACCAGTCGAAGTAATCAGCTTGCCATCGACCGCGCGCCGGAAAGAACCATCTCTCGTATAGCGAATGGCATTGTTGGCTGACTGAACGGCAAAAAAGCCTGAGCCTTCGATGGCAACGTCGAGAGGATTGCCAGTTTGCGATAACGCTCCCTGGCCAAGATCGATAGAGTTGCCACCCAAAACCCCGAAATCATTCACAGTACGATTCAACTGAGACTCAAGAGCATGAGGCCCAAAGACCGCATTCCGGAAATAATCGCGCTCAGCGCGAAAACCGGTAGTACTGGAATTGGAGAGGTTGCTGGCCGCTGTATCAAGCGCCTGTGAGCGTGCTACCAGACCTGAAAAGGCCGCATAATACCCGCTATCCACTTCGCTCCTCCTTGCGAGGAGAAAGCTTGCAGGTAAAGTACCAAAGGACAAAAAACGAGATTAGAGCAACCTAAGAGACAACCGACCCAAGTTAGAGACAGGAATCCTGTGAAGTTTCTAATAATCCAAGAGCTGAAGCAGCAACCAGGAAAGGCCGCTTGAAGGATGCAATAAGAAGAGATGGCTCACACCGTAAGAAAAAATTGCCGAAAAATGTGAGAACTCAATGGAATTGGGGGAGGAGACAGTACTCTACAGCAAACCAATTCGCTTTAGAGCCAAGTGAAACTTTGGAGGAAACGGAGTCCCAGCGCATAAGCCTTTATACGCTGGGCTAAGCCATACCTCACCTATCTGGGTTTGCTGGAAATTCCGCTTTACTTGAGCCCGTCACAGATAATCGTGACTTCAAATGCCTGCTTCTGTTCGAAACGATAGATGTGATCCAAACGAAACTCTGGACTCTGTACGTGGATGTTGTAATCGCGCCCTGTCACAACCGCAGGAACAGACAGCATACAATTTGCTGAAAGATCCGGCATTCTGCCCTTCCAGGCACCGGCTAGCATATTGCATATCTCTCCGATTGCGTCCTTGACAGTATCATCGAGGGTAGATTGCTCAACTCCTGTTAGGAGTGTGGCCATTCTGCGAGCTACAGACTCTCCAGCACGAAAGACGCAAGCTCCACTTAGGACGCCACCAAACCCGACTACGGCAGTGATGGTATCCAATTCCTTCTCGATGGGACCTTTAATATGTTCACAGTTAACTCCCAGCATCAGCCGGAAGACCTCTTCGACACTCGCGTCGAGATGACCCGGGTCGGTAACGACGTGTAGCGAATCACGAAACGATAGGGGCATGGTTAATCTCCGTGTTTTACCTTGACTGTAATAAGCCAAGGGCCGGAGATTTCCGACTCCGGCATCGTACGTCCTAGGCTGGCACGAGCAACGGCAGGACGCGATCTTTAACCTGCTCCGGGGTAAATGGCTTGCGAATATAACCCTGGGCACCTGCGACGATTGCTTGTTTTACGTGCTCTTCGCTGCTTTCCGTCGTAATCATGACTACAGGTACATCTGGGGCTAAATTCTGTTCTCTAAGCTGGCGCAGAAACTCCAGCCCATCCATCGATGGCATGTTGATATCGGACAAGATCAAATCGACGGTATTTGCTCGCAGAACTTCGAGGGCTTCAGTGCCACTCGAAGCCTCATGAACTGCGCTCAGCTCGAGCCCGGCCTGACGCAGGGCCCGTTCAACAATCTTACGCATCACCGACGAGTCGTCGACGATTAAGGTGCGAACTTCGCTCATTCCTCACTCCTTGCGGTAATGACTTTATCGGCAGGTCGTCCAAGAACTAGAGGGGGGTCTTCACTTTGCGACACAGACAGAGTAGGAGGAATCCTCTTGTTTCCTACAACTTATGTGTCATGCGACAACGGGCGAAAGCGTTAATCACACGCTTTCGCCCGTAAATTCAAGACTTTAGAATATCGAAAGAAACAGTCACTGAAGCATTTCCAGCCAGAGCATTTCCTGCAAAGACGTACAGCAACGCACAGAAGCTTACGCGTCTTTTCGCCAAAGCCCAAGCGTCCCAACCTGTATTTTTAGAGCATTTCCCTTTTAGGTGTACACTGATTTTAGGCGATACTCTGCGTAGCAAATATTTGATGGCGAAGGCATATTCCGATGACCTGCGGCGGAGGTTTTTGTCCGCTTATGAGCAGGATGAGGGAACGCTGGAGGAATTAGCCGAGCGTTTCATGGTCAGTGTGGACTATGGAAAGAAGCTGCGACGTCAGTTTCTTCGCACGGGTCAGATGGAGCGTGTAGAGCAGCAGCGCGGCATCCCACGCAAGCTATTCGATGGGCCACGAGAGCAGCTGCGTGCTTGGCTGAAGAAAGAGCCGGATTTGACGCTGGAGCAATTGCAAGACAAGTTGCGCACCGATTGCGGCGTAACAATCGGCCACTCCCAAGTAGCCCGTGCGCTGCAGCAGATGGGATTGAAGTTGAAAAAAAGTCACTCCACGCCAGCGAGCGAGATAGCGAAGAAAATCGTCGGCGACGAAAGGAATTCGTCGAACGTCTCGGTACGATCGCGCCAGAAAAGCTGATCTTCCTGGACGAAAGCGGTGTGACCACACGTATGACCCGTTTGTACGGACGTGCGCCAAGTGGGCAACGAATCCACGAGAGCACTCCGGAAGGCAATTGGCAGATCCTCACCATTCTGGGCGCCATGAGCACCCGCGGCATCCTTGCTGCCATGAGCATCGAAGCGGCTACGGATCGGGAAATATTCCTCGCCTTTCTCGACAAAGTCCTCTGCCCAGCCTTGCAAGCCGGCGATGTAGTGGTCATGGATAATCTCAGCTCGCATAAGGTCGATGGAGTCCGTCAGCGCATTGAGGCATGCCAGGCCGAGTTGCTTTACCTGCCGCCCTACTCCCCCGACTTGAATCCCATTGAAAAAGCTTGGGCCAAGCTCAAGCAGATCCTTCGTCAACTCAAGGCTCGAACCACCGATGCTCTGGATCAGGCGATCTCTCAAGCCCTTGGCGAAATCTCACCGGCCAACGCTCAGGCATGGTTTCGTCTTTGTTTTCACGGTGTATAGCTGAAGGGGAAATGCTCTAGTTTGCTGGAATGGAAAGAAAGCCGCTCTTCGCTCTCTTCAGCGTGTCTATACCTATGGGGGAAATGCTTCCAGGCATAGACTCCCCGACAATACACAAATGCAGCTTTCTCCAACAGAAAGCTGCATGAGCTTTTAGTAGCTTTGTCTACAACGTTGCGGACATTGTTCTTAATACCTAATTTGCTCTGCCAAATGAGCAAACCACATCTTCGACGCCATCGCGGCGAGGAATCGGTCCCATACCGTTTCTCTTCCACATGCGGAGCCAGACACAGTCATGGATACGAACAATGCGCGATTGTACAGGCTTCTCGGATTCAATAATCCGGCTCAGAACACCGGTCAATGCTGCGTTATTCGCAACTTCAATGAGCCGGACCTTCGGATAAGCAGCATTCAGCATGCGATGGTAGATCCTTTGGAAATCCGATCCCTGCAAGAGACCCGGCTCTACACGAAGCTTCGTCATACGCTCCAATGCCAGAGTCACACAGGCATCGATACGATCCTCGAACGCTACGTACAGGATTTGCCCTGCAGCTACACGCAGAGGAAGCACACCGAAAGCTTCAACCAGCAAACGAGGCATTAAGGGAGCAATCAATTCTGCCTGATGGCCTTCTACCGAAAAGACAGGGCAGCCCCATTGAATTCCAAGTGCACGAGTAATGTGCTTCTCCTGGACACCATGCTGACGCATCAACCAGGTTCCCAGCTTTCCGCTTCCAGCAGCCTTCTGTGCATCGAGAGAGGCCTTGAGCTGCTCCTGCGTAATCACGCCTTGAGAGAGCAATAGGAGTCCTAACGGCAGACGATGGCGATGCTGCTCCGGCGCAGGCTGGCCGCCATCGAATTCGCGTACCAGAGCGGAAGTCATCATGGAGATCATGCAGTCTTCAGAGCAAGCCCAGCGCCCTTCAAATACCGGTACGGCACGATTCCGCCACAAATGCAGTCTGCCACTTTCGCAGAGCGGATTCCCGCATTCCGGGAATAGAGACGTGCTAATCTTCTTCGTCCTTACGGCACGTAAGGGCTGCCGTAAAACTAATTCAGTGCCGATCATGTCGGTATTTAGAAGAGGCATCGAATACTCTCCAGTCGCTTCTGCGGTTCAGCAACTTCTGTTACCCGCAAACCAAAATTTCCGTTTACCAAAACAACTTCGCCACGAGCGACAATCTTGTCGCCGATCAGCAGATCGACCGGATCTGCGATATGACGATCCAGATGGACAACGTCGCCAGGTCCAAGCTCGAGAATTTCACTGAGCGGCAATTCACGTGAACCAAAGCGAAGAGATGCCTCCAACTCAACATCCAGCAAGAGCTCCATACCACGATTGGTAAGGGCCGTATCTGCTACGGGATTCGAAGGAGAGGAGCTTTGTGCCGGAGCGGAAGCTGCAACTGCCGGCTGAGCAGCAGGAGCTGCGGGTGCAGCAGCTGATGCCGATACTGCAGGTGCAGGAGCCGCGGGCTTAGCCTGTGCGGCGTCCGCAGCAGGCGCTTCTGCCACTTGATCGCGAACGAGGATAGTCCAAGCCTTCGATCCAAGTCGAAGTTCATAGGCCCCGTTTGCAGAAGACTGAGCATCGATGATCTGGAAGCTCTTAACCTGCGCTGTCTTCTTCGTACGCTGATAGAGCTCTCCGGAGGCAGCATCACAGATCTCTTTCAGCAGCTCTTTCCAACCGGCCTCCTGATCGGAACCTTCGCCAAATAACGGCTCGGAAAGGACGTTCCGATCGAGCATGATCGTGAACTTACCTGTAAAATCCTGACCAAACTCGGCAACAAAGACCAAGGCTCCGCCAAGCAGCGGCTTTGGCAGCCCTTCGGACAATTTGGGTTCCCCAGCTAACGCCTGCCCAAACAGGGTTGAAGCAATCGGATACCAATATTCGAGGAATGAAATTTTCGAGCCCATCTTAGTTGTCACCCTCCACCATATGCACCTCAGTCAACTCTTTTGCGTATGCCGTCACTGTCCGGTCCCTTCGAAAGTCTCGGTACTCGCTACGTATTTCATTGTTTCTTTTAAATGAGCCGCGCGATGTTCTCCATGCTTTACAGGGAGAGCATGGAATACCGGAACTCCGGATACCCTCAGCTCAGATGTTTCTCCAGCAGATAAGTTCAACCGCAAAATCTTTCCTGGCTTCAGACCCTCGAGATCACGTCCCTGCACTTTGATAGGAGGCAACTGCAAGGAAGAACCAAACCGCAGATCCGCAACGCGCTGCCACATGCGCTGACGCGTCTCCGGTGGATGGCGACGGCGTCCGCGGTCACCAACCAGCCTGCGCAAAATGGTATTGGATACAACCGCAGGAAATGCCAGATTCAACAAACCGCTGGAACCGGGCATTCTTATTTCAAAGCTCAGACAAAGTGTCTTTTCTGTTACAGGCATCAGACGGGCAATCTGTGTCTGCATCTGGCGGCGTTCAAAGTTGAAGTTCAATCCAACAGACTGCCACGCAGAACTAAGTTCACGGCAGATCACTTCAACAACACTGGCCAGGATGGATTCTTCAATATCTGTTACTTCACGCAAGGCTCCAGGCTTGCCTTCTCCACCCAGGAGAAGATCGACCATCGGCGGAGCCAAGGCCAGATCCAGCTGAAGAACAGATAGTGCGCCAAGAGGCTCCAGGCGAACAGATCCGACATACGAGAGCTCAGGAATGCGCAGCATGAACTCGTTAAAAGGCATCTGTTCAGCGGAAACCAGATTGACCTGAAACTTACACCGCAACCATGCACCGAGATTATGGGTCAAGTTACGAGCGAACAAATCGTTCAACAAGCTGATGGCACGCATCTGTTCGTTGTTGATCTGCCCAGAGGCGTTGAAATTGTATGGATAAACCTTGATCTTGTTGTCGACCTGCGTCTGCGTCGTACGCGAACGAGCCGCCTGGAAGAGAGCGTCTATTTCGTCTTGCTTGAGTACCTTCTCCATAATCCTCATCCTTCCGACGCTTGCTCAGCGTACGGATGCGACAATTAACGACTCGCTTTAGAACCTTTCGCCGATTTCCCCTTCGTCTTCTGCAGGGTTCCAGCCGAAGCCAGATCTGCCAGCATGGCACGAAGATGTAAAACCGCCGAAGCATGAATCTGCGAAACCCGGGACTCAACAACTCCGAGAGTCAAACCAATCTCTTTCATGGTCATTTCTTCGTAGTAGTAAAGCGTCATCACCAGGCGTTCACGTTCGGGGAGATTGGCAATGCCTTCCGTTAACCGATCCTGCAGTTCTCCACGAAGACAACGAAAGAGAGGGTCGTCTTCAGGCCGGTTTGGAATATATGCCAACTCTTCTTCACCGGAATCTTCGGAATGTTCCGTGTGAAGCGTTCCGATCTCAAGCCCCTTGATCTCGCCGAGCAATTGCTGGTAATCGCCCAGATCCATCTGCATCTCGGTAGCGATTTCTGCCTCGACAGGAGGCCGTCCCAGGCGAGCAGTAAGAGTGCGAATAGCCTCTTCAATAGCGCGGCCCTTACGACGAAGGTCTCGAGGACTCCAGTCCAGGGTTCTCAAGCTATCAAGGATGGCTCCACGAATTCGAAATTGAGCATAGCTGCGAAACTGCACTTTCTTAGCCGGATCGAATTTAGAAAACGCATCCATCAGACCTAAAACGCCCGCGGATACAAGATCTTCCATATCGACATGCTGCGGCAGTCTTTCATGTACCCGTCTCGCGAGGAATCGTACGATCGGCAGGTGCTCCAACAAGACCCGCTCCTGCTCGGGGGTCAACTCCGCGGGTGTGGATCCTCCAGCGGAACGATAGCTTTCCACTTGGGGCAATGCCACATGCTCCCCGTCTAGCCCTGAATCAAAGCCCAGGGAAACTGCTGGGTGGGGTGTACTAGGGGAACCACCCATCCCAGATTTGGCCGATACTGATTCTCTGCCCATATTCTGCATTTTTTCCTGCCCAACCTCCGGACGCTGTCTGCTCATCTTTGCCGCCTGCTTCTCGACCCCTTACTTGATCGTACCTACTGGCCGTAGCTTAGTCTCCGCCGGCACTTCGGAGGGCGACAATACCGTAATCCTCGGAAGCAGCGGTTCGAGCCAACGCCTCAGGTGATATCGTGCCGGACTTGGACATAGGAGCACGGGAAGGGCCGCAGAAGATTGACCGCCGATTAAGTGTTTCAAAGAATCGATGACCCTCTTTAAAACCGGCGTTGTGCGGATTTGTCCATCGGAAAGCATACGAATAGTTTGCTCACTTGAGAAACTACTCATCAATTCCTCTTCGAGAGACGGATCGAAGAGAAGCACAGGCAATACACCCTCGTTATCCAGCAACGGGCGTACTAGTCTACGAGACAAGGCCTGACGAACAGACTCAACCAGAAATGGAAGGCTACGATTGACTGGAGCGGCTTCTACCATAGCTTCAAGAATAGTCCCAAGATCGCGTATGGAAACACGTTCCCGCAAGAGCTGCTGTAATACCTTTTGAACTTCGCCTAGAGACAGAAGCTTGGGAACCAGCTCCTCGACAAGCTTTGGATGAGTGTCGTTAATACTGTCGAGCAGACGTTTTGTCTCAGCTCTGCTCAGCAATTCGTGAGCATTCTGACGAATCATCTCACCAAGGTGGGTACTAAGAACTGTAACAGGATCGACTACAGAGTATCCGGCAGCCATGGCTTGATCCTCCAGATTCGACTGAATCCAGATTGCAGGCACACCAAAGGCAGGTTCTCGGGTCTCCTTGCCAGGCAACGGACGACGATTAGGATCGGCAGAAACAGCCAGCATGTGATTGGCTTCTGTCTGCCAACGGCCGATCTCAATCCCGCGCAAGGAGCAGACATACTCACGAGGACGCAGGCGCAAATTATCAGAGATGTGTACCGGCGGAACCAGAAATCCAAGATCGGAGGCAAGGTGACGGCGCAAAGTGCGGACACGGTTCAACAGCTGTCCGCCCTGCTTTTCGTCAACCAAAGGTATCAGCTGATACCCAATCTCCAACGTCAGATCGTCAAGATGCAAGAGCCCGGCAAGATTCTCAGGTTGGGTCTTGTCTGCCTTGGCTTTCTTGTCAGCCGCCGTTTCAGAACCGGTTGCCGCTTGTTCTTTGCCCAAGGTCCGACCCGCATAGGCCAAGGAGCCTGCAACCAGGAGAAATGGGATCTTGGGCAAACCAGGAATCAGGCACATTCCAGCGATCACGCCGCTGGCAATGTAAAGCGTGGATGGACGCTTGAAGATTTGAGAGCCTAATTCTCCGCCCAATGTTCCGGAAGTAGAAGTACGTGTTAACACGATGCCACCGGCTACCGAGACAAACAAGGACGGAATCAAAGTTACCAGTCCATCGCCCACGGTTAGAATCGTGTAAGTTTTGAGGGCTTCAGTCACATCAATGCCCTGCTGCAGAGTTCCGATTAATAATCCAGCGATGATGTTAATCGCAGTAATCAGGATTGTTGCCAGAGCATCACGCTGATTGAATCGAGAGGCACCGTCCATGGCGCCATAAAACTCAGCTTCCTTAGCGATTGACTCGCGCCGTTTTCTTGCTCCAGCCTCATCGATCATGCCGGCATTCAAATCGGCGTCAATCGCCATCTGCTTACCTGGCAGAGCATCCAAGGTAAAACGTGCAGTAACTTCTGCCGTACGTACAGCGCCATGGCTAACCACCAAGAACTGGATCGCAGTCAAGGCCAGGAAGATTACGAAACCTACAACATAATTACCGCCTACGACGAATTGCCCAAAGGCCTCAATGACATTTCCGGCGGCCGCTGTACCTTCGTGTCCGTGCAGCAAAATCCTTCGACTGGAGGCAATATTCAGTGAAAGGCGGAAGAGCGTGAGCAACAGTAACAAGGTCGGAAAGACCGACATGTCAACAGCCTTGCGGACCTGAACTGCCGTCAAAAAGACCATGACGGACGCAGCCATCGACAGCGCCAGAAGCAAATCCAACATGACCGCAGGTAGCGGCACCAGCATGACAAAAACCACGCTGATGGCCCCGATCGGCAGCATGAATTCTCTGGCGATTTTCGAAATCTTTCCCAATAGCCCTTGCGATCCTGGCTGAACGGCTCCCGAAGGAGCAATTGCTGTCGTGCTCATAATCCGGTCCTTGTCGTCATGTCAGGCTGCGAGGTTCCCATAAGGAGCGAGGTAGCGAGACTAGACGTCTTCTGGTTATTTGCTTTTGACTGTGCTTGTGCCTGTGCTCGCGCAGCTTGTTGAGCCTTGTCTCGCCGCATCTTCTCTTCCACCTGCTGACGGAAGAGATATGCCAAAATTGCCGCTACAGCAGCGTACAGGTCTGCAGGAATCGGCTGACCAGGCTCTACCGTGCGATAAAGGGAGCGGGCCAAAGGCGGGTTCTCTACAATCGGAACTCCTGCCCACCGTGCTTCCTCTTTAATCTTCTGTGCGAGAAGATTGCGGCCCTTCGTCAGCACCTTAGGGGCTTCCATGGTCTCGAAATCGAAGCTTAGTGCTACGGCAAAGTGTGTCGGATTCGTGATGACGACGGTCGCACGGGCAACATCCGCTTTCAGCTGACGCATGCGCATTTGCCGCTGCAGACCACGAATTCGACCCTTGATCTCGGGGCTTCCTTCGGACTCCTTCATTTCATCACGCATGTCCTGCTTCGACATCTTCATCTTCTTTTCCCAGCTAAACCATTCGGTCGCATAATCAATTGCAGACCAACCAAAGATGATCCATGCCGTACTCTTCAACAGGAAGTAGCCATCCTCGGCCAATTCCGTCAGATGAGAGATACTCATTGGCGCCAGTTGCGCCTGGTGTTCAATTCTCTTGACCGCCAGCATCAGCAGGATCGCCGCGGGAATCATGACCTTAGCAAGCTTGGTAATCGACCGTATCGAAAATAGCTGCTGAAGATTGCTAACCGGATTCAACCTGTCAAATTTCGGCTGAAGGCTCTCAGCATAGAATCCCAATCCCCGATTTTGAGCAACACCAATCAGCAGTGCCGCACCCACGCTGGCAACGAGGACCCAGGCCAAAGGCGATAACGCGGTCAGCGCAATATTGCGCATCTTGAAAATGGTCGCCAATTGTTGGCTTCCATCAAAGCTTCCAGTAACACCGATATGGAGAAAGTCACTATATGCAGCTGCCCATCCGCTCACAAACCGTGGAGCCACATACCCCAAAGTCATAACACCGGCCAGCATGGACGCACCGGAAAGCAGTTCCCGGCTTCGGACAAAATCGCCTTTTTCCCGAGCTTTCTGCCTTTTTCGTGATGACGCTTTTTCTGTGCGCTCGCCTGCCATGCTTTCTTTCTCGAACCCTTAGCTCTTCACAACACACTGCTGAAGAAGCATCGTCGCTTGATTCAGAAGGCCATTGAAGTGGGTCTCGATATACCGGGGCCACAAGGCCAGAGATCCAATCAACAGCACGTATCCGATGATGGCCTTTGCCGGCACCGTGAATGAGAGCACCGGAATCTGAGGAGACATTCTTCCCAGAAGGCCAATAGCCAATTCCACCAACACAGTTGCGGCAATTACAGGAGCCGCAAGCTGTAGGGCACAGAGGAAGACACCGCCGAACATCGCAGCTATTGCTGCCCCCGTCTTGGCACTCATTGCAACAGCTCCAACCGGAGCAATTACAAAACTGCGCATGATTGCCGCCAACATCGTCCGATGAAGTCCAGCTGCCACCATCATGAAGACCCCGTAGGTGGAAAAGAGCTCGCCCAATATGGCTGTCTGCACCTGCGTTGTAGGGTCCATCAAATTGACCAGTGAAAAGCTGAACTGGACTCCCATCACTTGCCCTGCAAAAATCATGACCTCATTCAGCATCATCAGCACGAGCCCGTAGATTAATCCGACAGACAATTCTCCCAATATGGCACTGAAACTAATTTCGGAATGGGCCATCGGCAAACCGGTAACTATGGGGCATAGCGCCCAGGCTATTGTGATAGCCAGCATGGCTTTAACTCTGCGAGGAAAAACCTGAGATGAAAAGAAAGGGGCAAATACCATCAGGCCGCTTACGCGCAAAAGCACCAAGACCATGGCACTTGCCATTGCAGGCCAATTCACTGACGATGCCGATGTCACCGGATCCCCCCCTAAACCTTTTGAATTCGCATTGGGACTGGCAGTTCGAACATCCCGTTATCCGAGAAAACGATGGAAATCGGAATACAGCCTTATCGTGTATTCGAGAAGCCGACGGAGATACCAGGGCATGCCCACCATCATCACCACGGCGACGAGCAGTAGCTTGGGAACCACCGTAAAAGTCTGCTCCTGAAGCGAGGTCAGGGTCTGAAACAAACTCAGAAGGAAACCCGCCCCCATTGAGGTGATGAGGATAGGAATGGAAAGAATCAGGCACTCCAAGAGGAGGTGCCGCATCAATTCTGCAACTTGATCTGGACCCATCTCATCACTCCTCTAAAAACTCTTCAGCAGAGAACTTGTCAAAAGATTCCAACCATCTACCATGACAAACAGCAAAATCTTCAACGGGGTGGAAACGACCACAGGTGGTAACTGGAACATACCAATTGCTGTGGTAACGGATGCTGTCACCATGTCGATAAGTAGAAAGGGTAAAAAGAGAATTGCCCCAATCTGAAAGCCAGCTTTCAACTCCGAAATCATGTAGGCAGGAACAACAACCTGCATCGGCAGGTCTTCTGGAGTATGTGGGCGGCCTACTTTAGCAGCGGAGGCAAATAAGGCCAGATCCTTTTCCCGCGCATAGTGCAACATAAACTTCTTGACTGGTTCCGATCCCTTATCAATTGCCTGCCAACCCGTAATCTGACCCTGGCGATAAGGCTCGACTGCCTGCTGATCCACAGATACAAGGACCGGCTGCATCAGGAACCAAGTCATCATTAGCCCCAATCCCATCAAGACCTGATTGCTTGGAGCCGTATTCGTCCCGAGCGCCTGGCGAAGAAAATGGAAAACCACCAGCAGACGCACTAGAGGCGTCATTGATAGCAAAATGGCTGGCAGCAAGGTGATCAGCGTCAGGGCAAAAACAATAACCCAAGGCGTTGAGTTTCCTGGGGCCATGCGAGCATCCAGGTTGGGAAGAAGAGGAGCAGCCGTTGCAGCTGCCAAAGAAAATACAGAACCTAACAACTCGTCCGTCCTTTCCGAACTGTTGGCCGCTTCTTCGGCTCTGCCTGATCGATCTGTGAAGCATCCGATATTGCCATCAAAGCAGGGGTCGAATCACCCGACATCGCAACCAAAATGGATTGACCATGAACCTCAACCAAGACCAGGCTCTTTTTAGGACCAAGAGAGACGCGCCCCGAAATGGTCAAGGCAGCCTTTTGCTCTCCCGACATAGGAGCAACCAGCTTCTTCACCCTAGAAAGAAGGTTCTTGATCTTTTCCACAATAGGGGGCATTGGAGGTTGCTGCTTAGCAATCGCCGGAGTCTGTCCGGCAGGCCCCAATACCATCTCGGCTATCTGCATGAATTCATACCTCTTTGTTTATGCCAGGCGGGTAACACGAACAGCCAATCGCTGATCTACTACTTCAAATTCGGTCCAAACCAACTGGATATCGCCGCAGGAAAGTGGGAGATCTTCGCCATTAGCCCAATCGCTGGAGAGAACACGGCCCTTTTCGATCGTGACCAGATCTCGAACCCGGAAGGCAGGAATAGGAATAGCCACTTTTAATTCAACAGGAAGTGCGCCCAACGCGGACTCAGCCGCAAGAATCTCTCCAAGACGAATCTTGGCTTTCTCTTCAGCCGGGAGATCAGTCATAACTAGCGCATTTTCAGTGGATTCCTGTGCTTCCTCAGGCGCATCAGGGACGGCCTCGGACTTTATAACCGGATTCTCATTTTCATTGGGACTAGGGGTCATCACCTACACCTCAACCTTTCGCGAAAGGGATGTGCAGTCGATGGACCGGAATGAAGGCAGGAAAATTAGAGAACTCTAATCAAGAAATTGATGTGCTTGAGCACCACACGGCACAACGCCACGGATGCCTCTGGGAATAGTTACCAGACTCCTTAAAACAATTGCCATAGCCACTAAACCACAACTACGACACACTAACGGTATCCCCTGCGCACTCCATCTGGCAGCACTATTCCGAGGCAAAACGTGGAATTGATATAGTCAGGTCTATAGCACAAGCACTAGTTAATAACTAGACTAAAGTAACCTACTCAGATTCGGCCTGCAGGTCTAACATTGCTGCCAGTCTATATAACATAGATTGTTTCGTTTTATGCTTCCTCGCGTTATTTCTATGTTACGACTTGAGGAGATCTAAATAATGATGCGCTTCTTCAACAAAGCTTTTATCACTCTGATCGGAATATTGTCCTTCTCACCAGCCCTTTTCGCTGATCAAGCTGGCACAGTGACAGCAAATTGGGTCAAAAATGAGCAATGGCCTACAGTGAGTCAAAAAGGTGTTGAATATAGAGTACCAGCCTACGGGAATTTATTATTCCCCAACAAAAATAACCTCCCGAGCTCTGCACTGATCACAGTTGTAGCTTGGACCTGGGGCTTTGATCCAGCCCACAGTGCCTACGCGAAACTATGCGGTGTCGACAGCAGCGTCACGCCTTCGAGGGAATTTTGCGATGACATAAGTAATACACCTCACGGAACATCCGATACGTGGAGAGGAATACCTGTCGCAAATATCGAGTTTTACTTAAAATTTAAAGTTCCCGGAACAGGTCGACTCTCTCCTGAATACAGGTGGAACACCGACTCCCAAGTTATCCTGAACTGGTATGCAAAAATCCCCTAAAAGCGACATCAAAAACTAAGTATGCATACACCCTACTTGACCGCTAAGGCGATTAGCCCCTAGCGGCCAAGTAAGTCCTATGCATTGATGAAGTCAACAACCTCACTACGAACGGATCAAATTAATAGTATCCTGGCTGATAGTGTCGAAGGTTGTGACGGATTTGGCATTTGCCTCATACGCACGTTCTGCAACGATCAGATTTGCGAACTCTGTCGAAATATCGACGTTAGAGTTCTCAAGATAAGTATCCTTAACCTTGCCACGTCCGCCAGTACCGGCTACACCAATGGCGGCATCGCCGGATGAACTTGTTGTAGCGTAGAGGTTGTTTCCCATCGCTTTCAGACCCTGCTCATTCGTTACAGAGCCAATAGCTACTTGCCCCAAAACGGACGTATCGCCATTTTCATATTTAGCCCTTACAGTACCGTCGGAATCGACAGTAAATCCACTGTACTTCGAACTTGTATTGCCATCTGTTAGTGCGTTCTTAATGGAAGAATTGTTTCCTGAAGTCCCATTACCAGAACTTGCAACCTGATTCATTTCTCCCACGCCATTGGCATCAAATAGCGTCCAGGTAAAGGACGAGAGACTTGCTCCATCAGCAAAGGAATGGGTTGCAGTTGAAATGGTCAGCCCAGGCGTGGCAGCATTCGCTGTTCCAGTTGGAGAATTACCTCCGGCAGTGTTAGTAGCATTAACACCTGTCATATTACCATTGGCGTCAAACGTCATTGTTCCCGAAGAAAGCGTCACAGCTCCGGCGCCGCCTGATGTGAAATCTGAGCCCGGCATTGTGACACTGTAATCCCAAACACCCGCAGTACCGCTAGGGTCCTTCTTGAAAGTAACTGTAGCTGTATGAGCTACACCCAAGGAATCATAAATGATAAGCGAAGCCGGAGAAACAGTACTTGCTGTTGTCGCATTGGGATCAAGGGTTCCCTGAACAACTGCATTTTTGGTCGCGTGCGGGGTCTCAACCGAATTGACAGGCAGAGTAATCGCAGTCAAGGCAGCGCTGGTATCCACCACTCCAGAGGAGTTAACGGGATATCCCATGACATATTCACCGTTCTGAGTGGTTAATTGCCCGGTGTCGCTGGTCCTAAAATTACCGTTACGGGTATAGTACTTGGCACCGCTGCTATCTGTTACGACAAAGAAGCCATCCCCATCGATTGCCATGTCGGTGGCAAGAGAGGTCCCTGTGGAAGATGTGCTCGAAAAATTCGTGGAGATTGCGCTGATCTTTACACCTGAACCGACACTCTGAGGATCGCCTGCACCATTTGATCCCATGGATTGGTAAAGCATATCGCTGAATTGAGTCTTCTGGGACTTGTAGGCGCTCGTATTCAGGTTCGACAAGTTATTGGAAATGGTATTCAGCGCTGTTGAGGTAGCCGACAGGCCGCTCAGCGGAATGGAAAATGATGGCATTTAGATATTCCTCCGTTAGTTACTCGTGTTATTTCGGCCATTATGGCCATGCTGGCTACAAAACCTATGCATTACTTCGTCAAGGCATTTGCAACTGCAGCTGCCTTGTCCGTGGAATTCGAGGAGGCATTTGCGTACGGGTTATTCGTTGCCGCCTGCGCACCACCTGAAATCGCTGAAGATTGGCTTGACGCGGTGACATGGAGAGCGTTGTCAAGCTTAGTAACCCCACTATTGATACCAATCAATTGTTGCAGTGAATTGATCTGCACTAGCTGGTTCACATACTGATTGGGATCGGTGGTGTTTGTTGGATCCTGATTTTTCAACTCCGTGACCAACAAAGTTAGGAAGTCGTTAGCCGTAATACTGATGCCACCCGTTGAGCTGCTGCTTGAGGTCGAGCTGCTGGTAGACGCAGCCGCCTTCGCATTAACACCTAGAGCCGATGCGCCCTGAGTTGCACCTTGTAAAGCGGAAACATTCATGCCCACTCCTTCATTCACTCTCTATGAGTTACAAATTCTTAAGCCAGTACAGAGATCCGTGATGCGGTTTCCGGCATCCAAGCGGTTTCTGTAGTTGTTGTCGCGGGAATTGAGGAGGAAGCCGATCCTCGCCACACTTCCCCTACTGAAGCTTGACTGAAAGACTGATTCTGGTCTCCAGCTCCTTGCCCAGATTGCTGATTAAACGTGCCTGAACCGTTATCGGTTCCCGTGGATACCGATATGTTCGACAGATCCAGATCTCGGGATGCTACGAAGTGCTGCATCGCCGGTAACTCCTGTTGGAGTGCATGTTGCGCTTCTACCGAACCAACCGATAAAGAAGCTGACACCTGACCGGCATTCATCTGAGTCTTAACTTCGACCCATCCATATCTCGAATCCTGCACACCAACTTCCACTTCCTTATGCGTTGCACGCAAAATCTGAGCGGATTGGTTGTGCGCCGGAGCACTGTCAAGAGCACTAAAGGGATTCGTTCCGTTTTGCGCTCCCAGGTCTTGAGCTATGGCCTTTTCACTCGACCCGATAGTTGAAGTATGTGCTTCGGATCTTGCCACCGACGCCAAGCCTGCTAAGTCAGTTTCCGAAGTATCTTTACTCTGAGTTCCGGACTTCTTGGTACTCACTGCTCTTATAGCTGAAAGCTCCTCGGCCGTTAGCGACTCCCCGCGATCCGTACTTGTAGAATTTAAAACCTCACTAATCTTGGCCTCTGCCCCCTGCAGAACTTGCGCACCAGGAATAAACTTTTCCTCCTCTGCCTTTTGCACGTCAGTTGCCGTATCAGGAGAAGAAACTTTTAGATTTTTCTCGGCAGACGTAGTTACATCAGCTGAAGTAACTTGCTTTTTTGTCGACTCAGAGGAAATAGACGAAAGATTACTCGACTGTTCCTGTAGTTGAGAAGAGAAGGTTTGTTTTGCCGGCATGGAATCCGCCAGCTCTTGTGTTTCCTTGCCCCTAACTCCTGCTGCCTTGTCAGTTCCTTTTACCGCTATTCCGGCTGTCTTCTCAGTTCCCCCTATTTGCAGGAGAGACTCAGTTGCAGTCTTTTGCCCAGGCTGTGTGTTCTGAATAATTCCTAAAGATTCTGTAGCGGACTGAGAATTATCAATCCCTGGAATTACCGCAGAAGTATTCTGAGCAGTCGTGAAAGCCCCCGAAGCGAGCTGATCACCGGAACTCTGAATAACTTTATTCTTATCATCTGCAGATGTGGCACTTTGCGCTTGCAGAGCTTCTGCTGCCGCAGCTGCAATTGCCGCAAGGTCCAGCCCGGATTGTTCGCCATCCTTCTGCTGTTGCGATGCTTGACCAATCTGCTCCGTCGCATCCTTGGACGTGGACGAATCGGACGTCTTCGGCGAAGCCACCTTACCGAGCTCTTCTGTTACAGCCGTAAGCAATGCTGTAGGATCCGAAGCGCCCATAAGAGAACTTCCATTAGGAAGTTTTGAGAATTGCCCCGCTACTTGCTTAGAATTCTTTGAGGTTTGCTGTAGATTAGCAGCATCTTCCGTCTGAGCGAGAAGTGTCGACTGAGCGGGCAATGCTTCATTACCGAGGACAGTTGATTGTCCTGGAGTTGCCACGGTATTGCCCGATAACCCCTGCGCCTCAGCGGCCAAAGCTGCCATCTGCTCAAAAATGCCTTCAAATGCACCAAGAACAGAGTTTGCCTGCTGTGCACCCGCGGAAGAGGCCGTACCACCGGCTCCTCCTATACCTACCGAGCTATTCGAAGATACTGAACTAATATTCTGCACGCTTGAGTTACATGCAGGAGAGATGCCATTTACTGGAGAGGTGCCGTTAGAGGAATCTAGGAATAAACCCTATATCCTTATACAGGACTAAGCAGATGTTGCCGATGAAGGATCAGAAGTGTTTTCTTTTTGCGAACGGCGTTCCTCGTCCGCCTGAATACGAAGCCGTTCCGTCTGATACCACTCATCCAGGGCTTGCTGAGCCTTTTTGAGACGTTCAGCCTCAGCTTCCGCCTCAATCTTGCCTAATAGACTTGAGGTTTGCATCGTCAACTTACGATGCTCAAAGAAAGCTTCCCGGCACTCTATTACTCTTTCCAGCCGGGTTTCACGAATAGGCTTGAGGTGTTCCACCCGCCACTTCGACAATTCTTGTTCTACTTCAGCAGCTAAGCGGTTTTCGATATCTTGATTGATTATTGCTGCACGCGCAAGCTCGCGGCTGGCTCCGCCGCGACGTTCCCAACAGTCGATCCCCTGCTCAACCTCGGCCAGATCACGCACCGCTACCTCCAGTTGCGCTCTGCTCTGGTCCTCGACCAATTGCCGGACTTTGAGAATGCGTTTGAGGGATCGAGACATAAATCCAGCTTAATCAGGCCTAGATATTTTCAACAAGGTTTTCTAGTTGCTCGGTTGCCATTTCGAAATTGACTGATTCAGAAGAATCCTGCTCCAGAAAAGTACGAATCGATGCCCGGGCACGAAGCGCACGATCCAGCTCAGGATCCGTGCCTGGCTTATAGGCTCCGATTCTGACCAAATCTTCAGATTTGGCATAAACAGACATTAATTTACGAACCAACGAAGCTTGCTT
This sequence comes from Humiphilus diazotrophicus, assembly GCF_059726315.1. Classification (NCBI taxonomy): domain Bacteria; kingdom Pseudomonadati; phylum Acidobacteriota; class Terriglobia; order Terriglobales; family Acidobacteriaceae; genus Humiphilus; species Humiphilus diazotrophicus. The sequence continues at coordinate 1,576,486 of NZ_AP040870.1, forward strand.
CTTATGCTCAGGACTAATAACCGCTGGCATAAGACGACTAATTGAATCAAGCAAATTGATCGGAGGATACCAACCCTCAGAAGCCATCGCACGGGACAGAACCACGTGTCCATCCAGAAGAGAACGCACCGCGTCCACGATAGGATCCTGCTGGTCGTCTCCCTCCATTAACACAGTGTAAAAAGCGGTGATGCTACCCGTTTGAAACTGACCTGTACGCTCAACTAACTTTGCAAGGCGGCTGAAAACAGATGGTGTATAGCCTTTGGCCGTAGGGGGTTCTCCGGCAGCCAAGCCTATCTCACGAGCAGCCATGGCAAAACGAGTTAGAGAATCCAGAACTAAAAGAACATGCTTGCCCTGTGCTGCAAAGGATTCTGCAATAGTCGTTGCAGCCAGAGCTGCACGCATACGCAAGAGCGGCGATTCATCGGAAGTCGAAACAACGACTACAGATCGTTTCCGTCCTTCCACTCCCAAGCTGTCTTCGAGAAACTCTCCGACCTCACGGCCACGCTCGCCGACCAGCCCGACTACAGTCACGTCCGCAGCAGTATTTCGGGTCATCATACCGATGAGGGTGCTTTTGCCAACACCAGACCCGCCAAAGATACCTACACGCTGGCCCCGACCAACAGTTAACAGTCCATCGAGTGCCCTGATACCTGTTCCCAGTGCAGTTTTGATGGGAACACGGTCCAACGGCTTGCGCACGTCAGCATCCAGAGGCATTAAGTCTTCAGCTACGGGTTGGCGCCCACCATCGATCGGGTTACCAAGAGCATTCAGCACTCGGCCTTGAAGTGCCGAACCAACTTCCAGCTGTGGCAACACGCCTAATGCAGATACGGAATCGCCAAAGCGAATTCCTTCCGATGTCTGAACAGGCATGGAGAGAACATTAGAACCACGGAATCCGATCACCTCCGCCAAGTGCCGGCGGCCGAATTGATCAAGAATCTCGCAGCACTCGCCAACAGAGCAGAGGGGGCCCACAGACTCGATGGTCTGGCCAACAGCCTCTAGGACCTGGCCGCGCCAGAACCATGACTGGCGATGCTTAAGACGGGTAAAATAGCGTTCCAAAAGCGCCATTCGTACTCCCGTCAATTCCGTGATGTTGGGATTACTGTATCGGAAGAAGATGCTCCCGGCCGCTGCTCGAGTAAATCAAAAAACCCTCGTTCAATTTCGGCCAACTGGGCACGAACGCCTAAATCCACGGTTCCGACTTCAGTCTCGATGACACAGTCCCCATCGATAAAATTCTCTTCGCCGATGACCTTAGGCCGCAAAGGCAGATTGGGCATCAGATGGAACATCTCTTCCCAAAGCGAGAGCTCGTTTGAAGGCACGCGGAGACGCACTTGAGTCGTCTCGGAAAGCTGTCCGAGTGCAACTCGAACCGCACCGGAAAGAAGTAGCGGATCCATCTGAGCTTCGCGATGGAGAATTTTCGCCGCGATGGCAAGAGACAGTTGTACCACCTGTTGCTCTACATCGTGGAAATACTTGTCCCTCTCCTCGCCAAAATGCTGTAGAGCTTCGTTGACAGCTTTCCGAGCCCCATTCAGCTTCGACTCAGCTACCACCTCGGCATCCATTTTCCCACGATTGTAGGCCTCGGCAACGCGAGCTTCCGTCTCTGCGCGGGCCTGGCTCAACCGGGTATGCAACTCTGTTTCGAGTGCAGCAATGCGGGGGTCCTCAAGAACAACTTCCTTCTCAGGCGCAGGGGTAGAGGCAGACTCTTCAGCCTTTTTCTCTTCCGGTTTGACGAATCCCGAGAAGATCGAATTTACCCGCACGCTGTTTATGCTGCCTTCGTAAGGCGCGTATTCCATCGGCTTGATCTGCAATTCGCCGTCTCCGACTATCTCCCAGCCTTGTGTACCCATTTCGTCACCACACTCTTCTTCCATGATAAGAGAACAACTAGACCATCAGGTCGTCGCCCTGCTCCAGTTTCAGAATGACCTTGCCATCTGCTTCCAGTTTGCGAGCCAGATTGAGGATTTCCTGCTGAGCGGCAGCAACCTCGCGGCTGCGGACAGGTCCGAGAACTTCCATATCTTCCTGCAACATTTCGACTGCACGAGAAGACATAGCTTTGAAGATGTGAGCCCGCAGATCTTCTCTGGCTCCACGTAAAGCCAAAGCCAGCTGCCTCTTGTCCACACCAGCGATAATCTCGCGGACACTTGCCGTCGGAACAGTAACCAGATCTTCGAAGGTGAACATCAGATTGCGAATGCTGATGGCCATCTCCGGCTCGGTCTCTTCCACGTGTTCCAAAATCTTCTTCGCTGCTTCTGCATTCAAGCGGTTCAACAGATCGGCAACAGCCTTAAATCCAGAGTAGGCCTTGCGTCCGGTATCTGCCACCGATTCCAGCTTGCGATGCAGAATGGTTGCAACCTTCTGAGCCATTTCCGGCGAGAACTGACGCATTTGCGCCAAACGAAATACCGCAGCAACCTTCTGCTCTTCACTCAGGCTATCGAGCACCTGAGAGGCACGCTTGGGATCCAAGTGAGCCAGCACGAGCGCGATCGTCTGCGGATGTTCCCCATCCAGGAACTTGCCCAGCTGTTGAGGATCCACCTTCTGCAGCATGGAGAGGTTGCCATGGCTCGCCTCTTGTGCACGGCGAACCAACATCAGCAAATCTTCTGCACGCTGTTTCCCGAAGGCATCGACCAGCAGTCTCGTGGCGTAGTCCAAACCGCCATGGATCATGAACTGCTGGGTCTCGATCATCTCATAGAATTCTTCGAGAACCTGGAGGCTGAGGTCTGGCGAGATCGTACGCAGATCCGCCAGTTCCTCCGTCAATCTTTGAACATCATTCTCCGGCAGGTTCTGGAGGATCTTCTTGGCGATTTCGTCGCCAACCGCCACCAACAAGATTGCGGCCTTGCGAAGTCCCGGCATCTGCTTCCACTGCACTCTACGCGCCGGTGGAATTCCCGTTGGGGAGACGCCGTCGGTCACCCCTGCTGCTTGAGGTAATGCTTCCATCTTTCAGTTCCCCTCACTCACTATGGATCCAGCTCTGCAATAGACGCGAGGTTTGTGCCGGTTCGCGTTTCAGCTGCTCGGTAACCTGATCAAAGACAGTCTGTGCGTGAATCTTCTGCTGTTCAACAATCGGATCAATCGGCTCGGGCAAAGGCTCGGGTGCTGCAGCTGCAGCGGCAACCTGCTCCTGCGCCTTCGCAGGTGACTTCGGTAATGCAGGTGTCTTGGGCTGATACGAAGGCGACATCCGCTTTATAGCTGGCCGTGCGACAAAGATGATGACCAGCAGAATACCGATAAGAATCGTTGCGTATTTCATCAATTCCTGGGGCGATCCAATCTGCTTGCTCAGTCGGTCAATCAGGCTCGGAGGACCGATCTGATTGTTCTCCTGGAACGAGATATTTTCAACCGATACCTGATCTCCACGCTGGAGGTCATAGCCAACTGCGGCCTGTGCCAGCTCAGTCAGATTCTTGACTTCTTCCGGTGAGCGAGACTGCCACACTGGACCCTTATTTCTGGTCGGTCCGGCAACCATCTTGTCGTTCACCAGGACAGCCACGGTTATGCGACGAATTTTTCCAGGAACCTCGATGCTATGACGAACTTTCTTGGAGGCACCATAGGTTCCACTTTCCTGCTTCAAACTCTGAGGAGGAGTGGTTTGTCCGGGATACAAGGGTAGCGAAGAAGTCTGCGCATTGGGGGCGTTACTTACCGTTCCCGGGACTCCACCCTGTACAGCTTGCGGCCCTGAGACCTGTTCGCTCCGTTGCATCGAGAGAGTAACAGAAGCGTTGGGATCATAGGTTTCTGCAACCTCATCGGCGCTATCAGGGTTATATTCCACATTCACCGAGGCACGAACATTTCCGGGACCGGTTACCGGCTCCAGAGTCTCAACAAGCTTTTCAGTTAAAGCTTGCTCTCTTGCCAGGGTCTGAGCTTGTTCGGTCTTGGGTCCAAGAGGAAGATGTCCGTCAGAGTCCACCATCACCACATTCTCAGGACGAAGGCCATCGACGGCTGCAGAAACAAGATTGCGAATCGAGTCTGCCTGCTCCGAACTCAAATTCCGGTGTTTCAGCTTCAGCACCACTGAGGCCTTAGCAGCACGTTGCTGTTCAGAGAATAAGGAATCGTGCGGCAAGACAAGATGAACACGAGCAGTCTGCACGTCACCTAACGTGGCGATGGTATGCTCCAGCTCACCCTCAAGTGCACGCTGATAATTTACTTTTTCGTCGAACTCCGATCCCATCCAATTGGGCTTGTCGAAGAGCTCGAAACCCATGCGGCCACTCTTTGGGCCGCCTTTGGCCGTAGTGGCCAATCTGGCCTTGTCCAAACTCCCAGCGGCAACACGTAATGTAGTGCCGTCGGGAGAGACATCGTAAGGAATTTGTGCTGCTGTTAGTTGAGCCGCCATTTGGCGGGCATCTTCCGGATCCAGTCCGGCATAAAGAGTGCGCCAATCCGTGCGTGTCGCATACCAAAGGAGCCCTATCAACAAGGCCACAGTGGTGGCTGCGGCAACCATGCCCCAGCTCCGCTGTTTCGGATTCAGTCGCCCATAAGCTGCCGTCGCATTGCCCAGCAACGTCTTCGCTCGTGCTCCCAGCGGGACTGCTGCCGGTGATTTATCTAGCTGCTGTGTTTCTGCCATTGCTTATCGATCCGCCGCCTATACTTTCGTCCACTCGAACCTACGCTGAAACTTATGCAGCTAGAACTGCATATTCATCATTTGCTGGTAAGCCGCTACTGCTTTGTTGCGCACAGAGAGTGCCAGCTCAAAAGCGATATCGGCTTTTTGCGTTGCAATCATGGCCTGATGCACATCGACCCCAGTCCCCTGCATCAAACCTTCCACCGTCTCATGAGCTTCTGTCTGTAACTTCTGAACGTTACTAACAGCCTCACGAATCAAATTTGAGAAAGGTACAGCGTTCTCAGAGGAAGAGATATCGCCCGTCGAAATGGCAGGAGAAACGATATTCGAAAGCGTCTGCCCTGCTCCCGCCACCTGAGCCGCGTTTATCGCGCTAGCTGCAATCACCATCACCAATCTCCCTTTACGCCTTCAAGATATCCAGCGAAGTAGTCAACATGCCCTTTGTCGCCTGTACCGCGGAATCGTTGAGCTCATAAGCCCGCGTGGCGCTCATCAAGTCCACCATCTCGGTAAGTGGATTGATATCCGGATATGTGACATATCCGTCCTTATCAGCATCCGGATGATTTGGATCGAAGCGCTTCAACCCAGGAGCCTGATCGCGAATGACTGCTGAAACCTGAACACCACCAGGTACCGCCTGGGCATCACTTAAGCTGCTGCCCATTCCAGCTGCCATCGAAAACTGTGCACCGAAGGTCTGAGGCTGATCGACCGATTGGAAGACGACATGTTGCCGCTGGTAAGGGCCGCCGGTTGTCGTCCGAGTAGTTTCCGCATTCGCCATATTGGCGGCTACAACTTCAGCCCGAACTCTCTCAGCCTTTAGCGCCGAACCACTGACTTCCAATAATCCGAATAGGTTCATCTCTTTCTACCTTTTCTCCGTATTACCAATTGCTTGCAGGTTAGCTGCCGCTGCTTTCTTTAATGGCACTCATCAGATTTTTAAACTGATCTTTTAGCAGCGCCTCTCCAACCTTGAACTCCAACTGGGCTTCCGCCAACGTGAGACCTTCGTGATCCATCGAGACGTTATTACCATCTGGCCGCTCTAGCAGCCCGCCAACTTGTACCACATCAACGGAATGATCATCTCCCGAACCTCCCTGCTTAATTTCGTTCAGAGAGCGCTGCATCTCCGCGTAGAAGTTAATCCCCTTGGCGTGATATCCAGGCGTATCAACGTTAGCCATATTGCTGGCCGACAGCTTCAGCTGCGTGCTGGCTACATCCAGATAACGACCGAGTTCTTCACTTAGCTGCGTTGTTATATGCATCATCAACTCCGCTCAAAAACCTAGAACACTCTGATTGCTGGTTGCTATCTCCTGGAATAAGCACGAGATATGCCCACTTCTACGGTCCTTTCTAAGAATTCCCTAAGCAGAAAGGGCCCGTAAAATCAGAGAGTTACAACATCTCCAAATTCGATTTCAGATGCAGTAATCACAGGGTCTTCCCCAGCTAAAATCGTTGCCCGCTCTAGAACGTGTTCTAGTTCGCGTACATTTCCCGGCCACTTATGCATCATGAGTTTTTCCGAAGCAGTCGGATCCAGCCGCTTTGACGGAGCTTCCTTACCTAGCTGCGCCAGCAGATGATCGACTAACTGAGGCAGATCCTCCGCGTGATCACGAAGTGCAGGAGTCCGAATTAAGAAAACTGCCAGACGATAGTAGAGATCGGGACGGAAGCTTCCCTCCGAGGAACGCTTCGCCAAAGGCTGGTGTGTTGCAGCGATTACGCGAACATCCACCCGCACCGGCTCGTTCTCACCGACTCTCTGCAATTCACCACTCTCGACAAAGCGCAACAACTTCGCCTGCAATCCAAGCGGCATTTCGCCAATTTCATCAAGGAAGAGGGTTCCGCCATTTGCGGCTTCGATTCTTCCGACACGACCTTGCACCGCACCCGTAAAAGCGCCGCGGGTATGACCAAACAGCTCAGCCTCAAGCAACGATTCAGGAATGGCTGCGCAATTCAGCGCAACAAACGGACGATTTGCTCGCGGGCTTAAACGATGCAGAGCACGAGCGACGAGCTCTTTGCCTGAACCAGTCGGACCTTCGACCAGAACCGGAGTTGAGCGAGGAGCCACCAAACGGATACGGCGGCTAACTTCGAGCATCGAAGTACTGGTGCCGATAAATTCAGGCAGACGAAGCTGCGCATTGCTCACCGGCTGAGGTACGGGACGAATAACTGGCATCGCTTTGCAGGAAGACTCTGAGACCAAATTTTCTACCGTGCGTCGCACGACGGCTGGAGCAGAAGGCTTCTCCATCACCGGCGCGCTATTCCAAATTGCCCCATCAGAGTCCTGCCCGCGCCGCAATGCATAAAGCAATTCATTGCGCCTTGGACTGCGAGAATCTCCCTCTATCTCACCATCCACAGTAATCAGGTCCACATCGGGATATCTCTGACGAAATTCATTGACGAATTCCAATACTTCAAGATCCGGCAGCCATGTATCGACAATCATGGCCTCGATGGGTCCCTCTTCCAACTTGGCAAATGCGTCCGCGCCACCTTCGGCCTCTCTGACCTGCCAACGCAAACCAGATAAAGTTTCACGGACCCGTTGCCGAAAAGAACGATCAGAACTGGCGAGAATCGCCGTCTTTGAAGATCGAGCTTGTTGTATTTGAACTGCTGTGGACATAATTCAAGATCTCCTCAAGGCTCAATGTCAGAAATCGAACAAAAATAGCTGATCAGGTTACTCAGCTGAATCAGAAACTCTAGGACTCTTCTCCGGATCGACAATCATGTATCCTTGCCCACGAACTGTACGGATCAAACCACCCGAAGACTCATCATGTAATTTCCGGCGCAAATAGTTGATATAGACGTCGACTACGTTGGTCGCTTGTGCGCCTTCCATCTTCCAAACCTCTTCCAACAGGGCGGTCCGGCTCACACACTGTCCACGCTGTAACATCAGGCGCTCCAACAGGCCGAATTCCTTGTTAGTTAGAGAGATCACTTCTCCGGCACGCTTTACCGTGTGATCGACACGATCAAGCTCAACGTCCGCGCAGCGAAGGATCAAGCGGACTTCTCTACGCCTGCGCAACAAGGCGCGGCAACGGGCTCGGAGTTCCTGAAGAGAAAATGGCTTAATCATGCAATCGTCTGCACCGCGATCGAGACAACGAACGCGTGTATCGACTTCTTGCCGTGCTGTCAGGATCAGCACCGGGAGTTCGGAGTTTGCCGCTCTCAACTCTTGAAGAACCTGCTCGCCGTCCATACGGGGCAGATTAAGATCCAAGATCGTGAGATCGGGAAGGTCCTCAAGAAAAGCATCCAGTGCGGCTTGCCCATCTCCCGCCCAACGAACATGATGCCCTTCCGCTTCCAAACCTCGGCTTAGGAAGTGTCCTAATGCCTTATCGTCCTCTGCAATTAGTAACCTCATGCTTCACTTTCCCCCTGGCTCCCTCAGGGTTAACAAGTCCTTAGACATCTTGCTGCATCACCAAGATCTCCTGTCTGGTTGCCTGACTCAAGGAAAAGAGAATCAAAATCATCCCCCTCATTCCCGTGGTGGAGATCGGGAAGAACCAGATCGGAAATGGGAATTCCCAGGCAACCAACAAGGAATCGTCTTGACCCCTGTTCGAAGGAACAAGGGAACAAAGTAAGGAAACAGGCGTTTTTGCAACTATTTGAGAACAAAAAGCTATTCGATTCGCTTTTTGTTCTCTATAATTCGCACATGGCCGTCACGCGTAGGCAAAAAGAAGTCCTGGATTTCATCGGAAATTTCGTCGAGCGCAATGGGTACTCACCATCGTTCGAGGAAATTGCCCGCGGTATGAATCTGAAGTCTTTAGCCACTGTGCATAAGCACATTACAAATTTGCAAAACAAGGGCTTGCTAGAACGGGCTCATAATCGCAGTCGCTCGATCGATTTGCTCCCACAGAGGCCGAAAGGGCGCGGAACAGAGCGCCTGCCGCTGATGGGCAGAATTGCTGCAGGGCGGCCTGTTGAATCCGCAGAAACAAATGAAAGCATCTCTCTTAACGATATCTTAGGAAACCGCGAGGTCTTCGCTCTCCAGGTACGTGGAGACTCAATGCGCGATGAACATATCGTGGATGGGGATTACGTGCTGGTAGAACACGTTAGAACCGCGCGCCAGGGGGAAATCATAGTAGCACTTGTCCGCGGAGCAGAGACGACCCTCAAACGCTATTATCTGGAGGGGTCTGTCGTACGCTTACAACCTTCCAATATCGAAATGGAGCCTATCTATGTTCCGGCTGCGCAGGTAAGCATCCAAGGCCGCGTGCTAGGCGTACTGAGAAAGTATTAAGACTACGGTTGTAACCGAATCGAAAGGGCACGGCTTCGGCCGTGCCTTTCTCTATTACAACTGGAGAGTTAAAGCAATTTAAGTCTTTTGAATGGTCCAACAGAAAACCGATATTTATATGGTCATTTCCTAGCGGAATAGACATATAAATATCAGTTCTTGTCCAAAGCTTTTATGCTTCAACTTCCAGCTGAACAAAAGCTCTTAATGAAAAGCCCGGTCAAATGGCCGGGCTTTTCATTGAAATCATTGCATCGCAGCTACTCAATCAGCTTATTGATGCTGCGTTCGATATTCTCACGCGGAACATATCCGACGATCTGGTCAGCTACCTTACCGTTCTTGAAGAACAGAAGTGCTGGAATTCCACGGATTCCGTAACGCATTGGGGTTGATCCATTACGGTCTACATCCATTTTCGCTACTTTCAGCTTTCCTGCATACGAGGAAGCTACCTCATCAACGATAGGAGCCAGGGCTTTACAAGGTCCGCACCAACCAGCCCAAAAATCCACCAGGACAGGCTGCTCCGATTGCAGCACCTCCTGCTCAAATGTTGCATCATTCACTTCAAAGACTGCCTGTCCAGCCATCTATTCCTCCAATTCCAGAGTTCCAGCTTAGTCTACCGGATCTCCAGCATTCCTTTAGCATGGGATGCCAGAAAAGACATTTCGTCGCAAAACGGTATCCGCCGGCAAATGGAAAGGATTAACAAATCCTTTGACTCAAATATTAAAGCGCCCGGACTCGAATCGAGTCACGGGCGCTAGAGCAGCCCTCCCCCAGAACTGCCCACATTGCGAAAATAGGGGGAAGAAGGAGAAAAGTAAATCGAACTTAGGTAACACATTTTAGGTAGCGAGAGTGTAAGTTACTGGTTTGGGCAGCAATAGAGCACATCTCGCTTAACTCTTTAATAAACAAGAAATTGCGGCAAGAATCCGCCGTCAGTAGGCGGCTATTCTCTGATGTCTGGCACCATTTCCCGTAAAAGTACTCAGAATAAATTGCACACACATACTCCCGTGTACCGCCTGTTGAACCGCAGCTTGCGCTTCAGGAAGATGTTCTTCCGATTCCACTACGAGTAAAACAGCAGGTCCCGCACCACTCAAGGCAACCCCGAGGATACCTTTCGTACCAGATAATGGCAGCAAGATCGGCAGCAGCGGACAGATCTCCGCCCGGTACGGCTGGTGAATATGGTCGCGCATGGCCACACGAAGCAGACCGCCTTCTCCCGTGCTCCAGGCCAAGCCCAGCAGAGATGCAGACTGCAGATTGGCAACAACATCCTTCCTGCTATATTGCTGAGGTAAAACCGAACGCGCCTTAACAGTTGGTAAAGGAGAGTCGGGCAGAACCAGCATTGCTCGCCAAGCACTGGGAGACTGCACGCGAAGAGTACGAATCGAACCGTCCTCGTCCGCAGCAGCAATCGTCAATCCACCAAGCCAACAAGCAGCAACGTTATCCGGATGGCCCTCAATCTGGCATGCTTCATCGAGGATTCGATCGTCATCCCAACCCAATTCCCCAAAGTGAGACGCAAAGGAAACCGCCGCCAATAAAACAGCAGCCGAAGAGCCACACCCCATTCCGAGAGGAATCTCATTCCGCATGGTAATGGCGAGTGGAATTAGGGGTTTGCCGTACTTGCCAAGAACCTGTTGGTACGTTTTGATCAGCAGATTATCTTCGACTACCGCACAGATATCGGCATTCCGACCCGTTGCCGTAATGGAGAAGGCAGAGGCCGGAACGGCCTCCACCTCAAGAAATTGCGCGATAGCAACCGCCGCGGTATCAAAGCATGGCCCTAGATTGGCGGACGTAGCCGGCAATCGCAGCGATAAGCGCTTCATGGCCGTCCCCATTGATCAAGGGCCTTGAGAACTGCATCGGCGGAGGCATCCAGTTGAACCGGCGCATGCTGCATTTTCTGGATTTCCGCTTCATGGCCGGTTTTCTCTTCAGGTCTCAACAATTCACCACGGAAGAAGTCGATGGTGAAGTTGGCGTCCTTCAGGGTATGTCCAGTAAGGAGCAGAACCACTGTCTCTGAAGGAGCTACCTTGCCCTGCGCAACCAACTTTTTCAAGCCGGCAAGCGTAACAGCAGAGGCAGGCTCACAACCAATGCCCTCACGGCCGATTTCAGCCTTGGCAATGGCAATCTCAGCCTCATTAACCTGCTCACAACATCCGCCTGTCTCCAGGATGATCCGTGCTGCCTTTCTCCAAGAGGCGGGATTACCAATGCGAATAGCGGTTGCGCGTGTCTCCGCCTTTACCGGGGTGATACTTTGGCCACCGTTATTGGTCATGCTGAGATAGAGAGGATTCGCGCCTTCGGCCTGTATGACCGAAATACGAGGTAGCCTGTCGATCAGCCCTAGACGCAGCATCTCCTTGAAGCCCTTTCCCAGAGCTGAGCTGTTGGCCAGATTGCCTCCCGGTACGATGACGTGATCCGGAACCTGCCAGTCCAAAGCTTCGACCATTTCCAGCGCCGGAGTTTTCTGACCTTCGAGGCGATAGGGATTGACGGAGTTCAGCAAATAGATCGGGGCCTTTTGAATGACTTCGGCAAGAACCTTCACGCAGCCATCGAAATCGGTCTTTACCTGGCAGGTCAGGGCTCCGTAATCCAACGATTGAGCGAGCTTACCCCACGCGATCTTTCCTTCCGGAATCAGGACAAGGCTCTTCATTCCAGCTACAGCGGCATAAGCGGCCATCGCAGCAGAGGTATTTCCGGTCGAGGCACAGGCTACCCAATCATAGCCTCTCTCTTTCGCGACGGAAAGAGCCGCGGTCATCCCTGTGTCCTTAAAAGAACCGGTAGGATTCATTCCCTGATGCTTAGCTAAAAGTCGATGCAATCCGAGGCTCTTAGCACAGCGCGGTAAGGAATACAGAGGAGTATTTCCCTCACGCAATGTCACCGCATTCGAAGGCTGGTCCAAAATAGGCAGCAATTCGCGGAAACGCCAGACACCACTCTGATCCAGGGGCTCAGAGGAGTGCCGTCTTTCGCGCCATAGCCATTTCAGCGCCGAAGGATTGGGCTTCCATTCGCCGGGCTCGCCATGGTGACTCCACTGTGGGTACTGCACTTCAAAAAGTTCGCCACAGTTCTCGCACCGGAAGTTTTTGGGTGCCTGCTCGCCGTTGAGCACGCGACCGCAGCCGATGCAGTGCAACTGATGAAGACTTTCTCTCATGGATAGGTTTAGCCTAGCAGTTTCCGGGTACAAATGTGCTCGTAAAAAAGGAGATCGTGCATGCGGCGTGTTTTCTCACTGATTCTTCTTGCCATCACCACAGCCAGTGCACTACTTGCACAGCAAGCCCCATTGCGGCTGGCAGCAGCGGCAGATTTACAGCCGGTACTTCCAGGTATCCTTACCGCATTCCGGCAACAGTACGGAAGAGAGGTCGTGGCCTCCTACCAATCCTCCGCGACCTTGACGGCACAAATCGAGAATGGAGCGCCATTCGATCTCTTTCTCTCGGCTGACATGTCATTCCCGCAAAGACTGGTTAGCGAAGGACTGACAGACGGAGCAGCACCCGTCCTCTACGCTCGGGGCACTCTCGTTCTGTGGGCCCGAAAAAATTCTCGTTTCTCCGTACCATCACTCGACACCCTAAAAGATCCACAGCTGAAAACTCTGGCCATTGCAAATCCGGCGCATGCCCCCTACGGACGAGCAGCACTGGCCTTGCTTACGAGACTCGGCTTGGCAGACACGCTTCGCCCCAAAATGGTTACGGCAGAGAATATCTCCCAAACTGCACAATTCGTTGATTCCGGGAATGCAGATATAGGACTCATTTCGTTGACCTCGGCCCTTACTCCGCGTTTGCGCGAAAACGGAAACTATTTTTCCATTCCCCGGAATCTCTATCCCCCTATTGAACAAGGGGCAGTGATATTGAAACGAAGCACTGATCAGCGCGCCGCCCGCCAATTTCTGAGTTATCTCCTGAGTGGGGTAGTCCAGGAGCACTTCTCGGCGGGAGGATTAACGCCTGCAAAGTAATGTATTCGTGACATTGGAATGTTTACGTGGCAATCTAGAGCAAAAGTATGGACAGCACAGCCCTCATACTGACGCTAAAGCTCGCCACGATTACGTCGGCGATACTCCTCGCAATCACCATCCCGGTTGCTGCTTGGATTGCTCTCAGCAAGAGTCGCTTGCGCTCCATTGTTGAGTCGCTCGTAAACCTGCCACTTCTGCTCCCTCCAACGGTTCTGGGCTTTTATTTACTGGTGTTACTAGGACCTCGAACAGCTTTTGGGCGGATGTGGATAGGCATTCTAGGACACCCGTTAGCCTTCTCGTTTGCCGGACTGGTGTTCGGCTCTGTGCTTTACAGTCTTCCCTTCGCAATCCAGCCGCTGGTATCGGGTTTTCTCGCCATCGATCCCGAGATCCTGAATGCGGCCCGCCTCCTGGGAAGTGGAAATATAACTATTCTGAGAAAGATTCTTTTGCCTCTTTCCGGCCCTTCCTTGCTTGCAGCTACGGTTCTGTCCTTTGCACACACAGTAGGCGAATTCGGAGTCGTTCTGATGATCGGTGGAGATATCCCAGGTGCCACAAGGACGCTCTCAATCTCCATCTTCGATCAGGTGCAGGAGGCCCGCTATGCAGAGGCCAACCAAACAGCAGCTCTGTTACTAGGAATATCCTTTATCGCTCTCCTCCTGGTTTACGGAAGAAGGCAATGGTCGCGTCATGCTTGAAGTCCAGGTGAAATACCGTCGCGAAAGTTTCCAGTTGGATATGGCCTTTCAGCTGGATTCCCCTTGGACTGTCATCTTTGGGCCCTCCGGAAGCGGAAAAACAACTTTACTAAGAATTCTTGCAGGGCTACTCGAGTTGGATTCCGGCTATATTCGCCTAAACGGTCATCTCCTCGCCGACGCTGCTACAGGAGTGCACATTCGAGCTGGGCACAGAAATATCGGCTTGGTCACGCAACAGCCAGCACTCTTCCCGCACATGAGCGTTCAAGAGAATGTGGCCTTCGGACTGAGAGCTCTAGACCGAGGAGAGAGAGAAGCACAAGTGGCACTGATGCTGGAATTAGTCGAAGCGGGAAATCTTGCCCAGAGGTCGGTCAAACAACTTTCGGGTGGCGAGGCGCAACGCGTGGCCCTCGCTCGGGCTCTCGCACCAAAACCACATTTGGTGTTATTGGATGAGCCCTTTTCGGCACTCGATGGAAAACTCCGGCAGACGATTATCTCTAACCTGACTGCATGGCTGATGGAACACAGCATTCCGGCTATTTCTGTAACTCATGCAATTGCAGAAGCCTTTCAGACGAGGGCTGAAGTCCTCGTCTGCCAGGAAGGGCAGATTGTTGCCCAAGGGCCATCGGATCAGGTTCTCGCCGCTGAACGGGAGCGGTTACTGACAATTCTCTTGTCTAGCCAACAACGACTGGCTCTGGCTCCAGAATGATACCGAAGCGAGAACGAACTTCAGCTATGACGCGATCGCGCAACGCAAAGATATCGGCAGCGGTTGCTCCTCCACGGTTGATCAACGCTAGCGTGTGGCGGCTCGAAACTCCCGCATTTCCCATTGCATATCCTTTGATAAAGCCAGCATGCTCCATCAACCAGGCTGCAGGAACCTTTACTTTTCCCGGTCCGGCAGAATAGTGAGGCACCTTCACGCCCTCCTTCGCTTGGAGCTCAGCAAAGTGCGTATCGGGAATTACAGGATTCTTGAAAAAGCTGCCTGCACTGCGACAATCAGCTTCTCCCTCGACAAACAGCATGCCCTTTCCTCTTCGAATCTCACGAACAACTTCCGCTACTTCGTTAAGAGAGGGTGCACTTCCTGATACGAAGCGTTTCTGAAGATCCGCATAAGCAATACGCGCCGGAGATCCCGGCTGAAGTGTGTAATCAACCCGGCTGACGATATAGCGGTTTCGAGCCGTGGTGTTGAACATGCTACGACGGTAGGAAAAGGAACAATCCTCTTTGGAAAGCTCTACAAACCGCTCCGTTGTTCTGTCGTAGGCACGGACGCCAACAATCGTATCCGCAACTTCCTGTCCATAAGCCCCAACATTCTGAATGGGGGTACCACCAACCGTGCCGGGAATTCCAGCCAAACACTCTACTCCCGCACAGTCTTGCTTTACAGCCAGACTCACGAAGGTATCCCAATCCTCCCCTGCTCCTACATGAAAAACCGTCTTTTGTCCCAAATTCTCGATTTCGATACCCTTCCGCAAAATATGCAGGACTAATCCGGGAAATCCGGCATCGGAAACAAGAAGATTGCTACCGCCCCCCAAAATAAACAGCGGTAAATGATGTTCAGCCGCAAAGCTAATAGCTTCAACGATATCGCTCTCTTCGGTGGCTTGTGCAAACCATCGGGCTGGCCCCCCGATACCGAATGTCGTTAACGGCGCAAGCGCAACATGCTCTTGAAATTGCATTTTGCCTAGCTTATATGAGGGAAAAGTGGAAGAAAGGTGATTTAGCTCACTAGAATAGAGAAGCAGAACCCTATGACGTTTCTCTCGTGATCAATGTCAACTTGGTCGATCAGGAGAAAGATGTTGTAAAGAAGCGAGTTGAAAGTTAGAAAGCCGGAGGAATGAAATGTACCCAGAGATCATGGTGATTCCCATGCGCGAAGAGCTCACACGCGCAGGGGTCAAAGAAACAAAAACCGCCGCCGAAGTCGATGCAGCCCTAGCCAAGCCGGGAACGACGTTGGTAATCGTAAATTCAATCTGTGGTTGCGCGGCCGGAAAGATGCGGCCAGGAGTACGCATGGCATTGCAACACAGCAACTTGCCAGACCAGGCAATCACCGTCTTCGCGGGTCAGGACCGGGAAGCAACCGAACAAGCGCGCTCGTACTTTGAGGGAAATCTTCCCTCATCCCCTGCTATCGCCATTCTCCGCGACGGAAAGCTTGTATACCTGATGCAACGGTCGCTCATCGAGGTCAATACAGCTCAGGCTATTGCTGCGGAGCTGACTCGTGCCTTCGATGAATTCTGCGCAAAGGCCACTGTTTAAGGCTATATCGCGAAACGAAGCCGGACTTTCCCCTCCGGCTTCGCTGCTTCCCTTCAACACTTCTCCAGCCGCAACCAAAAGCCTACATATCCCCGAAACCTACTCGCCTTCCACATTGACTCTTCTCTCAAACCTCGCTACGCTTTCTGCTAGAGGCGAACAAATGGCGAAACAAGGTCTACTGCTTCAGGACAACTTGTTCCCTATTCTGACCGATTCTCGGAATTTGCAAGGGAAAGGCATTGCTCAACTGGCAGCTCAGGGTTCGGTTCTCGACAACGGTCACTTTGTGGAATATCGAAGCCTGGAGATCCGCTCTATTTTGAGTGATTGTTCCTCGAAGCGGGTGATGTTTGCCAAAGGCCTCAATCCTTATCGGGGCTGCGAGTTCGGCTGCCGGTATTGCTATGCTCGCTATACCCACGAGTTCATGGAATTCCGAAATCCGGAAGACTTCGAAAAGCTTATCTTCATCAAGCAAAACGCAGCCTGGATACTGCAGCAAGATCTGCGCAAGATACGGCCTGGCGAAGAAATAGCCATCGGAACAGCAACCGATCCCTACCAGCCCATAGAGAGACGAGCCGGAATCACACGCAGCCTGCTGGAAGTTCTTTCAGAAAGATCTGGATTGTATATCGGAATTGTCACCAAATCAACCTTGATCGAAAGAGATATCGATCTACTAACTCGGATTGCAGGCAAGAATAAGCTCACACTGCATCTCACAATCACCACAGCGGACCAGCAACTCGCCAGGATTCTGGAACCAAGGGCTCCGAGACCAGACCTACGCTTCAGAACAGTGCAACGTTTACGAAGTAAGGGTTTGCGTACCGGCATTCTCTGCTCTCCGATCTTCCCTGGAATAACTGATAACTTCACGGCATTCGACACTATGGCATACAAATCACGCCAAGCTGATGCATCCTTTTTCTATGCCCAGCCACTATTTCTAAAATCCTGCTCCCGCGGAATCTTTCTTGATTTTCTTCGTCAGCACTTTCCAAAGCTGGTTCCGAGCTATGAGCAACGCTTCCAGGAAAGGGCCTTCGTTTCCAAGGCATATAGCCAACGAATCCAGTCCCTAGTTCAAGCTATTTGTAAAGCGCACGGACTAAACCGGCATCGCTGGGAAGCAGTAGCGAACCAAAATCGGGAGGAGGCTTCTTCGTCCCAACAACCTAGCCAACCCTGGCTATGGCCGGAATTACAAGAAGGATAAAAGGAGTTATTGGAGTAATCAGAAACTAGGATTAGGATACGCATTAAGCTAACCGTTTGCCGAAACAAAGAATAAAAGACCACTAGCGCGGGATCTTTTTCCGGCGTGGAACGGCGAGCTGTGAAACAGCATCTTAATCATTACTGAAATTTATGCCTAATCCTGCAGCAATTCCCCAAGGCGCTCCGAAACCGGTGGCAGCCAAGCCAGTTCCGGAGCAGCGCAGCTTAAGCTTTCAGCCAGCCTCTTCCTCGACGAAGGGATCTGAAAATCCGGTGGTCCCACCTGTAATCGGGCCAAGGAAACTTATTCGCCCCTCTTTACCAGGTATCACAGGCACACGTAATGTACGGAGGCGAGAGCCTTCACCCATGCTCGTCCACCAAATCGCACTCGAAAATAGTTCTGCACATACGGAAAGCAGTCATGCAGAGGCTTTCTATTTCCAGAAGCAGATGCAGATGCAGACCCCGCTCGTCTTCGTTCTGGAAGGCGACGAGAGAATTGAAGGTCAAATCGAGTGGTATGACCGGAATGCGATTAAGGTAAGAAACAGCCGCCGTGTTCTTATTTACAAATCCAGCATTAAGTATCTGTACAAAGCCAACGATCCCGAAAGTTAAGCTTCTATAAGAATCGTCTTCACTGAAATAAAACGGAATACTTAGTAAAGTTATGAGTCTCTCTCGCTCTGAAGAAAGACTCACCGGATAGTCTGTTCTATTTTTCGCGGGCTGCCTTGCGTAACCTGTCTCGAAGCGCGAGGCCAATCCCTTGCTCAGAGGGCAAAGGACACAAAATTACTTTCACGCCTGCAGAGTCCAGCTCGCGCAAGCCGGCAAAAAGCCTTTGAGCGAGTTCTTCCTGACTAGACCAACGGCCCCACTGAAACACTGTGGCAGAGGTCTCCGCAAGAGGGGTGAATCCTTCGGGAAGCATCAACCCCAGACGTTCATCCTTCCATTCTTCCTGCAAAGCCGAAAACTGCTCTCGCTGCTGATCGATATTGCCCTCGATCAAAATCAGACGAGCTCGTGGTGCATAGTGGCGGATACCCACTCCGGGAGACGGGAGAGCTTCAGGGGCAGAAGCTGAGGCCTGGGAGTGCTCCACAAACATACAAACTGCGCCGCAAACTGAGCGCAACTGTTCCAAAGTGACTATCCCCGGACGATACACCACGGGTGGGCTCAGTGTGGGATCCATCACCGTGGATTCCAGGCCGTGGGTAGTCTCTCCCGAATCCAGAACAGCATCGATGCGTCCGTCCAGATCCTCCAAGACATGCTCGGCACGTGTCGGACTGGTCCGACCAAATGAATTTGCACTGGGCGCCGCAATTGGTATACCGGCATGCCGGATCAGTGCCCGGGCAACGGGATGGGAGGGCATACGAACCCCCACTTTTTCTCGTCCGGCGGTTACGATCGGAGGAACCGTCTCCGAACGCGGCAACAGCAACGTTAGGGGGCCGGGCCAAAAGGAACGCATCAACAATCTTGCTGTTTCCGGTATCTCTGTCGTAATTGGTTGAACCGATTCCTCATCGGCAACATGTACGATGAGCGGATCCCAAGACGGGCGGCGCTTGGCGGCAAAAATCTTTTCTACAGCCTTTGAATCAAGGGCGTTTGCCCCCAAGCCGTATACCGTTTCGGTTGGCAAGGCCACCAAACCGCCGCTAAGCAGAATGCGGGAGGCAGTCTCCAACGCCCGCAAAGATTCGGGAGCGTCCAAATGGGCGGCGTCAATCTTGAGACGCAGAGTCTTCATAGTATTAAGAACATTATCGCCCCTGATCCTGTATGGAACCCGAAAGTGTCTTATACTCCGGCCTATGACTGTGATTGAAACTGAGATCAAATTCCGCGTAAACGATGCTGTTGACCTTGAAAGACGATTGCAGAATGCGGGATTTCATCAAGTCACACCTCGTACCTTCGAGAGCAACACGCTTTTCGATACTCCCGACAGAAAACTTCGCAAGGAACAACAGATTCTGCGTATTCGCCAGTATGGCGAGAGCTGGGTGCTTACTTATAAGCGTTTACCCAAAGATCCCGGAGCGACGGAACACCATAAACATCGCGAAGAAACAGAGACTCGCCTCGAAGACGGCGACGCATTAGCCCATATCTTCAAACAACTCGGATACCAGGCTTGCTTCCGGTATGAAAAATGGCGTACCGAATGGGCGGACTCCACCGGCCACTGTGTCCTGGACGAAACCCCAATCGGCCTCTTCGCGGAACTCGAAGGTCCCCCTGAGTGGATAGACCACATTGCAGAAAAATTGGGTATCGGTCGTCAGGAATTTATGACGGAAAGCTACGGAAGGCTCTTCGAAACCTGGAGAAACGAGACGGGAAGTACCGCCGAACATCTGACCTTCGATTTAATTCGTTAATTCAGTCTAAAGTTTGTCCTATTTCGATACACGCACCTTCAAGTAACCAAAACTTATGACGATAAGTTGTATGAGCGAACTCTCGCTTCGTGAGGTGCGAAACCATGTCTTTTTTGAATCAATTTCTGCCTAAACTCAAAACCCGAACCCAGCTATCCCGTCATTTGAGCCTCGTTGCCGCAGTAGCAATGGTTTTCTCGATGGGCGCAGCTGTGGTCATTCCTGCCTCGGCGCTTGCAGAAGATCGCAAGGTTGAGCATCGTGTTCCCCCTGTTTACCCCGAACTCGCAAAGCGCATGAAGATCTCTGGAGTCGTAAAAGTCTCCGTTACAGTATCAGCCGATGGCAGCGTTGTGAAGGCCCAGGCTCTGGGTGGTAACCGGATGCTTGCTCCAGCTGCGGAAGATGCCGTGCGCCGCTGGAAGTTTGCTTCAGGATCGGGACAGTCCACTGTAGAAGTCGATGTGAATTTCCAGATGGCAGACTAGCCCAAACTGAAAGCGGGGTAAGGATCAAGGATCATGGCACAGAGTCTGAATCAGACCAAACTACAGACCAAATTCAGTATCAGCACAGGAGTGCTGATCGCTTCAATGCTACTGAGTTCTTTAGTGGCATTTGTAATCATGCAAAGGGTTAGTCGTCTTTCGACAAGCGTCGCTGAAGAGCGGGTGCCGTTGTTAAGCGGCATCCGCGATTTACGCGCCGAAGTCGATCTTTCCACTTCGTCCCTGAAGTCATATCTGTTATTCGGCATTGATCCATCTCTCGCTGGTCGATACAAAGACGAGCGCGCAAAGAACTGGGCGAAGGTTGAACAGGAAGCCAAGCATCTGGAAGAGATGAATGCAAAGTACGACCTCGGCCCGGATAAAGCCCGTATTGAAGCCATCGTAAAAGAGACCCGAACCTTAGGAGAGTCCGAAGGAAAGGTCGAACAGATGGCAATCGGAGCGGGAAGCGATGCTGCAGGACAAGCTTACGACCTGCTTCGCGTCGATGTCGCCGATCATGAATCGAAACTGAACAATCTCCTTAACGAAACAATCCAATCCCAGACAGCTGAAACTGCAAACACTACGCAAGCAGTGGCGTCCTCTGCCCGTGCAGTCATCCTTGTCATGTGGATCGTAACTATCCTGGGCGCAATAATCGGCGGCTTCATCTCCAGCAAGCTGGCACGGCGCATTGTCAAATCCATTCAGTTGGTTGCAGAGCGCGCAGAAGCTATTGCCGACGGTGATATCACCGGTGAATCTCTGCAGATCGAATCCAACGATGAAGTCACGGCTTTGGCAACTTCGGTCAACCGTATGCAGCAAAATCTGCGCGAGATGATCCGCACCATGAATGAGATCTCCGGAACCATCCACACTGAGGCTGAAGCACTTTCAACCTCGATGTCGGACAGCTTCCAGAGAACCGAAGAGCAAAGTCAGCAGACCCATCAGGCGGCAGCTACGATGCAAGAGATGTCCATCAGCATCGCAGAAGTTAGCCGTCACTCTCAAACCGCTGCAGTCGCAGCTAAGGATGCCTCCAAGACCGCCCGTGAAGGTGGCGCCATCGTTGAGCAGATGCTTAACAGCATGCAGGGCATCTCCACTTCAGTACGTGGTACCGCTGAGACCGTTCAACGTCTGGGCAAGGAATCCGACCAGATTATCCGCATTGTCAACGTAATCGAAGAGATTGCACAAAAGACCAACCTTCTTGCCTTGAACGCTGCAATTGAAGCAGCTCGTGCCGGAGAACAGGGACGCGGCTTCGCAGTTGTGGCTGGTGAAGTACGGCGCCTGGCAGAAAGCACCCGCGATGCTACAAGCGAAATCGCCCAGATGATTGGCACGATTCGTACGCACACGCTGGAAGCTGTCGGAGCCATGGAAACCGGAACCCAAACGGTGGAAGAAGGCATGGTCACCACAACCCGTGCAGGCGAGTCGCTGCAGCGCATCATCGGCATGGCCGATCAGGTCGATCAAATGATTGCTCAGATTGCCACCGCCTCTTCGCAGCAGACTTCCGCAGCACAGCAGTCCAGCGAAAACCTGGATGTTATCAGCAAACTTGGAACCGACGGCGCAGCAGCCATTCCGGAAACGCAGCGCATGATCGAATCCCTTGAAACCGGCGCCCGGCGCCTTCGCGAGTACATCAGCCAGTTCCGCGTGGACGACTCCACTTACTCGTCTCACCAACGTCCTGGCCTTACACCTTCAGTACCACGCCTTCAAACGAGCATGGTGCACAGCTACGGAGACTAACTATTAAGCACCAGAAAGCGAACTAACTCGCACTCACGAAAGAGGCAGAGAACATTTATCTGCCTCTTCTTTTTTTGTCACTGCAAGCCCCTGCCCCCAGATCTACATTATTCATGTCATGATCGACTCCCATTTCTGGCACCAACTCAGAGGCTTTCTTGAATCCCATGAAATTGTGATTGACCGCCCAAAGGGGACTACTCACCCAAGATTCCCGGATTTTTACTACCCCTTCGACTACGGATACCTCAAGGGAACATGCGGCGGAGACGGTCAAGAAATCGACGTCTGGGTTGGCAGCGGAGACCGCTTCTCCCTTACCGGCATTGTCTGTACAGTCGACGGGTATAAGCAGGACACCGAAATAAAACTTCTGGCCGGATGTACAGCTTGTGAAGCAAAGAAAATCCTGGCAGTGCACAACTCAGGACCTCAATCCGCCATTCTCATCATGAACCCAGGTTTTCAAACTCTTGAAGGATAGGGCTCAGAATTACCCGGGGAAAACATCTCGATATCAAAATGCCTGAAAAGTAAAAGGATGTCCTTCAGTACGAACTAAATACCGGGCTATACACCGGCAACCAAGATCAAAAATCGAATGAGATAATCAAATAGGCATGGTCTGATGTCATTTGAGTAAATAGTGAGTATCTATTTCTTCAATGCCGCCATTGAGTGTGCCTGTCGGGACATCTCTCGATATCAACAACTTAGCCGCAAGCAAGGCCTTTAGGGAGTCATGACTACAATCAGCAAACATCCTCTTCAGAAGATCCTCGAAAACCGAATTGCCATTATCGACGGTGCGATGGGCACAACAATCCGCACCTATGGCATGAAGGAAGCCGATATGCGGGGAGAGCGTTTCAAGGACTCAAAGAAAGACTTGCTCAACAACGGCGACCTCTTCTCGCTCACGCAGCCGAAGATGATCTGTGATATCCACCGGCGCTTTCTTGAAGCAGGTGCCGACATCATTGAGACCAATACCTTCGGGGCTACCAGCATCTCCCAGAGCGAGTTCTTCGTAGACGATCCCCGCGAGCAGGGTGGACGTAAGGACCCCGACTTTTACCAGAACATCATCGAGGATCAATTCCTCAACAATCTGGCTTGGGAGATCAACGAAAAGTCGGCTCAGCAGTGCCGGGAATGGGCTGACCGGGTCGCCAATGCGACCTCGCGCCAGAGGTTTGTCGCCGGCTCGATTGGGCCTTTGACTGTTTCCCTCTCGAACTCTCCGGATGCCGATGATCCAGGCTTCCGTGTCGTCACCTTCGATCAGGTCAGAAACGCCTACAAACACCAGATCCGGGCTTTGATTTCCGGAGGAGTGGACCTGCTCCTGGTTGAAACCATCTTCGACTCGCTGAATGCCAAGGCCGCATTAGTCGCTCTTCGCGAAGTCTTTGATGAAGACGGTAAAGAGCTACCCATCATGATCTCGGCCGCAGTTGGACGGGGTGGCGAGACCATGATCTCCGCCCAGACAATCGAAGCATTCTGGAACGCGGTAAAGCATGTGAAGCCACTTTCGATTGGGCTCAACTGCTCCCTTGGACCGGACTTGATGTATCCCTTTCTTGCAGAGCTCTCACAGAAAGCGGATGCAGCAATCTCCTGCTATCCAAATGCAGGACTGCCAAATCCTCTATCTCCGACAGGTTTTGACCTGCAACCTCAGGATATGGGCCGGTTCCTGGGTGATTTCGCTCAAAGGGGTGCGATCAACATTGCCGGAGGCTGCTGCGGCAACACACCGGAGCATATCGCGGCAATTGCAAAGGCTCTCGAAAGCATTCCGCCGCGCGAACAAAAAGCCATGTCGATCGGAAGCGCCGGCAAGAATGCCGAACCGGCTGAGATTAAGCCGCTTCGCTTATCCGGTTCACAGCCATTCACCCAGCAACAGGGCGCCTTCATCATGATCGGAGAGCGAACCAACGTAGCCGGTTCGCCCAAGTTCGCCAAACTGATCAAGGAAGGCAAATATGAGGAAGCGGTCAGCGTAGCTCGGCAGCAGATCGAAAATGGAGCAAACGTCATCGACATCTGCATGGATGAAGGAATGATTGATGGGGTCCCGGCCATGACTCGATTCCTGCAACTTTTAGCCGGTGAGCCTGAGGTTGCAAAGGTCCCCTTCATGGTGGACTCCTCGAAATGGGAGGTCATCGAAGCTGGTCTTAAGTGCCTGCAGGGCAAAGGCATTGTGAACTCAATCTCTTTGAAGGAAGGCGAAGAAAAGTTCCGCGAGCATGCCGCCAAAATCCTGAAGTACGGTGCAGCCGTCGTAGTGATGGCCTTCGATGAACGAGGTCAGGCCGCAACTTATGAGGACAAGATTCGCATTTGCGAACGCGCCTACCGGATTCTGGTCGATGAAGTCGGCTTCCAGCCCGAGGACATCATCTTCGACCCGAATATCCTCACCGTCGCCACAGGCATCGAGGAGCACAACAACTACGCTGTAGATTTCATCAACGCTACGCGATGGATCAAGGCAAACCTTCCGCACGCGAAAGTTAGCGGTGGTGTATCCAATATCTCGTTCAGCTTCCGCGGGAACAATAAGGTCCGCGAAGCGATGCATGCCGTCTTTCTCTATCACGCCATCGCCGCAGGTATGGACATGGGCATCGTGAACCCGGGCATGCTTGAGGTTTACGAGGAGATCGATCCAAAGCTGAAGGAGCTGGTTGAAGATGTTTTGCTGAATCGCCGTCCCGATGCGACCGAGCATCTGGTGGACTTAGGCGAAGCGCTAAAGTCTGCAGGTACTGATACTGTTACGACGGAGAAGAAGACGGAAGAGTGGCGTAAGGGCACAGTCGAAGAGCGACTTACTCACGCACTCGTCAAAGGCATCGACGAATATATCGAGGCCGATACCGAAGAAGCTCGCGCCAAGTTAGGACGTCCTCTTGCCGTTATCGAAGGCCCCTTGATGGACGGAATGGGTGTCGTTGGCGATCTATTTGGTGCTGGCAAGATGTTTCTTCCTCAGGTGGTCAAATCTGCTCGCGTCATGAAGAAATCAGTAGCCTATCTGACTCCCTTCATGGAAGAGGAAAAAGCATCGATGGTTGCTGCAGGCCAGGAAGTCAAGACACAAGGAAAGATTGTTCTGGCCACAGTAAAGGGCGACGTTCACGATATCGGTAAAAATATCGTGGGTGTAGTTCTTGCCTGCAACAACTACGAAGTAATCGACATGGGAGTCATGGTGCCATCCGAAAAAATTCTCGAACGTGCAAAGGCCGAGAAGGCTGATGTAATCGGACTCAGCGGTCTGATCACACCATCGCTCGACGAGATGGTGCATGTGGCGCGAGAGATGGAACGCCAAGGATTCAATCTTCCACTGCTAATTGGTGGAGCAACCACAAGCCGTGCACACACTGCTGTCAAGATTGCTCCAAACTATAGCGGACCCGTGGTTCATGTTCTAGATGCCAGCCGCGCCGTTCCCGTGACAACCAGCTTGCTGAGCGATGACGAGAGCAAAGAGGCATTCATTACTCAAAATCGTGCCGAGTACGATGCGCTTCGCAGGGCACATGCAGCTCCACGGCAATCAATCATCCCGATTGCAACAGCTCGAGCGCGGCGCACTTCTATTCAGTGGAGAATTGAAGATCTTGCTGTACCTGAATTCAACGGCGTTCGAGTGCTGGAAAGCTTCCCTCTCGCAACACTGCGTAGATTTATCGACTGGAGCCCTTTCTTCCATACCTGGGAACTAAAGGGGGTTTATCCACGCATCCTGGATCATGAGGTTCATGGAGCACAGGCACGGCAAATCTTTGAAGAAGCCAATGCCTTATTGGACACAATTATTGAGAAGAATCTGCTTACCGCTCGCGCAGTCTATGGATTCTTCCCCGCAAATGCGATAGGCGATGATATTGAACTGTACACAGATAATACGCGTACGGCAGTACTCGATCGCTTCCACTTCCTACGTCAGCAAGCAAACAGAGAAGGCAGCGAACCATGCCGGGCACTCTCTGACTTTGTTGCACCGAAGGAAACCGGGCTTCCCGACTATATTGGAGCTTTTGCAGTAACCAGTGGAATAGGCCTAAAGGAACTCTGTGATCGCTTCAGAGCAGACCATGACGACTACAACGCAATCATGGCAGAAGCAATTGCAGATCGTTTGGCCGAAGCCTTCGCTGAATGTCTACACAAGCGAGTCCGAGAGGAATGGGGCTACGGACGGGAAGAAAATCTGAGCAGCGAAGAGCTTATTAAAGAAAAATATCGTGGCATCAGACCTGCTCCCGGATACCCCGCCTTCCCTGATCACACGGAGAAAGGAACAATCTGGCAGCTACTCGACGTACAGGCAAAAATCGGCATGCAGCTGACTGAATCCTTTGCGATGTGGCCAGGATCAAGCGTAAGTGGTCTCTACTTTGGACATCCGGAGTCGCGCTACTTTAGCCTTGGCAAGATTGACCGTGATCAAGTCGAAGACTATCAAAAACGCAAAGGAATAAGCCTGGAAGAGATAGAAAGATGGCTAGGCCCAAATTTGAACTATGACCCGGTGGAGACGCTTGTAGCTAAATAACATCCAGCCGGAGTGAGG
The DNA here is from genome assembly GCF_059726315.1 of Humiphilus diazotrophicus. Classification (NCBI taxonomy): domain Bacteria; kingdom Pseudomonadati; phylum Acidobacteriota; class Terriglobia; order Terriglobales; family Acidobacteriaceae; genus Humiphilus; species Humiphilus diazotrophicus. The sequence continues at coordinate 1,603,091 of NZ_AP040870.1, forward strand.
CCATCAAGTCTCAAATAAATGCCCAGCAGACCAACATGGTTGCTGGGCGTTTGTTTTCAACGATATTAATGCTCTAGCTTTTGGCTTCTTGCAACGTGGCATCCGGAGCGGCAAACAACATGGATATAACAGATCAGCTGGTAAAAGACTTTGATGAGAAAAATCGCACCTCGGCACCAAAGCCCTGAACTGGAGCATTTCAGGCTTGTTCCGCCCAGAAAGGAATGCTTGCGGTAGTCACTCCTCCGGCACAATCGTCGCTTGTGTTAATCCATATCGAGCACAAAGACGAACGGCCTAGAGTACAGCGGAGATCCCCAAAGCCAACACCAAAGACGTAATCGAAATAATCGTCTCGCAGATGGACCATGTCTTGATCGTTTGCTCCACGCTCATATGAAAGTATTCCTTCACAAGCCAGAAGCCTCCATCATTTACGTGAGAAAAGATCAGGGAACCTCCGCCTGTAGCAATGGCTAACAATTCCGGATGAACACCAGGTGTATGTTGAGCCAGGGGAGCAATGATGCCTGCAGCCGTACTTAGTGCGACGGTGGCTGACCCAGTAGCCAGACGGATCAATGCCGCTATCAGCCATCCTAAAAGCAGAATCGAGATGTGGATATGCATCGCGGCTTGAATCATTGCCTGCGATACGCCGCTGTCCTGCAGTATCCGTCCAAAGCCACCGCCTGCCCCCACCAGTAATGTCACCACTGCCGTAGGAGCCAGACATTCATTCGTAAACTTCAGAACCGTTTCTCGGGTGAACCCACGCAGTTTTCCAAGAGTCCAAAAGCTCACCATGACGCCCAGGAACAGTGCCATATCAGGATCACCCAAGAAGTGCAATCCGCGATTTGCAAAGGCCCCACGTACGGCGATTTTGTCGGCCCAGCTACCGACGAGCATCAATACGACAGGAAGCAGTATGGTTGCTATCGTTAAGCCAAAGCTGGGCAGATTCTGTTTATCGCCATGATCGGTAAACTGCTCGGCAATCGGATTACGGTCCTCAAGAGGAACACGCTTCGAAATAAACTTTGCGTAAACCGGTCCTGCGAGAGCAGCGGTAGGGATGCCTACCAATAAGGCGTAGAAAACAGTTCGGCCAATATCGGCATTGTAGATAGTTACGGCTAACAGTGCCGCAGGATGCGGAGGAACCAATCCGTGAACCACGGAAATTCCTGCCAGCATAGGTAATCCAACAAGCACTAGAGACTTGCCCGTTCGACGGACCACGGTAAAAACAATTGGAATCAGGAGAACAAAGGCCACTTCAAAGAAGACCGGCAGTCCGACAACCAGTCCAATCACCATCATGGCCCAATGCACATTCTTCTCTCCAAAAACATCGATGAGAGTGTGCGCAATACGATCTGCGCCACCAGACTCGGCCATCATCTTGCCGAGCATTGTGCCGAGTGCCACAACTACAGCGATATGACCAAGGGTATTGCCCAGGCCCGTTTCGAACGATTTGACAATCGTCTGGAACGGCATCCCGGCGGCAACACCCAAGCCAAGCGAGGTAACCAGAATAGAGAGGAAAGGATTGAGTTTGCCGAGCACGATCAGAAGAATCAGTGCCAGAATCGCGCTCAGTGCCATGCTGAGCAGGAAGATGCTATGACCGTCGATCACAGGAGCATGCACATCCATTCACTCTCCGGGAGAATAGAAACGATTGAAGCAATAATACTCAACGAGCAGGTGCCTTATAGGCAACACAATCGATTTCCACCTTGCAATCGACCACCATGCTTGAAACTACACACGAACGCGCCGGTGGATTTTCGCCAAAGTACTGTCTAAAGACACCATTGAAGGATTGGAAATCCCTCGGGTCGTCCAACCACACGCCGCATCGCACCACATGCTCTGGCCCGTATCCCGCTTCCTGCAGAATGGCTAGGAGATTCTTGATTGCCTGGTGCGATTGGGCAATGATATTCCCCGATACCAGCTCACCATTCACCATCGGGACCTGCCCCGATACAAATAGCCAGCCATCTGCTTCAACCGCGCGAGCAAAGGGTAGATGCTGCCCCCCTGTTCCCTTTCCGCCCTCTACGCCGTAACGCTTAATGCTCATGCAACACTCCTTTCTCGTCTGGAATCATGCTAAAACCCAACATACTCCAGCTATGTCACTGATGTGCCAAAAACCGGCCGGCACGTTTTCCTCTGGTCATGCGATCCGAGTAGGCTAACGAACCATTTACCCAAACAGCTTTGATACCGTCTGCAGGCTGAGCAGGATGGGTAAATGTAGCTGTATCACGCACTTTTTCAGGATCAAAAAGCACGAGATCCGCCATATAATCCTCACTCACCAGACCGCGCTTCAGCAAACCAAATCGTTTAGCAGGCATTCCTGTCATCTTGTGAACGGCGATCGAGAGAGGAAAGAGCTTGAGCTCGCGGCTATAGTGACCCAATACTCGAGGGAAAGTTCCCCACAATCGCGGATGAGGCATCGGATCATTCGGCAAACCATCCGAGCCGATCATCGTCTTGGGATGAGCTAATACCCGATTCACATCTTCTTCCGACATGCAATGATAGATGGCCCCGGCAGGCTGCAACTGCTTCGCGGCTTCGCGCTGATCCACCGCCCAACTACCCGCAATTTGCGCCAAGGTCTTCCCTGCCATCTCCGGATGCGGTTCCGACCACGTGATCATGATCTCTACGCGCTCATCGACCTGACGTATATCCAAGGTGCTGGCACTAGCGGTGTACGGATAACAATCCCACCACACAGGGGGCTCGCCGCCGATCCCGTCCAGCATTCCCAAAACCTCGCCAGTACGGCCCCAGTTGTCAATCCCGGCACACTTCAGATGAGAGATGACGACAGGAACTTTGCTTTGCTGCCCAATCTCCAAAGCCTCATCAATCGCCTTCAGAATTGCTTCCGTCTCGCTCCGCAGATGCGTCGTGTAGATTCCATGGCGATCGGCCAAGACCTTTACGAGCGAGAGGACCTCCTCAGTCGAAGATGAATATGCGGAAAGATACGCGAGTCCGGAGCTCAACCCTAAGGCACCGTTATCCATTGCTTCACGCAATTGTTCCTGCATGCCCTCAAGCTCGGCAGGATTAGCTGCCCGATCAAGCCGGTCCATATGGTTGTTACGCAAGGAAGTATGCCCAATCAGAGCCGCGACATTGATTGAGGGTTGAGCTTTACGAACAGCCTCTACATAAGAAGCAAAGGTCGGATAGCAAAACACATCTGCGTTTCCCAACAAATGCATAGGATCCGGGAGATCTCCATGCAGACGGACCGGCGAAGCACTGATGCCGCAGTTGCCCACAATAACCGTCGTAACACCTTGAGAGAGTTTGGGAAGCATCTCCGGCATACGAATCACATTTGTATCGTCATGAGTGTGAACATCGATAAAACCAGGAGCCAGAACATGCCCAAGGCCATCGACCTCTTGTTCCGCACGGCTGCCCTTCAGGTTTCCGATTGCAGAGATACGATCTCCTTCAATCGCCACATCTGCGAAATACGGCTCAGAACCGCTTCCATCGATGACACTAGCGTTTCGAATCAAAACATCGCAATGAGGAACCATAAGCCTGTTTTACAACAAACATCCCGCTGCAACCTACGGCATTTGAACTATGCAGCCTATCCGCCAGCCGCAGGGCATCTTAAGCAGAGCACAACTGGCTACCTGGCATTCACTCGAAAAGCCAACCATACCTGCGATTTATCAGGGTATTTCCCGCAAAGGTGTAAACGAAATCACAGAGGCATACGCAGCCTTCCGTCAAAGAAGAGCCACTCCGGGGCTCTCGTTTGTCCGGACACGGTATTTATCAAAACGGTATAGCATGCGGAAATAACCCAGGAGGTCTTCGTTGGCAGACATGACAGCTTCTCTATTGCACAACCCCGATGTCGATTCATTCATAGATCCCTTCAACAAGGGATTGGGATCTATGGAGCGGCCAATGAGGGCCGCCGAGATCGCTCAACTGAACTGGAACCTGCTCCATGAGGACTTGAGCCTGCCAACAGCCGTTCTCTATGAAGAGAAACTGATGCACAACTTGCGGTGGATGCAGAAGTTCATCTCTACCTATGGAATGAAATTGGCTCCGCATGGAAAAACCACGATGTCCCCAAAGCTCTTTTCCCTCCAACTGCAGACGGGAGCATGGGGCATTACGCTGGCAACCGCTCATCAGACTCAAGTCGCCTATCGGCATGGAGTCCGCCGCGTTCTCATGGCGAACCAACTGATCGGCCTCCAGAACCTCCGTGTTATTGCACAACTATTGCACGATCCAGATTTTGAGTATTTTTGTCTGGTGGACTCCGCTCAACAGGTTGGACAGCTCGGAGAGTTTTTTCGAAAGGAGGGAAAACGGATATCGGTCCTGCTCGAAGTTGGGGTAGAAGGAGGACGTACCGGCATCCGCAATCCTCAGCAGTTACAGGACCTGCTCGCGGCGCTGAAGAACTATCGTGAACACATCGCTCTCTGCGGAGTTGAAATCTATGAAGGCATCCTGGACAACGAAGATGCAGTTAGTAGCCTCGTCCACCAGATGGTCGGGACGACGCGTCTCCTGGCTGAAGGCAAGTGGTTCGACCGAAGTCCAATCATCCTGTCCGGAGCAGGCTCCGCCTGGTATGACGTAGTGGCAGAAGAGCTGGCGAAAGCAAAATTGAAAGAGTCTGTCGAGCTGATTCTCCGTCCGGGCTGCTATCTGACGCACGATGTCGGAGTCTATCGCACGATGCAGGAGAGAATTCTGGAGCGAAACCCCATAGCCCAGAGCATGCCTCCCGGATTGCTCCCAGCCATGCACGTGTGGGCCTCTGTCCTGTCAATTCCTGAAAAGTGCAAAGCTATTATCGGCCTCGGAAAGCGAGACGCAGCCTTCGATGCGGGATTGCCCTCTCCAGCTCTACACCATCGCCCTGACAGCAGCGCAAAGCCCTCTGCAGCCCCCAGGCACTGGAAGTTGACCAAGATGATGGATCAGCATGCTTTTATGGAAATTACGGAAAGCGACGATCTCAGGGTAGGAGACATGATTGCCTTCGACATCTCGCATCCATGTCTTACGTTTGACAAGTGGCGCACCATCCCAATCGTGGATAGTGAATACCGTGTGGTGGATGTAGTGCAGACGTTCTTCTAGATCAAAACAGGTGTTGCTCAAAACCCAGATGCCCCATTCTTCCGATCAAAAAGACCGAAAGAACGGGGCATCTGGGTTTCCTGGCGTAATCAGCCGCTAAAAGGCCAATCGAGCGGAGTTACGACTCTACACCGTGACACTTCTTGTACTTCTTGCCTGAGCCGCAAGGACAAGGATCATTGCGGCCGACCTTATCCCCGCTACGGCGCTGAGCCACCGGAGAAGCGGAAGAGGCACCGGCCATACGTGCAGCCTCAAGGTCCTTCTGCTTCTTGCGATGGAACTCCTGCTCTAGCTCGTCAATCGTTGTGGAAGGCTGACGAACAGGAATCGCAATTTCTTGCGAAGCCGATGTCCCGTTCCCTTCAGGTCCAGACTCGAGAACCGGCGTTGGAGAAGGTCTCTGGATCTGCGGAATCTCGTTAATCGGCTGACCGTCGGGTCCTACGATCTGCATAAGGAAGAGATACCGAACGGTATCCTCCTGGAAGCGCTCCATCATGCCTTCAAACATGTCGAACGACTCACGCTTGTAGGCAACCAGGGGATCCTGCTGGCCGTAACCACGAAGGCCAATTCCTTCCTTGAGGTGATCCATGTTCAGGAGGTGATCTTTCCAAAGACCATCCATAACGCTCAACATGATCATCCGCTCGTGAAAACGCATGGCTTGGGAGCCGATAATCTGCTCCTTTACCTCGTATTTCTTCTTCAAACTTTCGAAGATCTGTTCCCCTAGCTCGTGACGGCTAAGCTCAGCAGGATTGACTCCAGCGGCGGCCATATCAAGACCAAACTGCTCGATCAACTTCTTTTTCAGGCCATCAACATTCCACTGATCAGGATGAACATTCTCCCCGGCAAATTGATCCAAAGTCCCGCTCAGGATTCCTGCTGCGTAATCTTCGAGGATCAGTTCCTTCTGATCGATATTCTCCAGGAGCTGGCGGCGCAGACCATAGACGGCCTCACGCTGCTTGTTCATCACGTCGTCGTATTCGAGCAAATGCTTACGGGATTCGAAGTTCTGAGCTTCGACCGCCTTCTGCGCAGCCTCGATTCGACGACTAATAAGGCCGGATTCAATGGGAACTCCCTCTTCCATGCCCAACCGCTGCAGAAGAGTTGAAACCCATTCCTTCGCGAAGATGCGCATCAGATCGTCTTCGAGCGAAAGATAGAAACGCGAAGCACCTGGATCGCCTTGACGTCCGGCACGACCACGCAGCTGATTGTCGATACGACGGGACTCATGCCGCTCGGTTCCGATAATGTGCAAACCGCCAGCTTGGACAACCGCCTCATGCTCGTGAACTGCAGCTTCGGCATGGACCGAATAAACTTGGTTCCAAACCTCTTGAGAGGCTTCGAATTCCTGTCCCTGGTAGTAGAAGCGCAGCATTCCGGGAGCAGCAATCGGATTAATCGCTCCCTCGGAAGCACTGATGGCCCGAGCCTGATTCTTCCGAATCAGTTCCTGCTTCGCCACGAAGTCAGGATTACCGCCAAGCAGAATATCGGTACCACGGCCAGCCATGTTCGTGGCGATGGTGACCATTCCCAAACGGCCCGCCTGTGCCACAATCTCGGCTTCGCGCTCGTGATACTTCGCATTCAGCACAACGTGCTTAATGCCCTTACGCTGCAAAATCTGCGACAGGACCTCGGACTTCTCAATCGACGTCGTACCGACAAGAACCGGCTGTTGCTTCTTATGCAACTCCGCGATGTCGTCGGCAACGGCAAAGTACTTTTCCTTAGCAGTGCGATAGACGACGTCAGGTTTCTCGATACGCTGCATCGGACGATTTGTCGGAATGACGACGATTTCGAGCTTGTAGATCTTGTCGAATTCGGCTGCTTCCGTCTCTGCGGTACCGGTCATACCAGAGAGCTTCTGGTAAAGGCGGAAGTAGTTCTGGAAGGTAATCGTCGCCAAGGTCTGGTCTTCGCGGCGGATATTTACACCTTCCTTTGCCTCGATGGCCTGATGCAGACCGTCGGACCAGCGGCGTCCCGGCATTAAGCGGCCGGTAAACTCGTCGACGATAATGACCTCGCCGTCCTTCACGACATATTGGACATCCTTCTTATAGAGGGAATGCGCCTTGATAGCCGTCTCGACGTGATGCTTGAGCTCCCAGTTTTCAACGTCGGCAATATTGCCGATCCCCAGGAGACCTTCGATCTTTACCCAGCCCTCGTCGGTTACTCCGATGGTCTTGTGCTTTTCATCAACAACGAAGTCACCGGTAAGGATTTTGGGTTCTCCCGGCCCCTGCTCGATCTCCTCACCCTTTTCCAGAGATGGAATGATGCGATTTACCCGGACGTATTTATCCGTAGTCTGGTCAGTCGGGCCACTGATAATGAGCGGAGTTCTAGCTTCATCGATCAGGATCGAGTCGACTTCGTCGACGATCGAGTAGTAGTGACCACGCTGCACGCATTCTGACAATTCAAACTTCATGTTGTCGCGCAGGTAGTCAAAACCAAACTCGTTATTAGTTCCGTAGGTAATGTCGGCACCGTAGGCTTCGCGACGCTGGCTGTCGTCCAGGTCATGCACAATCACGCCCACCGTTAAGCCCAGGAACTGGTAAATCTTGCCCATCCACTCAGCATCGCGCTTGGCCAAATAATCGTTAACCGTAACGACGTGAACGCCGTGGCCGGCCAGAGCATTCAGATAGCAAGGAAGAGTGGCAACCAGCGTTTTACCTTCGCCGGTCTTCATTTCAGAGATTTTGCCCTGGTGAAGCACTATGCCACCGATTAACTGGACATCGAAATGACGCATGTTCAGTACACGTCGGCCAGCTTCGCGAACCACAGCGAAGGCCTCGGGCAAAATCTCATCTAAAATCTGTTTTTCCGCCGCTTTACGGCTCTCCGCGTCTTCAATACCGGCCAAACGCTCGGCAATCCGGGCGCGAAATTCTGCGGTCTTGGCGCATAGCTGATCATCGGACAACTGCTGCGTAGCAGGTTCCAGTTCCCCGACTGCCTGAACAGTCGGCATCAGCCGCTTTACGACACGTTCGTTGCTGGTGCCAAAAATTTTTGTAAGAGCACTACCGATCAAGGCCTAGTTTCCTCATATAACAGTGTAACCGCTTGTAAGGAACCCCGCTTCCGCATCTCCCAGAAGTTCCTGCCACGTATCAGAAAGTACAAAATTTTGTAGATTATCCAGCCAAACAGAGGATAAATCTTCAAATATCTTTAAAATCTGTCTCTACTCCAAAGTAACAGCCCGGACGAAGAAGTGCCCCGCCAAGAGATTTCCCGCCGCGCCCCTAATCGTGATCTAAATCACTAACTCTAGGTAAGCACATCACAGGAAAAAATCGAGATATCGAAGTACCTTTCCAAAAGCAATTCCGAGTTCTCACAATGTTTTGGGTTATACGCGTTTTTTCCACTGTAGGAATGAGGGAAGAGATCCCACATTTTCGCTATTTCTTGTGTCCTGGAAACAGGAGTAAGATTCAGCCTTAATTTAGGGATTGATCCTGATATCCCTTTCCAGCGGAGCCTGCTTCCTACGAAGCAGGCAGAATCGTCCGAGGGAATGGGCGTCTCAAGACATTCCTTAGGTTGATTCAATTGAACCGACGCGTTACCTGACTGCATTCAGGTCAGGAGGCGATTATGATTAGGCTCCGCCACGTGCTGACTACCACATTATGTAGTTGGCTCTCGCTCATCGGCCCCCTCTGCCCGCTTGTTTCTACAAGAGTTCTCGGACAGACCGCGGGGCAGCTCATCAGCAGTGTCAGATCCACTGATGAAACTACTGTTCCCAAAGCGCAGCCTTCGCTCACACCCCAGATCACACAAGAGATGCAAGGCGACATCTTCATGGCCAACAGAAAGTACGTTGAAGCCATAAACGCCTACATGCTTGGCCCCTCCGACTCAGCAGTGATCTGGAATAAGTTGGGGGTAGCTTACCATCACCTCTTCGCCTTTCAAGAGGCCAAGAAGCATTACGAGCGTGCACTCAAGATGAATCCTAGATACCCGGAGGCCTTGAACAATCTAGGCTCCGTCTTCTACGAGGAAAAGAACTATCACCGCGCGGAAAAGCTCTATCGCAAGGCCCTGAAGTATGCCCCGGATTCAGCTGTAACCTACAGCAATCTGGGCACCGCATATTTTGCAGACAAGAGATTCACTGATGGTTCTGAAGCGTATCAACGGGCGCTGACTCTCGATCCGGAAATCTTCGAGAGGAATTCCTTAGGCAAAATCGAGCATCAAGGACCTCCAGGACAGCGCGCAACAGTGAGTTATTACCTCGCCAAAACGTATGCCCAGGCTGGAAATACCGACAAGGCAATCGAATATTTACGTAAGGCGTTTAACTTCGGGTTTAAGGATCGCAAGAAATTGATGGAAGATCAGGAATTCGCAGAACTGCGGAAGACGCCCCAGTTCCAAAAGCTCCTGAATGACGAAAATATTCACTGGCAATCGTAAGAACGGTTTATTCCTAATCATGCTCGGGGAAGGAGTGAGTCATACTCCTTCCCCTTTTTCTTGACCCAATGGAGATCGCCCTGATCTTGTTCTCTTTCCATAGAATCTATTTCCGTCTTCGAGGAAACTTGCATTATTCTGAACCTTCCCACAAAAGAGAAGGAGAAGGCATTGGCTAGCGATTCCACGCAACAATCCAGTGGTGTGCAGCTTGGCACAGCCAAAGCTCGAAAGGTTCTTTTCGCTCTAGAACAGAACTGGCAAGCCGAGATGCGCGGTTATCACACTTACCTGGCGCTCTCGGAACGTGACCATGATCCGGTGCGCAAGCAAATTCTCAAGGAACTTGCGCAGGAGGAAGAATCCCACGCAGCGCTTTGGGAGAAGAGAATTCTTGAACTCGGTGCTTCAAAACCTGTCTATAGCGGCCCTGCTCATGGAGATGCCGACTCTCTCGCAAATCGCGTAGGTGGGCCACAACTCGCTCTTCGTCGGTTGGAGATCGATGAAAGCAGAGATATCGCTCGCTATGGACAACAGCTGCGCGAGCTTGAGGATGAGCCCAGCATTGAGATTCTGAAGCAAGTCATCGCAGACGAGGAGATTCATTATCGCGAACTCAGTAGCCTGATTCGCGACCGCTATCCTCAGCGCAAAGAAAAGCCGCACATCGATCCGAAGTCACTGCTGGAAGAACTCCTGGCCAAGCGCAATGCCGGACGCTCCCAAGCAGGAGGATGGATTGGAGACGCAATCTACGGGGTAAACGACGGGCTGGGAGCGATCTTTGGCATCGTCTCAGGTGTATCTGGAGCAACCCTCGGAGATAGCAAATTTGTGCTGCTGGCAGGCATTGCAGGTATGGTAGCCAGTGCCCTTTCCATGGGGTCGGGAGCCTATCTCGCGGCCAAGAGTGAAAGAGAAATCTACGAAGCCGAGCTACAGAGGGAACGTGAAGCCATCGAGATGAACGGAGCAGAGGCTCGGGAGCTGCTCTCCCTCTACTATCAGGTAAAGGGGCTTCCGCAAGAAGATGCCGATCAAGTCGTTGAACATATCGCCAAGCGGCCCGATCAGATGCTCCGTGCACTTGCCGCTGAACGGCTGAATTCGACAGAAGACGCGCTGAGCAATCCCATCACCTCGGCAACTTCCGGCGCCATTTCAACCGCCGTTGGAGCGTTCATTCCGATCATTCCTTTCTTCTTCATCAGCGGATATCCTGCGGTCATTGCTGCTGCCATCATCTCGCTGATAGCGCACTTCGCTGTCGGCGCGGCAAAGTCGTTGATCACGGTGCGCTCCTGGTGGGCAAGCGGCATGGAGATGACGCTGGTAGGAGCCCTGGAAGGCATCGTCACCTATGTCATTGGACTTGGCTTAGGACACCTCGGCGCTTAAGTAGCAAGAGACGCAACTTGGTGTGCGTCTCTCACAATCATTGCTAACCGCTGCAACGCGTTTACCGGCTTGGACGCGTTGCAGCGACTGCCTTCTCCCAACCCCCTCATACTTCACGAAGGGATCACGAACGGACCTTTAAATGATCCTGAAGGAACCGCTCGACACGTTTCTGGATCTCGTCCCTATGGGAAAAGATACAGGCATGTTCACCGCCCTCAATTGCGAGAGATTCGATTCTAGGAACACGCTTCTGAAAGCCCTTCCCATGCGGCACAAAAGGTACAACAGGATCTGCGGTACCATGCACGCTCAAAACAGGCATTGAGATCTGCTCAAGAGGATAATCGACGCTCTTACGCGTTACAGCAATGTCGTTTTCCGTCCCCGGCAAACGAAGCCGGACTCGGTCAGAGGTAATGGCCATAACGGACATGAACAATGGACCGGCTTCCGGATCCTTTAACGTTCGCTCCAACAACACTGGATCGGTGATTGATCGTCGAGCCGCCGTCTCAGGATTCCTTCTTGCGCTTTTGCCAATCAACTTGATCAGAAAAGGATAGCGAGCCGTCCATTTTAGGAGGTGAAAGGCAAAAGGAATTGGGGTGTCCATTTTGCGGCTGCAAGTTGAAAACAATAGCAGGCACCGGCATCTCTCAGGATGGCGTAAAGCAAATTGAATTGCGGCGGGGCCACCTCCGGAGATCGCCATTACCGCAGCATCGTGAATTTGTAACTGATTCAGTAGCTCAGCACAAAGATCGGCTTGATCCTCAGCGCTACGTCCCGAGCTTAGCGGAGTGCCAAGATAGCCAGGCCGAGAAACGGCGATATATCGATAACCGGAAGCTCCCACAGTTCGAGCGAGAATGAGACTCTGGTCATAACCGCCCATGGCACCGTGCAAAGCTAATATCGCCGGGCCCTCTCCAAATGAGGCATATTCCACCGGACCACGTGAAGTATTGATGATTACGGGGCACACGCTATCCGTTAGCGTCCCCGGCAGCTTTCCCTGCAAAGATTCCATAACCTGTCCTTTTTCGAGTGTTCATTGAGGAGGGGAGCCTAAGGCATTTCTCGCAAAGGTGTAGAACAGAGGCACGGAAGTTAAGCACCTCGTCAAAAGTTCACAGTATTGCGAAAGACGCGTTAGGTATGGGCGGAAATCTCCGCTCATTACCTCGCTCCTGGGTGTCCCTGCGCAGAATTGCGCTAGGACCGTTTGCTCATCAGTCGAATAAGTTCGCGTGCTTCCAGCGGCGGTTGCTGCTCGATTCGCCGATACTCACGGCAATCGGGAGTTCTTGCCACCATGCGCCGGTCAATCAGCTCGCGCCGCAACAATGCGGAATCGCCAAACAGATGACTGGACTGGAGCAGGCTGCTTATCTCGTACTCCGTATAGACCTGCTTGGGAGCAAGTCTGGACCAAAAGACCCAGAGACATAGCTCCTGATCGCTGAATTTCGACGGCCAGCTCACCAATCGTGAACTCTCATCGAAATAACGGGATATACGGCGTAGATGGATATAGTCGACAGGCGCAACCGGAGGCTGTGGGCTATTCAGCCGTTCACAAGCCACTACTTGCGAACGAAAATGCTGAAAATTGCGATGCCCGGTAGCGCGAGCAAGCATATTCAACAGCTCGACGTGGCTAGGAGAATGATCACAACTGGCAAGCTGATGATTCAGCGAGCGGACTAAAGCAGAAATATCTTCTGCATAAAAAGGCAGTATCGATCGTGACATCCGAATCCTCTCACTCGTGCCGATCCAGATTAGATTGTCGGTGGTCGCCATCTTCCGACTTGGCACGGGGATAGGGTGTCAGTCGATATACGGGGTTTGGCAGGTTTAGCTCCCTTGCGGGGTTGGCGACGCCTAGGTGAACTGCCGACCAGGAGCAATTATACGATCGGAGTGCGGGATCGCAAAATACTCCTGCGGTCAATACAGGCTTCCCTTATTTGGCTCTAGGGTGGGTACGATCATAGACCTGAGTAATCTGGCTGGAGGTCAATTGCGTATAGCGTTGTGTCGTACTCAATCTTTCATGTCCGAGTAGTTCCTGAATAGCCCGCAGATCGGCTCCCTCCTCCAACATATGAGTGCCGAAGGCATGCCGCAGTGTATGCGGATGCACATCGGCAGAGAGTCCTCGGCTGACAGCAACACGCTTCACAATACGTCCAACGCTGCGAGTGGTAAGGCGGCCATCTCCACGTAATTTCAGATTCAATAAAAGCGCCTGGCTCTCCCGTTGCGCGGCAGAAAGCCGTGCTTCTCTCTCTTTCAAGTAAGTGCGTAAAGCCTCGGCAGCGGCATCTCCAAGAGGCACATAGCGCTGCTTCTTTCCCTTGCCTCGAATTAATATGGCTTCATTCGCCCACTGAATATCTTCCAGGTTGAGCCCAACCAATTCGGCATTTCGAATACCGCAGCCATAGAGCAACTCAAAAATAACGCTATCTCGTGCAGGCCAGGCGGCAACCTCTCCATTGATTTGGTCCGCCAGGCGATTGACTTGCTCGATCGATGGAACTCTAGGCAGATGCTTAGGCAATTTGGGGGTAGACACCAGGGCTGCTACATTTTGCTCAACGCGGCCAATACGAGCCAGCCATCGATACCAGGATCGAATTGCTGCCAGAGCTCTTGCTACCGATGCCTTTGACAATCCTCGATCGTAGAGAACACCCAGATAGGCGCGAATCCGGGGATGCTCTACCTGCGCAATTCTCACCTCTGCGCTCATCTGATCGACCAGATAATCGGCGAAATCGTTCAGCTCCCGTTCATAGGCACGCAGAGTATGTTGCGAAGAGGCACGTTCATTTGCCAGAACCTGGAGATATTCAAAGACCAGTTGCTTTACTTCGGGCTGAGAGCTCATTGCGCGTCATCCTTCTCCCGGCGAGCCCGGGGATGATGCTGCCGATGGATTGTTTTGAGCCTTCCAAGTGCCAGATGTGTATAGACCTGGGTGGTGGAGATATCGGCATGACCAAGGATCGTCTGCACGGTGCGCAAATCGGCGCCATGCTCAACCATATGCGTAGCACAACTATGGCGCAGCATGTGAGGACTGGCGTGATGGTCCATTGACTTCACCAGCTGCCAAACCCATTGGCGAGTCAATGGCCTTCCCCGCACCGAGAGAAATAACCTGGAACGATCGGAATTGCGAGCGCGGCTCAATTGCGGACGAGCCTTTTCCAAATAGGTTTCCAGAGCCGTAACCGCAGCACGCCCCAAGGGGACGATGCGTTCTTTATCACCCTTGCCACGAACCATTACCCGCCCTTCATCCAAGGCCAGATCTTCAGTGCGAAGACCGGTTACCTCGGAGACACGCAGCCCTCCGGCATAAAGCAACTCCAGAATGGCGCAATCACGTAAAGCAGTGGCGTCGTTTTGCTCATGCTCGACCTGAAGCTCTGCCCGGTCCAGCATGTCCTCCACCTCGGATTCTGCCAATGCCTTGGGCAATACCTTCCAGGCCGAAGGGGATTCGATGTTTACCGTCGGGTCATATCCAATTCGCTTGTCCAACAGAAGCCATTTGTAGAAACCGCGCAAACACGAGAGTTTGCGGGCTGCAGATCTGGACTCTACGCCATGCGCCTTGAGATGTTCGAGAAAGCCGGAAATCTGTTCCTGGCGGGCTGTAAGGAGTAGCCCATTTCCCTTTTCCAGGTACTCGCAAAAAATGATGAGGTCGCTCTGATAGGCCTCGCAAGTGAGGGGACGCAACCCTTTTTCGACACGAAGGTATGTGACAAAAGAGCGAATCAGTTCCGAATTAGGAGCAAAGCTCACAGGACTAGCTTATTGCTATTCATGAATTCCTCTTGAAAAGGCCAATGCGACTGTACCAACTTGATTATCTCCTCATCCAAATAGGAAAAGGGGCTTGACCGCCCCTCTGTAACGGCCTCCAAATTTCGTGCAAATTCCCCTGGGATCACGGAGAATGGGAGAAAGCCTACGACAAGGACAAAACTGTTTGCCTAGTACCAAGCCCCTCGCCCCCGTAAAATGGACGACCGAAGAGTTTCAAAACGCTGTTCTGAGCCTCCAGCCTCGCAAGGTGGTATTTGATTGCGATGGAACGCTCTGGAAAGGCGACGCAGGCTCCGGTTTCATGGATTGGTCCATTGAGCAAGGACTAATCTCCCGCAGCGCCATCGACTGGATGGACTCCCGATATCGCGGTTATCAAAGCGGCACAGTAAGCGAACTGACCATCTGCGGAGAGATGGTTCAGCTATACAACGGTCTTCAGGAACAGGAGATCCGGGCAGCTTCAGCAGAATACTTCCGCAAGCGTATCGAACCGAGTATCTTCCTGGAAATGAAAGAGTTAATCGCAAAATTGCAGCGCACCGATGCCGAAATCTGGGCTGTCAGCTCCACAAATAACTGGGTTATTGAAGAAGGAGTTAAGCAATTCGGAATTCCGGCAGAGAGAGTTCTGGCGGCATGCGTCAAAATCCGGAATGGTGTGATTACCAGTGACCTGATCGATGTTCCGACAGACGAAGGAAAGGCTGCTTCTCTTCAAAGAGTCGGACTTCCTCATCCTGATGCTGTTTTTGGAAACTCCATCCACGACGCTGCCATGCTGGAAATTGCGCAACATGCTTTCCCGGTCAATCCGACTCCGGCTCTCCAGGATTTGGCGGCCGAAAGAGGTTGGTCGGTCTATTTCCCGGCTACCTGCGCCTCCTAAGGGGCAATTGCAGAGCTAGATTGCAGGGGGCACCTTTATGGTTCCCCCCGATGACAGCATTGCAACTTTGCGTCTTATCCGCCACAATGCCATCTAAACTACATAGACATGGCGGAAGCAACGACTCAATCCGGTTCTCACGACGGTGTGCGTCAAGTGCGTGCCGTATCGGCAGCACTTATTCTCCGTGGAGACGAAATCCTCATTTGCCAACGGCGGGAAGACCAGCCCATGGCATTGCAATGGGAATTCCCCGGGGGAAAAGTAGAACCGGGAGAAACCCCGGAAGAGGCACTACGCCGCGAATTGGATGAAGAGCTGGGTATTGACGCCGTCGTCGGCTCTCTTGTCACCCGCATTCGGCACACTTACCGCAATGGGAGTGCTGTGGACCTGCAGTTTTTTGCTGTCTCAGAGTTCCATGGGGAGTTGACCAACCGCATCTTCCACGAGATTCGATGGGTCAATCTTAGAGATCTTCCTCAGTACGATTTCCTCGCAGCAGATCGAACTCTCATTAAAGAGCTTGCTACAGGAAAGCTGCTGTAGAGCGCTCTTTTCTTTATTTCTTCGGAAAGAGCATCAGCAAAGAAAGTGCGATCACGATAATCGCAGTCATCCAGGCTACGATGTTGAACCAGCGAGAATTCACATATTCACCCATCAGATCGCGCCGGTTAATGAGCAGCAACATCAGAATGATGACAATCGGCAAGAGAATGCCGTTCAGAACCTGGGAAAGAATTGTCACTTTCACCAGGGGGAAATTAGGAATCAAAACAACGGCTGCACCACCGACAATAAGCAGCGTATAGAGCCAGTAGAAGAATGGTGCCTCTTTGAACCCTTTGTCGACACCGGATTCAAAGCCGAGTCCTTCGCAAACGGTATATGCGGTTGAGAGAGGCAGAATGCTGGCCGCAAAGAGCGAAGCATTAAACAAACCGAAGGCGAATAACAGAAACGCATAAGGACCGGCCAGCGGTTTCATTGCCTCCGCAGCATCTGCGGGAACGCTGATGGCGCCCATCCCGTGAACAAAGAGCGTTGCGGCACAGGCTACAACAATGAACCAGGCGACCAAATCCGTAAAGAAGCTGCCCACAATTACATCCAGTCGCGAAGCAGCATAATTCCGGACATTGATGCCCTTCTCCACAATCGACGACTGAAGATAAAACTGCATCCACGGTGCAATCGTGGTCCCGATCATACCTACAGTCATGTAGGCATAGTCAGCGCTGCGCCATACGGAGCGTGGTGGCAGTTTGACTGTGGCTACCAAGGCATCGTGCCAATCCGGCTGGGAGAGCACGCCAGCGAAGATGTACGCGATATAGACCACAGAAGCAATCAGGAAGACTTTCTCCGTGCTCTTGTAGTCACCTTTCACAACCAAGGACCACACAAGCAAGGCGCAGACCGGCACAGAAATGTACTTGGATACATGAAAGAGTTGCAGACTGCCTGCAATTCCGGAAAACTCGGCGACCACATTGCCAAAGTTCACCACGATGAGCAGCATCATCATGATGAAAGTGATCCGTAATCCAAACTCTTCGCGAATCAGATCGCTCAAGCCCTTACCAGTCACGACACCCATGCGAGCACACATTTCTTGCACGACAATGAGTGCCAAGGTCATGGGCAACATGGTCCATAACAGCGAATACCCGAACTGTGCTCCGGCTTGCGAATAGGTGAGGATGCCACCCGCATCGTTATCGACATTGGCAGTAATAAAGCCTGGGCCAAGTACGGCCAAGAAAAGCAGCAGGCGAATTTTCCAACGTCTGAGCATGGGTAGGCATCGATTCCGGGATGTTAAGTCTACATGGGTTTCCCTCGTAGAACATAACAGGTGCTGAGCACCTCGGCACACCTCAAGAGACAAAAAATGAGGTCTGCACAAATATTTGTTCTTATGCGCGAGGAAGAGTCGTGGAAAAGCTAACGCTCTTCGCGAAGAAACGTAATCACCTGCTCGGCCTGCACCACTCCTACAAGACGCCCTTCGGAGTCAACAACAGGTAAGGCTCTCAGGTTGTACTTATCGAAGAGTTCCGCCACTTCATTTTGATGCGTGTCCGCGTGGCAGGAAATGAAGCGTGGCTCACTAAGGACTCTGACGTGTGTTTCCGGCAGTGCCATAATCAGGCGTGGCAAGGAGACTACGCCCTTCAGCACATCACCCTGATCGACCACGAAGACTTCAGTAACAGACTCAGGATCACCTTCGAATTGACGCAGGGTCTGTACAGCATCAGCCACAGTAGCATTGAACGGCACCTGCACATACTCGGTCGTCATGCGACCGGCAGCCGAGTCTTCCCGGAATTCCAGGAGCTCTTCGACTTCCTGGCGTTCCTCCGGCTCCATCTCTTCCAGAATGGCTTCCGATTTGTACTCCGGAAGTTCAGCCAGGAAATCCGCCGCAGCGCCCGGATCCATCTCTTCGACGATGTCGGCCAATCGCTCGTGATCCAGCGACTCGACAAGAGATTTCTGCAGCTTGGGATCAGCCTCTTCGAGAGCCTCGGCAGCTACCTCTTCATCCAAAGTGGTGAAAATAGCGTCGCGCTCTGCGGGTGCCAGATCTTCCAGGATTTCCGCGATATCGGAAGGATGTAGCTGAGCCAGTCGCTCATGCTCAATCTTGAGCTTGACCCGTCGTGCCGGATCTACCTCGATCACGTCGACAAATTCCCAGGGAATCACCCTGGCTGTAAAGTGCCGGGAAAAGGACTCCAGATTCTTCCGTGGCACCATGCCCTTCAACAGACGGCGCACGGCTCCCCGCAAACCGACCTCTACCTCTACGACACGAAGATCGGCTTTTGTCCCGTGAGAAAACCACTGCAGATCGACATCGTTCACACGAACAACTTTTCGGCCATGGATGTCGATGATCTGACGGTCGACGAGATCTTGCTGCAACAGGAGGTAATTTTCTTCCGCTCGTAATGGAGAAGGAGTAGCCGTATTCGTCAATTCGAGCGTTCCGCTTGGCGTCTGGATGACGTCTGAAGCGGAAACAAGCTGCTTCCCCTCTCGAGCCTTCAGGACCAACCCCGCCACGCGACCAGCGTCCGCGCCTGTGGCCACAGCGATATCCTGCAAACGCCCACGCACATGCCCCTCCCGATCGGTAACCGGAAGTCCGAGCAAAGACGTGAGGCTTACAAGATGTGTCAGGCGTTCGCGCATCGTCTTGAGTGTATCTGGAAGAAGAAGATGGCGCACAAGAAAGTCGCCCAGCGTACAAATCCGATTACAAAATACGAGAAAGAACCCGGTGTACCAACCGGCTCCAGAGCATCTCAATGAATGGAATTCGTATGCTCCAGCTAAAACGATCCTTCCGGATTCTGAGACCAGAGATGGAACAGGTTTGGTACATTCGAGACTAATTTCGGAACTAAATTTAGGCATCTTCTGGCAAAAGAACGGCGTCTTGCGAAAAATTTCTTGTCATAATCGTTCAATTTCTGCAGCCAATGCTTGACACAGAAAAAACCAGCAAGCAAACTGCGTAAAAGTAGGCATCCAAACATAGTCAAGTTGAAGCGCCCAGGAAGCACATTGAGAATACGCGAGGAAGGCCAAGTGACCGAACGACAGGCAAGTCCGATGACGTACACGCTGACTTCCTCTCTGGAAAGTGTCGCCCAGGTGGAACAGACCGCCGAACAACTGGCGAAAGACGCAGGCCTGGACGAAGACGAAACCTTTCGCGTCACCATGGCCGTGCGCGAAGCCGCCATCAATGCGGTTCTGCACGGTAACTCTTATGACCCGGAAAAGAGAATTTCGGCTTCGTTTGAAAATACAGGCCAGGCACTCGTGATTAAAATTGCAGATCAGGGCAAAGGTTTGGACCCGGATACACTTCCCGATCCCTTGGCGCCCGAAAATTTGCTGCGTGGAACAGGACGCGGTATCTTTCTGATTCGGACATTCATGGATGAAGTACACTTCAGGCCATTGCACCCGGGTACAGAATTGACATTGGTAAAACGTTTGGCAGCCGCTGGAGCTGAAAACTAAGGAGGAAAGACTACGTGGCGATGAAAGCGACGACCCGTCAGGTTGACGGCGTAACGATTTTGGATTTGAGTGGTCGGATCACACTCGGAGAAGGCAGTGTTCAGCTCAGAGACGGGATCCGCGATCTGCTGGCCAAAGGTTCCAAGTACATCCTGCTCAATCTGGCTGACGTGAACTATATCGACAGCTCGGGCATCGGTGAATTGGTCAGCGCCTATACCACTGTTCGCAATCAGGGTGGCGAATTGAAGCTGCTGAACCTTACCAAGAAGGTTCATGATCTACTGCAAATCACCAAACTCTATACCGTCTTTGAGATCAAAGAAGACGAAGCTAGCGCTATCGCATCTTTCGGCAAGTAAGCCGAAAATCTCACAACAAGCAAAGGGGCTGCGATTTTCGCAGCCCCTTTGAGTTTATGACTGGATTCCAGTCCTAGAACTTTACGGTAGGAGCGTTCCGAGAACCTTCCGAGGCCTGGAAATACGCGTTATTGGGCTGGAAGCCTGCCATCCCAGCCCAGATGCTGTTCGGGAACTGGCGAATGTAGACGTTGTAATCGCGCAAAGACTCGTTGTAGCGTCTGCGAGCTACGGCAATCCGATTCTCGCTTCCGGCCAATTCGTCCTGCAAAGCACGGAAATTTTGATCGGCCTTGAGGTTGGGATAGTTCTCTGACAACGCCAGCAACCGCCCAAAGGCCGAGTCCAGTCGTCCATTGGCCTGAATCTTACTTTCCGGATCCCGGGCATTCAGGAGACCAGCCCGAGCATTAGCGATGTCGCCAAAGACCGTCTCTTCGTGTTTGGCATAGCCTTTCACCGTTTCCACAAAGTTCGGAATCAGATCAGCCCGTCGCTGTAGAACCACATCTACCTCAGACCAGGCGTTCTTGACTGTCTCATCTTTGGCGACCATTTGATTCTTTGCGCTGACGTAGCTGCCGAAAATCAGCAGTACAACCAGGAAGACCACACCGACTGCCGCTAGAGCAATCCAAAGACCTCGACGCATTTGCTTTTTCTTCTCCTTCGGCTGGCATTCTCCGTTGCCAGCGACTTGCCTGCTTCACAAAAGCCTTAGCTAACAGAACCTCAACGCAGTGCTGTAGAACCAGGAATAAAAGCTTCCACTAGATTACCAGTCTCCGCTAGCTCCGCCACCGCCGGAGCTTCCTCCGCCAAAACCACCGAAGCCGGAATCGCCGCCACCACCTCCACCGCCGCCCCAGTCGTCGTCTCTACCTCCGCGGCGTCCGGATGACATACTCCCTAGAAACATTCCCATAAGGAATCCAAGCATTCCCCCGCCACCGGCTCGGGATAGCAGCAGAAAGACGATGAAGAAGAAAACAATGACAAAGATCAGTTTCCCAATGCCGCCGCCATGCGAGGCTCGGTGTCGAGGAACATTGTTTGGCTCTTCCAAGGTAACCTTGGCATCCGCCGCAATCACCTCGGCTACTTGGCTCACTCCCAGCGAAATTGCCTGGTCGTAGTTTCCTTCTCGAAGATACGGAACCATGCTGCGGCCAATATCACCGACTCTCCCGTCGGGAAGAATGCCTTCCAGTCCGTAACCGACCTCAATCCTTCGCTTTCGGTCCTGGACAGCAAAAAGCAGGACAACTCCTCGATCAGAGCCTTTTTTGCCCACCTTCCACTTCTCTTCCAAACGGTTGGTGAAGTCGTCGATGTCGTCACCATCCAGGGTATTGATCGTGACAACAGCAATTTGAGCATTTGCACGACGATCCACCTGACCACAAAAGACATCCAGCTTCTGTTCGGCCTCGGGGGAGAGCACGTGGGCAAAGTCGCTTACATAGCCTTGAGGTTTTGGAAGATCCTCAATCCGCTCGGCCCATAACGAGAGGGGTAGGGCAAACACAACTCCAACCAGGAGCACTAGACAGAACGAACGCAGAGACAAACGGGGCATTGGCTGTTATTGTACCGGGCGAACGAAAAGAGGGCGCCTACAAAGACGCCCTCTTTTGAAGTTATACATTCAGGCATTTTGTACGAAGCTATTCCCCTCCTTTTCCCGTCACGCCTTGGGATTTGGCGATTTGTTTTATCAACTGCAGGTGGGTAGAAATTACTTGCTCACCCTGTGCTGCAGCCTGTTTCACTTCCGGATCTCCTCCCATTTGGGCTTCGTGCTGGAAGGCCATGTGATCGTGCTGGTGATCCTTCACCATAGCTTGCACATACGCTTTGTCGAAGGCATCGCCGTTTAGATTCTGCAGTTTAGAGATTGTTTCTTTTTGCTTCTTCGAGGGTCCGGTAGGTTCCTTGACTCCCAATTGCTGGGCGACAGGCTTCATCTGCTCTCCCAGTTTTGTGTGGTCGTCAATCATCTTCTGGGCAAACTGCTTGACCTGGTCATTGTTGCTCTTTTGAAGAGCAAGTTGCCCCAACTGAACCTCAACCATGCCGCCTTGGAGAGCTTCCTTTACGAAGTCACGATCGGCCATGGCGTTCGTATTCTGATTGGGCATTCCAGCAGCGGTGGTTGCTGTTGGATCTGTGCTCCCCGGCGTTGGAGCCGACGGCTGCTGTGATGGGTTATTGGGCTGCTGCATCTGTGCAAAAGCCATCGTGCCGGATACCAGCAAGATTCCGCCGGCCTTTGCAATCAACTTTGACATTCGACTACGGCTCACAGGAGTACACCTCCAAAAAACATTTGGGCAGTGCGCCAAAGCATCCTCAGTGGTCCAGAAAGGCTTTAGCCCACCGCAGCATCGTTCCATGTAAACTCAGCCCCAATGGAACGCAACCGACGTATTGTTGAGGGCCACGCATTAAGCCGGAAGTTGCCCGGCCCGGCCCCCAAAACGATTCTGGAAGATGTGAGTTTTTATGTGGAGCAAGGAGAAGTTCTTGCAGTTGTGGGAGCTAGTGGTGCTGGAAAAAGTAGCCTGCTGCGTCTCCTAAATCGACTCGACGAGCCGACAGAAGGCTCTGTTCTCCTTGACGGGCGGGACACCAAGGCAATTGCTCCCCAAGTCTTGCGACAACGGATGGGAATGGTGATGCAACGCCCCTATCTCTTTCCTGGCACCGTAGCCGAAAACATTGGATTCGGTCCCGCACAACTGGCAAAGCAGCTCTCCACAACAGAAATTACCTCCCTACTGCAACAAGTTGGCCTGCTTGGCTATGAATCTCGCAACGCTCTCACGCTCTCAGGAGGAGAAGCGCAACGAATAGCCATTACTCGTGCCCTGGCAAATCAACCGGAGGTTTTGTTGCTGGATGAGCCCACATCGGCCTTGGATGAGGTGGCCAAGACCGATGTCGAGATACTGTTGGAAACACTGATTCGTAGCCGACACCTTACCTGCATTTGGGTGACTCACGATATGGCCCAGGCAAGACGAATGGCGGACAGAGTTCTGGTTCTGGAAGCTGGAAAAACCAAGAGTTTTGGACTCGTACAGGAGATCTTTCGTGATTGAACACCTCTTTGCAAATCAGCTTTCACGAGGCATCGCCGAATGCGTCGTTTCGGCCACCCTTGCCCTGTTCATCATGTTTCTGGCTCTGAGGAGAGGCGTCGATCTTCGCAAAGAACTCCCGCTGGCTCAAGTACGAGGCATCGCCCAGATTGTGCT
The DNA here is from genome assembly GCF_059726315.1 of Humiphilus diazotrophicus. Taxonomy (NCBI): domain Bacteria; kingdom Pseudomonadati; phylum Acidobacteriota; class Terriglobia; order Terriglobales; family Acidobacteriaceae; genus Humiphilus; species Humiphilus diazotrophicus. The sequence continues at coordinate 1,626,562 of NZ_AP040870.1, forward strand.
GGTTGGGCTGATTTTGGCAGCCATGCTGCATGGCTCGCGCTGGTTTTCTGTGCCGGTTCTCGCAGCAATGATTGTGGCAGCAGCCAGCATCGTACGTAAACGAGCACAACGGATTCCACGTAGCTTCACGCTTGCGTTGATCTCCATTGCCGCCGGAGCGGGTTGTGTGCTGGCGGTTATGGTGACCACAGGCGTAATTCCACTGCAAATCACTCTGCTGATTCCAGTGGGCAGCATGATTATCGCCAATACTATGAACATGCAGTCCCTCTTTCTTGATCGCCTCCGCGGCGAAGTGACTGCACATACAGGGGAAATCGAAGCAGCTCTTTCTCTGGGGGCCTCAGGAGATGTCGCGCTGAAACCATATCTGTTGGCGGCATATCGGGCGAGTATGATCCCTTCCATCGACAACATCCGTTCCCTGGGGATCGTCTGGATTCCCGGAATCATGGCCGGGATGGTGCTCTCAGGAGCCTCCCCGATCTACGCAGCCCTTTATCAATTTGTCATTCTTGCAACCATCTTTTCCGCCTCGGCACTGAGCTGTCTGATCTCCAGCTATTTGGTAAAGTCCCGTATTTTTTCGACTCATGAACAGCTGCTGCTACGTCCATGAAAGCGATTCCGGCAATCTCTCTGACCGAGTTATGCTGTTGATTGATGAGCACAATGGAAATCACCAATCCCCCTGTGGCCCGCAAAGAGCGGAAAGAGATAACCATTCACGGTCATAAGCTGGTCGACGACTACGGCTGGCTCCGCGAAAAGTCCAGCCCTGAGGTCATCCAATACTTGGAAGCCGAAAACGCCTACACGGCTTCCGTGATGAAACCTCTGGAAGATCTGCAGAAGAAGCTCTATGACGAGATGCTCAGCCATATCAAGGAAACCGATGTTTCGGTTCCCTTCAAAGATGGGGGCTTCTTTTACTACACCAGAACCGAACAGGGCCGGCAGTACGCAATCTATTGCCGCAAACGGGGCTCCCTTGAGGCTGAAGAAGAAATCATTCTCGATGTCAACGCATTAGCTGCAAGTGAGAACTTCATGGCTATCGGAGCTTTTTCCGTATCCGATGACGGCAACCTTCTAGCCTACTCAACCGACACCACAGGATTCCGGCAATACACTTTGCAGATAAAAGACCTGCGGACTGGCACGTTGCTTCAGGAGAAAGTGGAACGTGTTGGCTCGCTCGTTTGGGCAAACGACAATCGCACACTCTTCTACACCATCGAGGACGAAGAGCAAAAACGCCAATACCGTCTCTATCGTCATACCCTGGGTCAGCCTAACGCTCAGGATGTCCTGGTCTGGGAAGAAGAGGATGAGCGCTTCAACATCGGAGCCGGAAAAACGCGCGATGGGAAATACATCATCGTCGAATCCTCCAGCCACACCACCAGCGAAGGAAGATTTATCTCAGCCGATAGCCCGGAGAGCGAATGGAAAGTGATTGCAGCCCGGAGGGACAATCACGAGTATTATGCCGAGCATCGGAATGGGCTGTTTTATATCCGCACCAATGACAAGGGACGTAACTTCCGTCTTGTCACAACACCAGTGCACGCGACCGAAGAATCCAACTGGGCTGAAGTCATTCCTCATCGCGAAGACATCATGCTGGAGGACGTAGACCTCTTCCAGGGCTTCTACGTTGCCTCTCAGAGAGAAAACGGCTTACCGCATCTTCATGTCGTCCAATTCGACTCTGGAGATAGCCGCGAGATTCGCTTCCCCGAACCCGCATATACCGCCTATCCGCATGTCAACCGGGAGTTTGAAACCGATAAGTTCCGTTACAGTTACCAATCTCTTGTAACTCCCAGCTCGATTTACGAATACGACATTAAGAGCACCGAATCTACTCTGCTTAAACAGCTGGAGGTTCCGGGAGGATTCGATCGCACGCTCTACCAATCAGACCGAATCTTTGCCAAGGCCTCCGATGGTGTAGAGATACCGGTCTCAATCGTCTACCGCAAAGACATGAAGCAGCAGAGCAAGAATCCGCTTTATGTCTACGGCTATGGCTCCTATGGTTATGCCTTGCCCATCAGCTTCAATTCCAATCGCTTGAGTCTTCTCGACCGGGGCTTTGTTCTGGCCTATGCCCACATTCGCGGCGGTGGCGATATGGGAAAGCCCTGGCATGATGCGGGCCGATTGATGAACAAGAAGAACACCTTCACGGATTTCATCTGCATTGTTGAAAAGCTGATAGCCGACGGCTATGGCGATCCCAAACGCGTAGCAGCCGAAGGAGGAAGCGCTGGCGGATTGCTGATGGGCGCTGTAGTGAATATGCGTCCCGATCTCTTCCGCGCCATAGGATCCCATGTTCCCTTCGTGGACGTGATGAACACAATGCTCGATGCCTCCTTGCCTCTGACGGTTCCGGAATACGAAGAATGGGGGAATCCGAACGAAAAAGAGGCCTTCGAGTACATGCTGAGCTATTCCCCTTACGACAACCTGGAGAAGAAGAGCTATCCGGCAATACTGGTAAGAACATCTCTCAATGATAGTCAGGTGATGTATTGGGAACCGGCTAAGTATGTCGCTAAGCTACGCACGCTGAAGACCGACAATAACGTTCTACTGCTCGAAACTAATATGAGCGCAGGACACGGCGGTGCCTCAGGCCGTTACGACTATCTCAAGGAAATAGCCTTCGATTATGCATTCCTCATGAAGGAATTAGGCGTTGAGCCTTAGGGCAACAGAACGGGCGGAAATATATTCGTGCTCCGATATCGATGATATTGGAGCACGAAAGATAGTGTTAGAGCATTTTCCCGCATACGGTGCTGTGCAGGGTTTCCTTTTACGGAAACCCTGCACAAGGATTTGTGGCTCCAGCTACATCTACGCTGGTTTTGCTCTAGCTGCCGTAACGAAAGGACAGTCGCCTGTTTCAGTAATTAAAGTGAAAGGAAACACCACCGGCAAGACGAAGGTCATGCTGAGTGTTATCACTGTTATTCGGAAGCGTAGAGTGAACATAGTCCGCTTCCACCACACGTACTCCTATATTTTTCTTCACCGTCCAGTCCAAACCGCCTCCTACCTGGAAGGTAAAAGAACTAGCAGCACCCGCTGCTCCCGAAGTAGAAGGAATGACGGTATTGAATGCGTGAACACCGCCAATAAGACCTTCTCCGAAAACACCGATACCATGGTTTCCACTAAATAATCGATTTTTCCAGTGCCCCGGCCGATACGTATACCGTGGCCCCATCATGAAGGAAACTTTATCCAGATCTACACCTGGATTTACGTCGGTAGCATGCACTCCGGTTAGATTGGCTGCGACACCGAGGCCGTGATAGAAAGTGATCGCGCCACTAAAACTTCCACCTTGCAACCAAAAGCATCCGCAATCCACAGCAGCAATCTTGGCACGTTCTGCCGTGTACGTGATGGCAATATCGGCTGACGTCTTTCCCTCCGATTGCGTCGGTTGTCTCTGTCCCTGTGCGACCAAACCCATAGTCAACGCTCCGAGAAGGAGCACACTGCTGCAAAACGTTCGAGACATTATTTAGCTCCTTCTTCTACTGAACCGTAAGTGTGACGTAAGTATTGCGCGAAACTGTACCGGCAGTCGCCGTGATGGTTAAGGTATAGGTCTTCTGTTGCTGAGCAAAATAACCGCTTGTCTTAGAACCACAAGCCGATAGCCCAAGAACACAGCCTAAGCAAGCCAAAGCAACCAGCAGTGCGCAGGCAATATTTCTCAATCTAGCGGCGGACCGCCTCATTCTCCAGGCAAACGGAAGGAGGAGCATCCCTAGAAGCATGGGAACAAACCTCCTACTCAAAGGATCTTCCTGACGAAGGGACGCTGTCGTTGTCGGCAACACTACCGAGAGCGTTACAGGCGTGAATGGAGTACCAGCGGGGAAACTTTGCGGCGTTAATGTCGCAGTGGCTCCCGGGGGTGCTCCAGTTACGGTTAGGACAACCGGTACAGGTAAGGTCGTGCCAGTCGTGAGCCCTAGAGCCACGGGATACGTTGCAGTTTCACCGGGAAGCACCGTTTGTGTGGGCGTGTTGCTGCTGCCACCACCGCCGCTTCCTCCGCTACCGCCACCGCTGCCGCCACTTCCTCCACCCGAGGTCACGCTGAAATCTTGCACTACCTGAGCAATAGCAGCGCTGGTGGTTGTAGCGAAATTGCTATCTCCTGAATAGATCGCCGTTATCGAGTGAGGTCCGACAGTCAGACTCGATGTTGTGAAAGCAGCAACTTTTTGCGACAACGTCACCGCCCCTAAAAGCGTCGCTCCATCGTAAAAGCTCACTGAACCGGTAGGCGTTCCTGCTGCCACAGATACGGTAGCAGTAAAGGTAACTGGACTTGTAGTCAATACCGGATTGATCGAAGAAATCAGCCCCGTGGTTGGACTCTGCTTGCCAACCACCAGCACTAAAGTACTGGACACAGATTTATATGTTGTTGCATCGGAGGGCGTAAATGTTGCTGTTAAAGTATAGCTTCCCGCCCCCAATACTGTTGCACTAGTAACAGTACTCGCACTTCCCCCTGAGAGGGATGCGGTATAGACGAAGCTTCCAGGAACACTCGAAGTTCCATTCAGGGCTGAGGCATTCAAGATTCCACTCAGCGTAGCTCCATAGCTAATTGTGGTGGCGGCAGGGCTCCAACTGATCGTGGGGGTCAGCTGGCTTATTTGAACTTGAATTGTAGTTGCCGTAGAAGTAAGCAGATAGTTGCTATCGCCACTATAAGTGATACTGATGGTGTAGCTGCCAGCTGCCAGCGTACTTGGTATCGGCACAGTAGCTGTCGAACTTCCGGTGCCTGCAGTAAGTGCTAGGGTACCCGAAGCTACGCTTGTACTCGATGAATTCAAGATACTGTAGCTGATAGTCCCTGACGGCGCGGCAATGGTCGTATAGGGTGCAGTAACAGTTACAACAGCTGAAGCCGTCTGCCCTACTGTTACCGCTACCGGCTGTGTCGTCGGCCCCGTCACGGTAACCGAAGCCTTACTTAGAGTTGCCATTGCGGGACTAGTGCTACTGCTCGCCAAATAGATTCCACTCACACCGGCATAGTTGACGTTGATGGTATGTGTACCGATTCCGCTTAGCACCACCCCAGTTAATGTTGCTCTTCCTCCGCTCAGGCTTACGGAGGAACCGTTATTCAAAGTTGTAATTGTCGATCCTACCATATCAGTGAAAGTCACTGAACCTGTCGGTATGGTAGTGGTATGCCCGGATGTTGTATCCGCTACAGTTGCAGTAAGCGTCGCAGGCTGCCCTCGAACCAGGGACGTTGGCGTCATCGCCACCGTTGTAGAAGTCGTGTCGCCTTGGCTGAACGATGTCCCGCTGACGGAAACCTGCTGGGTGCTGCCGGCAACATTGAGTGTATTGTTCGTCACCGTGATCCCGGCACTCAGACTGGCAACCGTTTGCGGAGTAAACACTACGGAAACATCGCACAGCATACCGGATGACAGGGATGTAGAAGAAGTGCATGGATTTGTATCGCCGGAATTATTGCTAAAGTCGGCTGTATACGTTGGATTGGTTGAGAAAATCAACGGCTGGTTACCCAGGTTAGTTACCGTTGCTGTCTTTGCCGCGCTGGTCGCGCCCTTCGCCGTGCTTGGGAATGAGAGGGCAGCACCAGAAACGTTCACGAACACGACACGATTGTTACCCGAGTCCGGAAGATATAGATTCCCGGACGGATCCACCGTGACACCAAAAGGTGAACCCAATGCCGCCGGAGTTGGCAGACCGCTAACGGCCAACACCGAGGCAATCCCTGCCGTGGTGATTTTAACAATGCGGTTGTTACCGCCATCCGCAACGTAGATATTCCCCATGCCATCTACGCTGACGCCCCGAGGCCGACTGAAGGTGATTCCGGTGGGAGTCAGCAGCGAAACCACTCCGGCTGACGTCACCTTAATGATGCGACTGGGATCGGTGCCATTGTACCCGTCTGGAATATAAATGTTTCCCATCCAGTCGACTGCGACACCAGTAACCGCATCTGAGCCGATGGTATAACTGCCTGTACCGATCACCGTTCCAATGCCTGAGGATGTCAGTCCAAGCACTTTGAGGGACGAAACTTCGACAACACGGCCATTGGTCCAGTCGGAGATGTACAAATTGCCTGCGCCATCGAAAGCAAGCGCCGTAGGATGATTCAATCCCGTGGCACCCAGACCGCTGATGGCCAGCACAGATGCGCTTCCGCCCGGCGTCAGCACTATGATGCGGCTATTCGTATGGTCGCTGATGAACAGATTGCCGGCCCCATCGAGGACTGCGCCTGTGACTTCGTTGCCGAAGGTCAGACTGCCGGGGGTCACCACCGAGGCGCTGCCACCAGCAGTAATCTTGACCAGATTCCCGCCATCATTTGCGTCATAGATGTTTCCTGCACCATCCACAGCCAATTGGAATGGAAAACTCAGGACCACACCTCCTGTGCCAATCACGGTTCCGATATTAGGAGCCAGCGCTGCCACCGGAGCATCGCTGAAGCCATACAGCGGAAGGGTAAGGATTGGAACCTGCGGAGTGGAATTGTCATAAAGTACTACAGCTCCCGTTCGCAAGCCTGGTGCTGTAGGCAGAAAATGGATCTCCACGGTGCAGGAGTTATTCGTCGTTGTCGCGACGCATGTTGTACCAGTTCCCAAGGTAAAATCAAGATTCTCTGTGCCGGAGGTAAACACCTTAACCGCAGTAGCACCTAGTGTTTTTTGAGTTCCTCCCGGTCCAAGTCCTATGAAAAAAGGAAGTGATAACGTAACGGTACCCGAAGAATCTGCACCTAGCTGGACGTGACCAAATCCGACAGCTGATCTGTTCAACGAAGATGAATAGCCGTTCGTATCTGAACTATTCATGTCGAGCGGCGGATCCACAATCAAACTGCGACTGTTGCCGGTATCCGCAATATAAACCGTACCAAAAACATCCAGAGCAACCCCTGCAGCCCCGTTGCTAAGCGTAAACGGACTAATAGGCAATACAAAACCATTTCCGGACGTATCCACTTCCGCGATACGGGAACCACCGTCCGAATTATCGGTGATAAAGAGGTTTCCAACCCCATCCACGGCCACGTCACTTGGGGAGGTCAGAGTTATACCGCTGATACTTACCACCACGCCCGTCGTACTTCCTGCAGCGACTTTTACGATACGACTATGAACAGAGTCGGCGATATAGAGATTCCCTGATACATCCACAGCCAAGCCTTTTGGAGTACTTAGACCGGAGGAAACGGTGATGCTGAGAGCAGCGGCGGAACCTCCAGAGGCCACTTCCACAATTTGGCTGCTGGTGCTTGTGCCGTCTGAAATAAAAATATCCCCAGCCTGATCTAGAGCCACACCTTGTGGGGAAGTCAAGATTACGCTCCCAGTGCTGATCACGGAGCCCGCTCCCGACGAGGTGATTTTCACTACACGGGTGTTCCCTGTATCCACGACATAGAGGTTACCCGCTCCATCGATAGCGATACCTGCCAGAGAACCCAGAGCCGGGCTTAAACCACTGACCGTAAGCACTGAAGCAGTCCCTTGCGCATTCACTTCTACGATTCGTCCGCTACCGCTGACCGTATCTGCAATGAATATATCGCCTGCCGGATCCACAACAATACCGGAAGGAGAGCCGAGAGTAATACTTCCACCTGTGTTGATTGTCCGAGCTAGCCCGGCAAATCCCAAATTAGGTATTGCGTTCGCATATGACGGACAGGCCGCCAATAGCAGCAACAGGCAAACTAACCCCTTCATATACAAGGAAAAGCGTGCGGTGAATACCCGAAGCATCGGCGGGTAGCAGGAAATCTTCAAAGTACCGTAGCGAGAACGCGATTCGAAAATCATGGCCATATAAAGTCGCTCTTCCTTCAATGCGTCACACCGGACCAGCTCTGCTTACAAGCGAAAACCTCCGTGCCATAAGAACTGTGGATACCGGAGGCTAACTGTACATGCTGGGAAAAGGACTATGACATTTTTCTTTTCCGTATGTCAACACCTGCAAGGGTTGTTGTCCCTAGGGATAACGCTATCTTCACTATAGCCAACTTCAATACAAGGCAAATTCTATTCAAATAAAAGAATTCATTACGGTTACATATAAGGAGAGAGCAAGTTCCATTTTGGTCCGATAAAAGAGAGATTAATAAATTCTCACGGTGTTCGTTCTGGAGCTACTCTAAACACGATCTCTCCCAATAAATCCGACACTTAAGCTGCCCAACTGCGTCCAGAATGTAGATAGTGAAGAAAGATCCCTACGCTGTTATCCCGTCTATCTCGTAGTTATTACTAACCTCTTTCGCATCAGCTAACCGAAGCGAAATCTGTTGAGATAAAACCACGGGGAGAGGGGCGTATTGAAGGGACTGGAATCTATGAGAGGCCAGCAAACCACGGCCACTCTCTCATGTTGAAAAGAATGGCCTTATGCATCTATTTCACCAGAACACTAAGCAAATCGCAGGAATCCTGGCGCGACCATTGTAATCGAGATCAGCCCTCGTGCTCAGGAGGTAAGGCTGTAGCTAAGTTCATTTCCATGTTAGGGCAGGCTAACAACGAATACCAAAGTACAAAATAAAACGAGGCCCCATAGTTCATGGAAGCCTCGTTCTACTACATCTCTTTATTTTTGGCTCTAGAAGTTGAACTTTCCAGAGAACTGCCAATCACGTGGAGAGTTTGCCTGAGACGAAACGCGTCCCCAAGCAGCTGACTTGGGATCAAGAGTACAAGCTGGTCCACTCACTCCGAAATCACTTCCGGAAGTGCATGGGAAGCTCGTTCCAATACCCTTGAACTCAGTGTGGTTAGTCAGGTTGAAAACTTCAGCTCTAAAAATGAACTTTACATTACCGGGCCGCCACACGTCGAAGCTTCTCATAAGTGCGAGATCAATGTCTGAAGACTTTGGATAACGCAGGTTATAAGGAGCCGTGCGAGCTACGTTGCCGATCTGGTATCCAGCAGGAGCCATGAATGCATTTGAATCGATGTACCGTGGGGAATTCGACATATTGGCGTAATACCCCTTGCCCCATCTTCCATTTATGCGCACATTGCCCTTGAAGCTTGGGTTATAGCTTGGGAAGCAAGAACCCTGGCCGGAGGTAACGCAAGTACCGGAAGCACCCGTTACAGAAAGAGGACGCCCGGATGCTAGAGAGTAGATCCAGGAGACCTGCCATCCATCACCAATACGACGTGCATACGTATTGTTGCTGCCAAGCTTTCCCCTACCAAAAGGAAGCTTATATGTTCCGTAGAACTTCAGAACGGAAGGCTGATCATAGAGACTGATTGAGCGCTCTAGTTTTGCGGGAGTGGTGGTCTGTCCACCGGTGATTACGTTTCCAGGGATAATGAAGCCCCCGGTACGATAAGCGCCGGTATTATCCATCGTCTTGCTCCAGCTGTAATTGACCGTATAGGACAGATCGTGCCAAGTACGCTGAGATAACGAAATTTGAAGACCATGATAATTAGCATTGGCATCCGCTCCCCAGGTATCTGAAACACTCCCATATTGAGGATAGGCTCTCAACATCTGAGTGATCGTTCCCTTGTTTCCACCAAAACTGCTATACGGACTAGCAATACCAGGATAGCGAGCCTGTGCAGCCTGAAGTGCTGTCTGCGTTCCCGCAGCAGCGCCAGGCAGTTGACCTAGATATTTACCAATTACGAGATATTTAGGATCAAGATTGTTAACATAGCCCGATTTACTGCTGGTAAGGAAATGCGATTCAGTTCCTGCATACGTTACCGTCACAGTGAGATCACGGCTAATGGCACGTTGAACGCCAAAATTCCAGTTATAGACTGTTGGCGCTCTGCCGCCACTGTAAGGAGTAGCCATAGATACATCGCCCGCAGTCGGATACGAATTGGATGAAGAATCCAAGTAGTTTCCGGCATTTTCAGCTGCAGACTTCGTGAAAGTTGAAGACCAAGCTGGAAGAGCAGAATTAGCGAGACTGGTTCCCAGGCTTGGATTCAGATAAAATGCAGCCTGCTCGTCGTTGACGCTGCTTGCAAAGGTGGTCTTTTTGGTTAACCCAGTGGTTCCAGTTGTGGTATTCAGCTGAGCATTGCGGCTGTAGTTAATCGAGAATGAACCTCTCACTACAGTTTTTTCATTTGCGGACCAGGCAAAACCAACTCGAGGTCCAAGGTTGGCAAAGTATGTATGAGCTGGCGTATGGCAATTGCAGCTTCCTATGCCATTGCCAAGATACATCATTGCACCGTAGGTTCCCGTTGCAGGATTAATGATGTTCGGGTTCATAAAGGAACCGCGATTCGACACCTCCGACAATGGACGGAAGAGCTCATAGCGAAGCCCCAGATTAACCGTCAATGTGGGAGAAATCTTCCAGTCGTCCTGAATATACGGAGAAAACGGATGTGTCCGGGTACCGAGAATTGAGTAGTTCTGGACCGTAGTGCTGGTTGAATTGACTGCTCCAAGCAGGAAGCTTGCATAAGGATCACCCGATTTAGTGATCAAAGAATTTCCCGAAATAGCAGTTCCAATGAAGCCCGAGGTTGCTGCCTGAGTGTACTTCAAGCTAAGCGGGGCAGAGATTGTATTCCAGTTAGAGGCATTCTTTTCAATCCACTGCAAGTCAAATCCAGCAGCAATCAGATGCTTTCCATGAACCCAGGAAATATCATCATGCAAGATAAAGGAGTTGTTTGTGCTCTTGTATCCTGTCGGACTATACCAGGAAGAAGGTGTAACATTGCCGCCACTGAACGTAACAGCAGGAAAGGTATCGGAAGACTGACCAACGGGCAAATTCCCGATTCCCATAGCAGTCGCCTTATACTTGTCAATCCCATAGGTAGGATTACCCACAGGCGCATCCATACGAACATAACCAAACTTGAATTCGTTTACCAAGTTTGGAGTAGCAATGAATGTGTGCTCAAGAATGCCCGAATCAAAGAACTGCGAATTGTTCACAGCATTCATATACGGGACAGGCAGAACTGCATCATCGCTATAGTTGTAGCCGATAAAGCCTCTTTTGCCTACATTGCCCAAAACAGAGATTCTCTGCCGGGGAGTAATCGACCAGTCAAACCTCTCCGTCATCTGGTAGTTAGAATTTCCCGTTGGCCGCACTGCAAGATAGTTGCCCGTCAGATCGCTATTCGTTGGTGCAGGAAGAAACGACACCATCTTCTTGGAGATATCGGAGATTCTCGACTGAGGAATAGCGTTACCGGCAAACTGGTCAACGTGATAAGTGCTGCCTGTTACTTTGAGTGTCGTTGGATCATAGATATTCCAACCAACTGCACTGAAATCACCATTCCGCATATCCTTAGTAGGGACGGTCATCATGGTCGGGCTCTGGTAGGAGGTATAGCGATAGATCTCACCCGAAAGGAAGAGGAACATCTTGTTCTTCTGAATCGGACCGCCAAAAGTCATGCCGAGCTCCATCTGATGCTCAGGTGGTTTCCGTGCTTTTCTAGTTCCACCATCTGCCGTTGGCTCGGTCTGAGCCTTAGCATAGAAGCCCCAACTATCGAAGGCCGTATTGCGGATGTAGTCGTACAGACTGCCATGGAAGGCATTCGTACCGTGCTTGACGTTATAGTTCTGCGATCCCATACCACTCTGGCTGGCGTTCGCACCGCTGCTAGTTACTTGGAATTGGTCGATTGCATCGACAGATACAACGAGAGAGACCTGACGATTATCGCCCTGCGAAATAACAAGACCATCGAGATACGTTACGGCGCCAGAGCTAGAACTTCCGTTGCTCGAACCGCCGGCACCGTTATAGGTTCCAGAACGGCCACCACCGGCATATCCTGGAGTCAAAGATGCAAAGTTTGTTGGGTCACGCTGCGATCCGCCCATATTCAGCGGTAGTGCCGTGTAGGTTTCATTTTCCATCGTGGTGGTCATCGAGGCGTTCTCGGTCTGTAGCGGCGGAGGAGCAGTAGTAACTGTAACTGACTCGCTTGCGCTACCAACAACCATCTTGATGTTGATACCAACAACTTGCAGTGCGTTTACCTGGATGTTTTCCTGGGTGAAGATCTGGAATCCATCTTTCTCCGCAGAAACCGTATACTGGCCCGGAATCAAGGCCGGTACAACATAATAGCCTGCAGACGTCGAAATGGTCTCAGAGACAACACCAGTACTAACGTTGGTTGCAGTCACCTTCACACCTGCAATAACTGCATTTGTGGGATCGGTAATGGTACCTTGTACCGTACCACCGCTTCCCGTTTGTGCAACAATGCCGGTAACCCCAAAAAGTGACAAAAGGATCACCCCTAGGATTCTCATCCCGGAGTGTCTATAAAGCGTGATCCAACATGAGCGTTTACTCTTTGCCAGATCCTGTTGCTTTAAAAGCATCGCAAACAGCCTCCCCAAAGTTTTCCAATATCAATAGATAAACTTTGTAATGTAGGAAACCTTGTAAATAACCGGAAATATGACTGTCAAGGATGCAAAGCACTAAACCCTACCAACCGTACCGTGATGTGGCAAGAGGTTTCAAGAAATTGTTTTCACAGTGAAAATCGTTTCAGTTTGCGTTTACTTTGAACTGTTTTGTGAAGTTTGGCTTTTCTCAAGCGACACTTAAACTAGTGAGGTACGTCACAATCGGACACCAACGATTTCCGGGCCGGGAAGGGGCACGAAAACAGGCGATACAGTACCGCAGTCTAGTATTACGTTTCATAATGTCGACAAAATAGCCGTGAATATCATGGCTCGACAGCAGAACTGCCCACTCCAATGGTTTCATCGGTTATTAATCAGATTGATATCTTCATAGAACGCCGAGCAGGAGAAGCAGAGGTACAGGCACATCGAAGCCAAGCAAATTGGCACTGACTGATAAGTCCGCACTACGCAGGAATAGCAGAGACTAGGAGTCATCCATTGAATTTTGATCCAGCCACGTGTGTATATGAGCCTTAGTTTTCCGGAGCGGAATGCGCTAACTTGCGAAAGAGAGGGGCACCCCATGTTCCGATGGCAAGCAAGGAACCGAATAGCGCCACAGCATCGATACTCTCTCTACCCTGCTTGGACCAATAAGCCATTGCGTCCAAGTTTAGCCACAATGCAAATTCGTCCAGAGTCAGTGCAGCTCCTATTCCATAGCTCAAAGCCAATAAGCGGTTTAGCAGGACAGACTTGGAGCTATCGCTCCTTCCAACCTCGGCGAGCTCGGCATAACCACAGATCAAGAGAAGCAGAATGCCCCAGACCAGATGATGAATATGGCGTCCACCTATCTGAACATATCCAAACGGACCGATGTGGTGAGTAATCGAAGCGACGAGTAACCTCACGGCCAAAAATGTAATAAAGAAGCTGACGGATGCCAAAAATAGACGCCGGCGCGGACGGTCAGGAATGTTCTGGTGAACCAACCCGCCTAGCCTGGTCAGGTGCAGGACAAGAAGAAGCAGCGAAATCGTAAAACCAATAAAGATGAGCAGGATCCAGGAGACGTGAATATGCATAGGCATCCATCATTATGTATTGGACTTATGCGAGAAATGCTCTAGATTCTCTTAGCAATCAGAAGGCTTCTTCTTCGACGACTTTATCGCCCTCTCCCGGAGCGAGGAAGAGGTTGGCCTCCAATCCCTGTTGACGCGTATAGAGATCGTAGTAACGGCCATGTAGTTCGTAGAGAGATTCATGAGTACCGCGCTCCACGATACGGCCCTGTTCCACGACCAAAATCTGATCGGCACGACGGATTGTTGAGAGCCGGTGTGCAATTACGAATGTCGTACGCCCCTGCATTAAGAAGCTCAGTCCCTGCTGGATCATCGCCTCCGATTCGGAGTCGAGAGAGGAGGTAGCCTCATCCAAGATCAGAATTCGGGGATTTGCCAAGATAGCTCGAGCAATCGAGAGTCTTTGCCGTTGACCACCTGACAGCTTGACCCCACGCTCGCCAACGATAGTCTCGTAGCCCTCCGGAAACCGTTCGGCATACTCGTCGACGCGGGCGATACGGCAGGCGTTGAGGAACTGTTCTTCTGTTGCGTCAGGGTAGGAGAACATCACATTTTCACGAATCGACCCGTCGAAGAGGAATGAATCTTGCAGAACAACCCCAAGCTGCGAGCGATAGCTATCCAATCTGACGGTGGCAAGATCAATGTTGTCGATGATAATTCGTCCTTGGTCCAAACTATGAAAAGCACAGACCAAACTAATGATGGTCGATTTCCCCGATCCCGAAGAACCAACCAGCGCCGTAACAGTACCGGGTTTCGATTCGAAGGAAACGTCGTACAACACCGGCTTATCTTTCTCGTAAGCGAAGGAGACGTCCTCGAAACGAACATCACCGGTGATAACAGGCAGACTCACGACTCTTCGAGGATCCTGATTTTCCTCTCTCTCTGCCATGACTTCACTGGTGCGATCTAATCCGGCCAGTGCCTCGGTCAACTGCGTCCCGATATTTACAATCTGGAAGACCGGAGCCACCATGAAAGCCAAAACCATGGTGTAGGAGAAATAGTCACCCAAGGTCCATTGGTTGGAAAGGATCTTTCCAGAGCCAAAGAACATTACAACCGCGCCTACGATGCCGAGAATGGTTGTTGCCACTAAGGAGAGCAGGCTGGTTGCCGTCAAGGAACGCATAACGTTGTCTAGAAGACGGTCTGCACCTTTGGCAAATACCGCTGCCTCACGCTCTTCGGCGTGATATCCCTTGATCACCCGAACCCCGCCCAGAGATTCCGTCAAACGGCCAGTTACTTCTGCATTGATCTTTCCGCGTTCACGGAAGATTGGGCGAATGTAGCGAAAAGCAAACTGCAGCGCAAAAACAAATGCTCCAACAATACCCAAAATGACTAAGGTGACGGACACGCTTAACCGCAATAGATAGCCGAAGGCCAGAACAGCCGTTAGCATACCGCCAACAAACTCCACCAGTCCTGTGCCAATCAGATTGCGTACGCCCTCGACGTCGGTCATGATGCGCGAGACGAGCACGCCGGTACGATTCTCGTCGTAATAAGCGACGGCAAGCCGTCCAATATGGCTCTGCACTTTTTTCCGTAGATCGGCAATAAGACGCTGTGCCGCCTTCGAAAGTAGTTGTGTCAGGGAGAAAGCAGTAACGGCCTGAAGCAGAGTAGCCCCGAGTACAACACCGATAAGAAAAGAAATCTTCTTTACCTGATGCTGTCGCAGGATGACATCTATAAAGAACTTCGTTGAGATAGGCAAGACCAAACCGGCGACCCGGTTTATTGCCATTAAGAACAATCCCAAAAATAACAGCCCTTTACGGGGTCGAAGCAGCTCGCGTACCTCTGGCCAAACCTTGCGGAAGCTTGGTTTCTTTTTAGAAACCTCCCCTTTCACGGCGTGTGACGATCCACGGGCGGGTGTCCGTTCAGACTTCATCGACAGGGAAGAGGTTCTCATGTGCATACGAAAATAAAGCTCACTTCTTCGCGATGCGCGCATTGACAAAGGAGCGCACACTCAAAATCACATAAAACAACAGCATTGCCGCCATGGCTGCTTTGGCTTCTGTAGCTGGATTGCTTACCTCAGCCCCCATTGTCGACATACGGAAATAGTCAATCAAGTCCTTCACTGTTCCCAGAAAGCCAAGTAGCCCAAGCGTTACAGCAACATGCATCCACAACATGCGCTTTTTCTCTTTCGGAGAGCGCGCCAGATATCCAAAAACAATCAACAAAAGACCCAATATAGCGGGAATAAGCGCTGTAGGGTGTGCACTTCCTGTAGCCACAAAACCGAAAAGACCAAGCAGAATCAGCAGAACGCCAAAAACAATCGTGACTTTTGCCATATCCGGACCTTTCTTTCGTCTAGATCAAACACATGAAGTAGCTATTAGGATGCGCCGCAACTCTTGTCGATTCAGGCTTTCAGTCGTTCGAGGATAGAATCTACTGTCTGTTTTGGATCATCAGCTACCGAAACGTGTATTGCATTGGCTGGAACTTCCAGAGTAGCAATCTGACTTGCCAGCAGATCGGGGTTCATAAAGTGATCAGTTCGTGCGCGAAGACGCTGCTCAATCACCTCTGCAGACGCCTCCAACAGGATGAAATGCAAATCCGGCACATTGGCGGAAAGCACTTGGCGATAGCTTTCCTTCAGCGCCGAGCAAGCCAGAATACCACTCTTCCCTTCCCGCACCCAGTCAAGCAAAAGTTCGTGCAAACGAGAGAGCCAGGGAGCCCGATCCTCATCCGTAAGGGGAATCCCAGCATGCATTTTCCGTTTATTTGCCTCGGGATGATAGTCATCTCCATCGGCAAAGGGCCATCCCGTGGTAGCTGAGAGCAGATTACCAATCGTAGATTTTCCCGACCCGGAAACACCCATCACGACCAGGATCATGCATGTCCTGCCAGCATCTGCTTTACATCTGTGAATACCTGCTCGGGAGTCCAGTCATTACCGGGATAGAAACGATAGACCTTTCCATTCGGATCGATCAACGTGGTCGAAAGAGTATGGGTGAAAGTATTGTTTTCTCCCGGCGTTATCCCCACGTCGAAGAACTTTGCAATCTCGATCAGATCCTTCTTCGCCGGAGCAGCAAAATCCCAGTGCTCGAATTTTTCCTTGGTGTAATTCCCGGTATAGGCTCCTCCATAACTTCTAAGGACCTTAGGGGTGTCGTAATCGGGATCGAAACTGATGCTCAAGAGATGAGTCTTGCCATAAAGTGACGGATCTGAGGCCAGAGCTTTATCCACTTTGGAAAAATTACGGCTTACACGTGGACAATAATCTGCCAACGGGCATCGCGTGTAGATGAAGGTAAGCAATACTGCTTTGCCGCGAAATTGTTGAAGACGAATCTTCTGGCTATTTTGGTTCAGCAAAGAGAAGTCAGGAACCTGATCTCCCAACTGGGGCACATGATAGGAGACAGCCGGTTTGTAATCGGGGCGCGCTTGCGCTACAACCACAATATGATCCAGCAGCACATCGGCATCTGGCGAAGAGCTGACCAGGACATCGGCGGTGATGTGATCACCGGGATGCAATTCCGAAAGCACCGAGGGATTTTTGAGTTTGTAGGGCATCGTCATTGCTTCCATAAAGCCAGGAATCGCCTGATGGTTGATGGTGGCTTCACCTTTGGCAGGATCTACGGAGACGACAACACCGCGAAGAGGATAAACCTTCGCATTCTCGGTGGTAGATACTGAACCAGGGCCTGAAGAAGCCTGCTTCCCACGACATCCGGGAAGGGCAACAAGGGATAGGGCTACGATGCAGGAAAGTACAATCCGGAAGTGGCTCACGCGCCAGTCTACACCGGCAGCGGATCTTGAAACCAGCTCAAGAGTATAAGCAGACATGCGAATTGCCTCGGAAATCGTAGAGTGCCTTAAGCGAAACGGCATGGTCATTACAGCCAGCGTGCGTGCGCAACGAACACTGCTACGACAATTCAGTGAACTACAGCAGGAAATGGGCCTGAAAGCTTGGCCAGCCCCGTCCATTTTCGATTGGGATAACTGGCTTTTCCAAAGCTGGACCGAATATAGAAATCCTGAAGAATCAAAATTGCTGGTCCTCAGTAAATTGCAGGAGCAATACCACTGGAAACAGATCATTCAGCGCTCCGGCTATGGTCCACAACTGTTGCGACATGATTCCATAGCGGTGTTGGCCCAGCAAGCCTATGCATTATTGAGTGACTACGAGCAACAGCACCAGCGCCGTATTCCCTGGGGGGTAGATGATGGAGATGCCCGCGCTTTCCAGTCCTGGGCCGATGATTTCGACAAAGAATGCGAAAACCGGGATTGGCTTAGCCGCAGCACAATCGCTACGCGCCTGGCAGAACAGCTCACGACAAGATCCGTCACCGGAGAGCTACTTCTCGTCGGCTTCGACAGGCTTACCCCAGCGGCAAAACATCTGCTGGAATCCTGGTCTTCAGCCGGAGGAAGCTGGAAGCAACTCGATTACGGATTAGCGGAATCAGGTTCTTCCTTTTTCTCGGCATCCGATTTTGGGCAGGAACTGGAAGCCTGTGCGCAATGGCTGCGCAAAAGATTAACGCTAGATCCACAAGCTCGTTTGGCCGTAGTTCTTCCGGATGGACATGGAACGCGAGGAGAGATTGAGCGTGTCTTCCGGCGGATTCTTGCTCCCGAAACGCTGCTGATCACCGAAAAGCGTTCATCCTCATTGCCATTTGAATTTTCCCTCGGTGTTCCACTCACACAAGGAGAAGAGATACGTGCCGCACTCTTGATTTTGAAATGGGCTATCAGCCCGCTGGAAGATGAAGAGTTGCGCTGGCTGCTCTCCGCCGGATTCCTGGCACAACACCCTCAAGAAACAATAGAGACAGCACAGGTTTATCACGCGCTCAGACGAAGAGGATTCTGTCGAAACGAATGGCCTCTTCATGCGTTTCTTAAGGAGAAAGGGCTAAGGGCAGCTCCAGCTCTTCGAAGCCTTCTGCGGCGGCTTGATTCAATGAGTGAAGCAGCCAATGCCACTATGCATGGGAAAACACAATCCCCCTTGGAATGGTCGGCACTCGCATACACTCTTCTTGAAAAGTCGGGATGGCCTGGCACTGTTTCCAGGGACAGCTCCCATTTTCAGATCCAGAAGAAATGGGAGGAACTTCTCAACGAGGTCTCCGCTCTCGGCTTCGATGGAAACCTGATGTCCTTTCCCGAATTTCTAGGAATGCTTCAGAGGCAAGCAGCGGAGACGGTCTTTGCGGAAGAATCCCGAGGGGCTCCGGTACAGATCATGGGTCCGCTGGAGACTTCGGGACAAACCTTCGACGGAATCTGGTTCCTGGGTGCCGAAGAACAGAATTGGCCGGCAAAAGCCAACGCTCACCCTTTGATCCCTTTGTGGATCGCGCGCCCTACCGGCATGCCCCATGCTACGGCAGAAATCGATTGGGAGCTGGCAAGAACGGTCACAGAGCGAATTGCGGCCAGTGCTCCAGAGGTAATTTTCAGCTATGCGCAACGGAATAAAGATGGCGAACAAAGGCCATCGCCTCTGATTAAGCGTTTATTCCGAGCGGGGGCTCAGTCTTTAACTGCTGAACGGGTTACGGGATTGGAGAAGGCCGAACTCGAACCGATCCAAGAAGAAGGACTCATTCCATTTCCTACCGATAAGATCGCGGGAGGAGCGGATGTGTTGAAGCGACAGGCGGCCTGTCCCTTCCGCGCCTTCGCTGGAGTTCGGCTGGGAGCACAATCTTTATCTCAAACGGAGATGGGCCTCACAGCTCTACAACGCGGGACGCTCTTGCATGCTGTTCTAGAAGTGCTCTGGAAGAAGTTTCAAAATCAGGAGGGACTGCTCCAGGAGATCGCCAGCGGGAATCTGGAAACAACCGTACGAGAAACAATCCGGAATGTAATTGCTGAAAACCCTGCGGCACAGAATAAGGAAGACTGGCGCACAGCTTATCTCTTTGCCGAACAACAGCGGCTGGAGAGATTGGTCATGGAATGGCTTAAATTCGAATCGCAACGTGTTCCCTTCCATGACGTACAAGTAGAACAAGAACAGACCCAGGTAAACGTAGGAGACCTTCGATTACGAATGCGAATCGACCGTCTGGATACCGTCGCCGGAGGAAGAAAACTTCTCCTCGATTACAAAACAGGAAAGGTTACGCCGAAAAGTTGGGATGGTAGCCGTCCGGACGAGCCGCAGCTTCCGCTTTATGCTCTCTTTGGCGAGCTCGGAGATCTCTGCGGCTTAGCTTTCGCACAGATTCGTGCAGGAGAAATCGAGGTTCGGGGACGCGCAGAAGATCCACGCGCCACCATTCACCCCGCACTGGAGTCGAAGAAGGACATCGTCAAAAAGCCGCTGACCGATGAAATGCGTGCACAATGGCGTGCGGAGCTGGAGAAACTGGCGGCGGATTTCTTACGCGGAGAATGCTCCGTCGATCCGAAATTTCCGATAAAGACCTGTCAGACCTGCGACCTCCCGAGCCTGTGCCGGAAGGCAGAAACCAATGTAGCCATGCGAGAAGCCGCAGCCGAAGGAAGTGAGATATCCGATGACCAGAATGGCAACTGATCCAGTCGACCAGCAGGCAAGAGATGCAGCACTGGATACGACCTCCTCGGTGATCGTGCAAGCTCCTGCGGGTTCAGGCAAAACGGATCTACTCACCAAGCGCTTCCTCAAACTGCTTGCCGAAGTTGAAGCTCCGGAACAGATCCTGGCTATTACATTTACACGCGCAGCCACGGCGGAGATGCGTCAACGCATTCTTGAATCTCTGGAGAAAGCTCGCACCGATCACGAGACCCCGGCAGAACCGCACAGCATGTCGTTTCTTGCCTGCCGCGCGTTGGAACATGCAGAGCAATTCGGATGGAATCTCCTGGAGCAATCTCATCGACTACAAATCGAGACAGTAGATTCGTTCTGTCGTCGAATTGCTCAGAAGGCTCCGCTAATCTCCCGTCTGGGAGGGATGCTTAATCCCACGGAAGATGCGTCCAGTCTCTACAGGCAGGCTGCACGTCGGACGCTGGAAGGCATAGGAAGCAATAACCGCGAGTTGAGAGAAGCCGTCACAGCCCTCCTCGAGGCACGAGACAATAATCTTTCCGACTGCGAAGAATTGCTAATCAAGATGCTGGCCCGGCGAGATCAATGGTCTCGCGAATTTGTCCTTGCACCGGAAGGAATCTTCGACGAAGAAGAGATTCTACAAAAGCTTGAGCAGCCTATGCAGCAGGCAATCCTGCGTTCTCTCCGTCGGGTTCACGGACTGCTTGCCAATTACAGGAATTTGAATGAACTGCTATGGCTGGCTCGTTACGCCTGCTCCAATCTGGATGAGACAGCCAGGATTTGGCCATTACGGGATATCGAAGACCTTCCTCCGCTTGACTTGATGAACCAGCAAGACTGGGCGGCGCTTCCCTGCTTTCTACTCACCGCAGACGGCAATTGGAGAAAGCGGGTAAACAAAGGAGATGGATTTCCTGCCACAAAAGGCAAACCGGGCAATGAACACAACCAGAGACTTCTGGAGCTGATACAAGAGCTCCAATCTATCCCCGGCCTTCTGGAAGCACTTTGCGAATTACGCCGCCTGCCTCCGGCAAAGTTCTCTCCTGAGCAATGGTATCTTCTGAAACAACTCTTCCGCATGCTTCGTTATGCCTCAGCCGAGCTGCGGGTCGTCTTCGCAGAGCAGAATCAGGTGGACTTCGTTGAACTGGGGATGGCAGCTCGCGCTGTACTCAGCTATCAAACAGAAGACGGAGCGGTTCCAAGCGATGTTGCTCTAGCTGCAGGAGAACGCATTCGCCATCTTCTGTTCGACGAATTTCAGGACACCTCGCGCAGCCAGCATCAGCTACTCGAGCAATTGATTGCGACATGGAATGCACATGGGACGCAAGTAGACGATCAGCGCACCTGCTTCATCGTTGGCGATCCGATGCAGTCCATCTATTCCTTCCGTCAGGCTGAAGTCGAACTCTTCCGGCAGGTGCAGCGAGTTGGATTTGAGACTCAAAGCGAAAGGCTGATTCCCACACCTGTAAAACTCCATCAAAACTTCCGCTCCGGTCCTCAACTTGTGGAACAAATGAACCATGTCTTCTCGGCGGTATTTGGAGACAACTCTGCTGTTCCCTTTGTCGAAGCCACTCCAATGGATCAGAGCTTTGGCAGCGGAAACTACACGGCCCATGCGGCCTTTTACACCAAGGACAGTCTCGAAGAACGGGACAATGCTCGCGCACGACAACGCGGTGAGATTGTACAAATCGTCAGGCAGCACATCCCCAATATTGATGAGGCCCAAGCCGCAGAGAAGGAATACCGTGTAGCGATTTTGGCTCGTGCAGGGAAGCACCTTTTCGAATTGGCACAGGATCTGCGAGACGCTCAAATCCCATTCCGAGCTGTCGAAATGGAGCAGCTAGGCGAACGGCAAGAGATTCTCGACCTGAAGTCTCTGGTTCGAGCGCTCGTCGATCCCATGGATCGAATCGCGTGGCTCTCCGTGTTTCGTGCACCATGGTGCGGACTGACATTGAAGGATCTGCATTTACTCTGCGGAGCAGACGATGAGGCGTACAAGAACAAGCCCTTCGAAGAGCTGATTGCTAAAAGACTGTCGAATCTCAGCGAAGAAGGACAGGCACGTCTCACTCGTGTATGGACGATCATAAGGCGCGCTCAAGAGAGGCGCTTCTCTGCTTCATCGCTCTCACTCGGTTCCTTTATTGAGCAGATATGGCATAGCCTCGGAGGCAATGTCTGTGTCGATCGTCCGGGCTACGAAAATGCTCAGATCTTCTTTGCCATGCTCGATCAACTGCCCAACAGAGAGTTGGCTGTGATGAGCACCGAAATGGAAAGGCGTTTGAATAATCTGTGCGCACAGCCTGATCCGCAGGTAAGCGAGCGTTGCGGCATTCAGCTGATGACGATTCACAAGTCGAAGGGCTTAGGATTCGATGTCGTGCTCGTTCCATCGCTTGAACGTCCAACAGCAGGCAATAAGCAGGAGCTGCTCCTATGGCTGGAGCGTGCCACACCGGATACAGCAAAGTCGGAGGAGCCAACAGAAATTCTAATTGCGCCCATCCAGCCCAAAGGAGCGGAAGACGATGCTCTTCTGCAATGGGTGAAAAGACAAATTGCGGCCCGCGATGCCGAGGAACGCAAGCGGTTACTCTATGTTGCCTGTACTCGTGCACGAAGAGAACTACATCTATTTGGCACGGTTGCCGCCGAAGAAGAAAAGGGCATCCTCTCGCCCAAGGCCGGAACGCTGTTAGCAACCGCGTGGCCGGCACTCGAAGCTGAATTTCAGACGCAATACGAAAGGATGCACCAGGGAGAGGAAGATACCCCTGAAGTATTGGAAGTCCCCGAAAAAGACCAGGAGAATTACGGCCCCCGGCGTCTCCCTCTTGACTACACAGTTCGCCCCACAGACAAAAATGTATCAGCTTCTGTAGCAAGTGAACTTGACGAAGAGCAGCGTACCTCCTTTGAACGCCCTGAAGCAGGCATTCGCTATAGAGCTTTCGGAACCATTGTCCATGGCCTCATGGAACGTGCTGCGCTGTACCTCAGTATGAATCCGATCAACGAAATCTGCTCGGAGCTGGAAACCTGGCAGGCAGAAGCAATTACGTTACTACGCCGGTCGGGATTCAGCCTCCGAGACGCTGAATATTCGGCACAGCAAGCAATCTCGGCCCTACGCCTTGCGCTGGAAACAGAGGAGGCTCGCTGGATTCTCTCACCGCATCAGGAATCCCATTCCGAAGTAAAGTGGATGGGCGTTTTGGATAATCGGGTGCAAACGGTGCAGATGGACAGGGTCTTCCGCGCAGGAGCTGAACTAGGGAGTGATGATGGCGACGTCTGGTGGATTGTCGATTACAAAACGACTGAACCAGTCTCTGAGACAGTGGATGAATTTCTGCATACACAGCAACAGACATATCAGGAGCAGTTGGCAACCTACGCCAGAGTTCTGCGATTGATGTACGGAGAAGAAGTGCAGATTCACGCGGCGCTCTACTACCCACTGTTGCGCCGACTCTCCTGGTGGCAGGCATAATTCGAGCAAAGGCTACGGCAGCTCCGGCGTAGCTATATTATGAGCCACAAAGCCAAGTGCCGCTTTCGGACAAAGAAAGCGGCACCCAACTGATCTTTGATCAAACATAGTGACGCTGGAATTGCGCTAAACTCCGGCCGTTAATTGCATCGCTTCCGCAATCACCTCAACGGCATCACGATCATTGTGCAGAGTCTTCCCGTCTGCATTCCATAGGAAAACACGCCGCCCATGCGCGGTATAAATAGTTGCAGACACGCATTACCCCGAATCGCTCAATACCCTGAAACGAAGTGCTAGAGCAAAACCAGCGTTACTATGTCCTATGCAAAGTCGGCGATGTGCAGGTTTTCTTGACGAAAAACCTGCGTAGGGAGTTGTGGTTCGGGATACACCTACGCTGGTTTTGCTCTAGCCTAACTCGCCTGCGGTTCTTTGGGCTTGTTATCGGCAACGCTGAGATGATGCCTGACATCGGCACCACGTACCCAGAAGATCACGTCTTCCGCGATATTTGTAGCATGATCGGCGACGCGCTCCAGGCTACGAGCAATCATTAGCCCGTTGAGAGCCTGCGGTGCATGAACGGGATCGTCGCGCATCAAGTTCGAGAGAGCGTAGTAAGCCGTGTCATTCAGCTTATCCACGGCATCGTCCATCGAAAGTACGGAGCGAGCCATTTCCGCATCGCCCTCAATAAAGGACTGCAGGGCCTTCCGCACCATTCCCGAAGCCAAAGAAGCCATACGCGGGATGTCCACCGGAAGATCGACTACAGGAAAGGCTTCCAGGTCACGAACCCGCTCCGTCATTGTGACAGCCGCATCGCCAACCCGCTCCAGATCGGCATTGATCTTGATCACCGAAAGGATGAAGCGCAGGTCAATCGCCATCGGCTGCTCCATGGCCAAAAGGTCCAGGGCCATCTGATCGATCTCGCGTTCAAGCCGATTGATCGCAACTTCACTACGAACCACAAGATCGCAGATAGAAAGATCGCGAACACGATAAGCCTCAATGGAGCGCTGGATAGCCTGCTCGGCCATGCCTGCCATAACCAGCAACTTCTCTTTGAGATCGTCGAGGCTGCGTTGAAAACGAATCCGCGTCATCCGAACCTGCCTGTAATGTAATCTTCCGTGCGCTTGTCGGTCGGATTGGTAAAGATCTTATGCGTAGAATCGAACTCAACCAACCGCCCCATAAGAAAGAACCCGGTATGCTCGGCCACACGCGCAGCTTGCTGCATATTATGCGTGACGATAACAATGGTGTATTGGCTCTTTAATTGAAAGATAAGATCTTCGATCTTCGATGTCGAGACCGGGTCAAGAGCCGAAGCAGGTTCATCCATCAGCAAGACCTCTGGATCTACAGCGAGCGCACGTGCAATGCAAAGCCTCTGCTGCTGACCGCCGGAGAGGCTGGCGCCTGACTTCTTCTTCAGATCGTCCTTGACCTCCTCCCACAAAGCAGCATGCTTCAACGAGCGTTCGACGATTTCATCCAATACACGGCGATTCCGAAACCCATTCAACTTCAAACCAGAGGCCACATTGTCATAAATCGACATGGTGGGGAAAGGATTGGGCCGCTGAAAGACCATACCCACACGACGCCGAATCTCCACAGGAGAAGCATCGCTATAAATATCCATGTCCCCAATACGCACAGAACCAGTCACACGAGCAATGGGATTTGTCTCATGCATACGATTCAGGCAACGAACAAAAGTCGACTTGCCGCAACCGGATGGTCCGATCAATGCAGTGGCATGATTCGCGGGGATAGTCAGATTGATTTCCTGCAGCGTATGGTTCGTTCCATACCATGCGTTCAGGTCTTTTACCTCAATGCCTACGCCCACTTAATTCGCCCCTTTCAAGACACCCCTCGATGCGACATAGCGCACCAGGGAAACTGCAATCACAATCAGAAGAATTAGAACAAGAGCTCCAGCCCATGCTAGTCTATGCCACTCGTCGTACGGAGAGATGGCATAAACAAAGATCTGTAACGGCAACGCCGCAATCGGCTCGGAAAGGCTGGTGCTCCAGAACTGGTTTCCAAAGGCCGTAAAGAGCAGCGGCGCGGTTTCACCAGCAACGCGGGCAAAAGCCAGCATACAACCAGTGATTACGCCGGGCGAGGCGGTCTTGAGCGTAATCGACAAAGTGGAACGCCAATTGGGAACGCCCAATCCAAGAGCTGCTTCACGGATAGCATGCGGCACCATCAGCAGCATTTCTTCCGTAGTACGGGTAACCGTAGGAATCATCATGATGCCCAGAGCTACACCGCCCGCAAAAGCGGAGAAGCCCTTCTGCGGCAACACGATTAAGGAATATGCCGCAATACCGGTCACAATTGAGGGAACACCATTGAGCACATCGGCTGTAAACCGAACGGTATTGGCGAGCTTTGTACCTCGGCCGAATTCGGCAAGATATATACCGGCTGCAACTCCGATTGGAACTCCGATCAAACTGGCGATGCCCAGCAAAATCCCGGAACCGACAATAGCATTCGCCATGCCCCCGCCTTCTTCTCCAACGGGAACCGGAAGTTTCGTAAAGAAGTTCAGGTTCAGAGAGCTGGCACCTTTGTACAAAAGGTAGACGAAGATAGCTACGAGCGGAGCAATCACCAACAAGGTGCTCAAGATGGCCAGCGAGGTCGCCAGCTGATCCTTGATCATCCGGACAAAGCTGTTTCCGCCGCGCACTCTATTCTTTACTTGTGTCATACGATCTTTTCTCTCTTTTTCCAGGACACCTAGGACACTCGAGCCGGTGCGCCACGGGTGACCGCCCAGACCAACAGGCGGGCAATGGCGTTCACGATGATGGTGACCAGAAAGAGGGCTAAACCAATCTCAATCAAAGCACTCCGGTATAAATCGTCAGAGGCTTCGCTGAATTCGCTGGCAATTACTGCCGCCATGGAGTAGCCGGGGCCAAGCAGGGACTTGGAGATAATCGGCGTATTACCGATCACCATCGTCACCGCCATCGTTTCTCCAAGGGCACGGCCTAAGCCGAGAATGATGGAACCAACGATGCCGATCCGGGCATTCCGCAAAACACCCATACGGATCATCTCCCACCGGGTCGCCCCTAAAGCCAAAACAGCTTCACGCTGGGAGTGTGGTACCGCCGACATAACTTCGCGCGTGAGTGAGGAGATGATTGGCAGAATCATAATCGCCAGAATCACACCCGCCGTAAACAGGCCTAAGCCAAAGTTGGGTTCCTGAAAGAGCCCTGTCCAGCCAAGAACTTTGATCAAACCTGGATTCACATATTGCCGAAGCAGCGGAACCAGAACAAATACTGCCCAGAGGCCATAGACCACGCTCGGAATCGCGGCCAAAAGCTCGGTCAGGAATCCCAGTGGTCCACGAAAGACTTGCGGACACATTTCCGTAAGGAAAATGGCTACACCGATAGCCAAAGGTACCGCCATCAATAGGGCAAGGAACGACGAAACCAGTGTTCCGTAAACGAAGGGCAGGGCCCCATAGTTGCCGTTTACCGGATCCCAGGCTGATCGGAAGAAAAAAGGCAGACCGAATTTATGAATCGACATCTGCGAATGCACAATCAGCTCGGAGGCAATAAGGGCAACAATGCCGAAGATCGATAATGCACAAAGCAACATTAGGCAGGTAAAGGTACGATCGGCTATCGCAGAACTGCCTCGGCTGAGGAGAAAAGCTCGAACCACCGAGGGTTGAGCTGGCGCCTTTGGCAAGGGGGATGTCTCCTGCGGTCGTGAGGTCTGGGCTGGTTGACTGACCACTCTTGATTCCTGGACGTTGATTTTCACCGTCATCTACGGTAATAGGCTTCGATAAATAGAAGGTTAATCGCCAGGAAAAATAAAGAGGAAAAACAGTTTAGGTGCCACAAAATGGCACGTGACACCCATGTGTCACGTGCCCATGTTTGGGGAGGATGGATTTACTTCAAGGTACCGATGGTCGCACGAACCTTGTCGGCAACCGTTTTAGGCAGTGGAGCATAGTAGAGAGCCGAAGTTTCGTTCTGTCCATGATCCAGCATCCAGTACAGGAACTCCTTGATTACCTTACCCTTAGAAGCGTCCTGGGACTGCGATGGGATCAGAAGCCAAGTGAAGCTGGAGATCGGATAGGCATTCTTTCCAGGAGCATTGGTAATAGAAACACGGTAATCCGCAGGCATCTGCTTTACCGAAGCCGCAGCTTCAGTCACGCCGCTGATAGAAGCTTTAACCCAGCTACCAGACGCATTCTTGACATAGCCGAAAGGAATCTTGTTCTGCATGGCGTAGATCAGCTCTACGTAACCAATCGATCCATTCAATTGGCGGACCATTCCTGCTACACCTTCGTTGCCCTTAGCGCCGATACCCTTCGGCCAGCTGACGGAAGCGTTCTTTCCGGGGCCGGAAGCCCAGTCTTTGCTGACCTTGGACAAATAGTCGGTGAAGATGAAGGTGGTTCCGCTACCGTCGGCACGGTGAACGACATTGATATTTTCATTGGGCAACTTGACACCCGGATTGTCCTTAGCGATTCGTCCATCGCTCCAGTTGCCGATTTTGCCCAGGTAGATGTCGGCCAAGACGTCAGGAGAAAACTTCAGCTCGGCATTCACTCCATCGATGTGATAGATGGGCACAACTGCACCCAAGACAGTTGGAATGTGCAAAAGCTTGATCTTCGATTGAGCCAACTGCTCGTTGGTCATTGTGGCATCGCTGGCACCGAAATCAACGGTACCGGCTTGTACCTGGCGAATACCACCACCAGAACCAATTGGCTGGTAGTTGATCTGTACGCCGGGATGTTGCGCACTGTACTCGGTAAACCACTTCGAATAAATCGGATATGGGAAGGTTGCGCCCGCTGCATTTAACTTCTGAGCGAAACTGGCAGATGCTGAGCAAACAAACAAAATTGCTGCAAGTGCAAGACTTTTCTTCACTGATTCCCCCCTCTGGGAAATTCCTAAGTCATTCTTTGTCTCCACTGTTACAAATGGTTTACATCTCCGTGAAAACAAGAAGAAAACCATTCATCTTGTTGAACAAAAAACGAAAAATTAACGTCACGCACATGATTTGAGGCATGTGCGTGACGTCGCGTGATCGAATTTCAAAAATAGAAGAAGTAGAGAAGAAGAATCTATACAGCCGCCGTCGTCTGAGGTACGGCTGGTTTTACCGACGGAGCCAGTGGCAAGGTAAAGAAGAATGTAGCCCCGGAACCCAATTCACTTTCAGCCCAGATAATTCCGCCATGAGCCATAACAATATGGCGCACAATGGCAAGGCCGAGTCCGGTTCCGCCAGACTCCCGGGAACGGGCTTTATCGATGCGGTAAAAGCGTTCGAAAATGCGATCCAAATGCTCACTCGCAATCCCTGCCCCAAAATCGCGGACAAAGAACTCGACGGCATTGTCCCGGAGATTTGCTCCCAGCAAGATACGGCCACCAGACTTTCCGTACTTCAGAGCATTCTCGATCAGATTTCCAAAGACCTGGTTGAGAGCATCCGTGTCAGCCAGAACCAAGGCATCCGTAGTAGAACCGACCTCCAGAAGGACGCCTGTATCCATCACCAGCCCGCCCAGAGACTCATAAGCATCGGAGACCAATGCCGAGGCCTTCACCGGCTGAGGACGTACGCGATAGTCATCGCTTTCCACGCTGGCCAGGGCAAGTAGATCTTCTGTCAGACGGTTCATACGTGTCGCGTTCTTCAAGATGATAGAGAGAAACTCGCGTGCGCTCTCCTCTTGAATATGCGGCTCTTCCAATAGAGTCTCTACATAGCCGGAGATAGACGTAAGCGGGGTACGCAGCTCATGAGAGACATTGGCAACAAAATCGCGACGCGTCTTCTCCGCAAGCTCCACCTCGGTTACGTCGTGCAGCACAACGACGGCACCTCCGGAAGAAAGCGGAGTAACGCCGACTTCGAAGACCTTTCCCGGAGCCGTTGAAGTAGCCCGCCCAACGCGGACTTCCTTATCCCGCAAAGCGCCTTCAACGCAAGAAAGAATCTCAGGATCGCGCAGGGTGTGAACAAGCGGTCGTCCTTCACGGACGAGCGTTCCCAGAATTCGCTGCATCACGGCGTTCGACCAGCTGACATTGCCCTCGCCTGTGACAGCGACAACTCCCTCCTGCATGCTGTCCAAAAGAGTCGCCAGCTCACGCCGGTTACTCTCCAGTTCACGAAAACTGTTTTCCAAACGGACAGCTGTCGCATCCAGGGCATGCACTACCTCGGAAAGCTCGTCGAGATTTGCCTCTTCCACGCGTGCAGACAGATCGCCGGCTGCAATGCGATTCGCAAAAGTAACGATACGGCCAAGACGGTGGGAGATCCTTCCGCTCAGCCAAGCCGCGAGAAGAATTGCCAACCCCAAAGAGCCCAGCGAAGCAAAAAGAAAATCTCGCTCCAGCGCGTGGAAGATGTCTGATGCACCACCCACAGGATTGGCCTGAATCGTATGCTCCACCACCAGATGCAGGGCCACATCGGATATGGCCGTACCTAAGCTCAGAACAAGAACGAATAGGAAAAATAATTTATTAAAGACTCTGCCTGCCACCGGAGGATTCCCTCGCCCAAAGCTTACGCCCGGACGACCTCCTCGACCTTGGGAATCTCGAAGCGATATCCGGCGCCGCGAACAGTCTTGAGATATCTCGGATTTTCCGGATCGCTCTCGATCTTCTCGCGGATACGGCGAACATACACGTCAACCGACCGGGGAGTAACGAAACGTGCATCACCCCAAACAGCGTCCAGCAGATGATCGCGACTAAAGACGCGTCCAGGATGCCGAGCCAAATAGTCGAGGAGCCGGAATTCGGTCGCCGTAGTCGTCGTCAATTCCCCATGGACCTTCAGCTGCATAGCACTGGCGTCGATCAGGACCTCTTCAAAACTGATGATCGAAGGTGTACTTGGGCGCTCAAATCGGCGCAGAACAGCACGAACCCGGGCCACCAGCTCGCGAGTCGCAAAGGGCTTGGTAATGTAATCGTCCGCACCCAGCTCCAGGCCGAGCACACGGTCATTCTCTCCGGCACGAGCCGTCAGGAAAATAATCGGAATCGAGGCCAATCCCGGATGATTGCGTAGACGACGGCACACATCCAGGCCATCGCCTCCCGGCACCATGATGTCTAGCAAAAACAAAGCCGGTGGCTGGCGTTCCGCATCCGGAAGCAAATTCACCGGCGTACTGTAAAGCTTGGTCGAGAAGCCCGCCGCTTCTAGATGGTGTTGCACAAGACGGGAAATGTCCGTATCGTCTTCTAGCACGAATACTGTCTGGCTCAACCTATCGTCCCCACTCTATACGGTTTCTGCCTAAGCAGACCGAAGATGCCATTAGGCTAACCCACCTTGGGCAAACAAATTGCAAAAGAATGATGAATCTTACAAATTCCCCGAAATGTAAGACACATCCGGCAACTGCAAGGACCTTCAGTCAAGGTAGAGCGGGATTGAATACGTCACAGGCTCTGGACCGGCAGGAGAGTCAGATCTTCTACCAGACCGACTTCTTTCTGCACAAAGGGTTCTCCATAGCGAACACCAGCCAGCATCCCGTAGTGGCGAGCCTCGGCATAAGTCCGTTCTCGTATTTCTTCCTCAGGAACAAACAAACCGCTGCCTGCACTCTGATTGGAATACTGCGACCGATAGGCCATCAAAGCTGCGTGACGCTGATCGATAAATGGAGTGATATCGACGATGAAGCTCGGGCGCACATCTGCATAGAGACTGGCATAGACAATTTTGAAGGGTCTATGAGGAGGCAAATCCGGCTCCACTTTGACGAGTCCAGAGAGGAAGCAAGCCTCATACCCTAAGGTTCCTGTGGTGTAGTGATCGGGATGACGTCCTTGTGGAATGGGCAGAATAACCACACGCGGTCGCAACCATCGTAAAACACGAACGATTTTCAGGCGATTCTCATAAGTATTTTCAACTCGCCCGTCGGGAAGATCCAGTGCTTCTCGCCAGCCTACCTGAAGCAATTTTGCTGCAGCGGTTGCCTCAGCGGCACGTTCGGCGGCAGAGCCCCGAGTACCGGCTTCGCCCTGGGTCAGGTCCAAAATAGCAGTGCGGAGGCCTAGAGAAGCCATCCGCAGAAGTGTGCCGCCACAAGTTTGCTCGACATCGTCACGATGTGCTGCAATCGCGACGATGTCGGCTTTAAATCCTTCGCTCATAGAGGAATGGACTCTGATTAATAGGTAGTGTTGTTCGTGTCGGAGGTTCCGTCCATGTAGGCCACGTCCCAAGCCGTGCCGGTGACAGCTACCTGGGAATTGTCCATCTCCACAAACGCCCCATTGGAAGTGGTCGTCTTGTAGATATGGATCTGACCACCTTCAGCGACGTAGACCTTGTGCAAGCCTGTAACGGCAGCAATGCCGGTCAAGTCGCCTCTGTAGGTACCAACGGTGACGGCATTCGTTGAGGTATTGAACATCGTCAAGCAACCATACACAGTCCCGGTCTTGGCCCTTTCACCGGTATTACAGCCGGTAGCACCGATCCACAGGGTGTTGTCGTCAGCCAAAATCATTTTGCCATGAGTACCATCGCTAATTGGATATTGGCCTGAGACCGTACCAGTGGAGGTATTGAGCACAGACAAATACCCCGCCCAGTAATTATCGGATTGCTTCACCTGTCCCGTCAGGTAGAGAGTATTGCTGCTAAGCAATCCATTGCTGGCTCCGCCAGGAACGGAGTATGACGTGGTTGAAGGCGTAGCAGTGGGATTGGAAGTGATGGTATTAGCGGTCTGCTGACCACTTTGTATGATGAACGAACCCGTCGGCAGAGGCTGCACGCTGGCAGTCTTCCCTGAAATAGAACCGCATTCCGGCCCGCAATTCAATACATAGGCGGTAGACCCATCAGCCGAAAACAGCGCCTTTGACGGATAGTCAAAATTAATTACGTTATTGTTCTTGTCTTTTACAGGTAAGACACAAAAGATTGGGTTGTTCTGCGGCTCGCAATCCCCATCCGTAGCAGACGGGTTGCTGGGATCGATAGTAATTGGGGCCGCCTCTCCGGTCTGCAAGCGGCGTACGTAATACGCCTCGTTGCTATTCCGCTTGAACGCCAGAGCCACAGTACCACCCGCATTCACCGATACCCGGTAAACCCCGGGTAAATTCAGGAAATACGATCTGCCCCCGGTACGATCCAAGACCGTGAGATAGTGTGCCGCCTCATTGGCAGCGAAAAGATACGACTGATTCCGCGTAATAAAAATGCTGGAAGAGAGGCCAGCCAACGTAGCGGAGGAACCCGATGCCGTAATCGTCGCAGCCGATTTCTCCGAAGCATAGTCGATCAGAGAGAAGCTGCCGTCACCACTGTTGTAAACGGCTCCCAACTGCTCTTCCGGCATATTTTGGATGCTATAGGGCTTGCCGCTATAACCGGAGATGCTGAAGCTCCCAACCGAGCTGTTGTAGTTATGGCGGACATCATAATAGGCGTCCACAAACTCCAGGGTACCCGTCGTCAAAGCCGAAGGATTCTGGACCCCGATCAGAACACGATTCGTCAAACCGCTTGGAGGAAGACTGCGGCCAGCATAATAAAAGTTCTTTCCGCATCCGGACAAAACGGCTGCCATCGCCGTCACGAGCACACAAATCAACAGACTTCGTTTCTTCAAAACCGGTAACCTCTGCACGACCACACGGGAAAACCCAAGTATAACAACAAAGTGGGCATCGAATCCGGTATCCCTCTATGCCCATCTCAGGACGATATTAGGATTAGACTGATGTCTTGTCTGAAAGCGATCTTTTATGACCGCAAGTTCCTTCCCAGCGGTCCCACAAAACCGCTCTTAATCGCTCCATCGAGCATCTTCCAATTCAGTATTGACAATGCCTACGCACACCTGAGGGTCATTCCAGCTCAGGATGGAATAAAACCTGAAATACTAGTTTAGAGGGGATTGATTTTGGCTACATTTGAAGATTCCTTGAAGCAATTGGAAAAAATCGTCGAGCAATTGGAAAAAGGAGATCTTCCGCTGGAGGATTCCATCAAGCTCTTTGAAGAGGGAGTCCGCCTCTCAACCGCATGCAAGCAGGAACTCGATGATGCCGAGGGGAAGATCCAGATTCTCCTTAAGCAGCGCGACGGTTCCATGAAGGCAGAACCCTTTCCTCCACAGAAGTAGTTTCTTTCCAGCCAGGGAAATGCCTCAGGCGGCTACTGTAATCCGCCGCCTGACAAAATCGACTACATCCCCCGAGATGTAGGTGGGGGGATCCACGGTGAAACGTGGTTTCGCCGCAAGGCGCTCCGGAGAGATTCCACGCCACAGGGGGTGGAGTTCCGGGTCTGAAGTGCGCATCAGTACCGCATCTGCCCTGTCGAGGAAGAAGCGGGCGGAATCCTTGAAATCCTCTTTGGACGGATCAAGCACCAGCAGATACAGATCGGGCCGAAGGAAACCCATTATGCTGTTGGATTCGACAATAACGTACGGGGTGGAGGCAATTTCCTTGCGTAGACGCGCCATTGCCCGAGCTAATTCCCCCTGCCGGCTACGCACCCATAGAGACCGGACAGCACCCGCAGCCAGATAGCGGGAAGTATCGCTTCCACTGGAAGCATCGTGCTCCTCAGTAAATAAAACGCTGTGCACGCCAGTCTGGCAGGAACAGGCCTCACCACTTGAGCTGCAGATATCGTGCCCGAACTGCGTAACCTTAATCGCAGTCCAGGAAAACTCCGGAAGCTGAGAAATCAGGGAAGCTACAACCGACGTTTTGCCTACACTTCGAGAATGCCCACCGACAACAATGACCCCCATCGTAAGCTGCTCCTCTTTTGTGGCGTTGCATGCACAATTCTCCTCGGCCGCCAGGACTTCCCCTTCAAACATCTCTGTAAGGAAGTGGAGCCGCCAGAATCGCTTTTAGCTCATTTAGATGCCAGACGAGTGAGTGTAGCCAGATCTCGCAAGTAATCCTTCAGGGGACGCGCTGGAGTACCCCAAAAGATTACCCCTGGTCCCCGCAACTTCTTATGCGGGAGAATTCCACACTGAGATCCCAGGATGACCCGTTCGCCGACACTGGCATGGTCTCCGATACCTACCTGCCCTCCAACAATCGCATCGTCGCCAATCGTCGTAGAACCAGAGATGCCAGTTTGTGCAGCAATCACAACGTTCTTTCCAACCCGCACATTGTGTCCCAGATGGACAAGATTGTCCAATTTGACTCCGCGCTCGATGCGAGTCTCCTCCAGAGCACCCCTATCGATAGTTGTGTTTGCGCCAATCTCAACATCGTCCTCTATGACCAGGACTCCCTGTTGTGGGAATTGCAGGTATTCGCCGGTGACTTTGTCACGCACATAACCAAAGCCATCTCCACCAAGAACGGCCCCGGCATGAACGATGACCCGATTCCCCAGAATCGTCCCTGGGTAGAGAACCACTCGCGGATAGATCCGGCAGTCATCGCCTAGAATCGCACCGGAACCAATCACCGCTCCGGCACCGATGCGCGCACGCTCCCCAATAACCGCACCCGATTCGATAACAGCGTAGGGCTCGATAG
The DNA here is from genome assembly GCF_059726315.1 of Humiphilus diazotrophicus. Classification (NCBI taxonomy): domain Bacteria; kingdom Pseudomonadati; phylum Acidobacteriota; class Terriglobia; order Terriglobales; family Acidobacteriaceae; genus Humiphilus; species Humiphilus diazotrophicus. The sequence goes on from NZ_AP040870.1 coordinate 1,661,866, forward strand.
AAGCGCCCTCCCCTAACTTCGCATCCGGAGCAATTACCGCCGTGGGGTGAACTCCCGAAGCAACTGCTGTTTGAGCAAGCAAACGCGCTGCACGAGCAAAGAATAGACGCGGCTGAGCCGTCACGGCTAAAGGCCGCTTGTCTTCAACCTGCTCGGCAAGTGCCGGAGTAAGCGCAATAGCTCCCGCCGAAGAGGAGAGCGCTGCGTGCAGAGCATTTGCATCTTCGGCAAAAACCAAAGAGTCGGAATTGGCCTTCGTGCTACAGGAAACCTCACGGATGGATAGAGGCGATGAAGCATTACGAAGCTCGGCACCGAATTGCTGAGCGAGTTCCTGAAGAGTGGTCATAGCTTAAGCATTTTAGGTTCTGGGTTTTAATGCGGTCCAGCCGATGCGGACGAAATGAGCCAATCTTTGCCTGGACGCATCGCCACAGCTAGGCTCAAGCCGGGAGGATCCCGATGGATTCAGTAAATAGAGGGTTCGCCCTGGGGACGGGTCTTCCATCTCCGATGCACCCAGAGCCACTGATCGGGATACCGGCGAATCCATGTCTCGATTTCGGTCGTAAGCCGTTGCGTCAGCCGGAGGATGTCGTCATGATCGTCATCCGTGGAGACTACGGGGATTTCTTCTCCGAAATGGAGAACGTACTTACGCTCAGACTCCTCCCAGAACATAAATCCCGGCAAAACGGCCGCTCCCGTTTTGAGTGCAACTCGTGCCAATCCCGCAGCCGTACACGCCTGGACTCCGAAGAAATCCACAAAGACCCCCTGAGGCGGAGTCATATTGGTGTCCATCAAAATGCCAACGCTCTCGCCTCTTCTCATTGCAGAAAGCAAGGCCCGGGCAAAGTCGTCCTTGTGCAGCACCTGATTGCCATGCTGGCAGCGAATGCCATTTACCAGGCAATCCACCCTTGGGTTGTCCAAACGACGAATCACCATGCTCATCGGATGCCCCATCAAAGAGTGATAGAAGCTGGAAAGCTCCCACGCACCAAGATGCCCGGTCAGGATCAGAACTCCCTTTCCTTTTTCCTTTGCGGCCAGGTATCGATCAAGGCCTTCATACCGCATCTTGTCTTCAGTGCCCGCTCTTGTGTAGCCGGACATCTTACAAAACTCAGCCAGCTGCCATCCCAGATTACGGTAAAGAGTGCGGAGGATATGAAGTCTTTCGGCTGGTGTAGAGGCTGGAAAGGCAAGTTCCAGATTTCTCATCCCAACGCAGCGAAGCCTGGGAATAGCGCGAAAAGCAAAGGCACCAATTGCCGCACCCAACCGACGCCCGAGGGCTCGAGGCGACAGGGCAAAGAGTTTGACAAGAAGCCAAACAAATACAAATTCAAAGACTTTCCGCATTCAACGCCGAATTTAAAGATGGAATGACAAAAGCTAGTTTAAATGCGGTCGCAGGTGTGAGGTATTGCTTGATGCACTTCCCTCTGCAAAAAACCCCTTCAAAAAATACCGCCCATCATGCCTCAACATCCGCACACACGGGTTCATGGTTCGAATATCTGCAAAACAGAAGGCGGAATTCCCTGGAGAGAATCCCGCCTTCTGTACGATTTATGGACAGTTTACTTGCTTTGAGCCTCGACGAAATACTTCGCCACCGTGCGCACAAAGGGCTTGGCCTCAGCCGGAACACCGACATTGCCCTTAAGAATGGTGTCGTAGGGATAGGGCTGACCGTAGAGGGTCTTCGTATCCTCGTCGACATGGCTGACTGAAGTACCATCGAGATCGATACCTGCAAAGAGCCCCTTGCTGCGGGAATACGTCAGCAATTCGGCATTCAGCTTCCAATCCGTAGCGGCTTGTGAATTGCGGCCTACCGGTCCGGCAGAGGCAGCCGCATCCCCACCGATCTTGAAGTTGCTCTTGAGAAGGTCCTGAAAACCCTTATCATTCACAGCTACGATGATGAGGTCTGTCGCCTGCCCACCGATCTGGAAGCCGAAAGAACCACCAGCCAGACGGATGAACACAGGAGCACTCCATCCGTGCCCGGTACGGCAAGTCACTACACCTTGTCCGTATTGAGCGCCAAAAACGAATGCGCCTTTCTTCATACTCGGAATAACGGCAACGCAAGTAGCTTGCTGGAGGATGCTGTTCGGTATTGACTTGTCGGGTGTCATCATGACCTGATCAAGAACCGTCTTGGCATTGCTCAGGCGTTGATCTAGGGTTGCTTTATCAGCCGCTGCATTTGCGGCAAGCGGCATAGCTGCCGCACAGAGTAGTGCGAGAAGTTTCTTCATTTTTTCCATCTTCTCCTGGCGTCATGTGCCGGACATATGGTCATTGTCTCAAAAACACAATTCCACCAACTGGATAGCGAAGCTTCCTGCTCAAGTTTTGCAGGTTGACCACTATTCCCGTCAAGAGTAGATGCGGCGTATGTTCGGAGGGTTTAAGCGGGGAGAGTGCGAAAAGATGAACCTGATAAAAAAGTGGGGCGTCTCCTTAACGATTGACCCGTTTCAGCGACAGCCCCTTCCCCAGATCTGCGTTGTTTCTTGTGATTACTTTCAGGCATCCCGCGGTAACCGACAACATCACTTAAGGTCAATGTCCTTTGGTAACCTGTCTCCGCGACTTCGCTTTTCGAGCCATTTCCACTTTTCGGGCCATTTCTCGCACGGCATCTTCGGTTTTTTGTGCAACCAGCACCTGAGCAAGAGAATGCATGGAGAGTGCAATGCGGTTTTCCGCACCCGTCTTTTTCATCAGACCAGCTACATAGGACTTGACGGTCCGCTCTTCGATCCCGAGCGAAGCGGCTATCTCTCGATTGGATCGAGCAGCCATAATCTGGAGCAGTACCTGCCGTTCACGCTCTGTGAGCTTTGCAGAGGCATTTTTGATCGGCGCCGAGGCACGGTCCAGCAAACGGTCGATCAAGCGCGCAAGCAGCCGCCTGGGCGCCCAGATTGAGCCTTGAGAAACGACTTGGACAGCTTCAAGAACCTGTTTGGAGGAAAGGGATTCTTCGAGGTAGGCTTTGGCTCCTCCGGCAATGAAAGCCGTCACACGGCTATCGTCTGCCGGGGGTCCAATCAGGATGGTACGAATATCCGGTCTGCTGTTACGCAAGCGCGACAGGATAGCCGAAACTTCTGCTACACCATGAATGTCAAACAGCAGTAAATCGATTGATGTATCCGCCAGGAAAACGTCGAGCTCCGCGAAAAATGGCTTGAGCTCTGATGCCCCCTCAAGAATCGCAGCGAATCCTACAACTCTAAGGGGGTCTGTCGGAAGCACACCAATTCGAAGAGTTCTACTCTTCTGAATGGGGCCCATGTAATACCTCAGAGTTTTGGAAGAACAATCCCCTGCTGCTTTTGGTACTTGCCCTTTCGATCCGCATAGCTGACTTCGCACGGCTCGTCCGAGCGGAAAAACAGGATCTGACAGAGACCTTCGTTCGCATAGACTCTGGCAGGCAGCGGGGTCGTATTGGAAATCTCCAGGGTGACAAAACCTTCCCACTCCGGTTCAAAAGGTGTCACGTTTACGATGATTCCACAACGCGCATAGGTCGACTTGCCCACACAAATAGTCAGTACATCGCGAGGAATCTTGAAATACTCGATAGAACGCGCCAGAGCGAACGAATTGGGCGGAATGATGACCGAGTCCGCCTCGACCGTCACAAAGGAACGCTCGTCGAACGCTTTGGGATCGATGATGGCGCTATTAACGTTGGTGAAAATTTTGAATTCGTTGGATACGCGGAGATCATAACCGTAGGAAGATAGGCCATAGGAAATGACTCCTTCCCGTACCTGTTTTTCGCTAAACGGGCTGATCATTCCGTGGTTGAGGGCCTGTTCGCGAATCCAGCGATCGCTCTTGATGGACATCTTGCTCCTGGTCTGTACTCAAAAAATATTGCCGTTCCGGCAGATTATTCGTTTTATGATTGGAACTCAAATTTTGGTTTGTGGTCAAAGCTGCATCTCATAAAACAGTGCATACATTGACAATAACCCGAAACCCCACTAGCATCTCCCCAGGCTTTGCGCTTGGCAACGGTCTAAACGTTTTAGATTGAGGCAAATACAGTGATCAAACAAGACATCATACATCACGTGATCGAAAAGACTGGCCTGCCGCGGAACAAAGCGGAGTCGGCCGTAGACACAGTCTTTGAGAGCCTGAAGAAAGCTTTAGCGTCAGGAGACCGCATTGAGCTGCGCGGCTTCGGCGTTTTCAATATTCGGCCTCGCAAGACTGGTATTGGACGTAACCCGCGAACCGGCGCGGAGGTCAATATCACCCCGGGCAAGGCTGTGCGCTTTAAACCAGGCAAAGAACTGCATGCCATCGACTAATTGATCTAGCGGGCCTCCTCCACCCGCAGGACTGTAGCCTCCGCTTGAATAGGGCTTCGAAGGGCGAATCATTGAGCTTCTTACAATGATTCGCCTTTGTACTTTTGCCCAATCGCCTGTCATGTCAAAGCAACGCCTCTCGCACCTCGCGAAGAATTTCCTCCGACAACGCGGGATCTTCGACAGCCCTTGCAAGTACCATTGCGCCCACCATCGCAGAAATCGCATGGATACACTCACGTCTTGACGGATGCTTCTCTTTCCAGCGAAAGCAGACCATCATCTTTTCGAGCAGCTGTTTGAAGGACCGAGTAAAAGACGCCTGCAAGGGCCGATCACGCCCTACTTCCACGGCCATTGCAGCTAGAGGACACCCAGTACCGGGATTTCTCCTGTGCTCCTTCGAAAGGTAAGCAGCTACATACTTCTTCCATCCGTCCGGCTTTCCGCAATGCTGCTCCAGCCCCGAGAGTGATTGCGCCATCGCAAACTCCAGGGCCTCCGCCATCAGTGCTTCCTTTGAGGAAAAGTGATTGTAGAAGGGGCCGTGCGTCAATCCCGCACTCTTCATCAATTCCGCTACACTGACCCCGGAAAATCCTTTCTCCCGGAAGAGCTTTGCAGCTTCACTCACAATGCTCTTGTGTTTCTCTGCCGTTTCTTCAGCTGGATATCTCATGTTCCGTCCTCCTGGAATTTTGAATCCCAATCTCAAGCATGATAATCATAATGCTTGTCAAACGAAACATGACACCCATCATGCTTCCGGAGACACCTAAATCTCTCAGGAGGTCAAAAGAACCTGATATGAAACTGGCAGGCAAGAAAGCACTGATTACTGGCGGAAACAGTGGCATTGGATTCGCCACAGCTAAGCTCTTCGTGGAAGAAGGTGCAGAGGTTGCAATCACCGGGCGCAATCAGAAAACTCTCGATGAGGCGCTCCAAATCCTCGGACCAAAGGCTAAGGCCTATCGCGCAGACGTGACAGAAAGCAGCGATCGCAAGACTCTCTTTGAGCAACTTGCAAAGGATTTCGGAAGGCTGGATATCGTATTTGCAAATGCGGGAATTGCCGGACAGACAGTTGTCGGCAAGACAACGGAAGAAACCTTTGAAAATATCATCCGCACCAATCTGATCGGAGTATTCTTCACCGTGAACAATGCCGTACCGCTGCTAAACGATGGGGGCTCTGTTATCTTGAACGGCTCCGTTATTGGCACGCTGGGGCACCCGGGCTACTCTGCCTACGCTGCCACCAAGGCCGGTGTTCGAGCCCTGGCCAGAACACTTGCAGCGGACCTGGCGCCGCGCAAAATCCGTGTGAATGTAGTCGCGCCGGGAGCAACGAATACGCCAATCTGGGGGAAGACCAGATCTGAAAATATCGATGCGCTTACAGCCAGGATTGCCAGCACGATCCCGCTGGGCCGACTGGGTGAACCGGAGGAGATAGCGAAAACAGTGCTGTTCCTCGCCTCAGAGGATGCTTCGTACGTAAATGCAGTTGAACTATTCGCCGATGGAGGCGCTACCGGAACACCATTTGCAGGACCTGCGTTTCGAGGAGAGTGACCGGAGGCAATTCGGCGCTACATCAGGTTCATAGCATCGACATCGACAATCAAACCCCGGCGTGGAATGCCTATGCTGTCGGCATACTGCAGGGCAGCCCGCAGGGTCTTCTGCATCGAAGCGCGGCTCTCGGCTTTGAGAACCAGGTGAAAACGGTAGATACGTTTCACACGAGAGATGGGAGCCGCCGCTGGGCCCAAAACCCGGATCTTATCCAGATGCGTCTGTTGGAACCAACGTCCCAGCGCCGCCGACCATCCGGTTGCCTCCTCCAGGCGAGGGCTTTGAATGAGAAGGTTTGCGAGAACCCCGAATGGGGGATAGTGCATCCAGCGGCGGAACTTCAGTTCCTTTTCCACGAAGCAGTTGAAATCGTGCTGCGATGCACATTGAACTGCATAGTGATCCGGATGGTAGGTCTGGACAATCACCCGGCCTGGCAATTCTCCCCTGCCAGCTCTTCCCGATACCTGTGTCAGAAGCTGAAAGACTCGTTCGGAAGCACGAAAATCCGGTAACGACAGCGCGTGATCGGCTCCGACAACCCCAACCAGAGTGACACCATGGATATCGTGCCCTTTGGCTATCATCTGGGTACCCACCAGAAGATTGATCTCTCCGGAGTGTAGTTTCTCCAGCAGCCGTTCCAAGTCATGGCGACCGCGTACGGTGTCACGATCCATTCGTCCGATCCGGGCATGTGGAAAAATCTCCTGAAGGCGCTCCTCTCCTTGCTGAGATCCAACTCCGAGGAAATAGAGGTGCTCGCTCTCGCACTTGGGACACTTCTTGGGAACACTTCTTTTGTAACCACAATAGTGGCATTCCAGCCGTTGCCCGACATGGGCATGCTCATCGGAGTTGGGAACCGGTTTGTGATAGGTCAGCGAAATTGCGCAGTTCTCGCATTCCAGCTTCTCGCCACAGCTCCGGCACATTACGACAAAAGAATAACCTCGGCGATTGAGCAAGATAATCGCCTGCTCTCCACGACCGAGAGTTGCTTCTGTTTGTTCCACCAACAAGCGGGAGAATAGCTGCTCCTGCCCTGTCTCCTGAAACTCCTGCCGCATATCGACCAGAGTCACTTCCGGCAAAGGCCGATGATTTACACGCTCACGCATCTCAATGCGGTGATATTTTCCGTTAACCGAGTTCTGCCAGGACTCCAGAGAGGGAGTAGCCGAACCTAAAACGACAGTCGCACCCACCAGCTTGCCGCGAACGATAGCCACATCTCGTGCGTTATAGCGAGGGGTCTCTTCCTGCTTATAGCTGGAATCGTGCTCCTCATCGACCATGATCAGACCCAAGCGAGGCAAGGGTGCAAAAATAGCCGAACGTGTTCCTACAACCACTGGAGCTTCGCCCCGCCGAATACGATGCCATTGCTCGGCACGCTCTTCGGGCGTAAGCGCCGAATGCAACAATGCCACATCCGATCCAAAGGTCAGATAAAGCTGAGCAGCAACGGCGGGCGTCAGGCCAATCTCAGGCACGAGCAGAAGAGCCGTCATCCCCGCACTGAGAGCCTTTTTCATCGCCGCCATATAGACAGCGGTCTTGCCCGAGCCTGTTACTCCGTGTAGCAAGCAAGTACGAAAACTCCCCAAGGTGGAGGTGATCGCCTCCAAAGCCTCTTCCTGAGCACTATTCAGAACATGTTCAGGCTGAGCATGATGCAGCAGACCACTCATATGAAACTCAGCAGGCCGCTCTTCTATCCTGACCAGTCCGCGACGAACCAGCGTATCCAGAGTGGAATTGGGAACAGGAAGTTCGCGTAGAGCCGAAACCGGCAGCTCATTTCCAGCCCCCGCCAATTCGGCAAGAATGGCCTGTTGATTTGCATTCAGCTTCGGAAGCCGTGCATCCGAAACCAGGCACGCAAAACGCACAAGTCTTCTGGCGTCTCGCTGATTGGCCATCGTTTCGCGCTGGATCCACTTCTTCCGCAGCATGCCGGTCAACAAGTCACGAGAGGCTCCTGTAGCCGAACGTAGAGTATTCGCTCGAACGGCATCGCCTGGCTCGAGATAATTGAGGACGTTATATTCGGCATCCTGCTGCTCGGGAGCAAGACGAGACCGGCGCGAACTGCCAAGAAGCGACCCTTGATAAAGAATCTCTCTCCCCGCATCGGTGATCCGGTAAAGGACGTGTTTACGAACCTCCGCCATCAGCGGCAGCATGGTACGCAAGACTTCGCCGATAGGTGCCAGATAGTACTGTGCTATCCATCCGGCCAGTTCCATCAGCTGCGGCGAGAGTAGTGGCTCGCTATCGAGAATGCTCTCCAGCGGACGCGCATCCACGGGAGGTGCCTCATCATGCAGGCGCATGACGACACCGATCATCTTTTCATTGCGGAAAGGAACAACGACACGGCATCCGACCTGCGGAGGTTCTCCCCCTTCCTCTCCGGAAGGGTTTGAAACCGAAAGGGAGTAAGTAAATACCCGATCCAGCGGAACAGGAAGAGCCACATCGCAGAAGGAAGGCATGAAAAGCTAACATGCCTCCATCAAGATTCAGAGCGCTTCGGTAAAGGAAGTCCCAGTTCGGCCATTGCCATCTGAAGATCCTTCCACGCTTCTTTCTTCTGACGAGGATCGCGAAGCAGAAAGGCCGGGTGGTAGGTGACGATTAACTTCGCTCCACGGACATGATGAATGCGCCCACGAAGAGAAGAGAGCGAGCTCTTTGCACCCAGCAAGTAAGTAGCGGCAGTAGAACCCAAAGCTACGAGGATCTCGGGTTTTACGATATCGATCTGCCGAAAGAGGAAAGGCGAACAGGTATGGGCTTCGACCGGTTCAGGGACCCGATTCTGTGGAGGACGGCACTTCACAATATTCGCGATATAAACCTGCTCACGATTCAGGCCCATGGCATGGATCATATTGTTCAGCAACTGACCGGCGCGGCCGACAAACGGAAGACCTTGAGCGTCTTCGTCGGCTCCAGGACCTTCTCCGACAAAGAAAAGGCGGGCATTCGGATCGCCATCACCAAAGACGAGTTTGTTTCTTCCCGCAGCCAAAGCACAACGGGAACAATCACCAATTTCCTCTCGAACCACTTGCAGAGCAGAGGCTTTATCCGCCGGCAATACAGCCGGGGCTACGGGAGGTGCAGACGGAAAAGGCTTACGGGGCGGAATTTCAGACTCCTCAACAGTTGATATCGACGGGAAAAGAGCGGGTGGAGGCGGCACTTCCTGCACAACGGGTGCCACGGCTGGGGCCACCGGTTGCGGCTCCGGAGCTGCAGGCTCCGCTTCGGCAGACAATACGATCTCCTCGGCGGACAGCGGTTCTCCCCTGCGATAGAGATCATAAATGCCAAGATCGCGGTAATACTCCAGGCGAGCAGCCAGAGCTTCGCGAAATTGTGAATCGAGCTTTACCGGCATCCTCTACTCAATCATCAGGCTACCTGAGCCTGTTTCGGCAACAACGGACTGCGGACGGCGCAAGGCCAGAACCTCCTCAAGAATGCGATCGGCTAACTTACGCTTCGTCATCTCAGGAAGATCGATTGCTTTCGTGGCAGTCAGGAATGTCGCAGCATTATGGTCGGAATCGAAGCCGACTCCTTCGCGAGACACATCGTTCATCACGATTGCGTCCACACCCTTACGCAGTAATTTGTCTCGCCCGTATTGAACCCCGTTCTCCGTTTCGGCCGCAAACCCAATCACCAGCTGGCCAGAACGACGGCGTTGCACCACTTCGGCAAGAATATCCTCGGTTGGAACCAGATCCAATGTCAGGGGCCCGGCAGACCGCTTGAGCTTTTGTTCCGCTCGAACCACGGGCCGGTAGTCGGCGACGGCGGCAGCCTTGATCACGATAGTCGCTTGTTCCAAATGACTCATCACTGCCTGGCGCATCTCGTCAGCGGTGGTGACATGAATGACTTCGGTGTGAGCCGGAGGATGGAGCGCGCTTGGTCCGGTTACAAGAATCACCCGGGCACCACGACTCATTGCAGCCTCTGCCAGCGCATATCCCATTTTTCCGCTGGAGCGATTTCCCAGGAAGCGGACAGGATCCAGTGCCTCCCGCGTTCCGCCAGCCGTGACCAGCACAACCTCTTCGGCAAGATCATGACGATGCTGGAGAAGATCCATAGCGGCTGCAGCAATCACCGCAGGATCCGCCATACGTCCGGCCCCGGTCATACCGCAGGCCAGATATCCAGTCTCGGGATCTACAATCTTTACGCTCCGGCTGCGCAGAATATCCAGGTTCTGCTGCGTAGCAGGGTGATTCCACATATTCACGTTCATCGCCGGAGCCACTACGACGGGAGCTGTTGTGGCCAAATAAAGTGTGCTCAAAAAATCGTCGGCAATTCCGTGTGCGAACTTGGCAAGAACATTGGCTGTGGCGGGAGCTACCACCAGTGCATCGGTCCATTCGGCAACAGAGATGTGCTCGATGCTGGAATCGAGAGTGGACTGATCTGCGTTTTCATCCCAATCTTCGTTCCACAGGCTGGTAACGACCTTATGACCTGTCAACGAAGCAAATGTAAGAGGCTGGATAAACTTCTGCGCAGCAGCCGTCATAACGACGCGAACATCCAACGCCTGACGTTGCAGAGCGCGCACTAATTCAGCGGATTTATACGCAGCGATTCCTCCGCTGACGCCAACCGTGACATTCATAGAAAGATTGTAGACCGTTTTCCCGGCCCTCGTATCCGGGAGAAATTAGGCGAAAACGCAACCTTTCCTGAGGAAAAACCGGTACGAAATGCAGCCGTTCAAACGAGAACGGCTGCATTCGTATTTGAAAAAATCGAGGAATGCGGGGGAACTGACGAATCAGAGCATTTTAGGTCTTAGCACGGTCTGTCAAAAATCCATCAAGTGCGGCCATTCTTCGACGGAATGGCCACGCAGAGATCAATTCCCGGTATATACCGAAACCTGAATTACGCTAGCTGGCGAGAATCGGAATATCTGGAGCATCTACGTCCGGTTTGTGAACAGGCGCATCCTGCTTCACATATGCAACCTTACCGGCCTTAATCTCTTCCTGAGCAACACGGCAGGCCTTTCGAGATCTCGATTCCACCAACGGTTGAGAACCGTTTTGCAGTTGACGTGCTCGCCGGGCTGCTACGAGCACATAACGGTAATTGCTATCGAACTCTTTCTCAATCGTCATGTCTGTCCTCCAGAAGTAAGCCTGAGCAATGCTCAAGCGTGGGCTGCGGGTTAAATCGCAATGCCGAAGGAGGCCAACACCGGGCGAAGACGCTCTGCAGAACGGGCCAGAGAACAGCTTTCAGCAATCTGAGTTAATCGGGCCGTTTCTGCATTGAGTGGAGCCCCGCCGCGTCTAGCGCGCTCCGAGAGCACGATAGCGGCCAGTTCTTCGACGGCACGGTCTAGCATGTCGTTGACGAGAATATAACCGTAATCGGCATAATTCTCAATTTCTATACGAGCTTTTGCCAAACGCCGCTCGATAACCGCGTCGTCGACCGACCCTTCGGCCCGGCTGCGATTGCGTAAACGCGTAGCCAAAACCTCTGGATTCGGCGGCATAACGAAGATACTTACTGAATCGGGAGCTTTTTCGCGAACTTGAGTAGCTCCCTGGACATCGATGTCCAACAGCAAATCTTTGCCCTCTGCCTTAGCAGCGGCCAGAGCACTCCTGGGCGTCCCATAGTAGTTGCCGAACACCTCGGCGTACTCCAGGAACTCACCCTTGGAGATGAGCTGTTCAAACTCTTCGCGAGAGGTGAAGTGGTATTCCCGTCCATCCTGTTCTGATCCACGAGGTAGACGCGTCGTCCAAGAAACTGAAAACTCCAGGCCTTGTACTAGTGAACGTAACTGATTGACAAGCGTAGACTTGCCAGAGCCCGAAGGCGCCGAAATGATAAAGAGAATTCCCGCCAAGTGACTTTCTCGTTCTAAATTTTGGGGAGCGAAGCGCTATTCAATATTTTGCACTTGCTCACGTGCCTTTTCTATCTCCGATTTCATAGCCAGGCCCAGTTCGGTAATCCTGGTCCCCTTCCCCGCCACCCCGGTGGTCTTGGAGAGCAGAGTATTGGCTTCCCGGTTCATCTCCTGGAGCAGGAAATCGAGCTTCTTACCAATTTCCCCGCCGGTATCGAGTAACGAGCGGAAGTGATCGATATGCGTCCGAAGGCGCGCGATCTCCTCTTCCACATCGCTTCTTTCCGCAACCAGAGCAGCTTCCTGTAGGACCCGATCCTTCTCGTAATTGCCGTTCAGCAAATCCGAAATCCTCTGGTTCAGACGTTCCAGATAGGCTCGCTCAACCTCGGGACGGAGCTCGGAGACGCTGGAAACGGCTTCGCTGAGCCTGTCCAGGGTTCCATGAAGCTCGCGAACAAGTCCCTGCCCCTCCTGGGCTCGCATTTCGTTCAAGGCAACCAGAGCACTCTCCAGTTGCTTTACAACCTCGGGTTCCAGAGCCGCCATATCCTGCTCGGAAGAGGATTGATCGGCTGACAGTGCCCCAGGAAGGCGGAGAATGGTATTCAGATCCGGTTCCCCGGAAAGACCGTGCTCCTGCTGTGCAGATCGAAAGGCCGCAATGTAGGAAGCGACGAATTCATGATTGTATTGGGCACTGGTCTGCACACTGCGCTCCAGGGAAAGAGTGACTTCCACATGTCCGCGAACCAGCTTTTCTTTCAGCAATCGGCGGATCTGCATCTCGACCGATTCCAGCCCTGAGGGCAATCTAAGGTGAGGATCGAGAAATCGATGATTCACACTCTTGATCGTGAGCGAGAATCCCAAAGCATCTGTAACTCGCCCAGCTACGCGGGCGAAACCCGTCATGGAATACACCCGGGCATTCGGGGATTGAGGAGAGGTCATTCTTCCGCCTTTGTGGAAAGTTCAGGCTCTAAGCTGAGGAGATCGGTAGCATCCATAAACTGCAGCTGGTAGAGACGCTGGTAAGTGGGGGATTTCTGCAGCAATTCTTCATGCGGACCAACCGCTGTGATCCGTCCATCCTCCAGGACCACAATCCGATTCGCCCGACGTACAGTCGAGAGGCGATGAGCAATTACCACCACGGTACGCCCCGTCATCAGGTTTCCGAGTGCAGCCTGCACCAGAGATTCACTCTCGGCATCGAGGGCAGAGGTCGCCTCATCCAGAATCAGGACCGGCGTGTCCTTGAGCAAGGCACGAGCAATTGCCAGACGCTGACGTTCTCCACCTGAGAGCCGGAATCCCTTCTCGCCGATAACCGTGTCGTAACCTTCCGGCATCTTCAGGATGAAGTCGTGAGCCAATGCTGCATGAGCGACTTCAATCACCCGGTCACGCGAAATATCCGGTTGCCCATAGGCAATATTGTTGTGAACGGTATCGTTAAACAGGATCGTCTCCTGCGTAACCTTGGCTATCTGTGCACGTAGCGAATGCAGCGTCAAATCGCGAACATCGTGGCCATCTACAAGAATTCGGCCTTCGGTGACATCGAAGAACCGGGGAATCAGGTTAACGAGTGTCGTCTTTCCGGCACCGCTCGGTCCGACCAGAGCCAGAACTTCTCCGTGCTCTACGTCCAGATTGACGTCGTGAAGAACCTGCTTTTCGCCTTCTTCGTCTTTGTAGTTGAAACCTACATTCTCAAAACGAATGCTCTTGTGAAAACGGGAGATCGCAAGCGCGCGAGGCTTCTCCCTCACCTCGTCCTGCACATCCATGTATTCGAAAATGTTAGAGGACGCACCAAGCGCCTGCTGGAAATTGTTGTAGAACAAGGCAAACTTGCGGACCGGATCGTAGAGCTTGAAAAGAGCAACGAGGAAAACTAAGAAATTTCCGGAGGTAAACGTTCCGTTCCCAATCAGGTTACGGCCAAAGAAGAGAAGCAGAGCGATACCAATCGAACCGATCGTATCCATCAGCGGAGAACTGATGGCCTGGGCACGCACAGATTTCAAATTTGCTCGAAAGAGTCTGTGTGCAGCGGTCCGAAAACGCAGGAGTTCCCAAAGCTCGGTATTGAACGCTTTGACAATCCGGTTACCTGTGATCGTTTCATGCAGGATGTTCTGAATCTCGGCCAGCTTATCCTGGCCCCCTCGGGTGGTCTTGCGAACCTGGCGCCCGATCTTGCGGGCCGAGGTAATAACCACGGGGATAAACAGCAGCAGCAGCCATGCCAGTTTCCCTCCGATTGCGACCACCGCTATCGTCGTAAAGATGAAGGTAAAAGCCTGCTGCAAGAATTCCGACAACACCGACGACATGGCATACTGCACACGCTCAATGTCATTGATCAGCGTGGAAAGAATCGTACCGGTGGGATGCTTCTGAAAGAAGGAAACAGAACGGCGCAGGATCGCTTCATAGAGCTGATCTCTGAGATCCGTCATCATGCCGAAGCCGGCATAGTTGACCAGATAGGTACCGGTGTAATCGCAGATACCCTTCAGCACGGTCGAGCCGACAAAGGCCACCGCAACAATCATCCAGGGATCATGCAAATGGAGAAATTGCGGAAATATCTTCTCAAGATCGAAATGGAGATAGCTTCCGGCGCCAATCGGAATCTGACGGTCTGCGGCCCCTGGGTTCAAAACCCGGTCGAAGATAGGCCCAATTAGCAGCAGACGAAAGGCATCCAGCAGTCCAACTACCGCCATGAGGAGAACAGAAATCAGGGATTGTAGCCAATACGGAAGGACGTAACGCAGAAGTCGGAGCAGATTCTTCATTGTTGCTGGTCAGCTCCGGAGCGACGCCACAGAATCCGAATTGAACCTGGGATCATTTCCCTATTGTATCCGTCGGGTCGCTCTGGAAAACCGGACCGTTTTAGCTTTTGACGAGAAACACCCGGCGCCCCTCCTAACGAGGCATATCCCGGTGTGCAGATTTGACACTGTACCCCTCCTTACGGAGGCGTTTCCGGATCTCCTCGGCAATCATTACCGAGCGGTGTTGCCCACCGGTACACCCAAAAGCCACAGTCAGATAGCTTTTCCCCTCCTGGATGTAATGGGGAAGCAGAAAAAGCAGCAGATCCGTGGTCTTGTCCAGGAATTCTCCGGTCTGCGGAAACTGGCGAATGTAATCGGCCACTTTCCGGTGTTTTCCCGTCAGGGGGCGAAATTCGGGAACAAAATGCGGGTTCGGGAGAAAACGAACGTCAAAGACCAGATCGGCCTCCATAGGAAGCCCGTTCTTGTATCCAAAGCTGATACACGAAACCAGCAGGTTTTTGCTGTCCGTCCCGCCACGGGTGAACTGGGTTTGGATATAGCTCCGCAGCTCATGAACGTTGAAATTGGAGGTGTCGATGATGATGTCCGCAACATTTCGGATCGGGTCCATCAACTTGCGCTCTGCCTTGATAGAACGCAACACCATCTCCTCACGGCCTAAAGGGTGAGGGCGGCGGGTCTCAGAAAATCGACGGATGAGAATGGGATCTTTGGCGTCGAAGAAAATAACCTTGGTCGCCAGAGTCTTGCGTACTTCCCGTAGCAAGGAGGGGAAACGATCCAGACTTTGCCCCTCACGAACATCAATTACGATTGCTCCGCGATTGATCTCTGGAGACTGGCCCACTAAATCCGCAAAGCGCGGCAGCAACTCCAGAGGCATATTGTCGACGGAATAGAATCCCAGGTCCTCAAAGGCTTTCAGAGCCGAGGCCTTCCCCGATCCGGAGAGGCCAGTCAAGATCACCAATTCTCCCGCGTTTTCGGGAGGTCCAGCTTCCCTACGCACCGGAGCGCGCATTGGTCTGCGTGTTTTTCCCTTATTCATGGATCGCCGTAGTTGAAGAGGCTTCGCTGAATTGGACTTGCGAGGCATGGTTCATCGTAGCATTGCAGTCCCGGGGAATGTGTAAACTTGGCGCCCAAGGTACTCCAAAGAACAAAGGGCACTTGAAGATCTATGGAAGCTTAGTTTGCTATCCCCTACGCAGTGAAGACGGAGGGCCAGCGCCCTTGCTGCAACAATACGGTGGCATTCTCCGCATTTACGGGTTCGGCGAAGAGGTGTCCTTGGGCTAATTCACAACCATGATCGCGCAAGACTTCGAATTGGTCCATGGTCTCAACACCTTCGGCAACCATTCTCAATTTCAGGGCACGCCCAAGGTCGAACAACCCTTCAAGAAATGCTTGATGCCTGCCACAGGAAGGCAAGCGGGAGATAAGGCGGCGATCAATCTTGACCATGCTGATAGGCAGCTCAAGCAAATGATTTAAAGCTGCGAGGTCCGAACCGAAATTATCCAGCACGACCTGTACTCCGAGATTTATCAGCCTCTGCATGACCGTTGCCGCCGCATCGAGATTCTGATTGAGTGCTGTCTCCGGAATCTCAAGACGAAGCCGCTCTGCCGGAACCTTTGTATGCTCCAAGATCAGTAAGATTTTGTCGCAAAGATCCGGCTGCATAAACTGGCGGGCCGAAACATTCACGCTCATCGTGATGGGCTGCCCCTGCATCTCCATCCAGCCGCGCAATTGCAGGCAAGCCCTCTCAATGACTTCTCTGCCAATCGGAATCATCAATCCGGTTTCGTCGGCAATTGGTAACAACTCTAGAAACGATACGCACGAGCCATCCGGACGCCGCCATCGTAGCAAGGCCTCGAAGCCTTCCAAGCTGCCGCTGCTCAACAGATATACGGGCTGATACCAGACTTCGAATTCTTTCTTCTCGATTGCCCGCCGCAGATCCGCTTCCTTCTGCTGCTGAGTAGAAGCATGCACCTGCATGAAGTTGTCAAAGATCTCATAGCGGCTGCCTCCAAGAGACTTTGCCCGATACATCGCATAGTCGGCATCCTTGAGGATCTGCTCGGGCAAATTGTGAGCCGAGGGACCAAAAACAATTCCGATACTAGCCGAGAGATCGAAAGTATCACCGGAGAAATGCATGGGCTGTGCGATCTCGCGTTCGAGACGTCCGGCAATTCTACGCACATCCAAAGGATTGTTTACCTTCTCAAGCAGAATGGCGAACTCGTCCCCACCAAAACGCGCAATCGTATCTTGAGGCCGAAAGCAGGATCGCAAGCGTTGAGCAACAATCTTCAGTACCTCGTCGCCAACTGCGTGCCCCAGGGTATCGTTTACTTCCTTAAACTTGTCCAGATCGAGAAACATTACCGCAAAACCTGCGTCCTCTCGATGAGTCCGAGAAGTCATCACAGTCTTGAGCCGATCAAGGAACAGCGTGCGATTGGCCAGTCCGGTGAGGCCATCGTGCAATGCATCGTGACGTAACTTTGCCTCTCGTTGCTTACGATCACGAATGTCCCGGTAGCTGGCGTAATAGCCTACCCGTTGCCCCTGAACCGTCACAGGCGACACTAGCAGGGCCACATCGATCAAATCCCCGGAACGCGTTTGTCGGACCGTCTCAACCGATGCTCGCCCCTGCACATCGGCCGACGCATACAGTTCTTCTTTCTCCTGGCGGCAATGTTCCGGAAGGATCAGCGCATCGATATCCTTGCCGATGGCTTCCTCCGGTGAATATCCGAAGAGCCGGGTAAATTCCGGGTTGATATGCAGGATCAAAGATCCACGGGTAATCGCAACCGCTTCAGGAGCACTGCTGAGTAGTTCTTCGAGATAATTTGCCGGAGAGGTGTTCTGGGGCGGCAATGGCACCGCAATAATAATGGCTTCACTGTTTATGGGATCTGCGAGATTGCAAATTCCATGTACAGGAATCACGCGATCTTCGGCCCCACGAATTCGGGATTCGAAACCTTGAGTCTGATCGGGAAGATTTGTCAGTCCGGATAGAGAGACTCGGCTGGGGATGAGTTCCCAGAAGATCTCACCTGTGGGACGATCAAAGGCCTCTTCCGGCTCTGCGCCCAATGCCTCGCGCGCCGCCAGATTGGCGTATACGATCCTCCCCTGCCGTTCGACAAACACATAGGCGGGCAGAGTATCGAAGCTATTGCCGGTGAGTCTCTGCCCGCTACTATCTACGTTCTGAATCATCGTCTTCCGTGTTGCGATGAACTACTCAAATGGCAGTATCAGCCAGGAAATCGAGTAGAGCTATAGCGCAAAATGAACGCTCGCAATACAGAGTTCGATTTGGGAAACCGAAACATTATGGGACTTCGATCAGTTCCATTTTGCCGTCGCGTTTCCGGTGAAGGATATTGACATTTCCCTCCATGTCACGAAAGACAAATACATCCCGATCCCGGAATTCAGCTTCCTTCACAGCTTCTTCGAGGGTCATGGGGCGGATAGCCACGGAATCGGGGGAACGCACCACGTGCGGTTCCGGAATTGGAACCCTCGCAGGGAACGAGTGCACGGTAACCGGGGCTGCGACCTTTGCCCCCTTTCCAGACTTGGCTGCCTTCGACGTTCCGTTCATCGGCTTATCCTCAGCGTCCATTTCCTCGGGGTTAGGAACTGCGCCTCCACGACGGGGTCTGGCCAGTTCAGGCTCTTCCGGATGTTTTCCATTTTTCGGCTGACGCTTACTTTCCCGCAAACGCTCTTTGAAACGCACGGCCTGAGATTCCACCTTCTCGAGTGCTTCGCGCAGGGCTGTTTCCAAATTCGTGGACTCGGAAGCTCCGACCAGTGTTTGCAGCCGGGTCTTAACCGTGACCTCTGCCATCTGACGATACTTCTCCTTTGTCAGAATGACGTGAATATCAATTGTTTTGCCCAGGATTGTCACGATACGTTCAGCGGATTCCTCCGCTAGCGCACGAAGGGATTTGGTGATGGTGACCTGTCGGCCGGTATAGTCAACCTGCATGGTTTCCTCCAGGCTTTGTACTTCTTGTAAGGAAGGCGATTCTACATCAATCAGTCCCGCTTTCGCCGCTGGTGTGTACTAGGAATGTTCATATCTTCCCGGTACTTTGCCACAGTGCGGCGGGTCACGCTGATTCCTAGGGAGTGTAGGAGAGCAGCAATTTGATCATCGGTAAGAGGTTTGCGGGGATCTTCCTCTTCGATCAATTTTTTGACCTTACGTTTGAGCAACAGCAAAGGAGTTCCAGCTCCTTCGGGCCCATTGACACCTTCAGAGAAGAAAAACCGTAGCTCGAAGACTCCTTGCGGAGTGTGGACGTACTTATTGCTAACGGCTCGGCTGACAGTGGAGGGATGTACACCAATCTCCTCAGCAACTTCTTTGATCATCATCGGTTTCAGCGCGTCCATGCCAAGTTCAAGGAACTCTTGCTGGCGGCGCACAATCGATTCACAGGTTCGCAGAATCGTATTTTTGCGCTGCTCAATATTTCGCATCAACTGCAATGCAGAGCGATACCGTTCTTTGACGTAATCTTTCACGTCTTTCGTTGCATCGCCTTGAGTCAGCAACCTACGATACCTTTGGTTCAATCGAAGAGTGGGCAAATCCTCCTCGTTCATGACAACGACGTACACGTTATCACGTTTTACAAAGGCAACATCGGGTTCGATCAGTCTTGCTTCGGTACGGTTATAGCGCTGACCCGGACGCGGATCGAGGGTACGTATGAAGTCCAGAGCCTGCTGAACCTCATCGTGAGAACAACCGGCAGCCTTGCCGATTTCCCGAATATCCTTGCGCTGCAAGAGAGCCAGATGGCAGTCAACAATCCGATGTGCTACAGCAAGCAGCTTCCGGCGTACCGCTACTTCCTGAATCTCCTCGTCGGCCGGAATAGGAACATTCAGATCCTCTTCTTCGATTGCATGCCGCTGGCGCTCTGAAAGTGCCTCAATTTCCCGTTGCTGAGCAGCAATCTGCACCAGGAGGCATTCCCGGAGGTCTTTCGTAGCAATCCCAATTGGGTCAAGATTTTGGACAATGTGTAGTACCGCACGGAAAACCTGATGAACGTGCCCATTGAGAGGGGTTGTCGCAGTAAAGCTGCCATTCTGCGCAACCGGTACCTGGTCGGATAGAGGAATCTCGGGAACTACACCATTGTGAGACGGCTCTGCCAACAGAGCTGCATTCTCCTCGAAGGCACCCTGAATCAGGTCCTCTTCCGAAGCCGATAAATAACCATCCTCATTGAGGTTACCGATGATAAATTCGGCAACTCCCCGGATAGCATCGGGAAGATTCAGAGCTCCTAACTGCCAGAGTAAATGGTCGGTTAGAGTGCTCGGCTGAGCTAGAAAGTTCTCAAAGGAGGGTTTATCCAACTCCTCGTAATTACTTTGAGTACGATAACCGGGATCAAGATAGTCCTGGAAATAACTTCCGAAGTCGATTTCATCAAAGGGATCTTTTTCCTTTTCTGCGGAAGCTTCTTCAGGCGTGCGATCACGTTCTGCTTCTTTCCCTTCAACATCGTCTAGAAGCGGTACACTCTCGTCCAGTTCTTCAAGAACCGGATTCTCCACTATCTCTGCATTGATCATTTCCTTGAGTTCCAGCTTATTCAGAGCCAGGACACTGACCATCTGCATCAGTCCAGGTGTCAAAACCTGTCGCTGAGCAACCTTCAAACTCAATTTGGGCTGAAGCAAGGCCATAAGGAACTACAGCAGAATAATAGAATTATTTGGAAATTGCTCTCAGTGTACAATTCCTCCCGCTCGTTGCAAACCCAATTAAGGACAGCTGCGGGAGCTAAGTTAATTTAGGGAAAAACCTTCACCCAGATAAACCCGGCGGACTTCCGGATCTCGCCCAAGCTCATGGGGCGTTCCAGTTCGGAAAATCTTGCCCTCGTTAATGATATAAGCTCTATCCGTCACAGACAGAGTTTCCCTAACATTATGATCCGTAATCAGTATCCCGATGCCACTGGATTTGAGATTGGAAATAATCTCCTGCAAATCCAATACAGCAATAGGATCGATGCCGGAAAAGGGCTCATCCAGAAGGATGAAAGAAGGCTGGATACAAAGACAGCGCGCAATTTCAACACGCCGGCGCTCTCCACCCGAGAGCGCATATCCTCTGGTCTTACGAATATGACCCAGGGATAATTGATCAATTAACTTTTCCATCCGGGAACGCCGCATCTCCCAGGAAAGGGATTGGGCTTCCAGAACAGCGAGGATATTTTCCTCCACCGTCAATTTACGGAAAACTGAGGGCTCCTGCGGAAGGTAGCTGATTCCATATTGCCGGGCGCGAAGGTACATCGGCACTCGGGTAATATCCTGGCCATCTACCAGGATTCTGCCCGTCTCAGGAGGAACGAGGCCGACAATCATGTAAAAACTGGTGGTCTTGCCAGCACCATTGGGTCCAAGAAGACCGACAACTTCCCCCTGGGAAATCTCAATGCTGACTCCTCGAACAACTTGGCGCCCCTTGTAGGACTTACCGATTTCTTCCGTTGAAAGCTTTTGCATTATCTGGGCGCACGCGTTTGTGTAATCGACTTCTGCCCCTGACCTTCCACGTTGACGCTATCATCCCGACTACTGAAAATCAAAGCCTCACCGGTAACATTGCCATGGGTTTCATCATAGAGATGCGGCAGAACGGAATCCGTTCCAGTCAAAATGAATTTCCCGTCGGAAGCGGTATAAATTAGCTTCTCACCGATGGCCTTTCGCCCCGGTTGGGTCAAAACCGTATTCCCGGTTGCCACCAGGCGATCTACCTGGGAACGGGTATTTTTAGCCGCGTTTTTGCTTGAGGCATCCAGAAGGAAGACCTCGGCCTGAGCGGACCGGATAGTGACAGTCCCACTTTGAGCGACCACAGCGCCACGGAAGAGTCCCTTACGCTCGGCATCAGAATAGACCAGATCCCGGCTGGTCACACGCACAACGGACGGCCCCTGCTTGTTGTCTCCAGCAGAGAGGAAGGTCGCATTCACCAACTGACGGGAAGCATCCACATGTGCCTTCAAAGTCTGGCGGGTCCTCGACAGCTCGATAAAAGGACCGGAAATGGAATTGCTATCCTGCCAGAGACGAGCCTGTCCGGTAAAAGTAGCATCGCCGGTACCATGATCCAGATGTGCCTTTTCGGAGATGATGTGCACCGGCCCCTGCCCCCCGAAGACTCCTGGCTGACCAGACTTCCCTGCTCCTTTGCCTTTCGTTGAACCGGATTGCAGATAGGTCGCCTTGACATCTCCACTTGCAGAGGAATCACCGGTGACCCGGGAGTACTCGACAATTTGTGCCGTCAAGTCCAACGTTCCGTCATGAACACGAGGACTCCCCGTAAGCTTCAATACCTGCTGGGTGGCCTGGTAATCGGCCTTCTCTGCAGTGGCAATCAGCGGGGTTACCGGAGAACCATCCGCAGCAGTCTTCCCCTTAGGAGGCTGCTGGAGCAGGGTTACGTGACCACTCTGCACCGCCGAATGGATCTGTACCGTCTCCGAATTCAACGACGACAAAGCAGTCGTCTCCGATTTCGACACATGCTTGATTCTCTGCTTCCGGCCCTCCGGCTCGAACTGGACTACAAGAGAGTCTCCGGTGGAAACCTGAGTTGTCCCATCGGCAGCTAGATCCGTCAGCTTGGTGTGTCCATTGCCGAGCAATTCGGAGATAGCCATTTCATTATTGAAGTTGGCTAACAGGCTATCCGCTTCTACCGTTGTCAATTGCTGAGGAGCCTTTGTCCGAACAGTATGAAGTACGGCTGTAGCCCCACCCTGGGCCAGAGCCTTTTGGACCCGGGCGCGCTGCTGTGCGTCGCTTGCGAAATCGATATCCAGCTGTGCGCCGCGCATCTCCCTGGTGAGAGAACCGTGAGCATCATTAGGAAGCCCGGATTGCTGATCCACAAAGGAAACGGCATGAAGAAAACGAGCATGCTTGGGGGCAGCTTTCGAAGCGAAATCCACGAAAGCCTCTCCTGCCGTACCATGCATGTGGTGAAGAGTATCTTCGGAGTTGAACAGTACTCCGTGACTAAAGTGCGCCGATCTCGGCTGGCTGCGCTGATCCAGCTGCATCTCCCCTAATTGTGAGGTCAGCTCCTGACCGGAATCACTGCGCAAATGGACGTTTCCTTTTGCCTCGATAGATTCTGCCGTTCCATCTTTACGGAAATGTACGATTGCCGAATCTGCAGTGCTCCGCTCATTCTGGAAATCGGTGCTTACGTTGAGCAGGTAGCACTGCTGAGTTTCACGCGCAATTTGCGCATGAGACGCATGCACCTGTACCGGATCGCCATTCGCGCTGGAATTTAAGGCAACAGCATTTTGCAGGGTCAAAACGCCACTTTGCGAATCGTAATTGGCACCTTTTGCAGATCCGGCAGCCTTTGGGAAATGAAACTCCACTACCTGGTCGGTCACAGCATTCCCGGTTTCCCTATAGAAAACCAGATTGCTGGTTTTTATATGCACGGTACTCTTTTCGTCCGGAGCTTCCCGTTGTGTCTCGGACGGAGCTTTAGGCGCAGCACCCGCTGGCATAGGGGTTTGCGATGCGGCTACCCCGAGATCGATCTGCACTTCTCCCTGAGCACGGAAGATGCCGTCGTCTTGATCGTACTCAAAGTTGTTACCAAAGATCCGGTCGTTACGATCTCCATTGGGACCGTAGAGAATGATGTTGACCCCTTGCAGTATCTGGCGATTCTTTTCCTTGTATTGCACGACCTTCTCGGCACTCAGAAAGAACAGCGGATGTCCTTTCTTGCCCGAAGGAGAATACGTTATGCCTCGCCCGGAAGACTTGATATGAGCTCCGAGCTTGGCAGGCAAATCCTGGGTCAAGAAGCGACGCTGGTAGTGGGAGTAGCCGAGAAATCCAATAATTCCGACAATCAGCAGTAAGGCGAAACCAACTATCGCCGTGCGCAATTGTTCAATCGTAATGCGCATGAAAACTTTCTCTTTTCAGCAAAACCTCAAGCCAGATGACCCGGAGTATCCCTTATAGACGATACCAGGAGAAGAATTGTCTAGAGCATTCCAGGTCATGGGTACTGTCCAGCCAGAATCGGAAGTGCGTAGCCATCCTTTGACGAATCACACCAAACCACAAATGCTCTAAGGCCTAGTTCACACGCTGCAAGCGCTCTATCAACTTTTGCGCTAAATTCTCACCTGACTCCGACCATAGCAAACGACTTGAGATGCCACAGTTCTGCTGGATCAGATTCGTCAGGTCTACCAACTGCTGCACATTCTGTTTAACCCGGTCGGCAGCAACCTCGTCTAGATCTAGATCCTCCAGGAGAAATGTCGTATCGGTACCGAAGTCTATCCGAATATGGCCTTCCTGGTCATAAACACCTTCATCGAACTGCGGGCCAAAAGCCGTTACACGTACCGTTCGAGCTTCCTTCTTCCAGATCGGGTCCAATCCTCCGCCGACTTCAGGAACCCACATCTCCCACTTAATCTGGAATTCATAGGCAAAATCGTCGTGGAGAAGCTCCAGAGCTTCGGTAATAGCCTGCTGCAGTGTTGCGCCATCCTCTCCGTCTCCGTAAACGTTCTGAAATACCGGTGCCTCACTCCAGGAGAGAGGGTATACCGTGGCGGCGAAGACGCGGGAGGATCCTCCTATCGCTGAGAACTGGGAAAGAACAGATTCAAGAGCGGGAGCCAGCCCTTCCAAACGCAAATTAGGGAACCACAAGCTGAGATATAGCTGGTCTGCCATGTGGGAATTTTAGAGCAATTCCGTCTCTGGTGCTTTGGGAACTGTCGATGGCCACTTGCAGGGATACCGCATTCTTCCATCCGCGCAATAAAAAGGAGATGAAAGAAGCTTGCTGATACCCCATTCTTTTCACCCTCCAGGGACGAAAAGAATGGGGCAATCGAAGCTAGCTTGTCACTATTTCGCTGAAATCGGCAATCCTGGTAAAGCTCTGCAAGACTGCGGTGATCAGCTTCAACCGTACGCGACGAAGTTCCGGCTCCGGAGCCATCACCATGACCTTGTCGAAAAAGGCATCGATGACGGGTCTGAGCGTCGCAATCATCTCCAGCGATTCCTTGTACTCACGATTTGCACGAAGCGCATCTGCTGTAGGAGCCAAGAACTGCATCTTGGCCAGCAACTTCTCCTCCGCCGGATCGCTATTGGGAAGAAGTTCGACGTAACGGACATCATCCACTTTCTCACCAGCCTGAGCAGCCTGACGAAGAATATTTTTGATCCGCTTAAAGGCGGTCGAGATAGCGGCAAAATCCTCCGAGCCGCGAACCGCGGTCAACGCCTCGCAACGACCGATGGCATCCGGAATGTCGTCTCCTCCGGCGGCCAGAACTGCATTGACCACATCGTAGGAGAAGCCCTTCACATCCTTGAGGTAGAAGTGCACCCGCTCACGCAGAAACGCGAGAATACCATTGTCAGGACGTCCAGTTACGCTAAGAGCTTCCACAACTAAGCTATCCAGACGAAGCGGCAAGCTCGATTCCGCGAGAATCTTCACAATGGCATTGGCCGCACGACGAAGAGCGAAGGGGTCCTTCGAGCCGGTTGGCGCCAGGCCGATGGCAAACATCTCCACAATCGTCTGGATGCGATCCGCGAGTCCTAGAACCTGTCCTTCTACATTTGCAGGAATTGATGCTTCAGACGAAGCCGGAGAGTACTGCCAGTAAATGGCCTGAGCCACGGTCTCTCCCAAACCTTGCGCACGTGCGTAAAGGCCACCAACCACACCCTGCAATTCTGTAAATTCCTTGACTAGCTCAGTCGTAAGGTCAGTTTTGGACAAGAGGACGGCTTGCTTCAATGCCGCTTCGTCCAGCTGAATTTTCTCCAACTTCAGCTTGGAGGCCAAAGCTTCGGCAACACGAAGCGTCGTCTGCGTCTTCTCCCAGTAACTTCCAAGGTCCTTCTGGAAAGTAACGGATTTCAACATCTCGACGCGATCGGTCAACTTGATCTTCTGATCGTAATTCCAGAAGAATCGCGCATCGTTGAACCGAGCGCGCAGGACTCGCTCATTCCCATGCTGAATGAGCCCCTGAGGGTCACCCTCGGTATTCAAAACAGCCAGAAAATTCGCTGCCAATTTGCCGGACGCATCCTCAACAGCAAAGTACTTCTGGTGGTCACGCATAACTGTAACCAGGACTTCTTCCGGAAGCGAGAGATATTCCTTTTCAAATCCGCCGAGCAACGCCGCCGGATACTCGGTCAAGTGAACCACCGTATCCAGCAGTCCGGCGTCTTCACGCCAGCGTGCACCGGAAACCTTCTTTACCTGGGCGTCAAGAGCCTTGCGGATAATCTGCTTACGCTGCTCCGAATCGACGATGACCTTCGCCGACTCAAGCGTTGCGGCATATTTCTTCGGGGCCGGAATTGCCAGAGGCGCATCGCCGTGCAAGATGCGATGTCCGCGACTGGTATTCGAAGCCGTAATTCCGCCGAACTCGAAGGGAATCACTTCCTCGTCGAGCAAGGCCACCAGCCAGCGGACTGGACGAACAAACCGCTCAGGCTTGCCCAGACGCCAGTACATATTCTTTGGCCAGTAGATGCTTCCAACTTCCTTGGCAAGATGCTCGGAAAGCACAGCAGCAGCCGTACGCCCCACACGCTTCACCGTCGCACTAACATACTCGCCCTTCGGATTCGTCACCTTCTTAAGATCGGCAACCGTGACACCTGCTTTCTTTGCAAAAGCCTCAGCCGCAGCTGTCGGTGCCGCATCCTTGAAAGCAACTTTGCAAGACGGCCCTAGCAGAACCTCTTCCGTGTCTTCCTGCTTTGACAAAACATCATGTACAAGAACGGCAAGCCGCCGCGGCGTCGAATAGCTTGAGCCCTTTGGCTCAACCAGCAATTTCTCGCGCACCAACAATTGAGTCACGCGCTGGTATAACTCTGCCTGCGCAGTTTCAATCATGCGGGCAGGAATTTCTTCTAAACCAATTTCAAGTAGAAAGTCAGCCATGATCCCCAATCCTTTAAGCCGAGACCGTCTCGACTTGTTGCGCGACATACGCTTTAGCAACACCAACTGCAAGGGTCCGGATACGGGCGATCACGCCAACACGTTCCGTCACAGAAATAGCCCCACGAGCATCGAGCAGATTGAAGAGATGCGAGCACTTCAGACACAGGTCGAAAGCTCCCAGCACGGGGAAGCGCTTCCGGATGTCTTCGGCAGCATCGGCAGGAATCGCATTTGCCTGATCAATAAGCGACTGGCATTCCGATTCGTACAAGCGCAGGTGCTCCCATAACTTTTCTACGTCGGCATATTCAAAGTTGTAGACCGAGAACTGCAGTTCCTCCGCAAGCCGTACTTCTCCATAGGTCACAGGCTTGCCGGTCACCGGATCCTTCGCCCAGACAATGTCGTAGATCGAATCGACATCCTGCAGGAACGCCGCAATACGCTCCAGACCATAGGTCAGCTCCGCAGAGATGGGATCCAGATCGATTCCACCGCACTGCTGGAAATAGGTGAACTGGGTAATTTCCAGCCCATCGAGCATGACTTGCCAACCGATGCCCCAGGCACCAAGCGTTGGAGACTCCCAGTTATCCTCTTCGAACTTCAGATCGTGTACTCGAAGGTCGATTCCAATAGCCGCAAGTGATTCCAGGTACAAATCCTGGATGTTCTCCGGTGGTGGCTTAAGGATGACCTGAAACTGCGTGTGCTTGAAGAGGCGGTTCGGGTTTTCACCATATCGGCCATCGGCAGGACGGCGGGAAGGCTGAGCATAGCCAACGCTATAGGGTTTTGGACCGAGTACGCGCAGAAAGGTCTCTGGCGACATGGTTCCGGCTCCTACCTCTACGTCATAGGGCTGCTGCAAAACGCAACCGCGCTCTGCCCAGAAGCTCTGCAAGCGGAACAATAGTTCCTGAAACGTGAGTGGCGTAGGCTTACCGTCTTTGCCCGAAGCGGGCATTTGTGTATTCCTGGAAGGCACTTTACGACTCTCTTCAGCTAACAATATTTTGAGGTCCATGGTTTTCACACCGCTGAGGCCTATCTGGCATCGTAACAAGATGGCGTTGAGGAGGGAAACGCCAGTTGAAGCTAACAGCCCGCACGAATGTGAAAGGTTTTATCCAAAAGCAGATTCTACGGCGTTTTCACCCTTTCTGTAATCTTTAATTGGCGTCACTGCGGCTTTAAATATTCATTCGAAATGAATATTTAATGAATACAAGCGCATTTCAGATTTCGAGGTAGACCGGGGACCGCTATCCAAACGGCATCCTTACCGAAACCTAAAATGCTCTAAAACCACCACGCTCCAGGTCACAGGGCAAAAGCACTATAGAGTGTTTTCTTTCTTATCGTCCGGCAGGTTGGATACAACAGGGATCTTTCCGGATAGTGGGAAATGCAATCCTTCACCCACCTAATCGCACCAGGACATCCGCAGTCCTCAACTTGTGCTCCAGGTGCCGCTCCAGCGACTGGACCAGGAAACGTCTCAGGTCGGCGGCTCGCTTGCGTGGCCAGGACTCCTGAACAAAAGCCGATACAGGAGCCCGGAGAATCCTTAGAGCCAGACTGTGAGAGTCGGCGGAAAGCTGTCCGGAATTGCCTTTGCGATGCAGCGAACAAAACAGGCCATCACTGGAAAAATGGAAATAGATATTCTGTCCGGCAAGTACGGTTCCGCAAACCATACAACGGCCGATATCCGGAAGCCAACCCATCAGGCGGGTTATCCAGAGAGAAAAGTAGGTCAGTGGCATCCATGCCTGTTCTACACGGGTGTACTCAAGAACCGCGACCAAGAGGCGGTAAACGGTCTCTTGCGGATCCTGATCAGGCAGCATCTCTTCCAGAACCTCGCTGAAGAAAGACAGAACGGAAACGCGAAGATAATCGACCGGGGCGGAGAGTGGAGATTGAATAATCTCACAGGAATCCAAGCGAACCAGTTCCTGGCGAGGCTTGAATACGTATGTTGCACGGACAGCTGTCATCGGCTCCAAGGCCCCTCCAAACCGGCGACGAGACTTCATCGCCGATTTGGCTACACCCTTGATCTTGCCGTGCTCTCTCGTAAACAGAGAGACAATCAGGTCGGCCTCATGAATAGGCCACGTCCGTAAAATAACCGCTTCCGATTGACTAGCAGCCACAGAAAAACAGAATACAGCCACGAGAGCGAAACCAGCACAGGAGAAGCGGCACGATCGAAATCGGCCCCTTCCTGTTGCTGTTCGAAAGTTTGCTGCCTTGTAGAAACGGTTCTAGAACAACCAGAGATTAACGGTTGCCAGTTGCCGCCTACATGCCGATAATCTGCCCCTCGGCATCGACATCTACATCGAGTGCACGGGGAGACTTCGGTAATCCAGGCATCAGCATCATGTTGCCCGCAATTGCCACCACGAATCCCGCACCGGCAGAGAGCGAAACGTCCGTTACCTGCAAGCACCAATCCTTGGGAGCGCCTAGCAGCTTTGGATTGTCCGAGAGCGAATACTGAGTCTTGGCAATGCAGATTGGAAGATTTCCATAGCCCCACCCTGCGATTTGTGCAAGCTTCGCCTTCGCATTCTCGCTCAGCACAACATCCGATGCGCCATAAATCTTGCGTGCAACCGACCTGATCTTCTCCTCGAAACAGGCAGACAGTTCGTAGGAGGGCTTCACATCCGGCTTGGGATTCTTGTCAATCGCAGCGACAACCTTCCGGGCCAAATCGGCAGCACCGGCACCACCTTTAACAAAGGCCTCTACAGGCGAGGTCTCGATTCCCTGCTGAGCACAATGGGCAGCGATGCAAGCCAGATCCTCTTCGGAATCCGCCGGGAAGCGATTGATGGCAACGACAATCGGAACGCCAAAACCGCGCAGGATTCCGATGTGATGATCAAGATTGGCAAACCCTTTTTCAAGGCTGCCTTCACCCTGCTCCACCAGGCTTTTGACTGTACTCACCAGGACGGCTGCAGAAGGAGCGATACCGGAATAACGCATCACGATATCGAAATACTTCTCCGCTCCAAGATCGGCACCGAAGCCAGCCTCATTGACAATGTAGTCCGCCAGGCGAAGCCCCATGTTGTGGGAGATGATACTGCTGGTCCCGTGCGCAATGTTTCCAAAGGGCCCAGCATGAACCATGGCAGGAGTTCCATCGGTCGTCTGCACCAGGTTCGGCAGAATTGCCTCGGAGAGCAGAGCCATCATGGCTCCCGTAGCCCCCAGATCCTCCGCGCAAACGGGCTTGCCTTCCCGATTTGTACCCACCACGATACGTCCCAGACGTTCGCGGAGATTCTCCAGGCTGGAAGCCAGAGCTACAATCGCCATTACTTCGGAAGCTGCCGTAATCACAAAACGGCTGGAGCGATTCGCTCCCTCTCGCTTGCCATCGACCTGAACAACGATATTCCGCAGTGCCCGGTCATTCATGTCCATAGTGCGAGGCCAGGTGACCTTCTCAGGCACCAGGCCCAAGGTGTTTCCATGGAAGATATGTGCATCCACCATCGCTGCCAGCAAATTGTGCGCAGCAGCAATAGCGTGAAAATCGCCATGAAAATGAAGATTGATCTTCTGGCTGGGCTCAACCTGGGATAGTCCGCCACCGGCAGCTCCACCCTTCAGACCAAAGACAGGACCAAGAGAAGGCTCGCGGGAGGTAACAATCGCTTTCTTGCCAATGTGTGTCAGCCCCTGGGCCAAGCCAATCGAAATAACGGTCTTGCCCTCGCCGGATACTGTCGGCGTAGTGGCAGTTACAAGAACCAGCTTGCCTTTGGATGGGAAATTCTGATCATTCAGAAGCTCGAGTTTAATCTTGGCGCCGTAGTTTCCAATAGGTTCATACAAAGCGTCCGGTAACGCGAGTTTGCGCGCTACCTCCTGAATGGGCAGAATCGATGGTTTAGACATAGCAACCGTTTTTAACAGGTTACAGCGTTTTCACATAGTGCGTCGACCATTCGATTGCATGTTTCTGAAGGAAGATCCTGCCCACGACTATTTTGAGAATGCTCTCCGGAATAAAACCCGGAGACAAGTCTGGCATAAATAAGAAGCGCGCAGCTTTTATGAGCTGCGCGCTTCCGGATACTACGGTAAAGAAGGATTTAGGTTTGAGTACGGCCTAACTACGATAAGCAAAGTGTAGCCATGCTTCGACGGAAGCGGCTACGCATGCATCCGTTCCGGGCCAACATCGAAACCTCAGAAGCCTTAGCGCCCGAAGAATGCTGCGTTCGTTTGGGCGAAGCTCTGCCATTTTTCTGGCAGATCATCGGCAGCAAAAATTGCCGAAACAGGGCACGCCGGGACACAGGCGCCGCAATCGATGCACTCTACGGGATCAATGTAGAGTTGCACCTCTTCGGCGTGTTTCGCTTCATCCTTCTTGGGGTGAATGCAATCAACAGGACACGCGTCAACGCAGGCCGTATCCTTAGTACCAATGCAAGGTTCTGCAATTACGTAGGCCATGTAGTTCGTCTCTCCGGTAGACGTCACAAAAATTACGTTTCAGATTGTAGCAGCAGCTTGAGCGTTTTCCCTTCCCGTTTGCCAGAACCACCGGTTGCTTCAAGGCTTTCACCACACCTGTCTTCAGAGATGATCTGAAAGAAGCCACACTTGTTGGTAGCCTCACAGCAAACCGAAAAGGAAAACGCTCTAAACTGCCAGTAACACCAGCTTACAACTTCGTTTCCATACGAGCCATACGCCGGGCTGCAAATTCTTGCGGTGTCGGTATAGGGGACAAACCTCTACCGGCAAACATCTCTCTGAACAATGTAATCATTTCGTCGTGCAATAGGCCATTCGTTGCCAGGATTTCTTTGCTTTCCAGCCTGAAGGCCGATCCATCAAAGCCGGTCACCGAACCTCCTGCCTCCAGAACCAGCAAGATTCCGGCCGCAGTATCCCAGGGATTCAAGTTGAACTCCCAATAGGCATCGAAACGCCCGCAGGCCGTGTAGGAAAGATCCAGTGCAGCAGAACCGGCCCGTCGAACGCCGTGGGAACGAAGCGTGAACTCCTGATAGAAGTGAATATTCGGACTGTCATGACGCTTCCGGCTCGGGAAACCTGTCGCGACCAGTGCTTCGGCCAGCTCAGGAGTCTTCGAAGCATGAATACGCTTGCCGTTCAGATATGCCCCTTTGCCCTTCTCCGCCACAAATAATTCGTCGCGCATGGGATCGTAGATCACAGCCGCCGTCAATTCCCCATCCTGATCGGAGGAAAGGCCTTTAGGTCGGCGCTCCAGCCCAAGGGAAACGCAAAAATGTGGAAACCGGTGTGCGAAGTTGGTTGTGCCGTCCAGAGGATCGACATACCACCGGTACTCTCGATCCAGACCATCCCGGGTTCCTTCTTCCCCGAAGATTCCATGATCGGGGAAGACAGACTGCAACCGTGCCCGAATAAGCTTTTCCGAAGAGCGGTCAGCTTCGGTAACCAGATCGACATCGCCCTTATATTCGGTCTCAACTCCACGGTTATAGAAATCACGAACTAGAGTTCCTGCTTCTTTGGCAATATGTGCGGCAGGTCCGGCGAACTGCAGATTTACCTCTGCAGGCAAAAAACTCACTATTCCATCTCCTCTTGTGGAGCTACAGCCCGCTTGGGACGGCGAGCGCTCTCGGTAATGGTTCGAATCTGCTGTTTATAGATAAACAGATTGGGTTTGCCCTCGCGAGTCAGGCGGATCATGCGGTCATCAAAGTATTCGATCCAGCCCTGAACCGTCTCTCCATCCCGAAGTTTGACGATCACGGGTACCTGCTTCTCGCTCAAGAACCGAAGATAAAGCGCTTCCTGGCCAGTCTCACCAGGAGGCGGAGTCTTCTGACGACGTCGCTGGAGATTCGCTGATGGCATAACTATGATTGTAGCGAAGGATAGCCGAGTTTTCTTTAGAGCATTTTCGCTTTCACTGTAGACCATGAACAAATGACCGCGGAATCCTGCTGGACCATACTAAAAGCGAAATTCCTCTAATCCCCGCCACAGCCTCCTAATCTTTGGATGATAGATGTGGGTTGGATTCAACCTGCAATTATGACGTTCCTATTACCAGCCAGAAACTACGTC
Organism: Humiphilus diazotrophicus; assembly: GCF_059726315.1. Lineage (NCBI taxonomy): Bacteria > Pseudomonadati > Acidobacteriota > Terriglobia > Terriglobales > Acidobacteriaceae > Humiphilus > Humiphilus diazotrophicus. The sequence continues at coordinate 1,694,740 of NZ_AP040870.1, forward strand.
TAAAGATTCATTCTTCTGTTCAAGACAAAGACTCTACGGTTCGTCCAAAGAGTAATATCCCGTCCGGTGACGCACCGAGTAATTTGTCATTCCCGGGGAACGAAGTTTGACCTCAATGCGGCGGAACTCCGAATTAGAAGCACGACGCGAAGGATAATAGGCCAATAAATACTGTGTATGCAGATCGTCGGCCACCTTCTGAAAAGCTTCATTCAGCTGTGCTGCGGCCGCGTAGTAATATTTCCCGCCGGTCTGCTCGGAAAGAGTGATCATTGCGTGCTCACCGCCGGTATCTCGTCCTGCACTGGCAGCAATCGGAACATCGATCAGACTATAGACCATTACCTCATTGCGCAAGGCTGCTTCCAGCGCACTCGCGTAGTCCACACCTTTTACGGTATTCCCCCCATCGGAAACAATAACCAGAACCTTGCGTCCTGGCCTTCCTTCGAGGTTCTGAGCTGCCAGATATACGGCATCGTAGAGCGCGGTAGCCGGGCCATTCCGAAGCGAGTCAAGCCCACGGTCCAGGCGTCCAAGATCATTCGTAAAAGGCACAACCTCCCGGACATTGGTCGAAAACTCGAGAAGGTTCATGCGATCGCTACGCCGCATTAGGGCATGAACAAAGCGATGTGCTGCATTCTGCTCAATCGCCAGATCTTTATGAACGCTTCCACTGGTATCGATAGCGAGTACGACATTCAGAGGCATCTCCGACTGCCGTTCAAAGACCGAAATTTTCTGGGGATGTCCATCTTCCGTAAGCAGAAAATCGTCTTTATTCAAGCCTCCGACCAAGGCTCCATTCTCATCTGTCGCATTAACGAATACATTTACCAGGCGAACATCGACGCGAATAGGAGGAATGTCCTGAGGCACTGCCTGACGAAACAGAAATGCCGCTACCAGCAAGACAATCGTTGAGGTCGGCACAAAACGAATTCGCATCAGAGCACCTAGGATTCCGGATTCAGCCGAATGGATTCAGGGAAAGGCTCCCCATCGGCCCACACCGCTCCATCTTCAAAATGCTCCTTCTTCCAAATGGGCACCGATTTCTTCAGAGTATCGATGATCCAGCGGCAGGCATCGAAGGCCTGCCCACGATGGGCAGAAGCAACTACGATCAGAACACTGGTCTCTCCGACCTCTAGCTTTCCCAGGCGATGAACCAAGGTAACGGCACGAACGCCATACTTCTTAATTGCTTCCGAGGCAAGTTCGTTCATCAGCCGAAGGGCCATCTCTTCGTAGGCTTCATAGTCGAGGAAAAGAGTCTTGCGGCCTCGAGTGTTGTTACGAACAATCCCATCGAAGACAACAACCGCCCCATCTTCCCCTTGCTTAATCTCAGCGATCAGCTTATCTGCAGGAATTGGCTCCCGGAACAGTTGAACAACAGTATCCGGAGCACCGCCCGAGACAGGAGGAAGCAGGGCAACCTCGTCTCCCTCATGCAATAAGTGCTGCGGATAGGCATATTCCTGATTTACAGCAACCGCCAGAACATTCCATAAACTACCCCTCTCCGGATGAAGCTGGCGGAAGTGATCCAACAGAGAGGAGACGGTCGTATTCTCCGGAAGATCAAGATTGGCTTGGTCTGTCAGGAAAATATCCTTGAGTGTGCCGAAATAGAGAACTCGAACCTGCATAGCTCTGTAGCAGAATACTGCCCCCAAACATTGAATGGGCGCAAATTCTTTTCATCCCGCAATTCTCACCCCTCCAAAAGAAAAAATCCCGCCGGGCAGATCGTGACCCGGCGGGTAGTCGTTCAGCGCCAAACTTTTATTCGAGAAACTCTCCCAAACCAACAAACACGGGATATGGAGTAGTGCAATTTGTTGGAGTCAAAGCTGCACCACCCCAATCCGAACTACCCCGCCCCAAGCCACTTAACGTTGAGGCCGGTGCTCGCCTTCCGGCCGGCCGCCACCTGACGGCCGCTCCATATGCTGAGGAGATGGAGCCGACTGGCGCATTTCAGGCTGAGGCCTGGACTGCTGTACCGGCGCCTGTTGCGGATGGTACTGGGGCGTCTGTTGAGGCCTGCTCTGTGGCATAGCCTGTTGATGGAACTGAGGCTCAACCGACTGAGGCCGTTGCTGCTGCGGCATCTGCTGCACCCGATACTGTGGTGCCGGCGCAGACTGGCGTTCCTGCATCTGAGGCCCTCGATTGTACTGAGGCTGAGAGGACGGAGCTATCTGATGAGAAGGCATTTGCGGTTGACGAACCTGCGGAGTAGGCGTGGACTGATGGTCTACCCGAGAGTTATCGAAAACCGGACGCGAGTCTCCACCCCTCACAGGAGCCATAGTCGAACGGCCATTGATTGCAGAATGCGCTGCATTTTCTCCAGGATTGGCATTACGTCCGGGAGCATTATTCGGCTGCGCGAAGTTTTCATGTGCCGGACTGGTTAATGGCCGGGGAGCCGCTGCAAGCACCGGACGTCCATGATTCACGTTTGCCCACTGATTACGATCCACACGAGCCGACTGCTCATGCTGCATCTGCATTGCCACCGGAGCCATGTGGTGATCCTGTGCGGCTCTCACCTCCACCGGGGTAGGAGCTGCGTGAACGCCTCCAGGACCGCCATTGAAGCTGACCCGATTCACGTTGTTGTTTACGATTACCGTTTTGTCGACATATACATTGTGAATATTGGTGACGTTGATATTGTTAACCACACGATTATAAGAAAAGTGATTACCTTCCCAACGTCCACCCCAGTAACCGGAACCGGTGTAGCCGTATCCATAATTCACGCCTCCATAGAAGCCTACGTGCGGCCCCCAGTAGCCCGGATGCCAAACATAAACGTTACTTACCCATCCCCAATATCCGGGAGTCCACAGTAACCCAGGAGAAGGAGCAACTACCCAGGTACCGGGAACCCAAAAATATCCATCCGGGCCCCAAGCCCAATATCCCGGCGTCCAGATGTAGCCATCTCCCGGGCACAGCGGCTGCTCATAAACGGGTAATGCGGGCGGTCCAATGTTTACAGAGATCGAAATCTCGGCAAAGGAAGCTGCCGGAATCGCACTTACAACTGCCGCAAGAAACAATGCACGAAAAATACGGGAGAAACTCATCGCCGTTCATCCTTCGCATCTCAGCCTTCGCTTGACCGGTGTTGCCTTGCTTCTCCGGGTTGCGAGTTGAGAGTTGCGGGAGTCCTATACAAACTCCCTGCAGCTAATGAACCTGCTCTAGAAAAGATGTTGCTGTGTTTCAGGGAAAAGTAGTGGATAAATCCTGGGCGGGTAAAAAGTAACTATTGGATTGTAAAAAAGATATGCCCGCCCTGTAATCTTTTCCTACAGCCAGATTACAGAGCGGGCAGCTACTGAAAGCTATTTAAGATTTAGTTATGCCTGTGCATGTGCAACCACATCCTGGCGTACAGCCTCGTCGGCTTTACGCTCGGCAGTCGATTCCGGTAAAGCAATTGCCAGAGCCTCTTCGATTCGGCTGACGTAATCGATCGTGACACCCTCAATCTGATCGAGAGTCAGATCTTCTTCCACATTCTGGCGATTCTCCGCCGGCAACAGTACGTGCTTTACGCCCGCACGTTTTGCCGCGAGGAATTTCTCTTTAATGCCGCCTACTGGAAGCACATTACCGCTCAGCGTAATCTCTCCCGTCATGGCGGTCAGCGGGCGAACCGGCCTATCCGTCATTAAGGAAACCAGAGCAGTTGCCATCGTGACACCGGCAGAAGGACCATCCTTAGGAATTGCCCCAGCCGGAACGTGAATGTGGAGATCGATCTCACGAGTGAAGTCTTCATCCAATCCAAGACTCTTCGCATTGGAACGGACCCAGGTAAGTGCAGCCTGCATGGATTCCTGCATGACTTCACCTATCTGCCCAGTCATCGTGAAGGAACCTTTCCCCTTCATCCGATTCGCTTCGATGAAGAGTACATCTCCGCCGACCGGAGTCCAGGCCAACCCAACCGCAACACCGGCACGACGAGTCCGCTCTGCAATCTCCGTATCTACGCGGACCTTGATGCCACCGAGGAATTCCTGATCCTGAATCAATTGCGGAGTCACATACAGCTTCTCCGTCGATCCCTCAGCAACACGACGCGCCTGTTTACGGCACACCGTTCCGATTAACTGCTCCAGACGGCGCACACCGGATTCTCTCGTATAGTGGCGGACAATGAAGCGTACCGCCTCTTCGGGAAAGTCGATTTGCTCCTCTGTAATACCGTTCTCCTTGATCTGACGCGGAATTAGATAACGGAAGGCAATATGCACCTTCTCTTCTTCCGTGTAGCCAGGCAGCTCAATGATCTCCATACGGTCGCGCAACGGTTCCGGAATCGGATCGAGCACGTTCGCCGTGCAGATAAAGAGCACCTTCGAGAGATCGAACGGTACATCCAGATAGTTGTCGCGGAAGGTATTGTTCTGCTCCGGATCTAGCGTCTCAAGAAGCGCAGAGGCCGGATCGCCACGGAAATCCCTTCCTAACTTGTCGATCTCGTCCAGCATGAAAACCGGATCGTTCGCCTCGGCACGACGGAGTGCCTGAATGACCTGTCCAGGCATGGCACCGATGTATGTCCGACGATGTCCGCGGATCTCGGCCTCGTCGTGCATACCGCCAAGCGAAATGCGCTGGAACTTACGATCCAAAGCACGAGCAATCGAACGCCCTAGAGAGGTTTTACCCACGCCCGGAGGCCCGACGAAGCAAAGAATCGGCCCCTTCATATCAGGCTTCAGACGACGCACGGCCAGATAATCGAGGATACGGTCCTTTACCTTCTTTAGATCGTAGTGATCCTCATCCAGGATCTGCTTCGCCTTGGTAATATCGACTTCCGAACCGGAACTCTTGGCCCAAGGCAATACCGCCAGCCACTCGATGTAGTTCCTGGTCAGCGAATAGTCGGCTGCCATCGGAGACATACGCGAGAGGCGGCCAAGCTCCTTAAGAGCTTCTTTTTTGATCTCCTCCGGCATTCCAGCAGCTTCGATCTTCTGACGAAGCTCTTCTGTATCCTTCTGGCCTTCGTCCAGTTCGCCAAGTTCCTTCTGGATAGCTTTCAGCTGCTCGCGCAGATAGTAGTCTCGCTGAGATTGCTGGACCTGGTCCTGAACTTCAGACTGGATCTTGTTCCTTAGCTGCTGCACCTCAATTTCTTTTGCGAGGTGCTTATTAATACGCTCCAAGCGAGCGGCAATGCCGGCCGTTTCCAGCAGCTCCTGCTTATCGGAGGTGGTCAGGAATGGCAGAGAAGCTGCAATAAAGTCCACCAGACGACCCGGCTCTTCAATATTCAGAGCAATCGTCTGCAGTTCATCCGACAGAGTCGGAGAAGCCGAAACAATCTGCTGGAACTGTGACAGCACATTCCGCTGTAGAGCTTCCAATTCCGGACCAGGCTCAGCAAGAATCTGCTCAACCGGATCGACAACTGCCGTCATGAATGGCTCGATCTGCTCGAAGGTACCCAGATGGACCCGCTCCGTGCCTTCCGTAAAGACAAAAAGGCTCTGGTTCGGCATCTTGACGACCTTGTGAATCGTTGCGAGTGTACCGATCGAATGCAAATCAGCGGGCTGCGGAGTGTCCATTCGAGCATCCCGCTGCGCAACCACGACTATGGTCTTCTCTTCTCCGAGAGATTGGATTAATTGAACAGAACTTTCACGCCCTACCGTCAACGGCAGAACCGCGTGCGGGAATAGAACCGTGTCGCGTACCGGAAGGATAGGGAGGACACGAGCAGTCGGCCTCTCTTGAGGGTTGGAGCTGCTGGGCTTGATGATGCTTAAAAAGTCGCTAGCCATTGAGTATCCTTCTATCAGATTTCTGGCTATTAGATTCAGCAAATTTCAGAAACGTCGCAATCTGCACCACAGAAAACTTTTAACTTTCCTTTATTCAATAACTTAAGAGATTTACAATAACCGGCCGCTTTCAAAGTACGAACCACTCTACGCCAAATTCCGCCTCTTTTGCTCGGATCTTCCCCTTGCTCGAGGAGAATCCATGGATTTCCGGGTTGGATGCGAGTCGGCCTAAAAGGTCATATCGGCCGTAAGTATAGGAGAGTGAGCGGGAAGCAGGCGGAGTCCTGGCAGGTGGAACCAAGGATCGGACGCCTCTCCATAATAGGAATGCTCAGCTCCCCTGCTCCACCACGAGAACGGCAAAAGTCGGATCTGCGATTACTCGTTTTTCACTCTGTCTTGCTGCACGGAGATTGCACAAACTAAACGATCTGATGCTGCTTCAGGTCCAATCAGAAACAGGGTGGGGCCAGAACACCCCAGAAAGGATGCAGGACAAAAAAGCAAAGAGCCCCGGGTCTGCCTTTGGCAGAAAGTCCCAGAGCTCTTTTTAGCTGATAAGTCTTTTCGGAAGAAACCTAGTTGGCTGCATCCTCCGGCAGGCGCTCCATCAAACGTCTCCAGGTCTTCTGATTACGGCGGAAGGTCTTCTTAAGGTCTTCCAGAATTCGCTCGAAGTCGCTGTGCCCCTTGAGTCTGCTCCAGGATGGATTCACGCTAAACCAGGGGTAATTCTCATTGCCCAGGTAAATCGCTCTTCTGAGCCAGTGCAGCGCTTCGCTTTCGTCCCCTTCTACAGCAAAGTAGGTCGCCAGACGGTAGGCCATTTCGCTGTCTGCTTCGGCAGCAGACAAAGACTCTTCGGCGATCAACGAAGATGCCTTTTCCCGGTCTCCAACCTGGACATAGCAAAGGGCCAGAGTCGGTACAGCAATACGCATCGAATCGTCATCCCGGATGACCTCTTCGAGAATATCGATAGCAGCTCGCATATTTCCCTGCCGCATCTGCTGATAGCCCAAAGACGTACGAAGAAGCGGATGCCGGGGTTCAAGGGCCAGGCCCTTGCGCAATTCCTCATCGGCCAACTCCAACTGATTCTGATAGTGGTAAACGCGGGCTCGATGGTTGTAAAGAACAGGGGCATTTGCGGGGTTAAGCTTTAGCGCACGATTGAACTGCTTAAGAGCCTCCTCGTACATCCCGTCGAAACGGAGCGTCATCCCCGCGACCATGTGAACATTCCAGTCATTCGCAGCCGTTTGCAGCAAATGCTCAATTCCATGGCGTGCGCTCTCCTTCTCGCCACGAGAGAGCAGCATGTAAACGCGATATAGATTCGCTTCCACACTGCCCGGATCGAGAGCCAGAGCCTTGTCAAAAGCGCGGCGTGCCGTCATCACGTGCATCTGACCACCGAATCCGTGGCGTATATATTGCAGATGCGCAATGCCCAAACCGCTCCAGGCAGGAGCAAACTCGGGATCTCGTGCGGTCACACTCTCGAACAACTCACGCGCACGATGCAAATCGCTACGCAGGCCGGTGCGCGCCATAAACGAGGACAATAGAGCTCGAGCCTGCAGGTATTCCTCGGAAACCTGCTCAGGAAGAGAGGCATCTCTCGGTGGGCGGTTATTCTCTGCCGTCTGCAGCTGGCGGGAACCCTGTAAAGTGGCAAAGACCTCGTTCGAAATCTCCGTTTGTACGGCAATGAGATCGAAGCTCGGGACGCTAATCGTCCCGCCGGAACGGACACTCTGGCTCTGTACATCCAGCAGCTGCCAGTTCAAATCGAATCCCTGCTCAGAACGCATGAAATTGCCGGTAAGCACGTAGCCCACGACTAATTTTTGCCCGACAGCCAAGGGGTCCATCTGACTCACATTCAGAGTCATCAAGGAACTGGAAGGACGCACCACCAGAGAGGGAATGCGCGCCAGACGGGCAGCAATCGCATCGGCTAAAGCGAATCCATAGAGCGGAGCTACCTGCGTAGGCCCGTAATTATTGAACGGCAGAACCAGCAAAGTATTTTGACGGGTGCTGTTGTCCGAAGACTCACGGAAGCGCTCGGCCAGCATCGACAGGAAGCCCGTAGATTGCTTTTCCTGCTCGGCCGCGCTGCGTGGCAGATTGGCGGCAGCCTCGCCGGGAATGATTCCCGTCTCGATCTGCTGCGCCTTCATAATCGTCTTCAGCGCCTCGCGTACATCGGCCGAAGAGGAATACCGCGATCCCGGATTCTTCTCCAGGCAACGGAAGATGACGCTCTCCAACTCCGGTGGAGTATTCGGATAGGCAGGCACCAGCGGTCGAGGATCGGCAAATTGGATAGCACGAATCGCCTGAAACTCGTCGCCGTCCTGGCGGGCAAAGGGATGGCTCCCGCTTATCAATTCGTACAGGATCACGCCTAGGGCCCAAAGATCGCTCTGAACACTGCTCTGCCCGGTAACGAACTGCTCCGGAGCCATGTAGTTGATGGTGCCGCCTCGTGCGGTGTAGGTCGCCGCCATCGTCCGATTCTTATCGACAGAGGGCTTGGCGGGATCGAAATCGGCATCTTCCGGGCTCAGCCGGCGGGCCAGACCGAAATCCAGGATCTTTACCAAACCGCCATCGGTCAGCATGACATTCTGAGGCTTCAAATCGCGATGGAAGATGCCGAGCGAGTGAGCGGCATTCAGACCGTCCGCAATTTGAATGCCTACGGAAAGCACCAGATGAAGATTGGCAGGGCCTTTGGAGATCAATTTATCCAGCGACTGTCCGGGAACATACTGCATGACGATGAAGGCTTCATCGCCGGTTTCGCCGACTTCGTAGATGGCGCAGACGTTGGGGTGTTCAATGGCTGAGGCCATGCGTGCTTCGCGCAAAACGGTCGTACGCATCTGGTCAAGCGTGAGAGCGCCACGCTTCAGGATTTTCAGCACCACGGGACGCATCAGGAGGGTATCGTTAGCCAGATACACAACACCGCTGCCACCAGCCCCTAGCCGTTTCGTAATTTCATAGTGCTCAATTACCCGACGCTTTATGCTTGCCATCTCACCTCGTTAGCCATTCACGGATATTCGGTGCCGGACTTGCGTCTATCTCCGTCATAGAACGCATGCATGATCTGTTCAACTGACTCTGGCGAAGGCAGAGCCCTTGGCTTGAACAATTCTCGTCGTAACCGGCATCTCAACACCTTAAGAAACCTGTATGGTTGCACCTTGAGTCTTTGCAGGAAAATTCACATTTCAACTGCCTATTGCTACCGAGAAACATGAAATTGCTCTAATAAGATTCTTTCATAGTCCGGCAGAGTCCCCAAGAGTACTACCGTGCTTTCTTTCATGCTGGTATAGAGCTCCTCTGCCTTACCGCAGTGCGAGGAAACGCCTGTAAATTTCGTCTAATGAAACCTCCCGCGGCAGAACTCCCGGAAATCTTTCTCAATCTTGCACGACTTCAGGCAAGCATTCGTTCTGCTACAATCGACGCATTAGACTGATCCCCATGAGCCCCAGAGTCCAAAACCGAATGCCTATGGCCATGCCATCCCCAGGTGGTGACAGGCCAGCGTCGGATATGTAGTCGTAGTATTCTCTTCCTTCTCTGAGCGGCCACCTGGGGATATTCGCCATCCGGTGATTCTTCCCAAAACTTCTTCATCGCTTACTGAGGAGACCCAGGTGTCAAATACAGATCGTTGGGATGCAGAGACCGTAGCCGTTCACGGCAATCGCAGGCATGACGGCCATGCAAATTCCATGCTCTTCCCCCTTTATCAATCGGCTACCTTCCTGCACGAAACGGTTGGAGCAACGCAAGACCACAGCTACAGTCGCGTCTCCAACCCTACGGTTGAAGCGCTGGAACTAGCCATCGCTTCCCTGGAAAGAACCAAAGGCGCGGTCTGCTTCCGTACCGGCATGGCGGCAATCACCACTATGATGTTTTCGCTGGTCAAAACCGGCGATCACGTAATCGTCTCTGAAGTCGTTTATGGCGGAACGGTTCGCCTCTTTGACGAGGTATTGCATGGACTGGGTGTTGAATCCTCGTTCATTGACACCGGAGACATCGAAGCCGTGAAAGCTGCAGTCCGGCCGAATACAAAGCTCATTCTGATTGAGACTCCCGGCAATCCAATGCTCCGTTTGACGGATATCGCCGCGGTTGCAGAAATCGCACGCAATTGCGGAGCCCTCCTGGCGGTCGATAACACTTTCCTGACCCCACTCGCACAGGATGTATTTCAACTGGGCGCCGATATAAGTGTTCTCTCAACGACAAAGTACATCGACGGACACAACGCAACGGTAGGCGGGTCGCTGGCAACAAATGATGAAAAGCTCCTCGAACGTTTTCGCCTGATCCGCAAGACGCTGGGAACAATCCAAGCTCCCTTCGATGCGTGGCTAACTTTGCAGGGGCTGCGTACTCTGCCCGCCAGAATCAGAATTCAATTTGAGAATGCTCTTCAAATTGCCCACTGGCTGGAAAAACACCCTCTTGTCGAGAAGGTATATTATCCCGGTCTGGACGACTTCCCACAGAAGGCACTGGCAGACAAGCAACAGAAGGGCTATGGCGCAATGATCTCTTTCGAGCTCAAAGCCACTGCAGAGGAATCCTTGGCCTTCATGAATGCGCTGCAACTATGTTGCCGGGCCGAGAGCCTCGGTAGCGTCGAAACGCTGATGACACATCCGGCCACAGCCACTCACGCCGATGTCCCGGTAGAGATAAGGCAGAAGCTCGGTGTTACGGATAAACTCATTCGGGCGTCGGTGGGTATCGAATCTGTACGGGATATTCTGGCAGATATCGAACAGGCTCTATCGTCGATTAAATCCAGCCAGATCATTTCCGGAGGTAACCGTTGAAATTCGCGACTCGATTGGTCGACTTTGATGTAAGCCCCGAAGATCCCAATCACCCGATGGTCACGCCAATCTATCAGACGGCTACCTTCGAGCAGGAGCATGCGGACTCCTTCGGCAAATATGATTACTCGCGCAGTGGGAATCCCACTCGTGCTGTTCTGGAGAAGCACCTTGCCGAACTCCAGGGCGGCACTCATGCCTATTGCTTCTCCAGCGGAATGGCAGCAATCACATCCGTCTGCAGAATGCTAAAAAGCGGCGACGAGATTCTGGCCGATATCGATCTTTACGGAGGTACCTGCCGGCTCTTTACTAAGGTATTGAGCCGTTCCGGCATAACTGTTCGTTATGCGGATGCAGCCAATCCCGATCAATTCGCCAAAGACATAACTCCCGCAACAAAGCTGGTCTATGTCGAATCTCCGACGAATCCTCTTCTTCATGTTCTTGATCTAACGAAGCTCGCGGAAGTTGCACATACACACAACGCGCTGTTCTGTGTAGACAACAGCACCATGTCACCCTATCTGCAAAATCCGTTTGATCTCGGAGCCGACATCGTACTCCACTCCGGCACGAAGTACCTTTCCGGACATAGTGACGTTACCGCTGGAGTCGTGATTCTGCGTGACGAAAAACTGGCAGAGGAGATACATTTCCTGCAAAATGCCGAAGGCAATGCGTTAGGGCCCTTCGACTCGTTTCTTCTGTTACGTGGACTAAAGACTCTGAAGCTTCGTCTCGATCAGCAACAAAAAAACGCACAAAAGATTGCGGAACATCTCAGCAGGCATCCAAAGGTACAAAAAGTCTATTATCCCGGATTGCAAAACGCATCGGGCTTTGCGCTGCAACAGAAACAGGCCCAAGGGAGTGGAGCAGTTCTAAGTCTGACCACCGGCGATGCTGAAAGCTCCCGTATCTTTGCAGAAAGCCTGCAACTCTTCCGAATAGCTGTCAGCTTTGGAAGTATCAGTTCGACAATCTGCCTGCCAGCTAGGATGTCCCACGCCAGCGTTCCAGCGGAACTGTTGGGCTCAAGAGCCTTACCTCAAGACTTGGTGCGCTTGTCAATCGGAATCGAAGACGCAGACGATCTTATTGCCGATATAGATAACGCATTGGCTCAAACAGACCTGTACCGCCGGTTTCCAGACCGGCAGTAGTGGAGGGTCTCCAGGCCCTCCACCTGAAGTTTGTACGTTTCGCGATGGCTGCGAAAAGTAAACGAGCCCTGCCTCAAAAGATCAGGCGGTCTTGGAATATGTAGAAACTCTCGCTGGAATATGAATGTGAAGTTCCCTATTCCAGCGCTGTTTCGCCTGTGTGGGCGAGGACGCCCACACGACAGCCGGCCTGGAGACCGGCGGTACCTAAGGCAAGCTGGAGATGGCACCCCAGTTTCTCATGTACCCTCAGTCACCGCTCCCGCATAGGTAAATAGCCCTACCCACGCATACGAGCGAAAACATCTTCTACTTTACGGATTGCTTCAAGAGACATCTTCATCTGTGTTGCCCCAACAGCCTTTTCGAAAGAATTCTGCAAGTGGTCCAGTGTACGAATCACCTGCATAGCCATCTTTCTACCCTGAGGTTTCAAAACCAGGTGAAAGGCCCTTGCATCATCTGGGTTGATCTTTCGTGCAATCATTCCTTTTGCCTCAAGGGAGGAGAGGCAGTGGCTGATATTTCCTCTGGTAGTAGAAAACGTCTCGGATAATTTCGAAGGATTTACCCGCTTTGGCTCTTCCAGCAAAATAGAAACAAGCACAAGCGCTTCAAGAAAATTTACCTTTTCATCTTTAAAGAGCTGAGCCAACTGGGCATCGAACTTTCTTGCCGCCCGGCTCACAGCAAACAAGGGACTTTGATCTAGAAAAGCTTCGATCTTCATAAGCAATAGTTGAATGATTCAACTATTTATATCACTCTTAAACTAGAGTTCCAGAAGTGGGCAGATGAGGCATGATGGCTTTGGTCTTGTTACAAGGAAATAGAATGTTCAGATTAAGCCTCACACTCCTTCTCGCTTCTGCCTCGGTATACGCCCAACAAAATCCCGCAAATACAGCGGACCAGAACCAGCCCCCCAAGCGGATGGAGCAGGTTGTCGTTACCGGGACATATATGCCTGTACCTCTCAATGAGGTAGATAGAAGCGTTACCAGCATTAGCATTGGCCAGTCGACAACGCTATTCCGCAATTCGATGGACGTCCTAAACTCAGACTCTTCCATCGACCTGCGTCAGCGCGCCCCGGGCATCCAGGGTAATCTTTCCATCCGTGGCTCTTCTGCCGGGCAAACACTAATCCTGGTTGACGGCCTGCGCTTGAACGATGCCCAAACCTCCAACAACAATCTGGATATTCCTTTTCCTTTTTCCTCGTTGCAGCGGATAGAGATCCTAAAAGGAAGCGGCTCCACCCTCTATGGCTCAGATGCTGTAGGTGGCGCGGTCAATTTTCTGACTGGGGCTCCTCTCAGGAGTGAATTCAAATTCAGTGCAGCCGGCGGAAATTTTGGAACGAATCAGCAGAATGGATCGCTCGCCTTCGTCTCACAAAAGGGGAGTCAGCAGCTGACTTTCACACGAGAGCTCTCTTCCGGCTTTCTTCCTGATCGCGACTACAGAAACCTCGCCTTCGGTTCCGAGAGTTTCCTTCAAACTTCAATTGGCGAAACACACATCTTGTTGGGACTGAGCGACCGTCCCTTCGGGGCCGACCAGTTTTACGGCAACTATCCCTCCTGGGAAAGATTGAAGGGATGGTTTGCAGGTTTGACTCAGGAACTCGGAAGCAACATGCAAGCGGCCTTCGGCTATCGCCGCCATAGCGATTTGTATGACCTCTTCAAGAGCAATCCATCCATTTACCAGAACAATCACGTAACACAAAGCTGGCAAGCGGCTCTACGTCGTCACGATGCAATCGCCACGAATACGGGACTCTACTATGGGGTGGAAGGCTACCGGGACAGCATTGATAGTAGTAATCTTGGCAAGCATCAGCGTGACCGCGGTGCTATATACACGAATCTGGATGCACGCGCACTTCGCCGGTTCTCTCTTTCAGCGGGTGCACGTGAAGAACTTTTCACAGCAGGAGATTCAAGTTTCAGCCCAGCCGTCTCTGGAGGATATTGGTTAAGCGATCATATCAAGTTACGAGCTTCTATTAGTAATGCATTCCGCCTACCCACCTATACCGATCTCTATTACTCTGATCCGGCCAACAAAGGTAATCCAAATCTCAAACCGGAAAAGGCATGGAGTTACGAAGGAGGAACGCAAGTCAATTTTGGGAATCAGGTCGTCGACCTCACTATCTTCCACCGAAGAGAAAAAGACGATATCGATTTTGTCCGATCAGGCTCAAATGCTCCCTGGCAAGCGGAGAATATTGACAGCCTCAATTTCACAGGAATAGAAGCCAACCTGCTGCTACACTTTGGGCGGTCGCAACAAGTTGCTCTGGCATATACAGTGCTGCATGGAGCCCACAACGACGCTAGCGACGTCCAGTCAAGATATACCTTCTCGCACCCGACCCATTCCGCTGTAGCCTCATGGCAAGGACAATTACCTGACAGGATTGTTTCAAGATTGCGCCTAAATGTAATCAACCGTTATCAGAGCGCCCCTTACGCCGTACTAGAGCTGGCAATAGAACGCTCTTTCGGATTCATTAAACCTTTTTGCCAAGTCACGAATGCTACCAACACGGGATACCAAGAGATTCAGGGAGTGCGCATGCAAGGTAGGGCCGTTCTTGCTGGAATTCAATTAAATCTAACGAAGAAATGATCTGGCAACCACCCAAAGGCTGAGCAGCATCGAACTGACAACTTGTTTTCTCGCTTCGCGGTGAACAGCGGTTATTGTCAACTAAGCATTTTCACAAAGGTATAGGCCGAAACCACAGAAGCTTACGCAGCCTCCGATACAGAAAGCTGTACCTAACCGGTCGTCAAAAATCCACAGTATTGTGAAAAATGCTCTAGTTCCCCTCGAATCCCCCGCGGACATACTTGATCATTTGAGGTGCCGAACAGGTGGGAATGCCGTTATCGTTTGAGGATCTTCGTGTTCGCCGGTTTACGCCTGCTCAAAGCCACGAGCGCGTCGACTGGATCGATGTAGCTCGCGGTATTGGCATCCTCCTGGTCGTATTCCAGCATGTTCTACGTGGAGTAGTTCATGCCGGTCTCTTTCCGTTCACCCCACAATGGCAAATGGAAGACTTCTTCGTCCACACGTTCCATATGCCGCTCTTCTTCTTCCTTGCAGGACTACATGTAGAATCCAGCCTCGCAAAAGGAAAAAAGAGATTCTTAGGAACCAAGCTTTGGACCATTCTTTATCCATATTTTTTATGGTCTCTGCTCCAGGGTGGACTGCAGATTGCACTTTCGAAATACATCAACAACGCACCGGCAGCCAAAGAACTGGCAAGTATTCCATGGCGACCGCTAGATCAATTCTGGTTTCTCTATGTGCTGATGCTTTGTCATCTGTTAGCCACACTTATTGTTCCCAGATTGAGACCGATGCTTCTCCCCATCGCGGCTGCAGGATGTGCGATAAGTATCCTGGCACCTGTATCCAGCTCTTTGGTGGAGCAGTGTCTTTTCATGTTCCTGTTCTACGCCTTCGGCATTTTGCTAGCTGACTGGGTAAAACAACCAATATCTCTTGACTTCACTCCGAGGCTCATTTTCTTTTGTGCTTTGACCTTGGCGTTCTGTACCGCGGCCTACCTGGCTTTCAAAGGCGGTAACAGCTACTGGGATTCATGGCAGAGCCTCCCGGCTAACCTGCTGGGCATAACCGTTGCCATATGGGTCGCGAAACAGCTGCGTGGAACAATAGCCTCGGTCCTGATTGTTCTGGGCAAATATTCGATGGCCATATATCTCATGCATGTCATGGCAGCCGCCGGTACACGGGTAGGGCTGAAACTGTTACATCTGCATCAACCAGCAGCCTACCTCGTAATAGCCACTACGGCAGGACTCGTACTTCCACTTCTCGCTGAGGGAATTCTGCGAAAGCTTCATCTTCAGGTTGCTCTTGGACTCAAACCTCTGCCCAATGCAAGCCGGACTCAGAAGATGAAGACGCCAGCTGCGGCCTAAGGATTAATTTCAAAGGAAGTGGCGCACCCGCAACTATGAGAGAAACTAGACTTCAAAGATGAAATAAGGTTCCTCAATCCCCTGTTTGCGCAAGATGGCAAGAGCAATATTGCACACCCTGACGCCAGCCGATGTGTACCCCTCGAAAGTTCCCTTATGAGCGTGACCGTGCAATGCCAGGGATGGGAGTGTTTCATTGAGAATCATCTCAAGATGGGAGCTTCCAAGAAATGGATGAATCGCTTCCGGTTCTCCTTCAACGGTCTTTCGGATCGGAGCATAGTGCATCACAGCGATACGCTTCTCACTCTTGAGCTGCATAAGCGCCTTACGTAATTTCTCGGCCTCTTTTTCGGACTGGTGGACAACGCTCTTGATGCAGCTTTCTCCAAATTCCGCCAGTTGGTAGCGGCCAAATCCCCCGCCGAAACCTTTCACACCAGCGAACCCTACGCCGTCAATCTCAAAAGTTGTTCCGTCGAGAAGATGAATCCCCTGTGCAGTTGCCATCTCGGCCATCAGTGCCTCACTGCCATATTCAAAATCGTGATTTCCCAATACTGCAACAATGGGAATCTTGACCTCAGACAACACTTCCAGGCAGCATTCCATCTCCTCTCTGGTCCCATGATTGGTGAGATCACCGGCGATCACCAGGACATCGGCCCGTGAATTAACACTCGAAAGAGCTCCCTTTCTCACACTGCACATTAGATTTGCAATATGTATGTCCCCGACCGCAGCAATCTTCATTTGCGTAGTTCCCGCTCCCTTGATTCAGAATTCTGCCCATCTTGAAGAAGAGCTGCCCGTGAAGAATACTCCCGAAAAAGGTCCTGCTCGCCCCACTCGTTCACATCGATTGCAAACATATTCGGATCGATCAAGGTACCACGAAATGGCTTACCTCCACTATGCGGCGACTGTAATTCCAATTCGAATTTTCGGATAAGCCTCTGCCAGACTGCAGACTCGATATTGTCGGTATGCGCAGGATACACATAGGCAAAGAAGACCAAGGCCCAAAGCACCAGCTCCCAATGTCCATCAAGGAGCTCTTCTATACGCCCCCAATCCAGATTGCCTGCCTTGGCGTGAATAAGATGAGCGATGTCAGCCCCATCGAATCGCTCTCTCCGGGAAACAAAAAGTTTTGAAGCAATCACCTCTTCCGCAGCTAATACGTGGCAGGGGACACCGAAGATGGTAACCGGAGTTGCACGTTCAATCCACGAACTATCAACGCGGAGAACAGCATTGCCAAGTGCTGTGATAAGGTCGACGAAAAATTCTCCTTTAAATGCCTTAGCCAGCCAAACAGGATCATGAATAAAGGTTGTAAATCCCAGCTTATCTAGTTCTCGACGAGCCGCCGGAACATGTTCTGCATCCAGAACTACGTCCAGATCCTTGGTATCTCTCCAGATTCCCGAGTGCTCGTGAAGCGCAAAGGCTCCAGCGACAGCGTAGGGGATACCTGCCTTATTCAGAGCTTCCAAGGCACCCCGGTAGCAGGCCTCTTGCGCCAGAGAGAAGCGAGGCGGAGTCGAGGAACTGATCGGTAAGGCCTTTCTATCCATAACCTCTAATTGCAACTGACTGCCAATGGAATGTCGTCTCACGCTCTCAAATCCTCCCGCATCCTCAGACCCTTGTCTTTTGCCCGCTAACGCTATCAGGAGATTAAGATGCACACAAAGCAGCCCTCATAAGCCGCCTTGTCTATCTTTTGGAAGGCTCACTCAGGCTGCTACCAACCATCTCGCAACTAGAAGCATCCTTGCTCTTTCAGACCAGGAGACTCAATCGATTGATGGCAGCCTTACAGCACACAGAACCGGAAGCATTGTTAGAAGCGCAATGCCTGCTTGCAAACCGTGAGATTGGTTCTGCTCTCAAAAGGTTTGAAGAAGCCGAAGTACTCGGAGCAAGCCCCATCGCCGTTGCCGCCGGTCGGTGGGACTGCTGGATGCTAATTGGAGATTTCGAGCGGGCCTGGCAGGAAAGTGACCGCATACGAAAGACCCAGCATCACGATCCTCATCGGTTCTGGGATGGGAAGCCACTCGATGAGCGTCACGTAATACTTCGGTGTTTGCATGGATTTGGAGATAGCATTCAGTTCCTCCGCTATCTTCCTCTCATAAAGAGAATCGCAAAATCCTTGACGATACAGGTACCACCACGACTCTTGCCGCTCTTGCAGAACACCTCGTGGACATCTTTAGTGGACTCCGTGATTACATGGGAGCAGCCGGAACCCTTCTGGAACGCACAAATTGAATGTATCGAACTGCCTTATATCTTCCGAACAACATTGGAAGACATCCCACCTCCGCTTCCCCCTCTTGTGTTTCCCTCCTCTCCTAACTCAGACGTGCGCGATGGCAGAAATTGCCTTCACGTGGGACTCGTCTGGAGCGCAGGAGATTGGAACCCTTCTCGAGCAATTGCGATTACTGAATTCAGGCTCCTTGTAGAGATGCGAGACATAGCTTTTCACAATCTACAGGGAGGTCCGGCGACACGAGATTGGCCTTTACTGAAAAAGCATTGCGCTATCGTCACGGGAGCAATCGCTGAAGGCACGCTAAATCTCGTTCATGCAATCTCTCATATGGACTTGATCATCACTGTCGATACATTTGCTGCGCATCTTGGAGGGGCACTCGCAAAACCAACGTGGCTCCTCCTGCAACCGACAGCCGACTGGAGGTGGATGATCGATCGTTCCGATTCTCCATGGTATCCCTCCATCACCATCTTTCGCCGCTCCCGGAATGAAGATTGGCGGTCAGTAATTTCCCGCATTCAAGGGGAACTGGATAAGCTTGCTCGTGCCGGAAGAAATACCACAATAAATAAGCCCGATATACAGACTGCATGTATATCGGGCTGAGGAGAATATATGAAGGCTAGTTTCAGGCTAGCAGTTTAAGCTCGAATCATTCTTTAGAAAATATACTTCGCTGCAAGCTGGAAACGACGCGGTGAAGTATTCACAACCCCATCCGTACCGGCATTCAATCTTGCAAAAACCGAAGAGGTATAGGTTTGAGAACCCATCGTGTCATAGCTGACAGTGTTGAATATGTTCTGCCCTTCAAACCGGAGCTGAAGCGATTGTTCTCTAAACGTACGGAAAGATTTCGAGAGATTCGCATCGGTGTTCCAGGTGGCATTTTGCCGGAGCCAGTTACGACCAATGTTGGAAAACTCTCCAGGACCTGGAGCATAGAACTGTGCACGTTGTGCGGCTGTCAGGTAATAAAGCTGGCCGTTAGCCTCCTTGTGCACGCGTCCCATATGGCTGCTGCAGTTGCCGGAACAGGAAGCCGGCGTTTGTACTGTGCCGGCATAGGTATTGGCTCCAGAAAAGAGGGTCAAAGGACGGCCCGATTGCCAGTTGCCCGCCGCAGAGAGCTCCCAACCGCCAAGCAGGGCATCGACAGCTCGATTCCAATTGGCGCCAAATTGGCGACCGCGTCCCAACGGTAACGAATAATCGAAATATCCCGTCACTACATGGGTGTTATCAAAGTCTGCAGCTGCATAGTTCAGGCGTGGAGTGTGATAGTCGAAGGGCGTTCCAGCTGCCGACTGACTAGATCCTGTAGCTACAGTGGTAAACGTCGGGTCGAAAGACCGAACGTCCAGGGTCTTGGAGTAGGTATAGTTTACCGTCGCCAAAAATCCTGACGAGATGCGCTTTTCAAGTTGTAGCTGCAAACCGTTGTAGTTGGAGTAATCCCTGGTCTGCAGTACGTACAATCCTCCAAGATACTGCGAATAGGGTTTGAAAAAGGTCGCAGGAAGACCGGACGAAACAACTAATGGAACACCATTCGGATTCGTTGCAGTGGCATTTTGCAGACGAGCAGCCAACTGATTCGCTAATCCGGCAACATTATTCGTACTCAGATACGACGCGTAATTACGCTTAATAAATGCAGTACCGGTTTCACCGCTCTTCCGTCGCGAATCACTCGAGATGATCTGCGTCATCAGAGCACTGTCCTGATTAACCTGCACCTGCTTGAAGGCATCAAGAAAGCCATTGCTGCGGATCTCGGATTGATTCGAGTCGTAGCCACCGTACAAATGTGTCCCATGGTTTCCGATGTAGGAAATGGTAAAAACAGTATTCCTGAACAATTCCCGCTGAATACTTAGTCCCCACATTGTGACCGTTGGAGTCTGCATATTCGGATCGGAAACCGTCATTGAGTTAGAGCTGTAGGTTGGCGGCGTCAGCAGGGCTGTTGGAGTTGTCGTTGGAGTCGGTGGAGCCCAATGCTGAGCGCGCAATCCCATCGTAGTCGCGGTATCGAGTCCCGCCGTGGAATTCGATATTTGATAAAGCAGCCCTGGCATTCCCTGGAAGACAGTAGAAGAGAATGAGAAGGAGTTGACACGATCATAAGCAACGCGGAAATTTCCTCGAATGGATGTCTTCCCATCTCCAAAGGGATTGTAGGCAAAACCGATAGAAGGCCCAAAGTTTGTCCAGCGGCTGTCCATGTATTTTCCATGGACGAACTGCAAAGTAGAGCTGAAGGGCGTTCCGTAGCGAGGAATCTGATTGGGGACCAACCCGGGAATGGTATGAAAATCGGGAGCGGAACGCTCATCCAGACGAAGGCCGAGATCCAGAACCAAGCGGGGAGTCACATGCCAGGTATCCTGAATATAAAAGTCATACTCAGGCCAGCGATGGTCCATGTAATTGATAGTCCCGGCGGGCTTAAACGCTGAGAGATCACGTTGCGCGACATAGCCTGCCTGAAGCTGACCAACTCGACCCAGGAGATTATTAATCGCGTAGTACAAGTCGGGAAGGTCGTAAGTGGTGTTGATTTTGTTGGCGGCAGTAGGCGTGTTGTAAAGGGATGTGTCTACCTGATTAAGAAGCGCTCCGTTCGAATTTGCATCAAGAATCACCTGGGGTACAGCGTTCAAACTACCGATGGAACCGCGCTCATCGATCTCACGCCCATAGCGGAAATTGATTCCAGCCTTGAAGATATGTGCTCCACGTACATAGGTAGCATTATCAACCACCTGAAATGTCGTTAGGAAACGGTTGTTTCCAACATAAGCATTACGCGGAGTAGTGACCTGATAGAAGTTGTATGGCGTTGCTCTGTTTTGCTCTAGCGCCGGATTCTCAAAACGATATCCAAAGCGGTTCATACCAACTACAACCTCATTCGTAAAGAGCGAGGTCGGGCTCCAGCGATAATCAATAGCGATGTTCCGCGGCTGCCGGAAGGTATTCACAACAGCCGGAGAGCCGGGAAAAGTCTGAAGGCCGGAATTCGTGGAATCCGCATAGGTATTCTGATGTCCAGACATCCATCGCACGAAAATAGCGTTTTTCTCACTGAATCGATAGTCGATCTTTGTGGTGATATCGACCTGCTTGTCCGTAGCAGGAGCAACAAAGGAATACCCCGCAAAGTTGAGTCCGTCCCCAACAGCATAGTTGTTTGGCAGTGGAGCTAGAGCCAGAAATGCCTTTGTCGTAGGATCAAGCCCTACATGGAAGGGATCACTCGCCGCCACATCGTAAGTGGAATATGGAACAGCAGGATTACCACTAGCATCCACCGATGCACCCGTTACACCGGTAGGTTGATTACGTCCTGCAGTCGAGTAACGGAAAAGTCCCTGGCGTGCAGCTGACGTATATACAGTGCGAGTAACGGTTGACGAAGAGAGTGCGTGCAAAAGCTCAATATTGAAAAAGAAAAAGGCTTTATCTTTCCAGATTGGTCCACCGACAGAGCCACCGGGAACATTCTGCACAAATTGAGAGCGGCCCTGGCCTATGGCTTTATTTTGCGGAGTATTGGCGCGCAGAAAAGGCGACTGATAGAACCAAAAGAGATTTCCGTGGAACCGATTTGTTCCGGACTTGGTGACCATGACAACTTGTGCACCGGAGTTGCGACCAAACTCGGCAGTAGGAGCGGAAGTAATCACGCGAAATTCTGCCAGCATGTCGGGATTCTGGTGCGGAGGAGAAGTGCCGCCACCACCGGAAGAGGACTCATTGGCATCAATGCCGTCCAACATATAGTTCCACGCACGATCGCGGGAGCCATTGACGGAGATACCGCCGCCTGTCGCGTTTGCACCATTAGAAACTACGCCAGGCATATATTGAACAAGGCCAAGCGGATTACGACCGCGCGTTCCTACGATTGGTAGTTGAGTGACCGTGATGTTATCAATCACTCCACCAAAATTTCCGGAAGATTCGGTTTGTATCAGATCGAAGCCGCCCTGCACTTCAACGGTTTCCGATCCTCCACCAATCTGCAGTTTCGGATTAATGCTGGAAGGAACGCCAATAGATAGGACATTCCCGCTGGAAACATATGTTTTAAAACCGGTTTTCTCTACGCGGACTGTGTAGTGACCTACCTGAAGGGAATCAAATGCATAGGTTCCCGACTCAGAACTTTTGATTGTGAATTTGGCTCCGGTGTCATCGTTCGTAATCGTCACCAGAGCATCTGGAACCACAGCTCCTGACATATCCGTAACAACACCAGAGATCCGGCTGGTAGTACCTTGAGCCAACGACGTCACAGCGGCCAAAAGAAACAATAGAGAGAAACAACAACAGAAGATCCGTCGAATAAGCATTTGCTCCTCAGATCAACAGCTTTTTTATTTGGGCCTTCAGAAATGCTGGAAGTTCAGTTGAAAATAGTGTGCGACCTGCTCCTGGAAGGAGCAGAGCCGATGTTCATCGTATGCGAAGTCTGCACGAGTGTTGGACGAGCTACAACTGTGCGCTCCGAGAGCTATGGCGTTTTCACACCTGATGGATCAGAACAAATGGCAGGAAAGCATCTCTTTCAGTAACAGCCATCCTGCAAAGTGCCCGATGGAGTCGCTAAAATCCAAACCTCATAGAGGTCAATGCCTTTTCAGGCTTCCTGAGTAGCACTGCGAACAAACGATTCAACTGGCACAAATGTTCCACTGGATAGCGTTTAACGTAACGTGATGATTTTTTGATGTCAAGGAAAATTCTAGACGAGCTCAACAAAGCACACAGAAAGACACCAGCAGTACCAATGTCTGGGATACCAGCTATTCAAAATGCGTTTTATTTGGATTGACAGATAACAGGACTGCCATCACTGTGGTCCTATGCCCCTTACTCAGGGAAACAAGAAACGACCATTTCAAACCGATATTTCCTCAAGACTGGACAACTTAAACGCAAAGAGACAGGAAACCATTCGTCCGGTATTGGAGAACCCTCGCGAATTCGTGCTCCTGAATGTGCGAGATATGGCTAGCCGGCTGGGAATGGGAACAACCACCATTCTTCGCCTGATTCAAGCCTTGGGATTCGATTCTTACAAGAGCTTCCAGCACTATCTGCACGAACTCTCGGTAGCGAGTGCCACGATTCTCGATCCAATGCGAGCCGAGCGCTATGCGACGCCCACACCAGCATTCATCAAGAACTCGGCAGACCAGATCCTGAAAAACCTTCATGCCCTGCAAGACAATCTCGATGTCGCTCAAATTCTGCATCTGGCGAATCGGCTTCACCGAGCTCGACGCATTCTGCTGCTGGGAGGCGATACAGCTGCTTCTCTGGTGAATTATCTGGAGTATCGTCTTGCGATGATTGGTCTTCCCGTCTTCATGGCAACGTCTCCAGGCAGAACTTCGCATCTTGCCCGCTCAATGAGTAAGCAAGATCTGGTTATCGGCATCAGTTTCCGGCGTGGACTCCGTATGACGATAGAGGGGATGGAAAGAGCAAAGAATAACGAAGCATACTGTGTCGGAATCACCGACTCTCATCTGTCGCCAATCGTACGCTTTTCCGACAGCTACTTTATTGTGCCCGTTACCAGCCTATCCTTTGCGGCCAGCTACGTTGCTCCTATCGCATTGATGGATCTGATCGCTGCTGCGGCAGGCAATCTCAAGAGGGATCAAATCATGGTTCGACTAAAAGAAGCGGACGAGGAGCAGAGACATGGATTCCGCTGGTACCAGAAGGAGTCGTAATAGGGCTGTTAGCCTAACAGCCCTATTACCGTATAGCTTGCTTTATCGGAAAGGATTTACTGATTAACGCCACTTGCCATAAATCCGCCATCTACAGTCAGAATTTCTCCATTCACAAAGGAGGCCGCCTCCGAGCAGAGGAAGATACACGGCCCGACAAGCTCTTTCACATCCCCAAAGCGGTGAAGAGGAGAACGTATCAGTAGCTCTTTCCCTCGGGCGGTATTATCCAGCAAATCCGCATTGAGGTCGGTACGGAATAGTCCCGGAGCAATCGCGTTAACATTGACTCCGAACGGTCCCCACTCGATTGCCAGAGACTTAGTCAAAGATGCGACTCCGGCTTTAGAAGCACCATAAGCTGCGACTTCAAGAAAAGCCGAAAAGCTGGCGAGTGAAGCGATATTGACGATTCGTCCGTACCCATTCGCGATCATGTGACGGCCAAAGACCTGGGCAGCGCGCAAAGTGCCGGTCAAATTCGTCTCTAATATCGCGCTCCATTCTTCTTCGGCCACCTCCAGTGTGGGCCGTCGTTTGGTCCTGCCGGCGCAATTTACCAGGATGTCAATCTTCCCGAAGGTCTCCACTGCCTTGGCCAAAAGGTTCTCAAGGCTATCCCGATCGCAGACATCAGCTGTGACACGAAGAGTCTTTGCTCCTTTCGTCTCCAGTTCGTCCGCAACCTGCTTCACTGCCTCTTCCCGTCGGGAGGAGGCAATAACATTCGCTCCAGCATCTGCAAGACCAAGACTCAAGGCATGGCCAATTCCAGTTGTCCCCCCCAAGACGACCGCAGTTCTTCCATTCAGCGACAAAGATGCAAAATTCAAGATCAACATTCCCTCTACTGTCTTCCCAGCTAGACAGTCACACTCGTGTCCCTTCGCACCTTCCAGCAACGAAGAGTCTTTTCCTGCAAAAGCATAGCTGCGTATTAGAGCATTTTCCGCATAGGTATAGGCTCACCGAGGACAGCGAGGAGCAGCCTTTCCTTGGCGGAAAGCTGCGTATACCTCCGTGTCTTGGGCTACACTCTGCGGGAAATGCTCCAGAGACATGGTTCGGAACTGCTCCTCACCATTGATATCCCCGTAACGCTCCCCAAATCATCGGTTTGTCTCTCCGACAAGTGTAAATTTGTTCGACCCTAAATGTATATCGCCAAATTTACGCCTCGGGCATCGCAGGCATGCTAAAGCCAATATTAATCAGCGATTTTCCCGCTATATATTTTTCTCCCGCCCAGATTCTCCACCCCTTCCCAAAAGAATGAGTCTGGTTCCCGAGCCAATCACGGTAAATTTGTTTGTATCAAATACAAAATATAAACGAGGAAGACAGATCAATTTATCCTGTCTTCCTCGTCCTAACCGGCGTCAGAAAATAATCTTTCCGCCGAACCACCACTGCCGCTCACCACCGCTGCCCCCCAGACCCGCATTAACAGTTTGAAGAGAGCCAGTGATTTTTCCAAAATTTGAGTTGTTGATATCTGAGGTTGGATTTCCAAAGTGAGGCGTGTTGGTAATACCGAAACCATCAGCCTCAAACTGGAAGGTAACCAGCTCGGTGATTTTGAAATTTCTAAAGATGTTGGTGTCGAGATCGAAGTATTTGGGCCCTCTGATGATATTGCGGCCGGAGTTCCCGAAGACCCCTGGTGTAGTTACGTGAGCAAATCCCGAAGGATCCAGATAGTGGCAGGACAGATCGGCGGCCGCACAACTGGCTGGAGTTCCTTTAGGCTTGGCATGCAGAACGCGAACAGGACCTGTCAGATCGGCTGTTTGCGTATTTCCTGGAGCATTGAGAGTACTTCCATTGCCATCGGTAATGGTAAAGGGAGTGCCACTCAAGGCGCTCATAACCCATCCCACTTGCCAGCCACCGGCAATCAGACTCATGATGCCTTTTGTCGCCCACCGCTCTCCCTTGCCGAAGGGCAAGTTGTACATACCGTAAAGTTCGAAGTTGTGAGTACGGCCATAACCAGCTACTGCCCGGTTCCTTTGCAGGTAACCAGGATAGGCAAACGTGAGCCCATTAAGCTCCTCGTTGTCCTCGAAATTGGTTGCCTTTGACCACGTGTAGACAACACCGATTTGTGAGGCACGGCCAATTCGACGAGTCAGTTGCGTCTGCATTGAATCATAATGAGTCGTAACCAATGGCGTCAGCTGACTAATGTCAGACCAATTCCCTCCAAATTTAGCGTTTAATGCACGTCCGGTCTGGCGTCCTCCTGCGGGTGCCGCATTGAGATTCCAGTTTGTCAGGGTACGAATAGAGCGAGTTCCAACATATGCAATATTCCACACGAATCCAGCTAACTCCTGTTGCACAGTCAGATTGAAACCGTGGATATATCCACGCCGGAAATCAAGTGGAATGGTTGTAGTTCCAATACTGTTTGGCAACGGAAGCTTTCCACTTGCCGTGCTGGTGATCGGTATCAGAGTAATACCTGTGGGCAGGTAGTTCAGCGGACCAGTCGCACTTTGTCCTGTTAACGACGCAGCAGGAGCAAAGCCAGAACCTTGTGCCTGAGTATATGAATTCCCAACGAAATCGGAAATCGTAACTGCGGGATAGGAATTGCGCAGGAATCTCCAGTTGTTCGAATCTGCTCCGATGCCATATCCCAAGCGGATTACGGTGGTTTCTCGCGGCCGATAAGCAATTCCTATACGGGGCAGGAATTTCCCAGGTCCGACCTTCACATTGTCGTTAGTAGGCACGCCTCCGTTTCCACCCACTAATACGGTCATCGTGGAGGTATCCAGTACGCGTGCGCCGCCATGATCGCTATATGCCATGGGATAGAATTCCCAGCGAAGGCCGTAATCAATACTCAACTTGGGCGTAATCTGCCATTGATCGCGTCCATACCCGGCCAGCTGCGTCCATCTCAGTGCAATAGGATTTGTATTCTGGACAGCTTTGCCAACCTCCGAAGGCAGACCTAATAGAAAGTCGGCATATGAGTTGTACTGCAAACCCTGTGTGGGAGCTGTCCCAGTACAGGTCGTTACACCATTGGAAGTCGTACACGCAACACTTTCGGTAGCCGCTCCAGTAAACTTAAAACTTCCACGAGCAGTCTGGAAGGAGCCACCCTGAGGCTGAAAGTGATTTAGCTGCGTGTGGTCATATTCGAGACCAAAGCGAAGCTGATGGCGGCCACGCACCCAGGTCAGATTGGCATTGACTACATATTGATTATCGCGAAAGACGAAGGGATTTCCGGTGCTGGGATTTCCCAGATTCGAATAATTGACAAACTGAAAAGCAGGAATTCCCCAATAAAGACGATTACTCGGATCATTCGTTCCGGGAATCTTAAGGTTATTCAGACCAAAGGCCTTGTTCTGATCGATATCTGTATTTTCGGCGGTCAAATGCTGCCTGGTGAAACCGGCATTCACATCCAGCAAAACATTAGGAGTAAAAGTATGAGTGCCGCCCAAACCTATAATGTAAATCTTGGTAAAGGCATTCCCCTGCTGCCCTCCTAACGTAGCGTTCCCTCCAGCAGCACCAAGAGCAGGCGGATCAAAGATGTCTCCGTTGGAATATGTAAATCTCCCGAAATACATTGTTCTATCACTGGGAACATAGTTGACCTTGGCATCGAAGTTATCGCGATGGAAATATCCCTTCTGCGAAACGTAGTAGTTATTTGTGGCGCCCGTCTGATTCGGAGCAGGAAGTAATGATGCCATTAGTTTGGCTGCAGGATCGACTGCCGACAGACAAATCGTGTCGACGATTCCATTACAGGAGATGGGTGTTCGGCCCGATCCATTCGGAGATCCGGTTCTGGGATCGTAGATATGCATCGGATTCCCATTTTTGTCCGTCATCAGACCACGGAAATCAAAGTATCCATTTTGAGATGCTGTTTGATACTGCAGGCCGCCCGTAGGTACGGTCTGAGGATTTCCTCCGGCTGGAGCCTGAACCTGCCTGGTCGACTCCCAGTCGCCAAAGAAAAACAACTTATCCTTGCGAATTGGCCCACCAACAGCAGCACCGAACTGGTTAAAGATGTTGTGCGGATTCTTATATCCCACCGGGGTGAAGTAGTTTCGCGCCCTCAGATTGTTGTTAGTGTGAAACTCATGGACATCTCCGTGAAATTTATTGGTGCCGGTCTTGATCTGTACATTCACGGCTGCACCGTTCACCATGCCCTGCTCCGCATCAAAGGAGTTCGTGGCGATATTTACGGTCTCGATAGCATTGGACGGCGGTACATATGCGATATTATTCGGCAACCAAGGATAAGCGTCGGTCACGCCGTCGATACGGGTGCTGTTGCCCTGGGAAGATTGCCCATTCACATTTGCCGTCATGGCCCGAGCAGGATTGCCCGCCGCGGAATTATTCTCTGTCGGCAAGCCGGCTCCGGGAACGATACGATAGAGAGCTTGAAAATTCTTTCCTTCAGAAGAAATTGCAGGCAAGGCCTGAAGTTGTGCGGTTGAAATATCCGTGTGTACATCGGCCCGGTCTGTCTGCAAAGACGGAGGCGCGGTAGTAACTGTAACCATCTCCTTCACGGTCGCGACATCTAGCTTTGCATCCACACGTTGAACAGTATTTGCATTTACCGTAATGTTTTCCGCAGTCATCGAGGTAAAGTTCTGCGCGGAAACAGTCACTTTATACACGCCCGGCAGTAATGCGCTAAACCGATAAGAGCCGGAGCTGTCTGTGATTGTTTGTTGTGTAATGCCTTTATTAATTTCAACAACATTGACCTTTGCTCCCGGTACCGATGCCTCGCTCTTGTCCGTGACCGTTCCGGTTAACGATCCATAGAGTATCTGTGCTCTAGCTGACGAAGTACCAAGCAACACGGAAATAATGGCGAACAACAGCACCCATAATGGATGCTGACATACATATGTTTCCCTTTTTCTAATACGTTTTCTAGTCATTGAAGCCTCCTACAGTCCACGACTGCTGCTGTTTAGTTTCCAAGCACCGGAGTACTAAGCGTCTGGCCGTAGAAAAGCAGACTTTCATCTGGTTATCCGCGCCTCTGCGAGACGCCATACCCACAGCTTTTTAGCCAAGCCTCCCGTCCTATTACTTTTATCGATAACTCAAGGACAAAAGACTCTTTGTACGCGTCGCGAACTATACGAAGTTGAATTGAGAAGTGTCAAGAGAAAACAAGAAAAAATGGCACAACCTTATAGATATCAATATGATCTTGGCTTAATAACTAGGAGCAAAATCATTCATTTTTCAACTAAATAATATGAATGGCGAACGAATGTTGCGCCAATTATTGCGAATACCGGATATCGGCAAAAGCAGGCATTCTGCTATCCCAGCACAAACAAGAGGCTCTGTGCCCGCCGATCAGAGAAAATGGCACTATTTAAAGGTATTTATGCAAACACAACTTGCAGAAGTTGCACACTGAGAAAATCGATACTATTTGTTGTTGTTCCGAAGGAACTCCGGCTAGAGTGGCCGGTTTGTGGTCTGGGACATTTTGAATTCGGCGTAGCACTGAAATCGATATGTACCCTGCCATTCTGTTTCATAATTCTTTGACGGACCACACTAAAAATCTAAAATACTTTAGAAGGCAGTTAGCGACAGGCATAATGCTCTCTGATCAAAGCGGTTGTAGAGTTTTACAGCAAAGGAAAGACATGAAATTGGCCCTAAGCAGGATCGCATTTCTGCTAGCTCTTTTTGCTTTAACGGAAGGAAGTTACGGTCAAAACGCCGCGAACCAGCACTACTGGATAGGAAGCTGGGCTGCGTCTCAGCAGCTTCCCGAACCACATAACAGCCTTGCGCCCGAACAACTGAAGGGCTCTACGCTCAGGCAGATCGTTCACCTTTCCGTTGGCGGAACAGCGCTTCGAATTCATTTGTCCAATGCTTTTGGGACGGAGCCGCTTCGCTTTGTGAGTGTACATATAGCCAGACCGCTCTCAGCCGTGGGCCCTCAAATTGACGTCTCCACAGACAAAGCGCTTAGCTTTTCAGGCCGACAGGAAGTCATTGTTCCGGCAGGAGCTGAATATATCTCCGATCCCATCGACTTCCCGGTCAAGGCTCTCTCGAATCTGGCAATTTCCTTCTATATGGATGACCCGCCCGCAAGGCAAACCGGGCACCCGGGGTCGCGAGCTACCTCATACCTGGTGCGCGAGAACCGCGTCTCTTCAGCAGATCTTCCTGACGCACTAAAAGTCGATCACTGGTATCAGATCGCCGGTGTCGATGTAACAGCTCCGGTAAATTCGTACTCCATAGTTGTATTGGGCGACTCAATTACAGACGGCCACGGAGCAACGACGAATGGCAACGATCGCTGGACCGACATACTGGCCCAGAGACTTCAAGCTTCGAAAGAGACAGCGGCCATTGGTGTTCTGAATCACGGTATCGGAGGGAATCACCTCCTCACCGATGGGCTTGGACCGAATGCCCTTGCTCGTTTCGATCGTGATGTTCTGGCTCAGTCCGGAATTCGTTACTTGATCGTTCTTGAAGGGGTAAACGATTTAGGAGGACTGGCCCGAACCGGCGAGGTACCTCAGGCGGAACACGACAGGCTGGTCCAACGTGTTCTAAGCTCCTATGAGCAGATCGTAAGCCGCGCTCATGCTCACGGCATTAAGGTCATCGGGGCAACGATACTGCCTTATGTCGGATCCGGCTATTACCATCCCGGACCAAGCAGCGAAGCCGATCGCCAAGCGGTGAACCAATGGATCCGAGCAGCCGGCCACTTCGACGCAATCATTGACTTCGATAAGGTCACAAGAGATCCCGAACACCCTGATCGCTTGCTGCCTGCATACGACGGTGGGGACCATCTGCATCCCGCCCCGGCAGGTTATCGTGCAATGGGGGAGGCCGTCCCTCTTTCTTTGTTAGCGCACTAGCGCATTTCAGGTTTGGGCATGGTCCTTCAAAGAATCGTCAACAGCACCCTTCTTTGAAGGACCGGCCAGGTGCCTATCACCTTCCCGATCCACATCGAAATCTAAAGGGCTCTAAACCAGGAACAGCCAGAGCTACCGAAGCTCATCGTGCCAAGCTATCCTTTCGGTGATAAGACCCGGGGAGTAGTTGCTCTAGAGATTTCCGGCAGAACACAAGCGGCTGACTCATGTCCTCTAATCAAAACTTCCCATCACAGAACTCCAATTATTTTGTCAACTAAACGAGGACTGTCAGCAGACGCCTGGGGCTCCTGAGAATTCTTTAATCTACTTTGGGGTGTTTTCCAGAGCGCCGGTCTCACGAGAAGCCTTCAATCGCCGATAAACCTTCAAAACTTGGACTGTTATTCCGGCCCGAAAAATTGTATCCTCATCGCTCCAGAAGAGATGATAGAAGAAATTTGGATGTGAAAAAGGTTACTCAGCGAGCGGGAGAAGACATCCAATGCTGTAAGTGTTTCACTCTGGAGGAATTGAAGCGGGGTAGAACACCTCGAAGCCGGAACACGTATCCGACTACGGGGAATTGCTTTTGATAACGCGAAAATTATTAAAAGTCGCCTTCTACTCCAGACGCGTTGAATTCAAATTGAGGGCCCGAATATGTTACAGGCGACTCACATCGATGATCCGGCTGTTTGGAAGACTGAGATCGAGCGTCAGGTACGGCGCAGATTCGCAAAAACCATCGATAAGCTCACCCCGGACGAACTCTTTCGGGTAGCGGCAGAGGCACTGCGAGAGAGGATCGCCAATGGCTTGGTCTCAACCATGGAGCGTTTCAAAGAGGCCCAGGCTAAATCAGTTCACTACCTCTCCATGGAATTTCTGGTAGGCCGCTCTCTCAGGAACAATTTGGAGAACCTTGGTCTCTACACTGTGCTGGAAGAAGCTTTCAGCATGCTCGATCTATCCCTGGGAGACATCCTTGAGGCCGAACCTGACGCGGCACTGGGCAATGGCGGGTTAGGGAGATTAGCTGCCTGCTTCCTGGACTCGCTGGCGAGCCTGGATATGCCCGGCTACGGCTATGGAATCCATTACGAATACGGCCTCTTCCGCCAGGAAATCGATAATGGATACCAGAAGGAACGGCCCGACTTCTGGGCAAGCGAGAACTCTCCCTGGCTCTTTGAACGTCTCGACCACTCCTGCCTGATCCCCTTGTATGGCAACATCGAGCACGGAATCGACCGGCACGGGGACTACAACCCAATGTGGCTAAATTGGCAGGTGATCGTAGGAGTTCCGCACGACCTTCCAATCGTCGGCGATGGGGGACGGACAATTAACTTCCTCCGGCTTTTCTCCGCCTGTGCCTCCGATGATTTCGACATCCAGATCTTCAATACTGGAGATTACCTGCGCGCAGTCGAATTAAAGATGCGCTCGGAGAGCATCAGTAAAATCCTCTATCCCTCTGACGCGATAGCCGAAGGGCGCGAGCTGCGGCTGATCCAGGAATATTTCCTGGTTGCCTGCTCGATTCGTGACATCTTCAGGAAGTTCTTTTCCGAACACGCCGATATCCGGCAGATCACTCAATATATCGCCATTCAGATGAACGACACTCATCCGGCGCTCACTATTGCCGAGATGATGCGCATGCTGGTGGACGAGCACGATGTCTCCTGGGATATAGCATGGGAAATTACCAGAGCAACCTGCAGCTATACCAATCACACACTTATGCCGGAAGCGCTGGAGCAGTGGTCGGCAGAGCTGCTGGGAAGAGTCCTGCCTCGGCATCTTCAGATCATCTATGAAATTAATCGCCGGTTCATGAAGGAAATCGCTTCTCTCTGGCCTGGGGATACGCAGCGGATGCAGCGAATGTCGCTGGTAGAGGAGGGGCCCAATAGTGTGGTCCGCATGGCTAATCTCGCCATCCTGGGAAGCCATGCGGTAAATGGCGTTGCTGCACTTCACACGGAACTGGTCAAAACGCAGCTGGTTCCGGAATTCTACGAATATGCTCCGGAGAAATTCAGTAACAAGACAAACGGGATTACTCCGCGACGCTGGCTCATGCATGCCAATCCTTCCCTTTGCCACTGGATTACTGAGCGAATAGGCGAAGGCTGGCGTCAGGATCTAGAGCAACTTCGTTTTCTGGAACGCTATGCGACCGATAATGCTGCGCAAACGGAATTCCATTCGATTAAGTTTGCAAACAAGCGATACCTTGCGCGCTTTATATGCGAACACACCGGCGTTCGGGTCGATCCCACCTGGCTCTTCGATGTACAGGCAAAGAGAATTCATGAGTACAAAAGGCAATTGCTGAATGTGCTCAGTATTATTGCTGACTACATCCGTATTACGAGAGAGGGATACCAGCCAAGGACACCAACCGTCCACATATTTGCGGGGAAAGCAGCCCCCGGATATTTCATGGCCAAGCTCATCATCAAGCTGATTAACGATGTGGCAAGAATGGTCAATCGCGATCCACGCTGCAAGAACAGCCTCCGGGTCGTCTTTCTGCCGGACTATAAGGTCTCTCAGGCTGAATTAATCATCCCGGCTGCGGATTTGAGTGAACAGATTTCGACCGCAGGCATGGAAGCATCGGGAACCGGCAATATGAAATTCGCCCTCAATGGGGCCTTAACAATCGGGACCTGGGACGGTGCCAATATCGAGATCGCGGAAGAAGTTGGACGCGAAAACATCTTCATTTTTGGTTATACAAGCCAGGAAATCCAGCAGATGCGGGAGTATGGCTATCATCCACGCCTGCTCTACGAACAGGATTCCCTGATCCGTCAGGTAGTCGATCTGCTGGAAACCGACGAATTGTCTTCCGGCCCGACCAGCTTATTCCGCCCGATTCGAGAGGCACTGCTCGACCGAGGTGATTACTATCTGCATCTGGCGGATTTCCGGTCTTACATGGATACTCGTGATCAAGCATCGTCCACCTATCAAACATTCGAGGAGTGGAATAAAAAAGCCATTTTGAATGTCTCGCGCATGGCAAAGTTCTCCAGCGACAGAACCATCCGGGAATACGCAAAAGACATATGGGACATTACTTCGGTCCCCATCTCGGAATGGACACAGGTTCCGCTTTAGGACTGCACATGCTCGGAGGACTGGAATGAAGATACTTCTCGTGGATGATGAGCCAGCTATATTATCCATCCAGTCCAGAATTTTGAAGAACTGGGGCTATAACGTCGAAGTGGCGAGCAATGGCCAAGCTGCCTGGGAGTTGATGAGCGACTCTTCCATCAATTTTGTTATCAGCGACTGGATGATGCCGGAACTCAGCGGCCCCGATCTCTGCAGGAAGATTCGAGCAGCCAAGCTGGACCGATATGTCTACCTCCTTCTATGCACCGGGAAAAACAGTAGAGAAGATATTGTGGCTGGACTCGACGCCGGCGCCGACGACTTTCTGGTAAAACCGATTGATCTGGCTGAATTGCGGGTCCGAGTCAGATCGGGAGAGCGTGTACTCAATCTTGAGCACACTAAAGATGATCAAAACCAAAGGCTCAAAGTAGCCAACCTGGAACTAAAAGCAGTCAATGAACAGCTAGAAGAAAAAAGCGACCTCCTCGAAAAAAGTAACTCCAAACTCAAAGAGGATCTCGACGCAGCAGCGAAGATGCAAATCTCGCTGCTACCACCGCAATCCCCCAGAGTGCCGGGATTACGTGCAGAGTGGCTGTTCCATCCATGTCATTACGTAGCTGGCGATACTTTTAATCTTTGCGAAATCGACAATGCTCACTCAGGCTTTTACATTCTCGATGTCGCCGGACATGGAGTTCCAGCGGCAATGCTCTCAGTCCAGCTCAGTGTATTGCTGCAACCGAAAACCGGAGAGAGCCTGCTAAAGCGGTGGAACCAGAAGATTGCCAGACGCGAAGCCCGAGCTCCAAACGAGGTCGTCTCCGCCCTCAATAAACACTTCGAAAACGAAGACGATCGCTACTTCACCATGATTTATGGGCTGTATGACAGAGTTGCGTCCCGACTGCAATTTTCCTTAGCGGGGCAACCGCAGCCGATTCTGATTTCGAATTGCAGAGAGGCACGGTTCCTTGGTGAAGGAGGATTTCCAATTGGCATTTGGCCAGAAAGTGAATACGAATGCCTCGAAGTATCTGTACAGCCGGGCGACCGACTCATCCTATACTCGGACGGGATCACCGAATGTAGGAATGCAGATGGAGAACAATACGGATACGACAGAATATTGACGTACTTCCAGCAACACGCCTCAGCATCCTCTCTTCTGGATTTGCTCCATGGTTTTGAGCTGGAGATAAAAAAGTGGAACGCTAAGAAGATGATTTTCGATGATGATGTCTCAATGCTTGCACTCGAATTCTGCAAGGATAGCGAAACAGAACAACAATCTTATTAAACGCAGGAGAGCCAAATTCCATGCGATTTGAAGAAACGAATGTCGAAAATGTGCTCATTACAAAAGTCCTCGACAACCGCATCACGGCAGATGAATCGGCCCAACTTAAAGAGGAGGTGCTCAAATGTGTAAATAATGGGCACAAACTCGTTGTTGTCGACCTTAGCGAAGTTACATTTATCGACTCCAGTGGTTTAGGCGCACTAATCTCCAGCTTGAAGATGGTGGGGCAAGACGGAGCGCTCGCGTTAAGTGGAGCACGCTCGTCTGTCATGACGACATTCCGTCTCACGCGAATGGATCGCGTCTTCCGTATGTACAACAACACGGAGGAAGCCGTCGGAGCTCTCGCATCGGGAAGTTGAAGAAGGGTTCTTCTTATAGCTCTAGATTAAACTAATCGCTACGCTGCAAAAGGATGCTCAAGACAGTTTCGGCGAGCGCTCTATCGTTTTCGCTAAGAATTTTAACGGCACACTTTCTGCACCATAGTCCGTTACGATCCTGAAAGAGTGCAGGCGTTTCTCTGCAAGCTTGGCAAGTGGCTAACCTGAAGGAACGATATGCCTTCATCCCTGAGTCGCCGTAGTCCTCGCGATCAAAATTAGCTTTCAGATTTTCGATTACGCAGCTTCATGCCAGATCTTCGGCAGCACTCCTATCATCTACGATATGCGCCAATTCCTCCAATTCGTTGCATGTTTGAATTAAAAGAGCAAAACGCCCTTAAAATACTGCACAGTCCAGGGTGGCATGCAATAGAATGGCGGGCATGATTTTTACCAGCAATCGCCGAAGCTTTCTGCGCGGGGGCGCAATTGCGGCCGCCGCTGCCTGCCTTCCATTGCACTCCATTCTCACCACAAAATCTGCCCTTGCTTCGGATACGAAATCTTCGCCGATCCGACTCGGAGTTGCCAGCTATTCATTTCGAAAATTCAACCGCAAACAGGTCATCGAGTTCATGAAACAGTTGGAAACGCCCTTCCTGAACGTGAAGGACTTCCACCTTCCCATGGGCTCTCCCGATGAGATTAAGGCAGCCAGTGCCGAATATCTCGCAGCTGGAATCAAATTAACTGCTGCGGGCACCATTTACTTTCTCAAAGATGAAGATGAGGACGTAAGATCCAAATTCGAGTACTGTAAACTCGCAGGCATTCCAATCATTGTTGCAGGGCCAACAATGCAGACGCTGCCAAGAGTTGAGAAATTCGCGAAGGAATACAACATCAAGATCGCTATCCACAATCATGGTCCCGAAGACAAGCACTTCCCTTCGCCTCTCGATGTGCTCAATGCGGTCAAGAACATGGACCCGCGGATGGGCCTATGTATCGACGTCGGCCACACGGAACGCGCTGGAGTAAATGCTGTTGAAGCCATTCACAAGGCAGGCCCCCGGCTATTTGACGTCCATATTAAAGATCTGGCAGACCTTCATGTTAAAGAAAGCCAGGTAGAGGTTGGCGATGGCAAAATGCCGATCCGCGGAATCTTCGAGGCACTGGAGAAGATCAACTATCCCGGATATGTAGACCTCGAATATGAAATCCATGAAGGGGACCCCATGCCGGGCATGATCAAAAGCTTTGCTTATATGCGTGGAGTAATCGCTGGAATGAATGCCTAGAAATCAAAATTCAAACAGATGGGACAACGATGATCCGACTCACTCCAGGAAAGAATCATCGCTGCCCATCTGAGATCCGTGAAAGTTACCAATCGATCTTCTCAGGAAAGTATTCGTTGATCAGATCGTCATAGTACGGCTTTACTTCAGAAAGATTTGGTCGCTCCGCGCCTTTGGAATAAAGATCGTAAGGATTGAACTTTCGCACCCACTCAAACATCTCCTCATCATGCCGATTCATCAGGTGGCGATAAGCAGAGTGCTTGTGCGCCGGATAGAAAGAGTGATATCGCAACATGTAGAGCGCAGGTTCAGGAAGATAATTCTTCACGACATGATAGATATATTCGTCGTGCCCCCAGGACAGGTGCACCTTATTCAATCCGCAATTTGGTTCGTAAATTCCGTATAGCGTCTGATATTCGGGTACTCTCGAATCGGGATTCTCAGCAAAATATCCGGAATAGACAATCTCAGGAGACCAGGCACACCCGACCGGAAAGGTATCGCCCACCACAGCCCACTGTGGTTCTCCGTACAAGCAAAGCACCTTTCCCAAATCGTGAATAAACCCGGCCAGTACCATCCACCGGGGATGTCCATCTTTTCGAATTGCTTCCGAAGTCTGTAACAGATGTTCAATCTGCGAAAGATCTGTATCGGGATCGCTCTCATCCACTAAAGTATTCAGATATTCCGCTGCCTCCCAGATACTCTTCTTCCCTTTCCCTAGAGAGAGATACTCTCTCTCCTTCTGCAGGACAAAATCCAGTGTCTGATGGATATGATTCTGACGATAGAATTCGGCAACGCCGGGATTAGCGCCGGGATCATATTTGCGGAACTCCGACTCGTCCTTGCCCTGTCGGTATCGGCTGGCAACAAAATCGTCCCATTGTTCCAGGCTCTGTAATGGATTTTCGGGGCTGAGTGTACGCATTGAGACCTCGCTCTTGGGGATGCGCGCATTGTACCGGAGCCTTAATGCACTTGACTTGCAGAAAATGGGTCGAATTCGCGAGCTCTAGATCTCCGTCTTTTGACAATAGGGCTTCGATCTTAGTAGTTTGAGACGGAATCATCCTGCGCGGGTTGCGCCGCAAGGGGAAAAGTTCATTCAATGACTTTAAGCGACAGAACCAGGCCAATTTCTCGAACTCGCGCCGTTTTAACCGACAGCCACTTCTGGATTCCGGTTATTGTGCTGGCGTTAGGAATTGGGCTGCTGCTCTACTTGCGTTAGAAGATCCCGCTACCGGGCTCTGTCGAATCCCAAGAGCGAAGCCTGTTTTTGTGCTGCAATACTAAAGGACCGCCTTAGGCAGAGCCTTAAGCACCGCAGCACAGAATGCCTCATGAAGGAGTACTCATTGGCAACCGTCCCGGAAACTACAACACGTCCAGCAACCAGGTCGATGCATTCGGTTGGTGTTATTTGTGGACTGGCAGCCGGTGTATGGCTGGGCGGGGCGGAAGCTCCTACCAAGCTGGTTACCGCTGGTTTTTCGCCCTTTGCCGTCTCCTTCTGTATGGTGCTGGGTGTCTTCACCGCTCGTTGGACACTGCCAACCCTCCTTAAAGGGACGAACTACGTCTTCGCGGACCTGGTCACCAAGCCGCATCTAGCCATCTGGGCGGTTCTTGCCGGAGCGCTCTGGTCAGTTGCCAATACCCTGACGGTCTTTGCTATTCGCGATGTCGGTCTGGCCATCGCCTTCCCCCTCTGGAATGCCAACTGTCTGGTAGGAATGTTTTGGGGCTGGCGGCTGTTTAACGAGATGCGAGGTGCAGATCCAAAGGATTGGGCAAAGGTCGTCGGAGGGGCGATTGCAATTGTCATCGCAGCAATCATCCTGGCAATGGTGACAGTTCATCACGGAACTTTAGCCAACCCGCGCGCTGTTCCAGGTATCCTGGCGGCTTTGGGAGCCAGCCTCCTCTGGGGAACGATGTATGTTCCCTATCGCAAGGCATATCTAAGCGGCATGAATCCCCTGTCCTTTGTCACGGTCTTCACTCTAGGGGAACTCGCCACAATGGC
This sequence comes from Humiphilus diazotrophicus, assembly GCF_059726315.1. NCBI lineage: Bacteria > Pseudomonadati > Acidobacteriota > Terriglobia > Terriglobales > Acidobacteriaceae > Humiphilus > Humiphilus diazotrophicus. Next base: position 1,733,681 of record NZ_AP040870.1, read on the forward strand.
ACTGCTGGCAACTACCTTAGAGAGTGGAATCTCCTCGTTTAAAGCAGAGCTGCAGCTCATGCGTCCGGCCATCTTCTGGCTCTTCCTGGGAGGGTTTTTCTGGGTAATCGGAGATCTTTTCCAGCAATACGCCACAAAGTACATCGGCATCGGACGCGGAATTCCCCTTTCCAATACAAACCAGCTTTGGGGCCTGGCCTGGGGAGCATTGGTCTTTGGAGAACTTAACGGTCTTGGACATCAGAAGCAGATTCTCATCCTGGCAGCTTCCTTCATCATGATTCTGGGGGCACTGTTCATCAGCAGTTCGGTGGCACCGGCACGAGAACAGCAATCCTGCCACGAGGCGATTGAACGTGAGTGCCGCAGATATGGGCTGAATCTTGAAGAGTGTATTGCGGCACAAACTGGAGAGGCACATGGAGGTCCGTCCAATAGCCGCCGTCCCTGGTGGGATTTCTTTATTGTTCTAGGAGCCCTAGCCATCTTCATCCGGCTTGCCTTGGGCACAGTCCGGCCGCCGTTGCCGATGAACCTATCCTGGGTGGCAATACTCGGCATTGTGCTGATCGCCGTACTTGCGGGCTGCGGATGGATGCTGTGGAAGAGAACCCGGTTTTCCTAAAGCCTGCACAGGGATAGGCCGGAAACAATCGCTATGGTCGCTCATATTTAGGGTGATTCCTCCTCCACCCCTTTCCGGCGATTTAGAATATGGGACAAATCCTTCATGGAATAGAATTCCGTTTTTGAAGTTCTGCCTACGAGCGCGTTTTAAGTAAATCCGCCAGTGGTAGTTGAAGATGAACCCGACGCTTTGGTAACGTTCCCTACAGGGCGTCCTTGTACCCTCAGGAGAAGATTGCATGTGTCCAGATAGCGAAAAAAAGTGGCTCTTGGTTTATGACGTAGGAGGCAGCCATGCCACGGCTGCATTGCTCAAAGAGCCCTCCCTTGTACCCGAATTTATCGAATCAAGCCCAATCGACTCCAATGGGGACGCAGCAGTCATCCTGGATAGCTTTGAAAAACTAGGTAAATCTGTAATCACCAAGGCGGGCAAACCAAAGTCCGAAGTCGTCGGAATATCCTTCGCCATTCCAGGCCCTTTCGATTACGAAAACGGAATCAGCCACCTTCAGCACAAATATCAGAGCCTTTATCTCAAGAATGTGCGTGCCGAGTTTGGTAAGCGTTTTGAGATAGTTCCGGAGAACATTCACTTTATCAACGATGCACATGCTTTTCTTCTGGGAGAGATCCACAGTGGAGGAGGAGAAGGCTCGAACCGGACGCTCGGTATCACGCTGGGAACCGGCATCGGCTCAGGATTCGCTGTAGCCGGCAAAATAGTCGAGACAGGAAAGGGAGTTCCTCCAAACGGAGAAATCTATAACCTTCCTTGGCAAGGTGCGACGATTGAAGATACGATTTCGACTCGATCTATTCAGAAACGATATCAAGAGCTGGGTGGTCAGCCTCTCTCTGTCAAGGAGATCTGCTCGCATGTCGGCGATGACCCGATTGCCGCAAAAGTGATGGATGAATTCGGTCGGAATCTCGGCAACGTCCTCGCCCACATTAGCTCCAGCTTTGAGCCGGATCGCATCGTCCTTGGAGGAGCTATCTCTCTAAGTCACAAGATCTTCCTCGATACGGCAAAGAAGGTCTTGAATAACGATGCCTGTTCCATCGTTACTTCAAAGCTTCTGGACAAGGCAGCCTTAATCGGAGCTGGTGCCCGCTGGCTTCAGCGTCTTGGCATAGCTTAAGGTAAGAGGGTAAAACTCCGCGCGGCTCCTTTCTGTAAGGAGCCGCGTGTCTCGAGTTTCTACATCCAAGGAGCGAAGCATCGGAAGTGAAAGCTCAAATGCCAGTGGTCTAGCCCACTGATGCGGCATTGTGTCAGGGATGGCCTTCAGGCCATCCCTAGAGTTTCTACATTTTCTTAGTCGATGACAGCCGAAAATCGTGTACAAAATCAGAATCTTAGAGGCGAATTGGCTTTTGCTGTGTGTCAGGGCCTTTAGGCCTGCCGAAAACAGTCTTCTTTGAAAAAGGAGACATTTTCGGTAACACATGTGACGGGAAAAACAAAAGCATTGAACCTATACCAGTGTGCGCGTTTGGGTCACTGCTTCCAAGTCGAGGATACTCTCAAACTGAACCTTGCAACTATTCGGCCTTCTCAATTCCACGCTGCATCTGTTACCGAGAATGTCTGTCAAACTCCTCAAAAATTGCGGCGGATGGACTGAAGTCCATCCCTGACACAATGCCACGACTCAAGTTGGGCCACACGTCTTACCCTCTCACTTCTCTTAATTTTCTTTCTCTAAATGTAGAAACTCTAGGGATGGCCTTCAGGCCATCCGAAAACAGTCTTCGTTGAGATAGAAAAAACATTTTCGGTAACATATGCAACGGGAAGGACAAAGGCATTAGACATATACCCCGTTTGAGCGTTTGGTCATTGCTTCCACAAGCGAAGATACTCTCAAACGATATCTTGCAACTATTTGGCCTGCTCAATTTCCCGCTGCATTCGTTACCGAGAATGTCTATCCATTATTAAGAGAATTGGCGCGGCTGGACTGAAGTCCCAGCCCTGACACACGACCAACGCCATTTCGCTTTTGGCGATTCTGGTTATGTTCAAAGATTCCCTGCAATTCCAGCTCGGAAAATGTAGAAACTCCAGGGGCGGGACTCCAGTCCTGACGCAAGCAAGTCTCTTAAGAGTGGCTTGACATTCTCGGTAACAGATGCAGCGGGAGGCAGAAGCGGCTCTAACAGTTTCTGCCCGGTCCGGACACCTTTAATCAATCGAGTGCTTTGCGGAATCTAAATACCGCGATCCCAAGCAAAACCGTTCCCAGTATGCCCATTGCCAACATCTGTGGCCAGAGTATATCCAGCCCAACTCCCTTCAAATAGGTGCCTCGTAATACGACCAGGAAGTAACGCAGTGGAATCAGATAAGTAAGTGTCTGCATCCATTGCGGCATCGTATTAATCGGGAAACCGAAGCCGGAAAAGGCAATCGACGGCATCATAAAAAAGAACGCTGTTACCAGCGCTTGTTGCTGTGTCGAAGATACCGTAGAAATCAGCAACCCAACACCCAGCATCGCCAACAGGAATAGCACGGCACCTAGCAGGAGGACCGTGAACTGCCCACGAAAAGGGACCTGGAACCAAAGCGTTCCCACTGAAGCAATAAGAGAGACATCAAAGAGGCCCAGCAAAAAGAATGGCACCGTCTTGCCCAGAATAAATTCGATAGGACGAATCGGCGTAACCATCAGCTGCTCTAGAGTGCCTATCTCGCGCTCACGAACGACTGCGAAAGCGGTCAGGCTCACAACCAGCACAAGCGTAAGACTGCCGACAATGCCAGGGACAAAGAACCATCGACTACGAAAATCTGGGTTGTACCAAGGACGCTGCTCAAGTTGAACAGATGGAATTCTCTCAATGATTTGAGGCGAAATCCGGCTCATGCGCTCCCGTTGATAATCGAGTGCAAAGCCGCGTGCAATCTGATTCACGTAGCCCGAAGCGATCATGGCAGTATTGGAGTTCGTGGCATCCACAATCACTTGCAATGGCGCAGCCTGGCCTTTGCGGAGGTTCTGAGCAAATCCCGCATTAATCTGCAATGCGATAGTAGCTTCACCACGATCGACCAGATCGCTAATCTGGCGATAATCCGTAAGTTGTCGCTGAACATCGAAATAAGGGCTGGAAGAAAATCTCGATACCAGGTCGCGGCTTTCCATACTATGGTCGAGATCGAGTACCACCGTAGGCACATGTCTGATCTCGAAGGTCGCGGCATATCCAAAGACAAGCATTTGAATAATCGGCGGCCCAATGAGTATCAGCCTTGTGCGCTTGTCCCGGAAAACCTGAATGAATTCCTTAATCAGCATCTGTTTGAGGCGTGCGAACATACGATATCTCCTAAACCAGCCTCTTGTGAAAAGCCGTAGTAGCCAACAGAGCCAGCACGAGAGTAAAAACCGCGAGAGGAATCAAATCGCCATACAGCAAATCCACTGGAGTTCCCTTCAGGAATACCTTTTTCAAGATCGATACGTAATACCTGGCGGGAACAACGTGCGTGATCCATTGCAGTACTACGGGCATTTGCTCTATTGCATAGAGAAATCCCGACAATAAAAAGGCTGGCAAAAAGGTCGTCAACAAGGCTAACTGACTGGCAACCAGCTGGGTCTTTGCCACCACAGACAAAAGATACCCTAGCGACAGCACAACGATCAGGAACATCGCCGAACTAATCAGCAGAGTCAAGAATGAGCCACGGAAGGGAACGTGAAACCAGAAAATGGCAAGCAGAACGCAAACCACTGCATCGATCATTCCGATCACAAAATAAGGCACCAGTTTGCCCAGCATGATCTCGAACGCAGTAACGGGAGTGGAAATCAGCTGCTCCATCGTGCCCCGCTCCCACTCTCGCGCAATCGTCAACGAAGTGAGGAACGCGCCGATGACTGACATCACTAGCGCCAGTACGCCAGGAACAATGAACGCACTACTTTCAAGATCTTCGTTATACCAGGTGCGCGTTTGAACATTTACCGGAGTGGATTGAGCGGCCTGCCCATGTGTCTGCATCCACTTCACCTGGATGTCGGAAGAGTACCCTTGAACCAGAGCCTGTGCATAGCCAATTACAACATTCGCGGTGTTGTCGTCGGTGGCATCTACTAAAGCTTGAATCTGAACGGGCCGCCCGTCATTCAGCCGTTGTCCAAAATCCCAAGGAATTACAATCCCCATCTTTGCATGATCGCTGTCAATCGCATGGGAAAGTTCGGGATAGCTATTCACCGCTTTGACAACTTCAAAGTACTGACTAGCTTGAAAGCGCTTGAGCAGATCCTGACTCTGCTGGCTGCCGTCGCGGTCGTAGACGTAGATCGGCAGATGCTTCAAATCGAGATTGACTCCATATCCAAAGAGCAAGACCAGGACTACAGGCATAAGGAAGACAATCATTAAGCTGCGGGAATCCCGCATGATCTGAATGATCTCTTTTTTTGCCACGGCAAGAAAACGAGTAAGACTCATGACGGTTTACGCTCCGTGGTAAGAGAAACAAAAACATCTTCCAGGCTGGGCCTGATCGTTTCAATCCGCTGTACGGTAACACCATGGCCGCCGAGATACTCTTTCAACTGCGGAATTATGTTCGCAGCCGCTTTTACTACGAGGTGCAATGCATTCCCAAAGACGGCAGCATCGATTACGTCGGGAGACGATTGCAGTACTTCCACCGCTTGGCTCAAGGGCTCACACTCCAGGAGTAGGAGTTCCCCTTTCACCGACGTCTGCTTGAGTTCCGAAGGCGTGCCGAGTGCAACCATCTTTCCGCGAAAGATCAAGGCTAGCCGATTGCAGTATTCAGCCTCCTCCATATAGTGGGTAGTGACAAAAACCGTTACACCGTCGATAGCCATATGGTGAATCTGATCCCAAAACTGTCTGCGAGTGATGGGATCGACCCCGGAGGTAGGTTCATCCAGAAAGAGTATGGGTGGCCTATGCAACACGGCGCAGCCCAAAGCAAGACGCTGCTTCCATCCTCCCGGAAGCGTTCCAACGATCAGGTTTTCTTGCCCCTTCAGACTCGCCATTTCAAGCGCCCAATCAATGCGCTCCTTCAGGTCACGGGAGCGAACGCTATAGAGCCCCGCGAAGAGACGTATGTTCTCAATAACCTTCAAGTCGTTATAGAGAGAAAACTTCTGTGACATGTAGCCGATATTCTGACGAACCCGCTCCGGCTCCCGGCTGACATCATAACCGGCAACAACGGCCTTGCCTGAAGTCGGTCTCAATAACCCGCAGAGCATGCGAATGGTGGTCGACTTTCCTGCACCATTCGGGCCAAGGAAACCGAAGATCTCCCCTTTACGGGTTTCAAGATTAATATCGTTGACGGCTACAAAATCACCGAAGCGCTTAACGAGATGTTCGACTATCACGGAGCGGGTATCCTCAGCCATGCTGTTCTTCTCCGGTTCCGTGTGTCACCGCGTCGACAAAAAGATCTTCTATCGTCGGCGTTACTAGGCGAATATCGTCGAAAGGGATATTCGCCTGTGCCAAACGTGCTTTGAATTCCGGAATGCGGCGATCTGCACGATCAACCACCACATGCACACCATCTCCAGTTAAAACAAGGCTGGAAATTCCTTCTGCGTTTTCCAACTCCGACCGCATGCGTCTTGCATCGGAAGAAACCACCGACAATACGTCTTTCCCGAGCCTAGATTTTAGATTTGCCGGCGTATCGCAAAAGAGCAACCTGCCCTCGTGAAGAAGAGCCACACGATGGCAGCGTTCGGCTTCGTCGAGATAAGCCGTTGAAGCCAGAATCGCAACACCCTCCGAGATCAATTCATAGAGGATCCGCCAGAAGTCTCTGCGGGAAACCGGATCGACTCCATTGGTCGGCTCGTCGAGCAGAACAACCTTAGGACGATGGATCAGCGCACCGACAAGTCCGAGCTTCTGCTTCATCCCTCCGGAAAGTTTCCCTGCAAGACGCTTGCGGAATTCACTCATACCAGCAGCCTTGAGTAACTGCGTGGAGCGTTCTTCACGTTCCGACTTCTTTACTCCAAAGAGGTCTGCGTAAAAGCGGATATTCTCATCCACGGTAAGATCTTCATACAGCCCAAACCTCTGTGGCATATAGCTGAGATGGTGTTTGGCACCTTCCGGCGTTTTGACAACATCGATGCCAGCTACGGACGCGTTTCCCTGGTCTGGAGCCATCACACCGGCAAGCATACGCAAGGTGGTCGTCTTACCTGCACCGTCAGGCCCGACAAGTCCAAAGATCTCTCCCGCATGCACGTCAAAGGAAAGATGATCAACGGCACAAACGCCGGGAAAGCTTTTGGTCAGGCCCTGCACTAGGATCGCGGGTTGAGATTGTTCCCCTGACATTACTTCTCCGTCGCGTTTCCTTGCTTAGGGGCAGGAGCCGCATTCGCTACCAAACTGATATGGGCATCGGCAGGCATACCCGGTTTTAGCTCATGACCGGCATTATTGATGTCGATCTTGATGCGATAGACAAGAGTTACCCGCTCCTTATATGTCTGTACGCTTTTGGGCGTGAACTCAGCCGTGGAGGAGATAAAGGAAATTTTGCCATGGTACTGTTTGCCAGGATAGGTGTCAGTTGTAACGACAACATCCTGTCCCCAACGAATTCGACCAAGATCGTTTTCAGCAATATAAGCACGTAACCAGATATGATCCAGATCTGCGAGTGTCACAATCGGGGTTCCGGGTGTGACAACCTCTCCCAGCTCTGCCTGACGAACCGTAATTACACCAGCAGAAGGAGCGAACAGCGATGTGTAACTGAGATTGACCCGCGACAGCCCGAGTGTAGCGTGAGCTTGATTGAGGTTGGCGCGCGCAATAGCAATATCTTCCTTGCGGCTGCCTTCCAGGGCTTCGTTATAGCGTTGCTCAGATGATTGAAAAGATGCTTGGGCCCGCTTCAGTGCGGTCTCGGCCAGATCGCGATCCTGCGCTGAAACGGCATCTTCACTGTAAAGTCGCTCAGCACGTTGGGCATCAAGCTTCTTTTGGTGAAGCTCGGCTTGAGCATCAAGCATAGCCTGCTGTGCAGCTTTGACCTCTTGAACGCGAGTCCCGGCCTGAGTTAGAGCTAAATTAGTTTCACGTACATGAACTCCAGCTTCATCGATGCTGACCTTTTGCCGATAATCGGCATCATCCATGCGAGCCAAGAGAGCTCCGGCCTGAACCCACTGCCCCTCTTCAATAGGCAACTCAACGATTCGGCCTTGTATTTTGAAACTAACCAGACTCTCATGAGCTTCGATGTTGCCGGAGAGAATGAGTTGATCCATAGGCTTCGGCTTTTTTGCAAACCGCGGATATACATAGACGCCTACAGCAACCAGAACTACTAATACGACCAGAATTGGTATGCGACGCTTCATAACTCTAAGACCTCGCCAACTGCATATCACACAAGCAGTCTGCTTTCTTGACCTACAAATTCCCTAGATATTGGCTGATGTTCTGTTCCGTACCACCCGCTGCCCGAGCTAAGGAGAACTTCGCATCTGCATAGCTTGAAACAGCAAGGATATAGTTTTCCTGCGCACGAGCTAACTCGTCCTGTGCGGTAGTTACTTCGACGTTATTTGTAATCCCGGACTGAAAGCGATCCTGTGCCAGTTTGAGTTCCCGCTGTGCAAGTTCCTGCCCATTCTTGGCAACATCCACTTGTGCGGATGCGGATTCCAGATTTAATAACGCCTCTTGAATGTCTTGCTCGATACCGAGGCGAAGGTCCGAGATTTGATCGTCAATACTCTTCAAGCGGGCGGTAAGCTCCTGCTCTTCGCCCTTCCGATCTCGATCGAAGAGAGTCATATCGATCTGTCCCTGAATCGTCCCTGTCCCCTGCACACTGCCGATGCTGCGGCCTAGTCCGCCATAGTTTCCGCTGATACTGAACTTGGGAAGATAGCGCGCATGGTTAGCGCGTTGTTGCTCCACAATCTGACTACGTTGACTGGCAAGCGACAGGTAATCGGGCCGGGAAAGCAGGGCTGTAGAGAGAAGTCCTTCCGCCTGCGAATGATTGAATGGTTGATAACGAAGAGGTTCGGAGAGCTCCAGCGGGGTTCCAGGACGCATTCCCAGATTTCGCGCTAATACAAGCAACGCCTGTTTGTATTGATTTTGTGCTATCAGGAGAGCCTGCTTGTCATTCGCCAGCTGCACCTGTGCGCGCAGCAAATCGACACCGGTGGCTGTCCCGCTATCGTGCTTGCTCCGGGCAAGCTGATGTAGAGCTTCAGAATCGTTGACTCGCGATTGTGCGGCATCTACACGTGCCATTGCCGATTGTGCATTCAGATACATGCTGGCAATAGCCCGAATGATAAGATCGCGGGCATCCTGATAATCGAGCTTGCTGCTTTTGATGGCTTCTTCACTTGCCTTCCAGTTACGGTAGCTCTGTAAATCGATGACATTCTGTGAGGCCGAAAGCCGAAAATCGTAATTCGAAAACGGACCTACAACCGAGGGTATCGACGGAGAAGAAATGCCAAATGCCCTCAGATTACGATTCTGCAGACTGGCATAACTCTGAGCCTGCACGCGAGGAAGCAGCGCCGCCGAGTAACGCCGTAAGCGAGTGGCTTCGGCACTCTCAATCTTGCTGCTTGCAAGCAATACAGAAAGATTCGCCTGCAGCCCTTTATCGATGGCTTCGCGCAATGTAAGGCGATGTACCGTTGTCTCTTGCGAAAGACCGATTACACAGCTAAAGCACGAAAGCAAACAGACGACTAATTTCGCGAAGGTTCTTTTCATCGCTTTTACCTACGGCGGGGAGCAGCTATCGCTCTCCAAACATGTTGAAAACTCTCGTTGAGTAAACTCTGTAACGAGGGTTCGCCACGAAGAGACCAGATCAGCATGGTTCCAATAACAAGCTGTTGAAACATCAATCCAATATGGTCCTTCTTCACACTCGGATCGATCTCTCCGCGCTGTTGCCCAATCTCGACAATCTTCGCCATCATCCGTTGTCCATCGGACATGTTGCGACTCATCTGCTGACGAACAACCTCGCTGGCAAGAAAAGACGATATAAAGGCCCGGGCCAGCTCCGGATTACGCCCGGGCTCTTCCGCAATGCGTCCGACCAGATGACTAATGACGGATTGAATGGAAACTCCCTCTTGAGAGGCCTGCTCTACGGCTTCCCTCACTTTGCCTAGCTGGATTTCAGCCATTACGCCAAGCACATGATCCTTGCTGTCGAAATAATTAAAGAAAGTTCCTTTACCTACATCAGCAGCCTCGGTTATGGCCTCCACCGTTACATTCGGAAACCCACGTTCCGCAATCAACTTCAGAGCGCTGCGAAACAAGCGCAACCGTGTTTCTGCGGCACGACGCTCACGCCTGCCCATACCTTGCAGATGAGGAAGATTCTCTGTAGCCAAAGAATCAGCTAAACTATCGACCTTTTTACGACCGTTACTCATAGTTGACCAACAGTCATAATTTTGAGAACACAAGATCCGAATGTCAAGAAAATAAATCTGCAAATTCACTCGACCGGAAAATCGCTCGAAGGAAGATGAGGAATCTGTGCCTGGAGCATGACAGCAATAGTTGCCATATACGATGTCGCGTTTTGTCGCATTTGGCACATAGAAATCACTCGCAATTATGCAAAAAGAGACAACTTAGTCGCCTTTTGGCGCGTTGGGCATGAGAGTTGCTAAATTGTGCAATTGGAGCTTATATTTTGACATCGGCACTTGTGCACTGCAGGTTTTTCGCCGAAATTAGGATCCAACTAAAAACTAGATTGTTACTCCTGTAAGGCCATCGAAAGTTTTGCAATGACCACGCCTGCCATTCCCCGACAGCACGCGGATGATAGGCCCAACGCATTCATCAATGCTTAGGAGCAAGCAATGTCCGACCAGAAACCACATCATCCCCGTTCGAATGAAACGCAGCCTGAAAAACAAACCCCGGAAGATGTCAGTCGAAGCGGCATTACCCGCCGTGGATTTCTCAAGGGGGCGGGTTTAGGTGCTGCTGGAACAGCCTTGCTCGATGGTGTTCAGGCCTTTAGCCGTGAAACGACTGCGGCTGCACGGCAAGGAGTGAAAGAGTTTGGGCCGGGGCCTGCCTCCATCAGGTTAATGGTCAACGGGAAAGAGCATGCAATCGAAATCGAGCCACGCACCACACTGGCCGATGCACTCCGAATTCATTTGGGCATGACTGGAACCAAAGTGATCTGTGACCGGGGTTCTTGTTCCGGCTGCACGGTCTGGCTCGACAAAATGCCAGTAAATAGCTGCACGACGCTGGCGGTCGACGCTATTGGTCATCATGTGACAACTATTGAAGGGCTCTCTCCCGAAGGGACTCTTCATCCTCTTCAAACAGCATTCGTAAAACACGACGCATTGCAATGTGGCTTCTGTACGCCGGGCATGGTGATGAGTTGTGCCGCCCTCCTGGAGAAGAATCCCAACCCGACAGAAAAGGATGTGCGCCATGCAGTATCGGGCAATCTCTGCCGTTGTGGCACATATCCCAAAGTCTTCGCCGCGACACTGGAAGCGGCTGGCACTGTTCGTAAAGCGTGATGGAGAAGATTATGGCAACTCATATCGATGACGAATCGCTGCAGGAAGCGGAAAATACGCCAGCTAGCACCACCCAGAAGAAAACCGTATCCATGCCGGTTGGAGTTCCGGGTTACACGCTCCAAGAAGAGCAGAGAGAAGTCCCTGAGTCCGAGCCTCCTGTGTGGCCTGTCAATAAGGATTTGAAATTCGTCGGAAAGCCTACGGAGCGATGGGACGGAGCTGCCAAGGTATCCGGACGAGCCAAATACACAGCAGATATCCAACTTCCCGGAATGCTGTATGCCAAATTCGTAAATGCTTCTGTTCCACATGGGAAGGTTATTTCCGTCGATACCTCCGCTGCCGAAAAGTATCCCGGAGTTAAGGGAGTCCATGTTATCCAGCACGTTTTTGGTAACGCCGTACTGCGTGACGCCAGCCTTGAGCAAGTGAAATACCCTGTCGTACGTTATGCAGGACAGCCAATTGCGGCAGTTGCGGCAACCACCCCGTATGCCGCCGAAGAAGCCGCAAAGCTGGTTAAAGTCCAATATGAAAACATGCCTTTTGTCGTCGATCTGGACAAGGCTCGTGCAACCGACTCCCCACTTGTCTTCCCAGGAGCAGCCGATCAGGCAGCATCCGCTGGCGGAGGTGGAGGTCCACACAACGTACCGCAAACAGGCAATGTTCACGGCCCTTCCGTAAAAAAGGTCGGCGACATCGATCAAGGACTTAAGGAAGCGCATGTCGTTGCAGAGGGTCGTTACACAACACAGGTGCAAACCCATTCGGCTCTCGAAACACATGGTGTGGTAGCCGACTGGAAACCGGAGATGTTAACCGTTTGGGCTTCCACTCAAGGCACAGCAAGCGTACGGGATGAATTAGCGGGCTTTTTCGAGATACCGAAATCGAAGGTCCGCGTCATCACGGAATTCATGGGAGGCGGCTTCGGTGCGAAATTCGGCGCAGGCAATCCCGGGGTTGTAGCCGCAGCTCTTTCAAAGAAAACCGGTGCACCGATCCGGCTAATGCTTGATCGCAAAGAAGAACACCTCTCTGTCGGAAACCGGCCCAGTTCCGATCAGATGCTACGTATCGGAGCAAAGAATGACGGCACCATTACCGGCATCCATCTAGTAAGTTATGGCACGGCGGGATGCGGCACAGGCGCAGGATGCGGCGGCCCTGCCCAAAATCTCTATAAATACGCTGCCTTGCATGTTGAAGAGAACGATGTCTTCATCAATGCAGGTCCGGCTGCAGCCATGCGTGCTCCAGGACATCCGCAAGGAGCATTTGCTCTGGAGCAAACAATCGATGATCTCGCTGTCAAACTGAACATGGATCCGCTTGAGCTTCGCGAGCAGACGGACCCTCATCCTGTGCGCAAAGTTGAACGGCAAGTCGTCAGAGAGAGCGAACTATGGAAGTCACGCAATCCTCGCAATGGTGAAGGTCGAGGTCCTATCAAGCGAGGTGTAGGTCTGGCCCAGTCTGTATGGTATCGCTTCGTCAGCATGGACTCTTCAGCAGAGGTTCGAGTCCATAAAGATGGTTCTCTCGAAGTTCTCTCTTCCGTGCAGGACATAGGCTCGGGAATCAAGACCGTGATGGCACAGATTCTTGCGGAGCAATTCGGAGTTCCCCCTGCACAGATCTCCGTCAAAGCTGGAGATACTAGCTATCCCTTGGGACCAAACTCTGGAGGAAGCGTCACTACTCTCTCCCTAACTCCTGCAGTCCGCGATGCCGCATGGCAGGCTTCTCAAAAGTTTTTGGCCAACATCGCACCGGCCTACGGAACAGCTCCAGACGATCTCGTTCTGGTAGATGGCGAAGTCCGTAGCAAGTCCGGCAAGATGCAACCCGTCAGCTTCCGCCGTGCCGCTGCCAAGATGAACACGGATCAGATTGCAGTTCAGGCAAAGCGGATCCCCGACTACGACCGTAGCAAGTACCTGAGCTACGGAGGTATCGACGTGGCCGAGGTAGAAGTAGATATAGAGTTAGGACGCATCCACGTGAAGCGCGTTCTCTCTGTCCATGACTGCGGACGTCCTATGAATCCCACTGGAGTCATCAGCCAGATCAATGGCGGAATCATTCAGGGAATCTCCTATACCTTGCTCGAGCACAGGCTGCTTGATCCCGTCTATGGTCTGATGGTGAATCCCGACCTGGAAACATACAAAATCGCCGGAGCTAAAGAGATTCCGGAAATCCAGGTACATCTCGTTGAAGCCTATATCGGGCAAAGCTCTACGGATGCCTCCGGAATTGGTGAAGCAGCGGGCATCGTCTCAATCGGAGCAGCAATTGCTAACGCTGTCTATAACGCAACCGGAGTACGTATTCGGCAGACACCTATGACACCTCAGGTGGTGCTAGCGGCCCTTAAGAAGGCCTCCGAGCAGAAGGAGTCTTTAACATGAATAACTTCGCACTTGCAGATTGCACAACCGTCGATGGCGCGCTCTCGCAATTGAAGGACGGCGCAGTTGTAAAAGCTGGCGGAGTAGATCTTCTCAATCGCCTGAAGAATGGACTTGAGGAGCCACCGAAACTCGTCAACATCCGTAACATCGCTGGACTGCGCGGAATACAGGAGACGGAGAAGGGATTGACTATTGGACCGCTCGCGACTCTGACCGAGATCAGCGAGCACCCAATCATCCGGTCGAAATACCAGATCCTCGCAGATGCCTGCGGTCATGCGGCAACGCCGCACATCCGCAACATGGCAACGGTCGGAGGTAATCTTCTGCAGCGACCGCAATGCTGGTATTACCGTTCTGCAGAATTTCAGTGCATCAGAAACGGCAAAGACCTCTGCTTTGCCTTCGAGGGCCTCAACCAATACCACGCCATCATGGACTATGGCGGCTGCCCTTCCGTCGCACCTTCTTCGGCAGCGGTCGCATTGCTGGGTCTCAATGCCAGCGTAGAACTGACTTCAGCAAAGAATGGAAAACGAGTCATTGCCATTAAGGATTTTTACGTCCAGCCAGATGCAAATCCGACAAAGTTCACCGTCATCGCACCCGATGAATTGATTACCGCAATACTGGTTCCTAAGCTTCCCCCTGGAGCCCGTTCTGCATATCAGAAATACGGAGAGAAGGAGAGCTTCGATTGGGCGATAGCCGATGCCGGTGTTGTCCTCGAAATGGAGGGCAACATCTGCCGTCGCGCGGTAGTCACAATGGGAGCCGCTTCTCCGGTTGTGCGTCGTGCTGCAGAGGCCGAAGCAATTTTGACAGGCAAGCCCATCACGGAAGAAACAGCCCGTGCAGCAGGCAAGGCGGCTATGAAGGAAGCACAGCCGCTCTCGATGAATGCCTATAAAGTGGATCTCTTTCCGGTCGCCATCTATCGAACCGTTCTGCTGGCTGCAGGTCAGATGGATCGCGATCCGAGCGCAGCAGGATAGGAGGTACAACTATGAATACTACCAATGCAATGACGCAACCTTGCCAGTGCCTCCGAACGAAAAACCCGTATGGCACTACACCACAGGATGCTGAATCATGGCTTCCCGGTGTTCACACCACCTCAAGCTACTGGTGCATCCGCACAATGGGGCCGGCTGGTCCCGACGACAACTACGTTCACCTCTCGCGCTGTACCCCGGGAAGAGCCTGTTACCGGGCAAACGAAGACTAAAAGGAAAAGGGAACTCAGCGGAGCTGTCGCCGGGTTCCCTTTTCCACTCGATACAGATTCAGCTACAACTCAAGCTCTGCCAGCTTAAGGGCACCCCAGAGGATAGTATGACCGGCAAGCTCGGCGGGAACGACATCGACTCGGGCTTTTGACCACCCAGGCATTTGCTTGCCCAACTCATCGAGCAGTGGATCAAAGAGCTTATCCCCTGCACGGGAAATTCCTCCGCCAATTACGATACGTGCCGGATTGAAAAACATGATACAATTCCGCAGTCCACGAGCAAGAGGAACAACATACTTCCTGACAAACTCGGGATTCTGAAGCAACTCCTTCGCAGGTTTCCCGAAATCGCGCTCAAGCCACAAGCCACAACACATTCTCTCCAAGCATCCATTCGAACCGCAGAGACACTCCGGTCCATCCGGCACAACCACATGATGCCCCAATTCGCAGGCGAAGGAATCGGCACCACGAAGCAGACCGTTCTCCATAAGAAAGCCGCCTCCGATGCCGGTAGACAAGGTCATATAGAAGAGCGGCCTGAGGCCCTGGCCGGCGCCAAAGAATCCCTCCCCGAGAGCACCCACCATCGTGTCTCGATCCATGACAGCTGGAACATGAAACCTGCGATTCACTTCACCAATCAGGTCAAAATCATTCCATCCCTTTACATGTGTCGAATAGATGACCCGTTGTTTGGCAAAATTGACAGGACCACCAAATCCAATGCCGCAGCGCTCAGGAGCCCCATACTCGCCCCACCCCGCAATAATGGACCCCATCTTGTCCAGCATCCATTCCGGACCGGCGTCACGCAAGGTCGGCTGAGTCTCCCAGACCACCAACTTCTGGTCTGAGAACAATCCGACACTAAAGTTGGTTCCGCCTATATCAATCGCAAGCGTTTTTGTGGCCACCCAATATCTCCAGTTATCTGAATCATCTTTTGATGAGGTCAATTATAAAGAGAATCTTGCGTGACGAATTCCAGCTCGCTTCTCCTCACGCGGTAAAAAAACAGCAGCCATTAAAAGTAATGGCTGCTGCAAGAGTGTATTGGAACTATAGCAATTTCTCTAGAAAGCCTCCGACGCTGCCTTGGCGGAGATCTCAATTGACTGCTGCAAAGCTATCGATTCCGACGAACTGCCCGCGAGAATGCGAAATGCACCGGGAGCTATGGTCCACTTCTTTTGAGCAACGTCGTAATAAGCAAAGCTGCGAGCATCGAGAGATATGGAAACCCGTTTTGTCTCGCCCGGCTTCAGCTGTACCTTCTCAAACCCTTTCAGCTCTTTCGGCGGACGCGGCACCGAGGCGTGTTCGTCGGCAACATAGATCTGTGCAACCTCGCAGCCATCGCGCTTGCCAGTATTTGTCACATCAAGTGAGACCTTATAGCTCAACCCATGCCCTTCTGCTACCGGTTCAACTGAAAGATTCGAAAGACGGAAAGAGGTATACGTCAGACCATATCCAAAGGGAAACTGAGGCTTGATGTGATTACGTTCATAGCCTCGATAGCCGACGAAGATCCCTTCCTTATATGTAACCTTCTTCGAACCCGGAGCGGGATAGTAGCTGCCAAAGCTTGGATTATCTTCAGCTTTCCGTTCAAAGGTTACGGGCAGACGACCGGAAGGGTTTACCTCTCCAAAGAGTACTTCAGCTTGGGCTTTACCACCTTCCTGCCCACCATACCATGCCTCCAGATAGGCAGGAACCTTATCGAGCCAATCGGAGGAAGCAACATTTCCACCCGAGGTCACAACAACTACTGTCTTCTTATTGATCGCTGCCAGTTCACGAATCAGCTCTTCCTGACCGAACGGTAGTTCAAAGGTACGATCCGCACCTTCCCCTTCGCTGCCCGGATCGAAACCAGCAGCAACGACAACAGCATCGGTTTTCGCTGCAATTTCTTTGGCACGATTATTCACGACATTTCTTTGGCTCACAATTCCGAACTGCAGCCGCCCACCTACAGGTGCTCCCTGCCAGGATTCAACAACTACTTTGTGCGCTCCAGCTGTTAGTGGCATAACGACGTACGGCTGAAAGGCCTTAGCCAGGGTCCAATTGTCGATAACCACTTTGCCATCCACATAGACCCGATTTCCATTATTCTCGCCATCGCCTTCCAGAACGAAGATGTACTTTTCCGCTTGAGGCGCAATGTAATAACCGCTCCAGCGACGGGAATAGTGATGAGCCGCGCCCTCTGCAAAAAGAGCGGTGATGTCAGGCGTATCGCGTAGGGCCTCTTCCCATGTCGTGCCATGATTATCGATGCGCCTCGAGGTCACAGTCTTAATCGGCTTTCCCGTAAGATCGGAATTCGCAAAGAATTCCACCTTCACTCCCGGCTTGCCTGCGGTTGATTCTGTTACAAATTCCGTTGCCGATCCAACCTCACCTGCGGTGGGCAGACCACGGTCATAGAAGACATTGCTCGTATCTCCTGCAACGGCTTTGATACCCTCCAACAGGCTTACGGTATGGAATGGCCTTACTCCCGCACTGCCGCCACCAACCGGCACTCCGGGATAAGCATCCGGACCAACAACGAGAATAGATTTTGTAGAGGCTTTGTCGAGAGGAAGAAGCTCGCCTTCATTCTTCAACAGCACGATGCTTTCTCGAGCGGACTGAAGCGCGATATCCGAAGCCTCACGATCGATCAAAGAAATGTCTTGCCGATGCTGATCCCGATCAAACCAATGAAAGCGTTCCGCGGTAGAGAGAATTCGCTTCACCTTCTCATCAAGAGTCGCCATGCTAAGTTGACCATTGTTCAGCGCAGGTAGCAGGGTCTTGCGGTTCATAAACTTTCCGAAGGGCATCTCAAGATCCAGCCCGCCATTTGCCGCTGCAACTCCGTCATATGTGGCGTCCCAATCGGACATCATTACGCCCTGGAAGCCCCATTCCTTACGTGCGATCTCCGTGTTGAAATAGCCATTTTGCGTCATGTGAAGACCGTTAGTCAGATTGTAGGAATCCATAATGGCGCCAACATGAGCCTGCCTGACGGATGCTTCGAAGGCTGGCAGATAAATCTCTCGCAGTGTCCGTTCATCGATCAACGAATCGGAATCATGCCTTAAAAACTCCGAATTGTTTCCCAGGAAGTGCTTAACAGTGGCACTTACTCCTTCTGCCTGCATTCCGTTGATATAGGACACAGCTATTGCAGAGGCGAGAAACGGATCTTCACCAAAATATTCAAAGTTGCGCCCGTTACGAGGAGACCTATAGATGTTTACTCCCGGGCCAAGCATAAAATGGACACCACGAGCCCGAGCGTCCCGTCCGATTCCATGACCTACGCGCGCTGCTAGCTCCCGATTCCAACTGGCTGCCAAACCGATACCTGCGGAATACGTCGTAGAGGGAAGGCCTGCATTGCTACGAGCACCATAGGGACCATCCGACATTTCCCAGGCTGGCAGCCCAAGACCGGGTACCGCCCGGACAGCAAAACCGGTACCACCGATATAGTCCACCTTCTCCTCGGCTGTCATCCGCTTCACAATCGCATCGATTCGTGCTGAGTTGATTGAGGTACCTGAATCCTGAGCTCTGGCCACGCCAGATCCAAGACAACCAGCCATCCCCATAAGAACCAAACCAGCTTTCAACCATCTGCACAGAGTCTTCTCTGGAGCCATTCGGTAATCCCTTTCCATTCGAGGTGGACAGAGAATTCAGGTATCTCTGTCTCTCTCCCAGTAGTCGCTCTGAACTATATCCAATATCAACAATTTCCGCACATAGAAGGGCTGGACAGGCGTTAACTTTGACGCATGTGGCCCCCCTCGTAGACGAGGAAACTAAGTTTGATTCCTTACCCCGGCGCTGTCCTGACGACCAGGACACAACAGATAGAGAAATTTTCTAATTCTCCAAGAGGTGGGCCTTTCAAAGGTGGTCTACAATGATCAGCATCGAATGAAACGCTCAAGATTCTGAACAGAAGGGAGAAACATGTTCAGATTGTACCCCCGCTGTATCTCCATGACCTTGGTGCGTATCAGCACTGTCGCCGTTTTCTTTGGATTTTCAGTATCTGCCATTGCGCAGGCACATCTGCTTCCCCAACCCCGTGAGGTAAAGCTGCAGGGATCGGCTGCTATCGGATCCGGCATTCAAATATCTGTACCAGGGCACGATGCGGAAGACGAATTCGCCGCACAGGATCTGGCCTCCTTCGCACATGAGGCAGGAATTCAGGTTAAGTCCGATGCTCCGGAAGGATACTCTGTCACGCTGTTACGCAACAGTGAATCGAAAGCGAAAGATCTTCTTAAGAGCACGGGACTAACATTCACACCCGAGCAAGCTGCCGAGGGATACATTCTCCTGCTGCAACCAAAGGCAGCATTCATCATCGGAGAATCGAGCAGTGGGGTCTTCTATGGAGTTCAGACTCTGAAACAACTATTTCCCGCTGCGGGAGCGAAGCAGGAGATTTCACTTGGAACCATCCGTGACTGGCCCGCTATGAAATACCGCGGAATTGACGACGATCTATCCCGCGGACCGGTCCCAACTCTGGAGTTTCAAAAACACCAGATTCGTGTCTTTGCCAGCGCTAAAATCAACATCTATTCGCCTTATTTTGAACACACCTTGGCATATGCAAACGAACCTCTGGCGGGGCCACGTGGCGCAGCTCTAACAAAAGAAGAGATTGCAGAACTAGTGCGCTATGCCCAGCAATATCACATTACTGTTATTCCCGAACAGGAAGCCTTTGGGCATCTGCACCATGTACTCAAATACGAGATTTACCAGGATGTAGCCGAAACACCTTATGGCAATGTTCTTTCTCCTGAGCAGCCAGGCTCTGTGCCGCTCATCAAAAGTTGGTTTACCGAAATTGCGTCGGAATTCCCCTCCCCGTTTCTCCATATCGGCGCAGATGAAACCGACGACTTAGGTTTGGGCAGGACTCATGATCGCGTCCAGAAGAAGGGCTTAGCCGAAGCCTATGCTCAGTTCCTAACACAAATTCATGACCAGCTTGCTCCGCTCCACCGCAAACTCCTTTATTGGGGCGATATAGCAATGAAGAGCCCCGCGATTGTGGCAGGACTCCCTAAAGATATGATCGCTGTCCCGTGGGGCTATGCTCCGGAAGTCAATTACAACAATTACATTCAGCCATTTACAAGCGCAGGGGTAGAAACATGGGTTGCTCCTGGTGTCAGCAATTGGTCACTCGTCTACCCAGATAACAATATTGCCCTCGCAAATATTCAAGGCTTCATACGCGACGGACAGAAGCTAGGCAGCACAGGCGCTCTCACAACTGTCTGGAATGATGACGGTGAAGGACTCTTCCAGATGAACTGGTACGGCGTACTCTTTGGAGCAGCTGCAAGCTGGCAATCCGGCGAAAGCAGCATACCGAATTATCAAGCCGACTACGGTTCTGTATTCCACGGCGACATAACCGGAAAAATCGACCAAGCACAAAAAGAACTCATGGAAGCCAACAAAGTCTTGGCGAAGGCTCAAACTGATGTCTCCAGTGATGATCTCTTCTGGATTGATCCGTGGAGCACTGAAGGCCGACCGATAGCGGCAAAGATGCAGCCCCTTAACAAGGAACTGCGGCTGCATGCAGAGAAAGCAATCGTGTTACTTGCACAAGCAAAGGCTCAGAATCCTAATTTGCGGGAGAAGACGGCTATTGAGGCAATGGATCTGGGCGCACGACGTCTAGACCTGATTGGAATGAAGTTCCAATTCAGCCAGTTAATCGCAGACAACTACAAAGCAGCAATTAAGCAACAGCATGACAAGAGCCGTAACAACGACACCATTCGCCTGCTCAGAACCTCCAGCGATACAAACGGACTCTGTCAAGACTTGCGCGATGCTTATTCCGCAACCAAGAATCAATACCGTGAAGTCTGGCTGAGTGAGAATCGACCTTACTGGCTGGATAACGTGCTGGTCCGCTACGATCTCGAAATTCAGAAGTGGCAGAAGCGCGGAGCTCAGATCTGGAACAGCAGCAATCAATTCATTATGGAAACAAAAACCTTGCCTCCAGCAGAATCCTTGGGAATACCTGCCGAGGACACATCAACGCACTAACATCTAACTGATAGATGTGAAGATATGGCCATATTTAGAGCATTTCTTGCATAGACATACAGGAGCCAAAGGTAATGGAAACACAGCTTTCTTTGATGGGAAGTTGCAAAACCTTGCACTTTGGTCTGCATCTGCGCGAGAAATGTTCTAGGTCTCTGACCGCGAAGAGAGGTATAGAGAAAGGTACTTGGAAAATAATGGAGCGAGATTCAAATTGGAGGTATGAGGAAGACAGAGAAGACGCAAGTTGAGTTGGAGAAAAAGGATCGGCAAAAGATAAGGGAGCTTCTCAGCAAGGGACGAGAGTCGGCGCGAGTGTTGCGCCGGGGGCTAATTTTGCAGCAACTGGACCAGGGACAGAGAGTGATGCAGGTAGCTGGTAATTTGAGCGTGGCAGCAAAGACAGTAAGAGCCATTGCTATGCGGTACAAGAGGGAAGGATTGGAGTCAGCCTTGCATGAAAAGCCGCGACCAGGCAAGCAGCCCTTGCTGACTACAGCGCAAAGCCAGCGGATTATCGCAATGGTATGTGGTGCGGCACCGGAAGGCCAGGCGCGGTGGAGTGTGCGCTTGATCGCCGCAGAAGCAATCAAGCGAAAGCTGGTAACAACAGTAGGTCGAGAAACAATTCGCATACTGCTACAAAGCCACGAACTGAAGCCGTGGCGAGAAAAAAAGCTGGTGTATCGCAGAGCTGAATGAGGAGTATGTCTGCCGAATGGAAGAGGTGCTGGAGGTGTATGAGAAGCCACTTTCGGCGACCGAACCGGTAGTCTGCGTGGATGAAAAGCCGGTGGTCTTGCACGCCGAGGTTCGCCCGCCGCATCCCATGCAACCCGGACGAGTCACCCGGCGAGATTGCGAATATGAGCGCCGTGGCACCGTCAACGCATTTTGCGGGGTGGAACCCAAAGCAGGACGACACTTTACCAAAATCACGCCAAACCGTTGTTCGCAGGAGTTTGCCGATTACCTGGTAGAGATCATAGCCAGCTATCCAGAGGCTGACACGATCCATTTGGTAATGGACAATCTAAGTACGCATCATCGCAAAGCCCTGGTGGATCGTTACGGAGAGAAGATCGGAAGTCTGCTGTGGGATTGTTTCACCGTGCATTACACCCCGAAACATGGCAGTTGGCTGAATCAGGCAGAGATTGAGATCAGCCTGTTCAGTCGCCAATGTCTGGGGATCCGCAGAATCCCCTCCTTGGAAGACCTACAGCGAGAAACTGCCGCATGGAACCGCAAGATGAATCGTGAACGCACCACTATCGGCTGGAAATTTACTCGCACTAAGGCACGCCGAAAATTCGGCTATTCAAAGAACAACATCTCACGGTCAGAGACCTAGGCCATGTCTGATTTCAAAAGCCTTTCTCTCCGCTGCCTCTGAATGACCGATTTCCACCTGATCAATCCTAACTGGAAGCCATTCTTTCCAACACCATTCAGCCCACAGTAGACAGAACGGGATACCACTCTCTTGTCAAAATAGCGATGCAGATACACTCTGGGCTACATCGAAACCTAGAATACGTAGGAACAATCTATCTCCTCTGTCTTGAATAACAAATCAAATACTCCGGTGGATATTTGGCATTTCGAAGGGATCGTCATGAACACTAGAAGCGAGAAAGACCCTGTGATTATTACGCTCGATATTCATAAGAACTGTTACCTCGAATCGAGAGAAATGGAAATGGCTGTATCTCTCTCCAGGGAAATCCATTCCCGATCTCCGGCGCCGAAGAACGATGTACAACTTCTGTCAATTTAGTACTTACTTCCGTTTCGAATACTAAAACGTTTTTGCTATAACATTCCGGGATCCGAGAAAACCTTTCACTCAGAAACAATTCAGCGTAGTACCTGAACTAGTGAAAGCAGAGGATGAAGTTTACGAGATGAAAACTATAATGCAAATTGCTAAAAATGTTTTGCACCTGTTATGCATTCGTGATAGGCTCCCTCCTGTTCATAGAACAACAATTTTGGAACACTGAGTTGTTGTATTTCGCATCGATCTGTTTAGTTTCATTGATATAAGGCCAGATAGGTATGACCGAAAGAGCGAAGTGATCTTGAAGTTGACAGTTAGCCTGTAAGTGCTTGTTGTGTATCTCCCCCTTCCGTTTAGGTAAATGATTTTCAGCGTATATCCATAAGGGGTCCATCCATGAATAAGCTCCGTAGACGTCTCATAAACTTTAGAGTAACGGATCAGGAATTTGAAAAGATTAAGGCCGCTTCCGATCGACAAGGAGCGCGATGCATCTCTGAGTTTGCACGTTCTCTCATGCTGGGAAACCTCCCGACTGATTGCTCCGCAGAGACTTCAGACGCCTATCAAACCAAACTTGTTTCTTTCGATCAACGGTTAGCCATGCTCGAACATCATGTAGCACAACTGATGGAAACTCTCTTTGAGCCGAACGCATCGATTCCCATTCCATTTCCCAAAACAGTGAACGCCATGCCTGAAAAGACACGGTAATATGCACCTTTGAGCCGAGGAGTGCTCTCCAAACAGGAGTCTAGCCATCCCCCAGGCAACTCCTGCGTTTTGGTGCTATCAAGTTACTCGATCACTCGTATTAGCAGCGAGGGATCTGTTCGACTCCCGACAACCTGAGCAACATAGCTAAGGAGAGTACCGCCGGACTCCAGGCCGGCTGTACCGAGGACGTCCTCGTCCTCGCCCCACAATATGTCAGCTACAGATTCAGACAGCCTTTAGCAGCGGAACTCATCAGCTCTCGACTGACTTCCCAGATCGTGGGCCTGGAGACCCACAGGACAGCAGGCCTGGAGTCCGGCGGTACAAAACCAAACCTGCCACGTCCGAATAATACTGATCTCAAAGAGCAGGATCCTTAAGGGCATTGCGTCCCAAATCAATTCTTGACAATGAGATAAGGGCAATCAGATAATTTTCCTCTTAATGGGATCGTTATCAAGGCATGCAGCTATTTTGCATTTTTTGATTTGAGGTATTGCGAGGTAAACATGATAGATGGCGCCGCGCAATCCATAAAGATAACGTCGCCCAGATAGATCAGGCACACGAAGAAGATCTGGAAACCGCAGATCACCAACTTTTCGGACAATTGTACTTCGCGCATGGAAACAGAAGGAGTAATGGGATGAAAAGCAGACTCCACGCCTCTGAGATTGATAGGCGGGAATTTATACGGCTAACAATGATGAGTTCGGCAGCATTGCTGGCCACACGAGGATCGCAGCAAGCCATAGCGGAAGCAGCATCCCCGAATCCTCCTTCCTTTGCAGCATTTCGCGCGATGGCTCCTGGAGTCGTGCGTCCTGAAGGATGGTTGCGACTGTATCTTGAAAAACAGGCGACGCAACTGGGATCGCAGCTACCACAGGTTTCCTGGCCCTTTTCTGCCGCGTATTGGTCGGGGGAAGAGAAGGGCGAATCATGGTGGCCATGGGAGCAAAAGGCCTATTGGGTTGACGGAGCAACCCGCCTTGCTCTGGTCTTAGGCGATCAGAAATTGCTGGAGCAGGCAGAAATCTCCATTCGATACACGCTTGAGCACGCCGGAAGCGATGGATACCTCGGCCCCAACTTTTTTAAGGACCCCAAGGGCGATTACCATCGCTGGCCACAGAATGTCTTCTTTCGAGGAGTAGCAGCCGCTGCGGAAGGTGGACAGAATCTCGATGCAATCGAGGCGTTGCGCAAGCACTATTTGAACGATCAAGCGAGCTATGCAAAACCCATTCGCAATGTCACGAACGTTGAAAACATTCTATGGACATACGAACGGACGGGCGACAAAGACTTACTTGAGCTGGCGGAAAAATCGTGGCTGGAATTTGCCAAGCTCACTGATGCCAAATTCGATAAAGGGGATCTTTCAGCAATGCGAGTAGCTGCGGCTACTCCAATCGATCAGCACGGAGTAACCTATGCTGAATCCGTTAAGCTTCCGGCGATCCTCTATTTATATACGGGCAAGAGGGAGTATCTCACCTTTGCTCTTGCAGCACAGCGGCGCATCTTCGATCATCACATGCTGATCGACGGAATTCCGTCGACAACGGAACTATTCCGGACCACAACCTCTCTAGACTCCCACGAAACATGCGACATCGCAGATCACACATGGACGTGGGGATATATGCTCATGGCCACTGGAGATGGTATCTGGGCTGACAGAATTGAGCGTGCCTGTTTCAACGCAGGAATGGGAGCAATCAAGAAAGATTGGAAGGCGCTGCAATACTTTTCTTGTCCCAACCAGTTTCTGGCAACTCTCAACTCCGACCACAATGTCATGGCACATGGCGGATTCATGATGGCATACCAGCCGAATCCCGGGAAAAACACGGCATGCTGTGGTGGAGATGTACATCGCCTTTTCCCGAACTATGTTATTCGAATGTGGATGAAAGATCCGCAGGGAGGTTTAGCCGCTACTTTATATGGATCCTCACGAATAAAAACCACCGCAGGGTTGAAGAAACAGACCGTCGAAATTACAGAAGAAACCAACTATCCTTTCGACGAGCGCATTGAATTTGCAATTCATTGCAGCGAGCCGGTGGAGTTCCCACTGTCACTCAGAATTCCAGGCTGGTGCAATGGACATCATATCGAAGTTAACGGCAAACGAATTGACGCTCCAGTACAAAAGGGCTTCGTTACGCTGCACAGAAAATTTCATTCAGGCGACAAAATAACTCTCACCCTTCCGATGAAGGCTGCTATATCCAGATGGCCACAAAACGGCATCGGCGTAGAACATGGACCCTTAGTGTATTCGTTGGCTATCAAAGAGAACTGGTCTCCTGTTGTTGAGCCTAAATACACCACCGCCGAATTCCCAAGCTGGAATGCAATGCCGGCAAGTGACTGGAACTACGGATTGGCACTGAACGAAGAACATGCAACGGATCAACTTAAATTCCATCGCAAACCTATGAGCTCCAATCAGGATCCGTGGATTGATCCGCCGGTTACAATGAACGTTCCAGCTAAAAGCATTGCAGATTGGAAGCTGTTGGCAAATCCGGATAACCCAGCTCAACTCTTTACGCCTCCACTACCGGAAGGCACGGAGGTAAAGACCGGAGAAACACAACAGCTCACACTGGCACCCTATGGCTCAACGCATTTAAGAGTAACTATCTTCCCCCATGTGGGAGATAAATAATTTGGCATGCAGCACAGGCAGTGACGACGAGAGCATTTCCTGCAAAGATGTAGCCCTGCACTATTGGGGAAACCCATACTTTGCAAAAATGCTCCGGAGGATCTTAGGGTTGCCGTACTGAAACCTGAAGACTCCAGCCATGATCGTCACACTTCCTCCTCCTTTTGGCCCTCTACTTCTTGAGGGCCACTTTCTTGACCTGATGTTAGGGAAAAGGACAGCATGGAGTCCCGGTTATGGTTATCGGAAGATACAATTACACGATGTCGAGGAAGGCAGGACGGATGAGGCCTAAAGGTAATGGATGTCGAGAAATGGGCGGGAAAATCCTCGCAGTTATTTTTCTATTTGCAATCGTGGCACTAAGTCCCTTGAGTCATTCCTGTTCGGCGCAGGAATCGAATCTTGCTGCTACGGAGGAATCTAGAGCAAGACTCCTGAGGTTTGAAGTGGCTTCTGTCAAACCATCCACTTCGCCATTCATGAATACTCTTCTCAACTATCCCGGAGGGAGAATAGTTGCTCAAGGTTGCACACTCCACTACTTGATTATGGAGGCATTCCATATGCAGCGCTTTCAAATCAAAGGAATTTCCCATTCAATCGCGGAGGAGCGCTTCGACATCGAAGCGAAACCTCCTGCCACTTCGTCAACTATCAAATCCAATCCAGCTATATCCAAACTGCCTCCGAGTGGCGAACAACGACAGATGTTGCAAGCACTATTGATCGATCGATTTCAGCTGAAATTTCATAGGGAGACCAAACAAGGTAAGATCTACATTCTAACTGCGAATGACAAGGGAACAAAGCTACATGCGACAAAGGACCCGACCGGCTACCCCTGGGCGGGAGGCATAGCAGGTGGATTGCCAAGCGGCGATGGCTTGCGGGGTACCAATATAACGATGTCTCAGTTTGCAGAGCGAATCGGCAATTGGATAGAACATCCGGTCATAGATCGAACAGGGTTGAATGAACCTTTTGATTTTGAATATCAGAATGGCGAAACCGATGCAGAAACCAGCGCCGATCTACAAGCATCTATTTTTAGCTCACTCCGAGGTATCGGCCTCGACCTTAAGGCTACAGACGGCCCCGTAGAGTCTCTGGTCATAGACAGAATCGGCAGGCCCACGACTGACTAGCCGATTTGCAAATCTAATTGATATACAAAGTGTAAGGGCTATCGGTCGGTTCAGGTGAAGCCAGAACAATAGCCCAAGGCTTCTAAGCCATAACTTCCCGGATGTCCTTGATTAGCTGATCTACACGAGCCAGATCCGTGTCCCAGGCAAACATGAAGCGTGCAGCACCGCCGATAAAGCTATAAAAGCGCCAGCCACGATCGTGAAGTGCATTCAATTTATCCTCCGACATTTCCAGGAAGACAGAATTGGCCTCCACAGGATATGTCATCTGAATTCCCTGGATTCCTGCCAAACCATCCTTCAACCGTTTTGCGCAGGCATTCGCGTGAGTAGCGTTACGCAGCCATGCACCACTCTTAAGCATACCCACCCAGGGAGAAGACAGGAACCTCATCTTTGAGGCTAATTGACCGGCTTGCTTGCATCGGTAATCAAAGTCTTTTGCCAGCTCTTTATCGAAGAACAGAATAGCCTCTCCTACCGCCATTCCGTTCTTTGTTCCGCCAAAGGAAAGCACATCGACACCGGCCTTCCATGCTAGCTCTGCTGGAGTGCAACCAAGATTGGCAACTGCATTCGCAAATCTCGCTCCATCCATATAAAGTGACAGCCCGTATTGATGGCACACTTTTGAGATCGCACAGATCTCTTCGACGGTATAGACGCGACCTGTTTCGGTTGCCTGTGTAATGGTCACGACACGAGGCTTGGGATAATGAATGTCCTGACGTGCCGTAACAACAGAATGAATCGAATCGGGAAGAAGCTTTCCATCATTGGACGGCACCGTTAGCAACTTCGAACCATTGGAGAAGAACTCCGGAGCACCGCACTCGTCCGTCTCCACATGTGCCTTTTGCGTACAGATCACCGAGTGGTAGCTTTGGCAGAGAGAGGCCAGAGCCAGCGAATTTGCAGCCGTTCCATTGAAAGCAAAGAAGACCTCGCAATCCGTTTCAAACAGCTCCCTAAAGCTGTCAGAGGCCAACTGGGTCCAAGGATCCTCTCCATAAGGAGTTGCGTGCCCATGATTGGCAGAAGCCATTGCCTCCCACGCCTCAGGGCATATTCCGGCATAATTATCACTGGCAAACTGCTGCAGATCGTTCTGTGCTACATGGCGCAAGTCCGTCACTATCTCAACCTCAGTTTCTCTGGTATCTACAGACATCATAGCCCTTTCAGAATGGACTGAGCACCCTCAAGCATACACATTCCTATTTGGTATCAAAGGAAGGCGGGGCATCTTGATCATCGGTCCCCCACTTCGTGGTTGGCGTATTTGCCAGATCGAAATCCAGGGTCCCTCCACCCATTGCAAAGGATTCCGGGAGCCAGGTTCGAGTGGAGTCCTGGCCATTGATCTTTAGACTATGAATATAAGGAGAATCAGTTGCAGCCTTGGGCGCACGGATTACCACATCACCGCCAATCCGGTGAATCACGGTACGGGAGAACAGCGGGCTCCCCAGAACGAACTCTGCCCTGCCCGGAATTGCTGGATAGAACCCTAAGGAAGCAAATACAGCCCAGGAAGACATTTCACCTAAATCGTCATTCCCAGGTATGCCGTTCGGCGCATTTCGCCAAATCGTCTTGAGCACTTGCCGGACCAGTTGCTGCGTCTTCCATGGCTGGCCTGCATAAGCATATAGCCACGGAGTCCCAATCGATGGTTCGTTGTTCAGCTCTGCATGCAACGGTCCTGCATTTGTAACAGCAGGATTTCCTTTTTCGTCATAGAAGAAACGGTCCAACCGGGCCACAGCTTTCTCCTGTCCTCCCATCGCATCGAAAAGCCCTTTTACATTGAAGGGGATCATCCACACATATTGTGCGGCAGTGCCTTCAACAAAACCGTCTTCAGTATCCGGAGTAAAGGTGCGTGGAGGCTTCTTGTCATCGTCCTGTACTAGTGCCCACGTCCCATCGGCATTCCGATTTTGGAAGTAGCCACCGTCAGGTGCGGCCTTAGGATTCCATAAGTTTCTCCAGTATTGGGCTCGCTCCAAAAACCGTTTGTGCGTGCTCCGATCCTCCAGCCTTTCTGCAAGCGCTGAAATCGAAAACTCGGCCGTAACATCTTCAAGGGTATCGGCTGCGGGTCCCCAACTGGGTGCGCCGACGGGAATATAGTGAAGCTTCAACCATTGGTCGAGCCCCGGCCGCTGGCCTGCACATTCCACTGCGCAACCGACATTACTCTTATCCGCAGCTGTCGGATAATCTGCTGCATGTACAAGAGAAGCCAGTGAAGCCTTGGCATCGAAATTGTGCCCGCCAAAGGCCCATATACCGGCAACGGCCGGCGCCGCCGGATCTCCATTCATTACGTGAGTGGCACCACTGTTGTGAGTCCAGCGGTCCCAAACGCCACCGTTTTGTACTGATTGATTATAGAGGCTCTGTGCTATATCGCTTCCTACCTGAGGATCCAGCCAGGTAACCAATTGGAGTTGAGAACGATAAACATCCCACCCCGAAAAATTTGCGTACTGAGCCTGTTGTGAAGCAGTAACACGGTGAGTATTTCCATCCATCCCGCGGTACTCCCCGTTCACATCGCTGAAGATATTCGGGGTCATAAGTGAGTGATACAAAGCAGTAGTAAAGACAGTGCGCTCATCCCCAGTCCCACCCTCAATTTCGATCTGGCCCAGTCTACGGCTCCATGCCTCCTCAGCCTTTCGCCGAATAACCTCAAAGCTCGTACCTGTGGGATTCTCTGCATTCAGATTTGCACGGGCATTGGCTTCACTCACATACGAAATTCCAACACGAAGGTGAACCTGCCTATTGGTCGACGGATCAAAGCTGACCCAGACACCCGATCCATGCCCCTTTTCCGGAAAACCCTTCTCCCCGTACCCGGTCCCGCCATCAGCAGAAGTTTTTCCCGGAGTCACATCCGAATCATGCCATGATCCTGCCTGAACAATTGGCTGGTCGAACTCTGCAACAAAATACAGAGTGTAGTAGCTTCGTCTATCTTCCCTATCGATATATCCACAAAAATTTCCACTAGTGACCGATCCAGTTACCGTACGATGCTTCATGTCGATAACGGTATGGGCATCTGCAGAGCCTACCTCTGAATCGGAACTGCGAACCAGAATCGTTGCAGGACTTCCTTTAGGAAATTCGAAAACTGCCGAGCCGGTATGAGTTGAAGCGGTCAGCTCAACCTCGACACCATTCTTTAAAGTTACTTGATAATGACCTGGAGTAGCTCTTTCTTCATCATGAGAAAAGCCAGAAGCATATGCTCGACGAAAATCCAGAGAGGGAGAGGACTGAACTGCCTCCGTTATGGGCATGAAAGGAATATCCCCGGAAGCTCCGGCACAGCCCCATCCCTCCACGTTAGTAAGGCTAAAACCACGAATCATTGTCGCTCGGTATTCATAGCCGCCAGGAGATGCAATCGGGGACTTATCCTTCAAAGGACTCGCCTCTGGGCTAAACTGCACCATTCCGAAAGGAACAACAGCTCCAGGGAAAACATCTCCGCCATTCGTAGTTCCAATGAACGGATTTACCCATGAAAGCGGTGAGCGCTTTGGAACATCGCTACCATGTGCAAATGATAGGAGAGTGAATGGAGCAATGAAAAATACAAGAGCTCTTAAAGATCGCATGATGTCAGCCTAGTATTCGTAATTATCAATACCGTTTGTGAAAAGAATAAATCGCAAGACACAGCTGATTCTCTGTGCTCAAATTTGGCGACGAGCCGTAAACCGTAAGCTTCCACCCTTCATCAGAGACGAATGATCAAGGATAAAGTTGTCGATCGGCTTTCCATTCAACGACGCACTAGGGATAGAATTCTTCGCTGTTTTGGAATCGGTTGTCGATTCGATAGTGAGGCGCTTCCCTTCCGGAAGATTCAAGGTGAGACGAGAGAAGTGAGGAGCTCCAAGTGTATATTCAGCCTTTCCTGGGCAGAGAGGATAGAATCCCATGGCGCTGAATATATACCAGGCAGCCATCGAGCCTGTATCTTCGTCTCCGGAGAAACTACTACTCGAATACAACTCCCGCATTACCTTGTTTGCCCAATAAGCTGTCCGATCCGGTCTTCCGGCTGCTGTAAAGATATATAAGACATGGTGTACGGGTTGGTTGCTATGTGCGTATTGTCCAAATGGAACTGCCGCCATTTCGGACATCTCGTGAATCTCCTGGCCATAGACTCCAACGTTAAACGTCGGGGCCATCGTCAACATTTCCTCCAAGGCCGCCACTGCTTTTTCCTTGCCACCCATCGCCTCGATCAACCCCGAAATGTTGTGTGGCACATCCCACCGATGCTGCCATGCAGCCCCTTCCACATATGGACTACCCCAGGTAACAGGATCGAAGGGTTCCACCCATGAACCATCTATATTTTTGCCGCGGAGATAACCCGTCTTTGCATCGAAGAGATTGCGCCAGTTCTCGGAACGCCGCATAAACATCGCATAGTCATCTTGTTTATCCAAAGATTTGGCAACTTGAGCGATACAGAAATCACCGTAAGCAGCATCGGAGGTTTCCGCAGCTGCCTGCCCAACCTGATCGGCAGGAACATATCCAAACTTCAGATAGGACTCGATACCACGACGCCCATACCCTTTCTCAGGATCTCCGGGCTCCGTGGCATGCCTCTTCAGTGCCGTATAGGCCGTAGCACGATCGTATCCGCGAATGCCTTTAGCGGCAGCATCGCCGAAGATAGAATCGATCAGGCTACCTGTCATGCAGGCTCTGTATCCAGGACACGGAAATTGTGGAAGCCAGCCACCCTCTTGATAAGCATTAACCCAGGATTGGAGGATTTCGCCCAAGCGTTCAGGAAAGAGAACCGTCATGAGCGGATACCATGCCCGATACACATCCCAATAGCCGTGATCCGCATACATAACCCCTGGCACAATCTTTCCGTTATAAGGACTGAAGTGGCGCATGGAACCGCGCTCATCCGGCTCATACCAAACGCGAGGGAAAAGCAGAGTCCGATACAAACAGGAATAGAAGGTCCGATGCTCCTCCTCTGTACCACTTTCTATCTCAATCCGATGTAGATGCTCATTCCAGATACGAGCACCTTCGCGACGAAGCTCTTCCGGCGTGCGCTCTCCTAGTTCCAATTGCAGATTACGTGTTGCCTGATCAAAGGAGATGAAGGAAGTGCCTACACGTACCTCCAGATCACGGTCTGAGGCACCGTAGTGAACAATGCCAATGTAATGCCGCTCCAGCTTCTTAAGCTCAAAGCTCTGCCAGGCTTTAGCAAACCTCAAAACATAGTAGGTTGCGAAGTTATCCGGAACTCCACCCTGATTCGTTCTGGAAGCAAAAGTAATCGTACGAGTGGCAGGGTCTGCATGCACTTCATCGACGTTCTCTCCAGGCACATCGAAGAGGAAACCCGACGGCTCGGTTTTTGTAAACTTAGCTGTAATAACAGAACACCGCTCGGATGGTATTAACTCAACATCCACGTTATAACGAAGTAGCCTTAACTGAAGGGAATGAGGCGAGAGCTTCGCGTCTTCCGGTCTATAAGAAGACGAACGTCCCGAGGCATCAGGATCGATCTTTCCACTAAAGGGTAGAAATGTTGCAAATCCGTAGTCATAGAGCCAGGGGCTCAACTGGTGGGTAGATCGCAGACCTTGTATCCGACGAACGCCAGGCTCAAACATCCAGGGAGTATTGGCTCGGGATTGAAGTGTCCAATGAGCCATGCCAAATGGACGTGCAGCTATAGGAAGCGTATTTCCCCGCGAGAAGTAGGGAGTAGAATCCGTACCTTGAAGAATGTTCACCAACTCAAGAAGGTCCTTGGAGGTCCCGCTCTTTTTCTTTAGAGCTTCAGAGGAAATCGAGCTCTCAGCTTCGACGGCTCCTGAATTGAGCACTACACTTGTCGCAACAAGTCCCGAGGCTTTCAAGAAAGAACGCCGATCCAGTCCTGTAGAGGTACCTTTTGATTTGAGCATGATATTCCCTTTTATGGATTGTTGACCCCAGGTCAAAACGTAGTGATGAACCCGCAAATCCCGTCACTGCAAAAGAATAATTCGAAGAGGCAAAGCACACACGAGACGGCTTTGTTTCCACAATAAAGCCTATTTAAGTAGTATGCCGCACAATCAGCGATAACACTCAGAGAGATGTTTAGCTATAAATTCCCGAACCATATTAGCTTCATGCTACGACAGCCGCTATTTTCAGCAGGCAAATAAACCAAGACTTACGCATAAATCAAAATGGCGACCTCTTCGTAGAACGGAAGAGTTCGCCAGAAGCTGCGAGTGCTTGTTTGGCAAGCACCCGCAGGATAAGCAATATTGAAATTAGAACTGAACTTTCAACGTGAACTGCATCATACGTGGGAAGTTGTATTGTGAAGAACCAATCGTTCCATATCCCTTCCATGCTCCAGGCTGTTTAGGATCTGAAACGCTGGTTACACGGGTAATTGGATTTTGCGGATTCCCCATATCTGGACCACCAAAGAGTGCGCTGTTCGTGGCATTGAACATCTCCGCCTTGAACATCAGATTCAACTGCTCTTTCAGAAGGAACTTCTTCTCCAGTCCGAGGTCTGTTTTCTGAACCCACGGCTGCGTTATCTTCGTGGTTGCGCCATCGGACGTTTTCACGAAGTACTCAGGCTTGTCACGCCAGCAGTCGTTTTGTGAATTGTTCACCCAACTAGACCATGATTTATGCGTGGGAACAACATTGTAGTTTCCGCAGGTGAAAGGCCGGTCATTGGGAATACGAACCGCAGTCCCAGCCCGGTTCTGGAAGATCCAGTCGAGTTGCCAGTCATTTACGATCTGTCCCAGCAAACCGTGAGCGTTGGAGAGAACCAGGCCACCTTTTCCGACGGGAATGCCATAGAGGCCGCTAAATGAAAGTTGCCACCTCGGAGCATTACCATCCCGATCTTCATGCGGGGTCGGATGACGGTCAACCTTCCACATGCCATCATCTGCACCATTGTTAAGGTAGTCACTGTCCTTCATGAGCTTCGCCCAGGTAAACGAACTAAGGAAACTCAAGCCTCGACTGAGCATGCCACCATTGGTCATGCGCTTTTCAGCCTTCGCGACCATCGAATTATAATCGCTTGTGCCGTCAGCATGTGTCCAGATAAATACCTGTCCATTGAATTGAGGATAAGGGATCATAAGATGCTTCGCCGCAACGGTTGGATTTCTTCCCATATCAACCGTATTGGGTAGAACACCATAAAACGGATTTGCAACCTGTTTATCTAGATAGCTTGGATCTTCAAGTCCCTTTGCTACATCTGCATCACTGAGACCATCGAACTGACGGGAAGACCGAAGATTGCTTCCATAAGTACCTACGTACTCCAAGTCACCGATGATACCCGCTGGCAGCTGAGCTTGAATGCCCAAAGAAAACTGCTGGGTATGGATAAGTTTGCGATTGCGCTGGTCAATCCAAACGCCGTTTCCAACAAGAGCCTGGTCGCCCAAGGATGTACCAACAACTGGTGTGAGGCCATTGGGGAAAGGAGTCCCACTTTTGAAGGATTGGCTAGGCTCCCAGGTCTCACTGTTGATCTGTGCGTTGTAGTTCGTTTTCTGATTCCAAGCGGAAGCACCACCTAACTCGATACCTTCTCCAGCCTGCAGGCCCCAGCCACCACGGAGAACCATCTTGTCGCTAATGGCATAGCTGAAACCAAATTTAGGCTGTAGTGCACCCCAGGTATTCTCGTAAGGTGTTAGCTTACTGCTTGAATACTGAGCTACGCCAAGAATCTGGCTAACTGTGTGCGCTCCATTGGGCAGCACTCCGGGCATTGTAACCCGATTACTAAGAGAGTTGACGCAGGTGAGGCAGAGACCAGCCATGAGCCGATTATGACGGTCAATCGGAGAGGTCTCCGTATCCCAGCGCAAACCGATATTTAGCGAAAGCTTACGAGCAATCTTCCAGTCATCCTGAATAAAGGCAGCGTAGTACTTATATGCTTTGTAGGTATCGTATTTGATCTCTGCACTACCTTCATCGGGATAGCCTAGCAGTAGATCCGCAATCGAAGACCCAGTGGAATTTCCGTGATTAGGATTTTCCCAGGTATACCCGGTCCCAAATTTAAATTTTCCATTCGGTTGGCCAATACCACTGTTAGCGATATGGAAGAACTCAAACTCTACACCGTAATGCAGATTGTGATGCCCAATGACATGAGTAAGGGATGGACTCAGATCATACTGTTCCATCATTGATGGATCATTCGTGTTACCAACAAGTTGGTTGTAACCCTCGGTCTCGATCTGTGGAGCCCAAGTGCGATTCGTGGTTGGCACTGAAGGCATATTGAGTCCGAGATCTTGTGCGCTCAGCTTGTCAATCCCCGCAGAGACTGTTCCATTGGGAGACCTATCATATGTACGATTGAAAGCAATACGTAAATCGCCAAAGAGATTTGGGTTAAAGGTGTGCGTGATATCAACAACCGGAGCGATATCGGAGCGATACCAATTAATGTTGCCGTTGGCTGCCGGTCCGGGATATCCACTGCCATTGCGATACTCCAGTCCTGACCACCAGGCGACAGTGGCATTCATCTTCGTGTCGTTGCTGAAGTTATAGTCGACACGAATGATGGGCTGATGATAGTTGTGAGTGCTGCGACCTGCAAAACTATAGTTGTTCTCATAGCCAGGCAGATTCGGCTTGGGGAAAAGTGCCAGGATTTTACCTGCAACCGGAGTAATTTCGCTTGCAGGGATCACGTTATTTACATAAGGTTGGCGTTCCCATTTATTACAGGCAGTCGGAGTACCATCGATGCAGGTCAAAGGCTTGTTGGGGCTATAGATACCAATCGTCTTTTGCCCAGGGCTGTCCGGCCCAATTATCTTCTTGTACAACAGATAATTTGTTAGATCGACACCGCCATTGGGCCCGGAACCGGGGAGCATATCTGCCGTCGGAACACTGGCGAGCACACCAGCCGGTTGTACCTGCCGATATCCTTCAAAACTGAAGAAGAAGAACAGACGGTCACGATGCGGAATTACCGGTCCGCCAAAGGTGATGTCATATTGATGTTCGTTATGGAATAGTCTCTTCTGATGCGTCTGGTTGCGATCGTATGTATTCGCATCGAAGATGGAGTTGCGCCAGTTGTCTGAAGCGCTGCCATGATATTGACGGGTACCGCTCTTGAGTACCGTGTTCACGGTACCGCCCGCATAGCGGCCGTATTGCGCATCGTAGGTGTTTGTCATCACCTTGAATTCTTCAATAGCGTCAATACTGGGCGAAATATTCCAGGTACCGTTTCCACCACCGTTAGGAGTCGAAACCGGAGCGCCATTCAACGAGAAATTATTTGCATTTCCGGCCACACCGTTGAAGGAATACGCGTTGTTTTCATCCCATTCGCGCGTACCGGAAAAACCGTTGGCACCAAATTGTGTTTGGGTAAACTGGGTTCCAGGAGAGAGCCCAAGGAGGTTGTACACCATACGCCCGCTGTTGGGCAGACTCTGAATCTTCTGCGGATCCATGACCGTTCCGCCGGATGCCGATTCGGTGTCGAGCATGATTCCGCCACTCGCCTGAACGACAACCTCTTCACTGGAAGCGCCAACTTCCATAGCCAGATCCAGACCGATACGAGAGTTAATGTCAACCACAACCTGGTTACGAATCTGTTTTTTGAAGCCTTTCTGTTCGACAGAAACCGTATAGGTAGCAGGCTGAACAAAAGGAATGATGAAGTCACCGGTGTGATTTGTTGTCACATTATAGGTTTGCTGTGGTCCGGTAGCGGTAACCTTAGCTCCCGGAATAGCAGCCCCGGTGGGATCCGTCACATGGCCAGTAATGGTTCCACGAAATTCTTGGGCATTAAGATAAGACCCAATCGCGAGTAGCAAAACGACCAACGAGGCAGTTTTGCCCCAGGCTCTCCAGAAAGAGCCCTTGTCGTAATGTCTCATTTGAAGCCTCCAAAACTACGTGCTTGTAAAGGTTTTCGTTAGCACTCCCACGTTCTTTGCTTTCAGCAGCTCTATGGGGTGCGTCGGATCATCATGACATCGTTGTCAGGCATTACGCCAGACACGAGTCACAATATGAATGGGAACGTTACTATGAAAAGGAGACAAACCTTTGCGTAGGACGTCCTCTGATATGTTTCCAAACCTCCTAATTGATTGTGGCTGGAAGCTTAAGCGCTGCATGACAGCGTTGTCAACACCAAGTTTTACACATCACATCAGGCATGGGAGCGTTATCACAATTGCCCTATATCAGAAGTCGACAGCCTGTTTCGTATTAAGAATTTGCTCAATAATGAAAAATTGCGTCTGGGGTTCGTGTATAGATCGTTGCAAAGGGAATCTGGACTATTGGTGCCCGGAGGGGGACTTGAACCCCCATGACCTTGCGGTCTGCGGATTTTAAGTCCGCTGCGTCTGCCGATTTCGCCATCCGGGCTTTGGGTGGGTCTGGGATGGGTTGGACGACCGGCTGCCTTTTCTATCCTAAAGCATTTCTTGGATTCTCACCTCCCCGATTGAACTCCGATGTTTCGGGTTTCCTTTCACCCGGATGAAACCTTGAACAGGTTGCGACGGTCTTGTCCAAACGACAAAGGGCCGAAATGCAGCTGCTTTTATAAGCAAGCGGCATTCGGCCCTTCCCTTATTTTTTAATTCTCGTTTAGTGTGGTTTCCGGTACTCGATACCGTCTTCTCTCAGGTAATACTCAGCCGAGCATGTGTCTCCGCCGCAGATCATTGACTCCAGTCCTGCATATTGATGTCTCGTAATCAGACCTAGTGCGCCACAACTCGGGCAGGCCAGCACCGCAACGTAGGGATTCTGCGCCTCACCCATCGATTCAGGATTGTCCAGCAAGAACAGGGTTCCAGGCTCCATTTGCTCCGGAATCCATTCCTTCAAAAGTTCCAGTTCTGGGGTCATCATAGGGTTCTCCTTGTACTTCTGGAGTAAAGAGTTTTGACGTTGCTCCTAACGAAATATCACCGAAAGTCTTTTGGTTCGTATGGGAAGTTCCACACCCTCCTTTACCTAAGGAAAAATCTCTCCACACTAAAGTGAAGCGACATTTGTTGGAAGATACAGTAGCGTTATCGGCACCTGGAACGCTATTCAGCATCCACGCGCGATAAGAATCATTTGCAAAAATGGAACGAATTGGGAATTGGGAAAGCTGGAAAGGCGTCAAGATAGCTGTCTCCGGTAGAGCTACCGGATGCTGTGCCGCCATGAGCACACAGCCCGTCGATAGTACAACGGTCTGCAAGGACGGCTTCCCTGCCTCTCGCTTGCTGAAGCGGTGTTCCACCACTCGACCAGCCTGCTTTCCGTTTGGAGGAAGTCCCTTGTACCAACAACACCCTGGTCCAACGACCAAAACCGGGTGTTGTCGCTCTCAGTGTCCGACGACCTTGGTGTCTCGTCAAGGACGAGACACCACTTTCATTTACTTTCTAGATTCTTGGTTCGAGGTTTGGGTTGGCAAACTCGACCTGGCGCTCTGCAGGTGATCCAAAGCTCTGTAGATTTCTTCATTCCGTAAAATCGCCTGCACATACTCCCGAGTCTCGGTAAACGGAATCGACTCTACAAATTCGTCAATACCGTGATAGCCACCTATCGATCGCCAGTCCGTAACGCGGTCGTCACCAGCGTTGTAGGCCGCAAAGGTATACTCCGGTACCCCGCCAAACCTGTCCAAGGTCTGTCGCAGGTAGCGGGTTCCGAGCTTGATATTGGTCGCCGGATCTAGCAGCTGATTCGTGTTGAACCGGGACAGGCCTTCCTGTTTAGCCATCGACTTCCCGACAGATGGGAGCAACTGCATTAGCCCGTACGCACTTCTATTCGAAACTGCCGAAGGATTGAATTCTGTCTCCTGTCGAATCAGAGACGCCACCATATAGGGATCCAGGCCGTTCTTTCCTGCCTCTTCCTTGATGATGTTCCAATACGCTTGAGGAAAGAGAATTCTCCAGTATCCCAAGGGGATGCTATCGATGGACGCCGAGGTATAAAACGGAATGGCGCGCTTCATCATTCTCATCGCGCGGAAGTTTTCGCCATAGGATGCATAAATTTCCGCCTCCGCGAAGGCTCCCCATTCCTTACTTCCGTCACCAGCTGCTATTTCCGAAGCGATATACTCGTTCAACCCCGCGTTAGCCAGCAGCTTGGCTTTCACAACATGAGGATCGTCTTCCGGAACGTCATCACTCAACGTCGGAATCTCTTCAGCCTTAATGTGAGCGAGTTGAGGAGCATCAGCAGGAGTTACATTTCCTAAAGTTGCCAGCCTTTGCCGTGCCAACTGGCTGTAATAGTAGTGATCGTAAGCAGCCAGGAGTGTGCGGTAGTATGCCGCTGCCATATCCGGGCGGTTTTCCTGTTCGGCATAGACCTTGGCTCTCCAGTAGAGAGCAGCGGAAGTCTCCTTCCCTCCGGCATAAAGACTCAATTGTTCATCGAAATACTTTGCGGCTTCGGAGTAGTGCCCCAAACGATAGTTCAACCACCCCGCACGCCAGTGAGCACTGGGAGCATACCTGTGGCGTGGGAGCCGCCGGGCCAGATCCCCATAATATTGGATTGCGTACGGATAATCCTTGCGCAGCAAATACATATTGCCACTTGAGTAGAGAGCCTCAGCCAACCACGGACTCTGCGGGAATCGCGTCTGCATTTGCTCAACGATCTTCCGCTGGCCTTCTCCGTCATCTCTATTCCGGGCCAACTCCATCAGGATATACAGACGCTCCGCTCCAGCCTCGTCATTGGTATCAGCCAGTGCTTCGGCCTCTCGCTGTGAAAGGCGCTTGGTCTTCAGGTCACAGACCGCCGCTTTCGCGAGTAAGAGGTTGCGAGTATCAGGGTCCAGAATTCCAGCCAATGAGCGATATTCTTCGGCCGCATCGTTGTAGCGCCCAGCGTTATAGAGAGCATCGGCATGAGCCCGTCGCTCGGCAGGAGACAGTGAGGCAAGGACTCCAAGTACTCCCATCTGGGTTTTGGCCTGCTGGGCCTCTCCACTCAAAGGAAAACCAAGAAACACGTGTTTAAAGATCCGCCCCGCTTCTTCAGACTGCCCCGACATCTGCTTGGCCTTGCCAAGGGCCAACTGGTAGTCGACGTGATTGGCAAGAGGTTCGCTGGAGTGAGCCGTCAGGACTTTGAGGGCCATCTGGGGGTTGTTCTCCTGCAACCACAGATTCGCTTCCAGAACGGGCACGGTATTCACGAAAATGCTGTCCGGATAACGCTGCACAAAACCATTCAGGAAGGTCTCGGCCTCCGGAAGCCGAGACGACTGGAGCGCTGCCTGGGCAGCCAGATAATCGGAGTAATCGTCTAGCAACTTTCCTTGAGTCTTGGCATGGGAGAAGCTCTCAATGGCCTCAGTAAAGCGACGATCAACAAGATAGGCATGGCCCAAAGCAAGGTAGGCTGTTGCACTCGCATCCCCGGTATGAGAATGAGCATAGGCTGACACTGCCTGGTAGGCCTCGGCGCTTCGGAATTGGATCAGCTGCTGCGCCATAGGTCGCAACTGAGAGGAGGCTACAAAGGCACGATGCAGCTTTAGACTGTTGGCTTTAGCTTTGGCCGAAAGAGGACGCCGCTTCTGCTTCTTCCCTGACTTCTTCGAAGTGGCAGCCCGTCGGCTTTTGCTCGTTGATCCTGACTTATGGGCTATACGACCTGAAGAAGAAGCCTTATGCGTCTTGTGTGCCGAAGTTTTGCTCTTTGCAGACTGGCCTGTTGAAACAGTCGGACTCCCGACCCATAGCGCTGCAGCCAAAATGGCAGCAGCCAATCCCATCTCTCGAATGGCCCTCGACACCTTCATCTGTACTCACAACTCCCTATGTATGACTCTAAGCGGAAAATGGGCGTCTTTGTTGCCCAAGAACGCAATTGCCGAACCCTATCCGTCAAGGGAGTCACGTATCAGGAAAAACCCTTTCTGGGAAGAAAAGCTGTGTTTGCCAGGCCCTGAAGAACAATTTTTGCCGGAACTGAGGCTTCCAGTTACACTTACAAGAGAAGCTGGGGTTGATTGCCTTCGCTTTTTACTTTAAAGAGAGCAATATTTCTGAAGCCTCACACCATGTCTACCATCCAAACACCAGAGACACAGGAGATTCACCCCGACGTAGCACTGGTGGCACGGGCTCGGGAAGGTGATGTACAGGCCTTCGAAAAGCTCGTCAAGCAGTACGATCGTCAGGTTTTTCGAATCGCCCAACATATCACGCAGAATCGGGAGGATGCCGAGGACGTCGTTCAAGACGCGTTCCTTAAGGCATACGAGAAACTTGATCAGTTCCAGGGCAACTCGAAATTCTATACATGGCTGGTCCGTA
Source organism: Humiphilus diazotrophicus (assembly GCF_059726315.1). Classification (NCBI taxonomy): domain Bacteria; kingdom Pseudomonadati; phylum Acidobacteriota; class Terriglobia; order Terriglobales; family Acidobacteriaceae; genus Humiphilus; species Humiphilus diazotrophicus. The sequence continues at coordinate 1,775,407 of NZ_AP040870.1, forward strand.
TCGCGGTCAACGAATCGCTTATGCGACTCCGTCGCCGCCGCACCGGCAAAATGGTTTCCATTGATGAAGATGTCGAGACAGACGAAGGCTCGATGCCTCGTGACCTTGCCGACTGGAGCCCCGATCCGGAGCAGCTTTACGGCCAATCCGAACTCGCCGATATCCTCCGAAAGACAATCCAGGGTCTACCCCCCGGATTCAGGATCGTCTTTGTATTGCGAGATGTGGAAGGACTCTCAACAGAGGAAACAGCAGAGACACTCGGTCTTAGCGTTCCTGCAGTCAAGTCCCGCTTATTGCGAGCCCGGCTGCAGCTTCGTGAACGGCTCAGCCGCTATTTCCGGAAGCAGAATAAGGGTGGTGTAAAGTGACCTGCTCGGAATTTCTCGCTCAGCTCGATGACCTCATCGACGATCAAGTAACCACTCAGTTGCGAGCGGATTTGGAAGCACATTTGCGTGACTGTGAACACTGCGTCATAACGCTGAATACAACACGCAAAACCATTGAGATTTACAGGAGCCATGAGCTGTACCAGCTCCCGGACACTCTCCGTGAACGGCTTCACTCGGCAATTTTGGCTAAGTGCAAGAAAGGCTGCTGATTCCTCAGCAGCCTTTTTATTGATGTGCTACTTTGCCGCAACAGGCTGGCAGCTCGCCAGCCCTAATGCATTTATGATGACTTCACGTCCTTTCTATCGGAGTCATCAGCACCATGCGCAAGACCATTTCTTTCCTTTTGTGTTTCTCATTCCTTTTCCTTTCGGGGCTGCAGCTCTCCGCAATAGCCTCCAGCACCCTCGCTGACCATAAACCGCATACATTCCGGACCGAGGGAAATCATTTTGCACTGGATGGCAAGCCGTTTCAGATCATCTCCGGCGAGCTGCATTATCCCCGTATCCCTCGGGCATATTGGCGCGACCGACTTCGCAAAGCTCATGCGATGGGGCTGAACACAATATCGACCTATATTTTCTGGAACGTCCATGAGCGCCAGCCAGGGACTTTCGACTTCTCAGGAGATAACGATGTTGCCGAGTTCATCCGCGAAGCGCAGCAAGAGGGGCTTTATGTAATTCTTCGCCCCGGTCCATATTCCTGTGCGGAGTGGGAACTGGGTGGATATCCCGCATGGCTTTTCAAAGAACGAGATATTGTTTTGCGCAGCTCCGACCCAAAGTTCATGGCTCCAGCGGCTCGTTGGATCAAGCGGCTGGGTCAAGAGCTAGCACCTCTCCAGATCGGTAATGGCGGACCGATCATCGCAATTCAGGTCGAAAACGAGTATGGCTCTTTCGATAAAGATCACGCCTACATGGAGCAGATCCATCATCTGCTCGTGGACAGCGGCTTCAATAAGGCCCTGCTCTATACAGCCGATGGGGCCGATGTTCTTGCAAACGGAACGCTTCCAGAGCTGCCGGCAGCGATCAACTTCGGACAGGGAGACGCCAAGCGCTCTTTTGGCCTGATGGATAAGTTTCGCCCCAACACCCCGCGGATGTGTGGCGAATACTGGGCAGGATGGTTTGACCATTGGGGAGAAAAGCACCAGACGACTGATGCAAAGATCCAGACGGATGAGCTTGCCTGGATGCTAAGCCAGGGATACTCGGTCAACTTCTACATGGTCCATGGCGGAACCAGTTTTGGCTGGATGAATGGAGCCAACATCAGCGATGGGAAATATCAGCCAGACGTCACCAGCTACGACTATGACGCTCCCATAGATGAAAGCGGACGCCCAACGGCGAAATACTACAGTTTCAGGGACGTCATCGCCAAAGTAACCGGGATTCAGCCACCACCAGTGCCCGAAACACCTGCAGCATCAGCAGTACAGACAATCGCATTGCAGAGTTCGGCTTCTCTCTGGAAGTCGCTTCCGAAACCCGTGCTGTCCCAAGTGCCCCTCTCCATGGAAGATGTTGACCAGTCCTACGGATACATCCTCTACCGGACAACGACGCAATCGTCGGGAGACGGTCAATTAGTCATCGAAGACCTGCATGATTATGCTCGGGTATATCTGGACGGAGTACTAGTAGGCAGTTTGGATCGCAGGCTCAAACAGAATCAGCTGCAACTGCACATTGCCCATCCAGGACAGCGGCTGGATATCCTCGTCGAAAATTCAGGCCGAATCAATTTCACCAAAACCATTCTCGGGGAACGTGCCGGCATCACGAAGCAGGTCCTCTTTAGCGGAGTACCGTTGGCCAATTGGGAAATCTACCCCCTTCCAATGTCCCAAACAGAGAGCTTTGCTTATCAGGCCTCGCCTTGCGAGGGCCCCTGCTTCTACCGCGCCACATTCTCTCTGGCAAAGCCTGCAGATACGTTTCTCGATACTCGCAAGCTAAGTAAGGGCACAGTGTGGATTAATGGAAAGGCTCTGGGCAGGTTCTGGAATATTGGTCCCCAAGCGACACTGTATCTCCCTGGCTCCTGGCTGAAGCAGGGAACAAATGAGGTAGTTGTCTTCGATCTTGACGGCAAAGAAGGATTAACACTGGAAGGACTGAAGAACCCAATTCTCGATCAACCCGTCAAACCGGAACCAACAGACAAGCAATAAGCAAACATTCTGCCTGCAGAACATTACCGCAAAAGAAGAAAGCCGGAAGCGGGACAACAGCCCTCACGCTTCCGGCTTTTTTACTCGCACTCCGTGCCCAACAATCTATCACTGTTGAGCAAATATTCCGACTTAATTATCTCGACGATGCAAGGTCGGACGATCATCCGAATTATTCCCATTACCCTGATCGCCACTGTTTCCCGAACTTCCAGAGTCAGGATTCGAACTGGCCCTGCGTAGTGTCGGCTTCTTTTCCTTCGAGTCTGTCAGACGACGTTTATTCTGAATTCGAGCCAAACGTGCCTTAACATCGTCAAACTCTGAAGTCGTGACAATGTACTCGGGACGAGGTGGCAGTATTTTCGCAATCTCTTCCTGAGAATGTCCAATGCGATCCGGAGTCTGAGGATGCGTAGAGAACGCCTTAGATAGCGATCCGGGTTTACGCTTCTCTAATGCCTGAATCTTCTCAAAGAAGGAGATAAAAGACTGCGGATCATATCCGGCACGGTAAAGATACTGCACACCGAGGTAATCAGCCTGAGATTCAAACTCGCGAGAAAAGTGCAAGAAGGCTAGAGGAATGCCGATCTGTGCTCCCTGGTAGACGCCGTATCCGGTCCAACCACCGATGAAGATCATCGCCGGAATCGTCCCGATCTGAGCCCAATTCATTCGCGTCTGCTCGCGAACTGCATGGTGCGCCGCCACATGTGCAATTTCATGTGCCATAACACCAGCTAATTCAGCCTCTTCATCCGCCGCCAGGATAAGACCGGAATTGACATAGAAGAAACCGGGAACTTTGGCATCGGAGTTCTTCACCAGATTCTGACCGATACGATTCACATATTCAGTAACAACCGGATCCGTGATGAACTTTGTACTTCGCTCCAACTCAGCCGCGTATTGCTTACCAATCTTGATTTCGCCTTCGGTGGAGTACCAGTTCCCCAAGCCTCGGCCGCCGATATCGCGGGTTCCCACAGCACTTACGTCGTCAACGCTGCCGGGCTTAACACCCTTCGGAACTCCCCCTTCTGCGGGTGCGGGCGTTCCATTGGCATCAGGACCATTCGTAGCAGCCGGCGCGCTTTGAGCTGGAGAAGTCTGGTTCGAAGCTGGATTATTCTGTCCCCAGGCCACGGCAGATGCCATTAGCATTCCGGCCAGAACCATTTCGTTAATCTTGGTTATTTTCCTCATATCGCCGCCTTGTCTCGCCCCGCTGGCGAGCACACTCTCGCTGACTATTTGACGCTTGTATGCAAGGTTTCGCTAGTTTTCTCTACAAGCTTCTGAGAAAAATCTTACCCTTCCTGCTCCACAACAAAAATAGAACAGTAGCAAAAGTTAGCCGATCTCCCTCTTTTTCATATACTTTTAGCTCTCACGCCGGTTGGAGCACCAAAATCTCCCCAGAGGGATAAATCAGGGAGTAAACCTGCGCCCCTCCAACTCATGCAATTGCTGCCAAAAGGTCAACCTCCATTCCGATGAACAATGACCGGTCCGCTCTGACAGTTAAAGTGTGTCCCCTTTTCCTCGCGTGGACCACACTCTTTTGCTTTAATATAGCTAAATATTTATTCAATAATAAGTTATCATTATTATTGCAACAGTGTTGCAATGCACTCCAATGACGAACTAGAATAGTTCTCGATATTAGACAAGACTTTTCTCCTTGCGCGTGAAGATTTTGTTGCAAGTTAATTGCATAGAATTGCAATAGGAGCTAGGACGACATGCCTTTACCCCAAACAGAGACCCCGGGACATCTACAGCTAGAGCTATTGAAGAGAGGGGTCCGTCTGACCCGTCAGCGTCGCGCTATTCTCGGCGTAATCGAAACCGCCTCCCGGCACCTGGATGCCGCGCAAATCCTGCGGAAGGCGCAGAAGATTGAGCCTTCGGTCGATCGCGTTACCGTTTATCGGACTCTTTCTCTGTTGAAGCGTCAGGGCCTGATCGACGAACTAGACCTCATGCATGTCGGTGGTGAAGGGCATTATTATGAACGGCGCACCGGCAGAGACCACGTCCATATGACCTGCCTTCGTTGCGGAGCTGTACAGGAGTTTGAATCTCAATACCTGGAGGACATCAAGAACCAGGTCACGAGTGAATGCCGCTTCCACATTGAAGTCGCACGTCTTGAAATTGGCGGCTACTGCGCCAAATGCCGAAAGTAACACTCCTGCTCAGTTACAAATCGAACGACTGAGGATTCGCTGTGATGACCACCCGGCTGGCAGACGCGATATCGGAAACAGTTGGCGGCCGCAGATTGGCAGTCCTCGACGCACCCTCCAATCTGGGGCTTAGGCCTCCGGCACCGGGGGAAGAGCCGGGGGTAAAAGAGATGGCTCGCGTACTCAGGTCCCATGGCTTGCTGCGTCATCTGCATGCTGCCGATGCAGGTACTGTCGTCCCGCCCCAATACTTTGGCAAAATAGACCCGGCCACCAGAGCGCGGAATGTAGCAGAAATTCGAAAATATAACTTACAGCTCGCGGAAAAAATACAGGAACAACTCGCTCAAAGCTTCTTCCCTATTGTCATCGGCGGTGATTGCAGCATTCTGCTTGGAATAGCTCAAGCTCTCCACCGAAGAGGAAGATACGGTTTACTTTTCATCGATGGGCACTCCGACCTGTTAACGCCGGAAACCTCCCAAACAGGAGGAGTCGCAGGAATGGATCTGGCAATTGTCACCGGAATGGTAGCCAATCTAGCGTCAGAACTTGGCATCGAGCAGAATTGCATCAAACCTCAAGATACAGTCGTCTTTGGCTATCGCTGGCCTGAACCAGGAGAGCAAAGTTCCGCCACACCGACTCCGCCATTCACCTCATTGCCATTAGACCGGATTCGCCAACAGGAAATAGCAGCAGCAGCGAAGAATGCAATCACCTATCTGGAAAAATGCGGAGAAGGATTCTGGCTCCATCTAGATGCCGATGTGCTGTCTCCGGAGTGGATGCCGGCAGTTGATTCTCCCGACCCGGGCGGAATGACCCCGGAGGAGTTGCTTATCACTCTTAAAATCGCATTGAGCTCCACACACTGTGTAGGCATGAACGTAACAATCTACGATCCTACGCTCGATCCGGAAGGAAAAGGAGCAAAGCTCCTCGTCAATCTTTTGACAGACAGCTTTGCTCAACTTTAGAACGGTACCCGCAAAATTATCTTCAACTCATCTTTCCCACCAACCTGAGGGCTGGTTTCTTCCCTCCGTTGTCTGCAAGAGGCAAGCGCACTTGAATGGTGGCTCCTCCTCCGGAACGATTGAACGCATGCAGCTCTCCGTTATGTAGTTTCACGGCTCGTTCGGCAATCGCGAGTCCGACGCCGAAGCCTCCGGTATGCGAACTGCGTGCGGGATCGATGCGATAGAACGGACGGAAGATCGCATTGAGTTCACTCTCCGGAATACCAGGGCCATGATCGCTCACTTCGATAATCGCCGAGCGCTTCCCTTGCTCCTGCAAAGTTTTGAGCTTGATTTCAATGGCGGTACCCGTTGCGGTGTATCGAATGGCATTGCGCACAATGTTCTCGATGGCCCGATGCAGCAGTTCCTTATTTCCTAGAATTGTGCATTCCTCATTTGCGGAAAAGACAACAGAACTCTCCCTTTGTTGAGCCTCGTACTTGGCATCGGGAATCATTCGTTCTACTAACTGATTCAGCGAAACAGGAGCAAAATTCTTGATATTCTCAATCGCTTCGAGTGAGGAGAGAGTCAGCAATTGACCAATCAATTGATTCAGCTTCTCCGCTTCCCTTTCAATTCGTTCCAGATGTGACTGCATGGAAGGATTGGCATCTTCTCTGGCCAACTCCAAGGCCACACTAAGTCTCGCTAATGGGGAACGGAGCTCATGCGAAACATCGCGAAGCAAAAGTTGCTGAGCACCGACCAAAGACTCGAGTCTTTCGGCCATATGATTGAAATCCTGAACAAGAGCCTGGATCTCATCCCCTTCAAAGAGGCGGACACGGGAAGCAGGATCAACGACTCTTGTGCTCAAATCTCCCTGAGCTAACGCCCGTGCGGCCGTCCGCAGCCTCACCACCGGACGGGTTACCACAAGCACCAGAACAAAGGTAGTGATTCCACCTACTACAATCGCAACTGGTAATTGGGGTGTGGAGAAATGTAAGAGGTCACGATACCAATTCACTCTTTCCTGTATGTGTGACCGGCTTATCTGAAAAACATACTGCCGTCCATTCGAAGAAACTACTGGCACGCTCCAGACATACTGCAGCCCCACTTGCCGCCCCATAATATGCGAAGGAACCTTACCATCCGGTAACGCCCCCAAGTCGCTTCCGGAATTACATAGATACCCGCCAGAGGCATCCCGCAAAGCAATTGATTGTTCAACCGTGTCGCCGTACTTTCGAAAGGCTTCACAACCACCAGTTTCAAAAGCCTTCAGGGCGTTCTTTGCTTCGTTACGAAAGGTACTATGCAGAGCATCGAAGACAGCCCCGGGACCCTCAAACCGGTGCCGGATAATCAATGCCGTCGAGACCACAAAGATGACACTCTGCGCGATCCAGAAGATGATGAAGACCTTGAAAAATAAGCCACGCATCGTTAGTCCTTTGCTCCCGAATGACCCCGATGAATCACCAGCTGATATCCGATTCCACGAATCGTCTTCACCAAGTCGTCAGAACAGTCATTTTCACTGAGCTTTCGACGCATGCGGCTTACATGCATATCCAAGCTTCGATCAAAGGGATGGAACTTTCTGCCAAGCACATTTTCGGCCAACTCTTCGCGAGTTACGACCTTTCCCGGAGAATGCATCAAGGCTTCCAGTAAGCCGAACTCAACATCGGTCAATTCGACCTTATTGCCATTCTGCAGAACCGTTCTAGCCGCAGGATCAAGCTCCAACCCTTCTACCCGCAGAACGGAGCTCTCACTCTTCGCCTCGGGAGTCCCAGCTCTTCGCAATACTGCCCGCATCCGAGCCAATAGTTCTCGAGGGTTGAATGGCTTAGGGAGATAATCGTCGGCTCCGATTTCCAGACCAACAATGCGATCAACATCCTCACCCCGGGCAGTAAGCAAAAGAACATTTATCGACGAAACCGCCCTGATCCGTTTCAAGACCTCAAATCCGTCCAGTCCGGGGAGCATTACATCCAGAAGAACCAGTGCATAAGGTTTCGCCAGTGCCACCTCCAGGCCTGTATCCCCCCGATGCACAGAGGTAATGCGAAATCCATAGCGGCCCAGATAATCGGTCAGCATCGAGCAAAGCTCAACATCATCGTCAATGAGCAGAATGTCGTCCATTGGTCTATTTCCAGCGTTTCTCTCGCATTTTTGAGCCTACGCTTTCCCCCACAAGAAAGGACCAGCAGAAATGTAACAAATCGTCACGAATGATGCGACACCCCGTTACAAACCTTTACCCAATGTGACCGCATGGATGCCCGAAGTGCAGTCTCCTGAATATGGCTGTTTTGTCAAAGCGAGTGAATTTATGACTAAACGATTCTTTTTCGGGAGCCTATGGATATTGCTCCTCTATTTTGCTTCTGCCGCTACTCTCTTCGCAGAGGTGCAGACAGGTAGCATCCACGGAACGGTTGCCGATCCTACAGGCGCAGTCATTCCCTCGGTTGAGATCGTGGTTTCCAACCATGACGGCTTTTCAAAGACGATCACCAGCGATGCGAGTGGAATCTATTCGACAGATCGCCTGGTTCCGGGCCGGTATTCCATCTCCGTCACAAAAGACGGTTTTGCCACCTTCCAACTGGACAATGTAATGGTCTATGGCGGCAAAACAACGTCTCAAAATATCTCTCTGAAATTGGCTGTCGAGCAGCAACAGGTTACGGTAAATGACCAAGGTTTAAGTCTGGATACAAGCTCCGACAATAACGCCAGTTCTATCGTCATTAAAGGAAAGGCTCTGGATGCTCTCTCCGATGATCCGGACGAGTTGCAGAACGAGCTGAACGCTCTGGCTGGCCCCGCGGCCGGACCAAGTGGCGGGCAAATCTACATCGACGGATTTACCGGGGGACAACTGCCCCCGAAATCGTCAATTCGCGAGATCCGCATCAATCAGAACCCTTTCTCCTCGCAATACGACAAGCTGGGCTACGGGCGTATTGAGATCTTCACCAAACCAGGAACAGACAAATTCCACGGCATGATCATGACCAGTGGAAACGACTCGTCCTTCAATTCGCTGAATCCCTTCGTAACCAATGAACCGCCGTACTACAGCACATTTTTCGCTGGAAACGTAAGCGGAGCACTCACGCAAAAAGCCTCTTGGTTTGCCAACATCTTTCGTCGTGACAACCAGACAAACTCGATTGTGAATGCAGAGCTTCTCGATAGCAATAACAAGTCCTATAACTACACCTTAGCCGTTTCCAATCCGCAGTCACGCCTTAATTTCAGCCCGCGATTCGACTTCCAACTCGCCCCCAACAATACGTTGAGCGTGCGCTATATGTTTGACCGCAGTAAAGCAACAAACAGCGGAGTCTCGCAGTTTGCGTTGCAGAGCCAGGCTTACGACACGCTCAACAAGGAAAACACGATCCAGATAAGCGATACACAGTCTTTCGGCTCGAACGTTGTCAATGAAACACGATTCCAGTACAGCCGCCAAAGAGACAGCCAAGTATCGCGAAGCTCCGCCCCTACTATCACCGTGCAGGAATCATTTACAGACGGTGGAAACAGTATCGGGACAGTTCGAGACAATCAGGATCGCTACGAACTCCAAAACTACACCACCTGGATAAAAGGAAACCATTCTCTAAACTTCGGAACCCGTCTGCGCCTCACTCATGCCTCGAGCTATTCGACTTCCGGATTCAATGGCACCTATACCTATTCTTCGCTAACAGTTCCGAAATCTTCTACAAGCACAGCCACTGAAGTGACGGATAACAGCTACGAATCCAAGAAGCCCGCGCAGTATAGCGTGACAACGGGAAATCCGAGTGCGAGTTTGAATTCTTTCGACGCAGGCTTTTTCCTGCAAGACGATTACAAGCTTAGCTCGAACTTTACAGTTGGCTATGGTCTGCGCTTCGAATCGCAGAACCGGATCAACGACCAGGCGGACTGGGCACCTCGTATTTACTTTGCCTATGCTCCACACTTCGGCGGAAGCACCACGAACAAGACAGTTATTCGTGGCGGCTATGGCTGGTTCTATGACCGGTTTGGATCGTCCTATCTACTCGAAGCGATTCGTTATAACGGAACGAACCAACAGCAATACGTGATCAAGAATCCATCGTTTTATCAAAACGCTCCGTCAGCTTCTGAACTCGCTACGCTCAGCAATGTCGCTCCCACTCTCTACCAGATATCGCCGAAGCTGAAAGCATCTGTGAATATGCAGGCAGCGATCGGGGTTGAACATCAGTTTGGGAAGGTAGCAACGATTGCTGCTACCTACATCAATTCTCACGGAGTCCACCAATACTTCACCAATAACATCAACGCCTACTTGCCAGGGACCTACAACTCAACGACCCAAACAGGTACGAGACCGAATGGCATCAACGAGAATATTTATCAATTCCAATCCGGCGGGATCTATAACCAAAACCAGCTGATGATCAATTACACGATCAGAGCGAAGAAGGTTTCTCTCTTTGGCTTCTATATGTTGAATTACGCCAATGCGAATACCTCCGGGGCAACATACTTCCCCTCCGATCCATACAACCCTAAGGGGGACTATGGCCGTGCCAGCTTCGACGTTCGTAATCGTTTCCTGCTCGGCGGAAACATCCAAGCGCCCTATGGTATCTCCTTCAGTCCGATGATCGTGACGAACTCGGGAACACCCTTCAACATCACGATCGGGCAAGATCTGAATGGCGATAATCAGTTCAATGATCGTCCTGCATTTGCGACTGCATCTACTAGCGACCCGGTCACTACAAAATACGGCACCTTTGATGCGAATCCCGCATGGAACCAGAGCCGCATTCCCTATAACTATGGCAACGGTCCGGGACAATTCAGCACAAACCTTCGCATCAGCAAATCATTCGGTATTGGACCGAGAGTAACAGCGGGATCGAGTGGCTTTGGAATGGGTCCGGGAGGACCGCCTCCAGGAGGTGGTCCTGGTGGTGGCGGACCGGGTGGCGGAGGACTTGGCCCTGGGGGACTGAGCAGAAGTGGTGGACCGCCGAAGCTCGATCAGGAATTGCCCCGTCGCTACACAATGACCTTTGCTGCTATGGGAAGGAATGTCTTTAATAGCGTCAATCTTGCTCAACCGGTTGGCACTCTTAACTCGCCACTATTCGGCAAGTCCAATGCACTCTCAGGAGGATTCTTCTCTTCATCCTCCGCAAATCGCAGTATCGACTTGCAAGTAACATTTAGCTTCTGAAGATACGAAAAAGGCCGCGGCTCTCATGAACCGCAGCCTTTTTCTATGCCTTACAGGTTAGCTACTATCGCTTATTTATTCCGGTCTTCTTTACCCGCTACAGGAAGATTCGCAATAACCGCGCGCTGCCACTTAGCATAGCGATCAAGTGCGCTCTCCGGCTGATTGCTGTACCACGCATAGCCATTCCGACGTTCTTGCGAGAGGTCCTGCACAGCATCATGAATCGTTCGATCCCTGTCTCCAAAGATTGGACGATCCGTTCCGATCTCGTAGTAACGAGCCCACAGAGGCATAGCTCCGGAGACAGGGACGAGAGTGCGTACTCCATTCTGAGGCTTCCAGGCATGATCCCGAATCTCCGTCTTTCTCAACCATGCAGCACCAGCGTTGATGGCCTCTACAATGGAAGCCTTTGGATGACTCAGTCCCATGAGAAATTCCAGGAGGCGAGCACTTTCCGCAGCACTCTCAGCAGGCGGTTCGAAATTTCTTGCCGAGGTCGCCTGCAGGGTTAAAGCGTCATGCTGTTGTGCCCAGGCTGTCTTGTGGCCATTCACGACAATTTGAGTCGACAGGATGCAATCGATTCCCTTCCCGACGCCTTCAGCAGCCTTAGTCCGCAGATCCGCTTCTACGAATCTGTACTGACCACGAGCAATTTGCTGCAACAATTCCAGTACCTGGACCATGGCATCATCGTTATAAGTAATTGCGTCATGGTATCCGCCCTCCAGAGGCCACACCTGAGGCCAACCACCATTCGGGAATTGGGCTTCCAGTAAATACTGCACTCCACGCTCGAAAGAAGCCCGATATCGATCTCCATCCTTCCCTTTCAGCCGGTCTCCCATCCTGCCTAGAAATGCAATCTCCGTAGTCGTCGCATCATTATCGATGGTTGCAATGTAGTGCCACGAAGGCTCCTGAGGACGGTCATAATCCACCCCGCTCAGGAAATTGGAGCCATTCTCGGAAGCCCACAATTCTCCCGGTTTCCGGGCGTGATCTCTCAGGTTGATGTTCTTGCTCCATCCTCCCGATGGCGTCTGAAATGAAACGACAATATCGGCGAGTCGGCGAGCTTCGGCGCTCTCATACCAGATGTCGGGTTCTTCATCTCCTGGAAGACTACGGGCGTTATGCCCAAGAGGAGGAATCAGGGGAGTCTTCTGCCCAGCAGCCTTCAGTTCGGTCTGAAAAGCCGCTTTATCTTCGGCTTTTCGTCTTTCCGACCTTTCCAGATATGCTCCCCAGGCGGCTTGCTGCGCTTGAGGCAAAGTGGCAATTCGAGCTTCGGTTACGGGATAGGAAGGAGTGTTATTTCCGATGACGGATGCTCCAACTGGAATCCCCATCAGCAAGGCAGAAAACAAAAGGCCGGTAATTTTCATATGGTCTGACCAATTTCCAGATCGACTTCTCTGATATCCGGTCCGGATAACGGCTGTCAACGGAGAAATCACCATTCGATATGGCAGAACCATTTTGGCGCTGGCTGCATTTCTTTAGCAGCTACAGGCCAGAAAGAATGATGAAGCCCCGCCAAGGCGGGGCTTCGGACAGCATCCATTGAAGGTCAGACGAACTAGTCGTAGTACTCGAGGCCAAGGTGAGTGATCAGATCCTCGCCCTTGATATGGCGCAGAGTGTTCTTCAACTTCATGGACTGAATAAAGAGGTCGTGCTCTGGATAGAGCCCTTCTGGAGTCATTGGAGACTTCAGGTAGAAGCTCAGCCATTCCTGAATGCCAAGAGTGGACAATTCCGGAGTCCGCTTCGCCAGATCCATGAACAGAACGAGATCCAGGGCGATAGGTGCAGCCAGAATCGAATCGCGGCAGAGGAAGTCAACCTTGATCTGCATGGGGTAACCCAACCATCCGAAGATGTCGATGTTGTCCCAGCCTTCCTTATTGTCTCCACGCGGCGGATAGTAGTTGATCCGAACCTTGTGGAAGATGTCGCCATAGAGATCGGGATAAAGATCAGGCTGCAGGATGTACTCCAGCACGCCCAGCTTGGACTCTTCCTTCGTCTTGAAGGATTCAGGATCGTCCAGAACCTCGCCGTCACGGTTGCCCAGGATGTTAGTGGAGTACCATCCGGAGACACCCAACAGACGAGCCTTGAAGGCCGGAGAAAGAACGGTCTTCATCAGAGTCTGACCGGTCTTGAAGTCCTTGCCGCAGATCGGAGCCGCATTCTGCTTCGAAAGCTCGATCATGGCGGGGATATCGACCGTCAAATTCGGTGCACCGTTTGCGAAAGGAACGCCTTCCTTCAGAGCCGCATAAGCATAGATCATGGAAGGAGCAATGTTGATGTCGTTCTCTTCGAGACCCTTCTCAAAAGCGGCGATCGTCTGGTGCACAGGAGCCTGTTCCAGGAAGATCTCGGTCGAACCACACCAGATCACTACAACGCGTTCCACCGTCTTCTTAAAGGCCTGAATGTCAGCACGAACCTGGTCAGCCAGATCCTTCTTATTCTTGCCCTTCTTGACGTTGGTACCATGCAGGCGCTTCACATAATACTGATCGAAGACAGCGGGCATCGGCTTAATGGTTTCGAGGAAGGGCTTGATCTTCTCAAGTAAATCCTTCTCCAGAACCTTGGCGTTGCTGGCAGCTTCGTAGACGTTGTCCTCATAGATGTCCCAGCCGGTAAAGACCATGTCATCCAGAGAGGCCAGCGAGACGAAGTCCTTAACGAGTGGGGCATTGTTATCGGTTCTCTTGCCGAGCCGAATGGTTCCCATCTGGGTCAGGGAGCCAATCGGTTTGGCTAACCCTTTGCGCACGGCTTCTACGCCGGCGATAAATGTAGTGGCTACGGCCCCCAGGCCTACCACCATCACTCCAAGTTTGCCCTTTGCGGGCGCAATCTGTGATCCGGCAGCTACCTTCTGGCCGCCGTCCTTGGAATTTGCCATTGCTTACTGATCCGTCCTCTCTCGCTATGTAAATAGTTAAAACTTAAGGTCAATGCAATTGCATAGTCTCTTCTCTTTGTCTCGACTTGGCAAACCAGCTGAGCCCAACCGCAAGAAAGTGACCTTTAACGGTCGCTACGCTTCACTCGACCGTTGGCGATTCTTCAAATGAGACCACAGGAAAAATGCAAATCCGGCCACAAGTAGGACGACAATCACCATATGAAACCGGTGGAAAATCTCCTGAAACCGGGGATCTGTATGCCATCTCTCTCCCAGTTTTTGTCCTGCATAAGCCAGCGCGTAGCACCAGGGCCAGGAACCCAGGAACGTATAGAGGTGGAAACGCCACTGCGGCATCTTGGCAATACCGGCGGGTAGAGCAATGAATGTACGAACCACGGGAAGTAAACGTCCGAGAAATACCGTAACTGAGCCGTATTTTTCGAAGAATTTGGTTGTGCGATCCAAATCGTGGTTGCTCAAAAGAACATAACGTCCGAAGCGTTCCACCAGCGGTCGGCCGCCATAAGCTCCAATCCAGTACGCAATCCAGGAGCCCAGGTTGCAGCCAATTGCTCCGGCGGTAGCGGCCCATACAAGATTGAACCGGCCGGTGAAGACCAAGTAGCCGGAAAACGGCATGATGATTTCCGAGGGGAGCGGAATACACGCCGATTCAATCCCCATCAGCAATGCGATCCCGAAATAACCAGAGGTTGAAATCACATTTGTGATGAATACGAAGAGAATTGCTAATATTTTTTCCGTCATTCAGCTTTCGAGTATAAACGGCAGCTAAGAAGCGGGTAGCAGAACTCCGGTCACGGAATAATGGATTCTGCTGACCAGTTCATAGCCGACCGGAGTTTAGCTACCCGCTTTATCAGCTGCCCGCCTCTTGGCTGCTTTTCCGTATCAACAAGTGAAACAGAAACTCTCGACCTGCCAATTTCAACCATTTGAACGAAATATGGGGTCATCTGCTAGTAGACTCATTGGCAGCATGATCGTGCGTACCCTTCTCTTGATATCTACTCTTTCTCTTCTCCCCAGTGTGGGAGTCGCCCAAGGCACTCACCTATGGACACAGTCGCATTTTGACGATCTCGAAAAGGGTCAGCCCAAGCAGATAGCCATCTCCAGCGACGGACATTTGCTCCCTGGACCAGATCTCAAGGAAGTGCTGACGACTCCATCGACCTATGTCTGGAGCGTGGCAGCTGGCTCCAATGGCACAGCGTTTCTAGGTACGGGCTCGCCTGCAACCTTGCTTCGCGTCCAGGCGGATGGAAAATCCACCACTCTTTTCGAAACGAAGGATCTGAGCGTACAGGTCGTTCGCACCAGCAAGGATGGCTGGGTATACGCTGCTACGCTTCCCAGTGCCAAGGTTTACCGCTTCCGCGCGGATGCCAGCGACAAAAAGACCGATGAGACGGCACAACTGATCTTCGATCCATCCAAGACCGACGAAAAGCCGAAGTACATCTGGGACATGACCTTCGACTCAGAAGGAAGGCTCTATCTGGCAGCCGGAGGCCCGGGCGGCGTCTATCGCATCAACCCTGCCCAAACTGCTGCAAAAGCTGAATTGTTCTTCAAAAGCGATGAGCCCCACATCCGTTCTTTGGCCTTCGATCCTCAGGGAAATCTGATTGCAGGATCGGAAGGAAGCGGCCTGATTTATCGGATCGACAAGAAGGGAGAGGGCTTCGTTCTCTTTGATGCCCCCAAACGTGAGATCACAACCGTAGCAGTCGATACGGACGGCACAATCTATGCTGCCAACGTTGGGGACAAAACACGCAATCCCTTACCGCCATTGCCCGTCCAGGGAGTGGCAGTCGGTACTGTCACCATTCTCCAGCCGGGGTCGATTCACAACTTCACCAGCACGGGAATCATTGCAGATGGCTCCGAGATTTATGTCATCAAGCCCGATGCGGCTCCACGGCAACTATGGTCGAACCATGAAGACATCGTCTATGGACTCAAGCCGACGAAGAATGGCCTGCTCGCCGTCACAGGCAATCACGGACACATCTTTCAGATTCAGCCTAACGGCGATTTCACCGATATCGCTCATATGGAAGCCTCTCAGGGCGTCGCATTCGTAGAAGAGCCCACCGGCTACCTCATCGGAACAGCCAATACCGGCAAGCTATACCGCATGAGTGCTGCCCCTGCAGCAGAGGGCACCTACCAGAGCGACATCTTCGACGCGCATGTTTACTCGCACTGGGGAAGAATTGAGGCAGAAACCAACGGACAGCCTGGCAGCTTCCAACTCTATGCCCGTAGCGGCAATGTGGAAAATGCCAATCGGGGCTGGAGCGACTGGAAGCTGGTCGAAAACGGTCAAATCACTGCTCCTTCCGCCCGCTTCGTTCAGTGGAAGGCTGTTCTGCACGCTGGAGCATCCTTAGGGGAAATCGGCATTAATTTCCTGCCTGTCAATGTAGCGCCATCTCTCGATGAAGTCGTAGTTGTCCCGGGAGCCCGCATCAACTCACAGGCAGCATTAGCTGTTACACAACCCAATACGGTTACCATCAGCCTGCAGCAAACAGAGCGGAACACCATCAATTTCCCCTCCAATCCTGCAAACCAACCGCTTACCGGTGTTAAGGATAAGACCGCTGTCACGGCCCGCTGGGCAGCACACGATGACAATGGAGATGAACTGACCTTCGATCTCTACGTCCGTGGCGATAAAGAACAGAATTGGCAGGTACTCAAGAAAAAGGTCTCCGAACGCTTCTACAGCTTCGATGCCGCGCAGATTCCAGACGGAGGATACCGGTTGAAGGTAGTTGTCAGCGATGCTCCGTCGCACACCCCGGGTGAAAATCTGACTGATGAGAAGACCAGTGACCGCTTTATCGTGGACACTACACCTCCAGCATTAGGAACTCTCGCAGCCAGAATGGAAAACGGAAAGATTCACGCAACCTTGACTGCGACCGATGCCACCTCACCTATTGCACATGCAGAGTATTCTGTCGATGCGGGACCATGGCAATATCTGGAACCGGTAGGCAAAATCTCGGACAACCTACAAGAGCACTATGATTTCTCGGCCCCTTTATCTCAAGAACAGGGAAAGGAGCCCCCTCAGTCGGAACACTTGCTGACCGTCCGCGTCTACGATCGGTATGAAAACATGGCCGCGGCCAAAACAACGGTGAAGTAAGTTCATGCGATTTGAGCTTTTCCTGGCAGCACGATATCTGAAGGCTAAGCGGCGGCAGGCAGTCGTCGGCATCATTACGGTTATTTCCATCATAGGAGTTGCGGCAGGCGTCGCCTCCCTCATCATCGCCCTAGCCATTACCAATGGCATGAGGCGGGATCTTCAAGCACGATTGCTTGGCTCCACCGCTCACGTGGAACTGATGAGAGTAAAGAGCGATGGAATACAGAACTGGCGACCGTTGACCGAGAGGCTGCGTCACTTACCCCATGTAACGGCCAATGCTCCAGGCCTCTATGGGCAGGTTCTGGTCTCCCGCGGACCACGCTCAGGTGGTGCTCTCATCAAGGGAATCGTTCCGGCTCAGGAGCAGACTGTAAGCGACCTGCTTAAAACCGTCACCATGGGAAACATCGCGCCTTTGGAGAAGGAGGAAGACTTCGGAGGCGAGCCTCCTATTCTTATTGGCAGCGATCTGGCCGACACCATAGATGCACAGGTTGGATCTACCGTTCTGATAAGCAGCCCGCAGGGCGAACTCACCCCTCTCGGACTCATTCCGAAATATCAATCGTTTCGAGTGGCAGGAATATTCCACTCCGGCTTTTATCAGTACGACTCGGCCTGGGCTTTTACCCGGCTGAAAGACATGCAGACGCTTTTCGGCGAACCTGACCTGATCTCTATTATCAGCTTCAAAGTAGACGACTTATATCATGCTGACCGCATCGGAAAAGAGATCGAGGAGGCTGCAGGTCCAGGCTTCATGACTACCAACTGGATGGAGCAAAACCGGGAGTTGTTTCGCGCTCTGAAGTTGGAACAGGTAGTCACATTTATCGTAATTGCCCTAATCGTCTGTGTAGCGGCGCTGAATATTCTGATTGCCCTGACCATGATGGTTATGGAAAAGACCCGGGATATCGCCGTGCTGATGAGCTTTGGAGTCCACCCCAGGCAGATACGACGAATCTTTCTCCTCCAGGGATTTCTTATCAGTAGTTTAGGAACAATCATCGGCTTGGCTCTGGGATACGCGCTCTCCTGGGCAGGTGCTCATTACCGCTTCCCACTGTCGGCAGCCATCTATTCCATCGACTACCTGCCATTTGCGCCACGACTCATAGATGGAGTCATAGTGACGGCAGTGTCCCTCGGTGTATCACTATTGGCAACTCTTTACCCATCCACCTCCGCAGCACGCGTCCTGCCTGCTGAGGCTCTGCGATACGAATAGGGCGGACTTTCGACGGGAAAACGGCCGAAACAAACAAAGATAATGACTTCCGGCCCGAACAAAGATTGGAAGGGTAATTGCTTCTTTCTTGCTCTAAAGATGTGCAGCAGCAGGAAAAATCGTTCCGGTGTTCCCATTTTGTGGGATAGTGTTCAAACGCGTGGACAACTACACTTCTCTTCTCGACTCTAAAATGATAGAGGTAGATATGGAAACCTCTTCAACCTCGTCTTTGCCGGATCCACTGGCCGCTGCTGCGGCAACGGGAGCCTGCGTGAGTCCTTCCGGCGAGGTAACGCATCCATTACTCAGAGTCGTTTCGCTGCGCAAGGAATATTCCACTGGACGCGGTAAGCTTCTTCTCTTTGATGATTTAAGCTTTTCGGTCGCAGAAGGCGAAATGCTGGCTATTGTTGGCCAGTCGGGATCGGGAAAAAGCACACTTTTGCACATGCTTGGCGCCCTTGATACCCCTTCCGGCGGTGCCGTATACTGCGCCTCAACTTACTTAGGTTCGCTGACATCAACACAAGCAGCCGCCTTTCGTAATCGCGAAGTCGGCTACGTCTGGCAATTTCACTATTTGCTGCCAGAATTCAGCGCTTTAGAGAACGTGGCCATGCCGTTATTGGCTAGAGGCGAAAGTAAGAAAACCGCCTTCCGCGAAGCGGCCAAGTGGCTGGAGGAAGTGGAATTGAGCGACCGGGCAGATCACAGGTCGGGAGAACTTTCCGGAGGCGAACAGCAGAGAGTTTCGCTGGCACGAGCATTGGTTACTGGCCCGCGCATCCTGCTTGCCGATGAACCTACTGGAGATCTGGACGGTCACACCGCAGACGTGGTATTTAGCCTGATCGAACGGCTACATTGCACGCACAAGCTGACATCATTGATCGTGACGCATAATCTCGAATTGGCTCGTCGATGTATGCGAGTTTTGCGGCTGGTGAAGGGCCGAGTGGAAGAAGTTTCTCCGCAGGAAGTCTAGGGCGGAAAAACAGATGAATCTTTTGGCTCGACCAACGTCTCAATTAGAGACGCTGGAAGGTGAGGGTGGACACGTTCGCAGGTTTCGATAAAGCGAACAAGCGGATAACAGGCCAACCAGCTGGTTATCCGATTTCCAACCTCCAAATTGTCGCTCCAAGAAAAAGCCGTTTTTAGGAAGGCTGGAGCGATGACGATGGAACGGAGCTGTGGCAACTGCAGTCAAGCCTCGGAACCGAGGCCCGGCCAGACCGGAGGCTGACAGAAGTAACAGCTTACCGAAGGGGGAACATGTTCGAACGTTATACAGAAAAGGCGAGGCGCGTAATATTCTTCGCGCGGTATGAGGCTAGCCAGTTCGGCTCCCCGTATATAGAGACCGAGCACTTACTGCTAGGACTTTTGCGGGAAGACAAAGCGCTGACCAATCGCTTTCTCCGCTCGCATGCCTCTGTCGAGTCGATCCGTAAGCAGATCGAAGGGCACACTACTATCCGGGAGAAGGTTTCGACTTCCGTAGATCTGCCGTTATCTAATGAATGCAAGCGTGTGTTGGCCTACGCTGCTGAGGAAGCAGAGCGGCTATCGCACAAGCATATCGGCACCGAGCATCTATTGTTGGGTCTGTTGCGCGAAGAGAAGTGCTTCGCAGCAGAGATCCTGCACGAGCGCGGACTCAAGCTTTTACAGATCCGCGAAGAGCTCGCCCGGGTGACACAAGAGAAAGCACCGCCGTCGCAACGCAATCGTGAATCCAGTCTGCTCGCCGAGTTCTCTCGCGATCTGACCCAGGCAGCACTGGACAGTCAGCTAGACCCGCTCGTGGGCCGCGATCAGGAGTTGGAACGCGTGATCCAAATCCTCTGCCGCCGCACGAAGAACAATCCCGTGCTGATCGGCGAGCCCGGAGTAGGTAAGACAGCGATTGTCGAAGGACTGGCACAACGCATTGCCGATGGCGAAGTACCAAGTTTTCTGGCAGACAAGCGTGTACTGGCGTTGGACCTGTCGCTGATTGTTGCCGGAACTAAGTATCGTGGCCAATTCGAAGAGCGCTTGAAGACCATCATGAAGGAGTTGATGGAAAATCAGAACTCCATCATCTTCATCGATGAGCTTCACACACTCGTGGGCGCAGGCTCGGCCGAGGGATCGCTCGACGCAGCGAACATCCTCAAGCCAGCACTCTCTCGTGGAGAAATTCAGTGCATAGGAGCCACGACGCCCGGCGAGTATCGCAAGTCGATTGAGAAGGACCGGTCACTCGAACGCCGCTTCCAGGCCGTGAAGGTCCCGCCGCCGAACGAAGAAGATGCCATCAAGATCATCATGGGTATCAAAGACCGTTACGAGAAGTTCCATGCGGTCAGCTATACGGACGAGTCCATTGAATTCGCCGTGTCGCACTCCAATCGCTATATTCCGGATCGTTTCCTTCCGGATAAGGCGATCGATCTCATCGATGAAGCCGGCGCTCGCGTAAAGCTGCGGCAGACATCGCTGCCGGAAGAAATCACCGAGGTCCAGAAGCGGATCAAGTTCATCGTGCATCGCATGGAGAATGCCATCGCGAATCACGAATTTGAAAAAGCACGCTTCTACTCCGATGAAGAACGTAAAGAGCGCGAGAACCTGCGCGCCCTGCGTGACAAGTATCATCTCGACGATTCGACGGCTGGCATCGTAGGCCGCGAAGACATCGAGGACGTCGTTAGCCGTTGGACCGGCGTACCGATTACTTCGATTAAGGAAGAAGAGACCCAGAAGCTGTTGCGTGTAGAGGAAGAACTGCACAAACGCGTGATCTCGCAGGATAAGGCGATCTCCGCCTTGGCCCGCGCTATCCGCCGCTCGCGTGCAGGACTGAAATCTCCGCACCGTCCGATTGGCTCGTTCCTCTTCCTGGGACCGACCGGCGTCGGAAAAACGGAAATGGCACGTACCCTTGCTCAATTCCTCTTTGGAAGCGAGAAGGCACTGATACGCTTCGATATGTCCGAGTTCATGGAGAAACACTCCGTATCGAAACTAATCGGTTCACCTCCGGGATACGTGGGCTACGAGGAAGGCGGACAGCTCACCGAACGGGTGAAGCGTTCTCCATACTCCGTAGTCCTGCTCGATGAGATCGAAAAGGCGCATCCGGATGTCTTTAATATCCTGTTGCAGGTTTTTGAAGATGGACAGTTGACCGATGGCCTCGGCAACACCGTTGACTTCAAGAACACGATCATCATCATGACGTCGAATATCGGAGCGCGGCATCTGCAAAAGAAGCAGGGGCTTGGCTTCCAATCCGACCGGGAAGATCTGGTAATGGAAAAGATCGAAGACCTTGTAAAGAATGAGGTCAAGCGTACCTTCAATCCAGAATTCCTCAATCGTCTGGACGAGATCATTCTCTTCCAGTCTCTGTCGGATTCGGATCTGATCCAGATTCTCGAACTGCTGGTACAGCAGCTCAATACGAACCTAGCGCAGAAGGCTATTACGCTCTCCGTTACCGAAGAGGCCAAGAAGTGGATCTTGGAGAAGACCATGGTCGACCGCAGCTACGGTGCTCGTCCGCTACGTCGTGCACTGCAGCGTTACGTCGAAGATCCACTCTCCGAAGCACTTATCGGG
This sequence comes from Humiphilus diazotrophicus, assembly GCF_059726315.1. NCBI lineage: Bacteria > Pseudomonadati > Acidobacteriota > Terriglobia > Terriglobales > Acidobacteriaceae > Humiphilus > Humiphilus diazotrophicus. Next base: position 1,797,387 of record NZ_AP040870.1, read on the forward strand.
GGCGGGATTCAGGAACGCCCTGCATTCCTCGAGGTTTACCTCGACAACAACCAGCTCTTCTATCGTCCGGTTGGAGAGTTGGGTGCGGAACGCGCAGAAGGTGTCCTGCTCTACAACGACTAGTCAAGATCAACGGCTGTTACGAAAACGCCTCGGAAAATTCCGAGGCGTTTTCTTTTTGCCAAGCTTCTTGTCGAAACATCGATATCGCACAGAAAGAGGTTCCGCCGTAGCGGAACCTCTTCTGCTTAGCTGCCATATTCAAAAAGCAATCGACAATGCGATGCTGAAAGGCAGCCCGAACGGGCGCACGGCCCGTAAGCTCTAGAACTCGACGACACGCTTTACAGCGCTGTTTGCCGTAGATATTGCATCGTCAACGACATCCCGGCTGCGGCGGACAACCTTTTCTGCCCGGTCTCCCAGGGCTTCCGCCGCATCACGAAGATACTCGTCGGCATCTTCAATCTTCCGCCTGATCTGCTTTCTGGTCTTAGCGCCGCTTTGCGGCGCACATAGCAGAGCAACCGTAGTTCCTGCCAAAATTCCGATGGTGAAGCCCACCCAAAACTTGGTTGAATCCATGACCACGCTCCTCCAGCTTTAAAGGGAGTGGTCCTCCTTTCGGGAAGACCGCACCTTACGTCTAGCTATTGGACGGCAGCTATCATACCCAAGGTTGTCGCAAATGGAAATCTTTAATTGTGGGGATTTTCGATAAGTTTTCCGCCTAGAGCAACCGGCTTCCCGGGAAATGAATTGGGTGTATCATCTCAAGGCAATGAGATGATAGAGGAGTTCCAGCTCGTTTTCGCCGGCTGATGTCGACATGAATAATTGACTTTTTCTCAACGTTGCTACGAGATGTTGTTTATGCCTGCTTCTTACCTTGAACCGGAACCTTCCCAAAGAACTTCTGGAATAGTCCTTCGCACTTTCATCTCGATCATTATTTCAACGTATGTAGCTCCCGATGAGCGGAGCACGCTGTCCCACCTTCGATAGAGCAACAAACGATACAGTTGCGAATAGCCTAAGGCCAAGATAGCAAACACAATCAGCAGGACATGCAAAGACGCCAACATAAGCGTCAGAGTATCCCCCTCTGCGGGAGACGCTCCAGAACTTATTTGAGTAAACAGATGTTATACATTCTAACTTTATTGGAATGACCACCGACCCACCTAACCGATGAACAGGTCGGTTCAAAGCAGATAAAACAGGCCAAGAAGCCTCATCACCGCAAAATGGGGCTATAGTATCTGCACCTGTTTATTCTAGGCAGCTCTTTGCCCGCAACGACCAGACAGCGAGCTATGATAAATCGGCAAAAAAGAAATTTGATGTTAGCTATTCAATCTTAAAGTTAGACCGATAAAGACACAGAGAAGGAAAAGCTCATGTCAACTCAGCCTTCCGGGAAGCTCTTGATCGTCGACGATGAACTAGCGCAAGTACAAACCCTCTGCAACACACTTCAGCAAACGGGCTATCATACCGTCGGGTTCTCCTCCGCACATGAAGCACTAAAAGCGTTGCTCGACGCAAAGTTCGATTTGATTCTTACCGATCTCTCCATGCCGGAAATGGATGGGATCTCCTTCTTGAAGACGGCTCTTCATATCGACCCGGAACTTGTCGGCGTTGTAATGACCAATCGAGGTACGGTCGATTCCGCTGTCCAGGCAATACAAACGGGAGCCCTCGACTACATCCTTAAGCCCGTAAAGCCGAGCACAATTCTTCCGGTATTGTCGCGCGCTCTGGAGGTTCGGAAAGTTCGCCTCGAAAACGCGGAACTGCAGGAAAAAATTCGCCAGAGAACAGCTGAATGCGATCTTGCCCACAAAGATCTTGAAGCGCTCACCTATGCTATTTCGCATGACCTGCGTGCACCGCTACGCCACGTCAGCGGTTTTGCACAAATCCTCGTCGAAGATCACGGACCGGAACTCTCTCCTGAGACACAGGAATTACTGACCATCGTTAATGCCAGCGCCCAGCATTTGAGTCAGCTTGTCGAAGACCTGCTTCGCTTCTCCCGCATAGGTCATCAATCGCTCTCGTTGCAGCTCGTCAATCTGGCGGAGCTCGTTCGTGAAGTCCTTGGGCTCATGCGCGGAGAACAACGTGAAAGAGAAATCGAAGTTCAACTAGGCGATCTCCCCGACTGTATCGGCGATCCTGCCTTGTTGAAACAGACCTTCGTCAATCTTCTATCCAATGCCTTCAAATTCACGAGACCCGTAAAGCGTCCAGTGATCCAAATAGGCTGCAAGCAGAATGGAGAAAACATCTATTTTGTGCGGGACAACGGAGTTGGATTCGATCTTGAACACGCACAAAAGCTTTTCGGAATCTTCCAGCGAATGCACTCCGACGATCAATTCGAGGGCACAGGCATAGGACTAGCCATTGCGAAGAAAATCGTTCACCGTCTCGGAGGGAAGATATGGGCTGAAGCCGAGGTACATAAGGGAGCTACGATCTATTTCACGCTGGGCAACAAGATCTAATCTAGAGACCAGGTCTTTCAAGCAAAGCCAACCACAGACAAGCGCTCCAGAGCTTTGCTGTCCCATCCCTCAGGCACACACCGGGCCTGACGAATGGGACAGTCTAATTGTGTCACTACCGATTATCGAAGATTGAAAGGCAATGCGTCATTTCTCATCTACCGGCAGCCATCACAGAACTTCTGCCGGAGAACGATTCCACGGCACGCCGAATAGTAACGGCATACTGTTCGATGACCGCGGCCGTACGTGCTATCTCAGCATCCACACTCTTCCACTGCTTCTGTTCAATAGCCTCGCGCACGGCAGGAAGTGTTTTTACGCCATATCCGGTATAAAGGCCGGGAGCATAGATCATGTTTTGGAACCAGGGCCGATTGGGCAATCCCATCGGATCCAGAAAAGCTCTTTCCGACCGGATCAACTCCTCATTGAGTTCTGGCGATGCCTTTCCTCCATGTTCCGCGAGAGCTTTTTCATATTTTGCTGCAGCTGCAGACAAGTCATCGGACGCCTGTTCAAGAGGAGCAAAATTGAGATACGGAGGAAGATCTTCGGGTGATGGCGGCACGAACTTCTTCTTGGGATCGGCAAGGGCCTGATACACGCCCTCGTTGATCTCCTCATTCTGCTCTATCACTTGTTCTCTCATGCTCGATGCGAGTCTTTTCACTTCGCTCACATACGAGTGAATCGTGTCGGCCAGATCGGTGAACTGAAAAGGAAGAACATCTGCATCGGCCATTCTCATCACCATCGTGCCAGCCGTCTGGGATAGCGCGCGGCCATAGACAAAATCAGTGTCCTGAAAATGCGTATACCAATAGAAGTCATCGTAAATGGAGTGGTACTGTCCGCCAGCATCTTCGCCACCATATCCGAGGTTGATACTTGCAACACCCAGATGATCAATAAAGACGCTGTAATCAGATCCAGAGCCCAAAGCCCCAATACGAAGATCGGGCCTCGTTTTGATCTCCGCCTTCTTATCGGAACTGGCCTCAGCCAAAGTCACTAGCTTCTGCCGTTTCCAGACAGACATCTGGGTTTCAGGATCTTCGATATCTTTCGCAACGCTGTTCACGAAGTTCTCAAGCGAATGAGATCCCTCGGCATAGAGATATCCTCGGCCGTTCGTATCGGAATTGATATACGCGACTGCGTGTCTCGTCAACTCCGCCGCATGAGTCTCAGCCCATTCCGTAGAACCTAGCAGGGCTGGTTCCTCTCCATCCCAGAATGCATAAATAATCGTACGTTCGGGCTTCCAGCCTTGTTTCAGCAGTTCACCCAGCGCGCGAGCTTCCTCTAACTCAGGACTGGTTCCAGAGATTGGATCTTCGGCCCCATTGACCCAGGCGTCATGATGATTTCCGCGAATAACCCATTGATTCGGATACTTGGTCCCGGGAATCTTTGCTATCACGTTATAGAGGGGTTTCCGGCTCCAGTCGAACTTCAGTGCCAGATGGACCATTGCGGTACTCGGACCCACTTTATAGACAATTGGCAAACCGCCTCTCCAATTTCTAGGTACCAACTGGCCATCGAGCGATTTCAAAAACGGCAAAGCATCTTCGTACGAAATCGGCAGAACCGGAATCTTGGTAATCGTTTGTACTTGATCGAGAGGAATCTTCTTTGCTCCTGCAACGGCGCCGATTCCGGGAGTCTGCGGGTCGCCGGGATAGACCGGCATATCCATCACGCTTCCCCGCTGCGCACCCTCGGCTGGACGCGTCGGGCCGTTGGGAAACTGATCGCCCTGGAAATAGCCATCCTCATGCGGGTCGGAATAGATGATGCAACCAACAGCTCCATGTTCAGCTGCAACCTTAGGCTTAATGCCTCTCCAGGTCATTCCATACCGGGCAATAACAATTGCCCCCTTAACCGAAATGCCCATCCGTTCCAGATGCTCATAATCGTCCGGCGCACCATAATTCACATACACCAGAGGCGCTGTCACGTCTCCGTCGCGTGAAAAGGCATTGTAGGTAGGAAGCTGTTCCTGCTTTTGACCGGAGGTTGGATCGACCTTCAAAGTCGGCTCTTCCAGTTTGGCAACGTACTTCTTTTCCCCCAACAGCTCGAGAACACGTGACTGCGGCGTTGGGAAAAGAGCGTCAAATACTTCAATCTGGGCATCCAGCCCATAAGACTTTAGCTGGGCCAGCAGCCACTCGGCATTCTCTTTGTCGTAAGCAGAACCGACGTGATGCGGCCGTGCCGTTAAGCGGCGCATGTTCTCGCGCAACCGACCGGTATCGGGGATCTGTCGAAACTTTTGCTCCCACTGAATCTCAGTCTTTGATGTTTCCGGCGTATAGCCGCGCAAGAGTTGCGTGGAATCAAGTGCATGTGCTGTGCATGCCAGTAATCCAAGAGAGAGTATGAGATTACGCATAATTTGCCTTGTCTGGAAATTCAGGACAGCAGAGATGACTTAAAGACTAACAGCAAGAACCCCACCCGAATACGCGAATCGTGTGGGGTCTATGTAACGTCCATGAAAGCTTAGTGAAGAGTCACGGCAAGATTATCGAATTGCACTCGGTTCCACCCGCTTCCGATTCCAAACATGCCATGGGAGTGTTCGGAATCAGTTACAGAAGCAAGAACCTTACCACCAACAGAAGCGGTAATTTGGTTCCCTTTGAATGCAAGCTCCAAATGTAGCCACTTTCCATTCAAAGAAGCAAATTTCCCTTTTGCCAGACTACGCGTAGGGCTCTTGTATACCGAAGAGAGCAATTCCCAGCCCCCATCACTGGAGATTCTGAAGACGTAGCCACTAGGCAAAGGTGCTTTGCTGTCTTTGAAGGCGTCCGCCGAGTCAATGCGCCCAAGAAGCATCGCACTTCCCTGCTCCTGGAGATCAATATCCAAATTCACCCGGTAATCTGCCCATCCGACGTCTCCGGCTAAGGTCCAAGGTTCGGGCAGTGGGATCCAAGGAATCGGCTTCTGCGTGATGACCTGTTCTAGGCACCTGCCTGCACGGTGATTGCACGACGTAATCTCAAAAGCTCCATTCTGATCGGAAAGGTATCGAGGGATGTTGTTCATCCCAGCCTTCTCAAAATCGTCTTTGTATGGAAAGGGAAAAGCCGTTTTCGAGGGATGGACGGCATCGCCTTTGGCTTGTCCGGTCGTCGTAGTCAGCGAATAAAGAGAATCGGGCTCGAAGGTATAGTGAAATTCCCCATTTTCTACGGGAATATCCCCAACATGTTCGAAGGTCCGCTGGCTATTGGTCTCCCAGACATGAACAGTAGTCGACAAAAGGCCACCCTGTATTGCGAAATCCACCTCTTGCGGCCTTTTGGCATCAATCGTCTGGAGAATTACGCTCCAATTTTGATTATCAGGCGACTTGAGAGCGACATAGTTGCCCTTCTCCGGCAGATCCCCCGATGAGCTGTCCAGGTATTGCCAGCCAGGCTCTGCAAACTGAGTCGTATGCGCGGTAGCCCAAATCGCTCCTTGAACGTCGTAGAAGCCAGACCAGGGAGTATTGGCATACATCAGCCCGGAATTCGGGGCAGGCAGAATGTCATAGTACGAGGTTACGGGGCTCCAGATTTCAGTCGCAGTCATGCCGCCCTTGAGGTAATTCTCGTTGTACAACTGCGCCAATAAACGACCGCCGATCTTCCAATCTCGCGACAGAATATCCGATGAACTGGAAGCAGGCTGATCTTCACTGGACCAAAGAGGCTTTCCAATCCGCAACGCAGCTTCTGACGTTGTGAGCTTGCCCTCTACACGCGGATAGTGAACACCCACTACAGCAACGGCATCGCGCAGCTGAGGATCCTTCTCCATTGCCGACACGATGCTCCACTGGTCAACATCCTTCTTTGGATATTCATCGCAGCAGACAATTTTTGTCCCAAGATGATGAGCATCCAGAACACGACGCAACGTCTTTATATAATCCGGGTCGAAGTGCACTTCATTCCAAACACCTGTGTAGGCAATGTCCAGGCCATAGGTCTTCCTAGCACCTTCCAGAAAGTCGGCAACATAATTCGCCATGTCTTCCGAGTAAAAGTGCCCCTTCCCGATCCATCCGGGAGCCCCCCAGGCCAAAGTATCGAGCACAATCTTCGGATTCCTCTTTCTCGCCTCCTGCATAAGCCACCATTCGTAACCACGGGAGTAGTTATGATCTGTCGGCGTTCGCATGTGACTAGGCTCCGAGCCATCCGTCGAATTTACATCTCCGCCAATCTCGACCTTCAAATGCTGTAGCGACGCTCCATAGTGAGGTTTGAAAAGATAATCGAGAATTTGACTGCGATAGGGTTCGGGATAGTCGATCAGTAGACGGGAGGAAGCTCCGGCACTCGCAGCACCGATACCATCGAATATCCGTCCAGAACTGGCACCATTCAAAACAACCGTCTTTACCGGATGTTGTTCAGCAACAGTGAAGCTTGATTGCAGGTTCAAAGCCAAGATTGCAGCAGGAAGCCAGCTCCATATTTCTCTCATTTTCATTTACCGGGTACGTTAACGTTAAGTGCTGAAACGAGTTGATGCTATGTTTCGAAGCCTTGGAGTGTCAAGGATTTCTACCGGGAGACCTGGACGGAAAAGAAAATGGCGACCAACGCAATCAACGTTAGCCGCCGTTTTCAATGTCAATAATTACTGCGAATTCTCAAGCTGCAGGTCGCAAACTCAGGAAGCCATCCCGAGGCCAACCAGATTGGCCGCCGCAATGATCACAACCATTCCAGCCCACAACCACCGAACCGGTTTTGGTCCCACTTCCTGCCACTCGCCTAGCGCAAGGCCCACGATTGCACCGCACAGAACATACCCGCTCATGTGTAGCATCCAGTTCACGTACGAAAGACTTGCCGGAATACTGGCTGCGCCCCAGGCATAGAAGAAGAATTGCAGATACCACATAGTCCCGCCTGCAGCAGCCATACAACTATTCTTCATGAGAACCGGACTCGGTTGAGAAAGATCAGCCTTGAGGGAAAGCTCCTTCTTAAATGCCAGCCGAATAAAGCAATAGCTCAGATTGATTAGAGCTCCACCGCCCATGATAATCACGTAGCTCGGAAGGGCCGAGTACAACGGTTTCACCCCAACTTGCAGGGCAGCAGCCTGAATTGGCTTAGCGGCATCCATGGCAAACGACATGCCGGAAGAGAAGATTCCGCACATCACCGCCAGAAGTAGCCCGATCTTCAGATTGAACTGCTCGGTACTTACCCCGAGTTGCTGCTCTTTCTGATGACCGGCAAACGAGACAATAGCCACACCAATCAGGGCAATAATAATTCCAGCCATGGTGAAAATGCCGCTCCTGGTTGTGAAGAGGTAGAGGAATTGTCCGTGCAGAAGAGGCGGAATCAGGGTTCCGACAACAAGCGTAACTCCGATTGCCACGCCGATGCCGAGTGACATCCCCAGGTACCGCATCGTCAGACCGTAATTCACATTACCGATGCCCCACATGCACCCGAAGAGAAATGTCTTCCAAAAGACAGTTGCGTCGAGAGCCGAATAGAAGGCTCGAAAATCAGGAAGAAGTACAAGACTGACGCAGATGGGAAGCAGTATCCAGGAGAAGAGGCCAGCTACGGCCCAAGTGGTTTCCCACGACCATCTTTTTACTTTTTCAATTGGAGCGTAGAACGAAGCGGCAGATGCCGCGCCGACCATGTGCCATCCTATCCCAGAAATAATTGCCGACACTCAATCTCCTTCTTACTAGAACACTATCTGGGTAGTGCGAGGCGTTAAACATGGTTCAGTGCGGCCATCTATATCAGACAGCCGCACTGAGTTCAGCTTCCCTCATCTACACCTATACCGAGAAAGGCTCTATCAACCTCTGTTGACCCTGCCTGATGCTCTGCCACTCGTCAAGAACAAACTTGTAGACAAGAGCATCCACGTCTCGTTAACGCTTGCTGAGGACCTTCGATTCATAGGACCTGACATTATCCAGCCAGCCAATCCCGGCAGGAACATCCTTAGAAGCGCAGTAATACTCCCAAACCGACGACCAGGGAAGAGACTTCAGTTCTTCCAGAAGAGCCATCCTGGTCGTGCCATCAAACTTGGCCTCAGCTTCACGCAGCTTGGCCTTGGGCTCAAGCAGAGCACGCAGCAGAGCCTTGCGCATGCTGCGAGTCCCCACAACCCATGCGGCCACTCGATTGATGCTGGCGTCGAAGAAATCCAGACCAATGTTCACGCGTGACAAAGCGTCGCAACGAACGATCTCCTGAGCAATCTCCAGAGTCGGATCGTCGAGCAAAACGACATGATCGCTATCCCAGCGAACTGGACGGGAAACGTGAAGAAGAATCTCATCGAGATAGCAAAGAGCGGTTGAAATCTTATCGGCAACGCTCTCTGTCGGATGGAAATGGCCAGCATCGAGGCAAAGAAGAACTTTACGGCTGGCGGCATAGGCCAGATAGAAATCGTTCGATCCTACCGTGTAACTCTCTGCTCCAATCCCGAAGAGTTTCCCCTCCACCGCAACCTTATGATTGCCGGTCGAAGAAGCAGCCATGATCTCGTCCAAAGCTTCCATCAAACGCTGACGTGGTGAGAGGCGATCGGCAGGAAGATCCTTATAGCCGTCTGGAATCCAGACATTCATCACCGCGGGAGTACCAAGCTCTTTGCCAAAGTAGTCACTGACGCGGCGGCTGGCGATGCAATGATCGATCCAGAACTTCCGGATCTTGGCGTCAGGATGGCTCAGGGTCATGCCCTGTTCACTGAAGGGGTGCGAGAAACAGGTCGGATTGAAATCCAGCCCGAGATCGTTCTTTTTCGCCCATTCGACCCACCGCTGGAAGTGCTCTGGCTGGATAGCATCCCGCTCGACCACCTTCCCTGCTTCCAGATAGATCGCGTGGAGATTGACGCGCTTCTTGCCCGGGATCTGAGCCATTGCCAGCTCCAGATCAGCCCGTAATTCCTCTGCGCTACGAGCTCTCCCTGGATAGTTTCCACTTGCCTGAATTCCGCCCGTGAGACTCCCTGTAGGATTCTCAAAACCACGGACGTCGTCTCCCTGCCAGCACTGAATAGATATGGGAATTAAATCCAGCTTGCGAAGAACACTGTCGGTATCGACCCCGATTTCGGCGAAACGTTCTTTCGCCAGATCATAAGCGGCCTGTATTTTATCTGCGGTCTCAATCATTCGAACACACCCTCTCGCCCCTACCGCCACGCAACTGCCTAAACGCATAAACCTCTGCGTGAAGAAAAGGAATTCGTCAGTCATCATACCGACTTTCAACTCGTATATAAAAGAGTTTTTCTATTGACATGAAAGTTTTCCTTGGCGACCCAGCCACCGCATGCAGAGGATTCCAACCGCAGCACTCTTCCCGCCCTTACTCCTGCAGATCCTTCGGCTTAGAAGTGGAATGACCAAAGGCGCCTTTTCCCGGAGTGCAAGCATAAGATGTCTGATCTCAAACGGGTCTGCGCCTGATCAAAGACCCCTGGATTGAAGAATTTCGATTCTCAATTGAAACCAAATATTTTTGTTATGAAACTGAGATTTAGAGATGAGAAGTAAACCTATAGGAATCAATGCTGGTCGATCATGCTCACAGGACGAAAAATCTAGTTTTCGCCTGTCCGTCCAAGAACTCAAATCGCAGCTGGAAGAGTGTGCCGCATCATCCGGAGGGTAGGGGAATTGCGACATTCCAGTCCAGGCATATGGTCAGCAGAAATTGAGGTCGAACCAGTTTCCCTCTTCAACCCCGATCCTACCGGCAGGGATAGACAATCTGCTATTTGTCCCGTTTTAAAACCATCATTTGAGATGCAATGCTCTCAGGGCAAGCGCTCAACCTCGGATCGGTCACTGTCATCCTTCAAGGCAACTCCAGTGCATCCGAGTTTTCTGGCTTTTCCGAGCAGGTGGAGCAACCGGAAGACAGCTTCGTCATAGGACAGCCCACCGGCCCGGATATTGGAGATGCAGTTTCTTTCTGCATCTGTGCATCCCGGATGCGGCCGGTAGGTCAGATAAGCTCCCAAGCTATCTGCCGATTTGAGGCCAGGTCGTTCGCCTATCAGGGCAAGAACCGCTTCGGCACCGCGAAGTCTTCCAATCTCATCCCCCAGCGCGACGCGTGCTTGTGTCGCCACGATAACGCTGTCCAGATTCCAATCCACCAGTCCCGCACGCAATCTCTCCAATATTGGTATTGCATGAGACGCAGGAGCCAGGGAAGAAAGCCCATCGGCAACAACGACGGTGAGCATTGCGGGAGGAGCGACATTCAGGCCCTCGAATATTTTGGTACAAGCTGAATCCAGAACACGTCCGAGATCAGGACGGCGTAGATACTCAGCTCTGTCTCGTGCCTGACTCCATACATGCGTTGAGTGAAAACCAGCCTGCTGAAACTGCACCTGTAATGTATTTACATCGAGGGGAACGTGAATCGTGTCACGTGCGCGTGCGTGATCGAGTGAAAACTCAAGCACGGCTTGCGTAGGCAAACTGGCCCCCACTCGTCCCATAGCGATGCGGGCCGAAGTCCATCGGGATAAAGAGCGCCAGGATTCTACTTGAACCAATTCATCTTTCACGCGAAATCTCGAATCCCCATTTCAGGCAGAAGTCGCTGAACGACACCGCCCGACAAGGTAAACTTGCCCCGCTCGTCAGTAACTTGCATTGCCCGAAGCCACTCTTCGAATTCCGGTGCCCTCTTCAGTCCAAGAACACTGCGAATATAAAGCGCATCGTGAAAAGACACGCTCTGGTAGTTCAGCATGATGTCGTCAGCACCCGGAACAGCGATGATGAAATTCACTCCCGCCACTGCGAGCAGAGTAAGCAAGGAGTCCATATCGTCCTGATCGGCTTCGGCGTGGTTGGTGTAGCAAACATCGCAACCCATCGGTAGGCCTAGAAGCTTGCCGCAGAAGTGATCCTCCAGGCCAGCGCGGATGATCTGCTTGCTGTCGTATAGGTACTCAGGACCAATAAAGCCTACCACCGTATTCACGAGCAATGGATGATATCTACGGGCAACGGCATAAGCACGTGCTTCGCAGGTTTGTTGATCTACTCCGAAGTTGGCCGCTGCGGAGAGAGCGGTTCCCTGCCCGGTTTCAAAATACATGCAATGATTGCCTACCGTTCCGCGCCGTAGGCTCAAGGCTGCCTCTTCTGCTTCCCGAAGCATTTCGAGGTTAACCCCAAAGCTTTCATTTGCCTTTTGCGTTCCAGCAATCGATTGAAAGACCAGATCGACCGGAGCTCCTTGTGCAATGGCTTGCATTGTGTTTGTCACATGCATCAGAACGCAACTTTGCACTGGAGCTTCGAAACGGACTCGAAACTCATCCAGCAGATGAAGCAGCTTAATAGAAGAAGCAATGCTGTCGGTCGCGGGATTGATACCAATCACCGCGTCGCCACACCCATACAGGATTCCGTCGATAACGGAAGCCATCGCCCCTCGCGGATCGTCGGTGGGATGATTGGGTTGCAGACGAACAGACATGGTTCCGGGAAGACCGATAGTAGAACGGAAGCGGGTCACAACACGGCAGCGGCTTGCCGCGAGAATAAGATCTTGATTGCGCATTAGCTTTGAAACCGCCGCAACCATCTCCGGGGTAAGTCCGGCACTGACGGCATTGAGCGTAGCCGGGGTCTGGGTATCCTGCAGCAGCCACTCCCTGAATTGTCCAACGGTTAAATGGGCAATTGGGGCAAACGCTTCGGCATCATGAGTGTCATAAATCAGGCGCGTAACATCGTCGTCTTCATACGGAATAACGGCTTCGTTAAGAAAGTGCTTCAGGGGAACGTCGGCCAGTGCGAATTTGGCAGCAGCGCGCTCTAGCTCCGACTCTGCTGCCAATCCTGCCAGACAGTCTCCAGAGCGTTCAGGAGTAGCCTTGGCAAGCAGAGTCTTTAGATCTCCAAAGCGATACTTAGAACCGCGAATTATGTGAGAAAACTCCATATCAGCTATACCTTGGCAAAAACTTCGTCAGGCTCAACCGAGCGACGACGGACAACCCGGAACAGCAGATATCCAAGAGCCACAAGGGAAAAGAAGATCGCAGAAACGATTTTGTTCGAATAGAGAATACTAGCCAGACAAATCGCAACCCCGAGTAAAGTCCAGATGGGAGAGAAAGGGTACATCCTCGCACGAAAGGGGCGTTTGAGATCGGGCTCACTCTTTCTCAATCGGAAAAGAGCAAGCATGCTAACCGCATACATCAGTAGTGCTCCCAATACTGACATAGTGACGACATTCGCAGTAAGAGGTTGGCCTGCAATGGTAACCCAGGAATCGCTGTAAATCGCCGCTATTCCCACAACGCCACCCGCCAGAATTGCCACCCACGGAGTCTTCAACCGGGGATGAATTCGGCCCAGGACCTCTGGAAGATATCCTGCACGTGCAAGAGCAAAGATCTGGCGTGAGTATCCAAAAATGATGCCGTGCAGCGATGCGATCAGTCCAAAGAGGCCCAGCCATACCAACATATGCAGCCAGCCACTCGAGGAACCAACAATCATCTTCATCGCTTGGGGTAATGGATCATTGATATTCGCCAGCAACTGCCAATTGCCGACGGCCCCGGCAAACAGCATGACACCAATTGCAAGCGATAGCAGAGTCCCGATACCCGCGATATAAGCAATTGGGATCGAGCGGGAAGGGTCCTTTGCCTCCTCTGCAGCCATGGCTACTCCTTCAATCGCAAGAAAGAACCAGATTGCGAAAGGAACAGCCGTAAACATGCCATGGAGTGTTGCGAACGAGAAATGTGTCTGCCCAGCCCATCCGTTTGCGAGGAAATTCTTCACATGAAACCCTGGCGCAACCACCGCCATGAAGACAATCAGCTCAAGAATAGCGAGTGTCGTAATGAAGAGTTCAAAGCTCGCCGCAATCTTCACCCCGAGAATATTGATCGCCATAAAGAAGAGATAGGACAGTACTGCCGCATGCCTGGGGTCGAGTCCAGGGTATTGCACATTGAGGTATGCACCGATAGCAAGCGCTATGGCCGGAGGGGCAAAAACAAATTCGATAAGAGTTGCAGCTCCGGCAATATATCCACCCAATTCACCAAAGGCTCTCTGCGCATAAGCAAACGGACCACCGGCATTGGGAATAGCAGTGGTTAGCTCGGTAAAGCTAAAGATGAAAGCCGTATACATGGTCGCCACAAGAATTGTGGTTATGAGAAAACCCAACGTCCCGGCACTCGCCCAACCGTAGCTCCAGCCAAAATACTCACCCGAAATCACCAGCCCAACGGCGATCCCCCAGAGCTGCCATGTGGTCAATGTTGCCTTCAGATGCGGATGTGCGTCCATGCGGCTCCTATTCGCTTGTTGTGAACATGTCCTACCCGAATCAGTTATCAAAAAACTGCAGAAGAAAGGGACTCGACCAACGATTGAACGAATCGTATTGCGAGCTCGTAGAGAAGCTTTCTCCGCATCATCTCAGATTTGCATTTACAAGAAAACTTGAAATATCAGGGCGTGGGAATAACGAGCACAGCAGGACGCACAAACAAAGCAGTCCTGCAAACTAAACTTCGGCAGATTGGGGCTACCTCGAACACATGAGGTTTTGATATATACTGACTCTGCGCCAAGTCTTTGGTTTTCCAAAACATCCAGTACAACTGGACAGCGTGGAAAGCAGCGACGTAATCGACACTGCATAAGTGATTGATTCTAAAGGCGGGAGTAGTTCAGTGGTAGAACGTCAGCTTCCCAAGCTGAATGTCGCCGGTTCGATCCCGGTCTCCCGCTCCATATTCATCCCTCTCCCAAAGCTCAGTTCAATAATCAGTTGCCATATCCTCGATACTCTTGCTGTTGTGCGCCTTCGGTACACTAAGTTCCTGTTTGATAACTACTCGGACGCGGCCAGTTCCGTATGACCGGTTCACCGACAACTCAACTGTGACATTGGGGTGGACTGAATTATTCTGTGATCGAATGCGTTTTCAGCCGACTATCACCTTTGAACAGTACAGGGACACCTGTCAGACCGTTATTGCTGCCAAACCCAAACGGGTTCGGCAGCGTTCGAAGATGGAGTACTTAGTCTTGGCTATTGTTTGTCTGGGGCTGGGACTAGCACCGCATTTGCCAGCCGCCCGCGTGCCGACTTTCACACTTTATGCCATGATGGCTCTGCTCTGGGTCTTTTACAAGCCGCTAGCGAAGTGGTCTCAGGAGAGATGCTTGAGGAAGATCTACGCCGAAGAACAAACGATGCTCAATGGGCAGGTCCTCACTGTGGATGAATCAGGAATCTTCTGCGAGCAGGTCAATGGCCAGGCCACATCGCATCAAACGTGGCAAGCCTTTATCAAGCGCATAGACATGCCCGACGCTTTCGTCTTCTTGTCATCACCCAACAGTTTTGTCCGCCTTCCAAAGGAGTTGCTTTCGCCGTCCGACCGTGATCGTATCTGGCAGTGGAGTTCAATAGTTCCGACGGCTGGTGATCGTTGAATTTGTCAAAAGGGTTCCGATGCCGGAACCGATAGCTCTGAGCATCCAATCATCGCAGCTTTTCTGTCGCGCATTTTTAACTACTGGTTCTGCCCCGACATAAGCTAGCCACTTTAATAGATACAGATGCTTCAAAAAAGAACTACATGTCGAACTACCCAAAAGATGCTTGTAGTGAAACGAAGAGACTTTCTATTAGGAGCTTATTCGAACTGCCGCTTGTGAAAATTAGATGTTGGCGCTTTCAGATTGAATGCTTCTATTCTTCGATTTAACTCGGCGACGCGGCGTTGGAAATCCCTCTTCGAAGTTGCACCCTTATCTCGCAGGCGACGAGCTTCCATTTCAATCTCCTTCGCCTCTTCGATCCAATCGGGAGCAAATCCGTTGTTCTTTAACAAGCGATGCGCCATCCGATCGGCGGGATCTTCAAATGGATTTTCACTGAGGTCGAGCGGCTCACCTTCGCCCTCTAGATGGTCGAAAGCACCTTCCTCTATTCCCTCACGAATCTTGCGCTCCGCGATAAGCTGCCATACATCCATTTCCTGAGTTTACCGTGACGACGACTAAGGGACAACGATTTCATCTCCAAGCATTCACGGTAGTACCGAAGCTCACGGAGAAATAGAACAAGGCCGGAGAGACTGCTTGCTCTCCGGCCTTTAACTACCTACCGGATGGCTTATTCCATCCGGAATTTTTAAGCTTTGGCAAGCCCCGAGGAGGCAGGACCTAGACGACGTGTAATAGAAGAAGAACGATTACGATCAGCAATACCAAGCCGATCCCGCTGCTCGGGTAATAGCCCCAGCTCCGGCTGTACGGCCAGGAGGGAAAGACCCCAATCAACATCAGGACAAGCAGTACGATCAGAACATCAATAATCATAAGTTAGAACCCTCCGGGGTTCAGATTTCACTCCCTCAGTTCATAGCCCACAAAAAGGAGATGCGATCATTCGCGCTCAAAGATGTCCTCTGGACAGGTTGTTATCCTAACTGTCGGCTAGTTCCCGAGCTCGATCGAAAATTGCAGAAAACATCTCCATCGTTAATCTTCCAGTATTTGTATTTTGCAGGGATGGGTGATAGCTGGCTAAAAGATACTTTCTCGAGGCAACCTCCCACTCCCCACCATGAGCAAAAGCAAAGCCACTGCGATTGGCACGTTGACCGGTTCTTACCAAGTGACTCACATATCCATCGAGAGCAATTTTTCCTAAACAGACAACCACCCGCAGGCGCTTCAGTAACGACAATTCTTCATCCAGATAGGGAGCACAATTACGCAGCTCTTCAGGCAACGGTTTGTTATCGGGAGGAGCGCAGCGGACTACCGAAGTAATCCACAGATCACGTAACTTCAGACCATCATCCATAGCCCAGGCTTTCGGCTGCGAAGCAAACCCCGTTGCATGTAGCACGGGATACAGAAAATCTCCGGAACCGTCGCCGGTGAAAGGCCTGCCGGTACGATTCGATCCGTGCGCACCGGGAGCCAATCCTACAATTGCTACACGTGCCTTAGGATCTCCGAACGAAGGCACGGGAAGGCCCCAGTACTTCCAGTCTTGATAGGCTCTGCGCTTTTGTTCAGCAATCAGCGTGCAGTGATGTCGCAAACGCGGACACAATTGGCACTGAACCACACGTTCGTTGAAAGACTTGAGATCGTTCTTCTTGGGGATATCTTTGGGGAACACAGAGGAAATTCTATAGGGTTTTCCACCCTGTGCCTCGTTTCTACCGCAAAGCGTAAAATGGCTCCGCTCACTGAAAGGCTCCAGCAGAAGCACCTCAGTGTCTATTGAGGGCTCCCTCGGAAGCCTCCGTAGCTCAATATGACCAAGGATGAGGTTCTTCGAATGAGGATAGGCAGACAGGCAGTCATTGCAGTCGCCGTAGGGGTACTGTTCATGTCGGGTTGCAAAAAGGCGCCACAGCCTGAAGCGCAACCTTCTGCTTCTACCGCGCAAAGCACGCCAAAAATTGGCGGACAGGATGTCGTTACGCTGACGCGTAAAGCAACCACCAATGGAGCTAAGCCAGAGTTCTTGAGCGCCACCATTCTCCCCGGACGAGGCATGAATCTCTTCCAGATCACGGCCTACCTCCCAGGAAAAGGAGAAGTAAAGCTTTTTGCATCTCCGACTCTTGAGGAAGCAGCCAGCAGGATGAATGGCGGTCCGGATGATTTCAATGGCAACCAGAGCTTCAAGTTCGGAGGAGCTTTCCTCGTTCCCTACCCCAACCGCATCCGTGGAAAACTTTCGGATGACAAGAAAACAATTACAACGGAGTGGCAGGGCAAGACCCTGACCTTACCGGCAAACTGGAAGGATGCCAATAATCCGAATGGAGAATGGCATGCGATGCATGGTCTGATCATGAACCGGCAGACTGACAGCGTCAGCACCCAAACTTCAGCCGACGGACAGACCATTACCGGAGTAATTCATGCTGGCAATTTTGGCGGACACTGGCCTTCCAGCACAGATTTGAATTTCACCATCAGCCTCAGCGGCGACGCGGTGGAGAGCACCATTACGGCCAAGAACGTAGGCAACGAGCCCGAGCCGATGGCTATTGGCTGGCATCCATACTTTTCCTTCCCCAGCGGCGATCGTAAGCAGGCGAAGCTTTATATCCCCGGAGACAAGCGCGCCGAAGTCAACAATTATGGAGACGTCTTCCCGACCGGGAAAGTCCTGCCTGTCAAAGGGACACCCTATGACTTCACCGCTTCTGAGGGCAAAGCGCTGGACGACATCTTTCTCGATGACAATTTCATGAACCTCAAGAAAGAAAATGACAAGGTAATCGTCAATGTTGCGGATCCCGCGGCAAACTATGGAATCCACATCATTGGCCTCTCTCCCGAAATTAAATCGATCCAGGTGTACGCTCCGAAGGACAAAGCTTTTGCTGCCGTCGAGGAGCAGTTCAACTATGGCGACCCCTTCGGGAAGGTATGGAAGGGTACCGATACGGGCATGGTCACGCTCAAACCCGGCCAATCCGTTACCTGGAAGGTTCGTCTGGAACTCTTCACCCCGAACAAATAAATCTATTGATGGGGCAGCAAACCATAGCTGTCCCATCAAAAAACCTCTTTCCAAACCATCTTTCGGTACCCGCGCTAAAAACCGTTCCAGCAGGACCTCAAAAATCGTTCTAGTGGAATCAGCAGCTTACGAGCGATTTGCCCGGGAGTTTCCAGGATTCCTTCCGTATTTTCAAAGGACTGAGGCCACGGTTTGACCCCTCCATGAAAGCCTCTTACCATTGATAATGACGCCCGATTCCGCGCTTTATCCCTGCTGTGCGCTTTAGCGGATCCTGCATGAAGGGCGAACATATCTGGAAGGCATTACGTTGAGTTCTACAGACACCGTCGAAACTACTCCGACTGCGCAAGATGCGGCATCGGCCGAGCACGATCACGCAGGTCATTCACACGAAGGACACGAGCACCATCATCATGGTCCGGTATTGAATCCGGAATGCACGCGGGACGTAGAATTTACCATCCCGGCTGAAGAGGTCTCAAAGAGCTTTCGTCAGGTCGTAAAACGGTATCAGAAGCTTGCCAAGATTCCTGGATTCCGCGCTGGAAAGGTGCCGGAAACTTTGATTCGTGGCCGCTTTGCTGATTCCATTCGCCAGGATGTAATGGAATCGCTGCTTCCTGAGCATTTCCGCAAAGTCATTGAAGCTCAGGACGTCAAACCGGTTTCGCAGCCACAGGTCACCGAGCTGACGGTAGAGGACGGACAGCCGCTTCATTGCAAAGCCAGCTTTGAAATCATGCCCACCTTTACCATCGACGGATACAAAGACGTCAAAGTGGAAAAGCCCTCTACCGAACTGACCGAAGAAGAGTATCAGGCGGAGTTGGAGCGTATTCGCGATTCTCGCGGCACCATCGAGCCTGTCGAAGAGGATCGTGCTCTGGTCGATGGCGACTGGGCTCAAATCTCCTTCAAGGGCGAGTTCAAGGGTGAAACCGAGGAAGCTGACTCTGTCGAGCCGATGGAAGGCGAAGACGTCAATGTCGAAGTCGGCGGCAAGTACACCTTGGAATCCTTCACCAATGCTCTGCGCGGCTCCAAGCCCGGGCAAGAATTGAAATTTGAAGTCGTGTACCCGGCGGACTTCTCAGACAAGCGTCTGGCTGGCAAGACTGTGGCCTACGACATCCAGGTCAAGGCAATCAAGAAGCGCAATCTTCCCGAATTGAATGATGAATTCGCGAAGGAACTGGGCGATTATGAATCCTTGGCAGACTTCGAGACGAAGTTCCGCGAGCACATGGCAGAGGACAAGCGCCGTCGCGTTGAGTCCGATACGAAGAGTCAGTTGATTGAAGCCTTGGCAAATCACTTCCAATTCCCGGTTCCGGAATCGCTGGTACAACAGCAGATCGATTACCGCCTGGATCGCGGACTCCGTGCTTTAGCAGCACAGGGAATGAGTCCCGAAGACATGCGGAAGATGGATTTCGACCGCTTGCGCTCAGCCCAGCATGAATCGGCTGCAG
Organism: Humiphilus diazotrophicus; assembly: GCF_059726315.1. Classification (NCBI taxonomy): domain Bacteria; kingdom Pseudomonadati; phylum Acidobacteriota; class Terriglobia; order Terriglobales; family Acidobacteriaceae; genus Humiphilus; species Humiphilus diazotrophicus. Next base: position 1,816,971 of record NZ_AP040870.1, read on the forward strand.
GCGAAGTGAAGGGCATCATCGTACTCGACAAGATCGCCGACGAAGAAAAGGTTGAAATCTCTGACGAAGAAGTAGAGCAGGAACTACAACTTATCGCACTTCAGAGCCGTGAACCAGTCGAACAACTCCGCAATCGTTTGACGCAGGACGGAAGCCTCGCTAGAATCCGTGAACAATTGCGGCGTGAGAAGACCGGGACATTGCTCTACGAGCGTTTAGCATAGAGTTCCCTGTCTTGATCCTGAGCCGGAGAGTTGTACCTCCGGCTTTCCCATTCACGAAACTCTAGACGGAGCCTCAAAAACTCCCAATTTACGAGCGAGAGCGGGAAAACATGGCATTGGTACCCATGGTGATTGAACAGACGAGTCGGGGCGAACGTGCCTACGACATTTATTCACGTCTGTTGCGCGATAACATCATCTTCCTTGGAACACCGATCGACGATCAGATTGCCAACTTAGTTATTGCACAGATGCTTTTCCTCTCTGGCGAAGACCCAGAAAAGGACATCCAGCTCTATATCAACTCCCCGGGTGGTTCAATTACTGCGGGCCTGGCAATCTATGACACAATGCAATTCATCAAAAATGATGTGGTTACGTATTGCATTGGACAAGCAGCCAGTATGGGAGCATTCCTGTTGATGTCGGGTACGAAGGGGAAACGCTTCGCATTACCGAATTCGCGTATCTTGATCCATCAGCCGTCAATGGGCGGGGTGAGCGGTCAGGCTACTGACATCGATATCCATGCTCGGGAAATTTTGCGTATACGTGAAATCACTAATACGCTGATGGCTAAACATACGGGCCAAACACTCGATAAAATTGAACGTGATGTCGAACGCGATTTCATCATGAATGCTCCACAGGCGAAAGAATATGGGATCATTGATGAAATCATCGATCGCCCACGTACTTGATTTGGACTTCGCTGTAAAGGAGTAAGAAGATGAAAACGCGCACGGGATCGGACGATACACTCCGCTGTTCGTTTTGCCACAAGTCACAAGATGCCGTGGCCAAATTGATCTCTTCGCCCAGCGACTACCCGCGCGCGTATATCTGCGATGAGTGCGTAGCCGTCTGTAATTCCATTCTTGAGGATGATCGCGGGGAGACCCAACCAGGTGCTGCCCCCGCTCATCTCCCCAAACCACAGGAAGTAAAGGCCTTCCTGGACGAGTACGTAATCGGGCAGGAGCAAACCAAGAAGAAGCTTGCCGTCGCCGTTTACAACCACTACAAACGAATCCAGATGAATCGTACGCGTGGGAATGATGTCGAGCTTGCAAAGTCGAACATTCTGCTCGTAGGTCCAACTGGTAGCGGCAAGACCTTACTGGCTCATACCCTGGCAAAAATGCTGGACGTTCCCTTTGCCATCGTGGATGCGACAACGCTGACAGAAGCGGGATACGTCGGTGAGGATGTGGAAAACATCATTCTGAAGCTGCTTCAATCAGCCGACGGGGATGTCGCCCGCACCCAAACAGGCATTATCTATATTGATGAGATCGACAAAATCGGCCGCAAGGACGAAAACCCCTCGATCACCCGTGACGTTTCAGGTGAGGGCGTACAGCAGGCTCTGCTGAAGATCCTTGAAGGCACCGTCGCGAACGTTCCTCCGCAAGGCGGCCGCAAGCATCCCCACCAGGAATTCACCCCGGTTGACACGACAAACATCCTGTTCATCTGCGGTGGAGCCTTTGTAGGACTGGAGCGTGTGATCGGACGCCGCATCGGCAAAAAGGCTCTGGGTTTCAAAGCCCTCACTGAAAGCGAAGCAGAGGCAGAAACGCCTCGGAATCAGCGGGATGCGGAGTTGCTACGTCAGGCAGAACCTCAGGACTTGATCAAGTTTGGTCTGATCCCTGAGTTTGTCGGACGTCTGCCAGTGATCGGTGTTCTCGACGAATTGGATGAAGTAGCGTTAGTAGAAATCCTAACCAAGCCGCGCAATGCAATTCTGAAGCAGTACCAGAAACTCTTTGAATATGAGAATGTTCGGCTCACCTTCACTCAGGACGCGACAGCGGCAGTTGCCCGCGAGGCGCTCAACAGGAAGGTCGGAGCTCGCGGACTTCGCATGATTCTGGAAGAGTTGATGCTAGACCTGATGTATCACCTGCCCAGCAATAAGAAGGTCAAGGAACTCGACATTACAGCCGAGATGGTCCAGAAACGCGACCTCTCTATGACACTTCTTGAGAAGGCTGGATAATACCCGGGATCAAGCTTCGCATAAAGAAAAGACTATGGCGGCTCACATAAGCCGCCATAGTCTTTTCTAACATCCTAAAAACCCGGATAAATCTCTCGCTGTACCAATTCAGAACCGACCCGCACCAGATGATGCAGTTAACAGCTGACGAGTCAGCGTGTATTCTGGAAACCTATACGTGATTTGCCTTACATTGGATCCAGAAGAATTTTTGAAGAAATAAACCAGATATTGGCGTCTTCATACTGCGGGGAGTTATGGTTCTTACGCTCTGCTCAGACCGATTGACGCTCCCCAAAACGCAAGAAACACGGAGATGATGTCGTTAACAGGCTTCTCCGGTGTATCGGGGCCCCTAGAGAGATGGTTGATAACCTTCCAAAGATCCCTCCCCGCGTACCGGAAACCGCCGACATTTCATCTTGCCGACAAGCAGGGTTGTTCCGTTACGGGAAGCCGAGCAAATTGCTGTAAGGGAAAAACTCGAAATTAGCATCTGAATGAATAAAGAACGACATCAGATTCGTCCGTTGTTTTCCACGTGAGAATCGTCGGTAACGGTAGTCGTCGCAGTACAATCAAGCCTACGCCGGAAACTCTTGGAGTGCATCAGGCAGGCTTGCCGCACATCTAATGGCTGGGAGATTAGGTAATGACACAGAGCAAAGAAAAGAGCGAGCTAAGAAAGCTTCCCATGATGCCCATCCGGGACATGGTGATCTTTCCCTTCATGATGACTCCGTTCGTGGTAGGGCGAGAGTCCAGCGTACGCGCGCTCGAAGAAGCTCTTAACGGCGACCGTAAGATCTTTCTTGCCACACAGCACGATGCAGGAATCGACGAACCTCGCCCCGAAGACATCTACAGCGTTGGCACGATCGGCAATATCGTGCAAAGCGTCAAGATGCCGGATGGCAATATCAAGGTCCTGGTCGAAGGCTTGGAACGCGGCAAGGCCGTCGAAGTTACCGACGCCGACGGATTCTTTGTAGCGACCGTCCGCACCACTACAGTTCAATTGGAAGTCACCCCGCAGCTTGAACCCCTGATGCAAAAGGTCACTTCCCTTTTTGAACAATATGTCAAGCTGCAGCAGTCGCTCAATTACGAAACCATGATTGCCGCCGTCCGTATGGACGAGCCGGCGAAGCTCTCCGATACCATCGCACAAAACTTACAGCTCTCTATCGAAGAGAAGCAGGCGTTGCTCGACATCTTCGATCCTGCGGAGCGGTTGTCGCGTTTGGCGGATGTTCTCGATATCGAGATCGAGAAGCTCAACATGGATCGCAGTATTCAATCCCGCGTAAAGCGGCAGATGGAGCGGGCGCAGAAAGAGTACTACCTCAACGAAAAGATCAAGGCGATCCAGAAGGAATTAGGCCGTGGCGAAAAGAGCGAGTTTGATGAACTCAAGCAGAAGCTCGAAAGCGCGGGAATGCCTAAGGACGTCTTTGAAAAGGCTATTCAGGAGCTGAAGAAGCTCGAAGCAATGCCTCCGATGTCGGCCGAGTCAACCGTATCGCGCAATTATCTCGACTGGTTGCTCGCTGTGCCGTGGAAGAAGCGCTCAAAGGAAACTCGCAGCATCGATCATGCGGAAAAGGTATTGAACGAAGATCACTACGGACTGGAAAAGATCAAGGAGCGCATCCTGGAGTTCCTGGCCGTTCGTCAACTCGTCAAGAATCCCAAAGGATCGATTCTCTGTTTCGTTGGACCTCCGGGCGTGGGCAAAACTTCACTCGGCATGTCGATTGCCAAGGCGACAGGACGGAAGTTCGTCCGTATGTCGTTAGGTGGAGTCCGCGATGAGGCCGAAATTCGCGGCCATCGCCGTACCTATATAGGAGCTTTGCCAGGTCAGATTATTCAGTCCATGAAGAAGGCCGGCACAAAGAATCCCGTCTTCATGCTGGACGAGGTCGACAAGATGGCCTCCGACTTCCGTGGCGATCCGGCCTCTGCACTTCTGGAGGTATTGGATCCGGAGCAGAACACCTCCTTCCAGGATCACTACCTGGACGTGGAGTATGACCTCTCCCAAGTCCTCTTTGTAGCTACGGCCAATGTGCTACACACGATTCCAGCTCCGTTGCAGGATCGCATGGAGATCCTGCGTCTGCATGGATATACCGAGGACGAAAAGGTTGAGATTGCAAAGAACTATCTGATTCGCAAGCAGCGTGAGAATTGCGGCTTGAGCGAGAAAAACATCGTCATTAAAGATGACGCCGTACAGGAGATCATCCGCAGCTACACCCGTGAAGCGGGCGTCCGCAACCTGGAACGCGAAATCGGAAATGTATGCCGCAAAGTCGCACGCCGTGTTATCAAAAACGGTGCAAAGCACAAAGAGCAGATCACCGCAGCCAACGTAAATGAGTTTCTCGGTGTTCCGAAATTCCGCGATTCGCAGGTCAACGAGAAGAGCGAAGTTGGCCTGGTTACAGGCTTGGCGTGGACCGAAGTGGGTGGCAGCATTCTCTCCACTGAAGTTCAGGTTCTCGATGGTAAAGGCAAGCTAACGCTCACGGGACAGCTGGGCGACGTCATGCAGGAGTCGGCTCAAGCAGCCCTCTCCTATGTTCGTAGCCGCGCGCTGCACCTGGGTCTGCCACGAGACTTCTACCGCAATGTAGATATTCACGTGCATGTACCGGAAGGTGCAATTCCCAAGGATGGACCATCGGCGGGCATCACCTTAGCTACAGCACTCTCCAGCGCACTTGCCAAGATTCCGGTTCGCAAGGACGTAGCCATGACAGGGGAGATCACTCTCCGTGGCAAGGTACTTCCTATCGGAGGATTGAAGGAGAAGCTTCTGGCCGCACATCGCGCCGGAATCTTCGAGGCCATTCTGCCGCGTGAAAACGAAAAGGACTTGGCTGATCTTCCGGAAAATCTGAAGAGTGCAATGAAGCTGCACTTTGTCGACCAGATGGATGAGGTCCTGAAGCTTGCTCTGGAGGGACCATTGCCTGAGTTCAAGGAGGATTCGCCGGAGGTGCTTTCTACGGTTCCTGCTACGATTCCGCCTGAACAGCGTCCACATCAGTAGTCATCACAGAGGGCCGCGGTATCTATAGTGCCGCGGCCTTCGTGTGTCAGCCCTCAAACGCATCTGCTCCACTCCAACGAAAGCGGTAAAGGTTAGGCTTTGTGATACCTTCTCGCTTACAATTTCTCTTTCATGCGCATTTTTACGCGATTCCTTTTGTCTGCCACTTCTGCCGCTCAATTCCCTGCGCCTACAGCGCCGGAATTCGCTTTTCTTGGTCGGTCGAATGTTGGCAAGTCTAGCTTGATTAATGCACTCCTGGGCTCAAAAGCAGCAAAAGTATCCTCTACCCCAGGGCGAACCCGAGCCATCAACTTCTTTGCTCTGACGGATACGCCACAGTCACAGCAGGCACGCTTCGTCTTTGCCGACTTGCCGGGATATGGCTACGCCAAAATTTCAAAGTCTATCTCTGCTGAATGGCCCAAATTCATCGAGCCCTATCTGGCCGAGCGCGAATCGCTGGCTCTCTGCATCTGCCTGATAGACAGCAATATTCCTGCACAGGCAAGCGATAAGCAACTGATCGATTACCTCAAGGCAAGCGGACGAAACTTCCTTGTCGTAGCTACCAAATGCGATCGCTTGTCAGGAAATCAGCGCACAAAGAACGCCATGGAGTTGAAGCGTAACCTCGGAATCGAGGACCTGCTTATGTGCTCTTCAAAGACAGACAGCGGAATGAAGGAGCTTTGGAACATCATCGACACAGCAGCAAATAGTTAGGCCATTTCGCAATACTCTCTCGGGACAGGAGCTTGCTAAACGCAGCACTTTTGATGGGAAAGCTGTGCTCGGATCGTTTCTTGCTGATACACCTCTGTGGAAACGGTCCAGAGCGGAGAAAATGCACCTGAACCGCTACTATCTCCATTCCCATATTTGTGTGCAAATAAAGAAGTTCTGCTATCTTTCTATCCATGTTCTTCCTGGTCATCGAGAACTTCAAAAATCGGGACCCGAAGCCAATTCGAGAGCGATTTCTCAGCGACGGCCGCATGATGCCGGTTGATCTTGTCTATCACTCCAGCTGGATCGATCCCGTCAATGCACGCTGCTTTCAGATCATGGAGACAGGCGACCCCGAATTCCTTCGCCAATGGATGAGCCACTGGGAAGACATTGTTGACTTTGAAATCATCCCCGTAATGCCCTCCAATGAGTATTGGCCTCTAGTGGACAAGAAGCATAAAGGCAAAGCTAAAGCAAAGAGCAAAAAATAGCTCGGTCAGCCAGGATGTAAACAGGACCACAAGCAAAAATCCGCGAAAGCGACTGGTTTTCTCGTCCTCGACTCCCAAGAAAACTATCATTGATAACTATCGGCCCACGAGCATTCAACATGGCGATCAAGAGACGCTCTCTCGATCGTTATGGTACAACGAAGTCAATATGAAACTGACACGGTTTCTAAAACCCGCACTTCTGATTTTGCTTTCCGCAACAATCTGTACTTCTTATGCTGTAGCACAGGGAAATTCGCACGGACACGGCAAAGGAAACAAACACGACCGCGATGATGCTCCGGAGCAACAGGAGATGAAGCATACGGGTCAAGGCCATTACTTCCGTGATTCCGACTACGGGCTGATCAGGCAATACTATTCCGGTCCCACGAACCTGCCTCCCGGGTTGCGTAAGAAATATGCCCGCACAGGAACTCTGCCTCCAGGATGGCAAAAGCGCTTTCAGCCCATGCCACCAGTCCTGATACAGCAGCTTCCACCAATTCCCGCATATTGTGAACGTGGTTATCTCGACGGACAAGCCATCGTCTATGACCGTAGAACACGTGTAATTCTCGACTCAGTGGATTTAGTCAGTGCTCTCTCGGGAAGATAGCCATTCAAGACGAAGGGCATGATTCACTCCAAACCAGGCAGTCTACATCCCGGTCGGGACTGACTCTATTTACCTGTTTCCTATTGCCGCTCCAAATACGTTTCAGTCCCAGATCACCTCCCTGGCCCCTCCCCGCTATCCCTTTTATTGCCAATATTCCCCGGGATAAGGGACAATCAATTCCGTGGTCGTGGTAAAAGCAGCCCGCTCCTCTCTCATGCAGAATTCGCTTAACCAGGACGATCGAAGGACGATACTGCAACAGCTTGACCGGCTTTTGGCAGACCCGCTTTTCAGCAACAGCAAGCGCTATCCCGCGTTCCTAAAACATGTCGTTCATAAAGCACTCGATGGACAGACAGACCAACTCAAAGAGAGGGCCCTTGGCATCGAAGTTTTCAACCGAGCGGCTGACTATGATACAAACGCCGATCCCGTAGTCCGCGTAACTGCGGGCGAAATCCGGAAACATCTGGCACAGTACTATTACCATCCCGAACACAGCCAAGAGCTTCGCATCGAATTACCGCCACGAACATATGTTCCTGTTTTCCGCTTTGTACCCACGAATTCTGTTCAAGCAGCGGAAAGTCCAGTTCACGAAGAATCCCCTGCTGTTCAGGTTATTCCGATCGACTCTCCTACCGTCCCATCGAGAAAAGGATTAACCCCTACCCGGCGGATCATCCTGGCCTGCGTGTGTGTGACGATCGTATTCGCTATAGGAACAGGGATCTGGTTTCTCCGAGACAACTCTATCTCGCGATTTTGGGGACCAATTGTCGATACTCCCGGCACGATAGCGATTTGTTTGCCAGATCTTGACCAGTTTCACCCCCTAGGAACCGATCCCTCTCTTGGAGAAGTTCTCCAACATCGGAATCAGGCAAACCTGATCGATGTCATGACGTTGAACCACATTTCGACCTACCTGCACCGCAGAAACAGGGCATACCGCATCGCTTCTGCGAAAGAGCTTTCTCTAACCGACCTGATGTCGGGACCTATTATCCTGGTCGGAGCAATGGACAACGAGTGGACGATTAAGCTCTCAGAGTCCCTCAAGTTCCATTTTGTTCAGAAGCAAGGTATCGGAGCTATCGTCGATCAGTCCTCCCCTGACGACATACGGTGGTCAATTGACTTCAGTAAACCGGCCCGCCTTCTTAACAAGGATTTTGCTCTCATCGCGCGCTATCATGATCCCACCACGGATCGTCCAGTTCTGATCGCCGGTGGACTTGCCGCCCAAGGGACCACTGCTGCGGGAGAGGCTCTCGTCAATCGCCGAATCATGGATCAGATCTTTGCCCAGGCACCGAAAGGCTGGAAGGGAGAGAATCTGGAGGCGGTTCTGGAGACAGAAGTCATCGATGGTAAGTCGGGAGCTCCCCGCCTCCTGGCCATCTACTTCTGGTAGGCCCTTCTATGCATCTCTACTGAGCATCCACCCAAATCGAGAATGCGCTGACCGGCTCCCAAAAACGTAATATACGTTCCTATTTCCGCCCAGCAATCTTCCTCTAACTATCCTCTATTCATCAAGTTACAAAAAGTACAAAGGTTCACACCATAAAGACCTTGCCCTTTCGGCATGGAAATCCATAGCGTGACTGACGCTGCTTGATTCAATCGAAACCAGGTACGAATCTGCCGAATGAAAGCTGTTCCGAAGACGCCGCCATCCCCCATCCTCCCCCGTTCCAAAACATGACCCGAGAAAAGTCGTTCAAGCCCTGCAACTCCAGCCGGGTACTACAAAGACCCCAAGAATACACACACCACGAGGATTGAAAATGTCTCGAAGAAATAGACCCAGAAGAAAGAAAACCCATTCGAGAACGCTGTTAGCGATCACCGTCGCTGCACTTTTAGGCACTAGCCTTTACTGCCTGGCTGTTCCGAAGAAAACCTCGAAGGCTCAGACCGACTCAACATCGCCATCCAAGGAAGATGTCAACAAGCGGGTGCAAGCACTCCTGAAGCAGATGACATTGCAGGAGAAGATCGGACAGCTCAATCAGATCTCCGGAGGACTGGCCACCGCTGCTAATCAAGGGGCAAACACAAAACCGGAAGATCTCATTCGAAGGGGAGAAACCGGATCCATTCTCTGGCTTAATGACCCCAAAGAGATTGATCGTCTTCAGCACATAGCTGTCGAAGAATCACGCCTCCATATACCACTCCTGGTGGGACTCGATGTCATACACGGATATCAAACGGTCTTTCCCGACCCTCTAGGTTTGTCTGCAACATGGAATCCCGCACTGGTCGAAAAGGCCCAGTCCATGTCGGCTCGTGAGGCTAGAGCGGCAGGAATCAATTGGACCTTTGCCCCCATGCTGGATATCGCTCGCGATGCTCGCTGGGGCCGTATAACCGAAGGCGCAGGAGAAGACCCATTTCTGGGTGCAGCCATGGCACGCGCTCAGGTCCTAGGTTTTCAAGGCCCGGCCCTTGGCACCCAAGGACGAATCCTGGCCACGATGAAACATTTCGTCGGCTATGGCGCGGCAGAGGGAGGCAGAGATTACGACGCCGTCAATGTGCCAGATACTCAACTGCAAAATGTCTATCTTCCACCCTTCCGAGCGGCGGTCAAGGCAGGTGTTGGCAGTGCAATGAGTGCCTACATGGACTTTAACGATGTCCCGGTCTCAGGCAATGCTTACCTCTTAACTGAGGTCTTGCGCAAGCAGATGGATTTTCAAGGTTTTGTAGTCTCGGATGCCATGGCTGTCGGAGATCTGATTACCCATGGTTATGCCCGCGATGGAGCCGATGCAGCCTACAAAGCACTTACCGCGGGTCTAAATATGGAAATGGCCAGCGGCATGTATGCTCGTTATCTCCTTGGGGAAGTGAAAAGCGGTAAGGTCACGGAAGCTCAGATTGATCAGGCGGTAGCTCCCATCCTGGCTATCAAATTCCGCCTTGGCCTATTCGAACACCCATACGTAGAAGCAGATGGACCGGTCACAGCGGAAGAAGTTGCTGCACAGAGAGCTTTAGCTCGCAAGGCCTCTCAAGAATCCATTGTCCTGCTTCGAAATGAAGGAAATCTCTTACCACTGAAAAAGCAACTCTCTTCGATCGCAGTTCTTGGTCCGTTGGCCGATGCTTCCACCGATATGCTGGGCCTCTGGGGGTTGTTGAATACTCGTGATCCCCAAATCATCTCTGTATTGCAGGGCATAAAGAACAAAGTCGGTCCCGAAGTCCGCGTAGATTATGCTACAGGACCACATATTCAGAGGAAGTATCCCTCATTCTTTTCTAGTGTCTTCCATATGAATGAACAAACACCGCAGACACCGGAAGAAGAGAAACAGGCTATTGAACAAGCCGTTGCGATAGCAAAGAATGCAGATATCACGGTACTCGTCCTGGGAGAGGACTCCGTGATGGCTGGAGAATATGCTTCACGTAGTTCGATATCTTTGCCGGGCCGCCAACAGGAGTTGATGGAAGCAGTCCAGGCATTAGGGAAACCAGTTATCCTCGTCCTGGTCAACGGACGGCCCTTGGATATCTCCTGGGCATCGCAACATGTGCCTGCAATCCTCGAATCCTGGTATCCAGGAGTGGAGGGAGGCAATGCTATTGCAGACCTACTCTTCGGCGATGCAATGCCCAAAGGGAAACTGCCTGTCTCCTGGCCCCGTAACTCGGGACAATTACCTTTGTATTACGCGCACAATCTCACCCAGCGCCCTGAAACCGCTCCCGATTTCACCTCCAGATACTGGGATATCTCTTCGTTCCCCCTGTATCCCTTCGGATATGGATTGAGTTATACGAACTTCACCTACTCCAATCTGACCGTTACACCAACAACTTCCGCCAGCAATCCAGCCATTAATGTATCCGTAGATGTAACGAATGCAGGCTCCAGACCGGGCGATGAAACCGCGCAATTGTACATCCACCAGCATGCAGGATCTGCTTCACGTCCGATCCGGGAGCTGAAGGGCTTTCAGTGTATCGCCCTGCAGCCGGGAGAAAAGAAGACACTGCACTTTACCCTGACAAAAGACGAACTGCAGTATTGGAGTGCAGCTAAGCGAGATTGGACTGTAGATCCGGCTAAGTTCGATATCTGGGTAGGTGGAGATTCCGCTGCGACCCTTCATGCTGAAACTAACGTAGAGTAAGATTTGGCTCGAAAGGGTTTAGCTGGTACTCTCAGCTCCCTTTCGAATGCCATTCCATAAGGAGCCTCCCAATGTTGCATTTGCACGACCTGCGGCACTTTACTATGAGAAGCCGCCGCACTAACTGGATGAAATTCATATCAGCCAGTATCCTCTTTCTTTTTGTATCTGCTGCGGCTCTTGTTTGTGGAGAGCTCCAACTTTCTGCTGCAGAACTAGCGATAAAAACTCCGGCCGGTAGTCTTCATGGCAAAGAAATCAATCAAGGCAAGGTACATGCCTTTCTCGGTATCCCCTATGCAGCTCCGCCGGTAGGCGATTTGCGCTGGCGTGCCCCCCAGCCACTCAAGCAGTGGAAGGGAGTGCGTGAAGCCGACAATTTCGGAGCACATTGTGCACAAGGCAAAGTCTTCGACGACATGATCTTCCAGGATGCAGGAGCAAGCGAAGACTGCCTCTTTCTAAATGTCTATACTCCCGCCGAGGCTGCACCTAACAGTAATCTGCCTGTCATGGTCTGGATTCACGGCGGCGGATACGCTGGTGGCGGTAGCTCTGAACCGCGCCATAATGGAGACTTCCTGCCCACAAAAGGCGTCATTCTGGTTACGATCAATTACCGGCTAGGGGTCTTTGGCTTTCTCAGCACTTCCGATCTCGCAAAGGAGGCCGGAGGGAGTGCGGGCAACTACGGGCTGATGGATATGATCGCCGCGCTAAAGTGGGTAAAGAACAATATTCACCCCTTTGGCGGCAACCCGCAAAACATAACAATTTTCGGTGAGAGTGCAGGCTCCTTTGCGGTCAGTACCCTGATGGCCTCCCCTATGGCTCAAGGGTTATTTCATAAAGCAATCGGAGAAAGTGGAGCAGCTTTTAGCTCGGCTACATTAGGGTATCCGCCACTCTCGGTGCAGGCGAAAAAGGATGATGCCTGGGTGAGCACGCTTGGCGTCTCCACACTAGAACAGCTCAGAGCAATGCCTGCGGAAAAGTTGCTTGCAGGCGCAGCACAAAGTGGCATGGTCCGCTTCTCTCCGGTAATCGATGGCAAAGTTCTGACCGAAGCGGTAAATGCAACTTACGCTGCCGGAAGACAGGCCCATGTTCCACTGCTTGCAGGCTGGAATCACGACGAGGCTAGCTTCGTGGCACTCCAGGGAACGACTGCAGAAAAGTGGAAAGCACGTGCGACGGAGCTCTATGGAGCGAAATCTGCCGAATTTCTAAAGCTCTATCCGGGAGAAGACGACGCGCAAGCTTTACGTTCCATGATCGACTATGCCGGAGATCAGTTCATCGCGTTCTCTACATGGAAGTGGATCGAAGCACATCAGAAGACGGGGAAAGCTCCCGTCTACCGTTATCGTCTGGATCTGGCTGCACCAAAGAGCAAATTTCACGACGCAGCGGCATTTCACTCCGACGACATTGAGTATGTTTTCGGAACACTCGATACACGACCAGAAGCTGCTTGGCGCACAACGGACCGCACTCTCAGCGAGCAGATGATGGGTTACTGGACTAATTTTGCCAAGACAGGTGATCCCAATGGCCCAGGATTACCTACATGGCCTCTCTATGATCCCGACAAAACGGTTCTTCATCTAGACTCGCCAATTGCGGCAAAGCCGGATACCAATCGGCCTCGTTACCTCTTCCTACAGGAACAGGAATCGAATCCCACAAAATGAACTCCCGTAATCCCGGACCTCTTCTCCAGCGGTTCCGGGATTACGTTTTAGAACCATCTCTACGCCGGACCCAATCTAAAAATAGTTTTCACTTGAAAGAATCAATATCCGGTTTTATCGTTCGGCAAAACACATAAACAGGTTTTCTGTCATGCCGAAAAAGATCCTCCCAAAGTTGAGCTTTCCCCTTGGTTTCCATTTCTCTTTGTCTGCACAACGAAGCTTTTGGCTCGCCGTGTCTGCAGGAATTCTCTTCTTCAGCAGCTCTCTCCTGGGACAAGATCAGCCTCAGCTGAAAATCGACGATTTTGCAGGGCATCCTCGAGTCATCGTGCTCAGTGATATCGGCAATGAACCAGACGATCAGATGTCTCTCGTTCGTTTTCTACTTTATTCAAATGAATTCGACGTCAAGGGACTCATCGCTTCAACATCTACCTGGCAAAAAAGTGCAATCCATCCGGAAACCATGCATGCTCTGATCGATGCCTACAGGAAGGTGCGTCCTAACCTTTTGCTGCATGCAAAAGGTTGGCCTACCGCTGAACAGCTCGATCATCTTGTCTGGGCTGGACAGCCTGGATACGGCATGGCAGCAACCGGAGCGGATAAAACGTCTCCCGGTTCCGACGCAATTCTCCGTGCTGCAGACCGTGATGATAACCGTCCGCTATGGATATGCATTTGGGGAGGCGCCAACACTCTGGCGCAAGCACTTCTTCAACTGCGTACGGCGCATACTCCTGAAGAAGTAGACAGGGTCGTTTCCCGCTTACGTATATATTCCATCTCCGATCAGGACGATGCAGGAGCTTGGATTCGGAAGGAATTTCCGAAGCTCTTCTACATCGTAGAGCCCTCCACTCAATCGAGTGATGAATACTATTACGCAACCTGGACGGGAATCGCAGGAGACATCTATTACCGCAACGGAACTGGAGCAAATACCACTGTTGTCACAAATGAATGGCTGGATACGAACATCCGCAACAAAGGGCCTCTCGGAAAGGTGTATCCCAAATTCGCCTTCATAATGGAGGGAGACACACCATCGTTCTTGGGCTTAATCGACAACGGCCTGAACGCATACCGTCGCCCCGATTGGGGAGGCTGGGGAGGTCGGTACATCTACCGGCAACCGTATGGAGAATCGCATGCTATCTGGACACAAGGTGGCGGGGTCTTCGACCGGAGAACATCGCAGGACACAGTCACGGGCACAGATGGAAAGCCGTACACCTCAGATCAGGCCACTATTTGGCGTTGGCGGGAAGCCTTCCAGAATGATTTTGCAGCACGCATGGATTGGACAATCAAAGATTATGCCAACGCCAATCATAACCCTGTACTAGAAGTTAATGGCCAGGCAGGAACAGCGCCAATCACGATTGACGCCGAAGTGGGTAAGGCAATAATTCTCGATGCCAGCCGGAGCTCCGATCCCGACGGACAGCATCTGCGTTATCACTGGTTCCACTATGCAGAGGCCGGTGCAAACGATACAAACAACTCTTCTGTAACACTCACCGATGCTGATACATCCAGGGTCACTGTGACACCTACAGCTGTATGCCGCGAACCCTGGCTTACGTTCCCTTCCTATCGCTGTGAAGGTACGGGAACAGCTCATATCATTCTCGCGGTCACCGACGCTGGTGCTCCACGCCTGACTAGCTATCGAAGGATTATTTTGAATGTACATCCCAAGGCTCAGGGACAATAGGGCATTTCGATACTACGGCTGTGACGCGCTGAGAAAGGGCACAGCGGAAGCTGTGCCCTAAAGTTTCTAACTTGCGATGGACAGGATTTTCAGCTCTTATTCTGCAAATCGATAAACGCGCGATTCAAGCTTCTTCCCATGCATTAGGCCCCGCCCCAGTAAGACATACGGAATAACAACAACAAGGCCACAGACAACCCAGCGCACAATACCGGTTGGCAGAAATCTCCAGAGACCTGTATTCACCAGATTCAGCAGTGCCATCGGCAGCATAAACTTCCAGGCAAAGTTCATCAGCTGGTCCATGCGCAACCTTGGCATGGTGCCGCGGATCCAGATGAATCCGACGATCATCATGAGCAATTTGCCAAAGAACCAGAGATACGAGGGGACCCACGTAAGGAACGCAAAGGGAGCTGACCATCCGCCAAGGAAAAGAGTAATGGCCAAACCGCTGATCGCAAACATACCCAGATATTCACCGAGGAAAAACAAGGCGAACTTGAATCCCGAATACTCGATGTAGTATCCGGCAATGATTTCAGATTCACCTTCGGGAAGATCGAAGGGAGAACGATTCGTCTCTGCCAGAGAAGAGATCATGAACAAGATGAATGCGGCAAATCCCCAGGGGGTAAAAACATTCCAATGCGCTATGCCACTGGTAAAGACCGTCTGCTGTTCAACGATACTCACAGTCGATAATGTGCCCGCAACCATCAGAACCGGAACCGCCGAGAGAATCAGCGGCATCTCGTAACTGATCATCTGCGCAATGGCACGCATAGCTCCAAGCAAAGAATACTTATTGCGGCTGGACCAGCCAGCCATGAAGACTCCCAACTCGGTCAGCGAGCTGATCGCAAAATAGAACAACACACCCGCATCCAGATTGGTCAGCACCATATTGCGGCCAAAGGGCAATACGGAATAGGCCAGGAACGCAGCCATCACGATCACTAGCGGCGCCATGAAATGCACCAGCTTGTCTGCAGATCGGGGTACGATGTCCTCTTTGATCAGCGCCTTTACCCCATCGGCCAGAGGCTGCAGAATGCCCCAGGGGCCAACACGGTTCGGACCGTAGCGATTCTGAATTCGGCCCAACCCCTTGCGCTCCAAGATCGTAGTAATGGCAAACAGTGCCGGAAAGACAGCAAGAATAGGCACCACTGAAATCAACAAAGAAACCAGCGTCTGCCACGACGCCGGAACATGCATCACAATCCAGTGCTTAAAGATGACGAAAATCTGATCTATCGTTCCTATCACTTTTCCGTTGCGCCCCCGCTCGCTGCCGCGGCTGCAGCTTTAACCTTTGCTTCTGCAGCAGCCTTTGCCTTGGCCTCCGCCTTTGCTCTTTCTGCAGCAAGTGCCGCATCGACTTGAGCAGCTTCCAAAGGATGAATCTGGTGGTAATAGTTATTCGATTTGGCTAATTGGGACTTCGTCAGCAACAACCCACCGAAACGATCCTCTGTACTTAGCTCAAACTCGTTGTCCATCTTGATTGCATCGAAGGGGCAGACTTCGACACAGATCTGGCAACTCATGCAAACGGAAACGTCAATGTCAAAGACCTCCGGATAGAACTGCGGTTTCCCGACAGCATCGATCTTCTTATCCTTGCTCTTGACGATATGAATGCATTGCGGAGGACACTCCTTCTCGCAGATTTGGCAGGAGACACAACGAAGCCCTTGCTGCCACTCATTTCCGTCGTAAACCAAAAATGGAAAGTTTCTGGAGCTCTCTGCACGAGGAAGCCTCTCCTCGGGAAACTGCACGGTCGTTAACCGTTCTTTGCTGACGAAGCTTCCCAGAAAGTTTCGTGCGGTCTCCGATAATCCTTTGATAATTCCTTCGCCAAGCATTGGCTTTAGCCCTCTACTACTTCAATTCCTGTTAAGTGCTTCGACAGATCTAGCGATCAACCTCACCCAGAACGATATCGACGCTGCCCAGAATAGCTACAACATCGGCAACGTCATGCCCCAGGCACATATCTTCCAAAATCGTCAGATTGATCAAGCTTGGTGGACGCACGCGATAACGATACGGACGAACCGAACCGTCACTGATGACGTAGAATCCTAGCTCTCCTTTCGGAGCTTCGATCCTTCCATAGCATTCCCCCGCCTTGGGACGGAAGCCGCGGCTCTTCGTCTTCGGATCGACAATCGGTCCCTCTGGAATGTCGTTCATCGCCTGGTTCAGAATCTTCAAAGATTCGTGCATCTCCAGCAGGCGAACCATAGCCCGATCGTAGACATCCCCGTGCTCGCCTATCGGCACCTTGAAATCGAAACGATCATAGATACCGTACTTGTCTACCTTCCGGATGTCGTAATTTACGCCCGAGGCACGCAACATGGGACCGGTAACTGAGGCCTGAATCGCCAACTCTCGGGGCAAAACGCCGATTCCCTGTGTGCGAGCCATCAGAATCTCATTCGTCGTTAACAGGCGCTCGAACTCATAGAGAAACTCCGGAAAGCCCGCAACAACTTCTTTCGCCTTATCCAGCCATCCGGCGGGAAAATCTACGCGACATCCACCGAAACGCATGTAGTTACACATCATGCGTGCACCGGTCAGCCACTCGAAGAGATCGAGAATCTTTTCCCGCTCGCGGAAGGCATACATCAACGGCGTACCGCTTGCGCCAAGATCCTGTACAAGGAAACCTATCAAGCAGGCATGGTTCTGTAACCGTGTCAGTTCTGCCGTAATGACACGCATATATTCGGCCCGCTCGGGAACCTCGATTCCGGCGAGTTCTTCAATCGTCAGAGCATAGGCCCAGTTGTTTGTAATCGAGCAGAAATAATCGAGACGATCCGTATAAGGCATTGAACCCAGATAACTGGTGTTCTCGCCAATCTTCTCGTGATTGCGATGCAGATAGCCAAAGACAGGCTTCAGCTTGATCACGCGTTCGCCATCCAGCACCACATCCATGCGGAAGACACCGTGGGTTGAGGGGTGATGCGGCCCCATCGAAATCTCAAGCAGATCCCCCTCCTCTTCACCTTCAGAAGAAGAGGCCTTTTTTAGAAGGGACATTTCACTTGTCATGCTCATCGTTATGCCCTCCCTTCAGGAGTAGCCTGCAATGTCTCGGGTTCCGGTTCAGTGTTTGGATTCACGTAATCCTTACGCATGGGGTAATCGGTAAACCCCTCCCACATAAGCAAGCGACGCAGGTCAGGATGCCCATCGAAGATAATCCCGTATAGATCGAAGACTTCCCGCTCCTGCAATTCGGCGCCCCTCCATACCGGAGTTAGAGAAGGTAGATGCACCTGGTCTGTCCTGTTCACCGTACGCATCCGCAAAATGACAGGCCCATGCTTCTTCTCCATCGAGTAGAGATGGTATACAGCCTCCAGATAACCGGGAACCCTGGTCTTCCTAATCTCCTCGGCCTCCTGTTCCTGGCCGTCGACTATCTTTTTGACTTTGACCTTCTCGGAGGTTTCGCTGTCAAGCCAATCGACCCCTGTAACATTCGAACAGTAATCAAGCTGTAATTCAGGATGGTCTCTCAAGACTTGGGCAACATTAACGGCATGATTGCGATCGATCAAAAACGAATACTGACCACAGGGACTTGCATTCGGCACGATAACCGGATTACTGCCAGGAACGGCAGCCTCTATCTCTGCTTGAATCTGTTCCATCGTCATCATTGCTGACTCGAATTCTCCGTTCCGACATTTCCGGTTAAAGAAATCTGGTAAAGCTTTGTATTTTTGGTCGGAACCAGGTCGTGCTCGCCGCATTCGGGGACGATGTACTCACTTGGTACTTCGGGAACCAAATGCCGTGGCTTTCCCTCACCCGTCAGGTGCTGAGCAGCGATCTTTTTCTGCAACTCCATAAATCCATGAATTAATGCCTCCGGCCGTGGAGGACATCCGGGGATATGGATATCGACAGGAATATATCGGTCAATTCCCTTCACGACGTTGTAGCCGTCGCGAAAGGGTCCACCGGAGATGGCACAGGCCCCCATGGCGATAACGTACTTAGGCTCCGGCATCTGGTCATACAGACGCACTACCTGAGGAGCCATTTTCTTGGTAACTGTCCCGGAAACGATCATCAGATCAGCCTGACGAGGGGAAGGACGAAAGACTTCGGCTCCAAAGCGAGCCAGATCGTATCGAGCCATCGTGGTAGCAATCATCTCAATAGCACAACACGCCAAGCCGAAGGTTAGAGGCCACACCGAATTCTTACGCCCCCAGTTATAGAGCTCTTCGAGAGTAGTTGTAACCACCCCTTGCTTGCCCAACTGGATTTTGAGTTCCTGATCCATAAATGGAAACCTTCTAAAACTGTTAGATGAGCGCCTTACTACTGAGGCCTCCCACGAAGGCCTGCTGTCTTTTCTTCGGGAGAACTCGCGGCAGGAATTCCCCTTTCGTCCTCAAGCCCAGGTCAAGATGCCTTTATGCCATGCCCACACCAGTCCTTCGACCAGGAGGAACAGAAAGATCAACATGGCAACGCAGGCGCCTACAGGTAATCCCGTAAATGAAGCAGCAAAGGGGAGCATAAAAATAGCTTCTACATCAAAGATGAGGAAAACAATGGCGTACAAGTAGTATTCTGCCTTGAACTGAATCCAGGCATCCCCGGTCGCTTCCAGACCGCACTCGTAAGTTGAGTTCTTGGTAGGTCCGGGTTTGCGCGGCGAGTAACACTTTGACCAAATCCAGGCCAGAGCCAAAGGGGAAACTCCAAAGCCGATGGAAGCCACCAGCAATAACAGGATGGGTAAATAGGAACCGGTCATGGTTAACTCTTTCGAGTGCTTTGCACTGCGAACAAATCGCCCTCTGCTATATATCACCAGGAGAGGTCGGTTGTGGCGTTTGTTTACGCCTGATCGAAACGATCACACCCCACCCCTGGCGTTCCATTTGGAAATCAGATTTAAGGTACTCACTGGATTCTACGCATACGGTGATGCAGATCACCTCTATGCACAATATAAATATGAAATGGTGTGACCTGTTACCGGCCGGTTTCAAAGCTCGATACAGGCCCCGGTTTTGACAAGAAGATTTGGACCGATTCTGGGATCATGACTCTATCTTTCGTAGTCCTGTCCGTACTCACGATTGCCGGAGCCGTAGCGGCGGTAAGTCTACGGAATCTGGTACATTGCGCACTTTCTCTGACCTTGGCGTTTGTCGGCCAAGGGGCGTTCTACCTGTACCTGGATGCTCAATTTGCAGGACTTGCCCAAGTCCTGGTCTATAGTGGCGGAGTCGCCATCCTGCTCGTTTTCGCCATTCTCTTGACCCGGGGGACAGAACCAGGCACTACAACCGCACCCTCTTCCTCCGCGATTACCGGAGCCGTGGTGGCACTCATGGTCTTCGGAATACTGGCCTGGGCCACAATCCACAGCAAAATAACCCAATCCTCTCTCCCGACGCCGTCGCAACCAGGGATGAAGCAGGTCGGAGATGTTCTAATGGGCAGATTTGTCCTACCTCTCGAGGTAGTGGCTCTTCTGCTTACAGTTGCCCTGATCGGAGCCGTCATCCTTGCAATGCCTGAGAAAAAGCAGGGGGTAAAATGACCTCCTTATCGAGCTATCTTCTTCTTTCGTCTCTATTGTTCTCTGTTGGTGTGGCTGGCGCATTGATGCGCCGCAACGCAATTATGGTGCTGATCAGCATTGAGTTAATGCTGAATGCCGCCAACCTGAACTTTATTGCCTTCTGGCGCTATCGCCCCAATCCAGAGTTGCTGACCGGAATCATTTTCACGATGTTCTCTATTGCTATTGCCGCCGCAGAGGCGGCCGTCGGATTGGCCCTGGTCATTGTCGTTTACCGACATTACAAGACCACTAACCTGGATCAAATCAATGAGATGAAAGGTTAGACGGGCAATGCCACAGACTTCCCCGACTCCGACCCCTTTCTCCGCCCTGAAGCGTCCCATTGCGGACCGGGCTGGAGAGCTTGCTCTGAACTTTAACTGTATCGTTGAGCTCTCATGACCTGGATCGTTCGTAACCTTTGGCTAATCCCAGCACTGCCCATTTTGGCTGCCGGTCTGAGTGCCTTGGCAAAACAACGCCACCGGCTGTTTTCCGCCTCGCTGGCCATTGGGTCCATGGTGCTCTCGCTGCTGCTTTCACTCTGCGCCTTCTCTCATGCCCTTCTGACTTCCGGGCAGGGAGAAACAAATCGCGAGGTCTTCAATTTTCCCTGGCTGCAGTTCGGCAATGAATGGCTCAAGCTGGGTTGGGTTCTCGACCCGCTCACGGCCATCATGCTGGTCATGGTCACCTTTGTCGGCTTGCTGATTTTCATCTACAGCACCGGTTACATGGCCCATGACGAGAACTTCACCCGCTTCTTCTGTTTCCTGTCGCTCTTTGCAGGAGCAATGTTAGGAGTGGTGATCGCCAACAGCCTTCTCCTCTTCTTCATGTGCTGGGAGTTAGTCGGACTAACTTCCTACCTGCTGATTGGCTTCTGGTATCACAAGCCCAGTGCCGCAGCAGCTGCCAAGAAGGCCTTCATCACTACCCGCATCGGAGACATTGCCTTCCTTTTGGGAATCCTGTGGCTCTATTCGAGAACAGGAACTCTGATTTTCTATGACCAGGGTGCCGGCTGTCTGGAAACTTCCGCATTGGCAGGACTTGTCGCTCACGCGACTATCGCCGGGATGACCGCCGCTACCGGTATCGGATTATTGATTTTCTGCGGAGCGGTAGGAAAATCCGGCCAGCTTCCCTTACATGTTTGGCTTCCGGATGCCATGGAAGGCCCCACGCCGGTTAGCGCTTTGATTCACGCTGCAACCATGGTGGCAGCCGGAGTCTTCCTGGTAGCCCGCGTCTATCCCCTGATGTCCGCATCTGCGGTGGCGGGTAGTTCAACCGCAGCCCTTACGGTCGTTACCTGGGTTGGAGCCTGTACGGCAGTCTTCGCCGCCAGCATCGCTGTTGCACAAAACGACATCAAGCGGATTCTCGCCTACTCTACCGTCTCCCAGCTGGGCTACATGATGTTGGGAATTGGCGTAGGAGGTGTGGCGATTGGCATGTTTCACCTGATCACCCACGCATTCTTCAAGGCACTCCTCTTTATGGGAGCAGGCTCGGTGATCCACGGATGTCATGAAGAGCAGGACATCCGCCACATGGGAGCAATTCGCAAGTACATGCCCATCACCTTCGGGGCCTATGCCATGGGTATGCTGGCACTTTGCGGATTCCCGCTCTTCTCCGGATTCTGGAGTAAAGATGAGATCCTGCATTCGGCACACAACTGGAACATCTCGCATGTGCCGTTCTATCTCGGGCTCATAGGTGCTTTACTGACCGCGTTTTACATGACGCGTCAAGTGGCAGTTGTCTTCTTTGGCGAACTACGGCTGAATCACAGTGAGCACGAGCATCACGGAGAGCCGCACGAAAGTCCAGCCAACATGACTATGCCGCTTGTCATCCTGGCGGTCTTTGCTGTCGGGTTAGGTTTCGTCGGAACTCCGGCCTGGCCCTGGTTCCATGCCTTTCTTGAGGGAGCCGTTCCGACCTTCAGCTTCACCAACCTATTCGCAAATGGCACCGCGGTCATGATGCTGGCCTCAACGATTATCGTTTTCGCCGGACTCACCTTAGGCTGGGTGCTCTATGGGAATAAACCGGTCTTTCAAAATAACCAACCCGACCCTCTCGAAAAGATTCAACCGCAGGTCTTCCGTCTTCTACAGAACAAGTACTTCATCGATGAACTATATGAGGCCACGGTGCTTCGCTTGCACGCGTGGATGACAATCCTGAGCGACTGGTTCGATCGCTGGATATGGAATGGAGCGGTTCAGATCATCTCTTATTTCGTAATTGGGCTCTCCTGGTTCAATCGCGGCTTTGACAACTACATCGTTAATCTCGGTTTCGATAGCAGCTGTCAAACCGTACAACGAAGCGGAAAGATTCTCTCCCACCTGCAAAACGGATACGTCCAAAATTATTTGCGCATGATTGGTATTGCATTGGCGGCATTGGTCCTGTTCTTGATCTGGGGAGGCACGCGATGAACTCCTTCCCGTTCCTGACTGCTTTGACAGCCCTGCCGATCCTCGGCGGAATTGTTACCGCTTGTGTTCCCAAATCAAAGGGAAGGATTGCCCGGACTCTGGCTCTATTTTTCAGCTTTGCAGCGCTGGCGTTTTCCCTAGTCCTCTGCGGACGGATGAATCACGGCTCCGGAGTTCTGCAATGGGAGGAACGGCATACGTGGGCTCCCTCGCTGGGTATCGAATACCATACAGCGGTTGACGGCCTCGGAGTGCTGATGCTGCTCCTTTCAGCAATTCTTGTACCGATGGCCATTGCCGCTTCATGGAAGGTCAAGGAGCGCCAGGGACTCTATTTCTCCCTGATCCTTTTTGTTGAGGCCGGACTCTTTGGAACCTTTACGGCACTGAATTTCTTTCATTGGTTTCTCTTTTGGGAGCTTAGCCTGATCCCGGCCTTCTTCCTCATCCTGCTATGGGGAGGACCTAAACGAGCAGCCGCAGCAACACAGTTTTTCGTCTACACAATGGTCGGTAGTGTTGCCTTACTACTCTCGTTTGCGGCTCTCTATCTCGCAGTCAGAACCTTCGACTTTGTAGATCTGGCAACGCTGGCGCATAACGGGCAACTGCTGCCTGCCCTCGGAAACAAGCTGGGATGGCACCACTTCAGTGCCGAGCAGATAGGGCTGATTCTTTTCTTCGGAGCCTTCCTCGGCTTTGCCGTTAAGGTCCCGTTGATGCCTTTTCACACATGGTTACCGATCACTTATGCAGAAGCGCCCACGGGCACATCCATGCTGCTGACCGGGGCAATGTCAAAGATGGGTGTCTATGGATTCTTGCGTATCCTCTTCCCCATCTTTCCTCAAGAGATGCAGTGGATGCGGACACCGCTTCTATGGCTTGCAATCGTCACCATCGTTTTCCCTGCCTTTGCTGCCTTTGCACAACGGGATTTGAAGAGAATCATCGCCTACTCCTCGATCAACCACCTGGGCTATTGTCTACTCGGACTCTTTGCCGTCACCTCCAGCTACGGCAGTAATCCAGCTTTGATGAACGAACAAGCTGCCGCGCTGAACGGTGTTATCTGGCAGATGTTCAATCACGGCATCACAGCAGCAACACTCTTCTGGTTTGTCGCCATCTTCGAAGAACGCTTTGGTGGGTTGCGAGGACTGGATGACTTTGGCGGACTGAGAAAGGCCGTTCCTGTCTGGACTGGCTTGATGGGAATAGCCGTCTTCTCCTCACTTGGCTTACCTGGACTGAATGGTTTTGTCGGTGAGTTCCTGATCTTCAAAGGAGCCTTCTCCTTGGCGGGATGGGCTGCTTCCATCTCAATCCTCGGGCTGCTCTTGACGGCAATCTTCCTGTTGACGATTCTGCAGCGCGTCTTCTCCGGTCCGTTGAATGAGAAGTGGGCTGGAGTGCCAGATCTGTCGTGGACAGAGCAACTGGCCTTTGCACCTCCGATAGCGCTAATGTTTCTGCTCGGAGTTTATCCCCAACTTCTGCTGTCGTTAATCAACAGCACGGTCATCCAGATGGTGAAGTAACGATGAAGGAACCCTTGGTGTTTTAACTATGCTCGCTTGGACGATCTACATTTCCTTCTTCGGGGCCTTATTCCTGGCTATCTTGCCGAAGAGCAAACCGACGGTTGCCCGCATTGTCGCCCTCACGGCTACAGTTGCGAGTCTGCTCATCGTGCTCCTGAGTATGGGGCATGGCAGCGAAACTATCCGGACGGTCACACGAATTCCCTGGATTCCCTCCCTGGGGCTTGAATACCACCTGGCCACAGATGGAATCAGCATGATACTGCTCCTGCTGACTGGAATTGCAGCGGTAGCGGGAGTACTGTTCTCCTGGGATATCGATCATCGCACGAATGAGTTCTTTGCCTTCTTTCTGGCGTTGATCGGCGGAGTCTACGGCGTCTTTCTGAGCTTCGATCTCTTTCTGCTCTTTGTCTTCTACGAAATCGCTATCGTTCCGAAGTATTTCCTGATTGCGATCTGGGGATCGACCCGACGCGAATACGGAGCGATGAAGCTTGCCCTCTACTCCTTCGTCGGTAGCGCAATGGTGCTGATCGGAATGATGGCAGCCTATGTCGTCTCTGGAATGAAGACGATGAGCCTCATCGAGTTAAGCCAGTATCCCTTTCCCGTCAGTTTTCAGATGTGGGCCTTCCCTTTGGTCTTCCTGGGATTCGCGATTCTTGCAGGCCTGTGGCCTTTCCATTCCTGGGCGCCAACCGGCCACGTTGCAGCTCCTACAGCAGCGTCTATGCTGCTCGCCGGAGTCATCATGAAGCTTGGCGCTTACGGATGCTTGCGTGTGGCCATGAGCCTTTTCCCACACGGTATGGACCCATGGAGATTTCATGTCCTGGGCCTCGGTTCGTGGAGAGATGTTTTTGCGCTACTGGCGATCATCGGCATTGTTTATGGCGCAATGGTGGCCTTAGTCCAGAAAGACTTTAAGTTTGTTATTGGCTTTTCCAGCGTCAGCCACATGGGTTTTGTCCTGCTTGGACTCATGACGCTGAATCAGATCGGAATGGATGGCGCGGTACTGCAGATGTTCTCCCATGGAATCATCGCAGGGCTGCTCTTTGCTGTGGTTGGACGCATGGTCTATAGCCGCACCCACACCCGTGATTTGACGCAACTGCCGGGCTTTCACCTGAGCAAGACTATTCCCTTCGCGGCCTTTACTTTCGTAATCGCCGGAATGGCATCCATCGGATTACCTGGCTTTAGTGGGTTTGTTGCAGAACTTCAGGTGTTGATTGGCACCTGGCGTTCCTTCCCTGGCTTCGCCGTTCTCGTTGGTGTTGGCATCGTAATCGGCATTGCATATACATGGCGGGCCTTACAGAAGGCGTTCTTTGCCGAACCCGATCAGGCCGCCCAACAAGAAGAGCATCCTCTACCACCTATTTCCATTGCAGAAAAATTAGGCGCCGCACTCCTGATAGGAACAAGCGTTGTAGTTGGCCTCTATCCTAAGGTACTTCTAGATCTCATCATGCCAGCCTTGAACTCTCCCTTATTCGATGGTCTACGGAAAGGAGGCTGGCAATAATGTCAATCAATTACACATTGCTCTTCCAGCTAACGATTCCGCAGACGATTCTCGTTATCGCGGCATTGGTAACACTGGCAGTCGATCTGATGGCTCTGCGGCACAAAGAGATAAAGCATCGCTTCGGTATTGAAGCTCTCATCGCTTGCCTCGGGTGCGTACTCTCAATTGCCTGGATCTGCTTTCACCCGCAGCACGTCAACGTCCTAAATGGGATGCTGGTATTGAATCCGCTTATCCAGCTGGTACAGATGGCACTGCTGGTATTGGCAATTCTGACCATCGGACTTTCTGTATCCGCTACCTTTACAGATCATATTGGGGAATACCTACTCTTCGTATTGCTGGCGACAACAGCCATGCTCTTCCTGGTGGGCACGCAGGACATTTTGTTGATCTTTGTGTCTCTCGAATTGCTGAGCTTGTCGCTGTATACGATGACGGCTTTCAATAAGCGAAATATCCGATCCGCTGAAGCAGCTATGAAGTACTTCCTCTACGGAGGAATGTCCGCAGCTTTTCTGCTCTTTGGCCTTAGTTTCCTTTATGGAGCCTCCGGCTCAACCAATCTGGTAGATATCGCTCGCTCCATTCAGGGTTCCCCTCTCGATCCCTTGGTGATGGTTGCCATCGTCACTACTATCATTGGATTTGGCTTTAAAGTGGCGGCCGTACCATTTCATCTTTGGGCTCCCGATGCCTACGAAGGAGCACCAACACCAAGTGCGGCATTTATCGCCTCAAGCTCCAAAGTAGCAAGCTTCTTCATCTTCTCTCAGGTCATGATGATTGGGTTTGCCAATGCACAAGGAAGCAATTCTCTGCATGACCGCACCGCGGGATGGGTCCTAACACTTGGCATTCTTGCGATCGCATCGATGGTACTGGGCAATCTGGTCGCGATTGTTCAAAGCAGTGTGCGGCGGTTATTGGCCTATTCGGCGATTGCACACGCCGGATACATGTTGCTTGGCATCATGGCCCACACTCGGCAGAGCATTGGCGGACTGATCTATTACGTCATTACCTATGCGCTAACTACAGTAGGAGCCTTCGGCGTAATCGCGATCGTGGAACAAGCTACCGGGAGCGACAAGCTTTCGAACTTTGCAGGCTTCAGCAAACGCGCTCCCATTCCAGCCTTCTGCATGTTCATCTTCCTGCTCTCCTTGGCTGGGATTCCTCCGTTAGCTGGCTTCTTTGGCAAGTTCTACCTCTTCACCGGAGCACTTGGTTCCAGCTTTGGAAGGTTAGGCTTTCTCTGGCTGGTAATTCTGGCTATCGCGATGAGCGCGGTTTCCCTCTATTACTATCTGCAGGTTCTGAAGAAGGTTTACGTGGAGGCGCCGCCTGAGGAAGCAGCAGAGGTGCGGGTCCCCTTTCTCACCCAATGCATTCTGTCGTCTATCGCGTTGGCAGTGATTCTCCTCGGCTGCACACCGAATCTGCTACTGAATCCGATACAGAAGGCACTTCCCATTCTCGGTTTCTAAAATTCCTTATCACGTTTGATATCCAGGGCCTCAGTTCGAGACCCTGGAGGGCCTTCCCTCTCCCTTAACCAACACTTGATGCCTAATAAACAGGTGACGCCCATCTAACACATCCCTGGTAAAATATTGATGTGGTGAATTTCGACATTGGAGAAGAGAAGCTAGATCCTCGAATTCGTCGGACCCGGCAGATGTTGCGTGCGGCTCTGGTTAGTCTCCTGAAGGAGAAGCCTTTCGACGATATCTCAGTTCAGGACATCTCTGAGCGATCGACGGTGAACCGTGCGACCTTTTACGACCATTACACCGACAAATCTGCTCTTGTAGAGGATCTCGTTCGCCAGGAGTTCGTTGCACTTTTGCGTGCACGCAATATCCACTATGACGGAAGCTGCCCGTCTGCAATTCGTACCCTGATTCTTGCGGTATGTGACTTCCTTGTTCAGATTCATGGCAACTGCCAGCAGAAGCAGCGGCATCTGGAACCCTTCATTGAATGCATCATTCAAGACTATGTGGAGAAGATTCTGCTTGAAGGACTAAGCAAGGTCCCGCTCAAAGAAGAAACAGCACCGGGCTTGTCTGCAACCGCGGCTAGCTGGGCAATTTACGGAACCGCCCAGGAGTGGCTGCACCGAGAAAACCGCCCTGACGCAACAGCATTCTCTAGCTCGGTCTTTTCTCTGATCCTCCCACTGCTTGGGACAGCAGATTCATCGAATTCTCCGAATAGCTGAATTACTCCTCTGAAATTTCAGGCAATTCAGCCTGGAAATATGCAAAAGCGGGAACGCCTGTTCTCCGCATATCTCCCTGGTGAAACTTTTCTTCAAAGTACGACGTCTGAGCCAGAAGACATCCTCTCGATTTCTATGTTCCTGAAACGGGAGTTTGTAGCGCTATTACGAAAAGAAAGAACATGAACACTGCCGCAAAAAGTGTCTTAGCCATAACCCTCGGTATCTATGTTGGTGCAACTGGCTCTCAAGCTGGTCTGGCATCTGTAACTCTTGAGGCTTCGCAGGACACGCAGCAAGCGGGCAAAGCTGCATCCCGCCTGATTGGAACGGTTACCGCCGTCCAGGGAAATAGCATCACGATCAAGACCGATACAGGTGAAACGGCAACTCTTGTTGTTAACGATCAGACCCGTATCGTACGCACACTTCCCGGCCAGAAGAGTCTTTCCGGAGCCGCTGCAATTGCAGTAAACGATATCCAGGTGGGCGACCGCATCCTCTCGAAAACAACGCCTTCCGATGACGGAAAGTCTTATCTTGCTTCCTCCGTTATCGCAATGAAGCAAGCCGATATCGCGCAAAAGCAACAGCAAGAAAGAGAAGATTGGCAGCGCAACGGTATTGGCGGCTTGGTTCAGTCTGTGGATGCTGCAGCCAACACCATAACGGTCACGAGCCATCAATCGGGCGTCATGGTGATTCAGATCACCCCAAATACAATCCTGCGCCGCTATGCCCCCGATTCAATCGAATTTAACGACGCAAAAGCTGCGCCACTTAGCGCAGTCAAGCCAGGCGATCAACTGCGGGCACGCGGAACTCGTGGAGATGAGGGCAAAGCATTTTCTGCCACCGAGATCGTCTCAGGAACATTCAGGAATCTGGCAGCCACCGTTCAGGCTGTCAACGTTGCGGATAACACCTTGATCTTGAACGATCTGATCACCAAAAAACCTGTATCGCTGCACCTGAATGCCGATTCGCAACTTCATAAGCTTCCGCAGGAAATGGCTCAAATGCTTGCCATGCGCCTCAAGGGTGGAGCACCCGGAGCGGCACAAAGACCAGCTGCAGGTGGACCACCCGCCGGAGCAGCACCTGCCGGTCCTCAGGCCGAGGGGATGAGACCTCCAAGACAGGGCGGCGATCTGCAACAGATGCTGTCACACGCACCAGCGATTTCTCTTGCTGAACTCAAAAAGGGCGATGCACTCATGATTGTCTCCACAGAGGGATCAGCAACCAAGCCCGCTTCGGTGGTCATGCTTGTAGCGGGGGTGGAACCAATGTTCCAGGCGTCAACCAGTGGCAGCCAAAATTTGCTTTCCGGCTGGAATCTTAGCTCCAGTCAGGGCGGCGGAGCTGACGCGCAGTAAATCCACCTGAACTCGAATTTGTATTCATTAGTTGTTGGGAGAACTGTGAAAACACACTCAATCTCGCTTTATCTTTTGTTGTTCTTTCTGCTGGTTCTCTGCCCCTGCAAATGGGTACAGGGACAGGCAGCTATGGGTTCCATTCATGGCCAGGTGGTAGATCCTGCTGGAGCGGTCGTGCCAAATGCAACGATCACCGTACTTGGCGCGAATGGACAAACCGTTGCAACGGTTAAATCTTCTGCTTCCGGTGGATACGAGATCCAGAACCTTCCGGCTGGGACATACACCCTGCAGGCAGCAGCCCAGGGCTTCGCTGTTTACGCTTCCAAACCAATCGCCATTGCAGCCGGACAAGCCCGTCAACGAAATATCTCTTTAGCAATTCAGAGTGACCAACAACAAGTTGTCGTTTCCGATGAAAATGCCGGAATCAGCACAGAAGCATCGAACAACGCCAGTGCTATTGTCATCAAGGGCAAGGATCTGGATGCTCTGTCAGACGATCCGGATCAACTCTCGGACGAACTCAACGCACTCGCCGGTCCCTCCGCAGGCCCGAACGGGGGGCAGATCTACATCGACGGTTTCAGTGGCGGACAATTGCCTCCGAAATCCTCGATCCGTGAGATCCGCGTCAATCAGAACCCGTTCACTCCGGAATATGACAAGTTAGGTTATGGCCGAATCGAAATCCTGACCAAACCAGGGACCGATAAATTTCACGGATCTCTGATGGTGAGTGGAAACGATTCTGTATTTAACTCCAATAATCCCTTTCTCAAAACCCGCCCGGATTACTACTCCTATTTCTTCCACGGGAATGCCGGAGGAGCAATCAACAAGAGCTCTTCTTGGTTTATCTCTGCATTCCGGCGTAATACCCAGGATGTCTCGGTAGTCAATGCCACTGTCCCGACTCCAGGAGCTACAGGCGCAAAAGAGGATGATGGAGTGCAGCAAGTACAAGCGGTTTCTCATCCCCGGACCCGCTTCGAGATCAATCCAAGACTTGATTTCCAGCTAACCCCGACAAACACACTGACCGTCCGTTATGAATACGAACGGAGCACCTCTGAAAACAACGGAGTGGGACAGCTTTCCTTGGCTGAGCAGGCAAATAACCAGGAGAGCCAGGAACACACCTTGCAAATCAGTGATACGCAAGTACTGGGACCACACCTTGTAAACGAAACCCGCTTCCAATATCGCCGGGACCGCAGCAGTCAAATCGCCCTCAACCGTACGCCTACAATCAGTGTGCAAGGTCGCTTTACAGGAGGCGGCAGCAACTCTGGGGACTCTCGGGGCAACTCCGATTTCTTTGAACTTCAAAATTATTCGACAGCATCTCTAGGAAATCACACCCTTCGCTTTGGCACGCGTCTACGCACAGATAGAGAAGCCAGCTACAGCATCTCCGGATCGAATGGACGCTACACCTACTCCAAGCTCAAAGATTACGAGCAGGATAAAGATCTACAGTTTGATAAGCGCACACACTACGCGCAATACCAGATAACGACCGTCAACCGTGCTACCACACGCGCAACGCTCTTTGACGGAGCGGTGTTTATTGGCGATGACTGGCGAGTGAATCCCAGCTTCACAATGAGCTATGGATTACGTGTTGAAGGGCAGAGTCGAATTAACAATCACTTCAGCTATGCCCCTCGTATTGCATTTGCCTGGGCGCTGGATGGTCATGGCAAGACCCCCGCAAAGACTGTGCTGCGTGGTGGCTATGGATGGTTCTATGACCGCTTCGACGTCGACTATGTCATGCAGGCCATCCGGCTCGATGGTCTCAACCAGACAACAGCGAGATACTCAAGCGATGGCACCGCCGTTAATAGCAAGGCTGCTGTGATCTACAATATAAATCCCAACGTGCATGCTCCCATTAACATGCAGGCTGCGCTGGTATTGGAACGTCAGATCGCGAAGGGTTCAACAGCCTCCGTAACCTACATCAACTCGCGGGGCGTCCATGCGCTATACACCAACAACATTTCTGCAATCAATCATCCGAATGCCTCACTGCTTTCGGAGAACACTTACCAATTCGAATCAGGTGGCATCTACAAGCAGAACCAGGTGATTGCAAATTTCAGAGTCAGCAATCGCCGGGTTTCAACCTTTGGCTTTTACATGTTCAATCATGCCGATTCGAATACCTCCGGGGCCAACTACTTTCCATCGAATCCCTCGGCGCCAAGCGCCGATTATGGACGCACGACCTTTAGTGTCACGCATCGTTTTGTACTTGGCGGAAACGTGATGCTTCCATATCAGTTCTCGTTGAGCCCGTTTGTGGTTGCCGCCTCCGGCACGCCTTACAACATCGTCGTCAGTGACGATCTCAACGGAGACGGACAGTTCAACGATCGTCCCTCGTTTGCTACCTGCAATGCGAGCAATTCCGATCCCAAGTTCGTTTACAAGGGACGCTGTTTCAACCTGACTCCAAGCGTGAGTGACGCTCGTATTCCGATCAACTATGGCGATGGCCCGGGACAATTCAGCATGAATCTACGCGTAAGCAAGACCATCGGCATCGGCCCCAAAATCGAAGGTGGTCAAGGACCTTCCGGCGGTGGAATGCACGGCCCCGGTGGCGGCAGACATATGGGTGGAGGAATGGGCCCTGGAGGATTAAGCGGAAACGCTGGTGGACCTCCACGGCTCGATGCTACAGTTCCCCGCCGTTATAGTCTGACCTTTATCGCGGCAGGACGAAACATCTTCAACAACGTGAGCCTCGCCCAACCCAATGGGGTGCTCGGAGCAGACACCTTCGGTAAATCGACAGCACTGGCAGGAGGCTTCTTCGGTGGAGGCTCCGCCAATCGCACCATCGATCTGCAGATGAACTTCAACTTCTAGGCTCATTGATACAAAGCAAACGGGGCAGGTTCCTCAAGGAATCTGCCCCGTTTACTTTTGTAAGCTCGTTGTTCGCTACCGAGTGATGATGACCTCATAGACATTGTCTTTGGCCAGAAAGAATTTATATCCCGAGAAACTCTCAAAGAGCTTTTCAATACTCCTATTGGTAAAGACCCGCTCAATCGGGAATGGCTCACTCTCCTGCATGACGATCTCATCCCCTTCAGTCAGGTGATAGCGATAGAAGGAAGTATCCCCACCTGTTTTGCGCGTATGGAAGAGAGCCAAAATCCTGCCACCCTCATTCATGCTTTCGTGAAGACGGGTAATTACGGGAGCGATGAATGCCTCGGGAAGATAATCCAGGGTGGTCCATAGCAATACCACATCGAACATGCGGCCGGAGAAATTCAGGTTCTGTTCCAGAAAACCATCGATATTCCATGCAGGCTCTTCCCCTTCTGCGGAAGGCAATTGCCAGTTACCGACCCGTGATTCATGAACCAAGTCGGCCATGTACACCGAATGTCCCATCCCGGTCAGGAAATTGATATTACTCGGCGAAGTCGGTCCAATATCCAGGAAGCGAAGCCCGCTGTCCTCTTTGAGCTGTTTCTGCAAGGCAGACCACCCGCTCGAGTGTCGAGGAATCCGAGGGCCAGAAAGAACAGTAGGCGTGATTGATTTCTCAGATTCGGGCCTTGACTTACCAAAGATGTTGCGTAACACCGTGACCTCTTCTCCCTCTCGATTCTCTCGGCTATCGCGTTTTCACATCTGCTGTACTCAAGCAAATGCAACCAACCAGCGTCCACTGTGAAAAAAGCACCAGTCCAAAAATGCCAATGAAACCGTACTACCGCATTAACACTTGAGACGTAAATGTAGACCAAAATCGCCAGCCGCATCGAGAAGAAGCGATTCCGGCACACTAAGGCCTCAACTGCTACATCGGCACCGAAAGCAAACGGTCAACCTGTACAGAGACATTTTCATCGTTGTCGATCTCGAATCAGGCCGTTCTTTCTCGTCTTGGAACCACACGAGAATTCCAATTCTCCACAACCCCGATGAAAATGCTCTACGAGAATCCTACCCCTGACGGGCAGCCACAGCTGCCGCCGGAGTGCCGATCTCTTTGCCAGCTTGAGAGGTCTGCTGAATCAAGTCTACCTTGCCATGGAAGATGGCATTGTCTTCAATGGAAAGGCGGGCTGTCCGAACATCTCCGGTAACCTGGGAGCCCTGACGCAATTCGACCCGCCCTGTTGCTTGAATATTGCCCTCCAACACACCCATAACTACGATGTCACGAGCCGCAACGTTTGCCTTCACGTGTGCATTTGCACCGATGGTCAGGCGGCTCTCGGTAAGCGTAATGTTTCCTTCCATACGCCCCTCAATTAAGAGGTCTTCACTGCCCTTCACTTCACCTTTTATTTCAACAGATTTCCCGATTACGGCAGTCGTGCCTTCTCCAGCCATGTAGTTTCTCCTAAAGAGCTTTTGAGCCTTTATTCCCTCCGGATTCGTGCCGATGGAGGGCAAATTGACTCAGGATGGGGCCGAAATCGCGGGGCAAACGCTTTGTCCCAGAAATAAGAATTCTCTGAGGAAGCCCCGTTTTTCTCGTCGCTTAGGTCGATCATCGCACTGTACCCCTTCACTGCTTGGATTCAAAAAAACTTGCCGTCGCCACTGTTATCCGAGAAGTTCATAACAGGCTTTCCAAGTGCGCTGCTATGCCCGCACTATACGCAAGGTGGTAAGAAGGAGCAATATCCGGTCCAATAACGGTAATAGAAGCGTGAAACAGGGACCAAACATCTAATCTCTGAACTAGTTGCGGAATCGCAGAAGAGAGAAAATAGGAATCAAGAGAGGTGCACCCTGCGGGTGCGGGAAATAGAAGATGACGATGCAAGCTTTTCGTGTTCTTTTGAGGACTTCTACGATAGCCCTCCTACTTACCCCACCAGGAGTGTTCGGCTTTCAACAAAGTCCCGGAACCGGACCCGATCCGAACGCTTTGGTTCGCCGCGCCACTCAGAATGAACTGGCAGCCTTTGGCCCAGGCCAGCCTGTCCGCTTCAAGCTTCGTAAAGCAGACGAGAGAAACACTACAACCAAAGAGATCATCGAAACCAAGGATGGCAATGTCGCCAGATTGATCGCAATTGCCGACAAGCCGTTGACCAGCGAGCAGGCAAAGGCCGAAGAGGATCGGCTGGAGACGCTGCTAGCCGATCCCTCCATCCAGGCCCGCAGGCAAAGAAGAGAAAAGGAAGATAGCAGCCGGGCGAACAAGATGATTAAACTCCTGCCGAATGCCTTTCTTTACACCTACGCAGGCATGGCAGAGGGCCATAACGGGCCATGTTACCGCCTCACTTTTCACCCCAATCCCCAGTTCGTCCCACCGGACCGGGAGGCCCAGGTCTATCACGGAATGTCAGGAGAGATCTGGGTAGATAAGAATCAGGAGCGCCTGGTTAAACTCGATGCCCGATTAATCGAGGATGTCGATTTCGGCTGGGGCATTCTAGGCAGGCTCTATAAGGGCGGAACTCTGGTTATAGAACAATCCGATGTAGGCAACCACCATTGGGAAACTACCCATATGAAGCTGAATATCACCGGCAAAATTCTCATGCTCAAGACTCTTCGTCTGAATACGACGGAAGACGCCTTCGATTTCCAGCTCATCTCGCAAATGGGTTATCGCGAGGCAATCAAGATTCTACAGGCAGACAAACCACAAGTAGCCCACCGTTAGGCCTCTCCCGCAAAGAGGTAGACGAAGCCACAGAGGCACACGCAGCTTTCCGCTAAAGCCCGGGGCCCCCAGCAAACCTGCCTCTGGTTCCCTGAGATTGCCGCGACTGCCAACCTCAGGGTATCTATGCTCGATCAGATCCTTTTGAAGGTTTGGTTACACAAAACCCAGGCACAATTTCCACCGGCGTCCCAAAGAATGCATATGCAGTTTCGCAACATGAGAATGCGGCTGCCATCTTAAATTATTCCCAATAAAGAATTTGACAGGCATCACCAGCCCGACAGAAAGCAAATCCTTGAATTTGTTTGATATTTGAATCATTGTGTTCGAATTACGAAACGAATAGCCTTATTGCGTAACACAGAACACAATTTTCAAGTAAAGGCAGATTTAGACTGATCGCCATGGCACTGCTGAATCCAGATCGACTCTTTCCTGCTGATCCAAAGACACGTGACGTCGCACGGCGTCTCTACATCAGCGTGCGTGAACTACCCATCATCAGCCCGCATGGCCATACAGATGCGCGTTGGTTTGCGTATGACGAACCTTTTCCCGATCCATCGACTCTGTTTATCAAGCCGGATCATTACGTCTTCCGGATGCTGTACTCGCAAGGCATCGAGCTAGAAAGCCTGGGAGTCGGCAAAGCGAAGATCGAAAATCCCCGCGAAGTCTGGAAGATCTTTGCCGATCACTACTATCTCTTCCGCGGAACGCCTAGTCGCATGTGGCTGGACTTTGCCTTTAGCGAACTCTTCGGTATCGAAGAACGGCTGTCACCAGACAATGCCGACCGCCTCTTCGACATCATCAGTGAGAAGCTTCAGCAGCCATCTTTCCGTCCCCGTGCCCTCTTTGAAAAATTCAAGATTGAAGTTCTCTCAACGACCGACTCTCCTCTCGATACCCTGGAACACCACTTGGCTATTAAGCAGTCCGGATGGAAGGGACGCGTAATCCCGGCCTTCAGGCCTGACCCGGTGGTCGATCCGGATTTCTCAGGGTTTGCCGAAAACGTCGCGCGTCTTGGAGAACAAACCAGAGAAGACACGACAAAGTGGTCCGGATACCTGGGTGCCCTACGTTGCGCCCGCAAGCGCTTCCTGGCAGCCGGAGCTACTTCCACTGACCATGGACATCCGACGGCCTTAACCGCAGACCTGAGCCGCGATGACGCCGAGAAGCTCTTCCACAAGGTTCTGAAGGGGCATGCAGCCGCTGAAGAGAAAGAACTCTTCCGGGCACAAATGCTGACCGAGTCCGCCGGTATGAGCATCGAAGACGGGCTCGTAATGCAATTGCACCCAGGAGCCAGTCGTAATCACAATCATCTGATCTATGAGAAATTCGGTCGCGATATGGGAGCCGATATCCCCTCTCCAACCGAATATGTCCAGGCGCTGAAGCCCCTACTCAGTCGCTATGGCAATAATCGCAACCTTACGTTGATTCTCTTCACATTGGATGAATCGACTTACAGTCGCGAGCTTGCGCCTCTAGCTGGACACTATCCCGCACTGCGCCTTGGTCCGTCATGGTGGTTCCATGACAGTCCTGAAGGCATGATGCGCTTCCGTGAACAAGCCACAGAAACTGCTGGCTTCTACAACACCGTAGGCTTCAACGACGATACCCGGGCTTTCCTATCCATCCCGGCACGTCACGATGTAGCACGACGCGTCGATTGCTCGTTCCTGGCAAGGCTGGTAGCCGAACATCGTATTGAAGAAGACGAAGCTTTCGATCTCGCTTATCAGCTGACCAACGGATTCGTGAAGAAGGCTTACAAACTCTAAACATCGAAGTTCTTGATCCGCGAAAGAGAGCTCTTCAAGGGGCTCTCTTTTTTTGCCTATTCGAGCGCCAGGAATACACAGAATCCAACTGCAATTCCCGCCAAGAAATAAGTTCCCATTTGCATTTAGGAAGCGTATAAAACATTCGCGCTATGATTCCGGCGGAAGTGTATGTTCTGCTTTGAATTCAGGAAAGTTGAATACATTCTCAAGTAACTTCTCCGCCGGAATCGCACCGGATTTTAAGTGCCGAAGGAGCACGCTTCTCTAATGCATCGCCTGGCTTTTAAAGCTGTCGTATTTTTCGCTGCCGTTATACCTATGCTTCACGCCGAGAACCCTCCGGCCACCTGGATAGACAAAGACACGGGACATCGAGTTATCCGCCTTACCGATGAACCCGGTTCTTCCGGCTTTTACTTCAACGTCAACGCTTATACGCCAGACGGTAAGCGGATGGTTTATAACGCCCCGGATGGAATTCACGTTTTGGATATGGCGACAAGAAAAACACGTTTGCTTGTCCCCAATCCACCACGTCCCGCCGAAACTGCTCCGGGGGCGATGCCGTTCTTCTTCCGTAACGTGCACGCAATCGTCGTCGGAAGAAAGACAAACTCCGTCTTCTTCTCGAAATTCGATATAGATACGAAGTTAAGTACGATTTACAAAGCGGATATCGATACCGGCGAAGTGAAAAAGTTAGCAACACTTCCTCCACGTGCCAATATTGCTTCCATCAATGCCGATGAGACTCTCGGAGTTGGCACCTACGCAGAAACAGACGAGGGAGCGGCACAAGACTACGGAAGGAACCGCCTTCCTCCCGCACAAAAAGCGGGAACCAAGGAACAGGCACCGCAATCGGGATTCCTCGTTCAGCCGGAAGGCAAAGGCGAGATGATGGAACGCCGCTTGGCTGCACAGATTCCAATTGTTCTCTTCACCGTCAATCTGGATACAGGCAAGGTCAATACCCTTTTCCACTCCACGGATTGGATCGGGCATCTGCTCTTTTCTCCTACGGACCCCAACCTGCTCATGTACTGTCATGAAGGACCCTGGCAAAAAGTCGATCGCATCTGGATGATCCATACCGACGGCACTCATAACGAACTCATCCATAAACGCACCATGGCAATGGAGATCGCGGGCCATGAGTTCTGGGGGCTCGACGGCAAGACCATCTGGTATGACTGGCAATATCCCAAGGGAGAGGACTTCTTCCTGGCGGGCTATAACTTGGAGACCCATAAACGCATTGCTTACCATATGCAACGCAATGAATGGTCGATTCACTTCAATCTGACGCAGGGCGAAACCTTATTCACCGGTGATGGCGGCGATCCGGGACAAGTGGCTAAAGCCCCGGATGGAGAATGGATTGAACTCTTTCATCCTGAGATATTGCATGTTACCGGACTCAACCAGCCAGACTTCTGGCAACCGGGAGCCTTCCACTCTGAACATCTGGTCAATATGGCGCACCACAATTATCGACTCGAACCCAACGTGCGCTTCTCTCCGGACAAGAAGCTGGTTATCTTCACCAGCAACATGTTCGGCCCCAGCTATGTCTTTGCCGCCGAAGTGGACAAAGCTGTAAACCCGGCACCATCGGAGATTCAATCCACACCTGAGCTTGCGGCTAAGTTTGCTCAAGCTCCAACTAAGTAACATAACAACAAAGGCTGCCCCCACACAGGAGTAGCCTTTGTTGTTGCTTCTTCTCGACGAAAGTTCTGATTCCCTAATCAGGTCTAGACAAAACTGGAGTCATCGCCACCGGAAAAATCCCCACTATCATCGGCGAGATCATCCATACCGGCATCCTCGTCCTGAAGATCATCCTGATCCTGAAAATCGTCATCCTGGGAGCTACTATCCCCGGCAGGATCGTAGCTGGCATTTTCCAGGTGAGCGGAATTTCGGTCAGGCTCATACTCGGAGCGGTCCAATTGTTCATGCCCTCCCGGACGCTCGTCGAAACTCGCCTCATGTTCGTGATGCTCGCGATTGGGATCAGACGAATCGTAGTAATTGTTGATGACTGTCTCTTCCACAGGAGCGCTACCAAAACCGCTCATGCCCATGGGAGAACCAAATCCTCCAAATCCCGAGCCATAGCCAAATCCGGATGGATGACTCATTCCGTGAAACAGAGCCTGAATCCCTTCAAACGCCAGAGCACCGGCAGCAACGCCAGCCGCAGTTGTTGCTGCTGAGCGCAAGAAGCTCGATCCACCTCCGCCGGACATAGGTGGAGCCGGTTGACCGGCATAGCCACCCGCGGGCACAGCTACCGGCTGATACTGAGGCTGCTGCTGATATTGAGGCTGACCAGCGAATCCAGGTCGTTGTTGCTGCGGAATCTGCGCGGCAGGGGCCTGCTCCGGCTCGTCACGATGGCCTAACAGGCCGCTGAGGAAGCTTGTAGCACGCGACGGACGTTGTTGTTGGGCCTGCTGGAGCTGCTGCTTCAACTGTTCAATCTGCGATCCAGCCTGTTCGAGCGCAATGTTCTGTACTAAGGCAGTCTGGGCCAGAATGTAGATAGCATCCGGCTGACTGGCTAAACCATCACGGAGTAACTGCTCAGCTTCCGGATCTTTTTCGGTGAGCCTGGTTTCGCGTACACGCCGTAACAGATCATTCAGCAGCTGGTTTTCTTGCGGAGTCATCATTTCTCCTCGGCCGTAAATTCGACTTCACGGCCTCTCGTGGGACTACTTCCACGGCTATCAGACTTAGACGCAGCCACAGCCCGGGAGTCGTCCACAGAAGATCAATACGCTACAAATCTTTCAGAAGTTTCAACGCAGCAATATTGTTTGCAGCGACTAGAGCATTTTTCTCATATGTATAGACTTGCCGACGATCGCGAAGAGCGGCTTTCTTTAGCGGAAAGCCGCATAAGCTGTTGTGTCTTGGTCTACGTCTTTGCGAAAAATGCTCTAGAGCAAAACCAGTGTAGGTGTATCCCGAGCCACAACTCCCTACGCAGGTTTTTCGTCAAGAAAACCTGCACATCGCCGACTTTGCATAGGACATAGTAACGCTGGTTTTGCTCTAAAACAGAGAACGCCAAACCTGACGGGTCTGGCGCTCTCTGTACAACTGTTCAAACTTGCTTTAGCGATTGCGGCTATTCAGCTTGGCAAGCAAGCGCAAGATCTCCAGATACAACCAGATCAGGGTCACCATCAGGCCAAAAGCGCCATACCATTCCATGTACTTTGGAGCGCCGGCGCGTGCCCCGTTCTCAATAAAAGCAAAATCGAGAATCAGGTTCAAAGCAGCCACAATCGTAACCACGACGCTGATCCCAATACCCAGCGGTCCCGCTCCGAAGACTGAGTTGAAGTGCATACCGAAAAAGCCCAGGACCATCGTAAGCAGGTAAAAGACGGCGATTCCGCCGGTTGCAGCTACAACTCCCAGAGTGAACTTTTCGGTGGCACGAATAATTCCTGCCCGATATGCAATCAGCAGGGCAATTAACGTACCGAAGGTGAGACCAACAGCCTGCATCGCGATCCCGTGGAATCTAACCTCCAGGAGGGCCGACACACCACCCAACACGAAGCCCTCGGCCAACGCGTAAGCCGGAGCAGTTACTGCTGACCATTCCTTTTTGAAGACCGTTACCAGGGCAAGGATGAGACCTCCGATACCGCCCAGGAGCACGTAAGGCCCAACGACGGTGGGATCTTCAGAGGTCATAAACTGGCTCCACGTCCAAGCCGCCGTAGCCAGGGCACAAAGCATCAGGATTCCCGTCTTGTTGACGGTTCCCGAGATTGTCATCATTTCGCTAGTGGCTACATAGCCATTGCCACGAAAGACTTCCCCATTCAGCACGGGATTGGATGTTTTCATTAATGCCATCGAATTCCTCTTTATCGGCCACTTGCATGGCCTGTACCTATTATGGATGTTGCTCCGCTGAAAAAGAACCGAGCGGCCGACAGATGGCCTCTTCCCATTCCTATAGCCGGAGCAGAGACAAATTCCCTGCCGTACGCTCATTGGACGAAAAAAAGCCTTAAATGTCTATGCAGAGCGAATCAGTATTCTTGCTAGCTGACCAGTTCCAGAGCTCGAATCTCTTCCTTGCGAACCGTGAGCCGGTCGATAAGGTCGGTTCGAACCTCGAATCCTCTTCCTGCTGCCGTCGGCACCGTAATCTCGCCATTCTTCGAAACTTCTACCTCGGGCTCGATAATGTCCTCGGCCCAGTAGCGCTTCGAAGCAGAGACGTCCCCCGGCAAGGAGAAGTTTTCCAGGGACGAAAGGGCAATGTTATGACTCCGCCCGATTCCCGTCTCCAGCATGCCGCCGCACCAGACGGGAATTCCCCGCTCGTGTGCAGCATTATGCACGGCAATGGCCTCACTGAAGCCACCAACTCGACCACACTTGATATTGATGATCCGGCAGGATTCCATCTCGATGGCAGCCAGAGCGTCCCGGCGGTTGTGAATGGACTCATCGAGGCAAATTGGTGTTTCCAGGCGTTTTTGCAGCATGGAGTGGTAGTAGAAATCATCCGCCCAAAGAGGCTGCTCGATCATGAGCAGGCGGAATTCGTCAAAGGTTGCCAGATGATCGCTGTCCCGCAGACGATAAGCGGAATTCGCATCGCAGCTAAGCATGACTTCGGGCCATCGGCTGCGAAC
Organism: Humiphilus diazotrophicus; assembly: GCF_059726315.1. Lineage (NCBI taxonomy): Bacteria > Pseudomonadati > Acidobacteriota > Terriglobia > Terriglobales > Acidobacteriaceae > Humiphilus > Humiphilus diazotrophicus. The sequence goes on from NZ_AP040870.1 coordinate 1,858,589, forward strand.
GGCAGAAAACAACTCAACATCCCAGCCCGGTTTGCATTTCAGCTTGATCCGCTGATAGCCAGCCGCCAGTTCCTTATCAATAACATCCAGAGTAGCTTCAATGCTTGGCTGAATACCGATTGAAACACCGCAAGGAATTGTGTCCCGGACGCCACCAATCAGCTTGGACAGGGAAACCCCCTCCATCTGGGCTTCCAGATCCCACACAGCATTTTCCAGAGCCGCTTTCGCCATACGATGACCACGTACCCTGCCGAAAATATGAGGGCACTTCCCGGCATGTTCCGGATCAGCCGAGGCCAACGACGGGCCAAGCTCTTGCAGCAGGACGGTCCAGGCGGTATCAACTGTCTCTTCGCTAAAGTAGGGGTGTTCTCCCGCGACACACTCACCCCACCCCGTCAAACCTTCGGCGCGAATTTCGGCTAGCAAAATGCGACGCTCAGTTGTGCGTCCGAAACTGGTTTCAAACGGCTTAACTAGAGGTATGTGCAGTTCGCGTAGAAGGATTGCATCAATTTTCATGAGAGTCTGATCTCGCTTGTGAATTGGGAGTAGGGTCTTGCCACTTCCCTAACTGAAAGGTTCCGTTACCAGTTGCTTCCCGGGTAAAACCTATGACTGCTAAACCATTGGAAAATGCATGCATGAAACGTTGCCGGTTTTCGGACTGCACGCTACAAGCCTTCTCCTGATCATCAGGAGAGCTCTTCCATTCGTAAATCGCGCCCGGCACCGTAATCGTTTCTTGGACCTCAGACGCAAGGGGGAGCTTGCCTGCGATAGCTTGCCTGACTCGAGAGGTATCCATCCACCATTCCGCATGTAGACGGTCGGTTGGCAAACCACCTTGTAACCGAGATGAGGATACACCATAAAAGTTCGGGGTGTAGCGCCGCACTATGGCTCCGAGCTTGTGGATATTGAGGAATGCGTTCTTGATCTCAAGTGGGTCAAACGTCCATTCCATCAATAAGATACCTCTAGCCAGAGCATCCTCACGTTGAGCTAGCTTTAATTGTTTTCCGAGTCCCCGATTCCGATACGCAGGACGCACTGCAAGCATGTGCGAATGCAGGTAAGCGTGGCCATCTCGAATTCCAGGAAGAGCCATGGCAAAACCGGCCATATTCGCCGCTTCGCCTTCACTTGAGGTACCGGGTATGCCGGTGTCAAACGCGGCAAAGACCTGCCCGCCTATCTTTTGCGCCAGTAGGAACATGCGACGGGGAACAACATCCTCATCGTCATATCCCCATACTTCAATCTGCAGAGCAACACATGCAGCTAACTCCTCGAAACTACGTACTTCACGTACAAGAATCATCGTTGGCTACTCAGGCAGTTCCTTTTGTTTCGCTTTAATCCAAAGCTCTTCCAGCTCATCGGCGGAAAGTTCTTCCAGAGCCCGGGAAGACAGAGCCTCCATAGAATGGAAGCGCTTCCGAAACTTCAAGTTGGTCTGGCGAAGAGCCATTTCCGGATCGACATGAAGATGGCGGGCCAGATTGACGAGGGTGAACAACAAATCTCCAACTTCACCCTGCACAGCCGATTTTCTGGCTTCGGCAGACTCGGTTGCCATCGCTTCCTTGAGCTCGGCTGTCTCTTCCGACAGCTTGTCGAAGAGCCCCGAAGTATCCTTCCAGTCGAAACCGACCTTTGCAGCGGCAGAGCCCAGCTTGGAGGCTTCCATCAGCGCCGGCATAATGCGCGGCACCCCGGATAAGCGAGATTCCTTCTCTGAAACATCTCCCTGCTGCTTGGAGGCCTTTTCAGCCTTCTTGATCAGCTCCCAATTGCGCAGAACCTGGGCCGATGCGGTCGCATTGGAATCCACATCTGCGGAGTTTCCTGCCGCAGCGGATGCTTCATCGCCGAAGACGTGAGGATGGCGCCGAATCAGCTTGCGATTCAAATGCTGAATCACATCGGAGATAGAAAAATGGCCTTCCTCGGTCGCCATTTGCGCATAGAAAAGAATCTGCAACAGCAGATCTCCCAGCTCTTCAGCCAGATCGGGCCAGTGTCGGCGCTCAATTGCGTCGAAGACCTCGTAAGCTTCTTCCAGCGTGTATTTGCGGATAGAGTCGAAGGACTGCTCCCGATCCCAGGGACAGCCTTCGGGAGAGCGTAAACGGGCCATGATGGCCACCGCCTCGGCAAAAAGGGACGCAGCACGAGCAGCATCAGGCAATTGAGCAGCGGTTTCCATACCTTTAACTCTACTCGATTGTCGGTCAAGAATCGTAAGAAGAAGACTTACAAGGTAATCTGGACCGGATGATGCTCTGGGAAATCAGCTTAGTCGCGGTTCTCGGACTCGTTTTCGGCAGCTTTCTGAATGTCTGTATCGCCCGTCTGCCCGAAGACCAGTCAATCGTGAGCCCAAGGTCGCACTGCATGCATTGCGGGGCGATGATCGCTTGGTACGATAACCTGCCACTGATCAGCTGGATCGTGTTGAGAGCACGGTGCCGCTCCTGCAAGGCCCCCATCAGTTGGAGATATCCACTGGTCGAAATTGGGACAGCGGGGCTCTGGATTGCATGTTTCTTGAAGTTCTATGCCCAGGATACACAGCTAAGCTTTCCCTTTTCCGCAGTGGCGGCAGCGGGAAGCGCACTCCTCTGCTTCCTTCTGTTGGGCCTTGCTGTAATGGATTGGGAGACATTACTCCTGCCAAACGAATTCACCTGGACAGGTATTGTGCTGGGAATGGGGTGGCAAGTCTTCTGGCGATGGATCTGGGAAACAACTCCCGAAAAAAGCCTAAGGGAAATTCTTTTCGCACTGGGAAAAGTTGTATGCGCAGCCTTGGCAATCCTGCTGATCCGGTGGATTTATCAGAGCATCCGGCACCGTGAAGGGATTGGACTAGGCGACGCCAAGCTGGTGGCTATGCTCACGGCATGGCTGGGCTTGAAAGAGATGCTGCTGATTTTCTTCCTCGCTGTCGTTACCGGAGCGCTGTTTTCGTTACTTCTGCTGAGCTTTCGCCGGGATGGCCAAGAAACATGGGCTGAGCGCCAGATTCCCTTAGGCACATTCCTATGCCTAGCCGGGCTTTACGCCATCTTCTTCGGACCAGCCACTCTGCATTGGTATGAAGGGTTTTTATAGGCTACTTTCGGGAAGATTCCTTGCCCGGTCCTTCCAGGCTCTTTAGTGCCTTCTGAGAGGCCTTCGCATGAGGGCCATCCGGATCCAATTCCAGGCACTTCTTATAGGCCGCAATCGCTTCCGGAGTCTTTCTCATCTTCGAAGCAGCTTCCGCCAATCCATACGCCGCGTCTGCATCGTCCGGCTCGAACATTAAGGCATCTTTAAAGCGGTTATAGGCGGCAAACCAATTTCCCTTGTCCATATAGAACTTGCCGATCCGGTCATCCTCGGCCGCTCGCTTAGGATCGCGAAACTCTGCCGGAATCTGGGTGTTTCCAGAGCTTTTATCTTTCGATCTGTCGGCATCCCAGTCGCCAAGGTCCATAAGGCGGGTTGCGCTTGAACTCTCTCCGGGAGAGACAGGCTGCACCTTAGGAGCATCGGCATCGTTCTCATTTCCCTGTTTTGTGGCATCTTCAGCAGCCTTGCGAGACACATCCTCCGGGAAAGGATTGTCGTCTGCATTGGTGTTCTTCTTTGGTGCAGTCTTGTCCTCGGAAGGCTTCTGCTGGTTGGAATCCGTCTTTGCGGGTGCAGGGGTAGACGGCTCGGCGTCCTTTTGCTGCTGAGCATAGATTTGCCCGGAAAGCAGCAAGCCTGCCGAGAGTGCGATACTCATCAGGGAACGATGCATAGCCACTCTTATTTTAAGCCTCCCATCATGCAGTGATACGATGCGTCCAAAAGGTTTCGATACTTCCATACAATTTCTTTAAAAAGGAATGTAAGCACTTTCCATGGGTTTAATGATCCGCTCCTCAGCCATTCACGCCGCCGGCTGCTATACAACCACCCCAGTTTCCAAAGGCGCCCGCGTAGTCGAATACACTGGTCGCCGCATCTCCAAAGAGGTGGCTGACGAAAAATACGAGAACTCCCCTACAACTTACCTCTTTGGTATCGGCGACGGCTCTACCGTAATAGACGGACACGGCACAGCAATGTTTATCAATCATTCCTGTGATCCCAACTGTGAAACGGAAGAGATAGACGGGCGAGTCTGGATTACGGCCATCCGCGATATCAAGGCTGGAGAGGAACTTACCTACGACTATTACCTCTACGATGGAGGAGAGGACGAAGCATATTGCAACTGCGGTTCCAAGAATTGCCGCCAATCGATGTACTCTCCTGAGGAGCTGAAACGCCGGGCCAAAGAAAAAGCGAAACAAGAACGGAAAGCCAGGGCTGAAAAGAAGCTTCTTGCTTCCAAAACCAACAGGAACAAGAACAAAAAGGCTTCGGGAAAAAGCTCTGGCCGCAAAAAGATGGCCCAAAGATAGCGTTGGCAATGTAACATCTGGGTCAGCCGGAAAAGGGATTCTATGAGCAAGGTGCGACAGATCCTGATAGCAAATACAACCGCGCTCGTTGGCTGTGCGCTACTGCTGGCGATAATTCCAGGCTCTACCAGTTCAGCGGTGTGGCTGGTCCCGGTTATTCTCAGCCTGGGGCTGGTTAACGCCGCATATTGGCTTCTTCCGCATCTGGCGGAAAACAAGATGCGGCATCATGGTCAGGCGCTCTTGACCCTGGCTCTTATTCTTCTGGCAGGTTTGATCTCCTGGGTCTGGATCCGCCACTGAGTCAGGCCATCCCAGTTTTCTCGTCCCCACATCCCCCGATCAGCCAAGCAAATCTGGATTCAAGCAGGTAAAATAGTAGCTGATTACTGCGGAACCCCTCTGAAATTGAATCGCGACAACATCTAATTGGGCACCGGCGGAATGCACGACCGCGGCTTATGGGGTCTCCTACGGCTTTTGTGCGGGAAACGAGAAAAAGATAACGATGATTTCAGTCAACAACGTGAGCATGCGATATGGCTCAAAGATCCTCTTCGAGGAAGTCACCACAAACTTCATTCCTGGCCGTCGCTATGGTCTGACCGGACCGAATGGTGCCGGAAAATCGACCTTTATGAAGATCCTCACCGGCGAACTTGAGCCGCAAAAAGGATCGGTTGTACGCCCCAAACGCATGGGCGTCCTGCGCCAGGATCAGTTTGCTTTTGACAGCTATCGCGTGATCGACACGGTCATCATGGGCAATGCCGCATTATGGGCTGCCATGGAAGAACGGGACCGGATTTACGAAAAGGCAGAGCTGACCGACGAAGACGGTATGCGCCTTGGCGAACTCGAGGGCATCGTCGGAGAGGAAGATGGCTACACCGCCGAAAGCGATGCGGCGATTCTGCTTCAGGGACTGGATATTCCCGACGAATTGCACGAACGCAAGATGGGCGAACTTCAGGGCGGACAGAAGGTTCGCGTCCTATTAGCCCAGGCACTTTTCGGTAAACCGGGAGCGTTGCTGCTGGACGAGCCTACGAACTATCTCGATTTGGACTCGATTCATTGGCTTCAGGACTTTCTGACCTCGTTTGAAGGAACGCTGATCACCATCTCCCACGATCGCCATTTTCTGAACAGCGTCTGCTCTCACACAGCCGATATCGACTACCAGACCATCATCACCTACACCGGTGGTTACGACGACATGGTTCTGGCCAAGACGCAGATCCGTTCCCGTTTGGAAGCCGAAAATGCCCAGCGCGAGAAAAAGATTGCCCAGCTCAACGAGTTTATTGCCCGTTTTGCCGCCGGCACCCGCTCCAGTCAGGTAACCAGCCGTAAGAAGGAAGTGGAACGTCTGCAGACCAACGACCTGGCTCGTTCCAACATCCAACGCCCGTATATCCGTTTCGAGCAGAATCGCCCCTCGGGGAAACACGCTCTCGAATTCGAAGGAATCGGAAAGGCTTATGGAGATCTGAAGGTTATCGATGGATTCTCTGGCCTGGTGATGCGCGGAGAAAAGATCTGCTTGATGGGCCGTAACGGTGTGGGCAAAACGACTTTGATCAAGGCACTTCTAAGCGTGATGCCGGATGTGGCCGAATCGGACTTTACGTTGGACGAGGGCAATATCAAGTGGGGCCACGAAGCCCAGATCGGCTATTTCCCACAAGACGTCTCCAATATCATTCAGAAGGGCATGACGGTTACCGACTGGCTCTATCAGTTCGATCCTAAGGCCACAAAGGAAGATATTCGCGGCCTTCTGGGACAGATGCTCTTCAGCGGAGAAGAAGGGCTAAAGATGACCGATGCGCTTTCCGGCGGCGAAGCAGCCAGACTGCTGTTCTGCAAGTTGATGCTGACCAAGCCCAACGTCCTGGTGCTGGACGAACCGACAAACCACCTGGATTTGGAATCCATCAACGCGCTGAATATTGCAATTCAGCGCTACGAGGGCACGGTGCTGCTGGTAACCCACGATCACGACATGATTGATGAAGTGGCAACCCGCATCTGGCACTTCGACCAAAACACAATTGACGACTTCAAGGGACCGTACGAAGAGTACGTCTCTGCTGCAGGGACTACACGCAGGTAAGGAAAAGTGCCTCCCATTTTGAACGCAAAGGCCCTGACGAAAAGCTTCGGGGCCAACTCCCTTTTTCGTGATATCAATTTCGTGGTGGAAGAAGGTGATCGTATCGGTCTCATCGGGCCGAATGGTTCCGGCAAATCCACCCTTCTCGGTATCCTTGGCGGCAACATCGAGCCGGACGCAGGCGAAGTTGCCTACCGTCGGCATACAAAGCTGGCCTATGTTGCTCAAGTTTCGGATTTTGCGCCGGGCGAGACGCCCAGAAGCATCCTGCATCGAGCTCTCTCCCGGGCGCAGGTTCCCGAGAACGAATGGGAGGGACGCACCGCCGAAACTCTGGGCCGGGCAGGCTTTGAATCGTTTGAAACCGAGGCGGTTACCTTTTCCGGCGGATGGAAAAAACGGCTGGCTATTGCCGAAGCTCTCGCGCAACAGCCAGACATTCTCCTCCTAGACGAACCGACGAATCACTTGGACCTTGCCGGAATCGAATGGCTCGAAGAATTGTTATCTTCGTCCCCTTTTGCCGCCGTCGTAGTAAGTCACGATCGCTATTTCCTGGAAAACGTAGCAACCAGCATGGCAGAGCTGAATCGTGCATATCCCAGCGGACTACTCCGTGTTACCGGAAATTACAGCGAATTCCTTGTCCAGAAAGAAGAATTTCTATCTTCGGAAGCAAGACGCCAGGATGCCCTCGAAAATAGAGTAAGACGGGAAATCGAATGGCTCCGCCGAGGTCCCAAGGCCAGAACAACCAAGAGCAAGGCGAGAATCGACAAAGCTCACGAGCTGATGTCTGAGTTAGCCGATGTAAGCTCGCGTATACGCACCCAAACTGCCGCAATCGACTTTACAGCGACAGACCGCCAGACAAAAAGGCTAGTAGAATTAGCATCGGTAACCTACTCGGTTGGCGACCGCACCCTCTTTTCTAACCTTGATTTCCCATTGGTAGCCGGGATGCGCGTTGGACTGGTTGGCCCCAACGGAAGTGGCAAGACCACACTTCTGAGGCTATTAACAGGCCAGTTAGAACCTTCAAGAGGCGAAATCAAAAGAGCCGCAGCATTGAGAATCGTCTATTTCGACCAGAACAGGGTTCTGGACCCGGATGTTACTCTGCGTCGCGCTCTTGCTCCCGATTCTGATTCGGTTATCTACCAGGATAGGGTTATCCATGTCGCTTCCTGGGCTGCAAGATTCCTATTTACGGGAGATCAACTAAACCAGCCCGTGGGTCGCCTATCCGGAGGAGAACGGGCACGAATCCTGATTGCGAAACTAATGCTGGAACCGGCCGATCTGCTCTTACTCGACGAGCCCACAAACGATCTGGACATTCCCACACTTGAAATCCTTGAGGAAAGCCTTCTGGAATATTCCGGAGCTGTAGTTCTCGTAACCCATGATCGCTATCTACTCGACCAGGTATCTAATGTTGTTCTCGGCCTGGATGGAGAAGGAAATGCCGCAAGGTTTGCCGATTATGCACAGTGGGAAGCATGGCTCCAAGAGCTCAAGACAACAAAAGAAGTCGATACCTCGGCTAAGCCCGTTGAAGTATCTAAAAACGAAACTTCAGCCTCTGCAAAAAAGAAACTTTCCTATCTAGATGCCCGGGACTATGCCTCTATCGAGGAGCGGATAGCGGAAGCAGAAGCAGCCCTAGTTACTAAAAAAGCACTTCTGGAGTTACCAGAGGTTGTAACCGATGCGGTACGTCTGCAATCGGCTTTGGCTGAGACAGAAGCCGCACAAAAGGTAGTAGATGACCTGTATGCACGTTGGGCGGAATTGGAAGCTAAGCTAAATTAACGCCCTATTCAGGTAAATTCAAAGAATTAAGGGCTGTTCCTATTCCGAGAAAGCGAACAGCTCCCCCCTCCATCCAACCCAGACAAGGAAGTAGAAAAAAGCCCCTAAGTGGGAGGAAGCTACCTCCCGGACCGGCATCCCGCCTATCCTGTCAGGTCAAAATTTTTGGCATAAACCGATGGTAAGCGGATAAAGAAAACTTTTGTCAGTTGGCTATCTTTCCACAGATAGGTATGCTATTAGCATTATGTCCCTAGAGAACGTTGTTCAAGAAATTGATAAAGAAATATTCCGGCTCCAGGAAGCACGGAAACTCCTCTCCGGAAGCACTGGTGTCAACCTACCAACCTCGCTGAAAGCTGGAGCAACCAAGACAGCCGGAAAGCGCAACCTGTCACCCGCAGCAAGAAAGCGGATCGCTGACGCTCAGAAGCGGCGTTGGGCAAAACATCACGCAGCTAAGGCAAAGTCATCGTCCTAGTCTGCTACCCGATATGGCCCAAGAGAATAGGATTTGATTCCTGATTCTCTTGGGCCATAAAGCTGAACCAAACTTGTTATCTTAAGGTTCAGTATGAGATCGTCTGTCCGTTTTTCTATCCTTATCCTTCCTATCCTTCTCGCTGGATGCCGCACTTCCACTCCTTATCCATCCACCGCCTACAGCCAGCCAGGCAAAACAGAGATTCACTACTCTCCAGAGGAAGACCTGGAACGCATCGATATCAACCTGATCCGCGGCGCTCAACATTCCATCGACATGCCGATGTATGCGTTTACTGACAGATTTCTTGCAGAAGCCGTTAGGGATCGTGCACAGCATGGGGTGAAAATTCGGCTCTATAGAGATCAGGGACAGTTTGAAGAAGAAATGGGACGTGCCTCCCAAAAGAATACCGGGGACGATCCTCTCTCCCTCTTCAAAGGAGAACCCAATATCCAAATTCGCGTGAAGGGCAGTTCTACGTTGCAACACCTGAAGTCCTATTGCGTCGATGGCAAGATTCTCCGCGACGGTTCTGCCAATTGGTCTCCTACAGGGGAAAAGCGGCAGGATAATTCCCTGGTTATCGTCACCTCCCCGGCAGCTATTCAGCATTTCGAACAAGTCTTCGATCAGATCTGGAACCGCACCGATAACCAAATCATCCAGTAAACAGGCATCCTACCGAACCGGCTTGCTTTTGAAAGGATCCGGTATTGGGGGTAACGGAAGCAGATGTTTGTTACCGAAAATGTTTTCATTCTTAGAACGAAACCAGCGTAGGTGTATCCCGAACCACAACTCCCTACGCAGGTTTTTCGTCAAGAAAACCTGCACATCGCCAAATTAGAACAGGACATAGTAACGCTGGTTTTGCTCTAGTTCTAACCTTCGTGGAAACTTCAATGTCCTTTCCAAGGATGGGCAACGCTCTCCACTTCTCGACCTTCTCTTCAACAGAAAGGGGAAATCATGGCAGCACATGCATGGACTTTCGATACGGTCAGAGATCGGGTGGAGAGAATTTATCGAGAATGGGATGAAGCACTTTCTCGCAATGATGCCGAAGCCTTATTAGCCCTCTATGCGAAAGATGCCACCATTGAGAGCCCACTAATTCCTCATCTGATGAATACTGAGATCGGCGTATGTCACGGCCATGACGAGATGCGGCCATTCTTCAAAGAGGTAGCAACCCGCAAGCCCACCTTACGCCATTACTACCGCACCGGTTACTTCACAGATGGCAAGCGGATCATATGGGAATACCCGCGTGTAACTCCTGATGGAGAACAGATGGACTTTGTCGAATCCATGGAACTCAATGATGCCGGGCTGATTCAATATCACAAAGTCTACTGGGGCTGGAGAGGATGCAAGGTCCTAAAGGAAGACATGTATCGTCGGTGACTAAGGGCCTCCACCTTCAACGAAGAATTATGTTGATGGCAATACAAAAGGCAAGAAGGATTATCGCCAACAGCCAGGTAACTCCGCTGCGTTTAGCCTCATTTCCATTGTCGGAAGGATAAATCTTAGGACTGCTGGGTAGCTGCACCCAAGCAGGTTGATTGATACTGAACAACCACGCCAGAATTATGGTCGTCGTGAATCCCAAGACTGCCCCGTAGAAATCCATCGCCATACGACTGCCATAGAACTTTCCGTAATAACCAGCGATAGCGTTATGTGCTAAGGCAACTGCAACGCCTATCGAAAAGCCCCGGAAAGCACCCTTCGCTGTAACCCGGGTAGAGAAGACACCCAAGATAAAAATCGCGAATAGTGGCGCATTGAACAATGAAAACAGGAGCTGGATGTATTCCATCAGGTTGGAAAAGTGCAAGGCAAAGTAGGAGGTAGCAAAGCTGAAGACCACAATCACTACTGTGCTAAATCGCCCCATGGCTATATAGCTGGATTCCTGACGTTTCGTACTCAAAAAAGTACGATAAATATCATTTGTCCATAGAGAACTCAAAGCAGTTACATTTGCTGCGAGACTGGAGGTCAGGCTGGCCAGAAGCGCCGTAACGCCCAGCCCCATCAGACCGTGCCCCAGATACGACGACATTAGCGTCGGCAGCACTTGATCGTAATTTCCCTGAAACCGCCCAGGGAGCAGAACAATGGAAGCGACGCCAGGCAACACGACCAAAAGAGGAAAGAGAGATTTCCCACAAGCGGCCCAGAGAGGAACCTGTGTCGCAGCAGCAACGTTGCGTGCTGCTAGAGCTCGTTGCATGAGGACAAAGTCAGTGCACCAGTAGCCGAAACTCAGGATAAAGCCCAATCCAAAAACGATACCGACGCTGTCCATTTGAGAAGTAGGAGAAAACAGTGGCAGAACACTCCACATATGGGCTTTGTCTGCCGGTATCTGCTGCAGCAATCCGTGAACGCCATGGACACGTCGGAGAATTACAACCACGAGAGGGATAATTCCGGCCAAAATAATCCCGAGTTGCAATACCTCGTTATAGATCGTGGCTCGCGCTCCTCCGAGGTAGACATAAGTAAGAACGACTCCAGCTGCAACCAATGCTCCGGACTGAAAGCTCCACCCCAACACCACCTGCAGGATTCTTGCAACGGCATAGAGACTTATCCCGGAAAGCAGCTGCATCGTAAGCCCGAGAGCTATCGCTGTCGCTAAGCGCGTTGACTCGTTATACCGCTTCTGCAGAAACTCCAATACACTCTGCGCATTGCTATTCCTGTATGCAGGAAGCATCCACAAGGAAAGAAAAACCATCGCCGGAACCGCACCGATGTAATAAAAATGCGCGGCTTTCAATCCATACTGAGCACCCATTGCAGCCATCCCCATCAGTTCCAGGGCGCCGCAATTCGCTGCAAGGAAAGATAGAGTCACAATCCAAACGGGCAGCGAGCGACTCGCATTCAGGAATTGCGCGGAGTTCTCGCTTCTGCGCTTTGCGATCCAGCCAATGAGGATATTGATTGCAAAATAGATTCCAATAATCGAAAGATCGAGGGTGTTCAGTTGAATACCGGACGAATTCATTTAGCTCTGGACACACTTTCTCGACCACATTCCAATCATCTGCGGTGTACGGTGGATATCCTGTTTATTTTTACCGCAACTCAGCGACGGGACGAATCAAAATAATGCAAATCCCATTGCGAACGCCAGGTAATCGAAAAAGTATCGCCCTGCATATCGATTGGCAGCCACACATATCTGCCGTCAATTGCATTCTTTGGACGCCAACGATCCGCGATGAAGATGAAGGCTCCAGGCTTTCCCTGAACAGGAAGCACATAGGTGCTCTGGGCTCCAAACGTAAGCTCGGCGTTTTCACCCCGGCATGGATTCCCAAGCTCTTTCCACGGACCAGCTAACGAATCGGCTACAGCGGCAAATGCAGGATTCGGATTCCAGCCGGTAGTATGCGAGCCGATGTAGAAATAGTGCCCGTTTGCCTTGAAAACCGCTGCGGCCTCCAGAGACTTCTTCTCCAGAATGCGAACGAAATGCCCGGTTGTATTCAGATAGTCATCGGTCAATTGCGAAAGATGCTGCGTCTGATTGTCCTCTGAAGTAGTGATCAAATATGCCTTACCATCGTCGTCGGCATAGAGTGTCATATCACGCGACATTTCACCGTCAGGACGAAAGCTTCGCAGAAAAGAATAAGGACCTGCGGGTCGCTTACTAACTGCCACACCGGCACGAGCCGCTGAATAGCCCTTTCCTTTCAATTCCAGATGGAACCACATGACGTAGGTCTTGGTCTTCTCGCTATAGAGGACCTTGGGACGTTCGATAATTGATCCCTTCACAATATCGCTGGTCGGATCATCCGAAACTTTGAGCGCAATTCCCTCATTCTTCCAGTGATAGAGATCTTTCGATGAGTAGCAGGAGACTCCCACGTTAGCGAGATTTCCCTGTGATCCCTCTGTTTTAAATTCTCCGAACCAGTAATAGACGCCGTTACGATACAGAAAGCCACCGCCATGCGCGTTAATCGGAACACCCTTCGTGTCATTCCAAAGCTCGCCGGGAGCAAACCCAGGTTTATCCTTTTTCGCTTCCGACCAACTGGAGACCACTGCTCCCGCAAAGACCAGGCGAGCAACTAGAAGGTATTTCAGACGATTCATTCTGGATCTGTTCATGATTGATTCTTTTTTGGGTTGAGAATTGCCTCAAGATTTATCTGCACTTCTTGGAGGACCTATCATGCTGCGTTTCTACGCACCTGGATCACGGCGGTAAACGTATACACATGAACGCGGAACATAGTAGGTGCCCGAAAACGTCATTGTCAAGAAAAGGTTTTCAGACTTATTTCTGTAGGAAGATGTAGCCGGAGGGGTAATTATGCGCAGCAGAATACGACAGGAAAGAATACGAAATCCAAGTTGGCCATGATTCGCCTCGCAAATTTATCTTCCTGAAAACGCTAAAGCATAGGCCAATTAAGCGGACAGGAAAATGAAAATAATCGTAGAATGAAACGATTCAATTATGGGATACGTCTCTAGAACAGTACGGAACTTGCGAATCAGCTGATGGGAGTGATCCAAAATCGTGCTCCAACTTCACCATTTCTTTTGCTTCATCCTTCTTGGCTCATCGCCATTCCTTCCTATCTCACCTGGAGCCAACGCACAAGACCTTCCATCGGTAACATCTGTACTTGAGCGCCAGCTTGCTCCGACACACCCCCGATTGTTTATCAAAGACAGCGAATTGCCGGCAATCAAGCAGAAAATTGATACTGATCCATTCGTCAAAACTCTTTACCAGGATCTGCTCTCTCGTGGTGAATCGCTCCTTCTAGTGCCTCCTCACAAATATGCTTTGTGGGGTGCGGACTCTACTCTTCTTCCTGTTGCAAGAGATGTAGAAAATCGCATCTTCACTCTTGCCGGAATTTATCGCATTACAGGCGATAAACGTTTCGCAGAAAGAGCAATCCAGGAAATGCAGGCAGCTGCGGCTTTCCCCAACTGGAATCCCGGACATTTCCTCGACACTGCCGAGCTCACCGCGGCGCTCGGTGTGGGATATGACTGGCTCTATCCCCTGCTCGCTCCCGAAGATCGCACAGCAATTCGAAGCGCCATGATCACCAAGGGGATTCTGCCCTGGCTGGAACGAGTTCGCGCCAATCATGTGCACTTCAGAAATAATTGGTCGCAAGTCTGTAATGGAGGAGAAACAGTTGGCGTTCTTGCCATAGCAGAACAGGACCAGCCCGAAAACCTCTCTCTGGCCAAAGAGGTTGTAGATAGTGCCCGTTCTAATATGGCTGAAACGATGCAGCTCTTCGCTCCCGATGGAGGATTTGAAGAAGGCCCTGTCTACTGGAATTACGCAACCATCTATAACGTTTTGTATCTTGCCGCTCTCGACACCTCTATCGGCACCGATTTCAATGAGGCCAATGAGCAAGGATTCTCTCACACGGCCGAATATCGCATCCAATCGCTCGGACCGATTGCACTCTATGCCAATTTCGGCGATGCACACCCTGCGGCGTTTCCAGCGCAACAAATGTTCTGGTTTGCCCGTCGCTTCAATCGCCCTGAATACGCAATGCAGGAACGGCAGCTGGAACTGGCAATTCACGGAAATACTCCAAGAGCAGCCGTAAGAGAGAGCATTCGCTTTGCGACTTTCGGACTCTTCTGGGCGGCTCTCGCGCCTTCTCCATCCGCAGACACACAGCTTCCACGTATACAAAGCTTCTCCCGCATTGCTCAGGCATACATGCGCTCCGCCTGGGATATTCCTCAAGCATGGTTTATAGGCTTCAAAGGCGGAGATGCGCACGCAAACCACGGACATCTCGACCTCGGCTCTTTTGTATTGGATGGGCTGGGGGAACGATGGGCAGTCGACCTGGCATCCGACAGCTATGGACTTCCGGGATACTTCGGTAAGGAACGATGGACGTATTATCGAACTCGAACCGAGGGGCACAATACGCTTACCATTGACGGCCAAAATGAGGATCTGGATGCTGTTGCACCTCTCCTCATGACAGAGGACACGGGTTCCAAGCTCTTTAGTATCGCCAACCTGGATACGGCATATAAAAACAAATTGCAGAGATGGAGACGAGGCGTAGCCATTCTCGATGGACAAAGAGTCCTCATCCAGGATGAGGTAATACCGTCACGCGCGGTCGATATCGTCTGGAACCTGCATACAGATGCAGAGGTAGAAATCGCGCCGGACAAACGAACAGCTACGCTGAAGAAAGGAGCAGCCACGATTCAGGTCCGCCTGCTCTCTCCGTCCAATTGCACCTTTGCCTTGGCCAGTACGGAGGTGCCTCATCCGCAGACCAGTAATCCGGGTATCAGCAATCTGGTGATCCGGCAGTCTCAGATCTCGACTCCAGAAACCATAGCAGTGGTCTTTTCATCCCTCAAAGACGAGGTTCAGGTCCCAATACACCCTATGGCTAGTTGGGCACAACGATAGCCATTAAAAGTGATGGGAATAGATACATTAGTCGAGTTCGAGTCATGAAGCTGTTAGTTTGACGACCGACGCGAGGCACTTCGAGGATTACTAGTCGTACGCAACCCTGGGAGATAGATTACAAAGAGGTAGAACCACCGTATGACATTGTAGATAGAGCTCCTCTCAGGACTCTCTTCGGAAGGGACATAGGCTGGAGAGAGCGGGCGTATATCCCAGCCACAGAAACCATATAAGACTATCTGAATCAAATATTTATGCCATAACGACCTAGTCGACCATTCCGAGTATGGGAAACGTCATCTCTTGAACTCCAACCCTCTTCATTTCCCCGTATCGGATCAAAATCGTTTGCCGATACAACAAAATAAGATTTGTTCAAGAAAATCAGCTAGGCATGCAGGCAGTGTTTGTGAATATCGTAACGCTGGGGCTCCTGGTGTTCCTGTTTGGAGCTGCTGCGCGCTTGCGCCCAAATCGGCAAGTACGCCTTTGGGTGGTGGCGTGGCTTTTTGTCATGTTCCACTTCTGCGCAGGACTATGGAATCCCACCGCGCCGCTGTACGAGCACCTGCAGAAAAGCCTTATTTTTAGTGCACTGGTCTTAAGTGGCATCTGCTTTGTCCTGTCGAATATCTCCGTCCATGAAACCCCACAGCAAACCTTCCGCATGGGTGTGTGGATAGTCGCGACAGATCTACTTTGTGTAAATCTTCTGATATTCGGACCACCGCCCAACGGAGTGCTATACGCACTCGTAATTTGTCAGCATATGGGAGTGCTGAAAAGCTGCTGGACAACTTTGCGGCATCGGACGTCTATGCTGTCGGCCATAGGCTCAGTCCAAATCCTCGGTCTGGTATGGATGATTGGAGCCGTATGGACTAACCGCCCGCAGGAGGTTATCTACGCTATCCTCGCAGAGTCCCTTCTATGTGCTGCGCTGGATTTTTGGTTCGATCGAAAGCAACATGCTGGATTGGGGCTCGTAACAACAGTCATTGGCCTCGCATCCTGGGGCCTTTTATTTCCAATATCGCTGTTCATCCAATACTTGTGGCCTGATGTATCTCTCGATCATGAAATCTGGAGTGCATCAAAGTTTTGCACGGCTATTGGCATGATCTTGATTGTGCTCGAAGAGGAAATTGCCTCAGCACGAAACCTTACCGACGAATATCAGCTTCTCTTTCAAAGCAGTCCCAATCCCCTCTGGATATTTGACATCCACACTCTGGAGATTCTGAACGTCAATCGTGCCGCACTGGAAAAACACCAATATACACGTGAAGAATTTCTCCAATTAAAAGTTACAGATCTCGTTGACCCGGCCTTTGTCCCCACAGTGCTTGAGGAGATTCATGCTCCGCAGGCTCGGCCAAATCATGCTTCCCGTCATGTTCGAAAAGACGGCAGCATTCTGCCGATGGATATCACAGCACACGACATTGTCTTTCACGGCAGAGAATGTCGCTTTGTCCTGGCCATCGATGTAAGCGAACGGGAACTGCTCAGTCAGCAACTCGTACATCAGGCTCGGCACGATATTCTTACCGGGCTTCCGAACCGGATGCTGTTTCACGAAAAGCTTGTGGAAGCAGTCGCTCAGTCTTTTGAGTCCCAGGAAAAACTCGCAATCATCTGTCTGGACATCTACCACTTCAAGCGGATCAACGATACATACGGACCAAACATCGGCGATGAATGCCTCAGGCGTGTCGCCAGCCTGCTTCGTGTTCATGTTCGGCCGGAAGACATCGTAGCGCGCACGGCTGGCGAAGAATTCACGATCGTCCTGACTGAACTAAAAAGTCTCCTCACCGCAGAACGCACAATCGCTAATCTGCTCGAAGCATTTTCCAAACCTCTCCTCATTAACGAACACAAGATCTCTATCCCGCTCAGCATCGGAATAGCAATCTGTCCGGATGACGGAGAGACAGTCCCTCTTCTTTGGCGTGGAGCGGAGAATGCGATGTGTCAGGCCCAGGAGTTAGGAAGTGGACAGGTCGTATGGCTCTCTCCAGAACTGAGCAGTGCCTCCGAAGAAGAGCTTGAGCTCGAGGCTTACATGCGGATACAGCTAGAAGAGGGAGGATTCCATCTGGCCTATCAACCTATTTACAACTTCAACGGCAAAGTACATGGGTTGGAAGCCTTGTTGCGATTGAACCATCCAAGATACGGAACAGTCAGTCCCGCTAAATTTATCCCCATTGCTGAAAAATCCGGTCTGATCGTTCCGATTGGGGAGTGGGTCATCGAAGAAGTCTGCCGTCAATTACAGGAATGGACAAAAGATGGCATGCATCTCGTTCCTGTAGCCATCAATGTCTCAGGAATTCAGCTCACAAGCAGCACCTTTGCAAACCGGATGCTCAGCATCTTGGAGCGGAGTGAGATTGCACCAAAGTGGATTGAGCTGGAGATCACCGAGTCAGTAGTGATGTTCAATATGGCTGAAGTAGCCCGTCAGATGAAGGAGCTGTCCACGCAGAAAATTCGTTTCTCGATCGACGATTTTGGAACCGGCCATTCTTCTCTGGGGCGTCTTGATCGCCTGCCAATTTCCACTCTGAAGATCGACCGTTCATTCACGGAAAGACTGGGATCTCACGATGGGACTTATTCCATCGTGCAAGCCATCATCTCGATGGCAAAATCGCTCGGCCTGGAAGTGGTAGCCGAGGGAGTGGATCGGGACGAGCAAATCGTAAAGCTACGAGAGCTCCACTGCGACTACATGCAAGGATTTCTGCTCTCCCGGCCGCTCAAGCCTCAAGCAGTTCCGCTGGTAGTAGGTGGAATCTGCCCCATCTCCGCATAAAGGATCCGGGCAAATTTCGCTACAATCCGTTTTCCTCAGGTTACTGATCCTGCAGGAGAAAATTGTTTCTCCACCAGCCCGATGGCAACAGAATTCTTTGCTACAATCTGATTACGGGACAGCAACAAGTTTCGTTTTGAAGTCGCTTGCGACTGGCAGTGAAGTGTGGTCAGATTCTTTATCCCTCACACTGTCCATAAACGCCGAAATTGGTTATATTCATAGAGGCGGTTGAAGCAAGCAAGTAGTAAAACCGTTGATCCTAAATCGACGGTAGTTGTTGAAAAGTGGGGACGTAGTTCAGCTGGTTAGAATGCTGCCCTGTCACGGCAGAGGTCGCGGGTTCGAGCCCCGTCGTCCCCGCCATCATTCCAAAGAGTTTACGGAACGATGGCATCCCCCAAAGACAGCATCCTTAGGTTTGATATAGGTGCAATAAGCTCCCTATTCAGTAATTTGAAGGTTGTATTTTCCCCTTCGTCTCACCCAAATCTGGAACCATCACCTTTACAATTTTGCTTTGTGCGGCTCGTTTGTTGGAGGTTGTTGCCTGCGTGTAAACCTCGATTGTGATCCTGCTATTGGCGTGCCGTAAAAGCTCCTGGACCGTCTTCACATCTTCCCCGTTCGCTTTCCAGCAGCGTACCAAAGGTGTCGCGGAAGGTGTGCCAGCCGATACGTTTGTGAATACCATTTACTTTTGCAACCGGCCGGATGTGACGTTTCATGAGGTTGTCCGGCCAGTAGGGCTGCTTCCCTGTCATGGTCTTGCTGGTGAAGATGCACTTCGGCTGGAGTGCGAACGCTTCTTCCGGACCTTCCAGACCTCGGAAACCCAAAGGCTAATTGGGCGCAGAATTCCAGCATACTGCGTCCGACTATGGCCAAAGGTAAGCCCATTCGCGATGTTCACGTCGATGGTTCTGGAAAGCGGATTCGCGATCCCGCTAATTCTATAGGTCCTAACGTCCGGAGTATGAATCTCTCTGGGGCCTTTCTCAGGTCGGAACGTGATCTTGTCGAGAGCCACGGATGGACTTATGATCCATCTACAACCTATTGGTATCCACTGAGCAAATAGGAGGGTCTTTATTGTTCACGGCAACTCCAGGACCTAATCGTTGGCGGCTCGGCTTCACTGAAGCCGTGAAATCGGGTTTGCGTTTGTCGAAAAATATGGTTTACAGCTCGTAAAGGAGGAAGTCACCCTAGCCTGCATTATTCATGAATTTCGGATCTGGATTCTCGGAAACCCGCTTCCTATGCACACTTGAGCCCTGTTTTCGCATTCGGCCGCGACTGACAGACTGTTTGGCGGTCAAAATCCTGGAATCGAAAGAAGTGCATCATTGCTGCTTTTCAGAGACCGACAGCTATTCATGAATAATGCGGGCTAGTCCGATATCAATCCGAGAAGGTGGCCTTGACTATTTACCATGCAAGAGGTTCGTATGAAATAGGAGTTGAATTCGAAAGGGTGGGGACTCCCCAAGAGAGGTTCAATTTATACGAAACGCTTAAGTGGGCTAAGGAATCCGGGAAGATCGGAGAAATTCTTTTCGCTGGCTATCAGGCTAGTAGCCGCGATGCCGTTCAGAAGATAATCCCTCAAATGGCCCAATTGGTGAAAGACTATGGCGAATTACTTCTTCAAGGAGACGTGGAGACATACCGAGCTCTTCGAGAGCAGCAAGCCTTAGATGCTGCAGAGTACACGAAGGAAGTTCGTTTACGGGCAACACGAAAGCAGGTTGAGATTGCATGGCATAACAAAGACTATGAAGCTGTGGTAAGACTCTACCAAGAGATGCAAGACAGTCTGACTTCTTCTGAGTTCATGAGGCTCCAATACGCCGAGAAGCAGGTTCTTTCGGTTCAGAGTAGTCGTACGAAAAACAACTAGAAGCCGCGGTATGGCCTCGGCAAAGGGGGACAGCCTGAAGGATTCAGCGGGCACTTCCTCCTTTTCTTCGTCGATGAGTTCGTTGAAATCCTCGCGGAGGTCCATGCTGCAAAGCTCTGTTGCGTAGATCTCAGTAACGTACACGGCCACATCCTGCTTCTTTCTCATTAGCCAATTCATGAGCGATATCGTCATTTCTACCCAGACTGTTGATTTTGCTGCCTATTGTTAAGTTACCCAAAGATTGTTAATTCTCTCCTTGGTTGAGTTCATTGAAGACATTATGCTTGTCGGTGTTACGTTGGAGCTCAATCCCGGATTTTCTGCGAGCATTTGTGGCAGGCTCAAGCCCTTTTCCAGGACGTTCTTAGCCTTAGCGACACAGACGAAGGGCCCAGGTTGTGGTTATGACGGTCGATGTAGTCGCCAATCACCATGATGAGTTGCTCGAAATCGAAGAAGACTAGTCATTGTCCCGCTCTGCGAATTGAAACACACCAACTCAACTCATCTCAAGACGTTACGGCCTCTCACTTATCGCGCAGTTTTTCCCCTAAAAATCAGCCCGTCGGTTCCAGTTCAAATCATTGAGGGAACCGACGCCTAGAAGAATCGTGTTGTAAATTCTCAACTCTCGGGATAATACTCACCTATTTAGCAAGCATCACCTGTGTTCTCCATATGCCTGACTGGTGTTTAGCCGGATCGAGTACGGTAATCTGCAGTTCGTACTGCCCGCGTGCTAACGTGTCGCCATCAATTTCGAAGCTGAAGGGAACCTTACTAAGGGCGTTGACGGCGGGCACGGCGACCGATTTAGGTCTCGTCTCGTAAACCTTTTTGCCATTCGTATAGAGACCCACAAAGGCGTAGAGTGGCAGCCGCGTGGTCAATGTTATTGCGTTGGTCGTTGTTGGCGATGCAGCAGCGGGAACAACATCATCTGCGTACTTTCCTTTGTATGCCTGGAAGTAGACGTAGATTTTGTGCCCAGAAGTGAAGACGCGCGTGACACTGGGGATGAGCTTCTTGCCATCCTGAACGAGCGGGTTAGCAGCTTCGTCTTTTGCCCGAGCCTTTGCCTTCTCCGTGTCATGGAGAGCGTCCTTCAGATCGACGCGCTGGCTGGAAAGAACCACCGAACTGATAGGAACGCGGTCCTTAACTGAAGCAAGATTCGGAATTGAGAAAGTTGTCTGGTAAGTTCCGATGCGCCCCGTCTCCTCGTCCCGCGCCAGGAACTTAATACTGTAGTCGCCTGGCAGCAGGGTGTAGCCGAAATCGTATTCGATGGGCCGGTGTGCCAGTTCCGCGGCCGTTGCATCGCTGAGCTTGATATTGTGTCAGTCCCGCACCGGTGATTCCGACCCACGATGGATGAAACGAGAGCCAGCAGCGTATAGAGTGGAATTGCGCAGAGGCACAGAGGTCGTCAATTCCCTGGTGCAGAACAAGCCCGTGTGTCAGTCGGACCCGGAACCCTAGAGCACCCCGTATTGTCGCCTAAAGTGTTGCACCAGACCTTAGAGCACGCTTATTAGAGTTTCTAACAACGGGGTTCCAAGCCAAGCGCAGAGGAGTGACGATGGAAGTTCTCTACTCGCATTGTGCTGGACTGGATGTGCATAAAGAGACGGTGGTGGCCTGCGTTCGCCATATGAGCCAAGGCAAGGTTAAGACCATAGTCCGCACTTTCAAGACGATCACGCAGGAGTTGATGGCGTTATCGGATTGGCTAGCCGGGAAAGGTGTTACGCATATCGCCATGGAGGCGACTGGGGTCTATTGGAAGCCGGTCTGGCACATACTGGCCGATGGCGAGTTTCAATTGACACTGGCCAATGCGGCACAGGTGAAAAATGTGCCCGGTCGCAAGACCGACGTCAACGATGCGATGTGGTTGGCCGATCTGATAGCGCACGGTCTGATCAAAGCCAGCTTTGTTCCCGATGAACCAACCCAACAAATGCGCGACCTGCTACGCACGCGTAAACAGATCGTACGGGAGCGAGCTGGTCACATCCAGCGTATCCAAAAGACGCTGGAAGACGCCAACATCAAGCTAGATAGCGTAGTGACAGACATTGTGGGGCTCAGCGGCCGACGCATTTTGGAAGCGCTCATCGCTGGTCAAACCGCACCACAAGCTTTGGCTGCGTTAGCTCACTGGCGCATTCACGCTTCGGCAGAGGAGTTGGAGGCGTCGCTACGCGGTCGGCTTACCCGGCATCACCGCTTTCTGCTCAAACTACATCTGGATCAGATCGATGCCTTGACGGCTAGCATTGCCAGCCTCGACGAGGAGGTGAACACTAACGTGGAACCCTTTCGCGCCGCCGTCGAACTGCTGAACTCTATTCCCGGCTTTAGTCCCCTCGCGGCTCAGGTGCTGGTCTCTGAGATCGGCATCGATATGACTCGCTTTGAGACCTCCGGTCACTTGATCTCGTGGGCAGGACTATGTCCCCGCAACGACCAAAGCGCTGGTAAACGCCGTTCTACGCGCTTGAAGAAAGGGGCACCATGGCTGAAAACGACTCTGGTGCAGTGCGCCTGGGCAGCCAGCCGCACCAAAGGAAGTTATTTCCAGGCCCAGTACCACCGTTTGCGAGCACGACGGGGTTCGAAAAAAGCCGTCTGTGCGGTAGCTGCTTCTTTACTCACTACCGCCTATCACATGCTCAAGAATGGCACCGTCTATCAGGACCTAGGTGCTGACCATTTCGATCCTCACAATAAACAAAGACACGCCTTGCGTTTACTCAAGCGGCTCGAAAATCTCGGCTTCGCTGTCCAGATTCAACCCATCCTCGCTTGATATACAAGACATGTTTCTTATTAGTTCTGCGAAGGCCTTTCGATATGGTCGATAATATAGACGTCCATCGACACCCTGCGCTTTTCGAGCTTCAACCCGAGCGCATCGAGAGAGCGGTTCAACGATTTACCTCCCTGCGGATCTGAAGCTGTCATATCGGAAGCATTTTTATGTATCGATGGCCCCGAGCTAGCAAACGGGCAGTCGATTGCAACCTGAAAATCCCCTTTCAGCCCAGTCTCATCGACCACATTGGTCCCATCCGCACTTCCCAGGCAGTGAACCAACAGTAACGCCAGTTCCGGCATGGCCATCTTGTTGCGCTCATAATGCCAGGACTGATTTTCCACATCAAACTTAGACGTCTGCGTTCCTCTGTTCCCCATGTCATTCGTGATACTTCCATCCTTATTCCTGACCGTCTGAGCCTCCCATTCGTCGCCCTTTTCCATCTCACTTCTTCCGGACTTCAAAGGTACGTCCGTATCGGACTTCGGCAGATCGGGAAGAGAAGGCTTCAGCTTTGCTCCATGTTTGCCAACAACCAATACATAGCTTTCCAATTCCTTCTTCTGAATATGAAACGCGAGCTTGAAGCGCTCTTCGAGGAGCGACTGCAGCATCTTCCGTTCATTCTTCTCGGTGGCGCCCTTGGGGAATCTTGCCTCAATGTCGTAGAGATCAGTGTCCATCCAGCCCGGGCCTGACACCTGGAACGATTCGATTCTATAGGCGTATCTGACAAGCGCCTTCAGCGTCATAGCCCGGTAGTAAGCACGCGCTTGGTAAACGTGAACTCCGGCATGCGCTGCATTGGAAAGATGGAGGCGATCTATGACGACCGGCTTGATCGTTGCTGCATCAAAAACTGGATTAGGGGAAGCTGTCTGCGCGCCTGCAGAGTTCACGACGCCAATGAGCATGCTGGAAAGAATGCATGCGCCACAGCAGATGCGCGGGAGGAGGCCACGGACGAATTTCAAAAGAATCTCCTTGCTTAGTGATTAGTGCGCAGACATGACTTCGTTCGAAGGAATTACGACAACGGGTTCAGCCTTCCGTAATCCCCGAAGGGGAAATCACTTCGGACCGAAACCATCAGCACGAAAACCGGCGGAGTGAGGCCGTCGATCTTCCGTCTTTTCAGGAAATACCGCTGCAGTTACAATATTCCCTGTTGCTCACCTTCGCATTTGTAACCAGTGATTCGCAGAACAAGAGACGAGATGATGTCTAGTCTTCCGAAGGCTTTTCAGCGTGATCGATAACATAGACATCCATTGGCGTCTTGCGTTTCTCGATCTTCAGTCCCAGCGCATCAAGAGAGCGGCTCAGCGATCCACCGCCCTGCGGGTCAGAGGGCACAGCATCATCGGCATCTCCGCTTCTGGTCGATCGAATCCCTATCAGTGGGCAATTCCATGCGACCTGAAAGCTCCCTTTGATTCCGGTCTGGTCGTAAACCTTGGAAACCCCCTTCCCGAAACAAGTGGACAACGAACTCGCAAATTCTTCCATTGTTATCTTGCTGCGCTCAAAATGGTTGGCCCAATTTTCCGTATCGAGTTTTATCGTCTGGGTTCCCCTTCTCCCCAAATCAATAGTGCTTGAGCCATCAGGGTTCCTGGTCAACTTCGGCTTCGTATCACCTCCCCGTTCAGACCTTTCTCCTTGTTTCGACGACGTGTCCGTCCCAGACTGCATCGAATCGGGAAGCGCCGGCTTCAATTTCGCTCCGTGTTTGCCAATCACCAGTGAATAAGTCTCCACATCTCTCTTCTCAATCCGGAAGGACAGCTTAAAACGATCTTTCAAGAGAGCCTGAAGCATCTTCTTTTCGTTATCCTTGGTGGCTCCCTTGGGAATCTGGCCTCAATATCGAATTGGTCTGTTTTTATCCATCCGGGGCCGGTGACCTGGTATGACGGAACATGGTAGGCGTATTCAATAAGGTTCGTTAACGTCATAGACCAGTAGGAAGAACGCGCTGGATAAACGTGAGCCCAGAAATGCTCTGGGTTGAAAAGATGGTCACCATCCCGAAGAACGGGCTTTATCGTTGCTACTTCAAAAGGAAGGTCAGAGGAAGTTGTCTGCGCGCTAGAGTAGGATCCCGTGCCAACCAGCATGATCAAGATAGCAGATGCGGTATAGCACACGCGGGAAAAGTAGTTACAAATACATTTCACGAAAAGCCTTTCTTGTGCATGAGCGCCTTCTGAAACGCGCAAAGCAATCTTCATGAGCACTTTGAACTTCATTGCTCCGTGCATCTCAATGCACACTTCACAGCGATACAGGCCCTCGAAGATTCAAAATTCATACATGCCAAACAAGACCATGTATTTATGAATTCACTCTACTCACAGTTTGAGATATTGTTACACCCACGAGCACAGTCAGTAGCAACATTACCGCACGCTGTATAACAATTTGCCTTTAGCATCTTGACTCGTCATTTGAAAGCAATAATTGTAGTTAGTTTCACATTTTTATATATCTACAACCATGACTGTCAAGACAAATTATATGATATATATGTCTGAGCCATTCATCTCTTTGAGAAGTTAGTAACAAGGTATCGAGATTTTCGATCTATATCTGACATTAGCGTCCGGTCTATTTAAGGAGAGAGCGGAGAATCGGCAATAATGATGCGGTCACAAGAAGATATTCCAGAGCCCACAATTTGAAGAACGAGGATTATCTAATTAGGGATATTTTCCGAGAGGGGATTAGCAAAGGGGAACGGATGAACCTAGGCAAGATTCGCTTGGCTTATCGAAAATGCCTGAATTCTTTCTGGGAAAAACCAGATCATTTCCGCCTCCTGATTCGGCACCTAAAAACACTGCAAGAGCGTTGGAGTTAAGATGTTCGTATTCTTGAAATGATGCGGATTTGATCTATGCGGAAATGGGTTTACATTTGTCTTGGTCTCGGTATGCTGCTTTCTCTGCAGGCAAAAGCGGAGGAATGCGCTTCCGTTCCCGGCACCGAACAACTCTGGTCAAGAACACAACTTCATTGGATCTTGGTCGGAGAACTCCATGGTTCAAATGAAACACCGGAAATCTTCTTCGATCTCGTGTGCGACGCCGTCACAAGAGGTAAGAAGGTAATCGTCGCTCTCGAGCGATCAACAGTCGAACAGGACTCACTGGAGGGAATTCTCTCTGCCGAAGATCTCCCAGAAGCAAAAAGAAAACTCTTGAATTTACACGATTGGCAATATGGCCTGGATGGCAGATCAAGTAAGGCCATGCTACACCTGTTACTTTCCTTGCGCACTCTTCGTCAAGAACATCCTAAACTTGCCATTGCGGCATTCGACGCGCCCTATACAGGAACAGCGCCAGGCGCACGGGATAAAGCGCTCGGACACGCACTCCTATCCATCGGGGGACAGAACCCCGATAGTCTAGTTCTGGTCCTGGTCGGGAACGCTCATGTCATGCTGGCGCCGCGATTCGGCTACAATCCCGCCGCTATGTATCTGCCAAAAGAGCAACGGTTGAGTCTAGAGGTCACTGACCTCGGAGGACAATCCTGGTCCGGGATTGGTGGCGCATGCGGTC
Source organism: Humiphilus diazotrophicus (assembly GCF_059726315.1). Taxonomy (NCBI): domain Bacteria; kingdom Pseudomonadati; phylum Acidobacteriota; class Terriglobia; order Terriglobales; family Acidobacteriaceae; genus Humiphilus; species Humiphilus diazotrophicus. The sequence continues at coordinate 1,885,047 of NZ_AP040870.1, forward strand.
CATTTGAAGGTGGGGTTGGGAATAAGGGAATCATCAAGCCTCGCGGCATTTTCCTTAACTCAACTCTCGCGCCTTTTGGAAAGGTAGATGGCATTCTCTCACTCGGTGTTCCCCTCACCGCCTCTGAACCTGCATCGGGAATCCCTTCCCCCTTGCCCTCCTGCCGAGTAAGCTTTTTGCAACAGCAGGAAGAGCAGTCTAGGAGGCAAAACTGACTGCAGCTCTATTGCAATTCTGATGGAGTCTAGTTAGCTAAGACTGAAGTTACAAATCTCAAGCAGTCCGATAGCTATCTACGTCATCGCCAGCTATTCCAGAATCCAGCACTTCGCGAATCTTAGAGATCAGGATCGATGGAGTAAACGGCTTTTCAATATATGCGGAGTCTGGCTCCATTGCTCCATGGCGAACCAGCACATCGTCGGTATAACCCGACATATATATGATCTTCAGATGTGGGTACATTGGGCGCAACTTGCGAACAAGTTCGATACCTGTCATTGCAGGCATAACAATATCAGTAAGAACCAGATGGATAGGTTCTTTTTTCCGCTCGGCAAGAGAAAGAGCTTCAACCCCATCAGAAGCCGCGATAACTCGATACCCACAATCCTGGAGAATTCTTGTAGTCAGCAGACGAATGCCAACTTGATCTTCAACAAGCAAGATGGTCTGATTGCCCGCAGCTACCTCCACCCTCTTTTCTACGACATGCTTCTCCAGCATGGGCACTTCTACCTGCGGGAAGCAGACCTTAAAGGTGGTTCCTCTTCCCGACTCACTGGATAACCAAATGCTTCCACCACTCTGCTGAATAATTCCCCAGACTGTCGAGAGCCCTAAACCGGTTCCCTTCCCGACGGCTTTTGTTGTAAAGAAAGGTTCGAAGATGTGACGTTGTATCTCCTCATTCATACCCTCCCCGGTATCGCTGATCGAAAGGACGATGTGAGGTCCCGAACCTGTCTTCATTCGCCAGCCACTGTCGTGATCACCCGGACTAATGCTTCCAGTGGCAATTGTCAGGTCTCCGCCTCTCGGCATGGCATCTCTGGCATTCACGAGGAGGTTAATGATTACCTGTTTTAGCAATCCAGGATCAGCCTTTATGAAACCGATTCCGCTATCCAGGATAATTCGAAAGTGGATGTCTTCGCCGATAAGGCGTTCCAGCATATCTTTGAGTTCTTCCACCACCTCATTCATATGGATAAACTTCGGCTGAAACACCTGTCTACGACTGAAGGCCAGCAACTGACGAGTAAGAGCCGCCGATTGATCGCAAGCACTGCGTATCGCGTGTAAGCTCTCGGCCAGTTCCCCTGAGCTATCCCTCCGGCTAAGTAGAAGATCGCAGTGGCAGTTGATCACGGTGAGCAGATTATTGAAATCGTGAGCCACACCGCCGGCCAAGCGACCAACGGTCTCCAGCTTCTGTGCTTGCAGTAACTGACCTTCCAGGAGCTTTCGCTCCGTAATGTCCTGAAGCTGTAGCAGCACGTGCAAGGGTCTTCCGGCTGCATCGCGTACTAACCCAATCACTACCTGAGCCCATACGAGATGACCGTCTTTATGTATGTGGCGACTCTCCGCACATATTCGCGGTAACTCACCCCGCAACAATTTTTCGGCTAAGTCCCGGATGGAAGGCAGATCGTCTTGCGCCATCAACATGGGGGAAAGAAAACCGATGCCTACAAGTTCATTGCGTGTGTATCCAAGCATCTCGCAGAAACTTGCATTTGCGGCTTCGATCTTCCACTCAGAATCGCTTAGCACCATCCCTACCCCCGCCTGCTCAAAAGCAATGCGGAAGTACTCCTCGCTTTCCTGAAGTGCTCTCTCTGCCCGTTCCCGCTGTTCTTCCTGGTGCAAGGCATCCAGGGCAAAAGAAATGTCATTGGTAACACCATCCAGGAGCGCGATCTCCTCAGCATCATCGAAGAAGTGCGGCTCGGCAGCATAAAGGGTGAGGACCGCCACGGTCTCTCCCTGTAGCTTTAGCGGAAACGCCGCGTTCGAACGATATCCCCGTTCAAGAGCAGCATCCTTCCACGGCCCCATATCGGGATCAGTACTAACATCACCAATAATGCAATGCTTTCCTTCGCGAGCTGCCGTGCCGGATGGACCTAGTCCTTCGGGCACAAGACCGAGAGTCGATGCATGGACGTTTGCCACATAGTCATAGTCTTCGCCAGCATGAGCCACGGGCCGGATAGAATGAGACTCTTCATCGACACTTCCCACCCAGGCAAGTGGCAGATGTCCAAACTTCACAATGATTTTGCAAATCTCTTGATATAGATCCTTGTCATTACGAACCCTGACAATCGCCTTGTCCACCTGAGTAATCACTGAATACAGGCGGTTGAGCTTCAGAATCCTATATTCAGCGCGCAGCCTTTCGATGAGCTCGCTTTGTAGAGATGCAGTCCTTTCCCGCACTCTTCTCCGTAATGTCCAGGTCCAGATAAAAGCCAGAAGCAGTAAAGCAATTACAGGCGCCGCACCAATGAGGACATAACTAATTACCGACCTCTCTCCCTGCCAGGGACCGAGCCACTTTTCCGCTATACGCTGCTGAACTCCGTTGTAGCGAAGAACTGCAAGACCTTCATTCAGTTGTTGAAGCAGTTCGTTTTGTCCGCGACGGACGGCAAAGCAGTACTTCAGTTGGACGCCAAGATTCGCAGCCTCCTCCACGTTTCGGATTTTCGCCTGATGCATCGCATATAGCCCAACAACTTTGGAGGAGATGACAGCATCGGCTCCTCCCTCCGAAAGGATCTTTAGAGCCATTTGCGGATCCAGGACCGGCGCAGGATAGATGCCGCGGGCGGCCAACAGCTCAAACGACACATCCCCCGTTTCAAGTAAGACTTTTTTGCCCGGCAGATCATGCTCTGAACGGATCCGACGATCCCCTTTACGAACAAAGATGGAATAGGTAATCCAGGAGTGTGGAATAGAGAAATCGGTTGTGGAGGATCGCCCCTTCGAGTAAAACATGCCCGAAAGAACATCCACAGAACCTTCATCGAATTTGCGACGAATCTCGCCCCAGGGACCAGCCACAATTTGGACCTTTAAGCCCATCTCTTGAGCCACAGCCTTTATCAGGTCAACATCGTAACCAGCTGGATTACCATTTTCATCTTTGAATTCGAAGGGTGGGTAGTTGCCGTCTGCGCCAACAATGATAGTTCGTTGTTCCGGTTGAGAGAGAGCTGAACCGGACATTATAAAGATAAAGAGGAGACACCCCAGCAAACGAGATAAACCATTCCTACTCAAGAAGAACGGTATGTTTCTGTTTTCAGGAAGCATCCTGCATTGATAACCAGAATGCTTATAACTCTTTAGACACCCCCATAAGGAGTCGGTATGCATATCGGTGATACTGCACTCTCGAAGCGGCGCTGAATATCGCCACATCTGCTGGTCCCTCACCATTTCGCACCCCTCCCATGTTGGGGGAGAGATAGCCAAGGGCCAATCTTATATCAGGTACGCTACTTCTGAGTCACTCGATAATTTGGGGATTTGAGTCTTGGTACCGCTGCTATTGTCCCGTTTTTGCCTGTTCTGTCGGCAGCAGGTAAAAAGGAGAAATCCTGATTCTGCGATGCATTAGCTATACATATGTATCAGCTTAAGATTCACAAACAGGCTTAAACTGATTTAGTTTCAGCGACTAAGCTTGCGAGAGACGAAACTAAATCTTCTCGTCCGGCAAGATCCAACTCGAACTTAATGGCCTTGAACAATAGCAACAACCCGCTTCATGCCTCCGGCCTGCACGTCAACCGCCTGAGCAAAGTCCTCAATACCTACCCGTTTAGTGATCAACTTCAGTAAAGCTTCTGGCCAACTGTTTTTGAAGAGCTGTAGGTCGGAGATCGCACATCGGAATTGATCGGCACCCGCATTCACAATTCCAATAACAGCCTGGTTTTCTCGAACCATTCGCGTAATCAGAGACTCAGGACGAAACGCATCAAGAGTATGTAGCGGGGGTGCTCCCGTAAATAGGTAGGTGCCGTTGGGTCCTAAACACTGCAGCACGTCGATAGAGACCTGTGCTGCGCCTAACGCTTCATACACAACGTCGATCCTGCCAACGCAATCCTTTAGCTCATCTACGGATGCTTCCCGCGAACAAATATAACTCGCACCGATAGATTCAATCAGCTGCGCTGCTGCACTCTCTCGATCTTCAAGAGAGTAGACATAGGTCCGATACCCTTCCCGCAAGAATTTCATCGCCCCAAGAATCCCTACAGGACCAGCACCGAGGACCACTGCAGAACGGCTCTTCTCATTTCTCCAGAAGAATCGCGATTGCGACGCGTTCAAAGTGGCAAAGGCTTTTTCAGCTATCGTAAGAGGTTCAACTAATACGCCTACCGACCTCAACTCCGAAGGAACCTTGTACAGATACTTCCGCCGCTCCACGACATACTCAGCCATGAATCCATCGAGTTCCTTGATACCGTGCTCACGATGCCTGCCGCTTACGCAATAGTCCTGATGGTGTTCATGACAGGGAAAGCAATTGGCATCATCACATGGCAATCGAACCGCGCTTACGACCAGATCTCCAGGAACAAGATCCTTAACAGCATCTCCGCAGCGTAAGACCTCCGCTAGCATCTCGTGCCCCAAAATGAAATAATCCTGCCCTTCCGGTGGAGTGCCATATTCGAAGTGACATAACTCGCGATCGGTCCCGCAAACGCCTACTTCCAAAATGCGTAGCTTCACCTGGTCCGGCATCATGAGCTCGGGCTCCAAGCAGTCGATAATCCGAACCAAACGTTCCCGCGGAAAAACGGCAACAGCTTTCATATCAGCGCCAAGATTCTCATTCAGAGCTTCGCAGTGTCAAGAATATACGGCATGCATTCCGCATTTCAGACAACAGCAGCACCCCATAAACATATGTTATTTCATCGCCTATTTAATTATTCGGAATATATTCCGCAAAATGTTGACAGAGAACAGAGCCTAATCCTAGACTTTTCTCGCTCGTAAATTGAGACTCTCATGTTCGATGTCGTGTGTCGCTTTTACGCAATCCGCCAAACACGCCATTCAAAACCTGCCCAGGAGGGAATGTGGATTTCACCGGAATATTGCCAGCGATTGTTACGCCATTCCATACCGATGGATCTTTTTACGAGGATGCATACGGAAGACACATCGCTGCTCTTTACGCCGCAGGCGTGCATGGTCTTTATGTCTTGGGACAGAGTGGCGAAGGAATGCAACAGCCACTACACCAACGCATGCAGGTACTTGAAGCTGCTGTTCGATTCTCTCCTCCCGCGAAGCAGGTAGTCGTCCATGTCGGCGCCAACTCGACCGCCGATGCCATTGAACTCGCACTGCATGCGCATAGAGCAGGAGCACACGCGATTTCAAGTCTGCCTCCCCTTGGGGCATACTCCTATAAGGAGATCCGTCGTTATTACGAAAAGCTGGCAGACTCAAGTCCATTGCCGCTTCTGCTTTACCATCACCCGGAATCTTGCCCCGAGCTCACTCCCGAGCGGGCGCTTGATCTCTGCTCCATTTCCAATGTGATCGGATTCAAATTCACCGATTACAATGTCTATCTCCTCTCGCTTATTCGCGACCGCGGCAAGCTGGTCTACAACGGACGGGATGAGCAGCTGGTAGCAGGACTGATTCTGGGAGCTACAGGTGGAATAGGAACCTTCTACAACCTGTTTCCAGCACTCTTCGTTTCTATCTTCGAGTTTGGGACTCAAGGTAAATGGGCTGAAGCAGCGGCTCTCCAGAGACTCATCAATCCAACGCTTGAGCTCATCTTTCGGTCTCCACTAGTACCTTCGACCAGATATCTTCTGGCAAAGTCAGGACTGAGCACTGGAGCCTGTGTTCCACCTAGAAGACCTCTTACTCCGGAAGAAGAACAGACGCTCGACGAAATTTATCTGAAGATGCCGGAGAAACTACGTGCCTATCTTCTAGATTTCAAAACTGTGTCACAAGAGAGTTCAAAGCTTTCCGCATGATGGGAGATTTTTGCCAATGGCAGACCAGGATGAAACTCACAAGTCCAGTCCTCAACCAACGCGGCGTGAGTTTTTGCAACTGGCTGCTGCAACTGCGGGTTCAACAACACTCCTGGCGTGCCTTCCAGCAATCGGAGAGAAGAATCATCCTTACTATGGCGCTCTTCACGAACTTCCCCCTGGGGAGATTCTTCCTCAAGGCTGGCTCCGATCCCTTCTGCAAAGGCAGGCAGATGGCTTAACGAAAGCCTTGCCAAGAGTTTCCTGGCCCTTTACCTGGCCCTACTGGAATGGAGAAACCAAGACAGAAGGCACTGAAAGTTTCGATGTTTGGGGACCATGGGAGCAGACCGCTTATTGGATCGATGGCGCAACTCGTCTGGCGATTACCTTGCAAGATGAGGATTTGCTCAAGACTGCAAGTGCCCCGATCTTCTACACACTGAACCACCCTCGCCAGGATGGCTATCTAGGTCCGGCAAACTTCTCCTCCCCTACAGGGAATGCCTACCGATGGCCGCACACAGTTTTTTTCAGAGGCGTTGCTGCATACGCAGATTTCAAACACGACTCAAGTTTCGCAGTAGCTCTTCGCAAGCATTACCTTGTGGACACAGCCGAATACGGAAAGAGAGTAAGGGATGTCACCAACATTGAAGCAATGCTGTGGAGTTACAGATACACCGGTGACATCCGTCTGCTAGAACTCGCAGAGAAGACGTGGCTCGATTATGAAAAATCGATTGCACCGAGTCTTGCCGGAGATGGAGATCTAAGCAGAGAAAGGATTCTTTCAGGGCTGCCAATCAAGGCGCACGGTGTGAGCTACGCAGAACAATCCAAACTGCCTACCCTGCTTTATCTCTATACAGGGAAACAGGATTATCTACAGCTTGGTCTTGCAGCACAGGAACGGGTCTTTGCTCATCACATGCTGGTCGATGGAATTCCTTCAACTTCCGAGTTCTACTCTGAGCGAACGGGAAGGGACGCACACGAAACCTGCGACATCGTTGATCATATGTGGACATGGGGCTACGAACTGATGGCATCGGGCGCGGGCATCTGGGGAGACCGTATTGAGCGCGCCTGCTTCAACGCAGCTTTAGGTACCATCAAGAATGACTGGAAAGCCTTACAGTACTTCTCAAGCCCTAATCAAATCCTGGCCACCAGATATTCGAATCATATAGGCAAGCGAGAAGAGGACCGTTTCAACTTCGCTCCGAACCCTGCAAAACACATCGCTTGCTGTGCTGGAAATGTTCATCGAATTTTGCCAAACTACGCGCTTCGCATGTGGATGAGACATGGAGAAGGAGGTCTTGCAGCAACGCTCTATGGGCCGTGTACGCTAAAAACACACATTGCAGGACAAGAGCTTGAAATCACAGAGCAAACGGAATATCCATTCGACGATCAGATTCACTTTACATTTCATGTAGATCGCCCAACACAGATCCCACTGCTGTTACGAATTCCGCAATGGTGCAAGAGACCAAAACTTGCGCTCAACGGAAAGGCTCTGCCAGTTCCAATGATAGAAAAAGGCTTTGTGCAGCTTCGGATGATGTTCCACTCCAACGACACACTCACACTGCACTTACCCATGGAGATCCAGAGTACATTCTGGCCCGATACCGGAGTGGCACTGGAAAGAGGACCTCTAGTCTATTCGTTGCCGATTGAAGCCACATGGACCTCGTCCGTAGAACCGCATTGGTCAACTCCAGATTATCCAATATGGTCGGCCATGCCGAAGGGTGAATGGAATTACACACTCTCTCCTGGCAAAGATCGCCTGGAGTCCGTCGTGCAAGTCGAACATACAGCGACTACAGATGATCCGTGGCTGAATCCTCCGATACGCCTTCGTATCCCGGCAAAGCGAGTACCGTCATGGAAAATGCTGACCTCGCAAGACGATCCCAAAGCTCAATTCACCCCACCTGTGCCCACGAATCCTGAAACAGATAAGCAGCCGGAGACCATTACACTCGTTCCGTATGGATCAACGGAGCTACGTGTAACGGTCTTCCCTCTGGATAAGATTCTTTAAAAATCGAATTTAAACCCGAACTGCATAACTCGGGGAGCTGAGGAATTGGCCAGAGAAGTGATCTTGCCAAATGCTCCGGTCCCCGGTGTACTTCCCGGCCCTCCGAAGTTCGGATGATTGAGAGCATTGAACAATTCCCACCGGAACTGAGCATGATACTTCTCTCCAATGGGGAAGCTCTTCCCTAATCCGGTGTCCCAGTTATAGAAGCCCGGCCCCGACAAGAAGTTCCTCGATGTATTTCCAAAACTTCCAGGTGCAGCACAAGTAAAGGCATTCGGGTTGAAGTAGCGATTCACCCAATGCTGATCGGAGCCCTGCTTTAGATCTAGAGGCTGCCCTGGGACCGAATCAGCCCTTTCATTTCCAATGCCGGTGTGGGACTGATCTCCGGTGCATCCCCCGGATAGAGTAAAGGGCGTTCCAGAATGTACGGAGACAATCGCACTAATCTGCCAGCCACCTATCAATTGGCGTACAAGCTGCCTGTTTTGCTGCAAAGTTGGCGCCTGCCAGATAAAGTAGGTATTCCAGTTGTGAGGGATGTTCAGACTGGAAATCCCCCGATTATTTCTCCACGAACCCGGTCCGGAGGCAGCCTCCGATCCTACAGGATTCGAAAAAGCCACGTCTGCCTGTGTAGCAGTATCGATGCCCTTTGACCAGCTATAGTTTGAGGTAAGTTGCAGACCTCGCGACAGACGTTTATTCAAGCTAAGCTGAAGGGCGTGGTACGAAGCCGTTGCCCAGGAAGCAACTTCCTGAATCGTGGAAAATTGCGGATAGATTCGCAGTGGATTCAGCGTGTTATTGACATAGGGATTCGCCTGCAACTGAATCGGCAAATGATATGTCTGGCTACCGACATAAGCAATTTGAAGAATTAGGTTCTGAGACAATTCCTGCTGGACCGAAACATTCCATGTCTGATCCTTACCGAGACTAAATCTACGAGCAAAAGTATTGGTAATGGAAACCGGGGTGAGGAACTGCACATTCTGTGAGGGGTTGTTCCCCCCGAAACAAAACGGCGGAAAAGGACTCGTATAGCCTGATGGCGCATAGCTTGCCCAGGGATCTGCCAGCCTGATCAATCCGCTCACATTTGGGTAGCCAAAATTGATAACACTACAGAAAGGCGCAGTCATACTGTTGTGCTGAAAATAGTTATTCTGAATGGGAGCATTGAAGATGCCGAAGGCAGCACGGATCGATGTACCATGCAACCATCCCGGCTGCCAGGCTAAGCCGATTCTAGGCGAGAACGATAGCCAGTCAGTTGCAATTCCACCGCTTTTGTTGACTCCGGAATCTCCAGGATAGACCAGTCCAGCAGGCGCATTCGGATAGCGGGTGCTTTGTTGTCCAGAACGGAAAGCGACGGCTCTATCTCCTCGAAAAGTAGCAGGAAGATACGGTTCCCACCTCAAACCGACATTCAATGTCAGATTCGGTTTAACGCGATAAGCCTCCTGAATATAGGGAGCAATATTCCAGCTTCTTGACTTATCGTCTACGCCGCCACCCTGCGTGAAGTTGTCGATATACCCCAACATGAAGTCGGAAATGCTCTGCCCCGTCGTCTGTCCATTGAATTGAATTACCGGAGAAGCATCGTAGTCGGTCGCATCCCACCAGTCATAACGGAGCACATCGGACCCAAGGATGACCATATGCTTTCCTTTGGTCCAATCCAGCGAATCGGTAAAGGAAAGAGCGTGGCGACGCTGCACGTTTGAGTTACCGCTGTAGATTGACCAACCGGTGATGCTGGCACTCTCGATATTCTGTACATATTCCGTCGGATAGTTGATTTTTGCACCATAGGTAGCCCACGAAACAGGCTTGCCATCGACAAGCTCAGCAGGAAAGCTGTCATCGATATGACGGCTCCATCCGACGATAAAAGTATTCAGCAGATTCGGCCGGATCGTCCACGTCCAATTTCCGGAGTAGCTAATGAAGGGTGTCGACCAGGAGCTGGTAGTTTCCAGCAAATTTCCATTACCGGTAAAAGGGGAAAGATTGAAGTGCTGATAAAACACTCTTCCCGTGATCCTCTGCTTATCGTTGATCGCATAGTCGCCACGAATTGTGTATTCGTCGGTGACATCGTGTCGAGAAAATCCTGGCAGAAGTATTTGCCCGTTTGTCGCAGTAGTCCTCGGATAGGTTGAGAGAACGCCCGTGGCTACAGAATCCAAAGCCAGGCCAGGAACACTGTTAATGTTATTGCCGGAAATTGGTTGTTTGATGAAAACGGTCGTGCCAGCTTGCGCACTGCCCGGAGGACATACAAAAGCGGTACCGCGACTGGGAACGAATATCTGACCGCGATCAAAGTCCAGATTCGAAGGTCCACCAGTGCCACATAGGTTCGTCGTCTTTCCTGTCAGCAAGTCACTGAAATCACCCGCACGCATTTTATTGTTCGGGACAAACGCCGAAGTCCCGCTGGTGCTGTTGGATTCCGGCGTCCGCTGATAATTTCCGAAGATAAACAACTTATTGTGGACTAGAGGCCCACCGAGTCCCCCGCCGAACTGGTTGCGGGTGAGCTTATCTGTTTGGTGGCTAAACCAATTGGAAGCATTAAAATCATGGCTTCTCAAGAATTCAAAAGCAGTCCCATGCCAACTATTTGTTCCGCCTTTCGACACAATACTCACCACAGCAGACGGAGCAAAACCATACTGAGCACTGAAGTTGTTGCTGATGACACGAAACTCTTCCGTTGCATCGGCATTCGGAAAGGGGTTTCCCAACAGATTGCCCGAATCCATATTCGGAGCTCCGTCTAGTAAGTAGAAAACACTGCCCTGCCGCCCACCATTGATGGAAGCACCTGTATCATTCGGATTCGACACATTGGTTTGATTCACAATAGGGCCGAGTGCTACCCCATTCACCGCTCCGGGAGTAAGCAGGACCAACCCCGCAGGATTGCGGCCATTCAGAGGCAGATTTACTACAGACGTCTGGTTTACGGTCTGCCCCAATTCGGGCGTGGCAGTCTCCAGCATTTCGGCATTCGCGCTCACATTCACTGTCTGCTGTGCGCTTCCAACCTGAAGAGTGACGTTCACCGTCGCTAGCTGATCGGACGTCAAAACGATTCCGGTTTGGCTAAAAGCTCCAAACCCTGCTTGGGAAACAGCAAGGGAATAGATTCCTACAGGAAGACGAGGCACCACATAAGTTCCGTTTTCCGCACTTGTTACGGAACGACGTAGGCCTGTTCCTGTATTTGTCGTAACAATCTGAGCACCGGCGATCGCTGCTCCCTGTGTATCGAAGACGGTCCCGGTAATTCCTGAATTGCCAGTTTGGGCAAAGGCAAAGACTGTTAATAAATTGAAGATTGCGAACGATATGCTGTAAAAGCGTATCCACACTTTGCAGATTTTCACTGGGGAAGTCCTCCATTGCTCATCGAGGGCTACAGCATCTTGGGTTTCGATGTGGACCGGGAATCGATGTTTATGGCCGTCCCTTCGAGGAATAATCGCACTGCACGGCTCTTTGAAGGACCATACGAAAACCTAAAATGCCCTATGCCGCTGCAACGGAATCGCCTTTCTATGAGGCAGATGCTGCCGCGGTTGGGAATCCACGTCGAGCAGACGGAATACTAGAAAACTCTCCAGCAGTGTGTCAACGATTATCGGAATATATTCCGCAAAATATGCAAGAAAGAAAAACTGAGAACTTATTTATCATGTTTTCTTTTATTTACGCACATCATGCGTGACATGGAAGATGGTGACTTCGCAATGTTCAGCAATAATTCGGAATGCATTCCGAATTAATTGACAACATCCCAACCTGAACTCGATAATTTCGAGCACCACGAATAGGCAAACTCTTTCGTGCTATGGACATTACGACGGCGCAGATTGCATCTTAACCGTCGAGAAATCGTTGAAGGAGCAAGAATGATTACTCGTCGCGAGCTATGTAAATCTCTTGGTGTGTCTGGCGTACTGGCAGCAGTACACGGAATCAGCCACGGAGAAACAGAGAAGCCAGCTGCTCACGGCGGCACGCGTGCGCGAATCGATCTTGGAGGAATATGGGAACGCCGCGTAGGAGGTCTTCTCTATGACCGGATTCAGATCCCCTCCTCTCAACATCCCTTTGGCACTTATGAACTTAGAAGAAGTTTCTTTATTTCAAATCTATCGTCCGGGACAAGAGCTATCCTCCGCTTCGAAGCAATCACTTATCGTGCGCATGTTTCGGTAAACGGAACGCTTCTGGGAATCATGGGACCCTACACCCCCTACGAATTCGATATCACCCGTTATCTGCGGCCGGAGAGCAACGAGCTTTCCGTACTTATCTACGATCTGCAGGCCGAACCGGACGGAAAGGGTAAAGACGAGATAGAACTTGGCGTCAATCTAGGTTGGGAAGCCTATGGCGGGATTATTCGGGATGTCTTTATCGAGTTGCGACCTTCCGCCTATATCGAAAACGTCCGGTTTAGCTATGAGCTACCCGATTCATTCCAGCTGGCAAAGTGTCGAGCCACTGCATTTCTCTCTTCCCTAGAAGCTCTTACAGGGAAATTACGACTCGTATTGTTCCGTCAAGAAAAGGAAGTGGCCACCGTCGAGCGCGCGATAAGCATACCTGCAGGAACAAGTGAGCCGGAACTATCCTTTGAAGTACCGTCGCTGGACTTGTGGTCTCCGACCCATCCTAATCTCTATGCTGCAAAGCTCTCCTTGGAAACAAATGCAGGCTCCGATCACTACGAATTCAAAACCGGCTTTCGCAAGCTGGAAGCTCGCGGATCAAACTTCTATCTGAATGGAGAGAAGTTCAAGCTTCATGGCCTATCATGGCTGGGCACATGGAAAGACCAGGGCTTTACCCTCACACGGACACAGATGGCGTTCGATATGCGCGGAATGAAGGAGATGGGTTGTAATTTCGTGAGGCTTCATCTCTTTCCACAGGACCGCTACATGGTTGAACTAGCGGACGAGCTCGGAATATTTGTCTGTGAGGAACCTGGATTTTGGCAAGTAGACTTCGCTACCATGAGGCCATCGATTACTGAACTGGGCTTCAATATCCTTGGGCGTACAATCCGGCGCGATTGGAACTCGCCCTCCGTTTTTGCATGGCTTCTCAGCAATGAGTCGGACAACACAGTGGAATTTCTGAAGAAGGGGCGGACCATGTGCAAGCAGCTCGATGCCATCGATCGCTTTGTATCAGCTGCCAATTATCGTCCCGTTCAGAAGGCAAAACCACTCTTCGACGAAGCAGGAATGGACTTCTACAGCGATCATCCCTATACCTTCGACTTACATCGCTTCGATCAGGTCTGCGAGAGGTATAGCTCAAGTAAGCCTCTTGTCTTTGACGAATGGGGTGGGCGAGCGGTAGGACAGTCTGACTTCATCCTCCCACAGCAATGTGATCGGATTCTTAAGATGATGGAGGAAGATAAGTTGGCTGGTGAGGTCTTCTTCTCCTGGAACGATTTTCCGCAGTTCGCCAGAATCGACGCGGAGATGCTGGATGGAATTGTGGAATCAGGAGTTGTAAGCGAATCGAGAGAGCGTAGAAATGAGGAATACTCTCAACTAGTTCAACTCTTTCGAGGACAATACCAGGATCAGCACCTCTTCCCTTCACCTTCAGCCCCAGTGATTGTCCCACTTCGCCGCCCTCCGTGGTCTTCAAATCCAGCAACACACACCATCGATCTGCAGGCAATCGCAGACCTCCCTTCGACAAGCCAAAGCTGGCAGGCGCTGGAACAACACATGATTCGATACTGGGATACCGACTGGATGAACAAAGGCCAGTGGGATCGAATCGGACGTCATTTCAGGTTTTGGGAAAACACAGCAATTGAGATTCTGGGTGTTCCTTTCCAATGCCCGGTAAAAGAAGGTTATGCACAACCTCTGGTTGTAACTCCAGAATTCCCCAAGCTAGAAATTCCAATACAGAGGAAATGCCAGCGCCTTCATATTCTGGGTCAGGTGACTCTACCTGGCGGGTACCCCGTTACAGGAACTCCGGAAGCAAAAGTCGCCGAATACCAGGTGAAATATAAGAATGGCTCTGCACAACAGATTCCATTGCGTAATGGAATTGAAGTTTGCACAGCCAATCTCATCTATCGTGCTACGCGAATAGCGCCGGAACCCACCATCGCACAGAGGGCAATCCTCTTCACCAAGGATCCCGCACGAGAAAGGTACCAGGTCCTTCTTCACACGATTGAGTTGAATAGCACTAATGTCGAATCAATCGTTGTTTCGCTATCCCCGGGGCAATCCCCCCTGCTGCTGTTCGCCATCACTGCGGAGAGTCGGTGAGGTATTTGTGAGACCTATAGAAAATGCTCAAGAGCTCGATAAACCACTGCCGAATGTTCATTTCAACCTGGGCTATGTATTGCTCATTACGGTGATCGCAGCATTGGGCGGATTGCTCTTCGGATACGACTGGGTTGTCATTGGAGGAGCAAAGCCCTTCTACGAACGCTACTTCCAACTGCAAAGCGCTTACGCCATTGGTTGGGCAAACAGTAGCGCACTGCTGGGATGTCTTGCGGGCTCGCTGCTCTCCGGAGCGCTAAGTGACAAGATCGGCAGGAAGAAGATGCTGATCGCCGGCGCATTGCTTTTTGCTGTCTCATCAATTCTTACCGGTTGGTCCTATCGCTTCGATCTATTTGTTGTATGGCGAATTATCGGGGGAGTTGCCATTGGAATGGCTTCCAACCTTTCGCCAACCTACGTTTCCGAGGTAAGTCCTTCTCAGTGGCGGGGCAGACTGGTAGCGATATATCAGTTGGGAATTGCCGTTGGCGTGGTAATGGCCCAGATAGTGAATTGGGCAATAGCAGAGCAGGTAGCCGAGGGAGCATCGAGCGAGACAATTCGATTGTCGTGGAATGGTCAATACGGATGGCGATGGATGTTTAGTGCGGTTGCAATCCCTGCGATGATCTTCTTCGCCGGATCACTTATTATCCCGGAGAGTCCCCGCTGGCTAGCGCTCAAAGGAAACAAGGACAAAGCCGAAAAAACTTTATCCCGAATTGGGGGCAGCGAATACGCGCAAGCCACTCTTTCCAGCATACAAGCAACCTCGGAGGCAGAGACCAGCAAGCTCGAATGGCGAAATTGGGCACAATCCGGAGTTGCCAAGATCATTGCAATCGGAGCATCGCTCGCGGTCTTGCAACAATTCAGCGGTATCAATGTGATCTACAACTACGCGGAGGAAATCTATACGGCGGCAGGGTACGGGGTAAGCAATGTAATGTTGAATATCATCGCAACCGGATCGATCAGCATGTTGACTACTATCTTGGCTCTTGCGATTGTCGATAGATTCGGACGACGGCCGTTGATGCTGTTCGGATGCCTCTCTCTCGCCTTCTGCCATACCTTGATCGGGATCTCCTACCACCTGGGATACAAAGGAGCCTTTCCTCTTACACTAACGCTAACCGCCATTGGCGGCTATGGTCTCTCTCTGGCTCCGGTTACTTGGATCCTGATCTCCGAATTATTTCCCAATCAAGTTCGTGGTGTGGCCGTATCGATCTCTGTTTCGGCCCTATGGATTGCATGCTTTGTGCTGACATACACATTCCCTATCATCTCCGAAGGGATCGGACTTACCGGCTCATTCTCTATATATGCAGCAATCTGCCTGATCGGGTTCTTCTTCGTCTTGCGCTTTGTTCCGGAGACAAAAGGAAAAAGCCTGGAGCAGATCGAACGTGAAATCACAGGAGCTTAAGATCCTGATGACAGAGAAAACACACTAGGGGAATCGACACAACAGACTGAGTTCAAAGGCGGGCGGAAGAAGAGATGAAGATATCGCAAATTAAATCGGTCGTAGTCAATGCAGAGTCGAGAAATTGGGTACTTGTAAAGGTGGAAACAGATCAGGCTGGTCTATACGGATGGGGCGAAGCCAGTCTGGAGCTCAAAACACGATCGGTAGTAGGCGCTATTGAAGATCTTGCCCAACTCATCATCGGAGAAGATCCAACCCGCATCGAGCATATCTACCAGAAGCTTTACCGTGCCTCGTTCTTCCGTCCAGGAGTTATAGGAATGAGTGCAATCAGCGGCATAGAACATGCCTGCTGGGATATCTTGGGGAAATCACTCAACGTTCCGGTCTATAAGCTCCTGGGCGGCAATGTTCGTGACAAAGTTCGAATGTACACACATTTGGGCGGCGGAGAAATGGGAGCTGTCTACGATACCTTCGATCCCGCACCGCTGATCGATCTTGCGCTCGAAGTGGTGGCAAAGGGCTACACCGCGGTAAAGGTGGTCTGTGTTCCCTTCTCGGAACCTCTGATGGGTGTGAATTACACGAAACGTTTCGCCCAGACAATTGAAAAGCTTCGCCTCGCACTGGGCGACAACATCGATATCATGATCGACTTCCACGGGAGAACCTACCCGGCAGTTGCAATTCAATACATTCAGGCAATCGCCGAATATGCTCCATATTTCTGTGAAGAGCCCGTACCTCCGGAAAATATCGATGCTTTGGCACAAGTACGCAACGCTGTTAAGGTACCGATCGCTACAGGAGAACGGCTGGTCACCCGCCATCAGTTTCGCGAAATCTTCGAAAAACAGGCTTGCCATATAATCCAACCGGACCTATGCCATTGCGGAGGATTGCTGGAAGCAAAAAAGATTGCAGCGATGGCGGAGACCTACTATATGGGTGTCGCCCCGCATAATCCCCTTGGGCCTGTCGCAAATGCAGTCGCTCTGCACTTTGCGCTCTCGACTCCAAACTTTCTTATCCAAGAGGATATGCTGGCCGATGTCCCCTGGCGCTGGGATGTAGTAAGGCACTCACTCACTTCGGAGAAAGGATATTGGCAAAAGATCGATGCCGCAGGATTAGGTATTGAAGTGGACGAAGAGCAAGCGGCAAAGCATCCCTTCAAACAGGAGATTATCCTAACGACCACAGCGCAAGCCCCGGATGGAGCCGTTCTCGATTTTTAGAGCATTTCTCGCGTGGCTTCGATGTAGCCCTGAACGAGAAATGCTCTGACGTGACGGTTGATGACGCGCTCATTCTTGTTACATGGAAAAGCAAACGCCCCGGAACAATCAAGTTCCGAGGCGTCTGGCGAAGCGAAAAGAGCTACTTTGTAGGAGCGACCTCTTCGACCGCACCGTATTTCGCCAGGGCGGGCTTAATGCTCGGATCTCCCACAGCAACCACTTGCACAGCCGAAGGAGTAAGATATTTCGCTGCTATCTTCTGGATATCGGCAGGCGTTACATCCATTACCTGTTTGGCATAGTCATCCCAATAGTTCTCAGGAAAGCCGTAGCGCTCCGTCACCAGAGCATACGACATCAGGGAAGGACGAGATTCCAGAGAGAGTGCAAAGCTCGCCACAATCGAACGTTGACGTCGTTTCAATTCTTCCCCAGGAGTCGGCTGTTCGGCCAAGCGATGGAACTCATTAAAGAACTCCTGCAGAGCACCTTCTGTTACGGAGGACCGAACTTCGCTATTGGCGACAATCACGCCTGGATAGCGCCCAGCGTCGAAGCGGCTGTAGGCTCCATAGGTGTACCCCTTTTCCTCGCGTAGCTTCATAAACAAACGGCCTGAGGTGCCACCCCCAAGAATTCCATTCGTGACCGTGAGAGCAACGTAATCCGGATTACGACGATCGATTCCCAGGTTTCCAAGTAGAAGATTTGTCTGCACCGAACCTGGACGGTCAACCAGAACGACCTTGGTTGAAGTTGCGGCTTTAGGCATTGCGGGAATCGAAAGCTGAAGATCGGTTTTCTTCCAATCCTTCAAGGCACTTTCGATCTTGCTCTTTGCCTCGGCAACAGTGATATCGCCGGCAATAACTAGAATTGAGTTCTGAGGGGTGTAACGTTGCCCGTACCACTGCTTGAGTTGTTCCACGGTGAGTGAGGTGAGGCTCTCCGGAGTCGCACTCACAACGCCCGCGGGAGAATCTGCATAGATTGCCTTGCGGAAATACTTGTTGGCCAGGAAGGTCGGCGTCGAGAACTGCTGCTGCAAAGCCGCAATCTGACGCTGTCTGGCAATCGCAAGTTCATTCTCCGGGAAGGATGGATGCAGAACCACATCCGCAAAGATAGCCAGCCATTCATCGAAGTTGTCCTTCAACCCCGAAGCAGAGACAGAAGCTTCAGGCCGAGTCGGCATGGCACTCACACTGACCTGTGCACCCAGTTTCTCAATGGCTTCGGAGAGCTCGCGGCTAGAACGCGTCGCGGTGCCTTGCCTCATCAAGGTGGCCGTCATTTGTGCTAAGCCGGGTTTATTGGCAGGATCGTACAGTGCCCCTGCTCCATCAACTTCCATCTCAATAGAGACTGAAGGGAAACGATGATCCTCCAGAACCAGTAACCGAACGCCATTCGGCAAGGTCGTTTTGACAGCGCGAGGCAGATGAACCTTCAGCACCTCATTTGAAACGGGAGCCCTATTTAGACGGGTGAGGCTAGACTTCTCCTGTTGCGAAGCATTCTGGGCAAAAGCAGAAGAAACAACAAGACCAGCCACAAGAACAGGAGAAAGGAAGAGCTTCATAGAAGTCGATAGTTTTTTCACGGTTATCTCCTTTTACTTTCCCTGCGCCGGTGCTGCAGCAGCAGATTTCGGCATTGTGATCAAGACGCTACGATTCGTGGGAATCAAATACTGCTTGGCAACCCGCAATACGTCGTCCTTCGTTATAGCCGCGTACTGAGCGTCTACGGTATTAATGTGATTGGGGTCGTTGTAATAGACCGTATCTTGCGAGATCTGAACGGCACGACGCAAAGCCGAGGTATTGGCATTGATATGCTGCATCTTGACCTGATTCAGAATCTTAGTCATTTCCCAATCGGCTGGAGGCTCCTTCTGCATCTTCGCAATCTCGTCGTAAACCACCGCTTCAATCTTGCTCAGATCGACTCCCGGACGAGTAATAACCTGGACCTCGGCCATGTCGGTACCGCGTGACTCATCAATTCCGCCGCCCACTTGCACGGCCAAAGACTGCTCTTTAACTAACTTCTGATACAAACGTGAAGATTGTCCATCGACCAGCAAGGTGAAAAGGACATCTAGAGCATAGAAGTCCTTGGTATTGCTTTGCGTAGTCTTGTACGCAATATTCATCATCGGCAGCTGTGCGAAATTGTCAGTGATGATCAGGCGTCTCTCCGCCGTCTGCTTGGGCTCGGTTACATCTACAGGTGGCGGTGGTGTATGGGAAGGAATGTCTCCGAAATACTTCTTCACCTTCTCGATTGCAACTTTGGAGTCAAAGTCACCTACGAGGGACAAAACGGCGTTATTCGGAGCGTAATAGGTTTTAAAGAATTCCTGCACATCGGCAACGGAGGCTGCATTCAAATCCTCCATCGATCCGATTGTCGAGTGCTTGTATGCAAAGTTGTCGTAAACCAAATTCTGTAGCGCTTCGAAGGTTTTTCCATATGGCTGGTTGTCCATACGCATGCGGCGTTCTTCCTGAACGGCATTACGTTGGTTATCCAGATTGGCTTGAGTTACAGCCAAAGAGCGCATTCGATCCGACTCCAGGAATAATCCCAGATCCAACTGATTCGCAGGAAGCTCTTCGAAGTAATTGGTACGATCCTCCGAAGTAGTCCCATTCATGCCGCCGCCATTTTCTTCCACCAGCGTCATGTGTTCGCCTTTCGCGATGTTCTGCGAGCCCTGGAACATCATGTGCTCAAACAGATGAGCAAAACCGGTGCGTCCCTTCCGTTCATCGCGGGAGCCGACATTGTAGGTCACGGCAATGGCATAGACCGGCGCACTATGGTCTTCAACCAGAATGACTCGAAGGCCATTGCTCAGTTTGACATCTTGAATAGGAGTACTCTTAGAAGACTCTCCGGCAACCACAAGCATGGGTGATGCCAGCAATACACAAGATGCAAGGAACCGCAAGGGTGCTTTCATCATCTATCTTTATCTTTCCCCACCAAATACAAAGGTGATATTAGCTTTGCGCCCGAACCTCAAGAGCCGGACACTAACTGGCAGAAGCAAGGAAACGTAGAAACTCCTGCTCATTGCGAGTCAGACCCGAATAAGTGGCGACCGTTTTCCCACCCGGTGTCACGATGACATATAGCGGAAGGGCTATGGTGCCAAACTGTTCCTTCTCCAATTTCTGCTGCTCTTCATAGAGGGAACCATCTCCATCTGTATATAGACGAACGCGGACAAAGGCGTTTAGTTTGTCTTTTACCGCCGGACGGGGAAACATATTCGCCTCCATCCAACGGCAGTTGGTGCAAGTATACCCCGTGAAATCAATGAAGACAGGCTTTCCCGCTTCCTTCGCCCTATCGAGAGCAGATCGATAGTTGTTCTCTATCCAGTCCAACTCCGAGACCGGGGAGTTGCCAGAAGATGCCGGATGCTCCATTGACTGCGGGAGAAAGGCTTCCAACTCTCCCATCGGATGACCCAGGAGGCCGGTAGTCAACCAAATAGCAATAGAGAGAAAGAAAATGGCCATCATGACTCTGATACCTGAAACAGCCTCGTCAGCAGTCTCATGCCCAAGCCGGAAACGGCCAAGCAAGTAATATCCGGTCATCAATCCGATAGCTATCCAGACAGACAAAACCGTCATTCTGGTGAAAAGGCCCCAATGCCAGATGAGATCTGCATTCGATAGAAACTTCATTGCAGCAGCTATTTCCAGAAAGCCCATCACAACCTTCACGGAATTCAGCCAGTTTCCCGACTTGGGCAGATTCGATAGTAATTGCGGCGCAAGTGCCAGCAAAAAGAACGGCAAGGCAAAGATGGAAGAGAAGGCCAACATGCCTAGCAATGGCCATTTCCAGCTTCCTTGCGAAGCCATCACCAACAAAGTTCCAACAAAGGGTGCGGTACAGGTAAACGAAGTGAGAGTGAAGGTCAGCCCCATGGCCAGCGTGCCCGCAATCCGTCCCGCCTGTTTTCCCCTGGAAAATCCATCTATTTGGGCTACCAAGCCAGGGGGCACCTGCAGGAAATAAAGACCGAATAGGCTGAAGGCAAACCCCAGAAAGATAGCAGTAATAAGAAGATTCACCCATGGATTTGCAGCAAGCCGGTTTACGCCCCCTGCTCCAAACATAAGCGCCAGGGCCAGACCTAACAGAGTAAAGGTCAAGATGATTCCGAGACTATATATAAACGCATCTCGAATAGCAGCGCCACGGCTTCTGGAAGCATGATTCGTAAAGTAGCTGACCGTGATCGGAATCATGGGAAAGACGCAGGGCGTCAAGAGTGAGAGAGCCCCCATCCCCATCGCGAACCATAAGAACGAGACCAGAGATCGATGCTCCACCTCTCCCTGTGGAGCAACAGGAGGAACAGCCTGAGACAGCGTATTCTGTGCTACTGGAATCGATTGTGACGTTTCAGCTTTCTTTATGAGTTCAGAGTTGGGAACCGAAGGAGAACTGCCCGGAACCGCTACCGCTGTAGCTGCACCTGTTGCAAGAATCGTCACCGGCACCATCAGGTGTAATTTCTTAGGCGGTAGGCACGTACTTTCGTTACAAACCTGGAAGGCTACATCGACACCAATCTGCTGCTTTCCAGCCGGAGCATTGCTGGCTACTTTGATAGGCAGACCAAAGCGGAGACTTCCTGTATAAGTCTCAGTCTGCATCTCAAAGTTCTGATCGTATGACGACAGAGGTTTGGGCGCCTGAATCTGCCCACCCAATGAAAATGGCTGGTTAGCAGCTAAGGCCAAGTTCATCCGCGTGGGCCCACCTGGCCCCTGGGTGATGGAATAGCTATGCCAACCTGCCCGTATATCAGCTCGCAATTCTATGATTAGGCTCTTCCCTGCACTAACCTCGCCCGGAACAGCTTTAGCCTGCCAAGGCATAATTTCTTCCGGAGTCTGTGCAGATACAGACAACGCAGCCATCAAAAGAACAACAACACAGAACAAACGTCGCGACATGAGTAACCCTTTTGCAGTAGATCGAGCTGTATCAAAAAAAGAAACGCAATAAATTCCCAGCATAAGACAGAAAGCGCTCCGGATCGCTATTTTCGAAACCGGGGCGCAACTAAAGACCATGCTATGCAGTCATTCTTTGGTGGAATACTTCTGCAATAGCGGTCGCAGCTCTTCAGTTCCGTAGAGCCTCGATTCTCCATGAAAATTCTTCGACAAGTTCCTTACTAAATCCCATCTTTTCGAAATCACGGTTTCCATCGGCATCGACAAACCAGGTCATAGGAATGGGAGTAATCGAATTTCGATTCGCGTAATCAGGACCGAGCAAAACAGGAAAATCGTACTTGCGAGCCGAGATAAAAGTGTCGATCGTACTCTTCGGGGTAGTAGCGTCATCTGTCGCAACTGACAGGATGGCTATCGAAGGGTCGTTCTTATACTTTTCATAGAGCTTTTGAAAATCCGGCAATTCTTTACGGCAAGGCCCACACCATGTCGCCCAGAAATTAATAACCAGGATTTTCCCCTTTAAACTGCTCGAAGCTACTGGTTTCCCGTCCAATGCTGTCAAGGAAAATGCAGGCATCTCCTGCGGTTTTCTCGCGCGAGTTTGCAGGATTTCTTTCTTCCTACGCTCGCGATCCTTATCCAGAATCGGCTTCATGTAGGCATCCAGCCCTTGTGGGTTATTCCCATGACCACGGAGATAGAACTCCTGCAGAGCCTTGATGGCGGGATGCTCTCCAGCCTCGTAGACCGGAAGAGTAACGGCAGATTGGAAGAGAGCTTCAGCATCTGAAAGCTTGCCCTCCGCTTCCAGAACTCGAGCAAGATGAAGGTTGCTATTCAGCCCTTTTGGCGAAAGAGCAATTGCTGTACGCAACTTCTCTTCTGCATAATCCATCTTCCCCGACTGATAGTAGATCCAGCCTAGGGCATTAAGCCATGGCGCAACGAATGTTGCTTCCGAAAAACCAGTGAACCCCTGCTTATCGACTTGATCCTCCATACGGTCGGCCAGAAGCTTCCACTGCTTATCAAGTTCCCCTTGAGCAATCCTCTCTAGCTCATCGAGATGTACCTTGTGGTCAGCAAGCACCTCCACGGCATTTGCGGATTCAGCGGGAAAAGCTTGAACCTCCCGGTATAGGCGATCAATATCTGGCTTCTCTTGAGTGCTGAGATAGCTGATCAAGCTGCTATGCGCCTCTTTTGCCAGATCTGAATCAACGTGCTTAGGTTTAGAAAGAAATGCCTCGAGAGCTTCGATCTTGGGAGCATCGTTCTTCTCCGCAATCGCAGAAGGACGATCTTCCGTCGCGCGGAAATATTCAACAGCTTCTGCAAACTTGCTTTCAGGAAACTTTTTCAGGATTTCCTCTCCGACTGCATTTTCTACCTGAGCAGAAACACCATGCAGCAGGCTTAACAGCGCAGAAACTTCATGCTTGTTCGCAAGAGGCGATGCAAAATAACGATCGGTAACAGCTGTGATCTCCCGAATCTTCTCATCCTGGCTTTTGCCCGGTTGTTCAAGTAACAATCTGATATACGATCTCTGCACTTCAAAAGAATCCGGAACCAGCGAAGCAGTATTTTTCAACAGCTCCCATGCTTCCGATTTCCTCTGTGAAGTTGATAGCAGATAGCTTTTCACCAATATCGCCTGAACATTGGATTTATCCAGCACAAGCGCTCTATTGGCAATTGCAATGGCTTCGTCTTCGATGGAACGGTCGTGGGTAGCCAATCCGAGCGATTGCTTGGCCTCGGCCAATGCGGCCAATCCATGAGCAGACTTTTCGTAGCTTTCCTGATGCTCCTTAAGAAACAACACTAATTCCGACTGGAAGGCTTTGGACTGAGTAGGATTTTCTGCCAGATTTATTACCTGAGCCATTCGATAAGTCGCAAGCGATAAGACATCGACATCATCAGGCGACCGCTCAATTGCCTTATTGCAAAGTTCTCTTCTCTCCCATCCTGAAGCGAGCGCGGCCCGAGCAAGCATCGACCAAGAACTATCGGTATCCTTTTTCTTGAGTTCGGGAAGCATCTTTTGCACCTTTGAACGCGAGCCCAAAGCTGCCAACCAGCCTTTCGCAACCACATCGTCAGGCTGGCTCTTGACCAATTCTTCAGCTTCAGATGCCGCAGAGTAGAACTCAACGTTGTAGTAGAGATGCCGAACACGCTCAAGGTCGGCACCTGACGAGGTGGACTGTGCCGAAAGCAATGGGGCCGCACTAAACAGGGAGAGAAACACAACAGAAGAAAGCTTTGGTACACGACACTTCATTCTTTATCTGCCTTATCGAAAATGAGGATTGTAACCCGGTTGCTGTCTATCACCGAGGAAAGGCCAAAT
This sequence comes from Humiphilus diazotrophicus, assembly GCF_059726315.1. Lineage (NCBI taxonomy): Bacteria > Pseudomonadati > Acidobacteriota > Terriglobia > Terriglobales > Acidobacteriaceae > Humiphilus > Humiphilus diazotrophicus. The sequence goes on from NZ_AP040870.1 coordinate 1,909,538, forward strand.
AGCAAAGCTGTAGGCTCGCCATTTGGCCCGATCATTGCAGGCTAGAACTGTAATTTCATCGCGAGTTGCATACTGCGAGGATTGCCTACTCCGTAGAAGCCGCCCCCCTTTGACGAGCCACCGATAATGCCAGGGAGAAGACCAAACTTACTGGACCCCGAAGCCGGTGTGAACTTCCCGGATGTGGAAATATAACCGAGGGAAGAATTGGGATCTTTATAGTTCACTTGATTGGGAAGATTGAAAGCATCTGCCCGAAACTGTAATCCCAGCCGATCTGTTAACTGAAATTGGCGTCGCAAAGTAAAGTCAAGTTCGCTTAGTCCAAGACCAGTGATAAACCCACGCCGCTCGTTTCCTTGCAGACGTCCACTGTTATTGGTAGCAAAGGCCACATCAAAAGCAGATGCATTCAGAATCTTCCCGCCAAATGCAGTTTGAGACTTGATCCACAGTGGAACACCAGGCATAACATCGGGCCGAAAGACCGTGGCCGCAATGCCCGGACGTGTAATTTGGACCGTAGCTGTCACAGGATTTCCGGTGTGAGCCGAATAGATCCCATCCATGGACCAACCTTTCACAACATAGTCCAAACCACCCAACCCGGTATGTGCCTGTGGAATATCGAAGTTAAAGCTCAAACTAAAACTATGGCGCATGTCGAAACTGGACAAGCCTCGCTCACGAGACACGTTAAGCTCGCGCGGCGACGGGGCAATAGAAGTATCGCTTGAAGCGGTGTCGAAAGACTTTCCCCAGGTGTAGGAGGCAAAGGACTGAAATCCATGAGAGAACCTGCGAATAAACTTCGCCTGGAGAGAATTAAAGGATGAACTATCTGAACTAGAGTAAACAGCCATATTCAGAAAGCGGTTACGGTACGAGGAACCGTCATATTGAGAAAATCTCGTCAGATCTTTACCCGTCGATCCAACATAGGCCAATGCCAAGGTCTGCGACTTTCCGATTGCCTGATCGACACTAATGTTCCACTGAGAAACAAGTGGGAGTGTAAATCCTGGGTTGAAGGCCAGGATCGATTGGCTTGAATATGGGGGCTTAAAATCCACAGCGGGAACTGGAGGGATCGGATTCGCTGGCCAGGGCTGGTTCATCAAGACACCATAGCGATCATGGGGGAAGAAGGAGGTTGCCCCCATAGCAGTGTCATTGTTGGTATCCCAGAAGAGACCGAAACCACCATGTATTACGGTCTCGGAGGACGGATTACTCCCCACAACATAGGAAGCTCCTAATCGGGGAGCAAACGCGTGTTTATTCGTAGGATAGAGACTCGTCCCTGCCGGTGCCAGAAGCGCGTTTGCAGGATCTGTGGGATTGGACACTACATACAGAGATTGGCCATGAGCTCCAGAGGGCGGGGGGTTGTAGTCCCAGCGCAGGCCATATTCGAGCGAGAATCTCGGTGTAATTTTCCAATCGTCTTGAGCGTAAAGAGAAAGATTGTGAAGATGCACTACAACGGTATCCCGGCTCTGCACCTGTGCAACGTCCGGTGTAGCCGTTGCTAAGCCATCTAGTGTGTAGAACGCAATATTGGCGCTATAAACTGTAGGCGATGCAATCGGATATAGGAATCTCCAATCGACGCCAAATTTGAAATTATGTGCACCCTTATTCCAAGAGAGGTTGTCCATTACGTTGATCTGGCGTTGGGTATTGGCTACAGAATTCCCTAGCTCCCAAGACGAATACCAGGTACTGGCATAGGAGCCGAAGACAAAAACTGAATTGCTGGAACTGGCGCCATACTGCGAGGGAAACATCTGACTCAACATTGTTGAGTCAGGAATACTGCCACCTGCATACGTGTCGAGGTAGTAATACGACCTACCACTGTTCTTGGCCCAGTTTGCACGAAGCTCATTCGCTATATGATTGTTCAGAGTCCAGGTCGACCCAACAGTTACCAGGTTGTTGTCGTAGTGATTCTCGCTCACCTGATTGAGCGATCTCGTTGTCGCCCAAGAAGGAGCCGATGCATAGCGGACAAAGAAAGACAGACGTTCCGTCACATGATGGTCTAGTCTCACACTTGTCGCATCGGTGGCACTCGGATTGGAGAACGAGCCGAAAAAGGCAGGGACACCGTAGAGATCAACGCCATTTGCTATCGGCGTGATCTTGATATAAGGCAAAATCGAGGAGGCGATTCCGCTTGCCCCATTGCGAACAGATGCCGGCGGCGTATCCCAGTAATTCGCATTCGGTTGACGTAACCGAAGCCCCTCATAGGAGAAGAAGAAGAAACTCTTCTTCCTGCCGTCATAGATCTTCGGGAGCCAAATGGGACCGCCTAGAGTGCCGCCGAAATTGTTTTGACGAATAGCAGGTTTTCGATAACCGGCCTTCATCATTGCATTCTGCCACTTCGTATAGGAACTCATGGCATCCAATGCTTCATTGCGAAAGTAGTTAAAGCCAGTTCCGTGGAACATATTCGTTCCCGAGCGGCTTGTTATCTGTACTTGGCCACCGGGCGAACGGCCAAATTCCGGCGCGTAAGTTGAACTTTGTATGGTAATCTCTTCCATCGCGTCGATGGAGAGGATGCTGGAAGTGGTACTTATAGCACTTAACCCCGCGACCTGGCCACCAGCTCTCTGTCCCAATCCGCTCACCGAATTCAGTTCAATGCCGGTATTCGCAGATATGCCATCAACTGTGTAGTAGTTTGTATTATCACGCTGACCATTAAAGCTAAACTGACCATCGCCACCAGTTCGAACAACTCCCGGTGTGATTGCAATCAACTGCTGAAAGCTACGCCCATTCAGCGGCATATTTTCGACAAATTTCTGATCCACTACCGTCTTGCACGAGATATCAGTGTTGATTAGCAGGTCATTGCCATCAACTCGTACTTCCTGACTCTCTCCGCCGACCTTGAGATGAACAGCGATGGCCGATCTGGCAGCGCCGTCTAGTTTAAGAGACTGAATCATTTCCGTCGAGAAGCCTGGAGCCTCGATAATAAGCTCGTATTGTCCGGCTTTTGCAAAGGGAAATATGAACGTACCCTGAGCATTGGTTGTGGCGGCCCGCTCCAGGAGAGTGGTTTGCTCAATGAGCCGGACCTTGGCACTGGAAACAGCTGCACCTGAAGGATCAGTAACTGTTCCGCTCAACTCCGCAGACTGGGAAAATCCCCGTATAGGGAACGAGAGAAACAGAAGAAGAAAGACTACAACCCTAAACGACTTATATGTCATGGCCATCCTTTTTGGAAGTGATTTAGGTATGTATCCAGAGCAGTGCCAGCATTATGGTGACTTGCTCAACTTTGCTGAACTGCAAATATGTTTTAACGAGGAACCCTGTGTACACCTTGATGGAACTGGCGCATCTACCGCCGGATTCCTTTAGTGTTCTAACAACCTACCAACTAACCTTTTTTTCTTTTGCGCCGCATTTCGCATCGTTGCTACAACACCAGCCAGATCATCGATGAGTTGCGATCCGGAACGTGTTTCGGTGTCGCTTGCAGTAACCAACTCTTGACAGAGTTTGAGGTTAAGCTGCGCGGATTTTCGTAGATCGTCCCCGCCCGACAGCTCATTGAGCGAGGACATAGAGTCAGGCGAGAGATACGGAGATAGCGCATTTCTCTCCGCCTCAATTTGCTGCACGATATCGTCCACCTGACCCTCAATCAAAAGAGCCAGGCGGATGCGATCCTGCTCCTCCATCCTCTCTCTCCGTTCGGGGGAGAATTTACGCTCCAGATCCTCTAAAGCTTGTAAACGCTGACGAATTGCTAACGATCTGTCGATCAAGGTCCGGCTGAGGGCCACTCCATTCGCTGGAGACACTGACCGCTCCTTCAAGAATTTCTCCAGAGGAGAACTATCCGCGGCAATCGCAATCGCCTGAAAGGAAGTGGTTCCGGTCTGCCGGGAGGCATGCTCTCTAGATAACTGTTCAAAGCTCTGAATTTGTGGCTTCACCCAAGCTAGGCCACGTAATTCAGTCTCAATGTCGCGTTTACGTTTGTCGGTATCGACAACACCTGAAACACGAACCGCGCTTCTCCCCATATCGACGTGAATGTCCTCACCTGCATCAGCATGTAGACGGTTTAGCGCTAGCCGGACATTCAATTCCGCAGCATCCAACTCTTCGGGCCGAGGCACCGAAGGTAACGGAATCACGTGTAAAGGAACATCAGAGACAGCAGCAGGCAAGGGTTCGAATAATGCTGAAGTATTCACCGCTGCCCAGGGCAAAACATCATAGGTGAGTTCGGCAATTTCCACGGTTTCCGAATCGCGAAAAACGATTCGCCGATTTAGAGGATGGAAATCGGATCTACGGACTGTAAGAGATTGCTCACTAATGCTACTTTCCGACGTTTTGATGGTAAGTGTCAGCAACTCTCGACCGGAACGAGTTACTTCGTCTTTTTTATTGGCTAGTTGTCGATGCCAGCTGACAAAACTATCTACAGAAAGAGGCTCCTGCCAGTCAATGCCTGCTGTCTCTAGTTTCTTTTTGATAATTCGTTGCTCACTGGGGAGTTCGTGAACCAAAGCCTTTCTTGTCCTGGAACTATCACGATAGATAGATCTCTCGACTATCGCAGCTTTGCTCTTGATTTCAATTTTCTGATAAATCACTCCGGAATGACTCTTCGTTCCTGCTGAAGCTAATTGCAAATTCTCTAGAAATTCTCCGGAGGAGATCTCCTTTTCAGGATTGCGCCAGATCATTACAAGAAGGAATGTGGCAATGCCAACAATCAGAACCGATGCAAGAATGGGTTGCATAAAAGGAATGACCGATTGACGAAGGGTATCGACAGGTAAAGACCACCTGGCAGGTTGAGGTTCCACAAAGATCTCATCGAGCTTTGTGAGAAACTGACCTCTCCTCTGTGCCGGAGGTGGAAGAAAAGGAGCTAGCACTTGCTGGCGATAGCCTACGAAGCGCACGATCGTGTGCTCAAGACGATCACGCTTGGCCCGACAAGTCCAACAGCCCTCGATATGATGCTGTACCTTCTTACTCTGACTTGAAGACAATTCACCATCAAGCCAGCAAATCAGAGTCTCATCGTCCAGATGACGACGATTGGTACAGAAGATCCGTTCCCAGAGTTTACTCATATAACTCATCCATGAGATGGGCCATAGCACGCTCTAATAGCTGGGGCACGCGAGAAACACTGATCCCCAAAGCCTCTGCTATCTCCCGATAGCGAAGCCCCTCGGCTCGCAAATGCAGGCAATGACGTTGTTGGTCTGTAAGCTTCGCCATTGCTTTCTTCAGCCTTAGTTGTTGCTCGATCCGCAAAAGAGAATCCTCCGGCGTGCCGTTGATATCGGCCTGATGTACTACGGAGGAGCTTTCCGGAAGATCCGCTTCGGCAACTAATCGGCTCTCCCTTTTCTGCAGGTTCAGCGAGAAGTTATGGGCAACACGAAAGAGCCAGCTGCGTGGCTTATCAGGCTTGTTCCCCATTTGTATCTGTTTGCATAGACTCAAAAATGTCTCTTGAACTACATCGTCTGCACTTTGCGGAGAGAGGCCCAGACAAATCAGATACTGAAATAGTGACGGACGAAGTTCGTCGTAGAGCTGAATGATTTCGGATTTTTGGCTCGACCCGCTGGAGTTTTTTCGAACGCGCGAATCAGTTCCATAGTTGTGTCTATGGTTGTCTTCATCTCTCGTTCTCGCCACCAGGGAGATGGCTAAATCCATCGAGTACACTCCACCTCAGGCCCGTTCTGTTACAGCGCCAAGGAAACTGAGTTTGTCCGTATACCCTAGAGACAATCGAAGCGTGAATTTTTACAGGGGAAGTACACAAATTTTCTGAAAAACATCGAAAGACTCTGTCTCGATCACAGGACCAGCATTTGATTGGGCTCCGGTGATTGTTACTTTACCCTCGAGACCGGCTGTTTCAATGAATGAAAATTCATTTCGTACCATGCGAGACAGGGGCCGGGCAGCAAATTACATACCGATTTTGATGGATACACGGAATTTCGGAAGGGGGAATTCCAAGCAGGATTTTGGGAGAACTTTCCAGGCTACAAAAGTTATCGATTGCCTGGCGGGCAGATCCCTAGAGACTTATTCCTGGCCGCTGGGGGAGAACTCACTTCCCTCACCCGCTGGTCATTTGAGATTGTGAAAATGTGTCTCTCTGTATTCGCGGATTCGTTCCCGAGCTTCTTTCACTTGTTTCAAAAGAACGGAGAATTCATCGAACTCCAACCCTAGAGCACAAGCGACACCTATGGGTACTTGGAGTGCCTTCTGTTCCAGCTCTTTTCCTTGTTTTGTAAGGGTGACGATTACTTCTCTCTCGTCTCTTGGGTTGCGAGCACGGGTAATGTATTCGATCTTTTCAAGACGCTTCAGTAGCGGGGTAAGCGTTCCGGAATCGAGGTGAAGCTGGGAGCCTAGTTCTTTAACGGGGATTCCGTTGTACTCCCACAAAACCATCATCACTAAGTACTGCGGATAGGTGAGGTTTAGTGGCTCCAGCAACGGCCGATAAAGCTTCGTCATCTCCAACGACGACGAATACAGGGCAAAGCAAAGCTGATTGCTCAATGAGAGCGTGTTCAGGTCCGTGGGGAACGAACTCAACACTTGCTTTGCTTTTCCTTGCATTCTTTGACCTCCAGGGAAAGAACAGGGGGAGGGTGTCGAGAGCCCTTCCCCTGCTTCCGATCTAGCCTTTGAGAGACTAGACAACCTTTAATCTTACGGGAACATTGTTGCGTGTCGCATTGGAGTAGGGGCAAACCTGGTGAGCCTTCTCAACCAGAGCCTCTGCAGCAGCTTTCTCCAAGCCAGGCAGGGAGATCTGCAACTCAACGTCGATTCCAAAACCGCCCTCGGAGCGAGGACCGATCCCGACAGTTGCGGTCACCTTTGTATCAGCCGGAACCTTCGGGCCACCCTGCGAGGCAACAAACTTCATCGCACCAAGGAAGCAGGCAGAATAACCTGCGGCGAACAGCTGCTCAGGATTGTTTCCCGGACCACCTGCACCGCCCAGTTCCTTCGGAGTTGAGAGCTTAACGGACAAGCTTCCATCAGCAGTTGCGGCCTGACCATCGCGGCCTCCGGTTGCGGTTGCACTTGTGGTGTAGAGAACATTTACTGGCATAATTCGATTCCTTTCTCTTTCAACAACAATTCTGTTACTTCTCGGCGGTCGCTCGTCTTTCGCCGGGGGAATCGGTCGAACGATAAAAGCTGGCCAGCACTACAGGGTCTATGTTTTAGCTGCACGATCTCTCCCGCAGCCGTTTTCATCACCTCAAGAGAACGGGCTTGGCCCACCCCTTGAAGAAACTTCTGGAGCCGGAATAGGAAACTGCTGCGTGATATTCAGCCCGATATTTCGGTGCTCGCTCAACAGTCCAGCAGTCAAGACCACGGCACCCAGGGGAAGTTGGGGAAGGGGAGCTGCCATCGTCTTTAACCTATTCCGTGTCACCTGTCGTCCTTCACTGAAATAGATTGTACACAATTTAATTGGATGCAACAAAATTATTTTTATTTCTTTTACGACCTCCTGGGAAGGCTTCCGGTCCACAGAGAAGGAGTTTCGATTTGTAGTCTGGATCACCGCATTCCTGGCCGGACGCTTGTAGTCTTCAATCGCTGAATTCGGAGGAAATGAATGCCAGTAGCAGCAGAAAACGAAACAACGGTAAAAAACCTCTTAGCCGCTTATGAAGGTGAGTCCAACGCACATGCCAAGTACTCCGCTTTTGCGGTCAAGGCAGATGCCGATGGTCTGCACGGAGTAGCCAGCCTTTTCCGCGCCGCAGCACGCGCCGAACAAATTCACGCCAATAATCATGCTCGCGTGATCAAAATGCTAGGCGGCGAAGCAAAAGCTGAGATCCATAATGCTGAGATCAAGACCACGCTTGAGAACCTGAAGGTTGCTCTTGGTGGCGAGCAGTACGAAATCGATTCGATGTACCCGGGGTTTCTGGAGGAGGCAGAGGCTCGCAAAAATACGGCGGCCATTCGCACCTTTCACGGCGCACTCGAGGCCGAAAAAACCCATGCCCGCCTCTATAGCGAAGCGATTGCATTAGTGGAGACCAATAAGAAGGACTCCTGGATCAGCACCGCGCGTGATTTCTATGTCTGCCCGGTTTGCGGTTATACCTCGGAAAAGCCGGAAGCCGAGCGCTGCCCGGTCTGCAATTGTCCGTGGGAGAAGTTCGAAACAATTCGCTAATTGATCCATAAAGCTGTTTGGGGCTCAAAAAGTATCCTCTGGGCCCCAACAAGCGTCACCGGAGCCTCCTCTCCCTATTCCATCCCCCCAAGAAGATCGGTCATTCTCTATACTTCCCTCTCCTCTTATTGTCAGGCCCCTCGCTCAGGCAGATTCTCAAACAATAAAAGTGGATATAGATCATGCATCATTCTGCGTTGTCGAACGTCGAATGTGTTGAGGAATCTTCAATTATGCGTATTTACGAAGACAACTATGCCTATGAGATCGAAAGGATTCTCGATCCGGCAACGCAAGTAAACACTGGCTGGCGATACAACATGTACCGGGTCCGCCCAGTGGAGCAGTTACTCTCTTCCGGAAAGGCACCCACAAGAGCTGACGCCGAAGAGGCTGGGAAACGAGCGCTTGCAGATTTGCTAGCCGAACAAAAAAGGCAAGCTTTCGAGGAGAGGCGCGCAAGCTGACAAATCTCTCGGAGTGAAAGGAATAAGATCTATTTCTCCAGAAGAGATTGACGTCGCATCTTCAAGCGAGTGCGAAGTTCATCTGTGGAAATCCGATGACAACGCAAGCAAAGGGTCCGGATGTTCTCCAAATCGCACTCGCCACCACCCTCGGCCACGGGAATAACGTGATCGGCATCCCACAGTGTGCGCCGCGAGATCCTCCTCAATCCCCAGTAAGCCAGCAGTTCAACCCGCCTCGAACCGCGGGACCGTCTAAGAGACCGGGTCGCCGCTACAGTATCCGTCTGGCAGACGGCGCAAAGGCCCTTATCCCGAAGAAAAACCTGCTCTCGCAGATACCCTGGATCGGTGCGCAAACGCCATTCATGGACGCAGTATTCCGAACAGAAAGTAAACCTCCGAGGAGGCACCTCCAGCCCGCACCACCGGCAAAGATTCCGGCCATTCTCCCCCTTAGGCAGCGAAGAACGGTCAATCCATCCTCCCGGCATGGTTCGCTGAGTGCTCAACTCGGTCAGGCTCCTCTCCACAATATCCCCAATATATCGAGAGCTGTAAACCTCGCCCATAGTCTTCCTACCACACGAAATCGCCATTCCACCTGAGGAAATCTCATTCCCACAGATGGATATACAGGTTTCGCTATGCCGTCAAGAACTCGTAGACTGTAAAGGTTATGAGTGCAAGTGAATCTGGGACCACTGCGATCTTGGCAGAAAAACCTTCTGTAGCACGGGACATCGCCCGTGTCCTCGGAGCGAGTAAAAGGGGGGAAGGTTATCTCCAAGGGAACGGCTACGTGGTCACCTGGGCATTAGGACATCTTGTTTCTCTTGCACAGCCTCACGAAATCAACCCCCAATGGAAGCAATGGCGCTTCGATACCTTGCCTCTCCTGCCGGATCGGTGGCCCTTGGTCATTTACGAAAGAAGTAAGGACCAGTTCGAGGTAGTAAAGAAAATCTTGACCTCGCCCCGCGTCTCCAAAGTCGTATGCGCAACTGACGCCGGAAGAGAAGGCGAACTCATCTTCCGCTACATCTATGAAGCAGCCGGCAGTGACAAACCATTCAGCAGGCTGTGGATTTCATCCTTGACACCGGATGCCATTCGGAGAGGCTTCGACAGCCTTCGTCCAGGCGTGGAATATGACAAACTGGCAGACGCCGCCTGTGGCAGAAGTCGGGCCGACTGGCTCGTAGGAATGAACCTGTCACGTGCCTATTCGCTTCTTTATAACGAAGACCTCTCTGTCGGCCGGGTACAAACTCCAACCTTGGCGATGGTGGTCGAGCGCGAATTGACCTTACGCAACTTTGTTGCCAAGGACTATATAGAAGTCATCGCCACCTTCCGGGAGAAGGCGAATCCTAAAGCGGGCAGCTACCAGGGAACATGGTTCCGTCCCCAGCAAGAAGGCGACAAAGAAGCTCAAGCTAATGCCAGCAGGCTCGACGCCAACGGAGAAGAATCAAAAGAGATCATAGCCCGAGCCAAGACGGGTCAGGCCAGTATTGAGTCGCTCACTTCTGAAACGAAGCGTATGCAGCCTCCTCTGCTCTATGACCTGACAGAGTTGCAGCGACATGCAAATCGCCTGTTCAGCTTTAGTGCTCAAAAGACGTTGGATCTGGCTCAGGCTCTATACGAACGGCATAAGGTACTTAGCTATCCGAGAACTGACAGCCGCTATCTCTCGACAGATGTAGCTACGACTATCCCAAAGATCGTCTCAGTTGTGGCCGGCCGCTACAAACAGCAGCTCGCTCCTGGAACAGGCGAACGTCCAATTAGTAAGCGTTTCGTTGATGACAGTAAAGTCAGCGATCACCATGCCATTATCCCTACGGCTGTTCCGCCTGATAGCGTCCGCCTCTCTGAAGAGGAACGCAAGGTCTACGACCTTGTCTGCCGTCGCCTGCTTATGATGTGGCACGACGACCACCTGCAGGACGTCACCACGGTAATCACCTCGATCACGAACGATGCGATCGTTGACCGCTACCGAACTACGGGCACCGTTGTGCAGCAGATGGGATGGAAAATCCTCGACCTCGCCGCCGAAGATCGTAAAAAGGGATCGAAGGCCAGCGATGAAGACAAAGCAGCAGAGCAGGTATTGCCGACAACACTTGCTCAAGGTCAAGAGCAAAGCCTTCTAGACATCACCGCCAAAAAGAAAAAGACCCGGCCGCCGAAGCGCTTCACCGAAGGGACCTTGCTTACGGCAATGGAAACGGCAGGGAAAAGTCTCGAAGAAAAAGAGCTCTCCGAAGCGATGAAAGAGACCGGTCTCGGAACTCCTGCTACCCGCGCAGGGATCTTCGAGGTCTTGCTGAAGCGCGGCTACATCGTCCGTACAGGAAAGACTCTCGAAGCCACAGATAAGGGTATTCACCTGATCGATGTTGTGCACTCGGAAGTAAAAAGCCCTGCAATGACCGGTCAGTGGGAGGCATTCCTTCGTCGTATCCAGCAGGGAGATTCGGAACTCGACGTATTTTTGAAGGGCATCAATGAATACGTCTGCGACGTCGTAACCCGAGTCCGGCAGATGCCTCGTAAAAGGAGAGCCCCGGCGAAACCCGCTACTCCTCCACCAACAGAGCCGGAATCGAAGCCAAAAGCAAAAAAGGCTCCCTCCGTAACTCAACTACGGAAACTCCTAAAGGACACTTTCGGGGTTCCAGCTTTTCATGCCGAGCAGGAAGCGATTTGCAAGGCAGCAGTGTCACGAAAAGACATGTTGGTGGCCTTGCCTGATGGATCAGGGAAATCACTCTGCTATCAAATCTCAGGAGTTGCGCTCGGCGGTACGACATTGGTGTTTGAAGCTTTCTCACCAACGGTCGAAGAGCACGTGAAAAAGCTTCGAGAGAAAAATCTTACAGCTGAATATATTCATGCAGGAGTAGACCGCGAGAACTCGCGCCGTATCTGCTCCGACTATCTACATGGGAAACTGCAATTCTTCTTTGTCGATCCAGAGCGCCTGAATATCACTGGCTTTCCGGAGATGCTTGCGAAACGCAAGCCCTCGCTCATCGCGATCTGCAATGCCGATCGCATCTCGCAATCAAGCCGAGACTTCGGACAGGACTATCAACTCGTGGCCCACTGCTTGCCGGAGCTTCGTCCTGCTCCCATCATGGCACTCACGGCAGTCGCCACAACGAAGATTCATGATGAGATTGTGCAACAGTTCAGCCTTTCCAACCCTCTACGCTTTATCAAATAAGATAAGCATGTAAACAGATACGCCAAACCGAGAAAAACATACCACCCGCAGCAGAAAGCGCCAAGCAAATCTAAGCAAATGAAAAGAAGGAGGATAGATTCTCCTCAAATACGCCTAAAGGGCGAGCCCTTGAGATCTCGGAGCTGAACCTTTGCGTCTTTTCGCGGTAGTAGATACATTGATGTAGCTTGCCTAAAGCGATTTTGTGGTCCCACGTATTCAAGTTCACTAGATTTACTGCTTCTGGCAGGCCGCTCTTAAACAATAGACCCGAAGATTTCGAGAAATAACTCCGGCAGTTGAAGAGGCATGATGAACTTTCAGTTCCTCACCAGGGATGCCCCGACTACCTCCAGTGCTGTCCTCGCCAAGATAGACCGGGCAGCAAATAAGAGTCTGCGTAAGCGCTGGTGGTATCTACTCCCAGCAGTCTTTGTAACCTATAGCCTCGCCTATCTGGATCGCGCAAACTACGGGTTCGGCGCTGCTGCAGGCTTAGCTGCAACGCTACACATTACAGAGACAAAAAATTCCCTTCTCGCAGCTCTATTCTTTCTTGGCTACTTTCTTTTCCAGGTGCCTGGTGCATCTTTTGCAAGAAAGCATAGCGCTACCCGGTTGATATGTGGAGCACTTGTTGCCTGGGGATCTCTGGCGGCCCTTACCGGAGTCATTCGTGAATTCTGGCTGCTGGCTCTCGATCGTTTCCTGCTCGGAATAGCAGAAAGCTTTATCTTCCCGGCACTGCTGTTTCTGCTCACCAGTTGGTTCACCCGAGCCGAACGTTCGCGCGCCAATACATTTCTCATGCTGGGGAATCCGGCGACAGTGCTATGGATGTCTGCGGTTACCGGTTATCTGATCCGAGGCTTTGGCTGGCAGAGGACTTTTATCATTGAAGGTCTTCCCGCTGTGATATGGGCGGTAATCTGGATTGCTCTGGTACGAGACAAGCCTGCGCAGGCAAACTGGGTAACACAACAAGCCGCACAGCATCTGGAAACAAAGCTTACACAAGAACAACTATCCGTCACTCCGGTAGGCACCGTACATCAAGCATTACTGCGTGCCGACGTTCTGTTGATCGCAGCCTTTTACTTCTTTTGGAGCCTTGGCATCTACGGTTTTGTTCTATGGCTGCCAACGATCGTTCGTCTTGGCGGCGGCTTCTCTATTGAAAAGGTCGGGTTGCTTTCTTCTCTTCCATATTTGTTTGCAGTCATCTTGATGCTTACCGTCTCTCACATCTCAGATAAAACACTACAAAGGAAGCAATTGGTATGGCCATTTTTGCTGATTGCCGGAATTACGCTGTTAGGTTCCTTCTTTTTCACAGGCAGAAGTTTTCCAATGGCCTTTCTCTGTCTTGTTGTTAGCGGAGGCTGCATGTATGCACCTTATGGACCATTCTTTGCGATCATCCCCGAGCGTGTTTCACGGAACGTGGTTGCAGAGGTATTGGGGTTTGTAAATAGCGCTGGAGCTCTTGGTGCTTTCTTCGGCAGTTATTTTGTAGGATTTCTGCAGGCCATTACAGGAAACTCTCGTGCCGGATATTTACTGATGGCTATCGCATTAATATGCTCTGCAACGTTAATGCTCTGTTTGCGTTCCCCGTCGTACATAATCACTATGCCAAAGCAAGAGAATAAGTAACTATGGAAACGTCTCCTATCACCACTGCACAGGTGCTCGAGTGCGGGGACTCGATGCTGACTGAGACAACAACTCACGCTGCCGGTCCAAAAGGCAATCTGCCGCTTACTCCAGAGATGCTTCTGTCACAACCCTCCGGCAATCTCTTTGGACTCACGCAGAACGCAGGTATGGGGTGGGAGCCTTCGCGGCTTCGAGATCCTGAGTTCCTCATACTAAGCACGCATGGCGGCTTACGCTCAGAAGATGGAAGACCAATCGCTCTCGGTTTCCACACTGGACATTGGGAGGTCGGACTGCTTGTCGCTGAAGCCGCACGCGAATTACGAAATCTTCAGGCCATTCCTTTTGCAGGAGCATGCACTGATCCTTGTGATGGACGCACACAAGGGACGGAGGGAATGCTCGATTCTCTTCCCTATCGCAACGATGCTGCCATTGTCCTTCGCCGATTAATGCGCTCGTTGCCCACGCGTAAGGGAGTGATAGGCATTGCCACCTGCGATAAAGGATTGCCAGCCATGATGATGGCTCTGGCCTCTTCAGGGACGATGCCAAGCATCCTCGTCCCCGGAGGAGTCACATTACTTCCCGAAAATGGGGAAGATGCAGGCAAGGTACAAACCATCGGTGCCCGCTATGCACAAAAACAAATCACCTTGGAATACGCCGCAGAGGTAGGTTGCCGCGCCTGTGCTACTCCAGGCGGCGGATGTCAGTTTCTGGGGACTGCGGCTACATCGCAGGTTGTCGCTGAAGCGTTGGGTCTCTCTTTACCGCACACCGCACTTGCTCCCTCAGGCCAGCCGATCTGGCTCGATGCGGCCTCGCGCTCCGCTCGGGCAGCACTGCGAATGATGCAGCTAGGATTGGGGACAAAGGACATACTTACGGATGCTGCTATTCGCAACGCAATGGTGCTGCATGCGGCTTTCGGAGGCTCGACAAATCTCCTGATCCATCTGCCAGCAATAGCTCACGCTGCCGGATTGTCGAGGCCATCCGTCTCCGATTGGATCGAGGTAAATCGCCGAACGCCTCGTCTCGTCGACGCCCTCCCGAACGGTCCCAACAATTTCGCTACGGTCCAGGTTTTTCTGGCCGGTGGAGTACCTGAAGTTATGCTGCATTTACGCCGGGCTGGACTACTGGATACCAGCGTCCGCACGGTTACAGGAGAAACCCTCGATCAGAACCTCAATTGGTGGGAAGAAAGCGAACGCCGATGGAAATTGAAAGATCGCTTACGGCACTTAGATCAGATTGACCCGGATGATGTTATCTTCTCCCCGGATGTCGCTCGTGCACGAGGACTGACCTCGACAGTCTGTTTCCCCGTCGGCAATCTCGCTCCAGAAGGAAGTGTCATCAAGAGTACGGCCATTGATCCGTCCTTGATTGACGAAAACAATGTCTACCGGCACACCGGTCCGGCAAGAGTTTTCACAACAGAAGCAGCAGCCATCGACGCAATCAAGAGCGGCTCTGTAGCCCAGGGCGACGTCATCGTACTTATCTGTGGAGGACCTGCCGGAGCTGGCATGCAGGAAATCTATCAAATTACTTCCGCACTGAAGAATTTACCCTTTTGTAAGCATGTTGCGGTTCTCACAGATGCTCGCTTCAGCGGCGTTTCTACCGGTGCTTGCATAGGGCATATCTCTCCGGAAGCACTCGCAGGCGGCACAATCGGACGAGTACGAGATGGCGACCTGATTGAGATCGTGATCGACCGGAATGCTCTCTATGGATCCGTCAATATGGTTGGAGAGAATGACGAATGCTTCTCCTCTGAAGAAGGAGCCCTTCGTCTGGCTAAGCGTTCTCCAAGAGAGGATTTAGCTCCGCATCCTGCGTTGCCGGAAGACACACGACTGTGGGCAGCCTTGGTCCAGACAAGTGGCGGGGTATGGGGTGGTTGTGTTTACGATGTTGACTCTATAGTGAAACGACTCACCAGTGGTTTAGAAGAAAACGGCAAATCATCCTGAAAGGTTTCCATGAAGATCTATCGCACGATCAGAGGCATAGTTGTAGAAGATAACCACAAACTCTATCGCCTGCAGACAGGCGATTGGGATGAACTCATCGCCAGTCCGGATTTGCACGCATATGTTCAACGTGAAATCGAGAAAGAATCGATAGACGATTTCGGTGAAGCCGATATCCTCGCTCCCATTGTCAACCAGGAAGTGTGGGCAGCAGGAGTCACCTATTACCGCAGTCGCAGCGCCAGGATAAAAGAGTCCATGGATGCGGGTGGGGGTAGCTTTTACGATCGTGTTTATTCTGCTGATCGGCCAGAGCTCTTCTTTAAGGCGACAGGCCGCCGCGTCGTCGCTCATTGCCAGGCAGTTCGCATCCGTACAGATGCCAGATGGTCTGTCCCGGAACCGGAGTTAACCTTACTGATCAATCCCACGGGAAAAATCATTGGCTATACGATCGGAAACGACATGAGCTCCAGAGATATAGAAGGAGAAAATCCTCTTTATCTTCCTCAAGCCAAAGTTTACGACGGAAGCTGCGCGCTTGGTCCTGGCATCCTACTCGCTGCCGAACCTCTCGCAAAAACCACCGGCATTCATCTGGAGATTCAACGAGCGGGAGAGACGATCTTTCATGAAAGCACTACACTCGCGGAACTAAAACGCGATCCTAAGGTGTTGGTGAAATATCTCTTCTCGAACAATAGCTTCCCGCATGGGGTGTTCCTGATGACAGGAACCGGAATCATTCCCGCAGACGATTTCACGCTCTCCCGAGGAGATCGTGTCCGCATCAGCATTGACGGCATCGGCACGCTTGAAAATCATGTTGGCTAAAGAGCTTTGAAATAGCGTATCTAAAGAAAGGGCACCGTAGCCCTGCACTGATAAGAAACATCAAAATCCGAGCTCCCGTTTCATTTATCGCGGGTCGGCTACCCCGGTGCAGGACTGACACAGGGCAAAGGCCAATTCGTCTTTGAGCTTCTGGTTATATTCAAAATTGTCTGCAATTACTAGCATGGAAAGATAGAAGCTCCAGCACTTCGCCCCAGCGGGGCGAATCGACAGTAGCCCAGCGCGGAGTCCGCTTTGCGGACGGGAGCGCTGGGTTAGCCCCCTCACGTCTCGCCGCCCCGTATGGTGGCGGCACGAAATCCTCCACAGATCTTAGGTGAGGAGATTAGGATTCGTTCCGCCCCTGCCGGGGCGGATCTATTGAAGGGGATTGCGAACCCCGCATTCCGCTACGCTCCACACGGGCTATTTTCGTTCGCTCCCTCCGGGAGGTATTGTTCCCTTACTGTTCAGGGCCGATGCAATGCTGCAAACCACATTCGCAACCCCTCATAAGAAACATCAAAATCCGACCTCCCGTTTCGTTTATCGCGGGTCGGCTGCTCCGGTGCGGGACTGATACAAGATCACTGCAGGGCTACGGTTTCATGGTTCGCAATCAATCAGCAGAACATTATGTGGACTTTCTTTCAAAGCGCTATCGGCAAAGATTATCCAGCTTTGGAGGCTCCAGGGCTTTTGGAGGCAGAGGCACCTGCTTCGTTGTCGCCACACCTTCCAGGGAATCAGAAGCAGGCTTCAGCTTCAGGTCCATATCCTGGAGATAAAACGAATCTTTTTCTGCTTCCTCCAAAGTCACAAACTTGACGCCCTCATCCTTGTACATACGAAGCAAACGCGGCAGCATTCGGGCATCGAAGGCTCCAATGTGCATCAGCAGCACATAGGGAATATCGTGTCCATAGAGTGAGCGGGAAAGCGAACGCACATAGTGGAGTTCACTTTTTGCAGCCATCAGATAGCTCGTTTCCAGAAACGCTATCGCTTCGGCATCTTTCTTTTCGCTGCAACGGGCATAAGGCTCATTCCATAGATAATCGCCAAAGCTCATGGTTGTACCGGCAATTCTGTATCCGTGCTGAGCTAGAAAAGCTCTTACCCCCTCTCTCTTTTCCTCCGTATCGCCTTGCGCAAGATAGGGGAACCGCAGCCAATGCCAATCGGCACTCTTCATCCTGGTTTCAATTGCAGGTTCATTCCGGAGAACATCTTTCTCCCAATCTTCCAGAGAGTGCGTATTCAGGTTCATATGCGACCAGGCATGATTCCCGAGCAGGTTTCCAGCTTTGCGCCAGTCATCAAGGACGACGGCATCGCCTGGTTGACGCTCAATTGCTTCCGCATTCACAAAACCATAGATAGGTGGAACTCCGGCTTGTTTCAGGGCCTCGATAGTCGCGGTCGCAACTCCTACCCGCGTTGCCCCTGGAGGTAAGGCACTATGTGCCGGCAGATCGTCAAAAGTGATGGCTACCTGTTGTGCAAAGCCCGCGCCCCAGGACATCCCACACACTCCAGCCGCAACCAGTAATACTCGAAAAAATCTAGAACCTGCCAATCTCGCCATCTTCCCTTCCCTTTCCACGCCGGAAATACTCGAACAAACGTTATACAGCAATTGAGAGTACGTAGGAATCCGCTACTATAGCGTCTCAAATTTCATATAAAGCACTTTAATATTCGGAGTTCTTGATAAGCCTCAGCTACACCTTGACTATCTACACCCCGAGAGTGTAGATAATCACAGTATGGGTAAACCGAGCGATCTTGTTCAGGGAACTCTCGACTTGCTGATTCTTAAGACCATCGCTCTTGAACCGATGCATGGTTGGGCTATTGCCAAGCGTATTCAGCAGATCTCCGGCGAAGTGCTGCAGGTACAGCAAGGCTCTCTCTATCCGGCGCTACATCGGCTGGAACAACAAGGGTGGGTTCGAGCCAAATGGGCAGAAAGTGAAACGGGCAGACAGGCAAAGTTTTATTCCCTCACTGCGGCTGGACAAAAACAGATGGAAACAGAAACGGCGAACTGGAACAGGTTATCGGAAGCAATCAACTTGATTGTGCAAAACGCATAGTCCATTTTGCACATAGGCACGTTCAAACTCCAGAGCTGATCCCATAGTGGTCATTGCCAATAGCATCCCCTTTGCTGAGCAATGACCGGGAGGCACATATGCGATGGCTAGAGAAGCTGCGGATTTGCCTGCAGATGCTCCTACACCGGAATCGGGAGAATCAACGTCTCGATTCAGAACTTCAGTTCCATCTCGATCAGCAAACCGCTGAAAACATGACTTCCGGGATGCCTCCGGAAGAAGCTCGACACGCCGCATTACGAAGCTTCGGGAATCCTGCACTTCTACGCGAACAAACTCGGGGGACATGGAGTGGGGCGAACCTGGAAGCACTGCTTCGGGATATTCGCTACGGCATCCGTACGCTATTGCGTTCTCCCGGTTTCTCCTTGATGGCTGTCGCGGTTATGGCTCTGTGTATTGGGGCTACTACCTCCTTATTCACTATTGTCCATTCAGTGCTAATGAGGCCGCTCCCCTTTGTTGAACCAGACCGGCTGTTCATGGTGTATGAGCACTTTCGAAATTTCAACAACGAGAGAGGGTTCAATTACAACGTCGTATCCCCTGCCGACTATTATGAGTGGCGCTTACAAACCCATGGATTTCAGGACATGGCCGCCTGGCGCTGGTTGAAGTTCAACCTTAGTGGAGAACACGCCGAGTTGCCGGAGGTAGTTGATGCAGTTGCGGGCACATGGAACTTCTTTCCACTGCTAGGAGTTCGTCCGGTTCTTGGCAGAAGCTTCTCTGAGAATGAGGACCATCCGGGAGCCAACAAAGTCGCTATTCTGGCGTGGAATATCTTCCAACGAAGGTTCGGAGGCGATCCTTCCATCGTCGGGAAACAGATTCATCTGGACGCAAATGCCTATACCATTGTGGGGGTATTACCTGACTGGTTTGCCTATCCCCACACGCGTGTTCAGATATGGGTTCCTTATGGAGCAATTGCATCACCGGAGCTATTAACACACCACGACTATCACCAAAGCTATGTAGTTGCGCGCCTGAGCAAGGGAGCAAATCTTGAAGCTGCGATGAACCCAATCAAGGCGCTGCAATACCAGATCCACTTACGGTATCCGGACAGCCCTGTTGCCGAAGAAGCAGTTTCACGACCGATGATCGAAGATGTCGTTCGAGATGTAAAGACTCCTCTCATCATTATCTTGAGCGCTGTGGGCTGCCTGCTTCTTATCGGCTGCCTTAACGTAGCGAATTTATTAGTAGCGCGTAGTGCAACGCGACAAAAGGAAATAGCTCTTCGAGGAGCTTTGGGCGCTACCCGCGTTGCCCTTATCCGGCAACAGATGGCAGAAAGTTTTCTAATCTGCGCGGCAGGTGGTTTCGTCGGGGTATTGATATCTCTTACGGTAACAAAATGGCTTGCGAATGTTTGGCGAGGACTGCCAAGAACAGAAGCCATTCATGTCGATGCTACCGTTTTGACCTTTTCCTGCGGCCTGGTTTGTATCTCTGCTCTCTTGGCTGGATTACTGCCGGCAGCTTCTTCCTCCACAAAATCCATAGCTGCAGTTTTGCAGGACTCTTCCCGCTCGATAGGAGGTAGTCTGTCGCGCACAGGACTACGCAAGACACTGTTGACCGTAGAAATCGGTATGACTGTGGTTCTATTAGTGTCAGCTGGATTACTCCTGAAAAGCTTCCTTCGCCTGCGAGCGACAAACCTTGGAGCAACCACGGACAACATCCTGACCATGAGCTACGGCCTGCCGGAAAAGCAGTATGACAAACCCGATAAAGTTGTCGCTTTCAATGAGAAGCTGTTGGAGCGTGTGAAACAGCTGCCTGGAGTCCGTGCAGCAGGCCTAGGCTTTGTAGCTCCCGGCGCCGGTTATGGAGGCGACGATGTCTTTACTGTCGTGGAGCATCCGCCAATACAGCCAGGCGAGCAACTGCCGGATGCCCTCTACCGTCTGGCCGATCCAGACTATTTCCGCACTTTGCAGATCCCTCTACTCAAAGGCCGGTTCTTCAGTCCACAGGAACGGCTTGAGCGATCTGGCTACATCATCGTCAGCCAACAGTTAGTGCAAAAGTATTTTCGCGGAGAAGATCCCATAGGGAGGCATTTGAATGTGCCTGCCTGGGATAATAAATTTCCGAATTACGAGATTATCGGAGTAGTGGGTGACACCGTATACCAAGCGGGAAAACCTCAAGAACCAATGATGTATTTCCCTACTCTTGCCGGAAAAACAGGTCAGGAATTCTCTCTGGTCGTTCGCACCGCGTCCAATCCGCTCACCCTCTCTCTTCCGATTCAAAAGGAAATTGCGGCTCTCGATCCGGGCTTGCCGGTTTCAAAGATCATGACAATGGACCAAATCATCGAAGAATCGACAGCGAATACCAGCTTCAGCGCCACCCTCATATTGGCCTTTGCAATCCTGTCACTGTTACTCGCTGCGGTCGGTCTCTACGGAGTCCTGTCTTACCTGGTTACACAAAGGCAAACAGAGATTGGTATTCGTATCGCTCTGGGAGCACGACGAGAGCAGGTCCTCGGCATGGTTTTGGTGGATGGACTCCGCCCAGCTTTCATTGGTTTGGCAATTGGAATTGCAGGGAGCTTTCTCACCATGCGACTAATCGATTCCATGCTTTATCAAACGCAACATTCCGATCCCGCCGTATTCGCTTCCGTAATCCTGACATTGGGGCTTGTTACGACGTCCGCCTGTGCATGGCCAGCATGGCGGGCATCGCGTCTCAATCCAATGCAGGCGTTACGCATGGAGTAGGTCTTCGACATCGGCTCATTTCTGGCTTAGGTTTCATAGAGATCGGCGCTCATTTCTTCTGCTAGTCTCTAACCGATAACTATGAGAATCTCCAGAAGTCTTCTGACCACTGTTTTTACGGGGGTGCTCGTCACCTCCGCAGTTGCATCCAGTTTTGCTCAGACACCAGCAACTACTCCTCCAGCAGGTGCCAGCTTTGTCTATCTTTGGCCGGAGGGTGCACCCCTGGCTCATGGGAATACCGAAGCCGACAAGCCTCGACTAACCGTATTCCTGCCCAAGAAGCAGACCACCAGAACAGGAATTGTTGTCTGCCCTGGCGGTGGATACTCACACCTGGCTTACGAAAAGGAAGGCGTCCTTTTCGCGCAGTGGCTGAATAACCTCGGTATAGCAGCCTTTGTTCTCGAATACCGCTACGCTCCCGCCTATCACTACCCAGCCCCCATCCTCGATGGGCAACGAGCGATTCGCTACGTTCGCGCTCACGCCGGCGATTACAACCTCGCCCCAGACAGGATCGGGATGTTTGGCTTTTCGGCCGGAGGTCATCTGACAGCTACGACCGGAACAAGGTTCGACGCCGGTAATCCTTCGGCAACTGACCCCATTGAGCGGGTGAGCAGCCGTCCGGATTTTCTCGTCCTTGGCTACCCAGTGATTGCACAGTTGGCACCTGCGGCCGCCAGATCCTTCACCAGTCTCCTCGGAGACAATCCGGACCCAAAACTGGTTGAAGAGATGACGCCGGACCTCCACGTCACGGCACAGACTCCACCAACCTTCCTCGCCCTTGCCGATGACGATGCGGCAGTGAGCCCTGAAAACAGCGTGCGCTTCTACATGGCGCTGCTAAAGGCCCATGTCCCTGCCGAAATGCACATCTACCAGCGTGGCGGACATGGCTTTGGGCTGGCCTATACCGATTCGACGCTTTCATCCTGGACCGGACGACTGGCAGACTGGTTGAGAATCCGTGGTTATTTGAGCGACAAATAGAAAAGGCGCCTGGTGAGAGATTCCCACCAGGCGCCTTGGGCAACACTGACTACCGCACGAACAACTACATTGCTGCGCGTGTCTGCTTGATAATGTCCAGATAGGCCTTCGCTGCAGCCGTAATGGTTTCAGGCTTGCCTTCCTTGATGGCCTTGGCATTCACCAGATCCGAACCCACGCCCAGAGCCTTGGCACCGGCCTTGATGAACTCCGGAGCGGTGTTGATATTTACACCACCGGTCGGGATCAGGTTCAGGAACGGGAATGGAGCCTTCAGAGCCTTCAGGTACGAGGCTCCGCCCATAGCCGAACACGGGAAGATCTTCACGTAATCGGCACCGGCATTCCATGCGGTGATGACTTCGGTCGGGGTAAGAGATCCAGGGATGGAGACCTTGCCCATCTCCTTGGTCTTGGCAATAACGTCCAGATGCAGACTGGGGCTGATGACAAACTCCGCACCGGCCTCGATAGTCGCCTTGGCCTGGTCGGCAGTAGTCACTGTTCCCGATCCGAGAAGGATGTTATTGCCGTACTTCTTCTTCAATTCCTTCAATACGTCGATGGCTCCGGGTACGGTCATCGTCACTTCCATAACGTTGACGCCCCCGGCATACATAGCCTCGACAAGTGCCAAGGCTTCCGTTACGGAGCTGGCACGCAATACGGGTAAAAGCCCCGCAGATTCAAGCCGCTGTTTTACTTCGCTCACAATTTCTCCTATCGAGCAACACGGGCGGTTCCGCCCTTCATGACACGTTCTACTTCCTTCAGCGAAGCGGTGCTGGTATCGCCAGGCGTCGTCATCGCCAATGCTCCGTGTGCCACACCGCATGCAACCGCATACTGTGCGTCATGTCCGGAGAGGAAGCCGTAGATCAGACCGGAAGCGAAGGAATCTCCGCCGCCGACGCGATCGAGAATCTCGATATCACGCTGAGGAACAAGAACAATCTCATCCTTGTAGATGGCAATCGCGCCCCAGGCATTGCACGAGGCTGTGTGCGCAGTGCGCAGAGTAGAAGCAATTACCTTCAGGTTGGGATACTTCTTGGCTACATTGCGCAGCATCTTCTCGTAAGCCTTGATGGGCAGTTCGTTGAAGTCTTCGCTGACACCTTCAAGCTCGACACCGAGCATCGCTGTGAAATCTTCTTCGTTTCCGAAGAGCACATCCAACTTCTTGACCAGATCCTGATTGACTTCCTGAGCCTTAGCCTTGCCGCCAATGGCCTTCCACAAGGAGTCGCGATAGTTCAGGTCATAGCTGGTGATTGTGCCGTACTTACGAGCAACATCCAGAGCTTCAGCGCAAGCAGCAGGAGTGGTATCGGAAAGAGCTGCAAAAATACCACCCGTGTGGAACCAGCGAGATCCGGCCTTGGGGCCAAAGACCTCTTCCCAATTGATATCGCCCTTCTTCAACTGCGAAACTGCGGTGTTACCACGATCGGAACAACCTACTGCCGCGCGAACGCCATAGCCACGCTCGGTAAAATTCAAACCGTTGCGAACCGTGCGACCGACACCATCGTAAGAAACCCACTTGACCAGCGAAGGATCGACACCGCCCTGGAAGATGAAGTCTTCCACTAGGCGTCCTACCGGATTGTCGGCAAAAGCTGTGACAATAGCGGTCCGCAGACCGAAGCAGCGGCGGAGACCTCTCGCCACGTTGTATTCACCACCGCCCTCCCAGGCCGTGAACTGACGTGCGGTGTGGACGCGCCCCTCACCTGGATCGAGACGCAACATAACCTCTCCAAGGCTGACGCTGTCCCATTTACAGTCTTCTGCTTTTTTAATAACCAGCTCTTCCATGTTTCTCCTGTTTATTTATTGCCTAAAATCAGTAATTCTTCTCAAACTACGCAAGCCAGGTACTCATGCGGGCAGCGCGAACAGCTGGCATAAATCCCATATCTACGGAAATACCGCGTGCACAGGCCATCAGACGATTTGCAATCGTCGGCAGCTTCTGTGCGGTAACACGGAAGGAGGGTCCAGATACGCTGACGGCAGCTACCGGCTGAGCCTGCGCATCCAGGATGGCAACGGCGATGCAGCGTACACCTTCTTCACGCTCTTCATCGTCTACGGCATAACCCCGACGGCGGGCGCGCTCCACTTCCTTCAGAAGAGCTTCTCTGCTGGTGAGTGTCTTCGCGGTGTAGCGCTCGAAGCGGGTCTTTTTGAGTACTTCTTCCACCTTTTCCGGCGGATAGTGAGCCAGGATGGCCTTACCTACCGCTGTGCAATGCACAGGAATGCTGGCGCCGATGCGAGAGAACATGCGAACACTACGGGCGGGCTCCAACTTGTCCAGGTAAATGATATGAGCCTGTTCCAGGATGCAAAGGTGAGCCGTCTCTTCCGTCTCTGCAACCAAGCGCTTCAGATGCGGATGAGCACGCTCGCGGAGATCGTACTGCTCAATTGCACGATTCCCGAAGTCAAAGAGCCGCAGTCCCAAACGGAATTTGCCTCCGTGGGTACGCTCGACCATACGGTGCCGTTCCAACACCATAAGGAAGCGATGTGCCGTGCTCTTATGAAGTTTTAGAGTGCTAGCCACCTGAGCCAATCCCAGAGGGCTTTCGCTATCTCCTAGTAAATCCAAAACTGCAAAGGCACGATCAAGTGCCTGAAGTTTGTATGTGCCGCTCGAAGGGGCGCCCGTTTGTTCGTCTCGCATATTGAATACTCGTTTCGACTAGTGGAGATTACGCCATGCATTGTTCTTTGTCGTAACGGGCACTGTCAAGGAAAAAATCCCAGTTTGTGGAAAAGAGGTTCAACCTGTGGTCCAGATCACAAGAGCTGACTGTTCCTAAAGACGCCGAAGGAGAAATGCATTTTCCTCAATTTCATCGCGATGTAACAAGCACTTCGCCACGAAATACCGTTCAAAAAGAACCTCTTCCGGAATGGCGGTTAGGTTCAAATTTGGACAGAATTGATCAGACCACTTGCGTACCTAATCAGGAGAAATGATTTCACTATGTGATACCAATGAAACACCTCTACCCCACTAATTTCCCTCATAGTGGTCCGCGTTGCATCCTTTTTCGTCCCTCATAGCGAGGAGGCATCCCGAAATGGGGCGTGTCGCGGGGCTTCGCCTCCCGTTCGGAATACAAATTTCACATTTCAAAGGAATTGAGATCCAGAAAAAGTCCAACCATCCTGCCAAGGCAACAGAAAACGAAGCGGAGGCTCACTGGGGGGGGAGAATCTCTCGAAAACGAGAAGGGGATGGTGGGCAGTCACGGGCTCGAACCGTGGACCTCCTGCTTGTAAGGCAGGCGCTCTAACCAGCTGAGCTAACCGCCCATCCTATAGAAAATGCCGTCCTTAGGAGACACCGTCAGCGGCACTTTTGAGATTCTATCAGCAAACAGCGGAATCGTCAGGGCTTGATACACTCAGCCCGTGAAGCAGTTGATTATTAACGCAGATGACTTTGGACTGACCCAGGGAGTCAACCGCGCCGTTTTGGAGATGAATGAGGCCGCCGCACTCACCTCGACGACGCTAATGGCCTGTTCTCAGTCTTTTGAGGAGGCTGTCGAGGGCGCGAAAGCACATCCGGAATTAGGTGTCGGCTGCCATGTGGTCCTGGTGGACGGATCTCCCGTTTTGCCGCCTGAGCAGATCCCGACTCTGGTTGAGCCCTCTACCGGCCAGTTGCGGCCCACTCTCGGAGCTTTTGTCCGCGACCTGCAATTGGGCCGCATCCGGGAGGAGGACATCGAGGCGGAAGCACAGGCGCAAATCCACCGCTTGCAGCAGCACGGTGTCCGCGTGACGCATATCGATACACACAAACACTCCCACATGTTTCCTCGCGTTCTGAGGCCTGTAACACGCGCCGCTCTTGGCAGAGGGGTAAAAGCCATTCGCAACCCGTTCGAGCCCGCCTGGAGCCTCTCAGCAACACCGGGAGCACCTCTGGTCCGCCGTATGGAGGTACTAGCCCTCAGATTCTTCCGCAAGTACTTTCTTGAGTGTGTCCGGCATGCAGGACTGGCAACCACTGACGGCGCTGTCGGAGTACTCGCTACGGGAACGCTGAATCCCGAGACCGTACGAAGTCTTCTGCAGGCCCTTCCGGAAGGCCGATGGGAATTGGTCTGTCATCCCGGCTACCAGGATGAAAATTTACTCAAGATTCGCACCCGCCTGCGAGAATCACGAGAAATTGAACGCTCTGCTCTGCTGGAATCGGTTACGAAATATCTTGGAAAAGCCGAGCTGATTCATTTTGGCCATCTTGCTCAGCTGGTACGTCAGTAAAGCAATGCATCTCTTTGCACCCTTGCAACGTCGAAAGTTTGGCTTATGAAGATCGGAATTACGTGCTATCCAACCTACGGTGGCAGCGGAGTTGTAGCCACGGAACTCGGCATTGAACTTGCAGCCAAAGGCCACGAGATCCATTTCATCACCTACTCGCAGCCATTTCGCCTTACCGGCCGGGAACGGGGAATTCTCTACCATGAAGTGCTCGTATCGAACTATCCCTTGTTCGAGTACCCACCCTACGATTTGGCCCTGGCCACACGTATGGCGGAGGTGGCGGAATACTACGAACTGGACCTGTTGCACGTGCATTATGCAATTCCCCATTCCGTGAGTGCTTTGCTTGCCAGGCAAATGCTGGCTGCCCGGGGGCGCCATCTTCCCTTCGTCACGACTTTGCATGGAACGGATATCACCCTGGTCGGGCTGGATCGCTCCTACCTCCCCGTGACCCGCTTCGCAATTGAAGAGAGCGACGGGGTGACCTCGATTTCGCACTATCTCCGCGAGAAGACAATTCAGGACTTCGGCGTTGAGCGCCAGATTGAGGTAATTCCCAACTTCGTCAATTGCGACTTCTACACTCCGGCACCGGAAACAAGAGAAGAGCTGCGTAAGCGTTTTGCTCCCAACGGAGAAAAGCTGCTGCTGCATCTTTCGAATTTCCGGCCGGTAAAGCGCGTTCTGGATGCCATCGAAATCTTCTCCCGAGTTGTTTCGCGCGTCCCGGCACGGCTGCTTCTCGTTGGGGATGGCCCTGATCGCGGTGCTGCCGAATGGCTGGCGCACTCAAAAGGCATTCACAAGGACATCGATTTTCTCGGCAAGCAGGACAGCGTGAATGAGCTACTGCCCGCAGCCGATCTGCTGTTGATGCCAAGTGAAATGGAGTCCTTTGGCCTGGTAGCACTCGAAGGCATGGCATGTCAGGTTCCAACCATTGGCACAAAGGTTGGCGGTGTTCCCGAGCTAATCGATGACGGCATCACCGGATGCCTCTTCCCTGTCGGCGCAGTTGAAAAGATGGCCGACGCGGCCGTTGATCTGCTCAGTTCACCCGCACGCCTGGAGCAAATGGGGAAAGCCGCCCGCAAAACCGCGCAGGATCGCTTCTGCACGACACGAATCATTCCACTTTACGAGAAATACTACGAAGAGGTTCTGAATACCAGACATTAGGCCTCGACGAGATCTTGAGGTGCCGTCTGCACGATTGGCACCTCGATCGCTACCAGGGTTCCACGCCCGGGACGGCTGACGATGGTGAAACGCGCATCCCCGCCGTAGAGCACTTCCAGGCGCTCTTTGACATTCTTCATGCCGATACCTGCCCCCGGACGCTTCAAAGCAGTGGATGGACCGGCCCCGATACCTACACCGTCGTCCTCCACCTCGATCACCATGTTCTTCCCCGCAATCCGGCTGCGCAGGGTGATTGTGCCTCCGCTGATGCGCGGTTCCAATCCGTGCTTGATACTGTTCTCAATCAACGGCTGCAAAAGGATGCTGGGAACAAGAATGTCGAGGGTGGCCGGATCGATCTCTTTTGCAACTCTAAGCTTTTCGGCTCCAAAGCGGACCACCTCGATTCCCAGATAATCGTCGGTAAAGTTCAATTCCTCGCGAAAGGGGACATAGGTATCGTGATCTTTCAGAAGAGCGCGTAGGATGTTGGCTAACTTTACGATCATTTCGCGCGCCAGTTCAGGGCGAAAACGCACGAGCGAAGCAATCGAATTCAGCGTGTTGAAGAGAAAATGGGGATTGATCTGCCGTTGCAAAGCATCGAAGCGCGCCTCCAGAAGCAGTCTCTTCTGCTCCTCCAACTTCTGCTCGATACGCAGCGCATTCCAGATCTTGAGCGGAATACCAACGACCATGGCAGCCTTCGCACACACGGCCAGCCGAATGCCCCAGTAATTGGAGTTCAACGCAAACAGCCATTTGGGATAGAGAATCGAGAGCCACTCCCGGCAAAGCTCCATGCCCGCAATCATCACTAGCAGCAAAATCTGACGATCGAATCTTGGCTGCCTCAAATTCCGCCGAATCCAGCGATAAATGCTGAGATCGACAAAAGGAGAGAAGGACCACACCTCCTCCTCTTCAACAAATCGCGCAAAAATGCTGGATAGCAGAGCAACAGCCATCAGGAACGGCAGGGTCAGATACTCGCCGTGCAACACGGCTGGCGTGGACAAGACAGCCGCCCCGCTGAATGCGGCAAGAGGCCCGGCCAGCAAACCTAGCAAAACGACCGTCTCAAAACCAATATCGGCAGCGAGAAAATTGGCAACGAAAGTGCGAAACCAAACGCCTAACGTCAGTGGCACGACAAACCAGGCCATCAAGGCCAAAGCCTGTCCTGTACTGCGACGCTCAGCAAAGAGTAGATTTTGAAAAACACGTGATCGGGCCAGCCCAGAGGAAACAGCCGCAGCAATGCCCAACTGGATTAGCAAAGTAATTAGAATGAGTTTTGGTTCGATCACGTCTGTCAATTGTCCCTTGGAAGCTTATTATTACTTGTTCTGAAGAATGGGGTAAGAAAACATGTCCAATTGCGACTTCTTGAAGGAAGAATTCGAGCACGAAATAGCTTCTACCAGAAAAGTGCTGTCTGCATGCCCAGAAGATAAGCTCACCTGGCAACCACATCAGAAGTCGATGACGCTGGGTCGTCTGGCTGGTCACGTAGCTGAAATTCCTCGCTGGATCTCGAGGATTCTCGAAAATGAGACCTTCGACATCATGCCAGGCGGAGCTCGCGCCTTCCAGCCACTCAATCCAAACAACAAGGACGAACTGCTCCATGCTTTTGAAGAACATGTCACAAAAAGCCGTGACCTGATCGCTCAAGCTACAGAGGAACAGCTTTCGCATACCTGGTCCATGCTTTTCAACGGGAAATCAGTTTTAACAAAGACGCGTTATGGCGCCATTCGCTTTCTGGCGATGAACCACATGATTCATCACAGAGGTCAACTCACCGTCTATTTGCGTCTGGAAGGAATTCCTGTCCCTGGGGTTTATGGCCCTTCTGCTGACGAAAAAACTTCGTAGTGCAATTTGAGTTTTAATCTAGACCTAGCAATCGATGACTGCGTGGCCGTTCCACTTTCGCTTGATTTTTGGCGAAGATAGCTGGAAGTACGGCCACAACATCGCGTTTCCCCGAGGAAAACTGCACCCAAACACCTGCCTCAGGCATCACTCGTATAATCGAGTTATGCCGTTCGAAATGGTAAGGAAAGTAGCGGAAGCGGACTTCCCTTCAAAGTGGGGAAGGTTCCGCATATTTGGCTTTGAAGGAATCCTGCACACGACGAGACCCTGCTGCGCGGACGAACAGAATCCGGCCAGCAAGGTGGAAGAGCTGGTTGCCCTGATCATGGGCGACATTCATTCACAAGCTCCTCTCATTCGGATTCACTCACAGTGCCTCACTGGAGATGTGCTGGGATCTCTGCGTTGCGATTGCCGCTTGCAGTTAGAACTGGCATTGACCAAGATCAGCGAGGAAGGCGCCGGAATCCTACTGTACGAAAAACAGGAAGGACGTGGCATCGGTCTCATGGCCAAGCTCAAAGCTTATGAGCTGCAAGACCAGGGCTTGGACACCGTGGAAGCCAATGTTAAATTAGGCTTCGCTCCCGATTGCCGCGAATACGAATTACCAGCAGAGGTCCTTAAATACTTCAAGGTTCCGGCAGTCCGCCTGATGACGAATAATCCGGATAAAGTTCGCGCTCTGGAAGAAGCTGGTATCCAGGTAGTTGAACGAGTTTCTGCCGAAGTAGAGCCTCACGCCAGTTTCCAACGCTATCTGCAGACCAAGCAGGAGAAGATGGGACATCTTCTCGAATCGCTTGAAGCAACCGATTCAATCTAACTGTCAGAGCATTCCTCGTATCTGTTACCTTCGTCAGGCGAGAAATGCTCTAGCAGCTTCCATTTCGTAACAGTTTTAATTTCTCTTCTTACTGCTGAATCGGATTTGCTACTTCGTCGCGTCGGTTACTTCGACAGCCTTTGACGGCAGACCGATGATCGGAACTAGCATATCTTCCTTGCGCATAACCAGATTGGTTGCATTCAAAGAAGCCAATTCGAATCCATGGCCGTGAGTAATGGCATCTGTCGGACAAGCCTCAACACAGTAGCCGCAGAATATACAGCGGTTGTAATCAATGTTGTAGACCTTTGCATAACGTTCGGAACTGGAGATTCTTTTCTCGGCAGTATTCTCTGCTGCTTCAATGTAAATGCAATTGGAGGGACAAGCGGCAGCACACAGGAAGCAGGCTACGCATTTTTCCAAGCCGTTCTCGTCGCGTTGCAGCACATGTGCCCCACGAAAGCGCTCCTGAAACTGCGCGCCGCGCATGGGTCCCGGACCATCAGGGTAGTTTTCAACGGTGGTCGGTTCCAGCATTTCCTTGAAGGTAATGCTCATGCCTTTAGCGATGCCCGCGATATTGCGCACAATTGACATGGTCCCAGTATACGACGCCGCAGGCAGGCTTCTACGTACAGGACCAAAGGAATCCATCAACAAAGCTCTTCACCCAAGCGAAGCCTGAAGCAGCATGCTGAAAACATCCCCGCGAATCAACTAATCCTTTAATTTTCAATCAGATAAAGCTAACAGGGCAGGCGAAAGAGAAAATTCTCCCTAATGCCCAAAGATGTAGCCGACATGAAAGACTCCGGAATCAACTCCGGGATTTTGGGCTCCGATGTAGTCATTAGAGAAATGGTGATATCGATACTCGACCCTCAAGGAGCGTCCAGGAGCAATGGTCCGTTCCAATCCTGCACCGAATTCGAAAGTGAAATTGAAATTCGATGTCTTATCCAAAGGGACATCGTGTGTTGTTACCATGAGGCCACCCAATCCTGTTAAAACAGGCCGTAAACGATGCCGAGGGAAAAGCATCAGATCATACCCCACCGGGCTCAATCCCATTGCGTAATTCCAGCGCCGCCCATATTTACTGGTGAAATCGAATTGATAAATCAACTTCTTGGTCACCGGATCAAAGTACTGGAATCTGGATTCCTTTGGTCCGGCCTGCAAAACGGGTGTAGGAGGATTCCAGCGATAGCAACTGTTCACAATTGAGGGGAAATTTCCCTCCGCAGTGACGCATGCTTCCTTGAGTGTCGGATCGCTCTCCAGGATGAGGGGCCGAACCTCTCCATAGTATGAGAGTGAAACAACACGAGAAGGGAAAAGACGAATGCTGTAGGAAGCTCCCAGGGTTAATAGCTTTCGTTCCCCTGCTGCCCCTAACAGCATATGGCTGGAATCATTGGAATACTCGACAAAGAAACTCCGCCGCAAGGCCGAGCCCTTTGTCTCCGGAGTTAAGACCTGGCCTTCCGTCCTACTCGCACCGCAAATTATCCAAACAATACCCAGAAGAAATACGGATATCCGAAACTCCCAATTCTCAAGGTTCAGCCATTTGGGCCTACGGATAGCGATTGGCATGAGCGAGGCACCCATCAGAGATCAGGTACACCGTTCAATGTAACAGCACACTTGCCTGATCGGCCATGTGAGTGACCAGAGCAGCCCAACTTTCAAAGAAACGAGAGGGTACGGCCTTGTTCGTACCCTCTACAGAAGATCCCAAGAGCACACCAAATCCGCCATCAAACTTCTGATACCCATTTGGCCACCTGAGGCGGCTTATGCCGGATTGCTCCGTCGGCAATCCAGTCCTCTCAAAATAAACAGAGGAAATTAGTGAGTAGCACAATAAGCCAAGCACTGTTGTTGCGCGGCATATACCGATGCATAGCATTGGTCGTACCCGTGGGGATCGACGCCTCTGCAAACAACCGATGGGTCAGGACAACCGGAACTGCACCCGGAGGAAGATCCGCGAGCTGCCATCGTTATTCCACAAAGAGCTAAGGACAAACACGCCAACCTGATTAAATTCTTCTTCAGCATTTCCTATATCTCCGTTTCGATGAAGTAAATCGGGAATTTACCCATTTGGTCTTCACATCCTCCGTCTCGTTGCGGAACTATCTCTTCTGCGAACACAGAGTATCCACAGATCTACAGTTAAATGTGAATGGACAAGATACTCTTGATCCAGGGAATATAAAACAATTACTAAAACTTATTAGAGCAAGCTTGCAATGACTTCGTTTTCTTCCTTCTCAGGAAGCTTACCCACCCAACTCTTCGCAATCCTTCCTTTTCGATCAACCAGGATAAGAGTAGGCGTGCCCTCAACCTGAATTGCAGAAAGCCGCTCCTGAACATTCTGGACACCCCAAAGCAAGTGGGATTCCAAGTACTTTTTACTAACAGAACTCTCCTGGGGAAATACACCCACTACCTGAGTTCCATGTCTTTCAGCAGCAAGTACCAGTTTTTTGTAAAAATCCGTACTCTCTTCACAAAAGTGGCACTGCGTACTGATGGCGATAACCAATGTATGATTTGACCGAGAAAAATCTATCCCAGGCACAGAGATAGTGCTCCCCACTTGAGGAGACAGATTCGACGGCGGGGAACGATGCAAAAAATATTTATTCGTGACAAGAACAACGCTAATGACACAGATGATCAGGATAGCGATGTTTGTAATTGTCTCAAGCTTTGCCTTCCAGCCTTCAGTGCGAAGTTGCTCCATAGCGGGGGATCTCCCAAATAACAATTCTCCAACAAGAACTAACGAACTTAACTGAAGCGAAAAAACGGAGGCACCGCATTCACGGTACCTCCAGGGGCTATATGAAAAGCTAGAATTCGTACTTTAGTGCAAATTCAACAACACGACGCCCTGTTATTCCGAGCGGCTCTCCGGTAAATCCGTCAGGTAACGAATATTTACCATTTGAGCCGGTAAATCGCATCTGAATATCATCGCCAGTGCCGAACTGCTTCAACTTGTGGTTTACAAAGTTAAACATCGACGCCCGGAATTGAACCGACTGCCTTTCAGTTATTGAAAACTTCTTAAAGAAGGCCAGATCATTACTGACAAATGCAGGCGTTTTGATATAAGGCCAGTTATACGATCCATTGGTACCTAGCGTAGCCGAAGATGTAGCTGTTGCAGGCGTGCCAACGGTAGGAACAGCAAAGCAGCTAGGATTAAAGTACTGTCCATCCTTCAGACCTTTACGTGGGTCACACTTAAAGATCGGCATCAAATTTGCATCCGGAGTACCGAGAACATCGGAAGCGCTCACAGGATACGAACCATTCAGGTTATTGCTATTTGCCTGCAAAGGAACACCACTTTGTGCCTGCGACACACCAGAGAGTTCCCAGCCATTGGTAATCGATTTGAGAATAGAGTTTCCATGTGTAAAGTTCGGCAAGTTGATCATGTACGCGAGATTGAGAATATGCGTACGATCATATGCGAGGACGCCGTAGTTACTATCCAGGTCGAACGGATTTGCAGTAACACCCGATGCACTTCCGTTAACGGTATTGCCGTCCTTTGTACCCAATACTTTGCTAAAGGTGTAGTTGGATATCCATTTGATACGCCCTTTTTGGTTCTGCCACTGAGCCACAAAAGCATGATAGTTGGAATAGCTGCCATGCGTGACAACTCCTACCACCTGGTAATCGGCATAGGGACGATAGTATTGCTGCTGTGCCGCAGTTGGGGTTTTGGAGTAATTGGTATCGCTTACGCCTGACCCGCAATAACTCGGATTGCTGATGCATTCCCGGGAACTCAACAACGTCCCTATCGGAATCTTGTTGAGATTTGTCAGATTATTAACATTGTTATTGTTGTTGCTCAAAATCGAGTTGTCTGTATGGTTGCCCTGGTACTGCAACTCCAAGACTGACCGCCCAGGAAGAGATTGTGAAAGGATAAGGTTCCAATTCTTGGTCCAAGGAGTCTTTTCATCACCACTCTTCAGGGCATTAACATTCGACCCAATCAGGCTATTCGCGGCAAAAGAGGCATTTGAGACCTTATTCATCCCCTGGAAAGCAGACATCGTAGCGGTCCCAAGCCCCATGGCCGTAGAATAAGTACCGGTGGCATCGCCGATAGATACCTGCCAGCGATAAAGACCGAAACCGCCACGGACTACAGTTTTGCCATTACCAAATACATCGTAGGCGATGCCCGCACGTGGGGAGAACTCAAAGAGCTTTGACTTCCAGCCGGATAAAGGAATGCTGGATTCAACGCCATGCCACAATAGCCCACTCGTTGGACCAGCGATATTCGGATTATTTACATAGGTTGAAGGAGACCAGATTGCAAGCCCTTTATCATTATCGGCCATCCATTGACCGTTATGTTCGATTCGAGTTCCATAGTTCAGAGTAATCCTTTTGATCTTCCAGGAATCCGTCACATAGAACGCATAGGTATATCGCTGCACATGAGTCATCGGCTCACCGGCAGCCTGCGTGAAGGTATGAACGTTCCCCAAGAGGAGATCGGCAATTGGATTCTCTGTCGTAATGGTGCTCCAATGAGAAAACTCATACATCCCCTGCCCCGTTGTATCGAGAGTGCTCTGGTTCTGCTTTGCAAGTTCCCAATAAAAACCAGCTTTGGTAGTATGCGTTTTCCAGGATTTGGATATGTTTTCAGATATCGATGGAACCCTTTTTTGATTGCCTACGGCTCCACCATTAAAGGACTTGTCAAAGCTATAGGAATACAGGTGAGGGAAGCAGCCGGATTCTGAGCTGGTATTACAGTCCCAAGTAACTAAATTTGGAATCTGCGTCATGAGCCCATTATTGCTAAGGCTAAACGGAGTTGCGATATCCAGGCCTACCGTGCCGGGATCCATGGCCTTGGGATTATCCGGCTTATTAGGCAGCGTGAAAAAGGAATATGCAAACGTAAAATCGTTTGTCAGCGTCGGAGTGAAAACTTTCGTCAAGCTGACATTCAATGTTTTGGAAAGTACCTGGGCTGTAGCGTTAGTAGGATACTTTACACTGCCACCCGGCCACCAATACAAACCGAAGGGGTTCTTTTGGTTTTCACTTTGGTGGGTGTAGCTTCCATACAACTTCGTATTTTCGTTGATACTGTAATCGACCCGCCCATGTGCCTCCCAGCGATTGTTGGGAGTCTGATCGAGCACACCATAGTTATACCCATGGTGTTGTCCAGGGTCCTGATTAGGAGCTGTTCCCATCGCCCGCATCATCTTGATATAGGCTTTTGCATTCGGATCAAGAGCAAAGGCGTTAAATTTGCCGTTTACGATATTGCCCGCAGCCCATTGGTTGGCGCAGAAACTTCCGGATCCAAATTGCCAGTCTTTAGCGTGCGCGTCGCTCGGGTCGCAAGGTATGGTACTGGATTGACCGGCAAAGGCTGTCGCCCCACTAAAATCCCCATTTAGCATGGCATCCGTGGGTACATCAGATTGCCGATAAGTACCGGCAGGATGTTGCATCATGTACTCATAACTGCCAAAGAAAAACAGCTTATCTCGATTCCGATTGAACTTCGTATATGGAAGCAGAACAGGACCGCCAATGGTAAACCCTGGATACCAGTAGTGGTCGTTCGGTTTGCTCTGATTGTTGATTTTCAACTGGGAATCTTCGGCATTAAAAGTTCCCGCGCGAGTATAAACATAACCAGTTCCATGGAACTGCGCTCCACCGCTCTTACCAATCGCCTGAATGCTAATCGGTCCTTTCGCATATTCAGCGCCGAAAGAACCGTTAACTATCGTGAGCTCTGCAATCTGATCCTGGTTAATATTGGCTACTTGTGTGTTTGAACTACCGATATCGGTAATTGATGCACCATCCAGGCTGAGACCTACTGCACCACTGGGAGGAGATCCGGCAGCGGCATATTTCCCGATTGGACCATCGTTTGTTTTGGTCACCGTACTGTTCCAGGACGCATTAGACAAGCCGCTATTAATAGCCATTCCAGGCATGATCTTGATCAGCTCGGCGGCATTACGTCCGGTGATGTTTAAATCGCTGATCATGGTGGTTCCCAGGACTTGACGGCTCTCAGAGGTCTCAATAGGAACTGCCGTTATATCTGAACTGACCTCGACGGTTTCACTTGCTGCCCCAGGTTTCAGATTAATCTTTGCAAGTGTACGCTCTTCACCCTGGTTAAATACCAGATCTTTTACCTCCCAAGAGGCAAAACCCGGCGCGGAAATTGTAATCTGATAACTTCCCGGCGGAATAGCTACTATCTTAAAATATCCAACTTCATTTGACTGAGCTTCACGCAAGACGCCCGAAGCTTGATTTTTCAAAAGAATGTGAGCATTTGGAACAACTGCGTTTACGGCATCATTGACCACACCGCTCAGAGCACCGTTAGCTACCTGGGCCATAACTGTGGTTCCGACAAACAATGGCAACAAAATCAGCAGACACCAGATCAGAAACATGTTGCAATTCCTGCTGTGTCTGAGATTTGCTATTGAGGCAAATACCTTAGACATGAATTGGCCTCTCTTCTCCTTTAAGAAATGATTTCTTTCTCGCCTTCCCAGAAGGAGGCGAGACTTATTTGTCGTGGTTACAACTCTTGTCTGTTTATTCCTTTGTTTTCGCGCAGTAGTGTGCGTGCTTCTACACAGAGCACTTACCCTGCGGATGCCTGTCTTTCTACTAAATGTTTTAGTGAATCGATTTGATATCGATATCAAATCGGCGCTGACTATATGCCGCCATAAATCAGAGTGTCAAGAGAAAAAGAGATACAGATCTACAGATGCCACGATAACTCCAGCAAATCATTGCAGATCAAACATTTAGGGGACGACGCTTTCACGGCAAGTTAAGCAGGTAAAATTTAATAAAACCGTTAACTACGGACGATACCGCACGAACGGGACAGCTAAAACTGGTTGATTTTGTGATAGTTACCACGGTTAGGTTTCCTAGCTGTGTCTCTCATCAAAGACTTGATCGCTAGCGGGACGCCAGGATCACATTCATGCCGGCGCTTTTGAAACTATGGGAGGTAGAAGGGCAGGGCTATTGATGCACACAACGCCTTAATCCTCTAATTTTTAAAGGATTGATATGGATACCATCTCTGCCAGGTGAGGTGGCAATTTTTTGACGAAATCGCTGTTAAGACTTTGCGCCTCGGGCTTGTATCTGTACGAGATGCTCTACCCGATCATTTCTCAGAGAAACTCTCAAAATGAATGTTTATTTAAAGGAATATTGCACAGATTATCTCCACTTATAGAGTTATCGCCTTAAAGGTGACTTGAGATTGACTTTCGCAGTGAGACAAATTTGGCAGGAAAGCTGGAGCTGCGAAACTCCGGAAAGGTGAATAGCTTGTAGAAGGTCAGGCAATAGCCCGTAACGTGCAAAGGCCATTCCTTAACGGAATGGCCTCATCTACACACTTATCTGAATATACTAGAGCAAAACCAGCGCTATTGTGTCCTACCCGAATACGATGATGTGCAGGTTTTCTTAACGGGATACATCTACGCTGGTTTTGCTCTAGCGTGGTGGCTGGGAGCGTCCCTCATTCTGCCGGGGAGGAGTTGTAACAATGCGGCGAGCTCTTGTACTGTTCACATGAAGAAGTTCCTGGCAAACCGGTTGATCTTGTCCGGAGTGAAGATACGCCCAACTCGGCTCTACCTGACAGAGCTGTGTCTTTGTATCCGAGGCTTCTTTTCCCATCAGCCTCTGTACTCGATCCAAATTTGAAATTGGATCGACATCGTATCGATAGAGAAAATCCTCAACGCGCTTCGAGTTGTTGTACTCGTAGCGAGCCCAGGTTACCAATCCTTCATGACCGCTTGCTTCGGGCAATACCGCATAGACCAGCTGCATCTCGTAATCTTTGTTCGCCTGAACGGGAGACAAAGGAGCTCCATGCTGATTGGCCATCCAACGAGCCTGCCAGGTATCTGACTTCCCCTCGAAATAGAAGGTCGTAAAGAAAGTCGTAGCATCGCACTGAACACAATCGGTATAGGTTGTAGCCAGTTCTCCGCGATGATCGTTGATCATATTGCTCCAGCCGACCACATGCATCCGATAGCCGGTAACGATCTTCTGGAAGGCAAGGCTTCGCACCGAAACGGAGTATACCGAGACAGCATCCGTGTCTGGAATTGCGTCGGGGCGTGTCCGATTCGAAGTAAAGACAATGGCAGCATCGCCGAGCAAACCGATCTCGCGGATCGCCGTAAAGTGCTCGTTATGAAGAGCCTTTCTTACAACTGCTACTGCCCAATCATCTTTCTCCAGGTCCATCCAACGGAATTCGGAAGGAGCCTGCGCCCACAACCCAGCACTCTGAAGAAATAACAGCGATACGGGAATTAGGCTTTTTGCAAATCTGCGCAAGGAAATATTCATTGATTTCTTCTTGGTTCCACCTGCTTGTTCTTAATCCAGCCCCAGTTTCTTCCAGATAGTATCTATGCGACTTTTGGTTGACTGGTCCATTTCAATCATCGGAGGCCAAGGTCGGTGGAAACCCTCAGCTGGCCACTTCCTGGTAGCATCAATCCCCATCTTGCTCCCATAATTCGGCAGACGAGAAGCATGATCCAGAGAATCTACCGGTCCCAGAGTGAATTGGATATCCCGCTCGGGATCGATGTTGTTTGCCACCCGCAAAGTAACTTCGCCAACATCCTGCACATCGCAGTCCTCATCCACAACAATGACGCATTTGGTAAACATTGCCTGGCCAAGCGACCAGATTGCGTTCATCACCTTACGTGCTTGCCCGGCATAACTTTTGCGGATGGAAACAAGCATGAGGTTATGGAAGACTCCTTCCACGGGAAGATGGATATCGACGATCTCAGGAATGGTCATCTTCATCAGGGGCAGGAAAATGCGCTCAACAGCCTTCCCCATCCAGGCATCCTCCATTGGAGGCTTTCCGACGATGGTGGCAGCATAAACGGGATTCTTTCGATGTGTTATGCATGTGAGATGAAAAACCGGATAGAGATCTTCCATCGTATAGAACCCGGTGTGATCGCCGAAGGGTCCTTCGCTCTTGAGTTCTCCCAATTCCACATATCCCTCAAGAATGATCTCGGCATGTGCTGGGACCTCAAGATCGACGGTTTCACACTTCACTAACTCTAGAGGCTTCTGACGCAGGAAGCCTGCGATCAGATACTCTTCTACATCGGGTGGAGCAGGGACAATAGCCGAAAAGGTCGTCGCCGGATCAGTTCCAATCGCCACGGCAACTTCCAACCTCTCACCTTTCAGAGGTCCAAAGGAAGTAGCCGATTGCGGTTCTTTCGCGGCGGCAACCGGATATTCCGATCCGCCTCCGGTTTCGGCCATGATCGCAACCCTGGCGGCTGCGGGATCACCTGTAGCAGAACCTGTCGCTGCAGCACGCAGCCTATCACGATAATGCTCGGCAGCCACTTTCTGCCTCTGCCAATGCATCCCTGTGGTCTGTCCATCGTAGACCTGCATACGATACATCCCGAGGTTGCGACGTCCGGTCTTTGGATCGCGTGTCGTCACACAAGGCAAAGTGATAAATCGTCCGCCATCGAGAGGCCAGCACTTGAGTATCGGAAAATCCAGCAGATTGAACTGATCGCGAAGAATCACCTCTTTGCATGGAGCTTCGCGAGAGGAAACAACTTTAGGGAAGTAGTTCCCGACCTCGGCAAGCAGAGGCAGCATCTTCAGCTTGCCCATGAAGCCCTCGGGCGGTTTGAGGTGAAGAAGTTCCTGAATACGTCCGGCAATATCGTCCAGAGAATCGACTCCGAGCGACAATTGCATGCGTCGCTCACTGCCGAACTGATTCATCAGGACGCGATGTCCTGGATGTCCTTTTAAGTTCTCGAATAAGAGAGCTGGACCACCTGGCGCATAGCCTTTGATCCCGCCCTTTTTGCCCGCCTTCGAAGCCCGATCGGTAATCTCTGCAATTTCCAGGATCGGATCCACCTCTTCACGAATACGTTTCAGCTCTCCAGTTTTTTCCAGAGCCCGGATCCAATCTCTCAGGTCATCGTAGGCCACTAAGCAACTCTCCTCTGGGCGTCGATACTATCCCTCTAAACGTAACTGAATCTTATCAAGACGATGCGGAGAGTTTAAACATGTGCACAGAAGTAGGATTTCAATCTCGTCTTGAGGCCACTACGGCCAGAGCATTTCCAACGTAGAGACGGATAGCTTTGCTGGAAATGCTCTAGAACAACAAGGCCGCAGAAAATCATCCCTCGCGCTGCTCGATGTCGGCAGTCATCCAGCGATCCGTATGGGTCTGAGCGCATTGTGCGCCGCACAAATGCT
Source organism: Humiphilus diazotrophicus (assembly GCF_059726315.1). Lineage (NCBI taxonomy): Bacteria > Pseudomonadati > Acidobacteriota > Terriglobia > Terriglobales > Acidobacteriaceae > Humiphilus > Humiphilus diazotrophicus. Next base: position 1,950,418 of record NZ_AP040870.1, read on the forward strand.
TCACTTCTGCGCTATGAGAGAGGAGTAGATTCCATTGCGTGAGCTTCAAGACAGGCTGTGCTGGACCACCAGGTACAGGAGTAATGGTCTCAGTCCAGGCAAGCCACCAATCCGGCTCATCATCTGGTTTCACTTTTCCACAGACATCACAAAGATATGTTTCGCTCCACGCCATCTTTTAGTCCTTAGGCTCCAAAACCCGAAGTTAAAAACCGGTCAGTGCTCCTTGTACAAACAAAGCAATCACAGCATTGAAACATAATGCCTTGCCAGTTTTAAACCGGCAAGGTTGCATCAGATTAGAGCATCTCTCGCACAGATGTGCACGGGCTAACGAGAATGATATGTGGCTTTTTCCCCGGCAGACCAAAGATAGACCTGCCGTAATCCCGCTCTAGCGGATAACACCAAAGCTTCCGCGCTTCGTTAGCTCTCCTGAATCTGCGCAGAGTTTCCCAGTATTGACGGCTCAGGCACCACCAACGGCTCATCAATCGTCATGAGAGGATAACCCAGCTCTTTCCATCCATCGAAACCTCCACGAAGAGGCCGAACCCGATAGATACCCATACGGCGCAGAGTTAAGGCCGTTTTGGCGGCAGTAGCATCATTCGGACAGGTGCAGTACAGGACCACATCCTTGTCGCGAGGTATTTCGGAGCTCTTCTGAACGAGAGCATCGGGAGTGTAGTGTCTTGCTCCCGGAAGAACACGGGGATCGATCTGGTAGTCGAGCGGATGGCGCAAATCGACGATGTAGATATCGTGTCCGTCATCGATCATCGACTTGAGTTCCTGGGGCTCCAGACGTGAGGTTTTTACCTGCTTCAGGAATGCCTGCTGGCGGTAGATCCGCTGTCCAACAAAGCCGAGCAGCGCAAGGATGAAAAATACACCGGCAAAATGGCCCACCCAGCTAAGGGCATTCGGATTGCGCTTGAGCACATCACCGAAGAATCTGCCGATCAGAGTCAATACCAAACTCCAGAGCAACGCGCCTGCAGCATCGAAGGAAAGAAACTGGCGATAGCTCATTCCAGTTTGCCCGGCGATAGGAGCAGCTACAGTTCCCAGCCCAGGAATAAACTTCGCAACCAGAAGAGCCTTCGAGCCGTGCTTTTCGAAATAATTCTCGGTACGTCTGACACACGTGGCCGATTCAAACGATAGCCGGCACATCATGCGAACCACAGCACCACCAAAGCGGCGGCCGAAATGATACCAAACGGAATCACTAATCAGGCAGGCCAATACGGTGGACAGGAGAATCAAGGGCAGACTCATCCTATGCGTGGCTGTGAGAGTTCCTGCCGTGACTATAAGAGGAGTACTGGGCAAAGGAAGCCCTAGCTGCTCCAGCAACACCCAAAGGAACAGGATCAGGTATCCATATTCGAGGAAAAAATTAACGGCCACGGGCATGAGTGCACAATCCAGTTAACGGGCAATATCCCTTTCGGTATGCCCCAGATCAAAGAGCTACAGTAGAGATTATCTGCGAGAAAAAGTCGTTGCAGCTCCTTTTGAACACAGAAAGAGAAATACATTCAGCAACGTATTTGATAGATGTCCAGTAGCGGGGAAATGGTTCTTCTCTTACGGAGAGAAAAGAGAAGGAATGGAGGAGGAGCAGGGGAGCTCCTCCTTCGAGATAATTTATGCCGTCTTGGCGTTCACAACCGAAGCATCAACCAAATGCTCACGCAAGAACCACATCTGCATTTCGTTTGTACGAACCACGTTGCTGACTAACAAATCGTTCGTGCCGTCATCTCCTAAATCAGCCGCACGACGTGCTACCTTCCGGGCGTCTTCCAGAATCAATTCATGGGCATTCAGCAAGCGGGAGATTTGAACCGGAACCTGTTCGCGTCCCTTTGCCGGACGATCGATTCGGGTCATCTCTGCAACATCGTGAGCCATGGCCACGCTCACGCCGCCCAGAATCTGCACACGTTCTGCCAACAGGTCCACTAGTTCTACCTGCTGCTCAAAGTGCTTATCGAAAAGAAGATGCAATTGATAGAAGGTATGCCCTGTAACCTGCCAATGACACTTCTTATAAAGATCGCGGAGGGTGGAAGTATCAGCGAGCAGCAGATTGAGCGCGGCGGTAATCTCAGTGCGCGTCTGTTCACTCAGTCCAATTGGCACATCCTGAACGACCGTGCCAAACTTCTGGACTTCCGGAGCACTTTGGTGCCATTTGGGAGTGATCAGGTTGGATTGATTCTGCTGGGTTTCCTTTAGAGCGGTGTTGCTCATAACGTAAAATCCTCTGCTACATAGGATGCAGCGGAGGATTAGAGAGAACTATTAAAATCATTATTTTTCGATAATTATTATCGTTTAGCTTTTTATTGGCTTGCCCCGACTACTCCTCCGGTCCTATCCAGCTGGGAGGCGCCTTTCTGGGCGAAATAGCTTGAATTCCATAAGTTCCTGTAGAAATAGCCGGTTAGCTCGGCAGCCTTGGGACCGAAGGTCGGTCTTCCGCCCTCCAGGAAGAAGACAGTAACGATACGGCCATACTGCGTGTCCGCATAGGAAGCAAACCAGCCATAACGGGTTCCATTGTTGGAGCATGTTCCCGTCTTGCCCATCACCGGAAATTCATTGAAGCTGGAGCGCAGAGAACGTGCGGTTCCGTAGCGCACGGCAGCCGCCATTCCTTCGGAGATCTCGGGAATCAGCTTACCGATCTCGAGTGTTCTCTTGATATGTGGCTGAAAATTAATGACTTCCTCGGCGCTTCTGGGATGTTGCAGATAATAGAGCGTTCCACCGTTAGCGATGGCCGAAACCAAAGCTCCCAACTGAAGTGGAGTCATCGAGACACTTTCTCCAAAACTGCACATGCGGCCAACGCCGCCAAGCTTATCGGGAAGAGCCTGATCGGGATAGATTCCAAGCTGTTCCCCTGGAATGTGATAGCCAGCCAATTCTCCGAGGCCAAACTGGTTGGCATAGTGGCGAACTCGTTCAAAACCTAACCGGCGCCCAAGTGTCTCAAAATAAAGATTGTTGGAGTGGGCAAGCGCTTCGGTCAGATTCAAATGGTAATGACCGCCCAGGTTTACCGGCGTCTCCTTGGTGATGATGCCTTCCTGCAAAGCAGCCAGACCAACGGAGAGCTTAATGGTAGAGCAGGGTTCAGCTCCGCTGGAAAGGGCCAGGCTCTGATTTACCATGGCCAAAATACGTCCGTTTGACGGATCGATAGCCACCACGGTGCCATTCATATTACCCAGGGCATCGAGGGCAGCCTTGCGCACCACTGGATCCTCGCCATAGGTAACGTCTCCAACTCCATTCGAGTCAGAGAAAGAGTTCCCCGTAAACCGTTCATAGCTGCGCCGGGGATGAATGGTCAAAGAAGCACGGCGCAACCGGGCTCCGGATCCTCTCCGGGAACGGCCGGAGGCGGTTTGCGTTTGTACCGCACGGCGGCTATGTTGCAGAGAGGAAATCTTCTTTTGTGTCTTCGCCGACTCCTTCACGTGGGAGGAGGTGTGTGACCGACGGGTCAGTCCATGGGTATCCGCCAGCAATAATGCGGGAAGAAGAAGTAATCCGAGGAAGAGTTGCGCAATTTTCTTCATTCTTTGTACTCAATCTAAAGGTTGCGTCCAGTGATGCTTGCATTCTGACTTTGACAAGCTTTGAACGAAACCCCTACGCCAATGATTCATTGCGGCCGTTCCCGAAGTGGTTCTTGCGCGCTCCGGATGCCCTTTATAGACACGTATTCCAAAATCCCAGATGGGCCAGAGCAATTCAGCGTGGGTGTATCCCGGAGTAGCGGCTATTTATATAGGTTCTCCACTAGGAAAACCTGTACAGCCCCATTCTCCGGAAGATCACAGTAACGATGAAAAAGCCCTAGAGTCTTTATGGACGAACACTACCAAAACTAAAAAGCTCTAATCTCAGTTTCGGCCATTTCCAGCCCATCCATGAGAAAAACCCGCAAATTTCTGATGCAAGCACCAGGAATCAGCTATATAAGCATCGCAAAATGCTCTAAATTGCTACTTTCCTCTATAGTAAGCCTTCTACCTATAACCCATGCCGCATAAACGCCGGGATATCCAGATTGTCGCGGTCGTTTCCATCGCTGCCCACGCCCGTCGCAAACATATTTGTTTGCGATGCTAAATCTTGCGCAACTGGCACCGCAGGCTCGGCAGCAGGAACATATGTTGACGCCGGAGGCATGGGCGGAGGTGCTGTAACTGCCGGAGAAACAGCGGGTTGCGCCGTTTCAACAGGCCTGGCTTCCGGCTCTTCCTTACTTTCCGGTTCATATGACTGACTACAGGACTCCTGGACCGGAGGCGCAGAAGAAGGCTCGGCAACTTCACTGGCAAATCGGGCTGTCGACTGTTGCGGCTCCACGCGGACATACGGAGGCTCGGCAGCTTCGTTATTGTTCATGCTGAGCATGCGAGCACGACGCTCAGGCATGTTCTCGCGAAACCCCGTTGCGATAACGGTGATCTTGACCTGATCGCCCATGCTTTCATCCAGTACAGCACCGAAGATGATGTTGGCCTCTTCGTGAGCGGCATTCTGGATAAGAGTTGAGGCTTCGTTGACTTCGCTCAGCTTCAACGAGGTTGAGCCGCTGATGTTGATCAAGATGCCCTGCGCACCATCGATTGCTCCAGCTTCCAGCAATGGAGAAGCCATAGCGGCCTGAGCCGCTTCGACCGCACGATTCGGTCCGGACCCGATAGCTGTTCCCATCACGGCATATCCCATACCGGCCATCGTTGTCTTTACGTCGGCAAAATCTCGATTGATGATTCCGGGGATAGTGATGATATCCGAGATTCCCTGTACTCCCTGACGAAGGACGTCATCGGCGATTCGGAATGACTCGAAGAATCCAGCATCCTTGGCGACAGCAAGCAACTTTTCGTTGGGGATAACGATCATCGTATCCACGCTCTCAAGCAGCTCCTGCATACCCCGCTCGGCCTGTTGCATTCTGCGCTTGCCCTCGAAACCGAAGGGGCGAGTCACGACGGCAACCGTAAGAGCACCCATCTCGCTAGCGAGAGAGGCTATCACGGGAGCGGCACCAGTTCCGGTACCACCGCCAAGTCCGGCGGTCACGAAGACCATATCCGCACCTTCGAGCGCCTCAATGATCTTGTCTGAATCTTCCAACGCGGCTCTTCTGCCGACGTCGGGGTTGGCACCGGCGCCCAATCCGCTTGTCAGCTTTACACCGAGCTGCAACTTCACCGGCGCAGCAGAAAGCTTCAACGCCTGCACATCGGTATTGGCAGCGATAAACTCTACGCCTTCCATCCTGGCGGCGATCATTCGATTGACGGCGTTTCCACCGCCTCCGCCCACGCCAATGACCTTGATCTTCGCTCCGCGCGGGATCTCTTCGTGGTACTGAATACGAATTTCCTCAGGTTCACTCACTGGCTGGTGCCTCCATTCCTTCTCATTACAAACTTCCTGCAAACATGGCCCGCAGCTTCCGCCGCAGGCTTTGATCTTCAGCCGCCCGCGTCATCCGCGTACGGTGCGTATAAAGCAACATTCCGATGACTGCCGCCATTTCCGGGCGGACCAATTCACCGGGCATCTTAGAAAGCGCTACCGGACAACCAATTCGTGCCGGAACCCGAAGCAAACTCTCTGCTACATCTAAAAGTCCAGGCAGCAAGGCGCCTCCACCGACTAGAACGCAACCGGCACCTAAGGCATCTAACACGCCTCCCTGGCGAAGGTTCTCTCTGACTAGATGAAAGAGTTCACGCGCTCTAGGTTCAAGGATTTCGCTGAGAAGCCGCTGACGAACCATGCGCGGCTCATACCCTTGCAAACCATTCAACTTAACTTCCGTCCCCTGCGGCACAGCTGTCACCACAGCATTACCGTAGGTGCATTTCAGCATCTCGGCCTCTTGCGGAGGTATATGCAAACCTACCGCCAGATCGTTGGTGAAATGATCTCCGCCTACAGGAATCACGGCTGTATGCGCAACGGCTCCTTCGAAAAAGACCACCAGCTCGGTCGAACCGGCACCTATGTCGATGAGACAGGAACCGAGTTCGCGCTCGTCTGCCGAGACGGTCGCCTCTGCCGCTGCAATAGCCTCAAAGATGGATTCGTTGACTTCGAGCCCGGCCTTATTGGCGCAGGTCACGATGCTTTGCAGCGCGCTTGTCGAACAAGTGGAGATATGGAGATTCACTTCAAGACGGCTGCCTACCATGCCCACCGGGTCATGAATCCCCGGCTGCTCATCCAGAATAAACTGTTGAGGCAATAAATGGAGAATCTCGCGATCACCGGGTAGAGAAACCGAGCGGGCACGATCCATAGCTGCCCGTACATCTTCGCGACCAATTTCGCGCAAGCGGGAGCCAAGTGTAATACCGCCTCGGCTGTTCACGCCGCGCACATGCGGTCCGCCGACACCAATCACGCACTGGTCGATGGTGATCTTGGCCATCTCCTCGGCTCGGGTTGCCGCCCGTGTAACAGCCTGGGCTGCGGGCTGCAAATCGGCGATCATACCCTTCCGCATTCCGGCAGAGTCAACCACACCATGAGCACGATACCGTAGAGCACCCTCATTCAAATCGGCAACCAGAATGCGGGTTTGGGCACTACCTACATCGAGAACGGTAATTAAGGAATCCGGCTTCTGGCTCATCGTTTCGACCTCGCGGGACGGTGAGCTTTGGCGTGAGGTGCCACGTGAGGCGCGGGATGGGCGGCTGTGTGTGCAGGCTTAGCCGCCGGAGCCGGAGCAGCAGCCTTAGATTGCTGCGCTGCAGCGGTCTGATTATCGGCCGCCTTCGAATCGGCGCTCTGATTTACCGGTGTCTCCGTACCTTTTGCCATTTCCAATACAACCTGTGTTTCGTAACGAAGATCCACCGATGCCAGATGCGGATACTGCTGCCGCCATTCGGCAATATGAGCTTTGTAATTGCGGTATCTGGGCAGAAACTGATCATTACCGAAATGCGCCAGAATCTCAGTTCCCTGCTCGGGCATGAGTACGCGCACATCTTCCGGATTTGTTAGATCTACTTCACTCAACTGCTCGGAAATCTTCTCTCCTCCTGAATCCAGTTCAGACAGGAATTTCCTGTACATCTTCATCCGCTCAGCGCGTACAGGTAGGGGGTCACTTTCTACGATGCCATTCACGACCGGAAAGGAATAGTGCCTTTGGGCCATTACCGCGGTAGGCATGTCCAAAATGACACCGTTCCCATCGACCAGTCCAATTTCCTTGTCCCTGCGTACAAAGGCTACCGGAGTCCGTTCCACGATCGAGACTTGGAGCTGATTCGGCAGCAGGCGCATAACGGTGGCATGCTCCACCCAGGGAATCTGTTCCAGATCCTTGCGACGTTCTTTCAACGGCACGAAGAAGATGTTGCGCCCGATATCCCCGCCAAAGACCTCCAGCAGATTTCCACGGCTCAACTCACTGTTACCGACGGTCTGGATATTGGCTGAACTGTCTACCAGGAATCGCGCATCGTGATACAAGAAGCTTCGTGCTTCCAGAAAAATTGCTACGACCAGAGCGATTACCACTAAGACAACGAAAGCAGCAAAGATCCGGCCTACTTTGGTAGCCGGGAACCATCCCTGTCGAACAGGGACGCGCCGGCGAGTGCGAAGAAAGGTATCCTCATCGCGTGTGTCTTCGGACACAGAGCGTGCCGAACGCGGACGTGAAGCCGCTGGCGGACGATAGAACTCTTCGTCCAGCGGGTCATCGGCCATCGCCGAAGCACGGCTTGATGTAGCCTCTAGTTTTGCCACGCCCGAGCCAGGTCGTGAAAGAATCGCCAACTATGACTATATCGTGGTATCCCCAAAATTCCTTCCACAGAAACGCTGCAACACACCACGCCAGGTACCCCAAACGGAACTAGCTGACCGCCAGAAAAGGCTACAATTATTAGCTTGTCTGCAAATCGGCAGAGTGCAGCGTCCGCAATCCATCCTCACGACATCATGGCGGAGGCCTTCCGGACCTCGTCAGCGATGAAATCGCATATTACCCGGATTCTTTTCAGACGGTGCAGATCCGCATGCACGCTCAACCAGAATGTCCGTATGATCCTCACTGTATCGGGAAGTACGCTAACCAGTTCTTCATGTGGCACAGCCAAGAACCTGGGCAGCACTCCAACTCCTGCTCCTGCCTGAATCGCCTCCAGCTGAACAATCATGGTCGAACTGGCGAAGCTGGGTTTGAGCGAGAGATGTATCTGATCGAAATAGCTCAGCTCCGGAATTGCGGTCAGATCCTCGATGTACCCAATCATGGAATGCTGTAGCAGATCGCTTGCCTTCTGAATCTTCGGATGAGAATCCAGATAGGAACGCGAGGCGTACAACTGCAAGCTGTAATCGATGAGCTTGCGCCCGATCAGTCTCCCTCTTGCAGGCCGTGTGAGACTGATCGCTATATCGGCCTCGCGCTTCGTGAGATTGAAGACTCGAGGGATGGCGACCAGTTCGATAGCCAGACCAGGTTGTGACGCGGCAAAAAGAGCCAGACGAGAAGCAAGAAACCCCACACCAAGACCATCGGGAACCCCAATACGCACAGTTCCGGTCAGTTCCAGATCCTTGCCTACAATGTCGTTGTGAGCATCCATCATCAGGCTTTCCATCTGTTCGGCTGTCTGGAATAAGCGCTCCCCTTCAGGAGTAAGGAAGAAGCCCTCTTCCCGACGATCGAATAAACGCACAGACAGGCTCTCTTCCAATGCCGCAATGTGCCTGCTCACCGTTGAATGATCGACACGAAGCCTGCGGCCAGCCGATGCCAATCTGCGCGTGCGAGCCAGGATAAGGAAAGTCTGTAAGTGGCTCCATTCAGGTGCACTCATATTCCCATGCTAACGATCCTGTGTATTTTTGCAAGCCGCTTGGGATTTTTATCCTAGTCACACGCGAGGAATTTCCATGTGAAATAGAGACATGCAGGCCGGAGATATAGCAAAACGGCCGCAGTAGAGTTCGCTTCCAAAGAAAAATCGGGAGGCGAAAAGAAGGTAACCTAGTGGTTCGCCAGGCACTTCAGACCGTTGCAACGACAATTCAATCCGCTGACAAAGCAGGAATGGCCGTAGCGAAGAAAGAACGTGCGAACTACTTTCTGATCTGCGCCTATACCCTTTGCGTAGCAATAGAAGCCTGGACCAGCAATGGGATCAACGTCGTCCTGGTAGATATTGCCGGAGGGATAGGCGCTTCTTTTGATGAAGCCAGTTGGATTACCACGGTCTATTCCGCCGCCGCTGCCGTTTCCATTCTGACAGCCCACGGCATCTGCAAAGTTATCGGCGAACGGCGCTATATCCTCTTGGCCGCTCTTCTGTTCGGAATCTCCTCGGCAGGATGTGCCCTGAGCGTCGACTTGGCTTCGTTGCTGGCATATCGAGTTTTGCAAGGGCTAGCCGGTGGAGCCTTCATGACCAGGACTCTGGTTCTGCTCATGACGCACTTCGCCCCGGAGGAGCGCTCGACACCTCTTCGTGCGTACTTAATCATCCTGTTCGTAATAGGCAGATTCGCCGCACCTCTGGCTGCGGGCTACTTCACGGATCTGTTTTCCTGGAGAGCGCTCTTTTGGTTTAACCTTTTTGCCTCGCTCGTAGCGGCGTGGACCTTCTGCGTCGCACCGAATCACAAACGTTCCACAGCCCCAAGTTCGCAGAAGGCCCGCTTCGATCTGTTAGGAGCAGTGCTTCTGATCATTGGTGTTACTGCCGTTCAGTTGATCATGAGCCGTGGAGAGGTAGATGACTGGCTTGGCTCGCCGCTGATTCGTACCTCGCTTTATGTCGGCATTTTTGGACACATAGCTTTCGTTCTATGGGAACTGTCCCCGGCAAACACCTCTCCACTCGTACATCTTCGGCACCTGTTTCGCAGAGGGCTCTTTGCCGTAGTACTTCTAGGAGTTTTGCTGGGAACGCTTTTCAGCGCCGTTCTATACATCTTCCCGTTTTATCTACGGCAAACGGAGATCTTTTCTGCCAGGCATTCGGCGACACAAACCGGCTTGTTGATGTCGGTGGTAGGAATGCCCATGGTAGGTCTGGCACTTTTCGCGCCTCGTTTTGTAACGCTTGTACAAAAGCTGGGCGGTCGTGTCGTACTCATTTCCGGGCTATCGATGCAGATTCTCTCTGCACTCCTACTAATACCCACCATGACAAATGACACGCCTGACATCTATCTAATTCCCTCGCTGGCGTTGAGCGGAATCTTTATCTTCTTCGCCGCTGTAGGACTCGCAGTTGCAGGATTTGCCAATATTCCTGTCCGTCGAATCTCCAATGCCAGAACGATCTATTTCGGAGCTCGCCAACTGGGGAACTCCATGGGTATATCTCTGGGACTCGTTCTCCTGGATCAGAGAGAGTCCTTTCACTCGCGGCGATTGTATGAATCGTTCTTTCTTCGGAACCACTCGTTTCTTTCTGCAGCTCCGCACTTGAGCTCGAAGACAAACATTCAAGACTTCGGCAGCCTCGTGCTGCAGCAGGCTACGATCCTCTCTTATCAGGACATGTTTGTCGCTGTGATCGTGGTGTCATGTATCACCATAGCCTGCACCTGGTTATTGCCCGGCAAACGGCAAAACACATCGACATCCAGCGAAACGGCCGAGACGACGCGGGTTGCGAACAAGGTGCTTGAGAAGGAGCTATCGGTTCTCGAATAGGACAGTTATGAGACGCAATTTTTTACATCGAATCTATCTTCCTATTGCAGCAGTTGCGCTGGGCACGGGCGCTTGCACAGCAATCGGTGTGGCTCAATCGATAGACGGTTATTCGATCAATTCAATTCCAACGCCCCGCCCTCTCGATCCGGCGACGAATTCGACAAATCCCAGCGCCTCGGCAACGCAGACGCAGAATCCCTATCTGGGTAGTGTTCCCACCGTTCCGCTTGAACCTGGCATACGCCCGTTGTCATTACAACAGGCAGTCCAACTAGCCCTACGGTCGAACTTGGGACTCATCGATACAGAGCAAAAGCATGCCAGTTCGCGTGCTGAAAGAACACAAAAGCTTTCAGCTTTACTTCCACACCTCTATGCCAACGCCAGCCAACACTACACGTTGACGGAATCAAGCGCTGCAACAGGTGGACAAAAGATCGGGCTGGCACATCTCATTGGCCCATACAGCTATCAGAGCTTGTCGCTGGAGTTGTCGCAAGCGGCCGTTGATCCATCGGCAATTTACCGCCTTCACAGCGCCACGATGGAATCCGATGCTTCGGCAATGAGCGATCTTGATAGCCGCAACATCGTAGTATTGGCAGCCGCCAGCGCTTATATTTCCATTTCCGCAAGCGACTCACGCGTACACGCCAATGAAGCGGAGTTAGCTTCGGCGAAGGCACTCGAAAAGCTGATGAGAGACCGGGTAGAGCATAGCGTCTCACCGGAGATCGATCTCATTCGGGCCAAAGTCGCAGAGCGTACAGCGGAACAGCGCCTGGCGTTAGCACAGATTCAGTTACAAAAAGACAAGCTTGCACTTACGCGCATCATAGGCCTTCCTATCGATCAACAATTTGTATCGACTACACCGCTCGCTTACCGCAGCGCGCCCAGTGAAAATCTGCAGACCATGCTGGACTCGGCACGCTCACATCGCGCTGACCTGAAAGCGGCAATGATGAAAGAAGCTTCCGCCTATTCCAGCGTGAAAGCGGCCAAGGCAAGATATCTGCCCTCCATAACCGTCAACGCTCTCTACGGAACGGCAGGGATCACTCCAGCCCATCTCTACAACAATTTCGATGTGAGCGGTTCTCTACGCATGCCCATCTTTACCGGTGGGGAGATCGCTTCAGACGTAGCCGCTACAAAAGCATCACTGATACAGCGCCGTTCCGAACGAGAAGATCTGGAAGCACGTGTGCAATACGACGTCCGCACTGCGTTGCTCGATCTTGAATCCTCACAGCGCAGCGTCTCTGTAGCTGCCGAGAATCTAGACCTCGCAAAAGAAGGGCTCAAAGAAGCAAACGACCGTTTCGACGTCGGACTCTCGAATGCAATCGAAGTAATTCAAGCACAGCAGGCTATTGCGGAAGCCGAAGACAATTACATCTCCAGCCTCTACGCACACAATCTCGCCAAGTTGATGCTCATTAGAGCCACCGGCACTGCGGAAAACGACTTTTCGATCTACTTGGGAGGAAACTAACTTGAGTCCCAGTACACCAGTTCGCGAAATAGATAGCGCACCTCACGTATCATCCAAACAATCTTTCAAAGGGACCTCACGCCGAAGAACGAGGCTTCATAAGTACGCGCCGACGATTGCAGGCTTGGTATTCGCTGTATTACTTTGTATCGCAGCCTATCCGGTATATTCCCATTTCTACGTGTCGACCAATGACGCTCAGGTCGATGGGCATATCCTTCCGATCAGCAGTCGTATAAGCGGAACGGTAACCTGGGTCAACCCGGATGCTGAAGATACTCGCGCCGTTCAGGCAGGAAGTATTTTGATCAAGCTCGACCCCGACGACTATACCCCGGCGGTGAGCAGGCTCGAAGGACAGGTACAGGCAGAGCAGTCTCAACTCACCTCTTCACAACTGGATCTCTCCATTACCAAGCCAACTGCACAGAGCCGTCTCCAAGGTGCAAAAGGTGCTGTGGCCGAAGCCCAGGCGGAGCTAGCGGAAAGCATCGCGGAGGCACAATCGAAAGAGGCTCATCTTGCCCAGACCCGCGCCGCCTTCGAACTGGCAGAAGCCGATCGACAGCGCTACGAATCCCTGGTCAAAACACATGAGATCTCTAAGTCCGAATACGATCAGCGCGCCACTACTGCCATTACCGAGAAGGAGCAAGTAGCCATTGCCCAGGCAGAACTCAAGGCAGCGCATACGCGGACAGAGGCCTTACGACAGAGACTTTCTCAACGCCAATCCGAGTTGGTCGCTGCAAGCGTGGTTCCACAGGTTGTCGATACGGCACAAGCCAAGGTCGTTCAAATGGACGGACAGCTAAAAGAATCTCTCGCTCAGCTACACGAAGCAAAGCTAAATCTGGGGTATACCACGATTGCTGCACCTGTAGCGGGCATTGTCGGTCAACGGCAGGTCGAGATCGGCCAGCATGTCCAGCCAGGGCAGCTCATGCTCACGGTTTCGCCCACAAATCAGCTCTGGGTAACGGCGTATTACAAAGAAACTCAACTGCGTCGTATGAGAGTTGGGCAACCCGCCACCCTCCGTATCGACTCTTATGGGCGTCGGCTACGTGGTCACGTGGAAAGCATTGGCGGCGCAACCGGCGCGAAGTACAGCCTCCTCCCCCCAGAGAATTCGACAGGAAACTACGTAAAAGTTGTGCAACGTATTCCCGTGCGTTTTCACATCGATGAAAGCAGTAATCCGAACCAACCGTTACTTCCGGGTATGTCGGTAGAGGTGACGGTACGGCTCTTTTAAGAGACAGGGTTCAACAGAAATAAATCAGATGCCACAAGGGTGGCATCAACAGCAGAAGGAGTTATCCCCAATATGCAAGTCAGTCCATCACTTTTGAGTAAAGCCTTCTTTCTTATCGTTGCCGGAGTGGGAAGTATGTGTGGAGGAGGTCTCTGCCAGGCACAGAGTCAAAAAACCACGACGGCGATCCCGGTCCAATTCATCTATGCCATGAAAGCCGGAAAGATCAAGACGGGTGAAGCTTTAAAGGCACGAACGATGCAGGATGTTACCCTGTCTGACGGAACGGTTGTGCCCAAAGGCTCCATGTTGTCCGGACACATTGTCAATTCGCAGCCCTTCACCTTCAACTCATCGCCGTATGCTGCGCAAACACCATCTTCACTCGCCTTCTCTTTCGATAAGATTGAAGAGCACGGCGCCTCGATTCCGATACACGCTGAGGTACGAGCCCTGGCTAGCTCCATTGCTTCCAACGAAGCGGAGAGCCCCAGAATGGATAGTGCTGACTTCTTCACCACTGTTGTTCAAGTTGGCGGCGATCAATGGTCTACCTCCGGAAAAGAATTGCTCTCATCCAGGGGAGACCTTGTAGGCTACAGCCGGAAAAACGGAGTATTTGCTCACTTGGCGTCGACTTCATATGTAAGTCCGTACTCTCATTTCGACTGCAATAGCACGACAAAGGAACAATCGGTTGGAATCTTCTCTGCCAGCGCCTGTGGCCTCTATGGCTTCGACTCCTCTACCTACATCCTCGACAACGGAAGTACAAGTAATGGCACGATCAAAGTAGAATCCCGCCGGCACACAATAAATCTTAGCTGGGGTAGTACGGCGCTCCTTGAAGTAAAGAAGATGTAGATAATCAAACTTTTCAGCCAGGCGATCCCCGAAGAATAGCCCGCTGTAAGAGAAACGGCAGCAAAGCTTAGATGCTTTGCTGCCGTTTTTGTATCTGGTTATATGACTAAGTTAGAAAGTGTATTTCAAAGATAGAGCTATGATTCTCCCGTATCCTGCACCCGAGAACGGGGTTTTGGTATCCATGACACCCCATTTCTTAGGATCGAAGCCAAGAGATGAATTCGTAGCACTGAAGGTTTTACCGCCATCGGGAGTTACAAACTTCAAGGTTGCATACTTTGAGTCAGAAAGCCCCCAGAGAGAATGGTTCATGAAATCAAAGGCAGACGCACGGAACTGCAGGTTCTGCTGCTCTGTGATTTTGAACGTCTTGTAAATTGAAAGGTCGGAATCGTTGTACCCAGGACCGGAGAGATAAGGCGAGATCTGCCGCACACCCTCTTGGCCAATCTGAGGTGCACTGAAGCAAGAGAGATTTGCCAACTGATGATCGGCCAATCCCTTCTTCGGGTTGCAGGTCACAATGGGAAGAACCTGCTTATAGGGCGTACCGTAGTAAGTCTTTCCAGTCAGATTCTCATTCTTATCCGGGTTGTAGATACTGAGTCCCAAGTTCTGTGAAGTAGCACCCTGGATGTTGCCTCCGGACTGAATCGTGGTTATACCAGAGATCGTCCATCCATTAGCTGCGCCACGGAAGAGCTTGAAATCTCCGTGATACAGGGATCCGAGGTCAACCGCATACGATGCATTGAAGACATGGGGACGATCCATCCACATCACACCGTAGTTACCGCGGAGATTGTAAGCATCGACCGTGCTCTTGACGATGCCCAGATTCTTAGACCAGGTGTAGTTAAAGTTGAAGGAGAAATGGCCGGTCTGCTTCATCCAGGCAACCTGGAATCCGTTGTAGTTGGCATAGCCAATGTGATCCTTTACGGAGACCGAGTTAGTACCGTATCCCTCATAGTAGGGATAGTAATGGAGGATGTTTGGAACGCTTTCAGGATCGGAAGGAGCTGCCGCTCCGGTAACAGGATCTTTCTTGAAGAGACCTCCAAGAGCGATCTTATTCACGTTGGCAAAATCCGAACCACCAACACCCGTTCCATCGCTTTGTCCACCGATCAGGATGTGATGTGTACTGTTCCCCACATACGCAACCTCGACAAGCGACTTCCAAGGCAGCTCGCGATCGACAGTAAGATTCCAGGCATAGGTTAATGGTATTTCGTGGTCGCTATAAGGCGAAGCAGAAATGCCTCCTGCCGGGAATGGGCTTGAGGTGCCAGACTGCGCACCAATCTGTGACAACGTGATGGATTGACCGTTGCTCACATTCCAGCTCTGCAGATTCTGGGAGGTACTCAAGGCACTGGTTGCAGGTTCATCGTTCCAGCGATACTCACCCCATCCGCCACGGATGACTGTCTTGCCGGTTCCGTCCAGATCGTAAGAAAGACCAATACGGGGAGAGGTATAGGCGATACGAGTCGGAGAGCCGCCCATTGGAATGCCAGGATCAACAGCATGCCAACGAACACCTGGGAACGGCACGGCACCGTAGCCAACACCCTTGTTCGTAGCTACGTCACCAGCATAGAGTCCGGGCATCCAGACAGCCATGCCCACGCCCTGGCGATCATACCAGCGACCGATATGATCGAAACGCAAGCCGTAGTTCAAAGTGAGGCGAGGCGTCGCCTTCCAGTTATCCATGAAGTAGAAGGCGATGACCCGGTACGCAACATCCTGAACCGGCTCGTAACTGTTCTGATTGAATTTGGTAGCAACACCCATTACAAGATTGGCAACTGGATTCAGAGAGCCAATCTTCGAGGTGACTGCAGGGTTATATACGTTGTTGTATTGCAGCCCGCTATCGAAGTTCAGCACGCCATTCGGATATGCCCACGTAGCTTGCTGATTTCCTACAAGTTCAGTAAATCCACCAAACTTGAAGGTGTGAGAACGGAATACCTTCGTCACGTTATCGCTAAATGCCGGAGTCGCCTTCTGCAAAGGATACTTACCACTTGAGGTAAAGAAGCCTGGCTGAGAAATATCCGGGAAGGTCTGAGGCCCGGCACTGTTAAGTGACGGAACAATGCTTGATGCAGTGTTGTAGACCGTCGCGTAAGGATAGCCCAAGACTGTCTTGGCAAGTGCGTTGATGTTGGAGGGCTTGAATGGAGCGTCGCCCCAGGCCCAGGCAAAGACAAACTCGTTCGTTAAAGTCGGGTTGATAACAGAAGTTATGTTTGCGGTGAAAACGCGGGAGACCATCGGCTGCGTGAGATCGCCACCGGGATAGGGTACCGATCTATCGGGAGTCCACCAAACGTGTGCAGGATTAACCGAGGTATTGCTTCCCGTCTGGTAGGTGAAGAACACCTTGTTGCTTTCGTTCAGGTTGTAGTCCAACCGTAAACGCCAGACATAACCATTCTGTTTTGTACTGAATGCCTTGTAATAGTTATAGCCACCGTTGGTCGCAGGATTAGCATTCGCTGCGGGGAACATCTTCATGAGAGCTAGGGCACCGGCATCGCGATATCCAGCAGGGATGATCCCATTGGTAACCGGAGTTCCATCCGGAAGCACAGTTCCGGTCAAATCGTTACACCAGTTGGTAGCAGTAGCACTGAAGGTACTGCACAAAACAGAATTGCCTTCGCCACTGGAAGTGAAATTGCCAGCCCTCATTCCTGCGCTGGGCACATAGGATTTTAGAGGATTTCCAGATGGAAGCATCTGGTTGTAGTATTCGTAGCCAAACCAAAAAAGAAGTTTGCTGTTCTTATTGAAGTTGGTCCCCGGGACCTTAACCGGTCCTCCGAAGCTCCCACCCGGATAGTAGTAAGCTCCATCCTGGCGCTTGGTGTTGTTCTGGTTGTTCTGCCAGGTGTTGGAGTTGAGTACCTGGTTGCGGGCATAGAAGTACGCCTGCCCGTGATAGTTTATGCTTCCGCTTTTGCTAATGACGTTAACGATTGCCGGTCCGTTTGGACTATCTGCTCCGAAGTTTGAGGTCTGGACCTTAACCTCTTGTGTCATATCCGGATTGACTTGTGCAATGGAGCTCGAATTCGCTCCATGGTCGATGATGTCAGCACCATCGAGAATGTACGATGTGCCACCACGATAGGGAGCACCGCTAGTGGTGTAGCCGTTGCCGACGGTACTCTGCATGGAAGAGCTTTTAGAAGAATCGACATTGCTTCCGCCCGAAACGCCGTTCGGCACAGTGGCAACACCTGGAAGGACCTTTAACAGTTCGGATATGTCACGGCCTTCCAGTGAGAGCTTCTCTATGTCCTTGGTGCTCAGCAAGGAAGAACGTTCACCGGAATCCGTTGCAACGATCTGCGATCCGGTAGCTGTAACTTCGATTGTCTGGTCAGTACTGCCAACCGCGAGATGGATATTCGAAACCTCACGAATATCACCGGCGTTCATGACAATATCAGGCTGCCGCCAACCACTAAAGCCCGTCGCCTGGATCGTGACGGTGTAAGAACCCGGTTGCACAGCAGCAAAAGTAAAGTATCCCGCACCGTTGCTTACGGTGTTGCGGATATCGTGCGACCCTTGGTTTAACAGTGTAATTTTAGCGTTGGGAACGACTGCGCCGGTTGCGTCAGAAACCGTTCCAGACAAACTGCCGGTAGTTAATTGTGCTCCAGCCGGAATCGCCATCAATAGAGCGAGACAAAAAGCAAAGAGCAAAAAGTAGCCAGAAAAGCTCCACGTCCTTTTTGGTAATCGCGATTGCGACCCCAAAGGAAACGCAGTATTCATATAGCCTCCATGAGGTTCTCTGTTAAATACAAATGGAGGAAATCTTTATTTCAGGCGGGAGCACGACTGGATCTTACCAACCGTTGCGCGGCAAGCGCATCTTAACAACGCACAAGAGCTTATAATTTCTGGCCGCTCTCGTAAACGTTTTACTACTGCCCCTTACAGGCCCCTGAGGGGAAACCCGCTCCCAGGAAGGAGTATTACATTCCCGGGTGGTTTGCTCTCAATTGCCAAAACAACATGTCTGAAATCGTTTCCTTTTATTTACAGCGACTTTCATCTACATAAACGATTTAGTAGAAGAGTCGATGAGCAAACTAACGGTTTGAAAGCACGGTTGTCAAGTTATTTTTGAGAACCTATTGTTTATAAATATGCCTGGAAGGCTCTACTAAATCGAATAAGCTGACATTCGCGTTTCTCCGATGCAAAAGATAAACAATTTCAAGCACTTGCGTCTTGGACTTTTTCCCGGAGGAAACAGGGGTCAAACGGAAGTTAAGGCAACAAACGTTGGCGGAATATGCTGCCCCTAGCACAGTGCGACTCAACACTGGATATTGAAGCTATTCCTCTCCCTCGTTGCAGCATTACGACAAGGATCCAGACTCTAACAACAAGAGAGGCGTAGCTTATCGCCGCGCCTCTCTCATACCAAAGACGAACAGAATGGTTCTGCGTTGCTCTAGAAGGAGTACTTTACAGAGAGCTCTCCGATCCGTCGTCCAGTCTTTGCATCCAGCATGCCCCAGGTTTGTCCTTTAGAGAGATTATTTTGAGCAGTCGAGGTAAAGGTTACTTTGTCCGTGGTTGTGAAAGTTGGAGTAATGAGGCTGTTAGAGCTGAATTTCCATAGAGGATGATTGAAAATGTTAAATGCTGCGGCCCGGAACTCGACCCTCTGCCTCTCCGTAATCTTGAAGGATTTCGAGACTGTCAGATCGGTATTGTTATATCCCGGTCCACTGAGATAAGGAAACTGACGGACTCCCTGATGGCCGATTGCTGGCGGAGTAATACAGGAAGCATTGGCCAGCTGATGAGATTTCAATCCACTCCTGGGATCGCATGTCTGAACGGGCAAAACCGTTTGAGTATTCGTTCCGAAATAGGTCAAGGAAGTCAGGTTTTGTCCTGAGGTAGTGTCCTTGATCGTCATTCCCAAATTCTGGCTATATAAAGCCTGGAGATTCCCTCCAGCCTGCCAGGTGGTAATTCCGGAGATATTCCAGTTATTGACAGCTCCGCCGAGCAACTTCGAACTGCCTCGGTAGAAAGTTGGGAAGCTGTAAGCATAAGAAGTATTGATGACATGGGGACGATCGATATTGAGAATACCGTAGTTGCCATGTACAGAAAAGGCATCCAGCGTGCTGTTCACGATGCCCATTGACTTAGACCAGGTGTAGTTAAGGTTGAAGCTCAAACGTCCCGTCTGTTTCACCCAAGCCAATTGCAATCCGTTGTAATTGGAGTAGCCGACGTGGGTACTCATGTTGATAGGGTTCTGTCCGTATCCCTTGTAATACGGATAGTAGTCTGTCAGGTTGTACGATCCAGTATTTTCCGGATCGGCCGGAGCAGCTGCTCCGGTAACTGGATCGGGCTTAAAGACCGCACCCAAAGCGATCTTGTTCTGGTTATAGAAGGCGCCGTTTGCAATTGCTGCCCCGGCACTTTGGCCACCCATCAGGAGATCTTTGGTGTTATTCCCGACATAGGCTATCTCGAACAATGTTCTCCACGGCATCTGTTGAGAAACTGTGAGGTTATAGGCATACGTGGCCGGAACTTCATAGTCGTTCGGATCCGCCACGCTTACGCTGGAAGCGGCACTGCCAAGACCGGATGCGCTACTACCCAGAGCACTGATCTCAGCAAAGGTCACATTACCCGATGGGCTGTTATAGGTCTTCATTACCTGGGCAGTGCCCAACGGACCGCCATAGTCGTTGTATTGATCATTCCAGCGATATTGCCCCCAGCCTCCGCGTATCACCGTCCTGCCTGTGCCAAAAAGATCATAGGCTAAGCCCAAACGAGGTGAGGTAAAGGCTGTGCGAGTCGGAGAACCTGAGTTGGGAATTTTACGCTCAACGCCATGCCAGGAGACGCCGGGATAGGTCTTTCCTGCAGCTAAATCGTCCTGATAACGGCTGGGATACCAAACAGCCATTCCCTGTCCGGAACGATCGTACCAACGGCCGATATGGTCAAAGCGAAAACCAATATTGACGCTCAGGCGAGGAAAAACCTTCCAGTCATCCATCACATAAAACGCCGTGGTGCGATACGCCATGTTGGTCAGAGGATCGGAATTCGTCTGAGTAAAAGCAGCTGTGCCACCTTTGCTCCCCGCAATTCCCATCACCAGATTTGCGGTAGGATTATTCGATCCGATCAGCTTATTGCCATTGAGAGGATCAGCCTGTACTGCGCTATTGAAATTGAAAACGCCGTTGTAATTTACGAAGCTGCCCTGGTAATTATTGACCAGCTCGGTAAAGGCGCCCACCTTGAAAGTATGGGACCTATATACCTTGGTCAGGTTGTCACTAAACGATGGCGTAGCTTTCTGTGAAGGATACCCGCTGCTTCCCCATATGTCTGGCTGCGACATATCAGGGAAGGTACTTGTGCCTGCACTGGTGATTCCAGGAGCCACTTTGGATTTATTGAAGACGGTTCCGTAAGGATATCCAACAGTCGAGATGTACGATGCGGAAATGTCTTTAGGCTTGTTCGGACTTGTCACCCATCCCCACGCCGCTACGAACTCATTCGTTAAAGTGGGGGTAATGATATTCAGGAAATTGGCAGTCAGCACACGGGAGATAGTAGAGTTCTCGATGGCACCACCGGGATATGGAACAGCTCCAGTGGGGTTCCACCACATGTGAGCCGGACTCTCATTGCTGTCCCGGCCTTCCTGATAGGCAGCAAACATTTTGGTGTTTTCACTCAAGTTGTAATCGAGGCGTCCACGCCAGAGAAAACCATTGTGCTGAGTGGGGTAAGCCTTGTAATAGTTGTAGCCGTTGTGGCTAGTAGGGTCCACATTGGCAGCAGGGAATAAGGACATGAGAGCTTTAGACCCCGGATCTACAGGAATAGCCGCAGCATTGGTAATTGGGGTTCCGTCGGGACCATAAGCGCCGGAAAGATTGTTGCACCAGTTGGTGGCATCTGAGGTAAATCCACTCGGACAAAGAGCAGCATTCCCTGCACCGCTCGCCGTAAAATTGCCCGCTTTCATGCCATCGCTTGGCACCCAGGATTGAAAGATGGTTCCCGAACCCAAGTTCTGCCAAAAATATTCATATCCCGTCCAGAAAAGCAGCTTGTTGGTTTTGTTGAAATCGATTCCTGGAATCCGGACAGGTCCGCCGACATTGCCTCCGGGATAGTAATAGGCATCGCCGGTTCTCTTCACATTGTTGTGATTGTTTTCCCAAAGATTGCTATTCAAGACACCATTGCGTGTATACAGATAGGCCTGACCATGAAACTCTGCCGATCCAGATTTGCTGATCGAGTTCATGATAACTGGGCCGTTTGCGTTGTCAGCTCCAAAGTTCGAGGTCTGAATCTTTACTTCCTGAGTCATGTCGGGGTTAACGACCGCTATCGACCAGCAATTACAGCCTGGATCGATAATGTTTGCCCCATCCAGGATGTATGCCGTGCCACCACGATAGGGAGCGCCATTGGCTGAGAGTCCCACCCCAACCGCACTGCCAGTAGAAGAGGCATTTGTAAAGTCAAAGCCAAGTCCGTTTCCTGTACCGTTTGCAACTGAGGTAACGCCGGGCAGGATTTTCAACAGTTCCGATGCATTCCGCCCCTCTATCGAAAGGCGCTCGATATCTTTACTGGAAATAACAGCGGAGCGCTCACCATTGTCCGTAGGAACAATCTCCTGAGAGGCACTCGCTACCTCAACACTTTCGCTCGAAGAACCCACAACCATCTGTATTCCGGAGATAGAGCGTGAATCCCCCGGATTAATGCTTAAATCGGCCTGCCTCCAGCTCTTAAAACCTCGAGCTTCAACAACGACAGAGTAGGTGCCAGGCGGAACCGCAGCAAGAGTAAAGTATCCGCTAGAGTTACTCATGGTTCGCCGAATATCTTTCGTTGCTTGATTGGAAAGGGTAATCGTTGCGTTAGCGAGGACAGCCCCAGTCTGATCCTGTACTGTGCCGGAAAATGTTCCGGTGATTAGCTGTGCATGTATGGCCCAAACAGACAAGAAGAGACACAGCCATACAGTCAGGGCACATAGTGCCTTCAAGCCTGCCAACCTGCGTATATGAGATAGAAATTCTATCGTCATGATTCCTCCTAAGATCGTGGCCTGGTGTGCTTTAAGCACACTTGCTTCCGGTAGGAAATCTGATCTCAGGCGGGGGCACAGGCGCGGTGATCGAGGTCCGATCAGGCCATGGATATGCTCTATACGAGGGTCTTCAATCACTCTGGCCGACCCTTGTAAACTTTTACACAAATGCCCCTGGGATGCCGCTGAAGCTCCTAACCACTGAGTAAAAATATGTATGCGATAAGGAGATTACTTCAGCTGCGACAACAACATGTCTGAAATCGTTTCCATTGATTTACTTCGACATCCCTACGTAAACGATTTAGCAGGAGAGTCGAGGTGGAAACTATCGATGTGGAGTAACGATTGTCAAGCATTTTCTGTAAAAGATTTTGCTACTTACTCGACAGAATCCTTCTACTAAATCGCATAACCAGCTATGTTTTTTAGAAGTCCATGCAAAAACAGATAAGTCGTTATTTTTGTATTTCTAGCGAGACACAAGGCTCTCTTGGACATTCGCAGGCTTCATCTTATTGAATTATTCAATAATGTATCAGTAAGTATTTCTTTTTCATAAAGATATACATTGGGCGTGCTGATTGCTGATAGCAACCCGCGCCAGACGCGCAAATAACAGTTCTTTCATTGATCGATTCAATTTGCGCGAAAAGTGGAAGGCCTTACGGTCGTAGAGAAACGTAGATATGTTGGAGGATACTTTCAACGAATTACAGTTCTTTATCGTTTAGAACGGCGAGGAGAGAAAGAGCTATTTTCCCTGGTTTCAGAATCGAGAGATTATTCTGATTCTGAAACCAGGATGCGATGACGGAAACTAGACCGTTTTCTCCAGTGCTTCCAGAACCTGAGGCCCAACTTGAGAGATATTTCCGGCACCCAACGTAAGAATTAAGTCGCCGTCCTTGGCCCCTCTAGCAACACGCTCTATAGCCTCAGCGGGTGAAGGAGCGTAATGAACTTCCGGTCCACGAATAACCTTTGACAGGGCCTCGCCCGTTACACCAGTGATTGGCTGTTCACTCGCGGCATAGATATCCAGGACCTGAACTACATCGGCGTCCTCGAATGCAGTCGAAAATTCGCCCATCAGGTCGCGGGTGCGCGTATAACGATGTGGCTGGAAGATTACATAAATCCGCTTATAGCCGCTCTCTCGTGCAGCGCTGAGCGTAGCGCGAATCTCTGTGGGATGGTGTCCGTAATCGTCGACAACAGCGATTCCCTTAACACAGCCTTTGAGCTGGAAGCGGCGATCGACACCGTGAAAGTTCTTGATACCTTCGATCAACTGCTCGGGACTGATCTCCAGCTGACAGCCAATAGCCACCGCAGCTGTTGCATTTAGGACGTTGTGGCGCCCTGGAACATGCAATTCAAAGGGACCTAAGACCTTGCCCGGTGCTGCAACTTCAAATCGTGAAGAGACTCCCGGAATCGCAGGCAGGCTGCGAACCACAAAGTCGGCTTCCGATGTTGTGCCGTAGGTGAAGACGCGACGGCGAACACGGGGCAGGATGGATGCTAGCTGAGGATTGTCCAGACATGCCACGCAGCAGCCATAAAAAGGGACACGATCCATGAATTCGAGGAAGGCTCCCTCGACATCTTCCATATCGTGATAACAATCCATGTGCTCTCTATCGAGGTTTGTCACGACGGATAGAATCGGCGAGAGCTTCAAAAACGAGCGATCACTCTCATCGGCCTCGGCCACCAGATATTGCGACTTTCCTAAACGCGCATTTGAGCCTAGAGAATCGACTCTCCCCCCGACAACGACAGTCGGATCGAGCCCACCGGCTGCAAGCACGGAGGCAACCATGGAAGTGGTTGTCGTTTTACCGTGCATACCCGCAATCGCAATGCCATATTTGAGACGCATCAACTCCGAAAGCATCTCGGCTCGAGGAATTACTGGAATCTTGCGAAGACGAGCCTCAACGACTTCCGGATTCTCCGCCTGTACGGCAGAACTGGTTACGACAACACCGGAGCCGACGACATTTACCGCATCGTGACCTTCGAAGACCACAGCTCCAAGCGAAACCAGGCGGTCGGTTATGGGAGACCTCTTCAAGTCCGATCCGGAAACCGGATATCCCATGTTTAGGAGGATCTCCGCGATACCGCTCATGCCAATACCGCCGATCCCTATAAAGTGCACTCTCTGTGATTTTGCAAACATGACGTTGAAACCTTAACTTTAAAACAAAACAGCTCTTAGCGTATTTCCAGCAACGGATGAACAGCACGGGAAACCAGATTGCAACGCAACTTTTTCGCCTAAGATTCCCACATCCTTTCCCGCAACATTTTCTTCAAGCCACTGTTCAATCGGCATAGAAACGGCTGAGATGCCCGGAAGTTGAGCATTGAGCAGCCGGCTCGAATTCGCGATTGCAGAATCGGGCTGAAAGGAAGGACATTATGCGTGCACTCCGTTCATTGCTTTTCGTTGGGGCCCTTGCTCTTGCGGCAGGTGCCGCTCATGCAGCACAGATCGGTGTTTCTATTGGAATCGGAACTCCGGTTGTTTACCCTGCTCCGGCACCGGTTGTGTACGTACCGCCATGTCCTGGCCCTGGATACACCTGGGTGCAAGGCTACTACGTGGGCCGGTCCTGGGTTCCCGGGCGCTGGATGGCAGCTCACGAGTGGAGGGAGCATGAATGGCGTGAGCACGAGTGGAGAGAGCACGAGCGCTGGGAGCATGCCCGTGATTACTACCATGACCGCGGATATCACCGTGGCTGGTACCGGTAAGCGGGACTAAAACCGGCTTGGTCGTCCACGGGAGGGTGCGTACAGGCACCCTCCCGCTATTTTCAGATAGAGAATGAAGGAAATCCGCAACTTCCCCGCCCGAATTTTGTTCTAATTATCAGTCGCACCAATCGTAAGCTTGGTATGGCTTCCGGCTAGCAAGGGAACAGGAACAAGCCGGGGGAGGGCTTCCGCTATGCGGATCTTACGTTCACTTCTTTTCCTCAGTCTGTTGGCACTGCCTTTTACAGCTGCCCGTGCTGAAGTCGTAGTGGGTATTGGCATTGGACCTGTTATTGCTCCACCGCCACCAGTCGTGGCTTATGGTCCGCCGGTCTGCGATTACGGCTACTATCCTTACTATCCCTACACTTGTGCTCCGTATGGCTATTACGGCCCCAACTGGTTCGCCGGTGGCGTCTTTATCGGTGCAGGTCCCTGGTATCACTGGCATGGACCCTATTATGGGGGCTGGCACAGAGCTGGTTATTACTACGGAGGTCGTCCTGGCTGGTACGGTCATGGTTACGCCCCAATACGTCCGATAGGCCCATATAGAGGCGGATACGGAGCTTATGGCCATCCTTACGGGGGTGGTGGAGTTCCACACATGAATGGCGGATACGGAGGCGGTCCTCGCTTTAGTGGCGGCGGAGGCTTCCACGGCGGTGGTGGTTTCCATGGAGGCGGAGGCTTTCATGGTGGCGGCGGACACCGCTAACAACAATCAAAATCAGTAGCAAAGCCCGGTCATCCGGGCTTTTGCTATTTCTGCTTAGCTAGCTCTGACACCATTTCGGCTATTCGTTCTGAGGCATCCGGATGCGCAAATTTCCGGGCGGTCTCCCCCATCTGCCTTAAGCGTTCCGGACTCTCAAGCAGGACCAGAAGTTCCCTTAATAGGCGTTCAGGCGATGCTTCTGCTTCCAACAGCAGGAGAGCTGCTCCATCCTCTGCCAGAACCTCTGCATTCTTTCGCTGATGATCATCTGCTGCAGCCGCGAAGGGAATGAGCAGAGAGGCCTTTCCTGCTGCCGCTAACTCCGCTACAGTGCTGGCACCGCTTCGAGAGAGCACCAGATCCGCCGCCTCAAAACGTAAAGGCATGTCATCGAGAAATGGATGAACTTGCCAGCGGGAAGGATCTGCTCCACTTTGAGCATAGGCCGCCTGCGTGGCCTCAGCATGACGCGCTCCAGCCTGATGCAGAATCGTCAGCCCCGGAATTGCCTTCAGCAGTCGATCCGCAATCTGTGGCATGAGGGTATTGAGAATTCTGGCTCCCTGGCTTCCACCAAAAACCAGCAACTGACGTTGCGAGGAACTAGCTGGATCCCGCCGCTGTAGCTCGAAAAATTCCCTTCTCACAGGAATTCCAGTCGCTTGAGCGTTGCGGAAATAGCGCATGGCGGGTGGAAAATTCACTGCTGCGGCAGATACCCACTTGCCGACTTTGCGATTTACCATCCCTGGCATTGCATTCGGCTCAAAAGCCAGTGTGGGAATTCGCTCCATGATCGCCGCAATCATAGCCGGCCCGGAAGCATACCCGCCTACGCCGACCACCACGTGAGGACGAAACCGGTGTAGCAGACCAAAGCAGGAGAAGATCCCGAGAGGAAGCCCCATCAAGGTTTTCAGACGCGTAAAGAGGCTGACGTTATTCAGCTGACCAACCTGGATGAGATCCAGGGGATATCCGGCCTGTGGCACCAGACGAGTTTCCAAGCCTCGCGAAGTTCCAACGAAGCGAATTTCAGCGCCATAGCGCTCAGTTAATTCCCTGGCAATCGCAAGCGCAGGAATAATATGCCCGCCGGTTCC
Organism: Humiphilus diazotrophicus; assembly: GCF_059726315.1. Taxonomy (NCBI): domain Bacteria; kingdom Pseudomonadati; phylum Acidobacteriota; class Terriglobia; order Terriglobales; family Acidobacteriaceae; genus Humiphilus; species Humiphilus diazotrophicus. The sequence goes on from NZ_AP040870.1 coordinate 1,977,521, forward strand.
TCCACCGGCGATCAGAACCCGCAGCACTCCCATCTATCTAGTCGATCTCCCTGGTGATATTCAGCAAGACTCCCATACCGACCAACATGAAGAAGAGCGAGGTTCCGCCATTGGAGATGAAGGGCAAAGGAATTCCTTTGGTAGGAAGCAATGCGATCACAACGCTGATATTAAAAAATGCCTGTCCCAAGATGGTCGTCGTAAGGCCAAACGCAACGAAGCGGGCAAAAGGATCCTTGAGAAGGACTGCCACCCGAAGGCCCCGATAACCAAGAGCGATGAACAAGCCAAGAACAACCAATGCGCCGAGTAGCCCTAGCTCCTCCGCAATATTGGCAAAAATGAAATCGGTATGAGGCTCAGGCAGGTAGAAAAGCTTTGCGATACCCTCCATAAAACCTCTGCCGAAAATACCTCCCGATCCGACGGCAATCAAGGACTGAATAATATGGAATCCACTCCCTTGCGGATCGGCCTCCGGGTTGATGAAAGCCAGCATTCTCTGCCGTCGAAATGCTACCCGGAATAGCAACACGTATAAAACAGGAGCAGCAGCCAAAGCTGCATAGATCAGATACTTGAAATCCATTCCCGCCAGATACAGCATGAGCGCCGTCACACCGGCACAAACCAGCGCTGTTCCAAGGTCGGGTTCTTTCACAATGAGAGCGATAAAGATAAGGCTGGGGAGTGCTGCCGGAAGGATAGTTTTTCGCCAATCTTCAATCTGATGCATCCGGTTCTGCAGAAACCAGGCCAGGAAAAACACCAGAACAGGTTTGGCAATCTCGGAGGGTTGAAAACTAAACCCTCCAAAACGAACCCAGCGGTGCGCTCCATGAGAAGCTGGCCCCAAAAGGACACCCAACAGCAGCAGGGTTGTGACGCCGATAGCAGGAAAAACAAAAGCCGTCCTGTTGTAGTAGCGATAATTCACCTGCATCAGCAGGGCCATCGAGATCAGTCCCGCAACAGCCCAACCTGCCTGCCTTACTACAAATGCATAGGGAGAACCGTAGCGGTCATTTGCCATTACAGCTGAGGCGCTGAAGACCATCACCAGGCCAATCACCACCAACAGCAAGGTAATGCCAAACAACCACTTGTCCACTCCTACGCGTTTTGCCATGCCTTATGCCCTTGTCGCTTCATCACCAGTTCTTTGAAGACACGTCCGCGGTGCTCGTAGCTCTGGAACTGATCGAAGCTCGAACAAGCGGGAGCCAGAAGCACGATATCTCCAGGCTTCGCAGCGTCACCAGCCTTGGAAACAGCATTCTCCATAGTCGCTGCTGGGATGATCGGCACAGTGCCACCAATATGACTAGTAATCTTTGCAGCTGCAGCACCAATGGTGTAAACAGCCTTTACACGCAGACGCAAAAGAGCGTTCAGCTCGCTGTAGTCGGAGTTCTTATCTTTGCCACCCAGAATGAGGTGGATATTTCCGGGAAACGACTCAATTGCTTTGGCAGTCGCATCTACGTTGGTGGCCTTGGAGTCGTTGTAGTATTCCACGCCATTGATCGTTGCGACATGCTCCAAACGATGCTCCACCGCATGGAAAGCCTCGACAGCCGAACGAATCGATGCAATGGAAGCACCTGCCAGGTGCGTCGAGCACACAGCCGCCAGAATATTCTCCAGATTGTGCTTCCCCTTCAATGGAATGGAAGCAACCGGCATGACTCGCTCCACCTCTCCACCCTCACGGCGGAAGACGATCCAGTCATTCTCAACCCAGCAGCCGACAGAAACAGACTTCTGACGACTAAACCAATACACCTGTGAAGGAGCACGCGACGCGGCTTCCGCGGCACGAGAATTGTCAGCATTCAGCACGACAAAATCCGCTCCCGTCTGACGGGCAAAGATGCGTTCCTTTGTAAGCGCGTAATTTTCCAGTGTTCCGTGGCGATCCAGGTGGTCGGGAGTGATATTCAGGATCACGGCCACACGGGGGCGGAACTCCTCGGTGGTTTCCAATTGGAAACTGGAGACCTCAAGAACGGACCAGCCATCTTCGCGGCTCTCCTCTACCAGATCGATAACCGGGCGTCCGATATTGCCACCAATACCCGTTGGAATTCCCGCCGCTTTCATGATTTCGCCAGCTAAGGTAGTCGTGGTGGTTTTCCCGTTCGAACCGGTAATGGCCAGAATGTTGCCCTTCAGATAGCGCGAGGCCAGCTCCAACTCTCCAATAACAGGGCGGTTGAAGCTCTTCGCCTGTACCAGTTCCGGAGTTTGTATCGGCACACCGGGACTGACGACAATCAAATCCTGTCTGCGGAAGGTTAAAAGTCCGTGTCCTCCGGCTTCCACCATGACACCCGCGTCCAGAAGCTGAGGCAGCTCATCGGCCAAGGCCTCGGCCTTACGAACATCGGAGACCGTGACTTGCGCACCCTGATTCCGCAAAAATAGTGCCGCAGACAAACCGGATTTGCCGAGCCCGACAACGAGAACTTTTTTACCTTTCAATTCCATAACCAGCCTGCTTCTTTCTTCGGCAGCGACACTGACGCCACCGGCTTTATCTCAATTTCAATGTGGTCAGGGCAAATAATGCAAATATCAGTGCCGCAATCCAGAAACGCGCAATCACCTTTGACTCTGACCAGCCCATCAACTCGAAATGGTGATGCAAAGGAGCCATTTTGAAGATGCGTTTTCCATTGCGCAGTTTATAGCTTCCCACCTGCAGAATCACCGAAACAGCCTCTATCACGAAAATTCCGCCGATAAAGGGCAACAACAGCTCCTGCTTGATGATCACAGCCACGGTACCCAGAGCACCACCCAAAGCCAGAGAACCGACATCTCCCATGAAGATCTCTGCCGGATGTGCGTTATACCACAGAAATCCGATGCTTGCTCCCACCATGGCACCACAGAAGACCGTCAACTCGCTAACGAGCGGCATCCGCTGCAATTCCAGATAATCCGCAAAGACCACATGCCCGCTTACGTAGGTCAGAACGGTCAAAGCTCCAGCCGCAATAATCGTACATCCTATTGCCAGACCGTCGAGACCATCGGTCAGGTTAACAGCATTGCTGGAAAAGACAATCACCAACGTAACAAAAACGATGAAGGGCAGAAACGCCAACATGCCCAGGTGCGGTAACGAACCAAGGGCGTGAATCGCCAGGTCTGGCCGAAAACGCTTGATAAAAGGGACGATCAGATGAGTGGAGTAGCTCCCTTGGAACTGCATCGCCACTAGCACGGTGGCGACAACCAAACTTGCCAGAATCTGATACGCCATCTTGGCTCTGGCCGTAAGTCCCAGATTCCTGCGATGGATTACTTTGATGTAGTCGTCGGCAAAACCAATTGCGCCAAAAGCCAGAGTAGAACCAACTGTCAGCCAGACAAAAGGATTTGTCAGGTCGGCCCACAGCAAAGTTGGCAGCAAAATGGCGAGACATATCAGAATGCCGCCCATTGTCGGCGTCCCTGCCTTTTTCTGGTGCTGCTTGGGGCCTTCCTCGCGGATATATTGGCCGATCTGAAACTCACGAAGCTTTTCGATCACATAAGGACCGATCAAAAGTGCAATAAGCAGCGCCGTGGCCGTGGCAAAGGCGGTGCGAAACGTCAGATACCGAAAAATACGGAAAGGTCTGAAGTAAGGAAACAGCTTCTGATATAGGAGCCAGTAGAGCAAACTTCCTCCGGCGGATGTGGGCGTTGTGGTTAATCTTACAAGAAGCTAAGAAGCGGGCAGCTAAAATCCGGTCAGCTAAAGTCCGGTTGGCGACGGCTTCGCCGTCCGAGCAAAAAATATCTGCTATCCCCTCTCTGCATTCATTTCCTATCAAGCTGAGGCAGCGAAGCCGGCTGACCGGACTTTAGCTGACCGCTTTATCAGCTGGATTCTTTCAGCTTCTCCAGAGCCTGCTCCAAGCGCACACCACGCGATGCCTTCATCAGAACCACATCCCCCGGACGCAGCTCTGTCTTCAACCACTCACCGGCAGCCTGCGGAGAATCGACAAAAGTCGCGGTGATTCCGCCCTGCCTGGCACCAGCCACGATATATTGCGCATTCCCGCGAACCCCCAGCAGCAGATCGATTCCTTCTCGCGCAGCCTTTTCGCCACAACTCCGGTGCAAAGCCGTCGATTCGGGACCAAGCTCCAGCATCTCACCTGCGACAACAATCCTCCGCTCTCCCTTCATCCCGGCCAGAGTATGAATCATGGACGCCAGTGCCTCAGGATTGGAGTTGTAGCAATCGTTGATGATCGTGGCGCCCCGGAGCGTTAGCACCTCGCCACGATTTCCGGTTGGACGTAACCCTTCCAGAGCTGCGCAGCATTCTTCGAGAGAGATTCCCGCCTGCAGACCTACAGCGGCCGCTGCAAGGCTGTTCTGAACGTTGTGTCTCCCCAACAAGTGCAGTTCAACCGATGCCTGCTTGTCCTCGAAGTGAAGGAGGAAGCGAGTCCGCCCCGATATCTCTTCGATCTGATCGGCGCGAGGATCGGCACAGGGGCCGGAGCCAAAGTAAACGGCCTTGCCTCGAAAATCTCTTCCAAATTGCGAGACATAGTGGTCGTCGCAGTTTAGGAATGCGATTCCGTTTCCAGGCAGCGCCTCTACCAGCTCATATTTGGCTCGAGCAACTCCGGCTTGTCCGTCCGAAAAATTCTCGGCGTGCGCATGCCCAACGTTTGTGATGACACCCCATTCGGGAGAGGCAATCTTCGCAAGCATGGCAATTTCACCGGGATGAGACATTCCCATTTCAATCACGGCCATATCGTGCTCAGGCTGCAGCTTCAACAACTGCAAAGGGAGCCCGAAACCGTTGTTCAGATTGCCCTCTGACTTCAATACGTGGAAACGTTTGGAAAGAACGGCGGCAATCGCTTCTTTGGTGGTCGTCTTTCCAGCGCTTCCCGTCACCGCTACAACCGGCTTGCCCCAGTACTTCCTCACAGCAGAGGCCAGCTGTTGCAAGGCCAGAAGAGGGTCTTCCACTACAAGCAAAGTGAGACCAAGAGAGTTCAGTGCTGGAGCTTTCGCACTCGACACAACTGCGGCACAGGCACCATGCTCTTTTGCCGTAGCTACAAAATCGTGACCATCGAATCGCTCTCCCTTCACAGCAAAGAACAACTCGCCATTCTGAAGGGTTCGGGAATCGATGGAATAGCCTGTAGCTGTTCCCTTCGCTCCTGCAGGTTCGATCCTGGCATCGCTCCAACGTGCAATCTCTTCGAGTCCCAGCTTCATGCCCTCTCTCCTCGAAAACCAAGCTCAGCTAAAGCCTTGGCTGCTTCGGTCACATCATCAAAAGGAATGGTGCGATCGGCAAGGATCTGGATCTTCTCGTGGCCCTTGCCTGCGAGCAACACGATATCACCCGGGTGCGCCTGCCGCAGAGCCTCGCGGATTCCTGTCGCGCGATCCGGCTCCTCGACAAATGCAGTTCCTGTTGCTGCCAAACCCGGTAAAACATCCTTCAGGATGGCTCGTGGTTCTTCACTGCGCGGGTTGTCCGAAGTCAGCACAACAAAATCGCTTGCCTCCCCCGCAGCTTTGCCCATCAACGGACGTTTTGTTCTGTCTCTATCTCCACCACAGCCGAAGAGCGTAATCACTCTGCCTTTATGTGGTGATACAAACTCTCTTGCCAGAACAAGAAGATTTCGCAGTGCATCGTCGGTATGCGCATAATCCACCACTACGGTGAAGGGCTGGCCATTATCTACTGTCTGGAAACGCCCGGGAACACACGGCAACAATTCTGCACCACGCCCGATCTCTTCGAGGGACAAACCACGACCACAGGCTGCAGCCGCAGCTGCGAGGAAGTTATACACATTCACTCGACCGGTGAGTCGCGTCTTGACTGGAACAGATCCGAATGGGGTCTTGAGCTGAAAACTCATGCCTGACGCAGCCATCCGAATCTCTTCGGCCTTAAATTCCGCCTCTTTCAAGCCGTACGACCAAGCCTCCGCGCCCGAAGCTTTTGCTGCATCGATAAATCGCGGACCGTAGGGATCATCTGCATTCACAACTGCTACGCGAGGAGGTCGTCCATTCGCTCCGTCGAAGAGCTTCCTCTTGGCTTCGAAATACCGTTCCATGGTGCCGTGATAATCCAGATGATCTCGCGTGAGATTAGTGAAAATAGCGACATCAAATCCCAGCCCCGCAACGCGACCTTGATCAAGCGCATGAGAAGAAACCTCCATCACCATCTCGCTTGCCCCGCAAGCCACTCCATCGGACATCAATTCAAAAAGGTCACGTGACTCCGGCGTGGTATGAGGCGAGGAACGAACTTCGCCGCAGACGTGATACTCAATCGTCCCCACCAGTACCGTCTTGCGACCAACGCTGTTCAGCATAGCGTCGGTAAGGAAAGCAGTTGTGGTCTTGCCGTTTGTTCCCGTAACACCGGTCAGGCTTAACCGGTTTTCCGGCTTGCCAAAGAAGTTGGAAGACAAAGCAGCAAGAGCTTCGCGTCCATGCTGAACTTCGACGACAGCAATCTGCTTCTTATCGCTGAGTTGAGCAAAGCTCTCACTCGAATCGGTCACAATCGCGGCAGCACCGGAGGCTATTGCTGCATCTGCGAAACGGTTTCCGTCCGTGCTGCCCCCCTTCATTGCGACAAAGAGCGAGCCGGGACGTACCTGACGCGAATCATATTCGATCCCCGCAATTTCAGGATTGGATCCGCTACGGCGTGAAAACTTTATTCCAGCGAGTACTTGATTCCATTGCATAGAAATATGGATTTTAGAGCATTCCGATTTTGAATGCTGTGAAACAGCTGCTTGCACCAGCCGATCAGCTTTCTAGGAAAACTCTTCAGCCGCGCTACCTTGTACAACGCACCACTACTTGCGTACCTGCAGGAACCTTTGTCCCTGGAGCAGGAGCTTGCTCGCGAACGATTCCACTGCCCAAAATCTGCACGCCTAAACCAGCCGCACCGGCTTGTTCGATAACCTTTCGGACCGGCAAACCTATGAAGGAAGGCACAGCAATACGCTTTCCGGCATCGAGGACAACCGATCCTTGCTTTGTCGGCTGCGGAGACGGAAGCACCTGCGCCTGCAACGGCCCTTGCTGTTGAGGTTTCGGTTGCGCCTCCTGCCGAGGTTTGAGCTTAGTTTCAGCAGGCGTCGGCAACACAGGCGATGGCGGAGCACCAGCTGCAATTGGAGCCCTGGTGTCCCCCGCAGGCTGAGGAGTCCGCAACGGATCATCCGGCGGAAGATTGTTTATCTCAGCAAAGAAGGTGTTCAGGTCGCCTGTATGCTCTGCAGGCTCCTCTTCCAATTGTGTCTCTCTGGCCTTCGCAAGGACAGGAGCCGATTTCACCTCTGTGTCATGAGGAATGCCCAGATATTCCAATACTTGCTGTGCAACTTCGGCAAAGACCGGCCCGCCGATAGCGCCGCCGTGATGCTGTCCTTGCGGAGAGTCCAGAATCACGGCAATAGAAATCACTGGATTGTTGACGGGCGCAAATCCGGCAAAAGACGCGATGTAGTTCGTCTTCGAATAAGTGTGCGTGCGCACATCAATCTTCTGCGCTGTTCCGCTTTTGCCGCCGGAAGAATAGCCATTCAGCATAGCCTTCTTGCCCGTTCCGAAAAGCACCACGCCTTCCATCATCTTCCGCATTTCTGCAGAGGTCATGGTGGAGATCACGCGATGTGCACCCTGTGGCAGAGGATCGGGCAATTGGCCATCGGAGCGAATCCGGCTCGGTTTCAGGTTTGCGCTTCCCTTGGTTTCATTCGTCGTCTGCAAAAGAATGTGCGGAGGCAGATAGACACCGCCATTTGCAATAGCGGAGACCATCGAAATCAATTGAACAGGAGTAACACCTACCTCCTGCCCCATCGACACAGATCCGATACTCGAAGGCGACCAGCGGTTCGGCGGCTTGATCAGGCCTCGTGTCTCGCCCGGCAATTCGATACCGCTGCGGGCCCCAAATCCGTAGTTCCGAATGTATTTATAGAACCGCTCATCTCCCAATCGAAGACCGATCTTGATGGAACCTACGTCGCTTGAATTCCAAAGAATCGCCGAAGTACTTAAGGCTCCGAAGGGGTGCCAGTCGTGAATCAAGCGGCCATTCACGACGATTTTGCCCATCTGACAGTCAAAGACTTCGTTGGGATTCGTCAGCCTCTCTTCCAGTGCAGAAGAGATCGTCACCAGCTTGAAAGTCGAACCGGGTTCGTAGACATCGCTGACAGCGTGATTGCGAAGCAGCTCCGAAGAAGCATGGCGAAAATCATTTGGATTGAAAGTAGGACGAATCGCCAAAGCCAGTATCTGTCCAGAGTGCACATCCTGCACAACAACCGTTCCGTTTAAGGCTTTGGTGTCCTGCATGGTATGTTCGAGCGCACGTTCTGCCATGAACTGGATATTCTCGTCCAGAGTCAGGACAAGGTTCTCACCGGCTTTTGGCTCCTGCTCTACACTTCCGTAGCTGTGACGGCGAGCATCGAGAGCGGTTAGCATATGGCCGGAGATGCCATGCAGCTGCTTATCGAATTTCTGTTCGAGCCCGCCCAAGCCACTGTCGTCAATGCCTACATAACCTAGAACCTGCGCGGCAATTTCGTTATTCGGATAGAAGCGCTTGAACTCTTTCTGAACATAGATGCCCTTCAGATTAAGGGCCTTCACCTGCTGGCTCACCTGAGGATCGAGCTTTCGCGCTACCCAGGCAAAGTTCCTGGAAGCATTCAAACGCGCGAGGATCTGCTGTCCTCCAGTGAAACTATCGGTGGGATCCAGATGTACGACCCTGGAAAGAGCTTCGGCGGTCTGCTGTTTGTCTGTAATCTCCGATGGAACCGCGTAGATCGAATCCACCAGTACGGTCATGGCCAGCTCGCGCAGATTCCTGTCGTACAGGACGCCACGACGTGGCGCCACTTCGAAGGTGCGCTGCTGCTGTTTCTGGGCTCTCTCGACAAACTCCGGATGCCGAAAGATCTGCAACCATACCAATTTAAAGACGATGAGAGCAGCCCAGAACAGGAAGAAGAAGGCTACTGTAACAAAACGAACCCGGCGTATAGGAGCCGAAAGAGGCTGTTTCAGGGTGGAAGTCTGGGAAATGGACGGAACCCGCTTCACCTCGGCGACCGCGCCTTTCACGGCTTAGCGAAGAGCCGTCATATCCGCCGACGTCTGAGCCTGCGCCAATGCCGGGGCACTGGTTTCCACAGGAGCATCCGGACGAACTACCTGTCCCGGCTTTGGAGCATCCAGACCAAGCTGGCGAGCCATGCGATCGATCCGTCCGGGATCGCCTAGCTGAGCCTCCGTTAACCGAAGCTGGCGATTCTGCTCGCGAAGCTGCTCACGCTGCTGCTTTTCCGCTTCGATCCGATAGCCATATTCAATGGCACTGAAGTGCTGCCATCCATAGAACATAACCAGGGTGAACAAAACCGTCATTGCAGCGGTAAAAAGCCGCATCTCCCGCGTACGTTGCGGATCCTCAGCCTTTACCAAGCGTGAATTGTCGAAATGCTTAACGAAGAAAACCTCTGGCGTAGGGCCGCGACGAGCACGTTGCTGTGCGGCAAAAAGAGACGAATTGCGTTCCGTCAGCGCTTCCGCGTGCTGGCGGCTGCTACCGGTTAGGTTCTGCGCCGTCATTGCTTGTGTCGCCATCTTGTCGTCTCCTTACTACTCTCTTTACTTCTAAAATCTCTCTTCCCTCTCATTAAGCTGCCGGGTCTGGGCCGCCTATCTCATGGAGGGACTTGCTTGAGTCGTCTAGCTTTCGCCTTTTGCTAGTGGTACCGCCCTGTTACCCGATCACAAGGTGTGCCGGATACTTCAGGGTGGGACGACCCGACCCGGTCCCGCTCTTTCATCCAATCTGCTTGGTCGTTCTTTCCGCGGCTCGGAGCTTAGCGCTGCGAGCTCTGGGATTCCGATCCGTTTCCTCTTGTTCCGCTACAACCGGCTTGCGAGTGAGCACCTCGAAAATTCCATCCCGTGCTGCATCCCGCAAGGCATCCTTAGCCAGACGATCTTCCAACGAGTGAAAGCTGATCACTACCAGACGCCCTTTTGGCTTAAGCAGCCTCGGTGAAGCTGCCAGCAGAGTCCGGATCTCTCCCAGCTCGTCATTTACGAAAATTCGGAGTGCTTGAAAGGTTCTAGTGGCCGGGTGAATACGTTCATGTTTCATCGCCGGGGCCGCAGCCGAAACGATTCTGGCAAGTTGTGCCGTTGTCGTGATCGGCCGCGCCCTGACAATAGCTCTGGCGATTCTCCGCGACCTCCTTTCCTCTCCGAATTCGTAAACAAGGTTGGCAAGTTCTTTTTCGCCAGCCTGGTTTACCACCTGTTCGGCGGTGCGCCCGTAACGCGGATTCATCCGCATATCCAGTGGGCCTTCCGCCTGAAAACTAAATCCTCTATGCGCTTCGTCCAGCTGCATGGAACTGACTCCAAAGTCCGCCAGTATCCCATCCACGCTGCTCGGAACAAGATGCCGTTCAGCTGAGGAAAATTCCTCACTGACGTATTGCACCCGGGGCATTGCCGCCCCTAATTCCTCAGCTAACCGGCCAAGCCGTTCTTGTGCCCGCGCCATCGCTTCAGGGTCTCGATCAAAGGCAATCAGAGTGCCTTGAGGTCCCAGCAATCGCGCAATCGCACTTGAATGACCAGCAAATCCCAAGGTGGCGTCCACGTATGTGCCACCCGTGCGTACATTCAGGTATCGGATCGCATCCTGTAAAAGAACTGGCACATGCCGATCAATTCCTTCGTTCATGTGCTCCCCCCCTGAGGGGCCATCTGCTTCGCCCTCTATAGGCCGAAGTCGGCCAATGCCTTTTCGTCTTCCGGCGTCATCGGATTGGCATCCATGTTCTGTCTAAAGTCCTCGTGATTGGTTACTTCCAGATACGTCTGCATCCCGAAGACCAACACGTCACCAGAAACTTTTGCCTCGTCGCGCAGGATCTGCGGAATCAACAATCTTCCCTGCGCATCCAGTTCCGCCATCTGGCCGTAATAATTAATCCTGGCCATCAGCTTCTTTTTCGCAGGATTGAAATTCGGAATCTGAGCCAACTTCTGCTCGACCTTCTCCCATTCCTGCAGCGGATGAATCTCCGCAACCTTTCCATCCCTGCTGGTGATGAAGAACTTAGGCCCGTACTTCTCGTCTACCAGGCGCTTAAAATCCGCCGGCAGCTTGAGCCGTCCTTTCTCATCAACCCGGGTTGGGTAGTTGCCTCGAAACATCTGTACGCCGTCCCGTCGGAAGTGCCCTTTCTGTCACTTGCAGCTCCATACGGCTCTGCTAGTCTCTTTATCGACCTTATGACAACGAAAAGCAATCCTTTTTCTCCACTTTCGACCACTTTCTCCCACAATCGTACCCTAGTAACTTTTCTTCTCAAAACAAGAAACTAGGGATTTATCCAGGTTTTTCGCGGTAATTCTGTGGAAAAGCCAAATCAGAGCGCTTGGCTGATGGAGGCACCACTACCTATTGTGTTTACTTTTTCGATTACCCAAGAATGAATCTTCTTGTCAGATCTCTTGGGCCAAGTTAGGCGTCTCACTCCCAAATTGGCAGGCCGCGGTTACGCTCTGGATTCCGCCGCTGCACATTTCGCTTGCGTTAAGCGGTTTCTTTCTCCACGACACAAGCTCTCAAGTACATTTTCGCACGTTTGGCGAATCCAGATTGTCCAATCATCCACAGGCTGAACGGAAGAGGCAAAGAATTCATCCAGCCAGCTATTCCCCTCTTTAGCAAGGCAGGGATTGTTGCCCGGGTAAGGAGCGCACCGGCACAATATTTCCAGAGATATCGCTACGCAGAAGGGCTTCAGCATGCGCAGCCACATCCATCGGATCCAGCAGACCTGCACGATCCTCCTCCGAAAAAAAGTTTGTCGTGCGCAACGGCGTATTCGTGCGAGCCGGAGCCAGGCAATTGACGCGGATGTTAAAGGGCCGCCACTCTTCCGCAAGTGCCTGGCACAAATTCACTAATGCGGCCTTCGTTGCCGAGTACAGCGAATACCCGCTGCGACCGCGAGTGTAGGAGGAAGAGGAGAAGAACAACATCTGGCCGGCGCTCTTCTTCAGGTAAGGGAACGATTGTTGCGCTACATAAACGGCCCCCAGAAGATTGGTGCTTATCAGACGATTGATATCCCGATGCTGATGGTCTACAAGGCTCTTGCTGCACATCACCCCGGCAGTAAGCACAACAGCATCGATGCTGCCGCTTTCCGCCGCAATTCTCTTCAAGGCGCGGCGTATCTGTTCGGGCTTGGTGACATCGCAGCCGGTCGATCTTCCCAAACAGTAGGTAGCAGCCCCTTTCTCGCGAAGACGGGCACAGAGATTCAATCCGATACCGGAGGTTCCACCGAAGACCACCACCGTCTTCCCCTCGATACTCTCAGAAGGCTCAGGAAGACGGCCGAGACCCGTTCTCATGATTTCTTCGGCAAGCATCAGATCGTTTGGGTAAGTCACCTTGATATTGTTTTCGCTTCCGCGAACTACACCGATGTCCGAATCGCTGGAAGAGCGATAGCGGAGGTAGATAGCACAATCGTCCGTCACTGGATGAGAAGCGCCCTCTGCCCAAAAGCGCTCAAAGGCAGCTCGAATCTTCGCGAACCGAAACCCTTGCGGAGTTTGTCCGCGCTTAATTCCGGAACGGTCTGGAATATTGACGAGCCGTTCGCTATCGACAAAGACCATTGTGTCCGCAGTATCGATCACGGTATCGACAGCATCGCAGGAATCGAGAGCTTTCAAGGCCGCAGAAATAGTCTGCTTCGAAAGAAACGGCCGCACTCCATCGTGAATCAGGATCTTCGCCTCAGGAGAAGCCTGCCCACGCAGAGCCTGAAGTCCCAGCCAGGTCGACTCGGCACGAGAAGCCCCTCCGGAAACGATCGCAAGTATCTTCTGGAAAGAAGAGCGGATGTGATCTTCCAACTCAAGTACACCTTCGCTTCCCACCAGAACAACACCATCGATTTCCGGATGACATTCAAAAGCGTCTACGGCATATTCAAAGATTGGCTTACCGGCTAAACGAACCAGCTGCTTAGGAGAAGCCGAGCCAAAGCGAACTCCGCGTCCCGAGGCCAAAACAATGGCGTAGTTCATTGCCCCACCTTCGCCACCCTGCTCTGCTCATAGGAACAATTAGAAGCCGAATAGGCGGCAGGCTGCGACTCCGATTCCTGCAGAAGGGGCGAATAAGCAAAGGCTCGTTTCTGCACCTCCAATTGACTCGCCACAATCCGTGAAAGAGTTCGAGTGAGTAGCGCACAAGAAGTCGATGGATCGGTTTCGAAGATCTGCTGCCGAAGGCGTGCGCGGTTCTCCGCCATCGTGTCATGGGAGAGAGCTTCTTCTACCGCAGCAGATAATGTCTCCAAAGTGGCAACGAGCCCCGGCTCTGTTGCGGAATATGGATTCTCTTCGCGGCTATCCTCCTTCACTCCATCAAGAAGGACAATGGGCTTGTCCACCAAAAGAAAATCGGACAGTAAAGAAGATTTATCGGTAATCAATAGATCGAAAGAGCTTAAGGCCGGATAGATATCTGCATTACTGGGAATCATCGTAACGCCACTCATCTTAGCCGCAGAGGAAACGAGAGGCTGGTCATAAGGATGAGGCTTGATAAAGATATGACCCTTACCATCAGGAAAACCACTCCGGATCTTTTGAATAATCTCCGGATCTGACCATAGAGCCTTCGTCCCACCAGAAGTAAAGGTAGGCGCAAAGAGGACTTTGGCGAATCCGCTTTCCGGCGGTAACAGGAAGCTTCCGATCTGCTCCAGTTCCGAAGGCGCTCGTAGTAGAACTTCATTTCGCGGGAATCCGGCACGAATGATGCGGTCAACACCGAAAGCCTGTCGCCATAAGAGGTCGTATTGTACGGAAGGACTTAGTACAGCATCGACCGAAGATGCCGCACAAATACTCTCCAGCGCCTGTAGATCAAACAGATTAATGAAATCAACCAGCATCAGGTCCAGCTTCTTTGTTCCGACACCATGCCAGAGCTGCAAGCGATAGGTTCCTTCCAAAGCAGCCTCAAACAACGCATACCGCAATGCATCTTTTGGATTTGTACAAAAAACTGCAACCGGCGCCGAAAGCAAAAGCTTGAGCGTCTGATTCGCATCCTTGCCTAAGTCGAAAGCTTGCAGCCCGCGTTCCTGTAATTCGACAGTCAGTTCCGTGTTGTAAGTACACCAGACCGGCGTGAAACCGATCTCCTCGTGCGGGCGCGAAGCAGCATGCAGAAACAGATATTTCGAATTGTCGGAAAATGACTCGCGTCCAAAGAAGAGTACATATGCGCCTTTTGTTTTGCGTGTTGCAATTTGGCGTATATAGCTAGCGTGTCGCTGACCGGCAACATCATTAACCAAAGCCGCCAATGACTGGTTCACTTGAGTGAATGATGGTTGACGAATTTCATTCACCCCCGAAGCTGAGAACAACATTTGAGGCGTGTTTGTCTGCATGCAAATGAACTATTCAACTAAAGAACCAAAGTGCGAAGCGGTGAATTAGAAAGCTTCTTATCCTCCTCTGACTTTCAAGAGCACATCGAGCATGAGCAAAACATCGAGAAAAAAATTGCCTTTGTAAGTTTTGTAAAGAAAAGGAGTTACAAATTTGCTTTTCGAAAGATGTATTCCTCACACACAGCTATTTCGTCTATCTGTGTTTAATAGGGCAAAGTGCAAATCTGACTCAGCGGAAGGATAAAAAAAAGAAAAAGATTATCGGCAGAAGACAAATTGAGCTTGAATCTATTCTGAAAAATAAGAGGACCTTAATCCCATTAAGCTTCAGGAGTCCTGATTTGGGCCATCCGACTCGCGCCACCTAAATAAAATCTAAGCTGGGTATTGCAAACACTACCAACGTTTATGGAAGTGCGCCCTCTCATGTCCAGGCAGAACAAAAGCGATGCTATACGCAGCTCACAGATAGCAAATTGAGTTGCCAACCGAGTGTCGCCTAGAAATCAAAACAAAGAACAATTACTGGACGAAGAATAAGTATTTCGGACTTGATTACGATTACTAATCAGCGAAGCAGCAAAAGCCAAAGAGAAGACAGGTAAGGGCACGGTTGACTGCTCAATAAGTAACGTCAATTCCTGCAAAGAATCGCAAGCTAGAGCAAAACCAGCGTAGATGTATCCCGAGCCACAAATCCTTGCGCAGGTTTTCCGTTAAGAAAACCTGCACATCACCGTATTCGGGCAGGACACAGTAACGCTGGTTTTGCTCTAATCAGCACACTCAGCAAACAGCTATGTTCCGCTTTTACTTCAATAGCTCAGCCGGAGATTGGGGAGGCGGGATGAATTTCTGCGTTACGATGCTCTCTTCTCTGCCGGCCGACAAAATAGATCAGATACACCACGACCAAAGCATTCACGATTGTCAGGCTGATTCGGAACCAAGTGATACGGCGGAGAATTTCGAAGATCTCCCAGGGAAGAAAAGACGCGGTAATGATCAGAGTCAGGTATTCCGCCCAGGTCTTTTCCAGCCATAGCCCCACGCCTTCGACAATATCCAGAACAGCGTAGAAGAAGACACCAACGCTGATCAGGCGTAGACGATTGTCATCGATAAGTGCCGCTTTATCCAGAAGGAAGCTGATGAAGCCATTATCGGGATCGAACCTCAGATCCGTAGCAATCTTCGTGAGCACGTCCACAATATCTTTGTGCACGAGATTGAGCGCGCCAATTCCGATTGCGACAAAAAGCATTGCTTTCAGCAACTTGAATATTGCTATAGCAATCAGACCGCCGTGCCGGCGTTTCCGTCCCGAAGAGCTGTACTGCACAACAGCGGAGCGTTCAAGGGTGGATGGACTGGGCATGTCTTATCTGAAATCACAAGGCTGCTGCCCAATATTTCGGGAACACCTTTCTTATACGGTAGCCCAAACCAGGGTCTCCCGCCAGCGCCAACCTGACCTCACCTTCCTCCTGTTTTGTTTTATCCATCGGAAGAATCGCTACTTCCATTACGGAACAGCACGAAAAGAGATACGTGAAAATTCATTGCCTTGTTCCCCTGCCCTTCAGGGTAAACAAGATGAAAGTTCATCGATTCCCCGAAATTTCGGCAAATCAAGTCAGACAGGAAGAAAGGCTTTTCCCTTTTCTTTGCAGGATCAAAGATATCTGGCGGGGAAAGGACTCCCCGCCACAGATTCATGAACAATTACTTGGCAGTAACCTTCTTTTGACGAAGCTTTGACAAAATTGGAGCCAGCTTCTCGCGAGCTGCTTCCACGCTTACACCGTAACGGGCGCGGAGCTGATCGACCTTGCCATGCTCAATAAAGCGATCCGGCCAGCCGATGCGCACAACTGGAACATCCAGCTTCATATCGGATAAGGCCTCTAAGATTGCGCTCCCAAATCCACCCATCAACACGTGATCCTCAAATGTAACAATTGCGGATACACGCCGCGCATATCTCTCCAAAAGATCGCGATCGAGAGGCTTCACAAAGCGAGGGTTAATGACAGCGGCAGAGTAGCCCTCACATTCCAGAGCACTTGCTAGTTCCCGGGCCATCGGCAGCAAAGCTCCCAACCCGAAAATCGCGATGTCTTCTCCGTCGCGTATCACCTGTCCCTTGC
Source organism: Humiphilus diazotrophicus (assembly GCF_059726315.1). Classification (NCBI taxonomy): domain Bacteria; kingdom Pseudomonadati; phylum Acidobacteriota; class Terriglobia; order Terriglobales; family Acidobacteriaceae; genus Humiphilus; species Humiphilus diazotrophicus. The sequence continues at coordinate 1,994,223 of NZ_AP040870.1, forward strand.
CAATCGGCAACGCAACCGGCTTCGCTTTTCGTGTGGCGCCGAGACCGGCACCCCGCGGATAACGAATTGCAGATGGTCCCGGGTGCAGCATGGCTGTATACATCATGTCTGCCAGCTCATCCTCATCTGTCGGATCCATGTGCACGATATTGGGAATTCCGCGCAGATAGCTGATATCGAAGAGGCCATGATGCGTAGCACCGTCATCTCCGGATAAGCCGCCACGATCCAGGCAGAAGACTACAGGAAGATTTTGCAGACATACGTCGTGAACAATAGGATCGAAGGCACGCTGCAAGAACGTGGAATAGATCGCTACGAATGGCTTGAAGCCCTTCGTAGCCATGCCGGCAGCAAAGATCACTGCATGTTCTTCGGCAATTCCTACATCGAAATACCTCTTGGGATGATGCGGGCGGAAGAGATCTAGCCCTGTGCCATTCGGCATCGCCGCCGTAATGGCTATAACCTTGTCATTCTGGTTTGCCAGATCTACCAGCGTCTCAGCGAAGATCTCCGAATAGGTACGCTGCCCCGCCGGTTTGGTCTCCCCGGTTTCGGGATCGTAGGGCCCCAGTCCATGAAACTTCTTCTGCTTATCCAGCGCAGGCTGGAAACCACGCCCCTTCTGCGTAAGCGCATGCAGCAGCACCGGACGATCTTGTGTCTTCAGGAACTGGAAGGTCTCAATCAGAAGCGCCATATTATGGCCATCGATTGGGCCATAGTAAGTGAGACCAAACTCCTCGAAGAACATCGAGGGCCACAGCATTCCCTTTGCTGCTTCCTCTGCACGCCGAACGACATTTACAGCGGTGCGACCGCCCAAGCGGTGCAATAACTTTTCGGCGCTCTCATGAAGTGAGTTGTAGCGCTCGTTGGTAACGATCTTGTGCAGATATTTCGCAATAGCGCCGACATTGCGGTCAATAGACCATTCGTTGTCGTTAAGCACAATGATCATGCGCCGAGTTTGCTCAGCGACATTGTTCAACGCTTCGTAGGAGATGCCGTTGGTGAAAGCCGCGTCTCCGGCAAGCGCAATTACATGTTCATTCGTGCCCGCCATATCGCGAGCCACGGCCATACCCAAAGCTGCGGAAAGAGCTGTCCCTGCGTGTCCTGCACCATATGCGTCGTGGGGACTTTCGTTCCTGAGCATGAAGCCGTTTAGTCCCCCCGGCTGACGAATCGTCTGAAACCGTTCCCGTCGACCGGTCAGAAGCTTGTGAACGTAAGCTTGATGGCTGACATCGAAGACGAACTTGTCAGTGGGGGTGTCGAAGACGTAGTGCATCGCAAGCGTCAGCTCAACGACACCCAGATTCGGCCCTAAATGCCCACCTGTCCTCGAAAGTACCAGAATAAGATGTTCGCGAATCTCCTGCGCGAGGGCCTCAAGCTGCGGAATCGTGAGTTTCTTGATATCCGCGGGCGAGTTGATTTGATCCAGCAATCCTGTCATTCGTTATTGTCGAGTCTCGGGCCTGCCTGCACCTTGGGCAAAAAAAGATCCCCTTGAACGGGGCTGGGCGGCATACGACTCTAAACCTTTAAAGGAGAGTATATCAAGGCAGGCTAAAACAGTTCTCAATAGAATTTGCCGCAAAGAGAATTGCTGCTTTCTCCTTTGAATAGAAGAAGATCCAGACTGGGACCTCTGTATCAAAGATGCCCAAGGCCCCTTATCACAAGCTTTTGGTCACAGGAGACTCAAGCCTCCACAGGAAGATCCTCCGCAGAATCCTCTCCACCCTCGGACGAGGACTTTTCTTCCGGGGCAAGACGGAATTCCTTCTCCCACTGCGCAACGACAACACTGGCGAGGCAATTTCCAGCCACATTTACCGCTGTCCGGCCCATATCCATGAGGGCGTCAATTCCTAGCAATATAACGATCGGTTCCATTGGAAGATGGAAACTCGAAGACATAGCCAGGAGAACCACAATCACAGCCCGTGGTACCCCAGCCACCCCCTTGCTCGTGAGCATCAGGGCCAACAGCATCATTAACTGTTCGCCTACACTCATCGGAACCTTACCGGCTTGAGCAACAAAGATGGATGCCAGGGACAGATAAAGAGCCGATCCAACCAGATTGAAGCTGTAGCCAGTGGGAATCACAAAAGCAACAATCTTCCGAGGAACACCCAACTCTTCCATTCGCTCCATTGCTAGTGGTAAAGCAGCCTCGGAGGTAGCGGTGGCAAAGCCGATGGCTGCGGGCTCCGAAACGGCCTTCAAAAACCGGCGCAAAGGCACACGCGCCAGAATCGCAGAAGGCAACATTCCCAACAGCACGACACCAATCAGAGCAACATAGAGTGTAAGAACCAATTTCCCGAGATGCAGCATGACGCCAAAACCGGCATGCGCAACGGTATATGCCATAGCCGCGCCTACACCGATTGGAGCGTAGTACATCACCAAGTTGGTAAAGCGGAACATCGTCTCTGTCATGGATTCGATTACTCGCAGCAGTGGACGACGACGCTCCTCACTCAATTTCCCTAGAGCCATTCCAAACAAAACAGCAAAAACCGCAACCTGCAAAATCTGGTTTTCAGCAATCGCTTTCGCCAGATTCTCTGGTACGACGTGCAGCAGGAATTGATCCCAAGCCAGCGGGCCGGATGCCTGTCCGACGGCAGCAACCTGAGCAACCTGCTCACTGCTTGCCGGAGCCAATTCCAATCCGACACCGGCTTTGCTGATGTTGATGGCAATCAGGCCAATAACCAGAGCTATGGTCGTAAGCACTTCAAAATAGATCAGAGATTTGATACCGAGCCGTCCTACATCGCGAGAACCACTATGGGCGGCAATTCCGGTGATCAGGGTTCCCAGGATCATGGGAGCCACAATGGTCTTGATCAGGCGCAGAAAGATGTCGCTCAGAACCCGCAAATGCAAAGCTACGCCGGAGGCATCCAGACCTAGCTCAACACCCGCAACCATCGACCACAGAATCCATGTAGTCAAGGTTCTCTTGCGGAGTGCATACCAGCCAAAGGCTGCAAGACCGGCAAGGCGCAGTCCAATCGGAATCCACGTATGGGAAACGTGGAGAGACAACAACGAGCCTGCGGCATAAAGCAAGAGTCCAATCAATACGGCAACAAGCTCTTTACGGCTTTTCTTTTCAGCGACTTTCAAAATTCCTCTTGTCAGGGAGCGGCATCCGCCCGGAGCTAATGCAAGCATACGCAAGAGCGGCCCTGCTGGTAGCATGTTCCAGAAAGGTTATACAAAACAGGAGTCACCCGGATGCGTCTTTGCTTCCTGAAAGTATTTGTACTACTGATCGCCACTGCATGGCTGCTGCCGACATCCGAAGCTCAGCTGCTCGATCCGCTGTCTCATACCCAAAAGCCAAATCCATTGAGCGACCCCACAGCAAATCCGGGGAAAGCTTTCTTGTTTGAGCTGGAAGCCAAATTTGCAAAGGCCACGAGCGAGGGAGGCGGAAAAGCATTTTCCGCATTCTTTGCAGAGGATGGAATCACCTTGGCCAATGGAAAAGCACCGGTAATCGGACGCGAAGCAATTGCAGCCCAGGCGAAATGGTCCCCTAAGGATTACCAGCTAATCTGGACGCCGGAAGGCGGCCAGATGGGACCCTCCGGAGACATGGGCTTTACCTGGGGCCACTACGAAGGACACAGCAAGGACAAGACTGGAAATCCAATCGTCACCGCTGGTCGCTATATGACGATCTGGAAGAAGCAGGCAGACGGTAGTTGGAAGGTTGCTCTCGACTCCAGTAATGATGAGCCACCTAATGCCGGTGACTGTTGCAAGATCCAGTAGCGGAAAAGCGCGCGCAATAAAAAGTGCAGCTCGTGAAGAGCTGCACTGAGAGAAACGATTTGAAAAATCTTCTAGCCTTCGTCGGCTTCGCGCAGGCGCGCGATCACAGTGAAATCTTCGAGTGTTGTGATGTCACCTTTGATCTCGCCATTTGTTGCCAATTCACGCAGTAATCGCCGCATAATTTTTCCGCTGCGTGTCTTCGGCAGGCCTTCAGCGAAGCGCAAATCATCCGGACGAGCTAAAGCACCGATCTCTTTGGCAACCCATTTTCGCAGTTCTTCTTTCAACTCCGGAGTAGCTTCATTTCCACTTTCCAAAGTTACAAATGCCGAAATAGCCTGGCCCTTCAGATCGTCCGGCCTTCCGACAACAGCAGCTTCCGCGACCTTAGGATGAGCGACTAGAGCCGACTCGATTTCCGCCGTGCCCAATCGATGGCCAGAGACATTGATTACGTCGTCCACACGCCCCATCAGCCAGTAATAGCCATCGGAGTCCATCCGCGCGCCGTCTCCGGTAAAGTAGCATCCCTTTACCTCGGACCAGTACTGCTTCACATACCGATCAGGATCGTTGAAGATAGTGCGAGCCATACCCGGCCAGGGCTTGCGTATCACCAAAAGACCACCGCTACCAGGGGGAACTGGATGTCCCTCATGTGTAACTACCTCAGGCACTATTCCCGGAAAGGGACGTGTTGCAGATCCCGGCTTTGTGGCAATGGCGCCAGGGATGGGAGTCAGCATCAGACCTCCGGTTTCGGTCTGCCACCAGGTATCCACAATGGGGCAGCGGCCTCTGCCGATTCGGTCCTGATACCACATCCAAGCTTCAGGATTAATCGGCTCCCCGACAGTACCGAGCAAACGCAAGCTATCCAGCTTGTATTTCATCGGGTACTGATCGCCCCACTTGATGAAGGCGCGAATAGCTGTCGGTGCGGTATAGAACACTGACACCTTGTGCTTGTCGATAATCTGCCAGAAGCGATCCGGCTCCGGAAAGTTCGGAGCCCCTTCATACATCAACGTGGTCACACCGTTTTGCAGGATTCCGTAGAGAACATAAGAGTGCCCGGTAACCCAGCCGATATCGGCAGTGCACCAGTACACATCGTCATCCTTGAGATCGAAAACCCACTTGCTCGTCAGATAGGTATGTACGGCATAGCCTCCGGTCGTATGAACCAGCCCCTTTGGCTTACCTGTTGTTCCTGAGGTGTAGAGAATATATAGCGGATCTTCGGAATCCAACGGCTCTGCCGGACAATCAGGTGCGGCTTTGGCCATCAGGTCGTGCCACCAATAGTCGCGTCCTTCAGTCATTGTCACAGGAGTGCCGGAACGGCGATAAACCACTACACTTTTCACGGACGGAGTAGCGACGACCGCCTCATCTACCACTTGCTTCAACTTGACTTCCTGGCCGCGACGATAGGATGTGTCCTGGGTAATGATGGCTACGCACTGAGCATCGTTAATTCTGTCGACCAGTGCATTTGCAGCAAATCCGCCAAAGATAACCGAGTGAATCGCTCCGATACGGGCGCAAGCCAAAACGGCAACGGCCAGTTCCGGGGTCATCCCCATATAGATGGCGACGCGGTCGCCCTTGTTAATGCCGAGTCCCTTCAGGACATTTGCAAACCGTTGTACTTCCGCATGGAGTTCACCAAAGCTCAAGGTACGAACTTCTCCAGGCTCACCTTCCCAGAGAATCGCAGTCTTGTCACGCTTGCCATTCTGGACGTGCCGATCAACGCAGTTGTGGCACAAATTGATTTTTCCATCGACGAACCACTTCGCCCAGGGAAGGTCCCATTCAAGAACCTTCTTCCATGGCTCAAACCAGTCCAACTCCTGAGCCACTTCACCCCAAAAACCTTCAGGGTCTCGGACCGACCGTTCGTAAATAGCCTGATATTCGGCAAGGTTCTGGATATGCGCCTTTGAAGCGAAATCCGTCGGAGGAGCAAAAACTCTTTTCTCCCTCAGGAGAGAGTCTAGATTGGGATCCATGTTGGTAAAAGCATCTACGCGCAAAGTTGCCATCCGTACAAGTCCTCTTAGCTAGCTGTTTGTCCTGCGACACCAAATTCCTTCGACGAATGCGGAAGACAGCGGATGTCGAAAGAAGAAGGATAGGTTTAGAAAAAGCTCCATTCCTATCACTCAGATTGAGAGCTCATTTCAGGAGAAGCAGAATTCCCACAGGTATGGGAGCGAGGTGTTTCCCGTAATCGATCCGAGCCGTCCTGTCTGTAAGGAACAGTCAGGGCGCCATCATAATCCGGCATCAAAAGGGAAAACTCGTGAGAAGCAACCAGAGCCCTGAGCATACGGACAAGAAACGACTCCGCAGTTAGGGGTACGTGTGCGTGCATATTCTCTTGGGAACCAAGAGCAACTGCTGTTGACCTCATCGCTTTGCCTCGGGCGCTGCCTTTTGGGGAAGGAGGCGCGATTCTCCTTTTCTTAGGAGCCTATGGCGTTTCATCCTCGCTGTAAGCCAGAAGCGACACCCTTACGCCAGTGTCTTCCAATAGAAAACACAAGTGATATTGCCGCGACATGAATTTACAGAAAAAAGGAAACGTCCCTAGACCGGAAAAACCGGTATAGCCTCAAAAACTACAGCCTTACCCACCACAGTTGTCAAGGAGATTTTGTCGCCTCCAACTAGACGCGGGCACAACCAAATCTTCCACTTACAGCTATGACTGCAAAAGCCTACACAGAGCACGCTTCCCCGGCTGCGCTGTAAGCGCAACTCTTCTTTGAGATGTTCAGAAGGATAGCTAGGACTAAAGCGAATGGCGTAATCCGGACGGGAATTCAGGCTTCTCAAAGAGCTTTGAAAATAATGGCCCTTCTTTTCATCCCCATCCTGTCAGCGCAGACAGGATGGGGATTTCGCTTCTTTGGCGGCCTTGGCAAACGAATATCTGCTACTTTGCGGAAGCAACGGAATAACGCTGCTGGTGCCAAGTCCAGGCCGTGCGCACAATGTCATCCAGTTGCGTATATTTCGGATTCCACCCTAATTCCTGAATGATCTTTTCAGAACTGGCAATCAGAACAGCGGGATCTCCTGCACGTCGTGGCATTTCTTCCACCGGAATTGGATGGCCAGTCACGCGGCGGACGGACTCGACAACCTCACGAACACTAAAGCCTTTTCCGTTCCCCAGGTTGTAGATCAGGCGATCCTTGCTCTCAAGAGCCTGGAAGGCAAGAAGATGAGCATCGGCCAAATCCGAAACATGGATGTAGTCGCGAATACAGGTGCCGTCGGGAGTGGGATAGTCCTGCCCGAAGATCTTGATGTTCTTTCTGCGTCCCAGCGCGACATCCAGGATTAACGGAATAAGGTGCGATTCGGGTTCGTGCGCTTCACCCCGTCCCTCAGCTGCACCAGCCACGTTGAAATAACGCAAAGAGGCATACCGAAGACCGTGGATCCGGTGGAACCATCCCAGCATGTGCTCGACGAGCAACTTGGATTCCCCATACGCATTAGTCGGCTTTAATGCAGCATTCTCCCGAATCGGCGTAGATTCAGGCTCTCCATAAACAGCTGCTGTTGACGAAAAAACCAACTTTTTGACACCTGTTGTCAACATGGCCTCGAGGAGACCCAGAGTCGATGCGGTATTGTTCCGGAAGTAAACTTCAGGACATTTCATAGACTCGCCGGCTTCGATCAAAGCGGCAAAGTGCATTACGCCATCGAATTTCTCGGAACGGAAAACCTTTTCCAGCTTCGGACGGTCCGCGATGTCTCCCTCGATGAGCTCCACTCCGGAGGGAACCATGCTGCGCTGAGAATGGCAAAAATTGTCATAAATCGAAACTGTATGCCCTTTTTGCGAGAGCAACTGCGCGACCGTACCGCCAATGTATCCCGCGCCACCCGTGACCAGAATTTTCACGTCAGAAACCCCTTTTTCCTATTTAGCTTACGTACAGAAGTGATAGCCTGAGGACAGACCTCATCACACAATTGGTACTAACTTTTTTGGTACTAATTTGGACCCCCGGGCATTACATAGTAGCGACAGAGCTTTTCTTGCACACGCATACTCAAATCAATCCAAGGATCGCCATCTCACTGTGAACTCAATGGTATCCCCTTGCACGTTTGGCTGTCAGATTGCATCTATTAATTCAGCTACTTTGCAATCTTTCAATGCCTTTTTGAGCGTCAAAAGTTACTTTTAGAAGAAAAAACGCAGCATTTTCTCCAAGATAACGTCTATGGAGTCAGTTCTATTGCAGAGCAGCATCGTTTAACTTTGGATGTAGCCAAGAAGAAGGAGGCCAGGAAAGAATGGCCGGCTCCAATGTCGATTTCAGGTCTTTGGATACGACAGCTCCTCCTTCGCTATTGGCCGTCCAGATTACCGAGTTTGGGTTGTAATAATGCCGACGAACGACCTATTGAATCGCGATAATTTGGGGCTTTTGGAAGATCCTAAGGGACGATACGGATCTTTTACTGTAAGCGCTGTCACCAACTTCGTGCTGGCCGGACTAATGATCCTGTTCATGATGGCGCAGCTACATCGAGCAGCGACAAAACGCTATCAACAGACCCAGCTAATTTTCCCAGTAGAGCAACCCAAGGTGTCGCCCCCTCCTGTACCCAAGGTGAAGATTGTTCTTCCTCCACCGCAGCAATTGGCGAAGATTATTCCTCCAAAATTAGAAACGCCTGAACCTCTTCCTCCGAAAGTTCAGCCCCTCGTCACCAAAGCACCTGAACTGCCCAATGTACCGCCTCCTCCGCCCAAATTGGTAACACCACCACCTCAACCAAAGGTGGGCCTGTTTGCCAGCAACAATCCCACCCCTGTGGCGAACAACAAGGTTGCTCCTACAACAACCAAACCGGCTGGCTTTGGAGATCCTATGGGTGCAGTACCCAATCCCAACTCCACTAAGAACATGGTGGCTGCAGTGGGAAGCTTCAGCGGAGCTCCCGGTGTTGGTTCTCCTAGTGCCGGTGCTGCCCGCAAGGGATCTGTACAAGGAGTGAGCTTCGGTTCTGGAGTAGCCAACGGCGTTCCAGGTGGCACCTCACGAGGCACAGTTGCCTCCGCAGGATTCGCAAATGGAGTGGTCGGAGGACAGCCGGGCGGGGTTCCAGGCGGCAAAATTCAGTCAGGAGGTTTTGGAGGAGGAGGAGTGGGTGGCACAGCAACACCTGCCGTACAAAAGCAGCAGGCGGCCCCAGTCTCAACACCTCCGGAACTTACCTATTCCATCAAGCCCCAGTACACGCCCGAGGCCCGAAAGGCCAAGTTGGAAGGCAAAATCGTCCTCCATGTGCGTATTCTCGCTAATGGACGGGTTGAAGTATTGGGAATTGTGCGCGGTCTTGGTTACGGGCTTGAAGAACAAGCCCGCCGCGCTGCAGAGCAGTTTCGCTTTAAACCGGCGACCAGAAACGGTACGCCCGTCGATTTCACTACAGATATTCAAATTACATTCCAGCTTGCGTAGTCTTGAGGGCTTTACGCAGCGGTATCGATGATGGTTGCAATAGAACCAGGAGCCAATAATGATCGTTAGGAAACTGACCACCACATGCTTGTTGCTTTGCTTGAGCACAGGTGTGGTGTTTGCCAAAAAGAAGCCGCTCTATGAAAAAATTCGGCCGCTTACCCCTGAACAAACTCAACTGGTTCAGAAGGCGATTGAGCGGGAGAAGGTTACGATCAAGAACCTTCAAGAGCGCACCCCTTTGGTGGAGACCTATATCCAGAACATGAAGCCTGATCAGAAGCTCTACATGGTCCCCGTTTCTGACCAGTACATGTTGAGCCGTGTCGATTTTGGAAAGACTTTTACGGATGTGGGTTATCAGGGACGTCCCCAATCCAGGGGCTTCTTCAAAGGATCTCTCAAATCCGTGTCGGGCCTTACCAAGATGTTCAGGCTGGAGTATGTTCCCGCCGGTTTCATGCAAATGATGCTCCTGGACCCGACCGGTTTTGACCAGCAGCACTACGATTTCAGCTATGTTCGGCGCGAGTTCTTAGGCAATGTCCGCACACTGGTCTTTGACGTCTTTCCAAAGACAGGAACCGGAAGAGGCCGTTTTCTTGGCCGCATTTGGGTTGAAGATCAGGATGGAAATGTTGTTCGCTTCAACGGCACCTACAGCGGAAACAATGAAGAAGCTGCTCCCCGTTACTTCCACTTCGATAGCTGGCGCATGAATATTCAACCGGGCGTTTGGCTACCGGTTGCTATCTATGCAGAAGAAACGCAACGCTCGCCAAACGAGAAGAACCTTGGCTTCCGTGCTCAAACTCACTTCTGGGGCTACTCCCTCAAACTGCCAACAAGAGAGAGCGAGAACGTAGATATCAAGGTCGAAAATGCTACCGATGCTTCCGACAACAGCCAGGACGTAAGTCCGCTGCAGGCATCACGTGCATGGGTAAACCAGGCAGAGAACAACGTTATCGATCGCCTGGTAGAAGCTGGCCTTCTGGCTCAGCCCAGCGACTTTGACAAGGTCCTCGAACAAGTCACGCAGAACATCATCATCGGGAATAACCTGAATCTGCCCGATGCAATTCACTGCCGGGTCATGTTGACCGAACCGCTGGAATCGCTCGCTGTCGGAAATACCATTCTGATCAGTAAGGGTCTAGTTGATGTTCTTCCCAATGAAGAGGGTTTGGCGTCTATTATTGCCTTCCAGCTGGCACATATCGCTCTCGGCCATCACATCGATACGCGCTATGCCTTCAATGACAGACTTCTATTCCCCGATGAAGCCAGCTTCGCGAAAATCGAGATGATGCACTCGAATCGGGACAATGAAGCAGCCGCAAAGCGGGCCATCGAGTTGATCAATGGCTCAACCTATAAAGACAAGATGCCTACTGCGGGACTTTTCTTTGCCCAATTGCAGGCGCGTGCCAAGGTGCTGCCTCAGCTCAATGTTTCCCGCTTAGGAGACAGTCTGATTCGTCCCGACGGAATACCCTGGTTAGTCGAGCTGGCCAAACAAAGTCCTAAACTCGACCCGGACAATCTCACTCAGACGGCCGCGCTCCCATTAGGAAGCCGCCTGAAGACGGATGCATGGGACGACAAAGTAATTCCGCTCAATGTCAAAGTTGCTCCACTGATCAATGCACGGGATAAGATGCCGCTGGAAGTGACTCCGATCTTCCTCAAACTGACGAGATATGAGGCATCCGCTGCTCCCAGTGCAACTCCGGCAACACCGGCAGCACCCGCTAATGCACCTGCTCCAGAGACACCAACTCCGAACACTCCCCCTGCTGGCGATAGCGGAAATGGTGGGATGCAGCAGCCGCCGTCTACGACCAATCAATAGAAACCTTTGTGGTTTCTATGTATGAATTTGCATTTTCATCTTCTGACCCAGAAAACGACCGTACCTTGGGCTGGAACTCGTAAGGTTCCAGCCTCCACAGACGGACGAAATCTGACGGGAGATCCTGAAAAGAGATGCAAATCTTTCAAGATCCGAGAGCCGTCGGCTCTCGTTTTCACACCTGATTTTGCTCAGGAGGAAGTCTTAAAGAGTGAAAAGCAAATTAGTTTTATTTTTGTTGCTCGTAATATCTCCAGGATTAGTGATGGCACAGGTCACGGCTGGAGCTCGTGGAGGTGACTCTGCCCTCCGCGTAGGTGGAACAGTATCCCTGTACCATCCGGACTACATCGCTGACGGAATCGGGGGAGGCGGAGTCTACGTCGACTTCGATGTGAATCGTCGCTGGGGGCTTGAAGCAGCAGGACGCTGGCTTCGCATCCATAACAACATCGATCTCCATGAAGACCACTACCAAATTGGCCCAAGGGTCAACTTCCTTACCTGGAGAAAGTTCCATCCCTATGCCAAAGGATTTGTAGGAGTCGGTAAATTCACCTTCCCCACAAACGCCGGAAGCATCACAGGGGATGGTGGATATCTCATGTACGGCTTCGGAGGAGGTATCGACTACCGCCTGAATCGCAAGTGGACGATCCGTGCTGCAGACTTTGAATTCCAGCACTGGCCAGACTTCACGGGCGGCGCTATCAATCCCTACGGAGCAAATGTCGGAGTCAGTTATCGCATCTTCTAAAAGCTCCGACAGAAACAAAGCTAAACATAAATGGCCCGGGATATCAATCCCGGGCCATTTATGTTTAAGGCTGCTTCAGACTAGAAGTGGTAAGCAATTCCAATCACGGGATTGTTTAGGTTGTAATAGCGATTTGTCTTAACCTGATCGTCCCCAAAATTTGGAGCTTTGACAATGACGCCACGATACTCTACCCGAACATCAAAGCTGGGACTGATCTCATAAGCGATTCCGCCACCGTACAGAGCACCGATATTCGTGGCCCGCTTGAAACCCTGGCTGGTTGTGGAAGTATCGTTAATCGGCGAAAAGAGAAAGGCGCCGATACCAGCCTCCAGAAACGGATTCCAGTTTCTGTAGGTAAAATTGCGAACGTAAGCTCCAGAAATCTCTTGCATGCGGGTATGTGCACGCCAGTCTAGGTTAGGTGCAATGAATTTGTTAGAGTTTTGCCCGTACTGGTAGTTCAGCTCCAATGCGCTGCGCGGCGTGAGCATATAGCGGTAGCTAAGCAGTCCACCAAGCCCGTAGGTCCCGGTTTGCTGCACGTTAGTGCTGCTGCTGATAAACGGCGGGAAAATGCCTGTTACGCCGAAACTAATGTCCTGCCTGCTCTCCTGAGCCAATCCTGCAATAGCCAAGAAGGGCAGCAGGAGCACAAACAATCCAATCTTCTTCATTCGATCTACAACCTCTCGCCTGCAAAACCAGCCGGCAGGCAACACGCCTCTCAGGCTCGTCGGATTCGTCGCGCATATCCGTTACGCGAACTGTTCAGCTCATTGTAAATGGCAGAAGGCCTTCGCGGAGGCTTCCTTGCAATTCCCTGCGCTATTTCCACAAATGTTTGAAAAGAATTCGCGATTTTCGCCCGGGTCTCCCCTAAGAAGCGCGCTCCACATGATAAAGGAATGGAGCACCACGCTCGTTTGCCACCGTTCTGACACACTTCAGAAAAGCTACTGCAGCGTAGGAAAGAGAGGCATTCCGCCTGTGTACCAATCGAAGCTGACGGCGAAACTCCAATTCCGGGACCATCACTTTCACCAAGACCCCGGCATCGAGCTCGCGAGAAACAGTCAGCCCCGGAACCAGAGCCACACCATTTCCCATGGCCACAAATCTCTTGATGGCCTCCAGACTGGGAAGTTCTACCCCCATATTGAGCGGTGTCCGGTGTCGGGCGAAGGTCTCGATCACATGCTTACGTAGCGGCGAAGGCACATTATGGGCCACAAAATTTTCCGCCCCAAGGTCGCTGATTGCCACCCGGCCCTCCCTTGCCAAGGGGTGATTGGGATTCACCACAAAGGCCACCTCGTCGGCATAAACGGCAATCGAGCGGAACTGGTCCTCTGGAGGACGAAAAGAAAGAACTCCAATTTCCGCGGTTCGCTGCTCCAGTTCCTCTGCCATATGGCTGGCTAGCGATCGATGCACGGTAACGTCAATCTGAGGATATTGGCGCCGGAAGACGTCCAAAACAGACAATAGATATAGACAGGTATACTCGTTCGCGGCCAAACGCAGCTTTCCCCGCTCCAAAGAACGAAGCTGCAGCAACGCCGAAGAGGCTTCGTTCCTCAGGCGCAAGATTCGCTCGGCATACTCCTTTAAAAGTTCGCCTGACGCTGTAAGAGAACCATCCCGCGAGGTCCGTTCAAAAAGCGCCTCCCCCAAATCCGACTCGAGTTTACGAACAATCTGGCTAACCGCAGGCTGAGTACGATGCAATCGGGAGGCAGCCCTCGAAAAGCTTTTCTCCTCCACAACTGCAAGAAAGGTTTCCAGTTGATGAATATCCATAAGCGGTTCTAACGACCTTCCCAGCAGAACGGCCTACTATCAGATTTTCTAATGAACACTAAAAGTATAATAAGCTTGCGTTATATACATAGTCGAGCGAAACTGACAAAGCTTGCAAGAATCTTCCCCGGCAGGACACGGATGAACCAGGATCACGTTTACTTTTTTGATACGACCTTGCGTGACGGCGAACAGTCACCTGGTTGCAGCATGACGGCGAATGAAAAACTCCAGATGGCGCATGCCCTTGAAGACCTCGGGGTGGACATCCTGGAGGCTGGCTTCGCCATTGCTTCCGAAGGCGATTTCGCCTCCATCAGCTCTATTGCCCGGGAACTAAAAAGAACCCGGGTCGCCTCTTTGGCACGTTGCCGAAAAGAGGATATTGAAGCAGCAGCCAGATCGATCGAGCATGCAAAGCTCGGCCGTATTCACACCTTTTTGGCTTGCTCCGATCTACACCTTGAGTACAAGCTCAAAATCACTCGCGAACAAGCTCTGGAGCGGACCGCAGAATGCGTCCGTCTGGCTCATAGCTATGCGGACGATGTTGAGTTTTCCCCCGAAGATGCCACACGCAGCGATCCGGACTTCTTAGTTCAGATGGTGCGCATTGCCATCGAAAACGGGGCAAATGTCATCAACATGCCCGATACGGTTGGATACACCACTCCGGAAGAATATGGAGCAATGTTTCGCCGTGTCCGGGAACAGATTCCCGAGATCGATGCAAAGGGCATCATTCTCTCCTCCCACTGTCACGACGACCTGGGAATGGCAGTAGCCAACAGCTTGGCAGCTGTCCTGGCGGGAGCACGTCAGGTTGAGTGCACAATTAACGGAATCGGGGAGCGCGCCGGAAATGCAGCTCTCGAAGAGATAGCAACGATCCTTCATGTTCGCAAAGATCGTTTTCCCTTCGACAGCAGCATCCAGTTGAATCGGCTCTATCCGATCAGCGAATTGCTTTCGAGCATCATCAGCTTCGGACCGGCTGCCAACAAGGCAATCGTAGGAGCCAATGCTTTTGCTCACGAATCGGGTATTCACCAGCACGGTGTTCTTTCGAACCCGCTGACCTACGAAATCATGACTCCGGAGTCGGTAGGCGTACCTCACAACCGAATGGTTCTGGGAAAGCACTCCGGACGCCATGCACTGAAGCACCGTTTATCAGAATTGGGATTCCAGCTCTCTTCCGGAGAACTGGAAGATACCTATCATCGTTTCGTCGCTCTGGCAGACCACAAGAAGCATGTTTACGACCAGGACCTGATCGGCCTGGTACCGGAGCATCTTCGACCGGAGCACCTTCAACACAAGGCAATAGCCTTTGAAGCGATTGATCTTGCTTAGTTTTCAGTAAGTCTTGTTGGATTCGTAACTAGATTGGAGATATTTCCGAAGATGACTTTGAAAGTGCTGGTACTCGCGGGAGACGGAATTGGCCCTGAGGTAACTAATCAGGCAGTACAGATCTTGCGCGCAGTCGCCGAACTCGGCGGACACGATTTTCAGTTCACAGAAATGCCGATTGGCGGAACAGCGATTCATAAGGCAGGAACACCGCTGCCTGCTGAGACGCTTCAAGCAGCACTGGAAAGCGATGCAGTTCTTCTAGGTGCTGTGGGCAGCAATGAGTTCAATTCCCTGCCTCCGGATCGCAGACCGGAAGCAGGACTGCTTCAAATTCGTCAGGCACTCGGCGGCTTCGCCAATCTTCGTCCGGCTTTTTCGATTCCGGCATTGGCCGTAAACAGCCCTCTCAAGGAAAACGTGATCGAAGGAGTCGATATCCTCTTCGTTCGCGAGTTGCTTGGTGGTCTGTACTTCGGTGAGCCTCGCCGCTGGGATCGTGAAGCAAAAGAAGCTTGGAACACCATGCGTTATACCCGAGACGAAGTTGCTCGCGTCGCACGCATCGCCTTTGAGCTGGCCTCCAAGCGCAAGAAGAAGGTGACCTCGGTAGATAAAGCCAATGTGCTTGAAGTCTCCCAGCTCTGGCGCGCTACCGTCACTGAAGTTGCGCAGGAATACAAGGATGTCACGCTGGAACACCAGTTTGTTGATGCCTGCTCAATGCACCTGATGAATACGCCTCGCAATTTCGACGTCGTGCTGACAGAGAATCTCTTCGGAGACATTCTCACCGACGAGTCGGCTGTCATCACCGGATCTTTGGGCATGCTGCCTTCCGCAACCCTCGGTGGCTCCGTGAACCTGTACGAGCCGGTACACGGCTCCGCTCCGGATATTGCAGGCAAGGGCTTAGCAAATCCTTTGGGCGCAATTATGACTGCGGCGATGTTGCTACGGTACTCCGCTGGTCTGGAACAGGATGCACAGGCAATTGAAACAGCTGTTCGCAGAGTTCTAGAGCAGGGATATCGCACAGCCGATCTGGCACGCGGATCCCAGGCTGGCTTGACCGTCGTCTCCACCAGCGAGATGGGCAAGCGCGTCCATGAAGTGCTCAATGAAATCATCGACCGGCGTCAGGCAATGCACGCCGTTTAGAGATTCTTGTTGCATTGCTCCGTGGTGAAAACCAGGGGAGACGTGTCTCTTTCCTCTGGCGCTGATTACATCCGTAGTCGGCGCCAGAGCAGCAGCAAGATTTTCAAGTACTCGGAGTAGATGGGCAGGAAATGGCAGAGAAGGCAAAAACTCTTTTCGAAAAGGTATGGGAGCAACATATTGTTGCTGAGCCTCAAGGCGAACCCACATTAATTTACATCGACCTGCAATTGCTGCATGAAGTAACTTCGCCGCAGGCTTTTGAAGGGCTTCGTCTGGCAGGGCGTAAAGTTCGCCGTCCGGACCGTTGCATTGCCACGGTCGATCACAACGTCCCAACCACAAAGGAAGGGCGTCTGGTTATCACCGACGAAATCGCAGCAAAGCAGATGGCGACACTGCGCAAGAACTGCGCGGAATTCGGTATCCAGCTCTACGACATCGATTCTCGGGATCAGGGCATCGTCCATGTCATCGGACCGGAACAGGGTTTCACGAAACCGGGCATGACCATCGTCTGCGGTGACAGCCATACCAGCACACATGGAGCTTTCGGAGCTCTGGCCTTTGGTATCGGTACATCGGAAGTCGAACACGTTCTGGCAACCCAAACTCTGCCCCAGTCCAAGCCGAAAACCTTCCGCATTTCGGTCGAAGGCAAGCTTCCGGCCGCAGTTACTGCGAAAGATATTGCGCTCGGAATCATTGGAAGAATTGGAACAGACGGAGCTACGGGTTACATCCTCGAATATGCAGGCTCAGCCATTCGCAGCCTTTCGATGGAAGGCCGCATGACGCTCTGCAATATGAGCATTGAAGCTGGCGCTCGCGGAGGCATGATTGCTCCCGACGAAACGACCTTCGCTTATCTCAAAGGCCGTCCGAACTCTCCCAAGGGCGCAGATTGGGACAAGGCTATTGCGGAGTGGAGCAAGCTGACCACCGATCCGGGAGCTACCTTTGACAGAGAACTGGTGATCAAAGCAGAGGATCTGGCTCCTTACGTAACCTGGGGAACCAGTCCAGGAATGGTTATTCCCGTGAATGCTCCGGTACCGGATCCGGCCGCAGCCAAGGACGAAATCGAACGCAAGTCCTTTGAACGGGCACTGGAATATATGGCACTGAAGCCGGGGATCAAACTGGAAGAAGTTGCTATCGACCGCGTCTTTATCGGCTCCTGCACCAACGGACGTATTGAAGACATGCGCGCTGCCGCAAAGGTAGCTGCCGGATACAAGGTCAGCAGCAAGGTCCAGGCCATGGTTGTTCCCGGATCGCAGCTGGTTAAGGCACAGGCCGAGGCGGAAGGTTTGGATCGCATCTTCCAAGAGGCAGGGTTTGAATGGCGTGAGCCGGGATGCTCGATGTGTCTGGCCATGAATCCCGATGTTTTGAGCCCAGGTGAGCGTTGTGCCTCTACCAGCAATCGCAATTTTGAGGGACGCCAAGGACGCGGCGGGCGCACGCACCTTGTCAGCCCGGAGATGGCCGCAGCCGCAGCAATCACCGGACACTTTACCGATGTGCGCCACTGGGAGTTCAGGAGCTAAGTAATGAAGCCATTTCGCACTTTGACCTCTCTGGCGGCTCCTCTCGACCGCGCAAATGTCGATACCGACCAGATCATTCCTAAGCAGTTTTTGAAGCGCATCGAGCGCACCGGTTATGGAGATTTTCTTTTCTTCGACTGGAGACAGACGGCAGACGGCAAGCCGATATCCGATTTCGTATTGAATGATTCCCGTTATAAGGGAGCTGAAATCCTTATCGCAGGAAAAAACTTCGGTTGTGGCTCCTCTCGTGAGCACGCAGCCTGGGCGCTCTCCGACTTTGGTTTCCGTTGCGTCATCGCGCCGAGTTTCGCCGACATCTTTTTTTCGAACGCAGGCAAGAATGGAATTCTGCTCGTAAAGCTCACAGAGGAGCAGGTTGAGACACTTCTCAAGAGAGCTACAACGATCCCCGGATACAAGATCACCGTCTCGCTGGAAGAGCAGAAGCTTAGCGACGATCAAGGCTTCACGGCTGAATTCCAGGTAGATCCCTTCCGCCGGTATTGCTTGCTGGAAGGATTGGATGACATTGGTCTTACGCTTCGCCACGCTGCCGCTCTTGATCAATACGAAGCACAACACGAGAGCGCCACTTGGTTGAGACCACGCGCATAACTTTCATGCAATAACAACCATCCTCCGTCCCGGACAGGCGAAGGACAAAGCAGTAATCACCTTAAGCCAGGAGCAACCAACATGAACGACGCCAATACAACCGGAGGGCCCTCGATGGAAAAACAGGCGCAGCTCACAGGCGCAGAGATTCTGTGGGCAACGCTAGTAGGCGAGGGTGTACGTGATGTCTTCGGCTATCCGGGAGGAGCAATCCTTCCAGCCTACGATGCACTCCGGAAATTCCCGATCCGCCATATTCTCGTACGCCACGAACAAGGCGCTTCGCACATGGCCGATGGCTATGCGCGCGCCTCGGGAAAAGTCGGCGTAGCTGTCGCAACCTCAGGACCTGGTGCGACAAATCTGGTAACGGGAATTGCCACTGCAATGCTGGACTCGATTCCGATGGTCTGCATTACAGGGCAGGTGTCAAGCAAAGTCCTGGGTACGGATGCCTTCCAGGAAGTGGATATCACCGGTATTACTTTGCCAGTAACGAAACACAATTTCCTGGTAAACAAAGCTGAGGATATTGCTCCCGTTCTTCGCGAGGCTTTCCAGATTGCTCGTTCAGGCAGACCTGGACCGGTGCTGGTCGATATTACGAAGGATGCACAACAGAATCTGGCGAAGTTCGACTTTGAAGCAGCGGCACCGCGGGCCTATCGGCCCCATCCGATGCTGGAACTCAGTCCCGAACTGCTGGACTCTGCAGCCTCATTGATCCGTAGTGCAAAGCGTCCTGTCATCCTCGCC
Source organism: Humiphilus diazotrophicus (assembly GCF_059726315.1). Classification (NCBI taxonomy): domain Bacteria; kingdom Pseudomonadati; phylum Acidobacteriota; class Terriglobia; order Terriglobales; family Acidobacteriaceae; genus Humiphilus; species Humiphilus diazotrophicus. The sequence goes on from NZ_AP040870.1 coordinate 2,013,402, forward strand.
GGACACGGAATCATCAAGTCCGGAGCCTTTGAACAGATCCGAGTGCTGGCAGAGCGAACCAATACTCCGGTAGCTTGCACGTTGCTGGGTCTCGGCGCTTTCCCTGCCTCGCACGAGCTGAATCTGGGCATGATGGGCATGCACGGAGAGAGTTGGGTCAACCATGCTATCCAGGAATCCGACCTGCTCATCGCCTGTGGCATGCGCTTTGACGACCGTGTAACGGGCTCACTGGCCACCTATGCGCCAAATGCAAAGAAGATTCACATCGATATCGATCCTGCCGAAATTAATAAGAACGTCAAGGTCGATGTAGCACTCGTTGGAGATCTGACCAGAGCGCTGGAGGAGCTGCTTCCACGCATTCCCAGCCGTGAAGGAAAAGCATGGCTGCAAAAGATCAACGACCTTAAGGGCAATGCAGCTGTTCGTGACATCAAAAACATTCCCGACGATGGACACCTCTTTGCCGCCCACGTGATACACGATCTATGGAAGGCAACCGAAGGCAAAGCAATCATTGTTACCGATGTAGGGCAACACCAGATGTGGGAAGCTCAGTATTACAAGCATGACGAGCCCCGCACACTGATTACCAGCGGCGGTTTGGGCACGATGGGTTTTGCTCTTCCCGCAGCGATCGGTGCCAAAGTAGCCTGTCCGGAAAAGGAAGTCTGGGTGGTAGTTGGAGACGGAGGTTTCCAGATGACCAGCGCGGAGCTGGCAACCATCGCTCAGGAACACTTGGACATTAATATTGCAGTCGTGAACAATGGGTATCTTGGAATGGTGCGGCAGTGGCAGGAGTTTTTCTATGAGAAGAACTATCAGTCGTCCCCCATTCTGAGCCCGGACTTCGTCAAGCTGGCCGATGCATTTAATATTCCAGGCAAGGCAGTCCGGAAACGGAGTGAAGTTTTACCGGCAGTTGCAGACGCACGTAAAAGTAAGGGCCCTTATTTGCTGAATTTCCTGGTGGAACAGGAAGATTCGGTTTATCCGATGATCCCGACCGGCGCGGCTCTTCATGAGATGATTCGGCGGCCGTCAAAAAATCCGCTGATAGAAACGGCGGTAGACAAGTAAAGCCATGCTTCATACCTTTGTTGCGTACGTAGAAGACAAGCCCGGAGTGTTGACACGAATCGCATCGCTGTTTCGGCGGCTCAATATCAACATCATGTCTGTAACAGTGGGTCGCTCGGAGCGTCCTGGCATATCTCGCATGACCTTGGTTGCCGAGGCTTCGCCCTCTTCCGGTCATCGGATCATGGCCAGCCTCTTCAAGCTGGAAAACGTTATTGACATAGACGACATCGGCCAGCATTCCAGCGTTACCCGGGAGCTGGCCTTGATCAAAGTTGCGGCGACACCACAGACTCGCTCTCACATTTTTGAGCTGGTCCAGGTCTTTCGTGCCAGAGTCGTCGATCTGGCACCGGAGTCGCTGATGATTGAAATTACCGGTGTGGAGAGCAAGATCGAGGGATTAATCCAGGTTCTCAAGGAGAGCGCCGATTCGATCCTGGAGATCTCGCGAACCGGCCGCATGGTAATGCGGCGGGGACAGCACACCAGCAGCGTCCTCAAAGCAATGGGCGCGCTTCCTTCTGCCCCAATAGTAGAGGTCGATAATCCCGAAGCTGAAGCTGTAACTACGGAAGAGTTGTAGCAGTCAATCATCCGTATGGAAACCGTATCTGTTTCTTAATTTGAGAGGAAAAGGAAAAGAATGCCGAAGACGTACCACGACCAGGATGCAGACATCACACTGATCCAGAAGAAAAAGGTAGCTATCATTGGCTACGGATCCCAGGGACACGCCCACGCGCTGAGTCTGAAGGATTCCGGCGTCGATGTCCGCATCGGCCTGCCCAAAACCAGCCGTTCCATCGAGAAGGCACAGAAGGCGGGCTTGGAAGTGTTGACTCCTGCCGAGGCTGCAAAATGGGCGGATGTGGTGATGATTCTCGCACCTGATACCGCACAGGGTAAGCTCTACAACGAAGAGATCAAACAGCACATGACCGCTGGCAAAACCCTGATGTTTGCTCACGGATTCAACATCCATTACGGCACCATCGTTCCCAGCAAGGACATTGACGTTTCCATGGTTGCCCCCAAGGCCCCTGGACATCGCGTTCGCGAGGTCTTCACCGAGGGTGGCGGTGTTCCTGCTCTGATCGCTATTCACCAGGATGCCAGCGGAAAGGCCCGTGACCTTGCTCTGAGCTATGCCAAGGGCATCGGCTCTACCCGCGCAGGCGTCTTTGAGACCTCCTTCAAGGAAGAGACCGAGACCGACCTCTTCGGCGAGCAGGCTGTTCTCTGCGGTGGCGTAAGCGCACTGATCAAGGCTGGCTTCCAGACTCTGGTCGATGCCGGTTACGAGCCGGAGATGGCGTACTTCGAGTGCATGCACGAGCTGAAGCTGATCGTCGATCTGATCTATCGCGGCGGCCTCTCCTACATGCGCTATTCGATTTCCGATACAGCTGAGTACGGTGATTACATCGCCGGACCGCGTGTCATCAATGACGAGTCCCGCAAGGCAATGAAGCAGTTGCTGACCGACATCCAGGACGGAACCTTTGCCCGGAACTGGATCAAGGAAAACGAAACCGGCCGCAAGGAATTCGAGAAGATGCGCAAAGCAGAAGCTGCCCTTCAGGTTGAAGAGGTTGGCTCCAAGCTGCGCGCAGGCATGAGCTTCCTGGATCCCGTCGCCATGGAAAACGGCGTACCAGCTAAGAAGTAAGTCCAATCCTTAAGACTCGGGCGGATCGAAAAACCGCTCGAGTCCTGTTTCTCTTCATCTGCCCTCCTCTTTTCGGCGTTCGCGGAAAAACCTTACGACCAAATACGTCTCTCAGTAGAGAATGCTTACTGGCGGAGGATTTGTGCTGTCCACAGTGACTATTGATTCCATTCGACTTAGCCACGCCATGCTATCCTGCTCTTCCCCCACCCCGTGGAATTTCGGGTTGAGAAGATAAGTTATTTCCGACATAAACAATTGCGATTGATTCATCCGCCGTTCAACTTTCACAGATAATGAACTGGAGCATTCTAGGTTTCGGTCTAGAGCGAAAGCCAATCGCTGTGGGAGCATCCCATTAGAGAATCAAGATCTTCAAATTTTGTCGATCGTTGGCAAAATTGGATGAAAAAAATAGCTACACTTTGTGGCTCTCTGATCGACCACTGAAACCTAAAAGGCCCAATGCTGGGGATTCCTATGAATACCACCACTACAGCGCACTCCTTGACTGAACCGCCCCCGACTCCGATACCTGAGATTGTCGCTGCACTCGAGCGCGTCGGCCCTCTTCAGGGCCTGGAACCTTGCGAATATGAGTGGCTGGCACAGAATGGAACTGAAAAGTTCGCTCCGAGCGGCGCCATTCTCTTTGAAGACGGTGCTCCGGCGAACAACATGAACATCATCCTGAAAGGGGAGATTCATGTTCAGCGGAAACGCAATGGGCCGCAGACGCTGTTCATTGGGCGTTCAGGGCAGATCACGGGTGTTTTGCCTTTCTCCCGCATGAAGACCCATGGCGGGCAGGGCTATGCCGTCACCGACATATGGACACTTGAGTTCCACCGCTCCATGTTTCCTGAGATCCTGGAGGCCATTCCCTCATTCGCTCAGAGGGTCGTAAATGTACTTCTGGATCGCGTCCGGGAGGTCACCCGGATGGAGCAACAGTCCGAAAAGCTAGCTGCGCTCGGAAAGCTGGCAGGCAACCTTGCCCACGAGCTCAATAATCCCGCCTCTGCGGCTCGTAGAGCGGCTAGTGGCATGCTGGACGAGCTGCGCACCTATGGACGGCAGAAGTTCCGTCTAGGGGCTCTGTGCCTCAATGATCAGCAGATCGCCCAAGTGCGCGCTTGGGACGAAAATATCCGCCGGCTTCGTCAGAATGGCCCCCTCGACCGGATCACGGAGCGGGAGGACCACATCCTGCATTGGCTGAACCAGCACTCCATTGCCGAACCCTGGCGTATTGCCCCGGAGCTATCCGAAATCGGTCTTTGTGCCGAACATCTGGAACCTCTGGCCGAATTTCTCGAACCGGAGGCCGTGGGGGTCGTTCTCTCGCAGCTCTCCTCGTCTCTGCGGGCAGAAAATATCGCAGAGGCAATCCTGGACTCCACTGCCCGGATCTTCGATTTAATCAGTGCCGTCAAGGCGTACTCCTTCGTGGACCAGGCGGCTATTCAGGAAATCGATGTTCCACAGGGACTGGAAAGCACGCTGCAAATGCTGCAATCGCGTATGCAACAGGTTGAGATCATTCGGGATTATCAGGCCGATCTGCCACGCATCAGTGCGTACGGCAGCGAACTAAACCAGGTCTGGATGGCCCTGATCGAAAACGCTCTGGATGCCATTGAAGAAAAGGGCACTATTCGACTCTCCTGCCGGATCTCGGGCGAAATGATGCTGATTGAGGTAGGAGATAACGGCCCTGGCATTCCGGATCAGGCAAAAGACAGGATCTTTGAACCATTCTTCACGACCAAAGCCCCGGGAAAAGGTCTTGGCCTGGGGTTGGACGCAGCTATGCGCGTAGTCAGAAAACATCGTGGATTCCTCACGGTAGAATCCAAGCCAGGCAAGACATGCTTCCAGGTCAGATTGCCGCTGGAACAATTGCAGGCGTTCTAAAAACAGCTAAGGTCCGGACAGCGAAAAAGCGGGCAGCTAAATTCGTTGTTAAACACCAGACCTTAGCTCGTAATTGAGATTAGTCAGGGGCTGCAGGAGGAAGCTAGCCTCCGGTGCAAGTTTTTGCTGACCGCCTTTTAGCTGGCCGGAACCTAGCTGACAGGTTTATCGTTGTCCGCTTTTGAGCTTTCGCTATTCTCAATCTCCACCCCGCGCCAGAAGGCGATATGGTGCTTAATCTTCTTGGCGGCAGGCTTGGGATCGGGATAATACCAGGCAGCATCCTGGTTCTCCTGTCCATCGACAAACAGGCTGTAGTAACGAGCCTGCCCTTTCCATGGGCAGGTAGACGTGGTCGAGCTGGGGCGGAGATACTCCCGATTCACGGAAGATTCCGGAAAATAAACATTTCCTTCAACTGTTTCAACGGTATCGCTCTCAGCGATCACCTTTCCATTCCAGATTGCTTTTGCCATTTCTTCTTCCGGTTGTTACCTGAAATCCATTCTTGAAAGTATCAGAAAGCAAGGGCGTAGGCGACCGGAGGTCACCTCGTCCGCCGGGGAAGAAGACGCAAAGACAAGCGAGAAGTCTCTCCCCAAAGTGAAATCTCACTGTGAAAGAGACTCCTCACAATAAAAAACGCTTCTGCTTACCTGTGGAAAAGTAAGCAGTGGACCAACCAAAACCGGGTCCCACGAAGGTATCTCACTGAAACAGAGCCACTTACTGATGACCACCACTTCCCTGATCGGGAAGCATGGCTACTTTATTGATATGAATGGACTTGGAACTTTTATCCTCAGTCCCGGTAACAGCAACATGGTGCCCGTAATGAGCTGTAACCGCATCGGGATTGTCGATTGACCACACCTGTTTTTGGGCGTCATCGACAAAAACAGGCTTGGAGCCCATCTCTATACACTTCTTCACACAGCTGACAGCTGGATTTCCGGCGTGCTTTTGAGCACACATTGAATCGCTTATCCAGCCGTTAACTTTGGAAGACTGCTGGTCAGCAGCTACAGCAGCTATAGAGGAAAGGAGCAGGACAGCAGGAAGCCATCGCATATAGGGGAAAACCTCCAGGGGCCTGAGCTTTCTTCTAACCCAGCTCTAGCCAGCAATGAGTATGCATCTTCCTCCGGGGCTATTGGCAAGTCTGCTAATACCAAAGTAATTCTGCAAGAATGATGGACGGAAACACAAGGCCCCAAAAGAAAAGGTCCCATGCCTCTGGAGACAAGGGACCTTTTCTACACCATTCCATTGCATTACACGGTCACAGGAGCTTCCTCTGGAACCGGGCCATGGGTTGCGGCAGTTGGAACCGCTTCCGGCTGGGGATCTGCAATCTTCTTCATATAACTGCAGTTGACCGCCTGTGCGGCTTCCTCTTCTGCAGCGGCCTTCTTTTTGCGCTTCTTGGGTGCCTCTTCCTCGCCTGTGGATTTCTTGTTATTCGGGCAAGCCAAGTACACACCAGACTTCAGAGACTTCTCTACCAGATAAGGACTGCTGCACTCGGGACACTTTTCAGCGACAGGCTTACCGTTCGAGGTGAAGTCGCATTTCGGATAATTCGTACAGCCATAGAAGACATTACCGCGACGAGCTTTCTTTTCGGCAACATCGCCTGTACCGCACTTCGGGCACTTCATGCCGACAAGGTTCTGCTTAATGTACTTGCACTTCGGATAACCGCTGCAAGATACAAACTCGCCAAAACGGCCATGACGCAACACCAGCTGCTTGCTGCATTGAGGACAATTCTCGTCCAGTGGTTGCGGTGGCTTCTGTTGTTCTTTCTGATCCAGACGGCGCGTCGTCTTGCACTCGGGATAGCCTGTGCAGGCCATGAAGGTACCAAAGCGTCCGCGTTTGAGCACCATAGCACGACCGCAGTTCTCGCAGTATTCATCGTCCTTATCGGTCGCCTGCGTCTCAGATTGATCCAGCTCCGGCAGGGCTATGGTGTTTTCCTTGGTGAAGTTACAGCTATTTGGATCCTTTTTGTCATATGCACTACAGGCATAGAAGGAGCCGAATTTGCCCCACTTCAGAACCAGCGGAGAGCCACACTTGTCACACTTCTCATCAGTGGGCTTTTCCATCCGCTTTACATTTTCCATGTGCTTCTCAGCATGTTCGAGTTCTTTCTCGAAATGGCTGTAGAAGCCCTTAAGAAGCTGAGTCCAGCGCTCGTTACCTTCTTCGATCTCGTCCAGCTCTTCTTCGAGCTTGGCGGTGTATTGCGTATCGAAGATGTAAGGGAAGTTCTCCACCAGGAGCCGTGTCACTACCGTTCCGATTTCGGTAGGAACAAACTTTGCACCGCGTCCGATGCCGACCTTCTGCACATACTCACGTTCTTGAATCGTGCTGATGATGGCGGCGTAGGTCGACGGACGACCAATGCCCCGCTCTTCGAGCGTCTTGACCAACGAGGCTTCGTTGTAGCGCGGAGGAGGCTCAGTGAAGTGCTGCTCCGGATTCAGCTCCAGCAAGGTAAGAGCCTGTCCTTCGTGCACGTCGGGTAATTTGTTTTTCAGAGCTTCATCATCTGCGTCGGAGCCTTCTTTGGTCTCCTCGTAGATCTTCATGAAACCTTCGAACTTAACCACGGAACCTGTCACGCGGAAGTCGTAGCGACGATCGGCCTGAGCAGAAATATCGATGATGGTCTGGTCATAAAGGGCCGGAACCATCTGCGAAGCAACAAAGCGCTGCCACACAAGCTTATATAGCTTGTATTGCTCATCGCTCAGATATTTCTTGATCTCATCCGGATGGCGAGCAACATCGGTCGGACGAATCGCTTCGTGAGCATCCTGTGCATCTTTCTTGCTCTTGAAAGTATTTGGCTTCTCCGGAAGATACTGAGGTCCCAGTTGCGAGCCAATCCAGCTGCGGGCAGACTCAATCGCCTCGGGCGACACACGAGTCGAGTCGGTACGCATGTAGGTGATCAAACCTACAGTTCCCTCATCACCGAGTTCCACACCCTCATACAGACGTTGTGCAACTCCCATTGTGCGCTTCACGGTAAAACCCAGTGCGCGGGAAGCATCTTGCTGAAGCTTACTGGTTGTAAAGGGTGGAGCAGGACTCTTGCGCCGTTCCTGACGCTTGATGGTACGGACTGTCCACTTTCCCTTTTCGAGTGACTTCAGAATGGCATCAGCCGCTTCCTTATCAGGAAGTGAAGGAGCGTCGACTGTCTCAACTGTTGCCTTCACTCCATCGATCCCGATAAAGCGGGCACGGAAATGTTTATCCTTCTTTGTTTTGCCTGGAGTCAGATCGGCGTCGAGCGTCCAATACTCGACAGAGTTGAATTTCTTAATCTCTTCTTCGCGCTCGACAATGAGTCGCAAGGCAACCGTCTGCACACGGCCGGCAGAAAGTCCGCGACGCACTTTGTCCCAAAGCAAAGGAGAGATCTGATAACCCACAATGCGATCAAGCACACGACGCGTCTGCTGTGCGTCTACCAGGTTCTGATCGACATCACGTGCACGTTCGAAGGCTGCACGAACAGCCTTAGGCGTGATTTCGTTAAACGTAACACGGCGGATCTGTCCGGGCTTTACAACTGATTTGAGCTGAATGGCCAAGTGTGCGGCAATCGCTTCACCCTCGCGGTCAGGGTCAGGCGCCAGATACACCTCGGTTGCAGAGGAAGCAGCCTTCTTCAGCTTCTCGACGATCTTTTCTTTATCGGGCATCACGATGAGCTCAGGCTCAAAGGTGCCATCCTCAAGATCGACGCCAATCTTGTTCTTCGGCAGATCCATGATGTGGCCAAGAGAGGCTTCTACCAAATAGCCTTTGCCCAAATACTTATTGATCGTTTTGGCCTTTGCCGGCGATTCAACGATCACGAGTGCTTTACTCATTTCCATCCTTCAGCCGAGTACTCTTTCGGCTTGCTGAACCAGGAGTTTGTCTCCCAAGCGTCCAGCCCCGCAAATGTTAGTCCTACAATCTCTGCAAGCTACCATGTCAGGCCATTTTCATCCACTCAACCTTTGCGGCATAAGCGACGTTGGCCCGAAGAATTTCTCAACAACTCATAAGCTCTTAACGTAGTTCTTGCCGGGAAGTTGCCGGATCCGTCCCTTCGCTTCCAGTTCAAACAAAGCCATAAAGACCTCTGAGGAACTCAAATCCGACTCAACCTTCTCCAACAACTCATCCAAATGCAAAGCTTCGTCAGGGCTGAGCATTTTCAGGATCAGGGCCTCTTGCGGGGTCTCCGGTGCCTGCTCGAATAACGATGCGGCTCCAGGGCTCTCGGATGCAACACCTAACTGAGCCTCCAGCTCCAGCCTTACCTGACTGGGAAGTCCCTCCCAGATGTCCTCCCACCCTGTCGTCAGCCTCGCCCCATCTTTAATTAACATGTTGGGGCCCCAGGCATTCTTGGTAGTGACGTTACCAGGAACAGCATACACATCCCGGTCCTGTTCCATCGCACAACGGGCCGTTACCCTGGTACCGCTGTGCTCGCCTGCCTCAACAACCAATACACCCAGGCTCATACCACTAATAATGCGATTTCGCCGTGGAAAATTCTGAGGAGCCGGAAATGTTCCGAGACGATACTCTGAAACAATGGCACCGCCCCCGGCTAGAATATCTTCAGCAAGCCTTTTATTTTCTTTGGGATAAATCACATCAATCCCGGTTCCCCATATAGCAATTGTCGGCATCTTGGCCGCCAGGGCTCCTTGGTGAGCGACGCTGTCGATCCCGCGCGCCATTCCACTGATAATAGTCAGCTTACGGGAAGCGAGGTCTCGGGAAAGCTTCTCAGCCATTCCCGTGCCATAGGGAGTCGGATGACGGGTACCTACGATTGCAATGGAATGATTGTTTAAAACCTCCGTATTCCCCCTCACCCACAAAACAGGAGGCGGATCGAAGATGTGTCGCAGCCTCTCCGGATAATCTTTGCAGCTCCAGGTAACGAGCGTGGCACCCTGTTCCTGTAATTTTTGCCACTCCACCGCAGCGTCTTCCCGGGACTGACTCGATGCCAGGAATTGAACTGCAGCGGCAGGAAAGCCCAGAGATTCCAGCTCCGTCAAGGGAAGATAGGGAATACTGGCTACATCCGCCACCTTTTCCACAGCCTGCAAAATTCGTTTTGGACCCAAACCTGGAGTCAGCACCATGGCCAGCCAGGCCAGACGTGTCTCATCCAATACAGCCTTGGAAACAGAATCAGGAGTCGGTGTAGAGGAAGGGGTCGGCGTCATGAAATTTCAAATCCTGTTTCCAAACGAACAGGCTAATTAAAAACCTTTCCACAGGGGCTAAATCTGCAACATTTTTGGTGCAAATTGCCAAAACCAGCCATGAACTGTTTCACGCGTGGGATGCGCTCAAAGTAGCTGGGGCTAGCCGGGAAGTCAAGTCTTGCACCAGTTTTCCACAGCGTTGATAGACTGGTGAGGTGAGTCGTACTCCCCTGAATCTACTCCGCATATCGGCCATTGACTTTCTCAATCCAGCTCCCCTTATGTGGGATTTCGAACACGAACCGGCCAGTTCCCGGCTTGCAGAACGATACCTCATCCACAAAACCATGCCTTCGCAATGTGCAATCGAATTGGCCGAAGGAACAGCAGATATCGGCCTCGTTCCCATTACGGCATATGCTCTAACCCCGGGGCTGAAGTTTCTTCCCGGATGCACAATCGCTTCCCTTGGACGAATCCGTTCGTTACAGCTCATTACGCGAGCCAATCAGCCTCTGGAAGAGATCCGCACGGTCGCCGCAGATACTTCATCCAGAGCTACCTTCGCTTACGCACAGATTCTTTTCCACAGGTACTGGAATGAAAAAGTGCTATTTCGTCCCCACCCCCCGGACCTTGACGCAATGTTGGCAAGTGCCGATGCGGCACTCCTGATCGGAGACCCGGCGCTATTAGCTCTTGAGAAGAAGCAGCAAAGAGAAGTCCAAACGGGAGAAAAGCTTACCTACTACGATCTGGCCAATGAATGGAACCAGCGAACCGGGGTTCCCTGGATCTCTGCGCTCTGGACTGCCAGACCGGAAGCACTTGAAGCGTCGGAAATCGAAACAGAATTAGTCACAGAAGATTTTTTGAGCTCTCGAGACCATGGACTGGCTCACATTGAAGACTTGGTCAAGGAGTGGAGTACCCGTATTGCAGTTCCGGAAGCTACCATCCGCAGCTACTTAACGGACTATATCCACTACGTTCTCGATGAGGATTGCATTGCCGGAATGGAGCTTTTCTACGCTTATGCAGCAGAAGCAGGCATTTTGCCACCGGTAGAAAAACTGAAATTTCTATGAAGTAACTACAAATTCCAGCTCTCTGGTAGAGAGTTGGTCGGGTCCAGAAAGAAGACAGGCCTATGATGAACCCCACCAAAAAGTGCGATTCGTCATAGGCCAAATCTAAAAACGCCCGAGAGCTACAGGCTATGGTTACCTCGCCAGCAGATCGGCAGCCGCCAAATACCACGGATCTAGGGGCTTTTTGCGATCTACAACCTCACCCAAAGGAGTCGTGATAATGTCGTTCTTTTCGATTCCAACGAGAACACCCGATTTCCCGTCGGCCAAAGCTTCTACTGCGGCCGAGCCGAGCCTTGTTCCCAACAAACGATCGGCGGCGGTAGGTGTGGCACCACGCTGTACATAACCAAGTACGCTGGCGCGGAATTCGTAGCCGAGCAGTAACTCGTTCTTGCGGAAGTATTCGCAAAGCCCTTCGGCGTTGTACTCCGCACCTTCAGCCACGACTACGATGGCGTGAGGTTTGCCACGTTCATAGCCTTCCTGGATCTTATGCGCGATCTGTTCCGGACTAATATTGATTTCCGGAAGCATGATGGCTTCAGCACCGCCGGCAATCCCCGCCATCAGAGCAAGGTAGCCGCATTTGCGTCCCATGACTTCAATCAAAAGAGCGCGATTGTGAGAAGATGCCGTGACCTTTAGGTTATCGATAGCCTGAACAGCCACATTCAGTGCAGTATCCACACCGATTGTTACATCCGATCCAAAAAGATCGTTGTCAATCGTAGAGGCAACACCGACCACGGGAAAACCCATCTCGTGGAGAGCATTCGATCCGGTCTGCGAACCATTGCCACCGATCACAACCAGGGCTTCAATCCCTGCACCTCGCATACGACGGATAGCCAGTTCGCGGCCTTCCTCCGTTTGAAACTCGGCGCACCGCGCACTACCTAGTACCGTTCCGCCACGCTGAACAATATTGCTAACGTCTCGGGTCCCGAGACGACGAAATTGCCCTTCAATTAAACCTGAGTAGCCCTGATGAACACCCCATACCGTCCATCCTCGGGACAAACCGGTCCTAACGACCGCACGTATTGCAGCATTCATACCCGGCGCATCGCCGCCGCTTGTCAAGACAGCAAGATTCTTCATGCATTTTCCTAGTTTGAAGGTTCACTTTCAGAATCTCGTGTTTTTGCTCAAATAGCGGTGACTGGAATCACGGTGATCCCTCCGCACCAAAAGTCTTCTCCTTTTCAGGAACAGCATCCTTCAACAAACACGCGTCCAAACCTTTGCGTGTTGCCATTTTTGATATCAACAACTACGACGATTCAACACCGGAGGGGTAATTCCACCTTGAGATGGCTACTCCATCTCGGGGGAATAGGCCTGTTTGGCTTGGCAATTGTCGACTCGTCCCTCATCCCGATTTTTATCCCGGGAAGCGCAGATCTGGTCTTGCTGCTGCTAATCGTCCACCGAAGCAATCCTTTTTATGTGGCTGCTTGTGCGATCACAGGTTCTGTCCTTGGCGGTTATCTTTCCTGGTCAGCAGGGAAAAAGGGCGGTGAATTTGTCCTGAATAAATACGTGCCTCACAGATTCCTGCAACCGATAAGTCGCTGGGTGAAGCAACGCGGGCGTTTATCGGTAGGCATCGCAGCATTGCTGCCTCCACCGATACCGCTGATGCCGGTTTTGGTTGCAGCAGGGAGCCTGGGCGTCACCCGAAGTCGTTTCCTAATATCGTTCGCTATTGGACGAACAATTCGCTATAGCCTGCTCGCATGGCTGGCTACGACCTATGGCCGCAGAATCGTCAGGGTATGGGCCCACTATCTTGCAGGATGGTCAAAAATTCTTCTGTGGGGATACATCGGGCTCCTTATATTAGGAGTCGCTTACGGAGTATGGAAATACCGAAAACAGCTATTGGCAGTTGGCTAGGTGTTTCTTCGGGTCAAGTTCACCCCATTTGGCCTGCTGTAAGCAAAATGGGGTGAAAAGAATCGCCATCTTCACAACCGTCGATAGGAGGCCAGGAGATTAATGCCCCCTATAAGCTGCCTAGATCTCCCAGCGGAAGAGAGCAGAGCCAACGGTAAAGCCTGCGCCAACGCTCGCAATCAAGACAAGATCGTTCTTCTTGAGATGACCTTCCTTCCGGGCCGTCTCCATGGCCAGCGGAATCGTAGCAGCGGTAGTGTTTCCGTAGCGATCGATGTTGATGATTACCTGCTCGGGCGACAGGCCCAGGCGCTCGGCGGTAGAAAGAATGATGCGTTTATTTGCCTGGTGAGGAATAAAGCAACCTAGATCGGAACCTTTTATTCCGTTCTTCGCCAGAAGATTCTCGGTTGCCTCTGACATCTTTCGAACAGCAAATTTGTAAACAGCCTGTCCATCCTGATGCACATAATGCATCTTCTTCTGAACCGTTTCTATGGATGGAGGATTCAGGCTGCCGCCTCCAGGCATATAGAGAGAATTTCCACCGGAACCATCGATTTCGTGGTGATAATCGATCATTCCCTGCTCCCCATCTTCAGCAGGCTCCAACAGAACAGCACCGGCACCATCTCCAAAGAGGATGCATGTTGCGCGATCCGTGTAATCAAGAATGGAGGACATGGTATCGGCGCCGATTACCATCACTTTGGAGTGGGCTCCCGATTCCACCAGCTTCGTACCTACTTGCAAAGCGTAGACGAATCCGGAACAGGCGGCGGAGAGATCGAATCCCCAAGCTCCCTTTGCTCCAATTTTGTTCTGCACCAAACATGCCGTGGAGGGGAAAAACATGTCGGGCGTTACGGTAGCAACAATAATGACTTCTACATCTGTCGCTTGAATTTCTCGCTCGGCAAGACAACGGCAGGCAGCTTCAGCTGCCATCGCGCTAGTAGCCATGCCCTTATCAACCAGATGGCGTTCCCGAATTCCGGTACGTTCAATGATCCACTGATCGGTGGTCTCGACCATTTTTTCCAGATCTGAGTTGGTAAGGATATGGGATGGGACATAGGTCCCGAGAGCGCTGATTTTAGCCCTGCGTACCTGACGCGGGCGAACTTCCAAGGTCAATGGAATTCTCCTGACGAAAACTTGCAGAACCTATTGTCTCTGACAGAGTAAGGGAATGCAAAACGAAGAAGAATAGGTGGGCGGTATCAATGTACCGGGTGGCCTACTGCGCACACACTAGCCCGTTACCGTTGCTTCCTTCCGGACCTGGCGGGATTGGCGGGATTGAGTCGCGTAGGACCCGGCACACGCTCAAGTGTAGCATCTCCGAGCAGGGCGTGCAGAGCGCTCCTTGTGGAAGGAATGACATTTGTCATCTCTTTCGGATGACGGCTTCCACTCTCATACAAAATCAATTTCTTGCATTCTATTCAGGCAAGAAGGAAACTTGCCTCGATGACGGAAGAAACCTCACATTCCGGGAACCTGCAGCCCTATCAAGGCTCCCCGCAAACACTTGAAAGTCGCAGCGCTGACGAACCCACCCAGGAGCGGAAGAGTAGTACGGATGACGATCCTTCCTTCCCCTCGTCCTCAAAGAAAGGTTCCTTATGGCACCACACCTGGTTGGTCTATTCGCTCTTCATGTTTATTCCGCTCTTTTATGAGCGCCCACGCAGCCTCATTATTGGCCTTGCAATTGCGTTCTCGCTCTTCCTCCTTTTCTACTTTGGGGCCTGGTGTGGACCGAATCAGAATCTACGCCGGCTTTCGCTCGCGGGGATGTTCCTACTGGCGGCAATTTATGTGCCGATCAATCCTTCAGCGATAGGAATCTATATCTTTGTCGCATCCATCGTTCCTTTTCTCGAAGATTCGATCAGGACCGTCTTCTGGGTCCTCACACTTGAGGCTTTCGTCGTCACCGCTGAAGCATGGATTTTTCACATGTCTCCCTGGACATGGACAATCGGAATCTCTTTTCCATTGATTGTCGGTACCAATAATTTGCGTCTGGCTCAACAGAAACGGGCTGATGCGAAACTGCGTCTCGCCCATGAGGAGGTCGAAAATCTTGCCAAGCTTGCTGAAAGAGAGCGTATTGCTCGCGACTTGCACGACATACTCGGACATACGCTATCGCTCATCGTGCTAAAAAGTGAACTGGCCCAACGGCTCAACGCGCAAGATCCTGACCGAGCCAGTCAAGAGATGCGCGACGTAGAACAAACGGCCCGTCAGGCACTCGCCGATGTGCGGCAAGCCATTCGGGGCTATCGTGCCGAGGGAATCAAAGCAGAGCTGGAGCGGATTCGAAACATGCTCAATACCGCAGGAATCACCTTTCACTGCGAATCACAACCCCCAAGACTGGCTGCAACTGAAGAAGCGGTTCTTTCTCTCATTGTGCGCGAGGCAGTTACAAATATCGTCCGCCACTCCCGAGCGAAAGAATGCCGCGTGCAATTTCACAGCGCACAGGGTTCAACGACGCTTACCATCCAGGATGATGGCTGTGGAGGGATCAAAACGGAAGGCAACGGCATTCGTGGTATGCGCGAACGCATTGAAGCGCTCGGCGGAAGCTTCGACGTTCTCTCCAGTAAGGGCACACAGTTACGCATTAAACTTCCACGATCCGGTGGTATGAGCAGGCTATTGCAATGACAAAGAAAATCCGTGTTGTTATCGCTGAAGACCAGGGTATGATCTTGGGCGCTCTTGCGGCCCTATTGGAAATAGAATCGGACATCGCTGTTGTTGCCAAAGCCCGCAATGGCCGGGAAGCACTTCAGGCTGTCATAAAAGAGATGCCCGATGTCCTGGTAACCGATATCGAGATGCCGGAAATGTCCGGATTAACACTCGCTTCCGAGGTACACACGCGATTTCCTCGCGTCCACGTGGTAATCCTAACAACCTTTGCCCGGCCCGGATATTTTCGGCGCGCGATGGATGCGGGCGCACAGGGATACCTTCTTAAGGACAAACCAGCCTCTGAACTGTCGGAATGCGTTAGACGAGTGGCACAGGGGCTACGAGTCGTCGACCCCGAACTTGCAGCAGAAGCATGGGCAGCAGACCCCGACCCTCTTAGCGAGCGGGAACGGCAGATTTTGTGGCGAGCGGGAGAGGGGAAAACAGGAGGAGAAATTGCCACCGAACTCGGATTGTCCGAGGGTACGGTTCGCAATTATCTCTCTGAAGCAATCAGTAAGCTGGATGCCTCAAACCGAGTCGAGGCTGCTCGAATTGCCCGCGCCAAGGGTTGGCTGTAACACTGCGAAACAGGCAAACACCAGAACCCAGCCCGCACAATCCACCTCTCGGGCAAATTGTGCGGGCTTTCAAAGCTTTCGTCTATAGCGGCAAGTCTTGTCTGGCTATAACGAGCTAACCTTGATATTTCCGTCGCTGGTACGAATGCTTAGCAAATTGCCCCCAGCATTCAACTTTCCACGAATGTCATGCGAGGAACTTCCATGCGAGTGATAACCATCCATCGTAAGTGGCAAAGAACAATCGATATGTCCATCGCTTGAATGGATATCAAGATCGGCAGCCAGACTGCGTGGCAGACGAACAGATACCTGGCCATCGGACGTTTCTACACGAGAGGCAGTTGTCAGCTGCGATCCTTCCGCCAATGCGAGATCCAGATTGCCATCCGAAGTGTGAACCTGGAGTGCCGAAAAACGACCTTCTACCGTCAAGTGTCCGTCCGAACTCCGGGCATCGAGGGTTCCACTTGCATTATGGATACGGATGCTCCCATCACTGGAGACGAAATGAAGCGTACCGGCAACATCGGAAACATCAACGGAACCGTCGCTGGTATGCAGAGAAACTTCTCCCTGCAAACCTGACGCAGAGAGGGAGCCGTCCGCGGTCCGCGCTTCCAGATGAAGTTTTGCAGGTGTCTTAACAACTAAGTGAGGTCCCTTCGACACGTGAAACCCGATATGCATTCCGACGTGGGGCTTCTCTTTTAACTTAAAGGTGATTCCGTTACCACTCTGAAATTCGGTAAGAGAATAATCGCTGAGCTTACGATCGTTCATCTGCAGATCGATTTGAACCTGTCTGCAGTCTCCACAGGAGCGAATCTCGACTCCTGTATCGGCGGTTTCCATCACCAGAAACGGCTCTCCGGTAAGGGAGTAAGTCTTGTGCCACTCCCGGTCTGAACTTTGTCCATAAGCAGCCACCAGACCGACAGTAAAAGCTATCGAAAGAAAAACAAAGAGACGAAAGATCCTGATCGTCCTCATCTTGCCACCTCACAAAAGGGATACGCTTGCCATCCGCCTCTGGTTCCGTTTTTTACTCAAACGGAGCGAAAGACATAGTCGCATCATCCAACGTACAGAGAAGAGAAATGCGAATTGTGGAAGTGGTAAAAGCTGGCGGCCCAGAAAACTTACAGATAGGGAATACCCCAAGACCGGAACCTGGACCAGGAGAGGTACTCATCCGAGTTGTTGCAGCCGGAGTCAACCGGGCGGATATACTTCAGCGGCAAGGACATTACCCGCCTCCTCCAGGAGCCCCTCTGACCCTTGGGCTGGAGGTTTCCGGATACATCGAGGAAATTGGAGATGGCGTAGATGTCTGGCAGAGGGGGACGCCGGTTTGTGCCCTTCTGGCAGGGGGTGGCTATGGAGAGTACTGTGTTGCCCCTGCGGGGCAGTGTCTACCTATTCCCGAAAACATCGCCGTCCAAGATGCAGCAGCATTGCCTGAGGCAATCTTCACGGTTTGGGCTAATCTCTTCGAGCCTGCATTTCTGAAGCCCGGTGAAAGCATCCTTGTCCAAGGGGGCACCAGTGGTATAGGCACAATAGCAATTCAAATAGCTAAAGCATTTGGCAACCGCGTAATTGCAACTGCCGGCAACAGACAAAAGTGCGATGTCTGTATACAGCTTGGCGCGGACCACGCTCTGAACTACAAGGAGGAAGACTGGCCTGAAAAGGCACGGATCCTATCAGGCGGGCAAGGAATAGATGTGATTCTCGACATGGTGGGAGGAGACTACTTCCCGAGACATCTCCAACTCCTGGCGCCGCAGGGCAGATTGATCCATATCGCCTATAGCCGTGGGCGTGAAGTTACTGCCGATCTTGCCTTGATTATGCAAAAGCGTTTGATAGTCACAGGCTCTACCCTTCGTGCCCGGCCTGCACTTGAGAAAACTTTTTTGCGTAATTCAATTCAAAGCAGACTATGGCCTCTAGTTACGTCAGGCAAGATCAAGCCTGTTGTCGACCGCATATTTCCTTTGGATAAGGTTGCTGAAGCTCACCGATATGTGGAGTCCGGCCAGCATATCGGGAAAATCTTGCTCCAGATCTCATGAAGAAGTCCCTCATTCAACACAGAATAAAGCCCAGGACTCTTCCTCGAGTACCTGGGCTTTTCTCTGTTGCGGCTACTACTTCTGTTCGGCAGCTACGGCAGCTTCCGCCGCCTGGAAACCGATCTTGGAATGAGTTCCATCACAGAAGGGCTTCTTGGTTGAGGCACCGCAACGACAAAGAGAAACTGCCGGCTTGCCGGTCAGGTCGATTTCTTTGCCGTCCGTGTCGATCAACTTAATCGGTCCTTCCACACGGAGAGGACCATTGGGACGAACAGTAATAGTGACTGCGGGGATTTCGTTTTCTGACATTCTTTTTGCTCCTGCGTTCAACGCTCTTTCTACAATACCGAATTCAATGCCAGATTAAGACGCAGCTACGCCCCAGAAGCAGTTATTTCTTTCCCCGTAGCGCAACGGCGGCTTCCGCAACTCGTTTGCCTAGGGCTTTGGCAATCGCCAGATCTTCCGGTTTTGGTTGGAGTTCGCCTTGTGGACCGGTAATTGTCGTTGCGCCATAGGGAGTTCCACCGCGGCCTTCCGTATGAATCATGCCTGGAATCGAGTAAGGGACACCGACAATAAGCATTCCAAGATGCAGCAGTGGTACTGCCATCGTCAATAAAGTCGTTTCCTGACCACCATGAGTAGACGCGGTCGAAGTAAACAGACCTGCAGGCTTTCCCTCCATGGCACCGCTTAGCCAAAGCTGCGGCGTTCCATCAATAAGAGCCTTCATCTGGGCGGTCATATTGCCGTAACGGGTAGGACTCCCCAACACCACACCATCCGCTTCCTTAAGATCGTCGTTTGTGCATTCGGGAATTGACTGCAGCGATTGATACACCTGGTAGGAATAGCCCTTTTCAGCTTCAATGTGCTGCACATATTCGGGAAACTCTCGAGCTCGGCGAAGAACAGCCTCAACACCCTGCACCTCTTTGATACCTTCTACAACTGCATTGGCCATAGCATGGGTATGTCCATACTGGCTATGAAAGACGACGAGAACTTGCATGAATCGCTCCTATTGTCGTGTTAAAGATTAAGTTGCCGAACCGGGCCGTATAGCAGTTGGAAGAAATAATATGGACTACTCACGCATACAACATATTTTCGCTATACGAGTATTTCTGCATCCTGTTCATTCCAGACTCTAGCTGGCCCGATCCAAGGGGAAAACTTAAGCTAGATCAAAGATCAGAACTTCATTTGTCTCCTTACCCCTCCCCACAAGAGACAGCTCCGATTCTTTGCTCACAGCCACAGCATCACCTGTTTTCAAGGCAATCCCATTTACCGTAATTTCACCTTGCACCACATGTACCCAGGCATGTCTCCGGCTGTCGAGTTTGTAGCTCAGAGTCTTGCCGTCTGTTAACTCCGAGACATAAACCTTCGCATCCTGATTAATCTGAGCAGCCCCTGGCTCACGGTCTGGAGAGGCAAGCAATTTGAGCTTGTTCACCTTTTCCTCGCGTGCGAATCCCAGTTGTTCATAGCTTGGGCTTCCACCTAAGCTGCGAGGTTCAATCCAGATCTGCAGGAAGTGAACCTGCTCCTTTTCCGACCCGTTGAATTCGCTATGAACGATGCCGCTTCCAGCTGACATGCGCTGAATCTCATTAGGACCAAGCTGTTCCTGGTTCCCGGTACTGTCTTTGTGCGCTAAATGCCCTTCGATGACATAGGTCAGGATCTCCATGTCTTGATGGGGATGCGAGCCGAAACCCATTCCTGGGGCTACCCTGTCATCGTTAATTACACGCAGGGAACGAAACCCCATGTGCTTAGGGTCGTAGTAGCGTGCAAAGGAAAATGTGTGATGGGTGTCCAACCAACCATGGTTTGCGTGCCCTCTCTCTTCACTCTTGCGTACGGTAATCATAGGGGAAGTCCTTTTCTGCTTTTGGTTTCAAGAGACGGTGGAAGAGAAGCCTGCTGCTGTGCAGTCAGTCCAAGCTTTTTCAAACTGCGATAAAGCTGCAACCGCTCAGCATGAGAAATATCTGACATAAGAGCTTCCAGATGAAACTGGTGCCGGTCAAATATCGTCGTGATCAATGCTCTTCCTTTAGGCGTCAGCTGAATCAAACGAACACGCCTATCTTCTTCCTCGGCTTTACGCACCACTAACCCGCGTTCTTCCAATCGATCAATCGCTGAGGTCATCGAAGCATTCGCCAACAGAACCTTCTTGCCAATTGCCGAGATAGTAAGCGGCCCTTTATGTAAGAGCACTTCGAGTACAGCGAAATCGCTCAATCCCAATCCCTCAGACGCTATGCTCTGCTCGGCAAAAGCTGCCACAGAACCATAGCAACGTGCCAAAACTGTCCATAGTTTTGGAGCGGAAACAGTGGTGTCCTTCTTCATAGAAATCCTGTCTTCACCGAAACCAAGCCTCTCAACTGCTACGACATAAGATGTTTCGATATCGAAATAGATTCATCGCTCTCCCCGGAATCTACAGCGGCATAGAGATCTTCTTGGGATGCGAAGTTCGGGCTTGCAGAGAAGGCTCAGATCCTTCAAAAGCCCCTAACTCCGCATAGACACTGAAAAGTAGTTTCCGGCTGAACCTGCAAAAACTGTTTACCATTAGCCTTTTCAAAGGGAGGCTATTTGAACTATTCGAAAGGCCCAGCTCATCTTAGCCCCATCAGTCAACCTCTTCGCTGTACAATCGCTTTCCGAGAGCAAGACCACTTAGCGGAGGACTCTGGATGTCGACCTCAAGACGGGTTTTCTTGAA
This sequence comes from Humiphilus diazotrophicus, assembly GCF_059726315.1. NCBI lineage: Bacteria > Pseudomonadati > Acidobacteriota > Terriglobia > Terriglobales > Acidobacteriaceae > Humiphilus > Humiphilus diazotrophicus. The sequence goes on from NZ_AP040870.1 coordinate 2,034,448, forward strand.
GAGCATCGTTGCAGGAGCAGGTGTAGCACTGGAAGGATTTCCAGCCTTGGCATCAACTCATGACCCTATCGGCAGCAACAACGAACTAATGGATAAAGGCGTACAGTCCGCCGGAGGGCAGGGCCCCCAAACAATGGAATTCACACGTGGAATAGGAATCTACCCTGGAAACCCTCTTGAACACTTTGGCCCTGAACTGGTACCTGATAACACCACCTACCGTAATCTCGCCCTTCGTCGGCCCGCATATCACTCCAGCAGCTACGACTACAATCTGACCGCCCAACTTGTCACAGATGGAATCAAGGACAGCCGCCTTCCCAGTTGGATTTCCACCGCAATGAGCCCTGGAGCCAGGCTTCCGAAACAGGAACGCGATTCTCTCCTGGATCACAATCCTGCAAGTTCCGTTGATCTGCGTGGCCCCCGCCCCTGGGTTCAGATCCAACTTGAAGGCAATGATGAACTGCCGGAGATTGATCACCTCAAGATCCTGGTTGTCGCACCTCCCGGGGTAACCTCCAAGCAACTACGCTTTACGGTCTCAACCTCTGAGGATGGACGTCAATGGAAGCAGATAGGGAGTACCACAGCACCCCTACCAATTTCGCTCGAGAATTATCCGCCGGATTTCGCACGTCCAGGCCAAGTCTTCCAGCCCTCAATTCCCTTTTCTTCTCCCATTAAGAGTCGTTTCTACCAAGTGGAATTTGAAGCACTTGGACTGCAACCCCATGGAGAATGGCTCCAATGGGGTGTTTGCGAGGTGGCGTTCTTCCACGCTAAGCAAAGAATTGAAATAGCCGGCCCCTACAACTTCACAAGCGCATGGATGAGTGCCGGACTTGGGGAAGAATGGGTATCCGTCGATCTTGGCGCCCGCTGCCAATTTGACCGCATCTCTCTATATTGGATTGCCCGGGCCGCAGAAGGTTCTATCCAAGTATCTGACGATGCCCAGACCTGGCGCGATATCCAAGCGTTGCCTTCCAATACGGGCCTTACCGATGACATCAAGCTTGCTAGCGCAACAGAAGCCCGGTATGTACGCGTCTGGATGACGAAGCCATCCTCTCCCTATGGATACATTCTGAGTGAACTAGAGGTCTACGGACGTGGAGGTTTTGTTGCCAAACCGAAGCCGTCACCGGTTCAGCAAAACAAGGAGAAGCTCAATCTTGCAGGAGGAGATTGGCGATTACAAAGGTCTTCTCAGATAGATGTCTCTGGCGAAGCTCTATCAAAAGTCGGATATAAAGATGACGATTGGGTTGTCGCAACAGTTCCAGGAACGGTTCTATCGTCGTATCTCAATGCGGGTGCGCTTCCCGATCCCAATTACGGAGAAAACCAGCTTTACATTTCCGATTCCTACTTCTATTCCGATTTTTGGTACCGCACTGAATTCCTCGCCCCATCCATCGAAGACGATCAGCGGACGACGCTAAATTTCGACGGAATCAATTGGAAAGCGAATGTCTTCTTGAATGGAGAAAAGCTGGGTCGCATCGAGGGTGGATTCATGCGTGCCCACTTTGATGTAACCGGGAAGCTGCTTCCGGGCAAAAAGAACTCTCTTGCCGTCTTGGTGGAAAAGAATGCCACACCAGGAAGCGCAAAACAGAAGACCTTTGAAACTCCGGGAAAGAATGGAGGAGCGCTTGGAGCCGATAATCCCACATATCACGCCTCTATCGGTTGGGATTGGATTCCGACCATTCGCGGACGTAACACCGGCATCTGGGGCGACGTATTTCTAACTGTAACCGGTGAAGTAACGATTGAGAATTCCTTCGTCAAGACAACTTTGCCGCTGCCAAGCACAGCCAGCGCCGATGTAAGTATCGAAATTGAGATTCTCAATCACCAAGCCCAACAAACCACAGGTACACTGCGGGGATCTTTTGGCAATATCCACTTCGAACAACTGGTCACGCTTGCTTCTTCAGAAAGAACGAAGGTTAAATTCGATCCCACCTCTCACAAGGATCTGCACCTGCTGAACCCGAAACTCTGGTGGCCGGCAGGCTATGGCGATCCCCATTTGTACGACGTCAAACTGGAATTCGTCACATCAGGCCAAAAGATCTCGGATTCGAAGAATTTTCGTGCCGGAATTCGCCAGATGAGTTACAGCGAAGCGGGTGGTGCGCTCAAGATCTGGATCAACGGCAGGCGTTTTATTGCCAAGGGTGGGAATTGGGGATTTGGCGAATCGATGTTGCGTTATCGCGCGCGAGAATACGATGCAGCGGTACGTTACCACAAAGAGATGAACTTCACCATGATTCGTAACTGGGTTGGACAAATCGGAGACGAGGAACTCTACGAGGCCTGCGACCGTCACGGAATCATGGTATGGCACGATTTTTGGTTAGCCAATCCCTGGGACGGCCCAATCCCTGACGACAACAATCTCTTTCTTCGTAATGCCAAGGACATGATCCTGAAGGTTCGCAATCATGCTTCTGTGGGCATCTATTGCGGACGGAATGAGGGATTCCCACCTCCAGCACTTGAAGCCGGACTGCGCAAACTGCTTGCGGAATTACATTCGGATCTCCACTACATCCCCAGTTCAGCGGATAAGGTAGTCAGTGGACATGGTCCATACATGGCTATGCCACTCAGCTTCTATTTCACGAAGGGAGCCGACTCAAAACTCCATAGTGAAATGGGCATGCCCAACATCCCGACCATCGAAAGCGTGCGCGCCATGATCCCGGCAAAGCATCTCTGGCCGCAAGGGCTGATTTGGGGCCTGCACGATTTCTGTTTGGAAGGGGCTCAAGGAGGATCAACCTTTCGCACCATCATTGATGAAGGATACGGTGGGACAGATAACGTCGATGAGTGGGTTACTCTTGCGCAGTTTCTGAATTACGAGGGCTACCGGGCAATGTTTGAAGCCCAAAGTAAATATCGCATGGGATTGCTTCTTTGGATGAGTCATCCATGCTGGCCCTCGTTCGTCTGGCAGACGTACGATTATTACTTTGAGCCGACCGCAGCTTATTTCGGATGCAAGAAGGGCTGTGAACCTCTTCACATCCAGTGGAATCGGACTAACGAGACAATTGAAGTGGTGAACTACAGTGGCGGAGAGGCTAAAGGACTTACCGCACTCGTGGAAGTTCTAAATCTCGATGGCAGCAAGAAATTTGAAAAAACTGTTTCCGTGGACAGTAAAGAGGACAGTGTGAGCGCATGCATTCGCATGACATATCCGAAAGGGCTCACGCCGGTGCACTTTCTGCGGCTTACCTTAAAACAAGGCGACGAGCTTGTCTCGACAAACTTCTACCTCCGTAGTTTAGAAGAGGGGAATTACAGGGCAATCCGCCAACTGGCACAGGTAAAGCTAGAAGCGACTACCAAAGTGGAACGGCAGGAAGACCGCTGGCTCCTCACCACTACCCTGCAAAACAATACAAAGACTCCGGCTTTAATGGTGCGACTCAAGGCTGTAAGAGAAAAGACTAGAGACAGAATCCTTCCAGTCATCTATAGCGATAACTACATCGCGCTTATGCCGGGCGATAAACAGATGATCCTCACAGAAGTACAACATGCCGACACACGCGGAGAGCAGCCTCAGATCATTATTGAGGGCTTCAACACACAATCTTTGTAAAGTGGCATCGGGCATCCATTCAAAGCAGGGGGGCGAGAGAATATCTCCCCCTCTGCATCCCCTCTTGTGACACTCTTCATACCCCGTAGCGGCTATAGAATCCCAAATCCCCCAGCAGAGATATCGAGAGCTCACCTGACAATTGTCATATTGCCGGGATGACAGACTCCACTACAAGAGGCGACCCGCGTCGTTCAATCTGATTCTCGTACTGAGGAAATCGCTTATTGATCTTCCGAATTGGGACCGTTGCAGCTTTCGAAAGCAAGTCCCTGCTGAGCCAGAGAAGTTCTTCTTGACTCTCCCCTGACGGAAGACTCGATAAGAGATTCAGCCAAACCGCACAGCTGTTGTGTGCGACACAGAACGAGGTCGACATGAGATTCAAACTCCTTCTCGGGGCTTATCTACTTTCTCTCTCCATGGGAACAGCTCTTGTTGCCCAGGAGTGCAGTTCTACTCAGGCAACGAGCAAGATCGGTGGAACAGTCGTCGATCCCTCGGGTGCAGTAGTTTCCAATGCTTCAGTCTCACTGGACAAAACTCCGCAAGCTACAACGGATGGACAAGGCCGTTTTGAGTTCTCATGCGTTGCTCCCGGACAGCATGAACTGGAAATACAAGCTGAGTCCTTTTCTGTAGCGGGCATAAAGATCAATGTCCAAGCGGCGGTTAAGCCGGCACCATTACTCATCAAGCTGAAGTTACCTACGGTTGAAACCGCGATCATTGCCGGAGACAGCCCCGTTTCTACGGATACCGATCACGGCGGTGGAACCAAGATTCTGGATCAAAAGGATCTGGCTGCTCTCTCCGACGACCCCGACGATTTTCAGCGAGAGCTGCAGGTCCTCGCCGCTGCAGCAGGTGGAGCACCGGGACAGGCCATCATAACCGTCGACGGATTCCAAAATGCCAGCGGACTGCCGCCGAAATCTGCAATCGCTTCCGTACGCGTTAGTCCCGATCTCTTTTCATCCGAGTATGAGACCCCACCCTACCGTGGAAGCAGGATCGAAATATTCACGAAGCCCGGCCAGGAAAAGATCCACGGCGCCCTCTTCTTTTCAGACAGTGATACATCTGTGAATGCGAAGGACCCTTTTGCACTGACAAGAGCACCCCTGGGAAGAAAGCGCTACGGTTTTGAACTTGCCGGTCCGCTGCAGAGGAAGAAGAGCAGCTTTACAGTCAATCTCGAAAAACGCGATATCGATGATTTTGCTACTGTGAACGCTACAGTTCTGGATTCGAATCTGCAATCGAAACAGTTTGTTCAAAGCATCGCCGCACCGCAAAGATTGTGGATCGGCACGGCGAGAGCAGATTGGCAGCTAACCCCGAGCAATCTGCTGGTTACGTCCTACACCGGCAGCGTCAACAACCTCGAGAACCAAGGTGTAGGAGGGCTGGTTCTACCCGAGGCAGGATATAACAGCACAGTTAGCGAACATAACTTTCGCATCACCGATATTGCTACCATTAGCCCTAAACTCCTGCACGAAACACATCTGGGATTTACTTGGAAACAGACTGCACAAGATCCACTCTCTACGGCGCCCAGCATTCAGGTCGCCGGTTATTTCACGGGAGGGGGCTCCACTGCGCAGGCACTTCGAAATCGTGAACGCGATCTTGAACTTGATGACGATGTGCTCCTGACCACTCACAGCCACACAGTGAAAGCCGGAGTGCAAATTCTCGGTGCTTTTATGCACGTCTACACCCCGGACACATTCAATGGTGCTTTTGTCTTCGGCGGTTCGGGCGGAGATGCCCTGAATCAATACCGGCTCACGCTGAAGAGTCAGGGGGGAGTCCCGACAATGTACCGCTGGACCGAGGGAAATCCCTTAATCACATTTTCACAATGGACAACGGCTCTCTATGTACAAGACCAATGGAAGCTGAAGCCTCGTCTCTCTCTGTCGGCAGGCCTTCGTTATGCGCTGCAAACCGAGCCAACAAGCTTCGCCAATATAGCTCCACGGATCGGAGTCGCCTGGTCTCCTGACAAGAAGCAACGCTGGGTCTTCCACGCACGCGCGGGTATTTTCTACAGCCCCATTGTCGCGCAGGTTTCACAGGCGGTATTGAGACTCAATGACAGCCGCCAAACGCAAACACTCGTCTACTCGCCGTCTTTCCAAAATCCAAAGCAGCTAACGCCTGCTTCCATCGCAGTTGGCAGCAGATGGCAGTTTGCCCAGAACCCAACAGAGACTCCGTCGTTCCAGTCACACCTGGGAATAGAACATGACTTCCCTAAGAATTGGCACTTCCAAGCTAATCTCTATCTGCCTATCGCCTGGAGTGTAATGCGGACACGTAATATCAATGCACCTATTCTTTCCTCCAGCACGGCAAATCCCCTACTAGCGCCGCGCCCCATCATGCCTGGAAAGAATATCTACGAATTCCAGCAAACGGGAAATCTTCACGGCCAAGTGGTATTCGCCGGAATTGATCAGCATTCGCTGAAACGCTTTCGGATCTTTCTCGGTTATCTCTTCTTCAACCTAAAGAGCGATGCCGATACTCCGGTCACGCAACCACAGTCAAGTTACAGCGATCACGGAGAAATGTCCCAAGCATCCTGGGAAGCAACTCATCGAATCTTCGCCATCGGACAGGTCAATCTGCCCTACAAGACTTCCTTCACGATGTTTTTCGATGCTTCCAGCGGATTGCCTTACAACCTGACCACCGGAGCCGACAACGGCAATGGCAGTTTCAATGTCCGTCCCTCGCGTGCTTCCAGCCCAGGTAGCGGGATCTACTCAACGCCCTTTGGACTGCTCTCGACAAATGGGTTTTACGGTGATGTTCGCCGCAACCTTGGCACTATGCCATGGACCAGCAACATGGATGGAAATATCAGCCGCACCTTCACCATCCACGGCAGATCTTCCGGAGATCGGAATCAGCAGATCACATTAAATGCCCGAGCGACCAACCTCTTCAATCACACCAATGTTACCGGCGTGAATGGCGTTGTCGGCTCTTCGCGCTTCACCAGGCCTTACGCAGCCGATGCCGGACGCAGAGTCGAATTCGGTATTCGCTACAGCTTCTAGATAAGAGAAAGGATCTTCCATGAAACGCGCGCTTGTCTTCCTGCTTCTCGTCGTCTCTATCGCAGCAACAGCACAGAACACCGGCAGCAAAATCGCTCCGCCTGTTCCGCCACTACTCCTCTCCTATCACTATTGGCCGGATCAGTTTGTACAGTGGATAGGGGAAGAACTGCCCTATTCGATGATCGTAGCGGAGGTCGATAACAATGCCGCACAGCCGGCCTTCGACATCATGCTTACCGATCGAGCCAGTCGCAAACAGATTCACTTCAGCAATCAACAATCAATCGTAGAGATGAACAAAGCTCAAGGGATTGAAGCTCATCTTACGCAGGTCAAATTCACTCCGGCAGAAACAGAGGGCAACGGAGCTACCTACACCTTCCAATTTTCCGGCCCGGAGGGCAAACCTGTTCTTTGGCGCTTTGTCCAAGGCTCCGATGTCACAGAACAGGGCGCAGGGCTGACAGATATGTCTCAGCTTCCGTTACCTTTGTTCATGTATCGCGAGCAGGGAGCAGTTGCCGGTCAGGGAACAGCCATCCAGATCGGAGACAAGGTTAGCGAAGCTGAGATGTGGAAAGAGATCAGCTCTCCGCCATACTTCATCGCCTATCGCGGAGCTCATGCCGTCGGACTCGACATAGCCATCATGCGCCCTGGCACCGAAGACTGGAAAATCGATGCCGCTCCGCAAGCGTTGACCTCCGGAGCCAAGTGGCAATTGAGCAACGCGGACGGCAGACATCGGACTTTGGAGCTCAAGCAGGTCTCAGGTGAGAATTGCATCATCCTCAGCAAAGATGACAGAGCTCCCGGCCAGCATCTGACACTGACGGCGAAAATGTCAGGTCAGGGATGGCTGTTGGAATCCGTCAGAGCTGAGACCGACGTCAAACCCGAGCAACACGGATTCGCGGTCCACTTTCTCAACCCACTTCCTATTAACACAAACATTAGTAACTCAGAGGTAAAATTTGAACTCTTTGTGGCTAAGAAAACCCGGATTGGAACCGGTGCACTGGCTCTTTCGGGTGCAGACGCCACCCAGACCGCATACCGCTGGGAGATCAAGAATCCTGAGTGGATGCAGAAGAAGAATCTGACCGAGCAGCTCCACTATCAGCCCAATACCGTCTCGGTAAAAGCAGAATTAAAGTAAATCCCCCGAATTCGGCACCCAATCTTCAGGAATATGCGGCAAGTTTTCCCGAAGATTGGGGCCGCAAAATCCACAGCTCCGGCCTCGCATCTCTCAATACAAAAATTTCCTGAAATTTAGCCCCCAAAACCTTTACAACCCTGCAAAAATGCACAAGGGGGATTAGCTGTACGATACAGTTAAGAGAGGTGTATGAGCGAAGGGCGTTGGGTTTTACTGATTGCCTCTGAAGTTGGAGGCACAGATTCTGTTTCCGATCGCGCAATGGAGCGATTGGTTGATGCGATTAGTCAAGAAGGTTACGAGGTTGTTCGAACATCGACGCCCGAAGACGGTTTAGCTCTTGTCAAGTCTGACCCCTCGCATAGTGCGATTCTGCTGGACTGGGACCTAACAGGCGATCACCAATTCGACGAGAGGGCCGCGCTCAAGATCATCCGCGCCGTTCGTCGCCGTAACAAGAAAGTTCCTATCTTCCTGATCGCCGACCGAACGCTGGTCAGTGAACTACCACTGGAAGTGGTCAAACAGGTCCACGAATATATCCACCTGTTTGGCGATACTCCGGCATTTATTGCAAATCGCGTGGATTTCGCCGTTGCTCGTTACAACGAGCAGTTGTTGCCGCCGTATTTCCGCGAGTTGAAAAAATACACCGACCAAGGAGCGTACTCCTGGGATGCTCCGGGACACATGGGAGGCGTCGCCTTCCTGAAGCACCCGATCGGCATGGAGTTCCACCGTTTCTTCGGTGAGAACCTGATGCGCTCCGATCTCGGCATCTCAACCTCGCCTTTGGGCTCGTGGCTCGATCACATCGGCCCGGCGGGAGAGTCGGAACGGAATGCAGCTCGCATTTTCGGTGCAGACTGGACGTTTTACGTTTTGGGCGGTTCGTCAACCTCGAACCAGATTGTCGGACATGGCGTAATCGGACAGGACGATATCGTTCTTGCTGACGCCAACTGTCACAAATCGATCTGCCACTCGCTCACCATCACTGGAGCGCGTCCGGTTTACTTTAAACCGACCCGCAATGGCTACGGCATGATCGGACTCGTACCGCTGAAGAAGTTCAGTCCCGAGTCAATCCGCGAATTTATTGAGAACAGTCCATTTACGGCTGGAGCATCCTCGAAGCAGCCGACTTATGCGGTCGTGACGAACTCCACCTACGATGGTCTGTGCTACGACGTAAATCGCGTCGTCAAAGAGTTAGCCAAGAGCGTCCCAAGAATTCACTTCGACGAGGCCTGGTATGCCTACGCGAAGTTCCATCAAATCTACCGTGGCCGATTTGCCATGGACGTTCCGGACGAAATGCCGAACCGGCCGACGCTCTTTGCTGTGCAATCGACACACAAGATGTTGGCAGCCTTCTCCATGGGATCGATGGTTCACGTCAAGCTGAGTCCTCGCGCTCCTCTGGAATATGACCAGTTCAACGAATCGTTCATGATGCACGGAACCACGTCTCCGTTTTATCCGCTGATCGCTTCGCTCGACGTCGCCGCGGCCATGATGGACGAACCAGCCGGTCCCACGTTGATGAACGAAACCATCCAGGACGCCATCAGCTTCCGGAAAGCAATGTCTTCAGTTGCTCACCGTCTGCGTGCCGTCGAAGATGGCGATGGATGGTTCTTCCGTGTCTTCCAGCCGGACCAGGTTACCGACCCGTCCGACGAACAGGACTACGTCTTTGAAGAAGCCCCCGATGCCCTGCTGGCGACCAACTCGAACTGCTGGACGCTGAAGCCAGGAGAAGATTGGCACGGTTTCCAGGATGAAGACATCGCCGACAACTACTGCATGCTCGACCCGACAAAGGTCACCATCCTTATGCCGGGCATCAATGCGCAGGGAGTCGTCGGAGATTGGGGTATCCCCGCAGCCATCCTGACCGAGTTCCTGGATGCCCGCCGCGTGGAGATCGCCCGTACAGGCGACTACACCGTGCTGGTGCTCTTCTCGGTCGGAACCAGTAAAGGAAAGTGGGGCAGCCTGCTCGAGAATCTCTTTGAGTTCAAGAGACTCTACGATAATGAAGCCTCTCTCGAAGAAGCCTTACCCGATCTGGTTGCGAAGTTCCCCAATCGCTATCGCAATGTCACGCTTAAAGAACTGAGCGACGAGATGCATGCAGCGATGACCGAGCTCAAGCTGACCAGTCTAGCCGGCGAAGCCTGTGACGGAATTCCAGATGCCGTACTAACTCCCTCGCAAACGTATCAGAAGCTGTTACGTGGAGGAACGGAAAAAATCAAGATAGCCGATCTGGCCGGGCGCATCACAGGTGTCATGCTCGTGCCTTATCCTCCGGGCATTCCGGTTGCCATGCCCGGTGAGCGGTTGGGAGCTGTTGACAGCCCAGTTATCCGGCTCATCAAAGCACTTGAAGAATTTGGCAAGCGATTCCCTGGCTTTGAGCGCGAAGTCCATGGAATCGAAGTCGATGCAAATGGCGATTACTGGGTTCGCAGCGTCATTGAGGAACCGGCAGCACCCAAGCCAAGCAATGGCAAACCGAATCCGCCAAGTTCGGCTCCGCCGGTCAAGAAAAGACGGCGTGCTGGAAACACAAATATCAAACCAACCGAGTAGGTGTCAGGAATAAGATGAAATCCCAGGTCTAAAGGGCCTGGGATTTTACTTTTGCGGCAAAGGACAAGGTAGCGGAGCCCCAAGCAAAGACACAAAGCTCTGCGGCTCACAGGAAGCGTGGTGCAATCTCTTCAGATCGGCCTTCATCGCAGCATTCTCTGCGAACGATAAAAGCACGGCATCGAGAATTGACGAAGCGGCAGGATCTTCCGGATGCTCGATCCGGTAATGGATCCATTTCCCTTCTCTTCGCGCACTTACCACTCCGGCATTACGCAAAAAGGCAAGATGCCTGGATATTTTGGGTTGGCTCTGCTGCAGGATTTCCACAAAGTAGCAGACACAAACTTCCCGTCCTGCCATGAGATTCAGCAGCCGAAGGCGAGTAGGATCGGCAAGTGCACTGAAAAAACGCACCAAGTCAAATGATTTTGCCCTTCGCCCCATTGACTCATCATATACGAGTTGACATATATGTCCAGGGGGACTACATTCTCTAGTACTTAATACAGAACACCGTCTCGAGACAGCACTCCGACTGTCAATCCTGCTGCCCCGGCAATGAAGGACTACGTCTATGCATCCCTACAATGTTTTGTTTTTATGCACGGGAAACTCTGCACGCTCAATCATGGCGGAAGCAATCCTCCATCATCTTGGAAAACCGCACTTTAGGGCATTCAGCGCAGGAAGCAAGCCCACAGGAGTAGTGCATCCGGCGGCATTAAAACAAATACAACTTGCAGGCCTTCCGGTTAAGGGATTACGCAGCAAATCCTGGGAAGAATTCACTGGAGCCAACGCTCCTAAAATGAATTTTGTTTTTACAGTGTGCGACGGTGCAACGAAGGAGACGAGTCCTCTCTGGCCGGGACAGCCGATGTCCGCGCATTGGGGAATCCCCACTCCTGCAGCTATAGAGGAAAACCCCACAAAAATCGATCGCGCTTTTCAAGAGGCCTTTTCAACTTTTGAACGCCGCATCAGACTCTTTCTTGACCTCCCGCTACCAAACCTGGATCCGATGACGATTCAGCATGAAATCCGTGCTATCGGGCATCAATAAGAAAGGATACCGAGATGGACCAGCAAGCATGCTGCCCTGCAACTATCGGCCCGTCGAAACTGTCGTTTGTTGATCGCTTTCTAACATTGTGGATTTTTCTGGCCATGGCTGCAGGAGTGGCTATCGGACACTTCTACCCGGGAATACCCGCCTTCATCCAACATTTCCAAGCAGGAACAACCAATATCCCTATTGCAATCGGCCTGATTCTGATGATGTATCCGCCTTTGGCAAAGGTTCAGTACGAAAGACTGGGAGATGTCTTCAGGAATCGAAAGGTTCTCGGACTTTCACTATTGCAGAATTGGGTCATCGGCCCAATTCTGATGTTCGTTCTTGCCGTGATCTTTCTGCGTGGGTATCCCGCATATATGACTGGCCTGATCCTGATCGGCTTAGCTCGCTGCATCGCCATGGTGATCGTATGGAATGAGTTGGCGAGAGGAGACACAGACTATGCTGCAGGGCTGGTTGCTTTCAACAGCATCTTTCAGGTTCTTTTCTATAGCGTCTATTCCTGGTTCTTTCTGACAATCCTGCCTCCACTCATCGGGTTAAAAGGCACGATAGTCGATATACACATGAGCCAGATCGCCGAGAGCGTCTTCATTTATTTGGGCATTCCATTTCTGGCTGGTATTCTTACCCGTTTTGTTTTGCTGAAGGTCAAAAGCCGGGATTGGTATCAGAAGCGATTCATTCCTACTATTAGTCCGCTGACTCTGATTGCACTTCTCTTCACAATCGTAGTGATGTTCAGCTTGAAGGGCGACCTCATCGTGCAGTTGCCGATGGACGTCTTGCGCATCGCTGTTCCTCTGCTGATCTACTTTGTGGTGATGTTCTTTGTCAGTTTCTGGACTGGAAGAAAATCCGGAGCGGATTATTCAAAATCCGCTACGCTCTCTTTTACTGCGGCGAGCAACAATTTCGAATTGGCAATTGCAGTTGCCGTCGCCGTCTTTGGCCTCAATTCAGGAGCAGCCTTCGCTGCCGTTATCGGACCGCTGATTGAAGTTCCTGCGATGATAGCCTTGGTCAGTGTCTCGCTTCGGCTGCAAAAAAGGTGGTTTGCGGCCCACTAAAGTATTTCCGGCAAAGAGGCCGGGCAGACCATAAGAACTTACGCAGTTTTCTTTCCATCACTGCAAACCTTCCTTTGGTTTGCAGTGATGGAGGAAGAGCTATACTTCCCGATATCTCGTTCTATTTCCCACCGAGATCTACGTAAGTTGGCGCATCCCGATTGACCGACAACTTACCGTCTCCATATTGAAGCTCGCCAACCTGGAGAACAGATCTCTCTGCTGAGTGCGGCAGCTTGGGATCCAAATCGCTACCTCTCTGGTGCGTAAAATAATAGATAAAGGCACGATCACCATTGACAACAACATCGCAGTGATGACCTTCTGTCCGGTCAGTTGGTACATGCCCCGGGTTTTGCAACAAGTTGTTTTCTTGAGCTGCCCAATGCTGAAGATCTGTAGAACGATATACAGTTAAGCCTTTCCAGGAATCGGTAATCATCCAATACGATCCCTTCCAGGAAAAGACCTTTGGACCTTCGCTGTGGCGATCCGTTATCGCTGCACCCTTGGCATCCCAATGAACAAGATCTCGACTATCGGCATAGTGAATGTAGCTGTGATCGCGTTCATCCTTATACCAGAGCCGCCATGTTCCATCGGGAAGCGGATAAAGGGATGCATCGATGATGCGGTCAGAACCAACCTCAAGCTTTGAGATATATGACCACGACTCCAGATCCTTACTGGCGAGATGAATAATTTCTCTTTCAGCGTTCCAGTCTTTGAATGTGCCGGGAACAATTACCAGGAACATATGATATTGCCCTTGCCAGTAGACAATATCCGGAGCCCAATGCGTATAGTCGGGCTTGCCGTACGGGATGCTCGCTTCTCCATGGTAAGTCCAGGTGGCACCGTTATCCTTGGAAACAGCAGTCCCTATACGGGTTCCATGGACCCAGCTGACATCTTTGGAATCAGCTCCAACCTGATCCGCACGACGATTTGTATAGAACATCCACCACTCGTGACGGGCACGATTCCAAATCAAGGTAGGATCCGCAGCGCCATCATGGATCGGATCGCGGAAAACGGGCTTGGGCGCAAGCTTCCCTTTTAGATGTCCGTCTTCGGCTCTCGCGATGACAAAGGGGAAAAGCAGTAAACCGATAAGGAGCGCAGCAAACTTCGCTGTACTCCTAGTGAATAGTGTCCGGCAAAAGTATTGCACAGGTCTCTCTCTTTCTCGGCAATCTAGGACATTTCGGCTTCTGTGTTGGCCAGGAGTATGGCCATTCCGTCAAAGAACCGGGATACTGTAACCAACGAATGGCCACAATTGCACGGTTCTTTGACAGACGGAACGGAAGCCTCAACGTTCTAGAAGCTATATCGCAGGGCAAACTGCATAATACGTCCCGCTCCAGAACTCGTAATCTTACCGAAGTTGCCAGAGGAGAGATTCGAAGTTGGATTGCTGAAGTTCGTGTGGTTTAAGGCATTGAAGGCCTCCCAACGGAACTCAACTTTCTGTCCCTCGGTGATAGGAAAGTTCTTCATCAACGTTGCATCCAAATTAACGAACTTCGGTCCGAAGTAGGTATTACGCCCCAGGTTGCCGTTTTGACCTGCACCTGGAACCGTAAAAGCTGCCTTGCTGATGAACTTGGTGATACTGCCTGTTCCTGCTGGGAAGGGGTTACCGATAAGATTCGGGCGATCGTTATTGATTCCATCCAGATTGGTATCTACACCAGAGGTCACGGTAAAGGGCGAACCGGAGTTGGCCGTGAGAATGCCATTGAGTTGCCATCCACTAATGACATGCTTACCGAGCATCCCGAAGTGTTTTGTCTTTGGTAGCTCATAGAGCCCGGAAAGGCTGAAGATGTGTCTCGGCTGCCCACTGGAGTTCCCTTTATCCAATCCAGGATTACGGGAATCGACAAGGCTGATTGAATTGTTATATTGGTCGCCCGAAACGATATCCAGCGTTTTGGCCCAAGTATAGTTCGCAACAAAACTCAAGCCATAGCTCAAGCGATTTGTAATTGTCGCCTGCAATGCATCGTAAGAAGCACCCGCCCCGGTATTGAAAGCAGCTACTTGCGAGTACACGACACGGCTGGAAGGCGCGACTGTTGTAGAGTTTGCGCCGTTGTAGGGCCGCCGCTGGTTAACATTGGAGGTTGTGGAGTTTGCTGTTCCACCGGTTGAGCCTGCGACATAGATTGGCGCATTTTCATCGTAGTTAATCTGCTGCTTACGCGAACGTGATCCTACATAGGACAACTGCACGCTCAGAGACCTATTAAGCTGCTGCTGAGCTGTCACATTCATCTGCTGCACATAGGGCGTAGCTGCATTATCTGAGAAGTGAATAACAGTAATCGGTTTGATGAAGGTCGGGTTGCTGGGATTCAGAACGTACGGGAATGGATCGACTCCGCCATTGGCAGTATTCCAAGGATCGACCAGGCTAGGAGTATTGTAGGTCGTTATCGAAACGCCATAGGGTTGACTGGAACGGATTCCGTCTCCGTACTGTGCAAGATAGAAGATGCCGTAGGCAGCACGTAGAGAGGTCTTGCCGTTTCCGAAAACATCGTAAGCAACACCTACGCGGGGAGCAAGGTTATTCCAATCGGTCTTACGTCCTGCCCGTTCTACACCTTTATCGCCGTAGAAGAGCATTCCGGTTGGAGCGGCAGGAAAGACCGTAGACTGCACTCCAGCCTTAAAGCTAGGGATGTAGTTTTTAGTCCAGGCCAGAGGAGTAGTGATCTCATAACGGAGACCAAGATTCAAAGTGACACGAGGGCTTAGCTTCCAATCGTCCTGAATAAAGCTATGTACCGAGGTAGTGCGCAAGTCGGGATAGTTTCCATTGTCAACGGAAAAAGAGGAGGAACGACCCATCATAAAATCGGCCAGCGCATTTCCCGTAAAAGTTCCGGAATAGGTAGAATCTGTACTGCCCGCGCTTGAACCGTTTTCATGATATATGCCGTTCATATACCAGACACCGAAGCGAACATTGTGATTCCCGAAGAGAGTCGTAACTGTATCGCTTACATTAACGGCCTGATCGAAACCGGTAGCATTGTAACTGCCCATATTAAAGCGGCCATTGATAAAAAAGCGCGGTGCAATATGAGGAGTGGAACCGAAATTGACCTTGCTTCCATAATCACGAATCGTAGTGTTGTACACCGTGTCCCACGGAGTAATGCGGCGCATGAAGTTTACACGCGCTTCATTGAGGTAGCGGTCTGAAAGCTGCCAGACATGATTGAACACCAGATTCTTCTGGCGAACGCCGTCGCGGCGATCCCCATAACCGGGGAAACTGCTCGGCCAGGCAAGAGGATTATATTGGTCCGTCTTTAGCTGGAAATAGCTCAGGCTTATCTTCTGCTTGGACGTAAGGTTGTGATCTGCCTTAATCGTGTATTGCCACTGATTTACCGGAGCATTGGCTGTTGCGCTATAGCTAAGCCCGTCCGCTGAATTGTTCTTGGGTATGGCTTTGTTGATGATTGCCATAGCAACCGTATCAAGGCGCTCATTTGGAATGATGCCTCCAGAGAATGCGTTTCCTGTTGTGGGGTCCTTCGGTACCGAGGCGGCAGCAGAAAAGTTTCCAGCCCTCTCCGCAGCAGAGGGCAGCAAGATGCCACTCACAAAGCTGGAAGTGCGCAGGCGCAGCATCTCATAGGAGCCAAAGAGAAAGGTTCGATTGCGGAGAATCGGACCGCCGAGAGTACCGCCAAACTGATTCTGCTTAAGAGGATTGACCTTCTTCTGGAAATACGAAGCAGAGTCAAAGTAATTGTTACGCAGGAACTCATAGGCGGAACCATGCAACTGGTTCGTACCTGACTTCGTGATGGTATTGATTACGGCTCCGGGTAGGCGTCCGAACTCGGCGCTGGCATTCGAATTAATCATTCGGAATTCCTGGATAGCATCCGGATTGGGACCGCTATTGCCCTGGTTCCGCCAAATATCGTTGTTAAAGCCTCCATCCAGCAGAAAGTTACTGGTACCCGGACGCTGGCCATTCACGCTGACATTATTGTTGTCGCGACTCTGCACTGTCAGGATGCTGGTACGCGAAACGCCCGGCAGTGTCGCGAAGAGACCATAGGTATTACGGCCGTTGAGAGGCAGCTCCTCGACACGACGATTCTCCACGAGTTGTCCCAATTCCGTGGTGTAGGTATTGACCAACGGGGCATCGCCACTTACCTCGATAGTCTCTGTCTGCTGGCCCACCTCCAACCTGAAGTCGACGCGAACCGCAGCATTTACCGTCAACTCAATTCCTTCCCGGACGGTATGCTTAAACCCCTTTGCGTCTACAGCCACCCGATAGAGGCCCACGGGGAGGTTAGGCAAAACAAACTCACCCGAAGCGCTGCTTTTCGTGGCCCTCGATTCGTTGGTTTGGGTATTGGTGGCAACGACATCGACGCCCGGCAGTACCGCATCGGCGGAATCATGTACGGCCCCCTGAATGGTTGCGGTAGTCGACTGGCCGAATGCACTGACGCTAAAAAGCACTGCAAACAGCAACGCCAACAGGAAACGTTTACCACCAGTTCCCGGAAATGCAGAGTACACGGTATTCCCTACGAAAGAACTGGGGATTGGTGAAACAGCCAAGCGTTGATCTCTAGCTTCACAGTTAACGCCGATTGGATAACGTTTGCTTAACAAAGTTTTTGAAGCCATAGCTACTGATCCTTTGTCCACTGTCTACTTTCCAGATGCTGAGGGTCCACCCGAATAGAGAACCCGGTTTTCTCGGTTCGTTGAGAGACACATATGCAGCTCCTCAACAAACCTGCCGATTCCAGCACCAGAGTGGAAGCATTGGAAATGCTTGTAACTGTTTGTTCCGAACAGAACTAACTAACTTATGCTTATTCAGCTACATACAAAATCCGTTTGCTGGCCCGCATTCGCGGTGCCGACACCGTTAAGCCCGATACGCTTTGTCAGCTCGCTAAAACCCCACTGGAAAGCCTGCACTGAGAACAAATTTTCACCGGGGGAAATACCCAGAAAGAAGCTATATCCACGTCAGCTCGATGGAAGTGGAGAAAGGGAGACACCAATAAGAAAATGGGGATTCGCTAAAGGGGAAAGCCGATGCGCCTGACTAGATCTTTATATCGTGCATCGGAGCGCAGCGGTTCAAGGCAAGGATCTATTTTGAGATTTGTAAGCCCCTCATCGTGAGTTCGATAAGCTTCTTCCAGCCAGCGGAAGGCCTGGTCCTTTTCTCCAAGACCGGTATAGACGAGTGCAATCTCGTAACGGCCTAAACCATTCTTACGTACGTGACCTTCCAACTTCTCGATTGTCTGTCGGGCGTCGGACGCCTGTCCGGCTCGGGCATAAGAATTCCCAAGATGTCCCAGTGCATGAGGCGAGTCACCGTGCTTCAGGAACTCGGCAACAGACTTCGCATACATTTCCTTTCCAGCATAGGCGTCGCCAAGAAGGAAAGTGTCCTCATGAATACCCAACTCGCGAAGCGCGGGGTTCTGCGCAACGGACAAAGCGCGATCATATTGCCGGGCGTCGTAATAGGCATATCCCACGCTGCTGAAGGAACGAGGCGACAATGGATCGAGAATCATCCCACGCTCGGCCTCTTCAATCGCCTCTTTCGGCTTTCCGACACGCCGGAGGTAAACCGAGTATCTTCTACGGACGACGGCTAAGCTTGGATTCAAATCGAGCGCACGCAGAAACTCTCTCTCGGCAGTCTTCCAGTCCCAGTCCAGATTCATCGCAGCATTGGCAAGCTCGGCATGCCCCTCGGGAAGCGAATCGTCCAACTCGATAGCTCTCTTCGCTTCCACCTTCTGACGGAAGAAAGCTTCGGTATAAGGAATCTGACCAGACTCTCCCAGCCACCCATAGCCTCCGGCCAAAGCGGCATGGGCCTGAGCAGAATTTGGATCGGTAGCAATTGCCTGTTCAAAACACTCAATCGCTTTCTTGGTTTCGCCTGCATTCAGATGGGTCATACCTTGTAAATAAAGATCCTCGGCATCTGTTTTGACAGAACGGGTACGGGCAAGTCGCGATTGAATCTCCGGAGTAATGTTTGTGCTCAACTCATTCGCAATGGCCTGAGCAAGTTCTCCCTGCAAAGCAAGAATGTTCGTCATATCGCGAATATAGGTTTGAGACCACAGTGGATGATCGGTTTTGGAATCTACTAGCCGAACAGTAATCCGTACCTGATTGCCTACACGAAGAACAGCGCCCTCAACGACTCCTCTCACACCTAATTCGCGGGCAATCTGAGGCAACTCTTTCTTTGAGCCTTTGTAGCTCATGACCGAAGTACGGGAGATGACGTGTAGAGATGAGACTTGGCCAAGATCGGCAATCAACTCCTCCGTCATGCCATCGGCAAAATAATCTTGCCTGGGATCTCCGGAGAGATTTTCAAAGGGCAGAATGGCAATCGAGCGAATTTCCGTCGAGGAGCCATGTGTGGAGCTATACCACTTCTTGATCCCCCAATAGCCGATAAATGCGGTAATGATCCCAATCCCGATAGCCAGACCAAAGAGAATTCGCAGCAGATAAGGATGCCGCTCTCGAAAGAGTGAAGGCCGAAAATCTTGTGGCTTGATTTCTTCCTTTGGAGAAGCTGAAGAAGGCAAAGAAGATTCTGGCCCGAGCTTCGGTACAGAGAGAATCTCTTCCAGTTGTGGCTTTTGTGTAGAAACAGCCTGAAGCTCGAAACAGAATTTTGGAATATAGGAACCGCTCGGAAGCTCAACACGAAGCGACTGTTGCCCCTCGGTCTCCAAATAAAACTGACTGAGCTTCTTTCTAACCTCGGTCGCTTTTACTCGAACGACAGAATCGTTGGCTGTATCGTAATCGATTGGCCGATTGAACATCTCTACGCCGATCATTCGTTCGCGCAAAGACTCAAATTCTTCGGCCAGCGCATGTTCGACGATTAGTTGAAGGAAATCCTGAGCACGCTTGCTGCCAGCGAAGGCTTTGCTGGCCAGCACCTCTTTGAGGTGACTCCGTACCGCATCCTTTTGTTTAGAACTGAGCTTCTCCGCCTTGCTCTCTGCAGCGGCTCTTGGCTTCAATTTCCTACGGCCCCTTCCGCCGAGGAAGTCTATCACATTCCAAACACGCACCCTACTTTTCCCGCCAGCGCAGAAAAGCACTCCGATATATTGGTGCACTGCAAAATTTCTCGGAATAAATGCCAGGAGAAATGAGAGCTATCGCCGGATCGACCGATTTGTCGATGGCGTCAGACTGCTTCCCCGCCGCCAGAAAGCTATAAACCTATCTCTCACTGTTTCAGCAAGATAACGCGGAAAGATCTGTACATCGAGAGATTTGGGAGGAACTGACCGTTTCGTCCGGGGCCCGGAAGTGGGAATATCGGCATCTACTACGCCTCATGAAGACCGACAACGATAGAATGGGAAGGTGACGCAACATTCTTCGATTGAGGCCGCACCTACGGCCGTTATGACACCTAAATCAAACGACTCCGGAACAAATACCACGCAAAGCCCCAAGATCGGCTTTGTTAGCCTTGGCTGTCCCAAAAACCTGGTCGACAGTGAAGTCATGATGGGGATGCTGAACCAGGCCGGTGCGCAAATAACCTCTAAGGTCGACGAGGCGGAAATCCTGGTAGTCAACACCTGTTCTTTCATCGACTCAGCCAAACAGGAGTCAGTGGATGCCATTCTGGAGATGGCGCAACACAAGACCTCAGGGCAGGCAAAAAAACTGATTGTTGCCGGATGCATGGTCGAGCGTTACAGGGACGAGATTCGCAAGAACATTCCCGAAGTCGATGCCGTCGTCGGTACCGGTGAATTGGAAAAGATTCTCTCCGCTGCAGGCCTGGAGCAGAAACCCGCGTCGGCCTCGCTTTTCCCCATCCTCTCCGAACAGCAAAGTTCACGCGCCGAAGGAGATCTCCGCGAAAAACAAGGCCGTTTTGACCGGACAGAATGGGACGGCGCTATTGCCGAGTTGCCCAATTATCTTTACGACGAGAACACACCCCGATTGCTGGCGACACCCAAGTCTTCGGCTTACATCAAGATCGCTGAAGGATGCGATCATCCTTGCAGTTTCTGTGTAATTCCCAACCTGCGCGGAAAATTCCGCTCACGACGGCTTGAATCCGTTGTAGCCGAAGCCAAGAGGCTGGTCGAAACTGGGGTTAAAGAAATCACGCTCATCGGTCAGGACACCACCTGTTATGGCGAAGATTTGGGAATTAAGGATGGACTAGCAGAGCTACTGGACAGGCTTGCTCAAATCGAAGGCCTGGTCTGGCTACGATTCCTCTACGCCTATCCAAACCGCATCACCACCCGGTTACTGGAAGTAATCGCGAAGCATCCCAACATCTGCAAATATCTGGATGTTCCGCTCCAGCATGCTTCTCCAGCGGTATTGAAATCGATGAAACGTGGCGGTGGTGCTGACATCTTCCTGAAAACTCTAGAGAAAGTCCGGGCCGCAGTTCCGGGAATTAGCGTAAGGACCTCGTTCATCGTCGGTTTCCCGGGAGAAACGGAAGAGGACTTTGCCATCCTCGAGGAATTTGTTCGCGAAGCTCGCTTCGATTGGCTGGGCGTCTTCAGCTACTCCGATGAGGAAGGCTCGAAGGCCTTCTCTCTCGAAGAGAAGCTGCCTAAACGCACAATTGAGTCCCGCCGTCGCAAACTGATGAAGTTACAGCAGAAACTCAGTAAGAAGGCAAAACAGGATTGGATCGGCCGGGCGGTGGATGTGCTTGTCGAAGGAGAGAGCGAAGAAACACCTCTTCTCTGGGAAGGACGCACTCAGTTCCATGCTCCGGAAATCGATGGAAAGGTTTATCTCAACGACTTCGGTCCCTATGAGCAATTGGAGCCAGGCCGTTTTTACCGCTGCGAAATCAGCGAAGCCCATGATTACGATGTAGTAGCAAGAATCATTGGCGAAAGCCCCACCGTCTAAAGGAGGAGGGTGGAAGTACATGAGTACCAAAACAAAAATTTTGCGTTGCCCTACCTGTCGCACGATCGTGACGGAAAAGGACGTGGATTATCCCTTCTGCAGCGACCGTTGTCGCAAAATCGACCTGGGCAAGTGGGCCAGTGGGGTATACAAGATCAGTTCCCCAGTTCTCGATCCCGACGTGCTTGAGGACCTGGAGTCCGGGCAAAGGAGCAGCCGCGAACACGACAATGACTGAACGCAAGACCTTTTGGGCGTGGACGACAGCAACTTTCTTTGGAGCAGGATTAGGAAAACCCGGACCGGGAACATGGGGATCGGTAGCAGCAGTATTAATCTGGTTTGCCGTTGGTCAGATTCCCGGTGTATCCACCCCAACGCTGGCGTGGATTACAGCAGGTGGAGCACTTCTAGCTACCATTTTCGGAGTACCGGCAGCGACCGTGGTAGAACGGGAGAGCGGACGCGAGGACCCGGGTCAGGTGGTCATCGACGAAGTTGCAGGACAATGGATTACCCTGATCGGAAGCACAGCCAACTGGCGGCATGCCTTG
Organism: Humiphilus diazotrophicus; assembly: GCF_059726315.1. NCBI lineage: Bacteria > Pseudomonadati > Acidobacteriota > Terriglobia > Terriglobales > Acidobacteriaceae > Humiphilus > Humiphilus diazotrophicus. The sequence goes on from NZ_AP040870.1 coordinate 2,056,600, forward strand.
CTGGGGCTGATATTGTTTCGACTCTTTGACATTGTGAAGCCCTGGCCGGTGCGGCACCTGGAAAGACTCCCCCGAGGTTGGGGTATAGTTTTCGACGATGTAGCAGCGGGATTATATGCTTGGCTCCTGGCCACAGCAGCCCATAAGTGGATCTAAACGATGATGAAGCTCCGCGCGAATTTGAATGACAATACGCCCCGCATTGAAGCGCTGATTCCCGATGCAACACTGCCGGGAGGAGAAGTCGAGCTCCGCGGCGAGAATCTTGGTCCAGTGGAGTACCGTCCACCGCAAGCATTTGTGGGCGCTTTTGCTGCTCCCATTTTGCTGAGCCGCTCGCGACGGATGATCGTCCGCATTCCCGAGGCTGCTACAAGTGCTGCCCTGGAAGTCCGGCAAAATGGATCGGCCAGTAACCTGGTTGACCTGCGGGTAGCACAGCTACTGGCTACGGAGGTCCATCCGGTCACCAATCCCGCAGTTGACGCGGAAGGCAATATCTACACGACCCTGTCGGGCTCCCGAGGACAAAAGACTCCTGTTTCCCTCTACCGCATCAGTCCTGAAGGAGAAAAAGAGCCGTTCCTTACGGACATAATGAACCCTACGGGAATTGCGATCGATCCTGCCGGGTACATCTATGTTTCCTCACGTCACGAGGGTACGGTCTATCGGGTCACGAAAGAAGGAGCCGTCAGCGTCTATGCCGAGGGCATGGGCATCGCTACCGGAGTGGCCTTCGACTCTGAAGGAAATCTCTACGTCGGAGACCGTAGCGGCACGATTTTCAAGATCTCCAAGGATCGTCAGATCTTTGTCTTCGCGACATTGGAAGCCAGTATGGCAGCTTACCATCTGGCATTTGGACAAGATGGCGTGCTCTATGTCTCTGCACCAACCACCTCCAGCAATGAATGCATCTGGGCTATCGACAGGAGCGGGGCAACCAGCGTCTTTTACCGTGGCCTCGGGCGTCCGCAGGGACTAGCAATCGATATCGCGGGGAATGTGTATGTCGCGGCTTCCTTCCGGGGTAAACGCGGGCTGGTTCGCATCACTTCCAAAGGGGAGGCCGAGTTGGTTCTTTCCGGCCAAGGAATCGTCGGATTGGCTTTCTCCGGCGACGGTGGCGCCGTACTGACCACAAACAACGCAGTTTATTATGTCGACTTGGGAGTAGAAGGATTGCGCCTTTATTGAAGCTCTCCTTTTACAATAGGAGCAGAGACTAAAGTCGAGCCCTGATACAACGCCGGATGCAAACGGTTCCCTGCCCCTGAAATTCTGACGGGCAAAGGAACAAAACTAAGCGGCATTGGGTCAAGACCGGAGAATTGCACTACCTGACGATGAACTGCGAAATCCTTGCCATCGGGTCGGAATTACTGACGCCCTATCGTCAGGATACGAACTCGCTCTACTTGACCGAACAGCTTTACCAGCTGGGAGTTCAGGTCGTATTCAAAACCATTGTTGGCGACAAATTACAACACCTGACCGATGCTGCCCAGGTTGCTTTAGGGCGTTCGGACATAGTCATCGTCACCGGCGGGCTTGGCCCCACAGAAGACGATCTGACCCGCGAAGCTATGGCGGCAGCGCTTGGTATTGGGATCAAGCGCGATGCCGATCTTGTCGGCGCACTCTACGCCCGCTTTGCCGCACGTCGCATCACCATGACAGACAACAATGCCCGCCAGGCCGATGTTCTGGAGGGCGCAGTCGTCCTGCCGAATCCCAACGGAACGGCTCCAGGACAGTATGTCGATACGGTCTACGACGGACACCGGAAACTCATCATTTTGCTGCCGGGACCTCCGAATGAGTGCAAACCTCTCTTCGATACCGAGTGCATCCCCCGGTTGCGGGCTGCCTTGCCGCCCCGCTTTATTGCCCGGCGCACGCTGAAAGCAGCAATGATTCCCGAATCGCAGGCCGATGCTCGCATCGCGCCGATTTACAAGCTATTTACCGATGTGGAAACAACGATTCTGGCCGGAGCAGGAGATATTCAGCTCAACTTGCTTTGTGCCAAGCCGTCCATCGAAGAAGCTCAGGAACGAGTCGATGCGCTTGCCGAAAAGATCGAAGAAGAGCTGGACGACTTTGTTTATTCCTCTCAAGGCGAAAAGCTTGAGCAGATTGTTCTCTTCTACCTGGAAATGCGCGGAGCTACCCTGGCTGTTGCTGAAAGCTGTACGGGAGGACTCCTCTCCGAAAGATTAACCAGTATTAGCGGAAGCTCCCGGTCATTTCTCGGCGGAGCCGTGGTCTATTCCAACGGGCTCAAGACCGATTTTGCCGATGTCCCAGAGGAGATGATCGAAGAATACGGAGCCGTAAGCCGGGAAGTGGCGGAAGCTCTGGCAAAAGGCATTCGTCGCAGGACAGGAGCGACCTTTGGAATCGGCATTACCGGGATTGCCGGTCCGGGTGGAGCAACGGAAACGAAACCGGTAGGATTGGTCTACATCAGCATCACAGACGGAGCCCAAACCGAAGTTGTTGAAAAACGGTTCATGGGAGACCGAGACCGTGTTCGGCTATTTGCTTCGCAGCAAGCGTTGGACATGATCCGGCGTCGTTTGATGTAAGAAGCAGCTAAGAAGCGCACAGCCTGAAACCGGACTGCAAAGTTCCTGTCAGCTGATAAAGCGGTCAGCCACGTTGAAATTGTTCAGACCCCAAAGGGGGAGGCGACAGCGGTTCTTGCTGACCGAACTTTAGCTGCACAGCTGTTACACTCGGGTACGAAATGCCGATTGGAAAAATCATCGAAATCGCACTGATCGCTTATCTTATGGGAGCTATTCCCTTTGGATATCTGCTCGTTCGGTTCTTCAAGAAAGAAGATATCCGAACCAAGGGCAGCGGCAATATTGGTGCCACCAATGTCTTGCGTTCCGGCTCGAAAGGACTGGGAGCTCTCACCTTTCTTTTGGATGCCCTGAAAGGTTACGCTGCGGTTTATCTCATCAGCAGAGTGACGGGGGGAATGCCGGACGCCATTGCGGTGGCCGGTCTCTTTGCGATTCTCGGACACGTTTACCCGATCTGGCTGCACTTCAAAGGCGGAAAGGGCGTGGCTACGGCTTTCGGCGTCTTCCTGGCGCTGGCTCCGCATGCAGCTCTTGTCGCTCTATTCATCTTTGTCGTTCTATTTGCTCTTTCCCGATATGTATCGCTGTCCTCCATTGTGGCGGCAGCGGGTTTCCCTTTCCTGGTGCTATGGCTCGATCATGAGAAAAACACGCCTTTTTTCCTGGCCGTTGTTTTCTTCTCGGCCTTCCTTATTGTGGTAAAGCATCACCAAAATATCCGCCGGCTTCTGAATGGAACCGAGTATCGCTTCGGGAGAAGAAAGGCAGAAGCATGAGCAAGATCACGATTTTGGGCTCTGGCGCTTGGGGTACTGCTATTGCGCTGAGCCTGTATCGCCGTGGTGGACACGACCTCACTCTTTGGGCCCATTCGGATGAAGCTGCTGCAGACCTCATCCGCGATAAGGAGAACAAACAGTTTCTTCCCGGGTTTCCCCTTCCTTCCGAGCTGAAGGTCACCGGAGATGGAGAAACAGCGCTGAAGGATGCGGAGATCATCGTCAGCGTCGTCCCATCGGAATACCTGAGGCCCACTTACGCCAGACTGGCGAAATTCATGCGTCCGTCGCAGATCCTGGTAAGCGCAACCAAGGGCATTGAGGATCAGACTTTTCTGCGCATGAGTCAGGTTGTCAGTTCCTGTGTTGCCAATGCAGGACTACAGCTTCCTTGTGGAGCGCTGAGCGGACCGTCCTTTGCTCAGGAAGTCGCAGCAGGAACCCCGACAGCGATCACAGTTGCTTTTGAAAATCCGGCGCTGGCAGCAGAGCTGCAAAAGGCCTTTTCCAGCCCAACCTTACGGCTCTATACCAATGACGATCTCATTGGAGTCGAATTAGGTGGAGCACTCAAGAACGTCATTGCAATTGCTTCCGGCGTGGTCGCCGGATTGGATTTGGGATACAACAGCGCCGCAGCCCTGATCACACGTGGAATTGCAGAAATTACGCGTTTAGCCGTGGCCTGTGGCGGACGGCGTGAGACTTTGGCGGGACTCTCCGGAGTTGGAGATCTGGTACTCACCTGTACGGGACATCTCTCCAGAAATCGCACCGTTGGTTTTGAGCTGGGCCGAGGACGGAAGCTCAATGAGATTCTTGCCGGACTCGGAGGCAAAGTTGCCGAAGGAGTCCATACCACACGCGCAGCTTTAGGCTTGGCACGCTTACACGGCATCGAAATGCCTATCACCGAGCAGATGGCGCAAATTCTGGACGAGGGCAAATCGCCACAAGTTGCAATGCATGAGCTGATGACCCGTCCGGGACGCGACGAATAATCAAAACGCTATAGACTCAGACTGAGCGGGGATCATGATTCAGACGCTGTTTGGCAGTTTCAAACCTAAAGAAGACGAGCCCGAGAAGGAGAAAAAAGGCTTCTTCGACCGGATGAAACAGGCTGTCTCGCGAACCCGCGAGAGCCTGAGTGAGCGCATCGAAAGCGTCATTGCTCTCACACGCGAAGTCGATGAAGCTACTCTCGACGAGCTTGAGATGAGCTTACTGGCCAGCGATCTCGGCGTTACAACAACAACCGAAATCCTGGACAATCTTCGCGACAGAGCAAAGCGTCAGGGGATCAGCAGTGGAGCAGAACTTCGCGAACTGCTGAAGGAACAGCTCAAATCTATTCTGGATGAGCAAAATCGCCCGCCGCTACAGCTCGCAGAAGGGCCTGAGGTCATCTTCCTGGTCGGTGTTAACGGAACGGGGAAAACAACCACTTCCGGCAAATTAACCGCCTACTTCCGTGCTCAGGGGAGAAGTGTTCTTCTCTGTGCGGCCGATACCTTCCGTGCTGCCGCCATCGAGCAGCTGGAGGTCTGGAGCCAGCGCTCCGGTGCTGAGATGATCAAGACCAAGCAAGGCGGCGATCCCTCTGCGGTGCTCTTCGATGCCATGCAGGCGGCGCAAAATCGCAAGATTGACGTTCTGCTGGTCGATACGGCGGGCCGTCTCCATACAAAGTCCGGACTAATGGCCGAACTGGACAAGATGCGCCGCACAGCGCAACGCTTCATTTCCAGCGCTCCGCATGAAGTGCTTCTGGTGATGGACGCTACGACCGGGCAAAACGGGCTGCAACAGGCAAGACTCTTCAATGAAGCTGCAGGAGTCACCGGAATCGTACTGACAAAGCTCGACGGCACGGCAAAGGGCGGTATTGCTGTAGCTATTGCGCGAGAGATGAAGCTCCCGGTACGCTTCGTCGGTATCGGCGAGAAAATTGAAGACTTGCTTCCCTTTGATAGCGAGGCCTTCGTCGAGTCGCTGCTTGGAGCATCGTGAAGCCGTAAAATGCCGGTGAACAACACGAGTTCCGAAGACTATCGCTGGATGGAGCGGGCCCTGACACTGGCCGAACAGTCGGTAGGAGTGTCCTCTCCCAATCCCGCCGTAGGATGCGTATTGATCAAGAATGGCACTCTCATAGGAGAAGGCTTCCATCAATACGAGCTTAAGGACCATGCAGAAATCGCTGCTCTGAAAGCCGCTACAGATTCTCCCCGTGGAGCTACAGCCTACGTCACCTTAGAACCCTGCAGTCACACCGGACGGACAGGACCTTGCTCGACGGCATTAGTTGAGGCAGGCGTACAAAGGGTGGTTGTAGCTACAGGAGATCCGAATCCTCAGGTTCGAGGACAAGGATTCGAGAGACTTCGCAATGCTGGAATCGAAGTCCTGACCGGAATCAAACAAGACGAAGCACGTCGCCTCAATGAGGGCTTTGCCCGATGGATTCAAACGGGACGCCCCTTTGTGACCCTCAAAGCTGCAATCACACTGGACGGCCGGATTGCTCCCGCATCGACGCAAAGAAGCGCTCGCGAACCTTGGTGGATTACCGGAGCTGAGTCTAGAGCCGAAGTGCAAAAGATGCGGCACACCAACGATGCGATTCTGACCGGCGTAGACACCGTCCTGGCAGACGATCCGCTGCTAACGGATCGTAGCGGACTTCCACGCCGTCGGCCGCTGAAACGCATCGTCCTCGATTCGCAGTTGCGGACACCGCCAGCCTCGAAACTGCTCCAGAACAGTGCTAATCCAGCAACCATTTTCACCACTTGCAAAGACAGAGCGCGCATTCAGATGCTGGAGCCCTTCGGCGCCGAAGTTATAACGATGCCATCTGCAGAGGGCCGTGTTTCCCTCGATGAGGTCTTTGCTTATCTGGGTAAGAATCAGATTCTCAGCGTGTTAGTCGAAGCGGGAACGCGACTGAATACTGCACTGTTGGCTGGTGGATTCGTCGATCGCATGCGTCTGTTCGTGGCACCAATACTCTTAGGTGGCGATGCAGTACCTGTCTTCGAAGCTCTGCCGGAAGCAATGCGTTTCCCCGCCATTGAGACAATTCCTTACGGCAACGACTTGGCATGGAACGCTCTGCTGCGAGATCCTTGGGGAGAGACAATAAACTAGAAAAGTATGTTCACTGGAATCATCGAGCAAACAGGCACTATCGTCAGCGTAGAAGAACATGCGGGAGTTCGCCGCATTACCGTCGAAGCTCAGGGAATTGCGGAGCGCCTCAAAGAAGGCGACAGCTGCGCCGTCAGCGGCGTGTGTCTGACGGCCCTAGATGTAAACCCCAAATACTTCTATGCCGATCTGGCAGCAGAAACAGTCTCCAGAACATCGTTGGCGGCACTCAAACCCGGTTCGAAAGTAAATCTGGAACTGCCCACAGCAGCGGGCAGCCCATTGGGTGGTCACGTGGTTCAAGGACACGTAGACGGCACAGGAAAGCTTGTAGCTCTCGATCCTGTTAAACCCGGTGCAGAAGAAACAGACTGGTGGCTTAAAGTAACCATTCCACCAAACGTCCGCCAATACATGGTCGAAAAGGGTTCAATCGCTATAGAAGGCATTAGCCTGACTATCGCAGGATTCGATCGCGAGCAGAATATTGTCTCTGTCGCCATTCTTCCGCTTACCTATTGGCGCACCAATCTCCACTCGCTGGAAATCGGACAACCTGTAAATATCGAAGCCGACGTTCTGTTGAAGTTCGCAGCACAACAACAGCAGGACTCCTTCCAGCTCACAGAGACTTTTTTGATAGCCAATGGCTACTAAAGGATTTTGCGCTCAGGCCTGAACCGAAACACAAAATTTGGCAGCTTTCTTGCCGCGGGCATACCTGCAAAAAGCATCAGGGCATGATGGAAAATCATGCCCTGATGCTTTTTGCTTCCTTATCAAGTCTTATTCGTTTAGAGCATTTTTCGAATTAGTGTAGACCATTTATACAGAGACGGAACCAAGCCTGAGCATTATCAGGGGAAATAAGCTTGAGAGCGTCGGCTATAGCTTGCTCAAGGGATTCTCTGGTTCTAGCTTTGGCAGCCCGAAGCAGTTGTTTGAGCTTAGCCCAAGCCTTTTCGATCGGATTCAGATCGGGCGAGTAAGGCGGCAGGTATAGCAATTCTGCTCCAGCGGCCTCGATCAGCCTCCGTACGCCGTTGACCTTATGGGAACTCAAGTTGTCCATTACCACCACATCGCCAGCTGTCAGTGCCGGACAGAGTATGTGTTCGACATAGGCTAGGAATATCTCCGCATCGGTAGCGGCTTCGATGGTCATCGTTGCTACCATGCCACGAAAACTCATTGCTCCCAGGATGGTCATGATTTTCCATTGTCCTCCAGGAGTAGATTCGTGTATACGAGTGCCTCCGAGGCAACGGGCATAACGCCTCGTCATCGAAGTTGTCACACCACTCTCGTCAAGGAAGATCAGCCGTTCCAGACTTGTCGCCTGGATCTTGGCGACAAATTCTTGGCGTCGCTGGCGGTTCGCTTCGGTATCGCGTTCACTGGCATAGAGCGACTTTTTTTCAGCCGTAAACCCAGTTTCCGAAGTAGAAACCAAATCCGCCCCAAGCTCAGTTCCACGCTTGCTTCATTGTGCAACTTTGCTTGCACTTCAGCCAACGTTAAATCCGGCTCCGCTTCCACCCACGCTATTACCTGCTTTTGCTCTCTGGCTCCGACGTGTGGTTTTCTCCCGGGACGATGAACAACTCGCTCGGCTTGACCACTATGCTTCCGCTGGCTGGAAACCTTCTTCGCCCAACCTACACTTACTCCAAATAGCTCTGCCAATTCCTCCAGCGTCCCATTCCCATCATCATAGGCTGCTAGGAACTTACGTCGCAGATCATCTTCGTAGGCTTTCGCCATTGCTTTGCTTGTCGCTGAGTTTCGCCATGCTCAGTCTACACTAATTCGAAAAATGCTCTAGCTCTCGCACTTTTTGGGCTGCAAGCCCGGTAAGCCTTGTAACTCCGGTCTACACCTTTGCAGGAACCACTCCGGTAGGTTGCACCAGAGGGAGAGTAATCTGGCTATTTCGCATAATGCCAGACTTATGTCCTTGGGAATAAATAAGGGCGGCCAAGATAACTAACAACACCACCAATCCCACGAATAGCCACAATACAAACCTACCTACACCCTTCGGAGATGCCTCGTGTGCTGTTCCCACTACTTCCTCCATAGACACTTAATGGCTAGGAATCATGGGAAAGCAATGAGGTTGGACGGAAACGCCTTCCGTATGCCGAGAACCTTAAGTACTCAAGGAAGAAGTAACGCACAGAGCTTTTCGGCTGAGAAACTTAGCTGGGCGTAATAATGCCGCCAAGCAGATGACGGCGAGGAAGCAGAATCCCTCGATGATCGATCTCGGCAGACGGTCTTCCGGAAGGATCAGGACTATCTGCCTTCTCCTTCAATGCGGAAAAACACCGGGAGCACAAGGCGCTTTCCGGAGAAGCTGCCGTAGCTTCATGACAACAGACGCATATGTCCTGTGGCTGCATGATCTTGCTTCGTTCCCTTTCCGCGGAGTGCACAGTCAATTCGATTTTAGAGCATTTCAGCGGTCTGAAGTTCTAGGCTGCCTCGGCACGGCCCCAAACCATTCTGCGGAAACGTCTCACTGTATTTCGCAAATCGGGCATCATATGTAGCGTCTTTTGAACCATGTCCTGCCGTATTGTCGAAAAGGGGACCCGGCCATGAAAGACACGCCAGGAAAGAAAGACATACTCGAAACAGATCCGCCATTTCGGAAAACCATCGAGCTGCAAACGAGGGCGTAAACGTTCCGCCTTAGTATCTATCTCCATAGGATCGAAAAGATGCATCTCCTCGGATAGCTTGAAAAGCTTTGTACCCGAGTAGGGATAGAAGATCGATTCATAGATATCAATCGGCTCGCAGGCCCTTGCAACAGCTGCAGTCTCCAGAAAATCTGCCGCAGTCTCCGTAGGGGAACCAATCAAAACATACAGAACCACCCGGATGCCGTATTGCTTTGCGACTTTGCAGAAGGTAATCAGATCGGCATTGCTATAGGCCGGGCGATTCAGGATCTCCTTACGAATCCGCTCCGATCCCGACTCCAACCCCACATTCAGGCAAGTCAAATTCGCCCGCTGAAAAGCCGATAGCAAGGCATGCAGTTCGTCGCTCTTCTGGACCAGACGAGAAGTCACGGCGAGATTGGCGCGAAACACAATCGGCTGCTTTCTCTGAGCATTGAACTCGGCCAGACGATCACATAAAGCAATGGCCATAGCAGGAATCGAACCAATGGTCTCGATTTCCAGATAAAGACGGTTGATCTCAGGAAAACGGTCCACCAGCTGATTAATTTCTGCAATCACATTTTCGGGAGAGCGGTAACGAACGTATTTCCCGGTACTCACCTTTCGAAGTGCGTGATTTGAGCAGTATGTACAGCTGTAAGGACACCCGCGCCCAATGACCACACGGAAGGTGCGGTCTCCCTTCTTTACCCAGCGGGCCCAGTGATCGGGATTCGTCAAAGGAAGACTGTCGAGATCCCCGTTAAACGGAAGCGGAGCAGTACGATCAAGAACCGCCGTCCCAGGGACCTTGATCCATAAACCAGGGATACCGGAGGGTTGAAGATCCTGATCGACAGCCTCCGCATAAGCGACGGAGGCTGTCTCTCCTTCCCCCAGGCAAATTGCATCTACCGATTCACAAGCGATTGAATCTTCTGGATTTAAGCTGGGATGGGCACCGCCCACCAGTATCTTGACCTCACGGTTGAGAGCCTTGATTGCCTGGCACTGCTTAGCAATGATCGGGAATTGGGTGGTAACCGCTGTTGCCGCGACCATATCGCAGCCAAAATCGTTCACCATTTCTGCCGCAATTCGATCCAGCGGCGTCGCCGGACAGATTACCCAACAACGTACATCATGACCAGCGGATTCCAGACAGGCAGCTATCAGGCTCAAACCAAAGGGAGCTTGGCTCCAGGCAGGAAGAGGACGTTCGATATCCTCGAACTCTTCTACTGAAAATAGACAGGCAATGCGGGCCATTTCTTACCCTCTTCCTCCATGGCACCCAAAGTCGAAAAGCTAATCAAAAAATGAATCTCTAGAATAACAATGGTACTCTTTTGCCATTATCTTTTCTATAAACATATTATTCGATTAACTTTCCAAGATTCACGACAATCCTCCTTCAAGCTGCAACTACTCACACCGCCAATATTACGGTTTAGTTAACAGAGACAAAGTACCAGGCAAGACCATTCCATTCCCGTTTGCAGAATGGGATTTTTCGTGAATTTTGGACCACGAAGTTGCCCGACTGGCACGGAATTACCCCATACCGAGCTCTAGCCCGATAAACTATGAGAGATGGATCCCTCCGCGGTACGCATGATTGCAGTAGATATCGATGGAACCCTGCTCCCCGGAGTCGGACTTGCCATTAGTCAACGAAACTGTGCTGCCCTGCTGGCGGCAGAAGCTGCTGGAATTGAAGTGGTTATCGCCACTGGACGGCGGCAGAATTATGCCATGCCGGTGCTGGAACAGATCGGATTAAGCTCCGAGACAGCCATCATCACTTCCAACGGCACGGTTACCAGTACATTCTCCGGCAAGAACATCAACCGGAATACCTTAAGGCCAGAAACAGCTCGTGCCTTATGCGCTCTGCTGCGTAGCTTTGGAACTGTTGTTTTCACCTTTGATCGCGAAGGTCCTGGAACACTGGTCCTCGAATCGATTGACCGTCTCAGTTCACGGATATCACTTTGGGTCCAGGCAAACCGCTCCCAGCTGCTGGAGATAAAGCCTCTGGAACGAGCCTTTGATTCCGGAGAATCCGCGATCCAGGGTATGGTTGCCGGTTCTTTGGCCGAGATGGAACAGGCCGAAAACCTGATTCAACAAAGCCCCTTTGCCGGGGAAGTCGAGCTGCACAAAACGGAATACCCGGAACGAAATCTCTGTATTCTCGATCTCTTACCCCCCGGAATCTCCAAAGGCTGGGCTCTGAGAAAGCTTGCTGAAACCCGGAATCTTCCCCTGCAGGCAATTATGGCCATAGGGGATAACTACAATGATCTGGAGATGCTGGAAACGGTCGGACACCCGGTCCTGATGGGAAATGCTCCTCCTGAACTCCAGGAGTTAGGTACCCGCAATGGTTGGGAATTGGCCCCTCGGAATGATGAGGATGGCGTTGCCGTGGTCATTGAAGAGCTTCTGGAAAGATTGTCTCCTGCTGAAGACAAAGAGCAAGGAATGGTAGAGTTTTCGTGATGCGTGTTCACGTAGCAATCCTGCTGACAGCGGCGATCATGGCTGGCGGAAAGGCCCGTGCAGCGGAACACATCACTTTGACAAATGGCTTCGATCTGATCTGTGACCACCGTGAAGCAAACGGAAGCCATGTAAGGCTCTACACAACCTCTAACAATTTTGTTGAAGTTCGTGCGGACGAGATCGCTTCCATTGAAGCAGCGCCTGAGCCGCCTGCGGCGCCCCCGATTGCGCCCCTGGTTCCGGTAGTAAAAGCGCAAACAGACATCCCCACTATCACCAACCGTGCAGGGCAGAAACATAATGTAGATGTCGATCTGCTTGCCAGCGTCATACGAGCTGAAAGTGGGGGAAATCCTCGCGCTACCAGCCGCGTCGGGGCAGCCGGGCTAATGCAACTGATGCCTTCAACCGCGCAACAACTCGGAGTAGCAGACAGGTTCCACCCCGAACAGAACATCAACGGGGGAACGGCATATCTTGACTCTCTTCTGGTGAGATATCACGACAATCTGGCTTTGGCATTGGCTGCATATAACGCCGGGCCTGCTGCGGTTGATAAATACCATGGCATTCCGCCTTATCGAGAGACGCGCGCCTATGTGGCCCGAGTCATCCGGGAATTCAACCGGCGTGTTACAGCCAGACAAGCAGCTGCTGCTTCTTCTGTAGCAAAAGCCCCGTCAGATGTAGCCAGTCTGGCCCCCGCACAAACGCAAGACGGGGAAAAACATTAGGATTTGAAAAACAGCAAGGTGCAAATTTGAAAAAGAAACAGCTGATTCTCGGGCTGATCGTTACCTCAATCTTCATCGCTCTGATCGTCTGGGCATATCATCACATCCACTTCGATGGAAAGACCTTTCGCGAGCAGATTACACAGGCCGATTGGCGTCTCTTTCTCGCAGCAATCGGATGCATTTATCTGGCTTATATCTTCCGTGCCTATCGTTGGGCACTCTTACTTAAGCCGGTTAAGAAGGTTTCACCTTGGACGATCCTGGGGACTCAGGTTATTGGCTTCACAGCAGTCGCACTGCTAGGACGCGCCGCCGATCTTGTTCGTCCATACCTGGTAGCCAGGCGCGTTAAGCTTCCGATTGGCTCGCAGATGGCAGTCTATGTCGTTGAGCGGATGTTCGACTTTGGCTCAATGGCGCTAATCTTTTCAACAGTTCTGCTCTTCGCACCTAATCGTGCTGACTTACCACATCCAGAACTCCTTAAAAAGGTTGCAACCAGCGGCTTGCTGGGAACTTTTGCCCTCGCCGTATTTACAGTTGTCGTGCGCCTTTCCGGCGGAATTGTAGCGGGCCTTGCCGAGAGACTGCTTACACCTCTCTCTTCAAAATTTGCCCACTCTGTCGGGGAAAAGATCCGAACCTTTCGTGATGGTCTGAATACTCTGGCCACACCTCTCGATGTTGTATTAGCAACCGCCAACTCGCTCCTGATGTGGATACTCATTGTCTCGGCTTACTTTCTCATCATGCGAGCCTTCGTTGTATCGCCTCAGCTTGCACATATCACGCTCTCACAGGGTATGGTTATCGAAGCAACCAGCATGGTAGCCAGCGGGTTTCAGCTACCTGTTATTGGATGGTTTACCCAAATCGGAATTGTTAGCGCGGCGATGCGTACTTTCTTCGGTGTGGCGTGGGAACCGGCATTGGGTTGCGGCGCCATGTTGCTGATCATTACGTTCCTGTCCGTAATTCCGGTGGGACTTATCTGGGCACAGTTCGAAAACGTCTCGCTACGCAAGATTACCGAAGAAAGCGAACATGCCGGAGAAGAAGCATCTACGGAACCGGTCGCGCAGTAAACACCGACTAAACCCGACTACTACAAAAATCCGTGTGGCCCACTTCGCTTGCGAAAACAGGGCCACACGGATTTTTCTTATCTATTATTCGTTGAATGACTACAGTGAACGGCTACATCACAGAGCGAAGGGCTGCTGCATACTTTTCTGGCAGCGTCTTTTTCTTCATCTCGTGATCACAGAGGATATGGGTACTTTGAGCTTCGGCAAGTAATAGATCATCGGAGACGCGGACAGCCCGATATCCAAAGCGGATAACCGCACCACGAAGCAGTACCGGACGAGTCTCGATTCGAACTTCGTCATCGTATTTTGCAGAAGCTTTATATCGACAGCTCACGTCGACAACAGGCAAATGGCAGTCATCCTGAATTTCCATTTGCTTGTAATCAAATCCGAGATGGCGAAGTAATTCCACCCTGCCAATTTCAAACCAGACAAGATAGTTTGCGTGATACACAACACCCATCTTGTCTGTCTCGGCATAACGAACTCGTACTGTTGTAGCAAAACCAGACATTTCTCTTAAGTGTATCCTTCACGGAAAAAATTTAATTCCGAGATGTATCCATTTGTGTTTCAATGTCTTGCAGCACATCCTGACATGGAAATATATATTTGTCCTAACTGGCTGATTAAGAAACTACCGCTTCAGCCTTCGCAACAGATTCATGCTGGCTATCTTTTTTCGGCATTATTTGCCCTGCTCTTTGTATTCGTAATGCAGTGGATTCCGCACGTATGCCTGATGCGAGTATGTTTTGGAATTCCCTGTCCTGGTTGTGGAATTACCCATTCTCTTAAAGCTCTAGCAACTGGACACTGGCAAGCGAGCAGAACAGCCAACCCTGCAGGATTAGCTGTTGGACTTTGTTTCGTCTTTCAACTGGTCGCACGCCCACTTGCCATTACCCACATAGAGTTTTCCACCTTTGTACACCGGGGATCTCGCATATTAGGCGCCATCGCCTGCGGAGTAATCCTGATCCATTGGCTTTTTCAACTTTTCTTAGGGAGAATTTGATGCTCGTTTCCTGTCCTAAATGTACTCAACCTGCACCTACTGCTGGCTATCCAACGTGGGTAATTGTGGTCTGTATCTGCTGTTTCCCGGTGGGCTTTCTTGCCTTATTAGCAGGCAAGAAACCCTCAACATGTCCTCATTGCGGCTATATCTGGCAGGCATAGCACTAAATGATCCGAAGAACCAGAAGGCGATAATCATTTCGCCTTCTGGTTCGAGAAAGGTTCTATCCCTCTTTCTTAGGCTCCTTAGGGTTAGCTGTTTCGTCAGGAATGCGTGCCGTATGTTGCGTCTCAGGCTTGAGGATGTTGTGTTCCCGGCTGCGCTGTTTGTTCACATAAGCGCCCACGACCTGAGAGGCCAATACAGCCGAACCATTTCCCCAGCCACCGTGCATCCATAAAACTGCGACCACAATCTCAGGATTGCGCCTCGGAGCAAACCCTACAAACCAGGCATTCGCGCGGGTACTCTTATCTGCCGACACCTGTTTGTCACCGAAACTATGGCTGACAACTTGCGCTGTACCAGTCTTCCCTGCGAAATCGATGCCTTCCAAATGAGAGGTGTAAGCCGTTCCTCCCGGACCAGTCACAGCAGCCATACCGTCTGTAAGAACCTGCCAGGTAGAGGGCGAAATTGGAACAGTGGCATCTCCGCTGCCCGTAAAGCGCTCGAGTGTGGCCTGCCGGTACTCAAGCGGAAGCTGATCGAGATTGACCAGATGCGGCCGCTTGAAGACACCTCCAGAAGCAATACCGCCGATGGCACGAGCTAGCTGAATCGGAGTCACCTGCAAAGCGCCCTGCCCAATACCGACAGAGATTGTCTCTCCAGCAAACCACTTATCGTGGTAGTTCTTCAGCTTCCACTCTTCGGAAGGCACAACCCCGGAAACCTCATTCGGCAAATCGATTCCCGTCTTCTGCCCCAAGCCCAGGCGATGAGCCCATTTGGAAATGGTTCCGATGCCGAGTCTCTGGGCAAGTGTGTAGTAGTACGTATCGCAGGAGAATGGAATCGCGTTCTGAATGGTTACCGAGCCATGATGAGCATCGCAAGCAAAGAAGCGCCCGTAGAAGGAAGCGCCGCCCTGGCAATTTACGCGCAGATCTTGAGCTACATTCTCTTCCATTCCCGCAACCGACATGATCATTTTGAAGGTCGATCCGGGTGCAACCTGAGCCTGAATCGCATGATTCATCAATGGATGTTCGGGGTTCTGAAGATAGCTATTCCACTGGTCTCTCGATATATGGACAGAAAAATCATTTGGATTGAACGAAGGATGACTTACCAGCGCCAATATCTCGCCAGTGCGAGGATCCATGGCGACAATAGCGCCTTGTCGATTCCCTAGAGCCAGCTCTGCAGCCCGCTGAATATCGATGTCGATTGTCAGCTTAAGATCTCTACCCGGAATTGCCGGTTCTCTACCCACATTACCGACGACACGGCCATGACTGTCTACCTGAACATCCCGCGATCCGTCGGTTCCCCGCAGATATGCGTCGTAGGACTGCTCAATCCCCGACTGCCCGACAACATCTCCTGGCTCGTAGTACGCATAGCGGGGATCGTTGAGCATGTTGTCATTGACTTCACCCGTGTAGCCAATCAGATTGGCGGCAAAACCATTCGCCGGATACAGGCGACGCTGTTCATCGATCGTCTCCAGCTCCGGGAGTTCATTTCTGTGCGCTTCGATGAAGTCGTCTTCGTCCTGCGTGATATCGGTTTTCAGAGGAATGGGCTGATACTTGGGAGCATACCGATAGTGATCGAGAATTGCCTTGATTTGTTCCACTGACATGTGCAGACCAGCTGCGATCATCGGCAAATCTGCATCGATATTGTGGCCGGAGTCTCGGACCAGAAAACAGCTTTTCGAAGAATAGCTATCTACCAGTAAACGCCCTTCTCTATCATAGAGGCGGCCGCGGGGTGCAAGTATGGGGAGCTTCCGGACACGATTCTGCTGTGCAAGCTCGCGATAGTTTTCAGCACCAAGGACTTCCGCCTGCCATAGTCGGCCCAACAGGACAAGAAGAACCGCCACAATCACATATTGAAAGATTGAGAGTTTATAGGCTGGTAGTTTGCTTTCCTGTGAGAGTTTGTCTTCTTTGTCCAACATTGTGAAATGGCTCTTAAATCTCGCTTCTCTTCAATGATATAGCGGATTTCCGCGATAACTGGCCTGTCCACAACATAAGATCGGGAAAGAGCTTTCTCGTTCATTTTTCACATAGGCCAGCCAATGACGAAAGGAAGCTGCACACTCTATTTACAGGAAACCCTTACATATCAATTCAAAAGAAAAGGCGCCCGAACTGGGGCGCCTTTTCTTTTGAATTGATTCCAGCTTATGGCTTCAGCTTCGAGAAGATAGGAAGTTTCGCCACATCGTTGAACATCACGAAGACAGCAAAGAGCACCAGGACAACAAATGCCACCTGATAGATACGCTCCTTGAACTCTTGATTGATATCCCGGCGAATCAGACCTTCAATCGCCAGTAACAGAATCAGACCGCCATCGAGAATCGGTATTGGCAGCAGGTTGAAGATACCGAGGTTCAAGCTAATGATCGACATGAGCTGGATAATCGGTTGCCAACCTGGCATGCTGACGGCCAAACCCGTCTGTCGCGCGATTCCGACTGGACCGGAGAGGGTCTCCATTGCCATCCGACGCGTTACCATCCGGTGCAGAACATCAACAATCAAGCTTGAATTATGAAGGTTGAAGCTGACCGATTGCTGAATGGCCTGAGGTAAAGGCATCTGCTCTACATGGAAAGGAGGCTGCTCAGCCTCAAATCCAATCCGATAGAGTTTTCCACCACCGCCGTTCTCCGAAACCTGAGGCTTCAGAGTCAGATTAAGAACCTGAGAACCACGCTGAACTGCGATCTGAAGAGGCTTTCCCGCATCCTGTTGCAGAAAGGCAATCACTGACGGAACGGAATGCAGCTGTAATCCATTGACCGACAACATCAGATCGCCTGCACGCATTCCAGCTGGTCCTGCGGGCATAGCTGCTTCAACATAGCTGACCTTAATTGGAGTCGCCTGAACCCGTGGCAGCAATCCGAGTTTCTCGATTGAAAAGTCCTCTCCGCGGGTCGTGTCTACGATGTCCAGATCGGTAGAGATCTTCTGTCCATTACGCATCACCGCGACGGGTACCGACTGATTCAAGTTCAGAGCGGCACGGATACGGACCTGCTCCCAGGAGGGATTATCTTGCGTATCGAAATGAACAATCAGATCCCCCGGTTGAAGACCTGCACGGCCTGCCGGAGAATTGGCTGGAACGAAATCGATCACAGCCGGATCTGAGAGGTAATCCATCACCTCGTTGTGCATCATGTAGAAGCCAGTCATGAGCACAAAGGCCAGGATGAAATTGGCTGCCGGACCCGCAAATCCGATCAATACCCGCTGCCAACGAGGATGGGAGGTAAACTCTCCAGGATCTCCACTGGTAGCTTCGGCGGGATTCTCTCCCGTCATCTTGACGTAACCACCAAAGGGAAGCAGCGAAATCCGGTAATCGGTATCTCCGCGGCGAAAACCGCATATCCGCTTTCCGAAGCCGATGGAAAAGACTTCAACACGTACACCAAAGAGTTTGGCGACGATGAAGTGACCGAACTCGTGCACAAGCACCATGATGCCAAGCACGATGAGCATGGAGACAAAAGCAGTTAGGGCGAAGGGCATATTGGACGCTAACACCTTTTCCGCAAGAACGATCCGTTAATCACCCTATCGGGAAACGGGGGAAGCCTCGCGGGATGAAACAACAACCTCTCTGGCGGTTTGCCGGGCCTGTTGATCGAGAGCAAGCACCTCGTCAATCGTCGCCGGGTGGGTTTCGGGAGTTGCTTCGAGTACTTTCTCAATTGTACGCGGTATACCGAGAAACGGTATTCGTCTTTCGAGAAAGGCCTCCACGGCAACCTCGTCAGCAGCGTTCAAAGCAATGGGATGCGCCCCACCGTGCTCCGCAGCCTCATAGGCTAACCGTAAACAGGGAAAGCGCTCAAAGTCTGGCTGCTCAAAATCCAGATGGCTAAGTGCTTTCATATCAAAAGTTAGGGTCGACGCCGGCCTTTCCGGATAACTCAGCGCATAAAGAATCGGCAAACGCATATCCGTTACGGAAATCTGAGCCAAAATGGAACCGTCGATATACTCGACCAGCGAATGCACCGTCGATTGCGGATGAACGGTCACCTGAACCCGCGAAGGAGGGACGTCGAAAAGCCTGCAGGCCTCGATAATCTCCAATCCCTTATTCAACATGGTGGCGGAATCGATGGTAATACGCCGTCCCATCACCCAGGTCGGATGCTTCAAAGCCTGCTCGGGCGTAATGTGCTCGAAATCGGCCAGAGGCAGCTTACGGAAAGGCCCGCCTGAAGCCGTCAGCCATATCTGCTTGATTTCTTTAGCTGTTCCCACCCGCATGCATTGGTGCACGGCATTGTGCTCCGAATCGATGGGCAGGAAAGGAACCTTATGCTCGCGAGCGGCGCGATTCAGAATATCGCCGGCCGCAACCATACATTCCTTGTTCGCCAAGCCGATGGGCTTTCCAGCCAGAACTGCTGCATAGGTAGCCTGCAATCCAGCCACGCCGACGATTGCCGAAACTACGAAATCGACCTCGGGAAGAGTGGCACAGGCCACAGTCCCCTCAGTTCCATGCAGAACGTCAATACCGCTAATGCCCTGAGCCTTCAGGCGCTTCGAGAGCTCCTCTGCTCCTTCTTCCGTAGCAAGAGACACAACGCGGGGCCGCCAACGAAGACACTGCGCGTAAGCAGCATCTATGTTGTGCCCTGCAGCTAAAGAAGCCACAGCGAAGCGGTCAGGGTAAGCTTCGATGATTGAAAGAGTGCTTTGGCCTATTGAGCCGGTAGATCCGAGAATAGAAATGCGCTTCAAAACGGTTGGGAACTCGTGATTTAGAAATACTGTTGCGCTATCTGAGCGTACCACAGGACTGGCGCAGCCAGCAGTAAGGCATCGATCCGGTCCAAAATCCCACCATGACCCGGCAACAGGGTTCCAGAATCTTTTACCCCTGCACCACGCTTTAAAGCCGACTCCGCAAGATCGCCGAGCTGTGCCACTACATTCAGCACAATCGCCAGCAGCAACCAGTGAAATACAGATCCAGGATACGCCAATGCGCTGCTACCCCGCTTTGCAAAAAGGCTGGCAAGGAAAATCAGGAATAGCGTAATCAGGATGCTGGCCACAACCGAGGCAATGCTGCCCTCCCAGGTCTTGTTCGGACTGACAGCCGGTGCCAGCTTGCGGCGGCCATAGCTTTTGCCTACATACAGGGCCGCAGTATCACCAATCCAAACGACACAAAAGAGAAAAGTTAAGAGCGAGGGGCCATTTGCCTGTGCCCCGATCCAAGGAAGAGTGAGCAGAGAGAATCCGATGTAAATTAAACAAAAGACAGAGGATGCTACATCAGGCAATACCCGGTCCAAAGGACACCGCCAGATGCACACCACAAAGATCAACAAACTGAGAGCACTCAGGACCGGAGCAATCAGGTCCGGCTGTTGAAAACTGATAAAGAAAAGGACCGCCAGTGAAACCAGCAGGAGGATGCGGGGAGTGCGAGCACCCGCCCCATCCGCGATTGAGAGAAATTCCCAGGCTGCAAGTTCCGCCACAACACCCGTGGCAATGGTCAACAACCAAGTTGGAGCCTTAAAGACAAGCAACAGGACTAGGGGGATCAGAATCGCCGCTGTAAGGATTCTCTTCATTTTGCTGAGGATACACGGTCTAAGCCACTCTAGGGTAGCGGGCAGAACTCGATATCCGGAACCCGTTTCTATAGCCGGGACGTCTAAGGAACAGAAGGTTAAATTTATGAGCAGAAAAATCTTTCAGGGCTTGGTTGCCGGACTCGCTCTGGCTCTTGTGGCACCACCTTTTTTGCAAGCCCAGAGAAATGCGCAAACCGTGGTGACAATCACCCCGAAGGCGAAGCGCGAAGTAGCACCCAAAATACAGCAAGATGCAATTCGGGTCTCCAGCACTTCCGGAGCTGCTGAGGTAACCCAGTGGGACTGGGCGGGTGATAGCAGGTTGCAACTGATGGTTCTGCTAGACGATTCAACTTCAGGAAGCTTTGGACGCCAGCTTAGCGATGTCAAAGATTTCATTCTTTCGCTGCCGCCAAATACCGAAGTCAGCGTCGCCTACATGCAAAATGGCAGAGCAGTACCGACCTCGAATTTCACGCTCGACCATAAAGCCGCAGCCAACAGCGTACGTATGCCTCAGGGTATTCCAGGCGGAAATGCCAGTCCTTATTTTGTGATCAGCGATGTTGCCAAGAAATGGCCCTCCCTGAATCCGGCAGCACGTCGGGAAATCCTCATGATCACCGATGGCGTAAATCCCTATTCAGATAGCTACTTCGATCCGCAGGACCCCTATTATTTAGCATCTGTCCATGACGCCCAAAAGGCCGGACTAATCATTTACTCCATCTATTACCGTGGAGCAGGAAGATTCGCACACAATCCTTGGGTAGTCGACGGCGGCCAGAACTATTTGACTGGAATCTCAAAGGCTACAGGCGGGCATAGCTACTTTGAAGGCTTAGGCAATCCAGTCTCCTTGGCTCCCTTCCTCGAGGACCTGAGCCGACGTTTGCAGAATCAATACGAACTGAGCTTTACGTCTCCGCACGAATCGAAGAAAGAAACTTTGGCGGACCTGAAGCTCAAGGTGCAAACACCGGGAATGGAAGTCGAAGCTCCTGAAAAGGCACGCATAGGGCAACCGCTCACTCCGGGCTCGTAGAACTCACAAATCGTGGCATATACTTTCCGCTCTTTTCAGGGACTCCAGGGAAAGCAAGGCGGAAAGTATAGCCACACCGGCCTGCAAAGGGTCCTAACAGCAACTCATCTTTACAGGCCTCTCGGCCGGCCGTTCCATCTCGTCGGACGCGGACGGAACTGGCACGCCATGCAATGTTTCCCAGCATCTACGGCAAGAGGCTACTACTACCAGGACCACGCCTATAACAAACAGGCTCATCAGCGTTGCATCCAGATAACCCTGTAGAGCTGTTTCAGGCTTCTGCGTCATCGGCCAGAAAATCTCTACAACCGACTGAATAGCTGCAGCCAAAGTTGTGATTCCGACAAATAGCATTGGAATGAATGTGACCCACACATATTTCTGTTTCCCATGATTAACGAGGTACACGGAGCAAATCGCTAAAGCGACGGTGGCGAGAAGCTGATTCCCTGCACCAAATAGAGGCCAGATTGTTGCAATCGATCCCGTGTAGATCAAATATCCCCAAGACCCGACAACCATGACCGTGGCACAGATCAAGCCAGGAATCCAATTGGGATTCCCGAATGGCTTATAGACCTTGCCTAGCAACTCTTGCACAACATAACGAGCTACACGCGTTCCAGCATCCACCGTCGTAAGGATGAAAAGAGCCTCAAACATAATTGCGTAGTGGTACCAGTAACCGACCAACTTACTCATATACGGCAGGCCACGAAAGATATGAGCCATACCGATTGCAAGAGAGACACCACCTCCGGTTCTGCCCGCCAGATTCTCCCCAACTTCTCGCGATAAAGTATTCAAATCCGATGTGTGCAGCCCTAGCTTTGCAAAGACAGCGGGAGGAACATTGATTGCATAGTAATCACCAGGATTAAGGGAGCAAGCGGCGACTAGGGCGACTACTGCAACCAGGGCTTCAGCTGCCATTGCTCCATATCCGATGAAGCGCGCATCAGTTTCTTTATCCAGTAATTTGGGCGTAGTTCCCGATGAAATCAACGAATGAAAGCCTGAAATGGCTCCACATGCAATCGTCACAAACAGGAACGGAAAGAGTTTCCCGTGAATAATCGGGCCTCCGCCGTGAACATATGCTGTTACAGCAGGAAACTGCATTTGCGGATGCACGATAAAGATACCCAGGACAAGTAAGGTAATCGTTCCAAGCTTTACATATGTCGCCAAGTAATCGCGCGGCTCAAGCAACAGCCATACCGGCAATGCCGAAGCAATAATGCCGTAAGCCATCAGGATAAGAGTAATCTGATGACCGGAAAACACCAGGTAATGGGAATACGAGGACTGAGCAACAACATGTCCTAAGAAAACGGCTATAAGCAGCAGAATGATTCCGGCAATCGATGGCCCTCGTACGACAATCTTTCCAGCCTGCCCCTTAAACATCCAAATGCCCATCATCATGGCAATTGGGATAATCATTGCAATTGTGAAGACACCCCAAGGACTATTCGACAGCGAGTTAACAACTACAATACCGAGTCCACCTAAGGTCACCAGCAGAATTGATAGCACAGCAAGCATCGTAATAAAGCCAGCTACCGGCCCGATTTCGGCTTTTGCAATATCAGCCAAAGAGCGCCCCTTCTGACGCATTGAAGCAACCAGTACGGTAAAGTCGTGGACACAACCACCCAAAACAGCTCCGGCTACAATCCACAAGAAACCGGGAGCAAAGCCAAACTGAGCAGCGAGCGTTGGCCCGATCAGCGGTCCCGCACCGGCAATTGCTGCAAAGTGGTGTCCAAAGAGAACCCACTTAGGAGAAGAGACATAGTTCCGTCCATCTGCATATTTGTGGGCCGGCGTATCGCGTTTGTCATCGAGAGTAAGAACCTTTGCTGCAATAAATGCCGAATAGTATCGATACCCCAAGATAAAAAAGCACAACGCTCCAACAAGAACTGCTAACGTGTTCATTCAACTTATCCTTAGCTAACAATCGTGAAATGCAGTGGGGCAATCCCCTTATCGGATAGCCGCAAACTTAAAGATCATGTCTCCAGCCACCGTAAGTTGATTTCGAGAGTAAGATGTAGCACCTACAGGCCCGAAGGATGGTTGTCCGGCAAAATCGCCACGTATTTCCGGACGGAAGGTAAGCCACCGGGAGGGACTATACGCAACACCGATGGTGGCTTCGCCAAAGGAGCCGGGTCGAGAGGTATGCACGCCCTGCTTATCGTAGAACCATTCCCCCCTTGCATTGAGGTCGAACTTTTTGTCGAGGTGAAAGACAGTCATCGTCGAGGCTCCATAGGTTGCAGAGGTATTTCCGTTGTTTTTCTTATCCGCTGCGGACCAGGAAGAATCGAACTGCACGATCTGCTGCACTCTCGAATGCCAGTTATAGCGTGCTTCTGTATCGAGTACGGTCTGCCAGGAATCGGTATGGCCAGCGGCGATCGGAGCAGGTCTGGGACCTGTAAAAACTGTCGTTAAGAAAGATAAATTTCGAGAATGATTCGGCCGGTAAGTTACACGGGAAATATAATCCGGTGCACGCCCTCGCATCTCAAAAACCGTGTTATATCCGGCAACGACGCCTCCCGTTACATCCAGCGACGAGGTCGGATGCCAGGTTGCGATAGCCGCTGTTGCTGCCACTTGGAAGTTAATCCAAAAGTACGTTTGCGAATAGAGCGGCCGATATGGAGCCATGAGCGTTTCATAGCCAAGAGGCATGTTTTGACGGCCAAGCTGTAAATCGAGCGATCTTTTTGCTGGAATATGTACAGAGAGATAGAGCTGGCGAAAATCAGTCCCCATGTGCTTGCCCTGGGGACCAAAGTTATTCATCGGCCGCAACAGCGCAGCGTCCGACCCTCCATAAAAATCGGATCGGAAGCCCCAGGATAAGCTCTCTTTATCAGCCGGACGTTCCACAATCAGCCAGGCGCCATTGAGTAAAAACTCATTACCGAAGCGTGTCGGAGAAGGGGCAACACCCAACAGTCCATCTCCACTGGAGGCATAGCTATAACCGCCGTCGAGCCAGCCGTAAGATCGTACTCTGTGAGAGGAAAGCCATGCCGTGGTTGCATTG
This sequence comes from Humiphilus diazotrophicus, assembly GCF_059726315.1. Lineage (NCBI taxonomy): Bacteria > Pseudomonadati > Acidobacteriota > Terriglobia > Terriglobales > Acidobacteriaceae > Humiphilus > Humiphilus diazotrophicus. Next base: position 2,081,085 of record NZ_AP040870.1, read on the forward strand.
TCACGAAATAATGGAGTGAGATCTTCGGGGGAAGTTGCCTGGTAGCCTGTCTGATTCTTGCTAGGTTTCAGAGCATCCTGACTGCCGTTTATTTGTTTTTGTGCACGAGCAGCGCCGCACAAAACAACGACACAAACAAGTAACTTTTCCAGCGAACAAACAAGGCGTCCTAAGTATTGAAAGCTTCCTATTTCCCCTGTTCGTTGTTGCATATCTAGCATGGCATTCATCAACCTGAGCGGAATTTCTATGAATTCCAGTTCAGCACAATTCCACCCGGAGAAACAGAAGTGAAAATACGCATGCATTGTGCATTTTTTCTCAGCCAACAAACCTGGAGCATTTTCCGGATAGATATAGATTTGCCAACGATGGGAAAAAGCAGCTTTCTATCCGGCAAGCCTAAGGCAGTATTGCCAGGAACTTCGGCTTTTGATCGTCGGGAAACATGTTGCAGAAAGGGTGCAGGGAGAGCGTAGTTTGAAGTTTTGTTGTGGATGGCCCAATAAGACTAAGTCCGCAGCTAAGGTGGAATCTTGTCGAGATCTCACCTTAGCGTTGCTGGCAGAAGCTAGCTTTCACACTTAGTGTTAGGCCTGGCTGTCCTTCCCAATCTGTTCGATGTGATGTTGGAGATGTGCCAGATAGTCGCCGACCCAATCCTCAAGGCTCATCTCTGCCTGTCCAATTTTCACACGGGCATTCAGAGCCGTAGCTGGAGCATTCTCAAGGACTCGTCCTAGCAAACGATTCTCCAGACGCCACAAATCAAGAATCTCCGTCCAGGAATGTTGAACATAGCCGTGAAGGCTCACCCATCGCTCCTGCTCGTATTCAGGACCCTCGTAATGACCGTCGAGAACTGCCTTGACGATCCGTACATGGTTGTTCACCGCCGAATCACAGAGATGGCCTAGAATCTGTTTCCGCGTCCATCCGCCCGAACGCCAGGATTGCTCAGCACGTTCTTCTGTAACTGTGTTCAGAACTTTTTCCGCGATGGAAAGAGTGGAGAAAAACCTGTTAGCCAACTTGCCATTCTCAGCCGGGCTAGCGATATCGACTGCTGTCATCGAAAAGACTCCTCCGTCAATTCTTCTGGGGCCAAGGCAGACTTCAGCACGCCTGAATGCGTATGATTCGTAGACTGCTTGAGCACATGCAAAATCTCATGCGCCATCACACGCCCTGTCGCGCGAGCCAGAAGTTGCCGTTCTACCGTCCTAGGCTGAGAATTTAGCAGCACAGAAACCGAATCGGCGATCCGTTCGCAAGAGATGTGAATAAAGGGCTGTATCTCTCCATCCACATTGGGAACCCAGCCCAAAGGACCAGGAACAACTCTCTTGTCTTGAGCTACCGCACCACACCTGCCTGTAAAAGAAACATCCAGTATGGTTGGTTGACCTTCGTAGGACGCACTCTCTTTCGGGCCTAATTGCACCCATGAGGCTCTCTCCCAAAAATCCTTTGGCAGCTCTTTCTTCAGCTGTCGTGTAACTTCAGACCAATAGTCCGAAGACACGGGATGTTGAAGATGAAAGAAGACCAAAATCTGATCTTCACTTTTGGATACATCCGCTCCATTCGCAAAAGGCGTAATAGCCGCAAACAAAAGTGCGAGAAAAAGAGGCGCTACCCAAGATTTACATCTCGCGTAGCGCTGGAGGTAGTGATACAGAAACATCTCGGTTTCCTGAACAGCCATCAATTTCCGTTTCCGCGATGGCTGGTTCTATCCTGTTCGACGCAGCAGAATTGCGCTCTCCGAAACTTGCGCTCCAAATTCTATGCCTTCGAATCGGCCCTGATTGTTAGCTTGGACACAGAACATAAATCAGTCCAATAGATTGTTCAGATTGATATAATCTCTATAAGAGATTGCTATGGAATTCCGTCAACTCCAGATTTTTCTTGCTGTTGCAGAAGAGCTAAATTTCACACGGGCCGCCGAGCGAGCGCACTGCGTCCAGTCAAACGTAACTGCGCAGATTCAATCTCTTGAACAGGAGCTGGGCACCCCTCTCTTTGAGCGCCTGGGACGGAGAGTCCTGTTAACGGATGCAGGCCGTAGACTTCGCCCTTACGCTGAAAAAGTCCTCGGAACCATCAATGCCGCTCGAAAAGCAGTCTCCCATGGAGATGTTCCGCAAGGGCCGCTCTACATTGGAACCTCGGAATCGGTCTTGACCTACAGGCTGCCAGGGGTTCTGAAGAGCTTTCGGGAAGCATATCCGGCAGTGGAATTAGTCTTTCGCCCCTGCTCGGATGAACGCCTGACAGAGCAGCTGGAAACAGGAAAGATCGATCTGGCCCTTAGTATGTTGGACGATATCGAAAACCCGCGTCTGCAATGGGTTCGACTTCTGACCGAGCACATGATTGTGATTGCCAGCCCGGATCACCCGTTGAGTGCAAATCGCAAGATTGCACCCGACGATCTGAATGGGCAGACGTTGCTGCTAACCGAACCAGGATGCGCCTATCGACTACGTCTCGACAAGATCATGGCCACAAGGAATCTGCACCCTGCCAGCATCACAGAATTCACCAGTTCCGAAGCGATAAAAGAATGCGTTGCCTTGGGAATGGGACTAGGAGTTCTGCCGAAGATCGTTGCGGCATCGGAACTGCGGGAGAGACGGCTGGTAGCACTGGAATGGCAAGGACCGGCACTTGATATTGCAACCCACGTCGTCTGGCACAAAGACAAGTGGCGCTCAGCAGCTTTTGACATCTTCCTGGAAACTCTTGAGCGCGAACTCACCGAAAAGACAAATTAAACAAAACTTCACGAACATTTCGGTATTCGGATGAGTGCCTGATAGCGAGCTTATCGAGCGATAAGCTTAGGCTGCGATTTCGAAACCGGCTCCGCCTGCGCATTCTGGCCTAGGCCACCATATCGACGTTCGCGGCGCTGGTAGTCTTCGATTGCTTCGAGAAGATGAATTCCGCGGAAATCAGGCCATAACCGATCCGTCACATAAATCTCAGTGTAGGCGATCTGCCAAAGCAGGTAATTGGAGATGCGCATCTCTCCGGATGTCCGAATCAGCAGATCTGGATCGGGCATATGCGCGGTATAGAGATGCCTATGAATATCGGCCTCGGTGATGTGATCGATGGAGGTACCCTTCTGGGCCATCTCCTGATAGAGAGCACGGAAGGCATCGACCAGTTCGGAACGGGCTCCGTAGTTGAGCGCCAGCGTGAGAACAGTCCCGGTATTGTGGGCCGTGGACTCTTCCGCCCAACGCATCTTCTCCTGAACCTCTGAGGGCAGTTCTCCAATCCGGCCGATGTAGCGAAGCCGGATATTATTGTCCAGCATGACGCGTACATTGTTTTCCAGGTAGGAGCGCAGCAGCCGCATGAGGAAGTTCACCTCTGCCCGGGGTCTGCGTAGATTATTTTCCAAAGAAAATGCGTACAGAGTCAGCCAGGGAATACCGATACGAGCGGCGGTCTCGGTCACCAGACGAACCGTCTCGGCACCTTGCTGATGCCCGAAAAAGCGCTTCAAGGAACGCTTTCCTGCCCAACGCCCATTGCCGTCCATGATGATAGCGACGTGCTCGGGTATACGCCCGGGATTAAGACGACGGTAGACAGCCAGTTCTTCGGGCGAAAGTTGGTCGACGCGAATGGTCCGTTGGAATGACAAACGACTTCCTCAACTTTCTGACCCTAGCACATGCGAGAAAGCGTCGCAATGTGCAGTCAGAACGAGGCGTCGGAGGCGAGCCGAGGGTAGCCTCGGCTCGCGCAAGGAAAAGAGATCCAATGCCTGGGTAGAAACGCTATTCCGCCTATGTTTAGGCGGGACGACGCCGACCCAATGCCATATCCCGCACCTGGTTCAGGAACACAGAGCGCTGGAAGGCATCCAACTGCGAAACATAGGGCGCCAACTCCGACAAGAATGGATCGGCAAGAATGGCAGATTCTTCCTCATGTCTCCGGCTACGGGAATCCCGCAGCAAATCGCAGATATCTACTTCAAGTGCATGCGCAAGACGATCCAAAGACGAGAGGGTTGGAATAGCCTTCCCATTCTCGATCTTGGAGATGTAGGTGCGCGGCACCTGCATCCTGGTCGCAAGCTGACGCTGGCTTAGATGACGGGAACGCCGTAAATCACGCACAGCCCGGGAAACCTGCAGCCCCTCTTCTTCGACCTGTACGACTGCAGCAGGTGCAGACTGCACAAGTTGAGGTTCAGCTACGGGTGTTTCCTCTATGTCCAAAGGCTTGCGGCAACGCCGGCACAGAGAATTCGCGGTGCGAAACTGCACGAGATTGCAGTGCTCGCAACGAAGTACTTCACGCGCCTCAGCGGTGGCTAAGGTAGTTGCCATAGGTTGTAACGGAGTGCCAGAGCAAGGCCCCCGCAACAAGTGCGAATATTGTAAGCTCGCAACTCGTTGAGTCGTAATCTAGACTGCTAGTAAGGTATCTGCTTTGTCAAGTGAAAATTTAAGGACAGACGGGTACAAAATCCGAAAAAAACCTAGAACCTCCTAAAAATACCAAAGAAGACCGAGGATTCCCTGAGATGACACAGGAGTGTACCCGCCAACGAGCCTGGGAGTTGTTGACCGAATGGACCAAGGGAGACAGCCTGCGGAAACACGCTCTGGCCGTAGAGGCCTGCGTTGTTGCGTATGGCGAAGAGGAAGTTCTGCAAATGGGTCTCGTAGGCGAAGATGCAGAGGAGAAGATCAACCTCTACTCCGCAACCGCGCTGCTGCACGATTTCGACTATGAGCGCCATCCTTCACCCGAAGAGCATCCCTTTGTGGGAATCCGTCTGCTCACCGAACAAGGCTGGCCGGAAGAATTGCGCACCGCCATCCTGGGACACGCTGAATACTCCGGCGTGCCACGAGAAACGCATCTGGCAAAGGTACTGTTTGCCTGTGACGAGCTTGCAGGCTTTCTTACGGCTTGCACCTTGGTGAAACCCTCAAAATCCATTCACGATGTGGAAGTACCCGGAGTGAAGAAAAAGATGAAGGACAAGGCCTTCGCCCGTGGCGTGAATCGTGACGACATTCGCAAGGGAGCCGAGGAACTCGGAGTCGATCTCGACAAGCACATTCAGTTCTGTCTCTCCGCAATGCAGCGCCACGCCGTGATTTTGGGATTGCAGGGAGTAAATCACGCAACATCTCAGGTTGAAAGCACCAGTGAACAGGCATGAGCAGAGTCCGGAAGTGCCAGTTATCGCAAGATCGCCTTCAACTGCAGCCGGAAGATTGAGGCATCCCGGTTGCCCACTATAGCTGGCCTAGCCCTCCGTATTGCACCTAGAGCACGGACTCACCGCAGTTACTGATTAGCATTGCCCGCAGCGGTTATGCTCGCTCTATGGCTTCTCGGTCGAAAAAGAAAAAACATCAGGGAATCCAGTCCTGGTGGCCGGTCATCCTGGGAATCGCAATCACCCCGTTCACAGCCAAGACGGCAAGCATCCTGGTACTGAGCGGTCCATGGCCACTCCGAATGCTCTACCCTTTTGCGCAACTGCTACAGAGGCATGAATTGGGGCTTGCAGAAGCTACGGGAGAAACCTTTGCCCAGTGGATGATGTACCTGCAGTTCCCTCTTGAAGGACTGCTGATGCATTTCCTCCTCAAGCGCCGTTCTCTGGCGTTTTCCTTCCTCTGCGTTGCAGCAATCCATCTCGTCGCGGTGGGCCTGCTTACCTGGCTGAGCGGCGGAGTCCGATAGACCTTCTCATATGGTGGTAGTTACTCCACTTTTCGCGGAGATCGAAACTCGATACCAGATTTTCTCGCTCATTCCATTGAAAAACGATTAATCTTCCTGGAAAGCCACTTTCTTCCAATGGATCCGATAGACATAGCCGATAAAGCCATCGGGAACTCATTCACAAAAAAGAAGATCCGTGGCAGAAAGAAGTGCAGGAACAAACAGTGAGCATAGCAACATACTCGCGACGCAAGCGAATACTGAAACGGATCCTTCTTAGCCAGCTTAGAGTCCGTTTTCTGGTAGGACTGTGCTCGCTTCTGCTCGGCTATTTCCTTCTTATCACTGCTTTTTTCTGGGTATGGAAACGGCAGGGAGATGCTCATGCCGAGGTCTTTGGAATCCTTCTGAATTTCTCGGGATCGATCGTTACTGCCGCCGTCACCTTGGTCTACTTACACGTCTCCCGCAGGTCGCTAGCTACGGCTGAAGCAGCAACTGAACTTCAGCGGGAAGAGTGGCGAATGAGAATGACGGTTAAGCCCCGCTTCTGGCTCGTCCCCCAGCCGAATGGCAAACCCGTAAGCATTACTTACCGCCGCGATGAACCTGACGGCTATCGGAAAGATTCTCCCCGCGTGCATTACCACTACGACACGCTGACCTGGCCGGAGTATGTCGTGGACGTCTGGAATGACGGCGAGCGATCTATGCGCCTCTCCAGCTACAAACTCTGGGTAAAGGATGAAGAAAACATCTCCACCTCTGGCGAACTAGTCGGTTTCGTGGTTCCGCCGAATGAACTGAGAGTCTTCCCAGTCACAAAGGAGATTGTTTCCTTGCTGTTTCGCCGTCGAGAATTTGAACAGCGCTATGAGCGCACCCCTTGTGCGGAGACGGTCCTAGGTTTGCGACTCTACTACTCTGATTGGAGAGACGACGATCACGCCAGTCACGATATGTTCTACCTGATCCTGACTCCACCCTTTGTCAAAGAGATCACGGTTACGGCAATGGACCGGCGGAGATAAGCACCGCCTTCCGGCTCTGCTTTCGCAATTTGACGTTCAGTTACACCCGAAAGACATAAGCCCCATCTCAGGATGGGGCTTATGTCACTAACGAATCTGGCAACCTGTTTAGGCAAAGGGATCCTGAGCACGCAATTCGGCGACGATCTCAGCAGCTGCTTCACGCGCCCTGCCCTCTTGATCGGGAGGAAAGCTGATGGCTCCCACTCTGGCGTGTCCGCCACCACCGTAGCGTTCGCAGATCGAAGCCAGATTCACCATCTTCTCGGGATCGGCTTTGGTCCAGGGATTAGATCCCACGGCAACCTTGGTACGGAAGCTGGATTTCGACAGACCAATCGAGTAGGTCGCCTGCGGATGCAGATAGTAGGGAATGAACTTGTTGTATCCCTCCAACGGATGGTCGGTAATATCGAAATAGATCGTGCCGTTCTTCTCTTCCGAGCGATCACGAATCAAAGCCAGAGATTCCTGATGACGCTGCAAAAGCGGCGGCAGCAGGCTGGCCACGAATGGCTGCTCCAGAATTTCGGCAAGAGGCATCGAGGTCAGCAAGGGAATGAGGCGCGGAATGAAAGCTGGATCCTGCGTCGATTCGATAATCAGAGTCAACTTCATCGCCGGAGCCGGCATCTCTACTGCCGACTGTGGTGATTCATAAAGAGCCCCATCCACGATATTCGCCCAATGAATCAGGTCCGCCACCGGTTTGGTGTCGAATCCAAACTTCGTGGAAGCAATATGGGCTATAAAACTGGTGCAGGACGTGTAGTCGGGATCGAAAAACTTCCGCTTCTGGCCTCCAGGATCGCGCTGGCAGGCCAAAAAGTGTTCGTGATCCTCCGGCGTCAAGAACGCGCTCAGATGGTGATCGAACCACCAAGTGATGTTCGGAGAAGCCGAATACTTGAAGTCGACAATCGCGTTTTCGTCACCGGTAAAGTCAGATTCGTTAAAAAGAGCACCCGCGCGATGTACCAGCCCGTGGTACTCGTAAATGGCATCCTGCGCAATACATTCACGATGGAAACGGGAAAACAGCGATGCCGAGCAGGCTCCATCGAAGCACTTGTCGTGATAGAAAACGCGAACCCTCAACGTAATAACGCTCCCTGCCTTGCTAGATAATTTCACCAATCGGAAACTCTTAGCATTGCTTTGTATGAGCGGTCTGTCAAGCACTGGCTTCGGAATATCCCTTTTCGGGAGTCACATAATTTTCAAAATCGGCGGTGATCGGGGCCAAGATCGCCCCGAATTCCGCCATTTCGGGTGAGAAAATGAAATTTCGGCTCAACAGGCTGGGAAACTGCGCCACACCAGGCCCGAAAACGCGCTGTTGGTAAGGGAAGGAACGATTGCACGCCGCATCTCGTATGCTTGCATTACCACATTCCGTTTTTTCACAGCCTGTCAAAAGCTCCAGGACAAGATGAGAGACACAGAACTCACAAAGAAACATCGGCGGCCGTTCTTGCGGCTGCTGGCTTGGTTTGCGGTATTTCTGATCCTGCTGGCCGGTGTAGGAGTCGTCAGCGGTGCATTTTGGCTTCGACGCAGCATGCAGACCTCTCTGCCCCAGTTGGACGGACAAACTCGCCTGCAGGGCCTCTCGGCAGAGGTAGTCGTCAAACGCGATCAGCACGGCGTCCCGCATCTTGCCGCTCAATCTCTCGACGATCTCTTCGTGGCGCAAGGATACGTCACGGCACAGGACAGACTGTGGCAAATGGACATGCTTCGCCGCAACGCTGCCGGGGAACTGGCAGAGCTTCTCGGCCCCAGTCTGGTGGAGCATGATAAGGCACAACGACTGTTGCTATTACGCGCCACAGCCGAACGCATCACCGCATCGCTAAACGACCGCGACCGGCGTTTTTTCGAAGACTATGCCCGTGGCGTCAACCAGTACATTCAAGATCACAAGGACAATCTGCCCGCTGGCTTCCATGCCCTTGTTTATACCCCGAAACCCTGGCAAGCCTCAGACTCCATCCTGGTCGGCTTGAATATGGTCCAAACACTCGATCAGCACTTCCAGGACAAGCTAGGCAGAGAGCAGGTTGAAGCCCATCTGGGCCAAAAACTAGCAGCCGACCTATACCCAAGCGGATCGTGGCGAGATCATCCGCCTACTACTCCGACTCCGGATCTGACGGCGCCGCAGCAGGATATACCCGATGTCCCCCTCGACGAATCGCAGACAAAGCTGGAAGACCTGGTTCATCTGCGTGAAGTTCTTGGTAAACCCTCCTGTGCCGGATGTGCAGTCGGCTCTAATCAGTGGGTAGTTAGCGGGCTCCATACCGCGAGTGGCAAGCCGCTACTGTCGAATGACATGCATCTGGGGCTTTCGGTCCCGAATATCTGGTACGAAGCGGACCTCAAGGCACCGGCCTTCCACGCAGCAGGAGTCACTCTACCGGGAATGCCCTTTGTCATCGCAGGGCACAACGACCATATTGCGTGGGGATTCACCGCTCTCTACGGAGATACTCAGGATCTTTACGTCGAGAATCTCAACGGACGTGGCGAATATGAAGCAGCCGATGGTTGGCACCCCGTCCAGCATTCTGTTGAGGAGATCAAAGTTCGCGGCAGCAGGAATGTCACCCTCGATATCCAGAAAACGAATCACGGGCCGATCATCACTCCAATGTTGAAGCACGAATCGCGTGCAATCGCTCTACACTGGTCGCTCTATGAAAATATCGCCGGTGGAATCCCCATTTTTGATCTGAATGCAGCTTCGAACTGGCTGGAATTCCGTGCGGCAATGCAGAAATGGTGGGGACCGACGCAGAACGTAGTCTATGCCGACGACCAAGGCCACATTGGCTATCAGGCTGTTGGAGCTATTCCCCTACGTCCACAGGGCATTGCAGGAGTTCCGATCACCGATAAGCAGCATGAATGGCAGGGCTATGTTCCCTTTGAAGCATTGCCCTCCACGATGGACCCTCCCGCGGGAATACTGGCAACGGCAAACTCCAGAATCACCCCTGACGGTTATCCCTATGCTCTTACCCAGGGCTGGGCTTCACCATATCGCACGGAGCGCATCTACAAGTGGCTGGCGGGAAAAGACAAGCTGACCCGGCAAGACATGCTCACACTGCAGATGGACGTCTACAGCGAAGTCAATCATGAAATTGCCCAGCGCTTTTCCTACGCTATCGATCATGCTCAGAAGACAGACGAACGCCTGAGACAGGCTGCAGACCTGATGCGCACCTGGGACGGAACGATGACAGAGGACTCGGCTGCGGCTTCGATTGTAGAACGTAGTCTTGAAGCGCTTTGGCCTCTACTTCTCTCCCCAAAACTCGGCCACAACTGGGAAGCCTACCAATGGCCGGCTTCCGGCTTTGCCGAAGAAGAGATCATCATGCACGCCTCGCCCGATTGGCTGCCCAAGAACTACCGCAACTGGGACGACCTGATCGCAGACGCTGTCAGAAAAGGCATGGAGAATGGCAAGGCACCTTACGATGTGAAGAACTGGGTCTATGGCTCCTGGCATGTAGTCGACCTGGAGCACCCACTCTTCAAGCTGCTGCCATGGTTCAAGGATTGGACAGGAACAGGCAGCCGTCCGCTCTCCGGCGACCACACCACAGTGAAGGCCTCAGGACGTGAGTTCGGTGCCTCGCAGCGCTTCACCATGGATTGGAACGACATCGATGGTTCAACCGAGAACATCGTGATGGGAGAATCGGAAAATCCGCTGAGCCCCTACTACAGGGATCAATGGCCGGACTGGTACAGAGGAACGACATTTTCCCTTCCCTTTACGGATGGCGCGGTACAGGCGGCAACGACACATACACTGCGGCTGGTCCCCTGATGACGGAAAGGCTAGCTCCGGTTAGACGATCCCATTGGCAAGTTCTCCTGCTTCTCGGGGTGATTTCACTAATCGCAATTATCCCTCTCCTCCGGTGGGGAGCTTCGTGCGGACATGACTTCGATTTCCATCTTGTCTCCTGGATGGAAGCTTTGCGCTCCTGGCATGACGGAATCCTCTACCCTCACTGGACGACGAGCCCGAACTTCGGCGCGGGAGAGGCTCGCTTTGTCTTTTATCCGCCTCTCACATGGATGTTAGGTGGAGCTTTGGGCGCTATCCTCCCCTGGAGTTGGACAGCTCAAGCCTTTACATTTCTTGCTCTCTGGGCATGTGGCGCATCGCTGTACTTTTTCGCGAAGGAGTGGCTCACGAGAGAAGCCGCAGCTCTTGCGGCCTGTCTGTACATTGTCAGCCCCTATACGCTCTTTAACGCCTACGAGCGCACCGCTTATGGGGAACTGCTCGCCGGAGCCTGGCTTCCGCTCATCGCACTCTTCGCACTAAGACGGAAAAATTCCTGGATATGGCTAGCCCTCGCACTTGCAGGGATATGGCTCACCAACGCACCGGGTGCCGTCATGGGCGAGTATCTCCTGGCTGGGGTGGTAATCACTGCAGCAATTCAGGAGCGATCTCTCACACCGGTAATACGCGCCGGAAGCGCACAAATCCTCGGGCTGGGCCTGGCAAGCATTTACGTTCTTCCAGCAGCATACGAGCAACGCTGGGTAAGCATTACGGAAGCCATTGGCCCGGGAATGCGAGTACAGGACAGCTGGTTATTCGAACACACGGGACAGGCATTTCACGATCAGGTTCTGCATACTGCCTCCTGGTTAGCCGTTATTCTGCTCGCCGTTGCTGTTATCGCAGCTATGTTGACGTGGAAAAAGACAGAACGGGAAACTCGGCGCTGGCTATTGCCGCTGATGCTTGCCGTCCCGGTAATTTTCTTTCTGCTGCTGCCGCCCAGTGAATTTCTTTGGCAGCATCTTCCCAAGCTGAGGTTCCTCCAGTTCCCCTGGCGGTGGCTTGTGGTCGCCAGCCTTTCTGCTACAGTCCTCTTGGCCAGCGCTGGGAAGAATCTTGTTCATGGGAGATTTCAACGGTTCGTATTGCCAGTCTTGCCGCTTCTGGCTGCGGTACTTGTCTTTGTCTCATTCAAGTCCTTCCACTTTTACCAGTCTTGCGACGAAGAAGATGCAGTCTCGGCCCAGGTAGATCTTTTCAAGCAAGGGACCGGAATCGAAGGAACAGATGAGTATTCGCCACTCGGAGCAGACAATACCGCTATCCAGCAAGGGCTACCAGTAGTCCGCATTCTGGAAGACGCAGATGCCGATGCTGCTCCGGGAAATATTCCTAACCCGGAATGGAGCGGAGAAGAAGCCGACACAATGAAAGCCGCCATCAAAGTGGTGAGCTGGCAACCGGAGCACAAGCAGATTGTCGTCAGAAGCGAAGAGGAAGGCTATGCGGTGCTGCGATTGAGGGAATATCCAGCCTGGGAGGCTCGACGCAACGGGAAAGAGGTTTTGTCCCGGCCACAGCGTCCTGACGGGCTGATGGTTGTTCCCGTCGGTATAGGATCGAACGAGATCACAATTATTTGGAAAGCGACACCTGACGTCCTGGAAGCGCGAATAATCACCGGCCTTGCTATTCTGGGCCTGCTGGGAGCTGCACTTTGGAACCGAAAGGGTGCGCGTCAGGTATCATGAAGCCGATGCAAGTTGATGTAAAAACTCTCCTCTCTTCCGGCGCTCAATTAGCCGATGCGGCGCTGGAGTCACTGCTTCCTCCGGGAACGCAGGTACCGGAATCCATACATAAGGCAATGCGTCATAGCGTCTTTGCCGGGGGTAAGCGCTTACGGCCCATTCTGGTGATGGAAGCTGCACGGATGATCGCAGGAAGGCTACCTGAAGGCGTGGAACGTTTGGGAGCAGCCATTGAGATGCTGCACACCTATTCGCTCATCCACGACGATCTCCCGGCTCTGGATAACGACGACCTTCGCCGTGGCAAACCCACCTGCCATGTCGTCTACGGGGAGGCCATCGCGATCCTGGCTGGAGATGCGCTGCAGACTACGGCCTACGAGGTATTGGCGGGAATGCAGTGCCCGGCACCGGCCACCGTCGAGATTATTCGTCAGGTTGCTAACGCCACGGGAACAGTGGAAGGAATGATCGGCGGACAGGTCCTCGATCTCGAGGGCGAGCACAAGAAGCCGACCGCGGAAATGGTAGATGCTATCCACAGGGCCAAGACCGGAGCACTGATCCGTGTCAGCATCGTCACCGGCGGAATCTATGCAGGAGCGACCAAGGAAGACGTCGAACGTCTGGACATTTTTGGACGCAAGGCCGGACTAGCCTTCCAGATCGTGGATGACGTGCTCGATATGACACAAGATTCCGCACACCTGGGCAAAACCGCCGGGAAGGACCTCGCCAGCGACAAAGCAACATGGCCGGCAGTCTTCGGCATTGAGCAGTCCATACAAGACGCAGACAGGCTCATTGCTGAAGCCTTTGCTGTCCTCGAGTCCTATGGAGATCGCGCTGAGGGCCTCAAGGCTGTCGCCCATTATCTCGTCCAACGTAAGAACTAATTTGTATTCTCAGCGAATCACATAAGAAGCGCGGTTTCTGCAAGCAGACCGCGCTTCCTGCTTTTTGCGAACGATGATGAGAGGGATTTGATGTCTCTGACGGAATCCGATGTTCTGACTGCATTACGAGACTGCTTCGATCCCGAACTGAAGCTGAATCTCGTAGATATGGGCTTGATCTATGGAATCAGGCTGGAACCGGACACGGAAGCTACGCCAGCCTTCCCCAGACAGAAAGTGACCGTCCGTATGACGCTCACAACTCCAAACTGCCCGGCAAGTGGGCTGATTCTGGAACAGGTGCGTAACCGCCTTGCCGGCATTCCAGATATCAGCTCGACGGAGGTTGAACTGGTTTGGGAACCGAAGTGGACTCCGCATCGAATTAGTGAAGCAGGGCGCAGGCAATTAGGCATCGGAGCCCGCATCGGCTGATAGAACCTTTGCGGCTATTTCGTCAGCAGATCTTTCGCTCTGCGTCCCTGCTCTGCAATGTCCTCGACAATATCTTCCACTTTACCGAGGAAGTGCTGGGCGTTCTTGATATAGCTTGGAATATTCTCCCAGCACTCACGGGCAAGTCCAGGCTCCGAAAGTAGAGCGAGGGTGGTACCAGCGGCTGCGGTGGCAAGAGCCGCTTTTCTCTTTCCCGCAATTAAGAGCACCGCGCTGGCAATTAACGTCCCTGCGGCCGCGGTACGTGTGTAAGGAACCTCCGAAAGCTTGGGGAAACGTGCTTCCTTTTCGGGAAGAGTAAGAATTTCCATGTCTGTAATCTCTCTTTTTCGAAAATACTGATTGGGCTATGCTCGGACGAATATCTCAACTGAAATTTAAGATGCAAATCACTGTAGCCGGACCAGACCCCGGCTACTCCGTCACGAACATCTTTTGGGAGAGCAAAGACTTAATCGAGATCGAAATCGCGTATCGGCTTTACATCCGGAGATTCTTTGGACTTCCGGAGAGCCTCGGCAAACTTCTTCTCAAGCAAATCGGCCTTGTTTCGTTCAGCCTCTACCGATTGGCGGAAGATACTCTCCTTACGCTCATCCTGCTCACGCATCGCACGAGCAGCTGCTTCGAAGTCCTCGAAGGTCTTCTTGGATGGAGCCGGAGTGTGGCTGATCACGGCGCGTGTTTCTGCGTCGATCTTCAACATGGCCCCGCAATCGGGACATGCTACCTCAAAGATCGGGTTTTGCTTCTTTGCCATAACTGAAGGGTATTGTAGGACAAGAGAAAAGCGGCAAACAAGCCGAGAAACTTTTCCACCCCTCCTGGCTCCTGACAGCTCCAGCCCTGTCACACCTCATCTCAGATCGTGCAAGAGGGAGGACCTGCGCCAGGGCCCCCATGCACGATTCTGGAAGATCATTTCGGCTATTCCAGTGTCAAAGCAACTTTTACATCGGCATCGACGTCGCTCTTGTGCAAAAAGCCCATTGCTCCCGGATTGCTCTTAATAAAGGCCTTCACCGCTGCCGGCGTTGGCGCGTCACGAACGGAAGCCGCTGTCTTGCCGGTAAAGCTAGCCTGTAGCTGATGACGGGTGTATTCGCTTTCACTCATCCCACAGACCTTCTTTAGTGCTGCGGAGCGGTCGCCGCTCCCGGCCGCTCCCAGTACAACTACAACCTTTGCACCACCCGGCCAGTTGTTTACCTCTCCCAGCATCATCTTCTTAGCATCGTTTTTGCTAATTGCCGTTACTGGATTCCCTTTGTTTACTACTACAACCAACTCGCTCGCCCCTTGGGCAAACGAAGTCGATTCTATCTTCGCACTCCAGCACACCACTCCTACAACCAGAGCGCATAGCCACCTTACTTTCGCCTGCTTCATGCTGCGCTCCTTTTAGAAGGTGTATGTTAACTGCATCCCCACTTGGTTAATGGTCTTGTGCTGAACTGGCAACTGCTGGTTACCGTTCTCATCCTGGCTGAAGTTTTTCCAATCGTAGTGTGAATACTCGGTCTTCAGCGCAACGAAGGTATTCATATCCCAGCGCAATCCCACATCTGGGCCAACCCATCTACCAACCCAAGCATTATTGGGATCATGAAAATTGGGATTCAACCACTGATAACGGAAATAAGGCCGTAGAACTCCAAAGGCCTCTGAAATCTGCGCATAACCGCCGGAAGTATAGAGCGGCTGATTGGAACCACGGGCCTGATCCCGCATCGCCGTCCCCTCTGCCATAAATTCGAACTTCGGCTTGATATAAATCACATGACCCATGAAGATATTCTGTTTGTAATACGAAGCCGCATCGGGGAATGGAAATGCCGGAGTTCCATAACTTGGTAACGACGAAACTATCGGCACTAAACTTGCGTGATACCAGCTAAAACCCGTTTGCAGCCCACTTAGCCAATCCGGTCTAACATACACACCAATGTTCGTCGACTTACCTGTGTGATCTGCTAGGACATTAGCCGGTGTAGCTGTAGCTTGTAAGGAGTGAGATTGTTTCCCATTGCCCACCTCAGCGAACCAATGCAAACCAGTACTGCCACTGGGAAGCTTTCCCATTAAGGAAATGCCCACGTTGTGAACTGGCAAAGGACCACCGAGATCCTCAAAATTGAAGATTCGTGGACGATCAATCGTCGTCTGAAACCATGTCCCGTGATGAAAGGCCGTATTGTAATAACCCAGCATCGAATGCGTCCGACCAGCGGTAAAGCTGAATTTCTCACTTGGCGTATAGCTGATTTGCGCACGTTCCAGATCTACGCCCATTTCATTCGAAGCTTCTTCTGCCTCAAAGGCAATTTCAGAGAGATAGGAAAAATGATTTGCGATTTCCGATGTAACAAAAAGGTCCATCAGCCCCAAAGCAAAGGTACTATCTCCAGCCTGGGAGGGAACCATTGGCCCTGCCGGGTTACTACCAATCACAGCGAAATTCTGATCAGCAACGAAGGCACGCACATCTCCAAAGCCTCGAATCTTCAACTGCGGAAGATGTGGAATATTTACGGTTTCTCCTCCCATCCCAGCATCCATGGTATCCATGCCTTTGGCTTCAGCTTCTTTAACTGCTTCCGGCCCGGTAGATGCAGGCTGCTGTGGTGCAGTTTGCCCAGCTGAAATCGAAGATAGTGGAGCCTGCGGTGTACTCTTCGTCGCCAATGCAGTTCTCTCATTAGCTGCTTCGGACGCCTCCAAGGCCGCTAGCCTAGCTTCTATCTGCTTCATTTCATTCTTTAATTGTTCAATCTCGTCTCTTCTACTGCTTACCGCTTGTTGCCCAACCAATGGGAGCACTACACCAACAACAGCCAACATACTTATTCCGAAACGCACGCGTTGGCCCACCCACTTGACTCCTGTATACATAGAGACCTCCAAGAAGTTAGCCCAGCCTTCGCGTGTCTATCATGCGGCTGCATGATATTAGAAGGGCTATTTACGGCATGAAGCATTATCCAGAGATCTATCCATCGAGGCTATGGAGAAACGGTTCTGCAGGTTGATTTTTTGATATGCCAGCAGAGATTCATTGTGGGAATGGACAGACTGAAGCTACTGCTCTCTCATTTTCATAGAGATAGCTATGCTTCTAGTTCAAGCTCTACTTTCCTACTCTTTACAGGCGCAGAAGGAGATTCCGGCTATCTGTTGTTTATCTGCCGAACGCCGATATGAGATTTTGAAACCCCAGTCATTTTCGACCCTCTGGGCCTTGCTCGTGTTTCGTCATTTTTTCGACTGTCAAATTTTAGGGAGTCAAGTTAATGTTCAGAGGTTTGAGCATCAAGACCAATATCCTAGGGGTTCTCGCCACTCTGGGAGGGGGATACCTGCTATTGCTAGGAGTTGTGCAAGTTACAGCAAATGCTACGCACAACCACATGTACGGTATTTCTACCGCCATATTTCCGGCCGCAATCAAAATGCAAGAAGCAGAAGCATCTTTTGAACGGATGAAAAAACATTATGGCGAAGCAGTAGTGCTCAATGATTCCAATGTCTTACCCGATGCCGAAAAAGATGCAGAAGCCACTGCTGCAGCACTGGGAGAGGTTAAGAATGCACTACAAGGGACATCTGAGTTGGCGGGTCGCATCGAGACAATCTGCTCGCAATTTTCCACAACTCGCGAACAAGCTCGTAATCTCTATAAAAGTGTCGTCGGCAATGGTGTAGCCCCCAGCGAGACCTTGATGACCCAGATGAGTGAACTAGGCAAAACCAATGCCTCTCTCTCCGGTCAAATGTCTGACTTTAATAAGCAGATTGCTTCTAAATTCCAGGACGAACTCAATGCTGTAGATGGATGGTCCACGCGTAGCCGTATTTTCGGTGCGGTTATGTTCCTTTTTGCAATGACCGGATGCTTCTTCGCCTGGAGGATGATTCAGGTCAAAGTATTTGCCCCCTTACGCGCTTTGACTCTTCGTCTTCAGGACATCGCTGAAGGAGAAGGCGATCTCACCCAACGTATCGAAATTCAAGGCCGCAATGAGATCGATGAGGTTGGTATCTGGTTCAACGTATTTATTGAACGGATTGAAGGAATCTTTCATCAGGTCACGCTGAATGCTCAAACACTCGGCTCAGCCGCATCTTCTCTGGCTCAATCGGCCCGTGAAACTGCGGGCAGGGCTTCGAAGGAAAAAGATCAGGCAGCTAAAATCTCCGCTGTCATGGGAGAGATTTCCACTGCAATAGAGGAGATCAGCAAGACGACACAAGGAGCGGCCAACAATGCTCGCCAAGCAGAGCAGAATGCGCTTACAGGAGGCAATACCGTCCGCACCACGGTGGAAACCATTCTGCAATTGGTCGATGCCAACCGGCAAACTTCCACAAAAGTCGAAGAGCTCGGTCGCGCCTCCAATGCTATCGGGAAGATCCTCGATGTTATCAACGATATTGCCAACCAAACCAATCTACTTGCTCTCAATGCAGCTATCGAAGCTGCCCGTGCGGGAGAGCACGGTCGTGGTTTTGCAGTAGTTGCTGGAGAGGTTCGCCGCCTTGCTGAGCGTACTGGCCATGCTACAAAAGAAATTGACGAAACTATTCGCACTATCCAGCAGGGTACAACCGAGGTGGTCGCAGCAATGCGTTCCAGTTCGCAACACGTGGAAATCGGTGTTACATCCGCCCGTTCGGCAGGCGAGGCCCTCGACAATATCATTCACGGATCAGAATTTGTCGAGAAGATGATCACACAGATTGCTGCTGCAGCAGCAGAACAGTCCTATTCTCTCCAGTCGATGAGCGACAACATAAATGACATTGCTTCACTTATTCAACAGACGGCCGCAAGCTCGCAGGAATCTGTAGAGTCATGTCAGCAGCTTGACGGTTTAGCTCACGACCTTAGCCAATTGGTCGCCACCTTTAAGGTTCGTACAGTTGGGGCTCCCGTTGAAACAAGAGATGTGCAAAGGACTTACTTGCTTCAAACAAATTTTGCCGAAGCATAGCATACTTCCCGCATGGGTATAGACTGCCAAATACCAGTTTGAGCAATGGTGGATTGCCCCATTCTTGCGCAGCAAGGGTGGGTCTAGAGTCTCGACGTTTCTTGTGAAGGATACCAATAAAGAACAACGAAACATAACAGCAATTTCGGTCGTTGCAACCATTGGTCAGGCTTTGTGTCAGTCCTGCACCGGGGTAGCCGACCCGCGATAAATGAAACGGGAAGTCGGATTTTGATGTTTCTTATTAGGGATGGCCTTCAGGCCATCCGGAAATAGTCTTCGTTGAGAGAGATGAAACATTTTCGGTAACATATGCAACGGGAAGAACAAAGGCATTGAATCTATACCAGTTCGGGCGTTTTGGCCACAGCTTCCACGAGCGAAAGCTCTCTCCGCTGCATTCGTTACCGAGAATGCCTATTCATTATTAAGAGAATTTCCGCGGCTGGACTGAAGTCCAGTCCTGACACAAATCGATATCACAGCTTCAAGGCTGTTTCCTGATATTATTCCCTTGATTGCTGACGCTGGCTATCCTCTCTCGCAAAGGTAGAAACTCTAGGCCCCATTCTTGCGTAGCAAGGGTGGGGTAACAAAAGCTAGCAGTTCGGTAACCGTAACTTACTTCTCTCGCACGGTTACTGAAACTCAAGCCTACGTCATCCCAGATCCCTCTCTGGGAACACACCTATTCAGAAATAATCCAGGTTAGAGATACAGAACCTTATGCCCCGGACACTCGCTATCTGCAGCTTCAACTAAGGTATCTGCTAACTCCAGGCCATAGCGTGCGAAGAATTGGACACCGGTCAGAAAGCGCTCCTGAAGATGCTTCTGAGGATAGAGGTTTGTCGTAATCGCTGCGGCATGCCTTGCTAGTGAAGCTTCCTTCTGCAACTGGAAATTCGCAGCCATGCGGCGCAAGCGATTCATCTGGTAACGCATCTTGCTGGCAGAGGTATCAGCCGAGCGCCCCAGGCCGGGATCGACGGCGTGCATCCAGCTGGTAAGTGCTTCTAATTCGCTATCCAAAGCTCTTCCAGCGTTGGCCAGCTTCTGCTTTCCTTCAAGGGGCATGGCACGAGCAGCCAAGCGCTGCATCAATTCGTCTTCCGACTGTCCCCATAGGGAATCGACAGAGAGACCGTGCTTTTCCAGCAATTCTGCGATCGCCGGTTCGACGAGCGTAGCGGAAAAACGAGGAAGCACCGGAGTCGTACGCCCAAGAATCTTTTCGAACAAGACCTGCGACTGAGCGAAATAGGCTATCTCTGCGGGTCCACCGATATAAGCAGCTGTTGGAAGTACCGAATCCTGGAAGATTGGACGCAGTAGAGCACTGGGGCTCAAGCGCTCAGGCTCCGCATCGAGAATAGCCAGCAGATCGGCAGAAGAATAACGCTGATGCCCTGCTTGCCAATTTTCTCCACCGAGACGCTTTAAGGGCAAGCGTGCTCCGGTTTCAGCATCGATCAGGAAAAGGAGGCTGGTTTTGTCTGCGACCAAGACCTGCGAGTGGTAGCCGGCTGCCTGCAATTCGGTATCCCGTGCTGCCAGAGCATCATGGAACTCTTGTGCCCGCTCAATTGCCTGGCGAAGAACATTGGCACCTAATGCATGTACTTCACGAACAGAGGGATCGAAGACGATCAACCCTTGAGAGGCAAAAATACCGGAAATCAGCTTGGCAAAGGCCTGCGCGAAGGTCCTTCCCGGCTGATAAGCCTCGGAGATCAGATCCGCTACGTCGGAATACCCCAGAATGCCAACGGCTTCCTCGACTAACGGGATGATGGAATCATCAAGAATAATTTGACCGACGGGAACTTCAGCAGGGGGTTTTGCAGTGTAACGAAGAGTTTTGATCTCTTTGCCATCGATCAGGCTCAGATGATTGATCTCGGCAAAATCGTGATCTTCGGAGGCGAGCCAAAAAACCGGTACCGCAGGACAGTTTGCCTTAGTCGACTTTTGGGCCTTACAGATCGCGGTAGCAGCCTTGAAGGGCGTAAACAAGGGTCCGCCGAGCAATACGACCTGTTGTCCGCTAACAACAGCAGAAGCGCCTTGACGGAGGGCTTCGATTCCTACTCTCGCCTTTGCAGAGGAGTTTTGCTCCAGCAGCACATCGGCAATCCGCTGCCTGCGCTCCGGTGAGAGTTCCGGCTCGGCCAGATCTTCAACTTGCGTATAGGGGGTAGCGGAATAAAACGGCTTGATGGGAGACCGACGCTCGCAGTAGTCGAGGTATAGCCGGCTCATGTGCGGCAGAGTCGAAATTGGGTAACACTCAGCGTTCACGCAGCAGGCTCTCACTCTTCTTTCCTTCAGTTTCTCACGTACTTCAATCGGTTAACACCATCGCGTCTTTACATTCGATACAACTCAGGCAAGGATTGCAGCTACCCCCAAAGACTCCCCTTAACACAAAAAGCCCTTCGGGCCCTTCGACGAAGCAATCAGGAGTTTCTCAATCTCCCGCCGATTCCGCGAGGGCAGTTGCTCTAGGGCATACCTTGCCAGTTCACGATAAACGCGTGCAAGTGAAGGATGCTCATCCAGGGTCTGAAGATGCAAGGCAATTGTGCGGAAATCTCCCCTGGCAAACGGACCGCTAAAACTCTTTCCTGCACCGCGCGCCAAATAATTGCCAGTCGTCGCGTTAGCTATTCTGCCCACGAGCTGGCGGGCCCGGCTCCTAGAGAGCCCGGCAGAGATAGCCGCCTGTTCTGCCGCAACCACCGCTGTCAATACCAACGGCGAGGCCAAGGTTCCGGCAGCATGATAGATGGTTTTGCTCTCTGCCCGGAGAGCAAAGGAGCTTCCACCCAATCTCCGGATCAAGGCATTGAGCTCTCTCCGGACAACAGCATTCCCCGTCTCAACAGCAAAAGGAACGTCCTTCAGAGAGACGGGGCGACGCGTAGGAAAGCTCATCAGAGGGTGGACTGAAGCAATGGATGCCCCAGCCTGCTTCGCAGCGGCCAAGACCTCGGAACCGAGTGCACCGCTCGAATGCACAAGGACCTGCCCCTGAAGATTTCCACGATGGGCAACAATCTCTCCGCAAACGGTTCCGATTACACCATCCGGGACACAGAGCCAGAGAATCCGGGCATTTAACTTTGCCTTGCGGAAGGAGTCAGACACCTCCCCCTTCTTTTTCCGACGGATGATCTCGGAGATAGGAACTCCGGCACTGCGACAAGCTGCGGCCAACGACGAGCCCCAGTTTCCCAGCCCTACGATCACGACTCCAGGACGAACCTTCAAACTTGTACCAGAAGCCTGGGCAGAAGATGCTTTCATTGTAATTTCACACTATATTCTTTCGCCCGAAGATGTAAGCACTGAGCCATGCAGACCTCCTCCCGACCCATTCCAGCAAACGGGAGACTATTCCTACGGTGGTACCGTTAAAGATGCAACAGAACATTTCTGCTTTTCGCATGGCAAAAGCACACCGGAGCGTCTGCTTGCAGCTCAAGCAGCGTTCACTGGGGATTTTGAACAGATCGAAAAACAGAAATGCTCTCGTAAGATCACTTTCGACCTAAGGGAGAACAATGGCGAAACCAAAGAAGGCAACATCCGCAACCGCAAAAAAAGCAACACTGGTGAAAAAGTCGAGCAAGAAGGTAGAAGTTGTCTCGTCGAAACTTGCTTACAAGGGTCCCTTATTCAACGTCTACACCGATTACGTAAAGGAACCCGGCAAAGACTCAATGCGGCGCGACATCATTCGCCACAACGGTTCGGTTGTCATCCTTGCCGTCGACAACTCCAAGAGCAAGCGGGATCCATGGATTGTCATGGAGCGGCAGTATCGCCACGCAGCCGGTCAATATCTATGGGAACTTCCAGCCGGGAAATTGGAAGAGGGCGAAAATCACGTACTAGGAGCCAAGCGGGAACTATTGGAAGAAACCGGCTATAGCGCTCGTAAATGGTCTAAGCTCGTCCGTTACTACGCCAGCCCGGGCTTCCTCGGAGAATGGATGCAGGTCTTTCTGGCAGAAGGTCTGGTTGCAGGAGAAGCACAGCCGGAGGAAGACGAGTTTATCGATTTCCGTTTGGTCAAAATGTCGGAGATCTTACAAATGATCGACGAAGGCAAGATCATGGATGGCAAGACTTTGATCTCTGTCATGCTTTACGCAAGACAGCTTGGAGTAAGACGATAGTCTGAAATTTTTACCTAAATTTTTCATGACGAATTGCAATGTTTGCGCATAACTCTTTATTCACAGGAAAACCAATCGGCTTTGTCTTGCGTCTACGAAACAGCGGGCTTGAAAGCAGCCCGGCCTGAACGAATGCTCTGATAGGAAGGTCCAGGGCCTGTGGCTCAATATAAAGGCAAGGTGAAATGGTTCAATAACGCGAAGGGATATGGCTTTATCGGTCGTGATGACGGGCCAGATGTCTTCGTGCACTACAGCGCAATTCAACTGGAGGGCTACAAGAGCCTAAAGGAAGGCGACGAGGTTGAATTTGACATAGTTCAGGGGCAAAAGGGTCCCCAAGCGGACGCCGTCATTCGCTTGAGAGATACAGCAGCCTGAAAAACAAGCTAAGCGTACTGTAGTTTTGGCCATGAGAGATCTTCAAGGAAGGTAAAGAAGATTTGTGTGGTCTGAAACAATTAAAATGACCAAACGCTGGGTAAGGTCGCCTCTATCTGAGCGTTGCATCGATCTTTTCTGCAATGATCTTTTGAATGAAAGATCATTTCCACTCCTTCCGAGGGAGTAATCTTCAGCAAAGATCGTCTACAGTATTGAGGGAAGCGCAAGAGACCGACCCACGGTCTAGCTTCCCTTCTCTTATGGACAATCGCTCGATCGCCCAATTACTAGCCGAAACAGCCGATTTGCTGGAAATCAGCAATGGCGACCCCTTTCGTATCCGCTCCTATCGCCGGGCAGCAGAAGCCGTCGAACAATCGACAGTCCGCCTCAGCGATATCGCCGGAGACATGAAGAAGCTGCAGGAAATTCCCGGTATCGGCAAGGGAATGGCAGCAAACATCCAGGAAATCGAAAAAGCCGGAACCCTCCCCCTGAGAGAGGAGCTTCTGACGAAGTATCGCCCCTCCATGCTCGAACTGCTAAAGCTGCCGGGAATGGGCCCCAAAACCGTCGCTCTGCTCTGGGAGGCTCTGGAGATCGGCGATGTCGATCAGTTGGCTGCGGCCATAGATGCTGGCAAGCTCAATTCCCTGCCGCGTTTCGGCGCCAAGCAGATTGAAAAACTTCGCAAAGGAATTGAGGAATACCGCAAGAATACGGGACGCTTTCATCTGGACGAAGCCGAACAGGCGGCAGCACGAGTTTCGGAATACCTTCTCCGCCTCGAAGGGATCGAGCGCATCACACCGGCCGGTTCTCTTCGCCGTGGTAGAGAGACGGTTGGAGATCTCGATCTGCTGGTGACCGGTCCAGCCTGCGAAGAGTCCTGCGTAACAACTGCTGCAGAATATATGGCGGCATACCCCGGAATCGACAGCCTGATTGCCAAGGGGCAAAACAAGGTCAGCTTTCGGCTTCGCAACGGATTGCAGGTCGACGTCCGGCTTTTGCCCGAGAGTTCCTTCGGCGCCGCTCTGCAGTATTTCACCGGGTCAAAAACTCACAATGTTGCCGTAAGGCAGCGAGCGCTGAAATTTGGATACACCCTCAGCGAATACGCTTTGGCGCGCGTTGAGGACGGCTCCACGGTTGCCGCAAGGACTGAAGAAGAGATCTACAGCAAGCTGGGACTCGACTGGATTCCTCCCGAACTACGGGAAAACAACGGTGAACTGGAAGCGGCAGAACATCATCACCTGCCCCACCTGATCGAGAAGACTGACATTCGTGGCGACGTTCACATGCACACCGACGCCACAGATGGGCGAAATACAATTCGCGAGATGGCGGAGGCGGCAGCCGCACTCGGCTATCAGTACATAGCCATTACGGACCACTCAAAAAATCTTGCCATGACCAACGGCCTGGATGACCAGCGCGCACTGGAGCACGTCCGGCGAATCCGTGAGGTCAACGATGAGATGGAGGGGCGAATTCGCGTCTTCCCTGGAATCGAAGTGGACATCCTGGCTGACGGCGAGATCGATCTTTCCAATGATGTTCTGGCGCAAATGGATGTTGTTATTGCCAGCGTGCATACGCTGTTCAACCAGCCGGAAGAGCAGATGACAGATCGGGTCCTCCGCGCTCTGGAAAATCCCTACGTCCGTATCCTGGCACATCCGACAGGCCGTCTCCTGCTTCGCAGAGAAGGATTCAAGATGGACATGGAAAGAGTTCTGCGCCAGGCCTCGGCACTTGGTGTAGCCATGGAGCATAATGCCTATCCGGATCGCCTGGATCTCTGTGACCGGGATTTGCGGCTGGCAAAATCCTTAGGCTGCAGGATCGTTGTTAATACCGATTCCCACCACATTGGACATCTGGAAAAGATGAAATACGGCATCCAGCAGCTAAGGCGTGCCTGGCTGAAACCGGAAGACGTGCTGAATACACTCGACGCAGATGGCTTCCTAAGGGCATTGCGACCACGTCCATAATGCATCGAAAAGATATCGTTCTTTCCTTTGCAGTAATGGCAAAGCCAAGACTACGATGGAGAGTTTCTCCAGGCAGCACAATCCAGGCCGGAGTAAATAAGAACCGTGACACTATTCAAGTTCAACCCTCCGGGGCAAGAGCCCCCAAAAGGAACAACGGCGGATACCA
This sequence comes from Humiphilus diazotrophicus, assembly GCF_059726315.1. Lineage (NCBI taxonomy): Bacteria > Pseudomonadati > Acidobacteriota > Terriglobia > Terriglobales > Acidobacteriaceae > Humiphilus > Humiphilus diazotrophicus. The sequence goes on from NZ_AP040870.1 coordinate 2,106,488, forward strand.
CTGCGCAGGCAGCAGACGCAAAGGCTCCAGCTCCGGAATCTGCTCCAGCAGCGACGGAAGCGCAGATTCAGCCGCAGGTGGAACAACAACCAGGCGCACCACAGAGCAATTTCGCTCCAGCGCCAGCACAGGCTCAAGAAATCCCCGTAAGGCCGAAACCCGCAGAGCCTCGGCCCCGACAGAAACCGACTGTCGCCAGCGAACGGATGCTTGCTGATTCCCCTGGGGGAGGAAGAAACGCCCTCATCGCGACGGTACTGGCCATGGTGCTGGTTGTAGCTGCCATTGGCTTATACGTCTACCTGGGAGAGAAACCTCCTGTTGCAGCCGGCGAAGTGACCAATATGTGGATCTACTCGGTTCACACCACGACCCGTCCTTTTTCCGGGGAAGGAGCAACGGGCCAGGCAAGCTCTTTCGACCAGGTTCTGATTGCCGCCAAAGTAAAACTGCGGAATCAGAGTAACCACCCCATTGTGCTTTGGGACATGTCATCGACGGTCAAAACCGATAGCGGGGAAACAGACGCATCGGCGGTAAGCAAAAATGATTTTCAGCGCGCTTTCGTTGCCTATCCGAAGTTGAGCCCGGCTAAAGGCACTCCTCTGATGCGCGAAACAATCCTTGAACCAGGACAGCAGATAGAAGGCATGCTGCTTACCCACTACACCATGACCAAGGACGAATGGGAAAAGAAGAGCAGCTTGAAGTTCAATATTATCTTCCGTTATCAGAAAACCCTCGTCCTGCAACCGCCACGCGAGATCGAAGTAATACAGTAACGCAGTACAAAAGCAGTGTAACGAGTACCAGAATCTCGCTGTATCCCATCAGTGCTGTTCAGCTCCATTCCAAATGTAACCTTTAGAAACACAAACCCCGTCCGAAGACGGGGTTTGTGTTTCTATTAAAGATATTCGGTTTACTGATTCTTTGGCGCTGAAAGATATCCGACTACCTGATTTTTGTTGTTGATCGAGTTCACAACGATCTCATAAAGAGCCGGAGTTTTGCCCGCATAGAACTGGATCGGCTCATTCAAAGTCTTGTCCTTCTTCTCAATCTTTTTGTCGTCCGCACTTACTTCCAGAGTGAAGCGATTGTGCTTCGAATCGGCTTTTTTCAATTCGAGACTGACGATGGAAATCGGCTGACGGGATTTCTTATTCAGAGTGAACTCAAAGTAATTCCGGTCTCCACGATGTTTCAGTAATTCCAGTTCGTCGTGATTGCGAGCAATCAAACCGCTTTGCATGCCCATATCACCGCGAACCGACTGCAGCTGAGAAAGTGCGCTCTGAGCATCGCTCTGCGCCTTTGTCACCTCGGTCTTCACTCCTCCGACATCGGTCTTGACGTTGGAAACCTCACTGGAGACAGCGCCGATCTGCTTACGATTCTCTTCAGCTGCAGCCTCAAGCCTCTTGGAATCGGTTTGCTGCTTTTGCAGCAGCGACTGAGCACGCATCTCAAACTGCTTCTGGGTGATTCCGACAGACTGCCCTAAAGCTTCAGACTCGACCTTGAGCCGGGCATTCGTCTTGTCCAGGTTTGCCGCCAGTTTCTCATTCTGAGTAACTAAATCTTGTGTCTGCTTGTCCTGCTGAGCAATACGTTGCGAAAGGTAATAGCTCCAGAGGATAGCAGCCAGCGCAGCCAAACCCACAACTACGATGGACACTATGACCGCGGGATGTGTTCCGGACCGGGAAGAGAATTCTGGCGAGTACTCGTCTTGTTCGTTCATAAATTTTGCCTTTCGTGATGAATCATGGCTGCGCCCGAGGACATGAGCATCCTACTGTACTGCAAAGGTAAATGTAGCTGAAAAATATCAGCACATTGCATTTTCCGATACGGACCTAAAATAGGCAGTATGGAAAAAACAGAAGTGATTCTCGCCGGAGCCGGCATCATCGGTCTGTCGACCGCCCTTCACCTGGCGCTCGCAGGCGTGCATGCCACTGTACTGGAACGCGGACGAGCGATGAGCGAAGCATCGGCGGCGGCGGCAGGAATGCTGGCAGCACACGATCCCGATAATCCTCCTGTTTTACAACCCATTAGCGAACTCAGCCTGCGGCTTTACCCCCGTTTCTTAGACGAAATTCAACGCCTAAGTCATCAAGAAATAAAAATGAAGACCAAGCTGACACTCCAGGGTTCGGCTCGGGGTAAGTCATTTTCCGAAGAAGAACGGAAATGTGGCCGATTGCTGAGTCCGCAAGAGGTCCAAGAACTGGTCCCGGGGCTAGTCACCACAGAACGGGACTTCCTCCTTCTTGAAGAAAATAGCCTCGATCCCCGGGAGCTCTGCTCTGCCCTGCCGAAAGCGGCAATTGCAGCCGGAGTCATGCTGCATGAAAATTTTGAAGTCACAAACATCGAGACCCTGGCAAACGGCATTCGCGTTCACTCGGACCAGGAAAGCTTTTCTGCATCGTCCTTTGTCAATTGCTGTGGAGCCTGGGCGGAAAAGCTATTGAGCAAAATTCAGAGCCCCGCTCCGGAATTCCTGGGCATCGAACCACGTAAGGGGCAAATCGTCACCCTCGCCAAACCCGAACTGGCTCAACTCTCTGTCGTCATCCGCACGCCGGAGGTCTACCTGGTTCCACGAGGGGATGGACGGATCCTGATTGGAGCTACCCTGGAGAGAGTTGGATTCAACAAGGAAGTCCGGGAAGGCACAACTCGCGCTCTGATCGAATCGGCGGAAGAGCTGTTCCCGCCAATTAAGGGTGCTCAGAGGCTTGAAAATGGCGTTTGGGCGGGATTGCGGCCGGGATCGGCCGACGGGTTGCCGCTAATGGGCCTTACCAGCCCTCGTCAATGGATCGCAACAGGGCACTTTCGCAATGGAATCCTGCTGGCACCGGCAACGGGCTACCTCATGGCCAAGCTGATTCGGGGCGAAAACTGCGAAATTCCGGTCGAAGTCTTTGGCCTGGAACGCTTTTCGCCAGCCGAGCTGTAATAATTCATTACTTCTCAATATTGTGAAGGGGAAAAAGCCATCTATTTCTCTAGATTGGCTACGACAAGTGACAACCGATAAAGCGCTGCGCTATAAAAATTGAATGTGATGTGACCTCCGATGGCGTTTTTCCCTAGTTCTACCGCCGCGGAGTCGGACACTTTTGCAGTAAGCATTCAACATCGTAAGCACCAGGAGAGTGGAACGCATGTCGACTACGGTCGCATCGAGAGGTCTGGAAGGAATTGTAGCCGCCAATTCCGGCGTTTGCTGGATTGATGGAGAAGCAGGAGTACTGGCATATCGCGGAATCGATATTCACGAGCTGGCAGCAAAGTCGACCTTTGAGGAGACCTGCTTCCTGCTGTGGAATGGGAAACTGCCGACCAAACCGGAGCTGAAGGACTTCTCGCAAGAATTAGCAGAGGCTCGTGTTCTGAATCAGGGGATTGTCGACCTGCTGAAGAGCTTCCCCACAAGCGCAACCCCTATGGAGGTACTGCGCACCGCCGTTTCGGCGCTGAGCTTCTACGACACCTACGAAAAGGCCAACAATCATGAAGCAAATTTGCGCAAAAGCTTTCATTTGACTGCGCAAATTGCAATGATTGTGGCGGTCTATGACCGAATTCGCAAGAATCTCCCCATCATCGAACCAGACAAGTCCTTAACCCATGCTGGCAATTTCCTTTGGATGCTGAATGGCGAAAAGCCTTCGGAGACGGCCACCAAGGCTCTGGACATTGCTCTGATCCTTCACGCAGACCACGAGCTAAATGCCTCGACTTTCACCGCTCGCGTAATCGCCGCAACCTTGAGCGATATTCATTCCGCTATCACCGGTGCAATCGGAGCTCTCAAGGGCCCCCTTCACGGCGGAGCCAATGAAGCCGTCATGCATATGCTCTTCGCAATCGATGCGGCTGGAGCCGACCCGGTTGAGTACGTTAAGCAAATGCTCGCGGAGAAGAAGAAGGTCATGGGCTTCGGACATCGGGTCTACCATACCGAAGATCCACGCGCGACTCACCTTCGCAAAATGTCGGAAGATCTAGGCAAATCGTCTGGAATTACGAAGTGGTTCGATATGTCGCGGAAGATCGAGCTCTACATCAATACGGAAAAGAAGCTGAATGCCAACGTTGATTTTTATTCTGCTTCCACCTACACCACACTGGGCATCGATCTCGATCTCTTTACGCCCATCTTTGCCGTTAGCCGTATTGCCGGTTGGACAGCACACGTCATTGAGCAAGTGGACGACAATCGCCTGATCCGTCCCCGTGCAGAATACCTTGGAGCTACCTACCCTGCGCCCTACATCCCAATAGAAGCGCGGTAAAACAACTTGTAAGACGTCCATAGGGGATGCCTCCAAATCTCTTGCTGAGATCTGGAGGCATCCCCTATACGCTTTATGGGAAAATTCCGCTGACAGCCAAGGTGCGTATTTCCGGAGCGTTACGTGAACCGCAGGTAGGTCAAGGTTGCGGAGTATGTTTTTGCTCGAAGGCCGGGCTGACTTTTCTTGTTTGATGACTTCTACGGCTGGTTTGCGCGGAAGCACGGTATTTGGGTAACAAGGAAGGCGAGTGATCCCGCCACAGCGAGGCAAGGGTAGCCGACAAGAATCAGGTTGCGCGCAAGCACACATCGAAGAAATATTTCTTGGGACACCGAACAGGTCGGACCTGCTGCGTCTCTGAACAAGTGAGGGCCGAAAGACGAACGATCGAGCTCAGGAAACGCTGCTGGTGCTGCGAGCCCAAGCAGGCGATGGCGAGGCGCTGGAACTCATCCTGCGACGAGCGCAGAGAGTGCTGCTCGGACATATCCGGAGAGTGACGGGAGACGAGTCCGCCCAGGATGTCCTTCAGGAGACTCTGCTCCAAGTGTGTCTGCACTTGAAGGAACTGCGAAAAGCAGAGTTTTTCCGGGCCTGGATGTATCGTATTGCAACGCGGGCAGCGTGCGCCTCTCTGCGACACTCGCGCTCGAATGATGGCCTGGATAAGGAAGTCGATGTCGAATTGCTGCCTCAGATGCGCGCTGCCTTCGACCCGGTCTTGGCAGACGAATTACAACGGATGCTAGAGCACCTTTCGCCCCCAACGCGTGCTGTCATCTCACTGCACTACTTTGAGGATCTACCAATTACTGAGGTTGCCGCAATTCTTAGCCTGTCGCCTGGGACAGTGAAGTCCCGGCTCGCATACGGGCTCCAAAATCTTAGGAGACTATTAGAACGAAACGGGGAATTACCATGACGGAGACGAACGAATCGATGCTTCGGCGGGCACTCGATGCCGCAGATCGTCGGCGCAAAGCCACTATTGCACTGACGATCGTATTCGCGGTCCTCGCTTGCTTTGTGATAATCGCAATGAATCAGGTAACGGACCTGCGAATCATGCTGATCGCGGGCTTCACAGGGATGGGGCTTCTCATTGCTGCCATCGGCTTGGCGAATATCGGGATTAACTACCGCAATACTGCGGCTGTACTAAAGGCGATCGCGCTAATGAGCGAGAAGGAGTGAGAAGCGGCGCGCACCGATTGGTCAGCGCCGTAACGATTCCCCTGAAATAGCGCCTTGCAGATCGCTCGATGCTCGATGGAACTTCCCGCCCAATCGGGAACGAAGCTACAAGAGCTTCAGCATCTGGCAGAGTTTCAGGTGGCAACAATAAAACCACATGACTATAGCGGCGGCCCAGACGTCGCACACAGCCCGGGAGTTGTAAGCAACATGCCTGGAGGGAGAGTGGAGGTCTGGGACATATCACTTCGGCTCGCATTGGCAACGGCTCTGGGTATGCATATGTCCGATGTTATAGGTGGGCCTAAATGGCTCTCTATTGACTGGAATTATAGAGATGGTTATGACATTGTCGCTATACCACCAGACAACTCCCCTGCCCGTAAACTCAAAGACCAGAGCTACGGTTGGTTAAGTGCCGAGTGGTATTGGCGGCAATATGGTTCGTATTCGATACCCCAACGAAATGCCACTCCTCTGAAGCAGAGGGATGCTTCCAAATCTCTTGCTGAGCACTGGAAGACATCCCCGGTAAGTTTTACTAAGAAGAATTTTGCCGACAGCCAAGTTGCTTATTTTCTGCTTGCGGGAGGAATAATTCCGTTCAACCGCAGATACTCAACCAGCTGTCCATAATGATCCATCATATGTGTCATGCCAATGGTGGCTGAACCGGCTCTGGTCCCACGCTCTGTCTGCTCAAAGGCATTCTGCGCTGTCATGCTGTCGATTCCCTTATGCGCTACCGCAAAGGATTCCTTCAGCGCCTGCACAATTGCAGCTTTGTTGCTCAGCTTCTTAATCGCCTCTCCGGCTGCGGGATCGGCATTAGCAGCTTTGCCGAAGAAGTAATAGTTCGACTCGGCAATATGTTTCACCATCTCGGCAAAGTTGTTCACGCCCTTGTATTCGCCTTGCGTGGGAACAAAGTTGTATTTGTCCTCAGGCATGGCATCCGCCAGGTCGACAATCTCCTTTTCGATACCACTGAGCAGCTTTCCGTAAACTTGTGCAGGAGGGACCTGGCTGCCGACAGCTGGATGGGTGGAAGATGACATCTGCGCAAACGTAAACGATGGCATGGCAAACAAGAGACACACCAGAAAAACGCGGATACTGAATCTCACGAAGTAGCCTCCTAGGGCAAATTGACAGCGCAAAAAGCCTAACAGCAAATTCAGCGAATATCCACGCGAGCCCCTAGATTCCCCTAAGTGGCTGCAATCAAAAAGCTTATTCGAAACGGAGATCCAAGTGTGTCATTTGAAAACCGGAGCTGGCCTTGGCGATTGCTTGGAATCGCATCGAATCGGGAACCTCGCTCATCCTCTTCTGTAGGGCAAACCCGGAAACATCTTAAAATGGAGGAAGAGGAGATTGAAACACAGCCGAAAGCTAATGGGTATTGACCCAAGCTGAAGCTGTTTCCCGTTATGCGGCGTGTTTACATGGATGCGAATGCCACCACTCCACTTCTGCCGGAAGTGTTGGAGGCGATGCGCCCATATCTGTTGGATCACTTTGGCAATGCCTCTTCGATTCATCAGCAGGGGCAACAGGCCAGGGCTGCCGTCGAGCATGCACGCGAGATTGTCGCAGAAATGCTGCACTGCCGTCCCGCAGAGATCGTGTTCACCAGTGGTGGTACGGAATCCGATAACATGGCGCTCTTCGGCCTGGTACAAGCAGGAGACCACGTCATCACCTCGGCAATTGAGCACCATGCAGTTTTGAACTCCGCAGAACGTCTTCGCGAACGGGGGATAGACGTAACCTTTTTAGGCGTCTCCGCGGAAGGAATTATCGATCCGGACGATGTGCGCCGGGCACTGACACAGAAGACAAAGCTGATCAGCGTCATGATGGCCAATAACGAAACCGGTGCTATCCAGCCGGTTGAGGAAATTGGGAAGATCGCTGCAGAAGCTGACGTTTATTTTCATACAGATGCAGTCCAGGCTGCGGGAAAGCTCCCTCTGGATGTGCGGAGCATTGGCTGCGATCTACTCTCGATTAGCGGGCATAAGATGCACGCTCCTCAGGGAACAGGAATCCTGTTCGTACGCCGTGGAACTCAGCTTGAGCCTCTCTTCTTCGGTGGACCCCATGAGCGGCAGCGCCGGGCAGGAACCGAAAATCTTCCCGGAATTGTCGGCTTGGGCAAGGCCGTTGAAATTGCAATGAAGAGCCTGAACGATGGCAGCCAGAAGAAAACGGTAAAGCTGAGAGACAAGCTTGAAAGCGGTATTCTGGCCGTGATCGGCGATGTCGGTATCAATGGCGGCAGGGTTCCGCGTGTTCCCAACACAACCAATCTCTGGTTCGATTATCTCGAAGGCGAAGCTCTGGTTATCGCATTAGATCTAAAGGGGTTGGCCGTCTCTGGCGGATCGGCATGCCAATCCGGGGCAACCGAGCCCTCGCATGTTTTATTGGCTATGGGATTGGGAGAAGAACGCGCACGAGCCAGCCTGCGCTTCAGCCTGATGAAGACCACCACGGAAGCCGATGTGGATTTTGCACTCGAAATCCTACCCGCTGCTGTATCCAGGCTTCGGGATATATCTCCCGTTTACGCCAAACGCGCGCTGGCTAACGCGCAATAAATCTCTGATCGGGTCGCCGAGCGACTAAGGAAAACAGTTTGCATACCGAGAACAACAAGACTATCGCCGTCGCTATGTCCGGAGGGGTGGACTCCTCCACTGTCGCGGCACTTCTGAAGGCCGAAGGTTACGAACTTATCGGCCTGACATTGCAGTTATGGAATCAGCGGCGACTGGCAGGAAAAGAGGGCATGCCGGAACAGGTTCAAGGGCGCTGCTGTTCCCTGGACGACGTCTACGACGCCCGCCGAGTGGCGGAGTCCTTGGGCGTTCCTTATTACGTTGTGAATCAGCAGGAGCGCTTCGAACGTGACGTTGTCCGTCCCTTTGTCAGCGAATACCTGGCTGGGCGGACGCCAATTCCCTGTTCCCTCTGTAATAACCACCTCAAGTTCGACCAGTTGTTGATCACGGCCCGGCAAATCGGTGCTGACAGGATTGCGACAGGCCACTATGCCCGGAATGAATACGATCCCGCTCGCGGACGTTGGATTCTGAAGCGCCCCTTGGATACGGCAAAGGATCAGACCTACTTCCTCTTTGGCCTTACTCAGGAACAGTTATCCCGTACGCTCTTCCCTCTGGGGACCTATACCAAGCCGCAGGTGCGGGAAATGGCAAGGGAACATGGCTTAGCACTGGCTTCAAAACCGGATTCCCAAGAAATCTGTTTTATCCCGGGTGGCGATTACAAGAAGTTTATCGATGCTTATCTGGAAGAACAGGAAGAAACATTACCGGACACAAAGGGTGAGTTAGTGAATACATCCGGAGAGGTTCTCGGAATCCACGAAGGGATTCATAACTTCACCATCGGACAAAGGAAGGGCTTGGGAATCTCATCTCCTAATCCGCTGTATGTCATTCAAATTAATAGTACTTCTCACGCAGTTACAGTAGGCAGTGAACCAGACCTGCTTAGCCCGGAACTCCACGCCCAGCAACTGAATTGGATTTCGATCCCGAGGCTGGAGGCCCCAATGCGGGTAACAGTTAAGATCCGCCATCGCCACGAACCGGCAGCAGCCACGATAGAAATGGTTGATACGGATACGGTTAGAGCAGTCTTTGATCACCCCCAGAGAGCAGTTACTCCTGGTCAATCGGCTGTTTTTTATGACGGGGATGAAGTGGTGGGCGGTGGCTGGATTTGCATGGCTAAAACAATAAGTCGTTGATTCTACAGTATTCAGATACTGGCAAGGTGTAAATAATTGATGTAACTATTTTTAGCGTTTCGAGAGTAAACTTTGCCAAAGATGGAACCTCTGTAGATCAAAAGGTACGATTGTGTCTTTAACACCACGCATAAGAAAAGCTACTCTCCAGATATCGCGCGTCTACGCGCCCAAGGAGATTTTCTATGCGCAACACACTTCGCAATGCAGCGATCATCGCCACCTTAACCTTTGCAATGACGTCATCCGCGTTTGCTTGGCCAACAGGTACCGATCCAAAACCCACGAGTCAAGCAATGATGTTCGCCATTCAGACTGTTCTCTCACTATTTGTCTAGCAGTCGAACCAATTTCACGTCAGAGCAACAGTGCATTGATTCTGGAGCTGAGCAAGAATGCATCTGCTCGTTAATAATGTTCTCTGGGCGATGGGGTTTATCGGCCACATCGCCTTGTTTTATATCCTGATTTTTCGCAAAAGGGCCCTAAACTTTCCGATTTTCACGGCGTCAATTGCATTTCTGATACTCAGAACTATCTCTCTGTTCCTGGTCCGTACATTCATGTCCAAGCATGCTTATTTCATAGCATTCTGGGCAGGAGCAATTCCCGACTATCTTTTGCAACTGGGCATACTGTACGAAATCGCGAGAAATGCATTATTCCCGGAGAGGCGACGGCCTCCAATCCAGTCATTTTGGATACTAGGTTTCCTTATTCTGTGCTCTATTGCTGTCACCATTATTGTGGCAAGTAACATGAACCATGGAGCTCCCAATTGGATTGAGAACCTGATCGAAACGACGAATCTGGCCTTTTCGGTCTTGAGATGTATGCTTTTTGCGAGCATCTCGGTCTTCTCAGGTCTACTGGGGATCACATGGAAGAACCATATTCAAAGAATCGCTACCGGGTTAGCCATATACTCTTTAATTGATTTAGTTGTAGATTATGAATATAGTGTGTACCATGCTGACTGGATAATTTATTATCACAGTATTGCTTATCTTTTTTCCCTAACTTATTGGATCTGCACGTTGTCTTTACCCGAGCCGGAACGAAGGCCACTCGCGCCCCAAGTTGAAGCATTGGTCTATAGAGTCCACCGGGCTGTCACTCTCGACAGGAAACTTCTAGAGGACTTTAGGGATCGCAAATGATCTGGCCACATATTGCAGTGCTACTTGCCTCACTGTTCTTGGCAGCAATGGGTTATTGGAGGCGCAGGCAAAGTAAACGCCTTACCTCGTGGGAATCCATCACCATGTCGATACGCTCTAATGCAGAGATTGAACGTGTCGTTGATCGTTTTGGTTGGAAAACAGAGTTAAAAGCCGGTAGCAACGAAATCTGGGATTGTATTGGCGGTCCCGCTGGCTTGGCCAACATATATCACAATGCCGGGATTTACGCGAAGCTTGCCGACTATGTCCTGCAGCATACCTCAACCATCCCCAAGACCATTATTGAAGAGATCTATACAGAAGCTGCCCAGGTAAGGCTTCTTGTTATTTTTGCTCTGGCCAATTATCTCCTCCTTCGCACTACGTCTTCTCACGTAAACGCTTATCGTGCGGTACAGCTTTACAGTGAAATGGCCAAGCACCTTACGGTGGTATTTCAGGAGAGGTGCCCTGCTCTCTTTCCCAAACTGATGGAAGTACTGTAAGCAACTTCATCAGCAGGAAAGATTCAGAAGAGAACAACCTCTCATTTGCAACTCCGCCGCTAATAGGCAGGCTCCGGCTGGAAGCTCTACCACTAGAGGGAATAATTAGATGCAGCACACATTTATCGATAACGCGATATGGGTGTTGGCCTTTTCGGGTGAGTTACTATTACTCTTTACTCTTATTTTTTATCGCTACGTCAAATCATTCCCTTTCTTTACCTTGCTAATGGCATACGAAATCGTGCGTGATGTAGTGTTGTTTCCAATCTATAGTTACTGTTCACCGCATACTTATTTCATTGCCTACTGGTCGTCGGCGGTTCTAGATTATTCACTGCAGTTTTGCTTCCTCTATGAAATTACAAGAAACCTCTTCTCTCCAGACAAGAAAGACCTACCAAGATGGACGTGGAAGAGGCTCTGTATTGTGGGAGTTCTATCCACTTTACTAACCTTACTTATTCTCTCGACGGTAAAGTTTAGCGCTCCCCAATGGACTAACAATCTCGTTGATGCAATCGACTTCACACTCACAGTTTTGCGTACATTGCTCTTCATAGGCATCGTCGCAGTATCAGGAATACTTCAAACGCCTTGGAAGACCTCAGTACAGAAGGTCATAACTGGCCTGGCGATATTTTCCATCATCGATTTGGTTGCTACCTACAATTACGCGATTTATCACACACTCTGGATAAATTATTACCAGCGAGCTGCATATCTACTCTCTCTCGGATACTGGATATGCACCCTCATCTCATGGCCTCAAATTTTAGTAATAATGGTGGCTCTGCTCCTGGCAGCAATTGGACAAGCGCAGAAAGTTAGTAGGAAACGCTTCAATTCCTGGGAGACACTAGCATCCTCCGTTCGTGTCTGCAGTGTCCTCCATTCGGAAACCGAAGGCCGGAGTGGTTACGTAGAAATTGATAAAATAAAGTTAAGAGATTTGCTGCACATCTATCACAACGCAGGTCTCTATGCTAAGCTCGCCGATTTTGCCAGTCAGCACACATCTTCGATTTCACCCGAAATCATCGAAGAGCTCTATACAGAGGCCACCCAAGTAAGATTATTGCTCTTATCGGCAATTGCCAGCCGCCTGGCCCACCGTATTGTCTCCTGCAAACTCAATACGGTCCGCGCTCTCAAGATCTATGAAGAGCTGATCGAACGCATCACAGCTGTCTTTGAAGAGAATTGCCCCACTCTCGTGCCCAGGTGGACTGAGATCCTATAAACACAATATGGCTCCCCAAACACGAACAGGCATCCCCTGTTGAGGGATGCCCGTTCGGATAAGCCGTTCGCTCTAGTTAAACGAAGAGATCTTTATCTTCGGGAGCATGAGATTTCCGCTCTTTGGAAAACAAGGTGTCCAGTCCCGCCCGGAGTCCGTTAAATACTCCCGAAATCTGACGAGCCGGTACTGAAACCACCTGCTGCACCACATTTGCGGCATGGTTCACACCATCCAGAGCCCCAGTAACCATGCTATTGATGCGCTCACTCTGCAAGCGGGTCTTGTCAACGATGCTCCCCACTGCGGAGTTGATATTTTCTGCCTGAGTCCGGAGTTCTTCCGAAGCAATGGTCAGATTTCCTACGGCTTCTTTAATTCTGGGGGCAACATCCTCCAGAAGATGCCGGGTAGAGATAAGAAGCGGTAATACCTGCGTCTTCATCTCTTCCGAAAGAGCATCGGCACGCCGCCATGCCTTGAGGCCTACAATAAGCATCCCCAGGAGAACCATGGCTTGCAGAAGAACGCCAAACGCAGTAACCGCAATAAAGATCTCAAGAAGTGTTGTTGGTTGAAATTGCATCGTTCTCTAACTCTCAGCCTGGTTTGGCGCTCTAATCCGGTTAAAGTGCTAGGTGATCATTAAGGGCGATCGTTGGCAGTGGAGCGATACGCCTGGCGTCCGGCATCGACGGCCGCTGTAACTTTATCACTCTGTTCGTTTACGAAATCCTTTCCTTTCGAAACGAACTCATCCCACTGTGCGCGGCCTTGATCGACATAAGTTTTGCCACGATCAATATACTCGCTCACCTGGGCCTTACTACGGTCAACCAGCACGCCTACCTGCTCTGCTGCCTCTTTGGAGCGAGCGCGAAGGTATTCTGTGCCTTCTCGTGCGCCTGCGGCTATGTCCTCTCGTGTTTCGCGTCCGCTTTTCGGCGCGTAAAGGACTCCGAGGAGAGCCCCCAAGCCCAGACCGGCTACGAACCAACCCAAACTGCTGCTACCTTGTTTTTCTGTCGCCATAATTTGGTTTCTCCTTGCTCCCGGAGACTCAATTCGAATCCAGGATAGTAACAAAACGGAACTTCCGGGGCAAATTCGTGTCTCTCCAGTTGATGCCCGAATTACCGGAGGTGCTGCCAGTAGTTTAGAGCAAATCCCGTATCGATATTGCTCCGCATAAAGAGGTTAGGCACGGTTTCCTCTAGAGGACAACCAGCAGCGGGTCCCCGTAGATTCGATATACGCCTGTCAGGAGGTTCGCTCCTCGCGTGCACTTCCTTGTGTGATGCGGTCCAAACTTCGACCGGACCAGTTGCTTACAGGGTTGCAGACGCGCAAAATTTCAGGGGGTTAGCCCCTGAAGAAGAGGGAATTTCGATAGGCTGAATACAAATGGCATAGACCAGCGTCTTATAAGAGATGGGACATGGCAGTGGCTAACGGAACTTTTCATTGCAAGAAGGGATTTAAAGAAATGAAAGCAGTGCAAAAAAGAACAGTTCAAATGCTGGGAGCAGCAATGATGGTCCTGCTGCTAGCCTTCAACTCTGGCTGCAAGAAAAGGACCGACACGTCAACCCAGCAGCCAGCAGCCCGTACAGATCAGCAGATCGCCAACGACATTCAGGCAAAGATTAATGGCGAATCAGCCCTCAATGGCCAAAACATTCAGGTCGCTGTTCAGGATGGCAAGGCAACTCTCGCCGGACAGGCAAACGACGACGCCTCCCGTGCTTTGGCCGCAAACGATGCCGGCTCTGTCGATGGCGTCAAGCAGGTAATCAACAACCTCATGGTTCAACCGCCCGCAACCGCCGCAGCACCGCCGGCAGCGGCACCGGCTTCTGAACCGGCACGTGATCGCAACAAGAAGAAGAATGCAGGAACCAGCTATCAGCAGCCTTCTTATCCACAGCAGGCCGCGGCTGCACCGGCTCCGGCTCCTGAACCAGTAAAGACCGTACCACCACCGGCTGCACCTCCGAAGCCCGTGGCGAAAACAGTCACCATTCCGGCTGGAACAGTCATTCCAGTTCGCATGACCGACGCACTGAACAGTCAGACGGCACAGCCCAACCAAAGCTTCCGTGGTGCTCTTTCCGGAGACCTGATTGCCGATGGCATGGTCGCAATTCCCGCGGGTTCTTCCATAATCGGCAGGGTTGTGGACGCGAAGGACGCAGCGCACTTCTCGGGTAGTTCTATGCTGTCGGTCGAGCTCACTACCATCAACGCCCACGGTCAACATCTTCAGGTTGTAACGGATGCTTACACCAAACAGGGTGCGGGACGCGGTAAGAATACGGCGGCAAAGGTTGGCGGCGGTGCCGCTCTCGGCGCCATTATTGGGGCTCTCGCCGGTGGCGGAAAAGGCGCGGCAATCGGCGCAGCTGCCGGTGGTGGATTGGGAGCTGGCGTAAATGGTGTCACTCGTGGCCAGCAGGTGGAAATTGCTCCGGAAACGCTCGTAAACTTCCGTCTGCAATCACCCATTACGGTTACAACTTCGCAGAATATCCGCAGCTACGACAGTACTCAACTACAGCAGCGCTAAGCCAATTTAGCTATTACCCGGAAATAAAGAAGGGGGAGAGTAGGGCGCAGGCCATACTCTCCCCCTTTTTCAATGTCTGATTCCGGCCAAGGAATAGAAAGTTCGCCCTCTCCCTGATATGTGTCGTTTCGCTGTGAATCGGAGACCGACAGCAGATCTGGTGTTGGGCGAAGATTTGGGGCGCCCGAACATCCTTGCAGGATTAATTCCTACGGATACCGATAACGCAACTATCAATCCTTGAGCTGGACCTGCACACATATAAAAGAGGGCCACACCTGGAAAGGAATGGCCCTCTTTGACTAGCAGCTAAGATTTGGTTCTCTTACGGCTTCGGTTATTGCACCGTCACGCGAAGAACCGTGTTGTGCACAACAGTCCCTTGATCGGGAACCTGAGTTGCAGTTGCGGTTACGACGATGTTGTAGCTTCCAGCAGTAGCTGAACTGCCGCCACCTGTACCACCACCTGTACCGCCGGAACCACCACCGCTGCTCTTACTACCACCACAAGCGGTCATTCCACCGATCAGGACCAGGAATAGGAACATCCCCAGCAGATCTCTCCAGCTTCTCCTGCGAGCAGGAATGCTAAAGAGGATGAGTGCGGCCAGGGCAACGCCGCTTCCAAGCCACCAGCGAGGATCTGCCTGATGCTGCAAGCTGCCTGTCGAGGTACTGGTTGTAATCGTTGCTGTTATCTGCTGAGGAGCCGATCCATTCAGCTGAACAGAGTTCGAAGAAAGCGAGCATGTCCCTGTAAATCCGGAAGGTGTCGCACAAGCCAATGTTACCGTTCCGGTATAAGCATTCACGGGGGTAAGGGTTAAGGAGAAAGTAGCAGTGGAACCAGCCTTTACCGCCGCCGCTGCTGGGGCAGGCAGGAAAGTGTAATCCTGCATCAACCCATTTTGGGTTAGCCGCAAGGAAGTGCTTCCGCTGGAGCCTCCAAGGTTATTGTCTCCGGTGTACTGCGCAATAAAGGTATCCGAACCAATTACCAAAGACTTTGCATTCTGCGATAAAGAGAAGGTTGTCGATGCTGTAGCGGTTCCTCCCGATCCGGAGAGAGAAGCAGCACCGAGAGAGGCTCCTGAAGTAAAGAAGTTCACACTTCCGGTTGGAGTCGTGCCCCCGCTTCCGGTGACGGTTGCCGTAAGTTGAAGCGTGTCACTGTCAACCGAAGAGAGAGTCACCTTCGTGTTGCTCGTCCCCGGAACAGAGGACAGAACTGTCACGGCTACAGAATTACTCGTTCCGCCACCATAGTTGGTATCGCCACCATACTTTGCTGTCAGAGTATTTGTTCCGACAACCAAGTTTGAACTCGCACTCTGAGAAAGGTTAGCAACCGAAATGACGCTGCCATTGGTGTCATATCCGGCTGTAAGCGGTGCGGTTCCCAGGATCGCTGTTCCGTTATAAAAAGTTATGTTGCCGCCAGGTTGCACAGCCACAGAACTGGCTTGAACAACTGCGGTCAAGGTAAAGCTTCCTGAGGCCGAAACTGTTGCGGCACTGCTCGCTAAAGTTAAGTTTGTTCCTGCTGCAGAAACTGAGACAGGCAGAGGGATTGAATTAGTATTGCTCGCGTTAAAGCTGGAATCTCCGCTATAGCTGAAAACCAGCGAATGTGATCCTAAGGATAGATTGCTCAAATAAACAGTTGCTATTCCGGTTACATCCAGGGGGAAGACACCTACTACGGTAGAACCATCTTTCACCGTAATAGCTCCGGTAGCCGGAGCGGGCATCTTGGAAAGGAAATCGGAACGAGAACTCGGTGTCCCTATCGCAGTGGGATAAACAGCGGCATCCAAAGCAATGGTGGTACCGTAGCCGATGCTCACATTGCTAAATCCTGTGATGAGGCTCCCCTGCGTGCTGGACTCATAGAGAGCAATCGCGCTGTTTTCCGGATTGACGGTAATCGTTGTAGCAGGAGAGGTACTTCCGGCAAAGATTCCGTCACCGGAATAATGAGCCGTCACACTGTAGGTGCCACCTGGCAATCCGGAAGAACTTGCACTGACAGTATTCTTCCCCTGCGACAAGGTTAGGTATCCATGATTCCCAGCTATAGGACTACCGTTGTTCGTGAGAAACGCAACATCGCCGGTCGGAGTCCCACCGGAACCATTCACTGTTGCGCTGAGGGTCACCGTCTGACCGTGGGTGATGCTGGTGGAACTCAACGATAATGACGTCGTCGTGGACTTAAGAGAAACAGTGTTCCAGTTACTTACCAGCTGACCGGCATCGACACTTCCTATTCCGGTCGCCAGATCATATCCAGTCTTTGCGGGATAACCGGAAAGATATCGAATTCCATTGATCGTAGGACCTGTGCAATCAGCCGTTCCAGCCGCACAAGCTACAGCATTTCCGCCAACGGTTATGTCGTGGAAGCTCGCAGGTTTCTGTGTCGCTAAGGGATAAAGAACAGCATTTGCGACACCCTGAGCGCCATACTTCTGCACCACGAGTGCCAGAATCCCGGCCATGGCAGGAGAAGCAGCTGAAGTTCCGCCTACCCCGGTAAACGGCAATGGGGAGGTCAAGCTGTTTGGATTTACATTTGCCGGACAATCGTCCGATGAAGCACAAACAGCGTAGGTACTGGAATTCAGACCAGTGGCAGCAAACAGAGAGACATCGGGAATATCTCTCACACCATCGGAGGGCACGCCGTTACCGGCTTGCCACGAGGGCTTCGAGTATCCGAGGCAAGAACCAGAATTGTTCACAAAGGCGCAAGTGCTGGGACCGCCTCCACCTGCACTGATGTTTGGATTCGCCGTTCCTTGATTTCCAGTTGGGTCCGAATCGTTCCAAACCTTCTCGGGGATGTATTTCAAAGCAGAACTGAAATCGGCATTGTTATTCGGAGGGGAAATAGAAAGATCTTTCCAGTAATTCCAAATAGAATTCGGGTCGCTGTAATAAAAATCGGTCCCGCCGACAGCGAGGTTATAAGGGGTAGAGGCGAAACCACTCACCGCTAGTCCCTGCTGCGCAGTGGTGTATTTATTCGGATCATCGCACGTGGCCGATCCACTGTCTCCAGAGGCGACAACAATGGTCATACCCGCTGCGGCCGCTTGTTCATAAAGACCAAGGATTTCTTGATTGCCGGAGTTTCCGAGACTGGTTTCGCAGGCACCAAAGCTGACATTCAGGACCTGCACCTGATTGTCTTCAATAGCGCGGATAAGAGCTAAATCGAGGCCATAGCCGACATTCGTATCTGCTGCTGTATAGAAATTAATGGTGGCCTTCGGCGCTACCGCACCGGCGATCTCGACATCGAGATAGGCCTCGAGTGAATCATTTGTGATGCCGGGATCATTCCCGTCAATAATGACGTTTGGAGTATTTGCAGGAAGGCCGAAGACTGAGCGGTAATTGTTAACGTAACTGAGATCGATATTGGAATCGCCGACAACGCCAATCGTTACTCCCGTTCCATTCGTACCTGCGCTCTGGAGCGATGACACGTTATAGATAGTATTCAGGTCGCCTGGAGTA
The DNA here is from genome assembly GCF_059726315.1 of Humiphilus diazotrophicus. Classification (NCBI taxonomy): domain Bacteria; kingdom Pseudomonadati; phylum Acidobacteriota; class Terriglobia; order Terriglobales; family Acidobacteriaceae; genus Humiphilus; species Humiphilus diazotrophicus. Next base: position 2,124,793 of record NZ_AP040870.1, read on the forward strand.
ACGGCAAAGAAATAGCTGGAACCACCATTGCTGGGATCATTGAATTGCGGAGTCGCCTTATGGCTCGTGGGATCCAGATTCATCTTGCCGAGAGTTTTTACCAACGGTTTCGGCCGGAAATTATTCAGCGATACCAAGCCTCTTACTACCGGAGATAATGCCGCAGGAATCTGCGGATCGGCAGTATTGGCGAAGTGCTTTTCTCCATTTACGACAAAGCTATGGATGCTGGTATGGAAAGCCTTCTGCACCTGACCGACAGTACCGGAGAACTCAATTGCAGTTCGTCCCTTGAGCACCCTCGAGACTGAAAAGCCTTGCTGTTGCAACCAGCCGCTAACGGCTTGAACATCTGAGTCTGCAGGACCATAAAGCTTCCCGAACTGCTCCGGAGTAAGCCATTTGTGAAAGTTCGGAGAGGCTGGATTGTGCACATCTTCAAGGAACTGCTTGAGTGCAGTTTCCTGCTCGGAGCTTCGCTGCAGTACCAACAGCATTCTTTCCGCAGGCGTATCGAGCGATGCCTGTCCTCTGTCGAACTGCGCGCGTGCTAAGGGATGGACATTCCCCCGCAACGTAATTCGCGAGTTCTCGTCTATTGCTTGTGTGATGTGGGGAACTTGGCTTCCGCCAGCGAATGCAGCTGACGTCTGCTGGGCCCTCAGAAGTTGTGCAAACATAGCCACACCAAGGAGCGAACTTGCTGTGACTAGCTTCAGGAAAGCAGAGCAATTGCGTACCATAGCTATCCTAAGAACACCTGGGTTATGGTTCTCCACTCGCACAAACAACGATAAATTTACGTTTTGTTGATAAGAAGAGAACGGCTAGACAACGCAAGACCGTTGGGGTCCCCTCCTCGCGGAGCACCGTGAGGCGGGATGGTAGATGGATATCTCGAAGCAAATTCCGGATATCAAGTTGCCTGAATACAGAGATTTAGAAAAGAGTTGCGCATAGAACTCTAATGGATTGTAGATCTTCCAATGAGCCACCAAATCTCAAATAGTGAATACCTCTAGGATCCTAATCCTTCTATCGTTATCCATCGGTTGTCACGATAAATGTGCAGCACGGACGAGTGTTCGATGACGGAATCTTCGATGCCGTCGTGATCGAAGCGTTGACCGGGAGCAAATTGCCGGAGTCTGGAGGGTGAGGCTGTATCAATGCCCCAGGAATAGCCTAAACGGCCACCGACATTTGTAGGCACCAAGCGGTCTAGATCCCGATAGGATGCCAATTCTACCGGTACGCCGATACCATCGCGAAAGACCAGAAGAGCCGACTCTCCATCGTGGGAGCACAAAACCGCCCAATCTTCGTGGCCTGCCTGATAGAAAGCACCATGAATCACATTCTCAGGCCGGCGAGCCTCCCAAGTCTGAGGCACCATACAGCTGCGCTGAGCCAAAACACTACGCACGGAAGGCGGCAATTCCGGAAAAGAAGAAAGAGGAAGCCGCCGAAGCCGATAAGGACGAGATTGCCCGGCGATCTGCAACTGCCCGGCTTCTATCTGCTCTTTGTCCTGCTCCTGCCCCCTCGTCTCACTTGCCGGGATTAACACCATCAATACAACGAGAATGACGATCGTTCTCACTAAGCTCACCGCAGAAAAGGTATTGTAAATCCAGCTAAGGACCGGACAGCCAAAAGGCGGTCAGCTGGTGAAGCGGTCAGCTAAAAACCGGTCAGCGTCGCTTCGTTCCTAGAAGAAAATCCTCTTCTCCAGTCATAAGCTATGGCCGTGTTTTGAAAACCAGCAGATTTGAATCATGCATGAACACCTTGTGCTAACAGAAGCGAAGCGACGCTGACCGGCTCTTAGCTGACCGAACTTTGGCTGACCGCTTTACCAGCTGTCCGCTTTACCAGCTGTCCGCTTTACCAGCTGTCCGCTTTTTAGCTGCTCCTTTATCGCTTATCCTTAGCAACGAGAGGATGCTCTATGCCTTTATCGTTTCGCACTTTCGTCGGAGGCCTGGTTCTGTTCGCAGCCAGCGCTCTGGCGACTCAGGGACAGGATCTGCAGTCGTTTGAAAAGCGGATTACGACCAAAGTGTTGCCCAATGGCCTGACCATCATCATCTGTGAACGCCCGGAAGCTCCGGTTTTCTCTTATTGGACTTTTGTCGATGCCGGCGATGTAGACGACCCTAGCGGCCAGTCGGGAATAGCCCACATGTTCGAGCATCTCGCCTTTAAGGGGACTACGAATATCGGCACAAAAGATTATGCCGCCGAAAAAACAGCCCTGGACAAGGTCGAATCGACCTACGCAGCTTACGACTACGAGTTCCGTAAGCGGGTAGGACAAGATCCGGCAAAACTGGCCCAACTCAAGACCGCCTTCGAAGAGGCTCGCAAAGAAGCCGATCAGTATGTAATACCTAACCAGTTCACGCAGATAGCCGAAGATAACGGAGCTGTCGGCCTGAATGCATCTACCGGCCTCGACGAGACACAGTACTTCTGGAGCATGCCTTCCAACCGCCTGGAGCTCTGGGCCTATCTGGAAAGCGATCGCCTCGCCAACACCGTCCCTCGCGAGTTCTACAAGGAGCGGGATGTGGTGATGGAGGAGCGCCGCATGCGTACCGACTCCAACCCGATCGGACGAATGGTTGAACAATTCCTGGCTACGTCTTATGTAGCGCACAACTATGGAAGATCCGGCATCGGCTGGCCCAGCGAACTAAGCCAGATCACAGCTTCGGAAGCCATGGCCTTTCATCGCAAGTACTACATCGGCTCCAACATCGTGGTTGCTGTAGTTGGCGACGTAAAAGCCAGCGAAGCCATGCCTGTCCTGGAGAAATACTTCAGCAAGGTTCCTGGCGGCCAAAAGCCCGAAGAGATGACAACCATCGAACCGAAGCAGTTCGCAGAGAAGTCGGTCATCTTGAAAGAACAGTCGCAGCCCTTCTACCTGGAAGGCTATCATCGCCCCGATTATCGTGACCCGGATGATGCCGTTTACGCCGCGATTACCGATATCATGTCCAATGGCCGCACATCGAGGCTCTATCGCAGCCTTGTTCGTGACCAGCAGATCGCAGCAGATGCTGAAGGCTTCAGCGGATTTCCCGGGGACAAATATCCAGGGCTTTTCGCTTTCTATGCCATGCCTCTTCCCAATCACACTCCAGACCAGATGAAAGAGGCTATCCACAAGGAAATCGATAAACTGAAGGCCAGCGACGTCAGCGACGAAGAGCTTGCAAACTTCAAGACTCGCGCACGTGCTTCATTGATCTATGGCCTGGGGAACAACGAAGGTTTAGCCGACCAACTGGCAAGCTTCCAGACTCGCTATGGAGATTGGAGAGAACTCTTCCACCAGCTGGACCGAATCGACAAGGTGTCGAAAGCCGACATTCGCCGCGTGGCGAATAGGGTCTTCGTCCCCACGAATCGCACCTACGCCATGATCGAAACCGAGGCACCTAAGCAACCGGCCGCAGCCGAAAAGGGAGAATCAAAGTGAAGAAGATCTTTGGGATCATCCCCGTCGCCCTCCTTACCCTGGTACTGCCCGGTGTTGCACAAAATACGCGCCCATGGGAACAGATTTCCGTTCCCAAGCTCCACGCTTTCAACCCCCAGCAGCCTAAGCGGGTAGTCTTGCCAAACGGCATTGTTCTCCTCCTTCAAGAGGACCACGAGCTGCCGGTCGTAAGCGGCTTCTTCGAAGTTCGAGGCGGTTCACGCGATGAGGATCCCGCCAAGGCCGGTCTGGTCGATCTCTATGGCCAGACCTGGAGAACAAGCGGAACAGCAACACAGGATGGAGACTCACTCGACGACCTGCTCGAATCGAAGGCTGCAAAGATCGAAACCAACGGAGACATCGACTCAACCTCCGTAAGTTGGAATTGCCTGAAGTCTGATTTCGACCAGGTACTTTCGCTTTCTATCGATCTTTTACTGCATCCCGCCTTCAAGGACAGCAAACTGCAACTTGCCAAGCAGCAGGAAGCCACCGGCATCATGCGCAGAAACGACGATGCCGGCGAGATTGCAAACCGGGAGGCAGCCAAGCTGGTCTACGGAGCCGCCAACCCCTATGCCCGACAGACTGAATTTGCGACGATCATGCCCATCACGATCGCCGACCTTGCAGCCTGGCACAAGAAGACAGTGGTTCCGAACAACATCGTTATCGGAGTTACAGGAGACTTCGATTCCGCAGCTGTTCAGCACAAGCTCGAAGAGGCACTCGGCAGTCTTCCCAAGGGAACCCCATGGAAGCCTGTAGAGCCTAAATTCGAGGGGCCCAAACCCGGCTATTACTTCGTCGACAAGCAGGATGTGAACCAATCCAACATCCGCATCGTAGGTTTGGGAACGCTACGCAGCAATCCCGATTACCCGGCTCTTTATGTGATGAATACGATCCTGGGTGGGGGTTTTGGTTCACGCCTCTTCCAGCAAGTCCGTACTCGCTTGGGATACGCTTACGCCGTTGGCGGTGGCTATGGTGCCTCCTATGATCACCCAGGCATGTTCCGCGCCATGGCCGGAACCAAAAGCGAAACTACGGACGATGCCATTCAGGCAGTCCTGCAACAAGTCGATGGCATGAAAACTCAGCCGGTAACAGAAGATGAGCTGAAAAAGGCCAAGGATTACATCCTGAACTCCTTCATCTTCGAATACGACTCGAAAGATAAGATCCTTGCAGCCAGGGCCAGACTGGAGTTCTACGGATACCCGGCGGATTACATTGAGAAGTTCCACGATGCCGTGGAGAAAGTAACCATCCCCGATGTAGAGCGGGTAGCAAAAAAATATATTGATACCAGCAAAATGGCTATTCTGGTGGTCGGCAACTCGTCTGAGATCAAGCCACCCCTAAGCAAGCTTGGTACCGTCCAACCGATTGACATAACTATCCCAATGCCTTCGGGCATGGGCGGAAAGGGTGAATAATCCCGTGAAGTTCGCCGTTATTATTATGGCCGCGGGTAAGGGCACGCGGCTGAAATCCAGACGCCCTAAGGTACTGCACGAAATTGGTGGCCGTGCCCTCTTGGCACATGTCATCTCCGCTGCGTCACAGATTGTGCCGCCGGAAGATATCTTTGTCGTCATCGGACATGAAGCCGAACGGGTAAAAAGCGCGGTCGCTTCCACCGGAGTGCAATTTGTATTGCAACAGGAGCAGCGCGGCACTGGACACGCTATCCAGTGCGCGGCACCGCACGTTAAGGATTATGATCATCTGCTGGTTCTCTCCGGCGATGTTCCCCTCATTCGTACGCAAACAATTCGTCAACTGCGCGACTTCCATATCGAAAAACACGCAGCCATGACGATTCTTACAACCGCCCCGGAAAATCCCTTTGGATATGGCCGCGTCATTCGCAGTCATCACGATCCCATCGAAGTAACCTCAATTGTGGAACAGAAGGCTCTGACTCCGGAACAGGAACGGATACATGAAATCAATTCAGGTATCTACGCCTTCAGGAAAGATGACCTTTTCGATCATCTGGGCTTCTTGAAAACGGAAAATAGCCATCAGGAGTACTACCTCACCGACATGGCCAAATTGCTGGTCTCTGCACACAAACGTGTCACGGCCATGCAGATTGAGCGTCATGAGGAGGTCCTGGGAGCCAATACCATTGCCGAGCTGGTCGCTCTGGACAGCACGTTTCGAGCGGAAGCTGCAAAGCGGCTTATGGATTCCGGGGTTACTATTTACAAACCGGAAACCTGCGTCATTGATGCAGAGGTAACAATTGGCCCGGATACTATTATCGAGCCATTTGTCCAACTACTCGGAAAGACCAGGATCGGTGAAAACTGCCGCATCCGGTCCTACTCTGTCCTGGAAAATGCCACGATTGGGAACGAAGTCCTTATCCGCAATGGCTGCATTATTGCCAATTCACAGATCGGCAGCCATGCACTGATTGGGCCTTACTCGCATGTCCGTCCAGACAGTGTGATTGGAGAGAAAGCCCACATCGGCAATTTCGTTGAGACAAAGAAGGTGAAGATTGGAGAAGGCTCCAAGGCGAACCATCTGACATATCTTGGCGATGCTGAAATCGGCAGCGGTACCAATATCGGCGCAGGTGTAATTACCTGCAATTACGACGGCGTCCACAAGCACAAGACCGAGATCGGCAATCAGGTCTTCGTCGGTAGTGACTCGACCCTCGTTGCTCCTGTCTCCGTCGGGGACGGGGCCTATGTCGCAGCAGGTTCTTGCATCACGGACAATGTTCCACCGGATGCTCTTGCTCTGGGCCGTTCCCGTCAGGTCACAAAGCCGGAATGGGTTAGCAATCGTCGCGCACAGGCGGTTGCAGCGAAAGAATCAAAGTAGATAAACCAGCAAAGAGGGGAGAGTGTACGAGCTTCAGTCTCGTACACTCTCCCCTTTGCTGTTCTCAAGCTTCTACCTGCGTTAGGGCATTTTGTCTGCATCAGAACTTCCCAGGAACATGGCTTCCAGGCGATAGGACAAAGACGATGCGTGATGTATTCAAGGGAGCTCTGGCCGGTTTGGCCGGGGGAATCGCAGGCTCAGCAGCTAACCCAACTTCCGCAGTTTGAGGTAGGCGAAGACTATTTTCGTAACCATTTGAGTACCTAGGAAGCAGCAAGTGACTTTGTTTGCAGTGAGGTCTTAGGGGAAGGATGGCTGCGATGAGCAAAAACACGATGTAGTGACGACCAACCCACTTGAATCTCGGCAGATAGTGGGTAGCATGGCGGCATGTACTTGCGGCGCTGCTACCGAAGCAAGGACGGTAAACGGCATGCGTATTGGGCCTTGGTGCAGAGTTGTCGCACGGCACGAGGACCGCGCCAGCGAGTTATAGCCTGGCTAGGCGCGATGGACGAGCAAGGGCGTCTGGGTATCAAGCATTGCGCCGAACAACAGGAGGAGCGTCAGCCCGGGCTGTTTAGCCAACCTGCAGCAGAGTGGGTCGAGGTCGATCTCAAACGGGTGCGGGTGGAACGGAAGCGAGAGTTTGGTGGACCGTGGATAGGCTTGGAGCTGATGCGACGTTTGCAGCTGGATCAGTTTTTCGCCGAGCACCTACCCTCTGGACGAGAGCCGGTACCGTGGCCTTTGATGGCGATGGTGCTGGTGTTGGGACGGCTCTGTTCCCCTTCCAGCGAATTGGGTGTAGCGGAGCGTTTCTACGAATCCAGCGCGTTGTCCGATCTGCTGGGAGTCCCTGCAGAGAAGGTCAACGAGGACCGCTTGTATCGGGCGTTGGATGCGCTATTACCCCACAAGGCAGAGCTGGAAAAGCATCTAAAGGAGAGGCTGGGCGAGTTATTCACGCTGGATTATGACCTGTTGCTTTACGACGTGACCAGCACTTATTTCGAAGGACAAGTAAAGGGCAACCCACAAGCCCAGCGAGGGTACTCCCGAGACCATCGTTCTGACTGTAAGCAGGTCAACATCGCACTGGTAGTAAGTCGTTGCGGAATGCCGTTGGGCTACGAAGTGTTCGCGGGCAATCGACATGATTCGACTACAGTCGAAGAGATCGTGCAGCATGTAGAGAAGCTGTACGGACGCGCCAATCGTATCTGGGTAATGGATCGTGGCATGGTTAGCGAAAACAACGTAGCGTTCTTGCGTGAAGGTGGACGGCGCTACATCTTAGGCACGGCCAAACAATCGTTGCGAAAGTTCGAGCGGGAACTGTTGGCCACCGATTGGCAACAGGTACAGGAGGGGCTGGAAGTACGAATCCTTCCAGCACCAGAAGGCGAGGAAGTTTTTATCCTGTGCCGCAGTCGGGAGCGGCAGGGCAAAGAGCAAGCTATGCATGACCGTTTCGAAGCACGCATCGAACAGGGATTAAACAAGCTTGCAACCAGTTGCTCGAAGAAAAAACAGCACCCCTTGGTAGTAGCCAATCGGGTGGGACGATTGTTGGGCGAGAATACGCGAGCCGCAGGTTTATTTGATGTTCAGGTGGAACAACAACCAGATGGCCGGGCTCAGCTGCGTTGGAGCAAGGTGGAAGCTTGGCGTCAATGGGCTCGCTTGAGTGAAGGCTGCTATATGCTGCGCAGTAACGTTGTCGATTGGAGTGGTGAGGATCTGTGGCGAGCCTATATTCAGCTGACCGAAGCCGAAGCTGCTTTTCGGGTTCACAAGAGTGATTTATCCATCCGCCCAGTCTGGCATCACAAGCAAGGCCGCGTGGAAGCACACATTCTGGTTTGCTTCCTGGCCTACGTGCTCTGGAAAACTCTGGCTGCCATGTGTCGTCAAGCTGGCCTGGGCGACGAACCCCGGCAGGTATTCCATATCCTGTCGGAGATTGCCTTGGTGGATGTTGTACTCCCCACTCGCAGCGGGCAGGAGCTTCGCAAACGCTGCATCAGCCAACCCTCCGAGCACCAACAGATCCTCTTGCACCGGTTAGCTCTTAAGTTATCCACTACACTGGAAATTTCACCAATGTAGTGGAAACTTTCACAAAGTCACGCTGAAAACAAAACTCTTACCGTTCTAACTGCGGAAGTTGGGCTAAGGCTTATGCGGAAAAGCTCATTCCGCCAAGAACCGAAGGCCAGGCACCGCCACCAGTTGTTCTGGTGGAGCGAACTGTCGAACATCCTCTTGATGAAAAAGAGAAAATAGTAGCCGCTCAGGGTCTTCACTGGGTCTTTGGAGCCTTTATTGGCGCAATCTACGGGGCGGTTGTGGAGTTCCGGCCGAAGGCCAAGGCTGCAAACGGCATCGCTTTTGGACTACTACTGAACCAGTTGACTCATGAAGGAATACTTCCCGCTTATGGGCTTGCAGCCACAGTTCCCGAACAACCGCGGAAGGGAAAACTGAGCGAACGGACCACTCACGCAATTTATGGAGCGGTCACGGAGCTAGTACGATCTGGAGTCCGCCGTCGGCTCTAATTCCCGGATGCAGGACAACTCGCACATATTCAAAGACTAAGGCACCTCTGCGGCTAATCCCCTCTCACTCATGAATTCATGTGGAAATGCTATAGAATCCGGCTATAGCGTTGTCGATATTCGATGTGGCCCAAAGAGACGGATACAAGACCTTCCAGCCGCAATCGACAAGAAACGCCGTAGCTACGATGAAATGTCCTTACTGTGGGTTTACGCAAGACCGGGTTGTTGATTCGCGCGAGAGCAAAGAGGCGGAGTCCATCCGGCGGCGCCGCGAATGTGAGCGGTGCAACAAGCGCTTCACTACCTATGAGCGCATCGACGAGATTCCTTACATGGTCGTCAAGAAAGATGGCCGCCGGGAAAAGTTTGAACGGCAAAAAGTATTAAGCGGTCTTCTGAAGGCCTGCGAAAAGCGGCCTATCTCCGCGGGAAAACTCGAAACAATTGTCAATGAAACCGAATCCTTCTTGATGGACTCGCCTGAACGGGAGAGGACAACCAAGGAGATCGGCGAGCTGATCATGGATCAGCTCAAGGGACTGGATACTGTCGCCTATATTCGTTTCGCCAGCGTGTACCGTGATTTCACGGACGTGCGCGAATTCAAGGAAGAATTAGAACAACTGCTAACCAGCAGAGACTCAGCTCGAAGGAAGAATAACCAAACGAAAACCTAACCCGCATTTGTATCCAAAACTGGAGAAAATACAACAATATGGCAAGTGGCAAGGTGCACAAGGTAACGCTCATCCCCGGCGACGGCATCGGCCCGGAGGTCTCAAATGCAGTCATACGTATTCTTAAAGCATCCGGCGTGAAATTCGACTGGGAGCGCTACGATGCAGGGGCGGATGCCTTTGCAAAGCATAACGAATACATTCCCAAAGAACTTTACGATTCCATCGAGAAAAATCGTGTCGCCCTCAAGGGCCCGGTAACGACCCCCATCGGGGGTGGCTTTAAATCCATCAACGTTACCCTGCGAAAGAAATTCGAACTCTATGCAAACTTCCGGCCAGTAAAGAATCTTCCCGGCCTGGAGACTAAATATCCCGGCGTCGATCTCATCATCATCCGCGAGAACACTGAAGGTTTATACGTCGGTCTGGAACATGAAGTCGTTCCCGGCGTCATCGAGAGCCTTAAAGTCATTACAGAAAAAGCCTCGACGCGGATTGCCCGCTTTGCCTTTGAATACGCAAAGAAACACGGCCGCAAGAAGATTCATGCGATTCATAAAGCCAACATCATGAAGCTCTCCGACGGGCTCTTTCTGAGCTGCTCCCGCAAGGTCTCGGAGTCCTTTCCTCAAATCACCTATGCAGAGCACATCATCGACAACACTTGCATGCAATTGGTCATGAATCCTTACCAATACGACATGCTGTTGCTTGAAAATCTGTATGGTGACATCGTCAGCGACCTCTGCGCGGCCTTTGTCGGCGGCTTAGGCCTGGTGCCTGGAGCGAATATCGGCGCTCAGTGTGCCATCTTCGAAGCGGTACACGGTTCCGCTCCCGATATTGCAGGCAAGGACATTGCGAATCCAACAGCGCTGCTGCAATCAGCAGTCCTGATGCTGCGCCACCTTGACGAAGGAGACGCTGCCGACCGCATTCAAACGGCACTGGAGAAGGTCTATGGCGAGAAGAAAGCACTTACCAAAGATGTAGGCGGCAGCTCCGGAACCAGCGCTTTTGCCGATGCGGTTGTCGCAGCTGTCGAAGAAACTGCTGCCCGGTCTTAGTTTCAGGATCTGCGGCGGAACAAAACACAAGATCGGTGCGACACGGACTCACATAAGCTATCGCCGCATGTGAGACGAAACACCATTGAGGCTTTGATTTCGCCGCCAGCCACAACCGAAGAGTACCGGCAGAACTCCGGTGTCATTCGGAATGTGGCACTCCTTTGATCGTGCCTTCGGCACACTTACCAAGAGTTTAAGAGCTAGGAGCCAAAGCTATTCATGAAGCAAATACTCATTTTCGGCTTAGCGATCATAGTTCTATCCGGAATTCCTGGTTGCAAGAGCAAAGCGGGACCGGAACGCGAAGGACAACCAGCAATAACCCGCCCCCTGGCGAAAATTGACTGGAACACGGCTGGAACAGTCACCGGCACAGTGAAGTTTTCCAAGAAAGCTCCGCCACCGGTTGAAATAGATATGGCACAAGACCCTGTCTGCGGTCTTGCCGCAACGAACATGAGCGAACAGTTCGTCGTGCACAATGGCAAGATGTCCAATGTCTTTGTGTACATCAAGGACGGTTTGGGCAATGTCAGGTATCCCATTCCGCAGAAACCCGTGATCCTCGACCAGAAAGGCTGCCGGTATGTCCCTCACGTCATCGGCGTCGTGGTGGGTCAGCCGGTCGAGTTCACGAACAGCGATGCCACGATGCACAACGTGCACATGATGCCTCAAATTGGCGGGAACCAGGGTGTCGACATCTCCCAGTCACCTAAGGGTGGAACCACCGCACGAACCTTCTCCAAACCGGAGCTGATGATTCCGGTTCGCTGCAACAATCACCCATGGATGCAGGCATTTATCAACATTTCCGAAAATCCGTTCTTCGCCGTCAGCGATGAAAACGGACATTTTGAGATCAAGGGGCTGCCTCCCGGAACCTACACTCTGGGACTTGTGCACGAATCTTTGGGCGAGAAAAGCGTAACTGTCACGGTGAAAAGCCAGCAGGCAACAACGCAGGATTTCCAGTTCTAGAGTTTCAAAAAGAAAGATCTGATCCCGCGATATAGAACGACATTGGGGCGGATACACATTTGTACGGTTCGAAACCCGCCCCAGTACGTTAAAATTTTCACCAATCCCATGCAAACGAAACGGCAAATCGGCATTTTAGGTGCGACCGGCATGGTCGGACAGAGATTCATCCAATTGATCGAAAACCATCCCTGGTTTGAGATCACATGGCTCGCGGCAAGCGATAAGTCCAGCGGCAAGAAGTACATAGATGCCGCCAAGTGGAAGCTCGACACTCCTTGCCCCAAGCGGATCGCTGAGATGACTGTCTCTCCCGCCACTCCGAAGGGTGCGCCGAAGATTATCTTTGCGGCGCTCGATGCGGACATCGCCCGCGAGCTGGAACCCCAGTTCGCCGAGGCTGGATGTGCGGTTATCTCGAACTCTAGCGCCTTTCGAATGCATCCGAACGTGCCGTTAGTGATCCCCGAAGTTAATGCGGAACACCTGCATCTGGTTGAAGAGCAGGAATGGCGCAAGAAGTCGGGTGGATACATCGTCACCAATCCCAACTGCTCGACCATTGGTCTGGTTATGGCGCTGAAACCGCTTGAAGAACGTTTCGGCATTGAACAGATCTTTGTCACCACGATGCAGGCGGTAAGCGGCGCGGGATATCCCGGCGTGGCCTCCATGGACATTCTGGGCAATGTTGTGCCCTTTATTAAGGGCGAAGAAGAGAAGATGGAAGCCGAGACCCTCAAGCTTCTCGGTCACTGGGAAGGCCACGAGGTCAAGCCCCTGGACGCAAGGATGAGCGCTCATTGCAACCGTGTCCCTGTCGAAGACGGCCACACGGAAAGCGTCTCCATCAAGCTCAAGAAGAAAGCGACGAAGGAAGAGATTCTAGCCGCCTGGGCCGAATTCCAGCCCTTGAAGGGGCAAACTCTTCCCATGGCTCCGGAACAGCCCGTAGAGTGGCTCTCCGCCCCAGATCGTCCCCAACCGAGATTAGATCGAATGCGTGGCAACGGCATGGCTGCCTCCGTGGGTCGCTTGCGGCCCTGCGGCCTGTTGGACTGGAAGTTCACGGTCCTGTCACACAACACGATTCGCGGCGCTGCTGGCGCGGCAATCGTAAATGCGGAATTGCTGGCCTCCCTAGGCAAGCTTGATCCGCTACCGGTGCACGCATGAGCTTAACGTTAATGAAGTTTGGTGGTACGTCCGTCGAAGATGCGGCGGCGATGGAGCGGACAGCAAAGATCGTAGCTGGACGCATAGCGCGCGGGAAACGGCCAGTCGTAGTCGTCAGCGCAATGGCAAAGGTAACAGACCAGCTGTTGGCAGCAGCAGCAGCAGCAGGCCGTGGAGACCGCAGCGGAGCTCTGGCCATCAGTGCCCGGCTTCGCGCCCGTCACCGCGACACAGCAGCCGAATTACTCTCTCCCCGGGGAGCAGCCCTCATGCAAGCCTGGCTGGATGAGAAATTCGACAGCCTGGATGAGATTCTTCGTGGTCTCGCCGCCATCCTGGAACTAACCCCTCGCATTTCCGATCTCGTAGTCAGCTACGGGGAACGGCTCTCCAGCAAGATGATTGCCTCGGGTTTCGCCGAGCGTGGAATCAAGGCTATCCACGTTGACTCACGCGATTGCATCATCACCGACTCGCAATATCAAAAGGCCACTCCACAGGAGGAACTGATTGAAAAGCGCTGTGCTGAGAAGGTTCGCCCCCTGGTAGACGCCGGTCAAGTGCCGGTAATGGGCGGTTTCATTGCTTCGAATGAAGCAGGTGTCACAACCACTCTCGGCCGGGGCGGCTCGGACTTCACCGCAGCACTTATCGGTGGAGCTATGAACGCCGAATCCATTGAAATCTGGACGGATGTGAACGGCATCATGACGACAGATCCTCGTGTCTGTCCCGATGCTCTGCGCGTAAAGGTCGTCAGCTTTGAAGAGGCTGCCGAAATGGCTTACTTCGGAGCCAAAGTTCTTCATCCTGCAACGATTCTTCCCGCAGTCAAGAAAAACATTCCGGTGCTCGTCCTGAATTCCAGGAATCCTGAGAATGAAGGAACACGCATCATTTCACTGGCTCCGCACTGCAAGAGCCCCTTCAAGTCGATTGCGGTAAAGAAAAAGCTCTCCATTATCGATGTTGTCGCCAGCCGCATGCTGATGACCCACGGATACCTGAAGGAGATCTTCACGGTATTCGATAAGCATCAGTGCGCCGTCGATATGGTCTCGACTTCCGAAGTCAGCGTTTCTCTGACCGTAGATTCGACAGATAAGCTGCCCGCTATCGCAGCCGATCTGAGCAAGCATGCCGATGTGAAGTACGAGGGCAAGAAAGCTCTTGTCTGTCTGGTCGGAGAGAACATTCGTGGACAGAACGGCATTGCCGTGCAGGTATTCAATGCCGTAAGCCACATCAACGTGCGAATGATCTCCCAGGGAGCAAGCGAGATCAACATGAGCTTCATGATCGAAGAGGAGGATGCAGATGAGGCGGTACGCTCTCTACATGCAGCCTTCTTCAAGGATCCCGATCCTGACATCTTCGACGTAGAGGCACGCGCTGCCGCTGCTCCTGCTGCAGGGGCCAAATAGCATGCTCTTTTTAGTTTTGGGTACAGGGAAAACGGGCTCGATTGTTGCACAGATCGCCCACGAGAGGGGCCATGGCGTACGGGTTATCGGTGAAGACGAAAATCATAACGCCTCGGCCTTGACCGCTCCATGTCTTGCCGGTGTAGATGCCGTTATCGACTTCACTACGCCGGAAGCTGTTGTGCCAAACATGAAAGCATGTTTGGCAAATGGCGCTCGTATGGTTGTCGGCACAACAGGTTGGTATCAGCATCTGGAGGAGATGCGCGCTCTGGCACTTCGCCGGAATGCTGGCCTTCTCTATGGAACCAACTTCTCTGTCGGGGTACAGACCATGTTTCGGGTAGTGCGAGAGCTGGCAACCGCAGCAAAAACCGGCTATCGCTTCTCTATCACCGAGACACACCACGTGACGAAAAAAGACGCTCCCTCGGGAACGGCTCTTTCCATTCGTCAGGTTGTGCAAGAGGTCAACCCGGACTTGGACGTAGAAATTACTTCCAAACGCGAGGGCGATGCTTCTGGAATCCATGTTCTCGAAGCTCGTTCCGAAAATGACGTTATCGAGATTCGTCACGAAGCGTTTTCGCGCCGAGGATTTGCCGAAGGTGCTGTTCGCGCAGCAGAGTGGGTTGCAGGAAAGACCGGCTGCTGGGACTTCCGGGAGATCTTCGAGCAGATATAGAAAAAGCAGCTAAGGTCCGGGCAGCTGGTAAAGCGGGCAGCTAAAAGCCGGTCGGCTAAGAACCGGGCAGCTAAACCTGCTATCAGCTCTAGACTTTCATCAATTATGAGCGCTACCGATCTCAACCCGGCAGCGCTCATCAGCTTTCCTAAGCCACTCGCATAACAATCAAACGCAATCTATTCATACAAGAATCTGGCAGCTATAGCATTTCCCGAAAAGATGTAGACCGAAGCAATAGAAGTTGGCGCGGCTTTCCGCCAAAGAAAGCCGCTCTTCACCCTACTTAGAAAATTCACAGTATTTCGGGAAATGCCTTAAGCACCTTTCTGCTGACCGCTTCACCAGCTGACAGGACCTTGGCTGACCGGCTTTTCGCTGACCGCTTCTCAGCCGCTTGATATAGACTCCAATTGTTATGGACGTGATGGGTTGTGGTACGGCGCTGGTAACTCCCTTTCGGGAAGACAGCTCGATTGATGAGCAAGCCCTTGTTTCGCTTGTAAATTGGCAGATTGAATCTGGAATCAACTTTTTGGTGGCCTGTGGTTCCACCGGAGAAGCAGCCACGCTGAACGACGAGGAATGGCTTCACGTTGTGCGGCTTGTGGTTGAAACATCGGCTAAGCGCGTTCCTGTATGGGCAGGATGTACCGTTAACTCTACCCGTGAAGCTGTTGCTAAAGCTGAAAAACTGGCAAAGGTTCCTGGCGTTGATGCAATGCTGACGGCCAGCCCTTATTACAACAAGCCCTCGCAAGAAGGACAGTACGTGCACTTCCGTGCAATGGCGGAAGCCGTCGCTCCGCTGCCGGTTGTGCTCTACAACATTCCGGGCCGTACGGCGGTTAGTATCTTGCCGGATACAGTGGTTCGGCTGGCACACGACGTTCCCAATATCATTGCAATCAAGGATTCAGGCGGGAATCTTGCACAGACTGCGCGGATGATCCATGCTCTTCCGTCGAATTTCCGCGTCTATTGTGGAGACGACAACTTAGCGCTGCCCTTCCTCTCTATCGGAGCCTCGGGTTTGATCAGCGTAGCTGCAAATGAAGTTCCCACAGAATTATCGGAAATGGTAAATGCCGGGATACAAGGAGATTGGGATACTGCTCGCAGCTTGAACAAGAAATATTTCCCTCTCATGGAAGCAAATTTCCTGGAATCTAATCCAGCCCCGGCAAAAGCCGTTCTCGCCATGATGGGCCGCATGAAGGAATCTTGCCGCTTACCGTTAATGGCACCCAGCCGTGAGACCAAAGCGCGTCTGGAAAAGATAGCGAGTGAATTGGGACTCCTGGCCCATGCGCGGATTGGCTAGAACAATTCCTCGTGGGTGTATCCCAGCGTAAAAAACCATTTATTCCCTATACCCCATTCCTGTCCGTGTGCCCTCCGGCGACCCGATACAGGTCGCAAGAGGGCATCCGGACTCCTCCTTCACGGAAGCTACCCCAAAGCCTTATGGCTTGAAGACTTCCCTGCTGGAAGCAGGATATTGTCAGTCAGGATCGTCGAAGGATCACAGGCCAAGTTGCAGATCCTGGTAGACTCTGGCATACGGAAAAAGACATGAGCCCCGATAATTCCCTAAAACCGCAAATTGAGAAATTTTTCGCAGCTGGAGCTGCAGCTGCCAACGATTCCGGAGCAGTCCACGCTTTCCTGGAACTGCGAGAGGCGCTAGAAAGCGGAAAGATCCGCTCTGCTGAACCTGATTCCAGCTCTCCTCTTGGGTGGAAGGTCAACGCCTGGGTAAAACAAGGAATCCTGCTTGGATTCCGTCTGGGTGTAATGCGAGAGATGGGCGGAGACGAATTTTCCTTTATCGATAAGCACACCTATCCGGCACGTCGCTTTGTCCCAGATGACGGCGTTCGCATTGTTCCTGGCGGTTCTACCGTCCGAGGGGGAGCCTTTCTGGCCAAAGGCGTTGTTTGTATGCCCCCGATGTATATCAACGTCGGAGCGTACGTGGATGAGGGCACGATGGTCGACTCTCACGCCCTGGTAGGAAGTTGCGCTCAGATCGGTAAGCGTGTGCACCTCAGCGCCGCAGCACAGATTGGTGGCGTTTTGGAGCCGGTCAACGCCAGTCCTGTAATCCTGGAAGACGACGTTCTGGTTGGCGGCAACTGCGGAGTCTACGAAGGAACCGTTGTTCGCCGTAGAGCTGTTCTGGCGGCAGGAACCATCCTGACTCGTGGAACTCCGGTCTATGACGTGGTTCGAGGAGAGGTACTCAAGGCAACAGCCGAGACTCCGCTCATTATTCCGGAGGGCGCAGTCGTCGTTCCCGGCTCCCGTGCCATTCGAAAAGGTAAGGGCATGGAATGGGAACTCAGCCTCTACACCCCTGTAATCATTAAGTATCGCGACGAGAAGACAGACCTGAGCACGACTCTCGAAGATTTGCTTCGGTAGTCTTTGTCTTGTATGGGTGTTAGCATCAAAGATTCAAACAATGCAAGCAGATAAGCTGAAAATCATTCCGCTGGGCGGCCTGGGCGAGTTCGGCATGAACTGCATGGTGCTGCGCTGGCAGGACGACATTATTGTGATCGATGCCGGGTTGATGTTCCCGGAAACCGAGCTCCTCGGCGTCGATATCGTCGTGCCGGATATTACCTACCTGGTTGAAAACCGAGAGTTCGTCCGGGGCATCATTCTGACCCACGGCCACGAAGACCACATCGGCGGCCTGCCGTGGATTCTGAGCGAACTGAACGTACCTGTTTATGGCACAGAATTCACCTTGGCGTATGTAGAAGGCAAGCTGGAAGAGCAAAAGCTGCTGGACCAGACAGAGTTGATCGAAATCGCCCCGAAGAAGAAGTTCACGATTGGCCCGTTCACAATCGAGCCAATTCACGTGACCCACAGCTTGGTGGACTGCGTCTCCTTGGCGATTACAACTCCCGTCGGGGTTATCATCCACACCGGCGACTTCAAGATCGACCTCTCGCCGCTGGACGATAAACCCTTTGATTTGCATACATTTGCGGATTACGGCAACAAAGGGGTGCTGGCTCTTCTTCAGGATTCGACCAATGTCGATCGTCCGGGATATACGCCGGGTGAGGCATCGGTTCGTCCCCGTCTGGATGAGATCTTCTCCCGGACGAAGAAGAAACTCTTCTTTAGCTGTTTCTCCTCCTCGATCTACCGGATGAAGATTGCGCTGGAACTGGCACAGGTACACCATCGTAAGGTCGCAATCATCGGTCGATCCATGGTCGAATCCTCTGAGATTGCCCAGGATCTGGGATATCTCAATGTGCAGCCTGGCTTGATCATCAATCCAGGACAGATTCGCGATTATGCTCCCGAGGAGCTGATGGTTCTGATCAGCGGCACCCAGGGAGAACCCATGAGCGCCCTCTCTCGGGCGGCCGTTGACAATCACAAACATGCTCACATCGAACCGGGAGATACGGTGGTTCTCAGTTCCAGGGTCATTCCGGGGAACGAAAAGAGCATCTTTCGGGTCATCGATCACCTTTACCGGCGGGAAGCTCAGGTCATCTTCGACGATCATGCTTCGGGTTTGATCCACGTCAGCGGACATGGCAGCCAGGAAGAATTGCGGCTCCTCATCAACTTGCTGCGTCCGAAGTTCTTTATTCCAGTCCACGGAGACTACCGGCATCTGAAAAAGCATGCCGATCTGGCGCTTGGCACGGGCGTAATTGACACAGCCCTCCTGCTTGAGAATGGCGACGTCCTCGAGCTCGGCCCGGACAGTATCCAGAAGGGCGACCGAGTACAAGCTGGTCGGGTGCTCATTGATTCCGGCTCCACAGCCGATGTAGTTGAGGATCTGGTGATTCGGGATCGCCGGGCTCTCAGCGAGGATGGAATTGTCCTGCCGATCATTACGATCAACAAGATCACAGGCAAGCTGGAAGCTCAACCGGAAGTCGTAACCAGAGGCTTCGCGGCTGGGGACCTGACGGAAGAGGCTCGCAGTGTTGTACTAAAGACCTTGGACGCCTCCACGGAAGAAGAACGCGGGGATTACGGTGTCGTCAAAGAGAAGATCCGTATCGATCTCAAGCGTTTCATCCAGAAATCGACTGGACGGCGGCCCCTGATCATGCCGGTAATTTTGGAGCTCTAAGCAATTTATTAAAGAGACAAAATTAGCTGGAAGATGGATTTACAGAGAGGGAAGGATACGGTTGAACCGTGCCCTTCCCTCAGCTTTTGCTGCCTACAAGAGTTGGGTCACTTCAACAAATCCATAAATTCTGCTGCACTCAGTACCTGCGTCATGGGCGTCTGAGGAAATACCTTATCGATCAGGCAGTTGTGTACTTCGGCATCCAAATCGGCGCAGCAATCCTTAATCACAATTGTCTGATAATCAGCGTCAGCGGCCTGAAGAAGCGTTGAAAGTACAACTCCGCTCGTAGAAATGCCAAACAACACAAGAGTCTTGATTCCCTGCGCTCTCAAGATCATGTCCAGAGCGGTACCTGTAAAGGCACTGGTTCGATGCTTGGCAATAACAACTTCCTCGCCAACAGGCCCAACCTCTGGGTGAATAGACATGTCGTGTTGTTCGACGAAGCTCTTTACCGTGCCGTATAGAGGATTACCCGAGCCTACCTCGGGAACTCCAGGCCGGAAACCGATCTTGGCATGAATAATCCTTAGCTGACGATCTCTGGCGCTCTTCATCAGCTGCGCAGTCCGTTCCAGAAATTCACCATCTTCCTTGAGATAGATATCTGTAATGGGGATCTGAAGATCCATGCTAAGTACAGCTGTACGTGGCAGATCCAGAGAAAATTGGTCCGTCATGGCCCTCCTCGAAGATATAACTTGCGACCGGCCGCAATCGTGCCGGCTCTCAACAACACACTCGAAAGGTAAATCTTCCGGCAATAGCGAGCAAATCAAGGGGTAAAGGACGCAGTCCCTGCCGTACGGCACAAGGGCAGTTGGACCAAAATCCAGTACGATTGAGATATATGGCACAGGAAGAATTGCTTCAACTCCATGAGATCCAGCAGGCTCAAAAGCGGATTTCCGGCGTAGCTGTCCATACTCCGCTAGTCCGTCTGGAATCGCCCAATCTTCAAGATCAGGCATTTCTGAAAGCTGAGAGCCTTCAACCGATTGGAAGCTTCAAGCTACGCGGTGCATACAACAAGATCGCCAGTCTCTCGGAAGAGCAACGCAGCCGGGGAGTAATTGCCTATTCCAGTGGGAATCATGCTCAGGGAGTCGCTTATGCTGCCCGGGTTTTAGGGATTAAGGCGGTAATCGTTATGCCGACCAATGCCCCGGAGGTAAAGCGGCAGGCGACGGTTTCCTTGGGGGCCGAAATTGTATCGGTAGGCCCATCCAGCATAGAACGCCAGCAGAAGGCCGAGGAACTGGCAGCAAATTGCGGCTACTCCATCATTCCTCCATATAACGATCTGGAAATCATTGCCGGACAGGGAACTTGTGGGCTTGAAATTTTGGAAGACCTTCCCGAAGTCGACCTGGTTCTCGTTCCTACAGGTGGAGGGGGACTTTTGAGCGGAATTGCAGCCGCAATCAAGTTGAGCCGCCCTGAGATCAAAGTGATCGGAGTCGAACCTTCTCTAGCAGCTGATGCCTCAGAGAGTTTCCACACCGGCCATATCGTCACCTATACGACAGAGCAGACCGCTCGCACGCTGGCCGATGGTTTGAGAACCCAGAATATCGGGGAAAAGAACTTCGCCCATCTGCGCGCTTTTGTGGATGCTATGGTCACCGTTACAGAAGAGGAAATTCGGGCAGCCATGCGCGAAATCGTCTTTCGCTCCAGATTAGTTCCGGAGCCAAGCGGCGCTGTAACCGCAGCAGCACTGTTATTCCACTCTGCTTCTTTGCCCTCATACAAAAAAGCAGTTGCAGTCGTAAGTGGCGGAAATGTAGAACCAAACGTCTTAAAAGCAGTACTAGACGAAGCATAGAGTAGATCTCCATCTATCGCAGCACCAGAAAGAAGACGGACCGGCGATGAACTCACGTATTCTATCCGCGATGCGGAAACTACATTTGCAACTTGCTTTTGTTTCGACCCTGCTGGTTTCAGCTGCCTTCGCTCAAGATCAGGCAGCACCTCCCCATGGGCAACGCGCAACCGTCCTTCGAGAAACGATGCTCTACGTCGCTCCGGATAAAGGGGCAGCGAAAGTAGGCCGCATTACTCCGGGCCGGGAGATGGTGATTGCAGAACATAGCGGAAAATGGCTACGCGTTTTCGCAAACACCGACACCATAGAGGCGCACGAAAAGGATGCTCCGATCTTTGGACAAGAGGCAGCTCCTCCACCAATCTCCGGGTGGATGGAAGAGAAGGGAGTCGTCTCGGACTCGACGCCTAAGGGAGATCTAATTCTCTATGGTGAGGCCGCCACACAGGAACGGGCAGCTAGCGAGCCACACTCTCCTCCACGAGCCGCACAGGATGCGCGCCTACTCTACCGCCGTCTGGTAGATTTCTTTCCCAGCTCCAATCTTTCTCCTGAAGGAGCATGGCGTGCCGCCGACATTCGTTGGCAGTTGCAGAAAGCTGACGCCTTCTCTCGTCCTAGCGCGAAAGAAAAGGAAAATTATGTCCGCGAGCGTCTGGACGATGACGAGCTCAAGAAGATCGAGAAGAAATATCCGGGCAGCAAGTGGGCAGATCTGGCAGCCTATGACCGCATTGACAATCAGGTCTGCGGTGACTGGCAAGGCTCCGAA
The DNA here is from genome assembly GCF_059726315.1 of Humiphilus diazotrophicus. NCBI lineage: Bacteria > Pseudomonadati > Acidobacteriota > Terriglobia > Terriglobales > Acidobacteriaceae > Humiphilus > Humiphilus diazotrophicus. The sequence continues at coordinate 2,146,454 of NZ_AP040870.1, forward strand.
AAGTGTCCAGAGAAAGAAACCAACATCTACGAGAAATACGCGGCGGAACATCCCGACGGTCCCAAGACCGCAGAGGCGCTCTACAACGCCGCATGGCGTCAGTCCGTACTGGTGGACATGTATGATGCAGATAACAACCGCAAGCGCTCTGAAGAAGCCAAGAAACACGCTCTAGATTTAGCTGCAAGGTTACAAAGTCATTTTGCAGCTTCGGATTATGCGGCAAGAGCACAGAGCCTGGTGTACAAATTGGAACAGGGTATTCCTATCTACGGAAATGAGCGCGAATAAGACCGGCTTTTCCCTGACTGCATCTACTGGATGTCGATATTGATCGACTCGTGTCAGAGAGAATGGCTATAGCCGCCGCCTGGATATTACGAAAGGACCAATCTAGCTTTGAACGATTACATCTTGTCTGTACTGCTGGGGATCGTCGAAGGCCTGACAGAATTTTTACCTGTAAGCTCGACGGCACACCTCCGGATTGTGGAGGCGTTGCTACATATTGACCTGACCAGCCCCTACTGGAAGATGTACACCATCGTGATTCAGCTTGGCGCTATTTTGGCACTCTTGCTGCTCTTCCTGGGTCGAGTGGTGGATTTCATTCGTACCTTCCCCAAGGGAGAAAACGGGGATCGGACAGTACTCAATCACCCGCTTACTCTCACGATTGTTGCTTTCTTCTTTACAGCCGCGCCATCTCTCCTCTTTACCAAGGTCATCGGAAAGCATCTGGAGAGCCTGTACGTCATGGCCTTTTCGCTGCTGATCGGCGGCATCATCATGTGGGTTGTCGATGCCATCAGCGACCGGCGCGATCCGGAGACAAAAGATGTCGAAGAAATGTCCCTCCTGCAGGCAATCTGGATTGGCCTGTGTCAGGTGACTTCGGCGGTCTTCCCCGGAACCTCCCGTTCCATGTCCACCATCGCAGCGGGACAAATCGCCAATATGACGCGCCCGGCAGCTCTGGAATTCAGCTTCCTGGTCTCAATCCCGACCATGATTGCGGCAACCGGATATGACCTTCTAAAGACGCTTCATCCCCACACCTCCGAAGCCACAGCCGCAATTGCTCCGCTGGTAATGACCGGACATGACTGGGTGATCCTGGCAATCGGCTTTATCGTCTCCTTTGTCGTTGCTCTGGGCGTTGTAGAGTGGTTTCTGCAGTGGGTTCGAAATCATGGCTTTGTGCCGTTTGCTGTTTACCGCATCATCCTGGGCATCGTTCTTCTGGGACTCCTGCTCAAGGGCGTAAAGCTCGGTTAAAGCTGAAATCTGGAACATCGCTGTCTCATGCCCCTGCAATGAGGATGGGACAGCGATAGTTCGAACCGCAGGACCCCCGCCGCGCAAGATTTATTCTCCCGAAGTGCTCAGTAGCAACTCCCTGCCGCTCCTCTGCTAACTCCTTTATTGGCAATAGTTGACAAACCAGACAGGCAAATACCTCTACCGGATCAATTTTCCCCGGTTTCCGAAGTCGATACCCTCAGGAGCCGGATCACATTTTCTCCTGCTTGGGCCCATCCCATCTTTGGGATAATCAATACTGCTCTGGTGTCTCAATATCTCGTTTTCAGGATCCGCTGCCTGCAAGCAAGGCACGGGGCTCTACTCTCTACGACTGAAAACGGGGTTGTGCCTCCTGCGTCCTCACTCGACGCCGAGAAAGCACGCCGCACGCTCTGAATGAAGCCAATCAAACTGGTACTTACACCCACTCGTCACCGCCGCCTCAATGAAATGATTGGGCTTATTCTGCTGGTGGCCGCGGCACTCCTTTTCCTCGCTCTTGTTTCGTATCACGCAACGGACCCCTCCCTCAATACCATCGGGGGATACACAACAGGACGGCCCGTTCGCAATTGGGTTGGAGTTGTCGGAGCCAATCTGAGCGATTTGCTCCTGCAGATCGAAGGCATTGCGGCCTTCTGCTTCCCGGTATACCTGGGAGCCTTGGGCTACACATGGCTTCGGTCACGTCCAACCGGTTCACCAAAATCGAAACTGGCAGGCCTGACACTCTGCTCAATCTTTACCCCAACCTTGGCAGCGCTCTTGCCAGGACATCTGCATTGGGCTCACGCCATTCCTATTGAAGGCCTCCTGGGACGCCTGGTAGCAGACGAGCTCATCACCTATCTGAACTTCCCTGGAGCCTGCGTCGTTGCCATTACGGTCGTAGGCATCGGCATTTATCTCAGCACCACCTTCAGCTTCAGCACTGCTAGCGAAACGCTTGCGATACGCATGGCCTTCATACATGCCTGGCGTGATCGCTGGAATAACTGGAAAAAACGCCGCCAGGCTCGTAAGGCCGAAGCACAGGAGAGGCGTGCCGCCGAAAGAGCCAGGAAGGCAGCAGAGAAAGAAGCCAAACGGAAAAGGCACAATCCGGAAAGCCCTATCGACGATCTGGATGTTCCAGCAGTGCGCCGTCAGGATGGCTTTGCCGAGCTATATCCTGAACCGGAAGCTCCGGCAACCCTCTGGGACGAAATGCCACGGGCAGTGGTTCCCGACCCCGAACCTGAGCCTGTTCCAGAGCCGAAGATCACCGAACCAATCCGCCAACCGCAGCCCGTTGCCGAGCAACCAGCTCCACAAGCAAAACCCCAGACCTCCGGAATCGCTGTCAACGAGCGAGCTGATGCAGCACTACAACCCGTAACCGTCACGCAAAAGCACGTTAGCGGTTACAAATTGCCACCGAGTTCCCTGCTCTTCCGTAGTGAGACACCTCAGGTTGTTCGGGAAGACGAACTGCGGGAAGAGGCGCAGATCCTTGTAGAAAAGTGCGGCGAATTCGATGTCCGCGGACAAGTGACGCAAATCAACCCCGGCCCTGTTGTCACGACCTTCGAATTCAAACCTGATCCTGGCGTGAAATATAGCCGCGTGACAGGACTGGCAGAAGATCTCTGTTTGGCAATGAGTGCCGAAAGCATCCTGATCGAGCGCATGGCAGGTAAAAGCACCGTCGGCATTCAGGTGCCAAACCATGATCGCGATACCATCTGGCTGCGCGACATTATCGAGTCAGACACCTTCATTAAGGCAAAATCCAGGCTTACCCTTTCCATGGGGAAGGACATTAATGGCCGCATCGTAACGGCAGATTTAGCCACGATGCCTCACGTGCTCATCGCAGGTTCTACAGGAAGCGGTAAGTCCGTCGCCATCAATGCCATGATCATGTCCATCCTCTACCGCTGCACACCGGAACAGGTGCGCATGATCCTGGTCGATCCCAAGCGCGTAGAACTGGGAATGTATGACGGTATCCCTCATCTCTTTACGCCGATCATCACCGAACCTAAGCTGGCAGCTAACGCTCTGAAAAATGCGGTCCGTGAAATGGAACGCAGACTCAAACTGTTAGCCTCGCGCAGCGTTCGGAACATCGATCAATTCAATAAGCTCTTCGAGAATGGCAGCCTCTTTGAGGATGATGACGAACAGGGACCACTTCCATACATCCTGATCATCATTGATGAGTTGGCCGATTTGATGATGCTCGATAAGGCCAATGTAGAAGAAGCCATTACACGTCTGGCCCAGATGGCTCGCGCCGTCGGAATACACCTTGTGCTTGCAACGCAGCGGCCATCGGTCGATGTCATCACCGGATTGATCAAAGCTAATGTTCCAACACGTATTTCCTTCCGGTTGGCAACCAAGGTGGACTCACGCACTATCCTGGACTCGAACGGTGCAGAGAGCCTGTTAGGTCGCGGCGACATGCTCTTCCTGCCACCCGGAACCTCGCGGCTACAGCGTTTGCATGCTCCCTTCGTTACGGAAAAGGAAACTGCAGCTGTCGTGGAGTTCTGGAAGAATCAAGGCGAAGCGCAGTATGCCGAAGGCTTCCTGGAATCGCCTAAGGACGAAAAAGGACGCGATCTTGACGGTGATGGCGGTGGAGAAGAGGACAACGATGAACTCTTCGACGATGCGGTAAGGCTCGTCTTTGAATTTGGAAAAGCCTCGACATCTCTGCTGCAAAGGCGTCTCCGCATTGGTTATGGCCGCGCTGCACATCTGATCGACATGATGGAGCGTGACGGACTCGTTGGACCTGCCGATGGATCGAAGCCACGCGAAATCTTGAAGTCTCCCGGATGGTTGAACGAGACCGAAGAGTCTATGAGATAAGGACAGGCCCTTGCCTGCGGTATTGGCGAGGGCTCACTCCGAATTCCGAACGAAAGGCCCGGTTAAAGTTCGATACATCTCCGAACCCACAGTCGAAAGCAATATCGAGGACCTTCCGAGGTTCATCCATCAACCTGACAGCTGCCTGACGCAGGCGGGACCGAAGGACATATTGATGAGGTGTTAGTCCTGTGACCTGCTCGAAGACACGTAAGAAATGGTATGCACTTAACCTCGCTATCTTTGCCAGCTGCTGAAGAGTGAAGTCGGCACTTGGCTCATGCTCCATCATCCGAATAACACGTGTTACCCGTTCCTCTGCCATTGGTATAGTCGTGCCAGTCCGAGGAGAGAAATCCCCCACAAGCTTCATTGTCTGAACAGCTAAGCGAATACCCAGCTCTTCCCAAGAAACAACTCTTCCGTACATAAGGCCAGCAAGAGCGCCAGCCACCAAGGGAGATAAAGACCGCAAAGGTGGAACCCTTATCGCTTGAAAAACTGGCCGTTGACTTCTATCCCCCGCACTTGAGGCAAGATCTTCGAACATCGCTTCTGAGTAGTGGAAAGCAATGCAACGGTCTCCAGTACCATGCTCGTGTCCACATTCAAAACTCTGTCCTGGATTACCAAGCAAAAGTGAACCTGGCATCATCAATTCACGAGTTGCCGTTGAGCGGCCACCAAGTCCGGTCCGATATTGGAAACTGCCTTGAATAACAAGCGCGATGGAAAAGGTTGAGTGCCGTTCTTCAAAAGAACGATCTTGCGGACCAGCGGTACAGAGAACATCGTCCACAGACCAATCATCACCGCTCGCCAACGAGCGAGAAGTAATCTCTCCGCGCGATCCTGTCACTGCACGACGGGTAAGAGCCCTTTTCAACGAGAAACCAGCATCACGGTGCGCAACTCTTCTTGATGAAAGGTCTGCGCCAGCTTTCGTGTCTCCACCACATCCATGCTGATTTTGTTTTGGTTCCACCGCAATTTTTGCCAAGAATTCGTCTCCCAGGGAGCCGTATAACCGGACCAGCAATACGGAAGGGATACATCTTCCCTTCTCCGATTGCATCTTGGATGTATTTTAGGAGCCTTTCGATGACTACTGGCACGATTGAAGAAAAAGTAGATTTCCTACAAACGCTGGCCGCAGCCGGTCGTAACTCCGAAATTCCTGAGGATCTGGATATTTATGGCTGGCTCATCGGAAGCTGGGAGCTGGACGTCCGATTCTATCGTACCGACGTTTCTACACAGAAGCTTAAAGGCGAAGCGCACTTCGGACGAGTATTGGAGGGCAGAGCGGTACAAGACACCTGGATCATGCCGCAAAGAACCGATCGCACAGCTGTTATCGACAGAACCTGCAATATGTACGGCACAACCTTTCGTATGTGGGATCCTGCCATTCAGGCATGGCGCGTGACCTGGATAAATCCAGTAACAGGCATGCGAGACGAGCTTATCGGCAGACGCCAGGGTAATGAAGTTATTCAAGTCGGAACTCATTCGAATGGAGTTCCCATACGCTGGATCTTTACAGAAATTACAGCCAACTCTTTCCGCTGGATTGGCGATGCTCTCGACACAGATGGAAAAAGCTGGAAGCGTGAAGGAGAATTTCTGGCTACACGGACTCGCTAAAGATGTAAGTATCGGAATCACTCAGGTATCCGCGCGGCCATTCTTTCAAGAACCGGAACAGACACTCCTTGAGTTGCTATCACTGCAACACGGTGGAAAGAATGGCCACACCTCAGGAACTTATTGCTGAACAACTAAGGTGAAATTCGAAGACGACTGTAACTTTCCGCATGTCGCTGTCACCACCACAGCATAGCTCGTAGAGTTCGAGGAACCTTGCCCCTTCAATGCCACGATGCCGGAACATCCAGCCAGTCCACCCAATGTCACAAGGAAAAGCATCAGAATCATAACCCGTTGGCGCGAAACTCTTTGTCTCCGTATTTGAAAAGGCAGTATTCCCATAAACGGCAGCAACATGCCGAATAAAACAGGCTTTCCAAACAGAGCACTCGCAGTTTGAACATGGCTCATATCGATCGTAAGAGTCACAACGGTTTCGGAACTGCCTGCTTTAACTACTTGCGGAGAAAATGTAGCAACGGCTCCCGAGGGCAGACCAGCTATCGAAAAGGTCACATCATCCGGCAAAGTTGACGCCCCACCGGGCATGACCGTAAAGCTATAGAGAATCGAAGACCCTTGTTTTACGGTCTGAGACGGAGAACCGGTCACACTCACGGAGAAGGTATCCATGACCTTTAATACAACGGTCGCCGTACTCGCCGAATAATTCTGTGTGTCCGCAGGGAAAAATGTAACGGAGAGGGTGTTGTCTCCACCCACGGGTGTGGTACCGGCTGCCGGGCTATAAACAAAAGATCCAGAGACGGAGGCCGTCGCATTCAGCTGGGTACTGCTCAAGGAGGCTCCATACGTTATCGGCTGCGGAGTCGCCCAGCTTATGACAGGAGTGGCCTTATTCACGGTCAATACAACCTTAGCCGACGTTGACTCACAGTTTGCCGCATCGTCGGGATCAAAGGTCACCGATAATGTCTGATTCCCGCTATCTAGGACCGTTCCCAGTGCCGGCTTATAGCTAAACTTTCCCGGGACAGAAGCCGCTGCATTCAGCTGGGTGCTGCTCAGAGAAGTTCCATACGTTATTGTCTGAGGGTTCGCCCAGCTTATGACAGGAGTAGCCTTATTCACGGTCAATACAACCTTAGCCGTGGTTGACTGATAGTCTGCAGTGTCATCGGGATCAAAGGTTACCGATAACGTCTGATTTCCACTCCCAAGAATCGCTCCAAGCGCCGGTTTATAACTAAACTTTCCGGAAACGGAAGCCGTCGCATTTAGCTGGCTCGCGCCTAATGGATTGCCATACGTTATCGGTACCGGTGCGGCCCAGGTAATCGACGGTGTTTGTTTAGCCGCCTTTACAGTTAGCGGCACTGTTGTTGTGACTATCGCATAATCTTCTGTGTCATTTGGAGTAAAGACAACTGAAAGGATATTGCTGCCTGCCAGCAACACAGATCCAGCCGCGGGATTATAGGCAAAGGAACCATCTACAGACGATGTTGCATTTAGCTGGATTCCACTCAATGCGGTTCCATAGACAATATCCGATGGCTTGGGCCAGGTAAGCGCAGGTATTGCCTTATCTACTTCAAGCATCATCGAAGCTGAAGCAGCATTGTATCTCGTAGCATCGGCTGGAGTGAAAGAAACAGCTAGAAGATGATTTCCAGCCTTAACAATTGCGCCTGATGCAGGGCTATACGTAAACGTACCGGCAACGGACGAGGTGGCATTCAACTGAACACTGCTTAACGCAGTTCCATAGGTAATCGCCATAGGCATAGACCAGGGAATTTCCGGCGTTGCCTTATTCACGGTCAAGCCTACAGTCTTTGTAACCGGCAAATAGTTTGCCGTATCGTCTGGAGTGAATGTCACAGACAAACTTTGACTTCCTACATCGGGCACCGTTCCGGCAGCAGGAGAATAGGCAAAGCTCCCAGAAACAGAAGCCGCTGCATTCAGCTGTGTACTGCTAAGAGCTGTCCCATAGGTGATGGCTGCAGGCGAGGACCACGTAACGGCGGGTGTAGTTCCAGCATTTGCTGTCAACGTAAATGTAGCCATCGTGCTCACACCTGAAACACCAGCGTGAGCAGTCAACGATCCGATAGTGGTCGGAGTCGCCACGACAGAGGCTTGTCCAGTACTGTCCGTTGTCGCCCTTCCACCATTGCTGAAAGTGAGCCCAGCACCGCTGAAGGTTACTACAATGCCGGCAAGAGGCTGATCACTGGCATCTGTCACCCTAGCGGAAAGAGGGCTTCTAAACGCCATCCCCAAAGCAATAGCCTGATTTGAGCCGCTCGCTACGCTGATAGCTGGAGTAAGTATTGTTTCCGTAATGTTGGCGCTATAACTACGATTGAAAGAAGCATCTCCCTGATAAATGGCTTGAATAGAATGATTACCAGCTGCCAGTGAAGAAACTACAAGAATCGCATGACCACTCCCGTCCAATGTGCCCTGACCAAGAAATGTTCCGTTATCTATAAAATTCACAACGCCGGTAGGCGTACTACCAACACCTGAAACGGTGGCAGTAAAAGTCACCGGAGACCCCATATTTGCAGAGCTCACATCGGTGGCAAGCGAGGTAGATGACAGACCCAATACAACAAGAAATGGATACGTCGTTATATTGCCGCTATCTGGCGCAGTCCCAGCCCCCTGATTTCCATAGGCAGCATAAACGTACAGCATATGTAGCCCCTGCTCCATTCCATCGAGGGAGAAGCTGTAGTTGGCAGGATTAGCTCCGCTTGCAGAATTTGCCGTTGCCTGTTTCCAGGCACCCTGTGTGGTATCAACCTGATAATAGAGCGTTGAAGATGCAAGGGCATTCGGGGAAAACGAACTCGTCACTGTAGCAGTAAACGATGGGCTTCCAGAGGTAGTGCCATATACATGTAGTCCTGGAATTGCATGAGCATCGGCAACCCCGGTTACGACGGTGTTTAGAGGAACCTGTTGAATCGTAGCTTCCGACAGGACCGATACATTCGCAGTATTCTCATTTGCGAAATAAGCGTTATTGGTTACTGGATTGACTGCCACAGCAGCAGGAGTGATTCCAATAAACACCGATGCAGTTGTATTCGTTGTCCCATCGATAACGGTCACAGAACCATTTCCACCTGCAACATAAACCTTGTTGGTCCCAGGATTCACCGTGACATCGTTAGGATAGGAGCCGACCGCAACAGAACTAACAGCATTTGTTTCACCATCGATCACTAAAACAGTGTTTTCATGGCTATCCCATTCAACTATATAAATCTTGTTCGTTAGAGGATTTATGCTTATTTGATAAGGAGAATCTCCCAAAGGAGCATTTCCAACCGGAATCGTAGCAATCGTTGTATCGCTTGAACCATCAAGCACCGTGATCGTGTTGCTGGCCCAATTACTCACGTAGACTTTGTTTGTTACGGGATTCACCGCAACGGCGCGAGGTTGAGTGCCTACGACTACCGTCCTTAAAGCAGTATCGGTAGCTCCATCGATCACCGTAATACTATTGCCGAACCAGTTCGCAGCATAGATTTTATTGGTAACGGGGTTTACTGCGATTCCTCGAGGGTTATAGCTGACAGGAACCGAGGTCGTGGCATTCGTCGCTCCATCGATTACGCTCACATCGCCGCTATCCCAGTTGGCAACATATATTTTATTGGTGACTGGGTTTACAACTATACCCCGAGGAGAAAGACCAACGGGTACATTCGTTGGAGTGTTTGACATCTCATCGATTACGGTTACATAGCCGTGGTCATTCGAGACATAGACCTTGCCAGTTACCGCGTTTACGGCAATAGCCCAGGGATTCGGCATGGCAGTCACGGGAGTGGCCGCATTGTTTCCGCCGTCAATCACCGTGACGTCTCCACCCGCGTTGTTTCCCACATAGATTTTGTTAGTTACCGGGCTGACAGCCACCGTAAAAGGATGTGCGCCTGCAGGTATCGTAGCGGCTATGGAATATTTCGCTCCATCGATCAGGGTCACATCATTACTATCGGCATTGGCAATGTAAACCCGGTTTGTCAGGGGATTCACGCCCACCCAGCGCGGCCCTATTCCCGCCGTCGCAAATTGACTCGAACCATTGCTTGCGCCATCGATAATGGTCAGATTTCCGCCATGATTGGCGACGTAGATCTTGTTCGTCTGAATATCTATTGCGAGAGCAATAGGACCCGTTCCAGCAGACACACTACTGACAGCATTCGTGCCGCCATCGATTACCGTAACGTCGTTGCTGGCATAATTGGCAACATAGATTTTATTGCTGAGAACATTTACGGCGACCGCGTCCTGCTGGCCTCCAGGTGTAGTCACGATCGACGCTGTACTACTCGCCCCATCAATTACAGTTATATTTCCGCCATAATTACTGACGTAGATCTTGTTTGTGACCGGATTAACCGCTATTCCATTGGGAGAAGTTCCCGAAGCAACTGAGCTCGTGCTGTTCGTTGCCCCATCGATCACAGTTATGTCGTTACTTCCGAAATCTGCAACATAAATCTTATTGGTGACCGGATTTACCGCAATTGCACGTGGAGTTGTTCCGACTGAAACTGTCGCAATGCTGGAGGTTGTTGCTCCATCGACTACCGTAACGGTGTTGTCCCCGGAATCCGCGACGTAGATCTTATTGGTGACTGGATTAATAGCAATTGATGAGGGATTGAGACCTACAGTGACAGTAGAGGAAACGGCATTTGTCTCGTCTATGATGCTGATGCTTTGTTCACCTGAATTTGCAACATAGACTTTATTGGTGAGCGGATTAGCAGCAACTACCTTAGGGTTGATCCCCACAGCTATCGTAGTTGTAGCACCATTCTTCCCGTCGATGACGGTTACACTGTTATCCCCATAGTTGGCAATATAGACCCTGCTTGTTACAGGATTGATTGCCCCAGACCATGGAGTGATACCTGAAGCAACAGTTGCAGTCACAGTTTGTGCCTGCAATAGATATTGGCCGAGGAATGCCGTAACGGCCAGAGCCCCCCAAAAGACAACACTTCGCCTCATCCGCATCTTGACGTGCATGCTTCCTGATTCGCCCAAAAGGTTTCTTATCTACGTCGGGGGAACGCAGCCTATTCTTTTTCTTTCAATTGAATTGGTACTTTGATAACTATATCGGTTGTATTTGCCATATTCGTCAGTACCTTATGAAGTGTTTCCTTGTGGCTAAAATATCTAATCCCACAATGGTCACAACCAGCCGAGTACGAGCAGGGAAAAAGTAACTTCAACCTTAACGATCTGCGTACAAACCTATAACTTTCTAATAAACGGCAGGACATCGTTCCTGAAGGTTTCTTGGGTTCAACGCAGGGTGGGGAAATGCTACTCAGCAGGGATTCGATGTTCCCCATCGTAAGGTCCTAAGATGTTGAGAAGATAGATATCTCCAAGATACGGTATAGGGAAGCAGGCCCATGGATCGAATCCCATGGGCCTCTGCAATTCGACCTGAAGCTCGGACCAGGTAATGATCTACAAGCTTCCAATTCGGTTACTCCGCAGCACCCTCTACCGATTGATTCTGTGCCAGGAGCACTCTTTGCCAGACAAGAACCGCTGCTCCACGTAACCGCGCAGCATCGCCATCCAAGGCAGCCGCAATTCGTGGAATTCTCCTGGACAGGGCTCGAGAGGTCAGGTGACTTTCTATTAACGGGCCGATTCTTCCCCACAGGCTTGCGCAATCGCCAACAATCAGAATGACTTCCGGTGCCAGACTGGTAACGATGTTAAAGATCCCCCGGCCCAGTTGATGTGCCATCCTGTCGATGGCCCGCAAAGCATATACGTCCCCCTCTTTAGCCAGAGCAACAAGCTCGGAAAAAGAAGGGAGGGGATGCTTTGGATTTTCTTCCTGGTAGTAGCGTAATGCCGCACGATTGGAGGCCAGGGTTTCCCAACAACCACGATTTCCACAACCGCAACTAGGCCCATCCGGGTCGAGAGTAATATGTCCAAACTCCCCAGCCATATCATCCATACCGCTGACCAGGTTTCCGTTTACAAGGATGCCAGCTCCAATTCCTTCGGAAACCGAGACGCTCACCATGTTGGGAATATGAGCGTAGTCACCCTGCCATCGCTGGGCCACGATCGCCGTATTGGCAGCATTGTCCATCACGATAGGCATGCCCATGGCTTTTTCCAGCTCATCGAAAAGGTTCGGCCGGCTCCAGCGCATATTCGGAGCAAATAGCATCTCACGTGTTTTCCAGGAAACGCGTCCGGCAACACTGATACCGGCTCTATCCAAGATGCGGTCTTTAAACATCTTCCGGTAACTGCGTACAATGCGTGTCGTCTCTTGAATGACGCGCTTGAAGCTTGTGGCTGGAGCTTCGCTGTCGGGAATGTGAATCGTCTCCCGATGAAGGATCTCTCCATTAATATTCACGGCAGCGACGTGGACCGAGTCCGGCCGCAGATCGGCAGCAAGGACCACATGATGATCGTTGGCATGAAGAATAGTGGGACGCCGTCCTCGTGGCAGTTTCCCTAAAGCTCCCTCCAATACCCAGCCTTCTCGAATCAGCTGATCGATAATCACCGAGACAGTGCTGCGCTGCAGCCCGGAACGGCGCGCAAGATCGGCACGGGAGATTGGCTGGTGCAAAAGGACAAGGCGTAGCAGCGTATCGTGATTGATTTCACGCGCTGTTTCGCTGGATGCTACACGAGGATTCTTAGGAGACACGACTCGATTCATTTGCAGATCTTTCTCTGTGCGCCACTCAAATTTCAAAGCTGGCGCTTTTACTAAGAAGACAGAAACCTAATTCGTTCTGTCACCAGATTCAGTTCTACTGCTTCCTGGATCGATGTCAATAAAGTCCAGAGGGGCAAGATCCTTACTTCCCGATAGCCCGACGACCTTCACGATATCGCCTGGTAGCAGGGATACTCCGCTTATTCGACGACGTGTGGCAGTATGCCCATCAAGTTTATTCGAGGGCAGGTCATCCGTGTTAATCCATTCATCGATCTTCTGATCGTTTCTGAAGAGCTGATACCTGGCACCGCCAGGAAGAGGATCGAAATAGCCAATATTGAGGTCATACCATCCGGCTGTTCCATGAAAGGGAAGACTCGTCGAACAGAAGGGAGCTGAAGATTGACAGACTACAGCCTTCCCGGATGAAGCTGTCTCCCAGGGATGCACCTCTACCGGAATATACCCGGAGAGCGCCATCTGCTCAGCTTCAGTCCTATTCGGATGATGGCCTACGCGGCCAGCAACATCCGGTATTCCCGACATTTTCAAGAACCATTCGCAAATCGCATCTCTCCATACTTCCGCATGGCCAGATTGATAAGTCAGGCGCCTCAAGACTTCTGAGTACACCTCGTCGGAAACGTGACCGTGAAGTTCTTTCCAAGCTCCCACCTGTGCGGTGGCTCTTGCTGCCGCCTCATAATGGGTATCGTAAATATATTGAACTACGGTCTTTCCGGAGTGCAGCCTATACCCATAGGAAACGTGATGAAAGAACAGCAACAGCTCATCCGGACAGGTCGTAAGCGATTCATACCTTTCTTGTAACTCTTTTGGATACTGACCGGTATAGCCAGTACCGGTTGCCATCGTACGATCCATTCCAATTCCCTGAGTATCGCCACGATGCCATTGCCCCCATCCGTTGCGTTCTGAAGATTCGATTCCAGGTCCGTAATGAATGCCAATAATATCCGTCAGAGTTCCAGCTCCAAGAGGACCGGTATAACCTTCGTAGATCGGCCAGGAGCCTAGCTCCAACTGACTGACAATTTCCAATACGCGGGGATCGGTTCCAAAGGTAAGAGCCGTCCACTCATGCACTATTTGCTCCGAGCTGAGATCGGGATTCCAGGCAAGACGTCCGAAGCCGTATAGATTCGCCAGGGCCAGTGGATGACCTAACCAATAACGATCCAATCCAACGTTCGTTACGGCAACAAATCCGCCGACTGGGCGAGAGAAAGTATGGCCTTCAACAATATCCTTTACCTTTGAAGACCGCCCTTCAACCGCATACATATCGGTATCGAGAGCCTCTTTCCACATGGGAACCAGGAAACAGAGATGCCGCTGCTGACCGGTGTATTCCTGAGTAACCTGAAGTTCAATCGCCTCGTTGCTCTTCCGCAGCCCGGCAAACAACGGAGATACAGGTTCGCGAGCCTGGAAATCGATAGGTCCATGCTTGATCTGGATAATGACATTGTTTTCGAATTGCCCATCATATGGCCGGAAGTTGTCATAACCAGCGCGTGCTCTGTCGGCCTTGAGATTTGTCCAATCCAAATGATGGTTATAAACAAAGCCTCGATAAAGGACATATCCACCATGCGGCTGTAGAGCCCGAGCCAATACATTCGCGGCATCTGCGGGACTGCGCTTATATTGCGAAGGACCGGGACGCCCTTCCGAATCCGCCTTGACGACAAAGCCGCCAAAGTCGGGAATCTGCCGGTATATCTCCTCCACTTTTTCTTTCCACCATGCCGCTACTGTTGGGTCGAGAGGGTCGAAGGTGCTGAGCTTCCCAACGGCCCTAGGGCTGCTCAGATCGACAGATAACGAGAGCTTCACACCATAAGGGCGAAAGGCTTCGGCGATTCTTGCTAATTGAGGAAGGAAGGAGGAATCGAGAATGCGCAGATCGGCATTCACATTATCTACGGTGCAGCCATTCACCCCGACGGAGGCCAGAAGCCGAGCGAACTGCGCCGCACGAGAGAGATCCGGAACTACCTTGCCCTCCGCAAAGAAGATAGATTTTCCGGCATAACCCCGTTCAATCGAACCATCCAGATTGTCCCATTGATTCACCCAACGTACAGCTACAGCGGGACTCTGGACCTCTGACAATTGAGCAAGATTGTGTCCTTGAGCCATCTCCCGTAAAAGTGCATAAGCACCATAAAGGATTCCGATATCACTCTGACCGAGAACGAGGTAGTAACGCCGGCCCTGATGCTGGATAGTACGCAGGATATACCCCTCAGGGGCCAGCTTTGCAGCTGTAGAGATTTCGGGGAACTCTGCCCGCAAGGTATCTACTGTACCGAGAACAATTGCACTTCTATCGGGAACACTCGATTGAAAGCGCAAAACCTTTCCGAACATCGTCCGCATTCCACTCAGGATCTCGTCCCTTGCCGTTAAGGCGACAGTAGAATTTTGGCGAACGACAACGACATCCGGCACCTCTAGATCGGGTCCAAATACTTTCGAGGATTCAACAGCCGAATAGCTGAGCCAGGCCTTCCATGCAGTATCGGCGCTACACATTGGGCAGGACAGGCAGACAAACAAAAGTGCCCAGAATAAAAGAGAATATTTCCTGCCCCATCGCCCTAAAGTTCGTCTCTGCATCGCTACTCTCACCATTGCAATCAATCCTCACCGGAACCCTCAAAAGCTCAAACAACCGAGAAAATAATCTCTTGAGGACTTCGCCCCGAATACTACATGACCGGGACACGAACTAAAAGAAAATCCAATACCAAAGCCACAAATATTGTTTATCCAATTTGAATAAAGTTTCTCCTGCCCCGGTATCGTTTATATACAGGACAAAATATTTTCTACAGAAAAGATCCATCATTCCGATTCCGCCACACAAGGTCGCAATCGTTCAAAGAGCCGGAATTGGGCCACTACAGGCGACGGGCTTATTCCTCAATGTGGAATCCTTGCCTTCTCCCTGCCATTTCCGGTAGAAGGGGCACAAGAACTCTTTTGTCTTTTTGTGGCCACCCGCACCGAAAGAATGCGTACAGGAAAAGACAAATAGCGGAAAGGGATCTCTACACAATGGGAAGCAAAACCTTTGGGAATGCTGGCGCTCGACTCATTTCCCTTGCATTTCTTGCATCACTTTGTCTGCATGCCTTTGGCGCGGCAATCAAGACTCAGGATCGGGATGAAAAATGGAGAGAAGAAATTCGCAAGACTCTCTTCGTTTCCAAGACACTTCCGGCATTGGACGCGAAAAACTACGGAAGCTTTTCGCCCGAGCCTGGAATTGTCGCAGAACGCATTACCTATGCAACAGCGGATGGAATGCGAGTCCCAGCAATTGTGTATCGTCCCGCCACACCGAAGAAGAAACTTCCCGGCATTGTTGTGGTCAATGGACACGGAGGCGACAAGTTCACCTGGTATGCCTTCTATAGTGGTGTTCTCTTCGCCAGAGCTGGAGCCATGGTGGTCACATACGACCCAATTGGAGAAGGCGAGCGCAATATCGACAGAAAGTCACGAGCCGGATCTCATGACAAAAACGTCGATACTCCTCACTGGGGACAGAAGCTTACCGGTTTAATGATTACCGATCTGGAGCAAGCTGTCGCATATCTTGCGCAACGCCCAGAGGTAGACGCCAAGCGCATCGGAGTAGTCGGCTACTCGATGGGTTCTTTTATCTCCGGCATCACAGGAGCAATCGATCCACAGATCCAGGCCTTGGTTCTTTCCGGAGGAGGCGACTTCGATACTCCCGGCGGATACTGGGATAGCAGCAAGCTTCCATGCCAGGGCCCGGCTTATCGCGCACTACGCGTCGCACTTGGAGATAACCGGCAATCGATCCTCTATACCTTGAATGCGGACCGGGGATCGACATATATCATGAACGGCCTGGCAGATGCAGTTGTCGATATCCCTCATCATGGACCCGATTTCTTCGATGAGCTAAAGAAGCAGACTATTGCTCTGCATGGCTCATCCAAGAACGTATTCGAAACTGTCTTCTACCCTGGAATCAATCATCGCACTTCGTGGGTAAACCGAGACGGCGTCCTATGGCTTGGCAAGCAACTCCACTTTGCCAATTGGAGTCAGGCATATATACAAAAGGCACCATTAACACACATCAGCGAATGGGCTCGAGCTAATAACGTAGATTTCAATAAGAACTTCCTTCGCGAGGATCGTGAAGGCGGGTTGATGGCCGTCGGCGACAAGATACCTGCAATTTCCCGCTCCGATCTCATGGTGCTCACGGATGCGGAATGGCAGGAACAGAAGGACTCACTCACCTACGAAGCATGGGCTGCCAAAATAATGGCCGAAGAGAAGGGGCAATAAAATCGCTCCTCAGCAAAACGGGGCAGACCATCTTTGGTCAGCCTCATTTTTGCTGCGAAGCATTCTGTTGAGCTCGGCCCGCCTGCCAGGCCTTCCCGTACTTCCAGCTCACATAGGCCGAATGTGAGACGTGGAACAGAAGCCCCTCCCGTCCATCGAGAAATCCTAATCGAAAAATGTAGTTGTACAGAAATGTCGCAATAGGATTCAGCAAGGTATTCCAGAAGAAAACAAAGGCACTGCGGCTTGTCTTTCCTTTTCGCAGCATCAGCGGAATACTTGCAGTACTGTAGCGGTCCATGTGCTCGATATAAAGAGGCAGCGTCGGATACTGATAATGCAACAGATCCGATTTCAAATTCCCGATAGGTCCATCCCATTTAGGCGTGGCATGTGGCTCCGTATTCTCAGGCAGGCGCGCTGTCCCTTGACGAAAGAGCCGCAACTTGCGATCCGGATATAAACCGCCGTGACGCATCCAGCGGCCAAAAATCAGATTGAGGCGTGGAACCCAATATGCCTGATATTTCGGATTACCCGCCAGCAGGGTACGAATCTCCTCCGCAAGCTCAGGAGTCATCACCTCATCTGCATCCAGAGAGAAGACCCAGGGAGAAGTGCACTTATCGATCGCAGAATTCATTTGCCCGCCGTAGCCCTTCCACGGCTCATGGAAGATTTTGGCGTTATAGCGCTGCGCAATAGCTAGGGTGTCATCGGTTGAACCTGAATCTACAAGAACGATCTCATCTGCCCATGCCACGCTGTCCAAAGTACGGCCGATATTGGCCCCCTCATTCATGGCAATCAGAGCTATTGAAAGTTTCGCTGAAGGATTCGAATCCTGTGGCAGGGCTTGCGATTCATGAGTCGACTTGCGCTCTTCCGGCATGCGTTCATCCTAGCAATATCTGCCAGGCTCTGGCAGGAACAATTTGCACAGAGAGCAGCAATCAGGCATCTACAATGCCGGCTCGAATGGCATAGCGGATGAGTCCCGCCAGAGAATTTACCTGAATTTTGCGCATAACCTCGGCCCGATGCGCCTCTGCCGTACGGGTACTGATGCCAAGTTCGTTGGCGACTTCTTTGTTGCTCCTGCCGTCGGCCAGCAACTGAATAACTTCAAGCTCCCGAGCACTCAAAATGCCCTCCACAGAGGAAGAGCCTGCTGTCCGTCTCGCTCCGGAAAGATATGTCTTCAAAAGCGTCTCGACCACTCCCGCCGTAAAGTAAGGCTTCCCCATGGACAGAGCTTCAACCGCTGCCACAATCTGAGAATGAACATCGGATTTTAGAACGATTCCGCGCGCCCCGGCAGTCAACACCTCGCGAACTACTTCCTCGCTTTCATCCATGGTGTAAATCATGATGGCGCTCTCCGGAACCTGTTGCCGGATCTGCCGAGCAGCTTCGACTCCGTTGATCTCAGGCATATTCAGGTCGAGGATGACAACGTTGGGATGCAGTTCCACTGCCATATCGACTGCCTGGCGTCCGTTGGAGGCCTCACCACAGACCGTCCAGCCCTCATGCTTACAAAGCAGATGGCGCAATCCCAAACGCACAACATGGTGATCGTCAGCTAATAGGATGTGGGTCATAGATCATTCACTACCCACTGGCATCGTAACTCGGATTGACGTTCCCGTCGAAGACGACTGCACTTGAAAATCGCCGCCTAACTGGCTGACTAACTCCTGCATGCCCGAAATGGAGGCTCCGGCCACGATCATCCTCTTTTGAGTCCAGTCTTCCTCTACATGCATACCGAATCCGTTATCTTCCACTGCCAGGTGGATATATCCGGATTTCTTTTCCAGACGAATCACGACCGTATCTGCATGAGAGTTATGAATCACTTTGGCCAGACTCTCTTGTGCAACTCGAAACAAAATTTCTTCCAACTTGCGAGGAAGAACTCCCACCTCTCCGAATTCAGAGAGAATATTCGCCGACGTATGCTTCGAAAGTCCGCCAAGATAGGACTGCAAGGAAGAGACAAGCCCCTTGCCATCCAACGCAGGCGGATCCAGAAGGAAGACAATGCGACGAATCTCCTCCAGTGCCCGAACACTGACGGCTCTGGTCTCCTGCAGAAGCCGCAAGTGCTTGGCTTCCACCTTTCCAGAGTCAAGCATCCGCTCCAAACCGGTTGTAACCGTGACGAGATCGCGCTCGGTGTGCTCCTGCAGATCGCAGGAGATCTTGCTCCGATCCTCCTGCTGAATCTCCATCAACTCCCCCGCAAGATCTCTGAGCTTCTTTTCGGTTCGCTGTTGGCGGTATCGATAGCGAAGCAGAATCAGGATCAGGACGAATTCAAGAAGAACAACTGCTGAAACGGTCAGAACCTGCCAGCGATGCAGTTCCCAGAAGGTGGGGCTTCGAAACAATATCACCGAACCGGGAGGCATTTCTTGAATATCCACATGCCATCGTTGCACCTGACGCCAATCGAACATCCATTGCCGCCAACGGGTAGAAACCTCGGGTAATGGCATGTCTCCTTGCATCAGACGAATCGACTCTTCTCCGATTCGAGAGCCTAGCAATGCCCAATTGATTACATAACCACCCACAATCCCTGTACCAAGATCAGTGTCCGAGGTCGCATAGATAGGAGCGTGGGAGACAGAGGCCAGACTTGAAAGCACATCGTGGGATAAATACTGCTCCCCATTCGGCCCCCGTGAATATGTCACGTAGAGCGCCAATGTCTTCTCATTCTCACCAGCCAGTTTTTGACCAAGCTGCTGTACGCTCGACGAGGAAGCATCTTCGAACTGAAGATCGGATTTGAAAGTCAAGACCTGTTGAAGAATAGCTTCCCGCCCTACATTGTCGCTGGTCGCCGCAATCAGCAGGAGCTTCTTGGCATCCGGGTTCAAACGGGACATGCGCTCCAGCGTTCCCGCGATATCAATCGTGAGCGGCATGATGAGATCGCGCTTCCCTTTTCTACCGATTGACTTCTCCAGCAGAACGGTATCGCCACAGTAGATCGCCGGAACATCGGGAAAGAAAGGCGAGGCAGTGTTTCCGATATAAATCACGAGGTCCACAGGGCGTTGCGAATACTTGGTTCGAATCCACTGCACAGACTGCTCACGTGTCTCCGGAAACTGGCCAATATCCAGAGATTCGCGATAGATCTCCGGAGCCTCGAGATTATTGTTCCTCAAAGTCGTACGTATACTGCGCTCCATTTCCAGATGCCCGGGAGTCGCTTGCTGTGTCTCATAAATCAGCAGGATACGTTTTGGAGCAACAGCAGCTGCCTGAAAAGAAAATGCAGGTGGGGCAAACACTAGAAAGAGGAACAGGCAGAAAAATTCGCACTGTTCCATGACTCGAGTACGTATCGCCATTTGAAGAAAAAGCCTTGTAGGCACCTCAGATAGAAAGAGTTGCCCAAATCCTCCGCCCTTCTGCTTCTATCCGAAGACGGATTTAGACGTTTGCACACTCTCCTGCAGACGGAAAGTCTCGGGTTTTTGACACAGATCGATTGCCGTCCTTCCATCTTTTCGGATAAATGAGCCACAAACTTGAGGAGAAAGGACTCGTAGTTTCCGCAATCAGAACAGGTATTATTCCGAATTTACCCGGGGGCTCTTTCTTCATAGAATTCTCTTAATCAATCCAGTAATTAATAGGAATTCTCAAGGGAAGTTCAAACCCAGCCAGGGGGAACAGAAGAAAACTCCGGCATAGGTGAGGGCGTTTTTCCTTCTTCTTCGGTCTGCTGCATTTGTAGTAGTTCCGGCAGCACCTTGAATAAAACAGGTGTTTGCTCGTTGTGTAAGCTCTTTGTGTTACCGATGCAAGACCTGAAAGTCTTTGGGCGTCTCGCGATCATAGCGATACCCAATCTCTCAGCGGACTCTGTTTCCTGTTGGATACTTTTTCCATAGCTGGGTAGTCTTGATTAAAGAAAAGATCAGCAGGCGTGGCTCTTGTCATAAAACAGCCACGCCATTTTTGTTTTGAACCGACCCAGCAAAATCAGGCTACATGCTCCGTTCCCTCTGACAACCCTTTCTCCGGCCGAGAACTCTGCATCCTCAGCATTTGCAATTTGAGGCGTTCAGCATTCACTTCCGCGCCGATCAACATCGAAAGAGCCACCAGATAGAACCACAGCATCAGGCCGATCACCGCACCCAGCGACCCGTAAGCCGAGCTGTAGTTAGTCATGTGAGCCAAATAAAGATTGAGTCCCATAGATCCCAGAAACCATCCTGAAACGGCAATGATGGCTCCCGGCAGCGTCGAACGGAAACTGTGAGTGCTATTCGGCCCCAGAAAATACAACAGCTCTACTCCCAACATAAAAGTGACGAAGGTAACTGTTAGTCGCGCTACGGGCCAGAGCAGGTCGAAGCTCTCCGGCAGATGCAGGAGCTCACGCAGAATGTGTCCAAACCATGGCCCTGCCATCAAGGTAAGCAAGGAGATTGTGGTCAATATCCCCGTAGTGAGCGTCAAAAACAGTGCCTGAATCCGGTCCCGCCACCACGGCCTGTGCTCCTTTACGTCGTAAGCAATGTCCAAAGCCTCAATGGTTGCCGAAAAACCTCCGCTGGCTGCCCAGATGTAACCAAGGAACCCAAAGGAAATCAACTTGCCATGAGGAGCCGTCCGGATGCCTGCCAACGCTCTTTCCACAATGGCCATAGCGTCATGGGGAATAAGCGTGCGGATGATCGCCAGCAATTGACTGAAGGCGTCCGGTAAAGCCAGATACCCAAGCAAAGAAGAAAGAGAAATCAGCAAGGGGACCAGAGCCAGAAGAAAATAAAAGGCCAAGGCCGCAGCAATCACGAAAGCCCGTGTACGAGACAACTCGTTGTAAATTCTGGCAGCAAACGCCCGAAGGGACCTCAACCCCGGACCGGCAGATCTGACGTATTGCGAGAAATCTCTCAAGGAAGCACCGTAGCAGCATCTGTTGCGATGAAAACAATGGTTCTGGAGATGTGCGTAATAGGCTAATCCGGAAATTCGGAGCACAGGAGGATAGTCGATATCCGTCTCTTGGGGGATAATCGCTCGATGCCGTTTCGCTGCTTCATCCGGCATAAGATCTGAATTTCCGGCCAGTTCGGAGCGACAGCAGTCCATCCCCATCTTCAGGAGCAAACATGAAGCGCTTGTTCGCATTCCTCGTGGTATTTACCACGTCCTTAGCCTTCGCCATCGAACCGCAGAACGTCTCCTACCCCAGTGGCGGCGAAACCATCCATGGCACGCTTTATCTGCCTGAAGGAGCAGGACCCCATCCGGCAATTATCGTGATTCACGAGTGGTGGGGGCTGAATGGGTGGATTAAAGAGCAGGCCGACCGCTACGCCTCCCAGGGATACATAGCTCTGGCAGTCGATCTCTACCGGGGACAGGTAGCTAACGACGTTGAGACCGCACACGAGCTCTCCCGGGGGTTACCTCAGGATCGAGGTGTACGAGATCTGGTCTCGGCGGTGGCTTATCTCAGGACACGTAAAGATGTGACCGCCAAAAAGATCGGAGCAGTCGGCTGGTGTATGGGTGGGGGATACGCTCTTCAATTGGCTATTGCCGAGCCTTCCCTGGCGTCTGTAGCTGTCAACTATGGAGCGTTGGTCACCGATCATTCGGCTTTGGCAAAGGTTCACGCCAGCCTGTTGGGCAACTTTGGGGGGAAGGACGGCGGAATTTCTCCACAGAATGTTGAGGAGTTTGAAAAGACGATGCGACAGTTAGGCAAAGAAGTAAACATCAAAATCTACCCGGAGGCAGGTCACGCTTTTGAAAACCCCGGAAATGAAAAAGGCTTTCGTCCAACCGACGCTGCCGATGCCACCCAAAGGATGGACCATTTTTTCGAGACGACATTAAAGAGATAATCGGCTGATTTTAATAGAGTTAAATATTAATTCTTTTAAGAACGCGGGAATTTTTGCCGCAATATTTCTGAGATGTCGCGATACGGGATATTGTCCAAAAAAGTAACACTTTGGAACCGAAATAGGCTCCCAATAAAAACAAAATGAAAAAAACCTTGCCTCTCCTGAATCATACGTGTTAACTATGCAGCCAACACTTCTAAAAAACTCTACCTCAGAGTTATTTCACTGAGGAGAATGTGTGGGCATAGACCATCTTATGAAGATTGGCACAACTATTCGGGGATATCGTCTACAGAAGGGCCTTTCGCAGGGTGATATTGAAAAGCGGACGGGCCTTCTTCGTTGTTACCTTTCACGTGTTGAGAACGGGCACACCGTCCCTTCGCTAGACACGTTGCAAAAAATCGCTGTCGCGCTTGAACTGCCATTGGCTCAATTCTTTGCTGATGACTCTCTCGGTCGTGAGATGAATACGCAAAAGCTGAGTGACGAGGAGCTTCGCTTCCTGACTCAGATTCGTCGCTATTCATCGAATTTGAATGACAGTGACCGTAAGCTGTTGCTGGCGATGGTAAAGAAGTTCGCGACAACAGCAGCAAGATAGGGTAGGGCTGAATCAC
This sequence comes from Humiphilus diazotrophicus, assembly GCF_059726315.1. NCBI lineage: Bacteria > Pseudomonadati > Acidobacteriota > Terriglobia > Terriglobales > Acidobacteriaceae > Humiphilus > Humiphilus diazotrophicus. Next base: position 2,169,865 of record NZ_AP040870.1, read on the forward strand.
GGCAAGCTTGCCGAATGCACCCCTTAGATTCGGTGGGTTTGTGGAAGGTCGATGCCTGCATCTTTAGGCCTCGGTAACGATATTTATTACCGAGGCTTTTCCCTGCGCTTGGTTCTAGCGATAAAGAGATCTTCTCAATGACGCACGATATAAACCGTGTCGATATAGAAGGCAAAGAACGTCAGCATTGCCACTACTACAGCAAATGCGATACGCCGGCGATAGAGAAAATACCGGCGTTCGCTTCCTATCCTTGGGATCAATAAAAAACCCAGCAGCAAGCCACAGAGAAATCCTCCGAGATGCGCCATATTGTCGATCTGGATCGCGGTATGGAAGAGCCAGGTAGAGCCACCAATGGCGAAATTCAGCAGGGCAAAATAGATTACACTCCGCCGTAAACCGCGCAACTCGCTTGGCGCAATCGGCAGGCGGGGAGACTTCAACAGCACGATCAGGACTCCAGCCAGACCAAAGACGGCTCCGGAAGCACCGGCACCGACAGCCTCAGGATGCACCGCCACGGAAAGCAAATTCCCGGCAGCACCGGAGAGGATGTAAACCGCCAGCATCCCAAAGGGACCTAATAGAGGTTCGCCCAACAGGCCCAGATTCCAAAGGCACCACATATTGGTTGCCAGGTGCACGATTCCCACATGAACAAAGGTGGCCGTTACAATACGCCACCATTCGCCATAGAGCACGGCAACACCGTAATCTGCGCCCCAGTGAATCAGTTCCTCAGCCTGAGGACTGATAGCTGACACCCCCCGGAAGACCATAGCAACAAAAACTAAACAGTTAATGGCCACCAGAATGTAGGTCGCCGGAGCATAAGCCCAGCGCGAGGGACGCTTCGGTGGCTCCGGGGTAGGTGGCAAAATTTCGGCGTCGGTGATTACCGGCTCGGGTGACTCCATATATCAAAGCTATCGTGGTATTGGGAAGACAGACAAATTCTGGGCTCAGGAAAAGCTACAATTTGCATGGGCCTGCTATTCCCTTCTGGGAAGGTAAGCACAGCGGGAATCCATGTGGTTCAGAATAGAGAGACAGGGGTAAATTACGTTCTTTTGCTCTCTCTCCCCTACAAAGACTTGGTGCTTGAGAGGCGCCAGGGAAATGCAACGCAACAGAAAGGAAAGCAGACTTGAGCGGGATCAAGAAGATTCGCCGCGCGCTCTTGAGCGTTACGGATAAGACGGGCCTGGTCGACTTCGCACGTGTCTTGGCAGACTTCGGCGTCGAATTGATTTCTACGGGTGGTACCGCCCGTACTCTTCGTGAAGCAGGGCTGACCGTAAAGGACATCAGCGATCTGACCGGATTTCCAGAGATGCTGGATGGACGGGTTAAGACACTACATCCGAAAGTTCACGGTGGATTGCTCTACATCCGTGGTAAAGCCGAGCACGAAAAGGCTGTAGCCGAGCATAGTATTCAGCCAATCGACTGCGTTGTCGTAAACCTTTACGCATTCCAGAAGACAGCGGAAAAGCCGGGAGTACACTTCGGCGAGATTATCGAAAATATCGATATTGGCGGTCCTTCAATGGTTCGCTCAGCCGCCAAAAACTTCGAGGATGTCGCCATCGTAACCGACGTTCACGACTACAACTCGCTGGCAGAAGAGCTCAAAGCAAATCAGGGAGCCTTGGGCCGCGAAACACGCTGGAAGCTCGCACGTAAGGCCTTTGCCACCACTGCCGCTTACGACACCGCAATTGCCAATACTCTGGAGATAGTTGGCGATGCGCCTGAAGCTGAAGCACCCGCTACCTTCGCCGCCAAAGATCTCTTCCCTGCTGCACTCCGCCTGAACTATCCACTGGCAGCCAGCCTTCGCTATGGAGAAAATCCACACCAGAAAGCAGCGTTATACGTCGAGGGCAGTGGCTGCGGTATCGCCGGGGGCAAACAGCTACAAGGTAAAGAGCTCAGTTATAACAACCTGGTAGATCTGGATGCCTGCTGGGAACTCGCTCAGGAATTCGATGAGACAGCTGTCGCTATCGTCAAGCACACAAACCCCTGCGGCACTGCGACTGGAGCTACGGTTCTGGAAGCTTACGAAAAGGCTCTGCAGACAGACCCGGTCTCTGCCTATGGCGGAGTTATCGGAATCAATCGCGAGGTCGACGGAGCCGCAGCTGAGGTAATCGCGAAGCTCTTCGTCGAAGCAATTGCAGCTCCCTCCTTTACGCCCGAAGCCTTGGAGCGCTTCTCCGCGAAGAAGAATCTGCGGCTTCTGGTGGTGCAAAAATCGGAGGCAGCTCGCGTTATCAAACAGGTCTCCGGAGGCCTGCTCCTGCAGGATGCAGATCGCGGCCACGTTCAGGCGAGAGAGCTGAAGGTTGCCACCAAACGTAAGCCCACAGATGCGGAATTGAAATCGCTGCTCTTTGCCTGGCGTGTCTGCAAGCACGTGAAGTCGAATGCCATTGTCTACGCCAAAGATGGACAGACTTTGGGGGTTGGCGCCGGTCAGATGAGCCGGGTCGATGCTGCCAAATTCGGAGCAATGAAGGCCTTGCTTCCTCTGACAGGATGCGTTGCTGCTTCCGATGCTTACTTCCCATTCCCAGATGGATTGGAAACGGCAGTCAAGGCAGGAGCTACAGCGGTAATTCAACCTGGGGGTTCGGTACGCGATCAGGAAGTTATCGACGCGGCCGACCGGCTGGGAATCGCCATGGTCTTCACGGGAATGAGGCACTTCCGGCACTAAACACAACTGTTGTTGTGGAGGGTTTCCGGACCCTCCACAGTCCATAACTTCGTCCAATCTCCCGGTTTGCAACTCTTGTCACCCGGTTCTTCTTCATTCCTTCACGCTTCTCCCTGATGCGATACTGAAAGGTGCCCAAGCTAGAGACTCTGTGGACAGACCTGAACGCCAAGGTGCGAAACATGGATTGGTTTCGCGGCCTGCGCGCTGGAACCGCACTTAGTGTTCCGCTTCTTGTCGGAGCAGCCACCGGTAATGCAAACTTCGGCTGGGCTGCGCTAGGCGGCTTCGAAGCCATCATCTCCGATCCCGGAGGCCCCTACCGTGCACGGCTGGGCAGCCTGGGAACTCTTGCCCTGGGTGGAGCCGTAGGCTGCGTTCTGGGCACAGTACTTGGCACCGATCGGGTCTGGGCTATTCCCGTCACGGTCGTTTTCTGCTTTATCTGGAGCTATCTGAGTGTTTTAGGGCCACCGTTTACCTCTGCCGGAGGTTTGGTGCAGCTCCTCTTCTTCTGCGGACTCGGATATCCGGATATTTCTCTGCACGAAGCGGGAATTCGTGGGCTTTTCCTCATTGGCGGCTGCATCTGGGCGATGGTGCTGTCGTTCTTCTTGTGGCCAATCGATCCGTATCGACCAGCCCGCTTTGCCATTGGAGCGGTATATCAGGAGCTTGGCTCCTTTCTGAACAACGTCCACGAGCTGAATTTGCGGAAGCGAAACCGTCCGGCACTCTGGCACAGGCTGGCACGCCATCATCAGAGCCGCCTGCGCATCTTGCTGGAACAGGCTCAATCCGCTGTAGCCAACGTTCGGAGACAATCCAGGGCCGAAACGCGAAGAGGACGAGAGCTGGTAGTCCTGCTCGAATCGGCAGACATTCTCCTGGCCCGCTCCGTCGCGCTCTCGGAATACATGGAGATGACGGCTACGGAAGACGCGTCTCCCTGCACGGTACGGGGTAAATCAGCTGTCCTGGAATTGGCCCGGATGGAAATCTGGGTAGGAACAGTCCTACGCCGCAGACTCGACGATCTCGAAGAAACCTTGCGCCATTACAGAGCTCGCCTGGAGCGTTTCCCCGTAGAGCTCTTCCAATGCATGAGCCGGGAAGATTCCGCTGGCCAGTTCTTCATGCATCAGATTGCCGACGCTACTCAAAATCTCGATGCAGCCATGGAAAGCGCCGTAACCATCCGGCTGGGACATCGGCCAGAAGGCCGTCCTGCGCGACGGATTCGAAGGCCCATCCGTGCACGTCTGGCCAGATCCAAAAACAACGGCATACTCGATCAGCTGGTAGCAAACTGGCATTCTGAGTCCCTCATGCTGCGCCATGCGGCCCGCGTGGCTTTGGTTTGTGGATTGGACGTCTATATCCTTCAGCTCTGGTCTATCGATCACGGCTTTTGGCTTCCACTCACCTCCCTGATGGTGATGCAGCCTCATGTCTCCGGGACCTTTCGGCGTTCCCTTCAAAGAGTGGGCGGAACTGTTGCGGGAGGCGTTTTTGCCGCGCTCCTTGCCGTGCATCTACATTCCCCGCTGGCGACAGCGATTGCGCTCTTTCCACTGGGCTTTCTGTCGCTTAGCGTTTTACCAATCAGCTATTCCCTCTTCTGCTTCTTCCTGACACCTACCTTCGTTCTGGCTTTTCTGCCCTTTTCCGGAGACTGGGAACTGGCAATCATCCGCGTCATCAATACCTTCATTGGCGCCATCATCGCCATGGCTGCAATGACGCTGATCTTCCCGGTAATGGAGCGCAGCCGCCTCGGAAAGCAGCTGGTGCGCAGCCTGCAGGCCAACCGGCACTATCTGGAGCAGCTGGCCTCACTTTGGCAAGGAACTCAGAACCATAGAGAACTGGCCCTCGCCAGACGAGCCACCGGGCTGACACACAACGACACAGAAGATTCTTTTGAAAGAGTTCTAGCCGAGCCCTCATTGCGCCGTGGTTCGTCGGCCACGATGGAAGCGACACTGGCTTTTGTAACGTATCTACGACGATTTGGTTCCAGCATCACCTCACTAGCTTCCTTTCCGGGCCAAGAGCTGTGGAAGACCTCTCCAGCTATTCAAACGAGACTGCAGAGGCTTGCTAATCAGTTGCAAAATATAGAGTTACAGGTAAATGGATCCATTCCCGAACCTACACAGCCAGAGGCTACAGAGACACAGACTGTGGCAGAAATGGCACGCCATAACGGAGAGAAGCAGCTTGTGCGTTTGGAGAAGCAAGCTGGTGTTCTGAAACGGTCTTTGGAAGTGATGAAAAGAGGAGGACTTCTTCCCAGTCCAACAAATTCGGTAGATTCTGGTCAATCGGGAAAAGTACAGTAATAGGAAGTAACTCTCCGCATCGATAACCAGGGTACAATCGTCTCTATATTCTGAAGGGTGGTTGCTACCCGTAGGCAGGCATCAGAAGTCTGATAGAGGGTACTTTCTAGAGAAGACATGTCCAAATGGCGTGCCTCCATCACGGCAAGGAATAAGGTATTAGTCTGAGGGATTCCCAAAATGACCAGTAAGCCGAACACTCCGTCGGCAACGACGACGGGCAAGCCAAGCTATATATCGACAAGTGCCCTCACCATAGGGAATGTCTCTACCTCTGCATATTCTTCAAGTCGGTCCAACATGCCTAAGTATTTTCTTTCTTTAGCAAGTGCTCTTTTAGCCACAGTAGTGTTGCCCTTTGGTGCAGCAGCGCAAACAACGCAAGCCAATAACACCGAAGTGAAAAAGGTCTCCGGATCCGCGGAAACAGCTACTACAGAAACGGATCGGTCAACGGCCTACTACCACTTCTCTCTGGCGCACACCTATGCGGAGATGGCAACCACGCAGGGCCATCCTGAATATGCCAACAGAGCTATTGAAGAATACAAATTAGCATTGAATGCCGATCCCTCGTCCAAGTACCTGAATAACGGGCTGGCAGAGCTTTACTACAAGACAGGAAAGATTCGGGATGCTGTCCTGGCAGCTCAGGACCTGATCAAGAAGGATCCAAGTAACCTTAATGCGCACAAATTGCTAGGCAGAATCTATCTGCGCTCTCTCGGAGAAGGTCAGCAGACAGGCCCGACAGAAAAGGTTTTGGAACTTGCAATTGCCGAATACGAAAAGATCGTCTCTTTAGCGCCTAAGGACCTGGAAAGCCGTCTGCTTCTGGGGCGCCTGTACTCGGTCAATCATGATTCAGCGAAAGCTGAGGCGACCTTCAAAGCGGCACAGACACAAGATCCGGGCTCGGAAGAGGTAGTCCTCAACCTGGCAAGGCTCTATAGCGACCAGGGAGATCTCAAGCGTTCCATCCAGGTAATCGAAGCAGTTCCGCAGGATGACCGCACTCCGCAAATGGAATATATCCTGGGCGCGAGCTACGAGCAGGACAAGGACACCAAGAAGGCCATAGCGGCTTACCGGCGTTCCGTCGATCTCGAACCGGAGAACCTGGAAGTGGCGCGGGCGCTAGGTCAGGCACTGCTCAATGACAACCAGCTTGAGGAAGCGCTGAAGATCTATCGGGACATCACCTCGGGAGATCCTCAGGATGCACAGGCACTTCTACGAATCTCGGAGATTGAGCGCCGTCAGGGACACTACGATACGGCTCTCTCAGACCTCAAGAAGGCCAAGGCCCTGATCCCCGACTCGCTCGAAGTTAATTACAACGAAGCTCTGCTGCAAGACTCACTAGGACATTACGAGGAGGCAACACGTCTTCTCGAAAAGCTGGTCTCTCAGTCGGAACATCCAAGTGGTGCTTATTCCGAACAGGAAAAGGGCAATCGCGCTATTTTCCTGGACCGCCTGGCCATGGTTTACAACGAACAGAACATGACCAAGCAGGCAATCGAAGCCTACGGCAAGATGATCGATCTTGGCGGTCAATACTCTGTCCGCGGTTATGAGGGGCAGGTAGATGTCTACCGTGAAGCGCACCGCTACAAAGACGCTCTGAACGTGGCCCAGACTGCAAGCCAGAAATTTCCTAAAGACCGTTCTCTCAAGATGATGCTGGCCAGCCAGATCGTCGATGCAGGCAAGCCTGATGATGCCTTTCAGCTGATCCGGTCCATGCTGAACGGTACCGCCGAAGATCGTGAACTCTATATGGCCATGGCTCAGATGAATACCCGTCTGCGTCGCTGGAAAGACGTAGAGGACAATCTGGTAAAGGCAGAACCCTTGACGACCAAGCAGGAGGAGAAGATCTATATCGCCTTCCTGCGGGGCACGACCGAAGAGCGGCAGAAGCACTACGATCAGGCAGAGCAACAGTTCCGGCAGATTCTTAATCTCGATCCCAGCAACACCATGACTCTGAACTACTTTGGCTACATGTTGGCCGATCGTGGAGTCCGGCTGGACGAGGCACTAAAGCTGATTCGCAAGGCTGTGGAACTGGACCCGCAGAATGGGGCCTATCTGGATTCACTCGGCTGGGTCTACTTCAGAATGGGTCAGTATGCTCTCTCGGAAGAGAACCTTCGCAAAGCGATTGAGCGGATGTCGACCGATCCCACAGTCCACGACCACTTGGCTCAGGTCTACGAAAAGACCGGACGTCTAAAGCTGGCAGCAGCGCAATGGGAGATCGCGGTTTCACAATTTGCAGTTACACTTCCCGCGGATACAGAACCTGGGGAAGTCAGCAAAGTCCAGAAGAAGCTGGAGACAGCTCGCATTCGTCTTGCGAAGCAGGAGGCACAAAATCCTCCTAAACCCATCGTCGACGCTGAACAATGAAATCCTCATCCATACTGCACAGGCTGCCCTCAGCCTGTGCGGTGAGTGATGATCACGCCAGCCCACTCTCGGCACGCGTTCATAACGAACCGCCTCATCCCTATCGCTCTCCTTTTCAACGTGACAGAGCACGCATTATTCATGCGCGAGCTTTTCGTCGTCTTGCGGGCAAGACGCAGGTCTTTACTTATCGTTTTTCCGATCACTTTCGTAGCAGACTAACCCACACCATGGAAGTGGCTCAGATCGCACGCGCCATGGCCAGAGCCTTGGGCGTGAATGAGGATCTCACCGAAGCATTAGCCTTAGTCCATGACATTGGCCATCCGCCCTTCGGCCATGCTGGGGAGCGGGCATTGGATCAGGTCCTGCGAAATCATAATCTCCGCTTCGATCACAATCTGCACGCCTTACGTATTGTCGAGTACTTCGAAGAACGTTATGCCAGCTTTCGCGGCCTGAACCTGACACTCGCAGTCAGGGAAGGCATCATCAAGCACTCGCATGATTACACTGTCGAACAGTACCCGGAATTGTCTCCATACTTTCTGGATAAGCGTCCGCCGGTAGAAGCGCAATTGATCGATCTTGCCGATGAAATCGCTTATCTCACGGCAGATATCGACGACGGTCTGGAGGCGGGAATCCTCTCGCTGGACAGCGTGCGCACGGATGTCCCACTTTTCCGGGACCACTACCGCGCCTTGGCAGAAAAGTATCCGGCAGCAGAACGCAAACTGGTAGCCAGTGAAGCGCTCAAAATGATGCTGAATGCTTTGGTGGGTGACTTGATTGCGGAAACGTTGCGTCAGGTGGAGCAGCGCGGCATCGAAACTCTCGACGATATCCGTACAACTCCGGTCAGAATCGTCACACTTTCGGAAGAGATGGAAGCCCTTCGCGCCGAGATCAAGCGTTACCTGTATAAGAATCTCTACGAGAGTGAACCGCTACAGCATGCACAAAAACAAGCAGGCATGATCGTTCAAGAACTCTTCGAGGCTTGGACTCACGATCCGGATCTTCTGCCGGAAGATCATCGAGCTCGTATTGAGGAAGAAGGATTAGCCAGGGCTGTCGCCGATTACATTGCCGGAATGACAGACAGCTTCATCCTGTTGCAATACTCGAACTGGCAGAAGATGAACTAGAGTTTTCCTTCCACCTCATCTTCCTTGCATATATTTCGCGCCTGCAATCTTTGCCGATCTGCCGTTATTCCTCGCGTAACAGAACCAAGGGATCGACGGCGAGTGCCCGACGCGCCGGAATCCATGTCGCAACCATCCCCAGCAAAAGCATAGTTGCGGTGATTCCGCCCATCACCCAAGGATCTTTTGGGGTGGCCTGATAGACGATTTGCGAGAGCACGCGTGTAGAGAGTACACCCAGCACGAGACCTGCAGCCGAACCGACCGTCAGCAGACGAAGCGCGCGTCCAAGCGATGTGGACAATATCTGCCGCTTCCCCGCACCCAGCGCCACGCGAATGCCCAGCTCACGCAACCGCTTACTCACCACGTAGGAAGCCATGCCGAAAATACCGGTCACGGCCAGCACTGCACCGAGTAAGCCGAGCACGCCCAATGCAACCGTAGCGACTCGTGCGGCAAATAAGGCACTATCCATCCCCTCATTCCACGGCCTCACTTTAAGGGGAAGTGCTGGATCCAAATTGTGCAGCCTTGTCCGCAGCACCTCTGCAGTCTCGTGGGGATCACGGTGTGATCGCACCACCATCCAGGTATTACTTGTTGGATGTTGCAGGAAGGAGAAAAACATAGCTGGTCTTTGCTCTTCGGTCAGCGTCCGGTACTTGCCGTCTTCTACCACGCCTACGACTTCTGCGCGCATTCCGCCCCAGTATTTGAAGTGGGCACCGATGGCCTTGTCCACCGATCCAAAGACTTTCTCCGCAAAGTACCTATTTACAAGCGCCACCTTGGGAGCATTCTTATCGTCATGCAGAGTCAGATTCCGGCCCGCCAGCAGTTTTGTTCCTGCTGCATTAAGGTATCCCGGCGAGATTCTGTAACACATTGCATCGGCAGCAGAGTTGCCTGGCCGAAAGTCCGTGATGTTGTCGGCAAAAACATCGCTGTCGCTCCCGCCCAGCCCCAGAGGAATCTGATCGATATATCCAGCTGCCACGACACCTGGAATCGCCGCAGATGCTTCCTCAAGGCGTTGTTGCATCTGGGGAACACGCTCTTCCGAGTACCCGGCCATGTGCAAATCGCTTTCCACGAGCACCGCGCTTTGGGGCACAAAGCCATAACTGCTATGCAACGACCGTTCCAGTCCGCGTACCGCCACAAAAGAAGACGTCACCAGCACCGCGCAGATGGCGATCTGCACCGCCAGCAGAACGTCACGCAACCCAAATCTCCTCATGCTTCCGCTATCGCTCATGCCAGTTCGAATCGCTTGCCACGGATCGGAACGCAAGACCTGGCGTACAGGCACTAATCCAAAGAGGAATCCGCATATGAGCGCCAGCAGCAAGGCGAGAACATAGGTACGGACATCAGGATTCACCGGTATATTGATTGGAACATCCGGAATCGGATGCCATTCGCTCAAAACGTGCAGAATGGCTACGCTACCGGCAAGACCAAAGACTCCTCCGCAGACGGATACGATTACGGCCTCCGACAATAACTGTCGGAGAATACGGCTGCGTCGTGATCCAAGCGCTAAACGAAGCGCAACTTCCTTGACCCGATCCGAAGCGCGTGCCGTAAACAAATTACCCAGATTCGCACATGCGGCTAGCAGAATCAGGCCCGCAAGCAGCATCAACCCAGCCATAAATGCACGCGCCGGTCCGCCAAGCATGTCTCCCACGAGACCTGGACGCGCCAGGGTAAACTTGATTCCCTCATCATCATGCGGATAGGCTTTGGCCAGCCTGGCTCCTATCGCATTCAGGTCTTCTGTCGCTTGCGCCGTCGTTATCCCGGGCTTGAGATGTCCAATGATAAACGAGGAGTGGTTTCCGCGATATTTCAGCCCATCAGAGCCCTCTACGAGCGGCTTTTCCACAATAGGAATCCAGAACGCAGGCGAAAAGAACAGCTCCGTGCCACGGAAATCGGGAGGTGCAACCCCAAGAATGGTGAACGGATGTTTGTTGATCTCCACCGTGCGGCCCACCACTCCGGCATCGTCGTGAAAAGTACTGTGCCACCAGGCATAACTCAGCACGAGATAAGGCGCACTGTTCATGCCCTTTTCATCTGAAGCATGGAAAAAACGGCCTAAATAGGGCCGAATGTGCAAGGCGTCAAAGTAATTCCCGCTTGCCATGTATGGCCATGCTGTCGACGATTCTCCACCGATATTCACCCCGACGGAGCCGCTGATATCGAAGGTAACGAGGCTCTCGAATGTCCGGTTCTGATCCCGCAGATCAAGGTAGTCAGGATAAGAGTGCGAGGGATATTGGAACCGTTGCACCGTATAGAGGCTCTGGCCATCGGGCACATTCACAGGCCGCAGAATCAGGGCATTCAAGACGCTGAATACCACCGCATTTGCACCGATTCCCAAAGCCAAGGTGATGATTGCCGTCAGAGCGAACCCTGGAGCCTTCCGTAACTGCCGCATCGTAAATTTCAGATCGCCGAACATACGTTGACTTCCTGTACGCAAACACCTGCCTGGGAGTTCCCACCCCGAGTCATTTACGGGGATAATTGTTATAACCCTTAGCTGCACACTGCATGCACAGCTAACACCCATGTTCAAAATCGAACGATCGTCCATTCATTTGAAAGAACCAGGCAGCACTCAGGGCCAGGGATGCCGGAGTGACAATTGGCAGAAGGATTGGCAAGGAAAGAATAGGGCTTAGGACTGTTCCCTCATAGCCCAACAACTTGCGAGGGCTCCCATTGGGACGGTTGTAGCTTTCACGGCTTAAAAGATACGGATGCCACTGATCTGACATTCGACTGAACGAGATCGTTCCGGAGAAAGATCCCGCCACAGCCTCGCGAGAATCATTGATTGGAAAGTACAGAGGAAGCGGGGAGCTTCCTCTGCGCTACTGAACCTTCCCCTGGGGACGAAGGCGTCTCAACTCCTGGGCGCAAGCAACAGCATTGAGGGCAGCAAGCTTGAGATTGTCAAAAGCAGCCCATATCCAGCATTGACGCACCTGTCCGGTACCTTCGGCACGGATGCGGACCTGGATGTCTCCCTGCCCTGCCGTATTCAGATTGCTAGGAGCATCTGCATCCAGAAGAGCCACGCTGATATGCTCGCCACCGAGCGCCGTCTCAATCTGTTCCACCGTAACCGGCTTTTCGAAATCGATAGCGAGAGACATGCCATGACCATGAAAGACAGGTACATGGATCAGTTGGATCGCTAACTGGGGCAATCTTCCGCCTGAAAGCATGGCGTAATGCCGCCGGATACGACCTTCCATCTCCGAAAGGTTGATCTTTGCCGATTCTCCGAATACAGGTGTGGCATTAAAGGCAACCTGAATGTCGTACACACTCCGCGGCAAGCTCTGGAAGCTCAACAAACTCACCGTCTGCTGATGCAATTCGTCCATAGCGGCCCGGCCGAACTCCGAAGCGGGTTCCAGCACAGTAGCCGAAGCGGTTGCGATTGCGGTCAGGGCCTTTAGCCGAAGCATGATCAGAGCCAAAGCCAATGCGGCAGGATGAGCGGGAACAATCGCCGGTGTCTTTAGATCGGGGGACTCGGGCAGCGCGGAAGAGAGCATCTCATCGCCTACCCAGGGGGCCCGGACCAAAACACCAGACTCATGCTCCAATGCGCCGGAGAGGTCCAAGATACTGGATCCAGCGGCAAGAGCACTATTCCAGTGCTTTTGCGTGACCTCGGGGGTTCCGGTGAAGAAGGTAAAGTCTACATGGGCAAAGGAGGCAGGATCTATCTTCTGGATAAAAGTAACTTCATCCGCGACAGATTCCAGCTGGCCTAGCGATTCTTCGTCGTCCATCAGCAAAAAGCTGGAAGCCGCAAAAGCCGATTCACCCAGTACTTCATTAATTTCTTTGCCGCACAATGAAGCGGCACCAACGATAGCAATCTTGTACGTAGCAGGCATCAGATGATTTATGTGTGAGAACTGGGAAGTGGTGCTCCATGAGCTTCAGAACGTCTAGCCCGCGACCAGGAATACGCAGCACGAGCAAATATTCCTGAAAACATATAGATGAATGCAAAAGCAAACAATAATACCTGAGACCAGGCTACCAATGCATAGACAAATATGCCCAGCAGAACCATGAGCTGGAAAGGATGTCGATTGGCAAAATTGATCTCTTTACCGCTCCAAAATCTCCAGGTACTAACCATCAGGAAGCCTACCAGTCCAACCAGGCACATCCACATGATGGCCAGCCACCAATTGAATACTGGAACTCCTCCAAAGAAGTGCACCACAGCGGCAATTAGCCCCGCTGCTGCTGGAATCGGCATGCCGACAAAGTACTTCCGGTCTGGACGCCCGGGATTTTTAGGCACAGGGTTCGTGCTGATGTTGAAGCGGGCCAACCGGCTGGCCCCACACAGCAAAAACAGGAAGCAAACAAAGGCTCCGGCCTGAATCAGCTTCTGGCGGAACATCGGGTCGATGGTGTCCGGCAGCATACGGAAGCCCCAAGTAAAGGCCAACAAACTGGGAGCAACTCCGAAGGTAATCACATCCGCCAAAGAGTCCAGCTCACGGCCAAACTCACTGGTCGTATGCGTCATACGAGCAATACGGCCATCCAGTGCGTCAAAGGGAATGGCAAAGCCAATCGCCAATGCCGCATAGTCGAAATGATGCTGCGCCTGAGCCGTCCCCTGCAAGGTTTGCGTGATGGCATAATAGCCGGCAGCGATATTGCCTGAAGTAAAGAGGCTAGGCAAGATGTACATTCCCCGCCGAGTACGATGGCGGCGCTCTTTACGAATCAAAGCTGCCCTCCTACGACTGTCTGAGCCAAAATTGATGAACCGCCACGAACTCGCTGGCCCTTTTCGACGGCTACAACAGCCGATCCGGGAAGAAGAACATCTACTCGCGAGCCAAACTTGATCAGCCCTACCCGCTGACCTCTCGTCACAGCATCCCCCGCCTTGAGCGGAAAAACAATCCGTCGGGCAAGGAGACCGGCTATGAGCTTGAAGGTGACTTCAGTGTTTTCGCCACGAATCGTCACAGCTTTTTGTTCATTCTTTACGGCAGAGTCAGGATTCATGGCGTTCAAGTAGAGTCCCTTTTGATAAAGGACATCGCTCAACACGCCAGAAACAGGAGCACGATTGACATGAACATCGAAAACACTGAGAAAAATACTGATTCGCTGCCTCGGACCAGTGGGAGTCTCGATTCTGACCACCTCTGTTACCAAGCCGTCGGCTGGAGAGACAACAAGCCCCTCTCCTTCCGGAATCAATCGTTCCGGATCGCGAAAGAACCACAGGAAGAAAGCAGCCAGAAGTAGGGGAGGAATAGTCCACCCCCATGCCGCAGTGAAAACATAGACCAACACTGCAACAGCTAGCAGTCCAAGCCCGTAGAAGTATCCGTCTCGCACCATTTCAGAAGACCTAGCTCTCAATTATATAGAGCTATCCTTCCCCCTGGGCGATATACCCGGACTCTGGGCTTCCCCTACTTCTCAGCTATCTTCTTGTGTGTCTGTAACACACAGTGTTTTAAAGGTTTCTGCTAAGCAACCATGACTGGGTGCTCACGCTGCAATGCAGTGATTTGATCTTTCAATCGCAGCTTCAACTTCTTCAGGCGTACTTCTTCCAGCTTGTCCTCGTCAGATGGATAGGGTTTTTGCAAGAGCGCTTCAAGCTGCTGAGCGTAGTGACGGTGTTCCTCTTCCAGCCGCCGCAAATCGTCGCCCAGCACCTGGTTCTTTACTTCATCCATATAGGACACCTCCTGTCTCTAGGACGATCCAAACTACTCTTTGGGAGGGCCAGTTGCAACGCAAAAAATCTAATAGATTTCCACTGCAACCGGCTCTGTTCCCGCACATCGGCGGAGGGCCCTAAAAGATGAAGAATTTAGGCGAACTTTGGTACTCAGAACGAGAAAAGATCTTCCCAAAACAGACCGGAGAAACAGGGTAACTTAAAGGCTGACTGCAGCAAGACATCCAGCCAGTGGAATACAGATGAAAACCTGAGTTGCCCTTAGAGCTCGCAACGCATATGGAGAGCGTCTTCACAGGGTGAAGAGTAGTAATTGGGCCGCCTTCCCACCAAAACGAAGCCAAATCGCCGATAAAGAGCGATTGCCGCTACATTTGAGGGGCGTACTTCCAGAAAAACACACTCAATTCCTAAAACCCGCAGCTCCTCGAGTACGGCTGCAAGCAATTGAACTCCGGCTCCTTGCCGTTGGATCTGCGCCGAAACACATATGGACTCCAGCTCAGCCTCTCCTGCCAGAGGAACAGCAACAGAGAAGCCGACTACACTGCCTCCCCACTCCAAGACAAGGGCTATCCTCGAAAGACGGTCTTCCCCGACGGCAAGGCACAATTCATAGTCCTGCCTTTTCCAGTGAGGAGCTGTTGCAAGAGATTGTTCTATTGCAAGAACCTCGGGAATATCCCTTTCGGCCATCTTGCGAACAATAAAGGCGTTCATTGCTTTAAGGCAGCATCGAGCTTTGGCTTAGAGAAAATCTCGGCATCGGACCGCCGCAGATAATTCCCATCCAGAGAAACTACGTCTTCAAAAGCTCCAGCCCGGAATCGTTCCACAACCAGAGGCACAGCATCGGCAGCAGAGGGTTGGGAAACGAGAACAGAGCAGGCTTCAGGCAAGAAGGCGGCCAACGGCTCCTCACAGATTCCGACCTTCTCCGCTCCTGCCGTAGCCTCACGCAATCCCTCTCTAGTCAGCAGTGATTCCTGAGCAGCAGAATCGGAGCGACGGAGGTATACCTCGCCCCTGCCAGCATCAAGGACCGAGACAGAGGTCCCTGCCAGACGTGCCAGGACCTCCAGGCGCGAAACCGCGATGAGAGGCTTCTTTCCTACTTCTGCGAGAGCTTTGGCCGTACTGACGCCAATCCTGATTCCGGTAAAGCTTCCAGGCCCGTGCACCACGGCGATAGCATCCAACGCTGCCAGAGATATCCCTGCCTGGGCATAGCTCTCCTCAATTTTTGAGACCAGATACAAGGAAAAGGTCTTTCCGGCCAATTCCTGGAGGGAGAGAATGCGCATATTGTCGGGTTCGCCTTTAGCAATTGCTACGGAACCGGTGTTGCTGCAGGTATCAATAATCAAAAAAATCATTTGAAGTCTTTCACGGGAACGCTGGAAAAACACTCATGAATCTTTGCCTATCGGTCCAATTGGTAGATCATGAGGGAGGGCCTCAGCAGGCACCACATCCAGCACTAGAATAACGCCCCCGGAGGAAGCTTTCCCGTTGAGCACGACCACGGCCACGCCGAGTACCCTGAAAGACGCGACCGCTTCTTTCCATCAAACCTGGCGGCCAAAGGCAAATCCTTGGGCGATTGCGATTACCGTTACCCTGGCAACCTTCATGGAGGCACTAGACTCCTCGATTGCCAACGTCGCAATGCCGCATATTGCGGGAAATCTTTCTGCCAGCCGTGACGAAGGAACATGGGTTCTGACCAGCTATCTGGTTGCGAATGCGGTAGTGCTGCCGATCAGCGGCTGGATTTCAAACCGCATCGGACGTAAGCGCTTTTACATGATCTGCGTTGCGCTCTTTACTCTCAGTTCCCTGCTCTGCGGTCTTGCCCCATCTCTCGGCTTTCTGGTCTGTCTGCGAGTCCTTCAGGGAGCCGCAGGCGGAGGACTCCAACCCAGCGAACAAGCGATTCTGGCAGACACCTTCCCTCCTGCCAAGCGGGCCATGGCGTTCTCCGTCTATGGAATGGCCGTAGTCCTCGCTCCGGCTATAGGGCCGACGATTGGAGGATGGATCACCGACAACTACAGCTGGCGATGGATTTTCTTCCTTAATATCCCGGTTGGCATTCTCTCGATTTTGCTGACTACCCGACTGGTGGAGGATCCGCCGTATGTCGAAGCACGCAAGAAACAGCGGGAAGGTGTCGATTACTGGGGATTGGGATTGCTGGTTCTTGCCGTCGGCGCGTTACAAATCATGTTGGACAAAGGGCAGGAGGACGACTGGTTTAGCTCCCGATTTATCGTCGCCTGTTTTGTAACAACCATCCTCGGCTTTGTGTTTTTCCTCTGGCGGGAAGTGTCGGTCAACCATCCAATCGTAGATTTAGGACTATTCAAAAATCGTAACTTTGCTATGACTCAATTGGTGATGCTGATGATTGGCGCATCACTCTATTCGGTCACGGTGCTCATCCCGCAATATCTGCAAGAGTTGATGGGGTATACGGCAGAACGCGCAGGAATGGCCATCTCTATCGGCGGCCTCGTTCTTATGCTGCTCTTTCCTGTAGCGGGTTTCATTGCACCCAAATTCGACCAGAGACTGATTGTCTCTTGCGGATTCCTGGTCACAACCTTAGGGTTGATGCGAATCACTCAATTAAACCTCGGAATCAGCTTTGGCACCGCCATCAGCTGGCGAGCCATCATCGCCATCGGGTTACCCTTTCTCTTTGTGCCCATCAATGTCCTCTGTTACGCAGACATTCCACAAAATCGTAATAATGAAGTAAGTGGTATGTCGGCACTCTCTCGCAACCTGGGCGGCAGCTTCGGAATTTCATTTGTCACAACACTGCTAACCCGCAGAGCACAAGCTCACGAAACATATCTCGGAGCTCACTCCGGACCGGGAATGCCGGCTTACGACCATCTCAGTGGAGCCTTAACGGGAGCATTTGAAAAGAGCGGACTCTCCCATACCGATGCGGCGTATCACGCTAGTGCGCAAATTTATAACATGCTGCACATCCAGGCCCGAACGCTAGCCTACGTAGATACGGCGTGGGTTTTGGTCGTCTTAACAGCTCTCCTGATTCCTATCCCTTACCTCATGAAACGGCCTAGACGAAACTCCTCTTCAGGGGCAATGCACTAACTTGATGCCAAGTAAATATCCTGTCCGGGGCCACACCCAAGATCTGGCACTACGCATCCTTCAAGTGTCCACGAATATATTCCTTGTGGAATCGTTCTAGTGTCCTGAGTCATTAATTTGTCGACAAGATGGAAGATGCTTTTATCGTTTGGTCATTATTTTGGAGCCGATCGCAAATTGGTTTGCGGAAAGTGAGGGCGTAGAATTGGCCGTCTCTTAAAATCTTAAGCTCAGTCTCCTCCATTTCTGGAGGTATCAGACTAATCGGCGCTTCGACGGGCTCTTTACGATCTTTATACAGGCCGCCCGGCATCTTCTCATATACGTCCTTAACATGCTTTTCTGTTTCATCAGCAATCAATAAAAGGCTGCCTGGTTTAGCAACGCGAATCATCTCACGGATGGCTTGGGCACGATCATTAAAGAAATTAATGCCACCCACATGGAATACAACATCGAAGCTATTGTCCACGAAAGGCAGAATCTCTGCATTCCCCATATAGAGGTCGGCCTTCAACTTCCAGCGGCGCAGGTTTTCCTTGCAATTAACCAGCATTTCAGCAGAGAGGTCGAGTCCTGATAAGGCGACGTCGCGCGGAAGATACTTGAAATTGAGACCTGTCCCGACTGATGTCTCCAGAACGGAATCTCCTGGATTGACTTCAAGTAAGTCTATATAGCTTCGGAAATAGGCGTTTCGATCCCAACCTCTTAATGCGGCGAAGACACGTTGTATGTCGTCGTAGAAACCGCCAATGGCCTCATAAAGACGCCGATATTTGCGGTTGTCGCCAACAAGTTCATGAGATCGGAGAAAAACAGGGATTCCACCTTGAATGGGGAATTGCTCTCCCGCTGCACTGACCAATATTTCTCGCCCATGTTGTGAGAACACCTGCAAAGGGCTACCACTATAGGGGCTCCGTAGCTTGGCGAGGGCTCTGGATTTCTGTGCCCAGGATTGAGAGACTCTTGCGCTAGCCAGGGCCCAACCCGCAAAAACAAGGACACCGCCGATGCAGATCCATCCAAATACCGGAGCTAAAGGATGGGCTTCGGCCCTTGTGCTATGTAAGTGGTAGAAGACCGCTGCCACTAGTGACACAGCAAACACAGCACAAGTCTTAAGTACCGGTTCTTCCCGGTTCCACATCCAAACAATCACAGCTGCAAGCCAATAGAATACAAACTCCGAACCCTTACCTGAGAAGCTTGGGCTAAACTTCGTTTTCCACTCGAGTAGAGACATTGCCATTCCAGCAAGAGGCAGTGGGAATGTAGACACAATCCCCGGCAGATGCCGGCTTGTCAGTCGATGAAAAGTAAAGGGCAGGATGCTGCAAATACAAGTAATTACAAGCAGTAGGTGGCTAGGAAATGAATCGTGCCCGATGAGCGTCGCGGTTCGATTAGTGAACAGCACACCTGGAAGGGAGAAAATCATCATCCAGCAGAAACCTCGCAGAGGTTTTTGAGTTCCTGCGAACCATGTGCCACTGATTGGAGCAGTGAATAGCCCCACTGCTGGAATGAACCACCCCAGAATGAAGGTACAAGCGATAACCCACGCTGTAAGCTGTGATAATCGGCTGGAGCGAACGTTGGTGTACATCCTAGTGGCCGCCTTTCTGCGTATTCTTTCTTCGCGGGATTTTGGCTGGGCCCAAAGATTTGGACGTGCCTTGAATAGGTTGGTTGAGGATAGGAAGCCCCTTTGCTGACTTAGAATCCTTTCCGCTGAGGGCCTTCATGGATGCAAGCTCAACTAAAGTTGTTTCGCCCCAGTCCAATGCGGTCTGGGTAAGGGCAATTCCCAGTTTGAGAGTGAGCATCCAATAGGGACGAGAAGGACTTTGAGAGGGACTCTTATTGGCTATCTTTTCAATTCCAAGCAGAGTATTCAGCATCTGCCGGTTCTTTCTTTGAACTTCCTCGACATGTCGAATCGAAACTTCAGGATCGGCTTCACCCCCGAAGAATAACTTCAGGAGAAACTCGTTGCGAGGCGGGTCGTTGTGGAATGGTTGGGCAAGCCATTCTCGCAAACAAGATCGACCCTTAGCCGTTAACATATACTCCTGCCGACGCTTTGCTTTCGACACTGATGGGCTCGGTCGAATCAATCCTTCGGCTGCTAATCGCTGCAAAGTCGGATAGATCTGGCCATAGCTCTCGCCCCAAAAACTTCCAACGCTGCCTTCTATAGCTTTACGAATGTCGTAACCCGATTTGTTGGGTTCGATGGAAAGCATTCCGAGAATCACATAAGCAGTTCTCTTGGGAATCAAAACATCTGAAAGATATATCTGACAGATATAGATGTCAATCATATTAAAGTTGAATTTTGGCCAGAGATGTATCGGTACCGTCCACCTGACTGTGGATTTACTAGCTGGTACTACTAATTAAGAAGCAAGGGAGGGAAGGGGCCAGCTTCGGCTAGGCCCTTCTACATTTGGCGGTGTCTACAAGACGGGTATCAGGGTATGACTTTAATCGACCGGACGAACTCTGGCCTTGGGAATATGCGGGAACATCACATCCTGGTTATAAGCTGTTTTCAAACGCCTGCTCGAGATCTGCAATCAAGTCTTGAGGGTCTTCGATTCCAACCGAGAGACGAAGCAAGCCATCGGTAATCCCGATCTTTGCGCGTCCTTCCGGGCTCAAAGCAGAATAAGTAGTCGTAGCCGGATGCGAGATCAAGGTTTCCACCCCGCCAAGAGATTCGCCGGGAGTACATAAGCGAAGCGCTTTTACAAAGGCATGGGCACGCTCCGAACTCCCCACATCGAAGGACAAGAGAGAACCAAATCCTGTCTGCTGCCGTTTGGCAAGCTCGTGCTGCGGATGCTCAGGAAGTCCGGGATAAAGAACTTTACTTACCTTTGGATGCTTCGCCAGATATGCAGCAAGCGCGCGGCCATTGCTATCGTGCTGGCGCATGCGAACAGCCAGAGTCTTCACTCCACGCAAAATCAGATAGCACTCGAAGGGCGAAAGAATGGCTCCAATACACTTCTGTACAAAAGCAAAGCGGTCACGATGCTCCGGTTTGCTGCCTATCAATACACCGCCCAATCCGTCGGAGTGACCATTCAAAAACTTCGTCGTCGAATGCATCACGATATCTGCGCCAAGCTCAAGCGGGCGCTGGAAATAAGGAGAGAGGAAGGTGTTATCTACACAAAGCTCCACTCCATGTTCATGGCAGATATCTGCCACAGCACGTATGTCAGTAAGCTGTAGTAGAGGATTGGTCGGGCTCTCCAGATGCAAAAGCCGGGTATTAGGCCGAATTGCCGCACGCACCTCTTCGAGGTTGCTGGTGTCGACATAAGAGAACTCGATTCCATAGTTCGACACCACCTGGTTAAAGAAACGCGAGGTTCCGCCATACACGTATTTACCGCAGAGCACATGATCGCCTGTCTTCATCATGGCAACCAGTGCCGCGATTGCGGCCATGCCACTGGCAAAGACCTGAGCGGAGCTTCCACCCTCCAACGCACTCAAGCTCTTCTCCAGGGCATCTCGAGTGGGATTGGATACTCGGGAATATTCGTAACCCTTATGCTCACCGATTCCGGATTGAGCATAGGTGGAACTGGCATAAATCGGAACGTTTACTGCACCAGTTACAGGATCGGGCGATTGCCCCGCGTGAACTGCGAGAGTAGCGAATCCCTGGGATTTATTTGCGCTCATGGCGTTTCAGAACAGTACTCCTTTCGATAAAAAGTACAGTCATTTGTCATGAAACGCCAATAGAAAGCCGGGGAATATCACCGACCCACAAACCAACATATCCCTCTGGCAATGAAATTCTGTTGCCGATCTTTAGAAAACCCTTTCAATTACCCACAAGTGGAAGAGAGGAAATCAGAAGGGTTGTGGGTAATTGAAGGCTCAATGCTCGAACAAAAATCGAGCAGGCAACAGCTATGCGGCTCTTAATGGACTGGAAATCTCGCCACGCTCGATCTTTTCCTGACACTCAATGCAATACGGCGTCCAAGGTAAAGCCTCCAAACGCTTAAGGCCGATCTCCCGCTCGCACCGAACGCACTCTCCATAGGTCCCCTCATGAATTCGTTCGATTGCCTGATGAACCAGAATTAATTGAGAAGCCCCATTGGTGCCCTGTGTATAGAGCATCTCTTTCTGGTAGGCGTGAACGGCACGATCAACCGGATCTTTTGTTTCTTCCGGGGCGCCGATTTCACGGCCTTGTTCCACCGCCGCGAGCATTACCGATTCAAGTTGATTCTTCAGAATTCGCAGTTTTTCCTCAAATTTACGAGCCATTTCCGGGGATTGGGACACTTTGGCCAACTCCTTCTGCACAACGCATTTTTGAACTATGTCTTTCCAGCAGCGTGACGAATATTTGACGCCAGACAGAGCCAAAGATTTGCTTGGGTGCCAAGACTTTTCTTTTATCCCATCGTCTTCGCCATAACCGCTTGCATTGAAGGGAAATCAACCATTAGGCTGGTATCTATGTACGAGGATTTCCACGTAACAGACCGATGGACTGGAGAGGACCTGCATTGCCGCTGGAAGGCCAATATAGTAGCTGTTGCCACACGACATGCAGACGCGGTAGACATCAGGTTTGACGTCAATGGACGCCCCATGTGGATTGCTATGCCCCTTCAGGCCTGGGTCGAACATAAACGGAAAACCAGTTACGCCATCACTGACGCCTTGGCTGCACAAACTGCAGGGCACTATCTCAAACAATCTATCGAATCAGGCTTCGATGCCAGTCGGGAAATGTACACGATGAGCGTCGAAGAAGTACTGGAGCACCTGGAAGTTGTACTCGGAGAAGCAGGTCACACCACGGCTCTGCCCACACTTCCCATAATCGCCTGAAACGTATCGATATAGCAGATTCTAAAGAAGGGGCAGGCTCACAGGCTTGCCCCTTCTGCTTTTCCGCGCAGCTTTTCCTAAGGGCCAACCCCGTAAATGGGCGCGCATCGAAGCTTTTGGCACAGGGCCAAAACACCTGAGACATTTCCCACGCAACTGTAACCGAAAGCACAAAAAGGCAGTACCGGATTGTTGCTGCTACGAGAAATTTTTCTACACGGAGGATATTGCCAATGAAGATGGACACACTGCGCGAATTATTTGTTGAAGAATTGCAGGACTTATATTCAGCAGAAAACCAGATCACCCAGGCTATTCCAAAGCTCATCAAAGCTGCGGAAAGTAAGCAACTGAAACAGGCACTCGAATCACATCTAAAGGAAACCCAGCAACAGATCGAACGGCTGGATCAGATCTTTGAAGCCTTGGAAGAAGAGGCAGAGGGTAAAACCTGTGAGGGGATGAAAGGCTTGATCAAAGAGGGCGAACAAATCGTCAAAGCCTCAGGAGAGCCTGAGGTAATCGACGCCGGCATCATTTCTGCCGCTCAACGCGTTGAGCACTATGAAATCTCCGGCTACGGAACAGTACGCACCTATGCAGAACTTTTGGGCGAGAAAGAAGCTGTTCGTCTGCTAGAACAAACCCTTCAGGAAGAAAAGGCTGCCGACCAAAAACTAAACAAGATCGCCGCCTCTATCAATGTGGAAGCAAAAGCAGCGTAAAAACAGCTCAGCTATAGCTTGATTGCGATTCTCAACCAGGAAACCGAAAATGCGCGACTACGAACAGAGTGAATCTCTATTTCGCAGTCGCGCAATCACCTACTTTCAGGATGAAACTTCTTCCGCTAACGAATCTTTCGCTAATCGCTCTTTAGCTTTTTACTCTTCGTAGTGCAGCAGACTAAAGACATCCAAATCCGGGAAGCGCTCACGGCCTTTCAGAAAATCCAGCTCAACGGCAAAGCCCAGCCCTACAATATGGCCGCCCAACTGGCGTACCAGCTTCACAGTGGCCTCCATTGTGCCACCCGTTGCCAGAAGATCATCGACAATCACCACGCGTTGTCCTGGTTCGATTGCGTCCACGTGAATCTCCAGCGAATCAGTGCCGTATTCCAGGTCATACGTAACTCGAGCTGTCTTGGCGGGCAGTTTGCGAGGCTTGCGGACTGGCACAAATCCGGCATTCAGACGATAGGCCAACGCTGGTCCAAAGATGAAGCCGCGAGCCTCAATACCAAGCACCAGATCGACATCGTCAGCAATGTAGTGGGCAGCCAGTGCATCCACCATCTGGGCAAAGCCGCGCTTATCTTTTAAAAGAGTGGTGATGTCATAAAAAAGGATCCCAGGCTTGGGAAAATCCGGCACGGTACGAACCAAAGTTTTTAGAGGTTCGCAATCAATCAATTTCTGCATGTACTTACCAAGCTCCTTCAATCGTGAACGGCCCCAGGCCTTCGGCTTCCTTCTCCATCAACTCATGTTCAATAACTGAGTCGACACGGCTGCCACGTGACCCGCGATGCAAAACGGTGCGAAGTTCGGCTAGCTCCTCCGGCGTTCCCGAGGCAACGACCTCAACATCGCCATCCTCCGTATTCCGTACCCATCCGCACAAACCGATTTCTGCGGCTTCGCGGTGTACGAACCAGCGGAATCCAACCCCCTGCACACGCCCCTTAACCAAATAATGACGGACCATAATGTTTTATCCCGTCGCGCAGTCGTTACTCCCAGCCAGGTGTGAATCGTCATCGTTGGTCCTTTCGGGTTCCAACTGTGTCCAGATTCACCTACCCGGAGAACATCGACAATGGAAACGGGCGAGTCGATGTCAGTGTTGCAGATGGAGCTAAACGACGCAAGCGACCTGAGAAATCATCCGAAAAGCAAAACGGCGCAGCCGAAGCTACGCCGTCCACCAAAGAAGATTTTATGCACGAGAGAGATAGGCACCTTCGGCGGTATCCACACGGATCTTCTCGCCCTCGTTAATGAAAGGAGGAACCTGAACCACCAGACCGGTCTCAAGCTTGGCCGGCTTGGTAACGGAGGAGGCTGTTGCAGACTTCAGTCCGGGTTCGGTCTCAACGACGGTCAGCTCGACGGTCTGAGGCAATTCGATACCGACCGCAACGCCGTCAAAGAACGAAACCTTGATCTGAAGATTCGGGATCAGGTACTCAACGGCATCGCCCAGCGTATCGCGCTTTAGCGGAGTCTGCTCGTAGTTTTCCGGATTCATGAAGTAGTAGTCATCGCCGTCGTTGTAGAGAAAATCCATGGCGACTTCGTCCACGATGACACGATCAATAGCATCGGCAGAACGGAAACGGTGCTCGAACATTGCACCGGTACGCAGGTTGCGCAGCTTAGCTTGGATGAAGGCGCGCAGATTGCCAGGGGTACGATGCTCAACACTGAAAACAGCATGTAGCTGGTCGTTATGCTTGATGATCATGCCTGGGCGCATTTGTGTGGCGGGAATCGCCATAAACTTGAAAGCTCCTTACTTTGGTCGCTGGATATTTGGCTGGATTCTGGCTCAGCTCGATGCCAAAGGACGAGGGTTCGGGACACCCACTCCCAAAAAGGCATTTTAACGCAGAATGCCGTCCGGGCGAGATGTTGCCCGAATAGAAACCCCGCTCACTTGCCGAACATATGACTGAAAAAGTGCCCGATCCGATGGAAAAAACCGCCTCCGGCAGTTTCTTTTTTCGGTTGGGGAGCAGGTGCTGCGCTTTCAGTGGCAGCCGCACTGGTAGCCGGAGCAGATTCCGGAGCATCCACAGAGCTGCTCTTCCCCGTCTGGCCATCGTAAGAAAGCTGGGCCGTAACCTTTGTCTGCGTCTCTCCCGGGGTAGTGGCAGGAGCTGAAGCAACCGGAGGCGCCGTTAGACCCGTACTGACAGCTACAGGAAAAGAATTTTCCCCGGGAGGCGCCGATGGGGGGCACCCGCAAGATTCCTTCTCCCGGTCCACAACATCACGCAAGCTGCCATGCTCGAAGAGAACTCGCTGATTCGCCTGAACTCTGTACGCCCCCTCCTCAAAGGGGCTGCTCACGGTAACGTATGGCGCATTATCTCCTTTATTTTCAATGCAGGTATCACCTTTAGCGTTAATCCGAAGGCGTAAATCGGCCTTTCCCGGTCCGGAAACTAGAATGCGAAAGTCCGGGGTCATTACCACGTCAGAGTATTTTCCCGCAGACAAATGGGCTTCGAGAGCGCCCCGATCCAGACCCAAAAGCAAGCCTGCCCCATTGGCATCAACAGATTTGTCCGTCGCCAGATGAACCACTGAAGTAGAGCAGAGTTGAATGTCCCCCCGGTTAGGAAGGGTAATCTTCACGGCCTTTTCCCCAGCAGTAATGGTTCCGCTCGCTCCAATGGATGCTCTGCCGTTGGCCACTTCCAACGCGCCATTGATCTTCGCTCCATCTACAGGAACATAGGCGATGGGGGTCTGCGCGTAAACCGCAGTAGCGGTGCAGAGGGCGAGCAAGAGGAGTGACTTGCAACTCACGAAGCTATAGCTCCAAGAAATTCTTAATCAGACGCTTACCGTCCGAGGTCAGCACACTTTCCGGGTGAAACTGTACGCCCTCGATGGGGTACTTCCGATGGCGCAGGCCCATGATGATGTCCCCGGTGTGAGCTGAAATTTCCAATTCTTCCGGCAGCCCCTCCTCGGAAACGATCAAGGAATGGTAGCGGGTACAGGTCATTGGACTTGCAATCCCTTGAAAGATGGTCTTTCCATCGTGCTCCACTTCGCTGGTTTTGCCATGCATCAGCTGAGGAGCGCGAATCACCTTGCCCCCAAACGCAGCCCCGATGGACTGATGGCCTAAACAGACCCCCAAAATGGGCACCTTACCTGCAAAGTGTTGAATTAGAGGAATGCTGATACCAGCCTCTTGAGGGGTACAGGGACCTGGAGAGATCACAATGCGTTCAGGCTTCAGAGCTTCAACCTCTTCCACCGTCAGCTCGTCGTTACGGTGAACAGACATCTTGGCGCCCAATTCACCCATGTATTGCACCAGGTTGTATGTAAACGAGTCGTAGTTATCGAGGACGAAGATCATGCCTTTTCCAGTGTACGGCCTTTGAATCGAGTTGTGGTCATACTCCCTTATGCTACCGGCCGGAAGTAGTGCTACGCTTCTCTTCGGAGGAGAGCGCCGATGAGATCTCTTTCTTCTCTGGTATTTCTTTTAGCTTCCATAGGCGTATTGGCACAGACTTCCTCGGACACCTCAACTTCGGTCCAGCCAACAACGCCCGAGCAAATCAAGCACTTCCATATCCAACAAAAGGATTTGATGGTTCTGACCTCGGCCAGCCAGAAATGCCCGATTGTCTTTACCGCTGCAAAACTGGATCGGCCGGCGGAGTACATGCCCGCCGCAACTAGCGCACAAGAGAAGTCCAAGGCCAATCTGCACCTGTCTTTTTCAAACCCAGGTGGCAAACAAATAGCCGCCATGGCCCTAACCGGCTACCTCAAAGTGAAGCCAAACCGGTATGCACTGGATGCAACCGAAATACAGATGCCGCTTACCTTTACTCCGGCGACCGATGAGATCGGGTCGGAAGCCGATATTCCGCTACTGAGAAATATCGTTGGCTTTGACCATCTCACACTGGACAGCGTGACCTACAAAGATGGCAGCGTATGGCACTCCCCGAAGGAGCATCATTCCTGCAGCTTTACTTCCGGAAGTGCCCAAAGGGTAGCGAAATAATGAAAAGCAAGGGATTCAGGCGGTAGCCGCTTCGCACGGCGCCGCCCTCCCCTAAAAAAGGAACTAGCCCTGCCGTGCCCGCTCGATAGAGCGAATCACCGCCTGAGCCTTATTCAGCGACTCCTGGTGCTCAAGTTCGGGAACAGAGTCCGCCACAATCCCCGCACCAGCCTGCACATAGCCCTGTTTGCCTTTTACGGTCATGCTCCGGATGGCAATGCAGGAATCGAGGTTCCCGGAAAAATCGGCATAAAGGACGCTACCGCCATAGATCCCGCGACGCGTCGGTTCCAATTCTTCGATGATCTCCATGGCCCGCACCTTCGGAGCGCCGGAGAGCGTTCCTGCCGGGAAGCAAGCCCGGAAAGCATCCACAGGAGACAGGTCCGGCCGCAACTTGCCTTCGATGGAACTGACAATGTGCATCACGTGAGAATAACGCTCCACAAACATCAGCTTCTCGACCGCTACGCTTCCGTATTCGCTGACCCGGCCAACATCGTTTCGGCCGAGATCCACAAGCATTACGTGCTCGGCGCGCTCTTTTTTGTCGCTCAACATCTCCGCCTCGAGCCGCTGGTCTTCTGCCTCATCTCCGCTGCGACGACGAGTACCGGCGATCGGACGATAGCTGATCTGGTTCTGTTTCACCTGGACAAGCAGTTCCGGAGAGGAACCTAGCAAATGCAGGCTGTCGGAAACCTTCCGCGTTCCCGACTTCCCAGCCTTGGAGCGTCCGGAACCATTTTCTTCAGAGCCGCTAAAGCGCAGGAAGTACATGTAAGGGGATGGATTGATGATCCGGAGCGCCCGGTACACGGAAAAAGGATCGACGCCCGGTTCGACATCAAAACGCTGAGAGAGCACCACCTGGAAGATGTCGCCCGCGGCGATGTACTCCTTTGCCTGGTCGATAGCCTTCATAAAATTGGCTTTACGGGTACGCGCCTTGATCTGCAGCTTCGAGGAGATCTTCGGCTTCGGCAACTTGGGCAGAGGCTGCATCAGCCGCCGTTCCAGCCGGTGCAAACGGGTCGTAGCGTCGGCATAGGCATCCTTGGGCTTCTGCTTTCTCACATCCGCTGTAACGATAAGCAGAATTTCCTTCCGGACATGGTCGAAGGCCAGGACCTCGTCAAAAAACATCAGGCAAGCATCCGGAACGCTCTGCTCGTCTTTCGTTAAATCCGGCAATTTCTCAATCTGGCGGACCACATCATAGGCGAACACACCCACCGCTCCAGCACTGAAGGGGGGCAGACCGGGCAGCCGGGCAGGTTTATGGCCGGAAAGAGACTCCTTCAGAAGCTCGAAAACATCTCCCTCTAGCTGGCGGATCTGCTTGCCTTCGCGGATTGTGATCTGACGACCCCAGGAGAGGATCTTCTTATAGGGACGAATTCCGATAAATGTATAGCGGCCAAGCTTTTCGCCTCCCTCAACAGACTCCAGCAAAAAGCATTCCGGCTCGTTTTGCGCAATGCGCAGGAAAGCAGAGACGGGAGTTTCCAAATCGGCCGTCAGCGTTCGGTAGACCGGCACCAGGCTGTGTTCGCGGGCCAATTTGAGAAACTCTGTCTTACTAGGCAGGACTAGCTCTTCATAGGGCATCGTACGCATAAGTGTAAATCGTTATTCCAGATGGTAACGCCAGGTTAAGTACTCTCTTTTCAAACGGAACGTGACTTTGGATATGCTAACTTTCCGATTACAGC
Source organism: Humiphilus diazotrophicus (assembly GCF_059726315.1). NCBI lineage: Bacteria > Pseudomonadati > Acidobacteriota > Terriglobia > Terriglobales > Acidobacteriaceae > Humiphilus > Humiphilus diazotrophicus. The sequence goes on from NZ_AP040870.1 coordinate 2,198,766, forward strand.
TACGAAAAAGACATGGGGAGCCGATAGAGCATTCTAGGTTTCGCTTTAGACCCGAAACTGCGGATTGAGTGGCCGCTTCGTCAAAGGACAGAAGCCCTCATTCCGCTCTTTTGGTGTTGATAGGGGCGGAAAGAACAGCCAAACCAGGTGAATTTTTGGATGGACCATACGACAACCTTGGCAATGGGATAAAGGAACTCACCGCGAGCCGGAAATGATGTGACTGGCCGCAAATGACTTCCTGACGGCAAACCGATGAAAATGTTCTACACAGCTTGGATGCAGAATCGTTGGCTCTTGCCGACGGCCTGGCGCAAGCCTATACTCGGCTGGTTTGGCCTGGATGAGTTTCAGACACATCGGCAGGCTGTGTGTATCTGGGAAGAAAGGGAGCCTGCATTGAACTTCGAAAGAAAAATGAATGCGTATGATTCCCCCGCCCTACGTCCTGATGCCTCCAAAGAGCCGATTTCCACAGAGTGGAGATTAAGATCGAGGGCGACAGACGCAAGAATGTTTGGAGAAATTTATGGCAACAGTCTCGCTTGAGCAAGAAATTAACCCATGGGAAGCGCAAGCCGCACGATTCGACTTTGCAGCTCGCAAGCTGAATCTGGACGAAGGCTTATGGAAAGTCCTACGCTATCCCGCCAGAGAGATCATCGTACATTTCCCGGTCAGCATGGATGATGGAAGTATCCAGATGTTTACCGGCTTCCGGGTGCAGCATTCGATTGCCCGTGGTCCCGGAAAGGGTGGCATTCGTTATACACCCGATGTCTCTCTGGACGAAGTACGGGCCCTCGCTAGCTGGATGACCTGGAAATGCGCTGTCGTTAATATTCCCTTCGGCGGAGCCAAGGGTGGGGTTATCTGCGACCCCAAGAAGATGAGCTTGGGCGAGTTGGAAAGAATGACCCGCCGCTACACCTCGGAACTAATCGAATTCCTGGGACCGGAAAAGGATGTTCCAGCCCCGGACATAAACACCAATGAACAGGTCATGGCCTGGATCATGGATACCTACTCCATGCATATGCGCCAGACCGTTACCAGCGTTGTCACCGGTAAGCCTTTGAATATCGGTGGATCGCGCGGACGGCGGGAAGCCACCGGCCGGGGCATTCGCGTTATGTGCGATGAGGCCCTTCGTTACCTGGGAATTCCTCTTGAAGGCTGCCGCGTCATTATCCAGGGCTTTGGCAATGTGGGATCCAATGCTGCCCGCCTGCTCATGGAAAAGGGCTACACCATTATCGGAATAGCCGAAGTCGATGGCGGCATCTACAACCCCAAGGGAATAGATGTAAATCAGCTGGCAGACTACCGGCAGAGGAATGGCTCCATTCTGGGGTTCAGAGGCGGAGAAGCCATGCCCTCGGAAGAGCTGCTCGTCACCGAATGCGAAATTCTGATTCCGGCAGCCACCGAGAATGTCATCACCAGCCGTAATGCCGATCAGATCAAGGCACGCATTGTTTGCGAAGGCGCCAACGGGCCGACAACTGCAGTAGCCGATGAGATCCTCGCAGACAAGAAGGTCTTTGTCATTCCGGACATCCTGGCCAATGCCGGCGGGGTAACCGCCTCCTACTTCGAGTGGGTTCAGGATCGCCAGGGCTACTTCTGGAAGGAAGCCGTGGTCAACGAGCAGCTAGAGAGCATTCTTCGGGAAAGCTTCGACGATGTCATGCGGTACTCGGAAGCTCACGCGGTGAATAACCGAATCGCCGCCTACATGCTTGCAATTGATCGCGTGGCCTTCACCATCCGCCAACGCGGCATCTACGCTTAGAGCATTTCCCGAAAAGATGTAGGCCGAAGCAATAGAAGTTGGCGCGGCTTTCCGCCAAAGAAAGCCGCTCTTCACCCTACTTGGAAAGTTCACTGTATTTCGGGAAATGCTTTAGGTAATGCTTCTGTATTCATGCAGGTCACTTTCCGATGAAGTGGCCTGCATGAAAATTCCACTCATGCAGCCGCTCGAAACCGCATTCCCTTTACTGTATCCATTTCCCTTTCAGGAATTTGCCGCCTAGTGGCAAGAAAGACACACTCTGACTCAATCTCTCTGAGTGGTGCATAATGACTGTTGGGATGAGTTTAAGATCTTCCTAGATCCCATACCAGAGTTGCCACGTGAATCTTCCGAATTCCATTACGATGAGCCGCATCTTCACGGTGCCGGTCTTTCTGTGGATACTCTCGCCACACTTTCCAATTCAAGGGACCCACGGCGAGCAGGAACTGGTGGCATCCATTCTGTTCATTCTCGCGTCGATCACTGACGGACTCGACGGGTACCTGGCCCGCAGCCGTGGACAGATCACCACCATGGGGATGCTGCTGGATCCATTAGCCGACAAGCTGATGGTCACTGCTGCCTATATCGCCCTGGTGGCCTATAACCCTCATGTCGTAAAAGTGTGGATTGCCGTCCTGGTCATCGGCCGTGAATTCCTGGTCAGCGGCTTGCGATCCATAGCTTCGGCAGAAGGCTTCACCATCCAGGCAAGCGACCTCGGCAAACTGAAGACCGTAATTCAAATCGTCTCAGTGGTTGCTGCAATTCTTGCTCACCGCTGGTTCGAGTGGCATTTTGGCTGGTTCATCCTTCCAGTTGAGTGGACCGCACTAACTGCCATTTACTTCATGGTAATAGTTTCTATCATCTCTGCAGTCGATTACTTCGCAGCTTTCTGGAAACAAATCGATCATGCCTCTGCAGACCGCCGCAAGAAATCGTTCGTTCTAAGTCGGCGCAAAAAGGATATCTCGCCTTCAGCTGACAAAATCGGCAATTCATTTAGAATTGACAAATTATAAGAGCAAAGTTTGTAACAAGCTCTTTGTTCCTGCGTCTTGTGGTTCAGTGAATATACGCTGAACTGCATAATAAGGCGTGGGACAGGTCTATTTCCTAGTTGCTGTATTTTGCTTTTGCCTCAGTGTGTGAGCTGATCGAGACCAAAGATAGAGCATCGTCTCGCATCGCAATCCCTCTAAGAGGTACTCCCGCCAGAGATGCAGTACTCCGTTGTAAGGGGAGATTACTCTGAACACCACGTTGAACCTCTTAAGGCAGCGACTAGTAAAAAGTATTTTTTATCTGTTCTGTTCAGCAACTGCAGTACAACCGGGCCTCATAATCGATGGTCAACTCCAGGCACAGGAAACCTCCGGCTCTATAGCCGGAACAGTTACAGACCCCTCCGGGGCTTTAATTCCACAAGCGACTATCATTCTCCGAAGCTCAAGCGGCAAAGCACAAACAATTCACTCCGACTCCGGTGGAAACTATACGGCGCAAGGCTTGCTCCCCGGCCTCTATTCGGTCTCCGCGTCCGCTACAGGCTTCTCCTCTTTCCATCGTGAGCACATCTCGATCCGCCCTGGGCAGAGCTTACACATGAACATCTCTCTCAAAATCGAGGCATTCAGCGAGCAAGTCACCGTATCGGATGAGCCAGAAGGACTGGACACAAGCCCGGGAAAGGGTGGGGGAGCCACCATCCTCCGCGGCTCAGATCTCGATGCGCTCTCGGACGATCGAGATGAGCTTCAAACCGAACTTGAGGCAATGGCCGGCGGAGACGGCGAATCAGGCAATCAGTTTTTCATCGACGGATTCTCAGGAGGCAAGCTTCCCCCGAAAGAAACCATTCGAGAGATTCGTATCAACCAGAATCCCTATTCCGCCCAATACGATTCCTTGGGATGGGGACGCATTGAAGTCTTCACCAAACCTGGTGCAGACAAGCTTCACGGCGAGTTTGGAATGAGCGGCAACAACTCTTCCTTTAACACAAAGAGTAAATTCGTCAATACACAACCTCCCTACTACTCCTACGATCTCTTTGGACATCTGACAGGCCCGGTTAATAAGAACGCCTCCTATTTCGTGGAACTCTGGCGAAGTGACAGCCAGGACAACTCCATCATCAAGGCTTTGACACTGGATTCCGACCTGAATCAGATATCGATAAACAAAGCTGTAGCTACTCCATCCATTTCAACTTCATTCAATCCACGACTCGACTGGCAGTTGGGGAAAGATAATACCCTGACCCTACGCTATCAACTCGATCAGACAAATCGGGACAACGCCGGAGTCGGACAATTCTCTCTGCAGTCGCAGGCCTATAACAGCAGTCTCACAGTACAAACCTGGCAGATCGGAGATACGCAGGTCTTTGGACCCAAGATAGTCGACGAGATGCGTTTTCAGTACATCCGCTCTCGCTCGCACCAGGCATCAATTGACTCTTCTCCAACCATCATCGTGCAAGGATCATTTAACGATGGTGGAAACAATCTTGGCTCCATCCGGGATAACAACGATAAGTACGAATTCCAGAATTACATCAGTGTTGCCGCAGGAAAGCACTTTGTTCGCTTTGGAGGAAGAGTGAGAGTTGGCCGTGACGCCAATCGCTCTGAAGCCAATTACAACGGCGAATTCATCTTTCCTTCTCTGTCGGCATATCAGCAAACAAAGATTTGCCTCAGGAATGTAAACGATCCGGCGATTCGTCCCCAGTGCGGAGGCGCTTCTCAATTCAATATCACGGCTGGAATCCCCAATATCGTCGTATCTCTAGTCGATACCGGACTGTACGCGGAAGATGATTGGAAGGTAGGGAAAAACGTCACGCTGAGTTACGGATTGCGTTTTGAAAGCCAGACGCAGATCGATGATCATGCAGACTGGGCACCACGAGTCGGCCTCAGTTGGGGCGTGGGATCGAAAAACGGCAAAGGACCTAGCTATGTAATCCGAGCAGGCTACGGCTGGTTCTATCAGAGATTTGCCTCCAACTCGGTATTGCAGGCACAACGGCAAAATGGACTCTTGCAGCAGGAATATGTTGTAACCAATCCCGATTTCTTTCCCCAAATACCCGAAATCAGCAAACTTGCAGCCAAAACAGATGCCACGGTCTATCGGATCAATCCAGCCATTCAATCTCCGCTGAATATGGTGGCGGGGATAGGTGTGGAACACAGCTTAGGCAAGCATGGCAACATCTCTGTCAATTACATGAACAGTCGCGGCATTCATCAGTTCCTTACTAGAAACATCAACGCGCCGTTACCGGGAACCTATGATCCTAGCGATCCCTCCAGCGGGATACGTCCTTACGGAGGCAATCACAATATCTATGAATACGAATCTCAAGGCACCGGCCGTCGAAACAGGTTCTTTGTAAACGGCAATATAAATCAAGGCAAAAATCTTTCGCTCTTCGGCTCTTACACTCTGAGCTTCAATAAAGCCAATGAATCCGGAATTAGCAGCTTTCCTTCTAACCAATACGACTTGGACGCCGATTGGGGGCGCTCAAGTTCGGACAACCGACACCGTGCCTTTCTCGGCGGCTCAATACGGCTTCCCTATAGCATCCGCTTCAATCCCTTCATATTCATGCAATCAGGCAGTCCGTTCAATATCGTCTTAGGCAAAGATCTTAACGGCGACGCACAATACAACGATCGTCCTAGCTTTGCCAATGACACAAGTAGAAGTTCCGTCGTTCGCACAAAGTGGGGAGTCTTCGATACCGCGCCCCTATCCGGACAAACGACTATCCCCATTAACTACGGAAGAGCACCTGCCGTTTTTATGCTGAACGCTTCGCTGAGAAAATCGATAGCTTTCGGTCCGGAAGTAAAAGGGCCAGCCAGTTCTCCAGCGCCCAACAATAAAGCAGAAAAGCCCCACGTCGACCGCCAGTATCAATTGGATCTGGGAGCCTATTCCGGGAATGTAATCAACCGCGTAAATTTAGGCCAGCCGGTGGGAACACTAAGCTCCCAATACTTTGGCCAGTCCACATCGCTCTTTTCCTGGTCCTCGTCCGGTTCGGCGAACAGGACGATAGAACTATTTATGCATTTGAGGTTTTAAAAACAGCTAAGGTCCGGGCAGCTGGTAAAGCGGATAGCTAAACTCCGGGCAGCTAAAAACCGGGCAGCCGGTTACCGATACTAACTCAGCTCTTATTTGCTCTCCATCCGTAGTCAACGAAAGGAGAAGGCAAAGTCGAAGGCCGGGAAATAATCTATTCCGCTGACCGGGTTTTAGCTGTCCGCTTTACCAGCTGCCCGGTTCTTTGCCGACCGGAGTTTAGCTACCAAGAGAAAGGCCGCCTGTTAAGGCGGCCTTTCTCTTGGTCACTGCCAGTCCGGATTAAGCAGGAATCAGGATGCGACTATCCTGCGGTGTGGTAGTCGTCGCTGGTCCGCTCGCGGCTGCCGGTGCAACTGGAACAGCATGCGACGCCGAGGTGCGGGTTAAGCGATGAACGAAGTGGTAAGGAGGCCAAGGCCCTGAAAGTTGCATCTGGCAGTCTTTCAGCAGGGCTAAGGCGCTGGTGTACTTATTCTGGTAGCGCTCAACACATTTCGTGTCGATCAGGTGCGCGATATCCAGGAGGATCTTTCCGGATTCCGTTCTCCGACAGGTAATCTCTTCATCCAGAGGCAAAAACATCCGATGCATCTGGAAGGAAACGGAACGAGCCCGCGTCTGCCGCTCCCGCTGGCGGGCGGCACTTTCACGCAAACTCGATAAATATTCTTTGCCTACCGTTTCAAGAACCGCCGCTTGGACCTGGTCACGGCAGCCATCGTCCACCAAGACTTTCAAATGCATCTCGGCCTTGCCGCGCAAACGGTCCAGGTTAGCCAGGAATTGACGTTGATTCGAGCGAATGGATCGCCTTAGAGCTTCATCTCCGGCAAAAATAGTTCCGAAGCGGAAAGGCAAAACTGTGGAAGAGCGGAAACAGTCAGCGATTACACGTGCATGATCGACGCCTGACTTCTGCTCCAGTGGTTCTTCGGGATTGTGTTCACTAACAATTACAGCTAAATCACTGGCTGGATATAAAAATACTTGGTTACCTTTAATGCCATAAACCGAATCCATTGGAACGGGCTTACGGTGACGAGCGAGTTCAGGAAAAGCCTGCTTCTCACCAATGCAGTAGGCATACCATGCCATAGGGAGTCACTCCGCTTGCCGATATCCCTTACGGGCTACCGGGATGTGTGGTAACGCTCTGGTTGGGGAACGACTTCATAACAGGGCTGCTAGCACGTCTGTTTATCCAAACTGTGCCGCACTATCGGTGGGAATAGTACGTGGCCGAAATAACACTTGGCAATGTCTCACATCACGAAAACTGAACCAAGCTTCAATTTTTGGAAACTTCATTTTCATAAAAGTAAAATAATTTTTGTAATACAAAAACAGCCAAACTATGAATTTTGTTTCATATAGAGAGAAGCTAACGGGAAAATTTAGCGAAAATTTTTATTCCAAAAAGGAAAAGGCCGGAGAAAATTTTCCTCCAGCCCAGACAACTTCATGAACATCGCCTAGTGATGTAGACGGAACAGAATCCACCCCTGTAAGCCGAGAACAACCAGCAGGAGCAGGAGTACAAAAACGCCGATGATCTTGGCAGTCCGGGTTGAGGAACGAATCTCCTCGATTTTTTCCAGCTGCTCCCGATTCCGGTGGTCGACTTCCTCCCGAATTCGAACCAGTTGCTCCTCAACTCTCTTGAGCTGCAGGTTCTGGTTCTGCACCTGGCTTCTCAGATCTCGTTGCGAAGACTGCATATCGGCAACGGATCGCTCGATGGCCTTGGAGCTTTGATTTTGTGGGACCAGAACGGAAGTAACTGGAGCTAAAGCAGATGCGATCCCGCTGTCCAGCAGAGGCAGAACTCGCGCGATGATGGGCAAAGTGGAACGTACCTTACCGATGAAACCGAGAAAACCCTTCTGAGAGGTTCCCGTTGGCGTTGTGGTCTCTTCTTCAATCGCCAATGCCACCTCAGCCTTCTCCAGAGAGGCCTGGGTGCCCTCCGGGGGTTTTGCTGTATTGCTATGGGGTTCAACAGCCAATTCCGGCAAATCGTTTATCCCTCCGCTGCGGAGATCGAAGCCTTCGAGTGAAAATTTCTTTTCGGCCATGAACAGATCCTTATCCTTGAACGTTACAGATAAAGGCACTCTCTGACCAGGTGACAGAGCTGGAGTATTTTCCGCAAAGATGCAAGATCAGGACACGGAGACATACGCAGCTTTCCACAAAAGAAAACTGCTCCTCGCTGTCCGCGGCAAATCTATACCTATGCGGGAAATACTCTAAACCTCCGAAGATTGAGCCCTCTGCTTCAATGCATGTAGTACCACGCGCAGCATATCCTCCTCCGGAGCGGGTTTCCCGGTCCAGATTTCGAATTGGCGAGCGCCCTGTTGTACAAACATCTCCACTCCGGTAATCACCTGCAGATCCTTTTCCCGAGCCATTCGCAGTAGCGGTGTCTCGATTGGGTTATAGACCAGATCGAAGACAATCTTCGCATTCAACTCTTCCGGTTCGAGAACGTGTGTGGACTTTACGCCAGACATCCCGCAAGGGGTGGCATTCACAATCACGTCAAACTGACTCTTGGCCATCTGATCCTGGCGCACGACCTTCGCATGGGCCTCGCGAGCCAGCTTTTGGGCCGATTCCTGTGTCCGGTTGAGGATATAAACCTCTGCGTGTTTGTCCTTCAATCCGAAGACAGCAGCCCTTGCGGCGCCACCAGCCCCTAAAACCAGTACCTTGGCACCCTTGAGAGGCAAACGCTTCTCCAGCGGCCGCACAACGGCAGCTACGTCGGTATTAAAGCCATAGAGCTTGCCATCCTGGGAGCGGACAATCGTGTTCGCAGCACCGATCTTCGCCGAGAGCGGATCGGCCTTTTCCAGGTGAGGCATGATCTCTTCCTTCAGAGGCATCGTGACCGAAAGACCGCTGAAAGGCACCTCCCGAACCAAAGTGAGCAGATCGGACAGCTTTGTCGTCTGCAGCGCCAGGTAGACCGCATTCACCGTTTCTTTGCGGAAGGCGATGTTCTGCATGATCGGGGAAAGCGAGTGTTTGATCGGATTACCGGCAACTCCATAGATCCGAGTCGCCTTATCCAGCTGGTTGATGCGATAGGTCTCCGCCAGAGTCCGGGCATCGATTTGTCCGGGGGCAGTCTCCGCACCCGGGGAGGAAGAAGCAAAGGTGAAAACCGAACCGGCACGCAAGCCCAGGACGCGACTGATAACTCCTTGCTCACCCATGCAAATTCCAACCATGTGGGCCAGTTCGCTGGTCCGTTCCAGGAAATGCATCATGGTCACGTTGTCGGTTAACGACCTGGCTGTGGAAACCACCTTCAGGAAATCCGCCGCAAAGGGCTTCATCCTGTCAAAAACGTCGTCCAGCCCTTTAGTCGTTGTGAAATCGTGATAACTGATCAGGATTGCTGCTCCGCATGCCCGCAGCTTCTCCAACTCCGCAGGAGTGGCGGCCTCTGCACTTTCCAACTCCAAATCGACAATATGAAAGCCGGAAGTCGCAGCCTTTTGCAGCACCTCGAATTCGGCCGCAAGCGTTCCCTTAAACTTTCCTCCGTTTGCCTCCCGTCTGCAGGTCCCAATCGCCGTAATGTCTCCACGGCCGGTCAAGAACTCTTCCAGCTGTGGGATCGCGGCAAGTGGCTTGGGCAGATAATCCAGGCGGAACTCCAGAAAGGAGCTGTCAGCCAGAGCGGCCTTGGCCTTCTCCAGCATCTCTGCAACAGAGGACCCCAGAATGGCGACGCAAACCTTTCCGATCCGTAGACGTAGATGTTGATGTTGCTTTGCGGAACTTGCAGTTGTCGTATGCATGGGGGTTCGCAGCGAATCTTAACGAGACTGGGGCGAGGATGCAAGTGCAGTCCGCCCGCTTTTCGTTGTTTTGAAGAAGATTTGCGCCAGGATACTGAGTCTAATCTGTTTGAGTACAAGAGAAGGAAACACTGGAACCGGTATTTACGCCACCTTTGAATTTAAGGTAGTTTTTCGAAATCACTTGAGTCTGTGTTTTCGAAAAACACGGCATCGGTGCTGATACCAGCCGCATTGACCAGAGAGTGTTACACCTCGATATTGAATGGATTTGAACATAAACAGGAGGAATCTTGTCAGAACAATCTTTCTACGCTTGGGATGGGCTAGCTGAGGGAAACGCAGCAAAGGTGGAAGAGTGGGTGGACGCTCGCTTGTTGGCGAAGGAGCAAGCGATAGAGAAGCTCCTCTCTGTTAACGGCCAGAGGACGTTGGAAAACACGCTACATCCCTTCGATGAGGCGCAAACCGAGCTGTATTCGGCAGGATCGCAGGCCGGGCTGCTGCACAGCGTCCACCCCAGCAAAGAGATTCGCGACAAAGCCGAAGTACTCACGCAAAAGATCTCGCAAGCTGCTACAGAACTGAGTCTGAATCAGGATGTTTACCAGGCGCTGAAGACTCTCGATTTGAAAGAAGCTTCTCCTGCAACCCGTCACTATGTGGAAAGGACTTTGCTGCAGTACCGTTTAGCCGGTGTCGACAAAGACGAAGCCACCCGACAGCGCATTCGCGAACTGCATAATGAGGCAACAAAACTCTCTCTGGAATTTGGACGCAACGTACGGGAGTGTGTTCATCACGTAACGGTCAAAGACGCCTCGGAGCTAAACGGACTTCCCGCAGACTATATTGCCAATCACCCTCCGGCAGAAGACGGCACAATCACTCTGACAACCGATCCACCCGACATGATGCCGGTGATGACCTACGCCTCCAGTCAGCAGTTACGTACCCAGATGTTTCTTGCCTACAATACGCGCGCGTATCCGGAGAATCGCCCTATACTGCTGGATCTGCTCAAGACGCGTCAGGAGATTGCCAACATACTCGGCTATAAAACCTGGGCCGACCTTGCAACAGCAGACCAGATGATGGGCTCTGCCGACGCGATGAAGGAACTCTTTCAGGAGCTGGAGACTGCATCGAGAGATGGAGCCGCACGCGAGTATGAGATGGTTCTAGCTTTCGTTAAGGAAAAACAACCGGACCTTAAAGAGATCGATGCTGCCGGTCGCGGATTCTGGTATGAGCAATATCGCCGTGCCGCCTTCGACTTCGATTCTCAATCGGTGCGTCCATACTTCCCTTACGCCCAGGTGGAAAAGGGGATTCTCGATACCGCTTCCAAACTTTTCCTCGTCGAATTCCGCAGAGCTCCCGATGCCGCGGTGTGGCACTCCTCCGTCTCAGCATGGGATGTCTTCGATCAAGGAAAACAGATCGGGAGATTCTATTTGGACATGCATCCCAGGACAGGAAAGAGCAAGTGGTTCAGCGCCTTCCCACTCGTCTCGGGAGTGAAGGACAAGCAACTTCCTGAAGCAGCTCTCATCTGCAACTTCCCTGGAGGAGACAGCGGAGATCCGGGACTGATGCAGTATTCAGATGTCGTTACCTACTTCCATGAATTCGGACATCTGATGCACGCAATCCTCGGCGGACAAGTGCCCTGGACCGGCGTAAATGCTTTTTCTGTTGAAGGAGATTTTGTCGAAGTTCCATCTCAGATGTTGGAAGAGTTTTTCCGGAATACACATCTGCTGCAGAGCTTCGCACACCATTACGAAACAGGGGAGCCTATACCATCGGAAACAGTCGAAAGGATGAATCGAGCGAGCGCCTTCGGTCGCGCCGATTGGGTCCGCTCACAGCTCTTCTATTCGACGTATGCATTGGAGACACACAGCTTGCCTGCGAGCGAAATCAATCTCGATAAGCTCTTCGAGGAAGGCTATAAACACCTGCTTCCATATGCCTGGATCGAAGGCAACAGAATGTATGCCAGCTTTACGCATCTCACCGGATACTCTTCGAACTACTACACCTACTTACTGGACAAGGTCATCGCACTCGACTTCTTCAACCAGTTCGATTCAGGGAATCTCCTCAGCGGTCCTACGGCAATGCGTTATCGCCGAAGCATCCTGGAACCAGGCGCAACCAAACCCGCAAAGGAGTTGGTAGAAAATTTCCTCGGCCGGGAACATACGATGGAAGCACTCAAGAAATGGATGAGTGCGGAATTTCTGAAATAGAAAGTTCGCTTCTTTCAACCAAAGCTGAATCCCCGGCAAACCTTTCTCTGGTTTGCCGGGGCTGGAATCAAGAAGACATGAATCACACTTCCAGATGGAAATAGTACTCCCAGGTTTCAAAAGAGAAACATGGAATCCATTGACTTGAGGGAAAACCAGTCCGACAACGCACAAAAAAAAATCTACATTCCTCTTTAGCTCGCCGCATCAGAAAACCCTCTGAGTTCCTTACACGTCCTATTTCGGTGAAGAATCTGTCACCAATGAATCATGGTTGCATTCCCGCCAGAGCAATTTCGGCGCATGTGTATCCGGCAACTACGAAACACCTAGGTCTTCTTTAAGAGAACTTGTCGATAAAAGAATCATTCGTCGTAACGGACACAAGCACGCCCAAATTGCTCGCTACGCTCCCAATGCTCAAGCAGGATGTAACAAGACAGGGATCTTTATGCTCTGGAGTGTCCATAGTTGTCACAGTCCGTTTGGAATAGTGTTTCAAATTGAGAATTTCGGGACACAGGAAAGCCTTAGGTTAACAGTTGGGGTAAAACTTTTGTTTTCAGAGATGTAAGTGTTAGACCGGGACAGCTACAATGCGACCATGCCTCGCTCCTCTCCATTTCAAGCGCTTATTGCTGTAGATGATGCTGTGGCCCTCGGTGCGCTAGATACCTTCTTTGCGGTAAGGGGAGATAAGTGCGAGTTAGTCAAATCCAAAGCTGATTTGACGGAGTTTCTTCATAGACTCCACCCGGACATTCTGGTCCTGGAGATCGATCAGAATGCGGAATTACTCGAAAACCTGAAGCAATCATTCCCTGAGATTCCTATCGTTGTCATCGCTGAGGGCAATCCCGACGTTGCATTTCGTGCTGCACGCAATGGAGCAGTCGATTTTTTCACTCTGCCCATCGATGTGCATGAAATGACCACGCGCCTGAGCCGCATCGTATCCAAACTTGGAACCAGTCCAGGAAGCAACGGATTCGAGACGTCGAACAATAAGCCAACCAATAAATATCAGCAGGCGCTGAATGAGTTTCCAAGCCTTTTCAGTTCTACTCCGCGCATGCGGGAGATCCGCGACACCATTGACAAGGTAGCCACTACAAGCGCAACGGTGCTCATCCGTGGAGAGAGCGGTGTAGGCAAAGAGATTGTTGCCCGCATGATTTACGCGCGCTCGCAGCGCAATTTGAAACCCTTCGTAAAGGTAAATTGCGCAGCGATCCCCAATGATCTGCTCGAGAGTGAACTCTTCGGTTACGAGCAAGGTGCTTTCACCGGAGCAACGCGTTCAAAACCGGGTAAATTCGAGCTTGCTCACAGTGGCACGCTATTTCTCGACGAAATCGGGGAAATGCATCCCGCACTGCAGGCCAAACTGCTCCACGTCCTACAGGATGGTGAATTTTCCAGATTAGGTGCGAAACAGGACATTGCTGTCGATGTCCGTGTCATCTGCGCTACGAACAAAATCCTCGAACAGCGGGTGGCGGAAGGTCTTTTTCGCGAAGACCTCCTCTTCCGTATCAACGTCGTCACAATTCACGTACCACCGCTTCGCGAACGACGCGATGAGATTCCGATCCTAATCGACTACTTTCTGAATAAGTATTCAGGGGTTTACCACCGCAAGGTCACACCCTTGGGAGACGATATTATGCACTTTCTCTCCCAATACTCCTGGCCCGGAAACATCCGCGAGTTGGAGAACCTCTGCAAACGATATGTGATCGTCGGAGGAGCTACCCAGATTGTCCGGGAACTCGCAGCCCGTTCGGCCGAACGTTCTGCAGCGGGAACAGAAAAGCTCCAGGAAGCTGAGCTTGAGATCAAATCGGTCATACCAAGCTCTTTACTTGAGATTGGCCGCCGTGCCGCCTGGAAGGCAGAAAAAGAAGCGATCAGGGAAACCCTGGCCAGCACCCGCTGGAACAGAAAAGAAGCAGCACGTAGATTGCAGGTTAGCTACAAAGCGCTTCTCAACAAAATCAGGCAGATGGAAGAGGAAAACGAAATTGAGCCCCAAGATTCTCTTTAGTGGTATCCAAATACCACCTTTGAGCATCCTTCCCTGAAGAGGCGGTGAATTACCAAAAGGAATCTTGTCAAAATTAAGTTGTAGGTATAAGGGAATGTGGGATTTAGCACTTTTTCAAAAAAGAAAGCAACTTTGGCGCTCAAACTGCAGTCTTACTAAGCAACACAAGAGGCAATATCTACTGAATACCCATCCCGGAAGTGCATCTTTGTGAGGTCCGTTAGGACCATCGCCTTTCAAATCCCCCTGGCTTCCTTCCCTTAAATGCCTCTAGAGCGGGCCCGCCGGAAAGCGGGCCCTGAAGCTCTCCTCAGAAGATCTAACTCTACTTCAGTCTCCCGCCTGCCATCAGTATCACAAATCACCGTTAAAATGAGACGAATGCCTGTTTCTATCGATCACCAGAAATCTAAGCCTACATCTGTTGTAGATCTCGACAGGCTGCTCGCTGCCGCAGGACTGGAGCGCAGCAAGCGTGCCAGGAAAAGCATCGTCCAATCAGCAGTACAGGATCAAAGCGAAGAGCTGCCCATCCCTATCAAAGCCTCCGCCAAGAACGTAGGTGTTCTTACAGTTGAGAACTGGAATCGTTATGACTGGCTAGTTAACGGTTTTAGCACTCGAATAGGTGGAGTCTCTACAGCGTATTGCCCGGGAGAAAACAGAGGAGATCTAAACCTCGGATTCACCGCCTCCGACACCAGGGAGAATGTACTTGAAAACCGGCGTCTTTTGCTCAAGAGACTAAATAAGGGCTACGGAAAGAAGTCCCTTCCAGCACTCGTCACCCTCCGGCAAATTCACTCAAGCGTGATTCACAGAGTGGACCGTGCCGACGCGGATCGGGAACTCCCACTCAAGGGAGACGGAATGATGACGGATGAACCTGGACTGGTTCTAGGCATCCAAACCGCCGATTGCATCCCGGTGCTGATCGCAGATCGCAAACGGAAGGCTGTGGCCGCTTTTCATGCTGGCTGGAGAGGCACGCTTAAGAGGATTGTGGAAAACGGCGTCGGTCGTATGCGACTGGAGTTTGGTTCACGTCCGGAAGACATGATTGCCGCAATAGGACCCGGGATTGGCTCCTGCTGCTATGCAGTCGGCGAGGAAGTCCACCACGAATTTCTTTCTCAGTTTGCTTACGCGGACAAGCTCTTTCACGAGGTTTCAGACTCCGACCCGGTAAAGGAGAAGTATCCGCTGCTCTTTCTCACCGCGCGTGCCCCCGGACACTCCAAGCTTGGACCAAGCCTTCACCTGGACTTGGTAGAGGCCAATCGTCGGCAACTCCTGGATGCCGGACTGAAGGCAAAGTCGATCTGTCTCACAGGAGAATGCACAAACTGCGCTCCCGATCGCTTCTTCTCATACCGCGCATCACAAGGATTCACTGGCCGGATGTTGTCAGTGATAGGCGTAAGGAAATAAAGGCACACAACTCGCCAGCTCTCGATGACGAGAGAAAACCAAGCCCCTGTTAGGCAAATCTAGAGAAGGAGAGGAATGTGATATCCCGCATTCCTCCAAACACACTTCGAGGGACACGGGATATCCGTTCTCATTGCGTCAATACATCGTCCTTCGGACGATGCTAAATCCGGGGTAAGACCCCGGAACAATAGCCTCCCACCGTAATACGGCGGTAAAACGTTTCAGGCAGCGGTATCGGTGGATCCCGCAGCCATCTCCTGTCCGCCACCCTTGGAAGAATGATTTCCGCCAGGGTTCACCAAGTCGCGCAATTCCTTGCTCGGCTTGAAGTACGGAACACGTTTTGCTGGCACGTCGACACGAGCACCTGTTTTTGGATTGCGCCCGATGCGGGGTTTCCGTTGCCGGATTCTGAAACTGCCAAACCCGCGGATCTCAATCTTATCGCCCGATCGTAAGGCTCCAATGACAGATTCAAAAATGGTATCGACAATGACTTCCCCGTCCCGGCGCGTCAAATCGCCGAGTTGAGTGACTTCTTCGACTAAATCTGCTTTGGTCATGGCCGGCCTGCTCCCAGATATTTTAAGAATAAGCTAGTTGCCTATGATGTAGATGCAGATTCTACGGGATTTATTTCCAAAGAAAGTAGAAATTCGCATTTCTTTCCAAAAGTTTACCCGGTCCTGGGAATAGATCCGACGGATCTCCCGTCAGGATATCGAGTAAGCCCTTGTGCGGCACCTTCGGCTTAACTACATTTGGCTCCCCGGAAAGGCCTACTTGGTGAGCAGTTTCGAGGAGAGCATCACGAAAGGTACCTATTTTGTCAATCAAGTGCAGGGGCATGGCCTGTTCTCCGGTCCAAACCCGTCCGCTGGCAACAGCACGTACCTGCTCGACTGGCAATTTGCGGCCCACGGCAACATCACGAATGAACTGGGTGTGCATGTCATCGATGAGGCCCTGCATATAGGCTCGCTCTTCGGGAGTCAGCTCACGCATAGGTGAACCGGCATCCTTCAAAGCACCAGCTTTCAGCGTTTCGTTCTTCAGCTTCGCCCATTTCAGAAGATCGCCGTAGTTGATCCACTCGGCAATAACGCCTATGGAGCCCACTACCGATGCTTCATTGGCATAGATCTTGTTTGTCGCCGAAGCAATGTAATAAGCCCCGCTAGCCCCTTCGCTCTCGATGGCGGCAACAATTGGCTTCTTGTGCGCTTCTCTGACCCGGCGTACCTCGTGATACACCTCCTGGGAAGCTGCCGCTCCGCCACCCGGCGAATTGATGTGCAAAATAATCGCCTTGATGGAGTCGTCCTGATCGAACTTGCGAATCTGATCGACCAGGGTATCTGCCGACATAATGACGCCGTCAACATCGATTACACCGATGCTGCCGCCGCTACGCAGCGAGCCAAGACCAGAGGATTCTCCGGAAAACGACTGCACTGTTACCCAAACAAGCAGGCACACAGCCAGGACAAAAGCAGCGAAGAGTCCGCCGCCGATTAAAAGCCAAAATCCGAAAGAATGCCGTCGAGGTTCGTTCATAGCCGGTGAGTTTAGAGCAAATCCATATAGGTGTATACCGGTATTCATAACAGTGAACACCGGTCGGTTAAGTTATTGGTCCTACCTCGTCCCTGACGAAGATGTCCGCTTGCCCGATTTTGAACTCTGAGGATAGTAGCCGGCTCGAGTACGGACATTCAGCTTCTTGAAACCCTGAGCCTTCGCTTCCACCTGGACACGACGATATCCGCCAGCACTATAGGGTTTTGTCGAACGATACCCAATAGTGTACTGGTTACGAATATCCTTCGCGACCTCCGTCGCAACGGCGTCCACCTCTTTTAACGAGTGAGGAAAGAAGGCGGCGCCACCGGTCTCATCCGATAAAAGTTGCAGAGCTCGACGCGCCCGGCGGGATTCCCGTCCCGACATTTCATCGCCGAAGAGCAATCCGATTGAGTAAACGACCGGCCCTTGCAGCTCCTGCACACGACGAATCGTCTGCTCCAGAGTGAGGCTGGAAGCATTATCCTCGCCATCGGTAACAACGATTAGAACCTGTTTAGGACGTTTGGCAGCTTTTGCCATCTGATCGGCAGACGCAACAATCGTGTCATACAGAGCCGTGCCGCCCTTGGACTCGATGTGCGCCAGACCATCCCGCAACTTGTTCACGTCCGAAGTGAAATCCTGGTCAAGGTAGGGTTCGTCGGCAAAATTCACCACGAACGCCTCATCCTGAGGGTTCGAAGCTTTTACCAGGTCAACAGCCGCCGTATTTACCGCCGGACGCTTCTTGTACATGGAACCGGAATTATCGACCAGAAGCCCCAACGAAACGGGTACATCCTGATGCTGAAAGCTGGCGATGGTCTGTGGAACGCCATCCTCCAAAACACGGAAGGCGTTCTTGTCCAGAGTGGTAACCAGATGATTGTTCTCATCCAGTACGGTTGCATTCAGTACGACTTCTTCAACATCGCGGCGAAGGACATAGCCTCCGTGCGTATCACGGGAGATATCGCCTGAAGGAGCCGAAGAAGATGAAGGTGCACTTCCGTTCGATCCTGGAGCAACCTCCGGATCAGGAGAACGCACCGGGTCGTGATCCACAGCTGGAGGTGTCTGCTGGGGAGCGCTGGCAGAGTTCTGCTGAGAAAAAGCAGCACCGCCCTGCCAAAGGGCTAGAACCAATATCGTGATGCTTGCAATCGAACACTTACTGCAATGGCGCATAGTATCCCGTACGGGCATGGACAGTAAGCGGAGGCAGCCCTTGAGGCTGCAACAGCTTTACTTTCAATTTACGCCACTTTCCATCACGTTTGAGATCATCGGAGTGATAGCCGAGCACATATTGGTTCCTCAGCTCTGTAGATATCTTCACAGCGATGTCTCCCATGTCCGCCAAATCGTCTACACGAAAGAGCCTGCCGCCGGTTTCTTCACTGATGTCATGCAGAAGCATCGGACCTAGGCGCTCTTCGCTGGTCGGTGCATACGGGTCGAAGATGCCAATGGAATAAATCTGCACATCGGCTTCACGTACCTGAGAGCGAACTTCGCCTTCCGTATATCGGCTGCGATTGTCGCCACCATCGGAGACAACCAGCAAAGCCTTCCTGTCGTATTTTGCCTGGGCCATTTTGTTTACGCCGAAATAGATCGCATCCAGCAAAGCTGTCCTATGCCCGGAGTGGACGGTTAATAAGCGAGCTTCGACATCCTCTATCGAGGAAGTGAAATCCTCAATCAGTTCCGGACGATCGTTAAATCCAATGACGAAAAATTCATCTTGAGGATTAGCGGTTTTCAGGAACTGAAGGATAGATTCTCGAGCCCGTACCAGTTTCGACGTCATGCTTCCACTCAGATCGAAAATGATGCCGATCGAAACCGGCGAGTCCTCACAGGAGAAACTCCGGATCTTCTGCAGAGCGTTGTTTTCGTAAACAGAGAAGTTCTTGCGATCAAGCCCCGTTACCAGACGGTTCATGGGATCGGTCACTGTGACCGGAACCAGCACAAGGTTTACATCCACACGAATGCGCGATCCAGGGCGAGCACGCAACGCTTCCGCACCCTCCAAAGGAGCGGGTTCGGAGGGAAGAGCTGACGTCTTGGGCGCGGGCGGATCGACATGAACTTTATTCAGCTGGTCCTCTTGCCCCTGCGCTGTTGGTGCAAGAGACGGGAACAGAATCAGCATAGCCATGAAAAAGAGCACTGCCTGCAAGCGGCAGAGAACGCCTCTATGGCCCAACATCGGGGAAATACTGGCGGTCCGGTCTCGTCTTGCGAGCGCCATGATCCTCACCCTCAATGGCTGCATCCTAGCACGGCGAATTCTACGGCAGCACCTATAACTTTAGGATGCAATAAACATAGTTTTGCGGCCAGCTATTGTTATTACCAGCCTGCCCTTCAGCCTGTTGGTAATATCCAAAGCGGAACGCCTTTCCGGGGTTCCGGCGTTGAAACAGACTTGCTGCGTTACAATCGAGCCAAATCCCAGCGGCACCGATTGCGCGCAAGACCGGGGGTTACGACTGCATGGCCCGTCTCTATCCTTTTCGAGCTCTTCGCTATAACCAGTCACTCGTAAAACTGGAAGAAGTAGTCACGCAGCCTTATGACAAAATCACACCGGCGATGCAGCAAGCCTATTACCGCCGCAATCCCTACAATCTGGTGCGAATCATCCTAGGGCTTCCGGAGTTGTTTGACCAGGAGAAGGACAACAATATTTACGAGCGCGCCGCTCGAACACTAACGGAATGGCGTCAGAAGCAGATATTGGTCGAAGAAAAGGAACCTGCACTTTTTGCCTACTCTCAGCGCTTCCGCATGCCTGGAGGCACCGAAATCCTGGAGCGCAAGGGATTTATCGCGCTCGGGGAACTTTATGACTACTCCGAGCAGGTAGTCTTCCGTCACGAACAGACTCTTTCCGGACCCAAAGCAGATCGCCTGCGGCTTTTGGAAGCTACTCACGCCCACTTTGGACAGATTTTCATGCTCTATTCCGACCCTGCGCACACCGCGGAAAAGATCCTCTTTGCGGACTCGGAAGCTCCGGAAGTAGAGGTTACCGACGAATACGACGTACAGCATCGGCTGACAAAAATAAGCGATCCGCAGACCATCAATCTGCTGCTCTCCACAATGAGAGACAAGAAGCTGATCATTGCCGATGGACATCACCGTTATGAAACGGCCCGCAATTACTCAAAAAACTTTGCCTCCAAGACGCAGCCCTCGACAGAACGCAATCCTGACGATCTTCCGGCCCCTCCCTACCCCGAAGCGGCCGCTATGATGACTTTCGTCAACATGGATTCGGAAGGCTTGCTGATTCTGCCAACACATCGGGTCGTCTTTGGACTCCCGAATTTTGCTCCGGCAGATTTCGTTCGCCAGGCAGGGAAATACTTCCGCCTGACCGCAATCCCGGAGACTGGGACAGAAGCTCTTCTCTACAAATTAAAATCGACCCCGGGTACGGCGTTTGTAGCTGCAACTCACGATGCGACCTGGCTGCTCGAAGCTAAAGCTGAGGAGATCGCGGCAGAGCTCAGCCAACTTTCCCCGAGGCAGCGCCAGTTGGACCTGGTACAACTGCACGCCGTGGTCCTGGAGAAGCTTTTGAATATCACTCCCGAAGCAATCCGCGAACAGAAAAATCTGCGTTATCTCCGCGATGCAGGAGAAGCCCTGCAGCAAGTTCGCAACGGAAATGCCGATATTACCTTTTTGACGAATCCGGTCACTATGAACCAATTGCGTGAGGTAGCCTTTGCCGGAGAGGTTATGCCTCAGAAATCCACAGATTTTTACCCTAAGTTACTGAGCGGCTTAACCATCTATGCAATGGAGCAGTAAGACGAGAAAGGCAGCGGTTCTTGGGGTCGTCTTCACTTTCCTCAACACAGCTTTTGCCCAGCAGCCCGCAACACCACAGCTTCCCGCTACGCAGACGCCCGCAGTGCAGCCACGCTTTGTAGTTGTCCTGGATGCAGCTCATGGCGGCCAGGACACGGGGACAAAACTCAACGACAAGCTTTATGAGAAAGACGTCACCCTGGCCTTTGTGGGGCGCTTACGGTCGGCTTTATCGGCCAAAGGAATTCAGGTTGTAAACATCCGTGAGGGAGATGCCCTGATTCCTGCTCTCAATCGTGCGGAGGCTGCGAACCGGGTTCAGGCAGCTGCCTGCATTAGTTTGCACGCTACCGCGACCGGTACGGGAGTCCACCTGTTTACCTCATCGCTCGCGCAAACAACGTCGGCCAATTTCCTGCCCTGGCAAACGGCTCAATCGGCCTTCACGACTAAAAGTTTGAAACTGTCGTCCGAAATCAATGCAGCCTTGGCCCACACGGCAACGCCGGTGACCCTGGCACGAACATCACTGCAGCCTCTCGACAGTTTTGCCTGCCCCGCAGTCGCACTGGAAGTCGCACCTCTGGCCGCAACCGGAGGCAAACCGGCACTTAGCCTCGATTCCGTCGATTACCAGAAACGTGTAATCGATGCTGTTGCAGCGGCGCTAGTAGCGTGGCGCAACGAATGGAGGCAGCAGCCCTAATGCCCAAGTATCAAAAGATCACGCTCTGGGTGCTGCTCTCGGTATCCGTCATCATGGCGCTCATCCTGATACACCTGCGGCAGAAGGCTGAAGATCGCCTCCTCGGTGGCCAGGATACCTCCCCTGTAGTCGTTCCAGCCGGTGCTGCGCATGAAACAGTATCTCTTCTGGTGGCAAATGATCTGGATGGCTCATTAATGCCCCAAAGCCGGCAGATTCCACTGCCCACCGACCTCGGAGCCCGGGCCCGGGTCTTGCTGGAAAGGCTGTTCGAAATCTATGCTGATCCAAAGTCCTCACATCCAATCGCCATACAAGGCGGAGCAGTGGATCAGGTTTTTCTGGTTCCTCTGTCCAGAGACACTAATGGCGGCGGCACAGGGGTTATGGCTGTCGTCAATCTAAAAGGAGCTTTTGTGGATGCTCATCCTTCCGGCATCGAGGCCGAAACATTGACAATTTTGTCAATATGCGGAACTCTCCATGCCAATTTGCCTCAGATTACCCAGGTGCGTTTTTTAGTCGATGGAGAACAGAGGCAGACTCTTGCAGGCCACGCCGACCTTACACGCGCATACATGGCTAGCAGTGTAGCCACCGGGAGCCAGCAATGAGTTATCCCGTAATTGGGGTCTTCGATTCAGGATTTGGCGGGCTGACAGTATTAAAGGCGTTAGAAAAGAAAATTCCTCAAGCCCAGTTTCTTTACCTCGGCGATACGGCTCGCCTGCCGTATGGTTCAAAATCCCGCGCTACGATAGCCCGCTATGCGGTATCCAGTGCACGTTTTCTTGTCGATCAGGGGGCGCAATTCCTGGTAATTGCCTGTAATACGGCTAGCGCCATGGCACTCGATGCAATACGGACAGCGGTTCCCGTGCCTGTCCTGGGCGTTATCGAACCGGGAGCAGAGTGGGCACGCAGCAACTCGCGGACAAAAGACGTCCTGGTCATCGCCACGGCTGCGACCGTCGAGAGCGGAGCCTATTCGCAGGCCTGTAAAAATCGCGGCCTCCGCGCACACGAAAAGGCCTGCCCCCTGTTGGTTCCGCTGGTGGAGGAGGGATGGATCAACCATCCGGTCACGGAACAGGTTGTCTCGATTTACCTGGATGAGCTTGCAAAGGAATCCCGGACAGCCAATCTCCACCCGGACACCCTGGTTCTGGGCTGCACCCACTATCCCCTGCTTCGCAATGTGATGGAAAAAGCAGTCAAATCGGACATCCGGATCATCGATTCTGCCGAAGCAACGGCGGACGAGGCCGTTCATTGCTTTGCCCTGACTGACTGTAAAGAAGCACCTCCGGAGGTTCGTTCCCGCTTCTTTGCCACCGATTCCGTGGAGAAATTCCGCCGTCTGGGATCGCAGTTTCTTTCCCGTCCGCTGAGCGAGGTTCAGTTGGTGGACCTCGGCGGCTGATATGCTAGACCTTTGGGCAGAAAGTCATTGAGAGTGTCTGCCTGTTGGAGGAAAAGAGATTCATGCTGAATCTTGAAGGACGGACTGCCGTCATTTTTGGATTAGCGAACAAGCGTAGCATCGCATGGGCGATTGCCCAGAAATTGCAGCAGGCAGGCGTACGTCTGGCTATCAGCTATCAGAACGAGCGTCTAAAGGCGGAAGCTGACGAATTGATTAAGGAACTGCCCGGTGCAGAGTCCTTCCAGTGCGACGTTTCCAAAGACGAAGAGATCGATGCTCTCTTCTCCGCTCTGAAGGAGCGCTTCGGCAAACTGGATATTCTGGTGCACAGCGTTGCTTTTGCCCCCTCCGATGAGCTGAAGAATGACTTTCTGCAAACTTCGCGCGAAGGCTTCCGGATCGCTCATGACATCAGCGTTTATTCGCTGATCGCTGTCAGTCGCGCTGCGGCCCCGCTCATGACGGATGGTGGCAGCATTATGACCATGACCTATTACGGAGCTGAGAAGGTAGTTCCGCATTACAAAGTCATGGGAGTCGCCAAAGCTGCACTGGAAGCAACCGTGCGCTATCTGGCCTACGATCTGGGCAAACAGAAAATTCGTGTCAATGCCATCTCTGCCGGTCCGATCAAGACCCTGGCAGCTCGCGGTATCGGCTCCTTGGGTGACATGCTCAAGTACCACGCGGACCGTGCGCCTCTAGGCAGGAACGTCGACCAATCCGAAGTAGGTGGTACAGCGGTCTATTTGGCATCGGATCTGTCCAGTGGCATCACCGGGGAAACGATCTACGTCGACTGCGGCTACAACATTGTTGGCTTCTAGAAGCCGTTTAGATCCGTAAACGACAAGCTCTTATGGGGAAGGACACAGCTTTGGCTGTGCCCTTCCCCATTCAGTTTGGACTTTTGTAGAGCCGCTGTCTTTCTTCTTTGGAGAGGAATAGAGCCTGAAGGCGGACAGGTTCTCCTACATTCATAAAGAACAAATCGCCTTTCCCCAATAACTTCTCTGCCCCGGAAACACCCAAAATGACCTGCGATTGTTTTGCATCGGTCACCTTCAGACAGACCCTTCCGGAGAGATTGGCCTTGATCACACTGGAAACGACATCGGCCTTTGGATACTGCGTAGCCAGCACCAGATGAACGCCCGAAGATCTTGCCTTCGCACCTAAACGGGCGATGGAACTCTCTATTTCCTTGCGCGCAGCCTTTTCGGCGATCAGATCCGCATACTCGTCACAGAAACAAACAATCCGCGGCATCTGTCTTCCTGTGGCCTCCACGTAGGAAGACAGATCGTCGCAATGAGCATCCTTAAAAATCCGAATACGCTGTTCCATCTCTTCAATGAGAGAAACCAGCAACTCCGGAACCAGCGCTCCTTCGGGATGGACAATGCCCATTCCCTTCCACAGGAATGGAGACCCTTCCAGATCCTCGAAAGCACTATATTTCGGATCGATCGCGACCAATCGCAAAGTATCCGGAGTATTGGCCAGCAACAATCCGGCAATTGCAGAACGCATCCACTCACTCTTGCCACTGCCTGCTGTTCCTGCCACTAGCAGATGAGGACAAATACTCTGGGAGAGATCCGCATAGTGGATCGTCCCCTTCAAATCCAGGCCGACTGGGACTTTGGCTGATCCGAAGCCACGGTCAATTGTCCCCAAATGCTGCTCGAATGTCGAGAAAAGCACGGGTTCGGGGTTCCGACGTTGCACATCGATAACAAGCTTTCCGCCATCTTTGCGAATTAGCGGAGGATTTTCCAACCGGAGACGAATCTGTAAGTCCTCACTCCTGGCCGTAACCAAGGAAACGCGGACGCCTCGACCGGGCATAATTGGAAATCTCAAGAAAGAGGGCCCTACGACAGGCTCCCCATCCAGGCGCACTGGAATCCCGTACTGAGCAAATACCGACACAATGCCGTAGCCGACCTCGCGCACTTCATCGGTAACAGACTCGTCGATTGCGGGAGTGGTTTCGGCAGTGGAGCTATCCGTTTGAGATTCCGGAGCAATGCCAAAGGGAGGCTCGCCTGTAACGCCTGCAAGCTTTCCAATCAGATTAACAAGCGCTTGTCGCGCATTTTGCAGTTCAGCATCGGGAAAGAAGAGCTCTTCCCGCTCTGGACGAAACGACACTAGAGCCATCGCTCCTTTGCGCCCCATTCCGGAAGCCTTCAACATCTCGTAATACAGGCATACTTGCGCAAGATCTATAGCGGGAGCAGCATTTCCCAGCTTAAACTCTAGAACACACCAGCGGCCGGTCTTGCGGTTATTCCACACAGCATCGGCTACACCCGTAACTTGAACCGTATGAGTCCAGCCTGGTTCCTTCAGCTCCCAGCTCAGTGGGCATTCCGCAAAATAAAGGCTGTCCGTGCCGTTCCACTTCTGCTCCCTTTCGTCGAAGTGCAAAAGTCCATCCTGAATTGCATCCCTCAAGAGTTCCGAAAGCCAGCAACACATAGCGTTCGTTGCCCGCCATAGATTCCATACTTGGCTTCCAGACTCCGCAAGAGCTGCCTGATTGGCTGTAAGCCGGGGGCCAAGCAGGCGATCATAGACATGCTGTAAAAGCCGCTTTTCATCTAGCCCGACATCCGAACCAACCACTGATTGCCATTGCTTTTCCGTATCCGGTCCCATCAGATCGGAGAAGATTTCATGAAAAATCCGGCCAGTCAAAGCACTTGCTGAACTTTCGCTTGCAGCGTTCGATTGCGAGTACTGCTGCCACAACGCCTGCCTGATTTTCGAAATGGAAAGCTTTACCATTCCCGCGCTCCTACTTTGCGCCGGTTTCTGAAATAGCACGGTAAAGAACACATGTGTTCCCACCAGCAACCCCAAACAACGCCGGATGACAACGTGCAAAAGCTTCCACCTCCTCCGTACTGACCTCCAACTGACTGGCAGCATCCTCCAGACGAAGGACTCTTTCTGTATCCAGCAATGCCGTAAGAGCAGTAAGCATCTTCACCGCAGGCTCTCCGCCTAAACCGTCAAACAAGTCATCGAGAGGCACCGGAAGATGACCGGATAACCAGCTCTCTACCGAAGCTGGAGACAGAGCATCTCCGCGAAAATCCAGATCTCCCGAGCGTGCATCCGCCAGCAATTCATTCATGGCGTTTAAAGCAGCCATTGCCTCCGGCTCCACAGAAACAAGGCGACCGCCCCGTTTCCGCAACGCAGCAAGCTTCTCCTGCGTCGATGCGGCATTACGACCTATGCCCCTTCTCGCGTCGCGAAAAATAGCAAGAGAAGGAATCTCTGCGGGCCACTCGTTTTGTAACTTTTCCAGACGCCTGGCCAGTGCTCCACCCTGTGTACTCTGGTTACACACGGCTACAGCCATCGGTGTTGCTCCACGAACGAATCCCTCCAGGACCGAGAAGCGCTGGGGATCGGCTATTTCGTACTCCAGGCCTCGCAACCGAAACAGTGAAGGTAATCCGGCACGAAGCACCCGGTCCGACTTCTCAACCGGACTCGAGTGAAGACGGGCCTGAAAACTATCTTCCAGAAAGGACTCAGGGGAACGCTCTTCCGCAGTAACCTTCCCACTTTTCCACATCTCGAAGAGATCGGAACAATGAAAGATCACCTTGCGTGCTACCAACACCCCTTCGCTAGGGAAACGCTCCTGGAGTATCTTCAGATCCAGTGGCCAGATCATGCCCTCGTGCTTTTGTCGCTCTTCGCGAAGGTCCGGTAAAGTATCCAGACGAGCAGAAGCGAGATGGCATGCCTGCTCCCAACTCAGAGGGAGCAAGACACTCTGCCTGCGCATCAGCCGATCCCGATCCTGGCTTCCAATCGCCCCCTTAAGCAAACTCGGCATCAGTCCTGTTTGTACGCAGGAAAAAATCGCCGCGTTATGCGTGTTGTCATAGAGTGCCGCAAGAACATGTCCGAGTTGCAAAAATCCCGCGCTGTCTCCGGAATAGCTTTCGAGAGCTTCCAATTGATCAAAACAAAAGATCACAGGAACCGGAACGATGAACTTGCATAGCAAACAAACAATACGTTCGCTCTCAGCCTCGAAATCCTCGTCCTCTCGTCCCGATGCCAGGCCTAGCGTCTCCATTGAGGATTGAGGAAGTTCGTGCCCTTTCAACCAGGCAGCCGCATCGGCAAGGAAAGTTCCGTGCAAAAGATTCTTAAGAGCTATTCCGAGATTTCTGTTTTCCTCTGCAATTTCATCCGCTGAGCTCTTTAAAACCGAATGCAGGATTCTTGCCCCATCTTCGCGCCGCCTCAAGAGCACTTCTGCCAGACGCTCACGAATCAAGCGCCATAGCATCCTGTGACTAGAAACCATACGAATAGGAACAAATACCGACAATTCACCTTGCTGCTCGCGTTCCTCAAGCCACCGCTGCAAACGGCCAAGAAGATGAGTCTTGCCGCTTCCGGGATCTCCATAGAGCCAGAGCGATTGGGTTGACCCGCTTTGACGCACATCATTTACGAGTTCCTGACATCTCCGAAAGGCCTCTGCATTAATTTCCGCAACATCGGCGCGCTCCCGATCAAGATCAATGCCTGCGACAGAACTAAGGAATGGATTCAGCATGGTTTCCTGCTCAACCGTTGTCCCGGAGTGCTATGGCCACATACTGCGATCCATCTCCTCCATCGACAAACTCATCGAGTTCCTCCTTGGAGAGCCCGTAGGGATGATGATGAGCGCTTAAATAGACTCTCTTGTCCTCTCTAAGCTGCAAAACTGCGCAATCAAAGGCCATCTTATCTACAGAGGAAAGCCGCAATTCGCTGCGAAGGCGGTTCATCAATACCGGAATCCCCGGCTCCGGCTCCATCTTCCGAAGGGCCTCCAGAATACGCTCTTCCAGACCTAACAGATTGCTGGCTTCTGACCGCACAATGGAATCGCCTTCACCCCCTGCAACAGTTGAACAAAAGAACAGCTCAGGGTTGATCCCCGACTTTTCCAGCCGCTTCCCGGCGAACTCACGCAACACCACCAAGTAAGACGCAGGATCGACACTGCCAATCAAGTCCTTCTCCAGCCCAAGGGCGGGATAACTCTTCAGCTGACCGTTTTTCAACAGCTCCAGAACGCGAGCGCGAACGCTCACCTCTGTAAACCCGGCAATCTTAATCTCCGGACGCTTTCGGGCACGCACCACGCAGAACTTCACAATTGCCTGATCGAGAAACTCTTCCCGGCTGCAATGCCAGTAACACTGCTTACTTCTTGCGTAGTCTCCCCAGAAATAGATCCGTGATGCATTTAGGCCCACTTCTATTGTTTCTTTGAGCATTGGCTCTGTAATGCCGCTCTTCTTTACAAGAGCTTTCTTCAAAGCGGCATAGCCGATCGGCTTTTCTACGGCTGCCAATCGAGAACAGACAGTATCCAGTAAATCCAAATCCATCAATGCCCTCCAAGGATTCCCGGCATGGCAAATAACTGCTCACTAATCTTACAAAGAAAGTGTTTGGGTCCTTTGAATTTCCCGGAAGAAATTGCGGCATTGTTGATTAACCGAAAAAATACCCCATAAAACATGCCGACTGAGGAGGCAAACACTACCCCTCGTGGCGAGGAGGGAGCACCCCTTAATCTAGAGACAGAATTATCTATTCAGTTTTCGTAACCCAGATTTGGCGATCCGGCACCCGGTAAAGATTAATCCTTCAACGTCACTGTAATACGGCGAGCGTCGCCACCAGTGGACTGGATTGCGATTTCCCCGTTGGCCCGCTTCATCACGCTCTTGAACTTTTCACCCCACTCGACCAGAACGATGCTGTCTGGGGTCATAAGATCATCAAGCCCAAGGGATTCCAGCTGGCGCTCTCCCTCGAGACGGTAGAGATCGAGATGATAAAGCGTAACCTCCTGCCGATGGCCGTCTACATCGCGAACACCGGTATATTCGTGAATTAACGTAAAGGTTGGACTGGTCACCTCGTCGGGCTCTGCTGCGTCAAGTGCCTGAGCGATGCCTTTTACAAGCGTCGTCTTGCCAGTTCCAAGCTCTCCCCGAAGGATCAGGAATTTAGGCGGTTCCAGGAGACGAACGAGTTGGCGCCCGACTTCGACCGTATCGGCGCTCGAATGGGTCTCAAATTGATGGGCGTCGGTAGTCTTGGTCATAAGCATTCCTTCTTCATCCTGGTAGGTAGTCCTTGTATCCAAACATACCCGTGTTGGTCCCTAGACTGAAAGCGAAAAGCACGAAAAAGATGAGCTACAGTATCCGTCGCGAGTAAAGTATGCTCGTCCTGCTCCTCCAAAGCAAAATCTGCCGAAAGTCCGTGCAAATAAACCGCTGCTTCCACCGCCTCCGCAGGATTCCGGGGATACTGTGCCAGCATTGCAGCCACAATTCCCGTCAGGATGTCGCCTGAGCCGCCCTTCGCCATTCCCGGATTTCCGGTCGTATTCACTGCGATGCGGCCATCGGGATGAGCAATGAGTGTTCTCCACCCTTTTAGAACCAGCGTAACCGAATATCGCAGGGCAAAATCCCGCGCAATTTGCTCCCGGTTCCCCTGGACCTCTTGAATACTCTTCCCCACCAGCCTCGCCATCTCTCCTGGATGAGGAGTCAGCACCACGGTTCTCACTTTATCCTTTGGCAACACATCCAGATGGCCAGCCAGCGCGTTGAGCGCATCGGCGTCGATGACCACCGGCAGCACTGTCTTCCGCAACAGTTCCCGAACCAACTCCGAAGCATCGCCGGCTTGTGAAATACCCGGACCCACAGCAAGCACCGTTTTCCGATCGAGGACCTCTTCAAGCGCCTGCGGTTGCAAATTGCTCAAACTTATCTCGCCATAGGGACCTTCCTGCAGAGGAAGAGTCATTAGTTCGGGAGTGATGCCCGCAACCGACGGCAGGATGGATGATGGCACAGCGGCGGTAACCAAACCAGCGCCGGAACGCAGGGCAGCTAAGGAAGCCATAGCAGCAGCGCCGGGCTTTCCTCTTGCTCCCGCCACGATCAAAACATGCCCAAACTTGCCTTTATTCGAATCCGGCTTCCGCGGCTGCTCTGCAATTGCCTTTGCGGCACCTGCCCATGAAAGACCTGTATCCGAGAGAATCGCTTCCTCAGGCGAACCAATGGGAGCCATAACAATCGCTTCGGAGTAATGACTGGTCAGATTTCCATAGATATGGGCAATCTTCGGAGCCGTAAATGTAACCACGGCATTTGCCGGAAATGCATTATCCATCGAAGCCGAACGGGAATCGGCATCCCATCCCGATGGCAAATCGACAGCAACGACAAGAGCATTGGACACACGCACACAATCCAGCAGACGATCTCGCACAGCCAGTGCAAGTCCACGTAAAGGAGGCTTGAAGCCGGTTCCCAGAACCGCATCCAGAAACAGGTTTGCCTCTCGGAGAAGCGAGTCGTGTGCAGGAAGCTCTTCTTCTGCCAGTACCTCAACTACGTGACCCTCGTAGCGTTTGAACATCGCTCCAGCGTCGGTAGAGAGCCTGTCGGAGGATCCCAGCAGCAGCACGGTCACCTGGCATCCTGCGTCAGCCAGATAACGCGCAGCAACAAAACCATCGCCGCCATTATTTCCACGGCCACACAGAACGACGACACGTTGTCGGGTCGGAAACTCAGCAAGAACAAATTTGGCAACCGAGTGGCCGGCATTTTCCATGAGCGTTAGAGAAGGAACACCATACCGCTCGGATGTAAGGCGATCCGTTTCCCGCATCTCTGCTGAGGTCAGAATCTTCACAATGAAAGGATAGCTAAGAAGCGGCCAGCGAAGAAGCGAACAGCTAAAATCCGGTCGAATAAAGTCCGGTCTACGAGTTTCACCGTGTCTACAGCCCTTTCCTTCAACGGAAATCATTGGGAACGGAACCGGCGGACAAAAAGAGAGCCCATCAACCTAGTTTCCATTGGCTGATAGGCTCTCTTGAGTTAATTGAAAAATGCCATCGACAGCAATTAGAGATAGAAACACCAGCATCCAGCTGCCCGCTTTTTAGCCAACCGGATTTTGGCTAGCCGCTTTATCAGCTGGCCGCTTCTTAGCTGCGTTTCTCACTCCTTCACCCGCACCTTCGGTTCAACCGATAAACCAGGACGCAGGAGATGATCCTTGTTCTGATCCGGATTGGTCAGGTCAATACGCACAGGAACACGTTGAACGACCTTCACGTAATTGCCGGTTGCATTCTCCGGCGGGAAGAGGCTGAGCATCGAACCGGTAGCTCCACCGATCTGTGTGATCTTGCCATCGTACTTACGGCCATAAGCATCTACGCTGATCGAAACTGCCTGTCCGGGACGCATATGGCGAAGCTGCGTTTCCTTGAAGTTGGCAGTAATCCAAACATCGTCCAGAGAAACCAGCGTCATCATGTTTTGGCCGATTGAGATATTCTGACCGGCCTCAATGCTCTTGCGAGTGACGATACCGGCAACCGGAGTAACGATCTTCGTATAGCTCAGATTCAGCTTTGCCTGTTCCAAAGCCGCGCGAGCCTGTTGCACCTGAGCAGCAGCTTGATCCGCACGTGCTTTCTGAATAGCTACCTGTTGAGGACCGGTCTGTGCATTCTTGAACTGGGCCTCGGACTGAGATAAACGTTCGCGAGCTACGCGCACGCCTTGTTCGGCAGCTGCCTGTCCGGCCTGAGAGTCCACCAATGCAGCTTTCTGCGCATCTGCGGCAGCCACGGCTGCGTCATATTGCTGGCGAGAGATAACGTCTTTCTGAACCAGGGGCGTATATCTCTGCAAATCCAGCTGTGCCTTTGTGTTGTTGGCTTGAGCCTGGGCAACCTTTGCCTTTGCCGATTCCAACTGACGAAGAGACTGCTCGATCTGGGCATGAGAACTGGTTACATCCGCATTCGCCGAACGAAGAGTGCTACCAGTATTGATCCCGGTAATCGGAACGTTAACCGTCGCGGCCTGATAACTGGCCAAAGCACTGTCGAGTGCAGCCTGATCCTGCTGAACAGCTACTTCGTAATCTTTGGGATCAATCTCAGCAACCACCGTGTTCGCAGGAACAAACTGGTTCTCATCCACATTCACTTTTATGACATGTCCGGTGACACGAGAGCTGATCTGAATCAGGTGTCCGTTGATCTGGGCATCGTCAGTGTCCTCGTAATAAGTTGAGTGCCACCAGAAAAGCCCACCAATTACGACAACAGCGGCAATGACTCCTAAAATGATGAAACGGCGACGCGATTGCGGACGCGGATAATCATTTGATTCCGCTGTATCATGCGCATCTCTATCCGTTTGGCTGGAGCGCTCAGCGATCTGTTCCGCCACGATTACTTTCCTCCTACGTAGTCCTTATAGTTCTGGGCTACACCGAGAGCCCGAGCCAGAGAGAGCTTGGCAATATTGTGTTGATACAGGCTTCCGACATACTGGTCGTTGGCCTGGGCTACTGACTGTTGTGCCTGTGAAACGGCAAGATTGTCTGAAACGCCCGCTGCATACCGCTGCTGGGCTTCGCTCAGGGCCTCTGTTGCCAGCTGAACATTACTGTGAGCCACTTCAACCTGACGGGCTGCTGATTGGATGTCCAAAATACTATTGCGAACATCTGCATTTACCTGGGCCTGCAAATCGCTCAGTTGCGCACGTTTTTGCTCGAGCTGTGCTTGAGCGGCGCGGGCATCTCCGCGCAAACGGGCCTCCTCAAAAACGGGCACGCTTGCGGTTCCCACTGCATTTCCAGTCCCGTGCGAATTACCCAAGGTCGGACCAATCAGCCCATAGTCACCTTGAAAATTCACGGTCGGTAAACGCTCAGCCTTCGCAGCCTTATATGACTTCTCAGCCCCCAAGGTCTGTTCATTCGCAGCCAACAGATCCTTGCGGTTCTCAAGCGCCTGTTTTACAGCGGCAGCGACATCGATATTGTCCAGAGCCGCATAGGGGGCCTGATCGGCCAGTTCAAACTTCTGCTCAAGAGGGAGACCAATCACCCGGGCCAGAGCAATTTTGTCCTTCTCATACTGATTCCGAGCCGATATCAGCGATTGCTGCTGCGTCTGGTAATCGACCCGGGCACGGAGTTCGTCCAGCAATGGAGCGGTACCGCTTTGATGGTTGGAAACAGCCTGATCCAACGATACCTTCGAAGTATCAACCTGAGCTTGAGCTGTCTGGATACGAGCGGCATCGGCAATTACTAACAGATAGGCATTGCCGACAGTCAGGACAACCATGTCCTTTGCATCCTGAGCCGAAAGATTGGAAGCCTGAAAGTTATGCCGCGATGCAAGATAGTTTTGCAGCGAAGAAACATTCCACAACGACCAATTGAAGCTGCCCCGAATGTCCGTGTAACTAAATGGACCAATAATCGGAGAAATTCCCGGGATATTCAGTCCTTGCGCTTGCAGGTTTACCTGTTCCAGGGCTTCACGCGCGGAAACATCAACCGTAGGCAACAGCGCTTGTAATTGCTGAAGGCGCTGGCCCCCCGCGGACCGGATATTGGTACCGGATAGGATAAGTCCCAAATTGTGCTGTAATCCCCGTTTGATGGCCTCGTCAAGGGAAAGCTGCAGCACTGAATCCGTTGCCTTTTCCGTAATCACACTGCCCCGGAAACCGTTTCCAGAGCTTTGAGCGGCAGGCAATTGGACGACCGCCGATGAGCCGGATCCGGCACTCCCCGACTCCTGGGCAACGGCTGACATCAATAGACATGCCCCCGCAAACAGGGTGGATCCCCACCGAATTGTTCTTAAAACCTGAAAATTGTTCACTTGGGAACGACTCTCACCTAAGTACTGTTTGGAACTTTGGATGCTCGACCGTAGCCGAAATGTGCAAAAAAGAAGCTTCTAGAGCATTTTCTAGGATGCTTTAACGAACACAAACAGACCCTTTGTGTTCTTCAGCACACAACCCCAAGTTTATTGCTTCCACTGAGATAAAGGGGAGCAACAGACTGTGAATCTTTGCTCGCCCTGGCCCGGACTAACTTGAGACTTCCGGCACCTGGGAAGACTGCACCAGGAGCGAAGTAAGCGAACACAGAGTTTGCCGGAAGATAGCGCTTACACCTTCAGGACTCCAACCACCGGCCGATGGACCTGCATTCTCTCGTAATAATGTCGCAGTTTGACTTCCGGAAAGGCCGGCAATGGCTCTTAGAACAAAGATCGCGCGCGAAACAGAAGACAACTGCTCCAACCACTGCCGCATACGCTCACGTCCCGCCCCTTGGAATAATTCATTCAATTGAGCAGCAGAGATTCCTACCGCACTCAATTCATCATCCTCCAGGCAAGAATTAACCTCAGAGGCGCTTTCCGGAGCGATAAATGACGGTTCGTTTCCTGCCGCAGCAAGACGAAGCGCTGCTACCATGACTCGTTCCCGGACAATACGGCGGGAGCCCTCAGGATCGGCACAGGGATCGATTTCGGACTCTTGAAGCCCGGCTTCCACAGCGGTGACGGCTTTGCTTTCATCGCCGAGCAACAACGCTGCGAGCTGGAAGAGCTCAAGAGCAGCGCGATCTGCACTCAGCAATTGTTCTGATTTACTACAGGGATCATTGCTCATGGAATCTCTCCTACTTCCAGTCTAAGGCAGGCTCTTCCATCCTCCTAGAGAGACTCGGAATCCGTCAAATTACCCGTATGGTTAAATTCCGTTACGTCATCCTGAACTTTGTAGCTCTGCCAGCATTTAGCGATAGCTAGTAACGAACTCTAGACAACCTTCCCATCAACTGTTGTTTTCGTATTACATTCACATCTCAAAATCGCATTTCCTGTATGACAATTAGTAGAGACGATAAGGTGTAGGCTCTACATTGATTTGCCCCCGAACTGGGCATACCCCTGGAATCCGTCTGACACTATGCCGACAACTGTTCTACGCCGTCAACGACACTTCATCAGCCGCGATGCCTCCTGGCTGAACTTCAACCGTCGTGTGCTAGAAGAGGCTCAGGATCCCTCTAACCCGCTTTTGGAACGATTGAAGTTCCTTGCC
Source organism: Humiphilus diazotrophicus (assembly GCF_059726315.1). Taxonomy (NCBI): domain Bacteria; kingdom Pseudomonadati; phylum Acidobacteriota; class Terriglobia; order Terriglobales; family Acidobacteriaceae; genus Humiphilus; species Humiphilus diazotrophicus. Next base: position 2,233,783 of record NZ_AP040870.1, read on the forward strand.
ATTACGGCCAGCAACCTCGACGAGTTTGTGGAAATCAGGGTCGCGGGTATCCTGCAGCGAATTGAGGACGGCTACCACGAACCCGGTTTCGATGGCCTCACACCGCAGGAGACCCTTGCGGCAATCGCCGATGATATGCAAAAGTTTGTCAGCGAGCAGTATCGTTGTTGGAATGAACAACTTCTTCCAGACTTAAGGAAGAACGGCGTCCGCCTTCTGCGCTGGGACGAACTAAGTGAAGAGGCGCACCGGCATGCCGTCTCCTTCTATCAAAAAGAGGTCGACCCGCTTCTTACGCCGATCACCATCGATCCCGCACATCCATTCCCGCGCGTCCTGAACAAGGCCATGTGTCTGGCATTGATGCTGCGCCGCAAGCGTAAGGGTTCTGCCGGACCTGTTCTCGGTGTGGTAACCGTCCCAAGGACATTACCGCGACTGGTTCCCCTTCCCTCAGAAGAGGGAACGAACGATTTTCTCTACCTTCATGACTTGATCGAGCAGAATGCCGCCGGGATGTATCGCGGATACGAGATTCTTTCCAGGGCTGCGTTTCGAGTTACTCGTAACTCGAACCTCTATCTCCAGGAGGAAGAATCCCGTTCCTTACTCGAAAGCATTCGCGCCGAACTGCATAACCGTAGAAAGGGCGACGCCGTAAGGCTGGAGATTGAAAATAATGCCGACCCGGAGATCATCGAACGTTTGCGCATCAACTTCGAGTTGGACGACTTCCAGGTATTCAAGACAGACGGACCGGTTAATCTTTCCCGCCTGATGTATCTCTATAGCGAAACAAAGAGACCGGACCTAAAGTTTTCGTCTTTTGTGCCTCACGCGCTGCATCTGAGTCGCAAAGCAACAGACTTATTCGACGATCTACGCCACCGCGATATCTTGCTGCACCATCCTTATGATTCTTATGACGCCGTCGTCGGCTTCATTCAGTCTGCAGCGCAAGATCCTCGTGTTGTCACCATTAAACAGACTCTCTATCGAACAAGCTCCGACTCGCCAATGTTCCAGGCCCTCACGGAAGCTGCACAAAGTAAAGAGGTAACTGTAGTCGTCGAGCTAATGGCCCGCTTCGATGAAGCCTCTAATATCCGCTGGGCACGTGATCTTGAGGATGCCGGAGTACAGGTCTTCCACGGAGTAGTAGGCCTTAAAACCCACTGCAAGCTGGCAATGCTTGTTCGTCATGACGAGGATGGCGTAACTCGCCGCTACTGTCACTTGGGAACCGGCAACTACAACCCGGATACTGCTCGTTTCTACACAGACATAAGTTTCTTGACCTGTGACACGGAAATCACCGAGCGAGTACACATGGTTTTCAACTATCTAACAGCTCATGCCGAATCGGATGACTACCAACCACTGCTGGTAGCGCCATTAACGATGGCTGAAAACTTTATTCGCCTGATTCATCGCGAAGCAGAACATGCTGCTGCAGGACGCCCGGCACACATCATCGCCAAGATGAATTCTCTACTCGAGCAAAGTGTGATCGAAGCACTCTACCAGGCATCGAATGCCGGCGTTCAGATAGATCTGATCGTGCGCGGTATTTGTGCCCTTCGTCCAGGAATCAAAGGCATGAGTGAGAACATCCGTGTCAGCTCGATCGTTGGCCGATTCCTGGAACACAGCCGGGTCTTCTACTTTGAAAATGGCGGTTCCGACGAAGTTTATTGTGGCAGCGCCGATTGGATGCCACGCAACCTCTTCGAACGTTGCGAAGTTGTCTTTCCGATCCGAGATCCCCAATTGAAATCCAGATTGAGGTGCGAGATATTGGCTGCCTGCCTGGCCGATACGGTAAAAGCTCGCATCATGCAGAGCGATGGACAATATATCCACGCACACAAATTGCAGAAAAGCGCACCGCTCTTTAACTCTCAGCAGTTCCTGATTCTTCTCGCGGAAGGGAAAGAGTCTGTCAGCAACATCCCGAAGTTCCCGGAACCGATCAAGAAGAAGCCTAGAAAAACAGCGCGCAAGACCGACAATACTCCGGCGGCAGACTAGCCTGTGCTTGCAAAGCTACTGTAGAGCCCCGCGTGCCCATTTCGCAGCAAAGCGAAACGGAGCGGCCAGGGCAATTTCGGAGTAACGACCATTTATACAGCGCTCCCGTTACGGCAACCTGCACAGCGTCCTTCTCCGGAAGGACACCGTGACGATGGATTGCTCTAGAGTGGGGTGAGCCAAGACTTCCATATCGGCAACCGGGCGCGGCTTTAAAACTTACCCCTGTACGGCTACCTTTACCGCAGCCGATTTTGAACATGAAAATAAATTTCATAAAGCTGGCTTGGCTTGCGCAACCGGCGCTTAGTAGCTAAATCCCCTCTAGCTGCTTTACACTGATTCTCATGCGGCGCTTGATTGCCATTGTATTGCTACTAATATGGGGCTACTCCCTAAGCGCGCCGCTGCTCGCTTCTTCTATACGCGAAGAAAACACTGTCCCGGCCTGCTGCAGAAAGAACGGCAAGCATCACTGCACAATGGTAATGGCCACGAGAAGAAACCAAGGCGCCTCAATCCGGGAGAAGTGCCCGTACTCCCCCAAAACTGCAACAGCGGCCAATAATACTTCGCCATTTCTTTTCAGTACTGGTATCTTCTACGCCGAAATTGTCAGCCATCCGGCAGCCAATTCTCAAACAGAAGCACGATATCGAATCTCTTTCGACCGTAGCAGGCAGAAACGCGGCCCTCCAGCACAGCACACCCTCTAGCCGATCTTCCTGAACCAGCTGCACGGCGCAAATAAGTCACAGCACAGCGTGTATTCCAGTCCGGTTGGAAGATCATCCGCCTTCTATTCACACGACCATAGAATCCGGCTCTTCCTAGTGCGCCCCTTCGCATTTCGAGAGCGATGTCCGGTATTCGCTAGTTGACGAACCATTGATAGATCTGGAGGTTGCGGTGCGACGAGTTTTCGTCTCATTTCTCTTTTTATCTCTTATTGCCCTCTCCGCATTCGCTGTAATTCTTACTAATGTCCGTGGAGTGATTCACGACCCCGAGCACAAACCGATTGCGGGTGCCAAGGCAACGCTACAGTCAAAGACCTCTGCTTTTCAGCAAACGACAAAAAGTAACGCAGAGGGAGTCTTTGAATTCTCCGCAATACCGGCAGGAGAATACGTTGTGACCGTAGAAGCATCAGGATTCGCCCCTCAGGCTCAAATAATCGAGCTAACTTCAGGCAGCGCCCCCGTGCTGCACTATCAACTTGCCATTGCCTCTCTCCAACAGAATGTGGATGTAACAGCCACAGCCGCTGGGCCCGATACTGAATCCTCCACAAGGACAACACTGATCACTCGCGAACAGATAGCCCACTACGCCGGAGTCGATTCCACAAACAGCTTCCGCATCGTGACAAATTTCGTTCCCGGCGCATACATGATCCATGATCAGCTGCATGTTCGCGGAGGACATCAGATCACCTGGGCTATCGATGGCGTACCGCTGCCGAATACCAACATCGCCTCCAATGTAGGTCCGCAATTCAATCCCAAGGACGTAGATTATCTTGAGGCTCAGAGTGGAAGTTTTGCGGCAGATTACGGAGACCGCACTTATGGAGTCTTCAACGTTGCCACGCGTACCGGCTTCGAACGTAATCGCCAGGCGGAACTTGTCACCAGCTATGGCACCTACAATGCCACCGACGATCAATTAAGCTTTGGAGACCATGGTGAGAAGTTTGCCTATTATGTAAGCGCAAACGGCAATCGCTCCGATTACGGTTTGGAGGCTCCGACCAGCGTAAATCTTCATAATCATGCTTCAGGCGGTGGAGCCTTCACCTCTCTTATTTACAACGCAAGTCCTCGCGATCAGTGGCGCTTCAACGGCGGTTTCCGCGCAGACTACTATCAGGTTCCGAATGATCCGGAGATGCAGGCCAATGCCATCAGGGATCGGCAGAGAGAGCAGGATGGCTTTGCAACTCTAACCTGGGCTAGAACTTACTCGCCGGGGATTCTGCTTACCATCTCACCTTTTTACCACTTTAATCGTGCAGCATTTGAAGGGGGACCCGCCGATTCCCCAATTACAACCAATAACCGTGCTTCCAATTACGAAGGTGGTCAGATTTCTCTCTCTGAAGTAAAGGGTAAGCACAACGCCCGGGCCGGACTTTACGTCTTTGGACAGCAGGACAACACCCTCTTCTCTCTTGTAGCAAATGATGGCAGCAATCTTGCCTTCCGGCAAAAGGTCCATCCAGGAGGGGATCTGGAAGCTTTGTTTCTCGAAGATCAATACAAAGCAACTTCCTGGCTAACGCTCACTGGCGGAATCCGTATGACTCACTTTGCCGGACTTCTCAACGAAAATGCAGCCGATCCCAGGGTTGGTGTGGCGATTCGCATCCCGAAAACAGGAATTGCAATCCGGGGAGCGTATTCACGTTTCTATCAGGCGCCTCCACTAGATACTGTCTCAGGACCTCTCGAACAATACGCACTTACTCAAGGCCTCGGATTCGCTCCATTGCATGGTGAGCGCGACGAGCAGCATGAAGTTGGCATAAGCATTCCTATCCGAGGATGGGTTGCAGATTTCGATTACTTCCGCACCGGGGCACACAATTTTTTCGATCATGACGCCATCGGAAATTCGAATATCTTCCTTCCTCTTACAATCAGCTCAGCCCGCATCAAGGCCTATGAAGCGAACCTCCGCTCGCCGATGCTCTGGAAGCACATGCATGCACATCTTGTTTATTCGAATCAGCAAACACAAGGATTTGGAGGTACCAACGGGGGCTTAACCGACTTTAGTCCTCCACCGACCGGCGGATTCTATCTGGATCACGACCAACGGAATACGCTGGCAGCCGGAGCAGATGGCAATCTCCCCTGGCACGCCTTCGCGGCACTCGACATAAACTATGGTTCCGGCTTTCTACGGGAGGACGGGCCAGAACATTTGCCTAGCTATAGGACCTTGGACCTCTCGATAGGAAAGAACTTTGGCGAATCTCTCATTGTTCGCCTGTCGGCAACCAACTTTACAAACAAGCGCTATCAACTGGACACAAGCAACACCTTTGGTGGCACGCACTTTGCCGACCCAAGAATGCTCTCTGTTCAGATTCGCTATAAATTCCATTACTAAAACCCTGGGTGTCAGGCTGTAGCTTCTGTTGGAGCCAGGCAACGCATGGCCATTCATAGAAAAGGCCATGCGTTGCCAAGTAAAATAACTTTGTGGTCCTAGTTGCTTCCCCTTCCATAACACGCAGGAACTTTCCGGTGCTACTGCAAGTACCTTCGCCTCTGCGCTGGTGGCACTTGCTTAGTCTGGATGCACCTACCGTTGCTGCACTATGGGCATGGAGCTTTGCCCAATGCTTCCATCTTGTCCTGCCACTATATTCTTTAGCAATTCTGGCCCTGGGCACCTGGGCAATTTACATAACCGACCGACTTCTGGACGGCTGGCGTACATTGCCGCAAGCAGAAATGCGAGAACGGCATCACTTTTACCGTCGCCACTGGAAGGTCATGACAAGCGTGCTTCCCCTGATCGGGGGAACTTTGCTGTGGCTCATCTTCACATACATGCCGATTTCCGCACGACGGGAGGACTCAATTCTCTTTCTCGTCGCCTTCGCTTACTTCGCAGCAGTTCACTTCAAGTTCACCAGGAAGAGGCGCTGGTTTGCTAAAGAGATGTTCGTAGGGTTTATTTTTGCTGCGGCGACAGCCGTTCCAGCTTGGTCCCGATCATCAACTCATTCTCCCTCCTTCGCCATTGCGGTCGTATTCTTCGCTATTCTGTGCTGGCTAAACTGTGTAGGCATTGAAAGATGGGAAAGTCAGGATGGAACCGCACATAAAGCATTTCCTCTTACAACCGCGGCGGTTTTGGCACTGGGAATCCTCGTGCTCTACTTCGCCGTATATATGCACAGCCCCGCAGAGAAGCTCTTCTTAGTGGAGGTATTTAGTGCAGGTCTTCTTTTGCTCATCGACAAGTTACAGATCAGGCTCAGCCGAATGACGTCGAGGGTCGCTGCAGATCTTGCGCTCTTGACCCCGATACTGATCTTTCCGTGGTTCGCATGAGCAGTCCGAATTTTGACCGGATCGCTCGCCTCTATCGCTGGCTTGAATATTTCAGCTTCGGGCTGCTTTTGGACAATTGCAGGAATGCGTTTTTGGCTCATCTTGGCACATCACAAAGGGCCTTGGTGTTAGGAGATGGCGACGGCCGATTCACAACTCGCCTTCTTGCTTCAAATTCAAGCATCTTCGTCGATGCCGTCGACGTAAGTACTGTGATGCTATCGCTGCTGCAGAAAAGAGCATCAGCAGCAGGAATACAAGACCGCTTGAGAATACACGGGCAAGACATCCGAAATTTTCATCCTTCTGCCGGTTACGATCTCGTGATCTCCCACTTTTTCCTGGATTGCCTGACGGAACCTGAACTACAAACTCTTGCATCAAAGATCCGCAACTCGCTCTCAAGCTCCGGACAATGGATCGTTTCAGAATTTGCGATTCCCCATACTCCCTGGAAAAGAGGAATTGCTGTATTCCTGATCGGCTTTTTATATTGCATCTTCGGTTGGCTTACAGGTTTGCAGACTAGGCACTTGCCGGACTATACCGCAATTCTGGAACAGGAGAATTTTGTCTTAAATAAGAGCAGATCCAGACTTGGGGGAATTCTTGTAAGCCAAATATGGATACCGAGAAGTTGATCCGTGAGCAACCGGATTCCATTGTGCTCGTCTAATGAGAGGAGCGAGGTTTCAGCGTGGCGACTATCCTGCTTTATATTTCAGCTACTCTTCAGGAAGCTGAGTACGAAGAAATTGAGGTAATTCGTCGGTACAGCATGTGGAGCTGGAGGTTGTGGCCTGAAGATATAGCAAATGTCGCACCTGGCATAGATCCCCCAACCGGACCTGATCCCGATCCAGATCCAGACCCCAATCCGGCTCCGGAACCGGACCCTGAACCTGTGCCTCCTCCATCACCCAATCCTGGACCAGACCCAGGTTTTCCTATCGACCCGTTTCCGCGACCGGTACCTGTCAGAGTTACAACTGTCTTTCAATTCCAATTCAATCGAGAAATCGGGTAAGGAGTCCGCGAATAAAGGTCTCCTTCGCTCGAATCGTAATCGTCTTCCTCACTCTGTTCACGCACCTTCGGCAATCCACATTTACCCTGCATTCATCCCGGGCGCCTGTGCAGAGCCGCTGCTGCCGACCCGCTCTCGCGGCCGCACTCGCAAAGGCAGGCGCAATGCAGCAAAGAAGGCTAGAAGATGAAAGACACATAACAACCCGAAGGTAGCCGTAAAGGCTCCTGACCTTTGGCCTGAAATTGAAATCGAAGCTGTTCTGGAGTGCAGGAAGATCGCAAGGATAGTTGTAGCAGTTGGCCCGCCCAGGCGCTGCACGATATTGATAGCGGTCGTAGCAATTGGAACTGCCTCTCTTGGAATTGACGAATACGCAGCAGCAATGGAGGGAATACCGATTGCCCCCATACCAACACCGCGGATGAAGAGCGCGATACCAATAACGCTCATCGATAGAGCGGAAGATGGCAGCAAAGCAAAGGGCAAGGTTCCAAGCAATGCAATCAGAGAACCACTGGCACTAACTCTACGCGGGCCGAAACGATCCGTAAGTGCTCCCATAGAAGGATAAGAGCAGAGCATCCCGACGCCAGCGGGAGCTAGCAGCATTCCAGTCTTCTCGGGTGAAATGTGCAGCTCCGAAAGCAGGTAGAGCGGCAGTAGCATCTGTCCGCCAAAGGCAATAGAATTCGTGAGAAACTGAGCACAAGCAGCGGCATTGAAATGCGAATCCCGAAAAAGATTCAAATCGATGAGGGCAGCATTTCCCCGCCTGAGTGCATGCCAAACAAAAGCCATCAGGAGGAAAAGAGATATTGCTAATCCCAACGGATATTCCGACCCACGGAAAGGATTACTCCCTAATCCCTCAAAGCTATATAAAAGCAAAACCAATGCCGGAGAAATCAACAGGAATCCCACAAGATCGAAACTTCTCGCTCGTCCGCTGACACCATCTTTCGGCAATATCCAAAATGCCAACAGCGTAGCCAAAATCCCAATGGGAAGGTTGATAAAAAAGATCCATCGCCACGAGGCGTGTTGCAGAATCAGTCCGGCGAGAGAAGGACCGCAGATCGGACCAAGTAGAACAGGCACAACGATAATTCCGGCTACACGTGCAATATGGCGAGGTGCCTCTCTGGCAACCATCATCTGCGCCATCGGAGCAAGCAGCCCTCCAGCCATCCCCTGCAGTACCCGCGCCCCAATCAAAGCTTCTGCCGAAGGTGAAAACCCACACAACACCGAGGCAAAGGTGAATAGCGCAAAGCATCCTATATAAACACGCTTCGCGCCGATCCGATCTACCAGCCAGCCACTCAAGGGAAGCATCAGAGCTAGCGCCAAGAGATAACCTGTGATCACCCACTGCAATGTTGCCAGCGTGACATGTAGCTCTCGCCCCAAAGTTGCAAGGGAAACATTCACTACAGTTGAATCGAGGCTGGTAATCAGAGGCCCGAGCAGCACCACCCCGCACAACTTCCATACGCGAGGTTCGATGCGCTCTACCGTCGAATTGGAAACAAAGCTCATCCTCTTACTGCATCCAAAACTGCCTGTGTAGTGCGGACACGCCCCATACGCGGAAAGATGTTTTCCGTAGCAAACCGATGTGCCTCAGCGCTCACTGTGCTCATAGCATCTTCTACGAAGACCACCTCGTAACCGCGGTCAAATGCGTCTCGAGCGGTGGACTCAACGCCAAAGTTAGTTGCTATCCCTCCCAACACAATCGTGCGAATTCCTCTCCGGCGTAATTGCTGGTCTAACTCCGTACCGTAAAAAGCGCCCCACTGCCTCTTTGTAACCACAAGATCGGAAGATTGGATAGTAAGTGTTGAAATCAGCTCCGAAGCTTCCGCCGGAGGTGGAGGAGAATTGGGATCTCGTATGGGCAAATCCACAGGTAAATGCAGCACGTCCGAGATCAACACATGCACAAAGACAATGGTTGCACCAGCGTCCCTCAGACCATCGGAAAGCTGGATGGAACGCTCAACAACTTCATCGCTTGTGTACGGAGCCAAGGACCGTCCGAGAATGCCATTTTGCAAGTCGATTAATACCAATGCGGTGGAAGCGGGATTGAGAGTCAGAGATAAAGACATGTGAGAACCCCTCCGAATATGAGGATACCCTCATATTCTTAAAGCTATAATATGAGCATGCCCTCAGATATGTCAACGAGTCGAAGAATTCCCCAACAAGAACGCGGAGAGCGGCGTGTTGCACAACTGCTCGATACTGCAGCAGAGATACTGGCTGAAGTCGGTTACGATGCTTCTACGATGACAGAGATTGCAGAACGCGCAGGTTCCTCCATCGGAGCGGTTTACCAGTATTTCCCCAATAAGGAAGCTCTCGTCCGTGCTCTTCGGGACAAGTATAGGGATGAAATGCGGAGCCACTGGGCAAGGCTAGCAATGTTTCCCGAGAGCATATCTGTCGAGCAGATGGCACACCGCTTCATCGACATCGTGGTCAGCTTTGTAGAAGAACACCCAGCTTACTTTGCTGTGCTCGACGCACCAATCAAATACAACCGGGACCGGGCGGCCAAAGTTCGCTTCCGGGAGCAGCTAGCGGATGTTTTTTTGAATAGGCATCCTGAATTATCAAAGGAACGCGCTTATCGGATTGCTAACGTCTCATTGCAAATCATTAAAAGCATGAATCTGCTTTATGCCGATGCCAACGTGAAAGAAAGGGTAGAGCTTGTTAAGGAGTACAAGATTGCACTGACCGGATATCTGAAATCGACGCTGGTATTGAGATAAATCCCGAGAGTCCAATTCCTGCACACGGAATGTCTTAAGGCCTAAATCTAATAATGTAAGCATCGGCAACCGAGCAGCAGCCACATCGGACTGAAGATGCTCGGCTACCGATACACCCTTTTCCTAAAACTTAAGGCCTTACTCCTGCCTGAATTAACGCATCCGCCCAGAGCTGATATCCAGCATCACTCGGGTGCGTACCATCCGGCATCATCGTACGAGGTAATGTGCCATCCGGAGTAAGGAACTGTTGACCGATATTAAGAAAAGTAACTTGAGGTTTGCCGGAAAGGCGCTGAGACAAGAGCTGATTCAGCTTTTGGATCGGAGCCCGCAAGGGACTGTCCGGCTTCTCACCTCTGGGCAAAATAGCCATCAAGAGAATGCGGCTTTGAGAAGAGCGCAGGTGGATCTCATCGTAGATGGCTGCTATTCCATCGACAATCTCCTCTGGCGTATTCGCACGTGCATTCTTCGTGCCTGTGAGATTATTCGTACCTATCGCCAAAACTACCCATTGAGGATTGATGCCGTCGAACTCTCCTTGACGAAGCCGCCACAGAACGTTTTGCGTGCGGTCCCAGCCAAAGCCCATATTCATCACGGGCTTCGCGCCGAAGATTTTCTGCCACGCCGTTGGTCCATTCACATGACTTCCATTGGGCAGTCCTCCCCAGAAATGGGTAATGGAATCCCCAATGGTGACGACACGCGGCTTTAGCTTCTTTTGAAGATCCAGTTCCGCATGATGCCTCGCATACCAATCATAGGAATCCACCTCCAGCTTAGGCACTGGAATCAGAGCGGTATTAATATCCGTCATGGATGCAATTGGAACCTGCGGAGCATCTCCCATCAGTTTTGCCAAGGTAGGCTCAATGGCTTCAGCCATCATGCGTTGTCCGTTCGAATCCGGATGTAGAGCTTTACCAGGATGAGCCAAACGCGGATCGTAGAAGATAGAAGTATTCAAGACACCGTCGCGGAAAAAGATCGAGCCGATATCGAGATAAGTCACGCGCGGATTCTCACCGTAGCAGGTGGACAGGTAACGGTTCACAGCCCGATCACGCTCTGTTTTGCTATCGGAAATATCACTCGGCAAAATCCCCAGAAGCAGAATCTTCGTTTCCGGCAAGTGCTGTTCCAGAGAAGCAACAACCGCATCGATTCCGGTCTCAGTCTGTTCTGCCGACTGATTTTCGTGGCCGGTATTGTTGGTCCCTATCAGCAGAACGACAACCTTTGGATGAAGTCCATCTACCTCGCCATGTTCCAGACGCCACAGAACATGTTCTGTAGCGTCACCACTAAAGCCAAGATTCAGGGCCTTGCGAGGTTCATAAAATTGCTTCCAGGTCGGCTGAAAATTCTCATCCGGGAGACGATCCTTATCGTAGTTATTGGTGATGGAATCACCGATAAGTAAAAGTTGCGCATCCGGTTGGTTATGAACGGCCTCTAGCACAGCCTTATGACGATCACCCCACCAAGACTCGCCGAGACGATCTGATGGAACAATGGCAGGATTTGCAGCACCCACTGCCTGTGCCAGACAGGAAGAAGCAAGAATGAAGACAGGCAGAAGAAGCGCAATCCGCAGGAGAAGACCGTACAGCGAAGATTTTCGGCTCGTAGATTTCACGCACGTATTTTACAAGCTCCCCTATCCTTCATCGGAGGGAAAGGGGACGCGCCAACGAGCTGCCGACCCAAACTAGAAAAGTCGGTACGAGCCTGTGTTCTTCACTCGCAACGAAGTACTGTTTGCGGCTCAACCTTCGTTGCCCGGCGTGATGGGATCCAGGATGCCACAAAAGCAACGGCAGTCAAAAAGAACGGCACGAGGGTAAAGGTTATTGCGTCGTGCGGTTTAACTCCATAAAGGAAGCTACTGGCAAATCTTGCCACCATCCAAGCTGCAGGCAGTCCGACGATCACGGCAATCAGGGTGAGCAGCAAGCCTTGACGAAGAACCAGACGTTGTACCTCCCCAACGCGCGCACCGAGCGCCATCCGGATACCAATCTCGCGTGTACGGCGGCTTACTGAATAGCTCATTACGCCATAGAGTCCAACAGCAGCCAAAATCAAACCAACAAGACCGAAGACACCGAATAGCGTACCAGCCAGACGAGGAAGGAAGAATGCATCCCGTAAATGTTCTTCCATTGTTGCCGTATTGAAGATAGCCATCGAGGAGTCCAGGGAATGAATCTGATCGCGAACAGCGTTCGCAAGATTTCCAGAATCTCCCGAATAACGAACCAGCAGGGAATATCCCATGCCTGAAGGATCGCTGGCTACATTCTGATCAAGCAGACGATAAAGAACCGGGCGGGGCTTCTCCCCCAAGGTACGTGACTTGGTGTTCTGGACCACACCGATGATCTGATAGGTGACACCTCCACCCGAAACCTGCTGGCCAAGAGGATTCTCTCCACTGAGTATGCGCTGAACAAAGGTTTGATTGACCACCGCGAACTTAGTTCCCGTAGAGCGCTCGGAAGCAAAATCACGACCGGCAAGACGGGCGATCCCCATAGTTTCAAAATAACCGGGAGTAACCATAAACAGATCTACTGTCGCGGTAGACTCCGAAGAAGTCGATCCACTCTTAATCAGGAATCCATCACTGCGATGTCCTCCCGAAAGCGGTACACCATCGGTGCATCCCACAGAGAGGACGCCAGGAAGAGTCGCCACATTTCGACGTAGTTGTGTGAGGAACTGAATCGTGCGCTCAGAAGTATAGCCCTGTGTCTGCGGATCGACCGCCATCATGAGGATGCCATTCGCGCGGAAACCAATAGGAATATCCGCAGCATACTGTAAGCTGCGCAGGAAAAGTCCAGTAGCACAGAGCAGCACCAGGGACATCGCAATCTGGCTGACAACAAGAGTATTGCGCAACGTCCACCGTCTCCCTGAACGGGCAAGTGCATCTTCCCCCTTCAGCGCATGAGAAAGGAGCGGACGTGAGGCTACGAATGCCGGAATAACGCCAAACAGCAATCCGGAACCAATGCTGAGTGCAAAGGCATATAGCAGAACCCTCCAGTCGATGCTAAGACTAAGGTCAATCGGAACCGGCGCAGGAAGGTGGAAGGAAGAAAGCCCCTGAAGAGAGCACAATGTAAGGCCGATGCCGAGAAGCCCCCCACCGAGGGAAAGTAATGTACTCTCCAACAACAATTGACGGAGAAGCTGACTGCGCGTAGCACCCATTGCTATGCGCACCGCCATCTCCCGCTCGCGACCTGCAGCTTGAGCCAAAAGCAGGTTGGCCATATTCGTACCGGCAATACAGAGAACGAGCAGCACAATAACACCGAGTACGGCCAGAAATAACAGGATAGAGGAGCTGTCGCGAGGAGGAAGTGCTCCTGCCCGCTCAAAACGAAAGCCTCCGTCTTTATCCGTATCCGGATGAGCGGTTGCAAGACGTTGTGCCAGTACGCTGAGTTCCGCTGTTGCCTGCTCCGTTGTAACTCCGGGAGCCATTCGCCCAGCAACCTGTAACCAGTGTTGTGAACGTGTTGTCCAATCCAAAGGCGTAGACTGCAAGCGTTCGAGAGTTCCCAGCGGCACCCAAAATTGAGGAGCCAGAATAGCATCCAGCCCACGAAAGGAAGGGGGCGCTACACCAACCACAGTGAATGCCTGTCCGGAAAGAAGTATTGTTTTGCCAACCACAGCCGGGTCCGATGCAAAGTAGCTCTTCCACAAGCCATGGCCCAGAACAATTACCGGAATATGTTCTTCCGAATTCAAGAAACCTCGGCCAAGTGTCATCGAAAGCTGGGTGACATCGAAATAGTTCGACTTTGCAGCTTGTCCCCACACCCGTATGGGTTCGCCGTAGCCACTGAGAGAAGCGGGCAATAGATCGAAATAAGCGGTAACGCCGGAAAAAGATCTGGTTTGCTCCTGCACATCTTTAAAAGCTGGCCAGGAGAAAGAATTGATTTCATTCTTGTGAGTCGTATGCAAGTTCATCAAACTTGCAGGCTCGCCAACTGGGGCAGGACGCAAAACAAATCTGCTGACAATGGAAAAGATAGTGGCGTTTGCTGCGATTCCGAGAGCGATGGAAAGAACCGCCGCACAGACGAAAACCGGAGACTTGGAAAAACGCCTCAGCGTGTAAGTGAAATCGCGCCACAAAGTAGTCGGAGACAGGAATGTTCGTATCTCCTTTTGCCGTTGCTGCAGCAAGGCAACATTGCCAAACTGCCGGCGTGCAGCCGAAGCTGCTTCTGCGGGGGACATTCCCTGCTGAATAAATCTATCGGTAAGCAGCTCGACATGCATCTGAATCTCATCGTCGAAATCGCTGTCTGCTTTCCGTTGATGAAACAGCTCTTGAAGCTTTGCGAGGAGGATACGAAGTCGAGCACGCATGGCTTACCTTTGCCCTTCCAGCTGCAACAGACGGCCAATAACACCGGAGATTCGCTCCCAGTTTTCCGTTTCGAGTGCCAGCTGTTTCATGCCGCGTTTGGTAATGGAATAGAACTTGGCCTTACGGTTATTCTCGGAAGCTCCCCACTCGGAGGTGATCCAACCCTGCTGCTGCAAACGCAAAAGCGAGGTATAGACAGTTCCCTCATTCAGTTGCAAAACATCCTCGCTGATCTGCTCAATCCGGCGGGCAAGTCCAAAGCCATGCAGAGGCCCCAAGGCGTTCAAGGTCTGCAAAATCATTAAATCGAGTGTACCTTGTAAAACTTCGGATTTTTTGGCGTCCACAATCTCTCCTTTGGACATTGCAAAGAAAGTAGCACCATTCCTTTGGAATGTCCATAGGAGATTATTTAAGCCGAATCAAATCTGAGAGGCGGCCAGAGGACTGAGGATCAGATTGGAAATATTGCTTACGATCTGCTCAAAACCATAGCGGGAAGAACTCGATAGCTTCTTCCAATCAGGATCATTACGAAACTTGTCCCATTGTGCGGTCAGCTCCGCGAGATCACTAAAACTCAGCATATAGGTCAGATTAGGAAGGTGAGGACCAATCAAGCCATCGCCGTAAAACACCTGCCGAAAACCCGCCTTCCGAAAGATCTCGAATTCACCATGGTGGAACATCTCTACTTTTCGAACGTGATCTTGATTACTGGGACTCTCATATGTCCGCAACTGGAAGATCCGCTTAGTGCTGGAGCTATCGAACTTTGGAGGTGTTAATTTCGGCCAGCCTTCAAAAGCAATCAGCAGAGAGCTATCTACACGAAGGAAGGCAGGCTCTTTTGCTGGGGCGCTCCAAAAAGACTCGGCTGTTTTTATAAACTGTTCGTCCTGCGCAAGGTGCAGTTCAGCTGTCACCAAAGCTTCCAGAGAACTTCCAGGAATCAACAAATAATAGGCCGGAGTATCCGGACCGATATCGAGCTTAAAGGCTCCTATGGGAGAAAGGCCCGAGCGATTCAACGCAGGAATAAGGGCCTCTTCGAAATAGTGCTCCGTAAGCTGCAGCTGTGGCCCTGTCTGCAGGTGATACCTTCGCAATTCGTAGTACTCACGAGGTTTTTGAGCTGCGGCTTCGGTTGCCGCGTTTGAGGCAAACGCAGCAGCCGATAGAGCAAGAGAAGATTTTAGGAATCGCCGTCTGTGCAAAATCTCTCCTTTTTATTCATCACTGAATGTGGTTACGAGTCTGACCTTTTATCGGTCCTCCCGGCCATAGGCTGAGGACTCCCGATCCATCTCTTCAGGAGTAATCTCATGCGCGGCCAAAATCACCCGATGACGAAATATTACGGTCTTGCCCTTCTCCAGAGTGAAATCAAGTGGCGCAGCAGAAGGATCGAAGATCTTTCTACCTAAAGGGTTCGCGGCAAACAATCCATAGCCCCGTGCATGCCAGTAGGTCGGATAGTCCGGATTTTCAGGGTGATCGATAATTGCAACTGAAACTGTATCTTCCCCGCGCTTCCCGGTTAGGATGCACCACTTCCCTCTAGTTCCCCAAACCGCGTCACCTTTCTTCCCTTCGCTGGTGAGATAAATGCCCGTAGCTCCTGGTACATTCTGGGCCTCAACCTTCGTGGCAACACCATTGGCGTCGGTAAAGGTTCCGCCCTTCTCATTGGGAGATTCAAGCCATCGTGCTACACGTATCCCCAGAAGCCCTTCCTTGTCGTCATGGAAGACGACGCGATCGAGCGCATGCAAGGTTGTAATCCGATCAACGACGCGCGAATTTTCACTTTTGGTAAATACATAACGCGTGTTTTCTCGAAGGATCTTTTCGTTATTGCCTGTGATCCATACAGTCTCGACCACCAGTTCTCCATGATCGGCACCGTTCTTCATAGACAAGATTTTTTCATGCTCAATCGTGCCCATTTTGGTGCGGGACTCGGGCTTGATGGCATCGGAGTTATTCCAAAAGTCAAAACCATTCACGTTGCCATAGTTAAACCACATCCCTGCATGATGATGATGATCCGTCCGCTCTCCTGGCAACGGGGCAAGAGGATAGCCTCGTGTTACCGTAATTCCGCCAGGAGCAATCAGCGGATAAAGGACAGGCTTTTTCAACGTTGTCGGCCAGATATAAGAGGTAAAGGGTTCCCCATCGATGGTTATATCCACGCGCCGGTTCTCCGCATCCGAGCGAAGCTGAACACCTTTCGTCGACGACGCAGCTGACACATACCCAGGCATAGCAACGAGTACAAAGAGACAGCGGAGCAGCAGCTTACGCATAGGCTTGTCCCCCGACCAGCACCTGCTGTGTCTCATTATTGAAGGTAACCCTCTGCCCTGTCTGAATCGCAGCTATCGTCATACATAGAGCGACGGAATGACTATATCCAGCCTCAATATTGGCATTGGGCTGCTTTCTCGAACGCACGCACTCCATCCAGTTGCGCATATTGGCAGAAGTCATTGAATCGGCGCCCGTATTTGCAGATGTCTCCACTTTCTCGACATTCTCCGTCAGGGAGAAGCTGCCCAACAGATTTTCTTTCATACCCATCTCAGCTGCGGCTCGTGCTTGGAGCCCTCCTTCAGGAGTGACTCGCTGCTTATCCATATCGAGCATGCCGCCGTTCGAGTAATAGAGCTCCTTAATGCCTCCGGCAGAGTTCGTCTGTCGCGAAGAGTAGATAACCTGAAATCCCTTTGTTGGGTCATTCACCGGACCATAATCAAAAACTGCGGTCAGGGTATCCCAATTCTTCCGGCCATCTTTCCATAAATAGAGTCCACCATTCGCTACCACACTGCGAGGATGAGGATATCCACTGAACCAGTGAACAGTGTCGATCTGATGCACCAGCCATTGATCCGGAATTCCTGAGGAATACGGCCAGAAGAGACGGAACTCAAGATACTTGCGGGCATCGAAGGATTCAGGCGGACGGTTCATCAGGAATCGCTTCCAGTCTGTGTCCTGTTCCTTCAAGAGCGGAACCACATTGGGACGCCGCCAGCGTCCGGGCTGATTGACGTTCCACGTCATCTCAACCATCACAATGTCGCCAAACTTTCCGGAACGGATGTACTCGTAGGCCTGCTGATAGCTTGGAGTACTCCGCCTTTGGGTTCCAATCTGTACGATCTGTCCGGTCTGCTTCACCGCATCCCGAATTGCACGAGCATCGGCCATAGTATTTGCAAGCGGCTTTTCGACATAGGCATCTCGCCCGGCCTTTACAGCTTCAACGCCATGAAGCGCATGCTGAAAGTCGGCCGTAGCAATGATCACAGCATCGACATCTTTTCTTTCATAAAGCTCTTCATTGTTGCGTGTCGTAACTATTGAATGACCGCTGAGCTTCTGCAGGAGAGCGGCACCTTCCTCACGGCGACGACTCCACAAATCCGATACGGCGACGAATTCGAAGTTCATCTCCTTGGCATGCTGCTGGAAAGAAGGAACCAACGCTTGACGAGCACGGTCACCGGCGCCCACCAGCCCTACGCGAATCCGATCGTTTGCGCCAATAATGCTCGCATAACTGGAGGCATTCCACGATACCGCTGTACCGGCCAATACTGTGCTACTCATTTTCAGAAAATCTCTTCGACTCGTATCCTCTGGCGACATCGACTGTCCCTCCCAATGGCATTTGCTTCGACAGATTGCGCAGACAGGTTCTTCTCCGTCAGCGTGCGAAGTTTACAGATTTCGTGCAGGTGTTGTCTCTTAAGAAATGATTCTCTGTTTGGAAAAGGCGCATTCTGTAGATCGGTGTTACTCCGGTAGTCACTCTTCCGGTACTCCGGAAGCATCTATTCGCATCATAAGAATTGCTTGTGCCGAGGCGAATCAACCCAGAAAAGGAGCACAGACAATGAGTAAAGCCGACGTGGTTTACGATCCACCCAAAGAAGAATCTCCCGATATTCCGCAAGCGATCTCAGAATTCTGCAATGGCAAAGATCTTCGCACCAAGCTTGGGCAGGCAATTCGAGCTTCCACCGTCGATGAACAAGGTTGGCCACATGCGGCAGTACTAAGCGCAGGCGAAGTTCTAGCTATCGATAGCCGGACCTTTCGAATTGCACTATGGCCAGATTCCGGGACCACCAAAAACATTGTCCGAGATGGCCGTTTGACTCTTACCTTTCCGTGTTGCGGAGGACTCTACGAGTTCCGCTTACAGGGGAAGGCAATAGCCGAACAACAAACGAAGTACCATTTGAAATTCTTCGAGACAACTACCATCAGTGCAAGAAGACATCTTTCGCAATACGCCGATGTTGTCAGTGAAGTGACCTTGAAGATCCATCCTGAAGAAGTTGAACGGGTGTTGCAGAGGTGGGAAGAACAGATTGAAGCTCTTCGGAATTGTGCTAAGAGCGCGGCAGCATGAAATAGAAATATAGGGGGAGGGTTATGAGGTATTTCTTCTCCCCTTATCTCTGCGTCCGTTTCAGATTGAAGACTCGCCCTCTTGCAGAAACGCCACCATGGCGCGCATTGCAATTTTCCTCTTGCTTTCCAGAAGGAGAAGATGTGTCGCTTCGGAAATCTCCAGCCAACGCCGCTTCGAAGCACCAACCAGAGCACGGAAATAACCTTCAGCTAATTCCAGAGGCACATCCTGATCCCATTCTCCATGGACCAATAACACTGGAACGGTGATTTCTCCTGGATTGTAGAATGGCTTTCCTGCGGCCCAATACTCACGAACATCCGCCACAGCGCCACTGGGAGCACGAACTATATGCGACGACGAACTGCCGGGCCACGGATCACTTTCTAGAGCAGCTTCCAGCCATTGCTCAAACCAACCTTCGGGCAACAGGGATCTCCGCTTCTCCACTGGAACGCCATCAAACCAACGTTCACGAGCGGCAGGAACAGAAATAACGCGATAGGCGCCAAGCTCCCCACCATTGTCGATACGTGGCCTTTTCGATGTCACCCATTGCGGAGCCACGAGAATCAGCTTTCGAATCTTGTCATTATTACGACTGCTATAAGCACCCGATACACTGCCACCCCAAGACATTCCTATCAAGTTCAGCTGCTCAATCCCATTCTTATGCAGAACAAAGTTGACGGCTGAGGACAGGTCCCGTACAGCTACGTCCGTTCGAACAGCTGGAGGATTTTTCTCCGCCGCTACTTCCATCTCCGGCGGACGCGACGATCCGCCGTATCCGCGCACGTCCAAGGCATAGACGTCGTAACCGCGGCTGGCTAAATAATCGAGAAACGACGCTCCTTCGAAGGGAATATCAAACAAGACGCCACTCGGGTAGGTCGCCCCGTGCATTAAGAGCACTGTTCTTTCGGCAGAGGAATCCTGATGGGAAGGAATCCACTTATGCCGGAGGTGCAATCTGGTTCCTGGAGTATCACTTTCAATCATCAGATCCTCAGCAAGGATCGTTTCCTCTAGTTGTAAATCACGAATCTGCTCAACACTCACAGTTTTTCCTTCCTTGTCCTCAGAGATAACGCCATTCAAAACCATCCGTGCCTGTAGTAATTCGTCCGGCAGAGGTTTCAGGGAAATGGGAACTAAAATAAAATGCGCCTCTCTCTGCGGCAAATTGCAAAACCCACTCACGGGAACGCCGTGCTTTTTCTGCCGACTCACAATAGATCGAGTTCAGTTGTGGAAAGTAGACTTGCAGTGGATGATGCATCACGTCTCCGGCGAAAATTGCTTCCTCGCCATCGGCACGGAAAAGGATCGACATGTGCCCGGCACTGTGC
The DNA here is from genome assembly GCF_059726315.1 of Humiphilus diazotrophicus. Classification (NCBI taxonomy): domain Bacteria; kingdom Pseudomonadati; phylum Acidobacteriota; class Terriglobia; order Terriglobales; family Acidobacteriaceae; genus Humiphilus; species Humiphilus diazotrophicus. The sequence goes on from NZ_AP040870.1 coordinate 2,253,886, forward strand.
CCGAAGGTCGGCACGAAAGTAAAGCCGTCCAGAACCTCTGCCCCATCCGGCCCAACCGGCTGCGCCTGTCCTGACTCGATGATCGGCAGAATACTGTCCAAATAGATCTGATACCGCCAGTCTTCCCTGTTTGCTGGATTTGTATAGAAATCCAGCTCCTGCACAGGAAAGAGATGTTTCGCGCGAGGGAACGTCGGAACCCAGCGTCCATCGATCAGCTGAGTGTTCCATCCAACGTGGTCAACATGGAGATGCGTATGCAGAACATAATCAATCTCCTCGGGAACTGCACCTGCAGCTTTCAACCTTTCCAGATACGGCTCCTGTAAATGATCAAGTACAGGAAATCCTGTGCGTGACTTTCCATTTCCAGTGGCTGTATCAATCAGCACGGTATGTTGTGAAGTACGCACCAGCCAGCTGTGAATACTGCGTAAGAGACCTTCTGAGGTCCATTGCCGAACTGAATCTGACGAATCCGGTTTCAAAAGATTGGAACTCCACTCCGGATACAACGCCTCAGGAGGAATCGCATCGAGCAGAATCTCAGGGACGCGCGTGACCGTAGCCTTCGCAAGCTCGTATGTTGTTGAGATTTGGTCAAGAACCGTCATTTCAATCGTTTCTCCTTTGGTTTTCGAGCTTGTTTCGCTTCGAATACAAAATCAGTCTAGAAATGAACGGCCTCGCGATATGCCATAATCTTGCGTTTCTATGTCACGGATTTGCTTTCTACGGAGCGAAATTTCCCGCGTCCATTACGGAGTCAGCTCATCCAATAGGCACCTACTTTAAATAGGGGTTCAGGCATTCCATGCAACACTCCGCAGCCTCTCCACAAACAATCAAACGGGGTCCTTCGTGGGAGGATCACAAGATAAAGGCACCTGTAGCCATCTTTCGCCAGATGCTTGCTCCGCAGCATTCCGAGCAGGAACACAAGTTGTCGCGCTATCAGTTCTCAATCCAGTTGGGCAGCCCTGCACAGGTCGAATTACTCCAGGACGGGAAAAGGGCAACCGGCATACTGCATTTTGGAGACCTGACCTGGACACCCGCAGGCGACTCTTGCCGTGGCATCTGGCATCAACCGCGTGAGGTCGGCTTCGTTACTTTGTCGGAAAGCTTCGTGCAACAGACGGCAGATGAGGTTGGAGTCTCCTCCCTGCCCAATCAAGCCTTCTTCAAGTTCAACGATCCCCTTATGCGAGAACTTGTCCTGGCACTCGTAAACTGCGAAAGCGAAGATCGCCTCTATCGGGAAAGCCTGGCCAGCACACTGACGGTGCACCTGCTAAGAACTATTGATATCCCGGGACGTAAGTATCTGCCTGAAGCAGGAAAGCTTACTTCCAGGCAGCTACAGTTAGCAATCGACTACGTCGAGGGCCGGCTTAACGATGAAATCGAACTTCAATCCTGGGCGAAAGAGGTTGGTATGAGCCTCTATCATTTTGCCCGCCTCTTCAAAAGGACCACAGGACTTGCCCCGCATCAGTTCGTTCTACAGCGCAGAGTTGAACGGGCAAAGTCCATACTGGCAGCAAGCGACACGCCCTTTAGCGCTGTTGCTTACGACTTAGGCTTCGCAAGCCAAAGCCACTTTAACCGGGTCTTCCGCCAGCATACACAAATGACTCCAGGGGAATGGCGCTCTTCCAGACAATAGGTATCAGGACGATTCAAGGAGAGGTTCCTGTGGATCTTTCAAGCCGATACAAAGAGTACATCGCGTGTTTAAACAGAAGAGATCTCGCCTCGCTCGGGCAGTATGTGCATGAAGACGTCACGTACAACGGCAAGCGGATTAGCCTGGACGGCTACCGAGCCATGCTCGCTGGCAACTACGAGGATATCCCCGATCTACACTTCGACATTGCACTCCTCGTAATGCAGTTCCCCTTCGTGGCGGCAGTTCTCCGTTTCGACTGCCATCCAAAGGCGAAATTCCTTGGCCTCAGTATCAACGGCCGTCACGCATTGTTCAGGGAGAATGTCTTTTACATGTTTCATGAAGGCAAGATCCAGGAAGTCTGGTCTGCCATCGATAAAACCGGACTAGAAGAAACCCTCCGGTAGCATTGAAGGCATCGAGAAACACCCATACATCCCTTGTAAGGCCAACTCTTCCGGATACCGCAATATCCGAATATCTCTCTATAATCTTGAGCTGTGGCATAGCTGGAAGCCATATCTTTATTTCCGATATCTACAATCTCACGTCACGGAGTCTATGTGGTTTCAACTGCCAGGAAATGCTCTCCTATGATTGTTCGCCTGTTCAGCCTCATTTTTCTCTTTACCAGTGTTCTTTTTGCACAAGACAATCCCGAGTGGACTCAGCCCTTTCCGCCGCATCGTGTTATAGGAAACATCTATTACGTCGGAAGCAAGGATCTCGCGGCTTTTCTGATTACCACCCCACAGGGACACATTCTGATTAACAGCAATCTCGAAAGTTCGGTGCCTCAGATCAAGAAAAGTGTCGAGAAGCTCGGCTTCCGTTTCAGCGATATCAAGATCCTATTGATCAGCCATGCACACTTCGATCACTGCGCCGGAAGCGCCCTAATCAAGAAGCTGACCCATTCCGAGTACATGGTGATGGATGCCGATGTCAAAGAAATCGAAGATGGAGGCAGAAGCAACTTCCAGTACTCCAAGTCTCCAAGCATGTTCTATAAGCCCGTAAAAGTTGACCGGATTCTGCATGACGGAGACCAGGTCAAGCTCGGAGATGTCATTCTCACCGCCCACAAAACTGCCGGACACACCAAGGGGTGTACGACTTGGACGATGAAGGTGGTTGAGGGTGGAAAACCCTACAATGTCGTGATAATTGGCAGTCCGAACGTTAACCCCGGATATAAACTTCTTAGGAACCTTGATTACCCGGAGATTGCACAGGACTATGAACACACCTTTCAGACCCTGAAGGCACTCCCCTGCGACGTCTTCCTCGGCGCCCATGGAAGCTACTACGATTTGTCTGAAAAATTTGCCCGTCTGAATAAGGGACAAGCGAATCCGTTTGTCGATCCGGCAGGTTATCAGCAATACGTTTCAGAGCGCGAACAGGCATTTCGGTCAGAACTGGCCCGTCAAGAACATCAGAAGTAGTAGTAACTCACCTTACCCCTGGAAGGTTGAACGCCTTTCCAGGGGCCTAAAGATTCAAAGTTGATCTCTGGAAAAGAAATAGAAAACCGCCTCTGGGCAAGGAACGCTCCAAGGCTCCAATACTTTCCCACCTACGGGGACAATTGTTACAATTGTGTTAATAAAGACTGACGGGCTAAGCGGGTACGATTCCCTACCTTTGCCAGCAAGAAAGAACCCACACCCATGAATGTCTACATTCTTCGTCACGCCAGTGCTGGAACACGGCGTGCTAATCCAGTACTGGACGCTAAACGCGGACTCGATAAGGAAGGCAAGGAGCAGTGTCTCTTCATCGCCAGATTCCTGAATAAGCTTGATATCCAGTTTGACCTGATTGCCTCGAGCCCCTTAAAGAGAGCACTCCAAACGGCTGCGCTCGTTGGCAACGAAGTCGGATACGACACAAAGATCCAGCCGACCGAGGTATTGGCTCCTCTGGCAACGGTAAAGTCGTTTACGGAATTTATCGGTAGTATTTCTAACTGCGAAAACGTGCTTTTGATCGGGCATAACCCGAACCTCCAGCATTTTCTCGGCTCGCTGATCGCTGCGCCAGGGAAGGCAAATGTCCGGCTCCGCAAAGGTGCGGTGGCACGTGTCGATCTGGACAGACGTCCGGGAACATTACTCTGGATCTTCGATCCCAAGTTGCTGAAGACTGCTTACACCAGCGTGACAAAAAGCTCACGCCGGAAGATTTCCAAGAAGTAGGCAGCTTCTTTTCTCAAGGACCACATCTCCAACTCCGCACCGGTACGCCCCTGATAAAGTTCGAACATCACGCGCTTGGGATAGACTCCGATTTTGACCTTTACAACGTCGCTAGCCCGATCCTGATTGAGTGCCACAGCCAGACGCAACAATGCCCCCGCCTTTTTCACATTCTCATGCTCGGCTACCGGGATGTAGCGCATGGCCCGATCTGTCGGCTCAGGGCGGCTCTTCCCTAAATAACGCGCAATGGCAGAGACAACCGTCCGCTGCAGGCGTGTAAACCCGTAGAGCTCAGAGTTGGCAATAATGTACTGGGCATGCCGATGATGTCCCTGATAGTTCAGGAATTTTCCCACATCCTTCATCATCGCGGCAGCTTCCAGCCAATGCTGGTAATCCGGCGGTAGATTATGTACCCGCTGCAACTCCCGGAACAATTGAGCAGAATGCCCGCGAACAGCCTCGGCCTGCTTCAGATCTACGCCATAGCGAGTACAGGCAGCCAGGATTCCCTCCCAACGCTCCTGTTCGAACTCGCGGTGTGCCGTGGTTCTGGGCGACTGGAGTTCGGCTACCATCTGAGCCAGGATTCCGTCCCTCAGTCCAGAGGGAGAGTAGCGAAATCCGGGAAGAGAATAGCTCTCCAGCAGTTCCGAGTAGACGTAGGCTCCGGCAATGATGATCTCGGAGCGACGAGGGCCAATGCCCGGGATGGCGCTACGATCGCTATTTTTCAGCTTTACCAGCTTATCGGCCAAATGGCGGACAGCTGGCGTAGGCACAATTTCGGAGTTCTGCTTCTTCTTGGCTCCTTTGGTCGACGCCTTCGCCACTGTCTTACCGGCATCAGATAAGGCCGCCGCCGTTCCAGATGTGGCAATTACCAGAATCTCTTTCCCTGCCTGTGCATGCACCACCTTATGGGCGCGACGCAATTCACGAGCAATAAACTGCTTCATCCGAGCAACTTCCTGGCTATCAGGAGGATCGGTGGGTAAAAACTCGTGGGTCAGACGAACAGCTCCCAAGGGCAGACTGACAGTTTCTACAATTCGTTTCTTGTTGGAATAGGTAATCTCGCAGCTACCGCCACCGAGATCTACCAAGATGACTCGTCCATCCGTCCCCGACTCTGTATTCATCACCCCGTGATGAATCAGGCGGGCCTCTTCCAGACCGGAGATAATCTCGACGGTCCAGCCTGTCTCGGCCTGAACCCAGGCAATGAAGGCCTGAGCATTACGCGCGTCGCGCATGGCCGCTGTAGCTACAACTCGAATCTGATCTGCGCCAAAGGACTGTACTGCACGTTGAAAGCGCTTCAACGCCCGGAGAGTACTCGCCATCGCGTCGGGCGAAACTAATCCCGTTTCAAAGACACTTGCGCCCAGCCGTGTGACTTCACGGTCTTCATGAACCACCTTCAGACGGTTCTGCACAATTCGTGCAATCTTCAGCCTGCAAGAGTTTGATCCGATATCGATAGCCGCAAAGGTCTGCATCGTTCTCCGTTTCGTACCCTAGATGAGCACATCCATTCAACAGGCGATGCACTCCAACAGCATTCTTCACCGGATCACACTAAAACCCGAATGTTTCGATTGCTGCATCATCATATCGCCGGTCAGAGGTTTCTGGCATTCTACAAGGGGACGAATACGATGAGGATGCAAATTTGTCCTGGCCGCAACGGCACAAGCCGATTCCATCACCATTGATTTTTTTAAAGGCGCATCGTCGCGGGAAACACCAACGGCCTCACCTCATTGTTCTTTTCATCAAAAGGCTCCAGCCCCCGGGCTTAAGCACCACTCCTCCACGCTCAGCGGCCATTGCTCGAAGGTAAGAGACGCAATTTCAGTTTCTCCGTAGTTTTCAGAGCTTCCTGATATTTATGAGCTACCTGCTCTTCCAACTGTCTTACCAAATCGGCATCATCATTCTTCAGTGCTGCTGAAGCTTCTTCCGACAGAACCAGCCAGTCATGCCAGGCCCCAATGGAATCCTGAATCTTCTTGATCCAATCACCAACCTGCTTTGCTTTTGCGCTCTGCCGAGCAGACTCCGTCAGATATCGAGCCTTCTTGATCTTCTTGCGGAAATCGTGAAGCGTTGAGGCGTTCAGCTGAGGAATTTCCGTACAGACCCGGACGAAGACCTTCAACGCAATGCTGGCAGGAGAATCCTCTGCCCTCCCGGCACGCACCTTGTGACCGTAATTCTCAAAAAATCTCCGGCTGAGTTTTTCAACCTTAGGCAGACGCTTTTCAACCTGTTTCCGCAGCCGAGCGGCGTAGCGGTCACGTCTGTTACGTAACCAGTCGTCCAACAATTCTGCCTGTTTTTCCAGGAGGGTCTTTTCCTGTGGACTAGGAACGCTCTTTTCCAGCTCTCCCTGTTTGCCCTCTTCGTGCAGCTTGCGCCCGGCTTTGCCGATACCGGTGTACTTCTCCATCAATTTCCGATGGACGTCCAGATCCCGAACCTCTCCCGCCGCTCGACGAATTTTCTTCATCTGCCGCATCCAGGACTCTGCCGACTTTCTTAGAACCCCGTCTGCAAGCTCTCCCCGCTCGAAGAGGGACTCCAGTTGAGCTTCCAAACGACGAGTTCCGGTACGGACGCGATGAACTTCTTCCACTCCGGGATTCTCCAGTGTGCGCTGCAAATCAGCGATCCAGACGGAAGTCAGATGTCCGAGCCAGCTATCGGCAGAGTTGGAAGAAGTCTGGTCCGCACCTCGCCCCTTTCCCGAATTACGAGAATTGTTCCATATAGAGGTATTCATTGCGCTCTGCCTCCTTCCCAGGCTCTCAGACTGATATTCTTCTTCTTGAATTCAGAAACGATCATGAACTCTCCTTCAGCGACCTCTGGCCGGGGCCGGAGCACTTCTCCCTTCCTTGTGTGGACGCTGCTCTTGGCAGTGTTTTTTGCTGTTCACTTTACCGCCCTCTTTCAGCCTCCTCTGTTAGACGACGCCGATGCCACCCATGCACAGGCAGCCCAGCACATTCTCGAAAGCGGGGATTGGGTAACCTTAAAGGTCAATGGTATCCGTTATTTAGAGAAGCCTCCTCTTCCTTACTGGATTGTGGCTCTCGACTATCGCGTCTTTGGGGAGAACTCCTTTGCCACACATTTACCGATAGCCCTCTCGATTTTGGGTTGCACGATACTCGCGTGGCTATGGGCAAAGCAAGCTTGGGGCGATCGATCAGCCCTCTATGCTGCCCTTGGGATGCTGACTTCGGCAGGGGTTTTTCTCTTCACACGGATCTTTATTCCAGAGGCGTTGCTAAGCTTCTTTCTGGCACTCGCTCTTTATTGCTTTCTGACTGGTCTTGAGTACTCGAGGCCTGGACGGATCTACGTAACCTGGGCAGCTCTGGCACTCGCCGTCCTGACCAAGGGGCTGATCGCTCCGGTTTTCTTCTTCGGAGCCGTCATCCCCTACTGCATTTTGAGCGGCCAATGGCGCCGCTGGAAGCAGATGCAGATTTTCACGGGCCTGCTCCTCTTCCTGGCAATTGCCGCCCCATGGCATATTCTGGCCGGTCTGCGGAACCCGGACCAGGGACATCCCTTAGGCAACATTCCGACACCGGGCAATGTTCACGGCTTCTATTATTTCTACTTCATTAACGAACATGTCCTACGTTTCCTCGGTCACAGATACCCTCACGATTACGCCAAACTGCCAGGAATCTATTATTGGGCGCTTCATCTGGTCTGGCTCTTTCCCTGGAGCCTCTTTGTTCCGGTTGTTATTGCCAGAGCGTGGACGACCCGTAAGCAGTGGATGGAATACCTGCGGCCCCATCATGGAGACACGGTAGATTTCTACATCGACAACGCGTTGCGCACTGACGTAGCAACCTACGTCGGGCAATTGAAACTCCGCACACGCACGACATGGCTGCTTTCTCTCTTTGCGGCCTTCATCCTTATCTTCTTTGCCATTTCGACCAACCAGGAGTACTACACCTGGCCAGCCTATTTCCCTCTGGTTGTACTGATGGCTGGAGCTCTGGCACGTGTCGAACAAAGCGATAAAGAGGAGGGCAAGGGCTGGCTCACACTCTCGCATGCGGCATTATGCGTTTTCGGTTTGGCAGCTTCGGGAGCTTTGGCCTGGGGACTATGGGATTCGAGGAATATCCCCCACGTCAATGACATTGGCGCGCTGCTGGCACACCGCGAGGTTGCCGGCTATTCGCTCTCGATGGCTCACTTCTTCGACCTGACAGGCCCTTCGTTTGCAGCTCTTCGCCTGCCTGCAGCTCTGGCCGCCATCGCACTCTTCGTCGGACCACTCTTGAGCTGGGCCTTCCGTGCAGGAAAGAAGCATGTCGCAGCGACAACTACGCTGGCTCTCATGGCAGCTCTCTTCCTGATCGCCGCACATATCGCTTTCGGACGCTTTGCACCAATGCTTTCGTCGAAACCAATGGCGGACATAATCAACCAATACGGCACGCCGAACGACACTTTAATGCTGTACGGAGATCAGGCAGACGGATCGTCTGTGATCTTCTACACGCATAACCGGCTACATCGTCCTGCTTACCTCGTAGAGGGCCGCTCTACTTCTATGATCTGGGGGTCTTATTATCCGGATGCCCCCAAGGTCTTCCTGGAAGATAGAGATCTTGTTTCTCAATGGCAAACAGGATCACGCAAGTGGTTGTTTGTTTCCGGAAACAAGCACGCACATGTCGAACAGATCCTTCAGGGGCAGCTCTATCCTGTCAAGGAATTGGCAGACAAAACACTCTACACGAACCAGCCTATTGTTCTGCATTAAAAACAGCTGCAATATTTTTAAAATTGCAGAAAAAAGGCATGTGCATTTAGCACATGCCTTTTTTCTGCTAAGTACGCCAACCTAGAACTTGTCACAACACGATGAAACTTCCAGCGGTAATCAGGTGCAGCGTCCTTTGACGGAAACATGCATTAAGTTTTATCAGATTTGCACTAACATCTCCGGGCAATTTATTATCATCCCGCTATGATTGAATAACCGAAGGGCAGCACCCGGTTAGGTGCTGTAATGAGGGGATACGACCATAGTGATTTCATCCCTCCCGATCTTCGTACCTGGAGACGGGAAGTAAATCGATCGATATGCAAGATGACACCGCGTAAGAGAAGCAGAATCTCATAACTCAAAAGCACGCGGGCCTCATCTCTCCTTTTCTTTTTCGTCCCCCGGATCGGAATAAGGATCAATCGAAATGAAATGTTCTATTCTGAAAGCCCTTGTCGTCACAGGCTTAGTGGCACTCAGCCTTCCTTCTTTTGGACAAAAACTAACTTGGCCTAAAGATGGCGGAACTCAAGTCTTCGGAGATATTGGCGGTTCCGGTGACAGACATGGAGTCGCAACAACCATCTTCCACGGCCAAATCTATATGGCTTATACCAGCGCATCGAGCTGCGATGGCTCAGGTGAATGCACCGTTTACATCACCAGCAAGCAGTATGGTGGAGTCTATGGATCATATAACCGTGTTTACAACTCCGGCTTTGTTAACACAGGCTATGCCGTCAGCACAGATAATCCAGCTTTAGCGACAGCTAAAGTTAATGGGCAAGAAGTTTTAGTTCTTGCCGTAAATTCCGGTGGATCACTGGGGCTCCTCACCTCCACCGATGGATCGACCTGGGCATTGCATGGAATCGCTGGAGCAGCTTATTCCATCTCCTACTCTCCATCCTTAGCCGTTGACCCATCGAACCCCAACATGGTTTACCTGGGCCTCCAGAATGCAAATGGGAATACTCCACTTTTATGCCCATTCAATGCTGCGTCTCCTGCCAGTGTCAACTGTCAGAATCTCAGCAATTTCTTTGCAATGTGGTTTAATCCTGCCCTAGCCTTCTGGAATAACCAACTCTACATGGGCTTTGAAGAGCGCAGCTCCCACTGCTTATATTTCTATCGATACACTCCTTCCTCCAACAGCTTTGAGTTCTGGAGTCCAAACAGCTGTTCCGAACGGACATCGGCATCACCGTCCTTAGCTGTTCACAATGGATATCTTTATGTGGGCTTCAGCACGAATGACAGCAGTAAAAAGTTCACAACACTGATAAGTACCAATGGAAGTGACTTGGGCAATCGACAACAACCAGCATGGAAGATGGATGGCCCCCCAAACCTTCTCGACCTGAGCCCACTTGGCGTAAATTATCTCTATAACACCTTTGCCTATAGTAATAACGCCATTCAGATCTACGGCTATTAATGCATCCTCTACCTCAAAGTCAAACACGCAGTATAACTGCCGTATTGGGGATTGCGTTGCAATCCCCAATACGGCCAATCGATTCCATTTCAGAGGACCATTTCCCATGCTTTGTCGGATTGCGACTTTATGTTTTCTCGTTATATGCGGCATAGAATCATGCCTCCTGCATGCTGAAGAAGAAAACACAAGCAGCTTGTCCGGCACGGTAAACACTAAACAGTATGGACCTGTTTCAGCCGATGTTTTGATCTACCGCCTTGATGTTCAAGATGGCATGATCTTTCCGCGTCTTTCCTGTACGACCAAAGCAAGTGCCCAGGGGAACTTTCGTTGCGAACGTTTGCAGGCTGGCGTTCATATCTTCGTGGCTACTTTCCCCAAGACCCCGGCGCTCAACGTCGAGCAATCGGACACCGATCCAATGCATCCTAAGCCATCGCCCAGCCAATCGAAACCTAAGTTTCCACTCTTCGCGTTTTATCCGAATCCGAGCGAGCTGCCGATCACAAGCCTTATCCGTCTTGCTAAAGGGCAATCTCAAGCCATCGACATCTCTATCGATGCTGAGGAAACATCAACGCTGAAGGCAATTCCTGCCCAGGGAGAAGCTAGCGGGCAGATACAGATCTTCTTACAGGGAGAGGACTTCATTATTCCACTTAACACGCAAGCGGGTATCGATCCTCTGGACGGCCACTATCAGTGGGAGGCAATACCGCCCGGCACTTACAAACTGGTAGAAAACTGGAGTAGAGGAAGCGAAGTACACCGTGCCGCACAGTCAGTAACACTGCCCGCAACCACGACGAAAGAGATTTCTCTCTTGGGGAATCAGTTCTCTACTGTTCAGGGGAAGGTGGTAGATGAAAGCGGAAAAACAGTTACAAAAGCAAGCCTCATTCTAGATGCCTCCACAGAGAAGCAAACTCTGCACTACAGATCCTCCACCAGACAAGACGGATCTTTCGTCTTCAGAGACGTCGCTCCCGGCTATTACAGAATTGCATTTAGGGCTGGCAGTCATTCGTATATCGGGCAACTTTCCATTGGCGGTAGGCTGTCGACGAACAACCAGTTGTCGGTGGAAGACGGGACGTCTGCACAAACTCTTGTTCTCACCAGGATTGCAGCAAATGCCTCTATCTCGGGAATTCTGAGGATCAATGGCACAGCGCCGAAACCGGGCGTAGTTATCCAGTCCGTCGAATCACACACGGCTATGGTTATACCCAGCTCAGAGAATGGAACCTTTACCGCCAGCGGCTTTGCACCTGGAGAATATCGGATCTATGGATGGGAAGATATTACTGCAGTTCCATACAACAGCCAGGCGTTCTTATCCCGGTACACCGACCATGCTGTAACAGTGCATCTCGATGCAAGCTCCGCACAAACCGGAATACAAGTCGAATGCAACCGATCCGATTTCCAGTAACAACTTCTCAGTTGCTCTATGTTGTCACTGTAGCTTCGTGCTTATCGCTTTGACCTGTAGACGTACTGCGCATTAATCCACCGAAACCAAGTTCATAGATCTCTCCGCGCCACAGGATCTTATTGCTGGCATAGCTGGCAGCCCAGAAACAGAACCCCATGAAATCGCGTATCGGATAAAGCAGAGCTACGCGCCAGACAGGGCGCTCTTCCAGAGCCGAACCACCCACTAGCACGGCCATTATCATCCGAGTCAGCACGCTCCAGCCCAGAGAGGCCAATGCCAGCGCCCAACTTCCGGCAAGCAAACCGGCAAAGGCTCCAAGCAATCCGAAGGGCAGGCTGAAAGTAAGAGAAGTCCCAAAATGTCCTTTGGGACGGGAGAAGCGAGTGCTCTTCATCCAGCGCACCTGATGCTTCATGGAAGAGACAAAAGTCGAATTCAGGATCATGTGATCGATGACATGATCGCTCAAAACCACCGTGTAGCCGCGTTCCGCTATCAGATTGCCCAGAACAAAATCGTCGGCGCAATAGGCACCCAGAACACCGAAGCCACCTATTTTCTTCACGCATTCGCGACGAACAGCCATGGTTGGCCCAAGGGTGAAGCGCATCCCCTCCAACATTCGCGCCACCAATACGCCGGAAGTCATCTCAATCGACATCCCGGCAGCCTCAAGACGTGCCCAAAAACCGCCATCGGCTGCAACACCGCGATAAGGACACGTGACCGAGCCTACATTGCTGTCCTGGAAAGGCTCCACAACTCCGGAAATATAATCCGGGGTTACGCGAACGTCGCTATCGCTGATGATAAGAATGTCATACCGCGCAACTACCGCCATCTTTTCAAGCGATCCAACTTTCGCGTTGATATAACGCGGCTCACCGGTGGTGAGGAATTGAACAGGAATATGCGGATAGCGCGCTGCAACTCTGCGTGCCGTCTGCAAGCCTTCGTCGTTTTCATGACGTGCGCAGAATAGGATTTCGTACTTGGGGTATTGCTGCTGAAAAAAGCTCTCCAGATGCTCTTCCAAATGAGGTTCAGCACCATGTACCGGCTTCAGAAGGCTGACGGGAGGCGTAAAGAATTTGTTCTTTCGGTTGCTACGATTACTCAAATAGCTCCGAGTTCCCATCAAGACCAAGATCGAATAGATGGTCGACGTGAATAAGCCAAAGAAGCTGATACCGAGGAGGAGTTTCGTGATCAAAACGCAGAAATCCTAGTCTCTCTACACAGGTAGAGGGGTAGAAAAGTTTAGGCGGAAGCAATAGTCCAACAACAATAGAAGGGGGGATTCGTAGTGAATCAGCGCTTCTTCTCAGCAGACCGCGGCACCATGACGGGCTTCCGCAACGGCACAATAGCAGAAGCGGAGGAAGTAGGCTGACCGGCTTGCTGCATTCGTGTCACCATCTCTGATCGTACATAATCCACGAAGCTTTGCATCTGCCGGTTCATCTCCTCCATGCGTTCCCGCATTTGAAGGATAATGGCGATTCCGGCAATATTCACGCCTAAATCTCTTGCCAGATTCAAAATGAACTCGAGCCGCTCCAGATCTTCGTCTGTATAGAGCCGGGTATTCCCTTCAGTACGAGAAGGCTGAAGCAGCCCCTCCCGCTCATATAAACGAAGCGTTTGCGGATGAATCTCGTACATCTCGGCAACCGCCGAGATCATATATGCGCCCTTAGATTTCCGCTTCGTCGCCATTCTTCAACCCCGAACTAATCATTTCTATAGCAACTTACTTCTGCGATGTAGAACTGATCTTTGACGGAGTTCCTATACCGTCATCACTTTGCTCAATTCGACATCGAAACCAAATGCCTCATCTCGCACACTCTTTCCCCAAGATCCAGCAAATTTACCGCGGACATGGGGTAAAAGTTGAGTTCATTCTTCTCCACGAAGGCAAAAAGAACAAGACTCAAAACCGATTCCGCAAATCATCTACCCCTACAGTCTGCCAAAAATGGCACTGCGTGGATCTTCGGGATTGAGACGTGCAAATTCTCGCAAAATTTCCTTCGACCGCTCATCTTTCAACTGCGGCACCACAATCTCTACCGTCACGATCTGATCGCCGCGGATTCCATCCTTTACAGCCGAAGGAACACCCCGTTCGCGCATTCTCAGTTTCTGCCCGCCCTGTGTGCCGGGCGGAATCTTGAGCTGTGCACGACCATCGATCGTAGGTACTTCAATCTTCGATCCCAGTGCAGCTTCTGCCATCGTAACCGGGACTTTGACATGAATATCGTCGCCTGAGCGAGTAAAGATAGGGTGATTGCCGATCTTCACCGTCAAATACAGGTCGCCTGCGGAACCTCCGCCGACGCCCGCATTCCCCTTTCCGGCCAAACGGATACGCTGCCCGTCACGAGTTCCCGGCTTAATCCGGAACTCTACTGGTTCGATCTTGCTTTGCGTCCCCTGTCCGGAACATGTCGGGCAAGCATTCTGCATCTTCCCGGAACCGGCGCAACGGGGGCACTGGATATTAAACTTCATGCGCCCGCCCATTTGAGTTACCTGACCGGAGCCATGGCACTCTGGGCATTGGACAGGACCTCCCGTAGAGGTCTTCCCTTTGCAGGTTGGGCATATATCCTGACGCTGTACCTGGACACGCGCCGTGCCGCCTTTGATTCCAGTCCAGAAATCTACATTTACCTGGTATTCAAGGTCGGTTCCGGATTGAGGCCCCTGTGGGCGCTGTTGCCCGCCTTGCGAGAATATTCCGGAGAAGATGTCCCGGAAGCTTCCCCAGGCAGACTGACCGCCGCCCGGACTCTGATGGTGCCCTGCATTTCCCTGGAATCCAGAGAAATCAAAGCCTCCGAAGTCAAAAGGAACTCCCTGCTCTCCAGGACGTCCATAACCACCCCGAGCAGCAGCTTCTGCAGCCGCTGGATCAATCTGATCCGAGTAGAAGCCTAACTGGTCGTAGATCTTACGCTTCTTCTCATCACTCAGAACATCATTGGCCTCGGAAATTTCCTTAAAGCGCTCCTCTGCCTTACGATCTCCGGGGTTCACATCAGGATGATATTTACGCGCCAGCTTACGAAATGCCTTGCGAATCTCCTCGGCGGTTGCTGTCTTCTTCACACCGAGCGTCGCGTAGTAATCCTTGTGTTGTGTCGTGGACATGTGATCTCAAATTACGCCGGGACTCTTCAGCCCCGCTTTACACATTACACCGCTTATTCCTTGCGCCTTCCTCACTCAACTTCAATTCAGAATCCGGCAGCCTTCAATCTCTTCCCAAAAGGACTTTTTGTGAAGACCGTCGCCGTCAGCGAGGAATTGCATTACCGCATGGGAAACCAGAGCTTCGTTCTTGCAGCTGGCCTGTACCCCGAGGTACTCAACGAATCCCAGGGCAAGCCTATCATGTTTGAGCCCGGCTCCAGTATCAGCTACTGAACTGATAACTCTAGAGTTCCCTCTTCGGGGCTGCAAGACTCTTTTGAAAAGCTGAAAAGCCGGCGCCGGGGTTGCTCCAATGCAGCTTCAGTCATCCTGCGAGCACCAACTTCCGCAGGGAATTCCGCATATCCGGAAGATTGCTGCATTGGGCGCGCCGCCTTATTCCTCTAGTTCCACACCAACCTTGCTTCTACTGGCTCTAGCCGCCAAAAGATATCCGGTTCCACCCGGCTCATTTTGGAGACAAACTGCTCCGCCTCTTCCCGAGTATTGAAGACCATCTTGCTATAAACCTGGCCAGCTCGGAGTTGTTCACACTGCCATACAGTCTGGGTCATAATCAACGCTCCGCTTTTCTCCCACTGAAAACTCTGGGGCGTCCCAATACCGCATGAGCCGCCCCACAACCTCTCTACAGTGGACTTTTTTGCCATCCTTACGGCCCGAATTACTAGCGCCGTAGGGGCTTTTGGCCACTACCTCAGAATTTTCTAACCTTTACTTCTGTTCATCGACCTGTAACTTCAAGGGATGAATACCACTTATGTGTGGATTCATCCCCATATAGTTACTTCTTGTCCTCTACATCCACATACTCGGCGTCGATGACACCCTCGTCCTTCTTCTCCTCGGTGGTCCCGGCCGCAGCCTGAGCACCGTCGGTTGGAGGAGCAGCGTTTCCAGTCGAAGCATTAGCATTTGCCTTGTACATCGCCTCTGCCAGCTTGTGAGAAGCCTGGGTCAGCTTATCCTTGGCTGCATTCAACTCAGCCGGGGAAGGCGTGCCCTCAAGGGTCTTCTTGGCTTCGGCCAGAGCCGCTTCTACTTCGGACTTCTCCGCTCCGGAGACCTTGTCGCCGTTGTCCTTCAACATCTTCTCGATGTTGTAGACCAGATTATCCAAGCCATTGCGGGCTTCGATCTCGTCGCGCTTCGCCTTGTCCTCGGCGGAGTGCGCTTCAGCTTCTTTAGCCATCCGTTCCACTTCGTCCTTGCTCAGACCCGAAGAAGAGGTGATCTGAATACGCTGATCCTTGCCGGTTGCAAGATCCTTTGCGGCTACGTTCAAGATGCCGTTCGCATCGATATCGAAGGTAACTTCGATCTGAGGAACGCCACGAGGAGCCGGAGGGATGCCGCTTAGCTTGAACTTGCCCAGCGTCCGGTTCTGCGCAGCCATCGGGCGCTCGCCCTGCAGTACGTGAACCTCAACCTCGGTCTGGCTATCCGCAGCCGTCGAGAAGGTCTCAGTCTTCTTGGTCGGAATTGTGGTATTACGCGGAATCATCGGCGTAGCCACTCCGCCCAGAGTCTCGATTGAAAGAGTCAGCGGCGTCACGTCGAGCAGGAGCAGATCCTTTACTTCTCCAGCCAACACACCGGCCTGAACCGCGGCTCCGATCGCAACTACCTCGTCCGGGTTCACACCACGGTGAGGCTCTTTACCGAAGAGCTGCTTTACCAGTTCCTGAATTCGAGGCATACGGATCTGGCCACCGACCAACACGACCTCATCGATCTTGCTGGCGTCTACACCGGCATCCACCATTGCCTTCTTGCAAGGCTCAAGAGAACGCTGCAGCAGGTCTTCCACCAACTGCTCCAGCTTGGCGCGGGTCAACTTCTTGACCAAGTGCTTTGGACCGGTTGCATCGGCTGTAATAAACGGTAGATTGATCTCGGTTTCCAACGTAGTCGAGAGCTCGATCTTGGCCTTCTCAGCGGCATCCTTCAGACGCTGCAAAGCCATCTCGTTCCCCTTAGACGTCAGATCCAGACCCTCATCCTTCTTGAACTCGTCGATGAGCCAGTCCACAATGCGCTGGTCGAGGTTGTCGCCGCCCAGGTGAGTATCGCCATTGGTCGACTTCACCTCAATAACACCCTCGCCGACTTCCAGAATCGAGATATCGAAGGTACCGCCACCGAAGTCATATACCGCGATGGTTTCGTCCTTTTTCTTATCCAGACCGTAAGCCAGAGCAGCTGCCGTAGGCTCGTTCACAATGCGCTTGACGTCCAAACCTGCAATCTTGCCGGCATCCTTGGTCGCCTGACGCTGGGCATCGTTAAAATATGCCGGAACTGTAATAACGGCTTCGGTTACAGATTCGCCCAGATAAGCTTCCGCAGCCTTCTTCAGCTTCTGAAGAATCATTGCCGAAACTTCGGGCGGGGTATATTCCTTCCCCTGCGCCACAACGGCAACGTGATCGCCCTGCTGGACTACTTTATAGGGCACCATCTTCATTTCGTCGTTCACTTCATTGAAGCGCCGCCCCATAAAGCGCTTAATGGAATAAACCGTGTTGTCGGGGTTGGTAATCGCCTGGCGCTTTGCCACCTGTCCTACCAACCGTTCACCGCTCTTTGCGAAGCCAACAATGGAAGGGGTAGTACGGCCGCCTTCTTCGTTCGCAATAACCTTTGGCTCTCCGCCTTCCATCACGGCGACGACAGAGTTGGTCGTGCCGAGGTCAATACCGATAATCTTTGCCATGGTAGTTACGTCACTCCTAAAACATGCGTCCGATTTGCAGCTTCGCATGTGAGTCACTTATTGTCAACCTATCTGATGATATCAGTAGCGCCCCGGATGCACCAAAAAGAATCTTCTTTTTGAGCCTTCCGGCATCATCCTGACCTCTTATGGAGTGGATATCCTCGAAACAGGAAGACGCCTGCATCTCAATATGTTTTAGGCAGGACCCGATTCCGCGAAAGACCCTGGTACCGATGGCAGCAGAGATTACATCTTCAAATTCCAGTGCTCACGATGTAAATCCTTGGATAATAGCAATTTCCGTCATGTTGGCGACTTTCATGGAGGTGCTCGATACCGCTATCGCCTCCGTCGCCCTGCCCTACATTGCAGGTAGTTTGTCGGCCAGCAACTCGGAAGCGACCTGGGTATTAACCAGTTATCTGGTTGCAAACGCAGTCATTTTGCCGGCAAGCAACTGGTTCTCCTTGAAATTTGGCCGAAAGAGATTCCTGATCACCTGCGTCGTGATCTTTACGATTGCCTCCTTCTTCTGTGGAGCCGCCCCCTCGTTGGCCTTCATCCTGATCGCCCGAGTCATCCAGGGCGCTGGAGGGGGTGCCTTGCAGCCGCTCTCGCAATCGATTCTCCTGGAAAGCTTTCCGCCAGCTAAGCGAGCGGCTGCTATGGCCTTCTTCGCCTTCGGGATCGTGGTCGCTCCGGTTCTGGGCCCAACCCTTGGCGGCTGGCTAACCGACACATATAGCTGGAGATACGCGTTCTACATCAATATTCCGGTCGGAGCGCTGGCTGTCTTCATGATCAGCCGCTTCGTCCATGACCCGCCATACATCAAGAATGCAAAGGTCGGCCCCTTCGATAATCTCGGCTTTGGACTGCTCGCGGTCTGGACCGGATGTCTACAAATCGTTCTTGACAAAGGGCAAGAAGACGATTGGTTTGGAGCAGTCTGGATTCGCTGGGCGGTCTTCTTTCTAGTTGTCGCCCTCGTATGGTTCATCATCCACTCCTGGAGAAAGAAGCAGGCCCTGGTTAATCTGCGCATCCTGAAAAACTGGAATTTCGGGGTTGGCTGTTTCTTGATCACCATGCTCGGGGTGGCAATCTATACGACCATCACCATCCTGCCGTTGTACTACCAGGAGATTCTCGGCTACACCGCTTTTACGGCCGGTCTGGTCGTAGGACCTCGTGGCTTGGGATCTATTGTCGGAATGCCGGTTATCGGATGGATAGGCAACAAGATAGACAATCGTCTACTTTTGACCTTGGGATTCGTGGGATTTGGCATATGCTCCGCAATCTTCGGAAACGTCAACCTCGGAATAAGTCCAACAACACTGTTGGGCCCAATTCTGATCACGGGATTTGCGCTGAGCTTTGTCTTTGTCCCAATTACCACCCTGGCATATGGGACTTTGCGCAACGAGGAGATTGGCAACGCCAGCGGTATCTTCAATCTATTGCGTAACATCGGGGGCTCGATCGGTATTTCTACGGCACAAACGCTCTTAATCCGACGGGCAGACCTCCACCAGGTGCAAATTGCAGGGAGCGTTCCCTCTTCGAACTACTGGTTGCAGGAGCGAGTTGCAAATCTCTCCAATTTCCTGGGCAGAGGACTTGGACAAGCGGCTGGAAATAAAGGGGCCTACGCGACCATCTATCGACAACTGGAACAACAAGCGTCCTTATGGGCCTTTGTCGACGTCTTCCGCTGGACAGCGCTACTGGCATTCCTCTGTGCAATAGCGGTCTGGCTATTCCGCAAAGTAGATCCGGGAAGAAAAGCTCCTGCTGGAGCCCACTAACAGGTCACGCCCGAAAGCACTGAGAGGTGGTTCCTTTTCGCTCTCAAAGGGCGAGGAGGTATCGCCATATTCTTTCGGGCTGCATCCGACGAAGGAGATTGGTATTTCCGTCTCTTCTGAGCCCCTCCGGACGTTACAGATGAGATTCTCCTAATTACTAAAGATGAATATGGAGGCTTAGTCTATATACATGAAGATTACTCCCCCTGTTGTACGAAAACCTCTTTATTTTGTTGCACTTTTAACTCTTGCGCTGGCTACATTGGGCCCAATATCAAAAGCCGAAACCGGCGTTTATGCAACCTTTACCGCAGGCAAGACCGGATCTCCCAATACCGACTGGATTTACGGCCCAACCGTTGGAGCCTACTTTGATTCCAAGCACCTCCCGGTTGTGGAATGGGGAGCTGATATAAGAGGAGTCTTCCTCGGAGGCAGCGGCAAAAACCAGATACAAAGCGGTTTGGTCGGACCCCGAATTGCCGCACATCTTCCTGTCATCCCCATAAAGCCCTACGCTGAAATGCTGGTAGGAGTGGGGCACGCTCAGGCCAACCAGAGCTCCGCGACGAAATTTCAGTACCAGGGCTTGATAGGCGCCGATGTCACAGTACTTCCGCGCATCGACTGGCGAGTTGTGGAATTCAGCTATGGCGGACTTCCCAGCTTCAATGGAGGAACGAATCCCAAGACCATAAGTACTGGTGTGGTCTTCCGTGTCCCCTTCCTATAAACCATTCGAATAGCATTTAGACAAACGCTCCTGAAGACCGCTGGCTTCAGGAGCGTTTGCATTAGCGTCAAGGCTTTTGAAGCCCTGAGAATCCTTCTCGATAACGCAAAGATCCTCTCCTTGTCCGCAGGAAACACTTCCTGGCGTTAAGGTTAGAGACATATGAGAAGAATCAATTCCTCTGATGTATTGAAACGCTTTTGTTTTGTTTTCCTTTTTGCTCTTACGCTAGTGACACTTTCCACTAAAGGATTAGCGCAGACGGGTATATATGCCACCTTCACTGCGGGGAAAACTGACCTGCCAAATACTGACTGGATTTATGGACCCACAGTAGGAGCTTATTTCGATTCCAGCCATTTTCAGGCGCTGAAGTTAGGTGCCGATGTTCGTGGAACCTTTCTGGGCGGCAGTGGCAACACACAAATGCAGAGCGTGCTTGTTGGACCAAGAGTTGCCGTTCATGTACCCACGGTCCCGGTGAAACCTTATGCCGAATTGCTCATCGGAGCAGGACATATACACGTTGGGCAAGGCTTCGCCGAAAGCTCGGAAACAAAATTTCAGTATCAAGGGGTTTTCGGTGCCGATGTAACCATACTTCCGCGCTTTGATTGGCGCGTTGTGGAATTCAATTACAGTGGTTTATCCGACTACGCTAACGGCATCCACCCTAAATCCATCAGCACTGGATTAGTCTTCCGGATTCCAATGCTATAGACCGTCAGCGGAGAAAGGGCGCGGTTCAACCGTGCCCCTCTCACATCTACTTCTCCACCATCCACACCTTCTCCAAGGGCTGAAAACTTCGGCTCTCGGGCTCATAGGCATCAATTGTTCCGGCAAGAATGTCGTAGTACCAACCGTGGACCTGTAGAGTTCCCCGCTCCAAGCCTCGAGCAACTTCAGGATGTGTTTTCAGATTTTTCAGCTGAGCAACGACATTGGCCTGAACCAGTCGTTCTAGAGGAATTTCTCCGTTCTGCAAGTCACCGCAGAGTCCGGTAGACTTCCACCCCTCATCCACATAACGAAGCCACTGCTGTGTCGTTGGCAGCCCCACCAAAGATGTTCGCCGGACCGCAGCCTTGGCAGCTCCGCAATCCGAATGTCCACAAATGATGACATGCTTTACCTTCAAAACTTCAACGGCATATTCCACCGTTGAAGAAACGCCACCAGGAACATCTCCGTAAGGAGGCACAACGTTTCCAACGTTTCTGCAGATAAACAGATCGCCCGGCTCAGTCTGAAAGATGAGATCTGGGACTACACGGGAATCGGCACAGGTAATAAACAGAAACTCCGGAGATTGTCCCTCAGAAAGAAGGTGGAAATGATCTTTTCTCTCCGGAAAAGCTTTCTCGCGAAAACGGGCATAACCATCAAGCAAGCGCTTCATCGCAGTTTTTCATCTCCTCCTTTACCCTATCTGGAAACGCCCCAAACCGCCAACCTCTGCTTTCCGTACAAGGAGAAGTTCTCCCCAAACAATTGACGCCAACATCAAAGTGCCCACTTCCCGCCAGAATATGGCTGAGGAAATGGGCGGCAGAGGCTTGCGTTCCCAATATCTATGATCCAGCAAACTTCCAGATCACTCGTAACATCACGAACCGGAATTGCTCTAACTATCGAGTCTCAGGAGGAACAGGATAAGCAGGAGCTGCTCCAGGAGAAGTCACGACCAGGTGCTCAAAGATGACTCCAGGATCACCATAGACCAAGCGTAGCTTATGGTGTCCGGATTTAAGCATTCCTAACGCCACGTTCTGTATTGCAGAATTTCGTAGCACATTTTCTTCCCAGGCAGAAACCTTCTTTTCCCTCTCCTCGGAGCCACTGGCATCGAGTAACTGAGGAACACCGCCATCAAGAATAACCGCATAGTTCAGCTTGTGGTCGGAGTCGATTGGAAATGTCGGTAACAGATGAATAGCAAGATTTGACTCAACATCTCCAGCCGTATCGAAGTCATACTCCAACCAGGCATCATTGGAGGAAAGAGTAAGCTGTTTTTTCGAAACCCACTTAGCCGAGGGCGTCACACCAGGAGCGCCGTACACCATGGAAGCATTGGATATTCCAAGCTCTGGCAATATCCTCCACTGCGCACTGTCGCCATCGTGCTTGCGGGAGAAATGGGCAGCATTCATAGATACGGTCCGACCTTCACTCCCGGGTGCAGCTCTCCATGATTTCGGCAAAGCAACATCAGATCCGGAGTTCTCACCCGTAAGAGGCATTTCAAACACATGCCGTTCACGAGGCGCAGCGGACATCATGCCTTCCCATTTTCCGTGAGCTATCGAATTGTATTGCTGTGTCAGCTGCTGAATATTGTCATACGCTGCATGTGCCTTTTCGGCATCCTCACTTGCCTTCTGTTTATCGCCTCGCGACGCATCCAGATAACTACGATCCGCCCATAGAAACTTGGCATTCTGCGAGGCAGCAGCCTGAATCGAATAAGAAACAAGCTCGAAATAGGCATCTTGATACTCTGCCGGCATCTGTTTGCCTAATGCCGCAGCCTCATCGCTGAGCGTATTCCAGGCAGACAGACGTGTTTGATTCTGATCTCCCCAGGCCAAGGGATTGAAGTCTGTGCGTTTAACTCCGTCATCGTAGCCGTTGAATCCCATAAACTCCGGCTTACGCACAAAATTCAACTGGTAATACTTCTCCATAAGAGCGGCAATGCGATCCGTGAAAACCGGAGGAAAGTGTTCGGCACTCCACTCCTTCAAAAACTGCCTTTGACTTAGCTGCGAAAAGGAAGGCTCATCCCATGCAAGCTGCAAGAAGTAATCCATATCCCATTCGGAGGGCTTCAAATCACCGACATTCAGGATCCAGAGTTTCCGCACCTTGTGATCCCAGGCTTTCGTCATCTCCTCACGAATAAGTTCCGGCGGAGTGGTACAAAGCCATAGATAATCATGCGGACGCCCCCAATAGGAAACGTGATAATACAAGCCCGAACCGCCCGGCCGTTTTTGCTCTTCCGCATTGGGCAATTGGCGGATATACCCGAAATTATCGTCAGTCCAACCTAAGGTAACATCCTCCGGAACTTTCATTCCGACACGATATAAGTCAATAGATTCTTTATAGAGCCAGATAACTTGCGGAATCTTCTTAAGGTCCGGATTCACTTCTTCACCTAACATCTGCCGCTGGGAACTCATGGCCTGTTCGACAAGATGTGCCTTGACCTCCTTGGACCCGGTAGCTTCGAGTCCCGTGTCATGCAGTCCGCGCATCCCAACTGTATAGAAGTTATCGAAACGTCCATTCTCCACCAGACGCTGCTTCCAATAGCGGTCAATATTTGCACGATTGGTTTGATAATTCCAGGGACCGTCACGGTTTAGATCCCATTCGCCAACATTGTTTCGAAGCAAGGCTTCGGAATGGGAAGCTCCCATCACGATTCCCCAGCGATCGGCTAAAAGCGCATTCTCCTTTACAGCATTAAAGGCCAAGGTCCCCGGATGCATTGCAGGCCACAGCATATTTGCATGAAGCCTCAAAAGTAGCTCAAAGATGCGTACATAAGTATTCGGACCAATGTTCTTCAGCTCCGGATCCATCTTTCGAGCGGCCCAAGGGCGAAGCCCCCAGTCCTCGTCATTCAGAAAGATTCCCCGATACTGCACCGAAGGCTCATGCTGTAGAAATGTCCCGGAACGAACCCCAATGGACTGGCGATGCTTCACCGGTACATCAGCCCACCAGGCCCAAGGAGAAACACCCATCTGACGGGAAAGCGTGAACAATGCAAAGGCCGTTCCTCTACGATCGCTCCCAGCAATCACAAGAGCCTGTCGCACGCCGGGAAAGGGCTCTTTCACCACCGTAGTCACGGCACTCTCCCACTTGCCTTGAACCGAAGCGGTATCCAGTTTCCCGGCAGAACACAAGCGGTCCAGCAAAGTACTGTGTCCCAGGGTTCCAACAATAATCAGAAATGGCTGCTTCTCCGCACTTTCTGCGGACAGAATCTGTGGCTTACTTCCCACCACGCTTTCGATATCCGACGCAAAGGCATTCGCCCCCAACTTCACTGTCTCACTGTCTTCAGTGGCAACATAAATCGGAGCGACCGATCCGCTCTGTGCAATCGCGAATGCCCCGGGAGGCATCGCGGTGTCGAGCAGGACCATTCGAGCATCTGTCTTGTCTGGTGATACAGATTTCGTTTCAGATGAGAGAAATGGGCCACCCAATACAAGGGCAAGACCCAGCAAAAGCATATTGGATAAAAAGCGATACATATCGAAAAGCAAGCCTCTTCGTCGGAATTCCAGCCGATCTCTAGGGGATCCTGTTCAAGTAGATCCCATTGGAATGGCTTTTGAAAAGGACTCTCTCGACAATTCTGCTCGCCCGTTCATTTGCCCGCTGTATTACTCTTTTGTTTTGATCTGCAAGTAAGGAGACTTCCCGCATGGCTGTATTAAAAAGCTGGCTGCCTGCTGTTACCCTCAGCGTTCTTACGCTCGCTCTTCCCTCTCTTTGGGCTCAGCCTGTCGATAGCATCAGGCCTGAACTCCGCACCAAGATAGATGCTGCCGCTTCCGAAGTCCTCAAGGATACCGGAGTTCCTTCCGCCTCCATCGCTGTCATCCAGCACGGCCAACTGGTCTACACGCACGCATACGGCAAAGCGCGGCTACAGCCGGAGACAAGCGCAACCCCGGACATGCGCTACTCCATCGGCTCAATTAGCAAACAATTTACAGCAGCAGCGATGCTTCTCTTGCAGGAAGAAGGAAAGCTCTCTCTAGACGACAAGGTTGCAAAGTATCTTCCACAGCTGACCAGGGCCAACGAAGTCACATTGCGAATGCTGCTGTCGCACACCTCCGGTTATCAGGACTACTGGCCGCAAGACTATGTAATGCCTCCGATGCTGAAGGCCACCACCAGCGACGAGATTCTCAAGACCTGGGCTCAGAAGCCCCTGGACTTTGATCCGGGGACACGGTGGCAGTACTCAAACACAAACTTCGTCATCGCCGGTCGCATCGTTGAACAGGTATGTGGCAAACCGTTCATGGAGTTCCTCAAGCAGCGCATCTTCACACCGTTAAAGATGACATCCGTTTACGACACGGACGAAGCACGCCTTACTTCCGCAGATGCCACAGGATATTACCGTCATGCTCTGGGTCCTCTCCGTCCTGCTCCCAAGGAAGGCCGCGGTTGGATGTTCGCCGCAGGTGAACTCGCAATGACGCCACATGACCTCGCTCTGTGGGACATTAGTCTGATCCAAAAATCTGTTCTCAAACCTGAATCGTATTCGCAGATGTTCTCGGAAGTGAAGCTTACAGACGGTAAGGGCACCAGCTACGGATTGGGTGTCGATGTCCTGCAGAGACTCGGACACCTCTCTATTGAGCACTCAGGAGAGGTCTCCGGCTTCGTCTCTGACAATATCGTACTGCCGGAAGACGGAGCAGCAATTACCGTTCTCACCAATCAGGATGCAATCTCCGCAGCATCGCAGATTGCCCGGCGGGTAGTGCCTCTGCTTCTGGGAGAATCGGCTTCCTCAAACCAAGCGGAAGAGCAGGCCTCCGCAATCCTTGCCGATCTACAAAAGGGCAAAATCAACCGCGCTCTCTTCACTGACAACTGTAATGCCTACTTCTCGCAGGAAGCGCTAGACGACTTTGCCAGCAGTCTTGCGCCTCTCGGAAAGCCACAAAGCTTCCGCCAGATGCATGAACAGCTACGTGGCGGCATGACGTTCCATGCCTTCCAGGCGGATTTTCACGGAACGCGACTGAACATCACGACCTATCAAATGCCTGATGGCAAGTTGGAGCAATATCTGGTAGCGCCAACACAGTAGTGCCGCCCGATCAATCCAATCGAAATAAGTCCATTAGCTACAGCCAGATCGAAGAGCCCCGACATACAGAGTATGCTGGGGCTCTTCGCTTTTATGGCACAGGGTATGCCATTCGGAGAAAGGGGATAACTCTTCTGCTTCCATAGCTTTGGCAAACCTTGGCGCAAGAACTGACCCATGCAGTCCCAAAACGAGCTTCCGGAAGAAAAGGTTAGGCTTACCGTTCTATTGCGAGAGAAGATCCATTCCGATAAATTACTTACTCCCTTTTCCCTCTTGTGAAGAGATATCTTTCCATTGCGTTATTTGTCCTACTTTGGCCATCTCTCCTTTGCGGGCAGCAGTATGTCTTCCATTCCTACCGACAGCCGGACGGGCTGAGCAACCTATCTCCACTTGTAATCCGGCAGGACCAGCAAGGCTTTCTTTGGATCGGCACGGAGAATGGGCTCTTCCGTTTTTCCGGTTCGGACTTCGATGCAATTGGCGCAGATCATGGATTACCCGAAAGTTTTATCAGCGAGTTGTACATTGCGCCTGACGGAACTATCTGGGTAGGTACTAGAGAGAACCTCTATCGCTGGCTCGGGCAGAGATTTGAACCGGCGCTCAAGAAGAACAGGCTCTCGGTCACCATGAGCTCTTCGCTGACGGCTTTCGGTCCCAATCAGCTGCTC
The DNA here is from genome assembly GCF_059726315.1 of Humiphilus diazotrophicus. Classification (NCBI taxonomy): domain Bacteria; kingdom Pseudomonadati; phylum Acidobacteriota; class Terriglobia; order Terriglobales; family Acidobacteriaceae; genus Humiphilus; species Humiphilus diazotrophicus. Next base: position 2,280,491 of record NZ_AP040870.1, read on the forward strand.
CTGGTAAGTGGTCGAAAGCTGCTACTCCTTCAGTCTGCCGATCAAGGCCAAACTTGGAGCAGTAGCTCGTTCTTTTCTCAACACGAATTACAGGTCACCACACAGCTCAACGAAATTGAAAGCATCTATGCAACGCCAGAAGGAGATCTCTGGATGGGCTGTGCGCAGACAATATGTCAATACAGTCACCATCAAACGTACATTTGGAATCAATCCAAAGGAGTCCCGAAAGAGGCCTGGTCTACCTTCTTACGTGCCAGAAACGGTTCTATTTGGGCGCAAGGCAAGCACAACCTGATTGAACTACCTCATCACAGTGCCAGGTTTCTCAAACGGACCTTTGCCAGCGACAGGCTCGACACCGTATATGCCCGAAGGCCGTTAGCCGAAGATAAAAACGGCAACATCCTGGCGAGCGCAGATAACGGAATCCTCCGCTGGGACAATCTGCAGTGGCAACACATAGATCGGGCCAATGGACTAAGTGCTGGACACATTACGGAACTCTTCTTCGACGAGGAGGGGGACCTATGGCTGGGAGCATCCGGACGCGGCCTGGTTCACTGGATCGGCTATCGCAACTGGAAACATTGGACCAGCCATCAAGGCCTTCCCGATGATCAGATTTGGACAGAATTCTCCGACAGCCAGAACCGACTTTACATTGGTACCGGCTTGGGCATGGCGATTCTGGATAAAGCGACGCAGAAGATCATGCCACTTCGCGATGCTGTCTCTGGAGTCAATGGACAAGTCGGAGCCTTTGTCGAAGACGGACGACACAACATTTGGGCAGGCACCTTCTCCGGAGCGTTAATTCATATCAATGCTCGTACACTTAAGCCGACTCGAGTTGCCGATCTGCCTCTCATCTATCATCTTGTGCGCGATCATGAAGGTCGAATCTGGATATGCACAAATAAAGATCTGTATGTCCTCGACCTTCCAAAGCTGGGAGCTAAACCAAGACGTGTCGACGAGGCCTCCGCACTCGCAGCAAATGCCAGACGCATCGCCACTCATGCCTCCGTAACACAATCTGCAGGAATCTGGTTCCTCTCAGACAATGGCCTTCTGCGTTATGACCGAGAACAATGGACTCGACCGGTTATTCAAGGGCTCCCCGGACATGTTCATCTAAAGCTGCTTACTGCTTCCCGGAATAACTCACTTTGGGTAACAGGTGAAGATGGCGGCTTATGGCATATCCGGCAGGAAGGAGAAAGAAGTGTGGCATCGCCTCTGCCCATAGGGGCAAATCTCGCACACGCGGAGTTGTTGACAATCCTCGAAGACCATCGTGGTTGGTTATGGGTTGGTACTGATCGGGGAGTCGCAGCCTGGAATGGATCACAATGGAGATTGGTCAATCAGGAAAGCGGGCTCATTTGGAATGACACTACCCAAGATGGCATTCGGGAAGATAGCGATGGATCAATCTGGATAGCTACAAGTAACGGGCTGACGCATCTACTTCGTCCGGAGGAGATCTTCCACCCCATCCACTTACGTACGCTCGTAACGAGTATTGAGCGAGATGGAGCTATCGTTCCGAACGATCGCTTCTTCTCCTTGCCTTGGTCGCGCGAATCCATTCAGTTTCACGTTGGAGCGCCCTCTTTTCTAAATGCATCGTCGCTGTTCTACCGATATCGTCTTGTTGGCCTGGATACAAAATGGGAAACAACCAAGACCCCTGATATCCGCTATACAGCCTTGCCTCCTGGAAGCTATCGGCTTGAGATCGCGGCGACCAACAATACTCTCGATGCAGTTGCCGATACGGCAATCGTACTGTTCCGAATACTCCCTCCCTGGTGGCAGACAAATACGTTCTACGCTGTATGCTTTCTCTTGATCTCGGTGTTTATCTTTCTCCTATGGCGCTGGCGCACGCGCCGTCTCCTCATCCAGCAACACCGCCTGGAGACCCTCGTTCATCAGCGTACGGCAGAGCTCGAACTATCTCAGGAACAACTGCGGAGGCAGGCCACTTACGATGGCCTAACCGGTTTACTCAATAGAACAGCCATACTCGGAATCCTGAATGAGCAAATAGAACGCGCCCATCGTGAACACTCTTCCCTGGCCGTAATTCTTGCCGATCTGGATCACTTCAAAGACATCAATGACACCTATGGACATCTGGCTGGAGATCAGGTATTGAGAGAGGTCTCAACTCGTCTCAAATCCAACATCAGGCCCTACGATTATGTCGGACGCTATGGTGGAGAAGAACTGCTCCTGATTTTTCCCTGTCACCATTCGCAGAGCGATCCGAACTTCACCATTCGTCTTGAGGGGCTACACAGATGCATCGCTGGAGCACCCATTAGCATTACCAGTCAGAAGGGCGAGATCTTTGATCTCGTCGTCACATGTAGTTTCGGTGTTGCGTGGCTGCAATCCGAGAATGGCCAGACACCTCAAAAGAAGTGGGCAGAACATATCCTCCATCTCTCAGACGCAGCACTGTATCGTGCAAAGCATCTCGGACGGAATCGCATCGAATTCGCCTGATATCGATGTAAGCTGGAACGAGTGCCAACAGGAGCTCCGAAGATCACGATGCCCAGCAAGCAATTGGTTCTATCTCTACAGAGAAAATTCCACGAAAACCAGGAACGCACGGAACATCTGATATCTCTGATTCCAACAGACCATCTGACTTGGCGGCCTGAAAATGAAAGCGGAAACTACAGTACTATTGGAAATCTTCTGGGTCATATGCTCTGCTGTTTTGGAGGCTTCTGCGCTGTCATGCACAGAGCCTTTCCGGAAGAACTCAAGCACATCGCCGACCTTCGCTTGCTTGAAGTCAATCATTTCTGCCATCAGGAAGAAGCAATCGAGCGTATCCGCCTCTACTCAAAACATGTAGACGAAGGATTTAGCTTGGCCGAGGACAGCGACCTGGAGCGCCTTCTTCCCACCGTCTTCGTTCCTGAAGGAGAAACCATGCTTACGCTTCTCCTCAACAATCTCGAACATCTCACAAGCCACAAATATCAACTCTTCTTCTATCTGAAATTGTTGGGTCTGCAAGTGGGTACCAGGGATATCTACCATTTTCATAAAGTCGGATAAATCGACTTCTCAGACACTACTCTCAGTATCGCCAAGCAGATCCGGTCTTACCGCTCCGACGTTCCCCTTGGAACATTTGATCCCGTAAGGTAGACAGTAAAACAAAGATGTTGGAGACTGAGCTGCGAAGTACATCCAACTACGGGGAGCACTCGTTATGAACTATCGGACACTAGGCCGTACAGGATGGAAGATTTCAGAGATCAGCTTTGGCACCTGGGCTATCGGAGGCTCCTGGGGACCGGTCGACGATAAGCAGTCAATGGCGGCATTACACGCCGCAATCGACTCTGGCGTGAACTTTCTGGACACAGCCGATGTCTATGGCGACGGCCGCTCAGAACGGCTGATTTCAAAGCTAAAGAATGAGCGCAAAGAAGAGATTATCGTTGCCACGAAGGCCGGTCGCAGGCTCTCCCCGCACGTGGCCGACGGTTACACCGAAAAAAATCTGACAGAGTTCGTCAATCGCAGTCTGCAGAATCTGGCGACCGACTCGCTGGACTTACTCCAACTTCACTGCCCGCCAACCGATGTGTATTACCAGCCTGAGGTCTTCGATGCTCTCGATTGCCTGGTAGAGGCCGGAAAGATCCGTCACTACGGAGTCAGTGTCGAGCGCATCGAAGAAGCTCTCAAGGCAATCGAGTATCCCAACGTTAAAACCGTTCAGATCATCTTTAATTGCTTCCGGCAACGCCCGGCAGGTCTCTTTTTCGAACAAGCGCAGAAGAAAAATATTGGAGTTCTGGCACGAGTTCCCCTCGCCAGCGGGCTGCTCAGCGGCAAGCTACGCCGTGACTCCAGATTTGCCCCTGACGATCACCGGAACTTTAATCGCAGCGGAGAAGCCTTCGATGTAGGAGAAACTTTCTCCGGGGTGGATTACGATCTGGCTCTCGATGCGGTGGAACATCTGCGAGACCTGCTTCCCCCAAACATGGCCATGAGCCAGTTCGCACTTCGCTGGATTCTGATGTTCGACGCCGTTACCTGCGCTATTCCAGGAGCAAAACGCCCAGAACAGGTCATAGAAAATTGCCATGCTTCGAGCCTTCCGCCACTGTCGCCCGAAATAATGACTGCCGTAACCCGGATCTACAAAAAGCGGATTGGACCGCTCGTCCACCAGCGTTGGTAATAGAAGTTGAGGGCGAGCCCTAAATTCGCCCTTTCTTCGGCAATCCTTAGGTAAACTGAGAGGGAAAACTATGTTTGAGAACCTTTCAGAGAAGCTGCAGCGCGCATTCAAAAACCTACGCGGCCAGGGAACCATCACCGAAGAGAACATCGGAGAGGCCCTGAGGGAAATCCGTGTCGCTCTGCTCGAAGCCGACGTTAACCTGAATGTTGTCAAAGACTTGATCGAGCATATCCGGACTAAGGCCGTTGGTCAGGAAGTCTTGACGGCACTCTCCCCGAGCGAGCAGGTCATCAAGATCGTTCGCGATGAGCTGATGGTCATCCTGGGGAAAGACACAGCAAGGTTTAAGTTCGCCTCCCAGCCTCCCACAGTCATTCTGATGGCAGGCCTGCAAGGTTCCGGTAAAACAACGACTTCCGGCAAGCTGGCTGCATGGCTGCAAAAGGGCGGCCACCGCCCGATGCTGGTCTCCGTCGACGTCTACCGCCCGGCTGCGCGTGAGCAGCTGAAAGTTGTCGCCGCCTCGATCAAGGCCAACCTCTATGAAGGTGATCAGAAGGGCGAAGCTCCTGGGACTCCGCTGGTCGAGCGCTTGGCCAAAGAGGCGAGGCGCGAGGCCGTAATCTCCGGCTGCGATACCCTCATCGTCGATACTGCAGGCCGTTTGCACGTGGACGAAGAGTTGATGGTCGAGATGCAGAAGCTGAAGAGCCTGCTCAATCCGCAGGAAATCCTCTTCGTAGCCGATGCTATGACAGGCCAGGATGCGGTACGTTCCGCAGACGAATTCCACAAAAAGCTGGCCTTAACCGGTGTCGTCCTGACCAAGATGGACGGCGATGCCCGCGGTGGCGCAGCTCTGTCCATCCGCCATGTAACCGGCCAGCCCGTAAAGTTCATCGGCGTCGGCGAAAAGCCGGATGCCTTCGAAGCCTTCCATCCTGACCGTATTGTTGGCCGAATCCTTGGAATGGGCGACATCATGACGCTCATCGAGAAGGCCGAGGAGAAGCTGGACAAGAAGAAATCGGAAGAGTTCGCCCGAAAGGCACTCTCTGGCGATGGATTTTCGCTGGAAGACTTCCGCGATCAGCTCCGTCAAATCCGTAAGCTCGGTTCCCTGCAAAGCATCATGAAGATGTTGCCTTCCGTTGGCCCATTTCAGGGCATCCAGCAGATGGCCGATCAGGTTGACGAGAAGCAATTCGTTCGCGTGGAAGCAATCATCAACTCCATGACGAAAGTCGAACGAAATAATCACGAGATTATTTCCGGAAGCAGACGTAAGAGAATTGCTGCCGGTTCAGGAACCAGCGTCCAGGAAGTAAACCAACTCTTGAGGCAGTATGCGCAGATGCGTAAGGTGTTCAAGTCCGCCTCGAAGGGTGGAGGACTGCAACGCGGTCTAATGCGCGGTCTGGGCGGTCTTGGAGGTATGCGCGGCGGTTTTGGACGTTAGAGCGTTTATTGATTTCCGGTGTTGGCCGGAACGGATGTTTGAATGGCTACTCTACGAAAGAATAGCCATTCTTTCGTTACTCCTGGCTGGCCAATATTAAGACTACAATGCTCTAGGCCTGGAAGTAGAGGGACACGAATCATGGATACCATTGCCCGATTGCAAGATCAGCTCGACGAAATCACAGCGAATACGCGAGAACTTGTACAGGAAGAGCGACTCGCAATTGGGGAACGGGCAATTGAAGATCTGTTTCTTTCCGGAGCTGAAAACCGCATTCTGCCTGTAGGCGCTAAGGCCCCGGAGTTCGCGTTGCCGGATTCCAATGGTAGAGAGGTTCGCAGCCAGGACATGCTCTCTCTTGGACCCCTCATCATCAAGTTTTTCCGTGGCCGGTGGTGCCCCTACTGCGTGACGGAGCTGGAAGCATGGCGTGACCTCTATGGAACCATCCGTTCCCGTGGAGCTCTGCTGGTAGCCATCTCACCGCAGACGGTTCGTCAAAATGATTTTGCGGTTCAGCAACATCTATTTCCCTTCCCGGTTCTCTCTGACGAGGGATGCAAGCTGGCCGACCAATTCGGTTTGGTCTACCAGGTTCCTCCGTTTCACCAGAATTACTACCGCAGCATCCTGGTAAACATTCCCTTCGTCAACGGAGACGAGAGCTGGAAGCTTCCTCTGCCTGCGACCTACGTAATCAACCAGCAGGGCGAGGTAGTCTTTGCCGAGGCACATGCAGATTTCCGTGTCCGTCCGGAACCAGCCGACGTCCTGGCCTCAGTGACCACACGAGCCCGTTTCTAGACTCTGCAAAAAATAAATTATCTTCTGATTTTTCTTTCAATTGCAGGCCAATGGCCTGCAATTGCTATTTGTGTCTAGTTTCCCACACCCTGCGGTTTGACCCAGACCCCCTCGATTGTTACTATCAGATTGCGGGGTGGAGCAGCCTGGTAGCTCGTTGGGCTCATAACCCAAAGGTCGCTGGTTCAAATCCAGCCCCCGCAACCATTCTGAAGGCGGTTTCGTGAAACGATACCGCCTTTTTCATTTATGTCGTGAGTTCCCGACAAACCGTATTTCGTTTACGTCTTTTGAAACACAAAAACCAACGCTTCTACATTGCCACCCGCGAAGATCCATCGCATATACAGTCGTTATACTCGTAACAAGCTTTGCAGAAGTGCGCCTTGGTGATGATCGTGAAATTAATTGGCGAGAGCAAATGGATATTACTCCAGGGTGCCACAGTACATGAGTTTACCGATGTTTTTACTCAGAGCGACCAGTGACGGTGCAGCGGAGCACTTTGCCGTCAGGTAAGACTAAATCGTACTTGTCCCCGATTTGAATGCGATTGGTTCCCGAAGTCCCATCTATGGATCGCGCATGATAGTCCCCCAATGGCAGGTCCAAGGAGTGAAAAGGGTCCTGATTAATACCAGTATCACTTCGCAATTCAAACTTCTTCCCATCTGCGGCGACATCAGCATAGATGACATCCATGCACTTTTCCCACGAAGGTTTCAAAGTCTGAGGCTGGCAGTAAGATCGGACATGCGTACGATAAACGTGCAAGGCGATCGGATAATCCATGCTGTTTTTTACACTCGGCAATCCCTGTCCATAGCGAGTTTTTTGACCAGATAAGCTTGCTGAACAGAATAGAACTACGGAAACAACAAGGAGTATGATGTGGGGCTTTTGGCGAGATAGGTTACTCATAACGAAGAGCATAGAAGGTTTCGTACGTTACGGAAAGCCTGGTTCTGGGAAGTGTCGCCATCGCGAGAGCTTCTGCGCATTTTCGGAAATAGTGTGAACTTTCTGAAGGTGGAGAGGAGGGCGTTTTCTTAAGGTAAGGCTTGCCGAAAGCGTCTCCTCTCGAACGCTGGATAGAACAAATTCTTTGAGCATCCTGGCAATCTTTCGTTTGTCGTGTCTCTTGCCTCTTGTGGTCGAAAGATATACACGTTCGTGAACTGGCCTTGAGTTCGCAATGCATAGTAAAGCTTCCGCGCGTCTTCGATGATTTCTCTGTGTACCGATTCTTCTGCGACAGGAAGAGTCCCATGAACGCTACTCGCGGGTCGCACAGCACTTCGCGAAGCTCAATTCCTAGTACACCACTTCCAGATTGAATCCTGAAGTCTAGTTCCCCCCCCCAGGAATCTCACGGGCGGTATCGGCATACCCGCCTCACGCGCTTTGCCAAGAACCAACCCTCACTTCTCTTCTGTTCCGCGTGCGCGTGCGTCATATTAGTTCAATGCTTCTGCAAGTCTATGTTTGATGTTCGCGGCTAATTCTGGAAATCCTGTCCGCGATCTCCCACCAGGAACCAGAAGCGACTTTCTCGGAAGAATCTGCGGCTACTTATTGTTGAAGAACCCGAAGATGAACGTCGTGAACAAAACGAAGTCACCCCAGCGAATGAAATCGCCCGTTGCAATCCCAATCACGACCGATAAAACGAATATGCCAGGTACGAGCAGGGCGCCTTTCGGGGTCGGGACCAAGTATAAAGTGTCATTCGCAACCGCCGCGAAACCGGTGGCCTCCCCTCCATGTGCCTGAGTTCCCCGGCTGTGGAGCGGGAGACGCTAGGAAGGACGCTTTGAAATGACTCGACCAGAGAAGCCATCTTAGAGATTCACGAATTCGATCTTGCAGCCCTATGACAACAAACGAGACGCTGATCACAGCAACCATAGCCAATGCAGCCACCCCCCGCAGGCGTTTCTTCCCACGCAAACTTGCAATCATGATAAACGCGAGTAGTGCTATGCAGACTACTGGCACCACGACGAGAAGTAATAGTATGAACCTCGCATATGGGCTGTAGACACGATAGCGAATCCCGTCCCGGTTCCCACCGGGAGTGGCCAATTGAAGTGGCCGCTGGCCTAACTCTGATCAATGAAAAGAGTTTACCTTTTGAACCCGTCCGGTACTTGAAGCTGTCACGACCTCCGCGAGAACTGCTGATTCTGAATGGGGTCCTGTGAACAAATCCAGCCCCGCAACCTTCTGAAGGCTGTGCCGTAAGACGGTACCGCCTTCCACCTTTGCGTCACACGTTTTTAGCGAAACGATCCGCTCGTGTTTTGAATATCCAAAGTCGCCAGCGTATTCACTGACATTCACTTCAAGTGAAAACGGGCGACAGCGCATAGCGCCTTTAACTCAACATCAAAGACTCTAGTAAATAGCATCTGCGCTTTCGTCGGTCCGAACTTCATGTTCCAGCAACACTTCAGTCATATCTAGTGTGCCCTTCTCAATAGAATCTGCGAGGGGATCGTGAGGTATGCCTTTTGCTGATAATTTTGCATTTAGCTCCTTTTGATGGTTTATGGTCTCAAGATAACTGCCGAGCATTTCATCATGCGTCTTTTGTGAATCCTCCTGCTGTTTATGCGCCTTATCATAATGTTCGGGCGTCTGCAGGATGGCATAAATCGTGGGATTCTTCGATGGATCGTTCAGAAACCCGTTTAAGGACAGCCGGTATTTGGATTTGGTCCAAATCGCTTCTCTTGCATTGGCCAGCTTCCCACTGCCGCTTTTGATCTCCGAAGGCTTGCCGTATTGGGCCGTCAACAAGTCCAGAGCGCTTTGCCACGTGTTGTGTTCTTTGACCTGAATCACAACGAGCTTGCCGTTGCTGAATCCGTAATGGCTTATCGAGCCTTTACAGAAGTCAGTCTCTTTCACGTCATCTTTATAACAATGAATAAATCCGCTATAGCTCTTATTCGTGAACTTATTAACAGCCGCACAGTCTCCCGACAACGAACCCTTGCAAGAACTGACGAAGTTCTGTATGAGATGCGATTCAGAAGCGAACGACGAAACTGACTCACCCAACATATAGCCGTGAAGGTACGGCTTTGAATCACCTTTACACGCAATTGTCCAAACAGCCAAAATCCCAAGAAAAGCGAAGCCAAACTTTCTCATATATTATTTATCGAGAAAGTTAGGTAAAACATCAGTCGAGGCTTACTTGCGAAAACAGGTAATGCTAACTTCGAGCCAGGCAGGAACGACCTTGCTATCCTCCACCTTATGGAGGCGAGAGGATAGCATTACACCAGTAGCCTTTTTGCTCATCGCTACTCAATTGGTCGGTTTAGCGAGTTGCCCGCCTACAGGTACAGGCTTTCCAAAGCCAGGAGTGCCATCCTCTTTCCAACTGAAAGGTTGAATTCGCGGACTACGATGACCTCCGCATCCTTGGTGAGCTTCGGGGTTGGCGTGGTAAATCAACCAGTCTTGCTTACCGTCAGGAGATTTGAAGAACCCATTGTGCCCGGGACCAAACGCGTGCGCCTTGGAATCTGTCTTCAGGAGTGGATGCGATAGCTTCTTCCAGGATTTGGCCATCAACAGATCGGAATCAACAGCTGCGTGCAGAGCTCCGAGGGAATAATTATCCGTCCAGCAACCGGAACCTGAAAACACAATGAAAATATCCCTCCCGTGAACAAGAGCCTCCGGCCCCTCATTTACCTTCACGTGCTCTCCGTGAGGCAGATCACCATGCTTTTCCCAACGATGATGAGGAGACGATATCAGCGTCCGCGGAGAATCGATTGTCCACGGATTGCTCATATGTGCAATGAAGATATCCTGCTCACCATTATGGTCCTCCTTCCATCCGGACCACACCATGTAATGCTGGCCATTCACTTCGAAGACATCGCCATCAATGGCCCACCGATCGGTGGCATCCGCGACTTTCCCCTTGAATGTCCACTCTCCTTGCAACGGGTCGGGGGAAGAGTTCTCAATCACGAAGATGCGATGCATCGCGTTCTCGCCATCATCGGCAGCGAAGTAGATGTACCACTTGTCATTCCAGCGGTACAGTTCCGGAGCCCATATGTCTTTGGACCACGGTTTCCCTGGCTCTGGCGTCCAAACCACCTTCTTCTCAGCATCTCGAAGATTCGTGATGTCTCGTGTCTTCCACAAGGTCAGATTCCCGCCAGTCGTATTCGTATAGAAATAGTCACCCTTCCACATGAATACCCAAGGATCTGGACCTGACTCTTTGAGTGGGTTGATAAAAGTTGAATCCGATGTGCCTGATTGAGCAGGGAGTGCAGACGATAAAAAACACGTACAAAATAAGGCGAGGATTAATCGTAGATTCAATTTGCAGCGTTGTGTTCTGGTCACTGTACTTTCTTTCTTGAAATCGATTAGCAGCCCATTCAGGCGGTGTTTGGATAATTCGGCTTCGTCCGTGCTCGAATCGAGACTAATTCACGAGACGCGCACTATAGCAGTTTGCAAAGGTATAGGCCGAAGCAGGAGAACAGTTATGCATCGTTCCGTAAAGAAAGCTGCACCTAAAGTCATTGAAGAGTTCACAGCGCTACGAAAGATGTTCTAGTGCACATCGACAGTCCGTTCCCCTTCGTAATGCAGGATGTGGTAATATCCCTCCCAATCTGCCCAGCGTATAGGTGCCGGAATCAAGTTCGAAGGATCGGCAAGAAACTTCTAGTAGTGGGCGAGCGCCTCTCGTGTACGATCAACACTTGTAAACCAATCCGGAAATATTGGCGAACGTGATTAATAATCTGCCTCCAGATTGGCAGACTAGGAATCTGTAAATTTTGATATCTACAGCTGTCATTGGCTGGAGGGCTGGGCCTCCGCAAGTTGTGGCAGTTCAAGTTTGGTGACATACACCACGGATATCAACATCAGTGTCAATGCAAACCTCAAATGTGGCCGTGTAGCGAAGCTTATAGACTGAAAGATGTTTTCATCCAAGCTTCAGCCTGCACTGGCAAATCTTGTTATCTGGGTAGTCCCCTCGATGAGGGGGACTACCCATACCTTATGCAGTCGCAGAACCGAGAAACTCGGCCATCGTCACTTTACGTCCAAGCTCCATCGCACGATTACATAGAGCAACTGTCACACCTTGGCTCCAACCAGCATTTTCGTCCGCAACGGGGCGACGGTGATGACGAATGCAATCGATAAACTCTCGACAAGCTAGTAAGTCGGCATCCGAAGCATTCCCTTTGATCGGACAATCCCCTTTGCCTGTATATGGCTGCTCTGCCGAATAGGTGGGCCCGGTAATCAGTTTGTGCTGGATGGTAATTTCAGGAGGAATTGCGGAATTTGGATACCAGGGTTCTTCAAAGTAGCTAGCTTCTGTATGCGTCAAAACCACGCTTCCGCCAGTTCCGAAAACGCGTTCCTGAGCGCCCTCCAGACGGTTCGTTGTAATGTAGCTCGCCTGTAAAGTTTGGCCTCCGGGATAGCGCAAGGTTGCATAAGCATTGTCGGCAATCTCCCGACCATCCTTCCAGAAGTCGATGCCACCGTCGGCAATTGCCGATTCCGGCAATGAACCATAAATCCTGTTAACAAAGCTAATATGATGTGAGCCTAGCTCAGCAAACAAGCCACCGGACCATTCACGATAGAGCCGCCAATTGAGTAGATGCTCCAACTGTGCGCCTCCATCCTTCGGCACGGGCCGACGCCAGTTATTGTTCCGGTGCCAGTAGGAGTGGATGTGAGTAACCTTTCCAATTTTGCCTTCTCGGATACGCTTCTCCGCTTCCTGATACCAGGGCGCATAAGTATATTGGAGGCCAATCTGAAGCATCTTCCCCGTATGCCGAGCAGCATCGCGAATGCGATTGCAGTCCTCCAAAGTACGCCCCATGCTCTTTTCGCCATACACCGGGCGGCCACTGTCTAGAGCAGCCGTAACATGCTCAGCATGCAGCCCCAGAGGGGTTGAAACCATTACCGCATCGATATCGCGTGCCTCAAGTAGCTTACGATAATCGCTGTAAGCCGGGGTTTGCTCTCCGGTTACTTTGCGGCCTTCGTCGATGCGGGGTTGATAGATATCGCAGAGCCCTGCAATCCGAACACCTGGGACACGCAGCATCATGCGCATCATGTGTTGGCCACGGCTGCCGATTCCAATCACCCCTAAATGAACCCAGTCACTGGGCGCAATTTTTTGAGGGGAACCACAACCGCGCAAACCAAGTGACAGACCTCCAAGTCCAGCAGCAGCGAGTCCAATAAAGTCACGTCTATCCATCTTCACCCTCGTTCAGATTTGCAGGGGAACCAGAGCCTTTAGATTCATAAAATCCTCCAGGCCACCGAAATGCCCTACAAATTATGTCTTCAGCATTTGAACACACCCAGAATGCTGCACAACCGGAAAATCTCTCCATGACAACGCTGCCACGTTCGGGGCCGAGCAAAAACATAGCAGTAGACAAAGCATCGGCCACCGTAGAAGACGGTGCAAGGACCGTGACTTGCAGAACTTGGAAGCCGTCTGCAGCACCTGGATCCGCAAGAGCTTTGGGATCGATCAAGTGGCTATAAATACGGCCTTTCTCGACAAAACTTTGCTCCCGCACTCCTGAGGTCGAAACCGACCAACCTGCAAGATCGAATTCACCTAGCGATTGCGATGTATTGTTTGGATGAGCTATTCCCATCTTCCACCCAAGACCGAAAGTCTTGTCTGTGGCGGCAATGCTGCTCGATCCACCATCGACTAATGCCGATATGCCAAGGGAGGACAGCAAGTCAATCGCGCAATCCACGGCATAGCCCTTGGCAATACCGCCCAAGTCGAGCTCTATTCCAGGCTTCAGGAACTGTACGGTACGCCATTCCCGGTTCAGTTCTACAAAATTCCAGCCGGTCATCGCCTTGGCCGTGGCCAGAACATCCGGCTCTGGGACCTTGGGCTGTCGTGATGCAAAGCCCCAAGCTGATGTGAGACGTCCTATAGTGATGTCAAAAACGCCCTCAGTTGACGCGCTAATCTCAAGGGCTGTTGCTAACAGCTGGAAGACCTCCGGATCTGTAACAACCGGTCCTTCTGCAGCTTCTCGATTCAGACGTGAAAGTTCACTCGAAGCACGAAAACGGCTGAAGGTATTCTCAATGCGATCAAGCTCCTCACAAACACTCTGAAAGCAGGCTAAAGCCTGCCCAGGCTCTTTCTCATCAAGATAGATGGTAAAAGCCGTCCCCATGGCAGGATGAGTCTGCGCCCAAAGATTACTGGTTCTCTTTGCCGAGTGTGGAGCGAATTGAATCATACTGTAGAGAAATCATCGAGAAGAAGGATGCATCTAGAACGCGGGAAAACTGCCCGATACATACCTCCTAAAGAAGAAACATATCGGGCACTAGGGTTTTCCCCATAAAAAGTATCCGCCATTCAGCTAAACTTTCTTCTCCCAATCGACATGAGCGTGCGTAGCATGGAGCTGGGCCTTGATCGAAAGCTCAGCGGCTAAAAGGCACTGCGTCTGATCCTGGGCAGTATGAGTACGGTTGACAACATCGCTAACAAATTGCAAACCAAAGGGCAACGTCAAATTATTGCAGTCGATATATCTCGCATTCTTTCCATCGACAACAAACAGGTTGTTCCCTTGCTTACTCACGGCTACATTCGTATATTTACGAAGCTCCATATAACCATCTGTGCCGAGAATGAATAAGCGGCCATCTCCCCAAGTGCCTAAGCCGTCGGGAGTAAACCAGTCAAGCCGAACATAACCAAACCCCTTATTGCCACGAAGCATCATATCGCCGAAGTCCTGGAAGTGGGGATGCTCCGGATGACGCAGATTTGCCACCTGAGAAGCTACGACCTCAGCCTCTGTGCTGCCGGTGTAGTAAAGGAACTGATCGAGCTGATGCGAGCCGATATCGCAAAGAATTCCTCCGAATTGGACATCATTCCAGAACCAATCCGGCCGGCCCCCGTTGCTCCCTTTGCTCCCCATCACACTTCCAGACCCCTGAACAATTTGGTGAGGAGCGATATTGATAGTCTGAATCACCTGCCCTATTGCGCCGTCCTTTACCAGTTCACCGGCTTTGACCGCTGCCTTCACACTAAGGCGCTCAGAGTACATAATTCCAAAGATGCGTCCGGTTTCCGCGATACATTTCCTGACTGCGGCTAATTGATCTAGAGTGGTTATTCCCGGCTTATCCGACAGGAAATCTTTTCCAGCCTTCATCATGCGCAAACCAATTGGAGTGCGTTCGTTGGCCACTTGAGAACTAAGAACAAGCTGGATAGAAGAATCGTGCTCGATGGCTTCCTGGCTGTCCACCACTACAACTTCGGGATGACGCTTCTTAAAAGCTGCCACTTTCTCCGGTTCGCTGCCCCAGAGCTTTACCAGTTCGCCTCCGCCTTCTTTGATAGCCTCCGTCATACCGTAGATGTGGTCATGACTAATACCGCACACGGCAAACTTGATCGAATGCTTGGGCGTGTCAGTGGCAGGAGTATCCGGCATAGCTACCTCATGCAGAATGTGCCCCGTGCCGAAGCCCGCACTGCCAAGTTGTCCAAAAGCTGGCAAAGCGGTTGCAATCCCCGCAAGACCGAAGGACTGTAAAAACTGACGACGCTGAAAAGAAGATGAAGGCATCTACATTACCCCACAATGATTTATGGAACCGGACCAAGCCAAGTTCGTTCTTCAAAACCAGTTTTCGAACTTCGTTCGGTGAAACAACAAATATTACAGGTTCTCAATAGGGTTTGTCTCCCTACTTTCTGGAGCATAAGAAGAATAGACATTTCGCTTTCTGTGTCAACCGCAGACATCCCTTTACGTCAACACACGGCTAAAGAACCGTCGCGATTGGAGAATGTGCCCAATTAAGTCTGAATGCCCAGCACTACTGATGTCGTTATTGTGATCTACAACTCACCACAAGCTATCGATCGTCAATCATGGTACTCAGAAAGAGCACGCCACGCGATGGCAAGTTGAGTATTACCGGATACCATATTTATGGCTTTCAACGTCTTTTGGCTTCAGGGAAATAGTCGCTATCGTGATTCCTGTCCGAAGAGAACGAATCGTGCCGCATTATTGTTGTTCCAAGCATCGGTACCTTTATCTTGATGTTGAGGGAAATATCCGTGATTTGAGCTACTCAGGATTAGCGCTACTGATCAAAAAACATGCGAGCATGGCCATTCCGTCAGAGAATGGCCACGCTCGCAATGAATCGTTTGATGTCACCTGTGGGGATCTACTTTTTAGCCGCAATTGGATGTGCAGGAGGAAAAGCATCGGACAAGCTCATCACCTTCAATGCAGATCGCAGCTCCTCTAGAGAAGCATTACTATGAATGCTGACCTCTGCAGTCTTTCCGGGTACGAGATCGAAGTAGTTATCTGAAAGAGTTGCATCCAATTTCCCGAAGCTAATGAACACTGAACGAGCCAGCATCTTCGACGAAAGTTGAAGATGATAAACCTTGTTCTCTCCCTCCAGATGGCTATCGATTGCCACCGGGATGAGTGACATCTCTTTAGGTTTGGCAAAATACAACTGATTGGAAGAGACCTCCTTGTCACCGACCAGCAACTCAGAAGCAATGAAGACCTTTGCAGGATCGTAGGCGTGAATTGCGCTTAATTCCGCCATCGTCCATTGCATAGCGGATGTACTGGCGAGTGCTGGAAGCTGAACTTCACGCGTCTCCTCTTTCAGCACCTCTCCACTGAGGTTCATCAGCCTCAAATGAAGCTTCGCACTGGTAGCGGTTGTGCGATCGGAAACGATATAGGTATTTACCGCGCCGTCTTCAACATGCGAGGTCACCAGTAGATCGTTGTAGAAGCGCCGGGCATAGTAGTGGAGAGCTTTCCACCGCCCGTAATAGTCCAAGCTTGCCCAGGAAGCCACGGGCCAACAATCATTCAACTGCCAATAGATCGAGCCCATCGAACGTGGACGAATACGCCGCAAGTGTTCAGCTCCATACTTAATAGCCTCGGCTTGCAATACCTGACTGACATAGAGGAAAGAAGCAAAATCCTTTGGCTCAGGATAGTCCCGCAGCATGTATTCATGAATCTTCGCATTGCCGGCTGCATTCTTCTGGTGGATTAGCATCACTGGTGTCAGAATGCCGGTGCGATCTTCGGGCTCTGTAAAGGCTTCCACGCTGCGCATCTCCGGGAAGGACTGAAAACCAAATTCAGTCATAAAGCGGGGGAAATATTTATCGTAATCCTGTATGGGAACCATGCCATGCCAGATGTCCCAGTTATGCGTGTCTCCCGACTGATATTCCTTCGATGTATCTTCATAGTCAGCACTTGGAGAACTCGGCCAGTATGGAATCTCTGGTGAATACTGATGCACGGCACTGGCTAATACTCCGCTGAACAGTACAAGGTAGTCTTGCCACATGCGACGTTGAGCGTCAGGAGTAAGCGTTTTCGTAATATCTTGTTGCCAGTTCCATGAAATCTCGGTCTCATTATTCCCGCACCAGAGAACAATGCTCGGATGATTCCGCAAACGACGAAGCTGATACTCGGCCTCCTTCTCTACGTTTTGTTTGAAGTCATAGGTGCCCGGCTGCCAATTGTTGCCGAACATAAAATCCTGCCATACCATGATTCCCAATTCGTCGCAGATTTCGTAGAACTCGTCGCTCTCATAGTATCCGCCGCCCCAGTGCCGAATCATATTCATATTGGCATCGCGAGCCGACTGCAGTACGCGACGATACTCTAGGGTACCTACTCGCGTTGGAAAGCTATCGAAGGGAATAACATCGGCACCCTTCGCGAAGATTGGAATTCCATTGACTTGGATTTCAAACGAGCGTCCCCACTTATCCTTTTCCCGGCGCAATACTACAGAGCGCAGCCCTGTGCGGACCGTGGCGGCATCTACAACTTCGTTCCCAATCTTCAGCTGCGCATCGAATTTGTACATCGCCTGTGCACCATAACCTGCGGGGTACCAGAGCTCAGGATTCTTAATGTCAACAGGTAATACAACCCGATTCACCCCAGGATGCAAGGTAACCGCTAATGGGACACTCTGCGGCTTGCCATCATGTCTATAAGATACCGTCAGAGTTCCAGAGCAGCTTTCCGCTGCGGTAAGCTCTACCTCAGCACTGAGATGAGCAACCTCTTTCGTAATATCTGCCTGGCGGATATGAAAGTCAGAGACGCGAGCCTCATCCCAAGCTTCGAGATGTATAGGCTTCCAGATTCCGCTGGTCACAAAACGCGGGCCCCAATCCCAACCGAATTCATATACTGCTTTGCGCAAATATGATTTATCGGGAGTCTTGAACTCCTTATGCCACTTGTCCTTTT
Organism: Humiphilus diazotrophicus; assembly: GCF_059726315.1. Classification (NCBI taxonomy): domain Bacteria; kingdom Pseudomonadati; phylum Acidobacteriota; class Terriglobia; order Terriglobales; family Acidobacteriaceae; genus Humiphilus; species Humiphilus diazotrophicus. The sequence continues at coordinate 2,298,366 of NZ_AP040870.1, forward strand.
CTGCTAGCCTTGCACCTTCCTTTATCGGCGAGATAAAGAGAATCCGGATTTGATTTGCACCTGCATGCAGATAAGGTTTTGCGTTCACCCGCCAGGCACGAAACATATTGTCGGCAGCAAGCACCTGGGTGCCATTGAGATAAACTTCTGCCGTTGTATCCAAACCGTCAAAGACCAATTCGAGATTCCGGTGCTTCAGAAGTTCGGGAGAAACCTGGAAAGTGGTCTGATACTCCCAATCGGCGTTTTCAATCCACTGCAACTTCGATTCATTATCACGATAGAAAGGGTCGGGAATCACTTTATTCCGCAGCAAATCGGTATGAACAACTCCAGGGACCTGTGCGGGTAGCCACTTGGCGCTGGAGACATCGCCTCCTACCTGGCGAAATGTCCAGTTCTCATTCAAATTCAAGCTTTGCTTCTTGGTCGAACTCGATTGTGCTGCCAGGGGCAGAAGCAGCAGAAGGGTTGACAGTAAGATGACCAGAGGACCTTGTCTTTGCAACTGCATCCGTATCACTCCCAGAAAAGAATAAATATGTGTATATCTCAGAAAATCGATTACTAGAACTGAACTCAAGACTTCACCTCCACCGGATATACCAGTTGAGGTGGAGTCTTCGGAAGTTGAAAGCACGAAGAAATGTTGGGTGCCGTCCGTGCCTTTCAAATTACCACTCGAAACGAGCGCCACCCTGTCCCTTCCTTGGATCACCCAAATACCAGTTACATTGCCGAAGTGCTGGCCTTGAGTAGATCCTGCAACAGGATCATTGTAGTGATGACGGTTGAATGCGTTGAAGAATTCCGCACAGAAGGTCACCCGGAAACGGCCGTCGAGGCCGAATTGAGTTTTCTTCAGAAGGATCAGACCTTCATTCGGACATCCGAAACCGCGGAATTCCGTGTAATACGGCTTTTGATTGGCCAACTCGCCGTATGCGGGGTTGGAGAAAGGCAGCTGGCCCAAACTATTGATTACTATGATTATCTAGATTTGAGAGGTTGAGCTTTTTGAAATGGCGGGATAAGGGAACCGACTTATCGCGATTGGCATAGACCGCAGACCATTCGGGGCTTCAACAGGAAGGCACTGAGGCGGCGGGTTTACTTCTTGCAGAAGAAGAAGGACGACGCAAGCTTCGTAAAGTTCTGAATATTTCCGATAGCCAGCAAAAGCCTGTGTACTTCGAAGTCCTTCTACGTACTTCTACAGTGAACGGAGCTCCGGGAAACACGGATATTGTTGCCGCACGTCTACCGCAATGAACATGCACCAGGCAGCCCCAACTTCCTTAATTGCTCGTCGGCTCTTTATCGACGTGATCGACAATCAGAAAATCCACTGGAACCTTCTGCGGCACGAGTTTTAGTCCAAGCTGTTCCTGTACAGCGGTGAAGATTGTGGGAAGCTCCGAATCAGTAGAATCAACCGGGGCATAACGGAGCGAGATTTCATAGTTTCCTGTCAGCCCTGTCTGATCGATAACAGGTCGCCTCACCGGACGTGACAGCAGAGCAGCAAAGACTTTCATCGGCATGCTCTGACCTCGAATCTCTGACGGCAGGATGTTCCCCTGTGCCAGCGGAGCCTTGGTTGGCGTTAGCCTCTCAATGCCTCCTCCTAATACGAGGGCATAGCCTGATACCTGCTTAACGCTGTGATGCATAACCAAATGGAAGCGCTCCTTGAGTAATTGCTGAAGTGCAGGGCGCAATGTTTCGTAACTAAGATCTGCCTCATCTCTACGCCGAGCTGAAACGTCAAGATAGAGAGAATCAGTCTCCTTGGGCATTTCCAGATTTGCCGAGTCGAGATTGTAGGCAAGAGCTATCAGGATTGATAGCGGGATGTTTGTGGCCGTAAATATCCTCTCGTTATAAGGACCGATCGATGTGAACCCCCTTCGTTCCGGCGGAACAATGTGAATTGAAGCTACTTCAAAGGTCGAGCCTTCGACCGAGGTACCCGACACCGCGTTGTGCGCGTCCACATTTTGAGCCCAGAGAACGCTCGACATCAATATCCCAAAAATGAACGTGGTCACATACCTAGAATTGGAAACGCGATGGTTCTTCAACATAGGGTTCTCGTTTTACCGTCGCGTACATCTTACCTCAAGAGCTATGCGATCCTACTTCTTTCTATGGGTGTTACCCATTAAGACTGGAAGCAATCACCTCGTAAGGCATCAACCATATTAATTTGCCCAGGTATGGCTGGAAGATCAGCTCTCGTTGTTATTAACTTGTTTTGACAGAAATGCGAGCGCAAGGCCTATACCGGGACCCAAAAACCTTAGTCTTCCCGCAATAGACGTGCCGGATTAGCGGACAGAGCACGACCTGCCGGAATCCATGTTGCTACCAGACCAACAAATGCCATGACTCCGATAGCACCTATAAGAACCAGGGGATCTTTCGGAGTTGCCTGATAGACAAGAGCTGCAAGCAGATTTCCGGCTCCAATTCCTAATAACAAACCTACAAGCGATCCCACGAGGAGCAAAACAATTGGCCGACCTAAAGCAGAACCCAGCAATTGCGATCGTCTCGCACCTAAAGCTATGCGGATGCCAAGCTCGCGTAAGCGTTTCGATACAGAATAGGCTGCCATCCCGAAAATGCCAGTAACAGCGAGCATTGCGGCAAGCAGGCCCATAACTCCCAGAGAAATGGTAGCTACGCGTACAGGAAAAAGGACCAGAGCTAGAGCGTCAAACCAATTTCTGCAACTAAAAGGAATACTGGGATCCGCCTCCGACAATATATAGCTGAGCGAGCTTGTTATCTCTGCTGACGGCAGCTGCGAACGGACAACTATTGTCGTATCGTCTTCCGGCTCTTGCGCGAGAGGAAGAAACGCAGCCGCTGTGGACTCTTCTGTTAAGGAGCCATATTTGCCATCCTCGACAATTCCAACGATCTCGTACGGCGTTTGGCTATTGCGCAGAAAGTACCCGCCTATAGCCGTAGCACCTCCCAATAGCCTGCGGGCGAAAGTTCTGTTTACTATTGCGACCTTTGGTTTATTGGCATCGTCCTGCCAGGTAAAATCCCGTCCACTTAATAACTTCGTACCTGCTGCTTGCAGGTATCCAGGAGAGATAGTGAATGACCGCGAAGACATCACACCATTGGAAGGACGCAGATCTGTAGTACCCTGCCGGAAGATACGAACCGTATCACCATGCCCACTCAGCGGCAGGCCATCGATCGTTCCGACTCCAGTGACGCCAGGAATACGAGCAATTTCCCGAATCAAACGACGCTGCATAGGAAAGGCCGTGGCATCTGTATAACCGGCCATATGCATGTCCATCTCGGCAAGCACCACATTCTGAGGAACAAAACCGAAGGGAGCATGTACGGCTCGCGCCATTGCGCGCAGAGAAACGAGTGAGGCCGTTACCAGCAACGCACAGAGTGTAATCTGAACGACTAGCAAGATATCGCGCAAGGTAAAACGCTGCGCTAGCCTCTTCTCGGACCATCCCTTCATTGCTTGCATGGCACTCGTTTTCCAGACCTGTCTCGCAGGCAGAAGCCCGGGTAGCAGCCCACTCACGAAGGAAAGCAGCAAGGCCATTCCATAGACACGGGTGTCAGGCAGCACTGTAACGTGGATAGGAAATTCCGTAATCGGCTGCCAGCGACTGAGAACATGGAGCAGTCCAGAAGCAACAGCAGTTCCCAGTAGTCCACCGATCATTGAAATCAGTACCGATTCCGTAAGCAGTTGCCGGAGGATTCGCCAGCGAGTTGAACCAATCGAGAGACGGATTGCCAACTCCCGCGTCCTGTCCGCAGCTCGCGCCGCAAAGATCCCGGCCAGATTTGCGCACGCAGCTACCAGCACCAGCAGAGCGAGAGCCATGATTGCCGTAAGGAAAGGCTTGGCCGGTCCGCCGAGGGTGTCTCCCATCAGTCCCGGCTTGATCAGCCGTGCTCTCAGGCCGTCGTCGGTAGACGGGTACTCTTTGGACAATTGCAGGGAAATCGTATTGAGATCATTTGTTCCCTGGTGAACGGTAACTCCAGGCCGAAGCATTCCAAGAATAAAAAGCCCATGGTTGCTTCTGCGCTCTAGGAAGTTAGAACCCTCAATTTGCGCTCCGTTCACAATTGGTATCCAGAAGTCGGGCCAGAAGAAAAGCTCTGTGCCATTGAAGGTTCCAGGAGCCACACCAATGATAGTGAAAGGATGCTTATTCAGATCTACGACTTTACCAACCACACCCGGATCGGAATGGAAATGAGTACGCCAGTAAGCATCACTCAAAACAATGTACGGAGCGGAATTAGGACCATGTTCGTCGCTCGCATGAAAGAAACGGCCTAGTGCAGGTTTAACACCCAACATGTCGAAGTAATTGCCGGAGACCGAATACTCCCAAGCCTTCTCTGCCGTCCCACTAATGCCGATACCGACCATACCAATACGGAAGGTTGCAAGATCGCTGAACGTGCTATTGCGATTCCGATAATCGAGATAGTCCGGATAGGACTGCGTCATACTATCGTGCTGGCCCACTTCAAAGAGCCTGTCGGCTCCTGGGACATTAAGCGGACGCAGTATCAGAGAATTCAGGACGCCGAAAACGACCACATTGGCGCCAAGGCCTAAGGCGAGTGTGAGGATGGCAGTTAGCGCGAAGCCCGGCGAACGGCGTAGCTGCCGGGAAGCATAACGAAGATCCCGGACAATACTCGCTACACCAAGATTTGTGTCTGCTGCAGTTGCGCGTTCTTTCATGACAGCAGGATTGCCGAAACGAAGCATAGCATCGTGCCTGGCCTCATCCGGAGACATGCCGGAAGCAAGGTTGTCTTCGATACGCATCTCGATATGAGACTGTAGCTCCCTATCGATTTCACGCTCTACGCGAGAGCGGCAAAGGAGATTTGTAAGGCGACGCAAGCTGGACATAACACTCCTTACGCATAGCGCAGAATGGCACGAACGCCTTTCACCAACTGCTCGAAGCTTTCCTCGGCCTCCTGTAATTGCTTCTTCCCGGCAACAGTCAGCTTGTAGTACTTGGCTTTGCGATTTGTCTCGGTCATGGCCCACTCCGAACTGATCCATCCACTCTGCTCCATACGATGGAGAGCGGGATAAAGAGAACCTTCCTCTACCTGCAGCAACTCGTCGGACGCCTTTTGAATATGGAGGACAATCCCATATCCATGCAGTCTTCCCCTTTGGGACAGGGTCTTGAGGACCAAGAGATCGAGGCTTCCCTGTAGATCATTTCTCGCCATGCAGAACGCACCCCTTTGCTTCTTGGTATGGAGCATAGGCCTAGACATCTTGGGATGTCAAGATACTGAGAGCTTCGTCATAGGCAATCTTTGCCTGTGGCAGGCATAATCGTAGATAGATGAGAATATCGGGAAAATTTCTTTTACTACTTATAAGCCTTTTGGCAACACTTCCTATTTGGCTGTCGCCCTATCCCCCGATGTCTGATTTACCTCAGCATGCGGCACAGATTGCGCTGCTCCAGGATTTGCACAACCCCAACTTTGCCTTCGCGTCGTTATACCGGATCCATTGGTTCACGCCCTATCTATTCGGCTACATGCTGGTATATGCGGTAGCTTCGTTGACCGGAATTGCGATGGCCTGCAAGATTGTTGTGGCTCTTCTATTGGTCGCTGTTCCGTTAACAACGGCGCTGCTGTTGCGCTGGGCTGGTATCGATAGATTCTGGGCAATCCTTACAATTCCCGGCTTATATGGCTTCGCACTGCAATGGGGCTTCCTCAATTTTGTAGTCGCAGCACCTGTGGGGCTATTGTTTCTCTGCTTCGTGCTTTATCAGGCCAAGAACGTAACCGTTCCGAAGGCGGCACTCATTGCTGCCTGTACTATCGGGCTCTTTTTTTGCCATGCGCTCGTCTGCGCATTTCTGCTGCTCGTAGCCGGGGGATATACGCTACTTGAAATCCGTCCTGTTAAGAAAGCAGCACTCCTGCTGGCATCCTTTGCCGCAGTTGTTCCGGTAGCCGGGCTTTGGGCACATAATACGATGTCGAGTCCAGGGGCGAAGAGGCCGTCCCTCTTGGACCTGCATCTTTTCCAGACGGCTGAGCCTTATTACGCCTTTCTCTTGGACGCAACACCGCACCAGGGATGGGGACGCTTGAGCGGCTTTTTCCCACGCTTATTCGGTATGCGTGAGGCACTGCCCTCCCTACTGATCGGACTAGCGATTCTGGTGCTTCCCCTCCTTGCCGGTATGCGTCTTCAAAAAAGATTCAGTCGCTGGCTGCCTCTTTTAGTGTGTCTCGCGATCTTGTTCTTTCTGCCTGCCACGCTCTTCGGAACAGACTTCACTTACCAACGGTTTGCCGTCTTTCTGCTGCCCATGTTTCTTCTCGTGCTGAAACCGGCAGATGCCGAAGGTAGAAAAACACAATGGGCAAAAGCTGCAGCGATTCTCCTTGTTGTGGGCTGTGTCGCCAACTTTTCTTACCGGACATGGGATTTCGGAAAACAGGCAAAGCAGTTCCGGCAACTCGAAGCACAGATGCAACCCGGACAGAGAACTTTGTCCATGGTGTTCAACTATGACCATGAGCTGTTTCTCTCTCCCCTCTTCCTACACTTTCCAAGCTGGTATGCGGCAGAGAAGGCCGGGGTCGTCGATCCCAGTGTTGCCATGATGCATCCGGAGTTGGTTGTTTATCGGGAAGGGAAAATACCACATGCCGTGCTCTGGGATTTCGAATGGAACCCGGATGAATTCGAGTGGCAGGAGTTTCATGGGGACCTCTATCGGTACTTTGTTGTCAAAGCCGATCACGATATCTCGTCAGAGTACTTTGCCAAGGCACCCTGTACCATTCAGCTCCGGTATCACGTGGGGGAATGGTGGCTCTATGAGAGGATTGGAGCCTGTCCTGCTACGCCTCAGGAAGAATAAGCTATAGCGTCTTTTCGATGATGAAACGCGGGCGTCCTTTGGCCTCTGAATATACCTTCGCAAGGTATTGGCCAATGACGCCCATGCAGAAGAGCTGGATTCCTCCAAGCAGATAGATAGGAATCACAATAGATGCCCATCCCGGTACCGCAGCCGGATTGAGAATCCTCACCCACAGAGCCCAAAGCGCCATCATGAAGCTGGCAATCGAAACCAGCACCCCAAGCACGGTAATAAGCTTCAGCGGTATCTCAGAGAAGGATGTGATTCCTTCTATCCCTAAAGCCAACATCTTTGCAAAGGGATATTTGGATTTCCCAGCAAAGCGTTCTCGACGATCATAGGCAACTACTGCCGAACGGAAGCCAAGCTGAGGAATCAATCCTCGCAGAAATAGATTGGTTTCTTTATAGCTATCCAATGCCAGAATGACACGACGGCTCAACAATCGATAATCGGCATGATTAAAGACAAGCTGAACACCCATCCGCTGTAGCAGGCGGTAGTAAGCTTCCGCAGTAGAGCGCTTAAATAACGTATCGGTACTGCGTTCGCGGCGGATTCCGTAGACAATCTCCGCACCGGCACAATACTCATTCACCATGCCACGAATTGCTTCCAGATCGTCCTGCAAATCGGCATCGATGCTAATTACAGCGTCTCCAGGAACATTCAACAAACCCGCAAGCAGAGCGGCCTGATGTCCATAGTTCCGAGAGAGCTTGATTCCATGGATAAAGCTGTTCTGTGAGGACAGTTCTTCGATCAGCTGCCAGGTACGATCATTCGACCCATCGTCCACAAAATAGGCAGCAGCTTCGTCAATAAACCGATTCTGTAACAAATCTTGCAGCAGAGCAGTCAGGCGAAAGGAGGTTTCCGTCAGAACCTCTTCCTCGTTATAGCAAGGAATAACGATCGACAGCTGATGCAGGGATCGCCTGGCAACAGGGCCGGACTCTGTTTGACTCACAACAGACTTGTTTTGTACTGACGTTTCCATTTGCTCGCTACAGGGCTGCTTTTTTCTGCTTCAGAATCCCTCGGTATGTGAGGATACACCGGTGCTTCAAGATCGCGACTTTCGATAAAGAGGAAGGTGGCAATAAAGAAAGAATCCCACACCTGAGCCCATAGAACAGGCTCCAGACCTTTGGTATCGGCTTTCCATCCGGAATCGCAGTCGCAGCAACAGCAGCCGGAAGTGAGGGAATCTCCCTCTCCGCTACATACAGGATTACGTTGTGCCGGTACCAGCACTCCACATCCGCATTTCCCCGGATTGCCGGACGGACAAAGTCAAAGGGCTTATATCCGTGCTTGGCAAAAAGAGCACGCCAGTATTCGAACGACTGTTCATTGAGATGGTTCTCACCACCCTGTCCCGGAGGCGCGGCAGAGAACAATACCTTGCCGCTATGCCTGACAAGATTTTCGACCATTGTGGCAGCAGCGGGCTTCGGCAGATGTTCTGATACTTCCAGGCATTGAACCAGATCGAATTGCCGCTTCAGATCGAAGGGCTGGGTGAGGTCATGAGGCTGGAAATGATCGGCTGGAATCAGCAAAGACTCAGGCAGGACGTAGTCCCCATCAATTCCCATATAGTCTTCGAGGGGCTGGTTACGATACGCACTCAACCACGCACCCGCTCCACAGCCCACATCCAGTACGCTCCGTAGCCCCAGAGCGTTGACTACCAGTGGAACAACTTTTTGCGCAGATCGAATCGAGCCTTCCTGGATGTACCGGAAGAACTCATTGTCGTAAACATAACCGTCGGATTTCTTCATTAGCACCTGGGAGCCGATATCTCCCGCCGCCTCTCATTGCAAAGCGGAGCACCGGCTCATACCTTTATGTGTGTGTTGCAGCTCTTGCCGCAAAAGGCAGGACGACCTAAAGACTCCTGACCCACACATTAATGCTACATGCTTACGACGGTTTTGGAACAATCCTGAAAAACACACCATTCCAGGGCTGAATTCGCCTCAGATCCGGATGAATATCTTATTCCGGTACATCCAGTACAAAGCTAGCCAGTAGCACAGCATCACGCCGATTCCCAGCATCAGTGGCTCCATCGATGCCCCGATAACCTGAAAGACCCTGTATCCAAAGTGAATATGGAGATTATTGACGATGAACCCCTCCCAGAGATGGGCCATCATGTAGGCGGCGATAGAGTTCATCCCTACAATGACCAGTGGAAAAGCCCAGCGACGATTGCCTTTGACATCAATCAACCAGGAAAAGGCAACAAGGAAATAGAAGCAGAGGCCGCCGCTGAAGAGCGTCCAGCTCGGCGTCCAAATGCGCTTCACAATGGGGCAGATACCGAGAAAATGCAGCATCAGACTGCCGAGAATCAGCGCTGAACCAACAAGGAAGAAGCGTTTTAAGGGAATCTTCGGAGAAGAGGCCCGGAACCACTCTCCGGCAAAGAGCCCCAGCAGCATCGTCCCCAACGTCGGGATAAAGCTGAGTGTGAGATAGCCCCCTTCGTTAAACCGGAATGGCGAAGAACGAGGGAAAAGGTTTAGGAACCAGAGATCGAAGGCCTGCCCAAGATTGCTGTTCTTGTTCCAATGAGACGCAAACCCTGTAAAGTTATGGTGCCAGTCCGGGGGCACTCCGACGGCAGCATAATCGAACCCCGGACCAGGTGCCGGATAGAGTGCCCAAGCCAGCCAATATCCAAACAGAATTGCTCCTAATGAGATCCATTGCCATTTGGGACGGCAGAAAGCCAATAGAAACGCAGCAGTGTAGCCGAGGCCGATCTGGGTTAAGGTGTCCTCAAAGGTGAAATAGGTCTGAGTATCATGAAGCGAACGGAGGAAGATTCCGAGAGCAATCAGGACGAAGCTTCTCCACAGCGTGTGAAAGAAAAGCTTCTTGACGCTGTCGCCTTTTCGAAGCCGGCTCTGGATGGAGTAAGGCAGGGCAACACCGACCAGGAAAGTAAACGAGGGCTGGATCATGTCGTGCAGCCCAAGGCCTGCCCACTCCACGTGCGTTTGGTTATAAGCCAGCACTCTCCAGAAAAGACTGTCCGGATGACTGTGGGAGACAGCCGCAAACTGCAGGACCTCCCCCATCATGAGCAGCATTACCAGTCCCCGATATGCGTCTACCGCGACATTGCGCGGCGGAGGCTTAAGAGTTGAGCTCTGGGAGACAGGCTGGCTATCGACCTTTTCTGTCTCGAAAGGTTGAGAGCTGACAACAGAATGCATCTGGGCCTCCGTTGCTTGTCGGGTCATTCTTTGAACGGAATGACCACGCACATATCAATGTTTGGTCTGCACCGAAACGAAAACTGTTCTAGAACTTGATATCACATTTCTATTTGTTATTAAAACTTTCTTTATATTTCTTATTTTCCGAGTAGCCGGTAGCCCGATTCACCCAGGATTTTGTTGGATAGTCGCTCAAACTTCAAGATATTTTGCGAAATATCGAGTAGATTTTCATTGACAGGTGAAAGCATTGATCCTAAACTCGGCCAACATACGAAAGTATTCGAAATAAATGGAAATATAAGAGTCAAATATCAAAACACGAAGGGAAGTTCCGATGCAATCCCTACATCGTTGTTCCGTTCGGGCCATCCTTACCCTACTGCTCCTTCCCTGTCCAATGTTCGCGCAGAAGGACACAGCTTCCATGACCGGCCAGGTGACAGACAGCTCCGGAGCTGTAGTTCCCGGAGCAAAGGTTGACGCCGTCAACCTGGAAACAAACTACACATATCACGCCGTCAGTAACACCACTGGAGAGTGGACAATCACTCCGGTGCGCATCGGCACCTATCGCGTCACCGTAACAGCGACAAATTTCAAGAAGGCTGAACTAGGACCACTCTCTCTCAACGTGCAGCAGAGGCAGCGTCTAGATGTAGAGCTTCAGCCTGGAGCCATCACACAAACTGTCGAGGTAGGTGCGGTTACCCCACTGCTAGAGTCCGAGACCTCGGACCGTAGCCAGCTGGTAGATAGCAAAACGATGGTGACGCTTGCACTGAATGGGCGAAATCCCGTTCAACTCGCACAACTCACCGCCGGAGTAACCATCAGCGAACCGGGATCTCGTGACGAGAACGGATACGGCTTCAGTGCAAACGGTGCCCGCTCGCTGCAGAACAATTTCCTTCTCGACGGCATTGATAACAACTCCAATCTTCCCGATCTGTTGAATGAAGCAAATTATGTGATCATGCCCTCGGTCGATGCTCTGCAGGAGTTTCGGGTGGAAACCAACTCCTATGCAGCTGAGTTCGGACGTGCCACAGGAGCTGTTGTAAACGCAACCATTAAAAGCGGCACAAATCAGTTTCACGGAGTTCTCTATGAGTTCGTGCGCAATCAGATGTTCGACGCACGAAACTACTTTGACTCCACGCTTCCGCCCTATCATCAGAATCAATTTGGAGCCACCGCCGGAGGTCCAGTCCTGCACAACAAGCTCTTCTTCTTCGTAGATTACGAAGGGCTGCGAGTGCGCCAGGGGCAAACTTACACCACTCTTGTACCGACAGATGCACAACGCGCAGGAGATTTCTCCAGCCAACTAGATCTCACGGCACCGACCACCGCTTTGGACTGCAATGGCCGTCCAACCTACGCTGGAGAGCTCTTCGATACGACACAAACACAAGCGAACGCATCAAGTGCAACAGGGTATTGCGGCGTTCCGTTCAGTTACTCAGCCGACGGGACCCCCTCGAATGCAATCCCTGCGTCCAAACTCGATGCCTTAGGTCTAAAACTTGCCACTCTTTACCCCAAGCCCAATGCCTCAGCATCCGGTTATAACTATCTTTCGAATCCAATCCTGATTCGAGATCGAAATCAGGGCGATGTACGTATCGACCAGGTAATTACACCAAACGATAATGCCTTCTATCGCTTCAGCATGGGCCGCCAGCCTTCTACGATTCCCAGCCCATTTACGGGCTTCGCAGATGGCGGCGGATTCTTCTCCGGCATCGAGCAAAACAACGGCTACAGCATCGCTGCAAGTGAAACGCACATCTTCTCACCGAAAAGAGTCAACGAATTCCGACTCGGATATAACCGCCTTCATTCCATTCGAGTGCAGTTCAATTACAACCAGGATGTATCGGCAGCATTAGGCTTCCCAGGCGTTCCCTACGCGAAAGGGACCTCCAATGGCGGCTTGCCGCAAATGACCTTCAATGACATGGCCACGCTCGGCAGCCCCACATTCCTGCCTTCGAATGAAATTCAGAACACCTATAACTTCTCCGATACCTTCACGCTGATTCAGGGCAATCACAGCTGGAAGTTTGGAGGGGAATACAGACCGGAAGAATTCACCATCTATCAGCCAGCCGCACCGCGTGGCTCTCTTAGCTTTGGCACACAGTTCACGGATAACCCAGCAGCGCAAGGCACGGGAGGCAGTGGCTATGCAACGCTGCTCACCGGACAGCCAAGCGGTGGCACGATCAACAACCTGAACAATGTCGATTATTTCCGAAAGGTCTTCGCATTCTTTGCTCAGGATGACTGGCACATAACGCCACAGCTCTCTTTGAATGCTGGCGTTCGCTATGAATTCTTCTCCCCTATTACGGAGAGACATAATTCGCAGGCTAACTTCAATCCTATTACCGGATTTCTCGATATTCCGCGCAGCAGTCATGTAAGCCTTACGCCGACATTGGCCCAGATTCTACCTGTAAATCACACCGCATCGAACAAGCTGATTCATTCCAACTGGAAGAACTTTGGACCGCGCCTGGGTTTGGCCTATCAGATCAATCCTAAATTCGTCTTTCGCGGGGGCTATGGAATCTTCTTTAATGGAGATGAAAGCGGCCCTTATAGTAATCCCAGCCCCGGATTCAATCCACCGTACTTCTCCAGCCAAAGCTATAACGCAGACTGCAGCCAATCTTCCTATCAAGGAAGCGCGCTGAACTGCTCCGTTCCCGGGCTGGAAAGACTAGCAAATGGCTTCCCCTCTACAGCACTTAGCGATCCCAATACCCCGAACATGTTCTCTTCGCAGATCAACCTGGCAACACCCTATGTTATGCAATGGCACGGCACTGTTCAGTACGAGATTAAGCAGGACACAATGTTTGAAATTGCCTATGTTGGCTCGAAAGGAACGAAACTCTATACCTTCTGGAATATGAATCAGGCAGCGCCCACGGCAGACGCTTCCGCCTCCTATGCCGAACGACGTCCCTTCCCCTATATCAATGCCAGCATCAACTACCTGAGTGGCGGCGGCTATTCCTCCTATAACGGACTACAGACCAGGCTGCAGCATCATTTTCGTGGAGGAATCATGGCGTTGGTCAACTACACGTACAGCCATGCCCTCGGCAATTCATCCAACGCCAACCTTGGTGCGCAAAATAACGACGGCTTCCGCTGGGGCAGACATCCAGAGTGGGAGTATGGCAATCTCGACTTCGATGTTCGTCATCGCTTCGTCTCCAGTTACACTTGGGATCTCCCTTTCGGCCATGGACGCTATTTTGCCTCGAAGGTAAACGCTCTAGCCGACACGCTGATTGGAGGCTGGCAACTCTCAGGTATCGTTACACTCTCCTCAGGCACCTGGTATACGGTCACAGACTCGAATGCCACCTTCTCCAACTCTGACGGACAGCAGAGACCCGATGTTGTTCCCGGACAGAAGGCGGACGGTAAACCCTGCGTGAAAGGTACATATTTCAACACCTGTGCCTTTACCGATCCTGCTCCTGGCTCCTTCGGGAACGCCAGCCTGAACAGCCTACGCGGCCCCGGCGTAGAAAACTGGGATTCCTCCGTGCTCAAGAACTTCTCCTTAGGGGAAAGCCGCCGCCTGGAATTTCGCGCAGAGTTCTACAACCTGTTAAACCACACGAATCTTCTCTTTGCTGCTCCTGGACCACAGAACTCGAACAATGCAACGGTCCTGGGCTCCTCAACCTTTGGCTTCGTCTCGGCTGCTCGTGCTCCCCGGCAGATTCAGCTAGGACTGAAGCTTTACTACTAAAACTTATTTTCCATCCCTACACGAACAGTTATGCTTCTTGGCAGAACTGTTCGTGTATTGTTTTGAGTGCTCTATCCAAGCATGTCTGGAGATACGATGACCGGTAAAGAATCGAATGGATTTGTTGAACTTTCGAGACGAGGTTTCCTGCGCTTAGGAACACTGGGTTCGGTAGGGCTTGCGCTCTCCCCCTCATATCTGGAAGGTGAAAGCACGCCCTACACAAGCATGATGAATGTTCCTTTTACACGTACAAATCCCAGGATCGGAATTATCGGAACAGGAAACCGGGGAACCAGCTTATTACAGAACCTACTCGCAGCCGATGCTCAAATCCTCGCACTCTGTGACGTGGTGAAGGAGAAAGCAGTGCATGCGCAATCACTGGTTGCAAAAGCTGGACAGAAAGCTCCGGAACTATACACCAACGGCGACCATGCCTTTGAAGCCCTCGTTGCGCGCGAAGACCTCGACCTGGTGATTATCGCCACGCCGTGGGACTGGCACGTAGAGATGGCGCTGGCAACCATGAATCATGGAAAGCACGCCGCTGTTGAAGTTCCTGCCGCTACTACCATCGAGGATTGCTGGAAGCTTGTCGACACCTCGGAGAAGACCCGCCGCCACTGCATCATGCTCGAAAACTGCTGCTACGGGTATAACGAAACCCTGGTGCTTCGCATGATCAAATCTGGAGAATTAGGGGATTTGCTCTATGGCGAAGGCGCATATATCCACGACTTGCGCGAAGAGCTCTTTGCGAATCAAGGGGAAGGCTTATGGCGCAGAACAGCTCACACACAGCGCGAAGGCAATCTTTACCCCACTCATGGTCTGGGACCAGTCGCAAACTATATGGGAATTCAGCGCGGAGACCGCTTCGACTACCTTGTATCCATGAGCAGTCCGCATCGTGGGCTTGAGTCCTATCGGCAAAAACATGTCCCCTCTTCCGATGCCAAATGGTCAGAACATTATGTAAACGGCGATATGAATATCTCCCTCATCAAAACTTCTAAGGGGTTGAGCATAACGGTAAAACACGATGTAACGAATCCTCACCCATATGACCGCATCAACACGATCGCTGGAACCAAGGGAGTATTTGCCGACTATCCTCCACGCATCTATATCGATGGACAAGAGGGAGGAGAAAAATGGGCATCTCTCGATAGCTGGAAGAGGTATGAGCATCCACTCTGGAAGAGTGAAGGAGAGATGGCAAAGAAGGTCGGTGGACACGGCGGAATGGATTACATCATGTTGTACCGGCTTCTCCAGTGCATGCGTGAGGGTCTAGTCCCCGACATGGATGTCTACGACGCAGCAGCCTGGTCGGCTCCCGGACCATTGAGTCGCCTTTCTGTAGAACAAGGAAGTAGTCCAATGAAGTTCCCCGATTTCACGCGTGGGCATTGGCAAGACAGGACAACATCTCCCATCGCACTCTAGAGCCTGTTATTAGCTTCTAGGGCAGAGGTAAAGGACACGGCTCCGGGCGTGTCCTGAGTTTGCTGACAAAGGTAGGCGTTGGACAAAAGAAGGTATTGTATCAGGGCCGGACTTTGAGTCCGGCCAACTTTCTCCCGGTAGGGAGAAATCTAAAATAGCCCAGGACGGAGCGAAGCGTAAGCGAGCGGAATCCTGGGTAACGTCGCATAAGAAAGATACCCGTCCCGGAGGGCCGGGGCGAAGACCAGCTTCGCAGGTATGAAACGAGTACCGCGTAACGCACACCTATTGGTCTCCGCTATTTCATTGTGTCTTTTCGACGCAAACCGTCTTAAGACCATCTGACGGAATTTCAAAACAGACTATGGTCTTACAGGGGAGACTTTGCGCGGGAACTATAGCATAGACTACGATCCCGATTCACGTGGGACGGATCTTCGTCCCGGCCCTTACGGGACGGGCCTTCTTTTCCTATCGACCGACCCAGGATTCCGCTTCGCTTCATCCTGATTACATGACAGCGTCGGCTCCCCCGACCGAGTAGAGTGGTTGCTAGCAAAACGACCAAACACTCGGGAAGAAAGGAGCCGAGATGCTAATTATAGGCTGTGATTTTCATCCGAAGTTCCAGCAGATTGCTTATATGGATACGGAGACTGGTGCATATGGTGAACGGCGGTTGTTACACATCCAGGAAGCCACGGCATTCTATGAATCTCTTCGTGGGCAGCAGGTACGCATAGGGGTAGAAGCAACGGGGAATTTTCGTTGGTTTCAGCGTTTGCTAAGTGGTTTAGGGCATCTATTGTTGCTCGGAGATCCAAGCCAGATTCATGCTTCTTCACCGCGCAAGCAGAAGACCGACAAACGGGATGCCCGACATATTTTAAAGCTATTGGTGGAAGATCGTTTTCCTGCAGTTTGGCAGCCACCAATGGACAACTTAGAAATACGCCAGTTACTACGGCATCGCGATTGGGTGGTACGTATGCGCACCAAGGTCAAGAATCAATTGGATAGTTTGGCCAAGAACGAGGGGTTGTTGGGAGCACGCGTTTGGTGCGCCCAACGTCGCCAGCAAATCGAAGCTTTGCCGTTAAGTGGATGGCGGCAACAACGGCGGCAAGATCTGCTTGCTCTGCTGGAAGATCTGAACCAGAAGGTGGAGCCTTTAGATGAAGCCGTTAAACAGTCCGCCCAAGAAAATGCGGCGGCCAGGCTGTTGATGACACATCCGGGAGTTGGGCCGATAGTTTCGCTGGCCTATGTACTAATCATCGGTGATTGGCGACGTTTTCCGCGAGGCAAACAAGTATCCAGTTATCTGGGATTGATTCCTGGCGAAGACTCCAGTTCCGATAAACGCCGTTTGGGCAAGATTACCAAGCAAGGCAATACTCTGCTGCGCTGGTTGTTGGTGGAGGCTGCAAGTAAAGCCCATAAAGATGATCCGGATTGGCATCGGATCTATCTACGGTTATCGCTCAGCAAGCATCATGGCGTAGCCAAGGTGGCAATTGCCCATAAGTTAGCAGTTCGACTGTATTGGATGTTGCGCTCCGGGCAGACTTACGAGCAAGTCAGAGAGCGCGGTTCGCATGCGGGGCAGTCCGACTAGCCCAGTGGAGCGGCTTAGGCCGACATCCTGATTGGACGCCCCGGCTCCCCTGTTTGGGGAGTTCGAACAAGGAATCATGGAGTAGTACCGGACCGAATACATGGTTGGTGGAACCTTATCGGTTGCCATCGAGAGTGATTATTTGACAGGCGAGCTTGGTCGTTTTGGAAAAACAAAAGCGGCGCCAAATATGGAAGGAGTCTCAGAGAAAGAACTCTGAGCCTCCTTCCCTTAATGAGGCTGGGGTGTGGCAAGGCCGGCGTCAAGGGTCAAGATGAACGCAAAAGACGGCGCCCTTGACTCCGTCCTCGCCACACCGAGGTGGCTTTTACGCGTTTTTTCAGCAATGACCCAAAAAGAAACGAAAGAATGTCAAAAACATCTGTTGACAAAGCCGACGCTGTCATACATGGGCTATTCTCGTATGCTCCCTAACGGGAGAGAAAACAAAACTAATAGAACGCGAGACTCCACCCTCTATCCGTAACTCCTCGAGGTGCAAACGTGATTGCCGCAACCTTCACCTTTGCCATCCTTCGAACAAAGCGCCATGATCAATCATCGAAATCCGGGCTCCAGTTTCATCTTTCGCGGGTCGGAATCACCGGTGCGGGACTGACACAAACCACGCCCCTGAAGTGGAGCTAGATTTGTCAGAAGTCTGAGGACACGGCTCCGGCTGTGTCCTTCCTTAAACTTTGTGCGCTCCTTTCTCGGCAGTTCCTTTTGACACTTCTGTCATAAACCCAAGAGATTCAGAAATCGCCAGACTTCTGCCCGTTAACCTTCAAGCCGATGGGCCGAAGGTTGTGTGCATTGTCACTGAATAAACAATCCGTTAAGCGTAAGCGAAGGAGATAGAAACCTACATTGTCCCAGAGGCAGGAGAGATGCGCCAGCGGAGCGATACAAGCCGTCGGGAATATATGAAAGACAAGGAACAGAACGACACGCTATTTACACAAGAAGCCAGGTTCTATCAGAAACTTCCCAATAAGAAGATCAAATGCACTCTTTGCCCCCGTGGCTGCACGGTCGGAGATAAAGAACGCGGCTATTGTGGAGTACGTGAGAATCGCGGAGGCCAGTACTACACTCTTGTTCACTCACGCATTTGTGCCGCACATGTTGATCCGGTAGAAAAGAAGCCTCTCTTCCACTACCTTCCCGGGAGCCTCGCCTTCTCTATAGGAACAGCGGGCTGTAATGTAAATTGCAAATTTTGCCAGAATCGGGATATCTCGCAAAGTCGTCCGGAACAGATTCCCTCAAATCACATTCCACCTCGAACAGCCGCAGAACTAGCTAAGGAATACAACTGCCCGACGATTGCATACACCTATAGCGAACCGACTGTCTTTGCCGAATATGTAATGGATACGGCCGATGCTGCTCATGAAAATGGAATTCGCAGCATCGTTATTTCAAACGGCTACATGCAGGAAGAAGCACTAAAGACAGCCTATGCAAAGGTTGATGCCGTCAAGATCGATCTCAAGGCATTCTCCGAGACTTATTATCAGAAAATCGTTACAGGCGAACTAAAGCCAGTCCTGAACTCACTGGTCGCGCTCAAAAAGATGGGGCGATGGACAGAGATTGTCTATCTTGTGGTGCCATCACTGAATGACAGCGAAGCTGAGTTCACGGGATTGGCCCGCTGGATCAAGACAAATCTCGGCACTGACGTACCGCTCCACTTCACACAATTTCATCCCGATTATCTATTAAAGAATCTCCCCATTACTCCTGTAGAGACACTCGAGCGGGCTAAGGCAATTGCCGATGCAGAGGGCTTGCATTACGTATATGTCGGTAATGTTCCGGGACATCCTTCTGAGAACACTTACTGTCCGAAATGCCACCATCTGCTCGTAGAGCGCACAGGATTCATGGTGAAACAGATGCTAATCCGTAAAGGTGCTTGCCCGTTTTGCCACCAGACGATTGCAGGCCTTTGGCACTCGTAGGCAGGAAAGGAAGGCATACATATGGATCTAAAAACGTATTCGGGAATATGGGTCCCATCAATATTTATGTGCATAGTACTACCAGCAATCAAGACTTGGCGAAACACCGATAGCGTCCACGCAACTACGCAGAGAACACCGGCAGTTGCAGGAAGCTTTTACCCTGCAGATCCAGAAGAACTCACCGCCATGATGGATACGATGATGGCAAAGGTATCCGAAGTTCCGATTTCTGGAGACATCTACGCGGTTGTTGCACCTCATGCCGGATATCAGTACTCGGGGCCGGTCGCAGCCTATACCTTTGCTGCCTTGAAGGGTCGCAAATTCTCACGGGTAATCGTAATTGCACCCTCGCACTACGAAGCCTTCGATTTCACCTCTGTCTATGACGGCGGTTCCTATCAGACTCCTCTAGGAACTATTCCAGTCGATCATGAGTTTGCAGTACAGTTGGCAAAATCCAGCCGTACGATCAAGCTTTCCAGCCACGGGCACACTCCGACTCCTCAAGGCGGCGAACATGCTATAGAAGTTGAGCTACCGTGGTTACAGAAGATACTCGGCAACTTCAGCCTTGTTCCAATTGTGATGGGAGCACAGAGTTATGAAAATGATCGAGCACTGGGCATTGCCTTGGCGAAGATGATTCATGATCGCGATACGCTTATCGTTGCCAGCTCCGATCTTTCCCATTACCACACCTACAACGAAGCCGAAAAGATGGATCGCAACATGCTTTCTGCGCTCCAGGACTGGGACTATTTCAGCATGTCGCGTAACTTCGACATGCGCATTTGGGAAGCTTGCGGTGGAGGACCTATTGTAGCGGCAATGATTGCCTCAGAACGCATGGGCGCCAATCAGACACAATTGCTTCGTTATGCCAATTCTGGCGATGTAAATGGAGATCGAACCAGAGTTGTCGGCTACTCAGCCGTAGTAATGACAAAAGACCAATCCCACACTCTAAAAGAAAGATCCTTTTCATTAAGTGACGCAGAAAAGAAAGAGCTACTGACAATTGCAAAGGAATCCGTCGAACATGCTGTACGGAATAAGCAAGCCTACGAACCTCCAGTAATTTCGAGCGACATATTGAATCGGGAACGCGGAGCCTTTGTAACCCTCAAGAAATCCGGCGATTTGCGAGGATGTATCGGGTATACCTCTCCCAGCAAGCCGCTTTATCTAACCGTGCGAGATACGGCAACGATGGCAGCGTTACGCGATCCCAGATTTGTTCCCGTCTCAGTTTCAGAGTTGCCTCAGCTTGAATACGAGCTATCGGTGCTCTCCCCTTTGCGGCGCATAACAGACATCCAACAAATAAAAGTCGGACGCGATGGTCTCCTCATCAAGAATGGGGAACGGGAAGGGTTGCTGTTGCCACAGGTTGCAATAGATCAGAGATGGGATCGGGAAACATTCCTGAACCAAACGTGCATAAAAGCCAGGATGGATCCCGACTGCTGGAAAAGCGAGAAGACCGACATCTTTGCATTCACAGCTGAGGTGTTTGGAGATGAGGAGTGGAAAACTCATACACCTGGACAACCCGGTCCCAGGTAATTGCCTATTTCAGCAAAGCGCTGCCCTCGCAGCCTAACGCCACAAAAGAATTCCCCCAAAAACATTCGACTGTACCTTGATGAAACATTTTGGCAAGCGCTCTCGAGTATTCTAAATAGAACATCAACTGCCATCTTTTCAATGGGATAACGCGAGAGGACTGTCTCGCGCCCTTCGAGGACGAATTTTCGCCCATTCTCCATTCAGAGCCTACACGCGCGGACGAAATGGCCGCGACCCGTACAGATCGAGGGATGTAAATGATTGACCGCAGTCGCCCAATATTGAATTCTGAATTTCACCTTTTCTCTTCCATACCGAGTTGTGCCGCGTGGACGCGGCTTCGCGGGTTGCTTAGGCGAACGCTGGGCATGGCTGCCCTCTGCCTGCTGGCCGCTCCGACCTGATCGACATGATCCGAAAAGTCCGAGATCCTTGTTTCCGAAGTTAAAGACCTCGGGAACAAGGATCAAGACATTGGTCAGATGATATGTATGTTCGCATGGTGGACGATCTGAGGCGAGGAGCTGATGACAATCCCACCGTGGGCATCATTCCATGTACGCACAAAGATGTCTCAGTTGTTCAATACTCCGTGCTGCATGAGCGTTCAGCTAGAGTATTTCCCGAAAAGATATAGACCGAGGCAATAGAAGTTGGCGCGGCTTTCCGCCAAAGACCGGGGTCCCTAGCAAATCTGTCTTTGGTTTGCTGTGGTGGAAAGAAAGCCGCTCTTCACCTTATTTGCAAAGTTCACAGTATTTCGGGAAATGCTTTAAAGTCGGGAAGTATAATCCCATTCTTGAATTGTTTTGTAAGCGGAGGAGTCCAAACCTCCGCTTCTAGAACGGCGTGTCAAAAGGAAAAACTACAATGAGATTCTCTACAGCCGGGTTTGGGGGCTTGACGACTGGGCGATACGCCTTCTCTTTCTGGAAACATCTTGGAAAATCGTGTTCCATACCGGCCATCTTGGTTCTTGCAGCTATGAGTCTTGCTCCGGTGGAGGCACAGCAACCTTCCGGTTCAGGAACATCCGCGGCAAAGCCAAGCATGCCGCAACAGGGGGGAATGGCAACCGCCGGTGCTCAGAAAGCAGAATTCGACAGTCAGCATCGTCCAATCACGGCGGGCGGTTTCGTAAAAACCGGACCAGTCGTCTTCATGGACATAGCGGAGAAGGCCGGACTGGCAAAGTGGCAGAACAAGACCGGGACCCCGGCTAAAAAGATCATTGTCGAAGCCAAAGGATCTGGAGTCGCGCTGCTCGATTATGACAATGACGGTTGGCTCGATATCTATCTGGTAACCGGATCGACCTTTGAAGCAGTGGAAGGAAAGGCACCGTCCCCCAAAGCGGCCCTATTCCATAACAATCACGACGGAACCTTTACCAATGTTGCGGACAAAGCCGGTGTCACCAATGACCGCTGGGGACTGGGTGTAGCCGTAGGCGACTACGACAATGACGGCTGGCCGGATCTCTATGTTGCGAATCTCGGAAAAAATCGTCTTTACCACAACAACCACGACGGAACCTTTACCGACGTAGCGGAAAAGGCAGGTGTCACTCTCGATAGTGGCTCCCCCAGCATTGCGATAGACCACACCGGCGTCACCTTTGGAGATTATGACGGAGATGGAAAGCTGGACATCTTTGTCGCAGGCTATATTCGCTACGATTTCGAGCACCCGCCTATCTCCGGGACGAAGACCGTCAACTATGCTTTCTGTCAGTATCGCGGGGTTGAGGTTATGTGCGGGCCGCGTGGACTAAAGGGCGGAGAGGATCATCTACTCCATAATAATGGGGACGGTACATTCACAGACGTAAGTGCAAAAGCAGGAGTTACCGATCCGAATGGTTACTACGGCTTAGGAGCCTTGTTTGTCGACGTAAATGGAGATCGCAAACCCGATTTGCTGGTTGCTAACGACTCCACTCCAAACTACCTCTACATCAATAAGGGCGACGGCACATTCGACGACCAAAGTTACCTTAGTGGTTATGCACTAAATCAGGACGGCCGCGAAATCGCCAATATGGGAATCGCTGCTGGCGATTATGAAAACAATGGCCATCTAAGCCTTGTAAATACCGACTTTGCGGACGATTACAATGTTCTCTTTCATAATGATGGAGAAGGCAACTTTACCGACCTCGGCTATCGCACCGGAATAGCTTCGGCAAGCATTCCGTTTGTAGGTTTTGCCGACGGTTTTCTCGACTACGACAATGACGGGTGGAAGGATCTTATGATCCTGAATGGCCATGTTTATCCGGAGGTAGATAAGCATCCGGATTGGGGAATGAGTTACGCACAAAGACCACTACTCTTTCACAACTTGGCTAACGGCAAGTTCGAATTGGTTCCTCCTGTTGAAGGTACAGGCCTTGCGGTACTCAGCGTAAGCCGGGGCGCTGCTTTTGGCGATCTCTTTAACGATGGCAAGATCGATGTAGTAGTCAATAATCTCGACGGACCGCCAATACTCCTTCAAAATGTCAACTCCGATCACCATCACTGGGTCGAAATAAAGCTCATAGGAGGAGCGAAAGGTCCTCGCGATGCGGTTGGCGCTACGGTTTATTTAACTGCCGGGGGCATCCGCCAGCGCGCCGACGTTCTCAGCGGTGGCAGCTACATCTCCAGCAATGATATGAGGGTCCATTTCGGGATAAAGGACGCGACCACGATTGATGCCGTAGAAATCCAGTGGCCAGACGGAACAGTGGAGAAACCCAAGCTCCCCAATATCGACAGGATCTTCACCATTGAAGAGGGAAAAGGTATAGCGGGCGAACTCTGTACTACGTGCAAAGCCGAAAAGAAATAGCACCCGCACAGGAAACTCCGAAACCGCCCGTAAACATTCTTGTTTACGGGCGGTTTTGTTCATACCGGCCCGCCCCAAATTCAAGCTCGAATAGAGATCTCTCTGGCAAGCCAACCAGCTTTTATCTCTCGCTGCATAGAACAGTCCGCAATCTCTATAATGAACGCGACCATGTCTGCCCTAAATTTTCGCCGTTTCCGGATTTGCAGCTTGAGACGAACCTATCCGTCTGCTGCCCTTATTTGTAAGGTTCTCTTTTTCTGCTTTGCTCCACTCCTGACGATGTCTGTTCCGCTGCTTGGTGCAGCATCTGCGCAACTGGAAGCAGCGCGGCTCAACAGCGTTGGTATTGCGCTGATGAACCAACAGCTAACCGAAAAAGCTCTGGAGAAATTCGAACAGGCGAATACGACCGATCCTTCAGCAACTATTCCGGTAC
Organism: Humiphilus diazotrophicus; assembly: GCF_059726315.1. Taxonomy (NCBI): domain Bacteria; kingdom Pseudomonadati; phylum Acidobacteriota; class Terriglobia; order Terriglobales; family Acidobacteriaceae; genus Humiphilus; species Humiphilus diazotrophicus. Next base: position 2,322,213 of record NZ_AP040870.1, read on the forward strand.
TCAACAAGGGGATTGCGCTGCTTTATCTACAGAAGCTTTCTGAGGCCGAAAACTCCCTGGGGAAAGCCACAGAGATGGATCCGAAGAATCTGCGGGCATGGTACAACCTGGCACTTGCACATTTGGATTCAGGCAATGCCAAGCAGGCAATCACGGACATGGAGCATGTTGCGGCACTCGATCCGACGGATGCAGATGCTCAGTATTATCTGGGTTCGTTTTATCTCAGCCTGGGAGATCCAGAGCACGCCATTACCCAGTTCCAATCCGCACTCCGGCTCAACCCTATCCATGCTTCCGCAGAATTCGGCATAGCGCGAGCAATGCAACGGGCAGGCAGAGCCACCGAGGCGCGTGAGCACCTGAAGCGCTTTCAACATCTGACGCAGAATAAAGTTGCAGCCCCGCTGAGCGTAGCCTATGGAGAGAGGGGCCGCTACAGCAGCATGCAGGAGATGAGCCTCCCCCTTGAACCTATCGGGCCAATGATCCCTGTCCATTTTGTTCCTCAATCGCTCCCTCCTACATCGTCTAGAGGCAATGTGGCAACCGACCTGCCAGGTAGCGGTGGATGCATTCTCGATATAGAGGGCACAGGAAGAAAAGATCTGGTGGTCCTTAGCAACGGAGATCATGCCATACAGAGCTATCGCAATCGCGGAAACGGAACTTTTGAAGCTATACCCGACAGCGAAACCGGTCTCTCTGCAAAGGGAGAAGGTGTTGCCTGCGCAGTAGGCGACTATGACAATGATGGCTTACCGGATATAGCCATTGCCCTGCGCGATCGCATCCTTCTCTTTCACAACCTCGGCAAAGGACACTTCGCCGACGAAACTTCCTCCACTGGAATCAAGCAGCTTAATCGCCCGGCAGGGATGACCTTCATCGATTTCGACCACGACGGGGACCTCGACCTAATCGTAACTGGAACAGCATCCGATCCCGGCAAGACAGGGGCTAACGTCCTTTGGCGGAACAACGGTAATTCGACCTTTACAGATTGGACAACCACAGCGGGATTGTCGGGCAGTACAGGAACTCTCCAGGCAGTTCTCTCCGACATCAACAATGATCGTGCCATCGATATGGTTATCAGCAGCACCGGGGGAGTTCCAACAATCTACGAGAATGCCCGCGAAGGAGCATTCCGAGCATTGCCGCTCTATTCCGAAAAGAACCTCGGAGCAACGCGTGGTCTTTCTATTTTCGATTTCGACAAAGATGGATGGATGGACGTTGCGGTTACGCATTCCGGGGCTCCAGGCATCAGCCTATGGCGCAACACAAAGAGCCAACAATTTGAGCGTGTATCGTTACCCATCCCTTCCGCAACCGGAGCATGGGGAGTTACACCAATCGACTTCGATAACGATGGCTGGATTGACCTTGTAGTGGTGCTGCAAACCTCGCACGGACCGGAGCTTCACGGCCTCCGCAATCTCGGTCCCAAAGGCTTTGAAGATGCCAGCGTAGCTTTAGGCTTCAACAAGATCAAGCTGGAGAATCCGCGTTCTGTCATCGCTACGGATATCGATGGAGATGGTGCAGCCGACCTCATTATTACGCAAGCCTCCTCTGCGCCACTTCTTTTGAAGAATATAGGTGGCAACCGCAATCACTCTCTGCACATTGACCTGACAGGTTTGGCCGACAACAAAACGGCACTCGGAACAAAGGTAGAGGTTTTCGCAAACGGACAATCCCAGAAATTCGAAGTAGTAGGTGGATCCGGTTACTTAGGACAAGGATCGACAGAGATTCTCGTAGGGCTCGGTCAAACGGAAAAGGTCGACGTCGTACGCCTTCTATGGCCTACCGGCGTGCCTCAAGACGAAATCGATATCGAAAAAAATAAGAGTCTGGCTCTGAAAGAACTGGACCGCCGTGGCAGTTCCTGTCCGGTAGTCTTTGCCTGGAACGGCAAGGAATATGAATTCATCTCCGACACAATAGGCGCGGCCGTCATTGGCCACTGGGTCTCCCCTACAGCAACAAACAATGCAGATGCCGATGAATGGCTCAAGGTAGATGGAGACAAACTTCAACCAAGAAACGGATATCTTAGCCTGCGCTTCGGCGAACCGATGGAGGAGGTCAATTTTGTCGACCAACTTCGTCTGGTAGCAGTTGACCATCCGGAAGGAACCGAGGTTTATCCCGATGAGCGCTTCCTCAATGATCCGCCTTTTGCTACTGGCTCGGCTGTTGTAACCTCCTCCATGCATCCTCTGGCAGGAGCATGGGACGACAAAGGCCGTGATGTCTCTCAGCTTCTGGTAAAACGAGATCGTCGCTACGTACGCGATTTCACTAATCTCAGTTATGCGGGCTATGCCAACTCACACACTCTGACCTTTGACATAGGAAGCTGGTCTCCCCAAAACCCGCTTCATCTTCTGATGTACGGTTATATCGAATACTTCAGTGCCAGCTCAATGTACGCGGCATGGCAAGCAGGTCTGCAACCCAGTTCCCCCCGGATAGAGGCGCAACTGCCCAATGGAAGATGGAAGGAAGTCATCCACGACATGGGATTTCCAGCCGGATTACCCCGAACCATTGTTGTCGATCTCACCGGCAAGCTTCCCGCCGGAACTCGGCGTCTTCGTTTGACGACTAACCTACAGATCTATTGGGACCAGGTCCTAGTCGATAACGGTGTGGATCAAACAAAGCACATTCGACAGACCGAGGTACCGCTTGCCTCTGCATATCTTGCCTTCCGCGGCTATCCGCAGCAGATAGAAGGAGAAACACCAGGCGACCTGACTTATCGCTACGATCGCATCAGCAAAACAGGGCCATTCCTTTGGGCACGTGGAAACTATACGCGTTATGGAGACGTCACTCCGTTGCTATCAAAGATCGATAATCAGGACGTCATCTTTGGAACAGGAGAGGAAATCGACGCAGAATTTCGTGCCGATGCGCTGCCTCCGCTTCCACCAGACTGGAAACGCGATTACTTTTTCTATGCCAATGGCTTTGTAAAAGATATGGACTTCTACGAAGCATCGCCATTCACCGTGGCGCAGATGCCCTTCCACGAGATGAGCCGGTATCCATATCCTGCGAATGAGCAGTATCCGGACACGCTGGATACGACGAGATATCTCCTCAATTGGAATGATCGCTTTGAATCCGGCAACCGTCTGCAGCGCTTTCAGTTCCATTACGCTCCCGCAGAAGAAAAGCCGATCCTTCCGGAGGATAAAGGGGATCAGCGTATCTCAAAGCCAGATATCGTCAACTAAAGCACTCATAATCCTGATCGACAGAATCGGCGCACGACAATGTGCGCCGATTCTATTTCCCTTTCATCTAAAAAGGAGAAACGGAAATTATCAGTGCTATACTCCGCCTCATAGTTGCTTTCGGTCCGGGTTGGAAGGATTGGAGTATCTTTAGTAAGCACCAGACGCCGGAGGTCTCTTTCGACAATGCCATCCCCTGCTCGTCGCGCCCTCTTTTCTCTTCTTATCTTCTTCACTGCCTGTGGTTTAACCGGAACGGTCCTGCAGCAGCGAGTCGGGGCCCAATCGGAGCCAACCGAAGCGCAGATGCGTGACAGCTTGCGGGAATTCACCAGTATCTACAGCATTGTCGAACAGAATTATGCAGACCCACTCTCTGGAGACAAGGCGCAAAAGCTTATCTACGAAGGGGCTATACCCAGCATGCTGCAGGTATTGGATCCCCACTCCAGCTTTCACGACCCCAGAGACTGGGCCAAGATGCAGGAAGAACAGAAAGGAAGATATTTCGGGGTAGGTATGGGGCTACAGGCTCTGGACGGCAAGATGACGGTGTTGGCAGTCTTCGAAGGCACTCCATCGTTTAAAGCCGGGGTGCGTCCTGGAGACATTATCTCTGCTGTGGACGGCAAGTCTACGGAAAGCATGGACATCAATGATGTTACCGACATGCTGAAGGGACCCAGAGGAACACATGTCCAGGTTTCGATTCTCCGTGAAGGAAAAGATAAACCGCTTGCACTCGATCTGATCCGCGACGAAATTACGCAAAACTCTGTCGATGTGAAATATGAGATCAAACCCGGCATCGGCTACATCCACCTGACCAACTTCCAGGAAACTACAGGACGAGATGTATCCGAAGCGATTGACAGTTTTGGCGACCTGAAGGGACTGGTGTTCGACCTCCGCAACAATCCCGGAGGCATTCTTCGGGAAGCAGTATCCATCTGTGACAAGTTGCTAGGGAAGGGACAAACCATTGTCAGCCAACGCGGTCGTGCGTATCCGGAGCAGGTCTATCGCGCCATGCATGGAAATGGCGGACGCACCTACCCCATCGTTGTGCTCGTCAATCACGGAACAGCCTCTGCTGCAGAGATTGTTTCCGGCGCTCTCCAGGATCACGACCGCGCGCTTATCGTCGGGGAAACAACGTTCGGAAAGGGCCTGGTGCAGAGTGTTTATAACCTCTCGGAAGACACCGGCTTGCTCCTGACCACATATCACTACTACACGCCCTCGGGACGCCTGATTCAGAGGAATTACACCGGTATTTCGCTCTACGACTACTACTACAATCACGACCAAAAGCAGAATGAGGGAGTCAGCCGCGAGGTCAAGCTAACCGATTCAGGACGCACTGTGTACGGCGGTGGAGGAATCACTCCGGATGAGAAGATCGATGCTCCAGCATCCACTCATTTCCAGGATCTTCTCCTCAGCCATTCGGCCTTTGCCAGCTTTACGAGGCACTACCTGGCAAACCGAAACGTCGGACATGACTTTCAGGTTGACGATGCAGTTCTCTCGGAATTCAAGCACTCTCTTGCCAACCAACAGATCTCTTATTCCGACCAGGATCTGAACGCGTCAGTGGATTGGCTCAAGACAAACATCAAAGCAGACATATTGACCACACAGTTCGGACAGACAGAAGGGCTAAAAGTACGCGCCGATTCAGATCCTGTAATACAGAAGGCTCTGGAGTATCTGCCCAAGGCACAGGCACTTGAAAAGAATGCTCAGCGGGTGCTGGCACAAAGAGCGCAGGCGCGACTCCATAATCAAAATCAGGAATTCTAGAACAGTCTATGTCTTAACAGTGTCCAGCCAGGATTCATAAGGAGTGGCGATTCCCTCGCCACTCCAATCCAGTTTCAAAACTTTTATTTGCGACTATTCTCTGCCTTACCGGAAATCTGCTGCACCAGAGTAGAGTCCCGTTGTTGATGTAATTGACTGGCTTTCGCAAGTTCGAGTTTTGCCTCTTCTTTTTTCCCCATCTTCTGATAGAGGCGAGCTAGTCGCCAATGAGCATCCACCTGTGCTGGATCCATCTGAATAGCGTGCCGAAAGGCTTCAGCCGCTTCTTCGTTCTTATTTCCTGCAGAGAGAAGAATTCCAAGATCGAGCCAGGCTAAACGCACGGGTTTTGCCATCTTAGTTGCACGTTCAAGCGTCTCTTGTGCTTGTGCATTATTTCCGAGCTTCAGCTGAGCATCGCCGAGATACGCAATTGCCTGAGCGTGATTGGGCTCGTTCTTAAGCTCCAAACCGAATTCTTTCTCCGCCTCCTGATAGCGACGCTGTGTCCATAACAGATAGCCCAGGCCGAAATGGACATTGGGTTCCTCCGGCGAAGCCTTTGCTGCAGCTTCAAACTCGGTAATAGCCTCTTCTGTACGGCTGAGTCCGTCCAAAGCTTCACCTGCCAGCATATGCGCCTGAGCAGAATCTGGATTGACTGTAACGATCTGCCGATACTGCTCTAACGCACAGTTATATTGCTTTGCATATAGGCAACTCTGGGCCAGCACACCACGCAATTCCAGATTCTCAGGTGAACTTTGGATAGCAGATTGCAGATTGGGAATAGCTTCCGTATAACGAGTCGCGCCGTAGTAGCTCATCCCAAGCAATGTCCGTATCTGATTGTTCGAAGGGCTCGACTTCAGTGCAACAAGGAGTGGAGCGATAGCATCGGAGAACTTACCCTGCTTAAATTCCGCAAGACCGAGATTAAGCTGTATCCCTGACAGACGTGGATTGAGAGCAAGGGCCTTTCTGTAGGCAGAAGCCGCTTCCTGATATTTCTCTTCTTTGGAAAGAACAACACCCAGACTGGCTAGAGCGCCAGCATCACGGGGGCTCTTCTCAATTACCGACTGCCACGCCTTCTCCGCTTCGGCATATCTTCCCTGATTCTGCAGCGCAATCGCTTCGTCTGCAGCAGACGATTGCGCACGAACTGTAAGCGAAAACAGAAGCAGCAGAATAACGCCCGGAACACTCTTGTGCTTCATACGAGAATCAAGATAACTGATGGGCAATTGTAGCTTAGAAAAGGCCTCGCTCCAGAAAGGACCGAGGCCTTTTATTGATGAGAATAAGTCGGCTAGAAGGACATCTTTGCTCCAAGCTGGAAAACTCTCGGATCCCATGCTGAAGTAATTACCCCGAAATTGCTTCCGGAAAGTTTATTGCCGACGCCGTTGTTCTGCACATCCGCTTTATATTGTGTGTGGTTCCAGGTGTTATAGCTTTCAACCCGGAATTCCAGGTTTAAACGTTCGGTAAAGGCAAAGTCTTTATGCATTGCCAAGTTCCAGTTATCGCGCCCTGGACCACGCAGTGCATCGTGTTCGAGATTGCCCCACTGACCGAGCGCCGGAGCAGCAAAGGCTGAGGGATCGAACCACTGCAGACCAGCAGCAGCAGTCTTCTTGGGATAGGAGATCTTCCCGGTAAGGTTAGGCCTGTTTGTTCCGTTTTGTACGCCATTACTGCTCTGAGAACCCGCCATGACGAGGTTTAGTGGCGCACCAGACTGCATAGTGACAATGCCCGCAAGCTCCCAGCCACCAAAGGCGGTCCGTAAAAAGTGGCTCTGGTTCTTTCGGAAACTCGGGATGGAATAAATGAAGTTCACAAAGGCAATGCTCGTACGATCGAAGATAGACGGTCCCACATCGTACTTCCATCCTTCATATGGATTAGAAACAGGATCGAGATCGAATCCATTTCCTCCTCCTGTGGACGGATCAATAGCCCTAGACAACGTATAACCAACTTGGGCTTGAAGCTTTCGCTGCAACACCATATGCAGATCCATCTGCAGCGAGTTGTAATGACCGTTGGCTTCGTTTTGCGCCTGCTTGATCGAACGGAAACCAGGGTACTGAAGCAACTGGTTATAGCCGGTGCCTCCGCTTGAGATCAGCCCTGCCAAGGCTGAGGCTGGCGGTAGATTTGTCTCCCGGTAATCACTCTGATGTCGGTTTTGATTTCCAACGTAAGCAAGTGAAAGAACAGAGTTACCCCAGAGTGACTGCTGAATACCGCCACTGTATTGATAACTGACCGGCAACTTGTAATTATCCCGTTCAAGTCCCGTAATACTTGGCGCTACGATCGGAACGGCCTGAGTCTGACCGCTTGTAATGCTGGTATGCGGATTCGACAAGAGTACGTTGTTGAAATTGGCAGTGGCATCAAAGGGAACGTTGGTGGCACCGTTATACATATCATTCCCTTGAATACGCTCATACATCATGCCGAAACCACCACGAATTACGGTCTTCCCCTTACCTGTCGTATCGTAGGCAAAGCCGATACGAGGACCGAAGGCCGCCCAATGGTTGTCTACCAATCCTTTTGGGATCCCGTCCCTGCCATCGACGCCGATACCGTTCAGATAGAACTGATAACCGGAAAGAATCGCATTCGGACTCGATCCCAGGCCAGGACTCGCTGCTGTACAACCCGGACCGGCAGCGGAGCTGCAAATATTTCCGGCAGAATCAAAGGTCGCCGCATTTGCAGGGTTATAAAGTTTGGGATAGAAGTTAGAAGCTCGATGATTTGCTTCATAGGTATGAGGAACGCCGTCCCAGCGCAAGCCCAGATTTAAGGTCAATCGCGTGGTTGCGCGCCAATTGTCCTGGAAATAAGCGGCCCAGGAAATATTACTCCAGGTTCCGCTATCGTGTACGGCATCCTCCGAATAGGAATTCGAGTAGCCCAGGAGGAAGTCGGCAAAATCGTTCCCGGTATAAAACCCATTGAAATGGAAAGTTCCTTGAGTGCTTGCGAATGCATTTTGAGTTTTCTTATACAGAGCCCAACTGCCGCCTAACTTGAGCTGGTGCGCCCCTTTCACCCAGGAGAAATCATCTCTTATCTGGTAATCGTCGGCTTTGTTAACCCATGGGGTCCAATTCGCAGTGTAGTAAGTACTGGTATTCGCTAATTCCACACCTGGAATCCGGTTGTTCTCATTAGGTCCAGTAAAGATCCTGTTAAAGGCAAACGAGGATGGAGCTGAAAGGGTAGCACCCATCATGGCCTTGGGAAGAATATTGATTCGGTTCCCGTTGTAATTAAATGCTATTTCGTTAAGCAAGTTTGGACTGATTGTGTGGGTAGTATGAATAACCGCGCTGTAGGATGGGTTTCCGAAAGTGTTACCGATCGTCGGAACATTATCGGAACTCCACATGGTGGTTCCAAAGGTTTGGGAGATCTGCTCCGAAATCCAGTGTCCGAAAACAGAAAAGTTGTCACTGAACTTATGATCGACACGAACAATCTCTTCCCTTACATTGGTCGGAGCATTGTTGCCACCCTGGAATTGAGTACCGCTGGTTGGTGCGGGAAAAATCTTGGCCTGGGTTAGCAGTGACTGAGAATTCCCATCCAAGAGTGTTGTCGGGATCGTGTTACTCGGGAATTGTTGAAATATCGCATTGCCTGACGAATCGTTCGAGCAGGACCCGTCCGGAGCAGGAGTACTGAAATTCGTAACGCCCGCACTCTGGAAGCGGGAGATCTGGGCGGCAGATAACTGGTTTGCACACGGCACGTGGAGATCGGATGACGTAAGCGATTGGGCCGAAAAGTTCCCGCCATAGGTGCTCGGCAGCGGAACCGCCTGATTCAACGTCTGCCCTTGAATCAAGCTGCGCCATTCCATGTTGTAGAAGAAGAACATCTTCGGGTTTCTGCTGGGGTGGAAGGAAACAGGACCACCAACATTGAATCCATACGTATTAAAACGCAGCTTTGCAACCTGGGCCGGTTTGCGATTGAAGTAATTGCGCGCGTCCATTGCATCGTTCCTATTGAATTCCCATGCAGACGCGTGAAAAGTCCTGGCTCCCGACTTAAGAACAGTCGTCATAGTAGCAGAGGAGGAAAGACCGTATTCCGCACTGTAGTTGGAACTGAGAACACGAAATTCAGCCAGCGACTCCAGTGAGGGCATAACGCTGAAGGTTCCGGAGCCGCCACGGTCCAGATTTTCGCCGCCATCCAGCAAATAGAGGTTGTGAGCCATCCGCTGGCCGTTAAAACTAACATTGGCATCGCCACCTACTGGAGTAGGGGTTTGGAAATCAGACTGTAGACTTGAGGCTCCCGGTGTCAAGTTAACCAGGGTATAGATACTCCTGCCATTGGTCTCCAGTTTTGTAATCTGTTCTCCACTAATCAGATTACTAACTTCTCCGGAATCGGTCTGAACGCGCACGGCAGCAGCTTCGACGGTAATGCTTTGCTGCTCGCTGCCCAGCTCCATTTGAAAATCCAGTCGAACACGGTCGCCTACATTGAGCACCAAGCCACTCTTCTCAACGGTCTTAAATCCATTAGCAGTAGCTTTCACCGTGTAATGGCCAATTTTGAGTTCTGGAGCAGCGTACTGCCCACTCTGATTGGTGGTTGAAGTACGGGTCTGGCCCGTTTCCGCATTCGTAATGGATATTGCGACATTTGGAATAACGGCACCAGTCGGGTCGGTTACTGTCCCGAGGACTGTCGCATCCTGTGCAAATGCATGAAGGGAAAAGAGGAAGAATAAGGTGGTGGGAAAGGTGAGCCAGCACGTCTTGCGTCCTGGCATAGTACGAACAACCTGCCGTATTGCGTCAACGAAGGTATATGAACCTTCCATAGACAGCCTCCTGTAGTTGCATCCGAGATTCCACGAGGAGTCACGCGGTACAAAGAACTTGTGCTATCAGGAAACTCCCAGATTTTAGCGATCTTCTGCCAGCGCCCCCCTTAGAACTGTTACGATGACAACGCAACGTCAAATTCCAACTGGCGCTTAGTCGCCACCAGGGAAGATCGGCGGCCGCAACGAACCCGCCGCACGATGTCAAAATAAAATGTGTTTAGAATCACTATTTAGTAAATAAATTGATTTACTGAATCATTTAGTAAACGCGGGCGGAAGTATGGCTTTAGCAAATGCGATTGTCAAGAGATTTCTCATCTCCCTATCTCCAGCCCGTCGGAACTTATGCCCAGTCCATTAAATTAGCTGCAAGCTAAAGGGCTAAAGACAAGGCTTTCTAAGTGGAAGACCACTCACAAAGTAAGGACATGAAAGGTTAGTCCTGCTTACCATTCAGCCTCTAAGCTGCTCAATTTATGTAGATCACTTAGCAAACCGCTGCCGGAAAGAAATGGTTGTAAGGTCATTCTCCGGACAGCGCTGGAAACCTCCCGGAGGATGTCATTGGTGGCAAACGTGCAAACGTTTTTCTAACGGGGTACATTGGTTGCATTCACATTTCACGGCATTGGCGGTTACATCCTAGGTTCCGAAAGTCCTTCGGGCTAGCCCGGAAATGCTGAATTGTGGTGAGGTTTAAGGGAAAGATTGGAGCATTTCCTGCTAAAGGAAGCTGCGCCTCTGTATTGCTGGACGGAAGTATCCTTGGTGATGGGGAAAGAATGATTCGAACGGCGGCCATCTGGCTCACAATTGCGATCGTATTTGCAGTGCCCTTTCCCGTCCTTGCTCTAGACCCACATCGCGCTCTTAGTCAATATGGCCATCAGCAGTGGCAGAGTGATTCAGGACTACCCCAGGATTCGGTGCGTGCGGTCATGCAAAGCTCAGATGGTTATCTGTGGCTGGCAACCAATGGCGGCCTGGTTCGGTTCAACGGGCTTAGCTTCCGGGTCTTTAATACCGAAAACACTCCACAAATGCGGAGCAACGTGATCCGCGGTATTATGCAAGACCGCTCCGGCTCTCTTTGGATCAGCACGGCAAACGGACTGCTGCGTTATCGGGATCGTCAATTCCGGATTTTCGACACTACCACGGGGCTGCCATCGAATACAGTCTGGTTTGTGCAACAGGACAAGGGCGGACGTCTGTGGGCAGCAACCTCAGCCGGTCTCGCAATTTTGGAAGCAGAGCACTGGAGGTCGCTCGCAAGTCTGCCCCTTCATCCCGATACTGAGCAAAAATTTGCCAGTGCCCCCGACAGCTCTATATGGATTGCGGATGGCAACCAAGTCGCGCACCTGGATTCTCAAAAGCTGAATATCAAGGACCAATTCCGTACTTTATCCTCCGCTGAAGTGGTCAGCATCGCCTGCGAATCGCAGGGAGATCTCTGGATCGGCACACAGCAGGGTCTTGAACTATTCAGCCAGGGAAGGCTCAAGCAAGTGCCGCTGGCCTCCTCTCGTGGCGTACAGGTGAATACCATCCTGCCCTTTCAAACGCATAAAGCATGGATCGGGACGTCTCAAGGGCTATACCAGGTGGATGCGGGCAGAGCAGGCCCAATCAGACCAACTGCGGCAACTCTTTCCGACCCGGTATTTACATTGATGTTCGATAAGGAAGGCTCTCTCTGGATCGGAACCGATCGCGGAGTAGCCCGCCTGCAGCAGAGCCACCTGGAAGTATTCCCCGCTGATTTGGATCTTCCGGTCGGCACCATTGATGCCGTCATGGAAGACAGAGAAGGCAATCTATGGATTGGCAGCGAATCCGAGGGCTTGGCCGTACTCCGCGATCAGAAATTCACTACCTTCACCAAAAGAGAAGGCCTGTCGAGCAATATGGTCACATCGATCTACGGCGATTCGATCGGTACTCTCTGGATTGGAACCGATGGCGCCGGGCTCAACCATCTTGTCGACAAAAGGTTTTCCTCCTATACAACGGCGGCTGGCCTTTCCAGCAATGTAATCCTCGCGCTCGCTTCTGATCCGCACGGCGATGTATGGATCGGCACGCCAACCGGCCTCAATCGCCTCCGTAATGGCAAGGTGAAGGTCTATAACATCGATGATGGACTAGCGGACGATTTTGTTCGTTCTCTCTTTCTGGACCGGGATGGAAGCCTCTGGATCGGTACGCGTCATGGACTAGCCCATATGGCTGGTGAGCATTTCACCAACTATTCCAGTCTCGATGGGCTAGGAAGCGATTTCGTCGGCACCATTTTGCGTACCCGGGATGGCAACTTATGGGTGGGCACCAGTGGGGGTTTGTCGCTCTTCAAGAACGGTACTTTCACCACACTGACGACAAAAAATGGTCTATCCAACAACGTCATTACGGCTATGCACGAGGACTACGAAGGAACCTTGTGGCTGGGGACAAATGGAGGAGGACTCAACCGTCTTCGGAATAACCTTATTCAAGCGATTCCAGCAAGGAAGTTGCCTCCCATCATCTACGGAATCCTGCAAGACAACGCTGGCGATCTTTGGATCAGCGCGCCTACGGGTATCTATCGAATTAACCACAACAGTTTGAATCAAGCCATTGACCGCCACGCCCCCGATTCACTGGAGATCAAGACCTTTGGCATCGGGGATGGGATGAAGACCCGTGAGTGTAGTGGCAGAGGACATCCGGAAGCATGGAAGCAACTCGATGGCAGTCTATGGTTCGCCACGGTTCGTGGCATAACCAGCATTGTGCCGGAGCGTTTCGCACAAAATCTCGTGCCACCTAAGACCGCAATAGAAAGTGTCCTGATTGACGACCGCCCGGTCGATGCTTCGAACGCACTCATCTTGCCTCCGGGGAAGCATCGGGTTGAATTCCAGTATGCAGGTCTTAGTTTTGTCGTGCCGCAACTGATCTCTTACCGCTATCAATTGAAAGGCTATGACAGGGGATGGATCGACGCCGGACACGGCCACTCAGCTTATTACACGAATCTGCCTCCTGGGCGGTACACCTTTCAAGTACTCTCCGCCAATAACGATGGGGTCTGGAACGAAGTACCTGCAGAAATTTCCTTTCAAATCAAGCCCTACTTCTACCAGTCAATCTGGTTTTATGTTGCGCTAGGCATAGCTGCTCTTTGCCTGACACGGCTTATTTATTGGTGGAATCTGCGTCGTGTACAGACTGAATTCAATGCCGTCCTCGGCGAACGTAACCGCATAGCCCGCGAAATTCACGACACACTGGCACAGGATATTGTTAGCATCTCGCTGCAGCTTGAAATTGCTTCCCGCCTTCTTGGCGGCCCGGTACAAAAGGTCCGGGAGCAACTTGACCGCACCAGAGAGCTGGTAAAGAGAAGTCTGGTAGACGCTCGTAGCTCGATTTGGGCGCTACGTTCACATGATCGCAACCGCAGCGATCTACCGGCGCGCCTATCCGCTGAGATGGGAGAAATTGGTCGCGGAGAATCCAGCCAGATACACTTCGATGTTCAGGGGACCTATCGCCCCGTGGACAGGAAGATTGAGGATGAGCTGTTAAGAATTGCGAAAGAGGCAGTCGGCAATGCATTGCGACATGCAGGAGCCAATCGTATTGATGTCAGATTGCTCTACGATACCAATACTGTCGGACTCCGTATTGAAGATGACGGCAAAGGATTCGATCCCGCCAATAGTGTCGGACATCGAGAGGGCCATTTTGGCCTGCAAGGTATGAAAGAACGGGCAACAGAGATACATGCCGACTTTCATCTCGACAGCCAACCCGGACATGGAACCCGGATCGGGGTGGAGCTACATATTTAAGTCATTCTTGAAAAAGAACAAAGAAAGCCTTCAGGCAAAAGAAAACCTCTGCCAAAGTGTTGCGAAAGAACTAAAGTAGAGATGAAAATGCCGTAGGTGCCCAAGCGAAGAAAGCCGAGAAGCTAATCGTATGAGTAATCCGATCCGCATCATGATCGTCGAAGACCATGTCATCGTACGGCAAGGGCTTGCAGCCCTCCTTGGAACAGTTCCCGATTTCGAGGTTGTGGCAGAAGCCGACGACGTTACGCAGGCCATCGCGTTTTTCCGTCAACACGAACCCGATATTACCCTGATGGATTTGCGTCTGGGAAAGTCGATGGGTGTCGATGCAATCACTAAAATTCGCGCTGAACATCCGGATGCACGAATCATTGTCCTCACAACGTTCGATGGAGATGAAGATATCTATCGTGCTCTTCAAGCAGGTGCGCGCGGCTACCTGCTAAAAGGCATGGACGGGGACGAACTGATGGAAGCAATTCGGGCCGTCCACGCTGGAAAGAAACGAATTCCCGCATCAGTGGCTGAGCGTTTGGCAGAACGCATGAGCGGACCGGCACTCACCAGCCGTGAAATCGAGGTATTGCGTCAGATCGTTCTGGGCTCCAACAACAGGGAGATCGCGGCAGCACTCAACATCTCGGAAGCAACCGTCAAGACGCACATCAATAATCTGCTCAGTAAACTAGGAGTGAGCGACCGGACCCAAGCCGCCACAACCGCGCTGCAGAGAGGGATTGTGCATCTTGAATAGGGTCCGCGGTTGTTTCAGGATAAGTTTTTTTGCTGTAGCCATAGCTCTGCTGTTTCTAAACTCCGCTCTCGGAGCCAATGCAGTTACAGGACACGGAGAAAAATCCTCTCTATGGCGCTCCGCTACCGTTGCCGAACTCCACACGATCATCCCGGCACGAGCTCCGGTGATTTCCGAACATATTGAAACGGAGTTCCGCACCGCTTCGGCAATCACCAATGGGCAGGGGAAATATGTCGCTGGAGTTGTCCTGATTACGGCCGGGTATTCAGCAGAGGGGAAATACTCTCACTTCTTCTTTACCCAGGTGCCGCTGCATGTGGGGAATCTGCACCTTAGCCCGGGTCAGTATCTGATTGGCTGGACACATCACGATGATGACAACCTGCTTGTCAGCTTTTATCGAGCCTCTACCGGTGACCCCGTCGGACAGATTGCAGCTCCCCGGAATGAGAGCATCCGCCGTATTGAATCCTTTCGCGTCTGGCCGCCTGACGTCCGCCCGCAGATCCAAATTGGCCGCTTCACCTTTAGTTATTCTCTCGACGCGAACTGAGCTCTCCGAGGCTCTTGTACTCGCAGGGTGCTTAGAGACAAGTTTCGTGGACAAATAAAAAGGACGCTGGCCCGGGGGGTGTGTGGGACCAACGTCCAAAATCATCAACTTCGAGTGTGATTATCGTTTTCGAGCTCCGTCTTCACAACAACCCGGGGATTGGATTTTCTCTCCATCTTTCGGACGAGAACCGGAGCTCCTGTTCCACCCCTTATTTCTGCTCTAGAAGTGCAGCTTGGCCGCTAACTGGAAGGCCCGAGGGCCACCCGAACCAAACACTCCCCCGGCGGTCGAAACCGGTTTGCCGAAGGAAGAGGAAAAGCTGGGGTTTCCTCTATCCGGCGAAAGCGTATTGGCGAAACCAGCGTAATTCAGGTTACTGGTTCCAAGAAAATTAGCTACGTTGAATATATTGAAGGCCTCCCCAATAAGATCGATATGGATGCGTTCTCCAATAGGGAAGGTTCGATCCAGACGAAAATCGAGAGCGTTGAAGCTGTCGCCAAAACGCGCACTACCAGCGACCTGCGGCAACATAACGTAGCTGCTCGTACTCGCTTCGTAAACACCACCCGCAGCATTTGTCTTTTGAATAAAGGCATTCAATTCCTTCGCATTGTGAAACTGACGACCTCCAGCATTCCGCTGCATGGTTGGTACCCGCTCACTGCCATCGGGCAGCAGGATGTCCATAGGAACTCCGGAGGCAATTGTCCAGATCGGAGCAAAGTGGAATTTCCAGGGAAGATTTGCAACTCCGGAGAGAACCAGACGGTGCCGCTGATCGTTTGGCGGCGGTCCATACTCACGCTGCAGATTGTTCGGGTCTATCGGAGAGTATTGGAAAGGAATCTGGTCGTCATTTGCGTAATTAAAGGCCTTACTCAAGGTATAGGCTGCATTGAACTCCCCATAGCGGGCTAGACGTTGACGAGCGCTAACCCAAAGGGCATCGTATTTCGTATTTACCGCTGATTCCAGATCCGTGACCTGATCCGGTCCCTGCGTCAAAGGATTGTAGACCGACCCCACAGGACGCCCGATAATAAAACGCGTGCCGAGATTGTGAACGCCATCCACCTTTAGCAGCAGGCCACCCACCTTCTTCTCGATGCCGATGTTGAAATGCTGCACCATCGGGTTTCTCAGGCGGTTGCTTATGATGTCAATGCCGGTAGCACCAGCCCCTGTGAAAGGAAATCCACTAAAAGGACTCGAGAGTAGCTGAGGTGCACCGGGAACGAAGGTCCCGTCGCTGTTCAAGTACGCGGGGCGGCCAGTCTGGTCGGTAACGGCATTGCCGGCTGTAACGTTTAGTGCCAGCGCACGGCCGTCAAAACCTTTCTCAAGAGACATCACTTCCAGAACAATTCGGTCATAGTAGATGCCGTAGCCTCCATGGATGCTGAGCTGGGAATTCACTGCGTAATTGAAGCCGATACGAGGTGCCCAATTGCTGTAATCTCGATGTCGTTGTCCTTGGAGAAAGGACTCGATAAGCGGATTCCGGTTGCTATACCAACTCAGGTTATTCAGGTTCGTATCCAACTCCCACCGCAAACCGAGGTTCAGCGTGAAATTGGAGAGAAGTTTCCAATCGTCTTGCGTGAATAGTGCCAGATGGTAGTTGTCATTATTAGGCAGCAGGAGAGGCTTGGTTGGAGTTGAGCTGCGCAACCCAACGGCAAAGAGCAGATCGTTGTCGTCAACTTTGCCGTCTCGATTCCGGTCAAAATCCGGGAAGTCTTCGACCGCCTGGATATTGCCTTGCTGAAAAACCCCCAGATTGTAATCTGCATTTATCCATTGGATCTGCCCGCCAAAGCTGAAGGAATGCTTATGCCGAGACCAGTTGAGGACATCATCTCCTTGAAGACGAAACTGCCTCGTCTCTTGTGGCACACGATAGGTTGCACCGTCGTCCAGATTGGGATAAGTAATCTGTGCCGCTTTCGAAGTGGGGGAAATGCTATTGATAAAATTGTTTTCCGCAAAGCTAAGACGGTTCACCACCGAAGGAGTAAAAATATGCACCCAGTCAGCTATCAGACCCTGTAGATGATTCATAGCCGTCTGACGATATGCGGCGCTCCCAAGCGAACGATCCAATTTGCTCTGACTGAGATCGTCTTCCAACTCCAACGACTCACGAAAGCCAACACGATCCTGGCTGGTTGTCTGCCAATCTACCCTCGACGTACTTAGGAAATCATGAAATGGTGCAGTAGCAAATGTGCGGCTGATGGAGCGTTGCGCAGTATCTCTGACGCCAACAAGATCTGCTCCAAGCTGTTGCCTGTCTTCCACTGCCATAAACCACCACGCTTTATCAGTCCGGAACGGTCCACCAAGATCCGCGGCGTATTGCTGACGATGGAAGGGAGGCGTTGCTCCTATGCCGGAATCGTAAGTAGCAGGTAAACCTTGCAGAACTCTGTCTCGCTCGTAAATAGCCAAGCCACCATGAAGACTGTTCGTTCCTTGCTTCGTGACTACATTGATCACTGTCGATCCGGAGCGCCCCATCTGAGAAGAAAACCGGTTAGTTGCAATCTGAAATTCCTGTACGGCATCTTCAGGAATATTTACCAGCGAGCCACCGACAGTGTCATCATTGTTATCCGCCCCATCGATGGAAACATTTCCGCCACGGCCGATTTGCCCTGCTGAAGAAACTAGTACGGTATTGGCCTTTGTCGGATCGAAGCTTGGAGCCGGAGCATTGCCGGGAACAAGAAAAGCCAGCTCGAGATAATTTCTCCCATTCAGAGGAAGACTTTCTATCTGGCGGGTATTAATTACACCACCGACAGAAGAACTAGTTGTCTCAATTCCCTGCTGTGTATCTGCATCAATCTGGACCGTCGTTTCGCTTCCTGCCGGTTCTAGCCGGACTGAGATATTCAGACTTTCACCGACATTCAAACCGATTGTCTGCTGCCAAGGGCCAAAGCCAACGGCAGGGACCACCGAGAGCCTATAGTTTGCCGCCTCCAGAGTAGGGAAAGAGAATCCTCCATCATTTCGGGTTGTAAATGTTCTTGTGGTTCCTTGAGAAATATTCGTCAAGGTAAGAACGATGTTAGCAACGGCGCGTCCAGACGGATCAGCTACAGTACCATTGATATTTGCCGTGGCAGACTGCTGTGCATAGAGGGGAAATGAGAACAGAGAAAGAACTAAAGATAGAATCCGGGGAATTGCTTTAGCGAATGTGGGTTGATACACACGTTCCTCCGTTGCGTTGACCTCAAAAGGTAATTTTTGTCGCCGACATGATTAGCCTGTTTATCTGCAGAACTTGTTATTGAGAATGTTCAGAGTTTGTACGCCAGAGCAGTGCTTCCAAGAGTTTGGCTAAAGGCCATCAAAGAATATGATTTCGCGGAGATATCGTCTTGCATCTGAGGATTGAGCTTTTCGTCAAACCAACGGCGGAGTTATCCTGCCCCTTCCAAAGCAAAACAATGTTCCCGCTCTAGGTCCACGCATTGAAGAGAATGAATATTCCGTAGCTCCCATGCCACCAGGCATCCAATTTTCTTTGCACTTTAGTTCAATCTAAAGGTTGAGTTTTATCTCAACCTGGCGCCCGTTGACACGGATGTCTCGAATGAATACTTTGGGCTGGTCTCTAGAAGTTCAAAAAACATGCCATAAACATAACGAAATTAAAAGGCTAGAAAGTTCGCATCATACTGAAAACTTGGGAGTTCCCCTTTAACTCCCAGGCTGGAGTTATGCGCTTCCCCTGGAGGTCACAATGAATCGCAAGCGGCTAGGAGTCTGCCTCCTCGCGTCCTTCCTTCTCTCTTTTCCCCTGCAATCCCAAACCAACTACGCCGACCTACATGGAGTGATCTTTGATCCACAGCATCGCCCTATTCCTAATGCAAAGATCCATGTAACTTCCATAGCGACAAATGCGGCACGAGACGTCGCCACAAATAATGTCGGGCTGTACGACCTGGATGGCTTGTTGCCGGGAGAATACGCCGTAGAGGTAGAAAGCCCAGGGTTCGCCAAGTCTACGCGCCGGTTGCAACTCGAAGTCGGTCAGCAAATGACGCTGGACCTGAAACTTTCCGTAAAGAATGAAACGGAGACGGTTCTGGCCGTTGCTGCCCCTGCACTGCTAAAAACGAGCGATGCCAGTGTCGGAGAAGTAGTCGAACAACGCTCCGTACAGCAACTCCCGCTGAATGGCCGCATGCTGATCGATTTGATGCTCACTGTACCGGGAGCACACGTCAGCCATGGAGCACAGACCGGAGATATGAATCCGCTCTACTGGCGTCCCGGGCAGCGATCTGCCGTAAGCATCGGAGGAAACCGTCCAAATGGAAACTACTTTCTTCTGGATGGAGCAACCAATACAGATCCAACGTTCAATACACAGAATCTGAGCGCGTCACCCGATGTCGTACAGGAATTTCAAATTCAGATAGGAAGTTACTCGGCCGAGATGGGGGGAGCCGGAGGCGGTCAAGTCAATATCGTCACCCGCTCTGGGACCAGCAATTTCCATGGGACGGCGTATGAATTTCTCCGCAACGGAGCAATGGACGCCCACTCCTTTAACCAGATGGGCAACACTAACCATTTGGTTCAAAACAACTTTGGCGGCTCCTTCGGTGGGCCACTGCCAGGGAAACACACCTTCTTCTTCGTGAACTACGAAGCTTTGCGCCATGTCCAGGCTGATACAAACATCGAAACGGTTCCGATGGAAATGGAAACCATGGGAGACTTCAGCCAAAGCGGTGTCGATATCTACGATCCCCGAACTACCCAGTCGAACCCCAACTATAACCCCAATCTTCCTGTCAGCAAAACCAACCCGCAATTTACCCGCCAGCAATTTTCTGATGGAGGCGTACTCAACAAAATCCCTGCGAGCAGGATCAGTCCTGTTGCAATGATGATGCTGAGCAAATACGTTCCCAGGCCGAACGTGATGATGGGAATGGGCGGCATGACTATGATGGGACAGCCTACCGTCATTGGCAGCGGCAATGACTCGAACAACTACCTCGACACACGAAACGAAATTCACTATACGGATCAAGGCACCATCCGAATCGATCATAATTTTCATGGGCAGGACAATGCTTTCTTCCGCTATAGCGTGGGCGGAGAACATGGATACATGCCAGTAAACCTGCCAGGCTTTGGCAACTACCATGACAATCTTGCGCAACAAGGCATGCTGGCCTTGAGTCACGTTTTTACCTCCAGCATTGTGAATATGGCATCGGTGGCAGTTTCGCGCCTGAGCATGAATCACACCACGGAAAGCGCAAACAAGAACGATATCGTTACAGAGCTTGGAATTCAGGGTATTGGATATGGAGGCCCCGGAGCATGGGGCTCACCCTACTTCAATGTCCAGGGATTCTCCCCCGTAGGCGACAACTACAGTGCGACTCCGATGCACGCCTGGGATACTATCATCGAAGGACGCGATACCTTGAGCTGGACGATTGGGAAACATAGCTTGAAGTTTGGTGGCGCATACCAGCGCTTTATCTGGCCCATGTGGGGATTCTTTCAGAATCGTGGCTACTATCAGTTCACGAATGGATTCACAACCGACATCGGAGCAAACGACGGCACAGGATCAGCGATGGCAAGCTTTCTGCTC
This sequence comes from Humiphilus diazotrophicus, assembly GCF_059726315.1. NCBI lineage: Bacteria > Pseudomonadati > Acidobacteriota > Terriglobia > Terriglobales > Acidobacteriaceae > Humiphilus > Humiphilus diazotrophicus. Next base: position 2,342,948 of record NZ_AP040870.1, read on the forward strand.
GGTTTGCCGGCCGTTCGACAGAGGCAGGCAGGTATTCCGCAGATGAACCTCCGGCAGTGGTATGCGGACGGCTACGCACAAGATACCTATCGCATCAGTAGAACCACGACTCTCGATTACGGCGTTCGCTACGAATATATGAGTCCCCTGTGGGATATCCGTTTTACTAATAGCAATCTGACCTTCAGTAATGGCGTTCCCTCTGTCTTCATTGGAGGACAAAACGGCAAGCCTAAGGGATTGATGTATCCCAATCGCGCAAACTTTGCCCCCCGCTTCGGTATTGCCCAGAGCGTACCGGGCACGGGCCTTGTACTGCACGCGGCATATGGAATCTTCTACACTCCGGTAGACATGAATACATGGTGCAATCAGCGCCATAACGTTCCTTACGTCTTTCCTGAAACCAATCAAAGCGACAACTTCCAGCCCTCGATCACTTCCTTCGACTTCCCGGCTCCAGTTCTGGGCAAGACAACCGTGAGCTTCACCGGCATGGAACTACACCCAGCTCCGCAATATATCCAGCAATGGAGCGCATCGGTTGAAAAGAGCTTAGGGAGCGAGACGACACTCGAGATCGGCTATCTAGGTTCTGGCGGCTTCCATTTGCAGCGCGCGCACCTGATCAACAATGCTGCTCCTGGACCGGGCCTCATCCAGCCGCGTCGGCCGTTCACTAAAATCAGCTTTGTACCGGATACCGTTTTGCCCGCAAACATCACAGTCGCAAGTACTACCTTTGGTGTTAGCACAATCAATCTGTTGGAGAACTCAGCCCAAAGCTGGTACGACGCCGGATACATCAATCTCCGCCGCCGTTACTCGCACGGACTGAATTTGCTTGCGAACTACACCTGGTCAAAAAGCTTATCGAACGCCCCCGACTTCCGCTCCCCGATGTTTGAGGCGAGCATTCCTCAGAACAACTCGAATCTGGAAGCCGAAAAGGGCCTGGCCTGCGATGTCCGCCACCGCTTCTCTCTCAGCGCTGTTTACGATCTGCCTGCATGGGCACAGAACCGGACCACCCGGCTTCTGACTCAGAACTGGAGAGCTTCAACCGTCTACCAGGTACAAACAGGATTTCCCTTCACTGTTTCAGTATTTGGCGATACCGCGAATGCAGGAACCGCTTTAGGAGAAAATCCTATTCGCGCCAACTATACCGGCCAGCCCGTATTTGGGCATGGAACAAAGACTGCAGCGCGTTGGATCAATCCTGCGGCATTTGCTGCACCCCGGGCATATACCTTCGGAAATACCGCTCGCAATGCAATCGAGGGACCTGGGTTACAGACGATGGATCTTGGCGTAGTCCGCAGCTTTTCGCTAACAGAGCGGTTGAAGTTTGAAACACGCGGCGAATTCTTCAATACTTTGAACCACACCAACCTTGGAGTTCCCAATAGGTTTGTGAACACGGCTGGCTTTGGTTCCATTACGGAAGTCACCACTCCTGGACGTGAAATCCAGCTTAGCGCCCGGCTTTCTTTCTAATTCTCTCCGATAACATCCCCTGGTAATCTGACTAGGACCAGGGGATGCCCTCTTGCAACCTCCAGCCTGAATCCTACTTTGGAATAAATGATCAAAGCCCACCTAACACAATAAGCTCCGCATTATTAGAGCGGAATCAGGGTTACTGTGTCCGATCCCTCAAGGGGTAAGTGCAGCTTTTCTTGACGAAAAAGCTGCGCAGTCCGCTGTGGCTTGCGGATACATCTACCCTGATTCCGCTCTAGATTTCTGTATTCGGATCCAGCCTGCAAGCGTAACATTTAGAAACTAAGGATCTTGGAGCACTCGACAACGATTGATCCAAGAGGAAACATGTAACTGGCAAGGTATATATTACCCACATGAACATGCGAGACATCGCAAAACGTGCTGGAGTGTCCAGTGCAACAGTATCACGTGTGATCAATGGATCACATTTGGTGACAGAGGACACAGCTAAGCGCGTTCGAAAGATCCTGGATGAAGTCGGATTTATCCCAAACCCTCATGCGACTACGCTGAAGTATGGACGAAGCAAGATATATGGACTGATTATTCCCGATATCTGCAACCCATTCTATGCAGAGTTTCTGGGGTGCTTTGAGCAACTCCTGGGAAAGATCGAACACGAAGTCCTGTTCCTCAACGTTGGAACCGATGCAAAGATGGTAGCCTCCATTCGACGCATGTTGATGCGTCAGGTCGATGGAGCGGTGCTGATGGCCTCCGAGTTCGATACCAAGGCGATTGAGCCGCTGCTTCTGCACAAGATCCCTATCGTTACCGTCGACAGGCGAGTTGTACAACAAGGATGCAGCGATGTTGCTGTCGATTATGAAACCGGATTTCTGCAAGCCGTCGGGCATCTCAAGAAATTGGGACATAAGGAAATCGGCTTTATAGGCGGGAATCAGGGACTGAAGACCTCACAGATACGGTTTGAAGCCTTCAAACAGGCTGTGATAAAGCACGGGCTCAAGTACCGGAAGGAATTCACCCGTTTCGGCAACTATCGTGTCGACGGAGGAGAGACAGCAATCCTTTCACTGTGGTCCAAGCAAAAAAGGCCAACGGCCGTTCTTACGGCTAACGATCTCACCGCCTTTGGTGTCATTCGCGGACTAAATAGCATGGGCTTGAGTGCACCCAAGAATCTGTCGGTAATCGGCGTTGACGATCTGTTACTGTCCGACGTGATGCAACCGCGTCTGACAACGATACGTCTTCCGCGCCAGCGCATGGCGGAAACCTGTCTAAAGGCCTTGGACTGTACCAAAGAGGACGTAGAGCAGACTGGAGCGCAGTTCTCTGTTCCCACGGAGTTGATCATTCGGGAAAGCAGCGGACACCCGTCTCACTCCTAGGCAATTGCTCTCGACAAAAATACTGCAGATCCTCCACCCTCTCAAACAGCAGGTCTCCGGTTTGTGGGTGGAGACATCCTTCGAGAGACTTTCCGCCGAGCCGCCCGCTCCGATCGTCTGCTGCCTTGACGGGAGATTCTTCCCTCCGTCAGCCCCCAAATTCCCTATTCAAGTTTTCTGTTCACCTGAAATGATTCCGTATACAATTATGGCGTCCCACAGGCTACAGCTGCATTAATGAAGGAACACGGATGTCAATCAAATTACACACTGCCGTTCTTTATGTCTCTCTTTTTTCGCTCAGCTTTTCGACAGCAGAGACATTTGCCGCGACCCCACCTCAAGGGTCGACAACGTCACACCATAGCAGTTTTGAAATAAAGGGCTCCCAGTTTGTGCTGGATGGTGCACCTTACCAGATCATCTCGGGAGAAATTCATTACCCGAGAGTGCCACGAGCCTACTGGCGTGAACGTTTTCGGATGGCCCGGGCGATGGGCTTAAACACTATTACGACCTATTCCTTCTGGAACCTTCATGAACCGAAGCCTGGAATATACGACTTCTCCGGTCAGAACGACATCGCCGAGTTCATTCGAGAAGCGCAGGAAGAGGGACTAAACGTCATCTTCCGGCCCGGTCCGTATGTCTGTGCGGAATGGGAATTAGGGGGTTACCCCTCATGGTTACTGAAGGATCGCAGTGTCGTACTTCGCTCCACAGAACCCAAATACACTGCCGCAGTGCACGCATGGTTTGCGAGATTGGCTCAAGAGATCAAGCCGCTGCTCCTAAAGAATGGCGGTCCCATTCTGGCCATACAAGTTGAGAACGAATACGGCGCTTTCGGAGATGATCCTTCCTATCTGGAAGGAGTTAAAAAAGACCTCATCTCTGCTGGCTTAGGAGAAACCCTGTTATTTACCTCCAACCAGCCGTCGGATATCGACAAAGGTTCCCTTCCGGATCTGCCGACGGTCATCAATTTCGGTACCGGCGATGCGATGAAGAGCTTTCACCGGCTGGATCAAGTCCGGCCAAACGGTCCGCGTATGACCGGCGAGTATTGGGCAGGATGGTTCGATAAATGGGGGGAGGCACACCACGAAACAGATGGGAACAAGGAAGCTGCCGAATTTCGCTGGATGCTTGAACATGGCTACTCCGTCTCCCTGTACATGTTCCATGGCGGATCCACCTTTGGCTGGATGAATGGTGCGGATTCCCATACAGGCAAGGATTATCATCCCGACACCACCAGCTACGACTACAACGCTCCTCTGGACGAGCAAGGAAAACCTAGATACAAGTTCGATCTCTTCCGCAATATCATTGCCGAGATCACACACGCCAACCTGCCTCCTATACCGAAGGTACCTCCTGTGGCAACATTTCCGGCAGATCCTTCTAAACTGAGCGCATCGTTGTGGAGCAACTTACCTACGCCTATCCACTCAAAAACTCTGCTTACCTTCGAAGATATGGATCAGAGCTATGGATATGTTCTGTACCGAACCAAGCTGGAAAAAGGACAGGGCGGATCGTTGGTAATAGATGGACTGCATGACTATGCTCAGATCTATGTCGACCAGCACCTGATCGGATCTCTGGATCGACGTGATAACACCAACACACTTGAGATCCCGCTGCAAAATCAAGATGCAACCCTGGATATTCTGGTAGAAAATACCGGACGAGTCAACTACTCACAAATAATACGGCAAGAGAGAACAGGACTTATAGGCAAAGTCTCAATCGGTGGTAAGCCCCCCGAAAGCTGGGACATCTACTCGCTGCCAATGAACGACCTCTCCAAAATTCAAATGCGGCCGGAACCATGCAGCGGACCTTGCTTCTACCGAACCAGCCTTACCGTAGATCAGCCGGCGGATACTTTCATCGATACACGCTCGTTGCATAAAGGACAACTCTGGATCGGTGAACGCAATTTGGGAAGATTCTGGTCCATTGGACCCGTGTATACCTTATTCGCTCCTGGCCCATGGCTACAGAAGGGAAAGACTCCTGTAATGTTCTTCGATCTGCAGGGCGATGCGTCCGACAGTATCAAGACGACTACAGCCCCAATCTTCGGAACTACAACCAGCACACGCGAACAGCAATAAAGAAACCTTCAATAACTCCCTCTGCTCAGGAGGGAGTTATTGAAGGCGTAAACCGGAACAATTTACCGCTTTCCTTGAGGGGACAAACCAGCCTTTTCCAACTGCTTTAGTACCTCCGGTGCAGCGGCACTTCGATAGTCCGTCGTTAGCAAGCCATAAGTTTCAGTATTCCCGTAAAACCTGCCAGCCCCACTCGATTGCGTGCCATTGAGCGCCCAATAGCTCCAACCGACACCGGTTTCAGAGATATATCGAACGAGAAAGTCAAACCATTGGCCAAAGTCGCGGCAATCGGCGGGATTCTGACAAATGCCTATCTCTCCAATCCAGATAGGAGTAGCATGATCCCCCGATCTCAGATAGCCCCACTGTTGGTCTAGATACTTTTTAAATTGCTCATAAGTCTGAGAAACAGGCTGGCTCCATCCGTAATTGTGTGGAGAATAAACAAGCCGGTTAGGAACAGACAACTGCACAGGCAAACGCCCGAAGTCTTCGAGGCGTAAGGAATATCCAGGACCCTCGACAAACACCAGCAGATTGGAATTTTCACCCAGAATGGCATTGCCTCCGCGTTCAGCCGCCGCATGCCAGTCTACAGAGGGATCGCTTCCTCCCCACTGTGCCCCACTCCTTAGCTCATTCCGAAGATCCGCACCTATAACGTAAGGCTGAGATTTGTATCTATGAACAAGGTTCTTCCAATCTTCAAGCCAGTGAGTTTCCGGATACTCGCGGCTATACCAAAGACCGTTTCCATCTTTCTCATTGCAGCACCAATCTGCACGGCTAACATGGTTATCCAGAATCACCATTAGGCCTTCCGCAGCCAATGCGTCAATGACGGTATCCATGATTTCCAAAGAATGCTTTCCACGCAACTGAGGATTTGCATTCAAGGCATAAGCCGGCACCGAGGGATTGTCTTCGACAATCTGATTGGCCCAAGGCAATCTGACGGAATTGAACCCCATCGTTCGGATCTGCTGTGCAAGCTCCTTAAGCGGAACCCGATCAAGACCACCAACAACGTATTCTCCTTGATCGAAACCATACCAGTTCACAGAAACCAGCTGTACCGGATTGCCCTGAGCATCACGAATCGCCGCTCCATCTGTATGCAACGGCAATTTTGGACGCTGTGGAGTATTTTCCATAGCAGATGAAATGGGACCGCAGAAGATGATTCCAATAAACAGAACAAAAACCACAACTCTAGAGACTCTCGAATACATCCCTTTCCTCTTTCAAAAATTCTTTTATGGCAATTTAGATTTCGATATAACCGCAAATATATCGGAGACGTCGTTTCCTCAAAGAGCAATCATGCTTTGCAATCCGAAATGCACTAACACATTCAGGGATAGCTTTTGTGAAAGTTATTTAGTAAACAAAAACACGTATAAGCAGGACCTCATTCAAAGGCTGATCCATGCGCTCAGATCCTTTGCACTCACAGCCGCCGCAGAATTCCACGGCAGGGTGGTTTCTGGCTTGGTTATCACCCAGGCAGAATTTGCGGCTTCTGCAATACATAAGCATTGCGATTGCTCATATTCGGGATAACGCTTAGCCGCCAGCCATACATACTTTGCCAACATCTGCGCATCGACCGAACTGCCCTCAGGATCGTCAACATCCGGTAGGGTGCTGACTCGTTGTTGATTTTCAAAGATAGCAATCCCGGTGAACGGCTTGGGACGAGCACGCAACCCGAAGCGCGCCACCAGTGTATCGGGACGAGCCCTCCGCAATGCCTCACTAGCAGCCCATTCCACGAAGCTATTGGGAAAGATAAGTGCGCCATTGCCGCTGAGAAATAAATCAATTAGAAAAAAACGTAGCCGCGGATCATTGCCACAAGATGTCGGCCACCACGGCTCCCAATTCTGATGTCTTACCTCGGAGAGGATTTGATCACTGGCCTGGATGTTTTTGGGAACGGCATTAACCGCCTCGAGAAAGCGATCACGAAAATCATGTAGCGCTGCATAGCTCAAATAACTTACAGAATCGGGAGAGCCCCAGTGCGTTCCGAGCTTGTTTTCGGCATCGATCAACCAGCAAGCACTCGTGTCGGGATCAGTCTGTCCCCCTCTTTTTTCGCGCAGACCTTTTAGGAAGGCTTCACCAAATGATCCGGGTTCTTGTGCCAGATGAATCTCCTGTCCCGTCTCTCGCCAGCCTTTCCAGAAGGAGTGTGCATCCACGGGCAAAGATGCAGGAAGAATCAGCACAATACTGCGGGCCTTCGGCTTGAGTTCTAGCTTAGCTTTGTCCGCCTCCGCTTCAATTTCTCCATAGATGCGTTGCACCTGAGCACGCCATTCTGAGTAGTATTCCGAGCGCGCTAGCAGCGAGGAATTTTCCATTGTCTCGTTTGCGGAAGTAAAGCCCAGATGCTCGAGATCCATCTTCACTTCCAGTGCACGCAAGGGCTGCGTTAGGGTATTCAGCCGGCTCGGGGGAATAGCCGCAACACCATCCAGGAACATGCGTAAACGGTTCTGCTCGTAGGGGAAGAGTCTTCCCCACGCAGATAATTGCTGTAACGGAGTAGGCCGCATGGTGAGAGGAAGGCGTTCGATCAGAGCCCGATAATGTGCTTCATTGGGAATCGACACCAACTTTTCGCTGAACGAGGTCATAGGAGCACCCCTTCCAGCGGGTCCTTAGCAGGCCCGACACCTCTAACTTCCAAAAGGCCAGTCATTGCCGACAACAAGCTTAATTGACTCGTAGGACGATCCACCAACACTCCCGGTTTCTTCACTGCCTGACCAAGACACACCATCCACGTCTGTCTTGTTGAATCGTTGTTCTGTCGATGATTGAAAAATCCGTTGGTACTCGAGCCATCGGTATCACGCCCAAATTCAGGCAGCACAAACAAGGTGGTCTTGTTCTTGTAAGCAGGAAGTGACTGCACTTCGTTCCACAGTTCGTAGACCAGACGGTCCATGGTCCGGATGCCGCCCAAGTGCAAGGAATAGGAACCGAAATGTGCTACTTCTACGTCGGAAAAGGTAATCACCAACAACGAGGGAGCAAAACGGCGCATCACCTCGACACTTACAAGATAGGTAAACTCATCGCCAGTTACGGGAACATTGGTATTGACCAGCCTGCCGATAGCCTCTTCGACTGCGTTGAGTGTCTTGGGTCCCAGAGAAGAGTTCCCTTCAGAAACCGACCAGCCAAGGCCATCAAAATTATCTCCTCGCAACATAGCTTCAATCTCCGGACGTACGCTTCCGCGATCCGAATTATGTGCCGCACGCCCTTCAGACGCCGCGCGGACAACAGCACTGATTAGCAGTTGTTTCGGGAACAGTACATTAGCGCCAAAAGCTGGGCCATATTCACGCACGGAACTGGCGCCGATCTTGCTTGTCAATGCTTTATTGCTGGAAACAAGCCAGGTTTCTTCCGGACCCCAACTCCTCTGCCTACGCGCTAGTTCGAATAAGGTCGGACTAATCGGCGCGGTTTTTCCCCAGTCATCCAATCTCTGCCATTGTCCGGTCAGCATACTGGAGATGGTGTTGAAATGAGAGGTTACTCCAAGATTGTGCACTGCCGGATAGAAGACACCTTGCGGCACTAGATCCTGATAAAGATGGGGAATATTCCCCACTCCTGTTTCTGCAAACGAATCCTCACGTCGAATCCCCCCGCACGTGACCAGCAGGACTTTGCGCCCAGGATTGTCAGGAGATCTATCCGCAATCGCTCTGGAGCTAGCCCACTGCTCGACAAGGAGTGCTGCGGTACTAGCCAAAAAGTTACGACGTGTTAATTCCATCTTGCTGCGCTCCCTACGGTTGAACCTCTAGAGCCAATAAAGTAATGTCGCGGTAGCTCTGATCTCGCTCCTCATTTGCAAGACGCGCATATTTCTTCTGCAGTTCCATCTCCGCCTGAGCCTCAGCCTTACGCCCTATCTTCAAATAGGCGCGGGCCAGCCGATAGTGAGCTTTTGAATTTTCCGGCTTCAGCTTGAGAGCACGTTCGAGGTAGGGGATGCTTCCCTTCCAATCCGAATCATCCTGCAAAAGAACTCCCATCTGCAGTTGTGCCTCGGCGTAGGTAGGATCGGCAGTAGTGGCATTTTCCAATAGCTTGCGCGCCAGCTCGATATTTTGCTTTCCATCATCGCGGCCAACAATTGTCGATGCCGCATAGGTCGCCGCCTTGACATCTTTCGGATGAGCCAAAGCATAATCCGACAGCTCGGAACAACGGGAGCTAAGGTTCTGTACCATGGCGTTGCAAGAGATTCCCAATAATTCGGCGTACACAGCATTGTTCGGGTCGCTTTTTAGCAAATCTGCAAAAACAGTGGCTGCTTCCTCCTTTTTCGCTCCGTAAAGAGCCGCGCCCAAACCAAGCCGCATACGCTTACTCTCCGGAAACTTAGCGGATGCAGCCTTAAACTCCATCACCGCAGCGCTAAACATCCAATGTCGCAGGAGATCATAGCCAAACTGCCAAACATTTTCTTCACTCGGGTCTAACTCTATAGCTCTCGCAAAATGTTTGGCGGCATTTTGATAATCCTTACTTTTTTCGTCGGCTTCACCTAGCAGCATCTGTGCACGTGCGGAATTTTCAGCATTTGTAACAGTTGCAAGAAGATTTTGAGCCTCGCTGAGCCGATCGGCACTCAACAGAACAGCGATAGTATCAAGCTTCAAGTCCGCATCTTTGGGATTCAGGCGCAGAGCAGCCAATAGAGCTCTCGCAGCTTCCTGCGGCTTGTTCTCCTCAACACACAAACTTCCTAAGCTTTGCTGAACCTGGCCGTTAGCGGGATTAAGTTGTACAGCCCGCCTTAATTCTGCAAGTGCCTCTTGATTACGATGAAGCTTATAAAACGCCGCTCCCAAATTCGCATGGGCCACGTCAGAGGTCGGCTTTTCCCGAACTGCGGCCTGAAGCGGAAGCAATGCTTCGGAATAAGCTCCTCGCGCGGCAAGAAGCACGCCCAAAGTTTCGTCTACAGCGAAAATCCCAGGATGTGCGGAACGTAGCCGGACAAGAATAGCCTCGGCCTTCTCAAGCTCTCCGCGATCCCTGGCCGCCATCGCTTCCTGATATTCCCGTTCCAGGCTGGAAGCTTTAGAGATCTGTGATACCTGAGAGCAGAGCGGATGTGTTGCCAACCCGGCTATTCCGGTGACAGTCAAAACCCAGATACACAGATTGATCCATCTTCTCACCTGCAAACTCCTGGAACCGATCCGCCAATATCCTAATCAGCTGACCACAGTTGCGCAAAGCATTTCCGTCAGTAGCCGATTCAGAAGTAAATAAGGGGATCCGCCGATTGGCGAATCCCCTCGTGGTAATGCAAATTAAGTGGTGCTTTCAACGACTAGAACTTGTAGTTGACTGAAAGCTGGAAGAAGCGCGAGTCGGGAGCATTGTTTTGCAAGCTACGGAAGTTGGTGATATTGCCACCGCTCGAACTGGTGTTCTGGTTGCTTGGCAAATCCCAAGTTGGATGGTTGAGCAGATTGAAGGCGTCCGTACGGAACTCCAACTTCTGTTCACGATATACCGTAAAGTTCTTAAAGACAGACATGTTTACGCGATTAAAGCCAGGACCAACTGCAATGTTGCGGCGGCCACCAGCATAGCCCTTGATCATGGCACGATCCGTCACATAAAGCGGCGTCGTGTCTCCAGCAGGACGGGTATCCGTTGCACTCGTAGGAATGTAGTGAGGATTGGCTGTTGTTTTATCCCAAAGTGTTTTTGATCCACCATCCCACGGATCACTGAAGGAACAAGGATTGAACCAGTGGTCCTTGGTTTTGGTTTTTGTCGCGCAGGTTTGACCGTGTGAACCGGTACCACCCGTAGCAAACTGGTCCTTGACCTTATAGGCAAAGGGACCATTCTCAAAGCCACCAGCAGTCGATATGCCGTTAGACCAAACGGTGAAGTAATTGCCGGATTGTGCGGTGAACATAGTATTGACCGACCATCCACCTGCAATCATGTCCCACGCCCTGCTCTTATTCAGATAAGCACGGCCTCTGCCGAAAGGCAGCTCATAGATAGCGTTGAATGTAAAGCGATGCCGAGTATCAAACGGCGAATTCGCGTAGTTTTCGCCTACAGGGATAAGGTTGTATTGAAGGAAGTTGCCGTCGCCAGAGGAACCCAATGGCGTTCTGGCAGCGTCCAGAGCATGCGACCAGGTATAGGTGGCCAGCAGATCCCACCCATGAGCCATCCGCTTTTGCAGCTTTGTCTGCAAGGAGTGATAGTTGCTGATGCCCGAATAAGCAACGAAAGCAGCACCACCGTAATGGGGATGAGGTTTCGCCAGGTATCTTTGTGAATTGCCATTGTTTGTAAGAGCCAACGGCGCATTTGTATCGACATTGACCTGCAGATGCCGAGAGGTGTTGCCAACATAAGAGGCCGTCGCAACGAAGTCACGGCCAAAAGCTCGCTCTACCGCCAGGTTCCAGGACTCGGTATAGGGAGTTTTGAGGTTCTCCGGGGTGCCGCGCAGGCCCAAGCCTGTTACTACATTTGCGAAACCGTTGGCTAACACTGTGCTGAAGCCCTTAGCAAAGGTGATGCCATCGGAGGCGCAATACAAATTGTTTGGGCAACCAGTGGTGTTGTTATAACTGGCGGAAATCTGGAATGGATAGTTCTCACCCAAGTTGCCCCAGTATCCCAAACTCTCCAGTCCGCCAAAGAATAAGCCGACGCCCGCACGTACCGTAGTTTTATCGTTCAGGGAATAGGCCGCGCCTAAACGAGGAGCAAAGTTGAGATGCGAGGCAGTGGCCAAACGCGGGTTCTTGTTGTAATAGATGCTGATGTTATCAGCAGCTAAAGCTTTATCAAAGCCGTTAGCACTGATAATCGGTTGTGCATATGCTTGCGAGAAACGCGGAATTGCATATGTTGCAGAAGAGGTAGAAGTAACAGTTGCTGGATCGAAAGTAGGTTTGGAGGTCGGATAGTAGTTAGCCTGATAGCCGTTCGCCTCCAAGTATGGCTGGAAGTACTCCCAGCGCAGCCCAAGATTCAAAGTTAGCTTGCGGGTGATGCGCCAATCATCCTGAACATAGAGAGCATCATTCCAACGCTGGTTCCTGTCCGTCACAGAATTGGAAAGTGTCCAGGAATTCTGCTGATCGAGCAGGAAGGAAGCTAGACCATACCCGGTGTTGCTCTGATTGGGATAGGAAGTCTGAGCTTCGGTGTAGTGGTATTCGCCGCGAGGTACCTGCGGCTGCAAGGTCGCAAAGCGGACGTTCAGGAACGAAATCCCCATTTTTATTGAGTGGTTACCCACGATCTTGGTCAGGTTGTCGAGGATGGAAAGGTTGTTGTTGTGCTCGTCAGTGGCTCCCCATTCAGGCGCGCCAAACTCAGCGGGGCTGGAAGTGCCGTTGAAAATAGTGCGAGGCAATCCTCCGTTTAGCGTTCCTTTTGGTATGCCGCCAAAGCCCAGGCTTGAAGCCAAGCCGTCATTGGTAGCATTCCGCTGCTGGAAGCCAGAGTGCAGATAGTTGAAACCTACACGTACCTCGTTGACCAATGTCGGGCTGAACATGTGGGTTTCCGACCACATGAAGTTATCGCCCAAATTCTTTTGCTTACCAGTTCCAAAGCCACCGCCATCGAGGACGTCTCCCAACGGAGTAGCCTTATCTCCGACCTCGTTGTAGTAGCTGAACCGGGAATAGGTGGAGTCATTAGCACCGATGGTCCAGTCGGCACGAACATCCCACTGGAACACATTATCAATTACGGGAAGAGTAGTGGAGTAGTTGCTGTACAGCTTACTGTTGTCGGTCGGCTTGGGATACAGGCTTAGAATCTTAAGCGCTGTCGGATTCATTGTTAAGCCGCTGTTAGCCAGGTTGTTATTGGCAATCGCAGCCGGTGGCGTGACGCCATCGGTAGACTGGCTGTACAGTTGAATCGGATTGCCGCCTAGCATCTGCCCATTCAACAGCTCGGAGAAATCGCCGTTGCGCTCTTTGAGCGAAGGGACATTAAAAGTGCTTGTGCTCCCATACTTCACACGTGTTGCCTGAGCATCCGCGAACAGAAAAAGCTTGTTTTTGAAAACCGGGCCACCCAAAGTAGCACCGAACTGGTTCTGGTGGTAAACGGGTGTTGTTTTGACGTTATTTTGGATGTCAGTCCACGACGGAATATCGAGAGCAGTATTGCGCACGTACTCCCAGACACTGCCATGGAAGTTGTTCGTACCAGATTTAATGCTGGCGTTGATAACCGCGCCGGCAGAGTGGCCGAATTCAGCGGAGTAATTGCTGGTTTGGACCTTAAACTCAGCGAGAGCATCTGGCGGAGGATTCACGACATAGCTTGCGCCGTTATAGAAGTCGACGACATTGGCATTGTTGTCCACGCCGTCGAGGATAAAGTTGTTCTCCTCGGCACGCTGGCCATTAGCTTCAAAGTCGCCCTTACCACCACCACGCGATCCGGAAGCGATAGCGACACCAGCAGAAAGATGCGCAATGTAAACCCAGTTGCGGCCGTTGAGCGGCACGTTATTGATCTGCTCGGCATTCATGGTCTGACCGACAGAACTCTCCTGCGTCTGCATGAGAGGAATCTCGGTCGTGACCACAACAGTTTCAGAAGCTGCACCCGGAGTGAGGGTGAGCACTACGTTCAAACGTTGTTGAATATTCAGTTGAAGATTGGTTTGCGTGGTGCTTTTGAAATTGGTAGCGCTTGCGGTGACTTCGTAATTGCCGATCTTGATTGGTGAAAATACATACACACCACCGGAGTCTGTCGTTGCTTTGAAGACTTGTCCGATGTCGACATTTTTTAGCGTTACAGATGCATTCGCGATTACAGCACCCGAAGTATCTTGAACGATACCGGTAATGGTGCCTTGATCAGCCTGCCCCAGCATGAACTGCGCTGGCACTAGACATACAAGCAGCACAAATATCGCTAGTATCCACTGGCGTTTTTGCATGCTAATTGCCTCCCCCAAATGCGTTCTACATACAGAAGCGGAATACCCAAGAGTGCGAATGAATACAAAAAAGTATTCGTATTCAATTTCGATCCCCAGAGTCGGGATGTATTCGTTTACATCCGCATCATGTCAGCTTCACGCCCGGGACAGTACGCTGGCGATGTATACGTTGTCAAGAAAAAATATTCCGGGCTTTTTATCGTTTTCCGCCCCTAATTCCGGTGTGTCATGAACGAAACTCTTCGTATACAAATGTGATGGAATCTACGCGAAAAACCCCTGTCGCTATCCCTCGAAGAAAGTTTCACTTAACCACAACTCAGAGGAATTCGGTGATACAGCAAGCCTGTTCAAAGACGGATAACCGCTATTTATAAATTAGTAACATATGGAAATACAATTGTTTTACAGAAAAGCATCAGCCGGAATCCGGGAAATCCGGAAGCATTTGTCCGTTTCGGAATCGTGACAGAGCCTTCCCTTTCCGCTGTACCCCTGCAAGGTCGTTTCACACATTCGATCTCTGACAGAAAGTCCAATTTGCCAATCTGACATTCATACTCAGCCCCGTTTCTGCTCCGAATGTTGTGCACGCACCGATGAGGCTTGCTGATCAAGGAGACGCCTAATGTGAGAGCGCTCAATCATCTATTTACTATTTCGTCATCAACCATTCGATGGAGTTTTTTATCAACCAAAAGATCGTTATTAGAATCAACTACTTAGATGACATTACCCTCACTGCAGAATGTGACCTGCACCACCGAACCTATGTTCATCGACAGCATAAGGTGGAGCCCGATCTTTGTGGGGCTTTTATCTTGAATCCATCTTGGAATGGGCAGTTTTCAAAATTCGACCGTGTCGCTCGTACAGAGGCTGCCCCCAGCTTTAGCGTCTGGATTGACGACATCGAAATCGGAGGACCGGACTTCGTGGTCATGGCCGGGCCCTGCTCTGTCGAATCCGAAGAACAGATCCTTGAAACAGCAGCAGCGGTATGCAGTGCCGGAGCACGGATTCTACGTGGCGGAGCATTTAAGCCGCGGACCTCTCCTTATGCGTTTCAAGGATTAGGAGTAGAAGGACTCAAGCTGTTGGCCAAAGCAAGCAGAGAGACTGGACTAAAGGTTGTTACAGAAGTGATGTCCGAAACAGACGTCTCTTTGATCGCCGATTACGCGGACATTCTTCAGATCGGCGCGCGCAACATGGAAAACTCCTCGCTACTGGAAGCCGCCGGACATTGCGGACGTCCAGTCCTGCTGAAGCGCGGCATGTCAGCCCGCATCGAAGATCTCCTTCGTTCGGCACAGATCATCGTCGAATCAGGCAATCCGAATGTCATCCTCTGCGAACGAGGTATACGCACCTTTGAAAATGCAACGCGCAATACCTTCGACATCTCTGCTATTCCTGTTCTCCACGCAGTTTCACGACTTCCAGTAATTGTCGATCCCAGCCACGCAGCAGGAGTTCGCCAGATTATCCCTGCACTATCGAAAGCAGCAGTGGCCGTGGGTGCAGACGGCTTGATTATCGAAGTTCACCCTAATCCGGATAAGGCCTGGAGCGATGGGGCACAATCGCTGACACCATTAATGTTTGCCGAATTGATGAGCGATCTACAACCCTATATGGCCTTGCGAGCGCAAGCCTTAACTGCCTCGTACAGCGGAGCGTGCCGATGAAGTTTTGCGTTTCTCTCTTCCTTTTAATCCTGGCATCGGCGACTACGTGTATGTTTTTTCGCCATACGTCACAAGTATCGGCATCCGATCATCCGGCACAGATCCTCTACACGGCGACTGCGCAATATCAACCGATGGCCTGGCTCAGGGGCGGCGAACGCTTTCCTCAGGGAGCACAGGTTTATCTCGACGATGGGCATACGGCCAAACTGCTTGCCGCTGGATTTGCGGCAACGGCCGATCCCAGCATCTCTCCGGATGCCACACACATTCTCTTTGCGGGTAAACATCATACGAATGAGTCCTGGCAAATATGGGAAGTAAATGTAGCGGGCGGAGAACCGAAACAGCTTACCTCTGGGACAGACGATCATATCCGGCCCTTCTATCTTCCCGATGCGCGCATCGTTTATGCCCGACATCAGCAGGGCCGCTTCTTGTTGGAAGCAGCACCAGTTGATCCCAAAGACGATCCGACCAAACCGCTCCTGTTGAGTTTTGCTCCAGGAAATTATCTGCCGACTGCCGTATTGAAAGACGGACGCATTCTCTTCTCTGCGAATTTCCCTCTTGGACAAGGTGCAGGAGCGGAAATATATACCGTCTACTCCGATGGCACAGGAGTCGAAGCTTATCGTTGCGACCATTCCGTCACTGCCAGCCAAAGCCGCTACGCTGCAACTCAGATCTCTTCCGGCGACATTGTCTTCACACATGGAAGCAACTTAGCCCGCTTCACTTCTTCTATGGCACATGAGGTTCCCATCGCCTCACCCAACGGGGAATATACCGGGGATGTTGCAGAGACGTCACAAGGTTCATGGCTAGTCTCCTGGCGAACCGATGCGAAACAGTCCTATGCCCTAAAGCTGTGGACTCCAGGTTCCAAAGAATTGCAGCCTGCTCCTATAGCCGAGTCAAAGCCAGGGATGAATCTCGTGGAGCCTGTAGTACTCGCGTCAACTGCCACTCCACGCCGCTTTCCGTCAGCACTACATGATTGGCGTTATGCCAACCTCATGGCTTTGGACGCTTACACCTCTCGGGAAACGATGCCCGGAACGAAAATTCAGTCGGTACGCGTCTATGTTCTCGACGCAACAGGTAAGAGCCAGGTGTTAGGAACAGCTCCAGTCGAAAAGGATGGTTCCTTCTACATTCAGATTCCGGGAGACCGTCCGGTACGCTTCGAACTCCTCGACAGTAAAACAAAGGCAATTCGCGCGCAGCACGGATGGATGTGGGCCCGTGCTGGCGAACAACGAATCTGCGTCGGCTGCCATGCTGGACCTGAACATGCACCGAAGAATGCCGTCCCGGAAATTCTGAACCGTTCGACCAATCCCACAGTTCTCACGGGAGGCCGCTAGAATGCTCACCCCACTTCTTGGATCTTTACTTCTAAGCTCTGTCATGAGCGCACTGCCTGCGCAGACAGCAAACACAGCGAAGACGGTCCCCCCTCCGGCACCGCAGACATCGTCACCGATTCATTTTGACGACGCGACCGCCGCCTCTGGAATCGACTATGTCCATAGCATCGGCTCCAGTCAGTTAGGAACGCTCCTCGAAGCAACCGGTGCAGGTTGTGTCTGGTTTGATTACAACAACGATGGCAAGCTCGATCTCTATGTGACAAATGGACGCCCACTGGAAGACAGCATGCATCCGCATCCGATGAATCCGAAGCCGGACCCGCTCCCCCAGGGACATCTATACCGCAACAACGGGAATGGAACCTTCTCCGACGTCACCAACAAGTCGGGAATCAAAGCGGATCTGTATGGAATTGCTGTTGCCGCTGCGGACTATGACAATGATGGCTTCCAGGATCTATTGATTACAGGCTATGGGCGAGCCATTCTCTACCACAACAACGGGAATGGAACCTTCTCCGACGTCACTTCCAAAGCAGGTATTTCGCTGGATGGGTGGTCGATCAGCTCGACGTGGCTCGATTACGACAAAGACGGTTGTGTAGACCTATTCATCGGCCGCTACGTAAAATTCGATCCTACCTATCGCAACTTCTACGCAGCGGACAACTATCCTGGTCCTCTTGACTACGAAGCCACCACCAATCGGCTATACCGCAACAACTGCAATGGAACCTTTACAGATGTAACCGATAAATCCGGAATTGGGGCATATAAGGGACGGACCATGGGTGTCACCTCTGCGGATTTCGATGGAGACACGTGGCCGGACATCTACATCTCGAACGATAAAACAGAGAACTTTCTCTTCCGTAACAATCACAATGGCACATTCAGTGAAATGGCCGCCGATGCCGATGTCGCTTATGGGCAAAACGGTGAAAGCACCAGTTCAATGGGCCCGGTATTTGCAGATATCACGGGTAACGGCAGACTCGACCTCTGGGTAACAGACTCGAAATACAACCGTCTGATGCAGAACACGGGAAAGAATCTCTTCGTCGATATCGGCGCGCAGGCTGGGATATCACAAGCAAATGCTCAATACACCAGTTGGGGCACCGGAGTCTATGACTTCGACAATGATGGTTTGCTGGACATTCTGATCTTCCATGGCGGTCTGATTCATCTGGTTCCGCAGGAGCACTCACTCTTTCGCGGTATAGGAGCAGGAAAGTTTTCCGATGTTTCACTCACCGGAGGCTCCATCCTAAGTGTCAAAACCGTGGGACGCGGCTCATGCTTCGGCGACTACGATAACGACGGAAAGGTCGATGCCTTTCTGGTCAATCTGAATGCACCGGGCAGCCTTCTGCATAACACCACAGCCTCTACCGGACACTGGATTGCGATTCACCTCAAGGGAACTAAGAGCAATCGGGACGGTATCGGAGCTCATCTTGAAATGTTTGCCGCCGGACGCCGTCAGGTAGCTGAACGTATTGCCGGTTCAGGATATCTTTCGGAAGACGATGGGCGAGTTCATTTCGGAATTGGCAAGGCAACGAAGATTGATAAATTAACTGTGCGTTGGCCTAGCGGTACGCTGCAGACTCTCGAGAATGTGGCTCCCGATCAAGTACTCACTGTAGAGGAGCCCAAATGATTGCAGTCTCCTCATGGCGGCTTCTGGCGGCAGCAACGTTAGCAGTAAGCCTTTGCCTCACCGCAGCGGTCCCCCTGAGCCATCTGGCGCAAGCAAACTCGGCACCAACGCCCGACGAGTATCTTTCTCCTGGAGAGATGGCTCTCTCTCCAGACGGTACGCAATTGTATGTCGTATGCGAGCAGAGCAATGAACTACTCGCTATCGACCCGGAATCAGGAAAGATTCTGCACCGCATCACCGTTGGACGTGGTCCACGCGGGCTCTCAGTCGCTGCAAACGGCAAGCTGGTCTATGTAACCAACTCTTGGGACGATACAGTCTCGGTCATCGATATCGCTAATTTCCAGCTAGTCCGTAATCTCCCAACCGGCGCAGAGCCGTCAGCCGTAATCCCCGACAGGGATGGAAGCTCCCTTTACATTGCAAATCGTATTAGCAACGATATCTCCGTCATCGATCCGAGCAGCGGAGAAGAAAAGAAGCGCCTGCTGGCCGGACGAGGGGCAAGTTATCTAGCCATCTCATCCGACGGCTCGCACATTTACAGCACGCACATTTATCCGAATCAAAGCGTATACCGTACTGCTCCGGAATCGGAGATCACGGTAATTGATGCCTCGCGTCAGGTCGTTACGGATCGTATCCCACTACACAACATCGCCGGAGTATTTCATATTGCTACCTCCGACGATGGCCGCCTCAATGTCGTTGCCCAATTGCAGCCCAAGAATCTGGTGCCTCTTGCACATGTTGCACACGGTTGGGCTCTGAACAACTCCCTGACCCTCTTCGGAGAGGATGTCGGTACACCGGTACAAGTTCCGATTGATGAATTGGACCGATATACCTCGCTTCCTTATGGCGTGGTTCTTTCACACGATAAGAGCCGGATCTATATCTCGGCGTCTAGCTCAGATAGCGTTGCTGTCATAGATACAAATCTGCTACTGTCCTACGTTCGATCCCATCATAAAGCTTTCTCCGACGATCTCTCGGCAACGGGAAATTACCTCATTGCACGCATTGACGTAGGTAAGAACCCTCGCGGCATGGTTCTGACTCGTGATGGTAAACATCTGCTGGTTGCGAACCGCTTCGACGATTCCATCAGCTTGATCGACACAGCAAGCAATACAGTGGTCTCCACCTTCGACCTCGGAGGTCCGAGAAAGGCCAGTGCCTGGAGACGTGGGCAACAAAATTTCTATAGCGCGAAGTATTCCTTCCAGGGACAATTCTCCTGCGCCAATTGCCACATCGACTCAACCTTTGATGCTCTAGCCTGGGATCTGGAGCCGGATGGCTTTGGCAAAGACATTGTCGATAACCGCTTGCTGGAAGACATCAAGGATACCGAACCCTATAAATGGAATGGCGGCAACCCTGACCTACCTACCGAATGTGGACCGAGAACCGAGAAGTACTTCTTCCGCTCCCAAGGCTTCTCACAGGCGGAGTTGGCCGACATCGCCCTCTATGTTCGTAGCCTCCCAGCCCGGCCCAACCGATTCCGCCTGCCGCATGGCCAGCTGACAGCTTCGCAACAACGCGGCAAGATGATCTTCAATCGCATCCGCGACAAACGCGGCAAAGCGATTCCGCAAGAAAGGCAATGCGCCTTCTGTCATAGCGGCCCGAAGTACACCAATAAGAAGCAATTCGACGTCGGAACCGGGAAACCCAGTGACCGTTCCCCGATACTCGACACCCCGCAGCTCACCAATATAGGGCTCACTGCTCCGTACCTGCATGACGGTTCGGCACGTACGCTTGAAGAGATTTGGACCATCTTCAATCCTAACGATATCCATGGGGTCACAAACGACCTCACCAAAGACGAACTTAACGATTTAATTGAATATCTGAGGACACTATGACAAGCATTCCTTCTAGAATTCGAATCCTCAGCATGGCTTTGCTTCTCAGTATTCTGGGCATCGTGCCTGCTATTGCGTCTGCGCAGGATGCCAGTGTGCCCTCCATGCCGCGCTTTCGTTGGGAAAACTTCACCACAGCAAACGGACTGCCGGACAATCATGTCTTCTGCGTTCTGGTAGACGGCAACCGCATATGGGCCGGTACAGAAGGCGGGCTCGCTTTATATGAGGGAGGAAAGTGGAAGGTCTATACACCGAAGGATGGCTTGGCGCATAAAGTCGTACTTTCTCTGGCACTCGACCGCAAAACAGGAGATGTGTGGGCCGGAACAATGGCAGGATTGAGCCATGTTTCTGCAGGACGCATCGATACCTACACGCAGCTCAACTCCGGATTATCAAACGATGTCGTTTACGGGGTTTCTGTTTACGGTGACGAAGTATGGACAGCCACTGCAGCGGGCGCCAGCCGGTTGAATACCCGCACCGGGGAATGGACACTCTACAACGAACGCAACACTCCGATGCAGGAGATCTGGGCCTACAGCGTTACAGCTGCAGAGGACAAAGTTTATTACGCAGTCTGGGGTGGAGGCGTACTTGAGTACACGAAGGCCACCGGACAATGGAAGGACTATAACGATCCCGATGGCGAAACCGAGATTGTTCTATTCAAAGATCAAGGCCTGATTCACGAAATCACGACTTCGGTAAGCTACGTAGACAAGATTCTGTGGGTTGCAACCTACTTCGGCGACAGCCGTTATGACGGACGCAATTGGCACAACTTCCTCACAAAAGATAGCGGCCTACCCTCAAACTTCACCAATACAGTCAAGGCCATCGATGCTAACCGCGCCTGGTTTGGCACCGATAAAGGACTTGCTTATTACGATGGCACCAATTGGGCCGTCTATCGTCCTTCACTCAATGGAGGCAAACCGGAGATGACTGTTCGCGATGCTGCCGGGCATATTACGAACATTCCTGTCGATTCGGCTCCATCGCACAATTACATCCTTGGCCTCGATTTTCACGGCCCCGATCTTTGGGTAGCCACGGCCAAGGGACTCAGTCATGGAATTCGCAACAATTAAGGAGAGGTATATGAACATCGAAGAGCTCGTCATGCAAGCAGCAGTCAGCAAGGAACCTATCGAGAAACGGGCCATCACGAACCTTAGCGTCTTGAACGAGGCCTATGATTACGGACGCCCAAGTTCTTTCTCGCGCGGAATGCGCATTGACATCGGAAACGTCGTAATTCTGCTTATCTCCGGAACAGCAAGCATCGACGAAAACGGCGTATCAGTTCACGTCGGCGATTTTCGTGCCCAGTGCCGCCGGACATTCCAGAACATTACCGCATTATTGGCCGCTGAAGGTGCTACCTGGCACGATATCGTACGCACCAGCTGCTACATGCGTGACATTGACCGCGACTATGCGGAATTCAATGAAGAACGGACGGCCTTTTTCAGAGAGCAGAAGCTCGATCCGCTCCCAGCTTCCACAGGCATTCAGGCAAAACTATGCCGTCCCGAACTGTTAATTGAAATTGAAGCTATCGCGATGTTCAAAAAAGCGACTCCAACAAACGCCTAAGTATTTCGGGTTTCGGTGCAGGCAAAGAACTGATGACTGCGTGGCCATTCCACCTCCCCAATGGCCATACTTCAGGATTCTTTGGCGGACCACATAAAAACCGAAAATGCTTTAGCTAAATGACTATCGATCGATAGGAGAAGGTTTATGAAGCACCTCCGATTCAGCCACATCTTCTGCGCATTACTTGCTGCAGCGGCGAGCCTCCCCTCGCCTGTGGCACGTGCACAATCTTCGAGCTGCGGGAGCCATCCTCCAGGTATTCCGCCAGTGCGAAGAATTACGCCCTATGCCGGAGAGCCTGAAGACCTTCGCCCTTTTTCTAAATTCACTACACCGTACTACCAGCATTACGTCGAAACGAATGTCTATTCCGGGGGAGCCAGGGATATTCCGGATCCGGATCCTTCGACTCTCAAGGAAATTCGTATCGGATTCTTCGGTCCGGCTGGCACTAATCCGGATCACGTTGCCGGTACGCGCATGTTAAACGGTGCACAACTCGCAATCGATGATGCCAACGCCAAAGGAGGCTATTGCAGCAAACCTTTTAAGTTGATGGTTCATAACGATTACGACAATTGGCAAGCAGGCCAGGTCTACGGTCCCGACCGCCCCACGAACGAAGCTATTTGGGGCTCTGCTTCCAACGCTGTTGTGCAAATGACGTATGACGAAAAGGACTGGGCCATCTTTGGCTCGATCAGCTCGGAATCGACTCACATCATCCTCCGTGTTGCCCTCCGCTCAGAGATTCCAATTATTAACTCTGCCTCTACCGATCCAACTATTCCTGAAACCCTGATTCCCTGGTACTTCACCGATATCCAGGATGATCGTGTTCAGACTCTGACGCTGGCTCGCCGTATCTACACAGAGCTTGGTCTGAAGCGTATGGCCATTCTGCGCGTCAACAATCGTTATGGACGTTTTGGTGTTGGCAAGTTTCGCGATGCTTCTCGCCGCTTGAGTCATCCTGTTGTGATTGAACAGAAATTTCGTCCTGGCGACACAGATTACAGGCATCAATTAAAGATCATTCAGGACTCCCGGGCTGATGGCATTCTGGTTTGGGCCGATCAAGCCGAAGCGGCCAATATCCTAAAGCAGATGCACGAATTAGGCATGAAGCAGCGGGTCTTTGGCAGCCATCGCACGATTGGCGACGATCTTTTGCAGATTGCAGGAGCTGATGCCGAAGGTGTGGAAGCGGTATTTCCTTACGATCCTCTTCGTAACGACCCCAAATGGATTGACTTCAATAAGCGCTACGAAGCTCGCTTCCACGAGAAACCGGGTCAGTTCTCTGCTCTGGCTTACGACGCCATGCAAGTTCTAGTCGACAGCATTCGCAAAGCGGGGTTGAACAGAGCTCGTATTCATGACGCTCTTGCACAGGTATATGAGTACAAGGGTGTCACTGGAGATATGGTCTTTGATACCAATTCGAAGAACATCTCTCCGATGTATCTCGCAACTGTCCACAATGGAAAGATCAGCTACCGCCGTGCCTTCATGGAAAAGCTTCCTCCTGAGGAAAAGGAAACAGCTAAGCCAGAACCCGAAGCAGAAAAACCTGCGACCTCAACCCAGAGTCTGAATAATAGCCAACCCGCCCCCTATGCCCGGGTTGGCGAAGATGGAATCAACTATCTCGGGCCTTCTATTCGCGATGTATCTGCAAGCACTTTGCCGATTGCGGTTGTAGGGCCTCATGCTACGGAAGCAATCTCAGCTTCTTCAGTACTCGATGAGCTCAAGCTCTCAGAGAAAGCGGGACAGCCGGTTACGCTTATTCCGATCGACTCCCAGCTTTCCTGGGGACGTGCTTCTACGGGTCTGGTCGATTCGCTCACGCAGCAACACGCTATCGCGGTAATCGCGCTTGACCGCGATTCCGCACATCTGGCCGAACAGCTGTCGCTCAAATTCTTTGTACCAGTATTGGCACATTCGAAGGATAAGTCCTTAACTTCCGTCAATATCCCTTGGATCTTCCGTCAGCCTGCAGATACAACGGTTGCACAATCGTTGACGACTCTGGTCGAAGCAACACGACGCGCTGGCCCCAATGCCGAAAAGATTCGCAATCTTCTGGCCTCAGGCACAACAGTTGCCGGAATGCGCTTCCAACCAACAGGAGAGCCGTTCTAGAACGTTTGAATATTCCCTTAGAATGATCTAGCGAATTCTTTCTCAAGACGATAAATTTCCATGAGCCAACTCACCACTAAACCTGCGGTTGATCTGTTAGCAATGCTGCAAAGCGGAGAGATCTCCGCAGTTGAACTTACGCAGGCATACATTCACGAGATTGAGCGGCTCAATCCCAGCCTGCATGCCTTTGCAGACTTCGATGCAGAGCGCGCGCTGGATCAGGCACGCCGTTGCGAATCGGCCTCCTCGGACGAGATGCCACTCTTAGGCTTGCCGATGACGATAAAGTCATCCATTGCGACTTCGGGCTATCGATGCGAAGTCGGAAGCACACTTAATCGCGACTTCGTCCCACAGCAGGATGCGGTAATTGTCGAGCGTCTTCGCCGTGCTGGTGCTGTCTTGCTAGGAACCACAAACTGTCCTGAATTTCTGATGGCGTATGAGACCGATAACCGGCTTTATGGCCGGACTGCCAATCCCTGGAACCTGGCCTACAATGCCGGGGGATCAAGCGGAGGGGAGGCCTCGGCCATCTCAGCGGGATTGTCGGCAGGAGGCTTCGGCAGCGATAGCGGAGGTTCTGTTCGAGAACCTGCACACTTCACCGGCATTTGTTCCCTCAAACCCACTCCGGGACGGATACCGGGTAGAGGACATTTGCCAGCCTGCTCCGGACCATTCTCAATCCTCGGAGCCATTGGTCCAATGGCTCGCACCATGCGTGATGTAGTCTTTCTATTCCGCACGCTATCCGGGGCCGATCCGTTGGAAACAGTATCTGCACCTGCACATCTTCGATCGGTTTCCATCAGGAATCTCTGCTCAAAACCCATTGCCGTACTGGAAGACGATGGACGAATCCCCGTTACTGCAGAAACACGAGCAGCTGTAAAGAGTGCCGTACGCTCTCTGCAAGACCAGGGCTTCCACGTTGTCCCCTTCGAGTCCGAGTCTCTCGAACCGGCAAGACAGCTTTGGTGGAAATTCTTTATGCGTTGCGGCCGCATGCTGCTCGAGCCGCTTATCGAAGGCAATGAATCTGAACTAAGCAGTACTTTTCGATATTTTCTTGACACAGTTCGAGCTGAACCACTTCTCTCTGGAGAGGAACTGCTAGCAGCCTGGACACAGTGCGACGAGGTTCGTTCTGCCCTATTGGCTGATCTTGAGCCCTTCACTGCGTTGATAAGCCCAGTGTGCGCCGTCCCGGCATTCCGCCATGGCGAACGCCAATGGAATATCGACGGTCAGACAGTGGAATACTTCAGTGCCATGCGTTTCACGCAATGGTTCAATCTGCTGGCAGCACCTGCCGCTGTAGTCCCGGTAGGAAGATCTCCCGAAGGATTGCCTATCGGAGTGCAGATAGCCAGCAGACCTTACTGCGATGAAGAAGTGCTCGCAATTGGCAAACTGCTCGAAGAAGACTTCGGCTACATACCACCACCGATTGCGCGTTAAGGCTACAGAGGGAAAGTTAATCCCGGTTCCACCATTCTTCACTATGACTATTGTCGGTTTCTCTCTCTGGCAGAGAAGCCGACAATAGCTCAATCCTGAGAAAGCTACTCATCCGATAGACTGCACAGCACTCAGCAACTCTCCACAGACCTCTTCAATCTCTGACTCAGTTAGAGAATTAAAGAATGGAAGGGCGAGTGTTCGCGCGGATATGCTTTCCGTGTTTGGCAAGGAGCCGTTGGCTGTTGGTACATCTGCATAAGCCTCCTGCAAATGAATAGGAGCAAAATAGCGTCCGCAGCCAATACCTCGATCAGTCAATCTGGTGGCTACCGCATCTCTTTGCGCGCGGGTAAAGCCTTCAGCCAACTGAACCACGTAAACGAACCAGCTTGTCTTGTAATCGGAACTCACCCGGAGAGGCAATACGAATTCATCGGAATGCCGCAATCGACAGCTATAAGCAGCGGCTACAGCCTCGCGTTTCATCAGAATATGTTCAACCCTGCGCAACTGAGACAATCCCAACGCACAATTCAATTCCGAAAGACGATAGTTATATCCAAGTTGCTGGTGCTCGAACCAAGAACCACCATCTCTACGTCCATGATTTCGCAAAGCACGTACCGAGGAGGCAATCTCGGCAGAGTTTGTCACCACCATGCCTCCCTCGCCGGTAGTGATTTGTTTGTTTGGATAGAAGGCAAAGATGGCTACGTCTCCGAAAGACCCTACTTTCTGCCCTTTATATTCAGCTCCAATCGCCTCACAGCTATCCTCGATCACAAATAGGCCATGACCCTTGGCCAAGTTCATGAGAGCAGACATCTCGGCAGGCCGCCCGAAGTTGTGAACTACAATCAGGGCGCGTGTACGACCGGTAATGGCCCGCTCGACAGCTGCAGGATCCATGTTTAGCGAAATGGGATCAATATCGACGAAGACAGGAGTAGCGCCAACATACCGGATTGCGTTTGCCGGCGCAATAAAAGTGAACGAGGGAACAATCACCTCATCGCCCGGCCCTAGGCCCAGCGCAAGCAATGAAAGGTGCAGGCCCGCAGTCCCCGAACTTACACCGGCAGCATGACCCACACCAATGTAACGGGCAAATTCAGCCTCAAATTCCTGCTGTACTGGTCCCAGGCTTAACCTTGGAGTCCGCAGGACTCCGACTACAGCTTCAATATCACTCTCGTCGATGTCAGGAGAAGAAAGCGGAATACGAAATGTCCTCACTGCTACGCCTCCGCCTTCTTCATCAAAAGCTCAGCACCAAGAGGTACCGAGGTTAGGACCTTAGCGATCCGTTCGCAGGCATGACCATCTCCATACGGATTCTCCATACCCTTTAGAGAAGCGCAAAATTCTCGGCTACGTCCTCGCTCAATGCCTTTCAGAATCGACGCTGTATTTGCATCGACATCGATAACATTCGATGCACGTTCTCTGCCCTTTTGCCTGAGGCCGATGTTGATCGTCGGCAGAGCAAAGGAACCTGTCTCCATGATGCCGCTGCTGGAGTTTCCAATCAGCATGTTGACTTGAGCCATCAGGCTCCAATACGTCAACGAATCCAGATTGGTAAACACGCGTCCAGTTCCACGCGAGGCTAGAAACTCTTTCGTGCGATGGATCAGTTGCCTGCCTCCTGCATCCGAGTTCGGATAACAAAAAACGATCTGCTCAGGAATTTCTTTTAGCGCAGCAAAGAGAGACTCAGACTCTTCCGTCGTATCCCGCAACAGAGTAACGGGATGATAGGCAACAAGCGCGGTATCTTGTTTCAGATCAAGGTCCAGTTTCGCTTCCAATTCCTCTCGGGTATAGAGTTTTTCCCTCGTCAGATGATCGAGAGACGGTGCACCGGCACGATGTACGCGCCACTCCTCTTCTCCCATAGCAATGACTCTGGCACGAGCTCCATAAGTGGAGGTGAAGTGGATATGACTCATCTTTGTCAATGCATTGCGAACAGCATCGTCAATCGCACCCTGGCTGATCTCTCCCCCTTCGATATGAGCAATCGGAATCCGTAAAGCAAGAGCAACAGAAGCAGGAGCCAGCATCTCGTAACGATCCGCAATAAGCAATAACAGGTCCGGGCGCATGGTTCCGAGGAGATCGGCAAGGCTCAGAGTAGCAAGCCCAATCGTCTTAGCCATGCCAATATCTGTATCCGAACTCAGCAGGCACTCCACACGGCCATCGATGGTAAAGCCGTCCCGCTCGATTTCCCGCACGGTATACCCGAACTCCGGCGAGAGATGAGCACCGAGAACAATTACCTTAAGTGAAACCTCAGGATCTTCGGCAAGCGTACGCATCGGCCAATAAAGATGGCTATAGTCAGCACGCGAGGTAGTTACTACCGCAATTGTTCTTTTCATTTGCATTCCACGAGTAAGGAAGAGATCTGGCTTCCAGGTTTATATTGAGGGACCAACTGCGTGATGGTTGCTATTAGGGCGCAAAGATCGGAGCTCTCAATCGCGGACTCAAGAGCGTTTATAGCCGCCGTTACGCCAGAAGCAGCAGGGTGCGGGCTATGGACAAAGCTCAGCCTCCCCATCTCTCCGATTTCTACAGACTCATCATCCGCTACAAGCTTCTCCCGTAGCTTGTCACCGGGGCGCAAACCAATGAACTGGATCTCCGGTTCTTTGGACCGGGTTTCCTGATGGGCAAGGAAAAGAGCTAAATCCAGAACCCGTCGCGGACTTCCACAATCGGCAATCCAAATTCCCTGCTTTTCTTCGCAGCGAATAGCTTCCAGCAATGCCGACTCTACCTCTTCAATCGTGAGGAAGTATCTCTCGGCATTTACATTCGTCACCGTCAGTGGTTGCTTTGCACGTAGTTGTTCCTGGAACAGGAGACTTACACTGCCCGAGGAGCCCAGAACATTTCCAAGCCTTAACACTTGCAACGCAGGGCTGGCACTGGAGTGCGCCAGCACAACCAGCTCCGCCAGTCGCTTCGAAACACCCATCATGCTGCACGGATCTACAGACTTGTCGGTCGAGACCATCAGCATTTTGTGAATGCCATGCTTGCGGGTAGCTTGAACAAGACGAAAGGTTCCCACGACATTGTTACTTATTGCGCTGAATGGATTCTGTTCCATCAGAGGCACATGCTTGTAGGCCGCAGCATGAACGATCAGATCCGGAACATACTCGCCCAGGACACGGTCCAGCAGTACGGTATCGCATACGCTACCAACGACGGGAATAATACGTGATTGTGGCAGCAATGGAATTTTCCGGTGGCTTTCGTAAAGAGCTGCCTCGGAGAGATCGAGCATTACCAGCGTTTCAGGGCTACCGGCAGCAAACAATCTGGAGACGGCAGAACCGATGGAACCTCCCGCGCCTGTAATCAATACACGGCGTCCACGCACCATGCCTTCAACACGGGCAGGTGGAACACCAATCACTCTACGACCGAGAAATTCTTCCCAACTCAGATTATCTTTCTTCTGCAAGCTACCTTCCGCCATCCGAATCGATAAAAATAGGACTTTCCGTCACAACCGGACAGCATCTACTGTAATCGGACGTTTCTCCTTGCAAGAAGTATAGATACTTCGTACCAGCTGTAGTGCACGATATCCATCAACTCCGGAGCAGATTGGGCTACGACCTTCTAGACAGGCCTTGGCAAAGTCACTGAATTGCCGTTCAAAGGGAACGACAGAAATGGCCATGGGATTGGAGGCTCCAGAATGTTCCTGCCTGGCCAGTGGGACATCGGAACTCGATTCTTCCCGGACATCCCAATTTACCAACTTGTCCCCTGCAATGATGGCTGTTCCTTTTGTTCCATGAATCTCCAGCCGTTCGGGATATCCAGGCCACATGGCCGTCGAGGCCTGAATCACTCCGGTAGCTCCAGTGGAATATTGCAGCAGCGCATTCACTACGTCTTCTGACTCGATTTTGTGGAGTGCACCCAATCTCCAACTTCCGGAGACCTCGATAACTGGAGCAATCAGATATAACAGCAGGTCGATTTGATGGATCGCCTGATTGATGAGAGCGCCGCCGCCCTCCCCTGCCCAACTTGCTTTAACCGGGCGAGCATAATACTCCGCCGAGCGATACCACTTCACATAAGCATCGGCTTGGATGATATTCCCCAGTCTCCCTTGTTCAAGAGCCTGCTTGAGAAACAGCACTGAATCATCAAAACGATGCTGACTGACCACTCCCAACTGGATGCCAGCCTGCCCCGCAAGAGAAACCATCTTTTCAGCGGTGACCAGATCAATAGCCATTGGCTTCTCTACCAACACATGCTTTTTGCTCTCAGCACAGAGTTCGAGAACCGGCAAACGAAAGTTGGGAAGAGTACATACATCGACAAAATCTATCTCGGGATGGCGGCAAAGTTCTTCCAGTGTTGGGACAAACTCTGCACCGTTCGCCTTGGCAAACTCTTGGCCTTTTGCAGGAGTGCTATTGGTACATGCGACAACAGGAAATCCCAAGTTGCGATAGGCTATGACGTGCTTAGCAGCAATGGCGCCAGTTCCAACAATTCCGACTCTCAAGATCCCTCCAAGACGCAGATGCAATTCCAAGATAAACCTGGCACATCTACGGTATATGCCGGAAAAGCATCGGTCTAGAGCAGTCAGAGTGGAGTCTCACAACGCGAATCAGCTCTCAATAAAGTCAGCTAAATACGCCATTCGTTCTGACCTCATCAGATGGCGAGTACAAGAGGTATCGGCTCAGCTATCATCCAGACGAGCACATTCTTCTTGTACCTACATAATCTGGAGACGAACCGAATGAGACTACTGCGGTTACATACCTTGGCTGTTCTGTTGGCGATCTTATCTATCTCAGCTTCGGCTCAGGAGTGGAAACAACTCTTCAACGGTCACGATCTTTCAGGATGGAAACATGTCGGCCCTGGAGGAATGACTGTAGAAAACGGCTTAATGCAGACACATGGCGGTATGGGGCTGTTGTATTGGACCGGCGGCAAAATAAGTAACTGCGAAATTCGCATCGTCTTCAAGATGAAAGATGAAAACGACAACTCCGGCGTCTTTATCCGTATTCCCACCGAACCACAAGACGCCTGGATGCCGGTTAACCGGGGTTATGAGGTACAAATCGATAATCATCCGGAACGAGGAGGAGAAGACGACTACCACATAACCGGCGCTCTCTACTCTTTGACAAAGCCCCTCGCCAAACCCGGCAAACCTGGTCCGGAATGGAATGAGATGGTAATTCGCCTGGAAGGACCGCGAACCATCGTTCTAGTCAATGGCCTTAAGGTGACGGACTACACAGAAGGACAGCCCGTTCCGCCCAAGAAACTGCAATTTGAACCGGATCGTGGCCCCCGTCCATTAGAAGGATGGTTTGGACTGCAAAATCATAGCGATAAAGACATTGTGTTTTTCAAAGAAGTTGCGATTCGCGCGATACCCTCCAAAGCTTCCAATAATTAAGTGGAAGATGAGCGTTTGCACGGTTGGCGACGATCACCAACTGTATCAGGGGGATGACTGCGACCATGACGAACGAGCTTTCATCATGGCTGCAGTCATCCCCTGATACTTTGGACCGGATACCCCAAAACGTGTAAACGATAGAAAACATTCCAATAACGTCCTCAATTCCCTTCGGAGTTTTCCACCGACTTAACCGTTGACAGGCTTTCCCGGAAGAACGAAACTTGTTTAGGCGAATAAAAAGCGAAACACAAAGAACGAGTATGTATGCCTTCCGCTGCCACGCTTCGTATCCAGATTGAATCTGCGCTCGCGCAGCGCATTCCTGGAGCACTTTCTCCTCGGATTCATCACCGCCCGGATCTTTTTCCTACCGGGATTGCGGAATTGGATGTGCTTCTGGAAGGAGGCATTCCCCGCGGCGGAGTCACAGAGATTAGCGGCCCAGCTTCAACCGGCAAAACAGCTCTGGCTCTTTCTCTCTTGGCTGAAGTCACGTGCAAGGGGTCGGCATGCGCATGGATCGACGTGCAGGACTCGCTTCATCCTGAATCTGCGGCAGCATGCGGCGTCGCGCTGAATCAGCTCCTATGGATTCGCACCAGAGAGCAGCAGACACAGAACCGAGACCTAGAGAACGCAAACGCCGATCCAATACGGCCGGCTGCACATACAACAACTAAGCATCAGCAGCAGAAACCCTGGTCGCGCTTAGACCAGGCACTAAAAGCAACGGATCTACTTTTGCAAACAGGCGGCTTCAGTGTAGTGGTTCTCGACATGGGCGATGTCAAAGAAGAACATGCGCTTCGTGTTCCAATGGCCTCCTGGTATCGCTTTCGTCTGGCAGCAGAGCAGGCACAAACGGCACTGCTTTTACTTACTCGCACACCATGTACTAAGAGCTGCGCCTCCGTTGTCCTACGTACAGAAGGAAACGAAGCGCGGCCCTGGGCCATAAATGACGCGAAGCCGCTCTTCACTTCTATCGAGTTTCAAGTTCTCCGCGAACGCAAACGCAATCCGGAGCCTCTGCCCTTTTCCGTTAAGAAACCCTCCGGATCAACCGAGGCCACATGGACAAGCCATACGCAATGGACGAGGTAACTGGCTATGTATGCATGCCTTCACACTCCCGATTTTTCAGTACAAGCAGCTCTACGCCTGCGGCAGGAATTGCGACAAGCTCCAGTAGCAGTCCTGGACGGAGAAGCACCGCTCGAAACAGTTGTAGGTTGCAATGTCTATGCGCGAAAGCTAGGCGTCGCCTTGGGAATGAGACGACTGCAAGCAGAGAACTTCGACCATCTGCATCTTTTCAAGCGCTGTCTTGCACAAGAAGATGCAGCACAGCAATCGTTACTTTTCTGTGCAGGCATGTTTTCTCCGCGTATTGAACCGGTCTTCTTTGAGCACATTGCCGAACCGGGCGGCACTCTGATTCTCGATATTGCTGGAACGGAAACGCTCTTTGGACCGGCGGAAGTTATTGCCAATAAGCTTCGTCGCACGGCTGCCGATATCGGTCTTCGTGTGCGGATAGCTGTGGCAAAGAATTTCCATGCTGCCGTCTGTGCCGCCCGTGGCTTCTCCGGAGTCGCAGTTATTCCCGAAGGCAAAGAAGCAGAGATGCTCGGCCCACTGGCGCTTAAGTTTCTCGATCTATCTCCTGAGACGGCAGAAACTTTTGAGTCATGGGGAATTCACACGTTCTCGGAACTTGCTGCACTGCCGGAACGGGAGTTGATTGCACGGCTAGGACAAGCAGGACAAAGACTTCGCCGTCTGGCACGAGGAGAAGAACCTCACCTCCTCGTCCCTGTAGAAGCTAATTTTGCTTCGCAGTTGCACGAAACAATTGAACTCGATTATCCAGTCGATCTGATTGAACCGTTGCTCTTTCTTCTCAGTCGAATGGTTGAGCAGCTGCTTGTTCGCGTCCGCTCGCGTGCTTTGGCGATTGCTGCTATCACTCTTCAACTAACACTCGATTCCACCTCCGAGGGAGAACCCCGTACTTATCAGCGAACCATACGTCCAGCATTGCCCGTACAGGATTCACGAACCTTATTGAAGCTTATCCAACTTGATCTGGAAACCTATCCCCCACCCGATGCTGTAACGAAGCTCCATATGCAAGCAGAACCGGCAGCACCGCAGGTTTCTCAGAATGGGTTATTTCTCCCACAGGGACCAGCCACGGAGCGGCTGGAAATTCTCTTGGCCCGGTTACGCAAACTAGTGGGAGAAGACCATGTTGGCTCGCCGCAGCTTCTCGATACTCATAAACCGGACAGCTTCCGGATGGTACCGTTCTCTCCTCAAGCGGGAGATATTCAGAAGAAATCCACTTCTACACCACCAGTCTGTTTACGTGTTTGCCGTCCCCCGCTGGCAATTGGAGTCACGATTCAATCCGGCAAGCCGATTCAGGTCAATCTGGAAAGCGAAAGATATAACGTTCTCCACTATGCAGGTCCATGGAGAACGAATGGACAATGGTGGTCAAACGAACGCTGGTGCCGTGAAGAATGGGATGTGGTGCTATCTGCACGACAAGAAACA
Organism: Humiphilus diazotrophicus; assembly: GCF_059726315.1. Taxonomy (NCBI): domain Bacteria; kingdom Pseudomonadati; phylum Acidobacteriota; class Terriglobia; order Terriglobales; family Acidobacteriaceae; genus Humiphilus; species Humiphilus diazotrophicus. The sequence continues at coordinate 2,376,819 of NZ_AP040870.1, forward strand.
ATGACCTGCCGCATCGCGCGTGATCCACAATCCCAGTGCTGGTATCTCGAAGGAACTTATGACTGAATACATTGAGCTCCATGCGCGCTCGGCTTTCAGTTTTCTGGAAGGTGCTTCCCTGCCCGAAACTCTCATACAACAGGCAGTGAAGTTGGGCATGCCCTCAATGGCATTATTGGACCGCAATGGATTCTATGGTTCAGCTCGTATGCACACCGAAGCCAAGAAGTTGGGCGCTCGCGCACACGTGGGAGCTGAGGTAGCTGTCTGGGACGCAGGTACGCGCATGCTTCCTCCTCCGTATCTTCCGCATCAGCTTCCATCGGAACCGGCGCGATTGCCACTCCTCGCAACCTCCCGCACTGGCTATCAGAATCTTTGCCGCTTAATCACTCGTTACAAACTGCGAGAGAGCCAGAAGGCAGAAGGCTCTGCAACCTATGATGATGTCGAAGAATACTGCGAAGGATCTATATGCCTCACAGGAGGAGAAGAGGGCCCTCTTGCCGCTACACTCTCTCGTGGCGGTTACGAGGAGGCGCGAAAGGAGATTGATCGGCTGATCGGCATCTTCGGACAGAAGAATGTCTATGTCGAATTACAACGGCATTTCTCCAGAGAGGAAGAAGCGCGCAATCGTGCCGCTATCGATCTTGCCCGATCTTTTCATCTTCCATTGCTGGCTACGAATGGAGTCAACTACGCAACACCCGCAGACAGGGAGATCATGGATGTACTGACCTGCATCCGACACAAGAGCACACTCGATACAGCCGGACGTCTTCTTGCGAGAAACACGGAACATCATCTTCGTGCGGCAAAGGAGATGAGCAGATTATTTCAGGATCTCCCGGAAGCAATCTCCAACACAGTCGATTTAGCTGCGCGCCTCGAATTCGAATTGAACGATCTAGGTTATGAGTTTCCCCTCTATCCAATCCCTGAGGGCGAAACGATGGACTCCTTTTTACGCAAACGTGTAATGGAAGGAGTTGAGCACCGCTATGGTTTGAAACAAGATAAGGAACTTCATCAAAAGGCGAAAAAGCAGGCAGAGCATGAACTTCGTTTGATAGAACACCTCGGCCTTGCAGGTTATTTCCTCATTGTTTGGGATCTTGTTCGTTACTGCGAAACAGAAGGCATCCTGGTACAAGGCAGAGGATCCGCTGCAAACAGCGTCGTCTGCTACGCTCTCAAGATTACTGCCGTCGATCCAGTGGGTATGGATCTTCTCTTCGAGCGTTTTCTTTCCGAAGAAAGAGGCGAATGGCCGGATATAGATCTTGACTTGCCTAGTGGAGAAGAGCGCGAACGTGCAATTCAACACGTCTATCAAAAATACGGAAAGCTAGGCGCCGCTATGTGCGCCAACGTGATCACCTACCGGGGACGATCCGCTTCTAGAGAAGCAGGCAAAGCCTTAGGCTTCGATGCAGAAACAATCGACCGCCTCAGCAGTTTTATCGGCCACTGGGAATGGAAGGGTGCCGAGGACACACTCGACCAGAGACTCATCGCCGCAGGATTCGATCTTGCGCATCCGCGCATGGCAAAGTTTCTCCAGATTGCGCAGAACATGCAAGATTTGCCTCGACACTTAGGACAGCATTCCGGAGGCATGGTGATATGCGAAGGTCAGCTAAACTCCATTGTGCCCCTTGAACCTGCATCCATGCCCGGAAGAGTAGTCATTCAATGGGATAAAGAAGACTGTGCCGATATGAAGATCATCAAAGTCGATCTCCTCGGCCTCGGTATGTTGGCTGTAATGAAGGACTGCCTGACCCTCGTTCCGGAATATTATGGAGATCCTCTCGACTTGGGAAATCTTCCCCAAGATGATCCTGACGTCTACAAAGCGCTGCAAAGAGCTGACACCATCGGCATGTTTCAAGTGGAAAGCCGTGCACAGATGGCAGCACTGCCTCGAAATAAGCCTAAGGTGTTTTACGATCTTGTCGTTCAGGTAGCAATTATTCGTCCTGGTCCCATCATCGGGAAAATGATGAACCCGTACATGTTGAGACGACAGGAGCGGCAGAAGGTCACATATCCTCACCCAAAGCTGGAGTCTGTTCTCCACAGGACTCTCGGTGTTCCACTGTTCCAAGAGCAGCTCATTCGCATTGCAATGACAATCGCAAACTTTACGGGAGGAGAGGCCGAAGAGCTACGTCGAGCCATAGGAATGCGCCGTTCAAAAGACAAGATGCGTAAGCTCGAAGACAAATTGCGTGCCGGAATGACAGCAAACGATGTTGACCCGGTGGCCCAGGAACAGATTGTGCAGTCTATCAGTTCTTTTGCACTCTATGGATTTCCCGAATCGCACGCTGCCAGCTTCGCTCTTATCGCCTATGCCAGTGCATATATCAAGCAGCATTATCTTGCGGCCTTTACCTGCGCCACACTCAACAATCAGCCGATGGGCTTCTACTCTGCAGCTACGATTGTGAAAGATGCACAAAGGCACGATCTCAAGGTAAAGGTAATCGATGGGCAGCATTCCCGCTGGGAGTGCACCCTGGAACGCCTGCCGGAAGAGGTAGATCCCAAGAGGAAAGAACGCTTCGCTGTCCGGCTCGGATTTGGCTATGCCCGTGGACTGAGAAAGCAGGCAGGACTAGCTATTGTTGTGGAGAGAGAAACAGGTGGACCCTTCGCTTCTGTTTACGACCTGGCCAGACGTGTTCCCGAACTTCATAAAAACGAACTTGTTGTTCTGGCGCAGATAGGAGCATTGAACTCTCTCGGAGAAAAGACTCATCGTCGCGACGCACTCTGGCAAGCAGAACGCGCAGGGCGGTTAGCGGGCCCCTTGCTTCGTCCTGTTGCCGATGAATATGAAGAAGCGAAATCCCCGCTCTTCCAGATGACTACGGAAGAACGTATTGTCGCAGACTTTCAAGGAACAGGATTAACAGTAGGACGTCATCCCATGGCATACCATCGCCAGCAACTGGATGCTATGGGAATTGTTCCCGCCAAGAGGCTTACACAACATCGAGGAGGAGAAGTAACACGTATTGCCGGATGTGTGATTGCAAGGCAACGTCCGGGAACAGCTAAGGGTTTCGTCTTTTTGAGTATTGAAGACGAAACCGGTATCTCCAATGCGATTATTCACCCAGAACTCTTCGAGCGGAATCGTGCACTCGTCTCCAACAGCAAATTCCTTATGGTTGAAGGTCTTCTGCAAAACCAGGACAATGTGATTTCAGTAAAGGCTTCATCGGTGCAGCCACTGCCAATCAGCGCAGCCGATATTCGCTCTCATGATTTTCATTAGAGATTACAGGTGCCCCCTGGAATCAGCCGTACCCCTCCTCATTTCACCACTTACGACTGTAGCTAAACGCCGTGGCTACAGTCGTTTTGGATTTCTTATCTTTCCAGGCAACCCGCAGGAAGGCAACCTATACACCTACTTTCTTCCATCGAATACACGGGAGATAGTTATGCTTGCAAGGTTTGTTCCTGCGGTATTTTCCTTAGGTCTAGGTATCGCAGCTAGTTCACTTTCTATTGCGAATGCACAGGAAGTTTCTGCTAATGAACTTGCCAAAGAAGTGGTCACACATGAAATACAGGAACAGGATGCGGATCATGCACACTGGCAATATCAAATGGAGACAATAAAGTCAGGCAAAAAGGAAATCAGAGAGGTCATCGAAACCAAGGACGGAGAGCTAAAGAAGCTCATCTCCATTAACGGTCAACCCCTCACCACCGACCAGCAGAAAGACGAAGAGGAACGGATACAAAAGCTGATATCGAATCCGTCCGAACAACGGAAACTACAACAAGCCAGTAAAGAAGATTCGGAAAAGACGAAGCAGCTTTTTAAAATGATTCCGGAAGCGTTTGTCTTCAGCTACGGAGCAAAAAACGGTGACAGAGTTACGCTGAACTTCAAGCCGAATCCAAACTTTCGTCCGCCAACACGAGAGGCACGTGTCCTTCACGAAATGGAGGGCCATATCCTCGTCGACACTAAACAAAAGCGGCTTGTCGAAATAAGCGGGCGTCTGCTTAATGAGGTGAAATTCGGAGGAGGGTTTCTAGGACATCTGGATCCGGGAGGAACCTTTTACGTCAAACAAATCGAGGTGGCTCCCAATCACTGGCAGATCTCTGTCATGGATGTAGAGATGAGGGGAAAAGCTCTCTTCTTCAAAACTATTGCTGTACAAGAGAAGGAACTTCATACTCAGTTCCAACCGGTACCTAACTCTCTAACTCTCGCTCAAGCGGAAGATCTATTGAAGAAAAAACCGGCCCAGGCTAACCCCTAATCTCTAGGCTGCAAAGAGGGAAGGGCAAAGCTTTAGTAGTGCTCTTCCCTCTTTGAAATTCATATCGCCTAACGAAACACGAGCTAGGCTGCGTTTTTCGATTTTCTTGCATACATGCCCATTAGTTCCGCTTGATCTATGACCAATCCCTGCATCGCTGCGGTTACTAATTGATAGGAAGCCCCTGGTTGCAGGTTGAGTTCTTCCCGCAAGGCATAGAGCCGGGCAAAGTATCTATGTGTTCCCGCAGGAGGACATGGTCCCATATATCCAACTTGATCGCCGCTATTCCGGGCCTGCGATCCTAGTCCCGGGATCCACGCTTTTCGAGGGACCTTCTCATCAATCCGCTCTACATTCGGAGGAATGTTGTAAACCACCCAGTGGGTGAATCCTCCCATCCTGGGAGCATCCGGATCGTAAAGTACGAGAACAAACGACCTTGTTTCCGCCGGAACATCACGCCAGGAAAACTCCGGAGAAATGTTCTCGCCCTCGCAGGTAAATCGAGAAGGGATCGGTGCTCCGTATTGAAATCCAGAGCTAAACAACTCCATTTCGTACCTCCTTACGAAGTAAGAAATTGACACGTACTGATCCGTTGCAAGCGCCAAAACTGAAGCGATAACGGCTCTACGGAAGAGAACATCCAGGACGTGCACAAGAAGAAAGTATTCCTGAGGGGAAGAAGCATTCGTCCTTAACCGATTCAAGTAGGGCTATGCTGGTGTAGCCTCAGCGCATTTTCGCTTTTAGTATGGTTCGGCGGAATTCAGCGCAGAGTGGCCGTCTTTAACGGAACGGCCACGCGGTCATTTGTTCCGTATCTACAGTGAAGGCGAAAATGCCCCAGCGCCATCTCAACCTATCTTAGAACAATTTGGTGCTGCAACCTCCTTTTCCTGTCTATATCTACGCGAAAGCTATCTTAGTCGCATCCATATATAGCCAGGAGCAGAATTATATGCCTGAAAAAGCAACTGTCGAGCGTGCGAAAAAAGATTTGCGCCAGGGGAAAGCTCCGACCACAGCTGCCGGAGAATTTGTCCATGAGGAAATCGAGCACGTACGCCACGGAAAGCACGGTGCACGGTCTCCCCAGCAAGCCATCGCCATTGGACTAAGTAAAGCTCGGCGTGCAGGAGTTCCACTCCCCCCACCAGCGCCTGGAAAGGTAAAAGAATCTACAAGAAAGGCAGCAGAGCGAGACTACAAACGAGGCCAAACCGAGGCAGAGAAAGCTCCCGCTCCCAGAGCTTCTCGCGCTCGTGAAGAGGTTTTAAAACGGGAACCCCGTTCAACCACCTCCCATAAGGCACTTTCTAAACAGGCTCAAACCGCCGCCCGAAAACGAAATGTCAACCGGTCTTCTTCAACGCCCGCCTCCAGTAGGCGGCGAGCGGCATAACCTACTTTTTCGAGTGCAGGTGCATCTATGCCCAGTCCTTTCCCAAGGGGATCAGCGCCTTATCTTTTATGGGTAGCTATTTTGCTAGTGGGGGCATTCTTTCTGGCCTGGTTAATATTCCACTCCCATGGAAAGCGTACCTTACCTGAGCCCAACACAAATTCCTTTGTAAATTCAATCACCAACGAGAAAAGCCCATCGTAAAGATGGGCTTTTCTACAACTGGTAAAAAACTTCTAGTAAAGAATCTTCAAACCGAACTGAACTACACGAGGTTGAAAGGTACTGGTAACCTGCCCGCCTGTACTGGGATTTCCACCCAACGTTCCACCTACTGTATTCGGAAGATAAAGATTTGTGTGGTTGAAGAGGTTGTAGAACTCTGAGCGGAATTCCACTTTCAGTCTTTCCACCGGAGTATCGAACTTCTTATTCAGAGCAAGGTCACTCTGATAAAAAGCAGGAGTTCGTCCAGGATTTCTGCCCATATTCCCGAAGGGGCTCTGGACATTGCCGGAGGTGTCTTTGGTGGCTGGTAACACAATAGCCTTGTAATTGACGTACTGAATATATCCGTTTGCCAGCTTCGTCTTCTTGATGAGGTCCTGACCAGGAACACGATTGGGACGGTAAAGATTCGCGCCACGATAGCTCGCCGTAATCTGTTGAGAAACCTGATTTGTCGAGCTGGGAGAATACGTCAAGTTGAATGGAGTCCCAGCTTGCATCGTATTGATCAAGCTGGTTTGCCATCCGCCAAAGACAGCATTCACAAAGCCATTGGAGCCGGAAAGGAATTTCCGTCCATGGCCAAACGGCAACTCATAGACAAGACTGGTGACATTTGCAACCGGAAGGTTGTAGTCCGACTGCGCATAATCGGCACGGATGTTGTTCGCATCCTGAGGTGACGGAGTATTGCCCTCCAGCGAGGCACTGGCATTATCCAGCGAATGCTCCCAGGTGAAGGAATTTAATAGGGTCAGGCCTCCCACGAAACGTTGTTCATAACGAGCCTGCAAGGAATCGTAGTGAGAGTAAAAGCCGTTGAGGGCTTCCGTAATATCGCTAGGCCAGTTGGCAAAGGGACGTGCAAAGCCGTTTGCAGGATTCTTCTGGTTGGCATTTAGAAAGCCTTCCAGTCTGACTCCGTGGTTTCCTACATAGGCAATGTCGAGAAGGATGTTCTTTGCCAATTCCCGCTGCACACTCAGGAAGTAGCTCTCAACGTAGCTGGCTTTCGTATTCTTCGGAATGTAGGTGATGTTATCCGTTGCAGGATTAAAGGTTGTCAGACTACTCGGAAATCCTCGATCGAGAGTGACAAAGCAGGTCGTCGCCGCACCACCAACAGGGCATCGAGAGGAAGGCGAGGGTGCCACAGTCTGGGGAACGCTTGCGAACTGTGCATGAGGCCCGTTAATCGCCAGGATGTCACCGGAACCTGCCCGTGAATAATGGGCATAGCTGATACCGAATCCGGCGCGAAGAGAAGTTTTCGAATCAACGGCATAGGCAAACCCGATGCGGGGACCGAAATCTGTGAGATCAGGATTCACAAGCGTATGGCCGTAAACACCCGACCCACGATAAGGCGTCAATCCTGCTCCGCTCGCCCCTGGGGTAAGTGTAAGCAGAGTCTGCGAGACTGGATCGAAGTTCGAGATATTGTTGTGCTCTTCCGAATAGGGAGAACCATACTCCCAACGCAAACCAAGATTGAGGGTCAGACGATGCGTAACTTTCCAGTCGTCTTGGGCATAAGCGTTATTCATTGTCTGCCGCAGATGAGCAACGTAGTAGTTGGCCAGGGAGTATCCGGTCGGCAATCCGAAGAGGAAGTCTGCCCAGTAGTTATCAGCAACCGATGCAGTCTTATTCGGATTGCTATATCCGGTGGAGAAGCTAAAACCCCCGTAAAGCGGGTTATTGTCGTTCACCGCCATCCAGATATGTTCGTATTCATAACCGAATTTCAGGGAATGCTTTCCCCGTACCCACGTGAAGTTGATCTTGGGATCGAGCAATGTGGGATTCTGCCACTGCGGATTCGTACTCTGACGGCCAAAGGCGGTGAAGTTGGATATGCTGATGGAGGGAAGTCCACCAGCAACAACGGGATTGGAAGGAAGCCCAGGAATATCGATCTTTGAGTTGTTGCCAATCGAAAGGGTGTATTTTCCAGCTCTTGTGCGCGAAAGCCCGAGACGTGCATCCAGCACCTTGTTAGATCCAAACAGATGCGTATGCCCTAGCGCAATTTGCTGATCGAGAATTCTAATCGTCCCATTGGTTTGGCCGTCGAGAGGCAGGGGGATCGAAGGATAGTTCACACCGGTTTCCTTACGATCACTTACACGAACAAACCAGGAACTGGCCGGACTCTGTTGCCAATCAAGGCGGAGATCGCCTTTGTCAGAGTTATCCGTAAACGGCACCTGAACTGCATAATCGGCTGAATTCAGACCTGTTGAAGGAGAGCCTGCCCGAGGAAGCCCCGAAATCTGCTTAAAGGCGTTGACGATTTGCTGCGAGGTGGGATTGATGTCACTGGCAGGAATTGCCGAACCGGCTTTGTAAAGCGTACCGGTAATAGGGTTCCTGACATCGGTAACCAAGATCCCATTCAATTGATTTTGAGTAGGAAGCGTAAGAACACTTAGGGGCTTCAGCGTCTGGCGGAATCCTTCATAGTCGAGGAAGAAGAAGAACTTGTCCCGCAAAACCGGCCCACCAAAGTTCATACCGAATTGATTGCGATTGAAGGTCGGCTTTTTGAAAGGGACGGAATTGCCGAGATTGCTGATCACCGTCGGCTTAAAGAACCCGGCCGCGTTCAGATCGGTATTACGAATGAACTCATAAAGAGCGCCATGAAATTGATTTGTTCCGCTCTGGGAGGCCACATTGATGGTGGCACCGGAGGAGCGTCCGTACTCCGCACTCTCATTATTCGTCACCACCTGAAACTGAGCGACGGAATCCGGAGGCACCGCAATAATCTGATTATCAAAGCCCTGGTTGCTTTCTCCATAAGCATTGTTGTCGATACCATCCAGCAGGAAGTTGTTAAACATACTGCGCTGGCCGTTGACGTTATAAGCTCCGGCACGTACCAAACTGTTGATTGAGCTGGTAGTCGCAGCCGAAGGGGCTTGTCTGGCCCCTGTAACCAGACCAAGAAGATCGGAGTAATTTCGCGTAACCAGAGGAAGTGCCTCGCTCTGGTAATTTGTAATGTTCTGTCCGCGCTGACTAGACTCGGTCTCGACCTGAATCGCAACATCCGTTACTTGGACCGAGGTCTGTGCCGCGCCTACCTGCATCGTCAGATCAATACGCTGACGTGTACCAACAGATATAGTGATGTTCTTTGCTACCGCATCCGAAAATCCCTGATTGCTTGCAGAGATGGTATAGACACCAATTCGGAGGGAAGGAACTTCATAGTCACCTTCGGCGGTAGTCTTCACCTTCGAGCTGATCGATGTCGCATTGTTTGTGATTGTAACGACAGCACCGGAGATCGGAGCTCCACTTGCATCGCGAATGGTTCCGACCAGGCTCCCGTTTTCATATTGAGCGTAGAGGTGAGCGCAGGAGAGGAAGAGCAGAATGGCCACCAGAAACCTAACCGCAAAGAAAGTCCTATTATTCTTCTGCATGAGCACTAAATGACAAGATGCCTGTTAAATCCGGATTAACAGGGAATGAACGCAGTGTTTACATCGTAAGAAGTTAGGTCAAGGCATCCGGGTATATGAATTCTCCATGAAAGCAAAAAGGGCCAGCTGGAAGAAGCTGACCCTTTGACAAGGTTTTATAGGTTCTTGCTAGGGAAGTCTCTCGAATAAAACCGACGTTGCGTCATAGTCGCCTCGCAATCCGAGGTCTATTCCAAAGTTCATCAGATAGCTGCCACTAGCTTCCGCAGGAACCTGGGCCTTTCGTTCATCCAACGCGGTGAGACGATAGCGTGCCTTCGGATCCAGCCCACGCAAATAGAGTTTGGGATAAGGATTTCCAAAGTTTTGAGAATGTTGGTAAGCAAAAAGAACAGCTTGCTTACCATCTTCAGAGACATACTCGGTTGCTGAGGCGGCATTCTTCTCCGGCTCCCGTAACCGGTACAAATTTCCCTTCTGGACTGTTGCTCGAATCTTCTTGTAATAGCTGACAAAATTCTGTCCTTTTACCAGATCTTCTTCCGACCACTTATTCAAATTCCCGCCAATCCCGAGAGAACCCTCCATCGCAGCAAGGAAACGGAAATCCAGAGGAATAGAGCGGAAATCTGCAAAGTTCGGCACATCTGTCACCCAAGCCATCATGACAGCCGGAGTGTACGCGTGACTGAAACCATTCTGCAGAATCAATCGATCGTAAGCATCGGTGTTATCCGAAGTCCAAACCTCTTCTGTGCGACGCAAGATCCCCAGATCGACGCGCCCTCCACCGCCGGAGCAGGACTCAATTTCCAGCTTTGGATGCTTCGCTCGCAGCCTGTCGATAATGTCGTACAGATTTTCGACGTACTTTACATAGATCTTCTTCTGGTCCGGCAAGGGAGCAGCATCCCAGCCGGGATCGGACCAGTTGCGGTTGTAATCCCACTTGAGAAAAGCAATATCGTTTTCTGTCACTAACTTGTCCAGCACCGAGAAGATGTACTCTTTCACATCATTCCTTGCCAGATTCAGTAGCAGTTGGTTCCGTCCTTCAATGCGTGGGCGGCCGGGGAAATTCATTGCCCACTCAGGATGCTTGCGATAAAGATCGCTGTCGGGATTCACCATCTCGGGTTCAACCCAGATGCCAAAGTCCATCCCCAGAGCATGAACGCGATCGATCATGGACTTCAGGCCATTCGGAAACTTTTGCTTATTCACGTACCAGTCTCCGAGTCCTCGATGATCATCATTGCGCTGCCCAAACCAGCCATCGTCAATCACGAAGCGCTCTACGCCCATCTTTGCTGCCTTTTCTGCAAGAGCAAGTTGACCCGCTTCATTGACGGCAAACTCGGTTGCCTCCCAGGAGTTGTAGAGAACGGGACGAATTTTAGAAGAGGGGTGACCGGGCAAGATTTCGGCCTGTTGAAAATGATGCAGAATGCGAGAGGCCGCACCTTGTCCCTTCGAAGTAAAACCTGCATAAAAGGGCGGTGTTTGCAGTGACTCCCCTGCTGCTAAGTGATACTGAAAATCGAAGGAGTTATAACCACCGGTTACCCGAATCTGATCCCAAGAGGTGTCTTCAACCGTAATTCGCCAGCTTCCACTCCACCCTAATTCGCCAAACCAGACAGGGCCATTCTCTTCTGTCGTCTCCCCTTTCCGCGCCACAGCGAACCAGGGATTTGCTTGGTGAGAGGTGCTGCCTCTGCGGCTCTCTATCACATAGCTTCCAGGTTCAATGGATTCAGTATGGAGTTGCCATTCTCCAGCCCAACGGCCTGTCAACCGACTCCACTCGTACCCCTTTCCTACCGGGAGACTCCAGGTTGCAGAAGCTGCAGTTTCAAGCTCTACCGGGTCCTTACCCTTGTTTTCAATCTTCGACCAGCGGGCGATGATTCCTTGTTGCGGATAAACCTGGTAATAGAGATGGACATAGACAGGAGCAAGAATGTCCTTAAGAACCACCTCCAGCAGATTTCCCTCAATAGAGTGATTCTGATAATGCAGAACCAGGGAGCGGTTTCCATCCGAGGAAGTCGCCTTCAATGCCGGCTCAGTGTAGAGCCCTGCGCCCCAGCCCGCATATTCCTGTGGAGTGGTATTCGTGGTGAGATCGAAGGACGCCAGTTCGCGATTGCTATGCAATGAAGGAAGATCCTGGTCCTGTTCGATTCGCCCGCCCCAGTAGAGAGACTGGAGTTCTCCGCGCTCGTTCACGCCAAACGCATAAGTGGTCTCACCAGCCTCAAGTGTCCACAGCTTTTTGTCTGCCAGGTAATGGATTGCGTTCTGCGATAAAAGATGCGGCACGGCAAGAAAGACGGCCAGCAGAAAGACAGAAAGACGATGAGGCAAGTTGGTTCCTCCGATCGAAACAATAATTCCTCAGTACGGCAATTCGCCACATTCAGCCCTCCCCTTCCCGACCACAAGGTAAATACCGAACGGGGAGAGAGCCATCTCAACTTACGCTAGACGGCAGCCAGAAGGCAGCATATTCGCTCGCCGGAATTGTATACGTTTTCTCCGCTTATGGGAGGGGAGGACTTCCTCTTTTAAGCATCAGCTAAATCCTGTAGCACTTTTTCAGAAGCAAGTTCATTCGGTATAGGCGAAGTTATTTCTGACACCCACTATTCCGATAACGAACCCGGCCGCTTGGCTCAGGACCAGCGGCCAGGCTCCACGGATCTCTACTTCCCTCTGTCTCGGGAAATAGGTACAAGCTACTTCTTCAACACGAGAAGAACTGCGCTGGTTGGCTGCAAATTCAGATCGTAAATTCCATTCTGAGCAGAGACAATCTCGTTCGATGGCGACCCCACTAGCTTTCCATCTTTACTGCCGTCGAAAGTTTGACCACCGAAGGTAATTCCCGTAGTGGACTGATAGTTCGGTGCTGTCATACGAAACACCTGAGCATCTCCATATTCCGGAAGAGTCACGGCAAAATGGCCACCGAAAGAAACGTCTTTATTCAAGATGGCAACATATACAGTATTGGACTGGTCGATCGTTGCCCAGACCTTGATATTTGAGTTCGTCTGTACTCGAACAGGAAGAAACTTTGCGTGATTACCCGTAGCCTTCTGGAAGAAGAGCATGCCGTAGTACAGCGGATTCACCTGGGTCAGGGAGAAGATGTTTCCATGAGGTCCGTCATTGACGACCTTCATCGTCAACGCACAATAAGTGCAGCCACTCATTCCATGCCAATTGACTCCATCGACGCCCACATTTGCGTATTCAAACATGTTGTCAACGGCCCAGAGAGCAGAACCGAAGGCATTGCTGATGCCCGGCACTCCGCCCACATCGATGGAATTGATTTCGCCGATCCGGAATTGCTGCCCCTTGCTGTGCGCAATTTTCACGCTGTTTGCGACTGACGATGCTCCATAAGTAGAAGCCGCCGGAGTAAGGAGAAAATCGCTGGCGTATTTCTCGCCATTATCCTGCTTCGCACCATACAAGTGGTGAGTGATGATCGAGGTGTTCGCTGATTCCTGCGCCTCAAAAGTCGAGAGGTACTGTGTCAGAGTCTTAACCTCCCCCCAAGAGGGGCCCATCAGGTGCGTAGAACTTGGCAACGCGGAAAGAATGCTCTGACGCCACTGCCCATACTGCTGCAGAAAACCATTGATGACGTAGCTCCTTGGCCTTCTGCCGTTATAGATGTAATCGTCAGGCTCATTACCGATTTCAATAGCTTCGACAGTATTCGCAGGCATGTGCGAGGCATAGAACTGAGCCTGTGCCGTGGCCATATCGACATCACCTGCAGCGAGATTTACTCCAAAGGTGAAGTGCACATTCATGTCCGTCGCCAAAGAAGAATACGCCGCAAAAGCAACAGCAGTATCATTCGTTGGCCAGCTTGACGCATCCGTACTACCGCCGCCGACACGAATCAGAAACGGAGCATCATGGCCCTCCATCAGGTTCTTGAGCAACTGACGGTAAATGGTGTTGACCTTAACAGCAGGCCATCCCATATACCACGATCCATCGCCCCATTCATAGGACGCCCCAAGGAAATTCTGCGAGATGGCATTTCCCGGTGTCAGTGTGATCATTGCAGTATCGGCAGGCATCGTTATTACCGGAACGGAAATAGCATTGCCTGTAGCTCCACCGGGATCGGGGTTCCGTATCGAAAAGGAAACGGAGTTGGAAGAAAGCAAGGCACTGCTAACAACGGCAGTGATTTGCGATGAATTCTTATAAGTTGTGCTTAGCGGCGTGTTGTTTGCCAGAACCGTCGAACCGGAGACGAAGCCCTCTCCCGCCAAAGTGATTGTCACATCGGCTCCTGCTAATAGTTCCGACGGCTGGGAAGCCGTAAGATTGGCCATCGGATTGAGGATGCTCTCCGTCAATGTTGCAGAAGCTGATGGACTCGCAACGGTGGTGGCTTTAATAGATACAGTATTGGGATTCGGAAGAGCCGCGGGAGGAGTATAGAGTCCACTCGAAGAGATAGTTCCAACTGAACTATTGCCGCCCAATATCTCGTTAACGCTCCAAGTCACGGCTGCCGATGTAGTTCCATTCACCAGAGCAGTAAATTGCACCGTCGAACCAACGCGCACGGAATTTGCACCAGAAACGGAGACTTGCGGCGCCGAAGGATTTGAGCCTCCCGTCGGACTTCCTCCTGACGTTCCTCCCGATGATCCGCCTGTAGAACCACCCGGTGTATTTACAGAACTGTTTACACTAGTCCCACAACCAACGAGCAAAAGGATCGCGACAAGAAACAGAGAGAGACTGGTGCGCCCAAAAGGCATAAGAAGGTCTCCTGTTTCCGCATCTGAAGCTGAAGATTTTCAGGCTCTTACACAACTGCTCGGAATTGACTCAAACGAAAATGGAAAAACGAAAGGCGTGCTTATTTCGAAACCTACAGACCGGCAGTAAAAATCCAGCAATTACGGAAACTAGCCTTCTACTTCTGCATGTAAACGTCCAAGAATCGGACACTTCGATTAGAAGTCACTAAACAATGGAATCGAACACAGATGATCGAATGTAACTTCTTGATTCATAAAAAGAAAGAAGGCGAGCCATTGCTTCGGCTCGCCCCCAATCCAGACACTTTAGGTTGTATTACTTACTAATAGTTAACATCACCGCACTGGTTGGCTGAATGGAGATACTGTAAGCACCGTTTGAAGAGCTCAGTGTCTCAGACGAAGGACTTCCAACCAGCTTGCCGTCAAAGCTGCCATCGAGTGTCTGACCATTGATGGAGACACCTTCAGTAGATTGATAGCTAGGCGCCACTAGTCTTTCGATCTGCGCCGTTCCGCTATAGCCAGGGACGGAGACATTTACAGCTCCATCGAAGGACTTATCCTTGTTGATTACAACAACGCGGACCACGTTGTTCTTGTCAATCGTCGCCCAGGTCTTTACGTTGGCGTTGGTATTCACTTTGACATCGAGCAAGCGGGTACCGTGCAAGGTCGCATCCTGGAAGAAGAGCCATCCATAGTAGATTGGATTTATCCGTTCAAGAGTATAGATTCCTTGGCCGCCAACCGAGGCTTTCCCAAAAGTGAAGGCACAGTATGCACAACCATTGTTCGCAGCATGCCAGTTAACCCCGTCGACACCGGACTTGAGCAGCTCAAACATTGCGTCAACTGCCCACAAGGCGGAGCCAAAGGTGTCACTGATTCCGGAAATGCCACCTTCGTCGATTGAGTTGATTTCACCGATGCGGAACTTCTGCGAACGCTTATGAGCCTCTGCCACATAGGAAGCTACATACTTTGCGCCTTCAGTGGCTGCAGTATCGGATAACAGAAAATCCTTCGCATACCCACCGATGTATTGATGCCCGGGATACCAATGCTCGCTGACGTAATTGACCTTGGACTGCTGTCCATTCTCGAAGGCAGTAAAGTCCTTTGGCAGAGAAGGCAGGTTTGCCCATGCAGGCCCCATAAACTTGACGGAACTGCCAACAGCTGACTGAATGTTCTTGCTCCAGTTTCCAAAGTCGTCATTGTAATCGGTGAAAGAATAAGAACTGGTCCTATAACCACGGGTAATATAGGTATCCGGTTCGTTCCCGAGTTCGAAAGCGGCAATCGATCCGGAGGGCATCTGATTCATATATGCCTTGGCCTGATCAACCGCTAGATTCACATTGTCAGAACCGAGATTGACGCCCAAGGTGAAGTGAACACCCGTTGCCTTCGCCAGTTCGGCAAAGGGAGGAATGGTTCTATCCGTGGGCTCACCCGTACTGTCTGTGCTTCCGCCCCCGATACGAATAATGAAGGGATAGGATGCATTGAGCATCAGGTTCTTCAACAACTGGCGGTAGATCCAGTTTGTACCGATCTGCGTTGAACCTAGAATATTCTCCGCATCGCCCCACTCATGCGAGAGGCCGAGGAAATCGGGCGGAACCCAGCGGCCAGGCGTCAGGTCGACCGTTGCCGAGGCTGTATTTCCAGAGGAAACAGCTACCCAGAATTTGGAACTCTGCGCGGCTCCGGGACTAGGATTATGTGCCGAGAAACTTACCCAGGTGGTACCACTGCCAGGAGTGTAGGTTACCTGCACTGCATCCGGTGACTGATAAGTTGTCTTCACCGCAGTGTCGGAAACAAGAATCGTAGTGCCGGGCGTAAAGCCAAAACCACGAATCGTAACAGTATTGGACTTACCCGGTGTCAGCTTAGCAGGACTAGTCTCATTAATCGAGGGAACAGGATTCAGCAGAGACAGCTGGTAAGTGGCATATGCGGCAGGATTGGACACGAGTGCGCCAGTGACAGTCACCGTGCTGCTGCTAGGCATTGTCGCAGGGGCCTGATATAGGCCGTTGCTGGAGATTGTGCCGCCTCCCTGCACTTTCCAGGTGCAAGCCGTGCTTCCCGGACCAGTGATGCTCAAGGTGAACTGCGTGCTCAATCCCAGTCTTGTCGTACCAGTGTTGACGCCTTCTGCATTATAGGCATCGACAGTCACTTTCTTTACAGCTATAGGAATGGAGAAGCCGGCGGTCGTTCCACCACCAGGGCTTGGACTTTTAACCGCAAACGTATAGCTGCCGGTTGCATTGTCGGCAACCGCAAGATTAGTCGTCAGCTGTGTGGACGATACATAGGTTGTATTCACCGCCGAACCGTTCAGCAATATTGTGCTTCCGGGAACAAAGTAGTTTCCGAAAACGGTGACGGTCTGCGTAGTCGCTGTAGCTAGCTGAGTCGGATAGATGGTCCGAATCGAAGGAATCGGATTTTCCAGATACATCGTGTAAGAAGATGAAATCGAGGAATTCGAAGTCAATTTAGCTGTCACGACTACTTGACGATTCGAGGGCATTGAAGCTGGAGCCGAGTACATTCCGCTGGAAGAAAGTGAACCCGCGCCGCTGAGGCTCCAATTAACAGTTTTAGTGGTGGAGTCTCTAACAGTAGCGACCACGGAAACGCTCGCGCTTAAGCGAGCCACTCCAGCGTTGGTTCCATCGCCGGAATAAGCCGACAAAATGATTGAAGGGGTAGTGAAGCCGTAAAGATTCTTGGCACCTACGAATTGTAGGGCTAGGAGTGCAAAAAGAGTGAGCGCACACTGCGACACTGAGCGTTTCATGAATTTCATGACAACTCGCCTTTGAACTAATTTGTTTGGGCAGAAAGTGCAAACGGCTTACTAGGTTGTCTTGCATTCTTTACGCGCTTCTGTCCACGAAGGGATCAAACGCTTTATAAGGTGTTGAACTATTACTAGCATGGCTTGTGATCGTATCCAAAGGATAAGCACAAGCAAATTTCAATAAAAGTTACAGCTAAGACTGATAAATTTCCTCAATCAACACTGGGCATTATTTACGGTGCAATTCCAAGATTTGACGATCACGATCTTTGGAATTAGTATGCCGCGCACTTACAAGTTCCTCTCTCCCCGTCAGAACCTGCCTATGCTCTTTCACCGCTACCGGAAATCGATTCTGTCGATCCAGGCAAGCCGCTTCTTGCTTTACTAAACGGTGACAACTGTCATCGTCTTTTCACACAAATAGTGCGGCGTTCCCAACATCTATCAAGAACGCTTCATACGATTAGCACTCGCTGCTTTTCACGGCGCTTTTCTACGAATCGGGAAATCTTTACTGCTTAGGACTAACAGAGGATCTTCTCTCTGCAGTCCTTAAGATCTCACATGTCTTATTGATTTGTTATTGCAAGCATACAAGATTGATTCGATCTTGCAAGGGTAACTCCATACACCTTTGGTTGTAGACACTAAGAATAATTCCGATGAAAATGGCGGACATTTTCTGCGTAAGCTTAAGTCGCTTTGTTTCAGCGTTTACAGGAGACAAGAACGAGTGAGCAGATAACAAAATTGGAGATTTGTAATCCTTATTTGGAAAAGTCGAACGACGAAAACTAATCGATAATTTTCCTCTATGAGAGTTATGTGATTTATATCACTTATTAACACATAATCAGTGAGGGCGTAAGAATGATCAACAAACAGGCCCATATACATTGATCGATTCGCAATAACGTAATGCCTATTACAGCCCGATGAAGTTTTGCGGAAAGTTAAACCGTGAGGATTCTCGATTCTAAAGTTTCTAATGGAATATTGTTTCAGAAATGACGTATATTGGCTTCTCATATGAGATTTCAAGGTCGCGTTCTTGGACATTTGCTGCTCGCATTTTTCCTGCTGATCCCCGCAGCACTTCACTCACAGACGGCTCCACTCAACACCGACCCCAAATCGGGAGCTGTCAGGAATCTGCCAACAGTGGCCAATCCCAAATTACCCAGTCTCTTTCTGGTAGGGGATTCCACCGTTCGCAATGGCCGTGGCGATGGAGCAGGCGGGCAGTGGGGATGGGGTGAACCGCTGACGGCCTTCTTCGATACTTCGAAGATTAATGTAGTGAATCGTGCAATTGGAGGAAGATCCAGCCGTACCTATATCACCGAAGGACAATGGGAGGACACACTCGCCCTCATGAAAGCAGGCGACTTTGTCCTGATCCAGTTTGGGCACAATGATTCCGGACCACTCGACGACACGAGTCGTGCGCGGGGAACTCTACCTGGAGTTGGGGAGGAAACAAAGGAAATCGACAACCCCATTACGAAGAAGCATGAGGTTGTGCACACTTATGGATGGTATTTGCGGAAATATATCTCGGATACGATTGCAAAAGGTGCCACACCTGTCCTCTGCTCTCCCATTCCTAGAAAGATCTGGGAAAACGGGAAAGTCGTTCGTGGCACGGCAAGCTATGCCGGTTGGGCACAACAGGTCGCCGAAGCTCAGCACATCGGGTTTCTGGATTTGAATGGGAAGATTGCAGCCCGTTATGACAAGCTTGGAGAAACAGCGGTAGAAGCCTTCTTTGCCGATCCCCACACACATACCAGCCGGAGCGGAGCAGAGTTAAATGCCACCTGCGTCATATCGGCTCTTAAGCAATTGCCTAAAGAGCCGCTGACGCCGTATTTCTCGGCTAAAGCTGCGGACACGAGTACATGTTCGAAACAGTAATCGTAAAACGATCAAAAAGACCCCGAAGATTACTCTTCTTCGGGGTTTTCGTTCTTTAGGGCATGCTTTGCAGCAATTTCCTCCAGCTGCTTGCGCCAATCGAGGGATTCGACAAATCCACGCGATTCACGCCAATTCGGTTCAACGATCACATGCAGCTCTAGAAAGACGCGGGTTCCCAACAGAAATTCGATCTGCTTGCGAGCAGCTGAACCAATAGCCTTCAACTTACTGCCGCCCTTGCCAATAAGAATTGCCTTCTGTCCGTCGCGCTCGCAATAGATCGCAGCAGCGATCTTGGTCACCGGTAACTTAGCAGGCTGCTTTCCCTTTTTTACCGGGGGAAGCTCCGCCGGTTCCTCGAAGCGCTCAATCACAACGGCTGAAGCATAGGGTACTTCCTCCCCGGTCTCAAGCAGGATGCGTTCGCGAATTAACTCGGCAACGAGAAATCGCTCCGGTTGATCGGTAAATTGGTCCTTTGGAAAATATCTCTGGCCTTCCGGCAGATATCCCACAAGACTGGCTATTAGCCGATCGAGGCCATCCTTCTTGCGGGCAGAGATGGGAATTACCTCGGCAAAGGAGTGCAGGGCCGTCAATTCCGTAATCAACGGCAGAAGCTTCTCTCTCTCGATCAAGTCGATTTTGTTGATAACCAGAAGGACCGGACAATCAAGCTTGCGAACCAGCTGGAAGACAAACTCATCTTCCGATTTTCCGGCAGACTGCTTCTGCTCATCCGAATCACCTTCTTTTGCCACCTGAATGCGTCGCGTCGCATCCACGATCAACAAGACAGCATTGCGAGATTCAAGGGCGTCGTACACCTCTTGCATCATTCGCTTATCCAGAGCGGTAGTCGGCTTATGCACGCCGGGTGTATCGACAAGGACGATCTGAGCCGCCGGGTACTTGCCCTTCTTTGCAGGAACTTCCAAAATACCGCTGATACGGTTCCGCGTTGTTTGGGGCTTACTGGTTACGATCGCGATCTTCTCGCCGATCAGGGCGTTCAGCAGTGTCGATTTTCCCGCATTCGGGCGACCTAAAATAGAAACAAAACCTGAGCGCAATGCTGCCTCTCCATAAACATTCAACTAATTATCTACTGATTTACCAGGTGGGACACACGAAGACGCTCAATCCGACGATCGGTCGAGGCCAACACCTCAAACCGCAGCTCTTCGATTTGCACAACTTCGCCTGCATGGGGAATGCGTCCGACGCTTTCACTTACGAGTCCTGCGACCGTCGCCGCCTCCCACTCTTCATCCGGGTGCCAAGCCTCTTCCCCGAATAATTCCTGAAGACGGGATACTTCAAAGTTACCAGGCAATACCCACGAGCCATCTTCCTCATGAATTGGCTCGGTGCGTAGCGAAGCCTCTTCATGCTCGTCGCTGATCTGCCCTACGATCTCTTCCAACAGATCTTCAATCGTAACTACGCCGGCGACACCGCCATACTCGTCGATAACAATACACATGTGCTGCTTTTCACGCTGCATCTCGCGCAACAACACATTTCCCTTTTTCGTCTCAGGCACGAAAGCAGCCGGACGCTGAATACTCGCAACAGTACGTGTCCGCGCTTCTTCATCTGCGATTTGCAGCAGATCATGAGAGAAGGCGATACCAGTGATGTTGTCCAGCGAATCCTGGTAAACAGGAACACGCGAAAAAGGATGCTCCTTCAGCGATTGGAGGAAATCTTCCAAGGTCGTAGAACCTGGAACGGCAAACATATCCGGCCGCGGCGTCATTACCTCACGAACAATCCTGTCACCGAATTCGACAGCCGAGCGCACCAGCTCGCGATCGCTCTCCTCAAGGATTCCCTCTTCCTCTCCGGCCTCGATCAATGCTTCCACGGCCTCATTCGGAGAAGCATCCTCTTCCTTCGCCGCCGAGGGAGTCTCTGCCAAAGCAGCAATAGAAAGCAAGAAGCTGAGCAGGAGGGTAATCGGCATTACCAGGTAGAAGAGCATTCGCAGCACGGGTCGCAGACGCACGATCCACACGCCTCTCGTGCGAGTAAAGAAGACAAAGGGAAGCAGCCGGTTGAAAAAAATGATAACCAGAATAATGCCGAAGGCCGCCTGCGCCGCCTCTCCGAAGGATGGCCGATTTGTGCCCGAAGAGCCGTCGAAGAGCAGTGCTCCAAATAAGAGAGCAATGCATGCCGTCGTGAGCTGTGCGAGCACAGCAGAGCACAGGGCGATATTCTCCCGGCTGAGGCCAAGACGAGGCTCCACCAGCTGCTCCCAGGCATCGATGTTTTCCTGGAACTCGCGCGAGAGAAATTTCCCCATCTCCGAGTAGAGCCGGTCGACATACGAAACCAGCAGCAACACTGCCAGCATCAGCACAATCAGGATCACCGAGGGAAGAAGCATTACCTGCCCCCTCGGCGAGGCTTCGTGGCAGATACTCGTACAGCTTTCTTGGTTTTGGCTTTAGTGAACTTCCGGGACGCGGGCTTTTCCACCTGAACCGAGGCGCGCTGTATCAATCCCAAAGGCAACCCAAACCGTTTGCGAAGAGTAGCTTCCCGACGGGCCATCTGCCCATCGTCAACTTCATGATCGTATCCGGCCAGATGCAAGCTTCCGTGAAGAAGCAGGATCTTAACTTCCTCGCGCAGGCTGTGTCCGAAGCTTTCGGCCTGTCTGGCTGCAGTTTCGAGAGAAATCGCCAGATCTCCTGCAATTCCTGCGGACAGATCCGCAGCAGGAAACGATAAGACATCTGTCGGCTTGTTCTTCTTGCGAAAGCGACGATTCAGGTCCTGGATTGTTTTGTCGTTTGTAAGCAGGACAGATACCTCACCGCGCAGCCGTACCGCTGCACATGCCTCATTCAAGAAGCGTTCCAAGGTTCGCTTGCCGGGTAAAGCTGTCCGCCTGGACGAATCCGCCGCAGGGGACAAAGGTTGGAAAGGATCGAAGACGATCATGGGTTCTCGGGCCTGAGGGGCTTTCAGCTCAGGCCCTTCATCTCATGATGTTACAGCAAAGCACGAAACAGCCCTCCTACAGAGAAGCGTCCCAAAGAAAACAGCGCGGCTTTCCTCAATAGAAAAGCCGCGCTGTAACACCTTTGTTAAAAGCAGTTTAGCTCCGAACCGCTCTCTACTGGGGCTTGGCAACCTGATGAGATTCCCGGCCTGCAGGAAGATTCTGCGACTCTGAAATTGCCAACGGCAGTTCCTGCTGTTGACGGCCCGAACTATCGTAGGCGCGAATAATCCGCTGTACCAGATGGTGACGAACGACATCGGCATCTTCGAAATGGCAGAAGCGAATTCCCTCCACCCCTTCAAGGATATTGATCGCCTCAACCAAACCTGATTTCTTCGGGTTGGGCAAGTCGATCTGCGTGATGTCACCAGTGATCACGGCCTTGGAGTTGTTCCCAAGACGAGTCAGGAACATCTTCATCTGCTCACCGGTTGTGTTCTGCGCTTCGTCCATGATGATGAACGAATCGTTCAGAGTACGACCGCGCATGAAGGCCAACGGCGCAATCTCAATAACATTGCGCTCCAACATCTTATCGACGCGCTCCGGCTCCAACAGATCGTAAAGAGCGTCGTACAGTGGGCGGAGATAAGGATCTACCTTCTCCTGCAAGCTGCCGGGAAGAAATCCCAAACGCTCGCCAGCCTCTACGGCAGGACGAACCAACACAATCCGGCTCACCTTCTTCGCAAGGAGAGCAGCGGCAGCCATGGCAACAGCCAGATAGGTCTTTCCTGTTCCAGCCGGTCCGACACCGAAGACCATATCGTTTTGCTCGATAGCTTCGACATAACGGCGCTGATTGACAGAACGCGGCTGAACCATACGCTTAATCCCGGCAGAGCGCTGTTTTCCACTGTCGGCAAGAGAGCGCAAGGTTACTGCCGGATCGGCAACAACCAGCTTCAACATCCCATACAATTCGCCGTTGTGTAGGTTCACACCAGCTCGGCGCAACGACTCAAAGTCAGAAAAGATGCTCTGAACGCGAGCAATCCCTTCTGAACTTCCTTCCACATGAACAGCATCGGAACGCAGATCGATGCGAACGCCGAGGGAAGCTTCCATAAGCCTGAGATTTTCGTCGCGGGTCCCGAAGAGGGGCTCAAGGTTGGGCGTGATTTCCAGCGCTTTTTTCATCAAGCGGTGAAATAACCTCCGGTTGCGATCCTTGCGGGAATCGCCTGTTCAAGTTCGATTGTTGTGGGAGTACGAGACTCAGACGCATCATGCCAGCTTGCATCCATCCGGATGCTGCCAGCGAGCGGGTTGGGATTTAGCACCAAATCTTTCCCGTATCTGCGCTCAGAGTAGACCCACTGCGATACCACGTCAACTTCCGAAAACGTAAATTTTCTGTTCTTGATCCTCTCTGTGCATCCGTTCCCATTCCGGGTTCAAACGACATTTCGCAATAACTTGGCCTAAAGAATCCGGGGTTTTGTGCGATCAGAAGTGGATCGAAGAGATTATTTTCTATTGGTCCGGACGCTGGATGAACGACATCATCGCTACTTCTGCAAATTCCAACACCTCTGAAGTAGATTGATATGGCAACTGACCACCAATCGCCAACTTCGCTATCCCATGGACCAGAGACCACGCTGTCAGCGCGTGTTGTAGAGGATCTCTAATAATGAGATGCCTATCTTTCCGCCACGATTCGACAAAGGCGACAAGGGTATGAAAGGCTCGTTCCCCCGCCTCTAGGCACTCGGGAGACTTCTCCTTAATCGCTGGGATGTCGAACATTGCTGAAAAGTGCTGGGGATACCGTAAAGCAAATGCAATGTAGGCGAGACCTGCACGCTTCAGCTTCTCCAGCGCACTCTCTTCCGGCGCTGCAGCTACAAGCATTGCGTCCGTAAGCTCCTGAAATCCCTGCGTTGCGACGGCCGCTAACAATGCATCTTTATCGACAAAGTGGCGATACGGGGCATTGTGGGACACGCCTGCGCGTCGCGCTACCTCCCGCAAAGTAAAAGCTGTGGTCCCAACCTCGGCAATTAAAGCAAGTGCCGCTTCCAACAAAGCTCCCCGAAGATTGCCGTGATGATATGGCCGCTCAGAATCCATTTCTCAAAAATCTTATACGAAGATGTTGACAACAGCAACATCCAGTCGTAATCATAATGTTGCTATTGTCCACATTCGCTTTTGGAGAATTTATGAAGCAGACAGGTCTTCCATATAAGCAGCATTCCTGGGGAGAGAAATACGATGCCATCGTGATTGGGTCCGGAATCGGCGGATTAACGGCTGCCGCACTGATGGCGAAACATGCGGGAAAGAAGGTCCTGGTTCTCGAAAGGCATTACGTTGCCGGCGGCTTCACCCATGCCTTTCAAAGACCCGGCGGATATGAATGGGATGTTGGCCTGCATTACATTGGCCAGACACAGGAAGCATCCATGCCCGTTCGCAAGATGTTCGATCACCTGACCGAAGGGCGTCTGCAGTGGCAATCGATGCCGCCAGTCTATGATCGCGTCAAGATTGCCAATGAGCTATATGAATTCCCCTCCGGAATGGAAAATTTTCGTCGGCAGATGCTGGAGTACTTTCCTCGCGAAGGTAAGGCTATCGATCTCTACCTGGCGGCCATTTTGGCTGTAGGTAAGGCCTCAAGCTTTTATTTCATGGAAAAGGCGCTGCCCAATCCCATCGCTCGCTTGATCGGCGGTTTTCTCCGCTCCAAATTTCTCCGCTATGCAAGCAGGACGACGGCAGAGGTCATGAAGGAGTTCACCAGGAATCAGGAACTGATCGGAGTACTGACCGCCCAATGGATGGATTACGGACTCCCTCCATCGCAGAGCAGCTTCGCAATTCATGCCATGATTGCCTACCACTACATGGAAGGAGCCAGTTATCCGGTAGGCGGTGCTTCCGAAATATGCGCAGGTATCGCTCCCCTGATAGAACGCCAGGGAGGCAAGATCCTTGTCAATGCAGAAGTAAAAGAGATTTTGCTAGATGCGAATCAAACAGCCATCGGTGTTCGCATGACCGATGGCCGGGAAATCAATGCTCCACTGGTCATTAGCGATGCCGGAGCCCACAACACTCTTGAGCGCCTTCTGCCCTCCGAACTTGACTCAACTGCCAAGCTTCGCAGTGAAATCAATAGCATTCCAGCTTCAAGTGCACATCTGTGCCTCTATGTCGGCGTAAAACGGAGAGCGGGCGAACCAGAATTCCAGGGATCGAATCTCTGGGTTCATCCTAGCTACGATCATGACGCAAACCTCGCCAGATGTGCCGATTTCGGGCAGGCATCTTTTCCGCTGTTGTATTTCTCCTTCTCTTCCGCCAAAGATCCAGCATTTGCCGCACAACATCCCGATCTTTCGACCATGGAAGTCATTACACCGGCTCCCTATAAGTGGTTTGCCCAATGGAGCGATACTTCCTGGAAAAAGCGCGGTACCGACTACGACTCCATGAAACAGAAACTGGCAGAAGCCATGCTGTCATCGCTCTACGAGCACTTCCCTGCCACCAGGGACAGAGTCGAGCATTACGAAATCTCCACTCCGCTTTCCACTCGGCATTTCGCCAACTACCCTCAGGGCGAAATCTATGGAATAAGCGCAACTCCTGCCCGGTATTGCTTGCGCAGCCTTGGAGTGAAGACACCGATTCGTAATCTCTACTTCACCGGCCAGGATGCCTGCTCTCTGGGAGTAACAGGAGCACTGCTGGGAGGAGTGCTCACCTCATCGGTAGTCCTCAAGAAAAACATGATGGCGAAGGTCTTTGCCTGAGGAATTCGGGAATCACAGTATCCGGAACAGTTTTCTCTTCGCCTGCAGTCGTTCCCGATACAATTGATTTCAGAAGGGTTTGCCCTTATGCTCGAAAGCCCAATGAAACATTGACCAAAAGGGCCGATTTTAATAGACTTAGAGATTGCAGGGGATGCGGGATGCGAGTCTCTTCTGCCTGCATTCCATTTACAGAAGGACTTCATCGATGGCGAACCATGTTTCGGCGCTGAAGCGCGTCCGTCAAACAGCAAGAAAGACAGCAACGAACCGCGCAAACAAGAGCCGCGTCCGTTCAGTTCTTCGCGCAATGCGCGAGGCCCTGACCAAGGGCGATCTGACTGCTGCGCAGACGCAATTTCGCGTGACCGTTTCCCAGCTCGACAAGAGCGTTCATAAGGGAATTTTCCACAAGAACACCGTTTCCCGCTACAAGAGCCGCTTGAATGCGCGTCTCAAGGTCTTGGCAACCAAGGCTGCCTAAGCGGACTACAAGCATTTCTTAAGAGAGGCCGGAGACAAAACTCCGGCCTCTCTTTTTGCCTTCCCAGATTCTGCCTCACGCTGAACCTTTTCTTTCGATCTTGCGTATCTGTCTCCATTGCAGCTCTTCCTGCAACCGTCTTCATCCCTGAGTCAAATGGGTCGGGTCTCCACCCGATGCCGAGGAGCCTCTATGCATCTGATGGAAGATATTCGATACGCATTACGGCAGTTCGGAAAAACTCCAGGCTTTACAGCCACGGCAATTCTGACTTTAGCTCTCGGCATCGGAGCAACCACTGCCATCTTCACCTTAGTACACGCCGTACTACTGAAATCCTTACCGGTAGTAAAGCCGGAAGAGCTGTGGCGTGTAGGCAACGAAGAAAACTGTTGCGTTAATGGAGGAATGCAGGAGAACTGGTCACTTTTCTCCTACGAGCAATATCGATTGTTCCGGGACCATACACCGGGTTTTGAAGAGCTTGCAGCATTCCAGTCGGGAGGCAGCCTGATTGGCGTACGACGGGCAGGCAGCAGCAAGCCATCTGAATCGTTCACCAGTGAATATGTATCGGGTAATTACTTCTCGACCTTTGGAATCCCCGCCTATGCCGGACGCACAATTACACCGCAGGACGATGTAAAAGGTGCTCCGACCGTGGCAGTAATGAGCTTCCGCACCTGGAAGGAAAAGTTTGGTGGAGATAGCTCGGTTATTGGCTCGGGCTTTGTTATCAATGCACAACCGGTCACCGTCGTAGGGATTGCCCCTCCTGGCTTCTTTGGAGATAGAGTACGAAGCAATCCGCCTGCGTTCTGGATTCCTCTTGCGGCAGAGAGAGTAATTGAACCGACCAACGCTCTCATGGACGATCCGGCACTCGATTGGCTGGACTTAATCGGACGCGTAAAACCCGACGCCAACACAAACGCCATGGAAGCCCAGCTGCAAGTGCAACTGCGGCAGTTTCTTTTGAGCCCTGAAAGCAAAGTCGAGGAACGCGATAAATCTCTGGTACCCAAACAGACTCTGCATCTCTCTCACGGAGGCAATGGGGTACAGATGATGCGTGACGAGTACAAAGACGGACTGCACCTGCTAATGTGGGTCTCCAGCTTTGTGCTCCTGATCTCTTGCGCAAATCTTGCCAATCTCATGCTGGTGCGCGCCACGGCGCGAAAGCAACAGACTTCGGTGCGTTCGGCATTGGGAGCCTCTCGCTTCATACTCATTCGACAGGCATTAGTAGAAAGCATCGTATTAGCGGTAATGGGCGGACTTGTTGGAATAGGAATAGCCTTCGCCGGAACGCAAATGATCCTGTACATGGCATTTCGAAGCGAGTACGTGCCAATCCACGCGATGCCTTCCTTACCAGTACTCGCCTTTGCCCTTGCTGCATCGCTCTTAACCGGAATTCTCTTTGGAGTTGCGCCTGCCTGGATGACCGCAAGGGCCAATCCGGCAGAAGCCTTGCGTGGAGCAAATCGAGCAACGGGACACAAAGCCTTGGGCCAGAAAGCGCTGGTAGTTGTACAAGCGGCATTGTCCCTCGTACTTCTCTGTGCTGCAGGATTACTGACGCGAAGCCTGAGTAATATGCAAAGTCAGAACTTCGGCTTCGATACTACGAATCGCTACATTTTGCACATCGATCCACAGATGGCCGGATACAAACCGGAACAAACGGAACCACTCTATCGCCAGATCAAAGACAGGTTGACCTCGATTCCAGGAGTAAAGCAGGTCAGTTTCTCCCTCTATAGTCCGATGGAAGGGAATAACTGGGGAGAGGGTGTTTATCTCGAGGGCGAACCACCTCTCGCGCCAGGCACAAGGAATCACGGAGCTTCCTGGGTAAGAGTGAGCCCAGGATACTTTGACACCATCGGCACCAAGATCTTGGCTGGGCGGCCCATCAGCGAGCAAGATACTCCCACGACACATACAGTAGCTGTCGTAAATCGCTTCTTTGAAAAGAAGTACTTCAAAGATGGACACGCACTAGGGAAACACTTCAGCAACGACATGCGTTATCCCGGAGCCTTCGAGATTGTGGGCGTAACAGAAGACACTCACTACTGGGGAGCAACAAGCAAAATGCGCCCCATGTACTTCCTGGCGCAGGGACAGAGCGCACACATCCCAGATCCACGCTATGTCCAGTTCGAAAATCGTTCCGAATATCTAAACTCCGTTGAGATTGAAACACATGGCCCGATTGCCGGATTCGACTTCCAGATTCGCAGGGCGCTTTCGCAAATTAATCCGGATCTCGCGATCACACACTTCGAGAGCTTTGCCGACCAGGTGAAGGCTAACTTCACACAACAGTCGATGATCGCCAAGCTTACTTCTCTCTTTGGAATCCTGGCCCTAATTCTGGCCGCAATCGGGCTCTACGGTGTAACAGCATATTCTGTCGAACGCCGTACCAGCGAAATCGGCATTCGCATGGCCCTTGGAGCAAATCGCAAGAATGTGCTCAGACTTATTCTGCGTAGCGCCTTCCTGCAGATTGCAGCAGGACTACTGATTGGCATTCCGGCGACAATCCTGGGTGGACGAGCCATGGCGAACCAGCTCTTCGGCGTGAAACCATACGATCCGGCAATCCTGTTGATAACAACCTTTGTTCTTGGTTTGGCTGCCTTTATTGCTGCCCTTCTGCCAGCGCGTAGAGCGGCGAATACAGAGCCAATGAGGGCTTTGCGGACAGAGTAAAAAGACTAAGGAGAGATTTCTCGGAAAGCTCTAGTCCGTCTCAACCAGGTTAAAGCAGTGCGAACACAGGCCGTCTTCGAAGATCTCTGCTTCCGACTCGGGAAGTTCGCCGCACATTTTGCATTCGTGCACTTCGAGTTGGCGCTCCTGATGATCCAGCTTCTTTTGAGTTCCCAATGCTTCCTTGACGGGCATAGATGCGCTCTCCGTTTTGCAGCATTCGGAACCGAAGAATTCGGTCGTGCGCACGGTTATATCCAAAGGGGAGCACCCAGTGCAATCGAAAAACAACTTAGCTGGCTATCGAATTTTCTTGTCGCCTAAGTCATTCAAAAGAGTGAGACAAAAATCGAGAGAGCAGAAAAAACCGGTCTAGAACAAAGATGCTGAACTTTCTATCCTCTGCTATCCCATTCTTCCGGATGAACAGCAGCCAGAAAGAATGGGACGCAGCAGTTGTTGTTCTATCCCCCTCGGGACTCACGAATTCGGGAAAGGAGAATTCGCAATCAAATCGCAGAAATTAGGGCTCTTATAACCGGGAATGAACCTTTCGCAAACATCGGCCTTCACAGTGCCGAAGGTGGATTCCGGCTTATGTTCAAAACCGCTGAAGAAGGCCCTCACGATTTCGTCTTTAAAATTCTTGCGTGGATAAGCGGCAACAATTTCCTCACGCAGCTCCTTCGGGAAGCTTTCATATCCTTTCCCGAGAACATCGAGACCAACGCCTTTATTAAGCAGCTCCACTTCGGGCTGCATATACTGAGTCACTCCAGGGGTAGTGTGCAGCGCGATGGCGGTCCATGCCGTTTGAGCCTGATCTTCTGGGATATCGTGTGCGACCAGGAACTGCTTTGCCGCATTTGCCCCATCAACCTCGAAACGCTCCGTCGCACTGCTGAACTTCTTTACAAGCCCCATGTCGTGAAAAGCAGCACTCACATAAAGCAGCTCCGCATCGAACTTCTTTTGCTGCTGGCGACCAATCTCCGCAGCGAAGAAATACACGCGCAAGGAATGATTGAAGAGCAGTGGCGTTCCATACTCTTTCAAAATTTCCGTTGCTTCCTGAACGAGCGTCGTATCTGGAATACGAATTGCCGAGGCTGTCTGTATCATTGTTTCCCTCCATATCGAGCTGACAAGAGAGAGGCTAGTAGCTCCGTCGAAAGGCAGCAACGACATAGATCCGACAATTTAGGACTTTTCCTCTACCTGTTTCCGTAAGATTTCTTTATGCGCCGTATCGTCCTTACCGGACCACCACCTGTTCAGATCCTGGATATCGCCGGCCCACTCGAAGCTTTTGCAAGTATCTCCGATTACGACATCGTGCTATGCACTCCGGATAAAGACCCCATGCTGCAGACCCATAGAGGATTCCCAATCGGAGGAGCAATCCCATTGGCTGATGTCAGAGGTCCTGTCGATACTCTTCTGATTGCCGGCGGACCGGGTGCCGAAAGCGGAAGCTATGATCCAGTGCTCCTCGACTGGATCAGGCAAACGGCAAAGCAATCGAGACGAATTGCGTCTATATGCACGGGAGCATTTGTTCTTGCCGCAGCGGGCATACTGGATGGGAAGCAGGTCGTAACGCACTGGTCCTTTTGCGACAGGCTCGCCCGGGAATTTCCCTCCGTTACCGTCAGACCAGACCCTATCTTCCTGAAAGATAGCAATGTTTACACGTCTGCGGGGATAACTGCAGGAATTGACTTATCTCTGGCCCTCATCGAAGAGGATCATGGACACGATGCCGCACTTACAGTAGCACGGCAGTTAGTTATGTTTCTCGTACGGCCCGGCGGGCAGGCTCAATACAGCCACATGCTCTCCCGACAGGCACGCACTTCGCAGCCTTTGCGCGAGTTACAAGTCTGGATCATGGAGAATCTCAGAGAAAATTTAACCGTCGAAAAGCTCGCGCAGCAAATCGGATTAAGCCCACGCCACTTTACACGAATCTGCTTGCGCGAGACAGGAATAAACCCTGGACAGCTGGTCGATAGAATGCGAGTGGAAGGAGCACAGCAGATGATTGATAGCTCCACTCTCGGATTAAAAGAGATAGCTGACGCCTGTGGCTTCCGGGATGTTGATTCGATGAGAAGAGTCTTTCTCCGGATCCTTGGCGTCAGTGCCGGCGATTACATGCGTCGTTTCAAGCGCTAAAACAATTTAGGCATTAATACACGCACAAGGAAAGTACCTTAAACACCAACCCTGCCTACATACAAAAACAAGATAGAAAGAAAGCAATAAGTCGCCAAACAATGGTAATGTAGAAATCTCCATCCCCCTTGGAGCATTACGACCATACCATCGATGCCGGAGGACAACTTAATGGCGGCATTGCCCCGATATCGACTGCCATTGGTGGCATGTTTACTGCTGAGTCTTGCGCAACTATTGCTCGCGCAAACTTCTACCGAACGCTCCAAGCCTCAGGACAGCGAACGGCAGATCAAAGCCGTGCTCAAGAAAGCACGGGAATCTTATCATATGCACGATTTTGCAACTTATGCGCAACTTCTTGCAGATTCCTTTACGGCTATACACGTAGATGGGACAGTAACGCCCCGCTCCAGATGGCTAGAGGTGTTAAAGAGCAATCTCACAAGCCCGCAAGGCATACAAGAAACAATTACCCCGCCCGCCGAAAATGAGATCGATATTCATCTTTACAATGGAAACACTTCTGCACTTGCCTTCTATCCCTTTCAAGAACACGACAACTATTACGGCAAGAAGATAGATGTGTCCTTTTCCAGGCAAGCTACTCTCATCAAACAGAACGGAGAATGGAAGATAGCTTCCTTTGTAACAGTGCCTTCCGGATCGCAGGCTGGAGCTCCAATAGTTGCTCATGCCGTTACAGAATATCCTGGCAGGTATCAGCTCGGCCCCAATCTTCAGCTTAAGCTCAAACCTGAAAATGGAATTCTCCTGATACAAGTAAGTAACGATCCCAAATGGTATTCGATGGTCGAGTTGGAAGAAGATATCTACTCAGCAAGAAATCTTGAGACTCCTGGTTATCTCGTGTTTCTGCGAGATCATACAGGGAAGGTCAATCGCGTTGGCTTTCACTTTGAAGGGAAATACGTGATATATCCGAAGTCACAAAGTGCGGGTCCGTAGAAAAAGATCGAGTACCTCTAAAGCAATGCTCTAATAGAAGGCCTTTGTTTCGTCAGAGTGGAGGTCCCAGCAAGAGCATTCTCTTGCTGGGATACAATACTTTACCCTACATGCTGTGCTGCAAGAATCATCTTTCATTGGGCGCGAGCAATCTTGCGGCGGCGCTGTTCCCATTCGGTACTGGTAAAGATTCTAGGACCGACCTCAATCAGGCGTGGAAGCATATTAAAGACAGAGGCCATGCTCCAAAGAGCACCTTGCCGGGTGCGATGACCATGCGCATTCAAATCTGCCGCCACGCGGGAAAGCGGCAGATCCTCGACCATTAGATTCATCATGTCCATCAGAATCTGGTTTTCGACAGGATCAACCTCCAGACTGTGGCAGTCCTGCGCGATACGCAAACCGTAGGGGATCTCTTCAGGCGGGCGCACTCCACTATCCAAAGAGGTGTCGATGGTTTCCGATGCCACCTCACGCTGCCATTCCAACGCCACCAGTTTCCACCCTGCCTGAAGCTGTTCGGCAAGATGATTCAGATCCAGATTGCCATTAACAACCTCTGTAAACTTCTCCACCTTGTGCATGGAACCCTCCTAGATGACCATGTATAGAGAGCATGTCTGAGGCCAATCTGCCATTAGCCGAACTCAGAGATTCTGCTGAAGTTGCCCGTCACAGAGCTGCCATCTGATTGCCCAAATCCGGAATGGCTGTTCGTTGATGAACATCCCTTCTACGCTATCGCCAGCACCAGCAGCGCCTGATACCTATCCTTCCTGATTACTATTCGCTCATCCAAATAGTAACTAATTTGTCATCAAAACTGGCACAAGGTGAAAGCGAAACGGTCTGCACATCGCAAATTTCCTTTCTACTGCAAGAGAAGAAGTGCTGAATTGCAACTACCTCCAGCATCGGCAAGCCTAATCCCTCCAAGCTGCAATGCCCATTTGCGGCAATTCCACCTCGAGTTGATTTACGTAAAGTCATGGTAACTTCCCTGTAAATTCACTTGTCGCCTCCAACTCCGGAACGAAGAATCCCTCCTACCCATAGCACGAGGAGGCACTGTGGGTCAGTAGACCGGGATCTTCACTCCACTGCTTGAATCCGGAGTGAAAGCTACCCGGCTAAGTTTGGTAAGTAATCCTTTGCCCAGATAGCTGCGATAGGAATTGGTTAGCCACTCCTACGAACACACCCTAGAAGCAGTTCATTTGTGCACGGCGGAATTGTGCCGCACGAGCCGATCCGTCGGTTCCTAGAGTCGCTTTGCGCCTATGTAAGCCAAGGCACTAACCATTGGAGTACCTGATGACACTACACGGATCTGATTTGTGTAAGATCTTTAACCGGAAAGTAGCGATAACTGTTTTTGTCATATTATTCACGCTTAGCTTTCCAGCAATCGCAGCGGCTGTATCTATTCAGATCAGCTCTCCAACCACCACCGTAACTATCGGAAATTCCGTTCAATTCACTGCCACTATCACAGGCACAACAACAGGGACGGTTCTGTGGAGCGTCTCTCCTGCATCTGGATCCGGCACCATCTCCAGCACGGGTTTATACACTGCACCTGCTGCAGTACCGGCGTCGCCTGGAGTTCAGATCATAGCGACGCTCTCAACTGACAGCACAGTGCAAGCTTCAAAGACAATCCAGATCGTAGGGCTCCCCACAATTACCTCTACATTACCTTCCACGCTGCCCACGGGGCAGAATAATCCGATCATCATACGCGGTACTAACTTCGTTCGTGATACGACGATTTACATGAATGGCAGCGCACAAACTACGCAGTATGTTTCGTCGACCACGCTCATCGTTGTCATGAGTGCAGAGCCAGGCATCGGTTCCACTGTCACTTTGGTTGCCCAGAACCCTGCTTCCGGAGGAGCAAGCACAGCATTCTCGTATCCACTCGGAGTACCAACCAGCACGTTTGCTATCGTCACGCCAATCCCCTTCCGTCGTATTCCCTCTGACTTTGTGGGCTTCTCACATGAATGGGGAGATGCACAAGGAATCATGGGCTGGGATGCACAGGGCACGAACTATATCTATCGTCAGCTCCTGAGTAATCTGTTGGACACACCCAACTCTCCTTTCCTTATTCGCGTTGGAGGTGGTTCGACCGATAGCAATACAAAGCCGCTTTCCATACAAGCTTTTAATGAACTTAATGCCGCTCTGCCCGGCGTGAAATTCACTACCGGAGTTATGCTCGGCAGTTCGCTAACCTCGACGCCAACCATAGCCGAACAGCAAGCCTTGAGTTATGTAACCACCATGACTCCCGGCATCCTCGACGCCATTGAGATCGGAAACGAGAGCGATACTTATCAATACCAATCCTCACGCTCCTATACCTTCGACGTCTTCAATGGTAAGTATTCGCAGTGGAGCGCAGGCATTCTGCAAACCATTGCCCCATCGACAATTCAATTCACAGGACCGTCTTGGTCTCTCATGCGCACCCTGTTGAACAACAACTACTGGAGCGGATTCAAACCGGAGCCTCCGGGTTATATACAGATCTTTCTTGCGACACAAAGCGGGAACACGAAGACCCTCACGCATCACTTCTATTCCGGGTTGCAAGGAGGCTTACCTCCGACATTTCTCATCGGAAGCTCAGCGCTGCAATATCTGAATCCAGGTAATCCCATTCCCTTCTGGGTGCCAAGCGTTTTCGGCTGGGAATCAGGTCTCGCCCACCAGAATCAAAAAACCTTCCGTGTGAATGAAATGAACACTGTCTCGAATGGAGGGCAACCAGGAACCAGCGACTCGTTTGCCGCAGCACTCTGGTCTGTCGACACAATGTTCGAGTTCGCTGCTGCCGGAGTGGATGGAGTTAACTACCACGGTGCAAATGGTGGCGAACGTGTTGTCGATCCCACGAAGACCTGCGTTGTCCAGGGAGTCACATACCAAGCGCCCTGCACTCCGAGGCCAATTTATGCGCCATTTACCTTCCATCTGGCTCGTACCGGGCCCAACGGGAACTATCAATACGGCCTCAATAGCGTCAATCCGCTGTATTACGGCCTGTACTTCTTCCATCTGGCAGTACCCAATGGCTCCCAGATGCTACCTGTCGTAACGCAGACTCCCGCATACGTCAAAGTATGGGCAACGGTAGATCCGCAACTGACAGTTCGCATTACGATCGTGAATAAAGACACGACATTTTCCGGAAACGTTCCCATTGCCCTGCCAGGTTTTGGAGACGCGGAGGTATTGCAGATGTCTGACGCGAACGGCTACTCCGGAACGATCTACTACGCCAGCAACACCACCGTCGTTGGCACAACCGGCATCACCGTTGGAGGACAAACTTTCGACGGAAGCACCGATGGAACGATCCAGGGCACGCGAACAACTACTTCCATCGCTCCTTCACGGGGAATTTATACCGTACCGGTACAACCTGGGACCGCGGTTCTCCTGACACTCAGACCTCAGCATTGAGAATTCTGATTGCAAGGAGGAGTAATCCAAATTCCGATTGTAAGTAGAGTTGAAGATCATTACGGAAGAGAATGCTCCCAAGCCTCAAAACAGTGAGACTTGGGAGCATTCATTCAGAGGACTCATGCGAGCTGAGAGGAAAGGCCTGATCGACCGACTCGTCAGATGCAAATATCGCAGCAAATTCGTAATCCCTCAAACCCCGCAAGACAGTAGCACGCAACAGCTCTTCGGCACTCAGATAGCGCTTCAGAACGTCGTCTTCCGTCGTTAACTCAGGCGGCTGCTGAAGATCTTCTTTTCCCTCCCGGCGAGAGGCCCAGGGATCGCGCCCATGCGCCATGTCAGAACGGTGGTCCCAAACGGCGGAGGCATCCTGGGTTGTAAAATGAACGCCCACCATCTCGGCTAGCTGCTTCGTGCGTGTCTTAAACTGATTTCCCGCGCTACGATCCCGAAGCCGCAATCCGGAGGCATGCGTAATACGTGTATGCAACATTGCTTCAAGCCCTGAAGCAACCAGAAAGGCTCTGACCTCAAGGAAATACTGGTAAGCAGCATGCTGAACATTGGCGTTCGCACGAACCACTCTGGGCGGAAGATTGTCGATGTTCGAGTGAGCAAGCAATCTCCATACCTGATCGCATTCGGATTTGGCGAGCCAATTCCGTTGTTGCGGAACAATGAATGCCTGCTCGGTAATTCCACGGCATGGCCCAGGAGTAGCCTCAATAAAGGCTCCCGAAGGGTCGAAGGTAAATCGCACAGTGTAGCCAAAGCCAATGGAAGTCGGATGCACCAGCTGCGAGAAGGTCACAAAACGGGTGATATCGCCGGTCACATCCCAAACCGAGGGCTGTCCCGGAGTCCATGGCCCGGCAAACAACGCAATCGTATAGAGCTGTCCGTACCGGCGAAAGACTTCCTGATAAGGGACGCCGGGAGACTCGCAGGCACGATACACAATGTCCCGAAACTCGTCGGGAAGCCGGCAGATCCACATACGATCGGTCAGCTGAAATGGTTCTACACATTGGACGGCAGTCTCATCTGCAGCCTCCACCGCCCGCGCCGAATGCATCAGCACATGGACGTGACTATTCTCTCCTGGTGCGGAAAATCGTCGCACCTGTTCAATGAAAAACTTGGAGTCTCCAAATAAATGAGCCATTTTCTTTAAGAACTGCACATAGAGAATAGCTCGTATCTCCCCTTCAGGCGAAACCTCCGCTTCAAAATCCGCCATTGCACGGTACACTTGGCCAATGCTGCACCTTACGCCGCATCCGGAGTTGCATCCGATCTTCGAAGCATTGGGATATACGCTCGGATTTGCCGCTTATAAGTATGCACGCAAAACCGCGGGAGACATCCTGCCCGAACAGCAACGCTGGAGCGTTGTTGCAGCCGCTGCTCTTGGAGCCTTGCTGGGCAGCCGGATGTTGGGCCTGCTGGAGCAATCTCCGCGGATGCACCTCAAGCTTTCACAGCTGTTCTTGCCCGGAGGAGGAAAGACTATCGTGGGAGGACTGCTCGGCGGCTGGGCTGCAGTCGAACTCATTAAGAAGATCGAGGGAATCCGGACACGAACGGGCGATCTCTTCAGCCTGCCCCTCTGTCTGGGCCTTGGCATCGGACGGATCGGCTGCCTGATTGCTGGTCTTGCCGACGACACCTACGGCAAACCAACCGCCCTTCCCTGGGCCATTGACTTTGGAGACGGTATCGCTCGACACCCGGCACAGCTCTATGAGATCCTCTTTCTCGCCTGGTTGGCCCTACTGCTGCACTGGCTGGGCAAACGCCCACATACAAACGGTTTTCTCTTTCGCGTTTTCATGTTTGGATATCTGTCGTGGCGGTTGCTGATCGACTTCCTGAAACCACAACCCCTGGTCGGTGGAATGAATTTCATTCAATGGGCCTGCGTCGCAGGTTTATCTGTCATCGTGATCTCCGCTCTGACCAAAAGGTCGGAAGCATCCGGAAAGGAGTTGGAGCGTGCCTAGTCCCTGGCGAGATAGCACTAAATGGAAGCGATGTGTAACTATTTCCGCACTGGTCATGGCTTGTTCTCTCGGACTCTGCGGAATCAACTTCGTTGTCATGACCTCAGCCGGTCGAATGTCGAATGGCGGTCCCGGAGGGATATTGGTCATAACAGCCTTCATCGAATTAGGCGGGATCATCCTTAGCGGCATAAGCCTTCTGATCGCGCTAATCGGATTAATGATTGTCTCGCTGTTACGAAAGCCCGAAGAAAACTTATAGGCAGACACCAATGAGCACTCCGACACGGCCATACCTCTTCTACGACATTGCTGTTTCTCTGTGCAGCACCTGCTTTCGCCGGATCGACGCCAAGATCGTCTTCGAAGATAACTGTGTCTACATGCTTAAACGCTGCCCCCAGCACGGTTTTCAACGTGTGTTGATAGCAGACGAGGTGGACTACTATCGCCGTTGCCGGGAAGTCTTCATCAAGCCTCCCGAAATGCCGCGACACTGGAATACATCCATAAAGTACGGTTGCCCCTACGACTGCGGCCTCTGTCCCGACCACGAGCAGCACTCCTGCCTGTCTCTGCTGGAAATCACGGATGCCTGCAATCTGAATTGCCCAATCTGCTATGCCGGCAGTGGAACACATCGCACTACCCATCGGCCACTGGAACAAGTGGAACGCATGCTCGATATGATTGTGCGCAATGAAATGCAGCCGGATATCGTTCAGATTTCAGGCGGGGAACCGACCATTCACCCGCAGTTCTTTGCAATCCTCGATGCCGCAAGGCAACGCCCGATTCGTCACCTGATGGTCAATACCAACGGAATCCGCATCGCTACCGATGAAAGCTTTGCTCGCCAGTTGGCCTCATACATGCCGCGCTTCGAGCTTTATCTTCAATTTGATTCCCTCCGACAAGATCCGCTGATGCAGCTTCGCGGAGCCGATCTGCGCAACATTCGCCAGCGGGCACTCGACAGGCTAAACGAACTTGGCATCTCGACAACGCTAGTCGTAACAGTAGAACGAGGGGTCAATGACGAAGAACTGGGAGCCATCGTTGACTTTGCTCTGCAGCAACCCTGTGTTCGCGGAGTCACCTTCCAGCCGGTGCAGCAGGCAGGACGTCTCGGCGGTTATAGCGCCGCACAACATCGGCTGACATTAACCGAGGTTCGCCGTCGCATCCTCGAGCAGACAACGGTCTTCAGGCCTGAGGACATCATCCCAGTGCCTTGCCATCCCGATTCGCTGGCGATGGGATATGCACTCAAGTTAGCTGGAACCATTACACCGCTAACCAGCATGATTCCGCCCGAAGTGCTGATCAATGGAGCCGGTAACACTATCGTCTATGAGCAGGACCAGGGTGTACGCAGTCATCTGGAACAGAATCCTCAATTACTGACCAAAGCAGCAGCTGCAACATTAAAAGACGGCATCTTCAGACTCTTCTCTACCAACCACTCGCCACAGTCTCAGGCCAGTACTCTGCGCGATCTTCTTTGCTGCCTGCCGCAGGTACTAACAACCAAGGACCTGAGCTATCAGAATCTCTTCCGTATCCTGATTGTGCAGTTTATTGATGCCGATAGTTTCGACCTGCGTTCAATCCGGAAAACTTGCGTCCATATCGCTCATCCCGATGCCGAAAGGTTGATCCCCTTCGATACCTTCAACCTGTTTTATCGGGACGATTTGGAACAGACTCGCCTTGCAGCATTGCGGCAAGGCGTGCCCGTCGCAGAAGTCCTGCCCTGATACTTCACGCTGTTTGATTAAGCACTCACGGCAATCCGCATCCCTGCTCAGACCGTTGGCCAGCTGGGAGCAGGGCGATCTTTTGCCCAGAGGATGTAATCGAGGGTAGGCGGCGCGGCCCCATTCTCACGAAGCTGCGTCAGGCATTGTCCCCGATGATTCTGACTATGGAAGACTACCTGCATAAGTCCGTCGGACACAGGAAATTCTGTTTGCAGGAAGGCGAGCTCAAAACGACGCTCCAGATCTGTTGCCGTAAGTGCATTCACAAAGCCGAGTTCTTCTTCATGAGTAGATTTATAACGATCAACAAGTGCCGCAAAGGAGGCAGGAGGTTGAGATTCAGCTGCCAGATCTATTTCATAACCTTTGAATCGCGATAAGAAAAAGCGCTGAACAAAGAGGATGTGGTGCAAGGTTTTAAACATCCACTGATCTTCAATCGAAGCTGGATGAGAGTGAACTGCGGAGAGCAGTGCAGCATCAGCCCAGGCTTGATAGCTAAACAAAGATACAAAGGAGTCCTTCATGCCAGAAATATTAACACCGGGCATAAGTGACTGTTCTCCCTTCATCCTGGTTTGTTTCCCAGTTTGCTTCCAAAATCCTTTATGATCCCTATATCATGCAAGACCCTTCGCGCATCCTCAATCTCTGGAAGAAACAGCTGGGGCAAGTTCCCGAAGCTGTTTGGAAGCAGACGCAACTTGAAGTCCTAATTCTGGCAGACAATGGACTCACGGAGCTCTCTCCCGAAATCGGAGCGCTCAAGCAGGTGCGGACACTCGACATCGGACATAATCTCCTGACTTCCATTCCGGAAACCATCGGAGGGATGGAGGGACTTACCGACTTCCTTTATCTTCACGACAATCGGCTGACCTCCCTGCCCTCCTCAATAGCGAAGCTGCAACAACTCCGGTATCTAAACATCAGCGAAAATAGGCTCCCCACCCTTGCCGATTCAGTTTGCGAAATGGAGCGTCTCATTGAGCTTCGAGCAACGGACAATGAATTCTCTGAGCTACCGGAGTCAATTGGAAAACTTACATACTTGCGGGAATTACATCTTAGGAATAACCGCCTAACCACACTGCCTGAAACTATCGGCAACTTAAAAGAATTGCGCCAACTCGATCTGCGAGGAAACCCGGTCACCCATTTGCCGACATGTCTGGCGGATCTTCCCAAACTGGAGAAGCTCGATCTTCGCTGGGTTAATACACTCCAAGCTCCAGACCTGTTCGCTAGACTCGAAGCACAGGGATGCGTCGTCTACAGATAACAGATGGCACGAGCTGATATTCGTGCAACTTTCATTAAGCAGCACAGATATCAGCTCATTGTCTTCAATCATGATGTAAAGATCAATCGTATGGGAGATCAACATCCACCCGGAATCAACGATTCCGCTCAGACGTCCTCAGGTATTTCCAAACGGCGGATGCCCCCTGGGAAACGGCTCTGTAACCGCTCGTACTCGGCCTGATGGCGGGCATCGGGATGCGCCCATTCCTTGAGATAGTACACAGCCTCGACTTTGGCTTGAAGCATCTCTTTTGTGCAACTGAAGCAAGGCCTGACGGTCGTATAGACCGTACTTCCCTGTACCGCTATACCGAAGCGTGCCGCAGCAAGGAGAGCATTTTGCTCGGCGTGTACACAGATGCAGAGATCGTAACCAGCTCCGGGCTCAAACTCCTTCCCCCGATTCGCGCAGCGCGAACAACCACCATCGAGGCAATTGGGCATATTTTCCGGAGTTCCGTTGTAACCGGTCGAAACGATATGTCTGTCCTTGACGATTATGGCCCCTACCAGCTTTCCAGTACAGTTCGCACGCTTACTCACGGCAATCGCTATGCCCATAAAGTATTCATTCAGATCCGGCCGTACTTTTATCTCGTCCATTCGTGGCACCTCTATCGCTTACCCACAGACCTCCCGCCAAACGGCTGCACAACGCCCGAAGCCGGTAAAGGCTTTCTGACAGCCAGGAGTGTAAGGTATCTGCGAAGTATACTGCTGAAATCCATATACGCCAACAGCAGACTACCTCTCATGTCTTTTCAGATTATTGATGAATTGACCAGAGAGTGGATGGAGGAGCATGCCCAGGGCTTTTCCAGCTTCGCCTTGGGCCATTCTCACACTCTCTCAGGAAGGGTTCTCTATTCCAACACTACTGCGCAAGAACAGTGTCTTTTGCCACCTGCACCATAAGGGGTGTTCCTTTTTCTATCGATGCTTCCTCGCCGCGGAGAAAGAAAGCTGACATACCGACGCCAGGGATGAGACCTATCGATCGGGCCTTCTTCATCTTGTTCAGGCCCTCCTTGGTCCGCTCGCCTGACAACTCCACCGTCTTTCCATTCAAGTTTATCGACTGCACCATAAAGGTCAGATCGCCAGGCTGGCCAGCCATCCCGGAATGATCAACCTGTATCACTTTGCCTGTAACGGGAGATCCCTTGGGCGCCAGCACTTGATCACCAGCCTTTATGTCCGCGGCAAGTTCCAGAGAGACAGCATCTCCTACCTCAGCGGTCTTTGAGCTTACAGGCGAAGTAACTATCAGAGGTATCTCCAGCCCTTTGGGTAATACCAGATTCGGCACTCCGGATTCACTTATAGGTGCAACGGAAACAGACGAACTCTTCGCCTCCTGCGATGCTGGCAAGGTGTACACTTCCGTCCCCACAATACTACGAATGCAGTGCGGAGCCACAGCAATTGCCTGGAGTGTTGTCGTCGAAGAGATCGTGATCGGACCGGTATAGCGTATAGAAGTTGCTGTCGGGGTCCAACCATCAGTGGTGTAATAAATCACCGCACCACGTGTTTTGCTCTTGAGACGCACCGCAACTGGAGACTGATAAGTACCGCCCTTCACAGAAAAGACAGGAGCAGCAGCAAACGGATAACCCGCAGCTACACTGTCAACCCGTTGCGCAGCATCGCCAGCCTGCTGGCTAGCTTGTATCGCATCACGGTTGGCTTGCTCTGTTGCCTGTATACCGGCCATCGTAGCCGCATCCTGAGCAAAAGCGAAGATAGATCCCAAGGTAAGAAATGCGAGCGAAGAGAGCACAGAAAAGCGCATCATACACCTCCTGTACAGCAGACCAGAGCTGTGAACTCTGAAGGACACACCAAATCCAACCACATTTTAGACTGGAATACGGCAGAGGGGAACCTAAACTTCTTGGGGCCTGTCCGTACTATATGCATTAGTCCTTTGTCTTGAAGCATATAGGAGCAATGGCTGTAAACTCCGGCAGCTTTACTTTCCGATGTTAAGAAAGACAACAAACCGTCAAGGGTAAATGAAGCTGATGTTACCAATAAGTCTGAGGCTGCTCTGGAGCAAATCAGTGGAGGGCGGGGACGCCCTCCACGACAGCC
Source organism: Humiphilus diazotrophicus (assembly GCF_059726315.1). Lineage (NCBI taxonomy): Bacteria > Pseudomonadati > Acidobacteriota > Terriglobia > Terriglobales > Acidobacteriaceae > Humiphilus > Humiphilus diazotrophicus. The sequence goes on from NZ_AP040870.1 coordinate 2,419,543, forward strand.
GGCGAGGACGCCAGCGGTACTCAAAGCTGCATATGACCGAGGCAAAGGACACGGCTTGGATAGAAATCCGGGCGGTAGGTGCGGAGATGAACCGCCGCTTCGTACAAATTCTCCGCTGCCACGCGGACGGGGCGTTGTTTGCCCTTCTTCGTCACGACTGCTTTCTGTCCAGCTTCATCTGTTGTCTCGACCCGTTTATAGACTCTTCCCCGAAATTCATAGATCCTCACCAAACCTCCCCTTGCAGACACCGATTCATACGCTTCCAGAATCTCCACGTGTTTTCCCTCGCTTGCTGGTATGACTGGACCACCCATCTGCACACAAAGCCGTCAGACAAAGCTCCGCCCTCTCCGTCTTTGGGTTAGAAAGACAGCCCAGTCCGATTACGGACACACGAATCCCCTTAGCGCGGAATTCGCAAGAAATCAGGCGAATTTATAGCTTTTTAGGATGGGAAACGGCCTCTGGATCGCTCCTGAGGAGTGCTCTCTACAGGTTGTAAGAAGGTTTTAGCAGGACGCCCGGCTTGTGGCCAGCGATGAGAGTATTTAAAGTGAGAAGTAACCATTAGTGAGCCCCTCCGTAGGGCTTATTATTGGCCAGGGTCGCGTACGGTGCTCGTAACACCTGCGCGTCCCGTTCCATTCATGTTTCACATTCGTACAGCAACCGGATTCCGTTCCTAATCCCAGAATCCGGCTATGCGAATGGGGATATCATAACACTCTGACTTCGCCAGCAATCAAATTTCTCAATACAAATAACAGGCCTTTAGAGCCTTCTCTAACATTAAAGCCATTTCGACTTATTGATAGATGATTATTCGTAAACTACCAGGTATAGACCCAGTGCAATTCGTTTCTCAGGAAACAATCACACTCACTAACTGAAGCTTAACAAGAGAGACCTCCACCGGGAACAGGGCTTTTTTCGTACTTCTACCGAACAGATTGGTGACAGATTAATCCGAGAACATCGGTAACACCTTCAACTCGGCACGGACCAGCTAATTCCACGGTAGGTAACAAGCGCACTGCTTCCCGTAGGGAAGCACCTAAAGTAGCCCAGGGTGGAGCATCGCGGAACCCTGGGTACACGTCACCCAAACGCCTTCCGCCCTGTAGGGGCGGTACGAATCTACCCCCATATGTAGCGGGGATCGTATTCGATGTGATGCTTCTTCAAAAACGCCAGAAACTCTGACTGGAAATCTCGTTTCTTGTGATGCTCTCCCTGCTTAGAGATATATGCACAGGTGCTATCTATCTGGGTAACACCAATCGAGAACGCTCCGTAGCCCTCTTGCCATGCGAACTTCGCCAATCCACAGCTCTCATGTATCCACCTCGACGAGCCGCTCTTGATTTCTCGCATCGCATTGGAAATTGATATCGACGCCGGCAACGAAAGCAACAGATGAACATGGTCCTCCGTTCCACCAACAGCAAGAGCCTTCATTTCGTGCTCTCGCGCGATTCCTCCCATATAGGCCCACAGATCGAATTGGAGTTCCGCAGTGATAACTTTGTAGCGCTCTTTAGTCGAGAAAACACAATGAACGAGGGACGAACAGTACGTGTGAGCCATACTGAACGATAATCCATTTCCTGCCGTTTCGTACCGCCCCGCCGGGGCGGCACATATCTTTGGGATGTTAACCCGGGGTTCCGCTTCGCTTCACCCCGGGCTATTTTCGTTCGCTCCCTCCGGGAGGATGCGGCGAATATGTACCGGGCAGATTGGTAACAGATCAGTCCGGTTAGTTCGGTAACACCTTAAGCTAGGCACGAACCGGCTGATTCCACGGCAGGTAACAAGCGCATTGCTTCCCGTAGGGAAGCACCTAAAGTAGCCCAGGGTGGAGCATCGCGGAACCCTGGGTACACGTCACCAAAACACCTTCCGCCCTGTAAGGGCGGTACGAATCTATCCCCATATGTAGCGGGGATCGTATTCAATGCGGTGTTTCTTCAAAAACGCCAGAAACTCTGATTGGAAATCTCGCTTCTTGTGATGCTCTCCCTGCTTAGAGATATATGCACAGGTGCTATCTATCTGGGTAACACCAATCGAGAACGCTCCATAGCCCTCTTGCCATGCGAACTTCGTCAATCCACAGCTCTCATGTATCCACCTCGATGAGCCGCTTTTGATTTCTCGCATTGCATTGGAAATTGATATCGACTCTGGCAACGAAAGCAACAGATGAACATGGTCCTCTGTTCCACCGACAGCAAGAGCCTTCATTTCGTGCTCTCGCGCGATTCCTCCCATATAGGCCCACAGATCAGATTGGAGTTCCGCAGTGATAACTTTGCAGCGCTCTTTAGTCGAGAAAACACAATGAACGAGGGACGAATAGTATGTGTGAGCCATACTGAACGATAAGCCATTTCCTGCCGTTTCGTACCGCCCCGCCGGGGCGGCACATATCTTGGGGATGTTAACCCGGGGTTCCGCTTCGCTTCACCCCGCGCTATTTTCGTTCCCTCCCTACCGGGAGGGGTGTGGCGGGTATGTACCGGGCAGATTGGTAACAAATCAGTCCGGTTAGTTCGGGAACATCGGTAACATCTTCAGCTAGGCACGGACCGGCTAATTCCACGGCAGGTAACAAGCGCACTGCTTCCCGTAGGGAAGCACCTAAAGTAGCCCAGGGTGGAGCATCGCGGAACCCTGGGTTATACGCCACCCATACACCTTCCGCCCTGTAAGGGCGGGACGAGCCTTATTTCCGAAGATAGACCGGACTAAAAGTTGAGGTTCTTCACCAAAGCTGGAAATTCGAATGTTGCGCAACTCTGCACTTTATTGCACGATGCATGCACACTCAATCTCCACCTCAATTTTGACCGGGGGAAACACATCGCGATGTTTTCCCTGGATAACTTCAGTCAGCTTTCCGTCTGCGGACATTGGAATGCTGTGTTAGGTTGAATATTCGCCGGCGCATAGGGCTCCTATGCGAGGCCTGCATGCAAGCCTCGGTTGGCTCAGACATCGCTCGGTTACCGAAGGGAAGGGTTTCCCCACCTGCCCCTTTCGACCCACCACGGGATGGAAGTCTGGGCGGGGCACCCCTCAAGGCCTTCGAGGCGATCTTTGCGACTGCAAAACGAAAGCCCCTGCCGAAGCAGGGGCTTTCGTTTATGACTTTGATTAAGCTTTTATTCTTTACCGGCGCTGGCCAGTTTCGACTCGGCCTCAGACATGACGCGTTGAGCCTCTTCGTACTTGTAGGCGTCTTCTCCGGCATTTGCCCAGAGTTGTTCACCCTTCTCCAGCTGCTTCTGTGCACGGGGCACATCGATCTCTTCCGGCTTCAGTGCGCTCTGCGCCAGGATGGTAACGCGGTCGCCCAGGACCTCGACGAAGCCCCAGTTGACGTTGTAGCGTTCCGCTCCTTCGCCGCTGTGCAGAGTCACATCGCCCGCGCCGAGTTCTGCAATCAGCGGAGCGTGACCGTAGAGCACTTCCAGGTACCCCGATTTCGAAGGCAATTCGACGGCGTCGACGGCCTTTTCCGTCAGGATACGGTCCGGCGTTACGAGCCGGACCTTCAATTGATTGGTAGCTTCTGCCATCGCTGCGCCCCTTAGGCTGACGCCTTCATCTTCTCAGCGGTTTCGAGAACCTCTTCGATGGTGCCCTTCATGTAGAAGGCCTGCTCAGGAACATCGTCGTGCTTACCTTCGATGACTTCCTTGAAGCTGCGCACCGTGTCTTCGATCTTGCAGTAACGACCCTGCATACCGGTGAACTGCTCGGCAACGTGGAAGGGCTGCGACAGGAACTTCTGGACCTTACGAGCACGGGATACGGTGAGCTTGTCCTCTTCCGACAACTCGTCGATACCGAGAATCGCAATGATGTCCTGCAGATCCTTGTAGCGCTGCAGAATACGCTTCACACCCTGGGCCACGTCGTAGTGCTCCTGGCCAACGATGCGCGGTGTCAAAATGCGCGAGGTGGAGGCCAGTGGGTCAACGGCCGGATAGATACCAAGTTCCGACAGGGGACGCGAAAGCACGGTGGTTGCGTCGAGGTGAGCAAAAGTCGTCGCCGGAGCCGGGTCAGTCAAGTCGTCGGCGGGCACGTAGACGGCCTGCACCGAGGTGACGGATCCCTTCTTGGTCGACGTAATGCGCTCCTGCAATTCACCCATTTCCGTTGCCAGGTTCGGCTGATATCCCACGGCCGAAGGCATACGGCCAAGCAGCGTGGATACTTCCGATCCTGCCTGGGTAAAGCGGAAGATGTTGTCGACGAACAACAGCGTGTCGGCGCCTTCTTCATCGCGGAAGTGCTCTGCGACGGTCAGACCGGTCAGAGCAACGCGAAGACGGGCTCCTGGCGGCTCGGTCATCTGTCCATAAATAAGTGCGGCTTTGGACTTGGAGAGCTCCTTCAGATTAATAACGCCCGACTCTTGCATTTCCAGCCAGAGGTCGTTCCCTTCACGGGTACGCTCACCAACGCCGGCGAATACTGAGAAACCGCCGTGCTTGGTAGCGACGTTGTTGATGAGCTCCATGATGACGACGGTCTTGCCGACACCGGCACCGCCGAAGAGGCCGATCTTACCGCCCTTCAAGAAGGGCTGGATCAGGTCGACGACCTTGACGCCGGTTTCGAACATCTCTTCGCGAGTGGACTGCTCGTCGAAGGCTGGAGCAGCGCGGTGAATCGGCTTGCGCTCCTTCACTTCCACAGGGCCGAGCTTGTCGACCGGCTCACCGATCACGTTCATCACGCGACCGAGGGTCCCACGACCCACGGGAACGGAGATCGGGCCGCCGAGGTCGATGGCCTTCATGCCACGAACCATACCGTCCGTCGCTTCCATAGCTACGCAGCGGACACGGCCTTCTCCGAGGTGCTGTTCCACCTCAAGAATGACGTTGATGGGTGTCGGAACATTGAAGCCTTCACTGGTAACGCGCAGCGCCTGATAGATGGGCGGCATTGTCGCTTCTTCAAATTGCACGTCAACAGCAGGTCCCGATACCTGAATGACTTTTCCGATATTCTCTGGCATAAATGGTTCTCTCTACAGTGCGGCAGCGCCGCTGACGATCTCGATAATTTCCTTGGTAATGGCCGCCTGACGTACGCGGTTCATAGTGAGCGTGAGCGAATCGATCAAGTCGGAAGCGTTATTGGTCGCCGAATCCATGGCCGTCATACGGGCGGCATGTTCGGCGGCTACCGATTCCAACATGGCGTGATAAAGCTGGGAGCCGATATACACGGGCAACAAACCGGCAAAGAGTTCCGACGGCGGCTGCTCGTAGATGTAATCCACTTCAGCCGTTCCGAAGTTCTTTGCTTCTTCGTCTGCCTCCCGGGTATCTGCCTCCGAGAGCGAAACACCGGAGGATAGAGCTGCCTCAGCGGCTCGCTCCTTCTCTTCCTGTGTCAGCTCATGGGCGGCTGCAATCTCCCGTCGCCCGATTTCGATAATCGGCAACAGACGCTCAACAACGACGCGCTGCTGAATCACCGACTTGAATTCGTTAAAGACAACGTAGCAGGCATCGATCTCCTCATGAACGTAGCGGGAGACAATCTCGCGGGCTAGTTCGCTGACCTTCTCGAAGGAGAGAGTCTGGAGCATCCCAGGATAGTCACCTGTAACTTCCACGGGAGCGGTGCGCTCACGCTGCGGACGGCTGGCTTCTTCTCCCTCGTGCCCCTCTTCCGTCTTCACCTCAGAGAGTGAGGCTGCGGGAAAGCGGCGACGAAGAAGATCGCGACTCTTACGTCCGACTGCTTCGATGTCGATGTTCTGGTCCTTCCGCTCCTCAATGAAGTTGAAGGCCGCCTTAATAATGTTTGAGTTGAACGCGCCGGCAAAACCTTTATCGCCAGACACAACCACCAGCAGCACGTTCTTTTCCGGCCGGGTAACCAGCAAAGGATGGCGAACGTTTCCAGTGATCGGGTCGTAGATCTCGGTACGGCGCTTCAACGACTCCAGAACACTGGAGATCATCTTGGCATAGGGGCGCGCCGACATGGCGCGCTCCTGTGCACGGCGAAGCTTGGCCGCCGAGACCATCTTCATGGCCTTGGTGATCTGGCGCGTGTTCCTTACACTGCGGATGCGCCGGCGTAGATCGAGGACGTTTGCCATGGTCTTCCTTCGTCTATGCCTTCACCGCGGTCTTGGCGTCAGCGTGTGCCGCCAGAAAGTTCTGTTTGTATTCCTTCAGAGCTGCGTGGAGGCGATTACGGAGATCGTCATCCAACGCCTTCTTGCTGGTGAGATCAGCAGTAAGAGACGTCTGCGTGGAATCCATGTACTTGTACATGCCCAATTCGAAAGCATGGACCTGGTTGAGCTTCAGATCGTCCAGATACCCCTGCGTACCGGCAAAGAGGATATACACCTGCTGTTGCCAGGTCAGCGGCTGATACTGCAGCTGCTTCAACAACTCGGTGAGGCGCTGGCCGCGATTCAACTGCTGCTGCGTAACCTTATCGAGATCGGAACCGAACTGCGCGAAGGCAGCCAATTCACGATACTGGGCCAAGTCCAGCTTCAGGGTAGAACCAACCTGCTTCGTTGCCTTGATGGCAGCCGAGAATCCTACACGGGAGACCGAGAGACCTACGTTTACAGCCGGACGAACACCGGAGTTGAAGAGGTCGGTCTCCAGGAAGATCTGGCCGTCGGTAATCGAAATCACGTTGGTCGGAATGTATGCCGAAAGATCACCGGCCTGGGTCTCGATAATCGGCAGAGCCGTCAACGATCCGCCACCCTTCTCGGCGCTCATCTTGGAGGAGCGCTCCAGCAAGCGGGAGTGGAGATAGAAGACGTCGCCAGGATAAGCTTCGCGGCCCGGTGGACGGCGGAGCAGCAACGAAATTTCGCGGTATGCCGTGGCGTGCTTGGAAAGATCGTCGTAGATCACCAAAGCGTGGCGACCTGTGTCGCGGAAGTGCTCGGCAATAGCCGTTGCCGCGTAAGGAGCCAGGTAAAGCATCGGGGCCGGCTCGGATGCCGAAGCGACAACGATGATGGTGTGCCCCATGGCTCCATGCTCGGTCAAAGTCTGGACAACCTGAGCGATAGACGAACGCTTCTGACCGATCGCGCAGTAAACGCAGATCAGATCGTTCTTTGCGTTGTTGATGATGGTATCGAGAGCCACAGCCGTTTTACCGGTCTGGCGGTCGCCAATGATCAACTCACGCTGTCCGCGGCCGATCGGGATCATGGAGTCGATAGCCTTAAGACCGGTGGCCATCGGCTCACGAACCGGCTGACGGTCGATGATGCCGGGAGCAATGCGCTCGACGGGCAAGGTCTTGTCAGTATTCAAAGGACCCTTGTCGTCAATCGGCTGTCCGAGGGCGTTGACTACGCGGCCGATCAGGCTGTCGCCCACCGGAACGCTGAGAATTTTCCCGGTACGCTTTACCTCATCGCCTTCGCGAATCTCGGTGTAGTCGCCCAAGAGAACGGCGCCAACCTGATCCTCTTCAAGACTCATGGCCAATCCGGCAATGCCGTGAGGGAACTCCAAGAGTTCTCCGGCCATGACCTTATCCAAGCCGTGCAGGCGGGCAATACCGTCACCAAGCGAGGTCACAGTGCCGACTTCATCGACACGCATCTTGGAGTCGTAGTTTGCAATCTGCTCCCTCAGGAGCTGTGTAATTTCATCTGCCTTGATCTGAGCCATGCTTCCCTATCCAAACGGAACTTAATCTACTGCACTGGCGGAAATGACCGACGGCCTTAGCCAGCGATCAGAGCCTCTTTCAATTTGTCGAGCCGACCCCGGACAGAGCCGTCGTAAACGGTGCTGCCAAGGCGGACAATCGCTCCACCCAGTATGGAGTTGTCTTGCGAAAAGCTTGCGTGAATGCGGGTACCTGTCAGCTTGGCAATCTGAGCTTCCAGCTCCCCACGTTCCTTATCGTCCAAAGGCCGCGCGGTGGTCACCTCGACCTCGGAGATTCCGAGGCGGGTGTTGATCTCCTTGCGGTATTCCTCAAGAACTTCATCGAGAGAGGAGATGCGATCGTGATTGATCAGCACGGCGATAAAATTCCGCACCTGCTGCGCAAGCCCCATCTTCTGATTCATTTTGTCCAGCACGGCAACCTTACGGTCGGCAGCGATGGCGGGATTCTCAAAAACCTCCCGCAACTCATTGCTGTCATGCCAGGTCACAGAGAAATCATTCAACTGCTGGTCTACAGCCGGAATGTCCAAATGAGCGGAAATCACGACATCTGCCAAAGCACGTGCGTAACGGGATGCAAAAACCGACATTAGTTGCGCCCATCCTTTCCAAGCTCATGAGCAAAATCACCAACCAGACGGCGATCCATCTCCGGAGTCAACGACAGGCGACCAATAGCACGTTCGACGGCCAACTCCGCAGCAACCTGCTTCAGCTCACGACGGGCAGCCAGAGAAGCCGATTCGATCTCCTGGCTGGCAGCCTCTACGATGCGCTTGTGCTCTTCCTCAATTGAGGCCTTAATGCGAACTTCGTCGGAGGCGCTATCTTTCTCAACCTGCTGACGAATGGCATCGATTTCCTGATCGAGTTTGGAGAGCCGCTCTTCCACGGCACCGAGACGCTTGCTGGCATCTTCAGTAGCAGTGCGTGCATCCTGCAACTGCTTCTGAATGGCTTGACGACGCTGCCGGAAGGTGCGGGGCAGAATCCTGCAAAGCGGAATCAGGATAGCCAGAGCGACGATGGAAAAATTGACGTACTCGAAGACGTGCGCGGCAGTCTCTACATCGACATGCAGCATACGGGCAATTGCCTGTACAGCCGCAGCGTGACGAAAGACGTCGGGGTTATCGTCGTTGTCTTTTTCCTTTGCTTCCGCGCCCTCAGTTTTCTTTGCTTCAACCGAGGTCTCTCCCTGCTTTTCATTCGCAGTAGCGGAAGTCTGTGCCGGTGTTGTAGCAGCTTCCTGAGCGTTCGTTCTCGGTGCAAAAGGAACCAGAAGAACCGCTGCAAAAGCAATTAATGCAAACCAAACAGCAATACGGCGTTTCAACGAGGATTCTCCGCGATAGCCATTCCTTTAGGCAGAATGGCCTTCAAGATCTGATCAGCAAGTTGATCGGCAGAAGTTTCGATTGTCCGGCGGGCCTCGGTGGCTTCCGCGTCGACAGCGGCCCGCGCCTGACGGACCTGCTCCTGCGCCTGCTGACGGAATTTTTCGAGCGCAAGATCCTTTTCGGCATTCCACTTCTGAAGCCGTTGCTCTCTCGCCTTGAAGATCTCGGCGCGAGCGGCCCGAAGCTTTGCCTCGTACTCCTGAGCCTTGGCATCGGCGGCTGCAATTGCAGCATGTGCACGCTCTACTGCTCCTTGCGTGCGGGAACGCCTTTCTTCCAAAGTCTTCAGCAGTGGACCATGAACCAGAAAACGATAGCTAATGACCAGAAATAAAAAGAGAAAAACGGTCGGCACAGAGCCGAGGAATAGGGTGCCGAGTTGTTGCAGTATTTCGTCCATGCAAGTACCGGGAGTTGCGAGTAGTAACGCAATTAAGCTGACGGAACACTAAGGATTAACAGAGGGGGAAACCATTGTCAACGCGGGGTCCCTCTGAGTGGAATACTCCTGTGATGGCTAACACAACACTACTAAAATTTGTGATTGATTTCCGCACAGCGGGCGTAAAATTTTCTTATTACCTCGGCCCGGTTCAGGGTCCAACGGGTCCCGGATTTGAGACGTAGCTCCGCTCTCATCCCCGGGACCTGTTTGCGTTTCAGCTAAGAAACGAGCGGCTGATAAAGCGGTCAGCTAAATTTCGGGCAGCGAAGCTTCGCCTCCAAGCAAAACCCTTGTCATAAATTTCGGGAGGGTGACGCGATCTTGACTCGGCTCTGCCCTTGTTCCAGGTTATTTGAGGCTTTGAAAATTCGTTGAAAACTTAAGTACTGCGACGCGCTACTTCAGCCGAGTAATTATGTCCCTACTTTTCCACACTGTATTCGCGGTAGCGGCCTAGAAGTGATGCTGGGAGCGTGAGTTCCAGACGAACCCGGTCCTCCTCAAATGTGCGCCGATGGATTACAGAACCGGCCTCCAGTGAAGCCAGAATGCCTCCCTCGCTTTGCGGAATGACCAGGATAGCGTCTACCACCGGATCGACCACCAAAGCCTTGTCCATGGCAACCAGAAGCTCTTCCAGACCGATTCCCTCGCGGGCAGAGATCGCAACCGCATCTCCTTGCAGAAGATTTTCACGAGCCTCTGCGCTGAGCAGATCGATCTTGTTCAGAACCTGGATAGTTGGCTTGCCTAATGCTTCCAGCTCATCGAGCACTTTCTCGACCTGTCCCTTCTGCTCTTCGGCCAGAGGGCTGGAGGCGTCGCGAACGTGCAAGAGAAGCTCTGCCTTCTCCACCTCTTCCAAAGTCGCCCGGAAACTGGTCACGAGTGTGTGGGGCAGATTGCGAATGAATCCTACGGTATCCGACAGCAGAACCTTGCGGCGCGACGGCAGTTGCAGTGCCCGCAACTTCGGATCGAGAGTGGCAAACATTCTGGACGATTCCAGCACTCCCGCATCGGTCAGGCGATTGAAGAGAGTGCTCTTTCCGGCGTTGGTATAGCCGACCAGTGCCACTGTAGGGACGGGTACGGATTCCCGGCGTTGCCGCTGCTGGCGGCGAGCCCGGCGAACCGCTTCCAAATCACGGCGTAGCTGTACGATTCTGCGCTGAATTTTGCGGCGATCGGTTTCGAGCTGCGTTTCACCAGGACCACGAGTGCCGATGCCGCCGCCCAGCTGGGACATGGCCGAGCCTCGGCCTGTCAGACGGGGAAGCATGTATTCCAGCTGCGCCAGCTCGACTTGCAGCTGACCCTCCCGGGTCCGGGCGTGGCGGGCAAAGATGTCCAAAATGAGTTGAGTACGATCAATCACCCGGCAGGGGAAAGAGCGCTCCAGGTTGCGAAGCTGGGTTGGGGAAAGATCGTTGTCGAAGAGAACAACCGTGGCAGACAGAGAAGTGGCCAGAGCAGAGATTTCCTCCACCTTGCCGCTGCCGATCAGAGTTGCGGGATCGGCCTTTGCACGCCGCTGGACGACAATATCGGCTATCTCAGCCCCGGCGCTGAGCACCAGTTCTTTGAACTCCTGCAGATTGCCTTCTTCGTCGAAATCCGCGGAGGAATCCTGGACAGGGGGAGCCGTAAAGGTTGGGTTTTCCTCTGTTTCAGAGACAAGAGGGGTTATCGAGTCCCGCGCTTGTGCTGCTGCGCGCAGAACAGGACGCTTACGCCCTGCGAGCTCTACACTCACTAACAGGGCGTATTCTTGCTGGTTTCCCGTCTTATTCAGCCTTAAATCCCCGCTGCCTTGAGGCAGGTAATCCTCTTCAGCCTTGCGCCTCCGGAGGGGCCGCAGCCGCTGCGCCCACTGCACCACCAGGATGAGCAGCGGTATGCGTCGTCGCCGTAGGAGGACGATGCTCAGTATGTAGCACCGATCGATTACTGACAACGGTAGAGATGGCGTGCTTAAAGATCAATTGCTCCTGGCTGTTGTTCTCCAGCAGCACCGAGTACTTATCAAATGAACGAATTTTACCCGTGAGCTTCACGCCGCTAACGAGATAAATCGTGATGGGGGTTTTGTCTTTACGGACCGTGTTCAGAAAGGTGTCCTGAATATTCTGTGCCGGCTTGCTATCCATGAGCCGATCTCCTATTCTCTGCTTCCTTGAAATAAGTGCAAAAGCTAATTGACAACCGAAAACACATGCCTACGGCCGGACCTCCGCCGAGACACATTAATATGTTCTCCAACCATATAGGCGGCAAGTATAACTTTTCAACATAACTTGAGGTGTTTTTTTCCAGTTACTTCCCAGCTGACGCAACTTGGCAGACGTCCTGGACTCTTAAAACTCCTCCCCACGCTTAGATGCTGATTTCCACAACGTGGGATTCCACCTTAAAAATAGCATTCTTGAGCTGTTACCATTCTCGATGTGGAAATTCTGAAGGCTGACTCCGCCGGGAAAGCAGCCCAGCCGCTGCATCCGGTTCCTATGCTCGACTTTTCCCGCCAGTATGCCGTAATTGGCCCCGAAGTACTGGAGGCCGTTCGGGCCGTCTTTGAAACCCAACATTTCATCCTTGGTGAGCCGGTTACCGAGTTCGAGAAGGCTGCTGCGTCCTTTTTGCACGTTAGCGGCGCCGTCGGCTGCTCTTCTGGTACTGACGCGCTTTGGCTGGCCCTGGCTGCAACAAAAATTGGCGAGGGCGATGCTGTTATCACAACTCCTTTTAGCTTCTTTGCCACGGTTAGCTCGATTATCCGGGTAGGAGCAAGGCCGATTCTGGCCGATATTGACCCGGTTACCTTCAATCTGTCCGCTTCAGCGGCGGCAAGTCTCCTTTCCGGAGGCACACATTCCCGCATTCGGGCGGTTTTGCCCGTCCATCTCTATGGACAATGCGCGGATTGGGACCAGATGGAGGAGCTCAAGAGCCGCTTCGGAGTTCTACTGATCGAGGATGCGGCCCAGGCCTGGGGCTCCAAATGGAAGGATCGCGCTGCCGGTGCTCTAGGCGATGCTGCGACCTTCAGTTTTTACCCCACTAAAAATCTGAGCGCCAGCGGCGATGCGGGAATGGTAACAACAAACGATCCGAATATCGCCGAGCGGCTTCGTATGCTCCGTGGACACGGAATGCGGAAACGCTACTATCACGACGAAATCGGGTGGAATTGCCGTCTGGACAGCATTCAGGCCGCAGTTTTGCTGGTGAAGCTCAAATACATCGAGAAATGGAATGAGCGCCGCCGGGAATTAGCTGCCAATTACAATCGCCTCTTCACGAAACATGGCCTGGCAGAGCCCGGGCAGGTATACCCCGAGCACGGCGTGGTTCTGCCTTACGAACGCCCTGAGGCTCACCACATCTGGCATCAGTACGTTATCCGCACCAAGAAACGCGATCAGCTGCGTCAATTCCTGGCTGAACGCAAGATCGGCTCGGAAATCTACTATCCTGTGCCGCTTCATCTGCAGGAGTGCCTGAAGGATCTGGGTTACAAACCCGGTGACTTCCCAGAAAGCGAACGCGCCGCAGCCGAAGTCCTGGCTCTGCCCATCTTCCCGGAACTCAAGGAAGAGGAGCAGGAGATTGTTGTAGAAGCAATTAAAGAATTTCTGAGCTAAGAAGCGGGTGGCAAAAACCCAGCTCAGAACCGGTTAGCGAGAGGTCCTGCCTGGCAGGACCTCTCCTAGCTTTAAAGCAGCTAGCACATCAATGATTTCGCCACTTTTGGCCCGGCAGGAGCCGGGCCTTTCCTTTGCCTTCACTATTTGGCGATTGTCGTACTAACGACGGCCTTTCTTCGCCTTTTCCTTGTCCTTCTTCTCCGACGGAGGATGAGGCTGAATCATCGGGCGATCTCCACCGGCAATCCTTCTCACAATCACGCCTTCCAAACGGAAGGTCTGAGTCTGAGTATGAAGAGGCTTTGAGGTGCCAGTCTCGGAATCTGCCGTCACAACACCGTCAATCGACTGATTGAAGCTGAAGGTCGGCAGCGTCCCTGGTGCTCCAAAATTCTGCTGATTGATGGTAACGGGCAGGAATCCCTCAATATTGCGGATTCTGTAAGCCGTCTCGTAGCGGTGCTTTTTGAGATTCCAGGTAAAGACACGCACCTGATCGAAGTCGTAAGGCAGCCCGTCCTTGTAGGCGTTCAGCACCGTGACGTACACACGAACCTTTTTGTCCGGAGTAGAGGCCTCAGGGTCATCCAAGACCTGCAGGACGTAAGCTCCAACCATCTTCTGTCCTTCGGAATACCCCGCAATCTCGTCGGGAACATCCACGTCGAGACGACGCGCCAGCAGCCATCCCACTTCCCCCTTGGCATCTCTCACAAGCCACCAGTCCTCCATTGCCGGAGGAGGTGCAGGAGCTGCGGGTGGTGCGGAAGCGCTAGGAGCCGCAGCCCCAGTCGCTGGTTTTGTTGTCTTTGGAGCAGCTGTCGAACCGGCTTTTGGACCAGTTGTCCCCGTACTGCCGCTGGCACCGGAGGGAGGCGTTGCAATCGGCTTTGGAAGTCCGGGCCATCCGGGCTGTTGAGGCTTAGCAACTGAGGCTCTCACCAGGAGTTGCAGCTTCGAATTCTCCGACAGCAGGAAGTAACGGTCTGTATCGCGTCCGGGCTTCAAATGCAGATAGGCATCGTCACGTAAGACTCCGGTAGCAATTACGGGATCTTTGGAATGCTTCTTCTGAAGATCTTCAAACTGAGTGAAGATGTCCCCGGTAATAACAGCACGTTCTTCCAGCCAACCGATTTCTCCCTTTTCCGTACGCACCTTCAGGAATCTGCGGTTGTGCTCAAGAACGGTAAGCTTTTGTCCATTGCTCACAGGAGCAATGCGATTCGAAACAGCAGCAACGCGGTCACGCAGATATGCTTGCTTTACAACCACATAGACAGTTTCGTGCTGCAGGGACTTGAGACGTTTACACGCTGCCAGACTAAAAATCACAGCAGAGATCAGCAGCGAGTAAAGGAGGCAGCAAAGCATCCGCTTTGTGCCCTTTATCCGAGGGAATCGAAAAGAGGGCTGTTCGTCGTTCGACACGGCTAATTAACTATTTAGAAGGATATCACCGCAGGCTACGGCAGGTTATAGCTACAAAGGAACATGAGGTGCTCTTCTCCATACCTGGCAAGGCACGCAAAAATCACCTCGGCATCCGTTACATTAACCAAACTTAACTTTGGTAATCCGGCAAAGACTCTGGCACTACATTCCCTCAAGGGCGAAAGCCCTTATCTCTTTCGTTGCTATTCGTCACGGCTAAAACCGCGATCTGAACTTTGTACCTTTAGCGATGGACATGGAAAACATCAGGGTATGGGTTCAGTCCAGCCGAGCGAGCCGCCTTCGAAAGAATATTCCTCTTTACTTCGCAGCTTCTAACAATCCATACCCTTGTAGAAAAGGCTCTAGACCGCAGTGGCCAGACCGTATTGCGCCTGTCTGCGGGCAGTGAGCGTCGCGCGTGCAGCATCTGCCAATCCCATACAACCCACAAGGAAGAGAATCCACTGCAAATCCATATTGCGGAGGATGAAACTCTCATCGAGGTTATAGGCAATGGTGAGGAAGATAAGGCCGATATACCAGTCCACAAAGGGAGAACGATTTGGACCGAAGGCAATCAGCGTATTCTTTGCCGCAGGCAGAAGCATCAGCAGGAAGCCCGTAAGGCCTACTAATCCCAGATCGAGCCACAGATTTAGAAAGCCATTATGAGCGTGGGTCAGGGAGAAGCGAACCGCCATCATGACGTTAATGTCTTCTCCTTGAAAGCCAATCCAGAAGGCGCTATAGCCATAACCAAGAAGCGGCCTCTTCCAGGCAGATTGCAGCGCTGCGGCCCAGATGTCGGTTCTGCCGGAAAAGGTCTTATCACGGCCCATCATGGCAATGAGCTGATCCAGATGGGCGTAGAGCACGGCAGCAACTCCGGCGAAAATCACTCCTCCAACAGCAACCAGCAGCACAGATTGCAATCTCGGAAATTTCCCGATGAGCCGTAGAACCCCCATGAGTGCGATATAGATAACTGCTATGCCCCAGGAGGTTCTCGATTGCGACATGCCGATCATGAACAGCACGAGAAGGCCGTACAGAAGGCGATGTGACCGTTTAACACCTGTAGCCTCACTGGGAAGAAAAACCGGCGTAAGCAGGTAAACCATGGCAATTCCGCAGGAGTTTTTCTGCGAATAGATTCCCTGCCAACTGCCTGCATTCAAGCCGATGCTGTCGATTCCATACTTGGGCAACGCCACGCAGAAAAAAATGCTGGAAAGCGCAGCGACAGCTCCGACAAGCATCACCAGGCGCGTCAACTGCTGTGGATTCATTCCCTTCGCCAGGTAAACGGCAAAGAAAGTTGAAACCAGCAACCAGAGCCCCTTACGGAAGGTGATGGTTGGATCCTGAGACCAGAGCATAGAGGCGAGGGCAAGAAGAGGAAGAAAAGCAATCAGCGGATGTCGAACAAAAGAGTCGAACAGTATCCGCCATTGTGGCTGCATTGCACCCACGCAGATCACCATCACCAATCCCACCACTGCCATACCGGCAATCGTCTGGAACATGCCGACACCGGAACCGGTGATAAAGTCGGCGTTCGTGCTCATCAAGATGGGGACAGCGCCATGCGTCGAGAAAAACAACATGGGCAGCAACAGATACAAGCTTTGGGGAATGATGCTCCGAAGACTCCGACTCTTGACCCCGGAGAGAAAACTCGCCGGGTAAGAGGGATAGGTTTCATTCATAAATTGTCCTCAAAACAGGTTTGGCCGAATCGCTGCGGGCACTCACAACATTATCTAAGATGACAACAGAGACAAAGAACGCCGGACGACAAAGCCAGAGACTCTAAAAATTCACGGGAGATGAGTGAATATAGGGAATATTTCCTCTGCACAACTCACATCACACACATGTGTTCAACTACTAGAGATGTTTGCCCTGACAGATTTAAGTTTAACAAAGAGTAAACTATTAATTCGCAGCATTCCCCTATTCATTTTCCTTCTCCCTACATCTGGGATTGCCTGCCTCACCAGTACAACTGAAAGCTCAAATCTCATCATCTAAGGCGACCTACCATGGACAGAAGAAACTTTCTTCAGCTAGGAACTATGGCAGCCAGCGGAGTACTGGCGGCAAATCAACTCGGACGACGAATGTCCGACAGAGTTTATGCAGCGGTAAACGGGCTCAAGGATTACCTTTCGACAAGCGGAGTCTATGTGGGGGCCGGGCTCGATCATCGCTGGGCCGGTAATCCAGCAATCCTCGCCCGCTATAAGCAGGATTGCGCGATTGTTACCCCTACCTACGAGATGAAATGGGGGGCCTTTCATCCCTCTGCAGACCGTCTCGACTTCTCCGCAGCAGATGCATTCGTTGGCGTGGCGCAACAATACGGTTGGAAGATTCATGGACACAACCTCATCTCCAACGGAGACACCAAGGGGCCGACCTTCCCCAATGGAAGCCTGAACAAATCCAACGCCAGGCAGTACATGGAGAAATATATTTCAACCGTCATGTCCCGTTATCGGGGCAAGATGCAGTCCTGGGACATCATCAATGAGGTTCTTGCTCCCTGGGTTAAGCCGAACATGCTGATGCCGGGAACATGGCTCGATACGCTAGGGCCGCAGTACGTAGACTATGCATTTCTGGCTGCAGCCTCCGCAGATCCTACGGCAAAGCTCGTCTGGAACGATCATCACATGGAACACAACACCCCCGAAGAGACCCGTTGCCGTCAGTTGGCGCTCACGCTCCTGAAAGGAATGAAAAGCCGTGGCGTTCCCGTTCAGGTTCTGGGACTACAAAGCCATCTTCGCGCCCAGGATCCGGTGGGAGGTCCGGACTTTGAACGCTTCCTTCAGGAGGTTGTAGGTCTTGGAGTCGAAATTTACATTACCGAATTGGATGTGGACGATACGCAGCTCCAGGGCTCTCCCTCGCAGAGAGACGACCAGGTGGCCTCGATCTATGAAAAGTATCTGGAAAGTGTTCGTCGAATTGCGAACCCGAAAGTGATCATCTTCTGGCAGCTCACGGACCAGACAAACTGGCTTGATTGGGACGCCAAGAGCAATCCCAACCATAGACGCACCGACGGAGCGCAACACCGTCCTGCTCCCCTGGACACCTCTATGAAGAACAAACCAGCCTACAACGCTATCGTTCGTGCTCTTCAGCAGCGCTAGGGCAGTTAAGGAACTACCCACAAGGGAGAAAATATCAAAGGCCGCAGAGCCAAAGCGCTGCGGCCTTTATCTATGGAGCTTGCAAAATTCAAAACGCCTTGATCTTCTTGACCCTAAGGTTCGACGCGGATCAGGTTCCCCAAAATATTCCGCTCCTGTGGAGTCAAGGAATCGAATCGCGGAGATTCGAGAACCGATTGGCGCTGGTTCGGAGGAATATCTCTCAAATCCTTAAGGGCCTTGCGCACCATCCGCTGACGATCGCCGGGAAGAGTTCGAACTTCATTCATCGATCCCTGAAGCTGCTGTTTCTGCGCAGGAGAGAGGCGCTCAATCGCCTCCAAATATTCCAGCTTTCGCTGCCTCTGCTCCGGGGGCATCGAGTTCAGATCGCGGAACTGCTTGAGAACCCGTTGCTGCGTTTCGGCAGGCAGATGATTGAAGCCGGGCTCCTGGCGAAGAGCATGCTCTTGCTGTTCCGTATTCAGAGATTGATGATTCCGCAGCCAATCTCCCAGGTGACCTGGTTGCTGCATCGGCGACAGACGCTGCGGTTGCGGTGCATTCTGGGTTCTGGGCGCATTTTGAGGCGGAACAACAGGCCCTCTTATTTCAGGAGCCGGTGCTGGAGCCGTCCGTACGGGAGGAGGCGCAGGGCGGGTGTTGGGATGAGCATGCGGTCTTTGCGCCTGAATTGCGAGAGGCCCGAAGGCAGCAAAAAGAGCAAACGAGAGTATCTGCACACGCATGGGTGCACGCCTCTGCTCTTTATTGGCAGACCTCCTGGTCATCTTCCCCTCATTCCTACTCTACGACTACCGCGAATCAATCCCGAAAAGAATTGCCTCAGTCGTCCTCTGAATCCGTATCTTGATTCATTAATTCAAGCTGCTGAATCATCTGAGCATTGTGATCCAACATCTGCAAATCCTTCACCGTCGCCGAGGCCGGCACCGACTTCTGATGGGGCCAGCTGAGCCCTGCATAAGTAGCGCCGCCAACCGCCAGCATAACGGTCAAGGCAGTGGCCGCAATGGGCCGCAGATTAAGATTCGTACCGTATTCCAACCAAGCCCGAAAACGCTCAATCACGCCAGCTGGAGCCTTGGCCTTCTCTTCACGGAGCTTGGCTGCCAACTTGGAATCGAAATAGGGAGAAGGCTCGGGAGCCCCCCAACCATCGAGCAGATCCATTGTTGCTTTTAGACCAGCCAGTTCCTCACGGCACCGCTCGCAGCTATCCGCATGCGCACGGACCTCCGGTGAAACTGTCTCTGGCTCGAAGAGCAGGTCTGCCAACTTCGATTTGATATCGTTGCAGGTCATTATCCCCTCACTTCTATGTCTGACCCAGTACCACCACTACTCACACAAAGTCCTTCAAGCGTTCGCGCAACGTTTGATAGGCCCGAAAGAGCAGTGATTTGGTTGCCGACTCACTTAACTTCAAAACCTCGCCAATCTGCTTGTAGTCCATTCCCTGATATTTGTGCATGAGCACGGCCGTCCTCTGTCTTTCCGGCAGTGCCATCACATGCTCACGAATGGCCTTCAACCTCTCCTGACGAAGCAGGTCCTCTTCTACGGTGGGAGTCTGGTCGGCTACATCTGGGGTTGTCCCGGTCTCGGAATCCGGTTCATCCAGATAAACATTCTGAGCAGCCCTCTCATGCTTGGTGTCCCGAGCATGATTTACCCCCAAGTTTGTAGCAATCCTATACAGCCAAGTTGTAAACCGGGCTTCTGCCCGATACGTCTGCCGGGATCGATACACCCGGAGAAATACCTCTTGAGCCAGTTCTTCAGCGACGGCCGATTGTGGACCATCCTAAACATGTGGACCATCCTAAACATAAAGTGAAGAATCGGCTTCCGATACTTCTCAATCAGGTAATCGAAACAGCTATCATCCCCGTCCCGGACCCGGAGCATGATCTCCGCGTCGGTCAAGGTCCCGTCACTGGGCATGGCGTTTACAGTCTCACTGTCATTCCATGCCTCAGGAAACCTCGTCTGATCTAGGACAAGACTTGCCATACCCTCTGAAACACGAGTCTCTGTGGAGGGTTGCGCATCTTGAGCCAAATCATGTGATTTTGAATCCTCGTCGCCGTCCCCCAAGCCATTCCGAGCACCGTTTTCGGGTGAGCTCATTGGATCAATGGGCAGCGAATTGAGTTTCTTGTCACGCATGAGGGATCGTAGCCGATTTTACCTGGAAGACCGGAGCAAAGAACAGACGGCGCCACAGAAGGACGAAAACAGACCAAATTTTGCCCTCAGGCGAGGCAAATGATAATCTTCTCAATGTCCCCACCTGATCTTCAGGGCGCATAACTCAGCGGTAGAGTGCCACCTTCACACGGTGGAAGTCGTAGGTTCGAATCCTGCTGCGCCCACCATAAAATCAATTACTTACAAGCAACTCGAATTGGCGATTGGTAGCATTTGGTAGCAAATGCTCAATTCACCATCTCTGAGCCTGCGTTGCTGGTGAGCATCGCGTAGACCGTACCTACCATTTGCTGCACGCTCTCAGGCAGTTCCTGCATGTACTCATTAGCGGTGGTGTCAGCTCGCGAGTGCCGCAGGTGGGACTGGATATCTTTGACTGAACCGAGATTCTGCGCCCGCGTTGCAATCGTGCGCCGGATCACCTGGAAGTTCAGCTTCTCGATACCTACAGACTCCCCGAGAGGCTTCAAGACCCTTTCCCGGTAGTTGCTGGTGTCGATGAACCCGCCGTCCGCATTCGGAAACATCGGGTCATCTGGAGAAGACTTCCTGTGCGCCTCGTTCTTACATAGAGCACCTTGGCAGGAACCTTCTTTGCACTCCAGCTTCCACCCTTTGAGCTCGGTGACCAGATCGTCTGGCAAATGCATTTTCCCCAAGCTCTTAGGGGTCTTACCGAAGGGCCGAATCACCCCCACGGTAGATGGTTTCGGTTAAGTCGAGTGTGTTCTCTCCATCAAAGGAGCGCCAGCGGATGGCAAAGAGCTCACTCGGCCGTAAGGCTTCTGTCATGTCGAGGAGGATGATCAGGCGGTCGCGGCGTGTCGCTTTCTTGAGCACGTCCGCCAACTGATCCCACGTCAAAATCCGTTTGTCCTTCGGCCTGAGATTCTTCGGAATCCTCAGCTTCCGGCTACCACGTATAAGGACTTGGGCGTTCCCCTTCATCCCTCAGCCATTGTTGCCACGTTCTTCCGCCTGCTAATCCTTCCACCGGCTCAATCCTGCCAAGCTGCTTCAGCTTGCCAACGCGGGGGATGGGTAACACAATCTTCTTCATCCGCTTGCCGCGAAGCCACGCATGAATGAGTTCTCGCTGGGCGAGGCTTTGAGGTCCGTGGGCATCTGGCAAACGCCCCGTCTTGCGATCCATTGCAGACTTGCAAAGCACCTCAGCTGCGAACTCAACGTCGATCGGCTGGAATTGCAGTTTCGGAGCCAGGATGAATGGCCCGACCACTAGACGCGAGAGGAGGTGTGACACGAAAGGATGAAACTGAGTGATCCGCACGATTCCATACGAGATGTCACTCGTTTCGAGGTCGCGCTCATCAGCCAACTTCGACTTGTAGTAGTCGTTATACGGCGCAGCCGACTCCATACTGCAAATGCTCACGTACACAAGATGGCATCGTGTCTTTTTCGCCACCGCAATGAGATTCTGCATGGCAATGCGATCCTTCTCGGGCTCAAACGGGCTTGATGCACAGTGAACCACGACATCCGCGCCAGCTAGACAAGACTTTACGCTCGCCGGATCTGTTAGATCGCACTGAAGCCAGTGCCCAACGAACCCGGGAGGTTTCGGCTTGCGTCCGAGGCCCGTGGGCACAAATCCGCTCTCGTTTAGCCGTGCTGCTAACGCTGCGCCTAGAACGCCAGACGCTCCGGTCACTACATAGTTTGCCGACATCAGATCTTCTCTCCCACTCGTCAGTTCATGCGGAGCACTACAGGTGGTACCTACCGCGATTCCAGCGTCAAGCACTTCAGCCTGCGAGACTTCGTATCGTCCCGACTTGTGACTTGTTTACTTAACCGTCGTCACGACAGGAGCGCCTTTGTCCTTGACGAAAAACGCGATGAATGTGGCGGGGGATGTTGCGCTGACGTTCTTGCCTTCAAGGTGAATATCGTCAGGGGCTTCGTAGAACGTGTCGCCTGGATGCAGTGTTACAGGAGGCTTTCCCTTGAGCTGCATGACGACGGTGCCTTCGAGAACGTAAACAAAAACATGCGCATTATGCCGATGCAGACCATCGCTGTGCCCCGGGGGGAATGTCACTTTGACCATCAGGCCCTCTTTGCCGGGAATGCCCGATAGGTCTTTCGATAGGAGCGGTTGCACGTCCGCATCTTGCGCAAGGGCCATTGGCGCAATGCAAACTACGAATAGCAGGAAAAGCTTCTTCAACTGAACATCCTCCAGTTAAAGAGGGTACTTATCACTGGTCTAGCTTTCTGTACCATATTGGAGTTCTGGAATAGACCATCGCACCAGTTCACGAACGGCTGCGGGATGCCTCGAACTCACCTGCCTGGAAGTTTCTGTGCAGGACACTGCACTCCTCTACCATCTAGACCAATCACTGCCCGATTGTTCTAAAGACTTTTTCCAGCACCCCAACGCCACGGTTGATTTCGTTTGTATTGCAGCCTGCGAATCCCAGCATGAGGGCAGGCTTCTGCTTATATTGGGCCGTGAATGTTGAGATCGGAACGACTTCAAGTCCCAAACGCGCAGCCCGCTCCGCAACAACTCGGTCGCTTAGCTTCGGCTTGATCCACGCGATTGTCCTCATCCCAGCCGCTGCCGCTTCCACTTCCAGATTCTCCGCTAGACGGCCGGAGGCTGCCTCCGTGAGGGAATGCAACCGTTCTGCGTAGACTTGGCGCATTTTTCGAACGTGATTGCCAAAATGCCCTTCGGTAATGAACTCAGCGAGGACAGCTTGATCCAAGGTCGCTGGATGTCTGTCTACAAAGCTGCGCGCTCTTTCAAAGGTTTCAACGAGCCTCTCAGGGAGTACAACAAACCCTAGTCGAAGCGCATTGAAGAGCATCTTGGTAAAGGTGCCGACATACAGGACGGAGCCTGACGCATCCAGGCTGTGTAAGGATGCGAGCGGCTTTCCAAAATACCGATACTCCGCGTCGTACTCATCTTCAATGACCCACGCCCCTGATCTCACTGCCCAAGCCAGGAGTTCGACTCTCCTCTTTCCAGACATCACTGTACCCAACGGGAATTGATTTGCTGGCGTCACGTAGGCGACTCGCGCACGTGGCCCCAATTCAATCCCTTTTCCCACCTGCAATCCTTCCGAATCTACTGGAACCGGGATCACTTTGGCTCCGGCTGCATGGAAGGCTTGCGATGCCCCTGGATAGCCGGGGTCTTCCATCCACACTTCGTCCCCCGCATCGAGAAGAAGACGTGCAAGCAGGTCCAAAGCTTGCTGCGCACCAGAGGTGACGACTACCTGTTCGGGAATGCATTTCACGCCGCGCGATCTGCCGACGTATTCCGCAATGGCACGACGTAGAGGCTGATAGCCCGCAGGATCGCCCTGACCATAAAGACTTCGTGGAGCATTTCGATAGACCCGGGCCGCCACCCGTGCCCAGAGGTCTACGGGAAATAGATCGATTGCTGGCTCATAGCTTCTGAACGCCATGCCGATAGAGCGTGAACTAGGAAGTACAAACGAGGGGTTGAACAACCCCTTAGTATGCTTGCCCAGCGTTGCGCGTGACGTAGTTTTCCTGGCGACCTTCCATTTCGGAATCGTTTCTTCCTTGGCAACAGGAGCAGATGCGACAAACGTTCCGGCGCTGAGTTCCGAAGACACATAGCCTTCTTCTCGCAGCTGATCAAACGCAGCAACGACCGTGCCACGCGACAGTCCATATTGATCCGCCAGGTTTCTTGTGGACGGTAGACGTGTTCCTGCCTTCAGTCGGCCGTCGAGTATCGCAGAGCGAAGTTCTGTGTAAAGCCAGCGCCAAAGCTCTTGATGTGTCTTACGTTCGCCAAGAACTAGATCTTGAAATGTCTCTGTCTTTGGCAAATGTCACCGCCATTCGGGATGATGGACCATTCGTTAGGCCCAATATGGACCGTTCGCCTAGTCCAATCAACTATAGCCTCATTTCTAGGAGGAACGAAATGAAAGTACGACTGGACCCATCGAAGGCATCTCCCTCAGCCTACAGCGCACTGTTTGGAATGGAAGGCTTTGTGCGGAAGGCTTCGAAGATTGAACCCTCGCTTATCGAGTTGGTCTACATGAGAACGTCGCAGATCAACGGCTGTGCGTTCTGCATCGACATGCACTCCAAGGATGCACGCGCGAACGGAGAGTCAGAACAACGCCTCTACGCTCTCTCGGCGTGGAGAGAAACATCGTTCTTTACCGAACGCGAGCAAGCGGCGCTGGCTTGGACGGAAGCGCTGACTCTCATCACTGTCGGCCACGTATCCGACGAAGTTTACGAGGAGGTACGCCGTGAGTTCAGTGAAGAAGAGCTCGTCAACCTCACCGTCGTAATCAACACAATCAACGGTTGGAACCGCATTGCGATCAGTTTCCGCATGTGTCCTGGGAGCTATGATCCGCACGCGAAGAAGCGCGAGTAGATAACCCTCACTCTTCTTTAGGAACTCCACACCATTTTCGAAAGGATTCAGGATGACAAAACTACTTCTTGCTCTGGCCCTCGCGATACCCGGCCAAGTTGCACAGGTCGGTAGCGTGACGGAACTCCTGAAGAAGGATCTACCGGGAATCAAAGGCAAAGAAGGCCTGATGATTACGGTCGACATCGCTCCAGGCGAAACAGTGCCAGCCCATAGACATAACGCTGCGGTGTTTGCGTACGTCCTCGAAGGGGACATCGTTACGCAGATTGAAGGCAAGTCTCCATTGACCCTTCATGCTGGCCAGAGCTTTTATGAAGCTCCCTCTGACGTTCACTTGCCGAGTAGGAACCTGAGCAGCAGCAAACCCGCGAAGCTGTTGGTCTTCTTCGTGAAGGAGGCGGGAGCTCCACCGACAGTTGTCATCAGCCCTGATGCCGTTTCTCACGACCGGCACTAGGCCATTAACTGAGGGGGCCAATGGCCCTACTAGGAGAACACAATGAAAGTTTTCGTTGCAGGCGCGAGTGGAGCACTCGGAGTGCCCTTTCTTAAGGAACTCGTGGAGCATGGGCATCACGTTACCGCGATGGCTCGGTCAGCGGGTTGGCAAGTAAAGAAGAACGGCGGAACGGTTGATTTCGTTCAAGTCGATGCTTTCGACAAGGATGCAGTCCGGGAAGCTGTGCAGCGTGCAGCCCCCGACGTCGTGGTAGATCTCCTCACCTCCTTGCCCAAGAACCTAGCCGATCTTCCAAAAGCATTCCCGCACGACAGGAAGCTCCGAATTGAAGGTGGCTCTAACCTATATTCCGCAGCGATCGCGGCAGGTGCAAAGAGGTACGTGCAACAGTCGAGTGGTTTTTATCTGAAGCCAGAGCACGGAGAACTTGCGACCGAAGCCGACGGCTTCCAACTGAACTCCAGTCCCGACATCTCTCTTGGCTGCCAGATGCTGGCTTTGTTGGAGACGCGCGCATTTAGCGATTCGCGAATCGAAGGCGTCGCGCTACGCTATGGATTCTTCTACGGACCGGGTACTTGGTACACACCGGACGGAGGAGCCGCTGATCTGGCTCGACAGAGCTCCCTCGCGCTTATCGGCGATGGCCGCGCTGTGAACTCGTTCATACACGTTCAGGACGCTGCAGTCGCGACTCTTGCCGCCCTCCACGCGGAGCCAGGCGTCTACAACATCGTCGATGACGATCCAGTGTCAGTTGCCGAATGGCTACCTGCTTTCGCTCGCTATGTGGGGGCACCGGTTCCTCCGCGTGTCAGCGAGGAAGAAGCACTCAAGACGATGGGGCCTGATGCGGTCTTCTTTCACAACGGCTTGAAAGGGGCACGCAACGACAAAGCGAGAGTGGATCTTTGCTTCCGGCCCCGCCGCCTCGAATGGCTCAACCCTTTACGCGCTTCGATTCCTGCGAATTAGACGTATCGAAAGGTAAACCACTGCGATGCGTACTGAGCAACATGAGACGAGCTTAGCAACGGCTGGGAACGAAGCCGATCAACTCCGCCAGCAGATCAGACAACTCCAAATCTGCGTGGCCGACCTCTTAGCGACAAACCAGTCGCTAAGAGTCCGACGGCTCAGTGCACAACGCCAACACCCCACACCATCTGTTCCCGAACTGGAGGCTCAATCATGACGGACTCTAAATCGCCATTGCTCGAAGACCTCATCGTTGCCTTCGCGCGAACTGCTCTGAGTGCTGGCTTCCTATCGGCCGTCGCTGACAGATTCGGAGGATGGGGATCGCATGGTTGTCCAGGTGTTGTTTGGGGTGACATCACTCACTTCCTCACCTACACGCAACGGCTGACAGCAATTTTCCCGACTGCTGTCAGCAACATTCTTGGATGGTTCGCCACCATCGCAGAAATAGGATTTGGCTTCTCCCTCCTCCTAGGATTCCGCATGAGAACGACCGCCGGTCTCAGTGGCGTGCTGCTCCTATCGTTCGGAATCTCGATGGCCATGGCGTCGGGACCTAAATCACCGCTTGATGCCTCTGTCTTCGCCGCTGCTGCCGCCGCGCTTCTACTTTGTGTCCGAAGTCCAGACCGATTCGCGTGGGATTCCAGAGCACGGACTAACCGGTAAGCGAGATGTCGCAGATAGCGCCTATGCTGGACTCAAAAGAGAACATGTGGCCGCTGGTTTTGCGAAGGTTCCGACCGATCGTGCGACCCGACTAAAGCATTCAGACGCAGTGTCGTAAGAAGAACTTCTAAACCGAGGCTCCGATCTGCTGCAAGGCGGAGCTTGCGTCAAGGCTGCTGAAGTCACTCTGAATCGTTCATCGATTGGGACGCCACTGCGGGAGGTACTGCCCAGGCGTAACTCCAGTGATTCTTTTGAAATGTCGCGTGAAATGATTCTGATCCGTGAATCCGACATCACTCGCGACGTCCACAATCGAAGCTCCCCTGCTGAGGTGTTTCTTCGCCGCTTCAATTCGAATTTGCGTCAGGTAGGCATGAAGAGAAAGACCGACGCGTCGACGGAATGTTCGCATCAAGTGAAACCTACTGAGTTGTGCGATCTCAGTCATATCCTCAACACTAATGTTCTTCCAATAATTTTTGTGGAGATAGTCTTTGACGCGGGAGATTTTACTCCGATCCCCGTAGATAGCCGAGTCGTTGATTGGCTTGGCAACCAGCCGTTCGTTCAGATTAGTGAACACATCCGCCAAGTCATTCTCAATATTGAGAGGGTCGGCGTCTCTTTCTAGTTTGCTATGTAATCGCAGCAAGCTCGTTGCGAGCGCAGCATCTTGGATAAACGGTTGTGCGAATTGAGGAACTCCAGATCCGAAATCTTCTGATCGATTCTGAAAAAACTCTTTCTCAAGGTAGATTACGCGGAAGCCCCAACGGTTGGTGGTCGCAGGCTCCGGAGCGTGCACTTCCCCCGGATTGAGCAGGAAGACCGTTCCCATGGGGAGAACGTGGGTGGAGTTCCGACAATAGGTACCCATCGTTCCGCGGTCTACGACACCGATAGCAGGCACAGTATGAAAGTGTTGGGCGAATTCGTACTTCTGATAGGAACCCTGTAACACTTCGACATTGTCGAGTCGCGGATGGCGCCAGATTCGCGCTTTGTCCTCCGGCCCCATAGGCATCGTCGCTGGTGAGCGCACGAGAACCTCATGCGTCATCAATCTCGTCGAAACCGGGAGTTGTTCTGGGCTGCCCCCATCGACATCTGCGATCTGGCTCACAGTCTAAGTTTAGCAGGGCGGGATCTGACATCTGTGGCGCAGATTCAATGCAGACAATGGACCTAGCTCCTCTCTTGATGAAAAGTGGGAGCACGATCCTACAAGACTATCTGGCTGCCCGTACGACAAGCTTATTCCCAGTGCCGTGCATCTTTTGAACGATAGAGCAAGACTGCTCCTCCTTCATGTTCGAACCCTGAGCCAACACCCACATACCAGATATCACCTTCTTTCCATGAGAAAGGATCACGAAACCCGGTAATCTTCTTTCCAGCAGGGGGTGCCTCAATGATTGGCTTGTCC
The DNA here is from genome assembly GCF_059726315.1 of Humiphilus diazotrophicus. Lineage (NCBI taxonomy): Bacteria > Pseudomonadati > Acidobacteriota > Terriglobia > Terriglobales > Acidobacteriaceae > Humiphilus > Humiphilus diazotrophicus. The sequence goes on from NZ_AP040870.1 coordinate 2,447,536, forward strand.
AGTTTGTGCCATGTTCGTAACTCAGGTTCATTGGAAGTGGCGATGCATTGAACCTCTTTGAGTCCTTCGTTGCGAATTGTCTCTTGCTCTTTCGGCACCTTTGTTACGCCGGTATAGATGATGCTTGCGCCGTCATCGCTCGGCAGAACACTTCCGGTAAAAGTTCCATATGAGTCATAGGAGTTCTCCGTAGGCGAGAGTGCAATCGGCATATGTCGCCAGTGGACGAGGTCTGAGCTAATGGCGTGATGCCATCCGCGACCACCGAAACTCCCGTGGAAAAAAGCATGATATTGGCCGCGATAAAAGCGCGGAGCACAAGGATCGCCAAGGAACCCTGCTTGCGGCAAAAGATGATATTGGGGCCGCAAGGGATCATGAGCGAGTCTCATTCTGAGTTCTTCTTCAGGCGCGGCTGACGCTGCCTGAAAGGCCCACTTCAACACCAGCGGATTTCCTAAATGCAACGAACTCAGCGTAGATGAAACTAAGAAAGTACGTCGGTCCATTTGATTTCCTTCCCAATGCGGTTTTGAGTTCTGTCTTAGTTCGGAAGATCTCGGTCAAGCATCTCCTGGCGATAGAAGGGGCGGGGTAAGCGCTCTTTCAAAGGTGGAAGCGGATCCAGCGTTTGGTGCCCTTTCTGGCACCAGAAGGTGACGCTTGTATAGAGGTCGCGCCGGTCGTTGGCGTGCCAACTACTGACGGCCAGTTCCTAATCCTGCCTCGCCACACCCGACCCGAAGCTGATCAGCAAATGCTGCTGCAACTCCTACACCTGGTTCTGCGGCCACAACCTCCGTCCAGAATCTCGCAACCGATCGTGGAGACCGACTCCTCCCTGTGGTGAAGACCTCTGCTCTTGTTAAACCCAGAATCAAGCACCTACAGAAATCTTTCTCTCCAGTTGTCAAAGTCGGGCTAAACAACTCAACCAAGGAATGAGCGATGAGTTGGGAAGTCATGCGGACTGAAACTGGTCCTTGCGAATGCGGAGAATCAATTGGGAAGATTGCGATCCAGCATCTCGATGCGCCAAAATGGTTCAAGCAGTCTCTCGTGAAGCGGCGGCAGAGAATCGAGCTTTTCATGCGGTTCAGTCTGATACCAGAACGCAACGCTTGTGTAGCTGTCTTGCCTTTGATTCGCATGACCGTGCTCAATACCGGCGATCATCGATTGGTTGAAGTAGATTGGGTCCGCGATGTGGAAGCGATACATCACGTGCGTGCCGGTCCAGTCGCTGTTGCCGCGGTGCGAATACCCCGTAAATAGATGGTTGACTTCCTCTCGGAACATCCAGCCACTCCCGAAATAATCTTCGAGTCCTGTGCCATTGATCGATGCTTCCGCGGTTTTCCCGTCGATGAAGAACATGTCGTCTCCTTCCCCCCACCATCCCGTCGACCGCCCCTGGACAGCGAGAATCACTCCAACGAACTGGCCTGTACCGCGCGCACGCATGAAGTTGTAGTTCTGTTTCCCGTTGAGATTGATCGGCGGCGTACTCAGCGCGGGCTCTGCAGCCGTCAGCTGGCGATGCCACTGCGCATGAAATCTGCCTTGTTTCTCTGTTGTGCTCGAATCAGGGAAACGTACGTAGTCAATGTGGTAATAGAAATTAGGGACTTCCTGTGCGCCATCATTCGTCACTGTAATCCGAGCCGCTTTACTGAAAGGCATCGGGAAGTAACAGTTAAGGGCTTTCCCGTACACAGTAATCGGAAGCGATTGCCACGATTGGTAAGCCTGTCCTGTATGGCCGCCCGGTATATCTTCGTATTCAAATCCTGTACCAAAGAAGTCGCCAAGGGGAACTTCGACACTGGGATTCGTCTCGCCTTCCCAATACATCCGCAGCACTAGTTCCCTCAGATGGTTTGGGCTAGGAGAGTTAATCGTTATCCAGATATGGCGGATTTCCCCGGGGCCCTCAATCTGCGCCAGCGGCATGGTCGCACCAGCCTTCAGCACCACAAAATCTGCGTTTCCACCAGACCTATCCCAACTCGATGCCCGTTCCGACCTGGCACCAGGGTGAAGATCTGCGAGTCCAGAGAGTGGTCCAGGTTCTTGTTGTGCTCCACAACAAGAAGCCGATATCAGCATGGCCATGAAAAACAACCTCGCTACCGTTTTCCTAGCTACTGAGGTCAACTCGCAGCAGAAGCTCATATTTCCCCCTCACGACGGTCTAGGCAACCCGAATCGACACATTAGAAACCGCGACGCTTCCGCCTGACGCAGTCAGGTTCAGACTGATCGCGTCCACTGGTGCAGTAATCAAGCCAGACAACGACACTTCCCCCTCATTCAGATAGACCTCGATCGATCCCACGTCTACAAATACACTCACGGAAACAGATGAACCGAAGGTGCAGGGAACGCTGTACTTGTTCAACCACGATGAGTTCGTCGTCACTTGAGGGCCACATGTATCGCGCTTCAAAAATGCAGTACTCGCTCCAGGGTCGAATCCCACCTGCGTGAAATAGCCATCGCCGCCGCGCACCGACAGATAAACTCCTTTTGGCCACGCACCATTCACAGGCGAAAGTGTGCAGTCTATGCGGCAGCTCGCGGCACTGGCACCACTAGGCCAGCTGTACGCTGTCGCATCGGAGATTGTCTGGTTCGACCCGGATATCGATGTTCTGAAAACGGTGTTCTGCGCTGCAAGCGGCACGCTGAGCAGCATCAGCATCCCTTGAACCATCTGCAGCGTGAGCCTCCGAACAATACTAAGTTGACCAAAGTAGCCGTTGGTTCGCATCAACTTCGCATAGTTCCAGTTGTTCATCCATGCGATTGCATACGCATGCGCGAGGGGATCGTCGGCAGTCGCATCGGCGAATACAGTCGTAGCATAAAAATCGGGGCCGCCATCCAACCACCTTCCATCCGCGGAGTCCGGCGTAAATGTCGAACCATCGAATTCGCCAACCCAGTAGTACGTACCCGTGGTGAACCCTGACGAGGCACCATTCGCCCCACACAGCAGAACCCACTTGTCTCCATTCTTCGTTCCGTCCGCATGATAGAGGTGGAGCTGAAACAGGTGCGGACATTCCATGGTACCGAGGTCGCTGCGGATAATGGCACTCTCATACTTCCAGATGCGTAAATCGCTTGAAGAATAGATGCTGAGCTTGCCCACTTCAGCCAAGCTCATGATCCATCGCCTACTGTCCGTATGCCAGAAAACGCAAGGATCGCGAAACACCGGGTCAGCGATCGATGTATTGCCTGCCAAGGGATTGGCCTGAACGATCGAACCAAACTGAAAGGATGCTCCCCCGTCGTTCGAGTACCACAGGCCTGTTGATTGGCCGCCTAGTCTATCGCAGGGCATTGTCATGAGCGCAATCACCGCGCCAGCGCCATATCCGGTCGTGTTCGCCGAGTCGACCAGTGCCGACCCTGTCCAGCAATCTCCATAGATGGTTGTGTATTTCGGAATCGAGATACCCTTGTCTTTCCATGTGACCAGATCGGTTGACGTGTAGCGTCTCCAGGCCGTACCGTTGCCGGTTGGATAGTCGCCATTCCAAAGCACCCAGAGGTTCCACTGATTGTTGAACCACAATGGCCGCTGCGGATCATTGATCCATTCCGATGGAGGCGTCAAGTGATATTGCGGCCTGCTATCTTCCGTTATTGGAGCAGTGGTCGATCCCCCCGACGACCTCGACACTCCGCCCCTACACCCAATCGACGGCGTGGCAATGGCCGCCAAAATCATGCAGACCGCATCACGCCGAGTCAGCTGAAACGAATTAAGAGAAACAGCGTTCTTAGAACGCAATGGATGCACGATGCACTCTCCAGTCGGCCAAGAGGCTTCTCTTGGATTTATCGTCAAAGACAACAACACTCACATCCGTACAAGGCGAGCTTGCAGCTGTTCCAGTGTTTGCCCCTTGGTCTCCGGATAGAACACAGATACGACGAGGAGCTGCAGAACAGTCGCCGCCGCAAAGAACACAAAAGGCATTCCAGCACCGTACCTGTGGGCGAGCACTGGAAACGCCAAGGCAATAATTGTGTTCGTAATCCAGTGACTGGCGTTGCCTACCCCCTGCCCCTTCGAGCGCACGGCGTTCGGAAACACCTCTCCTATATAGACCCAGATCACCGCTCCTTGCGACAACGCGAAGAAGGCGATATAGAACACAAGCAGTCCCAGCAGTGCAGCGTGATGGCTGTTCGTGATGAAAACCCACGCGACCCCACTCAGGCACGCCGCCGTTCCTGCGGCGCCCAGCATCAGCAAGCTCCGGCGGCCAAAATAGTCGATGAACGACATCCCTACTAGCGTGAAGACCAGATTCGTCGCTCCAATCACAACCGCTTGCAAATCTCCCGAAAGTTGGCTGAACCCGGCGGCGGCAAAGATGCTGGGCATGTAGTAAAGAATGGCGTTGATGCCGGCCAACTGGTTGAAAGCGCCGATGGTGATCGCCAGAAACAGCGGCATCCGATACTTCTTGCTAAAGACTGCTTCATGTGCGGTTGCTTGCTCAGAGCGCATGGCCGCTTTGATTGCCTGCAACTCGCCTTGTGGATCAGGTACACCCATTTGTTCGAGAACCGCAATCGCCTCATCGATCTCGTTGCGCGAAGCTGACCAGCGCGGCGAACGAGGGATCCGGAACAAAAGGACAAGAAAAACGATGGCAGGCAAAGCGGCAACGCTGATCATCACACGCCATTCGACCGAGCCAAGATGGCAGAGACGTACCAGGTAATTTGAAACGTAGCCGATGAGGATGCCCAATACGACGTTGATCTGGAACGTGCCGACCAATCGGCCTCTCCATCGTGCGGGCGACAACTCCGTTATGTAGACAGGTCCCAACACGGATGCGGCACCGATTCCGACACCCCCGAGAAACCGTGTAAACAGCAACATCGGCCATCCAATGGATAGCGCTGTTCCGATTGCAGCCAGTAAATAGAGCGCGGCCGCATAGCGTAAAGCCGTTCGCGCTCCGAAGCGCTGCCCGATCACTCCAGCTACAAAACATCCAACTACCGTACCCACAGGGCCAAGCGCAACCGTCAGTCCCTTATCGAAGTCGCTTAAACCATAGAGCCTGACGACCGAATCGATCACGCCGGAAATGACGACCGTGTCGAACCCGAACAGAAGTCCCCCTAAGGCTCCTGTCAGCGTAGCTTTGATGAGTCTTGCATTGGGTCGACCGAAATTTGTTGATTGCATGGCTCTCCATCTTTCCGATTATGGAACCGCTGGTTGAATTTCATTTGTACGCAGGTCATTGGCCGTGCGGCATGGATTTCAGTGAAGTCAAACCGCACTTGTGCACGCTTCGGTTCCGCGAGAGTGACCTCGGGCTTCAAACACTGCAAACAACGATTTATTGAACCTCACGATAGTGGTCAGTGAGACTCATAGCGGTCGTGGCAGACAAAAGACAAAGCATCGTGCGCCGGGGGATTGATGTGTCTAAAGCAATACCTTTCTCCCAGACTTTCGAGGCTTCGAGGTATCCCCTCAAGAGCCGTGCGAAAGCATCGGACGGCTCTTGACAGGCAGGTACTACTTTTAGAATGTCGCCCGTACAGCGAGTTGCAGGTCTCTAGGCTGGTTTACCTGAGAGCTGATGGTGCCAGCATTGATACTCCCAGTCGTTGTATTGGGACCACCAAATTGAACCCGATTGAAGATATTGAATGCTTCGACACGGAACTCGACTTTCAGGTTTTCATAGACCGGTATATTTTTGAAAACCGACATGTCGTAGTTCGCTACGCCTGGAGCACGTAATTGAGAGAGATATCGTGGTGTATTGCCATATGTGAACTGACCGGGCGCACGGAAAGCATCCGTATTGTAGTAACGATTGAGACGTTTCTGCACCGGTCCGCTCAGTGTTGCAGTGGCGCCAGCGACATAGCTAGCTCGCTGTGAGCCGCCATTGTTGTTGAGTGTATTTGTAGCAACACCAACCGACAGAGGATATCCGCTCTTAAATGTGGCGATAGCGTTATATTGCCAGTTGCCTAAAATCATGGAACTAAATCCATGCTGTAAGTAAGGTTTCCCTTTCCCGAATGGCAACTCCCATACTCCACTTAGAGAAAGATTGTGAGTCAGATCGTTGCTGAATACTGCGCGCTCGCCAGCTAGATTGTTGAAGTCTTGTACCGGCCCACCGAGATTGTCGATTCCCTTGCTCCATGTATAGCTTCCCTGAAAACTGAGCCCATGGATGTATCGCTTGTTCACCGACAGTTGAAGCGCATGATAGATAGAGCTGCCATTGCTCAGATTCGTATTTAGATATGTAAACTGAGGATAAGGGAGAAGCAGCTGTGACCGAGCAACTGTAGCATTGGCGAGGAGTCCAACAGAGACATGGCCGTAAAACGGATTAGGCACCTGTTCGTTAAGGGCATTTCCTAGCGCAAGATATTGGTTGGGCAGTTGATTGAGTAGAGTGAAATTGTATAGGTTGTTGCCCTGACTGCCAGCATAGGCGAGATCCATCGTAATCGCACCCGGAAAGAGATGCTGGATACCCACATTCCATTGTTTGGCAACGGAAACCTTCTGTGTTTTGTCGATACCAGTTCCTCCTTGTCCAATAAGCGTCAGAAGTCCAGCAGAGTTCCCTGTTGCATATTGAAAGCCAGTAGGAAAGGGGTTAGACAGCGGGTTGACGGGATGAACTCCGTCGAACGAGGTCACCCAGCCAGTTCTTGTGGAGAATCCGTCGGACGGCGTACTACTTCCAACCACCGGCCCATAGAACATGCCGAAGCCACCACGAAATACTGTCTGCGCAGTGGGGGAAAAAGCGAGCCCTACTCGAGGTACTAATTGATTGAAGTGAATATTGCTAAGATATCTCGAATTACCCTTCACGCCGGGAAACTGGAATCCTCCTTTCAGAGATAATCCAGGTATCTGAAGAGGTGACGTCGTGTTAAGGTCGACTTGCGTTAGGCGATTGAGGCGTTCGGTATAAGGGGTATTGATGTCATATCGAACACCAAAATTTAACGTGAGCTTGGGTGTAATCCGCCAATCGTCCTGGAAATACATACCCCAGTGTTTGGTCGTAATATATTGCGGAGGCTCACTCGATCCAATGTCCCCGAAATTTCCATATCCCAAGAGAAAGGAGGCGAAAGAGCTGCCAGCATTCGAAGCGAAGGTGTAGGGATTAGGTCCTTGTGTCCGATCGGTACGGAATCCGTATACGCCATCAGCATCAACGTTATTTTTTCCGAAGTTTTGATCGACCTGGTAGACAGCTCCAAACTTCAAGGTATGCCGAGAAACCGTATTCGTGAAGTTGGCAACTTCCTGATAAGCCTCGACGGCGTTATTCAAATTGCCGCAGACTCCCACAGGAACCTCTCCTCCAACTCCTATCTGATCTAGCGACCAATTCAAACCGCCACTGCCTGTATTGATTTGCGGAAAGCAAGGCGCAAGTTTAGAGGTAGATGCAAGTGTACTGAAATAGTTTGGAAAACCAAGCGTCGTCGGATCAAAACCAAATCCAGGAGGAGTACGCTTCAGCATATAGCGGTTGTAGCTTGAATTGAGCTCCATAACGAGATTGGGACGAAGAGCATTGGTGTAATCGAGCACATGCTGCCACTCCATAAGGCGATCCGTTCCTAGCGTAGGAGCTGCCACCGCTGCCTGGGTTCCCTCATATGGATTCGGACGCTTAAAGATCGTCAAATTCTGAGAATATCGACCAAAGATCCGCTGACGATCACTGATGACATGATCAACGCGGGCAGAGCCTGTGTTCTTGACTGTGTTTGCATTACTCACCGACACAAAATTGTTGGCGTTCGTTGGTGCTGTACCTGTAGTGTTGGCTCTCGGGAAATAAGGAAGAATCTTCTTCGATACTGCATCAAAGCGAGTTGCATCGATCTTATTCCCGGAAAAGGGATCACGAATATAGCTACCGGGATGCGCAGGATCTGGTCTTGTTGTAGATGGATCGTAGATCACAACCATACGATTGTTGGCATCGAAGGTCTGCGAGAAATCCCCCGACCGTTGTAGGTCGGTAGGAACCGTGCCGGTTGCGGTAACGCTTTGCGTAAAACGTAGGCCTTCATACGACAGGAAAAAGAAGGTACTATCTTTTCTTTTCAGGAGATGAGGAAGAGAAAGAGGCCCACCCAAAGAACCACCATACTGGTTGTATTTGTATGATCCAATTGGAAGACCGGCCCGCTTGGCGAAATAATTATTTGCGTCGAAGATGTCATTTCTGGCAAATTCAAATGCCGAACCATGAAAATTCGTCGTACCGGACTTCGTAATGACATTGATAACGCCACCAGCAGAGTTACCGAACTCTGCACTAAAGTTGTTCACTTGGACCTTATATTCCTGCACATCATCAATCGAGGGATAAAAAGTCGGTCCATTGAAGGCCGAATTAGAATTGTCGCCTCCGTCTAACTGAAAACTACTTTGGTTGTTCCTCGATCCATTAATTGAAACAAATTGCTCGCTATACATCCCTACCGAGAGTTGTGTAAATGCTGCCGGTGCGTTTACGCCCGGTACCAGAGCGGCAAAACCATAAGGATTCCTTCCGTTAGTGGGAAGATCTTCGATCGATTTGGTTTCCAATTGGTAGCCAAGCGCAGAACTCTGAGTCGCTAGCGGAGGATCGGTTGAAGTCACCTCTATGGTCTCAGTCGAAGAGCCCACTTGCATTTTTACTGGCACAGAAATCGTGGAAGCGACATCGAGCTTGAAGGGACCTTGCGAAAACTGTTTGAATCCCTGCATTGTCACTTCAATCCGGTAGCTCACAGGTGGAAGCGAGCTAAAACTAAATACTCCGGAATCATTTGTTTTTACGGTTCGCACCTCTGAGGTGTCGATACTGATCAGCTTGACGTTCACACCAGACAGCACGCCGCCCGTATTATCTGTGACAAGTCCTTCGATCGATCCCGTTGAGCTCTGTCCGCTTAACATCGACGAATACAAAATGAAAACTGAAAGTAACAAGGTGAGGTATGCAAGCTTCCGCTTTATGCCTCGCCTAAGACAATCATTAACTACGTTCTTCAGAAACATCGCAGCCATACAAGCCTCCACTACAACGAAGGAATTTGTAGGCTTCTCAATATACATCTGTCAACAAATATGACTATGTATTTCAAACAAAGTTGAATAGTCAACTCTGATTTAAGGCGTTTGACCATTCCCACAGGAGCGGCGAATGACAAGGTTTCCGTTCAAGCGGATGGATCGCGGAGGAAGATAGGGATTATTGATTCGCTCTAGCATCGCCGACATGCAGGCAGCTCCAATCTCGTCACAGGGCTGACGAAAAGTGGTCAATGGAATCGGAAGCAGACACGCATACTTGACGTCATCAACCCCAGCAATCCGGACATCCTCAGGAATACGGAGACCGAGCCCAAGGATCGTTTGCATGAGATTTGCTGCGGTAAGGTCGTTCGCGCACATGATGGCATTGAGCCGTTCTTTTCGAATTACCGATTCCACGAATTCTTTGTCCGATGCGTCTCCTCTCATCAGAAACCCCCGAGAGACCGGCAGATCGTGTTGGTAAAGCGCCTCCCGATATCCGGCAATACGAGCTTCCACCGTTTCTGCCGAATGATCTCGCGCAAAGAATCCAACGCGAGAACCACCCTGTTTGATTAAATGCTCCGTCACGATAAACCCCGCGCGTCGATTATCCAGCCCGACGAGATCGTAATTACTACGCTGCGGATAGGCGACGACATCCCTGTCCAGTAAGATCACGGGAATACGAGCCTTATCGAGGGCCCGAAGGATGCGCCCATTCACATCCTCCCGAGTGGTGAACTCGACTGGAGCAAAGAAAACTCCAGCAACACCTTGGTCGATGAAGCTGCGACAAAGGTGCTCGGCCTCCTCTTCTTTGTCCTGATCAGTCGATAGTGCGTGCCCCCAGGAGAGCGAGTGTTTTTTTACGGACGGAGAGCGCATCATCCCGCGGCAAATAGGCTCGAAGATCTCAGTTTGCCCAAGATCTGGAATAAGCAACCCGAAGGATAAGCCTTCAGTCGCAGCCTGGCCGGACGCATAGGTTCCTGAACCAACTCTCCGAACCAGAAGTCCTTCTTGCTGAAGCTGTTGAATCGCCTTAACCACCGTCATCCGGCTCACTTTAAACCTGCGGGTCAATTCCGCTTCACTTGGCAAGCGAGCGCCGGGCCGGTACCGGCCGGAATCAATATCACTCCTCAGGCTCTCCACGATTGAAAGGTGTTTCGATAGTTTTTTCGGCTCAGTACTGGTATCGGTCATTGGCTTTCCCAAACGTCCTATCCATTATCAGCTCTCATTCTCTAGTCTGATTTCCATCGTTGCCGGAATGATAAATACTAGACAACTCTGTACGAATTTGCATATACATTATCGTACTTCTGTTTCATCGAATGGAGACCATAATGCAGGTATTAAGTGTCGGGGAGATTCTATGGGATGTATTCCCGGACAGGGAACTTCTTGGCGGCGCTCCGCTCAATTTCTCGGCGAATTGCGCCCGGCTAGGCAATTCGGTAGCTCTGATTAGCGCCGTCGGAGACGATGAACGAGGTCAGCGCGCCCTGGAAGGCGCCGCCGCTCTTGGAGTGGATACGCGGTATCTCCAGACCATTCCCGGCCAGCGCACGGGGGTAGCAGTCGTCACAATGGATCAGGACGGAGACCCTCATTTTGAGATACCTCGACCCGTCGCATTCGATTTCGTCAATCTTTCACCCGAGAAGATTGACGCGCTGAAGCGCCTCAAACCGGACTGGCTATACTACGGAACTCTGGCTCAAACAGACGAATGCGCAGAGCGGGTGACGCGAAATCTTGCGGAGTCTATGCCTGGGACTCGCTGCTTCTACGACTTAAATCTCCGTCCTGAAGGCTGGAATCTATCTCTGGTCGAACGTCTATGCCAATTAGCTTCAGTTTTGAAGCTTAATGAGATTGAAGCGAAGATACTCGGTGCAATCACGGGTATGGGAGCGGAAATGTTCTCCCTTGAAAGATTCTGTGCAGAGTGGAGTTCCCGCCATAACCTCGATTGCATCTGCATTACTCTTGGGGCGGCAGGATGCCTGGTATTCGAGAAAGGATCGGCTCTGCGGGTTCCCGGATTTCCCTCCACTGTGGAAGACACAGTGGGCGCCGGAGATGCTTTCGCAGCAGCTTTTCTACACGGTTATCACCAAAGCTGGCCAGTCGAACGAATCACTCGTTTTGCTAACGCACTGGGCTCGATCGTGGCCAGCAGACAGGGGGCGACTCCCAACTGGTCGCTCGATGAATGTCTACAACTCGCATCGAATCCCCTCGAAACCCGTTGTTTCTGAGAGCAGTTACCACTGAAGGGCTTATCAATGGCATGCATACATTCTCGTACATTCGCAACTTGGATTCTTATTATCGCAGCTGTTCTTTGTTTAGATAGCAGCAGCGCGCAAACAAGCGGATATGACCAAGTCTATCGGCCTCAGGTACATTTCTCACCACGGGAACATTGGACAAATGACCCCAACGGCTTAGTTTTCTACAAAGGCGAATACCATCTCTTTTTCCAGTACAACCCTTTTGGAGATCAGTGGGGGCATATGAGCTGGGGCCACGCTGTCAGCAAGGACCTGCTGCATTGGCGAGAACTCCCGGTTGCCATTCCAGAGAAAGATGGCGTGATGATATTCACCGGCAGCATCGTTATAGACCAGCACAACACAAGCGGCCTTTGTGCGCCCAAAGATGAATGTATGGTCGCGATCTATACCGGCGCAGGTAAAACACCCTCAGGCCCCCGTCAAACGCAGAACATTGCCTATAGTCGCGACAATGGACGCACGTGGACTCAATATGAGCACAACCCTGTGCTCGATTTACACATGGCCGACTTCAGAGATCCGAGCGTCTTTTGGAATGAAAAAGAACACCAATGGATCATGGCTGTCTCTCTTCCCAAAGAACACATTGTTCGCTTCTATTCCTCGGCAAACCTTAAGCAGTGGACGAAACTGAGCGATTTCGGTCCTGCAGGTAACGTGGAGGGAGATTGGGAATGCCCGAATCTGTTGCAAATTCCCGATACAGCCAGAAAAGGTGAAAGCATCTGGGCACTCAAAGTAGGGCTTAACCCAGGTGCTCCGAATGGAGGCTCTGGCGAACAGTATTTCCTCGGTAATTTTGACGGCAAAGGTTTCACCCTATCGCAAGAGCCCGGAGCCCATGGATGGACGAATTATGGGAAGGACGATTACTGCGCTATCAGCTTCAATCATCTTCCGAAGGATCAGCGCCCGATTCTTCTCGGCTGGATGAGCAACTGGCAATACGCAGAAAAACTACCTACCTCTCCCTGGCGGGGGCAAATGAGTCTGCCTCGACAGCTTTCGGTTTTGCGTGATAATCACGGGCTAGCGCTTCAACAGGAGCCTATAGTCGACTTGCTGCACGTCAGCAGTACTTCTATCACAAGTGCCGACAAAAGTATCGCAGCCCAACATGCTCCTTATGAGCTGGACTTACAATTCTCGAAAGAGTCCGAAGCAATCTTCGGGCTTCGCATCTACTCCGATGAGCAGCATTGGACAGAAATCGGATTTGATAAACAACGAGGCGAATTCTACATCGATCGCACAAAATCAGGCCTCACGATCACTCCCGAATTCCCTGCCAAAACCACCGCTCCGCTTGTCGCGGGACGCCCCTACGATCTAACGCTTATAGTTGATCGTTCTTCCATTGAGGCTTTTGCACAGAACGGCACTATTGCCATGACCAATCTTATCTATCCACTCACACAAGCCAATAAGATCGAATTCGTTTCGTCTGGTGATAAACCAATCACGGTAATAGGCAAGCTATGGAAACTTCGCTCTATTTGGAATTGAAGTGGAATTGTGATGAGGAAGATTATCTTCCTCATCCGCCTGAAAAAGCGGCGTACCTTATATGCTGGTTTCCATTCTTGTGATTACTAGCTATGAGCCGAATTGCCGACCTCAGTTAAGGGAAGATGGGACGCTGATCCTATTGCCGAACCGTTACAAGAGAATCTTGTTGCAGCGCATTGCTGGGTGGCAGACGTATCTAATGAGATAGGCCCGTGCAACTGGGTCGCCAGTTGCGGCCAATGATCAGCATTGATCGACTACCATCCGTATCATTGTCCTAGTAGGACAATAAGGTTTGGCTTTACGCCGGTCTTCTGGCAGCGCTCAATCTCGCGCAGGCAGACCTCCACCGTCTTCTGGTCAAACGCCGCCTCGTCGCCCCCCAACCCAGGTCGATGACCTGGAACCGGGCTGCTCACACAAGCTGCGCAAGGCGGGGCGATTGAGATGAAAAGACCTAATCGCCGCTACGGGAAATTATTGGTATCGGAGCGCAGTAACAGGATCGACAGCAACAGCACGCCGGACAGGAATGAAGGCAGCAAACATTCCAATGAGAATGAAGATAGAGGCCAGAATCACTATCGTAATAAAGTCGTGATCAGCCTGGATTCTAGCCACCGAAGACAAGAGATTCCTTAAGAGAAAGATTACACCACCACCTATGGATACGCCTGAAACGAGAATCAATCCAACCCTTCGATAGATCTCGCCCATGACGCGTAGCCTTGACGAACCAAGCGCCATCCGGATTCCAATCTCTCGTGTAGAGGCAGCCACCTCATGACTGATAAGTCCATACAACCCCACAACCGCTAACAAAACGGCTAAGGTAGCAAAGACACCAAAGAGCCAATTCTGCAGGCGTTCAAAAACCAGGAGATCGTCAATTATTTCCCGCATCGTAAGCGGAGTACGAAGTGGGATAGTGGGATCGGTATCGTGGAGTGCTTTGCGCAGAGACGGAACAATAGCAGCATCCTTTGAGTTAGTGCGGATGACAAGCTGCATGTTTGACAGATTCTGGAATCGCTCTTCCCTGAGTGTTTGCGAGGTCAAGTAGCATATCTCGGGAAAGGGCGGCTCGTAGAGAGACTGGCGTACAGAGCCAACCACACCCACAATCATCAGCCCTACGTCCAACTGCTTACCGATAGGATCTTCCCCTGGAGCAAAGAACTGCTTAACAAATGCATCATTCACGACGGCCGCATTTGAGTCGGGCGTATCGACTTTCTCATTCAACATTCGCCCTTTAAGCAGTGGAATCCCCATCGCCGTGAAATATCCAGAAGAAACAAGTCTTACCCCTACAAGTTTCTTTTGCTGCGGTGGTTCAGGCGGCTTCCCGACAACATGTACATTCATATTGAAGCCCCACCCCTTAACAGGCAATAACTGGATCAATCCAGCACTCTTTACTCCTGGAATTGACTGGACTCTATCAAGCAGAGGTGTATAGAAATTGCCAAGCACATCGCGCTTCTCATAAGCTCCGGCGGGCAGCGTTATTTCAGTGGTTATGATCCCATCGGGATCGAATCCTAATGTAGTGTTCTCAAGGCCCTTCAGTTTTCTCATCGCCAGTCCGGAAGTAACGAGAAGCACAAAAGCAAGCACGATCTGCATAACCAGAAATGCCGATCGTATCCTGTTCTGACTACGTGTGGCGCCAACGCTCGTTTCGGACTTCAAAGCAATGAGAGGAGAAATTACAGTTTCCCTCCAGGCGGGAAAGAGTGCGGCCACGCAGGTAGTTAAGATCCCAACACCAAGAAACAAAAGTATGCCTGCGGAAATAGGCTTAACGCTGAGTCCAAGCGGCAACACGCTCAACAACAGAGGACGGAGTGCCATCAGGAACAGCCAGGCCAGGAATCCTCCTGCTGCGGAACCGAAGAAACCAAGAGTAATTGCTTCTACCAGGGTCTGCTGTACAACTCTCTGTCTGCTTGCACCAATCGCAATGCGGAGAGAAAGGTCCCGCTCCCGGTTAAGGCTTCGTGCAAGGAATAACCCGGCAACATTTACGCATCCTATTGCCAGCAACGCAAAGACCGCGAATAAGAGCAGATAGAGAGGAGATTTGAGCGTACCCGTCAGGAAATGAGTTAGTTCATATAAACGGACTCCCCGCCCCTGCTCTTGCCTGCCGCCAATTCTGGAGCTCTTGATAATCCGATTGATGTCGGCCTCTGCCTGCGCAAGAGAGACTCCAGGCTTGAGACGTGCAACAGTGGGGAGCCAATGCCCGCCACCTTCCCGTTCTCCCCTGCTGGGGTGCAAAGGCGTATAAACGGCGGAAGCCATATCGACAGGGAACCTGAATCCAGCTGGCATTACACCAATAACTGTGTATGGAATTTCACCTAGCTTTACGTTCTGACCGATTACATTTCGATCTTGGTGAAACTCGGTCTTCCATACTTCATAGCTGAGAACCACAATATCGTTGCGCCCCGGCTGATCTTCTCCTGCGGCAAATGCCCGTCCAAGCATCGGGCTTACGGAAAACACATTGAAGAAATTATCCGAGGTAGCGATATTCTTTATGGCCACCGGTCCATTAGGGCCCAAGAAGTTAGTTTCTCTCGTCGAATAGCCTGCAATTGCGCTAAAGCCTTCGTTTCTGTCGCGCCACTCAAGATACTCGTCGTAACTAGCCGGAGAGTAACCTTGAGTAGTGAAGGGCTGAACTGCCACGATCTTTTCTGGTTCGTTATATGGCAGAGGCCGAATGAGTACCGCATAAAAGACCGCAAACGTCGAAGCCGCTACCCCAATCGCAACTGCAAGAGTAGCTATCACCGCTGCCTGGAATCCGCAGTCATTTCTGAACCGGCGCAGGGTAAATTGAAAATCCAGAAACAAGCTTTCAACACTAAACGTCTTCACGACTAGCCCACCTTTCGAATCACCCTCGCGGTTGACATGCGAAATAAAGCGTTCCAGAAACAATTCAAAAACTAATATTTATAACACGTATATCTACATATTGTATTTACGTATATACAATTAAGAATGTTTTTCACTGAAAAGGCGGCGACTCTTACCTGCATCTCATTAAAAACAGGAAGTTTATGGCTCACTTAGATAGTTGTTGTATTCAGGACTCGCCATACGAGGAACTGGAATTGCAGAACCAGTGCACACTGTTATCAAGGCATTTCTCGCTCAGGTATACACTCGCCAAGAATGGTTAAGAGTAGCTTTCTTTCCATCCCAGCAAACCCAACTAGGTTTATCAAGGATCCCGGTCTTTGGCGGAAAGCGGCCAAAGCCTTTGTGCTTCGAAGTACAGCTGTGCAGGAAAGGCTCTATCGCTGAGCACTCCTGGTCTCCGGATGATCAGGACCGAGTGTATCCTGCAGCTGTTCCGATGCTATCCGGAAGGCATCTTTGGCTTCACTCGCTTTTCCCTGTGCATCCATTGAATGTGCCAGAGCCAGATAAGCAAGCCCCAATTTGCTGGAGTGCATTGCAGGGGGAAGAAACCCTTTTAGCAAACTTATGGCCTTTTGCGCATCTTCGGCAGCTTGTTCCGGATGCCGGTCCTGAAGAACTAAATTTGCTCTTACAGTTAGTAACGATGGGAGGTATGTTGCAGAGGGCCCGAAGCTTCTCATTGAAGATTCTGCTATTGCCACAGCCCGATTAACTAACCGCAACGCCTTGGAAATATTGCCTTGAGCAAGTGCCAACTGTGATTGATACGAGGCCAGAATCGCAAATGCATAATGCTTAGGCGGGAGTTTTTTTCGCATTCTTGCTTCCAGCTGGGTCGATATCTTTTCCGAATGAGACAAGTCATGCAGATCCAGGAAAATCCTGGCGCGTAATAGATCAATCTGATCGACAAGAATCTCTTCCCCTGCCTGCACAGCCTTCACAGAGGCCCGTTCAGCATAGCTATCTGCCTCTTGGAATCTACCTAAATCGCGCAGTGCTCCTGCATAGTTATGCAACAAAGTAGGCGGAACTGCGTCCTCACTTTGATCCGCCCTGCTGATGTCAATTGCCCGACGAAAAATCTTCTCCGCCTTTAGTGGTTGTCCAGCATATGTCAAAGTGAGCGCCCAGTCATTGAAGAGTTTGACGGACTTCTGGGTGTCGTCATATCCAAGACGAGTCATTAGAGCAGAAGCTTGCTCAAATTTTTCATTTGCCTCCACAAACTGTCCAGCATGCCCAAGAACGCCTGCAAGATTATTTAAAGCCTCAAACTCCTGCAAATTCGGTCGGACGGTTACTTTTCCCGCCGCTTGATCTGCGACACGCGCCCGTACAAGTGCCTCGCGGGAATTGCCGTTGCGATAAGCTATTTCACTACCATGCAGAAAGCAGAAGGCTCTTTCAGTTGCAGATCGGGGATCGTCACGCAACTCCCGTATTCCCTCCTGGAAGAACGACTCGGCACGCACTAACTCCCCAACGGGTATCAGCGCCTCGGCCATTGCGCATGAAGACTTAGCACGAATCAGCGGATCGCTCAGCTTGCGGGAGAATTGATAGGCTTCGTCAAGTACATGAAGAGCCTTTTCATTTTCATCTTGCCCGGAATACTGATGACCAATAGAGATGAGCATATCTACGTGATTGACAGCGTCGGAAAATGGTTCGCGTTCCACGATGTGCTGTTCGCGCTCAAGCAATTGATCTAGAGTGAGAGGCTTTCCCGAGGGGGCTACATCGCTCAGCAGAAGTTCGTTCATCTCGGCTATGTGTTCGGCGCGAGCTAGCTGGTGCAATGCAAGCTTGTACTGCATTTGAGCTATTCGTGACTGAACGATTGCGGCCCCTCCCCCAATGACAATCGCCACTATCGATAACGAAGCTAATGCCACGGCTACGTTATTTCTACGAACGAACTTAGCCGCACGATAAGCAAAGGTATCGGCTCTGACACTAATGGGCTCTTCTTTCAGATATCTGCGTAAATCTTCTGCAAAACTCGTCACCGAGGGATAGCGTTCCGAAGGCTCTTTCTTCAGAGCTTTCAGAATGATCGTGTCGAGATCTCCACGCAGCGAGCGACGAAGTTTGTCTGCTGTGGAAGCTCTATTGGCAGCATTGAGAGAGACACCTTCCTGATCTCTTCGATCTGGAGCGACAACATCCGATGGTCGCAGCGGCTCTGTATCTACAATTGCTTTGACTAGATCGGCAGGGAAATGAGGTCCGTCTCCGGCTGGATGAAGACCGGTCAATAGTACATACAGCAGCACACCCAAGGAATAGACGTCTGTAGCAGTTGTAATCACTTTACCCTGCAATTGCTCAGGAGCTGCATATTCAGGCGTCATGGCCCTTCCGCTGGCGGAAGTAAGTTGCATTGAACGCCCTTCAGTGCCCTCTCCTTCCAGCAGCTTTGCAATACCAAAGTCGAGAAGTTTTACCTGTCCATCCTTTCGCACCAAGATGTTCGAGGGTTTCAGATCGCGATGTACAACGAGATTTGCATGTGCCTGCCCTACAGCCTCCAGAACCTGAAGAAACAGCCTGATACGCTGTTGAAGATCGAGCCGATGGGAATCGCAATATTGGTCGAGACGATCTCCCTCGACATACTCAATAACCAGATAGGGCTGCCCGGCTTGCGAAACTCCGGCATCGATTAAATCGGCAATATACGGATGCCGGAGAGCCGCTAATATCTTTCCTTCGCGTATGAATCGGGCCTCTTCTATCCTTCCCATCAAAGAAATATTGAGAAGCTTCACAGCTACTTTCCGCTCAAAACGGCCGTCGCTACGCTCTCCGAGCCAGACACTACTCATGCCGCCCTGTCCAATCTGGGCAACTAATGTGTACATCCCCAAACTTTGACCAGCCAGAGTTCTCGCCCCGGGAAACTCCACGAGGCGCCTTTCAAGGAAACCCTCTTGAGCCAAAGTACGATGGTTCACAAGAAGTGCGTCCAATTGCTCGGCCAAGGAGGGATTCTCAGCACGCAGACGAGCCAGCCAGTCCGGCCGTTCTTCTTCAGCCAAGCCAAGAACTTCCTCCAAATAGGGACCCAGCACCTTCCATTGATCTGCTTTGAGTTTTGGCATTGATTTTCAGAGTGATAGATCTGTTCCAATACAGTGATGGAGATAGATACGGGCCTTCTCCCACCTTCTTTGCACAGTACGTTCCGATAGCCCCTGCATTGCGGCAATTTCGCCGAAGGAAAAACCACAGAAATATTTCAGATCAACAACCTGAGCAAGTTCTGGCTCAACCTTTTCCAATTGATCCAAAGCATCGCTAAGCAGGGAAAGCTCTTTCGCATTGGCATGAGCTGCAATAACATCATTGTCCAGTGCGATGATCTCAAATTTCCCGCCTCGCTTCGTGGCCCGGAAATTTCGCGCATGATCGACAATGAGTCCTCGTATCACACGAGCCGCATATCCCATGAAATGCGCATAGTCGGGAAAGGCAGGCCCGTTGCGAACGGCCATATCCAGATAGGCTTCATGCAAGAGTGTGGTTACACTCAAACCGATTGGATTCCATCTCCGTAAAAGTTCCCGCTTGGCCAAACGATACAATTCAAAATACAAAGTACTGAACAATGCATTTGTATCTGTAATATTGTCCTTTTCAGCCGAAATACCCGACGAGAAAGCCATCGCACCCACGCAACATCCTCCTATAGATAAGCAGCTCTGAACCAAAGGAGAGTACTTAACAAGCCATCTGCAATAAAAGCAGGGCTTTTCGTGCATTGCTTACTCAGTTTTGAAACCCAGTTTTCGATTCACTTGCAACGGTAGTATTCGAACATTTCCCCGCATAGGCATAGAGCTGCCGATGAGGAATACAGCTTTCCTTCTACCTCAGCCTTGGCGGGAATTGCATAAGCTTTACTCTTAGATCCACATCTTTAGTGGGAAACGTTCTAGTCCGTTATAAAGATCCGGACAAAATATCTGTTCTTGGTAGATATAGCGACAAATAAAAAATAAAGATACCGTCCCGGCTACAACCGTAGAAGAAGAAGATTGAGGCCCTGCGAAAATTCACGCAAATACTTGTCCTTTATCGCACAGGAATCCAATGTACCTCTTCCTGAGCAGACAGAGTCAGGATAGAACGCGCACCTACGATTCCGTTCCGGGATTTGCTCTTTAGCCGGTAATGGCTGGCAGTAAAGCCGAGCGCAGATAAATCCACCTTATATCGACGTGGCTTATCCGACAGATTCTTTAGTACAAATCCATCTTGGCCATAGCTGTAACGCAACGCATACTCTGGAATTCCAAACTCCACGCTGCCGTGGCTCTTCAGGCGCGGTGCAACGGATACATCCGCATTAGAAGGAATAGTCAACCCCAGCAACTTCTCAATCAGAACGGCAGCAAAGACATTGGGATATTCGTAGTACCTCTCGGCCCCATGCGCATCTTTACCATCGATGTAATACACATGGTCCATGTCGTACCGTTCGCTCAAGAAATACCCATCTTTCGCGCCCTCTGCCGCTACCCTCTTCAACTGATCGAGAAGAAGTCCGCTCTGCCCCTGCGACTCACGATATGCGGCATCCCAGTACCAGTACCGGCCCGCAGCGCAAAGATCATAGGGCCCACCCGAACCAATTTCCGCCTTGTCATAGTCGGCAATCCTCGCGGCTACAAAGCTGGGAAATCGCTCGAACTCTTCGGCATTCATGTCGATTAAGCGACGCACCTTAGAGGACTGCTCCTCCGTTGCATATCCGAAAGTCACCGGCAGCTCATTGGCAAGAAGATGGATGTGATCGTGCACCTTGCTGTCACGGTCAACCCAATCAATAAACCTTCCGTTCTTCGCGTCCCAGTACCCCATCGGAAGAGGTGCAATCAATGCATCGGCTATCTTCTTTGCGGCTCGGGTAAAGCGAGCGGCTTCATTTTGCCGTCCCAGCAAGTTCTCCATACCGGCCAGTAATGCAAGCGCACGTGCAGCAAAGGCTTGGGCCTGCGTCACGCGGCCATCCTTGATCACCTGATCTTCGTAATAAACATCCGACCACACTCGTCCGTATTGATCCGTGTTTGACAGGACCCAGTCTGCCGCGTGCTCCAGGTTCCCGATGTTCGACCGCAGCCACACTATATCTTTCCTCGCTTTGTAATAGAGCCAGGATTCTTCAATCACTTCGATGTCCCCTGTCAACGGAAACATGGCCGCATTCTGCCGGTCATCCTGGCTGTTTCTGCGCACATGGTACTCGCGTCGCCCATCCGGTTGGACCGAAGTGGGCATACGATAGAGACCCTCCGGATCGTCATTTATCAACTTGAACTGGAGTTCGATCATTCGCCTCACAATGTCCAAGTCGGCCTCAGAGCCCATCGCCAGCCGTCCTTTGATCTGAAATTCATGATCGACAGCCGGATAAGAGCCCGCATAGGCGCTCACATTCAACGTGCTCAGAACATATCCGTTGTGGTATGGGAAATTTGCTGCCATGGTCTTCTCGACGACCGATGGCAGAATGGTGCCCCAGTAGAATCCGGCCAGCGCGTCCTCCAGCTCGGTGGAGCCGTTAAGTTTAACGGAAAATGGATGACCGAAAGGATCACTATGCGGACGGGCCTCCGCTTTGGAGAGAGTCGTACGCTCAGCCTGCAGCGTAACGGTCAGACCCGTTTCGGTCTTCTTTGCACTCAGACTGCCGTCATTCAGTTTGAGGTGCCATGATTGATCCCTTGACGCTGCATCAAGCGGCAAAACCCATAGCGTCCGATTCGCATTCACCAGCGTATCCGTTGCGCTTATAGGAAGGACCCACCACTGGCGCTCTTCATAATGAACACCCAGCCCCTGGCAGCGGGTAAACACGATCTTGACCGGGGAATGAGTATCTTTCCGTGTGACCAGGAGGTCTTTCCCGGAATAAGTCACATTGGCGTTTTCGATTGACTGCAGGATTCCATCGACATTGCCCGGCTTGGATACATCCGGGACGGCGCTGCTTCCCAGCGCAGATGAGCCTGTTGACACTCCGAGGAACAACAGAATCGCGATCAGTATTTTCATGTGGTTTTGGAATCCGGTTCTGCGAAATCAGATCTCGCACGTCTCATCCCAAAGCGCAGAACGCCAATCCTCTCCGAGGAATTGAATTAGGAATTTTAGAGCATTTCCCGAAATACTGTGACTTTCCAAGTTCAGTGAAGAGCGGTTTTCTTTGGTCGAAAACCGCGCCAACTTCTATTACTTCGGTCTACAGCTTTTTGGGAAATGCTCAAGCCTACAGGAGGGACTTGGTGTATATCTAAGCGCGAAATGCTCTAAGAACCGGACTAAGCGTGGCTGTTCCCCCAATGAACAGCCACGCTTAGATCCACCTCGGGTGGTCACTGATAGATGGCAAGAAAGTCGCTAGAACTCCAAACTTCCGAAATGTCACTCCTCCACGAATGCATCCCGGAAATCACTTTTCTAGCAATAGCCCTACTTACCAAAGCCCATAAGACCACGTTCGAGGTCAACCGAAACCCGGGTAAAACCGAGAGCCGGCGGACTGATTAACCCATCAAAATCTCGGGATCGAGAATTACGATCCTGAACTACAAATGCCTGTCGCTGTCGGAGCTCCTCGTCGCCCAGCCTGAGACTGTTCAACCGGACTTGCCGGCTCTCGACCTGACCGACCATATTCGTCGCTTTCCGGACATCTCCAACTTTTAATGTCGTCGCCGCTGCTGGTAACCGGGTCTCAAAGATGATGAGCGAAGGTGCTCCCGTATCGACCATGAGGTGAATGGGAGTGTGATTTAGCTCAGCTTCGATCACCGCCAATCCGGCCTTCCCGCAAAAAGGAACAGAAATCGGCAAAGGAGAATACGAACCAAACTGAATCATTCTGGAACTGTAATCGACAACGAAGGAACTCTTTCCCAAAACATCCATGCCAATGACGGCATCCACATGAACCGGAAGCGATCTTTGCAGGAATGAAAGATCGTGAATAACTACCGGGAAATTCTGCTTCCTGATTGGACCGAATTCCAAACTGGGAAGCAAGGCAGTTCCCCCTCGCAAGCTCCCTTCCAGAACAGAAATGTCAGCAGGTAATTCATCGAGATGAAGTTTCCGGGCGACTCGTCGGTCCAAAATGGACGGATTTGTCCCCGTATCCAGCAGAAAATTAAGCCCTTTTAGAAGTCCAATATTTCCATGGGCGACAATCAGATAATCCTGATAAAGATCAAACCGGACCAGATTGTCCACCGTAATAGGTAGATCGGTCCGTTTATATCCCCACACGAACGGTTGGCAAATTAATAGCAAGCCAACCAAACCACGCAACAAATAGCAGTAGCGACCGTACATATTGGTCACCTCACCGAGTGGCATCATCGGCTTGGCGTCCTGTGACCTCAATGCACAGTTGGTAGCTTGTATGTCTCTGGATAAAATTCAAAAGGGGACACTAGAGAGACACCCCGGAGACATGCGGGAGATAATGGTCTCCTGGCAAAATAGTTGTATAAATTCGTCGGTTATGACATCAAAAGAAGGCGTATCCTGCCAGTTGCGATGCTAGATTTCCCCAAAAACGGAAAGCATCAGGTGCACCACACTGCCCGGAAGATTCGGTTTGGAGCATTTGAGGCAGATCTCTATTCCGGAGAAGTTCTTAAATCTGGACGCAAGGTCAAGCTTCAGGAGCAGCCCTTTAAAGTTTTGGAAGTACTCCTGGAACATCCGGGCGAACTCGTAACTCGTGACGAGCTTCAAGCTCGAATCTGGCCGGATGAAAACTTTGGTGATTTCGATCACGCCGTAAATGTGGCAGTCGGTAAATTACGAACGGCTCTCGGCGACTCGGCTGACAATCCATCCTTTATAGAGACGGTTCCCCGCCGCGGCTACCGCTTTGTTGCGAAGCTGGATGGAATTACGGAAGAGCCGTATCCAATTGAAATTCCTGCAATTGAAGATCACGACCACCATCATGACTACCCAGTCCCGATCCCGAAACCTGAATCGAAAAGGAAGCACATCCTTTATATAGCTTCAGCAGTTGTGCTCTGCGGCATCCTTATTGGAGTGGGAATCTGGTTTGGACAGGCAAACGCACGTCCGCAGTACCCGGAATTTCAGCGCTTAACGGTAAGACGCGGTACCGTCTACACCGCCAGATTCGCACCGGACGGTCACACTATCGTCTATACGGCCTCCTGGGACGGCGCACCGCTCGATCTCTACTCCACCAGCCTGAAATTTCAGGGAGCAAGGAATCTCGGACTACAGTCCACCCAACTGCTTTCGATCTCCTCTACAGGAGAGATGGCGGTATTGCAGTCCATCAGCTCCCGTTTTATGACAACGGCTCGCGGCATCCTCGGCCAGGTTTCTGTAACTGGGGGATCACCACGACAGATTGCTGAAAATGTTGAATGGGCAGATTGGGGCCCGGATGGAAAGACCCTAGCCGTATCTAGAGATGTGGAGGGCAAGCAGAGGCTTGAATTCCCGCTTGGCCACGTTCTTTACGAAACATCCGGATGGATAAGTAACCTGAGAGTATCGCCGAAGGGCGACCGCATCGCCTTTCTCGACCATGCTGCGCATCGGGATGACAGAGGCGAAGTGGCCGTTGTAGATATATCGGGGCAGAAAAAAGTCCTGTCCACAGGATGGGAAAGTACAGAAGGATTAGCCTGGTCGCCCAAAGGGAATGAGATCTGGTTTTCAGCCGCACGAGCCGGACTTGAACGCCGCATCTATGCCGTAGATCTCTCCGGCCATGAACGGTTGGTTTTCCGTGCACCCGGCGGAATTACCCTTCAGGATATTTCTGCAGAAGGAAGAGTCCTTATGACCCGGGACGATCAGCGTTCAGGAATGATGGCGCTGGCTCCAGGTGCTACCAAGGAACAAGACCTCTCCTGGTTGGACTGGTCACTCCCGGTCTCCCTTTCTTCCGATGGAACGAAACTACTCTTCGATGAACAAGGAGAAGAAGTAGGGCCGAACTATACCGTAGCCATAAGAGATACCCAGGGAGCGCCTCCGACACCACTCGGTGAAGGAATGGCTGGAGACCTCTCTCCCGATGGGAACTGGGCAAGCGCAATTGTTGCCGGTAATCAGTTATTACTGCTTCCAACAGGCGTGGGAACAACCAGGAAATTAGATCGCAGCGATATTCAGCAATACAGTCACGGAATTCACTGGCTTCCCAACGGGAAAGAGATCCTCTTTTCAGCCAATACTCCGGGACACGCTGTCCGATGCTTTATGCAGAATATCGACGGAGGCAAACCGAGAGCTGTAACGCCGGAGGGAGTCACCTTCTGCCAAACCTCTCCGGACGGGAAATTGATTGCCGGAAGTGAACTTTCAGGTAACAAGTTCCAGTTGTATCCGGTAGATGGTGGAGAGCCGCGCCCGATCCCGGGGCTCCTGCCGGGAGAAAGCTTCTCGTGGACCGCTGACCCGCACTTCTTATATGTCTACCTGTGGAAGCAACTTCCTCTCCGGATTTACCGGTTGAATATCTATAGCGGAGAACGGCAGTTCTTCAAGGAAATAAAACCCGCAGATTCAACAGGGCTTTGCGATCTTTCGAAATTGGTCTTCAGTACCGATGGGAGGGCTTATGCCTACGGCTATACACAAATGCTCTCGGAGCTCTATGTAACCGATGGGCTGAAATAAGAACCTAAGGAAGAATTACAGCCGCTCCATCGATGGAATCACTCTTGATTGCAGCAAGTGCCTCATTGGCCTGATCGAGAGAGAAGGTTGTCACCTTCGATTTCAGGCCAATCTCTGCAGCCAGTTTCAGAAAATCCCGTGCATCTGCACGAGTCATGTTCGCCACACTGCGGATCTGCCGTTCGCCCCACAGCAGATGGTCATAGTCGAACTGGGGAATGCGATCAAGGTGGATCGCATTGATGGCGACGACTCCGCCCTTTCTCAAGCAGGAGAGCGCCGCAACCACAACATCTCCGCTCGGGGCAAAAGTAATTGCCCGATCAAGCTCCTGTGGCGGCTTTTCCGTTTCCGACCCAACCCACTTTGCGCCTAAGGACTCAGCAAGTTTGCGATGCGAAGCTCCTCGCGTAGAAACATAAACATCACACTTCCACGCACGTAATACATCAATCGCCAGATGTGCAGAGGCGCCAAAGCCGAAGAGTCCAACTCTTTCACCAGGCTCAACTCCGGCGACACGCAGGCTGCGGAAACCGATGATCCCAGCACAGAGAAGAGGCGCCGCATGCAACGCATCGAGTACAGCAGGAAGCGGAAAAACAAAGTCAGACCGGGCAATGGCAAATTCCGCATAGCCGCCATTTACGGTATATCCCGTAAAGGTGGGCGAATCACAGAGATTCTCAAAGGCATGCCTGCAATACCAGCAATCGCCGTCTGTGCCGCCGATCCAGGAGACTCCGACTCTGGTTCCCAAAGGAAGCGCATCGGTAGCTCCATCGACCACTTCTCCGACGATCTGATGTCCAGGGATCAGATCGGTTCGTACCGGCGCAAGCTCCCCTTCAACGATATGAAGATCGGTGCGGCACACGCCGCAGGCAAGCACTCGCAGGAGTACATGTCCTGCAGGAAGAAGAGGCTTCGCGATCTCTTCAATGCTCAGAGGATAATCTGCGACCTTACCCGGGAATCGAAGTAATGCAGCCTTCATACCTCTCACTTTCCATTAACGATGAGGCAGACTGACGGCATAGAGATACCATGCAGCGTGAGGAAGCCACTGCTCCGTCCAACGCCAATCGTCATCCTTACCCGTACGCGCATATCCCTGATTGAAAGCGATGTCACCTTCATCCTCCAGACCGGAGGTGATGCCGTTGATAATCGCACCGGGAGCGCTGGTGTATTTATAGGATCGGAAGAACATATATGGAGCGTTTCCGTGTCCACTTCCAATCAACATGCTTGCGTCAAAGGGATTTCTACCGAGAATCCAATGCAACTGATCCCAAGCGTAATTCTTCAATTGCATTTGAAACTCAGGCTTATCCGCAAATAATGGCAATGCTTTACGCGCAGCCGCAGCTAAAGACGCCAGACGTGCGTCCTCGCCTTGCCACCAGGGAGCAGCCTCAGTGTCGTGAGGAAAGAAGAAAGCGGAACGCACTTCCCCGTTGCCTCTTCGCACCAGTTGCCGGGCATAATCAAAAGGATTATTCACCTCTTCGGTGATGGACAATTCGAAACGCAGAGAATGTTCGACAACATCCCGTACCCGTTCCTGTACTGAAGGTGGAGCAATCTGTCTGTATTCAAGCAGACTGAGCACCGGCAGCCCGGCATCGGAGGGGTGGAAATACGGACGAGAACCATCGTCTGCCCGCCAGTAATCGTGAAAATTTCCTGCCGTCGTCAACCGGGACATCAGATGATCTGCGCGTCTGTCCGCCGCAACTCTGTATAACTCCTTGTGCGTGGCACGGTACAGCTCCGTTGCCGCCATCAGTGCACAGTAGTCATCGAGAATATTCTCCTTTCCGTCATTGAGAAGCTCCCGATTATGTATCTCCAGAAACTGAAATGCCTCTTCCGCAGCGCGCAGATAAGCGGCCCGGGAAATTTCGCCGTCCTCCGGCATGGTGCTGGCGAAAGCTAAAGCGGCAATAGCAATGCCACTACCGGCGCGGAAGCTGGCCTCATACGCATGTGCTCCTTTGGCAGCTTCAATCTGCTCAGTGGAATCAGAGGTGCTCTTCTTGATCTGAGTACGCCAGTGAGGATTACCAATCGCCCGATCCTTTGGAAGCTTATCTTTTCCCGGAGCAGTAACGCTTTCGAAAAATGAGCCATTTGGCCGCTTCAACCTGACCAGAAAATCGGCGCCGAAGAGTCCTTCCTCCAGCATGCGCTTCTGGTATTCGCTAAAGTTGTCGTCCTTGCGTGCCTCGAGTTCCCGATAGCCCTTAAGCAAACTCCAAACTACAAGAGGCACCTGTTGGGGATTGAAATAGGAGGTAAGGTTCTGATGAGAAAGGTGAATACCGTAATCACCCGTGGCGTCATACCAGCCTCCATGAACATCGACAAAGCCACCTTCGCCACCGGGCAGAGGCAGATGCCGGTCAGCCTGATCCATTGGGCCACTGGCACGTTGTCCCTTGAAGTAGAAGACAACGTTAGAGAGCGTGCTTCGCTCGAGCAAATCGTCTTCAATCGCGAAGGAACAGGAGCGAGCTTCCTTCTTGCCATCACTTATGGCAAGCACATAATTTCCGGTCTTCTGCCAGGAGGAAAAATCCGCAGTCCAAAAAACCCGGTCCCTCCAGGACTTCACCTGCCCGGCTGCTTTCAATTCGCCATGCAGGACAGATCTTCCTGTTGTCTCATCCAGGAGCTCGAACTGCTGCGGATGATCCTGGTCATTCCCTTGAACGATAGCTCGTTTAGGGGCCTGCGTCTCGTAGCCGACATGATCAACCAACACCTGCAACTGTCCCAGACAGGGTTGAACAACGAGTCCGCTACAACAAACGAACAGAACTTGCTTTAGCATCCGGAGAATAGGCTCTTCCTTTCCGCAGCCAATTTTTGCAACAACAAACTAATACATTGGCAGTAGTTATTCAATTGGACTGATGGCCTAGATTTCGGGGTCAACTGCGTACATCTTTGCGGGCATGCTCAAGTCCCGAAGGGTATAAATTCATATACAAGTTATGTCTGAGAATAGGGGACTCCGTGCAAAATAAGCATTCCGGCAAAATATCCTTTGGCAATCGTTTGCTCAAGCTAACAAACAGAAGATATTTGCGTTTCTGTTTGCTGGTTGCATGCCTCGCATGCTCTCATTTTGCAGCTTTTGCTGCATCCGCCAAGGCCCGGCAATCGGAGGTAATCGCCTACATCTTCCCGCAAGAGCAAGTCATTCAGCCGGACACCATCGCGGCACAAAAGCTGACGCGCATCAATTACGCCTTCGCCAACCTCCGGAATGGACGAATTATCGAAGGATTCTCTACTGATGCACAAAACTATGCCATGCTTCAAACGCTGAAGAAGCAGAACCCGTCCCTCAAGATCCTTGTTTCCGTAGGAGGCTGGCTGTGGTCAAAAGGATTTTCCGATATGGCTCTTACTCCCCGGAGCCGTGCAATCTTTATTGCCAGCGCCGTCAAATTTATTGAGAAGTACAACCTGGACGGACTCGATGTAGATTGGGAATACCCGGGATTGATCGGTGCAGGCAACCGCTTCCGCGCAAAAGACAAGCAGAATTACACACTGCTTCTAAAGGAGCTTCATAACCGTTTTCTTCTTGAAGAGAAGCGCTTGCACAGAAAGCTTTATCTCTCTATCGCTACCGGCAGCGGCTCTGAGTTTCTGGAGCATACAGAGATGTCGCAGGTACAGAACTATGTCGATTCTGTAAATCTGATGGCTTACGATTACTACGAACCGTCTTCCGATTCGACTACAGGACATCACGCTCCACTATTCCCAAATCCTGCAGACCCTAAAAAGATCTCCGTCGACGGTTCTATCTACGAATACCTGCAGGCAGGGGTTAAGCCGGAAAAGATCATACTTGGCGTGCCTTTCTATGGACATGTCTGGGGAAAAGTTGCAGATCACGATCATGGTCTCTTCCAGGCGGGAAAAGCTATTCCGGATGCATATGCCAAATACGCAGACATATCCTCCAAGATGCTGCCAAACGGTTATGTCCGTTACTGGGATTCGGTGGCCTCAGCACCTTATCTGTACAATCCCAAGGAAAGCATCTTCATCTCCTATGAAGATCCGGAATCACTGACAGCAAAATGTAAATATATCCTCGAGCATAAGCTTGGGGGCATAATGTTCTGGGATTACTCAAGCGATACTTCCGGCGCTCTGCTGAACACCATCTACGAGCAATTGGGAACAAAGTCTGATACGAAGGCGAATCTTAAATGAGCACTTCCGTGGA
Source organism: Humiphilus diazotrophicus (assembly GCF_059726315.1). Lineage (NCBI taxonomy): Bacteria > Pseudomonadati > Acidobacteriota > Terriglobia > Terriglobales > Acidobacteriaceae > Humiphilus > Humiphilus diazotrophicus. The sequence goes on from NZ_AP040870.1 coordinate 2,477,366, forward strand.
AAGTTTCCCTGCGACAACGGCCCAACACTCAAGCGCATCCCGCGTGGTTTCAATCGATATCCTGCGGGGATTGACGATGATCGTAATGATCTTCGTCAATGACCTTGCAAGTGTCCATGGCCTTCCCTGGTGGAACTACCACATGCCCGCAAATATTGACGCAATGACCTACGTCGATATGGTGTTTCCACTCTTCCTGTTTATGGTGGGAATGTCCATTCCTCTGGCCATAAAGAGTCGCCTTCAGAAAGATCCTTCTGTCGCATCACTCTGGGGTCATGTATTGCTTCGCGTCCTTAGCCTGTTGGTCATGGGCCTGATCATCGCGAATGCAGAAAAAGGCGATTCTCATCGAATGGGAATCAATACGAATCTCTGGGGCGTACTCGGGCTTTTGGGAACTGCTCTGTTTTGGAGTATCTATCCGGGGATGAAAGAGCGGCCTGTTCTACGTCGAGTTCTGCGCATTACCGGGGCAGGATTGATGATTGCGATGTTTGTCATCTTCCGACGTACAACCGAAAGCGGAAATGCTGCCTGGATCGATCCCTCCTATCCGGAGATTCTGGGGCTCATTGCCTTCGCCTATCTCTCGGCCTGCATCCTCTACATCCCCACACGACGTTGGGTATGGGCATCGCTTCTTTGGTTTGTAGCTTTAACGGCGATGTGTTCGATCTTTATTGCCTGGCATCTTCAGATCCTTCGCCACGTACCTCTCTATTTTTGGCCCTTCGGCAAAGGGTCAATGCCCTCAATCGTAATGGCAGGGGTGTTTACTTCCTCTATTTTTCTCGACGAGCGCATTGCACAAACACCTCGCAAGAAGATGTTATATGCGCTTCTATTCGGAATTCTTACGCTCGCCTCGGGGTGGTTATTGACTCCGCTCGGCATCTCCAAGATAAGAGCCACACCTACCTGGTGCCTCTATAGCATCGGTGCCGGAGTCCTGCTTTTCACCGCGCTGTATTGGCTATGTGACGTTCGGAAGCAAACCAGCTGGGTCTTTTTTGCACGTCCGGCTGGATCAAACACACTGCTTACTTACCTGCTTCCGGACCTCTACTACTTTGCTGTAGCGGCACTGAGCTTTACTTACCTGGAGAAACACTTTGGCTATGGATGGCCGGGAGTAATTCGTTCTGTGTTGTTTACCATGTGCATCCTGGCAATCTCTGCGTTCATCACCAGAAAGAAGATTCGGATGCAGCTATAGCCCATGCAAATACAATGACACTACCGGTCCTGAAGGTCGGATGGAAAGTGTTCCTGTTATTTCTTTCCACCCAACCATAAAATCGAGTTCTCAAAGAGTCGATTTTGAATCGGAGAAGTAAAGATCTTGTCTCCGTGCCCCATATTCACATAGATCATCCTGTACTTTGTATTGCTCCAAGCAACAGGAAGGTCACCTCCCGCAAGGGTATCCTTGAAGCCTAAGGGATAATTGGCAGGATCCAGTGTAAGCAAAACTTTGACATCCTTATTCTCGCGCGGACTTGGCTTCCAGATATACCACTCGTTGGCAGGAGATACGAAATTTGACGGAATCCCCTTCGCGACAAAGCGACCGGGATTATCGACAATCAACTTCGCTGGCAGCGGTGGCCAATTGTTTCCATAGAAGACTGCCCCACCAAAAAACTCCACAAACCAGGGCCAGTTAGTACTCTCGTCGTTATAGCCGGCAGCATGAAAGCCGAACCAGGCTCCGCCTTGCTTCATGTATTGCTCAAAGGCAACACGCTGCGCCTCAGACTGAGGAGAATCGTTCAGCCACAACACAACCTGATACTTCTTCAAGGTTTCTGGATTCAGATCATCCCAGCGAGTCGTCGCATCGAATTGAAAGTGATCCTTCTTCGCCAGGTCACTGAAAAAGCGGATGGCCTGTTCTCCGAACTGTACATGGTCGTATTCAACCGTAGTCGAATGGAAAGCCAGCACACGGAAGGAGACCTCCTGAGCAGAAGCAATTGCCGCAGACACTACAAACCAGAGAACCAGATAACGAAAAACTCGTGTCGGAATCATTGACCTGAAGCCCAAAGAATGGAGTTATGAAAAAGTGTCGTGAAGCTCTTGTTCTGGAAAAGCTCGGGATGATGTCCCATGAAGATGTATACATTCCTCGCTTTCAGGTGTTCGTTTGTCCATATCACCGGATGGTCACCCATCTTGATGGAAGAACCCGGCTCGTATGTCTTCTCATCCACGCTTGCCAGTACATGAACATTTGCGCGTGGAGATCGATCATAGGTGTACCATTCTTCCCTCTGAATCTCGAACGAACTCCCCAGATTACGCATCACCGGATGTGACATATCCTCTACTGCAACCTGAGCGGTCGCGAAGGTCCGAATATAATCCTTGAAGCGAATCCCGCCCATAAAACTCGAAAACCAGGGCCACATAGGATAACCATCGAATTCGCCAAGCAGGGTTGCATGATGAAAGCCTATCCATCCCCCACGTCCCTGCTCAATGTACTTCTTGAAGGACTCCATAGCAGCAGGAGTCCACGCATAAGGCGGGTAGTTGAGCTGAAGAAACACTTGATAGTGCGATAAGAACTCTTCGTTTATCTTGTCTGTGTTTTCGATGTAATCAACCGAAAAGTTCTCAACCTGGGATTCATGCCGAAGCCAGAGTTTGGCCGCATCCACAAACGGTTTATGCAGGCCACCCTCTTCAGCAATAGCAATCACTTTAAAACGTGGACTTGCATTTTGCGCCACTGCTAATCCGGACCATAGCAGGAATGCCAGAAAGCAGAGTCTTCTATACCAAGATCCAGCTTTACAAAAAGATAAGATTGCAGAAGACGACATCGTATCCTCGCCTGTGTATCGTATGATTCCCGAGAGGATCAGTCTACTGTGGATCAGGCTCATAATACGTTTATTTCTTTTGCCTTACGTCTTCGTGTTTCCTGTCGGCTTTGCTTCGTAAGCTTTACCCTCGCAAGCCTTCTGAGCTTACAGCCGAATACTTCGGCAGAGAGCAGGAGACCATCCACAACGCTGATCAGCAATCAGGCTATCGCCCTTAACCCTTCCAACGGGAAGATCTATGCGGTCGATGAAGCGCATGGAGCCGTCACAATTATCGATACGCACTCCCACTCCATCTCGTCAGTAAAAGTAGGCGCAGGGCCAGAAGCACTTGCCATTCATAAAAAGACCGGGCGCGTATATGTGGCAAATTCCGCCAGCGGAACCGTCAGTGTTATTGACGGACAGAATAACTCTGTAACGGCAACAGTAAACGGAGGTCCGCATCCTTACGTCCTCGCGGTAAATGAGAACACCAATAAGATTTATGTCACAAACAGCTTTAGCGACATTCTTATGGTTATCGATGGCGATACTGGTTCAACTACGCCGTTAAAAGTGGGTTCCGCGGATAGCATCTTAGTTGATGCGGAAGCAAACCGCATTTTTCTTACCGGATATGAAGATCCGAATCTCAGAATCATCAACGGAGCAACATACACCGTTGAAAAATTGCCTCTCGGAATGCACATCTGGGGAGCAGCATTCGACAAACTCAAAGGCAACTTCTACGCAAGTCAGACAACCAGCTCCGACATCGTTGCGCTAAATCTTGCGTCGCATGAAAAAGTTGCGATAAAGACGGGCTCGATACCATGTGCCATCGCCGCGAATCCGCAATCGCACAGGCTCTATATCGCAAACTACGACGACGATAGCGTTACAGTCGTCGACGATATTCACCAGACGCCCATCGCTAAGATCAAAGTGGGGAGACATCCTCAGGCAATTGCTATAGACGCCGAGGCCAACCGGATCTATATCGCCAACATCCACAGCGACACCGTGACGGTAATCGACGGCAAAAACAATTCAGTCATCGCAACACTCAATGCAGGCAAACATCCGTTTGGCGCGGCACTTTCCCCCGACGGGACGAAGCTGTATGTTGCCAATCTGGCAGAAACATCTTTCACAGAGATTAGCCTGCAGCCTTTGTCGCCGACACGGTAAAGAAGATTTCTTCGAAGCTATCCTTTCCGCATAGGTTGCATGAAAAAGAGCGACTTTCAACAGAAAGGGCGAGTCTTTTCGAGATTGAATCGCTTCAACTATTTATCATCAAATTAATGTCGTTACCATCTTGACAACAGTACGCGCGACTATCTAAAACCAAAGACAAAATGGTAACGATCACATTCGGTCGATCGGCCGTACGCAGCAACTCCTAACTTCCCCTGGAGGACTCCCCCCTTGCTTACTTACCGAAAGATCTTAGGCATCTTTTCAATTCTTGCAGTCACCTTGCTACTCTTCGTCATGCCCCATGCGTGGGCTCAGGGTGATACGTCGTCCATCTCCGGCACGGTGTCCGATACATCAGGCGCTGTGATCCCCAATGTCAAAATTACAATTCACAACGATGCAACTGGAAGCGAGCGTGTAATTACGACGAACGCCTCCGGTGCTTATACAGTCACGAATCTCACCCCTGGCACCTATACCATCAAAGCAGAAGCTTCCGGGTTTCAAACCGCAGTACAGAGCGGAAGACATCTGGATCCTAATATCGGCAGCCGTGTCGATCTGTCCTTGCAACCAGGAAGTGCAAGTACTACGGTCAACGTAGAGGCGAATGCTAACGCAGTACAGACTGAAACGGCCTCTGTAGGACAGTTGGTCACCAGCGAACAGGTACGGTCCATTCAGCTGAATGGACGCAATCCTTTCTACCTCTCACAACTCGAACCTGGGGTGGTACGTAACGCATCCATCTCTTCGTTTAGCTTTTCGCTGGATAATACTGTCTATATCAACGGTTCGCGATCGCAGGAAAATCTGATGACACTCGACGGTGCACCTATGGTTCGCACGCGTTCGAATAACGATAGTACCGGTGTCGCCGATGTGGACACGACTTCGCAGGTGCAGATTCTTACTACCAGCTATCCGGCAGAATACGGCCGTACTTCCGGTGGACAAATTCGCATCGTTCCTAAGAGCGGCACTAGCACTTTTCATGGCTCTGCATATGAATACCTTCGCAATTCATTCCTGAATGCAAATACCTGGACGCGCAAATCTTCCGCCGATCCAACCATTGCAGATCACCCACCTGCTTTTCGCTATAACCAATTCGGCTTTAACCTTAATGGGCCGGTCTATATTCCGCATGTCTTCAATGAGTCGAGACAAAAACTCTTCTTCCTGATCGGAGAGGAATACGTCCGGTACCGGCACGATGACACCATCACAGCGAAGGTGCCTACGACGCTGATGCGCCAAGGCGACTTCAGCGAACTACTCGGCAGTAATGTCTTCTACTCCACGCCTGTCCAGCTTGTGAATCCAGCAACCGGCACCAATTATGTGAACAACGTCATTCCGCCAGGACAGCGTAGCCCCAGTGGATTGGGTCTGCTCAATGCCTATCCCACCCCGAATGCAGCGGGCAAAAGCTATAACTGGGTAGATGCGGCACGCTATCCGGAGAACCAGCGCAAAGACTCTGTGATCGTAGACTTCGTGCCCAAGGACGCACATCACTTCCGCTTTACATTACTCAACTTCAACTACGATTCCATCAGCCCGCATTATGGAAACTTCAATCGGACACCTGAGATATGGAAGCGTCCCAACCAGGTCGCGGTACTCCATTACACCTGGACAATTAACCCCACCACGGTCAATGAAGCAATGGCTGCAGCCAGCGCAGACCATGTGACGATCAAGTACGATCTATCCAGCGGACTCTACGATCGAACGCGATATGGCATCTCCTATCCCTATTTGTACTCAGCTGCGGGGAAGGAACTCCCGAATAAAATACCAACGATTGAAATTGCAGGATTCACAACTCTCGATGGGGGACCATATCCTTCCCACTCGGGTGGAGTGGTCTATAACATCTCGGACAATCTCACTAAAGTCGTTGGATCGCACACCTTGAAGTTTGGGATTCTTTGGGAGCGCTCGGGAGAAAACGATTTCGATCAGATCAGCGTCAGCAGTACAACGCCCGGCGCGACCAACAATCAAAACGGGCTCTTTGTCTTCACCGACACAAGGAGCAACCATCCAACATCAAACGCAGCCGCAGCCAACGCAGCTTTGGGACTCTTCGATACATACGGAGAAATCGGCCAGCGCTCTTATACGCTCTTTCGCGGAAACATGTGGGAGGGCTTTGCTCAAGATCAGTGGCGTGCTACCTCCAAGCTGATGCTCGAATTTGGAGCACGGTACAGTGTCATGCTTCCTTACTTCGCACTCTGGGGCAATCAATCGGTCTTCGATCCCAGATCCTATAGTCCGACGGCTGCACCTTCGGTTAATCCCACTACTGGCTATACCTCAGGAGGAGATCCATATAACGGCGTCGTCATCCCAGGAAGCCACTTCCCGAGTTCTGCCAACGGACATGTAGACCCGGCAATTCTCAACGGACAATACAATCGGCTCTTCCGTGGATACGGTCGAGGCTACTCTGCAATCGACTGGTCCGATATCCAACCACGCATTGGCTTTGCCTACGCAGTGCGTCCTTCAACGGTAATTCGCGCAGGAATAGGGCGCTATGTTCAACGTCTTGGAATAAGCGATCAGGTTCACCTTGGTGGGAATGCGCCATTTCAACCATCAGCCACGGTAACAGCCGGAAGTGTCGACAATCCGGGAGGGGTAGGAACAAACAGCCTGCCGATCTCAATCACCTCTCAACCTTATAATTTCCCGAATCCAGAAGCCTGGGGATGGAATGCTACGGTAGAACAGGAAGTTCCCAACTTTGCCACCTTTACGATGAGCTATGTTGGAAGAAGAGGGATCCACCTGCAATACCTCGGCAACCTGAACCAACTTCTTCCGGGAACAGTACAAGCAAATCCTAATGTAACCGCACCAGATGCTTTACGCCCCTACCGTGGATACTCCACTATTTTGCAGATCACAAATGGAGGCCGCTCGACGTACCACTCAATGCAGTTGGGTCTGAAGAGGCGACTCAGCAAGGGATTCCTCTTCGGCATCGCCTATACCTGGTCAAAGAGCCTGGACTTCGGCTCCGACCAAAGCACGGAGCTACCCAATATGTACGATCTGCATAGCTTCTATGGACCAAGCGATTTCGATATTCGCAATACTCTTGTCGTCAACTATGTTTGGGACATACCGTTTGCCAATCATGCTTCCAACTGGTGGGCTCGAAGCACTTTGGGTAACTGGCAGCTCTCAGGAACGACACAAGCCCAAAGTGGAGAGCCGCTTTCGGTATCGACAGGAGACGATTTCGCAGGGGTAGGACCTGGAGCAGGAAATCAATTATGGGTTATGGGCAGCAAGCCATATGTAAGCAAGGGCTTCTCTCCCAATGGCTCCACAGCTAATTATTGGTTCGATCCTACTGTCTTCCGCCAACCCTCAGCGGGAACCTTTGCTCCGAAGGGAACCCGCAATGCAATCTACGGCCCAGGATTCCAGAGCTGGAACATCGCACTACAGAAAGCGATTCACGTGATTCCGGGCCACGACAACCACACCATAAACTTCAAAGCCGAGGCGTTCAACTTCACCAATCATCCCAATCTGGATACACCGGACTCCAACCCGACTAGCGGTACCTTCGGAAAGGTGACACAGAAAGGAAACACCTACGCCTCCGATCGCCAGCTTCAGTTCAGCTTGCGTTACCAATTCTGAAGAAAGACTTAGCAATCACAAATGGCCTCGGAGCAATACTCCGAGGCCACTTTGTCATTTGAGAGGCCGATTAGGTAAGGACTTCTAGCGCAAATCCGGATACGTACGATACGCTACAAGTTCTGAGCTAAAAGAAGTTCCAATCAGATGATTCGTCTTCAACAGAACCTCAAAATAGGGGAACTTCTTGGTCTTAAGCTTTTCTTGAAATTTGGCGAGCGGCACTTCCGAAGTAAGGAACTCTCCAGCCGCATCTGTAGCTTCAGAATTTGTCCCTGCAAGGATCAGGGCATTAGCCGTATGACTTGGATTAGGTAAGAAAGCAATAATGCTATATCCAGTTGAAGGATAGGGGTCGGGCGGCGACATATACACAGACTGCTCGCCTGCTTGTGGATTCTTATTTCTGACCGAGGACTGGTACTTGTCAGGATCGTACTCCACAGAGAAGTTCATCTGATCTTTAAATAAGTCAACCCAGGGATTCGATTTCTGACTTCCAATCAAAATGATGTTGTTGCTCTTAACGGATTCCGGAGTATATTCCCGCGCAAATTGCAGGTGGAGACGAGCCGAGGATTGATCGAGCATCAGAATACGCTGAACAACGCGAAAGTCCCCGACACTGCCATTGTTCCGCGTCATGATCAGCTCTAGATCTGCGCGTCTGTCCGCACTCAGTTCTGGCGAATGAATCTGGTTTGTATAGCTATGCTTCAGATAATCACTCAACGATATGGGACGCTTCGTGATGTCCTCAAGCAGAGCAACCGACGTGTCGGCCAAAATGATATCTGTCTCCGCCTGAGAGTGAAGGAATACCGGCCAAAACGCCGAGAGAGCAGGCTTGCTTGACCAGAGGGAAACGCCCTGCCGCAAGATTGAATTCTGTTGGAATAGAATCAGGCAAGTAATTGAAAGACCCAAAACCAGTCCTGCAAGAACAAAAAGCAATATTCTCTGCCAGGAGTGAGTAGTAACTGGGATCGATAAAGAAGCATCCTCAGAAAGATCGGAAGCAGGAACACTCGGGAGAGCAGCCGAAGTAGAATTTTCAGGAATGGAAGACTCTTCCGCGACTATTGGATCTACCGCCACTATACGTCGGCGGTATACGGGCAGATAACTTCCACGAGGGATTTCAAGAATGAGCTTTTCTTCTGCGCCCTCTGTATTGAAGTAGGCCTCAATTCGCTTTCTCAGCTCTGTAGCATTGACCCGAACAATATTGTCTTGGCTGGTGTCATAGCCGGAAGGTCGGCCGAAGACTACAGAACCGATCTCCTGCTCATGAATCTCAGTACAATCCTTCCTAAGCGATTGTTTCCCCACATATAAGAGAAACTCCCGCAGGCGCGTTGCTCGCTTCAGCTGCGTGCTAACGGCGATTCGCTCAAGGAGAGCCAAGCGTTCTTCATTTTCGAGAAGTTCCTCCTCATTTTCCACTTTTGGCTCGCCCGTACGGAAATTCATAGTCTGCTTCAATACGACCTAAGGACGCCCCAAGTTTACCATCGCAAAGCTATCCCTGTATTTTTCGAAATTCTCACTGCACTGGAAACACTTTAACCCCACTCTTTACGGTTAGAGAATCACTTTCTGACGGCTAAATCACTTGTCAGCAGCACCGGATTTCCAGAAGCTTAAGAATTCGATGCGAACCTTAATTCTTTTTTTCTTGCTGAACTTGCTGGCGGGAGGCATTCCCGCACGTGCCCAAAGCCAACCTATAGATGCCGTGAATCTGAAAATCGGCACGTCGGGAGAAGGTCAAACCTTTCCGGCTACGGGCGTACCTTTCGCAATGACTCATTGGACACCACAGACCCGCGATGGAGAGGTCAAGTGTGTAGCTCCTTATTATGCGGAAGACACCCGTATTCAGGGATTTCGGGGAAGCCATTTTCTCAGCGGCTCCTGCACTCAGGATTACGGAAGTGTCACAGTGATGCCACTCAATGGAGAGCTGAAGCTAAGCGCCCAGGAACGCTCTTCAGCCTTTTCCCGCGACTCCGAGAAATCATCTCCGCATCGTTATGCTGTCACGCTAAGCGATTACGGAATTGTCGCAGAGATAACCGGCACCACCCGCGCCGGGCTTCTGAAGTTTACTTTTCAGCACCCCGGCAAATCATGGGTGTTAGTACAAAGTAACGCCCGGCAGGGTGAAGGAACCGTCCGCATCGATCTGGCTAAGCGAGAGGTCACCGGAATCAATCCCGTGCATCGCTTATATGCTGGCAATGGCAAGCCGGCAGGTTTTAGCGGCTACTTCGTCGCACAGTTTGACCATAACTTTCGGGTTGGAGGCACCTGGACAGGGAAACAGGTGCATGAAGGAGCAACACAACAAGATGGCGTTGAAGGCGAACCCGGCGCTTATCTGGCGTTCGACTTAAAACCAGGAGAGGCTGTTCAGGTTCGCATCGGAACCTCTTTCACTAGCATCGAGGAGGCGCGACATAATCTCGAAGCAGAAATACCCGGCTGGAATTTCGAACAGGTCGATGCAAGTGCTCGAGCAAAATGGAACTCTGCGCTGAGCAGCATACAGGTTAGTGGCGCTCCGACTCAAAGGACGATCTTTTATACGGCCCTATACCATTCTCTCCTGCTTCCCCGCACATTTAGCGATGCGAGCGGCAGTTATCCGAGCTTTGCAGGAGGAGAGCGCATTGAAACGGCAAAGGATTTTACCTACTACACAGACTTCTCCATCTGGGATACATTCCGTGCGCTGCATCCGCTCCTGACCATTCTGGATCCCAACCGCGAGCGGGATATGATTCAGTCGCTTATCGCTCAAGGCCAGCAAGGCGGCTTTCTCCCTATCTTCCCAGCCTGGAACAGCTACACACAGGAGATGGTCGGAGATCACGCGGTCTCGATCATCGGGGATGCTTATCTGAAGGGGATTCGGGGCTTCGATATCGAAGAGGCCTACCGCCTCATGCGCAAGAATGCAACACAGCTACCCGAGTCGGAGGAGCTTTACCGCGATGGCAGAGGTCGCCGGGCGCTGAAGTCTTATCTGCAATATGGCTATATCCCGCTCGAAGATCATGTGCCCGATGCCTTCCACCAGAACGAACAGGTTTCCAGGACCTTGGAATATGCCTATGACGATTTTGTGATCGCGGAAGTGGCAAAAGCCCTAGGGAAGAGAGAAGACGCCGAACTCTTTTCCAGGCGAGCACAAAACTACAGGAACGTAATCGATCCCCAAACAGGTTATGCACGCGGACGCCATGCCGACGGCTCCTGGGACTCTCCTTTTGATCCAGCGGGGAAATATACCTACATCACCGAAGGACTTCCTTACCAATACACCTTCTTTGTTCCGCAGGACATCCCTGGCTTAATCCAGCAGGTTGGCGGTCGCGACGCCTTCGTCCAAAAGTTAGATTCTCTCTTCGCTGGAAATTATTACGACCATGGCAATGAACCGAGTCACCATATTGCCTACCTCTACAACTATGCCGGAGCTGCGTGGAAAACTCAGAAACGGGTCCACGATATCCGGGAGAATCAGTATTTCAATCGCCCTAAGGGAGTTGCGGGCAACGACGATTGTGGTCAGATGTCGGCGTGGTACGTATTGAGCGCGCTCGGATTCTATTCCGTTACCCCCGGTCTCCCTCGTTATGAAATAGGAACGCCACTATTTGATGAGACCACCATTGCACTCCCCAATGGCAAACAACTGCACATTGAAGCAAAGGGTGCTTCCCAAGGAAAGTTCTACATTCATTCGGTAAAGCTGAACGGGATTCCCCTAAAGCATTCCTGGATACGGCACTCGGAAATCATCGCCGGAGGAGAACTCGTCTTCGAAATGGCTTCTAACCCCAATTACGACTGGCCGGAGAACTAGCTTGCGGCTCCTTTTGGAACCCCTAACCGTATGCCTCACCGTAAATTCACTTGTCGACTCTATCTTCGGGAAGCGACCCTGCCGATTGTTTGTGGAACCAATCATCCAGATGATGGCTGCATAAACATCCGGCCCAAAACGGCAAAGAAAGCTTGATGACGTATTTTCACAATTCTCTTGTTCTGCAAAAACTTATTCCCGAAGTGGACTTCGGCTTCGATGGAGGCTTTTAAATGTTGTGCTCGAATAAACGACAGGATCACTCCCTGCAAAACACAATCGGCGGAGGCAGATTGACCTCCAGCATTGAACACTTGATACGGACGATCCTGCCAGCCAACAAGAAATTATTCCTGGGATTCTTGGCTCTCCTCCTGCTCTCACCCTTGGCAGCTATGGGCCAAGTCTCTAGTGCTACGATCAGCGGGCAGGTGAAAGATTCTTCCGGAGCGGCCATTCCGGGAGTGAAAGTTACAGCCCTGGAACTCGCTACCGGCTCTGACACCACGGTGCAAAGTGACGAGTCTGGTCAATATACCCTGCCCTTCCTGGCGCCTGGCGCATATAACATCATCGCGGAAGGTAATGGCTTCAAGAAATTCCAGACAAAGAACCTCGTTCTCAGCGTCGGAGATCATCCGACGATCGATATAGCGATGGTTCCCGGTGGTACGCAAGAAACTGTCGAAGTTACAGCCACCGCACCATTACTGGGAACATCGGATGCCGCTCTTGGCAATGTGGTCACCAGCAAGCAGGTAGAAAGCCTCCCGCTAAACGGCCGTACTCCGATGGTTCTCGCCCAGTACACGGCCGGCGTTGTTGCAACAGCTAACCCAGGCCAGATTCGTGCCTTTGACAACAGTGGCATCTCAGCATTCAGCGTTGGCGGATTGCCGAACAAGAACAGCGAAATTCTTCTGGATGGCGCTCCCGATAATGCTTCGGATAATGCAATTGCCTACAGCCCAATGCAAGACGCGGTGAGTGAAATCCGCGTACACGTCTTTGAATCCGATGCTGCCTATGGACATGCCGGGGGTGGCGTTGCCAATCAAACAACCAAAAGCGGCACCAATCATTTTCATGGATCGGCCTGGGAGTTCAACGAAAGCGCTGCCTTGGCTGCAAACACCTACTTTGGCAACCGCAGCCATATTGGCAAATTGAATACTCACTTTAACCAGTATGGTGGCACCATCGGCGGCCCTGTGCGAATACCGAAACTCCTCAATGGTCAGGATAAGCTTTTCTGGTTCTTCGGATTCGAGGGGATACGAGACAAGCGGCCGTCAAATTACACGGGAAGTGTACCGACACAGGCCGAACGCAACGGCGATTTTTCGGCTCTGCTAGCATTAGGCTCCAAATATCAAATCTACAACCCGTACTCGGGTAAGTTGAGCGGTGGCAAGGTAGTGCGCACTGCTGTCCCGGGAAACAATCTTGCTGCAGCTGGCCTCACCTTGAATCCAATTGCCCAGGCAGTGCTAAAGCTGTACCCGCTGCCGAACATCGCAGGAAAGAATGTCGACCAGAGTAACTATTTTGCCCAGAACCCAAGTACAGATGAGTTCAGCAATGAATTTGCCCGCGTAGACTGGACAATTTCCCAGCGGCAAAGAGTCTTCTTTACCTTCCGCCATAATGACTTTCTCCAGAAGATCAACAATGTTTTTGGAGATAGCGATCCAGCATTGGGGGATCGCCTGACCCGAATTAATAATGGCGGAACCATCGACGACATTTATCAGTTCACACCGTCACTCATAGGGGAACTAAGGCTCAACTATACCCGCTACGAACAGAATCAGGACACAACCGGAGCCGGATATAACTCAACAGATCTCGGCTTTCCATCGGCTCTAAATACAGCCTCTGGATCGCCACGGCTGCCGTACTTCAAATTTGCCAATTACCAGAACAGCGGCACTAACATCGCCACCGGCGTTCTAGGTTTCGCGCCTTTCAACAGCTATGGAATCTTTGCTGACGTAATCAAAGTAGCAGGCGCACATTCATTCAAGTTCGGCACAGATCTTCGGCGTTTCCAGAAGGGTAATCGCAATTCAGCTACAGATAGCAGCGGCAATATCAATAGCAACGGCTACTTCACCTTCGATACAACCTGGACTCAGTCCGACAGCTCGACAAACGTAGTAGCACCCAGCGGCCAGGATATGGCAGCCTTCCTATTAGGACTGCCTACCACAGCAAGTTATGGCCTCACCACACCTGCACTCGGTGCAAGCAACTACATGGCGTTCTTCTTTCAAGATGACTGGCGCGTGCGGTCTGACCTGACGCTAAATCTTGGCTTGCGCTACGATCAGGACTTCTCGGCATACGAGCGGCATGGGCGTACCCTCAATGGTTTTGATACGACCTCGACTAACCCCATCGCCTCAGCTGCGCAAGCTGCTTACGCGGCCAGCCCGATTTCAATACTTCCGGCATCTAGCTTCCAGGTAAATGGAGGGCCAACCTTCGCCAGTAGCTCAAATCGTAGTATCTACACCAATAAATCACACATGTTCAGCCCTCGCTTCGGTTTTGCCTGGACACCGGCAAAACTTGGCCAGAATACAGCTATCCGCGGCGGCTTTGGATTGTTCGTGCTGCCGGTCTATGCTTTCAACAACACCATCAACAATCTGGGATATAGTCAGACGACGAACAGCCCCGTAACAACGAACAGCTATCTTTCACCGAATGCCACACTCTCGAATCCCTTTCCCAGCGGCTTTTTACAGCCATCCGGATCAAGTGGCGGACTAACGACCAATCTCGGCAGCAATATCACCTACTTCGCTCCCGAAGTTAGGAACGGCTACGCCGAGCGCTGGAATATCAGTATTCAACGGCAATTGCCCGGCGACTATCTCGTCGAAGTTGTATATATGGGAAACAATAGTCTCCGCCTTCCCATCAGCTACTCCCCGAACTATATTCCGAGCAATTATCTGACAACAGAATCGAACACAGCACTGAATGCAAAGGTGGCCAATCCATTCAAAGGACTTATTCCGAATGTCTCAACGATGAACGGCTCAACCATAGCGGAAACACAACTTCTCATGAGGTTCCCCGAGTTCGGTACACTCACGGAGCAGAATGCGCCTTTAGGCGGTTCCAATTATCATGCTGCCGATGTGCGACTGGAGAAACGACCTGGAAAAGGCATTACTATTATTGCTAACTACCAATTTTCTAAACTTCTTGAACACGTCAGTTATCTTAACTATTTCCAGGCGCCGGAATATCGTATCTCCACATATGACCATACCCATCACTCGGTTGTCGGCGTCACTTACGAACTTCCTTTTGGTCGCGGACGTATGTTCGGCGGAAAGGTCTCCCGATTGCTGGATCTACCTCTGGGCGGATGGACCATCAACGGAATCTACTCCTATCAGACAGGCGGACCGATTCAATGGGGCGATGCCACTTACAATGGGAGCGGCTTCCATTTGAATCCCCGTAAAACCGTTGGCGTAGCCTTCAATACCGCGGCCTTCTCAACGACCGTGCCAACGAATCACATCCGCACATTCAAGAGTCAATACTCTAACTTCAGGAACGATGCGATCAATAATTTCGATTCCTCGGTTCTGAAGGACTTTAAATTTTCCGAAGGCACCTATTTCCAATTAAGAGTTGAAGCCTTCAACACCTTTAACCGTCCTCAGTTTTCAGCTCCCAACGTTACTCCGTCCAGCGGGTCCTTTGGCACGATTACAAGTACAGCCAATAGCTCACGCGTTCTGCAGGTAGGAGGACGGCTGGTTTTCTAAATACTTGTGAGCATGTTTACTCTGCCTCAAAGGCCGGAGAACTTATCCGGCCTTCTCTTTCGTCCGCCTGACATCGGCGGACCGGAGCGGAATCAGAGTAGATGTCTATGTAAGCCGTAGAGGATCAGACAGAGTAACCCTGCTTCCGCTTTAACAAAAAATTTCAAAGACTATAGATTCGGTGGCTGCTGCTTATAACCGAGCGGCTTACCACTGCTTAAATGCAGTTATTTCCGTGGAGAAATTGTGGGCGACATTTCAAGAAGAAAACTGTTAGGCGCTTTTGGCTCCAGCGCAATGATGTATGGCCTTCCACTGACAACAAATTTGGGAAATCACGGTGGCCAGTCCTCAGCGATCGTCGATCCTAGGCAGTATGGGGCAAAAGGCGACGGCAAAGCGCTTGACTCGCCAGCCATCAATGCAGCAGTCGAAGCTTGTGTCAAGGTCGGCGGTGGTGTGGTGTACCTATCCCCAGGCACATATCGTTGTGGGACGATTGTCCTGAAAAGTAACATCACGCTCTACGTTGAGGCTGGAGCAGTTGTTCTTGGCAGCACAGAGTTGAGCGATTACACGCCGCAGCCTGGCGGGTATTCCAACCATGGAGACACAGGAGAGTGCCACCTCATCTTCGCTAGAGATGCGGAGAACGTCACACTCGCTGGTCCCGGTCGAATTGATGGCCAGGGTTCGGCATATTGGAAGCCTTCAGGCATTCCGCCCCTTCCTCCTGAAGACACGTGGGCAGATGTGATCGCACGAAGCGTGGCTGCGAAGAGTGTCCGTCCGAGCCCCCTGCTTGAATTTGTCAATTGCCGATGGCTACGCATTGAGGATCTCCGTATAGAAGGAGCTTCCAGCTGGACCATACGTCCAATTAACTGTCAGCAGGTTGTGATCCGGGGAGTTTTCATCAAGAACCCCGTTTACGGTCACAATACAGATGGAATTGATATTACAAATTGCACAAATGTCCTCATTTCCGACTGTTCCATTGAAACAGGGGATGACGCCATCTGTCTCAAGAGCGAAAACCCGTACGGCGCAGAGCCTCCACTTTCGAAAAACATAGTGGTGACCAACTGCATATTAACTACATGTTCGAACGGGTTCAAAATCGGCACGGCAACGCAAGGAGGATTCGAAAACATAACATTCTCAAATTCGGTGATTTACAACGATGCCGATCCCTTCAAAAATCGAGTCATTGCCGGTATTGCGTTAGAAGTTGTAGACGGGGGATGGATTGATGGTGTTGTCGTTACTGGAATACAGATGCAACGAACACGCACCCCGATTTTCTTGAGACTCGGAAATCGATCCCAACCTTTTCCCCATGCCCAACATGGTTTACGCAACATCAGCATAGAAAACATCCATGCTTCTGAGGCTCTCCTTGCCAGTTCCATCACAGGCATACCTGGGAATGAAATAAGAGATGTGAGCCTTTCGACGATTCGTGTAGACAATATACTTCCCTGTCGTCCTGAATGGATTGGTCGCAACGTTGCCGAAAAAGAGAAGGACTATCCTGAGGCACGCATGTTCGGTATGCTGCCGGCATCCGGACTCTATGCCCGTCACGTACGCGATCTTCGCCTGCGCGACTTGAGCTTTAGTTCTACAAAGGAAGAAGCGCGGCCGACAGTAATCCTAGACGATGTTGCCTCTGCGCAGATTTCGCACTTATCCACTACTGCAATTTCCGGAGATATGCCCGTACTGCAGTTGAAGGATGTTCGCGACGTGTGGGTCTCGGAGTCTGCTGCTCCGATGAATGTCACCGCTCTAGTCGGGGTGCAAGGAGCACAGTCAAAAAACATTCTTCTTTCAGGAAACGATTGTCGTGGAGCAAAGCAAACCTCGGTGTTATCGAATGACGTTTCGGCAGATGCCGTCGTAACAAGCGGGAATGTCAATGCACACCTAACATTCCAGGAATCATAACCGGCTTGCAATTTCAGCACTGAATTTGATTACCCGGTCCGGCAGCCTAGTCTAGATCATCGCTATTCCAATATTTCGGACCGTGCACTTGTTTATCACGGTCAGAAATATTGCTTGTCGGAACCTGGAAGAACCCTCTCTCCGGCGCAAATCAAGCTACACCATAAGCCGCTTTCTCCCACCCAAAAACCATTTAATAGCGTGATAAAAGTCAGCTACAGGGGGATGGCAAAGGGGGAAATGGTCGGACCACCATCGTAGTGCAGTACTGACATCAGCAAATACCCTGCCAAGGAAGGAATAAAATCACACCGCTTCGTTCGAAGAAGAATATTGGACTCTACATGACTTATAGTAAATGTTTACTTCAGCTGCCGCGGAGATGGCCTCCATATTCGCAATGAGGAATACCTTGGGAAATCTAGACGAAAAGAATCCGATGACTCGACCCATTTTGCGTACATGCCTTCTATTTTGCTTGATACCACTTCTTTCTACTGGCTATGTGTCAGCACAAGCTGGCGCTGGCCTCGCTCCAGAATGGGAGAATCCGCGGGTCTTCGAAATCAACAGAGAACCGGCCCACACTACTCTGACTCCCTATCCGGATCAGCAAAGCGCCCTGCATCAAGCCGCGCAGCCTTCTCCTTGGGTGCAATCGTTAAACGGCAAATGGAAATTCCATTGGGTCAAGCGCCCAGAAGAACGCCCTGTCGATTTTTACAAACCGGACTACGACGTCAGTACGTGGAAGGAGATCCAGGTTCCATCCAATTGGGAGATGGCGGGTTACGGAACTCCGATCTATACCAATGTCACCTATCCCTTCCAGCGCAATGCTCCGTCAGTAACGGATGCTCCCGAAGACCACACCTGGACTGCCTACATTCAGAGAGATCCGGTTGGCTCCTATCGGCGCACATTTACTCTGCCGGAATCCTGGGCAAAGAGGCAGACCTTCCTGGAGTTCGGCGGTGTTAATTCCGCCTATTACGTCTGGATCAATGGCCAGAAGGTTGGCTATGCGGAAGACTCCCGGCTCCCCTCAGAGTTCAATATCAGCAGATATCTGAAACCAGGGGTAAATACACTTGCTGTCGAGGTCTATCGCTGGAGCGATGGAAGTTACATGGAAGACCAGGACTTCTGGAGAATGAGCGGAATCTTCCGTAACGTAAAGCTCGTCTCAAGAGGGCCACTTTTCATCCGCGACTACCAGGTCAAGACTCCATTCGACAGCGCATTTCGCAATGCCACTTTCCAGTTAAAGCTTGCTATCGAGAATGTAACCGGCACAGATCAGGCCTTAACCGCCAAGGTTCAGCTATTCGATCAGGATGGCAAGCCGGTCTTCGCTCCCCTGGTGAAAAAATTAACGGCCAGTACCGGGAAAGATGCAGTTCTGCAGCTTGACCAGCAGATTGTAAATCCGAAGAAATGGTCAGCTGAAGAGCCGAATCTGTATCACCTTCTGCTTACGCTCACGGATAATAAGGGTTCCGTCATAGAAAGCATCCCCGCTTCCATCGGATTCCGGCAACTCGACATTAAGGGCGACCAGATCCTCTTCAACGGAAAGAAGCTGATCATCAAAGGTGTAAATCGTCACGAGTTTGATCCAGATCTCGGACAGGTCGCTACGCGCGAGCGAATGATCGAAGATATCAAGCTGATGAAGCAGAACAATATTAATGCCGTTCGTACCAGCCATTATCCGAATGTAGAAGAGTGGTACGAGCTCTGCGATCAATATGGAATCTATGTGCTGGACGAAGCCAATGTTGAATCCCATGGATACGACTCAGGAGCACGGCAAAGAATCTCCGACTCGGAAGATTTTCGCGAGGCACATGTCTCCAGAGTCAGCCGCATGGTTGAAAGAGACAAGAATCACGCCTCTATCATTTGGTTTTCACTCGGCAATGAAGCCGGATACGGTAGCAACTTCGAAGCTGCCAAGGCTTGGGTCAAGACTAATCATCCCGAGTTCCACATTAGCTACGAGCCACATAACAGTTATCACGGAGAGATGCTCTCTCCGATGTACCTTAAGCCCAAGGACACAGTCGGTTATTACCAGCAGTTTGGCAATGGACGGCCCTTTCTCCAGATTGAATACGCTCACGCGATGGGAAACAGTACTGGAAACTTCCAACAATACTGGGATCTATACGAATCGCTACCCTGGGCACATGGAGGCTTCATTTGGGACTGGGTCGATCAAGGGATTCGTGAAACTAGCCCCAATGGCAAGGAATATTGGGCCTACGGTGGCGATTTTGGAGATAAGCCCAATGATGACAACTTCTGCACCAATGGTTTGGTTCTCCCGGACCGCACCCCACATCCGGGGCTCTCGGAGGTAAAGAAGAGCTATCAATCTATCAAGGTTGAACCAGTGGATCTGGCTACAGGTAAGATCCGAATTCACAACAAGTACAACTTCATCGATTTGGCCTCTGTTCATGGAACCTGGGTTCTGGAAGAAAATGGCCAACCAAAACAAAAGGGTGACCTGCCAGAGTTAAAGGTCGGTCCAGGCCAAAGCCAGGAAGTTACACTGCCGATTCAGGCTGATCAGATACGCCCGGACTCTGAATACTTTCTGACGGTAGCCTTTGCACTTTCACACGACACGGCATGGGCAGGCAAAGACTACTTATTGGCGTGGGATCAATTTGCGATGCCTCACTCGGTCTTTACACCCACACCACATTCCTCAGATAATCTTCCAAATGTAACTGTCAATGAATCAGATTCTGCCATCGTAGTCGGGAACAGCAAATTCGAAATCCGGATCGGCAAACATAGCGGAACGCTGGAAAGTTACAAGATTAACGACAAGCAGCTACTCACTGCACCTCTGGAGCCTAATTACTGGCGGCCCCCGACAGACAACGACCGCGGTAATGGAATGCCACACCGCCAGGGTGTCTGGCATGACGCTGCCAGCGGGCGCATGGTCTCTAACGTTAGCGTTACGCAGCTAAAGCCGGGTGTAGTCAAGATCTCATCCTCAGCATTGCTTCCTGCGGACAGATCGACACAGCAGCTTGCTTATACGGTCTACGGGGACGGCACAATAGAGGTTGAAAGCGGTTTTAAGTCCGGCAATCCGGCATTAGCAGACTTGCCTAGGTTCGGTATGCAGATGCGAATTACCGGTGATCTTCGTAAGGTCAGTTATTACGGCCGCGGCCCACAGGAAAACTACTGGGACCGGAATCTGGGAGCAGCAGTTGGAATTTACAACGACCAAGTCGATAAGATGTGGTTCCCTTATATTGAGCCACAGGAAACAGGCAACCATACCGATGTCCGCTGGGTATCTTTCACAAATGCTGCTGGCACAGGAATAAAGATTACCGGGTCGCCAATAATTGACTTCAGCGCATGGCCATTCCACATGAGCGAACTTGAACATTCCAAGTCGCCCATGACCGGGCACCGCCATCCTTCTGAGATTGCCATGGCTGACGACATCACTGTAAATGTTGACTACCGGCAGATGGGAGTGGGAGGTGACGATAGTTGGGGAGCCTTGCAGCACCCCGAATATAGACTTCCTGCTACGGAATATACATACCGCTTCCGGATAGAACCCTTCGGGAATAACTAAAGTCTTCCTCGCGAAGATGATACTCAGAGCGGCTTTTCTTGACGGAAAAGCCGCTCCCAGATCCAATCCCTCTCACTGCCGAATCAGGCAATCAGAGCGACTTCCCGCTCTGCAGCAGCCAGAGCCTCTCTAGCGCGAAGTTTACTCATTGACGACATTGAATCATCCAGGAACTGCAGATAAGCCGTTAGGAACTGTACACGGGCAGTTGGATGATCGTGTACCCGACTCAGAAAATCCAGATCGGATTCGACCATGTGCCTGATTGCCAGTAATGGAATAGGGCTCCGCAATGGGCGGAAGTTTGGGTTCCTCAACCCAGGCCCGTCATTCAGTGCATGAAACTCGCCAAGCATCAAACCTTCCTTAACGAATAGAGGCTTGAGCTTCTTCTGAACAGAATCGATCAGTAACGGAGCTTCTTCTGCAGTCACGTCCGGAAAGATCATCAACAACGCCTTGAAGACATCGGGCTTACCTTCCAACCTCTCCTGATCGAGAAAGTAATCTCTAAAGTGCTGAACATGTTTTTCAATAACACTGGTGTCACTCGGACTCTTCTCTGCAAGGCGAACAACGAAGAACTGAATCGAATTCCGGGCCAATGACTCAGGCACAAATGGACATACTTTGCCTTCGCGCCCTAAATCCTTATGAGGACGGGCAAGGAAGCCCTCGACCCAATCGAGTACGGTACTCAACACATCCAGATCGCTTTTCAACGCGCGAATCTGCCCGGAGGTGTAAGGTCTGATATGCGGGCAGGAATTTGCTGCCTCTACACCTCCAGATACATGACCATTCTTGGAGTCTAGTCCCATAGACAACCCCTCTCTTAAGCTATAAAGAGAAACATGATATCGATCACTCTTTAGGAACCGGTTAGCGCAGGGCGATTTTTATGTACCCGCACGTCATTCATTAGTTGCAAGCGCCGCCCCAACTCTTGGGCGAGAAGGTCAACGTGCGGCGACTTAAAAATTGTTTGGTGTGTCCCCGCGATCTTCAACAGCTCAAAGTTTCCGAGAATCACACGAGACCAACCCAATCCAAAGTCCCGATTAGCTCGAGGCTGATCTGCAGCAACAAACACCACGGCGTCACCAGGATACGGCTGCGGATTGTACTGCCGGGTAGAGCGTGCTACATATACTTCATCCCCAAAGAAATTCGGAAACATGGCGCCAGCCTTGGGGAAGCGCTTCAGTATCATGATCTGTAACTTTACTTTCTCATAAAACAACTTCCGCTGAATCAGCTCGTTTCGATTCGCTCCGGATGCGCGTTGCAGCATGGAGGCAGAACGCTGCAGTCCGGTCTTCACCGATCTCCACAAAGGGACTGAACCTTGAGAAGATGATGGCCCTGACTGATTAGGCAAATCGCAGTCGAAAAGTGCCAGCAGCCCAATCTCTTCTCCTCGCTGTAACAACTGACTTGCAACCTCGAAAGCAATTAGGCCTCCCATAGAATGCCCGGCAATGTGGTATGGGCCTGAGGGGCAGATTGCTTTGATATTACTTATATAAACGGAGGCTAATTCCGGAATCGAAAGCTGCTCCTTATCTTCCACCACACCCGAAACAATCTGAAGACCATAGATTGGCTGGTCAGGACCTAGCTTCTCGGCTAAGGTTCGGAATATCAAGAGGCTTCCACCAAGTCCATGAGCAACGAAGAGCGGAGGCAGCTTGCCTTCAGCATGAATCGTGATAACCCCCGGCCATTCCTGCTTTGACGCCTGCTTTCGTATGCATTGGACCAAAGATTCAATCGTGGGATTCTCAATCAACATCGAGAGAGGAACCTTTTTGCCCAGCTTTCTTTCGATTTCAGTAAATAGCTTTGCAGCCAGGAAAGAGTGTCCACCTAACTCGAAAAAATTATCTTGAATACTGATCGGCTCTATCTTAAGAATTTTCTCCCAGAGAGCCTTCATCCTAGTTTCCATTTCGTCTCTGGGCTGCAAAATCGTTCGCTCCATTACGGCCGGCTCAACTCGAATAGCCTTTAGCGCGGCACGATCGACTTTACCGTTTGCCGTGATTGGAAGCGTTTCGATCTCTACATATTCGGAAGGAACCATGTAGGATGGAAGCTTCTTCCGGAGAAATTCCTTCAAGTCCGGGACCGCTACTGGTATCTCGCTCTGGATATATGCAACTAGTCTCTGATCGCCAAAGGAAAGCTCAATTGCCTGCACTGAGACGGCATGCACGCCATCATATTCGCGAATCGCTTCTTCAATCTCTTTCAGCTCGATACGGAAACCGCGTATCTTCACTTGCTCGTCGGCACGTCCCATGAATTCGAAACGCCCGTCGGGAAGTTCCCGTCCTAAGTCGCCGGTTTTGTAAATGCGGCTGCCGGGAGCAATCGGATCGGACACAAAGCATACCCTATTCAGATCGTCCCGATTGATATAGCCTCTGCCTACACCAGCACCGCCGATATAGATTTCACCAGTATCTCCCAAAAGAACCGGCTGCCCGGTCGAATCGAGAATGTAGAAATAGACATTGGGAAGTGGTGTTCCAATGGTTATTTTTTCGGCATTGGCTTCTATTTTTTCTGTCGAAGCACAGATGGTTGTCTCAGAAGGACCATAGTGATTCCATACTGCCTTTGATAGCTTTGCCAGTGTGCGTCCAAGGGACAACGGCAAAACTTCACCGCCTGAAATAATCTGCAGGTTCGGATCCCCTCTCCACCCGGCTTCGAGAAGCAGATGCCACAAAGTTGGTGTACCCAACATGAGAGTTGCGCCGGAGTCTTCCATCACAGACAGTAGGCGCGCTCCGTCTCTTGCACATTCCTGCTCAACAATGTAAGTACAGGCACCGCAAGTAAGCGGCAAAAATAATTCAAAATTTGAGATGTCAAAGGCCGTTGTCGTTATTGCCAAAACAATATCTTTGGAAGACAACGACAGCTCTGTATTCACGGTCTGTATAACATTCGCCAAGCCACCATGACCGATTTCAACGCCTTTCGGTTTCCCTGTTGAGCCCGAGGTATAGATCACATAGGCAAGACGATCAGCAGGAACAGGCTCTCTCGTAACTCCGGTAGGCTCAAATGATTCGTCTTCGAAGATGTCCTCAATACAGATGACGTGAACGTGAACATCGAGTTTCGGCAAAGAGGAAAGCCGGGAACGCTGAGTAAGAACATATTTTACTTGGCAGTCCTCCAGCATGAACGCCAATCTTTGGCTCGGCAAGGAAGGATCCAGCGGAAGGTATGCACCTCCAGCCTTCCAAATACCCAACAGGCTGCCCAACATCTCGGCCGAGCGATCCAGAAATACTCCGACCAGAGTTTCGGCTTGCACACCGGCATGTCGCAAAGCATGTGCAATCCGTTCTGAGTACTCATTCAGTTGCCGATATGTCTTGCACTGACCTCTGAGTCGAACCGCAATAGAGCCAGGAAAAGTCGTCGCCTGTTGCTCAAAGCGCTCAAGCACAGACATAGAAGTTACTCCCACCAATTCGTCCAGCAAGGTTATTCCCCATTTCCTACTTTCAGCATAGGAATAGTTCCGCCTCATCAGGCGAACTGGGGTTCGCCCTAGGAGAACCATTTGGCTTCGAAACGGAAAGGCTTTGAATGTGGCGCCTGAAATGATGCAGATGTAGGTGAACTTGCTTGTGAGTACTCAACTCCTGTCGGCTACGCATTCTCACCGATCTCCAGACAAGCTCCCCCCAAAAATACAAGCACTGTTTACTACTTTAATAGCCAGATGTTTGTGCTCGAAACCGAGACAATTCGGCTAATGGATTCGATGCAGAATCGGCACTCATAGATGTACCACAAAGTTAACTTTGATAACGAGAAATCACGATTCTGAAACGTTCCAGACATGTATCAATAGAGGCTGTTCACTATGTCCTAGTTGCAATTTTCTATCAACATTTCTCGGGCACTATTAGTAACCTACATGCAAATAACGAAGGTTACGATTGCTTGCCCTTTCCGCTTCCGCCCTATAGATCAGGAAGAGTGATCTGCCCTCTGAACCAGAGGGTACTTTTTGAAAATTACCATGTATTTGTTATGCCTCATCCCGAAAAAATATTACTTTTCGGTAAAAGGAGAACAAAAGGAGAACACATCCCGACTGGGAAGCAAAATTGCGTAATCTACTCCCAGCCTCCATCTCTGCTGTACTTGCGTTTCTCTCCTTCTGGAGAGCACAATGAATTTATGAGATTTGTCCGTCGCTCCGCTGCTTGTTGTTGTTCCTGCTGTCGGTGTGCGCGCATTGTGTCCTGTGGGCGATGGCAAATTCGAAGATTTTTTTAAGTAAGCCATCCACGCGTTTTCCTAACGACCCACAGACACTGTGGGTCGTTTTGTTTTTGGTTCGAATACCCCAAGAATAGGAGCACGAATGAAAGTCGCGAATGATCTGACCGAGTTGATTGGTAATACGCCGCTGGTTCGCCTCAATAAGCTGACGCAAGGAGCAGGAGCCACCGTCGTAGTTAAACTGGAAAGCTTCAATCCCCTTAACAGCGTTAAAGACCGTATCGGCGTCGCAATGATCACTGCTGCCGAGCATGAAGGAAAGATCCAACCCGGCAAGACTGTCCTCATCGAACCTACAAGCGGTAATACCGGAATCGGCCTCGCTTTTGCCGCTGCGATCAAGGGCTATCGCCTGATTCTCACTATGCCGGAGACAATGAGCTTGGAGCGCCGTGTACTTCTTCGCGCTCTCGGCGCCGAAATTGTCCTTACCCCCGGACCGAATGGAATGAAGGGGGCGATTGCCCAAGCCGAAGCCATTCTGAAATCAACACCATCCGGCTACATCCTTCAGCAATTCAATAATCCTGCAAATGTTCAGATTCACTTCGAAACCACCGGTCCGGAGATCTGGAATGATACCGACGGCAAGGCCGATATCCTGGTCTCGGGAATTGGCACTGGTGGAACGCTGACGGGCGTTAGCCGCTATATCAAAGCGAAGAAACCCGCCTTTAAGTCGGTAGCAGTTGAGCCAGTCGATAGTCCAGTTCTTTCAGGCGGAAAGCCGGGACCACACAAAATTCAGGGCATCGGAGCAGGCTTTGTGCCTGAAATTCTGCAGACTGACTTGATCGATGAGGTTGTTCAGGTCTCAAACGATCAGTCAATTGAAACAGCGCGCCTGCTGGCGAAAGAAGAGGGCATCTTCGTTGGAATTTCGTCGGGAGCTGCCGCTTACGCCGCTATCGAACTGGCAAAACGTCCTGAAAATGCCGGGAAGCTGATTGTGGCTGTATTGCCGGACTTTGGTGAACGATATCTCTCCAGTGTCCTGTTCGATGCGCTACGCAGAGAGTCTGCCGAGCTTCCAGTAGTGACACCGCCTGCGGCTGAGCCCTCTCCCGCACTTACGAACGTATAAGTTCTCTCAAGATAAGCAGCCGGATTACCACCGGCTGCTTATCTTCGCTTAAAGCCTGCCTACAGTTCCGTCATAGCTCTCTCCCTAGAGAAATGCACCATCCCTCAGAACAGGCTAAGGATCTCTTTGCTTAAAGCAAGCATTGATAACGCCACTTCGCCAATGTTCTTCGATCAGGTACAAATCCTAAGAAAGGATGGGGGCTGTATCTAGAGACTGAAGCAACGTCGCTTTTGCCTACACATCTGTATTGAAGAGGTTGTCGATAAGATGACGCCCGAGGCAAGTCCATTCTGGAACGCCGTACGCATCCTGCCAGGTGCTCTAAACTGAATCAAAAGCAAAAATGGTCGCCTCTTGCGAGGACTTCTAGGGAAACTTCAGTAAAATGAGCGTTACACATGCAAAAGGATCAAAGATCGGCGCGTAAACAGGTAAGCCTTAAGACGCTGGCAGAATATTTAAATCTTAATCCTGCCACTATTTCTGTCGTATTAAACGACGTGCCTGGCCGCACAATTCCTCAAGCAACCAGGGATCGAATCAAGGAAGCAGCCCGACGTTTTAATTACGAGCCGAGCTGGGTAGCACGTTCGCTTCGTAACCATCAAACACTGACTGTCGGCTTACTGGTTCCTGAATTAGGTAGTGGTTACCATGCCCAGGTTATGAGTGGAGTCGCCGATTATCTGATGGAGAAGGGCTTTTTCTACTTCATCGCACACCATCGCCATAGAGAACCACTTATCGACGAGTACACCCGGATCCTGAGGGCTCGCGGTGCCGAAGGATTGATTGCCATCGATACGGCCCTCGAACGCGAGCCATCGGTACCTACCGTAGCAATCGCGGGACACCAGAAGATCTCCAATGTGACAAACGTTGTTCTCGATCATGAGCGCGCCGCTGAACTGGCACTAGGACATCTCTACGATCTCGGCCATCGCCGCATTGCATTTATGCATGGCCAGCGCTTCAGCTCCGATAGCGAAACTCGCTGGAAGAGCATTCAAAAGGCCGCAAAGAGACGTGGTATTACGATCTATCCCGAACTGACAATTCACCTGCGAGAAGATTCCATTTCTCCGGAGCTTGGTTATCGTTGCGTTCGTGCCCTTCTAGACAAGAAAGAGCCTTTCACGGCTATCTTTTGCTTCAACGACATCACAGCAATCGGCGCTATCCGGGCCTTGAGAGATAAGAAGCTGCAGGTTCCGGAAGACGTCTCTGTTGTTGGCTTCGACGATATTGAGGCAGCTGAGTTCTACGCACCAAGATTGACGACCGTTCATCAGCCGATGCAGGAAATGGGGCTCGAAGGAGCACGTCTGCTGCTTGAATACATGCAGACAGGGAAATTTCCAGGGTATGAGCACCTGATCGCTCCGGAGCTTATTGTTCGCGAATCCACTGGACCAGTGGTCAAGAAAGCCACGAAAGCGGCTCGTTCCTAACGGGAGTTTTCAAGAGGAGTAGGTGCCCGAGAGAAGTAAACGGCAAGGACACTTGATGTCTTTTGTAGGCCATTCTTCCGGCTCAGACAAGGCCGGAAGAATGGCTGCCATCCCTTCCTAAAGTAGATGGCCTTACCTCATCGAAGGTGGCACTTGGCCGCCAAGCGCTTCGATGTAGGCCTTGTTTGCCTGGCAATTCTGAAGCTGAACGTTCTTCAAAAGCTCGCTAAAAACGATCTTCAGCTTTTCATTTTCAGGCCGCACTTTCATTGCCTCCTCAGCTTTTCCTGTCGTCCATCCCTGACTTGCGTAGGCAACAACCACCGGCCAATCGGACGGGGGCGCAAACTTCACAATTGAGGAATCGCTGTCCATCTTCTTGTACGGCCAAAATGCCCAGCCAATATCATTCTTGTCGAGCAAGGAGGCAAAGGTCGCAACCCATTCTGCTGTGTTCTCTCCGGACTCTCCCAGCCAGAGCGGCACCTGATATTTTTCACGGAAGTCCAGATACTGCTGAATGGACTCCTTGGTCGGAGGCATCCAGTACTTGTGAAATGTATAGAGAACATTTTGATCGAAGAGTTCTCCGAAGACCGAAAAATCTCCATCCCAAGCTGCGCCCCCAAGAACGATGACGTGATTACGATCAACGCTCCTGATTCCGGCAGTAACGCGCCGATATAGCGGTTCCAGCTTGTCATGGTACTTCTTCAACTTCTCAAATGGCGGCAGCGGCTCATTTAACAGGTCATAGCCGATAACAGTTCGATTGTCGCGATAATGATTGGCAATCCGCTTCCAAACATCGACAAGCTCCTGCTGGCTTTCTTCCGAATCAAAAAGCGAAGGATATCCCCAGCTATCATCGATATTTGTCCCGGTCTGACCTCCGGGAGCGCAATGCATATCCAAAACGACATACAATCCGGCTTCTTGTGCCCACTTAACTACAGGATCGAGCAGGGCAAATCCCTCATCCGTTCCCGGAAGAAAGAACTTATAGTGCAAAGGAATTCGAATTGAGTTGAAATTTACCTTCTTCAGATACTGAATATCATCGCGAGTCACATAGGCCCGGCGATAGTCGTGCCAAAAGTGTTCAGCCTCGGCAGGGCCTAACAGATTCTTCGTCAAATCCTCGATTTCATGCGGAGACTGCGGCTCCTTCGAGAATTTGAACATGTAGCCCTCAGGCTCCAGCCAGTTCCCCAGGTTTGTTCCCCGCAGATGAACAGGCTTACCTTCTCCATCGACGAGTTGCTTCCCTTGACGATGGACAAATCCCTTCTGTGCAAACGACTGTTGAGCAAACAGCGCAACCATGCCTATCAGCAAAGTTGCGAAGAATCTTCTACCGCTTCGCATTCGATGCCTCCACATGAAATACCTCGTGCAACTTTGCCTGAGAGTCAGAACCTACCCATAGATCGAATGCACCTGGTTCCACTCCCCACTTATGACTTTGAGGACTCCAGAAGCTCAGATCATTTGCCTTCAACTCCAGGTCGACGGTACGAGTTTCCCCGGCCTTCAATGTAACGCGGGTAAAGCCCTTGAGCTCCCGAACAGGGCGGGATGCACTGCCCGCGCGTTGATGAATATACAGCTGAACTACTTCGTCGCCAGCCAGAGTACCGGTGTTATGCACGTCGACCTTCACAACCAGGCTTCCGTCAGTCTTCATGCTCGACTGATTAAGCCTCAGGTTGTCGATCTGGAAGCTCGTATAGGACAGCCCGTAACCAAAGGGAAAGAGTGGAGAACTTGGCATATCCCAATAACGAGTGTCCGGATCATTTGGAATCTGCGTTAATCTGCGGTTGTAATACAAGGGAAGCTGACCGGCAGCTCTAGGCCACGTTACCGGAAGCTTTCCACCTGGAACCGCATCGCCAAAGAGCAAATTAGCAGCGGCATTACCGCCCTCTGTCCCCGGATACCAGATGTTGAGGATGGAGGGAACATGTTCCGAAGCCCAGGCAATATCCAGCGGCCTGCCAGTTAATAGCAGCAGAACAATTGGCTTTCCTGTTGCCACAGCTGCTTCGAGCAATTGCTCCTGTTTTCCAGGCAGTGTAAGGGTAGCGCGGGAGGCACGCTCGCCATTCATGCTTTGAGCTTCACCTAAGACGAGTACCGCAACGTCGGACTGCTTTACGAGTTCGATTGCATGATCGAATTCCGCCTGACGCTCTGCTTCCGTCTTGAGCTTCGCCTTAGGACTGGCGATCTGATCATCGAAGATAGACGGTTGTCCACGCTCAATCTCTACGCCGGTTGTCGAATTGATCTTGACTCCCGATCCGAGCTTCTTCTGAATTCCTTCCAGAACAGTTACAGTTTCGTTCGGATTGCTACCCAGGCTCCACGGACCTAAGGTGTCGATCTTGGAGTCGGCGAGTGGCCCAATAACAGCAATCGATGAGATGGACTTCTTTAGCGGAAGCAGGCTACCTTCATTCCGGAGAAGTACAGCCGACCGCTCGGCCGCTTCTCGTGTCATTTCCTTCTGCTCTAAAGATGCGACCTCTTTTTTCGCTCCCTCTTCGGACACGTAGGGGTTTGCAAACAGGCCCATCCGATACTTCATTACCAGAACGGATTTGACCGCCGCATCAATCGTAGCCATCGAAACGGTTCCCTGCTTTACTGCCTGAGGGAGATACTCCCGATACGTTTCGCTCGTCATCTCCATATCGACGCCTGCGTTTAGAGCGCGTACTGCGGCATCGGCCGGATCGGAGGCAAATCCATGAGTGGCCAGACTCTTTACCGAGTCCCAGTCACTTACGACAAATCCTTGAAAGCCCCAGTCACGGCGCAACACATCCCTAAGCAGGAAGCTGTTGCCGGTTGCGGGAACGCCATTCAGATCCATATAGGCGCTCATGACCGTTGCAGCACCCGCCTTAACCGCTGCATGGAATGGCGGGAGATAGACGTTGTAGAGATCGTCGTCGGAGATATTGGACTCCTCATAATCTCTTCCGCCTACTGCCGCTCCATATCCGGCAAAATGCTTTACGCAGGCCAGGATGTGTTCAGGACTTCCCAGATACGGGCCCTGCAAACCACGTATTTTCGCGGCAGCAATCGCCGAGCCGAGATAGGGATCTTCTCCGGAACCCTCGACAATACGCCCCCAGCGCGGATCACGCGCAATATCCACCATCGGGGAGAAAGCCCAGTGCACACCGACAGAGCGGGCCTCTTTTGCTGCCATGCTCTCTGCCTTTTCGATAAATGCCGGGTCCCAGGACGAGGCAGCTGCAATCGGCACGGGATAGATAGTGTGGAATCCATGGATAACGTCGTATCCGTAGAGCAAGGGAATGTGAAGGCGGGATTCCTGTACAGCCAGTCGCTGCAAACGATTGACTTCGGCCGGATCGGTAACGAACAGGAAAGAACCTACCAGCCCGCCACGGGCGCGCTCGTCAGCCAGGTTCTTTGGAACATCTTTGCGGGAGATCTGGGAAAGCTGCCCAATCTTTTCCTCTAGTGTCATCTTGCTTAACAATTGAGTGGCAAGCTGCTCGGCCTGCTGCCGGTCCGGAACCCGCTGCAAACCTGGCTGCTGAGCATGGGCAACAGCACCGCTAACGCCCGGAAGGAACGTTAAGCATAGCGAAGCGACAAGAATGCTCGCGCATTGCTTCATACGCCGATTCCCACGCCTTTTGAACTCCCCTGACATGAATCACACTCCAAATTCTTTGAATTTCGGTTCGACACAGAAAAGTATATTGAAAACAAACGTTTGTCTACAAAATTCCGCAGCGAAACCGGCTTGTTATACAAGCGCTGGCTTCTGCCGTTCAAAACGGGGTAGGTTTTTAGAGGTTGCTGAAGAGAAAACGCGCGGAAATACAGCTATTCGGGAGGAAGTCCGCCCAAGTAATACATTCCTTGGCCCGCCGACTTTTTTACCATTCCGGCCAATGTGGCATCCGGAAAGCGCCGGATATAGGGAGTGGCCCAGGCAATCTGCTCACCGCCAATAGAATGAGGAACTTCCTGCTCCCTTCCCGTCGTTTTGGCAAAAAAGGATGGATCTTGCAGCCCCTGAACCGAGAGACGGACGAGGCGATGCAATGCTCCATTTGCATGTGAGTAAAGATCCTCGCCATTCACTTCTCCAAATTCAGCCAGCATGACCAGAGGAGCAAGAGCATACAGGTGATAGTGCAAGGCGCGTTTGCCACGGTTCATCTCCAGAGAGAGAGAACCATCAGGCCGGATTTCCGATACGCCCACGTCGTAAGTGTGTAGCCCCCAATTGAAATCGCTTCGATCATTTGCAGCCACGCCGATAGCAGCTAATTCCAATCCAGCCCAGTACAAGTGGTTATTCCGGCTATCACCGTGACCGGACTTTGCATGCTGGTCATAGTAATTGCGTGTTTGAGCACCTATTTTCACTAACCAGGCTGTTATTTCATTCTTGTCCCGAGAACTCAATGCTCCGGAATCACTCACCTTCAGATACGCAATCGCTACCGCTCCTGCCACCCAGCCCTGCACATAGTAGGCCTGATTGGAAGACATCTTTCCGGCAAGAGAGTTCTCCTGCGCCAGCGTCAATATCTGTTTCGCGGCACAATCCGCAGCCGCGCGAGAACCGGTAGTCCGATAGCGGTCGGCAGCGTCCACAATTGCCAGACCAACCTGCTTTACACTGCCACTGGATTTCCGGTAAGCCTCCATACGTACCGGGTCAATGGTTGAGTGAGTGGGATCATCTAAACGGTAAAATCCGTCGGTAACCAAGTCCGGGGCAATATGCGCTATCGCAGGACAAGCGTATGAAATCTGCGTCGCCTGAACGATCTTTCCATCCCAGGGAGAAACTAAGGAGCGATCTGCAGAGAACGCTTGCGCCGGAAGCAGTGTGGCGACAAGAGCGATAAGAAAAGCAATCCGGAAATATCTGCCGAAGCGAGTCATTAAAACCCCCTCCTCCTGCAGAATGGTTCTGCCCAGACAGTCCACCCCGCCCGGAAGACAACAAATTTGTTTGAACTTGCTACAAACTTCTATCTGACAGAAGAGTAGGCTGTCAAGCGCCATGCAATTCTCTCTTAAATATTTAGACATTCGTTTGTCTAAAAGAAATCGATTAACAGCGGTCTACCGCATCGGTTTTGATATGCAGCGCGCTCACAAACACTCAATTTGCCTAAAGATTGGCCCCTTAGACAAACGTGTGTCTTGGCATTTGTCCAGGGTAGCGACTCCGGCCTCCTTAGGAGGCCCTGGAGTTTGTATCTTTGTCATTGGGATATGGCAAAGAGGAACAAGATGCGAAGCGGGTGGCGGTCAGAAGCTGCTGCCTACAGATCAACCCTCAGATTCAGGCTGCACTCAAGATGGTCTATCCTCGTCCGAGTAGCTCAAACATAGATAGCTACGGTTCAAGCGCACATGAACACAACGTAATCCCTTTGTAAGATTATTGCCGCTCTGGTTAAGCTGATTGCATTGCTTATCTCCGGCATTCAGCTATCCTTCTTCTATGTACAGATTCCCATCTGCCCGAACCCTATCTTCAGAAAATTCCTATCCGCTGCGATCTTTTCTTCTTCTGTTTGCAATAGGGCTCTTCTGCTGCAGCGCCGCTTGGGCACAGGGCAATTATGAAATTCAGGTCTATGGCTCCGATACGGTTCCACCCAAGAGCATGATGGTTGAATTGCACTCCAACTACACAATTAAGGGACAGCAGGCGCAGATAGACGGAGTCTACCCGACAAATCATCAACTACACGAAACCATTGAGATTACTCAGGGGATAAATAATTGGTCCGAGGTCGGCTTCTACATCTTCACCAGCGAACAAAATGGCCATGGGATGCAATGGGTCGGAGATCACATTCGTCCGCGCGTACGAGTTCCTGATTCCTGGCACTGGCCTGTTGGTGCCAGTCTGTCAATGGAAATTGGCTATCAACGGGCTGTTTATTCTCCCGATACATGGACCTGGGAGATTCGGCCAATCGTCGATAAATCTGTAGGACCCTGGTATCTGGCGCTCAATCCCGCACTCGAACGAACCTGGCACGGACCCGACGTCTCCGAAGGAGTGGCCTTCACGCCTGGCGTCAAAATCGGTTACGCGTTCACAAAGAAGATTAGCGGAGGAATCGAATACTACGGCGACTACGGACGGCTTTGGCACTTTGATTCCCTGCACAAGCAGCAACAGCAGATCTTCGTAGTATCGGATCTGGATGTATCTCCAAAGTGGGAACTCAATTTCGGCATTGGAGTTGGGCCGACAGCCTCTACCGATCATCTGTTGATCAAAGCCATTGTCGGCAGACGCTTCTCATGGGGAAGGCACACCGCTGCAAACTAGAATGTTTCGGCTCTCGGCATAGCCATTTTAGGCCGCAATTGTCGTCGATGGCTCAAATGCGGCCCAGGTTCTTTGAAAGCAATCCCCCGTTAGTGATTAGCAGCAGCCTTTAGCATGACCGTGCGCCCGGTACGCGCGGACTCTCTCGCAGCGGAAAGAATACGCATCACCGTGACATTGGTATCCAGAGAAGAAAGGTCGCCTTTCGGCTGCACGCTTCCCTTTAGCACCGCTACTAGATAATGCAGTGGATCGTCTTGCGGAACTTCGAGTGGTTTTGCCTTCTCGACGGCATCTTCTGCCTGACCACTGCGACGAACGCGCAAATCGTCTCTTTTTATAGTATCGACGTATCCTGTGCTCCCATAAACCTCCATATCTTTACGGTCAAAAGGCCAGTTCCAGGAGCCTTGTAAGATGGCTTGGGCATGTGGGTACGTCAGGATGATGGTGCTGTCGTCATCCACCTTGGGATAGACATCGGGTTTGATATGTAGGGTGACCGCCGTTACCGAAAGGGGTGCTTCTCCGTGCATCAACCATGTCGCCAGGTCTGCACCATAGCAACCAAAATCAAAGAGCGCACCGGCACCGTTTTCTTCCGGGTCGGTTAACCACTTCAGGAACTCCGGCTGAACACCTATCTCTTTCGGGCCTTTGTGCCCATCGTGGACGACGATCTTGCGAAGGTCGCCGATGGCCCCACTCTCCAGCAACCGATAAGCTCCGGTATTGGAGGCGTACCAGGTAGTCTCAAAATTCACCAGTACGGGAACCCGTTGCTCCTGAGAGATCTTTTGGATTGCCAGAGCATCCTCTAGTGTGGTGCTCAAAGGCTTCTCTACCATCGAAGCTACGTGATGCTTTGCGGCTTCCTCGATGGCAGCTCTGTGCCCACCAACAGACGTGTACACAAGCACAGCTTGCGGATGAGCACTCTCCAGCATCGCCTTTTCAGAGTCAAAGAACAGATTGTGAGCTAGATGGAAGTGCGTTTCGTATTTCTGGCGAAGACTGGCATCGGGTTCTGCTATCCCCACCAAAGCGACCTCGGGATGAGAGGGCAACATATGGAGAAGCCCATCGATATGCCCATGTACGAGGCCTACTACAGCAACCCGCACCGGAGCCTCGGCCTGAGCACTGGCGGGCTTCGCAAACCAGAATCCACCAAGAAGCAGGATGCAAAAAACAGAACCTACACGCGACAAAAGAGATGAACGCATGTAAGAACTCTACACGCGAAGAACATTTTCAATGACAGATAAAAGACGCCTATTTTAGGCGCCTTTTGCAGCACTGGAACTCGATATTGATATACTGCCGAACATCAAGACGCTAAGGCATTTCAGATTGCAGTATGGCCCATCAAAGAGCCATGATGGGTTGTCCTTTTGACAGAATGGCCAGTGGATATCGGCTCATACCTAAATCAGAATGCTCTAGCTTTAAGACTGGTAAGGGCACCTAAACGCGTAGCGCCCTCCGTGAATCACTAAGGGAAATGACACTATGACATCTCTTTTCTGCCGCTCTGCTATCGGCGCTCTGGCGCTTCTTCTCTTCGAATTTCCATTGTTGGCACAGACGAAGCCCATGACTCCAGATATTCCGGAGAAGTTCGTCGCACCAAAGTCCGACTATAACTATGTGAAACGCGTGGAGATGGTGCCCATGCGAGACGGCATTAAGTTATACACGGTCATCGTGATTCCGAAGGGAGCAAAGAATGCTCCGATTCTATTCACACGCACCCCGTACAACGCCGCAGCCCATGCTTCACATGCGGACTCGCCATATATGCTCGACATTTTGCCGCGCGGAGACGACGTCTTCGTAAAGGCTGGATATATTCGCGTCTTCCAGGACGTGCGGGGGAAGGACGGATCTGAAGGAGCTTACGTAATGACTCCGCCGCCCTTGGGTCCGCTGAACGCCACCGGAACCGACGATACAACAGATGCCTATGACTCTATCGAATGGCTGATAAAGAACATTCCTGAGTCCAACGGCAAGGTCGGCATGTTGGGCTCCTCCTATGAAGGGTTCACCGTTGTCATGGCTTTGATCAACCCGCATCCGGCACTGAAGGTCACGGCACCGGAGAGTCCCATGATCGATGGCTGGATGGGAGACGATTGGTTCCACTATGGTGCCTTTCGCGAAATCAACGTGGACTACTTCACGGAACAGACCGCTGCGCGAGGTAAAGGGTTCAGCATTCCTCGCGAAGACCACGACGATTACACAAATTTCCTGAGGAAAGGTTCTGTTGGAGACTTTGCCCGTTCTGCAGGAATGGAACAACTGCCCTTCTGGAAGAAGGTCGAGGAGCATCCAGCTTACGATTCCTTCTGGCAAGGACAGGCACTCGACAAGATCATGGCAGCAAAGCCCCTGACTGTTCCAACCATGTGGCTCCAGGGGCTGTGGGATCAGGAAGACATGTGGGGCGCGATCCACGCATATCCAGCGGTGGAACCGAAGGACACAAATAACGACAAGAACTTTCTGGTGATGGGTCCATGGCGGCATAGCCAAGTGAACTATGAAGGGTATTCGCTCGGTCCTCTTCTTTGGGATGGGGATACAACATTGCAGTTCCGTCGCGATGTCCTGCTACCCTTCTTCAATCAATATCTAGTCGATGGAGCACCCAAAGCCAATACTCCTCCGGTGTTGATTTACAACACAGGAGAGAACCACTGGGATCGCTTCCAATCATGGCCCTTGAGCTGCGATGGCAATTGCGGCAGCAAACCTCAGCCGCTTTATTTCACAGCAGAAGGAGGGCTCTCCTTTCAGGCTCCGGCCGCGAACACGGAGAAGTATGACGAATACGTCTCAGATCCCTCCAAACCCGTTCCCTACCGGCCACGACCTGTCTTTTCAGGAGATTCAGAAGCTTGGAGGACTTGGCTCGTCAATGACCAACGTTTCGTCGATGGACGCC
Organism: Humiphilus diazotrophicus; assembly: GCF_059726315.1. Classification (NCBI taxonomy): domain Bacteria; kingdom Pseudomonadati; phylum Acidobacteriota; class Terriglobia; order Terriglobales; family Acidobacteriaceae; genus Humiphilus; species Humiphilus diazotrophicus. The sequence goes on from NZ_AP040870.1 coordinate 2,514,466, forward strand.
CGGATGTACTTACCTATATCTCGGAGCCACTGAAGGACCCCCTGCACCTGGGAGGTGCGCCGGAGGTAAATTTGTATGCGTCAACAAGTGGCACGGACAGCGACTGGGTTGTGAAGCTCATCGATGTTTATCCTGGTACCGTCCCGTCTCAACCATCAATGGGCGGATATGAGCTGGCAATCTCACTGGATATCTTTCGTGGCCGCTATCGCAATAGCTTCGAAAAGCCGGAAGCCATTACTCCCAACCAGCCGCTGCTCTATCGGTTTGGATTGCCTACGGTAAACCACGTCTTTCTCCCTGGTCACCGGATCATGGTGCAGATACAGTCAAGCCTCTTCCCGCTCTATGACCGCAATCCGCAGACCTTTGTTCCAAACATCTTCTACGCGAAACCTGAAGACTACAAAAAGGCAACGCAGAGAATCTGGCATACAACGGGAACGGCAAGCTTTATCAAGCTTCCTGTAGTGAAGTAATAGCCAGCCTGATTGTCATCTGGGGAATTCCCTTCGGGAGCCCCAGATGACAAATGCCTTATGAGGTTTGGCCTTTGCTCCCCCTAAATATTTGGTACCGGAACCCTTTCCTCCTTCCCTCGCAGCTTTCCTCATAACTAATGCCCATCCCCAAATACTGTTAGCTCATCCGTGGTGCTAGGATCATTCTTGTCAGCAAATCTGACGAGACATATTTCCTATGCGCGCTTCCCTCCACTTCCACGGCGCTTTGAATGACTTCCTGGCACCGAAGCGGCGTAATGTCGATATCCTGTACGCATTCGAAACCTCGGGCTCAATAAAAGATGCGATCGAATCCCTGCGAGTTCCCCACCCTGAAGTCTGCACAATTAGCGTCAACAATAAACAAGTAAACTTTTCTTACCTGGTTCAGAATCACGACGCTATCCAGGTATATCCCCATGCTCCAGGACGTTCAGGAGAAAGCATTTGCCTCTCTGGAGCATTGCCATCAAAACTAAAATTTGTCCTGGATACACACCTTGGAACACTAACAGGCAATCTGCGTTTGCTTGGATTCGATTCGCTCTACCGCAACGACTATGCAGACGAAGAATTAGCCCATATCTCGGCTTACGAAAATCGTATCTTGCTAACGCGAGACATCGGATTGCTCAAACGCAGCCTTGTGGTTCACGGTTATTTCGTTCGACCGACACATACGCACAAACAGCTGGAAGAGATCGTTCACAGATTCGATTTGGCCCCATTGGCTACACCCTTCACTCGCTGTATCCGCTGCAATGGGCAGCTCAAATCTGCCGCAAAGGAAGACGTCATTCATAAATTGCCCGAACGTGTAGCGGCCAATTTCAACGACTTCACACAATGTGACTTATGCGGCCGCGTCTATTGGGAAGGTTCGCACGTCACACGTATGCGGCAGTTGCTGGATCAGGTTTTGAAGCCCGAAAAGGAAGAAGGCGAAGAAGCTTGAAGCAACCCTCCTTCACTCATATTCATCGCTCCACACCTTTACCCAAGCAAACCATTTGTATCTCTTCCCTTCCACAACTCGCTGAGAGCTATCAATCGGTGAAACCTATGACAGTTACAGATATCAGATCATTGGTTGCCTCATCATTCCCAAAGAAATGAATCGTGAGATCGAAGACGTATAAAGCGGCCCGAAACAGATCCAGCTTTACTGCATCTAAATACTCGGAAGTACTATGGCGTTGTAAAAAGTCGTTGTCGCTTTTGAGGCTCCCCTGATAAAAGGAGATCGATCGTGATTACAAAATCAGCTGCTTTTGCGTTGTTTAAAAGCTGGCTAAATGAACGAAGAAAATTAAAGCTCGATGCCGTTCTTGCACATGCCCGAGTTTCGATGATGTGCACAGTGGCGCTAATCTCTGGAGACACAATTTGTCTTCGAATCGAGGATTCAGGATTTTTTGAGATTATGCTCTCAGCTCCATTCCGCTTTGAACTGATAAGGCCAAGATTGCTACGAGAGAATCGGCAAGCCAAAAATGCGAGCAATCAACTCTCACAGAAGAATGACTATGAATCTGCAATCGTGGCATTCCACGAACAAAACACCATCACTTTAATGCAATTAGCCTAGTACGTTGGCTCCGCCCAAATCCCCTCTAAAACTCTGGCTTGAACTAGTTTCGAAAGCCCTTAGCAAAAGGTAGCGGCATATCAACCGTGTACCCGTATGCTTCCTTTTTCCGAAGCATGCGGGTACAAAAGATTCAGGTTCACACCTTTTTACTGGCTGCCCGAGGGTGCCCCAATTGGGAGAGGTATGTCATTCTTTCTGTCCCATTTGGTACAGTTATTTCTCCGTCCCGCTACTTGAATTCCGCATCGGAAAACAATACGCGCCAAGATGTAAAATGCTTCGTTCTGCATTGATTTTTTAGAGACTCAAGAAGGGGTGTTTATTGGTCGCAAGCATCAATATCGGAGCATATAGCGATGCTCTTGTTGTACTTGGAACGGCGGGAATCCTCGTGCCAATTGTGCGCCGATGGGGCGTAAATCCAGTCCTGGGCTACCTCGGTGCGGGTGCGCTTCTCGGGCCTCTGGGGTTAGGTTCTTTCATCAAAACGATTCCGGCACTCTACTGGTTCACAATTGTTGATTCAACCAAGATTGCCGGTATCGCGGAGTTGGGCATCGTCTTCCTCCTCTTCTTGATTGGCGTGGAGATGTCATTCGAGCGACTGAAGACGATGCGTCGTCTTGTGCTAGGTCTCGGCACATTTCAAGTACTTCTGACAGCATGTCTGCTTACCTGTATTGCTCTCGCGGCTCACCAGAAGCTTTCAACGGCGATTATTTTAGGCGTAAGCCTTTCGCTTTCATCTACGGCAATTGTTCTTGAAATGCTCTCGAACCAGGGGCGTTTGTCTACCAGCGTTGGCCGAGCCAGTTTCGCTGTACTCCTCGCTCAAGATCTCAATGTAATTCCCCTGTTGATGTTCATCGCAATGCTGGGGCATCGTTCCGAAGCATCTGTGCTTACGAGCCTCATCACAGCATTTTTGCAGGCAGCGGCTGCTCTTGCTTTTATCATCATTGTCGGCCGGTGGTTACTTCGTCCGCTCTTCCGTCTGGTCGCAACCAGCCACTCCCGCGAACTCTTTATTGCCGCTGTCCTCTTCATCATCGTTGGCTCTGGTGTAATCGCTCACCAGGCAGGTCTGTCGATGGCACTGGGTGCATTTGTGGCAGGACTACTGCTTGCTGAAACGGAATATCACAAAGCAATTCAGACGATTGTCGAACCATTCAAAGGGCTGCTGCTGGGCATCTTTTTCTTCACCATCGGCATGAATATCGATCTCCGCGAGCTTCTGCGGGAGCCCCTCTTGCTATTGTCATTTGTACTGGGGCTGATCGCTATTAAGACATTTGTTTTGACCATACTAGGCAGGCTCTTCCATCTCTCCTGGTCTACAGCGGCTGAAACCGGACTTTTACTTGGACCGGGGGGAGAATTCGCCTTTGTAAGCGTAGGAACTGCGGCTGCTCTCGGAGTGATCGACTCCCGGGTATCAGGCTTCGTACTCGCGGGAACCTCTATCACAATGGCTTTAACTCCCGTAATGGCGATGATTGCTCGACGCTTCAACTCGGCTTTGTCTGCCAAGAAGATGACTGATCCCGAGCTCAAGATCAATCCTCCCAGCAACCAGCAACACGCAATCGTTGTGGGCTATGGGCGTGTGGGAAAGGTCGTCTATGCCTTATTGAGACAGCACGGAATTCCATCTATCGCTGTCGATTATGATCCGGTTATGGTTGGACACGACCGCCGCGAAGGACACGAGGTGTATTACGGAGATGCTTCCAGTGCAGAGTTTCTCCGCACCTGCGGCCTAAGCGAAGCAAATGGGGTCATCATCACCATCAATGCCCGCAACATAATCGACGATATCGTTACCTATATACGGGCTGTGCGACCTGACATTCCCATCGTTTCACGAGCCCGCGATGCGGAACACGCACGCCATCTCTACGCCATCGGAGCGAGTAATGTAGTCCCGGAAACGATTGAGGCCAGCCTGCAGCTTTCACATGCCGCTCTGCTAGGTCTTGGCATTACATCAAATTCGGCCAGTACTTCTATCGACACAAGACGGAATGAATTTCGTTACGAACTGCAGCAGGCAGCTCAGGCCGCCAGAAGGAATAATTCCATTAACGGCATGTAACACCTGGATCTGATTCCTGCCACTTGTATTCGACAGATACTCTAAAATGCCGGCTGTATCTTACATTGCCGGCACTTCACTTTGCATAGCATTTGAATCTTTTCCAGGCATTTCACAACGACGACTGCCACACGAAGTATCTGTAATCCCTTTCCCTTCTGTAATCGTATAAATACGATCGACATCCGGCAGACGAATTACCTCTTTTGCTCCAGAAGGCCAGTGGATTTCTGCAGTACCTGCATTTGTAACATCGCCCAGACCAAAATGCAGGCGCCTGTCGTTTGCCGAAATATAGCTGCCACTCGCCAGCACATCTTGTCTTTGACGAGTATTTTTGGACACCAGATAGACGGCTGCACAGGTTGCATCGCGTGGGCTTTTGGTCCCGCCAACAAGATTTACCTCCACCCAATGATGATGATCGGGATTCACATTGCGCAGCAGTACCGGAGTCCCGTCGATTGGATTAATAACCACATCGATCCTGCCATCATTGAAGAGGTCTCCAAAGGCAGCGCCACGAGCCGGAATAACCAGAGCCAGGCCTGTACCTTTGACAGCCGGAATATATTCAAAACGACGCTCCTTCCCCCCTACATCGGGAACGTTGTGAAAGAGCTGGGATCGTTCTGCAAAGGTTGTCCCCCAATCGTGTTGGTCCACCTCCGGATATACATGTCCATTCACCATGAATAGATCGAGCCAGCCATCATTGTCGTAATCGATGAATCCATCCCCCCAGCCGACAAAGGGGATTGTCGGTTGAGCGACTCCGGCCGTATAACTCACGTCCGTAAAACCGGCGTTGCCATCGTTATGGAAGAGTACTTTGTAATCGTCGCCGAAGTCTGTAACGAAGAAGTCTATCTGTCCATCATTGTTGTAGTCACCGGCCGCAACTCCCATAGAGGCAATTTCCCGGCCATCTTTGTTCAGAGCAAACCCTGAAACATAACTCTCATCACTAAAGGTGCCATTGCCTTTGTTCAGATATAGGAAGTTAGGGACTGAGTCGTTGCCTACCACCAGATCGGGTTTGCTGTCTCCATTGAGATCGACAAAGATAGCCGTAAACCCATAGTAACGGTCCTTATCTTCCACTCCAGCTTTGACTGTGACGTCGGTGAAAGTACCATCACCGTTGTTGTGGAATAGATGATCAGGCTCACCGGTAAGGCCTCTTGGGCCACAATTTACAGCAACGCCACGATACTGACAGAAGGCATAGCCCACAGCTTTGGATCCGCCCACGGGAAGATTGTTGCGGTCGAAGTGAACATAACCTGCTACGTATAAGTCCAGGAAACCGTCGCCATCGAAATCCCCCCATGCAGAACCAGAGGACCAGTTTCCCAGCGTTACGCCTGCTTTTTCAGCGGCATCGGTAAAAGTCCCGTCGTGATTGTTGTGATAGAGGCGATTTTTCCCATAGTTCCCCACGAAGATATCGAGCCAACCGTCGTTATCATAATCGGCTACGCTGACACCATATCCCCAACGATCGTTCTGAACGCCGGCCTTGGCAGCCACATCCGTAAAAGTTCCATCATGGTTGTTGTGGAAGAGAGCTGCATGTGGCGACTCCTCTTTCCCGTCAAGCGCGTCAAAGGTGGAGCCATTCACCAGATAGATATCAAGCCAGCCATCTCTGTCATAGTCGATCAGGGCCACGCCGGATCCATTTGTCTCCACAATGAATTTCTTTTCCGGAACTCCCATCTTGTGGTGCCACGCGGAGAGTCCGGCAGCCCTTGTAACGTCCTCGAATACTACTGGGCCTTGCTCAACAAAGCCTCCAGCGGTAATAGGCCGCTTTTCCTTATCGTAGACGGGCGCAGCACCAAGACCACCAGCAATACCTCCCATACTTCCGTGGTTGGGTTTGGAAGTCTGCTGTGCGTCTGAAGAAGCGGGCAGCAGGATTAAAGCAATCAGTGCTATTCCAACAAAGCCTTTGGCCTCGGACAAACAGTCCTCCACTGAATTACGGCAATATTCTTGCTTCTGCGTGAAACAGATGATAATTCCTGAAAGTAACTTCATTCAGTCGCGTTTGGAAAACAGCAGGCTTTTTAGGCTCTGTACCTGACTCTGGCTTGAACCTGAGACCGCTAAAGTAAGAATTTTGGCCATCTATAAAAGATGAGATCGGCGCCTTGAAAACCGAGATGCTCCGAAGAGGGCAGATGTAATTCTTCCCGCCGAGTTCAACCGAACCATATTCGACTAGCAAGTCAGCACGTGTAACAAGCGAATCCGGTTTCGGATCTGCAATGAGCTTTAATCGATAGATGGTGCCAGTTGCCGGGTCAACAGCTAATTCCCCATGGTATGCAGGCATTTGCTTAAAGGGCTTGCCATCGACACAACAGAATGTCACATCGTAGTGAGACTTCTCGGCAGGGATCTGAAACTGAAAAACGGCAAGCGATCCTACCTTGTCCTGTTCCCAATGGCTCCAGGTAAGCACGCCATGAGAGCCGTCAACCAAGATCATTCCTAAAATCGGGCCGAATTCCCCGCGAGTCCACAACGGCCCTTCTATAGGGGCTGCTTGCTTTTGTGTATGGGATTCGGAATCTGACATCTCCCTACCATCCCGATAGAAAACCGTTTCATTGGTTTTGCTGACTGAATGCAATGGCTTATATGGAATCATGTGAAAGCCAACTTGTTGGCCTGATGGGGTATCCTCAAAAGATTCCGTCTCGCGTGTAGCGTAGAGATTTGGCAACTGCTTTGCGACCTTGACAACATAATTGACTGTCAGCTCGATAATCTGGCGTTGCCGGGAGAGTTCCGGCTTCAGCATCGATGGAATTTTTGTCGAAGATACATTTAGGAAAGAAGCCATATCTGCCAGTAAATCCAGTGCGCGACGGGATTCAGAACCAGGCAGAACGGTTCTTAAGCGCGAGATATGATCCGAATCGATCCTCTCCACAAGCTCCAAATCCGATAACTGCTTGGCCAACTTGACATCAGATTTTTCACCGGAAGTAACTATTATCTTCTCCAACTGGTCCACGGTGACACGCTTCGTAGCAGAGGCCGAGAGAGTGAGAACAATCAACGAAAACAGAATAAGCAGGTTTCGCATCACCAGCACCAGACAATCGTAAGAAAATCCTAGTTAGCTTGTGCTTGAGTGTAAACCCACGAATGACGTTCTAGAAACTCGTTGCTAGTGGTGACTAGTAAGAATTTGCCTGCCCCACGATAGCTTCACCTGCCGTTCCCTTTTCTTGAGCAGCTCTCAACTTATTAAAAATTGTGTCATTAGCGGCCTTTTTGAGACTACTGGTGACCTGGAACTCTGCCTTGGCTTCGTCCTTACGGCCCATAAGCTGATAAAGACGAGCCAGCCTCCAATGAACCTCTGGATCATCCGGGGTCAAGCCGGCTGCGGTCTGAAGTTCCCGTACTGCCTCATCTTGACGCTTGGCGTCGCCGTAGAGGATTCCCAAATCGAGATGTGCTCTCTCATTTCGAGGCTCGATCCGGATAGCTTCCTCCAACAAGGGCTGCGCTTCGTTCGATCGGTTGCTATGCATGTATGCATTTGCCAGAAAAGCCATAGCTTGAGCATGATCCGGCACATTCTCCAACTCGGCCTGAAACTCTCTGGCGGCTTCGTCGAATTGATTCTGTTTCCACAAGAGATAGCCGAGGCCAAAATGGACATTGGGCAGTCGTGGATCTGCTTTCACGGCGGCACGAAATTGCTGAATTGCACCGACATCATCCTTCAACTCGTCCAGCGCCTCACCGGCTAGCATATCTGCCTCGGCAGATTCCGCATTCAGATTCAAGATTTCACGATAGACGTCGAGAACACACTGATATTCCTTTGACCACAGGCAACTTTGCGCTAAAGCTAATCGAAAGGGAAGGTTTTGAGGATCGCGAGCTGTTGCCTGTTTTATGTAAGGAATCGCGGCAGCATACTCGCCGGCCCCATAGTGGGCCAGGCCCAGAAGAGTCGTTACTCGCAACCCCTCCGGAGAATCGCTAGCTAAGCTCCGCTGCAGGAGAGTAAATGTCTGAGCCGCATCCTTCATTGCGCCCGCCTTAAAGAGCGCCAATCCAAGGTTGAGACGAAGGCCAGGCATAGATGGATTCAGGGTCAGTGCCTTCCGATAGAATGGAACCGCCTCTTTATAGTGTTCCTGACGAGCCTTCAGAAACCCTATATGCGCGTACGCCTCCGCGCTCTTTGGATGAGTCTTTATGTAAGCTTGCCAGACTGCTTCAGCTTCGCCAATCTGGCCCCGCTGCTCCAGGCTGATGGCCTGTTGTCTCTGGCTCTCTACAGGCATCGCCACCTGAGCAGAACAAAAAGAGGCAACGATCGTTATGGCCAGTAGCACGACTACATCCAATCTCTTGCAATATCCTGCATCCATGTCGCTATCCAAATCTATAGAGAACTAAAGGAGCGCGGTGGTAAACCCACCACGCCCCAGTAGTCACAGGAAAGGCTCAAAAGATGATCTTCCCTGCAAGTTGCATGTTACGGGGATCCCAAACCGAGGTTACTTTTCCGAAATTGGCATCGGTAAGACCTGCTCCGATACCGTTGAACTGAGTGTGGTTAAAGGTGTTGAAAGACTCAAAACGCAACTCCAGACGAGACCTTTCATTCACACCGAGAGGAAACGACTTGAATAGCGAAGTATTAAAGTTCAAACGTCCAGGGCCGACAACAACATCTTTCCCTGCACTCCCGAAGCCTTCATTTGCACCACCGTTCCAAGGAGCGAGAGGCGCAGAAAAAGCGTTCTTATCGAACCATGCCGTCGCCGTCTTTGGATATCGGACTTTGCCGGTAAGGTTAGGACGATTGGTTGTCCCTCCGCCCAGACCTAGAACGTCGGTTCCATAAGTCAAATTGACCGGGGTACCCGATGTTGCAATTGCGACACCGGAGATCTCCCACCCGCCAAGGGCTGTACGCATAAAACCATTGTGGCTATGTGCAAAGAAAGGCAAGCTATAAATATAGTTCGTATTAAAGATGTGGCGCCTGTCAAGAGCACCGGAGCCTCGGTTGTAATCCTTATTAAAGGGATTGCCTACACTGTTGAGATCGTAACTGACTACATCGATCTCATGAGAATAGGTATAGGCAGCTTGCAGCGTAAAGCCATGCCTTTTTTCTAACCTGATGCCAGCCTGTAATGAGTTGTAGCTTGTGCTAGTAGTATTCTCCTCTTGTGTTATCGTGCTATATCCAGGATATTGGCGATAACGATTCGCATCGAGAGAACCTTCCTTTACTCCTTTTCTAGTCGCATAGCCAGTTGCGGAACTGTCGTGTAGTGGCAGCGTATTGATTGCACGATCTACGCTTTGATGCCAGCCCACGGTCCCGACATACTGAACCACAGCTACGATTGACGGAGCAACTTCGTGCTGAACACCCAAACTGAACATTCCCGTGCCCGGAGACTTAAAACCGTAGTCGAGAACGGTGAGGTTAGAGGGAAAGAGCGATCCGCCGGAGCTGACCGCTCCAGTAACGACACTCTTCTTTGGATTCGAAAAATAGACGTTTGTCGCAGAAGGTTGATAAGCAAAGGGAGGATTCAACGCTGCATTATAGACGTCGTTTCCTTGCACTCTCTCGAAGAAAATTCCAGCACCTCCACGAAGGATGGTTCTGCCGGTTCCAAACAAATCTAGAGCAAAACCTACTCTAGGCTGGGAGGTCCCATAATAGTTATTAACGTTGCCTCTCGGAAAACCATTTACGCCCGCCACCTTCATCCCATTCAGATAAAACGCCGTGCCGTTGTACATTGAAAAGCCGGGCCCAGTGGGATCTAGACTGTTGTCACTTTTGAACGTTGCCGCCAAGCCTCTGTCATAGGCCGACGGAATGAAATTGGAAAATTTATCGTATCGTTCAAAAGCGTGAGGCATACCGTCAAATCGATATCCCAGATTCAACGTCAATCGAGAAGTGGCATGCCAGTTGTCACTAATATAGAAACCGTAATTGTTATTGACCCAGTGTTTGCCTGCCAGGTAATCAAGCTGTGTAAAGCTGGCAGACATTCCAAGCAGGAAATTGACATAGGAATCGCCGGTAAACGTGCTGTCACTGAAAACGGCGGTTCCCTGCGTGTTGGCCTGCAGTTCCTGGTTCTTTACTGTATGCAGATAGCTAAAGCCAAATTTGAATTGATGCCGCCCCTTCGTCCAGGAGACATCATCTCTGGCTTGATATCCTTGATATGAATTCTTCCACGGAAAATACGACTCGCTCCAGGTTTGCCCGTAAGGAGAGCCGAGTTGAACTTCCGGCATACGATTCAAGCGATTACTGGTATCGGCGAAGAAACTGGTAGCTGTCCATCCGCTCGGCTTGGCGTAGTTCCCAACCGGATCGAGATGAATGATATTTCCACTGTAGTTGAAAGCAGTCTCATTCAATAAAGAGGGGGAATAGGTCTGCGTCAGCTTGATCACCGACGAGTAGGACGGATTTTTCATACTACTACCCACAACCGGATAGACGTTACTGCTGGCCCATAGAGGGGGATAATACGTCTGCGACATCTCGTCGTGGAGGTAGTGCCCCATCAACTGAAATTTGGCATTGATGTTGTGGTCGATGCGTACCAGGTCCTCTCGCACATCGGTTGGTTGGGCAGGAGAAGCAATATACGAATTGCTCCCGGAGTTAGGCTTCGGAAAGGTATTCGAACTCAGCATGAGAACTGCATTCGGATCCATCAGATCGGCAGGAATGATATTGTTCGGGAAGGGTTGCCCAATCACCAGCTGATGAGATTGATATTTAGCATAGGTCTGACTGTCTTTAGAGACGTCGGGAACAACGGGCGTCTTTCCATTTGAGGGAACCGTATAGGTTAGGTCCTTTCCTGTTGTCGGAAAGTTGTTTGCGGTGATTGTCGTATAAGTGGTCGGAGTTGCACCCTGAACTAGCTTCCGCCATTCTTCATTCACGAAGAAAAAGGTTCTGTTATGCAACTTATTGTAGACACCAGGAATAAAAAGAGGTCCGCCCAGATTGAACCCCGGCTCGTTCAATCGAAACTTTGGCTTTGCTTTTCCAGACTGTTTCAGAAGGTAGTTGTTTGCTCCATAGGCCTCATTGCGATTGAACTCCCATGCACTACCGTGGAACTCACGAGTTCCGGACTTGATAACCATCAATACGGTACCGCCCGAACCAATTCCGTAATCGGGTCCGTAGTTGCTATCCAGAGTTTGAAACTCCGCCATAGCATCCATCGAAGGCAAGGAACTGAAGCAACCACCGCAGCCACGATCGTTCAACTCACCTCCGTCCACCATATAGATATTATGGCTCGGACGTGTTCCGTTAAAGCTGATTGCGTTCGAAGACGTTAGAGCATTCACACCGCTGAAATCCGAGAGATTGTTAGACTTGCCCATCCCTAGCGCCGCAAGTTGTGTCACATTGCGTCCATTGGTAGCCAGTTGTGTAACCTGTTCACCGCTAATCAAACTGCTTACTTCGCTGGTTTCACTCTGGACCTGTAACGCTTCTGCCTGTACCGTAATCGATTGCGCGGCACTACCGACTACCATCTTCACATCTGCGCTTACGGTCTGAGCCACATTCACGATAATTCCGGTCTTCGTATATGCCTGAAAACCGCTTGCCATAACAGTCAACGTGTAATTCCCGACGGCAACGTTAGGAAATCTGTAGATTCCGGAATTGTTCGTGGTAGCTTTTCGACTCTGGCCTGTAGCTTGATTTGTAATCGACACTTCCGCATTTGGAAGTAGCGCGTCACTGGCGTCCATTACTACGCCGGTGATTGTGGCATTATCCTGTCCCCATGCTCGCAATCCTGGTAAAGCAAGAATTGCAAGACACAGAAACATGGTTGTCCAGGCCTTCTTCACTCCCCCGCCTACCATGTCATTCTTCGACAGGCAGGAAACTTGTAACTTAAGATCGTTCACGTTTTGCCTCCTGAATAGCCGCTGCGTCGATCTTCCCTTTCGGCATCACGCCATTTAATTTTTGCTGTAATACAGGAGTGATCGATCGGGTAACTCGACCTTCAGAGCATCTTTGGATTTCGTGTGATCCCGAAACCGACACTTGCGCATCTATTCCGTCTCCATGGCTGCTCTTCGCTTACCGGGGATGAACCATACTGAAAAGCCAAAGCTGCCCTAGTAACCTTCCGATGAGTCGAGACATAACTGCAAACTTAACAGGCGCACACGTAGCCTGATGCCTTTGACCAAGAAGACAAAAGCAACAAGAGATGCATACGTCAGCTACTCAAGTGCCAGCAGGCACAAGAGCTCGAGTAGCAACACACATCCGGGCGTTTTAGGTATTAGCAGTATCCGACAGAGAATTGTGAGGCGCAGCTATTCTTTGGGGAGATAACTATGCAATCACCCGCTGTCCGATCTATATTGAAACCTAAAACGCTCAAACTCCAAAGAGCTCTGCTCTTCCTACAATCTTAGAGTTGGCAGATCCGGGAGAAACCCCGGTTACATGCGCATAAGCGCGAAGTCTCGACAATCTAAATGAAGCGAACAAAGAGTCAATATCACTACGGCTCTGTTGCTAGACGATGTTATCTCTTAGGCGTTGCAAGATCGGAACGCCCACTGGTGACAAACGTTGATCTGCGATGACCCACTATTGGTTTGTCGCAACTTTTACTGCCTTATCACCTTTTTTGGCAAGCGTTTTCTACAACCCCGCTATTCTTACGCCGCTCGTTTCAGGGTTGTCAATGGGATTTTTCTGCAAATTTCTCTTTTGTATTAAGAATAATCCCTGAGAAAATCCCTTTACTTGTTTCTCGCTTTCCACGCGAGGATCGCCTAGGAATAGGCTTCTATTGGAGCGAACGGTTTCTTCGGCAACCTGGATGTTGGCGTGTAAAGACTGTATTTCCAGATGTTATTGCCATCGGCTCGTTGTACGGCAAGGCAAAATGGGCAATTGATTTAAGTGGAAACGTTAAGAGAAATCAGGAGTTATGTCAGACATTCTAATTCCCGCAGCACGGTCTCACGAGTATCCGGAAGGATGCAGTTCCCTGGAACGTCTGCATCAGTTTGTTATCTATAACAATAACTAAGATACTTCGCTGCTCAACAAGCAACTTATCCGCCTTACGCAGCATCGGCTATTTGCTGCCAGTTGGCGGAGCCTCCAGCACATTCCGAACCTTATTCCATAAATCATCTACAGAGAAAGGTTTCTGCAGAAACGCAATCCCGGGCTCAAGGACACCGTGGTGAACAATCGCATCATCTGTGTATCCGGACATGTAGAGCACCCGGGTTTGTGGATGCAAGGCAAGAATTTGTTTCGCGAGTGCAGGCCCCCCGACGCTGGGAAGAACAACATCTGTTAATAGCAGATGTATCGGTCCGCGATGCTCCTTTACCAGCTCCAGTGCTTCAGGCGCATCACCCACCGCCAGTACAGCATATCCTTTGCTCTCCAGACATTGTTGCGTGAGCCTGCGGATACCGTCTGCATCCTCCACCAACAGGATTGTTTCTTCACCTTCAAGGGTGCGCTCGGCTTTGGCCTTGGCATCTTTTTCTATTTCAGCTTCGATTCTGGGCAAATAGATTTTAAAGGTCGTTCCTCTATTCAATTCGCTATATACCCAGATGTAGCCGCCGCTTTGTTTCACAATGCCGTAGACAGTGGAAAGACCTAATCCCGTTCCTTTTCCAAGTTCCTTGGTAGTAAAGAACGGTTCAAAGATATGCTTCTGAACATCCAGATCCATGCCAAGGCCGGTGTCGCTGACCGCGAGCATTACATAATTTCCGGGTACGACAGGAAAATGATCGCGGGCGTACGCAGCATCCAGATGGATATTCAGCGTTTCGAGGGTCAACCTCCCCCCAGAGGGCATCGCATCACGGGCATTGACCGCCAGATTCATGATTACCTGCTCTATCTGACCGCGATCAGCCTTGATGCGTCCCAGTTCCTCATGCAATGACATCGTGAGCTCGATATCTTCCCCGATCATTCGTTTGAGCATTCGGCTCAGATCGGTGATAGCACCATTCAGATCGAAGACTTTGGGTTCAATCACTTGCTGACGACTGAATGCGAGTAGCTGGTGTGTTAACTCTGCAGCCCTTCCTCCGGCCTTCTTAATCTCCTGCAAGGTCTCCCGCAATGGATCGTCAGCAGGTAAATCCAACAGTGTGACCTCGGAATAACCAATAATTACGCCCAGCAGGTTATTGAAATCATGAGCGATGCCTCCGGCCAAACGTCCGATGCTCTCCATCCTTTGAGCGAGACGCAATTGCTCTTCCAGCTTGACTTGCTCTTCCCGCGCGCGCTTATGTTCTTCTTCGGACTCAATCATGTCCAAAGCAAAGGAAATATCCAGTCCCGTTTCCTCCAGTAAGGTTCGTTCTTCGACATCGGAGAAGTATCCGGGTGTAGAGGAATACAGGTTCAAGGCACCAACGACCTTCCCCTTACAACGAACCGGCATCACTGCGGCAGATGCATATCCACGATCGAGCGCGGATGCCCTCCATGCTTCCAGCCCAGGAGTAGCGCCAATATCGCCATAGATAAGGATTTCACCACTCTGCAGCGCCGGAAGCAGTGGCTCGCCGCTAAAAATGGGATCGTCGTCGCTGAGCGCAATTTGTTTCAGACCTTCCGACTCGAAGGCTCCGGAAACTGCGCGCCGGACATGTCCGGTTTCCGGCTCGATCAGTGCAATCCATGCCATCTGCAGCTTGCCAAAATCGATGGCGACTCGACAGATCGATTGAAATAAGGTGTCGCGGTCCTTTACCCGTACGATGGTCTGATTTACCTGACTGAGAGTGGCATACATCCGGCTAAGCCGTTGAATACGCTCCTCCGATTGTTTGCGTGTGGTAAGGTCGCGATTACTTACACGGCGGCCCAGCCAACGCCCCTTAGCGCTGAAGACTGGCCTGCACGTATGATTCATCCAGCGAACGGAGCCGTCGCGGGTAATGATGCGAAAATCCACTGCGGAGTGCAGATCTGGTTTGTTTTCTGCACGCTCAAAGCTTTCTCCCATATGGATTTCCATCATCGCCCGATCGGAGGGATGGACAATCTTGATCACCAGATCCGGATCACGCATAAACTCCTCAGCGCGATAGCCTGTCAGACGCTCGCAAGACGGTGAAACATAGATCATCTTGCCTTCGGGACTGGCCCAATACTCCCAATCGTAGGTGAAATCTGCAACGGTCCGGAAGCGCTCCTCCGCCTCACGCAACGACTGCTCGACACGTCGACGCTCGGTGATATCCATCGCCAGCGCCAGCTTTGCAGGACGGTCAAACCAGGTCAGTTCGTGAGAAACAAGTTCTACATCGAATACAGTTCCATCCTTCTTTTTATGACGCCAGACTCCTGCAACATCATGACCGTGATGGCCTTCATGAACATCGGCCAAGAGCCGGGGAATATCCTCTGCCGGACGGATGTCCTTGATTGTCATGTTGAGGAATTCTTCCCGGGTATACCCGTACTGATAAATGGCCGCGTCGTTAACTGCCAGAAATGCAAGGGTTTCGAAGTCGAAGATCCACATGGGATGGGGATTGCACTCAAAAAGCTGGCGATATTGTTCGTCGCTCTCTTGTGCCGCCCTCTTCATAATTCGTTTCTTCTGTTCCATGCGCATTATTCGACTTTTGTTTAACTCGGCTTGAATCTATAGGCCTTTGGAGCCCTCACAATCCCTGCCGGAACAACGGATTGTAGCCCCTATGACGCGTAGTTGGAAAACCTAACATGAAATTTTTCTGCTTCTTAGGAAGAACCACACCCTACCGTATACTGCCCTCCTCGCTAGAACATTTAGGTACACCGGAATTGTGGATTATATTTCTCCCGATGACACAACGAATCAAAGAAATTAGGAATTAAGACCGGGATACATATTTCAATACGATTTTGGGCAAAACCGTTGGAAAGAGGAAAGACGCTTAAAATTTGCTAGCGACACTTATGCAGGAAAATCCCGGCTTTCGAGAACCTGCCAAGATAAAGCGGAAACAAGCTATTGTCGTTGTCTTCGGAAACTCTCGGACCTTTCTTCCCGAAGTGTGAACCATCAGGCTACGATCCGGGATGGGAGCTGTACCTTCTTTGAGCATCCTTCAGAGAATCGCAGCCGAATATTTCCGTCCCCCTATCGGAATTCAGTAACCCAAAGAAGTACTATTATGATTTCCCGATAAAAGTAGTTCGATGGACTTGCGCAACGACTCGCACGAAGGAATCGAAATGCTGAAAACTATACGTCTGCTTGGTATCACACTGCTACTCTCTTTGTTCGCTTCTTCAGCACCTGCCGAACGCCAATCTACCCGGCTAGAATTAATTCCGCCATCTCCTGTTACAGATAAGATCGTGCTGGACATCCGGGGCGCTGTCGAAAACGCAGGCAGCAAGTCGGAGGAATATGCAATCTCTCTTTACCTCGATCGTGAAGAACCGTCAGCGAAACTCTACAGCCAAGACCTGCAGATTCCGGCACACTCCAGCATGGGTGTCTACTATCGCCACTCTACCGCTGACTGGACGGGTAAACACCGGCTCATCCTCACAGCGACCACGTCCAACAGCCGTCAACGGGTGGAACGGGAGATCGAAGTCATTCCATCGGAAGTTCGATCGACGCGAACCATCGATGGAGCATGGGCAGGAATCGTTCATTGGAGCGACGTCGAGGGACGCTACTGGAATGCCGACATCCGCAAAATGACAGAGGAGGACTGGCGAGATCAGATAAAGGGCATGCACTCGCTCGGGATGGATACCGTTGTTATCCAGGAGGTCTTCCGCAACCAGCAATACTATGGGCGGAACACAATTGCGTCTGCCGGATATAAGGGGGCTGCGTTTTATCCATCAAAACTGTTCCCGGCAAGAGTCCCGAAGACCTCGAACGATCCGCTGGAAGCAATTCTCTCTGAAGCTGACAAACAGCGAATGAATGTCTTTCTCGGAGTCGGCATGTATGCCTGGTTTGATTTCAGCTCCGATTCACTGGAGTGGCATAAAAAGATAGCGACAGAGCTTTGGGAGAGATACGGTCACCATCCTTCTTTTTACGGATGGTACGTCTCGGAAGAGGTTTATGGAAATCTGATTCCAGACCAAGGCGAACAGATGAAACAACAGTATAGGCAGGAGATCGAGACCTTCTTCCGCAACTTCCAGGCTCATTGCCGTAAGCTCGCTCCTGAAAAACCAGTGATGCTTGCACCGAATGCCCACGGACTCAGAATGTCCCAAACGGCTTGGCCCGCCATCCTGAAGTACATCGATATTCTCTGCCCATTCGGTTTTCATCGCATGCCGGAGGGAGATATGACCGGAGAAGAGGCAGCAAGTCTCTGGCAGACTATCGCAGACAGTACCGGAACACATCTGTGGATGGACATGGAGGCATTTCTATTTGAAGGAGAAGCATTGATCCCAAGGCCTATCGACGGGCTCATTCTGGACTTGAGACGGTTTCCTAATTTCGAAAAGATTCTGTGTTACCAGTATCCCGGCATGTTCAATTCGCCTGCCGCAAAAATGAAACCAGGTGGGCCTCGAACAGTCCTTCTCTACCAGGATTACTTGCACTACGTGCAAAACCAGCACAATATGACATCTGCTCAGTGAGCACAAAGGAATCCTTAACTGCCAACAGGGCCAGCTCTCGCCACATAAACTCGTCAAGAATGCCGCAAAGCGCGGCCCCAGGGAAACACCTACCGTGCCGCCCTGGGCCGCGATGCTTCAGAAGGTACAGTTCCCGGTCGTTGGTTTGCACCTGAGCGAGAAGTGCTCTAGCGCTGCGAAGCGCCGCATGGATGTGCGCCTGGAACGGTTTGCAGTACACCAAATCCTATAGGACTAGAAGTCTTTCCTTGATTGGGGGCTTCACGCAAAGAACGGAATCTGTCCAACTCTGCGCGAGCGAGATCCAGTCGGCCACTGTTCCTATAAAGTTGCGCCAAGCGGTAATGTGCCTGACTATTATCTGGCTCGATCTGCAGCCCGTTTTCATATTCCTTGATTGCACGGCTCTGACTTCCCATGTCTGCATAGGCATCACCAAGAAGAAAGTGTGCACGCGCCATCTGAGGATCGGAGGTAACAACGCGGGTTAGTTGGGCAACAATTTCCTGCTTTGTCTCTTCGTGAACTTTCAGCGGATCCTGTTTTGACAAAATTAAGGCATAAGAAAAGCGCGCTTTTTCATCCTCTGGATGAACGATCAGATACGAAGCAATCCGCTGGCGGACGTCAGCTTGCACAACATCAGGCAGATCGGAGAGCTCCGATAAAAGCATGAGTGGCGCAAGGTAGTTAGGATCTGCCGACGAGGCATGGAGCAAGGATTCCAGTGCTTCTTTCTTATGCTGCACCTGCTGTTCGGCCAACCCCAAGCCGAACCATAATTGAGCTGATTCCGGGCGAACCGCCGTTGCCTTGCCAAAGAGATCGCGGGCTTGCTTGTACGCACCAAGCTGGATAAGTCCGACTCCGCAGTCATACTGAGCATCAACGCTGGCATCCACGCTCGCAGCTCTCTCAAATGTAGTGATCGCCATGTCGGCTGCATCCATTTGCATGTAGGCTCGGGCCAATAAGCGCAGCAAAATAGAATCGGAGTCATGCTTCAACAGCAGAGCCTTGAGCAGTGCCACAGCATCAGCGCTATGCCCGGATCCGACCAACGAAATTACCAGATCACGATTGTTGTTGTGATCATCGGGCGATAATGCACGGGCCGCTTCAAAATACTGAATGCTCTTGGAATATTCACCATGCCCCTGATAGAAGAGTCCCAGTCTCCGATTTGCAGCAAACTCGTGCGGAGTCATTTTTACAGCATGTAACAGTGCAGGTTCCTGTCCGCAATCTAGGATCTCGCTATTGGCCGAAAACGTTGTAAACAATGTTGGCTGCAGCACCCTGGCCTGGGCGCTGACCCGGGCTACTTCCTCACTACTCAGACCTGTTGAATAGCCGCTAGGCGCTATGTTTCCATGTACGCCTGCGGCACTAAAGGCGGGAGGCGCCGTTTTCGCATCCTTACCTGCCACATTTCCTTTCCTGGGTTCCATCTTGTCAACAACCTGCGGGGACAGAATAAAATCTTCTGTTGCCGAAGCTGCAGAAAGGATAACCAGTCTTGGTTCACTCCGGCGAAAACCTGGTGCACTGGCGGTTAACTTATAAGTTCCCAAGAACATTCCAGAGAATCTGTAGTGCCCATCCCAACTGGTTACGACTTGTTTCAACTCACTATTGTCTACAGGTGAAAAGAGTATCAGTTGGGCCCCATCGATGGGAGTGCCATCCACTCCTTTTATTGTGCCCACAATCTCGGAGCCATTTGCGAACGCTTGTCCGGAGAGGGGAATCGTCGCGCGGCAGAGACACAATAGTATTACAGCGATTGAAAAAACTTTGCCGGAGATGGAAGCTGATATCATCTTCGACTATCAACCTCCTGTAAAGCCTTGCGGATCGTGTCATTTTGGGGCGCCCTGGTAAGGAACTCACTCAACACATCATGAGCCTTGTCCGCTTTACCTGCTGCGAGATAGAGCATAGCAATGTTGAGGTAGGCGCCTTCAAAGGTGGGAGCAATCCGCATGCATTTCTCGAAGAGCCGCATCGCCTTTTCCGACTCCGCCATCTGCATCAACACGATGCCAAGCCCATTGAGAAGTTCGACATTTGAAGGTTCCAGTTCGACAGCTTTCTCAAACTCTGCACGGGCGGATTCCAGGTTTTGCTCTTGAAGATAGAGAACTCCAAGTCCACGGTGCAACTCGGCCTGATGTGGATCAACAGCAATGGCCTTCAGCAGAAGAGCGTGCGCTTCCTGGGACTTCTCTTGAAAACGAAGCAATTTGACCATATTCTGCAGCGCGAGCAAATGTGTCGGCTGACGCTCCAATGCAAGCAGAAAATTGCGCTGCGCCGATTCATAATCGCCCTGCTGCCCCGCCACTACGCCCAAATTGTTCCAGGCATCGGCATTGGACGGATCCATCTCTGCAGCTTTTTCAAGATATCTCTTCGCCTCCGGAAGTTGATTTTTGTTCAGGTAAATCAATCCGAGGTTGTAATAAGCAGCCGGATTGCTCTGGCCGTGTCCGATTGATTGCTCGAAGGCTGCGCGAGCCTCCTCCATGTAATCGTGCTGCAGGTAGGCTACTCCATAGGTGAAGTAGTTGTGATGCAACTCGGTACGGTAATAATGTCCGGCAAAAGGCAGTGCGCGATTTAATCTTTCGGTGGCATTTCGAGGTATGCGATCGGCATCCGCCAAGATTTCGGCGGTGGGTGCGGGACTGTTGTAGATGCATACCACCTTTCCTTCGGCATCGAGTAAAAATGCGGAGGGGATGGGCATCTCTTGCCGCTTATCAAAAAGATAACGGCGAAATAGGCTAAAGATGTGAAAGGCCTTCGCGTCCGCGTTCAGGACTCTATATGAGGGGCGAAACGAGAGTTGTCCATGATCATTCTGAGCCTCAAAGACTACGGCGGTTACAACTACTCCGGCTTTCTTCCATGCTGCATTGCCACGCTCCAGCTCCATCAGGAAGTCCACGCTCTTGCCGCACCCGGTTGAGACAAAGGCAAGCAGCTGCAGCGATCCTTTGGCTTCGAAAAGGGAACGATTTGTACCTGAGGAGTCCGTTAGTGTGGGGTCGGGAGGCAAAATCGGATCGAGCAGCCAAATCCCCTGATCGTCGGATGCCTCACTAGTAACTTCCTTTTCTGCGTGCTGGCTAAAGCGAGAAATGGAAAAAGGAAAAGAACGATAACTTTCGCTTCCCTCAACAACTTCGATCTTATGTCCTGACGGTAGATTATTAAATGACTGCTTGGCTCCGTTAGGCCACGTAACAGTCGCCCTTACCCTTCCAGGATTGCCCCCCAACCCGAAGTGAAGAGCTTTGGTATTTTGCGAGAGGAATCCCGAGCCGGCGCGTAGCGTCTTGCTCTGCTTACCGTGATCAGTTTCGACCTCGATTACCGCTCCGATCCCATCCCGATTGCTCCTGGCCCCTTGTAAGGAGAAGATAATTGCTTGGCCTAAAGGGTTTATATGATTGTGGAAAATACGTACTTGAGGGGCGGTGCGATTTTTCAAGACGACTTCAAGTCGTCCGTCGCCATCCAGGTCGCTTAGTGCAAACGAGCGGCTATCCTCAATACAATCGATTCCTAGTAGCGCGGCCGACTCGGCGAAGGTGGAGTTTCTATTGTTAAGATAGAAGTTATTCCTTTGATAGCCGCTCCAAGTGTATCCAGATCGAATAAATTCATTGATAGCACTCCAGGCATCGGCATAGCTCTTGGCTTTACTTCCAGTATCAAGCGAGCGGGCAGCAATGTGCCTCCAATAGAAGCTGGAAAGATCCTCTTTGTTTTCACCCGATATAAAGCCATTTGCAACATAGAGGTCAGGATAACCGTCATGGTCGAAATCCCATGCCTCGCTTCCCCAGTTCCAACCTCCAAAACGAGTTCCACTTTCCTCAGTTACATCGAGGAACTTCGCGGATGCTTCATCATTTCGAAGAAGTATGTTCCCCATGGCATCGCGGTGAAAGGTCTTTCGCACGGTTTCTGGAGCTGAAGGCATGAACTGCGACTGGCTCGTTACCCTCCGGCCAGCGGACTCCCACATATTAACGAGATACATATCATCCCGGCCGTCATTGTCGTAATCGAACCAGGTCATGCTCATGCCTTCCCCTGGGTCCTCTACGCCCAATTCAGCACTAACATCGGTAAAGGTTCCGTCGCGATTATTGTGATAAAGAACCTTGCGCCCAAAATCATTTACTACATAAAGATCCTGCCAGCCATCACGATCGTAATCGTTCCAGACAGCATCAAAACTGAACCTGTTATTACTTATATTCAGACCAGAAGGAAGGGTTACATCTTTGAAGCGGTAGTTACCTGTATTTTGCAGCAGGTAATTAGGTGGACCATTTTGCGCGTCGTAATACGGCTTAGGATATTCGTAATCGCTCAGCCCTTGATAAAAACTATAGGTGCAGAAATATATATCAAGCAGTCCGTCGCGGTTGTAGTCGGCAACAGAGGCTCCGGTGAAAGTTCCCTGTGGCGAATTGGCAAATTGAAACGCATCCGGCTTGAGCTCAAAGGTTCCATCCCCACGATTGGCAAACAATAGCGGACCACTATTGCGGACTACGATCAGATCCTGACGTCCAGAGTTTGTCAGATCTGCAAAAATGGCGCAGGAGGTCCCATCGAGCACACCAACACCTGCTTGTTCGGTAACATCTATAAAGGTCCCGTTACCTAGATTTTTGTAGAGCAGGTTGGGAAGCCCGGCTGGCTGGCAAACATAGATGTCGTCCAAACCATCGCCATTGTAGTCTCCAACACTGATACCATTGTTTCCATATACGTCGATACCGCTGGCACCATCGAGTACAGCCCTCCAGTGATCGATGCCGAAAAGTAATTGCTTCCGATAAGAGACATTGGAGCCAAGCGCCGACGCACTGACATCGACAAATCCAGGTCCGGTCAGACGGCTACGCATCTCCCCTTCTGCAGACCATTCTCTAATGCTCCATTTACCCTCGTCGCTTCGCTCCCAGAGTAGGGTCCACTCGCCTGTGCGCTCCTCACACCGATTGCGATCCACCTTGCCCGCAAAATCGTAGTGCACATGGGTCCGAATTCGAAGGGGCGCTTCGGACAAGATGTCGATCATGTCTATCTGCATCTCGGCAACGTCCAACCTAGTCCACGCGGAAAAATAACGTGTAACTCCGGAAAGGAATTGCTCCCGATTCATAGGTGCAGGTGAAGTGAATGTAGCTTTTTCGGTTTGGATCGGTTCTTTGGAGCGCAGTGACTGCAGGTTGGGTCGATCCAGCGATGCCCCATGCAACTTGTCGGCGATCCACGCCGACAGGGAGTGCTGACTTTGTGTATTCTCAAGCAATACCTTGCTCCAGGCATGCAGCAACTCTTCCAGCTCGAATGCATATGTCTCTGCAACAAACTCGTCCGCCCCGGGACGTATCTGCTTAAGGAAGGCTTCAATAAAGGGAGCATAGTTGGAGCTTGAGTGAACCAGACAAGAGGGTTCCGGAATATTGGGAACTGCTCCTAATAGTTGGCGAGGAAAATGGCTAACCCAAAAGGCACCGGCCATGCTTGACACCTTAATGAAGCTTCGCCGAGTGAAATACATTTACCCTCCTCGCCGCATTCTCAGGCCAAAATTACGGTGTTTCCTCGACCACGAGAATACGATCCGCAGGGACATCTTTTAAGGTCTGAGTGATTCCGCTTGGCCAATGAATCTCTATCAGGGCAGCGCGGTTTTCTTCCCCTAGTCCCAAATGAGCTCGCGGATCGCTCGCTGAGAGATATCCGCTCGATGTTGTTACTGTTGTCCACTGCGTACCGCCGGAGGTAACGACCTTGATTGACGCACCGATTCCGTCGCGATTACTTTTGTGCCCCACCAGCTTTAATGTCAGCCAATGACTTGAGGTCTTCGTCTGGTTGATCAGAATATGAGCAGGTCCCCCATTTTCTGTGACAACTGCATCGATACGCCCATCGTTATTAATATCTCCAATGGCCATTCCACGCCCGACCCATGTCTGGCTGAAAACATCACCTGAAAAGGCAGAGATATCCACAAAAGATTTGCCGGCATTATTGTGGAGGAGCATCATTGGCTCTTTGTATCGCAGTTCAGGGAAACTTTTTTCAATAGTATCCAGGTCATGTCCCTGCGCAATCAATACATCTTTCCAGCCGTCGTTATCGTAGTCCAGAAAGCGCAGACTCCAGCCAGAATGTTTGCGTGACATTCCCATAACCCCGGTTGGACCACTGCTGTAACTAAAACTTCCATCCC
This sequence comes from Humiphilus diazotrophicus, assembly GCF_059726315.1. Lineage (NCBI taxonomy): Bacteria > Pseudomonadati > Acidobacteriota > Terriglobia > Terriglobales > Acidobacteriaceae > Humiphilus > Humiphilus diazotrophicus. The sequence goes on from NZ_AP040870.1 coordinate 2,538,622, forward strand.
GCTCATTGTGATAGAGCGCATACGCCTGATTTGCGAGGTCAGTCACAATCAAGTCGGGATAACCGTCGTTATCATAATCGGCGAAATCGACGCCCATGCCTGCAAAGGTCTGACCATCCCCATTCACAGCACTGCCGGTCTCAAGCCCTACTTCTTCAAAAGTGCCGTCGGCTTTCTGATGGAAAAGGAACTCAGGCATCGAGTCATTGGCAACGAAGATATCCATACGGCCGTCTCGGTCATAATCCGCAAAAGCGATGCCCAATGCTTTTGCAGGCTTATTCAGGCCTAGTTTGTCCGCAATCTCTTTGAATTGCCCATTTCCTTCGTTGTGGTAAACGAGCATCGTAATTGGCGGAAAAATATCGGGGTGACAATAGCCTCTGTTCTCTTTCGGCCCACACCAGATGTCATCCCAATCCCAGGTCACATATCTGGCCACCACCAGATCCAAACGGCCATCATTATCTAGATCTACCCAGGCAGCACTGCTTGACCACCCACTTCCCCCGATTCCGGCTTTGTCGGTGACATCTGTAAAGGTACAGTTGCCGTTATTGTGGTAAAGTCGGTTTCCGCCATAGCCCGTTACGAAAAGATCTTGATAGCCGTCATTATCGTAATCGGCAACTGCGGTACCCATACCGTAGCCTATGCCGGTAAGTCCTGCACGTTCCGTTACGTCTTCAAAATTGCCGCCCGTTTTTTGGATATACATCCTGTTCCAATATTTCGGACCAATCTTTTGGGGAATTGTCCCTTTGGGCGTTGGGTCTGGATAGGGTGCGCCATTGACTAGGAACAGGTCCAGCTTTCCATCATTATTACAATCGAAAAGCGCGACTCCCGATCCCATCGTCTCAATCAGATATTTGCGGGAGGTGTGTGGTGCCTGGTGCAAAAACTGGATGCCTGTTGAATCTGTAACGTCGACAAATAGACCGCGATAAGCTGTTCCATCAACACTCTTCTGCGCCTGAGAGATCATAGAAGCAACGCCGAGGATTGCGAACAACAAAAGAAGCGTCCAAGATTTGCGTCTCAACAGACCGCACCTCGAAGCGCTGCACCTATTAATAGGTGTAGCTGTTATCCCAGTCTGAAAAGAACCTTGAATTGTCGAAGAGGTTGGGATGCCATCACACGAGGCACGATGAGACCGGCGATATCCCCAATAATACAAAGACAACCAAGGCGCCTCCCCTATTCCTTTTCGGGGAAATCCCTTCGGCACAATCTTGCCAATCTGAAAACGACGCCTGCACATAATCGGAATCTGTAACCCTAAAAACAACCGGTCTCAGAATTACAGAGATGTGTTGTGATCCGGAAGCAAGTAACCGTTAACTTACTGTAGCTTCTTCAGGACTGTCAAGATTGATTTTCTGCAGAACTCATTTCTACGTTCCGATAAGAATGTCTTCCTGCACGATTCCTCCAGCAGCAACTCCTGTTTGCTATGCCTCGCCTATCTCACGCTCGTTCCGGGATCTCTCCGGAGAGTCGAAATACCGGAAGTCGGCTTCCAATGCGCCTCACATATCTTCCACATTCGGGAATCCATCCCCAACATGGAGACTCGTGAATCGCCAGTATTCGCGTTTTGTTCGTGTTTTTCACTCGGCGAGGTGGCCCGACAAGGTGAAAAACAAGGCAAAACTGCCACCACAAAGACTAGAAAGGCCAATACAGCAACGTGAAAGGACAAGTGAAAAACAAGATTTATAGAAAACGAACAAATAGGAGCTATGTGCAGCTTCAGTGCTCTCTGTTAGCTCAGTGCTTTCAAAGTATTTGAAATAGGCAATTCCAGTAAGCCAAATTGAATTTGTAACTGTATCAATTCGTAAGGTGCGAAGCCTTCTTTTTTGCATTGACAACAAATAATCGATCGCGTTGTAATCATTTCCCCAAAAGAAAGTAAGCGTTTACTTCAACGTGTTTTTCAGGGGTTTTGTCCGCACCGGACACACGTAGGCTCATGATCCATGAAGGACAAAACATAGCAATAGTTAGAAATGCGCAGGGGAGGCTGGGGCAGGTGGCTTCGCTGCAATGCTGTAGCGAGCTACCTGAACCAAACATTGAAACACCGCATAACAAGACTGCTTTGGAGGCAGTTTTTGGGAGAACAAGAGATGCAAACCATTCTCGAAATGATGAAAATTTCTCCTCAGATTCTGAGAGTCTTCAGACTCGCTCATAAATGCGTGACGGTATTGGCTGTCATGTTTATCCTGCAATCCGCCACCGCGTTTGCCCAAATTAACTCGGCGACCCTCTCCGGTTCGGTAAAAGACACTTCGGGGGCGGTCGTGCAAGGGGCAAACGTATCCGTTTTGCAGACCGCAACGGGAATTGTCCGCGAGACCGTTTCTAACGAGGCTGGCCTTTACAACGTCCCGTTCCTGCAGCCTGGAGACTACAAGGTAAGCATTACCAAAGGTGGATACCAGACAATTTCCCAAACTGTGACGCTACAGGTCAACCAGATTGTCAGTCTGCCCTTCACTTTGACCGTCGGCTCAGCAAGCGAGTCGATTGCCGTGACTGCCGAAGCTCCCGAACTTCAGACTGAGACCTCTGGCTTAGGCACCGTTATCAATAATCGAGTGATCGCTGATTTGCCACTGAATGGACGTCAGTTCATTCAACTTTTGCAATTAGCTCCGGGTACAGTTCCGGTTAGTGTCTCGCAGTCAGGACTTTCCGATATAGGTTCATCCCAATCGAACGTAACGCCGTCGATCAACGGACAGACTGGACGAAGTAACCTGTTCTACGTTGATGGCCTATATGCTACGGACCCGTTCTTCAGCTCGCTCTCGATCAGCCCATCAATCGATGCAATTCAGGAGTTCCAAGAGCAGACACACACCGATCAGGCTCAATTTGGTGGATCAACAGGTGGAACTGTCAACCTGGTTACCAAAGGGGGAGCCAACACCTTCCACGGAAGCGCCTACGAGTTTTTCCGCGACAACAATATTGCAGCTAAGAAACGTTTTGGCAGCCAAAATCCGTTCTATCTGCAGAATCAGTTTGGTGGAACTGTAAGTGGGCCGATCCTGCACAACAAATTGTTCTTCTTCGGTTTCTATGACGGCTATCGTCAAAGAGATGCTTCTGGGTCTCCAAAGGCAAAGGTGCCGACTGCAGCTCAATTGTCCGGCGATTTTAGCTCTCTCTCCAAAACGATCTACGATCCTCTGACCTACAATCCGGCTACGAATACGACCCAACCCTTCTCGGGAAACAAGATTCCATCCACTCGTCTGAATCAGGGAATGCTTGCGGTACTAAAGGCCTATGTCCCATCTCCGAATTACACCGATCCGAATGGGACCGGATTTAATCTCATCAATACCGCAAAAGCCACAAATGATCAGAACCAATACAGCATCCGTATCGACTATAACGTCAAGCCATCTGATTTAGTTTACGGTCGCTATAGCCACAGCAAAAACACCAATATGTCTCCGGCTGCTCTGCCGCTAAACCCTTGGAAGTCAGGCTTTGAAGGAACTAATGCTGGTGGCACCTGGGTGCATACCTTCTCTCCGACTCTGGTCGCTCAGATCACCGGCGGTTATAACAGTGTGAATCACCCGCAAGAATTTGGAATGCCAAATGCGGCATCGGTCTTTCAGGCTTCTGGATTAAGCGCGGGCTTTACCGCTTATCCTGGTGGTATCAAAGTTCCTGAGTTGCCTTCTCTTAATCTCAACAACTACTTCAGTCTGAATGGTGGTTGGGGACCGATTGGACCGCAACACCTATACCAGATCTCTGCTTCTGTGAACAAGCAGTCCGGAGCTCACGCATTGAGTTTTGGTGCTGCCTACTATCACACTTGGATGTATACCAACTGGGCGGGCAACGACGAGTCCTTTGGTACAGAAGCCACATGGAACCCTTGCGGCGAATTGGATTCTAACAATAACTGCAAGAGTAAAGATGGTGACGAGTTGGCCAGTATGTTGCTTGGCTTGCCAAATGGTGCGGGGAGGCAATTGGGCAATTCCGGTGTCAATCTGTACTCGACCATTAGCAGTGTATATGTTCAGGACACGTGGAAGCTTCATCACCACATGACGATCAACTACGGTATCCGTTGGGATAATACAACCCCCGTTGGCGAGAACGACAATCGCTTCTCCGGTTTCGATATCCACACAGGTAACTGGTATATTGCCCGCAACAACAAGGACATGCCTAAGGGACTACTACCTGCAGGTGTCGTTGTTCTTGATCGTAATCAGATTACCCATCCCAGCTACACTAATTTCTCGCCACGTTTGGGCATCTCATATGGGATCACTCCTAACACCGTCATCAACGCCGGTGCGGGTGTCACTTTCGACAACTGGTCCGGAGCTCTGCAGGCGGCACAAAACGCACGCGGAGCATGGCCTTCCGGTGCATCACAGAACGTCAACGGACTTAACACTGCAGGAATCACCCCAGGTGCAACCGCACAAAACCCATTCGTCGGTTTGACAACCGATATGCCCTCTACTCCTTTCCGCAGTGGTGGAGGATTCCTCGACACGCAATGGAAGAATGCTTACTCGTGGCAGTGGAATCTGCTGGTTCAACATCAATTCGGCAGATTTGGCGCAGGTAAACTATCTTATGTTGGATCCTCGACAGCTCGTTCACCGATTCAAGTACCATCGAATCGTTCAACGACCCCAGGACCAACAAAGACGCTCCCGTTCTCGAACATGTCTCAGTTCAACACGATTTCGAGTGTCGGGCACATGAACTATAACGCTCTCCAGGCCCAGTACCAGAAGAGCTACTCGAATGGTCTAACAATCACCACGGCCCTGACATGGTCGAAAAATATCAACGTAGGCTGCGCGGATTATTGGGAAGCTTGCAACATCCAGAATCCCTATGATCTTCGTTCCAATCGAAGCGTAGACGATGTCGATGTTCCAGTCGTGCTAACGGCTGCAGCTGTATATGCCCTGCCATTTGGAAAGGGCAAAGCCTTCGCTACGCAAGGAATGCCTTCGTTGGTGTTTGGTGGCTGGAAAGTAAATGGGATGTTGGCTACTCGTAGCGGCACGCCATTTACTCCACGCATCAGCATCGACAACGCCAACGTCGGCAGCACCAGCATGCAGCGGCCGAATGTCTCGGGCTCCACCAAAGGTCCTCGAACCATCAATCAGTGGTTCAACACTGCAGCATTTTCGATGCCTAATCGATACACCTATGGCAATGCTGGCAGAAATAGCTTGCGCGGACCTCGTTATACCAACGTGGACTTTTCGCTCTTCCGGGAATTCACCTTCCTGGAGCGCTACACGTTGGAACTCCGTTCAGAGGCCTTCAATGTCTTCAACCATCCGAATCTCGCGAATCCTAATGCCACACTGAAGGATTCGAACTTCGGCAAGATCACCGACACAACTGGAGCTCCTCGTCGCCTGCAGTTCGCAGGGACATTCCGCTTCTAGTTACACCTCAACAATGAAAAGGGCCTGCGATATATATCGCAGGCCCTTTTTCATGGACAAGCCACACCACTCTACGGATGTTGTTCTATACCACTCAACTTCAAGAGTTGGGCTGCCTTTGCATCCGAAGGTTGTAGCGCCAGCGCCTGACGAAACTCATCAGCTGCCTCGCTATTGCGGGATTTACTCAGCAGCAGAGATCCTAATGCTACATGCGCATCGGCATTGGATGGCGCCTGCAGCAAAGCCTTTCTGAAATCCATCTCCGCCGCGTCTGCTTGTCCAAGCTGAGCCCTGGCGACAGCTAAATTCATCCTTATATCGCTACGATCCGGGCGTAATGCTGCGGCTCGCAGCAATTCTCCTACTGCCCCCAACAAGTCCCCTTCCTGACTCAACTCGCGGGCAAACGTCATATGACCATCGGCAGAATCTGAAGCCGCTCCATAGGGAGATGATGGTTCCGCAAGCGATCCGGAATGCGCATGCTCAGAGGCAGCCGCCTTAAGAGCACTCAGACGTGATGCTAGTCCCTGATCGGTGGGATTCAATTTAATCGCCTGCGTGAGTGCCTGTTCTGCGTCTGCGTTGTTTCCCGCTTTTGCCTGGATCTCAGCCAAAGATGCGTAAAATTCTGCCTTGGCAGGGGCAAGCGAGATAGCCTTGCGCATCTCCAGCATTGCAGCCTCAAAGTTGCCCGTGTCCGCAAGAAGGAGCCCCAGGTTATAGTTTGCAATCGCATTTGTCGGATCGAGCCAGAGTGCTTTACGGAGCAGTTGAATTCCTCCGGCAATATCGCCGCTCTTGGCGTGATTCAAGCTTTCGTTGCTCAAGTGCGTCGACATGACCGCATCCGATTTGGATTGTATTAAAGAGGAGGCTACCTTCAACTCTGATTGGGCCTCGCGCGTCTTTCCCAAAGCTCGCAGCGTTTTCGAAAGTTTGTAGTGTGCTTCCTGTTGCTCGGGATTGGCCGCCAAAGATATTGTCAAATGTGTTGCCGCTTGTGGGTAATTTGCTTGAGCATAGAGCAGATTTCCAATAACCAGCTCTGCCTCCGGATAGGGCTGGCGTTTATTAGCAGCCTCGGTATATTCTTTTAGCGCTTCGTCCTTCTGATCCAGTGCTTCAAGCGCTCTTCCCAAGTTGAAGTGCATACCAGCTGCATTGGTTTTGCTTTTGAGTGCCTCCCTAAATAGTTCTGCAGCCTGGGTGGGATTGCCCGTTTCGAGCAAACATACTCCCGCCATATTGGTGGCTTCAGCATAGCTGTGGCGCAACGTACGAGCAGCGTTGAAGTGCTCGAGCGCTTCTTTCCACAATGGAACCTGTTTCGATCCGCCCAGGAGTGCCAGCCCTAAATCGTAATGTGCTTCAGCTAGCTTAGGATCAAGCTCAATTGCATGAGCAAAGGCATTTTTTGCCCCTTCAAAGTCCCCACTCTTGCCCTTGAGCAGTCCCATGCGGAGGAAGATACCAGCCTGACCTGGAGTAAGCCGGGATGCGGCTTCATATTCCCCAAGCGCGTCGATGAACATTCCTCTGTCTTCAGCATGAGCAGCTTTGGAAAGTAATTCCTCGGTTTGTTCCGGCAATTGGTCGGACTGAGCTGCTGACAAGGTAGAGACCTGAAGTCCGGCGCAGAAGATAACTAAAGGTAAAGACCGAAGGTAAAACATGACTGACGACTCTCGCTCCTGCAAACAGGAGCCCTTTCGATGTCTATCGAAAGAATACTATGCAAGAGCTCTCTCTCGAATAGAAAGAATGAGCAGCTGGAGGCTAATTGTTGCATTGAGATTGTCTCTTTATCTCGGCCCAAGTACCATTTGGGAACATCACAAAGATATTTTCGGTGCTACACTTATCCCATCTCAGGAACCTTGTTTCGGCTTTCTTCGACGCCTGCGGGCCAGCAAGTATTCGCTAAAGAATTTTCCAATCCACTAGCAGCAGACATCATCTTAGTGTAGTAATTGTCGGGGCGATAACACTGCCCACCACAAAGAGGAAGGTCTCGCACATGATAGGCGCATGCCTCTTGTTAATTGGATTCGATCTGCTCGGAGAGTTTATTCAAAAGCAGTTGGCCATCCCCTTCCCGGGTTCCCTCATCGGTCTTTTCTTACTCACTGGCCTTCTTCTTATACGGCCAGCGATTATTCGACCGAAAGTACAAAATTTCGCCCGGTTCTGCACATCGCAGATGGCTTTGTTTTTCGTCCCTGCAGGCTGCGGAATCATCATCAAAGCAGGGGAAATCAAGTCGAACTGGATTCCGATCTCTGCCGCTCTCATCGGTTCGACGGTTGTCAGCCTATTTGTAACCGCATGGGTTATGCAGATTCTCGACACACTCATGAGGCATTCGCATCAAACTCGTATCGGGAGTTCGCATTAATTCATGGATCACCTACTTTTTGTATCTTTAGGCGAATACCTGGGAAGAGTTCTGTTCGGCCTGCCGTTAACAATAGGCGCATACTGGCTCGCGCTCAGAATTCAACGAAGCCTTCGTGGACATCCCGCTGCCAATCCGGTCTTGATCGCGATCATTCTGATTGCCGCCGTCCTGCATCTTACGAAGATCTCTTATGAACAATATTTCTCTGGAGCAAAGCTGATTCACCTTTGCCTTGGGCCGGTTACCGTGGGTCTAGCCATTCCACTCGCGGCAAGTCTGCGAAAGATGCGTAACCGGCTTTTCAGTGTTGTTCCAGCCATTGCTGCGGGCTCGTTTGCATCGGCAGCACTGGGCCTCTGGATCGTACGGTTATGCCATGGAAGCGGGTTAGTTGCTCATTCCATGGCACCCAAAGCAGCGACGACTCCAATCGCAATCGGTATTGCACAGGGTATAGGAGGGGAACCGTCACTAACTGCAACATTTGCGATCCTTGCTGGAATCTTAGTGGCAGCTACGGTTGATCATCTGCTTAGGCAGATACATGGAAAGGATTGGCCGGCCTTCGGCCTTGCGGCAGGAACGGCAGGAAGTGGTATAGGAACGGCGCGAGCTTTTCAATTAAGCGAAATGGCTGGAGGCTTTGCCGGTTTGGCTCTTGGCATCAATGGATTCGTAACAGCGCTACTTGTACCGCTGCTAGTACATATTGAGAAGCTTCGCTTCTAGAACAATATCGACCCGTATCAGCATACAAATGGCGGCGTGACTGAAGTTACACCGGCTCTGTCTAGAGTTTCTACATTTGAGAGAGAGTAGCCAGGGTTAGCGACCTGCCCCTTCTACGTTTTGAGGAGCAATCAAGGGGATAACCTCGGGAAACAGTCTAGGGAACCTCTGAAAAACATTGAGTTATTAAGTAGCGGGCTAAGTTTTTAACATAACCAACCCAAAGCAGCGTTTTCTGCGGTGATTCCTCTTCTCGTTTTTGTTCACTGGAGGTGCACAAGACCTCCAGTGGACACACTACGCCCCTTGAGGGGCAAGCCGCTGGTTGATCTTCGCCAACCGTTTACGGTTCTGATAAAGATTGACCAGGGCAAAGGCAGCACACAACCATTCGTGGTTCTTCTTTAAGCCACGATAACGAACTTTCACCAAGCCGAAGATACGTTTGAGGATACGGAAGGGCCATTCTACCTTGGCTCGCACCCGCGATTTGCTCCGATTCCTGCGCTTTTGCTCTTCGTCCACACCCGCCTTGGTTTTCACCCGCCGCGAGGTCATGTCTTGTGCTCCCGGTGCGGCTTGGTGAATCTTATCGCTCTGTCCTTGATAGCCCGCGTCTCCCCAGACTTTCTTCTCCTCCCCGTGCAATAAGTCCCCCAGCATATGCACATCGGAGACCGAAGCCGCTGTCGTACAAAGCGAATGCACGATGCCCGCTTTCGCATCCACCCCGATATGGGCTTTGATTCCGAAGTACCACTGATTTCCCTTCTTGGTCTGATGCATCTCCGGATCGCGCTCTTTCTTCTCGTTCTTCGTCGAGGTCGGTGCGTGAATAATCGTCGCATCCACGATGGTGCCGGTGCTGATACGAATGCCTTTGCTCTCCAGATACAGGTTCACCGTATCCAGCATCTGCCCGCACAGTTGATGGGCTTCCAATAAGTGGCGGAAGTTGAGAATCGTGGTTTCATCCGGCGCCGGCGCTCGGCCCAGATCAATTCCGGCGAAGCGGCGCATCACTGCCGATTCATAGAGCGCGTCTTCCACTGCTGGATCCGACAGAGCAAACCACTGCTGCAAAAAGTAGACCCGCAGCATGATCCCAAGACCCACAGGTTTGCGCCCTTGTTCTCCCTTCGAATAATACGGTGCAACCAGTCTCAGCAGTTCGCTCCATGGCATCGCCGCCTCCATCTCTTCCAGAAACTGTTCCCGCCGTGTCTTCTTCGCATAACGTTGGAACTCTGCTTGATGGGCCAATGTCATCTGTTGCATCCGTGATCTTCTCCCCTCTTTCACTTTATCCGCTCCATTCCTGGTTCGGCTAGTTTTTCAGAGGTTCCCTAGAAGCTGCGATATTGGTTTGTGTCAGGGCTGGACTTCAGTCCAGCCGCAGTAATTCTTTTGATAGACATTCTCGGTAACAGATGCAGCGGGAGGTGGGGCGATGCGAACAGTTGCAAGACTCTACCGGGTAGTCTTGGAGGTTAGGAAGCAATGACAAAACGAGTGGATCGGTATAGGTTCAATGCTTTTGCACCTTTCTTTAACATTCGTTACCGAGAATGTTTCACCCCACAAAAGAAGACAGCTTTCGGTAGGCCTGAAGGCCTACCCTGACACAACACAAGGGCCAATTCGCTTCTAAAATTCTGGTCATATTCGAGATTTTCTGCAATTATCAGCTCTGAGAATGTACAAACTCTAGAGACGATATGACTGAAGTCATACCGCCTCTGTGTAACTAGTCAGTGGTGGAACAATCACAGCTCCTGGCTGTCACGATTACGCAAAATCGCTATAAGCAGAAGTGGTGAGAAACTCTTGAAAATCCTCAGTGCACAGCTTTGTCAGCAGCTCTGAAGCTCGATTGAACTTTGTAGCACCATATGCTTCAGTGCCGATTGAATTCTTAATATCCTGGAGTACCTCGGATAGGGTCCGGGCATACAACTCATAAGTAATTGTTTGCCCGTCGTCAAAGCGTGCTCCATAACGAATCCACTGCCAGAGCTGAGCACGAGAAATCTCCGCTGTAGCCGCATCTTCCATCAGATTATAGATGGGCACACAGCCATTTCCACGCAGCCATGACTCAATGTATTGCAGGGCAACGTCGATATTGCGGCGGAATCCGGCTCGTGTGATTCGCCCCTTTGGAAGTTCAAGGAGATTTGCTTCCGTGATAGGAGAGCGAGAGTTCTCTGGCATGCGAATCTGATTTTTCCCTTTCATATGCTCATCAAATACAGCACGAGCCACAGGAATCAAGCCAGGATGCGCCACCCACGTACCATCGTGTCCGGCACGTACCTCCCGTAATTTATCCTGGCGAACGCTTTCCAGCGCCTTCTCATTCGCTTGTGCATCGTTACGAATTGGGATTTGAGCTGCCATTCCGCCCATGGCATGGATTCCCCGTTTATGGCACGTATGAATAAGCAACTCGACATAGGAGCGAAGAAATGGCTGTAGCATCGTGACATCTCCACGCTCGGGTAATGTGTAATCGGGATGGTTCCTGAACTTCTTAATGAAGCTGAAGATATAGTCCCAGCGGCCGCAATTAAGGCCTGCAGAATGATCGCGCAGTTCGTACAAGATTTCGTCCATCTCGAAAGCTGCCGTAATGGTTTCGATCAAGACGGTCGCGCGTATAGTTCCCTTGGAAATGCCAACGTATTCCTGTGCAAAGACAAACACATCGTTCCAGAGCCGTGCTTCTTGATGACTCTCCAGTTTTGGTAGATAGAAATAGGGCGCTGTACCGCGATCAAGGAGAATCTGGAAATTGTGAAAGAAGTAAAGTCCAAAATCGAAGAGCGACGCTGAAATAGACGCCCCTTTGACGGGGAAATGCTTCTCTTCCATATGCCAGCCACGAGGCCGCACAAAGAGGACCGCTGGACTCGTACCAAGTTCATACTGTTTCCCTTCCGTGGAACGATAGCTGATGGTACGAAGATTCGCATCGCGAAGATTGCGTTGCCCTTCGACGCAGTTATCCCAGGTCGGAGCATTTGCATCTTCAAAGTCGGCCATGAATACATTTGCACCGGAGTTCAGTGCATTGATTACCATCTTTCGCTCCACGGGCCCAGTGATCTCCACCCGCCTATCCAAAAGATCTTCAGGAATTGGAGCGACCTTCCACTCTGCCTCGCGGATAGAAAGCGTATCTTTCCGGAAAGCTGGTAACTGACCGTGATCGAACTCCCACTGCCGCCGCTCCCGCTCCTTCAGCAAATTGCGTCTGCGCGCATCGAAGCGGCGATCCAGTGCGTACAGGAATTCCACTGCATCCGAAGTTAAGATTTCTCCTTCAGCTTTCGAGAAGGAGTGCGGTATCTGCAATACAGCCATATTCATATCAATCTCGTTTCTGAAATAGGGATTTGCGCATTTTCTTAATGCGGTGAACTTTTGACGCCCCGCAGGTGCAGCTTTGCTTGGCAGAAAACCTATGTAAGCTTTTGTGGCGTCGATCTGCACCTTTGCGGGAAACGTCTTAGCACTGCAATTGCGGCTGATCCGGGAGGGGCACGGCTGAAGCTGTGCCCTCCAAACTTTACTTCCCAATTTCGACCGTAGAACTAGTCGATATCGTCCGCACATTTATGCAGAGGTCGCCATCGTCGGGATATTGCCATTCTGCCCAACAGAGGCGTCCTCAAACTGTTCTTCTTCCGTGGAACCGGGAAGGCTGCGAATCGAGGTCTGTCCGGAAGCAATTACGGTAGCCAACTCATCGAAATAGCCGGTGCCGACGAAGCGCTGATGTTTGACAGCCGAATAGCCATACTTTTCAGCCATCTCAAATTCGTGTTGCTGAAGATTGGCATAGGCCGACATCCCCGACTTGGCATATTGAGAAGCGAGTTCAAATATGGAAAGGTTCAGGGCATGGAATCCTGCCAGAGTGACAAATTGGAAGCGGTAACCCATCTCTGCCAGTTCCCGCTGGAATTGTGAGATCTCCCAGGCATTCAGCTTTGATTTCCAATGGAAAGAAGGCGAGCAATTGTAGGCCAACAGCTTACCCGGAAACTCATTGTGAATTGCCTCTGCAAATCTTCTGGCTTCTTCGATATTCGGCTCTGACGTTTCGCACCAGATCATGTCGGCATACGGGGCATAGGCAAGACCTCGCGAAATGGCTGCATCCAGACCACCCCTGAAGGTGTAGAAACCCTCGATTGTCCGGCTACCGGTCAAGAATGGCTCGTCCGTGGAATCGCAATTTGACGTAATCAATTGGGCGGCATTCGCATCCGTACGTGCAATCAGCACAGTTGGAACACCTAAAGTATCGGCTGCCAAACGGGCGGCAATTAGTTTTTGGACAGCTTCGCGTGTGGGAACCAGGACCTTACCTCCCATGTGGCCGCACTTCTTGGCCGAGGAGAGTTGATCTTCGAAGTGGACCGCTGCGGCCCCGGCCTCAATCATTCCCTTCATTAGCTCAAAGGCGTTTAGAACGCCGCCAAAGCCTGCCTCGGCATCGGCGACAATGGGCAGCATCCAATCGACCGAATTATGCCCTTCCGAATGAGCTATCTGGTCGGCCCGCATCAGCGAATTATTGATGGAACGAACGACGTTTGGCACACTGTTAGCCGGATAGAGACTCTGATCCGGATACATCTGCCCACCCAAGTTGGCATCGGCTGCAACCTGCCAACCGCTAAGGTAAATGGCTTTAAGACCTGCCTGGGCCATCTCCACGGCCTGATTTCCAGTTAGCGCGCCCAGTGCCGGGATATAGCTCTCTTCGTGGAGTAATCGCCAGAACTTCTCCGCGCCGGCACGGGCAAGCGAGTACTCAATGCGAACCGTCCCACGCAGGCGCTCGACATCTTCGTGCGTGTAGGTACGGGTTATTCCTTCCCAACGTGAAGTATTCCAGCCGTTAATGCTCGAAACCGGTTTATCACTCATCTCCCTGCTCCTCAGTTAGTCAGACTCTGACCCTAATCGACTCTGATGTGCATCATGGCCAGCTACGCATAGACCGGCAAGATGGGGTGATCCATTTCGGACGAGTGGACGACTTTTCATTCTTGGCGTAATAATCTGCACGATATGTAGTAATACTTCCTGTCGTGATTCAATTCGTGTGAGGAGTCCCCATGTATCCCTTCGCCGTAGAACCCACGCCACCTGTCCAAGAGGACTCCCGATCGACCGGATTGAACCACCGAGCTAGAGGTGGTTGGAAGATGGCTCTCAACGAGCACCTTGTCGCAGAGTTAGGTCGTGCACTTAAGCAGCGCCATGTGGCAGAAGGTATGTCGATGCTGGATCGGGCAGCAGCCGATCTGGTAACGATGGAACCAACAACACCCTTCGCGCCCCGTATGTTGCTGCTCGTCGCTCAATGGGTTGATGTGGGCTACAAAGATCACTCTTTGCTTGATTCCCTGCTCCTTCAATTTCCGAAGAAACAATGCAGCAAGCTACCCTTCGATGACTATCTTCGTATTCGGATGGTCGAGGCCTTTCGCGCGCTTTCTGTTGAGGATGTGGACACTGCTATCGGGATCCTGGAGTTCGTTGTAAAAGCCGAACAGGAGTTGGAAGATAACGAATTGCTTGCCATAGCTTACTTCTGGAAGGCCCGCGCCCATCGCAAAAAAGGCGAGTACAAGATAGCACTCGATGATATCGTCCGGGCGCGGGAATTTGCACAGAAGCAGCATGGGGAGGGCAAGCTAACCGCAGTCATCCAGATTCAGGAAAGCTGGCTGCTCTTCCAGAAGGGACTCTGCAAAGAAGCCATGCATCTGCTGGCACATGCTGAAGCAGTGCTGAAAACAACAGATCATTACCTGGCGCTTGGCAATATCGAATCTGCTCGCGGACGGATCGTACGCCGAGCGGGAGAATATACAAAGGCACTGGAGCACTTCGACCGGGCGATTGCAATCTACTCGAAGAGTAATTCGCACCACCGGAATCTCGCCCGCGCACTGGTGAACTCTGCCTATGTGAAACGTTTGCTGGCTTTGCAATTGAGAAAGAAGATCGATGCCCGGGCACGTCAGCCGGAACGAAACGGTTCCGCCCATGACATGAAAACACGTTCCATCGATCACTCCGCCTTGCGTGCACGCTATCTCGAAATATCCAATGAGGCCATCGACCAGCTGAAACAAGCCAGAGAGATTTATGAGATACATGGTCACGCTAGCGGAATCGGCGCGGTACTGTTCAATGCCGGTTACATCCATCTCGATAGTGGCGACATCGATAAAGCTGCCAGTGAAGCCTGCGAGGCTTATCAAGTCGGAGCAGAGAGAGGCGATCCGATTCTGATGGCAAGAGCTAGAATCCTACAGGCTGTCACCGAAAACGTAAGGGTAGAAGAGCAGGTAGGGGAAGATATCGACACCGCTGTTCATGCCAACAAAGCAAAGCAGTTCTGCGAAGAAGCTCTATCGCTCGCACAACACACACAGAATCGGCGGCTCTTGGCCGGATCTTATATCGTCAGCGGAATGACTGCTGCTAACGAATTTTTTCAGGATTGGGAACTGGCAAAGCGATGTGCCAGCGAAGCTTCGAGCCTGATCGATCCAACGGAAAACGATCATCTGGTCGATGACCTCGTCTCACTCAAATCGCAGATCGTGAGAGCCTCGGGAATCAACGATACACTCCGCGTCTGGTCCGAGGGGTTACTGGGGGATAAGACATTTCAGCAGGTAACGGAGGAGTTTGCAGAAATTGTCATCCCAAAGGTTTGGATGCGAGAGGGGAAGAAGGTCACGCGAGTTGCAGAAGCCCTTTCTATTTCGCCGAAGAAGGTGCGACGAATTCTGAGAAATGCAGGCTTTCTCTCACGCGACTGAAGTATATAGAGCCTGACTCAACGGGCACTGCGACTCGCTCGCAAGTTAGATGGGCGGTGTGTGCTCTGCGTACTGGACAAAGTCAACAGGACATCGTGTTTCCCGGTTAGAGAGGGAGGAATCACGGGATCTTTTTGGAGAATGCCGTCGAGAACAAATCGAAGAACTTTATCTCCACTTCCGTTGATGGTAATGTCCAGTTCGGCCTGACGATAGTGCAGGCCATGTAAGACAACAGAGCGTAAGCCGAGGCTTACAGGCACAGTTGGCCGCAGACGAATACCTTCCTGACCGAATTGCATACCAAAGAGCCCCAGATATACCATCCGGAGATATCCGGTTGCAGACCAGGTCTGGTGGCGAACAGAGTCCCAGGTCTTATTTACCTGTAGGCCGCCATAGGGCTCCCCGCTGTAGGGATGATAAATCTCTCGAAAATCTTTCGAGCGCAAAGCCAGCTTCGTAGCTGCCTGATATTCCTTCGCAAATACTGACGATTCGCCCACCGACGCTGCAGCTGTTGCCCAGAAGCCATTAATGAAGGGCCAGATTGTCCCATTATGCCGGCCAAAGGTTTTGCGAGTTGGATCCAGGTATCTGCTATATGGCTCCCAAGTGCAGGCGACGCCCCAAGGCGTAACATACGCATTCTCAAATAGCAGATGCGCTTGCTTTGCATCGGGTATTCGGAATAGCACAGCAAGCGCCTCACCCAACGCCTCTTGCGTCAGATCGATCTTTCCATCGCCGCTGCGAAAGTAGGCAAAGCGATTCTTGCCTGGAATCCACAGCGTATGCAGGATAGCCCCGCGAAGATCCGCTGCCTGCTTTTCAAGATTTGCCGTTTCCGTCGAAACAACATTCAACCGATGCCCCATTACAGCAGCTGCACTATACGCCCCATAGTAGACGACATTTGTGCTAAGCACCTCCAGATCTGCGGCCTCGGTATAGTCCAGAACATTATCTCCGTGCTTATCGTTAAAGGGCGGATCCGGATATGCTGCCACGCCGTCACCATACACGGCAGGCCCCCGGTACAATCCAGTTTTGGGATCATACTGATTTGTATGCATGACCGAGAGTGTTCGCAGAGCAACGTCATAGGCGCTCTTCAGAAACTCCATATCGCCTGTTACCTGTACATAGTGATTGGCCGCAATAATCCAGATCACCTTATCCCAGTACTGTCCTCCAACGATTGGTCCGTCCGAAGTAAGCTCAACTTCATGCCAAAGGGTACGTTTGGCAATTTCAGGGATCAGCAAAGACGCTGCATTCCAACTGTTGATGGAAGAATCCCGAGTCCAGGTACCGTACCCCTCCCCAGCTTCAAGCAATCCGTGCCGAAGGTTATACTCCATTACTCGCAGGGCAAGTTGATAAGCTTCTGAGAACTCCGCAACGGGAACTCCACTTGTCTCGAGAATCGGAGCAGAGATCCAGCGATCCGCATCAGTCGATAAGGATTGGGCCCAGGACGGCATTCCCAGCGTAAAGCTGGCGTTCAACTCCGCATTTGCGGAATGACCTACAAACACCGTGTAGGGACCGGGTTCGACTGCCCACTGCTGCTTCAGGTTCCATATAGCAAGGTCCTGCTGTTGGACCCTGAAAGTCACGGTCTTGCTCTCTGCTGGGAGAAGGTGGACTCGCTGAAAACCTTTCAGTTCCCTGTCCGGAGTTTCCACGCTACTCACATTGCGATGGATGTAGAGCTGTGCAACTTCGTCACCAGCAATCTTTCCAGAATTGGTTACAGTCACTGACACAGTCAGGTCGTCTTTCGTTCCTGGCTCCGGAACCTTAACGGTCAACCCCGAATAATCGAAGGTCGTGTAGCTCAGCCCGAAACCAAGAGGAAACAGACCGTCGATCTTCTTATTGTTATGGGCACTCTCCTGTACCTGTGAACTCTTACTGGCCTCGCTCTCCAGGTTCGGAATAGTAATAGGCAATCTTCCCGACGGATTATTCACCCCAAACAAGGTTGCTGCTACCGCCTGATCTATCTCCGGTCCACCTGTCCAGGTCTCGAGAATTGCAGGAACGCTCTTTGCCAACCAGCTCAGATCAGGCAAGCGCTTATCCCGCAAGACAAGAATCGTATTGTGGTTTGCTTCAGCAACCAATTTCAGGAGATTCTGTCTTGTTTGTAGGACTTGTCTGTTATCCGTCGCCTCAGAGGTATCTTGAACCACCCACACAACAGCATCGGCGCTCCTGACATTGGGAAGAAGAGTCTCGCCTTTGCCCTCTATATCGCAATCAACGGTTGTTGCAGGAGAGAGTTGGCGAAGCCTTTCTGCGAATCCGCCAGAGGATGAGGTCGCACTATTACCCGAAGGAGAAGAGGAACAGTCAACTGATTCAATTACCTCGATTCGCTTGATAGTCCGAGGTAGAGGAAGCAGCTGGTTCTGATTCCGAAGCAGGGTGACAGACTGCATCGCCGTCTCGAGCGCAATATTCGCTTCCGGAGAAGCGGTTTCCAGGCTCGCCGCAGAAAGAGATGCTGCTTCGTCAAACAGTCCCAAGCGGAACTTGGTTCGTAGGACGTTCGCCACAGCACGATCAAGCGTGCCCATGGAGACAACGCCATTCCGCACGCAGTCGATTACAGAACTCGCAAGCGCTCCATCCCCATAGTCGCTGAACTGCATATCGACGCCGGAGTTGAGCGCAAGACATACTGCGCCTCGGCCATCTAGCGTGACCCGTTGAACTTCCTGGAGACGGCGTACAGAGCCTGGGGAAGCCATCACAATTCCGTCGAACTTCCACTCATCACGAAGGACGTTCTTAAGAAGCCAGGAATTGCTATCGATGGGAACACCATCGATTTCTCCCGGAGCTGTCATAATTCCCAGCGGCCCCCCCTGACGAACAATCAGTTCAAAGGGCTTCAGGATGTTCATGCGGAGAGCGCGCTCGCCAATCTGCAGGGAGCGCAGTCCCTGTTCTTGAACTCCTTCTGCTGCAAGATATTTGGGAACGGCAGCAACGGATTGTCCCAACCTGCCTGAATCCCATTGCAATCCCCTGACATAAGCAAGACCGATCTGACCGGTTAACCAACGCTCCTCTCCAAAGCTTTGATCGATAGAAGACTTTTGTGGATCGGAGGCTAGCCCCAAGAAGGGGAAAAGGACTGTATTCTTTCCCAGCTTGCGCTGCTGTTCGGTAAAGGCGACGCCTGCCTTCCTGGCTAGATCTATATTCCAAGTCGCACTGAGATTGATAGGGGCAATCCTGCGAGGTATACCGGAGATGCCCAATTCATTGTTCTCCTCGGGATCAATCACCAACGGAGGAATACCAAGCCGGGACTGCTTTGTAATCCATGCCCCAATTTGATTTGTTCGTAGCGCCTGTGAATCTGTTTGAGTAATTGCCCCTATTCCAAAAGATGTCCGGGATGGAACATCTTTTTTATCGCTCGCCCCTGATTGACTAAGCAATGCAGCTGGAATGGAAGTTGGCGATACAATCCCAAGTTGATAGGCCTTCTCCTCAAGGCTCATACGATCCAGCAGATCTTGGACGCGTTGCTCAAGCGGAGCCTTGCTCTGACGATAGAGAGGAACCGATTCCGCAGGAGAAACCGCTTGCGCACACCCAATGCGTGAAGCGGAAATAGTCATAATCATAGTTAGGATGAGCAGCGCTGTAGCCCGAAAGCGTTTACTACCTGGAACACGGTATACGGAACTGCACCCCATACGGCAGATGCTCGACCCACGCACCTCGCCTAATCGTTCAGACGCAAAAAGCACATTAGCTCGTTTCCAGGCTGCTAACAATAAGTAGCAAAAAATGATCAAATACATGTAGAGGCCTTAGCGTTTTCTCAACTCGACTCGGTTAACAGCAGCTCTAGAAGGTTGGAGGTTCATAGGTATCCAACACCTTTCCATCGCTCTTTCTCAAAAGGATTAGTTTTGCGCGTTGCGGCGAAAGCCTGAATCTTATCTTTGCGCCGGTGATCCGGTCCTGCAAATCTATGTTTTCGTTCTGTGTCGATTCGGAGACGAAGAGGTACAGCACCGAATCCGCGAATATTACGGGACGAATGAGGACTGTAGGGGAACCATCCTGCCCCGCAAATGGTGCCTCAATTTTTAGTATTTCTAAAACCGTCTTGTACGTTTCATAAGTGGGTTGAGGAGACTCGGCCAACTCGACAGGATAGGCAACGATAAAGATATTCCCCCTGCCTCGTGAAATTTTGATGAAGGTAGATGCATCTGCAAATCGCAGAGCCTCTGCACGCTGCTGAATTCCTAGCGGGAAGCCAACATCGATACGCCCCCCTCCCAGATTTATTCCAGCGCCACGGAAGTTCAACGATTCCGCGGTGGCACTGACTCCAAGCTCCTGTAAACGATTGAGTCTCTGCCAATGCTCATCGCGCTCAACCGGTCCGGTAATAAGCAAGTTGCCGCCTTGTTCGACATAGGCGAGCAGAGAACGCCAGGTCTTTTCCTGCAATGCCTGTGGAGAGGGCAACACCACCAACTTGCTTCCCAGAATGTCCTCAACATTATTTTCTGCAACCATCCTCGCCGGTATATGGCATTGATAGTTCATCACACGAACAGCGCGGTTCTGGGCATTCGTCGCGATATCGTTCATAGCAGAATACTGCAATGCCTGAGAGGTGAGAATCACAACATCCTCAAGCTTCGGCTGACGGAAATGATCCCGGGTATTTGCAGCAAAGTGGGCAAAGGATTCCATCACCTGCTTCTCCGGCCTTTCAGTTCGGTCGGGACGAATTACTCCGATTGTTACCTCCTGCTGAGAACGCATCAACGCATTAATATTCCACAACCACTCGATGGCTCCGGCTCCCGTTCCTAACGCGATACCTATTTTGCGTTCGACAAGCGCTGCTTCATTCTCCGGAGTACGGCGAGGCCGCCCGTCGGCATCGTATTCGTTTTGTACACCAGTCTCCTGCACTAACATTGGACGGTCTTTTTGCTTGGCGGCCAGCGAATCCCATAACATGCCATCGTAGAGCCACCAGGTATGAACCGTGGTAAAGTCCACCTCACTACCGAAGTGGGCTGGAGCAGGAGAAGTCAGCCCCCCGCCCTCATCCTGTCCTACCGTAACGAGTTGGTTGCTTCCTGTTCCACGAATCGCTGTACGCAAGACTCTGGTCCAATTTGCAAATTTATCCTGAGTAAACAGATCGAAATCGTAAACACTCAGCGGTGTTGTACCATCATTTGCTCCCTGCAAAGAGAAGTCTCGTTCTGCGGGAACAGAAATATCGCCGGGAGTCAGAACCGTCTTCCACGCCGACTCAACCTGCTCACGAGAACCATAACGCTTCAGCAACCATTCGTTCCACTGGCGTTGCTCCTCGGCATCGCCATTTGGTCTTGTGTTCCAAAAGCGTCGGGGATTATCGAAGCTAGGCTCATTGATGAGATCCCACATCAGGAATGGAACATCTCTAAATCTGGAAACGACCGATGTTACAAATGCTTGCTCGCGCCGCAGTGCTTCCGGATCCAGATAAGGATTGCCACCTCCAAAAACATCTGGCATGAAGGCAAAGAAGTTCCACTGTACAGGTAGTTCATGTTTACGAGCTGTCATCAGGAAGGCTTCCATCGTACGGGCAGTCCGCTCTGTAATGATGCCG
Organism: Humiphilus diazotrophicus; assembly: GCF_059726315.1. Lineage (NCBI taxonomy): Bacteria > Pseudomonadati > Acidobacteriota > Terriglobia > Terriglobales > Acidobacteriaceae > Humiphilus > Humiphilus diazotrophicus. The sequence goes on from NZ_AP040870.1 coordinate 2,559,739, forward strand.
GTATTCCCTGTTATCTGATCCCAATCCGTCCACCAGCCGCTACGTAACATATTCAATCCCGAAGCGGCAATCTGCTCCATGTCCTGGTCCCAGACATAAGGATTGGGATAACGAAAATAGAGGCGTTGTGCATCGCTAGCCATATAGGTAGTACCAACAACCGGAAGTTGTCGCCCATTCACCTGAAAGAAGTCATGATCCAGCGTAACCTTGGGACCGGCGTTTAAATACTTTCGATCACGCAGCCAAAAACCGGTATGCGTTATTCCGCACGGCTCCTGTCCGCAAAGCAAGTGCGCCGTCACCCTCCGAAATCCCGGTCCCGACCCTGCATCCATCAAAACCGCTGCAGTAAGAGGATTGAGCTTCCCGTCCAGGTCAAACTTCTTGGAGCTCTCGATCTTCCCATCTTTTTCAACAGCAATATCTATCTGTGTAGGAAAACGTGGATGCCATCTCGATTCCTGTATTTCAAGCTGGAACACCCAAGGTTCGCCGGGCAGGAAAAGAGGATACGTGGGCATTAGACGGAAATTCTCCGCACCATGCGACGCCTGTTCAGCAAGACCCCGTAGCAGGTTGGCAGCATTACGATAGAAGTCGTCAGCAGGTTCGCAGTTCAACATAATCCATCGCCCGCCGACAAAGCTGTGACGATAGTGATCGATTTGTATTACGGGAGCAGAGAGAAGACGATTCTGCCTTTTGCCCCACACCAGAGTGCTCAGCTGCGAATCGGGAGTACCGCTGGCTCCATCGCGATTTGCCGTCTCTTCATTACTGAGCCGGACAACAAGACTGAAAGCTTGCTTCCACTGGAAGCCCGGCAGCTCGGCGCGAACTGCATCCAGATTCGTAATCTGCTGTAGTCCAGAAGAACCCGCAGTTGGCTGGTAATCGTTGATCAGAAGCTGGCGTGCAAAAGCATAGGTCTCAGGCAGAACCTTCCATTTACCTCCATCACGATATATCGGACGAGTAAACGGTCTGCCGCCGATGGTGAGAAGATTGCCTCCGTGCTGCAGGAATTGATAGATGGCGTTCCAATCATGCTCAGGAAAGGCCGAGCCATAGGGCAGGATCAGGAGGTCTACTGTCGCATCCTCCAGCGAAGCAGGCAATTCCGCTGCTGAAGCTAACTGCACCTCTGGGAAGGAATCTCGTAAGACAGCGGCGGTGATTGGTGGTGCATCAATGGCAGGAATATCACTCTCGTAAAGCGCAACACTCTTTGCGAATGCCCGGGTAGTCAAGATCGAGAGAACCATCAAACTCGTAAATACAAATCTACGAGAAAACAAGCACATGTAAACCTCTTCAGAGATAATGTACCGCCGGTCTCCAGGCCGGCTGTCGTGGTGGCGTCCTCGCCGCCACATACTAAAGCTGATAAAGCGCAGACGAGCCAACCGTGCACAACAACTTCATCGAAATGTAATACATGGTTTCTTCTTCCTCCAGCATCCGTGCAATAAAGATACATCCATGGTGGAGGGCGGGGACGCCCTCCACGACAGCCGGCCTGGAGACCAGCGGTGCATCTTCCAATCAGAAGTTGTACTTTACGGCCAGTTCAACAAGGCGATTACCAACTTTATAGGCCGGTTTTCCTGTTGTCTGTGCGTTTGTATTTGTCTGACTCAAGGTCTGTTTATTGGTTAATGGATCTGTCGTAATAAAGTTAAGCCGAATATCGCTGTTGCTTCCATTGGCGTTGAACTGCGGCAGCGGATGATTCAGGAAGTTAAAGCCAGAAAGCCGGAACTGAATCGTCTGCCCTTCTGACACTTTGAAGTTTTTGAAAACAGACAAGTCGCTATTTGTATAGGCAGGAGCCTTAATATACGGCCAGATCACTGTCCCTTGAGTACCCGGATCTGGCGGAGCAAAACACGCGGGATTGAAGCGCATTCCGTCGTGAAGGCCCATTCGAGGATCACAGGTCACTTTGGGTTGCAGCTGAATAGCGTCTGTTCCCAGATACGTACGATTGCTTACGTTGCTAGGAAACTGAGCATTCAGGTTTCCTCCCGCATTTGGCTGGATCGGGGCACCACTTTGCCAGGATGTCGCGCCGGAAAGCTCCCACCCATTTACAGCACCACGGAGAAAGAGATTTCCATGTACTGGGCTGGGAAGATTGATAACATACGCGACATTAAAGATATGGGTGTGGTCATAGGCCAGCACTCCATAATTTTTGTCCATATTGAAGAGATCGATTACCGTTCCGTTTCCGGGTCCATTATCGGATTGCCCGTCGCGAACACCAAGGACCTTGCCCCAGGCGTAGTTACTCATGAAGGTAACCGGCCCGGTCTGCTTGTAACACGCCAACTGCAGGCCGTTGTAGTTGGAATAGCTTCCGTGACGAACAATAGTCAGTGTCTGATAGTTTTGGTAGGGCTTGTAATCGTTCACATTGACATTGCCACCCGGATCAGGTGCGGCTCCGGTAATTGGGTCCGATTTGTAAAGCCCTCCTAGGGGAACGAGATTAATGTTTGCCAGCGCCCCATCAATGAGCAGGTTCTGGCTCTGATTGCCGACATAGGAGATCTCAAACACGGAACGCCACGGCAAAGCCTGGGATACTGTCAGGTTGTAATTTTCCGTTCGAGGCATGCGGCCTTCGCCTTTTTGCAGCGCGGTAACACTTGTTCCATTCTGATTAAGGCTGGAAGGACTAAAGGCAGAAATACCAGTGAATGAGCTAATGCCAATGGGGCTCTTGTACTGATACACACCCATGGCACCTTCGGCAGCATTCGCACTGGAGTCTCCTAACGGATACCTAAATACGGCGAATCCACCGCGAATAATTGTCCTGGCGTTGCCAAAGAGGTCGTATGCAATGGAAGCTCTGGGGTTGTAGTAGAACTGCGATTTGAAGCCGGAGAGAGGAATATTCTTATTAATTCCGTGCCACTCCAATCCAGTATTTGCAGGTGCAGTTGCTGTGTTGTTATAAGTAGCAGGATTAAAGACCTGTGCGCCAGGATTCGGGAAATACCACTGTCCCAGGTGGTCAAAGCGAATGCCATAGTTAATGGTCAGTCGTCGGCTGGCTTTCCATGAGTCCTGCGCGAAAAAGGCGTACTGATGATAGTAGGCATCGTCTACAGCATTCAGATTAGCTTGGGAATATTGCTCTGAATGTCCGATCAGGAAATCGGCAATCGGATTGCCTGTTCCTACGCCGCTCCAGGTGTCAAAGGCATAAAGTCCTTGATAGAAGATGTTCCCGCCGCCACTCGACTGTTCGTTTCCATTCATATCCCAATAGAAACCGAACTTCATCGTGTGAGTGCGGTAGACCTTGGCCAGATTATCTGCGAACGAGGCACTCCGAAGTACCTTCCCAAAGCTTCCGCCGCTAAGAGGTCCATCGAAGGAAGGAGCATAGAAGCCGGGCAGAGATCCGCCCCAGCTAACGATATTCGGAATCTGCGCAGTATTGGCCCCAAAGATCGATCCCCCTGAATATCCAATCGAAGACCGGGTGATCTTTGAAGAATCTGTTGGCTTGTTAGCGTTGGCATAACGCACATAAGAACCAACCATTTCGTTTGTCAGCGTTGGATTGAAGACATGCGTTAGGTTGGCAATAGCTACGTTAGAAGTCGTAGGCGCGACGATCGGGGAAGGATACGGAAGCGAAGAACTGGGTGCCCACCATACTGTAATCGGATGGGTATCTTTTTCATTCTGCCGGATATAGGTTCCCGAAAGCTTTGTATTTTCATTCAGGCTATAGTCGACACGTACATTCGACTCCCAACGATTCACAGGCTGATTATTCAGATAGATATAGTTATTGCCGCCATGTGTCGCAGGATCGACGTTGGGCGTTGGATAAAGTTTCAGCAAAGCCAGAGCATTCGGATCGAAGAAAGACTGGATCTGACCATTAACAATGTTCAGCTTCGCATTGCAGGAATTTGCTCCTCCTGCGCAAGGAACCGTTTTGTCGCCACCGGGTACGGTGGAAGGAAGAGAAGCAAGAGAGGCAGCGCTGAAGTCACCATTGCGCATGCTCTCCGTCGGAACAAAATACTCGTTAAGAGATCCGGCCGGCTTCTGCCGCATATATTCGTAGCCATACCAGAAGAAGAGCTTGTCCCGATTGCGATTGAAGCGAGTAAAAGGAAGGATTACAGGCCCACCGATATTGCCACCCATGTAGTAATAGGAATCGTACGGTTTCTTTAATCCTTGACTCTTCTGGAAGGCATCTTCTGCATTGAAGTCTGCATGTCGGGCATAGGTATACGCCCCGCCATGGAACTTCTGTCCACCACTCTTGCCGAAGGCCTCAAATACAACCGGACCCTTTGCGAACTCGGCGTCGTAAGAGGACATAGCCACCTTCACTTCCGAGGTCATATCCTGGTTGATGTTCGCAACCTGAGTCCCCATGTTGCTGTCGAGCACATTTGCGCCATCTAGCAAATAAGCCATGGCGCCATTTGGCTGGGTACCATTGGCCGAATAAGCACCTACCGGACCAGTATTGGTTCCCACCACCTTGTCAGTAAAACTAGATCCCTGACTAAGTCCGTTGTTCAGTGCCATTCCAGGCATGAACTTGATCAACTCGCCCGCATCGCGTCCAGTGATGGAGAGCTCAGTAACCATATGATTGTTGAGCGTCGCGCTCACGTTTCCAGAATCCAAAGGAATCACGGATTCGGCCACAGAACTGACCTCTACCCGCTCGTTAACCTCTCCGACCTCAAGCTGAATATTCGGTAGAGTCCGGGTTTCGCCCTGGCTAAAGGTAACGCCCGTTGTTACGCGAGTCTTAAAACCGGAGGCCGATACCGAAGCGGCATAGCTTCCGGGTGGGATAGCCGTAATGGTGAAGTATCCCTGGCCATTTGTAATGGTCGTGCGAGTGTCGCCTGAAGCTTCATTTTTCAGATCCACGCGGGCTCCCGCAACGGTGGCCCCGGTTTGATCGTAGACGGTTCCGGATAGTGTGCCCGAGGTCTGACCATTCAGCCAAGACTGCCCCACAAGGAGCAGGAGCACCATCAGCAGAGTACTCCTCCAGAGCACTCGCCATTTCATGCTTCTTAACCTTTTAGTTTTCAACATATTCTCAACCAACTGCCTCCTACAGAACGCTGTTCCTATCTGCTCTACTGCTTTGTTGTTTTGGGTAGAAGATTTCGCCAGCACTTCGGTTGGCGTGCAGAATTTTGTTGCCTTCATATGGAGCCTCGGGTGTATAGGTTCCGCGGCTCCAGTTGTACGGGATCGCTTCGACTGCTTTCCGCAAAGGAGACACTCCGGATAATTCTTCCCGGATCCAGGGGAGGGCATTTTCTCCTTGCGAAGAGACAATCGGCAATTCGACGAGGACACTACGGCCGGAGACATTTTGAGCCTCTGAGGAGAGTCCATTCGCATGTTTGCGACCGCCGGATGACCTGTTCTCATTGCGGTGACCACTAGACGCCCCGACCAAAATCATCGACAAGGGCAGTACAGTATGGTCCAATCCCAAAGTTGAATAAATCGAGTGATTGCAACAACGTACGCAGGGAGGTACAGTACCGGGAATGAGCAGTTTTACGGATTCTGGAAGTGAAAATTCTGAGGCTGGCACCGAGATAACGGATTCCCAAGCTGCCATCAACCAAGCTGGAGTAGGAGATAAGGCGCTGATTCGTCGTGCCTTGAACGACATTCTCCAGAGTCCGCCTTTTCGAACTAGCAAGCAATGCCAACAGCTTCTCCGGTACATCGTCCGGCACAGCATGGCTGGGAATGAAGACCTTCTGCGCGAACGAGTGATCGGCTCGGAGGTATTTGGAAGGAAGCCTGACTACGATACAGCGAATGACCCAATCGTCCGAGCGCGAGTTGCTGAAGTTAGAAAACGGCTCGCCCAGTACTACATCACGGAGAGCCATGGAAACTTTCCGATACGATTCGAGATTCCATCCGGATCTTATCGTGCCCGTTTTGAAGCGCACCAGGAAATGTCGCAAGAAGCACAGGAACAGCCCAAGCCTGTTCCGGAAAGTCAACGTCCAACAACAGACACTGCACCTGCAACCACCAGCTCCACACCAGATAGTCGCACTACTCACCGGAGTCGTCTTTCGAGATTATGGCCTTGGAGCGCTGTGGCGATTCTTGTTCTCGGGTGCATCCTCTTTCTATTGCTGCACCCAATTTACTCCCGGCAGGAAGCGGCTCTGCGCCAGTTCTGGGGTCCTGCGTTGCAAAGCCCCATGCCTATCCTCATATATACGGGGACAAATGTTGTTTATAGATTCACACCGGAGTTCTTAGAAAAATACAGACAGGAACGCCATCTGGAAAATAAGGGGCCTGAGTTCGTTGTCGATTTGAAATCTTTGCCAAGACTAGACCCGAGCGATCTCAGCAGTTCGCCCAATGCATACGTGACAGTTGGAGATGTCTCAGCTTGTGCGTCCATTGTTTCGATGCTAGCTCGGCACAATAAGTCCTATGAGCTGCGTTATGCCGGTGATATCTCCTCTGGAGATCTGCGCTCAGCCCCCACAGTCTTGATCGGAGCCTTTAATAATAACTGGACCCTCAACGTAACAGAGCCCTTGCGCTTTGCCTTCGTTCGTGGAGACACAATCGAAGACCGTCAGGGTAAAAGTAGATCCTGGTCCGTACACCTAAAACCCGATGGATCGACAACCGATGATTACGCAATCGTCACTCGCCTGCTCAACTCAAAAAATGGCAGCATCCTGATGACCGCTGCCGGGATCGGCCAGTACGGCACACAAGCCGCCAGTGAATATTTGAGCAATCCGCAACGGATTGCTGACTTTGCCCAGAAAGCTCCACGCGGCTGGGAGAAGAAAAATATTCAAATCGTTCTACATATAAAAGTCGTAGACGAAATTCCCGAGATCATGGAAACAGCAGCGGTCCACTATTGGTAGTCAGACAGATTGAGGCTTTACACCTTCGATGCATACCAGTACATCTATCCCATAATGGTCACCACCGGGCAAGTTGCATTCACGATAATCTGAAAGGCTCTCGAGGCTCGTGCTTCAAAATCGGCATGGGAGGTCTTCCTGATTCCAAGGATCAGTAGATCTATCGCCTGATCTTCTATATGATGAAGGACCCGCTTAGAAACTTTTCCCGATTCGATAAATGTCTTTGGGCTTACAAATTCTCTGGCCCTTTCCGGCAAAGCACTCTCTAGAGCATCATAAAATTGCTTCACCATTTCTTCATGTCTGCTCGCATCATTAGAGCCCTCAGTTCTTGCGACATGCAGAATATGGAGTTCGGAACCAAGCAACTCCGAAAGGAACACTGCCCAAACAGAAGCCCGGATGGCAGCAGTGGAAAGATCCGTTGCAAGAAGGATTTTTCGGAACGGGAAATCGATCAAGGACGATGCTCTTATCCGCGGTCCCACGGTTAAGCATGGCCAGGTTGTAGCTCGCAAAATCCCTTCGGCGACAGACCCTATAATTCCGCGTTCAAATCTGCCACCTCCATGTGTACCAAGCACAATCAACGCCGGTTGATTCTTATCTGCCAACGTGGGTATCACCTGGATTGGATCACCTTCCTGAAGAACAGGCTCAGTGATCAAAGCATCTCTCTTCAGCGCCAGTGAGACGCGTTGAAGATATTTCTCAAGATGCGTTCGCTGTTGCGAGGCAACCCTCTTTGCAGCTTCAATCTCCAGTGCTGCCTGAGAAAGAGAAAAAGCATGAGCAACAATCAGCTTGGATGACAGCTTCTCCGCGAACAAAGATGCATAGACACCCGCGTTTTCGGAACTCTGAGAAAAGTCCGTTGCAAATACCACAGAATTCAGATCCATTTGCTGCTTACCTTCCACCTGCATAAAAGCTTCCTTATCCGGACACAACGAGACTTACAGACTTAATTCGGCAAGAACATTCCTTGACTCGGCTCGAACAAGATCAATTAACTGTCTGACGGGTCCTTTCGGCTCCGGACCATTCAGCATTGCAATACTCAACTCGCGGCGAATGGGTCCATTTTCCAGACCCACAGTCCGAATTTTTCCCAGCTGCAAAGCTCGCTCTATAGCCAGCTTAGGAACAAAACCAACGCCAAGCCCAGCTTCTACCCCAGCGATAATTGCCTCCGTGGAATCTATATCCACTGAGGTACGCAGCTGTTGCCGCAGCACTCCGTTTTGCTCCAGATATTTCTCAACAAAACGACGCAGGCCCGATCCTGCTTCCCGCAATAGAATAGGTTCCTGAACAAGCTCGGCCGCTCTTAGATATTCTTTGTGAGCCCAACGATGATCGGGATGAACGATGACGGCAAGCTCGTCTTCACCGAATGCTTCGATCTTCAGATCGGGACGAAATGCCGGAGCCTCAATAAAGCCTATGGCAATCTCATAACGCGATAGCGCATGAATAATGTCATTCGTACTTCCACTAACTACATGCACTCGCAGCTTAGGCCAATCTGCCAGCAACGACGGAAGCAATTTAGGCAGTAAATAAACCGCGATTGTATGGGAAGCACCAATGCTTATTTCAACACTTTCCTGCCCACCAAATGAGGCGAGCGTAGCGATCGCCTCATTGGTGATAACCTCAATTTTTCGCACGTACACAAGAAGAGACTCCCCTGCCGGAGTAAGGCTAATCTCTCGCCCAATGCGATCGAATAATGCAATCCCCAGGCTCTCCTCCAGAGTACGAATTTGAGAGGTAATAGCAGGTTGAGTTAGATGGAGCTCCTCCGCAGCTCGACGAAAGTTAAGTGTATCGGCAACAACACGGAAGACTCTCAACCGGAAATTCTCTATCATGGATTTGCTCCAGTCTGATAGTTGAGAACGGCCAGTGCCAGTTTGTACTGGTATCTCGCGTTTGTATTTCCAATCTGAGCATCGGTCTGTCCTAATTGCGCCTGACTCAGTTCTACGATCGATCCCAAACCTAGTTGATAACGTGTTTGAGCAAGCGAGAGCGCCAGATTCGCTTGCTGGAGAAGCTGCGCTGTTACACTAACACGCTGAAAGGCCGTATTCGCTGAAAGCCAGGAAGTGTGAACATCTCTCACAATCTGGTTTCGAAGCTCGCGTGTCCTTTCGGCATCTGCTTGCGCCCGGTACTGCGCTTCCTTCGCCTGTGCGCTATACAGAAAGCCGTTGAAGACGGGAATATTCAGATTTACGCCAATACCGCCCCACCAATTTGCTGTGTAGTACTGCTCGGGACGAATCGGCACGCTTCCGACTGTTCCTCCAGCGCTTATCGATGGGAGCATCTGGTCCCGCTGAGCGCGGCTAAATTTCAACGAAGACTGTTGCTCATAGTTCATGGCTTGCAGATCGGGTCGCTGCTGCAGCGCCAATTGCGTCAAACGATCTACATCCGGGGGAGGCGTCTGCAGTTCCGTATCGTCCTCGACGAGATCATAAGTTACCTGTCGGTCGAGACCGAGGACCTCGTCCAAAACAGCCATTGTGGAATCGGCATTGTTTTGAGCATCGAGCTGAAGCATCTTTGCCTGCGAGAGATTGACATCGGCAAAACTCAAGTCGAGTGTGGACTTGAGATTATTCTTTGTCATCTCGTTGACTTGCTGTTGCGTTGTCTGCCTCGCATTTACCGTTTGCTGCGCAACCTTAAGCACAGCTTGTGCTTGCAGCGCATTGTAAAAGGCCTGATCCGTTGCCAGAACAATATCTTCTGCTGTCGCAAGCGCATTGGCATCTTGAGCTTTTTCTCGCAGTCGGGAGGAAGCCAGTAGATTCCTGGTTCGACCAAAATCGAGAAGAAGCTGAGTAAGATTTACTCCTGCTCCCGCATGCTCAAAAAGTCTCGAGGCAGTAATAGAACCAGCAGAGATTCGAGAACCATCTTTCGCGTCAACCGCAGTAAGATTTGCACTAAGGTTCGGAAGATAAGCAGAGCGAGTCTCTCGAACAACCTGATGCTGAGCCAGGGTCAACAAGCGGCCTATCGTCACACGAGGATTATTCTTAATTGCCAACCGCTCTGCTTCCGAACGAGTAAGCCGAATAGAAGATGCAGCTTGTTGACTGTCTTGGCCTAAGCCAATTGGCGTTGGCACAAGCGCACTTTCAAGAATTGGACTCTGCATCTGAGAAAGTAAATTGATCTTGGGAGCATCAGGTAATAGAGAATTTCCAGGCACACTCTGTGCCTGGATTTGAGTTCCCCATCCCATGAGCCCGCCTATTAGGGCAACACTCAAAATACAACCGGCAATTTGCCTGAAGCTTCTTGTCATCGAGCACCTCCGGCAACAGGCACTTCGTTTTCTTCTTTCCGGTGAATCCACAAGTATGCTGCCGGAACCAGGAAGACAGTAACAACCACGGATACAGCTAGTCCTCCAATAATGGCACGTGCTAAAGGAGCATACTGTTCGCTGCCTGCCTCGAGCGCCAGCGCCATAGGAATCAAACCAAGCAGGGTCGCAAGTGAGGTCATCAGAATTGGGCGCAGACGCACTTTGCAGGCCTGAGCCACAGCCGCTTTGATCGACAGTCCTTCTTTACGCAAAGTTCGCGTGAATTCAACAATCAGGATGGAATTCGAAACGACGATACCCGTCATCATGATGACACCCATTAAGGACATGATGTTTAGTGATGTTCCCGTAACAACCAGAAAGACCAAAACACCAGCCAAACCAGGAGGAATCGCCAACAGAATAATGAGCGGATCCGTAAACGAAGCAAATTGAGCCATCAGGATCAAATAAACAAGAACAATGGCTACAGCCAATCCGATGCCAAAGCTCTTGAAGGATTGGTGCATGCCCTCGACAGAGCCACGAACAGTTACAAGCGTGTTTCTTGGAGGCTTGAATTCGTTTATGACTTTATTCACCCTGGCACCGACGGCGCCAAGATCTTCGGATGAGGGCATGACGTAGATATCTATCACCCGGCGAAGCTGATAGTGATCGACCTCTGTAGGTGTATTGATATTTCGAATATCTGCAACCGAAGCCAGCTGCGTAATATTGGGATTGTTTTGAGCACGCAGCGGGATTTGCCGGAAATCCTCCATGGACATGTTCTGGATCTTCTTGTCGTAATACTGAACCGTCAGCATATAGTTGTTGCCGGTCTTCGGATCGATCCAATAGTTCGGAGCAATTTGACCATTGGAAGTTAGCGCCGTAATCACGTTATCGACCACTTCTCGGGGTGACAGCCCAACCAGGCTTGCCCGTTCGCGGTCGATATTGAGCTGAAGGCCGGGATAGTCCACATCTTGAGGAATCAATACGCCGCTCACGCCGCGCACCTGACGCAACTCATTCGCAATCTTTTGTGCGAAGGCATAGCCCCCATCCATATCGTTGCTACTGACCTGGATGTCGATAGGAGCGGGAAGACCAAGATTAACGACCGCGTCCACCAGACCTCCGGATTGAAAGTAGGTCGTCAACTCTGGAATATCAGCAGACAGCCGCTGCCGAACTCTACGCATGTACTCGTAGCTTCCGACACCATGGTCCTTCTTCAGACTGACCTGAACAAAGGCCGAATGCTGCCCTGAATTCGTGGTATAGATTGCGGAAAGGTCAGGAGTAACCCCGATGTTGGAAACGATCATATTCAGATCGCGTGCAGGAACGATGTTACGGATTTCCTGCTCTACCCTTGCCACATACTGATTCGTTAACTCAAGCCTGGTACCCGTAGGTGCTTTAATATTGATAACGAATTGCCCTGGATCTGTGCGTGGAAAATAGGCGGTCTTCAGCAGGGGAGAGATCCCGAAGCAGAGGAGCACAGAGCCCAGGATGGTCAATGTTGTTGTCACCGGACGGAGCAGGGAACGATTGACGGCAATATCGTATTTCTCCAACATTGCCTGGAAACGCACGTTGAACCCGTGGACGATCCGATGAAAGAACGACAGCTTTTTCTTGCCTCGCGATTCACTGCCACCAGGCTCCGCTAAAGCCTCTGTTTCAGAAGCAATTTCAAGATCCTCATGCTCGACACGAATGAACTTCGCACAATAAAGCGGCACAACTGTCATTGCCACCATGTAGGAAGCAAACAAGGAAAAGACAACAGTTAAGGCAAGAGCCGTGAACAGATAACGGCTAACGCCGTACAGGAAAACAACAGGAAAGAAAACGATGGCCGTGGTAAAGGTAGCCGCCAAGACTGCAAGTTGTACTTCCTTGCCGCCTTTTTCTGCGGCCACTTCAGGGGACTCTCCCATCTCGAGATAACGGAAGATGTTCTCCAGAACGACAACTGAATTATCAATAAGGCGAGAAAAAGCCAGTGCCAATCCACCCAACACCATGGTATTGATCGATCCGCCCCCGAGACTGATACATATAAACGCAGCGAGTGCCGACAGTGGAATCGATAAAAGAACTGCGAAGGTCGCTCTCACGCTCCCCAGAAAGAGCAGAATCATCAGGGCAGTAAGGACTAGTCCGATACCGCCTTCATTCATCAGGTTTACGATGGCCGTCTTCACAAAGACAGATTGATCGAAGACAACAGACGTTTTAAGAGTGCTTGGGACGTCCAACAGATGACGAACAGCGGTCTTTACTCCATTCACAATGGCAATGGTGTTGCTATTCCCACCCTGCTTCAGGATCGGCAGATACACCGACTTCTGCCCATCAACTCGAACGATGTTTGTCTGTAACTGCCCGGCATCGCGTGCTTCGCCAACATCCCCAACCATCACAGAGGCATTGCCCACCGACTTGATAGGCATTCGATTGATCTGTTCGGTTGTAGGAATTTGGCTGTTGGCGTAAATGTTGTAATCTTTCGCTCCGATGCGCACGTCGCCCGCAGGTAGGATGAGATTCGACTCATTTACAGAACGCACAACATCCATCAAGCTGAGCTGATGTGCTTCAAGCTTTACCGGATCGACATAAACCTGGATTTGGCGATAGCGTCCGCCGTACGGCTGAGGAACGGAAGCTCCGGGCACATTGGCAACCTGGTTTCTAACCGCAAACTGCGCAAGGTCCTTCAGATTCGTTTCATTGAGTCCCTGCCCTTTTAACGTGATCAGACAAACAGGCAAGCTGGAGGCATCGAATTTGAGCACAACTGGAGGTAATGTTCCCGGGGGGAGACGTCTTAGATCGGCAAGGGCTAAATTCGAAATATTGCTCAGTGCTGCATTCGGATCGGTTCCTGGCTGGAAATAAATCTTGATCAAACTCACGCCCGTCAGAGAGCGCGATTCAATATGGTCGATATTACTGGCCAGGGTAAAGAAGCGTTCGAAGGTTCCTGTAATATCGGCCTCAATCTGCTGAGGCGGCATTCCGGAGTAAAAGGTTGCAACAACCACAACGGGGATCTTAACTTCAGGGAAAAGGTCGACGGGCATTGAAACCATCGAACTCACACCGACGACGATAATCACCAAGCAAAGCATGATAATGAAGAAGGGATAGCGAATGGAGAATCCAGACATTACTGATCCCCTCCTTCTTCTTGCGTTTGAGTAAAGCTGGCAGATGGAACAAGCTGAGGATGCACTACTTCCCCTTCTTTGTAGCCAGACTGTCCACCGGTAATTACTTTTTCTCCTTCTTTCACCCCTCCAGTTACTTCGACGAATACTGTCCCTTGAATACCTAATTCCACCTTGCGCCGGTGAATCTGATTCTGACTATCAACAACTAGGACAGACGTTTCGTTCCCACTCTTGATGACAGCTTGTGAAGGAATCGTCAGGACATGGTCGTGCTGCTCTAATTGCAGAGTGGCATTTGCATACATTCCAGGAGTCAGGGACAGATCCTTGTTTTCTACATCGATCTCTGTCTCCATCGTTCCGGTGCTGAAGTTGATGTCACGCGTGAAGCGAACGACCTTCCCGGTAAGCGAACGGTCAAGAGCATCTACGTGAAGCCGCACTTCCGATCCTTCATGGATGTAGCGCACGGCATCCTGAGGAACAGGAATGCGCAGCCGCAGCAGACTACTCTGTGAGAGTTTCACTACGGGCAGAGATTGAGTATCGGAAGCAGTGCCTGCCTGAATAAGCGCCCCGGTATCTGCATAACGCCAAACAATAACGCCATCGATGGGAGCAATGACCTTTGAGTATCCGGCGAGAGCCCCAACCCGCTCATTATTCGCACTATCAACATTCGCTTGTTGCTTCGCTGAAGCCAGCGCCGCCTTTGCTTCGTCTATCTGCGCCTGAGCAGCCAGATCCTTTGACCTTGCGTCATCCAGTTCCTGTTGCGCAATCAGGCCCGGCTGCGCAGCTGAAGCTTTTTGTAGACGTTCGTATACCGCGTGGAGAGCAGAGTACTGCGACTCTGCACGAACAACCTGGCTCTGAGCCCTTACAATCTCATGCTTGCTGCGTTCAACTTCGGAGATAGTCCCCTTTAATTGAGCATTCAGTTCCGGGACCTCAAGAATGGCAAGGGTCTGTCCCTGGTGAACACGATCGCCAATATCTACAAAGATCTTTCGAACATATCCGGAAACCTTCGCATGTACATCGATCACCTGATACGGTTGGAATTGCCCTGCCAGATTCAGAGTGCGCGCTACAGAACCGTAACTCACTTCTGCAACACTGGCAGATGGAACTTCGGCTGCCTTCACCTGAGGACGTCTCTCTTTAGAATTGAGCGACACAAAACCAACAGCAGCCAATACCACTGACGCTGCAGCCAGAATCAGCACAAAACGTTTTCGCATGTAAGAACACCCATGTATCCGCGTTGCGTCCGAAACACACTGAGGAGGGACACACGTTCTCCGGCAGAGAACATACCTCGCATGACCGGACGTTTACACTAAGCCGGAAGAATGAGCTGTAAGGAAATTAGAGAACTACGGGAGGGGGCCGGAAGAAGAAGGGACTAGGATAGCTGTTGCCACATACGCCCCAGATGAGCCTGAGGTTCCTGTAGTAGCGACGCCAGATTGCGAGCAAAGAAACTCTGTTAGCAGCAAGAGCCAGCAACGCGAACCCGGCAATAAACGGGATACGCGGCATGGGATCAGGCTCGCGATCATGTGAAGTATTTTGATCTACTTCGTTGTTTGCCTCTTTTAGCAGAAGCTTAGCAGCCGGAACCAAATGCGCATTCGACTCTGGAGGAGCATAAAGCGAAAGCTTGTATTGCAACCCCCAAAGAGAAACAGCAAGACCCAATACCAGGAAGAAGAGCATCTTCCAGGAGATCCCTAACTGTTTTCTATGTCGCGAACCCACTTTGAGATTCCTTTTCACACCTGTCCTGCAGGCGATTATCGAAGGTAGCCTTCGTAAAACCTACCTATGCTTTGATAGCACATCCACCCTAGCTGTGACGCAAAAATATCTTATGAAAAATAGTTTTTATTGATGGGTCGCGCTAAGCTATTGGATTTCAACCATATGCTGGAGCACCTAGAGTAAGAATACATCCAAACAAGATCTGCGGCATATGGTCGTCCTTTAGAGAATGACCATATGCACTCTATTCCAGATCTATACCGAAGCCTAAGATACTGTGAGGAGAGGAACTTCCATCGTTGCTATTCCTCAAGTATGCGGTTGCGGCTATGAGGCAGCGCCACACTGCAATGGCGGCGGACAGATATCAACTCCGCAACAACTGAGACGGCGATCTCTTCAGGAGTGGTCGACCCGATATCGAGGCCAATAGGAGCGTAAACCCGGTTGAGAATTTCACGCGAGACACCTTGTGCCTCCAATTGTTCGTAGAGGGCAAGGACCTTACGTCCGGAACCGATCATGCCAATGTAGCGTGCCTGCGTATCAATGGCCCAACGAAGCACTCTCAAATCATGGCGATGTCCACGGGTGACAATCACTATATAGGAAGAATCAGGTGGAGCGAGCTTCGACGTCACCAGGTCCATATCTTCAGCATGGACATCCAGTGCCTCCGGAAAGCGTTCGCGATTAGCATAGATTTCACGATCATCCACGATTACCACTTCGAAGCCCGCGAGAGTCGCGATCTTGTAGACATTAAAGCCAACGTGCCCAGCTCCAAACACATAGAGAATAGGCGAGGGAATAATAGGTTCCACAAACACCTGTAATGAGCCGCCGCAGACAAGTCCGGTATCTTCGTCAGGCTGTTGATCCAGATTAAAAGTAAATGTCTTCGGCTTCTCCTCTTTCATCACTTGCTCCGCCCCTTTGCGCACATCGGCTTCAACACAGCCCCCACCAACAGTACCGAGGATAGAACCGTCCTCCAGCACCAGCATCTTGGCTGCTGCCTCTGAGGGGATAGAACCGCGAACATTCACAATCGTGGCAAGAGCCGCACGTTTGCCCTGTCGCTTTAGTTTGACAATTTCCTCAAAGATATCCATTACAAATCCTCGCTTTTATCAGCCATTCGATGGCACGCAAAATCTGATCAAATCACGAAAAGGACAAAGACCGTTCCCTTAACTTTTGCACGGCTCCCGACAGAACAGTAATCAACTGGTCGATATCGCTCCCAGTATTCTGTTTCCCCATACTGAAACGGAGACTTGAGCGAGAGCGTTCGCCGGAGACACCCATTGCCATCAACACGCTAGATGGATCTGCCTGCCCGGAATTGCATGCCGCACCACGAGAAACAGCAATCCCCTGCTCATCAAGAGCAAGCACCAGAGCATCGCCACCAACATGATCGAAAGAGATATTCGAGGTATTAGGAACGCGCGGTGACTGGCGTCCATTCACGACCGTCTCGGGGATCGAGTCCAGGACCGCGGCCTCAAGTTTATCTCTCAATGCTCCAACTGCTTGCGGCCATCCCTGTTGGAGGCCCAAGCGCGCTACTTCACAAGCGCATCCTAAGCCAACGATGCCTGCGACATTTTCTGTCCCGGGACGGCGATGATTCTCCTGATGACCACCGTGTAATAAAGAATGTAAGGGAGTTCCTCGCCGCACAAACAAAGCGCCAGCGCCTTGGGGACCATGCATCTTGTGAGCTGTAATCGTCAAGAGATCACAGCCAATTGCTTTGGTCGAGACAGGAACCTTCCCGGCAGCCTGCACGGCATCCGTATGAAACCATACATCGGCCTCGGCTGCAATTGAAGCAATTGCTTCAACAGGTTGCAGGACTCCGGTCTCATTATTGGCCATCATGATTGAAATGAGCTTGGTGTTGGAACGCAGAGCACGGCGTACATCGTCAGGATTAACCTGTCCACTTCCATCCACGCCAATGCGAGTAACCTCGCAACCGATGTGTTCGAGAAACGTGCACGTCTGCGAGATTGCACTATGCTCGATAACGGAAGTAATGATGTGATCTCCCGGCGTCACCAGTCCAAGGAGTGCCAGATTATCGCCTTCCGTCCCGCCGCTCGTAAAGAGAATTTCTGTAGGCGCACAATCCAGGAAATCTGCGACCCGCTGGCGCGCCTGCTTGACCGCCGCCAAAGTCCGGCGTCCGCATTCATGAATAGACGAGGGATTACCGAAGCGCTCCGAAAAATATGGAAGCATCTGATCGAGAATCTCAGGCAACACCGGAGTGGTGCCATTGTTATCGAGATAGATCATATTATTGCCTCCTCACTTCTTTGGCTGGGGTCCGCTTTGTCAACGCCGGCCTGATTTCTGTAACAGGACGAGTATTTAATGGCACATAATTCAGCAAACGCAGCCGAACCTTCGATGGCCCGTACTCAAGAATGCTCAGGCATCCATAATCCTGACCGATGCTAAAGAGATTCGATATCGGAATACCCAGAGCATCGCAAAGAATCATGCGATTAACACCCGCATGCCCCACCATGAGTACATTCCCTTCAGTACCGTCCAGAATCTTGCGTAAGGTGGGCAAAACGCGAGCACGGCAGTCGGCAAAGCTCTCTCCGCCCGGAGGACGCCAATTCTCCAGATCCCTTCCTCGCGCGGCATACTCTTCCGGATACTGTTGGCCTATTTCTTTGAAGCTATAACCATCCCAATCGCCCAGACTTATTTCACGGATGCTGGGTATTACTTCTATGGAACGGACTCGATTACCTGCAATGATCTTTGCTGTGCGATGCGAGCGGGATAGATCGCTACAGCAAACCAGATTGAAAGATACTGGTTCCAGCCATTTGCGCAGCGACCAAGCCTGCTCGATTCCCTCTTCACTGAGGGGCGCTTCCACTTGGCCAATGTAGGCTTTGCCCCGCACCGAGAAGATCGCGCCGTGGCGAACGAGATAGAGGACTGTAGAGCTCATCTGTTTTCAAACACCTCAATTCTTCGTTTTTCGGCGGTCAAGGGAAGAGGCTGATGGGTAAAATCGATCCTGAGCTCAAGCTCCTTACGCCTTCTCGCTTCACGGATGACGGCAATCCTATCCAAAGCATCGATGATCTGAGGCAGTACTAACTCATCCTCATCGCTCATCACATTTACGAGCAACGTCAATCGCAATCGACTTCCAGAAGCTAGCGATGCTCGAAAATCAAGAACACCAGGTACACCGAAAAGAACTTCATCCAGCATCGAGATTGTAATTGTGCCGCTAGCACTCAGAGGCACGCCACTATCTATCCGACGCTTTATTTTCTCCAGCCTTCGGAGAATAGAACCACAAGAGCAGGAGCCGCAGACAAAACGCGAAATGTCGCCGGTACGGTAACGAATCAGCGGCATGCCGGTTCGGGTGAGAGTCGTAAAGACTATTTCTCCTTCTTCACCCTCCGGTAAGGGCTCTCCAGTATTTACATCCACAATTTCAAAATAGAAATCGGTTTCGCGAAGATGATAGCCTTCGTGTGCCTCGCAATCGATTCCTCCACCAAGTCCCATCTCTGTCATTCCGTAGTGCTGGAAGATCTCAGCGCCCGAACGCCGACGAATGGCATTCATCAAACTATCGGGAACATGATCGCTGCACAGCACAACACTATGCAAAGACTGGAAAGCACTGCTTCCAGCGGCAACTGCATGATAGGCCAGTGAAAGTATCTGCACCGGCAGGCCTATGATACTGGCGGCCTTCAGCTCTTCCATTTTTTTCAACGTCAGCATCGGATCCTGCACGATGCCGTTTGGAATTGGAAGGATCCCTGCACGAGCTATCCCCTTGGCAAGCTGATACCCTACACTTCCCTCCCGCTCACCGGGCAATGCGATTAGCATGGCCTCACCAGGTGCAGCTACGGTAGAAACACCGTGTTCAAAGAAGTCTAGAGCCAACTCAAGATCGGCAGCAGTAAAGAAGAGACGTTTGGGATCTCCACTGGTACCGCTACTTGCAAATGTAACCACTCTCTCGATTTCGTCTTGAGAAACACAGAGAAAGCCACCAGGATTCGCGGCGAGATCTGTTGGCCGTGTAAAGGGAAGATGCCTGATCTCGCCCAGAGATGAGAGTGCGCGTGGAGCAACACCGGCAAGATGCTGCGAATAAAACCCACCGCTTCGACATACCCATTCGAGAGTCTGTTGCAGCTTCTCTGCCTGATATTGAGAAATTGCTTCGCGCGATAGTTGATCGGGACTGATATTTAGCTTCCCGGCAATCCAGGAGTCGAGAGGCGTCTTTCTAACCGTAAGCGCCGTGCTGCTCATCGGACACCTCCACTCAAAGATACATATTCTCGTTGAAGCCGATACAGACTCTCGCCCAAGCTACTGGTGAGGTTATAAGCACAAAGTGGAATGAGCTTTTCGTTGTCAGTTACGGCGTGCAGGAAACACTCACGCAACCGCTCGAGATCGAGATTCCAGGCATCTTGAAAGGCCATGCCGGAAACGCTGAGAGATCTTGCATTATCCGCAAGAAACGCATCAAGACTTGCGAGCCCTGAATCTTCATTACTATCGAGAAATCCAGCTTCAGCTGCGGCGGGAAACGACCATTGCTGAGCAACAAAGCGCCGCGCCTTGCGTGCTTCCTCTCCGTTCCCTATCCCACCTAAGCTGCCACCCAGCTGAACCAGAGATTGAGATGTAGTCGATCCACAGCAGGAGACCTTCGCCGGCTTTACTGATGGCTTAATCGTTCCGCTGCTGGAAATCCAGAATTTTCCCTGGAAAGAGCAGTATGCATTCTCTCCGGAAGCGGCATAAAAATCGCCGGCATGAAATTGTCCATTGGTCTGCTGTTCAATCGACCGAAGCACCTCGGGAATGGTGATTCTGTCACAATCGCGAGGAGGCGAAGGATAACGCCCGAAGTAGCTAACCGGCTGAAAGTGCACAGCGCGCACCACCGGAGAATTGTCGATAGCCAGTCGCAGGATATCGCCGATCTGATCAGTGTTTACTGCCGGGACCAAAGTGGGAACGAGTACTACACCCAGGTGCTGATCTCCGCAATTACGAATCGCAGCGAGCTTCAGCTTCAGCAGATCTCTGCCGCGAATGGTGCGATATGTTTCACTCCTGACGCCATCGAATTGTAGGAAGACACAATCGAGCCCTGCCTGCTTCAGGAGATTCACATACCTGGTATCTTTCGCAAGGCGAACACCATTGGTGTTGAGCTGTAGAAAGGGAAATCCCATGGCGCGAATCATTGCAATGATCTCAGGAAGATCATCTCGCAAGGTAGGCTCGCCACCGGATAGTTGAATATTGAAGGGCCCGCCAGAGGCCAACAGTGAGCGGCATTGCCTGGCGATCTGCTCGATGCTCGGATCCTGCTTCCGATCGGCGGCTGCGTCGGCAAAGCAAACATGACAGGCGAGATTGCAGCGACTGGTCACTTCCAGAACTACACAGCACGTGTGCTGACGATGCTCCTCGCAGAGGCCACAATCAAAAGGACATCCCTTCGCTACCGGAGAGCCGCATACCGGTGGACGCGATGGTGGCTTACCCGGTCCAGGCCAGGAGAGATACGACTCTACTCCTCTCCAGATAACCGTCTGGAAACAGCCATGCTCTGGACAAGTCTTGCGAAGAAAGACATCGTCGTCTTCCACGATTCGCTCGGCAGCAATTCGCCGTAAGCAAACAGGACATACGCTTTCCGTTTTGCTTAGAATCTTTGTCGCCCGGCATGTATCTGTCGTTGCCATAACTATAGATCCGGTATGCATGTGGGCTGCCAAACGACAGCACTAGAAGGAATGCTCGATGTATGTTGGTGCAAAAAGCAGCCCAACGCTATGCCGAGCTCCTTCTCTACAGTCACAGCGATTTTACGAGCTGTTACTAGACGGCGCTTAACTCCTTTTAGAGCTTCTGTGTCGTAACGGAAACGGGTAAATGCAGGACGGAAGCGTTGGTTCAGGGTGATAAGGGTATCTCCGCGCACCAGCTTGTCGGCAAGATAAATCAGTGCCGCTTCCGACAGCTTTCCATCCGGGAAGTCAAACTCCATGTGAGAGGCCACTACCTCCGCAACTCGGGAAAAGCCCATGGAACGAAGAAGTGCAGCTCCATGCTGGGCATGATCGGGCATGCCTTTCGAAATGTCGTGCAGCAGGCCGCTGGCACGAATCAAATCAATGTTGAAGCTAAAGCCCTTTTCATTTAAAGCAAAAGCAATGCTGCAGGCGATATTAGCAACAGCCTTTAAATGATGCAGCAACGGGGGAGCCACCCCACGGATGGAGAGAATCGATTCGCATTCGCCACTAGAAGGGATATCGCGTACTTCTTCTAGAGAACAGATTCGTGCATAGTCCGCAGGAGTATCCATATCAAGATGAATGGCTTCGTCCGCGACCTGTGCATCACATACTTTGTTTTCATGTCGTTGAAGCAAATTGCAGAAAGGCCCGGAAATTTCGGGGTTCAGAGTCTCTCTCAAAATGCTATGTGCAATCAGGGGCGGATGACCTCGCTCCCCTTGAAAGACGGGATAGATTATCTGCTTGCCTGAGGCAGTAAAGGCGGATTGCAGCAGGTGCAGCGTATTAGCACGCACCAGGGGAATATCAACGGGAAGAACAAAAGCTGCATCTGCGGCAGGAGGAAGCGTACGTACTCCTGCCTGCACGGAAGAATACATTCCTTGCTCAAAATACGGGTTGAAGGCACAGGTTGCGCCCGCCAGCTCAACCGTGGGCTGCAATTCTTCGGCACGATGGCCAAGTACAACGACGATGTCGCTGATCCCGGCTTTGCGAAATAGCTCTATCACATGCTCAATCACGGTCGATCCGGCAAGAGGTAGTAAAGGCTTTAGCCGGACCATTCGCGACGAGTGTCCCGCAGCCAGGATGATTGCAGCAAAACGTGGCACTCCATGCTCCTTAGGCGGATTGTGTATTTCTGGCGAACTCATAACCGTTTTCCGCCAAGATAGCCTTTAGTTTCTCCAGGCTCTCGAGAACAATTGCAGGGCAACGGGACATCTTATTTCGAGCATCGTCCTGCAGGATCTCCGAACAATTGATTCCTCCATAACGCGCGGTGTATTCCGTCTCAAACCATTCAACGAAACGGCTCAGCATATCGGGGAGGCAATCAGCGGCATTATTTTCCGAAGAATCTTTACCTGCATACAATCCCAACAGACAACAACCACCGGTTAGCGCTCCGCATACCTTCCCGCAGCCCAGCCCGCCAAGCAGGCCGCTCATCGCTCGTACCAGGTCGGGATTCTCCTTGCCTTGTGCCTCAAGTGCCATAATCAGGAGAATCTGACTACAATTAAAGCCCTGCATAGCCAACTCCATCATGCGGAAGCTTTCTTCATTCATAAGGTTCTCCTTTATATGAATTGCGTGTAGCAATGAGAAGAAAATAACCAGCCTTCACAGCTCGCATGGCCGACTGAATCTCCATCCCAGATGCATCCGAGCCGTCGCATTGCCAGAGCATCTCTAGACTTCCATGTTCCATCAGAATCCGAGCAACAAACTCACGGAGCGCCGGAGTATGATCCTCCCACACATTCAGGGTGAACCCTTTCGCAAGCAGGCGCGCTTCCAGCTCTTCGCGAATAATCATGCCTGATATGCACGATTTGGCAAGCGACCTCACAGTGGCAATGGCTTCAGGCTCACGCGCATAAAGATCCGAAATTATCAACCGGCCACCGGGGCGACAAACTCGGGCGCACTCTTCCAGCACCCGCTCCTGATCCTCCACTACGGAAAAGCTGCATTCCGCTAATACACCATCGACAGAATGATCCCGAAAAGGAAGATTCTCCGCAGAGCCGCGAATGCGTACACCATCCACTTGATCGATTTCATCGGGAAGAGGGTCGAGGCCGATTGCCTGGTAGCCTTGCGAGGATAGGAGATTCATAGTGCCACCCGATCCGCACCCCAAATCTAGAATCACAGCTCCGGGTTGTAGTGCTGCCAGATCCAGAGCATGGAAGGTAAGCGATAAGCCTCCTGGGTGGGAAGAACAGGACTGCGTGCCAGATACTCTTCCGGTTTGGTACGCGGTTTGATCCGGCGGCTGGAAAGAACAACTCATTTGTCCTCCAGGGCCTGTTCAACCTGCAACATCTTTCCTGTAGCTAGCGATTCGGGAATATGCACAAGTCCACAACTGGGACACCGCATAAGTTCGATGGGAAACTCTGCTCCCAGATAAGACGCTAATGCTTTGGCCTTCACCAAAGGCTGCTTACATTTTCCGCACATGAGTTGTGTTTCCATAAGCCTCAACTCACCTGCATCCGATGGGAGTATGCGTTGTAAACGATATACCGGTCTCCCTCTACCGAGTATTCAACCCAATAGGTCACGCATGTCGGCCGATGATAGGCCAGGAAGTGACCCGTCGAAGGATCTTCGAAGTACTCTCCTGTTTCTGTTGCGTGCATGATTACTTTCTGCACATCCTCAACCAGAATCATTCGCTTCTCCAGTAGTGCTCGAACATTGTCGGAGATATCGATCTGCAGTTTTTCTTCCACAGCACCTCCCTGTTCTCCCCAGAGTTCTGTGAGCAACTGACTCTTCAAGCGGGCGCGGTTCTCTCTGCGCCAAGAGAACCCGGGATCTGGTCTGGATGCCGGATCTGTTTGATCATTCGCAGGAAAGATCAGATCCAGGATGTGTACAGCACGTTTACCGTGATGAACAAATCTATCACGACACATGGAGCAATAGGTTACATAGTCCTCATCGCTTTCCTGTCCACGCCGGATCACGATCTTGTCGGCGAGGTCAGGATTGGCAAACTGCGCTAACCCTCCATAGCCGCAGCAGGTGGAGAGTCCACGTTCATTCAGTTCCTGCACTTCAATGCCGAGACCAGAGAGCAACTCTCGTGCACCATCTTCAACTTCCCGCATATTTCTGGTGGAACAGGGATCGTGAATAGCCATTGCATGCAACATCGAAGCTGGAATGGTGGAAGAAATACGTGCGAGATCGATATGCGACCACAAAGGCTCTACGGGAATCTCCGGAAGATGATCGTGAAGAACCCGGTAGCAGGAGGAGCAGGCCGTAATTAATCTGGGCTCGCCCAATTCCTTCCATGCATTCTGCAATGTATGAAGTGTCTGATGAAAGAGCAGTTCCTCCCCTGCCCACAATGCCGGAGCACCACAGCACGATAGGATTAGCCCTACGCCTCCTGGATGGCTTTCACTGAGATGTGCATAACAGGATGAAACATGCTGCGGAGAGGATGCCGACAATTGACATCCGGGAAGAAAGGCAAACCGGCTCTCTTTAAACCCAGGCTGATGCCGGACCAGAGTAAAGGCATCGCTATTGCTGAAGGCCATGTCGCGCAACGCAAAGTCATGAGCTGAAGGAGGCATCTTGCCTGTCTTCACCATGCCTTCGCGAGCAAGGAGACAAATCTCCGCCATGCTCAATTTTTCGGGACACACTGTCTCACACAGACCGCATAGTGTGCAGGAATTGATCATACGATTAGCGGTATGAATTCCCTTGATGATGCATTCGTTGTTGTAAATCTCACGAACGTAGCGTTTGGGATAGGAACCATACTGTTTGAGATACTCGCAAACCTTCACGCACTCCAGGCATTGGCAAGGGAAGCAGCGCTTGGCCTCACGTTGTGCTTCCTCTTTTGTATATCCGCAACTCGGATCTGAAGGAAGAACCGCCGGCAAAGGAGTCTCACCTTTCGTGTTCACAAACAGGCGAGATGGATAAGGTCCCTGGTTTTCGCGATTCGCGGTAAGCGATGCTCCCTGGAGAACACGATCAATGGAGATTGCTGCGACACTTCCCTGATACACATCGAAGATCAGCGAATCTTCCTGTTTAATAGCGCCGGCAAAGATCTTGGGATGCGTAGTCGCAAGAGTTAGCGAATCGGTGAGAGGATCTCTCGAATATGGAATCTGCGACTCGTACTCAGCTTCATACTCTACGTACACAGCATCGAAATCCTGCGCAAGCGAATCCAGAGTAAACGTATCGCTCCTAAGAAAATCTGAACTGCTGTAATGAACAGTAATATTCAGCTGACCAATCCTGTCGAGATCGGCACTGATGGCATCCGCAGGTAGAGTAGTTCCCTCCAGTCCCCTAAGACTGCTGAGAAGAACCGGCCCCTCCTCGAAGATCTCAACCTGATACCCTTTAGTGGCAAGAAGAACCGCGGCCGAGACGCCGCTGACATCGCCCCCTACAACTGCAACTCTCTGATCTTTCTTCATCTGTGCCGAGGCAGGCGCGAGAGTACCGCCATATTCAGCACAAGCCTTTTCGAGGGATTGAATGCAAATTGCGTCCCCAGCTTCAGAACGTTTGCATGTTCGTTGACAAGGATGATCGCAGAGGTGAGCAACAATTGCAGGAAGAGGCACAGAACGAGCCAGAATACCGAGACCGGCCTTGAAGTCTCCCTTGCTCACACACTCAATGAGCTTGCGAACGTCCACATGCATGGGACAGGCCGAGGTACAAGACGGTGCCTGTTCCTGAATACATTGAGCTTCCCACCGCCGAACTTGTTCCTGCTCCATGACCCACCCCAATGAGGGGATTACAGAAAACTGTTAAGTATTACAGAAAGTTATTCAATTAAAAAACGCTGGAGCGAGACCGGCATCCCGCCCCAGCAAATTGTCACTTACGCATGCACGAGATTATCTTTCTTTTCTTTCGCTTCCAGTGCCGCCTTAACGATCTTGGGAAGTGCTGGAACCTTCAAGATTCTGACACCACAAGCGTTATAGATGGCATTGAGAATTGCAGGATGCGGCGCGGTCAACGGAGCTTCTCCACATCCTGCCGCTCCGAAGGGACCTAGCGGACGCGGAGTCTCCTGGAAGATGATTTCGATATCGTCAGGAATGTCCTTGATGTACGGCAAGCCGCAATTCTTCAGGCTTGTGTGCACCTTTAGATCGTCGAAATCTTCCGTCAAAGCAAGACCTACACCTTGAGCAAGCCCACCATAGATCTGACCTTCAACGGTAGACCGATTGATGAGTGTACCCACATCCACTACGGTCGTGAACTTTACGACCCGAACTTTCCCGGTCTTCCGATTGACCTCGACTTCGGGCATAAATAGTTCGTACATGTAAACCGGGAATGGATCTCCCTGCGCAGTGTTGACGTCGGAAGCAGTACATGCAGCCGCAACCCACTTACCGTCGTAGCGTAGAGGAATCTTCTCGGCAACCATTTCCTCATAAGTTCGATAGGTGCCGTCGGGCTTGCGCATCGCCGATAGCAACATCTCGCAGCTGACCTTGGTTGCATTACCGGTGAAGACGTTGGAACGGCTGCCACCTGAAGGTCCGCTATTAGGCAGGAGAGTATCGTTCATCTCCAGATGTATCTTCTCAGGATGAATTTTCAAAGGCCGCAAGGTTTCGTGAGCTATCGTCAACGTCGAAAGATCGGAGCCCTGACCATGATCCTGCCAGGAGTTATAGACAGTTACGCCCGTCTTGGTTAGCTCCACTGCTGCCTCGGAACTGTCGGGACCATCTAGGCCGCAACCGTAGATTCCCAACGCCAAGCCGACACCGTATGGCTTTTCAGGAGTCGACAGCTCTTTACAACGCTTCTTCGCCTCTTCATACTTCGGCCGTAGCTTGTCGAACATGCTCTCGAGGCAATAGACGTCGGGAACCTGTCCAGTCGGAGTCGTTGCAGGTGAACGATAGAGGTTACGATAGCGAAGCTCAAATGGATCGATCCCCATCTTCTCCGCCAGCATATCCATTGCGATCTCCGAAGCCAGGAAGGCTTGCGGGGAACCATAAGCACGGAATGCCGATCCCCAGGCATGATTCGTGCAGACTGTACGCCCGAGTCCCCGAATATTGGGGATGTCGTACCCGGCACCGGTAAATTGTGCCTGACGTTGTGTCAGAAGGTCGCCGAATTCGGAATACGGACCATGATCGATCCACCAATCCGTCTCCATCGCGATTAGCTTGCCATCCTTGTCGGCGCCGAGCTTGACCTTGACGTCTCCAGGAGAGCGCTTCCCGGTGTAGGTGATGTTCTGGAACTGGTCATATACCAACGACACAGGTCTTCTGGTCGCCAGGCAAGCTACACCCAACAGAGCTTCCATCGTCGGGCTGAACTTGTAGCCGAAGGTTCCGCCAGTACCGTTCTGAATAATTCTCAGCTTGTCCGGCTCAATACCGATACCGGCGCAGATCATTGCATGGTGAAGATGCAGACCGATGCTCTTCGACTGAATGGTTAAGCGTTCCGATTCATCCAGATAGGCGCAGCCGCAATCCGGCTCAAGATGAAGATGGGGCTGACGGCTGCAGTACGTCTCCGTCTCAACCGTGTAAGCCGCCTTCTCCATCAGAGGCTTTGTCTCTTCACCCTTCTTAACGCCCTGCTCAAAGTAGACGTTCGGAGTTCCAGGATGAATTTCCATGGCATCGGCAGCCATTGCCGCAGAGCCACTCATGTAAGCAGGAAGAACCTCAAGATCGACCTTGACCTTTTCTGCCGCTGCACGTGCATTCTCGACAGTATCGGCGCAGACGATAGCGATAGCATCGCCGAACTGGAAGACCTTGTCTTTGCAGAGGATTGGACGATCCCAGCCATTCCCCTTATTGGCAGGGTTTGTTAACCCATTGATAGCGTTCTTACCCGGTACGTTCTTCCAGGTAACGATCTTGAAGACGCCTTGCATCTTCTCTGCTTCGGAAGTATCGATGTCCTTGATATTTGCGTGAGAGACTTTCGCCTGTACAAGTGCCAACCGCAATGTATCAGGAGGCATATGCAATGCCACGTCGGCACCAAAGTCCCAGGATCCAGTAACCTTTGCTACGGCCGAAGGACGACGATACGAAGAACCGAGAATGCTTCCGTCCTCGGCTGGCTCGAAGAGCAGGTCTTCTTTCTTCTTCTCTCCGCGAATTACCGAAGCTGCATCCATGACGGCGTCCACCAAAGGACGATATCCGGTACACCGGCAGGCATTCTTGTTGATGTCGAACCAGGTTCTGACTTCCTCACGTGTTGGATTGTTATTCTTCTCGAGCAGCACCTTTGCCGACATCAAGAAGCCAGGAGTGCAAACACCGCATTGAGCTCCACCGTGAGCCATCCAGGAAACCTGCAATGGATGCAGATTCTCCGGCGTTCCAAGTGCTTCGATTGTGGTGATCTTTGCGCCCTTCTCCACTTCGCCAACCGGAATCAGGCAGGCGCGAGTCGCTTCGCCGTCCATAATGACGGTGCAGGTTCCGCATTGGCCTTCACTGCAGCAGACCTTACATCCGGTTAACAAGAGCTGATCGCGCAATACATCTGCAAGACTCTTCTCCGGATCGACTACCAACGGACGGTCAATACCGTTAACGTTGAGAACAATTCTCTCCATGGAATTAACCCCATTCCCTTTCTTTATGCATCTCTCAACTTGCGCTTGGCTCGCTGCAGTCAACGCAAGTGCATATTCCCCGATTCAGCTCCTGCCGAAAGCGTAGCCCCCCGCTTCTCTTTCGGCAGGGATGATTGCACAGAATTGGCCCATAGAGCCAATCCTGCACAATTCGTTACAAACTCATTCAAGAGCTATAGGCCTAGAAGCCGTAGGAGACTTGAAGCCCAAACTGATGACGCGCCTTGAGATTGACCGTAGGCATTACTTGTCCGGCAATCTGTGCAACACCAGCATCAAAATTCAATTTGTGTTTGCCCGAAGGAATGACACGCACACAATAAGTGAGTGTCGTCGGAATATTTAGTGTTGGGAAACCTTCAGGATGATGCGGTTGTTGCGATGCTTCGGAACCGAAGATCACGGTGCTCTTCGCCGGTCCCTTCAGTACAAAGGCAATTGCGCCAAAGGCACGTGCTTGCCAATCCGGAGCGTTTCCGCCCATACCCCACAGTTCGGCATTGGTCCCGCGTACTCCAACATTTAGGACCAAAGGAACCTTCTTAGTTTGGGTGATAAGTTTGGTTGCCACCATATAGATATCACCGTTGTTTTTGCCATTGTTTTTTGCAGGATCCCAAGTTAAGTAGTTACCTACATTGCGATCGCCTGTACGGGCCATAAAACCGGTGGATATTGCAGGAACCCAGTTTTTCTTTTTGAAATTTTCAGGAATGATGATGGCTTTGCCGTTGAAGATATCAAAGCCGTTTTGCCAGAGCGGGCTAAGTGCCTTATCGCCGCCTTCGATATGAAACTCTCGTGTATAGCCGATTTCAAAACGCTTACCGATTCCCACTTCGGTAGACGCTTCCTGAAAATCGCCAATAACTGGTCCCGCATTGAAATAGTGATAGGCAACTACTGCATGTAACTTCTGTCCTTCGGCAGAAGCGGTATACGCCATCGGTGTAACGAAAACTCCAGTTTCGCCTTCCCAACCTAGCGCCTGGGCGTGAAGAGGTACAGTCAAATTGGGCGCCACGCTAGCAATCCCTACCATTGCTATCGCAACGAACAACCGCCGGACTCCGCTTCTCATATCTGTCCTCAGGTTGAACATTCTGTATTTCCTCCTTCGGGATCCTGCTTCTCGCCGCGATAACTTCCTGCATTGAGTTGCGCCGCTCATCTCACCTGGCCAACCTTTTTTGAACGCCAGAAGCACTTCAGGTTTCAACGCTGTCCACAGAACCAGTGAGTTGTGTGGTCGTTCTATCAAAGAACCACCGCACAACTCTCTCGCTCGAATGGACCATCCTAGGACCTAAACTGCTCTTTCTTGCGGATCCCTTGGTTCTCTTTCTGAATGATGTAAATATGCAATTGCTTTGCCACGAGATGTGGAGGGAACGATTATGTGAGGATTGCAGCTACAAAATACACATCAAACCGTCGTTGGTGCTGCAATAAACTCCGATACCGGTCTAAAAAGGGAAGGTCCAACAAAGGGAACGGATCGATATACACCGGAGACACAGCTCTCTAGCTTCTATCTAGGTGTTACATTTTGATCCGAATCAGATACGTGTTCCAAAATTGCGCACGGAGGCGTGCTCAATCTTGGAACATAGGGATAAAACCTTAGCGACGTTCTTCTTCTGGAAGGAGATGGAACTCTTCCATCTTGCGATAGAGAGTATTACGGGCAATCCCCAAATGGGACGCGGCCTTTTTGATATTGCCGCAACTGAAACTTAGGGCATCGACAATAGCCTGTCTTTCCACTTCCCGTAATGGGCGAATAGCTTGAGGAGGAGATATAAGTGGATGATTCTCTACAGGCGCAGTTCTCTTCTCACAGCCATGATGAGGAGAACTCGAAGGGAGATCGATGTTTTCAGCCGTAAGACAAACTGCACCGCGTGCGGCAACAATTGCGCGCTCCAGTACATTTTCCATCTCACGGACATTTCCAGGCCAGGAGTAAGACGCGAGCTTGGCAAAACAATCTTCTGCGATCTCCAGATTCGGCCGTTCCAAACGCGTACAGATCTTACGCGATAAAGAGCGCGTGAGCAGAGGAATATCTTCACCCCTGTTGCGGAGCGGTGGAATCTTTACTTCCAGCACTGCAATACGATAGTAAAGATCCTCGCGGAAGCGCCCGGCCTCTACGTCTTTGCTCAGATCCCGGTGTGTAGCTGCGATGATGCGGATATCCACTTCAATTTCGCGGGAGGATCCAATCCTGGAAATAGTCCTCTCCTGCAGAACTCTGAGTAGCTTAGCCTGCATGATCAAGGACATCTCCCCGATCTCATCCAGGAAGATAGTGCCGCCACTGGCAAGTTCAAACTTACCCGCCTGGCCACCTTTTTTGGCGCCCGTAAACGAGCCATCCGAATACCCGAAAAGCTCACTTTCAATTAGGGTTTCCGGCATTGCAGCACAATTAAGAGCTAGGAAAGGAGCGTGGCTTCTGGCACTGGTACTGTGAATAGCATTTGCGAATATTTCTTTGCCGGTTCCGCTCTCTCCTAAAAGAAGAACGGTGGAGGAGCATGCCGCAGCTAACGCTGCCCACTCCTTTGCGGCTTTCATTGCCGAGCTCTCACCGACAATATCGTCAAACCTTGAGCGGTGAGTGTAATAGACGGTGCCGCGACGCGCATTTTGCTTGTCATTGACTTCGTGGAAGAAAGCAACGGCCCCGACGATGTCACCGGAATCATCGCGAACAGGCGAGGCGGAACTTTGAATTCGCTTGCCGGACCCGTCGATCACAATCTCTTGATTCTCATACTCTTTACCGCTCTTTATCACTTGCAGGATGGGAATGCTTCCCTTGCAAAGGCAGTCGAGCGCCGAACCTTTTGCCACCACAGGATTGATACCCAGTATCTGGCCGCCACGCGCATTAATGTCGGTAACGATCCCTTGACTGTTGATTGCCAACAAGCCATCGGTTACCCCGTGCATCAGTACATTGGCATAGCGCGAAACCACGCGCAGATCTTGCTGCGCCGTCTCCAACTGCAACTGATTCTCGATAGCACGGACAACTGCCACCACCATTCCGAGAGTATGGGGATTGGACTGACGGCAGTCTCCACTAATATCGATAACACCCACGATGCGACCCGAAGGATCGAGGATGGGCGCAGCCGAACAGGTTAGAAACTGATTTTCTTCCCTGAAGTGCTCCCAGGCAAAAATCTGTACCGGTTTTTTTTCAACTAGAGCAGTACCGATAGCGTTTGTGCCCCGTTTGGCTTCACTCCACGTTGCGCCAGGACACAATTGAACCTCCCGAGTACGGGAGACGATCCGGCGCTCCCCCATCACCTCAAGAAGAAACCCCTCTTCGTCGGTAAGAACGACCTGAAAATCCGAGCCGCGCAGGAAATAACCGAGGTCGCGCATAAATGGACGGGCAATTCGAAGCAATGCCTCTTTTTCATGACAACGCACCTCAAGCGGACGCTCCTCCTGGACAGGTTCTTCGCCAGGAGAAGCTTGAGGATTAACCTGAAGCTCCCGGCATCGCTGCCACGAGTGAGCAATAGCCTCGCGTACAAATCTCGGATCTAATACATCTCTCTCGAGATATTGTTCCCAGGCTTTTTTCCCGAGAGTAAGTAAATTTACCGCCATATTGGACGTATTCTTCAGGGGAGGCTAGCGCGTTTATACAACACTTGATTGTGTTCCAGATCACACAGCAAGGGTCACGCGCAACTCAAGCATATAGAACACATAGAGTTTCCCGCAATCGCATTCTTGCAAGAAGAGTCAGTTTTAGGAGATTGCACAAAATCCTTTCGTAACAATCGACATCACCCAAAACTTTGGAAACCGGCTTGCATATAAGCTGTGCATGACACCTGCACAGCTTATCGTCCTGGCACCATGTTCGCTCCTTTTCGGAGCCATGCTGCAATTGCTGGTCGCACGGTTACTTTCTTCGCGTGCAAAAGGCATCCTGGCGTTTTTGTGCTGTCTACCGGCACTCGTTGCTGTAGGAGCAACACTACCTTTGATTTTGGCTGGTCAGTCCCTGGATCTTCATTTATTCGGATGGGACGGGCCTCTAGCTCTGGTACTGCATGTAGACGCATTGAGCTTGTTGTTTGCTTTTATGGGCTCATGTTTAGGCGCGATCGTTCTGTTCTATTCGATCGGCTATATGGCACAGGACCGTTCTGCCACGCGTTTTTACGCAACCATGCAGATCTTCATCTGCGGATTCATCGCGCTTGTATATAGTGCAAATCTGCTTTTCTTCTATCTCTGCTGGGAGGTAGTCGGACTCTGCTCCTTCAGCCTGGTTGGATTCTGGTACAGCAATGAAGAAGCGGTACGCGGAGCGCGCAAAGTCCTGCTGATGACGCACCTCGCCGGTTACGGATTGCTCGCCGCGATTCTGATCATCTTCCATCGCACCGGAAGCCTGTTGTGGACCGATCCCGCTGTGGCACATGCCTTCTCTGGCGGAGTTTTCCTCTTGATGCTGGTAGCTCTCATCGCAAAATCGGTTCAGGTTCCACTTCACACGTGGATTCCGGAGGCGATGGCTGCACCTACCCCGGTAAGCGCGCTGCTGCATGCAGCCTGCTATGTAAAAGCTGGTGTTTATCTGGCAGCACGCATGTACAGCTTTGGACCACATGCTCCATCTTTGAGCGCGGTAGTGGTCTGGATTGGAACTATCACCATGGTTGTAGGTGTCATGTATGCCATGGTGCAAACCGATCTGAAGCGCATGCTGGCATTCCACACCGTCAGCCAGATCGGCTACATGATCACCGGTATCGGCATAGGAACACCATTGGGCATAGCTGCAGGGCTATTGCACTGCCTGAATCACGGATTCTTCAAAGGCGGTCTCTTCCTCTCTGCCGGCTCGGTACAGCATGCCGCCGGAACTCGCGACATGAATAAGCTCGGTGGACTTGCGCAGCGGATGCCCCGCACAACTCTGGCATGGCTTGTGAGTGTTGGCAGCATGATGGGCGTTCCACTGATGAGCGGCTTCACCAGTAAGTGGATGCTTTACTCGGCAGCATTGCAGTCCGGATGGACCATTCCGGCACTGGCTGCCTGGGTAGTAAGTCTGGGTACAGTCTTCTCCTGTTTGAAAGCAACGAACTCCGTCTTTCTTGGATCTCCGACGGAGTGCACGGAAAAGGCTCACGAATCCCCACTATCGATGCAATTGGGCTTGGGCTTGATTGCTACCGGAAGCCTGGTTCTCGGTGTTGCGCCACAGATTGCCGTACGGCTATTTCTGAATCCGGTTCTTGCAACGCTGGGCTTCAGCGAAGGCGTACAGGTCTCATGGTTTGGTCTGGCTTCTTCGGCTGGAAGCTTCTCAACAGCCGGAGGCTTGATTCTGGCCGTTGTATCAGTAGTCTTCGGTGGGCTGATCTACTTGATGGCAAAGCCCGCGACGGCAAGCAGTGAAGTAGTTTTAGTAGGTGCTGGAGGAGGAGTCTTTACTGGCGGCGAACCGCTCTCGGGTGACGGGCGGTTGCCGGCACACGACTTCTCCGCCACACTCAGTGAAAACTGGAGCGGCTTCTTCCGGTGGTCAAATGTCGATCGCGTTTATCTGGCTGTAGGCCAAGCACTGCGTGCAATCTCCAGTGGTGTCGGACTTCTGGTGTCATGGCTGGAGAGCAATGCAGTTACCTTCGTAGTGCTTGGCACCTTAGCGATGGTTGCAGCTCTACGTTGGTCTACTGCACCAATAGTCTCAGTCATTGGT
This sequence comes from Humiphilus diazotrophicus, assembly GCF_059726315.1. Taxonomy (NCBI): domain Bacteria; kingdom Pseudomonadati; phylum Acidobacteriota; class Terriglobia; order Terriglobales; family Acidobacteriaceae; genus Humiphilus; species Humiphilus diazotrophicus. The sequence goes on from NZ_AP040870.1 coordinate 2,594,221, forward strand.
CATGAAGCTTCACGAGTCCCATTGCTTCTAGTTGCCGGTTGCGCTTTGGCCTGTGTGGCTATCTCGCTCGTCGCGCTCGCAAATAAGGCATGGAGAAGCTACGTTCCATTGCTATTCATCTCCGGGTTCCTGGCTGTAGCGGGCCTATATGCGTCCAAGCCATCCTTAAGGCTTGCTTTACTGGAGATCGCGTCCGCGACGACAGTACTCCTGGTATGGCAGGCGGCTCCAAAACCTCGCACTAGATTCCTCTATGCAACTGTATTCGTTCTGTCTGCAGCGTCTTTACTCTTGAGTGAATCGTTAGCTGCACAACCCCAATGGGCTCGCGCGTTGTTTGTAACTGGCATTCTCCTCAAGCTGGCTGCTGTCCCGCTCTTCTTCTGGCTGCTCAGCCTGGCCGACGAAGTTCCTTCTGTCGTCCTGGGATTGATGATTGCTGTAATTGATATTGCAGCGTTTGGAGAACTCACGGTTACGGCACAAGCTTCTCCCTGGCTTATCACTCCTACCAAGCTGTGGTTGGTAATAGCAGGAGTTTCGGCACTCGGTGGCTCATTGCTCATGCTCTCTCAACGCAGTCTCAAACGGCTACTGGTACTCTCCACCGTCGAAGATATAGGCTTCCTGTTGCTGGGAATCGTCTCGGCAACAAGCCTAAGCTTCACTGGCGCAATTACCGGTGCGGTAACTCACGCTCTAGCAAAGGCATTGCTGTTCGCCACCTTGAGCACTCCAGAAGCCGACGGGACATTGGAAAACGGAAAGGGACTGACCAGCAGATATCCGGTAAGCGGTGCGGGCTTCCTCTTCGGAATGCTAGCAATGCTCGGAGTTCCCCCCACTCTAGGCTACTCGGGCCGCTGGCGACTCTATGAGACGGCACTGCAGCACGGACCTTTCGTACTGCTCCTCTTCATACTTTCTTCAGCATTCGCACTGATTGCATACGTGATGGCCTTAACCCGCTTCTGGTGGGGACAGCCTGACGAAAACCAAAACGACTCCGTTGGGGAGACATGGCTCCTGCGCGGAACTCTCATTGTGCTAATCGTCGCACTACTGGCGGCAGGTCTCTGGCCGGATGCACTTACAGCACTGCAATGGAGGTTGCCATGAATCTTTGGAAACGACTGTTGTGCTTTGGACGCCGTCACAGCCCCTGGCTGTTTCATATGAATTCCGGCAGTTGCAACGGATGTGATATTGAGCTAGTCGCGAGCCTTTCTCCTCGGTATGACGCGGAACAGCTTGGTGTTCAACTGCAAGGAAGCCCGAGACATGCAGACATTCTGTGTGTCTCCGGGCCTGTAACTCGCAACGCAGTAAACGCCATCAAGACCGTCTACGGACAGGTCCCGTGTCCAAAAGCTGTAGTTGCCACTGGCTCATGCCCAGCCTCGACAAATGTCTTTATCGATAGCCGAGTACTCGCAGGGCCATTAGCCCAACATATCCCGGTAGACGTGTATGTCCCGGGCTGTCCACCACGGCCTGATGCCATCATGCGCGGCATTGCTCAGGCAGCCCAGCTCATAGCTGAACGAAAGGGTGGACAAGCTGATTCCGAAAAAGAGGCTGAATCATGAACTTGACCTCCATACTGATACGTTTTCTGATCTTTCCCGGCTTGCTCTTTGCGGTTCCTGCTGCATGGTTCTTTTTGTGGATGGAGCGAAAAGCTGTTGCTGTAATGCAGCAACGCGTCGGTCCTCCCTTCATGCAGCCCTTTATCGATTTCCTCAAGCTGATGGGCAAAACCCCTCCGGCTCGCCGCGGTATCAACGACCGCATCATGCAGATGTGGCCTATACTCTCGGTTGCAGCTTCGGCAGGTGCGGTAGGACTTCTGCCGATATTGCCACAATCGGGAGGTTTCGCAGGCGACCTGATTCTCTTGCTAGCGCTTCTGGAATTACCTTCGATGTTTTTGATCGCCGCAGGATTCTCTTCCCGATCGATCTTTGCCGAGATCGGCTCCGTACGGGAAGCCATCCTCAGCGTTTCATATAACGTGGTCTTCCTTCTCGCCATTGTTTCGATTGCTGCAGCGCAACACACCTTTAGGATTGAAGCTCTGGCTAGTCTGCCAGCTTCTCCGCTGCGCTGGCTCGGTGTCTTGGCGATTCTCGTTTGCCTGCCTGCGAAACTGCACATAAATCCCTTCTCGCTTCCCAATGCAGAACAAGAGATTTATGCCGGACCGCTGACTGAATACGTCGGACCGGAACTGGCGATGTGGGAACTCGCACATGGCTTGGAATGGGTAGCGGCTACAGGACTTGCAGCAACATTAATTCTGCCGCACTTCTCATCCTGGCTTCTTTCCATAGTGCTGTTCATCGTGGTTATCTCGCTTATCGTGTTTCTGCTCTCAACACTGGCAGCAGCTACGGCTCGACTTGCTCTCGATACCTCTGTACGTTTCTACAGCCGCTGTGCACTGGTCTTCGCCGTGCTGGCAATCTCGTCGGTACTACTGATGAAGGTGAAGCTATGAACATACTTACTTTGCTTCTGAAAAATTTGACGCGCCGGGCGATCACTGTCCGCTTCCCCGAACGTCCTCCGGTCAGTGCCAGTTATCGCGGGCTGGTCCAGTTCGATCAAACCCGGTGTACCGGATGCGCAATGTGTGCGTTTCGGTGTACATCGCGTGCAATCACATTTCGTAACAGTAAGACCGAATACAAATGGAGCTACGATCCGGGCCAGTGTACCTATTGCGGCCGATGCGTCGATGGCTGCGAATCCAAAGCTTTAAGCATGGAATCGGATTGCCCGCCCGTGTACCTGGAAGCCGGATCTCTGAAATGTTCCTACACCATTCCGCGTAAACCGCCTGCTCCGAAACCGGCGCCGGTGGTGCAAGCGAATACTCCCCTGGCAGGAGAAGCAAAATGAGTACTCTTGATGCAATTCCCGAAGAGCTGATGCACAGCGGCGATTGGGAAAAGAAAAGCGGTTCGTACTGGATGACGCCTGAAGCTTTGGGTCCAAGAGCCGTGACAGAGATGATGAACCTTCGCGATGCGCGCTTCATCACGATCACGGCAAAAGAACTTCCCGACGACGACGGCATCCGTATGGATTACCACTGGGATCTCGAAGGTAAGATATTCACCTTTGTCTTCACCGTCCAGGACAAAAAGATCGAAAGTATTTACGACTTATGCGAAGCAGCCAATTGGATCGAACGAGAAATTCACGAGTACTTCGCTGTCGACTTTGTAGGACGTGAGTACGAACCTCTCTTCCTGCGAGAAGGAGACAAGATTGGCGTCAATCTTCGCGAGGAGGACGAATGAGCTACAAAATTCCAATGGGGCCATACCACCCCGCACTTGAAGAGCCCTACAAGCTCGATCTGATCTGCGATGGAGAAACCGTAACGGATGCGCACCTTCATATCGGTTTCAACTTTCGCGGAATCGAACATCTTGCCGAAACACGCAACTACGTTCAGGTAATTGCTTTAATGGAGCGCGTTTGCGGCATCTGCTCAAACGTCCATACGCTTTCGATCTGCCAGACGATCGAGCAATTGGCAGAGATAACAGCACCACCGAGAGCCCAATACATTCGCGTCATCATGGCGGAACTTGAGCGGCTTCACTCTCACGTCCTATGGGCCGGAATCGCAGCCAAATTGATGGGCTTCAAAACCATGTTCATGACTTGTTTCGCCTTACGCGAAAAAGTGATGGATATTCTCCAGGCCATCTCCGGAAATCGCGTGAATTACGCGATGAACTGCGTAGGCGGAGTCAATCGGGATATTAACGATCCGGAAGACATCCTGCGAATGGTGGATGCCCTGGAACACGAGATGGTTCGCACGGTTATTCCCATCTTCACGACCAGCAGGACTGCACTTTCACGTTGTGCGGGAGTAGGAGTGTTGACGCGCGAACAGGCGCGAGCATGCGGCGTGGTAGGACCGACAGCCCGTGCCTCAGGACTGCCTCAGGATATCCGTCGTGCCGCTCCATACGCCGCCTATAACGAAATGACGTTTGAAGTACCGGTGGAAACCTCTGGAGATGTAAAGGCCCGTCTACAAGTTCGTGCGCTGGAGATCATCGAAAGCTGCAGCATCCTGCGGCAGGCACTTCGCAAATTGCCGCCAGGAGAACTGCGCCAGGAAGAGGAAGAGCTAATTATTCCCGAGGGAACTGCCGTTAGTCGTATTGAGGCTCCACGCGGGGAGGTTATGTATAGCATCTCCTGGGAAGAGGACTCGGATACGCCAAGCCGTGTGCATGTGCGGACGCCGACCTACGCCAATATGCCCGCAGTTCGCTGGATGGTATTTGGCGCTCGACTTGCAGATACACCATTAATCCAAGCCTCGATCGATCCCTGCTATTCATGTACGGACAGGTAGCAGCATTCAGGAATTACCTGCGTGAGGCCATTTTGAAGATTTTCGTAAGGGAGAAGTAGTATGCCGAACATTAGTATCATCACCGACGCCTGCATCAAAGATATGCTCTGCATCGCTGTGTGCCAGAGGAAAGCTATTCATCCTAAAAAGGATGAACCGGACTTTGACAGCGTAAAGCAATTGTTTATCAATCCCAAACGGTGCATAAGCTGCGGTTCTTGCATTTCCGTTTGTGAATCGAATGCAATCTTCGATATCGAAGAACTTCCGGACGACAAGAAGCACTTTATCGAAATTAACGCTGCTCATTTCAAGAAATAGCCTATGGCAGTGGTCCTGCACCCGCCGCCTCGCAAGATAGCGGCGGGAATGCACTCCAAATAGTGCACTCCCTTCCCGACACACCCGCCTACTCTCGCCTACATACAGTCCCCAACCTCTTACAAAGCAGGAAACGGTCGGATTTCCAGCTTTGTTCCAAAACGTACCACTCACTGTGCTCAACTCTGGAACATGTGCTTATTTTGGATCTTGGCTGATTGTCGTTCTACCGAATTAAGAGATCGTGGGAGTCCGAAGCCGAGACGATAAAGACTTTAGGAGTAAACCGGTGTTGCACGACCCCTTACCGAATTGGGGATGTGCAGGTTCTCTTTCTGGAAAACCTGCATAAGTATCTTTAGCCCTGGGATAGGCCTTCGCTGGTTCAGCCGCCAATGGAAGACATCGCGGACGACCTGTCCATAGCTGCCGGGGGCATTTTCCCCTGCAGATAATCCATCAATGTTGAGAATGCAGTATCCGTATCGCCTGTTCTTAGTAAAGTTGCAAGCGGTAAAGAGCGGGAGTCCATCAAGCAGCGATAGACACGCCCATAGGCGTCAAGCCGCAATCTTTCGCAACGGGAGCAAAAAGGATGCGACCTTGGAGTAATCCATCCAACATGTACGTCTGCGCCCTTCCATCTCACGATAGAAAGACTGGCAGGGCCGCTCTGGGAACTAGCTATCGGTATAACGGCCCCCCTCTCAACCAGCCATTGTTGAACCTCAGAAGCTGCTACGTATTCGGACTCGCACCACTGGCGCTCAGTTCCAGTGCGCATAAGTTCGATAAATCGAATTTCCAACTGGTGTGAAGAAGCGAAATCCAATAAGGCGGGAACATCCCGTTGCCAGGCCGAGCTTCTCAGAACGGCGTTGAGCTTTACCGGTCTTAAACCGCTGGCCAACGCCGTCGAAATACCGGTCAGCACATCTGACAACTCCCCACCCCGAGTAATCTCGGAAAAGCGCTCTGGATCGAGGGAATCGAGTGAAACATTCACACGATTTAAACCTGCTTCTTTCAGCTCCGGCGCCAGTTTGCCCAGAAGGGTTCCGTTAGTAGTCATCGTCACTTCTTTGACCTGCGGAATCCGTGTAAGCGAGGAGATCAGACCAGAGACTCCGGGACGCACGAGTGGCTCCCCGCCTGTTAATTTGATTCGATCAATACCCAGGGATTGGCATAGCCAGGTAGCTATAGAGGTCAACTCTTCGAGCGAAAGCAGCTCATAATGAGCAGGCTTGAGAATGCCCGTTGGCGGCATGCAATAGCGACAACAAAGATTACAGCGATCCGTTAATGAAATACGGAGCAATCGTACAGTTTTCACAGCTGGCCTGGATTCATCCTGGTAAACCGATAATTTATCTTGACCCCATTGCATACGACGGCTTTCTTTGCCCAAAATCTCACATATCGAATTGCAATTCCTTCGCCAATTGAAGCTCTACATTGACTCTTTTTTCGCATTTCGTGGAAATCGTGGCTTCCAAATACGGATGTAGGATTGCCAACGATCAAATTCCTGGCCATATAAGGAATAGAGGATCCGGCAGTTTCAGACATGGGAAGAGGAGTGGTATGCTTTCAGCGAAGTCCCCCTAAACGAAGGGAGTCTTTTCTTTGTGTGCGGTATCCCTCGTAAACCAATTGCACGAACCTGGATTCCCTCAAAAGGGAAAAGAAGCAAAGGATAGCAGCCGTTCGCCATTTTACAAATTCAAGGATTGAGGACAAGTTGATATGAAGATCAGTGCTCGAAATGTTCTGGCAAGTAAGGTGGATAAGGTTATCAAGGGAGCCGTAAATGCAGAGATAGATCTCACGCTCCAGGGCGGAGAGAAGATCGCCGCAACCATTACGAATACCAGCGCGGATTCGCTGGGCCTCGCTGCCGGGAAATCAGCTTACGCGATCATTAAGGCTTCAGAGGTAATTATTGGAAAAGGTCTCGAGGGTGGAAAGATCAGCGCTCGAAACGTGCTCAGCGGCGTAATCGCCAAGGTAACAGACGGGGCAGTAAGCAGCGAAGTAGTTGTGACCTTGCCAGGTGGGGCAGAAATCGTCTCTTCCATCACAAAGGAAAGCGCTCACGCATTGGGGTTAAAACAGGGGGAGAAAGTCAGTGCAGTCATCAAAGCCTCCAATGTGATTATTGGTGTGGACTAAGATAATCGCATCTTTCCCGATGCAAACCTGAACAGGAAAAGGAGGCAGATACCAGCTGCCTCCTTTTTTATCGTCGAATTCTAGTGCACAGCGGAAGGATCTCCAGCACCTTACCCGTCGAGAGTTGCAAAAAAAATAAGGTATGAAGCCCTGGCTCGTCGCCATTGCTTCATACCGAAAGTACTTCAATTCTTCTTTCTTACAGAGCTAATGAACCTTTCACCTACTGCTCGATTGCTCCGATGCTGGGAGGATTTGGTCTTGTAGCTCCCATGTAGTCAAGAGTCAATCCGGTAATCGCTGCACCTGCACCCTTTGCAGGGCTGTTTGCGGAAAGGTTGAAGTTGAAGTTGTCGAGTGTCGCTTCGCCGGTCATGCTTGCAGGCTCATTCTCGAACTTAGGATCGGCACAAAGCTCATTGGCATAGCCAGTTGACGGGCAACCACTGTTTCTCTGGTTGTAGATCAGGTTATGGTCGCGCTGTGTGAAATTCACACCTGAACTGAGATATGAGAAGCCCGGTAGCTGTGCGTCGTTGAACTTCGGATTGGCATAGCCCATCACGAGATTGTTGCGGAAGATGACCTGACTCGAACTGCAGTTATCGCCGCCACACTGAATGTCGAAGGTAACGTTTGAGTATCCGACGACGCTGTTGTTTATGAAGCTGAGAGTTCCGCCATCTTGAACCGCCATGGTTATACCATCACCGTTTGCGCGGCAGAAATTCGAAAGAGAAGCATTGAACTGCGTTGAGATATCACCAATTGGAGCTGACAGACGATTACAGTTCGTGACAGCCAGGTTGTTTTGGAAAACGATCTTCGTCATCGGGCCAAGTTTGTACTGCTGGCCCATATTTCCATAAGATGCGGAGTTTGTAACTGTGATGTTCGATCCTGAGACGTGCAGCAGGTCGAATCCATCTTGAGTGTTGTAGCGGAAGAGGCAGTGATCGCAGGTGAAGTTGAGCAGAGTATCCGGAGTTCCGACCCCATCGCCATAGCCACCGGAGTTCTGATCGGTGCAACCGAAGGATGGATAGTTGTGCGCTATCGGATACTCCTCATTGCAGCCATTCCATTCAACGGTTAAACGGCTGGCATTGACTGCGGCACTCGATGAAGACTGCCCACTTCCGTCATCGAATTCCCACCCAGCCAGTGAATTGCTCGCAATCCTGACATTATTGACGGTAACGGCGCCACCAATCATTCCATCGATTCCATTGTGTGTAAATCCATGGATATTCAGGTCGTTGAGCCAGACGTTTTTCGTCGTAATGTCCGTCATGATGCCGTTCTTGGCATAGTCATCCGAACCGTAATTGCAGCTTGTGCATTGCGAATGATCTGTCAGTTCAAAGCACTGTACGTCTACATATTGTGCGCCCACGAGATACAGATCTGCGTAAATGCCCCATCCGCCGAAGAGCTGAGTTTTCGGCTTTGTGCTGCAGCTGGCATAGTTCTCACCCAGAATGCGGGTGTGACGAGTAGAGGTTCCAGCCGGAATTGTGGGATTGTATGCTAGGTAGCTATCACCGAGGCTACTGCCGAAATCTCCACCCGCGGCATCTTGACCGACACGCCAGGGGCCGCCACGAACGATAACCGTATCTCCACCTGCAATTACCCATGCCTTGCTCTTTCCATCGGTATAGAGATAGCGGAAATCGTTAAAAGCGCAATTCTGATTCGTTCCATTTCCGGGATAAGCTGCATCGGCCTTTCCGTTGCACTGTCCAGTTGGTTTGCTGGCGGAATAGCGGGTTCCACCATCAGGACGGACATACCAGGTGGTTCCACCGCTGGCGGCGTTGATCTGAAGTGTAAAGTTGGCGGATGCATCCTGCTTTGTAGACGAGGAATCTGTTACCAGTACACCAAAGTTGAAAGCACCACTTGCAGTTGGGGTTCCTGAGAGAACGCCAGTTGAACTCAGCGTGAGTCCTGCGGGTAGTGAACCGGAACTTACGCTCCATCTATAAGGAGTCTGTCCACCCTTAGCGGAGAGCGTCGACGAATAGGCAGCTCCAACAGTTCCGCTAGACAGGCTGGAAGTAGAGATTGCTAACGCAGGAACCTGAGCAGCTGCGATGGAGACGGTAAAAGAAGCTTGCCGTGTCTGTTGAGTGAGGTATTCACTGTCAACCAACTTAACCGTGACAGGGAAGCTTCCACTCTGTGATGGAGTTCCGGAGATAACTCCACTCGAGCTCATCGTAACGCCTGTGGGAAGGCTGCCGGAAACCATGCTCCACTGATATGGAGAGATTCCTCCCGTTGCTGCCAGAGCTGCTTGATAGGCCGATCCAACTTTTCCGCCGGGCAGACTTGTAGTCGTGATAGCCAGCGTGTTCTGGATAGTCAGATGCAACACCAATGTCGCTTTGTGCTGGGTGCTTGCGGAATCGACAGCCGCCACAGTAAAGGAGAAACCGCCACCTCTATATGGAAGTCCGGAGATGACTCCATTCGAACTTAACTTAACCCCTGTAGGCAGAGTGCCAGATGCCAAGCTCCAGGTATAAGGAGATACGCCACCGCTAGCCGCAAGCGTAGTGCTATAGTTAACACCCACCTTTCCATCGGGTAGGTTTTGTGTTGTGATGGCAAGGGCTGTCTGGGCAAGAGCGGAGCTTTTAGAAGCTTGACATTGATGTGCTGCAACCATTGTCGCAGCAGATATTAATAATGTAACAATCAGTTTTTTCGCAAACATATACACCTAATCCGACATTTTTATTTTGATCTGGCAGTAGTTATCTCTCGCTTATGCTTTTGGGCACAAACAGAGCATGAATAGACAATCAAAACAACAATCGAAAGGGATCGGCGCGTGTCGATAAACGGCGATACCCGCAATTGGGCCCGTTAGAGAACAACTATTTTCTTTTTCGTTAATGGTGAACCTACATTACACAGCCAGTGCACGAGGGGCCAATATCACTTAAGTTGTAGCGATTCAACCCGAAGAGTGACAACGCTCACATTCGCTGCCCAGGTCGCTCATTCTTCACAGGCGCGACCTAACACATACCGGTAAATTCTCATGCCTGGATACTTCTTTTTGAGACGATGCAGCGGTGCAAGACCTGGCGATGTGCAGATCGAGCTCCTGGAAGGACTGGAAATGATCTCTTTCTCGGATACAGATGTAACAGTTCGGGTAATGGCAAGAAGGGAACACTAAGAGGAAGAAACACGCGCAGCTTATATTGCAGCAGCATTAATTGGAGAAAACTGTGCTCTGGGAATCGCTGGCGCGCCTACATCCTAGGAGAGATCTTCCAGAGCTCAAGAACTTGGCAATAGAAGTGGAACTTACGACCTCATAATTGTAGGCGCCAGCGTTTCAGGATTGAGTAAAGACAGGACAGATTGGGTTCACATTTCAAGCGATGGAGAATGAGCGAAGAGTGGCAATCTGTTGTTTGTCATGACGCCCCGGATCAATTTGCAACTCTATGACCTCCACGCCAGCAAGCTCCACAGAATAGTCCTCTATCTCGCGATTCGAACCTCCTGGGCTGAAAGTCCACTGTTGACGTAAGATCTCTCTGCGATTCCGATCGGATGTAATCGCATAGATGGCGAACTCTTGGCTCCTTTCCCTGCCGTCCTCCTGAAACTCCAGGCGTATACGACGAATTGCCCGGGGTTCGTCGAACATTAGACGAATTGTCTGAGGACCAGGCACCGATGCCCGCCATTCTCCGTCGGAAGTATTTCGGAACGCATTTTCTATTGGATGGGCTGGATCTTCCGACGAGACCTCGACTCTCGCTATCTCTTCGAGATTGAGGAATGGTTGTTCCGCAGGAGAGCTTCCAGAGCTCACATCAGTAGTAGACAAAATGGATTTTCGCATATAGTCCTCCAACCTGGTCTTGGATGCATGAGAGTTGCGGTGCGGGTATAAATCGATACAGGATTTTACGGCACGACTCCATTGCGGATAGACGGAGAGTACCGCATCTTGTCAAGTGCAAATTCTAAATCGCTTTAGAAAATTTTGAAGCGAATCTCTTCCCTCAATCCCCCGTCCGCTCCCGGCTGACTGATTAATTCCCAAATGTCGGAGGGGGTAACTGGGCAGTTTCCCACGGCCACGGGCATTTTCGGCAAAACGTAATAGAAGTTTCGAGCAAACAGTCCCTGTCGCCCGTAGGCAGTCAGACCGAGCAAAATTTGGAAGATTCGCTTCCCTGTTTCTCCAGATAACGGAGCATAGAGGCAAAGCCTCAAAATCCTGAACTAAACCGCTTTCGGTCTACCTCTTTGAGAGGGATGTTCGGGCACCCCGAGAGGTTAAGTACAGGACAGCAATCGACTTCTGCTCGCATCCCTCGAATTTTCCGGGGCGGCCACAGAGCAATTCCCGCACAGTTGCATAGCGAAATGCAAAGGCTTTTGCAACCTTTCACCACATATTGTGGTTTCGTGCAGACCTGCCTTTAGCTTATTGGATGAAACGAAAGCTGCACGTCACTACTCTTGGCATGTGTATACCTATGCGAGAAACGCCCTAATCAAGAGATTTAGTAAATAATTCAGTTGCGAAATAGATTGAGGCGCCAGCAGAAAAAGGTAATCGACGTCATAGCCAGAGCGAAAGCGCAACGAAAGCTTGTCCATCACCCTACGGATGCGCGAGAATGATCCGTATTTTGTGCACTGAGTTTTTGCACCACAGAATCTCGAAACTTCTCCTTCGGTGTCCCGCAACTTTTCTAGGAGCTTTATGTCGCGCTTGAACCCTTATGTCGTTTTACTGACCCTCGTCGCAACGTTGGGCGGATTACTTTTTGGATATGACACAGCCGTGATCAACGGCGCGGTCGATAGTCTGAAGACCTATTTCATTGATCCCCGATTTTCGGATCTGACAAACTCGGCCCAAGCGAATGCAGCAAATTCGCTGCTCGGCTTTGTGGTTTCGAGCGCGCTAATCGGTTGCATCATCGGAGGGCTGCTTGGAGGCTGGGTGAGCACCCACATCGGACGCAAACGTGGACTGATTATTGCTGCCCTATTCTTCCTGGTTTCAGCCCTCGGCGCCTCCGCCCCCGAATTTCCTTTTGCACCCATTGGCCACGGCGGGCCGGGATACATGGCAAACTTCGTCTTCTATCGAATCCTGGGAGGCATAGGAGTAGGTTTGGCTTCGATGTTATCGCCCATGTATATCGCGGAAATTGCACCGCCCAAGGTGCGGGGAAATCTTGTGGCATGGAACCAATTCGCCATCATCTTCGGCATGTTGGTGATTTATTTCGTCAACTTCGGAATTTCCAAGGTAGGAAGCGGCGATGCCTGGTTAAATTCCATTGGCTGGCGCTATATGTTCCTTTCCGGCACCATTCCTGCAGCTCTCTTTCTGATCCTCTTGTTCTTCGTACCCGAAACACCGCGCTTCCTGATGCTTAAAGGAAATGAGAGCGCTGCGCGCGCAGTACTTGCCAAGCTCGTCACACCGGAAGAGGCTGAGAAGGAACTTGCCGAAGTCCGCGCTTCGCTAAGCGAGCGTCACTCCGGCAAGCTATTCTCCTACGGCGCCCTTCTGATTTTCGTTGGAATTACACTGTCGGTCTTCCAGCAGTTTGTGGGTATCAACGTCGTACTTTATTACGCAACCGATATCTTCAAAGGCATGGGCATGAATACCAATGCCTCACTTTTTCAAACGATCATTGTCGGTGCGGTTAACCTTAGTTTCACTGTGGTCGCTATTCTGACTGTTGATAGATTTGGCCGCAGGCCGCTCCAGATCATCGGAGCATTGATCATGGCCGTAAGCATGATCTCTTTGGGAACAGAATTCTGCTTAGGCGGCAGGGGCTTAATCGCACTGATCTGTATGCTGGTATACACTGCAGGCTTTGCTGTTTCATGGGGTCCCGTAACCTGGGTGTTATTGAGCGAAATCTTCCCGAACCAGATTCGCGGCAAAGCCATGGCCCTGGCGGTCGCGATACAGTGGATCGCCAATTACCTCGTCAGCTGGACCTTTCCCATTCTCGATAAGAATCCTTATCTGGTAGAGCATTTCAAGCACGGGTTTTCGTATTGGATCTACGGAGCAATGGGCATCCTGGCAGCCTTGTTTATGTGGAAATTTGTCCCCGAAACCAAAGGACGTTCCCTAGAGCAGATGGAAGCGATGTGGAGGGGCGAAGCGGAAAAGTCACTGGAAGCAAAGTAACCTGCGAATAAATGGGGGCAGGCGGATTATCCCCGAGTAGGAATCGGATTCACTCCGTCTGTCCTTATGTCTAGGTTGCGAACTTTACAAGAATGAAGCCTCCCAAGAGGAGGATTGCCCTCAAATATAACGCTGCAAGTCCACCCGCCACCCTATACCTGTTCGCACGTTTCCCAAACGATAGGAATACATACCAGAATCGATATCAGCGCTTGCGTAAGTCTAGATAGGGAATTCCTCTAGATTCGCTAGCTCGCTGGACAGGAGAAATGTGCGTAGCATCACAACTGGCCTACAGCGTAAGTGCAATAATTCCGGCGTTGGACCTCACGACGATGCCTAAAGTGCAAGAACAGTCTTTCGCAACCTCTTATGACTTATCTGTAAAGCTTATCAGCGCTGTCGTTATTCTTGGATTCCTCGTCTTATTCATAATCACGAAAAGTGCCATCGCCGGAGCTTTAGGACTTACCGTAATTGCATTGGGTTACCTGTATTCACCGCGCTCGTACGAAATTTCCGATCAGGCCATCCTGATAAAACGTCTGATCGGGACAGTACGTTTTCCGCTCGAAAGTATCTGCGAATTCAGGGCTGGAACCGCCGACGACTTTCGAAGGTGTATTCGGCTATGGGCCAGTGGCGGACTATTCGGGTACTTTGGCTGGTTTAAGACAGCTAATCTCGGCAAGTGCAAATGCTATATGAGGAATCACAGCAATTCCGTCATTATTGTCACCCACCAAGGAACTATCGTATTAAGCCCAGACGATGTGTCCGGTTTTCTTGCTGCAATTCGGAACGTAGTATCGGTTCCCGAAGGTTCTGCGGAACAGACCAGTAAAAGAGTGAAAACAGAGAGAGTCGGAGTAGCTATAGGTATATCGGTCGGAGCAGTCGTCGCGCTTGGCCTCGCATGTGTTGCCTACTTCTTGCTGATCTATTCGCCAGGTCCACCAAAGTTAACTCTGACACCAAGCGCTCTGGCGATTCATGATCACTTCTACCCGGTTACAGTGAATGCTTCCGACATCGATGTCAGCGGCATAAAAATCGTAGATATCCGAACTGACCCAGAGTGGAAGCCAACAGCTCGAACCAACGGATTCTCAAACCTTCACTATCATTCCGGATGGTTTCAAGTGAACAGAGGGTCGGTTCGGATGTATTGGACAAACGGAGAGAAACTTATACTCCTGCCGTCCCGCCGAAGTGGCACAGCCGTTCTGTTTCAAGTAGACAATCCAGAGCAATTCGTGGATAAAGTTCGCCAGGAATGGGCAAATAATTAGCCGATCTTTTGTCGCATCAAAACATTTTTGTAGTGGCAACCTGCACCGGATTGCTTGATGCACTGTAGAATCCGCGCGCTTGCGATAGCACTATTTGTGACTGACGCAGAGAAAGACTGCGGTGTTGCATCTCGAGAAGCGCTAGGTGTGGGCTCGTCCTTCATCTGACTTTCTGCCTCTTTGCCTAAACATCCCAGTAATCTCTCGAAAACGCCATGATTCCCGCCAGCGGTAACACCGCCGTCAACGAAATGCTCTAGTTGCAACGCTGAAACAGTCTGGCCCAAAAGAGGAGTGCCGAGAAATCACTTTCGGCGCTCCTTCCTGTTGTTCAGTGAAGACTCGATTCTGTAATGCCGATATATCCTCCGTCTTTGTGTGTCTGCCGGAAAGCAGAAGGTAATCCGGGCAGCCCAATTGTTCGGTTGGTTCTAAGTTGAATTGATTGCACTTACAGAATTATGAAAAAGAAAAGCAGACAACTGCTGGCTGAAAAATGTGACCTCTCGGATTATTTAAGAAGTCGCAAAATAACGAGAGTTGAACATGTTAATTCCCTGATTCCATGGAAGGTAGCATGCATCCTCGTCTGAGAAGGTCCCTATGGATCGCAATCCTGGCCGCTGCTGCTGCCTTCTGTTACGAAGCTCTCAAACAGAGCTTCGGTCCAGACCTTTCCGCCTGGAAATCACATCTCATCACCATACTCTTCTTCGCTAGCTCGGCGTTTGTAGTAAATATGATGATGCTACGTCGGGAAGAAAACTCACGCTCAGCATTGCTTGCGGAGATCGAACATCGGCGCAGTGCCGAGGAACGAGTTCGTCTTCAAGCAACCGCTCTCGAAGTCGCCGCGACTGCCATCTTAATCGTTGATCGTAAAGGCAAAATAGTTTGGATAAACCCTGCCTTCACTCAGCTGACAGGCTACACGGCAGATGAAGTTCTTGGTAGCACATGGAGGACTCTTGAACGGGGTCATCCCGATGCAACTCTTTATGGCGCTATGCTCCAGAAGGTCCTAGCGGGGGAAGTATGGCAAGGAGAGGTCTCAAACCAGCGTAAAGACGGATCCTCCTATATAGGAGAGTTGACCGTAACGCCGGTCCGCACCGATACCGGGGAAATCAGTCACTTTGCTGCTATCAAAGTAGATACCACCGAACGGAAACGCGCGGAAGAGTCTTTGCTGCGTTCTGAAGCAGCCCTACGTTCACTCATGCAAAATGCGCCCTATGGCATTTTTCGCTCTACTCCGGATGGGCGGATTCTCAGCAGCAATCCAGCAATACGCAAAATGCTGGGATATAACTCGGAAGAAGAGTTACACTTCCTCGATTTGTCTGCCGACGTATATCAAGAAGCAGAACAGCGGAAACAGATCGTAGATACGCTGCTCGAAGCAGGAAGTCTTCACGATACGGAATGCATCTGGGAGCGAAAAGATGGCAACCTGGTGGCCGTTCGGCTTAGCGCGCATACCTGCATCGATGCAAACGGAAGCACTATTCTAGAAGGTTTTATTGAAGATATCAGCGAATGCAAACGCTCCGAAGCGGAACTACGCTCGTTCGTGGAGCAAAGCCCATTTGGAATTTTTCGAAGTAATGTTGAAGAAGATAAATTACTAAGTGTCAACCAGGCTCTAGTGCATATGCTCGGATACGACTCTGTAGAAGAGGTCCTCGCCAAAAGGTTATCGATAGACCTTTATGAAAACTCACAGGATCGAGAACAGCTCTTGCAGCATCTTCTACACGACCAGCTTGTCGAATCAGAGAGTAAATTCAAGCGAAAAGACGGTGAGATAATTGTTCTGCATTTGAGCGGGAGACTCGTTCGGGAGCCTCTTAGCCGCAGTCTCTTTTTCGAAGGAATTGCTGAAGACGTAACAAATCGGAAGAAGGTAGAGCAGGCGTTATACGAAACGGAAAAGCGCTTCCGCCAGGTAGTTGAAAGTGCTCCGATAGGCATCTATATTCAGACCGACGGCGCCTTTCGATATCTAAATCCAGCAGCTCTCAGTATTTTCGGTGCGGAGAATGCCACACAAATCATCGGACAAGGTTTCCTGAAGATGACCCATCCGGATAGCTGGCCCGCCGTAATCGAGCGCTCCCACAGAGTGCTGGAGAAGAAAAGACCTGTACCTTTCCTGGAAGAAAAGCTACTGCGTCTGGACGGAAACACCGTTGACGCAGAAGTCTCCGCTATTCCGTTCGTCTTTGAACAGCGCCAAAGCGCTCTTGTTTTTGTTCATGACATCACAGAACGAAAAAAGGATCAGGATAAGAGGCATACTCTTGAGCAGAAACTCCGCCAAAAACAGAAACGCCACGAAAAAGAGCTGATTCAAGCCAGGAGAGGTGCAGAAGCTGCAAATCACGCAAAGAGCCTCTTTCTAGCGAATATGAGTCATGAGATCCGCACCCCTATGAATGGGGTCATCGGGATGATTCAGTTGCTTCTGGAAACTGACCTCACACCGGAACAGCATCGCTATGCAGACGTGGCGCACAGCAGCGGAAGAACCATGCTTTCTCTTATCGATCGCATTCTGGATTTATCAAAAATCGAGGCTGGAAAGGTGATCCTTGAAAACCGTAGCTTCGATCTGCAAGATACTATTACAAATGTTATCCAGCTTGCCCGTGTCCAGGGCAGTGCGAAGGGACTCAGTATCGAATCGTGGGTAGCTCCGGATGTTCCCCGTTATGTGCAGGGTGATGCCCATCGTATCTTTCAGATTCTGTCTAACCTTTCTGCAAACGCCATCAAGTTCACGGAGAGGGGAGCAATAACCACGAATGTCAGTCTGGCGAATGAAGATCACGACCATGTGACAGTTTATTTCGAGGTTATCGATACAGGCATAGGAATATCGCCCGAGCACAGCGCGAACCTATTCTCCCCCTTCGTGCAGGCTGATGCATCGACGACACGCAGATACGGAGGAACCGGACTAGGTCTGGCTATCTCCAAGCAACTCGTCGAAATGATGCATGGAGAAATTGGGATGCGAAGCAAAGAAGGCGAAGGCTCCACCTTCTGGTTTACCGTAGTCTTCGACAAAGCAGCCGAATCGGTCTCTGAATCCAATGAAGAATCGGAGTCCAATAGCCAGCAAGATGCAATGGTTAGGGAGATCCTGACAACGCCCTGCGTCGAGCGAGGAACCGAATGCGTGACCAAAATCCTCGTAGTAGAAGATAATCTGACGAATCAGGCTGTAGTTCTCGCGCAACTCGAAAAGCTCCACTATAAGGCCACTGCCGTCACAAACGGAATCGCAGCTATGGCTGCTCTACAAGACGACAAATACGATCTTGTACTGATGGATTGCGAAATGCCTCAGATGGACGGATATGAAACCACACAGCATATCCGCCAGGATTTCGGATTGCAGATTCCAATTATTGCGGTTACAGCCCATGCAATGTTAGGGAATCGCGATAAATGCATACGCGCTGGAATGAACGATTTCCTCTCGAAGCCCATTGACTTGAAGCAGCTTGCAGAAATACTGACAAAATGGATTCCCAGGCATTGTCCCCGTTGCGTGATTCATACACTTGAACAGCCGGTAGCACAGCAAACGCAACAACCGGTAGCGATCTTCGATGCTGAAGCGCTCCTGCGAAGGCTCATGGGAGACAAACAACTCGCAGGCACCATCATCAAAGGATTTCTAAATGATTTTCCGTCGCAATTGACGAATCTCCAGAAACGGTTGGCGGAAGAGGATGCGCCGGGCACACGCTTGCAAGCACATACGTTGAAAGGGTCAACAGCCACAATCTCGGCAGAACTATTAAGCACAATTGCCTTTGAGATGGAACAAGCTGCAAGTGCAGGAGAATTGGTCAAGGCAACCAAGCTTCTGCCAAAAGTAGTTGAAGGATTCGAACAGCTCAAAAGAACACTGGAGCATTCCGAATTACTGTCAGTTGAAGGAGCAAAAAATGAAGATACTTATAGTCGAGGATGACTTTACCAGTCGGCTTCTGTTACAGAGCTTTCTCTCGCGATATGGAGAATGCCACATTGCCGTCAATGGCAAGGAAGCCATAAAGGCATTTGAAATGGCAAGCGACAGCGGGGCCGGTTACGATCTGATCTGCATGGATATTATGCTGCCCGAATTGGATGGCAAAGAGGCAGTCAGAGAAATACGTACAATGGAAGAAGAACGCGGTATTCTTCCGCCTCGTGGTGTGAAGATCATCATGACTACAGCAGCAGCGGGCGCAAAACAAATCATGCAATCATTCCACGAGCTTTGCGACGCTTACCTATTCAAACCCATAGATACCGGCAAACTGCTGGACGAACTGCGATCGCTGCAACTTATGAAATAATCCAGCCATTCGTAGACCTCAACCCGAGGTGCCCATGCTGAAGACCGCTAGAGACGTGGTGAGGAATGGGGCAGCCTATGCTAATTGCGGTATCCGGACGACAGATAGATCTCCTGACGACGCTTGTTACGGATATCGTGCTGCGAACCTTCCTTACCCCACTCTTCCGACCAACACGATGCCGGAAGAATGGGGTATCCAGATTAATGGCGTAACCAGCGAACTGGACTTGCAGTCACTAGCGGAAGTTGGAGTTCCCCACAACTCTTATGCGTTGATTCTGCAAATCGGCAATATAAACATTGCCCATCCAATCCAAAGATATCGATGTTGGTCCATTGAGTTGCGCCTTGGTCGCCGGGCCGCCATCACCGGAATAGCCAAGATCTCCAGTCCCGGCAATGGTTCTAATGATGCCGGATCGGCTCACTTTTCGAACGAGATCATTGCCGGTATCCGCGATATAAATATTGCCCATCCAATCAACCGCCACTTTGGTCGGGAAATTGAGTTCCGCCCCGGTCCCCGGGCCGCCATCGCCGGAATAGCCAGCAGTTCCATTCCCGGCTACAGTGCTCATATTGCCTAATACATCTACTTTCATTACGCGATTATTCAGGGTATCTGCAATATAGAGATTGCCCATCCAATCGACTGCTACCCCGTAGGGATAGAAAAGCTTTTCACTGCCCTTCCAAGTCACTTTGCTGATAGTGCCTGACTTATCAACTTTCCGTATGGCATTGTTGCCTGTATCGGCAATATAGAAATTACCCATCCAATCGGCGGCTACGCCCATGGGATAGTTCAGTCTCGCATTGATTGCCGGACCACCGTCACCTTCATACCCATATAAGCCATTCCCAGCTATCGTGGTGATTGTGCCCGAAGAAGCATCCACTTTCCGTATGCGATTGTTATTGAAGCTATCTACGATATAGAGATTGCCCATCGGATCGACTGCCAGATCATTCGGGTAAAAAAGCCTTGCATTGGTTGCGGCGCCGCCATCTCCGGAAGCGCCCCGAATTCCAGTCCCGGCTACGGTGCTAATCATGCCTGAGGCTGCATCTACTTTCCGTATGCGATTGTTGTACTTATCTGCGATATAGAGATTGCCACGCAGGTCGATTGCCACTCCCGTTGGATTGTTGAGTTTCGTATTGGTCGCCTGAACGCCGTCGCCGGAATAGCCGGGCTCTCCAATTCCGTTCCCTGCCACGGTACCGATCTGTCCTCTGCGTGGAATAGAAATCTGGGCACTGCCGTATTCACCGGCGAATAGCAAAACCAGCAGGATTGCACCTGCTAACGTCTTATCGAATCTTGTGCGGGATGCTCTCCGCACCTCCACTGTGTTAACGCGAAACATCCCGACTTCGTTCCAGCCGATCATTCGAACCTTCCCTCTGGCCATTCGATGGCCATTCTGAAAATGTGATAGGTCTAGCGGCTCCTTCGCCGCGCACACATCGAGTAATCCAGGCAATTCCAGTTAACTCGACAGCCGCTCTTAGCGAACACAACGCGGCTCTTAGTTTCGATATTTGTAATTATTTCTATTACTTAATTCGTACTCTGGAGATGAAACAATAGACCGAATTGCGCAAAGTCAGCAATCCAAATGCCTCGAAATTGAGAAACGCACACACCGTACATAACGATGGCGCCCTACGCGTATTCTGCGATGTAAACCCAGGACTAGCTAGATCGAAACATCGAGAGACTGCGGGCGTTTGCGATAAGGCTATTCCATCCATAAACATAGATAGTTATTCCTTATGCACGATGGGATGGCTATGATGACGCTTTCGGGCCAATTTCCTTACAAGGCTGTCAGCACTACAACCGATACCAAGTGCAGCAAAATACTACCGATGACTTTTCTTACTAGTCATCACATATCCGGTTCTTTTAGTGCAGCTCAGGGGAAAATGCAAAACAACTTTTATCAGACTACAAATTAGGCCTCAACTTTACGAAGGAACCGGAAGTTTGTCAAGAATTCAGCTAACAAATAGATAGAGAACCCAAAAGCTATATAGAAACAAGCACATCTGTCATCGAAGCTGGAGTGTTCCCTCATAAAAAGAGACGTCTATCACTTCGAACCATAATTGGTGACGAATATGCGGTGTTCCCACTCCGACAAGTACTTAATTTCATGCACCTCTGCTATGTCATTTTGTTGAAAATAAACTCCGTTCTCAAAGGCGGCAAAACCGGACTAAAACCACCATCGACATTAATTTTTTGCGATTGTCTTCTATAGGCAGGCGGCAGTCCAGCTAATGCACTGTAACTCTGCGAGTGACAATCACAACCTATTAGTGAGATGTGTCTCTGGGCAGGTGCTTTGTGGAAAATGCGCTAGCGACCGTGGTAATAGTGATGGAAGTATCCCGAAATGAACTCTGTGCCAACAAAACGATTCTGGTGGAGAAAACAGAAATTCCATATCCATCCACAGGGATGGAACACGCATCTTAATCAAGAATTCTTTTTGCCTACCGCTGGCAAATACTGATACTGCCTATAGTCATTCCAGAAGCAAAGGAGCTATTCCCGCCGAAGGGCCTGTATCGCATTTACAGAAGCGGCCCGGTGGGCAGGCAGCAGAGTCGCTAACAGACCAACCAGCACCAGAGCCAATATCGCAAACAACATTGCGTCAAAACTGGTACTTCCCGGTCCGTACAGAACTTTTTTAGCTGCATGGCTCATGACCTCTGTCAGAACCACTCCCGGTACAATTCCGGCCAACAGAATCATGGTCGTTTGCTTCAGAACCAACGAAACGATATTGGATCGCTTCGCACCCATGGCCATACGGATTCCGATCTCTGCGGTGCGGCATCTCATGCGGAAAGAAAGCAGGCCATAGAACCCCAGTGCTGCCAAGGTAAGCGTTAGCCCGCCGAATACTGTAGTCAATCGCGCCAATAACCTCTCTGTCGTCAGTCCGTCTTCGAAATCCGTATTGAGCGTGACGATCTCGGTAATCGGAAGGTTTGATTCCACTGAGTGTAGAGCCTGACGAATTTCAGGAATAAGCTTTTCAGGACTTCCGCTTGTTCTTACATCAAGGGTCTGGACTGACGACGGTCTTTGATCTACCAGGAAATAGACCACAGGAGGCGCGTCGGAGCGCAAACCATCGACCCGTGTATCCGCAACCTCACCCACAATGAGAAATTTGTGGTCGTCGGGCGCGGGTCTGTATCCAATCCAGTGGCCGATTGGGCTTTTGTCTCCAAAGAGTTTTTGCGCGTAGGAGTGGTTCACAATTGCCACTTCCTGTGTTCCCTGTCGATCGGTGTTGGCAAAATCTCTTCCCTGCAGCAATGGAATTCCCAAGGTTTGGAAATAGCCCTTGCCAACGTGGTCCTCTTCACCATGGGCTTGCGCAGAGGTCATCTCCGGTTGGCCAAATGGATAGATCGCTGTATTCCAGCCACAACCGGGAATGGAACACATCTGCACAGCAGCAGAGCGAATCTCCGGTATTGCTTGCAGGCGGTCCACCAGCCTCTGATAAAGAACAGGTAAGTCTTTACGATCCTCTGCAAATCCGGTGCTTTTCATATCCAGATGGACCGCTACGATATGTTCGCGATCCATACCTGCATCGATGGCTCCAATGTTCTGCAGCGTCTGACCAAAGAGATAGGCCATGCCAATCAGCAGCAGAGATAAGCTGACTTGTCCGGAGAGCAAAAGGCTGGAGTATTTGTGGCCTGATAGGCTCTCGACTCGCTTCGCACCGCTGGCTGCAGCAAAGTTACTCCGCGTAATCCACCACGCAGGCAACAAGCTGAAGAAGAGCAAAGAGCCTGCCAAAAGAACAGCACCCAACAAAAAGATATGCGTCCCTTGATGCAGGTCGAAAGCCATCTGCCAACCTCTTCCCGACGCCCAACGGATAAGGAGTTCACTGACCATACGTCCGGTTATCAGAGCAAATATTCCGCCTACTAGCGCAAGTAGTAGATCTTCTATCAGGATCTGACGCAGTACCCTCCACCTGCCGGCACCTAACGAAATGCGGATAGATAGCTCCAGCCGTCTGCTCCAAAGCCGGGCAAGTTCGAGATTGGCGAGATTGATGCAACCGATTCCGAAGATCACACCAGCCAGAACCATTAGAAGAATCAGCGGAGAAGAATATTCATGGAAAAAGGTGCCTTCACCCCCTGCTGCCGAGACCAGATGAACCTTCGATTGTCGAACTAGTCTGCTTTGATGTTCGTCCTTCGTCGCAGCAGAAATAAGCTCGAGGTCCGGTTGTAGAGCCGCAGTCCATCGTGCCGATGCTATCGGTCTTTGTGTATTGGGTACGCGAGCCAGAAGCCACAACCAGAAGATACCGGGCTGATTGTGCCAAGAACGGTCCAGATTGATTCCATAGCCAGGACCTAGGGAATCGAACCATGTATCGAATTTCCCTGTCGACTGCACCTCAATAGGAAGCCAGATATCGGGGGCAAAACCACGAATCACCCCACCGAAGCCTTTGGGCGCAATCCCAACTATAACCACCGGGATTTTGTTGATAACAACATGCTGTCCCAAAGCTGAGGATTCCACGACGAAGCGCTTCCGAGCATATTCGGAATGAAGCACAACGGGCCATTCGCTCTGCGAGAATCGATCATCGCTTTCAGTGAAGAGACGCCCCGCGGCAGGCGAAACATCCAGCACACTGAAGAAGTTTCCGGAGACGAGCTGAAACTTTACTCGATCAGAAGAACCATCATTGCTTTGAAGAACCCCCTGACCAAAACCGGAGCGGGCAATTACAGGAATAGAGGGCCCGTTTGCCTGACGTAACCGTTGATATGCTGAATAGGAATAGAACCATTCTTTATCGAACGGAGACTGTACTGAGTGCAGGGAGTAAAGCTGCTCAGGCTGTCTTATTGGCAGGTGAGCAAACATCACCCCATACAAAAGCTGAAAGACGGCGAGATTGGCTCCGATTCCCAAAGCCAGCGTAACAACAACAGTAAAAGCAAACCCTGGCGCTCGGCATAGTTGCCGGCGGGCATAACGAAGATCGGACCAGATACTTTCCAGAACTAAGGTAGTATCGGCAGCACTCACATGTTCCTTTGTCGCAGTCAGATTTCCGAAGCGCAGTAAGGCATCACGTCGGGCCTCGTCGCGAGACATTCCAGCAGCGATGTTATCTTCGATACGCATTTCGATATGCGATTGAAGTTCTGCATCGATCTCTGTTTCCATTCGTCTGCGCGAAAAGAGATTTGCTACGCGACGAAAGAGCGCCATTGGATCACCTCACACCGTATCAAGAATCTGGCGGGGTGGTCGCCCTAGGCTCTCCATCCTACCCCTCTACATCTTGGTATTAGGATTAGACCTAGAAGTATAGGCTTGTCAAGGATAAGCGTCGTTCTTCTCCGGCCTCCACTGAGGAAGCTCCGAAAGGTCCTCTCGTACCAGCTCACAAGCCAAGGCTACTGGGAGTAGAGTGTGTAAACCAAGGCCATGCGCACTACTTCCAAACGTACACGGACGAGCACTGCATTTCTCCATTCTTTTCAGCAGACATGCACCGAGACGGTGCAAAGCAGTCGTTTTGATCCACCTATGTTTCTATGCGATGCATTTCCAAAAATTTCCGAAATTTTCGGAAAATTTCGGAAGGAGAGGAGAGGTGTTGGAGGAGGTATAGGTGCTGGTGTTGGAGGAGGTATAGGTGCTGGTGTTGGGGAGGAGTGGTGTGGTGTGGTGAGGAGTGGTGCTGGTGAGATCGCCCTCCATTCGCGTGTAAATAGCCGTGACGATTTCAGCCCTGACGGATGATCTTGCCAGCTAGAGCAAAACCAGCGTAGGTGTATCCCGAGCCACAACTCCCTACGCAGGCTTTCCGTCGAGAAAACCTGCACATCGCGGAATTTGGAGAGGACATAGTAACGATGGTTTTGCTCTAAACACAAAAATCGACAACTCAGCGCAATCGGGGCTTTCTCGTGACAAGACGATTCACTCATGTTTCGATACAGCACACGCCCCAAAATTCCAGTGAATTTCGAATATTTCTGTCAATAGAGAGCAGATAAGGTGTTGGAAGGGAGTAGGGAGAAAAGGAATTGAGGAGAAAAACTGAGATAGGCCTATAGGACCGTCCACCAAATCGCTGAAACAGCCTCTCAGACTGTTTATGAAGCTGAGACAGGCCCAGAGGGCCGAACACTAAACGTCAGCCCAGTCCGCCAGGACTGGGTTGCGAGCAAAGAGATATCCGAGCGCCAGAGGCGCGGCACCCGATATGCAAATCATCCCAATACATATTGCGGATCATAGGTCACGCGGAATTTTGGGCTCTGGAGTTCTGAGAATTATGGCGTTCAATCTGAATCTCAATCAGAACAAGATCACCGAAACGGTCTCGCAAACTATTTATTAGGCTGGAATAGGCCCAGAGGGCCGAATACTAAACGTCAGCCCAGTCCGCCAGGACTGGGTTGCGAGCAAAGAGATATCCGAGCGCCGGAGGCGCGGCACCCGATATGCAAATCATCCAAATACATATTGCGGATCATAGGTCACACCAGATTTTTCGAGGAGCGTAAGAAACTCCTCTTCGAAGGACATCTTTTTGTGGTGCTCCCGCTGATTGCGAATATAGGCGATAACCTTATCGAGTTGAGAAAAACTCACACTGAATGCCCCATATCCAGGCTGCCATTGAAATTGAAATCCCTGCTCGTGCATGAACCGTGATGAGTTCGTCTTGAAGGTGTTAACCATCGAGGCCAGGGATATAGTTGGCGGCAAAAGAACGAGGAGATGGCTATGATCTGACATTCCTCCGGCCGCCAGGAGCGGGATCTTCTTTTGTCGCCCAACAGCAGCGAGAAAGGAATAGAGACGCTTTTCAAACTCAGGAGGAATCTGACTCTCTCTATTCTTCGTGCTGTACACGACGTGAACATAATTATTGCAATAGGAATGGCCCATGAGCTTTTGCGCGTAGGATAACAGATTGCAGTGCCGCGCCTCCGGCGCTCGGCTATCTTCCTCGCATCAATTCCCAGCCCTGACAGGCTGGGCTGACGTTTGGAAATCGGCCCTACAGGCCTATCTGCAATTCCTTCCCAAAAGGAGAGCTGCCTCTCGCCGCGTTTTCAGAAGAAGTGTATTCGTCTAAATAGCCTCAGCATCAACGAGACCATTGACCGATTTCGATACAGCAGAAAGGAGTCAAACGCAAAATCATCCTCCATAGCTAACGGACTGGCTCATGTTTGAAGTTCAGAGATATTCCGCGTTTGTAGCCATCCCCAATAATCCTCTCCACAACGTTTGAATTCTGGATATCTTGCACAGGCACATAGGGAGAAACGCTAAGCAGAATAGGCCCGGAGGGCCGTACTCCAGACGTCAGCCCAGCCCGCAGGGCTGGGTCTCGTTGCAATGAAACAATCGAGCGCCAAAGGCGCGGCTGTGAAGATAGTTTGAAAAATATCTCATACGGAAAGGCTCATGGAAGATAGCGGGATCATCTATGCCCTTACCATCCCTCTAATGCCAGAGCTTGCTTGAGCGTATCTGAATGATTCATGAAAACGAGGCAAATCATCTGGGGTTATCACGCATTGCACTCATTATTCCGTATCTCCCCTTTGTGATGGCTCGTGTTTTGTTGTGAGATCCGAAACTCCTCGCTTACGCGTAAGCGACCCAGCCCCGGAAAGCAAGACCTGCATAAAACATCGCGACACCGGAGAATCCGGCTTCACGCAGCATGGCTTCATCCTGCTCAGGAGTGAGAATGTTCAGATGCTTATCAATAGCCAACGCAGCGCCTTTCGCCTTATCTGGTTCCAGGCCGGAAGACACAGCAAAGGCTGCGTATCGAGATAGCCACTGCGCACGTTCGCCTTCCCCTTGAGGAAAGCTCATGTGCGCAACAACAAATGGTGCATTGCGCTTCAGACGGCGATGTACCTGGGCTAGCGTCTGGCGGCGTTCGTCAGTTGATAGAAAGTGAAGCGTCAAGAGGCAGGTGCTTCCATCGAACGGACCTTCCGAGGCTTCATAGATGTAGCCCTGCTGCAGATTCACCCGTGCAGAAAGCGGGCCTAAGGTCTGCTCCGCGAGCTTGAGCATCTCACTGGAAGGATCAACACCATCAAATCTCCACCCCGGATGAGCCATTGCGAAGACCCTCAGTTCCAGGCCTCCTCCGGCACCTAGGACCAGTATCCGGGCGTCCTCGGGAGCATGTTCCTCCAGAAGAAGAGTTGCCATGCGCTGTAGATCGGCAAAGCCCGGTACCTTTCGTGGCGGATCTTCGGCATATCGAGCCACTGCCTGGGCATTCGAGAATGGATCTTGAGGACTGTTCACTATCCCAGCATACGATCCTCTCCGTTCGCCGTCACGAGTGAGCGGCAAACACCACCCTTTAGTGCACGATGAATGCACGGATAGTTTTTTGAGGCGAGGAGGCCAAACAGGCAGACCTCCTCAAAACGCCTCGGCCTCACAAACCAGGGCGGGTCTCGCAATGCTCTCAAAATTCAAAATTTCCACTTTGTGGAACGCCCAGGGCTGACACCCGGCTAAGGAGTTTGCTCAGCTGCGGTTCAACTTTCAACATGGTCCATCAAAGAGTCGTAAGGCATGGCCATTCTTCCCACCCCATTTTGTCAACGGCGGATAAAATGGAGTCCCCGATTCTCAGGGGGAATGGCCACGCGCATACCATGACACCGGCTATTTTCGATAATCGACGCGAACGGCGAGAATCTCAAAGGAATGGACCGGAACCGTTACGCTGTCGTTCTGTACAGCCAGTGCCGATCCTACAGGCTCTTCGAGCAGGTTGGTTTCCGTCGCTGCTGTTGCACCAGACGGTACATGCAATTGGATCGAACCACTCTTCCCCGCCCACTCGTAGAGATGGAATATGAGCGCGTTGCTGTCCTCGGCTTTCTTCATCGCGGTTAGCACCACATCAGTTCCCTCGACAGAAACGAATGAGTGTTCAGCTCCCATGGGACCTGTATGCACCGGCATCTGTCTGGCAACCAATCCCACGTTGTATTCGTAACCGTGTTCAATAGTGTGCGCCTGGCGCCAGTCTCCGGTGTGAGGATATAGAGAATAAGTGAAGTGATGATGCCCTTGATCGGCTTGAGGATCGGGATAAGTGGGTGAACGCAGAAGCGTCAAACGCAGGAGGTTGCCCACGCTGTCGTATCCGTACTTAGAATCGTTGATAAGACTGAAGCCGTGATGCGTATCCCCCAGATCGGCCCAACGCAAAGCAGGTACTTCGAAGCGCGTCTTCTCCCAGGTAGTGTTGCGCGTCGTCGGCCGTTCGATGGTTCCGTAAGGAATCTCGTAGGTCGCCTGTGTGCTGGTGGCCGAGAGAGCAAAGGCCGCCTTTAGCAACACATGCGTTTCAGCCCAGTCGATATCGTTTTCAACATCGACCTGATCCGCATTTGCATAAAGTACTATCCGCTGCACAAAGGAGGAATGCTGCCACTTGCGGCGAACTTCGACGACGGCACGTAGCGGATTCGACTCGACCAGCCTAACTGATTCGGCTTGCGTTAGTGACTGTGGCTTTTGATCGAGCGTACCCGGATCGATATTCCAGGCATCGTATTCCTTCGGCTTGTCTTCGAAAGCCTGGAGTTCATTGCCGCAACTACCTGCGGCCAGCGTCTCGAATTTTTCCTTCTTTTGATAGAGGCTGGTGATACAGCCTGTAGACGGATCGATGACGACACGAAGAGCGTCATTTTCCAGCGTCAAGCCAGAGATCTTCAGATCGCTTGGAAAATCCCGCTTCCCAGGAACCGCATGCAGCACCTGATAGCCGAGTGACGGCACGTCTTTGGCTGCAATCAACAGGGTGAAACGATTCGTCTTGGCATCACGCCCGAGTATCGTCGACGGCACCGTGCGTCCAGCAAAATCGACAATAGAAACCGACTCCGTTGCAGCGGTCATCTGCACTTCGACGCGAGCCAGATCTGACCGCTTCCAGGCCAACAAATTGAAGAGCAGAACTGGAACCGAACCGCTATTGGTTTTGCTCCCAACTGCCGCGGGCATGCGTGTATCGGCGGAGGCGGCCAACGTCTCCAGCGCGTGCGCGCTGATTTGGTCAGTGCTGCGGTGCACCTGCTCAAACTCGCTAGCGGAATCCTTGTAAATGGAAGCTACGCCTGAGCCTGCCGCCAAGTCGTGAAAGTCGTTAAAGGTAACCGTCTTCCAATCTTCAGTGAGAGCCTCTTGTGGATAGGCATCTCCATTCAACCATGCAAGCGAAGCAAATTTTTCCGCATTCAACGTCCAGACCGGCGCTTGGCGCAGATTACGCTTGAGCAAAGCCTGCGTAGTAAAGATGCCGCGATGATATTCCAGGTAGAGTTCGTCATTCCAGGTCGGAATCGCTAGTGCACCGGATTTGGCCGCAACCGGTGGCTGGAATCCCTTAGCAAGGCTCGAATAACTCCATGCGGGGGAGGACGCATCAAGATTCTTTTCAACAGACGAGAAGAAGGAACTGGCCGTTGCAAATTTCATCTCCGGCACAGCAGTATCGCGACCAATCCAGTGCACACCTTCGTCGAGCATAGCGCGCGTCGGCCCGCCACCGTGATCACCCACGCCGTACAAATCCATCATCGCATCCATCTTCGGCAGGACGCTACGCGACTTCTCCAGGTCTTCGGAAAGCCGAGCCGGAGCGAGATCCCGGCTTGAATAGCCATGCGAAAAATAGGTGAGAACCTTACTGCCATCGGGCGACTGCCACCAGAAAAGATTCAGTGGAAGCTGATTCGTCTCGTTCCACATCATCTTCTGCGTAACAAAATAATCGATCCCGGATTTCTTGTAAATTTGCGGCAACTGCCAGCCATAACCAAACGAATCCGGATTCCAGCCGATCTTCACATCGACGCCATAATGTTGCTTGTACCAGCGTTTGCCTATCAGCAGCGAGCGAGCTGTCGATTCACCGTCGGGCAAATTCAGATCAGGCTCAACCCACATGCCACCGACGATCTCCCAGCGTCCCTCGTGGATGCGTTTCTGGATTTGCCGGTCGAGATCGGGATACTTCTGCGCGATCCAGTCGTTGAAAACCGCTGAGGACTGAGTGTAGGTGTAATCCGGATACTCATTCATCAATTGCAACGCCGTTGAAAACGTACGTCGCACCACATCGACAGTCTCCGTCCACGGCCATAACCAGGCAGCATCGATGTGCGAATTTCCCGTAAGTGAAAAGTGCATTGCATGCAAAGCGGGCGTGCAAATCGCAAGTGTTTTTTCCGCAGCGCGCAGCGAATCATCGAAGCGCTTTTGATCACCAGCGTCGAGCGCTTTGAGATCGATTTCAGCAGCCGCTGCCTCAACTGCCTTCCGCTCTTTCGAATCGCTGCCGGCAATGTC
The DNA here is from genome assembly GCF_059726315.1 of Humiphilus diazotrophicus. Lineage (NCBI taxonomy): Bacteria > Pseudomonadati > Acidobacteriota > Terriglobia > Terriglobales > Acidobacteriaceae > Humiphilus > Humiphilus diazotrophicus. Next base: position 2,624,407 of record NZ_AP040870.1, read on the forward strand.
CGGCAGAAGACGCTCGCCTGAGAGCAACTGCTGACGCAGATCCTCTGGGTTGGGCCGCCCATCGGCAAAATCGATCTTCATCCTGCTGCCCCGGAAGTGCTTGTCATGCTCTGTGGCCAGCAATTTCACAGCAATCAGCACCTTGTCACCTGGCTTTGCCTGTTCGAAGAGCACGATTGGTTCGAGGTCTTCTCCGAGAGCCACACGGCGGCCATTAAAGTAAACAATCTGCGGAGCGTTCTCGTTGGTTAGAAAACGAAACCAGATGCGCGTGCCGGTCAGATCGTAACCATTCAGGCTTTTCGGCACCTCAATCCACTGCCGAAACCAGACGGCATCCTTCGCCGAAGTCTTGTCCTTGACGGCAACCTGCCACGCCGCGTCGTTCAGATCGACGCTTTCACCGTGCGCAATATCGCCGGCATGGTACTTCCAAGTACCATCCTGCAAATGACCCATAGACTCGATCCGGGAAGCAACCTGCTCTACAGGGCTCTGCGCCGCCCGTGCCGAAAGATGGATCGACAACAAAATCGCCAGGGCGCATATCAACCATAAATAACGCTTGTGCACTCTTTTTTCTCCTCGTCTGTTCCGCACTTTCCGGACAGGATGTTGTTTCTTAATTGCCAACCATTCGCCTAAGCGATCTTGCGGCGACGATCCTCAGGCGTTATTGGGTCCGCTCGGTATGGGCAGTCGCAGACAACCTACGACCGCGAGTTATTACAAGGCTGATCCAGGACGATGGAGTGAACGTCCGCTGATCATGAAATTCTCAATGTAGAGATTGCTTTCGGAAACGATGGTGAATTTAGCACCGCTGACAGGATCAGACAGAGCCCCATATTGCGCTTCCACAGAGCAACGACGAAGGAAAGCAAGCGCTAATACAAATTGCCCAGCTCGTTGTCCCGAGCATTCTGTCGCGTCATGCTCGTCACATCGGAATGAGCTTTGTGGTGATTGCTTTATAGAAGGCCGGGTGCCCGCAGCTCTGCGGTTTTCAAATATAAGCACTTTGCTACATAACCGAAAAAAAGAGTTCCTGGGAGTTGCCCCCCAGGAACTGTCAGTACTCCGGATTAAAATTAAAAATAGATTTCGTCTTCCAGCTGAATCGCTCACAGGTGGCACTCGATGTTCCGGTATCGTCGGTTTTCGCTTGATACCCAACTCCCGAGTCGTCAGATGTTACGGTAACCTCTATCCTTCGGATTACATTCCTCTGCGCATCAAAAACTCTGCCACCAGGGACCGAATGAGTCTCGCGTGCAAAGCTTGTTGGTACAAGAACTGCAAACATAAGCAAGATCGTCCAGAAAAATCCACTACTGTACTTTTCCATTCGCAGTGATTCCTGAACCTTTCTGCTCTGAAACCACACGACACATAAGCTATCGTGTAGTTCATCTTGCTTATTCATCACTGTCCTCACACCTACCTGGTTCTGGCTAGCGGCTAAACACCAATGAGCTTTGGTGAAACTTGTATCCGACATTAACGGATGGCGAAGAGACAATTCAAGGTTTCGGGGACTCTTAACCTTTCCCTACGTTATTGAAAAATAAGTATTTAGCAATGCAGTCTAATCTTTACAGTAGCTACCCCGTACCCATGCCAACGGAATTTCGGTATCAAGATATTGGGAGTGGCGCTTCGCCCGAAGTAGTCGCTTCACGAGAAGCTGGCACAGGAGTTTCCTACGAGCCAGAACACTTCCTTTGCCACGCGTCCAACTGGATTCGGTTGGAGCACTTCAAGGAACAACACAATTAATCCTTTTTCAGCCTCGCGTTTCAATGTAGAGATTACTTGCGGATTGTCTTCGGAATTTATGGGTGATTTTTTACCGCTGACAAATGAGTCAGAGGAGCCTGCTCGTTCTATCCCTCTGTAAGCCCCAAAGGGGACAAAAAACTGCGAGTACTCGTTTGGCGAGCACTCGCAGGACAAGCAGTATTGAAACTAGAACAAAACCAGCGTAGATGAATCCAGAACCACAAATCCTTGTGCAGGTCTTCCATTAAGAAAACCTGCACCTCATCGTATTCGAGCAGGATACAGTAACGCTGATTTGCTCTAGAACTGAACCTTCAACGTAAACTGCATCATACGTGGGAAGTTCTGTTGAGTAGAACCAATCGTTCCATATCCCTTCCAAGCTCCAGGCTGTTTGGGATCCGAAACACTGGTTACACGGGTAATTGGATTTTGAGGATTCCCCATATCCGGACCGCCAAACTGGACGGTATTCGTGGCATTAAACATCTCAGCCTTGAACATCAGGTTTAGCTGATCTTTCAATGCAAACTTTTTCTCCAATCCAAGTTGCGTTTGTTGTGCCCATGGTTTTCTGACCTGCGTAGTCGTACCGTCGTAGGTCTTAACGAAATACTCCGGAGTATCCTTCCAGCAGGTATTGTCGGAATTGTTCACGAAACTAGACCAGGACTTATGCTTTGAAGCAACATCATAGTTTCCGCAAGTATAGGGACGATCATTAGGAATGCTGATTGGTGAACCCGACCGATTCTGGAAGATCCAATCCAGCTGCCAATCATTGACGATTTGCCCAAGCAGACCGTGAGCATCCGTCAATACCAGACCGCCCTTGCCGACTGGGATTCCATATAAGCCGCTGAATGACAACTGCCATTGAGGAGCATTACCGCCGCTATCCAAGTGATAGGACGGATGGCTATCAACCTTCCACATGTTTCCATTGTTCAGATATCCGGTAGCGGACATCAACTTTGCCCAGGTAAATGAAGTCAGGAAGCTCAGACCACGGCTTAGCATACCGCTGTTGGTCATACGCTTTTCAGCTTTGGCGATCATCGAGTTGTAGTCGCTATAACCGTCTGCGTGCGTATAGACGTAGAACTTTCCATTGAATTGCGGATACGGAACCATTAGGTACTTGACTGCAATCCGGGGATTTTTAGCGAGGCTAAGCGTCTTAGGTAAGACACCATAAAAGGGATTAGCTACCTGCTGGTCTAGATAGTTGGAGTTTTGAAGTGCCTGAGCAATATCGGCATCCTTGAGGCCATTGTTTTCACGTTCGGTGCGGAGATTGCTAGCATACGTGCCAACATACTCAAGATCGCCGACAATGCCACCCGGCAGCGATCTCTGAACGCCAAAGGAAAACTGCTGGGTATGAATAAGCTTACGGTTACGTTGATCGATACTTAAGGAACTACCGACAAGAGTAAGGTCCCCCTGAGAGGTACCCTTCACCGGAGTGAGGCCATTCGGGAAAGGAGTGCCGCTTTTGAAGTCCTGGGTAGGATCCCATGTGTCGCTATTTAGATCTGTGTGATAGCTGGTTGATTGGTCCCAGGCTGAATTGCCTCCGAGTTCAATACCCTCTCCGGATTGGAGACCCCATCCGCCGCGAAGAACTGTCTTAGAATTAAGGGCATACGCAAAGCCAAGCTTCGGCTGTAATGACCCCCAGGTATTCTCGTAGGGTGTCAGTTTGCTACTAGAGAACTGAGCTACACCGAGAATCTGACTGACCATACTCGCACCATTTGGCAAAACGCCAGGGAACGAGATTTGGTTAGTGAGGGAATTTACACAGGTGAGGCAAACTCCGGCCATAAGTCGATTATGCCGCTCGACAGGTGAAGTTTCAGTATCCCAACGCAAACCAAGGTTCAGAGACAGCTTGGATGTAACCTTCCAGTCGTCCTGTATATAAGATGCGTAGTACTTATATGCTTTGTAGGTGTCGTATTTGATTTCTGCACTGCCAGAGTCGGGATACCCCAACAGCAGGTCGGCAATCGAGGAACCGGTCGAATTCGAGTGGTTTGGATTCTCCCAGGTGTAGCTCGTACTGAATTTAAACTTCCCGTTTGGTTGACCAATGCCGGTATTGGCAATATGGAAGAGCTCAAACTCAAAACCATAATGCAAGTTGTGGTGTCCGATTACATGAGTGAGGGAGGGGCTAAAGTCATACTGCTCCATCATTGATGGATCATTTGTGTTACCGATGAGTTGGTTATATCCATCGATATTGATCTGTGGAGCCCAATTACGAGTTGTCGTAGGAACCGCAGGCATGTTCAGTCCAAGATCGTTAGCCGATAGCTTATCAATGCCCGCGCCGACTGTTCCAGCAGGCTCTTTATTATAAGAACGGTTAAAGGCAATGCGTAAATCTCCAAAGAGGTTTGGGCTGAAGGTATGGGTGATGTCCACTACAGGGGCGACATCGGAACGGTACCAGTTAATGTTGCCGTTCGCAGCCGCTCCGGGATATCCACTGCCGTTGCGATATTCAAGTCCAGACCACCATGCGACGGTGGCATTCATTTTGGTGTCGTTGCTGAAGTTATAGTCGACACGAACAATCGGCTGATCGTAATTGTGTGTACTGCGACCGTCAAAGCTATAGTTGTTTTCATAGCCGGGCAGGTTTGGCTTCGGGAAGAGAGCCAGAATTTTGCTGGCTATCGGTGTAATTTCGCTTGCGGGAATCACATTGCTTGCATAAGGCTGGCGTTCCCACTTGTTACATTTGGCCGCGGTACCATCGACGCAGGTAACCGGCTTGTTCGGACTAAAGAGTCCGATTGTTTTTTGGCCTGTACTTTGTGGTCCAATGATTTTCTTGTAAAGCAGATAATTGGTAAAGTCGACGCCACCATTCGGGCCCGATCCCGGCTGCATGTCAGCCGTCGGCACATTGACAATCATCCCGGCTGGCTGCACCTGTCGATATCCTTCATAACTAAAGAAGAAGAACAGACGGTCCCGATGTGGCATGGCCGGTCCGCCTAATGTGATATCGAATTGATGCTCGTTATGGAAGAGTCTCTTCTGATGAGTCTGATTGCGATCATAGGTATTCGCATCGAAGATGGAGTTGCGCCAGTTGTCCGATGCGCTGCCGTGGTATTGACGAGTACCGCTTTTGAGCACCGTATTCACAGTACCACCGGCATAACGCCCGTACTGTGCATCGTAAGTGTTCGTCATTACCTTGAACTCTTCGATAGCGTCAATGCTGGGCGAAATGTTCCAGGTCCCGTTTCCACCTCCATTCGGAGTAGAAACCGGAGCACCATTCAGAGAGAAGAGATTTTGGTTACCGCTGACTCCGTTAAAGGAATACGCATTGTTCTCATCCCACTCGCGCGTACCGGAAAAGCCCTGAGCACCAAATTGCGTCTGAGTGAACTGTGTTCCCGGAGAGAGACCTAGTAGGTTGTACACCATACGTCCGCTGTTAGGCAGGCTCTGGATCTTTTGAGGATCCATAACCGTTCCGCCAGATGCGGATTCGGTGTCGAGCATGATCCCGGCGCTCACCTGTACGACAACCTCTTCACTAGAGGCTCCCACCTGCATGACCATGTCTAAATTGACGCGTGAGTTAATATCGATGACGACTTGGTCACGAGTCTGTTTCTTGAAGCCCTTCTGTTCAACGGAAACCGTATAGGTAGCGGGCTGAACGAAAGGAATAATGAAGTCGCCGGTCTGATTGGTGGTTACGTTATAGGTTTGCTGAGGACCTACAGCGGTGACTGCCGCCTTCGGAATGACAGCGCCTGTGGAATCGGTCACATGGCCGGTGATGGTTCCACGGAATTCTTGGGCATTAAGATAAGACCCAATTGCGAGCATCAAAACGACTAGTGAGGCAATTTTGCCCCAGGCCCTATATAACGGGCCCTTGCCGTAATGTCTCATTTGAAGCCTCCAAAATTACATGCTTGTAGAGGTTTTCGTTAGCACTCCCGCGCTCTTGCTCCCGCACAGCTATGGGGTGCATCGGAACAAATAGATATCGTTACCATAAGTTTCGGACACACAGATCCCGGCCCGTGCTCATGAATACTGTTCTGCTGCGCGACCTGACATGACGGTCAGCAGAAATGAACTTCACACGAACGCCGATTCAAAGATGGACACAGTATTCGCACCCTGGCTTCTCGGTCCGCTACCTGTAGAGAGTTTCCTGACTCAGGCTTGCGGCCGACTCCTTTGTGCTTTTGTGAGCATCTATCTATACGACCGAAACTTGGACCCAACACTAGAGGAGGGCGGGGAGATAATTCAAGGTTTGACTGCGCACTTAACGTTTTCCTACGTCATTGAAAATAATAACTTTAGCCGAAACGTCTTACGCTTACAGTAGCTACCCTGGGATCATGGAACTTTGACTGATACATATGTGAATGAGGGGTAAACAAAAAGAGAAATGGGCGGGAATCGGTAACCTATTAGTAGTAACGAAGGGGTGCCGTTTGCTACACCGTTGCCCATATGAGCATTGGAATCTACTTAGACATCGGCAAATGATCCGATGAAGAGGTCAAAACGTGGCAGGCAACCACCTGGATGTGATTGGGATAACCAGGAACCCAGTTCAGATGAAGCAGAAGTTCAAAATGGGCGGGGTTGGAACTCTGCAGACCACAACCACGCAAGGCCTCTGTGAGCCACGGCATATCTGTCGCCATGCGTCCTGCTGATTCGGTCGCCTCACCCGTCAATCCTCCGAGCAACAATACATGACCCTTCTGATCGGGGTTCTGCACAAAAGCGAGAACAGCATAGGAATTGTTCACCGATGCATCGTAACGAGCAAGCTCATGCTCGCGCGGATGTGTATTTTGGATGTACTCAGTGTGGAGCTGCTCGTCGTATGCAAAACGAAAGTCGAGCTGATCGGCAAAAAGTAACGTCCACGGATTCGATTGCGGACTTCCCAAAAAGATGAAATTATCGTCAGATTTTAGATCGGAGAACTGCAACGAACGAGGTCCCCTGACCTCAATCTCATGATCGTAAAACTCGGCAAACCGAGCGATATTGACGGCTATAGGTAAATCGACGGCCGAAGTTTTGTCACCCCGCAGAAAGCGGTGTTCAAACTTCTCATTGGGAGAGAGTTGATCAAAAGGTAAATCATTGTGCAAAAAATAATTGTGCTTGGCATATTCAGCGATGGAAACTTTCGTTCCCTCAAGCATCTGTATTTCAGCCAGATTAGGATCGCTTGGAACCAGAATTGTCCGATGGCCCGAATGAAACATTGCTGCCCATGGCAACACGGATGCTGCACGAGACTCAACATGACCCAGAAGGTTTTTTAGCAGAATGCCACCTGTCAGAAAAAGCAGGAGCACGTTGAGCAGAATCAAGATCATCAGCCCGTAGCGTGACAAGGGTGTTCTGGCGGCCGGCTCGGCCACAACGTCCGCATCCTCAGTTGGCGCACAATTCGCAGGCGAAGGAACTGGCTCTTCCGCCCTTGGGGTCTCCGGGAACTTGCTGAACTCAATCTCCGGGACATACGAGCCCGAGGGCAGGCAAATATGAAAAGGCGACTGGCTCCCGTACTTGCCATAGTGCTGCAACAACCGGCGCCGCACGTCGCTCGCCGTAACCCGAACGATCGCATCTTCGCCTGTATCGTAGGTTGGCTGACGACCGAACAGCTCAACACCGATCATCCGTTCTTTCAGCAGTTCGTAACGTTTGGCCAGCGCATGTTCCACGACATAGCGTAAGAACTGCTCACTTCGCTGGCTACCCCGAAATGCTGAGCCTTCGACAATCTGCTGGAGATGCTCTTCTAGCTGTTTTCGAACTTCGGGCGTTTCCGCAAAGTGCGCAATTGTAACCGCATGAAGCTTTTGCTGGTCTTGCGCCATTTCCGACGCCCATCCTTATTTTTAGCTGTGCTGCATAAATTCTAGCGCATGCCCATCAACCGGCGCTTCCTAATTCCAACGCTCGAAATCGGAATCGGGTGATCTTCTTGAAAATACGCGCAAAGATCTCAGCATAATATTGTCAAGACGGTATCTAGGAGAGTGCACCGGAAGCAGTGCAAAGATATTCAGGATGTGGTTCCTCATGCCGTGTGCCGAAACAGAAAGAGGAAGTTGCTCAATCGGGCTCTGGACGAATACATCGGCGGTGCCAAACCGAAAAGTATCAGTTTCTGATCGCAGCATGACACAAACTACGGCATCAGTTGGAATTCATCCGCCGGATTTTGATGTTGCTGGTGGAGAGTGTGGTTACTGCAACGATCAAGTGGTGCCCGTCGGGCGAAACGGTGATGCTGGGCGAGCCTTCGACCAGTGGCAAAGAGACTTGCCCCACCACGGTGAGCTTGTGATCGAGGTAGCGAAGAATCTTATACGGCTGCCCGGGTGCCGGCCGCGTCGTATAGTAGAGACCGGTAGGAGTAGAGGTCCAATTCTGGAAAGGATAGGGGTGAACCGGCTGTGGTAACGAGATCACTGATTCGCCAGTACTGGAATGCACGCCTAGCACGCCGTCCGCGCTGAGGGCATAAAACACACCGCGCTCCGAGGCTTCCTGCGCGGAAAAAATGTTCGAGAGAATCGGATCGATCGCACCATTATTAAGGTTGTATCGGTAGAGTGTCACTACTCCGCTACGCGTGGAGCTGAAGTAAATGGTACGGCCATCGTGAGACCAGGCAGGAACGCGCTCTTCGTAGCTCGAATCGATAAGGTGACTTAACCTGCGTGTAGCAATCTCCAACAGATAAAGATTCGAATGCCCATTAACGCGAGCATCGAAAACCAGCGATCTGCCATTCGGCGACCACGAAATTCCCCCCTTCCAATGTCCCTCAAAATTTGTCAACTGCGTAGCACCGGAACCATCTGCATTGGCCATCCAGATCTCCCATCGTCCGGAGTGATCGGAGACGAAAGCCACATGCGTTCCATCCGGCGAATAAACGGGATTATGATTTTTCCCATTCGTCGAGAGCAACCATGATTCCGGTTGCAAGCCTTTCTCCGTAATCTCATAACGCTGCAGATTCCAACTCTCCAGCGAATCGACATAGGCCATCCAGTTGGCTCCCGATTCGAGTACCGGTTCGGAAGAATCGGCACTGTCAGAGGGAAGAAGGTGAAGGGAATCCGGCTTTTCAATGTCGATGATCCAAAGGCGAGATGGGCCATCACGTCTTGCGGCGAAAACTAGATGTCGGCTATCGGACAACCAAGACTCGCCGCGAATCGCAGCCTTGTCAAAGGTCAAGCGCTTGACTTGTCCGTCGTATGTGCTGACAAGGTAAAGGTCGCCGCTGCTGTTAGTTGTGTAATGAGCATAGGCAATGTATTTGCCATCAGGCGAATAGCGGGGATAAAAATCGCGCACATAAGAAGTCAGGTTAGTTTGTGAGGTCAAAGGACGAGCTACTCCTGTGTGCACGTCGAGTTCAATCAACGAGTGACGAGTCAAGTCAGAGTAAACAATGTGGCTCCCATCGGGGGACCACGAAGGGCCCAGGTCATCGAATACTGGAGCCAGAGAGCCTGTCCATTTGCCACCTAAGGCGGGAAAAGTGCAAACGATTTTTTCTACTCCGCCGCGGACCGATTTAAGAACAATCATCGCTACAGACTCTCTTACGCGTATAAAGGCGATGGTCTGTCCGTCGGGCGACCATGCTGGAGAGAATTCCGCATCGGTGGAGTCGGTAAAACGCTGCAGTCCGCTCCCATCGGCACGCAAAAGATAGATGTCGAAATTGTCCCCGTTATTGTTCCAGGTAAAAGCAATTTCGCGCCCGTCAGGCGAAATGGATGGGCCCGATTCACGGCCGGCAGCTCCGGTGAGCATCGAGGTTACATAAGTTCGCTGCTCAAGTGAAAGCCGGGGGGTGCGGGAAAATATGTAGACAAGTATTAAGAATAGAAGTGCCAATAAAAGAGAAAGTATGGCAAGCAGTCTACCTTGTCCGTGCAACCGCTCTTGCCAACGTTGTCTTATCTCCTGGCGAAGATTGGGTTGCGGCAGAGATGAATTTTCTTCTGAACCAGCAAAGACAAAACGCGGAGTGTAGCTGCCTTTAGGCAGTTCTATCTTGACGCTTGAGGTACGCGCTGTACCGGCATAATAGCGCTCCAGTCTATGGCGCAAACGGCCCGCAGTAATGCGTATGCTGGGGTCCACTTTGGGGTCCCAGTCGCTATCGTAGCGATAAATATCCCGGGCAATTGCTCTTTCGGTTAGCTCTACGCTGGGATTCAGTAGAGAGAACTGTACCAGTTCCTGCAACAGCTCCTTGGCACGCTCTGCCCGCGCAAACTCTACGCTCTCCGAAATTTGCCGAAGTGCATTCCTGATCGCTTCGCGCTGCTCATAATTCAGGAAGGCCGCCTGAATTGTCTCATCGAAAGATGATGAAGTTGTCCAGGTACGATCTTCCGTCAACAAATGAGCATCTTTCCGCCGCGCAGCAGCCGTTGTTACAAAATAATGGGGCTCTCTGGAATCAATATAGCCATGCCTTGTTGAACTACTATTAATACTCGGCCGAAGATCATCGCGGCCCAAGATGAATTTGCAGTAAATTCATCGCAATGTAACAAAAGAAAGCTTCACCTTCCTCCTACCATTTAACTCACGGGGAATCATATGTTTGTGTAGATGTATCACTCGGCTGATACATCGTATTTCCTCATGTAGCCTCCCCTTTGCAACTTGGAGACCGCAACTCAGGCTTCGTACGGTACGCATAGGAACCTCACAGCCGAATGAAGCTGGCGGCATGAGGCTCCACAGCGAAAGTCGTCTGCGTACAAGAGGGACCCAAAGCCCATCACGTCGCGACGCAGGCGGTCACAACTACTGAACAGTTCTTGGGACGTGTTTTCGATGCCGAAGCATGGGCAGAGGTGTCGGCACATTGTGCGGTTCCCACTTAGCCTCAGAGGAAAAGATGGACAGAAGAAATCGATTCATTCATTTACTATTCATAATCATGTTGGCCCTTGTTGCCCCTGCGCCTTGGTTGCTGGCGCAGAGCACAAGTTCCAACATCTCTGTCATTGTTCAAGATTCGTCCGGAGCCATTGTAGATAAAGCCACTGTCGCAGTCACCAATACAGCCACGAACCTGCACTCGAAGGCAATCATGGATGCAAATGGCATGTATAACATCCTCAACCTGACGCCGAGTTCATACGAACTGACGGTAACGGCACCGGGCTTTCCAGACTACAAGCAAACGGGAATAGTGCTGGAAGTCAATCAGCATCCCACGGTCCGTGTCGTGTTGCCGGTCGGTAACGTAAAGCAGGAAGTGTTGGTAAAGGCGGACGTCACTGGATTGGAAGCTGTTTCCTCCACCGTGAGTTCTGAAGTCAACAGCCAGCAGATTGAAAATCTTCCACTCAATGCGCGCAATCCGTATTCTCTGCTGGTGCTGGTACCAGGCTTTTCTGGCTCCATCAGCAATGACTACAACGGTGTTTACTATTCAATGAATGGCGGCCCGACAATGTATGGAGACATCCTGGTCGACGGTACACCGGCGGGCTTTCCTACAGTGCAGGGTTATCAAGGCGTGGGAGTGTTTCCTTCCGTTGACGCTATCGGTGAGTTTCGCATGATGGCATCCAACTTCCCTGCAGAATATGGCAGGACGCTCGATGGCGTGCTCAATGTCGTCTTCAAGACGGGCACGAACCAGCTTCATGGAACCGCTTTTGAGTTTCATCGCGACAACCTAATGGCAGCCAATACCTACTTCAATAATCGAAATCACGTAAAGCTGCCGGCCTTCCGACGTAATCAGTTTGGGGGTGTACTCGATGGACCGATCTACCGCAACAAGCTCTTCTTCCTGCTGAATGCCGAGCAACTGACGGAGCAGCGTTTGACCAGCTTGACAGCAACGGTACCGACACCGGATCAGTTGGCGGGCAACTTTTCAACTACGTATACCTCGGCAGGGAAACCAATAACAATCTATGACCCTTTCTCGACACAATATGATCCCAACACCAAGACTTATCGAAGAAAAGCCTTCGACAAAAACACAATTCAACAAACGCAATTGAGCGCAGTCGGACAAAAGCTGTTGAAGTACTTCCCGGCACCAAATGTTACACCAAGCAATGCATACACCAACGCCAACAACTACTATGCAGTGGGCAACGTAAATGCGCCGGTACGGGCGTGGGATGTCAGAATTGACGATGTGATCGACGCCCAGTCGAGTTTTTTCGCACGGTACTCCAGCCGTTACGTGTGGACCACGAATCCTTCGCTCCTGCCCAAAGGGTTGGAAGCAGCTACAACGAACGTGGATAGCGGCGACTACTCGCAGGGAGCCACAACAGGATACACGCGCACCCTTAATAGCCGTGATCTGTTTGAAGCACGCCTGGGCTTCGCCCGCACAGCCTATTACTATAAGAATAAGAGCCTTGGCTTTCAGGCGAGTTCGCTAGGTCTCCCTTCCGTCCTCAACACCGCGCCCGGAAATGCGGGCCTCAGCTATTTCCCGTCGTTCTCCACCTCAGGCTATCTTTCGTTTGGCTCGGGGGCATATCGTCACAACGCATTCATGAGCAGTTCGATGTTGAGCGCTCTGACTATGCAACGCGGCAGGCATGTCTTCAAACTCGGTTTCGACGGACGCCAGATTCGTGTCAACGACCACGAGGTCTCGCAGGCTTCAGGAAACTTTAACTTCGGTGCAAACTGGACACAGGGTCCTGACGCCAATGCTGCCAGCGCAGCGACAGGAAATGGATTCGCTTCCCTGCTGATCGGCATGGGATCGGGACAATTCATTCAGGACTTCAAGGACGTGGCCACGGAGAGCTATTACTTTGCGGAGTATCTGCAAGACGAGTGGCATCTTCGACCGGACCTGACGCTCAATCTCGGCGTACGCTACGACTACGATACGCCGCGCACAGAGCGCTTCAACCGAATGAATTATTTTGACCCGAACGTGGCAACCCCGCTTTCAGCGAACTTCTCAGGTCTAAAGGGTGGTCTGGTCTATGTGGGCGTGAATGGCCATGGTCGTCAACAGTACAACAAGGACTGGAATAACTTTGCTCCGCGCGTAGGCCTGTCGTGGAGCGTCGATCAGGATACCGTGGTACACGCTGGTGGAGCAGTAGTTTATGGCGCTTCAAATCAGGCGGCTTCAGGCGATGCCGCACCCACTGGCTGGTCGCAGACTAACACTTGGGTCAGTTCGCTTGACGGCATCACGCCATATCGCACTATTGATAACTCCTTTCCCGATGCGATTCCTGCGATCACACCTGTGAAATCGGGTGTGCTGACCGGTGCAGGCGGTTCAATTGCAGGTTTGATCCGCCAATCCCCAACGCCATACTCTTTACAGTGGAATCTCGACATCCAGCGTCAGTTACCTTTCAGCATTACAGCGGACTTAGCCTATGTGGGCAATCGCAGCCGCCAATTAATCTCCAGCTATGAGTCGGGCGAAAACTGGGATCAGTTACCGACCGCCGAACTTAGCAAGGGAACGGCGCTCCAGGCTAAAGTAGCCAATCCCTTCTACGGAAACTCAGCGATGCAAGGTCCCCTGGCAGCGGCAACCACCACCGCAGGACAGCTATTGCTGCCATTTCCGCAGTTCACCAGTGTAATGATCTACCATCTGATGGGTACCAACGCGCAGTATGACTCAATGCAGTTGTCACTCAAGAAGCGCATGGCTGGAGGAGCCATGATTTCCGCCTCCTATGTCTGGGCCAAGAGTTTTGACAACAGCAATAACCACCAGGACAGTTACAAACCCAAGGCCGATTATGCAATCAGTTCGAACGATATCCACCAGCGCTTCGTCGCCAGCTATGTATACGCACTGCCCTTTGGTCGCAACCACAAATGGGGCGCAACCTCCTCTCTGTGGCAGAACGCGTTGATTGGTGGATGGGTAGTGAATGGTCTCACCACCTTCCAAGGTGGCACTCCATTGAAGATCAGTGCCAGCAATACGCTCTCCAGTTGGAACTTTCAGCAACTCTATGCCAATACTAATTATCAAAATGCAGCGTACTCTGGATCAATCAAGAAACGTTTAAACAAGTACTTCAATACGGCCAATTTCAGCCAACCGGCGCCCTTCACCTTGGGCAATGGCCCAGCGTTCTACAATAGCCTGCGCGCGCCGGGAGTGGATAACACAGACTTATCCCTCTTCAAGGAGTTCTCAGCTTTTGATCGCTACAAACTGCAATTGCGCATGGAGGCATTCAATGTCTTCAATCGCACGCAGTTCAGCGCACCTAACACCACGGTCACAGATGCGGCCTTCGGCACAATTTCCGGCCAGGCCAACAGTCCTCGGCAGGTACAGTTCGGAGCCAAGCTGAGCTTCTAAGACCACAACGCTGTTGTTATCAACGATAGAGCTAAACACCAAGTCGACGGGCCCTCGATGGTCTGTCGACTTGGCTACTGAAGCTTCGAATACAGAAACACCATATCGTCACAGTAAAAGTCATGCCTGAATTTTTAACAGCTCAGTGGATGAACGGCGTAACCGATCTGCGTACAGCTCCCACTGTGCTGATCGGAGGATTCAGCAACCAATAGTCGCTGGAACTGATGCACGACTCCCGGTACACCCTGGGCCAGGGCGATAGTTGCCTTCCTCACCTCAGTAAATAGCTGGACGCATAAAAGGGGTTGGCGAGTCGGGGATTGACTCTAGACTTTCACTGCCGTCCATGACGCTTCCCCATACTCTCCCATATTTACCTTGCCAATCATAGAATTGCCGCTCACCGTTCCTCGGAATGTCCACGAAATAGAACTGCCGCTCACCGGCATAACGCTCCCCAATTCGACCTGGTCTCCGACGACCGATCCCTGGATCGTTGTCTGATAGATTTCGCCCTGATGCATTCCGGACACCCTGCCCTCGTTCTGCTCAAGACGGAATCGCTGTTCTCCCTTCCCTCGGAGATACTGAATGCTCACATTCCACTCCCCGGAAATTGACGCTGGTTCTCCAGAAGGAATAACCGGATCAGCATAGAATCCCGGCTTTGTTAATCCCTCATAGATAGCGTTGGCAATCATTGGAATGTCATCGGCCTCAAGCATGTAGGACATGATATTGATCGAACTCTGCATCTGCTGCGGACGAACCCCTTTCCCTCCATCAACAAGGATGCGTGGAGTTCCTGCATCAAGCCTCTTAACCAATTCCGTCCCTGTTATCTTCAGGACATTCGCGTCCCAAGATAACTCAAGATGAGGCGCTCTATTGGATAAGTCTTCGCCATAAGGAATGACTTTGTAGGTTAACGAGG
Organism: Humiphilus diazotrophicus; assembly: GCF_059726315.1. Lineage (NCBI taxonomy): Bacteria > Pseudomonadati > Acidobacteriota > Terriglobia > Terriglobales > Acidobacteriaceae > Humiphilus > Humiphilus diazotrophicus. Next base: position 2,639,526 of record NZ_AP040870.1, read on the forward strand.
GAAGATGTTTGACCTTCTCTGCAATCTGCTGCATCCATGCAGTCCAGGCCTTCTGCTCTGCATCGTGGTCCCGTTTGTACCACTGCCGCACCGCAGCAAGCAACCCCATAGCCTCTTCTTTACTACACTTGAACGCACGCCCATAACAATGATGGGGCGCCGCATTGTAATAGGCTGCCTGACATAGATCTTTTTTTCCAATAAGCATGCCCGAGGACTGCGGCCCACGAAGGCACTTACCTCCTGAATAACCAACCAACGAGGCTCCCGCCTGCACGTGGATGTTTGGGGAGATCGGTTCTTCAGCTGCAGCATCAACGAAAACAGGCACATTCTTCGTTTGTGCAATCTCGCAGATTGCCCTGATTCCCATGGGACCGTGATAGCTTTCCGGAGAGGCTAGAACATAAATCATTGCAACCTTATCGGTCAGCTTCTCTTTAAGCTCTTCCGGAGTCGCGAACTCGACAAGTTCTGCTCCCGTCATCCGTATGCCTACGTCATAGGGATTGCGCGAATGTTTAGGAATCAGGACCTGGTTCTTACCCATGACATAAGGCAAGGCCTGACACTTCTCAACATTGGTTCCGGCAATACATGCAATCGTCGCCAAGCAGATCGCAGCTTCACAACCGGTTGTTGTAATCCCCCACTCTGCTCCGGTTAACCGTCCAAGTTCTGCACCGATCCCCCCCATCATCTCATCCAAATGCACAAAGTAGAACGAAGCTTCGTACATAGCCTGCTTGACTTCCGGAAGTGATCGTGACCCGCTGATAAGAGTAAAGGTTCCGCGTCCATTAATAAGAGGACGAACCCCAATCTGAGTAAACAGATTCTCTTTATCCGTTCCATGTTTTGCCAGGCCGAGTCTGGAGGTTTGAGCTGATAGCGGCACTCCGAGACCCAACGGAAGAGCACTGGCAACAGCTCCGGCAGTCGATAAGGCTCCAGTCTTCTTCATTAGGTCGCGGCGAGATAACTTTATCTTGGAAAAGCTAGGCATAGATTCCTGTCTCAGTTCGTTGGAGGGAAGGTATGTTGAAACAAAAGTATTTGATCTGAGAAAAGTGCGATAGCAATGTATTTTCGCTACCGCACTTTCTTTCTAGATATAGGCAATACAATCAATTTCGACCAAAGAATTGCCAGGGATGCCCGCCGCGGGAGCAACCGTCGTCCTTACAGGAGGAATGGCTCCCCACTTTGTTTCGGCATAAACGCTATTCATGGCAGCGTAGTCCTTGAGGTCATTTAAATAGACATTCACCTTAAGAACTTTCTCCAGGGAAGAGCCCGCGGCGACTAGATTTTTTTCTAGCTCCTGCAATACATGCCGTGTATGTTCCTGAATGGTTCCCTGAAAATGGGCCCCCACTCCAGCAAGGAATAGAAGGTTGCCGTAAGATACTGCGCTAGAAAAGAGTGGTGGCTTATCGGAGGTCTTTGCTGCATTTGCAGGATAGGATTTCTTTTCCGCCTTTGCAGGCGCAGCGGCAGCGCCCTTACCCATCATAGCTACACCACCGACAACAGCTACAGACTTGGCCGCACCCTTCAACAACTCTCGTCTTGACTGACTCTTCATTGCTCTCTCCTTCAAGCTTCACTTACTGGTTCTTAAAAGCGTCCAGCTAACTTCGATTGAGAAGCGCGGAACGCAATTTTCGTGCAACGATCTCTGCTTCCCCAGGAAGCATCATCCACGTCGAAAGCACAATTGAATTGGAAACGGCACTGAGGCCGCGAGAAACCGTCCCAGTTGCAGGATTCAGCTCGATTGACGGCTTGCCTTTCCGTAACACGTTTTGGACCTCGGATGGCTTTATTCCGACCTTAACCGGATCGTATGCGAGCACAAGATGAGGAACGTGGTTAGCAATCTCGGGAGTTACAATCGTCGGCTCTATGGTCGGAATATCTCGCACAGCATCGAGGATGACCTTGATTCTCCGATGATATTCAGCCTGATCTTTTTCGTCCGACTGTTCCAAAAGCCAATCCACGGCAGCCACCATACCGACAATCTGCTCCTTCGCAACCTTCATCCCTCGGCCGACAGCTTCCGAATTCGGATTATTATTCGCAACAGCCAGATCCATCAGTGTTCTTTTCCCAAGCAACAGCCCCGCATTTTGCGGACCACGGATACCCTTCCCTCCGGAGAAAGATACCAGATCGAAGCCCATTCCGGTGTACTTCCAAAGATTCGAGACAGGAGGAATATCCGCGGCTGCGTCGTTATGACATGGAATGCCGTTGTCGTGAGCAATCCTTAACCATGTCTCGCGATCGATCCCAGTCTCGGCGGCAGAATTGAAATAATTCGTCATCACCGTTTTCGGACCAAAGGCCCGCTTATAGTCGTCTACGGTGACGACCTCACGGATCTGTACACCACAAAGCATCATGGCGTGATCGTATTCATACCGGTGCGAACGCTGTACAATCACTTCGTTCTTCCCCTCAGCAACTCTCTGAGGAATATCTTCCGGTGCAAACCCATTTGCTTTTGCCACACAAGCCGCTGTTGCTAAAGTAAGAGCAGCGGAGGCACCGGAGCTGACCAGCGCAGCTTCGCAACGAAGTTTCCTTGCCAGATACTCTCCGGCTGACCGTTGCAGATCTTTCAATCGAACAGGATGCATTGCAGCTTGCGCAACAGCGCGCTGTACTTGCGGAGGCATAACGGCTGCCGTTAGGAAAGTGTAGCTTCCTGCAGCATTGATGATTTTATCGACACCTAGTTTCTCGTAATAGTCTTCTTCTTTTTCTTTTGGCGTAGTCGACGATGCAAAGCTGGCTTTTCCACCTAATCCAGCGAACAACGCTGCAAAGGAAGACCACTCAAGGAATCCGCGTCTCGTAAGACGCTCACCACGAAGCTCTATTTCCTTCCTTATGCCCAAAATGCTGCCTCCGGAACTACGCAAGTTAAATACGACCGAACTGCTTTACGGCCTCGACAATAGAATGAAACTTTTCGATGAAGGGATACATCGAGTGTTCGCTGTTGTCGAGCTTTTGTGCAAGCACTAGAACTGCTGGAGCATGTTCTTTCGGGACTACTACAACACCATCTTCATCGGCAACGATAATGTCGTTCGGATTCACCTTGACACCATCGCATATTACAGGAACATTCATTCCCTGGAAACGATAATGGCTGACGGAGGTCGACGGAACACCTCCCGTCGAGAAAACAGGAAATCCCAACTTTCGTAATTGGGGTAGGTCGCGAACCCCGCCATCAATGACAGCTCCTGCATATCCGCGAACTGACATAGCCGTACCCATAAGGCCGCCCATTCCTGCAATGTCGGCGCCGTCGTCGACAACCATCACATACACAGAATCCTTCCCGCCGGAATCGATTGCTTGCAACATTCCACCCAAGGCATTCGAATCGCTATTCTCCTCTTTTGCCAGCCTGACAGTCAGGGCTGTCCCGGCGAACTTCGCAGGGATATTGGAGTGCATACGGTGCGACATATAGCGTTTCTCGTGAAGAAGTTGCTCTATCGCATCCGATACCGAAGCAGCTTCAACGTGGCGATACGCTTCGATCATTGAGGCAGGATTTGCAGCATAATCGGCGGCAGTCTTGGGAGCATCCGCGCGGACATAAAGGACACCCACAAGAGCACATGCAAAAAGGGCAACTCCCAGGCAAGCGATTCGAACGCGCGACATCTTGAAGATTTTCTTCACAACTAAACTCCCGATACTAACTACACAGCCGAGCCGGAGAACAGATCGCGTTCTCCGGCTCGACAGTTTTGGATCATTCTTCCTATACGTTTAGAAGTTGATCTTTCCCGCAAGTTGAAGCAGCCTCTGACCGCCGCCATTCTGCCCAGAGTTCTGGACAGTGGTGATTGTTCCAAAGTTGCTGCCAGTCAAGCCATAATCCGAAGCAGTCGGATCGAAGGCCGTAGGCAAAGAGGAATTCGGGTTTCCCGGATTCGCGTGATTAAAGACATTGAACGCTTCGGCCCGGAATTGCAGGCTTATCCCCTCCTTGATCGGGAAACTCTTAAAGAGCGAAAAATTCGTGTTGATGAGTCCCGGTCCGTGCAAGTCATTGCGATGCAGGTTTCCATAGGTATACATCGCGGGAACGGTGTAAGCACTGGGGTTAATACAAGACTTACCAGTTCCTTTTATGACCGTGCTGCGTGAACAAGAGCTCGATCCCGCCGAAGCCCAGTTCGGTCTCTGCGTTCCAATATTCCCGGCAAACGCAACATCCTTACTCATACCAACATTGAACGGCATACCACTTTGCAGGGTCACAATCGAATTTGATTGCCATCCCCCCAATGCGGCTCTGACTATCGGATTGAAATTATTCAATTCCGGAAGAGCATAGATCACCGTACCAACAAAGCGGTGACGGATATCCCAATTGGAATTACCGTAATCCGCCTTGAGGTTGTACTGAATCATAGAAGTACCGCCACCATTAGCATCGCTCGAAGTATCCATCGAGTGAGCCCAGGTATAACCAAGATTCAAGTCCAGTCCATGAGTCATTCTCTGACGGAGGAGAGCACTCAAGCCATGATAAGTCGAAAATCCTGAATTTTGAATCTGACGAATCTGTCCGAAACGCTGATTCGGACGACGAGGATTCACAGCACCAGGTCCCGGCGTTGGTTGGTTTGGATAGTAAGAATAGTCAAGGTGTACGGCGCGGGAACCCAGGTACTGCAGCTCAAATGCAGCATTCTTCCAAAGTTCCATACCTGTATCCGCATTCCACTGATAAAGCCGCGGCGTGGGTAATGTATGGTTCACATTGAAGACACTTGAATAGCATCCAATCGTCCCGGGGATACAAGAAGATGAGGCCGTTGCAGTGCCGGTAGGATTGCTGAAGCTCAGATTGGCTGGAGAACTTGCATTCCCGTTATAGGTGAATGAATTGGCAAATGGGTAGTTGCTTGTAGCCAAGGTGAAAGAATTCATGTGGTTAGGGTTGTAATAGACACCCCCACCCGCACGAACGACAATCTTGCTATTCGCACGATAGGCAAGGCCGAATCTCGGTGCCCATAGGTTATGATTCGGAGCAATAAACTCGAAACCTTTGTGAGGAGTATAAGCAGCTCCGGTCGTCGCTGTAGTATCGGGAATCAATGCCGTATAGCTCGTATTAATGATCCGGGCATATCCATTCAAGCTGTAAGGCACTGTAGGTAATTCATAACGTAACCCGTAGAGGAATGTCAGGTTCTGCCGTACCTGCCAATTATCCTGAACAAAAAAGCCGTCTCTCCAAGAACCAACGGAACCTCTGATTTGAGTAACGGGTGTAACTACAGTGGTGGCATATCCGGTAAGAAAGTCTGCAGCAGGGTTACCGGAATACTGGCCACTAAAGGTAAACGAACCACGCGCCGTGTTGGAAGCCGCACGGCCGATGGTCATACGGCGCAGTTCTGCACCTGCCATTATCGAGTGCCGACCATGAACCCAGGTAATTTGGTCATACCCGTGCAGCGTTCTATCATCCTGATACCAATTCGTTCCGTCGGCACCCATAGAAACCATGTTGGAGATGCTGATTGTTGGCAGTCCAGGATTATTGTTATCTACATCCGCCGTAAACCCCGGAATTCCAAGTGCAGAGCCCGCGTCCTTAATTCCGTTTAGTGCAAAATAGTTCAGCACATTGGTCGAGAGTTTGTTATAGCCAAAACGGAAATCGTTGATGAAATTAGGGGTGATGATGTGGGTATATCCGAAGATCCCGTTGGAATCGGTCGTGGGTGTATAGCTGGAAGACGTAGTAACCAAGTTGCCAGACATGGAGGTTATCTTTTGCCAGATGAAACGGCCAAAGAGCCTTACTGAATCAGTCGGGTTGTAATCGACACGATCGAGAGTCTGGTTCTGTTGGTAGGTATTCGGAACGGTACTGTTGAGATTGTTGGTAATACCTGAGAGATTGGCGGCTGGCAAATATGCTAGGAGCTTCTGCGCAATCGGCGAAATATTGGTGATCTGGTTATTTGTATAAGCCGTTCCGGTAGCCGGATTGACCAGAACTTTGCTGATCTCTGAAAAATCGCCGGCTTTCATCTTGGAGGTTAGCACAGTGGTGGAATTCTGAGTGGCATTCGTCTGCCGAATTCCCTCGTAAGATCCCGTAAAGAAGACTTTGTTATGGCCGTCATAAAAGTGAGGGAAAACAACAGGCCCACTAACAACCGCGCCGAACTGGTTGAACCGCAAAATCGGCATTGGTTTATTTTTGCCCAACAGCCAAGGACGTGCATTGAACAAGTCATTTTGCACGTAATCATAAACAGTCCCGTGCAGATTATTCGTTCCTCTTTTGGTATCCATGTTGATGTGAACACCCATATACCCACCATATTGGGCGGTATAGTTTCCTGTCTGCGTCTGAACTGCAGAGAGAGCATCGGGGTTCGGAGACACAGGAGAAGAGGAGATCAACGAGTTCATGATCGTAATACCGTCGAGGGTAAGTGAATTCGTAACCTCTCGAGTACCAGCACCGATATAGTTCGCTCCCGGAGGATTTCCGGTGTAAGAGGTTTTGGGGCCGACGATGATGTTGGGTGACGTTGCCGCCAACTCCATTGCGCGACGCCCGACCATGGGCAAATTCGCGATTTTATGCTCATCGACGGTCTCTCCGAGCATAGCATCGTCAGTGGAAAGAACAGGGGTCGAAGCTGTGACCGTTATCTCTGCCGTTGTTGTACCTACAGGGAGAGAGAAGTCGGTACGTACAGCCACATTCAACTGAACAACAACGCCCTTGCTCGTAACCTTTTGAAAACCCTGACGTTCTACAGAAATATCGTAGACTCCAGGAGCGATGTAAGGAATTGAGTAATAGCCTTCCGCATTCGTCGTCCCAGGATAAACAACCTTAGTATCGACGTTTACAGCGGAGACAGATCCTCCAGCTATAACGCTCCCGCTTGAGTCGGTAACGGTTCCAACGAGAGCTGTATTGTCTGCGACCTGAGCCTGAATAGAGAGAAAGCAGAAAAGTATACAGACACAGAATATTATTTTTTTCATATGGCCTCCTAGCCATTCCCGAAAGAGAGGTACGCTACGAGTAAACTGCATCCCTGAAAAACAGCATCTGTGACCGAGAAAGATCTCGATTACGTGCTGCGAATTTCTACTAATACCGAATTTTTAAAGATTTGATTACAATCTCAGATTTGTGTCATCAGTCTGACGCCATGTTTATGGATAGGCCATTTGGCCTAAGATATTCGCGCTTCAGACTGAGGACGAAATACAACAGTGCGGCATCTATGCAAACGGCTTTGGAGGTGTACTCCATATCCACATTTGCAACGAGACCCAAAATGATTTGGCGGGTCCCAGCCCTGAGATCTCATGACAAATTGAGCACTACCTAATGCCTGCAGGGCCCAAAAGGAAACGATTAAATATAGCGAAAGGTAAGCAGCAATCAAAGAGTGTTGCTTCCTGGCTGTCAGCCAGGAAGCATTTGACCGTCAAACTCATGCTGCATTTTCATAAACTACGGCTCAAGATGAACCAGTCCACGTTGCAAGGCGAAGATAGTCGCCTGTGTGCGATCACGAGCTCCCATCTTCTCAAGAACAGAGGACACATGTATCCGCACCGTTTTTTCTGCGATATTCAATTCGTCCGCGATTTCCTTATTAGACATACCTCGCGTGATGCAAGAGAGTATTTCGGTCTCCCTCGGCGTTAACTCCCCGGTGGACATGCGCTCTGCCAGCCGGTCAAGCGCAACTCGTGGCAGATAGCGGAGATTTCTGTGAACCGATTGGATAGCTTTAACCAATTCGTCGCCACTCGCATCCTTGGTCAAATAGCCCATTGCACCAGACTTAACAGCGCGATAGATATCCTCGCTACCATGGTAGTTAGAGAGAACCACAATTCTGGCGTGTACAAATTCCTTGCGGAGTTGATTGATCACTTCGAAACCACTGAGGCGAGGCAGTCGCAAATCAAGGACCATGACGTCGGGACGCAGCTTGCGATACAGAGCTAATCCCTCTTCTCCATCCGCGGCCTCCCCGACAATCTGAATCCCAGGAGATGTCGCAAGAACAGAGTGTAGAGCCATTCTTGCAAGAAAATGATCTTCAACAAGCAATACCGTTATCGGTTTCATAAGCCAATCCAGGAAACAAACTTTGGTTGTCGCGTCTGCGGAACCAACTTGATCATGTTATAAGGAACTGTAAGCTTCACTTCTGTTCCGTCGTTACGACTACTCTGAATACGAAGAGAACCGCCCAATGTACGTGCTCGTTCCTGCATCACGGGAATCCCAAAATGTCCTGTCTTTGAAGAAGCAGAATTAAAACCACAGCCGTCATCTCGGATGATTAGCTGCAACGAATCCTCCTCGTACTGCAAATGCACCATTATTTTCGTCGGATTCGCGTGTCTTGCGGCATTTGCGACTGCTTCCTGTGTAATCGAAACAAGGTTATGTACGGAGGCCGGTGCAAATGGAACTTCTACTCCTTCGATATCGAAACTGACGGCAATATCGTCATTGGGATGACGCGCTGCAAGCGTTCTGGAAATTGCTTGAGAGAGCATGGTGGTAATTTCATCCGAATCTCTCAGATCCCAAATAATTCGGCGAGCTTCAGCCTGACAATGCGCCACCATATTACGTGCCAGATGAATGGATTGCGTTACCGGCGAATTATCGGGAAAGCTTTCGCCCAGCATTTTTGTTGAGGCCTCCAATTGCCAAGACACGGCTGCAAAGCCAGCCATCAAGCTGTCGTGCCATTCGCGCGCTATCCGGTTCCGCTCCTCCAGTACTACGCCAATCTTTCCTTTCACAGCCCGCACACGTCGGTGAAAGATCTGAACCGCCAGCAAGATTGCAGCAACGATGACACCAACATAGAAATACCAGGACTGGTAGAAGTGACCTCGTTGGCGCAGAACAACTTTAAAGACGTGGTCTGGCCAAGACTCTCCGCTATTTCTCAGTTGAACCTCAAGCGTATATTTTCCCGGAGGAAGCTTTCGATACCGAATAATCCGTCCATGTGTCGTTGTCCAGTCCAAATCGTAACCAGCCAATCGATAACGGAATTCGATCTTTCCCGGATTGGAAAGATTTGTAGCAGAGAGATAGAAAAGTACAGTATTTCGACCTGGGGCTAACGAAAGAGAAGCCCCTGAGCTCACATCTTCCGGAGTTCCATCTTCTTCGCGCGACCACTGGACCGTTGTTGGAACGGAAGAAATTGCAGCCATGTTTTCTGCTGTGTCAGTGGTATGAACAAATCCCTTCATTGTCGCGAACCATAGGATTCCATTTCTGGTCCGCGTCGAGGATGGCAGCGAAGGACCACTACATTCACTCGATCGCATACCATCAACCCGATCGAACTGTCTGATGGTCAATTCGAGATTCTGGCCGGCGATAACTTTATGTAGCTCGTCTTTGGAAATACGAAGGATCCCTCTTGAAGTGCCGAACCAAAGATGTCCATCATGATCTTCCACACCGGTATTTACGTGATATTTGGGAAACCCACTGAATGAGGGAAGAGGCACGACCTGGTCGCCCTGCAATACAGCTAGTCCTCCGCTTTTGGTTCCGACATAAACGTGTCCATCACTATCGCCGACTATTGAGATTACATAAGGATGTGGCAAGTTGAGAATTGGAGCAACCACGTCCCCGCGAATATGAAAGAGCCCTGTGCTGGTGCCGACGAGCATGGAACCATCTGACAACTCCTGAAGGCTGGTCACCAGCTTGGAATCAAGAAATCTCTTGCTTCCCTTTTGTTCAGGATTACCGCTTGGAAAAAAGAGAACTCCGGTATAAGTCCCTATCCAAAGCCCACCATGTATCGATGGCTTGATCGCACTTACCGCATTTCCCGGCGATTCCAGCCCAAGCAGATGATGTCGAAACTTCTTCCCCTCCAGGGAATAGACGCCATCGAACCAGGTGCCAACCCATATCTTTCCTGTGCGATCCTCTGCAATTGCACGAATGGGAGTGGCGATTGGCATCGCTTTAGGAGTGAGGTTTTCCAAACGTCCCTGGTGCAGCCGAAAGAGCCCCTTTCCCCAAGTCCCAAGCCACAAATCATCGCGAGAATCGGAAAAGACGGAAGCCGCATAGGTATCGAAAAAACCTTCAGCTTCGCCATAGGGAACAAACGCAGCTTTACGCCATCGACTCAAACCACCCGAGAGCATACCGATCCAGAGGTTGCCCTCCTTGTCGAGAAAGACGGAGCGGATTGTATTATCGGGAAGCCCGTTTTTTTGACTCCAGGAATCGAGTCGCCCCGAGGTAGCTCTCCAAAGGCCTGAGTGGCGGGTTCCAATCCAGAGGGAGCCGTGTCCATCAGACAAGAGCGTTGTGACCGGACTGGAAATCTTACCGTAGAACTTCTCTTTGTAGCCTGACGGAGACGGAATAAGTTGGAGCAGCCCAGTCGTAGTGCCGACCCAGAGGATCCGGCTATTGTCACGATAAACCGCAACAGCACGCCCGGCACCTGGAGTTTTTAGAGGATAGGCAACAGGGTGATGGCTATCCTTCGCAAGGAACCAAAGCCCACGCTCCGTAACAAAAAACGTTCCCTTTTGATCTTGTGCAAACGGAGTGGTAATGTCACCTGCTAGCATCCCGGCCTCAGGGAAACACTCGAGTACTCCCTGAAAATAACGTTCAATTCCGTTTTGAGTGGCGATCCACAGGATGCCTTGTGAATCTTCATACATCATGCGAATGCGTTCATTCCAATGTTTCGCAGCTTCGCTGATGTTCTCTATCTTCCCGCTATGGGAATGTAATACTCCACGACCATCAGTACCAATCCATAGATCCCCACTCTTATCGATCAGAACGGCGTTGACAGCTTCCGCCTCAGGCATCCCAGGAACACTGAATTCCTCGAATTTGAGTCCATCGAAAGTGGATAGCCCAGAGCCAGTGGCCAGTAGTAATTGTCCGTCTGGTCCTTGCGTAATCATCCGGATATTGTTCTCCGGAAGACCGTTTTCCACCTGCCAGTCCTGCTTCTGATATTCGGAGAGGCGCAGGAAACTCGATTCAGATGCACGAGCCAGGGCAGTCACCGAACACGAACAGAGGAGTACGGTACAGATATGGCGAACACTTCTCTGCCATAAGCTAAAAGCCCTCGCGGTACGATCTGATTCCAGGACCATTGTTGTTTTGTAATTTATACGGCATTCACACTGGCAAAGAGAACTGGAATTTTCTCAAGCGGGAGATTCTAGTTGCTTTTCGGGATTAACGAGCAACCAGCAAAGAGCCGATACAACGGCCAGAGCCGCCGAAACGCCGAAGGAACTTGTCCACCCAAATCTCTGCGCAATCCATGGAGTCAAAGAAGCGGTCACAGCTCCACCTAATTGACCGCCCATATTAACGATGCTCGAAAAAACGCCGGAGCTGTTTCCGGCAATATCGACGGAAACGGACCAGAACGAACTCTGTGAAAGATACAGAGCACCAGCTCCGGCGGCAAGAATGACAGCGGCATGTTGTGGACTATGCGCGTGTGCTCCAAGCATCAGGAAAATCGCGGTTAAGAACAAAGCGGCCGCCGCCAGACCACAGCGTCCGACTTTCAAACCGAAAAATTTTGTAAGACGATCACTTAACACTCCGCCGACGAGGCAACAGATCGTCATAGATAAGAAGGGGAGCATGGAATAGCGGGCACTGGCCTTGAGATCAAATCCGCGCACCTGTGCCATATATAAAAAGAACCAGCTAAAGAAAATCCAGGCAATATACCCGAAGCTGAAGTAGCCGAGCATCAGAGCGGGCAAATCTCTCCGATGAAAGATAGCCCGCCAGGAAATGACGTTGGAGGCTTTCTTGGAATTCTCTTTCTGCCTCGATAGCAAAGCGTGCTCTGGCGCAAGACCATCGGAAATCTCCTGCTTCTCTCGTTCGGATACTGCTGGATGTTCTTCAGGAGTATCACGTGAGATCCACCACCAGATCGAACCAGCCAGGATGCCAACAATTGCGCTGAACCAAAATGCCATTCGCCAGCCATGTTGACCGATAAGCCAGTTCAGGAAAGGAGGAGTCAAACCGCTTCCCGCTCCAACTCCTGCAAAAATGAGCCCATTCACAAAGCCCCTCTCCTGTCGAGGGATCCAGCGCGCCACAAATTGATTAGCGGCAGGATAGATGACGGCTTCACCGGCTCCTAAAGCAAAGCGTACTCCGATGAGGGAAACCAGTATTATAGAACCGGTTGGAGGCAGAATTGTAATCAACGCCGTGGTTAGGCCCCACCACAAGACGCCAAGAGAGAGGAGAAGGCGAGGTCCCCATTTAGCGGCAAGCCATCCGGCTGGGACCTGAAAGCCCGCGTATCCAATCAGAAACGCAGAAAATATCCATCCAAGTTGCTGATTCGTCAGAGCAAATTCTTTGCTGATCTGAAGACCGGCAATAGACAAATTGGTCCGATCCAGAAAAGCAATCCCGCTTAACAGAAAGAGCCAAATTGCCAACAAAAACCGAACTCTCGCCCACCGATCCAGGATCATTTCGAATTCTTTCTTCTATAGGCGCAAATCATTTTCCTGGCCGCCGAAACAACAACCAGAGATTCGACCTTGTTATTGTTCCTTTACAGCCTGATGCTTCGTGGAGGCAGTCTCATCCCAGGGCTCTGCGGAGAGACCATTCAGGTCATAAACGACTTTCCCATCCTTAATTGTCATCTCACAGATCAGCTTCTCGGTCCCCATCAGTTTTGTATTTTGCATGTCCACAAAACCGAACTTTCCATGTTCCACGCTTAAGACAGCGATGTCGGCGGGGGTTCCTTCCGATAGATTCCCTAACTGCTCCTGTTTGATCTCGCGTGCCGGATTCCACGTCATCTCACTCAGGACTTGGGGAATCGTTTGCCCCATGGCGAGGAACTTGTCCGCAACATTCAATATGTCCTTCATTCCGGCATTCATGCTTGTGATATGAAGATCCGTCGAAATAGAGTCTGGGTAAAAGCCACTTTTCATCATAGGAACAGCGACTGACCAGGCAAACGACCCACCGCCATGACCCACATCAAAATAGATCCCGCGCTCTCGACCAAGAAGCATTCCGCGACTCGCTTTTTTTGTGGTGGGATCCTGCTCTCCTCTCCACCCGGAGTATGCATGCGTATAAATGTCACCCGGACGCAATTTGGCCGTCAGAAGATCGTAGAGTGGTCTTTCTGCGCGACCTGTACCGTAATCGATCATCACGGGAATATTGGCTAATGTTCCAGCCTTGACCGCTTGCTCGAAGGGGGTCCATTCCGCGCCTTCGTAGTGAGCGACCTTGATTCCCACAATGATTCCCGGATATTGACGAGCTACTTTGGCTGTACTCTCCCCATCCATATCCGCCAGGTTTTGCTCATATTTGGGCCCCCGCATGCCAGAACCCACTATATTCAAGTCAGCCAAAACGCGCGTTCTGGAGCGGTCGATGATTCGCTGCTTAAAATCGGCAAAATTCCGCCAGCCGGAGCCTCCCGCATCGACAACCGTTGTCACACCCGTCCGAAAAGTAAAACCATCGGGATAGACGCTATTATCACCTGCATAAGAGTTTGCTTCTCCCGTACCGGCATAGACATGTGCGTGAATATCGATTAGACCTGGAGAAACCCAAAATCCTCTTACATTGATCGTCTTGCTGGCTTCACGTGCCTCAAGATTAGGAGCGACTTTTGCAATCATCCCATTCTTGATAGCAATATCCATCACACCATCGATATGGTTCCTAGCGTCGTAGACGTGGCCACCCTTGAGTAACAAATCGTAATGCTGTGCTTGAAGGATTCCTGTCTGTAACAGTATTCCGCCCATTACCACCGCTATCCTCCAAACAAGGGCAACCTTCCCCATCCCAACTCCTCCTAAAGAGAAAACCTACCGTTCTGGTATAAACCACCATTGAATTTTTCATAGGAGTTGAAAGCTGTCATGAGACACATGTCCGGGAGGAATCTAGGCTCTATAGCCTAAGTGCAAACATGTCAGGCTAAACCATGTCTTGCATTCTAGTATGCCGCATATTTCCCATGGATAGGCTTCATAACCTTGGGGCAGGTCATCAATTTCGTATTGAACCATCCCCCAAGGGGACATCGTTGATCATCAGAATAACCAATCAATAAGACCAGATGCTGTTCAACGTTCTCGGGCAGCAGGTTCGGATAAACAATACATTCTATATCGCGGGGCAAGATGCACGACAGTCGGAGTCCTTTTCAGAATCGTTGGATCGCTCCCGATCACGCTTACGTTTTGCCCAAACGTCTCTTTAAAAACCAATAATATCGTCGCCAGCAATTGATGCAACGAATCGGATACAGCCCGAATAGCCTCAGAAGTTGATCAAATGGCTGGAACCCGTCCTCCTCAAAGAGAACGGAGCGACAGAGAGGGCAATCTCGACGCAGCCACATCAGTCGTGGGAAACTGCGATGCAAATACATATCTACATAAGCCATTCAACTAGTTCCTTTCCATCTGGAGGCAATTGCATTAAGGGTGATTTATCTCTTTTGCAGTCAAATCCGGGTCAAGCCAAGAGAGAAGAGCATGCTGTTCCGCTCGTTGGCCACATAGAAATACGACATCGTGGATGTCTCTTCCTCGCTCATAAGAAGCTCCATGCCGACATCCAGGAATGACGACTGTTTCTATGGATCAAGGCTCTTGACCAGAGCCGGAATATAAGTTCGGCAGATTCCCACTTGTATCGCGAAACTTATCTTCCGAGTATCCTCCGGTAGATAGTTGACTCGCTGGCTTGGATGGAGCCACGTTGGTGAACCGTGAAGCTGTCTATCTCCGCGAAAGAACGGTTTCTCCATGGACAGTGTGCGTCTCGAAGCTGGCTCCGGCAATGATGTCTTTTGCTTTATCCACCATATCCGGTGCACCATGCACAATTACCAAAAATTTGTCTGTCTTCAAAGCGGTTTCGTATTTGATGACGCTATCCTTTGGAATTCCGATGCTAACCAATCCTGCTCCAAGCGCGCTGAGTCCTCCAACCACGACGGCTCCTTCGAGAACGGCTACGATCCAAGACACTAGAGGACCCGCTAGAACAACTGCCCCGATGCCCGGTATCGCAAATAGCGCAGAGTCGAATAGCAGTCCCCATAGTCCTCCCCAGAAAGCTCCCATCTTTCCCCAATACTTCATTCGGTCACCTGCGGTGTAATAACCGATAACTTGTTCGTCCGCATGCGTATCTTTTGCGGCAATCGAAAGACTCTTCATATCGATACCGGCATCTTGAAATTTCTTGATTGCCGCCTCTGCTTGCTCATGTGTGTCGTATACAGCTACAACTGAATCAACTTTGGACATAGTTATCTCCAATATCTCTGCAACAGAGGTTAATGCTGCAAAAGTGGCTGTTCATTGATAGGAGGGAGCTTCGCTGCTTATATTGGAACAGGTGGCGCTGTAGCCGGGAATCGCCGCGCAATCAGGCACATCTTCCTGCTCATCATCGACATCCGGTACCTGCCAATATTTGCAGATGACACATAGTTCAAATCCGGCCGAGGATTAGAAGAACAATAACGATTATGAGCACCAGTCCTAAGCCACCAGTTGGATAGTAACCCCAGTTTCTGCTATGCGACCATCTAGGTAGTGCGCCGAAGAATGCTAAGAGTAAAAAAATAATCAATACAGTTCCAAGCATGTCTCACTCCTTACTTCCCCGTATTTTGATAGGGATATTCACCAGATGTGACTCTACATTACATTGAGATGCGAATCGCAATTCCAACACCGGGATATCTACGGTTAAACATGTAATAGCCGTTGTCTCTATAGTCGATATAGACGTCGTCGTTGTCGTACCAGCCATCCTCCCAGTACTCAGGCCATGGATCAACAGGAATCAACCAATAACCACCGTATCGGAAACGCGGGTATCCACCAACATTCCGAAAAGGGAGACCATAGATTCGGAAGCCATGTTCAGGTCCGAAGTATCCACGGAACTGTTCGTCGGGAACGCGGAAGCCGTGATAGCCACCACGTTGATTCCAATCGCGGTGGTCAGATTGCCAATTTTGTGCACGATGTTGCTGCCAGGCATTCTGCTGAATTCTCTGTTGCTCTTGCATGCGTGGGCGCTGTTCGTTGCGTTGCTGCTGTTCGGCACGCTGTTGTTGTCTATTCTGGTCTTGGCGCTGCATCTGCCGTTGCTGCTGGTTTCGATCTGACTGTTGTTGAACGCGATCTCGTTGTTGGTCCTGATCTTGCCGCTGTTGTTGCTGCACGCGCTGCTGTTGCTTGTTCTGATCCTGATGCTGTTGCGGCTGAGCCTGTTGTGGCTGTTGTTGCGCACGATCTCCGTGCTGGTTCTGATCTTGCCGCTGCTGTTGCTGCACGCGCTGCTGTTGCCTATTCTGATCCTGATGCTGTTGCGGCTGAGCCTGTTGTGGCTGTTGTTGCGCACGATCTCCGTGCTGATTCTGATCTTGCCGCTGCTGCTGCTGCTGCACTTTCTGTGGTTGCTGGGCAGGCTGCTGCTGGGGTCTGGCCTGCTCCTGCTTGTTCTCTTGTTGCCTGGGATGATCTTGTTTTTCGTGCTGCGGTTCCTGCCCGGCATAAGAGGAAGCAGAAATCCCGAAAAGCAGAGATAGAAAACCCGTACCAATAATTCCGATCTTCTTCATAAGTGCTACCTCTATTACTGCTCATTGCCAATACTTATCACTCAACTCTTTCGAAAAGTGGTACAACTCCGAATTCAGGAGACGCGGCTTATCTTGACAAATAAACCGCGCCATCCTCATTACTTCCCGACATTACCTATAAGAAGTCCCTTCTACTGCAAACTTCCTATCGTCGCATTGCCCGGGTTCCCTATAGATTCACCCGATACGAGAAGTTCTACTCTCCGGTTCTGCTGCCGACCTGAGGAGCTATCGTTGGAAGCTGTCGGCAAAGTATTGCCAAAACCTTTTGAGCTTACGGAGTTCGTCGATACCCCGGCTTGTACCAAGTAATTACGCACCGCTCCTGCGCGGTTTTCGGATAGTTTTTG
The DNA here is from genome assembly GCF_059726315.1 of Humiphilus diazotrophicus. Classification (NCBI taxonomy): domain Bacteria; kingdom Pseudomonadati; phylum Acidobacteriota; class Terriglobia; order Terriglobales; family Acidobacteriaceae; genus Humiphilus; species Humiphilus diazotrophicus. Next base: position 2,656,645 of record NZ_AP040870.1, read on the forward strand.
GTTCATTTCATCGCCGCCGACATTATCCGTGTAACCACCGACTTCAATGTTGAGCCCAGGATAGGCGATCAGGATGCCAGCTACTTTCGCCAGTTTCTCCCGTGCCTCTGATTTCAGCGAGTACTTTCCGGTATCAAACAATACATCGGACATGCTGACGATGAGCCCGCGAGCACTGTCACGAGTCTGAAGGATCTTGTTTAGTTGTTCGGACAACTTTGCACGCATAGCAACCTTGTCATTTTCTGCCTGCTGTGCGGCCATACGAGAACGGTCTGCATCGGTTTGTGCCGAGGCGATTGCGGCTGTCGAAGCTGCTTGATTTGCGGCCATCTCGGATTGAGCTTGCTCTTTCTGCCGCGTTGCGTCAGCAGCTTGTTCCTGCGACTTTGCCTGCGCGTCTGCCGAAGCCTGAAGCTTGTCTGCTACATTCGCCTCGTCCATTTTCTTTACGGCAATGGCGCGTGCATCTTCAGCGGTCTGTACGACTTCTCGCGAAGCAGCGATCAGCTCTTTTTTCTGGAGATGCTTTGCCGTAGCATACCCATCTGCATTATTCATTAACTGAACGGCGTGTTGATAGCTGTCCTGTGCATACTCTTCTGCTCCTTCGGATTTTGCGATGCGAAGTGCATTTCGAGCCTCGAAGAACTCCAATGGCAAATTGGCATTCAGGATGACTGGATCGAACTTATAGCCGGTGGGAATATAGCCTCCACGTTCCATAAGCTCGTATTTCGCATTCACTGCTTCGGTAGTCCCCTTAGTGTCGGAACGAACGACGTTTTCGAGCACGATTACATTACTAGGCTGCCGAACGGCATAGTAAGGTTCCGCTGTAACCATCAAAGCAAATGCCTGAAGGTCCGTAGACACATCCAGTTTGCTGCGCCGGTTGCCCCCTACCAGCACTTCTCCCAGATTCACGGCCCGGCCCTCGGGAGAGATTGCCCACAGGATGTAAGTGAGATACTCATTGCCAAAAGTTGTAGGTTTTTGCAGGTTGCCAAATTCCACCTCAATCTCTATGGATCCGCGCTTACTTTCCACTTTGGCCTGACCGTTCGCTGAAGGCATCAAGCTTGTACCCGCAAAATCCAGTTTCGTAGCTCCACTGCGATGCTGATAATTAACTGCCTGGATCGTACGGCTGATTACATTGGCACGAAATACTGGAGCTGAATTTATAGGTTCAAAAGCTAGAACTGCTTGGGAGTTGGTCTGAGCAAACGCGCTCAAACTGATGGTCATTCCGAGTGCAAATAAAAACTTGTTTTTCAAAATATCTCCTTGAGGTCAGTCGCGCCATTGCGACTTGTAGACAGATCTTGCGGAGGACAACGAAGCACTCGAGACCAGGCATTCTTCTCGAGTGCCATTGCACATTGGCATTTCAGCCAGACAGGCAACTTACTTCTTTGCAGTCTCTGCTGTAGCCTGTGCCTTTGCTCCTCTCACTGCAGCCAGGAACGTTTTAGCTACGGCGGGTGCCGCCACTTTACCCTGCAGCACGGAACTGGTTGTGACATAACGCCCGTAGATGGTCTTCATGGAGTCATCGTCTCGACGAACAGAAGCCCCATTCAGCGTAAGGCCGGCGAAAGCCCCCTTGGTACGCGAGTAGGTAAGGATCTCTGTTTCCAGCTTCCAGTTGGTTTCCGCTGACGCATGACGTCCTACCGGTCCAGCCGCTGCGGAGGCATCCGCGCCGAGTTGGAATTTGCTCGCCAGTAACTTCTGCATGCCCTTTTCATTCTGAATAATCATGACCAGATCTACGCCCTCGACCCCGATCTGAAATCCAAAACTTCCTCCGGCAATCACAAAGAATGCTGGGGCACTCCAGCCCTTCGCCGTTCGGCAGCTAGCTACTCCTCGGCCACTTTGTGCTCCAACGATGAAGCCACCCTTGACCATGTTTGGCACTACTGCTATGCACCTTGCGTGTTCCAGCACCTCTTCGGGGATGCCATTGTCCGGAGCGGCCATGATCTCTCGTAGCACTTGGCCTGCGTTATTTAGCCGTTCTGTCGATGATTGAAGATTCGACTCTGCCCAAGCTAGGCTAGCCAGACTGAGTAATGCTACTGACACAATAAGCTTCTTCATGTCCCCACACCTTTTTCTCTCTAGCCCTACACCGCGCCTCTTCGTTCGCGCATATTTGTAATGTGCAAGGTATCTCTAAGATAGGAGGAAAGGATGGAACCGTCTGAGCAATAGTGCTCAGGGCCTTCGCCATGACTCTACAGGCCTTAGCTGCAAGATGTGTTTATTCACGCATCTGCAGTTTTGAGCGATCAGGCCAAGCTAGGGCTCAAAATCACGAGGTACTCAGGAAAGCGTTATAATTCGCATACTCGGCAAGGGCTCGCGCATACATTTCCGAGTGGGAGATTCCCATGGATGTTAAACCCACCGTTGTCGCAGTAAAGAAAGAACAAAAGAGCCCGGAAGACCAGCGCCCTCTTTTGTTTCCAGAAGCACCCGGCGAAAAGATACTGGGTCCGAGGGAGATTGGCGCAACACCGGAACGGACCGCCGCGTTCGATTCTCACCTCTTCCTGGCTAAACTCACAACTGGAAAAACCAGTTGCGAATACCAAGCAAAACAAGTCGTCTTTTCACAAGGAGATGCCGCGGATGCTGTCTTCTATATTCAAAGCGGCAAAGTAAAACTGACAGTTGTATCGAAAAACGGCAAAGAAGCTGTCGTTGCCATCCTGCCGGAAGCTAGCTTTTTCGGAGAAGGATGTCTGGCAGGTCAGCCGATTCGCATGGCTACCGCCGGCACCATTCAACCGAGCACTATCATTCGGGTGAATAAGACTACGATGTTAGAGCTGCTCCATCGCGATCCAGAGTTTGCTGAACGCTTTCTCGCCTACCTACTTTCCCGAAACATTCGCATGGAAGCAGACTTAGTGGATCACCTCTTCAACTCCAGCGAAAAACGCCTGGCTCGGCTTCTCCTGCTGATGGCCAACTTTGGACAGGAGTCAAAGCCGCTACCGGTTATCGCAAAGATTAGCCAGGAAACTCTCGCCGAAATGATTGGTACTACCCGCTCTCGAGTTAGTTATTTTCTCAATAGATTTAGGGAGTTAGGGTTTATCGAATACAATGGCGGAGACATGCACATCCACAGCTCGCTCGTCAGCGTCGTGTTGCATGACTAGAGCGGCTTTTCTATAGAGGTATTCCGAATCAGGGGAACCCGACGAGGTTTTCCGTTAAGCTTGGCGCTGGTAAGCACTCACCTCTGAAGAGTGAAATGGGCTTTGTTTCTTGTTAGCCGGGGGCTCCGGTGCATCTGTCGGGTGTGTCGGGGTAGAAGAAATCCCGCACGACACTTCGCTCAGTCAGGCTACAGCAATAGGAAATCTGATCCCTTTTGTCGTTACTTCTCTGCATGAAGGGCTTTACTGCCCAAAGCCGCTGGAGACGGCGGTAAGCTGCTGACGCCATTCGCCTCCGTAATCTCGTAATCTTTGTAATCGATGGTCAGTTCTGCGCGGCCCCCAAAGCGAATAGAGGTAACGCTGCGATTGAATGCGGGAAGCCAAAAATCGCTCACCTTTCGATATTGCTGAACGATCTCTGCTTTTCCAGTCCAGAAGGAAGGGTTCTTCGCAGGCTCCGCCTCCAACCGCACTACCGCAAAATCTTCTGCATTGACCCAGATCTTGCCGCGATAAAGGAACCTATCCTTCGTTCGAGGCTCCACTTTAAGTATGTAAGCCGCACCCCAGATCTCGTTTTCACACCCGAGGAGTGTGAAGCGGTAATTCTCTTCAGTAAGAGAGGAACGATGCTGGTTTTCCGGGATAAGTGCTTCCTTTTCTGCTTCCAACAGCTTCTTGAATACTTTTTCGATGATCAGTTTCGAACCTGTCATCGATTGAATGACAAATTCCTTTGTCTCCGGTGACAGGTACTTCATATTGACAACCATTTCCGCACTGCGGGCGCCGGGGAAACCATGATATTCCACTCGATAGACTCTGGTCCCCTGATATGCGAATAGTGCTTGTGAACGATGCAGATTCATCTGGACAAGACTGTGAACCACGTCCTCTGCGGAGAGTGGCGGATGATTAGCAACAGAGGAATCTATTCGCTGGGCACTGACGGGCTGCCATAAAATCATCAGCAACAGAATGACAAATTTAGAAAGGAAGCGGAGGAGTGCGTTTCTGATCGGCAGTGCTGTTTGAGGTTTCTTTTCGCGTAATTTCATGGAGAGCCTTCAGACGGTGCGATTTCCGATATCAACAGGTTGACGTCTAGAGCACTTCCCGCAATGCTATGAATTGTCTAGCAACGATGAGTAGCAATTTTCTTTTCACCTCAGCACACCGACCTCAGGCACGCTGAGAAACTCGGCTCCTCACGGCAAGCTAATGCCGGATTTGTGGGTCCCCAGAAAGCTTGTGTAACACTCCGTGGCTTCGATCTAAACGGTTGCGAGAACTGCTCTAACTCGAAGTTTCTATAGAGCAAGTATTGTACTTGTGGATTTTAAGCGCTGATCATAATTGACCATTGGGGGACGTAAATATCTCGCCGCCAAGAGTTATGGAGGGCATAAATCCTCCGAAACATATTTACAGCAAACTGAGCAATTTTGCTCAGTCACGGATTTTCGAAACTGGCATTCTTTACTCTCTGAGTTTTATCGCGAATATGCCCGAACAAGGAACGTCCCATGGACACGACCGCTAGACACCGAATCCTCGTGGTAGATGATGAACCAGGTGTGCGTGAAAGCATAGCGATGTTACTGGTTGCAGACGGATATGAGGTCAGGACTGCACAACACGGCTTTGATGCGCTCTTGCAACTCAGAGATCCGCCCTTCCCCGACGTTATTGTCTCCGATCTCTCGATGCCCCAGATGTCCGGATTCGAGTTCCTCTCTGTCGTACGACGCCGCTTTCCTGAGATCCCAGTCTTGGCAACGAGCGGTGCTTATGATTCCGGCAACGGTGTTCCCGAGGGCGTCATCGCCGATGCTTTTTATGCCAAAGGAGCAAATCATCCGGGAGAACTCTCCCGCATTGTCGGTGAATTGATTCAAACCGCTGCGGAACGAGCGGCAAATCATAGGAGGGAGTCAGCACCGGTCTGGATACCCAGAAATGGAAAAGACTCCAATGGAGTACCCTTCATCGTGTTGACGTGTACGGAATGCCTGCGGTCTTTTCCCTTGAGCGTGCAGCATAGCGACACAGCGGAAATAAAGGAGACGCCATGCCTATTCTGCACAACTTCGGTGAGGTACATCATTGATTTCTCCCTTACTGTTTCCTCTCCAAAACACGAGATAACAGTAGAAGCAAGCCGTAAACAAGCGAACGATCAAGCTCTGACAAATAGAGACGAATGCATTTCACCGGTACGACCCAAAACATTTGAAAAACGCCCTCCCTCCGTATTTAGGTAAGCACTAATAAGAAACATCAAAATCGGTCGTCTGCTCCGGTGCAGGACTAACACCCTACAAGAGCTAATTCGTCTTTGAGATTCTGGCTATCTTCAGGACTTCTTACAATTACCAGCTAGAACCATGCAGAGCCTCCAGACTTTCTCCCAGTAGGGAGAAATCGGAAATAGCCCAGGACGGAGCGCAGCGTAAGCGAGCGGAATCCTGGGTAACGTCGCATAAGAAAGATACCCGTCCCGGAGGGCCGGGCCGAAGACCAGCTTTGCAGCTATGAAACGAGTACCGAGTGACGCACACCTATTTGTCTTCGCTATTTCATTGTGTCTTTTCGACGCAAACAGTTTTAAGGCCATCTGACGGAATTTCAAAACAGACTATGGGCTTATAGGGGAGACTTTGTGCGAGAACCATAGCATAGACTACGATCCCGACTCAGGCGGGAACGGATCTTCGTCCCGGCCCTACGGGACGGGCCTTCTTTTCCTATCGACCGACCCAGGATTCCGCTTCGCTTCATCCTGGGCTATTCTCGTATGCTCCCTAACGGGAGAGAAAACAAAACTAAGAAAACGCGAGACTCCGCCCTCTATCCGTAACTCCTCGAGGTGCAAACGTGATTGGCGCAACCTTCACCTTTGCCATCCTTCGAACAAAGCGCCATGGTCAATCATCGAAATCCGGGCTCCCGTTTCATCTATTGCGGCTCGGCTGCTCCGGTGCAGCCCTGACACAAAGCCTGAGCAATGGCTGCAACGATCAAAAATGCTTCTATATATTTGCTGTCCTTAATTTGGCACCTCTGCGAAGAATGTACGAACTTCAGGTAGTGTGGCTTTCCCCTAAAGGAAAGCCACACTGCGTTACCTTTGCGATCACACAGTATTTCGGAACGGCCTAGCCCCGCGACAACAACATACGATTGCCTCTACTTTGAGAGAATCGAGCTACACGGAATTCCCTATATTGGCCATTTCCATTCTCGAATCTGCTGACGGTCTATCCCATTTTCATGCGCATGATATACGCACTCAATGATTTGCTCCTTTAGCCATTCCTTCGTATGAGCAGCGACGGGTTGTAGTGTGGGCACTCGGTCGATCACATCGATCGCAAGATTGAATCGATCCACCTGATTTAAGATCGCCAACTCCAGAGGTGTATTGATATTGCCCTTCTCTTTGTATCCGCGTACGTGGAAGTTAGCATGGTTTGTTCTTCGGTACGTCAACTTATGAATCAGCGAAGCGTAAGCATGAAAATTGAAGATCACCGGCTTCGTTCTAGTAAATAGGCCGTCGAACTCTCGATCCGATAGTCCATGTGGATGTTCGCTTTCCGGCATCAGCCGAAACAGATCAACCACGTTGACAAAACGAATCTTCAAAGCAGGACATCTTTCCCTCAGAATGGCAACGGCTGCTAAAGACTCCGCAGTGGGAATATCGCCAGCACAAGCCATCACGACATCAGGCTCTAACCCCGCGTCACTGCTGGCCCAATCCCATATCCCAATGCCTTTCGCGCAATGTTTCACGGCTGCATCCATATCTAAATACTGCAGGTGTAGTGCCTTGTCCGCGACGATTACATTCACATAGTCCGTACTGCGTAAGCAATGATCCGCAACACTCAACAGGCAATTCGCATCCGGAGGAAGATAGATGCGCGTCACTTCTGGACTCTTATTGGTAACTACGTCCAGAAATCCTGGATCCTGATGCGTGAATCCATTATGATCCTGCCTCCATACCAATGACGTGATCAACAAATTAATCGAAGAAACTGGAGCCCGCCATCGTAATTCCAGCTTGCTCTTTTCAAGCCATTTCGCATGCTGATTGAACATTGAGTCAATGATGTGGACAAACGCTTCGTAAGTGGAAAAGAACCCGTGTCTCCCTGTCAGGACATACCCTTCGAGCCACCCCTCTAAAGTATGCTCACTCAGCATCTCCATGACTCGCCCTTCAGTGGATAGATTTCCGCCGTCCGCATCCTCCGGCTTCATCTCTGCCATCCAGGTCTTTCCACTCGCTTCATAAATTACTTGTAGCTTGTTTGAAGCAGTCTCATCTGGTCCAAACACCCGGAAAATCTTCATATTCTTCCGCATCACGTCACGTAGAAAATGCGCGAGAATATCGGTTGATGAGACTTCAAGCTGGCCGGGATGTTTTACCTTCACGGTATACTCCCGAAAATCCGGGAGATCTAGAGGCTTTCTCAGTGTCCCGCCATTTGCGTGCGAATTGCCGCTAATGCGCTTACTCCCACTGGGAGCCATCTCTTTTAGTTCGGGGATCAGAGTACCTTCCTCATCGAATAACTCCTCAGGCCGATAACTTCTCATCCATGTTTCTACCTGCTTCAGATGTTCCGGGTTGCTGACAGGATCCAAGATGGGCACCTGATGTGCACGCCAGGAACCTTCCATTTTGTGACCATCCAGCTCTTGAGGTCCGGTCCACCCCTTCGGAGTACGCAGGATTATCATAGGCCACCGTGGCCGCTCCGGAGGCACGCCTACCGCTGCATTCCTCGCCTTCTTTTGGATCTCGCGAATCTCCAACACACACTGCTCCAGCACATGCGCCATTTTCATGTGCATCTTCGCCGGATCGCTACCCTCCACGAAATAGGGTGTCCAGCCATAGCCAAGAAAGAGGTTCTCCAACTCCTCCGGTGAGATCCTCGCCAGGATAGTAGGATTAGCGATTTTGTAACCGTTCAGATGCAGCACTGGCAGGACCGCGCCATCACAGACAGGATTCAAGAACTTATTCGAGTGCCATGACGTCGCTAGGGGGCCAGTTTCCGCCTCGCCGTCTCCTACGACCACGGTCACAATCAGATTCGGATTGTCGAATGCCGCTCCAAATCCGTGCGAGAGACTGTACCCCAGCTCGCCACCTTCATGAATTGAGCCTGGTGTCTCTGGAGTACAGTGACTTCCGATACCACCAGGAAAGGAAAATTGTTGGAAAAATTTCTGCATGCCGCATGCATCTTCGCTTATCTCTGGGTAGATCTCGGAGTAGACACCTTCAAGATAACTGTTCGCCAGTGTTGCAGGTGCCCCATGACCTGGACCGGCAAGATAGATCAGGTCGAGGTTATATTTCTTGATCAACCGATTCAGATGCACCCACGTGAATGTCTGTCCAGGATCGGAACCCCAATGTCCCAGCAGCCTATTTTTAATGTGCTCTGCCTTCAGAGGCTCACGTAACAATGGATTATTCCGCAGGTACAACATGCCGACACAAAGATAATTGCAAGCGCGCCAGTAAGCGTCCATCTTTCGGAGTTCATCGGCGGATAAAGACTCACCGTCAAATGTCAAAGAATTCAACGGTGGAGGATAAGAAACAATGCTATTCATGAACTCAACCTCGTACAAGAAAGTGAAACGGAATGGTTATTAATCTCCGAATTGCCACTTTTTCATATTGATATATGTTTCCGAAGCTTCTTAATCGCCTGCCCCTGCGTGGCGTACAGAGCTACAGAGAAATTGAATTCGAGCGTTTACTTCTCCACGTTTCTGCGTTGAAAATGAATGCTGGCAGGCGTTACTTCAAGGAAACGGAGACTGATCGACGCAGGTTTTCTTGCAAGTCAATATCCCATCTTTTATCCAATCAAACTGGAGAACCCGCCCTAACTGCCGGTACAGCTTGCTTCTCCTTTGGAAGGATAGTTTTTTGATGGACCGACATCGGCAGAAGGCAGGGTTCGTCGGACGGTGCGAGAACTGAGCTCCGCTGAATCTGGTACGGATAGATCTTGACGCCAGCCAGAACAAACCAGGGAAACTTCTTTAACTCAACAAATTCCACTTCTGCAGCATTGAAAGACTTATTTATGTGACGGAGAGCGATATGGAGCGCACTGACAACAGCTTTCTCTGATGTTGTCCCCACGCCATGTTTTAGCAACCCTTCCCCAATCCAAATAAAGTGCCATCCGCATTTTCGGATTTTCTGGTCCAGCCAATGTACATCTCCTGACTTCACAAAGCTCCAACCCTCTTCAAACTTTTCCGTCTTAAGTTTGAGGCCATCGGGTAGTTCGACGTCCCCGCGCAGGAGCACGGCAAATTTAGCTATATCTGGCATCACACTCACTCTTCCTTTTTGCTTTTACTAATTGAGATCGGATATGTTATGCGAGAGGGGCGTTCTCATGCCTAACTTTTGCTGACAAAGCTGCAGGGACGCCGTATCCGACGGTTGGGTAATCGCATAATCAATCATGCAACAGCAATAGACGCAGCACGTTTCAGAAATAAAGCAGGTGGTTTCACCGAAAACATGGGGGAATACCCCTAGACATTCCGGGCACGTAACCATAATGTACGCATCTCCGGAGGCATCTCTTCCAGTCCTGGGGACCCAAACAGGCGCCAACTTATTTGGATTTTGGAGGAGCAGCTCTTCACACTTCAGGTGAATAATGTTGTCAACAATCAGCAACAAAGAAGCTAGATTTGCCCCTTTTTCATAGAATGCGTCAGCAGCAACCTCTGGCTGTGGACCATTGACTGAAAACTCTCCGCTCATCGCAATTACTTGGATTGAGGGAAATCGGCAACGGACCACGGAAAGCAATTCGAAACCTGACATCCCTGGCATATTGAGGTCGGAGAGAATGATGTCGGGAATCTTGGTCTGTATCTCAACCAGAGCAGAGAACCCATCTTCGGCCAGACGGATGTCATGACCAAATTCCGAAAGGATGTCCGACAGTGATGTTCGGATTGTTTCGTCATCATCTACGATAAGCAGTTCTGCTTTTCCAGTGGACATCATATGCTTTTACTCGAATTCAAGAGGCCCTAAAAGAAGATTGTCTCGTAGCTGGAAATCCGGATCTGTGCAATTCTGCTCATATCTTCAACTGTGACGAAGACAATTGGATTGCGGAGCATCGGCAAAATGGTGCGCACGGCACGCAAAAGCTACGTTGAGCACTTTGTATCGGCAGTCTTTGAGAAGTCGTCGTGTCAATTGTCTCAGTGGCGCAGTATCTTCAACCCGAAGGATTGTCTTTACCCCTCCGCATAGCACCAGTTCTCTCTCCTATTGAATGACGGCTGGCATTTCTTCGAAGCGAGGGAAATAGATCTTGAATGTTGTTCCATGACCTCTTTCGCTATCGACGCCTATAAAACCATCGCTCTGCTTGACTATGCCGCAAACAGTGGCTAGGCCCAGCCCAGTACCTTTGCCAGCCTCTTTTGTACTAAAGAAAGGTTCAAAGATGTGGGTTTGGGTTTCCTTGTCCATTCCGATACCTGTATCGCTCACCGCCAGCATCACGTAGGAACCAGGCTTTATAGAAGGGTACTGCCGAGCGCAAGCTTCATCTATCTCTACGTTTTCGGTTTCGATAGTGATTTTCCCACCCTGAATCATTGCATCTCGGGCATTGACAACTAAATTCATTAGCACCTGTTCGATCTGATTCGGATCAGCCTTGACAGTGCCCAGATCGTGGCTTAACCCACTTACCAGTTCGATGCTACTGCCGATCAGTCGACCCAACATCGGAATAACATGACTCACGGTCGCATTCAAATCCAGGAATACCGGTTGTTGCAATACTTTCCGCCGACTGAACGAGAGAAGGTGCCGTGTGAGGTCCTTAGCAGACTTGCCCGCATTGTGAATTTCTTCGACCATTTTGCGGACTGGTTCGGTTAATTCCAAATGATCTTCCAAAATCTCGCAGTAGCCGAGAATGACACTCAGAAGGTTATTAAAGTCATGAGCTATTCCCGCGGCCAGTTGGCCCACTACCTCCATTTTCTGAGCTTGTCCAAGGAGTTCTTCTGCTCGCTCCGAATATTTACGCTGTGTTATATCACGAATATTACACTGGATGACCTTCTTATTCTTTACCCCGTAGACGTTGCTTACAAACTCCACATTAATTGAGTGTCCGTTTTTGGTTTTGAGCGGCAAATCGTCATAACGAACATATTTATTCGTCTGCAATTCCTGAAAGGCAATCTTGGAGGCCTCAATATCCCTGAACAGGCCAATATCCCAGAGAGCTTTTCCAAGAAACTCCGCTCGAGAATAGTCTAGTAGCTTCACTAAGAAGGGATTAACATCCGTTATCATCCCTGTCTTCGCATCGAGAATCAGAATCCCATCCTGAGCTGTCTCAAAAAGACGCCTATACTTGGCCTCAGAATCTCTTAACGCCGCTCCAGAGGGCTTATGCTTCGTGGTGTTGTCAGCATGGCCTTTGCCTACCCGTGATCCGGAATTTCCTTTCGGCAATGCGGAGAACAGGGCTTTAGTCTCTGGAGATTTGGCGGCTCTAGGTAAAGATGCTGGCTGTTTCTCTTTTACGATCCGGGGTCCGTCGGACCGTTTTTTCTTATCGTGCCGGTCCACAAGCGCAGCCATTGCCTCAGACGATTCCGGATGTTTCAATGCCCCATTGGTTCCATCATCTGACACTGAATTTCTCCCTGTTAGAACACTCTTCGTTTCGCTCCATCCCGTGAATGAAACAGACATCATTCCGTAGTCCCAAGTTCCTAAGACATCCTCAAATTCGGAAGGAAGCTAATATACATTTCGCGTCAGACTGGAAAGGTTGAATGTCAAGAATGATTGCCGGAGCGGAAACAGCTGCCAGCAAAGAAATCAGTTATTTGTAAGCACGGTATTAAATTGTGAGCTATTCTCTCTGATTCCTCTCTCACAATCTCCCGCCAGAGTAATTTAAGCCGTAATGCACTGCTGTATAAAATTGCACATCATGTCAACATACATAACTGAAGCACTCAAGCGCTATAAACATCTCTTGAGGTGCCTTGAGCCGTGCGCCCGATGTAGAAGATAGTGCGTTCAGCAGAAGATCCCTATCGCCGTAACTATTGCTACTTGAGCGATGTGCAACCTCGGTATTCCTCGATCGAATGAGCTAGGAAATCACAATCTTCTCTTGATTGGACGAAGACGAGCGATATATGACGCACACAAGCGATGCTGTAAGAGGGTTTGAAGAGGTATCTTCTGCCGCAAATACGTTGGAATCAAAGGATTCTTTCGAATCCTTGAGCAGTCTCCCAATTTCCAGTTTCTGTAACAATCTCCACTATGGTTTTGAAATCGAGGACGCGGGAACCTGAACCGACTGATCTGAGGCTGTTTTAGGTGAAACCCCCTCCTCCGCTTGCTTGCTGGGTGGTGTTTTAGTCCCTACAGGATAGATTAAAATCTCGATTGCTCCCCAACCGATGTCTGAATTTATATCCTCCTGCTTACCCCGTCCAAGGGTCTTAAGCTGGCTATCATCGAATCCGAAGTTTTCGACAAGATATCCACGCACAACCATCGCCCGAGCTTCCGTCAGCACCAAAGCCTTCTGAGTATCTCCCGTTACTCCAGCGGATGCTACAACCACCGCAATTCCAAATTGATTGCCCGCCAGGAATTCGCCGCTGTCCTTCAGTAATTTCTGATTCTTGAGTTTGGCTGTATCGCGCTGATCGAAAAGCTGCTTCGCCGAATAGGTAAAAGTCTTTACCGGTGTGCCTTGCGGGAGGCGTTCGACAGCATTCTCCGCTAGCTCATTGGAATCTGCATAACCACGCTTGTTAAAGTATCCTCGCAAGAAGAAGTTATGTTTCAAGGCTTCCATGTTCTCTTGAAAGCTGGTGACTCCGGCTTGAGCTTGGAGCATCGTACTACGCATGGCGCTCGTAGTCTGCTCTAGGTTGCTGTAAAGCTGCCTATCGTTAACCAGCGCACCTGCGGTACCCTGCCCGCTATCGATCTTGGAGGTTATCGACTGTAAATTTGCCGCCGCCACAGAGGTATTCTCGATTGCTTCCTGGCTGCTATCCAAAATGCCGCTAGACTTTTTGAGAAGGCTCGACATTTCGAATGGCGGCTGTCCAGCGATAATGTCGCCATCACGCACGTCCGCTTTTCCAACAGATCCAAATGAGATAGCCAGATACTGGTTGCCCAACAACCCCTCTGTTTCAATAGAAGCTACAGAATCTTGCTTGACGATCTCGTGCGTGGATTTATCAAGATCCATGACCACAGTGATCTTTTCTCCTGGCCGATGCGGTAACAAGACTGTGCGAACAGTTCCGCTATGAACTCCACCCAACCGCACATCCGCTCCCGCATTCAAACCGGCTACATTGTCGAAACGAGTCTGCAACTGATAGGTGGAGCTAAAAAGATATTGTTTACTGCCTATGATGAAAATCCCAACCACCAGAATCAACAGTGTTGCAACAACGAAAAGGCCTAACCGCATCGATCTCGACATACGTTCCTCCTACGAATGTTCTAGAAATTCCATGACAAAGCCGATTTCACTCTTTTGAAGCTTCTCAAAGTCGCCTTCAATCACCACCTTGCCTTTATCGAGGAGAGTCAGCCGATTCGCGATCGTCTTAGCACTGTGCAGATCATGGGTGACCACAATGGATGCCATCTGATGTTCCTCCTGGAGTTTGAGGATCAAATCATTAATCTCCGCGGAGCTGATGGGATCGAGACCAGCAGTGGGTTCGTCGAGTAGCAGGATATCCGGCTCTAGAGCCAGCGCACGTGCCAGACCCACTCGTTTCTGCATTCCACCTGATATATCGGACGGCATCTTTTTCAAGTCGCCTTCCATTCCCATCTCTTTCAATAATGTTCTTACCCAATCATCCTGTTCCGATTTTGACATTTCCTTTCTATGGTGCTGAAGAGGAAAAGCAACGTTCTGTTCAACGGTCAGCGAATCGTAAAGCGCTGAATGCTGAAACAGAAAGCCCATTTTCTTTCTGATTTCGCTGAGACGATCAAGAGATAAACCTGCGATATCCTGACCGTGGACGCGAACCGATCCAGAGTCGGGCTTCTCCAATCCGATGATGAGCTTCAACAATACGCTTTTGCCGGTGCCACTGCGACCTAAGACCGCCAGAGTCTCTCCTCGGCTCACGGTAAAGCTAATTCCATCTAGAACCTTTTGCTTTCCAAAAGACTTATGTAAGTTATCGAGGGCGATAACTGGCGAACCATCGCCTTCTTCGGGATCTTTTCTCTTCGTCATAATCTGATTCACTGTGTTCATCCTTGTTTTACGAGTAATCTGGACACTCTTTCTTTACGGGAAAAATATGATGATGAACTTCACAAGCACGACATCTGCCAGGATCACAAATAGAGAAGACAAGACTACAGAACTTGTGGCAGCACGGCCCACGCCTTCTGCTCCTCCCTTTGTCCGCATTCCCTGGAAACAAGCGATCAGCCCGATAATCAAGCCAAACGCTGCAGTCTTAAACGTGGGTGGAAGAAAGTCATTAAACGTTGCCCCCTTAAAACCACTATTAATAAACTGGTGCAACGAGAGCGGTTCAGCGACAGCCTGAGCGACCCAACCCATCACCAATCCACATACATCAGCAGCAAGAGTTAAGAGAGGCATCATTAAGATGCATGCGAGGATGCGAGTTGCCACCAGTAGCCTATAGGGATTCACCGCAGACACTTCAATGGCATCTATCTGCTCGGTCACCTTCATAGATGCAAGCTCTGCACCAATACCTGCGCCCACTCGCCCACTTACTACTAAGCCGGTAATGATCGGGCCGGTCTCGTGAATGACGGAATACACTATAGCGGCAGGAAGCATCGATTTTGCGCCAAAACGTGTTAGGCTGTAACGTGCTTCCATTGAGAGCACTACACCCGTCGCGGCACCAGCCAAAGCGACCAGTGGCAGCGACTTTGCCCCAATCTCGTCAAGTTGTTGAAATAGTTCACGGAATTCAAAAGGAGGCGTTACCGCAGCTCTTACAACTCGCCAAAGGAAGATGCTGAGATCGCCAAACCACTCAAAAAACTCTTTAAGTGCGCCCTGCATCCACCGCAGTACATTCAAGCTCAGATACGGCTCAGGAAGCACACCCAAGTTCACAGCCGGCCTGGTGTCGCTGCCGCTCATTGGTCTACACCCGCATCTTGTGCTCCGTGGCTGTTTCTCAGATGCATGCGAGAAAACAAGGAGTGAGACTTATTGGGAAGAAATTCTAGAGCAATGTTCCCACCTACAAATCCAAGCAGATTGTAGTTACCCATCCGGGACGCATCCTTAGCATTGTAGCGATCAGGAAACCAGCCATTGATGGCTGTTGTTGTGCCAGCATATGGGGCAACTAGTGCTGGAAGAGAGAAGACTCGGTGACCGTCTTCGCCTCGGCGTGCCGTCAAGGTTGAAATCATGGCATGCCCCAAGCGAGGGAATATGCCTTTACACTTACAGCGGTAATACAAGGTATCTTCCTTAAAAAGTTCGGCTAGTCCATAACGTGTCGTTGTACTTACCGCCGCAATGCCAAAGTCTGAGCCCAATCGCTTTCCGTACCCCTCAGCACCTTGCTTCCACTCTGGCGGAGCATTACTCGCCTGATTAACTCCAGCCACAAACGCAGAACCGATGATGGGATAGGGGCCAAAGGTATCGAAGAGATAATTTTGAAATTTCGCCGCAGGCAGAGGACGCGTATACTCTGGATTCGACTCCGACGGTATATTTGCAACACCTACCGTTCCACTTCCCGGATCGGCCAATAACTGTGCCTTTATCCACACAGGCGAGGCCACGAGGACTACAACGACCAGGAACCGAGGTACAATTCGTCGCATTTTCATATCGGTTTCTCCTTAGCCAACCAATGAATCCCTCTTGTGCGCTCAAAGGCTGGTGACCTCCTGATGCGAAGCCACATACTTTAGAGATTCTGCAGGATGTTGATTTCGAAGGCTGTTCCTTTTTGCTCAAGATCAGAAATTAAGGACCCAGAGTTGGTCATCTTGCAGCAACAAACCGTTCATGCTGCTCTTCTTCTTTGGTGGGCCAAAAGTGACTGTTCAAGATACTTTAGTAAAGATCAGCGTTAAAAGATGGGTTTCGGATGAGATAAAGCTACCGTGGTCAATATTGCTCAGCAGGTTAACGCGGGAAGCATGATACTCACAATTGATTGGGTATTCTCCATGGCGGAGAAGTCGCAGGAACATTCGGTGGTGAGCATGGTTCTACCCTGGCAGTCAATCCGGCTAGGAATTTGTATGTGCGAAGTCTCGGGCGGTCCTACTCGCAAAGGAAAGAACCATGCCAGTCTCCTACCGGCCATTGGACTAACTGGATTACCTGACTCTTGACACAGGTTTCGCTCTCTTGGCTTTTGCAAGGCGAGTTCATGAGAGCAAAGCACTTGGGTGGAGATGGATAAAGATCTCGCCCGAGGTATGTTGAACGGATGCGGAACAGCGAGAACCTGCGCTGATCTTGCATTCCGTTCAACACTTAACCTCCACGATAAGAGAAAGAACGACGGACGACTGAGCTCTCCCCATCTGCGCTCCTTTCGCAGAGGATACGAAGGCGACAAGCGCCGGAATATTGAGGTAGGGAAGCATACATAGGAGGAAATCACACCTCCATATTCCAAAACCTGAGCGTTTTGTTTATTCCATTTATTCTGGCGAGCTTTGTTCATGCTCAAGAGTTTTATTCCCCCAGCAAATTCATCCAGACGATGAATACACATCAGGAAATCGGCAAGCGTGAAAACGTGACTCACTGAGCAAAATTGCACAGCATTTATAACGTCGTAATTGGAATATATCTCAAGGTGCTCACCCCTAGCGGCGGCAGCGATGTCAGATCACACGGCTAAATTCCCCTGGAGAAAGCACCCCTTCTAGCCCGCCGCCGCTTTAAAACCAATTTGCAGAATCCGTTGCGCCTCAACCTATTCACAGTGTGCAAAAGTGTACATCGATCTCGACGTAGTTGAAGTAGGGTCAGGACGAAGAGGCACACCACCGTGCACCGTATTCTCACACGCAAGTCCGCGCGCTCCGCTCTATCGGATCTATTTCTAGCCACGGTCGGGTGCTTTGTATTAATCCGTTCCTTCCGCCTTTTCTTCCGTTTGCAGGGCCGGGCGAACTGGCGATGACGTTCAATTCCGGACGTCCCGATGTCTCTCCCCTGCAAAGGAGTTTCTCTATGACCACACCTACCCATGACAAAGAATCGCGAGCCGCCAAGCTTCTTGTTCCAGACGGTTTCTCCCCCGAAGATGTGAAGAACTTATCCAGCGTACTGAACGCGCTCGTAGCCGACGCCTTTGCCCTTTACCTCAAGACCAAGAACTTCCACTGGCACATGAGCGGACGACATTTCCGTGAATACCATCTGCTCCTCGATGAACACGCCACTCAGATTCTCAACATTACCGACATCATCGCTGAGAGAGTACGCAAGATCGGTGGCACCACTATCCACTCCATCGGAGAGATTGCCCGGCTACAGAGAATTACAGATAATGACGAGGAGTTTGTGGGGCCAAACGAGATGTTGAGAGAACTCCACGTAGACAACAAGACTTACGTGGAGAGCCTGAGGGCAGCGCACGTAATCACCAGCAAAGCCAATGACTACGCGACAACCAGCCTGATCGAGGTATGGATTGACGAAGCGGAACGACGCGCTTGGTTCCTGTTCGAGGCAACGCGGTAAGGAATCTTCAACCCAGCGCCGCCGCTGCTATCTCCTGTGCGCCATCAGCGGCGGAGAACCGAGTCCGGGGACCGAAGGCTGAGGTGAGTTTAGGCGACACCCTCCCCCTGCGCGGGCATTTCGTTTTCTTTAGTCAGTGTCAGCGAGACTCCCAGGACACCTCTCATCCTCCGCAGAATTGAACTTCTGCACCTTCACGTCCGAGGAGAGGGCAAACATCGGTAAGGTAGAAATTCCATACCAGTTCAGGTCGAATTTATACCAAGCCAAGAACAGTAAGAACTATGAAAAGGAGATTCACATGTTACTGCTAATTATTATCCTGGTTCTACTATTTGGTGGTGGCGGCGGCTACTACGGATATTCGAGATGGGGAACAGGCGGGGGAATTGGTATCGTCGGAACAGTCCTAATTATTGTCCTGCTGGTTTATATGTTCGGCGGAATTCGCATCTAACAGGGATCGGGTACCGCTCCTGTGAGGTCTCGAATAATCCACTCGAGTAGATAGCTTTGCCGATATAGAACAACCGTCTACTCGCTGCTGCAAATTATCGGCTCCCGCCAAAGCCGCATCGGCAGGAGGGCGAACTGTCGAAGGTGAAGGCTCCATATTCGACATAGCAGTCCTCAGGTCAAGGCCAGGAGCGGACTGAATTTCTCCAGCAGATCGGTCCTTATTTTTGCTCCTTAATTTCCGCCTCAGGAGAAGGTTCTTCCTGAGGTTCGAACACACTGGAGCGCACAGGAAGTCCACTAATAAGCCCATGATAATTTGTAAACTGTTCCCCGAGAAGGACCACACCCTTGGATGTGATTTCATATTCACGGATATCTTTAGAGTGATTTCCACCGCGCATCTTGATAACGACCAGAATCTTACGAAGTTTGCCTTTGATGGATACGTATCGAAGCCGAATGATGTCATCGGTAAGGAATGAGATGGAATAGGTACTAAACGGGAATTCGACAAAAGACTCGTCGACTTCAACAGTACTTAGAATCGTCACGCCAATCCCCGTCAACGCAAATATCATCCTGTAAAGTGATTCGCGAAAGTCGGCGCGGAAGCCAGGCGATAGCGCCATCTCAAAGCCCGCAAGGGAATCGATCACCAGGCGTCTGGCGCCAATCCTCTGCACTGCATTGAGAATCGAGTGCATGGTTTCATCCACCGAAAGATCCAGCGGACGAAGATAGAGGATTGCGAGTCTCCCGTCTTGCTGTGGAGTGTCCAGATCCAAACCGAAACTACCGGCCCGTTCCGCATACGCTTGCGGACGCTCTTCAAAGACCGCCACAATCCCCGGTTCTCCCTGACGTATGCCTTCAGCAATGAACTGAGTGGCCAGAACCGATTTCCCCGTCCCCGAAGACCCTGCCACCAGGACACTATCGCCTTCGGGAATACCTCCACCCAGCATTGCGTCCAATTCCGGAATACCGAGAGAAAGGCGTTTCCGGCTGAGCGAATTTTTCTTTTGTCGGTTCAATCCGAAAGTGCGCGAAAAGGCTTGCAGTCCGGCATCGGTAATGCGGAAGGTATGCAGGCCCGGAACGGAAGCTTGCCCGCGGAGTTTTATTATTTGCAGCTTTCGCACAATGGAGTTTCGCTCTGCCGTTTGACGCAGCCAGAACAAACCATCGGCAACTGTAAATATGGGATTATCGCGTAACTCGTCCTCGGCATATTCACCGATTAAGAAAGTTGTAGCTTGCCAACTGGCCAAAAACAGGGCCAACCGCTGAATGAAGGATTGCAAGTCCATGTCGCTTTGCGGCTTCCGAACCATGGTTCGGAAGGAATCCACCACCACGACGGCTGGATTAGCCTTTTCTACTTCTTTGGTAATCTCCTCCAACACAGCGCCCAAATCCTTCTCTAAAACAACCTGGCTCAGGTTGATAAAACGGATTGAGTCGGGTAGCTTGGCCGGATCGAAGAATGTGTATTGTTGCTGGTAGCGCAGCATTTTTATGGCAGATTCGCCCAGCACAGTGAAATAAAGAGCGGGATGCTCAGGGCTCGCATTGGCAAACACGAATTGGTGTGCCAGCGTGGTCTTGCCGCTTCCTGGCGCACCCGCGATGATATTAAACGAGAACTCGGGAAGGCCGCCGCCCACGATTTCGTCGAGGCCCGGAACTCCAGTCGGTAGTTTGTGGATCGTCACTTTATCTTGTGCGCTCACGCTTTTCTCCCCTCTCCCGAATTACCATCGTCGAGAGTTGCATCTGGCCACACGTCCCGCACCAGGCTTAACGTTAAAGCTTCGCCAAGAAAGATATGAAGCAGTCCGAGTAGCCGAGCAATAAAGATGACGCCGTCCTCGTCTGCCTGATTCTTGTCAACTCCATTTTGAGAGTCAAGCTCGCCCAGTCCATGTAAAGATCCATCAGCTGCAACCTGCACTGCACTAAGACCGGAGACCTCCCGCTTGGCTAGCACCAAAGCACGAGAAGCCAGCGACTGAAAAGCGGCAACTCCAGCCAGTGCACAGAGGCGTTGGCGCAGCTTTTCATAGACGCGAAGGGTTGCAGCCCCCGTTGGCTCGGAGGTCTCGCCCGTGATGGCTTCACAGGCTAGAAGATGCCGGGCCATATCTCGCATCGTAGAGGAAATCATCATTACTGTTTCCCTGCAGTTGCACTTCAACATTGACAATGAGGCGCAGATTTCAATGGTATCCTATCGTGGCTCTAGCCGCAGATCCATCTTTGGGCTTTGCCCATGCTTTTGCTCCTCTTTTTTTGGGGGGGGACGCAGGTAAGCCGGAATTTCAACCAAAGCGGCAGGATAAAACCCACAGTTGTACATTGCCGCAACTCACATCACATAGCGTTTCGGTGACTGCTGCGAAACGTCCTCTTTCGGACCCTCGGACTTGCTTCGCATAAGTGCGAAAACATCTAATACCGTCGCAATATTACGAAGGTTCTCCGCGACACTTACAAGTCCATCTTCCATACCGGGAAGTCTGTCCGCCAGAGTTCCGAGCTGTTCGCTCACGCTTTTTAGCCGGTCAACTTGTCGCAAAAGACTTTCGAACGCCTCGTCCCTTCGTGATCTAGCTACTACGGTATCTGTTGTATCCGACTCCGTCCCGGCTGCAACCTGAAGACGCATATTCTCTATTAACCGCAGCGTTGTCGCTTCGCCAAGGAAGGTGAGCAATAGCCAAAGTAATTGTGCAATCAGAATGACACCAACCTCGCCATCCTGATCCGTACCCGATTGTGACTCTCCCCCTACGAAACCGCTTAACCATCCATCCGCCGTGACCTGCACTGCGCTGAGTTGTGGAGATTCCGCTTTGGCAAGCGTTAAGGCACGAGAAGCGAGCAACTGAAAACCATCAACCCCTATAGGAACACACAGGTGTTGGCGTAGCCTGCTAAAAACACGAACAGTCACAGACTCCGTTTGCGCGGCAGCCTTGTCAACGACAGCTTCCTGAGCAAGCAAGCTGCGAGCCCAATCGCACATCATTAGTGGAGGAAGCATCCCTTCCGTTCCTTACGTGCTACGCCGTACGCGTTAAGGTTAGCATGAGACGACGATGCCTGTACTGCAAACCCCCACCAAATAAACGCAGGAACAGCTGACGCGGGTAACGGGAAGGCAAAGTCCCAATTCAAGCCGGGAACTCCACTTCAGAGCCGACCTGAAACTTATTACTCGCCGGACAGAATGTTAAACCGTGCAGTGGACTTCGGATCATCAATCGCCGCGGATCTCCGAGCAGGCTCTATCTGCCAATTCGGCATCTGTAACGAGGGCATTGGATTTGCCCGAAAGAGCTTCTTGCATTGGCGTGCCGTCCATCGCGCCCATTTCTTGGACTTCTTCCGCCGCGCGCTGTCAGTCGATATCCCCGTACCCGCGTACATTTGTCGATAGAGCTTGGACAAAAAGATGAATGCTAAGCGAGCGTGCAGATTGGGTGTACACGAGGAACGTTGCCAGATTGAACTCCAATCATAGAACCGGTCCCACACCTTCTGCGTCCGCTCACGAATCTCGTCCGCGCTCATCGTGGGGTGTGGTGTAAACATTTTGGGGCGAACCTCAGCAGGAATCAGCCAATAGCGAGTAATGGGCACACCTTCCACCATCGTCGGATTCTTGCTCTGCTCTTTTTCCCAGCGTCCGAAATCCACCGTGCCCGGAAATGGCGTCATCATCACGAATTGTGCAAAGGTGATTCCCGCCTTTTGCGCCAGTTCTGCCGTCGCGTCGAATGTCTCCGGCTTGTCTGTCGGTAATCCGAAGATGAAAGAACCGAGTACATGTACTCCATGTTGTCTGAATTTCTGCAGCTGTTTCGCCAGCCCCTCGCCCGAGTAGTTCCAATCTTTGAAGATCGCCTTCAGGCCCTCCGGAGTTACGGCTTCCACGCCCACAAGGGCTCCCTTGATGTTAGCCTTCCGCATGGCATCCAGATATTCGCCATCTTCGCCCGCCTCCATAGTGATCTGTGTAAAGAACACCATGTCTTTGGGCAGTTTCGCCAGTTCTGCCATCAGCATGAAACGCTCCTGGCGAATGGCTGCCAGTTCTTCGAGCTTCACAAGATTGTTCTGCTCCCGCGCCTGGCGCAGATCCGTCAGTGTGACTGGATAGAAGTTATCGTCGGCCAGCGCAATGAACCGGAAGCCCAAACGCCGCAGGGTTACGATTTCATCGACAACCTTCTGATGCTGCCGTTGGCGGGGCTTCTGTCCATCGGTGCGCCACACACTGCAGAACGAACAGTGCTTCGGGCATCCACGGATAGTCTGCACCGAGGCCCACATATACTTCTCGGGCCGTATCAAGTCCCACCGAGCAGCAAGGAACTCAGTGCCTTCAATACGTCCGCCCTCGTAAATTCTCTCCGGCTTGCCGGACAGGCAGCCCGCGACTGCTTTGCCCCAGGCGATGTCGCCATCGCCTCGCACCACCGAGTGCGCTTCTCCACGCTCTAGCGCCTCTTCTGGATAAAGCGTAGCGTGAATACCGCCGTATACTACCCACGCACCCCGCGCGCGAGCCATCCGCCCCACGTGGTACCCGCGTAGCGCATTACCGGTATGCACACTGATGCCGACAATATCGCCCGCCTGGATGTTTTCTGGATCAAGCTGTTCAAGAGATTCATCCACAAGGATGGGATCTCCCGCAAATTCCGGTGTTGCTGCCGCTAAGACAAATAGCCATCGCGGAGTAATAACCGCCGTTCCAAAACAATTATCGCTCGGATTTATTAGGTAAATACTCGTAGAAACCTCTTTCGAGCGCTGTCCTTAACTTCAGAAACTGATGATCGGTATCAGGGAAAGTAGCTGAAAATACAATACTGCGCTCTGACAGGTAATCGAGGCGTTCCGTGACCTGCTGGTTCCCAATCATACACGCGTCCGATCAATTCATGACTGAGTCTTAAAAGAAGAACTCAACAAACTTTATTGAAGTCGGTGGCTAATCCAGCCGCAACGATATGAGGGCGCCCTAGTAGAACACCTGAACCATACGAAGTCAAACAGATCTCAGTACGAATCTCCAACAACATCCAGTTAGATGCCAACTTTTACGAAAATAATTCTTCGATGAGGTGAGCAATATTGCTCAGTGTCGCGTTTTCGAAAGTGGCATCCTTTCCACGAAGAAGGTTCTATCGGCTGAACGTAGTTCTATGTCCAATTAACTCAAGACGGGTGATGGTTCATGAACGACAGATCTAGGCACCGACTCCTTGTTGTCGACGATGATCGGGGAGTTCGCGAAAGTATGGCAATGCTGTTGACCGCCGCAGGGTATGAAATCAGCACTGCAGAAAATGGCCTTGATGCTCTTCTGCACCTCAGGAAGTTCGCGCCTGACGTCATCATCTCGGATCTTGCCATGCCTCAGATGTCTGGCTTCGAATTTCTCTCTGTTGTACGCCGCCGCTTTCCCGATATCCCAATCGTTGCAGCTAGCGGCGCCTACGATTGCGGCAGTCGTATTCCCGACGGAATTCCCGCAGACGCGTTCTATGCCAAGGGAGAGAATCGCCCAGAAGAACTCTTACATACAGTCGCTGAATTGATCCGCAGCTCCAATGCATTAGCGATAAGCCATCGGCGGAAATCAATTCCTATTTGGATACCGGCAAACGGAGAGGATTCCAATGGTTTACCTCTCATCGTGCTGACTTGTTCGGAATGCCTCCGATCGTTCTCCCCGTGCATACTGTATAAAGACGCGGAAATCCAGGAGACCTGCTGCCGCTTCTGCGCAAATCCAATCAGATACATCATTGACTTCTCTCATTCCGTTTCTGCGCCAAAACACGACATGGTCACGGAATTTAGAAGCAGACAGTTACAGATGACGCAGCCCTAAAGCTCAGGAGATATAGAAGCATTTTATAGCTCCATAACTTCGACCAATCCGTTACTGAAGATTTACATCTGCCGGCAAACTTGCATCAGGAAAGCAGAAAGCATGGATCACGCCGGTTTGATGGGGGCACGTCTTCGGATAACGATACATGAAGGATGCCCAATGCATCCGCACTATCTTGACTTCCACAGGCTTGTTCGATGAGTGGCATCAGGCAATCGTGGCCCGTACCCTCGGCAAGCGTTACATCTCCTCCGAGTTCCGCAGAAGGGGGATCTATAAAGTAGAAGCCTCTCGGAGAAAGGTTGCATAAAATGCCTTCGCAAACCGTAATTACGAATATCGAACCAATTGCTCCAGCGACTGGTCGCTCCCTGGTCGATACCGGACGATATGAACATGACCTCCGCCGCCAACTAACTAAGTTCTCAAAATGGATGTATCGGAGTGGATTCTCTCCCGGAACATCCGGCAATCTCTCCTGCCTGCTTGATAAAGGTCCCGGTAGGGACGCGTCTACGCATACGGCTCTTATGAAGGATGAGTGGCGTTGAAGCGGGCGTGTGGATAGGGATGCAGGATTCGGGGTATGGGTATCCACCTGTTGAAGACCGGAGTGAGTGACTCTCAACGCTTCTTTGCGCGTTGGCTGCGGCGAACCAGAACGTTCCGCCAGAGCCGATTGAAGAAGCTCAAGCTTGATGCTCTTAAGCTTCGCTACCATTCGCTGTTTCAACGCAACAATGCTCAGATGTGATCTATTTCTATTGACCTTTATGTTCAAGGTATTTGGGGCAAGGCGGGTCATCCTGTTTTGTCTGCTCCTCTCTTCGCAAACCGATAGTACCTCCTCCAGCAATTGGCGCAACGAACAGGAAATAGTGCGAATATGCCTAGAATGCGATCGAGAGGATGCGACTCGGCCTCAATGAATTCGGTAGAACCACACAGCGGACAGTTCAGCCTTGTCCACAGTAATCGGGGAAGGCCATGAGGCCAGTTCGCACTTACGATATCCATTCAGTCTCCTCACTATCAGACGTCAGAGTATTGTTATAACTTGCGGCCACAACCGGCGCTGGAGTTCTCGTCCAACCAGGAAAGAAGAGCGTGGATGCTGCTGGTAGCCATGGCCATACACTCGTCAGCCGCGCCGTAATAGAGGCGAATCGTGTCTCCATCCGCATCGATGGTTTGTCCGCAGGGAAACACGACGTCACTGACATCCCCTTGTCGTTCATAGGAAGCTTCCGGACCAAATATCCAGGAATCTCCTCGTTTCAGGCAGACATCGGGCTGGTTGAGATCGAAGAGCGCCAGACCCAGGCGATAGATGCCGCCAGCGGCCGTCTGCCGAACGCCATGATAGATCACCAGCCATCCCTTTACAGTTTCTATGGGCGGAGAGCAGAGCCCAATCTTGTTCGCATCCCACCATCCCCCGCGTCGCGCCGCAAGCATGACCTTATGACTACCCCAATGGCGCAGATCTGGTGAGTATGAGATCCAAATATGTGCACCGAGTGCTGTCATGGGCCGATGAATCAGAGCCCAGCGACCGTCCAATTTTCGAGGCAGCAAAGCCGCATCTTTGTCTTCCGGCGTCATGATCACACCGTATCGCTCAAAGCCCTTGAAATCTTTGGTCAGAGCCAGCGAAACTCCCGGGCCACCCTTGGAAAAAGAAGTGTAAACAATCGCATATTGCTCTATTTCTGGAACATATGTAATTCTTGGATCCTCAATACCCCAAATTTCTTCGGGATAATCGTCGGGATTTGCCATCAGTGTCGGGCGAGAATCAATACGCCATCCATCGATTCCATTTGGAGAACGAGCAGCACACAGGTGCGATAGACCGGTGCGATCTTCTACTCGACATAGCAACAAGGTATCTCCGTCCGCCAAGCGTGTTACACCAGCGTTGAAGACACTGTTAATCGGATATGGCCACACTTCCCTGCTCAGAATCGGATTGCCGGGATAACGAGTGAACAAGGGAGCATCAGTGTGCACCAGCGACTCTTGTTTTTGATTGCCGACAGGCACAGCGGAAGAGATAGTTGGATTCATAGTTAAGCATCCCTCAGAGTCTCAACGTTAGTGTCGATGAGGCGCTTGCTCCAATGGGCAGGAAGTAGTGATGCAATGGTCATCAATCCGAGGGGAGGTTGCGCAGCACGTTTCCCCTGAAACGCCAGTGCGTGGCGGAAACTCCAATACGTATCGGGAAAACTGGGACAAATGAGTAACGCATTCATGATTCACCCTAGCCGCAGGAATGCGAGATATTCCTCAATTTAGAGGGCATAGCACCAAACTGTCTGAGCAATAATGCTCAGATTTTCAACGGATATGTTGCGACCTTTAGGGCGCTTCTCGGGTTTCATCGGCAAAGGGACAGACCAAAAGTTAATTCCAAGCCATCGCGGGAGAATGCTCAATTTTGACCATTCTCAGAAAGCACCCTGGCCGATGATAGCCAATGTGAGGTGGCAATGAATTGCGACCTTTACGACAGATTTGTGTGATGCGAATTCAGCTGAGCACAGAGCTACTGAATTGCTAGTAGCAGACGTCTAGAAGCATCCTGAATCGATGTTCTCACCTATTCCAAAGGAAACAATGATTCCTGTCCCTCGCGATGAAATGAGGTCAAATACTCGGCTCAAGGCTGCTGTCGTTGTCGCTCATCCGGACGACGAGACGCTCTGGTGTGGAGGCTACATCCTAACGCATCCGGAATTTCTTTGGCGTGTCGTGACCTTATGTAGAGGCGTGGATCCGGATCGTGCGCCAAAGTTTCGCCAGGTCTTGCAGCAATTGGATGCGAAGGGCGAAATGGCGAATCTGGATGATGGACCTGATCAGGTACCGCTATCGATCGAGCAGGTGCAGGAGACCGCAGTCCATCTACTGTCTGGAGAGAGCTACGACCTGATTTTGACACACGGCCCGAAGGGCGAATACACACAGCACCGTCGGCATCAGGAGTGTTGCCAGGCTGTCGTTAAACTTTGGCGATCGGGAACTATCGACACAAGGCGGTTGTGGTTATTTGCTTACGAAGATGGAGGACGGATGTACTTGCCTCGAGTTCGCGACGACGCGGATCGGCGGGATATATTGGCAAACGATATTTGGCTAGAAAAGCGTCGGCTGATTACGGATTTTTACGGATTCGGGCCCGACAGTTGGGAAGCAAAAACCACTCCGCGGGAAGAAGGGTTCTGGTGCTTTGACTCGGCACAGGCAGCGGCACAGCGTACGGTATTCAGCGAGCAACAATCGTGAAGGTACTTGTGCTGACCGAATACCCACCACCGGCGGCCGGCTTAGCAATGCAAGGCGAGTTGTTGTGCAGGGGGCTGTGCGAGATGGGCGTGGACGTTCACCCGGTACATTTAGAATCGGCGCTGGAAAAGGAATGGTACTATCGCTGGTTCCAGCCTGACATAGTGGTTGGCGTGGGATTCTGGGGCCATCTTCCACACCTGGTTCTACACCCGCAAAAGTTTGGAATGAAAGCCGTACCATGGCTGGTTGCCGACGGTTATATCGCGGAACACCGCGAAGTGCTGAACGCTCTGCCGTTGATCTTGGTCACCTCCAACTGGGTAAAGGAGGTCTATGTCAGAGATGGCATCAGGGGAGACAACATCGCAGTGCTGCCGGTAGGTTGCGATACAAACCACTACGCACCGTGCAGCCACGATGACCTTAAGATCCAAGCGATCCGCAAGACTTTGGGAGTGGCGGATGACCAGATCATGATTCTAACTGTCGGCGGCGACGCGGCATCGAAGGGAGCCCAGGAGGTCATGCAGGCGCTGGCGCTGATCGATGCCGAAGTTCCCGATTGGAGATTTGTCTGCAAGGTGTGGCCTCAATCTCGCACGGTTCAACAGAACCTGATCGACCTCAAACTGGCAGCGGATCTGGGAATCGACAAGAAAGTCATCTACTCAACCAACATCGTCTCGCAAAACCTCATGCCCTACCTGCTGGCCGCCTGCGATATCTATGTTGCACCATCTCGGCTAGAAGGTTTTGGAATGATTCAGGTTGAGGCAAACTCCTGCGCAAAACCGGTGATCGCGATTGAGGCAATGGCCTTTCTCGATACGATGATCCACGGAGAAACGGCATTCCTGGCGAAGGTGGCAGAAGAGAAAAAAATTAATGAAGGGGTCTTCGGAGAAGGCCATGGGATCGAAGATAGTCGTCATATTGTGTTTTCGAACCCGCGGACAGCAGAGTATCGAGCCAGCGTGCCCGATATAGCCAGATATCTCCTGATGCTCATGCAGGACAGCGACCTGCGACGAAGGATGGGCGAAGCGGGCCGAAAACACGTAACCGAATTATTCGACTATCGCCACGTAGCCAGACGTTTTCTGGAGATCGTGTCCAGCCGATTGGGGATTCATTAGGCAACAGGGCAACACGGCGCGAGTGCCCGTCAAAGACACCCTGCAGGCCATTGAGGTATCCATGGTTATAGACGAAAAATCGCTTGCATCCATTCATCAAGCTAAAGAGGCCGCCCTTCACGTCCTGCTCCATAACGCGCGTGGGCCGTTTCAAGGATTGCCCCGGACTGCTGGCTGGGGATATCCGGAACCGTATACGCGAGACCTAATGATTTCGGCCTTGGGCTTTCTGGCCACCGGCAACGAAGAGCTTGCAGACGCGCTACGGCGCACACTCGTGGCACTGGCAGCCAATCAGACCCCGCGCGGCCACATCCCGTCCCTAGCACACGATCCTGCTGACCGTGGCGCCAGCGATACAACCCCACTGTTCCTTTTTGGCTTGGCACTGTACAGAAAATCCGCCAATCAACCGGAATTTCTCAACGAGGCGGCACTGAAAGCTTTGAAGTGGATGCAGTACCAGAGCCCTGACGACCGCGTGATGGTCTCCCAGTTACCGACCAGTGATTGGCGTGATGAGCAGTGGGTGATGGGTTATGGGTTATACGTAAATACGCTGGTCTATGCGTATCTTCTACTTTACGACGAGCACAGAGCCGCTGGTCAGCTGCGCGAGTCAATGAATCGTCTGGAGATCTGCGGCGAGGAAAAGAACGCACATGAGCATGAGGGACTTGTCGTGCCATGCAAGCCCTATTACGCGCTCTACTCCTACAAAATCCTGAACAGCGACCGTTTCGATCTGCTCGGCAACAGCCTGGCGATTCTAACTGGGATTGCTTCGCCGCATCGGGCACAAACCTTGGTGGCATGGATTGAAACCGAATGCAAAGCATTACGGGAGAGCGGAGAACTTATCGTTGATTTGCCACCCTGCCTGTTTCCATATATTTTGCCCAATCATGCCGATTGGCACCCACGATACGAGCGATATAACAGGCCCGGCGACTATCACAACGGCGGAGTCTGGCCGTTTGTCTGTGGCTTCTATGTGGCGGCATGCGTAGCGGCGGGGCGGATGGATCTGGCTGAGCAAAAGCTATTGGCGTTAACTGAACTGGTCAAACCATGGCATGAAAACGACGTAGAGTGGGGTTTCAACGAGTGGATTCAAGCACAAACAGGTAAGCCCAGCGGACGTGATTGGCAGACCTGGTCGGCCGCTATGTACCTGTACGCTACTGAGTGCGTGCAGAAGCAAGGGACTCCGTTCTTCGACGAGATACGCACAGGCAGCACAAGATCTCTCACCAGTTGCGATTGACGCGTCATTACGCGGACTTATTTCCAGGGCCCGGTTTGAAGCTGATAGGTTACGGCCATCATCCCCAAACACCTTCCCTGCGCTGCTTCTTAAATCTGGTTGATCCAAGGTGATTTGGGTCAAAACTGGCGAGCAGTGCAAATAGGCCATACAGTGAGCTGGTTTGCACAGCATTTCTAGCAAGAAGTAAAAGAATCTATAAAAAGCTCGCAGGGAAGTCCATCACTCAACCTGACGAACTCCCCCAGGACCAGGGAAAGCCCTGACATTAAAGTCGCTGGCCACTATTGGTCCTTGATGTGGTGACATTGCGGTACTTCAATGAAGTGGCTGATCATGGCATGCCCTCGCAATGATGAAACACACGAGAAACGATATAGGTATTTAGGTCTATGTCACAGGCCCGATATATTCTCGTTGCGGCATAATCGGCCGAAATTAAACTGACAGAGCCTTTTTACTCTATTACTTCACCTGGAGGATATCGTGATATCAACATTCAATATTGGAACCATTCTGATTAAAGTACAACCTCCAGTACTGCAGATTCTTGAGGTTGAGACTGAACCCTGGACTGAGAATTGGAGAATTATCAAAGGACTAGACAGTTTTGCATTCAGCCGCAAGGTCAATGCGGCAGGCTGGAATTCTTTCTTCATAGGAGGAGAGATGAGAGCAATGTTTCTAGGCACTCCCAAGACAGATAAGATCCAGGATGCAATAACACGAATTCTTTCCCGAGTTAAGGATCAACACTTCAATGGTCTGGAGATAACCGACATAGTCTCGAAACATTGCTTCGGAGTTTCATATGTTACCGTTTCGACACACTCTCGACATATCCAGCAGAGTTGTTTCCTGGGAAACGCCCGCGATCGAACTTCCCAATTGGACCCTCATCTCCTATAGCATTTTCGTCCTAATCCTAGACAAGGGCTGCACGAAGAAGAATTGTCTGCCTCACAAAACCCATCTGTCTCAATAGATGGCAGAACACAGCTTTCGAGCGGAGAGTTACAATTCGCGCTCCATCTGGACGATGGGAAGAGTGATTCTTACTCAACTATTACTTTGAAGAAAATATTCATTTGATACCCATCCCATCTAAATAAGCAGAGGGGAATATGCTGTTTTCAAGGTTCATCATCCACGACAGGACTTTTGCGCAGCCCATCGTTTGGCTCACCACTTTTTTCATGATCGTATTTCATATTGGAGCTTTAGCGGCTCTGTTCGTATTTAGCTGGAAGGCATTTTTGCTTTCGATGCTGTTGTGGTGGATAGCCGGAGGACTCGGTATCGGCATGGGCTACCACCGACTATTGACACACCGTGGCTACAAAATACCCAAATGGGTCGAATATTGTTTGACGGTATGCGGTACGTTGGCCTTGGAGGGAGGTCCGATCTTCTGGGTTGCCACACACCGGATTCACCACCAAAATGCCGACAACGACGGCGATCCGCACTCACCCCGTGATGGTGGCCTTTGGGCTCACATGGGATGGATTCTCACAGGAAAGACCATGCACAATAATTCGTCCGACCTGCTGCCCTATGTTCCCGATCTTCGCAAGGATAAATTCCACGTATGGATAAGTCACTGGCATTGGGTGCCCATTACAGTCCTAGGCGCGGTCCTTTTGGCTGCTGGCGGATGGCAGTATGTTCTATGGGGCATCTTTTTGCGAACCGTCCTAGGGCTTCATTCGACGTGGTTGGTGAACTCTGCGGCTCATATATGGGGAACACGACGGTTCTCCACGCATGACACATCCAAGAACTGCCCATGGGTGGCGTTGCTAACATTTGGAGAAGGATGGCATAACAACCATCACGCGCACCCCCAATCGGCTCGTCATGGACTGGCTTGGTATGAGTTTGATCCAAACTGGTATGGGATTTATGCACTACGGATGATTGGCCTCGCACGGGACATAAAGGTCTTCAAGCTTCCCTTTAAGGTAGATGGCAAGCAACAATATGAGAACTTGAGTGTCCCCTCTCTCTCTGCTTCGAAGCATACAAAATATATCGATAGCGCTAAGGATTGAATGTAACGGGGTTAGAGCATTTTCCGTGTAGGTGTACACCAGGGAATGAATATTTGCGCGGCTTTTCCGTCAAGGGAAACCACACCTCGCTGATCTTAGCCAGTGCATGGCAATGCAAAAATGCTCTAGACAATGAAAATCGGACTCATACTTCGTTCCATCCAAGAACACGAGTGTCCTGAGGACCGCGGTGTTGTTGGCCTTGAGCATGGAATCACCATGCTCAGCACTGAGGCCCCCACGAAAGCTGTCTTACTTTGGAGGCTTCTGCCTCGTCTGAGCCGATTTTCTCCTGACTATGCTATCGCCCTTGAAGCGAATAACAAGCTCTAGATCCCACTATGACCAATTGCCTCTTCTACCAGGAATGGAAAATTTGTGCTGTATTTTCGCGAAGGACTCGAGGTCGAATTTTGCTGCACGTAGAAAGTTAGAATGCCTTCTCGAACCTCAATCCGGCTCGCGTCTTCAAATTGGGTGGATGTGCCTTTAGGCTCATAGATCGTGACTTTGGCCATGTGTTACCTCTTAGGCTGATCGTTCATACAGTTAGCCTGAATCTGATATTAACGGGGGGGTTTTGATTCTGATAACAAGAGACACCCAGCGACCGTTGAGTGTAGGCCAAAGACCATGCTGATAATCCTATAATTCACTTGTGATCTCGTAATCATTGTTGTGAATGATCAATTCGCCAGCACTCACTTCCGACCTTCGCATCGAGCGTTATAGACATCGTATCTTCCCTTCGACTGACATTCATGTCTCGCAAAATTGCCCTTACTGTAGATCCAATCTACCGGCAGTGTTACATCTTACGCACAAGAACATCGCGCCTGATTTCAGGCTCAGGACTTCTTATCAGGTGTTTCGTCCACTGAATTGCCGGACTGCGCAGGAATTTCGTGGGATGTATCGTTATTTTCGTTGCGAGGCTCATTTGTTGAAACGTCAGTGATATCCGATTGGCTCTCTGGCCGAAACGGAAGTAAAGTTTTGTGCCGGCGGGTAGAAAGATGTTGCTTAACATCAGATTTCTGATTGAAACTCATAATCACTCCGGTCGTCCTTGTTGCGTAATTGAAAAGGCGCCCGTCTAGAGCGAAACATGAAAAGCTGAAGGCGAGGAAGAAGGTATCCAAACTGCTTCTTTAAGCATACGCCTATTTGTGACGAGCGCGATCCCTGATGACGAATGAAGAGCCGCTGCTATAGATACATAACAAGGGATAACGATTCCAACTGTTTTGAAGTCATCGGCCTTCAGGGTGAAGACTTTCTGAAGACGCAACTATCAAGACAGCGGCGTTAAAATCAGGCTGATTACGGCACATGTCTCGCAGCGCCAACGCCAAGCCCCACGAAATGACGCACATAGCCGACTGTAGCTCCTACATGGCACTAGAGCGGAATCAGGATTACTGTATCCGATCCGCGAGGGGTTAAGTGCAGCTTTCGTTACGGAAAAGCTGCGCCATCCTCCGAGGCCTTGCGAATAGATCTACCCTGATTCAGCTCTGGTCGCCGGCTGCATTCGTAACCCTTACCCTAAATAAAATGCAAACTCCAACGCCCATCTAGCTTTTGGCTGGAGACGTGCAAACGAGGATTCCCCCCAAATTCCCGAGCAGCGTATGTGACCACTTCTGCAGCTTTTCTTAATACTGCAGAACTACATTGCGTCCGTAAGTCGCTCAAATCACATGATTGGCCCATCGCCTAGACTGCGCGCTGTTCTGAAAGAGGAGAAGAAAGTGCTTGCACGAAACAGCTATTCGGAGCTACTCGCGCTCGTGGATCATGAGCAATTTGGATCAGCTATTTCCTTTTGCGGCGTCGATGATCAAAGTCATGGATGCATAATTCTTTGCATTGAATTTCATGTTTCCGGAGGTAGATCAGGCCAGTCGAAGTAGTGAAGCGGAATTGCAGTTCAGAAGTCTTCCGACTCGTACTACGATTCGAGAGGTCCAACAATAAGGACTGTTCGCTTTTCTTTACAAATTATCGTAAAGGTTCGATGGAATTATGTCCAAAGCACATAGGTGATCTTCATCCTTATAAATTTCACTTAAGGAAAATCGAATGACAGTTATCGTGAGAATTACATTCTGCCTTTTATTAGCTAGCCTTGGCTCCTGGCAAGAATCGCTATTTGCGCAGCTGTCAAATCATGAAAACAATCTATGGGCATGCGAGAACGGCTTAAAGTCCTGCGATCTCTCTGATCTTACCGAAAGAGAATCTCATGAAGCCGTTATCAAGCTCCACCAGCGAAATGTCGCAAACTGCAGACTAGATGCAATATCTTGCGATCATTCCCTCCTAACGACACGCGAGAGGATTGCGTCGGACGTCGCTATTCACCAGCGTAATGTTTCCGACTGTATGGATGGCATTGGACTGTGCGATCATTCACTCCTAACTATCAGGGAAGCTGGTGTCGTTGCAATTGCCGATCGTGAGCGGAATATCTCCCACTGCAAAGATGGGTGGCAACCCTGTGATCAATCCAAACTGAATGCAAACGAAACAAGAGCTGTAGCCCTCGCCAGCCGCCAGCGCAACATCTCTGATTGCACATATGGCCTAGAGTCCTGTAATTACTCCGTCCTTACCCAAACAGA
Source organism: Humiphilus diazotrophicus (assembly GCF_059726315.1). Taxonomy (NCBI): domain Bacteria; kingdom Pseudomonadati; phylum Acidobacteriota; class Terriglobia; order Terriglobales; family Acidobacteriaceae; genus Humiphilus; species Humiphilus diazotrophicus. The sequence goes on from NZ_AP040870.1 coordinate 2,691,406, forward strand.
AGCAAAAAAAGTGGCTGCCGCCGTTCATGCGCGCAATCTCTGGCATTGCACAGAAGGATGGGACACCTGTGACCGATCCAGACTGAGCCCTGAACAAGTTCGTGCAGTGGCTCTCTCTGACCATCAGCGTAATCTCTCAGCATGTAAAGGCGGCAAAGAATCCTGCGACTACTCCCAATTGACCGCATCAGAAGCTTCCGTATTAAAGGACCTTGAGCAACGACGCAACTCGCAAGCTTGCCAAACCGGTTATGGCTATTGTGATCTCTCTCGACTGACAGCGAAGGAAACAGATAATCATATCGCAGGGCGCCACGAACTATCTCCTGAGTTTTAGGTTCGGCAGATACACACTCCCTACGTGTGGTCAATAAAGAGGTTTAAGGACGCCGATAACCACATTAAGAAGCTGTCGGCCATGTGTCTCTGCAGTAGAAATCAGTCGTAAGGTGTAAATCATGAAGAACAGAGCAAAAGTACAGAACGAAACAATCGCTCCAGTTCAGGCTAGCCCAACCAGTTGGCTACGCTCAACGGCAGGGCGCCCATCGGATATTGAGGCTCAAATCAATCGGCGTGCCTACGAGTTATATTGCACTCGCGGACAAAGAACCGGCAAAGACCTCGAAGATTGGTTACGCGCAGAAACGGAAATCATGGAGAGCTAAACCTTGGCGATAGCAGTTTCGTATGACGACAACCTTAATACAGCTCCTTTCGAAGCTAGAAAATATATCTATCATCCAGGCTTTCGAAATGTGAAATGATGACCGTCAGTGGTATTGAAGAACTGTATACCCTCTAGATTCTGATCCCCTGATACGCATGATGCAAATTCATCTGGACAAGGTTGTGAACCGCTTCCGCTGCGATGAGCAGGGTAGATTCAGCACCTGAGGTGAGATCTGCATGACGAGCCTTCAAACTTTGCTAAAATTCGACACGGACTACCCGTCGTATCAGCCGAAATTCCCGCATTGTAAGTATTGAACTCGTCAGTATCGAATACTGGTCACAATTGATCACTTTTGGCTATCTCCAAAAACATAATTTATGAAAAGTGAGCAATATTGCTCAGATATAAATTTATGGAGCCGGTATTCTCTCTCAAAACGTAGCTGTACCTCAAACAACCTATAGGAATCACGTTCATGGACAACGCCGCTAAATAATGATGGCGTTGCATGATAAACAAGCACGAACTATCAATCCTTGATGCTCGACTGCCTTGGTATCTCCTTGGTGTTAATAACGTTAATCTTTCATGCACGACTATTGACAAGCCACGGGCTATTTCATCGGTGGGCCTGACCGCCAAAAAGCTCTCTGCCTAAGAAGCTAACCATGTCTACCGCTAATGGAAAGTACGACCTGTGAGCACTATTGATCAGCAGTCTCCGGTTATGCATTGATAATTTGAAAGTGGTGAAACCCCGAAAGGGATTTCGTACGACGGCAATTTCAGAAGGTTTGGAATGTCCACACTTAGAAGTTCGATTACGGTCCTGCTTTATCCGAAAGGCGGATTCACAATACCGTCCGTCTGTACCGCACTCTCTTCCGTAGATTCTGCGGAAAAATTGGTTTGCCGGGACAAAGCAGCGCAACAGAATACCAAGGACGGTTATCCTCACTTCCAGACATGCTTTCGCCGGTGCTGGTGGAAGATGCGAATGATGAATGCCGCCTTCGGGCTGAAACAGCCGGTTGATGCCGCTCAGAGTCAGAAACGAAGCCAAGACTATATTTTCGACGAACAGGCCAGGTCGAGAATGGACGATGAAGGATGTCCTAACGGCTACCAACAGTCCGATTCGATTCCCCCAATCATCCAGAAAAGAAACTCCATCCTAATGAATCGTCGACTTGCTCCCCTTCTGAATGAATTGTTCGTGATACCGCACCCAAGGAGCGTTAGCTCTATATGCTTCTCCTGTGTAACAAAGTATGTGGAATCTAGACGCACCCCAAAGGAGGAAATATGATGCTCATCGCTGATTCGCAATTGATGCAAACTATTCGGTTTGATCGCGCTTTGCAATATACAGTGGTCCAAAGCTGGGATGAGTTCATGCCCGATCAAACCTCTGGATTGATTCACATTGACTACCAAACAGGAAACGATGATTTACTCCAGTTCCTCCACATTTGGGCATCCACCAACAGAGGTTCATGGAAACTCGTCTGTGAGTATTGGATACAATCCCTCTGGTCTCATCCCACTGGCTTGCGTTTTGAAAATGACTACCGCTCTGAGGCTTTCGCTCGTAATCTGGAGCTTGTGATAAAGCAAGAAAAGGTGTTTTCAAAAATCCCTAATCAGGCCGGGCTCATTCAAGTGTATCCACCTACACAAGTAGAGCGTAGAGAAGCAGATCAGTGGATGAAGTTGCTCTCCGAGCAGAGGAATCCTGTTCCGATGGAATCACACGTCGCGGCCTGACCAGCACATCCGTTTTTTTGATATGCCGTGGTTAAAAAAGGCCATACTTCACAGTCATTTATAGGATCACAAGTAAAACCTGAAATGTTTTCGTCTCTCTATGCAACTCTATCGGTCTTGTCTCATTCTGCGAGTGAGACAGGAAAATCTCGTTGCTCCAACGTTTCGACTTAACACACTCAATCTTTCCGGTGCCAAGCGAAACAGATCAACCACGTAATAAGCAAATCTTCAAATCCATGCCTCAGGGGTTGAGAAAAGTTTCTTCATGGACAGTGTGTGAGCTAAATCTAGCCCCAGCAATGATATCTTTTGGCTTATCCAACAGTTCTGGTGTTGTCAGGCCGAGCCCCGACGAACAAGGTCTATTCCATCCGGAGAAACTCCCTGGGCTAACACCTTATCGGGCATCGAGAAATGAAGCTCCTTTTGCTCCAGATGGCTCATGGCGTCCACGATCCGCAACAAGGAATCCAGACCACTTCCTTTTTCATAGAACGCATCTACCGTAACTTCAGGAGGTAAACCTTCCGCAGAAGAAGTTCCGCTCATAGCGATTAGCCTAATCGAGGGAAATCCAATACGGACCAGGGGAAGCAACTCGAAACCTGACATCCCTGGCATATTGAGATCCGAAATAATGATGTTAGGAGTCCTGGCTCTGATCTCAAGCAATGCGGAGAAACCATCCTCAGCCAGCCGGACCTTGTAGCCTAACTCAGAGAAGACATCAGACAGCAACATGCGAATCATCATGTCATCGTCTACAACAAGCAACTCTACATTTTCGGTTAACATCATATTAATGTTTAGCCTTAGCTTTTTATAAGGTTCTTCAAGGGAAATTGTCTCGCTTTTCTAATCTCTAGGGCTGTACTCTTTTGCTCACCTTTGCAATTAGTTCGGCACCAACTCTTCTCGATTACGGAGAATATTGTCGGACTATTTCCGCATTGAGGGTTTAGATTTATCCTCTACAATTTGCATAAATTCTGGAGTTGTCCACACTTGTTCTTCTCTTCCGATCTCCTGTCTAAATTGATCGGAGACATAGTGCATACCTCGATCAACTTGCCCATCGAGCGGTACAATTAGTAACTGCAAACGATATAAATTTGAGATACCCAGGACAAGCAACTAACATAGAAATATTCTCGTCTCACAGAACTGACTGCACACTCGGGACCCGATATTTCGACGCAAACGTCATAAAGACGGCCCGACAGCTCGGAAACTCTGCTTTCCGCGAAAGGCTTTCTTCCCAATGACATCATCTCGTTTCTCTATAGTGATCTACACCGCCACCGTTCTCCTATGTTCTGTATTTGCTACGGCTCGTTCCTTTGCGAATCCGCAAACAGCACCGGACAACTCCGGACAGAATAAAGACCAGACAGTGACTGCGGAGAATCAATCCGATACGAAAGCTGATCGGGAGACTACGGCGCAGGCGCGCAAAGCAATCATGGCAGACAAGGCTCTGTCCACCTATGGCCACAACGTCAAGATCATCACAAGAAATGGGGCCGTCACGCTCAAAGGTCCTGTCAAATCAGAAGAAGAGAAGCAGAGGGTGGCTTCTGACATAGCTACTGTTGTCTCGTCCGACAAAATCACCAATATACTCACAGTCAAAAAATCACCCTAACTTTTCTATAACGAAGTCGCGGTCACGCTGCAGCACGCAGTAGAGGAGAACACTATGTCCAGCAAAAATACGGCCGTTTTCGGCATCTACGCTACACCAGGAACCGCAGAGGCGGCAGTCGATCATCTACTCGCTAAGGGTTTCATCAACGAGTCCATCTCAGTTCTTCTGCCTGACGATGAGAGCACACGAGCCTTTGCCCACGAGAAAAGCACCAAAGCACCAGAGGGCACAACCGCTGGCGTTACGACCGGTGGGGTCATCGGAGGAACTCTGGGACTACTCGCAGGGATCGGAGCTCTTGCTATTCCAGGTGTTGGTCCGCTTATCGCTGCGGGACCAATCATGGCCTCACTCGCAGGCCTTGGTGTGGGGGCAGCCGTTGGAGGCATTGTCGGCGCTCTAGTCGGTATGGGAATTCCAGAGTACGAAGCTAAGCGCTATGAAGGCGCGGTCAAGGAGGGCGGGACGCTCCTCTCTGTCCACTGCGACACTTCCGACCAGATCGACGCAGCCAAAGCAGCGCTGAAAGAGACTGGTGCTCGTGATATCGCTGCTACCGGAGAAGCCGGATCAAACGATAGTACCGGCGAAAACACAATATTCAGCAAGGCTTCCTAGAACACGCCAATTTCTTCTCATTCGGAAGACTCGGACGTTGCAGTTACGGACCGCAATACTGTCGGCACGAGCACGGAAAGAGCCATCGAACGCTAGAGCAGAATCAGGGTAGATGCATACGCTAGCCACAGAGGATCGCGCAGCTTTTTCGTCAAGAAAAGCTGCTCTTAGCCCTTGCCGGATCGGACACAGTAACCCTGATTCCGCTCTAGAACATGAAGACCTTAGCAGCCTCTTGGGATGGAACCGGCAGCTTACTTCGCTCTTATATCGGGTACGTGAGCAGTCTGGATTTAACCGGCTGCATTTCGTGCCCGATTCCATCTCTCATCGAGGCTGCTGCCCGCATCCCCCAAGTACCAATCTATTGTGGAATGGCGTGCTTCGCCTTCCCGGACGCGGACAACGACATCCGCTGCCTGCTTAAGTTGGGAGCTCGCCAATAAGTTTCTCTGGAGCCGGGTGGCTGAATACAGGGGAACTGCAGGGGAACTCAGCTGTTCCCAGGTGTCGCATCAAAGTTCGATAAGCGGAAGTGACCTGTACCAAGCATCCCAGGGATCATTGATACCGAGGCTTTTTTCACAATAAGAGCACCGTTTAAAACGTCGAATTTCCGGCATATCACCATCTATAAGACGAACAAACAGGTTAAGGAATCCAGCCGCTGGCCAATGAAGCCGTTCTTTCGGAAAGATCGGAAGACCAACGCCGATCCGCTCCAGATATTTTGCGCTTTCGGGTAAATCCCTCGGCACAACAATCAAGCCCCAAAGATCTCTGCAATCTTCTCTGCTGGAGCCATTCTGGAATTCGCCAAAATGATGCAAAAGCTCAGCATCATTAGCGGCAACGATGGTCCGGCATGAATTCCAGGCCTCCTGGATTATGCTTCTCGGCTCCCGAGGTCGCGAGTCAAATGTTCCATTGAGAAACCAGCGGGCATTTTCAACGCCGGCACCTGCAAGAAATCCGGTCCAACTGGCTTCCTGCTCGTTGATCTGATAAGTTGTCTTCTTGAGAAGCCGTGGCATGATGGTTTATCTTCGTACGTCTTGAGAAAGCAAGTTATGATTCCTCAATATTCTCAAAGCATTCTGGCTTGAAGTATCCTGACGAATTTCTCTTCGGCCTTCGAGTTATAGTAAGCTGCATGAAGTTAGGTGCAGTTTGGGCGATATTCCACAGCAAGCCATACCTATAAGCATCGAACTTCCCCCGAAAGCTCGATTGAGCCCGTCAAGCAGGACATTCATCGTAGTCACTGTCAAAATTTGGCGTGAGCACTTACGCCTTCACTTGAGAAGCCGAAGACTGTCTACGTAAGATTCATTGCATCAATTGCATCGGCAAGATGCCCTCAATATCCCACAAAAACCAAGTCCAAATGAGTCGATTGACCATCCAGGAGCTCAGATTCCGATTTTTCAGTGAGCGCGGTCGATGCCTCTTTTGTTCTTTCTGCAGGTGCCAGATTACCCATCCCATGGGACCGGCGCACTTTATAATGATCAATATCCCGAAGGACATTATTGATTGTATCTTCCGGGCGATTATGGGCTTTATGCAGTTTCTTCAATGCCACGGCAGTAACCCGGCAGAGGACAAAACGGTTGGGAATATGTGTAAGCGCCTGGTAAACCTGTTGAGAACGCACTGCTGGACCTCCGGTTTCCGAATGTCCAGTCCGTTCTTTTAAGTACCCGCAGGGTACGGATTAGATATCCACTGTCTCAATGGTACACGCATTAGGGACTATGCACCGTCTCTCGCAAGAATATTCGCAACGATTGAGAGCCAGTTCCGTACTGAACCGTAGAGCCGTCGAAAGTCTTTCAGCGCTGGTTTTTCTCTCGTTCCAGCATTGCCTCAAAGCAAGACCATCTGAAGCCATCTACATTAAACGTCCAGAGATGATCTATATCTGCATCTACGTAACAAAAACGAGAAAGAGGTATCCAACCTACTCTTTTAAGCATACTCTCAAGCTGAAAGCCCTCAACACTGCTGATAAGCAGCTACTTTACAGCAGGGAGGAAGAGACGGATATGACAGACTCCTGCTCTGCGAATATGTTCTATAGGACCCAATATATACGTGCAGAGCGGGAACTCGTCGAGGCCTCTGCTAATTTCCGTATAGCTCAGATGATTCGTTTCTCGGCATCGGCCAGACTCGAACAAGCACATAGGGCCTGGTGCCTCTCTAGGAGAGACTGGGCAAGACATCAGGCGGCGTGTCCGCTTTGTCATCGGCTAGTAATGTAATTGCTTCACGCACTTTTCTCTCCCACGACCAGAATTTTTCAACTTTGAATGCCATTCAGCCAACACGGCGAAAATCATCAAGGCTGCTCGAAAGAATTCATTTTTATTAACTACCTCTTGATTCTTGGATAAAGAAGCCTAAATTCACTTAAGTTATCAAATATTTGAAAGATCGGCACTAAAGGTGGGACGTGGAAGGAAAGGGATTGAACTATGGTATCGAAACAGGAATTCTCGCCTCTATGTGATTTACACCATACCCCAATGCAAAGAGTCATGATGGAAGAGACGGATTCAGAAGAGAGTCAATCATTCCACAAGTGTGAACGACTCGATTGTTCCCGTATCTATCGCGCAGGCAATGGCTATTCGGATATTGTCGAGGGAAAGTTCGACGATTCGCGAGCCTACGCTAGGGTCTGTGCGGCATGCGGAGCCATACTATACCTTGCTGAGGTAGATCATGTATTGAAGATCGAGAATTGGGAATGCCCGCAGACGAGCTGCAATTATGTAGAGGAAACCCCATCACCATCGTCACGATAGATGAGCAGGGATATCCTCCGACAGTCGCAGACCCAACATACTCTTTTGACTTACAAACATGCTGGCCTCGTTACGCTGCTATGGGTAGAGAACATTTGGTCCAGTTTCTCCGAAAAATTCGTGACCGTGGGCAGATCAAATACTTTGGCCACTAACAGAAACTTTCCAGGCCACATCCATGAACGACTATTTGTCTTGGAGACCTGGTTAATAGTTGGGCGGTGGTTCCGAGGTGGACTCTCTCTCGGAGCCTAGTTGATCTGTCTGTAGAGAAGCCAGATCCGGTTGAAATGATGAGTATGATTCCGGTTCTAGCAACATGCTTCCATCGTCACCTGAAAGCTTCTCTTGCTTTCTTTGGTTTTTACGCTCCGCCTTTTCCCGTTGTTTTTCTTGACGTTTCTGTTCCTTTTGACGCTTAAGAAATGTTGATCGGCCTCGTGGCACAGTTCACCTCCAAATTAGATTCTTTATCTCTGGTGCGCTATAAAGCAGCGGCACAGGAGAAATTTTTACGCCACAAAGCTACCATCTGGGGCCACGCCGCTTATGATCGTTACCACGAGAGTTGCCGCGTCCTCGTCCTCCGCCATTACCGAAGGAGGATCCCCCACTTTTTGGCCGGTCTGTCTTTGGTTTGGCTTCATTGATGGTTAACATGCGACCACCCAATTCGCTTCCATTCAATCCTAATATCGCTTCATCTGCTTCACTGGCATTGACCATTTCTACAAACGCAAACCCACGCGAACGTCCCGTTTCCTGCTCTGTGATCAGGTTAACCCTTTCCACTGCACCATATGCGGCAAAAATACCTTGTAATTCCACTTCGGTTGCACTATGGGGCAAATTGCCAACGTACAGGTTCTTCATTTCAAGTCCTTTCAATCTCGCGTCCGGGAAATCAACTACGGCAGCTCGTATATAAGGCGATCTCAACTGGTTAACGACAAAGCTCACCCTAGAACATTTCCTGTATAGACAGACACTCGCTGAGCGTGTTGAAGTGCAGTTTTCTTTATCGGAAAGCTGCTAAAGCTTTTGGCTTCGGCTCACATCCGTGCACCACCTACTCCAGGGTACCAGACTAGCCTCACATCTCGGAATCAATTGCTCGGTAACGCACCAACGAATCTTAAAGCACGCTTGGAGACATCAGCCGCGCATCCGTGCTTGCGCACTGATACAATGCCTCCTAAATGTGACACATTAAATCACATAATGGGTCATTGCGCTTTCAAAAGAAGAGCTAAAAACAAGTTTCAGGAAGCCAGGAAGCGAAAGTTCTAGACCAGATTCGACGATCAGCGATCAATCTAACAGCTACGCCCAATGGTTCGTCACTGCGAGAAATAATCTATTTGTAATGCCCACGTTCCCCAATTTCTCCGATGAACGACATGATTTTGCAAAGCGATCAAGCTAAGTCATTTGCATCAGATAAATAACAGAAGCACACCATGGCAAGGTAGGAGGAGAACTTAGCCAGACAAGAAAGTGGACCTTCGTTTACCGTGCCGCACAACTCTTCTCCCTTTCTGGAATAAGCGTGATTATTATCGAGAGGAACTGCACAGAGTACACGGAAACGTGTACTCTCAGAGACAGGATATCTGATCCGCACGCTGCGGCACCTCCGCATAGCGGGCTGGACATTCGGAAACCGGAGGTCCAACCATGCGTTCTCAGCAGGTCTATCAAGCTCTGGTACATATCCCTAATCGATTCGCGCTTTGTAGAGTCACTTCCATTGCGTTGCAAAAGTTGCATCGATCAAATTGCAGGCCGGAGGACACAATTAACGATGTTCTGCAAGATATTGACCGATATAACCTTGCCGTCCGTGCAACCTACAGAGTGTTGTAAGGTGTTGAGCCCAGCGTAGAACAGCCTATGGAGCTTGCGAAGGAGTTGAGTTCTCAATTGCAGAACAGCAGCTCTTTATTCGCTATCTCGAAGTGTGCGCGTCGCGATTAAGCGTATGCTTAAAGAGGTAGTTTGGATACTTTCTCCTCGCCTTCAGCGCTCTATGCTCCGCTCCCAGACGAACACCTTTTAAGCACGCAACAGGAACACCGGAGCGACCATGAGCTTCAATCAGAAAGCCGACGTGAAGAGATATCTTTCTGCCCGCCGACCCAAAACCACGCTTCCGTTCAGACCAAATCCCCACAGCTCTCGATGTGAAGGTCTGAAATATGGGCTGGCATTTCATATGGTTGGATGATGCTTATTCCTGTCGCAGTGCCGGTCTTACGGAAGCCTCAGCCATCACAAAAGCAATTGCTCGCGCGTTGGGTCAGATAAAGTGCGGGTTCAATGCTGCTGAGTTGGAGTCGATAAAGGTGTCTAAGTATCCGGGCTTTCGGGTTGCTAAGACCACACTTCGTACCCGACAAATTCAAGAACAAGCTCATCTCCGTCCGATTGACAAGATCGCAATCCGACAGCTTGCACCGCGATAAGCTTAACCATTCATAATTACGAACGGTTGGTTGGATATATGCCTTACTTCCCTCGATCTTTCTCGATATGCTGCGCATCCGACGCGCTTGAAAGCAGGAAATTATGTCCTTCCCCGAATCGCTTTATAGCGAAGAAAGAGCTAGGAACTCCTCAATGGGTGCTCATTCGTTACCTATACCCACCCGCATTGCCTTTATCGGCAATTATCTGCCGAGACAATGTGGCATTGCTACGTTCACAACAGACCTGTGCACTGCGATGGCAGCCGAATTTGGCAACGGACGCCTCTTTGCAATTCCGGTGAACGATCCGGAATCCAGCTATCAGTATCCCGAGCAGGTGCGAATTGAGATTGAACAGGAAGATTGTTCTTCCTATGAACGCGCTGCTGAATTTCTCAATTTCAATGGGAATGACCTGGTTTGTATGCAGCACGAGTACGGCATCTTTGGAGGAAATGCAGGCAGCTATATATTGACGTTGCTTCGGAAATTGAAGATGCCACTGGTGACAACGCTTCATACCGTCTTGCGTGAGCCGGACTCAAATCAGCGGGCTGTGCTCGACGAGATCGGTCAGCTGTCGGACCGTTTGATTGTTATGAGCGAACACGCAGCATGTCTTCTGCGGGATGTATATGGCGTGGCCGATGAAAAAATCGACGTCATTCCGCATGGAGTACCGGATCTTCCCTTCATAGACCCCAATTACTACAAGGATATATTTGGCGCCCAGGGGAAATCCGTACTGCTCACATTCGGCCTCCTGTCTCCGAATAAAGGGATCGAAAATGTGATTCGCGCTTTGCCGGCAATTCTGGCAAAGCACCCTAATCTTGTGTACATCGTCTCCGGAGCAACGCATCCGCACATCAGACGACGCGAGGGAGAGCGATACAGAGAAGAGTTACAGAGGCTGGCAGAAGAATGCGGCATTTCCTCACACATAATTTTCAATAATCGTTTCGTAAGCAACGAGGAAATGATCGCACAGGTCGGCGCTGCGGACATTTACGTCACTCCTTATCGCCAGGAAGCCCAAGTAGTCTCCGGAACGCTCGCAATTGCACTCGGAGCGGGAAAGGCTATCATTTCTACACCGTACTGGCATGCCAAAGAACTGCTTGCACAGGAGCGCGGAGTAATCGTTCCATTTAATGATCCTGATTCCATCTCCGAAGCGACGATCAAGCTACTGGATAATGATGCCGAGCGGCATGCAATGCGAAAGCGCGCCTATCTTCACTCACGAGGCACTACGTGGCAGAAGACAGTGCAGGCATATATGGCAAGTTTCCAGCGTGCTCGCGTTGAACGGATGTTGCGTCCACGGGCCGCACTACAGGACATCTTCGCCCACAAAGCAACGGATAGAATCCCCGTACTCAATACGTCGCACTTATTGAGCATGACCGATGACACGGGCATGTTGCAGCATGCCATCTTCTCTTTGCCCAATTGCCTTGAGGGATACACGACCGACGACAATGCCCGTGCCCTCATAGTGACAATGCTACTGAATCAAACTTCTCTTCCTCAACGCCACGAAGATACCGCGTTATCGCATCGTTATCTGGCATTTCTCTGGTTTGCCTTTTGCGAAAAGGCAGGCAGATTCAGGAACTTTCTCAGCTACAACCGTAAATGGCAGGAAGAAATTGGTTCGGAAGACAGCCACGGGCGCGCACTATGGGCATTGGGGACAGTACTCGGCCATTCGGAAGATGCCGGTTTAAGAGGTGCGGCGGGCAGGCTCTTCGAGGCTGCAGTTCCAGCAACACTGACATTTTCCAGTCCGCGTGCCTGGGCGTTCTCTGTTCTGGGAATGCAAGCATATCTGGACTGGTTTCCTGGGGACAGGGTCATCCAGGGCACGCGTAATCTGCTCGCGAACCGGTTACTGGATCTCTATGAAAGTAGTCATTCCGAAACATGGCGTTGGTTTGAGAAGAGTCTTGCCTACTCGAATGCCAGGTTGTCGCAGGCGCTTCTGGTCGCCGGTTGGCACAGTCACAACCAGAGGATGATCGAAATAGGATGCGAATCCCTTTCTTGGCTTGCAGGCATTCAGCATCAACGGGAAGAAGATCTGTTTGTTCCGATAGGCTCCAGAGGCTTTTTCACCCAGGGTGGCGAAAAAGCCCGTTTCGACCAACAACCGGTCGAGGCTTGTGGAATGATCTCCGCTTGCTTGCAGGCATTTCGTCTCACCAGAGAAAAACATTGGCTCGAGGAAGCATGGTGTGCGTTCCGCTGGTTCCTGGGCGAAAACGATCTTCAGACCCCGCTTTATGACGAAACCACCGGTGGCTGCCGAGACGGCCTTCACCCCGATCGTGTCAATGAAAATCAAGGAGCTGAATCAACGCTTTCCTTCCTGATGGCATTGCTCGAAATGCGAAACGTAGAACTGTCTACCACAAAAAACATCGACCCGGAAATGAGTGTGTCCCTTTGAATTCAATCAGATTGCCAGCAACATCGCCAGAACCTTTTACCCTGGAGCAGCAAAGCGCACAACTGTCTGGCGATTCTCTATTCACGCGCTATTCGAACAATCCAATTCTCAGCCGGAAAGACTGGCCGTATCCGGTGAACAGCGTCTTCAATGCAGGTGCAACACAATTGCCTGATGGAGATACTCTTCTGCTTTGCCGCGTAGAAGACCGACGAGGATTATCCCATCTTTGCGCTGCTCGTTCTGCAAATGGAATTGATGGGTGGCGAATCGACCCGCAGCCAACGTTGATGCCCAGTCCTCGAGAGTATCCGGAGGAGATATGGGGCATCGAAGACCCAAGAATTACATATATTCCCGAGTTGCAGCAATATGCGGTCGCTTATACATCTTTCGCTCGGGGTGGCCCTGGCGTTTCACTCGCTCTGACCAGTGACTTCAGAAGCTTCGAGCGATATGGCGTGATTATGCCTCCTGAAGACAAGGATGCCGCACTCTTGCCGCGCAAGATCGGGGGTTCTTGGGCGTTGATTCACCGGCCCGTGACAACGCTTGGCGCTCATATGTGGATATCCTACTCACCGGATCTGAAACATTGGGGCAGCCACAAGATAATACTTCAGGCGCGACGCGGAGGATGGTGGGATGCCAACAAAATCGGCCTGTGCTCACCGCCGATTGAAACAGCAAAAGGCTGGTTAGTGCTCTATCACGGCGTGAGGCAGACTGCGTCTGGCAACATCTATCGCCTGGGACTAGCGCTGTTCGACATCAATCAACCTGACGTCTGTCTGCAACGAGGAGATTCCTGGATATTCGGTCCCGAAGCTCCTTATGAGCGAAATGGGGACGTTCGGGATGTAGTGTTTCCCTGCGGGCAAACCATCGGCCCGGATGGGGACACCATTCATCTTTACTATGGTGCAGCGGACTCATGCATAGCCTTGGCGACCGGAAGTATTCGCGCTCTTCTTTCGTGGTTGGATCTGCACTCCAAATCGGAAGCTACAAGTGATCTTTAATACGATCATGGATCAACACTGGCGCAGCAGCATTCCACAAATACGCTGGATACGCCGAAAGTAACCCACTTTGTACATCCATTGAATTTCAGAAAGCCGATGCGCATTCCCTCAATCGGCTTTCTGAGGTTGCTTGCACTGTCTCTAATTCGATGTGTCAATTGCTGGCGCCAAGTATTACTGGTATGCAAAGGAAAATACGCCCTAGCCACCAGATAGCAATGTATCTGGATGCCACCACATCGAAAGTAAAGGAAAATCATGACCAACCCGCAATATCCAGCCAGTCATACTTCAAATGATTTATTGTTCAACCTAAGGGAGCAGTGTTTTGAAAAACCATTGAATTATGGGGTCATCACGCAGAGCGCGGAAGAAGTGCAGGATATCCAGAATGCTCCCTCTGTAAGTATGGGACCATACCTGATAGAGTCTGGACAAACACGGCTACTAACTACCATTAGCATCTATAGTCAACGCGGAGAACACCGGGATCAGGTACGGCTGCTCTATATGAATGACGTCGCGTTTCGTATTTGGAAAGCCATGGGCAAAACTCCAAATCTGATTGGAACTCAACATCGTCCGCCGAAAACAGCGCTGCTGGCGTTTGGGGTCCCATTTAGCGAATAGGGCTAAACTCCCAGGCTGTAAGCTCTTTCGAAATCGCTGGCTCCTTCCCATCCTCGACGGAGTTGAGCTTCAGCACCTTCGCATCCTATTCATGGCTCAACATCTGCAAGACAGAAATTTCATACCCAGCTGAGGTTGAATTCACAACAGCGGAGCGACAATCCCCGAAGAAAGCATAGGACTCTCTCATACAAATCCGGGCAACAATGCAGACCGACTTGATTGCTCTGTATAAAGCTCTCGGTGACGGATGGGAGAAGAACGATCCGGTCATCGTTGTACAAAACACAAAACCATGAGTTCACCGAGGGGAGAGCTGAAACCGAACTTTCCTTAGCCCAAGACTCAACAGAGAGAATCGTCACTCAGGTTTAGTGACAAAGAGTTACATTTCGTTACCATCTTTTACTGGTCTCTGGCCTAACATGAACTGCCGGGCTATTGCCCGCCCTATGGAGAATATTTCTATGCTGAAGAAGATCTGGATGGTTGCTGTGTCTTGTGTTCTGCTTTGTGCAAGCGCCTTTGCCGCCAATTGGAATGGCAAGTGGACAACAGAGATCGATACCCCGATGGGCAAACAGAAATACACTTATGACATTCATGTGGACGGAACTAAGCTCACTGGAAAGGCTATTACGGATCGCGGCGAAGTCGAACTCCAGGACGGCACGATCGATGGGGACAATATCAAATTTGTCGAGAACCTGGATATGGGTGGAAATCAACTCACTATCGTTTACAACGGAAAGATCGAGGGCGATGAGATTAGGTTCACTCGCAAAGTCGGTGACTTCGCTACCGAAAAGTTCGTCGCCAAGCGTATGAAATAAAATGCCTGATCAGGGCCGCGATTAACTGATCGGCATATGTAAAGCCTTACTATTTCGCCAAAGAAAGCCGCTCTTCACCTTGCTTGGAAAGTTCACAGTATTTCGGGAAATGCTTTAAGGCTCTATTCCTGTGTAGTAACACATTTTGCCGACGGAATTGCATATTAGACGAATGGAGCCGCGAGCGACATTGCGAGATGTCAGTCGCGGCCCAGTCGATCACGGAATCAGTTCTGCCTCCTGAGGACCAAGAACCATAGTCCCCTCATACACGCGATTGCTAATGATCCCTTTCCTGTTGCCCCTGACTGGAATCTTTTGCTCTTGCTGTGTCGTGTTCACATAGAGTGTTCGGCCATCGACAATTCTGGCGTAGACTCCATCAGGGCTCTGCGGTCCCAGTTGAATACCCGCAATCTTGTAGACATGATCCAGAATAGGTCCCATCACGGAAGGCTTCGATTCAGTTGCCAGATAGATCGCATTACCTTTTCCGAACTTATTAATTGTGACAACCGGAGAATGATCTTCGGTGTTCGTGAATCGCGATAGTACGACCGCTGATGAAGGCTCAAGCACCTCATACTGGTGCACTCCACTATTGACCGAATTGCCATCCAATTCAAACTTAAGTTCAGAAGCAACTTTATAGAAAGCATTCGTTTTCAGCCCAAACACATCGCTCAAGCGGCCCGGCAAAGGTATCTCAAACCATTTTCCGTGCTCGTCGACTTTGGCGGAAAAAGCTGTCATCAAAACATTGCCGCCACCATTTACATATTCGCGGAGCGCCTGTGCACTAGCCTCATCCATCACGTAGTCTGCTGGTACAACAACGAGTTTGTAGGGAGAAAGCCTGTCATGCCCAATGTTGATGATCGCGGTGTCGATGTTTGCTCGGAAGAGAGGCTCAAATGCTCCTTGCACCTGCTCGGAATACGAAGGATTGAAATACTGGAGCGTCGTATTGGACGGACCGTTCGGCCGCGAATCGATAGACGAATCGAAGGAATACGCAATCGCCACTTCAGGATGCAGATATCGGGGAAATCCGAATTTGGTAAGCTGTTTGAATTCCGAAGCAATACGACCAAACTCGTCGACCTTCCACGAAGGCGTACCGTCGTGATTAACCAGCCCAAAGAGTGCCTGCTCCTCTCCTCCAATATGACTATTGAATGTCCATGCAAGGATTCCTTGTGCACCCATCATTAGTCCCAGATAGGCGTACATGCGGCTTCGACCCGGTGTTCCGTAGTAACCACCACCACCGGCGGTGAATTCATTAAACCAGATGGGAGTTTGCAGATCTCCCTTTGTCATCAAAGCGCCAAACGCGCCGCTGATTGGGTCCCCCGGATAGAAACCTTCAGCGCCATAAGAAACATAGGACTTGTACGTACTGAGATAATCAAAACCTCTTCTCGGCGCGTAATCCCAAAGATTTGAAATAGATGGAAGACTCGGCATATTACGGCGACGAATAGCATCGAGTTCCCTCAGCCGTGCTACGGAAACATCGGACCAATAGCGGTGGAGATCCAGATACCGCTCGGAAGGTCCAGGTCCGTCTGCTAGCGGCAAATCGACGTCCTCGAAACTATTCAGGCGGCGCGACCATCGCTGCGTCGCCCAGACCTTGTTTAACTCTTCGATTGTTCGATACTTCTCCTTGAGCCAAACGATAAATCGCTGTCTGTCGGCCTCCGAATACGACATAAAACCGTTTCCGATCTCATTGTCATATCCAATTGCAATGACTGCCGGATGAGTAGCATAACGTTTCGTCAGCGCGTCGGCTAGGATTCCCACTTCACGCACATAATCAGGATCGCTAATGTTATCCATATAACGTTCCGCAGGAGGAAGGCGCGTGCCGTTCTGGGCGATCAGATCGATCCCGGGATATTTGCGATGCATCCAAATTGGCGCTGGCGAACCAGGAATATCCAGGATTACCCTAATCCCATTGGCCTGCATCTTATCCATGATTTTATCGAACCATTCAAATTCGAATTTACCTTGTGAGGGTTCGAATGAATCCCAGGATAAGTCTCCCATACGCACGACATTGAAACCTGCGTGCTTCATGATGGCTACATCGTGATCGATCTGCTCGGATGACCGATCAACGGGCTGATAACACGTCCCCACGAAGAGCTCTCCAGGCCCTGGCCAATTGGGATGTACAACGGCATTCTGAGCAATGGAAACGATACTCCCAGTCGCCACAAAGGCTAAACTAAGCACAAACTTTCTCAACGAAGTGCTCCACTTTGTTTGATAGCACATTACTCCGCTTCTTTCTTTCATGTAGTTCCTTTATTTAAAGAAGAGATAAAACTCAGACTTCGGCTAACCCGGGCTGCATTAGCCAGATAAATATCGGCAACTCCTTTAGTAGGCTTTGGAATCAGAGTGCGCATCTCCGCTGCGGGATTGGTCGGAGATAGCTTATTACATTTGCGGTTAATTCAGGCAAAGAGCTAGAGCCAATATGCAATAATATGCGTAATCTTAGAGTGATTTAACCTTTGCCTAATACGGAAAAGAAAGGGATGACCTCTCTAGGAAGGTTTGTCCAAATGGATGAAGCCTCGCTGAAGGCCAATCACCACTGCCTGAGTTCGATCCGCAGCATCTAGACGAGTAAGGATGACACTAATATGACATTTCACCGTGGACTCGCGAAGCCCTAGCGTTTCCGCAATGCTTCTATTTGACTTTCCCTCACCGATTAGCTGTAAGACACTTCGCTCCCTGGGACTTAAACAGCGATCTCTTGTTCTAGCCGCGAGAGATTCCGAAATAGACGGAGACAGATACCTGCTGCCGGAATGAACTGTACGTATAGCGGCCAGGAGTATTTCAGGCGGACATCCCTTCGCAACGTATCCTCTCGCACCGGCTTCCATTGCCTGATGTATATCTTCATTCCCTTCGTAGATACTAAGAATGATGACACGCGCATTTTTGTCATGCTCTCGGATTCTTTTCAGAGTCTCCAGGCCACTCAGGCCAGGCAAATTCAGATCGAGCAACGTGATATCGGGAAGATAACGATCAAAGAGTTTGAGAGCCTCTTCTCCATTTCGTGCAAGGCCAACAACCTTCATTTCGCGGGCCGTTGAAATAACGGCTGCAACGCCGGCCCTAATGAGGGAATGATCATCGACGATAAGAATTGTTGTAGGCATTTAGTTCGATTCTTCCTTCCTGTTCCGGCAATACAAAGAGGATAAGTCCTCCGGATCCTGGTTCAGCACGATACCGGCACCTGCAACTTGACAGTAGTACCTCGACCAAACGAGCTCTTAATGCTCATTTGGCCACCCACCGATGTCATTCTTTCCCGTATATTCTGAAAGCCGTAATGCTCTTCTGGGACGACAAGGTTTGGATCAAAACCTTTCCCATCATCGGAGATGGTGACGGTTACAGTTCGGGAGTCAAAGGCGAGAGAAACTTGAATGCGCTGCGTGTTTGCATGAAGTACAGCATTAAAGACGGCTTCTCGCGTAGCCATTGCCAAGGTATAGACAAGTTGCTGATCGAGGTTGAAGGGAACCCCTGTAACGCCGAAAAAGGCCTCGATGCCGTGTTGTCTTTCGACGCGTCTCGCTAGGTTTCTCAGAGACGCAACGATATCGGTGTACATCTCTGAATTATGATGAAGATTAGTGATTGCCTCACGTGCCTCATCGACTGTGGCCTGAATTTGTGCTGCAGCCGCCTGAATGAGGTGGAGACGGGAGTGTTCATCTCCAGCATCCTCACCTAAGGCCGTGTACAACAATGCCGAGACACCTGCACATCCTTGCATAAGCGTGTCATGGATCTCGCGACCGATACGCATTCGTTCGGCAAGCAATCCAGGACAATTACTGCATATAGATTCCGTGGGTAGGCTTACGGTACTGCTCCAAATTGTTCCAGACAAGGTCGCCTCCAATTTCAAGCCAGATTATTCAAACGGATGAGGTCTGCTCGGATCCGCGCAGGTGCCAGGCAGCGATGTTCTCCAACTAGAGCAAAACCAGCGTAGAGGTATTCCGAGCCATAAATCCTTGCGCAGGTTTTCCGTTAAGAAGGCCTGCCCATCCCTGAATTTGGGCAGGACACAGTAACGCTGGTTCTTCGCGATAGGAGATCCAGTTGCTTCCACATTCCCGTTGAACCAGATCCCGGCATTTCTCCTCAAACCCCTACTGCTCCAATTGACCACGTGGCATCCCAGTGTCCTTCTCATCGTGCAGTGGGGGAAAACCATGTAGAAGGTTTTCACCCCAAACGCAAAGTGAAAAACAAGCGAAGGCAGACTATACGGGCGCATGAAGGCACAGAAGAATCGTTAATGATGTACGAAATTGTTGAAGTCAAGCTTTAATGTTTAATATGCTTTGTTTTCAGCAAATTAAACATAGATTTAACGTCGAGACCCAGGACGTTTAACCGTAGTTGTCAAGGACAGACACGTATCCGTAATATGAATTCATCTATCTGGAGTTGATCTATGGTGCAGTTCTCCGCTTCATGTTTGGGGGATTCAGAACGTGCGGAACTGAAAATTGTCTTGGCGGCTTTGGCGCGCACTCCACGGCTTGCAAAACTGCTGGAGTATATTGCGGACAAATACGCTCAGGGCAGAATTGGGGAGATCACCGAGTACAACATCGCGATCGAGGTTTTTGGCCGATCCAAAACTTCATTTGATGCCTCCAGAGATTCCATTGCCCGCGTCGAAGCATATCGACTGAGAAAAAGGCTGAAAGAGTACTACGAAACAGATGGCAAAGAGCACGATATTCTGATATCCCTTCCAGCGGGAAGCTATGTTCCATCATTCATACTTCGCACTTCTTCAGTTCGAGACACCTCTGTGCCATCCATCTCCCAACCTGACGCTAAGGAACTGGAAATCCTGTCAGCGGAAGCACGTGAAAACGAAGAAGTTAATCAAGGCTTGACAACAACGGAAGCGAACCCGCCAACACACCTGACGGCACGCAATCCATGGAGACGCGTCCTGTTGGCCGGAGCGATCACGGCGCTGGTCATTATAGCCCTCAGCACAATCCGATTCTTTTCTCTGAATAAATCAAGCAATCGCCCCAGCAGCAGCACTACAGTTCCGTTGAACCCCATCTCATCTTCACAGGCCAGCCCTGCTCGGATTCCGCTACGGTTACTTGCTGGATACGATGGGACTCCCAAGATCGACAGCGCCGGCGAATATTGGGAAGCTGATCGGTATTTTCATGGGGGCGCCGCCTTTCGCCGTACCGATGGTCCAGTAACACGTACTAGTGATCCGATGCTGTTCGAGCATTGGAGAACGACCGACTTCACCTACGACATCCCTCTTGCGCCTGGTCCGTACGAATTGCATCTATACTTTGTTGCTTCGCAGTGGGAGAGCGTTCGCGAAGCAACCTTCCATATAAAAGTCAACGGCCAAATGCTCCTGGACGGATTTGAAATCAGTTCCGACGCTCAGGGAATCAACGTTGCAGACGAACGTGTCTTCAAGGACATCTATCCAGATAAAGATGGCTATCTGCATCTGACCTTTTCAGCCGATCGTGCCGCAGCATCAGTGAATGCAATTGAGATCTTGCCGGGGTTACCTCACCGGCTTCAACCTATTCGTCTGGTGATGCAACAGGCTGCCGTTACTGACCACAACGGAAATTTATGGCGCCCGGACAACTATGCCCAGAACGGGAGACTTTCCGATCTGCCTCAGCAGGTCAGCGGCACAGCAGACCCGAATCTCTATTCTCACGAGCGCTACGGTCACTTCACCTATGCGATTCCTGTAGATACACGCGACCGCTACACTCTCGTCCTTCACTTCGCCGAGTTATATTTCACCCCGCAGGCCAGCGGTTTCGGAGGGACGAAAAGTCGAGCTTTTCGTGTCTTGTGCAATGGCTCGACGCTGCTCGACGACTTCAATATCTTCAAAGAAGCCGGCAGCCTACATCCTTTGACCAAGACCTTCTCCCATTTGAAACCCTCCCCACAGGGAAAGCTCAATTTAACCTTTGAACCGGTCATAAATAATGCCACCGTATCTGCAATTGAGGTCATTGACGAGTCAGAGTGATATAGATTTTGTCGCCTCCGCTTTTATCTTCATAAACTCAAGCAACACTATTTACTTCTTATTCAGTATGGAATAAGAGATAGAAAATCTTCTGGCTTCCAATAGGAGGGGAGAGAAATCCCTCCCCCTCGCCGAATCACCGGAAAAGCTGGCCACTCGTCCAGTAATACGGAACCTCAATAGTTTCAATCACTATCGACCGCAACAGGTTTATTGCACCAGATCAACTTGATATGGACCAAGGTGGAGCGCACCCTCATACGACTTGCCTGTGAGTACACCTCGTACCGTTGTATCTAGCGGTATATCTTTCTCATCTCCAGTCGTATTAACGTAAAGTGTGCGCCGATCAACCACACGGGCATATACACCCTCCGGAGTCTTTGGCCCGGGCTGTATTCCAAGCTGCGCATAGAGACTTCGGACAATCGCACCAATAAACGATGGTTGCGCCGGAGTTGCCAGATAAAGGGCATTTCCCTTGCCGTACTTGTTGATCGTGATAGCAGGAAATTTCTCCCTAAGGTTGCTAAAAGAAGCGAGCGTTTGGGCCGTACGAGGTTCCAAGACCTCGTAAAAACCAAGACTGCCCTTTACAGTCTTACCTTCAAACTGGAACTCCGGTACCTTATCAGCGATATAGAACTGCGAGGTTCGAATTCCAAATACATCGCTGAGCCTTCCCGGAAGCGGTGTATTAAACCATTGATTGTGCTCGTCTACTTTGGCAGAGAATGCAGTCATCAATACCGTACCGCCTTCTTCTACATAATGACGAATTGCAGTTGCACTGGCCTCGTCCATCACATAGTCAGCCGGTACAACCAGCAACTTGTATTTGATGGGATCGTGAGCGATGTTGATGAGAGCAACGTCGATATTATCGTTAAAGAAGGGCTCAAGAGCGTTGTCGACCTGTTCATGATACGGTGTGCTGAAATAAGTGCGTACGCTGTTGGCCTCTGGAGGATGCGACGCAATCAGGCTATCGAACGAGTAAGCAATCGCAACGTCAGGTTTATGGTACCGAGGAAACCCGAGATGTTGAAGCTGAGAAAACTCCTTTGCAATTTGCTTGAACTCATAGTACTTCCATGAGGGCGTTCCATCGTGATCCATAAGCCCGAATAACGCTTGTTCCTCACCGCCGCGATGAGTGTTAAATGTCCAAGCCAGGAATGTCTGCCCATAATCGATGAGTCCGAGATAGGCCCACATTCTTATGATCCCCTTCGGCCCCCCATACTCTTTGCTACCGCCAGTGACAAATTCGTTGAACCACATTGGAGTTTCGAGATCGCCTTTTGTAAGCAGGACTCCAAGTGTCGTATCCAAAGGAGTCGAAGGATAGAAGCCTTCTGCTCCAAACGTGACGTACTTCTTGTACGAGCTAAGGTAGTCGAAGCCTCTGCGGGGACTCGTATCCCAAAGGTTCGATACCGCAGGGATATTTGGCGCGTTCTTTTCCCGAACTTTCTCAAGATCTTCCAAAGTTGCAATTGTTACGTCAGACCAATAGCGTCTAAGATCCAGATAGCGTTCCGGCGGGCTAGGCCCATCAGCATATGGCAATTCGACCTCATCAAAAGATCCTAATCGCCGAGACCATCGTTGCGATGCCCATGCCTCATTCATATTCTGAACTGTGCCATAGCGAGCTTTCAGCCACTCAATAAACCTCAACCGATCCGCTTCGGAGTAGGACATATATCCATCCCCAATTTCATTGTCGTAACCAATAGCTAAGAGAGCTGGATGCTTTGCATAATGCCGCGTGAGAGCATCAGCAAACCGGATCACCAGCCTTCGGTAATCGGGATCACTAATATTCTCCATATATCTCATCGCGGCATAACGCCTGCTACCATATTGGTTCACAATATCTACGGATGGGTACTTATGATGAAGCCAGGTGGGTGCAGGTAATCCACTTATGTCGAGAATGACATGGATTCCTGCGCTATGCATTTGATCCATAATGCTGTCAAACCAGACAAAATTGAATACTCCTTCCGAAGGCTCGAACGAATCCCAGGAAAGATCGCCCATGCGCACAAGGGCAAAACCTGCATCTTTCATCAGCGCAATATCCCTCTTTATCTCTTCTGGCGATCGATCGACCGGTTGATAGCAGGTACCAACATAGAGAATCCCCTTGCCCGGCCACTCGGGATGGCTGGAAGCACTTTGCGCACAAAGCATCTGAACGGTGATCATGGTGCAAAGGCATCCTGCTAATAGAGCAATCACAAATCTTCTTATAGAGGGTAGATTATGATCTCTTCTCACCGAATTTCCTCTTTTCCTAAAGCGATATCGCTTAAACCTGAGTACTGTGCCTGCAGATATCCTGCTATTTTGCCAATGCTTAAAAAAGGGGCTCAAGCGAAAGGCCAGCATACTTGAGCCCGGGGCAAGCTCAACATATTCGGCAACTGCAGCTGGGCCAACTCTAGGTGAACTTTCAATTACATAACTCATCCCGGAAGCATCTAGGTCTCGCTCGAAAGAGTGACACCTTTTATCTCTCCTGGAAAGACTTCTCGAATGACGTCGAGGTTACACAATAAAGAAATTTCGCGACACTGCCAAAAGTAGTAATAATTGCGTCTTTTATGTGATTACCAGTCTTACCTTAAAGTTCAGCTTTTTGCTTTAGGGTAGATCTTCTATAGATAAGCGATTTTAATGAACAAACGTTGTCCGTTCGACAGCACCGGCATTTTGGAAAGCAATTTCCTTGACAAGCCTACAGAGCAAGACCTACCTTTTTCTCTTTAAGTAAACGATGACTGACGGGTATCATGGTATTCCGCAAAGAGAGACTACTCGCGATTGCAATTGCCAAACGCTCCCTTGCGATACATAGATCAATTCGATTTCGAAAATGTGTCTTTAACAGGTACAAGATGAAGGATAAACACGATGGTTAGCAGCAGGCTTTATTCCCAATACCGATTGAGGCCCCTGGGATGAACAAGCTCCTAGATCTAAAACTCGGCCGCCGCAAGTTTATTTTGGGATCGGCGTCTGCAGCACTGGCCACTGTCTCGCGCCCTGCGTGGGCGAGCTTGTTTGCTCAAGCGAGGTCAACGCCCCCTTCAATGAACCTATATGTAAGTCTTCAAGGAGATGATTCAAACCCAGGCACAATTGATCGACCGTTTCGCTCGATTACAGCCGCACAAGATGCGGTGAGATCTCTCCGCAAACGCGCCACGGGAGCAATTGCAGTGTATTTCCGAGCTGGCACCTATTATCTCAGCCAGACCGCTGTCTTCACCCATGAGGATTCGGGCGAACAGGAAGCGCCGGTCCTGTACGCCGCATATCCGGGAGAACACGTAGTCCTGAGCGGGGGCAAACGCCTAAGTCCGCAGTGGTGCGAGTATCGAAGGGGAATCATGCGTACGAAAGTTCCGGAGGGAACTAAAACCGACCAACTCTTTATTAATGGGAAACGGCAGATTCTCGCAAGGTATCCCAACTACGATCCACAGGCTCGTTATTTGGACGGATACTCACCGGACGCAATCAGTCCGGAACGGATTCGCAAGTGGTCAAATCCCAAAGGTGGATACATCCATGCCCTGCACCCCAGCTTGTGGGGCGATATGCATTTTCAAATTACAGGGAAAGATGCTCAAGATAATTTGACCTACGACGGCGGCTGGCAAAATAACCGGCCAGCTCCGATGCACAAAGAATATCGGTTCGTAGAAGGGATCTTTGAAGAGCTTGACGCGCCTGGCGAGTGGTTTCTGGATGAAGCAAATCATATGCTGTACTACTATCCGTCCGAGGGAACAGATCTCCGTGAGGCCATTGTCGAAATTGTCGACCTGAAGCATCTGATCGAATTCCGAGGATCGCAGACTAAGCCGGTTCGCTGGATTAATGTGGAGGGGTTCGTATTTCAACATAGTGCACGGACATTTATGGATATTCGTGAGCCACTGTTGAGAAGTGATTGGCGAATCTACCGTGGAGGGGCCGTCTTCCTGACAGGAACAGAGCATTGCAGTATTGACCGATGCTATTTCGATCAAATGGGTGGCAACGCGATCTTCGTCAATAAATACAACCGCTATCTGCACGTATCACGCTGTCATATCGCCGAAGCGGGCGGCAATGGTATCTGCTTCGTCGGCGATCGCTCCGCCGTGCGCAATCCATTGGATAGCTATGACGAGCGACTTTCTGTGAAGGAGCTTGACCTCACGCCAGGTCCGTTTACCACCAACTATCCGTCTGAGTGCCTTGTCGAAGACTCGTTGATATATCGCACCGGGCGAGTAGAAAAGCAATCTGCTCCAGTGCAGATTTCAATGTCCATGTCCATCACGATACGTCATGTGTCGATCTACGATGTACCTCGCGCCGGGATTAACATTGGCGATGGCTGTTGGGGTGGTCATCGAATCGAATACTGCGACATTTTCGATACTGTTAAAGAGACTGGAGATCACGGATCGTTCAATGCCTGGGGGCGGGACCGCTGGTGGGAATTAAAGGATGTCGACCTCGACACTGTTGTCGATGTTGGACCGCACAAGGATCTGCCCGTGCTCGATACCATTCTCCCCATAACGCTCACGAATTCCCGCTGGCGCTGCGACCATGGTTGGGATATTGATCTTGACGACGGATCGAGTAACTATCGGATCACTAATAATTTGTGCCTGAACGGGGGCATAAAGCTCAGGGAAGGCTTCTATCGAAGCTGCGAGAACAACATACTTGTAAGCAATTCGTTGCATCCGCATGTATGGTTCCTGGATAGCCACGATATCTTCCGACATAACATCGTGTTCACCGAATACCATCCGGTTCGAATTCGGAAATGGGGACAAGAATTCGATTACAACTTGCTTCACCAGCCGCACGCTGTGCAAACTTTGCCGTCAGCGAAGCTGCAAGCTCAAAGTCTGCAGGATCCGCATTCACTCATCGGTGATGCGAAGTTTGTTTCACCGGAAGCTGGTGATTACCGCGTAAAACCAGGATCTCCCGCCTTGGCACTGGGGTTCGCCAACTTTGACATGAACAAGTTTGGGGTACAAACTCCAGAGCTGAAGGCCATTGCCAGACAACCGGAGTTGCCGAAATCCATTGGGGCCGTGGTGCCTTCCGAAGAAACAAGAAGCCGTGCTGTAGCAACTTGGGCGGGAGCAAAGATTCGCAATATCGTAGGACTGGATGAAGTTTCTGCTTCCGGCACACCTGGAGAAACAGGAGTTATCTTGCTGGAAGTTCCTCAGGATAGCTTGGCGTCAAAGGCTGGCTTCTTAGTAAATGACGTCATTCTGGCTTTCAACGGGCGGCCGGTGAAGGAGCTTCAGGACCTACTGCAAGAAACAAGAGATACTCCGGCAGGAGAACCCTCCACTGTCACGATACTTCGCTTTCAGCAGGAGTCCACACTTCGAATCACACTGAAATGAACTCCTCAGAATTGCCAACTGAAGCTTGAGCAGCTTTTTGCTAAAGCATTTCCCCGCAGCAGTGTAGATCGAAGGCACAAAGATCGGCAGCTTTCCTCCTAAGAAAGCTGCCGATCTACCGCCAGAAAGTTTACAGCATTGCGGAGAATGCTCTAAGAATCACGATCCTCACACCACAGGAACAAAAGGCCGTAACTCGACCTTTTTCGAGGTGATCACAATCTTAGCTGGTGTTCCTTCCTGGGCATGCAAACCATCTCCTACAGCTTCGACTTGAATTTCTCCTGGACTCTTGGTGCTTTGAATGATCACCTGCGCCAAACCATTGAAGAGTGACCGTTTCGGTTCCTTATCACTCTCCTGGCAATTGGGATCGCCATTGCCTACGCCAATGAGAATTCCGGGGCCAGAAACATTGAATCTCATTTTGTTGTCAGCGGTCGGTACCGGCCTTCCCTCATGATCGAAAGCTTCCACGCGCAGAACCGCTACATCTTCGCCGTCCGCATGAAGTTCAGTGCGATCTGCGGTCAGCCGGACGGATACTGCGGATCCGGTGGTCTCACGTTTTTCTGAGAGAACAACCTTTCCGTCTTTCTTACCATGTGCCTCGATCAGGCCGGGCTCGTATCTGACTTTCCACTCCACGTGACCCAGATATGGCACTTTTTGACTGCCAAGGCTTTTGCCATTCACAAACAATTCGACCTCATCCAGGTTCGAATAGGCCCAGACCGGAATCTCGTCACCCTCTCGACCGTGCCAATTCCAGTGTGGAAACAGGTGGAGCGAAGGCTCTTTGCGCCACCATGCCTTGTAATAGTAGAAGTAATCCTTCGGGAACCCGCACATATCCACAATGCCGAATTGAGAGTTGATCGAAGGCCAACTGTAGGGATAGGGTTCGCCACGATAGTCGAAGCCAGTCCAAGCAAAGCCTCCCGCCTCCCAATCGCGCATACCGTAAAACTGCCACCAGACTTCCGGCGTCTCATTTCCAACTCCGTCACCGTCATAGCAGTTCACCGTATTTCGCAGACGATCGGTTATGTAAACGCCGCGGGTACTAATGGCGCTCGATGTTTCCGATCCGAAGACCGGGCGCTTGGGATACTTTTTGTGAAATGCATCAGGAAAGCGTCGTGTGTAGTAGTTGAAGCCTACGATATCCACGGGCACGGAAACGCCCTTTTCGTTATCCCAGTTAACGGCGGCAGAAACTACCCGCGTGGGATCGAGCTTGTGGCACCAACGTACCATGCTGGCAGCAATGCGTGCTCCCTGCTCGGACATCCGGTCTTGTAACTGAGACTCCTCATTTCCAATTGACCAGATAATGATAGACGGCGAGTTACGATAACGCCTGACCATCACTTCGAGTTGCTGCAGACCTTCAGGGCTTGAGCTCATCTGGCGAGTCTCACACATCATCATCATGCCCGTCCGATCGCAAGCATCAACCCACTCCGGTGTCGGCATATTATGCGAAGTACGGACAGCATTACATCCCATCTCGCGCAGCACGGAGAGCCGGAACCACTGCAGTCGGTCGGGCAACGCAGCGCCTACGCCAGCATGATCCTGATGGTTGCAGGTTCCTTGAATCTTCAGTGGCTTGCCATTAAGGAAAAACCCCTTGTTCGCATCGAAGATGGCGGAGCGAATGCCAAAGGTCACTCGCTCCGCATCACGCACAATACCATTGGTTTCGATAGACACAACAGCAAAATATAAATTTGGCTCCTCGACCGACCAGAGTGCAGGGCGCTCAATCCTGGTGGTAGCACTATAGGTGCAGGAGCCATCAACAGGAATAGATCCTTCTTGCGACACGGCTGTGGCAACGGTCGAACCTTTGGCATCCATGATTTTCCAATGCACCTGGCCGTTCACGTCATGGCCGCTCTCATTCTGAGCCACTGTCGACAAAACCAAATCTGCAGAGTTCCGACCGACCGTATAGCGGACCGTGCTCTCCCACTTACCCAGGTGAATTGCATCAGTCTTTGTAAGCCATACATGCCGATAGATTCCAGCTCCTTCATAAAACCAACCGTCGCCGTAACTGGCATCGACACGAAGGACAATATAGTTTTTTGCGCCGTAGGAGAGAAAATCGGTGAGATCGAAGCGGAAGGGGATGTAACCATTGTTGTTTCGACCGATGAAACAGCCGTTTACAAAGACGAGCGCATCGCGAAAAACTCCGTCGAACTCAACCCAGATGCGCCGACCTAGATCGCTCGTCGGCACCTCAAACTCCCGCCGATACCAGCCGATACTACTCTCGGGATACCGGCGGCCAAGCGGCTTATAGCCGTGTGAGCGTAACTGACTGTCTCCGACTCCCGCATCATCATGCACAAACGGGAGTTCCACCGCCCAATCATGAGGGAGATTAACTGCCCGCCATCGTGAATCGTCAAAGCCCGCTTTTGCAAAGTTGAAGTCGCCGGTCTTGGAGAAATCACTTTGACCAAAACCGAATCCCAAATCCTTCGATGGGTCGGTTCCATGACCAAAGGAGAATTTCCAACCGAAGTCGAAGAGCAGGTGTTCACGAGGTGCAAGAGCTGGATCAGACAGCGCCATACCAATTGGAGCGTCGCTTCCTAACAACTCCACGGTTCGCCCCCAAGCGGAACGGGAAACCAGCGAAGAGGTGGAGAGAGCTAGCCCGGAAGCGAGTAATTCACGACGAGAAATTTTCGGCATAAGAACCTCAATTGATTCAACTGTGTTACTGAAGCAAAAGCGCACCGACACTACAAACGGAAAGCCACGTATACCTCTGTGGCTTCGATCTACACTGTTTGGGAACTTCTCTAACGCATTTTAGGGGTAAGTATAGTTCAGCAAAAGTCAGCGAAGTGTGGCCATTCTTAATGGAATGGCCACGCAGACATTCGTTCCAGGTCCACACCGAAGCCGAAGCTGCTCTAGCGATTTGCAGGAGTCGGATCGCTGGCCTCTTCGCCAGACAAAACAGAAATCTCTGCCGCGCTGGTCCAGCCCTTCGTGCCAAGTTCCTGCAATGCAGTGAAACGGAAGAACCGGGCATTGACTGGAGCAAAGGTAACTTCCTGAAGCTCGGGGTTATTTCGAATGTTTCCAAAACGACCTGAGTTAACATTTGTAGTCCAAGTCTGTCCATCTACGCTAGTCTCAAAGCGGTAGTTTTCGACAATGCCGTCGTGTGTTCCGTCTTGTCGAGGAAGATACGTGAAGCCGGCAATCCGATGCGTACTTCCCATATCGACGGTGAGTTCGTGTGGCAATGCCAAATCAGCGTGTAGACGAGTTTGCCAGACTGTACTCTGATCGCCATCAATTGCATTGACTGCAGGATTGTTGGCTTCCTGACTGTCTACATTCACAACTTTCCAGCCAATAGGTGCTAGACCTGCAAAGTATTTCGAAGTCACCATGCCGAGCCGCCCATCCGGACTCAGGCAAGCGGCCAGGATCGTGCCGCCACGGGGCAACGCTATAGGCGAATGGTAAGGAGCGGAATTAGGAGTCGGCATTGTGCCATCTAGTGTATAGACAACAGGTAGGCCCTTCTCGCTAGTGATCGTCACCGAACCCCTACTATCGCGCTCAGAGATGATAGGAGATCGAACCAACTCGGCTTGTTTGAAAAGCCCCACTTCCGCAAGCGTGGGCTCAAGACGAGAGGACGTGATGCGGATACGAACCTGGTCGCTTGTAACTGGCGAATCCCAGCGCAGCAGGCGTTTGTGGCCTATCGTCGTCTGCTCATCCATTTTCTTCCACTGCGAACCGTCCCAGACGTCAACACTAAAAGATTCAATTCGCTGGCCACGATGATCCACAGCTTCCTGTAACGAAACGACATCAAAAGTAACTGCTTTCGGTGCTTTCAGAATCAGAGTAGCCGTCGTTTGTCCCGGAGCAGCTTCCCACCAGGTATCGAGATTTCCATCTAAAGCGAGTGATGAATTGTTCGCCCGATTGGAAGTGTCGGCGATGAGCTTGGCACCCACAGCAAGGTTCTTGGCGAAGGTTTCGTTGACAACCTGCGCCATCAGCTTCAAATGCACAAGCTGGTTATCCGGGATCAGCCCTCGTGTATCCGGAGAAAGGTTTAATAGCCAATTGCCGTTCCGGCCGACAGATTTGTAGTAGATGTCAACCAACTCTGCGGCATTCCGCGAAGGCTTTTTGGGTGCCCAGAACCAGCCATGAAGAATGGGAACATTGGTTTCCGCTGGATACCACGTAAGGTACGAGCCAGGTATGAGCCTAGAACGGCTACCGAGATCTGCATCCGTCATATCGGGCCATCTGAAAACATCAGGGGATGCAGGCAGAGGAATGACACTCCATTCCGTAGAGCGGCCAATCCCGCCTTCGTTGCCAACCCAACGTGCGTCGGGTCCTTTGCCAAAGATGATTGCTTGGGGCTGCAACTGGCGAATCATGCCGTACCATGCTGCATAGTCGTAGGTCTCAGAGACACTGGGGTCTGGATTCGCACCATCGAACCACACTTCACGAATCGGACCGTACTCGGTCAGCAGTTCGTAAAGCTGATTTAGGAAATAGCGGTTGTAGTCGTCCACCTTATAAGCAAAGCTTTTGAAACCGGGGATTGGCTTACGTCCCTTGGAAGGGTTTGTCTTAAAGCTGGCCGGATCCGTGGGAATCACCGAATTGACCTTCTCACTTCCATCCCCGTAATAACCGTTGGGATTCGTGGGATTGGTTCGTAACTGATAGAGATCGGCAGGCGAAAGGTACACGCCTAACTCCACCCCGTATTTCCGGGCTGCATCAGCTACCTCCCGAACCAGGTTCCCCTTCCCTGCCCTCCACGGACTGGCCGCAACCGAATGGTCGGTATAACGAGTAGGCCACAAGCTAAACCCGTCGTGGTGCTTGCAAACCAGGACCACCATCTTGCCCCCGGCGTCCTTAATGGCGCGAACCCATTGATCCGCGTTGAGTTCCGATGGATTAAATACGGACGGGTCTTCATGGCCATTCCCCCACTCAACGCCCCTGAAGGTATTTGGGCCAAAGTGGATAAAGAATGTCCGTTCCAGCCGCATCCACTCCGTCTGATTGGAACGAGGTAGAACCTTGGCCGCTTTTTCCACAACGATTGCAGAGGAATCCTCGCTAGCAATGTGTTGCAGCGTGGAATATTCAATCGACGCGGAAGGGGAGGAATCCCCTTTCACTTGCGCCTGTCCCTGAACCAAGAAAAAAATCAGAAATAGTTCAATGGAGAGTAGTAGCCCGACTCTTGTACGCATCATCTTCATGGATTCCATTACATCATTGTCGTGAAAAGTTGTGACGACCCAATCGCAAGCCAGAGCATTTTCCCTTTAGATGTAGACCGTAGAACTAATGTTTTTGTGGCAAGAAAAACCACACTTCACCGATCTTGGCTGGTACACAGTAAAAGAAAATATGCTCTAACAAAAGCGAGAGAATGTTTGGAAGACAAAAAGCCCGCTACATCTTTAGCGATGTAGCGGGCTGTTGTGATTACCAGCTGAGTTTAGCAGATACCTGGAGGTATCGCGGTGTGTTCGTCGGACCACTGGGGCCTTTCCCGATGGTTCCGAAATCTATGCTACTGGGATCATTGTTGTAACTTTCGTCCCAGACCGGATGGTTAAAGGCATTCAGCAGATCGACGCGGAGTTGCAGGTTGGTGCTCTCCGATAGATAAAATTTAGACGCTTCAGGAATCTTGAAGTTCTTCGAAGCAGCTAAATCGAATCTATATGCGCCGGGCTGGCGGACACCAAAATCAACGTTGGTCCGCCCTACGGCATATGCATTTGATGCTTTGACAAACTGGATACTGGAGCATCCAGCTGCGGTTGCGGCAGGGCTCGCAATGATGCTACCCGTATCGGTATCTCTGTAACCGACACAAGGAGTCACACCACGAATTCTGCTGTACTTGTGTGTGGCATCGGGAGGCAAAATTTTGCGGCCGATTCCCATTGATGACGTAACAGGTCCACCAGTGGAAGCCGTCTCCCACTGTCCCGCAGACTTAGATATATCCCATGCATAGTTTTCCGTAGGACGCCATGCAAAGCCGCTGTACCAGGTATAAAGCGGGCTAAGTTGCCAGCCATTAATAAGGTTATCAACCCAGCGGTTGGCTTTTGAAAAGAGGAGCCGGTTTCTGCCAAAAGGCAGGTATCCGACTCCGGAAAATGTCACGGAGTGATTGATGTCGTTTGTTGTACTCACCTGCCGCGACACGACCCGGTTAATGGTATCCACCAGATCTCCGGAAGTCATGGCCTTCGCATGTGTGTAGGTTGCATGCAGAGATAGGCTATTTGCAAATTGATGCGATGCTGTCGCCTGAAAAGAGTTATACCAGCTCTTTCCATTGTTTGTAGCACCCTTCATCGTAATAGCCGTGAATTGAGGATACGGACGGGTGAAGTTGGATTTAGAAAGAGTGTTGGACGAATAATACGAGGTACCTGCAAAAGCAGAGACGTTCAGGAATGGGTTAGCAATTTGCCCAGTAGCAGTATCGTCGCACAAATGGCGATTTCCACCTCTTTCAACGTCGCACTGTGCATTCCACTGGGGTGCAATATGGTTGATGTCGTCGTTCACAGGATTGTTTGGAACCCGATTACCGACATAAGCCACACTGACTACATCATGTGTCGTTAAGCCTACTTCATAACTCAAACTGTAGGACCAGATCGACGGCACATGGAAATGAGGATTGTAGACGGAAAATGATGAGCCGAGATTCTGGAGATAACCAAGAGAGGATCCAGTCGGTTGAAGAACCGTCGACATTGGATTGCGGAGACCCTGTCCTGTAGACGCGGTATACGGCGTAACTCCATTATCGAGCGAGTTTGTATAATTGGTCGCCGAACTGAAACCCGATGAGTCGTTCGTGGACGTATCGCTCATATAGGTTTGTCCAATGCCGCCACGGATCGACATTCTGCCGTTGATCGCATAGGCAAAACCAAGACGCGGCTGAACATTCAGCATGTTCGTCTCATATGCGCCTCGCCTCTGACCATTCACTCCGGCAAAGGTCAAACCTCCCTGGAGATTCTTACTTGCACCTAGAGCAACTGTTCCAGCGGGTATAGATGATGAAACAGGGTTCAGAACCGTGGCATTGAACGCTCCGAGCATCTTGTTATGGCGTTCTACCTGCGGTGTAAGGAAGTCCCAACGCAGCCCCAGATTCAATGTAAGTTTATTTGTTAACTTCCAATCATCCTGCACCCAGGGAGCGAAGTAGTGCTGCGACCAGAACTGGTGAGCATTAAAGTTCACCGTACCAGAGTCCGGATAGCCGAGCAGCATCGAGGCAATCGACATGCCACTGGAATACCCAGGGGCGTCCGAGGCATTGTAATAATGGTTGGAGAAATTTGTCTTGAAATTGAAGGAATCAGCATTGCCTCCGTCTGGATTCAACCATTGGCTGAATTTGATATTGAATCCTGTGCGGATCGTATGTGCTCCCCGTATATAAGTCAGTGTCGGAAGAAATTCGAGAGCATGTCTGTCGCCGGAATAGCCAAGCCAATTCGGACCGAAGAAAGCAAAGTCTTGTGAGTTGGGAAGGCCGCTCATATTTATGTTTGGAAAGTAATGAGTATTTTGAACTTGGTTATAGTAACCGGAGGCAAATCCGAGATCACTCAGCATATTTTGTGATTGGCGTGTTCCTTCTAGAGCCGTATTGTAGTAGGTCATGAGGGATGCGCCGACATTGAGCAAAAGGTCAGGACCGAAAATGTGAGTCCACTGAATACTACCTGTGTGGGTCTTTGGTTGGGCACCTCTGCCGTTTGAATTAGCTGGATTATCTGAGGAAAAGCCCGTGTTCCAGTTGGACGTAATCCAGCGACCTTGACCCGCCCAACGGAACGAGAACTTGTCAGCGGCATTCGGGCTGTAGTCGATTTTTAGCACCGCGTTTCGCCAAAGATCGTCCTCTACCTGCAGGTTCTCATAGTTGTTAGTCCAGGGAGCATAACCAGCCCCAGGGTCCACGTTAGTCTTCACGGAGTTGTAATATGACAGAATCTTTGCGGCAACCTGATCGATCCGACCGCTTGGAATCTTGTTGCCGGCAAACGCTGAGTGTGCCTGTTTGGTTTTGCCGTCAATAGGATCTACAACGGTTTGCAGTGGAGTGAGTGGATCATAGATCGTCAGCGGTTGAAGGCTGTTCGTCGTAGTATTCCAATATGTAGCCGTACTGAAGTCACCGGTCAGCCACTGTGGGTTTGGCAATGAATAAACGTTGTACGATGGATTCGGAAGAATATCTTTCATTTCCTCGTAACTGGCAAGAAAGAACAGCTTGTTCTTTCCGTTGTACAAGCGAGGAATTATAACCGGCCCATCTGCCTCGAAGCCAAATTGATCACGCTTGTGCGATACCTTCACGGGATGAGAAGGGTTGTTGTATTTGGATTGCCAGTCGTACGCATCCATCCAGCTCCGACGGGTATAGTCGAAAACAGCTCCATGGAACTGGTTTCCACCTGACTTTAGTGATACATCGACTGAAGAGCCGCCAGAATGCCCATAAGAAGCATCGTAGGCATTCAGAACAACTTTGAACTCCTGAATAACATCGACGGAGGGGGTATAGGCGGTCCTTCCCAGATCGGAGGCATCATTGCCGATGCCATCAATGTTGGTCTGACTGACTTGCGGCGAGCCGTTTGCATACTGATTGCCAGTCACATTATCGAAGGGTCGCGGATACTGTGAACTAGAGAAATCGTGAGTGCCAGGACTAAGCGTAATGAGATTGAATGGGTTACGTCCATCTAGTGGCAACTCCGCAACTCGTGCACCCTCGATGACCTCACCGCGATCAGACTTAGAGAGTTCTATCTGACTGGCGCTTGAGTTGACGGTGACTACTTCGCTTGCAGATCCAACGCCCAACTCGAAATTCATCGTTGACGTTTGGGCAATGTTGAGCAAAATGTCGGTTTTCTTTTCCGTCTTGAATCCATCCTTGGAAACCGTAATATCGTAGTTTCCAGGAGATAGATAAGGAACGGTATACACGCCATCAGCTGTAGTAACTGTCTTGGTATCTATTCCAGTCGCCTGATTGTGGACAATTACTTGAGCCGACGGAATTGCAGCCCCGCTGGAATCAAGAACATGTCCGGTAAATTGTTGCGTCGCCTGTGACCAGGAAACAACTGTGGAGAATACGCACAACATGGACACGATCAGGCACCCAAGCACCTTTACTGTCCTCTGTCTTGCGCCCTTCACTGTGTTGTACTTCATAGCTTCTTCCTCCCTATAAACGTTCCGGCCCTGCATCCTTCAATTGTGTTTCCGGCACAGGACAGACAGTATCCAGGACTGACGATGCTAGCAGCGGATTGCTTAGCCTTTCGGTTTGGGTAAACGACCAAGTCTCGAAGCTGCTAGTAGGGACCGATCCCGGCATTGGAGCGCATGATGTGGCCAAGACTGCAGCGACAATGAACATCCGTTCTCGCGAACAGTCTCCTGCAATCAGCTGCATGACCACCTCCTAACGATGGATACAGTGCCAAAGCTTTCCCTGACTCAGGGGCTCAAGTCTCAGCACTGCAAACCTCTCCAACTCGGATCAATGGCCAGTTACCGTTTACTGTCATTGAACGACACAAAGCTTACGTACGGGAATGAACATCTCGTCACTGCCAAAAGTAGTAGTCGTAGATATTTTTTCGGAGGGTACGCTAGTTCTGAATGTACCTCGCTAAAAAGAATCCGGCTCTCAAACAAATTGAGCTATTCCAATAGCAGATCTAGTGCGTAGCAACGTTCAAACACAAGATGCCCATCGGCCAAAAGTAGTAGGAACACCCTTTTTGAAGGTCACCGCAAGGAAGTAACTGATTCTCGCTATGGTGCCTGCGCTATACTCCCGAATATGTTTCTGTAGAGCTGCATCTCCGCAGCGTAACTGGTAAAAGATTTCAAACGATAGGTCGCGGATTCTCTATCAAGCGCACTTCGTAATTTTGTCTTTTGTGTTAATCTTCGCAGTCCCGACAAATGGGGGTAAATCATGCAGCGTAACTGCTGTAAAAAATCGTTTTTCCTTTTCATTCTTGTTTTGCTGATTGTTACGAACGAGCTCACATCCCGCGCACAGGTAGATTATCCATTCCGTGATCCCCACTTAAGCGACGATGCACGGATTACAGATCTGCTGAAGCGCCTGACCTTGGAAGAAAAAGTTGAGCTGATGAACGGTCATCCCAAAATCCCGCGCCTCCATCTTGTCTTTTCCGATGAAGCGGAAGGCTTACATGGCCTCGCGCTCGGAGGCCCAGGCGGCTGGGGCCCTCGCGGGCATCAGCCTCTGCCTACCACCACTTTTCCGCAGGAGAAGGGACTCGGTGAAACATGGGATCCTTCGCTAATGAGAAAAATCGGTGCTCTTGAGGGAGAGGAAGCACGCTATTACTATCAGAATCCAATTTTCGATTTTGGTGGCATTGTCGTACGTGCACCAAACGTCGATCTGAGCCGCGATCCGCGTTGGGGACGCACTGAAGAATCTATGGGAGAAGATCCCTATCTCGTAGGAACTATGTCAAACGAGTTCATTCGCGGATTGCAGGGTCCCGACCCTAGACACTGGCAGGCAGCCTCGCTTATGAAGCACTTTCTCGCTAACGAAAACGAGAACGGACGCTCCCACACTTCTTCGAATTTTGATGAGCGCCTTTTTCGCGAATACTACTCCGTGCCTTTCCGCATGGGCTTTGAGCAAGGTGGTTCTCGCGCTGCAATGGCGGCTTATAACGCTTGGAACGGCATACCGATGATGATTCACCCCGTGCTTAGGGAAGTCATGATCAAGGAATGGGGTAACGACGGACTTATTTGTACCGACGGTGGCGCTCTCGGACTGCTTATCACTGATCACAAGAGCTTCTCCGATAAAGAACACGGCTCTGCAGCGGCGGTGAAGGCCGGAATCAATCGCTTTCTCGATGAATATCAGGCAGATCTGAGCAAGGCACTCAAGGACGGCATACTAACTGAGACAGACATGGATGCCTCGCTGAAGAATATGCTCCGTCTTCACCTTCGTCTCGGAGAGATGGATCCCCCCGGAGTTGATCCATACGCTAACATCGGACGCACAAGCAATGGCGAGCTTCCCCCTTGGGACCGGCCATCGAGTAAGCAACTGGCGAGACAAGCAACCGAGGAATCGATTGTCTTGCTAAAGAACGATAATGCTATGCTCCCGTTTGACAGCTCAACGCTGAAGACCATCGCGGTGATCGGCCCATGGACAAATGAAGTCCTACTCGACTGGTACAGCGGTACGCCCCCGTACTATGTAAGTATCGTGCAAGGCATCAAGGAAGCAGCCAAGGGTGCTAGGGTTCTCTATAGCGATGGATCTAACGTAGCTGAGGCGCAAGCTTTAGCCCGCAATGCAGACGTGACCATCGTCGTGGCGGGTAATCATCCTACTTGCAATGCTGGATGGGATCAATGTCCTACTCCTTCGAATGGCAAGGAAGACATGGATCGCAAGACCATCTCCCTTGAGCAAGAGGAGCTAGTGAAGAAGATCTTCGCAGTCAATCCTCGCACTATCGAAGTACTTCGCTCAAGCTTCCCGTACGCGATCAAATGGAGCCAGGAGAATCTTCCTGCGATTGTGCACCTAACCCACAACAGCGAAGAAGAAGGCCATGGTCTTGCGGATGTACTCTTCGGCGATTACTCTCCAGCAGGCCGCCTGAACCAAACCTGGCCTACAGGCGACGCACAGCTGCTGCCCATGATGGACTATGACATCCGTCATGGCCGCACTTATATGTACTCGAAAGAGAAGCCGCTATACGCATTCGGTTACGGCCTAAGTTACACTACGTTCTCGTATGAAGCTATGACCCTCAGCGCTCCAAACATTAAGGCCGATGGCAAGGTTTCTGTAACTGTAAAGGTAAAGAATACGGGCACGCGTGCCAGTGACGAAGTCGTACAGATGTATGTGCAGCATCTCGGGTCGTCAGTTGAGCGTCCGCAACTCGAACTCAAAGGTTTTGAGCGTGTTTACATTAAGCCGGGGACAGAGAAGGAAGTTGTGTTCGAACTCAAGCCCCATGATCTGGCTTATTGGGATTCAGGGCGACATGTATGGCAAGTCGAAAAAGAGTCGATACGTGTGCTAGCTGGTGGATCTAGCGATAAGCTTCCCGTTCAGACAATTCTGAAAGTCGAAACCTCCAGCGAATACAAGCCTTAGAGGCTGTTGACGTTCATCTTGTTCGAATGGCGGAAGCAGCCAAGTAAATCATGGAAGAAAAGCTGAGATCGGTTTTGCAGGCCCACATGGCAATCCGCTTAATTCCTTCAGCCAGCCAGACACCGAGGTGTCGGTTTGCTACCAATCAACCTTGCTCCAAGAACTATTCCAGAGCTCAGCAGGACCCCTGGCTGTCGGAATATAGTCTGAATGCGGTTCAGGACAAATTGGCGAATTTTGATCAAAGTAAGATTGCGTCATATTAGGCTCCCATTCAAGATCAACATATGATGCACGTGAATGGGGGCTTGTCCCACCCTAAACCATTAAAAAATTGGGGTGGCCTGTGCGTTGGAAAGCTTCACCGATGATCCGGTTGCAGCCGAGACTCTGCTTCAACTCATGATCGGCGCGGATGACGATGTTCGCAACTGGGCAACGTTTGGAATTGGTACTCTGGGGAAGCTTGATTCCCCAGATATTCGTGATGCTTTGGCGGGTAGGCTCAGCGATCCCTTCGAGGATGTAGCCAGGAAGCAATAGTCGGGCTTGCTCGAAGGAATGATCAGCACATACTCTCAGCTCTTCTACATGCTCTCGGGCAGTCTACTGTGGCAGACATAACCATTGATGCAGCACCCAAAACGCTCGGGCTACAAAACGAAGTCATTGGCTGGAAGGCAAAGGATTATGCTGTGGCACTGCGCAAAAGATTCCGGCGCTGATAGCAGCTCCAATGTTGTCGAGTTTTGGGTTGAGAACTGCGCTAGTGAGTTTCGAGGAAAATCACTGAATTGAACTCAACCTTCTAATTCTGCAGAAATTGTGAACTCCTGGGCCGAAGAATCCCAGTGGATGGTTAGCAAATTCGGTTTGCAACATACCTGACAATCTTCAATGTATTCCTGCTTGGATCCTCCGGACTCGTCAACGACGGTTTCAATCCACTCGCCACAACCTGCGCATTGGAATCCTGTCGTATAAGGCATGGTGGTCATCGATGATTCGATTGCTTTGATGCTGATACACACTCAGATGCCGAACTCGCAGCGTAGGGATACCCCAGAGTACTGTGGAGCAGGCAAGCACATTGCACGCGACTTGCGCCAAACCAGCGATATAGCGCTAAGGTGTCCGGGATTCGGGCGCTCAAGTACCCGCAATCCAAAAACTCAACGTAGCGCCGGAAGAAATTATGTCGCCGATTGCACATATCCCGATGACGTTGAGCCTGCTCGTCACCTCCTAATCCAGCCGACGAAGGGCACGAAGATACTCGACTGAATGTGGCTGGTTCTCGAATCGATTCTTCCACTTCCGTTAAGAAGAGATTCGAGACATGAACGCCGTCCACCAATACAAGCGTCGTGTTTTTCGGATGGCGTGCTTGTTCGCGGATAAACTGTTCGAGCAGCCGATGCAATAAGAATGTCGTAGCCAGCCACGCAGACTTGATTGAGTAATCAATCGACCGACACAAAAGGCGCGCCCATTGGCATAGGCATGTTCGCTAGCGACTCGTCACTTTTCCGTCGCCTGCTGTGAGATTCTCCGTAATTGAGTCAAAGCTGTTAGGAGCAACTAGACAGGCCCTATTTCTTATATAGGTCTCGCGCTTTGTCTGACCTACTGTCAACGCCCGCTGCAACAGTCCTTGTTCCGCGGGATTTTCAAAGCGAGGAGGACAGTACGAAGTGATCTCTACTCCCAGTTGTCCATGATCATGATGGTACTGCTGCGGTTTCCGTTGTTTTGCGCAAACAGCATCCAGCGACTGTCGGGAGAAACGGATATGCCACCGTTGACCACGTTTTGAACCTTACCGAGTGTTTCGATAGCGCCGGTGGCAAGATCTTTGCGGAAGATGTCAGCGGGCTCGCCTATCGAGTGCCGCCGCTTCATATAGAAAATTTTGTTTTTCTCAATGGTCCAGGAACCCCACATGCCCGGCTCGAGCGCCTCGATCACCGGTTCACTTTTGCCGTTACTCAGGGACAGGCGCCAAAGACTAGCCTTGTTCACGTTGTACACGTAATAGAGCCAGGCGCGGTCTTCCGATTCAACTCCGTTGAAACCGCCATCAGTGGTGATTTGTGTCTCGGCTCCACTATCGAGAGATTTGCGCCACACCTGCCATTGTCCGGTGCGGTTGGAGCTGAAGTAGATAGACCTGCCATCGCGGGACCAGTTGGGAACTACATTGTCGGAATTTTGGGCTAAACCATTGGTGACGCGCATCGAAGTGCCGCTGGCAATATCCACAGTGTAGATATCGGCGCGGCCCGTGCCTCTGGAGTCGAACGCCAGCAACTTCCCATCCGGTGACCACTGCGGAGAGCCTGTCATGGGCCCATTGAAGTGGGTCACCTGACGAGGTTCGTTGCCGTTGTTGCGGCAAATCCAGATCTCATTGGCTCCGGAGCGATCGCTGCGGAAGGCAATGAAGTTTCCATCGGGCGAGTATCTGGCGCTGGAATCGAAAAAATTAGAAGAGATGAATTGTTCGGCTTCCTTAGAGGTGCCGACGTTCAGGCGCCAGATGCTGACGTTGTTCGGAGAGTTAATATAGGCTAACCGGTGCGCAGCGGCGGAGACGACAGGAGTGGAAGTGTGCGCAAGCGGGGTTGTAACTGCGATAGCCTGATCACCATTGAGCGGAACCCTCCATATATTTCCCA
This sequence comes from Humiphilus diazotrophicus, assembly GCF_059726315.1. Classification (NCBI taxonomy): domain Bacteria; kingdom Pseudomonadati; phylum Acidobacteriota; class Terriglobia; order Terriglobales; family Acidobacteriaceae; genus Humiphilus; species Humiphilus diazotrophicus. Next base: position 2,732,862 of record NZ_AP040870.1, read on the forward strand.
CACTGGTAGCGCGGCCGGAGGAAAGTATGATGCTCTGTCCGTCGGGACTCCATGCCAGCCCATCGATAGGTCCGGCCTCGAAAGCAAGCCGCCTTTCTGTGCCGCCACGGGCGGGAATCACATAGACCTCGTCGGAGGAGTCACCCAGGACGCGGCGAAACGCGACCATGGTTCCGTCGGGAGAAAACGCTCCATCGTCATCAACCATGTGGGCGGGAGCGTGAGTTAACGCCTGCTTTTTTCCAGAGTCGACGGATATCAGAGTGAGCGATGGGCTATCACCCGGCCTATCCGAGTCAGTGGTGAGCAGAACGCGGTTATCGGGAGACCAAGTCAGTGGCGGCGGAATCCGGAACGAAGTCCCTATGCCGCGGATAGTGGTGAGCCTGCGTCTGATCGCCGGGGTTTGCGTGTTGACGATAATGATTTCCAGATCGTTGCCTGCGGGATGCAGAAAAGCGATCTCCGGATTTTTGGGAGACCATGCGGGAGAGAAGTCGTCACCGCCGGTATCGGTCAATCGTATACGGTCATCGGTGCTGACGCCCTGTATATAGATGCTCTGGTAGGGATCGGAGCTAGAGCGCCAGGCATAGGCGATCCTTTGGCCATCGGCGGAGAACGCGGGCTGCGAAAAGAATCCCGGCAATCCAATCAGCGGGCGGGTACGGGCTGTAATCCCCTGGGAATGGCGCGAAAATTTTGCTGATAGCAGGACCCCGATCACAAAAATGCATGCGATCAACAGAGCAATCGGAAGCCATCGCAGCATGTTATACGGACGAGCAGAGGTGAGCGCAATTGCCGAGTGGAAGTTTGTTGGCTGGTTTGGGACCACCCGCTGCTGGCTTTGCGGTTCGACGCGCGCAACAGAAGCAGTATCGGTAAGCGAAGAGGGCAGCCTGGTTACCGCAACGGTGAAGCGATAGCCCCACTTAGGTATGGTTTCTATGAACTCGCATTCCGGAGAGCTTTTGGCGAACACTTTGCGAATGGCAGAAACATACACACTGATATTGGCCTCTTCTACAAAACTGTCGGGCCAGACGGCCTTGAGAAGGTAGTCCTTCTCGACTAATTGCCCTGCATGTTCGACGAGTACGAGAAGCAGATCGAAGGCTTTGGGCGGCAACGAGACAGAGACTCCGTCGCGCCAAAGACGACGCTCGCGGGGATCCAGCCGGTAGTCTCCAAAGGCGTAAACATCCTGATCCAGCATCTCTTTGGAGACTTCATCAGAGTCTTTGGAATTTCTTTGGGAACCTTGGATCTCTGGAAATTGCTCTTGTGACAGGACCATATTCTGCATAATCCAATTGCCACCCATATGTAGATCGTATTCGGGCAATATGACAATCGCGTTACAAGCGGTGGAGTCCCGTCAGTGCTGTTCCGAGAGTCTTTGGAATTTCCAAACAAGAACTTAGCTGCTTCTTTAGGACTCACATTCTGCCGCCTTTGCACTATAGGCGTTAAGGATTCTCCCTTATTCCGAACCTATTGTAGTGAGTTTCGCCGGTACCAACGCAACGAATATTCCCACAAGACCAGGTAGTCAATCAGGAGAAGTTAGTTTCGAATGCAACGACGATCTTTTTTGAAATCCACATTTGCCCTCCCCTGGGCCGGACAGCTTATGGGTGCAACCCTGGGACTGGATGCGCAGGTAAGCGTGCCAGCCAAGTCGTCTCCAGGTGACTTCGATTTTGTGTTTTTTACTGACGTGCACCTGGGACCAAACCTGAATGCAGTAAAGGGATGCACGCGATGCTTTGACCAGATAAACCATTCCAGGCCCGACTTCAGCATTGCCGGTGGCGATCAGTTGTTCGACATCTGCGAACAGAGCCTGGATGAGGCGCACATGTTGTTCAAGCTCTACCGGGAGACTGAAAAAGAGTTGGCCGGAAAGGTGTATCACACCGTGGGCAATCATGACGTTGTCGGCCTGAATCAGAGAAGTCCTGTAGAGCCCGGCGAACCGGAGTACGGCAAGAAGCTTTACCAGGACAATTTCGGACCTCTCCACTACTCGTTTGATCACAAGGGTTGGCATTTCATCGTGCTCGATTCTATCGGTATCGAGTACTACAAAATCTTCAAAGGACAGTTCGATGAGGAGCAGTTGAGCTGGCTGAAGGCTGACTTGGAGGCTGTGGGACATACCAGGCCCGTGGTGGTGGTCACTCATGTGCCGATTGCTTCATGCCTGGGATCCCTGGGACGCGACCAGAAGAGTCTTGCGGCACCCAATGCGGGCAATTCCTGGGCCGTACACGCTCTTCTGGCGGGATGCAATCTCAAGCTGGTTCTGCAGGGTCATCTGCACTTGTGGGAACGGATGGAATACCAAGGCGTGCAGTACGTGACGGGCGGAGCTGTGTCGGGTTCCTGGTGGAAGGGACCAATGGAAGACGGTTCTTCAGAGGGATACACACTCTGCCAGATACGGAAGGGGGAGGTTCACACCACCTATGTTACCTACCCATGGAATGCAGCCGCTCAGCAAACTGCCGGCTCGTGAACGCATTTTCCCGCAACCATAAATTCGCCTGCGCTCGCTCATCGAGAGGGCGCGCACTCTAACGAAAAACGAAAGGTTCTGCTATGACAATCGTTGGCGGCAGCGTATTAAAGGATGTCACAACAGCCATACGTAAGGGATTATGGCCTTGCCTGGCGCTGTTGGCTGTCTTTTTGCTTCCCTGTTTGATCCATGCGCAAACACTGAGCAGCATCACCGGCACCGTTACCGACTCCACGGGCGCCGCAATTCCCGCGGCGGCAGTAAGCGCCACCAACCATGCCACGGGCGTGGTAAGCCACGCAATCACAAATGCGATTGGTGTCTACACCCTGGCCGATGTTCTTCCGGGTATCTATACAGTCCGCATCGAAAAAGACGGATTTGAAACGCGGCTGCTCACCAATGTATATGCGGACGTGGCCCGTGCCACTACGGCCAATGCCGAACTGAAGCCGGGCGCGACCAGCGAAACCGTCGAGCTTTCGGCTTCCGGCATATCGATTGAGAGCACGCAACCACAACTGGGTACAGTCATCGAATCGAAGATCGTGGATGAAATCCCTATCGTTATCGGTAATGGCGGACGTGATCGCCAGATTGACGACTATCTGTATCTGGCTGCTGGCGTACAGGGCGGCGAATCGAATCATCGCATCAACGGCGGCCTCAATTTGCAGAACGAGGTCGTCTTCAACGGCGTCCCGGTTGCTCAATCCGAATCGCAAGGCGTGCAGACTCTTATCAATCCTCCCTTTGAGCTGGTAAGCGAGATTCAGGTCCTTACTTCAAACTTCAGCGCGCAGTACGGCCTTGCCCAGGGCGTGGCCTCGTACCAGTTTGCTTCCGGCACCAACAAGTTTCACGGCGATGGTTTTGAAGTCGTGCGCAATACCCTCTTCAACGCCGCCGGCGCCAACCCGGGATTCAAATCAGATGGCACCAAACTCGGCGCTCCTCGCATCAACCAGAACAACTACGGCTTCACCGTCGGCGGACCGGTGTGGTTTCCAAAGCTCTATCGGGGAACCAATCGGACATTCTTTCACTTTAGTGCCGACTGGTTCCGTTTGAATCAGAAGGACACCGCCACCATGACAATCCCCACGCAGGAGATGGTTGGCGGCAACTTCGGCGCGCTGCTTGGATTAAGTACACCGGAAACCATTTATGTACCGCAGGGCTTTGTGGCTCCGGTAGGCTGCAATGCGCCGGCACCCGGACAGCCGTGGCCGAACAACGTGATTCCGGCCGCATGCTTCAGCAAGATCTCGGCGGGCCTGCTGCCGTTGATTCCTCATCCAACTCTTCCTGGGCTGTCGAACAACGCTACTTCGGAAATCGGCGCACTGCCCACCCGTCAAACGAACGTCGGCTTTTCGATCGACCACAATCTAACAGATTCGCAAAAACTCCATGGTAGCTTCTGGGACAATCAATGGTCCAACACCCAATGCTGCAGCGGTAATGCACATTTCGCGAATCAACTTGGCGCTCTGTATAACCTGCCGCGCAGCGGCCGCGGTCTGGTGGTGACCTATTCTAACGTGATGTCCCCAAACCTGGTGATGACCGCTGGCTTTGATTGGATCCGCGAGCGCAATGACGGCACCAATCTGCATCGCAATTTGAACTTTGGGGCCGTGGTTTCTGACGATGCCATGCCGGTGATCAACTTCAACCAGAACGGGCTTCCGAACGGACTCACGCGGTGGGGACGTGGCGGCGGCTTCGACCTGAATCACAAGCTCGGCATGGTCGGTGTCAACAACTGGCTCTGGAACCACAACCGCCACACCTTGAACATAGGCTGGGAGATTCGCCGTACCTACCAGGAGGATCAGGAGTGCTCCAACTCCTGCGACGGTGTGTTCACCTTCAGCAATCGCACCACCGCAGATCCGGCCCACACCTCTTCGACAGGCAACGCTTTCGCCAGTTTCCTGCTTGGCGACGTGGACTCGGCCAATCGCCAGTATGCATCCGATGCGCGGTTGCGCAACCTCTATCTGGCTCCCTATATTCAGGATGACATCAAACTCACCTCGCGCCTGACCTTAAATGCGGGATTGCGCTGGAACCTGATGGTTCCGTTCAGCGAGGAACACAACAACGTAGTCTACTTTGACCCGACGATAGCCAATTCAGGCGCGGTGACCGGAGATGGCAAAACCCTGATGGGTGCCGCCAACAAGCTTGGCGTCTCCGGCTATGACCGCGCCAACCTACACTTCCGGCACTTCGGTCCACGGCTCGGACTGGCTTACCAGATGAACAACAAGACCTCAATCCTCACCGGTTTCAGTTGGAACTATCTGGACGGCGGCCCCTACGAGTATGGTGCCAACGTGATTGCCAAACAATACACTCAGATGCTGAATGGCATGATCAACGTCAACTCCAACAACTCCAACATTCCGGGCTACGGGCAGTGGGACAGCAATCCTCTGGCGGCTCCTCAGCAGACCGCCTTCAACTCGACCAAGTTCAATGCCACCGGCGTCCTGCGTCAGTTCGGAAAGAACCCCGGTCATTACCCCTACTCTGAGAGTTGGAACTTCGGTATCGAACGCGAATTGCCGCAGAACTGGTTACTTATGGTTTCCTACGTTGGAACCAAGGATGTGCATCTGGCAGCGATGGTTAATCCTCTCAACCAGACCAATCCTAAATATCTCAAGCAATTTTGTTCCAGCGGCAATCCGAACGATCCGAATTGTCCTATGTCTCCCAATTCACCAAACAATGCCTGGACCTCATCGGTCTCGCAAGCTGCCCTTAAAATGGTGGGATTTGCTATCTGTCCTGGAGATACAGCTAGCGCCGGTCTTTATGCTCCATACTGCAACTTCATGAAGGACTACGGGGCGAATGCAGGACTTGCTCAGGCGCTGCTGCCCCATCCGATGTATAACCCCAGCGAGTCAGCAGGCGGTTTGACCAATACATTCGACATGAACGGTACGGCCATCTATAACGCCTTGCAGGCTTCGCTGCAAAAGCGGTTCTCGCAAGGCTACAGCGTGCTGGCCAATTACACCCTGTCCAAGTCGATGTCCAACACCGACGAAGGATCGGCGTACGTCAACTATGGATCGCTCAATGGCTTCGATCAGAAGTCGGAGTGGACGGTTGCCAACAACGACCAGCGGCACATGCTCAACATGGCGGTTGTTTACGAATTGCCGATCGGCCCTGGCAAATCGTACCTGAACGGAGGCGGGTTGCTGGCCAGGAACATTCTGGGAGGCTGGCAGTTGAGCGGTACTTTCCAGTATGCCAGTGGTACGCCTCTGACTGTCTACGCAGCGGGCGATCCGTTCCTGAATGGCTTCAACCGAGCTAACTACGATCGCTCTGTTCCTCTCCACGTGAACTATGACAATTATTACAAGGGCAAGCCGGTCTTCAACACCGCAGCCTTCTCCGATCCTGGTTTTGCGGGAGGAGACTCGCCGCGCAATGTCTCGGATCTCCGTACACCCTTCAACTCCAACGAGAACGTTGGTCTAGCCAAGCACTTCTTTGTGGGCGAACACGTAACCGCGGAACTGCGCATGGAGTTCTTCAATCTTTTGAATCGTATGCAGGTTTGTTCCCCGGACAACTCAGTTTCAGATGGAGCCAACTCCTTCGGACTGGTCCAACCGAACGGAAAAGGTGGAAGCAATCCTTGCCAGAAGAACACTCCCCGTCAAGGGCAGGTCTTCTTTAAGCTCAACTTCTAACACTTTTGGCCTGCTCGAAATTGGCGGGATGGAAGAAATTCGACTTAATTCAGCGACGCCCCGACACTATTCGTGGCGTCGCTTTATAAATGAGTATTGTTTGCAATCCAAAAACAGAAGAACAAAACAATGAATCGACGCACATTTATAGCTGCTTCAGTAGCGAGCGGAGCCGGATTGCTGGCGGGTTCGCCGCTGATTCATCCGGCGGGCAATGGCCTCGTCAAGTCTTCGCCGGCGCACAAGTTGTATGGCCATCGGTTTGTAACCCTTTGCATCATGATTCGCACTACGCCGTGGGAGGTTTCGCGCGATGTAAAGCTGCATCCGCGTGACGAATCGACATGGCATACCCTGGAGGGCGTGCAGGCGATGCGCGCTGCGTTTGCGCGTTCCAATTCCGAGGGAAGACTCACCTGGGGATTCACGCTGAATGCCCTGGAAGATAAGCGACGTAATTATTGCCAGATCCGCGATTACGCCGTGGAATGCCAAAAGAAATTTGGCGACGAGATCTCGTATTTTCCGGGATATTTTCCGGCCATGTACCTGCCTCGCGAGCGCGTAAACCGCGAGATGACAGAGGCCATTGAAATCATTTCGCACTTCGTCGGCGATGGATACAGGCCGCAGGCGATCATGGGAGGCTTTTTGTCTGCAAATAGCCTTCAGTACTTGGCTGAGAAGGAAGACATTCACGCCGCGCATGCAGTGATCTGGAGCCAGCATGACATCGATGGTGGAGGTGCGGACGGCTCGCCTTCCTACCCCTTCTACCCGTCCCGTGAGCACTTTTGCAAACCGGCGCAGACGGAGCCTGATTTCATCGATTGCGTGAACCTGGACGGCTGGACCATGGATTTTCTATGTGCGCGCAGAAGCGGCGCGTTGGGACATGAAATCACGGGCTATAACAGCCGCCGCGGCGTTGGCCCGATTGAAACCTATGTCGGATGGGGGCTCGACCTGGGCCACCGCGAGGTGATGCACACGCAGTCGATTCACTTTGACGACGGGTTTGAACGCAACCGCTTCGGTTGGGTGACCAATATCTGGGAGGCCCAGATGGTACACGAGTTTGGCCAGAACCTGATCTGCTCGGCACTGGACCGGTGGGTCTCCGACACCAAGCGCCGGTGGCCGGAGACACACTTTATATCCTTCGGGGAGTTTGGATCGATCTGGAGAAACGAAAACAAGACCAACCAGGATTGGAACGTGAGCTTTTGTGAGCGCGGCTGCGGTCTTGGGGATTCGTATAACAATCTCGAAATCGAATGGTTCATGAACCGCAATCTAAGGCTGGCGCTGCTGCGCGATTGGCATCGAAGGACTCCCCAGCGAGTGATTGATTTGACTCGGTACGATCTGTCTGCTCAGGAACCGTCCGATCCCGACCCACAGCATCCGGCTAAGAACTGGAGCTTGATTAATCGCATCAACCAAAAGGGCCTTCGACCGCAAGACTCTCCGGTATTACTCACTGAACTGGCTGAGAATGATCTAGAGTTTATCTACGGCGTTTTGCCTGAGTTGCGCAATCGAAGGGTCTAGGCTAGCAGCTCTTTCTAAAACAACGAGTCTTCACAGATGATATGTGGCGATGGTGCGCGACATCCTCGCACAAGGGCGATTCCACGATACTCAAGCATCAGCGCGAGATCGCGCAATCGCAATCGGAGAGGTCACCGAGGAATTACTTGACCCTTGTTTTCGACTGCTCAAGCTGCTCGACGAGGACGAGAACAAGAGGGAGCCATTGCCTTCATGACGGAATCGTCGCTGCACATCAGGTGAATTACCGTTATCCATGGCTCATCTGCTCTTAAGGTTTAACTTCCAAAACCTGTGTCAGTGTGGCGGTGCTGTCTTCTCCGACCCACACGTCATAAGTCGAAGGCTCCAATACAAATGATTTCGTCGCGGTACTCCAGTAACGGAGCTGAGATGGACCAAGCTCAAATGTAACCGTTTTTGAATCTCCGGGAAGGAGCATAACCTTCTGGAAACCTTTTAGTTCTCTACGAGGGCGCGCCGCCGAACCGTATCGTTGGTGGATGTAGAGTTGTGCAGTCTCTTCACCCTTAATCCCGCCATTATTGCGAACATCCACAGACACAGATACAGTTCCGCCCGCAGCTATAGACGATTGCCTTAGGCGAAGATTATCAAAAGTGAAGCTCGTGTAGCTTTTGCCATATCCGAACGGAAACAGTGGAGTGCTTTCTTCATTAAAATAACGCTTGTCGTCCGTGCTTGGTTGATGCGATTCGCGAAAGTCATAAGGAAACGGAACTTGTCCTACGTCCCGCACCCAGGTAAACGGCAATTTACCACTCGGTGTGGTATCCCCAAACAGAAGATTCGCGATAGCCTCTCCTCCTTTTGTTCCCGGATACCAGATATCCATGATGGCAGGAACATGTGTCGAAGCCCATTGGATTTCGAGGGGACGTCCTGTCATAAGTAAGAGCACAACTGGCTTTCCGGTGGCCACAACAGCCTCAAGCAGAGCCTGCTGATCGCCTGGAAGTGCCAGGCTGGAGCTCGAGGCAACTTCCCCATTCATGTTCTGGCTCTCCCCCAGCACTAATACCGTCACATCGCTGTGCGAGGCCAGAGCAATAGCACGGCTCATTTCCACGGTTGAATCAAAGTTAGCCTGTTGAGGAAGTTTGTAACCCGTAAGGCGATCGAAGAACGACGCAAATTTCCTCGCGGGCATCTGCACCCCAGGCGCGAACTCCACCTTAATCTTTTGACCGGTCCGCGCACGCAAACCTTCAAGGATAGTCACCGTTTCATCCAGCTTTTCGTCGAAGGCCCATGGCCCAAGGATGTCTGCCTTCGAATCGGCAAGCGGCCCGATTACAGCTATGGACTTGACCATATCGCTATGCAGAGGCAGCAGGTGACCTTCGTTGCGCAGCAAAACCACGGAACTCTCCGCCGCTATCCGCGCTTTTACTCGACTGGCCGGATCGGACAGCTCTGTTTCTACTTTGCTTTCATCCACATAAGGGTGCTCGAAGAGCCCCAAGCGCATCTTTACTTCCAACACATGGCGAACTGCCTCGTTCAAATCCGCGACATCAAGCTTGCCAGAAGCCAGAGCGCCCGGAAGGGTTTCGTATGCCGGCTTAATGAAACCCGACTCCATGTCCTCACCGGCCTTCAATGCTCTTATCGCTGCATCTGTGGGATCACTTGCGAAGGCCATGTTGACCAATGCATTAATATTGTTGGCATCCGATACTGTGAATCCTTTGAACCCCCACTGCTTTCGTAAAACATCCTTTATCAGCCAACTATTCGCAGCGCAGGGTACTCCGTTGAGCGGCATGTAAGCCGTCATGACGTTGCCGGCACCACTCTTGATTGCAGCCTCGAACGGAGGCAGATATATGTTCCATAGATCGCTGTCGGAAACATTGACTTCTGCATAGTCACGACCTCCGATCACAGCCCCGTAGGCAGCGAAATGTTTTGGTCCAGCAAGGATATGGCCGCTGCTGCCGATCTGAGGACCTTGCAACCCTCGAACTTCGGCCCGGGCTATCGCACTTGCCAAATAGGGATCCTCACCGGGACCCTCAACAACTCGTCCCCACCTCGGGTCTCGAGAAATATCCAACATCGGAGCAAATGTCCATGTCAGACCGACGGCCCGGGCCTCCCGCGCTTCGATAGCGGTCGCCGATTCGACGAGTTCCGGATCCCAGGTTGCTGCAAAGGCAATCGGAACAGGAAATATCGTGCGCTGACCGTGAATCATATCCATGGCAAATAGAAGCGGAATCTTGAGCCTGGATTGCTCTATGGCCAATTTCTGATATCTATTTATGATGTCAGGCTTCCTAACGTGAGCTACTGAACCTACATGTCCAGCCTTAATGGCATCATCCAGACCAGGCCCACCAGCGGCTTGACCATTAATTTTGATAAGCTGCCCAGCCTTCTCTTCAGGGGTCATCTTCTCAAGGAGCGCGTCAACCCGCGCTCTTATCTGTGCATCACTGAGTGGCGAAGATGTTTCCGATTGCCCAAGGACTACCTTCGGTGCAACACATAGAAGCACAGCTGAAATAAAGAAACCACAAAATAGCTTGCTAGCACTTTCACAGTTCACGCCTATCTCCTGAGGGGAATTAGTACCCCTTCAATCTTTTTCCTTCAGCGAGTGAAATGATTTGACACTTGAAGGCAGTGCCCGCTGTAGGTGAAGCTCAACTCTCAACTCTCGACAAATGTACTTACACCGCTTCAGCTTTAAGCTTCTGGAGTCGAGGTTCCCATTGTGCCCCCAAATCACAAACGGTATTGAATAATTGCGCCGCTAGACGTTTTCGAGCAATCGCTCCCTCGGAAGATCTTTCTTCCCCACGATGCCAACCTCTTCGAACCACCCCTCTGAAGTGCGATCAATGTTCTCCAGGTGAAATTCTCCCAGCACAGCATATAGCTGTTGGGCCAACTTTGAGAGAGTCGCACTTTCAGTTACGATCTTCTCGGATGAGGCCTTGCTTGCGGTTGAAAGGCTGGAGATTTCGGAAGCAGAGGAAGCAATTTCCTGTGATGCAGCGGCTTGTTCTGTAGCAGCAGAAGCAATCATCTGGACCTGATGATCAACATCCTTAGACGACCGAATTATCTCTTCGAGACTCCGGCGGGCTCTTGAAACCATTTCTGAAGCGGAATCGACTGTGTTCTTGCTATCCGCTACGAGATCGATAGTGGTAACAGTCTCCTGTTGAATACTTAGTATGGTTTTCTCGATACCTTCTGTCGCGCTTTTAGTGCGTTCCGCCAATTGGCGAACCTCTCCAGCCACTACCGCAAAACCCCGGCCGTTTTCTCCTGCGCGAGAGGCTTCAATTGCAGCATTCAAGGCAAGAAGATTCGTCTGATTGCTAATCTCACGAATCACATGAACAACTATGCCGATTTCTTTTGATTTTTGAGCAAGTGCGCTCATCTTTGATGTCACATCGATCATTACTTTGGCAATTTGCTCCATAATGGCAACCGTTTGGTCCATTTCGGAACCACCCTTCGTGGCCAGTTCACAGGAGGCCCGACTAGAGCGGGAAGCCTCTCCCGAGTTCGCACTGATTTCACTGATCGTTGCTGTCATCTGCTGTGTCGCCACCGCGATCTGACTGGCCCTCGACTCCTCGATTTCTGTATTCTCTTTCGCTCCCGCAGAATGATGCCGAAGCTCCTCGACTGCAGCAGAAAGCGTTTCGGATCCCTGCGAGATTGTCAGCAGGACTTGGCGCATTGACTCTATACTTGTGCGAATGGCGAGGGAAAGACTACCGATCTCATCTTCGCTATATATTTCCACTTTGGTAGTCAGGTCTTTTTTTGCCAGACTCTGCATAGCGACTGTCGCCTCCAACACAGGCCTGGTAATGAACTGGCTGAGCGTCCATCCAACGACGATGCAAAGGATAAGAGTACACAGAGTAATTATTTGCGTTACCCAGACAGCGCGGAGGGTATCCTTGCGTTCTTTTTGTGTACTTCCGATGCCCCCGTTCGAAACCAAATCGGAATTGACCCTTGCCTCGTCAAGAGCATGTCTGATTAAAAGCAGTGTAGAGTTCGCACTAAGAAGCTGAGTCGCTTCGGTATTTTTCCCCTGCATTACAAGCTGGAGGCCGCGTTCACTAACTTCCAGGTACTTGTCTGTCCAGAAACGGACCTTTTCGTAAGATTCTCTTTCTTCTTTAGCCCGGATTAGCGGTTCATAGGCCTTGATTCCCGACCAATAGGAATCTATTGCCCTCTGACGCATTTTTATAGTGTCCTTTATACAGTCCTGGTCATTACAGAGCACCATGACCAGATCCCAACGCGCCATGCGATCAATACTGATGTGCAGGTTTTCCAGGAGTGACATCGCGGGCATTTTATTGTCGCTGATGTCTACCGCGTTATTTGCAATCCCCTGAAAGGTAAAAAAGGAATAAACCCCAACGGCGACACAAAGGACCGACACAATCCCAAATGCAAATGTAAATTTTTGTGCGATCGGCAGATCTCTGACTCGTTTCATCACATCTCTTCTCTCAAAACAGACTTCGGCAGAGAATCACTACCGAGCAGTCAACTAATCTCCAGAAAAACGCACTTATAGTACGTATGACAACAAATCCAGTCCAGGTATATAACGGAAACTTACATAGCATCTGAGCTTTGATCTTCTGGAAATGGGCTGATGCTCAATCTTTTGAAGCACCAGCAACGCTCCAAGCTTTCCCCAAAGGGAGATGTACTTTACCTAAATCCTCCAACCTTCAGGCAGACACCCATTGGCAAGCTATATTCCAGTGGCTAGACACAACTGTTCTCCTACGCAGCCCAGCTGATTTGGCCGTTACGCCTAACCGTCTTTACCATGTCGCATGAAGTTGAATAGTGTTCCAAAGAGGGAAAGTTTTTTACGGAAGCAAATAACGCAGACTGACGAACTTCATAAAGATGTGTCTTTCCTTATGTTCTCCAGCTTCATACCAAGGGTCTAGTATCACGTACGAACGAACTTGAGCAAGACTAAATCATCTCTTGTTAATTTCTTCTTTCTGCGCTGCATTCATGAAAGCCATTACATCTGCACCCCAAATTTGAGTTCCAAGGTCCCATGTCGAGAATGCGATGTGCCCCATCCGTACATTTCCTGGATCTCCAAAATTGGGATAGAGTTTTGAAAAATTAGGCTCTCCCTTCTGTTTCAATAAGGGGCCAAGCCCTTCCAAAGGACCGGTACTATAATCATTTGCAGCTTCGATCAGGAAAATCGGACTCACTGCTGCATGTACCGCTTGTATTAAGCGCCTCTGGAGTATCGAATTGCTCCACAGTCTGGCCCCCCCTGAGAAGACAATGCAACCGCGGAGTCCGGGAACTGTCTCTGCAGAGATCAGCGTCTGCAGGCTGCCATAAGAGATGCCGGACATAAAGATCTTCGTGCTATCAATCGATTTGTTCGTGCGAAGCCATGCTACCGCCGAAATGACGTCTGCATTTTCATCGGCTAGCAATCTGACAAATTTTTCATCTCCAGCCATATCGGAGGTATTCTCCGCCTTGGCGGGACTCAACAATTCGTCAACAGTTTTGCCTGGGTTTCCTCCATGCCCTGGTCGGTAAGGAAGGAAAAATGCGAATCCGTGTTCTCCGTAGAAGCGAGCAAGTTCCGGTTGTGAATTGGGGTCCTTATCAGCACCGTGGTTGAACAGAACAACAGGAAAAGGCCCTTTACCCTGGGGGAGATAGAGAATTCCCTTTAGGTGAAGACCTCGGCTGCCGTATTCAATTACATTGCCGGGCATTTGTCCCGGAGCCAATGACGGCACAGGCGCATGCTTTGCGATCTTGTCATTCAATGTTTCTTGAGCACAAGCAGGAATCACACCTATCGTAGTCAGAAGCACGAGAATTGCAAACCTAAGACCATTCACAGCCATATCCTTATCCATTCTGCGTCCGAGATCATTTTTCTCATTGTCTTTGTTCCTTAAGCGCAAATCCCGGCAATCGTCTTCTATTCAAAACGTGTTAACGATTGGAGCCGTCCAAAATCCGACTTTGCCAATGTTCCCTTGTAAGATTGGAACGCGTCGGATAATATGGCGGGCAGTTCCGCGGATCCTTATCCCTTGGTGCAATTCCCGAAGTGTTGAGATAGTGATCTAGTAACTTTGATTCCAATTGTTGCTGGACAATCGAAAGCGACTTATCCCCGTACAGGTTGGTACACTCTCCCGGATCTTTGCCAAGATCATATAGCTCACTCTGCCCCTGAGGCCGCCGGATTAACTTGTGCGTTCTTGTTCTCACCATCGCACTTCGCGACACGCTTTCTGGACGCTCGTTCTGTAGTCTTATCTTACCTACATAAGGACCACGTACGATCGCCATAGGCTCGAAGCACTGGGGTTCGTAAATGTTATATCCACCCTCCGCAAACGCAGCGCGCTCCGCGTCGCCCGGGCCACCTTGCAGTTGCGGAATCAGGCTCCGTGAGAAATGAGTATGATTCGCGCGAGTCTCAGCAAGATCCAAAGAGGTTTGCATAATATCGTACAGTTCAACCATATCTTCGGAAACGACGCCAGGTCTGCCACCGGGTGTCCGAACCACCAGAGGCACATGAGTGAGACAATCCTCAAGACCGCTAGGCCATTTTTCAATTAGTCCGTAATCGCCCGCATAGTCTCCGTGATCCGACATTAAGAATACAGCCGTATCCTTAGCACGTCCTGTCTTCTCAAGCTTCTCGAGCAACTCGCCAAGTAACCAATCACTATAGCTGACCTGCCCATAGTAGACCGCGCGTATCTGGCGGAAAGTAGCATCATCTAGTTTAGAAAGTCCATATAGCTCCCGAATCCCTGCATGGAAATCAGGCTTTCCGCGCAGATTAGCGGGAGTCAACGGTGGAATCGCACTAGCGTTATACATACGATAAAAATCCGCGGGAGCGGTATAGGGAGGATGCGGTTCATTGAGCGGAAGAAATATGCAAAACGGGCGCTCGCTTTCCTTTCGATCTAATATTGCAAATGCCTCCATGATCGACTTGTAATCGGAAGTCTCAGTCCGATCACCCGAAGGACCAAAAAGCATCGAATACGATCCTGGCGTTAGGCTTGGAGAAGGGGGCTTCCCCTCCCCTAAAGTATCTTTCCACTCTGTCACACTGTCGTAGAACGACTCAGCGGCAAGTGCATCATTTTTTCCGAACCAGAAGACATCGTAACCAGCTTGTCGCAGATAACGAAAAAGATTCGGCTCTTCAGGACGCAGGAAGTAGAACAGACTCCGATGACCGCGAACGCTCGTCGGCCAACCAGTCAACATACTGCACCGAGATGCTCCACAGACAGGGAACTGTACATGACAGTTGGCAAAACGTGCGCCATCGCGCGCTAATTTGTCGATGTTCGGTGTTTTCGTAATGGGGTTTCCGTAACACGACAAGCTATCTGCCCGCATTTCATCCGGCATGAAGAAAATTATGTTCGGACGCGATGCAGACGGCGATCTCACCGATTTGGTCTGAACTTCCTCGCCAGCCGCTGACGTACCAGGCATACCGCTCGCTGCCGCCAACCCACCCAGAACTCCTGTACTGGAAAGACTCAAAAAATCTCTACGATTAAATTGATTATTCATGTTGTCCCTGTCTGTGGCTCTATATTTGGCAACTCTCTCTCAATCTATCGCCTGAGCATCCGATTGAGTGTGAAGTTGTTCCGGCTGTTTGACGATTGTTGGCTTGCCAGCCAATAGCCGCTCAAAATTCTCCAATTGAGGGTCCTCTGTACGTTTCATGTAATCGAGTAAAAGATGCTTCATCTTTTCGACGCGCTCGTGATGCTCCGAATGACTGATTACGTTCACCCTCTGGTCAGGATCCTTTTGTAAGTCGTAAAACGCGAGGGGCGCGCCTTCGACATACTGCTTCACACGAAGAGCAATCTTGGGGTTCGTCTCAGCGGCTCGTTTCATCGCCTCAAAGGTAAGCCCCTGCATAGACTCCACCTTGAACTTAAAGCTTCCATTCGACCAGGGCATGAAGATCAGGGAGTAACGATCATCCTGAATTGCTCTCATTGGATATTGAGCTCCAGAGCTCACGCCGTTAACCTGAGTAACCAGATACTCTCGATCTTTGCTCTTTTCCCCGCGGATGATAGGCATCCATGATTTTCCGTCGATTCCATCTGGAGCCTTAACAGCCATCAGTTCCAGTAGCGTAGGCATGTAGTCGATATTGCAGGTCCTGTCTTCGAAGGTTTTAGCCTCCCCCATATCCGGATAACACAAAAGCGCTGGAGTTCGCGTGCCCCAGTCATACACCGTCGCTTTCGAAAACGGAAAGGGCATACCATGATCGGACGAAAAGAAGATGATTGTATTTTCCGCCTCTGGTGCTTCAGCCAGAGCCTCCAACACTTTTCCAATAGTTACATCCATTCGCTGTGCGCTATTACAGTACTGAGCGAACTCCTTGCGAATATCGGGAAGATCTTCCAGGCAGGAAGGTGCCTGTACGTCTTCAGCCTTTAGCTCTCGCTGTACGCGATATTCTCCCTGTTCGTTATGATCGACCTCAGCAGCTTGGGGACTTCCATAGAATGGACGATGAGGGTCATTAAGGTTGCAATTGATAAAGAATGGCTGCTTGAGATCACGTGCTCGCTTGATGCCCTCCTTCACAGCATTGGCATACTCTGAAGGTCCCCTACCCTTTCCCGGGACGGAATAATCCCAAGGGAAGCACGATTTGGGCTGCATATGATTGAGCTTGTGAATACCGACGGTAAAATATCCTGCTTCTTTCAATACTGTCGTAAGTGTCGGAACACCTTCATGAATGGGATCAAAACCCAAGCCGCCGCTGCGATGTGGATATCTCGCTGTCATCATGGCCTCTCGCGAAGGCTGACAAATTGGAGCCGCAGCACGATTCCGCGTAAACCGATGAGAACGCTTTGCTAACTTGTCAAGATTGGGAGTCAACCCAAGCGAATTCCCCATGAATCCCGGAAGAGACCAGTTCATGTCATCCACAGTGACAAAGAGAAGATTCGGACGCTGATGAGGGGCCTCACCCCACGATTTAGCTCCTTTCGCGAGAGAGATTGCCAGGAGTGTTCCTGCTGACTGTTTTATAAAGTCCCTGCGTTGCATATCTGTCCTGTCCTTATATGCTGAGAACACGATTAACGTGTTCCGGTTTGTCATTACGCCTTCCAACAAAAACGGCGCCATCCATTCATCACAGCTCAATACTCAAGTCCAACTACCACACCTGCTTTAGCTCTGCGTTTCTCTTTCCATCCATGTGCTAACTTTTTCTTTGCCACACTGATACAACACGCTTCTTGTTTCATAAATCAGCTATGGAAGTACATAACGGAGATTCAAAAACTCCATAAACGCATGAGCTTTCCCGGGATGGTCTGGAGCTACGTACCAAGGAGCCCTGGTGGCATAAGAACTTTGAGTGATGAACTGTAGAGCTCCATACGACGGCTTTTGCCAAATAGTAGTAATACTTGCAAAGGTCGTCTCCTGAATTGAGCGGTTCTGAGTGTCAGGCCCACCCGGATATCCATAACCAATATAGGTTGAAGTTTTGGCATTAGGATCTAGTCCATAACGGCGCTGGAAGTAAGCTTGACTGTAGTAGCTGGAAATCGTTGTGCGAGGACTAATCGTCCACTCGAATCCAGCAATTGCAGATCCTGAATGAATCAGCGCGGCATTAAAAGCTGAGGTAGAGGACTTCGGCTGCAATACCACAAATCCGGGCCCCATCCCTCCTAAGTAGCGCCCTCCACCGTCACTCCAGTAGGCAAGACCAAGCAAGTGGAACCCTCTAAATATCTCGATAAACAGATTGCCAATGAAACCGCCTCCCTCCCGCGAGTCTGTCAATGCCTGTGCCTTGGTAATAGATGGTGGAGTGTAAGCCCGAACAGAGGTCAACAGGCCAGCTGCACCCACATGCCAATATAGGCCGTGCACAGTCCTGTCCAGAGTGACCTTCGCAATAATGTCCGGATGCCTGTTAGGCGTTGAAGTCCCACCGCCGCTTCCGCTGCTCGAATTTATATCCGTTTCCGCATTACTAAATAAAGATGGGAACGTAACTGCATTCCCGCTGTATTGCTCGGGATTTTCTAGAGAAATCCCCAATGCCACAGCATTCCCAGGATGGTAGATCAGGCGAAATTGAGCTTGTCGTGCGTAAACCAGACCGGCCTGGTAACTGGTATCGAGGTGGAAGGTCGTAAATAAGTCAGCCAGAAAGGGAGAAAGGGCTTTTCGCGTGGGAGTCATTAAGGACCAGCCCTGACCACCAAGAATTTCCCACTTGCCGCGGGAAATATTGAGATAGTACACCCGCATACGAAGTGTATTGCTATTCGTACTTACGTAGGCATTCCCAGGCTGGTACCCGTTGAAATCTGCTTCTAGATAACCATAAGCACTAAATCGCCCAATCGTCTCATCTACCTTCATACCGAACCGCGACGCTTGAGCAGTCATCCGAAACTCGTTCTCTCCCCCTTGAACGGTATTACGATATGGCAACAGTTGAAAGTTGGTCCCCAAACCACTACCTACATTCGTGCCACGATAATAGCTTGTGAAATCAATCCAACCATTGGGAGTAAATGTTGCATTGCCAATGCGGAAATAAAGATTTGCCGAATCGCCCGTCTTCGGATCGGAGTCCTTAAGGCCCTGTTCCTCCTCAACTTTCTGTACCGGAGACTTTACATTTGAATTGATAGCCTTCTGAGCCTGCAGCGCACCGGTCGCAGCATTCAGACGGAGCGTCAGCTCAGTCGATCCCCCGTCTGACCCACAAGTTAAATTTGAAGCCGTTGACTTTTCCCGCTTGTACAGCTCATTGATTTCTCTATTTTGTCGTTCGACCTGTTCCTGCAATCGATTCAGTTTTTCATCTTGCTCGCGAATGAGTCTTTGCATTGCACGCAGCGTCTCGGAAGCCTCCTGCGACGAGTTGGCTTCAGAAAGACCGCAACAAGACAGTTCCGAAAGAGATGAGGTCGGAGTGGCTCTCAGATCCTGTGCAATCGCTTGTCGATATGTAAACATCAGAGATGCTCCACCAATCAGCACACACGCTGCATTTAATACAAGAGCGCACATCAAATACTTTCTTTCCTTGCTTCTATCCACCAACGATTTCAGGAATTTTGCACCTGATCGTTAAGTCAAATCTCATCCAATATCGACAGGCGGAAGAGCAAGTCCTCGGTACCTACAAAACAATCTGACAGGTCCTTATCGACGTGCTCTCCTTTCTTCTTTACCGGCTCTCGGAACGCACCTGTTCGGCGCGCACCTTATTACTGCCTTTTATAAACTTGCCAAGTTCTACCGTTCTCCCTCTTTTGGCCGTAATTGCTGCAAGTTGTTCTCGCATGGAACTACGGATTTTCTGCATCGAGGGATCAGCTGCCAAGTTCTTCATTTCATGGGGGTCCGTCTGGTAGTCATAAAGCTCTTCTCCCACCTCAGTGCCCTGCCATGATGTATAGCGATATCTTTCGTTTCGGATGGAATAGCCAAAGATATCCGGATCTTGTGACGACGGACGGGTAACCTGGCTGATCGCCGGTGTACTCCAGGGAGCTTGGGCAGAGTAAAGCAATGTTTGCAAGCTATTGCCTTGAAGATTTTCAGGTACCCGATCCAAGCCGCACAGTTTCGCGAGGGTTGGATACACATCCAGATGTTCTACCGTTCTCTTGCACACTTGGCCACGTGTAACATCTGGGCCTGCAAAGATCAGCGGGACTCTCGCAGATGGTTCAAAGAGCGATTGTTTTTCCCATTGGCCATGTTCGCCCAAATTCCATCCATGATCAGCCCAAAAGACCACTATGGTACTCTCTTCGAGTCCGAGCCTCTTTAATTCGGCAAGTACCCTTCCGACCTGAGCGTCCATAAAAGATGTTGAAGCATAATAAGCTCGAACTGCTTTCCTGCGTTGCAATTCATCCATACCGAAATTAGCAGGATGAGTCCAATATGCAGCTTCCGGAGCTATTCTCAACTCTGAGGGATCGAAAGGCCTTGCCTGAATCGACTCCAACGGATACTTTTCGAAATATGCTTTCGGAACAATCCAAGGGACATGAGGACGGTATAAACCATATGCTAAGAAAAATGGCTTATCTCGTTTTTCGCGTAACAAACGGATAACTTCATCCGCACCTAAACTATCGGTCATAGCGGAATCGGGGGATTCCGATTCATAATAACTGATGGTACTTCCCAAAAGGACTTTCCCCGACTTGGAGTGGCGGGTCATCTGGGGAGTGAAATTTGTGACAAATGGTTCTTCATCTGGATGATCAACACCTCGTGGATTGAACTTGTAATCCCAATTCCCGGGATCATCCAGTCCATCCAATCCAATTTCGCCTGGAACATCCGTGTGATATACCTTGCCCACTCGCGCCGTATAGTAGCCATTCTTGTGAAATAGTTGGGGAATGCTTACAACATCCGGCAATGTGGTTCGAAAATGGGTAGTAATGTCATAGATCTTTGTCGTATCTGGAGCCATCCCGGTCATAAGCGATGTTCGAGATGGGCTACACAATGGATATTGGCAATAAGCTGCGTTGAAGAGAGTCCCACGTGCAGCGAGAGCATCCAAATGGGGCGATTGAACCGTTTGATTTCCATAGCACCCAAGCGAAGTATTCTGATCATCGACCGCAATAAAGAGTACATTCCTGGGAACCCGATGCTTTGGCCCTCTAGTTACTTGAGAAGAAAGTGCGTCGGCCACCGGCACTGTGGATAATGCCGCAGCCGCAGCCCCTGCCTTCAGGAAATCTCGTCTAGATAGTACGGACATATTTTCCTTTCATATTCCGGTTCGGATCTTTGAGTGAATCTTTGCTATCAGGATTCGCCTTTACTTCGAAAAACGTTGCCAACATTGCTATCTTTTCCGATGTTGTCCGATTCAGAATTGGAGAATATAGATGCCATTTTGCAACCAACATCGTTATCTACCTTCCCGCCGCCGGTATTGCTGTTGTATGCAAAGGCAGTCCACTAGCCTTATACTCGAATGTGTCATTCGTCTCTTTGCGCAGTGCTTCTATGCGATCTTTGAGTTGTGCCGTCAACTTCTCGTAACCGGCCTTTCCATAGAGATTATTCTTTTCATCCGGATCCTGTTCGAGGTCATACAGTTCAAACTCCTGCGGATCCGTGAAAAAATGTATGAGCTTGTACCGATTGGTACGAACCCCTCTGCAAGGGCGAACATTTTCGTAGCCGGGATACTCGTAGTACTCGTAAAGCCAATCTTTCCGCCAGGGTATGGTCGATTTTCCTTCGGAAAGAGGAAGCAGGCTCTTTCCTTGCATCCAGGAAGCAGCGGGTAATCCGGCAATTTCCAAAAGAGTAGGAGCAACATCAAGGTTCAGCACCATTTCTTTTGACTTACTTCCAGCACGCACCTTGCGCGGATATCGTAACATCATCGGAACGCGAATCGACGGTTCATACATTAGTCTCTTGTCATACATGTGGTGCTCACCGAGAAGGAATCCATGATCCGAGCTCAGCAGTATTGCCGTGTCATCCAAGATCTTTTGCCGTTCGAGCTCCGATAAAATCGTACCGACATTACGATCGTTATCCTGGACTCCAACATAGTGATCTTTCACCATCTCCTCGATGGAACGAGGATCGTCTGTAAACACTTCTGAGTATCCGATCTTGTTATCTGCATCGGCAACAGCACGTGGTTTGCCTGCATAGTTATCTTTATCTTCGTCAAACGTTGCAGGAACCTGAATCTTCGCTCCCATGAAATCTTTCGCCATATCCTTTGGGCGATAGAAAGGCGCATGAGGAGCGTAGAACCACAGAAAGAGACAGAACGGCTTATCACGTTTTTGCTGCAACCAATCTAGAGCTTTACGTGTCAGAAGCGTGTCGACATACTCGCCCTCATACAGTTTCTCTGGCCCGTATTTTCCACGCACGCCCTCGGTAATGATTGGTCTGTAATAATCTGCTTGACCGACAAAACCGAAATAGTAATCCCAGTAATGATCCATTAACGCTCCGGTGACATGTGACTTACCTATAAATGCCGTCTCATATCCAGCCTTCTGGAGCATATCCGAGATAAGTGGAAACTGCGGTGCAATAGAACCTTGTTCATTGGTAGCAGCTCCGGTTGAATGAGAATACATCCCAGTGAGCACTGTTGCGCGTGCTGGCAAACATAGTGCATTGACCACAAAGGAATTACGGAAAGTACATCCCTCTTCCGCAATTCTGTCCATGTTTGGAGTATGAAGTAATGGATTTCCAGCAGACGAGAACTCGTCCCAACGTACACCTTCTCCCAATATACAAACAATGTTTGGCTTCTTCGCTGCACCTTGAACTTGTGTTGCAAATGTTTTCAAGCCACTCAGAGTGCAAGCAGATGCGCCGACTGCACCTGCTATGTATTTCAATACTGTTCTACGTGTATGCATATTTCCTCATCAGATGCGTAGCGAATATCCAGCATCTGCGCTGTCAGGTGCTTCCCTAATCTCTCTAGTCCGCATTTGCGCGATAGCCAGCATTACTCCTGCTGTTCAGAGACTGAAGAGACATAAAAACCAACTTCTGGAATTCCCCATAACTCGTGGAAGCAATCGGAGTTGCTCCAATAAACCTCTCGGTGGTTGTTTGTGTGCCGAATTGCACACAAACAACCACAGGAATAGAGGCCTAGAATTCCAACTTGAGAACGAACTGAACTTCCCTTGGCGTATAACTCGCCGACGGAGTTGTTAGTTGTCCAAATTGGTTGGATGTATTTACGATCGAGTAATTGCCCGAGGTATCTTTATCCATTAACAGAGAATGATTTGGGGGAGCAAAATTCGCTGTGTTCGTCAGGTTAAATACCTCAGCCCGGAATAGGAGATTGGAGTTCCACAATTCTGGAAGAGGAAACGACTTTTGTGCCGACAGATCGAGCTTACGGTTGTGCGGCCCATGCAAATAGTTCTTGGGTTCGGAATAGGGACCAATGCTTCCGACAGGTGCTCCGGAGCCCATTAACTCGCCAATGGTTCCGGGCTGCTGATAGGCGAAGGCTTTGACATTGAAAAATGCACTCGGACCAGGATTGTCGAGAATTGCTTTGCCGACAACATTGGGACGCTGACTGTTCTGGGTCCCTGGAAGTGTTCCACTAATATTCAAGGCATTGGCAATGGTATAAGGAATACCTGTCGCCCACGAAAATACCGTGTTTACTCTCCAGTCTTTTACAATACCGCCGACCATACCGTGTTTGGTTTGACCAAAGGGTATCTCCCATGTGGCGGTCGCCGCCATGCGATGGCGAACATCCATGTCGCTGTTGCCATAGTCATAGCGATGACCTTGAACAACCTTTCCAATCTGCAGCGGCAATTCTCCGTAACCGGTGTTATTGTTAGTGGGATTTGTAACACCAGTGCTATCGTCCAGACCGTGCGCGTAAGTATAGTTAAAGTTATAACTCAGGTGATTTTGCATCCGGCGATTGATTACAGCTTGGAATGCATTGTAGGAAGATACTCCTTCAGATTTAAAGAAGGAAATGCTTGTTAGGTTCGGAACGGTCGAAGCATAGGGACGAACGTAGACCCCGGTATTTGGCAGAGGCGTGTTGATATCCGGCAACATCTGCCCTAGATGCCGCCCTTGAGACCCTACATAACCGACTGTGACATTGTTTTTGGCGATTACACGCTGTACCGAAAGGTTGTAGAAGGCAACCGAGCTCGCGCTCCAATTAGGATCAACTGCCCCGGTGACCGTGCCTGATGGATTTGCGATGCTGGGAGTGGTGATTTTCGGCAATCCGCCCGCAAAAGTTGTGTAGCCCGCAGGACAGAGGTTCGTTGTTCCAGTTCCATTACAGGGTCCGTATCCATACGTGAAAGGGGTATTGCTGAGACCCGCTTTAGCCTTCATATTACTCATGAAATAGCCGACACCGAACCCGCCTTTGATAACTGTTTGATTCCAGGATTGTAGAGCAAAACTAACCCGTGGCCCAAAATTGTTATAGTCCGTCTTGATCCCTGCGCTACGACTCACGCCATTCACACCTGCAACCTGCATCAGTCCCGTTTCGGCATTGAACGTGGAGATCTGATTTCTTGGATCGGTATACGGAGTGAAAATCTCGTAGCGGACGCCGACATCAACCGTTAACTTACTGTTTACCTTCCAGTTATCCGTGATATATCCTGCTGGTTCCCATGTTTGTAGATGGGGATTTGACAGAGCATATGTCCTGGTTACAGACTTAAAAGTTCCCTTGAGTAGGCTGTAATAGTTTGTAAAGACCCAGTTACCATCTCCGGTATTATTGGAGACGCTGCGGGTTTGGCGACGGATCAGCAGACCGCCAAATTTAACCGTGTGTGGTCCTTTCGTCCACATAGCTGAGCCGACATATTGAAAGTTATTCTGGTGGTTGTAATTGGGCAGTTGATATCCCCCGACGCCGATGCCCGTGCCGTTGCTCACCGTGATAGGCGCAAGTCCGGAGGTCGCGTCGCTGATATTGACTCCTGGCTGTCCCCAACTGGCATTGGGTGTCGTGCCATATCCTAGCGGGTACTTCATGACATCATTCGTTGTGAAGGAGAGTGCCAACATCATTGACCAGTGGTTATTAAACATATGGCTGTAATTAACTTGATAACTATAGCCATGAATCGCCTGCTCACCTGCAAGTGCCTGCAAGTTTCCGCCCGGGCTGACTCGAATGCCATCCACCTGCTCTTCGGGCAACACGCCTGGTGCGAAAGAACTCACTTTATTGTAGGTAAAGCGAACAAACATCGTTCTGCCCGGCCGGAAGCGGTGATCAACACGCGCATCAACGGTGTGCGAAAAGTTACTGCTATTTCCGCCACTTCCTGTCCAAACATTGTTCAGTTTTACGCTCTGCCCTGAACACGTGGTCGTCGAAGTTCCATTTGGCTTTGGATAAAGTTGAAAGTACTTCAACCCAATGGGATCAAATGAACTTGAAGCGAAGTTTTTGCCTGGATTGCAGCTTCCAGGTAGATCGTCGAACTTGCCAGGATTCTGCTCTTCATAGAGAGTCGGAGTCGTGATTTGACGTGGGGCTACGCCTTGGACCAGACGAAATCCTTCATAGTCCCCAAAGAAGAAGGTCCGCTTCTTTCGAATTGGCCCACCCAAGCTGCCGCCAAACTGGTTCTGGCGGAGCTCAAGTTTCTTCAGTCCTGACGTTACGCCGAATTCGTAGGGGAAGGAGTCAAAGATATCGTTGCGGAAAAACTCGAAAATACCACCATGGAATTTGTTCGTGCCGGATTTACTGCTGATAATTAAGGCACCACCACTAGTTCTTCCGATATCCGCTGTCACCGCCGAAGTTTTGACCTGAACCGACGAGATACTCTCCACCGAAGGATGAACCAGAGCTGTCCCATTGCTCCGGTCATTATTGTCCATTCCATCCAACAGGTGCTGATTGAGGGTGTCAGGCTGGCCATTTACCGAGATGGTTGCACTCTGGTGCTCCGCACCTGGACGGGACGAGTCTCCGGAAGCAACGCCTGCATTTGAGCCTTGATTAGCACCCGGCTGGATCAGCGCCAAATTGACATAATTTCTCTCGTTTTGCGGGATGTCCTCAACCGCTCGGCCAGAGATCCCTCCTTGAGAAGCAGTGGTGACGATCGCAGAACCAGACACAGTTTCTGAAGCCTCTCCTTGGGGCAAGATCGCCTGAATTGCAGCTTGCTCACCAGCATGTACGGTAAACTGCGCCACCTTATAGGTCTTGTACCCTGAAGCGGCGATATCGAGCGTATATTGCCCAGGATTCACCAGGAGAAATACAAAGCTTCCTGATTTATCAGAGACAGCAGTCCTTGTTTCGTGTGTGTCTGTGTTTGTGGCGTTAACACGGCTGCCTGCAAGAATCTTGCCCGTCGGATTCTTTACCGATCCAGAAATCTGCGCACTGGTAACCTGCCCATCGCAAGTCGGGGGAAAGATCAATGGTAAGAGACAGCTCAAACCTACTAGTAGTAGCCAGAATGTCCTTGTCCATCCAAGGACTTCATAATGTCGTGTTGCGTTCATGTGGTCTCCCTTCAAAATCACCCCACTCCTGCATCTTGGGGAGGCGGGAATAGTCCTCATCCTGTAAAGTTGTGCAGTTTTGGAGAACGCTCAGAACCGTACTTTCTGTAATTCAAGGCAATCAAGGTTCCTAACAGCAATTTGCCTGCAAAGATCGCAGCCTTGGTATATATCGTTATTATTTTCAGTTATTTATCCAGATTCGATAAATTGTAAGGCGTGAGTAAGATACCCTCCAAAACTCCTCGAACAGCTAGATCGAGCAAAAGAACGAGGAAAGTGGGAACGAGGCAGACGAGATGAGGCTCTCATTCCGCTGAATTGAATTTCAAAGGTGGCAGAAGGAGACACAACGAATTTTTAGAAAGAGGAAGAACGTATATTCGGTGAGATCCGAGAAGGCCTCACCGAATGACAAAACTAAGTAGATGCGGTGCCCCAGAACGACCATCTACGACATCTGTGTAAATTACGATTTGTAGATCGCGATTCGCCCAACCGCGAGGAGCCTTCCTCAAGAATTCTTGAAAATAGACAGGATCAGTGACAAATTCAGTTGCGGCAACAGTCCCGTAAGGCCCAAGCCCTGCTAGAACAAGTTCTTCCTGCCCAGTTGACGGGCTGACAAACCTTGAGATCAAAGCAAAATCACGGTCCAGGCTTTTTACCGAGGCCTTAGCCGAAATTGCCCAACTCGAGTGCGTCGGACTTCCGCTATCGAAGATCTTGCGAACTCCAGTATTTTCATCGTTTACGAGTTGAAATCTCTGCTCCGCAAGTAGCTTTGGCGTCCACGGATTATCAAAGGCACCAATTAAGACAGCTGGCGCAACATGCAGATCTGTGAGAGTGGCGTTGTCCGCCAGAATAACCGTAAACTTGCGTTTTTTGCTTCCTAAAACCCCAGCAACCCGGGCCAACGCTCCCGCGTCATTAGGTCCTATATGGTTCCGAAGCTTCTGGGCAGAAACCAAGTCTTCATCTTCTTTTGGCTGAACCCTATCCATGACCGAATTGAGATCGCCCACGCACAAGACAGTCGACGTCCCATTTTCCACGATAGGTGACCAGAGATCGTCAAGATGGTTCCCGGATGGGAGATGAAACCACCACCAACTTGTACCGGCCACTATAAAAACCGCTGCTAATACCGACGCCAATACGGTCCATCTTTGAGGGTGAGCAGAAGACGACCCCGGCTGTATACCGACTGCAATTTCATCCACTGAATTTGGTATTGGCTCGGGTTCTGGTGTCTGTTCAACCTCTGGAATCTCTGGCGCCACTGCTTGACGCGGCCAATGGAAATAAGGGACATAGGAACCAGGAGGCAGTTCGATTCTGAGTTCGAGCTCATGCCCTTCCTGCACATAGTACTGAGCTAAACGCTTACGGATCTCGCCTGCGGCTACTCGCACAATCGGGTCACTTGTCACATCGTAGTCAAAGGGACGCTCAAAGACATCCGCCCCAATCAGGCGCTCTTTTATGTCCACCGACTCCCCGGAAAGTGATTTTTCAACGATATATTGAAGAAACCGTGGATAACGCCTGCTGGTCCGAAAAGAGTTGCTGGCAATGATGCGCCCCACTTGCTCACGGATTACGCTGGGAGCAACCTTTTCATGATTCATCTGGGCAGTCACTGAGTTCAGGTCCTTCCCTCTCAAGTCCTCACTAATGGCAAACACCACGGTGCACGGTCTGATGCCGAGTCTTCTTTCGCCACTGCATGAAAGATTTCACTTCAATATTGGCGAGTTGCCAACTAGAAATGCACTGACGTTTCACTTTAGCAAAATGGACAGATGAGCTGCTACCGGTTTTGGAGTCCGGCTTCGAGAGGAGGTCTCTCGATGGGAAAGAGGAGTCGTGCTCATTACAAGACGGGAATAGCTTAGACTAGATTTTCAAGAATTACCTATATTTTGGTTTGGTTGAGACTGGTGTTGCCATGCATATAGTATGTCTGCTCGTTATAAAACAGTTAATGACTACAGCATCGCTTTTTCTTCTTCCCACTGCCGCAAGGACATAAGCTGTTTGGTCCTACCGCTTGCTTTTTGTTCGCTTCCGTATTTTGACTCTCACGCAGTCTGGCAAATTGCATCACGTTGGCAGGTGCGCGACCTGCCTTCAATTCGGCGGCCATAAACTGCATATAAGGATCAATATGGTGGAAGAAATATTTGTATCCTGCGCAAAGATAGTTAAGCCCCACCTCTCCCTCTGGCGTGCGCAGAAATCGATGCTTGGGACACTCGCCATTGCAAGCAAACCGGACAGCACAATCGAGACACATCTTCGGAAGAGTCGTTAATTTGTCCGTCCCAAACTGCTGTTGCTTTTCTGAGGTGACCATCTCCTGCAGACTGCATTCTTCGACATTTCCTAACAGGTTTTCGGGATATACAAAATGGTCGCAGGAATACACATCGCCATTGTGCTCCATCGCCATGGCATTTCCACATGTTGTATGAAAGATGCAGAGACTTGGATCAAGTCCCATCCAGCTCTCCAATGCCACATCGAAGTGCTGTACGAAGTAGCGTCCCACATCGCGCCTGACCCATTCATCGAAGATGCGAGCAAGGAATTCTCCGTATTTCCGAGGTTCGACGGACCAATCTGTCACTTGAGCAGAATCTTCAAACTTGGGCTGAATCAAAACTAGCCCATGTTCGTCGGGTACCGCTGCTCTTCGTTCTACGATTGGAATAAACTGCATATAACCGCTTCCAACTTCTTTCAAGAACCGGTATATCTCAAGAGGATATTGTGAGTTGTGGCGGTTGACCACTGTCAAAGTATTGAAATCGACCTGAAGTTTCTTCAGCAATTCCAATCCGCGCATCACCTTGTCAAATGTAGGCGCGCCACCTTTGTCTACCCGATAATGATCATGGAGCTTACGCGGACCGTCAATAGACAGCCCCACAAGGAACTTGTGTTCCGAGAGGAATCGACACCATTCCTCAGTCAGCAAAGTTCCATTGGTCTGGAGAGCGTTCCGAATCGTCTTCCCATCTGCATATTTGTTCTGCAGTTCCACCACCATGCGAAAGAAATCTAGCCCCAGCAAAGTGGGCTCTCCGCCCTGCCAGGCAAACTGAACTTCCTCTGATGGCTGTAGCGCAATATATTGACGGACATAGCTCTCCAAAACAGAGCGATCCATAGCCCAACGATGCGTCTTCGGAAACAGCTTCTCTTTCTCGAGATAGAAGCAGTATTTGCAATCCAAATTGCAGATTGGCCCGATGGGCTTGGTCATGACATGAAACGGATGTTCAAGCATTTACTTCTTCCCTACTAGAGTAGCTTTCCTTATTGACTCCTGCTTTCGAAGCCATACTTAACCACAATTACAACCCAACTCGATTTCGAATCAGATGCGAACCGGCCGTAAGCCTGGCTGATAGACAGAGAGACCTGCATTCGAAATAGTCGTATTAGGATACTTTGTGGCTTCAAGGTGGAACTGACGGATCAGTGTATCTAGATCGTTGGCAAGTTCAGCTAAATTTTTCAAAGCGTCGACAGCTTCCTGAGCTCCCTGCGAATTTTCGATGGCCAGCTGAGATATTTGCTCTGCGGATTCTGAGACTTCTTTCGAGGCCGAGATTTGCTCATGAGCAGCCGTAGCAATCATTTGAATCTGTTGCTCAACCTGCTTGGAGGACCCAATTATGTCTTCAAGACTCTTACGGGCATTCGAGGTCTCTTCCATCCCGGATTCCACGACCACGCGACTTTCTTGCATGACCAGGAGTGTGGTTTGTGTCTCTTCTTGAATACCGCTGATGGTATGGCCGATTTCCAGAGTCGCCTGCTTTGTGCGTTCGGCCAAACGACGAACTTCGCCGGCAACAACCGCAAAACCTCGACCATGTTCACCAGCACGAGCGGCCTCGATAGCAGCATTCAATGCCAATAAATTCGTCTGCTCACTAATTTCCTGGATCACGTTTACGACTTTGCCGATCTCTTCGGAACGCCGAGTCAAAGAATTCATCTTCTCTGATACGGAGGCATTCGTCTCGACAATCTTCTCCATTGTTTTGGCTGCTGCCCGCATTACCGTACCGCCTTGCTGTGCGGTCTCAGCAGAATGGCAACTGGCCTGTGCGGCACTAGCTGCGTTTTGGCTGATTTCGCCTATGGTGGCAGTCATCTCCTGTGCCGCAGCCGCAATCTGGTTGGTTTTGCTGGATTGACTATTTGCATTCTCGGCAGTCTGTACCGAACGAGCACTGATTTCTGTAGTAGCAGAAGAGAGTGTCTCCGCCCCCTGAGCAACGGATTGAAGTACGCCCCTCATTACGGATACGCTGGTATTCAGGGCGGTGGCGAGCCGACCTATTTCATCGGCTCTTTCTAGTGATACTTTAGCGGTTAAGTCTTTACGCGCAACTTTTTCAAGAGCAGAAGTAGCTGCCTCCAGAGGTGGAGCAATAAGTCGAGTAAGGAGTAATCCTATCCCAAGACAGAAAACAACGATTACCGAGGTAACCCCGAGATTGATCCATACAGCCTGAGAACTGTCGTGCGTAGCGCTCTGCGTACTCTCGATAGAAGATTTGGCAATTAAGTCAGTATTGGTCTTCGCCGCATTGAGAGCCTGTCTGATCATCTCAAGGCTGGAACTTGCTGAAATGAGCTGCACAGCATCTTCCCTGTTACCAGCCATGTTCAGCTCGTTGCCGCGATTGCTGACGTCAAGATATTTTACGAACTCAGATTTGGCTTTCTGGTACGCTTCGCGTTCCTCCTCAGAATGGATGAGCAGCTCATATTCTTTTGCGCTTGTCCAATAAGCATCAATGGAGGCTTTACGCATCTTGGCTGCGTCTTTCGTACATGCCTGTGTCTGGCACAGCGCCAGAACAAGGTCCCACCTGCCGACCCGATCGACTGCCAAATTCATCTTCGACAAGAGAACAAGAGCGGGAATTTTGTCATTGCTCACAACAGCGGAAGTTTGAGCCATCTTGCGACAGGTCAGAAAAGTATAGGAGCCAAGCCCTATGCAAAAGATGCATACCAGGCCGAATGCTAATGCAAATTTGTGGGAAACGCGAAGATCCCTAAGCCACGCCATTGAGTCCAGTCCTTCTTAACCAGCAACCGACGTATTTCTCTCCCTCTGTCAATTGTCAGATTGCCAAAGATTTGAAGACTGTATGAATTCATCTAGCTGGCTGACAAGGTTCCTTACTGCAATTTGCATCGATCAAATCTTGTTGAGCACGGTAGTCGACTGATTCTGAAATGTTTGTGCGACCGCCATAAAGTTCTCAAAGTCGAGGTAAATTACCTGCCGAAGCTGGCTAGAAGAGAAGAGTGACGAAGAATCTGGGACTCAGCGATTGACGGCATTCCTCCTGCTCGTCCCTATTCTGTCGATGTTCGATTGAAAACCCCTATATGCCCCTTCTCCGGTTAGAGCCCTCTCATCTTGCTGCTGGCTCATTTCCCGCAACAGTGTAGCTTGATGTCATAAAGGACTGGGCAGTTTCCCGCCAAAGAAAGTTGCACTAAATTGACGGTGGAAAGTTCTCAGCGGAAGAAGGGGAGAAGACGTTCGGTCGCAGACATCCTTATTTTGTGCATGCGCTACTCCGACGATATACAAGGAATGATCGTAGCCCAGAAGTTGATGGCTCTGAAACGGGGCGCCTACGTCATCAATGTGACGAGAGGAAGCGCAATCAACGGAAATGATAGGCCGATAAATATAGGCCTCACCAACAGCGACTTCCGCCTTCATCGTCTTCCAGAAGCAGGCCTGACGACAAATTTCTTCGAATCGAAATAGCGTCTATCGATCTGCGATGATATTTCTGGAAACCTGGGATCAACTGACTCGGCCTATGAGTCTTCGCGTTTTCCGAAAACTCACACAGGGGAGCCCGCCGACTCTCACCATTTTGCGGCCCGCAGTGGTGGAATTGGGGGGACTTCCGCTATTTTTTCGATCTCTTCTGGTTTGATCTTGAAATGTGGATTATAAAACTCTGGCTTGGTAGCATAATCGGGCTCACAAGATCTCCAGCTATAGAAACACACGGAACAACTGTAGATCACCCATGCCCCTTCAACCGGAGAACTGCTAACAATTTCAGTCTTTTGCGAGTCGCAACGGGGACAACCTGGACTATTTAACATTAAGCATCTCCTTCAGTTTCTTTTCCCAAACATCTGTCCGCAACGGAGTATCAATGGGTTGAGCGTGATGTCCTCGCTGCTCCGGAGCAACTGGAGTCGTGGCATCAATAATGACCTTGTGCATAATGCCAGCTGGGTCTGCGACTGGATCCAGCGGCATGATAGAAAGATTCGGCAATATTACTAAGTCGTGCGCAGGATGCATCTTAGTAGATATCGCCCACATGACCTGATTCAGATCAAAAGGATTCACCGTCTCATCTACGACAATCGCCATCTTTGCATAGCCAAGGCCATGTGGAAGAGTCACTGACCTCAGGCCAACTGCTTTAGCAAATCCGCCATAACGCAGCTTGGTCGAAATGATAACAATCAGCCCATGCGTATAGAGAGCATTGACAGCAACAATTTCGGGGAATGCCTCTTTGAGTTGTACATAGAGAGGAGCACTTGTGTTTATACCTACAAAATAGTCCACCTCGGTCCATGGCATTCCTAAATAGAGATGCTCGTATATCGGATTCTTACGGTGGGATATGCGGGTGACCTCAATGACCGGCATGCGCCGCGCCCCCGAGTAATGGCCAGTGAACTCGCCAAAGGGACCTTCCATCTCACGGACTCTCCCCTTGATCACTCCTTCCAGAATTACCTCTGAGCCCCAGGGGAGATCTAGGCCGGTGAATTCCGAATGAACAATAGGATATGACTCTCCTTGTAACGCACCAGCCATTTCGTATTCGGATTGGTCGTACAAAATGGGCATGCCCCCCACAACATTCAGAATAGGATCATTGCCAATTGCGATAGCGATCGGCAGATCCTCTCCGCGTTCCTCCGCATGGCGAAGATGAACCGCAATATCGTGGACCGGCACTGGCTGAATGCCGATGCGATTACGACCCTTCACCTGCAATCGATAGATCCCGAGATTCTGCTTGCCGAAATTTTCTGGATCGTCAGGATCTTTTGTGACAATGCAGGCCTTATCAATATAGAATCCGGCGTCATTGCGGTTCAGCCGGAATAGCGGCAACACATCAAAGAGGTTGATCTTGCTTGGATCTTCAATAACAACTTCCTGCCAGGGTGCCGTGCTGCGATGCTCTACCTTTCCGGGATAATTCTGATAGCGGCGCACGAACTCAAAAAACTGTTCTTTCAGGGGTGCATCCTTGGGCATATCCAGCATGAGCGCATGATTGCTCCAGGACCCGTGTACATTCATTACGATACGAGCATCTTTGTATCCGTGAAGATTCTCAAACACCAATGCCGGAGCGGTGTCTCTACCTACGTTATTGGCAGCGCGAGCCGCTGCGCCGAGATCGGGTTCAAGCATCACCTCCTCCTGAATACGAAGGAGCTGCCCTTCTTTCTCCAGCGCAGTAAGGAAATTCCGTAATGTAGTAAATGCCATCTATCCCTCTCCTTAACTAATTATGCTGAGGTCTCGGCAAATTCCTGGGAGGACAACCCAGACCAGCGTTTTGCATTCGGATGTTCAATTCCAAACTGACCAAGAATACGGATAAGTATGTGATCGATCATCTCTTCCAGATTTCTAGGGCGAGTGTAGAAAGCCGGTACCGGCGGCACCATTACCACGCCCATCCGGCTTAGGGCCAGCATATTTTCCAGATGAATATTATTGAGTGGGCTCTCTCTCGGTAGCAGCAACAACTTGCGACGCTCTTTCAGCACTACGTCAGCGGCGCGGCTTAACAGCTCATCCGCATAGCCAGATCGAATGGCCGCGAGCGTTTTCATGCTGCAGGGAGCAATGATCATTCCATCCGTTTTGAATGAGCCGCTGGAAACTGTAGCTGCAAGATTTTTATTCGAATAAGAGACGCTGGCAAGCGCCTCCACCTCGGGAACACTCCACTCTGTCTCGTGCTGGATGGTAACTTTTGCCCATTGGCTCAAAATCAAATCGGTGAAAACACCTGATTCACGCAGCAACTGCAGTAGACGAATCCCGAAGATCGCGCCGGTAGCCCCTGAAATTCCAACGACTAGTCGCATATGATCCTTTTCATAATTAAAAGGCAAGAATGTCCATTCAATAATCGTTTCTATCGCTGGATTGATCGTTTATGCTTATGAATCAATAATGATGATTGAGCACCGACATTTAAGAAGTTTTGTCGCCGTAGCAGAGCGGCTCCACTTCACACACGCCGCTCAAGAATTGCATGTGGCTCAACCCGCATTAAGTCAGACCATACGGCAACTCGAAGATCTGTTAGGGATACAACTCATTCGGAGAACAAGCCGCCGCGTGGAATTAACAGAAGCAGGTAAGGTCTTTTACGATACTGCACGCAGAACGCTGCAAACACTCGAACAGGGCACAGCTCTGACCATTAAAACAGCACGCAGTTCGAACAAAAGGCTGGTCATCGGATTCACCAGTGCAGGACTTTACGGATGTCTTCCGGATTTGATCCGACGCTTCTACACAATATCGAACGATATACAACTCGACTTTCAGGAGCTTTCAGCAGATGCGTTACTTTCTGCACTGAATACCGGGGCGATCGATATCGCGGCATTTCATGGTTACTGCTCTAACCAAATGTTCAATGCAGTGACCGTCGACAGAGAGGTCTGCGTTCTCGCCATTCCCTCCACTCATCGCTTGGCCAAAACAAAAGGAGGAGTTTCCCTCAAGCAACTCGAGGGCGAAAAGCTTCTTATTCCGTCGCAGGGGAGCTTCTATGGGCTCTATGAACTAATCACTTCTGCTTGCATTCGTGCAGGAGTCTCCCCCGAAATCAGCCCGCAATGTCCAACAGCTCAAGCGTTAACAGGATTAGTGGCAGCCCAGGTAGGCATGGCTATCATTCCTGCCTCGATTGCCATTCGTCGTCGAAATGTTGTCTATCGAAAGATTTTGGGTGATCCAATTGACGTGCATCTGCGGTTGTATTGGCACAAACACAATTCATCGCTAGTGAAAAGGTCTCTCAAGGTCATGTTAGGTGAAAAAATTTCGTAGCAGTCAATGACCGCTTTCCATATGACGCTCCAAATGAATCATCGGAATAGCCTTGGAAATGCCATCCCTATATTCTCGGCCCGCACACAGGTCATTGATATGATTTGGCGTCCCCGACGGGATTCGAACCCGTGTTATCGCCGTGAAAGGGCGGTGTCCTAGGCCGGGCTAGACGACGGGGACGCACTTCTGACGGCAGAGGATGCCGTCCAGGGCGCAACTGCGCCTTTATCAATCTACCAATCTAGAGCCGGTGTGTCAAAGTCAGGCTGGGCGCTTAAGCTTTTGATTTTCCTGTTTTTGAATTCCCAGGAGCTGATTTACGGCTTTTTCCAGCTCCTGCGCGTCGGCTGGAGCTCGAACCTTCGCGTCATTATCGAAATACACGTATACGTCCCGTACCGCCCGTTTTGAAGCCGGTTTCAAGCTGGCATGGCGACCGGTGGAGTCTTCATGACCTTGAGCCCACCCGGCCACCCTTTTCGCCCATTCCTGGATCGCCTTCTCGTCGTAGCCGCTGGCATAGAGAACCTCTGAACCGTGCAGACGGCAGTAGATGAAATCTGCTGTCACGTCCATCAGTAGTGGCCATTCCACAGTGTCTGCGCAAACCAGCGAAACATTGTACCGACGTAGCAGGTTGACAAATTCCTCTACAGCGAAGCTCTCATGGCGGATCTCCAGGGCATAGCGCAGGTTGGCTGAGTGCTTCGGCGTGGTAAAGGCCCGGCCTTTCATTCGCGCATCGTGGTGCACCGCCAGAGAGGCTGCCTGTTCGGTCGTCTTTGGAAGCAACTCAAGGAAGTCTTCGATTACTGCTGCCTGCTTTTCATTGAACTGAAAGCTGGGAGGCAGCTGCCAGAGGATCGGACCTAGTTTGTCCCCTAGAGTCAGGAGTCCGGAGGAGAAGAAGTTTGCCAGAGCCACTCCGGCATTACGGAGCTTCAGCATGTGGGTAACGAAGCGACTGCCTTTTATCGCAAAGAGGAAATCGGGTGGAGTCTGTTGATACCAAAGCTCGAACACCTTGGGACTCTTCAACGAGTAGAAGGTCCCGTTGATCTCAATACTGCGGAAGATGTTTGCCGCGTAGCTGAGCTCGTCCTTCTGCCGCAGTTTTTGGGGATAGAAGACACCGCGCCAGGGCTTGTAATTCCAGCCCGAGATGCCTATACGCACATCGCCTGCAGTCTTCATTCTCTTCAAGAGAGGAAGAATAGCGGCTTGTGGTTGGCTGTAGGCTTAGGTGTATTTCAAGAAGCCAGGGGGAAATAGAAACACAAAGGGGACCGTTGCCTTCCCTCTCCATAGCATGATCGTTCGAGCCACTTACGAAAGAAGCCCCACACGACTCGTCCAAAGACGCGAATCGTGTGGGGCTCACAGGAGACAACTAAAATGCAATTAATACTATTGGATGCCAAGATCGCTCAAAATCTTCGGGTTAGCCTCGTCGACGGCCAAGAGATTATGGCAGACCGCGCAATCCTGAGTAATAGACTTCCCTTCCTTTGCATTATGGTTTCCGTCATGGCAACGGAAGCAGCCAGGATAGGAGTTGTGTCCGATATTGTTGGGATGCGTTCCCCAGGTAGTCTTCATGAAGGGGAATACATTCTGGTTATAGATAGTGACTAGCCCCTGACCTGCTTGTTTTACGAGAGAGGCATTGGTTGACATCATCTGCGGATATTGAGAACGATAGAAGGACTCAAGCTCGGCAGGAATCTTCGCTGCCGCTTCGGCCTCAGTTGAGTAGTTCGCCTTGATTAGCTCCAGCCCCTTCTTGTGAACAAAAGGTAGAGAGGCACTGATTGCTCCATCGACCATCGCATGGTTAAGTGCGTCTTCGGGAGTCTGAAAAGGATGAGCTGCGCGATTGTGGCAGTCAATGCAGTCCATGGTGCGATGTTCACCCTTCATCGGATCCTTAGCATCGGCACTTACATATTCCGTCGTGCTTCCGTCCTTGTTCCACTTCTTCACCCACGGAATCGTCTGCCGAGAATTATCGGAGGCAACGTATTCGATGTGGCCCAGGTGTGCGCCATGGATGCCGGAGAGATTCGATAAGGAATCGCGGCCACCCAAGTGCAGAAGAACGATGGTGCGCGTCAGAGAGTTCTTTTCGTCATCACCGTAGCTGGTCTTAACCAGCAACTTCTCACCATCGAAGCGTGTCGGCGTGTGGCAGCCTTCACAGATGTCTCGTGCCGGGCGCAAGCTACGCACCGGAGAAGGGATCGGTGTCGGATACTTATTGAAAGCAACCTCGATCAGTTGCTTGGTGCCGTTTACCTTGGCTTCGACATAGGAAGAAGGTCCCGAGCCAATGTGGCACTCGGTACAGGCCACATGCGAGTGCGCAGCAATCGTGTACTCCGTAAATTCGGGTTTCATGACGTGGCAAGCCTGTCCGCAGAACTGTGGAGAGTCCATATACTCGGCTCCACGATAGCTTGCTGTACCAACAATAACTATGTTTAATACCGTGGCAATCAACACCATATTGAAGCCGTGGCGGAACAGAGGATCGGCAAGATTAATCTTGGGATACTCTGCCGGCATTTGCCCACTGGCGCGCAGAGAACGACGACGCAACCAGGTCCCTAGCGGCATCAGAATCAAACCCAAGATAAAGACGATGGGCAGAATCAGGAAGAAGATGATGCCCAGATAAGGATTCAGAGAACCACGATGCGTCAAATCGACAATCCAAAAGCCGATCAACGTGATTGCAGAGGCAGTGGTGAGACCCGTTCCGATTAAACTAATCGGATTCTTGCCCAAATAGAAAAATGGTTCAAGCCAGTTCTTTTTAATGGAGTCGAGCATGGCTGTTAGTAACTCCTATCAGTAGAAAGGGCCTACCCCTTTACGTTAAGAAGCAGGCCCGTAACTTTACGACAACTACAATGTTTTGCCTTTTCCGCTTATCCCCTACTTCTTCTCGAGGGTACGGATGTAAGCGACAACTTCCTTGATCTGCGGATCGGAGAGCTTGTCCTTATAAGCGGGCATCTTGCCTTGGCCGTTCTTGGTGATATTGATC
Source organism: Humiphilus diazotrophicus (assembly GCF_059726315.1). Taxonomy (NCBI): domain Bacteria; kingdom Pseudomonadati; phylum Acidobacteriota; class Terriglobia; order Terriglobales; family Acidobacteriaceae; genus Humiphilus; species Humiphilus diazotrophicus. The sequence goes on from NZ_AP040870.1 coordinate 2,771,045, forward strand.
ATGGCCGCGTCAGTCACCTTCGCTACTTCAGGATCTTTAAAACTCTTAACCTTCATTGACTTGCCAGCGGGAGTATCACCCGCGCCGGTTGCGCCATGACACATCTGACATTTTGCCTTATAGGTCGCTTCCCCGCCGCTCTGGGCAAAGCTCATGGTTCCGGTTGCGAGAAGCGCAATGCCGAGAACCGCCGTTTTTTGGATCAACTTCCTCATCGATTGACTCCTGTATAGGAGAAGAACACTTCCAGAATTCCTTCTTCTCCCGGGTCTTGCGCAAAGCCAGAACAGCTGAATGGAGTCACTTGCCTAAGCCGGAGCCCCCATCCTTCCTGTTCCTAAGTTTTAGGATGGCTAGGGGAAGACCCCGGCCGATCCTTCACTCAAAACTCGTAATGCATCCCGAGTGTGTAGACATTACCACGGAAACTACGCGGTGCGGTGGGTCCAATCGGAGATCCTTCACCGTAACTGTAGTAGTTCCAGTCACCCTTTAGCCCCCAGCCCTTGGCAACAAGCCAAGTGATGTTGGCATAGGGAGATTGATATTCAGACTGCAGCGATCCCGGTACAGCACGAGGATTCAGCAGTTCCGTCCTGCCGTCGAGCGCAGTCATGCGATAACCGAAGCTGGTACGGAAGGGCTTAATTGGAGCAAGCATGATGCCGATGGAGCCGTATTGCGTCGGAGCATCATAGTAGCCGCTACCAATATAGGCCGGAGGTGTGCTAGTTGCCGTGATGTTTCCGCAGACAAACCCGGCAGGCGCACGTACCGCTCCCAAAGGAGCAAAGGTGTCGCCATAGCAGGTGGTTGTCCGTGTGAAAATATCCAGGTAACCGTAGCTCAGATCCAATCCATACTTTTCGTTTGGAGTAATCGAAGTGCTTACGCTTACGCTGCGATTATGATCCAGGTGTCCGACATTGAATACATTGTCGCGCCGCTCCAGATCATTAAAGCTTCCCGAGACCGTTGCCCAGTTCTTCGGCTTCCACGCAGCGCGAATCTTATACTGCTGCCACTGCCGTGGAGAGATCTGAACGAAGGCATTGTCCGAGTAGCCGATATCGAGATTGCCATTCAACTTCAGCTGACTGGTCGGCCTTACTGAGATACCGAGCAATCCGCTCTGCTGATTTTCACGATAATCTTCAGCACCGGCTGCAAAGCTGATGATGCGGTTCCGATAACGATGTCCGACAGAGATGCTTGCCCAGGTCGTGGGCATGAACTCTATCATCGCAGTGTTCGTCTGTGTTTTCTGTCCCAGGTATGTGTCGTCGGCAATCGGTGTTCCGGTAAGCGTAACCGTCGGAGCTACCAGCATGGATGCCCCATACTGATCGGTTTCCGTGAGGTTATTGAATGCCGGCATCCGGAAACTTTGGAAGTCGTACTGGTCAGAGAGGCTGATCTTCTCCGAAACCTTCCATACGATTCCGTAATCACCGGAGACATTGATTCGCTGGCCCTTTGCGTTACCGCGGATGTTAAAGACCTGTTCGCAAAGCATCCGACGCCCCCCTGAAGTGCTGCACCAGGCAGTCGCTCCAGTCGGAGCCGGAGTCGTAATTCTGCTTACGATTCCAGTGAAGTTCTCGTAGTAGTTCGGCAGAGTCATGCTCGCCCCGGTATAGAGAAGGCGACCATTAATCTGGAAGTTCTTGAGCGCCGTACTTTGGAAGCGGAACTCTTCTGTCGGGAAGAGTGTCCGGGTCGGAGAATAGCGGACGTACGAGGTGTATCCGTTCACGCAAGGGTTAGCCGTGGGCGGATTCGTCGTAGCACTCAGGACTGCCGGACGTCCTGCTGCAGCAGTACAACCCGTGGTAGCGGAAACGGCGGCAGGATTTGCAACAATCGTGATTCCCTGCGTTACCGGAGTTCCATTGGAAAGCTGCATGTTGAGCCCGGTAAGGCTCCAAACAGTATCAGCTTTGTAGTGCGTTATGTGCTGCTCATAGGTGAGGGTAGTACGCGGGAAGGGCTTCCAATCGACGGCTCCCACCCAGGTATCCGTACTATTGCGCCATCCCTGATACAGCATCACGTCCGCACCTTCATGGATGGAGCTATAGCTTGGCCCCTGATTGATATTGTGCGAATAGCTCACACGGAAGCTGAGCTTCGACAGCGGCAGAAGCGTCAGGTTCAGATCCGTCATGCGCCGCACAGTATTAAACAGGTGCGGAGAACTTTGGATCTGAGGATAGGTGTAGCCGTTCGACACGACTCCGGCCGGAACCAGTGGATTGGCTAACAGGTCGTAATCGAAATACTGACGATCACGGCGGAAGCTGCCATTGAAGTCATACAGCTTCCCCTTAGACATACGCAGAAGGCTGTAATTATTCGGGTCGCCACCATATCCACTGCTAGCAGTAAATAACGTGTCGAAGAACGGGTATCTTTGCTTCTTCCCATCAACGGCATGCATTTCCAACATCTGGTTAAGAATACGAGGACCGGACTGCGTGTTGATCATGGTGTTGTACACCGCGTTGCTGCCCGAATGGTCGGCGATGTGGCCTCCAAGATCCCACGACTGATGAATGGCGTAGCCGTCCTTTACCATCTCCTTTGGAGGATCGGCCTTCTGCGCATCGGCATAGGCTCCCCCCAAGCTTGCAAGAAGGACCATGACGGAAACACGAGGCACGACATCAACAAGTGTTTTGGCTAGGCGGAGATTTTTCATTTCTCTCTCTCTTTCCGTCATTTGAAGTAAACGCTGCTGGAATTGGAGCCGTGAACCTGCGTATGGCAGACAGTGCAGGCCTGATACTGTGCAGCCTGACTATGCACTGGCCCAGTCGGAGCAACAGCCCGCGGGAAAGCAGACGTATTGGTCACCGAGTGGCACTGCAGGCAAAGAGTATTCACATTGCTCACATTCAGGAGACGCGGATTCGGCGATCCATGTGGGGAGTGGCAGCTACTGCAGCCCTCGGTCTTGACCACAGGATGTTCATAAACAAATGGCCCGGCGGTTTCCGTATGGCACTTGGTGCAGATTGCATTCTGATCTGCGGTCGCCTTCAATTGTTTATGCTGGAATGTGCCGTGCGGATCGTGGCAGTCGCTGCAATTCATCAGGCCTTCCTCTACCCGGTGATGGAAGGGCATGGAGAATTGCGGCTTTACATCGGTATGGCAGCTGTAACACAGCTTCGGCTGCGAGGTCTTCAGCAATTGGGGTTTGCCCATCTCGCTGGAGTGAATGCTATGGCAGCTCGTGCAACTTACGTTCGCCTCACCATGGGCCGAACGCTCAAAGTTGGCATGCTTGCCCTGATGGCAACCTAAGCAGTTCTCGTCAATTTGTTTTGCGGAAGCTTTCGTAAAACGAAAGATTTTGGTGACATCGCCGCCGCCATCAACGTGAGCCTTCCCTGGTCCATGGCAACCTTCGCAGGTAACGCCGCTCTGCTTATGCTCTAAAGCAATTTTGTTATGCGGATTGCCTGCGAATTTCTTAACGACGTCTTCATGACAGGTCATACAGGTATCCGAACCAACAAAATCGGCTGGATTCGGTGCGGCTGCTTTTGTATTAGTTAGGTTCTCCTGTTTTGGTTTCCCCGAAGCATAGAGCAGAGAACTACTCATTACACAAAGCAGCGGCAACAGGAAAAAGACTTTGCGCAGCCCATAAGTTTTACATTGGACCGCAGTAAATACGTTGTGGATTCTATTAATAAACTGATGCATCACTCGGCTCCGGCCACTACTCTCTGATGCTACTAAACAGTTGGTGCCCCGATATTATGGAGCATTATTGCCCGAAACGGTGATATTCATCACATATCTGCAAAATTCAGGAACAAAGTCAGGAACTAGAGCACCAATTTGACAACAAATCAAAGACTTTCGTCCTAACAGTCCCGATTTGGCAATTCCAATTCCGCCTCAGCTGGGGGTCACTCGACCACTACCCCGGTTGAGGAAAACGCCAGCCTACTCCCCCCCCTGTCTTGACCTGTTTCGGAAAATGGAAAAACTACAGCCCTGTTATGTGAGAATCATCACATACTTCTACTGGTCTTCCTTCCGACACTATCTACAAAGTCCCAGCGCAGATTGAGGTATGCCGTGCCCGCTAATCAAACACCATTACAGGAATTCAACGAGCCACGTCGCCCGCGCAGAGGACGGCAATCTGAAACCTTTCTAGCTGGTTGCGTTGCCTGTCCCAACAGAAAGCCCGGGTGGTTTTGCAGTCTAGGTGATGCGGTGCTGGCTGATTTGGATGTCGTTACAACACCAAGATTATTAGCACCTGGTGAACGACTTTTTAACCAGGGTGAAAATGCAGATCGACTGTATGTAATTTGCGGTGGGTATCTTAAGCTTACCGCCGATTCTTCTCATGGGAAGACAATGATCTTACGCGTAGCTGGTCCAGGCGCCATTCTGGGTATCCATGCCGCTATGTCGGAACGTCCCTATGAAGTAACAGCAGAAACATTGCAGGCGGCACATGTTAGATCTGTTCATAAATCCGACTTTTTGGGATTTCTTCGCCGTCATAAAGAAGCCCAGATTCGCGTAGTCCAATGTATTTGCCAGGAGTATCGTTTCGCATTACAAGACGCATGCCGTATTGCCCTGACAGATACGGTCGCCGCACGGCTTGCCCGTCTGCTCGCCGAATTGGCCCAGCAGATAGGGGAGTGGCATGATGGTGAATATCGTATTCCTTTGCTGCTGACTCACGAAGAACTGGCCTCCATGACTTGCACCACACGGGAAACAGTCACACGTACATTAGGACAATTCAAAAAAGAAGGCATTTTGTCCATCAGGGACTCGGCTGTAACGGTGCACCAGCCAGAGAAGCTGCAGGCGATGTTCTAGAAGCAGCTAAGGTCCGGTTGGCAGAAACCCAGCTAAGAACCGGATAGCTAAAAAGCGGGTAGCAGATTAGCTGAATTTGGCACTGCTTTCCCCCGCAAAGTAAAAACCTTCCAGCATTGCAAAGCGGCCAGCAGAAAATATCTCTACTGGCCGCTTTTTGCTGCTTTTAGCTATCTGTCGCGAAGCGACGCTACCCGGCTTTTAGCTATCCGGTTCTCAGCTGCTCTTAAATTACCCCTGCCATAAAGACATCGGCAACCGCAGGTGCTTTGCGGGGCCCACGCTCAAGAGCTGTAGGCGGCAGTATCAATACTGGGCAAGGCGCTTGGCCAAGGAGACGATACGCCACTCCCTGACGGGTGAGTGTTGATAGGATCGAAGCCTCTTGGGCTCCTACCACCAGAAGATCTGCTTGCTGCATTCGTGTCTGATGAAGGATCTCTTCTGTCGGATCACCAGGAACCACAATTGCCTCGACAGGCAGCGAGGTATGGTGCTCTTCGGGAATCAACTCCAAGAGATTTCTCTCCAACTCTCCAAGAGAATGTGCTTTTGCTGTTGCTCCGCGCTCTTCTTGCTTGATGACATGCTCCAAGCACAAACGGGCTCCGGCTTTGGCTGCAATATCAGCGGCTAATCCTACAACCGCTCCTGCATTTTCATGCAAACCAGTCGCGCAAAGGACGGAACGAATCCGATACCCTTGGTACGCCTGATCCACTGTTTGAGGTCCGACAATGTAGACAGGGACATGGGCCGAACGAAGTACAGCTTCGGCAACAGAGCCAACCAGAATCTTACTGATAGGTCCAGGGGCCCGAGTTCCCATCACAATACGATCGGCACTTTTTTCATGGGCGCAATCAAGAATTTGCTCAGCAGCCAACCCAGGATGCACCACGACTTCGCACGGTACTCCCGCTGCACGTGCCCTTTCCGCCCATGGCTCCAGGTTGCGCATCTCCGCCTTGGCTGCGCCAGCGTAGTCGTAATAACGAACGCCGCTGGTTTCCGAGGCAGAAACAACCAGAGTGTCATAAGCATGGAACAGGATCAGCCGTGCTGATGAGAGTTTGCATTGAGCTAATGCAAAGGAAAAGACCTTCTCATCGGCGGGAATTTCTGTAGCGAGGAGAATCGCGGATGGAACACTCCAACGATCTTTCTTGAGAGGGATCATAGAAACCTCCTGCTGCGATCACAGTGTCATTGGCAGGCAGTGTAACGCAGTGAGCATAGGCACAGCGTATGGTGACGAAAAAAATTCCTACTAGTCGTTCTATTTCGAAATTGTTCTTGAGACTTACCTTGCCGCATCTTGATACGTTGAGAGAGTCCCCCTCAAGCGGTGGTGAAGAGCACCGCAACGTGGCACCCTTCCGAAGAAGCTGCACGTGCCTGAACCCAGGACTCTACCTGAAAATTGACTCTCTAAGGGCACAGATGCGGCCATCTCTTTTTAGGATGGCCGCATCGCGCTCGAATTAATGTCCGTAGCCAGTGGATTCGAGATCGACCTTTCCACGAAACATCCTGTAAACCAGAAAGAAATACCCAAATGCCAGAAGCATCCCGAAGGCCCACCACACTAAACCGACAGCTAAGGTATGAGGACCGGACAAAGCCTTCGCAATCGTGATGTCTCTCGAACTATCACTGATAGAAGGTAGCAATGCCGGATACTGTCCATACGCAGCTCCAGCCAGCATAAAGAAGAGATAGAGGCAGGAGCAGAAGAAAGCTGAGAGATCATTTCCCTTTCGAACGAAGAAAAAGATCCCCAACAACATCAGAATCACGCCGACCGGAATGATGAAGGCTACTGGAAAGGCATAGTAGTTCGTCAGAGATTGAGGACGAATCTTCAATGTCGCAACCAGACTGACGAGAGTGACCGCAATCAGGAGGGGCCACAGGACCACGACGGTTTTCCGTGCACGCCGCTGCAGCATGCCTTCCGTTTTCGTGGCCAGCCACAAGCCCCCGTGCAAGGACAAGGCTACCAACGCGACGACTCCGCCGATTACCGTATACCAGTCCAGAATTCCCGGATTCGGTCCCACCTTCCAATTCGTCCACAAGGGCAGGAAGAAGTAGGAATCGGCTCCTATCGGTACACCGCGAATCACGTTCGCGAGAGCGGCACCATAGAAGATGATCAGCAGCGCACTGGAGAAGGTAAAGAGTCCATCGAAAAAGGCCTTCCAGGTCATGATCTCGATGTGATTTCTCAACTCGACGCTTATGCCGCGCAGAATCAACAACCAGAGGACAATCATCAGCGGTAGATAAAAACCGCTGAAGGCCGATGCATAGAGCAACGGAAAGGCGAAGTACAGAGTTCCGCCGCCGGCAAGCAGCCAAACCTCATTGCCGTCCCAGACCGGCCCGATACTACGCAGGCTGATCCGCCGCTCTTCCTCGGTACGTGCCAGAAAAAGATGTAACGCCCCGACCCCAAGATCGAAGCCGTCGAGCACCACATACCCGACAATCATGACTGCAGTAAGCCAAAACCAGATAAAACCCATCGCAGCATCCTTTGCCTTTAAGCGGCGGTCAGAGTATCAGGACTCGTAGCCGGAGCATGTGCTTCCGGCCCATGGCTAATCTCCCGGTAAATGAGCACGATAAAGAGAACCGACAGAACCGTATACAGTCCCATGAATCCCAAGAGGGTGAAGAGTCCGTTGCCAGCCGACACATATTTCGAATAGCCCTCGCTGGTTCGCATCAAGCCATAAACGAGCCAAGGCTGACGGCCAATCTCCGCAGTCATCCACCCCGCGGTATTCGCGATATAAGGAAGCGGGAAGCTCAACAGCAGAGGCCAGAGAACCCAGCGAGTGGTCGTTAGCTTGCCTCGCCACAGCAGGAAGCCGGCAATCAGCATAAGCCCTACGAAGTAGGTCCCGAGCCCTGCCATGATGTGGTAGCTGTAGTAGAGCAGCGGCAGAGTGGTCGGCCACTGGTCTTTAGGAATCTGGTCGAGTCCTTTCACCTCAGCACTGGTGGTGCCATAGATCAGGAAGCTAAGGACGTTGTTCACTCGAATCGGATTGTCAATCTGACCAGTTTCTTCATTGGGCTGTCCCATGAGAACGATGCCCGCACCCTTTTCCGTCTTAAAGAGCCCCTCCATCCCGGCCATAGCTGCAGGCTGATGTTTAGCAACATATTTGCCGTGGAGGTCTCCAGTCGGAAAGATCATCGCTATACAGGAAATAAGCCCGGCAACAACTCCGACCTTCAGGAAGATTCTGCCGAAGACCTCGTGCCGCTTTTCCAACATGTAGAAGGCACCCACGGCAGACATCACGAACGATCCCGTAACCACTGCCCCGCACATGTTGTGCATATATTGCAGCAAGCCCCAGGGATTGAATAAGAGATGCCAAAAGCTGGTTACCTCATAGGCTCCATTGGGCAGAACGCGATAGGCAACAGGGTGCTGCATCCACGCGTCGGTCACGATGATGAAGAAGCCAGAGATCCATGAACCGAAGAAGACAGCAAAGGAAGAGAACCAATGCATCCGTTTCGAGAGCTTTTTCTCACCGAAGAGAAAGAGCCCGAGAAAAGCTGACTCCAGAAAGAACGAGAAGACCCCCTCCATCGCCAACGGCTGACCAATAACGCCTCCAGTCAACCGTGAAAAATGCGACCAGTTGGTGCCGAATTCAAACTCCATCGGGATACCGGTAACGACACCCATCACAAAGTTGACGGCGAAGATCTTGCCCCAGAAACGCGCGGCCTGATGATAGGTCTCATCGTCCCGCCTCACGGCAATGGTCTTTAACACAACGATCAGCAGAGACAACCCCATCGTCAGCTGGGGAAATAGGTAGTGGAAGGTTACGGTATACGCAAAGTGAATGCGATGAAGGACCTGCGCGTCCATTCAGAAACCTCGATCGGGGAATGGGTAAACACTTCTACTCTCACCTAAATAGAGTCCGCAGGGAACAAGTGGGGCGCATCATTCTCGAATCTCAGCTGATTTTCCCACCTTGCGATACGATGAAAGCAAAAGAGTTTCCCTTCTCTTCCCTCCAGAACTCTAGTACTACTTCCCGATACTCGATGTGATCCATATCACCCGTTCGCCCAGAGCCATTCTCAATTACGGCTTCCCAAATTCTTCTGCATCCAAGCTTGAGAACCCCTATATCGCTCTTCAAGGAAAAGACATTATGCAACGTCTAGAGAACCGCACTGCAATTGTGACCGGCTCCAGCTCGGGGATTGGACAAGCCATTGCGCTGCGCCTGGCAAAAGAGGGGGCAAACGTGGTCATCGATTATGTCGGCCATCGCGAAGGGGCAGATGAGACGTTACGGCTGATCGAAGCCGGGGGAGCCTCGGCCATAATCGTGCAGGCTGACATCTCCAGAGAAGAAGACATCGAAAAGCTGATAACCCAGGCATGGGAGCGCTTTGGAAACGCTGACATCCTGGTCAATAACGCAGGCATGGAGAAAAAGGCAGGGTTCCTCGATGTCACTTGGGCAGATTACGAGCGAGTTCTGGGGGTGAATCTTCGTGGGCCATTTTTCCTCACCCAGGCCTTTGTCCGGCGTCTGCAGAATGCGGAGAAGTCCGGAAAGATTATCAACATCAGCTCGGTTCATGAGGACATGGCCTTCCCTGGATTCTCCACTTATTGTTTGAGTAAGGGAGGAATGCGCATGTTCACGCGCGATTTGTCTGTAGAGCTGGCCCCGTTCGGCATCACGATCAATAATGTTGCTCCCGGAGCAATTGCAACTCCGATCAACAAGACTCTTTTGAATGACAAGCCAAAACTTGAGTCCCTTCTGTCAAAAATCCCCCTTCGCCGCATGGGAACTCCCGAAGAAGTTGCAAACGTGGTCGCATTCCTTGCATCCGGGGAGGCAGATTACATCACGGGAGCCACACTGACTATCGACGGCGGGCTCACCCGCGAGTATCACGAGCAGTGACGATTATCTGAAGATCCGGCACCACTCCACCAATGGAATAAACCTACACACAAAAGGGAAAGACTACAGCGCACATGCATCTCTTTCGAGTTTGGGCACCCAAAGCACAGAAGATTGAAGTAGAAACCAGCGGGAAATTCTTTCCTCTTGAACACCAGGAAAATGGCTGGTGGACTCTTGCTCTCGAAACAGCTGGTCCGGGATCGGACTATGCCTTTCGTCTAAATAGAGAAGGACCCTCCGTACCCGACCCACGCTCATTGTGGCAACCCAAGGGTGTCCATGGGCTCTCTCGCGTTCTCGATCATTCGGCATTCTCTTGGTCGGATCAGGGCTTTCAGGCTCCACCGTTATCGAGCGCCATCATTTATGAACTGCATATTGGAACCTTCACCCCCGAGGGAACCTTCGATGCCGCAATCTCCAGGCTGGATTATTTGCTCGACCTCGGAATCACACATATCGAATTGTTGCCAGTCGCGTCTTTTCCTGGAAAGAGAGGATGGGGTTATGACGGTGTCGATCTCTTTGCCCCGCAGGAAGCATATGGAGGACCGGAAGGACTGAAGCGCTTCGTAGATGCCTGCCATAGGAAGGGACTCGCTGTTCTCCTGGACGTTGTCTACAACCACCTTGGCCCGGATGGGAATTATCTGGGTATGTTCGGACCGTACTTCACCTCTCAGCACAATACTCCGTGGGGCGAAGCGGTGAATCTGGAGGATGCGGAGAGCTACGAAGTCCGGCGCTTCTTCTGCGACAACGCCATCATGTGGCTGAAGGACTATCACTTCGATGGGCTTCGCCTGGACGCGATCCATGCTTACATTGATCGCTCTGCAACACACTTCCTTGAAGAACTATCGACCGAGATAGACGATCTTGAAGCCCATCTTGGCCGCAATCTCGTCTTGATTGCCGAAAGCGACCTGAACGATCCACGCGTCATCCTTCCTCGCGAAGCGCACGGTTATGGAATGGATGCGCAGTGGAGCGACGATTTCCATCATGCGCTGGTTACTCTGCTGACGGGAGAAAAGGAGGGCTATTACGAAGATTTCGGAGAAATTGCTGATTTGGTCGAGGCATTACAGTCCGCATTCATCTTCGATGGAAGATATTCCCCCTTTCGCAAACGCAGGCACGGGCACATGGCTGAATCGTCGGTGCCCGGCTGGCGTTTCCTGGGCTACTCGCAGAATCACGACCAGATTGGCAATCGAGCCAAGGGAGAACGCCTTGCCCACCTCGTTACATCAGGAAAGGCGAAGATAGCCGCAGCCTTGGTTCTCACGGCGCCGTTTGTACCGATGCTCTTTCAGGGCGAAGAATTCGCAGCCTCTACCCCGTTTCTTTATTTCACCGATCACGAAAACAAAGAGCTCGGCAAACTTGTCTCTGAAGGACGGAGCAAGGAATTCGCAACCTTTGGATGGAAGCCGGAGGATGTTCCCGATCCTCAAGAAAAAGATACTTTTCTCCAGTCGAAGCTGATCTGGGAAGAAGCGGCACAAGATACACACGCAGAGATGTTGGCCTGGTATAAGGCTTTGATTCGACTCCGCCGTAGCGAACCGGATCTTACCTGCGGCCGACTCCATTACGGCAATGTGATGTACGACGAGGACGACCGCTGGATTATCGAAAAACGAGGAAAGGTCTGGATCGCCTGCAATTTGGGGGATGAAGATCTTGTGCTGGAATTACCTTCCGGAGTACAACTACTACTTGGATCGGAAGTATCGGTAACACTTACAGATGATGAGCTAACGGTGCCATCCGATACTGTCGGAATTATCAAACTGGCAGACTCCGATTAAGCGCTGCGATACAAAACAAATTTATGGCATTTATGAGCAGCTCTCTTCCAACAGAGAGTTGCTCAACTCTTCGCGATTCTGTTTTATAGCGATGCAGACAGTGTTCTAAATTCGCGCCCCATCCGGATTGTTGCTGTTGGAACAATCCGATAGCCTGCGAATGCCTCTGGGGTATACTCAGGCAGACAAAAGGCTCGTCGATGAAACTGTCATCTTTCACCTCAACTTTCAATCTGCTCGAAAGATTTCGGGAGGGAGACGAGACTGCCTTTAATCAGCTCTTCACGAAATACAAGCCCAGATTAGCGGTGCTGATCCGCTACAAACTTGGTACACCATTACGTGAACGCGTTGAGGTAGATGACATCCTGCAAGAGGTGTTTTTAACGGCTTCAAGAGATATTCAGAAGTTTAGTTACCGCTCTTCCGGAAGTTTCATGAGATGGATTTCCAGTATCGTCGATCACGTCATCATCGACGAAGTCCGCTCCCAGACTAGTCAAAAACGATACGCAAAAGAAATAGTCGGTTTTCGATCCGCGAGCAATCCGGGAGGGCCCGAACCACGGGACTTGCAGACACCTAGTCAGATTCTGATACAGCAGGAATCGGTCGACAGGCTATTGGCACGCCTGGATTCCTTGCCTGCCGATTATCGCGATGTAATCCTGATGGCCAAGCTCGAAGGCCTTTCTTCTTCAGAAATTGCTGAGCGGTTAGGAAGAACTCGCGAGGCCGTAGCTGTTTTGCTACATCGAGCTCTCCAGCGCCTGCGCGCTCTAGGGGAGGAAGAACGATGAACACGCCGGAACAAAGCGCAAGTTCGTCCGTTCCCGATGAGTCGCACAAAGAACAACGCATAGCCCAGGCTCTCGCAGACTATGTTGATCTCCTCGCAAAAGAGGAGACGCCGGATCTCGAAGAGTTCTGCAAAATCCATCCGGGCATTGAATTCGAGCTGCACCGGGAACTCGAAGTATTTCAGCAAATCGATGTTGCCCTGGATCCTCCTGCAACCGATACACCAGAGAACTCGAAGCAGCCAAGCCCGGAAAAACTCTCGGGCCACCGCATCGTAAGCGAAATCGGATCTGGAGGAATGGGATGCGTTTATCTTGCCATCGATGAACGCCTGGGACGCAAGGTCGCAATCAAGACTTTGAAGGAGCAGTACTCCAATATATCTCTCTTGCGCGCACGGTTCATGCACGAAGCGCAGGCAATGGCCAAGCTCAGTCATCCGAATATCGCCCGCATCTATAACCTCGGCGAGCCACAAGAGCCTCCCCATTTTGTCATGGAGTATCTGGAGGGGCGCCCTCTTACCGAAGCAGCTGCTCCTTTGTCATTGAAGCAAAAGATCGAACTTGTACAGAAGACGATTCTAGCTGTCGATTTTCTGCATCAGCATCAGATCCTCCACCGGGATTTGAAACCCGCCAATATTCTCGTGGGACAGGATCTAGAGCCTAAACTGCTTGATTTCGGCTTGGCGCTCCACGCAGACGATCTGAAAAGCCGCGTCACCACAACAGGAGATTTGCTGGGGACTCCGGAGTACTTTTCGCCGGAACAAACTCGTAGTGATGCAACTCTGGATGTTCGTAGCGATGTCTTTTCGCTGGGAATCATCCTCTACGAAGTACTCACGGGATCGCTGCCCTTTCATGGAGAAAACGTCACAGAACTGCTCACCAGTATCCGTGCACAAGAACCGATTCTTCCTCGCAGGCTCAACTCTCTTCTTCCGCGAGGGCTCCAAAATATTTGTCTGAAGGCACTCGAGAAGGAGCCTGAAGATCGATACGCTTCTGCCCGTGAAATGGCGACAGACATAGAACGATTCCTGGCAGGAGAAGAAGTACTCGCAGTGCCGACCTCCTATTCCCGACTCATCACAGGTCGAATTGAGAACCACCTAAAAGAATTAAACGGATGGAAGCAGGATCAGGTAATCTCCGACTCGGAATACGACGCATTGCACAAGGCATATGGCAGACTTATCGAGCCAGAAGATGCATGGATTATGGAGACGCGTCGTCTATCGCTTCCTCAGGTCTGTCTTTATCTAGGCGCGTGGACCATGGTAGTCGGTGCAGCCCTGGTCTTTCTCTTCCATATCCCGATACTCAAAGGAAGTCTGGCCATATTCGTTGCAGGTTCTGCTGCCGCTTCTACGTCGTACTTCGGTATTCGCAACTGGAAAGCGGAACAGTACCGGTTCGCAATCGCCTATCTGCTTGCCTTCTGTCTCTTACTGCCGGTAGCTCTACTTGTCACTATGGGCGAAATCGGAGTGTTCTCAGGATTCACAAAGGGACGTAGTGACCTGGAACTGTTCTACAAATTCAGTACCTTCAAGAAGACTACAAATGCGCAACTGTGGTGGACACTCTTGTGTTCTCTGCCTGTCTATATCTGGCTGCGGCGATTCACAGAGAGTTCTGTATTCTCACTGGTCTTCGCAACGATGGCATCTCTCTTCAGTCTGACAACCATACTCCGCTTGGGGATGCTGGAGTGGCTGGACAACGATCCAGGCCGGATCTATTTCTACTTCATTCCAATCGCATTCTGCTTCTTTGTGGCAGGAACGGTGCTGGAGCACTTCGGACGGAAGAATGATTCTCGCTATTTCTATCCGTTCGCTGTTGTCTTTACCTTCGCAGCATTCAGCGGATTGGCTGTCTTCCATGATCCTTATGCAAAATGGCTGCAGTCCGTTGCTCCCTGGACACGAGGCCAAATCGAATACCTGTTCATGATCAATGCAGGGATCTACCTGCTTCTCCAGAGTATCTTCGAACGATTCCATTCGGCTCAGCTACGTGCTGTGGCCAAAGCGTTTCGTTTCGTCCTTCCCGGGCATGTGATGACATCTCTACTCTTGCTGGGATTGACGGCATCGGATCGATGGAAAGATTCTCCTACCGCAATTGCAATGCGAACCGAAGCTCGTACCTTCGAGGTCTTGCTACCTGTCGTTGCCTGCGCGTTTATTTTTGGCAGCATTCCAAAGCAGATGAAAAACTTCTTTGCTACTGGATTGCTCTTTCTTGCGATTGGCATCGTCCGCTTGCAGCAGGATCTCTTCCGCGATCATGCCATATGGTCTATTACGTTGCTGCTGATCGGGGCCGCCTTAATGTTGGGTGCCAGCCGGTACACTTCTATCCGTTCCGCGATTCTCCATAAGCTAGATCGAGTCCGATAAAAATCTTCATAATTCTTTTCTAAAGACTGTAATACTCCGTCTCCTATTACGCTTACCCGTTACATGAGCCCGAGAAGAGTGATCGAAACCTCGAGCCAATGCGTTTCACTCTTCAAAACACTGAAGAGGAGCAAACGCTGGAAGGAGACCCCATGAAAATACTCGCATTACCATTTCTTGTTCTCTTCTGCCTCATCCTTGCTGGATGTCCAGCATCATCCGTGTCCCCTCTGTACTCAGAACATGATGCGGTGGTTGAGCCAGCACTGGAAGGGAGATGGGCTGACGCCAACGACAAGAATGCACAATTCCTTTTCGAAAGATCTGGCGAACATGGCTACAATCTGATGATTTCGCATTCAGACTCAAATCTTACGGAGCACTATGAAGTAAACCTCGTTCGTCTGAACGAGCAATTATTCATGGATCTCTTATTTAAGAAACAAACGGTTAACGAGAAGGAAACTGAGAAGCCATTTGGCAACATATCTGCACATATGATCGCGAAACTGGACATTTCCGGGAACGACCTCTCTTACGCACCCCTAGAAGACGATCCGATTCAGAAAGAAAATGCTTTGAACTTTATCAATACAAACGATGGCGCATTAATAACCTCGCCGACGGAAAGCTTACGCAAGTATGTAGCCGTACACTCCAGTGACGGATTTTCTAATTTCGAGCACCTTACCCGCAGAAAGTAGGTGCGCGTATTTGAGCAGATCGCAGTGGCGGTAAGCGGACAGCGTTGATCTTCAAAGTATCAATCGTTCCCGATATGAAAGTCTCAGAGGACCAACTTTAGCTCGCGCTGCTTCACTTCACCGCAAGCCGGGACCCCTCAGGACAGGTGTTTTTCGTGTTCTGGGGTGGGGATGACGAAGTAATCCTGATGCGTCCGTGTTGCCAGTAGGCATTAAAGCTCCTTTGCGGACCGTGTACTGTCTCTCCAATGAATGCTTGAGCTGGCGTGTTTCACCCCAGTTGACCGGCTCAACGCATTCAGGTGATTTAAATCACAGTCAAAAGGAGCAAGATGTTGCTCTTCTTAATACATGATTCCGATGCATGGTGGCCTCGACTATAACCAATGCCCTTTCCTGGTGATCTGGGAAGTAACTCAGGCCTGCGATCTGGCCTGTAAACATTGCAGGGCTGCCGCTCAGCCTCTGGCTCATCCCGATCAGCTGACAACCGAACAGGGACACAAGCTGATCGACCAAATCGCCGAGATGCAGGTGCCGATCTTCGTCATTACTGGCGGCGATCCCATTAAGCGTCATGACATCTTCGATCTGGTAAAGTATGCGACCGGCAAAGGCGTCCACACGGCATTGACTCCAAGTGCCACTCCATTGCTCACGCGAGAAGTAATCTTCAAGCTCAAAGAGGCCGGGTTGGTCCGGCTGGGTGTCAGCCTGGATGGATCGACACCGGAGATTCACGACAACTTCCGCGGTCTGGAAGGGGCCTATGCACGCACCATCGAAACCGTCCGCTGGGCCAATGAAGCAGGAATTCCAATCCAGGTGCACACAACGGTAAGCCGTCATAATGCTCACGATCTGGACCGGCTATCTGCACTTCTCCACGAACTTGAGATTGTGATGTGGAATGTCTTTTTCCTGGTCCCGGTCGGACGTGGCAAGACAGAAGATCTTCTGGATGGCGCCGAATTTGAAAAGGTCTTTTCCAAGCTGTTCGAGCTTTCGAAGCAGGTTCCCTTCCAGATCAAAACGACAGAAGCAATGCACTACAGGCGCTATCTTCTGCAGCAAAATATTGCCGAACAGAGACGGGAGCAGGCAGTGCATCCGGAAGACAAGATTCATGCCAAGACAATTGGCTGGGCAACACGCCGTGTCAATGACGGTAAAGGATTCGTTTTTGTCTCCCACACGGGGAATGTCTATCCCAGCGGATTTCTCCCGATTTATGCCGGAAATGTTAAAAATCAACCATTAGCAGATATTTACCGGGAAGCAGCCGTCTTCCAAGCGCTCCGTGACAGCTCACAGCTCAAAGGAAAGTGCGGGGCATGTGAATACAAGGAGATCTGCGGAGGCTCCAGAGCCAGGGCTTACGCATTGACTGGAGACTTTTTAGCCGAAGAGAGTTGTTGCATATACCAGCCGAAGGGTTACCATCCTGAAGAACACGTTAAGCTTGTAATGGAGAAGTAAACAGGGAAAGGTACAGGCGTGCCATGCGGGTGGCGGTAATCGGTGGGGGCATCTCCGGTCTGAGCGCAGCGTTGGAACTGGAAAAGGCACGCGCAGCCGGACGGTCAGTTGATTATGTTCTTTTCGAAAAGAGAGATCGCCTGGGAGGGTGCATCTACTCGGAATCGGTCAACGGTTGCGTCGTTGAAGGTGGTCCTGATTCTTTTCTGACAGAAAAGCCTGCAGCCATCAAACTATGCCGTGAACTTGGCATCGGTGACGATCTTGCGGGTTCAGATGACGGTTCCAGAAAAACATACATCCTTCTGCGGAAAAGGCTTGTTCCTCTTCCCGACGGGCTGATGTTCATGGTACCGACAAAGCTGATTCCAACCGCATTTTCCCGCCTCTTCTCGTTAAAGACAAAAGTTCGAATGGCATTCGAGCTGTTGCTTCCGCCACGCCCAAGTGGAAAAGACGAATCCGTGGCGGAACTGGTCACGCGCCATTTCGGAGCGGAGGTTGTCGATAACCTGGCATCCCCCTTGCTCTCAGGCATCTATGGCGGCGAAGCTACGGAACTGAGCGCTCGAACGGTACTGCCCCGCATGGTGGAAATGGAGACCAAGTACGGCAGTTTGACCCGCGGAATGCTAGCAGCTCACGCCAAAATGAAGAAACAGCTGCCAGCTTCTTCCAATGGGCAAAAACCTCGCTCGCTATTCACCTCTCTCAAAAGCGGTATGCGGCAGATGGTTGAAGCGGTGGAGAAAAGACTGCCTAAGGAGAAGATCCGCTGCGAAGTCTCGGTCTCCAACCTGGAAAAGAGTGGCTCCGGATGGGTGCTGACTACTTCAACAGGGAAAGAATCTTTTGACGCAGTTCTTCTTGCCCTACCCGCCTGGGCCTCGGGATCTTTGCTGAAAGGCATCGACGGGGAGCTCAGCCAGAATCTGAGCAACATTCCCTATTCCTCATCGATCACGGTGACCTTTCTCTATCGCAAGGATGAAGTGGAGCCTCTACCACCGGGTTTTGGCTTCCTCGTTCCATCGACAGAGGGAATGAAGATGATGGCCTGTACTTTCACCCATCGCAAAATCCCTCGTCCAGGCATGGAAGGCAAAGCTGTTCTTCGCTGCTTCCTGGGAGGTATGAAGAACGAAGGCCTTTTAGGCAAGAGCGATGAGGAACTGGAAAACATCATCCGTGAAGAACTGAAGCAGGTTCTTGGAATCACAGCGGAGCCGGAAGACGTCCGCATCTATCGGTGGAATAGAGCCATGGCACAATACACGGTAGGCCACCAGCAACGAGTAGAACGTATTACCGAACGAGTGAAGCTGCATCATGGTTTGGCCTTGGCAGGAAACGCCTTTGACGGAATCGGCGTGCCGGACTGCATCCGTTCCGGCCAACATGCGGTAGAGGAGCTGTTGTCAGAGCAAGCCCAGGATGCAAAGACAGCTGACACAGCCATCCATTCAATGGCCGATTCCCAGTAATGAAGTGAAGAGTATTCCTGGAACCGGAATAGGACAGGCTATTCCAGTGAATCCAATCTGTAATTGGAATCTCCGCAACTCCAAGAAGAAGATTGCCTTACGTACTGAATCAGCACCTGCCCCCGCAGGAAGGCAGACCGAACTTTGATGAGTTTTTGCACACGGAGTTACCAGAAGAAGATTCACCGGTATTTGCTTATCGTTGCCGGGCTGCTCGCTTTGACAGCTCGTGTCCCGCAAGCTATCGGACAAGGAATTACGACTGGCTCAATTCGCGGGCGCCTGCTTTCAGTCGACGGTGCTCCTGAAGCAGACGCAGCCGTCATGGTGCAGAACGTCGGAACCCAAGTTCAATTCAAAAGGACCACCTCAGCGGATGGAGACTTCGTCTTTCCTAACCTGCCCATCGGAAAATATTTGCTTCATATAGAAATTTCCGGCTTTCAGACACTGGAAAAGCAGCTGCAAGTCCAAACCGGGGAAACAACAGCTACAGGCGACCTGCAACTCGAACTGGAAGCCTCTCAGGTTGTAGAGGTAGAAGATAAACCTTCAAAGGCTCCTCGCAGTGAGGCACAAACCTCTCTTACCTTCACAGCTTCCATGCTTGAAGATCTTCCTCTTCTCAATCAGTTCTCTAAACTTGCGGAATTGATTCCCGGCACAGTAGCAACGGAGACGCAGAGCTTCTCTATACCCGCATATATCGCACGTCTTCAAAGTGGCAACTTTTCCGTCAACGGACGCAGCTTGCGCTCAAACAATTTTCAGATCGACGGCCAATTGAATAACGACAACACCGTTGGCGGAGTGCAACTGGATATCTCAAACGAAGATGCCCTTGAAGAGGTCCAGGTCGTTACAAATAATTTCCGGGCTCAATACGGACGAGGGACTGGAGCGATCATCAATATGGTCACTCGTTCAGGAACCAATGGCATTCACGGCAGTGCCTTCGAATACTACACCGGTTCCTGGCTCAGTTCGCTTCAGAACACGCAAAAGAATCCTGTATTCGGCTATTGCACTCCTAATCAAACACCGGCAAAAGATAAATGCATCAAGCCAACGGTTCCACGCTCTGTAACCAATGAGTGGGGAGGAACGCTGGGTGGACCTCTTCTCCGCAAGAAGATGTGGGCCTTTGGAGCAACGGAATGGCTCAATATCCGAAATGGCAATACCCTCTATACCTCACAGCCCTACGTCACACCGACGCTCACGGGATTACAAACGTTAAAGCAATACGCCGGAGATACTCCGGCCATCGCATCTCTGGTTCAGTACGGTCCGTATGCAACGGCAATCGGAGACCCGCATTCGGTTGGCAAACCACTCAACGCCTCGATCAGCATTGGGGGAACAAGACGTAACGTAGAGTTTGCTCCAGTTGCACGCTCCATGCAGCAACGGACCGATGACCAACAGCATGTTGGACGACTTGACTGGCAGATCAACGACGAAAACCATCTCTTTCTTCGATATCTCTATCAAGGGGAATTACAGAGCCCCGGTGGCGGATCCGTAGCTACAGCCAGTTTCGTAAACACCAGTCGCACAGGCCACTCCATTACCTCGGACTGGACACATTCCTTCAGTCCTAACTGGGTCAACCAACTGCGCTACAGCTTCCAGCAAGCCAAACTCAATCTCGAAGGCGGCGCAGTTCAAGATTGTCTGGTTACCAATCCCTCAGACTGCCCGGCGCAGATCATCATCAATGGGTCGATTCAGGGACTAAAGGTGGCTGGATATGGCTTTCCAAACTACTATCCACAGGGCCGGACCATGAAGACCAACCAGGTTCAAAACAATGCGACCTGGACAAGCGGCAAGCATACTATGGCCTATGGGATTGAGTATGACTATCAGAACTCTCCCCATACGACTCTGCCGTATTACGACGGCAGCTTTAGCTTCAGCAATTTCACTAATTTTCTGAATGACATTGGAACTCTGCGTATTGCCGACGGAAATCTCGTGAAGCACTTCACGGAACAGGATGCAGCAATCTATGTCTCCGATGACTATCGCATTCTGCCGTCGCTTACGCTCAGCCTCGGATTGCGTTGGGAGTTCTACGAGAATCCGATAAATATTCTTCACGATCTGACGATGAAGCGTGAATCTGGTGCTTCCCATCTTTGGTCAACAGGTATTCCTCTTGCTCAACGCACCTTCCCGTCAATCGGGAATTACTACAAAAACTTCGAGCCCAGAATTGGTTTCGCCTGGAGCCCAGCTGCCCTTGAAAACAGAATGGTCGTTCGAGGTGGCTACTCAATCGGCGTAGATCCTGCTCTCTATGCCATATACCTTGACGCTGCAACCTCTGCACCGGTAGTTAACCTGGGCAGCATCGCCTGCACAGGAGCAGGCGGAAACATAGGAAGCGATAAGTCGTGCCTTCCTGCTACCGGAACGGGCGGAGCTGCTGTACGCGCGCAAAATCTTGAATTCCTGCCTACCAGAACAGCAAACCCCAACAGCCGAGATCAGACAACGGTTTCCTCCAACCTCAGACAGCCCTATGCACAGTTCTTCGCCCTGGGACTTGAGTACCAGATACATCCGGCAATCACCTTCTCTGCCGGATACGTGGGGGACCATAGTGTAGGCGATTTGCAAAGTTTGAACGGGAATCCGAGGTTGGACTCGGTCGTGAGCAGCTTTCCTAACTTCAACTCACCAACTCTGTGTACAACAAGTCCGGAAAACAAGAATCCCGTCGGCATCGGAAGGCCTAACTGCTCTCGAAACCTGGTAAGGACAAGAGCTAACACTGCCTTCTCTATCTATCATTCGGCAGTTGCCGGACTCAAGTTTGAATCCTTCCATGGCGTCTCTGCTATTGCCGCTTATACATTCGGCAAAGCTATCGATAATGCCAGCGAGATCTTCAGTGCAGGACAAGGTGCCAATACCGACACCTTTGCCGAGAATCCACTCGACACCAACATCAAGGAGCGAGGAGTAAGCAGCTACTCGTTTCCGCATATCGTGAGTCTGGGACTCGACTGGGACATTCCTTTACTCCAGGATCAAAGCACGAACATGGCCAAGATGTTCGGAGGATGGTCCTTCAACGCTATTTATGCCTACCATTCGGGCCAAGCTTTTACACCATTCCAGCAGGTAACCTCTGCCATTCTTGACAGTAGCTTCTGCGATGCTTCTTTCGATAATGCCTTCAACATCGTTTCTACCTCGACTGGAGCTGTCTCCGATTGCAGGCCCGTGCTTAGCAATCCTCGCGCGCCGCTGAATAAGGTTGGGATTTTGCTCAATGGCACACAAGCTGCCAACTCGGCAACACAAGGAGCTGGCTACTATCTCTACAACGCAACAGATACGGATAAGACCTCGAAGACCTATGGACGACTGAATCAACCCGTAGATCCAAGCAATGTGCACTGGCTCTGGAATAACAAGAATCTTGCAGAAGCTTTAGGAAATCCCTTCCCGGGGGTCTCGCGGAATACCCTTCGAGGTAGGGCCTATAACAATCTGGATGCCAGCTTATATAAAGAATTCCCGATAACAGAGCATGCAACTTTGGAGCTTCGAGCAATCGTAGAGAACCTCTTGAACTATCAGTACATCCAGGTCCCGGATAACAACCTTGAGGATGTGAACCCGCTCTCCTCGGTAAATCCCTTCATGAATGCTGCCTTCCAGACCTCGAATAATCGGACAGTGCAACTGGGAGTGAGGGTGAGCTTCTAGAAGCGAAGCAGTAAGAGCCAAGCGCCTCAAGGCACTTGATGGTCAGCTATATTCGGTAAAGCTGTGCTGAAGTAAGGGTGTGAAGTGCTCTAAAACTTGAATGGCCCTCCGACATGTCGGAGAGCCATTCAAACTACTTATCCGGATGAAGCTTATGCATTCACATGCTTTTGCTTGTGTCCCACAAAGCCGTAGAAGGTGATGTACAGATAACAAATCACCGGAAGAACGGCAGCATAGTAGAAGCCAAACTTATCGGTCAGCCAACCGAGGAAAACCGGAAGGATAGCTCCACCAACAACGGCTGTCATAATAAGTCCCGATCCTTTGCTGGTCATCGGTCCAAGTCCGGTAATTCCCAGCGCAAAGATATTGGGGAACATAATGGAGTTAAAGAAGCCGCACAAAATCAGGCTCCAGACGGCAAGCGGCCCGGTCGTCGACATCGAGACCGCAACACAAACTACTGCGCACAAGCCAAAGACTCCAAGCAACTTACCGGCGTTAAATTTGGTCATCAGACCGGAGCCTAGCAACCTGCCAATCAGCGCTCCACCCCAGTAATAGCTGGTCAGCTTTGCGGCATCGGCAAACGAGAGACCTGCTACCTGCTTCAATCCAAAATAACCGACCATGAACTGGGCCAGGCCAACCTCTACACCGACGTAGAAGAAGATACCGATTGTAGCCAGAACCGTATGGCGATAGCTCCAGATGCTACGGCCAAGAATGGGATCTCCCTCTTTGGCCGGACGAAACTCCTTTGTGGCCTGCAGCGTGGGAAGATGAGCAAGAGAAACAGCCAATGCCAACAGCACAAGTGCCGCGGCGATGATCTCGTAAGGTGTACGAACCGTACTGGCGATACCAATCTTATAGTTAATCTGTTCCTGTGCAGACTTGGTCGCAAGCTGTGCGGCTGTAAGTACCTCATTGTGCTTCAAGATAAAGGCCCCAGCAATCAGTGGAGCGATCATTCCGCCTGTAGAGTTGAAGGCCTGCGCCAGATTCTGACGAATCGGAGCTGTCGATTCCTGACCAAGAGCAGAGACATAAGGATTTGCTGAAGTCTGCAAAGCTGCTACGCCAGCCCCGACAACAAAGACGGCGGTAAGGAATAGCCAGAAGCTTGGGATACTCGCAGCGGGAAGGAACAAAAGGGCTCCAACCATCTGGACGAGCAGCGAAACCACCATCGTCTTTTTGTACCCGATCACCTCAATCAGCTTCGATGTCGGCGAAGAGACTACGAAATATGCGGTAAAGAAAGCTCCATTGGCCAATGCTGCTTGTAGCCAGGGGAGGTCGAATACCGATCGCAAGTGAGGTACCAACTGCATATTCAGGTTGGTAATAAACCCGAAGATGAAATAAAGAACTGTAACGGTAATAAACGGGCCGATGTAGCTCGGCTCTTGAGTGGTGGCATTTGTCGTAGTAGCTTTTGTGCTCATCCGAAAAGAATCCCCGCTTTGTTTTCAAATTTGCCCGGTTAGGCAAGATATCAACCCGCATTGACGGCCGGATACTTCTTCCAGCTGTCAACAATCGAGTGTCTGGTTTCACACAACACTATACGTGAAGACACCATTCAGGGTAGGATGCCGAACACCGAGTATTCTTTTCCCAGATGAGAAGTGCAGATTAGCAACTATTTCTCTCTCGAAACGCATAAGTACCGCTCGCATCATCTCCCGAGAGTGCTCCCGAATGCCCTCTATTCATACCTTGCACCCGCCTTCCGGGAATGAAACCAGCTCATTCGGGATTTTCCCTTTCCCAGCATGAAGCTCACCTGATTCCTAACCGATGACTCAGGAGAGAAGGGCCATTGAAGCAATCTTTTCCCATTCTTAGGCACATCCTTCTGTTTTCTTCGTTGGCGGGCTGCTTTTATGCTTCCATGCCCGCACTTGGACAGCAGCCACCTAATCGCGACATAGCGAAGGTGCACGCTCTTCCCTTCGAGCAGGGGGCAAAGAAGCTTCCAGTACGCATCACGGGCATTGTTACCAGCCACGATCCAGCCTTTCGATACCTGTTTCTACAGGACAAGACTGATGCCATCTTTGTGTGGAATTTGCCGGAAGAGAAGCTACACCCCGGAGACCTACTGGAAATCACGGGGAATACAGAGGGGAGCTTCCGAACCAGGATCAAAGCCACTGCCATCCGCAAACTGGGAACTGGCACTTTACCGATTCCGACACCTAGCAACTTCAGAAGAATCATCTCCGGAGAAGACGATTGCCGTTATGTCCGAATCGAAGGAAAGGTCCAAGCCACCTCCGTTCAAACATGGGCAGAGCAATCCGTGCTCGTACTTGAGCTGCGGATACCGGGAGGACATGCAGTCGCTCAAATCAGGCACTTTGCACCCGAAGATGCAGCCCGTTTGATTGGTGCCGACATTTCGCTGCAAGCTGTGGCGGGTGGCATCTTCGACGGAATGATGCAGATCATGGCCGCACGTCTGATTGTCGAGAACATCGATCAGGTCAAGGTCTTGCGCCAACGGACAGAACAAATTGGCAATCTGCCATTTACGCCTCTAGACGAGGTCATGAGCGGTTTCTCGGAAGAAAATTTCAGCAAGAGAATACGTGTTCGCGGAATCTTGACCTTTTATCAGCCCGGCGTGCAGATGGTCCTGGAGGAAAATGGGCGTTCTCTACAGATCAGCATGAAGGATCAACGACCGGTGCCTATCGGAAGCCTCGTCGAAGCAACCGGATTCCCCGACGATCAGATGTACTCTCCTAGTCTGCGTTGGGGTCAGATTCTTGCCGTAAAAGAAGTTCACTCCACGGAAGCAATACCTATCACATCCGCCGATGCACGGGCAGGCCTCTACAATTTCCGGCTGGTAAAAATGACGGGCACGGCAGTCGCCCAAGTATCGAGCGACAAATTAGACCTCCTCGACCTAGAATCGGATGGCCGACTGGTACGAGTGATTTTCCACAAAAGGGATCATCAACGCCTTCCCCTAATTGCCCAGGGCTCCAAGATTGAAGCTGTTGGAGTCTCCTTTGTTGAAAAAGAAGGAACCTGGAACAGCCCGGGATCCTTTTCGCTGCAATTGCGTACCCCCGGAGACATCACGATCTTGCATAAACCATCCTGGTGGACCGTCCGGCACATGCTTGTCCTGGTGCAGTGGCTCTCGGGAGTAGTCTTTCTCTCACTGGCGTTCTTATGGATTCTGCAGAGAAAGGTGGTCCGCCAGGCTCGCATTTATCGCAAGACCGTGGAAGAAGCGGCATCGGAAGCGATGCGCCGCGGCAGAATCGAAGCGCAAAGAAGCCGAGTACTGGAAGCAATCAACAGCCGGATGCCGCTTAACGAGGTTCTCGCACTTATTAAGGGATTCCTGGAAGAACAATTACCAGGTTGTACTTGCACAATCCGTCTCACTGTCTCCAGCCAGGGAACTATCGAGATCGCCAATAGAGAGGGCTCTCATCCCGAGGTGGAGCATCTGATTCTGGGAGGTAATGGTGAGATATTAGGCGTTCTTTCTCTGGTATCTGAGAACGAAGCTTTAACGCCAGAAGAAACAAAAGAAAGCCTGGATATCAGCTGTAACCTGATCGCACTTGCCATCGAAAATCGTCAGGTGTTTGGAGATCTGCTCTACCGCTCCCAATATGACCAACTAACCGGCATTCCCAATCGATATCTACTCGAAAAGCGCCTACAGGAGGCTATCGAAGACGCGCGGCGGTCGCAAAAGCATGTCGGCCTGATTTACATTGATCTCGACTTCTTCAAGCTTGTCAACGACGAACATGGGCATCGTACCGGCGATGCCTACTTGCAAATCGTCGCGCAAAAGCTACTGAAACAGTTACGTAGCGGAGACACCATAGCACGGGTAGGTGGCGACGAATTCATCGTTGTCCTGCCTTCTATCGATCATCTTTCACAAATCGGACAGATGGCTTACAGGCTTCACTCTGTCTTCGATGAACCGGTGCATATTGATTCCGTCTCCATCCCCGGTGCAGCCAGCTTTGGAACTTCATCCTTCCCTGAAGATGGCGAAACCATGGACGCACTGAAACGCAAGGCTGACGAAGCCATGTATCAGATAAAAAAGAGCCATCACACTGTTGAGCTAGAGGACGAGCAAACGAAATTCGGGCCCGCCGATTTGGAATTGGCGCTCAGGCAGAACCGATTCCTTCTGCACTATCAACCTCAGTGCACCAAGGATGGTCGAATCTGTAGCGTAGAGGCTCTTTTACGGATGAGGAATACCTCCGGCCAGATTATCTTCCCGAGTGAGTTTATTCCGATTGCGGAAAGATCAGGGCTGATACTCGCGATCGGAGAATGGGCGCTCCGGACTGCATGCATTCAACTTGCGGAATGGCACAAGACCGTGGAGCCAAGCCTGATTATGGTTGTCAATGTCTCAGGACTGCAGCTTCAATCACCGAATTATGCTTCACAGGTTATTCATATCCTGAAGGAGACAGGCATTCCGCCACAGTCACTGGAACTGGAACTCACGGAAACGATCCTGCTCGAAAACATCGACTTATGTCTCGCACATATGCAGAAGTTGCGTGGCCTCGGTGTGCGCTTCTCTATCGACGATTTCGGTACAGGCTATTCCAGCCTGAGCATGGTGCACAAGCTTCCTGTCGACACCATTAAGATAGACAGGGCATTCATTCAGGGACTACATCATCAGCCCAGCACTCAACCGGTGATTCGTTGGATACTGGCCCTGGCCGAAGTGGTTCGGGTCCGTGTCATAGCAGAAGGTGTAGAAGAAAAAGAGGAGTTGGACAAACTCATTGCCGAAGGCTGCAATTACTTCCAAGGGTTCTACTTCTTTCGCCCCACGGCAACCACCGATGTTAAGCAGTTGTTGAATCAGCAAAAATCCTTGCCCGCCGGCACAGCAGATTCAACTGATTTGCAACTATCAGAGATCGAGAATGCATCGCTTTGAAGCGGAAACCCTTTGAAATCACAACTTCGAATGCATAGCGGAAAACGAATGCATTCTCTCGCCAATCTCCGATTGCTATACTTTTCCCACACTGCAATTGAGGTGATTCGTTGAGCACACTCCCGATTCTGCTTGGGGCATTGTGTATTTACGCCCTTGCCTATCGTCTTTACAGCGCCTTTCTGGCCGCCAAGGTACTCTCTTTGGACGATAGCCGCCTGACACCCGCACATCGATTTGCAGACGGTCATAACTTTGTACCGTCACCACGATGGGTGGTATTTGGACACCATTTCGCCGCAATTGCCGGAGCAGGACCGTTGGTCGGACCTACACTTGCTGCCCAATTCGGATTTGCACCTGGACTTCTTTGGCTGCTAGCGGGAGCGGTCCTGGCAGGATGCGTTCAAGACTTCATCGTACTGGTTGCTTCTATTCGCCACCAGGGCCGTTCGTTGCCTCACATCGTCTTGCGTGAAGTCGATCCCTTTGCGGGCTTGGTAGCAATGATTGCAGTTCTCTTTATTCTGATCGTCACAATGGCAGGACTCGGCGTAGTAGTAGTAAACGCTCTGGCCAATAGCCCCTGGGGAGTCTTCACGATCGGAATGACAATTCCGATCGCATTGGTAATGGGCTGGTGGATGTTCCGGACAACACCAGGCACCGTCAGAGTAAAAGGACCAAGCATTTTTGGTGTTGTGATGCTAATCGCAGCCCTCTTCGCGGGCCGCTGGTTTGCCAACTCTGTCTTTGCCTCGGCATTACTCTTTTCCGGTCACCAGATCACCGCACTGCTGATGATCTATGGTTTTCTTGCATCGGTCTTGCCCGTGTGGCTCTTGCTGGAGCCTCGCGACTATCTTTCGACCTATGTCAAACTCGGCACAGTCGCAGCACTGGTCTTGGGTGTCCTCTTTGCGCATCCTCACCTGCAATTTCCTGCTTTCACACAATTCGTCCATGGTGGCGGACCAATCATTCACGGACATCTCTTTCCGTTTCTCTTTGTAACTATCGCTTGCGGAGCAATTTCAGGTTTTCATTCCCTGGTCTCCTCCGGAACAACGCCAAAGCTTATCGACAAGGAAACCGACGCGCGCTTTATTGGCTATGGAGCAATGGTCGCAGAATCGCTGGTTGGCGTTCTCGCATTAATCGCAGCCTGCTCTTTGAGTCCCGGCGATTACTTCGCTATCAATGTGCCTCCGGCTATCTTTGCAAAGATGGGCCTGCACCCGCAGAATCTGGAGTTCTTCTCAAAGGCGGTAGGTGAAAATCTCGCAGGCAGGACTGGCGGCGCTGTCTCTTTGGCAATTGGTATGGCACAGATCTTTCGAGCCCTGCCAGGCATGAATCACCTGATCGGGTATTGGTTCCACTACGCCATTCTGTTTGAGGCCCTCTTTATCCTGACGACTATCGATGCAGGAACTCGCGTAGCCCGCTACATTCTTCAAGAGTTGATGGGCAAGATACATAAGCCATTGGGACGTACCGACTGGCTCCCAGGAAACCTACTCGCTACCGGGCTCATTGTGGCCGGATGGGGTTATCTCATCTGGGGCGGCACGATCTCAACGATATGGCCTCTATTTGGAACCGGCAATCAGTTGCTAGCCACGATTGCGCTAGCTTCCATGTCGACATACTTGATGAACCATGGCAAAGCGAAATATGCCTGGGTAACCATTGTGCCGATGATTGCGGTAGGAATTACTACCGTGGCCGCCGGAATTCTCTCCATTCGCGATATCTTCTTGCCTCTTGCACATAAACCAGAAACGGCCTTGCAGGGCTATCTGGATGCCTCTCTGATGGCTCTCTTTATTCTCGGAGTCATCCTGGTTGCTATTGCCTGTGCAAGACGTTGCTTGCTCACTTTGCAAGGAGTTCCGGCTCCGTGGCAGAAGGACGGCGCAGAGGACGAACTGGTAGAAGCCAGTCATACGATGCGCTGCTGTTAATAGAAAAGCTCAAACCCCTCTCTCGACACAAGCGGAAGGATGTAATGGTCCCGGCTGAAGCATAGCGAAAGCCGGGATATCCATCTCACGAGATTGTCCACACGGTAAGAACGGAATGAAGGCGGAACCCCGGACTCTTTTCCAGAACCTCCCTTTCGGGAGACTTCGGGAGTCCGGGGTTTCGTGTAGAGAACCACACTTCACGGCTCTTTGACGAGCACGTAAGTCTATAGTGTCTTCTTTGAAGGAGCTGGCGGAGTTCCAGCTGCAGGCTTGTTATTGCCCTGCGGCGCTGCAGGAGCAGAAGCCGGTGCTTGCGATGTTTGAGGCGTTTGAGGTGCTGACGCAGGCTTCGCCGCATTTTCCGGAGCCTTTACTGGAGCAGTGGGAGCAGCAGGAGTATTAGGAGCCTTCTCTTCCTTCTTCTCGCTCTTGTTTGCTTCAGGACTAAACTTTCCCTCGGAAGAATTCGTCGTCGGTGTTTCCGCCATCTCAAGGTACCGAACAATCAAAGAAATTCTTCGATTGGAAGCATCCAGTGGATTCGACGGAACACGAAGCTTCTGATCCGCGTAGCCACGAACTTCAGTGATCTGATCAGGGCGCAATCCCGTTTCCTGCATGAGCCTGCGCGCAACATTAGCACGATCGGTCGAGAGCTCCCAGTTCGTATAGTTCGTCTTGCCGGAGTATGGACGGGCATCGGTATGCCCTTCCATCGAAATGCGATTTGGGATTTCCTTGAGCTGTCCGGACAACAGAGTCAGGATCTCTTGACCTTCAGGACTGAGCTTTGTACTGCCACTCTCGAAGAATGTACCTTTGTCTGACTCTAGTAGCTCGATCCGCAATCCTTCTGGAGTGATCTTAATTTCGATCTGCTTCGACAGCTTTTTGAGGTCCTCTTGCTGGAAGATCGTCTTTTCCAACTGCTCCTTAAGCTTATCGATGTTGTCCTTATTGATTGCGATGTTGTCTTTTACACCTTCACGATCCGTTCCATCCTTACTGGAGGTCCCCATCGGATCGTTAAAATATCCCGCTACGGCCTTACGGACAGAGGGGTTAGTATTCATCAGCCAGAGCACGATAAAGAGTGACATTAATGCCGTGACAAAGTCGGCATAGGCGACCTTCCACGCTCCACCATGGTGGTCATCGTGGTTCCCTTTTTTCTTAATGACGATGATTGGTCGCGGCTTTGCCATTATTCTCTAACCCCAAAGTTACCGATTCTTACTTCACCCTCTAGTTTGCAGCGACAGCTTCTGCCGGCTGCTCAGCCCCGGCTGTTGCCCCTGCAGGCTTACCTTTACATGCCGCTTCCATTTCATTAAAGGAAGGCCGCACGTGAGAGGGAATGGAACGGCGTGCTATTTCAATTGCCAGTATCGGTGCATTGCCCTTAATGAATGAGAGCATCAGTATCCGAAGAACACCTAAATAAGAGCGCTCATCATCAACAGCCTTGGCCATATTGGAGCTTAACGGTCCAACGACGCCATAGCACAAAAGGATACCGAGGAAGGTTCCTACCAAGGCAGCGGCAACCTTGTGTCCGATCTCTTCCGGAGGACCACCGAGGGCACCCATGGTAATAACAACACCAAGTACAGCTGCGACAATTCCCAAACCAGGCAGTGCATCGGCAACCGTCTGCAGAGCCTTCACAGGCTGGATCTCATCATGGTGCTGAACATCCATGTCAGCTTCCATCATCTGATCCATGTCGAAGGGCTCAACGCCGCCAGTAATCGCCATACGCATCGTGTCGCAGACGAAGTCCACAACGTGATGATCCTTCAGGAAATTGGGATACTGTTGAAAGAGCTTGCTCTCAGCAGGCTTCTCCACATCCATTTCAACCGCCAGCAGACCCTCTCTGCGAATCTTGTTCAGAAACTCGAACATCATCCGCAAGGTCTCAAGATAGCGATCCTTGCCGAACTTCGATCCGCCAAGGATGCCTGTTAGACCGCTAGCAATCCCTTTGAGAATGTGGATAGGGTTCGCTGCAAGCAGCGTACCGGTGGCAGCCCCGCCAATAATCAATAGTTCAGCAGGTTGAAGGAGCACAACAATATGCCCCTTCTCCATCAAAAAGCCCCCGACTACAGAAATCAAAACAATCAGGATGCCGATGATTGCGAACATGACTTCTCCTTTGCCTCTATCATCGTCACGCGGTTTCCACCGTCTTTTTTGCTCTTCTCTAGAGCCGCATCAACCCGCGCCATAACTTCTTCCATAGATTCACCTGGAACAACCATCGTGCCGCCGATAGAAAGCGACACCTTGACCTTGTCGCCCCACCATCGGAAATCGGAGCTTCCCGCTAAATCGCGAAGCATCTTTCCATGACGGTCCAAGGCTGAAATCGTCCTAACATGCGTGATTACCAAAAATCCGTCTTCACTCCAGCGACCGCTGATGTCTGAAGGATGTAAGCCCCCATGTAAGGTCTCTTCCGCGACATCGAGCATTGCCCTGCAGGCTTCCCGTCCATGAGACTTCCGTAAGGACTCCGCATGGTCTACCGTTAGGCACAAAACGCCAAAAGAAACCCCGCTCCCGGCCGAGACCATCAACACTCTTCGGAATCGCAATTCAAGCGCTTCTCTCGTCAGGTAGGATTCCGCAACAGACTGAGCACGCCGCTGATCGGCACCTTCCGAAGGCCAGAAGTACTCAATCCGGCCAGCAACATTGCCATTGTCGTCGCGTAACGAAACCGTCTTTACATAAACCGGAATTCTGTGCCCATGACGATGGCATAAGAATAAGGCGACAATCACAGGTTCGCCCTTTTCCGATATTGTTTGCGGAAGACAGCCGTTTGCACACTGCGGCTCTCCATCCTTACCGCAATACATCAATAGGTTGTCTCTGCAGCTGCGACCTAGGACCTCTGCACGCGGATATCCACTAATCTTCTCGGCTGCACTATTCCAATAAAGGATCCGCTGTTCATTGTCGGTCGCATAAACACCAATATCCAGACCCTCCAGCGCTGACCGGAGTATATCCAGTTCCTCTACCTGCTGCATTGGTCGACCTCTACGTTTGTCTCTAATCTGCTCATCGGCTCAAAACGCATGAACTTCATGCAGGAAGTCCCACTCTTTGAAAAGAAGGCCACCAAATTGCATCGTGCGCGCGGTAACGGTAAGAATATGCACGCGTTTGCACATTCTCTCCGAAGAAGTACAAATCGGAACAGAAAAGAAATTTTCGATACTGGTCCAACGTATCTCCTTCGGCAGTTCTGAAAATCAAATAAGGAATCGACGCAGATGTGATCTGCGAGACCCTTTGTTAATAATGGCTTCTGCTGCGCGGCTTGTACCGTACAACCAGAGTCATCTCAAAACATGTGAAGAGCTGTTGTCCCCTTTTATAACACTCCACAGCACATATGCGTAGAAGTGCCGAAAAGAAAATGGATCGCTATTTCAATTATCTAGACGGAGAAACGCCACAAAAGATTACGCCAGGAGAAAATCGTCTGCGTTCACCACTACACCCTTATCTAACAGGCAATATATGTAACTAAAACAAGAACGCATTAAGAAAAATTTGGTTAAACGATAACTTAGCTATGCAATGCAACATAGGTAATCCATGCCATTGTTACCATTATTGGATTTCTTATGACACAAAAGCAGTATGTAACTTATTCCTTAGTCTGTCTTCCAGTCGAACATATGTAGAGCCAAGAGCCCTCGATCCTGCAAAGCTCCCATATTCAGCGAGTTCTTCGGCATCAAGGAGGACCATCAATATAAGGGGGAGATCCTTATCGGCGACAAGAGAAGAAGGTATCTGGCAGCGGAGAGCTGCTGAAGAGGATACGATTTAGAACATTTTTCTAGGCCTTATCGAACAGCGGAATCTTTATCAGGAATTCTGTTCGCCCCGGCTGGGAAGTAAAGTCGACTGCACCCTTAAAGTTCTCAACTACGATGCGATGGACGATTCCAAGTCCTAATCCAGTGCCTTCGCCAGCTTCCTTAGTTGTAAAAAATGGCTCAAAGATGCGGGCTTGATGTTCAAGCGGAATGCCACCACCCTGATCGGCAATCCCCACAATCAAAAATCCGCCTTCCTGCCAGGTACGCACACTCACGGTAGAACCTTCAGGGGCAGCATCAATGGCATTGTCCAGCAAATTAGTCCAGACCTGACTCAGACCCGTTCCCCTGGTCTGAATACGAGCAGAAGGCGCCTCAAAGCTCTTATGTACGGACAAACTCTTCTGGCGGAATTTGTGGCCCAGAATCATCAGAGTGCTTTCAATACTGTCGTGTACGTCAACTTCACGGCAGACACTCTTGTCATCGTGAGCATATTTCTTTACTGCCATGACCAGCTCAGAGACTCTGGTAATGCTTTCCTCCACGGTGCCAACTAATTGAATACTCGAGACCAAAGCATCCAGCCAGCCCAGGGTGTCTGCCATCATCTCGCCACCAAAGCTTTGGGCTGCACAACTCAACTCCCGGGGAGTAAGGCCAATCGCACTAAGGGATGGAGCCATCTTCCAGGCATCGGGAATGCCCGCTCCTGACAGCCAATCGGCCAGAGCCTCTTCTGCATCTGCCTGATCCAGAGTGCTCATCGCCTGTGGACGATGAAAGCGTAGGGCATGCTCCTGGAGGCCACGCATGCATTCGATCTGCTCTTTCGACATCTCCTGATCGCAGAATTTCAGGCTCAGTTTCTGCAATCGAATGAGGTTTTCTCTCATTTGCGAGGCTGCACGCTTTGCTGCTGCTCCGGGGTTGTTCAGTTCGTGCATGAGTCCTGCAGCAAGCGTGCCTAGAGAAATCAACTTTTCGCGGTGCAGTGCCTGAGCCTGGAAGCTTTGCAGCCGCTGCGCCATGTTGACAAGAATCCCTTTGCGGACCAGTGGGCACTGTGCCATCAGGGCCCAGAACTCTGTCTCCTCCACACGTATAAGCTTGCTATGCGTAACAGCCTTGCAGGTCAGGGGTACTCTTTTACCTGTCAGCAGAGGCACTTCACCGAAGGTCTCGCCGGCACGAAGTGTTGCGAGGTAGATGTGGTGACCATCCCGTTCAGCCTTCTCTACCTTCACCTCACCCTGTAACAGGATCCAAAAGCAGCTCTGGTGAACGCAGGTTTGAACCAGTTCTTCGCCTGGCTCTGCAGATAAAACATCCACTTCGCCCAAACACGCCAGATCCTCACGATTTGTATGAGCAAACAAGGGAATCTGTAAGAATTCCGGGTAAAGATCAAGGGCGTTCGTTTTCTCAATCTGGATATTCGGCTGTTTCTCTGCCATTCGCATTCACGCTTTAAACAATTCCGGCGTTCCCGTGTCCTGTCCAACTGTGGTTGTTTACAGGTTTTCTTTCTTCCAGCACTCAAAATACGAGTACCTGGAGAGAAAAGCTGCGCGTACTCTTGCGGTCCCGGATACTTCTACGCCGGAATCGTCAGAACTTCGCCAGGTACTGGTGCACAAACTGAACTGCGATGGAACCTTCACCGACCGCTGAAGCTACCCGCTTGATGGCTCCATGCCGCACATCGCCAGCAACAAAGATGCCCGGTACGCTGGTTTCCAGCAGAAATGGTTCCCGGTCCTCTTTCCACTGCCGAGGGAGCTTGCCTTCTATCTTGAGATCGGGACCCGAAAGGATGAATCCATTCGGATCACGCATGATGGTCTCCGGCAGCCAGTCTGTTAATGGCGCAGCTCCAATAAAAATAAATAACGAAGAAGCGGGACAAGTCCGCTTTCCGTGTGAATTTTCGATAGTTATGCTCGTGAGGTGATCCTCTCCGATCACTTCGACCACCTGGGATTCAACCTCAACCGAAATATTCGATGTTTCAGAAATCTGGTCGATTAAATATTTCGACATGCTTTTTTCAAGCGAGTCGGCACGCACCACCATGGTCACCCGGCTAGCGTACTTGGCAAAGTGCATAGCTGCCTGTCCGGCAGAATTTGCACCTCCAACGATATAAACGGCTTCGCCTTCACAGGAACGGGCTTCCGTGAGCGCTGCTCCGTAATAAACCCCCCTTCCCGTAAGCTGTTCTACCCCTGCCATCGACAGCCGCCGGTAGTGGACTCCCACGGCCAGCAGACAGACATGGCTCGAAACCTCGCGGCCATCCTCCAACTGCACAATGTGATAAGGCCCTTCGGTCCGAATCGAGGCCGCTCTCTGGGTCAAAAACTCCGCTCCGAAACGTGAAGCCTGGACGTAGGCACGCCGAGCCAGATCAGCTCCCGATAGACCGGAGGGAAACCCAAGATAGTTTTCGATCTTGGAGCTGCTTCCCGCCTGTCCTCCCGGTGCTTCCGGCTCGATAACAAGCGTTTTGAGCCCTTCAGACGCCCCATAAACAGCCGCAGCCAATCCAGCCGGTCCAGCCCCGACCACGATCATGTCGTAAAACTCTTTTTTGGCCTGAACTCTTAAGCCAATCTTTCCGGCCAGCTCCGTCTGGGTAGGCTGAACAAGAACGGCACCATCCGGAAGCAACACTACCGGTAAATGATGGCCATCGACGTTATACCGTTTCAGCAGTGCCACAGCTTCGCCGCTCTTATCCGGATCAAGCCAAAGATAAGGAATCTGGTTCCTGGACAGGAAGTCCCTAACCTGGTGATCTTTCAGCGACCAACGTTGTCCAACGACTCGCAACCCGTCAAAGGGCGGCTTGTACACTTCCGACCAGGCTTCCAGGAGATCATCGAGAAGCGGATACAACCTCTCCTCCGGAGGATCCCAGGGCTTTGTAAGGTAGTAATGGATCTTCGCCGCATTGATTGCCCGGATGGCAGCTTCCGTATCTGCATAAGCGGTCAGAAGGGCACGTTTAGCTTCCGGGTAGAAATCGATGGTCCGCTCCAGGAATTCTACCCCGCTTAAACCCGGCATTCTCTGATCCGAAAGAAAGAGAGCAACCGTCTCCCCACGATCTTTCAGCTGACCGCACAAATCTAGCGCTGCTAGACCGGAGCCAGCGCGCAGCACCCGGTAATTGGCCCCGTACTGGCGACGCAGATCCTGAACCACCGCCTCCAGCACACTCACATCATCATCGATCGCCAGTAAAACAGGCTTGCTCATGAGTCCTCAGCTTGTTGCTTCAGATTCTTTTCTTCCCTCATAGCGGAACGATTTGGGAAAAAATTTTCGTTTTGAACCGCTTTTTCCTGTACTACTTAGGTTGCTCAACAGCTACCACATCTATGGCAAGTATACGAATTTGGCACCTGTCTTTGTCTCAAAACGATACAAAGAGTGCAAATCGTACTTAATTGTCGATATTACTAACGAGTAGGATCAGATCAAACGAGTAACAACAGAACTCCATGGTCACAAAACACTCTGCAGTCATATTGGGATTTTAAAGTGTCGGGGAAATTCCACTTGGACACGCTTGAGGCTAGAGGCGCGGATTCGATGAACAAGATCATTCTTTCCGATACACAGGCTATCTTTCGGGCTGGAACGGCAAAAGTGCTGGCTATGGAAGACGATTTCAGGATTATTGCTCAGTGCTCGGATTTTGAGCGCATGATCCATGCGATCGATACCTTCCCAGGAGCCATTCTGCTGGTAGCCGCAACGCTGAAGCCAGACTATTCGTTACTCCGTCTGCATCTGGAAATGGCCAACAGCCGGGCAATCACAATAGCCGAATCGGGCGATCAGGCAACGACCTACATCGAACGAGGGATGAATGGCGTCGTTTTCCGGAATACTACGGGTCCCGGCTTGATCGAGTGCGTTCGCAAGGTTGCGGCGGGGGAAACTTATCTTCCCGCTGTTGTACTGCCTGCGGAGACGAGCGAAGAAGACATGGTAGGCTCACGCGTCCGCGACAGGCTCACTCCGAAAGAGATGAAGATCGTCGCCCTGATCGTACAAGGATGCAAGAATCGCGAAATCGCCTCCCGGCTTAAAACAACCGAACAGGTGATCAAGAATTATCTGCGTAGCATCTACGACAAAACCGGCGTATCAGACAGGCTCGAATTAGCACTCTTCACGATTCATCATCGGGTCCTGGCACAAGCTGCGGCAGAAATAGGAAACAGCCTGGAATCGGAAATCTAGAGAAGCAAAAGGAATCTCAAGCTTCGCAGACATTAAGCAACACACCAGGGCACAGTATTGGTTTAGCGAGATTCATCAGGAACAGAACCTGAAATGCCTTAACTGTGTCCTGTCACCTATTCCGTATCTTCACAAAGCTGGGTAACCCAACATCAGCGCCACATCTACGAACTGAAGCTGCCTTCTGATGTTTCGTTCGAACCTTCCCCGGCTTTGGCAGTACGCAACAGCGCTGCCACGATCTGAACCAACTCCCCGGGATTAACGGGCTTTTCCAAATAGAGATCGGCCAGAGGTTCTGAGGCCTGAAAGGCCTCCTCGACAAAGCCGGAGACAACGACAACCGGACCGCTATCGTAATTCTTGGCAGCTTCCAGGATGCTGTGAGCATCCTGGGCACCGATGCGCCAATCGGTAACCACCGCATCGAATGTGAGGTGTTGGAGCTTCTCGACTGCGTCGCTGGCTGATTGGCTTGTGGTCACAGTATGCCCCGCTCGCTCCAAAATGCCGGACTTGAGCAGGACAGCCTCAGGATCATCGTCGACACAAAGTATTCTCGCCACGCCCATACTCCCAACCGGCGCTCTTTCGCACTACATGCCAACATCCCACATCTACATCTTTATCTTCGGTTCGAGATGGGCTCCTCAATAGAGGAGCCCATCTCATAGAACCGAAAAGATAATCAAATTCAGCACAATCACTCTTGGCTGTTCTCACAATCAACGCAGTTTTTCAGCAACGGACTTCGCTTGTGTGAACAGGAAAAGGTAATCCGGCCCGCCCGCTTTCGAGTCTGTGCCAGACATGTTGAAGCCACCAAAGGGATGTGCTCCCACCATGGCTCCAGTACATTTCCGATTGAAGTAGAGATTTCCGACGTGGAATTCAAGCCGGGCCCGATCCAACTTTTCTCGGGAATCGGAGTAGAGAGCCCCGGTCAATCCATATTCCGTGTTGTTGGCGATGGTCAGAGCGTGCTCAAAATCGCGTGCTTTGATAACGGCAAGGACAGGACCAAAGATCTCTTCCTGCGCTAAACGGGCGTCCGGTGCAATATCAGCAAACACCGTCGGCTCGATGTAATACCCACCCGCCTCGGTCTTCACCGCATTTCCTCCTGAGATCAAACGTCCTTCCGTTTTACCCGCTTCAATGTAACTCAGAATCGATTGCATAGCCACGTGATTTATTACCGGCCCCATCGGCACATTTGCCACCGGGTCTCCGACACGAAGCTGTGCAACGCGCTCCCGCAGCTTCTCCAGGAACACGTCATAAATCGGCTCTTCAACAATGGCCCGGGAACAGGCTGAACATTTCTGCCCGTTGAATCCAAAGGCGGAGGCCACTACACCATCCACAGCAGCGGTTAAATCAGCATCGGAGGAAACGATGATCGAGTCCTTCCCACCCATCTCCAGAATCGTCCTCTTGATCCAGATCTGTCCCGGACGATTCTTCGAAGCTCGCTCATTAATCTCCAGACCAACCTCACGAGAACCGGTAAAGGCAATAAACCGTGTCTTGGGGTGCTCGACAACAGCGTTGCCGAAGGTCGCTCCAGAGCCGGGGCAGAAATTCACAACTCCATCCGGCATGCCTGCTTCCTCCAGAACGTCCAGGAACCTGGCTGCAATGGTTGGAGAATCGCTGGAGGGCTTTAGAATCACGGTGTTTCCGCAGACAATCGCAGCAGCAGTCATTCCCGCCATGATGGCCATCGGAAAATTCCAAGGTGGAATTACGGCACCTACACCCAAAGGGATATAAAGTAGCTCATTCTTTTCCCCAGGGTATTGAATCGGCGTCTTCGCCGCTGCAAGACGTAGTGCCTCACGAGCGTAGAACTCGAGAAAGTCGATCGTCTCTCCGACATCCGCATCCGCTTCCGCCCAATTTTTGCCGACCTCGTAGGTTAACCAGGCGCAGAACTCAAATTTGCGTTCACGAATAATCTCTGCCGCACGAAGCAACAGGGATGCACGCTGCGAAACCGGCTCCCGACTCCACGAAGAAAATGCTGTCAAAGCAGCCTTCATGGCCAATTCGACATGCTCTGCCCCGGCTTTCTGATGAAGACCAACCAGCTGTTTAGGGTTTGCGGGATTGTGTGACTGAATTTTGGTGGGGGTCTTCAGGCGCTCTCCGCCAATTACAAGCTCATACTCATGACCCAGAAGATCACCTACTCTCTCCAGGGCCTGCCGCATAGCGTGTGCATTTTCGGAGCGGGAAAAATCGGTGAAGGGCTCATTCTTAAACTCGCCCTTCGGTGAACGGGGAAGTATTACCGATGTCAGAGTAGCCATAACGGCATAGTGTAGACCACCGGAGCATCACTTTGCCCGAATCAAACCGCAAAGGAACTGGTTCCCTATTGATATCCCTGCTGGGCAGTATAGGCAGCGAAATATGCCAAATGCGAAGCCCCTGAATGCTGTAGTCGCATACAGGGGCTTGGATTGGATCTATTCCCTACTTCCCAGATGTAATCTGCTCGGTTTGCGGCGACATCTTTGCCGTTCTTTCAAGCTTGTCCCAATTGAACGGACGCCCGTCGATAGCTCTCTTAAGTGTCTTAAGCAGCACTAAGGAAAAGACTTGACGATAGGCAAACCGCTGCAACCAGATGTGGAAGAGCAACCAGCCATCGCCCTTGCTTGCCGGATGTCTTCGCTCCAGCGAAAACGCCAGCGCCGAGGTAATGAAATCGATGACCAGGAACGCGAGGAAATAGGTCACCAATTTTTCAAAGCTGGCAGCGTTTGCTGTTTCCGGGTGGAAGTGGCGATCCAGCAGATAATGCACAGCCCCGCCCAGGAACATCAGATCGATGAAAGGAGAGACTAACGGTAGCAGCATTTGGAAGATCACAATGTTCGGCAGGGCGAAGAAACCCATCGCCTTGTTCTTCGTAAAGGCCGCTTTGTGTTTGAATACCGCCTGAAGAATTCCAAAAGACCAGCGGAAGCGCTGACGCATCAATCCATTGGCATTGATTGGAGCCTCGGTAAAAGCCAGGGCTCTATCTTCGTAAACCACCTTGTAGCCCTGTTCCAGTAGATTCATAGTCAGATCGGCATCCTCGGCAACAGTGTTCTTCGGATAGCCTCCTGCCGCTCTTACTGCCACTGTTCTCCAGGCGCCGATAGCACCAGGAACAACAGTGACGACATTGAAAAGGTCCAGAGCACGGCGCTCGAAATTCTGACTGGTGATATATTCCAGAGCCTGCCAGCGAGTCCACAGGTTTACACGATTGCCGACCTTGGCATTTCCTGAGACAGCACCGATATCGGGATGAATAAAGTGAGCAACCAGTTTTGAAACTGCGTCGGTTGCAATTACCGTATCGGCATCGATTCCAACGTAAATCTCTTCCGGCATGTGCTCGAGAGCAAAATTCAATGCTTGAGCTTTACCTGCGTTGGGCTTCCGCAAAACAAGCACCTTGCCGGAAGCAATTTCCTTTGCATACGTTTCGCACGCGACATCGTAGGTAAGATCCTTCGATCCGTCGTCTACAACAATCACGCGCAGGTTCCGGTAATCGGAGTTCAGCACGGACTGGATGGTGCGGACAATTACCTTTTCTTCGTTGTATGCCGGAATGATTACAGCCACCGGCGGTTCAAACTCACCAGGAGCAGCGGTCTTCCGGCGACGCAAACGATCGACGAGAGCCATCAGGCCAATCAGCAGCAGGCGCGCACTCATGAGTACGTCGCCAACGAAGAAGATCCACGTTACAACGCGAGTAAAGAATGCGTAACCAAAGAATGCTATTGAGTCGACACGTGCCTGCCAGCGCTGACGAGAAGAGAGAGGAGGCATAACCTCTGCCCTGGTCTTCCCCATCAACTCCGAAACAGGAACAATCTCATAGCCCTTGGCACGGAGAGTCTCGATCACCACAGGAAGAGCAGCTAACGTTGCCGAGCGGTCTCCGCCTCCATCGTGCATCAGGATGATGCTGCCGCGGAATTGCGGTTTTGTCTTCATCGCCTCTAGCTGCTGAAGGATCGAATTAGTAATATCCTGCGGAGTCTTGCGAGGACGCTCCTCCCAGTCATTGGTATCGATCTTGTCGCCAACGATGATATAGCCAAGGTTTTGAACAAGGCTTGCAGGCGAGGCCTGATCGTCGGTATCCGGCTCCTGATCGATGGAGTATGGCGGACGGAAATAGAGAGGCTGAAGTCCCAGCTTTGCCGCAAACAATCGCTCTGTGAGGTTTAGCTCCAGAGCTAATTGACGCATAGAGACTTCGCTGATATCCGGATGCGTAAACGTGTGGCTGCCAATTTCATGACCCTCGGCAACAACACGCTTCATCAGACCCACATTATTCATGGCCTGAGCGCCGATCATCATGAAGGCAGCTTTCACGTTGTAGCGCTTTAGAACCTCAAGAATCTTCGGAGTCCACTTCGGGTCAGGACCGTCATCGAAGGTCAATGCAACCTTACGTGGCTGGTAACCGAAATACCTGAGCGTAAAGGCATGAGGATAGACGTCGATGCTCTCGTCCGTTATCAACCTCTTATGAGGATCGGGCTCACTGTTATCGACATCCACAGTTCTGCTGCCCGGTTGCGGCTTACCGGCAATTCGCAGAATATCGCCTTCACCCTCTTCGTCTACGCCCTGCCCAGGAAGCAGCTTCGATAGAAACTGCGGAGCGTCGGCGGAGGAAGGATGATCCCATATCGTCCAGAGTGATCTATCTTCGGAGCCGAGTCTCCACAGCGCAAAAGTCTTCAGCCCAAGTGCGCGCGCCGCTCGAAGTTCATTGAGAACAGTCACGCCATCCAGGAACCAGACCTGGTGCCTTATTCCCTGATCTTCATCGTCGTAAGCGAAGTGAGGATTGAGGGAGTCGTCATCGAGGTGAATTTCTGCTTCTGCATCGGAAGCGCGTTGCCACGCCTCCTGCACATTCAGCTCTTCCGATCCCAAGGTCTTAGGCTTGGCATTCTTGTGCTTCGAATTAGGAATGGTCGTGGTCCACTCATATCCGTAGTTACCAAGTGCACAGATGATCTTCTCTTTGGGAACAAGCTTTAGGACACGAGTCAGGTTATCGACAAACCAGTCCTGCGCAGCAATCGGACCGGGATCGCTCCCCATCTCATGCTGGTCGTAATTCATCAGCAGGATGCCATCACTGTTTGCGGCAAGCGTACGTAGTTCGTCATCCTCTGCCGAAACCTCTACGTTCACATAGAGGCGCAGATTTCGCGAATGCAATTCGCTGTACATTTCACGAACAAACTGGAGATAGTCCTTGAGGTGCTCATCCGGAACATCTTCGAAATCGAGTGAAATGCCCCGATACAGATTGGAAAGTGCCAGAATCCGAAGCAGCTGGGACCTGATCTGCGCACGCTTCCCCGCATCTGCCAGCATTACACCGACACCCTGATCAAAGGTCTCTTTAGACGCACTGTAATTACTGACCAGCGGGAAGATTTCGGTATCCTCTTTCGCCGTTGTAATCAGCCGTTTTACTTTGTCTTCTTCGTCGGGATCGTGAACACCGGTGTTGTCGATCAGGTTATAGGAGCGACCCTCAAAATTCAGAGATTTGAGAGTTCCATCCGGAACGCCAACTTGAATCCAGGTAGGAAAGAGCAGATCAATCTGATGAATGTGCTCTTTAAACGAAGAGTAGCCCGCAGGATCGTCCTGCTCATAATATGCGGCCCGCAAACCTTCATCTGCGTTCAGCGGAATATCCGAGGGCCTTCGATTCGAATGCCTGCGTGACGGGCGTACAGCCTTCTGAGTTTTGAGAAGTGGCGTGCGATCCTTCAGCGGCTTGTAGTTTCTCTTCTGCTGAGGGAGCAAGAGTTCCGGCAGAGTCTGCCGGCTAATCACACTAAAGAAAAACGCCGCGAGAATTACTGTCGACAGGACGGCGAGAACATCCAGAATTCGGCGAAGCCGTTTCCACCGCTTGCGCTCCGGATCGTAAAAGATTTGCTGGTCCATGCTTAAAACCTGTTATCCGCTTCCCGGGATAGAACGTTATATGAGGCGATCGGCTCAGGTTTGGCGATGGTATAAGAGAAAGTCGCCATAACGAGAAAGAGACGCTTATGTTTACAGCTGGCTATGCTGTAATTCCGCTGCGTATTATTAACGTACGTCACGAACGCTATACCTTTCGTGCCTTGGCCTCGAGAATTTGCTATTCCGTTCCCCTAAAGGGGATAACAACCTTCTCTCGATCCTATGGAACCTATCCAAGGTGAGTCAATTTTCGGCCGCCTTGTATGATGCCAACACATGCCTTTCGTAAGAACATTAAAGTGGCTAAATATTTTTCTTGCTTTGCTTGCCGGCGCTATATTGCGCTGGTGGTTCATCCATCAATTTAGGGAAATCAGCGGAGACAGCCTCATATACGGAGACCTGGCCAAAAACTGGTTCCTGCACGGAACCTATGGACTTTCGCATGGCACGCAGATCGCTCCTACTCTCATTCGCCTTCCCGGTTACCCGCTCTTTCTCATGCTTTGCTTTCGGCTTTTCGGGATTGAGCACTATAATGCGGTACTTTTCGCGCAAGCAGCTATCGACCTGGGTTCTTGCCTGCTGATCGCCGCCTTTGTACGCCGTATTGCTACCCCCAGAGCGGCATCGATCACTCTCTGGGCCGCTGCTCTTTGCCCTTTCACAGCCAATTACGTTGCAGCACCACTCGCGGAACCTCTCTCCATCTTCTGTCTCTCCCTGGGACTATTCGCATTGGCAGAGTACTGCCATCGCCCGCGAAAGCTTCCGCTCATTCTGCTCACCTTCGCCTTCAGCTACGGCGCCCTATTACGACCCGACGGAGCTCTGATCGCGGTTGCATTATGGCCTGCCCTATTGTTTGTACACCGCACAGGAACGATCTCATTCCCCAAGGCCCTTCGAACAGCTCTTCTTTGCGGATTACTTGCTGTACTTCCCTTTGTGGCCTGGGCATGGCGGAATGCAAAAACCTTTGGAGTTTTCCAGCCTCTGGCGCCGAAAACTGCCACAGATCCCGGAGATTACGCAGGCACGGGCTTCGA
The DNA here is from genome assembly GCF_059726315.1 of Humiphilus diazotrophicus. NCBI lineage: Bacteria > Pseudomonadati > Acidobacteriota > Terriglobia > Terriglobales > Acidobacteriaceae > Humiphilus > Humiphilus diazotrophicus. The sequence continues at coordinate 2,815,410 of NZ_AP040870.1, forward strand.
TCGCTGGACAAAAACCTGGTGTGTCGACTTTGTCTCCACCTTTGAGGTCTACTGGAATTACCCGGGAGACGAGTTACACATGGAGTCGCTTCCGGAGAGGGCCTTTGACTCTCCTGCCCAACGGGCTGAAACAGAAAAGATCTTCGATAGCTATAACGAAACCGTCTCTCTTAGCCGAAGTATCGATTCCCGTTTTGCCAAACTCGCAGCGGAACGGATCCACTCGCATCCACTCCGATACTACGTAATACTTCCGCTAGCCCGTCTGGCGGATATGTGGCTACGTCCCCGAGTCGAATCTCTGCCTATCGAGTATCGCTGGTGGGAGTACTGGAACCATCATCAGGAAACGGAATTCTCCTACGCGTATGGCACCTTGAATCTCGCCTATCTCGTCATCGCACTGCTTGGCCTCAGGAAACATCCACCCTTTGTATGGGCCATGGTTGCGTACGTAGTGTTACGATCGGCACTCTTGCTGACTATCGAAGCACCGGAGACTCGTTATACGCTGGAATGCTTTCCGGTGATCTTCGCTCTCGCCGGTATTGCACTGGCGGGAAAACCGGCAAGCAAGAAGGTAGCTGCAATATAGAGGATAGCTGTTCCAGCAGGGGGCCCGGGACACGGCGGAAGGTCGTGTCCCGTCCCTTCAAAGCAATTACTTCCGGACTACCTGAGTGCCGGATGCAGTCTTGATCTCGAAGACGTTCTTCCCTACAGACTGGTTATAGCGAATGTTGCTATAAATCATGGTTCGGTTATCTCCGGAAGGGTCGAAGAACTGCTGCTTCAAGCTGATCGCCCGAGCCGGATCCACCCAAATAATCACGCTCTTGAAAGTTCTTTTGATGCTGTCTTGCTTTGGAATCAGCTGTAACTTGGCTACCGGCGTACCACTGATCTGCTCATTGCCCAAATACGTAATATTCCAGTTGTTCTGCAGATCGGTACCACTGCCGCCAAAGCCAAGCGTCAGAAAGGTCTCATACTGAGCATGATTGTTCCCTACCGAAAACACGGTCAACTGCTTAACCTGCGGTTGGTAATACTGCAGCGTGTTATCCCGAAAGAGAACATCCTTGGGGGTTGGCTTTCCGTTTAATTCACGGATATGAGCAGCCATCAGAGTCTGATTGCCCTTTCGTTGAAAGGCAATCGTACCCTTCTGGGTATCGCTCTCCTTCACTACAGCCTGGTATTGAATCCATTCGACATCGGCCTGCGCGCTCTGGAACTTTGCCGCTGCCGTATTCATCTGCTGCAGGACCTTCTCCAAGTCACCATTGGCTGCGCGCAGCAGTGGCGCACTCAACACCAACACCGCGACCAGCATCCACATCCGTGCCTTAAATATCGCCATCATGTTTTTCAAACCCATTCACTCCGCCATAGTTCTGTACGCAACTTCTGCTATTACCGATGCGCCCATACCTTATAAGCGGTTGTTGCTCCATTCGCATCTGTGACTGGTTCAAAACGTTCGATCTGCACGGAATCACCTACAACAGGCTTGATCACGCGACGCAAGGCCGTACGAAGCTGGAGGTTTTCGCCTGCAGCTTTCACATCGTCACTCTTTACCTCGAAGATAAAGCCATTACCACCATCGCTTTGCACGGAAAGCTGCGACGGAAGGCGGTTTCCGCCTGCCCTCTTGTCTCCGTAGTTCCAGAGATGCGGGGTGATAAAGATGAACGCCAGAATCATGGTCACCATTACGTCGTAATGGAAACTCCCACGCGGATACGTCCAAAAGAAATAGCTCTTTAACAAACGGCCCATCTCATCTCCTACTTTCCTGGCTCGATTACTTCCAGGCCACCCATATAGGGCTGTAACACCTTCGGAATCCGTACGCTGCCGTCGGCCTGCTGATAATTCTCAAGAACAGCCAGCCAGGTACGTCCAATAGCCAAGCCGCTGCCATTCAGAGTATGAACGAATTCAGTTTTCCCCTTCGCCTGAGGACGATAGCGAATATTGGCACGCCGGGCCTGGAAGCCTTCGAAGTTCGAACAGGAGGAAATCTCACGGTACAAGCCTTGGCCTGGAAGCCAGACTTCCAGATCGAAGGTCTTGGCTGAAGAGAAACCTGTATCTCCGGTTGACAATACAACGCGGCGATACGGGAGCTCCAGCTTCTCAAGAACGCTCTCCGCATCCCGGGTCAGCTTCTCATGCTCGGCGTCAGAATCTTCCGGACGGGTAAACTTCACCAGCTCCACCTTCTCAAACTGATGCTGCCGGATAATTCCACGCACATCTTTTCCGTAGGAACCGGCTTCGGAACGGAAGCAGGGAGTATAAGCCGTCAGAGAAATCGGCAACCGTGCCTCATCCAAGATCTCATCCCGATACAAGTTCGTCACCGGAACCTCGGCTGTTGGAATCAGCCAGTGGTCATTGTCGCGATAGACACCGGGTGTAAACCCTTCCGCATCAACACAGCGAAAGAGATCTTCGGAGAACTTCGGCAACTGCCCCGTGCCAAAGAGAGATTTGCTGTTCACCATAAAAGGTGGCAGCACTTCGGTATATCCATGCTCCTCGGTATGGAGGTTCAGCATGAAATTGATCAAAGCTCGTTCCAGCCGGGCTCCAGCGCCCATCAGGACGGAGAATCTCGCGCCGCTCAGCTTCGTAGCCCGTTCGAGATCCAGAATCTTGAGGGATTCACCAATCTCCCAGTGAGGCTTGGGCTGAAAAGAGAAGCTGGGAGGGTCACCCCAACGCTTGATCTCAATGTTGTCGGTCTCCGACTTACCCGCAGGAACCTCGTCACGGGTGAGGTTGGGGATACGAGCCAGGATGGCACGCATCTGCTCGTCGGCCTCAACGGAGGCTTTCTCCAAGCTATCGACACGATCTTTGAGCGAGCGGGTCTCTTCCATAACCGAAGAGGCGTCCTGCCCCGACTTCTTGAGCTGGGCCACCTGCTGGCTCAACTCGTTGCGGCGGGCCTTCAGTTGCTCAACTTCAGTGATGCGCTCGCGGCGGAGGGCATCCAGACCACGAAAATCGCCCAGAAGCTGGGCGGGATCCTGATTCCTCAGCCGCAGCTTCGCTTCTACTAATTCCAGGTTATTGCGTACGAACCCTAAGTCCAGCATGACCTTCTAGATTACTAGAGCTTGCTCCCCCTTCCCAGACATGAGGACCAGGAAAGGCAAATTGCACAGGAATTGAGGTCCCAGGAGACTTGAAAAAACGAGACGCCCTGAAAAAGTCCCGGATACCGGGAACGAAAAAGGCGCTATAAACCAAAGACTGCCTGGTTCCCGGTATCGCAGATTTCCCCCTCCTCCACCTCAACTTGACGCCCAGTGACAAGGGAAATGCGGAGCTACCCAAGCTTTTATATCCAAAGGAGATACAGCAAAATCCGCCCATACGGGGGTATTCAGAATGTTAAGAAACATAACGGCGACAGATAACCTCTTGTTAACATGACTGAGGCAGTCCCGCTGCGATACTGAATGCCATCTATGCCGAAATTGAAGCGTTTTCTTCTCTTATTCGTCGGGATCGTTTTGCTTCTCGCCGCCCCCTGGCAATCCTCAGCTTCTGTCTACGATAACCATCCCAAACTGGTTGTCGTTGTGGTCATCGATCAATTCCGAGGCGATTACCTGGAACGGTACCGGGCCGACTTCAAGGCACGTGGATTTCGTCTCTTTCTCGACCACGGGTCTTACTTCCCAGACTGCTATTACGATTACGCCAACACCAAAACAGCCCCGGGACACGCCACACTGGGAACCGGCGCCTATTCTGACGGACATGGTATTGCAGGCAATGAGTGGTGGGATCTTGCCCGCTCCAAAGACCACCCAATCACTTCGGTAGAAGACGAGCGCTATCGGCTGGTGGGGCTTCCCGATTCCAGCATTCCATCCAAGGCTCCCGGAGCCGCACCGGACGCTCCGACCTTCCTGATTGGCTCCTCGCCGCGTAATTTACGCGCCTCCACGATTGGAGACGAACTGCGCCTGGCAACGCAGGGCAAATCCAAAGTCTTCGGCATCTCATTGAAAGATCGGGCGGCCATCCTGCCCTCAGGATCGGCAGCCAACGCTGCCTTCTGGATCGATCCGGCCAGCGGCTACTTCGTCACCTCGACCTTCTATACCTCTCAATTGCCCGATTGGGCGGTTGCCTTCAATAAAAACGGCCGTCCGGAGCAGGCCGTCCAACAATCCAACGCTGAGAGCACAACCTCGTTCTACGAGCTGGTAGGACGTACACCTGCAGCGAATGCCTACGAGCTGGACTTCGCCCGCGCCCTGATTACCGGAGAGAGGATGGGCAGCGGGGATACAACCAATCTGGTCACTATCTCCCTCTCTGCCAACGATATCCAGGGTCATCAGATGGGCCCGGATTCGACTTACGAAAAGACGATGGTCGACTCTCTGGACTCCGACCTCGACAGCTTCTTTACCTGGCTCGACAAAAATGTCGAAGGCGGATTGCAGAACGTCTGGATTGCTCTTTCCGCAGATCACGGAGTTGCCCCTATTCCGTCTGACGCGGCCAACCTGGGAATCAACGCGGCGACGATTTCTCTCGACAAGCTGGTCGCCTCTCTTAACCAGGCAATGAATGCCAAATTCTCGCCAGGAGAAAACGTCGAATACTTACTGCCTCGCCAGGAATTGCCTTATCTTGCGCTGAATCGCCCGCCGTTTGAACGTGCGGGGATCAATGAGCAGGAAGCAGAAGAAGCCATCATGAAGGCAATACAGCCGGCCATCGATGCACAAAGTGCCCCGGTTGTAGACGAGGACCATCCTGCGCCAAAGCCGGGAGAGGCTCCAACACCCTCGGAGAAGCGGTTGCCGCCAACGCCGGTTGTGTACCGCACCTATACGCGTCTGCAGCTGGCCTCCGGCGAACTACCTCCCACCGAATTCGGACGGCTGCTTGCACATAGCTATTCTTCGAATGGCGGCTGGTACGTTATGGTTATTCCTACCGCCTATCAGATGGAGTACCTCAACAATATCCAGACCACGCACTTCAGCCCCTGGTCATACGATCGGCATGTTCCATTGGCGTTCTATGGGGCTCCGTTTAATCCAGGTACCTATCGAGGCCGGGTTGCCCCAGTGGATATGGCAGCTACCTTCGCTTCTCTGCTAGGAGTGAATCAACCCTCTGCCTCAGTTGGGCGTGTCCTGACCGAAGCTCTGCGTCCAGTCACATATACGGCACCTTCAAAAACACGTGGCGGACGTACAACGAAACCGAAAACAAAACCCTCCCCGGAAAGTAAGTCTCAGTGAAACCCGATATGCGTGTTCGGTTGGCCGGCATCGAGCTGGCCAACCCAGTCGTAGCCGCAAGTGGAACCTTCGGCTATGGCATTGAATTTGAAGACATTGTTTCGCTCGAGCGGCTTGGTGGACTGGTCACCAAGGGTATCTCACTGGAACCCATGACCGGCAACATGGCTCCGCGAATCGTGCAGTCCGCCTCCGGCATGATCAATGCAATTGGACTGCAGAACATTGGGACAGAAGCATTTCTCGAAAACAAGCTGCCACAACTGAGCCGCTACCCGACCTGTGCCGTCATCGTGAATGTCTTTGGCTACACGGTCAATGAGTATGTCTCAGTAATTCAAAGGCTTAACCAGGCAGGAGGGATTGCCGCCTACGAGTTGAACGTCTCTTGCCCGAACGTCCATGAGGGCGGGATGGCTTTCGGAGCCGATGCCGTCATGCTGGATCACCTGGTAAGCCGTGCGAAAAAGGCTTCTACACGTCCGCTGATCGTAAAGCTGTCCCCCAACGTGACCTCAATTGCCCAGATGGCCAGAGTGGCCGCAAATGCCGGAGCCGATGCCCTCTCGCTGGTGAATACCTTTCTGGCAATGGCCATTGATCCGGAAACAAGAAAACCTCGGTTGGCCAACATCACCGGAGGACTCTCCGGCCCGGCTATCAAACCCATCGCTCTGCGCATGGTCTACGAAGCTTCAAAATCGGTCAGTATTCCGATTCTAGGGATGGGAGGCATTGTCACGGCTGAAGACGCGGTCGAGTTCATGCTTGCCGGTGCCACGGCTGTTCAAGTCGGAACAGCCAGTTATGCAGATCCCCGTGCTGTCGAGAGGCTGGTAAAGGGGCTGGAACATTGGTGCAAGAACCACAATGTCGAGAAGATTAGCGACCTTACTGGAGCCCTGGAACTGGGATAGATACAAAGAGAAACCGGTCGACGATTGAATTCGTCGACCGGCATTTGTTGATTGCTCTGCCAGCTGATCGGTTCTTGTTTATCTGCCAGCTTTCCTCGCTATCGCTGACCCGCTTTTAACTGCTTCTCCTCTGGGAGGCGATCATGAAGACCTCGCGCATGTGCAAGCGCCATCCCACCGATATAAACCGGTGCGGGGGTCATCGTAGCCACCAGGACAAACGCCAAAAGAGAAAACAGCAAACCGGCAATGGCCGCCGCGTGCATCGTCAGGACAATGGTCATTGTCCGCAGATGCAAATCGACAAAAGCCCAGCTCTGTAACGGATCGATTCGATGGAGGATTGCTAGAGCAAGCAGAAACACAACGACTGAAGCCGAGGTCAAGGCAGCAAGCGTGACATCGATTGTCCGATGCAAACGCTGTCTTCTACGGCAGTGATCACACTCGACCAGGTGCTGCTCATAATCCTTCCGCATGTCGGGAGCGATTCCGGAGATATCATATCGCCAGCTGGCGAGAATGGCTCCGACAACCCTGTCTGTGCAATTGTTATCATTCATTGGCTATTAGCTCACTTCTTCTGACTAGTTTTTAGAGCAACTAGCTGCTTGACGGCAGGGGCAAGCACTACAGGCAACAACCCCGCCGAGTTACCATCTTGTTATTTTAGTCACTTTCGCTAGAAAGAGATAGTCCCCAGGGGCTGCCTCTGCTCTGCCAGGATCAACCGGTTACCTAGAAGGTTCATTCGGTCCTGAAGGGCCTTCTCGGCCGTAAGTCTTGCAATTTCAGGAAGATTGTTGCTCTCGGAGAGGTGCGCCAGGATCACATAAGCGGCGTGCCCGTCGTACGAATTCTCAAGAAAATCGGCCGCCGCATCGTTAGAAAGATGGCCCACGCGCGACATCACCCTCTGCTTTACGCTCCAGGGATACGGTCCATCCCGCAACATTTCCAGGTCGTGATTTGACTCAATCATCAACAGGTCACAGCGCTGCAGACAGGTCTTTACATTGGTCGGCATGTAGCCGAGGTCGGTGGCGACAGCCATCCGTACCCCCTCCGCCGAAAAGACAAACCCGACAGGATCGATTGCGTCGTGAGGAATCGTAAACGGACGAATTTCGATGTCCCCGATGCAAAAGTCGGTTCCCGCCCGAAAATACTCAACTCCGGGCAAGGTACAGGGATCATGCTTTTCTTTCTTGATCTCCTCTACCTCTTGAGCGCACTCGACCGTTTCAGCCTCGCCACTCTGGGGTTCGATGGGAGCGTCAGCATCCTTTTCCTGTTGCTGCTTCTCAATCTGCTGCTTGCGCTGTTCGAGCCACTGCGCATAGGTCATCTGCTTACGGGGCGTCATCCAGCGCATCCAGGCACGATGAGTTGCTTCCGTAAAATAGGCCGGAATTCCGAGTTTCCTTGCAGTTACAGCAAGGCCCTGAACATGGTCCTGATGTTCATGCGTTATGAGGATGGCATCGAGAGAAGCCGGATCTTCCTCTGCTTCGCGCATTCGGCGAAAGAGCTCGCGGCAGCTCAGCCCGGAATCCAACAGAATTTTGGTGCGGCTGGAAGAGACAATGGTGCTGTTCCCCTTCGAACCACTGGCCAGCACCGTCAACCTCACCATAAGTTCCAGAATAGCCCCTTTCTCTGTTGAAACCGCAGACAGAATACGGGGGAACAAAAAGCGGAACCTAGCGTTTGAGCATTTCCCGAAAAGATGTAGACCGAAGCAATAGAAGAAAGCCGCTCTGCCCCTTACCTGGAAAGTTCCCAGTATTTCGGAAAATGCTTTAATCTACTTTTCGCCAACTCGTAGAACGAGGCAAGTGATGTTGTCCCGACCGCCAGCCCAATTCGCTGACTCAATCAGCCTCTCGCAGGCCTCTTCCGAGGTCTTGGCCTCCCGAAGCAGCCGCTCGATCTGAACGTCCCGAAGCTCCTTGGTAAGACCATCACTGCACAAAAGGAAGACATCTCCAGGACCGATCTCGTAATCGACCACGTCCGAATCGACATCTGTGCGAGTCCCAACAGCTCGCGTAATCACATTCCGCATAGGAGAACGAGCCGCCTCTGCCGCTGTCATCCGTCCCAGACGCACTTGCTCCTCAACCAGCGAGTGATCATGAGTAATTTGCTCCATCACTCCTTCATGAAACCGATAACAACGGCTGTCGCCGATATTCACGATCCAGGCGTGATCCTCATGGACAAGCATGCCAACCAGAGTTGTCCCCATCCCGTGCAGTTCGGGAATGACCGTCGACTTCCTGTAAATCTCATGGTTCGCTTGGGCAACCGCTTCGCGAAGGGAAGCACCCACGTCTGCAAGCACCGACTCGGAAGAATGATGCTCTGAGAACCAGAGTAAAAATTCTTTTACGGCCAGACTACTGGCGATTTCTCCGGCAGCTGCGCCGCCCATGCCGTCACAAACAAGAAACACCCCGTGCTCTTGCGAAAAGCCAAAGGCATCTTCGTTGGCGGCACGTTTGCGGCCGCAATCTGTTTTTGCCGCAACTTCGTATGTCAGCGTTCCCAAACCCTAGTTCCTCACTGGCTCTCCAACATACATTAGCAAAAGCGATCTGCAGTCGTGCTGCCCACCAGCCTGCTAGAGGACCAACCACAGCAAACACCCTAATGACTGTCGGTCTATCCCCTAATCCTTTTCGACGCTTTGGAGAGGATGTTGTCGTAAAAGTCTTCATTGTAGGACAGCAGGCGGCAAAAAGCTTTTTCCGACAAGACTCAATCTACAACCCCAAGCGACTTTCCCGGCAAAGATTCTGCACATAAACTTCGTCGCCAATTACTACCGCACTCGCCCGCCAGCACAGGAAAGCAGGAAGGCCCGAATGGTAAGCTTTACATCTAGCTATGCACTCACGTTTGGCCATACTCCTCCTGTTTCTCGTCCCTGCCTGTACGCTGAAAGCACAAACAACTGCACCCTCCAAGGATTGCAGCCTGAGTTCGCTCCAGATATGTGCTTTGCATGTGGCACAGGATGAGGTGGGAATCGTTACCGCGCCTCTTCACTTCAATACAACGAATCTCCTATGGATTGCGCCCTTCGGAGCAGCAACTGGATTCGCACTAGAAAAAGACAAAGACGTTATCCATGATTTAGGTGTCGATAAAAAACGAGAGGACAGATTCCGCAAAATTTCTGATTACGGTGGCATCTATGGGCCGGTGGCGGCAACGGGTGTTGGATACATCGTTGGCCATGTCACACACAACGCTCACATGAAAGAGACCGCTGTGCTGGCCGGAGAAGCAATGGCCGATTCAGTCATTCTCAATACTGCCTTGGGCTATGCGATCAACCGGCAAACGCCGAGACAGGGAGACGGAACAGGACGCTTTTGGCCTCACGGAACCAAGACCTGGCCGGATGGTCAGTCCATGCCTTCCGATCACTCGGTTGTAGTCTGGTCTTTTGCCCATGTAGTCGCTTCGCAATACGACGGTATTGGGACAAAAGCTCTGGTGTACGGCCTGGCAGCAACAGTCTCAAGTTCCCGTGTAATAGCTCGAGAACATTTTCCCTCCGATGCCCTTGTCGGTAGTGCTCTCGGTTATGTCATAGGGGGCTATGTTCTGCGAAGGTGCTCTTCTTCAAGCCCTCTCAATAACATCTCGTTTTCTACCGTTCCAACTCCAAACGGACGAGCAATGCAACTCTCTTACAACTTTGCTCACTAGAACAATTCCGGCGTAGCTGTTTCCATGAGCCACGAGTGCCGCTTTCCGCCAAAGAAAGCGACACTCAGCCGATCTTCGATCGGACATTTGTAAGTTACTAAAACCGAGGGAAGGGCACGGTTTTGGATTTAGTAGGTCCTCAAATGCTTTTGCTTTGAGGATCAGGATCCAGACAAGGCTTTGGTATACTTCCCGGCGTGCAGCAGCAAGAGAACCTCCTCACAGAACCTCGCCTCTGGAACCTGGTTGCAGACAAATACTCACGTGGGATTGCACCTCATTTTGCAAAGTATGCTGAAGATGCTCTGCGTCTCTCATCTTTGCAACCGGGCATGATCATTGCCGATGTGGCTTGTGGACCTGGAGCCCTTGCCATATCTGCCGCACAGAGAGGTGCACATGTATTCGCAGTCGATTTCTCTCCAGCAATGATTTCGGAACTTCAGCAAGAATGTGAACGGCAACAGATCTCAGGCATCGATGCACTTGTCGGAGATGGCATGATGCTTCCCTTTCCCGACACTTCCGTCGATGCAGCCTTCTCCATGTTTGGGCTTATGCTCTTCGCCGATCCGGCCAAGGGACTTCGAGAACTTTTCCGAATAGTGAAGCCCAATGGCACTGCAGCTATTTCGACCTGGGTTCCTATGCGGAGAATTCCGCTGTTCGCCGATATCTACGAGATTTTGGGCTCCATTCTTGCCAGACTTCCCTTTGGCACAAAGAATGCTCCCTTGACCGAATCCGACGACTGCCGCAGAGAGATGCTTGCTGCAGGCTTTTCCAATGTTTCCGTCCACGAGGTTGTACATACGTTTGAAGTACTCTCAGCAGAAACCTTGTGGGCTACACTTGCACAGAGCACGCCACCCGTTCATATTGTTCGCGAACATGTTGGAGCAGACCGCTGGCAGCAGATCTCATCGCAGATATCCGAACGCTTGATCTCGAAGTGGGGCCGCGGACCTCAAGCAGTGCCGATGGCAGCTAATCTTGCGATCGGAAGAAAAAAGATCGGCGAGAACTAAGGCCATGTTGCTTAGCACGATAAGTCCTCAACTTGGTCTTGTAATTCGCAGCCACAAGCATGGACCCCTCATCGATAATCGGCACTCGATTCCAGTCCGTTTTCAAGATGAACTCGCACTTCTCCTGGTACAAGAATCTACAGAGAACCTAAGCTCTACCGATCGAAAAAGACCGGCAGGACTTCTTTATATCGTTCCACCATCCATTGCAATACCTTGCACTCCTTGTTTTTCGGCATGCACGAAAAGCTTTTGCCTGCTCCTTGAGCATCAAAGAGTTCTCGCCCTACAGGATGATCCTGTCTGGAATAGTTATTGGAATTTGGACAGTCTGACCCGCATAACAGCAGACCATATGAACATACTCTCCGGAGAGGTTGAGCGACTCATGGGGATCGATACATATTCGGAAGAGATATTGCTTTCTTTCCTGCAATACATACCGAAAATGCCTCAAGAACCAATACCGGGAATTACTCGTATTAGCGGCTCCGCCTCGAAGCTATTTCGTTCTCTAGTCGATTTCATGCGAGAAAGAGTAGAGGAAAATATCAATCTCAAAAAGCTCGCTGAGAAGGCGCAGATGAATCATTTCCAACTGATTCGTTATTTTGCTGCACACAGTGGAATGACTCCGCATGCCTTTCAACTCAATCTAAAGATGAATGAGGCAAAACGCAGACTAAGGGCCGGAGATGGAATAGCCACTACTGCCCACAGCCTCGGCTTTTATGATCAAAGCCATTTCACAAGATATTTTTGCCGATTCTTGGGAGTACCTCCCGCCCAATATCGTCGATGCTTTGGCACTCTTCGTCCCGATCCCCGCTCAAGCCCAGCCACTGCGCTCCAGCAGTGAAATCGTCTGAAGACGAAGCTTCTCAGCAATCGACCGATCTTCCCAGTAATCGGATATCTTTGCCCGCCGTCTTCCGGCTATGACCGAGCCGGAAGGGAGTTTGGTTTTAGCTACTGCAAGAGCAATATTCTCGGCAGCACGTCGAGGAGACTTGGCAACTATCTTGGTGGCCATACGCAGCCACCACGGAGAATTACGCCCCAAGTCGGATTTGAACATTCCTGGCCCGGGATCCATTGCCAGAACCCTTATTGCCTTGTATTCATCTCTCCCGGAAAGTTCGAGCGCGTGAAAAAGAAGGAGGAGTTTGATTCGAAAGAATGTATTCAACCCACATCCACGGGTCTCATCCTGGATATCTTCCAACTTAAGCCGAAGCTTAGCGGAGGGAAGGGCGATGTTGATAATGGTGGCATTGTCGCTCTTACTAAGTAACTTCATCAGTTCCGTATTAAAGAGGAACGGCGATAAATAATTTGTTTGCAACATCGTCGATAAGCCGTCTGCAGTGAAAGTCTCTTTCGATTGAAGAACAGCCGCATTATTGATAAGCATATCCAGCTTGGAGTAGGTTCTGTGGATCTTCTCCAGGCAACTACGAACCGAAGCAAACGATGCCAAGTCGCAAAGCAATAAGTCAATTTGGGCATCCGGATAAACACGGCGAATCCCTGCAATTGCCGCTTCTCCTTTTAAAGGATTGCGGCAAAGCATAATCACTCTGGCATTTCGTGCAACCAAAGCCCGGCTGGTTTCCAGCCCCAATCCTGAACTCGCACCAGTAATGAGGCAGATCTTGCCTGAAAGATCCATATCGCATCTATCCATAGAGTCCAGATTAGAGAGCTCTGGCAGAACAATCTTGGACAAAATTGCGGAGGAGGGATGACAGGTTTATCCGCTTAGAAGTTATATAGTCAGCGAATTCTTATTTCCCTTTAGGAACAGTGCCGGACGACGCATCTGCCAGAGGAAGGTCAAAGATCTCGATGGCATTGTTATTCAGCACAGCAAGACGTCTGCCATCCGAAGTAAGAGCAAAGTTCTGCCCGGCATCCAGGATAGGATTCGCAGGAGCAATTAACTGCAAGCGGCCGGTCGCGGTGTCATAGACCTCTACGATCTGCCCCATCACACTCTCGGGATCGGCAGCCGCCATCGTCGAGATCTCGTGATCCATCAGCATAGTTTCGTAAACAAATCTGCTGCCGTCTTGACTAGACGCAAAAGAGGGCCAAATCCTGCGTCCGCTCCATCGCCGCTCCCAAAGATGCTTGCCATCAAGAGAGAGGCCTATACCGATGTGATCTGAAGAAGATCCCGAACAGGCAACCGCCATCAGGATTTGATCGCTTAATGGACGCACAGCCGGCATGCAGGTGGACTCGATACTCCCAATTTCGGTTTTCTCTCCGGTCTGCAATTTCCGAAGGCCGAGAAGCCATTGTCCGCTCTTACCGCGAAGAATGTAGACATAACTGTCCTTCATTAACGGTATATAGGGCAGGCTCTGCATATGGGCCACAGCCACCTGTTTCTTGATATCGGTCCGTATAATTCGCAAGACGTAACCGGCACCACTTGACTCGGGATCGGCCCCATTCAGTTGCCCTCTTGTCTGATCCGGAGCTTGATCTTGGTTGTTCGGTTCCGAAGCTCCTGGGAGTCCGCCGATATTGAGATTGATCCTGCTTTCCTGACTCTCCACCAAGAGAAAATGCCCGCTCAAGCCAACCTGGATGGACTTAATTTCTCCGGGAAAGTCCAGATAGGGTCTGAGTTTCAGGGACTGGTCAATCAGATAAAGGCGGCTTCGAATTCGCACAAGAAAACGACCGTCTCCTAAAGGCCAAAGGTAGCGCCCGCGGTCTCGCATTCTCCAATCGGCTTCGGAAAGCACCTTACCGCTGGCAATCTCGACGACCACGGCATGAATCATCTGGTCGTCATCTTTCGGGGTACTGTCCATCAGGCGGGGGAGAAGCTGGGTCCTGTGGAAGGTAAACAGCAGGTGTTCCGGATCCATGAAGTCCAAAGTCGCATAGGACGTACGCATCAGAGCATAGATTTCCCCTGGAGGCAGAAAGCCCAGATTACCGACAGGAACGCGATGAACGGGCGGTTGGGAGCCTTCCGACGGCACCTGATCGCGAGATTGGAGCCCTTCCCGCTGCAAGGCTATAGCCGTCTCGATGCAAACCAAGAGCATCGGCAATACAGCCAGCCACTTCCGGGCCTTCCGCATGCAACGTGGCATTCTCTGGACTTCCTCCATGAGATTAGAACCTTCTTTGCTACGGCCGATTTGCCTCAACTGCCCCGAATATACAGACGAGAAATCCGGAATTTCAAAGATTTAGGCGACTACTAGGCAGTTACGGCATTGAACTTTTGCGTCGGAATTTGCGTTATCTCTCTAGTATTGCAGTTCCTCCTAACGATACGTCCCTGAAATCGTCCGATTATTCGGACTGTCCTGGATATATACCTAAGGAGAATGATTTTCTGGCGAAACGAACGTCAGGGTGTCCGTCGATCAGTCTAGAATTGCGTACCGGATACATTGACGCCGTCTCGCGTAACCCGAGTTTGTATCCGCTCCAGGAACAACATGGTTTAAATTTATGGAGGCAGTTTTCGTGAAGCATTTATTGGCCATTGGCCTTGCGGCCTGCGCCCTCGGTGCAACCTCCCTGCCCAAAGCGGTCGCACAGCAGGGAGAAACCCCATACAACTATCTGCCCGGATTCGATAAGAGCGTGATGAATACCGCAGCAGATCCCTGTGCGGATTTCTATCAGTTCGCCTGCGGCAATTTCGCCAAACAGCATCCGATTCCAAATGATTTGCCGGCTTTCAATCAGTTCCAGAATCTGCACGCCGTCAATCAGCAGAATACGCATAACATTCTGGAGCAAGCCGCCAAGGCCGGCACCAGCCGCAGTCCTCTCGAACAGAAGATCGGTGATTACTATCAGAGCTGCATGGACACCGCAGGAATTGAGAAGGCCGGACTCAAGCCGTTACAGCCTGAGCTGGACCGCATCGCCGCCCTCAAGAACAAGAGCGATCTCACTCCGGAATTAGCGCATCTGAAGAAGATCCAGGTCGATGCCTTTATGGACTTCGGCGAGCAGCAGGATTTTAAGGACGCTACCAAGCAGATTGCGTACTTCGATCAGGGCGGACTCGGCCTGCCGGAAAAAGATTATTACTTCCGCACCGATCCCCGTAGCCAGGAGATTCACAAGCAATACGTTCAGCATGTCGCCAAGGTTCTTGTACTGCTAGGACAGTCAGCCGACCAGGCACAGAAGGCAGCTGACGCCATCATGCAAATGGAAACCGAGATGGCCAAGGTTTCCATGGGTGTTGTCGATCGTCGCGATCCGCTCAAGATTTATCACATGATGACAATTGCCAGCCTGAGCGAGAACTCGCCTGCCATTGATTACAAGCTCTTCCTTCAGCAGGTGGGAGCACCGCCGATCACCGATGCCAACATCCTGACTCCCGACTTCTTCAAGGGACTCAGCCCTGTACTGAGCAACACCGATATCGAAACGATCAAGAACTATCTGAGAGTCCGCCTGACTGACTCCTTCGCTTCGCGGCTGCCTAAGGCCTTCGATGACGAGAACTTTGACTTCTACAGGAAGAAGCTCACCGGAACTCCGGAGCAACAGGCACGCTGGAAGCGCTGCTCTACGGCTACCGATGGCGCTCTAGGCGAGGCTCTCGGACAGTTGTATGTCGAGAAGTACTTCTCCCCTGAGAAGAAGGCACAAACCTCGCAGATGGTCCGTGACATCGAGACTCAGATGGGAACCGATATCGATCATCTCGACTGGATGAGCGCAGACACTAAGGTCAAGGCAAAAGAAAAGCTGCATTTGATTGCAGACAAGATCGGCTATCCGAACAAATGGCGCGATTACTCCGCCTTGGAAGTCAAGCAGGGAGATGCATTAGGCAATTCGCTGCGTTCCCGCGTCTTCGCTTTCGAATACGATATGAACAAGATCGGTAAGCCGGTGAACCGTGGCGAGTGGGCAATGACTCCGCCAACCGTGAATGCTTATTACGACCCGAGCATGAACGATATCAACTTCCCTGCTGGAATTCTTCAGCCTCCTTTCTATGACAATTCCGCCACGCAGGCCACGAATTTCGGGCACATCGGCTCCGTTGTGGGGCATGAGCTCACACATGGTTTCGATGACGAGGGAAGAAAGTTCGATGGACATGGCAATCTCACCGACTGGTGGACAGAAGAAGATGCCAAGAAGTACGAACAGCGTACCGACTGCCTCGTAGAAGAGTACTCATCCTTCACGGCAACAGGAGACATCAAGGTCAATGGCAAATTGACTTTGGGCGAAAACACTGCAGATAACGGCGGATTGCGTCTTGCATTAATGGCCTTCCTCGCCGATGCAACGCAAAAGCAGCTCGACCTGCAGAAGAAGAACGACGGATTTACGCCGATGCAAACATTCTTTATCGGCTGGGCTCAGAACTGGTGCGCCAATATGCGTCCGGAACTGCTCCAGGTGCTGGCTCGCACAGATCCACACTCGCCAGCTCCAGTTCGTGCCAATGGAGTAGTTGTTAACTTCCCTGAGTTTGCTACCGCCTTCGGCTGCAAACAAGGACAACCCATGGCACCTGTCAAACAGTGTCGCGTTTGGTAACAAAGCCTCTCACCTATCTCCCCACGGTTTATCTCAAATCGTGGGGAGACTCACAAAGCACTTCCTTTCACGCCTCCTCTGGCATTCCTCAATGAATACAGGCCATCCGATAGCGTTTGAGTATTGAGGAGAAGTTACATCTCTCATTCAAGCCGGGAAAAGTAGAGTTATTTCGTCCCACCTATACAGAAAGCATTTCATTCAGTGAGGCAAAATACGTACACAAGTACCTCCCGTGTGCGAAATTGGAGATATGTCTCCGTTTGTTAAAAGCCACAGTACCTTTTTTGGCTATGCAGCCTGCGCACTAGCCGGCTGCCTATGGGGCACAGGATTCTTCTTCGGCAAGATCGCGTTGACGGAAGTTGCCGTCAACCATATGGTTCTCTATCGCTTTGTTTTTGCCAGCCTGAGCCTCGTTCCTATGATTTGCTGGCATAGGGCACAATTTGCCCCTCATCGGGTGCGTTTTTCTGCAAAGGATTGGCGGATTCTACTTACTGCCACCTTCCTGGGGATTCCGTTGCAGTTCCTGATACAGTTCCACGGCCTCTCGATGACGACCGTGAGCCATGCGGCATTAATGGTAGGAACGATGCCGGTCATTCTGGCAGCGGGAGCAACAGTATTTGTCGGAGAACGTCTCGACTTTATCGGCTGGCTTGCCTTGATCGGTTCCACCATAGGAGCGGCATTGATTGTCCTGGGAGGCCATCACGATGGTGGCAGCAGAAACGGCTCCTCGCTCGCTGGCGACCTTCTGATCGTTTTTTCTCTCATGATTGCCCTCGGCTGGATTCTGCTCAACAAACACCTGATGCAAGTGCATTCTCCGATGATCGTCACTACGTATGGGCTTTTGAGCGGAACCATCATGCTGGCAATCGCTGTCTTTCTCCTCAGCGGACCACCTCCGGTCCACGGAATCAGCCTCAAGGTCTGGCTGGCACTCATCTCGAGCGGGGTGCTCTGCACTGCAACAACCACTCTGTTATGGAATTGGGGAATTCATCATGTTCCCGCTTCCCGTGCGGGAGTCTTTCTCAATCTTGAGCCAGCATTGGGGTCGCTGCTCGGAGTGAAATTGCTGGGAGAAAGGCTGGGACCATACGCCGGTGCTGGCGGAGCTCTCATCCTTACAGCCGCCGTGCTGTTGACCACACGTAGACAACAGCAGCCGGAAAACATACTGGAGTAGCAAGAAGACCCGATGCCGAAGGTGTAACGCGTGCCCCTTTCCATTGACATGCAAAGTACGCCAGAGTTAGAGCAGCCCTGAGGCCTCTTCTCATTACTTCTGTAATCCAAATCACCGAATTCAGGACAGTCCTTGGCTAAAGTACAACGACGGAGAGTACATGGCTTTAGTCACCTGGAAGGACATTTATAGCGTCAAGGTAAAGAGCATTGACGATCAGCATAGGATGCTTATGGACATCCTCAACGAACTGCACGACGCGGTTATGGCACGTGTAGAGAACAAAAAGATTGAGGGAATCCTCCACCGCCTCATTCAATACACACTGGAGCACTTCTCCCTGGAAGAAGGACTGTTAGCCAGACACAACTATCCGGAATTAGCAGCTCACCAGGAAGAGCATCGGAAATTGACCTCACAGGTCAAAGAATTTGCAGCGCGGCTAAGCAAAGGCGAAGAGACAATCGGACTCCCCATGCTTCGTTTTCTACAGGAATGGTTAACCGGACATATCCTGAATACGGATAATCGCTATTCGAGTTATCTGCGCGAGCGTGGAGTCGTTTAGAAATCAGCTGAGAGATATGCCATCGAATCAAAGCTCGATGGCATATTGGACGCCGCCTGCAAAATGATGAGCATTCGGTTCGCTTGCCAGATCCAGCACCAGCCGTTCCAGAACAAGTCTCTTGTCCGGAGGCGACGAGCGAAGCTCAAGATCTGCTTTGGCAATCAATCTCAAAGCACGTGTTAGTTCACGTCGGCTCTTGTAGCGGCGTGCCTGACGAATCAGATCCTCGGCGGCAAAGGGAGGCATGCGGAAGCCTTGCCATAAAGCCTGCCAGATAGCCCGGGAGTCCCGCACATTCTTCTCAAGAATGACAAGCATCTGGCGGAAGGTTCGCGCCAGCATGTACAGATGCCCGATTCCTGAGTCGGCACCATCGTCAGAGGCATTCAGCAAACCGTGCAGTAATTCCAGAGCACGAGCCTTGTCCTTGGAACTAATCGCATCGGTAAGTTCATAAAGAGAACGCTGCTTGGCAGAAAGGACCATGGTCTCGACATCGCCAAGTGTGATTCGCTTCTTCTCGCCAACATAGAGAGCAAGCTTCTCAAATTCGCTGGCGACAAACATCATGTCAGCCCCAAGCGCATCGACCAGTTCCCGTCCGGCATCGGGTTCGATCTTGATCTGGTGCTTCTCTGCCTGGGAGGTTAGCCAATACAGTGCATCTCCCTCATCCACGCGAGCTAACTCAACCATTCCGCACCACTCGCCTAAGGTCTCGCGGATACGTTCGTAGCGATTCTTATCCTCGTAATCCATCTTCCTCTGATCGGAGGGAATGCGGATATGGTCGGCGATAAACAGAATCAGTGCCTGAGGATTGGGTGAGCGGAAGTAGCGGTCAATGGCCGCAAATTCCTCTTTTTTGGCTCCGCGTGTATAGAGCTGCTTCAGATTCCGGACAAACAAGACCTGAAAAGGAGCCATCAAGGACGGGGTCTGGGCCCGGTCCAATACATCGAAAATGCTGATCTCAGCCAGATCCAGATCGGAAAGGCAGAACTCCCGCTGCTCGACTGGAACAAACGCCTCTAGTACAGCCTTACGGCAGCGCTCATATAGAAAAATTTCGTCACCGACCAGCACCCAACCGGCACGCAGGGATGAAGGGTCCTTTTGCGACGCCTGAATCTCGGAGATAAACCGTTCGGTCGAGGCGAATCCCGCCCCCCAGCGTTGTGCGCTCACTGATTGCTCCTACCGGGTGACATCATTTCAGAAAGACTCCAAGACATCGCCAACCAGCGTGTGAGCGAAGTCCCGTGACAAGCGGGCCACCGCTGCGGGATCTTCCTGGAGAAAGCTCGCCTGATCGGAAGTGGACTGGTACTGCTGGCGGAAAATATAGTTCGGATTTTCAAACAATACGCGATGGTTCTTGTCCATAACCTTTACGGAAGCAGTAATGGTTACAAGAAAGCTCGAAGACTGACCGGTCGTAGAGTTGTACGTCAACGGACCAACCTGTGTATTCAAGATCGTTCCCTTCACTACGGCATCTGCCCCCGGATCGTCCTTCGGGACGACGTTCAAAGGAGTGCGGCTGGTAAACTCACGCACCACCGCTTGTGTCATCACCACTTCCGCGTGGAAGCTCTGTGTATTGTTCTTGAATATCGGCACGGCCAGGGTATGGACCGAGGAGGGAAGGTGCGTTGCCGATCCGACAGTATGGTAACCACAGCCAGAGAGAGAAATAATCGCCAGCGCGGCAGACAAAATGCCCCACTTTCTAGCTGGTATCCATCGATGCCGCATATTGTTCTTATTCTACGCGGCAGCTAACAAAAGACTCAAAGAAAGAAGCCTGAGGAAGGCTGAGGAAAACATCTATTTGCCCTGTATTCAGACAAAGTTTCATACTCTGCAGGAAAAATAAGAAGGGCGGCTCCAGTCAGAGCCGCCCTTCTTATTCTTGATTAACCTTCTTGCTTAGGCAGGAGAAGGCTGTCCTTCGCTAAAACCGGGGCTCCGGTTGGGATCCGGTTTAAGGACTTCCTGCACGTCACCGTTCGGGGAACCGTTCCCGTTCGTCGGCTTCAAAGGAGGCAGATCCTTGCCCTCGATGATCATCCGGATCTCATTGGCATCCAAAGTCTCACGCTCCAGTAAGGCTGCCGCCATACGGTGCATGACATCCTGATGTCCATTCAAGATCTCGTAAGCCGAACCATAGGCCTGGTCGATCAGTCCCTTCACTTCGGAGTCGATCTGGCGGGCAGTTTCTTCGGAGAAGTCGCGGTGTTGTGCGATTTCGCGTCCGAGGAAGATCTGCTCTTCCTTCTTACCGAAGGTCAGAGGCCCAAGACGGCTCATACCGTACTCGCAGACCATCTTGCGAGCCATTTCGCTGGCGCGCTCGATGTCATTTCCGGCTCCGGTGGTCATCTGCTTGAGGAAGATCTCCTCAGCAATGCGTCCGCCCATCAGGATGGCAAGCTCAGTCTCCAGATAATCCTTGGTGACCGTATGCTTGTCGTCTTCAGGCAGTTGCATAGTGACGCCCAGTGCCATTCCGCGAGGAATAATCGTGACCTTATGAAGCGGGTCGGCATGTTCACGGAGTGCAGCCACAAGAGCATGGCCAGCCTCGTGATACGCCGTAACCTTCTTCTCCTCGTCGGTCAGCAACATGGACTTGCGCTCTGCGCCCATCAGGACCTTGTCCTTGGCCGTTTCGAAATCGGTCATAAAGACAGACTTACGATTGGAACGAGCAGCGGTTAAAGCAGCCTCGTTGACCATATTGGCCAGATCGGCGCCGCTGAAACCCGGTGTGCCACGAGCCAGAACACGGAGGTCGACATCCTCGGACAAAGGAACCTTCTTGGCGTGAACCCGTAAAACCTCTTCACGACCACGAACATCCGGACGGCCTACCACTACACGGCGGTCAAAACGGCCGGGGCGCAACAGTGCCGGATCGAGAACATCCGGACGATTGGTTGCGGCAACCAGAATGACCCCGTCGTTGGATTCGAAACCATCCATCTCGACCAGCAACTGGTTCAAAGTCTGCTCGCGCTCATCGTGTCCACCGCCGAGTCCGGCTCCGCGATGGCGGCCGACTGCGTCAATTTCATCGATGAAGATGATGCAAGGAGCATTCTTCTTGCCCTGTTCGAAGAGATCGCGTACGCGACTGGCACCCACACCAACGAACATTTCCACGAAATCCGAGCCGGAAATCGAGAAGAACGGAACGTTGGCTTCACCGGCCACAGCGCGCGCAAGCAGGGTCTTACCTGTTCCCGGAGGTCCTACGAGCAGGACGCCCTTGGGAATGCGACCACCCAGCTTTTGGAATTTTTGCGCTTCGCGAAGAAACTCGATGATCTCTTTGAGCTCTTCCTTAGCCTCATCGACGCCGGCTACGTCCTTAAACGTAACTTTCTTCTGCTGCATTGACAGCAGGCGTGCCCGACTTTTACCAAAAGAAAGAGCTTTATTTCCACCCGACTGCATCTGCCGCAACATAAAGAACCAGATCGCTACGATCAGAAGGATCGGAGCAAACTGCCAGAGAATCGCCCAGATTGGGTTCCCCTGCGTGTCCTTGATGTTGTATTGGACCTTGGCATCGCCAAGAGCCTTATACATGTCAGGGAAATTCGAAGGAGCCGTAGTGTGGAACTGCGACTTCTCATCCGCCTTTAGGTGTCCGCGCACCTCATTGCCTGCGACAGTAACATCCTTAACCTGTCCCTGCTGGACCTTTTCCATGAAGGCAGAGAAGGGGATCTCCTGGTCCTTGCCCATGCCGGTGCTCTTCTGGACCACGTTCCAAAGCAGCAGCAGGCATGCCACGATGAAAACCCAGAAGACAATCGTCTTGACGGTTGAATTCACCAGAAATTCCTCATTTCCTGAAAGCGTCCATGGGCTGAAGAAACCTCCTACCCATAACGCTGTCGTCTCTTAGACGCTGAAATATGGCTTCACGTCGCAGCGCCCGATCAAACTCTTTGCTTTTTCCCCGGAGGCACGCCCAGAGACACGACACCCATAGTGCCCTCCGGTAGTCATGATTCTACTGCAAACAGCCTGAAACTCCTCCGCATTCGTCGATTATTCCTTTATCTCCCCTTAACAAGGGGAAGGGATTTTGGGCTTCAAATACCCTTTTGGGACGGCACCAAACCGCTTTCCGAACCTCAAAGATCTGACGCCGCGAGGGTTGTCGCCAGAATCCTGACTCCCGTTTCCGGCTCTACCTCAGCCCCCCGCATCCATACCACCTTACCCTCCCAGACCACCACCGGCCAGGCTACGCGGTCTGAGGCGGAAACACGCATTCTCTCCAAAACCTCTTTGACCTTTTTCGGTCCCCTGCTATAGCGAAGCGTTACTCTGTCGCCAGGTTTCCAGACTCTCACTACTGCTTTGTGGCCATCGGCTGCCGCCTCTGCCCGAAAATGTAGACCAAAGGCTTGGGCCTCGACTTCCCCAGGAACCAGCAGTTCGTATTCAGGGAGGGTGGTATCACCCTTATCTATCGGTAAGATACGCAGTTCTCGAGGAGTTCGTTCCGCAACCAGATTCCCGGGCAAAGAGAGTTTGGCTCCGGAAGAGCTTTGACAGGCCAACGTCATCAATTCTTCCGTGTGGAAATAGTCCAGACCGCCTCCGCCTGCTTGAGCAACAGCAGCGCGCAAAATACGCCTTCGTACGGCAGGTTCAAGATCGCGGATCCGCTGAACTTCCAGAGCGATCCCTACGGAACCTCCCCCCGCGGAGCGCCCGCCTCCACGAACAGGTTTGCCGGGAAGCACAATCTGGGGCAACAGCGAGGTAAGTTGGTTTTGCCAATAGAGCTCTTCGTCGCGGGCAATGGCCGACAGAGCCGATAAATGACTGACTATTTGAGTGTTATACCCAACAAGGGCGGGCAGCAGCTCATGCCGGATGCGGTTCCTTGTAAAGGTCAGATCGCGATTGGATTTATCTTCCCGCCAATCCTGCCCCAAACCTCGCAGATACTCTTCAATCTCCTCTCGTGAAGTCTGAAGAAGTGGACGGAGAATACGTCCTCTCGGCACATCGACGACCGGATGCGTTCCTCCCAGACCCTCAGTCCAAGCCCCGCGCAGCAGCTTGAGCAAAACCGTCTCCGCCTGATCGTTCAAAGTATGGGCGGTAGCCACCGCATCGACCTTCCCCGCAGCGATGCATTCGCGGAAAAATGCATACCGGACATTCCGGGCAGCTTCCTCCAGGGTCTCCTGCTTCTGCGCCGCCCGAGCTGGAACATCGGCGCGGTGTAACAGAAAATCCAGCCCCAACTGCCGGGAGAGGGACTCAACAAACGCAGCATCCGCATCTGCCTCTACACCGCGAATTCCATGATGGACATGAGCCACGGACAAGACGATTCCCAGATCTCCTGCCTGCGAATGGAGGAAACGCAAGAGTGCTACAGAGTCGGCCCCTCCGGAGACGGCCAACTGGACCCTCATGCCTGGCTGAAACAGGCGAATATCCAACGGAAGTGATTTTTCGGGCATAGTCGCTAAGCCCCATGGTAGATGACAGCTGCACCGGAATTGCTGCGAAAGCACACTGATTGATGATCTGGAGCCGTTAGTCTTGTATACTCCTGACTCTATGCAGGTTTTTGTCATTCTTCCGGCAGCTGGATTGGGTACACGGATGGCCGCGTCCCAACCCAAGCAATTTCTCGAGCTGAACGGACTACCGATTCTGATCCACAGTCTGAGGGCTTTTGCCCAGGTTCCCCGCGTCACTGGTATTTATGTCGCCGTCAGGGCGGCTGAGATCGAGCGGGTGCAAAGCCAAGTTGCTGAATACGGCTATCAAGACAAGGTTCGTATCGTTGAAGGAGGCGATACGCGCCAGGACTCGGTAGCTAATGCTTTGGCTGCACTGCCCTGCGTAAGTGACGATCTGGTTCTGGTACACGACGCCGTTCGCCCCCTAATCGACCCCGCAATCATTGAGCGCACCATCGATGCCGTTATTAAGCACGGTGCAGCTATTGTCGGCCTACCTGCCGTTGATACCATTAAGCAGGTCGAGCGCACAGCAGACGGCGCGATTATTACAGCCACAATTCCACGTGAGTATATTGTTCATGCTCAGACCCCCCAGGGCTTCCGTTGTGAGCTGCTGCGCAAGGCCTTTGCCGAAGCCGTAGCCGACGGATTTGTTGGTACGGATGAAGCTTCGGTAGTAGAGAGATCGGGGGTCCCTGTAGCTGTTGTACCGGGCTCGGCGGTTAATCTAAAGATTACAAAGCCCGGCGATCTGCAACTCGCTGAGTTCTACCTCAAATCTCGAAGCTAATTTGTTGGGAAAGTAGCCCTTCTTCGGTTGGGCAGGTGGATGCATGAATATGAAGATCGGTTTTGGCTGGGATTCCCATGCCTTCAAAGAGGGTGTGCCTTTGCGTATTGGGGGCCTCACCCTGGATCATCCGGCAGGCCTCGCAGGCCATTCCGACGGGGATGTACTGTTACATGCCATTACAGATGCCCTGCTGGGAGCTGTTGCCGCTGGAGATATCGGTAATTTCTTTCCTCCCGGCGATCCCCGGTGGAAAAATGCCGATTCTGCTATTTTTCTTAATCTTGCGCTGGAAGAGATTCAGAATGCCGGCTACAAAATCGCGAACATAGATACCACGCTGATTCTTGCCGCCCCGAAGATCTCTCCCGTCGCTGCTGAAATGCGGGCTCATGTTGCCGAGTTGCTCGATGTACGGCTCGATCAGGTCAGTATCAAAGCCAAGACACCGGAAGGTCTGAACCTGGACCATGTTGCTCAAGCTCATGCGGTAGTTCTTCTCGAAAAGGTTGAAGACCCCGAGACACTGATGAGCATGAGTGCCGTCATCGAAAACCAGAAGCAACTGGAAGACGTCGTGGAAGATCTCCTGAACCAGGTACACGGCGTACCGAAGCGTGGAACCCTTACGCCCGCTTTCGATACGGAAGACATCACCTAACAGCTACGAAGCGGTCAACTAAAGACGATCAGCCAGAATGTTGGTCAGCAATGGACCAACAGCGCGATCTCTCTAGATGGCCGCTTTTGTCGTTCTAGAACAGTTCCTGTGCAAATGGTGTAGACCGGAATCATAAGTTACCTGTTTCGAGCCACTAGAGCATTCCTCGTTCAGGTGTACACCGAAGCCACGGATGATCGTGCAGCTTTCCACCCCGGCAAGTCTGGTGTTGACTTGCCGGGGTGGAAAGCTGCACGTCACCACTGTTGGAAGGGTATATCTAGGCGAGAAATGCTCTATTACTCCAACTTCTTGCACGACCAGCCAAAGGAGCCAATTTTGATGGACTGCCACTCACGGTGGATCAAGACCTTTTTACTTAGTGCCGCAGCATTGCTGCTTTCCTGCACGGTGAATGCACAAGCTAATAGCTGGGCCACACCGGCAGAACAATCCAACTACCGCACTACCCCCACCTATGACGAGACCATGGCCTATCTGCGCCGCGTTGCCGCTGCCGCTCCGGGCCAGGTTAAGATCGAGCCCTTCGGAAAGAGTGGAGAAGGCAGAGAGCTCGACATTGTCATCGCTTCGCGTGACGGAGTTTTCGACCCTGCGGCGATTCATACGGCAAAACGCCCCATCCTATTGGTTCAGAACTCGATTCACGCGGGAGAAATGGACGGCAAGGACAGTTGCCTGGCTCTCCTGCGAGACATGGTCATCACCAAGACGCAGGCAGCCCTACTCGATAAAGCGGTCTTTGTCTTCATCCCTATCTACAACGCCGACGGGCATGAAAGGCGTTCGAAATATAACCGCATCAATCAGAACGGCCCTGAAGAGATGGGATGGAGGGCCAACGGAACCAATCTCAATCTGAATCGTGACTATCTGAAAGCCGATGCTCCGGAAACCCGTGCCTTTCTCAAATTAGTTCATCAATGGCTTCCCGATTTCTTTGTCGACGACCATGTAACCGACGGTGCGGATTATCAATATGACGTCACTTTCACGCTCGACCATGGCCTTACCGTGCCCCCGGCTACATCCCAGTGGATTGTCGATACGGTCACGCCGGAACTGGAAAAACGCGTCGATGCTACAGGTCATATCGCTGCCCCGACATATATCACCTTGAATGACGAGAGCGATCCGGCACAGGGCTTTGGTTTCAACGACGATCCTCCACGATTCTCGACAGGGTATATGACCCTGGAGAATCGTCCGGCACTGCTTGTCGAAATGCACATGCTGAAGGATTACAAAACCCGCGTCACCGGCAACTATGAGACACTTCGTGCTCTGCTCGAAATCGTTAATCGCGATGCAGAAAAGCTAGTAGCCCTAAACCGGCAGGCAGATGAAGAAGCCGCTCGCCTTGGCTCACATCCTCTCAGTAACGTCTCGTTTCCACTCGCTGTGCAATGGAATGGAGAAACCACTCCTTTCCTCTTCCGAGGCTATAAGTACACACGGGAGCTGAGTGCGGTGTCCGGAACCATGTGGGTTCGCTACTCTCACGAGCCATGGGATGTCTCCCTGCCGCTGCAAACAGGCATGAAAGTCAGTGCTTCGACTGTCCCGCCGGCGGCCTATATCGTTCCGCCGCAGTGGACACAGGTAATCGACGTTCTGAAGGCCCACTCGGTAGAGATGGATCGTACAACTTCGCCTTGGACCGGAAGTGTAGAGACTTATCGCTGCCGGCAGATGGCTTGGCAAGGACATCCCTTTGAAGGCAGACACCCCATCTTCGGGGGCGAGGGTTCAGCCGGAAATCCTGGGAGATTTGGAGACTGCAGCATAGTTACCGAAACAGTTACCTTCCCGGCTGGCTCCTTTGTCGTTCGCTTGAACCAACGCTTATCGAAAGTGGCAATGCATTGGCTGGAGCCGCAGGCCCCTGACTCTGCCATGCGTTGGGGATTCTTCGATTCCATCTTCGAGGAAAAAGAATACGGAGAGAGCTACGTACTGGAAAAGCTCGCCCGCGAGATGATGGAGAAAGATCCCAAGTTAAAGGCAGAGTTCGAGCGTAAAGTCTCGAACGATCCGCAGTTTGCAGCTAATTCTTACGCGCGCCTCGATTTCTTTTATGAGCGCTCGCCCTGGTTCAATCAGAAAATGGGGTTATATCCGGTCGGACGACTTACAAAGCTGGAAGGATTACCAGTAGGTCACTAAAGCCAGATTATTATTGCCCTGTGACGGAGCATCCGGTATTTTTTTGAGAACTAAAGATTCCTAAGGAGATAGGTTATGGATCAAACTGCCGCCGGATTGCAGGCGCTTCACATGATTCTGTTGTTCATGATCCCTGCAATGCTGATCATGATGCTTCTGGTAATGATTCCTTACTGGTTCATTTTCAAAAAGGCCGGATTTTCACCCTTTCTTTCGCTATTAATGCTGGTCCCAGTGGCCAACTTTATCATTCTTTATGTCCTGGCGTTTTCACAGTGGAAGGTAGTCCCGGTCTCTCAATTCCAACCGGAGGTACCACAGACGCCCCCGCCGCAACCTTGGCAGCCAAACGCCTAGAGCAAACAATCTGCAATCACCATAGAGACAGAACAATACCGGCTTTGCAGATCGCTTCCTAATTCCCCAAGGACTCTTTGACTATCAGAAATGGAAAGAGCTATGCAACAACCGCATAGCTCTTTCCATTTGGCTTCGAGAAATCCCGGCGCTCACTCGCTATCGAGAGTAGAGTTGACTGCCCGGGTTTTCCATTGAAAGCGGGCAGATAGTAGCTTGAGCGTCAATCCAGACAAGGCTCCAGCGGCAGTAGAGAAGGACCTGTCCATTCCGGTCTGTTCGCAACCGAGAAAAACAATCGCTGCAAGCAATGCCGCCAAAGTATAGGGCTCACCCCGTTCGAAGACCCGAGGTGTCCGCCCCATCAGAGCATCGCGCAACGATCCCCCTCCGGCAGCCGTAATCAAACCAAGCAGCAGGGATGGAAGCATAGGTAGACCTGCGTTCAGTGCGCGGCTTACTCCCGCCACGCTGAATAACCCCAACGAAGCAGCATCGGCAAGCCAGATCCCTTTTGAGACAAATCTCTGCGCCCATTCACCGAAGAGTAGGGCGAAGCAGCCAGCTCCGAGCGCTACGAGCAAATAGCGTGGGTCCATGAAGGCAAGCGGAGGCCCTTTCTGAAGCAGGACATCTCGGGTGATACCACCGCCAAGAGCCGTAATAATAGCCAGTCCCAGAACGCCGATCAGGTCGTACTGGTAGGTGCGGTTACGCCGGGCCTCAAGTGCTCCGGCCAGAGCTCCGGCTACCACTCCGGAGAATTCCACTCCCGTGAAGACGGCTATCGTATGCAAATCTATCCTGATCATTACACTCTCAGGATAGGCGGAATTGCCTTTGTAAATCGAATACACCGCCTCGGAGTTCGAACAAAGTGACCCATTTCCGAACTTCGATCACAGAAACGGGCCTTCACTTCCCTTGAACGTCAAGCACTACCGGAATCGTACGCGGCGGATAGCAAGAGTTCGTATTGCAGGCCTGATAACGCAATCCCCCCTGCAACAGATGATCCCCGGGCTGCACATCCAGCTTCACCTTCAGAACAAACTCCCCAGCGTAGACACTCAGCTTTCTGTTTGGGCTGAATTGTGGGGAATAGTCCGATCCGGAAGGAAACTCTACACCGACGACCTTTACGCCCGCTATTTGCGGAAAGGTCAGATTCGTGGGAATAAGTTCTTCTTCTCGAGGGCTATGGGAGTTGATATGCAGTCCCTCTTCAATTCGAAAGTGAAGATCAACGGAAGCAGTCTTATTTGCGGCGACGGTCACTTGCTGCGGAAAGAGGAATCGTACTTCCTGCTTGCGAACACTCGACTGAGCTGGAGCATCCGCAAACGGAAGCTGACCTGCAATGACAAATCCAGGAGAGAGCAGCGTCAGCCCAAGAGCCAACAGGGAGGGGAGCATTCGTTTCATCCTTTACGATTTCCTTTCAACGCTTTCTGAATGTTAGCCTCGAGCTCATCCTTCGATGTCAGACCGGTTGTCGTAGACACAATCACTCCCGAAGAATCGATAAAGAAAGAGGAAGGCAGAGCATCAACGCCGCCATAGGGCTTACTGATCGAATCCCCATTCAGCAAGACGGGATAATTCATTTTCTTCTTTTCGACAAACTGACGGATCTCCTGCTTTTCATCGGCCAGCTTGGCTTTGTCATCCAGATCCAACAGATCGCTGGAAACACCCAGTATTTCGAATCCTTGGGAGCCATACTTCTGTCGGAAATCGATCAGCCAGGGAATCTCGATGTTGCACGGACCGCACCAGGTCGCCCAGAAGTTCACCATTACAGCTTTTCCGCGATAGTCGGAAAGCGAAACCTTCTTTCCGGAGAGATCTTGCAAAGTGAACGCGGGTGCGGGCTTACCCTCTAGCGGTGAGGTATAGGGGATACCTTCCATTGCTGCCGTTGCGGCATCGGGGACAAGACGGGCTTCCATTGCCTTGCGGCGTTCTTGCTCCTGCTTGCGATGCTCAAAATTAGCAAAACCCGCCCAGAACATAATGGCCAGGGCAGCTAGAACAGCTAGGAGGACTACTTGATTACGTTTCACAGTCGGGGATCCGTATGCTCAGATCTAATTCTAAAGGACTGCGGAGAATCGGCAATTCCTCTTGAGGCAATTTCACTTTTAGGATGGAAACAGACATACAGCCACGCATGCTTTTGGTCCTTTCCTCTGCCCCGAAAGTAAAATGCTCTAGGATTAGAAACCGCAGGCACTCGTGAAGGAAATAACGCAATTGCAAGAGAAGAGAGACTATACCCCCGCAGACCTGGTTCGAACAGAAGCCCAGGGTCTATTGCAGTTAGCCAAGCGGCTGGACGGCCCAATGGCCAACTCCTTTGCCCAGGCTGTCGACCTCATTCTTCACTGCGGTGAAACCCGGGGACGCATCATTGTGACGGGCATGGGCAAAAGCGGAATCATCGCGCAAAAGATAGCGGCCACACTTAGCTCTACCGGCTCTCCGGCCCTGTTCCTTCATCCCGCCGAAGCTGTACACGGCGATTTGGGCGTCCTGATGGAAGGCGACGTCGTCATAGCTCTTTCCGCCAGCGGAGAAACAGAAGAAATTCTTCGCCTGCTAGCTATGGTGAAGCGGCGCGGAGATGCTTTGATCAGCCTCTGCTGCAACCTGCAGTCGACGCTGGCTGAAGCCAGCGATGTCGCGCTGGACTGCACGGTCGAGCGTGAAGCTTGTGGAATGAATCTGGCGCCAACAGCCTCGACTACGACGATGCTGGCTTTGGGCGATGCTCTGGCAATTGCCGTCTCTCTCCGGAAAGGCTTCAGCGCAGAAGACTTCGCAGAACTCCATCCCGGCGGCAAACTCGGAAAGAGATTGGCACATGTTCGCGACCTGATGCAAAAAGGTGACGCCATACCTGTCGTTGCACCATCGACACCAATGCCGGAAGTGATCTATGAAATGTCCAACAAGAAGCTTGGTGTCACCACCGTACAGGAAAACGGAAAGCTGGTTGGCATCATCAGCGACGGAGATCTGCGGCGCCTTCTTGAGCGTGAAGGTCCAAAGGCAATTGAAAGAACGGCTGGCGAGACCATGAACTCGAAGCCCAAGACAATAGCCCCCAATGAATTAGCAGCCCGCGCCTTGAGCATCATGGAGGAAAAGAAAATTACTTCACTCGTAGTGGTCGATGCGAACCACCGAGTGGAAGGGGTCTTGCACCTGCATGATTTGTGGGGAGTAGAGCTTATCTAAAGCAATTCCGGCGTTACCGCAATCCGATTGAAGTCAGGTTTGAGCCTGTTATTCACTTCTAGAACGGCATCGATGGAGGTGAAATTTGCCGAGGTCGAGGCGTGAGGAGTGAACTGTACTGAACGTACTGGAACTACGAATAACGAAGAGATCGGCAAATTTCGTCCCGTCCTTTCGGGTTGAGGGAAAACAGGTTCTAAGTGCCGTTTCTTAGGCAAAAGCGGCACTTAGAGAAACATAGATCGGGCATAATAACGCGAAAACTCCGCTAGGGCTGTGACGTTATAAAACTGGTTGCGGGAGAAATCGCTGTCCAGTGAGAGCCATCCGGGAAAAACACTACCGAACGGGCTTGAAAGAGGTAGGACGACCCCTGGAGCAGATTCGTTATAACAACGGTGTGCTTCGTAGATGGGGCGGAGGGCCACTGGGAATACATATCGAGGCTTGCCCCATATGCCCTGTAGCTCACGAGTCCGTACGACTTTACATTGCTAGTCCAACTAATGGTTGCGGAGTTAAGCGTAATATTGCTTACCGTTATATCGCTGATAGTGGGGGCATTCGGATTTGTCCACGACGACTCACTGGACAAATAATTCGCGGCTCCGGAATATTTGGCACGGGAAAAGACCGTGGGCACGTCAGGAGCAGTGATATTGCCAAACGTCGCAGTTGCAGTTTCTATTCCGTGCGAATGCCAGGACTGAGTGATAATCGCCGAGAGCCCCGCATTCTGCGAGGCAAACAAGACCGGAGCCTCATCGCTATCCAGATTCACAGCCACAAGGGCGGTAAGGCTGTCACCCTCGCCGACTCCAGCACAGCACTCGCCGACTTCCTTCTCAAACTGCCCCGGATGATCTGGATCGCCGAATATTAACCCCAAGTACTCGGAAGATCCGGCAGCAACATCCAAGGTTCCATCTTGATTGAAATCTCCAACGACAACGGAGTGGTACTGATAGGGATCTATCTCCAAAAAGGAAAGGGACAGGGTCGGAAATTGTCCAGGATGAGTCGCGTCATTCAAAAGAATCCCGATGTTCTGCCGCCCTAAATTTCCCACGGCAATATCTGGAAGGCCGTCTTTATTGAAATCTCCCACAGCAATGCTGTCCGTTGAATATCCCGAGGGATAGTTCACCGCAGCCAGGAACTTCCCAGGATGCAACCCGTCTCCAATCAGTATCGATACCGTACCGTCATGAATGCCTTGCGCGGGAGCTGAGGCATTCGAGGAGCAGGCAACAGCAATGTCAGCAAAACCATCCCCATTGAAATCTGCTACCACGATATGCCCGGCTCGGACTCCCACGGGATAGGAAACTACGGGTAGAAACTCTCCCGGATGGGCCGCATCATTCAACAGAACGTTCGCCAAACCAAAGATTCCAGACCGGCCACCTATCGAAACAAGGTCTGGTAGACCGTCGTTATTAAAATCTCCGACGGCTAGATAGTTTATATCCTGCACGGTGGTAGGAGAGGCATAGGATCCGCCTAACTGAAATTGTCCAGGACTGGCACGATTCCCAAGCAGAATCTGCACACCCCCACTGGTGGACACTGCCAGATCCAAAACTCCGTCTCCATCAAAATCCCCTGCGGTCATTTGCGAACCGATGTTCGGCACGGCATAAAAATTGCTTGGAAGGAATTCACCAGGGTGAGCCGGATCCCCTAGTAATACTTCAACACTTCCCGAGCCCAAAACAGCAAGATCCGTAAAACCATCTTTATTGAAATCTGCAGGAACAATGCTGCTTGGAACGTAGTTGAAAAGTGTTTCGTCCTGTATCGAAGTTTTGAAGCCAAATGTCGGTTTCCCTAGGGAAGCGATTCGAGGAGGGGCGTCTCGCCCAGGACCATTCAGGACGACGGCTCCAGAAAGCGGCGGTTTTGTGAGCCCCCTTGGCGCTTGTGTAACTGAGGCTGTCATCACAAACTTTCCACCAGATCCACCTAACGAATCGAGCAGAGTAGAAGTCTCAAACTTTCCATGAACATGCAACTCCCTCAACCAGGACCGGCTTGAAGCATAAGACTGCGTGCCTTGAAACAAGGCATAGATTCGATGCTTCCCTACGCTGGGCCTTACCTTAATACTTGCTGTCCCGTCGCTAAGGAGCTGAGCGCTGCCCAGAACTGCATCGTCAAGGCAGTGCGCGGCGCTGGCTTCACAAAATAGAACCAATCCAGGATTGATAGCAGGACCGGTGCTTGACTTGACTGCAGCGGAAAGAACAATCGAATCTCCACGGGATATATGCGATGAAGATACATTCAATGTGGTGGTGGTTTCCGTTTTTGCGGCACTCGCAGATTCTGCTATAGATACGATCATCAACAGGGAAAGAGCGATAACCGACAAGCTGTACTTTCGCCCGCAGGCAAGACTAGAAGGGAAGTATTGGCAGAATATAGACACAGTAGCAACTCCATCTCTTGGTCCGCCCTAGAGAGCTCAGAGCTTGCATAAATCCAGATACCTATCCAAGCACAATGAATCTCTATGAGACTAAGGTCAGACCTAACAGCTTTGTTATTTTCGTTATCTTCCTTGGGAACCGTGGGCCGGACTAGCTGACAGAGCACAAAAGCAGAAACACTCTTCGCGATGGAATGTACCACGTTATCGGGTAACTAAACTATGGGTAGCTAGAAACTTTATTTCGCCACCCTCCAAGCAACCAAGCAAGGATTGCATGTATCGCTGCCCAGGCAGTCAAAGGTTCACATTTGAGCTTCGCATCATCGGAAATGGAGACTTACGGCGATTGATGGAACGCGAAGGTTCACGTGCCATTCAAGGAACCGCCAGTGAACCGAATGAATGCTACACCGAAGGCTATTGGAGCCAACGAACTGGCCACTCGCGCCCTGAGCATCATGGAAAGCAAAAAAATCACGTCCCTCGTGGTGATCGATAGGAACAATCGTGTTGAAGGCATCTTGCACCTGCACGATCTCTGGGGAGTAGAACTGATCTAGCCTGGATTATTCATAAATCAGAATTAACCTGAAGTTCCTACAACTGGCGCTTGTCACAGAATTATCAGAGCCATGGCTGCAGACATGGCTCTGGAGAAAACCGCCTTCGAAAACGAACCATAGTTAGCCGTTTGGTTCAGAAGCTTACTATGATTCGCTTCTGCCGCTAAGGAACCTGCAAAAGGACTTGTTCTGGCGAAATAGTCGTCCAATGTGTTCCATCAGGAAAGAACACAATAGCCCGTACATGAAACCGATATATAGACCATATAGTCAGATTGGAGAGAACGACGGAGTGTTGTGTTGTTGCCGGCTCCGTCCAGGGGGTGTAAATCTCTAACCCGGTATAGTCGTGATAGCTGACGATTCCGATTGACTTTACGTTGGTCGTCCAGGTGATCGTAGCAGTGGTATCTCCAACCTTTGACGCTTGAATATTGCTAATAGTGGGAGCATTCGGATTCGTAGGGGTCGACTCGCTATGGTCATAATAGATAGCCCCCCAATATGTTGCTTTGAAATAAGTAGAAGCGAGATCCGGCACAGCAATGTTATTGAAAGTTGCCGTCGCCGTCTCCGTTCCATATGTGCGCCAGGTTTGAATAATGGTGGCGGTATCTCCGGCATTCTGAGTTGCAAACAAAACCGGTGCTTCGTCGCTGTCCAACTTGACCGCCGAAAAGGCAGATAAAGCAGCCCCTTCGGAATTTCCGGCGCAGCATTCCACAACTTCGGGCTTAAATTGTCCGAGATGGTCAGGATCACCTAACAGTAAACCCAGATTAGAAGGATTCCCGGCAGCCACGTCCAACATTCCATCCTGATTGAAGTCTCCTACGGCGATATTATTTGTCTGCCCGGGATCGATCTCGTCATATACCAGCGAAAGGACTACGGGAAGGAGCTGCCCAGGATGCGTAGCATCATTCAGCAAAACACCTATATTCTGCCAGCCAATATTCGTCACGGCAATATCGGGCAGCCCATCTTTATTGAAATCACCGGCAGCGATGCCATCTGCTGAACCTCCACATGGATAACTCGCGGGAGCAAGGAATTTCCCCGGATGAGCCGGATCACCCAGCAAGATGTTCGCTGTTCCTGAATGGGAGGCAATGGCGATATCCAGAACGCTGTCACCATTGAAATCCGCCACCACGGCAGAACCAAGATCACTACCAGCCGGATAGCTTGCCGTCGTCAGAAACTTCCCAGGATGAGTTATATCGTTTGGGAAAACGATAATAGCCCCGTCCCGATTGTCGACCGAAACTATATCGGGAAGACCATCGCCATTGAAATCTCCTGTTGCCAGGAAATTACTGCCAGGAGCAGAGTAGAGGGTTCCCGGCTGGAATTTCCCTGGACTGGCCGGATCACCAAACAAAACATCCACACCTGTCCCACTAGCTACAGCAAGGTCGAGAAGACCATCGCTATTAAAGTCTCCAATTGTCATTACGCCGCCAATGTTTGGCACTGCATAAGAACTGGCAGGCAGAAACTTTCCGGGATGTGCTGTATCGCCCAAATCTATTTCAACACCAGGGCCCCCTCCTAATACGGCCAAATCGGGAAAACCGTCATTATTGAAATCCGCCGACAAAATGTATGTGGGCACATAGCTAAATAAGGTTTCATTGTGTATTTCAACACCAATTCCATATGTAGGCTTACTTAATGGAGATGTCCTGATGAAGGCATGCTTCCCAATGTCATAAAGCGACACATATCCGGAGAGTGGAGGTTTCGTCAACCCTCGCGGTTGTTGGGTAACTGTTGCCGTCATAAGAAACTTTCCCGCACCGCCCATAGCGGCGAGGGAAGTAGAAGTTTGGAAACGATCGAATATCTCAATTGCCATTGAGGAGGAGTTACTGGAGGCAAAGGACTGAGTGCCCTTAAACGAAGCGTAAATCCGATGTCTCCCCACACTCGGCCGCAGCGTGATTGTCGCCGTACCATTTCCCAACAACTGGGCGGAGCCAAGAACCGCATCGTCAAGACAATGCGCTGCTTCTGCCTCACAGAAAACAACTTGTCCAGGACTGACAGGTGCGTCACTCACTGTCTTGACGCTGACGGAAAGCGTAACCGGCGTTCCCCTCAAAGCAATAACAGATAGAGCACTTAGGGTAGTCTTGGTTTCCGATTTTGCGGCGTGGAGATAATTTGTACCAATAGCGAGAACAAATACGATGCAAACACTTGCGGAGTATGCGGCCTTCTGCATATGCAGAAGGAAGGAAGAGAGAGACGAAAGGAAGGTAAACATTGCAAAGACTCCAGTTCTGACGAATCGACTGAATAGCAACCTCCTCATATGCACAGCAAATGCATATGGGATGACGATGGACTTGTAGACATGCTTTGTACTTGGGGACCCGAGGCCTGATAAATAGCTATCGCGCTTCCCGATTCTTTAGTGGGAGCCGCAACCTGAGGCGTTCATGAACATCGCTATAAAGCGAAACAAAGTTGCGCGGAGGACTGTAGCACGATGAGATATAACTAACCACACTAAACTGTCAGTTTTCTTTCTGAAGGCAGTGAGCAACCAAAGAAGAAATAGCCGTTTCTTAGCGAGCTCACTTTAGAGGGCGATCCCACAAGTAAGCTTGGTCGAGAGCTTGCGTTCGTGTGAAAAGCTCCCTCCGAGACAAAAATTTTGTTCAAATCCCGCAAAGTGCACCAAAATCAGGGCATCGCTATCGCTACCATTTAAAATAGAGAATTGTGGAATTTGCCTCGCGGCAGGCCGCGGGCAGGAAAGCATACCTAAGGAAAAATGCACCGCTGGTCTAAGCTCTTTGTTCCTACTCTTCGTGAAGCGCCGGCAGACGCCGAAGTCGCTAGTCACAAGTTTCTTTTGCGCGCCGGATACGTCCGTCAACTCGGAGCCGGCATTTACTCGTACCTCTTCATGGGACACCGTTCGATTCAAAAGATCATCGGCATTGTTCGTGAAGAAATGGACCAGATCGGTCAGGAATTTCTGCTCCCAGCATTGAATCCGCGTGAGGTATGGGAAGCCAGCGGCCGCTGGTCGACCATGGGCGACAACATGTTTCGTCTGAAGGATCGCAAAGGCGCGGATCTATGCCTGGGCATGACTCACGAAGAGATCATGACCGACATTGCGCGCAAGGAATTGCGCAGCTACAAGCAACTGCCTCAGATCTGGTACCAGATCCAGACCAAGTTCCGCGACGAACCTCGTCCAAAATCCGGATTGCTGCGCGTCCGCCAGTTCATCATGAAGGACGCTTACAGCTTCGACATCAACAAGGAAGGACTCGACAAGAGCTTCCTGCTGCATGACCAGACCTATCGTAAGATCTTCAGCCGTTGCGGTCTCTCTGTCGTCGCTGTCGAAGCAGACTCAGGCTCGATGGGCGGCACGCAGTCGCAGGAGTTCATGGTCTACACCGATGCCGGTGAAGACCTCATTGCCAGCTGCGCCAAGTGCGGATATGCGGCTAACACAGAAAAAGCCACATCCAAGCTTTCATCGATTGAAGATCTCGCTCCAACCGGGGACGGCCAGCCGGAGCTGGTTCACACACCCGGGAAAGGCGCCATCGCCGATGTGGTCGAATTCCTGAAGATCTCTCCACAGCACGACATTAAGACGGTCGCCTATATGGCCAGCATGCGTGGCGGCGAAAAGGACAATTGGCAGCCGGTTGTTGTCTTCCTGCGTGGCGATCATCTGGTCAACGAAACGAAATTAACAGGTGTCCTCAATGCCGGGCTGAGGGAACAGAAATCCAAGCTCGACGTAGCGGAACTTCGTCCAATGCACGGAGAAGAACTGACCACCTATTTCAACGCTCCGGCAGGATTTCTCGGACCTGTGGGCCTTAACGCGGCAGCTAAGCTCTTCGATGGCGGAGTAAATGTCATCCTCGACAATGGTCTGCTGAATCGCAAGAACATGGTCTGCGGTGCCAACAAGCTGGATTACCATCTCCGCAATGTGACGCCCGGTGTGAATTTCAAGTTCACAGTTTCGGCCGATATCCGCAATGCTGCCGAGGGTGAGGGATGTCCTCAATGCGGCGCTCCGCTGCGGGTTGCCAAGGCAGTGGAAATTGGACACATCTTCAAGCTTGGCTACAAGTACTCGGAGAGCATGGGCGCCCGGGTTCTTGATGAGAACGGCAAGGAAGTCACGCCGATCATGGGTAGCTACGGTATTGGAATCGAGCGTATCCTTACCTCGGCAATAGAGCAGAACAACGACGCCAACGGGTTCTGGCTATCCCCTGCTATTGCACCGTTTGAAGTTGTTGTAACCATTACGAATACCGCGGATGCCAAGCTTCGGGAGACGGGAGAGAAGCTTGCAACCGATTTGGAGCAGGCAGGATTCGACGTCCTACTGGATGACCGCGACGAGCGTGCCGGAGTCAAATTCAAAGATGCGGATCTTATTGGTATTCCATTCCGTATCAATGTTGGGAAGAAGACTGCGGAGGGTAAGGTCGAATTTGTAGTTCGCTCGCGGGCAACCAGCGAGGATCTCCAGCTCGATGCAGTCGTATCTACGTTGAAAGAGCGCATTCAGGCATAAATCGAAGGTGGATGGACCCAAGAGGTCTGTCCACCTGGAGTTTCTTCGAGCAAGTCGCATCCTTTCAGCAACAAGAGACCTTGCCTTCACCGGCTCGGTCCTACGGTCAGTGGAGGTTTTGACCTGTGGCATTAAAAATCAAGCTTGCTCATCCGCCTTCAGCAACTTTCTTTTCCATGCGCAGTAAAGCTATGCGCGTCATGCTGATCGCCGGAGGAGCATTTGTAGGACTCTTTCTCCTGATCTTTGGCTTCTACTACTTCAAATACGGGAACATCGTAGATGAACGGCTGGAGCAGCCTCTCTTTGCGAATACGGCCAAAATCTACGCGGCTCCACGTGAAGTACGTGCCGGACAGAAGCTCACCCCAAGGGGAATCGCTCAGGAGCTTCGCGAGGGCGGATATACGGAGGAGGGCATAGGGACAGCCTCACCTATGGGCACCTATCGCGTAAACGCCACCTCCATTTCGATTCACCCGGGTCCACAGTCCTATCACTCTCAGGATGGCGCCACGATCAACTTCAACAACGATCTGGTGAGCGGCATCTACGGGGACAAGGGCCAGGAGCTGGTCGCCTATGAGCTTGAGCCTGTGATGATCACAGGCCTCTCCGAAGGCGTAAACCGCACCAAGCGCCGGATCGTAAAGTACGACGAGCTGCCAGCGAATCTGGTGAACGCAGTCGTAGCCATTGAAGACCGCAGATTCTTCGATCATGGCGGCGTCGACTATATCCGCATGCTCGGCGCGTTACGCAACGACCTTACCCGCAAACACACCTACATGGAAGGCGGATCGACGCTGACCATGCAGTTGGCCCGCGGATTCTTCCTGAGCCCTGAAAAGCGTTTAAAACGCAAGCTGATCGAAATTGTAATCACCTATCATCTCGAACACCGCTTTAACAAGAAACAGATCTTCGAGATGTATGCCAACGAAATTCCTCTCGGTCAACAAGGAAGCTTTGCTGTCAATGGTTTCGGAGAAGCCGCTCAGGTCTACTTCGGAAAGAATGTCCAGCAGCTCGACTTAGCCGAATGTGCGCTGTTGGCAGGCATGATTCAGCAACCAAGTTTCCGCAATCCCTACCGCCATCCTGACAGAGCCATTCAACGCCGGAATATCGTAATCGACTCCATGCTCGACATGGAAAAGATCACTGCGGATCAGGCAGAACGTGCGAAAGCGGAACCGCTGCATCTATCGACCGTAAATCTGGATGCTGGAGAGGCTCCCTACTTCGTCGATCTGGTTCGTGACCAGATTGCACAAAAGATCGGCGATCGCGATTACAACCACGAAGGTGTGCGCATCTACACGTCGCTCGATCCCGACCTGCAGAAGGCTGCCACAGATGCTGTTGCCATCGGCATGAAGAGCGTAGACGAACAGGTTGCCCGTCTGCATGCAAAGACTCCTGGCAACGTCGCTCCCCCGCAGGTCGCGCTTGTTGCACTCAATCCTCATACAGGGCAAGTGCTGGCGCTTGTCGGTGGACGGAATTATGGCAACAGCCAGCTGAATCACGCAGTCGCGAAGAGGCCTACAGGATCGATCTTCAAGCCATTCGTTTTTGCAACTGCGTTCAACACATCGTTGACCGGAACACCCCTTTCCGGACAGGATGCGGTCTTCTCACCGGTGACCATGCTCAACGACCAGCAGGTTACTTATACGGTAGGGAACCAGCAATACACACCGCGTAACTATCATGGGGAATACCATGACGAAGTTACAGCCCGCTATGCGCTGATGCATTCGCTCAACAATGCGACCATCAGCCTTGCACAGATGGTTGGCTTTAACAACGTAGCCTCTTTAGCCCGGGATGCCGGTATTAAGAGTGCTCGTGGTACTCCTTCTGTCGCCCTTGGAGCCTATGATGCTACTCCAATAGATATGGCCGGGGCTTACACCGTTTTTGCAAACGGTGGAGTCAAAATCGATCCTTGGATGCTAGCCTCCATTCGCAATTCCGACGGCGACGTGGTTGCCGACTTCACACCTTCTTCAAAGCCGGTCATCGATCCTCGTGTTGCTTTTCTGACAACGGAGTTGATGGAAAGCGTCATGAATAACGGTACTGGCTACGTAGTCCGCCAGCGCGGTTTTATGGCACCGGCAGCAGGCAAGACCGGGACTTCGCATGATGCGTGGTTCGCAGGCTTCACCAGCAACCTGCTTTGCATAGTCTGGGTCGGAAATGACGATTACACAGATATCAAACTGGCTGGTGCTGCTGCAGCCGCTCCTATCTGGGCTGAATTTATGAAGAAGGCAGTTCAGCTGCCTCAGTATTCGGATACTCATGATTTCTCTGCACCGGAAGGTGTTGAGATTGTGAGGATTGATAAGGTCACGAATCTGATCTCGACTGCATCCTGCCCGGATTCCTATACGGTAGCCTTCCTGGCCGGAACCGCTCCAACAGATACTTGCGATCACGCCAACGGTGATCAAAGAAATCTCTTCCAGCGCCTCTTTGGATTAGGCGGAGATAAACCGGCTGCACCACCCAATACCCAGGGCAACAACACCCCAGGATTGCCGCAGTCGCCGCCCACGATACCGCAACAGCCTGTGCAACAACAACCGGTGGATGGGCAGGCAAATACACCTAATTCCAACGCACAGAAAAAGAAAAAGGGCTTCTTCGGAAAGATCTTTGGGGCGATTTCCGGAAGCGGCGACAACAAGCAAGACCAGCAACAACAAGAGCCGCCACCTAAGCAGTAAGAGAACAAAACATAAAACCGGCCATTCAGCAAAACTGAATGGCCGGTTTTATTTGTGCGGGATCACTTTTGACAACTCGGACACCAATACGTAGAGCGCGCATGAATACCTTGTTTACGCATCATGATTGATGTTCCGCAACGACGACAGGGCCTTCCCTCGCGCCGGTAAACCCATAGCCTTGCTCCCGGATCCATTGCCCCCGTTGTTCTCCGAAGCCCCGAGTACGTCTGAATGGAGTTCGAGGTCTCCTCGCTAACGTTATCCGCCATAAGCTTGCGTGCCCGTGCAATCAGGCAATCCAACTCTTTATCTGTAAGTGTCTCTACGCGCCGAAAGGGATTCACTTCACAAGCGAAGCAGACCTCGGATTTGTAGATATTCCCAACTCCTGCAATCACTCGCTGGTTTAGCAGCACATCTGCAATCTCTTCTTTCGGAAGAGCCCTAATTCTGACTACAGCTTCCTCGACGGGAAATATATCGCCCAAGACATCGGGACCTAATTTCGGAATTGCCGATTGTCTTTCCAGTGTCTGTTGCGTGTAAAACTGCGCTACGGGAACATCGAAGGCGACAGCTTCAAAGTCTTTCGTCTGCATCCGAATCCGCATATGCTGACGTCCCATTTGCCATCGTTCACCGACACGATAGAGATGCCAACTGCCCTTCATACGCATATGAGTGGCAAGAATCAAATCTCCCGAGAAATAGATCAGCAGCCACTTTCCATGGGGCTCGGCACGCTCAACCAATCGACTAGCAACGGGAGTATCGTCATTGACTCTCGTTAACTGCGCATACGCAGATTCAAACGCAGTAATCTCCTTACCTGCGAGTGCACGATTTAGCGTTCGTGCGATCCGAAAGATTGTGTCGCCTTCTGGCATCGTTTATTAAAGGATTGCTCCGTCGAAGCAGGGTTTAGTCTCCCGCTGGCAATCATCCTGTTTGAAAAGCTGGTGTCAGGAAACCTGGTCCGCACTATCAAGCAAGAACATCGTCGCATCCACCTCGGCTACTAACGTTTGAGCCTCATCATCAATGCGCATTTCCGCACGGGCACTCATCACCTTGCGCCGTTGTTCCTGAGTCCAGGCACGTATGATCAGCTTTGTTCCGATGTGAACAGGCTGGCGAAAGCGGGTCTCAGCTTTCGCCGTGACACCATATAAACCTTGGAAATGCACCGCCCAACCGAGGGCCTCATCCATTAGTGCGAATGTTACTCCGCCATGCATAATCCCGGACCAGCCAGCATGTTCAGCGCGGGCAGTATAAAACGCGCGGCTGCCATTCGTTCCTTCGCGCGTAAACAGAACCTGTAACCCTAAAGGATTTTCCGGTCCGCAGACATAACACTTTGCCGTCTTTGCACTCAGACAATTGAGAGAAGTTTCAGGAGAGCTGCTTTGTGCTTGTTCATCGGAGACAGAGGAGTTCATCTAGCTACATAACCTTTCTATCCATTCAAAAGTCGTAATTTGCTGGCCGGACCTTATTTGTCTAGCTCTAGTTCCATCTTGAGATTTTCTCTTGGCACCGTATAACGATCGTCGTGATGACGTTCGGTAATTCGAAATCCGACACTCTCATATAGTCCTCGCGACTGCGGCAGATGATCGACAGTCCAAAGAAAGATTTTTTGATATCCCCGCTGTTTGCACCAATCCAATGCACTATGCAGAAGTGCCTTTCCAGCGCCTTTGCCGTGATAAGCGGGGTCCACAAGAAAGAAGCGCAACTGTACGCCCTCGGGTTTGGGATTCTGCCCCAGTATTGCGATAGCTCCTACAAGAACATCCTCTATGTGAGCAGAAAGAATAAGATCTTTATCGGCATCATAGCGTTCTATGAACTCACAGATGTCGCGTGCCATCATAGCCTCAAACGGTGCTCCAGATCCCCATTCCCGGGCATAGTACCTTCCGTGCAGTTCGCTAACTCGTCCTATCAGACCGGGCTCATACCCTTGATGGATTTCAATCCCGGATTGAATTGAACCGTGCACACACGAACCGTTCATTTTTTATTGCT
Source organism: Humiphilus diazotrophicus (assembly GCF_059726315.1). Taxonomy (NCBI): domain Bacteria; kingdom Pseudomonadati; phylum Acidobacteriota; class Terriglobia; order Terriglobales; family Acidobacteriaceae; genus Humiphilus; species Humiphilus diazotrophicus. The sequence goes on from NZ_AP040870.1 coordinate 2,858,787, forward strand.
CCTCTTTGAAGCTTTCCCGCGAAAAGGTGTGGCATTCGTCCACAGATGCTCAAAGGCGAGATTCATCATCGCTACGAAGCCCCTATTATGAATAGCTACGGCAGTAAAACTCGGTTGGCCCGCAGTAGGATCCTGCATAGAAACAAGTACCGTCTCGTCATCGAATGCCTGCATCTTTAGCGGCAATTCTGCAGAAACGCGGATCTCCACTCCCCAGTCCGCAAAGGTACTTATCCATTCTTGTAGTTCGGAATCTTCGATAGCTTCTGGATCGCAGAGAGCCCGGTATTTGAGCCCTTTGCCAAGCGGTGCGCGCAGAAACCCCCAGTTTTGATCCTTGGAAAGAATCATTGGTTTTCGAATGCACGAGTTCACACTCTTCTTTGCTGCTTCCGCAAGAGCTAAAGCTCTATGAGCAATACGCGTCGCGCCTGATAGCACTTCTACGTAGGCAAGCGGATCATTTTGCCCTCGCCCAGAAGCGTAAATTGGGGCTAACTCCGTGACGAGTTTCAGGGCCAGAGACTCCGTCTCCTTTTTCTGGCGGTCGAGAGCAGAAGCCCTCTCCTTTGCAAGCAAATCGAGGGAGATCCTGGGATCGACGGCAGAGAAACTCTTCGGAGTCGTATCGCGAGCAAGGCAAAGTCCCTTGGCCGCTAATGAACCAAGTACGTCATAGATCCGCTGACGGGGAATGCTGGCTCGTACCGCAATTTCGGCAGATCCGAGTTCGGGACGGCCCAACAGTGCCATATAGGCCGCCGCCTCATAGCTATTCAGTCCAAGTGCAATCAGAGACTGTAAATCGGGAATAGTGTCACCACTCATCAGTGGTGTCACTATATCGAGAAAAACATTCCCTAGTCAAACGTCTACTCAGACTTAGGCAAAGGACTCCTTAGGAACCGAGCTCCCCTTCCAGCGCAGGTGTTCCTAATCCACATCCGGGGAGCCTATTGGCATGGGCACTCGTCTCAGATTGAAGCCCATAGGCGCAGCCTGGAAACCGGCGTCGAGGAGATACTGCCCCATCCAATGAAGATGAATAGGCTGACCGTTGATGATCGAGAGAAAGAACCCCTGGTGCCTGTCAGCACCATCCTGCCGCATGAGTTCTTGCCCCTGATGTGCGAGAAAGTGAGCCAGATCGCGAGCAGCATTGCTCCTATCCGGCTCTTCTTGTGGCATGAATACCTGAAGAGCAGGATTATTGCGGCGCAAATAGGCAATCAAGACACCGTTCCGAAGGATCACGGATGCCCCGACACTTCTTGCCAAGGAACGAGTACTTCCTGCTTCGTCCTCCTCGGAGGCCGGCCAGCGCAGCACTGAGCCATAGAGATTGGCAGGATCGGTCGCAGCCAGCATAACCATCTCGGGTTTCTCCGGAGCTGGACTATTTCGCAGCGATCGTAAGAGATCGATTGCAGAAGGCATCGAAAATTGAGTAGCACCCAATCCAGCCACAAAATATCCACGGCGAATACGACCACTCTCCTCCAGCGCTTTCAACACGTCGTAGACAGACGAAAAGCCGCCAGGAATGTCTTCTGCCATTGCGGACTCTCGCATCAGCACTCCGTAACGATTCAGCAGCTGTTGAGCAATTGCGTGGCTTCGCTCCGTAGAACTGGCCAAGGAAGACACTGCCCCCTCAACCGCATCGGCAACTGGAAGGAGTGTCCATCGGCCTTGAGCGGTAGGCGGAGTAGTCCGTCGGGAACGGAATACAGGTAAGTTATGCTGCCGCTTCGACGAACGTTGCTGAGAAGGCCGTGCCGTATAAGCCCTGAGAGGATGAAAGGTGTCGTTCGTGACCATGCCCCGCCAGACCAGGCTCCACAAGGCATCCAGCGATTCTCCAGGATATCCGCCGCCCGCTGCCTCGTGCAACTGAGCAAAGAAGGAGGCCCCACCCTTTCGCAATAACTCAACTAACGCCGCTTCCCTCTCAGATAACGGTTCTATCTTCGGACGAGGAATCAGCAGAGTGTTCAGCCGGTCGGCTAAGTAGAGAGCAATGCGTCCGTCATGCTCGCCCAGTGGATCAACTCCACACCACACAATTTCCCCGGCAGCGATCAAGGTATCGAGATCATTTGGGGAGTAGTTGGCAATACGCGCGGGAAGTACAGCGGTTTCCAACAATGATGCGGGAATTGGAGCACCCTGCAAGCTCTCGATGGTATCGAGCAAAGCATCGAGGCCACGCCTTTTCTGAAGAACACCCTGCCAGTGCGTCTCCAAACGAGCCAACAGCTGAGGCTCAACCGGCTCGACTTCCTTGCGCAGCTTAGCTAAGGACTTTCGCCGGATCAGGCGCAACACTTCAACATCGCACCATTCCCGATGAACTCCCGCCGGACGAAACTCTCCTTCGGCAACGCGCCCATCGGAGAGAAGCGTTCGCAGAACTGTCTCCACTTGTTTGAGATCGAGACCAAAACGCATCGAGACCTCACGAACAGTAAACGGTCCATGAGTTCGTGCATAACGACGGACAAGCTCTAGAACAGGAGAATGAACATGCCCGAGAAAAGATGCCGGTAGACCGGGAGGAAGAGGAATGCCAAGAGCATCGCGATAGCGGGCTGCATCCTCAACAGCTATAAACCTCTTCTCTCCTGCAACACGCAACTCTAGAATTCGCCGTGAGCGTTGCAGGCGCTCGAGATTCTCGATCAGATCGGGAGAAGCCAATCTTCGGGCTATGTCTTCACGACTCAGATCTCCTAACCGCAACAGGAGATCATGCATACCGTCAGCCGAGCGAACCCGTTGCGTCTCCGCCAGCGATTGCAGATGCTCTTCCACTTCTGCGATCGCGTCGGGATCGAGAAGTTCGCGAAGATCGGCATCGCCCAGGAGCTCGCGTAGTTGATCTTGATCGATCGACAGAGCCTGTGCACGTCGCTCCGCCAAAGGAGCATCGCCGTCGTAGATGTAATTAGCTACGTAATTGAAGAGCAATGAAGCTGCAAACGGAGAAGGTGTTTTGGAATCGACAACATGCACGCGAATCTGTCTGCTGCCGATGTCGCGCAGAATCTCCAGAAAGGCAGGCATATCGAAGACATCCCGCAGACATTCTCTATATGCCTCAAGCAGCAGTGGGAAGGAAGGATAACGAGATGCTACCGCCAGCAAATCGTATGCACGTTTGCGTTGCTGCCAGAGAGGAGAACGTCCTTGCGCTCTGCGTCGCGGAAGAAGCAATGCCCGAGCCGCACTCTCACGGAATTTCGCAGCAAACATCGCGGTAGATCCAAGCTGCCTCAGTACAAGTCCTGCCGCCTCTTGTGCATCCAGAAGAAAGATATCCGAGTCCGGAGGAGCATCCGTATCCGGGAAGCGCAGTACAAATCCATCATCGTCCCAAAGAGTCTCAACCGGAGTTCCACCAAGAGCATTAATACGAGCCGTCACGGCCATTGCCCAAGGAGCATGGACGCGACTTCCAAAGGGAGTAAGGACGCAAACCCGCCAATCGTTCAACTCATCGCGGCAACGCTCGATAACAATCGTCTGATCATCGGGAACATGCGTGGTTGCAAGCTCCTGGTCGGCAAGAAAGCGCAGGAGATTTTCAGCTGCCTGGGGATCGAGATCGTGTTCGCGTGTAAGGCGACTGATGGCTGCATTCCGCGGCGTTGCTCTCAGCTCCCGCACCAGCTTGCCGATACGTTTACCAAACTCCAGTGGACGTCCGGCAGCATCTCCATGCCAGAAGGGCATTCTCCCCGGTTCTCCGGGAGCAGGGGTAACAAGGACGCGGTCGTGCGTAATTTCATCGATGCGCCAGGTAGAAGCGCCCAGGATAAAGGTATCTCCAGTCTTGCTTTCGAAGACCATCTCCTCATCGAGTTCACCAACCCGAATCGGCTTGCCTTCCTGGCCTGCCAGAAATACGCCATATAAGCCGCGATCCGGTATGGTTCCACCGTTCAGGATTGCCAGATGCTTTGCACCCTCACGAGGAGTAACCGTGTTGCGAACCCGATCCCAGGTCACTCGCGGTCTCAATTCCGCAAACTCATCCGATGGATACCGGCCAGCCAACAAATCGAGCACGCCGTCGAAGACTGTGCGGCTAAGTCCGGCAAAAGGCGCAGAATGGCACATTAACTGATACAAATCATCGACGTTGATTTCTGCCTGAGGAGGTGGAACTCCCTTCTTCCGCTCATACAGTACGGAGACGGGTGGATGAGAGATGGTAGCAACCATCTGCTGAGCAAGCACGTCCAGGGGATTGCGCAAAAACCTCGTCGCCTCAACCAGCCCTTCATGCATGGCACGAGTCACAGTTGCACAAGCAACCAGATCGGCACGGTATTTGGGAAAGAGGATGCCTTCACTCGCGGCCCCGACATGATGGCCGGCACGACCGATACGCTGCATTCCACTGGCTACGGAAGGAGGTGCCTCAATTTGAATGACCAGATCGACAGCCCCCATGTCGATACCCAACTCCAAAGAAGAGGTTGCCACGAGAGCACGAAGATTTCCCGCCTTCAGCTGTTCTTCAATTACAGAACGCTGCGCTGCCGCCAACGATCCATGATGAGCAGAAGCGACTTGTTCCCCAGCTAAATCATTCAAGGCACCAGCCAATTTCTCCGCTGTCCGCCGATTATTCACGAAGAGAATTGTCGAGGTCCGGGAGCGAATAATCTCCAGTAGTCGCGGGTAGATTGCACTCCAGATTGAAGTTCGCTTGGGTGATTGAGAGGCATCTCCACTGGGAAGATCTTCCTGCTGGCCGATCTTGGCCATATCTTCTACTGGAACCTCGATGCGCAACTCCAGCTTCTTCGGCTCGCTGGCATTGACTATCGTTACAGGTCTGTATCGAGGGGCATCATCGATAGGCGAAGCTTCTGTAACCCATTCCGTTTCAAGTTCCTCCACAGGATCGCTGATTACAGGAGCAGCAACGGACTCTGCGCCACCAAGGAAATGTGCCACCTCCTCCAAAGGGCGTTGCGTTGCGGAGAGCCCAATACGCTGTAAGGGCCTCTGTGCAATCGCTTCGAGACGTTCCAGCGAGACTGCCAGATGAGCTCCTCGCTTGGTCGGAACCATCGCATGAATTTCATCGACAATCACGGTCTCAACCGAGCGCAAACCAGAAGCCGCTTCAGAGGTAAGAATCAGATAAAGAGATTCGGGCGTGGTGATGAGTATCTCTGCCGGATGTCGGCGAAAACGGCTGCGTTCTTTCTGCGAAGTATCTCCGGTGCGAATACTGATCTCCGGCTCATGGACAGCCACATCATGCCGTAGAGCCATGTTGGCGATACCCGCCAGCGGAGCACGCAGGTTCCTTTCGACATCGACGGCAAGCGCCTTCAAGGGGCTGATGTAAATAACGCGGCATCCTGGTATCGAAGAAGGATTGCTCAGCATGAGTTGGTCAATACACCAGAGAAATGCCGTAAGCGTCTTTCCTGTACCAGTGGGGGCGAGAATGAGAGAACTTTCGCCTCGTGCAATAGCCGGCCAACCCAGCATTTGAGGAGAGGTCGGCTTCTCAAAGACAGCCCGGAACCACTCGGCGGTGACAGGATGAAAAAGACTAAGCGGGTCGTTAGTGGAACCTGACGATTTCGAGGATCTTGGAGCCATGGATAAACGCAACGTACAAGGCAATAGCCCGTTGCGTTGAAGATAGCAGAGGCGCGAAGGGTTTACGAATTCCCTTGGAAACACCCTTCGGAACGTGAGGCCTGGCTTCGGCAGTGCCGAAATTGAGAAGACGAAAGATGAAGAAATATTTCAGCAGCAAAAAATTCCTCACCAGATACTGGTGAGGAATGAGAGGGTAACACTTGGTACCATTTGCGGATCGGCTCTAGGCCTGCCGCTCTATTCTTTTCGATTAATTCGCTGGCCTCGGACGGTAGTAGCAGGTTCCTCCGGCCAAAATCGTGGTCCACAACTCAGGCTGAACAGGTTGCTCGCTGCTTCCCAGGAACAGGAGACCATCCGGAGCAAGCAGGCGATGCACATTAGCTAGCAGTTTGCGACGAGTCTCCATTGAGAAATAGAGCATCACGTTACGCAAAAAGATAACGTCAAAGGTCTCTTTAAACGGCAGGGGAGCAACAAGGTTCGCCTGACGAAAGTTACACATCTGCCGGATCTCCGGCTTGACCTGCCAATCCTCGCCAATGTGATCGAAGTAGCGGACCACAAATCGCGCAGGGAGACCACGGTTAATTTCGATGCGGTGATAGATTCCGTTGCTGGAGCGATGAACCATCTCCGCAGAAATATCCGTGCCTTCGATGCGGATATTCCAGCTGCCCAAGAGAGGAAAGTGTTCCCGAGTAAGCATAGCCAGGCTGTAGCCTTCTTGCCCGCTGGAACACGCCGCACTCCAGAAACGAAGCGACCTGGCAAGGCGACGCTTTTCGATCAGCTCCGGTAATAATTCTGTGCGCAGTAGTTCGAAGGGACGACTGTCACGAAAGAAACTCGTTTCGTTGATTGTCATCGCTTCGGCGACAGAGCGAGCCAAGCTGGGATTCCGGCTTTGGCGCAGAGTCCGTACTAGCTCATCCAAGCCGTTCATACCTTGGTTACGCAAAAGACGGGCCAAACGCGTTTCGAATAAATAATCCCGAGCGGGATCCAACACGTTCTCTGATTGCTCAAAGACGAGCTGACGAAGATACTCGTAATCGCTGGCCGTTGCTGCAGACATATCTATACTGCCGATTCCCGAAGCGATTGCGCTTCGCGTTGATTGCGAGAGGTACAGAGACGAATGATTTCAGAAGCTATGCCCGCCAGCGGTAAAACGCGCTGCGCTAAACCGGCATGAACAACTGCACCAGGCATCCCCCAAACTGCGCTGGTCTCTTGATTCTGGGCGAGAAGGGTTCCACCGAGCGCTCGTATCTTCCGTGAGCCCTCCAAACCATCACTTCCCATACCCGTAAGCATTACCGCCAAAGTCCCGTTTCCGTATAGCTCCGCAGCAGAGCGGAACAATACATCCACAGAGGGCCGGCAATGATTCTCGGGAGGAGTCTGGGTCAAACGTACGGAGACCTTTCTCCCTTCGTGAGGCGCATTTTTTGGCCGATCACTCACCATTTCCATGTGCCAATCTCCACGCGCCACATATATCTTGCCAGGTACTACAAGATTTCCAGGCTCCGCTTCGCACACGTGTAACGGACAACGTGTATCCAGACGCTCTGCCAGCATCTTCGTAAAGAGCTGCGGCATGTGCTGGACGAGCAATATCGGCAGAGGAAAATCTGCTGGAATATTCGGCAACACAATATCGAGGGCTGCCGGACCTCCAGTTGAAACTCCTATCACCACCACGGTAGGCACAGCGGTAATCTGCTGCGACTGCGGTTGTGGCTGAGATGGTGCTACACCACGCTGCACGGGAGCAAGCGGTGAGGGCATTGCTGCTCTCGTTACGCTTGAGTGCCCGGTCAGCGCCAGAATCTTTGGAACCAGATCCTGCTGTAACCTCCGTGATGCTTCTTCCCTGCCCCCCGGCCCACTGGGCTTGGTGACATAGTCGGAAGCGCCACGTGCAAGGGCCTCGATGGTAACGCTGGCACCATGCTTCGTAAGGGTACTGCACATGATCACAGGAATCCTGCGATCCATGGAGCGAATCCGTTCCAGTGCTGTCAGACCATCCATCCCCGGCATTTCGATATCCAGAAGGATGAGATCTGGCTTAACAGTCTCCATGATCCGGAGAGCCGCCTGCCCATCTGAAGCAGTGCCAGCAATCTCGATGCGAGAATCTGCCGACAGCACTTGGCGCAACAGGCTGCGCATCACCACCGAATCATCCACTATAAGAATCCGCGCAGCGCGGCCGACCGGCATAACTAATTCTCCATGAGGCCCATCATGCAAAGTTTTTCTTCAAGGGCTTCTTCATCAAACGGTTTCATCAGGTATTCATCAGCTCCCGCATCGAGTGCCTTCAAAATGAAATCATTGTCAGCCTCGGTGGTGACCATCATGACTTTTAGATCTGAATAACCTTCCTGACGCAGGTTCTTCAGCATATCGAGGCCTCCCATGACCGGCATATTCCAATCAACCAATGCCAAATCGAAAGGACCATCGTTTCGCAAGCGATCGAGGCCGGCCTGCCCATCAGCAGCCTCATCGCATTCCACGCCTCTTTCTTCTAGCAGGCCGCGTAAATAATCTCGCACGAAGCGTGAATCGTCCACGATCAACGCACGCATACATCCTCCTGGTATCCGCGGCTCATGCCGGGAGAGCACTACTTAACCGGAGCGGGTCTAAACGCTCTGGATCCAACATAACGAGCAGACCATCCTTCAGCTTATAAGCTCCGGCAAATAGAGCTCTCCGAGAACTGTCCAATGTAGAAGGATTCGGCTCAAATTCGGTGGATGTAACGGTAATAACTTCCCCTACCGCATCCACTAAGAGGCCGTAATAACCGCTTGGCCCTTCGAAAACCAGAATATCCGGAGGGGTATCAAGAGGAGGTAAACCCAGCAACAACCTGAGTGAAACAGTGGTGAGCACATCGCCGCGATAGTGTACCAAGCCTCCGATAAAGCTGGGAGCAAGTGGAACAGCTTGTGTTGCAGATGAGCCGACGATCTCGAGAATTTGGGTAATTGGCACACCGAACAACATGTCACCAACTTTAACCGAACATATCTCTAGTAGAATTCCGGCCGATTTATCTTTTTTTCTCTTGCGACCTTCAGTTGCTACAGCTGCCTTCATGCCAAACTCTCCATCTCGTGATTCAGATCCTGACCGCCAATGCCGGACTCAGTAATCGGTAGAGGTGGAATCGTGCCTAAATCCACCACTCCTGTTACACGCTCCTTCAACAGGATCACGCCACCAGCTCGAATATCGGTGCCCGCTTCGGTCAAATCCTTACCAGCCGCAACATCGAGAACCTGCGAGACAGCTACGCCTACATGACGGCTGCCATCGCGGCAGACAACGACTGTCAGTTGGGCTTCGTTGTTGGACTCGGCGCTCAACAGTACGCCTCCCGGATCGTCGACGGGCAGAATCGTTCCGTCGAAGTTGAGTACAGGACGAGAACCGATGTACTCGATCTTCGAGAGAGGTATACGCTCGATGCGCAGTACATCTCCCAACGGAATTGCCGCCTGACGTGTTGCCGCTTCGACGAGCAGGAATTCGGCGCCCTTCTTCGTCTCTTCTTCCAGCTCCTCTTCGACGCCCTCTTCCTCGCTGGAGACGAGTCCAATGCCGCCGTGAGAAGCGATAGAGCCGGGATCCAGAATGAGTGCGAGATCTCCATTACCCAGAACCGTAGCTCCGGAATAGAGACCAATGTTCTTCAATACCGCAGACAGCGGCTTCACCACGATTTCTTCCGGATCGTCCAATCCGTCTACAACCAGTCCGAAGCGACGTCCGTCGGCATCGAGCACGGCGATATAGCGATCGCGTTCGCCCGTTTCCTCGGGTGTCCGTTGCTTCAGCATGTTTTCCAGGAAGACCAAAGGAAGCAGCTTACCGCGAAGACGGTAGAGCGGAGCATTATCGATCCACTCAATGACCTTCGCTGCCTGCTCGGCGCTCAGATGTACTAGCTCGGAAAGAGCTCCCTGGGGTAGAGCAAAACTCAAATCATTGCTTCTTACGATCAGGGCTGGAATGATGGCCAGGGTCAACGGGATACGTAGACGTATCGTAGTGCCCTTGCCTGGACGGCTATCAACTTCAACTTTGCCGCCAATCTTCTCTACATTGGTACGGACCACGTCCATACCGACGCCTCTTCCGGAAACCTTCGTTACGGCCTGCGCCGTAGAGAAGCCCGGAAGGAAGATCAGCTGGAGGAGATCACGTTCGCTCAGCTGCGAGGCGCGCTCGGCAGTAATCAGGCCGCGTTCGATCGCCTTATTGCGAACCTTGTCTACGGGAATTCCGGCACCGTCATCGGAGACTTCGATGATGACGTGGCTGCCTTCCTGGAAAGCGCGCAGTTTCAGGGTTCCTTCGGGATCCTTGCCTGCAGCCTCACGCACATCGGGCGGCTCAATGCCGTGGTCGAGAGAATTACGGACGGCGTGGGTTAGCGGATCCTTAATGGCCTCGAGCAAGCTCTTGTCGAGTTCCGTCTCCTGGCCTTCCATCTGCAGCTTAGCCTTACGGCCCAGCACCTGCGCTAAATCGCGAACAACGCGCGGGAATTTGGAGAAGACATGTGAGACAGGCTGCATACGAGCCTTCATGACCGACTCACGCAGATCGGCTGTGACCATGTCCAGACGACGGGAAAGCAACGTGAGATTGGGATCGGAACTCGTAGCCTGCAAAATCTGATTACGGGTCAAGACCAATTCGCCGACCAGATTCATCATCCGGTTCAACAAGGTCACATCGACGCGTAAGGTGCTCTCTGCCGTACTGGTAGTCGCTGTTGCAGGAGCAGAGGTCTTCGCCTTTGCTTCGACAACGGCAGCCTGCGCCGCCTTCACAGCGTCAGATACTGGGACTGCTTCCGACTCGTCCGGAGATTCTGGAGCAGCTGGTGCTGCGGCAACCGGTTCCGGGGCCTTGGGCGCTTCCACCTTCGCCGGTGGAGGAGCTGGTGCCGGAGCTGCGGCTTTAGGCTCCTCAGCCTTAGCGGCTGGAGCTGCCGGTGTTGCAGCGCCGCTCTGAGGAGTTTGCAACGAAGTTAACAGACCGATGAGTTCAGCATCCTGTCCTGTTCCCTCATTGCCTTCAGTCTCAATCAAACGCAGAATTTCACGAAGTCCATCAAGCAGGGCCAACAAGCCATTAATGGTGGCTTGATCGGCGGTCAGCTTGCCGTCGCGAAGAAGACCCAACAGGTTTTCGCCTACGTGCGCTAGTTTTTCCAGTCGCGTGTAGCCAAGGAACCCCGTGGTGCCCTTAATGGTGTGTACGGAGCGGAAGATCTCCGCAAGCAACGCGGTCTCTTGCGGCCGCTCTTCGAGCTCGGTCAGGCACCGCTCCATGCGGTCCAATCCTTCCTGGCTCTCAATCAGAAACTCTCTAGTTAACTCGTCCACTTCCTTGTTATCGGAATGGGAGTGGTGGAACTTGAGACATTACATCATCGGCTCACTTTAAATTTCCTGGCACATTAGTTGCATCCTGAGACAACCCGAAGGTAACCTCAACCTCACAATGAGCCCAGACTTTGAAGGACTGCTCTCGGCCGCCCGGCAAGTGGCCCAACATTCTTATTCCCCCTATTCCAACTTCCGTGTGGGCGCAGCAATACAGCTCACCAATGGAGCGGTCATCACGGGAACAAACGTCGAAAATGCCTCATATGGGCTGACCATCTGCGCGGAACGTTCCGCGGTGGTCAAGGCTATCAGTGAATTTGGCCACGAGATTCAGATTCAGGCAATTGCAGTGACCAATCTGAACGGCGCCTCCAGCCCTCCCTGCGGAGCTTGTCGGCAGGTTTTGAGTGAATTCATGGTCCCGGATGGTGAGATCCTTTTCACCGCAAAAGAAGGCAACTTGATACGTCCTTTCAAGGAGTTGCTTCCATATGCCTTCTATAAACACGACCTTTAGACTATTTCTCTCCGGCGAAAAATAAAGACCCGCTCGCTGTGGCCGTTCTCGCGAATGGCCACACAAAATTCAGTTTCTTTCCTCTTTAGTTGCTTCCGGGAGTAGGCAGCTATACCGTCATCCGAAACACCCGGAAGAAACAAAGACTTCGCCATTCTCCTTACTGCTTCCAAAGCACCCACACTATCTTGAGTCGGGATATCTTCAATTTACCCGGATTCTTTTCTCCGTTTTCTTGCTAGCCAGCTTGGTGCAGACAAATATTCCCAACCTAAGCAAATTCTCACTTTGCCGTTGCTCAAGCTCTTCACTTGCCGTAGTCTCGACTTTTCCATATGTCCTTGGAAGTGAGTAGTAAAACGATGCTTTATGTTTCGCAGGAAGTTCCCCGGGAGAATTTATCGTGCACGCAGTTGATCTGATTCGTAAGAAGCGCGATGGCGAGGAACTGACCCCTGAAGAGATTTCCTTTATCGTCTCCGGTGCAACAAATGGAACGATCCTCGTAGAACAGCTTTCCGCCTGGTTGATGGCTGCATGGCTTCGAGGCTTGACTTTAAAAGAACTTCAAGCCTTGACCAAGGCAATGCGGTTCTCCGGAGAGGTCTTCGACCCCTCCCCCCTCCACAAAACCACCGTAGATAAGCACTCCAGCGGAGGTGTGGGTGACAAAACCTCCTTCCTGGTCGCGCCGATTGCAGCCGCTACAGGATTAGCTGTTCCGATGATCAGCGGACGCGCCTTAGGGCACACAGGTGGCACGCTGGATAAACTGGAAACAATCCCCGGCTATAACACCCAGCTTTCTCTCCAAGAGATGTTGTCTGTTCTTCAGAAGACAGGGATGAGCTTGGTTGGACAAACGAAACGTCTGGTTCCTGCCGACAGGATTCTCTACTCGCTTCGCGACAGAACAGCCACAGTTGAGAACCCTTATCTCATCTGCGCCTCAATCATGAGCAAAAAGCTGGCTGCCGGACTGAATGCACTGGTACTCGACGTCAAGACCGGTTCCGGAGCCTTCCTCAAGAAGAAGGAAGACAGCCTCTATCTGGCTTCGTTGATGGTTGAAACGGGCGAAGCTTCAGGCACTCGAACGGTTGCGCTGGTCACGGATATGGGACAGCCCTTGGGGCGCATGGCCGGAAACTGGATCGAGATATGGGAATCGCTTGAGCTGCTACAAAACAAGCATCATCCGCTGAATCAGGATCTGTACGAACTTTCGCTACAGCTGGCAGGTTGGATGATCTACCTCGGAGGCAAAGAGCCTTCGGCAGAAAAGGGCTACGCGCGAGCCAAGGCAGTTCTTGAAAGCGGCGAAGCCTATCGCCTCTTCTGCGAAATGGTGAAATTGCACGGCGGCGATATTGCTCCCTTTGCTAATCCCGAAGCCTTCCATCGCCCAGCAGCCCGGCGGGAATTTCTGGCCACAACCAGCGGCTATCTTGTCAGCATGGACAACGGTCAGGTCGGTTGGGCTGTACAGCGCCTTGGCGCAGGGAGAGAGAAACCGGGAGAGCCGGTAGATGCTCACGCCGGCATTGAATTTCATGTCAAGCTTGGCGGGAAAATCAAGGCAGGGCAGCCAATCTGCACACTTTTTGCAGCAAGCCCGGAACAATTGGACGAACCCGAAGAGATGCTTCGCAAGGCAATCGTGATTGCCGAGGAACCTCCGACACTTCCCCCATTGGTACACCAGATCATCACCGCAGAAAACGCAACAGAGATTCGCATACAGCAATCCGCTTCACACTGAGAGGAAGAGACTTTGGGACGATTTACAGGCGTGCTCGGCCTAGCAACAATGGTTTTGCTGGCGTGGCTTTTTTCGACCAATCGCCGTGCAATTCGCTGGCGGACAGTCGCCTGGGGGTTGGGACTCCAGATCTTCTTCGCATTCCTCGTGCTTGACTTCACCGTCGGGCAGCAGATCTTGGCTACTGCCGGTGATGCGGTCAATGCCTTGCTGGCTCACACCTTTGCAGGCTCGCAGATGGTCTTTGGCATATTGGGAATGAAGAACTCCAATATGGGAGTTATCTTCGCCTTCCAGGTACTGCCAACAATCATCTTTATCTCGGCATTCTTTGCTGTCCTTTATCACCTCGGCGTCATGCAACTGGTCATTCGCCTTTTTGCCTGGGTCATGCAGAAGACGATGCGCATTAGCGGTGCGGAAAGCTTGAATGTTGCCGCCAGTATCTTCATGGGGCAGACAGAGGCTCCGCTAACTATTCGCCCCTTTCTGGCGGGATTGACCCGTTCCGAACTCATGACAGTCATGACCAGCGGAATGGCACACGTGTCGGGCGGCATCATGGCGGCTTACATTTTGAACGGCATCGAGGCCAAGCATCTGTTGGCAGCCGTAATCATGACTGCGCCGGGAACCATTTTGATTGCGAAGATGCTCGTTCCGGAAGATGGTGTACCTGCAACCGCCGGAACTGTCCAGGTACCCAAAAGCGAAGAGCACAAAGAAGAAAATCTGCTGGGAGCCATCGCCCGGGGAACTATCGATGGCGGCAAATTGGCCATGAACGTGGCCATCATGCTGATCTCGTTCCTGGCACTCATCTCACTGCTGAACGGCATTCTTGGAGGAGTACACGGCTGGTTGTGGAATCATCCGGTCCCCTTTACAGGTGGACGTTATATTCCTTTCCCTTCAAGTCTGAATACGGTTTTGGGATTCTTCTTCTCGCCAATCGCCTGGCTGATCGGAATTCCCTGGCATGACGCCGGCACCATCGGCGGATTGCTCGGTACACGTATGGCCCTCAACGAAATCGTGGCCTACACCATGTTGGGAGCGGACAAAATTGCTCTGGCCCCGCGTTCCTTTACCATCGCCACCTTTGCCCTTTGCGGTTTTGCCAACCTCAGTTCCATTGGAATCCAGATTGGAGGCATCGGCGCCCTGGTTCCCGAGCGCCGTAACGATCTAGCCAAGCTGGGAGTTCGGGCAATGCTGGCGGGCACAATGGCAAACCTGATGTCAGCATCGATTGTCAGTGTGTTAATGAAGTAGGCCCGGGAAAATCCGGGCAGTAAACGAACCAGATAGCGGGCCTTTCTCTTACCAGATAGAGGTCCGCTGTTTTTGTTTTTCACAGGGATGTCGACCAGACTTTAGCTGACCGCTTTGTCAGCTGACCCTTTAAAATAAACCAAACGAATGAAGAACCTTTTTGAGTGCGCTACCGAAGCGGCAGATTACATCCGCGAGCGAATCTCTCTCCATCCGAAGATTGCTGTCATTCTCGGCTCCGGTCTGGGAGCTATTGCCGAAGGCGTTGTCGACTCTGTCATAACCCCCTATGGCGAGATACCGCATTTCCCCTGCTCCACTGTCGAAGGACATTCCGGCAAGCTGATTATTGGAACCTTAGCGGGCGTTCCTGTGGCCGTCATGCAAGGTCGTGTTCACGGCTATGAGGGCTATGATCCGGAAGAAGTAACCTTCCCGATGCGTGTTCTGGGAAGACTGGGAATTAAAACCGCTATCGTGACCAATGCTGCCGGTGGTATCCGCCTGGGAATGCGCCAGGGAGAACTGGTCCTGATATCGGACCACATCAATTTTCTCGGCAGAAATCCAGTATCCGGCACCAATGATGTCCGTTTCGGCCCGCGCTTTTTCGATATGACCGAGGCTTATTCGAAGCGCCTTCGCACTTTGGCGCATGAAGCAGCTAAGGCAGAGGGATTTTCCTTTTCCGAAGGCGTCTATCTGGCGGTCTCCGGCCCGAGCTATGAAACTCCGGCTGAAATTCGTGCTTTTCGGACCTTAGGTGCCGACCTTGTGGGCATGTCTACTGTTCCCGAGGTGATCGTCGCCCGGCACATGGGAGTGGAGATTCTCGGTATCTCCTGCGTCACAAATCTTGCAGCAGGAGTTCTTGATAAGCCGCTGAATCACGAAGAAGTCATAGAAACCGGCCTACAGGCACAGGATCATCTGAATCGATTCCTGACGCGGTTGGTACCCCAGATTGGTCGATTGGAGCAGTGCAGGTGAACGAGTCGTATTCCCTACCGTTTCCTCCAGTCATCATTGGCGTTGCAGGTTGTTCCGCTTCAGGTAAGACGACATTAGCCCGGGAGTTAGCCCGCAGTTTGAAGGGCTCTCATTTCCATCTGGATAGCTACTATCGGGATTTGAGTCATTTGAGCTACGCAGAGCGATGTCACCAGGATTTCGATCATCCGGATGCTCTCGAATCGGAACTGCTGGTAGAACATATCTCGCAACTAGCACAGGGGATCAGTATCGAGAAGCCCATTTACGACTTCTGCACTCATAGCCGGGTTCAGGGTAAAACCGAGCTGATAAAGCCTGAAAAATTTCTGTTAGTCGATGGAATCCTTGCACTTCACTACGACGAATTGCGCCCCCATTACAGTCTGAAGGTCTATGTCGATACTCCGGATGAAGTCTGTTATGAACGCCGCTTTGCCCGCGATGTCTGCGAACGTGGCAGAACTCCGGAATCGGTAGCCGAGCAATATGCGGCAACAGTTCGTCCCATGGCAGAAAAATTTGTTCGACCCTCAGCCGTCCACGCCGACATCGTTGTGGATGGAACTTCTTCAATCGATTGGTCGGTAGAGGAAGTGATGGTCGCGTTGAACACCAGGAACCTGCTGGCTAGTGTTGGCTAGAGCGAAATCAGGGTAGATGTATCCGTAAGCCACAGAGGACTGCGCAGCTTTTCCATCACGAAAAGCTGCACTTAAGCCCCTTGCCGGATCGGACACAGTACCCCTGCTTCCGCTCTAGAAAGCCGACTGCGGTATCCTGAATCCAGTACCTCGCATGAGTCTAGTTTCCACACCGCTGTTTGCTCGCCTTCGCGATTTCCTGAGCCAGGGCATCACTCCGGAAAAACTAGCTCTGTGCCTGGCACTCGGAGTTTGCATAAGCTGCTGCCCGGTTTTCGGGATTACGACCACGCTTTGCACCATCGCGGCATTGGGCCTCCGCCTGAATCTGCCAGCGATCCAGATGGCAAATTATGCAGCTACGCCCCTGCAAGTTCTTCTTATCCTGCCTTTTATCCGGATGGGGGAAAGGCTCTTTCATAGCGAAAGACTGCCGTTATCTGCCCGCGAAATCGGAGCTCGCTTTCACGCCTCTTTTTGGGGAACGCTGAAGGCTCTATGGACTTGGGAGTGGCATGCTGTTGTGGCTTGGGCTCTCTTTGCCATTCCGATCACAGCAGTTCTTACGTTTCTACTGAGGGCGATCCTATGCCGGATGGAACCTGCCTCTCCAGCCGGACCAACCCTCACAGAAGCATAGAGTTATCCGAAAAGCCTGCTAGTTAGCCACGGGCTTGGACGTTGCCTTTGGAGCAAAGGACTCACGTGGCGGCACGGGTTTTGCACTCTCCAGCCAAGCGGTATAAATCAGATCTCTCAGCATGCTGGCACCCGAGGCCAGGCAATCCGCCGTAAACGCCCGAGATTCCGCGGTTCCGGCATCATCGAAGCCTTTTACCTTCTCAAGCTTGTAGAGCTGTTCAATATGCGTCCCAGTCTTGCGCAGATAAGCAAGGTAGGAGGTAAAGACATCATCGCTTTCCGCATGAACAGGCGTCATCTTCGGTTCGACGTCAGCGGCTTTGATATTGGCCGACACAAATGAGGACTCAAATTTCCAGTGGATACCGTGCTCAGTGGTAAATCCTTCCGGATTCTGAGGGTTAACCCAGCCGTCATAGTTCACTGTCACATGCAGTGGTTGCGCACCATCAGCAACATAGTGCCCCAGCCAGCCCGCATAAAAGATCACTGTCTGTTCGATGAGTTGGGTATCGCGATTTTCAGACTTGGCGTTGCGGTATTCGCGTAGAGCAGTCTTGAGGCGCTGATAAACCTCTGTCGTCTGCCAGGGCTGCAAGCCGATGTGATCGGGTCTCAGGTCCATCCCAGGATGAGTAAGCTGTGCGGCATAAGCCGCAGCAAGGAACTGAAAACGCTTTGAAGGCAAAGGCTTGATGAGGTCCGCCAGCTCCAGGTCGATAAAGTGCTCAGGAGCTTGTGCACTAACCAGTTCGGCCTCCAGCGGAGAACGCCAGCGATCCGGCTCCGGTCCCAGATACTCAATTTGATTGATTGCCTGTGAAGAACGCAGAAAAGCCGGAACATCCTGGGGAAGATGCGACACAGCCAGGCGATTAATCATCCGATGGCCGTCATTACCCCATCCAAACATCGGTTGTACAGCGAAACAAGCAAGAGAAAGAATTACAGCAGCGCCCCAAAGCCTGGCAGATCGTATCTTGTTCATATCTAGAGGGAGTATAACGGCTGGCCAGATCACAAGGTGAAAATCTCTAGGCTAAAAAGAAAGGGCAATCTTCCCGATTTACGCATCGATTGCCAGTCGACCTAAGCCACTAGAGGAATCAATGGCAAGCAAAGCCTGCGCAGCAGACGTAATTCAATCATTCCTAAGGTGATAGAAGAAGCGACAACATCTCTTCTTTCCACCCCCTGGCTTTCTGGAATTAGTTCTGGTTAGAAATTGGATAACGCAATAGTACATGACGTCTCTTGCAATGTGTATTCATTTATAACCTCAGGATGTTCCGCCCAAAACCTAAATCTGCGATACTCAATTAGAAATGTACAAGCGGATTGTCCTTAAGTTGTCCGGCGAAGCACTGGCTGCGGGAAGAGGTTTCGGTGTCGATTCCCCGCGGATTACAGAAATCACCTCGGAAATCAGAGAGATCCACGCTATGGGAGTGGAAGTTGCCATCGTTGTTGGTGGCGGTAACTTCTTCCGCGGTGTCGCCGAACAGGCGAAGAACATGGATCGTGTCTCAGCCGACAACATGGGCATGTTGGCCACTGTTATCAATGCCTTAGCTCTCCAAGATGCTCTGGAGAAGCAAGGGGTGCAGTGTCGCGTAATGTCTGCCATTGAAATGAACCAGGTCGCCGAGCCGTATATCCGGCGGCGTGCCGTTCGTCACCTCGAAAAAGGCCGTGTCGTCATTTTTGCCGCAGGTATTGGAAATCCCTTCTTTTCAACGGACACGGCAGCCTCTTTGCGCGCCATGGAGATCAAGGCCGACGTTTTGTTGAAGGCCACCAAGGTAGAGGGCATCTATGATGCCGATCCTGTCCTCCAAAAAGATGCGGTGAAATTTGATCAGATTACCTACATGGAGATCCTGCGGCTGGGGTTAAAAGTGATGGACGCCACTGCGGTGAGCCTGTGCAAAGACAACAATCTCCCTATGATCATCTTCAGCATGAATCAGCCGGGCAATATTCGCCGAGTCGTGTGTGGCGAAAAGGTCGGCTCATTGGTGACAGCCTGAGCGCCGCAGTTGCAACCCTTCCTGAAGTGCAGTCCGTAGTAATAAAAAAGCCAGCCAAGCTGGAGGCATTAACGGGCTTACGGTGCTTTGCGGCCGTAAACCTGCTGTTCTTTCACTTCTCCAACCCACAGTGGTTCGGCTGGTTCAATCCGGTTGTCAATGCTGGATTCATCTCCGTAAGCTACTTCATCCTGCTCTCGGGCTTTGTTCTCGCCTATAACTATGCCGAGCGCGGACAACGAGGAGAGGTCAATCCCCGCCGCTTCTGGAAAGCGCGCTTTACGCGTCTCTATCCCGTCTACATTCTCAGCCTGATTCTCAGCTGGGAGATGATTCCGGTGGAGTACAAGGCACATTCTTCCCTGATGTTTTGGGCAGGCCTTGTCCTTACTCCCCTACTCCTGCAGGGATGGATTCCTGAGCTAACGACATTCCTGAATACTCCGGCCTGGACAATGTCTGCCGAAGCATTCTTTTACGCGATGTTCCCCTGGCTGGCACGTTGGACGCCGCCTAAAAAAACGCGTCGAATCCTCGCCATTATGACGGGGCTATGGTTCCTGGGAATGCTCGCTCCGGCTCTTTACACGATTTATCTGCCGGATGGTGATCCTCATCCTGGCCGCTACACCGGCGGCTTCTGGATGCGCACGCTGAAATTCACTCCGTTACCGCATCTGGCCTCATTCCTTTTTGGAGTAGTGCTGGCAGAGCTTGACCGCCGTATTCCACGCCAAGCACGTCTTCGCCTGGCATTGGGAACGCTTGGATTTGTCGGGCTCTATTGCGTCATGGCATACAGAGAACATCTTCCCTATGCCATGCTGCACGACGGATTGCTGATGCCGCTCTTCGCAGTGTTGATCCTCGGTCTTGCGGGTGAAAATCTGCTGTCGAAGATTGTTGGATTCCGGCTCTTCGTGATTGTCGGTGAATCCAGCTATTGCCTCTACCTGCTGCACTTCAACATGTGGACGATTCTGCACAAATCACACCTGTTGGAAATGACAGGACTCATTCGTTGGGATCCTTGGGCCTCCTATTTCCTCATCATCGGGATGGCTATCGCAACTCTTCGCCTGATTGAGCGCCCGATGCAAAAGAGACTTCGTACCCTGCTTCAGGGATAGCAAAGACCTAAAGCACAAATTTGAGATTGATATAGGGGAGAGCTGTTATTGCTCTCCCCTATCCTCATATTGCCTTCTATCAGCTTCGGGAAGGCATGAACCATTGGGCATGACTTCAATCACGATAGATAACTCGATAATCGCAAATAGAGCAAAACCAGCGTAGGTGCATCCCGAACCACAATTCCCTACGCGGGTTTTCCATCAAGAAAACCTGCACATCGCCGAATTGGGATAGGACATAGTAACGCTGCTTTTGCTCTAGGCGAGGCCCAGCTTAAGGCTGTGTTGACAGGATATCCATTACACTCCGGCGCTCGCACCGAAGATTCCTGGTACTTGGTCTTGGTCTTGGTCTTGGTCTTGGCGCGAGCGGATCTAAACGCAAAACGGCTCGCCATAATGGCGAGCCGTTTTGCGTTTACGTACTGTCGATTAGCTCTAGCGGCCAGTATCCACATTTTGTGTAGCGTGGTTGCCATGAGCAATAGCAACGCCGCAGACAGGTCCTGAAGCAGCTTGAACAACTCCGCCTTGATTACCTGTCAATGCGCCGGTGTTCGGATCCAACTTGTAGCCCGAAATGGTACCAGACAGGAAGTTAGTCGCATAAACATACCGGGACAATGCCGGTTCAATAAAGACACAAGTCGGTTCACTCTCGGTTTGGGCGGCTTTCAGACCACCCGCGAGAGAGGTCAGATTGCCTTTTACGTTATCAATCTGGAAGCCGCTCAATGTTGAGTCACTGAAGTTTGTGACATACATATATTTATTTCGTGAATCGATTGTGAGGCTGATCGGCTGATTGCCCGTCCGGAAAGGACTATTCGGCATTACAACCAATTGAGTAGCCGAAGATTGAACGGTGTACCCAATAATCTGATTCTGCTTGTAGTCGGTCACATAAACAAAATCGCTCGTCAGGTCGCTGATGACTGCACTAGGCTGGACTCCAGCGCTGTAAATACCTGCGCCCAACGATGAGGTGCCCATGGGTGATAAGGCGCCGCCTGTACCAACGATGAAAGCATGCAGAGTGCCGGCAGTACCGTCATTCTTCTCAGCGACAAAAACGGCATTATTCGTAGCCAGTACATTCACCGCAACAGGATTTGCTCCAACGGCATAGAACTTCGCAGTCCCGTTGCTTAATGGTGTACCCAACGAACCATCGGAGCTCACTGGATAGACAATCAGCGCGCCGCCGGTGCCAGGATTGGTGCTGCTAAAGCCGGGCTGATAGGTATCCGCCACGTACAGATATGTTCCTGCAGCATTGATGGTCAAGGAAACGGGGCTTCCCCCAGGAGTGTTGTAGCTATTGGCCAGAGAGAGCTGACCGGTGGTACCGATCGTGTACTGCGCCACTGTATTGTCGCTGCAAGCAACGTAGAGATTCTTACTATCCGGAGAAACGACCTGCGACACCGGATTCGTACACTTCATCGTGATTGGCGATCCAGACAGCGGGTGCAAAACGCCAGACTGGCTATCAACCTGGTAGATGTTGATCTGTCCAGGTGTGTTTTTCGAACTGATGACATAGGCATAGTCGATCGTTCGAGCAGTACTGCAAGCCGTAATGCCAGCTGCCAGACCAAGAGATACAACAGAGGCCAGGATGATCTGGCCGAATTTCCGGAACTTCATGCGCTTCCTTCATCCTGGGACCACAGGGAGTGACCGCAGGGCTGCACTCGCAGCAGAGCTGTATCGGGAATGTGCTCCCGCTTGAATTGTAAAAGCTTGAGCCAGTTTCGGCTATAGCCATCCCCATTTGCGTCGATCAGAGCAGCGCCTCAAAACCGGCCATTCTCAACCAGAACCGTCCTGGCTCTGCTCTTAACTCGCGTTGCGAAACCGAGAAAGGCCCGCCATCAGGCAGGCCTTTCTCCAAGAAACCAACTTTAACCTGCAAACTAGTTTCTAACCAACAACTAGTCTGTAGAAAGTGCAGTCTTTCCATGGGCAACAGCTACTCCGCAGGTCGGCTGCGAAGCTGCCTGGAAAGGTGATTTTTCCACTAGCACTACGGACCCAGAAGTAGCGTTCAGCTGGAAGGCTGTAACAGTGTTGCTATAGAAATCCGTGGTGTAAACGTACCGTCCAGTACGCGGCTCAACGAATACGCACGTTGGCTGCGCTCCGGTAGTTGCTACGGTAGAAGCACCGGAAATCGCGGTGAGTACACCGTTGGAACCAATGGTGTATCCATTCAACGAACCATCCGTATAGTTTGCTGCGTACAGGAATTTATTCCTTGGCTCAATCGTCAGCGAAATCGGATTATTTCCTGTCGATATCGGATTGGGGCTTGTCGTCGATGTTGAAGCTATGAACGTCAATCCAGCGGACTGGATGCTGTAAGCCCGAATTTTATTCGACGAGTAATCACTCAAATATAAGTAATTTCCACTCGCGTCCCGAACGACAGAGCTTGGCTGAACGCCCGCAGCATAAATACCCGCGCCCGCGTCAGTCCCTAAGGTCGTATCTCCAGCTCCTAGAGCAGTCAGCGCACCTGTTGCGCTGGAGGTAAAGGCATAGATTGCTCCTGCCGTTCCACTCTTTGTCAAAGTGGCAACAAAAACCTTTCTCTGATTTTGACTGTCATCAGGCGAAACAGAAATCAGCGTCGAGGTGGGAGCGGTATTGGGTGCTGCGCCCGTGGAAGCAACAATGGTATTCAAGACAGTAGGAATCGTACCAACCGGCCAGTATTGAGTTGACTGATTCGCAATAGGAGAGGCCAAGGCGCCGACATCGCTACCTGGGAAGCTTTTCTTATTGCTGTCCGTGACTATTGGATAAACGACCAACGCACCCTGACCCGGTGATGCATCACTATAACCAGGCTGATAAGTGTCAAGGACGTACAGGAAGTCTCCATTGGCGCTAATCCCAAGAGATATTGGATAGGAGCCAGGGGTATTGTAGCTATGCTGGGGATAGATTTTGCCGTCTGTACCGATGCCGTACTCTTGAATGACATTGTCATCCCGGTAGGCCACATAAAGGAATCTACTGTCCGGAGACACGACCAGAGCCACCGGGTTACGGTACCTCATCGTGTACGGCGATACTGACAACTTCTTAAGAGTGCCAGAATTGATATCGGACTTATACACGTTGATCTGACCAGGATCGTTCTTCGAGCTTGTGACGTAAACGAAATCGCCTGTTTGCACCACACAGGCCGTAAGGCCAGCCATACCGACAGATACAACTGAGGCCAGCAAAATCTGGCCAAATTTCCGGAACTTCATGCGCTTCCTTCATCCTGCAGCCACAGAGAGTGACTGTAGAGCTGCATTTGCAGCAGAGCTGTGTCGGGAATACCTTCCCGCTTGAATTGTAAAAGCTTGAGCCTGTTTCAGCTAGCGTTGCTCACAATCACCTGAAATTCTGAAGGGAAACCTGCTTTTGCCGTCCTCCGGTTAGAGCAAGGATCGAGAACCTAGCTGGAATTCAATCTGGTTTAAGCCAAAACCGGCGTCTCGTTAAGAGACGCCGGTTCTGCATCGTACTTCAAGACCTCGATTCGCAACGGAAGCAAACAACCGGATCTCCCTGTGCAAATTGAGGTTCCGTTATCACTGAGTCCGGTTCGTCATCACACCCCAAATTGGCTGATTCACCGTCTTGTAGGTGGCAGCAGCTCTGGTGGGTTCCTTCAGGGTGTATTTCGCCGTGTCGACCAGCTTCAGATTGATGGTATTCGCATTGAAGTTGATCGAATAGAGGTATTGATCCGAGGGATCCTCAACAAGACAACGTGGGCTAGCTTCGGAAGTAAAGGGCGATTGCGGCATAACCGTCAATTGGCCTGCACCCTGGCCACTTGCAACTGAGATCTGGTAACCGGTTATGTAGCCGGCTCCATTCACAGTGCTCGGATCAGCTGCATCACCAGCGTTAGCTACGAATACAGCTTGATTGTTCTTTTCCGTAAGCAGGAAGGACGGGTTATTTACGGTTCCGCTCTGCTGTAACGGACTTCCTGAAACAGAAGCAAGTGCCCCGTTGGTGCCTTGGGTATAGCTGAAGATCTGGCTCTTTGTGAAATAGCCAGTAGTTGTGTCAGCGGCCCCGCGATCAAGAATGTAAATATAGGAGGAACCGGAGCCGATTGCATTGCTGCTGCTGTATCCAGCAATAATCCTGTTGATGTGCACTGCCGCAACGCTCTGAATGCCCGTAGAAGTAGTGGTGACCTGTCCGCTGGAAGCGGTATAGGCGGTTACCGTCTGCTGATTATCTCCATTATCGGAAGTGATGTAGAGAGTCGAACCAACCAGCGCCATGTCCGTTGCGTTTGCAGTAACCGGGAAGTAGGTAAGATTGGCTCCATTCCCTGGATTGATCAGCTGCTGATTCACTACTGTGGTCAGACGTCCTGTGTTGCCATCAATCTTGAATACCGTGATTTCGCTGCACTGTCCGCTCGCATTTGTGTTCGGGCAGAAAGCAGCAGAAGGAGCAATTTTATCCAACACATAGAGATAAGCACCGCTGCTATCCACAGCCATACGCAACGGAGTCGTTCCCTGAGAGGGAAACAGACCATTTTGCTGCGTTAGAATTCCTGTTCCACCAATAATGAAGCTTGTAACGCCGGCGCCGCTTGTGCCGTCCGTTCCCTGATGAAGCACATACAGAAACTTACCCGCAGGTAAGATCACGTTCTGAATCGGTTTTGAGCCACCAGTTCCAATAGGCATATTGGCGATGGACTTTAGGCGCCCTTTATTGTTATCCACTTTGTAGCCAGCGATCTGGTTGTACTGCTGGCCAATTACATAAAAGTAGGCCACAGTGAAGCTGCTGGTGCACGAGGTAAGACCTAGGACCATGCCGGCAGATACTACAGCGGCCAGCATAGCTTGGCCGAATTTCCTGAACTTCATGCGCTTCCTTCATCTCCCCCAGCAAGATGCTGGATTGAGGGCTGCTCATCGCAGCAAAACTGGGTTGGGAATTACTCCCGCTTGAATTGTAAAAGCTTGAGCCATTTTGGGCTAGAGCAAGGCACCCGCCAACTGCACTAAAACAGGTTCGCCAGCCTGTTTCCTGTGGGAAAACAGCTTTCTAGAGCAATTCCAGCGCAACCGCACTCTGGACTCCACGAAAGCTCACGCCGCTTTCCGCCAAAGGAAGCGACACTTCACCGATTGATCTAAACCTCTCTTTTGACCTTAGCAGAACCCGAAAACAAACCAGAGGCCGATCCCGGACAAAGAAAAGCCCGGTTATTCTTAACTATAACCGGGCCGAAGATGAACCGAAAATGATGCACTACCAGACCCTGCAGATCTTCTCCGGATACATGGGGTCTCCCTTCTTGCATCCGAAGGCCTTTCCAAACTCCTCGAAGTTCTGTACGGTCCCATTCACTCTCCAGCGGCCAGGAGAGTGTGGATCGGTTAAAGCTGACTGCCGTGCAGACTGATCGGTGCGGTTTTCACACCAGATCTGTCCGAAGGAGAGGAAAAATCTCTGCGATTCGGTATAGCCGTCGATTTTGGTATCGAGGCTCTTGCTCTGCTCCGCCAGTGTTTCTTGTAGAGCAAGAAAAGCGATTCGAATGCCACCATTGTCCGCGGTATTTTCACCCAGAGTGAGCTTGCCATTGAGTTTTTGCGCAGGGAGAGTTCCAACTGCAGGCGCAGCCTCGAAATCCGAATACTCCTTCACTTCACAGTCTGTCCGCTCGACAAAAGCCTTCCGATCGTCCGCTGTTTGCCATTCGCGCAGATTGCCGTGACCGTCATATTTGCTGCCCTGGTCATCAAAACCATGCGTCATCTCATGACCGATGACTACTCCGATCCCGCCGAAGTTCACGGCCGGATCCGTAGAGTTATCGAAGAACGGAGGCTGCAAGATGCCAGCCGGGAAGTTGATATCGTTCATGCTCGGGCTGTAGTAAGCATTCACCGTGGGAGGCGTCATGCTCCACTCTTTTTCATTAACAGGTTTTCCCAGCTTGTTCAGGTTGTAATTGCGCTGAAAGACGTTGCTTCTGCCTACATTTCCCACCAGATCGCCAGCACTCACAGTCAGCTTCGAATAGTCGCGCCAATGCTCGGGATATCCAATTTTGTTGCGGATGAGCTTCAGTTTTTCGTCAGCTGCTTTCTTGGTTGCTTCGCTCATCCATGGAAGAGTCTGAATGTCTTCTCCGAGTGCCTTCTCCAGAGCCAGAACAAGCTTATCCATGCTGGCCTTAGCCTCGGGCGGGAAGTTCTTCTTCACCCAATCCTGTCCGACAGCCTCTCCTAAAGCACCATCTGTAAGCACGGTGCACCGTCTCCACCGAGGGGTAGGTTCCTTTTGCCCAGATAAAACCTTGCCGAAGAAATTGAAGTCTTCGTTGTCGAAGTTGCTGGAAAGATAGGAAGCGTACCCGGTAAGAACATGCCAACGGAAATAGCTCTTCCACGCGGACAGGCTTTCGGAATTGATCTCAGCGTTCAAAGCCTTGAAAAAATCGGGCGTAGCCACATTCAGCGTTTCAAATTTACCGATGGGTACTGTCTGCAAATACTGGGGCCATTGAAAATCGGGCGAAAGCTGCTGCAATTCCACGAGCGTCATGATGTGGTAACGGGCTTCCGGGTTACGAAGAACCACTCGGCTGGTCTGCCCCTGTGCTAAAGCGGTTTCAATCTTTAGAACTGCTTCCGCTTCGGCAACTGCCTGCTCTGCCGAGTCTCCCGCCAGCCCGAACATCTTCTTCATGTGCTCGAGATATTGTTGACGAATCGTCTGAAAGCGTTGGCTGTTTTCGATGTAGTAGTCACGATCGGGTAGAGTCAATCCGGCCTGTCCCGTCCCGGCTATCTGTTTTGAAGAGTCTTTTTCATCCTGTTGGACAGAAAAGCGAAACAGGCTAAATGGAGCACCTTCCGCCTGCAGACTTCCAACCAGCGAAGCGATCTGTTTCTTGTCGGTGAGTGCTGCAATCTTCTCCAGCTGGGGCTGAATCGGCTTGATGCCCTTCTGATCCGCCAACGAGGTGTTCATACAAGCTGCATAAAAATCGCCGTATTTTGCTTCAAGCTTGGAGCGTTTTGCTCCCGGCCTTGCAGCCTCTTCAAGCTGCTGATAGAGCAAGGTGCGATTCCTTTCAGCCAGCAGGGAAAAAGAACGCGCCCAACGCGCCTGATCATTGGGAACCGGATTGGTTTTTCTCCAATTCGAGCAGGCGTATTCATAGAAGTCCTTGCAGGGATCAACCGACTTGTCGATGGCAGAGAGGTCCAGGCTTGGAATTGTTTTAGGCTCGGCAGGACGCGAAGAAGACTGATCGACGGCGGCAAATGGCGCCGAGTTCTGAGCAATTGCAGCACCGGCACAGAACAAGAGAACCAGTACAGGGCGAAAAGGTCGCATTAGCACTCCTCAAAGAAGCAGTTGCAAGGAAAGGGCCGGTTAAGATCGTGGACCAATCCTTTTCAGAATTATGAGCTACGGGAAACGCTATCAGGTTGACGAAAGGAAACCTAACATGGACGCAAGGAGAGTGTGGTTTGGAAGGGAAAAGGCAGATTCACTGCTACGAAAGCCTGCGAAGCACTTCAGCTCTCCGCAGGCCATGAGCTTGGTTCAAAAGATCTTGACGTGGAAGGTCAGATACTTCTTTGGATTTTCCCGAATCCCTGTGATGAGATTTCTTGTCTCGACCAGCATCTGATCGCTGTTGTTATAGAGAGAAGGATTCTGAACCAACTGGCCAAGAGTCCCCTTCCCTTCATCCACATTTTTCAGAATAGAATCCAGGCGAGTGACGGTTTCATCCAGCTTCCGGGCGAATTCCGGATCCTTGGCAAGCTTCCCCAAACCGCCTTTGCCCGCATTGATATCGGCCAGCAGCTGATTCGCATTGGCTACGCTGGAGTTCAGATTTTTATAGAGACTGTCGTCCTTCAGCAGCTTGCCTGCCGTACCCTTTCCTTGATCCAACTCATCGGTAATGTGCTGCAGTTTTCCGATTGTCTGATTGGCACGCTCATAGAGTGTGTCATCGTTGACCAATTTCCCAATGGAACCCTGGCCACTGCTGATCTTTTGGGTAACCTTGTTCAACTCGGTCAGAGTTGAAACCAGCTTGGTATACAGCTCGGGATTGTTGATCAACTGTCCAATCGATCCCTTCCCGCTGCTGATGGAGTCCACCAGAGTATTGAGTTTTCCCAGGATCGTATTCATCTGCTCGATAGTTCCCTGGCTGG
Organism: Humiphilus diazotrophicus; assembly: GCF_059726315.1. NCBI lineage: Bacteria > Pseudomonadati > Acidobacteriota > Terriglobia > Terriglobales > Acidobacteriaceae > Humiphilus > Humiphilus diazotrophicus. The sequence goes on from NZ_AP040870.1 coordinate 2,887,071, forward strand.
ACTTGATCACATCGTTAAGGTTGGGACTCTCCGTGGTTTTCAATTCGGAGTTATCGAGCAACGGACCACCCTTAGCGGTTTCGCTGTTGATATCAACGACGGTATCGCCCAGAACTCCGATAGTCTCCAGGCTGGCCTTCGAGTCGGAATGCAAGGCTGACAAGTATTTCTTGCTCACCTTCATCGTCACTTCGACCGGAGTTGGATTCCGCTCAGGCACGATCCGGATGGATTTGACATTACCGATCGTGACACCTTCCAGATTCACTGGAGCGCCCAACTTCAACCCTGCTGAGTTCTCGAAATACGAGCGAATCGTCAAATTACGCTGGAATATCCCTCCAGTCGACCCTGACATCAGGAAGATGAGGGCGGTCAGAGCCATAATGGCAATAATGACTAGAACTCCGACTTTCAGCTGGGACCACTGGACTTCTTGCTGACTTGGCACGGGCCTCCCCTGAAAAGTAGCTCCCACACACGCTACTAGGCCAAAGATATCAAAATCGATATAGGGTTAATCGAAAAAACCACTTCCGATCAAAAAGGATTACCCCTTGTTCTCTCAAGGAGTTAGATGAATCCAGCTCTTCGTCCGTTGCAAATTCAATCCTCTAAAGAGACGGAAGCCATAGCCAGAGCAGCTGTGTGCGTTAAAGACAACGAAGTGTGTCGAACCCGCAACTGTTTGGCCATTTCACTAGCCCGGCCGTGAAATACCAAAATGGGTCTCTGTCCTGGTTGACGGAGAACCTCTATTTCCAGCCAGGAAACGCCGCGGCTGATACCGGTTCCCAGGGCCTTAGCGCCAGCTTCTTTGGCGGCAAATCTGGCAGCAAAACTTTGAGCAGATGTTTTCCTGGCCGAGCAGTACGCAATCTCTGCCGAAGTATAAATCCGCTTTAGAAAGCGGTTCCCAAATCGCTCGATTGAGGCCGCAATCCTTTCAATTTCAATGAGATCAATCCCAGTACCAACCAACATAAAAAGCCCCTCTCACAATATCGAAAAAACTCTACTTTAGGCCGAAACTGCCGATAAAAGGGTTGTAGACAGGTCGTAAAAATCAGTTTCTTTGTTACCAATAAATTCCCACATCGTCTAAACGTCCGAGTTTGAATCAAATCTACGATGTATCCCGGGACACTATTAAACAAAGTTATTCTTTTTCCGATGTTGTCTTTGTAGAGATACCGGCAGAAGAGGACCGAAATTAAAGATCATGGAGAGCACTATCACTATGCCCTGGGCCCTGCAAATGAAAGCTACAAGCGCAGAACAGCCAGCACGCCTGATACGCTTCCTTTCCGGAGCAATTTTAGGCTCTGGAGGCTGGGTGTTAAGCCGCGGGACAAATGATTCAGGAATCGTACAGCTGCTTTTTGAATTCGAACGCGCAGCATGTGTGGAAATCTACGGCGTATTGATCGCCGCCGGGTTAGAGCTGAGCCACAGTTCTCATCTGCAAATCACTTCTCTTTGCCAGTGCACTCGCAACCAAAAGCAGTGTGGCACAGAGATTGCCAGCGTACAGCTGGAAATCCGGACGCTGCCAATAGAAGAACCCGCTGTCGCGCAAGGACCCGAGGCTGTTTAGCATCTAGGTATTCACGCCCCCCGAAGACTAGAAAGCTAACCAGCCTCAACCAACCCATAGCGGCGCTGCCAAGACTCTCTCAAATGCGTCCACACTTCGCTATATTCCTCATCTGAAATCTCACGATCTTGCCTCTCCACAAACCGGGCGGCCTCTTGCTTGGCCAATTCCAATAACTTTTGGTCGCGAAGCAGATTGGCAACGTGAAAATCCGGCAATCCAGCTTGACGAGTACCAAAAAACTCACCGGGACCACGCATAACCAAATCCATCTCTGCCAGTTCAAATCCATTCTGCGTACGAACCATGGCATCCAGCCGCTCTTCTGCTTGAGGAGAAACGCGACCGCCGGTCATCAAAATGCAATAGCTCTTCGCGGCACCGCGGCCAACACGGCCCCGTAACTGGTGCATCTGCGCCAATCCGAAGCGTTCGGCATGCTCAATCACCATCACGGTAGCGTTCGGAACATCTACTCCAACCTCGATCACCGTGGTAGAAATCAGTACATCGATCTCTCCACGCTGGAAGCGGCGCATGATGATCTCTTTTTCATCTGCATCAAGACGTCCATGCAACAAGCCCACACGAAGGCCTTCAAGATCCCCTTGCCGCAGCTGTTCATACATTGAAATAGCCGATTTCAAGGAAGGCTTACTGCTATTCCCGTTTTCCTCCTGAAACAGCTCTTTTGTTTTCTTACGGCGGGAGACCTTTTTCTTTGCTTCAGGATCTGTCTCTTCCACTTCACTGGAAGCAAAATCCAACTCCGGCTGGTCGTCCTTTGAGCCTTCGATTACCGGATATACAACGTAGGCCTGATGTCCTGACGCAACTTGTTTTCTGACAAAATCCCACACCTCTGACGCCCGTTCATCCGGCACTCGCCTGGTCACGATTGGAGTCCTTCCCGGCGGCAGTTCGTCCAATACGCTCGCATCCAGATCTCCATACATGGAGAGAGCCAGAGTTCTCGGAATGGGGGTCGCTGTCATAACCAACACATCGGGTTCTGCCGCGTTGGGCTTTTTCATCAGCCGGAAGCGCTGCATAACTCCGAAACGATGCTGCTCATCGACGACAACCAGCCCCAAATTCGCAAACTCGACCTTTTCCTCGATTAAGGCATGCGTTCCGATGACAATGTGCGACTCGCCCCGATAAATGTTCCCTCGCGCCGTGCGCTTGCGATCCTCATCCAAGGAACCGGTTAGCAATGTGATTTTGTAGTGCTTCTCGGAGCGTTCCAGCAGCTTTCTGGCGGCCAGGTAATGTTGGGTAGCCAGAATCTCAGTGGGAGCCATCAGCGCGGCCTGGTAGCCATTTTCGATGGCTACCAACATGGCCTGCAGGGCCACAATAGTTTTTCCCGATCCCACATCCCCCTGCAGCAAACGGCGCATAGGATGAACTTGACGCATATCGGCAACAATTTCAGCCAGAGCACGTTTTTGAGCCGCAGTCGGATGGAAGGGGAGAATCTGCCGTAATGCCTTGCGGACATTGTCGCCAGTAACAAAAGCAATGCCGGTACGCTCACGAAGCTTACGTCGCTTCAGTTCCAGCCCCAGTTCAAGAAAGAAAAGCTCCTCAAAGATCAATCTGCGATGGGCGGGTGTCGACGAGGACTGTAGCTGCGTAAACGGAGTACCGGCTTCAGGGAAATGTACCTGATTAAGAGCTACTTCACGAGAAGGCATTCCAAGGCGTTTGAGAAATGGCTTTGGCAGTGCATCGGAGATATTCCCACGTAAAGCGCCAAGCACTTCATAGATGATTCTTCGTTGCCAGCGCGAAGTAAGTTTGCTGCCAAGCGACTCATAAACCGGAGTAATGCGCCCAAACTCCAAGGTGCGTGTTTGCTCGTCATCCTGATCGTTCGGCAAGATCTCAAATTGCGGCTGAAGCATCTGCAAACCGCGTCCGGTGCGAGCTTCCACCTTTCCATAGAGAGCCAACATCTGTCCCGGCTTGAACTTATCCTGCAGATACGCGCCGTGAAACCAAATACACTTCAGGCTGTGGGTTCCCATACCCACGGTCATTTCGAAAATAGGCATACGCCGGGTACGCAACAGGGCTGATCCGCGTACCTCGGCAATTACGCTCGCTATCTCACCGGCTTTCAACTCATGGATAGCTCGAGGGTTCAGTCTGTCCTCGTAGCGAAAAGGGAGATGGTACAAGAGATCTTCTGCCGTAAAGACCCCTTTAGCCTCAATCGTCTCGGCAAGGCGTGGGCCGACTCCACGAATAAACTGAATTGGAGTATCAAGTGCTAGCACAAGAGCGATGCTATCAGCAGAAGCTCCAGCTTTGTTCGAGCAATTCCCACAGCGCCCGGAGACGTCCCGGCCATATAGGCCCAAATTCTCGAGAGATTACACGATATCGGAGCAGTCGAAGAGGCTGTGGCCAAATGCAGCAGACCGTCTTTGCTACACTGCTGCCACCTAACTTTCAAAGGATCTGCGCGTGACTGTCGTTGCACTAGACAAAGTATCGAAGTTCTACCAGCAGAAAATCGCAGTTCAGGATCTAAGCCTGGAGATTCCATCCGGAGCCATGTTTGGGTTATTGGGTCCCAATGGCGCCGGAAAGACCTCCTCTATTCGCATGATGATAGGAATCACCATGCCAGACCGCGGATCGGTACGGCTCTTTGACAAGCCCTTCGAAAGAGCGAGCTTGCAGCGTGTCGGCTATCTTCCCGAAGAACGTGGTCTCTACAAAAAGATGAAAGTGATGGACCAGCTCGTTTTCATGGGCCAACTTCACGGTCTGGATGCACAAACCGCAACCAAACGAGCTGACGTATGGTGTCGCAAACTCGAAATCGCAGACGTTGTCCAAAAGAAAACGGAAGAGCTGTCCAAAGGAATGCAGCAGAAAATTCAGTTTATTGCGGCACTCCTGCATGACCCGGACCTGATCATCATGGATGAGCCCTTCTCCGGCCTTGACCCGGTAAATGCGACGCTGCTGCAGGACTCGCTTTTGGAGCTCAAAGATGCAGGCAAGGCAATCTTGTTCTCTACACACCGCATGGACCAGGTGGAGAAGCTTTGCGATTCAATCTGCCTGATCGACGGAGGAAAAGCCGTTCTTTCCGGGAAGGTACGCGAAATCAAACAACAGTATCCGCGCGATCACGTAATTTTTGAATTTGAAGGCGACTCCTCCTTTCTCGCAAGCCACGATGTCGCCGAAGCCAAGGTCTACAGTGGACATGCCGAAGTCCGTCTGAAAGATGGAGCGGACCCGCAGCGGCTCCTGGCAGAGGCCATGCAGAAAGCCCGCATCTTCCGCTTCGAATTAATGGAACCGTCATTGGAAGAAATCTTTATCCAAACCGTCGGAGGAAAAGCCGATGCATGATGCACTACTGATCGCAAAACGCGAATATCTGGAGCAGGTCAAAGGCAAAGCGTTCAAGGTATCGACTGTCCTCATTCCTCTTCTGTTCGGAGTCTTTATAGCCATCATCTTTTTGGCGGGCAAGAATTCCGGCACGGGGAAACATCTGGTCATTGCGAGCAGCAATTTTCAACTCGCCAGCGAAGTCCGCAATCGACTCCAAACCGACAAAGATGCGCAGACAAAAGTAGAAGTCTTTTCTCCTGCCGAAGCATCGGATCGGGATGTTCTGGTCAAGAGAATCGAGGCAAAGCAGCTCGATGGGTTTCTATGGATCGAGGAACAATCTGATGGCAAGCTGAAGGCTACCTACGAGTCACATACCTCAGGAGACTTTGTCACCACTGCGCGACTGGAAAGCGCGTTGGGCAAGTCAATCATGCAGGAGAGGCTCAGCGCCAAGGGATTGACTCCAGCTGAAATCGCTACCCTCACGAAAAATGTAACTATCGATACCCAGCAGATTAAGAATGGCAAAGCAACGCACAGCGATGCGATGAGTTCCTTCATGACGGCATACGTCATGGCTTTTCTGCTGACCTTTACCTGCGTCATGTATGGCATGAACGTCGGAAGATCCGTTATCCAGGAAAAGACATCGCGAGTCTTTGAGGTCATGCTGGCATCGGTGAAACCTAGAGATCTACTGGCCGGCAAGCTTATAGGAGTGGGAGCCGTTGGCCTTACCCAACTGGGGATCTGGATTCTCGCTGCCGCACTCTTTTCCTCAAGTACACTGGCGGCGCATATTCTTACAGGCAATTTGCAGCTTCATGTTTCGGCTCTCGAAATCGTTCTGTTCTGCCTTTATTTCATTCTTGGATATCTGCTCTACAGTTCACTTTTTGCAGGCCTGGCTGCAACAGTAGAATCGGAACAGGAATTTCAGCAATACACTCCCCTGGCAGCACTTCCAGTCTGGTTGAGCTTTGGACTGATCACCTATATCGTGAGCGATCCAAACTCTATCTGGTCGGTACTCATATCGATGTTTCCGCCCTGTGCTCCCATCACCATGTTTCTGCGAATGGCCTCTCAATTTCCGCCCCTATGGCAAATTGGCCTTTCGATTCTGCTCATGATTCTGGCCATTATGGTGGTTCTATGGTTCTCCTCAAGAATCTACCGAATCGGCATTCTGATGTACGGCAAGCGTGCCACGATCCCGGAGATGCTGCGCTGGCTCCGGTATAGCTAAAACAGCTGTTTTTCAATACATACAAAGACAGCATCCAGGGGCAGGTTCCTTTTTGAGATTTCATCGGGAACCTGCCCCCTTCTCTTTTTCAAAGGACCCAAAGGAAGCGGGTTTCGCTCTAAAATTGCTGAAGTGTCCAAAACAGCTCAACCACAGACACGCTTCAGTTTGGGGCAGCGGATCGCCATTGCCATTGTGCCCAGACTGGTAGCCCTATTCTTGCGGATCGTCGGACTGACACTGCGATTCGAAGTAATCGCGGAGCAAGGCGCTATTCCGGCGACGCCTCCTCCACAAGGAATCTTCTGCTTTTGGCATCAGTGCACGTTGCCCTGTACCTACTATTTCCGCAAGTACCCGGTTGTCATCATCATCAGCCGGAGTTTCGACGGAGAGCTGATTACCCGGACTCTGGGCCGTTTTGGATATAAAGCCGTTCGCGGATCCAGCTCCAGGGGCGGTGCCGATGCAATACTTCAGCTCAAAAATCACTTAAGCGAAGGACTGGCTGCCATCTTTACCGCAGATGGCCCGCGCGGACCGATTTACAAGTCCAAAATGGGCCCTGTAAAGCTGGCCCAGATGACAGGCGAACCAATTGGCTCTTTCTACCTGCTGCCGGAGCGAAGATGGACGATAAATTCATGGGATCGCTTTTTCGTTCCAAAGCCATTTTCCCGAGTCATTGTCAGCTGGTCGCGCGCTGTACTGGTGCCTCCATCTGCCGATGAGTCGTTACTGGAAGAAAAGCGTCAGGAACTGGACGCTGCACTGGAACGAGCCAGAATGAATGCCGAGCGGCATGTTGGTAAACAAAGAAGAGGATAACTTTTGCTGGTTTCCGATTTTGATTTTGAGCTTCCGGAAGAACTCATTGCTCAAGAACCCCCTCAAGAGCGAAGCGGTGCACGAATGCTGGTGGTCAATCGAGCCTCCGGCGCCTGGGAAGACAGCGTATTTCAGCAATTCCCTGAACTTTTACAACCAGGAGATCTCCTGGTACTGAATAACAGCCGAGTCATCCCAGCTCGTCTCTTCGCAAACAGAAGAGGCGTAACCGCCCGGCAGGAACCTACCGGACGAATCGAGGTGCTGCTCACCGAACAAACGGGAGAATGGGAGTGGCATGCCTTAGTGCGTCCAGGCAAGAAGGTCGAAGTAGGAGAGCATCTGCTCTTTGACGGCGTACTGGAGGCCGAAGTCACCGAACGCAAAGATTTTGGAGAAAGGACACTGCGCTTTTCTCCAGTTCCAGACTTCTTCTCAGCTCTTGAGACACTCGGCCATATTCCGCTTCCGCCCTACATCCATCGCTCCGATATCGACACGGACCGGGAGCGCTATCAGACCGTCTACGCTCAAGAGCGCGGCTCTGTGGCAGCACCCACCGCGGGGCTGCACTTTACGCCCGAGATTCTCGATCGGCTTAAGGCTAAGGGCGTCCAGATCGCCTATGTCACGCTTCATGTTGGCCTGGGAACCTTTGCCCCGCTCCGTGTGGACACAGTGGAAGAGGTTCAGCTGCATACGGAACGCTATAGCCTTTCGGAAGAAACAGCTACAGCCATCAATTCAGCCGTAAAGGACGGCAGACGGATCGTTGCCGCCGGTACGACAACAGTTCGCACCCTGGAACACTGCGCCAGAATTGCAGAGGGAACACCAATCGAACCACATAACGGGGCAACGAACATCTTCATTTCACCCGGACACGAATTTCGACTGGTTCAAGGGCTGCTCACCAACTTTCACCTCCCAAAATCCAGCCTGCTCATGCTGGTAAGCGCTTTTGCCGGCCGTGAAAAGACCCTGGAAGCATACGGGCATGCCGTAACTGAAAAATACCGCTTCTTCAGCTATGGCGATTGCATGTTCATTAGCTAAGATTTTCAGGTTCCGGTATAGATCAGGGACCAATGCCCTCTAAATGGTGCGATTCCGAGCCGTTCTGAAGTAGATTCGTTCCAGACTTGGTAGACTCGTCAACGATGTCTGACGAGTCTACAAAAAAACCTCCTATCTTTCTTCTGGACACAATGTCGTTCATCTTTCGCGCGTACCACGCGATGCAACGGCAGAGACCGATGTCCACCCGCAACGGGGTGCCCACAGCGGCAACATACGTTTTCGTGAACATGATCAACAAGCTTCGGCGAGACTTTAAGCCGGAGTATTTTGCTGCGATCTTCGACCTCAGCACCCCTGTTTTCCGCGATGAACGAGCCAAAGAGATCACGACTCTGCGGAAATGGAATGCCAAGACCAAGAGCTATGAGGAAGTTGACTACCTGGGCTACAAGGCGAACCGCTCAGAGACGCCAGTAGATCTGCTTCAACAGCTTCCATACATTCGTCGTGCACTGGAGGCTTTTCGTATTCCCATGCTGGAAGCCGAAGGTTTTGAGGCCGACGATGTCATAGGAACGCTTTCCACGAAAGCCGCAGAGCTCGGGCATGAAGTCATGATCGTCTCCAGTGACAAAGACATGATGCAATTGGTCAATGATCGGGTAAAGATCCTCAATCCGATGAAAGACAACCTGATCCTGGATAGTGCCAAGGTAGAAGAGACTCTCGGAGTACCACCGGAACGCGTTATCGACATCATGGCCCTGCGCGGAGATTCCATCGACAACATCCCTGGAGCCCCAGGAATTGGCGACAAGGGCAGCGTTGAGCTAATCCTGCAATTCGGAACACTTGAGAACACACTTGACCATGCGGAAGAAGTGAAACGGAAGACCTACCGCGAATCACTTCAGCAGAATCGCGAAACCATTCTGCTCAGTAAAGAGCTGGTCACCATTCACTGCGAAGTTCCGATCGAGCTGGATCTAAAGGCAATGAAAACGCAGGAGCCTGAATCCTCTGCTTGCCGCCAGCTTTTCTCTGAACTGGAATTCACATCGATGCTGAAGGATCTCGCCCCGGAACCGCCGGCATTTGAAACAGAATTGCTACTTTCTCCTACCGCTGAACAGATCGAAGCTTTTTTCAAAGAGGCTAGAGCCAATGGTTTCGCTCTTAGTCTTCCTACTCATCTGCTGGAAGGGGTAGCTGAACAATCGAGTGAAGGGGAAGCAGAAGCGGCCGAAGAGCAGGCCCCGTTTCTCAAGACAATGTCGCTTCTGGACATCGCTGAAGCTGCGGATAAAGCCAACACAAAAGTTGAATTTCGCCTGGCAGTGGCAGCCGAGCCTTGTAGTTCCTTGCTTCTCTCCCTTGAGGAAAACGACGCAATCCGGAGTCTGCTGGAAGACGAGAAGATTCCCAAGGCCGTACACGACCTCAAGGGATGCCTCCGTATTCTGCAAAAGCAAGGAATTACGCTTCGCGGCGTGAGAGACGATGTAATGCTTCTCTCCTACCTGATTAACCCGACGCATACGACCCATCGGTTGTCGGACGTTGCCGCTCGCTTTACCTCCCGTCCACTGCAAAAGGATGGCGAGGAAGCATTGCTGGAAAATGCAGCTTGCATTGCACAGCTTGCGCCACAGCTTTGCAAGGATGTCGAATCGTTACAGGCCACCAATGTCTATCGAGACATTGATATGCCCTTGGTACCGGTTCTGCTGGGCATGGAAGAAGCAGGTGTTCGAATCGATATTCCGGTTCTGGAAGAATTCGCCTCACGACTCGCTGTCGAAATGCAGAAAGTTGGCGAAGAGATCTTTTCACTCTCCGGGCACCGCTTCAATATCAATTCGCCACGTCAGCTTGGGGATGTGCTTTTCAACAAGATGGGGTTGGAGAAACCGCTGAAGTACGGAAAGGGCAAAGTTATTTCAACGGCCCAGGACGTACTGGAGGAACTGGCAGAAAAGAGTGAAGTACCGCGCCTGGTTCTTGAATACCGCCAATTAGCAAAGCTCAAATCCAACTACGCAGATTCACTTCCGTTACTTGCCCGAGAGGGAGCCCGCGTTCATACCACCTTCAATCAGGTGGGCACTGCGACCGGACGGCTTTCTTCGACAAATCCAAATCTGCAGAACATTCCGATACGCACGGAATTGGGACGAGAGATTCGTGCGGCATTCATAGCGTCACCAGGACATCTACTGCTTTCTGCAGATTACTCGCAGATCGAGTTACGTTTAATGGCGCACTTCTCAGAGGACCCATTATTAACTCGCGCCTATGCCAACAATGAAGACATTCATACGTTGACCGCCTCTGAGGTCTTCGGAGTTCCAGCCGAATCGATGAGCAAGGAAACGCGCAACCGGGCCAAGGCCGTAAACTTCGGTATTGTCTATGGCATCTCTCCTTTTGGACTGGCCCAGCAATTGGGCATTCCTCAAAATGAAGCACGGCTATACATCGATACCTATTTTGCCCGCTATCAGGGAGTGAAGGCATACATAGAACGGCTGCTCGAAGAAACCAGACGCAATCAATCTGTTCGTACCTTGTTTGGCCGTGTACGCCCGATTCCCGATATCCAGAGCAGGAATCAGAACTTGCGCGGTTTTGCAGAACGAACCGCCGTCAATACTCCGCTGCAAGGAACTGCTGCGGACCTCATCAAGCTAGCCATGATCCGCATCGATCGGCGCCTCAGAGAAGAAAGGCTAAAGTCTCTGATGATCTTGCAGGTACACGACGAACTTCTCTTCGATGTTCCTGAAGAAGAAGCCGATCAGTTACATGAGCTTGTGAAATACGAAATGGAACATGTGATTGAACTGAAGATTCCGCTTGTTGCCGACTGCGGTATAGGCAAGAACTGGCGAGATCTGAAAGAGTAACCTGCTGAATCGGCAACGCCAACCAAGTCCCCCATCCTGAGAAACGCCATAAGCGTGACAAAGGGTGGGGAACCAATAGAGCATTCGGCAGGGAGATTAAGCCGCAGCCTTTTTCTCATCATGCTTTAGGCGATCAGTCCTGCTCCATCAAGCATTTGATGTATCACGTTATCGGCTGGCTCACCCAAAGGATACTGACGCCCTAACAAAGCAATTTTCTGACGGAACTCTTCTGCAACTGCCGAATTCACTTTCTGCATATCCAATAAGGTCTGGATCAGCAGAATACGCGTCTGGATGCAGTGCGGGAGATCGAGACAAAGACGAAGGTTTCCTTCCAAAATTTCCCGCTCTCCGTGAAGCATCATTCGAGATCCATTCTCGCCATGTCCGGAACATTTCACGGCAAGCAGCTGTTCCAACCGCAAGAGATAGGCAGAAAACTCCGCCCCTCGCAACGAGACATATCTGTCATCTGGAGAAACTGTACTTCGCGAATCATAGTTCTGAAGCATCATGCACAGTTTTCGTCCAAGCTCCGGAATTGCACCTTCGGGCCTTCCCTGAGCAAACTCCACACTGGTTTCACTTATTCTTGCCCCATCCGCAATACTTATGAGTGCGAGATACACCCGCCACTTTTCATCGCCGCTTTCTAGGTGCGTCGTTACGCAGAGATCAATTCTGCCCTCTACTCGGCGAGCCAACTCAACCGCCCTGTTATCTTCCCATGCGCTTCCGCTCAACACGAATCCACCCGCACCACTGTCAATCCAGGGCACGAGAGTCTTCGCAGAAGCACCACATATCAACTCGGCCTGCTCGGCCAGGAACAACGGCACAGCGCGACTCATGCGCCCGATAGCATCGGCAAGTTGAAGCTTAATCGTTCCATCTTCCGGACTATTCTGTTTCACCGTAGCCGTCCCACCCAGAAAGGTCACAGCCAACGCACTATCCGTCCGTGAACGAAATAGTGATCTCGCAGCGCTCTCCGGTCTCAGCCAGATCGGCCCATCTAGCTGAAGAACAGTCACCTGGAGTTGTTGAGCATCGACCGCGGGAGTTTTTTCTACGCGCTTACGCGCAATCTCCGTATCCCAAAACTGCAGGGTCTCATTCCAATCAGGTCTCCTCTGGGTATAGAGCTTATTGAGGATTGCTTGTGCAGCATCTAATTCCCCGCGATCAACATGTGCCTTTATCAAGTTATTTCCGATCGAAAGCCCATGTTGTTCCGCGACGAAGCGTGGTTCGGTGAGTTCGATGAGTTCTTGCAACAATCCAGCCTGCCCAAGATTACCGCTCATCTGAAATAAGAAATCGCCGGAAATATCCTCTTCGAAGCAAGACAATCCCTCGCGATATAACGCGATAGCAGATGCAGAATCTCCAGCCTGTAGAGCCTCTTGCGCAAGCCATAGACGCACCCGCCAACTCTGCGGGAGGGCTGCGACGCTCTTCATCGCAGCAGTTCTGCCACCTGCCCCACCACGCTCGAACTCTTTTGCGAGAAACCATCCCAAACCATTCTCCTGGTTAGGATCAGCTTCAATCGCCCGCCAGAGCGTTGCATCTTCCAGTTCTTGATCCTTCTTGCCGCCATACACCTTTGCCAAATTCGTGAGCACCACACCACTCACACCGTACTTCGACAAATAGTTTTGAAACACCAATTCGGCAGCATCCCACTTGGCAAGCTGCATGAGGACAATGCCGTACAGGCATGCTCCTCGCTCCGCATTCGCATCGATTTTGTAGAGATGCTCTGCCGCGCCTTCCACATCTCCAGCCAGTTCGCTGTTAAGCGCATTCAGGATCATGCCGTATAGAGCATCGGGATTCTCCCAATTTTTTGCTAGGTTATGCGGTAACACCTCTGTGCGCCATTGTTCTTTCTCGATGAACAGCTCACGTCCATACTCGTCAAAGACACGAATCAGATTAGGATCTTTCCGCATTTCTTCCAGGATCTGGACGTCCTTGGAGTTTCTTTGGACCTGATCTTTTTCTAAAGGCCTGTTGGCTTTCTCTTGAGAGTTTGATTTGTCGCTCCGCTGGCGATGTCTAAAACGATCTAAAAAGCCCATCGACTCCCCTTAAAGCTTCCAGGTTCCTGGGCCTGGAATGCTCAAAATCTACACTGCTATATGTTTTTCTACTTAGCAGGCTTGATCTTTCTTGACCTGTATCGCCTGTAATAGTTCCGCAAGGATGCGCTGAATAACCGAATCCCACTCTCCCTGAACTTCCTGCCGGAAGAGCTTTGCCGAGGGATACCAGGGACTATCATCCCTGTCAGTCAACCATCTCCACTCGGAAACCTTCGGCAACAAGATCCATACCGGTTTGCCAAGTGCACCTGCCAGATGAGCAACCGCTGTATCGACAGACAAGATCAAGTCCAAATTCGCAATAACCGCCGCTGTATCTGCAAAGTCACCGGACTGAGGCAACATCCCGGCGAAAGGCAAGGGATCCTTCTCTAGCTCCTGAACAGCAGGCCCCCGTTGCAGGGAGTATATGGAGACGCCTTCGATAGCGAACCACGGAGCGAGAGCAGCAAGCGATAAAGAACGCTTCCGATCAGCAGTATTCTTTGGATTTCCAGCCCACACCAGACCGACATGAAGGTCCTGCGATTTCTCTTTCTTTATCCATGCAGGTGCTTCGAGTTGGGCCCGCAGGTATGGAACCTTAGCGGGAATTGTCTCAATATTAGTTCCAAATACCAGGGGCAGGCTCATTAAAGGACAATGCCACTCAAACTCAGGAAGTTTCTCTCCACGGGAGATTAGTTGGGTTATCCCTTCCATCCCCTCGACCAGCCGTCGCAACTCGGGATGAACCTCCAAGATGATTTCCGCACCACGCTCAATCACCATCGGAACATACCGGAGAAATTGGATGGTATCCCCGAAGCCCTGCTCCGCATGCAGGAAAATACGTGCTCCGGAGATATCTTCTCCTCGCCATTGGTGCTGCGCAAAATTACGCTTCGGAGAGGGAAAGTCCTTCCATCTCCAACGCCACTCCATCTCCGCCCATCCTTCGGCGAATCGTCCCTTTCTCAAGAGCAACTGTGCGACACAATTGTGAGCCATGGCAAAATCGGGCCTCAGCTCTATGGCCCGACGATAATACTCTTCTGCCTGATCGATCTGGCCTTGTTCAAACAAGAGAAAACCGAAATTCGCATGTGCCTCTGGATAATCCGGACGCAGGGCAAGCGATTGCTGGAAACACTCTTTTGCTTCCGGATATTTGCCGTCCATACGAAGAGCGTTTCCAAGGTGGTTATAGAAAAAAGGATTCTCGGGACTCAAGGCTATTGCCTTGAGATAGCTCTGAATCGCCGCCGGAATATCCCCCTGCTCCACATAAAGATTGGCAATGTTGTTATGAATATCCGCATTCTTTGGGTTAAGTTGAGCGGCTGCCAGAAGAAAAGTAAGGGCGGTCTTCCAATCCCGAAGAGAGGCAAACAGATTGCCTAAATTGTTATATGCGCTGTATGACTGGGGATCTAGAGCTAAGGCATGCTGATAAGTCTTAGCGGCTTCTTCCAATTCCCCAGATTCCTGAAGACAAGCCCCTAGATTCACATACAGATCGGCATGCTCGGGATTCTTCCGAATGGCTTCACGATAGTGTGCTATATCCCGAGAAAGTTTGTTCTGCTCTTTCATCATTCTCTGTATTTCAAACGAAGGTCAGCCAAAGATACTGAAAGTGCAGCAATCCTTTTCAGCACAATGTCGATTGAAGAAACGTGTAACAACTGCCGGTAGCAAGGTATCGCTCAAACGAAGCTCAGGCAGGAATCGATATCGAAGCCTCTGAGCATCCCATCTTAAGCTTGTATCGCTTGCAAAGATGGGACACTTCTTTCGGCTGCAGATATTCTGGCATTCACTGTTCGCCAGCAACTTCCTTACGCCGCCCTTGCCTATTTTTATGCGCCCAGCTCGACACGAATCGCCTCGGCAATTGCATCGGCGTGTTTCCGCATCGCTTCTTCCGACTCCGCTTCAATCATCACGCGAGCCAAGGCTTCGGTTCCGGAATAGCGGATCACGACGCGGCCATTTTCTTTGAGCTCATTTTCTGCCGTAGTGATCTTCTCTACTACCGAAGGAATTTGGTCCAGGGGCTTCTTCTCGCGGACACGCACATTCACGATGACTTGAGGAAATACCTTCAGATCGGCACACAACTCATCGATTGATTTTCCGGAGCGATGTACCAGGTCCAGAATCACCAACGCGGTTAACAGACCATCCCCGGTAGTCGCCAGATGGGGGAAAAGAATATGTCCGGATTGTTCTCCTCCTAGAGAAGCCTTGTGCTCCTGCATCTGTTCCAGAACATACTTATCTCCTACGGGAGCACGCAACATCTTGATGCCGCTACGCTTCAAGGCTGCCTCAAGCCCCATGTTCGACATCGTTGTGGCTACAACAATGTCTCCGTTCAGCATGTTCCTGGCTTTGAGATCTCTTCCAGCCATCAACAGAACAGCATCGCCGTTTACGACCTTGCCGTTCTTGTCGGCAAAGAGGGCACGATCGGCATCGCCATCGAAAGTGACTCCCATATCCGCACCGACTGCTGCCGTCTCTGCAGCTACGATCTTCGGATGCAGAGCACCGCAGTCCTTGTTGATGTTCTTGCCATCGGGAGAAATATTACGAAACTGTACGTCGCCACCGAGCGAAGCAAAAACCTTTGAAGCAATAACGGAAGCGGCACCGTTGGCACAATCGGCCACGATTTTCCGCCCATCAAGCTTGAGTCCTGGTACTGCAGCCAGCAGGAAATCGCGATAGGC
This sequence comes from Humiphilus diazotrophicus, assembly GCF_059726315.1. Classification (NCBI taxonomy): domain Bacteria; kingdom Pseudomonadati; phylum Acidobacteriota; class Terriglobia; order Terriglobales; family Acidobacteriaceae; genus Humiphilus; species Humiphilus diazotrophicus. Next base: position 2,902,868 of record NZ_AP040870.1, read on the forward strand.
AAGGATCAGAGAAGGATCGCCTTCCGGAGGTGACAGCTTTGCAGGATCGGGAGCAACAGCCGTATCTAGTTGGCGAAAGATCTCTTCTTCAATTCCCAATTCGGCAGCGTCGGGCAATTTGTAACCGTCGCTGGCAAAAATTTTGATGCCATTATCCTGCCAGGGATTATGAGAGGCTGAGATAACAATTCCTGCAGCAAATCCTTTAGAACGCGTCAGGAAGGCCACACCAGGCGTAGGAATAACACCCGCACTCACAACGGAAGCACCGCCTGCCTTTAGCCCCGCAGTGATTACTGCTGCGATCCAATTCCCCGATTCCCTCGTATCCATCCCCATGAGGACGCGTGGATTCGGGAACTCGCGAGAGAGTGTGTGGGCTAAAGCAAGACCTACAGCATAGATCGTAGAGGGATCGAGAGGGGGTTCGCCCGCAACTGCACGAATACCATCGGTTCCAAATAGTTTTCTCATTATCGAATATCTTCCTTCTGAATTCTTCCGGTCACTCGGCTGGTGACCGTTCCATCTGCAAGCCGGGTCGTAAGGCTATCACCCTCGCTAACATCATGAGCATGTTTCAATAAACGTCCATCCGGAGCAAAAACCAGCGCATAACCACGATTCAATACCGCTAAAGGCGAGAGCAAATGTAAGCGATCCTCAGCTGCTTTCTGCGAGGCCTGTTTTGTGGCTAGACAAGACTGTTGTACGCGAATCAGCTTTTCATATAGCTGCGTATTACGAAGACTCTGCGCAGAAAGGCAGCCGTCAACCGAGCGGTCTAGCCGGGCAGTAAGAGCAGAGAGCTGTACTCTCGCCAATTCCAAACGCTGAGAGACATCCTGACGATGTAATCGTGCCGTAAGCTCCTGCAGATGATCGCTGGCATGGCGGTGCGCCTTACGCCAACAAGTCTCCAGCCGATACCCCAGCTCATCAATCCGCTGTTGGCGACGGCCAAGGGAGCCATGCATTCGCGCCAGAGCAGCATCAATGGAAAAACGGGATAACGTATTTCGTGCCTGAACCAAACGAAAACGCTGAGCACGCTCCAAACGACTGGATAGTTGCAGCACTCGCTCTCCCACGTTGTGGAGAGCGGCTGTAATGAGCTCTGCTGCCGCCGAGGGCGTAGGCGCCCGCAAATCGGCTACAAAATCGGCAATCGTAAAATCGGTCTCGTGTCCGACGGCAGAAACGACGGGAAGCTCCGAAGCCGCAATCACCCTGGCTAGCTCCTCAGAATTAAAAGGCGCTAAATCCTCCAGCGATCCACCGCCGCGAGCAATAACGATTACATCGACATTTCTTGCCTGATTGAAATATCGAATTCCAGCTGAGATTTCAGCCGCTGCCGCATCGCCCTGCACCATAGCGGGATAAAGCAGCACATCGAGAGCATCATGACGGCGTCCTACGATATTCAAAAAGTCCCGGATCACGGCACCGGTCGGAGAAGTCACTATCCCCACGCAATGGGGATAGCCAGGTAGCGGACGCTTTCTCTCGGAGGCAAAAAGGCCTTCGGCCCGAAGCTTGTTCTTAAGCTGCTCGAAAGCTATCTGGAGGGAGCCCGCCCCGACGGGTTCCATAAATTCGGCCACCAGCTGCATCTGCCCACGTTGCTCGTAGACCGAAACCTTCCCACGTACAAGGACTTGCAGTCCGTCGGCAGGCCTAAAACGGAGCAAGAGTGCCTGCTTCCGAAAGAGGACCACCGGAAGCTGCGACTCGCCATCTTTCAGGGTGAAATAGAGATGCCCGGAGGGAGCCGGGCGGAAGTTCGAGATCTCCCCTTCTACCCAGAGATCGGCATATTCCTTTTCGACACGGGCACGGACGTCGCCGACTAGATCCCGTACCTTCCATATGCGACGAGAAGGCTCCTTTGGCTCCTCAAAGAGGAATCCTAGCTGGCCGTCCTGGAACTGAGAAGCACCCACAATCGTTGAGTCTACACGGAGTGACAGAAGGCGTTAACGCCGAAATCTACCCAAAATCGCGAAAACCAGCGTAAGAAGCAGGCTGATTACTATTGAGCTGGCCAGAGGAAAGTAGAAGGAAAAGTTCTTTCCCTTATAGGCAATATCCCCTGGAAGGCGTCCCAGAGGAAGGCCTACACGTCCGAAAAGCAGAATTGCTCCTCCGACCAGAACCAGAAGAACTCCCAGCCCTATCAAAATGCGGCCAAGCTCCGACATGCCTATAGTCTACGAAAGCCGGACGGATCTGCGAAAGATTCCAGCATCGGCGAAATTACGCCAGAAGCATCTCCACATCTGGACCATCTCTACCGTTTCTGTTAGTGATCGTGAGAGACAGGGTTTGTCCGGCGGAGGCCCCGGTCTTGCGCTCCCCCGGGACGGAACTTGCAACCAGGAGACAAGCTAGATGCGTACGGCATGTTTAATAGCAGGAATCCTTTGTGTCCTCGTCGTACTACTGGACGCCTTTGAAACCATCATCCTGCCACGCCGTGCCACCGGGCGTTTCCGTTTAACCCGCATCTTCTACAAGGTCACCTGGGGCCCGTGGAGAGCCCTTACGGAGCTTCTGTGCAACTCCCGACGCCGGGAGACTGCTTTTAGCTTCTACGGCCCGCTGTCACTGATCCTGCTTCTGATTGTCTGGGCCATGGGAATGCTCTTCGGTTTTGCACTGATCTTTTTCTCGCTTGGTTCGCCAATGCATGACGGATTGGGCAATGCAAGCTTTCGCAGCGATCTCTACGTAAGCGGCACTACTCTCTTTACCCTGGGTCTTGGGGACGTTGTGCCACGCAGTGCAACAACACGCGAGATGCTGGTACTGGAAGCGGGTCTAGGACTCGGCTTTCTTGCTGTTGTCATGGGATACTTCCCGGTTCTGTACGCTGCCTTCTCCCGCCGTGAAGTCACCATAGCTCTTCTGGATGCAAGAGCCGGATCTCCACCCTGCGCGACAGAACTGCTAATACGCCACAGTTACGAGGGTGGTGGCACTGCTTTGATAACCCTCCTGGAAGAGTGGGAACGCTGGTCCGCAGAGCTACTGGAGAGCCATATATCTTATCCGTTGCTCTGTTATTTCCGATCGCAACACACGAACCAAAGCTGGCTTAGTGCCCTCACCGCTGTTCTGGATACCTGCTCTCTTTTAATCGCGAGTGTAAAAGGAGAGCCGCCAAGACAAGCACAGCTCACCTTCGTTATGGCTCGTCACGCGCTTATCGATCTGGCTCACGTCTTTAACCTTGAACAGGCTACCAATAAGCCAGATCGTTTACCTCCGCAGGATTTCGACATAATGCAGAACCAACTCTGCGCCTCAAAACTTGCGGTATGCAAAGACCTGTCTTCGATGGAAAGATTACAGCAGATGAGGGCTCTCTATGAGAACTATGCCGAGTCCTTAAGCGACTATCTCGGTATGCCTTTGCCTCCCTGGGTCAATAAAGAACGACGGAAAGACAATTGGACCATGATCAGCAAGCTTCGCGCACAAACTGAGGCCGATACCTCCGTGCCATCAGGCACAGGGAAAAGGCTCGGCATCAATGTATGGACAGAAGATAATCATGACTTCTAGAACATCAAGAGTATTTCCTGCATAGGTGAATCAATTAACCACTAAAAGTCGCTAGTCCGACATGAGATTACAGACGGACTTTGCGGCAAAAAGATTACGGGGAAACCCAATAATATGTAACTAAAAATATTATATTTAGCACTCAAGATCGCTTATAACTTTGCCGATCTACTAAGTAGACTAATTAGTAGCCTGCGCTAACGACAAAGTATGGTTTCTTCGATAAGCGGTTCTTCATACAGCTCCGATTCCTACCTTGCCAGCCTCTGCTCGAAGAGCAAGGATGCAGAGCCTCAGGCGCCCTCTTCACAATCGTCTCAGGTTGAGAACTCCACAACGAGCGCGAATTCCGAGACAACTGCCAGTAGTGCGGCTTCAGCAGTCGACAGCGATACTGTAACGATCTCCGATTCCGCACAGCAGATGCTACAGGAGGCGCAAGCGGAGTCTTCACCCGCAAAGATCGTGCCTGCAGATGGAGCATCCCCGCACTTCGCTCAAGCAGTTGAGCTCTCAGACGGCAGCCAGGTCCTTCAACTCGGGGATGTCGACGCCAGTGAAGAATACTTTCACAAACAGGGGCAGAACGATTTAGGATTCCTTGGCACCTGCGGTCTAGTCTCCTGTGGAGACATCGCCAATCAATTCGGAGAGCAAGTCAGTGAAAACGATGTGGTGCATTACGCAGTCGATAAGGGGCTCTGCACCGTTGTATCGGATAATCCTGCCGCATCCGGAGGCACAAGCATGTCAGAACAGGCCGCGATTCTCGACGGCTTGGGCATGCCATCGCATGTTGAGTTGGGAGATTCACTGGAAGGCTTAGGCCGTCAGTTGGAAGAGGGTCACGGAGTAATCATGGAGGTAAACGCAGGTGAGCTATGGGGTAGATCCGCGTACTATGATAATGGCGGAGTTAATCATGCCGTTACGCTCACCGGAGTTGCGGTCGATCAGAACTCCGGGAAAGCAGTTGGTATCTGGATCAATGACAGTGGCTCGGGCAATTACCAGCGCTACATATCGGCAGATGATCCTGTGATCGATAACTGGAAAGAGAATGGTGAGCCCACTGTTGTAACCGATGTAGAGCATAGCTAATAACCAAAGGAGAGTTGTGAATAAGACTTACATCTCGTATTCCGCGTTTTCCAAACGCGAGCGGACTCATCCGTTACGGCAGTACGAGATTCCGGTAACACACGCAGTTTCTCTTACGATTCCAACCTTGAGAGTGGGACTCGCTGGCTATGCGGGATTTGCCTCACCAGCCCTACGCAGTCCTGAAAAACCTCTCGTGCTGAGCCCGCCTGACCGTTGGTGGATCTTCTCAGCCCTAGACGGTAAACTTATTAGTTATGCTTTATGTGCGGCTTTTCCCTTGAGCGCAGATATTTCCTTTCGTTCGATTGAAATCGTAGATTCGGCGGTTGCACTTGACACAATCCGGAACCGCAAAAAAAAGATAGAAGGACTTCTCGATCAAATGTCCCGTTTATTTTTTGAGGGACAACGGATCGAACAAAGCCTGCGTATACAGCTGCTACAGTTATTGAACGAGCATATCCCCGCAGATCTCATCCCTCAATATCGGGCTCTGGCACGGGACTTCTTCACTTGGCTCGATTGCTAAAACATCTTTACCAGAAACTCTCGGCCTTAAGGGAAAGTTGCCGAGGTTGCTCTTCATCTAATTAGTATCTTTAATTGATACTAATACTATTTTCTCTAATTACGCCTGCTAAATAAAAGCCTCACTTGCCTACCCCTATTGTGCAAAATACTCGTCTTTAGATTACGAGGACGTGATTACGGAATGAGGAATGGCCACGAATAGGTTAATTTTCTCTCTACATCAACCACTAAAGGACCTGATGATTGAGTATCCGTGACTCACTGGAGTAATCAAAGATGAGGAGTGCAAGAAGTTATTTGTCTGGCGGGCTCAGGGTACTGCTGGTAGCTGCAATCGCATTGACCGGTGTTGCCGCTGAATCTCCGCTCTGCGCGCAACAACCCACTCCACCACGGAGGCCAAAACGATTTGCTTACGTGATGTCCTTAGCTGGCGGCGTAGCGATTGGAGTTGCCGCGGGGGCTCTCATCGGAGGCCGCGATAGCATCGGCAAAGGGGCATTCCTCGGTAGCGGCGTAACCTCGGCATTGTATCTGCATACGCGTTATCAGAATCCTCCCGACTCAACGGAATACCTTACTACCTATACGTTACTGGGTACAGGAGCCGGGTGGACTCTTCTGAATTCTGAAAAAGGCGCAACTATAGGAGGATTGACAGGCTTTGGCGCTTCGGCTTTATGGCTTTCGCGGCAATATCCAAACAATGGATCTCCCGGAGGCCACCCTTACGAAAAGTAGCAATTTTTGTTACAGCATGTCTCTCAGAACCATGGGCCGAAACCCTATGCAATTGCCGGAAAGTGATGCACAACCTGGACAATTTGAGTTTGTAGAAAAGCAAAAGGAAAAGGCTCAGACCGAATCGGTCTGAGCCTTTTCCTTTAAAAGCTAAAAACCGCTCTTACTCAGCTGCGGCTTCAGCCTGCTTGGTCTGGGAGACGGTCCAATTGGGATCGCCAACCTTGAAGCGGGCAAAGCGGCGAATCGTGATGTTCTCGCCGAGCTTTCCAACCTTCTGAGCAATCAACTCCTTGATAGAGATCGATTGTTCCTTAATGAAGGGCTGCTCCAACAAGCAGACTTCTTCATAGAACTTGGCCATCTTGCCTTCGACGATCTTCTCGATCACCGGGGCAGGCTTGCCGGTTGCAGCTGCCTGGGCGCGATAGATTTCCTTCTCGCGATCCATATCCTCAGGCGTTACATCCTCAGAACGGATATAACGGGGATCGGTAGCAGCGATATGCATCGCAACATCCTTCAGAAGCTCCTGGAAGTCTTCGGTACGAGCAACAAAATCGCTCTCACAATTTACTTCCAAAAGAACGCCAATCTTGCCGCCAGCGTGAATGTAGGTGCCCACCGCTCCTTCATTCGTCGAGCGGGCTGCCTTCTTCTGCGCGGAGGCCATTCCCCGCTTGCGGAGGATAACAAAGGCCTCTTCCATATCTCCCTTGGACTCCTGCAACGCCTTCAGGCAGTCTCCCATGGGAGCTCCGGACTTCTCACGCAACTCTTTTACCAATTTCGCTTCAATCTTTTCGCTCACCGTCGACATTCCTTTTCTAATGCATTCTTCGTAATGCTGTGTTCCAACCAGAGATTGCAAGGAGTAGCTTTTCTAACTATCGAGAAAACCACACAGTCATCCCTACCCGGTCTACACCCTCACGAAAAATGTTTAATTTCTTTTTCAACTCAAACAGACAATGCCCACATCCAGTTTACGGGTATGGACCTTATAACCCCAGACACAAAGAAAGCGTGGCCCGGATTACCGGCAGCCACGCTTCCATTACCTAGTCGCGGTCGCCGGCGTGGATTGCCCGCTCGCGCCCGCTCACAATTCTAGGAACCGCTTTCAGCCGCCTCCAGCTCGTCGAGAGCCGTGCTCACTGCCGGAGCCTTGCGGATGCCACCACCCAGGGCTGCTTCCAGATCGACCTCTTCGGCTTCTGCATCGGTGCCAGCTTCAGTCTCGGTAGAGGCAGCAGCAACTACACCCTCAACTGCTTCACCGGCTGCAGCATCGATAAACTGCTTGTCGTTTACCATCTGCACGCCTTCGATAACCGAATCGGAAATCTTGGAAGTGAACAAGCGGATGGCGCGCAACGCGTCATCATTGCCCGGAATTACGTAGTCCACCACGGTGGGGTCGCAATTCGTATCGACGACAGCGACAACCGGAATTCCCAGCTTGCGGGCTTCCTTCACAGCAATCGCTTCATTGTTGGAGTCGACAACGAAGATCGCATCAGGCAGGCGCTTCATGTTCTTGATACCGGCAAGGTTAGCCTGCAGGTGCTTGCGCTCACGCTCGAGGTGGATAACCTCTTTTTTGGTAAGCAGCTCGTAACGACCGTCGACCGCCATCTCATCCAATTCTTGGAGGCGCTTTACAGACTTCTGCACCGTAACCCAGTTGGTCAGAAGACCACCAAGCCAACGCTGGTTGATGTAGAACATTCCGCAGCGGTTCGCTTCTTCTGCGACAGCATCCTGAGCCTGACGCTTGGTGCCGACAAACAGAACAACCTTACCCTGCGCCGTCAGATCGGTAATGAACTTGGACGCTTCCTTGAACATCTTCAAGGTTTTCTGTAAGTCGATGATGTAAATGCCATTGCGCTCACCGAAGATATACTCTTTCATCCTCGGATTCCAGCGCTTCGTCTGATGCCCGAAGTGAACACCCGCTTCGAGCAACTCCTTCATGGTGATAGTGGCCAAACAGCCTCCTTCTTGGATTGCATCCTGGCATGGATCAGTGGATCTTGCCAGAATTTATCCCGCATCTTGCGGGGAATTTTCTTTCAAACTCATTTACGAGGCCCGCAAATCTATTGCAGGCCTCGCCAATCTTCCTATGACTCAGATGCCACAAATCCAGCCAGCGACTATGCGCATTCTCTCAACGCTATCCAGCAAGCCGGAGTTGAAGCGGCTCTTCCAGGAAGAACCGCACCTCGCAATTCCCTTCCGAGCAAACTAGCGCTTGGAGAACTGGAACCGCTTGCGGGCACCCTTCTGGCCGTACTTCTTGCGCTCCTTGATGCGGGCGTCACGGGAGAGCAGACCTTCAGCCTTCAATGTCTTACGCAACTCGGCATTGAACTCAAGCAATGCACGGGCAGCGCCCATCTTGACAGCATCGGCCTGAGCGGAAACGCCACCACCACTGGTGGTTGCGACGACATCGAAATTCGACGCGAGCTCAGTTAAAACCAGAGGCCGCTTTGCCGAAACACGCTGCTGTTCGGTGACGAAGTAAACCTCGAAAGGCTTGTTGTTCACCGTAAAGTTGCCGCTGCCGGGGCGCAGAAATACGCGAGCGATGCTCGATTTACGCCTTCCCGTTCCGTAGTACTGAACCAAATCTGCCATTCTGTCCTGATCTCTCCAGGGCATCCGTTCTCATACGGACGCCCGAATCTTATGCGTTATGCAATCTCAAGTGTCTTGGGCTGTTGGGCAGCGTGAGGATGCTGCTCCCCACGATAGACCTTCAACTTGGTCGCCATCTGACGGCCCAATTTGCTCTTGGGCAACATGCCCTTGATCGCTTCTTCGACAATCTTTTCCGGCTTGCGTGCAAGCAGGCGGGTAAAGGATTCTTCCCGCAATCCGCCAAGGAAGCCGGTATAGCGGCGATAGACTTTCTGTTGGCTCTTCAGCCCCGTCAAGCGCACCTTTTCGGCATTAATGACGATGACATGATCGCCCATATCCATGAAAGGCACATACTTGGGGTTTCTCTTGCCACTCAATACGCTGGCAGCTTCCGTAGCCAAACGGCCTAGTGTCTTGCCTGCGGCATCCACCACGTACCAGTTGCGGGCAATCTCGTGCGCGCTCGGAATATACGTTGACATCTCTTCCTGTTCTCCCAGCAAATCTTTCGCGATTTCGCGTTCTTTCAATCCACGCAATACCGTCGCGGTTAAAAACCCGCGGCCAGTCTCTTCTGTTCGCGTGAAAAGCGCAGTTTTAAAGCAATTCAGCTTTTCCAGGTTCGCTTGCCAACACGGGCTGCGGATGATGCACGCAGGCGGGCAGACGTGGAACTGCACAAGGTCTTAAGAATAACGAACCTTGACAAAGGAGTCAACGCCGAAGACTTTACTGCTCTCATGATGTTATCAAAGCCTTCCGCTCCGTGCCATCTGGTTTTCGCAGACTCTCGAAGGAATTCCAATCCACAACCGTGTGGACCATCCACCACCTCAAGCAGAGGATTGGCGTCAGCTTCTTTCGTCCGGGCTCCGGGTCTGGAGCCTCAGAGCTAACATCCTGTCCCAACATGTGGACATCCCATTGATTCTCATCACGAAAGAAAAGACTTAGTGACCCATACCGGTACAATTTGATACTTTTTGTACGTCTGCCGATTGCGAGAGAAGCGACTCAGGTTTCTAGAACTCGCCTCGTTTTGCAGCTGAGATGAGGGCCGTTAGACAAACACGTAGGATGTTTCGGAGATTGGGAGTCTTGCCCGGTCGCCATGCCGAATAACAGGAAAATTTGGGGCTTCCGTGAGCCAACATCTGCTTAAGCTGATTCAACAGGGTGCTACTGCTGAAATTGCTTCAACCCTGGAAGCTGATCCGGCACTGGCTGAATGGCGAGATGCCCAAGGCGTATCTGCGCTACTGTGGTCGATTTATCTTAACCAGACCCTCATTCGTGACTTCCTGCTTTCGCAGGTCCCTGACATCGATGTCTTTGAGGCTGCGGCTGTCGGTGACATTGCGCGCTTGAAGGGCCACCTCATGCTGGCCCCGGCAGCGGTGAGCTCGTACTCTGCCGATGGCTGGTCTCCGCTCCATCTGGCAGCAGCGTTCGCCTCCGCAGAGGCTGTTCGAACTCTGGTTGAGCATGGCTCCGATGTAAATCAACTCTCAAAGAATCCCCAGAGAAATACCCCCCTGCATGCCTGTTTGGCATTGAGCAAAAACGCTACGATTGCAGAATTGCTTCTATCGAAGGGCGCAGATCCTGAGGCCAGGCAGAGCGGCGGATTTACTCCGCTGATTCAGGCAGCGGTGGCCGACCGGCGCGATCTTGTCGATCTACTTCTCTCTTATGGAGCAACGGTCAAGACTACTTGCGACTGGGGCAAGACTCCCGCTAACTATGCTCGCGAGCGCGGACATAACGAACTGGCGGATTATCTGGAATCTCTGTAAGGAAGGAAGCTGTAAGCTCCCAGCCTTTCGTAAAGGCCAGGAGCTATGGAATCACTGGTTTTTCTTAGGCGGCCTGCTTGTCATACACCAACTTCTCGTGTGTGACATTTCCTTGCGGGTCAGTCACGGTGTATGTCCAGGTGCCAACTTTTCCATTCGGAGATAGGGCGAATGTCCCTTTGATCACGGTTCCATCCGAATCCTTTTCGGTTTCGGTCACAACGCCATCTTGTTCGGTATAGGCATAGGTGGAAGATGTACCGGTGGCAGGATAGTCCTTCCCGTCAGCAGCACCTTGATAGCTGTAGCTGAACGCCATACCGGTTGGTGCTGTCATTTGTACGGAAAACTTGATCAGCTCCGGAGTATCGCTCTCAACCGTTACTATCATCGATTGCGGCTTGGGATTCTCGCCAAAATCGCTCTTTGCCAAATTTAACTTCCACTTCCCAAACATTGGCCCCTGCTTGGTGGCTTGTGTACGCGCCACTCCCGGAAATATCACGGCAAGCAGAAGGATCGGAATTAGCACAGCTGCAAATTTCGCCTGCCTCATGGCCCCTCTCTAAATTGAACTCGTCTCACCCTAGAACTCCGGTGAACGATGTTCTTCTGGAAATTGAAATACAGGCCGAACCTAGTCCTGTCGAAATTGGGAGTCAACGGAAAAGCGTTATAACGAGCAACAGGCGTGACTGTCGTCACAGGGAGGAAAGTATGCAGGGAAAGGATCGAGAGGAGGAGAGAAACGTGTAAGACATAGGTCACGAAAGACATTTAGCTGAGATGGTCACGGTTCCTCCTCCTTCAGTAGTTTTTCGAGTGTCAGCTTGTGTTTTCTCACCTTTCTCTCTTCTCGCGTAGAGGACTCAATTACCTTCTCGGGTTTAGGCTGTCCAACACGCTCACGCGCATTTGCCTTCACTGCTTTTGCTACATCGAATACGGCTAATTTCTTCTTTGCCATGTCGGCCTTTTACTCCTCTTTATCAAATATGGAATACTTTTTTCGGATCTAAGCGCAACTAGCGCTCGAAAGAGACCCCTCAATGGAAGAGCGCGATTTCTTTAATGAGACTACAGAACAACGCACGCACACCCTCGCCTGCCCGCATTGCGGACAATCGGCAGAATACAAGGTGACATGGATTGTGCGTCGCAAGAAAGCCGCGCTGCCTCGCAACGCAGACGAACGGGACAGAGCTCGTTTCGCCAAGGCGCAGCCCTATATGGTGCGTCGTGACGATGTTGTCGGCTGTCAGAACGTTCGTTGCCGTAAACGCTTCGAGATTACAGCACTGCAATCAGTGGCATTTCTTTAGAGAGATGCCACTCCCCCTATTCGGTTGCAGAAGAGGAATTTTCGGTGATTAAACATGTGACTAGGATCACAATTACATGTTTTAATCGAGGAAGATCCTGTTTGGGCGTTCTCCGCTCTCTGAGCCTCTCTTGGCCCGAACAAGATCCTTGCAAGGAGATTCAGGCATGGCGAACACTCTACTTCCCCCCGAGGAACGCAATCTGACCCCGGCTGAGGTTTCTGCTCTGGATAAACGTCGTGAATGGGGATTCACTCTCCAGATTATTGCCGGTCAATTCACGGTAATCGCGACCGTGCTCACCCTGTGGATCGGACAGGACCTTACCTACGCCCCCTCCTGGATGCATCCGATGGCGTACTACTTCACTGTTGCGCTCGGTATTGCATTTGTCTGCGGAGGAACGGGCATCTGGCTCCGTCGCGGCGGCCCAAGCATACAGCCGTAGAAACCGCGCAGTCCGCCAAGAGATAACAGCGAGGCTCCGCCTCCAAGCAAAACAGAAAAAGCCGCTTACTCGTCAGGAATAAGCGGCTTTTCTATTTTCGCAATGCTTTACCGTCCGGCAGGGACCTCGGACATCGCAGGTTGCGAGGTTGCTGCCAGCTTGCGATTTTTGTAGCTCGCCGCAATAAAGTCACGGAAGAGGGGATGTGGTTCGAGTGGCTTGGACTTAAACTCCGGATGGAACTGGCATCCGAGGAAGAAGGGATGATCGGGCAGTTCCACAATCTCCACATAGGTCGCATCTGGAGTAGTACCTGTAATACGCAATCCCGCCCCGGTCAAAGCAGCTTCGTACTCGCGATTGAATTCGTAGCGATGACGGTGGCGCTCGCTGATCTCGGTCGCACCGTAGGCCTTCGAGGCCAGCGATCCTGGCTGCAGGACACAAGTCCACGCACCCAACCGCATCGTGCCGCCCATCTCCTCAACACCGATCAATTCACGCAGTTTGTAGATGATGCGGTGTGGAGTCGAAGGATCGAACTCACTGGAGTTTGCTCCTGCCAAGCCACAAACATTCCGGGCAAACTCGATGCAGGCCGTCTGCATTCCCAGGCAGATACCGAAATAGGGGACCTTCTTCTCGCGGGCATAGCGAATAGCATTCAGCATGCCTTCGATTCCGCGCTTCCCGAAGCCCCCGGGAACGAGGATTCCGTCAAAGCCAGCCAATTGCGCTTCATAGCGCCGATCGTCGGGTTGCTTTGACTCAAGGCCTTCGGCTTCGATCCAATGGACCCGCAACTTCAAGTTGTGCTCCAGAGCGCCATGCACCAGAGCTTCTTTCAACGATTTGTAGCTGTCCTCGTACTCAACGTATTTACCAACAATGGCAATCGAAACCTCGTCCTTGGGGTGGTAGCAGCGGTCTAGTAGCGCTTTCCACCGCGTAAGATCGGGCTCCTTCGCATCCAGGCGCAAATACTTGATTGCAAGGGAATCCACGCCTTCGTGATAGAAGGCGACCGGCACCTCATAAATCGAGGGCACATCGAGAGCCGTAATGACGGCCTTCTCTTCCAGATTGCAGAAGAGGGCAATCTTGCTCTTCATCTCCGGAGCAAGAGCACGATCTGTACGGCAAAGCAGAATGTCAGGCTGGATTCCAATCGAAAGCATCTCCTTTACGGAGTGCTGCGTTGGCTTCGTCTTGAGCTCCTGCGCTGCAGCAATCCACGGCACAAGAGTGACGTGGACAAAAACGGTATTCTCCCGGCCTAGCTCCTGACGCATCTGCCGGATGGCTTCAAGGAAGGGTAGCGATTCGATATCGCCAACGGTTCCACCGATTTCAACCAAGGCCACATCGCAGTCGGTTCCGACTTTGCGCATGGCGTTTTTGATCTCATTGGTCACGTGAGGAATAACCTGAACGGTCTTGCCCAGGTAATCTCCGCGACGCTCTTTCGTGATGATCTGCTCGTATATTCGGCCGGTGGTGAGATTGTTGTCTCTCGTCAAACGCGCGTGAGTAAAACGCTCATAGTGACCCAAATCCAGGTCAGTTTCTGCGCCATCATCGGTGACAAAAACTTCTCCGTGTTGGAAAGGAGACATTGTTCCCGGATCGACGTTCAGATACGGGTCGAACTTCATCAGGTTGACTCGGAAACCCCGGGCTTCCAGCAGACAACCGATCGAGGCCGCCGCTAGACCTTTTCCTAAACTGGATACAACACCGCCCGTCACAAAGATGTACTTTGCAGACATTCCTGCGTCACCTTCTTTAACTTGTATGGATTGGCGTACCTGGTGGGCACGATCAAGTATCGCAGGAAGCGGGGGCTAATGGAAGAGTGGAAAAGGTAACGAGGATGCCGGAATATGGCACTGTGGTACCGTATCCCCGCAAAAATCTGGGTCCCGGGAGAGGGAAAAATTCCGAAAAATTTTTCTCTCCCCCGCTTCTCCCACCTCTCAGAAATTGAAAGTGAGCTGTACCGTGTAGGTCCTCGGCGCGACGAAATGCGTCCCGCTGAAAGTGGACAGGAAGTTGTAAAGCGAATACTGATTCGTCAGGTTTACGGCCGTAATGCTCAAATCTGTCTTGAATTTGTCCTTATGGAAGAGATTGTCGTATCCCGCCGACATGTCGAATACATGCCGGGGAGCAATTCTCGGGGGATTCCGGTCGCTGTTTTGTGTGCCAGGCCTGGGAATCTGAAGCAAGGGCGACGAAAGCTGAGAAGGGCTGCAAGTCTGGAGAGGAGAAGCCATAGTGGCCCGCACTCCCCCGCAGGTCAGCTGAATCTGTGCCTGCTGATCGGGAGTCAGGTAGGTCAGATCCACGGGAGAGGCCGTATCGCGAGCAAAGGGAGCATTTCCGGCTACCATTCCACTCTCGTAGGTCCAATTAAAGCCATACCAGGGACCATCCTTCTTGGGCTGCCACTGAAGGTGCGTGGTCTGTTGGAAGTTCTGATCATGATCGATCCGGAAGGGAGCGGTAGCTTTCCCCTGTGACGGATTGTTGAAGATGATGCCTCCAACCTCGGGACCAAAGAAGCGGGAACGCGTGTGACCGAGAACAGAGTATGCAGTCAGGCCATGGTAAGGAGCCATATTGACCCGAATTGCATAGCCGTCGATTTTCGACTTGCGCCATTCAATCGGAAAGGCCAGAGGCGTGTTCAGGATGACGTCGAAATCGTAATCGCGATCCGTGAACTTCCAAAAGTAGTCTGCGGTAACGACCACATAGCGCCCCACGGCCTGCTCAAAGCCGCTACTGAACATGTTCCGGCTGGCTGGACGCAGAGGCGATTGACCGAAGGCACCGAGATTGTTGGCCAGTCCTCCGCTCCCGGTCTGGCTGGAGACCACCAAATTTTCGTTATATGGGGTCAGGAAGAACTTCCCATAGCTGCCACGCAGGAGTGTACCGGTCGCAGGAATGTTGTAGGAAATTCCGGCACGGGGCTGAACCATCGACCGGCTCACAATACCGTTGTAATTGTCGGCTCTTACACCAAGGGAAGCAGTCCAGTTCTTCCACTGAATCTCGTCTTGAATATAGAGTGCTTCCTGCTTGATATCGGAGTGTCCGCCGAACTGTCCCAGATGACCTCCGCGCGTCAGGTCGTACTGAGCTTCTCCGGGCTGATAGTTCGAACTTCCAGGAATATTGAAATTCGGATCGGTAATCCCAAAAGAAAATGACTCGTCCAGAGGGGTATGGACCAACGAGGCTCCGGCTTTGAAGTTATTGATCCCGCGATCATGGGTCACGTCCAACTTGAGTCCGAAATTTGTCAGACGCCGGGACGACCTTAGGGTGACAGGAGTGTCATTGAAGACATTGCTGCTGGGATAGTAATGAACCTGATCCTGACGGAACCAGGCATTTGCATTCAGCAAGGAATACTGGCTGAAGAGGTGAGTGTACGTAGGAGCAATGTTGTAGCTTTTGATCTCCTGACGCTGATCCTGCCCTTTTCCCTGCTGGTCATACTGGTTTGGAATCTGAGCCCATGAACGGGAAGCTCCCAGATTTAAATGCAAACTGTCCTTTTGAGAAGCCTGCCAATCGAAACGTTGAAAGAAACTCCCCACATTGCCGTGATCGTGAAGTGGGCGGAACTCCGGAGTATCCAAAAATCTCCCGCTTACGGTTCCGTCGAACGAAGTAAAGGAGCCCCATTTCGGATTGCCAAATCCGATATTCGAATCCAGAGCCGAAGTTCCGAACGATCCGTACCCGTAGCTGATCGCACCATGCGGTCTTCCCTGCCCCAAACCGGACTTGGTGGTCGTTTCCACCACGAGACTTGCTTTATCTCCGTACTCGGCGGGAGCCACGCCGGAAATGATGTGCATTGACTGGATTGCTCCCAAGGACAGCTGGTTGGAAAAGAGCCGGCTTTGCTGGTCGGTTACCGGCTGTCCATCAACGGCAAAACTGGTATCGGCGTGCTCGCCCTGAGGATGGAACATTCCATTGGAATCCTGGGCTACACCTGGAGTAGCCAGAGTAATCAGGGAGCTCAATCCGGAGTTTGTGCTTTCAGAAGGAATCTTTTCAATGCTGGTGCTATCGATGTCCGTAGCCGCAAGAGAGGTCTTCTGAATGATGTCCTGCTGATCGGCTTCCACCGTCACAGTAGTTGCAGAAGTGGCTACCGCCAGCTTCCAATTCAGCGTTAAAGGCACAGCGCTACGGATAGAAGCATCCTGCGCACCTGGCGCGAATCCGGTAGCCTTTGCCGTC
Source organism: Humiphilus diazotrophicus (assembly GCF_059726315.1). Lineage (NCBI taxonomy): Bacteria > Pseudomonadati > Acidobacteriota > Terriglobia > Terriglobales > Acidobacteriaceae > Humiphilus > Humiphilus diazotrophicus. Next base: position 2,919,301 of record NZ_AP040870.1, read on the forward strand.
ACGTGGTAAGAGGCATAAGGGATATTGCTGAAATCAAACTGGCCGTTGGCATCGGTTTGTATGCTCTTCGTATAACCCGAAATCGGATTTTCGATGGTCACGGTAGCTCCGGGAATGATAGCCCCGCTCATATCCGCAACGGTACCCGTGATTGTGCCGGAATGAGCAGACTGGGCCACACCCGAACTTACGATCAGGGAGACAAACACCACCGAAAGAACAGTAGAAAAAATGCCACGCCAAAACGGCATCAGAATAAATTCCTCCAAATCTTGATCTCTGAGCAATACACACTCCCCCCGCTACCGAGGGGTACAACGCTGAAAGAACTCAAACAATGGAAGAAGGTGGAGGCCTGTTAGAAAGGAAGAAGTGCCAATGCTGAAGAGCTGAAATCTTCAATACAAGGCAGATCGGTTCTGTAACGGTTAATGGAACTACCTGCGCTCCAACGGAAGGAGTTACTGCCGTAGAATGCAGGGCCAGACATATCCGACAATGCTCGGAAGCCTTAATTGGCGGATGGCTATGCGCAAGTTGCACAGTAGACGCTGCAAACAGCACCACGATGCAGAGTACGACAAGGCTCCAGCGGAGAACTCCGCCATTCCCTTTTGTGCTCGTGATGGAATCAATGCGCAACAACCTGTTAGGTCAATCTCCAGTTATACGTTGAGGATACATCAGCAAGGGTCAGAACCTGAGATGCGTTGCCACGATACAAAACGTAAGCTCTGCCACGACAAGGAATTATGCTGCTGATTACAGACGAGCTTCGTCTAAGGCTTAAGACGGCTATGATTCGATTACGTCTCAAATTATTTCTCTTTTTGGCGGCTTGTGCTCTTCCGCTCCTTGCTCAAGGGCCCAACAAGCGGCTAATTCTGAAGGATGGCTCTTACCAGATTGTTCGCCAGTATGAGGTCAAAGGCGACATTGTCCGCTATCTCAGCGCCGAACGCGACGGCTGGGAAGAGCTTCCCGCCAATCTGATCGACTGGCCTGCTACCGAGCGCTTCGCACGAGAACACGTGCCTGGAACTTCCGGTGGATCTCCAGCGGCAAGCAGTGCCGCCGCAGAGATTGACAAAGAAGAGCAGGCGGCTCGGGCAGAAGAAAAGGCCCGCATGCCAGAGGTCACACCCGGACTACAACTCCCTGATCTGGATGGCGTTTTTGCTCTCGACACCTATCGGGACAAACCCGAGTTAATCGAAATCACCCAATCGACCGGTGACGTAAACCGCAACATGGGCCATAATATTCTGCGCTCTACCATTAATCCGTTGGCAGGCCAGAAACTTACGTTGAGAGTCAATGGAGCAAAATCGAAGGTTCGCCTGCACGTCCCCGACCCGACTCTTTACGTCAGCCTGGAAGAGGATGAGAAAATCGATCCCGACTCCACGGCCTTTCCGGTAAATACACATGGTGCAGGATCGGTAAAAGGGCAGTCCGGTGGGAGTCCCAATAGCCGTTACGAGATCATCCGACTGGAACAGCGCAAGGACTCCCGAGTGATTGGTTCGGTCAATGTCAGCCTGCTGGGTAAGGTCTCCCAATCGGAAAATGTCATCGATACGAACTCCGAGATACTACCCGGCAAGCACTGGATGAAGCTCACGCCCAAACAGCCTCTCGATAAGGGTGAGTATGCCTTGATCGAGATTCTTTCTCCGAAGGAAGTCAATATGTCGGTGTGGGATTTCAGTATTGATCCAACGGCGCCGGAGAATTCAAATGCACGGCTTCCGAAGGAAAAGGCGCAATCCCGCTAGCTTGGAGGTAGATGAGCTTTCCGTTCTGCTCAAGCACCCCTGCAATTCCAACGAGATGATGCAGGCACCCCAGAGCATTAATATGCTTCCTATTCAGGAAGCATATTGATGGGAACAATCGACCCGGCAGCGGCTACTCCGTCGCGTCCTTCGGCCTTGACGTTGTACATCGCATCGTCGGCAGCAGAAATCACACGCTGTGCGGTAATACCATCTTCCGGATAGGAGGCGAGGCCAAAGCTGGCGCTGACGCGAAGATGTAGCCCGTCTCCCATATCAAAGACATGCTCCCGCAAACGGTCCCGCAACCCCATGCATGCGATAAGCCCCTCTTGTTTAGGCGTCTCCGGCATGAGAATGATGAACTCGTCGCCGCCGTACCGGAAACAGATATCGATGGAGCGGGTGATGGAGTCGAACCAGTTCCCCACTGCACCTAACAATCTGCTGCCGACCAAGTGTCCATGCTTGTCATTCACGAGTTTGAAGCGATCCAGATCGATGAAGATGAGACTGAAGGACTTGTTAAAGCGGCGAGAGCGCTCGACTTCAGTTTCCAGAACCTTCTGAAGATGCCGGACATTAAATAGCCCCGTGCAATCATCCGTAATTGTCAGCTCATGAATTCTCTTTACCGATCGAGCATTCTCGATTGCAATTGCGGCATAGTCACACAAGACATGCAAAAACATGATTGTGTAATCCGTAAGGCTTGCCAGATTGCTATTGAAAAGCTGTATGACGCCGAGTGTCCGCCGCCGAGACCGCAGGGGCAGCGAAATAGCGGAATGGATTCGGAATTTACCTTCCGCATCGTGGTTAAAGCGTGGATCTTCCTCCACACTGGGAACGATCAGGGTCTCCCCTCGTTCCGCAACCCATCCGGCCATGCCAACACCAACAGGAATCCTGAGGTCCTTTAGCTCATCGGTAGCCTGCCCGGCGGCGATCACGTAGTGGAGCTCATTCGTAGCCTCATCCAGCATCAGCAGAGCCCAGCGCTCAGGCTGAAAGAAAGGCTGCATCTGCTCCAATATGGCACGCAGAATTTCGTCTAGCTCTAGTGTGGAAGTAAGAGCTCGAGCGACGTTGTGAAAGACCATGAGGTCCTTCAATTTACCTTCGGCCGACTGGGGACTCGGCATAGCGCTCCCAACTCCAAGGCTGAAAGATTTCAAAGCAGTAAATCAGTCCATCAAAGAAAATTTGTAGCTATTTAAGTCTCTTATCGGCAGATCTTTTTCTTTATCCACCAATGTGCACCATGCTTCGGGACGGCTTAAGGAATTCTGGCTCACCGATGTGATGCCTTGCCTCTTTCTTTAAAACTATACGTCGAATAAAAGCAATCAGTTCCATATCCGAACCTCCACGACGAGCGATTCCATAGAGGTCATGATCAAACTGTGAAAAGAGGCAGGTGCGGATTTTTCCATCCGAGGTAAGGCGCAGACGACTGCACTGGCCGCAAAAGGCTTGGCTGACGGGAGCAATAATGCCTATTTCTCCCTTTCCATCTTCGAAGGTATACCGCCTCGCCGTTTCGCTTTCGTTATTTGCCGGAAGAGGTACAAGAGGCATAAAGCGATTCAACCTCTCAACCAGTTCCTTCAGAGGTACAACCTTGTCAGGGCTCCAGAGTCGGTCTTCTTCGAGAGGCATGAATTCGATAAATCGGACGATCACACCTTCTTCCCGAGAGAAGCGCGCAAAACTCTCAACCTGATCCTCGTTGATCCCGCGCACGAGAACGCAATTTACCTTAACCGGCGCCAATCCTACAGCTTTTGCCGCACGGATGCCTGCCAAGACTTTCCCAAAGCTATGTGGAATCCGCGTAATACTGTCAAACCGCTCGGGATCTACCGCGTCCATACTGATGGTTGCGCGGTGCAGACCGGCACGCACAAGGTCCTCAGCCATACTCTCGAGCAGATGTCCGTTTGTCGTGATTGCCAGATCCAGGGGTGCCCCGGAGAGAGTCCGTAGCTTGGCCAATTCTCTGACCAGATCCAATAGCCCGTGACGAAGAAGCGGTTCGCCGCCTGTCAGTCGTACTTTCTCAATCCCCAGATGGACAAAGATCTGGGCAAGCCGGAGGTAATCCTCTATGGGGAGTTCTTCGAACTGAGCCCCCATCGTACCGGTACGACAGTACACACAGCGGTAATTACATCGGTCGGTGACTGAAATTCGAAGATCTCGGATTGTTCGTCCGTGCGTATCCACCAATGGCCCCGTCCATGATTTATCGGCCATTACCGCAGCACAGGAATGTACAACATTAGGGGAAATCGCCATTCAGATCTTTTTCTTTTCCAATCTACTTTTAGATGCGGAGGTTGTCCGCTAGGAGCAAACAGAGCCCTTTGAACCCACACCTCTGCACAATATCAGAGGGGCAGCTCAATCAACACTGCCGATCTGTAAGACGAGATCGGGACCAGGGAAAGATTCAATTATTCTGTGCCAAATTTCCGAATCTGCATCTCCTCTTCCTTCGGGCACTCAAGCACGATCTTCTTTCCAAAACGGAAGGCATCAGATCGTATTCACAGCTCTCCAGTGCTCAGAGATCCCAACCCGCAGAAACTAAACTTTGTGTTCCAATCGAATTGCAATGATTCACGACTTCGAAGTTGGCAATGTCCGTATCGGTGGCGGCGAGTTATTTCTGATCGCTGGCCCTTGTGTCATCGAAAGCGAAGCCCATGTGCGCAAGATGGCAGACGCCATCCAGCGCATCACCTCCGATCTGAAAGTTCCCTACATCTTCAAAGCCTCCTATGACAAAGCCAACCGAACCTCTGTAAAGAGCTTCCGAGGTCCGGGGCTCAAGGAAGGTGTGCGGATTCTAAAGACCTTGGCTGAGAGTACCGGGCTTCCTGTCCTGACCGATGTTCACGAACCTGGACATTGTGAAGTTGCGGCTGAGGGTGTCGATGTTCTTCAAATCCCAGCCTTTCTCTGCCGGCAAACCGACCTCCTGGTTGCTGCTGGAACTACGGGACGAGCCATCAACGTTAAGAAGGGCCAATTCGTCGCGCCCTGGGATATGCAACATGCTGTGGAGAAGGTTCGTTCTACCGGGAATGAGCGTGTCTTCCTAACCGAACGCGGGGCCAGCTTTGGCTACAACACCCTCGTCGTGGACATGCGCTCTCTTGGAATCATGCGCAAGATGGCACCAGTAGTCTTTGACGGAACCCACTCGGTACAGCAGCCCTCAGCTGCAAATGGAGTCTCAGGAGGGCAGCCTGAGTTCATCCCGCTACTCACCAGAGCAGCCGTAGGAGCAGGGATAGATGGAATTTTCCTCGAAGTCCACGACGATCCGGCAAACGCTAAATCGGATGGCGCCAACGCCCTGGATCTAAAGGATCTAAAGCCACTGCTGGAAACGTTGTTGGCGATTCATGAGATAGCGAAACCCAGCTAAAAACCGGGTGGCGAGGCTACGCCTCCAAGTGTCGCTTCGCTCCTGATAGCCAAGATAGCCTGTCCCCTACAGGTATGGACCGATCTCCTGTTACTCAGGAATCGAGAGAATCGACTGACAATCAGTGTGAGGGAATTGGCTAAGTACTTCCAAACAATGATTCAGCTACCCGGTGTTTAGCTATCCGGTTCTTAGCTGGCTTTTGCTAACCGATTCTGGGCTGCGCTGCTTCGCAGCGCAAAAAAAGGGCCCCTCGGGGAGAGGGGCCAATCTGCCTTGGTTCTCTCGTTGTGTGAGAGCTTGGTAGCGACCTTTTATTTTTGTATTTGTGTTCCATTGGACTGCGACGCAGCGCCCTGAGGGGAGGGCTGCGCGGAATACTGCTGCGTCGCGCCAATGGGTGAACCGGCTTCCGAGACTGGCTGGTTCAAGGCCGCTAAACTGTTTTGCATCAGGGTCACATGTACTGACGGCCCGTGCGAATGTTCTTCACCTTCCTGCTTGGCGTTACCCAACGCCAGCTGATGAATGCGATACATCGGTACATGGTGTTCGGTCACGAGATACCGGACTACGGCGTTCGACATACGCTGAGAAGACTGAATCCCAGTCTGCCCTGCGGCTCGAGAGTAGCCTTGAACTTCCACGATGTACCCCTGCTTGCCATTCAGCTGTTCCGCCAAAGAATCCAATGCTTCCTTTGCTTTAGCGTTCAGTATTGTCTGGCCATTTCTAAAACGAATCTCTGTGTCGGTAACCGGCTGATACTGATCGAGGGTTGAAACCGTCGTATTCAGCTTGTCCGTCCGCGTTGAAGCCTGTTGAGCAAGCGTCTGTGCTTGTGATGCACGATTTCCGGCATCGGTAGCTAGCTGGTTCGCCTGATCAGCAGTTGATTGTGCATTACGAATCCCCGCCTGAGCGCGGCCATCAACATCGCGAATGTCACGTGCATTCTTTGCGGTTAGTTGATCGAGCTCATTAAGGCGTCCTTTGACAGGTTCAAGCTGGCGATTTACCCACTTCTTGCGAGCAAATGGGTTCATGTGGCCCCAAAAGCCTTCATTGGACTTGGTAGGCAGCGGCTGTCCCGTTGCATACGTACTGTTGTCCGCAGGGTTCATACCATTCTGCGTGGAATTCGTTGCCGGGGCGGACGCGGAGCTGGCTCCAGTGTTTACCTGATCCGGGGTCTGCTGAGCTACTGCAGGCATACCTAGTGCCGCTGCAAGCATTAACGCAGAAAGTGTCGGAGTGACGCTCATTCTTTTAACCATCATTTCCGTTCCCTACTTTCTTCCTCCCCTTGAACTCCTTCCGCGCCGAAACTATCTGGCGAAAGGCGAAGAGGCATTTCCCTGTACGCCTAGACAAATAGCAAGTGGATGGCCAAACTTCCGGCCATCCCTCCGATGCTCCTAAAACGTTTATTTATTCAGCTATTTACGCGAAAAAGACCGTTCTTTGCGGGTCACTGCGTAGGGCGGAAAAGAAGAAGGTAAGTAGGTTCTTTTTTCCGAAGGTAGGAATTTTTTTCGTAGTAGAAAATGATTTCCGGTGCGCAAAAACTACTTGGAGGTGACCTGAGTCACGCGGATCTCCGGGTAATTTTGATTCCAGTCCGGCGCTACGTTGTCGAGAATCAATCGAAAATCACGCTCGTCCCCCGGATTCAAAGGCTGGGCACCGACCGGCTGTGTATCGATATACGGTTCGCGGGTGCGGATCAGTTGCAACGGCAGGATTTCTCTTTGCGCAAACTCGCCCGTAAAGCTCCGGAAGGCAATCTGAACCGTAATCCCCGAGATAGTCTTCTGGCCATGATTTGCAATATGCCCGTCGATATAGGTCACTTTCCCGCCAGCAAGATTGGAAGATTCACTCATCTGCAGATTCGTGATGGGCAGATTAGGCGCATATGGGTCGGCAGTCGTCATCTGACTCAAGCTCTGCTGCGTCAGTGCCGAATGCTTATGAGAGCTAAACAGAATTAGAGCGAGGAGGACGACAACAACCACGGACCCAGCCACGATCCATGGCAGCCAATTGCCCTTTTCCTTCATGCCTTCGTTTTGCGTTCCGAGAACTTCCACGAGCGGATTTTATACTTTTCCGACTCCTTCTGTACTCACTCTGTATCTGAAAGAACAAGAGGAATGGTGGGAGGACGTTCGAAAGGACGCCTTTCAAGATAGGCACTTCTCTTCCACAGGACGGAAATGGGAATGAAGATTCTGTAAAGAGAAAAGAAAGTGGGAATCTCCCGGTGAAAACCCGGGTTAATCTAGGTGTCGCAACCACCAGATAGTGCCGATTTACTTTTTGTGAGGCTTGAGATGCAAGTACGCACCTCTAGAGAACAGAATCGAAGAATTGCTCCCTGCGGTCGCGAAGTTCAGCCCCGGCGGCGGGAAGACGTCATCTACCAATTAGCCACTGTAATAGCCGTAATTTTGTTATTGATGACCAGCGCGCTCGTCTAGTCTTTTTTGTCTGCCGGCACTCAGCCGAAGCGGGCTCGTCTTACTGTGCGCCTAAAATCCTCACCGCGCATCTCCACCGTTACACACATTTCTGCCAAACGGGACCGCATTCGCTCTCCAATACGATCTCCCAGAGATTCTTCTCTCGCAGCTCGCTGAACCGGAGTTAAGGCTCCCGCTGGAGGCGAATCCGGATAATTTGTCGTGATAATGGTAGTCCGCTTGTCGTTGTAACGGGTATTCAGGATGAGAGCAACAGTGTCCCAAACCCAGTCTGTTGGCTTCTGCGCTCCGATTTCATCCAGAACCAGGACTTCCGCATTGAACACAGGAGCCAGAATCTCCAACTCAGTGGTTGCAACCTGGGGATTATAGGAATGTTGAATCTGTTTGAGCAGTTCCCGATAGTCGCAAAAGAGCCCCGGAACCCCCTTGGCGGTGATCAATGCATGCAAAATTCCGACGGCCAGATGGGATTTGCCCACACCGATGGAACCTGTAATCAGCAGTCCATTCCCGTCAATGTTTACCGGATAGTCCTCTACGAATTTGCGGGCAATAAAGTGCGCTTCCGATAAAGAACGGTCTGCCCGGGGAAAATCCGTATCAAAGCTCTCCAGCGTGCAATGCTCATAGCGCTTCGGAATACCCGCACGTTGCAGAATTCTCTGCACACGGTCCCGCTGTTGGCACTCGCAGGGCTTGGCATACCTCTCCCCTTTCGCATCGGCGAAAAACGACATTCCAGTTCCATTGCAAAGAGGACAAGTAGACATAACGGTTCAATCGTAAGGTAGCACCCCGGGCCCTAAGACATGGACAACAAAGCTCTGGAAAATGTGGAAAAGCGCCAAGGTGTATCAGTTTGAAATTGCTCTGAAGAAAAAGAGAACAAATTCCGGCTCAACCCTGCTCGTCTGCCAGCAAGGCCCAACGCTCGTGATCACACCAGACGCCATTGATCTTTAGATAGCGCGGCGAAAAACCCTCGTTGTGGAACCCCACTCTCTTCACGAGCGCGATAGAAGGAAGATTTCCAGGTTGAATATTGGCCTCCACGCGATGCAATCCAACCTCATGAAAGGCATATTGGACCGTCAGCCTGAGCGCTTCTGTCATCAGACCCTGCCTGGCGAAAGCAATCATTCCGTAATAGCCGAGGTAGGCACTCTGAAAGCCTTTCAGGAATATCTGGCTCAGATTCAAAACTCCGACAATTCCACCAGATTGCACCTCACGTGCGACAAGTCTGACGTTGGCTCCGGTAAAGGAGACCCCAAACCATTCGTCAAAACCTTCCTGGTCCATAAAGGGCTGAACCCACGGCTGGTGATAGGAGAGGCTTTCGATATTTGCCTGAATCAATTCAGTCGCATCAGAGCGGCTTGCGGGTCTGATGGTTACGCGTGCCATTGAAAAATCGTAACAGGCAGGTGGAACAACCGTCGTCTAGCCGATGCCTAAAGCAGAAATCTCCGAATACATCAGTCCACGGGAACAATGCATCCCTGACCGACTAGAGCAAAACCAGCGTAGGTGTATCCCGAGCCACAACTCCCTACGCAGGTTTTCCGTCGAGAAAACCTGCACATCGCGGAATTTGGATAGGACATAGTAACGCTGGTTTTGCTCTAGCTACCAGCGTACGAAACTCGACTCATCCGGACGATAGAGCACCAGAGCCAAAATCAAGAAGGCCAAGCCCGCAACTCCCTCTGTAATGGGAATCCATTGCCGTTTATCAATCTGCTGAATTTGCCGTTCACACTCCGTTTTGGAAGATCCTAAGGACAGAGCAGTACCAACCTCGGCCTGCACCGTTACATGTTCAGCTGCTACACGATTGCGAACGGACTTAAGCTGATCCGAGATCGTTTCTCGCATCTGCTTCTCGTATTCCTTGAGTTGTTGACGGTGACGCTGATATTCCGCGTCTCTGGAAGCAGATTGGTTCAATTTCGTAACCCACTCGTCGCGGATGCGGGAGTCTGCCATGTAGGTTCTGATAGAGACCACAAAGAAAATAACCGCCACGACCAGAACCACTACTGCAGGCAATTGCCTCATTCCCCATCTCCCAATCATGACGGCTTCTCAGCCACAAACTCTATCGGCCGAATCTCTCCTGCTGTCGTTTTTCGGGACAACGGAACGAGCACTCACCTGCATACGTTATAGTAAAAGCTGTACGAGGGCTGGACGAATGACACTTCCGTTCGCATAAAGCCCAAAAATAAGCCAGTTGTACAGAAATGGAATCACGCCAAACGGCGCGCCTGCTGGCTTTCCATTGCCAATCCTGGCTTTTCCCCGTAGACTAATAGAATTGCAGGAAAGGTTTCAGCACAGTATGCCGAAGGCAGGAATTCATCCCGATTACCATGCAGTGCGTGTTGTATGCGCCTGCGGAACCAATTTTGAGACCCGTTCGACCCATAAGGGCGACATCCACGTGGAAATCTGCTCGTCATGCCATCCGTTCTTCACTGGCAAGCAGAAGCTGGTGGATACGGCTGGTCGCGTCGAGCGCTTCCGCCGGAAATACGCCAAGGCCGAGAGTGCAGCGAAGTAACGGGTTCGATAGTTTAACCGCAACGGCCTCCGCAATGGCGGAGGCTTTGTTGTCTCCCACTCCAGAAGCAAAACATTGACTCGAAAAATTGTCGTGAAGAAGGCTTGGGACAATCCGCGCGAACATGCGATGCCCGCTAAGGCTCGTGTGCCTGCTGTCGTTGAAATCGGCGGTGTACGGGTTGCTCCGGCTACGGTGCTGGCACCTATGGCCGGTGTCACCGATACCGTCTTCCGCCGGTTTATTCGCAATGCCAGCGTTTTTACCTCTGGTACCACAGGTCTAGACGTAGAGACTACGATCAGCAACCAGCAGTCGGGCTGCGGGCTGATCATGACGGAGTTCACATCCGCCGATGGCCTCTCGAGAATGAGGGAGTCCAAGCGGAAGCGCTACCTGACCTTCTACGACGATGAGCATCCCATCTCCGCCCAACTCTTCGGTTCAAATCCTGAGACATTGGCCGATGCGGCACGAATTGTCGAGGAGACGGGCTTCGATATGGTCGATCTCAACCTCGGGTGCCCGGCAAAGCGTGTCGTCGGCTGCAATGGAGGCAGTGGATTGCTGCGCGATCTGCCCAGGATTGGAGAGATCTTCAAAGCTGTTCGTGCCGCAGTCACAATTCCCTTCACCGTAAAGTTTCGGCTGGGGTGGAGCGACAAAGACATCATCTGCGTCGAGCTGGCCAAGATGGCAGAGAACGAAGGACTGGATGCCGTTGCCCTTCACGCACGAACTCGTGAGCAGGCCTACTCCGGACAGGCACTCTGGGAATGGATTGCTGCGGTCAAGCAAGCGGTACACATCCCGGTTATCGGCAATGGGGACATCCGCACACCGGAAGACGCTGCCGCAATGGTTGCGGAAACAGGATGCGATGCCGTAATGATCGGACGTGCCGCTCCCTCGAATCCCTGGATCTTTCGCCAGATTGCCGAATACACAGCAAATGGTTGCTACAACCAACCGACAGTAGAAGACCGCTATACCATGATCCGCAGCTATTTCCAGATGCTGCTTGCCGATATTGAGGGGCGCGAAGCGGTCGGCAAGATGAAGCAATTTGCCTCATGGTTTACGCATGGTGTTCCCGGCGGAGCCAAATTGCGCAAGAGCATCTATGAAAGCAAGACTGCGCCCCTGGTACTGGAGGCCGTCGATAAATTCTTTACCGAGCCAAAAGTAACTAGTGAAGACACTATATTGCCTGACGAACCTTCTCTCACAGATCCAGCCGTCTGCTGGGGATAACCGGACAGCCTCAGCCTGAACACCACAAGGCATCCTGATAGATCATCGCTGTTTCCGAAAGATCACCTTCAATTCCTCTCTCCAGTGCTCGCTAATAGCGATAAGCTGCCAGTCCACCTGTGCAGACAAGTACTTCAAAACGACCTCATTCGCGGGATGAATATGAAGTACAGGCGCAACCAGGCATAGCAATGGCGAACGCTCCGAAATCTCTGCTCCGGGGAAATATCCAAAGCGCTCAAAATCTCCTTTGCCATCCTGTCTCCGGCCATTCAGCCAATGAACTCGAATCCAGTAATCCAAGCCTTGAAGGGGAAGATGCAGATCGTCATCGGCTTTGATCTCGACGACCACAAGCCGCCCGTTCCGATCTATTGCCAGCAAATCCAACATCCCGCGATCTCCCGCGGAGAACGCAGGTACTTGAGAGTAGAGAAATCCCTGCCGTAGCGATGACTCAATCTCCGGCAAACGCGTACGCAAACGGGATTCCAGCCAGCGCTCCGGTTGCAAGCGAAAGAGGGGGTCCAGAGCCTTGCCTTCCGGATGACGCCGCGCAAAGAGCCGTCCAACTAAATCCTGAAAGAGCTCCTCGGAGTCTTCATTCAACGGTGTTTCATTGGCCCCTGCGCCGAAACTGAGCTGAGCCTCCCGCGAGAATGAGCCGCCACTGAAGCCATAACGGATGCGGGCAAACTCCAGGCCATGCAAAAGGAACGACACTTCAGACGCGCTGCGGGGATAAATCTCTACACGATCTTTCTCCTCCTTCGGTAACAGACTGAGGAGATATTGAATCGAGCTTTGAAAGCGCTCCAGCGTTGCCTCGGGATGAAAAGCGTGCACCAAATGCGCTTCTTCATTTCCATGATCTGCAATATCGACAGCTACTAATTGCTCTGTGCGCTCGTCCAGCGCATAAAGCTCCCATTTCGCAACATCATGATTCAGCCATGCCATGCGCAGACGCGTTGTCCGCTCCGTGCCCGCTGGCAAGATCACTTTCAAACCCTCGAAGAGCCTTCGTTCGCCTCCGTGTTCGCGGCAATAATCCAGCCAGAGAAGACCAAGCGTCAGGATGCCATCGAGCGTCGCCGGGTTCTCTTCCTCATTTACCCCGATAACAGCCCAAGCCGAGAGACCTTTCAGCAAGGTCCCTCGGGTATATGCAGGACCGAAGCTGTTCTCCAGATCCATTGCAGAACGGAACCCATCCAGCTTGAATTCCGGGAACTGCCGGGATAGCACTCTTTCCAATAAACGGACATACCTTTTGCGTTGCATATCCCTGGCGGTTGGAGTTCTACATTCAGAGTCCTGGACCAGTTCCAGCTTCTCGGGGCGTGGGGCTCCTAACCTTGTCGTAGTCAACCGTAGAGAAGACTTCCGTTCCTCGATGCCAATCACAGTGCGGACGATATTGCGTTCTTCCGACCAAAGATGCACAACACAGCGCCCATGCTCAGAAGAAAGCGAGTAATGCGACTGGCGCATGTCAAACAGCATCTGCCCATCTTCCAGAATCGCAGCCCGAGGATTCTCAGCCAGGAAGGACTCCAGAGCACGCGCCAGCTCCAGTGGAGAAGCATTCTTATTTACCGGTGGCATGTTGCTCTCGATAATGACGACTCCTGGCCAACATCGCAAGTCTCCCGTAAGCTATGGGATTTGTTGCAATTACCGTTTGAAAGAAAAAGATGGAACCGGCACGGGCAGGCTTGCGTATTCACGATCAAGGAGCCTTCAAGATGCGCCGCCTTGCACTATTTCTAGTTGTTTTGACCGTGATTGTCTTTGCCGGTGTATGGCAGAAAACACAGGCTGGAATTGGTATTCCGGCATCGCAAAACAGTAACTGGGACACTGCAGAGTGCGATAAGGAAGGAGGTAACTCCCACTCAGGCTGGGGCCATTCGGAGCGCGTTTGCCAGAAGAGGACTTCCGTCATTCGCCTGAGCGGTCAGCATTTGGGAGCCTCCAGTGAAAATGGAGGGATTGAGGTAATCGGCGAAGACCGCAACGATGTGCGGATCGAAGCCACTATCCATGCTTGGGCCAGCAGCCAATCCGATGCGCAAAATATCCTCAACCAGGTTCAGATCGAGACCTCTGGCGATGAAATTCGTGACCGTGGTCCACGCTTCCATATAGGCAATAAGGGCTATGGCATTAATTACAAGCTTCATGTGCCACAGAAGCTGTCAGTCGATCTCAAGAGTACGAATGGCGGTATCGCAATTACCCATCTCGATGGCCGTCTCCGTTTCAATACGACAAACGGTGGCATCAGTCTTTCCGATGTGGCTGGAGATGCGCGCGGTGAGACAACAAACGGCGGAGTAAGCGTGGCTCTTAATGGAGATCGCTGGCAGGGCTCAGGGCTCCATGTTGAAACCACGAACGGCGGCATCAGCATGACTTTGCCTGAACAATACTCTGCGCATCTTGAGGCTGGCACCACCAACGGCGGTATCCACATCGATTTCCCGATAAAGGTGGCAGGCGCTATCAAGAATCAACTGAATACCGATATCGGCAGCGGCGGCCCGACAATCCACGCAGTCACCACGAATGGTGGTATCAGTATCAGCCACGATTCGGGAAACAGCGGCGGGACACTTTAGGAAGTCGATACGGCGCCTTCATCTCCGAAGGCGCCGTATCGACTTCCTAAAACAAACTACTGCGCAGGAACCAGAACTTGCGCCTGTTTATGCCACTGGTCAAATACCTCCAGTGCCCGTTCGCACTGTATCCGATGTCTCTCCTTCTTATCGCGAACACGCTTTCGTAGCTCTTCTTCTAGTGGAACAAGCAAATCGAATGTGGTATTCGCAGGCTGGAAGTGCTTCGGATCGGCATTGGTGATGTAGTGAACCAATGACCCCAGAGCTGTCTCGCGAGGAACCGGTACTGCCTCAATTCCGTGAGCTAAAGCCGCAGCATAATGTCCGGCCAGCATGCCGGTAGCAATGGACTCCGTATAGCCTTCAACCCCGGAAATCTGCCCTGCAAAGAGGATGGCGGGGTGCTCTCGCAAACTAAGCAGCGGAGTCAGAAGCTGCGGAGCATTGATGTACGTGTTGCGGTGGATCTGTCCATAGCGCAAGAAGCGGGCATTCTCCAGACCCGGAATCATCCGGAAGACACGCGCCTGTTCGCCATATTTCAAATGATTTTGAAATCCAACGAGGTTATAGCTATCGGCCCGGAGATTTTCCGAACGAAGTTGCACCACAGCCCAGGGAGTTTTGCCCGTACGCGGATCACGAAGTCCGACGGGCTTCATAGGACCGAACCTCAGGGTGTCGCGGCCCCGCCTCGCCAGTTCTTCGATCGGCAGGCATCCTTCAAAGTAGTCAAGCTTCTCCCATTCTTTCGACTCGGCCGCTTCGGCAGTAACCAGGGCATCGTAGAAGGCATCGTACTCTTCCCGCGAAAATGGGCAGTTGATGTAATCGGCGGTTCCCTTATCCCAACGAGCCGCCATATAGACCCGATCCATATCGATGGACTCCGTCTCGACAATCGGAGAAATCGAGTCATAGAAGGCCAGCTGACCACTTCCGGTGAGCCTGGCTATCTCTTCGGCCAGCGGATTTGAAGTCAGAGGCCCGGAGGCAATGATGGTGATGGCATCGTTCGGATCCAGGCTTGTGACCTCTTCCCGGTGAATGCAGATCCTGGGCTCAGCCTCAATTGCGGCCTGAATTAATCGCGAAAACTCCACCCGGTCTACAGCAAGGGCATGCCCAGCTGGGACGGCCGATTGATCGGCCATCTTCATCAAAACCGAACCGTAGCGCCGCATCTCCTGCTTCAGGAGCCACGGGGCGGTATTCGGACTCTCGGACTTCAAGGAGTTCGAGCAGACCAGTTCGCCAAAATCGGCAGTTTGATGGGCAGGAGTACCGAGTAGCTTTCCATCGACCACTCTGCGCATCTCATAGAGATCGACAGAGCAGCCTAAGCGAGCCGCCGTTAGGGCCGCCTCGGGACCGGCAAGCCCGCCGCCTATAACTCGAATCTTTGGAACATCAGTCATTTCGCAGAAACCTCGGCAAAGGACGCCATACGGGAAAGGGAATCACCAGTGAGGCGCACCATACGCCATTCGTCCATAAATCCTCCACCTTGTGAAAGATAGAAATCGATGGCCGGCTGATTCCAGTCAAGCACGCTCCACTCCAGCCGTCCGCACTGTTTTTCAATGGCAATCGAGGCTACTTTGGCCAGAAGAGCCTTTCCCAAACCTTGCCCCCGGCATTCAGGACGAACGAAAAGATCTTCCACGTATATCCCGGGACGCCCCTTCCAGGTGGAGTAATTGAAGAAATAAAGGGCAAATCCAACCGCTTTGCCATCAATTTCACCGATCAGGCAATGAAAATAGGGGGTTGGACCGAAGCCATCGCGGAGAATATCCGCCTCCGTAGCTTCTACGGCATTTGGTTCCTTCTCGTAAATCGCCAATTCACGGATAAGGTCCAGAATCAAAGGGACATCTTTAATGGTTGCGGGGCGAATGTTTTGCATAAGTCTCTAGAAACTAGTGTACCGGGGCCGTCACATTACGAAGAAAAGTGTGTTTATCAGCACAAGACTGGAAATCCAGTTGGCTATAGCATGGAATTGTGACAGACAAGAAACAAAAGGCAGTTGTGTGCCTGTCGGGGGGTATGGATTCCTGCGTCACCGCTGCAATAGCAGCCCGTGACTGCGAAGCCTACGCTCTGCACTTCAGCTATGGGCAGAGAACCGAAGCCAGAGAGTGGCAGTCCGCAAAGGAAGTAGCCGATATCCTGGGCTATAAGAAGATCTTGCGGCTAAAGATCGATCTCTTCCGAGAGATTGGCGGATCGGCACTGACAGATCCCGCCATTGCCGTCCCGGACGCTCCGAAAGAAGAATCTGCCATAGGATCGTCCATTCCAGTCACCTATGTCCCCTTCCGGAATGCACATTTTTTGTCTGCAGCCGTGAGCTGGGCAGAGGTTCTAGGAGCAAAACGTATCTATATTGGTGCGGTAGAACAGGACAGTTCGGGATATCCTGACTGCCGACCGGCGTATTATGAGGCGTTTCAGCAGTTGATACGAACAGGAACACGCGATGGGGACATCGAAGTGATAACTCCGCTCATCCATATGCGAAAGAAGGAGATCATCACGACAGGCCTTGAATTAGGCGCTCCCCTCCATGTAACGTGGTCCTGCTACTCAGGCGAAGAGGCGGCGTGTGGGATATGCGAAAGCTGCGCGTTGAGGCTACGCGCGTTTGCGGAAGCCGGAATTGCGGATCCGATTCGCTATGCCGTTCCCCGCTAAAGGTTTGAAGGTTTCCCAGCCGGTAGGGAATGGCTGGAAATGGGTACAGATTGATGAGGAGCGTGTGAGATCGAACTCGCCAAGCTCCGAGGAGAAAATCATGATACGGAAATCGAAATTCTGGCTAGCACTGGTGCTTCTTGCTGTGCTTCCGGCTTTTGCACAGAACCAGACCGGTAAGATCCACGGTCACGCACAGGACCCAACCAACGCCGCAATTAAGGGTGGAAGAGTCGACCTCAGTACCGATGGTGCAGGCAAGGACGTAAAGTTCACCTTCAAAGTCGACGACAATGGTGATTACAAAGGCGAAAACATCGCTCCAGGAACTTATTTCGTTACCCTCTACAGTCCGGAAAACAAGTCCGTCGATCAGTTCCAGAATGTAAAGATCACCGCCGGCGGGGACACGCTCCAGGACTTCGACCTTAGCCGTCCGGAATACATGAAGAACCTCACTCCCGAGCAGCGCAAGCAGGCTGAGGAGATTCGTAAGAAGAACGCCGAAATCAACAAGGAAAACAATCAGATCAAGAATCTGAATGAGCAGTTGAAAAAGGCTCGTGAGGCAAACAAGGCCAAGAACTTTGCCGAAGCCGAAACCCTAATGCAGGCGGCTACCCAGGCAAAACCGGATGCCTCCGTTCTATGGGTCGAACTCGGCACCGCGCAGATGGGTCTCAAGAAGTACGACGATGCCATCACTACTTTGAAAAAGGCTGTTGAGCTCGATGCAGCCGCCAAGAAGCCCAATCCGGACGTTCAGGCTGCTGCCGACAACACTCTAGGTGAAGCTTATGCTGCAAAAGGCCAGGTTGCCGATGCAGCTGCGGCGTACGATGCTGCGGCAAAGGTCGCCCCTGCAAACGCAGCCATGTATTACACCAATGAAGCGATCATCATGGACCGCAACGGAAAGGTCGATGAAACAGTTGCAGCCGCCGACAAGGCAACCGCTGCCGATCCAAACCGTGCAATCGCTTACTACCTGAAGGGCAAAGCTCTGATTACCAAGGCTGGCGTTGACCCGAAGACCGGAAAGATTGTTGCACCTCCGGGATGCGCCGAAGCTTACCAGAAGTATCTGGACTTGCAGCCGAACGGGCAGTTCGCGCCGGAAATCACTTCCATCATGAAGGAAATGAACACGACGGTAACCAGCAACTACAAAGCTGGCAAGAAAAAGTAAGCAACCTCAGCAATGTTAGGCAAGCGCCATCCGAGCCAGCTCGGATGGCGCTTTTCTTTTTGCCGACGCCAAATCTTTGGGGTATTTCTTCTCCTGCTCTCTTTGAAACTGCGCCTTGCAGAAAAAGGTCTTAGAATCGCTGGTGATGAATGCGGAACAGGTATTGGATTATGAGCAGGCTGCTGCCGTTATCGCCAGCCACAGCGCAAAGCTTCGCCAGGGAGACAGGCAAAAGGAAAGGCTAAAACTAACTTCGGCACTTGGGCGAATCCTTGCCGAACCCATTCTGGCTGACCGCGATCAGCCGCCGTTTCCTCGCTCGACTCGTGATGGTTTTGCTTGCCAGGCTGCCGATGCAAACAAGCATACCGCGCTCTCGGTAATAGGGCAGGTGCGGGCCGGAACAACCTGGGACGGGACACTATCGGAAGGCCAAGCTATCGAAATCATGACCGGCGCGCCGGTTTCGGATGGCGCCGATTGCGTCGTAATGCTGGAGCATGTTCAGCAAGAAGGCTCTACAATCAGCCTGCTTCCCAACCAAGAGATCGTTGCAGGACAAAATGTCGTAACACAAGGCGCCGAGGCCAAAGCAGGGTCGGTAATTCTTGCCCCAGGCACCAGAATGAGTGCCAAAGAGATCGCCTCCGCAGCAAGTTGCGGCTATTCCGAAATCTCCGTCTATACCAAGCCTAAAGTAGCCATTCTGGCTACAGGCGATGAGTTGGTTGAAATCGACCAGCAGCCTCTCGCCTATCAAATACGGAACTCAAACAGTTACTCACTTGCAGCCCAGGTTCAAGCTGCAGGCGGCGAACCGATACGTCTGCCTATCGGGAACGACAATCGGGAAGCATTGCGAGAAGCCATTGCCGGGATTCCTTCCGTCGATCTGCTGCTGCTTTCGGGAGGAGTCTCTGCGGGGAAATACGACTTCGTTGAAGAAATTCTTGCCGAACACAATGCCGAATTTTTCTTTACCGGAGCACGAATACAACCCGGCAAGCCCGTTGTCTTCGGCTCCGTCGCACTAAAGGAGGATCGGGTAATTCCCTTCTTCGGACTGCCAGGAAATCCAGTCTCTACGATGGTTACTTTTTCTCTCTTCGTGCAACCAGTGCTTGAGGCTTTAGGGAGGGCGGAAGCCAGCTCTCCCCGTTTTGCTCTGGCTACACTCGCTGAATCACTCTCGACAAAAACAGGCCTTACCCGTTTTCTTCCTGCCGTCTGCGATTTCAAAACGCCCTCGGTACGATTAATTCCCTGGCAGGGTTCCGGAGATATGGCTGCCATGGCACATGCCAATTGCTATCTGGTCATCCGTCCGAATAGCAAAGAACTTCTTGCAGGCGAAACGGTAAAAATACTGCTGGCGTAAAAAGGATCAATGCAATGAATAAGCTTTCTCACTATGACGACCAGGGACAGGCACGCATGGTCGATGTCAGCAACAAAACAGCAACACGCCGGGAAGCGGTTGCTAGCGCATTCGTCGCCATGTCTCCGGAAACTCTCGCGGCACTCCCTAGTAATCCGAAGGGAAACCCTCTGGAAGTAGCACGCTTTGCCGGTATTCAGGCAGCAAAGAAAACATCGGACTTGATTCCTATGTGTCATCCGCTAGCGCTGACTTTTGTCGATCTTCAACTCAGCATCTTGCAGGAGGGAGTAGCCATCGAAGCCACCGCTGCTACAACAGCAGGAACCGGTGTCGAAATGGAAGCCCTCACCGCAGCCTCCGTAGCAGCTCTTACTGTCTACGACATGTGCAAAGCATTAGATAAAGGCATGGTCATTCGTGAAGTCCGTCTGGAACGGAAGAGCGGTGGAAAAAGCGGAGACTGGCACAGGAAGGCATAACTTCTCCACTCTGGATGGAAAAACTCCGTACGGCAATCCTTAGCCAAGCACAATGCATCTCTGCCTGAGAGCCCAAGAGATGCAATCATTCTTCTTAAACACCGTACACCAGCATGGAAAAGATTTAGGGATTGCCGTTATATCGGTATGCCTGGCAATTCTTTTCGCCTATTTTCTGCATGCAGTTGTATTTTGGCTTCTGAGAAAGGTGCGAAAGGGTAAAGAGGATGTCCCGAAGACAACACTCTTTCGCATCCTCAATCGGCTGCGTGCTCCTGCACGTGCCATCATCATTGTCTCTGCAGTTTTCACCGTTCTTCAGTTCGTCAATTTGCCACACGAGATTGAAAATTTTGCAAATCAGGTCACGGGGGTTTTGTGGTTTCTGGCACTTGGTTGGTTGATGGCAACTTCGGTCTATATTCTGGAAGATCTGCTGCTTTCCCGTTACAAGATGGACGTGGCAGATAACCTCAGAGCCAGACGAGTCAGGACCCAGACACTAGTCATGCGCCGATTGGCCTTGGGCCTTGTTGCAATTGTGGACTTGGGTTTGATTCTCTCCGTCTTTCATGAATCGCGCATCTGGCAATACGGAGCAGGACTGCTGGCCTCTGCGGGATTGGCAAGTCTGGTACTTGCAACCGCTGCAAAATCCACCGCTTCGAATGTCCTCGCAGGAATCCAGATTGCAATCAGCGAACCTATACGCATCGACGATGTCGTGATCGTAGAAGGCGAGTGGGGAAGGATCGAAGAGATCACCACTTCGTTTGTGATAGTTAATATATGGGATAAACGCCGCCTTGTTGTCCCTCTCAGTTATTTCATTGAAAAACCCTTTCAGAACTGGACGCGACAGAGTTCCGATTTGCTGGGAACAGCTTTTCTATATGTCGACTACTCCGTCCCCGTAGAACCCATCCGTCAGGAGCTCACCCGCATACTCACCTCCACGCCTCTATGGGATAACGAAGTCAACAGCGTACAGGTAACAAACCTCAGCGAACAGACCATGGAGATTCGCTGTCTCGTGAGCGCACGCAACTCGAGTGATCAATTCGACCTGCGCTGTCTGGTTCGGGAAAAAATGATTGAATTCCTTAAGGCCAACTACCCGGATGCATTCCCTCAAATGCGCTTTCGCTCAACCGCTGAGGCAGATGCTTCTGTTCCGCAGCCACGTCTCAAATCGGCCTGAAATCTTCCTCTCCAAACCAGAAAAGGTTCCAAAAGAAATGGCCTCCCGATTCACGCCTAAGAATCGAGAGGCCTATCTTCAGATTTTAAGTTTAGATTGCGGTAGCCAGAAAAACTCCGAACCAATTCTGTGGATCGTTCCAGACTGAACGCAACCGGAACCCGGCACTCGCCAACAGGCGAATCACCGTCTCATGCGTATATTTGTAACTGTTTTCTGTATGAATAGTTTCACCCCGGACGAAAGCGATATCCAGCTCCAATGCGGAGAGAGAAACCCGCTGTGCAACCAGGCTCTCCAGGTGCATTTCAATTCGTGACTTCTCGCGATTCCAAATCGCCCGATGACGAAAACGTTTGAGATTGAAGTTACCATTGAGCTCGCGATTGATGCGCGTCAGAATGTTTTTATTAAAGGCAGCCGTTACACCCGACGTGTCATTGTAAGCGGCCAATAACAGGCGCAGATCTTTCACCAGATCCACACCCAGCAAGATGCCATCCCCCACAGCCAACTGTCTGCGCACACCTTTCAGCAGTACCCGGGCATGGTCAGGATCGAAGTTTCCAATACTGGAACCTATGTAGAGGACCAACTTCCGGCAATCGCCTTCATCGATTGCTTCAAGTCCCTCGGTATAGTCGGCAACACGAGGCAGAACCGTTACTCCGGGGATCTCCTCGGAGATGCGGCGTTGGGCCAGTTCTAGAGCGCTTGCGGAGACATCGATTGGCTGATAGAGAACGCTGCCCTGCGTACGAACAGCAGCAGCTAACAGAAGCCCTGTTTTCGTTGCCGTTCCTGCTCCCAGCTCAATGATTGTAAGTTTTTTGTTTTCGGATGCCGTGGCAATAATCTCTTCCGAATTTGCAGCGAAGATGCCACGTTCAGTACGAGTAAGGTAATACTCGGGAAGCTCCGTGATCTTCTCGAAGAGTTCCGAGCCCTCTTCGTCGTAGAACAACCACGGACTAAGCTTCTTGGGAAACGACGTGAGGCCGCTATACACCTCAGAGCCGAGCGGAGTGTATACAGCTTCCGGCAGGCTGGGTTGAGTTGATATCAAGGACATATCTTGAATATGGGATGCTCCCTTTCGAGGTTGCGGTTACAACTTAGCTAAACGAATTCCTGAAAACTGCCAGCGAATGGCAGGATGAAAATAGTTGCGATAGCTAGCGCGAAGATGTGAGGCAGGAGTCGCACACGATCCTCCACGCAGCACCATCGTGCCGGACATAAATTTTCCGTTGTATTCGCCTAATGCACCAGGTAATGGCCGAAATCCTGGATATCCCAGATATGCGCTCGAGGTCCATTCCCATACGTCACCGTACAGATACAAATTATTAGACGCCACAGCCGCTGGATGTAATCGGCCGGACTCGAGCAGGTTACCCTGCACTGGATATGTAGCGGCTACAGCTTCCCATTCGGCCTCCGAAGGAAGTCTATGGCCTGCCCAGTGCGCATACGCATCTGCTTCGTAATAGCTCACATGGCAAACTGGAGAGTCGCGCAAGCTCTTTACAGGAACCACACCGCGGAGAGTATAAAGAAACCACTCCCCTTCGCGCTGGAACCAATAAAGAGGAGCAGACCACCCCTCACGTTGCACGGTATCCCATCCGTCGGAAAGCCATAGCTCGGAACAACGGTAGCCACCGTCTTCCATGAAAGCTAAGTATTCCCCACAAGTAATAGGACGATTGGCAATCGAGAACGGCTCAATAAAAGTTCGATGACGAGGTGTCTCGTTGTCATAACAGAAGGCACCACCGACATACCCAATTTCCGTAATGCCACCCCCGTGGGCAAGAAAAGAGAGATCCGGCATTCCGGTCTCTTTTTCCGATCCGGAAGCTTCGGCATAGAGGGGACGTAAGGGATTTGTCCAGAGAGCGTGTTTTATATCCGTGATCAACAATTCCTGATGCTGCTGTTCGTGATTCAAGCCCAAAACGATGCGCTGCTCGGCCTCCTCGTCAATGCCCTCCTCAATCAGTTCCAGAATCGCCGCATTCACATGACGTCGATATTCCATGATCTCGGAAAGCGCAGGCCGGGAAAACGAAGAACGCAACCTCTTCTCAGGATGATCGGAGACGGATTTGTAATAACTGTTAAAGAGCCAATAAAAATCGGGATGAAAATTCTGATAGCCCGGGCGCTCGCGTAAAAGGAAGGTTTCAAAAAACCAGGTGGTGTGCGCCAGATGCCATTTGGCCGGACTGGCCTCAGGGCAGGATTGCACCATCATGTCTTCAGGAGAAAGCGGCTCGCAAAGCGTTTCGCTCAGCTGCCGCACGCTACAAAACTGCTCGGATAAAGAACTCTTCGTAGTGGTTGAATCCTGCGCTACAAGTGAACCCATCGGTGCACGTTCCTCCCTGTTATTCCCTTCCTCCCCGGAAGGCGGTGAAGCCAATACCGCTCGACAAGACTACACCTATACTCACAAAGGAAGGGATGTCAAAGAAACGTCTAGAAGCGCAAGGAATTTATTAGATGCGGCTAAAAAT
Organism: Humiphilus diazotrophicus; assembly: GCF_059726315.1. Classification (NCBI taxonomy): domain Bacteria; kingdom Pseudomonadati; phylum Acidobacteriota; class Terriglobia; order Terriglobales; family Acidobacteriaceae; genus Humiphilus; species Humiphilus diazotrophicus. The sequence continues at coordinate 2,942,926 of NZ_AP040870.1, forward strand.
TCTTGCCAAAGCGTAGGCAACCCCTGCCGCCAATCCGCCTATACACATCGTCTGCAAACCACTTCGCACCGCTCCCGCTCCGGTCATGCGCCCCTTCACTCCACCGAAGACGAGCAGGGCCATTAAGGTAATGCCCACCGAGACACCCAGAGCTTTCAATCCGTCAGATAGAACCATATAAGGCAACAGAGGGATAAACCCGCCAGCAATATAAGAGAAAGCGATCGTTAGTGCACTCTGGGCCGCACGGTTCTTCTCCGGCTCTTCCAACCCCAGCTCAAAACGCATCATGAAATCCACCCAGGCCCGAGGATCGCGCTTGAGAGCCTGCAACACCGATTCGCTCTCGGATCGGGTAACACCGTAGGCCTCGAAGATCTCGTACACCTCGTCTTCCTCGTCTTTGGTGCGCTCGACAATCTCCCGCTCTTCCCGCCGGCGTTCATTCCCGTAATGCTCTTCGTCTCCGCGAGCGGCCAGGTATCCGCCCAAACCCATCGCAATCGAGCCGGCGGCTATCTCTGCTAATCCCGCCAGAACAACAACATGTGTCGAATTAACGGCTCCGGACAAACCAGCGGCAAGAGCGAAGGGGACAGTTAAACCATCGGACATGCCGATCACAACATCTCTAACCAGCTCGCTGGATTCAAAATGCTTCTCGGCATGCAGGGGAACGGCAGCAGGTGATTGGGTAGACATCGTAGGCAGTGTACCCCAACTGGCTCAAATTCCATCACTTGCACGATCTGGGATCTATTTCAAAAAATTCGCTGAACTTTGTAACGAATTGTCACGAATTGCGTCCCGCTCATAAATCGTCACGTCTATACGACAGATCGGAGCCCCGCCATCCTTCAACTTCAGCAACACTACAGATGAGGATCGGCGGCCCCGGCACACCGTTTCTAAGCAAGGGAGCAACTATGAAGAAACTCGTGAGCAAGACCCTTATGGCTGTATGTCTTCTTGCGGCCTTTGCCATACCTGGGATGCTGTCTGGCTGGTTGCACGCTCAAGAAGGCCCTGGCCCCGGAGGTCCGGGACGTATGGGCGGGCGTTTTGGAGGAGGCACTCCAATTCTCGGCACGCTGACCGAGATTACGTCAGATCACCTGACCCTGAAAACCGATAGCGGACAGCTCTACAAAGTCATGATCAGCGGTAACACTCGCTTCATGAAAGATCGCCAGCCTGCTCAAGCCAGCGATTTCAAAGTCGGCGACATGATTATCGCAATGGGAAAAACAGATGAAAGCACCAAAACAGTAGGTGCCTTCATGGTCGGGACCATTGATCCGGAGCGGGCCCGCCAGATGCGAGAGATGGAAGCGAGCTACGGCAAGACCTGGCTATCCGGCAAGATAACGGCAATTAACGAGACAAAGATCACCATTACCGGACGCGAAAATAACACCTACACCCTCGTCGTGGATGAGAACACATCGTTTAAAAAGCGTCGTGATTCCATCACTATGGCCGACGTCAAGGTAGGAGATATGATCCGCGCCACAGGAGCACAAAAGAACGGGGCCTTCGCCGTATCGGAGTTGAATGTCATGGATATGGGGCCGCGCGGTGGTGGCATGATGCCTCCTCCAGGGGAACACCAGCCTCCCCAATAACGATATTCATTGCATGAAAGGGCGCGGCTTTCGCCCTTTCCATTGCCATGTCGCAACTCGCTGCTGTATCTCCCCCGAGAATCGGGGATAAGTAGTAAAGCTATAGTTATCCCTTTCAATAACAGCTATTTATCGGAATCGTAGTACTACGAAATCACTCGATATAAGGGAGTAGTTCGTGCGTCGCCAGCAACAATGCCTTGTCCTTCTTGCAGTACTCTCTTGCATTTCGCCATTTGGCCTGATGTCTGCGGGACAATCTGCGCCCGCAGATCAGCCTGCGGCACCGCCAAGCACTGCAGCTTCAACTTCTGCCACAGAGATTAAAGGTGGAACGATCCAAGGACACGTAAAATCAGGCACCACTCCCATGCCTGGGGTAAGCATTACTGCGACAAATACGCTTACAGGAAAGAAATACGCCACCACCACCGATATCTCCGGTGCCTTCAAGATGACCATTCCTCAGAACGGACGTTATGTTCTGAAGACTGAATTGGCGGCATTTGCTTCTGCAACGAAAGAAGCACTCCTCAATGCCACAAGCCATGAGCAGACAGTCGATTTCGAAATTCTCTTAGCTTCCCGTGCACAACAGCAGACGACGCAAGAGGAAGCTCGCGCCTCACGCCAGTATTCCGGCACCGGAGCACAGAGCCTGAGCCTTGCCACTGCGCTCAGTGGAGCCTTCGACGCAAGCAGCACAAATGGAAATGGCTTGGGCAGTAATGCCGGAGCACAACTACCGACGTTGGCTGGAAATTCCGATATGGCTGCAAACGACTCGGTAGCTATCAGCGGACAGACAGGCAATACCAGCCCCTTCGCCAATATCAACGGCGAACAGATTCGTGAAGAATTCGAAAACCATCAGCAACAGGAAGCACTCTCTCAGATTCCCGGACAGAACGGTGGTCGTGGTGGACCGGGTGGAGGTCCTGGTGGCGGAATGATGATGATGATGGGACCTGGGCCCGGCGGTGGCGGTCGGATGGGAAGCTTCCGCAAGTTCCGGCCTGATCAGCCGCATGGTGCTTTCTTCTGGAGTGGGGGTAACTCCGCACTGGATGCTTTGCCTTTTGCACTCAATGGACAAAAAGCAACTCAAGCCCCATACAACTCCAATCACTTCGGCCTGACCTTCATGGGAGAACCATTTATCCCGAAGCTGACCAAGCCGAGCACAAAAGATACTATCTTCTTCACTCTCTCCGGACAGCGTAGTTCCAACCAGGTAGCGAACCAATACGCAACCGTGCCGACCCTTGCGGAACGGAGTGGCGACTTCTCCAGCCTGGTTTCAACGAGTGGCGCACCGATTACGATTTACGACCCCAAAACCGGTCAACAGTTTGTCGGCGATAACGGACAGCTGAACCAGATTCCCCGGAACCGGCTCTCCGATCAGGCTCTTGCGTTACTTAGTTACATTCCCGAGCCGAATGTGGCAACAACTACGACGCGCAATTACTATCTGCTGCAGACCCAACAGACAAACAGCGTCATGATTGGCACTCGCTACATGCGTACCATCGGCAGTAGCGGAGGCGGTCAGCGCATGCCTGCTTTCCTGGCACAGTTTTCGAATCAGAAAGGTTTGCGTCAGAACGTAAACGTCAATTTCAATTACAGCCACAATGCCAGCGACAATGTAAATATCTTCCCGCAGTTGGGTGGAAAGACCTTCTCCGATGGGTACTCCGTTCAAGTTGGATATGTAATCGGATATGGAAAGCTGACAAACAACATCAGCGTGGGTTGGAACCGTAACAACGGGCAAACAACGAACTTCTTTACCAATCGTCAGGATATCTCCACAAAACTCCGCATTAGTGATAACAGCGGTCAGCCCATCAGCAGTAGCCCGCTCAACTATGGATTACCGAATGTCATCCTGAGCCAGTTCACCGGATTGAGTGAGACACAACCTAGCTACAGAGTTCAACAGACAATCTCTTTCTCCGAATCCAGCTCCTGGCGGCATGGTAAGCATAGCTTCCGCTTCGGCGGAGATTTCCGCCGGATTCACCTGGATATGCTTAGCAGCTCCAACGCAACCGGCACCTTGTACTTCACCGGATACGCAACACAAGACCCACAAGCGGCTAAACAGACAAGCTCTTCTGCGACATCGGGATCGGCTTTCGCCGACTTCCTGTTAGGACAACCTCAGGAATCGACGATTCAGGCACCACAGCAGAAAGCTTACACACGAGCCAACACCTGGGATCTCTTCTTCCAGGATGATTACCGCGTGCGTTCCAATCTCACGATGATTTACGGCTTACGCTATGAGTACTTTTCCCCATATGCAGAAAAGTATGACCACATGGCTGCTCTAGATCCGAACTCTACCTTTTCCGCCGTCAATGTCGTGTACCCAAACGCCACCGGCACCTATAACGGCAAATATCCCCGCACACTGGTCTATCCCTTCCGCTTGGGATTCTCTCCCCGATTCGGCTTCGCTTTTCGTCCTATGAAGGACACCGTGGTTCGTGGAGGATATGGAATCAATTTTACGAATAGTCAATACTCGACGATTCTCCGTTCCATTGTTTATCAACCGCCATTTGCAAATGTTCAGACAAACCAGGCGGATACATCGACTCCTGGAGTAACCTCCTTCACTTTGGCACAGCCATTCTCGCCGGCATCGTCTGCCCAAAATTCCAAGCCGAACTTCGCAGTCAATCCGCATTACAGGCTGCCCTATGTGCAGGTATGGAATGTGGACATACAGCGCTCCCTCCCCAAAGGCATCGTCCTAAACGTCGGCTACAACGGCGCGAAAGGAACGCGCCTGGATGTCACCACAGCACCAGGAAGATCCCCCGATGGAATTGGCTTGAGTGGAGTTCTATTCAACTATGAAGACACTCCGGGATTCTCCGTCTTTAACGCCGCCACAGTACGCGTGAGGAAACGGATGCAAAAAGGAGTCTCTATGGGTGCCACCTATACCTACTCTCACAGCATCGATAATGCTGGATCAATCGGCGGTACCTCTACGGTGGTCGCGCAAAACTGGCAGGACCTGGACGCTGAAGAAGGAAACTCCAGCTTCGATCAACGTCACAAGGTAAATGGAGACTATCTGTTCGAGCTTCCCTTCGGACCTGACAAGTACTTCCTGAACAGCAGCAACTGGGCCTCACATGTCTTTAGCAACATCCTGGTAACTGGGAGCTTCGGTTTCGCTACCGGTACCCCCTTGAATCCTAGATATGCAGCTTCGGTCTCAGACGTGGCTCAAGGTACAGCCGGCAGTCAAAGGCCGAATCGGGTTGTGGGCCAGTCCCTGACTGCCGGAGGCGGATCGCTAAACCATTGGTTCAATACGTCAGCTTTCACCAAGACGGTTCCAGCGAATGCCGCCGGCTACAAATATGGAAATGCCTCTCGCAATTCCATCCCAGGCCCCGGCACTCTTTCGAATGACATGTCACTCTCCAAAACCGTACAACTCGGAGATACGCGAAGTTTTGAAGTGCGTGCGACGGCAACCAATGTCTTCAACACGGTGCAATACACAGGAGTGGACTCCAGCATCGATTCCAATACCGTCGGCTATGTAACCTCGGTTGGCAATATGCGCAAATTCAACTTCACGGCTCGGTACCGTTTCTAGAGAGGCTAACGATGATGAAAGAAACAGCTCTCTTTTCTATTTCTGCTGCAGCACGCAAGGCAATCGCAATTGCCACGATTACGACGCTAAGCATCGCGCCTCTGACGGCACAGCAATCCGATCAGACACCTGCCAACCAGGACACAGGGCAGAATTTCGTCCTGAAGGTAAATAGCGATCTGGTATTGACCAACGTCGTGGTTCGAGACAAAAAAACAGGAGAGATTGTCCGCGGACTTACTCAGAACGACTTCGCCATCTACGAAAACGGAAAGCAACAAACGATTTCAAGCTTTGACTTCCAGAGCGTTGATCAGGCGCAGCCGCTAAATGAGGCAACGATCAGCGGCCAAAGCTCTCTCCTTCAGGGACTCAAAGTAGGTGCGGCCACCGAAGAACAACTTCGCAATCATCGTTTGATTCTCATGTTCTTCGATCTGAGCTCTATGCAGGTCGAAGATCTGGAACGGGCCGTCGATGCCGCGAAGGACTACATCAACAAGAAGATGCAAGCAGCAGATCTGGTTGCTGTCGCCTCCTTGGGAACATCGCTCACAGTCGATCAAGACTTTACTGCCGATAAGAAAGCTTTATTGAATACCGTGTCACGCTACACAGGCTCGGAGGGATCGGGATTCGCACAAGGCGATAACGGAACCGGCACAAATACCTCGGAAGATGCTTCAGGCTATACGCCCGATGAGAGCGAATATAACGATATCAACACCGATCGCGAGCTCTTCGCACTAAAGACTCTTGCTCGCTCGTTAGAAAAGATCAATCAGAAGAAGTCATTACTCTACTTCTCCGGAGGGCTGACAAAGGACGGTATCGAAAATCAAGCCTCCTTGCGCTCGGCAATTAATTCCGCTGTACGTGCAAACCTCGCGATCTACAGTGTCGATACGCGTGGACTCCAAGCTATCGCGCCACTAGGCGATGCAACCAAGGGTAGTTTGCGTGGAACTTCGGCTTTCACAGGATCAGGCGTACAAGCTAACTTCGACTCCAATTTCTCTTCGCAGGAGACGCTTGCAACTCTCTCTACAGATACGGGCGGAAAAGCCTTCTTCGACTCCAATGACTTTGGCCCCGCCTTCCAGAAGGTTCAGGACGATACTTCAGCCTATTACGCCATTGGCTTCCATTCGACAAACACATTGCGTGATGGCCGTTTCCGCAAGCTTTCCATCAAGGTAAACCGTCCGAATGTAAAGATTGAATACCGCCCAGGCTATTACGCTCCGGCGGACTTCAGGCACTCCAACAAGGAAGACCGCGAGCGTGAGCTTCAAGAGCAACTCGCAAGCGATCTTCCGGCAACCGATGTCGCGGTATATCTACAGGCCCTGTATTTCCGCGTTGACGAGAACCGCTTCTTTGTCCCGGTCTCGATCATCGTCCCAGGCTCGCAGATTCCGTTCATAAAGGGAGGAGACAGAGAGAAAGCCACGCTGGATATCGTCGGTCAGGTTAAGGACGCACAAGGCCGCATCATTGGCGATGCTCGTGAGACGGTTAAGCTGGCCCTCGATGCAGCACAGGAGGTTCAGCGAAAGAACATCCAGTACTCGACCGGCTTCACACTTCCAATTGGCAAGTATCATCTGAAATTCGTGATTCGGGAGAACGAGACGGGACACGTGGGTTCGTTCGAGACCGACATCAATGTTCCCGACCTCAAAAAAGTTCCAATGAAGTTGAGTTCTGTTGTTCTTGCCTCGATGCGTACACCCGCGGGGAAAAAGGCAACCAATAATTTGCTGGTTCGCGATGGACTTGAATATGTGCCAAACATCTCCCACGTCTTCCGGCAGGACCAGCACCTCTTCTTCCTATACGAGGTCTACAATCCTTCAGCTGCAAAGGCAGGCGAGGGACCAACGGCTGCCAAAGAACCTAAGCATGCAGTGAAGGTTTTGACCAACATCGAATTTCTATCCGGCTCGACGAAGGTCTTCGAAACACCGCTGGTAGAAGCCAACCAGGTCAATGTTCCTAACCGCGATGCTGTCGCTTTTCAGTTCGATGTGCCGCTAGCGCAGCTGAAGCCCGGGCTCTATGTCTGCCAGGTAAATGTAATCGACGATGCCGGTGGAACCTTCAGCTTTCCACGAATGGCGCTTCTTGTGCGGGAGGGGGCAACACAGCAGCAGTCACAACCAGCAGCACCGGCCGCACAATCTTCTTCTCTGACAAATACACCGCATCAGTAAAGTTCTACAGACTGCAGAAACTTCGGGGGCATGACGAAATCATGCCCCCTTGAATTTCTACATTTTTTTTGTGAAGGGATATCAACAAAGGACGACGAAGCATAACAGCAATTTCGGTCATTGCCACCATTGGTGCGGTATTGTGTCAAGGATGGCCTTCAGGCCATCCGAAAACAGTCTCCGTTGAGAGAGGAGAAACATTTTCGGTAACCTATGCAACGGGAAGAACAAAGGCATTAAACCTAAACCTGTTTGAGCGTTTTGGTCATTGCTTCCACGAGCGAAGATACTCTCAAACAGTACCTTGCACCTATTCGGCCTTCTCAATTTCCCACGACATTCGTTACCGAGAATATCAAGCCACTCTTAGAAGAATGGCTTGCGTTAGGACTGAAGTCCTGACCTGACACACGACCAACGCCATTTCGCTTTTGGCGATTCTGGTTATGTTCAAAGATTTCCTGCAATCCCAGCTCGGAGATTGCAGAAACTTCGGGGGCATGATTCAGTCATGCCCCCTTCTTATATGCCTTAGAGCGTCAGCATAAATGCAACCAAGTCCTTCTTCTCCTGATCCGTCAATTTGGTTCCCAGAATCAGGTTAAAGAACTCGACTGTATCGTCCAGAGTTAATAACCTTCCGTCGTGCAGATAAGGAGGAGAGTCCTTGATTCCACGTAGCGGGAAGGTCTTGATCGGACCATCTCCGGCAGCGATCATGCCATTCACCATCTGCTGTTTGTAGAATCTCTCCGTCCGCAAGTTATGCATCAGGTTATCTGTGTAATAAGGCGGTTGATGGCAAGTGGAACATTGTCCTTTTCCGAAAAAGATCTCCTGTCCCCGAAGCTCTTGAGGAGTAGCCTTAGCAGGATCCAGCTTGCCAAGAATATTCAGTTTTGGGGCCGGCGGAAAATCGAGTAACTCTTCGAACTCTGCCATGAAGTGTACTTGACTTCCTCTTTCAAGGACATTGACGCCTTTCTTGGTGGCGATAACTGGATCGCCATCGAAGTAAGCCGCCCGCTGTTCGAACTCCGTGAAGTCTTCTACCGTCTTGAGCGCTCGTTGAGAACCGAAGAGCCGCTCGATATTGACTCCACGCAAAGTTGGCGTCTCGATTCTGTGCCGAAACTCTTGGGGACGAATATCGCCGACCAGATGCGTAGCGCCGTTAGTATGCCCATTTGCGTGGCAATCGAAACAGGTAACTCCAAGACTAGGCTTGGCCGAACGGCGATCTGCCGTGAGGTTAAATTGCTGTTGAGGGAAAGGCGTCACGAGCAGACGCAAACCTTCGAGCTGTTTCGGATTCAATATGCCATTGAAGAGTTCGTAATAATTCTGATTGGTCACCAGCTTGCCCTGAGATACATCACCGAGATCGGGGCGTGTCGTCAGGTAAATTGGCGCGGGGAATTCGGGAAGGAACAGGTCAGGCAAGTCGAAGTCCAGATCAAAACGGGTGAGGTCGCGTCCTTCTTGCGTTTTGATCTCTTCAATATGGAAATGGGGAAAGAGCATACCCCCTTCGGGATGATTCGGATGCGGTAGAGGAAGAAAACCCTTCGGAAACACCCCTTTGTCGCGGACTTGTTCCGGAGCCATTCCCGCCAATTGTTGCCAGGTGACTCCAGACGTAAGTTTCACGCGAACGCCGCCCTGAATCGCCTTTCCTTTGCTCATCGTTGCATTGGAGACAGGCTGATTACCAAGATCGTAACGCTCATTTAGCAAGTTCTGCTGGCGCTGCATAATCGTCATCTTTTCAGCGCTCATCTTGCTCATCACCGAATGAAACTCCTGCTCGTTCACCGGTATGTAACTGGATGACCCACGTGCGGGAGGCAATTGGCTACCGCCAGTATCCTGCGCGGGCATAACGGAAATCCCGCAAAGGCTGGCTGCCAGTATGCCTGCTACTGTCACCGTTTTTCGAATTGCTAACATCGTCTCTCCTCCACGCCAATCCTCGGCGATCTAGCGGTAAAAGGTGGTAAGGAAGCTAACTACGGACAGAGTTCAAGGACGCTTTCGCACAATATCCTGTCCGGCCTAAGATGGTCTAAGACTTTCAAGCTATAGGAGCTATAGGCAAGAATGGGGATTTGGCAGATAATAGGAATCTGCAATAGCATCTAGCTCATCCATAGGATGCACCTATCATGGAAATCCACCAATTACGCTACTTTTGCGCTGTTGCCGGTACCGCGAATTTCACTCGAGCTGCAGAACAAGAACACGTTGCGCAGCCTTCTCTGTCACAGCAGATTTTGAAATTGGAAGACGAACTAGGAGCAAAGCTATTTGACCGCCTGGGACGCAAAGCACGCCTGACCCAATTCGGTGAAGCCTTTCTTCCGAGAGCCCAACGAATCCTTCGCGAACTCACGGACGCTAAATGCGAAATCCAGGAGCTCGCAGGAGGAAGGCGTGGATCGCTTGTTCTCGGAGCTATCCCCACTATCACACCTTATTTTTTACCCTCACGTCTGGAGAAATTTACAAAGCAATATCCAAGCATTCACATCAGAGTGGTTGAAGAGATTACAGCTATTCTCTTAACCCACCTTCACGAAGGAAAGATCGACTTAGCACTCGTTGCTCTGCCCATCGCAGGAGGAGAGGAACTGGTTGCACACGAGATTCACCGCGAACCGCTTTATGCAGTCCTTTCCGATCGTCATCCCTTGGCGAAAAGAGACTCAATCACCTTGCAGGAGATAGAAGGATATCCATTCTTGCTTCTCAAAGATGGACACTGTTTCCGAGAGACTACGATTGCCGCCTGCCGTCGAGCGCATCTTCGACCCAACATCGTTTTTGAAAGCGGACATTTCTCGACCATCCTCGCCATGGTCTCTGCCAACATGGGAATCTCGATCGTCCCTAAAATGGCGATAGAAAAACGCAGTGGTTGTGCATACGTACTTATCGACGACGAAAGAGCGTTTAGGAGAATAGGCATTGTTCAGCTGCGGAATCACTTTCAAACGCAGTCACAACGCGCTCTGATTCGTTATCTACGGCAGAAATAAAACAGCGTATCCCGTATTTTCGATTGAAGACGGAATAGAACAACTTCTTGATATCTCGAAGACAATCTGTGGCATCCTCTTCCCCGGTACTGCAACTGTAAAATTACGCACGTGGTTGTGCCAACCCAAGATCGAAATGCCTGCGTTCTACCTGGCTCTTCTGCCTATAGTCTTCTCGCCCCGCACCCGATACAATTCCGGCTATGACAAACCCATATGCTTCTTACTTAGGAGACAAGGACGCCGCTGCAGTAATGAGGGAGACACCCGGAAAGCTGCGTAAGCTTGTGGAGCAGCTTGGACAAGAAGAAGTAGAGCACAGCCCTGCACCAGGTAAATGGTCAACAAAGCAGATTCTCTGCCATCTGGCCGATTGCGAAATAGCCTTTGGTTTTCGGTTGAGACAAACGCTATCTGAAGACAATCCGCTCATTCAGCCCTTCAATCAGGAGAAATGGGCAGCACCGTATAGCAGCTACAGTGCACAACATGCACTAGAAGCTTTCACTGCCCTACGCGCATGGAATCTGGCTTTTGTAAAAGCACTCAAGCCTGAGGATCTGTCTCGTCCGACAACTCATCCTGAACGCGGTAGCTTGACGATGCAATCGATTCTGCAAACCATCGCAGGCCACGACAATAATCATTTGAAACAGATAGAAGCTATTGCAGCCAAAGCGTAGATCTTCCTGGTGGCCTGAGGTCAGACAGACCTCGGGCCTCACCGCTCAGAATCATTACGATACGGACAATTCCGGCAACCGCTGCCACAGCAGTATCCACGCTTTAGGTGATACGCAGCAGTAAAAACAACATTCGATCCTTCCATCACGTAGTCCTCTCCGAGAACTAGGGATGTCTGTCCTTGGGGTTGATCTTGGGGATTATAGAGAGATTGCTCCGTCATTGCTCGATTCTGACAGAGAAAGCTGAGCGGGGGAAGGATTAGGAACGAGATGAATTCCTTCGGCCTTGCCTGATTCGGGAATCTCCACCATCCCATTCACAAACTCAATCTTCCGTCCGGGAATCGCCGCAACCCGTTCTCCAGGCACAAGAATGCCCGCAAGATTCATCGGATCGGCAGCCGCAACTTGAACAGTATCTTCATGATCCACCGCTTCGCGAGAAAGCGCTCGCAAAGAATCCACAGCCTCCGGCAAGGCAAACTGCTCCCCTCCAAATCCGGAAACAAAGCGGCCACCGCGAATCTCTCCACGTGCTTCCAGCCTCCGGAAGATACCAACCAGCTCCCGCCACCGAGGGATTACAGTCTCTCGTTCCTGCACGTCCCGCACAATCACTCCATAACGGGTCAGCAACATGCGACAAGCAGATTCGAGTTGCTTCTCCAATTTTTCAACTTCTTGTACCGGACTCAAGTTTCCATTCTCCGATGCAGAAAGGAGCGACCACCTTCCGGTAGTATCTCTGGGGCGTGTTGCTGCCCGCATGCGGGAAGGAGATTGGAAGACTGCTTTGCGGCGGGGATCGATCAGCATGCGTAAGCTGTCATAACCATCCGCCGTGACCAAGCCCGCTGCAACCAACTCCCAAAGTGCGCGCTGTGTTTCTTCTTTCGTTCCACCGCACTGCCGCATTAAATCTGCGGCGAAGATGGCCCCTTGCCGCTGCAGACAGTTGCGCAATTGGAGGGCTAAGGGGCTCAGACAAGCAGAGAGCGTGGCTTCAGGTATATGTCTCTCTTTCAGGCACAAATCCATCCATTGCGCCTCTTCACGCAAGAAGAATGTAATCGGGGCAACACCAGTGGGGACAACACGCCTTGGTCCTCCACTCTCGATCGAATCGAAGGCTGGATGCGGCGATAGACGCCCCCATCCAATTACTCCCATCAGACAAAGCGTATCCAGCCAACGTGGATCGTAGCCGGCAACCCGCTGAGGCAGAAGCGTACGCTCCCACTCAATGGCAGGAGCCTCGAAACCTTCCAACTGGCGTATTGCCTCCAGCAGGCCCTGATCTCCACTCAGCTGAGATTGGGGAGCAAGGTGCTGCCAGTGCAAGAGCCAGCGCATGAAATGTGCCGGAGCAACGGGCTCAATCTGCTTACGCAAAGTCTGTAACGTTCGACGATGGATTCGCTGCAGGATATGACGCTCACACCACTCGATATCCTCATCGACAACCGGAGTTCCGGGTTTTGTATGGCCTTCAAAGACTCCACGGAGGATGAGTCCAGCCATTTCCATTTCCAGCATGGCCTGAAAAACATCGCGCGCAGAAATACCAAGTGCAGATGAAAGTTGTGAGGCTGTTACGGGACCAAGAATATTCATCCAGCCCTGAACCGCTCGTCGGATAACCGCTGTGCGATTCATCTCGGCAGATGGCGTATTTAAAGAAAGCTCGCGGGCAAAGGTAACTTCCGGCCAAAGTACACGAATGGGCTCAATGCATTCGGCAGCAACAAAGAACTGGCGTTGAGCATGACCGGCAACCGTAGCGCGTCCGCTCTTGTCCAAACGCTCAAAGAACAGAGGCCAATCCCGATGCTTGTGCTCTTGCGCCGATTCAACCGGCAACAAGACTAGAGAACAAAGCAAATCATGGAATTCGTGCTCGTCACGAAGATCGGGAGCACACTCTTCCCGAACTTGAGCAATCGCATTTGCATCCAGCCTTCCAGCCTCTCCAAGCAGGTGATCCGGCAACACCCCGCGCATGGAAACAGCACGAGCACGGCGTTCCTCCAGCGGAGCATCATCGAGAAAATTGAAGCGGTTTGCATTGATCAACTCATGAGCAAAGACCGAAGGTGTTGCCGTATCGACAGCAACGCACCGAATCTCGCCCGAACGAATTCCCGAGAGAACCTCTTGCAGTCCCCTTAAGTCCATCGCCTCGGAGAGAACATCTTTCATCACCTCGCGAACCAGGGGGTGAGTGGGAATAACGATGTCGCCTTCGATATTTTCAAAGCAGGCAGCAGCCTGTGGAAAGACACTTGCCAACAGATCTTCCGCACGTGTGCGCTGTATTTGCGGATGAATTCGTTTACCGCGCTGCATGCGCAATAATTGCAGGGCTCGACCGGCATCCCAGCGCCAACGAGCCTTGAAGATCGGCGATGCCAGCGCCGCCTGCTCCAACAGAGAAGTTACAGTTTCCTGGGTGAGGAATTGAAAGACATCCGAGAGAGGAAAACTATGTTGCTCTGCGAGGGATATATTCAGCCCATTTTCCGTAGCTGCAGCCTGTAATTCGAAATTGAATCCTCGACAGAATCGCTTACGGAGAGCAAGTCCCCACGCTTTGTTGATGCGGCCACCGAACGGAGCATGCAAGATAAGCTGCATACCACCGCCCTCATCGAAGAATCTCTCCGCCACGATGGTATTCATTGTTGGCACGATGCCCAGCACTGCACGGCCCGCAACGATGTAGCCAATCAGCTGCTCGGCTCCGGAATCGCAAACACAGCATTCTTCTTTCAGCCACGCAACGGTTGCGGCAACTTCGGGATCGGCTTGGCTGATATATCCGGGAAGAGCACTGGTTACACGACGATGTATCTCTTCGCGTAACTCGGTGACAAAACGCGAAAGCTCAATGGTCCGCCCTGGTGCTTCACCACGCCAGAAAGGTACTGTTGGAGGTTGCCCATGAGCATCCTCTACAAATACACGGCCAACACCCTCGATCCCGACAATTCTCCAGCTTGTGTTCCCAAGGAGAATGACATCGCCGACGCTGGAGTCTATTGCGAAATCTTCATCCAGCGTTGCGATCTGAATTCCTTCCGGCTGCGCAATGACGGAGAAGAGCGCCGTTTCCGGAATCGTACCTCCGTTCGAAACCGCTGTGGTACGCGCACCACGTCGTGCCTGAATTACTCCATGGACACGATCCCGCAACAAATACGCACCATAACGCCCACGGCTGGATTCAATTCCCTCGGAGAGCAAAACCAACAATTCATCGAATTCCTGACGCGACAACTCACGATAAGGATATGCACGCCGAACCAGCGCAAATAGCGCATCCTCTTCCCACGGCTCCGCCGAGCAGGCTGCCACGATCTGTTGCATCAAAACATCGAGCGGTGCCGGAGGAATCTCCAACCGATCCAATTCTCCCGACTTCATGGCGCGAACCAGAGCAGCGCATTCGGCTAGGTCGTCGCGAGTAGTTGCAAAGAAACGTCCTTTCGGTATTGCTCCCCGCCAGTGTCCGGCACGCCCTACACGCTGCATTGCTGCGGAGATCGCCCGGGGAGAGTTGATCTGACAAACAAGATCAACATGACCGATATCGATTCCCAACTCCAGCGATGCCGTAGCGACTAACAATCGGATCTCACCGGCTTTCAATTTGCGCTCAGCTTCCAGACGAAGCTTCCGCGACAAGCTGCCGTGATGGGCAGCAACATGCTCGTGGCCTATGCGTTCGCCGACTTGAAAGGCCAATCGTTCAGCCTTGGCGCGAGTATTCACGAAGACGAGCGTCGAACGATGCTGCTGCGCAAGCTCAGCCAGGCGATCGTAAATCGAGTCCCAGATGCTGTTGCTGGCTACGGAATTCAGCTCATCGTTTGGAATCTCTACAGCAAGATCAAGCTGTCGCTTTTGCCCGACCTGCACAATTGCTACTTCTTCGGCAGCTCTTCCAGTAAGAAACTCAGCGACAACTTCAATAGGGTTCTGTGTGGCAGAGAGTCCGATGCGTAGAGGAGCCCGCCCCAAAACGTCCACCATCTCGCCGGGCACAAGATGATTTTCGCCACAAACCAGCGCATCGAGGCGCTCCATTGTCAGTGACAGATGCGATCCGCGCTTGTCATCTGCGATTGCGTGAATTTCATCGACGATGAGGGTTCGCACTCGCCGAAGATTCTGCCGGCTCTTTTCTGCCGTAAGCAGGATGTATAACGATTCCGGAGTGGTAACCAGGATATGCGGAGGCCGCTTCAACATTGCCCGGCGCTCAGCCGGAAGCGTATCGCCCGTGCGTACTCCGGTTCGAATCTCAGGGCAGAGAAAGCCCATGCTCAGCGCTAGCTGTTGAATTTCGCGTAAGGGCTCTTCCAGGTTTTTCTGAACGTCGTTCGACAGCGCCTTCAGCGGAGAGACATAAACAATCTCCGTCTCATCGCGTAAGCTTCCGTCAATCGCCTGGCGTAGCAATCCATCGATGGCAATCAGAAAGGCAGCAAGCGTTTTGCCGGAACCTGTCGGCGCTGAAATAAGCGTAGGACGGCCAATCGAAATCTCTGGCCAGCCCTGCTTCTGAGGTTCGGTCGGGGAACCAAAGCGGCGTAAAAACCATGTGCGCACGACAGGATGCGCCCATGAGAGGGCAATGGCGTCATCGGGTGGGGAAGAAACCGTGCGCATTTCCGCAATTTTAGCTCGGATTTCGATCTCTCTTCGCCCCATTCTTGAGATCGGCTATTCAGCAGACCTTAACTCTTTCTCTCTCAAAGGAATCCACCGTTCTCTGAGAAAATTCAGGATATGGCTATTGTCGACCCCTTTCACTTGGCCGTCGCTTTTTTCGCTGCCTTTCTTGCTGGAGCTGTTAATTCCGTAGCCGGAGGAGGCACCCTGATCTCCTTCCCTGCCCTGATCTGGCTAGGGCTGCCAGCCTTGAATGCAAACGCAACCAGTACGGTGGCGATCTGGCCCGGTTCACTCGGGAGCATCTGGGGATTTCGTCGTGAGCTAGGCCGAACCGATCCGCGTATGCGCCTCCTCATTATTCCCGGAATGATTGGAGGAGCCATCGGAGCCCTGCTGCTGAGAATTACGCCTCCAGGACTTTTCGACCGCCTGGTTCCGTTTCTCATTCTCTTCGCCACTTTGCTCTTCTCTATTCAGGGAGCGGTACAGCGCAAGTTGGGCACTTCCGCACCTGCAGCCAGACAGCGCGGCGGATGGTTAGCCTCTGCCATGTTGATTCAACTATTTGCAGGCATATACGGCGGATATTTTGGAGCTGGCCTCAGCATCCTGATGCTTTCTATCCTAGGGGTACTGGGTATGACGGACATCCTGGAGATGAGCGCCCTGACCAGCATGTTCTCTCTCTGCATCAACGGGGTGGCATCTGTCCTCTTTATCGCCGCAAAGCTGGTTTACTGGCCGTATCTGATGGTTATGGCCCTAGGCGCGGTTTCCGGAGGATATGGAGCAGCGGGAATCGCCCGCAAAGTTGGGAAAAAGCTTGTCCGCCGCTTCGTCATCACCGTCGGATTCTGCATTGCAATCGCCATGTTCTTCCGCATGGCAAAGTGAGGCCATAAATAAACCCCTGTAGCCCGTTACAATCACCCCATGACCCTGACCGCAACTGAGCGCGCCCGGCGCATCAAGATTATTTTGTTTGACGTAGATGGTGTCCTGACTGACGGTGGCATCTGGCTCTTCCCAGCTCCGGCACAGTCCAGTAATTCGACACAAGGCCATATCGAAAAGATGGAATCGAAGGGCGGATATGCCATTTCCTCGACCAGCATGGTCGAGGCCAAGGGATTCAATGCTCACGATGGCACGGCCATTTCCCTGGCACGGCTGGGCGGGATGAAGTGTGGAATTATCACCAAGCGTATCTCTGAGACAGTAGCGCTACGGGCCCGTGATCTGCGTCTGGAATTCGTCTTCATGGGCCAGGCACACAAGATGAAGGCCGTTCGCGAAATTATGGCCTCTGAAAATGTGTCCCTGGAAGAAATTGCATATGTGGGCGACGACGTAATCGATCTTCCGGTGATGCGCGAGTGCGGGTTTGCCGTCGCAGTCGGTAACGCCAGAGCCCAGGTAAAGGCCGCCGCTCATTACGTCACACCCAATACGGGTGGTAACGGAGCCGCCCGGGATGCTGTGGAGTTCATTCTCGAGTCCAAAGGTCTCCTGGATGAGGTTATCGAAAAATATATCGATGAACGGAACCCAATTTCCGCCAGCATGGATATTGGCAAAGGCGGACAATAGTCTGCGTCGGGCAGATTTACCCCTGAAGGTAAATCTGCCCAGCCAAAGCGTTTTCTCGTTCGTCTAAACGGAGAGGGCCTATCGTAACGGCCAAAGCTTCCATGACACATTCAATGTTGCTCGCATCCCGCCTCAAGTCTCGGTTTTCAGGATTCGTCCTCCGTGCCTCCTGTGGCCTGCTGCTTTCTGGTCTTTCTCCGTTCATATGCTCACAACTGAAAGCCGAAGACACTCCCGTCCTGAAAAACATGGGAAAAGAGGTCACCATCCCTGTCGTCATCCGCGACAAACACGATAAATTCATCACAAACCTGACGAAGGATGACTTCACTCTCACTGAGGATGGAAAACCGCAAACGATTCGCGCCTTTGCTCCTGCAACCAGCCAGCCGATTACATTGGGACTCATCATCGATACCAGCATGACCCAGCGTGGCAACATCGATCAGATGAAAGCTGCCAGCAAACACTTTCTGGAGCAAATCCTCACCAATCCGCAGGACAAGGCCTTTATCCTTCACTTTGATCGTGAAGTTGAACTGCTGCAGGACACAACAGCACACCGCGACAAGCTGCTGGCCTCGCTGGATCAGCTCTCCCCTGCTTCGTCCGAAGCTCCGAAAAATGACAGTACAGATGATTCGGACAGATCCAGAAAGCGCTGGAGAGGCCCCTCCGACGTGGTCTACGACTCGATTTATCTTGCAGCCAATGAATTAATGAACAAGCAGCAAGGCCGCAAGATTCTGGTGTTGATCTCGGAGGGTGGCGACCGCAACAGTAAAGTAAGCGCAGTCAGTGCGATTGAGGCAGCGCAGCAGGCAAATACAGTCATCTATTCCATCTACTTGAAAGGCGAAGACCTGCCGCGTAATTACAACAATTCCAACTCCCAAGATCAGACAGGGAGACGGAGACCTGGCAGCAATTGGCCCGGTGGAGGTGGAGGATGGCCAGGCGGCGGGAATCCCGGAGGCTCAGGCGGAGGTGGAGACAGAGGGCCTCAGCTTGAAGGCAAACGTGTCGATGGCCGGCAGACGTTGGACCACATCTCCTCGAAAACCGGCGGCCACATCTTCGAAGCAAATAAAAAAGACAACCTGGACCGCGCCTATAACGATCTGGCCGAAGAGCTACATAGCCAATTTCTTCTGACGTATTCGCCTCAACAGCAAGGAGGAGGCAATTTCCATCAGGTGTCACTAGTACCGAAAAAGAAGGATCTCAACGTTCAGATCCAAGATGGGTACTATCCAGCGACCAAGTAACCCAATTAGTTACTTTTAACAAGCTCTTTAGAGGATTCAGAACATGCCTGCACGGGCATCGAAGGATGAAAGCGACAGCATTTTGCTCCCTGGAAATGCCCTGCATAATTCATTCCGGCATCTCTTTTCTCGCTGCACGTCGCTTCGGCCCTGCGTCCATGCAAAATCACAGAAATTGAGCCCAGATCCTCTTCCATCGCAAGTTTGAACGCTGCACAGCTATCTGTGATAGGGGACAGAAGCCCCGAAGAGGAAAGGCCATTGCCCTTTATTCACGACATCTTTCAATCAAGACTTCATTTTGTGGGACGAAAGCTCCACACACGATTCCTAATGTGACGGGAGTGTTAATACCCCCTCCGCTTCAGAATCCGATAAAATCATGGACTCAGGATACATTTAATAGCTATGAAGCCATCACAGACTCCAAAGAATCCCTGTTTTTCTTCCGGGCCATGCGCAAAGCGGCCTGGCTGGACACTTGACGCTCTTAAGGATGCAGCTGTAGGCCGCTCGCATCGCGCAAAAATCGGTAAGAGCAAGCTAGGGGAAGTCATCCAGCGCAGTAAAGCGCTGCTTGGTATTCCGGATGATTACCTTCTCGGTATTGTTCCTGCATCGGATACAGGGGCATTCGAAATGGCCATGTGGTCGTTGCTTGGCGAACGCGGCGTAGACGTTTTCGCATGGGAAAGCTTCGGCAATGGCTGGTCCAATGACTGTAAGAACCAACTCAAGCTGCAAGATCTGCGGATCTTCAAGGCCGATTACGGCAAGATTCCGGATCTGAAGCAAGCGGACTGGAATCGTGATGTAGTTTTCACCTGGAACGGAACCACCTCGGGTGTCCGCGTGCCCGATGGAAGCTGGATTCCAGACGATCGCAAGGGCTTAGCCTTGTGTGACGCCACTTCCGCCGTCTTCGCTATGGAGATCCCCTGGAAGAAACTGGACGTCGTCACCTGGTCGTGGCAGAAGGTTCTCGGCGGAGAAGGGGCACATGGCATGCTTGCACTCAGCCCGCGTGCCGTAGAACGCCTGCTGGCTTATGCGCCTGCGCGTCCAATGCCGAAGATTTTCCTGATGACGAAGGGCGGCAAGCTGATTGACGGAATCTTTGTCGGCGATACCATCAATACTCCGTCCATGCTCTGCGTCGAAGATGCACTCGACGGATTGAAATGGGCAGAGTCGATTGGTGGATTATCCGCACTCATCTCCCGCTCGACAGCTAATCTGAAGGCAATCGAGGATTGGGTTGAGAAGTCCTCTTGGGCCGGATTCCTTGCAGAAGACAAGGCGATTCGTTCCAACACTTCGATCTGCTTGAAGATCGTCGATCCAGCCTACAAAGCACTTTCGCCAGAGGATCAGGCCAAGCACGCGAAGTCCATTGGCTCGATGCTCGATAAAGAAGGCGCAGCTCACGATATCGGGGCTTATCGCGATGCACCTCCGGGACTGCGTATTTGGGGTGGAGCAACGGTCGAAACCTCAGACATCCAAGCACTGCTGCCCTGGCTCGATTGGGCTTACAGCGAACTGAAGAAGAACTTCTAAATTAAGATCCATACAAGAAGAAGGCCCGGCATCTACCTGCCGGGCCTTCTTCTTGCACCTAGAACATTCCCACTAAGCCCTTCGCCGTATCCCCCTTTGATCTCAAATGATTCAACAACTTAGCATGTATGAGCTCTTAGTCATCCACATATTTTCTTTTCTTATTGCAGTCCCATAGGAGAGCTGATATATATGGGAACCCAATAGGAGATTTCATGGCCGACAAGGCAGATGTGTGGTTAGGAACCCTTTCTCTCATGATTCTGAAGACACTCGAAACCATGGGACCGTTACATGGCTACGGGGTTGCACGGCGCATTGAACAGACCAGCGGAAACTTGTTAGTGCTGAATTACGGCACACTCTACCCTGCGTTGCTGAAGTTGGAGCAGGAAGGGGCCATCTCCTCCGAATGGGGAGTTTCGGACAACAATCGTAAAGCCAAGTTTTATAAGCTGACCCGCTCAGGGAAAAAACAGCTCGAACGTGAAACTCGCGATTGGACACAAACAACTGCAATACTGGAGCGCTTCCTCTCTCCAGCGCAGGAGGGCTAATGGGAAAGCTCAGAGCGCTGTGGTTACGTTTCTATGGAATTTTCACAGATCGGCGTGGCGATCGGGAATTTTCAGCCGAACTGGAAAGCCATCTCCAGATGCATATCGACGATAACCTTCGCTCTGGAATGAATCCGGAGGAAGCGCGTCGCGATGCCTTGATAAAGCTCGGAGGAGTAGCGCAGGCAAAACAGGCCTATCGTGAACGCTGGACTCTTCCTTCGCTTACCAATCTTTCACGAGATTTGCGATTTGCATTTCGACAGTTACGAAAGAGTCCGGGATTTACAGCTGCAGCCGTACTTACGCTGGCATTAGGCATTGGTGCAAACCTGACTGTGTTCCTGATTCTGTATGGAGTATTGCTAAAACCCCTGCCATTTACACATCCCGAACGGATCGTTCGAATTGAACGCCTTTTTCCGAATGGGGCTGAAAGCGAAGCATACACAGGGACGGGAGCCCTCTTCTTCAGGCGCATGAGCCGGGCGCTCGATTCGGTTGCTGCCTATGACTACTTACCAAGTCATGTAAACCTAGTCGAAAATGGCGAAGCTGTTCCTCTGGATGCACTTCGTGTAACTTCCGATTTCTTTCGCGTCTTCGCCGTTTCACCCAAGCAAGGCCGGGGGTTTACCCCACAAGATATGCTTCCGAATACTCCCGGCACAGCCGTACTAAGCGATTCAATTTGGCGGAACCAGTTTGGAGCAAATCCTGGCATCCTCGGGCACTCCATTATTCTTGGCAATAAGCCTTATACCGTTATCGGCGTGGCTGGCCCAGAGTTTCGGCTCGATTCCAAAGTGGATGTATGGATTCCGCTGATAATCGCAGAAGACCCGGAAGATCACAGTCATAATTACAATCTCGTTGCCCGCATGAAGCCAGGTGTAACGCATTCTCAAGCAGAGGCCGACTTAAGAAATGTTTTACTGGAATTCAAAGATGCCTATCCAAAACTGTGGCACCCAAATGAATCGGTACGGGTACATGACTACCATGACTCTCTGGTAGGAAAGATTCGCCCTGTACTAGTCATGCTGATGGGGGCTGTTGTTGTTGTATTGCTGATTGTGTCGGCCAACATACTGAGTTTGTTACTGACCCGTTCGATAGGACGCCGCAAAGAGATGAACCTGCGCGCGGCAATTGGTGCTACTGCGTGGCATATTTTGCGCCAGTTATTGGTAGAAAATACCATTCTGAGCTTGGCCGGAGGAATGATAGGAGTTCTTCTTGCCGAATTCGCCATTCCGATAATGATGCATATAAGCCCAATCCAACTCCCTCACTTCGCATTTCTGCGTTTCGACAGTTCCGCCTTGCTTTTTACAGTGGGTCTTATCCTTCTATGTGCCTTAGTTTTTAGTCTCGTACCCGCCATTGAAAGCAGACGTACTCAGCTTAGCGATTCCTTGCGAGCGAATTCATTGCAGGTTGTGGCTGGGAATAATCTCGCGCAGAAGTCTCTGGTTGTAGGCGAGGTTGCGCTTTCGCTGATGTTGCTTGTAGCTGCATTTCTGCTGCTTACAAGTTTCTGGAACCTGCTTCACTCTCCGTCAGGCTTTAGTGCACAGAATGTGCTCACCTTCCGAACTGGATTTACTGACGAGCAGGCAGCAAGCAGCGCTGCATATGGACAGCGCTTGGATGTATTGGTTACGCGGCTAGAGTCACTCCCGGGGGTGGAGTCTGCTGCTGCCGTAGATAGCTTACCTACGCAAGTTGTTCCCGATTTGCCCTTCGATATCCTGGGACGGCCTGCGGGACAACCCAATTCAAGCGGCGACGAAAAATATATGCCGATTACCGGGCACTACTTTGAGGCGCTACACATCCCGATTCTTGCAGGCCGAGCGCTCACCCAATCCGACACTCACAGCTCTGCACCTGTCCTAGTGGTAAACCAGCAATTTGCACGGACTTATTTCAAGAACCAAAACCCAGTGGGTCAGCATATCTTGATTGGCGCTGCCATGGGCCCGGGGTTCGAGGACAACATACGCGAGATCGTTGGCGTAGCAGGAGATGTGAAGCAAGAGGGACTGGATAAGCCCGTACCTGGAATTATGTATCTACCCTACACCCAAATCCCGGATAAACAGACACTCATGATCAACAGTTTCGTTGGAGCAAGCTGGGTAGTGCGCATGAAGTCTGCCTCTATAGATGTCGCAACACCTGCACGCGCTATCTTTATGGATAATGCCCGGACTCCTTTGTTAAGTGTCGAATCTATGGAAAATGTCGTAAACGCCTCAGTGGCTCAAGAGCGTTTCACGATGCTATTGTTATCCACCTTCGGACTGATCTCGTTGTTTCTTGGTGGAGCGGGTCTCTATGGAGTCATGTCCTATACAGTAACTCGACAAACAAAGGAGATTGGGGTCCGAATGGCGATTGGCGCACAGCGTGGCGATATCTTGCGAATGGTGCTGGGCATGGCAGGGCGACTGGTGGGGATGGGCCTTATCGTCGGCATCGCAGCCTCTCTTGCCGGAACACAACTGATTCGAACCCTGCTGTTTGGGATTGCTCCTCATAACCTGTTTACATTAGCTGTCGCCTGTGGGGTATTGCTGATGACAGGTCTATTTGCCGCATGGTTGCCTGCGCGCCGTGCAGCCTCCGTCAATCCGATGCAGGCTTTGCGAACAGAATAGGAATAATCGGACATATACCGGCCTGGCCGGTATATGTCCGATTATGTCTTCTCTTCAGATTTATAGAATCAATGAACGTCGATAGTGGTTACGCTGTATGCGGGTAGGGTCACCATGAACGATGATCCACTCGCAGCCGAAGTGCCACTCGGCACTGGTTCAATTGTGGTCTGTCCCGATGCTGTAGCAGCCGTCATCTGATACATGTGGGCTGTACCCGATAACGTGAGTCCTTGGATTGCCGTCACCTGAGAGGCGGATGAACGATTGATTGCGACGAGCACAGCGCGTCCTGGGGTTGTACTATCCGTGCTAGCATAAACAACCACATTTTGCACATTACTCGAAGTCGATTTCACTGCAGTGTCACCGAAATTAGCAGTGGAACCATCAAAGCCACGGAATGCACGGAAGCCTGCGAGAGCATAAGAGTAAGTTCCGCTTGGTGGCCAGAAATTGGCAGCGAAGACACCCTGGCTACCAAAGATGCCAAGGTAATCGGCCTGAGCGATCGTGCCAGCGATGTGATTCCATCCACCGCCCTCATATTCGGTGATGGCGATCTTCATCCCTGGAAACTCAGAATTAATCTTGGATTGTAATCTTCCTAAAATATAGACGGGAGCATTACCCAAGACCTGATTAACCCATGGATTGCTGTTGTCAGGATCAGTGAAAGTTGTGTCCCAGAGATTACGCGGACTCTGCACGATCAGCTGTATTTGTGCATCGGTAAGAGTTGAACCGGTAAGGCTGGTAACACGTGTGCTATTGGAATCATAGTCTTCCGGATACCAGTGAAAGTCATAGACATCGACTAATGATCTGCCATAGGTTTTCGATGCAGCGCTTATCTCTTGTAGATATTTGTCTGTGAACCAGTCCGCCCCAGAAGGTGTAGCAGTCATCGAGGCCTGCCAGTTGTACAGACCAAGGAATCCGTAATGCGCAGGACCGAAAATGACTACATTAGGGAATTGATCCTTTAGAGCTTTGGTCATGGTTATTGTCTTTGTGATGTAATCTTCGGGTGTAATGCGCGTTGATCCCTGGACTTCTAAATGAGTCGTGTTCCAGAGTTCAGGCTCGTTATCCAGGCTCACAAAGGTGGGCAGTGTCGTGCTTGAGCCAAAAATTCCGCTCCCTGGAAATTTCTGATCCATAGCCCACAGGAACTCGTCCATATAGACATAAGCATCTGTTGTCGATGGTGTGGTCGTGAAAGCAGCGCTTGTCATTGTGCTCTTCTTGTCCACAACCGTCTTGAAGCGTGTCATGTCCGGAGGATTGCTTACACTGACAGAACCATTTTCATCCCCAGCTACCAGGCCTTGAAGCTGAACAGTCATTACCGTTGACCTATTGGCCGCACGATCGGCGGCAATGGTTGGACGTATGGCTTCTGCTGGAGTGCTGCTGCTACTCAGATAATTGTCATTGTTATATACGTAATCGCTACCGGCATTCGAGGCATTGGTCTCCCAGTTATAGGCAGTCCAACGATTCCCGCCAAGGCGATTGAGTGTGAGATTAGGTGGAGGATTTGTGATTTCAGAATAGGAGTTGACCCCATAGATCCATGGCGAAATCGAAAGGGTCTGGGAAGGATCGAGAAGAATCGTTACATCGACAGGTGTAGTAGCTGGCGTCGCAAACACCTTGGCTGAATTTGGACCTTCTCCGGCAGAATTTAGAGCCGAAACCTCATAGAAATATGTCGTACCGTTAGTCACGGTCGAATCGGCAAAACTGGTAGCGGCGGAAGTGCCAACTACGGTAAAGGTTCCTGTATTGGTTGTAGCTCTCTTAATGTAGTAGCTCGTGGCCGTTAAGCTTGAAGTCCACATGAGTGTAATCTTCTGGTTTCCAGATGCGGCAGTCAGATCTGCAGGCGCCGATGGGGTGCTATTTGCGCCGCATAGGGATCCATTAAGGGAAAACACTGCAGGAGTAGAATTGAGGCCGCTATAACTGGCGACAAATCCTATGCCACTTACGGTGCCTCCTGCAGTAATGGTTCCGTTATAGCTGGCATTCGTGACTGTAACGGTCTTGCCGGAAGTACTGGCAGTTCCACCCCATAGGCTGGAAATCTGCTGATTCCCGGAAAAGTTCCATTGTAACGTCCATGCATTGAGTGCTGTTGTTCCGGTATTCGTTATTGAGATGGCTGCCTGAAAACCTCCAGACCAGCTGCTCACGTAGGTGTAGGACACGCTGCACGTCGAAGCATAAACAGCACTGTGCAACACGAATAAGACTAGACCAGTCAAGAACAAGTGAAGCTTTTTCACACCTATACCTCGCTTGCGAAGTTATGAAATACCGGTCCGGTATTTCTTCTTCAACTCGATCTGGGCCAAATAATTCAGGAGATAAGATTTGCTAGACACAGCTGCGCTAACTGCTCTTATTGCTATCTACAGAATAGTTGCGGCGCGGCGCTCTTTTTAATAGAGCATCTTCGTCCAGACCATTGCGATCCTTACAGCTCACAATGTTTCATAACAGTCTCAACGAGATTGCAGCAACCTGGGGTCCAGCGGAACTGCCTTACTAGTTCCGATTGAACGCGGGCAATTGTAGGTCGAAACATGAAGGCGTGCAAGAGGTAAATCTGTTAACTATTCATAAATATGCTTAATGCCGATTTTGCCAACCATATTTCATTGAGAAGCTTCTAACCGTCCGCCTATTTTCACTCCTGCGGTAAAGTTATTGATCTCACGAATAACCTCTCTCTTGTCCAAGTTTCAGCTGTTTGCCTCTTCTCGGATCGAGTACCAATAAGCCTTCCTTATGATCCGTTACAACATCCACCCGAATCGCCATTTGGATCAGCATGTTCTCCTGTCATCCCTTGATAGAGCATAATGTGAGATTTGAGGGGCTTAAGCATCTCCCGCGCCAGATGCACCCTAAAGCACAGAGACTGTGACAGTCTTCAGCTTCCTCAACGTGCTGGCCCTCAAATCTGTCACAGTATCAGCGCCACTTTGTTCATGATCGATGGAAGTGAACTAGGGATCAGCCTGTAAAGCCCGAAGCACACACCAATCGGATTCTTTAAGAAAATCTAATTACTTTTGTTTTGCAGAGGGAATGCGAAGAGCTTTTCTGCCTGTGAAACCGTATATTCACACCGTCAGCTATTTCTTATTTCGTAACACTACAAGGCACACTTCTAGTGATATACGAATAAAGACCGAAGCGAAATCGCTTATGATTGACGAATTTCCGTTATAGTGTCATAGTCGGTTCTTGCTCTGAAAGCACCCTCAGAGCAATCCCCCAAAGCAGATGATGCGCCAACGATCTTGAAGAAGATCCGTTCCTTAACGGAAGACGAAAGTACTATGAAGACTTTATTTACGCAGCAACAAACTTTCTACGGGCTGCCTAGGATGCGCCCTAGATATTCTCTGTCCTTGGCTATACTTGTTATGCTCTTTTATTCCTGGAGCACAGCGAGCGCGGCTTGGGCAGCTGTCGCCAGTGTTCGAACCAATGGGACAAATGAAACGATCTCGACAGGAAACATCGCGTTACAGGCTCCTGCGGGCGTTGCTATTCATCCTGACGGTACGCTTTACATATCAAATACGGGTTCAGCGCAAGTTCTTAAGGTCGCTTCCGGCGGCTCCGTCTCTTCACTTGCTATTACAGGACTGACGTCTCCAAAGGGACTCGCACTCGACAATGGGGGAAATCTTTATATTGTCGATTCTGAAAACAACCGTATCATCAAAGTAACTCCCGACGGCACGCAATCTACCATCGATATGGGCGGAATCACCTTGGCCGGTCCTTATGGCATTGCCGTCGATGCATCGAACAATATCTATATTAGTGAACCGGCAAGTGGACGCATTCTTCTTGTTCCCGCGACGGGAACCGCCTCCGTTTACAGCATCACCGTCACGACTCCACTGAACAGGCCCAGCGGCTTGGCTGTTGACCGCACAGGAAATCTTTACATTGCGGACAAAGGCAACAACCGTATCGTGAAGGTCTCTGACGGAACAGGTACCGAAATTGCCTCAGGTGAAACCTTCTCCGGACCTACCGGAGTGGCAATCGATAATAACGGCACTCTCTATGTCTGCAACGAGACAAGTGGACTCATCAGGAAGATCGACACCAACAACAATGTTTCCAGCTACACCTTATACGGTTACACGCTTACGACACCAGGAGCAGTCGCCGTCGATCCTTTCGGCGCACTCTACATCGCAGACACGGGTAACAATCAAATTCGTAAAACGCAACAGCGTAGTGTCGGTTTTGGACACGTAACCCTGGGCACCACAACGCCGACCACGCACAGTCTGCAACTCGCAATTACAGCAGGAATGCAGATTGATAATATTCAATTTCTTACAAACGGCACTGCCAACCGGGACTTCAAGCAGAACAGCGCAACCACGTGCACAGCAACCACCTACAACAGCACCACGACGTGTACCGTCGCTGTAGATTTTCTGCCTTTGGCCTCGGGTCTGCGTCAGGGCGCTTTGGCTGTTTCCTATCACTTTACGAACCCCACTTTTAGTCCGGGCCAGCCAGGAACCCTTTCAGCTCATCCCAATACCGGCATCACCAACAATGTTTTAACGATTCCTCTCTTCGGTATTGCAGACGCTTCCCAGGCGATCCTTTCGCCTTCGGTGGCCGGCGTCATCAGCACCGGAACAACATCCATTGCCAACACTTACCAGGTGGCCGTCGATGGCAATGGAAACATCTATGCCGGCAGCTACACGGGCGCAACCGTATATAAGATTCCAGCGGGAGGCGGTAACCCCACAACCGTTAATACCGGAACCTACACCATTGGACTAGTAACTGGCATCGTTTTAGACAGCGCCGGAAACCTATACATCGCCGATCATAACTCTTCCGTCGTCCTGCGGATCACACCCTCTGGCACTGTAACAGCCATGACCATCACGGCCAATTCGCAGAACATTTCCGTTCCAACCGGATTGGCGGTGGACGTTTCCGGCGATATCTACGTTGCAGATTATGGCTCTGGACGCATCGTTAAGTTCACACCACCTGCAACCACCGCCTCTACTGCAACGGTTACAGGAACTGTAGTGAACTTCCCAGGCATTACCTTCAATAGCGATTCCATTTATGGGGTTTCTGTTGACACCCTCGGAAATGTCTACACGGCCAACGCAACAAACGTCATCTATCGGCTTTCCCCCGCTGGTGTAGTCACCACAATTACGCCAACAGGCTTAACTGCGGCGATTTCGAGTGCAGGATCTCCCATTGTGGATCCCTTTGGGAATATCTCCCTCACCGACATCAACAACTCCCGCTTGATTTCTCTCGCCAGCGACTTTTCCGGCTCACTGCTCTCTGTGGGCGGACTGAACAACTCCCTGGGGATGGCCTTTACCCATACCATCGATGCCAATGGCAATATCTACTATCCTGACTGGAGTTATGGGCGGATCGTTTTTGTTCAGCGCACGGCCGGCACACTCTCCTTCACTTCCACCACTCAAGGAATCACCAGTTCCGATAGTCCAAAATCTGTCGTTGTTACAAATAAAGGTAATCTGCCGCTCGCTTTCACAGCAGCAACGAGTTACCCGAATGACTTTGTTCAGAACAGCACGGATACAAATCCTTGCAATCCGAACACCTCCCTGACCTTCGAACAAACTTGTAACGTCGCCTTCAAATTCAAACCACAGACCAATGGAACGCTGACCGAAACGGCAACCATCACAAATAACAATG
This sequence comes from Humiphilus diazotrophicus, assembly GCF_059726315.1. Classification (NCBI taxonomy): domain Bacteria; kingdom Pseudomonadati; phylum Acidobacteriota; class Terriglobia; order Terriglobales; family Acidobacteriaceae; genus Humiphilus; species Humiphilus diazotrophicus. Next base: position 2,972,197 of record NZ_AP040870.1, read on the forward strand.
CAAACCAGACGAACGCTACACAACAGATCACACTGAATGGCACCAGCATCTATCCCGGAGATACCACGGCAACCGCCATTACCGTCACACCTTCGAGTGTTTCCCTCGGCTCTCCGATATCGATTACCGTTACGGTGACCGATACCACTGCCGGCAAAACTAACACTGTTCCCACAGGCACGGTAACGATCACCGACACCAGACCGGACGGATCATCCACCACTTTAGGTGGAGGGGCGTATTTTCTGAGCAATGGTTCGGTAACCTTAAGCAATCTTGTTCTTCAAGGGATAGGTTCCCACATTATCTCGGCAACTTACGCCGGCAGCGCGAACAGCTTCCTGGCAAGCGCAAATTCTACCGGCGTTACAATCAGCAAAATTGTTCCCACCCTTAGCTGGACGCAACCTTCGCCCATCACGTACGGAACCACACTATCTTCCGTCTTGAATGCGGCGGCAACCAGCGGAGGCTCAACAGTTCCTGGTACCTTCACCTACACCATTCTGGGTACCGTTGTATCAAAAACAACGGTAATTGCCGCAGGCACTTATACACTTATGGCAACCTTCACCCCAACCGATACTGCTACCTATACTTCGCCTTCCACGACTGCCACTCTCACCATCGACAAAGTAACCCCAACGGCAACACTGGTAGTAAATACCAATCCGGTTCTGATCACCAATGCGGTTACCTTTACTGCGACAATATCTTCTACCGCGTCAGTTGTGACAGGAACCGTCATTTTCCATGACGGAACAACTGCTCTGGGAACCGTAGCTCTCACAAATGGCAGTGCATCCTTCACGACGAGCAACCTTTCAGCTGCCACTCACTCCATCACGGCAAGTTACGCAGGAAGCAACAACTTTAACTCTGCCACAAGTTCCGCCATTGCCGAACTCGTGCAGGATTACACGCTTTCGATAGGAAGCGGTAGCAGCGGCTCAGGAGGCAGTAGCTCTGCAGCCCCGACACAGACCGTTGTCCCGGGTGGAACGGCAACTTACGCGATCGTGCTAGGCCCCTCCAATGGAACCACCTTCCCCGCACCAGTCACGCTCTCTGTAGCGGGTGTGCCAACGGGGGGAACAGCAACCTTGACACCAGCGGTTCTGTCTGCTGGCTCTTCGTTGACAAACGTGACCCTTACGGTAACATTGCCGAAGACCGTAGCCAACCTTCAGTCACCTCGCAGTCCGGCCCGCGCTATCGCACCGATGTTACTGGGTCTTCTTCTGATGCCCTTTGCCGGGAGGCTCCGTAAGGCAGCCAAAGGACTCAGAGGAACAGTTGGCTCACTCGTCCTTCTGCTTCTTGGAACCGTTCTGCTCGCTGGCCTTTCCGGCTGCGGCTCATCAACTAGCGGTTTCTTCGGACAAGCACAGAAGAGTTACACCTTAACGATCACCGCCACTTCGGGCACAGTCTCACGCTCGACCAATGTCACCTTGAACGTTCAGTAACGACAAAAGGAGCGCACTATTATGTTTCGACTGATCCATAATAGTGCGCTCTTTCCTTTGGATCCTTCTAGCATCGGCCTGTAAGCAAGCGGAACATCAATGGAGCTTGCACCATCTATCCAGGACTCAGCGTAGCTGACAATTACCCTCTCGACACGTTCAAGCCTCGAATTCCCCTCTCGTCCCAGATAACACCGCTACTTACCCGGTCATGGCTTCTCGTCCACTGTGCTGTTCACGCCGAAGTGTAATGAATGTCCTACATTGAACAGGTCAACTTAGGGTTCAGCTATGCGCATTATTCATAACGCAATGCTGCCATAGGATCGACAGTAGCCGCTCTGCGCGAGGGTAACCATGCCGAAAGAATAGTGACAAACACAATCCCTAACGTTGCGGCTATAAAAACTGTAGGATCGAATGGATTCAGCTGATAGAGTTGGGCACGAACTGCACGCACAGCGGCAAACGCGAGCGGCAGTCCAAGCGCAAGGCCTGCAGCCAACAGCATGAGGGATTCGCGTAGAACCATCCATTGGACACCCGAGTCACTCGCACCTAATGCAATGCGGATACCAATTTCGCTGGTACGGCGAGCGACGTTAAAACTCATCACTCCATAAAGCCCAATTGCGGCAAGCAAAACAGCCAAGCCTGCAAAAACAGCAGTCAGCCTGGAGATCAGCGTTTCACGACTCATAAACGTATCCAGATGCTCCTGAATCGTACGCACCTGCAGGATGGGTAAGTTAGGATCGAGGTTTGTTAAGGTACCACGAAGGCTACTCACCACCGTCTCGGGATCACCAGCTGTGCGTAGCAGAATAGTTGACGCAAAAGCATCCCGAATTCCTTCACCATGCTGACCTACGATCTGCGCGATTGGTAGATAAACCATCCGCTGAGGATCCTCACGCGGACTACCTGACTTGGTGTCGCGTGCGATACCTACAATCTGCCAGGGACCTTCAACTGTATCGATCGCGATCTTCACCGTATGGCCGACAGCATCTCCATTCGGAAAGAATTTCCGCGCAATGGTCTCGTTAATGACGGCAACCTTCATGCTGCTGGCGGTATCGGCTGGTGTAACGGCGCGTCCGGCGATGATCGAGATTCCGGCAGTTTCGAAATATCGGCCCGACACACGGTTCAATACTGAGCCCATATCCTCTTTCGGGCCGGGAGTGTATCCGGAAAACGAAAGTGACGATGTCCATGCACCAAAACTGATGGGCGGAGCCGCGGAGAGCGCCGCCGCGCGGACACCAGGGATAGCCGATACGCGTTCAATCAGCCGCTGATTCAGAGTAGGCGCCTGCTCAGGCTTGTAACCTGCAATTTCCGGCGCGATTCCGGCAATCAGCAGATAGGTGCGCTCAAATCCGAAGTCCTGATTCTGCAGATTGCGTAGCGTTCGCAGGAACAAACCCGCACCAACTAGGAGCAGTAGGCAGAGAGTGATCTGCGCAGTCACCAGTGCTTTTGGCCACAAGCCAACGCTGCCCACGGATGTGCGAGTGTTAGCATTCAGAGCTGGACTGGCGGAGCAACGGCCGACATAAAGGACCGGAGCTAAGCCAAAGAGCAAGGCTGCAATAATCGACACGCCCAAGGTGAAGAGAAGAACATCGGCATCGGGGCGCGCATTTAGCGGCGTATACGTCGCACCCTTCGCGACAAATGCAATGAGCGCACGCGTGACGCCAAAAGCTAACGCAAGACCGAGCATACCTCCAGACAACGACAGGATGAGCGCTTCCATAATGCTCTGCCGCACAATACGTGCGCGACTCGATCCCAGTGCAAGCCGCGTAGCGATCTCACGCTGACGCACAGCAGAGCGGGCTAGCAGAAAGTTAGCGAGATTCGAGCACGCAATAAGAAGCACGACACCTACGATCACCATGAGTATGTTGAGCGAGTCTCCGTATTTACGGCCAAGCGACGAGACTCCATGGGAGGCAGAAACGAGCGGAACAGTGAGACGTTCTATCTCCTGGCGGCGATCATTCGAAACATTTGCGCCCTCGCCTGCAAGAACGTAATTACGAACCTGGCGATTGAGCCAGTTCTGATCTGCGGCGAGAGATGATTGCAGCCTTCTCCGGGCCACCATGTGCAGCATATAGAAGGAGCGCGGCTCCAGCATGCCGGACTCCAGAAAGATCTCCCGAACCATAGTGCCGGGTACCCAGAGGTCTGGCGGCTCCAATTCTTGCTTAATACCATGGAACGCTTCGGGCATGACACCGATAACCGTAAAGGGTGTCGTATTCAATGTAATGGTTTTGCCTAGAATAGCGGGATCGGAAGAGAGCGACTGTTGCCAGAAGTGATAGCTGACGACAACTACGGCACTGCGATCGGGAGCGTTAGCATCGAACGGAGCAATAGTACGACCCAGCATAGGTGCGGCACCGAGCACCGAGAAGAAATTGCCGGAAACAAGATTAGCCGAAACCTGGATGGCCGCCGCTGAATCATGTACGCGTAAATTGACCTTAGGAGCAAGACTGCTGAAAGCTGCCACCCCTTGAAATGGACCGGGATTCGTTTCAAGCTGTTGCGCGAAATCGTAAGTGAACATATCGGCCGTGCCAAGATCGACACCACCCAGAACTCCGCCAGTAGTTGATTGCCCGAAGGTGACGAGTTGCTGTGGATCGCTGACGGGCAGACTTTGGAGCAGGACCTGCTGGATTAATGTGAAGATCGCCGTATTCGCACCGATACCGAGTGCGAGCGAGAGCACGGCGATAAGGGTAAAGCCCGGGCTACGCAGGAGCACGCGAATGCCATGCCGCACGTCTCGCCAGAGTATCTCAATCATCGATTCCCATCCCTCTGAACGGATGCGGTGTGCGACTGCATTCGTACTGCCCATTTCCACGTGGGCCGCATGCAATGCCTGTTCGGCGGACATACCATGGCGCTGCTTGTCCGCAACCGAAGCATCGACAAATCCACGCAACTCTTCATCAATCTCGCGCTCCACCATCCGGCTACGAAATAGAGAACGCATCGCTCGTGCAACGTTAGCAAGCAGTCCCATCGAATTCCTTTCCGAAAAAGGATGATCAGGCTTCCATAATGCGGGCGATCGCCGAAACCTGTCGGTTCCATGTGGTGGCTTCATCGGCGAGCGCTTTCCTGCCTCGATTGGTTAGCGCGTAATACTTCGCGCGCCGATTATTTTCGCTGGCGCGCCACTCGCTTTTCACTTGTCCAGCACGTTCCAGTCGGGCCAGCGCAGGCAACAGCGACCCAGGATTCACGCGAAAAACTCCCTGACTTACCTGCTCAATACGCGTGGCCACGCCGTATCCGTGCATCGGTTCAAGCATAAGCGTCTTTAGAATCAGCATCTCTAGTGTGCCTTGAACAACATCTCTTTGGCCCATCCTGTTTCCCGCTCCTCTTGATAATCGAGAGGTTACATTTCTTCTACTTGACCGTCAAGAGGAGAGTACAGCATGGAAGTTGAAACATACGTTCTCGGATCCGTTTGATCATGCTCAGATACGTGACGACTGTTGTGTAGCTCAAATCCTCCTTGTTCATGCTGACTTGGCCAGGGGTAGCGTTATTTCTGGGCAGTTGGACTAAGTATTATCGGATCTATCTTGATCTCGGAGCCCACTGGAGTCGCAATAGAAATGATCCCTCGATCATGAAATACCACTCGCTGGGAGGATACCAGCCCCTGAATTCCCGGATACTTCTCAGCGGGATGATAATCACACCAATAAGCTATAACTCTGATCAAACGGACGGACGTGTCTAGCTTCTCATGAAGAGCTTGCGCACCATAAGCAAGAAAGAAAACCAATGAGACGATTCCGATGAAATCTCCGGTGGTCCAATAGAACTTGCGTTCGTTCTTCCGGTTGGCTTCGCGCAGCTTATAAATCCAATTCGGTTTGAGAAATCCCAGAAAGGTCTCAGTTAACTGTAGAAAATGAGCCGCGCAGAAATGAAAGAGAAGCTTTCCTAAGATTACCAAGACGCAATATCCGAGTAGAACCAGAGCGGTTATGAGCGCAGCCATGGGTACATACTCCAGCGCCGTACAAATCTGAACAGTATCTGGAAAATCCTTCACCGGCATCCCCAGGGCAACAGCAACCCGCTGCTTCGCTGCAACTAAGCTAAAAAAGAGGATCACTACATTGACGAGCGCAAGGATGGATCTTCCCAAATTCCTCTTCCAGAAGAACTTCAAGTAATCGTAATGTCTCAACAAAACGCCTGCCGCACAGAGCATCAGGGAAAGATTCGCAAAAAGGAGATATAGCCAGAAATGGTTGGCGAATAGCTTCGTAGTCAAGAGCGTGGCGCAGAGGGTTATCGTTGCACTGATATACAGCCATTTCGCAATTCTCTCCACATTCATTCTTGCGACTATTCCCTCAATGGGAAGCTCAGACGAAATTAGCTCTGACATTTTAGTGCCTTATCCATGCTTTTTGTCTATGAAGAATTGTAGAGACAATCCTATCTCAGCGGTACGCACCGCAGCGAAGCGTCTGCGTACGCCGGACATTCTTTCTGCCGAAGAGTTCCAGGCCCTGATCCAGAAGCTGCGAGTGATGGTCCTGCTGTCAGGAGGCACTGGACTTCGTCGGGGAGAGCTTATTGCTTTACGTTGGCGCGATATCGACTTCGCGCTTCGCCAGGCGAATGTCACCCATTCTGTTTAGCGGAATATCGAAGGCGATACAAAGACGGAAGCATCCCGAAAACCTGTACCTCTGCATGCTTCTGTTGTCGCGGAGTTGAAGCGGTGGAGAGAAGAGAGCGCCTATAAGGAGGATGAGGACTATCTGTTTCCCTCGATCGCCAAGAACGGTAAGCAGCCGATCCAGCCAGACATGGTATTAAAACGCCATATTCGCCCTGCGTTGAAGGAACTTGGAATTACGAAGCGGATCGGCTGGCATAGCTTCCGCCATGGATTTGCAACTATGCTGCGGCAGCACGGGGTGGACATCAAGACCGCCCAAGAACTGCTGCGCCATGCAAATTGCAGAACGACGATGGAGATCTATCAACAGTCGGTTTCCGACGAAAAGCGGTTGGCACAAGAAGTGGCCTTCCGAGGGCTGCTCGGAAGCAATTCACTATCGAACCTTTCAGCACCTAGCAAGGAGGCATGAAAGAAGCGGTCATGCTTTTAAGTATTGGATTTTATTGGGGATTTGGTGGACCTGGTCGGGATCGAACCGACGACCTCTTCCATGCCATAATTCGGCCGGATCGTTAACCGTTGTATTTTCAAGGCCCTGATCGCTCCAGAAATGCCCAGAAACGCCCCTGAAAACGGCTTTTGTTCCCGAATTGTTCCCAGATTTCGATTGATTGTTCCCATGCTGTAACTTATTGATTTTATTTAATTTACAAGTCAATCCTTAAAATGGTAGAGGTCATCAGTTCGGATCCTCAAATCCAGCTGGGAGGGTGGATTTTGTTCATAAATCTCGTTTGTTCATGATTCATGAACTAGATATCATGTGAACGGAAGCACTTCTCTATGCCTGCGCCTGGGGCCTACTCTCCCACCACTCGTGAGGGGAGAGATACTTGCTGTTTAAGGCTACTGATCGGATACTAGCTTCAAAGTGCAGAGCCAGCTTCCGAGGAGCTTGACCCTTGAATTCAAGCTTCCCTGGCCGAATTTTCAACACTAACCCATTCGCTTTCTTTGACAGCACCTGGTCTAGAACGCCCTGTAATGATGTATTGCCAGGCACCCCTAACGTCACCCAATTGAACTGCGATTCTGGAAAGGAGGTAATAGGGGAATTGGTCCTGATCCGACACTTGAAGTGACAGCTCACAGTATTGCTTTGCCTGCTCCAACAAAACAGGCTTCTCTCTAGCAGAAGCGAACTTAACCTGAAGCAATCGTAGTTGAGCTAAGTTCTGTAAGACCCGAACAGAGTTCGGAATGATCATCAATGCCCGATCATAGAAGCCTTGCGCCTTTGCCCAGAAGTCTCTGCGAAGCTCTGCGTCATCAGTATCTCCCTGTCTCATCCATGTAATTCCAAGACCATTGAGGGCTTCGAATCTCAACGCCTGCGTAGACTCAGTTTGCGCATCGGTGTGGTTCAAAATATGCGTGCCAAGGTCCAGGGCTTTCTTAGCGTACGCGGGGCGCAATGATTTATCTTCGGCGCGACCAGCTAACACAGAGTACAAGAAGACTTGAACTGCCTTGACTTGGAGCTGAAAGCTTACGTCATTAGACTTGGCAGCATTCTGCATTGCCTTGTCCAACTCCGCTTCAGCACACAGATAATCATTTTGTGTGTAGTTTTTGATGTGCGCATAAGCAAGTTGAAGAGAAATCTGTTCTGAAAGTTCATTGCCTCCACTCTTGCGTAAATCTTCGAAAATCTTAATCGATTCCTGCGTCTTCCGCAGCTGTGTTTTCGTTACACCCAAGTAAAACTGGGCGTTGCGAAAAGACGGATCCGTCGACGGCATCGCACTGAAACTTGCTTCAGCCTCCTTGAGAAAACGGACGTTCCCTCCTGCGAAATAGGCACGAAGAGAGCGCTCCCCCAACCAAAAATTCTGTTGGGCGGCCTTTCGTTCTGGGTCAGCTGTACGCCTAAACATCGTCATATGCGGCCGAAGACCTCACAATCACATCATAAGCGAAATCGAGCAGATCGCTCCGTTGCTGACTCGGCACTCCTGTCCTGACGGCCTGATCTCGATAAATCTCGCCCCCTTCGTCTCGCCGCTTGATCACGGCGAAGATGCTGCCGAGGGGACTCAAACCATCGAACCCCCCGCTTATACGAATCTTAGGCTCTCCCCAAAATTTTGCGATGGCAGAGAAAGGGATCTTAGTTCCCCCAAGCTCCAAGTCTTCAATTGGTTCCAGCTCGTCGCTAAATGTCGGCATATTGCGAACGAGACTTGCCGGCATTACGCCAGCAGGCGATAGCGAGGGGTTCTGCATGCGCGAGCGAGCATGCATGAAGATAATTGAGAGACCGCGTGAAATCTCCTCTGATGGGGTGCTAAATTCATGAAATAAAATGGCTTTCCGGCGGCGCAGAATCGATTTGGCGATGGTACAGGCCAGAACAATACTCAACAGCAATACCACGAGCCAGAAGAGAAATTCGACCCATCCTTTAATCCGCTCGATCCACTCTTTCACAGCGGCAAAGAATCGGTCGAATTTCTGGGCATGAAGAGTCCGATCAAGTCCCGAAGCAGCGATCTTCCGTGTGTCTTCGTGGAAAGTCACACTCGTTGTGGTGGTTCGATATATCTCTTCGGCTTTGGGTTGAATGTCATTATCTTCGTATAATTTAGCTGCGTTAATGTGTGCCGCTTCTCCTTCGAGTTTTTCGGCGTTAATCTTACTTCTCGCGTTCTCAATGCCGGCGAGGGCTTGCATTTGGCTAAGCGGGTCTTTGGCAGCGGCAACAAAGTGCTGCTCGGCCTCTGACCAGTTCTTGAGTCTCATGTAGATTTTGGCCATCTCCAGATCGGCGTTAACGTATTTCTTTTCTGGATGATGCTTCTTCCGCAGAACACACTTGCAATCCATTGCCGATAGGACAGATGGCATCACAGAGATTGCAATCATGACGAGCACTGCCGCCACGGCTGCTTTGCCAGTCGTCCATTGTTCGGTCAAGCTGAACATTCAGACTTTCTCGAAAATCAGGATTGCCTCGTGCTTGTGGGGGCGCTGTTGCGAGGGTGTAGATAGGGTACTCTAGAAATCAGTAAGGGAATATACCCAATCTCCCGAAATCCGGTCTCGATTGCTAGGCTCCGTAAAGCTCCTGCATCAGGTTTTCTCCGCCCGCTGGAGATATTCACCACTAGTTTTCCGCCTATCTTTAGAACTCGGAGACTCTGCTGAATCACAGGCTCCAGAAATCCTGTCTTCCACGAATCGTAGTCCGCATATTTGATAAAGCTTTGACTTGCCTCGTCGGAGTATCTCTCCCAATCGAAATATGGAGGACTTGAAAAAATCAAACTCGCAGAAGAGCTTGGAATCGAGCACATAACATCCTCGGCGCACCCTGGAAGAATCTCCGCTGTACCCCGGGGTGCTTGTTCTCTAATGCTCATCAACATAGATTGAAGCCCGGCAACCTGTGCCGTACATGGTTCGATTCCTATATACGCACGTTTCATCGACAACGCGCCCAGAAGGCGCCCCCCATATCCAGCTGAAAAATCGACTACAGTGTCGGAATCTTTAGAGAAGTGATGCAGCACGGCCCTCGCAACTGTAGGGCGAAAATTTGAAACGCTCGCAGTACCAGGGTAAGTCTTGAGCATTCGTCGCAGTGTTGCAGGATTTGCTCCGAATCTGTCTGGCCAGATTGTCCATGACCGACGAATCGCAGCTCTCAGCAAACCGTCGTCATGAAACACGTCATAGGGGCTAAGATATCTGCTGACACGAACCGACCACATGTGTGGTTGAAAGTAGTTGGCGAGTCTAAGTCCAATCGTAGAGCCACCCAGGCCAGTCTTGTTAATCGGAGCGATCGATTGGGAAACAAGGTTTCGGTATTCGCGGGTGATTTCCAGATGCCCCAGCTTGTAGTAAGGAAAACCAGTATACCGCCAGTATTGAAAAGCACTCTCGATTAGTTTGGCTCTCTTACGATGACCACACGACTGCCACTCCCGCCCTCTGAGACTTAGAACTCCATCGCTTACCTCATTCATTCGTGCTCCATTACTACTCCAATCTGCTCTACAGCAAGGATCGTATCATCACTGCTGATCGCTTTAGCAAAGGGCTTGTTATGTCAGAATAAACGGTAGCCGAGGGAGGTAGTAGTTCGCGTCGGATTGGTGAGAAGCCAAATTTGCGGAAGAATCGGCTGTTCCAAAACATGACCAGCGCGACCACGAACTGCGATCCGGTACTACGAAGAGCATCAATTCTAGCCTGCATCAACCGACTACCGACGCCCTGTTTTTGCCATTTTCGCCTGACGGCTAGGCCATAGAAGTAAGCTCCTTCCTCGTACAGCGAGGTTCCTGCACAACCGATGGGTTCATCGTCCTCCCAGGCAATCAAAAACTCGTCATGTGCATAAGCGTCACGAATCGGACGGTTGAGTTCCTGATGTATTGTTCTGATTTGGTTTACGTCCAATTGCGTGGCTTTGCGGATCTCGATTTCCATGCTCCTTGGTATCCTTTAGACGGGATTCTATCGGACTCTTTGGGGCTTACGATGAGCGACGAGCGCAAAAACCTCAAGTCGGACACCACCTCCACCGAGGAAGCTGCGGAGAAACTTCGTTCCCAAATGGAAATGCTGCAATCGAAGTTGAACGCGGTGAAAATTGCCTACCACAACCGAACGGAGCTTGATGGCAAGGTCCCTGAATACGAGGATGTAGCTGCGGTCGCAAAAAATCTCATCACAACTAACTATCAGCTGCAAAAGCTTTTATACGGAGAGGTAAAGATGAAACTCTCAGTAGCAAAGCTGTTGCGTGCCAGCAACAGGTAGGCCGATGGGCCAACCTGTCACTTCTACGGAGTGAGATTCTATTTCGACTGTCCTGATCCCCTTAGCTTGATCCGCAGATGCCGGTCCGGAAAGCTGTACCTGCCGTTGTAGCGGAACACGCTCATCCCGAGCCATATACCACCGTAGCGAAATAGAGAAGCTCAGGATCTGCTCATATACGGTGCTCAGCTGAGATCGATAGAAAAATCCATTATACGTTGGCGCGATGTTCCGATTTCCCCAAATCCGGAAATTGATCGAGGAACTCCAAGTCACGGCGAAGTTGGTTTGTGTCGGCAGCACAGCACTTGCAGGGCCTCCGAAATACATGTCACCTTGGCTATCACTCACCAGCGTGAAGGGAGTCTTCAACGTCGGCGGCTCTATCTTTCGCTTGGTGCCACCGATCCATCCAGATCGCGCGTCAGCAAAGCCGCGATGCCTTGGCGGGCTTGGCAGCGTTACCTCCACGCAATTTGCAGGCTTCTTTGCTTTGACGTCTGACCCAGAAACGGGCTCGATCTGTTTTGCCCAATTATTCTTAGCATTTCCCACTTTTTCGCTAACTCGCCATAAACCTATATAAGATGGTGAGCGGATCGTCGCGACGAATAAGTAGGAGTTGTGGTGCTTTGAGAATCTTGATAATTGGTGCCGTTCATCAAGTTCTAAGGGCAGCCCGCAATCTACTCTCTAGAGAGAGGTCGTCGATTGTTTCGCACTCCCATATCTGGATCACTGACCACCCAGACTGCATCAAAGCATCTACATTGCGACGATCGCGCATAACGTTTTGTTCGAATTTGTTGGCCCAGAAATTTACCCTCGTTTTAGGTAGAGTCGCTTTTTTGCAACCGTCATGTCGATGCCAGAAGCATCCATGAACGAAGATGGCCGTCCTATACTTGGGCAAGACAATGTCGGGCGTTCCTGGAAGGTCTTTTCGATGCAGTCGGAATCGAAAACCTAAAGCATGGAGAACTCGACGAACTGCGATCTCCGGTGTCGTGCTAGAGCGCCGAACCGAACGCATAATCTTGCTTCGGGTTGGATCTACATCTACTGACTTCATGATTTCGAAGGAGGAGCGAAACCAAAGATAGCTTTGAATACGTTTCACGGCTTACCTTATTTGTCTTCAACAGGGTAAGCAGCATACGCCTGCCATGCGTTATTAAAGAGCTCGTCTTTGGATCACACCACAGTTTTTCGGGTGCTGCTCTTAATTTGTCGAACATGCTGTAACAGGCTTTCCGCGACAATCTCACCGATTCGGACAGGCACGGCGTTGCCAATGAGCCGGCCCAGGACGTTGTAGCGTACTTTCTCCCCCTTCGTCAGGAACTTATATGTCCGCGGAAAAGTCTGTAAAAGAGCAGCTTCTCGAAGCGTAATCGCTCGGTCTTGCTCCGGATGTCCGAATCGTCCATTCCCGTAGCCAAAACATTGAGTCGTAATGGTCGGAGCCGGCTTATCCCATTCCATACGTCCATAGACTGATGGATAGGTTGTCCCAGAGTCTTTTTTATGGCACTCAGCCAAGAGACTCTCATCCCAATCGCGCCAGGTCCCGCCTGGAGTGGATGCCTTGATCCTGCGGAGGTTTAGCTCGCTCAGTTTGCAAGCCGAATGTAAGGGATCAGTTGGATCGAAATCGCCAGCGCTCAATTGCGGCAAGGAAGAAATCGCTTGTCTGACAGTGGCTTTTTTTCTGCCTTTTAAATTTTGGGGAGAAACCAACTCGATCGGACCGAATCGGGAAGCCAGCAATACAAGCCGCTTACGTGTCTGTGGCACACCGTATTGAACACAATCGATAGTCTGCCAAGATATGTGGTACTCGCTCAAACTGCTAGTCAGTTGATCGAATACCTTGTGATGAACTAATTGCGGCACGTTCTCCATCGTGACTAAATCAGGCTTGGCTTCGCGTGCTAAGCGAGCGAAGTCAGATACGAGGTCCCAGCGCTTTTTACTTCCTGGGTGTTTGCCCTTCTGACGCCCATACGTAGAGAAGGGTTGGCATGGAGCGCAACCCGCAAGTAAAGTGTATTTGCCCTTGGTCCACAGAGAGCACACGTACTCTCCTGATACAGAATGAACGTCCATCTCGAGGAACTTGGCACTATTATTCGTTTCGTATGGGAAACGGCATTCTGGGTCCAAGTCAATACCCGCAACGACGTGAACGCCTCCTTTCGCGAGACCGTGAGTGAGCCCTCCAACGCCACAGAAGAGATCAACGCACTCGATCATGGACGCCTCGCGGGATCGAGATACTCGTAACCATCTATGTATGCACGAAAGCCAGCAATGATTTCGCGCAAATAGAGAGCGGTTCGCGCTTTGAGGTCGCGTAAGTCTATAACGGTTACTCCCTCGCCGCATTCTGAAAAAGAAAGACTGCCATGCCCCAGTCTATTGCGAAGGTCCTTGACCAAGGCTAATGGCCCTTTGTCATCGCGGACTGGCTGCTTCACGCTACGGAGAGCTTCCTGACTGAACTGCAGTTGAAGCCCGAGACGTTCGGCAATCTGCTGTATCACCAGGTCATCAATGTTGTTACGTCGTTCCAAGCTGAATTTCAAGAGAGGCAGTGCATTGATGAGGTGCTCGCAGACTTCAACGGCACTGTTCAAACGATGCTCCGCCGTAAGCTCGAGGTGAGTGCGAGCCGTTGACCGAATCCATTCTCGGCGAACAAGCGTTGCTAAATCGCTCGGTTTCCAACGACCACTTTCGGTGGCCGCGCTACAAACGGCATCGACACACCAAGTAATGGTAGCTTCCACGAGGTTGTAGAGTTGGATATAGACCGACGAGTAGAGGATTTTTTGCTGCTGGGTCGTGATGGAAGATTCACCAATCTTCGGGGGACCGATGGCGACTTGCTGCTCCAAATGCTCCAATAAATCCAAGTAAACCTCAATCTCTTGGAGGCGTTCTTCAAAAGACTGCGTCAGTGGGTCCATAGCTATATTACGAGCCCCAGCAGGCGATCACGAACGAACCCGATTCTGCCTTCCAGTCGAGCAATTGCGTTAGCTCCATCCGAGCCCGTGACATCTTTGAATTCGTCGCTATCTAGCCACTGGGCAACACTAATCTGACTTGCGGTAAGAGCGGGGTTCTGCTTCAGTGCCAGAAACGTACCGATCGCAATAGCTTCGAATCTTGCGCGAGGGGTAGCGATTCCATCTCGCGTTCTGCGAAATCCATACGGGAAGACCTCCGCAACGAACTGCATCGTTCGCGCGAATCGCTCTTTGTACTCATCAGTTGCAGTTGGATCCTCAGCCAAATATGCATTCATCTTCTTTGCATACGCGAAGAGGAAGGGAGACACTCGATCCTGGTATCCCTCAAGCCCATCTCCGTAAGCAAAGAACCTCGTCACCAATTCTTCCCGCTCCCGAAGCTTCGCTTGTTTGTCGGGCACTGGTGCGAGAGTGCCAAATAACTCATTTTGAGCAAGGTCGATGACCAGATTAAGAAACGGCCCTACAAGCGCTCCGCGACGCACCTCAGCTTTGTTGGCAATCTTGCTGCCAGTGTTAATCCTATCGAAGAGGTCGAATCGGGCCTGCTCGTCGGCATGTTCATTGAGGACTATGCCACGTATAGAACGGTTCTTGATCTTCCTCTGGCGAGATTCCGGAAGGTCGTGGAAGGACATTCCTTGAAGCGAAATGAGATTTTCCAACTCTCCCAAGACCATGCTGCCCAGGATGAATTGCTGAATAGTTCTGAGGCGTTGGGAGCCATCCACAATTTCGAGCTTGCCAGTCGTAGGACTCTCCCAAAAAAAGAGAAATGGGATTGGCAGCCCCATAAGGAGCGACTCAATGAACCGATGTTTCCGTTCCGGCTCCCAAGTGTCCTCACGCTGGTAAGGGGGAATAACGAACTCCCCGCTTGCCATCTTGGAAGCCAGTAGCTCAACGGTATATTCCGTGAGGTAGAACTCAATTCTCTTTGAGTGCTCTACGATTTCCTTCTCGGCAGCCACTTTCTGTTCTTCCGTAATGAACGAAAGTTGCACATCCTCTGCCGGGTTATTCCTCGAGCTGCTCATGTCGCTATGCCCCCTGCGATTCCCGAACATCGCCCAGGTTACAGTGGTTGATGGCGGGTAGCCTCTGCGAATTCTAGCAGATGCTAGTATTCTCCCGGGCCACGTTCGGCAGTCCGACCACGAAGGGTAAAGGTTCCCCTAATCTCCTATGGCTCACAGCCATGATTGTCGTCCGACGGTTTGAGGATCGGCGTGGATTTCCTTTGCAACCGAGAGAAAAAGACTCCATTTCGTTACTCCTTTTCTGTTCTTTCTTCCTCCACCGCCGACGATGGCGGTTAAAGGGCGTAACCTCACGGGTCGAAGCGATCCAGCAACCGCCGAGAACCTTAAAGTGGGGATGCAGGTTACCGAAGAATGTCGTCCCACAGCTTCTGGCATCTACTCAGACCGATTGAGAATGAAGTCGGTAGTTGACCCGATGAGTGTGTGTAACCGTGATGCTGGGCAAGGCACGGAGCAAAATGCCGCGCCAAGAAATAAAGGTAAACCCTCGAGAATTCCTGGCTTACGCCGCTGATTCCATCGGGGGTGCTCTGAAAGGGATTGATAGCAAATTAGGATGGTTGTCAGGGGGCTATTGTTTCCAATTTCAGAAAATTCACTTATAGGAAAATTTTCCTTTACGATGGTTTTCCAGTATGAGAAAGTGGATGTCATGCAGAGTTCGGCCCTCACCTTAGAGACAACCGTCATCCGCTCCTTAAAGGAACAACTTCCCTTTACACAGCTGTCGGGAATACGCGCGTTCAATGTGGGAGAGAGCCGTCCCTTCGACATTCGCTTCGACCTTGAGTCCGGAGAGAACAAGATCTCCGTCTACGCAGAAATCAAACAGTCAATCAGCCCCAAACAGCTTGAAATCATCGCGCCGTGGATCGCGCGCTTGAAAGCGCTTGAGAAGGATGCTGCATTTGCCATCATCTCCCCGGTTCTTTCGCCACAGGCACAAACCTTCTGCATAGATGCGGGAATCGACTTCATCGACTTGGCAGGCAACATATCCATCAATGTTCCGGGAAAATTCTTCCTTCAACGGACGGGCCTCCGTAACAACAACTCGGCTCAAACAATCGATCCCAGTCGCGAGGTAAACATCTTTTCCGGTCGCTTTTCCCGCGTACTCCGGGTTCTGCTTCAAAACCCGAGGCCATGGACTCTCAGCGAGATCGCACGGGAAATGGAACGAGAATCAAGTAACAATCCTGTTATCTCCGAGATGCTGGCCGATCCTAACGCTGGAAAGACTTTCGCTGTCAGCTTAGGGACCATATCGAAAGCTCTCAGCACACTGGAGGAACAGCTTTGGGTACGGAGACGCGGCTCCTCCGTACTCCTGCCGGAGCCGAAGCGCCTTCTGTTCGCATGGGCCGCCAAGTACCGTGAACGATATCGAGCGCGATTGCGAACCAGCATCACCTATCCCAATTCCTTCGGGGCGGATCTGGCGAGTGTTAAAGATGGACTCGCGTCCATGTCTATCGGCGCATTTGCTTTCACTGGACCTGCCGCCGCCACCGTACGTGCGCCATTTATAGATATCGACATCGTCGACATCTATCTTCCTTCCCCAGACCAGAAACAAAAGCTCAAGAGTCTTGCGGGCCGGACAACAGGTGGAGCCTCTCTCCGATTCCTGGAGCCCTATGATCTTGGAGTATTCATGTATGCCAAACAATACGACGACATTTTGACAGCCTCGGATATCCAGGTGTATCTCGATCTCGTCGCGCGCGGAGGGCGGGACCAGAAACAGGCAGACTACCTGTTCGACAATGCAATTGAACCAATGTGGAAGGCGGCATGATTCCCGAACCACAAAAGACCTATCTGCTGGAACTCCTCACTGCACTAGGCCCCGCCGCAGATGAATTCGTGCTGGTTGGCGGACAAGCTCTGAAGTTTGTTCTTGCAGAGGCCAGGGCCACGAAAGATTTTGATTTCCTTCTCGATGCCATTGCGCTACGGGAGAACCCTGCAAATGTGGCTGAGAAGCTGGCAGCATTGGGCTATACCGTTGTTCCCGAATCGCGCAACTTTCAGTTTCAGAAGCCAATTCCAGGCACAAATGAAATCATGCGCGTCGAATTCATGGCGCCGCATGAGTTGAAAAGAGGAAATAACTTCCGGGTTGACATCGAAAAAGGACTGCACGCACGAGAATGCCTCGGAGGCACAATCGCGCTGCAGGAATCTGACTTACACGAAATAACGGGCACACTGCCGGGCGGGATACCCGCTCGCGTCAACCTCCGCGTCACTCGTCCGCACGCACTTGTTCTGCTAAAACTCCTTGCGCTCGATGACCGATACAGAAACGTACGAGGATCTGAACATGTCGAGCACGATCGCAATGAAGCCAGGGTTCACGCTTCTGATATCGTGTCCATTCTCAATGCAGTAATCGACATCGCAGTTTTTCGAGAAGTGTTCTACAGCCAATTCGTGGCAGACCCCGTTCTGGGAATACGTGCCACAGGTCATCTGCAGAATTATTTTAGGGAAGATACGAGCCCCGGCATTCTGCTCTACGAGGAAATGTTGCGCGCCGGTGCTCCTATCGACCGCAATATCAGAGTTCAGCTTGCAGACGAATTACTACGCGCTTCCCGCATGATGACAAAAATCATTCCGTCCAGTTCCTTTTCAGCGCTGCGTTCTGCGGTGGATGATGTTTGCAACATCGATCAGTATCGGGGACTTGCCGAGGATCTCCTGCACGGTCTAACGAATGCCGGTGTACCTGTTAGCTCGGAACAAGCGATCCAGTTCTTTCCAGGAGAGGTTTTTGGTGGTACCTATGGTCGCGGTGAGGTTTTCAAGATAAGCGCACACAAAGAAGCGCAGAACCTCAGCACTGGGGAGAAATCGCTTCTAGTAGGTTATTGGCGAATTCAATCCACAACCCTGCTCAATGACGAGGAGTTCAAGGTTCGCTTCAAGCCAATCTTGAAGTAGCAGTACAACCACGAGCGTCCAGTGAGTCCTATGTCTATTTCCCGTGTCGCGATCGAACATGCGCTCGACGCAATTGCCTCTGACGAAGGGGGCATGCGGTTTCAGGGACTCGCCGTCGTCTTGGCAAAACTCAGGTGGCCTGAACTGATCGCTTGCGAGAGGAAGTGGGATCTTGGGCTCGACGCTCACGCACCGGCAATACTATCGCCATTGCATGTAGGCATGGGCCTCTCCTCATCAATTACTCCCGAACTGGAGAAAATCCAGACTGACGCCAAGCGCGCAAAGCCGCATTTTTCCGACCTGCAGATATTGGTCTTTGTCACCTCCGGCAAAGTGTCGAACTTCGCCGTCGAGAAGTGGCAAGCAGAGATTAAGAAAGAGTACGGCTGGGATCTGATCGTGATGTCGCGAGAAGAGATCATCTCGACACTCCAAGTACCGGATAACATCGGTCTGTGCGCCGAACATCTCGGGATTGCAGTTCCTCCGCAGGAACCAACGGTCGAAGCTCTCATTCAACGCACTCTTGCCGCCAATGGAGAGATCATTGCAAACTGGTCGCGAAGATTGGGCGATAATCCCGTCATCGATCTGCGGTTACTCCGTCTGGACGAGAAGGGTGCGGAGACCCAGGAGGTACAACAACGGGCTGGATTGCACGATCTCCTTTCGCGAAGCCATCGAGTCGTGTTCGAGGCCCCTGCCGGTCGTGGAAAGACCACCACGCTCATCCAACTGGCCCGCGAGCAGCATATCCAGGGCAAGCTCGCCTTCCTGATCGACCTTCCGGCTTGGGTGCGGCGGAACGTTGGGGTCTTCGAGTTCATCTCAGGAACGCCAGAGTTCCAGTCGCGCGATGTAACGGCCAGTGATTTGGCCCGTATCCGCCAAACCGGGCACATCATTTTTCTTCTCAACGGATGGAATGAGCTTGCGGTTTCAGAATCAGCAACTGCGGCGGGCATGATTCGCGACCTAGAATGCTCATTCGCGGGTGCGGGGATTGCGGTCGCTACCCGCGCGCATCCAATCGCTCCTCCTCTTCCCGGGAGTTCTCGCTTCAAGATTCAAGCACTGACAAGACAGGAACGAGGTGACTACGTTCGCGCTCGCCTCGGCGCCGCCGCCGCATCCCTCAACGAGCAGCTCCGTGTAGACCGTATCTTGGACGACTTAACCCGAACGCCGATGATTTTGGCCGAGGTGGTCTCCCTCTTTCAGTCCGGCAAGAAGATCCCCACCAGCCGCCTGGGCGTTCTGGACGCCGTCACTCAGATGATGGAGAATTCGGAAATCCATCAGACCGCTCTCGCAAATGCTCCTCTTTCGGGTTTGGGACGTGCCTTCCTGGAGAGACTCGGGAGTTTTCTGGTTACGGGCGGTGGCGTTCAACTCCCGGAAGCGGCGGCTCGCCGAGAGATTAGTGTGTGTTCGCGTGTCCTTCAAGACACTGGACAGTTGGGTACAATGCCAGATCCAGGCATCGTTTTGACGGCGCTGTGCTCCCATCATGTACTTGAACGGTCGACGTACCCGGAGATAACCTACACGTTTTTGCACCAGCAGTTCCAAGAGTTATTTGCAGCACTTCACCTGAAACGGAAGCTGGTCGAAATTGTGACGACGGGAACGGGGCGAGATGACTTCGCTGCTCGCTATGTCAATGAGCCTGCCTGGACTCAGCCGGTCGAGATGCTGACGGAGTTCATCGGGCGACACACCGAGGATGAACCGCTTCCCAATGCGGTAGCGATGGGACAGGCACTTGTGGAGATGGCGCTGCCGCTGGATGCAGCCTTCGCGGCTAAACTGGCTCGCTTGTGCGGTTCTGAGGTCTGGGGATTGATACGGGAGGCGTTGAGCGCTCGTCTTCGCCAGTTGTGGCAGAGTTCTTTCAGACAACACAGAGAAATCGCTGTGGCCGGCATGGTGGCAAGCGGGTCAGAGGACTTCAGGGACATTTTGGAACCACTGTTGTCCTCTAAAGATACCAACCTTCAGCTTGGGCCGTATCGAACAGGCGAATCATTCGAGGTCGCCAGCCTCGGCACGGCGTGGGAGGAGACGGTAAGTCGGTGGCCCGAAAACGCCAGGGCGAGTTTCGTTGCTGAAATGATGCAAAGAAGCCCAGCTCCCGCTGAAGTTGTCGCCTTTGCCATGAAGGACCCGAGCCCTGGTGTCCGAAAAAATCTGTTGTCGTTTGTCTGGTGGGGGATGTCACCGGACGAGATATCCCGTTTCTCGCAGACGTTGGACGACGCTAACTTCAAGGAGTTGATCGCCCGGATGTACGCCAGCGAGTTGCCGCCATCAATGCATCCCCGAGCTTTGCAGAGTTATGTCGCCGCGGCAAACTATGCAACTGCACCTCTCGACAGGTTTCTGGCGTGGAGACAGGCCGCGAGCTTCGGTCATGAGAGCTTCGTCGACGAACTCAAAGAGTCGCTCTCCCAACTGGAAGTCGACCAAGTCAGAGAACTTGAGAGTCGCGATCTTCAGGGCCGGGAACTCCGGGTCACAATAGAGATGCTAAAGAGGGCGGACTCCCAGTGGGTAACGGCATGGGTCGTTCAGAACCTACTGGCAGGAGCACTTCGCCCGGACGGTTGGATCGACCTTGTCGACGGGCTCACCGAAGCCCAGCGCGACGAGTTTCTGAATCGAGCCACCAGTGATGATCTCACTGAGATGAGAGTGCCGGGCATCATCCCGCTGCTCCGCAAATTCGCGGATCGCGAAATCGTACGATGTCTGTTTCGTCGTATCTGCGAGCTGGTCCCGATCATCGCCACCAGCAAACCCGGTGATGATAAGCAGGTAGAAGCAAAGCTTGCAAGACAATTGGAGGACCTGCTGCGAGAGATGCCACCAAACCCGGTCGTCAATGGCATTCTGCAGGAAATCGGCGGTAGGGCTGACGCAGTGCAGATCGAAGTCGTGACCGAGATTTTCCATCTAGTCGGACGAGACAATACATCGCTCCGGGAGGGATTATCAGCAGAAGTCCGCGAGGCGTTGCGCAATTGTCTCAATGCAGCGATGCCAACTGTACTCGCCCAGAATGACTTCAGCGGACAGTTGAAAGGGTATTTCGCTACGGTCATGGCTCAGGTCGGCGAACTCTCCGACTTGGCTACAATCGAGCGCTTGGTCGAGGCTGATATCGAGCGAGTCCGAACCGGTCGGCTGGCACGGGCAGCAGATTACCGTAGCAAGCAAGGAAACGGAGCTGTGATGAGCTGGACGGGATGGTATGTCCAGGCAATGATTCATTTGGCTTCCGACGCCGCCAGAGACTTGTTGATTCGGCTCTTGATGGCTCCCGATTACGAACATGATGCTGCATGGGGTCTTTTCCAACTAGCTCTAACTGAACGTCCTTCACCACTCTTACGGGCGAGAAGCTGGCCAATGCGAAGCAAGGACTTCAGCGTTGTTTGGAAAGCCAGAACAGGTGAAGCAGAATCGATTTTTGTAGAGCCGCGACGAACCGAAATAGCTGCCGTATTGAGGCGGCATATCGAGACTCTAGTCGCTGAGCGAGCAGCGGAGCTCCAACCCGCTGGACTCAACGGGCGGCTGAAACACCTTGCCATTGTATTGGCGGAATTGGATGGGCAAGCTTCCGCGGAGTTGGTTTTGGAGATCTTGAGCTACCCACAGATCGAGCATTCAAGGCTGAGGACATATCGCGCATCCACACAACCAGTTTACTTGTACGATGCTTGGCCCCGCATTCACGGACTCGAAGCTCTGTTAATGCAGGGAGTCGTTTTGCCGTCCGAGAAGACCTGGGAGATCGTCGAACCGATCATCGAACACGTCCGAGCCCATCACTGGAACTCCCAGGAATCAAGCCTTATGTCGCAAGTTATTGGTATTGTTCTGTTCACCGAAGACCAGAGTGCGAGCATCCAACGGGTGCGGCACCTGATTGAGGAAAAGATTGTGTCGATGGAAGGTGCGCGGGGGCTGGCAAAGGCATTGGGGCACACCCGCTGCCCCGATGCGGTGGCGCTACTACGAGAACTTGCCAGCGATAGTGTGCGCGTTCAATATTTGGGCAATGACTTGGTAGACGCAGTCGCTCAGTTTGATTCCCAGGAAGCTCGCAACCTGCTTCTGAGTTTCATTGATCCCACTCTACCGCCCTTATCAAACGAGCTGATCCGTCATCACGACGGCAGACTCGTTCGCAGACTCACCGAGCTGGCGCAGCGTGATGCGTCAGTACGGCAGCGAATGTTTGACTTGGCTCAAGAGAATGTTCCAGTCACGTATGCGGTCGTGCTCGGAAAGGTGTTAGCGAATCTCGGTACAACCGATGCCTTGCTGGCGTCGCTGCAACTGCTTCGAGACGGCGTCGCCGGAGGCGCCTCGTATGAATTGCACAAGAACCTTGAGGAGACCTTCGTGGAGCATCGGCCCTATCCCGGTTCATCCAATGCGGTCACGATGTTGCCACGCAATTCTAACGCAATCCGAAGCCGGCTCATGGAGATGATGCAACACGACCCGCTACGCAGAAAGTCGGCATTCGCATTGCTCAACGAAATAGAAAAATTGCGCATGTGGCATGGAAGGCCAGATGGTGAGCCTCGCAGCCCGAAGATGGAAGCTGGTTTCTTCTGGCCACCCGAGCTTGAAGGTGGTGAGTGAGTTACCTACGCATTTCGTGAGGCGAAGCCCACCTCTTGGGCGGGAGATGAAGCAGTTGGGGGAAGACCGCCGCGTAACGCCCGAGGAGAACGCGTAGACGCTTGCCTGGGCTGTATGCTCGTTATCGAGAATCCACGCAATGACCGAAAAGACGTTTAGCGTAAGAGATTTCATAATACCGCCATATAAGACATGCCCGAAGTGCGGGTACGATACCTTCGGCGTGCTGACGATAGACGGGAATAGATATTCACGGCGTTGCCGTGACTGTCTGCATATGATGGATCGGTTTTATTCATTGAATAATCGAATAGAGTTCATGGATTATCTTCGAATGATCGGAAACAGTATCACGCCCGAACATGCACAAGCCCTCAGGGACTTATACGGTGAGGCGAAACCGTCATGACAAGTGTCGAAGAACGCTTGAAGAGGCTTGAACTGCTCGACTTCAATGACAGAGGTGAACCTTTCGTTGAATCGAATTTCCTCACTCCGCTGTTGGAGTGCCTCGGATATGAAACGCACAAGGACTATGAGGTTCGACGCCACGGAGATCGCGGCACATCCTTCAAGCTCCGTTATCCCCCCGTCGAGAAGGGAGCGAGGAGAGTAAAGCACTATAACCCTGATTACATTCCTACGATCAGGAAGAAGATGTTTTGGGTGATCGAGGCTAAGTCACCGAAGGATGTTCCTGACCCTTTTGAGCCTCCGTACCTCGTTCAGGGCCTTCAGTACTGCATCCACCCGGAGATCCAAGCCCCATATCTTTTCGTGACCAATGGTCTGATCTCCTCCGTTTTTGATGCACACGGTTCGGTGTTCCTGGAAACAGAGATGTATCAGCCGATTCTTCAGTTCAGAGTTAACGAACTCTTGAGCAAGTGGACGGAGATTTATGAACTGCTCGCTGTGGACAAGGTCAGACATCGCGTTGAGGAACAGCTCAAGGCGATGTACGACAAGCTCTGTATGTCCAGCCTCGATAAAGACTACCCTGCTGCCCTCATCAAGCGAATCGGTGTCAACATTGGTGAGAATGTTTCCAGAATCGAAAAGACAGTGAATAGGCTCTATGTGGAAGGCATGGACCGAGAGACCGCGAACTGGCTCGAATACATGGAAAGTCTGGACCTCGACGCTACCCTTGCCACAATGGATGAACCTGCTATGCCTGGCCGCACACAGGCTCACTTCGTCTTCTCGAAGAGTTTCGAATCTGGAGACTCACACAGTAAAATTCTTAAACGCCTCACTGATGATTTTGACCGTCAAAGTATCTTCCGCAAGCTGCAATCATTCCATGTGGTCGCCCTGCTCTTCTTGAAAACACCCGACCCGGTAGCGAAAGCAGAAGCAAAGACATTTCTGCAGAGGCACAAGGATGGCAATCTACCTCTTCTCAATCAGGTCGAATGCGCTTTTCTTCGTCTGACACGAAAACGGAACGTCCTCTTCTTTTACCCGACGCTACGCACACACATCGCCAACGCTCTGGATTCGGCCCCTGAGATAGAGCGGTTCGTTGGGCCGCCCAATGCCTACACTGTTACCTATGCTGGAGAGGTCCAACAGCATCACGATACCTTTGCGAAATTGAAGTTCTTGACGGAAGACCAACTTGAGAAACTCCTAACGCCGCTCCTCAATGCCGAGGCAAAAATAAACGACGACTTCTGGAATGCCCGCAACAACCTCTCAAACTCGGAGAAGCAGTTGCTCGGCTTTGAAATTTATGGAGATGGCGGCCGTCACTATGCTTTCAAAGGTATTCTCCGGGACTACGGAATCGAATGTTGAACTCTAGCTTCACGAGGTGGAGTCATCGTTCCCGTCAGCTAGAGTTTCCCATTTCTGCTATCGCCAATAAAAAGGGATGAGCCTTCCTAGCGTACTCATCCCTTACTCAATCACACCCCTCCAAAGTTACTTCAGTTGAATCATGGACAGCACATTTGGGAGGATCTCCTGAATCCTGCCTGAACGCTGGTCGTTCCGAAGAAATAGTGCAGTCTCAATCCAGAGCAATTTGTCTGTTACCGGTTTGAAGATAACCCCCATATGGGAATGTCTCGAAGCAGACTGGGGTAGTAGTGCCACTCCGAAGTTGTAAGCCACGATCTCCACCGCATGCGTAAATGACAACACCTCCCGGAAGATTGGTTTGGCTCCAGTGCTTTCGATGTACTCGACTGCATTGGCGTAAAACCTGGGATGTATCGCCCTTGGCACAAAGAAAACTGTCTCTCCATCCAGTTCCTTTGCCAAAATCGACTGTTGCTTTGAGAAGCGATGATTCTTTGATACGCCAATGCAGAATGACTCACGTGCGATCGGCCTTACCCAGAGATCATCATCCAGGACAGGCTGCACGCCAAAGGCAGCATGCAACTTGCCATGCAAAACATCTTCCACCAACTGAATCGTAGAGCCACTCTCCAGAACGATCCTCAATTCGGAATTCTCAGCACTGGATATCGGATTATTCTGTTCCTGTTGACCTGTTGGTTCTGGAGCGCTCCTACTTGTTCCAGACAGTAGATCCAGACGGTGTAAAGCAGAAACCAATCGACTGTGGACGTAGCCAGAATAGCCAAGGCGGAAAGGCCCATGCTCCAAGTGCGCATGATACTTCGTTAAATCCCATGCTCGTTCGGCATGGTCGAGTGCAGATTGAATTTCCCGGACAAAATATTTACCGGCAGACGTGACCTCGAAGCGGTTACGGTCCCGCTCGAAGATCTTCACGCCAAGGTCACTTTCCAATTTGTCGATACTCCGGACAACGATCGAGCTATCGACGCCTAGCTTCTTCGCTGCCTTGTGAAAGCCTCCAGCTTGTGCGGCGAGCACCACAAGCTGTTGGGTTCGAAATGGTATGTTGAAATTCTGGTCCGGCCGCATATATCTATCACCTCATGAGGGAGTGCGCATATGAGCAGCCCTGTGCGCGCCCAGGAGCGTGGCTCGCAGCTTGTATCCTTGGAACACCAATTCCGCCCTAAATGTGTCGGCATGGGACACGACGCCTGTTCAGGCTTCGAATATTTTCGTAACCAACGGGTTCGAGTGCAGTCTAAGAATCAGTTCTCTCTTGACTTTTAGGTCCGGAGAAATCATTTAATAGAGACAAAGTAACAAGAAGCTGTAGCAATACCCTTTTTCCCGATCTGCATAAAACAACTCTCTACTTCCAGATTGTCTTCTGGGAAGGTTGGGTGAACGTGTATGAACCAGTGCCGTCCCAACATGCTGCCGAAGTGCTCTCACAGTTGTTTTCGATGCTCCGAGAAGCACCGGGGGAATTCAGGAGTCGTTTTCGAGGAAATGACGATGGTGCAAGCACAAGTTTAATCAAGAATCTGAAAAAATTTGGCTCCATACCTTCTCCCCGGCAATTGCATGGTCTATCTTTGCGTCTTCCGCTCACTCTGGGCGGAGCATTCAGGGTATTCGGCTATCGTCTCGATCAGATGCGACAGCTGGACTTTCGTCTCAATGGAGATATTACCCGCTTCGTCGAATCGTATCCCTTTTATCGAGATCGCAAGGTGGATCTACCTGGAGATCTCGGAAAGCCTGAGGTGTTTCGCCGGAGCTCATTGCTCTCGGAGGCCATCGTAAATTGGCAACACGAAATCACCATACGGTCCATTAGCGGCCCGCACTGGCAGCGACAAGGATTCGTGTATGCACAGCTCGGTACCAATCACACTTTAGCGATGCCCAAAATCCCTCCCGGCGCGTTTGTAGCGATTGAGCTAGTTAACGCGGAAGAACGGAGGAATCCAGATCCGACAAAGATCTATTTTCTTCAACACGGCAGCGCATATTTCTGCTGTAGCTGTGTCGTGGAACGAGGAAAATTGATTCTTACCACCTCCGATCGCGACTACAGGGGACCCCGCGAGTTTCGCTATCCCCAAGAGATTCATATTGTGGGCAGAGTCAGGTCCTTCGGCGTGCGTCTTCCACTCTATCCGCACGATGGTGAACAGGAAATAGATATTCATCGATTTACTCCATTGATCCTGCCCTGGGAGCATGTGAGCTTTTATCAGCTCGTTGCAGCAGAACGGGAAAACAAATTCTCGCATCAAGAGGGACAATGAGATCTTGATGGAAGCGCTCGGCGGAGATGTTAGTGATCGAACCCTTATCCGGTATCAGAGTGAAACCGATTCAATCCCCCACACAAGTGGCCTGATTGCTCTGGCACTCATCAACTCTCTTCGTTTCTCAGACGTACTTCGTAGCCTGAGACTTTGGGCTGACGATACCCATCGCTATTCCTATAGAACGCTGATGGGCATTGAAAGTTATCTCGATTTGCCATCAATCCGCCCTGAAGCGGAGAGCCCGCGCCCCAGAGCGCAATGGGAACCAATCTTCAATCGGTGGGGAGAATGGCCCACGTTGCTTTCGATGGCTATTCCAGATCTCGGGAATTGGGGACATCGGATACTTTGTCTTAATCAAAGCGAATGGTTCAAAGGGCTTGATCCATTCATTCCTCCGCATTCGGTTGTTGTTTTAGAGGAGCAGAAATCCCGAACGTTCGACGATGGTGATCGTTATCGCCATGACTGGGAGCGCCCCTTATTCGCTCTTCGATCTGAGGGCAGAATATTCTGCGGATATCTCGCAACAGACGGACCTAATATTTCTCTCATTCCTCACCCTTCAGCAGCATCTCTGCGCCCGATGATATTTCGCCGGAACACAATACAAGCACTATGGCGTGTTATTGGGGTCGCAGTTCCGTTGTGATTTTCTGTTGCAGGTCTGCCCTTCTGCACCTCTGCGGATTATTTTGGCCAAAACGCCCTTTTAAATTGCACTGCCAGCGATGCAATGCACGTCGCTAACTATGTTTGTTTTTGTCTCAAGAGGGATAAAAATGGCGGTGAAGAATTTTTCTTGTTTTTTATTTTGGAACTCTACCTTACTCTTCCCATCACCAGACTTGAGATCTTCCATTCTGGCATCGCGAGGCGATACGTATGTCATTCCCCACTACGCACCTTCGCTCCGTTGTTACTCCAGATGGAGCAGTTATTCTCGACGGCGAGCATGATCTGATGTATGCCCTCAATACCACTGGAGGGTACATCTGGAGGGCGCTCCAAGAAGGTTCTCCAATCGAAGAAATCATTCAGAGGCTTGCCAACGAGACTGGCGCCGATCCCACGCTTGTAAGCAACGACGTTCAGGCGTTTCTCAGCCAACTTGCACAAAGGCATCTACTGGCTAGCTGACGGAGGACCCCATGGCTTCAGCCATTCGTTCAGTGCATGAGGATCTATACAGGCTTTTACTGATTCATGTCGAGACACGCCTCATGTTAGCAAAGCACGGCCTCGTGGGTATCTGCCTACCACGTATCTCAGTGAACCGTGAAATACGAATCACTGAGCAAGCGCAAAAAGCAATCGAAAAGATATTGGGTGCCGAGATTACCATTTTGGATTTCGCGTTTTCGAATGGTATGGATACCCCGGCAATCATCGTAGAAGTCCGAAGTCAGCACGTACCCAATGATTTTCTTGCGATACCTCTAGATGAGATTCCTCACAGCGAGATATCTCAAGAAGAGAGGGCACTTGTTGAATCCATGCTCGCTGATAGTCGAAACAACCGCAACTCATTTCAACGAATGGGATGGATTGACGAGGCCCGTGCATGGATACAGCGGGAAATCGGAGAGAAGATTGCGCTCACGGGGAGGTTTGAGCAATACAACGCCAGCGCAGATTTTGCGCTGATACGCTTCCCTGCTTACGGGAACCAGGCCTATTGGATGAAGGCTACAGGCACACCGAACACCCATGAGTTCGCTGTCACACGTCTTCTTGCCAGCCTTTGCGATAAAGGTCTGCCTTTGCTCGTTGCCACGCGTGATGACTGGAATGCTTGGGTAATGGAAGATGCCGGCAAAGCACTGTCTGACGAGATGCACCCAGCGTTGCACCGTCGAGCAGTAGAGGTACTGGCAAGAATACAGAGGGCCACCACAAACCATATTGAAGAACTGCTGTCCGCCGGTGCATTTGATCAACGCCTCGAACTTATGAGGTCCCAGGTAGATGCGATGATCAACTATCTCGTCGAGGTGATGGAGAGACAAAGGGCGATAGGGCAGACAGTTCTTCCTGAGCATCGCCTGCAGGAGATTGGGAGAATTCTCAAAGATGCATGTGCGGCAATGATCGATCTGGATATACCAGATTCGATCATTCACAACGACATCAATCGCGGGAACGTTCTGGTGCGCGACAACGAATGTGTCGTAACGGATTGGGCTGAGGCGTACATCGGCAATCCGTTCCTGACCTTTCAACATCTCTTGTCCCTGCTTTCAAAAGGCTATCCCGACCCGGAACTGTCATTGTTGAGAGATGTCTATCGAGATCAGTGGGCAGACGCTCTCACCATGGAACAAATACGGAAGGCATTTGCCCTGGCGCCGATATTGGCCATCATGTCTCATCTTTATGGACGCGGCAACTGGCTGCAAAGCGAAAAGAGGCACGATTGGCACATGCAACACTGCGCGTGGGTTCTTGCGAAGCACCTGGATAGAGAGGCTCATAATATGTCGTTGAGAAAAGCACTATGCGCCTAACGCGCTTCAACATCTTCTTTTTAGATAGTCCGGGCTCTCAACGAGTCGGTGACAGGCCAGGGAGTTTTCTCATACGGCGCGCTCGTATAGAGAACTACCTGGTCTTGCTCGCCGAGCACTCCATCAGTCATTAAGCCAAGGATTTTGGAACCTGTAGTGAATATCTCTCAGGAGACATGCATGGCAATGCTTATTTTGAAAAGCTGGCTATTGCTCCTCTATTTCGAGCTTCCGATACGCTCTCACAATTTCGAGAGATTGCGCCAATTGGTGCAAAGGGAGGACGTCAAAGCAGGTCACAACTCAACCTTCCATTCGATCGAAAGCCTTTGCCGTGCGATCGACCTTGCATGTGTTTTTTATTTCAGGCGAGTCCTATGTCTTCAGCGTTCTGCGGCAACCACACTATTGCTGAGACAGTATGGTCATAAAGCTGAGATGGTGATCGGAGCACAGATACTTCCATTCAAAACTCACGCATGGACCGAGGTAAAAAGCGAGATTGTTAATGACAAGCCGTACTTGCTTGATATGTACCAAGTGCTGGGGCGCTACTGAAGGGCGGAATCCTCTATGAGCATCATATTCGGGCTACTCAAACCTCATGGAAGTCGCTGCCTAAACGAGGAGCTACTGCACCTTGCAAAAGCTACACGCCGCTATGCCCCGGATGGCCTATTCACACATGTTCACAAGCACGTTGGTTTTGGGTGTCAGCCTTATTACACGCATCTGCGTTCTGAGCTCGAAACGACTGTAGCTCGAGACAAGTATGGCAGTATGCTCATTCTCGATGGAAGACTCGATAACCATGCAAATCTTTGTGCGGAATTAGACATTCCATCAAGCGATACTCCTGATTCCCAAATCATTCTGTGTGCGTTTAAGCAATGGGGAGAAGATTGCTTTCAGAAGCTCGTCGGCGATTGGGCGTTGGCACTGTGGTCCGAACGGGACCAATCACTCTATCTCGCTCGGGATCACGCCGGCAGCCGAAGTTTGTATTACCGGCAGACAGGCTCACTTGTTTTTTGGTCCACATTCCTTGAGACCTTCTTTGCTGACTCTGTGACTCCAGAGCTCAATAAGGACTACCTATCACGTTATCTCTCCTGTCAGCCTGTCAGTGAATTGACTCCCTACAAGGGAATCACGGCTGTGCGGCCTGCCCACTATCTCGTCTTTCACAATGGGAAGTCGAGGTACAGCCCTCACTGGCAGTGGGTAGCACAAACAGAAATAGAGTACCCCGACGGTAACGAATACGCCGCACAATTTGGTGAACTCTTTCGTCAGTCGGTTATGCGGCGAATTGGACCGGGAGTTCCAATCCTTGCTCAACTCAGTGGCGGCATGGATTCCAGTTCGATTGTCTGCATGTCCGATCAGATCCGAAGGAAAGAGCAAACAACTCACGAAGAACTTCTCGATACGATTTCTTTTTATGACGATAACGATCCAAGCTGGAATGAGGTGCCATATTTCTCAGCAGTAGAGCAGCAGCGAGGTAAGACCGGGATCCATTTGCAGCTCCCTCTCCTCAGTGAGAAGTTCGAGGCCGCTCCAATCCATTACCTCGTTCCGGGTTCCGATCAAAACACCTACGCAAATGAATTACAGCTCGAAAATGTGACATGCCATAAGGGATATCGTGTCATCCTGGCAGGGTTTGGTGGAGACGAACTATTAGGTGGGATTCCGACCCCAGTTCCCGAACTTGCAGATTATCTGGTTTCCTGCAATCTGGTTCAATTCCTCAGAAGGATGGTTGCGTGGTGTTTGATCGATCGCACGCCCATTCTCGAAATGACCGCCCAGGTTGCACGATTTATCTGGGACCAATATTCCTGGTCCTATTCGAATGCCATTCCGCTTCCGCCGTGGTGTGCTCCCGAGTCGCTGCATTTTGAATCGCCTTTTCCTGCATTTCCGACACTGAAGTCTTTCAGATTCCGACCCAGCCGAATCGCGAATGGAATGACCTGGTGGAACATGACCGAGACACTTCCACACCTTCGCTCTGGCTCAATCCGAAGATATGAATACCGATACCCATATCTTGATCGCGACTTAGTAGATTTTCTCCTTCGCATCCCAAGGGAGGCCCTGCTACAACCCGGCCGCAGACGAGCCTTAATGCGGCGGGCAATGAACGGAATCGTTCCTGCGTCAGTTATCGAACGCAGGCGCAAAGGTTATCGAATCCGGAGCCTGTTCGCGACCCTCAGGAACGGTACTGAGAACATTTCGCGTTTGCTGGAAAGATCGCATGCCGCCGAGCTTGGATTGGTTTCTTCCGATGGACTTTCTCAAAAGGTTCTCGCGGTAATCCGCGAGGGAGATCCAAAATGGATACCCGCCGTCATCCGCTTAATCCATCTTGAGCTTTGGTGGAAAAGTGCCAGGCAAGAGATGACCGGTACGCGAACAGGTAGAGAGTTTGCCACATGTTCTGTGGCATACAAGATCCGGGCTGATGAGCCGACCGCCGCGCTATCAGAACGGAAATACGAAGCAAAGGAGAACGACCATGAAGTATACGAAGCCTGAAATAGTGGCTACCTATAGCTCGACAGAAGCCATCCAGACTTCTATGGCCAAGGTTGGAACGAATTCGGATGGAATTCAGCCGACCAACCTTGCCTATGAAGCAGATGAATAACGGTAAACCGTGTTCGACCGGGCCGTATGTTTTCATGTATGGCCCGGGTTTCTTCTCTTAGCGTGTACCAGGGATTACAAGGTGCCGTTGTTCTCCCGCGTGCTTCCAACGCGCCAGTGCTGGAGTTTCTTTGCCCTGCAGCCAGAAGAGAAACCAGTCAATCGTGCTCTGTTGAGATGCCATTCTGTCGAGTGGTTTTTGCAGGATGTGCTGACCATCGGGAATATAGATCATCTCAACCGTCTTTTTCTGCTGTCGAAGGCCGGAATACAACTCCCACTCCATCAAAACAGATGCCGGGCCAATGGCCTGAACCAGCAGAGGTGTGGTCACTTTATCCAAATTGAAGCCTGGGGCATGCTGCAGCCACAAGCTTAGTCCCTTTCCAGCTGGTGAAGCACCAATGGTCTTTTCTATCTCCCCGCCAAATGCGGAATTGCTTTCGCCGAAGAGCCTGAACTGCATATAGCTGTTATCTATCCCATCCGCCAGAACCGCGGCGGCAAAGAGATTTGGGTCTTCTACCAGGCTCTGTTCTACATGCCAGCAGACACGGCTGAAGCCAACGATGCCAACATGTTTTGGATCAATAATTCCCTCAAAGCTGAGTTGCGAGATTGCTCCTCGATATCCGGCCAACTGGTCCAAGGCCTCTTGTTGCGACATGGCGTGGTCTGTTCTATATGGCATCTGAAGAACCACAAAACCTACGGAGGCTAATGGACGGGCTGCCATGGCAGTCGAGTATTTGCCATCAGTAATGAAGCCGTGGTCCGGCACACCATGAGGCTGTATCACGAGCGGATAGCGGGTTCCTTTCACATAACCGACCGGAAGGACCAAGGCCCCGGACCAGGAATAGCCGCTGTTATCTCTCCAATGAAAAGGTATGGCCTTCCCAAGATTCATTTTTCGCAGTTGTGGATTCGGATCCCAGATCAAGCGCTCTTTCTCCAAGTTTCGCTCCCGGGCCCAGAGCTTTGGCGGCTCATTCAGATCTTCTTTGATCTTCAGAGAGAATTCACTTTCCCTGTCTCGGAGCTCACGGGACACATTGGCAATTTGACCACGAGAAGCGCAAACGGAGTTCTCCACGATCCGCCAACCATCATTCTGAATCTGGTAGCATTCAATCTTCCCTTGGCCATCAGGAAGACTCAAATGTAGCACTACTTCATCGCGACTCAATCCAAAGGCGGCGTCTCTGAGCCGCGCAGATACAGTACCGGCATCCAGAGGGCCTGTATCCCGAGTGAAGGAGACACAGCGGACCTTGAAAGAAGGTATATCCACCGTCGCGGCAGCACACGTATTTTTGCGACGCTCTGCCTCCGCTGAGGCTACACCAACAAAAGGCAAGGCTACATTCCCAAGCAGGATTCGCCGTCCATCCGAAGACCAGACGGCTTGATTCTGATCAAGCTCGGCGAGAGAAGTTCCATTCGGCGCGTCTATTAGGGCAGTACTCTTGGATGTTCTGGTGTCGAACAACTCGTATTCTTTCAATCTGTAGAGGTTGGAGGGAAGAGTGAACTTCGAGTCGAGTGGATTGATGCGCCATGATTCAAACCCCTGCTTGGGGCGGTACTGGCTCCAAGCCGCTGGCACTCTCAGGACCGGAAGAAGGCGGATGACAAACCGTCCATCCGGAGAGAGGGACAATACATTCTCCATGTACCCCGTGCTGCGCATGGCTCCGTTCTTCGCATAGTTTGTCAAACGGCGACAATGTCTTCTCTTGCATATCCATAGATCTGGTATCGGACTGACGACTCCGAATGCATGAGCATTTGCAGGGAAGAGGATGTCCTGGAGACGCAACCCTGTTACTACCCCAGCATCTGCATTCAACGCCTTTAAAGGGCTCCAGGGATTTTCTTTTTCGGGACCATCCGTTCTCCGGGCCGTATAGGTAATGATGTTCCCTGCAATGTCAAATTGGACAACGTCGGCACCGAGGGTGCTGATTCGCGTCCTCCTTCTATTGGGTAGTTCTACTTTGAACAGCTCATTGTTCCCTGCTGGGTTTTGAGCGAGGAAATAGACAGCTTTGGAATCAGAGGACCAGCGTACATCCGATATCACAGGAGAATAAGACTCATACGCCGGCCTCACGGGAACAGATGTATTTCTTGCAAGGAGTTTCGGAGCCGGTGCACTGTTATCGCCTGCATCAGCAAGATACCGTTTGATGACTCCAGTCCTGAACAGCCACAAGGTAGATTCAACTTGGTTGCGTGCGAGAATGCCTCTGGAGGTTTCGACAAGAAAGTACTTGTGATCAGGCGATGGAACAACCCGCCGCTGATCTTGATCGGAACCAGAGAATGAGCTGAACCTGTTCATCGCAATAGAGTCTTCTACCGTAAAAGCATGCTGCGCAGCAGCTCTTTGGGAAGAACAGAGAAAAAGCAACAACGTGCATGCTACACCAAAAACGCTCGAGCACTTCCTAACCGACATCAGCTTCGTTTCCTCGCAACGCGCTAAATGAAACGGTCTGATTCCAACTGAGTCTTAAAACAGCAGCTTCAGCGCGAGTTGAAGCGATCGAGGGCCACCTTGCTGGTATAACGCGTTCTGATTCCCCAGACTGACGTTCAAGGTGTTGTATGCCTGGCCGAACTGAGAGGCTCCATAATCTGTGGTGTTATAAATCGCACCGAAGTTGGGATGGTTCAGGACATTGAATGCCTCAGCGCGAAATTGTGCACGCAAGTTTTCTGTTAGAGAAAATTCTCTTCTTACCGCAAGATCAATTTCATTGGCGCCGAAACCTCTAAGGAAATTGCGGGGTGCATTCCCGATAGAACCCGGCACTGACTGAAATGCATTCAGGTTGATCTTCTTTCCACCAGGAATCAAAGCCCTCGATCCTTCGACATAGAGTGGCACTCCGGAAACTATGTTGGGCCTTGCATACTGCTCGGTTCCATTAGGAGCGACATATGCGTCTCCATACACATCGACCGGAGCGGCAGACCGGGCGGTTGCCCGAAGATCCAGTGCCCAGTTTCTTGTTATTACGGAGATCATCCTTGCTTTGCTTTCGCCGGGAATCTGGTATGTAATGGCTGCCTGAAAATTCTTGCGCACATCGAAATCGGAGTCGCCTTTGAGTAATGGCTGATAGCTGACGAAGCTATTAGAGAGGTCGTCAATACTGTGAGACCACGTCATCGAAGCAGCCACCTGCAATCCATGATCTAGGCGTTGTTGAAATTGAGCCTGGAGAGAGTTGTAGTTTGACCAGGATCCGTTTTTGAAAATATAGGCCCCATTGCCGAGAGAGAATGCCGGATTGATCGATTCAGGGTTCTGAAATGTTCCTGCCAGCAGACGTCTACCTGCCGATCCAACGTATCCTAGTGTGACAGAACGCCTTGTTCCCAGTGCCTGCTCAACCGAAAGATTCCACTCAAGAGTGTAGGGCAACTTTAGATTCCTGTCATAGCCCACGACTGTCTGGTTGTATGGAGCAGATGTCGATGGGGCAGGCAAAGCATAGACCAAATCTGGAAAGGGATAGCTCAGACTGGAATAATGTTGCGTCGAAGCGAAGCCGAGCTGAGTGAAACCGATTGCTCCCAGCGTATTTCCGGTATCAAGGAAATTGCCTACGCCTATTCGCAGAACCGTTTCATAGCCACTCCTCTGACTTAGCTGAGAAGCCATCCCCAGCCTCGGAGCGAACCCAACGTAGTAGGTGTTCCATTCGGGAGTTCCTGCAGGTGCGATCGTGGCAGTAGCTAGATTGGAAATCTGGTTCAAGACCGGAGGGATACGTCCATTACCGTTCGTTGGGGGTGGATTAACGTCCCAACGCAGTCCAAAGGAGAACGTCGTCCGGGAGTTTAGCTTCCACTCATCTTGCGCAAAGGCGGAGAAGTTCTTGAAGATGGGCGCAGGAGAAGTCGCCCCGTAAGTCAACCCATACGCGTATCCTGTACTGTTTGCTTGAACCTGTTGAGCGCTATAGTACAGGGCTTCCAGGAATAACTGGTTTATGTTCTGTGTAGTTTCAATTCGGCGGAAATCGATCCCGAGCTTCAACAGATGATGTCCCATCATGAACTGCTGCGTGTCCAGGATATTCAGTTGCGTCTGTCCGACCCGCGCCTCCGAGAAGTCGATAGCCGGATGAGTACCCCAATAAAGAAACGCGGCAAATTGTGAATAGCGCGGCGAAGCTGACGAGAGAAAGGTGCTCAGGGTAGAGGTTTGGGCTCCGCCGAACGAATCTATCTGCCCATGAGCGGTGCTTGCAGTCCACGAATAATTGAACCGCATCTGGTTCGTTGCCCAGTCATTAAAAACATGATCGGCTCCGGCTGTCGCACTGCGCGAAACAAATTCCTGACGAGTGATCTGCGCGAGATTCCGGCTGTAGCGGCTATCACTGTATGAGCTTGAATTCCCATAGCGTCCGAAGAGATGGGTTCTTTCCTTGAGCGTATGGTCGACTCTGATGCTATGCGCGTTTAGCCTCGATGGAAGAGAATATGCTCCTGTAAAGTAAGCCAACCCCGTGGCGCCCGCTACTTCATTTCCATTGGGAACGGGGAAGGCGTTGAGCACTGGAGATAACGCTGCCGCAGACTGTCTCAGGGACTGATCCGGAACTTGCGTTGTAATCGCTGGTGTTGGAACCGTGAGCCTTAGGCCCTCATAGGAGTAGAAGAAGAAGGAATGATTTCTACCATCGTATATGGATGGCAGATAGATTGGTCCTCCTGCGGTTCCGCCAAAATCATTCTGGCGCTCAGCAGTCTTTTTGACCACTGGCCTCAAGTGATCGTTAAACCAATTGTTCGCGTCGAGCGCATCATTCCGGAAATAGTCGAACACAGTGCCGTGCAGCTCATTTGTTCCGGCACGTGTTTGCAGGGATATCTGACCTCCCGGTGTTCGTCCATATTCAGCAGAGTAACTGGAGGTATTGATCCTGAATTCTTGCAGTGCATCGACGCTCACCATACTCTGCGTCGTTCCCAGTGCTGTCTGATTCGGCAGCAGTCCAGAAGCGCCAGCTGTGTACGTGCCGTTGACGCTGGTTCCAACATTGGCACTGACTCCGTCCAGCATGTAATAGTTCCCTTCTGTCCGCTGCCCATTAATGCTGAACTCACCACTGTTGCCGGCTGATGAGCCATAGGGAAGCGGAGTCTGGACTACACCTGGTGCAAGGGAAACAAGGTTCTGCAGGCTCCTGCCGTTGAGAGGCATATTCTCGACAAATTTGCGATCAATTACGGTACTGACGGATGCATCTGTTGTGTTGATTGTTGATGCGCCAGCTTCGACAGTAATGCTTTCGGAAGTCGCACCTAGCGGCAGCGTGAAATTAAGCTCCAGGGCAGTTTGGACATTTAACGTGATGTCGGGTTTGATGATGGTCTTGAATCCCCCTTTCGAGACCTGTACCCGATACTGCCCTGGAGGAAGAATCGAGACGGTAAAGATACCGTCTCGATTGGTTGTTGTTGAATAGCGCACTCCAGTTGCTTCGTTCAGGATGATGACGTCCGCCTCTGTAATTGACTTGCTCGACGGATCTGTTACTAAACCACTTATTGTTGCATTCGTAGACTGGGCAAGGGACGACGCAGAAAGACACACTACAAGTATCAGCAGGGAGAACAATAGCAAACGTTTCAAGAGATGGCGCTCCGGATGAATCGGAATGATCGTCTTTCATTGCGTATACGCAGCGCTATCCGGAAAGTGTGCCATCTCTTTATAGAAAAATTGTTTGCTCTACAGAGATCTCCGATCACTGCTAATTCACCGTGAATTCGATCAATCACGCTCGAAATTTGTGATATTGTTTCCGAGTCATGACGAAAGCTCAGGCAGCTAGGGCCCATTCGGAAGAGCCTCTGATATCTCTGGAGTTAGTTACCAGCTTCACAGCGCTTCTATACAAATACGACACCAACTTCGCTGGATGGTTCTCATCGACATACGTGGATCAGTCAAATGATGCGACTCACGCCTTTCGATGTGAATGCTGGAAAGCCATTCACGACGGCCCCCATTTTGCAGAGTTTGTACGAGACTCAATCGAACAAGAGCTCACCGCATCGGAGTGCTATTGGCCCGATTTTCAAACTGACGAGCAGATATCTTCCAAACGCTACGGCGTTGACCTGGCGCCTCCAAAAGAGGGTGAGGAATCTTTAGAGGATTGCATCTCAACCCTGAGGTCCTGTTTATATCTTCGGCATGATCAGGCAGAGCTTCGCTACAGCTCTGCCTTGGGAACAACAGGCATCATGGAAACCTCCGAGTTCGAAAAGAGAGACTCCGACCCGGTCAGCCGTTGGATGAGTGGCACTCTTGGAGGAAAGGTTCCTCTTCTCCGGCCGATTTGCGCATGCCCTGGTGAGACATACACGAAGATGCATGTATTCAAAAGGAAAACCGGGCACAGTGGCGAATGTACGCCGGGCGAGAAATTGTGGAAGGCAGTGTCCAGGATTCCTGATCTAGCGACAACAATTCTTCTGGAACACACCATCTCGGATGCGTATAACGGCTACTGTATGGAAGATGGGCTCTTTTCACGAATCATGAATGCGTTTCCGCAGACAAACTACGCAACCAGAACTGCCGAGTACGAACAGTTGCTTCCCGCAATAGAGCTGCTCTCTCCGCAAGATCAAGAGCTCTGCTCCAAATACCACCATGAAGATGTAGTCAATTCCAATCAAAATGGATTCATGATTGTGGCTTCTAATCTGTACGAGGAACTCAAGAGCGAGTTTGGCATCACCGTGGCAAAGACGGGAGAGCCCTACAGTCTCACAGAGCTTCAAGGAGCGGAACTGATGAGCAAAGCTCTCACGGCCGCTCGGGACTGGGAGGAACTTGAGATGAAAGCCACAAGGTTCTTCAAAACCGGAACTAGGGACAATTGAGAGATTTCAGCTCCTAACCGAACGATAGCGTTAAGGATGATTGGGAGGAATCCGAAGATAGGTGAACAAAAGCGACTTGCCGCTGGGCTTTGACAGTTCTGGCTTCGTCTCCACTGTCACAAAAACAGTACGTCTTCTGCGTCGTCCAGCCCAAAGCAGGGCGGCACTTTACCAGGCCCACTACCAACCGCTCCTCGCCGGAATTTGCCGATTACCTGGTGGAGATCTGGAGATCGTGGCCAGCTATCCGGAGGCTGAAACCATCCATTTGGTGGACAGTCTGAGTTCTCACACTCGCAAGGCAATGATGGAGCAATTCGGAGAAAAGATCGGAGGTCTGCTGTGGAATCGGTTCACAGTGCACTACACACCAAGCATGGCAGTTGGCTCAAGCAAGCGGAGATCGAGATTGGCATGTTCTCCCGCTAGTGCCTGGGCCGCAGAAGAATTCCGTCCCTGGCAGAACTGCAGAAGGAAACACAGACATGGAATCAGAAAATGAACCGCGACCATGTCACCATCAACTGGCAGTTTACGCGCAAAAAGGCACTACAGAAATTCGGCCACAAAAGAAACATATTCACACGGTCATAGACCTAGTTAGCTTCAGAAAAAGCCATAACAAGACTGGCAGCGAGTTCACGCTCGAATTGCGAGTCTGGTTTCTCAATTCCCAAAACGCTAGCTGGCGTATGCATTTTCACCTTCCGAAGAAATGCTAAAGCCGATTGAACCATGGAAGATTGTGAGTTCAATTGCCCAGAGCGGATGAGATCTTGAATTCCCGACTCATAATCATCTGCAATCTCTTCAGCAGAGGTGCCGGATGGGAAGCGCGGACCAAAGGTAATAGGATGTTTATAAGCCCATCCAGGACTTGCAATCGGATCAAGTTGATCAATGACCGGCTCCGGCCAATCAGCAGAAACGTCTAGGACCGGGAAATGACCCACATACGCGGTCGTAAATCCGGGCTTACTTGTTGAATCCACAGTGAAGTCACTTTGGGTGCCTCCAGGCTGTAGCTCTCTGGTCTGTCCAGGGCTAATCCAAAGAAGGAATATACCAGGGACATTTTTGCTTAGGCCAATACGTTCGGCCACTGGGCGTATTGACTTTGATCCTGGCCATGTTGTCTGACGAATCTCCGTTTCTGCAGAAGGTGAATCCACCACAATTTGAAAGGTGGTTATGGTGTCCAGTGAACCAGAGTCATTCGTGATGGTATACCTGTATTCATACTTCCCATTAACGCGCTGAACATTGCTAGAAACGCTTGTGGCAAATTGATCGTGAATGGGTAGCTTTTCGACTCTTCGCGGACCAGCGCCTTCGCTTGGCAAAGGCGGAAACGCTATAACTACTTTCTTCCTGTCTGGCGTGAGGAAAACATAATGATCCTTCAACTGATCCGGAATACGCCCATCGGAAGGCCAGATTGGAGCTACGCTCTGTTGAGCTAAGACCGTAGCTCCCAAAATAAAGCATATCGCATTTATCGCGACTACCAACAAACGAACATACTTCATTACACGACTCCCTATTGAACAACACTCATTCGAAACGCATTTGCTATCTCTGTCTCCAAATCACCCTTCGCGGTCTGTAAAAAAGCGAAGCTTTCTGGTCGGGATGTATCCGTTTGCCCAGACTTCAAATATTCACCTAACGAAGCCAATGCTCCAATCACAAAAGGGGAATTGGGATCCAATGTCTTGTGACGTGCTAGGACACTTATACCGTAGAAAAAATTCTGAATCACATCAACAGGCGAGGACGTGTTTGAGAAACGCGGACCCAGAGTTAGGCGTACTTGGCTGTCCCATGTGGGGCTAAGGACCTTCTCAATTTGCTCTCTCACCACCAAAGGAAGACTATTACTTCCTCGTGCATCGTATTCTTTGCTCGCTTGTCCGCGCACTAGAATGTTCACAAATCCTGGCCGGAAGGCAGAGGTAGCAACAAAGCCGGAAGTTGATGCTCCAGCGTTGATTGGCTGACCAGCTGGCATTACCGACCAGGAAAGACTAACAAGAGGTACCTGCGGATCAGCCAGGTCATGGAGAGCAGCAGCATCTGCCCTTTCCATTTTCCAGCTAGAGCTAATGCTCTGACCAGCCATAGTGGGGATAGCGGTTCTATCCGGTGCAAGTAAAGACACCTGCTCAATACCACGTCGTGCTTGTTGGCCATTCGCCACTGAATAGGAGTACCGATATTGACCAAGACCGCTCATCTCGATATGAGAAGTGACCTGCGGATCAGTCAGTGAATGATTTCCAAAGCGAAGTTTAATATTTTCTGGACCAACAACCCCTGTGACGCTGGGATAGTACACGATATATTCGCCCG
Organism: Humiphilus diazotrophicus; assembly: GCF_059726315.1. Classification (NCBI taxonomy): domain Bacteria; kingdom Pseudomonadati; phylum Acidobacteriota; class Terriglobia; order Terriglobales; family Acidobacteriaceae; genus Humiphilus; species Humiphilus diazotrophicus. The sequence goes on from NZ_AP040870.1 coordinate 3,013,443, forward strand.
TCTCTGGGCTGTAGAAGACGTATTGCCCTTTGGGAAGCTGCGAGGTGTCTCCATTGGCAGGCCAGAGAGGAACAGGACTGATGGCCGGAACAGTGCGGGTCCTGTCGGCAGCAAGCGCCGATAGGGTCGTGAAAGCCAATACAAGACTAATACTACGGAAGTATCTCATACGATTCTCCTTATCGAAGCCGGTTAGTTAGGCCACCTGCAATGAACATGATTGCCTTCTACAATCGAGTTTGCAGCCAAAGCGCCATTCGCAACACACAGTTGTATGAAGGCCTGTTGGTTCGCTGGTGGCACGATGTAGCTTGCGGAACACTGATTTGTAGTGCTGGCTATATCCGCGGCTGTCCCATAATCGTGAGAAGAATGAGGCGGATTCCAAGTATTATTTATATCGAATACTCCACCGATTGGCAGAGACATATCGTTAATGCAAACCTTCTGGCCAGGGTTGTAGGTATTGAGATATGATGTAACTGCTCCGCTCAATCCGGATTGAGCATTCGGTGTCATCCAATGGTTCCAGGTATTATTCCCATGATTCGTCGTATTCCCGCCGATCTGCGTCCAAATCGCTGAATTATCTACATATACAAAATTCCCATAGCCCACGGCATAGTCAAAAAGAATTCCATATCCCGAATCATCGTCTTGAAGATATAGACTTTCTATTTGTCCTACCCGGGTTGTCTGTATTCTTATCGGCATATATCCGCTCGAACCGGTATTCCCAGAGGAAGGAGTAACCGAGGATATCGGATGCGAAGGATCATCATGATAATGCCCATTTGTTGCATAGTAATAATATGTCGACAAGCTCATATTGCAATTGGGAACAACTTGCCCGGTGTCTATATTTACGCAATATGCCGTACCAGAATTGCTTGAGTTTGGTGAAAAAACAGCTTGTGGATTCTGCGACAATACATAATTGCCGATCATAAATACGCCGACAACGAGAAGTTTAAGGGTACCGCGAACAATGCGAGTCATAGCATATCTCCGTATTGAAGTCTGGAATAAAGATGCGCTGAATGCACCCTAGCGAACATGCAGACAGGAGGAGCCCGTAGTGATATCGGACGGGATTCGCTTGAATAGTTACATCTTGTAATTACAAAGAGCTTATATTCAACAAGAACATTGTTATTTTTACAAGCAGCGTACTTAGCGCGCAGAAATGCCCGGCAAGGTATCGGGAACGAGCCAAAGCGAGAATTTCGATATTCAGCAAAAACTGGCGTATTTAACGAGATGAACGCCGCGGACATGGTAATAACCCTGTGGTGGTTTCAACGCGAATAATTCGCACGAAACATGTCTAGAACATCGCAGCGGGAAATAAGGCAAGAGGTATCTTGAGAAAAGGGCAGAAGTACGGTACTTGTGTGCTATTCGGATCAGTAATACGCATCAGTAGCGTAGTCGATCTCTCGAAACGCACTATCTAAGACGGGTCCAATAGTACCACACATCTAAACTCCGTCAAGTTATTGAAGTTCAAAATAAGCAAATATCACACTAAGGCATGATATCGAAATCTCATACCAACTCCGGGAAGGGACACTGACGCGCTGGCATGCTGTCACAGATGTTGGCATGCCATAAAATCGAACCCCTGCAAGATTACTCCACATCAGTCCCTCGTCAGTACTCTTGAATACCTTTTGTGCGCCGAGACAGATAGTCGATGGATTAGCGGGACCAATGACATCTGCTGTGAACTGAGAATGACGGAAATTTTCAATTATGGATGGTATTCCAGATGAGGCAATTGTGAAATCGGGCAGCCAATTGATCCGGCTCGTAGGTGCGATGCAATAGGGGCATTTGAGGGGTTTGAGCCTCCCCTCCTAACGATAGAGCTAAGGATGATTGGGAGGGATGCGCAGATAGGTGAATAACAAAGGTTTGCCGCTTGGCTTCGATGGCTCAGGTTTCGTTTCGACTGTTACAAACACTGCATCGATCTGAGCCAGAGTCCTGGGATCGGATGACTTTAGAATCCAGCGTTTATTTGTCGAATCGTCTTGGTAGAAGATTCCGAGATTGACATCGCTCTTTGGATCGGAGCCCTTTCTGCCCCAAGCTTGAAATACTGCAGCTCGTTTCAGCCCTGGCTGCTGATCGAGGTCATAGGCGTAAAAGACCAGCGATTTTCCTCTCGTATAGAAAACGCGGCCAAACGGTTTGTTGGTCTCCCCTTTCTTTCCAACGTCGTAGATCTCGGCAATATAAAGATCTCTCGCACTGATCAGGTTGCGGATATCGCGATCATGCTGGAGCAGGTCCTTATCCTGCGCAATCTGTTGATCTCTTTCCTGGATCTGGTCTCGAAGATCCTGCAGTTGACTTTCCTCCACAGAGGTTCGTACAGGCTCTGAGGGCTTCTGCAATGCTATGAGGCTGAGTTTCTCCTGGAGACCTGCGGCATTTGCCTGTGCCTGACTCAGTTGGCGGTCGAGATCTGCACGCTCCGCTGTGATGTGAGCGAGATCTGCATTTTTGTTTGTCAATTCTTGTTGAAGCTTGGCTTGCTGCTGTTTCAGTGCAAACACTTCCTTCAGGTTGTCCGCCAACTGGCTCCTCAGGCTTTTCAGAATCTCCTGATCTTCGGTTTGGACCTTTACGGCATGATTCTTATCGTCGGCCGATGGCAGAGCCAGAGGCTGGGAAACGGATGAGACCGGCGGTTGTATGTTTGCAGTCGGCTCCGGTCTTTTGTGGGACACGCCGAGTTGATATGCTGCCAGGCTGCAGATACCTACCAATGAAGCGGCAATAGCGTATGGCCACGCCTGAGAACGTAGTCTGGACTTTTTCGCCTGAGCTGGCTCTTTCTTTGGCGAGTTGGTCCAGACCTCTTCTCTGTCCAGTGCAGCCATCAAGGAGGCTTCCGCCCGCTCCAACGACCAGCCGCTATGCGATCCAATGGATGGCTCGTCCAATCGTGACTCGAATGCCAGGGCCGGAACATCGCGGCCAATAACAGCCTCGTACTGTGACTTGAGGTCGCGGCATTCGGCGCAGGAGTCCAGATGTTGTTCCAATATCTGCCGTTCCTCTGCACTCAATTCCTCCGTAGTGGAGAGAGCACAGAGTTCAACGAAACGCTCATGGGGAAAATTCGACGACAGGTTTTTGACTCCCGGATTGGAGCCATTTTCTAACATTCTTTTCACTTTGACCGCAATTTTGTTGCTAAGGCAGACTTCCGGATCTTCTCCAGCCCGCGATAGTAATGATGTCTTACGCTGACGAGGGATTGCCCCATCCGTTCAGCGATCTCTTTTAGGGAATATCCCTCGAAGAAGTAGAGTTCGAACGTTGTACGCTGGTCCTCGGAAAGCAGGGCCTGAAGCCTCTCTGCCGCGTCCCTCCCCCAGAGTCCAGCTATGGAACGCTCGTAGAAGGGAAGCTCTTCGCGATGATCTATCAGTTCGGGCGCTAAGGTTTCAATGCCCTGGCTCGTATAGAAATGCCTCGAAGCCAGATACCGGCGCCGATCAAAGGCGCGATGGTAGGCCACGTAAAAGATCCATGACCTGGCAGATCCTTGCGAAGGGTCAAACAGATTCGCTCTACGAAAGATGAACAGAAAGACTTCTTGCAGCAGGTCATCGGCTTCTGCTTCATCCCGGAGAACTGACTGCGCTACATTCCTCACAGAACGGGCATATTTTTTGAAGAGGACACCTAAAGCTTCCCGCGATCCTTGGCTAACACGCTGTAACAGTTCCTCGTCTGAATCCTGCGAATGAAGTTCGGGTATTTCCGAACAATGCAGTCTTACATCAGGTTTGGAATAGGCTATCGAAGTGTCCTCAGCACTCGCAAGAGCGTTGAGATACGCCGTTGCCTCGAAGCTCATATGCCCCCGTTAGGCGTTGGCGTGTGTGTCATCTGAGAAGCCAGCATCAAGTTGAGTTCCTATTGTATGAACTTAAAGATCATTTTCTTTGATGGTTGAATTCTAGACACTTAGCTCGTGTCAAAGCTTCAGATTCAACTCGGGCGAAGAATACGTGAGCTACGTGACCTGTCCGGGATGAGCCGTGAAGAATATTCAGCAAAAGTTCGTCTCAGCTCACGACGAGTCGCCTCTCTTGAGTTGGGAAAGGGGTGGCCGCGACCAGCCGCTCTAGAACGCATCGCAAAATCATTTGGCCTAGAAGTACGGGATCTTTTTGATTTCTCCTCGTCTCGGATACTCCCTCGAAAAGCACTTTAGCCGTCGATTTCAACTCTCAGATCTCTCAAGATGCCCATAAAACACGTCTTGAGCTCGCGTATATGAAGTATCAGTTCATAAAAGATGAACGTCAAGATCATTTATTTTGAATTCTTGCAGAATGACACTTGATGCGTGCTAGATCTTCGAGTATCGCTTGGACTGCGAATTGAGGAATGCAGAAACGCGTTGGATCTCACCCGAGAGGAGTTGGCCGAACTCGTGGGCGTCGCGTCACGGCAAATTGCCAATTATGAGCTATACGGCGCTTGGCCTGATCCTGAATCAGTGGCACCCCTGGTTAAAGCCCTACGCATTGATACTCGTGATCTCTTCGATTTCTCGCCAACGCGTCCAATTCCTCGCTTGACCTTTGAGGAAAGATTAGCTAATCGAGAATTAAGGGCTGATAAGCAAAGACCTCGGCCTGTCGACAGCTCGTTGGAGTAGGCTTATTTTTCAAAAATCAGCGCTTCAAATTTCGATCATCGGGAGAGATTTATACCAATCATGCCAAGGATTGCTGATACCGACACTCTGTTTGCAATTTTGCAATAAGACAACGTCTGAAGCGTCGAAACTTCGGGACATCGCTATTAGTAAGGCGAATGTAAAGATTTAGGAATCCAACAGCGGGCCAATGAGGCAGCTCTTTGCGGAATATAGATAGACCAGCGCTTATTTTCTCCAGCTGTTTTCCACTTTCGGCCAAAGCCCCAGGAACAACAACCAAGCCCCACAAATCTCAGCACTCCTCTTTGCTGGAGGGATTCTGGAATTCCTCAAAGGAACGCAAAAATTCAGAACCATTAGAGGTATAACAGTCCGGCACATACTCCAGGCTTCCCGAATCATAGCCCCCGGATCCCGAAGTCTTGAGTCTAAAGCTCCCTTAAGAAACCAGCGGGCACTTTCAATGCCTGCATCTGCAAGAAATCCCGTCCACCTGGCTTCCCGCTCGTTTATCTGATGTGTTGTTCTCTTCCGAAATCGTGGCATTGTGGTTTATTTCGAGCGTCTCCAGCAACATGAAAGTAAATCTGGATCATTCTCAAGCGTTCTGGCTCGGGAATTCCAGATCAATTTCCTTTTTATCCTGGATTTCCAATGCGTTGCATGAAGTTCGGTGCAGTTTTGTTGATATTCCGCTGTAAACCGCGTCCATGAGCATTCCGTTTCGGCCAGAGTTGGAAGAACTGATCAGACTGGACATTCAGCGCGGCCTATATGGGAGCATAGATGGATTGTGGAACGTGCGGTTCGCTTGCTCCACGATCAAGTGACTTGGCCAGCTACTCACCGCAACGAAATCTCCGCAAAAATCGAAGAAGTCTGGAAGGCCGCCGAATGCGGAGATCTGATCGACGGGGAGAAACTCCAGACCAACATGAAGGCACGCAAGCAGGCTTGGATGGATGAACATCGCCCGGCATGAGCAGCTAGATCTTCACTCAAGAAGCTGAGGAGGATCTGTGCTATCTGGTCTCATATAGCACAAGCCAATCTCGAAGCCGCAAATCGCGTAGAAGCCCAATCTGCACCACATGTGAGTTCATGTCTATGAACCCGCAAGCTGACCACATACCATATCTTCCCCCAGTTGACACCTTGGCATAAACTTCTCCATATGGCAACAGAACTGTCAGGAACTGAACTGCTTAAAATCTCTGAGCGTCTAGCCGCGGGCATTGAGCAAGGAGAAAGTCAATTTCGCGAATTCAAGAGTGCTATTGATCGCAGCTGTGTTCCCCCGAAAGGGCGCGACGTAAAGGGTATTTGTCGTGATATTGGCGAGACAATAGTCTCATTTGCTAATGCTGATGGGGGAGAACTGTTTGTTGGAGTAGAGGACGAAGGGACGGTTACAGGCATTCCCCATAAGGAAGAGTTGATTCTCCTGATGACCAAGGCTCCAGAGACTCATGTTCACGCCAACACACCATTGGCTGGAGCTACTGTCCTTCGATTCAAAAGCGAGGGTGCCACAGTTCTGTCCTTCCAGGTTGCCAAGAGTACCACGCGTGTCCATCTCACATCCGACGGACGATGCCTGCAACGATTCGACAAAGAAAACCGTCCCGTCGCAGCAGAAGAGATTCAGTACAGTCGACAGGAACAAAAGTCGCGTGAATATGATAGGGAGTTTATTGACGGAGCAAAGATCTCCGATCTCGATTCCGAATTGCTTCAGCGTGTTTCCAGACTCATAGCAGGAGGACAGTCTTCTGAGAAGTTCCTTCAGTATGTAGACCTTGCAGACTACAGGCACGAAGGGCTGATTCTTCGCCGAGCTGCTCTTCTGTTGTTCGCAAAGGACATAAACAAATGGCATCCACGTTGCCAAGTTAGGATTGCCAGAGTATCTGGCACTACTCTTAAATTTGGGCAGGAATATAATATTTCCTCTCGTGATGATCACATCGTGCGAGGAAATGTACTGCGCATTCTAGAAAGCGCATGGGATACTTTGCGTCCTTTCTTGGCGAGAACACGCCTAGTAGATTCAAGCATTTTTGCAGAAAGCTTGGTTTATCCGGAAGATGCCTGCCGAGAAGCACTTGTAAATGCTGTTGCACACCGGGATTACGGAATCGAAGGGAAAGGCGTTGAAATTCTTATTTTTGATGATCGACTTGAGATCAATAGCCCTGGACAACTTCTCTCGTCGATCTCTATCTCAGATTTGCAGTCTGGAAAGCGCACCCATCAGTCACGAAACGCATACATGGCGCGTGTTCTTCGTGAACTTGGCTATATGCGAGAGATGGGCGAGGGAATGCTGAGAATTTTCGCGAGGATGCGAGATCAAGACTTGGTTCCCCCAGAGATCAACTCCGCTTCACAAGCTTTCGAACTTACGCTGCATCATCGATCCGTCTTTTCGCCCAAGGATCAAGAATGGCTCAATGCGTATTCGCAGTACTCTCTTTCACGTGATGAGCAGAGAGTTGTTTTGCTAGGTCGAGGCGGAACTTTGCTCTCAACCAACGACATTATGAAAGCTCTCAACATAGGCGATGTGGATGGGTTTAGAAAGTTGATTGAATGTCTCCGACGCAAAGGAATTATCTACAATGCTGCCTCAAGCCGTGGGGCCGGAATTAAGAGACGTAATGATCGCCGGTGGGCAGTACGTCCCCCCGATCAAGCGGAGCAATATCGAAATGAATTGATTGCCACCCTCAAGGGCAATATTCAGGGAATGATAAGCCCCCAAGCGTCCCGACAAATCGCCTCAAAACTATCTCCGGGAAGTCCATACAAGGAAATGCTTCAAGAGAGCCTCAAACTGCTCGGACTTATTGATGAACGGTTCCGACCTCTACCCACACTGCTGGCCTTATTGGGGCAGCAGCCGAGGGCAAAAGACCAAGATGTTTCGGAATCATCAAATATGCACCGTGCGACTTCAGTAAATGATCGTACACAGGGAAAGATCCAGGCCATAAAGACGAATGGATATGGGTTCATTGAGACAGACGATGAAAGTATGTATTTCTTTCACATTTCAGATTTGCTGGATCGAACCTACTGGGATCGGATGCAAGTTGGAGACGTGGTAAGCTTTTTGCCAAAGGAGAGCACAAAAGGTTTTGTCGCGAGCGAGGTTCAGCCTGCCTCCAACTGATTTCATCATCCAAGGCACAGCTCAATCAATCATCTGTGGATTATCGGAAATCTGCAAACATATGTAAATCACCCGTCCGCGCCTTCAGACAAAACAATCCTGATGTGCCCACTCGAACCGAAACACACGACGATGTGGCCTATTGGTGCAAACATTGATCAGGCAGGAAATGGCCGTCCTGGTCTTATTGATCCGATAGAACTCGATGAAAACTGGCTCCCCCAAATGATTTATTCCCACTATTCCTCTTCCATAATTGTGCAGCTACAATGCTCCCGAGGGATTTTGTAAACCCCACAGAACTGGACCCATAAAATGGCCTTTACGGAACAGATCAAGCTCGCGGTGAAGAGGAAAGCGCACCTTCAATGCTGTCTATGCCGCCAATTATTCGTCGAAGTTCATCATATTGTGCCTCAGGCTGAAAACGGTCCAGACACGGAGGATAATGCCGCTCCCCTTTGTCCATCCTGCCATGAGACGTGGGGAGCCAATCCAGAAAAAAGAAAGTTCATTCGAGAAGCGAGAGATCTTTGGTACGATATTTGTTCCCGGAGATATGCCTCAGAAGCGGAGCAATTTAAAGAGTTTATTGCAGATGCGCTGAAGGGTGTCGCCAGCAAAGAAGATTTGGAGCGATTGTCCGTGCAGAATTCTTCATTCACTCTAGGTTCCTTCTCAAAGGAAGGAAAATTAGCGCTCGACCAACTCCAATACTCATTTGTACGTGAGGAATTCATACACCCACGTATTTTGCAGGAACTGGGCGGTTGGATTTCAGACCGATACGAAACCATAGTCGGAATTGACCTCTCCTCAGCAAATCGCAGTAACCGATTTTTCGGTGAGATTCAGGTCAGGGAACAGGACAAGAGAGTATGGGTTAGGTGGACCGGGACAATTCAGGACTCTGGGATTTCATATGAGGAGGGATTTGAGTATTCTTATTTCGCCACCTCTCCATCAGGTGTCCATATGGTGGAAACCTCAGAATGGTCAGGCGGCACGGGAGTATTCAAACACATCCAGCTCTTAGCGTTTGATCGGGATCGCTCTCTGTCAACTGATAATTCCGGCAAAGTGGTTACCAGAGAGCGAATTGTGATCAAGACGCTTGGTTCAATCCCTATTGGGGATAGGTACGAGGGAGATATTAACTATCTTGACGGTTACCTCACAATAGGTCCAGATCGAGGGCATTTCGAACGCGGAGATGCCGCATCACAGCAGATTCCAATTCTCTAGGCCCGATCTTCAAGAGCTACAAGCGAGAGAACCCTCGGATCAAATCGACCACTTCTTCCAGTTCTCCCTGACCGACATACAGTCTCGTCACACCTTCAAAGCGGCCATTCCATGCGATTACTTGCAGTTCCACCATGTCAACATCGTGGTATACATAAGCAAGTCGAGCACCTTCGTCAATAAATATGTCTTTTTCGTCCTTTTAGATCTAGAGACTCGACAGGCTTCACTGAAGTTCTCATAAGGCTCTAAGAAACACTCAGACTGATTTGACATCGAGAATCTCTCGAATGCGGCGCTGTTCATTGTGTCGTTCAATGTGGACGACACAATGAACAGCTGCTCGGATTTCAGAATCTGCTTCTTTGGAAAACAATGATTTAGTCCCTCGCATAAGCAAGCTTCGAAGCCGAAGCAACGCACCTAGTGCACTACTTGCGTGGATCGTGGCAAGAACTCCCCGGTGACCGGTATTGATGGCATCGAGAAGTGTCTTTGCCTCGGTCCCTCTAATCTCACCGAGTATGATCCTGTCCGGTCGGTGCCGAAGAACAGCTTTAAGCAGATCGTCAAATGTGACAGGGCTCTTGTGCGTATCAATCTGAGCTTCCGCTGAGACTACATGCGGCTTACGGATATGCAATTCGGCGGTATCCTCTATGACCAGAATTCGCTCCTCTTCCGGTATCGCATCCGAAAGAACATTTAGGAGTATCGTTTTGCCGCTGGTTGTTCCACCCGAGATCAAAATATTGTCCCCTCTGCGAACCGCTTCAGATAGGGACGTGGCCTGATCTTCGGTGAGCATCTTGCGCTCGATCAGTTCATTCATTTTGAAGTTCCTGGAGGTAAGCTTGCGAATCGTCATTAGCGGCTGAGGATGTACTATCGGCGGAATGGCAGCAGCGAGACGACTTCCATCTGAAAGACGAAGGTTCATGATTGGAGAATCGGCGTCGAGTTTCTTACCGAATCTATTAGCGACAACCTCCAACGCGGTTTGGAGTGCCCCGTCTTCAAACCGAATCTCAGGACATGATTCGATGCGGCCATCTTCTTCCATCCATACGGTGCCATCAGGATTCACCATAATCGACCGCCACTGCTGGATTCGTTTGGCTATGAGGATACCGAAAAGGGATGATAATTATTTCGCCACCCCGGTTCGAAGGATGCTGTACAGGCTCAGGTGTTTAACCCGGGAATCTGGGCCCGAATAGAATTGGTCCGCAGCCAATTCTGGAGGAGGGCAACGATGCACGTCAGCAGCAAAACTCTTGAGGAAGTTGAAGCGGCACTCCGAAATATGAGCGGGAAGTTCAAGGATCAAAGATGACAGCTTCCACGAAGCACACATACCTGCTCCACAGTGGGAATTTTGTGAAGTGGCTGAAAGGGGAATTCGTTCCAGGTGGGCGTGTGAAGTAGGTACGATCTTTCTGCTTTTAAGCAAGAATGCCCGTAGCAAGAAAACAGAGTTCAACCCAGTTGTTCCCGGCTTTCCTTTATCGATGCTAGGGCCTTCTCCCACTCCGCAGGAATCGACTTCCACCTCTCTGGATATCTGGCTTTCACCAGCGGGGACGGATGAGCCGAAGTGAACAGCATCAGGCCCGATTCACGAAGGTGTCTCTTTGCTATTGCAGCTCTACGCCCAACCATGACCACGGATCGGACCCTTGGCAACAGGCCAATGAGTTCCCGGACACAAGCAACCCCTTCACACAATTCCTTTCCCGTCACCTTGCGTGTTCCATTCCACCATGGAATGACATTCCAACTCACCGTCAGTTTGCGGGGAATATGTGCAGTGCGCATGAAGTTGAAGGTCGCCTCAGCACTGGGATCATCGTTGTTTCGGCTAATAAAGCCCGAGCCACCGCCGCCAGCAGTCATAGGACCGGGCTTTTCGAACAGGAATAGGATCTGAGCGTCGATTCCTCCATCAAGCGGATCGAACTCAGGAACTTCGCCTAATCCTCGCTCACGCAGTTTGGCTGCATATGCAGTTAAAGGCGCAATGTGTGGGTCGCGAAGCATGGCCCTTCGACGTTGACGAATCGCAGCATCGCGCATCGAACGGGGACGATCATCTTGTTCATGCTCATTCACTGCCATTTGGGTTTGTTCCTGTAGGCATTATCCAGTTTTGCTAGGCTAATCGGGACTTGAGAATACCACCGTTCCACGTTTAAACCGAATAAGGAGATGGCTATATGTTCATGAACAAAGGGATTCATGAAATGGCAGAGAGGTGCTACGGATATGGCAGCTGGACAGCCCCATATTGGTTCATCGGTCCAGAACAAGGTATGTCATCGGGCGAAAACATTCAGCGGCGCATTGATGCCTGGGTAGACCTGGGAAGAAAAGAACTGAATGACTGCCGTCAATTTCACATGCACATCGGGGAAATAAGATGGCATGGAGAGCCCCCTAAGCTGCAGAAGACCTGGAAGCAGCTGATGTTGCTTCTTATGTCCTTTCGTGGAACGCCTCTCAACCTTGAAGTGCGTGAGATAAAACGAAATTGTGCCACTATCAACGAGACCATTGAGAACGAGCCAACGATGAAAGCTGTGTAATTGAATTGTCTGGCTTGTCAGCTCACTGTTAGGAATCGTCGAAGCGGCAAAGGCACGAACTGTTCGAGCTAGATCAATTCGACGCGATTCGTCAGCGCAGGATTGCGGTCATTTGCGAGCGGATCTTGTATTACCATCCGAAACTAGTTGTGATGTATGAATTGAACGAACGAGAACATTGGAAGAAGATCGGCAATGTTGTACAGGAACTCCCTCCCGGTATGATTCTTTCTCCCTTTTGATCGTTGATCTTCGCCTGATCTCTTGCCATCAGACGAAGACTCAAGGTCCAAGAGTAACCTTTTGACTCGAGGAAACGGAGGCGCTTCCTACCACTAAATCAAGAGAATACGGGACTTGGGGCATACCATTGAGCATAGCGCCAGTAAAACTAACCGTGAGCGTCTGTCCGTCTGGCGAGGACTGTATCTGCGTAGTACTAACTGACTTTCCACTTGAGGCCAAAGTAACGCTAGTCACTTGATCGAGATTCGCACCCTTGAGTTGCATTGTGAGGGGCTGGGCAACGGAGGCGTTTCCATCGGCAGGAGAGGTTATCTGGACTGAAGCAACCGTGGGAGCAGGATGCAGGGCAAGGATCTGCTGCAGGTCAGACTCATTACCAAATTTAGTGACAGCAAAGAGTTCGTAGGACTTTTCGGTTAGCTTGGTAACATCCTCTTTCGAGACTGTCATCTTCGCGGTGGTGGAATCGCCCGAGATAGAGGAGACCGTGGCATCAATTCCATCGGATGAAGTGTTACTGGAGGGTCGAAGGCGGACCTTTGTTAGCTGGTCGAGCGACGCTCCTGTGATAGTGCATATGAGGGGCTTGGACTGGAGAGAGGCCATGGAAACAACCCCGTTGTTGTCAGGAGTGCCAAGACACTGCACGGCACGAACGGCTGGCTGTCCTCCGACAGGTTGGATATGAGTTCCCGCGATGACGGCGTACGCATGTTTCTGTAGTCCGGCAACCTGCATTGGCGTCCATTTCTTGAAGGGAATCTGTTTGAGCTTGTAGGGCCAAGCCTGTACAAGAGTTCCGTCGCTCCCGTATTCTCCTGCCGTGTCTTTGATCGTCTCAGGAGGAGCTGAGTTGATACGTTTGCCTAGAGACTGACCTTGGGAGAGACCGTATATGGCGTCGCAGGCCGTCTTAGGGGCCAGATCTGCGGAGGGGACATAGCCGGTCTGCAGCCAGCAGGCTTGTTCGAGGGGTTTCACGGGAACGAAGATGACGAAGGGTACGGAGCCTCCCTTAGGAACAACGATGCGGCTGGCAGCAGCTGCGCTGAAGGCAAGATCGTTTAGGTTGTTCAGATTCATGGTCGAAAGCTCGGGAAAGAGCTTGCCAAACCCAAAAGGAACAGCAGTATTGTATCCACTGGATGCGGCGGTAAGTTCGGGGCTGATCACCTGAGGAGCTCCGACAATGGTGCCGAGGATGATCCCAAGGTCTTCCACGATGTGACTGCCGAGAGCGCGACGGTCATAGTTCTGACCGTAAAGAACGACTCCCCGAACAGCCTCCTTCTCATGCCCGACCTGGAAGCGCTCGATCTGACCGCTGTAAGCGTCAACAGCGAGCTCGGCGTCATGGATCAGGTATTCGTGTTCTGCATCAAGATTACGAACTACGATCTGGACGGCAAGGTAGTGATCAGCCACAGCGCGACCAAATATCATGTGCGAAAGGTCCCAGGGGAAGACGGACATAGAGCAGCCGACGTTCTGAAGTGCGGCGGGTTGAGGAGCTGCACTTTGTAATTCTTGATGGGCTTTGTCATCAGCCTGCTGACTATTATTTTGTGCCTGAAGAATCGCCGCAAACTTGGGATTATTATTGACGTGATCCGCTATCGTCTCGTCAATGACCTGCTTGAACGCGTGCGCCTGCAAAAGCTGATCAACCGACTTTTGCTTTAGTGCGTCTGTAATGCTTTTTTGTAATTCACGATTACCTGGAGATGCCAGCTGAGCCGCAGTGGTAATCGCCGAATCTTTGGCCTTCGCTGGAGCATTTGCGCTTTGTAATTTTTGATAGGCGCTTTCGTCGGCCTGCTGGCTATTGTTCTGCGCCTGAAAGATTGCCGCAGTTTTAGGATCGCTCTTATTGATGAAATCCCGAGTTGTCTTGTCAATGATTTGTTTAAACGCGTGCGGCTGTGAAAGCTGCGAAACAGATTTGGACATGAGTGCAGTTGTAATGCTTGCCTGTAACCCAGGATCATCGGGAGCTGCCGTCCGCGCCGCAGTGGCAATAGCTGAGGTTTTGGCTTCCTCTTGAGTCGGTGGCTTTGGTGGTCGTGGCAGCCCGTGAGCGTCGTACAGATTGTCTTTGCCCATCAAGCAGGGGATGTAATCGCTCAACAACTTGGCACCATCAAAGTTTGCTAGAACTGCGGCCCCAGGAGAAAATGCGGCAGCCCGATCAATGGTGGCCTGAGCCTCTTTCTGCCTTGCTTGAGCATCGTCCAATTGCTTCTGTGCTTTCTTCGCAATATCGCTGGCCGAGTTTGCAGCGCCATTCATTTCGGAAGTCGCGTTGGTAATGACTTGCGTTGCAGTATGAATGTCCTCTGAGGAGTGCGCACTTGCCTCAGCGGCACCATTTATCTTGTCGGCCGCTTTAGAAATCGTGTCGGCGGCCTGCTGGATTTTGACGGTCGCATCAGAAGGAGGAGAAGACTGAGCCAGTGGTGGAGCAACCGGTGAGTTCTGCTCCGAAGACAAAGATGTCTCTGCAAGAAATAAGGCGATGGCCACGAGCAAGATACGCATGTATGGAACTCCTCAGCAGGCAATATGTATAGCTTCTGGGACACTGCTCAAGGAGCCTTAGGCGGCAATCGTTCCTGTATAAAAAGTTGATAAGTGCGAATCCCAGAAAAGCTAGGCACTTCTGTCGTAACGTCTTTTTACTCTGTTGAACTTTTAGCTTTTGTTATAAGCCTTATGAGGGCAAACGTCGTTTTGCTGAATATCCCTTTTTTACCAAAATGCTTCAGGAGATTTTCACGACACGAACAGAACTTGTTTCATGCCACAAATAAATGCTTTACCTTTACTAACTAAAAACGTAATGAGCTTAGCTTAACCATCTTCTGAAGTTCTGCCATCTCCTATTTGGGAGAGAGCTTTCAGATTTTGACCATTACGACGGCCCAATTACCTGGATCTATCAATAAAAAGCACTAGAACGCCACTCATTTGAGAGAATCACCATCAGTGCTTAGTGGTAGGAGCAAAGTGCGAACGGCTAGTGTCCGGTTTCTCATTTGCGAACTATCCAAGAAGATGCTTCCCTACGTCAAAAAGGTTCGTTCCGTTCTGCTTATGGGGTCAATGTGGGCGCTAGGCTTAGTTGTGTTTTGCCTAAGCCTACTTATGCAGAGGAGGAGACTGGCGACCTACAGGTGCGGCATGCGGCAAAGTAGCCGTATCAAATCGGACTGACTGTTCGTCGCAGTCTTAGCGAATACCGACTTCAGCTGAGTTCTGATTGTGCCGATCCCAACTTTTCGCAGGAGCGCTATTTCATGCAGTGAATATCCAGTTAGCAATCCATTAGCAAGTTCAATTTCGGCCTTACTCAGACCAAATGTAACTTGCAGTACGGGGTCAGGAACTTCTGGCTCTGAGCAGGAATTCGACGGCATAGGCTATTTATGCGGCTTTTGAAAAACAACGAGTTGGTAATGTAGAGGGATGCAAGAACGGGAATGGACGAAGATATTGGATTGGCCAGGATTTCTGGTATATCGAGTGGAAGTGAAGGAGAAGGAGAAACAGCTGCGATTGTGGACACGGAGGAAGAAGGCTAATTTACATCTGACCTGTAGTGGCTGTGGACGGAGGTTAAGTCATCGAGCGATTCGGGATACGCAGCAGCGAGAGGTGCGAGGATTACCATGCCTGAAGTACCTGACGACAGTGGTGGTAGAGACCTATCGAGTCGATTGTCCGGAGTGTGGACTGAAACAAGAACGAGTGTCACAATTGCCATCCAAAGCTCCATTCAGCAAAGAATTTGAAGATGCGATAGGAGGGACATGCGAGTCAGCCTCGGCGCGCCAAGTGGCTCGGCAGTTTGGATTGGCAGAGAGTACGGTGCGAGCTATCGATCAACGGTATCTGGAACGATGGTCTAAAAGCCGAGTTCGGCCAGTGCTACGGCAAATGGGTGTGGATGAAATCTATCTGGGCAAGAGGAAGAAATTCATTACCGTAGTTAGCAACTTGCAGACGGCAGAGCCGGTATGGTTTGGCGAAGAGAGGAAGAAGGAAACACTTGATAGCTTCTTCCAACAGCATCTGAGCGCCTTTCAAAGGGGTGGAATTGAAGTTGCCTGCATCGACATGTGGAAGCCTTTTCGCTTGAGTTTGGAAGAAAATGCGCCGGGCTATGCGATCGTTTATGACAAGTTTCATATTTTGCAACATGCCAATCAGGCAGTCGATGAAGTCCGTCGGGCTGAATTTTTTCGCCAGGGCAAACAAATGCGAGATTTAGTTAAGGGCAAGCGTTGGCTATTGCTCTCGCGCTGGGACAATCTGGAGGGGGAAAAACAACAGACTCTGAACGCCTTATTTCGTATCAACAAGAAACTGATGAAAGCCTATCTGCTGAAAGAAAGCTTGGATCAACTTTGGCTCTATCGCTACGAAGGAGTCATGCTGAACTACTTACAGCACTGGATCAGTCAACTGCGCTGGCAGAACCTGATCCCCTTTGAAAAGCTAGCCAAAATGCTTGTAGAGCATCTGGACGGAATTCTGAACTACTGCCGGGTTCAACCCCCATTGGGAGTGGTGGAAGCCATCAATGGCAACATCAAGATCTTGATCCGACGCGGCAGGGGATACAAAAATCTGACTTACCTTTTGCTCAAGGCCCAACGAATTGCTTATACGAACACTCAACTCGTTGTTTTTCAAAAAGCCGCATAAATAGCCTATGCCGTCGAATTCCTGCTCAGAGCCCAATAGGCTCTGTACGAGAAAGTGGAAAAGAGGCCATATTACGCGGCTTTCTGAAAGACGACGAATTCGGTTCTTGTGGCGGCAAGGCGCTGAGTTTTCAAGAGTAAATAGCTCAGGTTCTTGTAACCACGAGCTCTGCGTAAAAGAACTTTGATATTTCCGCTGATCGCTTCGACCACGCCAAGAGGAACTTTAGTCCGACAGTAATTCAGGATCCCGTCCAAATGCTTGAGCAGCATGTCAGCCAGTTTCTCCATCGGTTTGAGCCTTTGCCAACGAAGTTGATCTATCCAGTTCTTCAGGTAGTTCAACATCGGAGCCTCATAGGTGTAGTTCCAAAGCTGATCCAGGCTCTCTTTCAACAGGTATGCCTTCATCACACGCCGGTTCATCGCAAAGAGGGTGTTCAATTGACCCTTCTTTTGCTTATCCAAATGCTCCCATCTCGATAGCAATAACCAACGTTTTCCTTTGACTAGGGCTCTTGCAGTTCCTCCTCGACGGAAAAACTCGGCGCGGCGAACTTCGTCGACCGCTGTAGCCGCATGCTGCAGAATATGAAACTTGTCATAGATAATCCGGCACTGGGGGAGCCATTGCTCGATGCTTTGCCGAAAGGGAAGCCACATATCCACACAAGCTGCTTGCACTACACTTCGCTGGAATGGGCTTAGCTCTTTGTTGAAGAATGCATCCAGCGTCTCCTTCTTTCGCTCTTTTCCAAACCATACCGGCTCACAGGTTTCCAGATTACTGACCACGGTAATGAACTTCTGCTTTTTGCCTAAGTAAATCTCATCTACGCCCATCTTGCGCAGGGCCGGTTTCCGCCTGCTTTGCGCCCAGCGCTCCAAGTAGCGCTGATCGATCGTCAGCACGGTACTGACTGCAAGACCAAACTGCTGGGCTACCCGACGCGCCGAGGCGTTCTCACAGCACTGTCCAATCGCCTCCTCAAAGCGTTTGCTGAAGGGAGCATTGCTGGGCAACTGTGGTGCCTTTTCCGTTTTTACTCCACAGTTCGGACAGTTGACTCGATACAATTCCACCACCACCGTCGTTCGATACTCTGACCATGGCAGATCCCGTATTTCTCGCTCATAGACGTCCACTATCTTACTGGCTGGCTTTCCACATCCGGAACAACTCAGCTGTCGGTATCCGCGCTTGCGCCTTACCCACAATTTCAGATTCTTGTTCTTTTCATCGATCTCTTGCCGGTATACCTTGTATCCTGGCCAATTCAGCAATCGCGTCCAATCACTCTCTCGCATATTGCTCAGTCTAGATCCTTGCTCCGTCTTTCAGAAAGCCGCGTAATATGGCCTCTTTTCCACTTTCTCGTACAGAGCCAGGAAAGGAAACCCTACTGCAGCGGAATCAGCACTTCGTCACATTCCCTCTCGCTCCGCTAGAAAATGCCATCAAGCAAACCTTTAGCAATCCACTGCGTAATACATTCATTTTCACTAAATCCTCACGCTGTACTTGAACATCTGTCAATAGCGGACTACTGCAAAGAAATTAATGCTTCGATAACTCCCGTTCCTGTAGCCAGAGAGTCCATGGCTTTGCCAACAATAGCTCCAGTCAACAAACTGCGATCTGTGCCCTTCATGGCATATCCCGGAGTAGCAGAGGTAACTAAAACATCTCCTGGTTCTATCGCACCATTTTCTGTACTCACTTTCGTTGGAACGATACCCACAACAGCCATTGGAACTTCGTCTGGATTCTTCTCCGTAGTTTGTCTTCTTCCGATGACTCCAGGTTTTGTGGAATATACGCCTGCCACGGCCATCGAATATGGCGTACTTGCTTTTATAAATTTGCCCCTTACTCTAGGATCGATCATCAGCACATCTCCCGGCTCATACTTTGTATGATCTTCCGATATGTCTACCGATTCTGCATAATCCCCTCCGCAAAGCGAACCTGTCCACGCTACGGTTTGTGTGCCTCCACCATTGGGAAAGGTAATGGACGCTCCGCTGCCGCTCAGATTGATACTGCCATTGACATCCAGTTTGGCTGTTGGAGTCGTCGTGCCGATGCCTACATTGCCAGCAGAACTAATCCTCAGTCGTTCTTGCCAAATGTACTGCGATCCGTTGTAATACGATCCGAGGAATTGAATGCCTGAGTCGTAGGTACTACCTCCATCATGCGTCGAGCGCATTAAGGCTGTTCCTCCTGGACCCATCATTGCGATCGCTTGAGGATAGTTGGTGCTTGCAATTCCGTTCGGGTCTTGCCCGCCCGTAATTACTGCTAGCGTAGCCTGAGGATTGGCCGTCCCGATTCCAACATATCCAGCAGAGTTAATCCTCATCCTTTCTTGCCAAATATATTGTGACCCGTTGTAATACGATCCGAGGAATTGAATGCCTGAGTCGTAGGTACTACCTCCATCATGCGTCGAGCGCATTAAGGCTGTTCCTCCTGGACCCATCATTGCAATAGCTTGAGGATAGTTGGTGCTCTCCGTTCCATTTGGATCTGGCCCACCTGTAGCTACCGCCAAGGAAGCCTGCGGATTCGTCGTTCCGATCCCGACATTGCCAGATGGTGCAATAACCATTCTTCCGTCGTTACCTCCGCTTCGGAAAGCAAGCATTCCATTTCCTGGACTATTCATTCCTGTTTGACTAGTAGGATCGTTATAGAATCCTCCGCTAGAGTCAATCCAACCACCCTCTACATCTAGTTTCGCCGCAGGGCTTGTAGTACCGATCCCGACATTACCATTTGATTCATATAGGGAAGAAGATCCGACAATAGTCGAGCTACCAGAAAACTTAGCTACTGAATTGGCCGTATTACTGCTTGAGGTAGTAACGGTATTTTGAGCAACAGTACTAAACGTGAGCACGGAGCACATTATTATTCCTGGTATCTTATTGTTCATTTTTCTTTCCTCTTTATTCTTCTATCGACATCTGCTTGATAAGTGATATAAAACAACAGGCTATTGTAACGAAACAAGCACCTCGATGATCCCCATCCCTGAATCCAGATTCCCCATAGCTTTCCTGATGACGGCACCGAGCATTCGGCTGCGATCTGTTCCCTTCATTGCATAACCTGGAGTAGACGAAGTAACAAGTAGGTCTCCTCTCCGAATGGGACCATTTTCCGTGCTGATTTTCGTAGGAACAATGCCTATCATGGCCATGGGAGCTTCCGTCTTGCTCTTGGATTTCTCCGAGATCTGTCTTCGGCCAATTACACCTGGTTTTGTGGAATATATTCCAGCGATAAAGGTGGAGTAGGCCTCGGTAGATTTTGTCACATCGGATGAACTCTCTTTCCCGATGACCAGAACATCTCCAGGTTCGTAGTTCGCCCGGCCACCTGCTACATCTACCGATTCAGCGTAATCACCGCCACAGAGGGATCCGGTCCATGCTACGCTTTGAACGCTGCCATCGGGAAAGATGATAGAACTGCCACTACCACTTACCTTCAGGCTGCCAGCAACTTCAAGCTTAGCTCCAGGGGCTGTCGTGCCGATACCCACGTTGCCCGAAGCAAGCGCAGCTAATGCATATATGTTATTGGTCGCATTCCGAATAAAAGAGCTTCCCGCACCACCAGCGTTCTCCGAACCAGTCGAAAATAGTTGCCATATCTTTCCTCCAGCATCCGCATTTTGCAGAAGTAGTTGTGTACCAGTTGTGGCTGAGGAGAAAAGATGAAGCAGGGCCGAAGGAGAGTTAGTACCAATACCAATATTGCCGCTATCCATGAGCGTCAGGCGTGGAGCACAAAGACCACCTGACGCACATCCTATACTATCGTATGTCCAGAACTGCATCGAGTCCCCGTAACTAGAGGTCATGTTATAAATTTTCCATACGGACGCAGTTCCCTTCGTCGTCTTCAGAGGATTGACAAGCGACAGAGCACCACCCACATCTATTGCTTGAGTTGCCTGAATCTGGCCGATTACTTCTAGGGAATTGTTTGGCGTAGTCGTACCGATTCCCACATTACCGTTCCCGGGGAAGATATTCGTTGTCTGTGCCTTTGCCACACCGGTAATCAAGGTTAGGACCGAGATCGCCCATATCAGATTTATATATTTTCCCATGCTTACAAGCCTTTCTCTTTCAACTGCTTTGCCGTGTTTCGAGTAACGACCAATTACTGCAGCATGATCAGCACTTCGACCCTCACGGTACCAGAACCAAGAGAATCCATCGCTTTACCAATAACCGTTCTGAACATCCGACTACGATCTGCACCCTTCATCGCGTATCCAGGAGCCGAGGATGTAACTAAATATCTCCGGGCTCGATTGTCCCATTTTCAGCACTCACCTTGGTTGGAACGATGCCCACAACAGCCAGGGAATCTCATTAGCACCTTTTTCAGAAGTCTGCCTTCGTCCGACAACTCCAGGCTTAGTGAGAAAACACCCACAACCGTTGTCAAATATGCGGCATTCACCTTGAGAAACTTCCCTCTTGTTTTGACATCAATTACCAGCACATCCCCTGCTTCATAGCTCTTTCGATCATCTGAGACATCTCTTGATTCTGCATAATCTCCGCCGCAAGGAGAATCTCTCCATGCTATTGCCGGTGTGCTTCCATCCCGAACACTACAGAACCCGAAGTATGGAAATTCCCAGCAACATCTAGTTTGTAGTTCGAACCAGGGACCGCTGTACCGGTGCCCACGTTGCCAAAGAAATTTACATACATTGCATTGTACGGATTATTTGCTGTATACGACGCGTTAGTTGTAAATAGAATTCCCGATCTGCCGGGATCAAACCCAGACGCGATTAAGTTATTATTGTCGTAACTAACATTATCGCCGCCAGGGAATATGCTATATGTGTTGAGAATGTTCCCATTCACCTGCAACGCCTGTCTAGGAGGTGCTTTCATGCCTATCCTTACGTTGCCAGGGTTTGTTGTGATTATCGGCGGATTGCCGAGGATCGAATTTTCAGTAAAAACAGGAATAGTTCCTGAAGAGCCGCTACCCATTACGCTTTGCCCATCAGCACCCTAAGTAATCCATGTTAAGGTTAACCAGAGTAGATTTCCACACTTACCAATCGTTGCCAGATAACGTACGATATTTTTCGCACATTTAGGTCGAAGATGTAGGCTTGGGAGGTTGGTACAAGCAGGGGGAGCAAGACCACCGGGGCGAGAACGATGGAACCAACCGAGTAAGAGGAAGTTGGGCCTAGTGGTAGTGCGAAATCGGCAATATCGACGGTAATATAGATCCACCAACAGCAGATGCAGTCACATCTGGAAGAAGTAGTGCGAACGACGGTCGAGGAGATCTTGAACGGTCTGCTGGATGCAGAAGTGGATCAACTGTGCGCGGCCCGGAAGTTCGAACACACTGAGAGTTAAAGCAACGCGGACTAAATAGTGTTCAACTGATTGTTTCTAACAAGTGCCTTGGCTCGGCCGAGTTCTATCCGGAAGCATGCTGGCAACGCTGCGTAGTTCACTTTTATCGCAACGTGTGGACTGCAGTGCCTACGGGCAAGGTGAAGGAAGTAGCAGCGATGCTCAAGGCGATCCATGCGCAGGAAGACGCCACAGCTGCCAGAGAAAAGGCCCGTCAAGTGATAGAGAAGCTGCGTACGATGCGTCTATCTAAGGCTGCCGAAATCGTGGAAAATGGTGTCGAAGAAACGCTGAGTTACTACAAAATGCCGCCTGAACACTGGCGCTGTATCCGAACCAATAACCCGCTGGAACGACTGAATCGTGAGATACGACGACGAACACGAGTAGTAGGCGCATTCCCGGACGGACATTCGGCACTGATGTTGGTCGCTGCCCGCCTGCGTCATATTGCTGCCACCAAGTGGGGCACGAAACGGTATCTGCAGATGAACAGGCTGGCCGAAGTGGTGGCCATCGCCTGAGCCGCTTAGTCACTGGGCTCCATGGAGCCCAGTGACTAAACAACTTCAACCAACAACCTCCTAAGTCCTACAGGAGATCAAAAGTGCGAAAGATACTGGACACTACCTGAAGATGCTGCTCGTAAGCTTGCTGTGCAGCACAGCTGCAATGGGGTGTTCCTCTGCGCCGCCGAGCGTCGGCGGTGCAGAGGCCGACCGCATCATCATTTTCAAATCCAAGCACTCAATGGTTCTGATGGCGAACGGAAAGCCCCTCCGGAACTACCGCGTTGCAGAAATAGCGCGCTGAGAAGTAATCGTTGCCTGATTCTGAGTCACGTTCTTTGCCGATATCACGGGGCGGGTGGCGGACGCTGCGCTGGAAAGACAAGTGAGCGACGGTGTCGTAGATGTATTGGTTAATCGAACCGAGCGCGGCGTTCGCATCGTATCAATATTCCAGGTCTCCAAAACCAGAGGACCTAGGTTAACCCGAGATCGGGACCACCCACCATGGCCGTCTCTGGGATACAGGGGATGAACAGCTCAACAGGGCTCTCGTGTCCAAACCACGTAGCCCTCTCCGTCGTATGCCCCAACGAAAATACAATAGACGTATTTGGAAAATTCGGCCAGTTGCTCTCCGGTTATGTTGCGTGTAAACAGAAACTGCGATCCTGAATCAAACGGCGGTTTCGAGATCGCGCCGATTGAAATAGGGTTACCATACGATTCTCTGATTGCCTGCTCAATCGTGGCTATTGACTCGCCGCTCGCTATCAGATGAATAACATCCCTTTCATGAAAGACGATTCGAGAAGTGGCTCGTTCAAGCCAAGGATCGCTTGCTTCGGCCAACGAATTCTCAATCAGGCCCACCGATCCACCACTTTCCAGCATTCTGTAAATAATCTTGGCCATCTGATGACTTACATTTACGGTGGGAGAACCGGTGTAGGAATCATTGCCCACCTTGATCTGACTGAAGGCCTGCTGCGTTGCTGGGGACGAATTTCCCCACTCGAATTGCGGAACATCCTGAACCTTTAGAGGCGATGCGCTAAGGACGGATATTTTCTGTTCGCTGAGCGGTGCGGAGTCAAGAAGGAACCTTGACAAGGATTTTCCTTGCTCGAGCACCCGCTTCAGATAGCTCAGTGCTGACGTGGAGACATTTTTATCCAAAATAGTAATCATTTGGGTTGTACCGACCCGTCTTGAAACAATCGCCAGGATTTTCCGCCTGTGTCTTTGTAGTCCCAATGAGGGCCTATCGGATCGGGATGGCCCAGGTCGGGATGTAAGCTTTCCCCTGTAGAGGGATTGTACCAACTGCCTTGGGGACTCCCCGGTGACCCATTTCCTCGCCACACCCATCCAGGACCAGGAGGTAGCGCTGGATCGACCGGTGGCTTTGGCGCAGATGGTTTTATGGCTGGTTCCGGAGGACTCATCCGCGGAAGTCCAGGCCCTTCCGCTGCCGTCAGTTCGCCAAGCCCTTCGATCCCGATCGGGTAAACAATGCCATATTGTATTTGCGGAGGATGCTCTTTCATCTCCTCCTTCATCCGATTGAACCGCCGCGTCTTCGCCTCTTGACGGTCTAGTTGACGAATCTCGGCCCCTTTTGTATCCGTGGTGAATTCACCGTGAAGAACTTTGTTCTTTACCTTCACAACAAAATTGCAGAGCCACTCTGGCCAGCAATGCCCGTCTGCATCAATATGGATAAGGGGGTTATTGCCAGCATAGGTGTACAGGTTGAAGCTTTGTGGATTCGCAAGATCAGCATATGGAACAGGTTCTGGCGAACTGCTCCAGTCCGGGCTTAACCAGCGCCCCATCGTAGATGCGTAGTACCGAGCCCCGAAGTAGTCGTTGCCGGACTCTGAGTCACGTTCTTTGCCAGTGAAGTGATGCTCGGTTGCTTCATTATCCGTTCCGGTTGCCGAATTAGGACCATAGCAATTTAGACCATTGCCAAAGGGAAGGCTCTCGCATGCCTCGTAAGCGCTAAGATCGGCCAATACCTGCAAACGCTTTGTACCCAGAGGGTCTGTAAGATTGAAGTGTACACCGGAGATATCATAGGTTGCGAGCAATTGTCCCCCAGCATACACGTTCGAATGCAACCAGTTGCCAGTCCCGTCTAATTCACTGACCTGCTCTCCTGACTTTCCCACTATATATTGAGTGGTCACAGTGAAGCCATTGGTAGAGCTGTCGCATGAAAGTGAGTTGATTGCTCCCTTTGCAACCCGATTCCCATCAGCGTCATAGATGTATTGGGTATAGGAGCCCGTGAATCCGTCGTAAACAGCACACAACCGCCCCTCCTCATCATATGCGTATTGATTTCGACCATCCGCCAGCACGTTGCCAGCTCCATCATAACGGTAACCGGTCGTGACCTGCGTTGTGCCACTTATTCGATTGTTGGCATCGTAATTTGCCCATGTAATAGGTGTCGGTGAAGAATCGCACTTTGCAGATGAAAGACTCTCCATCGTCCGGTTTCCAAAGGCGTCGTATGCCCAACACATGTATGGACCTTGGCTCAGATAGTTACCTGAAGAAATTGTCCCACTCGATACACGATTTAGTGAATCGTATGTAAAATGCCATCCACCGGTTACCGAATCTTGAAAGTCGGTAACGTTGCCATTTTCTTCATATCCCGTTCCTGTGTAGCTATAGAGTGTTCCTCTTACGATGGGAGAAGAGGAGTTGTCAGTTTTTACTGTAAAGGTAACAGAATTACTAGCAGTTCCAGCCGAAGTGACTACTAGCGATCCAGTGGACGCATCATCTGGAATCGTTATCACAATCTCTGTATCAGTCCAGACTGTCGCAGACGCCACCACTCCGTTGATGGTTACCACATTGACGCCTGCATTAGCCAACCCAAATCCATTACCTGAAATAATGACCTGTGAGCCTAACTTGCCCGAGGTTGGAGACAACGCGTTAATATGAGGTGCAGCTCCTGATCCACGAGAGGTATCCACGGTAAAGGAACTCGACGAAAAACCCGCAGTTGAGACAGCCGAAACTATAATCGAGTCGATTGAAGATCCATTGCTTCCACGAAAGACAATCTCCGCGCCATTTGCCCTAGCACAGGCTGGACCGCCTTTGCAGCCACAATTCTTCGTAAACATAACAGCAAGAGCTGAGGCAATAGAAGCCGGGGTAGAATACTGGCCATAACTAACAGTTTCAGAATGACCATTCACAGTTATGGTTACCGTCCCCGAATCCCACACCCCATTTGCATACTGCTCCGCCCCTTGTATGGTGACCGCAGCATATTCCAGAGCGAACACTGGGCAGGATACGCCCCAAATTATCCACAAAAGCAGAACAATACGGCCTAACTTACTTGCCATCTTACTCTCCACCGAGATCCGATCCCGGGCCTCGCTGCCAACCTCAGACCATCTCACTAATATCCATCGTGTGCACATCGCCTTAACGACGATCTATAGATCTAGGAAACAACTACCATGGCTGTTCGGTAGAATAAACCTTTTGAGTCACACGATTCCGTTTATCGAATGGCTGATACAGGTAGAATTTCGGCGCGTTACTACTATTTACCCCGAGCACTCCAAATTGTCCGAAATTTAGATTGCCAAAAGGGTCATACGCCTCGACAGAAGAAGAATTGGGAACAGCGAACAATGTATCTGGATGTAGAGAATCTCCGCCCCAATTGCTAGTTACAGTCTTGAGATGAGCAGCAGAATCGTAATTATAGGTAAATTGAATTCCTTGATTCAAAACCCCGTTCGTTGAAGATGTCGGATTTCCGGCAAGATCATACGTATATTGAAGCGGCTGCCCGAAACTCGCGCCTGCAGCACACCCCCCAGTTGCTGAGAAACAGGAAGCCTTAGCACGCAAATGTCCGGAAGGATCATATGCGTATACTGTTCTAGTCTTGTTGTCGGTAGTATAACTTTCAGTCATTCGCCCCATCGGATTTGAGGAAGAAAACAAGCGCGAGCCGTTGCATCCCGAACAAATATTCGTCGTCTGGTATTGACTATAGATATATGCTACAGCTGCACCAGTTGAACAGGAGCTTGCGCCATAAGACTTAGAAATCAAGCGGTTGAGCCCATCATAACAGTAGTTGGTAATCACTCCACGTCCATCCGTTTTGGCAACCAGATTACTGTTATTGTCATACCCGTTCAGACATGCCCCATTATTCCATTTACCATAACAAATCATTCCGGTTTCGACATTTGAGGCAGTGATCAACCGAGAGAGTGCATCATAGCTAAACTGCCGCACATGATCTCCAACTGCACCATCCGCCCCTCCCCATTGATCTACTCTTATAAGATTGCCAAGTACATCATATTGATAGCCAGTCTTAATAGTTGCATTGTTGCTCGAATCCGGCTCAAACACGCTAGTCATATTTCCCAATACGTCATAGACGCGTTTCCAATGTTTTTGTGTCTCATCCCAAAACTCCACAACATTATCCGTATATTTCCATTGCAGATAGCTATTACCGGCTTGGCAGGGGCTGTTGCTATTATTATCTGGCTGGCATTGCAACAGCTTTCTATTTAAGCCGTCGTAATAGTAGGAGGTTATACCATACGTAGCATCGCTAGTGGATCGATATGGATTAGAGACACTCGCGACACGTCCAATTCCATCATAATTCATATCCACATAAACTGTTTTGCTACCAGGGTCTGAGATCAATTGGTGCTGGATAACTCTCCCAAAGCCATCCAGCACATCCTTTGTCTTTACGCCGATCGGATTTGTGGTCGTAATGGTCCAGCCACCGCTGTCATCAGTGTAGGCATATTGAGTATGGGGTTGAACAGCGGCATTGTCTGGAGAGGCAGGCTCATAGATATCGGTTAACCTATAGAGCAAATCACCGTATGAATAGGTTGTTATCTGAGAATTGGGATCGGTGTGAGAGGTCATTTTCCCAGTATTACAATCGTACCCGTAGCCGTTAGTCTCGCTGATAGTCGTGGAACTCTGATATGGCGAAATTATGCTCTTGGGAAAGATTCCAGAGCATTGAAATTCTTTGATATATGTCTGATTACCATTACCATCAATCGTCGTGGTCGCAACCCCTTGACTATTAAAAACAGTCTGAGTCTTCAAAGATAAGTCTTTGGAAATAAAGCGAGTGGCAGACGTCCCATTTCCAAGAACTCCTTGAGGGCTGCCATTGTTTTCATCGTATGCATAATCGGTTTCCGCAACCCAGTTCCCACTACCATCCTTGACAACGACACTTGATGGCAAATCCAGAAGGTTTGCGGACAGATATGACGACGAATTGGCAGATCCATCATTAATCTTGAAAGTGGTGGTTGTACTCTTAAGCAAAGATCCAGAATTACCTGAACCTGAGCTTCCCCAATCGTATTCCGATACTCCTGAGGTCAATCCATAATTTGTACATTGACAACTACCAGTTCTGATCCCCCCACTGGTCGACATCATATTGTCCCCAGGATTTTCATAGTTTACTGTAGGCCCTGAGACCGGGGTATATACAATCTTCGAAACAATACCACCCTGTGTAACTATTTTTGATAATGGTTGTCCGATGTGTGTCTGAACGAAAGTCCAGGGATAGCCATACCTCCCCTGTGTTGGAGTTCCCGAGCTGTTCCCATCTGGAGGAAGCGGATCTAAAGGCTCAAAAAATGGGCCAGCAATAATCTGGCTTGTAGTCTCTTCCGTCCGCAAAAGAGTGCCATTGCCCCCATTAGGGTTTTGGGGACTATGCCCCTGATAATACATAATCCTGGTTATCCCAGAGCCCGTACTAGTTGTATGAACCTCATCGTTATCATCAGGTTTATTTACATTTACCGTCACAGTCATAAGACCTGGAGCCCAATCCGAAGTTGCAGCCCAGTTATATGTCCAGGTGAAAGTCCTAGATCCAGTGGTGATTGTGCGGCTTTGCACCACCCGAGTCACAGGCTGGGATAGACCCTTCTGATCCCAAGGAATTGTAGTCCAGGTATAACTAATTGAACCGCCTGTCGGCAGTGTGATGTCTATCAATTCAAAATAGGAATCATAAGTGAAAGTATAGCTCGTATTATTCGGGAGAATGACCTGTGTCAACAGAAGCCCTTGTGCATTTCCTTCAACTGCACTTGCCCGATAGCCATTCATTTTTGTAACACCAAAAGCTGTAGAAGCAGTCTTCCGCGAATAGCAAAATTTATAGTTTTGTGTAGCATCGCCGAAGCCGGGTACCTGAAATATGCGAGCTGCGGATACATTATCCACAGAGCATCCTGTCAGATCGCTAGTCTCAACGCCTGGAAACGGATCAGCCTCAGCTGGGACCTGCAGAACATTCACTCCATTCTCTGATTGCAGGCCATTTCCCGGACCGCTATAGCTCCCAGGAATAGAACGGCCAACAGTGTCGGTCCATCCAGAGATAGAAGTGGTTATTGCGTTGCCATTTGGATCCGTCAAATCGAAAGCAAAGCCAGCTGTATATCCCGAAGAATTGTAGATTGCTTTTTGCTTATATTTTATTCCTTCCCTGTCAAGGTAGTACCCCACCGGAGAAAAGCTAGGACCGGGACCTTTTATTACCGGAGTATATCCAGAGCCATCGGGGGATGACAGAAACATAGATGCATACTCGCTTCTCCCACTCGTGTTTGTGCTTCCAATG
Source organism: Humiphilus diazotrophicus (assembly GCF_059726315.1). Taxonomy (NCBI): domain Bacteria; kingdom Pseudomonadati; phylum Acidobacteriota; class Terriglobia; order Terriglobales; family Acidobacteriaceae; genus Humiphilus; species Humiphilus diazotrophicus. The sequence goes on from NZ_AP040870.1 coordinate 3,042,708, forward strand.
AGATGCGTAGCGCCTGTCCTATCAGTAACACTCCACAGTGAAGCTTGTGTTGATGTGGTTGAGCTGGTCGTCGCAGCTCCGGTTTGCCAAGCAGGCTGTCCGGTATAACAATTCCCCGGCCCAGAAAGATCAGATGCAGGACACATGTATGTCTGAATGTCCTCGTGCTCTGTTAATCCCTGATCTCGAACTACATCAACGCCAACCGGGTGTTTCCCATAACTATTCAGCAACAACCAACGCGCTCCGTACTGCGGCTTTCCGGAAAAGTAATTGAATACAGCCGAATCGACTGATGTCGTCCAATCGGGCTGGTTGTATCGAAGAACAAAATTTAGCCGTAACTTCCCACCTCTCTGCGGAAAGGACACCAGCGGAATATGCAAATTGACGTTTCCGTTCGACAGGTTAACACTATCGATTTCCGAATGCTGGTAATCGAGATATGGAGCAATTCCTGCCTGCGGGATACTAGCCATTTGGCATAATCCATTCACACCGAAATGGACCAGGATCAGTAATATTAATGCGGCACTAAAGACACACTGTCGACATTGCATGGTTATATATCCGGGTTACACTGTTGGGTACATCGCATTTTTACATTATCGGATTTCGGCAATACAAATGCGCCATTGATTCAATTATGATCACGTGTGTTGCTCGTAATTCCCGAAATAACTGTGATTAGGAGCAACGTCTAAAACAACCGTACACGCTTAACGCATAACACATTTCCGCTGAAACACTTTAATTTCTGCGCACAAATGAGTCAGAACTTATGACATCCCCAACCGCGATGATGGCAATTTATGCATTTTCTCTCTCTATCAGAAATTAAGCAAGAGCAATACCCTACTGTAGAGAAATCAACACCTCAATGACTCCCGATTCAAACATTAGCGTGCCCATTGCCTTTCCGACAATAGCGCCAGCTAGCAAACTTCGATCCGTACCCTTCATGGCATATCCAGAAGTAGAGGAGGTTACCAATACATCTCCAGGATGAATCGCTCCGTTCTCTGTGGTGACCTTTGTCGGAACGATTCCCACAACAGCCATCGGAATCTCCTTGGGGTTCTTCGCCGTTGTCTGTCTCCTGCCAATTATCCCAGGTTTAGTGGAATATATTCCGGCAACTGCCATCGAATAAGGCCTTGAAGACTTGAGGAACTTGCCTTCCTCATTTGGATCGATGACTAGAACATCTCCCGGTTCGTACTTTTTGCGATCTCCGGAAACATCAATTGACTCGGCATAGTCACCGCCGCATAAGGAGCCAGTCCATGCTGTCCCCTGCTGACTGCCATCGGGGAAGGTGATATGTGAGCCGCTTCCGCTTAGTTTCATATTTCCACTGAGTTCTAGTTTTTCCCCAGGCGCCGTCGTGCCTATGCCAACATTTCCATTGTCCTTAATTCTTATCCGTTCTCTGCTAACATCTGCGTTAGGAGTCTCAAGGGAGTTAGTTGTATAGAACGCAAGGTCAGTTCCCTGCGCCAACCAATTGCAACAGACGTTTGTTCGCTCAGCAGTGATCTTTGCGCTGATGGCATTTGGAACTATATCACGATACCCATAAAACCTTATTGCATAGCTACCACCATTGCCTAATGGATCATTAGGATTGCCGATGGTAATCCCATCTCCATTTCCAGCTCCGAGGTGTAGTTTACTTACGGGATTCGATGTTCCAATCCCGACATTTCCTCCTGGACCAGTAATCCGAAGGCTGTCATATAACAAACTCAAGGAAGGAAACACGTCATTGCCTGAAGAAGATTGACTATAGCCAATGTTTGTTCCGTTGACAACATCGACGGCAGCCATGCTTACGCTCATGACGTGCATAGTAGTCCCAACATTTACCATTTGGGCATCAATTTCCCAATAAGCGGGGGAACAACTAGAGTTCAGTGCACTCGGAGGAACTTCTACCCAGTCCGTAGTCCCCTCACTAGGATTTCCCCAATTACTCATCAAAGTAAAACCGTGCCCGGCAATGCTATTTCCCCCGTTCCAGTCTGACGAGCAGGAAAATCTCCAATTACTTCCGCTTCCTCCAGGTTGGTTGTCTGCTCGACGGATAACCAGAAAGTATTTGCGCGTAGCTCCCAGTGCCACAGGAATACCTGCAAACAGGCCCGGAATGCTGGTATAGGTGGTCCGTGTAACTACCTGCCACTTCGTAGAATCGATTGTAGACTCGCCCCCAAACATCGCCAGCGGAACAATTGGAGATGCCGTTGTCTGTGCAAATGCATTCACAGCAATCAAGATCAATCCAAGCCAACCTAAGTTTTTCCGGTTACTCATTTAACAACCCTCTTAATTTATTCGATTCGTTTTATGCATAGATTTACTGAAGAGTAACCACTACTTCAATCATGCCTGTTCCTGTCTCCAAAGATTCAAGAGCCTTTCCAATCACAGCACCCAGCATGCGAGTACGATCGGTTCCTTTCATGGCATATCCCACGGTTGAGGATGTCACCAATAGGTCGCCAGGCCTGATCGGGCCATTTTCGGTACTGATCTTGGTGGGTACAATTCCAATCATCGCCATTGGAACCTCTTCAGGACTCTTCTGTACTGCCTGCCTGCGTCCCACCACCCCAGGTTTGGTCGAATATATACCCGTTACCGCTGTGGAATAGGCCTCGGCAGATTTCAGGAATTTTCCTGGATGATCCGGATCTATCACAATCACATCCCCAGGTTCATATTTCGTTCGATCTCCGCTTACATCGACAGACTCGGCATAGTCACCCCCGCATAAAGAGCCAGTCCAAGCCGTACCTTGAGTGCTACCGTCTGGAAAGACCACGGCCCCTGAAGTATGGATTTGGCCGGCCACATCAAGCTTGTAACCGGGGCTCTTTGTCCCAATGCCGACATTCCCATCGGCGCTAATCAACATGTTGGGGTCATGGATTGAAGGATCTGATGGATTATAGGCAGTATAGAATCCCAATGAATTCACCCTGACACCTGGATATCCCGCCGACGGATATCCACCACAGCAAACCCATACCGGAGTCGCTACGATACCGGACGTGATGTATTCGATGTCTCGGTACGCTCCAAACAATAAGGAGTAGTGCCCAGTACTACTGTTGTTACTGTCCTGCTCTCCAATCATGATGCTTGGATTTTGAGAATAGGTAGAACCCACTTGCAGAAGCTGATTCGGGGCTGTATTCCCGATTCCAACTTTACCCGAAGAACTGATTAGCAAATTTGGATCATGAGCAGACGGACTTGAAGGATTATAGGCAGTATAGAAGCCCAGTGAATTCACTCGAATGCCCGGATACCCTCCAGATGGATACCCCTGACAGCATACCCAAGCCGGAGTGGCAACAATGCCCGAGGTTATGTATTCGACATCTCGATATGCTCCAAACAACAGAGAATAGTGCCCAATGCTGTTGTTGTTGCTGTCCTGCTCTCCGATCATAATGCTTGGATTTTGAGAGTAGGTGGAGCCCACCTGTAATAGCTGATTCGGAGCTGTATTCCCGACCCCAATTTTGTTATTGGATTGAGTAATTACGGAATTTTCGATATTTGAGCTCGTGGTGAATACAGGAACCCTGTTAGCACTCCCACCGCTGCTGGTAGACACAGTAGTTTGAGCGGCGCCAACAACTGCCACAGTAAATAGAAAAACACCGGAAATCCCGCTTCTCAACGAAATTACTCTCATCTTGGCCTCTCTTGCTATCGCCGCTCAGCCAGGACACCACCAACTGAGCCCCACCAGGAGCAGTCTGCCCCTAAAGGAAACCACAACTTCAATGATGTTCTTCCTAGCATGCAGCATAGTTAGAACCATCTCTAGTACAGCTTCCAACATCCAGCTTCTTCAGTTGGTCCATTTTCCCGTATATTATCCCTTACGTCTCCCGATGTAACTCCTTGGATCTGTATGATTTCTTTTTGACGACTCCCGAGACCTCATACCCTACAGTCGCGTTATCGTTTCAACAAGTGACGACATAGAAACATTGAGCATAGACCATGCGGCACTCAGTGCGAGTGACATACGCGGCTCAGATTGCACTCGACGGGGGGGGGCGTCCTGATACGGCTAAGATCGATATTTTAGAATATGTCGGAGGCAGTTCCCCTGTGTCATCTTTTCTAGTGGCATTGTTACTTCTGCTTGAGCTATACCAACTACGTTCGCCATCATGAGATCTGGCCAAACTATATTTATAGGGTTACACATTTCGCTTGAAGCATCACACAACTTGGGTGGTCTCGTCAAAACGATTTTTTGCATGTCACAACACAACGTGCAAAGTAACCCACATTGCTAACTCTTTTAACAATATCAATCATGTAAAATTATACTGACAGTATTTGATCGGAGGATCAGAATAGAATTGGGAAATAGGTAGGAAATGGATGGTAGCAGTACAACTCTCGTTTACAGTGAGATGTAAGCATCCCACTGCAAGCATCTTTAATTTATTTTCAGTATTAACATTAAAAATATTGGTCCAATTATTGGACACCATTACCCGATGACTTTGGAAAGTGACCTTCGGCCAGATTGAATTCTGCACTATATAAATAGCTAGCGAAATATTCCACATCATTGGGCTTCCTTAATCGCATTGTCACCTATTGAAGCGTCACGACAACCTCAATAATGCCCTTTCCTGATTCAAGATTGTCGAGGGCCTTTCCAATCACGGCGCCAGTCAGACGACTACGGTCAGTACCTTTCATGGCATAGCCGAGCGTGGACGACGTAACAAGAAGGTCGCCTCGATGGACGGGACCATTTTCAGTGCTGACTTTTGCCGGAACGATACCAACCATCGCCATCGGAATCTCCTCTGAATTCTTCGAAACAATCTGCCGTCGTCCGACAACACCTGGTTTAGTGGAATAAATGCCTGTGACCGATGTCGAGTAAGGCTTTGCTGATTTCAGGAACTTCCCAGAAACATTCGGATCGATTACCAGAACGTCACCTGGTTCATAGTTGCTATGTCCTCCGCTTACATCTACCGACTCAGCATAATCGCCCCAGCAAAGAGATCCAGTCCAAGCAGTGCTTTGAATGCTTCCATCACCGAAAATTACAGAGCCCGCGGTATGGATACTACCCGCAACATCAAGTTTGAAATTCGAACCAGGGCTCGTCATGCCTATGCCCACATTGCCGCCGTTCGGATTGAGCAAAAGGAACTGCGGATGGTCAGCGGCACCAGCCGTTTTACTAGCTGCGATTCCAAGCGTTTCAGGATGAACGGAAAATCCATAAAAATGCGATCCATCGTTGTATAAAGATAATTTTCTCCCGAGATCCCCAATCCCGTATCCAGCGCCAAGATCAAGAAGAGTGTACGGATTCGTCGTTCCGATCCCGGCGTTGCCATTCCCGGGAAAGATATTCGTTGTTTGTGCTTTTGCCGCGACGGTAACCGCGGTCAAAACCAAGATCGTCAATATCAGATTTATATATTTCCCCATGTTTACAAGCCTTTCTCTTTCATCTTCTTTGCCGTGTTCCTAGTAACAACCAACTACTGCAGCGTGACTAATACTTCCACTACTCCGGTATCGGATTCGAGTGCACCTAGAGCCTTGCCAATGACAGCTCCGTTCAATAGGCTTCGATCCGTACCCTTCATTGCATAACCAAGTGTGGATGAGGTAACCAGCAGATCCCCAACCTTAATTGGACCGTTTTCTGCGCTGACTTTGGTCGGAACAATTCCAAGCATGGCCATGGGAACTTCGTCAGAGCCCTTTGTTGTACCCTGTCTCCGGCCGACTATTCCCGGCTTAGTAGAATAGATACCAGCAACCAGAGTCGAATAGGGTTCGGAGGATTTCAGAAACTTTCCGGGAGCATTAGGATCGATGACCAGCACATCTCCTGGTCCATATTGCGAACGAACAAGGGATACACCTACAGACTCTGCATAGTCACCGCCACACAAGGATCCGGTCCATGCCGTGCTTTGTGCGGTTCCATCAGAGAATACTATCGACCCTCCACGTCCGCCTGCCAACTGTATATTCCCACTGTTCGTTATTCGCATAACCTCAGAGGTATTATCGAAACCACCTGGGGTTGTACCTAGGGTGAAGAACGCCAGATCAGTATTCTGAACCAAAGCATTGCCAGAAGAATGAACATTCTTGTTAATTGCAACAATCTTCGCGCCGATCGTATCTGGAACTATGTCTCTGAAACTGGAGAACAGAATCTGATGCCGCGATGTCTCCGCTTGCATCGGAACTGCGAGATTTCCGCCAGTTTCACCTCCTATTCTCACACTTGTCTGAGTATTGCTGTTACTACTCAACCGCAAAACTTCTATGGTGTCGTCTTTTCCACTAGGAGTTCCTCCCAGCGTAGAAAAGCTTAAATCTGTGGTCTGAACCAAAGCATTATTTGGAGCAAGAGCATTTCTATTAATCGCAGCAATCTTTGCGCCTATTGTGTCAGGAACAATATCTCTCCACCCAGAGAAGAGAAGTTGATTTCTAGAGGTTTCAGCTTGCATTGGGACTGCAATATTTCCTCCAGTTATGCCACCGATCCTGATACTCGCAATATTATTTCCATCCTGCTGCGCCACTTCTAATTCATTTCTAGGAGAGGTTGTACCGATACCGACACTTCCGCTGGAGAGGTTGAAAATTCCTAACTTCCCATATGGCGTCACATTTGACACTTGAGCACTGGTAACAATCATCGGTGTCGCGTTGAGGACAAGCCCGTCAAATATTGCTCCATTATCGGAATTCCCTCCCGTAGAAGTGATTCCAATGGCCTGATAAACGATGCCATTATAGGTCACATGATATGTCCCTGTAATAAAACTAGCGTAGCTGCTTGAGCTGTTAACGAGAAAATATTCAGTGCTATATGCAGACTTAGATGAGATCTCCAAGACATCGGTCCGATTACCCGATACAGTCGAACCTCGAGAAAGCGTCAGCTTCCCTTGGACTTCAGAGTTTGCTACTGTCCCAGACGTATACGCCTTAGCGAGCAAAACATATCCTCCAAGTGTTCCATCGGCTGCAGGCGACATTACCATATTGTAGCCAGAATACTCTGTAAATGCTCCAGCAGACAGCATAGTCGCTTGCGCCATTGCCGAGGAATGCATTAGCAATAGGGTACCCCAACAAACCAATACTTTGATTAACCTTGTTAAATTTGCTTTCTTATGCAACGCCATGGTCGCTCCTGTATCATCATTGATTTATGCTGTTGCGGTGAATCTGTACTTCACATTTCCACTACCTTAGAGGAAAGGAGACCCTACTACAGAGAAACCAGCTTCGATTATTCCGGTTCCAGAAATCAAGGGAGCCCCTCATGCTTTTCTTACTCGCACGCTAATCAAGCGTGTGCGGTCTTCATCATTCCAGCTCTTAAATTTGAGTGACCAAATCCAAGCAAAGCAATGAACGATAGAACTATCTTGTTAGGATATACATCGCCACATACCCTCTCAAATTCCTGCAGTATTATTATGGCGTTATAGTGGTCTGATAATGCTGATGTCGGACATCCACGGTTCCAAGCGTATCAGTAAGGATGGAAAACACGTAAAGATGTAACCCATCGTTGTACTGGGATAATTCTTCACCAGCCCCCCAACTCCATATCCTTAGCCAAGATCAAGAAGAGTGTACGGATTCGTTGTCCCATCCGGACGTTACCATTCGATTGCGAAATCATGGAACTTTCCATATCGGAATCTGAAGTATATATCGGGATAATATTCGTAGTTCCTCCATTGATCGTTGCTACAGGTATTGTCGTCTATGCTAAAACTCCACTGTTCGTTCCCACTAGATCCTGGTGCTGTAATTGAGCACCTGTCAATACTGGACTACTGCAAAGAAATCAATACTTCGATGACTCCGGTTCCTGTAGCCAGAGAGTCCATGGCTTTGCCAACAATAGCTCCAGTCAACAAACTGCGATCTGTGCCTTTCATGGCATATCCCGGAGTAGCAGAAGTAACTAAAGCATCTCCTGGTTCTATTGCTCCATTTTCGGTACTCACTTTCGTTGGAACGATACCCACAACAGCCATTGGAACTTCATCTGGATTCTTCTCCGTAGTTTGTCTTCTTCCGATGACTCCAGGTTTTGTGGAATATACGCCTGCCACGGCCATCGAATATGGCGTACTTGCTTTTATAAATTTGCCTCTTACTCTAGGATCGATCATCAGCACATCTCCCGGCTCATACTTCGTACGATCTTCGGATATGTCCACCGATTCTGCATAATCCCCTCCGCAAAGCGAACCTGTCCACGCTACGGTTTGTGTGCCTCCACCATTGGGAAAGGTAATGGACGCTCCGCTGCCGCTCAGATTGATACTGCCATTGACATCCAGTTTGGCTGTTGGAGCCGTCGTGCCGATGCCGACGTTACCATTCTGCTGGATGACGAACGGGGAACCACTGACATAGCTAGTGCCGTTATAGTACGTCGGGGTGAATTCGTAACTATAGCCGAGGCCGCCATGAATCAGACTCAGGTTCAGATATTGATTGGTGTTCCCTCCTCTTACGATTCTTAACGCGGAGATATTATCGCTTGGACTATTCGAATCGTCAGGAGTTTGGATCGTGAGAGGCGCTCCTGGGCTCGTTGTTCCGACCCCAACGTTTCCTCCAACCGGATTAAGTAAAAGGGACCAAGGGATTGCAGAACTTGGATTTGTAGAGCCTGATTGAATCCATGAGTAGGCATTTACTCCGGGATTAAAAGTAACTCCAAAATCCATGGCATTGCCGCCTGTTGTTTCCAATACGCGCAAGATGCCATCGTTGTTGTTCAGCAACGATGGAGCTTCGGAATTGCCAGCAACACTTAGCTTTTCGGCAAGGTTCGTCGTGCCGATCCCCACATTACCATTTGATTCATATAGGGAAGAAGATCCGACAATAGTCGAGCTACCAGAAAACTTCGCTACTGAATTGGCAGTATTACTGCTTGAAGTAGTAACCGTATTTTGAGCAACAGCACCAAACGTGAGCACGGAGTACATTATTATTCCTGCTATCTTATTATTCATCTTTCTTTCCTCTTTATTCTTCTATCGACACCTGCTTGATAAGTAATATCAAATAGCAGGCTATTGTAATGAAACAAGCACCTCGATGATCCCCATCCCCGAATCAAGATTCCCCATAGCTTTCCCGATGACGGCACCGAGCATTCGGCTGCGGTCTGTTCCCTTCATTGCATAACCTGGAGTAGACGAGGTAACAAGTAGGTCCCCTCTCCGAATGGGACCATTTTCCGTGCTGATTTTCGTAGGAACGATGCCTATCATGGCCATAGGAACTTCCGTCTTGCTCCTGGATTGTTCGGAGATCTGTCTCCGGCCAATTACACCCGGTTTTGTGGAATATATTCCGGCGACTGAGGTAGAGTAGGGCTCGGCAGATTTTGTCACATCGGATGAACTGTCTGTCCCGATGACCAGAACATCGCCAGGTTCGTAGTTTATCCGGCCACCTGCTACATCTACTGATTCAGCGTAATCACCACCACAGAGGGATCCGGTCCATGCTACGCTCTGGACGCTTCCATCGGGGAAGACGATAGAGCTACCACTACCGCTCACCTTCACGCTACCAGCAACTTCAAGCTTGGCCCCAGGGGCTGTTGTGCCGATGCCGACGTTGCCACTATCCATCAAAGTAAAGCGAGGGGTACACATTCCCCCTGGTGTGCAGTCTTTCGTGTCGTACGCCCAAAACTGCAGTGAGTCACCATGAGGTCCGGTCATATTCCAAATGATCCATTTAGCTGCCGATCCTGGAGCTGTTTTCGACGGATTCCACAACCACAGTGAACCACCTTCAGCGTTAGCATATGAAGATGCGAGATATCCATTGCTAACGCTAATACTTCCTCCTGGATTGTAAGCGGTGGTTTGCATAGTCCCATCGGGAAATACAACACCTGATGAAGAATGTATCTGGCCAGCTACATCGAGAAGATATGCGGGGTTCGTCTTGCCTATACCTACAAATCCGCCGTCGGGATTAAGAAGAATATTACTGGAGCCCCGAAGCCATAAAGGGCCTGATCCTGCATTAAGATTTAGATTTCCATCATTGTAGAGCGCTCCAGGATTACCACCATTAGGAGCCTCAAACAGAATCTTTGCAGAAGAAGAACTATGAATATCGAGTGAGGCACTTGGGCTTGTAGTACCGATTCCGACATTACCACTCGAAGGAAACGTATTTGTCGTCTGAGCTTTCAGTGCTGAGCTGAAAGTCATTAGGGCCAAAACTAGCCAAACCGGCTTCACATATTTATGCATTTTGTTCTTTGCTCCATTTCCCCGTTCAGGTTTGAAATTGAGAATCATTACAATGTAGTTGCAACCTCAGTGGCACTGGCTCCGCAATCAAAGCCGCTAAGATTGCCTACCCAAAGGTTTGTTAATCAGATCCAACATCACTGCCGTTGGTCGAAATCGGTGAGTTCTATAAGATTAAACTTCCGCTATATGGCAAAACAATATTCTTTGCACTATTGTTACTGTTGATCATTTGGCTGCCACTATCTGGGCAGCAACGCCAGCACAGTGACAAAGAGTATTCCCGGCCAAATCACATCTAGATGTTTGCGTAATTCTTTGTTGTAGTCGATATGTTCTGAAATTGCATTCTATCCGTAACCCAATCTTTCCTCACTTCACCTTTTGTCCATGGAAATTGATGGATAAATTCTGGCGAGTTGGCTAATCCTGACTCGAATTGATGTGATGTTTATACTGGCTATAATGCAAGCTGTCTAATCGTTTCGCAGCGTGACATAAGCCGATCTGCTACGTCAAAAGCAGGTCGCCAGCTCTGGCCAATCAGATTTCCAGCAACCATTGTTACTTACTCATTCGCCATTAACAGATACGGCAAGTATGTAACATTGACGACAATGCTATACCTATCCCGATAAAACCTTGCGGACGATGAAATCTACAGTAATTTAGAATGGATATTGGCTCAAGCATTGCACTTGAACTGGCAAGGAATAGACTAGAGGTCCCGATCTGAACCATAGAGACATGCCTACAATGCTCTTCAAATTAGCGCAGCTTTTTTCCCGTCTCACCAGCTGTGCATGTCCGATTTAGATGTCAACCCGCGTAACAGAAGGCATGGATGCGCAATAAAAAGATCTGCAGGCAAAAGGGATGACTTCTGTCTAAACATTACAGTCAAAATGGAACCTGGAGTTAAGAGTCCAGTCGCCGCTCCATTTCTTTAGGAATGGAGCGAGATCACGCGATGCGCTGTTCTCGTCTGCGCCTTTTAAACATGTTAGTGTTGGTACTACCCATTCCATCCTGAAGTCATCGTCGAGCTACAATACTGGGCATTTCGTCGCAATTGAGAGGCTTACGACTGCAAATCAGTCTTGTAAAACGAGATGAAGCTAGAGGGCCCTCGTAATGGCGAATTCACTTTGAGGTCAAAGCGAAATGGTATCTCCACATGCCAATCATCAGACACATGATTGATCGGCAAGCTGAAATAAATGCTCCGTGCTGGTGCTAAGGTCACGAAAGAACTAGCTGGTGATGTGTAGCCGTAGGGCATCGTTGCAGAGGCATTGGTCACAGTCGACGGCGCTTTCTTTTCTACACCTTCTTGTCTTTCGAATAGTGGTGGGGGCAGTGGACAATTCATTGGAGGGTTGATGTACGAAACGACGCCATCTCCGGTGTTTTGCTTCGGGTTCGGCACTACATTGTCCAAAATTCCAATTTCACCAGTCGGACTATCCGGTGGAACTCCGAACGTGCGAACGATTATTGGTACCGTGCAGTTGTTGTGTAGACGGAGCCAGATGCCCACTTTTGGCTCATCTTCATTCCGTGGAATTCTTGGCCCAAGATGATCAACTTGTAGGTAGACGTAGGGCTTGGTCTGGTCTATCAAGAATGCTTTCTGTGCACTGTTTTTAGCGGACAGCTTCGTATCGCCCTGTAGTACAGAAGAGAGTAACGCCATCGCGAGAACTACTGATATTGGTCTTCTCATCTTGGGACCACAGCTCCTCTCACGAAAGCAGAATTCGTATCCTTGTACGCTAACCTGTACAGAAGATTCCTCTTAAACCTATTTGGGAAGTCTGGTCGTGCATCACTCCACGGCTCTCCCCGCCCACCTTCCCACTACTTTCGAACCGTCTCCCTCATAACCGCAGGCAGATCTGAAAGAAAGAAGGGGATATAGCTATACGGCTGACGAAGACCGCTTCTTTCGGCAAGAGCGAAGCGAAAGGGCAATTCAAAGTGCCAGCCTTCCCCGAGATGATTTTTAGGGATGCTGAAATCGATCTTCTCTCCAGGCCGCAGCAATACTAATACCTCAACTCCAGGCTGGAATCCGGAGTTGTAGCCATGCGGTCGAGGGGTAGCCGTTGCTACCCGAAGTGTATTTCCTACGGCTTTCCGCTGTTCAGCCTCGTGTTCATTCGGATGGTCAAGAAGTTCCGTGTATGGCTTAACTTCTTTACCGATAAGTACCACAGAGCCGACAGGCTCCGGTCCAGGTGGAGGCGGATCCTCTACAATCTCATCCTCCAATCCAGTCAAAGCAGTTGTTGGATCGTGTAACTTCTTGAACCCCATGACCACAACAGGAATCGTGCAGTTACTCACTAGCTGGAAATATATACCCTGATCGGGTTCACCATCCGTAAGGGGATGACGGAAACCGATGTGAGTCGGCACCAGATAAAGTAATGGCTTCTGCGAATCAATCCGGATCTCAACCTTTCCAGGGGAGACCGCAGACTCGCCAGAGACTTGTCCCGGAGCCTGTGTTAAAAGAAGCCCCAATATGCTGAAAGTAAGCATCATTGAGTTCGCCCTCTCTGGAAAGTCGGAGAATCCAAGTCTTTGTAGTTCTCCTGAATCTTCTTCTCAAGGTCTAGCGTAATTGCCCTAAAGTGGAAGTCACGGTCCATAGCGTCAGGCGCTCTGCGAGCTTGCTCCAGCGCGGCAGCACACTTCCGGTTGTTTGCAGAGTCGCAATTCCAACTGTCTTCACAAACATACATTCCGGTTGGGTCGCTCGCAGCCAATGGGCTGTTCAGAGCGTAATTGTACATATTCCACGTTTGCGGGTTAGCTAGATTGGTAGCTCCGATGTTGCCGGGATCCGAACTCAAGATCCTACCCATGCTGCTTGCATAGTACCTGGCCCCGAAGTTGATTCAGCATCCCGTTCTTTGCCGGTAAAACGGCATGGCGCACAACGCACATCAAATGTACAACCGCCGAACTGCATCATAACCATATCACCCTTCATCGTACATCTAGCCCAGGTCAGAATTGAGACCTGGGCTAGCCGCCCCGCAGGACGACTTGCGGTTGGTTACAACGGGTCGGGATTACGGCACTCGGCAGTAGTTTGTATCGAAATTGCCCCTTATTTCCGGATGTGTTTTGAGGTATCTAAACAGGCCCGGCTTGAAATCGCAGAGTGTGCTGCATGGAATCATACCTGTAAAGCAACTATGATTGAAATCGTAGGATATTTGCACTTGATCAAGTGTCGCTAAGGGTGTGAAGGATTCATCCAAGCCCGAGCCACCATTTGGGGCAATGTTTAAAAATGACATTTCAACGGAATAGACACTCAATGCCTTATCGATCCCAGACAGTTTGTGCCAGCTGCTCCCAAGCCAGCCGTGACTTCCTTCGACAAAGGTATCGCCATTTATAGATTCAACGCGTCCGTTTTGAATATGCACACCCACAAGGACAAGCCAGTTCCGCAAGCCGAGGAAACCACGCAAATAATTAGGGGCGTAAACCATCAGGTAGGCCATTGCGCTATGTCCATTAGAAAACACTTGAAACGGCGATAGCTTTATTTCATATGAATAACTTGTGCTGTTTGCCTCGGTAGACTCTGGATACTTCTTGGCACCGCCATAACGAGCAACGTACGGCAAGACGGTTTCCTCGTTGTCGCCAACCTTAATTAATGCCGCTTCAGACAGCATAGACAGAGCGAGGTGTACTGCATATCGCGAATAAACGCGAAGCCCGAAACAACACGCGAGAAAAGCGGCGATCAATGACAGAGTGACCTTCAACATAAAGCCGGATCGTTTGCCAAAAGCCGCTTTCATTTCAGTCAAAAGTTTCATGCTGTACCACTCATGTTCTTCGTTTGTGTGTGAAACATCCTAGCTCTCCACGAGATTTACAATCCTAATGCTAATCATTCCGGAGCAGGAGTGGAAACGGGAGTAAACTTCGGCACGTCGCCGCTACGATCTACATGAAGCTGCCAAGTGGTTTGCACTGTTCCGTCTGCATTCTTTCCCACCACAATCTGCACTCTCTCCCCGTTAACACTCCAGTGCTGATCGAGCGACGGCGAAAGAATTCCCGCTCCTGTCAAGATGCGATCCTTCCCGCTGCCATTGTTTGTTCCCTGATTTGCATAGCTTCCGTTATCAATGTTAGGATTTGACTCCCACAAAGTTACTTTGACATTGGGGTCATTGGGACTAGTTGAAACTGGCCCCTTCAACACACCATTCTCGATTTTAGTTGGAGTATATGTCACATGCCTGACATCACTGTTATCTGGTTCCTTCGTGTCTTTGTTTCCAGGTATCGAACTAGTCTGCACAAGCACAATATTCCTGTTCACTCCCTTTTGTGCCACTTGTTCGTCAGTTTTCCAGCCTTTACCGCTAGCCGCGTTCCATAGCTTTTGGCACCAATCGCAGTGGCCATCTGCATCCACTCCACCCAGTGGATTGTTCCGCATATATCCGTAGAGATTGAGCGTCTGAGGGTTGTCGAGCTTCGCGTACGGCACAGGCTCGGCTTTGGCGGACCAATCGGGCGACAGGAACCTACCCATCGTAGATGCATAGTATCTAGCACCGAAGTAGTCATTGCCAGATTCGGCATCCCGTTCTTTGCCGGTAAAATGTGGATTTACACAATTGGAAGTATCCCCAAAAGGTAAGCTTGCACATTGCTCATAAGCTCCTAAGTCTGCCCGTAGCTCAACCCGCTTTGTTCCCAGTGGATCTGTCAAGTTGAACTGCAAACCACCTGCATCATAGGTTGCCAAAAGTTGGTTTCCCAGATAGACTTTTGATTTACTCCACTGTCCTTGGCTATTCACAATACTGATTTCTTCTCCGGATTTTCCTGTGATATACCTCTCATTGAGTGCAAACCCATTGGCGCTGCTATCACAGTCAAATACACTAGTGGAACCTTTTGCAACACGGTTACCATCCGCATCGTAAATATACTGCGTGTTGAACCCCGTTGTTTTATTGTGTACAGCACATAATCGACCCTCCTCATCATATAGATACCGATATACATTATCGTCAGTCACATTCCCCGCGGCATCATAAATATGACCGCCCAGAGTGGAACTAATCACATGATTTGTGCTGTCGTAATTCGCCCAGTAGGAATGTGACCCTGATTTATCTTCTGCCGTTCGATTTCCATGTTGATCATAGGTCCAGGTCATCGGCTGACCTAGATATGGTCCACTGCTTGGGCTTCCAGTGACCAAACGGTTCAAGCTATCATACCTATAAGACCAAACACCATTTATCGAATCACTAATCCCAGAGACATTTCCGTTTTTTTCATAGTCAGTTACATTGTACTGATAGAGTGTTCCTCCGATAATAGGATTCGGAGCGCTATCCGGAACCAGCGTAAACGGCCAGCCGTTGCTATTTGCGTTATCGGCCGTAACAATAACGCTCCCGGTAGAGGCATTTGCAGGTACCGTAACTACAATGCTAGTGTGGCTCCAACTAGAAGGAACTGCCATCACTCCATTGAAGCTTACATAGTTCAGCCCTATTGTTGCCAGACCAAACCCTTGACCTGTAATAGTTACCTGCATTCCTGCTTTTCCTGAAGGCGGGAATATCGAAGTAATCTTGGGAGCCAAATTGCCGGTTATATTTGAGCCATTTATCCCAAACGAACCGGAGGCGAACCCTGCATCGGAAACAGACGAACCGCTGACATCATTGGGGCCTATTTCGATGCCATCTCTTGCCTGCAAAATAATATCGGCACCTACGGCCCTTGCACAAACTAAGCCACCATGACAGCCGCAATTTCGGGTGAACTTGACAGCAAGTGTAGAGGCTATTGAAGCTGGTGTGGAGTATTGCCCATATGAGGCAGTCTCAACGTGACCACTTATTCTAAGGATCACTGTGCCATAATCCCAGATCCCGCCAATAGATTGCTCCCCGCCTGTAATGGTGACTTTTGTTGACGCAGAAGCTAATAGATGGCCCATAGTTAAGAGTAAAGGAATCAGCAGGAGACTGCGGTTTAACTTGCTTGACATTTCAACTCCACCGAGATCAATCCCGGCTTTATTAGTCATGAGGACACGATGTCTTCAGAAATCTTTGTATGAGATGTGCAGCGACAAAAGCCGATATCGTCCACACGAATAAAAGCCTGAATTCGTCTTTGCGCTATTGAGAACTCGAATAGGTTTTCGCATTCAGGCGGCCACGGTTGTCATAAGTTTGTGTCAAGGAGAATTGAAAATTAGACTGGCTATTAATTCCAAACTGTCCATAGGACAAATTTCCCCAAGGATCGTAAGACGGTGACGACGTAAGTGGCACTTGAAAAAGTGTGTCAGGATAAAGAGAGCTACCAGCCCAGTTCGACTTGATGCTGCTCACTTGATTAGAGGAATCATAATCGTATGAGAGATGCACTTCAGGACTAGAGACCCCGTTTGTCGACGAGCTTGTCTTGCTTGCAAGGTTGTAACTATATTCGATTGGCGGAGGAAAGTTTGATCCTGCTTTGCAGTCTCCCGAAAGGGAAAAACAAGCTGCCTTCGCGCTCATATTTCCACTCTCGTCATAAGCAAACGCATTATGGGTTTTATTATCCGAAGTGTAGTTCTCAGTTAATCTTCCGATGGCGGACGAAAAGTCAAACAACCTTGAAGCGTTACACCCTGAGCAAATATTCGATAATTGATACCGATCATAAAGAAAGATCTGCGAAGGATTGCTTTCACAGGAGTTCTGTCCGTAGGATTTTCCCGTGATCCGGTTTAGAGCATCGTAGCAATAATTGATCTTCACATTTCGCGCATCTGTTTTCTCCAAGAGGTTTCCATTTCCATCGTATCCTCCAGCGCATTCGGATCCCGAACCACTCCAATGTCCATAGCAGGTCCAGCCCGATTCAGGATTATATGCAGTAACTAAATGCGAAAGGCTGTCGTAGTTAAAAACACGATCTGTAAGACCATTTTGAACTACCTTGGTAAGGTTACCCAATGCATCATAAGAATAGGTTGTCTTATAACCGAATCCTGATGGATCCTCAATGACATTCGTTAAGTGGTCCAGTGCATCATAGGCTCTTTGCCAATGCCTCCGCGTTTCATCATAAAAATTAACAACATTTTTATCATAAGTCCATTCCAGATATGAGTTGCCAGGACAATTTGCCGTCGCTCCATCATCTGGTTGACACTGATATCGCAGTCTACCTATTGAATCATAGATATAACTTGTTACGCCATAAGTGCTATCCTTTCCGCTATAATAAGGATTAGATTTCGAAGCTACTAGTCCTTCCGAATTATAGGTAATATCTATATTCCGTCTACCTGGGAAGCTTTGATTAATGATGCGCCCAAGCCCATCGTAGTTTGTCGTCGTCTGAATAAGACCGTCACCCTTAACATCTTTATCCTGCGACATCACAACTTGAGTCGCACTTGGATAAGAATATTGAATCCAGCTTTCTCTCGTCGTTCCAACTGCATTTTTGATTGTCTTTATTCTATCAGCTTCGTCGTAGCTGTACTGTGTCCGGACGGAGTTTTGATCGGTGCGAGAAAGGAGTAGCCCCGTTGAAAGATCGTAGCTGAGTTGTTCGATGTGAGATATGCCATTTGTCGATGGATATTGAATCATTATGGGGAAAGACCCACTTTTATCGTAGGTAATCTTTGTCACATTGCCTCTAGCATCTATCCTTTGAGTGGGCATGCCGTAGCTGCTATAGACTGTTGAGCTCGTGAGATTGCCATTGATTATGCTAGACCATCGTTTTATCGAAGTTTGATTGCCTCGTATGCCAGATGGGCTACCGTTGTCTTCGTCATATCCATAGGTGGTAACCGCAGAATTCCCACCCGATCCGCTCAACGTAATTTTATCAGGCAGGTCGAGAAGATTGGCCTTGTAGTATTCAGAAGAAGTCTGCCACTTATATTTCTCTTCTACCTTTGAAAGCGTGCTTCCATCAAAGTCGGTTATCGTGGTAGAAGTTGCTTTTTGAAAAGGGGTCCTATATTGGCCATTCCCACTCTCCATAAAAAAGCATTCCTGCTTCCCCGTGACTGGGCAAACAGGAAGAACATTTAAGAAACCATCATCATACATATATGAAGTCATGGTAGATATAGTTCCATCCAAAGTAGTTACTACCGAGTTTAGAATTGGATAGGAGCCAACTTCCGGCCACGAATTTGCTGGTATGATTAGTTCCGGCGCAGGTATGAAAGTGTAGTCTTTCTTTATTTCCTTCAGCAGGGTTCTGGATTCACCTCTACCGTGATAATACCGACGATCTGCTTCAACAAGGTTACACCCCCCAGATGTGCCATGGTACGAAACAAACCTATACTCGATATCATTACCATCTCCATGATTTAGATGATTTACATTTGTTCCATCAGTAGAATACTCCATCCCCCAACTCTTTATTGCGCCATTCAGTGAATCCTCTGACCTACCGGTGATGACTCTGTGCTGTGGATTATATGGAAGTCCGGCCAAGCTAATGAAGAAACCGTTCAGTTTTGTGCTATACATGTCGACGCAGTCGAAAAGAGATTTATAGCTGTAACTAACTTTACCCCCTTTCGGGCGATAAATCTTAACCAGATCTCCATATCCAATTGACTTTGCGTTGGAGGGGTCTGCTCCATCATACTCAAACGCCCAATAGGTCCCATCTGGCAAAACTACACTTTGTAATGCAATGGTCGAATCGAGATATTCATGAAAATCGTAACTTGTACTATGTGTATTCGAACCCCTATAGACAATTCCATAAACATCAGCTCCGTTTCTGCGAAGAAAGTTGGTGTGAATAGATATCTTTGCATCACAAAACGTATATTCTAGAGTCCCACCGTTTACATCTGGAACGGACCAGGTTCTACTGGATACCAAGCTCTGATTGCTAATACCTAAAAGGGGACATCTAGGAGAAATAGACCCATCTGCATAGTCGTCTAGATTGAACTTATTACCATGCGTGTCGGTGATATCGTAGTGGCTACTATCTAACCTAGGGAACCTCTGAAAAACTAGCCGAACCAGGAATGGAGCGGATAAAGTGAAAGAGGGGAGAAGATCACGGATGCAACAGATGACATTGGCCCATCAAGCAGAGTTCCAACGTTATGCGAAGAAGACACGGCGGGAACAGTTTCTGGAAGAGATGGAGGCGGCGATGCCATGGAGCGAACTGCTGAGACTGGTTGCACCGTATTATTCGAAGGGAGAACAAGGGCGCAAACCTGTGGGTCTTGGGATCATGCTGCGGGTCTACTTTTTGCAGCAGTGGTTTGCTCTGTCGGATCCAGCAGTGGAAGACGCGCTCTATGAATCGGCAGTGATGCGCCGCTTCGCCGGAATTGATCTGGGCCGAGCGCCGGCGCCGGATGAAACCACGATTCTCAACTTCCGCCACTTATTGGAAGCCCATCAACTGTGCGGGCAGATGCTGGATACGGTGAACCTGTATCTGGAGAGCAAAGGCATTCGTATCAGCACCGGCACCATCGTGGATGCGACGATTATTCACGCACCGACCTCGACGAAGAACGAGAAGAAAGAGCGCGATCCGGAGATGCATCAGACCAAGAAGGGAAATCAGTGGTACTTCGGAATCAAAGCCCATATCGGGGTGGATGCGAAAGCGGGCATCGTGCATTCGCTTTGTACGACAGCGGCTTCGGTCTCCGATGTGCATATGCTGGGGGACTTATTGCACGGGGAGGAGAAGAAAGTCTGGGGAGACGCGGGCTATCAAGGACAGAGCGATAAGATTCACCAAGCCGCACCGGGAGCACAAGACATGACCTCGCGGCGGGTGAAAACCAAGGCGGGTGTGGACGAAGAGCAAAAGCGCAGGAATCGGAGCAAATCGCGGGTGCGAGCCAAGGTAGAATGGCCCTTCCGTATCCTCAAACGTATCTTCGGCTTGGTGAAAGTTCGTTATCGTGGCTTAAAGAAGAACCACGAATGGTTGTGTGCTGCCTTTGCCCTGGTCAATCTTTATCAGAACCGTAAACGGTTGGCGAAGATCAACCAGCGGCTTGCCCCTCAAGGGGCGTAGTGTGTCCACTGGAGGTCTTGTGAACCTCCAGTGAACAAAAACGAGAAGAGGAATCACCGCAGAAAACGCTGCTTTGGGTTGGTTATGTTAAAAACTTAGCCCGCTACTTAATAACTCAATGTTTTTCAGAGGTTCCCTAGATACGACAAGTTGATTGCCTGAGGTATCGGTGATGGTCGAGGTATTTGTTGTATCGTTGCTCGCGTATTCTGTTCCGTCCGAAGTATAGAGCGTTCCTGTAGCTCCGTTTTTATATCCATTGCTATCTGTTAAAATCTCTAGCAACCCAGAACCATCGAAGGAATGCAATCTCACATTATCAGTTGATGAATCATAACCAAGAACGTGCTCTGCGCCGGAGGCATCAGTTACCTTGTGTATGTTGGTATGCCCATAAAAGATATCTACATGACTGGTATTTGAGTCATTAAAAAGAAAATCATCTCCCCCGTGATTAACTGACAATGCTTGGTCAAAAGACCGATATACAAATGCATCTCGATCCAACATGTAGCGTACGCTACAATTGTTCATGTCGTTGTCACAGGATCTGAAAGCTCTATATGCGGTGCCGTTGCTGCGAAGCGAAAAGCTCAGAGAAAGTTTTCCTTTTTGAGGTATGGAGTATAGCGGGATATGGATATTTAGATTTCCATTCGACATGTTAACTGAATCAATATCCGAATCCTCATAGGTTCCATAGCCAACAATTCCGATCTGATTGGGATTCCCTATCGTCTGACCGTACACCGTGGTACAAATAAGGACTGCTAAAACCGCATATTCAAAAAAAAACTGCCGGGGTGCAAAACCTCTACGCGTCAAATGTTCGGATGGGAGATCTAAATACATTCTTCCTCTCAACAACCTTCGTATTTTCTCTGTTTGGACAACTGTAAACATTTATGTGGTGCTTCATTGCATCGAGAGGTATCTAAATGCGTCAATGGAGAGCAAGAGGAATGCTTTTAACAGCAATGCGACTATGGTCACACATAACTTACCTGTCGCGATACTTGCAGAGAATGGCTCTTCATTCTGACAACTCTCCTTACTGGTTGCCTCTATCGAGATAGTTCTATGTAATACCGACACACGCAGTACTGAAGCAATCTTAATATTGTGGATAGATTTACGTGGATCTCTATGATTTGTCAAGGAGTATATACAAAGAGATGGCCAAATTCAGGTTCGATATTGCCTCCTGGCAATCAAATTCAGGGCGCATTGTTAATTGAAGCTCAAAAGAGAAGAGATGTACCCAGAGATCTTCGCTTTCTCGCCCTTACGAATCGACCAGATTTCGGGCAACTAAAATGGGAATCTTCACTTCACCAAGATCTAGGACTTCCAATTGTCGCGTAGTCTTGGCGATTAGACAGCCCAAATAGCTACTGCAGAGATACCAAAACCTCAACTATGCCAAAGCCTGAAACAAGAGAGCCCATGGCTTTCCCCACAATGGCTCCAGTCCACAAGCTGCGATCCGTCCCCTTCATGGCATATCCAGGAGTCGACGAAGTGACCAATATGTCTCCCGGACGAATTGCACCATTCTCCGCGCTTACCTTGGTCGGAACGATACCAACAACCGCCATGGGAATTTCATCGGCATTCTTCACGTTTGTCTGTCTTCTACCAACAACGCCCGGTTTCGTCGAATATATCCCGGCAACCGCAGTGGAATATTGCTCGGATGATTTGAGGAACTTGCCTTCCATATTTGGATCAATCACGAGTACATCTCCTGGCTCATATTTCCTACGATCATCGGAGACATCGACAGACTCAGCATAATCGCCACCGCATAGAGATCCCGTCCATGCCGAAGTTTGAGTACTGCCATCGGCAAAAATGATGGATCCCCCACTCCCACTGGTCAGTTTCACCCCGCCATTTACTTCGAGCTTGGCACCAGGGCCTGTTGTACCAATTCCAACGTTACCCCCGGCAGTAATTCTCATGTATTCATTTGCAGCACTCGTACTTCCGCAACAGACACCACTCCCAAAAGCAATTCCGTAGCTTCCATTAGGAGGGTTGAAGTCGATATACCCCATGCCGGTTTGATCGATCACCTGTCGAATTCTCGTTGTGGTCGACATCCAGTCTGCCCCATTGCTATTACGCAACTGGTAGATATCAAGAAAGCTGCTATTGCCATTACCGTTGTTGAGTGACAACAGATCTGCAATGCTGCCTGAAGACGTTCCCAAATTTGGACCTTGAACTGTTAATGGTGCGTTAGGACTCGCAGTGCCTATTCCAACATTTCCGCTATCACCGCGAATCACCATGCGGCCGCCATTGGTCTGAAAAGCCAACCCCCAATACCCTGCCAACTGGACAGCATTTGGATAACCGGGCCAGAGATTAACCGTACTCTTGCCTAGGCCATACCAGGGAGCACCATTCACGTTGTCCCCATTTGAGCTGTCGACTCTGAAACCCGCATTGGTGCCCAAGCTTGCAGCCTCACCAATCACTTGAAGTGGGAAACCTGGCGAGTTGGTTCCAATCCCGACATTGCCATTTGGAGGATAGATGTTCTGTGCGGCAGCACCGAACATGTTCACAAAATATAGGAATCCGACTATGACTAGCTTTCTCATAATCTATGTTTTCGCTTTCTGGTAGTTGCTAATCTTGCCACGATCAATCCCGAGCATCATCTCACGCGTTGGTAACACGGAAGCACAGCTCGCGTTTCCAGTGACTGAGGTAATTGTGGTTGAAACTGTAATTTCTCCGGGAGAATTACCATATCATCATCCGGCGCCGTCCGTAGAAGCATCTGCCCATAGGGAACATCGCAATTGTCTCGACGCCTGACTTTGAAGGCACTTCCGTTTGCTGAAGATAGTAGACTTTTGCTAATCGGAGCCGCATAGCTAGGATATTCATCAATGAACTTGGCCAGAACAGATTGAGATGAATTCTTTAGCCTCAATTCAACCAGATAAGTGTCCTGGTTCCCTGCCCATCCACCGTGAATAGCGGTTCCTCGAGCCCAAAATCGCACCGTTGCCTTCTCGCTGCGAATCTTTTCTGAAATAGCCCCTACGACAGTGAAGGACAATAGCACCATGAGAAAGCCCGCCAAAGCCCTTCTCTTAATCCGTTTCATAATCACATCCTTCTATAAACTCAACTCAGAACAAAGGAAAATTTGCATAAACTTTTAGTTCGGCAAGTATTCTGACAATTTTCGACTTTGACAAGGATGGGCACCTACAAACTAATAGAGCCCAATGTTCGAAGACTGGACACCAAGAAACGCAGCTATGGTATAGAGAAAATCGGCTTCACAAAGGGCTTCTCTCCTTCGTAAAGACTTCCCGTAGGCTCAAGTACTCTTCTCACAAGAAGCCTCAGCAATTATTGTGAGCCCCTAATATAAGAAGCCGCCGACAGAGGCATATTCAGCTCATGCAGTTATTGCAAGGAGACCAACACTTCAATAATCCCCGAACCAGAAGACAATGTGTCCATAGCCTTGCCAACAATAGCTCCTGTCCATAGACTACGGTCCGTACCCTTCATCGCATATCCCGGAATCGAAGAGGTTACAAGGATATCTCCCGGTTCAATCGGGCCATTCTCTGCACTGACCTTTGTTGGAACAATTCCAATAACCGCCAGGGGAATCTCATCTAGGCTCTTGGCGCTGGATTGTCTGCGCCCGACAACTCCAGGTTTTGTTGAATAGACCCCGGCCACCGCCGTGGAATACGGTGTATTTGCCTTGATGAACTTTCCTTTGACCTTGGGATCAATGATTAATACATCGCCCGGTTCATACGCCTTCCGGTCATCAGAAACGTCGATGGACTCAGCATAATCTCCCCCACAGAGAGATCCTGTCCACGCGGTACTTTGACTTGTCCCATCGGAGAAAATAATTGAGCCACCGCGACCGCTGGCTAACTGAATGTTTCCGGTATTCGTGATTCGCATCACCTCAGAGGTGTTATCGAAGTTTCCTGGAGTTGTACCCAAGGTATAGAAAGCGAGATCGGTATTTTGGACACGAGCATTATTCTCGGCATAAACATTCTTATTAATAGCAACGATCTTCGCCCCAATGGTGTCCTGATCGACGTCTCTCCAGCTGGAAAACAGAATTTGGTGACGAGATGTCTCGGCTTGCATCGGTACCCCTATATTCCCGCTGATCGTTCCGCCGATTCTCACATTGGTCTGAGTGCCTCCAGTATTGCTTAACCGCAGCACTTCAGCCGTATTGTCATTTGAACCTGGAGTCGTGCCCAGTGTAAAAAATGCCAGTTCGGTATTCTGGACCAGCGCATTATTTGTGGCATATATATTTTTGTTGATCGCTGCAATTTTTGCTCCAATTGTATCCGGAACAATATCTCTCCAACTGGAGAACAAGATCTGATGGCGTGATGTTTCAGCCTGCATTGGAACGCCAATATTGCCACTAGTGATACCTCCGATTCTCACATTTGCCTGGATCCCTCCAGTATTACTTAATCTCAGCACCTCAACTGTATTATCTCTAGAATCCGGAGTAGTACCTAACGTGAAAAAGGTGAGATCGGTATTCTGGACAAGCGCATTGCTATCAGCGTAAATATTCCTGTTGACAGCAGCGATTTTGGCGCCGATTGTATCCGGAACAATATCTCTCCAACTTGGAAATACGAGCTGCGTGTGAGAAGTCTCGCCCTGCATTGGCACTGCTATATTACCGGGTGTCGATATCCCAAGCTGCAGGCTGCTATCATTCAATTGATTAATTAATGAGTTCCCGATTGCAGAACCGTTTGTAAAAACCGGGATTCTGTTTGACGTTCCTCCAGATGTGGTAACTGTCGTCTGCGCAAACCCGGTCAGCATGCATGTTGAGTAAAGGATGCTCGTCAAGATTAACTTTTTCATAACTCCCGTAGCTTTCTCTCCTGCCAATTCAATGCTTCATATTGATAGTGGATATAGATTCTATCTCTATAGGTCCCGTCATGTAACAAGAATGTCTGGAATGGGAACACAATCGACATATAACAGTACTAACCTGCATTATTCACGAGAGCATGGGAATATGGTTTGCGGGGAAGGTTGCTAAAAAGCAGGTAGAAGAGAGAGTTTTGTTAAAAATGTAGTACCTATATAGCCTTCTATATTCTTTGAGTCCATGAGGGGAGAGGGCGGAGCAGTTTTGAGGCAGAACTCTCCTTTAGGCTATTAGCTGAAAGGTAGGGATCGGATTTTTGATCGTTAAAGACGGAGCTATCCTGGCAAGATGTGAGGGCAAGAGCCGGACGCAGACTCTATCGCCGCTAGCCGCTTGGAGGCGCAGTTCTTGGATCAAAGCATAGGCAGATGCAGGCAGCAATACGGCGAGCACGGCCGCTAAAACGCTTGGCATGACGCTGGATCACTTGGACAGCAACGCTTCTCCCTGAAGGTAAAGTTTCTTGACTCCCGCGGGGTTCTCGAAACCCGACATCGTTGACTGCGATACTAAATCCATCCCAGTAATAGGATTACGCTCTAATAGCATCTTGTGAATCGAACCCCTACCAGGCGTCCAACATCGTTGGCATTTGGGTATCCAGAAGCCAGAGAGAATACCTTCTGAGCGGGCAATCCTTCCAACAATTAATCCACGTTGCCCGATCGCCGCTTGTCCTGGAAACTGTCAGCCATCGCGGCAATCAGACCATTGTGCCTATCGGCTCCCTTCAGCAAAAACCGCCCCACCGGCGGTAGTTATTCTAACTAGCGTTGTCGTTTACGCCATAGCATCTGAAGCAAAGACTACCTGCAAAAACCCACGAGGCCTTCTCGTCTGCCAATCTTTTTCATCCAATTCTTGCTTTATCTGCTCAGTGCAGTAAGAGAATCATTATTGTAAAGTAACTAACACCTCTATCACCCCGGTTCCCGATTCCAGGCTACCCATGGCCTTGCCGATCACTGCTCCCAGCATGCGACTGCGGTCTATTCCTTTCATTGCATGTCCCAGTGTTGAGGAAGTAACAAGCAGATCTCCTCGCCGAATCGGGCCATTTTCTGCACTGACCTTGGTTGGCACAATTCCAACCATCGCCATGGGAATTTCTGTTTTACTCTTTGCCTGATCTGCAGCTTGTCTTCTGCCTATTACTCCAGGCTTCGTGGAGTAAATCCCGGCTACCATAGTCGAGTAAGGCTCGACGGCCTTGACCACATCCGACGAATCATCCGCACCGATCACCAGGACATCCCCAGGCTCATAGGATTTCCGATCACCTGCTACATCTACAGATTCAGCATAATCTCCTCCGCATAACGAGCCGGTCCACGCGACGCTCTGCGTTCCTCCGCCGTTCGGAAAGACGATACTGCCATCCACCTGGATACTTCCCGCCACCTCGAGCTTCTGGGCCGGGCTCGTCGTGCCAATGCCTACATTGCCGAGGGGTGTTCCGTCGGTTTTGGTGGCAAGGATCGTGTTAGCATTCAGCGACTTGATGACATCAAGATCGCCACCTACTGCATTTGAATTCACCCCGTTTGCGTATTGGTATACCCCACGTAACGCCCAGTTCTGCGCTCCTGTTGGACCGGAATAACCAAGTGAAACAAGACCTGCAACATTGCGTCCAGTAATTGTACCGTTGTCAAGAATGGATTGGATGTTACCGTTAACTGTCAGCATCTCAGTCGGGGTTACAGTCCCAATACCGACCTTGCCATTCACATATAGAGCATCGCTGCTGCCATAAACAGGTGTTATTCCGTATCCGATGGCCATGCCTCCACCCCCAACATTAAAGGTTTTAAACTTCCCATCAGTGGCAGCGGAATTAGTTTGGATGTAGCGAAAAGAGTTAAACAAATCTATAGATCCCCAAGAGGCTTGTGGCTGATAGAAGTACACTGCGGGGCCGGATTCATTGAAATAATGATCAACTTCAAGCTTTCCGACAGGATTTGTCGTGCCGATCCCGACGCTACCGTTTGGTGGAAATATGTTTGTTGTTTGCGATATCGATATTCCATTGCAGATTATCAGCAACAAGCCTAACCAAGCCAGATGTACAGTTTGCCCCTTATTCATATGCCCTTCATCCCATTCGTTTCTTCCATTGAATTTTGATTCCGGCTAATAGCAACAGTTACTGCAGTATGATTCCAATTTCAATAATGCCTTTACCAGAATCTAATGACCCTAGTGCTTTGCCCAATACGGCTCCAAACATTCGGCTATGATCTGTTCCCTTCATGGCATATCCCGCAAGGGAGGACGTAACCAGTAAATCCCCAGGTTTAATGGGGCCATTTTCTGCACTCACTTTGGTTGGCACGATACCCACCATCGCCATGGGAACCTCATCGGGACTCTTTTCGCTTGTTTGCCTCCTGCCAAGAACTCCGGGTTTGGTGGAATAAATTCCGAGAACAGCCGTCGAATAAGGTTCGCTAGATTTCAGAAATTTCCCAGGATGGTTCGGATCGATGACCAGCACATCGCCTGGCGCATAGCTTTTATGATCGTCAGAAACATCAACCGATTCCGCATAATCACCACCGCAGAGAGAACCTGTCCACGCTGTACTTTGGGTGCTTCCATCGGAGAAGGTAATAGAGCTACCACTACCACTCACCTTCACGCTGCCAGCAACCTCTAGCTTGGCTCCGGGAGCCGTCGTGCCGATGCCGACGTTGCCACTAGCATCCATTCGTAGTCCTGATGCAGTCGCGGTCCATGGAGCGATGACAAAACCTCCTGCATCACCGACGCTCCCATTTCCATAAATGATGGCCTTGTCGCCAGCTTGCACGATGTTATTGAAGCTTGTATGTCCTAAGCTCGGATAAATATTTATAAAGTGATTATCGGAACCGCTGACGCCAAAACCAGTACTTGCGGATTGCGCCACATTCGTATTGATCCCGACATTTCCTGTAGGGCCAACAGACAGGCGCTTAATCCCGCCTGTAAACAGCCCTAGTGTGCCAGATACACTGTTCACAAAATATCCAGTATTGGCGCCTGCGTCTCCTGAGAAATAGAAATCTCCGTTTGAACCGCTCCAAAAGTAACCGGCACTGCTGCTGTTTCCAAATGAAGCTACTACACCATTCGTATTTCTAACAACTTGGAGCGGGTATGATAGTGATGATGTCGTTCCAATCCCGACATTACCACTTAACGGAAACGCATTTGTCGTCTGCGCTTTCAATACAGAGCTGAATATCATTAGCGCTGCAAACACAAAAGCCGGCCTTACACTCTTATGCATCTTGATGCCTCTGCTCCATCTCCCTGTTCAAGTTTGAAGTTTTTAATCATTGCAACGTAACCGCCACCTCAATGACACCTGTTCCAGAATTAAGATGCCCAAAGGCTTTCCCTATTACTGCACCTAGCATGCGACCGCGATCCGTCCCTCTCATGGCATATCCCGGGATAGAGGACGTAACCAGAAGATCTCCTGGTCTGATAGATCCGTTTTCGGCGGTCACTTTAGTCGGCACAATACCGATCATTGCCATAGGAATCTCATCTGAGCTTTTCGGCGTTGTTTGTCTCCTGCCTACAACCCCAGGTTTGGTGGAATATATCCCGGTAACCGAGGTCGAATAAGATTCCGAGGATTTCAGAATCTTGCCCTCGACGTTCGGATCAATCACTAGTACGTCGCCCGGTTCGTATTTTGTACGATCATCGGAGACATCCACCGACTCTGCATAATCTCCCCCACAAAGAGAACCTGTCCATGCTACGGTCTGGGTGCCCCCACCGTTTGGAAAGGTAATCGATGCACCATTGCCACTCAAATTGATATTGCCGTTCACATCCAATTTGGCCTGAGGATTCGTCGTGCCGATGCCCACGTTACCGGTTCCGAGAACCGTGAGGAGATGGTTAGCCCAGGAGATAGTTGAGGGATTGAAGGTGCCCGAGGAAACTTGAAAAGCTATACCGTTCGTCTGATTTGTAGCGACTAGCAACCCATTATTGCCTGCAGATGAAATGGAATTCCAACCCCAATCTTCACCAGTATGAAGCCAGTTTAAGGAACCAGCACTGAGACCGTTGCCAAGGTCTCCGTAATTCATTGCATTGTTATTGATCGAACCACCAACTGTAATGCCACCTGTAAATGTCTGAGTTCCGGTCCAAGTATTCGATACTGTCGTGGGCCACGAGGAGATGCAACTTCCCCCGAGGCAATAGCCGTTGGAGCTAATCTGCCCATTCACAGTCAAAGGATATCCCGGGCTCGTTGTGCCGATGCCCACGTTGCCTCCGTCAGGATTCAAGGCCAGAGAAGTTACACCTGTTCCCGAAATTACAGAACGAATAAAACCAAAGTTACTTGTGGTGTTATATCCGATCATTAGTCTCTGATTCGGATTGGAACTTCCTGACAGCACCAGCTGTGCACCCGAGTCGTTACAAGACGGACAAGGCGTCCAATTGTAATCACCGGCAACATTCAGCCGATTTATTGGAGCTATAGTGCCGATGCCCACGTTGCCACTATTGAGATAACTAGTACCTGCAGCGGTTAGGAACACTCCTGTTGTATAGATGGGTGTTGTCGAAGCACTTGCAGCATTCAAGGCCAACGAGGAAGCAAGCGCACCTTGGGTTGAGCCACCCGGTTGCAGAGTAAGCAGGTTATAGGCATAATCGCCGGGCTCTGTTCCCATAACCAAGCCGTGGCTAGTCCAGAAAATGTGATTATTCCCCGGGTCGAGATCACCCGAATTAATATGTAGATCACCCCCAACGATATCAAGCCTTGCCTGGGGATTCGTCGTGCCAACCCCAACGTTATTACCACTGATAGCAATAGGAGAATTGCTCAATTCGGTAGAAGTCTTGAAATACGGAACCGTGTTCGCAGTGATGCTGCTATCCGTCGTCACCTGCGCCGCCGCTGAGACGCACATAAATATTAAACTCATCCAGAGTAGACTGCCGTGCCGATTCATCTTTCCACATCCTTCCATTCCCCGTTATTGTCTGCGGGGCTACTGCAAGGTTACAACCACCTCGATAATGCCTTTGCCCAATTCAAGATTATCGAGTGCCTTGCCTATTACCGCTCCAGTCAAGCGGCTACGATCAGTACCTTTCATCGCATATCCCATCGTCGATGAGGTCACCAACAGATCTCCCCGCCGAATCGGACCGTTCTCAGCGCTTACTTTCGTAGGAACAATGCCGATCATAGCCATTGGTACTTCATCGGGGATCTTCGGTGTCGTCTGCCGTCTTCCAACTACACCTGGATTAGTGGAATAGATCCCAGTAACTGCGGTTGAATATGGCTCGCCCGACCTCAGAAACTTGCCTGAAATCTCAGGATCTATCACCAATACATCTCCAGGTTCGTACTTCGTTCGATCTCCCGTCACATCCACAGACTCTGCATAATCACCTCCGCATAAGGAGCCCGTCCAAGCCGTACTCTGGGTACTTCCGTCCGCAAACACTACGGATCCTGATGTGTGTATCGTCCCAGCGACATCTAGCTTGTAATTAGGACCGAGAGTCGACGTGCCAATGCCCACATTCCCACTACCGTTCAGAACGAGAACATTATTGGAGACGGTTCCAGTTCCTGAGGCTATGTTGAATGCCATGCTGTTTCCGGAAGATGATGTAGACAATGTGTTGATAATGGTCGTGTTATACAGAGGGGTGGTTCCAGAATATTCTCCATTGCCAAATCCTAGAATGTTACTTGCATTGCCATCCAGCTGAATACGATAACTTCCATTTTTGGCCCCATTTAGAGTACCAACCGTTAGATTAGCGTTCGGAGATGCTGTGCCGATACCAACGTTGCCATTTCCTTGGAGAACCAGCACATTATTTGCAACCGTATTCACTCCAGAAGATAGATTGAATCTCATTTGATTGCCCGATGGCGATCGATAATCAAAGGTATTGACAATGTGAGTGTCATATACAGGGGTCGTCCCAGAATATTCTCCATTGCCAAATCCCAAAATATTACCTACGCTACCATCCAGTTGAATGCGGTAGCTTGAACCTAGGCCACCGACTGTCAAATTCGCATTCGGAGATGTTGTACCGATCCCTACATTGCCATTCCCGGGAAAGATATTCGTTGTCTGTGCTTCTGCCGTACCGGCAATCATGGTCAGAACCGAGATCGCCAATATAAACTTTATATGTTTCCCCATGCTTGCAAGCCTTTCTCTTTCATCTTCTTTGCTGTGTTCCTAGTAATACCAACTACTGCAGCGTGACCAGTACCTCGATTATCCCTGTACCGGAAACAAGAGAATCCATCGCTTTACCAATGACTGCTCCAAACATCCGACTATGATCTGTACCCTTCATCGCATATCCAGGAATCGAGGACGTAACTAAAATGTCTCCAGGCTCGATTGCTCCGTTTTCAGCACTCACCTTAATTGGTACGATACCCACAACAGCCATGGGAATCTCATTAGCACTTTTTTCAGAAGTCTGTCTTCGTCCAACTACTCCGGGCTTGGTGGAAAAAACACCCGCGACCGTTGTCAAATAAGCGGCGTTCGCCTTGAGGAACTTTCCTTTTGTTTTGGGATCAATTACCAGCACATCGCCCGGTTCATAACTCTTTCGGTCATCTGAAACATCTATTGATTCCGCGTAATCCCCACCGCAAAGAGAACCTGTCCATGCCGTTGCCTGTGTGCTTCCATCACCGAATACTACAGAACCCGAGGTATGGACATTCCCGGCAACGTCGAGTTTGTAGTTCGAACTAGGGATTGTCGTACCGATGCCAACGTTACCGTTGCCGTAAGATATACCTGTAACGTTGGTGTAGTTTTGCGTGGTAATAAAGTTGTACCAAGGACTCCAATTCTCATTTCCTACACGATACCAAGGGGATCCATCGGAATACCCTTGGCCGATTTGAAGTCCGCGAACAGAATTCCCAACAGAAATAACAGATACATTCCATGAAGCAGTCGGGAAATTAGGGACTGGACCGCCGTACCCATCAAAATTGGCAAGTGCCCCAACGACGTTCAAACCATTCAGTCCGCCCGCTGGTGATTGTTGAAAGAATGTTTGAAAGCCCGCGCCGTTAGTGCGAAGGATGCCGGATGTATTAATATCGCCAGCAACATCTAGTGGATAAACCGGACTGCTCTTTCCAATGCCTAGATTCCCGGAGTTAATGTAGGAGGTACCCGAGTTGGCAAAGCGCACCCCTGTTCCTATGTTCGTGCCTCCAGTAAAATCTCCTCCGTAGTTGATTGTCAGTGAATTGTTTTCATCAGCTACAAATGCACGGCCTCCGACACCACGTCCAGGATACGCAAATGTTATGTCGGCCCCGCCGTTATAGGTAAAGTGGGCACCTCCATTATTCACATTGAAAGCACCTCCCTCAATATCAAGTTTGTAGGCGGGGTTTATCGTTCCGATTCCGACATTACCGGAACTAGTGGTAGTGATGGGTGAATTGCCGATTGTCGAATTTCCAGTGAATATTGGAATTGTAGATGTCGTGCCCCCTGAAGTGGTAACTGTATTCTGCGCAGTTGCATTTAATGCAAGGCTCGAACAGAGGAGAATCCCCAATATCATCTTTCTCATCACTCGTACCTTTTTCGTATCAACTTCCTTTTGAGATTTCTACAGCCAATGCGTCTTTACGAAGCTACTATTGCAAAGAAACCAGCACTTCGATTACACCGTTCCCTGAATCAAGATTTCCCATTGCCTTGCCAATTACCGTTCCGAGCATGCGACTGTGATCAGTTCCCTTCATGGCGTAACCTGATGTGGAAGAAGTAACAAGAAGATCTCCAATCCGAATCGAGCCGTTTTCCGTACTGACTTTTGTAGGCACTATTCCTACCATAGCCATGGGAACTTCTGACGCTGTCTTCTCCGTGAGTTGCCTCCTGCCCACTACACCTGGTTTCGTCGAATATATGCCTGACACAAACGTAGAATAGGGCTCAATCGATTTGAGGACTTTTCCAGGATTGGCTGGATCCAATACTAAGACATCTCCAGGCTCATACTTAGCCCGATCTCCCGTCACATCCACAGACTCCGCATAATCACCTCCGCATAAGGACCCCGTCCATGCCGTGCTCTGGGTACTTCCGTCCCCGAACACCACCGATCCTGACGTATGTATCGTCCCTGCGACATCTAGCTTGTAATTGGAACCGAGTGATGTCGTCCCGATGCCTACACTACCGCCATTGGGGTTAAAAATAAGCACAGATCCACCCGCTAGAGCTCCAGCATTAGAGGCCTGAATCCACGCCCCGTATGAGCCAGAGTTATATAAACCAAGGTCGAGCACTTGCGAATTTCCTGTATTGGTTGATAACCTAAGACTTCCATTGCTTTGCAAAGTCCCCGAGGCCGCTGGGGGCCGGGCGTCCCTGCAATAATCGCAGGTAGCGAAACATAGCTTGATGTTGCATACGGTGTAATTCCGACTTGTAATGATGCCCCAGGCACCGTTGTTCCGATGCCGACATTGCCGTCTCCTCTCACATACAACGCAGACGCACCATTCCCCACAGCATTGATCAACGCGCGATCACTTTCAACGCCCACGCTTCCTTTTGAATGAAATGTGACGCTATTGCTTATACCTGTATCGACAGCAGTAAACACAACCCCTTGAAGTGTCGAAGCGCCACCTTCATTGCTATATACTTGCAGCGTGGCGCTTGGTGACGTCGTGCCAATCCCGACGTTACCACTTAAGGGGAACGTATTTGTTGTCTGTGCTTTCAATACAGGAATGAATATCATTAGCGCCGCAAGCACCCAAACCAGACTTACATTCTTATGCATCTTGATGCCTCTGCTCCATTTCCTTGTTCAAGCTTGAAGTATTTAATCATTGCAGCGTAATCGCCACCTCAATCACACCTGTTCCAGAATTAAGACGCCCAAAGGCCTTCCCTGTTACCGCACCCGGCATTCGGCCCCGATCTGTTCCTCTCATGGCATATCCCGGGGTGGAGGATGTGACCAGAAGATCACCGGGTTTGATAGGTCCATTTTCTGCGGTCACCTTAGTCGGTACGATACCTATCATCGCCATTGGAATCTCATCCGAGCTTTTCGGTATCGTCTGTCTTCTGTCCACGACCCCAGGTTTGGTGGAATATACCCCCCGTAACCGAGGTTGAATATGATTTGGAAGATTTCAGAATCTTATCCTCTACATTGGGATCAATGACTAGGTCTCTGACCGTGAGATGTTGTTCTTTGAATAGCCGAATTTTCGGCGTGCCTTAGTGCGAGTAAATTTCCAGCCGATAGTGGTGCGTTCACGATTCATCTTGCGGTTCCATGCGGCAGTTTCTCGCTGTAGGTCTTCCAAGGAGGGGATTCTGCGGATCCCCAGACATTGGCGACTGAACAGGCTGATCTCAATCTCTGCCTGATTCAGCCAACTGCCATGTTTCGGGGTGTAATGCACGGTGAAACAATCCCACAGCAGACTTCCGATCTTCTCTCCGTAACGATCCACCAGGGCTTTGCGATGATGCGTACTTAGATTGTCCATTACCAAATGGATCGTGTCAGCCTCTGGATAGCTGGCTATGATCTCTACCAGGTAATCGGCAAACTCCTGCGAACAACGGTTTGGCGTGATTTTGGTAAAGTGTCGTCCTGCTTTGGGTTCCACCCCGCAAAATGCGTTGACGGTGCCACGGCGCTCATATTCGCAATCTCGCCGGGTGACTCGTCCGGGTTGCATGGGATGCGGCGGGCGAACCTCGGCGTGCAAGACCACCGGCTTTTCATCCACGCAGACTACCGGTTCGGTCGCCGAAAGTGGCTTCTCATACACCTCCAGCACCTCTTCCATTCGGCAGACATACTCCTTATTCAGCTCTGTGATACACCAGCTTTTTTTCTCGCCACGGCTTCAGTTCGTGGCTTTGTAGCAGTATGCGAATTGTTTCTCGACCTACTGTTGTTACCAGCTTTCGCTTGATTGCTTCTGCAGCGATCAAGCGTACACTCCACCGCGCCTGGCCTTCTGGTGCCGCACCACATACCATTGCGATAATCCGCTGGCTTTGCGCTGTAGTCAGCAAGGGCTGCTTGCCTGGTCGCGGCTTTTCATGCAAGGCTGACTCCAATCCTTCCCTCTTGTACCGCATAGCAATGGCTCTTACTGTCTTTGCTGCCACGCTCAAATTACCAGCTACCTGCATCACTCTCTGTCCCTGGTCCAATTGCTGCAAAATTAGCCCCCGGCGCAACACTCGCGCCGACTCTCGGCCCTTGCTGAGAAGCTCCCTTATCTTTTGCCGATCCTTTTTCTCCAACTCAACTTGCGTCTTCTCTGTCTTCCTCATACCTCCAATTTGAATCTCGCTCCATTATTTTCCAAGTACCTTTCTCTATACCTCTCTTCGCGGTCACAGACCTAGCACATCACCTGGCTCGCATTTTGTACGATCATCGGAGACATCCACCGACTGTGCATAATCTCCTCCACAGAGTGAACCTGTCCACGCGGTACTCTGGGTGCTGTTGTCCGAAAAGACAATCGAGCCTGAAGTATGAATTTGACCAACCACGTCGAGCTTATATCCAGGCGATGTTGTACCAATGCCCATGTTACTGCTCGTATCCACAGTCAACCGTTCTGCTCCTCTAATTTGGGGCGGTGTAATACTGATTCTGGCTCCGCGTACCTATAAACCAATTCTTATAACTTTCCCCGTTAGTCTGAGAATAAATATCGGATGTATCGACTGAAGTTGCAGCAAAAACCAATGACATTCAGCTGCTTCGTATTGTTCGTGTCCTTGTAAGGGTCAACGAAATACGAGGCGATGTTCTGTATGGGATTGCCAGAGTAGATCCCTGTTGTACCTACTTGTAGCCGAGCAACAGGCTTCGTCGTACCAATTCCAATATCTCCGTTATATTGGGTAATTACGGAATTTTCTATATTCGAACTCGAAGTGACTACTGGGATAATATTCGCACTTCCTCTATTGGTCGTGACAGGATTTGTTGTCTGTGCTGTAGCTCCGTTAGTCAAGGCCATCAAACAAACAGTAAGAAATCCACCGCGTAATATGTTCGTCCCCATTCCATCCTCGCTTGCATTGCGATATCAGCCGATACTGGACTACTGTAAAGAAATCAATACTTCTATGACGCCCGTTCCTGTAGCCAAGGAATCCATTGCTTTGCCAATAATAGCTCCAGTCAACAGGCTGCGATCTGTGCCTTTCA
Organism: Humiphilus diazotrophicus; assembly: GCF_059726315.1. Taxonomy (NCBI): domain Bacteria; kingdom Pseudomonadati; phylum Acidobacteriota; class Terriglobia; order Terriglobales; family Acidobacteriaceae; genus Humiphilus; species Humiphilus diazotrophicus. The sequence goes on from NZ_AP040870.1 coordinate 3,079,380, forward strand.
TGGCATATCCCGGCGTTGCAGAAGTAACCAGTACATCTCCTGGTGTTATCGCACCATTCTCAGCACTCACCTTCGTTGGAACAATCCCCACGACAGCCATTGGAACTTCATCTGGATTCTTCTCTGTAGTTTGTCTTCTTCCGACGACTCCGGGCTTCGTGGAATATACACCTGCCACAGCCATCGAATATGGCGTACTTGCTTTTATGAATTTGCCTTTTGCTCTAGGATCGATTATGAGCACATCTCCAGGCTCATACTTTGTGCGGTCATCGGATAAATCTATCGATTCCGCATAATCTCCACCGCAGAGTGAACCTGTCCATGCTACGGTCTGAGTACCGCTACCATTTGCAAAGGTAATCGAGGCTCCACTGCCACTCAAATTAATGCTGCCATTAACATCTAGCTTGGCTGCCGGAGCCGTCGTGCCGATGCCGACATTACCAGTCTGAGACAAAGTCAATATCTCTGGCATACCGCTTCCCATTCCACCTATAGAAAAACGAGGAACACCATTTATATTTGAGATCAGGTTCAAATTTACAGGCCAGTAGTTTGAAATGTCCCTGATTGTAATACCACCAGTTTGACTAACAGCGTGCGATATAGCCCCTATGTCTAATATATTTTGCGGAGATGTTGTTACAATCCCTACTCTGCCTCCCTTCAACACTAGATCAGTAGCACTGCCACCAGACTCCCCCAATGACAGATAACCATCATAGGTCTGAATATATCCCGTTAGGCCCCCGGAATCTGTATCTTGGAGGCGAATTTGCGATCTGTTAGATGAACCTGGTCCATAAATGTGCAAGCCAACCTGAGGAATGGCCGTACCAATTCCGACATTACCATTTGATTCATACAAGGAAGAAGATCCGACAATATTCGAATTGCCAGAAAACTTAGCTACCGAATTGACGGCATTACTGCCTGATGTGGTGACCGTATTTTGGGCAGCAGCGCCATAGGTAAGCGCAAAGCAAATTATTATTCTCGTTATTCTATTGTTCATCTTTTTCTTCCTCTCTTATTTTTAGAGACATCTCTCGCGAGAAATGCCCCGACTACGGCTATTGCAGCGAGACAAGCACCTCAATGATCCCTTTCCCCGAATCCAGATTCCCCATCGCCTTCCCAATGATGGCTCCGAGCATTCGGTTGCGATCTGTTCCCTTCATTGCGTAACCTGGAGTAGATGAGGTAACAAGTAAGTCGCCTCTCCTAACTTGGCCATTTTCCGCACTGACTTTTGTAGGAACAATACCGACCATCGCCATGGGAACTTCCGTCTTGCTCCTGGATTGTTCAGAGATTTGTCTTCGGCCAATGACACCTGGTTTTGTGGAATATATTCCGCCAACGAAGGTAGAATAGGGTTCGGTAGATTTTGTCACGTCAGATGAATTATCTGTCCCGATTACCAGAACATCGCCGGGTTCGTAGTTTATCCGGTCACCTGCTACATCTACTGATTCAGCGTAATCGCCACCGCAGAGAGAGCCGGTCCATGCTACGCTTTGGACGCTGCCATCGGGAAAGATGATGGAGCTTCCACTACCGCTGACCTTCACACTACCAGCGACTTCGAGTTTTGCCCCAGGGGCTGTTGTACCGATGCCGACATTGCCGCCTGCGGGATTAAGACTTAAAGGATTACCTACGCTACCCCATGATCTGACTTGCAGCCAATACGCCCAAGGAGAAGCAATATCCGTCCCACCTGCAAGCTCCTGACTTGCAGTATTGAAAATGAATCCTGCCGGTGATCCATAAGTGAGCGATGGAGCCAAGTTACCTACAGAACTGACCGCGTGCAATATAGCCGCAGGAGTATTCGTACCAATTCCAACGTTACCGTTTCCCTGAATTCTCATTATTTCTGTTTCGGCGGCTCCAAGAACAGTAGGATTCGCAAAGAACCTTATTACCCCCATTCCCGCTCCCTTTCCATCTGTGGCACCCCTCACTCTTATATCTAGAGTCCTGCCCCAATCCCCAGCACCTCCCAACACATAGTTGGCTGGATAAAAGGCGAATGCCGCAGTATCCTGCGGAATGGATGGCTGGTCTGCGTTTTTGTAACCATTGGTTTGCAATGCTACCTGATAGGTAGTATAGGGGGCCCATCCCGGTGTATCCACAATCTGGAGCTTGGCTCCAGGTGTTGTCGTGCCAATCCCGACATTGCCTGAGCTAGTAGTCGCAATGGGTGAATTACCGATTGTCGAATTTCCAGTGAATACTGGAATTGTAGATGTCGTGCCCCCTGAAGTGGTAACTGTATTCTGCGCAGTTACATTTAATGCAACGCTCGAACAGAGGAGAATCCCCAATATCGTCTTTCTCATTACTCTTACCTTTTTGTATCAACTTGCTTTTGAGGTTTCTACGGCCAATATGTCTTTACGAAGCTGCTATTGCAAAGAAACCAGCACTTCGATTACACCTTTCCCTGAATCAAGATTTCCCATTGCTTTGCCAATTACCGCTCCGAGCATGCGACTGTGATCAGTTCCCTTCATGGCGTAACCTGATGTGGAAGAAGTAACAAGAAGATCTCCAATCCGAATCGAGCCGTTTTCCGTATTGACCTTTGTCGGCACGATTCCTACCATAGCCATGGGAACTTCTGACGCTGTCTTCTCCGTGAGTTGTCTTCTCCCCACTACACCTGGTTTCGTCGAATATATGCCCGATACAAACGTAGAATAGGGATCGACCGATTTGAGAACTCTTCCAGCACTACCCGGATCCAGGACCAATACATCTCCAGGTTCGTACTTCGTTCGATCTCCCGTTACATCCACAGACTCCGCATAATCACCTCCGCACAAAGAGCCCGTCCATGCCGTGCTTTGGGTACTTCCGTCCCCGAACACCACCGATCCTGACGTGTGTATCGTCCCTGCAACATCTAGCCTGTAATTGGAACCAGGGGTCGTTGTGCCGATGCCAACATTACCTGCACCGTCTATTCTTACTCGTTCACTGTTATTACTGGTTGCGAATGTAATAAAGCCCCCATTCATATCTCCACCACGATAGAAGTTGATGCTGCTGTTGGTGTGCCCATAAAAATGATGTTCTAGAGAGAACGACAGAATATTCGGGAAGGATGTGTTACATTCACTCGACTGAGTGCACCACCCCCGTACGCCTAGAAACGTACCATCACCACTTGCGTTTCCCTCCCCAAGTCGTGCAAATACTGTCTCTAGTGATCCGCCACCTCCAGCATCACCTACATCTAGCTTTGCATTAGGACTGGATGTGCCAATTCCGAGGTTACCGTTATTGAGCAGAGTAATGGTATTCGCCCCCATACTGCTCGTGAATTGAAAACCTCCACCCGTAATTCCATAAAACTGCCCCGCAAAGGCGTTATTTCCATCCAAGACCCCAACACCGTGTGTACCGGCAGGGCCAATGGTTACTACCTTATCAACTTGCAGTTGGCTTGCAGTAATCGCCGATTGTGCAACCGCATCTACACTAAAACCTATTAAGCAGAATATAAATAACGCTCGTCGAATTAGATTCATCTTTTTCACTTTTTCTCATGGCTTGATCTTACTTAAGAGTAATCACTACTTAAACCACACTGATTCCGGATTAAGCATTTCTCAAGACTTTCCCAATCACGATGCCCTGCATCCGGCACCAAGATTCTATCCAGGGTTTGTTATGCCGATTCTCCACATTACCATTTGAGCAGAACGTATCTGTTGTCTGTTCTTTCAATCCAGAGCTGAATATCATTAGCATCGCAACCACCCAAACCAGCTTTACATTCTTATACATCTTGATGTTTCTGTTCTATTTCCCTGTTCAAGCTTGAAGCATTATTATTGCAGCGTAACCGCCACCTCAATGACTCCTGTTCCGGAATTAAGATGCCCAAAGGCTTTCCCTATCACTGCACCCAGCATGCGGCCGCGATCCGTTCCCTTCATAGCATATCCAGGGGTGGTGGACGTAACCAGAAGATCTCCTGGCTTGATAGGCCCATTTTCGACAATAACCTTAGTCGGCACGATACCGATCATCGCCATTGGAATCTCATTCGCGCTTTTCGGTGTTGTCTGTCTTCTGCCCACAACCCCAGGTTTGGTGGAATATATCCCTGTAACTGAGGTTGAATACGATTCCGAGGATTTCAGGATCTTGCCTTCGATGCTGGGATCGATCACCAGTACGTCACCCGGTTCGTATTTTGTACGATCATCGGAGACATCCACCGATTCTGCATAATCTCCTCCACAGAGGGAACCTGTCCACGCTGTAGCTTGCGTGCTTCCATCAGAAAATTTCAAACTGCCAGCCATCTTTAGATTTCCGCTGACTTCCAATTTCTCGCCAGGCGTGGCAGTGCCAACTCCAACGTTTCCGTTTTCTCTTACGACAAAAGAGTCTGTTGGCGTAAATGTATAGGTTGGACTAGTGGCAATTGTGAAAGATGGCATATACTGCCCAGGAAACACAACTGCCCTGACATCGACAAATTTGTCTCCATTCCCGACCTGATTGTTAAGGCGTATCCCTGCTACCTGCGTCGCAGAATTTGGCGATGCAATGTACTTCTTTTGCCCAATTGATATGATTGGGCTATCAGCACTTTGAACATCAACGAGGAAAGCGGGGATATTCGTTCCAATGCCAATGTTACCGCCCTCTCGAACTACAAATGTATTCACTGGGCTATGCGTGTAGGTTGGACTAGTGGCAATTGCGAAAGATGGCATATATTGCCCCGGGTATACTTCGGCTTTCAGGCCGACAAATTTATCTCCGTTGTCAACCTGATTGTTCAATCTCACTTCAGCTACGGTAGTGACAGAACTAGGCGAAGAGGTATAGCTCAGCTGGCCAATTGACACGATCGGACTGGTCGGGCGCTGAATATCCACAGAATATCCTGGAATATTTGTGCCAATTCCAACGTTCCCACCCATAAACCCAAAGCTGGCACCATGGTTGGATGAGAAATATGTATTGCCGTTATTATCAACCTGCATGTAATTAAGATTCGTACTTTGATTAATGCCAATTACATTGGACCAGGTCCCACTGCTCGAACTGTCAGCGACAATACTTCCCGATACAGCAAGAGGAAAAGTCGGATTTTTAATACCAATCCCTATATTGCCATTCGATTGGGTAATAATGGAGTTGGTTAGGCTCGAACTTCCAATATATACCGGAACGGTATTCGGAGCGCCATCATTACTATTTGTCACCGTTGTAGATGAAACTTGTCCAATTGCAGTCATCGCTATAAATGACAGGCTTACCCACACAATTCTGAGATGTTTACCCATTTCCCCTCTAGACCTCTCTGCGTTGAACGTAATCTAGACATGCTGCTAAATTACCTTAAATAATCGCGCCCCCAGACAATACTGTCCAGAGTACCCTCACCGCCCTACCTCGGTAATACGTTGAGGAGATATACGTATTCTGCGTTTACTCGCCAACAAACAATAATGACGTAACCCTATAAGGCCCCCGCACTGTTAGACTCTACCCTTTGGGCCCGGGTGTCCTTGATACCTTGCAAATGTGCAATGCCTTTGTTTACTACACGCATAATCATCTACTTATAACTTTTGATGTGACATGATGCTATTTTCTTAAACAGGTAGAATAAGGAACATAGGCCTTACAGAGCACTACACCTCCAAGAAGGGTTATTCACTGATGGTGCATGATCCTTCGGACATGGTTCGGTCGGGTCCGTTCGGGGACAAGTATCTATGCAAAAAATCCCAAACGTCGGGGATCGATATATTGTTACTTCCAGGATAGATAGGGTAAACGCTTTATCTACCGGAGCGATCTTTTTGCAACTTCATTCAGGACGAAATACACCATGGACAGTATGGATCGTACCCGTCTGACCTGTTCGAGAGTCCAGACAATCTCCAACAATAAAAGTGGCATTGAAATTGTTGCAAGACGGCAATTCTTGTCAACATTGCTGACAAGAATCGGGAGGGCGGACAGGTGGAATAAGATGAGGCTGGATTAACTCACTACTAACCCCAGACGGTATGTGCCTCTTCAACTATTAACCCACACACAAGCACACGCAAGACAAGTCAACAGCAGGAATGGAGACGCAGTTTTATACACAGAAAGAGTATTTGAATTCTGTGCCCAAACAGCTATTCCAACACCAATTAACAACCGTCAAGGCAAATACCGCCTCCTCTCAAACAATCGCTCATCGCTTTCACAACAATTCCTTGCTCATTCGCTGGGCAGGGATAGAATTCAATGGAGACTACGCTACTGTAACGATACCAACACTTCGACAATCCCTGTTCCAGAGATGAGTGTTCCCATCGCCTTGCCAATGACAGCTTGGAACATGCGACTACGATCTGTGCCCTTCATTGCATATCCAGGCATAGAAGCAGTAACGAGAATTTCTCCGGGACGAATGGCGCCATTTTCTGCACTGACCTTTACAGGAACGATGCCAATAACTGCCATGGGTATCTCATCTGGACCTTTGGTCGTTGTCTGTCTCCTACCTACAACACCCGGCTTCGTAGAATACACACCCGCAACGGCGGTTGAATAAGGCTCGGCAGATTTGAGAAACTTGCCTTCGGCAACAGGATCAATCACCAGAACGTCACCCGGCTCGTACTTCTTGCGATCATCCGACACATCGATGGATTCCGCATAATCCCCACCGCATAAGGAGCCGGTCCATGCTGTACTTTGTGTACTATTATCTGCAAAAACGATGCTGCCTGCCGTATGAATTTGTCCAGCTACATCCAGCTTGTACGATGGTGACATCGTCCCAATGCCTACATTACCTAAGAAATTTATATACATTGCATTGTAAGGATTATTTGCCGTATATGAAAAGTTGGTTGTAAATAGAATGCCAGATCTGCCGAGACCCACGCCAGAAACAATCAGATCATTGCTATCATAACTGACATTGTATGAGCCAGATAATAGACTGTGTGATGTTGCCAGATTCCCGTTCACTGTCAACTTTTGGCTCGGACTAGTTGTACCGACGCCAAGGTTTCCAAAGAAGTTCAAGTACATTGCGTTGTATGGGTTATTCGGCGAATACGACGCATTGGTTGTAAATAATATACCCGATCTGCCGAGGCCAACCCCAGACACAATCAGGTCATTGCTGTCATAACTGACATCGTAGTTGCCAGAGAATAATCCATATGTGTTGAGGATATTCCCGTTCACTTGCAAAGCTTGGCTCGGCGATGCTGTCGTACCAATCCCAACCTTCCCCCCACTCACAGCAATCGGAGAATTGCTCAATTCGGTAGAAGTCTTGAAATATGGAACAGTATTCGGTGTGGTGCTACCATCCGTCGTCACCTGTGCCCCTGCTGAGGTGCCCATAAATATCAAACACATCCAGAGTAGGCCGCAGTGCCTATTCATCATTCTGCATCCTTCCATTCCCCCCATTTATTTGAGTGCGGTTCTATTGCAGGGTTACGACGACCTCAATGATGCCCCGGCCGGACTCAAGACTGTCGAGTGCCTTGCCGATTATCGCCCCAACCAAGCGGCTACGATCAGTACCCTTCATCGCATATCCGATCGTGGATGAAGTCACCAGCAGATCGCCTCTGCGAATCGGACCATTCTCCGTGCTTACTTTCGTAGGAACAATGCCGACCATAGCCATTGGTACTTCATCGGGGGATTTCGGTGTTGTCTGTCTTCTTCCAACTACGCCAGGCCTAGTGGAATAGATCCCAGTGACAGTGGTTGAATATGGCTCGCGTGATTTCAGAAATTTGCCTGAGACGTCGGGATCGACCACCAACACATCTCCAGGTTCGTACCTGGTTCGATCTCCAGTGACATCCACAGACTCCGCATAATCACCGCCGCACAGTGAGCCCGTCCACGCGGTTGCCTGTGTGGTTCCATCCTGAAAGGTAACTGAACCGCCCTTGTTCCGAGTCAGCATAATATCGCCAGAGACTTCGAAGATAGGTGTGCCAGCAACATAACCCACAGGAGGTATGGCACCGGGCGAGATCGTGCCGATGCCCACGTTACCGTTGTATACCGACATTGCCTGATTAAACCAACCAGACGGTCCCCTAATGCCAAAATCGATACGACCATAATGATTGGAATGGTCGGTATTGACGAACGCAATACCAGCGTCAACTGTTCCATTAGCATCGTTGCTCTGTATGCCTTGCCAGTTATTTGCGGTTACATTGGAATTACTGAGTATTAACGTCCCGGCGCGACTCCATTCTGCCGTATCACTATTGGAATCGACAACCTGCAACTTCGAATCCGGCCATGGCGTGCCAATCCCAACGTTACCCGTACTCCCTTCAATTGTAAGTTGGGGTAACACCTGCACTCCAAGTGCTGGAGAACTATCAGCAGTGCCGATCTCCAAATCACCGTTTCTATTCAGAAATGAATAATGATGATAGCCACTTCCGTTGAGCTTCAATTCAGAACCCGTTGAGGTTGCGCCCAAAACTGCGCCAGTGGAAGAAGCACCTACATCAGCAGCAATGTATCCCCCTTCCACATCGAGCATCGAAGCTGGAAATGGGCTCGCCGTGCCGATTCCGACATTACTTCGAAATATATAGGTTCCGCCCCCAGTATTGTAGCCGAAAGTCCCTGCGGACACATTTCCAGCTGGTATAGTCTGGGCTATGGCGGCTGTCAGTGTTAGTACAAAGAATAATCCGGTCAAGCTTGCTCGTCTGCTCATCTTTCTGCAGTTCCTTTCGTTTGACGCCTTCAGCGCACCTGCGATGTTGTTCGCCTATTGCAGTGTGACAAGAACCTCAATGACACCTTTGCCTGAATCGAGCGATCCCATAGCTTTGCCGATCACAGCTCCAAACATGCGACTATAGTCAGTTCCTTTCATCGCATAGCCCACAGCGGAAGAGGTCACAAGCATATCGCCAGGTCGAATTACGCCGTTCTCTGCACTGCTTTTGACCGGAACTATACCGATGACGGCCATTGGTATTTCATAAGGGCTCTTAATTCTTATCTGCCTTCGACCAACCACTCCGGGCTTCGTGGAGTAGACCCCCGCAACTATCTTGGAATAGGGTTCGGAGGATTTTAGGAACTTGCCATCTACTTGGGGATCGATTACCAGTACATCGCCAGGTTCATATTTCTCTCTGTCATCGGAAACGTCCACAGACTCTGCATAGTCACCGCCACACAAAGAACCGGTCCACGCTGTACCCTGCTTACTCCCATCCTGAAAGATAACCGAACCGCCCTTTCCGCTGGTTAATGCAATATTGCCGCTGACTTCCAACATGCTTCCCGGATTGCTCGTACCTATACCCACGTTGCCGTTGTCCTGAACGGTCATTAAATCGGAAATAATGCCTGCCGAGTTTTTGCTAATGGCCATTTTCCAACCGGTATTATCTGTTCCAAAGACCAATCGGTTCGCGATGGGTGACGCTCCTCCGCTCAGTATCTGAAATTTCCCGACGCTCCCAAGACTATTTCCGCCCCAAGTTGGAATACCGAAAGAGGCACCTCCAAAGACATCAAGCAATGAAGACGGTGCCGATGTACCAATTCCAACATTTCCATTACCTAAAATGGTCATTTTGACGGTTGGGGTATTACTCAATCCATAGGTGATATCAGATGATCCATTGGTAAAAAACTGTAAATTCTGACTTGTATACCAAGGGGCACCAAATTGAGAAGTGATGTATGCCTCTGGTGCAAAATTCGCGTAATTCCCGCCCATTTCGAAACTGACACGCGGTGTATATGAATTGTCAGTCGGCGTTGTGTTCGATTTAACATGCACATCTCCCATGGCATCCGCCCCAGATGCCGGCAACGTCGTGCCAACTCCGACATTACCTCTCGCTGAGGACGTATTTGTTGTCTGGGCTTCCACAACAGAACCCAATATGATCAACGCAGCGATCATCCAAACCGAACTTGCATACTTATGCATCTTGCTCTCTCCATTTCATTTACCTCGTCATGTTTCAGCTTGCTAATTATTGCAGGGTAACCGCCACTTCAATCACACCCGTTCCGGCATTAAGATGTCCGAAAGCTTTCCCTATCACCGCACCCAACATGCGACCGAAATCTGTTCCTTTCATGGCATATCCTGGAATGGAGGATGTAACCAAAATATCTACAGGCTTGATAGACCCATTTTCGGCTGTAACCTTAGTTGGCGCGATACCGATCAACGCCATCGGAATCTCATCCGAGCTTCTCGATGTCGTCTATCTTCTGCCCACAACTCCAGGCTTGGTGGAATTACCCCAGTAACAGGGGTCGAATACGGCTCCGAAGATTTCAGAATCTTTTCCTCGACATTGGAATCAATTACCAGTACCTCGCCCGGTTCGTACTTTGTACGATTATCAGAGACATCAACCGATTCTGCATAATCTCCACCGCACAAAGAGCCCCTCCAAGCAGTATCTTGTTGGCTTCCATCTGGGAAGACGATATGCGAGCCATTTCCGTTTAACTTCATATTCCCTGCAACTTCCAGTCTTTCTCCAGGTGCCGTCGTCCCTATACCTATGTTGCCATTGAAGTCCTGCAACATCACGGGATTTCCATTGGAGACGGCTTCCCAGACAAAACCATTTGCACCCCTCCAAAACGCCACTTCTTTTTGAGTGATGTACAGACCTGTTTTCGCAATCTCCAAATCGATGCCGAATATCTCGGAAGAAGGAACGTTGTCACCACCCCCACCATAATCCTTGAGACAATAACAGACGGACTTGGTAAACCAGCAATTCCGGTGCATGTCGTCAGAGTAGCGCTTCGACTAGTGATGCCTATTCCAACATTACCGCTGCTGCTAATGGTGACTTGAGATATACAGGGGACTGATCGACAAAATTAAATCCAGCAACACCGAAAGCGCCCACACCAACCTGCCAGCTATGCCATCCATTTTTGCTGCTCTCATAAAGATCTGCAGAGGTTCCGGCTCTTTTAGTGTCGATCAGTGCATTACTTGAGGTAACCACTGAAAGAGGAAATACGCGGCTCGTTGTCCCAATTCCAGCATTGCCATTCCTGGGGAATGCATTTGCTGTTTGTGCCTGAACTGACAAACCGGCCACATATATTGGTTAAGGCAAACTGGTGTAGTTCGCCATAAATAAAGTCGTTTATAAGGTGTAGGACATCTCATCTACAGTTGAGGTGACTGAGTATGCGCGTAGCTCCAACCGTTGGGCTAGATTCTGAGGTACGAGCGGAATTGCAGAGGCTGCTACGACGGCGGACTACACCGGTGCGGGTAGCGGAACGTTGCCGCATTGTGCTGCTGGCCAGCGAAGGTTTAGGGAATAAGCAGATTGCCGCCCAGTTAGGGGTGGCTCCCCGCATGGCAGCACTGTGGCGCGGACGTTTCCTTGCCCTTGGCCTCGAAGGTTTGCTTCGGGATGCGCAACGTCCGGGGCGTAAGCCAACCATCACCGCTCAGACGGTTGCCGAAGTAATCAGCAAAACGACGCAAAGCAAACCAGAGGCTGCTACACACTGGTCTCGTAACACTATGTCCCGTGCCATGGGCCTTTCTGCGTCCAGTGTAGGTCGCATCTGGCGCGCACACGGGCTCAAGCCACATCTCGTCAAGAGCTTTAAGATTAGCAATGATCCGAACTTCGCAGATAAGCTGGAAGATATCGTCGGCCTCTACCTGAGTCCACCCGAACATGCGTTAGTTTTGTCGGTCGATGAGAAGAGTCAGATACAAGCTCTGGACCGCACACAGCCCGGCTTGCCCATGAAGAAGAGCCGCGGCCAGACCATGACTCACGACTACAAACGCAACGGCACCACCACGCTGTTTGCCGCCCTCAATACCGCCACCGGTGAGGTCTATGGTCTGTGTCAGCAGCGGCATCGCCATCAGGAGTGGCTGAAGTTCCTGCGTCTGATCGACCAGACGGTGCCTGTCGGCAAGCAGATCCACATCATTTGCGATAACTACGCTACACACAAGCATCCAGCAGTTCAGCGCTGGCTGGCCAAACACAAGCGCATTCTGGTGCACTTCGCACCTACTTCGGCTTCTTGGCTGAATATGATTGAACGCTTCTTCCGCGACCTAACCGTCAACCGCATCCGCCGAGGTGTTTTCTTCGATCTTGAACAACTCATCATGGCCATAGGCGATTACATCGACCGCCATAACCTGAACCCTAAACCTTTCATCTGGACTGCTAAGGCCAACGACATCTTGGAAAAGGTTTAGCGAGCCAAGTCTGCCTTGATTAAATGATGAGATTAACGGCGGACTACACTAGCCCGCATTATTCATGAATAGCTGTTGGTCTCTGAAAAGCAGCAATGATGCACTTCTTTCGATTCCAGGATTTTGACCGCCAAACAGTCTGTCAGTCGCGGCCGAATGCGAAAACAGGGCTCAAGTGTGCATAGGAAGCGGGTTTCCGAGAATCCAGATCCGAAATTCATGAATAATGCAGGCTAGAAATCGCATCATTCGCATACTCGTTATCACCATCTTCTTCTCCTGTAGCTCTTACTTAGAAAGAGCAATTCTATTGCGAAGAGAAAAGGGCCTCCGTATTTGGAGTCCACCGGAGCAAAGAATTCTGCTATAGCCGCAAAACGCATCATCTTAGTCCGTCACGTGTTACTTTTGTCACACCATGACTATTCTTGGGGCACATCGTAAGCTGCCCCAAGAATGTGATCAGCCCTGGAGTACCTTCCAACGGCATAACACCCAGGCGCGGATTAGCCTTCCCCAGATAATCTCAGAAGTTTTCTAATTGACAAGGGTGAAATGACATATATCCTACGTACGATGAAAATTGCCGCATCTCTTTGAGCTCTAAACATCTAGTATGCTGACACAAGTACAAACGACCGTGGAGACAAGCACACCACAAAATGTCAGACTATACTTCTCTTCGCAATCTGATTGGAGAAACGGCTCGCGATATAGCGCAAATAGATTGACTGCAAATTCACTTCGCGAAACACGCATTCGCAGAAGAGAAGGTGTGCCCACCTGGCTCCTTGTGTTGTACTATTGACCATTCTCCTGCGATCAGAGATTAGTCTTTGGGGGAGCGAAGTCAAGGTCGTTCATATCGCCCATCTTTCTTGACACTCGCAAGTCTCACTGCGATCAGGGATGGGCCTCGCTCGCAAATATGGTTTGTCCAGTTACCAATTCGTGAGCCATTTTGCCACCAGATGACAACGTTGTATTTAAGTGATTATATTGCATAACAGGCCTTAAACCATCGCTAGAAATTTGTTTCAGGCTTTAAAAGCATGGGTCTGTCGCATTGGGGAGGAAGTATTGCTAGATAAGCACTCAACGGCAATGACAAAGATTGTAGGATTTCTCGCTGCGGTATTGAGCATAGCCATCTCGTGTCAGGCACAATCGAATGACGTGACGGCAACAACGGCGACGCCCGCCCCAGGATCAGGGCATGACTATATTCACCTGCTGAATGAGACGGTCAATCCTGTCAATGGCTCAGTGGACATTCGCATTCCCATCCCCTTGCCTGCCGGGCGAAAACTCAGCATACCGTTTGCCATCACTTACAACACAAATACCGCATTCTTTCTCTCGCCAATCACCCCTACTGACAACAATGCATATGGCGGAATGGATTGGGTTAGCTCTAAAACCTTCTTAGCGAGTGGAGGTTGGACATATACGGCGCCAGTTCTCAGTATGACGACTATGAAAAAGCGTTATGCAAATACAGATGCACCAGGAGCTCCAATTGAAACCTGCACATACTATGACTCAATGTTATTCTCTTCCCCCGATGGCACATCCACGCCGTTGGGCACTTCCTTCATTATCGACGACGAATATGGCTGCAAACACCTTGCACATGTTTGGGAGACTGATGGTTTTGATGCGACCGATCCCTACAAAGTGAACATGCGAAAAGATGGCACTCACTACAGAGAAGTTGAAATTGCTGACGCTCATGGAACCGTGTATCACTTCCCTAGCTCTGAGCTCCATGGTGACTCTTGGGCATCTCTAGCCGGAGGCAATTCCTCTACGTGGTTAAAGCTAGCCGACACAATTGAAGATACAAATGGGAACAAGATCAATATTGTAGATAACAATAATGGTGCTTTCTCCTACACTGACACACTAAACAGAACCCTCCTCACTTCGTCTGGTTTCGGATCGGGAACAACTGCGCTAAATATATCTGGAATGCTAACACCGTACAAAATTGAATGGGAAAACATTTCGTTTGCTGACAAATTTGGCGGATATACACCGATTTCCATACGAACAGGCTATGCGTGTGGTGGAACAGGTGGGGTGATGGCATCCCCCATCAGTGTAATTCATCGCATTACGCTGCCCAATAACACCTCATATACATTCGATTACCATCCAATCTATGGGTTGATTAGCAAAATAACTTACCCCAATGGAGCATATGTTTCATATACCTGGGATATTGAAAAAGAATTTGACTCCGCTAGATATACCGCATTAGATATCGATACCCGCTCTAATTCCATTATATGCGAAGATCGATACGACCGAGTTGTTCTAAGATCCCGGGATGTAAGCTTTGATGGCTCGACCATATCCCTCCATCAGGACTATGCCTATTCCACAAACTGGTCTGCCCAGTTTAAGGGAAACTGGGAATCCAAAACCACCACCGTCACAACAATCGACAAAATATCCGGAAGCACTTATAACACAGTTTACTCATATTACCCTAAGAAGGTCCTTCCTAATTTAAGAGTCCCCATATGGGGTGACACAGATGCACACGTTCTACCTGTTGAGAATAGTGTCGCGTACCACGGAAAAGGTGATGAAACCTTGCTAACCGTAAACAAAGAATGGCAGAACTTCACATTACTTCATTCGGTCGAGCAAGTGATCCCCAAAGGTACTTCCTTAAAAACAGTCTATAGCTATGGATACGGAGGTCAAATTAGCCAGATTGCCGAATATGTAGATGGAGCAACATCGGCCACAAGAACTACAGACAAAACATACAAGAATTTCGCAGTGACACCTACGTATTCCAAAGGAGCCTCGATTTTTGATCGGCCGGAGAGCATTACAATAGCAGATTCACAGGGGACGACACTGGCGAAGACGGACTATTTTTATGACGAAGCAGATGTCTCCGAGACCTCGTCTGTCTTGCAGCATGACGAGAATGCCTACGGAGCAAAGGTAAAGAGTCCCCGCGGCAATTTAACCACGATTATAAAGAGATGTCTTCAGAGCGGATGCTCCGATATGCAAGCTCAATACCGTTACGATCAGACAGGACAGGTCGTTAAATCATTTGATGGTAAATCCCACGAAACGGACTACGCGTACGACGATTCCGGGAATGGAAAACCTTCTAATGGTATTACGAACGCCTACGTTTCAAAGATCACGTACCCGAAAACGGGAGAAAGATCACATGCGGTGAAATTCTCCTATGATTATGCAACTGGATATCTGGTCGAATCTGATGACGAGAACTCTCAAGCTACGAACTATACATATGCAGATCCGTTGAACCGACTAACCAAGATCGATGGGCCAGCAGATCCCAATAATGGAAACCAACGCCCAAGCACAAGCTACACATATAATGATAGTGGAAGTTCCCCAACAATCACAAAATCCGTTACGCAGAGCCCAACACCTTCGCTGAAGACCGTTCAAGTAATGGATGGAATAGGACATGTGATCCAAACACAAACAGATTCGGATCCTGGGGGAACAGATTATGTCGATATAACATTTGATGGCAATGGTCGTATACATACAGCCAGCAATCCTTATCGATCACAAGCCGATACGACATATGGGATATCCACGACCCTGTACGATGCCTTGGGGAGAGTGACCAGTATCGCAAACGCGGACAGCAAGACGAGCCAAACATGGGAATATATTGGGAATAAAGTTACTTTCACGAACGAAAATGGATCCAAGTGGGATAGAATCAGCGATGTCTTTGGAAGACTGGTCAAGGTGTTAGAGCCAGGCTCGCTCAATACAACCTACAGCTATAACCTGCTGAATAACTTAATTGAGGTAAAACAGCAAGGGAATATAGAGGCAAGCGATGCAACCCGAACACGAACCTTCAGCTACAACTCGTTATCACAATTGTTGTGCGCATCGAACCCAGAGAACTCTTCGGCTAGTTGTCCCACTTCAAATGTGATGACGTATGTGCCGGGAACAATGGGCTATACATACGATGCGAACGGAAATCTACTTACGAAAAAAGATGCCAGGGAGATAACGATAACCTATGGCTATGATGAATTAAACCGCATATTGAGCAAAAGCTACAGTAACGGGAGCCCGTATTCCTGCTATCAATACGATGCATCGAGTGTCAGTGGAGCCGGTGGAAACCTTAGTGGGCATCTGACCAATGAGTGGACACAGAGTTCGACTTGCGGCGATGCACCACCTGCAACGGGGATAATCACAATCCGGTCGATCCTAGGCTATGACGGAATGGGACATATCCTAAACGAACGGCAGTGTGTAGCGACAAAATGCACCACAGATTCAGGACCAACCCTCAGCTATGCATACGACCTTGCTGGGAATCAAGTAAGCCTGACCAACTCGATAGGGAAAGCCGCCAGTTCACTAGCTTTGAATTATACCTACGATGGTGTAGTACACCTGACAAGCATTGGAAGCAATTGGGATACATATCCAACGAACCTATATACGGCAACCAAGGATGGGTTCAGCGCTGTGGGGCCGATTCAATGGAGTTTGGGTTCAAATCTGACCATAAAACAGGATTACACGAAGCGCTTATGGATCGGAAGCATCACTGCTACAGGGCAGGTACCCGCGCAATAGGGATGATTCTAACGGACGTGAGATATTCGGATGTTGATATAGGACATCCACGAAGACCGGACAACACCGAAAGGCAACGAGAAAGCGAGCACAGATGAAAGTTCGGCACGTAATCGGCGGGAGTCTGATCATAGTACTGATGGCAGCAGTGATGAAAGGGCAAACAGCCCTGCTGAGCACTATTGAAGCGCCATATCCTCCGGTTCAGAATCCAGTAAGGATAGCCGGCGGCAGCTATGGGGCCGGTGCCGTGTCCTATGGTCCAGCAGGAACGCCATTGATTCTCAGTGGAAAGAGTTTCAGCCCTATGGCAATAGTGTTGTTTCCCGGTCCGCAGAAAGGCAGCACGGTAGCTGCAAAGATAAGCAGTTGGAGCAGCTCAATTCTCTTCCTGACGGTACCTGCGGGAGCTACAACGGGACTGGTATATGTAAGTAATGGAGCGAGGCAAAGTAATGGGCTGCCCTTCATCGTCACACAGGGCAGCTATTCCGGAAGCTGTCCTGCATTTCCACCTGCAAGCCAATTGGAAATTACGACTGCATCCCTACCGAATGGTCGTCTGGGACAAGGCTACAATGTAACCCTTAACGCCGAAGGGGGAGCACCTCCGTATAGCTGGTCGCTCTCTGGTGGCTCATTTCCATCCGGGTTGGCCTTGTCCAGTTCGTCTGGAGTGATCAGCGGAACGCCCACAACCGTTACTGGTGAAGTGAGCCTGCGCTTAAAGGCCACAGACAGTCGAGGACAGAGTACGGAATCAATGCTGAGCATGGCCGTCGATTCACAGCTATTGACTGCGGGAACTGTATACAGCTATTCAGTGGGAGAAGACGGCTATGACGGAACTGGAAACGTCACCTCTTATACGGATACAGTAATGGGAAAATGGAGCTTCGGTTACGATGCGCTGTCAAGGCTGATGACAGCGACACCAGCAGCGGGAACACCTGACAGCTATGTAGGACAAAATCTTTGCATGAACTACGACGCATTCGGTAATCAGACACAAGCCAATTTCCAAAAAACCGCGTGCAATCCGACTACTGACCCGTCCACGACCACATACACAGCGAATAATCGGATCAACTGGACAGCGAAGGATTCCGTAGGCACCAGTACGATTTATGATACGGCCGGAAACGTATTATACGATGGACATAATTACTATGCCTACGACGGAGAGGGACGTATTTGTGCGACGCAGAGCCAGTTTTACGCGGGAGGGTATTCCGCCCATGCCTACGTTTATGACGCAGAAGGGCGGAGAGTCGCGAAGGGGACCATCACTCCGATTGATCCAAATACCCGAACACTGACCTGTAGTATGCAAGGCTTCCAACTCACTGAGAGTTACACGCTAGGACAGGCAGGAGAGCAATTGACGGTGTCCGATGCAAACGGTGCGTGGAAACGGACAAATGTGTATGGGGCCGGCAAGTTGATCGCAACTTACGATCCCGATGGACAGCACTTTCAGATAACCGACCCCTTGGGCACCCGCCGTATGCAGACTAGCTCGAATGCGGAAGCGGAACTGGCATGCCAGAGCTTACCCTTTGGGGATCAGCAAAATTGCTACATCGTGCCGGATGCTCCGCCTACAGCAGATGATGCTACTTCATTGCACTTCACCGGCAAAGAACGTGACACAGAATCTGGACTCGACTACTTCGGGGCTAGGTACTATGCGTCTACGATGGGAAGGTTCTTGAGCCCTGATCCAACCTTCCAGAGTGCACTGCGAGCTAATCCGCAGACCTGGAATCGATATACCTATGGACTAAACAATCCACTGATTGTTGTCGACCCGAATGGCGAAGTGTGGCAGTACAGCATGTCGGGCACGTGGGACTGGATGAAAACGTGCAATATTGGCGCAACCTGTGTTGATCAGATTGCACAACAGGAAGGCAACAACGTTGTTACGTATGGTCCTTCCGGCCCGAACGACAAGCAGAGCTTCGCTGCAAACAAGCAGGGATACGTAAATGTCTCTGATATAGCAGCGACCGACGGCGCGTACTTCGAGCTCAAATCAGGATCTCACAGTTATGCCAGCCCGCAGACAGCGGTGGATCTTTACAATGGGGCTTTCGATTATCACTTGGCCTACCCGAATGACTCAAAGCTGTTCGTAACAGATATTGGGAAAAGCGATGGGTCAAACTTTTCTCCCCATAAGACGCACAACGTGGGCCGAAGCGTCGATTTCAGGTATATAGACAGTGATGGAAGACCGATCGCATCTGACCGAAAGCTCGCGGCGATATGGTATGCAGATGATGCCCGAACGCAAACGATGGTGAACATCTTCAAAGAAAATGGGTTCAATCAGAACTACAGTGACAACAACAACGTGTATGGGACTAGTTGGGCACCTGGTCACGATACGCACATTCACTTCGGTAAGTCCTCCCACTTGGGACAATGTGAGATAGGTCCGTGCAAATGAAACTGGCGTACATTTTTGTGAGACTGATGGTTGGCGCCGCATTCTTATGTTGCGTCGTCGCGCGTGTGTCTGCGGAAGTTCAGTGGAACAACGTTCCTCCAAAATTAAGAGAGGCTTTTGCGGCAAAACCATTTGGCGATCTCTATGACGTAAGCGACCGTATCAACCCTGTCTATTTGCGGGGAGATTTCGACGGAGATGGACTTGCTGACTATGCCATCTTGGTCGTTCAGATCAAAACCAAGAAGCAAGGTATTGCGGTGTTCCTCAGCTCACGACATCAAGTCGTGATTCTCGGGGCAGGTGTGCCCGTACAGTACGGGGCGGAACGCAGCGATAACTTGAATTTCGACAGATGGCGCGTGACTGGGACCAACCCTTTCGATAAATCTAGTTCAATCGAAGTACCTCCCAGCTTCCACGGTGACGCGATATTTGTCGAGAAATTGGAAAGCGCGAGCGGCATGTTCTATTGGAAATTGGGGCAGTTCATGTGGCTCCAGCAAGGGGATTGAGGTCAGATCTACCTCTATGACACACTTCGCCGCTTGTGCAAAGAGCATTGTTTTTCCACGATCTCGTTTGACCGGCAAAGAACGTGACTCCGAATCAGGAAACGACTACTTCGGAGCGAGATACTACACAGGCTTGATGGGAAGATTCCTAAGCCCAGACGATGGAACGGGAGAGCGGCTCCAAAAACCCTCAGAGTTTGAACCGATATTCTTACGTTTTTAATAATCCATTGATCCTGGTAGATCCCACAGGATATTCAACGCACACGGCTGTAAATGGAGATGTATTAGCTGTCTATGCAGACGGGGATTTCAACGTCTACAAGCATGGCGACATAGATGCCCGAGGGGATTGGGATGGATCAAAGCTTGATGCTACTGATCCACAAACAACCCCAACCGGAAGGACACAACACTGGGATGAATTTGCCAAAATCGGCAAGGACGGCAGGGGCATCGACGGAACAGCCGCTCGGAATGCACACATACACTTTGGCGTGAACATAGATCAACAAATCAGAGAGTTCAACGCAATTGCAGACGCAGAGGATCTTATTGAAGTAGCAATTCAATCTCGAAATGGCGGTTCTCTGGACATAAAGACAACCTCACCGTTAGCTAATTACGGGCACGCAACAGGTTATCTACTTAATGGGTATTATGTCACGATGGAGTCCGCAGGAAACTACTTGGCAAGACTAAATGCTATGACGTCAGCTCGGGCGGGTAAACACATTTCTCCCGAGTTTGCGCAGAAGCTGTTTGGAGCATATCAAGCAGGCGGCGGTGGACTTAAGGGTCTTTGG
Organism: Humiphilus diazotrophicus; assembly: GCF_059726315.1. NCBI lineage: Bacteria > Pseudomonadati > Acidobacteriota > Terriglobia > Terriglobales > Acidobacteriaceae > Humiphilus > Humiphilus diazotrophicus. Next base: position 3,100,050 of record NZ_AP040870.1, read on the forward strand.
GCAGTACAAAAAACGTACAAAACCGGAAATGCTGCGCCTGGAACCCAGGCGCCTTATTGGGGCGAGACGGAATATTCGGGGCGGATGCAACAAAAAGGAATCACTGAAGGGGCAAGGATGCGCAGATGAAAAGCTCCTTCAGGACCGTTCTGATATTTGTAATGGCACTTCTGCTTTGCTGGCTTGTGCTACTGCCGCTTGGAAGGACGGGATTCCACAACTGGATTGCTTCCAGCAGCTTTGGCCAGATAACGATAACGCTTGCGAATGGCTCGAAACTGTACGTTGTTCGAGAATCATGGGGACGCCACACCGACGAAATCTCAATCCGCCGGGATTCTGATGGTTGCAGAGCGAGTGATATGAAAACTGATTATGTTGACGTTGAACAGAACGGAGACGTACTGGTTTATCTCGTGACGGGAAATGGCTTGTTGATCTATAGCGATCCCCCTCCTAATACAATTCGCGAGCCTTCGACCCCTTGGTCTTCAAATAGACCGACAATTCTTGCCACAAAACAGCCAACATGGATCGAAATGGTACAACATCCAGAGCAGAACAACGTCGTTACGGTGCATGTTCCCCTGAACGAGATGTGCTTGATCAATTTATTTCGCTATGAGAACAGCCTTCGTGACAGACCGAAAGAGCCGTAGACACTACGATTCAAGGCTATGCATGCGTGAGATTTTCATTTTGAGATCACGGAGGCGGTTACAGTGCCCAAGGGGACTCTTACAATGCTTATCGGCACTTGCACATATCAGTACTCTTTTCGTGAGTGTTTTATACCGACAAAGAATTTGATCAAGAATCCGGCTCAGATCGAACGGCAGGAAAGCTCTTAAAAAAGCGATTCGAACCCTCAGCAAAAGGCTTGCGGCACTTGAAGGGGAAATTGCTGAGGATCGGAACTCATGTGGTTTTACAAGTAAGACAGAGAGTGAAATCATGAGCTTTAGACTACAGATCCAGGCATACCAAGAAGTGCTATCGAGAACACGATGGCCTGATCTGCGGTGAGCATCTTGCGCTCGACCAGGTCACTCATCTTGAAGTTCCTGGAGGTAAGCTTGCGAATCGTCATCAACGGGTGTGGATGCACTATCGGCGGAATGGCAGCAGCGAGACGGCTTCCATCTGGAAGACGAAGGTTCATGATTGGAGAATCAGCGTCGAGCTTCTTGCCGAATCTATTCGCGATCACCTCCAGAGCTGTCTGGAGCGTTCCCTCTTCAAACCGAAGTTCCGGACACAACTGAATGCGGCCATCCTGTTCCTTCCACACCGGGCCGTCAGGATTCACCATGATCTCCGATATGTCTTCTGCTTCGAGCAAAGGCGCAATGGGTTTGAGAAATGGAATAATCACTTCGAAGCTCATGAGGTTATTCTCCGTGGATCAAAACCAATCTTTTCCTGATCAAACCAGGTCATGTTCTTGGGCAGGAAATCTGGCTTCAGATAGCAGTAGGTCGGTGGCAGAGGGCTGATGCCGTCGAAGGCGACTACAACTGATTGAGCATTCTTGAGATCGAAGAAGACCTTCTCTTCAAACAGTGGCTCCTTATGCTTCTGATATTGCTTCGAAGCAGAAACGGAACCTTTACTCGATGAGGTGCGCCCCGAGAGCCAGCCTACATTGGCATTCGTGCTGGACTCGGAAACGGTGTAGCTGATGCGTGTGCGGTCCGCCTTACCGCATAGTTCAGATGCATAGCGGGCAGTTTCAGGATCGGAAGTTGTCAGAAAGATCTTCGTCCGGAACGCCTGCAGCAGAGTCTTCACACCTTCATTCGGTTGCGCTTCGACCAGACTGGAAACGCTTTGAGATGAAACAATCGGAATACAGAGAGGCTGTCTCGATAAGGAAAGGAAGCGCTCATCTCCGGTGGGGTTATCGCCACCCACAGTCGCGAAGTTCTGATACTCATCACAAATGAAGACTGTTGCGCGAAAATGTCTCTCAGGCTCCTGATCCATCTTCGGGATACGTAGCAACACGGCCCGCTGATAATCAATCTTCATCATAGTACCGATGATCCTGGCAAGTGCAGGGTTCAGAGCTACCGGGAAATTGAGCCCCACGACAGAACCCATTTCAATCAGATCATCGAATGGCAGCAGTACTCTCCCTTTCGGGTCTGAAGAACACGGCTTTCCCTCATAGAGTTCCTTGGGTGGACAGAAGACGCGGCGCACATCCGGATCGGTCTCGAAAAGCGAGAGAAAGACGATCACGCCCTGCACAATCGATGTCTTGACCTCGGAGCGGAAGAATTTCCAATGCTCCCAGTACCAATACTCGACGCTATCGAAGCGGTCACGCTCTTCCTGATGGTATGGCTTACGTGTATAGACATAGAATTCGGCAGATGTCTTCCGAATCAACAGCCGCTCCAGTTGCTGAGTCCACACGGCGAGGTACTGACCAGCATCTTCGCGCCATTCGAATCCAAGAGAAGACAGGAGCGATTCGTATTGGCGATAGTCCTCTTTTTCTAGGCCGACGTATTGAACCTGGCTGAAACGCGATCCGACCTCGATCAGCATCTCTTCAAGTTTTCCGGCACTGGCTACGGTGCGGAAAATATCTGCCATCGTGAGATATCCATCGCGGATGCGATGCAGCATGATCACATACCTGACCAAATCTGTGTAGGATTGCTGCCAAAACGGCTCCTTCCCGCGTCCCCAGATGGAAGTAATGATAGAAGCTATATTGAATGCCTGGGCATATGGATCGAGAGAATTATTTAACGGGTTGTAGCGGATGTCGCCATAGAGCGAGACCTCGATATAGTCCTGATCCCTGCCGCACCATTTCAAAATGCGCTCCACTTGGCGGCAGAGATCACCTTTCACTTCCAACACGATTCCAGAGAGTTTTCGAAAGGGATCCTTCGCGCAGTAGGCAAATAGCTGCTGCATTGCCGGGAGGATAAGTCCGTGAGTCTTGAAGGAACCGATGGCGCCAAAGCAGGCGATACCGGTATAGAGTCCCTTCTCCGGAATCTCCAGCCAGTTCGGAAAGGCGCTAGGGTTTGGAACTAGTTGATGGTGGAGTTCCCCAACGATCAGAGATAAAGAATTGCGCGTCCGCGGATCGGGATATGGAGGCAGCATGCCTGCAGTCAGTTCCATATCCTTTCTATATAGGTGGACGTACATCAGCGAAAACAACATAGAGAGGATCAGGAATGGAACTGTATAGAGAAACAGATCGTGACTCCAAACCAGCCCATTAAAGATCTGCGGACGTTCCAGAGCAATCAACCGCAGCAGCGGATCAGAGTCATTGATCGGATAGCTAGCGTTGAGAACTATACCGAAAGCTAAGCTAAACCCCAGCGATAAGAGAAAACGATATTCGACCGGCGGACGAATCAACTTTTGCAGCAGTGTAGAGTGGAGCATTGGCTCAAAGCCTCCTTCACGAATGAACAGATGTGGCACCAAAGGATGATTCCGATTTCGGGCCCGTATCTGCTGCAGACTTGCTCGATGGTGGAGCAGATTTTGATCCGGCGGTAGTCCGAGTAGGCGCTGCTGCGGGATGGGCTTTGTATTTCTGGAAGTCTTCTTCCTGCGCAATGGCGAAGCGCAGGAGCTCATTGACGACATACTGAGTTTCATTGTTCGACCACTCCGCCATAAGCGCGATATCATCGGCGATTGCCTGGTCGATGGTGGATTGAAGCTTGGCGCGTGGTACTTTGCTTGCGCCGTGGACTAGTTTCATTCTGTTCATACCATCTCCTGTGCGTAGTCTTGCGATCCTTGATCTCTCTGCATCGAATCGAGTCAAGATCATGCACCGATCCTGATAAGATCCGCTGAACATCTTGTTGGGATCAGGACAGTATCAGGTCGAGATACTTTCTCAATCCTTCACAGTGCCGAGGCGGGAGCGACCAGCGCGGCGGAGCCGACGCGGCAGCCACGAAGTGGCGGGGTCGCTCCCGCCTCGGCCACACACTTCTCCCTAACCCCATACAGTTGCGCATCTAGTTGTCATTGCATGGTTAAGCTTCTGTCTCATGTGTCTCCTCGCGTGGTTGCTGTAGTGTCCCTTTACCTTCCTCCTCTACACGGCTACGCCGCAATGCAGATACCGGATAGCTGTACGGAAGAATTACTGTCGAGAACCTCACGCGCATGGAGGTCTGAAGAAACCGCTGCCGGATTTTCTCTTCCGTAGTGACGCCTAGCTTCCATGCCGCGTAGATTGCCTGGTGTTCCAGCGTGGAGTAGATCCCCTCCCCATCGCGCATGATCGTCAGGTCCTCGGCAGATACTCCGCGCCCGCCTGCTTCCGATTGCTGGCGGACTACGAGGAACCGCAGGAAGTGATTGACTCCCAGAGGCGTCAGGGGAGTGACACCGTGGACCCAATTGTCGGGAAGGAATCGCTGGAAGGCTGCTCTGGCACGAGCAGAGTTACTCTCCGAATCGGCGATGAAAATCAATTCGAATTGCACGAGAGCGACAAACAAAGGTTGATATTGTCTGAGATACCGTTCGAAACGAGTAGCGGTCATCTGCCCTTCGTCAAAGAAGGTGAAGCTTGGGGTACCTGTCTTCGAAAGAAGTATTGGGAACCCATCAGGGAAGTACATCAGGCGTCCGGCATAGCTTCTGGGCAAAAGCTCAGAGCGGACGCCACACTGAGTTGTGAAGAAATCCACCTTACTGGTTTCGGTTTCGAGCACATGCACATCGAGGTGAGCGAGCAGGAAATCGAGGATCATCAGCCGGGATTTGATGTAGAGGTCGCCCTTGATCCGCCGGTTCTGCGAGTCAGGACGGCCCAGCGCTTCATAGACCGGCTTGGCTACCAGATGATAAACATGCCGTCCCTGACCGCATTCGATGATTCGCACGTGTTGCAGACGGAGAGCTTTTTCGAGAAACCGGGAAGCCGCTGCTCCACTGTTATTCCGGATGAACTGACTGAATTGCCGCCGAAGGAAATAACCTGTGTGCACGGCAACCAAGTAGAGGAAGGAGGCTTCACGCTCCAGATAGCCGACCGCCTCCAGCGAAGAAATCGGATCATAGTCCACGGCTATAACTCCAGAATCTTTTCCATCAGGTGATGGTCATGCTCAATTTGTGCTGTCAGGGTGGCGCGATCGGAGGCAGACGCATATGCCCGGAAGCCTGCCTGCGCCTTGGCGCGCAGGTGACCGGGCCGGTATGCGGCGGTCAAAACTTCGATGTCTTCGTGACCGGTACGCGAGCCCTGGTCGATCTCCTGTTCCGGCTCACGAGGCAGGTCATATTCAATTCTCGCGTCCGGGATCTGGATTTTTCCATCAACAAAAGGCAGCTCAAACTTCCCGGCTATCTCCTGCTTAATCTCAGCCATCTCGCGTTTGGGATCGGCCTTGCGTGCCTGATAGATCGCCTTCTGCACCTCGGCTTTCAGCTCGAAGTCGAGCTTGACGCGTAGATTACTGCCACCGCTCTTTTCGATTCTCTCTGCTTCCTTCCGATAGGCACGATAGATTTGCGAGTCATGTTCCGCCTCGCGCGGCTTGACGAGACCGGCATATAGTCTCTGGTCTTTCGGCAAATCGCCTTCGTCGAGAAGCAGTCGTCGGCCTTCCTTGGTTAGGGTGACGACCTCAACACGCTCAATCGTGCGCCTGCGTCCATCGCGGCGCAGATTAACATGTGCCGTTTCGACAAGACCTTTATCCCGCAAATAGCGCAGATCATTTTCCAGAGGGCGGGCCTTACCGTTGTACAGCACTTCGCGAAGATCCGATGTGCGGACAACGCGGAAGCGGCCCGCCTCGCGGAGAATCTGTCTCTCCTCGGGCCGCAATTGTGGACCGGTATCAGGAGAGACCGTTCGTGCCGGACGCCGTGGGTCGGGCGAAGGCACGGGACGGCGACGGTCATGCGTAATGTCCCTGGCTTGTTCCGTACTCTTGGATTTCCGCGGAGGCCGCGTCCAGTGGTAATCCGCGACACGCTCGACCAGAGATTTCAGGCGATGAAGAATAGGATTGTCGGGAAGCTTGCGTATGACCGTGTGTTCATCACTTCCTCCGGCATTCACATCTTCACTGCGACGTCGCGGCAGATCGTCAGGAATATCCAGCTTCATTCCTTCCCTCCACTCATCTCGCGATCCGAAGGAGCAGGCGAGAGATCGATAACTAGCTGAGTCGGCTTGGCGTTAGTGCCAGAACGAACTGCCTCCTCATCCACCTTTGGCTTCTGACCTACGACACGACGAACGTCGTAGTCGTCCGGCTTGGTGAAACGGTTCACCTGCTTCTCTGCTGCTTCGCGCAGCTTGCGGACTCGCGTAACGAGATCGGATGTCCGCTCCAGATACTGTTCTTCGCCCTGCATGACTACTCCTCCTCTTTGCCAAAGCGGGCAAGGATTTCCTCCGACAATTCATTTTGCCCGGTCTGTATTTCCTGATCGAGATGTCTGAGTTTGCGGCCTGTATCGCGCAGGAAGAACTTCCGTTCAATCCAGATAGTCAGTCCGAGGATGTTAACGAAGAGCAAAACGCAATAAAGCGCGATGCTCTTCAAATAGATGTGAAGAATAAGACTGCGCCAGGGAGTGAGGAAGCGCAGTTCGTTACTCAGCCAGAAGCCGAGTGCCAGGAAGATAAGCGTAGCTACAAAGACCGCGTTCGCGATCATCGGTATTCTTTCCTGTGCTCTTAAAGAGAATTCCCAGAAAGGTAAATGAAATGGATAGTTATCCTCGCCTTCTCTACAGGAGTGTGCGGCGTCTCCAATTGAGCACATGTGCTGTAATGCATGCATACATCGAGTCATCGCAGCATTGGGTCCACCTACAATAAATACAAGCCGACTGTAACGGAGATGTCCAGTCGGCTTTCAATTCAACTCGGACGTTTTTCTTCTGCAACGAAAGAGCAAAAGTACGAGTCCAAACAGACAAACCAGAAACCATCTAACAAGTGAATTCTACTCAACATTAATAGGCTTAAGTATTTAAACTTATCTCCGACTCTTCTCAGTTCGTATATTTCGAATAGAGGTTTAGACGGCCTTAACGATGATATTTGCAGTACCGTCGGGATTCAGGCGTTCGACACGCCCCACAGCCATTCGATATTGATCGAATGTAGGGTTTGCTAGCGCCTGACCGGAAATAAAATCAGCGTCTTGTTTAGGGATAATATAGTCTCCAACTTCAGCACCTCTGACATTTACTGGAACGCGACCGGCAAATGCTACGCGATCTACTTTCTGACGAGCCGCTTCCAGATTCATTGACCACTCATGGTCCTTTTCGCTACCAGCAATACTACAAGTAGGACCCCACACGTCTCCGCCAACATATGCGGGATCCGTAGATTTCACAACGAAAGAAATAGCTTGAGACCACCGATTGGTTAACTTCCCACTGGAGTCGATTCCACAGATATCCCCTTTGGCAATATTAAAGTCTCCACTTTTCACCATGTATTCCGCATAATCAGAACCACTGGCGTTGATACTGCCGGCAGCACTAATTGACCTAGAGGTTGTATTACAGGCAGCAATTTGTAGTTTGGCATCAGACCCATTCCAAGTTGTTATGGACGTATCCCCACCACCAGCAGTTTGAAAGAATATGCCAGAAACATTCTGAACTCGTAGGGCATTGGCACTGGAATTGGCATTAATGTCGACTTGATAGGATGGAGTGTTCTGTCCAAAACCAATTGCATTGCTCTCATAATTGAGTGGGGTGAAAGAATTATTTTCAAAAACACCTGTTACTGTCGCAGAATTTGCTATTGAAATCGGAGAACTGCTTACCCCTAAAAAATTATTGCAGAAATTGAATTGAGTGCCAGATCCGACAACATTGATTGCAGCAACTGTCATGGCCTCCATATCACAGTAATTAACACCCACGGTCCTGTTGTCGTTACCATCGATGTAAACACCATTGCTACAATCTTCCAGTACACATTGTGACACCTGGGTTGTTAGACATTCTTTTAAGAATATTGCTCCATTACCTCGACAACTATGGATGCTATTATTGCTAATCCATGTTGAAGTTACGGCATTCTCTGAGTCTAGTCCCTCTAAATGTATTCCATCGAATCGGTTAGTTGTAATTTCGTTGAATTGAAAGAACGAATAGCCAAGACGTTGAATTCCAATTCCATGGCCAAAACTATTTGCGATTCTGCAATTTGTGATTCGCATATAGCTTCCGGCATACCATTTAATTAATGATCCAATATTGTCAAATGATGTCTCCAGGTTATCAGTGGAACCATCCCAATTCCCCAGAATCTGAAGATTGCGAAGTTCACAGCCGTTACCGCCACCCCAGGCAATATTGCCATTTCCACTATTAATAAATAGAGAAGCATTAGAGTTGGAGCCTGATAGTAGGATTGTTGCAGAATATCGGCTTTCTCCAAAAATACATTTCCCTTGAATATTAATACCTCCTTGCACGCTATACGTACCCGCAGGGATATAAACTGAGTTCGACGCAGACAATGCATTGTTTAAGGCTGCTGTATCGTCGGTGATTCCGTCACCTACGGCCCCATAGTCTTGGATACTTACGAAATAATTTGTTGTGGACATAGCGCTCCTCCTCTGGAATAGGAATTTCAATAACTCGATGATATCTGGATCACCCTTACGATAAAGATAGAATTCTAATATGCACAGACAGGGTGCATATGAAACAGGTTTTTGTTGCTACAAATGCAATTGGTAACCTTCTCTCTCTAAACCAGCCGTTTCCGAATCCCCTGATTCAGCACATAGAGTGAGTACCTCATAGGATTCCTGCGTGAGCGCTTCTACGTCTTGCAGCTCAACTTTTATCGAGGAGACAATGGAATCTGACCGGTTTTTCGAAGCGTGTAATCACAGGGCACCTCCTGGGGAGGACCGCCGCTCACGCGGCGTCCTCCTCTGTGATCGGCTCAGCATCGAGGTTCTCGCCCGCTTTGGGCTGCGCCAGCTTTTTGACGATGCTGGCGCGTACCTCCCAACCGCGACGCTTAACCGTTGTCTTCTTCTTGCCGCTGCTCACTTCGGAATCGAACTCAGAGCTGCGCAGTTCGCCTTCCACCTCCACGTAATCGCCTTTCTTCAGGCTCTTCGCGTAGTCGGCAGGTTTGCCAAAGGCGACGATGCGGTGCCACTCGGTATGGTTCACCCATTCTCTCGACTGCTTGTCTTTGTAGCCGGACTTGGTTGCGAGCGACAGAACCACGAAGGTCCGCTGCTGTCTGGTTGCGAAGGTCTGAGCGTCCTTACCGAGGAAGCCCTTCAGAGTGATCTTGTTTTCGTAGAGTGCCATTGTTTTTCTCCTGGTTTGTATTTGCCCGGATGTCACTCGGGACACTCTTGCGCGAAGCGACGCGAGGGGCCCTGCTCCCAAGGCCGAAGGCGTGTCTTTCTGTGGAGGCTCCGAAGAAAAATTTCGTCTGTTCTTTGGGCGGGATTTTTCTTTGGAAACCCAGACCCGAAGGGCGACCGAAGGGAGAAGCAGAAGGCCGAGTGCCGCAGAATCGGGGTCCCCAGACCGTGGTCTTTGCGGTCTGGGGTGATGTGGCGCAGGATTAGCACCGAAGCGAGTGACCGAGTGATAGCTGGGTAAATACGGGGAGAAATGGCTCTCTACGGAAACTCCCCTCTGAAGGTCATACCCGTACAAGGACGCAATCGTAACCAGACAGCAGCGGATCTTACGCTGTCGATCCTTGGATCTGGCTAGCGGCAGGCAGTCATTGGGTGAACCATACGTTCCGGGTGGCACCGCACCGTCGGCTTTCTCCTGCTGTGCGGAGAACCTTGGCTCAGGCGGCAAAGTGGAGGTGGAAGGCGAACTGCACTGTTCTGACTCCGAATCGGCGGCAAGGAGAAGACTTCCTCCGATCTTCGGTTGGGAGGTAGACGCCAGCATCTTCTGAACGTGCAGCCATCTCCTCATGAGAGCCTCCGTCCCGAGACGATCTCGTGGACTGCCGCAATACGTTCTCCGATCCACTGCATCACTGGAACCGCCATGGAATTGCCCAGGGCTCGCTGGTTCGACTCGGCATCTGGAGGAAAGTTCTCACGCTTTGTCTCCGAATCTCGCTTCCCGTTTGCTGCGGCAGAGAGTCTCAAGCGATGAAAGGATATGAGCCATACTTGTATTGCGGCCGTACAGGACCATATCCACGTAGCGAACAGGAGCAAGATCTCCTGCCCGATCCACAAGCAGGATCGGAAGAGATACCCCCTCCGACAGAAACCGGTGAACCAGCCTTCCTGCCGGATCACCTTGCTGCATATGAATCACGACACCGCAGACTAGTGCTGTGTCTTTCCCGCGCGCAAGATCGAGCGCATCTTTGCCGGACTGCACAGCGACGACGTCGTAGGGATGAAGGCGCAGAGCATACGCTGTTGCCGACAGCATGTCCCGGTCGGGACAGTAGAGAAGTATGGGACGCTTTGCATGCATGGATTAACTCCCGAATGCCTGATCTTCGTGAACGTAAGTGATGACAAGTCCCAGCGGATTTGTCAGGAGCATCTGATTGGGGACCTCGTCGCGGAAGCTGTAAACGATGTTGGCGATCCAGCGCTCACGTCTCTCTTCCTGCTGATCCCCTGGCGTGCGAAACACCTTCTGGAATTCGATATGAGCGCGATAGGGAGCCTGTCGCAGGTCTTCGAGCACCACGGCCTTGATCTCGATCTCCACATTGGGCGAGCCAGGATCCAGTAAAAAGCTCTCAAGTGTCTTTTGCTTGTTGACACGCGAGAGCGTGATGCCCTGCAGTTCATCAGAGAAGAAGTTCAAGGATTCGGCAAAATCTCGCTGCAGAGTGCCGTGGTTGCGTCCGTAGTAGAGCGTTGCCCAGCGGGCCAAGTAATATTTGCTGACACGCTCTATGGGAATCTTCGAGAAGTCGGCATAGCTTACAACCTGCCCACGGCCCGCATCGCTGACAGAGATGATCAGGGGCTTCAGACGCAATGCCGCAGTCTCCGCCCGGTAAAAGAGAATCAGCAGAGCAATCGAGACGACGGACAAGACAAGGATTGAGATCTTGAGATAAGTATTCGTAACAACCGGCTCAGCATATAGCTCCAGAAACTTTTGTCCGGCTTCGGTAATTGGCATTGAGGTGTTCTGGTCGGTCATGGTTTATCTCCCTTTGAGATCGACCCAGGTTCCTGTCCGGCCACTGAGGATCGAGGCTGTAAGCTCCGGTATTTTGTGCAATCCATATCCGCAGACAAACAACGTTATGAGTAGGGCCGGGAGCAGAGTGATGATGTTCGAAAGGCTGATAGTGCCTATCACCTTGAACATTCCAATCAGGACCTTCGAGAAAATGAAAATGAAGGCAGAGGCTACAACCTGATAGAAGCTGAAACCGATAAAGGCTTTCAGCCAGCCCCAGAACAGCCAATCGAGTTTCGGCACAATGAACCAGGGAATGAAAATCGGGCCGAGGAGCACGCAAACAGCAGCGCCCACATAGCCGTAAGCAATGACAGCGAAGACGAAGGCTTGCATAATCGCCAGGGCAAGATAGGCGATGAAATAGACCGTCTCCTCCTGCAAGCTGAATATGCCGGGAGGCGAGCCAAGCTGTTCTTCTGCACCTGTAATGGCATCGACGATCTGCTGCGCGTTGTCAGCCTGAATCTGCGATGAAAGATGGACCGCTTCCTGGGTGATGAGCTCGCTGAAGCTTAAATCGACGCCGGGGATCGGAGAGGAGTAATAGGTCAGCATTCCGAGACCGAAAGAGATCATCAGCATCAGATCAGCGAAGTTGGCGAAGTGAAATCCGCCGTGTCCTTGTGAAGCAGACAGGGCGGACTTTACTCCGAACCAGACAAGCAAAATCAAAACCAGCCCACGAAAGATATCGAGACCAGTGGCCTGGATGGCATGACTATTGGCAGTCAGCAAGTCCGTTATTGCCTGCGAAAGAAAGGTGAGAGGATTCTGTTGCACAGATTACCTCCCACTCGGACTAAGGGGAATGGACTGGATGGCATTCGTAATGCCTCCAGTCACCTGCTGAATAACATTTGGGAAATTCTGCTGAAAGTAGATCGCCTGATTGATCAGCCGGTTGCGCTCGTCGAGTCTCTCCTTGGCATCAAGCGCCTGCTGCGCAGCAGCGGCGGAAAGGATCTGGTTCGTATCCTGCTGCGAATGAATCTGGAGCAACGTCGCAGTGTTGATCTTACCGAGCAGAGCATTTTCGGTCTGTTGATTGGGATTGGTCGAATATGTATCCGACTCTAGGTTCGCCAGCTTCTGAGCGAAGGCCTGCGAATCGGAACGAATGGCTCCCAGGGTCGAGAGGGTAGCTGTAACAGTAGCTTGGCCTAATTCGGAACTGGAATATTGATTCTTGATGGCTGCCTGGGTATTGGCATCCTGCGCGGACAAGGCACTGTCGGGGTAGCTCTGGACCTGAATCACTGCATTGTTATAAGCACGCGAGGCGTTCGCAGCAGACCCGAGATCAAGCGCATCCACCCAGGCTTGAGTGTTGCCATAGGTATTCGGCGTCGAGTAGTTGTTCCATTGCGAGAACTCTGACCTGTAGCGTGCCGCGAGATCCTGCGGCATTTTCGACATCTGGTAGGCGAGGTTATAAGCAGCGATCACCTGATCGCGTGTCTGAATGGCAGTCGTGTACATCTGCTGTAATTCGTGATATTCACGAACGGCATTTGCATAGTTCGTCGAATCAAACACCGCCCACTGCGCATGCGCCGAAGGCGCGAGCAGGGCGAGCACAAGTACGGTAGAAAAGAACAGCCCTTTCTGCACAAAACCTCCGTTTGGTAAGCACCGCGCGTCAGCGCAGGTGCGAATTGTCTTTCGTCACGATCTGCCCGGCGGCAGTGCGTACACGATCACGATTTGCTGCCGAAAATGCAGCCGTGTTCTGTACGCCGTAGTGATAAGGCGATGGCTTCGGCGGCGGCGAAGGGGAGGCGCAGCCAACCATGAGCAAGCCGCATAGAAGAGCACAACTGCGCGCATGCATCACATCACCCCCGGCATGTCGTGGTTTTCATAAGCGGGCAGCAACAGGTCCTGTGTCAGATACACCTTGACGCGATGCCCCTCGCGAATCGTGTTTGTGGAAGGGATATTGATGAAGCGATCAAGGATGTTGGAGCTCGATTGCGACAGGCTCGATGCCACGCCCTGGCGATAGGCGTCCGAGCCGCTCTCGTTGTATCCACTGTTGGTGGTCGATTCCGCAGCTCCCGCAATGATTCCCAGCGCAATCGATGCGCCGAAGATCTGCAGATAATGGTTGTTGACCTTGTCTTTCAATCCCGTTGCGCCTGCCTGATCGAGACCGTGAAACTGGTCAAGATCGACGGTATAGCTGTCCGGCATAAGCAAGCGATGGAAGGTGACGGCAAGGCGCTTTTGGCCGAAGCCGGAGACCTTCTGCACGTCGCCCAGGATGAAGGTGCCCTCCGGGATCAGCACATGCTGGCGGTCCTGGCTGTAAACCGGGTTGGTCACCATCACCTTCACCGGCCCGGCGAACCCTCCATCGAGACGGTTGACCAGGGCAGTATCGATGGTTGTGCCTTCAAAGAGCACATAGGGCTGGCCATGAGCCGCGTTGATGTTGACCTCTGCCGTCCGCTTTTGGCCGTTATTGGCAACAGCGATCTGCGCAGCAGGAGCATGCTGCGGCAAGTCCGCAGGACGTGCTGTTGTTACCTCCGCCGCAGAATCGTCTGTCACAGATTGCCGGGAAGCATTGGAACTTGCAGAGGAGAAGGAGACGAGATTCGAAGCAAAGCGAGACCGAAAGGCCAGATCCCGCTCTGCATCTGCTACTGGATCGCGCTTCGGCTCAGGGGCGGGTGACTGCGTAGCAGGAGCCGAGCCACTGGCCGATAGCAGCGATACGCTATTGCCAGCCGTTGCATCGCTATTCTTCTGCCGCTGAGCAGCCTGTTGAGCTTCTCTCTGCTCTGCATTCAGGTTCTGCTCAAGTTCGGCAATCTTGCGTGCATTGGCGTCGGATGCGACTGTTGCAGCCCCACTCGCGGGAGGAGGCACATTAACAGCTCTGGGGTGGTTCTTCGAGAAGAGCACGGCCAGGAGAATGATCATGGCAAGACCTGCGATGACATACCCTTGTGCCTGCTTCGGGACCACGCCTTCGGGCAGGTTGCGCCGGTCGCGAATCGCGGGATTCGATGCCGTGGCTTTTCCTTCTACTTGTTGAGTCGCTTTTTCTTCCGGCATCGGCTCACCTATTGCCCTTTCCGCTCGAAGGTGAGCCGATGTTTGCCGATTTCGAGATAACCTTTGTCTACGATCTTCGGGATGACATAGGTCGAGTCCTTCAACTGATAATTGATGAGATCAGGCTTTCCATCCTTCACTTCGTAGACAGAAAACTTCTCCGATGCCGTTGACTTGATGTAGGTGAAGCGGTCGTCGTGATAGATCGCCTCTACATCGAAGGGGCTCTCATTGTGGAAGCTGTAATCGAATTTCAGCGCTTGTGTGGGATAGTCGGCATGGAACTGTTCAATGGCGGCAGCGGCGCGGTTTTGCGCGAGTTGCGCCTGGGCATGCGCAGCGTCCACTTCGCTGGCCAGGACGAGTTTTGCCGTCCCGGTCGCGGCGGCAAACGAGGATGAGTCGGACGGCTCGATTACGACCTTGAGGTCGGGATCGGCTGTCTCGACTTCATCGAGCGTAAAGGAGTAGACAGTTCCTTTATCGGTGATCAGGTTAACGTTGGAGTGGATGCCTTCCTTTGCCGGATGCAGAAAGCAGTAATTGCCGACAGTGTCGATAATCCAGAAGTCTTTATCGCCTGTAGCAACTTCCAGAATCTTCTCTGTAGACGGCAACTGGATCAGCGTGGTGTAGCGCATCTTTGCGCGCACACTCACGATGTCGTTGGCGTGATATTTGACGATGCGGGCCGATTGCTGACCGTGAGCCACGGTCGCAACCAGGCCGAGCACCAGCGGCAAGATGGGGGAGCGGTTCATTGTGTCACCTCATGAAATGCGGGGTTGGGATAGTCCTGGGCCAGATGCAGGAGCCCCTGCTCAGGCCCGTAGCGAGCGAAATATTCCCGGCGACGGATGTTGTCGCGGGGCGTATTGGTAGCCATCCAGTAGCTCAGTGGATCAACTTCAAGGCGCAGTTTCTTGGCATACTGAGGCTGTTTGAATAGCAGGTCACGTTTGGGAACCAACGACTCCAGCAGATCGAGATCCGTGTCGTTTAGCTGGAATGTTTCGGCATATAACTTCCGGTCGATGCCCGGATTGGCGAGAAATAGCCTGGTCGGACAAGACTCGTTGACCAGTTGCAGCATCTCTGAATTGGCCAGCTCCATCATTGACTGCGTGGCCAGAATCATGGCTGCGTGGAGCTTGCGCCACGTCTTCTCCGCGCGGGTAACCCAATCGCGGATGATCCGTCTCTTAAAAAAGATCCAGGCTTCATCGATGAGAAAAACCTTGAAGGTCGACAAGTTTCCGGGCTTTTCGATCTCGGAAGCCGCACGTTGCAGGAGATAGAACAGCATCGGCTCCAGAACATCCGGGTACGTGTCCCAACCATCGAAATTGAAGGTCTGGAAACGCGAGAACCTGAGCGTATCTTCGACGTTGTCGAAGAGATAGCCGAACTGTCCTGCTTGCGTCCATCGATGCAGACGTTCGCCCAATGGCCCGAGGATCGATGCGAAATTCGATAGCGTGCGAATTTCCGCCGGGAGTTTATAGGCCCGCTCAATCGCGGCAAATAATGCTTTCTCATCCTCCGTTGTCAGTTCGTAACGGCCACCAGCCTCGATCAGTACCCGCAGAAACAGATAGAGAAAATTCACGTTCTCGTGCGAAGGCTCAAGAGAGAAGGGATTGATGCTGAAGCCTGGATTCTTCAGGCCGACATTGAGATACGTTCCGCCAAAGGCTCGCGTCAGCATTTCATAGCTGGCGCCGAGATCGAAGATGAACGTCAGCGGGCTGTACTTCTGAAGCGATTGAACGATGAAATTTGCGGTAAACGACTTACCGGAGCCGGTTGCGCCGAGCAGCAACGTATGTGCTACATCCCCGTAGTGCAGGTTCAGGAAGTAGGGCGTGCCGTGCGTCGATTCAAAGACTGCCAGATACTCTTTATCGAGCTGGGGGTTCCACTTTAAACCGGCATCGACGTTAAACAGAAACGAAAGGTCGACATAGTTCGAATTCAATGCCCACTGCCTGCGAAGATTGAACTGTCTGTTCCCCGGCACTGTGGCAAAGAATGCATTCAGCAGGTTGTAGCGTTCCTCGTACAGGAGGCCGTCATGTTGCGTAAAGAGTTTCTGGAGTTCGGTGACGCCATGTTCAACCTTTGTGGGTTCCTCGTCATAGATCACGACGGAGAGCGTGAACTCACCGAAGGATTTGCCCTCCATGCCCAACACGGTAAGCGCAGCGCCCAATTCGGCAACCGCAGCTTCTTTCGAATCGTCTACCAGCTCATCACGCGGGCCGGTGTTCTGCCGGTCCTGCAAATTGGAAACGAAACTGGTCTTTGAGTTGTGGTGATGTCTGCGCCGTTTGGCGATTTCCTTGCGCGCTCTCAGGTTATCGACTGGATGCCATTCTGTAACAACGTGGAAGTTCGCCTGAATATCGAACAGCCCTTGCAACAGCAAGGGTCGCGTCTCGAAGGGAAGCTCTTTCAACGTCAGGACACGCACATAGTCGTCATCCAGACGCAGATAGCCGCGATGGGCTTCGAGCTCCGAATCGCACACCTGCCAGTCAAGATGACGGCTTCCGCGCAATTTGCTATCGCGGATCTTGGAGGGGCAGAAGTTTACGAGGCGCCGCAGGATGCGGAATGCCTCCTCTGCCCCTAGCAGCTCGACCTTCGTGAGGTCGCTGAGCTGCCCAATCACACTCTGTATCTTCTGTTGCAACCGTATACGATCGCGCTCGATCTGCTCATAGAGCAGCGTGCGTTCCCTGTTCCCCGCGAAAAGCGCGCGCAAGTCCCGCAGGGACGAGCCTGGCTGCTTTGGCAACTGTGACAGAGCGTGCAGCAACCCGGCTTTCTGGTAGTGGCCGTCGATCATGACAACCCAGAAGATTTCTATGCTGTACAGCCTGTCTGCTTTGGACTCAAGGAATGAGGTGCGCTGTTCGACTGCGGCTCGGACAAGCGGATTCGTATACTCGGCGTGAGGAATTGCAGGCCGGTTGTGCTTAAACAAAATCTGATAGAGCCGTGTGCGCCCGTCTAAAGAACGGAAAGCAGCTTCGAGCCGCTTCACGGCATAGTCCCGTCCAGCGTGATCGAGGCTTTCGTAATCGATGCCACCGATCTTGAAGACTGCTCCGAGATCGCCCGACTTGGTTAGGAAGGCTCGTTCGTCCCAGAAACCGTACAGATTGATCTGCGCGGGAAATGAGCCTGCTTCCTTCCAGTCCTTCGTGATGTTGCTAACCTTGAACATCGTGTTTCCTTATAGTGATTTCCGCCGGCTCCCACTTCAGCGGGTCATACCGTCTACGGAACTTTCCCGAGTTGAAGAGCACGCGCAGAATCTCGACATCGTGCTTCGTGGCAATACGCGCGGCAATGACACCGATGACAAACAGCGCTATGCCACCCACCAGCGAGTGCATCACAGAGAACACAGCGCCACCGGAGATGAGCGCGACAAAGAACAACCTGCGCTCCGCGCCGAGGATAGTCAGCGGGCGGTTCATCGCCTTGAAAGCCTTGTTCTGTCGTGAATCGCCCGCAGCCATCGCGGCACCTCCTTTCAGTCTTTTGTTCGTTAAGTACTTACAAGTACGGCCTGGCTACGACGTCCCCAAGCCGGGAAAAAGCCAGGACATGAAGTTCACCGCACCAATTGCCATGCCAACGCCGAAGATGATTCCAGCGAGTACGCGTTTGGATTGACCCTCGCCATAGGCAAACATCAGGCCACCGACAACGATGGCGACCAGAGAAAGCCCGGTAGCGATGGTGCCGGTGAAGGCAGTCCGGAGGACGGTCACCGCGTTGTCCCATGGATCGCTGCCCGTGCTCTGCGCGTATGCAGGCAGGGCCGCAAGAAACATAAGAGACAAGATCCTCAGCTTCCGGACGTGTTCGAACCAGTGCCGGAAACGTAGGGATCGAATGGAAATGGAGAGTTGCATGCGCTCCTTTCATCTGCTGTTCCGGCGAGTGGAAGCTCCCGGTTACAACGTCATGGAGCGAAGGTAAAGCTGCTTTTCAGGGGGGACTGATGCTGTTCTTGCAGGTCGTAGTGCAATTTTGTCATCACAGAGAAGAGACAATCTGTGGCTGAGTTTTCACAGTGGTTCTATCGCGCCGCGCAGGCGCAAAGCATGGCATTCCAACCATGTCAGGAAAGGGGTTGCGGGCACGACGCGGGTCAAGGTAGCGAAAACTACCATTCAGGAGCATGCTCGCCTTGATGCGCGGCGGGCACGCACAGAAAATTAGAGAGGGTTGGAATGCCTACGAAACGAGAGCCGCTTCGCAGCGACCCTCGCTCTTACACGCTCCATTCGCTCCTGGGCTGTGTAGTAATAGTTTCTGTCCAGCTCAATTCCGATATACTTACGGCCTGTCAGAAATGCAGCAGCACAGGTGCTGGCGCTCCCACAAAATGCATCAAGAACAATGTCTCCAGCCAACGAATACGTGCGAATCACCGGAACTAGAGACATCACTGCTTTCTGCGTGGGATGAAGCTTGTTTCCTGTATAACGAAGCCGTTGCACATCTGACAGTGGACTTCCCATCATGGATGGACGGCCTTTCGCCAGCAGATATGCCTGCTCATGCTGGTACTTGAGAAAATCCGTTGCCCTGGTTGTATACGATTTGCGAAAGATCATATGTCCAACTGGACGAAACCCAGCTTCGCGCCATGCTTCGAGAAACTTTTCTGCCCGTGGCCAGCCGTAGAAGCAAAGCATCAGGCGATTGTCCTTCAGTACCCGGAATGCCGCTTTCATTGCAGGCTTGAGCCAGTTGGCATTCGTATCGTTTTGTAAGCTACGTCCAGTCCGGTCGCGAAAGTTCACCAGGTATGGAGGATCGGTCAGAATGAAGTCGACACTCTCTGCAGACATCTGACGCATGATTTCTATGCAGTCGCCGTGAAGAATTGTGTCGGTAAAGTTACTCTGCTGCTGGATAGTAGTTGTCATCGCTCGAATCTCCTTTGGCCCCGAAGTCTCTGAAGTCGCTCGGGACACACCGGGCGAAGCCATGCGAGGGTTCCGCCTCCTAAGACAAGCGGGTGCTTTTTCGGAAGGTTCGGAAAATCTTTTTGCGTACTCTGCACAAAAGATTTTTTGAAAGCCGAAATCCGGAGGGCGTTCGCTTAGGCGAACGAAGCAGAGCACGCGCAGACGCAAGGCGGCGGAAATGACCCGAAGCAGTGTCCGAGCGACGCGCAGAGAGAAGGGACCAATGTTGAGAAGTGGCTTTGCTTATACAGCAGTTGACAGCGCGCTTTAGATTGTCTGACGTTCACCTATTGACATTCAGGGATAGATGACGTCTGCGTTTGTGGGTACGTATCTTCGATGACCGAGAGTGCCGCATGCCCTGGAAGCTATGGGACAGATCCACAATCTTTGGTGCCTAAAGAATAGCTGACTTAGTGACCTCCTGCCGCATAAACTCAGATGCAATGAGATAGAGAAACTGCAACGGTTGACCACTCACGAACTGTTGGACACAAGACCCGACCTTCCCACTCACGATTTTGTCGTAGTGATGAGGGCGGTAGCGGGTAAATCGTGCCAAGATAAAACATCATGGCATAGATGGATAATATCTCTGGGAGAATGAACGAATGCTCCGCAGTCGGCGCCAGATAGACGTAGTGCCGTCGATAGAGCTTCGTTGTAGCAACCGTCGTCCAAATTAGCCAATTTATGGGCTCAATCACCGAAGCGGGGCTGTCGGTTGGGGAGCTTTTGGATATGGATTTGAGCCACTTGCTCAAAGCGTAGCAGCGGACATCATTGAAAAGCGTCGTTGCAGACGACAGCTCGAAAAAGCCCTGCGAGTCTGGTCTCATTCAATAGTCTTTGAGAAATCTCCTCCCCACGTCCTAATTTCCGGACGTGGTTCATGACGTTTTCAGCGACAATGGGAGCGGAGGGGACCTTGAACAACAATCACAGCTATGAAGAGATTCGTGGAGCGGCACTAGATTTGCTGGCAGATCGAGAAAAAAGCAATTATGACATCAGCCAATACCAACATCTGATGATTGGAGTGGCCGAAGTTTTCTTGCGCAGAGAGCAGTTGCAGCCCCAGCAGAACCACTTCATGGGTGGCACGAATGCGAGCCTTTCCGATGTCGACAAGGAAATCTTTCTCGAAGTGTTCTGGGGTCTCTTTCGAGAAGGCGTCATCACCCTTGGGATGAACCAATCTAATCGAGAGTTCCCGTTTTTCAGAGTCAGCGCTTTCGGTAAACGTATCTTGGCGAACCAAGACACGTACTTCTTTCACGATGTATCCGGTTATGAGGCGCTGATTCAGAAAGAGGTGCCACAGATCGACGCTGTAACTATCGTCTATCTCAAGGAAGCAATGCAGGCATTTCGCGCGGGCGCGATCCTGGCTTCAACCGTCATGTTGGGGGTTGCGACAGAGCATACCTTTTTGCTGTTGCTCGAAACAGCAGCCGCTAATACAGCTTGGGGCACGAAATTCGCGAAGGCGAACAGCGAACGCATGATTCTTCCGAAGATCAATCGCTTCAAGGCTGTGCTGGATGGCAATCTAGCAGAGTTGACCGCACCGATTCGCGAAGACTTGGACACTCACTTCACCGGGATACTTTCGATCATTCGCAACTTTCGGAATCAGTCGGGACATCCATCCGGTGAGATCATCAGTCGCGAGCAGTGCTATGTGCTTTTGCAACTCTTTGTGCCGTACGCAAAGAAGCTGTATCAGCTAAAGGAGTTTTTCGTCGTGACCCCTTTGAAGGGAGACTAGTCGTCCGGGCGAGAATACAAGAGCTATAGCAAACGACCAGAATTTGGGAGCCGAGATGAAGGCATATCTGGATGCGGAGCTTCGCAAGCTAGCAATCCGGCCCCCCATCGGATCATAGACTGATTCACGCACAATGGAGATGTAAGCAAGACAACCGGCCAATAAGCTGAGCCATGCCGCCCGGGGAATCGCCGGCGAGTGCCAGCATGCGGTGTCGGTCATTTGCGCGTAGGCAAACATGTAACCAATGGCTACTACAGCTCTAGTTAGATCCTCCTCTCAGATATCAGAGAATCGGAGCTTTGGGAAGAGACTCCAGTGTCTTCTTAAGCGAGCTATAGTCCATCAATCCCCACACGAGAGGCTCCGTTAATTCGAAAGCTTTCTTAAGCCGCTGGCTATACCCGGTCTGTGGGCCTGCGTCGTGCGTTGCAGGAAAGACGTAGTTCGCACTCTCATTCACCGCATCGGAGCTGGGTATGAAGAGAGTCGAAAAGTAACGAATGCCATCACACTCATTTTCGCTCATGATCCATTGCAGGATCATTTGCGGGATGATGTATTCGTGAACGAACGGAGAACCATCGTGCCGAGCTTTTATGGAGGAGGCAGCGATTAGAGGCCAGCATGTTGCATAGTCAATGACGAACTGTTCTAGGCGAGGATTTGCGCCCATGGAACGCATAGAACTGCCAAAGGCAACTTGCGCCAGCGCCGATGGTCGAAACCCGAAATCGAGAATCTTGATCGTATTGAGGATGCCGAACTCCGCCACCGAAACGTCAGGCACATCGGACCATTTGATTCGGCATTCTTGTCGACAAAGCTCTATTGAGCCGCCCAGGTACAGACATGGAAATCCTGGAATACCATAACGGTGTTGACCGACTCTATGGCGAGACTCAAACGGAGCATGAAAGAGATGCTCTTTCGAGATGCACTTTCCATCAGTATTTCTCATCCGGTAGAGTCTTCCCACTTTACTGGGGCCAACGTCGCGCGTGATCAGCATTTGCAAGCGTGGATAAACAAAAGTGATCGCTTGCAGAACTTCTCCGTATGCAGTGCTGGGCCTGCCACCTAGATAAACTTGGATCGCATTTTCAATCCAGTCGGAGATATGGCGAATGTCACTCTCTGCCGCCTGAATGCGTGCACAGAGGTGACAGCGGGGGTCTAAGGCTTTGACTGCCAGGATATAAGCCTCAAAGAGACCATGGAGATAGCGTTTCAAATCTTCATCGTCTCGCTCACGCGGGAGCTGCATCGCCGTACTTTCAAAGAATTGCTGGATATCCATCGCAGAGATTTTAGCAATTTGATGTCCCGCCAAGTTAGTCGAAACAGATTCAAAACATGGACCAGGATGCCGCTGTTCTGGTGTCCCAAGCACAATTGAAGGCAACGATCGAGAGTACCACAGGGTCTGCTAATTTCATTCTCGACCTGCGGTGGCATGATTCTGGGGAAAACCTCCTTTGCTCTGGAATCCGGCGTTCGTGAACGGCCACTGTCTCATTTTCTATGAAAAAAATGCACTACGTTCTCCATCTGTGTCATCAGTGAGTCCAGGAATCCCAGGCTAAAGTTGCCTCTATCCCAGGCAGAGATCATCGATCTCGCCTGGCACGTTCGGATGGAGGTCAACCTTGCATCCTGCCACATCTATTTCCGCGAACACTTTCGAGCCCTTTGTCGATGCAGGACGCGCTGCACTGTTTCTGTCCATGCCAAGAACGACTCTGTTGGGTCTGGCCAGAGCAGGCAAGATTCCGGCACACGGCATACCGGGCAAAGGCCGCAAAAAGAGCTGGAGATTCAGGATTTCCGAACTCGATCTCTGGATGCAGACAGAGGTAACATCGGGTAGCGATCAGGGCCTTTCACCAGAAAGGAAGAACTTTCGATGAAAAGGCCAAGATATCAAATTGGGTCCCTTTACCTGGAACCTCGCAAGAATGGCCCCGACGTTTGGGTCTACCGATGGCGTGAAGCCGATGGAGCAGGCAAGCGGAAACTGCGGAAGGAAATCGTGGGCACCGTTCGCGAACTTCCGGCACAGGCCGATGCGCAACGCGCAGCGGAGAAGCTTCGCATCAACATCAACCGCCAGGCGCTTTCGCAAGGTAGACCCGCTCCGACGATTGCCGGACTTGTCGAGCACTATCGAACAACCGAACTGCCCATGGATACGCATGAGGACAAAACAAAAGGCACAAAGATGGGATACATCAGTGCTCTAAAAAACCACATCGTGCCGCGCTGGGGCAGCTATCCACTTCAGCGTGTAACAGCTATTGAGGTTGAAGACTGGTTCAAGACTCTCAAACTGGCACCGGGAAGCAAGGCGAAGATCCGGAACGTCTTCAGCATGATCTTCCGCCATGCCATCCGGTGGAATTGGCTCGGCCAGGATGAAAACCCGATCCGCATGGTTCGAGTGAGCACCAGACGCAGGAAAACGCCGGTTCGCCTCACTGCCGAGGAGTTCCGCTTGCTTTTTGCGGTTCTGCCCGAGCGGGAACGGTGTGTCGGAACCATTTGTGCAACCACGGGGCTTCGCATCAGCGAAGTTCTGGGACTCAAATGGGAGGACATCGATTTCCTGCAAAAGACAGCAAACGTCCTGCGTTCCTATGTCGATGGCTGTGTGGGACATTGCAAGACGGAAGTCTCGCAGCAGCCGGTTCCGCTCGATGCACTCACCATCGAAGAGCTACTGCGCTGGCGTTCGAATTGCCTGTACGGTGCTCCGGAAGACTGGGTCTTCGCCAGCCCGGTACGCTTTGGCAAGGTACCGGTATGGCCGGACAGCCTGCGCAGCAAAATCCTGCAACCGGCTGCCCGGAAGGCAGGCATCACGAAACGGATCGGCTGGCATACCTTCCGGCACACTTATAGCTCTTTGCTGGCAGAGATCGGTAATGATGTGCGGGTAGTACAGGAACTGATGCGGCATGCCCGGTTGAGCACGACGATGGAGGTTTATACGCATGCGGGCATGGAAAACAAGCGGATTGCGCAGAGTAGAGCGGTCGATGTCCTGTTCAACCGCAAGGCGCAGACGGAGGCGGTACAGTGAACAGGTGTGTTCCCGTACTGTTCCCAGTCAATTTGAATTTGTTCCTGGATTTCGCTTGTAAGCGACTGAATAGATTTGGTGGACCTGGTCGGGATCGAACCGACGACCTCTTCCATGCCATGGAAGCGCGCTCCCAGCTGCGCCACAGGCCCACATGAAGGTGTGCTTTCGTTATTGTCGATGACGAGAGTAATTTCGTCAAATCCGCCCGAGGCACAAAACGCATTCAGATGAGGAAAACTCACAGAATGTTGCCCACACATCCCGCAAGGTGCAACCTCGGAAGATACTCCCTGCATCGAGATGAGCATGAGAGATGGTAGCGAAAGTAAATCTTTAGCCCGACGCCTCACGTTGGGATTTTTGATGTTCCTCAGTTTGTGGTTGCTCACGGCGGTGTTGATGCCCGCTCAAACTTCCCAATCGCCTCCGGGAGCCACACCCGCCAAAACAACAATCGATACCCAGCCGGTTCAAATTTCGGCAGCCACACTCCGGCAAACGGTTCTCTCTGTCAACGTGGACAAGTGGAAGGCTCCGAAAGAGGTCAAAAGCGTAGCGCAGGACGATATAAGTTCCATCCTCAACGATCTGACCTCGATCCTGCCCGGCTTGCTACAAACGGCCCAGGCCTCCCCCGGTTCCTTCAAACCTGCTTTTGAGGTGTACCGGAATATCAATGCCGTATACGACGTCGTCTTGAGGGTCTCCCAGGCTGCTGTATTTACCGGAGCGACGGAGGACGCCGCCAAGCTGCAATCAGCTTTGGCCGATCTGTCCAGGACTCGTAACGGACTGAGCAATGCTCTGGCAATGGCCAGCGACCAGAGAGATACGGAATTAGCCCAGCTCCGTACCCGGGTGCAACCTCAGGCAACAGGCAATAACGGACAAGCCTCTGGACCCAAAAAAGTTGTCGTCGACGATGGGCCACAGAAGTCCTCTTCCCGCAAAAACAAATCCAGCAAACCCCAATAACTGGCAGCAGTCGTTCACATTCCAGCCCCTCCTGTCGATTTTCCTCAAAATCAGGGAACCTAGCAGCGGTGAGCCGTGTCTATAGAAGAAGCAGATTGTTGAAGACTCGGCCCTCCCAGCGAAGGTTAAGTTACTGATTTGATGAGATCAAAGAACAACTTGTCGGACCAGTTTGGGAGATGGAGTTTCGTTCCTGCGTTTTTGGGTGGTGAAGACATGCATCTTGCTGTTATCGTGGAGGGTCATCTCTAGTGCAAGCAGGATCTGCAGTGGGCAATCTGGCGAGTGCCATCGGAGTCAGGCCGGAGGAAGCGGCCCTCATAGCTGAGCTACAAGCCGGCTCTGAGGAAGCTTTTGGCTGGTTAATTTCCGTCTTTCACCAACCTATCTATTCGCTGGTCGCACGGACCATTCAAGATCCGGCAGATGCGGCTGATCTAACGCAGGAAATCTTCATCAAGGTTTTCCGTGGAATTCGCAATTTCCACGGGGAAGCCAGTTTGAAGACCTGGATCTACCGTATTGCCCTTCATGAGGCCTCGAACCAGCGTCGCTGGTGGTCGAGACATAAAAAACAAGAAATCACAATAGAGGCAGATGCGGACGAGTCTAGCTATGAAGGGCAGCCGCTATGCCTGAAAGATACGTTAGTCGATCATCAGGAATCTCCCTTTGACCAGGCAGCACGCAGCGAAATGCGGGCACGGGTCGAGGAAGCCTTGCGCGATGTTCCGGAACCTTTCCGTTCGACTGTCATCTTGCGTGATATCGAAGGGTTCGCCTACGAGGAACTAGCCGAGATTTTGGGCTGCAACCTGGGAACCGTGAAATCACGGCTCATGCGGGGAAGAGCCCACCTGAAGAATCGGCTGGCAAGCTTTGCCCAGTCTGCCACCAAACGACCAGCGGGTACTGTGTCCGTTACAGTGCGCGCGGCGGAGGAGGCGCGATGAGACCCTGCTCGACAGTGCGCTCACAATTTTCCGAGTACCTAGATGGCCGCATAAGCGGAGCTGCCATGCAGAAGCTGGCGCTCCATCTTGATCAATGCTCCGAGTGCCACACAGAACTTGAGCGTTGGAAGCAGATGCAGGCGGCCCTGACAGAACTAGGCCCCATGAAAGCTCCTAAGGATCTGGCTCTTCGGTTACGAGTTGCGATCTCACAGGAGAAAACAAAGACTACGCGTAGCGAAGCTGCTCGCTGGAAGCTTTATTGGCAAAACACCATTGCTCCATTGGCGCTCCAGGCCTCGGCCGGATTTGCCAGTGCAGTCCTGCTTCTTGGGACAGTCACGCTAATGGTAGGGATGTTTGCTAAACCGGAGCCTCTGGCTGCCGAGGATGAGCCCATAGGGAACGCCTCAACCCCGCGTTTCCTGTATTCAGCTCAACTCCCCGGAGGAGAAGAGGTCATCGGCCAGAAAGAAAATCCGGTAGTTGTCGAGGCCTATATCAATGGAGATGGCCGCGTTTACGATTACCAGATCGTATCTGGTCCGACCGATGCCCGGACAAGATCGCAGCTTGAGAACCTCTTGCTTTTCAGTGTTTTCGAGCCAGCGCGCTTCTTTGGGGCACCAGTTCGCGGATTGGCTGTGATGTCCTTTGCGGGAGTTTCTGTTCGCGGTTAGCAGAAACCTTTCTCCCCAATCGACGCGCTTCATATAGACTCAATTGCAGCTCTTAAACCGTTTTCTTCCCCTGTCTTGTGTACAGGCGAATGTTTGAGACAGGTATTTTGGCTTATCTGCAAACATTTGATTTCAAAGGGGAAAATGGAAACGGCATACCCGGACGTCCATAGTGTTCCTTCGCTATGGAGGGTAGGTTCTATTCCGAGCAGCTATTCCCTCACCCCTCCATGGGTGCTTCGGAAGCTTTAAAGCTTCGGGAAATAGCTGCCGAAGTTCGAATCTTTCCTGTCGTCCCCAAGAGAATGCATATGCGGTTGTCGCGTCGTTTTTCGCTCGTCGTTTTATTCGTGGCGTTTGGATCAGGGACTTCGTTCCTGGCATCAGCGCAGCAGGAGCAGTCTGCCTCGGACCCAACGTCGGCCACGGTAAGGTCCTCGTCCTCTGCTTCTCAAACCTCTTCGGCAGGAAAAGCTGCCAAGGGAGAGAGCCGTACCGCTCAGATACCGACTCCACCTCCGCCACAGAAGCCGCCGGCTCTGGTCGATCCAGCTGGCCCGGCCATCAGCCTGCAAACAAGCGAAACGCTCTTTGACGTTGCTGTTGCCCTGAATTCCTGTGGTTACGACGAAGGGCTGGATCGCTCCGATCCTATTCGTCAGCGTATCCGCAATCTGGTAAATCAGGCTCTTCTGGCTTCAGAAAACGCTCGGGACGATCACGACAAGCTCTGCACGTTTATTGCTCAGCATCGGCTGATGGGGCCGGAGCGCGACCTGGCGCAGTACATCTCACTGGCTCTCTATGTGACTCCGCCACCCGACCTGGCTTTGAGCGTCGAGATGAGCGAGATGCCGCCGGAAGCTACGCAGGTTAGCGACATCCTGCCATTGTTGAAGTCTTTCGTGAAAGACATCGATCTTCACGGGATCTGGGTAACCAACCGCCGGACCTACGATGAGTTGATCAATACGCTGCACGATCCGCTGACCAAGATGATCGTGTCGACCAACGCGTATCTCAAGATGCCTGCCAGCACCTATGACGGCCGCCGCTTCCTTGTCGTTCTGGAACCGCTTCTCTCGCCTGGACAGGTCAACGCCCGTATCTACGGAACGGACTACGTTGTAGTCGCCTCTCCCTCCAATGGGACGATTCCGATGACGGATGTACGCCACACCTACCTGCATTACGAAATCGAACCGTTGCTCTACTCTCGCGCTACGGCCATGGACCGATTGCTTCCCTTCCTCAAAGTTGTCAGGGAGGCTCCACTGGATTTCACTTACCGTAGTGACATCGTCTCGCTGGTCATCGAGTGCTTAATCAAGTCAGTAGAAGCGCGCACAATGGATACCGGAGTCCCCGTATATAAGGCACCGGAGAACATCCGCCGCGCCGACCTCGAACGAGTAGACAAAGAACGCAATGCCTACCAGCAGAAGGTGGATGCGATTCGAGAACAGGCTGTGAAGAAGAGCATGGCGCAGGGCTTCGTGCTTACACAGTACTTCTATGACCGCCTTATTCCCTTCGAGCACGCTCCCGAAAGCTTGAAAGAGAGTGTCGGAGAGATGGTGTACGGTATGGACATCAGCTCGGAGATGCACAGGGCTCGCGAGGTCGAATTCGTCAAAACACCTCAATCCGACGTTATCCGCAGGGTACCTCGACAGTTACGGGGGCTCGATCTGGCGGAGGTGAAGCTCAGTACCGGAGATCTTACCGGCGCAGCCGAGCTGGCACGAAAAGCACTGGAAGACCACACGCCTGACACGGCCTGGGCTAATTTTATTCTGGCCAGAGTTGCAGTCTTTTCCGGCAAAGCCGAAGACGCCATGCAAGCTTTTCAGGAAACATTACGTCTTAGCCAGGATCCACGTATGCTGGCTTGGTCTCATATTTACCTGGGAAGAATTCACGATCTGAGTGAAGAACGAGAAGAGGCTGTAGCTGAGTACAAAGCCGCTCTCTCCGTAAGAGATGGACAGCCGGATACAAAACGGGCAGCGGAACAGGGTCTGAAGAAGCCATATAGCATTCCGAATCAAGCGTCGCATCAGCAACCAAACGGGGAAAAGCAGGCCGAACCAGCTGCGAAGCCTTAAATCAGTTGCTATCCTCTAAGAAAGAGGATGGCTTTCAGAGGCCAGAGCAGATCTCCAATCGGGTAAAGCCCCAAGCCGCAAAGCCAGTCTCAGTGGCCCAGAGCAAATCAGGAGATTTGCTCTGAAGTCCATATGGGACAAGAGGGATCAAAGTGGCAGAAATAGCAGAACTGGAGACAACGATTGAACATACGTTCAAGAGTCGTGAGCTCCTGGTGCGAGCTCTGACGCATAGCTCTCTCGCCTATGAACAGACGACCCGGAACGAGACTCCCACCGAAGACAGCGCCGATAACGAGCAGATGGAATTCCTCGGAGATGCCGTCGTAGGCCTGCTGGTGGCCGAGCACCTCTACTCCCGCCATCCCGAGCTCAAGGAAGGCCCCTTAACTCGCTTGCGGGCTCATCTGGTAAGCAGAAAGCACCTGGGACAAGTCGCCCTCAAGATAGATCTGGGAAGTTTTCTTCGCCTTGGAAAGGGAGAAGAACGGAGTGGTGGACGAAAGAAGTCTGCCTTGCTTGCCAATGGAATTGAAGCTGTAATCGGGGCTCTTTATCTGGATGGAGGACTTCCGGCAGCTAGATCGTTTGTAGAAAAGTTCGTCCTTGAACCCTACCTGGAGGATTTGGAGCAGCAACTCGTTGAGAAAGGTGTTCTCGAGGACCACAAGTCCGCCTTACAGGAGTTCCTGCAAGCCCAGAAAAGTGGAACCCCGGAATACGTTGTACGCGGAGAGAGTGGTCCTGACCATCGCAAGCGCTTCCTGGTGGAAGTACGTCTGGCCACTGGAGGACAACGGAGTAAAGCTCTAGCCCGAGGCATTGGCGCAACCAAAAAGAAAGCAGAACAGGAAGCAGCCCGGCGGGCTTTTCAAAAGCTGCAGGAATCCACCCAGCTGCAAGACGCTGCGCAGGAGAATTCCGCCTCTTGACTGAGTTAACGTCTACAGCTCCGGTTCCCCCAAGCGGCTCTTCCGAGCAGGGTGTGGCGCCCTCTGTCCCCGATCCGGCGGTCTCACACCATGGAATGCACCTGATATTCCCGACTTTTCTGGAAGCCGGTGCTTCTCTTCTGAAGATCACGGTCGTTGCACTGTTTATTTTGACGTTCCTGATGCAGCCCTTCCGGATTCCCTCCGAGAGCATGGAACGGACCCTGCTGGTGGGGGACTTTCTGCTGGTCAACAAGGTGACCCACGCCCCTTCCGGTATATGGCACAGATTATTGCCCTATCGGGATGTGCAGAGAGGGGATATCGTGGTCTTCCATTTCCCTCTGGATCCGGCTCAACCTTTGGTTAAGCGAGTCGTAGGACTCCCCGGTGACCACATTCGCATGCAAGGTGGCACTCTATACGTCAACGGTCAGGCATTGTCCGAACCCTATGTTGTCTTTGAGGGCAATTATCCCGATCCCGTCCGAGACGTATTCCCTTCCCCCGTGTATTCCGACCCCGGCGTTGATCCGCAATGGTGGAAGGAAATGAAGCAGCTGGTCAGTAATGGGGAACTTCTGGTCCCGAAAAACCAGTACTTTGTACTGGGAGACAACCGCAATCACAGCCGCGATAGCCGTTATTGGGGTTTTGTGCCAAGAAAAAACATGATGGGACGGCCATTCCTGATCTACTTCTCTCTTAGGGAACCTTCTACGACCGACGTACAAGCCTCGTCGAATGATAGACTCGGACACGACAGTGGTCGAACGAGTGTGATTCAAAATTTCGCACGATGGGACCGTATGTTCCATGTTGTACGCTGAGGACCAATTACTGACCGTATGAAAAAGACGCTTACAGAACCGGCGGAAGCATCGGAAGAGACATCAGTACATCCCAAACGGGGACACGACGACGAAACTACGCTGGAAGCCTTTGCCTCCATCTGCGGAGTGCTGGTAATCGGGCTGTTTGTCCTGACCTTCATCGTGCAGAACTTTGAGATCCCGTCTTCGTCGATGGAGAAGACGCTTCTGATCGGCGATCACGTAGTAGTCGATCGCACGACTCTGGCGCCGCCCTCAAAATGGTTCCCGCTAACACGCTACCGGGATGTGAAGCGCGGCGACATCATCGTCTTCTTCAAACCCGGAGAACCGGATCTCTATCTGGTGAAGCGGGTCATCGGTGTTCCGGGCGATCACATCCACCTCCGCAACGGTATTGTTTACTTGAATGGCGTGGCGCAGAACGAGCCCCAGGCAGCCAAACCAACTGACCAGGATTACTTCCCGTACCGCGACGATTTTCCAGCAGTACGCCCCAGTGAGTCGGGAGATGTAACGGCCCGCTGGTCCCTGAACCTGCCAACGCATATCGAGGGCGACGATCTTGTTGTCCCTGCAGGAAACTACTTCGCAATGGGAGATAACAGAACGGTCAGCCTGGATAGCCGCTATTGGGGATTTGTGCCCCGCGCTAACATTGTGGGCCGACCGCTAGTAGTCTACTGGTCCTTTATTACCCCCGAGAATCAACTGGAGAAGACCAGCTTGGCCGAGCGGGCGAGTTTCGTTGGGCATATTATGCTGCATTTCTTCGATCAGACTCGCTGGCGGCGGACCATGCACCTGGTACGTTGAGAATGAGTCCTGAAAGCAGGGGATTACCCCGTCCAAAGCTGAAACATTGGCTGATATTGTCGGTAGTTGTTCTTTTAGTTGCAGCCGTCGTGCTGCCTCCGCTGATCAATATCGGCCGTTACCAACGCCGTATTGCCAATAGTCTGAGTGCCGGTATCGGCAGGCCTGTTCACTTTTCAGAAGTTGAGTTACGCCTGCTGCCGCGCCCGGGTTTCGAACTCTCCGATTTCCGGATTGAAGACGATCCAGCCTTCAGTAACGAGCCACTGCTACGTGCACCCAGTGTTGTAGCTTATGTCCGGCTGTTTTCTCTGTGGCGTGGACGCCTGGACATCGACCGCATCAGCCTCGATGAAGCGAATCTGAATATCGTCCGGATTCCGGATGGACGCCTGAATCTAGGTATCCTGCTGTTGAAGGCCTCGCAAACTGCGGCTACTCCTACCGGGGAGCACCACATTACAGTAGGTCCACGCTTTCCTTATATTTCAGCCTCAAATTCACGTATCAACTTCAAGGACGGAATCGATAAGCTTCCCTTCTCCTTCTTGAATGCAGATCTCTCCGTCTGGCTGGAACAACAGGACGAATGGCGCATGCGCTTTGAGGCGCAGCCGGTACGCACCGATCTCGATCTGGATCTGGCCGATACCGGAACCGTACGCCTGGAAGGAAGCTTCCGTCGTGCCTCTCAGCTCTATCAGGTCCCGCTGCAAATCCACGGCGAGTGGAGCAAGGCACAGATCGGCCAGTTTACGCGTCTGGTTCTGGGTAGGGATACAGGCTGGCGCGGTGCCATGACTCTGGAAACCACCATCACTGGAACGGGAGAACATGCGCAGATCGCGACCAGATTCAGGGGCAACGGGGTACACCGTACCGAGTTCGAGCCTGCCTCGCCTCTCGACTTCGATGCTTCCTGCACTGGACAGTATTTCCATACCCAGCACGCGTTGCGCGAGATTACCTGTAACTCACCCGTGGGCAAAGGACGCTTGCATCTGAGTGGCGGCATAGAAGGAATGTGGAATGCTCCCAAACCTTCGGCACATCTGGAAATGACTGCTATTCCTGCAGAAGCCACTATCGATCTTTTGCGCTCGACACGTAGCGATTTCGCTCCGGATCTCAAAGTAGCCGGTTCAATCAGCGGTCAGCTCGATTACGCTACACCGGAAGGTGCAGACCACGCAGAACTTCATGGCGGCCTTTCCGCTGAAGGATTGCAGTTTTCAGGCGGCAGCTTAAAAGAGCCCGTTTCTCTTCCAACGCTGACGTTATCAGCATCTTCCGCAACCATGCCCGACACAGGGCAAGAGGCTCCGGCGCTCTCTGTCTCCCCTTTTTCCCTGGAGATAGGAGAAGCACAGCCAGTCAAGATCGCAGGCCAGGTCACAGGTCAAGGCTTCAATTTGCTGATCAACGGACCAGCTAAGATCGATAAGCTGCTCGAATATTCGCAAGCCTTCGGCATTTCTAAGAGCTCTTTCTCGCCAAATATTCAGGGTGGCACGGCCAACTTGGCATTAGCGATTCATGGACCCTGGGTAGCACCAATGATCGATGTCGACCATCCGGTAGCGATAGATCTGGTAGACGGCTCTGTAAATCTGAAGGGTTCGCGACTGACAGCTCCGTTCCTTGCCAATCCGCTGGAAATCACTCAGGCAAAGGCCATCTTTGACGGAGATCATGTCTCCTGGCAACAAGCTGAAGTCGAATACGGCAGCTTACACGCCACAGGCGGACTCGCTTATACCTTCCCTTGCAGAACAGCTGAATGCCAGATAAATTTCCAACTGCATTTTGCATCTCTTGAAGCTGAAACTGCACAAGCAACCCTTCTGGGTGCGAAGCGCCGCGGAACGCTGATCAAGGAACTGCTTGGCCGCTTCGAAAAGAATCGTGCTCCATGGCCCCAGATGGAAGGTGCTATCGAAGCACAAACCTTCACCATGGATCGGCTAGCTTTGCACGATGCTCATGCGGAAGTGGCTATCGACGGCGACACCATTACAGTGAAGTCTCTGGATGCGCGTTCTCTGGGAGGGGATCTGCATCTCTCGGGAACGGTAAAGACAGATGGAGATAAGCCGCAATACTCACTACAGGCTAACTTCACACATGCCAATCCAGCCGAAGCAGGTGAGATCTTTCATCAAAAGTGGGGAACCGGACAGGTCAATTTTAGGACCAAACTCGACTTACACGGATTTACGGAAGACGAGTTGGCAGCCTCTGCAACAGGCGATTGTCAATGGGAATGGCTGAAGGGAAGCTTCCTTCTCGATGGAGCCTCAACCGGGCTCAACCGCTTCGATCGCTGGGAATCCAAGGGGACAATCGACAAGGGAGCCCTGACATTGACTCAAGCAAGTATCAAACGCGGAAAACAGTCGCAGCAACTCTCCGGAAATATTCAACTTTCCGGAGCTCCAAAGTTTGCGCTTACTCCCGCAAAGGGTCGTTAGCTAAGAGTACAGTTACAAATAGTGATATAAAACTTCAGGGCACAGCTTCGGCTGTGCCCTAAGGTTTTGTATCTCAGAAAATACAATTTGGCTTGAATCTGTGATTCCTCGCGTTCCTACCTGCCAAGCTCGACAAGAGCATCTTTACCTGAGCTATATCTCATCGTTACCTGATACTCGGGTATAGCTTCGACCGAATCTAGAGCAAGGAAGCCATTCGCTCCGGCAGCATGCAACTGATTCGATTTCTCCAGATACATCGGAAAGTCCTTCGGCAAAGGAAGAATGCTTAAGGTAAACGATGCCTTCTGGGAAATTAAACCTCCGGATACCTGCTTCATTCCTGTTTCCCATGAAAGACCATTCCAGAAATCATCATTGAGTAATTCGCCCTCGCGATACAAGCGAGCCACATCGCCCTGGTAGCAAATACGCAGGAAAACATTACTCACATTTGGATTTATCTTCTGTGAATCGACAGTGAGCTTCCACTGAGCGGCAGAGGATTTGAAATCGGCATCCTCTGGAGCAAGTACGGGCCGTTCCTTACGCCAACTCAACTCCCGGCCCAAGACCCAGGGAGAACGGGCGCTAGCCTTATGCTCTTGAGCTATGGCAACTCGAACACGCATTGGAGCAACAGCCGTAACGGTTTCCTTGAAGAAGGAACCAGCCTTTTCTGTCGAAGTTATACCTTGAAACGTACCGATCTTGAACTTTGGATCTCCTTCGTGAAAAAAGTGGATATTTTCCCCTTCCGCATAAAGTTGACCATCAAAACGAATCGCTGCCTTTGGCGTTCCAACCACCCACAAGTTCTCTGCCTGTTGCTTCGAAAGAAGAATTAAATGAACAGTCTGCCCCTCCGCGCGCAATGTAATAGCACCGGAAGCAGAATCGGAAGCAACCGCTCGCATTCCATCGCTCACCCGCTCCTGACTAACCTCACCTTCCGTGGAGAGCTTGAAATTACCCTGTTCAAATCGAAATTCAGGAGTGACACCCCGAATAGCAAAGAAGAAATAGAACTTCTCACCGTTACGTTCGACCCTCGATATAAGCTGTGCCGTGCTGTAGCGAAGTATTGCAGGGCCAAGAGAGAGATTAACCGGCCATATCCCATAGGCTCCCGAGGGAAGATCAATCGGCTTTTCCGGTACTTGAATGTTTTTGTGAGGTAGCTTGACCACGATGGAAAGCCCTGTTCGACGGGGCATCTCCGCGCCGCGCACATAGTTATTCAAAAAGAGATAACCGGATTTGCTATCTGTACGGAGCGCCACTCGCGGCACAGAGAAATCCTCGGGACTCGACGGAATTCGCTCCGGGGCATAAGAAGACATAGGCGCCAACTGCTCGCCAAATTCATTCAGGAAGTAATGAATCAGCTTTAGAGATTTGAGTGATTCCTTCTCTGTCCCATCGGGGCTAAGCGGTGCCTGAAAGTCATATGACTTAACGGGCACATCCGTCGGATACCCGGT
Organism: Humiphilus diazotrophicus; assembly: GCF_059726315.1. Classification (NCBI taxonomy): domain Bacteria; kingdom Pseudomonadati; phylum Acidobacteriota; class Terriglobia; order Terriglobales; family Acidobacteriaceae; genus Humiphilus; species Humiphilus diazotrophicus. The sequence continues at coordinate 3,135,426 of NZ_AP040870.1, forward strand.
ACGCTGCGACTCCTGAAGAGTAATCGCGCCTCCATCGGGATTCCTGCCACCATGAAACATGTAGTAGCCGAGCAAGTTAGCACCGCTGCCCAGCATTACCGGAATCATGGCAGCAATATCGTCAGCCTCCACTACTGGCCGCCGAAAATATGTATCCTGTATCCCCCCGCCAACTTCTGCTGTAAGAAATGGCGTGCCCTGATAAACGGAAGAATCGCTCTGGCCTGCGCCTCCAATGGCACCCATACTCCCTGCTGCACGATTCGCAAAGCGAAATGCATAAACGTCAGCGGGAGGATTCTTTTTCGGCGATGCGTCCCATGGCGCATCCGGATAACCGCCGTACACAGGAAGCACGGCATCAAGAGGAACTACCGCGCGATCCCAACCGGTGACGGTGTAGATAGGAACATCCATTCCCTCCTCAATTGCCATCTGCTTCAACTTACGAATATGGTTCGCGCCACGGTCCGGCTCTCCATTACGAAATTCATTTTCGAGTTGTATGCCGATAACCGGTCCTCCATCTTTCCAATAGAGTCCTCGAAGCTCTTTACCGATCTCGGCATAGAACCGGCGCACCTCTTCAAGATAGACAGGATCGTTCTTGCGCACCTCACCTTTTGCCAGCACCCAGTCTGGCATACCGCCGTTACGCACTTCTCCATGCGCCCAGGGGCCAATTCTCGGATACAGATAAACACCGTGCTTTGCACAGAGCTCAGCAAAGTGGCGCAAGTCCTTATTGCCCTTCCAATCAAAAGCACCTTCCGTTTGCTCATGGTGAATCCAGATCACATAAGTAGCAATGACCTGCACTCCCGCAGCTTTCATCTTGAGAATGGAACTCTCCCACTGAAACTCCGGCAGGCGTGAGTAGTGCAATTCCCCCATAACCGGAATCCAAGGCTTTCCATCCATGGTCAAGTACTGCGAATTGACAGAAAGCACATGTCCCTGGGGATTTTTATCTGCTCCTAACTTAGCGGCAACTGGGCGGACGGAGGGAGGAGGAACGGTGGCATCAATCGTTACAAGATTTTGAGCCGTCAAAACTGGAACACCCAGCCAAAGAAGAAAAGAAACGCATGCAACTACTGAAACCGGAGATAACCGCAAAGCCACGAGACACCCCACTCCTGCAAATCTTATCTCTGCTCTGCGATAAGCCCCAAAAGAGCATTTTGGTGTAGACCATTCACAATGACCCCAACACTCTATCGCTGTATACGCGAGCCTATTGGGACTATAGAGAAGGGGAAGAGCAGTGGAATCCTACGAAAGTCGGATTATCGACAAATATCTCTCACAAGTGCTCCAGACCACGTTTAAGGGCTTCAACAACTGCCTGGGTTCTATCACTCACGTCCAACCGCATCAAGATCACGCTGACATGCGATTTGACCGTAGCTTCCTTGATGTTCAAGCACTCAGCTATCTCTCGATTGCTTTTGCCTGCCACCATCAGAGCGAGAACCTCTCGCTCGCGGGAACTTAGCTCCGAGTTAGGCACCCTCGAAGCCAGCGCATGAGTAACCGGCGGAGGAAGAAAGCGGTTGCCGTTATGCACTCGAAGCACTGCATTCACGAGAGCTTCGTGCGGCATTCCCTTAATCAGATAACCCATTGCCCCGGCTTGCAATGCCTGATGAATATCTTCATCGCCCTCGTAGGTAGTCAGGACGATAATTTTGGCATCAGGTGATTTTGCCCGAATCTGACGGATCGCAGTGACACCATTCTGATCCGGCAAGCGTAGATCCATCAAAGTAATATCCGGAGTGCTTTCTCCAAATAGCCGTAAAGCCTCGGCTGCTGTTCCAGCCTGACCCACAACCGCCATCTGTCCCTGTGCCTGAAGAATAGCTGCAATGCCAACCCGCATGATCGGATGATCATCCACAATAAGGACCCGAATTAATTTCTCACCGCTCATACGATTCTTCCCTTCTTAAGCACTGAATCCAGTTTTGATCGACGCATTCGCAATTCGACTCGTGTACCTTGTTGCAAAACGGAATGGATCTGAAAGCTTCCGCCAATCTTTTGCATCCGCTCTCTCATTCCCATCAGGCCAAAGTGTCCACCCGCTCTGCCGTTGTTTTCAGAGGGCGAAAAACCACAGCCCCTGTCCTCAACACATAGTAAGAGCTCTTTCCCCTGCAGAGAACTGCTGATGTGAATCTCCTCGGAGCGGGAATGCGTCCCGGCATTTGCCACTGCCTCCCGCACAACCATAAGCAGCTCATGTGCAATCGATGCAGGTACTTTCTCTTCCGTCTCCGGGCATTCGCAAGAAACGGAAATGCCAAAGGCACGCGAGGCCTGTACTGCAATTCCATTCAAGGCATGATGCAGATCAACGGGCGATTCCTGGTCTCGACGAAGATTCCATACCGCATTTCTCGCCTCGTTGATCGTGGTAACAATCTGCTCTCTGGCTTGCGTCAAGAGATCTGTCGCAATCGAGGAACTCCCAGGCTTAAGACTTGCGATCGCCTCAAGCAGCGCAGAGATTCCAGTACACCCCTGAATCACGGTATCGTGCATCTCTCTTGCCAGACGGCTGCGCTCTTCCAATACAGCGGCAAATCCTTTCTGTATTCGACGAAGGCGCATCCGATAGATCGTCCACGTCGCAGCAGCCAACAACAGGAAACACAGTGTCAGAAACCACGAGGTTCTGTAGAAAAACTGAGCTTTCAGAATTTCGACGCTAGTTTCCGTGCTCAACTCCGGATGACCGACATCGAATACTGCAACACGAAAGCGATATCGCCCTGCAGGCAAATTCGTGTAAGTAGCTGTATTTGACGAGCCGGAGAAGATCCACCCTTTGTCGAAATTTTCAAGCTGATAGCGAAATCGTGTTCCATCTTGCGAGCCGAGAAAAACTGGCGCGAATGAAAAGACTAAGCGAGCAGCTCCCGCTGGGATTTTCATCTCTCCAGAGGCAGGAAGCTCATGTCCATCTTGCATGATGCTGACAATCTTCAATTTTGGGATAGCCGAGCTTCGGTTCTCCCGTATCGCTACACGCGCAGCACCTTTACTTGTGGGGAACCACACACTGTTGTCGATTGCCAGATATCCGGAGGGCTGTCTTCCGCCGTAAAGCTGCGCTCCATCTGCGCCGTACGGCATCTTGAAAATGGTGATACCAAGCGGACGATCCGAAGAAGGAAAAGCTCCATCCATCTCTTGCTCCGGAATGGAAGAGATGGAATCAGGCCCGGTTATCCAGAAGCGTCCATTTCGATCCTGGAGAATCTGATAAATACTATTGGCCGCCAGTCCTTGAGTGGTAGTGTACTGTTCAATAAGGCCATTGCGATAACGATAAAGACCATGGTCGCGAGTCCCAAACCAGAGCGTTCCCCGTCGATCCTCCATGATCGACCATACCTTCTCATGCTGAAGTGTGTGAGTCGCAGCATCTTGAACGAAACTATTGACGTGCCAGTGACTAATCCCCTTCTCCGTGCCTATCCATATGCCATGATTTCTGTCTTCGCATAAGCTGCGGGTACTAAAGTAGGCAAGCCCTTGATTCACGTCGTACTTGTATACAGTGCCTCCAGCAATTCGGCTAACGCCCTCATCCGCTGCTATCCAGACATCTCCGTTAGCCGCCTCAAGAAAGGCGCGAATGAAATTGTTCGTCAGCTGTTTCGGTGCCGCATAATGTACGACGCGTTTGCCTGCAAGGTGATATGCGCCACTCCCATCGGTACCAATCCAGAGCGAGCCATCTCGGGCACGGAAGAGATTTCGAACAGAGATATTTCCGAGTTGAGGGAAGCTCAAGCGCTGGGCGGCATTGTTATGGATTCGATAAACATCTTGAGCAACCATCCAGATGTTGCCGGAAGTATCGCCGGAAATGGTGCCAAAATCCGAATCGCCCCCTCCCGGCAAGGGAACCATGCTTACCGGTGTTTCTTCAAGGCGGACAAGCCCGTTCTGAGTTCCAAGCCAAATACGATGAGCACTATCTTCGTAGATGGATAAAACTGTATTGCTCGGTAAAAGTCCCTCTCGATCTATTCGGGTAAAGACGCCATTCCTGTAACTCCATAGCCCGGACCCGATCGTTCCTATCCAAAGGGTCCCGTCACTGGTCTGCCGCAAAGTCCGAACAGTTGCGTGAATTTCCGGAACCGCTTGGAACCGCCCATCTTTGTCATGGAGTAGACCACTGACGGTGCCAATCCACATCTCGTTTTCTTGAGTCTGAAGAATGGTCTTGATCTTGTTCTGGCTGTAGGTGCCCGGCAAGGAATAGTCGTGCTGAAGTCCGTTGCTCTGCAGATCGAAGAGTTTGGCTCCGCCCACCCACAGATGATGCTCTTTGTCTTCGTAGATAGAGTGAATCGGCAGAGGCCCGGGAAGAGGGCTATCCACCCGTCGGATCTTCTTGCCTACTACTTGAAAGAGCCCGTTATCCGTTCCTACCCAAACACGACCTGCGACATCTTCCGTCACACTACGGACAAATCCATTGGTCAAACCTTCTGCCGTGGAAAACACCTGCATGCTTCCTGCGTGAATATGAACGAGTCCTCCGCCTTCGGTCCCTGCCCACAGGCTGCCGTCACGTGAAGTGAGTAGGCAAAAGATGCTGTTGTCAGGAAGGCTTCGTCCGCTCTTGTCGCGAAAGGCCTGAAAATGAGCACCATCAAACGAAACAAGCCCGCCCGTTGTACCAATCCATAGATAACCTTCCCGATCTTCTGTAAGGGCTTGGATGATGTTCTCCGGCAAGCCATCCTGAGATCGCCATAGATTGCGTGTGTACTGTGGAGAGAAGGAAGCTACAGCACCATGCGCAAGCGCCACGAACAGCTGCCCAACAACAAGCAAACAGACGGCGGACCGGATGGCTCTACTTATGCTGAAGTTCATCGGTAAATTCAACTCGGTGTGAATTATAGAACCGGATGCTCCGGGTCCCTTCATTCGGATTCGTTGTAGATTCTGATGCTCCAGGCTATTCTCTCCACCATTTGCCTGCAAGACAAAGCAGAAAGAATCTGCACGATCAGCGCCTTCACAGAAAAAGATTACCAATCATACTTTCGACGGATTCGCGTCATGTTATCGGAAGCTTACTATCCACCGCGAGTGAGAGATGGACTCACAAGGCCAGTGCCGCGAGGTTCTGGAGAAAGAGCTGCCTCCCGCACGGAAATTGGAGAGGCATTCTACTGGCAGGCCATGCCAGCTTCTTACGGAGGAAGATATGCCGAAGCGCCGACGAATCTTGGAAGTAATCGTTTTCATTATTTCCATACTTATAGTTTCCCCTACCGGCTTCGCTCAAAATACCAGTGCCAGCCTTACCGGAGTAATTTCCGACACCAGCAATGCAGCCATTCCTGGCGCACGCGTTACAGTACAGAATGACGAAACAAACCTTACACAAACTGCGGAGTCCAACGCCGAGGGCGTTTATTCGATAAAGCAATTACCTCCCGGTCCCTACCATATGAAGATCGAGCACGCTGGATTCCGCACCGCAGTGCAATCGGGAATCATCCTGACGGTAAATCAATCTGCCACACTTAACATCAAGCTTGAGCTGGGCGATGTAAAAGAAGTGGTAACCGTCACGGCAAATGCGGAATTGCTGAATACAACCTCTGCGGAACTTAGCACCATCGTCAATCAATACGCTGTAACTCAATTGCCCTTAAATGGCCGCGATCCCTCAAACCTTGTCTTTCTCGCCCCGGGAGTGACAAACGTCTTGAACTCCAACGGAGCACTACAAGCAGGCTTCTCCTTCCCAACAGAAACCGGAGGCTCAGCCAATGGCGGGCGCCAGGGAAGCACATATTATCTGCTCGATGGCGTTCCCAACATGGATAACTATCTGCTTCTCACAGCTCCCTTTCCGAATGCAGATGCCACACAGGAGTTTCGCGTTATTACAAACAACTTCGATGCGCGTTACGGTTTCTCCCCGGGCGCAGTAGTCAGCATCGAAACCAAATCAGGAACCAACGCTTACCACGGTGGCGCTTTTGAGTTCCTTCGCAATCAGGAGCTAAACGCAAAGAACTGGTTCTCTCATGCAGTAGATCCCCTGAAACGTAACCAATTCGGAGCTTATGGCGGCGGCCCGATTCAGAAAGATAAGTTCTTCTTCTTTGTGAATTATCAGGGAACCCGGGCAAGCAGTGCTTCCAGCGCCAACTCAACATATACACCGACTACGGCGATGTTGAACGGCGACTTCAGTGGAGTCTCATCGCCCCTAAAGGCGCCCTTCACAACCATTAATGGAAAGCCCAACCAAATAAATCCCAATCTCTACAGCCCTGCGGCAGTAGCAATAACCAAGACTGCTTTACCGCTTGGACAAGGATCGGACGGCAAAGTCAATTATTCAGGAGCCAAGACGATCAATCACTATGACGAAGGAACTGGTAGATTGGATTACATTCTGAATGAGCAGCACAGATTCAATTTACGTAGCTTCGTCAATTACTTTTCGCAGCCTTCGGGTAGCGTAAAGGGCAACATCCTCTCGGTGCTGAACCTCAGTCCCTGGTCAATGGTCATGGGGGAACACATGGAGTACTACAACGAAGTACTCAATCACACCTGGACCATCAATCCCTCAACGGTAAACGTCCTTTCGGCGTTCTGGACACAGATGTCGGCACATAGCAGCGCTGCTGTTCAAGACAGCGGCGGACAGAATGTTTGTCTCTCTCGCTATATCGAAGTGACAGAACTTCCAGGCCAATGCTTTATCGAAGGACTCAACGTCAGCGGTGCCTTCCAAACTGCATGGACAGAACCCTCGCAAGAGGTTCGCACAACTTACGGCCTCTACGATACATTTACGAAAACTATCGGCAAACATACGCTTTCGTTTGGTGCCAATCTTCAACATCAATTCGCAGAGGAATACACCCAATACCCAACCCAGCCAATCGTCCAGTTCTGGGGGAACTACACAGGAAACGGATTGGCGGATTTCTTGATGGGGTATGCGGCCTCCTATACACAGGGAGCCGGAGAGATTGCAAGCGTAGCAGGATGGCAGCCAGGTCTTTTCGCTCAAGACCAATTCAAGCTACGCCCTAACTTCACCATCACAGCCGGTCTTCGTTGGGATCCTAATATTCCTCCAACCTCGGCAGGCGGACGTGGCGCGGCTTTCGTTCCAGGACAGCAGAGCACGTTGTATCCTAACGCTCCAACGGGACTGGTATTTCCGGGAGATCGCGGAGTATCGAGTGGTCTTATGCCCACTTCATACGGCTATTGGGAGCCACGAGTTGGCATTGCATGGCAGCCGCAATTCCTGCCGCGCACCTCGTTCCACGCTGGATTCGGAATGTTTACTTCTCCACTGATGTATTCGATGTATAACCATTCCGCTGATATCAGCCCCTTCAGCCCTACTTACACCTTCTACGGTGGCACTTCCACGCCAATCCCCTTCGATCACCCATGGCAAGGCTTCTGCTCAAGTTGCACAAGCCCCTTTCCGCCATTCGCATCGGTTAGCACAAAGCCTGCCTCCACGACCGCCTTCAGCACTCCCGTCACGGTTCCGGCAATCTTCTCTAACAACTTCCGCCTGGGAATGACGCAGAGCTGGAATGCTTCTGTGGATCAGGAACTGGGCTACAACATGGCGGCTCATCTGGCATACGTTGGAAGCGAGTCGTATCACCAGTCAACCATTATCGATCAGAATCCTGGCATCTACGCGAAGGGTGGGGCTCGCTCACTCTATTCCAATTTCAGCAACATTCTGACCGATTACAGCAACACAACTGCCAGCTATCACGCACTACAACTCTCGATCGAGAAGCATTTTTCGCATGGCCTTCAATTCCAGTCAAACCTGACCTGGTCCAAGGTGCTCGATGTTGCTTCCTCGGGAAACATCACCTTCGGAACAAATCAGTTGCCGAATCCCTTCGATCTTCGCTGGAATCGGGGCATCTCTGCTCTGAACGTTCCCCTGGTTTGGGTGAGTAACCTGATCTATACAACACCAAGCCTACGCGGACGAAACAGTCTCATGAAGAATGTGCTCGGAGGGTGGGAGATTAGTGCGATCATTACCTCCCAATCAGGTTCGCCCTTTGGCATCAACTCAGGAACCGACAACTCTAAATCGCTGCAAGGTAACGCCGATCGCGCTGACTACGTTCAAGGACAATCTCTTTACACACACAAGGGGAGTAAATCGGAATGGCTGAATAAGTATTTCAACACGGCAGCATTTACGACCAATGCTCCAGGCACCTTCGGGAATACCGGGAAGAATATCTTTAAAGGACCAGCAGTCAATACAACGGATATGGGGCTGATCAAGAACTGGAAGTTTGTAGAAAGCTATCAGCTGCAATTTCGTTGGGAGATGTTCAACGCCTTCAACCATCCAAGCTTCGGAACTCCGGGTGGCACAGTAGGCTGGAGTAACTATGGAAAGATCCAGAGTGTTGGAGCTATTCCACCCCGAGTCATGCAAGCCGGCTTGAAATTCAGCTTCTAACAAGTAAATTGGCCTGATTCTCATATGCGAATCAGGCCAATTTATTCCAACACTTCTGTTACAAGCCTTTGTTATCAGCTATGGGCCGTTGAACTCCTGTTCTTATTTTTCTGTAGAAGTCTGTCCCACCTGACGTACATGGATGCTGGCTTGAACCTCAGGAACAGTTCCATCATTCACCTGCACCTCAGTCGGCCTTCCCTGAACTACGATCCGATGAATCATCTTCTCGTGCTCAGGAATAACGATCCGCTCAGTTATCGAAGCTTTTTGAGAACGCACTGTTACCGGAACCTCCGCAGAAGCCCATCCGTCATTCGCAATATCAATTGCCGTCAAATAAGAATCGGCAGCCGAAGTCGTATCGGTATAGACAGCCGTTATGGAAAGATCGGGTATGCCTCGATCCCGATAAACCCAATCATCGAAAAACCAGCGCAGATCTTTTCGTTTGGAACTACGCTCCAGCAGTTTTTCAAAGTATTCGGGTGTCGTGTCGTCTGAAGCACGGTATGCGTGTAAGGCTGCAATCAGAGCATCCTCCCCCGCAATGTCCCGCAGCATCCATAGAACGTATGCCGCCTTTTCCCGGTAATACACGGGAGTGCTGGCCGCTAGGAGAGGTTGTCCAGAACCATCTTGTGGCGAAGCAGGCTCTACTAAAGCAAGAGCACGACGAGATGATTGGAGTGCCGCTAAGGCATCGTCTCTGCCCTTTTGTTGCTCTGTCCACAAGAGATCGATGAAATGTGCAACACCCTCATCCAGCCATTGCCTTTGAGAATGGAACCAGGAGTGTGCGAGCAGGTGAGCAACACCAGTAGTCAGCAGCTCCGGCGATGTTTGCGCCACAGGTATCAACAACACCGATCCAATTTCCGCAGCCGCATCGTCCGCTTCAGGAAGATCGATTATCGTCACCGGTTCGGTCGGAGCTCCACCAAGCCACTGTTTCAATAAGGGAGCCACTATCGTAGAGGCCGTGGCAAAGGCCGGAGCATTCACAGAGTCGTCAGGCCGGCTATATACATTGAGATAAGTTGACTTATGTTCCTCTCGAGTAGCCACGAACAACGACGGAACGGCAAATCCAATCGGAGACTCGTCGAGTTGAAAAGTTGCTATCTGAGGAATATCCGGAGTAGCCGGAGCCGATGGCACCGTGACAGGAAGAACCTTTCCGTTTACTACCGCAATATTCGGAGGAGCGTCCAGATACTCGACCGATACCTTTGCCGAGATACGCGAGGAAGAGGCACGAAGTTTCTGCTCCCCGATCATGTCGAATAGCTTCGATCCATCCCCCAGGAACACGGGAACGGAGCTCACGGGGTACCAGACAACATTTCCGAAACCGCGCACACCTACAAAGTCGGAAGCAACACGATCCCAGTCCGAACGGCTCGCGACATCGTCAGGCATGTGTGCAGATTCGAATCTGCGGTGGCTGGCTTCGATTTTTCCGCTGTAGATCACATCCAGTTGAAGCTCATTGCCGACCGGAAGAGGCTCGGATAAAGAGACCACAGCCTCATGCAGCAGGCCGGTATGATCGACATCGCTCTTTACGTCTGCAACCTGATAGGGAATCTGTTTTCCCTGAGACCGAATGCTCTCCCAGTTCAGGTTGGAAGAAATCTGCAGAGGGAGATGCACCAAGGGAGCAGTTCCCTCATTCCGCACTGTTACAAGTGCTCTTACGGCGAGTTCCTCTTCAGCCGGACGCAAGCGGATATCAAGGGTGTAGGCACTATAGGCCACAGCCTTCCTTTCCGCATCGGTAACAGCAACAGGAACAGCCTTCGAACCGGGCGTAGCAGTCACCTGCTCGGAGGAAGAATCCTGGGAACGAGAAAAGACCACTTTGGACTTATCTTGCCCGGAAGTTGGAGAAGCAGGCTTCCCGGCATCTGTGTTTTGCGCTACCGAAATCGAACTGACTGCTGCGAGCAAGATGCTACCGGCGACCAGAAAACTACGCATTAAGATCCGAGGCCTTTCTGCTTTTTGGGTTTGCTGGAAGAAGCTGGAACATTCTCGTTACGACCCTTGGTACGACGCTGGCGAAATGCCTCGTACAGCACAACAGCTCCGGCGGCCGAAACATTTAGGGATGAAACTCCCCCGGCCATGGGAATCCTCAGCAGGTGATCGCAGGTGCGGCGGACCAAGTCATGCAATCCAGCTCCCTCACGTCCCAGAACAAGGAGGCAATTGGAAGTAAAGTCGAATTGGTCATAATCCATCGAGCCGCGCTCGTCGAGGCCGATGACCCAGACATTGTTCTTCTTCATCTCCTCCAAAGCACGAACCAGGTTTACTACCCGGGCAATTCGAATATGTTCCGCTGCCCCCGCCGAAGCCTTGACGGCTACCGGGCTTAACGGAGCCGAGCGGCGTTCGGTCAACAATACCCCGTCAACGCCAGCTCCATCGGCAGTACGCAATAAGGCACCCAGATTTTGAGGATCTTCAACTCCGTCGAGGGCCAGCAGCAATCGACTCGCCTCTGTGGGCTCCAGAAGATCTTCAAGATCCAGAAATTCCTGTGGCCGCACAATCGCAACAACTCCCTGATGGCTGGCAGTTCGCGCCAATTGGGTCAAATGATCTCTGGGCTCGACACGAAGTCTGACCCCGGCCTGCTTGCAGGCTGCCACAATACGTTCCAAACGCTGGTCCTGGCGCTCACGGGCGACACAGACATGATCGAAGCGCCTTTTCCCGGCGCGAAGGGCCTCTTCGACAGGGTGGAGGCCATAGAGAATTTCCATGGATAAAGTCTATCGTGCCCCTGGAAATCGGACTCAAAGCCGAATTCTTTGTTTGAGATCCGAAATGGAATCGTTGACAATACAAAAGGAGCTACAGTTTGCGCGACTTTTCACCAACGGCATACGTCTACGGGATCATGGAACAGGTACGCGCAATCATCTCCGAGCAAGCTAAGCAAGAAAATGTGCTGGTCGCCGAGGGCTTGAAGCGCCAGGACCCGGATTTGCTCGATGCTCTGATTGTCCGCTACCAGCATCGTCTGCTGCGTTACCTGCTTTACCTCACCAGCAATCGCGAATCTGCTGAAGACCTCTTCCAGGAGACCTGGATGAGGGTATTGGTCCGGGGTGCACAATTTAATGGGCAATCCCGCTTCGATACCTGGCTGTTCACTATCGCGCGCAACCTGGTGATCGATCAAAAGCGCAAGAAAACGATGGTTCATCTCGAAGACTTGTGCGATCCCGAAGAAGACGAACGTCAGCTCGACGTGGCCTCAAACGATCCGACACCCTTCGACTGCTGCAGTAATCAGGAAGATCGGGAGCATATTGCTACGGCATTGCTCCAACTGGATGCTCTCCATCGCGAAGTTTTGGTGCTCCGTTTTCATGAGGAGCTCTCGCTGGAGGAAATTGCCAAGGTAACCAGCGCGCCGCTATCCACTGTAAAATCAAGGCTTTACCGCGGACTGGCAGCGCTAAAATCAAAAATGACTACACAGCTTCATTTGGAGGATCGATGAACCAGATCGACCTACAAGAGAAAGCTCAGCAAGATTCGGGCCTGCTCTCCATTTTGACCGGAATGAACGCCTCGGCCGGACAAACTGCCGCTATGAAGGCGCGCCGAAGCGTGATGAGTAATTTGCTGACCATGAAACAACAGCAATCAGCAAACCGACGCAACAGAGCCTTGATTCTCGCAGTCTTCATTGCATTGCTCCTGACGGTGACTCCCGCAATATGGAATGCGGTTGACGAAATTCAGGGCGAGGACCCTATCGGAGACCTGTCTAGCCAGTTAACATTGCTGGGAATTGTCTTGGTTCCTGCAGCGCTGGCAGCAATGTTCGCCGGCTGGAGACACAACCGCCGAATTTCACCTCGGTGGTGACAACTTCTAAATTTTGGGGTCGGTCTGGCATTCTAGACGTGTGCCAGGATGCATATGAGTGATCTAGATCAATTCAGAGAACGACAGGGCCTCTCCCTGTATGAAGATGTCCGGCTGATCCCTCGCTGGTCTGTAGTCCTGGCGGTAGCCGCCTTTGTGGCCATGCAGTACGTGTACTGGGTGGTTGTCCCCCAGACGAAGCATCATCCCGGGCCGCCCATTGGATTCCGTATTTATTTTTCGCTCTCCTGGAGCACGATCTGCGCGCTTTACTTTCTGACGATCGGTTACGTCACGAAAGACGCTCCGAGGCGTGCCATGAGCACTCGCTTCTGGATCATGATTTGTTTGCTCATGCCGGGCGGCCCTGGAGCTGTACTGTATTTCCTGCTTCGCCAGCCAATCACTTCACAGTGCCCGATGTGCCGGATAGATGTCTTCAGCGACTACAACTTCTGCCCCCAATGTAACTACCAGCTGGCGCCTGTTTGCGGCAGATGCTATAGGGGTGTCCGGATAACGGATCTATATTGTGTCCGTTGCGGCCATCATCTGGCCGAAGACAATACTCCCGCCCGGCTGCACGCCTTCAAAGAATAATCCTGAGGCAGATTGACCAGGTATTTTCCCGATCCCTATACTCAATGCTTGGGATCTATGGCCATTACGGCGCTAATCATCGACGATGAACAACTCGCTCGTGACGAGTTGCAATATCTTCTCGACAGCACCGGCGATGTCAGAGTACTCGCCCAGGGTGGCAATGGCATCGAAGCCGTTGATTTGATCGAAGAGCACCATCCCGATCTGGTCTTTCTCGATGTGCAGATGCCCGGCTTGGATGGTTTCGCTGTTCTCAAAAAACTCATCGAGCGGCACTCGCCCGATCCGATGCCGCAGATCATCTTTGCAACGGCTTTCGATCAGTATGCTGTAAAAGCCTTCGATGTAAACGCGATTGATTACCTCCTTAAGCCTTTTGACCGCTCCCGTGTTCTGCAGGCTCTGGACCGTGCACGTCTGCGCATTCAGGAACAGCATCAGCAGGAAGAGGAACCTTTGCAGCCCTTCCGGAAGCCGTTGGACTTCGACGGAGATCCGCGTTTCCATGCGCTGATGCGCCTAATCGAGCAGCAACAGGTTCCCACGCGTCCTCAGACGGCGAAAATTGTTCTCCAGGCACAAAGCAGACTCTTGCTCGTGGATCAAAAAGATATCTGTTTTGCCGCCATCGATGAGGGAGTAATCTCGGTTGTTACGCCCACGCTGGAGGGCCAGTCGAAATGCAGAACGCTCGAAGAGCTGCTTGAACTCCTGGACCCTACGCTCTTCTGGCGCGCTCATCGTTCCTACGTGGTAAATATCAACCACATCAAGGAAGTAGTTCCCTGGTTCAAATCCAGCTACCAGCTGCGAATGGACGATAAGCAGCAAACCGAGATCCCGGTTAGTAGAGCGCAGACCCGCCGCTTAAGGGAACTATTTAAGCTCTAGATACGATCTATTCTCCTCCCTAAATAGGGACCTACTTAGCCCATAGGTGGAGAATCAGCCCTGCATCTCTTCCCATAGATAAAAGACGGAACCGGAAGATATTAAGGGCTGCCGGTCCCTTTATGGAACTGCCATGCGACCATTAGTTTCCAACTATCTACACCGAAGACGAAATACTCTTCCAGATAACCCCAGACTTTCTAGGTACTTTTTCTGATTCAGCATTAGAGAGTTATTAGGTCTTGCCGATAGCTCATTTAGTGCATTTTTGTTTTGGCATAGTCCATCGAGAAGCCGTGAGTGTGGCCATTCCTTCAGCCCCATTTTGTCATCATGGACAAAACGGGCCCCCTTCCGACGGAATGACACATGCCGACTTTGGTTCATGGACGACAGCCAAACATGAAATGCTCCAGACGGTGCATATTCCTTCCCCCAGCACCCAACACATACCCATAAAGGGGGATAGGGTTGAACTTCCTTCAGCACCTCACCATCCGTCGTAAGTTAGTTGTTTCTTTCGGAATCGTCTGTGCACTCTGTTCAGCTATCGCGATACTGAGTGCAGTGATGCTTACCAGCATCAGCAGTGCGACTTTGGAAATCAACAATAAGTGGCTTCCGGGAGTAAAAACGCTCGATGCCATGCATAGCCAGCACTCGATCATGAGACGGTCAGTAATCGACTATGCGCTTTGCGAAGACAGTCAATGCAAAAGCACCTTCAAAGAAAAGCTTCAAACAGCGCAACGCTCACTACATGACGGCTTTGAACAATTTCAGAAACTAATAACCACTCCCGAAGAGAAAGAGTTGCTGACACATCTCGATCAGCTTGTACAGACCGATCAAACGGAAATGTATAAGGTTATTTCATTGGTCGATGCAGGCGATACGGAACAGGCACGTAAGGAAATCTTTGGACAAAGTAAAGATACTTATGATGCAGCTTACACCACTGGCGACGAAGTAATTGCCATGTACAACAAAGGGGCAGGAGATGCCACGACTCACGCAATCAGTCTTGCATTCTCTTCCCGTACGGTAATTCTGATCTGCTTCGTAATCGTACTTGCAGCAGGGTTTCTAGCTACCACTCTTTTGGAAAAGCTAATTGCAAAGCCTCTGGTGCAAGCTTCGATGCTACTGAAAAGGCTTTCAGAGAAAGACCTCAGCCAAACGCTTGAATTCGATTCCCGCGATGAGGTTGGTGGAATGGCAGAGTCCTTGAACACTACCATTCACAGTATCCGGGAGATTCTCGAAAGGCTTACCTCGGGTTCCGAGCAGCTGGCGAAATCAGCAGAGTCGATCTCTTCTATGGCGACACAATCGACTCAGAACTCAAAAACCCTTATGGACCATGTGCAGCAATCTGCTGCAGCAATACAAGAAATGGCATCTGTAGCCAGCGATATTGCCAGAAACACTGAGCAAGCAGCAACATCCAGCCGCCAATCCTCCGAGCGTGCAGCAACGGGAGAAAAATCAGTAGAAAATGTCGTCATCAGTATGGAAGAACTCTCCGGGAGGTCGGCGGAAAGCATTCAAGCGATGCACCAACTCGATGCTCAAAGCGATGAAATCGGAAATATCGTCGGAGTAATTCGGGATATCGCCGAACAGACGAATCTCCTGGCCCTCAATGCTGCTATCGAATCAGCTCGCGCTGGAGAACATGGTCGAGGATTTGCCGTCGTAGCAGGAGAAGTACGAAGACTCGCAGAACGCACAAGAGAATCAACAGAAGAGATCACCCGAATTGTAAGCACCATGCAGAGCAAGACAAAGGATGCAGTGACTTCCAGCGAAGCCGCAAATACCTTTGTACATAAAGCCTTAAGCCAGATAAAGGAAGCAGGCCAGGCACTTCGGGAGATTGTTGAAAGTGCAAAATCAGCGGAACAAATGGTAGCACTGGCAGCTACAGCTACAACAGAACAGCAAAGCGTAGCCGGAGAAATAAGTAAGAGTATTTCGATCATTTCCCAAATGGCATCGGAATCTGCATCCGCTTCCGAAAACGATTTGAAGGAATGCTCTCAACTGACGAACTTCGCTAGCAGTCTGAAGGACACTGTTATGGAATTCACGCTGGGGTCGAATCAGGGCCGGGACTCCGGCAGACTGCTCTCTGCTGCAACAGGCAAGTTGTACTAAGGTAGTGGAAGTCGGAGATCCAGCCAACAACGGTAAGTGTGGCCATTCTTTGGCGGAATGGCCACACCCTTGGTTATTGCACTTGCAGATTGGCCAGCTTCGAAAGAAGAACAGGATAATAGTCTGCAAAGGTGGGATACTTCTTTCGCTCCGCCGCATACTCCCGCAAAGCAGTAAGTATGTCTGGGGTCAGTACCGCGCCCCGGCTTACTTCTTTATCCAGAACTTTCTTCCCACTCTCAGGACTATCCTGGTAGGCGAGATAAGTTGTTACGCCCCTGACGACACTCTCATTCAGACACTCTTCCCAATCTCCGCAGACTCCTTTCTGCTGAGCTACTTTCATGAGCGATATCAAGCGGGAAGATTTAGCAACGCTATCTGCATACCGCGTTGCTAATGGGTTCACGAAGGAATGACTGAACTCATGCCGCTGCATATACGTCAAATAGGACTTGCTTCCAAAGAAAACCTGATCATCCTTCAACGAGTGAGTTCCAAGGATTGCGTACACATACTTCTCACCTTTTGAGCCTTCGATAATTGGCCCGTATCCAACTGGACCATAGAGAGGGACTAGAAGCATGCTATAGCTCGTGTAGTGCACACCGTAGAAGTCTTCCAGCTCCGAAATGTAATCGCGGTCCAGGTTGATTGCAAAATTCTCGACAGCTCCGGCATAAAAGCTGCGATGCTTTTCGAAAAACGCAGAGAAGTGTGACTCCGCATTAAACGTACGAAGTTCAGTAGCAAGCTTTTGTAACTGACCGGCTCCGCCACACCGCTCGAGCAACATGGAGTTGGTTCGCAGTCCGGTGCGCGGGCGCAGATTCTCATCCAGATACAGCATGCTTAACGAAGGCCAGGAATGGCTGCACCCAGCCTTACTCATATCGGCAATCATCCGAAGGGCAGCATGCTGTTTATAGGGTGCAAAATATGCATCCACTTCGCGACGATAGGCAAAGTCGTCTTTGATAATGAGAGGCTCTTCCGGATCTCGGAACTCACTCAGGTACTGAACGACAGAGATCAATTCCACTCGCGGATCAATCGCTACCTGAATCGAATTGACCTTTTTCTGAACACTCTCTGGCAACAAATTCGCAGCCAGCGCAGACACAGAGAGGCAGACAAGTGCTCCAAAACACAAACTCCGAATCGTCCTACGCTTCACCGTTATATTCCTTTGTCTGTTACATATATACCCGATACGCGGAAGAAGCTTTCTTCGTTCCCTCCGGGGATGGGGGCGTGGCCGGCAGCCACCCGTAACTAATGTAACTTTTGCGAGGTGACAGAAGAGGGATAGATACTATCCTTGTTGCTTTTCTTGCGACAACTTTGGGATACATCACAATCAGATGTTTACAAGTCTTCTGACGGCAGACTCGGTTCTGGTTGATAATTAGAACATCACTCAGGAAAATATGTCGTCCGCACCTGTACCCGTTTTCGATATCGATATCGAGAGCGTTCTTCGGAGTTTTGACTCCCGGGGATTCCCGTATTTTCGTCTCCCCAACGAGCTTGAAGAACGTTTCGAGGAATCGCGCTGTTCAAAGCGGATCTCTCATTTCATGTTTACGGGGACGATCGGACTTTGCCTGTACGACGCCTTTTTAGGCATCGACTACTATTGCGAGCCTCACCTGTTTCATACAAGTTTGGCGGTACGGCTCGCTTTTGTTACCCCGATCGGAATCCTGCTGCTACTACTGCTTCGCTTTGCAGGGCGACATTTTCGCGAAGCCACATTCGTAATCTTCACTCTTCCTGCCTCCTTCGGAGTTTTGTATCTCTACCATACGACTCCGGAACTGGTCGCACATGGACAAGCCGCTCTCATTCTCTTCATGCTTTATTCCAACCTGATGGTGAGATCCAGCTTTCCTTATGCATGCTGTGCTACAGCCATATGCGTGGTGGGAGACACAGGTTTCCTGTTTACGACTCCGGAGATTTTCTTTCGTGAAATTGTCCTGTCAGGAAGCCTTGTGGGTTGCACAGCCATTGTTTCGCTGTTGAGCAACTACCACATGGAAAAGGAAGAACGGATTAGCTATTTGAGATATCTGCTCAGCGAACAGCAGAAGCTGGAGTTGGTACGCATCTCATCGCTCGATGCACTGACAGGAATTCTCAACCGCCGCGCCTTTGAAGCCAGATTCCGAGACATATGGGAAGAGGCATTGGAGAAGAGACAGCCAGTTTCGCTGCTGATGATGGACCTCGACCACTTCAAATGGCACAACGACCGCCATGGGCATCTTCACGGTGATGAAATCCTACAAACCGTGGCGCAGAAGATTCGCGAAACGGCATCGGACGATTGTGGCGTAGTTGCGCGTTACGGAGGAGAAGAGTTTATTGTCGTCCTGCCCGATTGCCTCCTGATGGATGCTCTATCCACCGGTGAGACTTTGCGGGAAGCAATACAAACAATCTCACTTACACCGGGAAGTGACGGAACGCAACGCCACATAACCATCAGTATCGGAGCTGCAACAGCATACCCTGTGTACGGAAGACCATCTTCGGAACTTATCAATGCGGCAGACGATGCCCTCTATCAGGCAAAGGCGAGCGGAAGGAATTGTGTCTGGCCACAGATCACAGAACTAGAGGTTGCCGAAAGCTGTTTCCAACAACCTCTGAATTCTTAGTCGTAGCGTTCAAAGATAACTTGCTTCTTGTGCCAGCCTAGTTCCACCAGCCGATCGCGGGTGGCAGAGACCATGTTGTTCAACCCGCAGATGTATGTGTGGATATCGAATACAGGCAGCTCACCCGCCGCTGCAGCTGGTACAGGTGGTTTTGTCGCCGCACGTTCCTTTGCAATCTTGGAGACATACTCCTGCACATATCCGCGATTGCCCTGCCAGTCTTCCTTCGCACGACTAAGTGAGTAGATGTAGTGAAAGTTCTTGTGCTCGGCTGCTATCTTCTCGAAGTAGTCACGGTAATAGATTTCGGTTTCATACCGGGTACCGTAGACAACCCAAAAATCCTTGCCCTCGCTGCGGTCCTCTCCCGACTCAGGAAAAAGCCATTGTGTAAAACCGCGCATCGGAGCAACGCCGGTACCGGTTGCGACAAAGATCGCATCCGTTAGCGGCTGGCGAAGTACGAAGAGTCCATGCGGGCCGTGGACTTTCACCGTCTGCCCCAGTTCAAGATCGCAGAGGAAATTCGAGAAGAAGCCACCCTCTACACGGTTGATGCACAGGTCAAAGCGGTTTCCGTTTGCACTTGAAGCTAAAGAATAGGCCCGAGTCTGCAGCTTGCCATTCGGATCCTCTGCCACCGCAGATACAAACTGTCCGGGGCTGAAGGAAAACTCATCGAGTTCCTCAACAACGAACTCGAGGTGGAAACACTGCGCAGACTCGGAAAGGCAGAGCTTGCGATCAAGGCGTGCGGTTAAAAGCTGACGTGCCAATATATGAACCTACTTCAATGAAATTGAGCGTGCTCAGTATGGACACGTGCCCTTGCAATTTGCAAGACCCCATACCACTATTCGACAGTAACAGATTTTGCGAGGTTTCGAGGCTGATCGACATCGCACCCACGACGCACCGCAATATAGTACGCGAGCAGCTGCAGAGGCACAATTTCAATGACCGGCAGCAACATCTCCGGAGCCGCCGGGATGTACAACACATGCTCTACAAGGTCCTTAATCTGTTCGTCTCCTTCGACGGCCACGGCAATCACTCGTCCGGAACGTGCGGTGACCTCCTGGATATTGGAGAGTGTCTTCTCATACCGTAGGCAGGAATCGGGATCGTTTACGTCCTTGGTTGCCAGAACCACGACAGGAAGCGTCTCGTCGATCAGTGCATTTGGCCCATGCTTCATCTCTCCTGCCGGATAGCCCTCGGCATGGATATACGAGATCTCTTTCAGCTTCAGAGCACCTTCCAGAGCAATGGGATAGTGAATACCACGCCCCAGGAAGAGGAAATCTCTGGCTGAAGCAAAGCTCTTAGCCAGCTGCTCGCATTCCTGGCTGCGCAATCGCAGAGTCTCTTCAATCTTGCCGGGAACCCTGCTCAGGGCCTCAACCAATTCCAAGGAACGCTTGTTGTCGATCACGCCACGATGCTGTGCAAGATGCATGGCAAAGAGGAAGAGCGCCGTAAGCTGAGAGGTAAAGGCCTTGGTGGAGGCCACTCCGATCTCAGGACCGGCATGCGTGTAGATCGTTCCCTGGGATTCACGGGCAACCATAGCTCCGACGACATTGCAGATGGCAATCGTCTTTGAACCCAGGCTGATCATCTCGCGTTGAGCTGCCAGCGTGTCGGCCGTTTCACCAGACTGCGTAATCAGCATGCCGATGGCCTTAGGATCTGCGATCGGATCGCGATAACGGAATTCGCTGGCATAGTCCACGTCCACGGGAACACGGGCCAGATGCTCGATCATGTATTTTCCAACCAGCGCAGCGTGCCAACTGGTTCCACAGGCAGCGATATTGATGCTGGAAGCGTGAGTGAACTCCTCGGCCGTGATCTGCATTTCGTCCAGGAAGACCTTCCCACTATCTAAGGACATGCGTCCTAATGTGGTATCGCGGATGGCGCGGGGCTGCTCCCAAACCTCTTTCAGCATGAAGTGCTTGTAGCCGCCCTTCTCTGCCTGAATCGGGTCCCACTGAATGCGATTCACCTGTCTTTGGACCGGCTTGCCCTGAAAATCCATCAACCGGACACCATCCGGCTTTAATACCGCCAGGTCTCCATCTGCCAGGAAGTAGAGATTGCGAGTGTGGTGCAGGATGCCTGGTACATCGGAGGCAACGAAAAACTCATTCTCGCCTAAACCAATAACGACTGGTGGGCCACTGCGAGCAGCAATAATCGTGTCGGGCTCGTCGGCAGAGATTACGCCAAGCGCAAAGGCTCCGGTAAGGCGGCTGACGGCATGACGCACCGCCTCTTCCAACGAAAGCTGCTGTCCATTGCCGGATTTTGTCTTGAACTCCTCTTCGATGAGGTGAGCAATGATCTCCGTATCCGTCTCGGTCACGAAGACATGTCCCTTTGCCGAGAGTTCGCGCTTCAGATCGAGATAGTTTTCAACGATGCCGTTGTGTACAACGACCAGGCGGCCAGTGCAATCCCGATGAGGGTGGGCATTTTCTTCCGTTGGACGGCCGTGAGTAGCCCAACGAGTGTGTCCGATTCCATAACTGCCGTGGAGCGGATGCTGATGGATGACTTCTTCGAGGTTACGAAGCTTACCGGGAGCGCGACGAAGATCGAGAGTGGAATTGCCATCTCCTCCGACGGCAATTCCTGCCGAATCATACCCGCGATACTCCAGGCGACGCAGTCCTTCGATAATGACTGAAACAACTTCCTTGTTACCGACGTATCCAACAATGCCACACATGTGAGCCATTGTAAGGGCAATACTCACAAACGATCAGGATTCTGTAATGAGGAATTCTGTTCACAAATGGCCGAGATTAAACGATATACGTACGATCAAAAAAGCGTCCGAATGGGGCTCAAAAGATCAACACGTGTTCATGACGAGACTAGCTCGCACACAGCCGCGAACAACCAATCGTGTTGGCTCCAGAGAAAATTTGCGAAAGGGAATTCGAAGAGAGGCGCTTAACGAAACCTGTAGAAATTGGCGTAGCGCCCTTCTTCAGGAAGCAACTAATCTTCCAACCGATATTCAAATTCTTCAATAACGGGGTTGGTCAGCACTTCACGGGCAATCCGTTCTACCTCGGTTTTTGCCTTGGCCGGATCGACGGAGTCTTCCAGAGTAAGGACAAAGTATTTGCCCTGGCGGACGTCTTCGATACCCGAGAACTGCATTTTCTTTAAAGCATTGTGGATTGTCTGACCTTGAGGGTCGAGGACAGTCCGTTTGAGCGTAACATAAATGTGGGCCTTCACGTGGCCGATTATAACCTCTAGTAGCCCCAAATCCCCAGCTCCAGGTCACACCTGAAGCTTCACGCTACATTCACTAGGATAGGTAGAAATGGTCAATTACCTTGAATTGCCGGTCGGAGAGAAGACGCCGGAGGTCATTAACGCTGTTATTGAAATCCCTTTCGAAGGGATCAGTAAGTACGAATACGATAAGAAGTTGCACGTTTTTAAGCTGGATCGGAACCTGTATTCTCCGGTTCATTATCCGGGCGACTATGGATTTATCCCATCGACCTTGAGCGACGATGGAGACCCGCTGGATGTACTCGTGCTCGTCGACACGCCAAGTTTTCCTGGCTGCCTTCAGGAAGTTCGTCCCGTTGGCCTGCTGGAAATGCTCGACCAGGGTGTTCTGGACGAGAAGGTACTGGCGGTTGGTAAAAACAATCCTCGTTACCGGGATGTTTGGAATTATTCGGATATCTATCCCCACCTGCTGCGTGAAATCACGCATTTCTTCTCTATCTACAAGGATCTGGAAGGCAAGAGGGTCGAGATCAAAGGTTGGCACGATGCAGCCTATGCTCGCGACAAAGTAACTGTTTGCGCCAAGAAATTTGAAGAGAGTAAAGAACAAAAAAACAGGATGCTCGAAGCTGAAGTGAAGTAGTTTCCTCCCTCAATCAGCATCCGTTACATTCGCCGTGGGCGCGAAAATACCGCGCCCCCAAAGGCTTACCAGATATCCGATCGGGCCAACACCGGCAACAAGCAGGGCGAAAACCGGAGCAGGCAGATGAGCCAGCTGTTCGTTCCTCGCAGCGTACAAGGCATAGCCAATCAGCATCGCTGGCCCGATTCCTAAGGAACAGGCCAGAGCAAGACCTCCAGCCTGGAAGGGCCTGGCAAGCGCAGGTTCGCGCAGACGCAGAACAATCAGAGCGACAAATTCCAGTAGAAGACTTCCCCCATACAAAATCAGGTCAATGGAAATCAGCCGCTCAAAGCTGAAATTCAGAGCTCCAGCCCAAGCCACGCCACAGGCCAGAACTGAAACCCAGGGAACGCCATTGCGATTTCTCCAGGTAAAGCAGCGGGGCAGCATTCCATCTTCCGCCATCGCCAAAGGTAAACGCGTGTAAGAGAGCATCAGGGCATTGAACATTCCAAAACCATTGATCGCCCCACCTAAAACCACTCCCCAGGCTAACAGCGGACCACCTAGCGTTCTGGCCGCATCCGTCCAGGACCCCGTTGAGAAGCTGGAAACAGAGATGCCACCCACAGCTACCGCCGCTAGGGGCAGCAGGTAGCTGACCGCCACCAGGCAAGCACTCGCAATCATGGCCCGCAGATAATTCCGCTGTGGGTTATCTACCTCTCCGGCAACAGTTGTGGCATTGTCCCATCCCATGTAATTCCAAAGAGCCACCAGAACCGCCGTTGAAAGAGCTGCTTCTCCAGGCGGTTGATGCCACATCACCGCAGGATGCGTCGTCCAGCCTCGCCAAAAGCCCAGGAAGATCAATAGGACAAAAGGAGAGAGCAGCACGCAGAACAAGCCGATAGAACCTTCTCCAACCGCCGGAGCACCTCGCAGATTCCACAGGCAACAGAAAACCACTACCAGAAGAGACCACAAGTAGGCTTTTGGACCCAGCGTCAATGCAGGAGAAAGCTTTCCCAAATAGCTGACAAATATCGCCGGATAAATGGCCATATCGAAGATGCTGGCCGCCAGGGAGAGCCACGCTTCCTGATAACCCCAGAAGGGACCCATCGCTCTGCGCACCCACACGTAAAAGCCGCCCTCGGCAGGCAGAGCACTGGAGAGTTCCCCAATCATCAACGCAACGGGAAGGCTCCACAAAAACGGAAGAACCAGGAGAATGACAATCGCGCGCGCATAACCCGCACCGCCTAGAATGTCCTCGATGCCATACGGACCACCGGAAACCATGAAGTAGGTTGCGGCGATCAATGGCAATAGACGTAGCTTGCGAGGCCTCCCCAGGCACAGCGATTTCATATTTGCGAATGTAACGAAAAATTAACCCGCAGAGAGAAAAAGATTGCGGCCTCGATTTATTCCGTTGTCAGACGGAAAAAACCGAGACCGCAAAGCGAATAACACAATCAGCAGGCATTGTTATCTGCCCCATGGATTCTCCTCTCCAGGAGAACTTTAGGCGGGTCGCCGGAGATTCCTCACCCGCCCCGGAAAGCCCTCCAGATTCTCGGCAGAAGTGGGCTGGCCGCGATCTCTTGTCCGGCACGCCCGCTGGACATCGCCGAAGACCGCGATCCGGTCATCATCGTACTGCTCGCCCATATCCAAATTTTCGGGCTGGCCAACTTCATACCGGACCCGGCCTTTGTTTCCTTCCAGAATCAGTTCAGCCTCCCCGGCACGCGAAGCCGCACGCACGGTGACCAATGCGCCACCTGGAGGAAGCACGCTGGAAAAGTACCTGGCGGCCTCTGTTTCCAGCCCCAATTCGGTTAAAAGATCGCGGAAAGAACCGACTTCATAGCTGTAGGCATGATCGCTCCAACCCGATGCAGAAGTGCCACCGGACGGCACCGTCGTCTGTAGGGGCAAGTGTCCCGCTCCGGTTCCGTAGTCGATGGCGTCCTCGGGTATGCCCTCGGCCCTGCTCATCTTCACATCCTTGGAAACGAAGATATCTTTCACCCTCTGCCACCACGCCCGATGCTCCTCAGGCTGGGGACCTGATCGCGGTATTTCGGTGCCGATAGGTGTGGCGAGTCTGTCGTTGGCGGTATTGGACGATTCGGATGTCTCGGGTGAACTGCGGTGCCGGCGAGGAATATCCGATCCGGGGATCGGACCAGGCCGCCCAGGCCCTGTTGTAGTAGTCCCTCCGCCAGTTGAGAGTCCTGCGGGGGTAACTGCATTGGTTCCTGAGGCAGAGCCTGCCGCCCCGGATCCGACACCGGTTACGCCCGGTCCTTCATAGGCGCCTTGATGGTCGCGAACAAGATCTTGCGTTTCATCTTCACTGACTCTACTGGGGAACCAGCTCTCTTCTTCCAGACTGCGAAAGGCAGCTCCAATTTCCGATGGAGCAAAACCTGCTTCCCGCAGCTCTTCAAGAGCACGATAAGCATCTGCCCTATGGGTAAATAATCCAACAACAATCTGATTCGATTTTTTCATCTCAAGCGTCATATGCTCTCCAATCCTGTTGGAGTCTTGTCTGAATTGCCTTTCTAACTACGGCAAGGAGCGAAGTAGGTGAAACATGCATTCTTCCGCGCACAGAGCAATGCGATGCAGGCATTTCGCGATAGATTTCCGGCTCAAATGAGAATCTGGTAGAGAAGTCCCTCGCCAAAGCAAAGATTCCTATATAATCCGAGCAGAAGCCGGAGAGATGGCCGAGTGGCTGAAGGCGGCGGTTTGCTAAACCGTTATAGGGTCAAAAGCTCTATCGGGGGTTCGAATCCCCCTCTCTCCGCCAGAATCTTCTATCAACCCTCCTAAAAACCCCACTCTTCCTCTTACGCTTGATTAAGTTTTTGGATTGCTTCAATTTCTGTGCAACATATCCGATCCAAACGCCAAATTTCCTACAAAGAACAATCGGTCAGTGGAAAGTCCGGCCGTGCTATCGTGTTTTCCAAAGCTTCTCCATTTGCTGAGTTAGGTCCTATTTGGCTGAGGCAAAATACCTCGCTCAAGCTGGGGTTAGCGCAAAGAAACCTGAAGTGGAGGTCAATAGTTCTATGGCTGACGACCGTTATGTAAGGTTGGAACAATCCATTCAACTCGCACATCCGCAGTTGATGCATTGTGCATGCCTGCTGGTACTCGACTGCTCCGGATCCATGGAGGGAGAGAAGATCCAGGCACTCAATGAGGGATTGAAGCTCTTCAAAAGAGAACTGGACAGCGATCCAGATGCCCGTAAAAAGGTCGATGTCGCCGTAGTTGCCTTCGGTGAGAACGTAGCAACCCTGGATTTTGAGACCGCAGAAAACTTTATTCCACCTATCTTGATGGCCGACGGAGCTACCCCCATGGGCACCGCCCTCAACAAAGCCATGGATATGGTCGAGGAACGCAAGGCAGCCTACCGGAAGAACGGAACCGACTATCTTCGTCCTTGGATCTTCTTGATCACGGATGGTGAACCGACAGACATGAGCCGAGGAGATTCGTTGTGGACCCAGGTCTGCGACCGAGTTCATGCAGGAGAAAAAGATGGAAAGTTCTCCTTCTTTGCCGTAGCAGTAGAGCCTGCAAATCTCAGCGTCCTGGCACAGATCGCCCCACCGACACGCCCTCCGCTTCAGCTCAAGGGATACTCCTTCCAGAAGATGTTCCTCTGGCTTTCACGCAGCCAGCAGAGAGTCTCTACCTCCAGAAGCGGCCAGCAATTGACTCTAGAAGCCCCTACATCGTGGGCTAACGTAGTGGTCTGATTATGGTGCTACGCAATCGCAATTTCCTCGCCGCCTCTGTGGCCGGTCCGTCACATTTGCGCAAAGGGATACCTTGCCAGGACGCCTTCGAGATCGGCTATGCAGGGGAAGACGGGGAGGTCCTTGTCGCTGCTGTTGCCGACGGATTAGGCAGTGCAAGCCTCAGCGACACAGGTGCGAAAATCGCGACCAGCATCGCCGTGCGCTGTCTTCTGGAAGCATTCGATACTCCTCCACCCGAAGAAGACGGAACTGCCGATGCACTTTTACGCCGTGCCTTCCGCCTGACACGGAAGGGATTAGCGGAAGAAGCTACGACTCTCGGCTGCACTATCCAGGACCTGGCAACAACGCTGATGCTTGGTTATTGGCACAGCAACGAATTCCGGGGTATTCACATCGGCGACGGGGCCATTGTTCTCGCTATGGAAGAAGGCTTCCACTTGTACTCTGTCGAAGAGAATCAGGAGTACGCCAACGAAGTCTATCCGCTTACTGCGAACGATTGGGAAGAGCATCTTAGAACTCCCGGAGCGGTTACCGGGGTCAAAGGCTTTGCCATGTTTACCGACGGATGCCAACGTGCCGCCCTCTCAAAGAAAGAAAACCAGTACACGCCCTTTCCAGGTTTTCTAGGCCCTCTTTTTGAGTACACGCGCGAGCTTGAATCCTCGGAGGCGCAGAGCGAAACACTCGCACGACTGCTGCAATCCGCCAAACTGACCAGCAACAGCGATGATGACAAAACTCTGGTTCTGGCAGCCGAGGCTGCGAAGTGACCACTGTCTACACATGGAAGGGGGAGGCTCTTGAACTTGGTGAACAGCTTGGCTCTCCCGGAGGAGAAGGAACGACCTTCCGGCTCATACGAGATTCATCGCTCTGCGCAAAGATCTATCACGCACAGACGAATCCAGAAAAGAGAAACGAACTCCGCCGCAAACTGGAGGTAATGATCTCTGCTCCTCCTGCCGACCCCACGCTGAAGCAGTACAAGGTCCACTCCTTTGCCTGGCCGCAACAACTTCTCTTTTCCGATCAAATGCGGCAGAGCTTCTGCGGATTTGTCATGCCTGTTCTGGACCTAAAGCGGTGCGTTCCAGCCTCTGCCTATATCGACTTCACTGGACGAAGAGCCAGTTGGACAGGCAGCTGGGAACATCTGCTGGCAGCAGCAAGGAACTTTGCCTCCGTCATCGAAGCGCTGCATAGGAAGCAGCACGTCATCGGAGACATCAATGACAAAAACATCTTTATCGGCAATCGCGGATTCGTCTCTCTCATCGACTGCGATTCTTTTCAGATAAGAAAACCGTCGACGGGAGAGATCTTTCGCTGCAACGTAGGCGTGGATGAATATCAGCCGCCTGAATATACCTCTACGGGAGCGACAATCGAAACAGACCTGTTTGCCATGGCAATCTTGATTTTCCGGTTGCTAATGCAAGGGACGCATCCGTATGCAGCCCGAGGGTCTGCCGTAGAACATGCCAGCAGCTCACGCGACAAGATACTGATTGGCAAATTCCCCTATCAAACGGCAGAGAAAAATATCGAGCCGCCCCCGCACGCACTACCGTTCGAGGTGCTACCTCACTTCCTGCGCCAGCTCTTTCTACGCTGCTTTCGTGAAGGCAACAGAGATCCTCATGCTCGACCCTCCGCCACCGAGTGGAAAGAAGTCCTCGATGAGGAACGAAGAAATCTACGCAGGTGCAAGAAACAAAACCTGCATGTCTACACGAAAGAGCTGAAACAGTGCCCATGGTGCCGACAGATCGGGCAAGGAAAGGACGATCCCTTTCCTGAAGCACAAATTCCTGTCGCAAATGAGAGTCGATGGTGGCAGCCGTTGCGCCATGCTGCTCCTCAAAGTGGCGGCACGAATACGCCACCACAGCTCAAAGTCGATCGTGTGCAGACGCGCTTCCACAACGTGCCTCCAGGTCAACTACTGCAGGGCAATATTCAAATCAGTAATGTAGGAGGCGGGGTACTTGAAGGCAAACTGACAACCTCTGCACCCTGGATTGCTCTGAGCACAAAAGCTCTTGATCCTTCCCGACATCGCCAGGAGATCGGTTTTCGCGTTAGCACCGTGAATTGGGTCTGCGGAATGCAGGATCAAGCCACCATAACTATCACTACGAATGGCGGCACAGAACAGATACCGATACAGGTTTCCATTGAAAATCCGGCGCCAGTGCGAAAGCGTCTACAAACACATGTAATTTTGCCTTCGACGCTATTCTTCACGCTCTGCAGTATCCTTGTTGCTGCAGCGCTTACTCCTCGAACAGGATTTCTTTTCTCTCTCGGCATCTGCCTATTAGCACTACTCCTCTCCGGAGTACGCGGTCTGATCCGCAAACATGCATTACAGTCAGTGATATGTCTCTTACTGGCACTGTACCTAGCTACATTCCTCTATAGCGAACTCCAGCACCAGTCGATTGAAAATCCGGCTGCGCTCAGTGCCATCTTCTCTGCAGTTGGCATGTTTTTTGCATTGTATTCGGCGCTTATGCTGCTTGAGAAAAAGCTGCTCACCTTTATGGCCCGTCGCTATCGGTGGCAAACTGCGCTGATAATTTTCGTCACTGCTTTAACTCTGGCTGGGGCAGCCCTCCTCCCGGTACAAACTCAGACCGCGCAACAGCTTCCAGCTCCAAAGCCAACTTTGGATGGATCGCCACATCTCTCCTTGTGCCAAAGAATCTCGGCCAATTGCAACTGCAAGCTGAAGAGCACCTTCCGCCGTGGAGATTCTGTCTACCTCCTCTTAACGGGCTCCGGCGGAATGAAGACCACCGGGTATATCGATATTCCCAGCGAAGGACGACATGCAATTGTCTTTGGCGCTCCGCATAAGCAAGGGACAGAGAGCTGCACTACAGCCAGTTATCGTCTCAGCCCGGAAATGAAATCGGGAATCTACTCCGGACAACTGCAAATAACCGACAGGCAGGGAGAAAAAAGCACAGCGGCATTCAGCTTTTCTGTAACCCGCTAGAGCATTTTTCGAATTAGTGTAGACTGAGCATGGCGAAACTCAGCGACAAGCAAAGCAATGGCGAAAGCCTACGAAGATGATCTGCGACGTAAGTTCCTAGCAGCCTATGATGATGGGAATGGGACGCTGGAGGAATTGGCAGAGCTATTTGGAGTAAGTGTAGGTTGGGCGAAGAAGGTTTCCAGCCAGCGGAAGCATAGTGGTCAAGCCGAGCGAGTTGTTCATCGTCCCGGGAGAAAACCACACGTCGGAGCCAGAGAGCAAAAGCAGGTAATAGCGTGGGTGGAAGCGGAGCCGGATTTAACGTTGGCTGAAGTGCAAGCAAAGTTGCACAATGAAGCAAGCGTGGAACTGAGCTTGGGGCGGATTTGGTTTCTACTTCGGAAACTGGGTTTACGGCTGAAAAAAAGTCGCTCTATGCCAGTGAACGCGATACCGAAGCGAACCGCCAGCGACGCCAAGAATTTGTCGCCAAGATCCAGGCGACAAGTCTGGAACGGCTGATCTTCCTTGACGAGAGTGGTGTGACAACTTCGATGACGAGGCGTTATGCCCGTTGCCTCGGAGGCACTCGTATACACGAATCTACTCCTGGAGGACAATGGAAAATCATGACCATCCTGGGAGCAATGAGTTTTCGTGGCATGGTAGCAACGATGACCATCGAAGCCGCTACCGATGCGGAGATATTCCTAGCCTATGTCGAACACATACTCTGTCCGGCACTGACAGCTGGCGATGTGGTGGTAATGGACAACTTGAGTTCCCATAAGGTCAACGGCGTACGGAGGCTGATCGAGGCCGCTGGAGCAGAATTGCTATACCTGCCGCCTTACTCGCCCGATCTGAATCCGATCGAAAAGGCTTGGGCTAAGCTCAAACAACTGCTTCGGGCTGCCAAAGCTAGAACCAGAGAATCCCTTGAGCAAGCTATAGCCGACGCTCTCAAGCTTATTTCCCCTGATAATGCTCAGGCTTGGTTCCGTCTCTGTATAAATGGTCTACACTAATTCGAAAAATGCTCTAGAGTATTTCCTGAAAGATGTAGACCAAAGCAATAGAAGTTGGCGCGGCTTTGCGCAAAAAAAAGCCGCTCTGCACCCTACTTGGAAAGCTCACAGTACTTCGGGAAATGCTTTAACCGAACTGCCGTCTGCAGTTCGGTGCACAAAACCTTGGGCATTGAGATCCGGAATCCCCAACCGCATCTTTTATCTGCGATTCGTTTCTTGATTGCTACTTCGTCGCACATCGAAACATCCAATAGCTGTTCTCAGAATTGACTTTAATTTTCAGAATTGACTGATTTTGCATCACAGACGATGCAAGACACGGGAGAGAATAGTAATCTCGTCTTCGGTACAGGAGAGAGAGCGCGAGGCAATGCGGCCTCGCCAATTGCACTTTATGCACGAGAAATCATCGGAATTTGGCTTGAACGTGAATCCCCATCCATCCGCAGCTCCCGATCAGGATCTATTGAGCGGAACGCGCTTTGTACGCGCCTGCTTACGCCGCCCCGTCGATCGCCCCCCTGTATGGTTTCTCCGGCAGGCCGGACGCTACATGCAGGAATATCGAGATGTCCGAAAGCACCACTCGCTGATCGACATATGCAAACGTCCGGAACTGGCAGCCGAAGTCACCATTACGGCGGCTGAAAAACTGGACGTCGATGCCGCCATCATCTTTGCCGATCTGCTATTGCCCTTCCAGCCGATGGGTGTGGATTTTGAGTTTCAGGCTGGCGAAGGACCGGTAGTTCATCACCCTGTGCGCACAGCCGAAGATGTCGAAAGGCTCCGCACCGATCGAGCCGGAGAATTGAGCTATGTCTCCGAAGCCATCGCCAAAGTCGCCGCACATTTCCGCGAACGCATCGGCATCATCGGCTTCTGCGGTGCACCTTATACATTGGCCAGTTACATGATTGAAGGCGGCAGCTCGCGTAATTACATCCACACCAAGAGCATGATGTATCGCGATCCGGAGACTTGGAAGCGGTTGCTGGAGAAGCTGGTCAAGGTCCTGGTCGAATACTGCTCTCAGCAGGTCGAAGCCGGCGCGGATGTTATCCAGATCTTCGATAGCTGGGTGGGATCGCTTAGCGTTCAGGACTATCGCGACTTCGTCCTGCCTACTACCAAGACGCTGATACGCGCCGTGCAAGAGCTTGGGGTCCCGGTCATCTACTTCGGAGTCGATACGGCCAGCCTTTTACCGGCAATGAGGGAAACCGGAGCAGATGTGCTCGGCCTCGATTGGCGTGTACCACTAGACGAAGCCTGGAGAGGTCTCGATTACGCCTGTGCCGTACAGGGAAATCTCGACCCCATCACTCTCTTTGCCGACCAGGAATTGCTGGCCACAAGAGTAAAGCAGATCCTGGCAGAGGCAGGAAATCGCCCCGGACATATCTTCAACCTCGGACACGGAATCGTGCCTGGAACCCCGGTGGAAAACGTCCAGGCTGTGGTGCGCTTCGTGCGACAGTTTTCTACGGGAACCCAACATGGCTAAGACTGCAATTCTCTTACTGGCTCATGGAACTCCGGAAAGTCTCGACGACATTCCGGAGTATCTTCGCAACATCACCGGAGGACGCCCTTTACCCGAATCCGCGGTTGCGGAAATTCGCCACCGTTATTCTTTAATTCCACCCAGCCCGCTAACAGCTATCACAATGGAACAGGGTCGGCTTCTGGCCGAACGGATCGGAATGCCGGTTTACGTCGGAATGCGTAACTGGAAACCTTACATTGCCGACGTCGTCAATCAAATGCGTGCAGACGGAGTTACCTCGATGGTTGCTATCTGTCTGGCTCCGCAAAACTCCCGCACCAGTGTTGGCCTGTACAAACGCGCGCTGGAATCGGCTGCGGAGGGTATGAAGATCCATTTTGTAGAGCAATGGGCAAATCATCCGTTACTCTCCGATGCCTTTGCAGCCCGTCTAAAGCCTCTTTGGGAGAAGCTTTCGCTGGAGACAGGCAAATCCGTACCGGTGCTTTTCACCGCTCATAGCGTTCCTTGCCGCACTATCCAAACGCAGGCGGGAAGCGATTCGGAGCCCGATCCTTATCCGCAGGAGGCAAAGTGCACGGCCACTCTGGTCGCCGAACGAATCCCTGAATTGAAGCAGTGGTTCTTTGCCTTCCAAAGCCAGGGAATGTCCGGAGGTCCATGGATTGGGCCGACAGTAGAAGAGACGCTGAATGCCATCGCCCAGGAAGGCCACACGGCTGTGGTCCTGCAGACGATCGGCTTTCTATGCGATCACGTCGAGATCCTCTACGACATCGATATCCTCTTCCGTGAACATGCTTCCAAACTTGGCATAAGACTTGAACGCCCAGAATCGCTAAATACTTCGCCTCTACTTACGGAGGCATTAGCCGACTTAGCACAAAAGGGACTCACAGCTCTGGAAACTTAGTCGGGTCATGAAGTTCTTCGATTTGGCGTCGGGCACAAACAGCTTGGGATATGACTTTGGTTGTGCGAAGCAGATGGCTGAAGTCATGTCTGCATATTTATTGCTCTAACAACAATCTCACTTGTTCTGCCAGTTCCGCTCTACCGCAAGCTTCTTCCCGGAAGAGGGCCTTGATCCTAGCCACAAGAAAGCTTCCCTCCTCGAACCTTGGCAAGTTCACGCCTATCCGGGTAATCGCCGAAGACCATCCTTCTCAATTTTCTCCAAAGATTGCCCACACACTCTATACTGGGTGCTTCAAAAGAAAACCCATGCTCGCCCTCGCAAACGGAGAATGCAGGATGCTTAATTTGGCTATAAAAGTAAATCGGTTTACTTTAATACTTTCATTACTTTTTTCGGCGGCAATCTGGCCGTCGCTCTCCCTTGCACAAGTTTCCACCCGCGAGATCGTCGCGGATGTATCCAAAGTGGAAGGACCACACAGCCAAGTACCGCTCATGGTTGTCGGAGCCGGACGTGCAAATGAAGGATTGCGTGCCGACTGGCAGGAGCAATTGGCGGATGTACAGCAGAACATCGGCTTCCGCTATATCCGTATGCACGGCCTTCTGCATGACGATATGGGGGTATACAGCGAAGATGCCAATGGACATCCGATGTATAACTTCCAATACATCGATGCCCTCTATGACGCACTCCTGCGCATGAAGATCCGTCCATTTGTCGAAATAGGATTCATGCCTGCAAGACTGGCGAGCGGGAGTGAAACCATCTTCTGGTGGAAAGGAAATACCACTCCGCCCAAGGATGCCGATAAGTGGGCGGGCTTAATTCGAGCCCTCATGGCACACTGGCGCGAACGCTATGGAGCAGAAGAAATCCGCAACTGGTATTACGAAGTCTGGAACGAGCCTGACCTCACCGGTTTCTTCCATGGAACACTCGATCAGTACTTAAGCCTCTACAAGACAACGGCCCTGGCCCTTAAGAAGGAATGCCCCGAGTGCCGCGTCGGGGGCCCTGGCTCCGCAATGCCCTTCCGCTACGAGCAGGAATTCGTAAAGTACTGCGCAGAGAACCACCTCCCTGTCGACTTCGTTTCCTCACATGCCTATGGAGTAAAGCAAGGCTATCTCGATGAAAACGGCAACGCGGGAACCATTCTCGATCCTTCACCGGACGCGGTGAGCGGACGTATGCAGAAGTCCCGCGAACTGCTTCAGCACTCCGCGCTTCCTAAGCTCGAACTGCACTTCACGGAATGGAGCTCCTCCTATACGCCAGCCGACTACTTGCACGATCAATACCACGAAGCAAGCTTTATGCTGGATAAGATCAAACGGGCCACACCGTACGTCGATTCCATGTCGTATTGGACCTTCACCGATATCTTCGAAGAAGCCGGACCGCGTTTTACGCCCTTTCATGGCGGGTTTGGACTTATCAACTACCAGGGAATCCGCAAGCCATCATTCTATGCCTACGAGTATCTGGGCCGCCTCGGAGAGAAGGACATCGCCAGCTCCGATCCGCAGTCATGGATAACCAAGAGCAATAACGGCCAGGTACAGCTTCTTCTGTGGGATTACTCGCCCCAGGTACCGCCGGAGGGACAGAACAACCAGACATATTACAAGCAGAACCAGCCGGCAAAAGACAAAGGGAAAATACACATTGGATTGAATCATCTGCCCAATGGACGCTATGCCCGGCAGGTATTTCATATTGGATATGCGGTAAACGACGCTTATACCGATTACCTGGCTATGGGAGCTCCGTCGCAGTTAACACCCGCGCAAGTACGCTTCCTGAAAGAGAAGGACAATGGCGCACCGTCGTTGCAAGACATTGTCGAGATCAAAAATGGCGAGTTCACCGATGACATGCAGATCAAAGCCAACGATGTTTATCTGATCTTGTTAACGAAGCTCTCCGATTGAATTCGCACAACAGGAGACCGATAATAACTCTTCCCCACATCCTTTTTACGGAGATGTTATGGGAATGAAAGAGCTGCCATTATCCAAGGTCTACCAGTTACTGGAACCCGGGCCCGTTGTGCTGCTGACAACAGCGCACAAGGGCCGGGCCAACATCATGACCATGTCCTGGCACATGATGGTTGAATTCACTCCACCGCTGGTTGCTTGTATTGTCAGTAATGCAGGTTATAGCTTTTCCGCATTGCGAGCGACCAAAGAATGCGTAATCGCGGTCCCGACGGTAAAGCTGGCTGCCAAAGTTGTAAAGGTTGGTAATTGCTCAGGAGAAGACGTTGAGAAATTCACCACTTTTAAACTGACGCCGATGGCAGCGCATTGCGTCTCAGCACCTTTAGTTCAAGAATGCTTCGCAAATCTCGAATGCCGCGTGATCGATACACGCCTGGTAAACTCTTACAACCTTTTCGTACTGGAAGTCGTCAAAGCCTGGATCGATCCGGCGCAGAAGAACCCAAAAACAATCCATCATCACGGATATGGCAAATTTACAGTCGATGGCCGCATGATAAGCCTTAAATCAAAAATGCCGTAGCCCACCACACCAGTATTCTGTATTACTTAGAGCATTTCTTGCACGCGCGCACATATGTCAGACGCCTTGGCGCTTCAATTTACATCCATGCAGGAAATACTCCGGCTCCTCTTCTGATGCACACATCACCGCTTCACTCTCTGGAATATTCAAAATAAGTACTGTTAGAAGTTTTTCTTCTTGCGGCCCCACACAAAAGACAAAAACAGGAGATAATTCAGCCCAGAGAGTAAGTCCCTCTGGAAGAATCAAGCATTCCCCGCTTCATCCTTGCAAGGAGGTCTTCTGTGATCCTTAACTCCGGATATATCTCAAGACACATGGCTATCTGAAATTACAGGCGATTCTTGTCATGATGCCTGAACAGTTAGAGACGCATATAGTGCTCACCCCCTTGGAGTCAACTATGCTAACCCGGCGTTCTGTACTGCAGAATTGCTTCATCAAAAATTTGGCTTTTCGCATCCTTCCACTTTTACTCGTTCTTGCGATTTTTCCGCCTTTCAGCTCTGCCAGGATAAACATCCAAATCGCCGCGCCAACGCACAGAGTCGCCATCGGTAACACTCTTCAGTTTGAGGCCAGGATTGAGGGGCATAGCTCCGGTACAGTTATCTGGAGTGTTCCTTCCGGCTCCGGAACCATCTCTTCCAGTGGTCTCTATACCGCTCCGGCCGCGCTTCCTGCCACCAGACATATAAAGATCGTCGCAAGTCTGCAGACGGACAGCAGCATAGCAACATCCACCATCATCGAAGTTATTTCACTGCCTGCAATCGCAAATACCCAACCTTCGCAACTGCCGATGGGCATGAATAATCCCATCATGGTCGTCGGCAAGGGATTCGTTCCAGGAACTGTAATTGTCATGAACGGGACCGAGGTCAAGACGACGTTCTTATCTCCAACTCGCTTATTTGTGCAATTGAGTGCAGAACCTGGCGTTGCAT
This sequence comes from Humiphilus diazotrophicus, assembly GCF_059726315.1. Taxonomy (NCBI): domain Bacteria; kingdom Pseudomonadati; phylum Acidobacteriota; class Terriglobia; order Terriglobales; family Acidobacteriaceae; genus Humiphilus; species Humiphilus diazotrophicus. The sequence goes on from NZ_AP040870.1 coordinate 3,171,784, forward strand.
CGCCGATTACTCTGATAGCGAAAAACCCGCTATCCGGCGGTTCCAGTACAGTCTATTCTCTGCCCCTGTACGCGCCTACAGAAAACATAGCAACAATCGGCAGAACACCCATGCTGGCTATTTCTTCGGATTTTCTTGGTTTTTCACAGGAATGGGGAGATTCGGAAGGCATACTTGGCTGGCAGGCGCAGGGAACAAACTATATCTTTCGCAAGTTGCTCAGTAACTTGATGGATAGCCCTAGTTCTCCCTTTCTGATTCGTGTTGGCGGAGGGTCCACCGATGGCTCGTCCACACCCTTCACCGTTCAGGCATTCAACGAACTGCATGCCGCCATACCGGGTGTTCATTTCACGATGGGCGTAATCCTGGGCGGCTCGCTTTCGGCAACACCAACCGCGGCGGTGGCACAAGCTAAGTCTTATTACACAAATACGACACCAGGGGTACTCTCTGCCTTTGAGATAGGGAATGAAACCGATAACTACCAATACCAATCACTTCCTGGAGGAGGGCAGAACAAAGGCTACACCTTCGATATCTACAACGCTCAATACTCCCTATGGACAGCGAACATCCTACAGAATGTCTCCTCCAGAGTGAAGTTCAACGGACCATCCTGGGCCTTGTTGCGAACGTTGATTAACAACTCCTTCTGGAGTGGCTTCACTCCCGAGCCTCCTGGCTATCTGGAGATCTTTGTCGCCAGGCAGAGAACGAATACCTCTATCATCACTCATCACTTTTACTCGGGATCGACATTGACCTATTCCCCTACAGATCTCTTGGGAACAGGAGCACTGCAATATATCCAAGGAAACACGACAACTCCCGTCTACTGGGTTCCCGGGATTTATCGTTACGCCGCACGCCTCGCTCATCAGAATGGTATGAATTTCCGCATCAATGAAATGAACTCGGTCTGGGCAGGCGGTGCTCCAGGAACCAGCGACTCTTTTGCCTCCTCACTCTGGGCCGTAGATGCGATGTTCGAATTTGCCGATGTGGGAGTTGACGGAGTGAATTGGCATGGAGCCAGCGGTACACCCAGAGTTGTCACTCCCGGCGCAACCTGCTCTTCCGGCGCAAAGGCGCCCTGCATCACCAGGCCGTATTACGCCCCATTTACCTTCGCCTATGCTCGCACAGGCCCTAACGGGAATTATGTCTACACACTCAATAGCGTCAATCCGCTCTATTACGGCTTGTATTTCTTCCATCTTGCAGTCCCGAATGGATCGCGGCTTTTGCCCATCAACCTGCGTTCTCCAAATCACATCAAGATCTGGGCGACAAAAGATCCAAGTGGAGTGATACGGGTTGCCGTCGTAAACAAAGATACGCAATTCTCCGGCACAGTCTCGATCCAGATACCGGGAGCTCGGAGGGCAAAGGCACTTCTACTTGCCGATAGTCACGGATACACAGGAACGGTCTACTTCCCTTCCGATACAGCAACCATTGGAACTACCGGGATCACCATCGCCGGACAAACATTCGATGGCAGTACAGACGGAACTATTCAGGGAACGCAAACTGTCGGCGACATCCAAGCAAGACGCGGCGTTTTCAACTTGAGCATTCAGCCAGGAACAGCAGTGCTTATGGTTGTCGAACCGAGACCTCAAGATTCCGACGACTAAGGCATTCATAAACCTACGAGCAAAGATATCGTCAGCTTTCGTTGGAGGGAGCTACTCCGCACCATCGCTGACGAGTATACAGACATGCAGAAAATGCCCGACAGCTCTAGACCGGCTACAACAACTGCGCCATAGTAGAGCTATGCAGATCACGGAGCATTGCTATGCGGTTATGGGACTTGGATACGTACAGCCCTGGTGCGTCAATGCAGGATTTGTTGTAGGCAGAGAAACAACGCTAGTGGTCGATACGGGTGGAAACGCATTCGCGGCTCAGACGATTCATGGGTATGCCACCACAGCGAGACAGAGCAATAAGTTAATAGTCATTAACACTGAGAAGCATTTCGACCATATCGGAGGTAACGGCTACTTCCGCGAATTGGGCATCGACATATGGGGACATATGGAACTGTCGCGAACAGCCGATGAGTTTCAGGCGGAGATTGCCGAATTCAACGATGCAATCCCGAATCCGATACGACGAAGTCGCAACGAAGCACAAGTCTTCTTCTATCAAAGTAAACCGGAAAGCCCGAATCGTCGGATCCATAACGATACAAGCCTCGATCTTGGCGAGCTGCGCGTTGAGATACTTCTGACTCCTGGGCATACTCCAACAAACCTCTCCGTCTGGGTTCCGGAGGATGAAGTTCTATATACAGGTGACTGTCTGATTCGCGGCTACCTCCCCAATCTTGACGCAGGAGGCGTGGAAGATTGGCATCTGTGGCTTCAATCGCTGAAGCGAATTGAAAGGCTCAAGCCTAGAATCATCGTCACCGGACACGGCCCGGTCTCACGAGGCGAAGAGGTCTCTACGGCTATCGATTCCGTCTACAAAATTCTGACCGAATCGATCGAGCGAGGAGTATCGCCGACCAAATACCACCAGGAATAAGGATCACAAACACGCAATCCTCAACTCTCCGGATATATCATTCCGGTATGCCCGCCTCTCGATCATTTTCTCGCTTCGTCGTCCTGGCAGGAGCGGTAGTATTGCTCCCCTTCTTCCTATTAGCTCAAAGCTTGGCAGCGGGACTGGAACAACATCAGTACGAGGGAAATCTCGGCGAAACTCGCATCGGAATGACAATCCTCAGAGATGGAAATCGAATCGAAGGTGGACATTATTTCTACCAAAAATTTCTCCAGGATATTGCGCTCACGGGGAGCTTCGAAAATGGTGAAGTAGTGCTGAAAGAACAGGGAGGCTCCTTTCGTCTCCACTTCGTGGGTAATGGAAGCGAGAAGAATCAGCCGCTAGACTTCAACAACAGCATTGGGATGAACGGAACCTGGACCAGCAGCGATGGAAAACGCAACTATCCTGTCGCGCTACAAGGCACCACAATTCGCGCGGTTACCCAAGCCTCTCGTTATGCAGACGTAACCACAGAATCCGATGCTGCATTTGAAATGAGAGTGCAGTCACTCTTCCGCGCCGTCCTAAACGGCAACAAAACCGAGGCAGCTAAATTCATCAGCTATCCGCTTAGCGCTAACTTGCCAAATGGAAAGAGACTGAAGCTCAAGACTCCGGCAGAGGTGATCGCCGCCTGGGATCAGCTCTTTACTCCGGCCATGATGCTCGCATGGAAAAAGGATCTCCCGCATGACATGTTTGTTCATAACGGCATGGCCATGTTAGGAAACGGAGAGGCCTGGTTCGACGCTAAGGGACTCTCTGCACTTAACGTACTGCCGCCGGCAAAAGACAAACAGGCATCCCAGGCCAAATGAGATCACGCAACTTTACCTCTTTGCAGTCACCTAAATATTGCAGTACCAATGTCCGAGAACATCTCGTTTATGAAGTCGCGGCATCCCATCGGCTCTAGTCTCTGCGATCTAAAGCTACGATCTCCCGATCATGTACCCGTGACAACGACAACTGAGCCATAGCTGCACCGATCAGGGCGCAGAACATATCACTCTGCGTATCGAAGGGGTCACCTTGGGTGGCCAGAAAAGCATCTGCGCTGCTTCCTTCCATCAAGGCGACTGCCCATTCCAGCAATTCGTAGCAGGCACTGATCGCCATGCAAATACACATGACCAGAAACACCCGCCACCAATCCCCCACAACAATGCGCTTACGAATCAGCACTTCACGCGCGATGATCGCCGGAACAAATCCTTGGGCCAGATGTCCTACCTTGTCGTAGTCATTCCTCTGAAGGTGAAAATACTCCCGCATCCAGTCAAAGAGCGGAACATGCTCATAGGTGTAGTGAGCCCCCACCAGCAGGATGCATATGTGCAAAGCAATAAGCACATACGCCAAGCGGGTCAGAGGAAACCGCTTATAGCTTGCAATCAACAGAGGTACGGCGATGAATGCAGGAAAGGATTCCAACCACCAGGTCATCCGGTCCGCAGCACCTATCCAGGACCATATCAGAACGATGCCAACGGCAAGCGAAAGTCCAAGAGGCCAAGACCGGTCCCGCGCAGGATAATGATCAGCTTGCTTCATAAGTAGTCTTCCTCTTTTACACCAACTGGCACAAAAAGGAATACCACTATCTTCAGAACCCGGGGTGGTCTCTTGTAACCGCAGCAGCGGACTTTCAAGAACGAACCGCAATCCATTCACGCATCGTCCAAAGATGACCTATATTATTTTCTCTATTCCCAGTGAAGCGCTTCCAGTGGATCAGTTTTGGCTGCACGCTGTGCAGGAATCACGCATGCCAGAATGGCGACACCAAGCATGACGAGGCTCACCGTAACATACATTGCGGGATTCAGCGGTCCAACGCCGTAGAGCTTGCTAGCAATGAGCCGGGTAGCAGCGACAGCACCAGCCAATCCGAATCCAATGCCTGCCAAGATCGTTTTCAGACCATTCTTCAATACAGCAGAGAATATGTTCGCAGGGCGGGCCCCCAAGGCAAGACGGATACCAAACTCGTCTCGCTGTTGAAGCACCGAATAAGAAATAAGTCCATACACTCCTGTGATTGACAGCAGTAAGGCCAAAGCTCCAAAACAACTCATCAGGACAGCCATCGTTCTCTGCGAGCCGACAGATTCGGTTAGGACCTGATCCATACTGACAAACTTACTCATAGGCTGGTTAGGATCAAGGCTGAGAACTTGCTTCCGGATGTCATTGGCCAAAGCCGATGACATCGCATCCGTTCGGATGATCAACTGCATCTCCGGGCGTTGATACTGCGTGTGGGGGAAATAAATCAGCGGTACTACAGGTTCTATCTCGCCCAAGAGGTTGAACTCCCGGATGTCCTCGACGACTCCGACAATTTCCCAGTTCTGTTTATATGCCTCAAGGTGTTTTCCTAGAGGATTTTGGTTAGGCCAGTATTTGCGCGCAAACGATTGGTTGACGATTATCACGCCGGGAGTGTCGGCCCGATCTGCGTTCGTGAATTCTCGTCCAGCCCGGAACGGTGTTGCCATGAGGCGAAAGTAGTCAGGACTAATCACCTGAATAAACTCGATTAACCGCTGACCGGAAGGCGCAACACGACCGGGGATATCGAAATAGGTCCCTGAATGAGGGCCTCGCATGGGGAGAGAAGAGGCCACGGCTACAGTCTCTATCCCTGGCAAAGTTTGAACCCGCTTCGTTAAGTTCTCAAAGAAAAGGGTTCGATTGGTTGTGTTGCCAGATAGCTGAATACGAGTTGCATAGACATGCCGGGGATGGAAGCCCGGATCGATTGCCAGAAGGTGCGTGAAAGTTTTAGTCATTAACCCCGCACCTATCGTCAGGATAAAGGCCAGGGCAATTTCAGTAATTACAATCGTCCGCTGTATCCGTCGTGTGTGTTGACTGCAAGTGAGGCGCGATCCAGCTTCCAGCAAACCTTGATGAAGGTTTCGTCCATCACGTGAAATTGCCAGACAGACACCGAAGACAAGCGCGGTAAGAATTGCAGAGGCCAGCGTAAACAGAAGTACGCGAGTGTTTATTCCGATCTGCCCTCCGATGGGAGTGGATGCAGGAATAAGGCTTAGCAGAAAATGGAAGGAACCGTTTGCCAGAAGCAGACCTAAGCCGGCTCCCATCAATGTTAAGAGAAGACTCTCGGTAATGAACTGGCGAACCATTCGACTTTGTGTGGCACCCAATGCCAAACGCACACAAATTTCAGATCTGCGCTGGAGACTCCATACCAGCAGCAATCCGGCTACATTCATACAGGCGACCAGCAGGACACATATCACAACCGCCAACACAATCAGTAGCGAGGGCTTTATCTCTCCGAATAATACGGAGCTCAGGCTTCGAGAGGTCCAGCTGACACCTTCATATTCGCGGTAGTCCCGGGACATCGATGCTGCAATTTGCGCGAGATCCTGTTGCGCCTGGGAAAGGGTAATGTTCGGCTTCAGTCGTGCAATAACTTCATATCCGCCCGAGTCCCGTCTTGCACGTGCAGCTTGCTGTTCGTCCAAAAGCGTGAATGCATCTACCTGAGGGAAACGAGGCGGAGCATGGAAGCGGAAGTCTTTCGGAAGCACTCCAACAACCGTGGCCGGATGCAGATCCAGATGAATTGTTTTGCCGACAATTGCAGGATCGCCATTGAAGCGGTTTTGCCAAAGGTTATAGTCGAGCAGCACTACGGTATTGCGCTGAGTGTCTTCCGGAGTGAAAAGCCGCCCTTGCAGAGGTGAGATACCAAGCACCTTCCAAAAATCCGAAGAGACGGCAAAGCTATTGATTTGCTCCGGATCTCCTGCTCCGGTGAGATTGGCGGTGCCTCGCTGAAAGGCAGCCATGGCTTCGAAGCTACGGCTGCGTTGCTTCAGGTCTAGATAGGTGGGAACACTCAGGTTCAAAAGACCGTCGGTCCGGCTACGCATAGTTTCGTAAACCTGCACCAGACGATCCGGCTGCCGATAAGGCAGAGGCGTAAGCAGAATGGCATTGATTACGCTGAACACAGCTGTGTTTGCTCCGATTCCCAGAGCCAACGTAACGATCACAGCCAATGCAAAACCCGGGTTTCTGCGCAACTGACGCAAACTATGGCGAAAATCCTGAACGACAGATACCATCGCAGTCTCCTGGAGACACCTTCCGCATATTAGTGCACGTCTTGTACCACCTTCTTGTTTCCGGCAACCAGCATATTTGTTCCTTAATATTTTGCAGGCGCAAGCCTTTCCAAGGAATATGTGTCCACTATCGAAAATCGCTGCTCAAAAATGAACAGCGATAGTAGCTCGACAGAGTATCTCGCCTGCAGACGCCTGAACGTCAGCCTGTGACAAGGAGAGACTGGAATTGTAATTACGGCTGCAAAAAACAAAATCCTGGAAGCTATGGGTTCTATGAACGTAGCATCTCACAGGTATCCGTGTTTCTTACGATATGCGATGCTCTTCATCCAGAGAAGAGACCCCAAAGCAGCAGACAAACTCACCGAAGCCCGAGTTTCTGCTGATGTTTATTCTTGATCTTGTACATTTTGGTGTTGATTGATCCCGAAAATACTGCGACATAAAACTCTCCATTCGGAGCGGCATCCTTGACTGCTTTTACATCGGAGAGGTTAAAGTCCGCCAGCAAATACCCGCATTGATTTTCTGCTCCATAGGCATTCGCCCATTTTTCTGTCTTAGGGAACGTTTGAACTGACTCCTTAACAACCTTTCCTGAGGGATCCGAAAGGAGAACCACACGGGTTACAGAGACGCAACCATCAGTTACTTTTTCGCCCACGTACCCGTGTGCTGCAATCGTAACAACGTTCTCCCTGTCCTCTTCTGTAGGAGTGAACGTCTTAAACTCCTTACGAGCTCTAGCCACCTGCGCTGCAATCATTGCTTCAGGCATGGTGATTACGATGTAGGGAACAGCGGCTCCTTGTGCAGCCATCAGTCCAGCGTCGGAGATATAAACCGAGTGATCGCCTCCATGGCCGGCCAAGGCAGCCTGAAACTCTTGCTCGGACAAGTATTCGATATTTGGTTTTCTGGCAGGAACCACCGCTTCGGCCTCATGGGCAGGTGCCACAGCATTGAGTGCTTCACCAGGAGCCAGTTCGAAATATTGCGAAACATTATCCAAGGATATAGGAGCGCAGGTCTCCAGATGCTTACCGTCGGGAAACTCTATGGTGTAACTTGCAAGAGTGTTCAGCTTCTCCATCGCACTAAGTGCTTCTGGGTTCATTCCATTGATAACCGACTGGGGAATATTAATTTTAGGATTCGATTTCACAGCGACAATCTTTCCTGTTTTCCCTGCATATTCCCGATTCATGGTGAAGCTCTTCATCTCGCAGACTCCCACGCGTTCGAGGACAACCTGCTTGTTCAGTAGCTGGCTGGGGGATTGGATTCTATCTTCTCCAAGAAGAGGCAATGTCACGCCTGATAGGAGGAGGCACAACAGGAGGATGGTATGATCGCATCTCATCAAGACAACATATCGAGCAAAAGGGAGATAACATTAATATGTACATTTTCTGCACACCGTGTATCTTTGATAAGATTGGCGGAAGTAAGATGTAATTTTTGTTCAAGGTATTTTCAGTCTCTACCATTATTACGCCACCACCTATAGAAGTAGACTCCGGAGTTTCACATTTAGAGGAAGTAGAATAAGCGAAGTAAAATGGCAGAACTCATGGTTGAGCTTGTTTTGTCGCTTTGTTTAAGGGCTGGCCTTCAAGTCAGCCGTTCGAGTTTTCTACATCTGCAGGCAGCAAACGAAGAATAAGAAGGAATCGGCGCAGGAAGGAGGCGGTTTCTGACCGCCATCCCTTCGCACTTGTTCCTCTTTGCCATGCTCCAATGACAAGGTAGGGAATCGAGCACCGGCTATAGAAGCTTGCTATCAACAGTGGCTAATGTTGTGTCTTTCGTGGCGCGCGACCAGCCCACGCGAAGGTCTGAGACATTATGCAAAGAGAAATTGCCTTGCGGCGGCGCTGTAATCGCAAAGAAATCGGCGCGATGCACATCATCAAGACAGAAGGCTGGGCGCGGGTCCGGATTTGCGGGAGCAATCTCTACGTGCGACATCTCCAGATTACGGAGGTGGCGGATAAAAAAGGCATTCGAAGGAGTCGGCCCGAATTGGAGCAGTTCGGGATAGGCATTCTCCAGCTCCGGCACCTGGAGGGTATGCCAGTCGGGCATCGGCTTTGTATCGGCTCCCCATTTAACGCGCATAACTTTGGGCAGTCCTTCATGTCCGAAATAGCAATTTGCCAGCTTCACGTCTTCAATCAAATTCTCGGGAATGCCGGAAAGGACTGAAGCTGTCGAGGCTGCTGAGTTATAGCTGACCAGATTCGAGATCAGGATGCGCCGCAAAGTGCCGGGGCGCAACGTTTCCTTTGGATTGCGATTGCGGCGATTCAGGCGCAGGAACAACGGCGCATCGATGATATCGCGCATCGTGTTGCCGGTTATGGCGATGTCTTCAAGATATGCGCCGTCGGAGGTTTCCAGTGCAATCCCCTTGCACCCCTCAATCACATTGCCGGTGATCGTGATGTTACGAAAGCCTCCATTGGATTCTGTTCCGCACTTGATGCGACCATTGGAGGGGACAGGTGTATCTGCCGAAAACCTCTTCCACGTACCTGCAACCACGCTGCCTAATTCATAGCAGCCAGTTACATAGTTATTTGCAATTGTTACGTTTTCCGTTGGCCGGGCATAGCCTAGAGCATAACTGGACTTGGGGCAGATGGCATCGTCCCAGGGAGAGTTCACCGTACAGTTCGAAACCCGGACATTGCGGCAGCAATCAATGTCGAAGCCATCGCGGTCGGTATCGATCAACAGGTTAGCCAGAGTCAGGTTATCGACGCCGGTCGCTAACAGCGCAAAATGCCCGCCCTTCAGCAGGCTGAAATCGCGGAGAAGAACGTTGCGGCAATTCTTGAGCGCAAAGGTCTTGTTGCCTACACCGGGCTGCTCGGCTACAAAAGTTTCGTATCCGCCGCGAACCTCGCCCTTTATCCCATGAGAGAGCCCCTTCCCGAAGATCAGGCCGGGACCGAAGACGGCAAAATCGCGCTGATTTTCCGCATAGAAGAGCGAATTACGCCAGTGATTGTGCCCGTAGTCCTGATAGGGGGTCCAAGGATCGTTGGGTTCTGCCGGATCGTAGGTGCCGCCGTTGTATCCGGTGGCGTCTCCCGGCTTCGGAGAATCTGCAGCCTGAATGGTGCAGCCACGCTCCAGGTAGAGATCGACCTTCGACTTCAGCCGGATAGTGAAACAGAGGTATGTGCCCGCCGGAAAGACCAGCGTGCCCCCACCCTTTGCAGCTATCTCTTCGATTGCCTTATTGATGGCAGGCGTGTCTACGGTCTTGCCGTCACCCTTGGCACCGAAATTGCGGACGTTGTAGACAGCCTCAATCGGCTGCGGATCGGATGGGGTTTCAGCTAGTGAAACATGTCCCACCGTGGCGGTAAGGGCAAGAGGAGAAAGCTTTAGAAGGTCGCGACGTTGCATTTCGGTAGAAGGATAGCGCAGCCAAGCTTGGCTAGGAAGCCAGCAGCTAAATCTCGTCCCAACAGGAAAGATCCCGGGTGCTTTCTCTTCACGCTGCGGGATAGCGTGATGCAGCAGCAAAGGTGGCCAAACCAGGAGTTTCAATATCGGAAACCGAACAAGACTCAGCAGATGGGATCTGTCACGTAAAATAAGACACGACACCTCGCAGCGAATTTGCTGAATCTTTGTTAGGGGATCGCATCACCATGTCCAATATCCTGCAACATCTTCCGGCTGGTCAGAAGGTCGGAATCGCATTTTCCGGGGGCCTTGATACAAGCGCCGCTATTCACTGGATGAAGCTGAAGGGTGCGCTGCCCTATGCCTACACCGCCAATCTGGGACAGCCCGATGAGTCCGACTACGATGCAATCCCGCGTAAAGCTCTGGAATACGGTGCCGAAAAGGCTCGTCTGATCGACTGCCGCACACAGCTGGTGCGTGAGGGCATCGCTGCCCTGCAGAGTGGAGCATTCCACATTACGACGGCAGGTGTGGCCTACTTCAACACCACTCCGATCGGCCGTGCCGTAACCGGGACCATGCTGGTCACAGCCATGAAGGAAGACGACGTCAGCATCTGGGGAGACGGCAGCACCTTCAAGGGTAACGACATCGAGCGCTTCTATCGCTATGGGCTGTTGGTGAATCCGGATCTGAGAGTCTATAAGCCCTGGTTGGACGAGCAATTCATCGACGAACTCGGCGGCCGCGCCGAGATGTCGGCTTTCATGCAGAAATCGGGCTTCGAGTACAAGATGTCGGCGGAGAAGGCCTATTCTACGGACTCCAACATCCTGGGTGCTACTCACGAAGCAAAAGACCTGGAACACCTGGACAGCAGCATAAAGATTGTGGTCCCGATCATGGGTGTCGCCTCCTGGCGTGACGATGTTGAGGTAAAGCGCGAAGAGGTTACCGTCCGCTTTGAAGAGGGCTGGCCGGTAGCGCTGAACGGGAAGGAGTTCCCCGATCCGGTGGAACTGATGCTGGAAGCCAATCGCATCGGCGGACGCCACGGTCTGGGCATGAGCGATCAGATTGAGAACCGCATCATTGAAGCCAAGAGCCGCGGAATCTATGAAGCTCCGGGAATGGCTCTCCTATACATTGCCTACGAGCGTCTGATCACAGGTATTCACAACGAGGACACCATCGAGCAGTACCGCGAAAACGGCCGCAAGCTCGGGCGTCTGCTCTATCAAGGACGCTGGTTCGACTCGCAAGCCATCATGCTCCGCGAAAGCGCTCAGCGCTGGGTAGCCAAGCCGATTACCGGCGAGGTCACGCTGGAGCTACGCCGTGGAAACGATTATTCGATTCTTAACACTATTTCTCCAAATCTGACCTTCAAGCCGGAACGCCTGACGATGGAAAAGGGCGAGTCGTCGTTCTCTCCGCTGGACCGCATCGGCCAGCTTACAATGAGAAACCTCGATATCACCGATACTAGGGAGAAGCTGCTGACCTACGCTCAAACTGGTTTACTAACCTTGAGCACGGGTACAACAATGCCTCAGCTGAAAAGCGGCGGCGAAGAAAAGAAAAAGTAACTGAGACAGATAGAAGCATCGGGGGGACGCTCCAAACGGGGCGTCTCCGGAAGATAAACCGCTAACCACACTCCCCCCTTAAAAAAGCTCCAAGCCGGAGCTATCTTTAGACAACGAGTCATTCATGCGTAAGTCACGGGAAGTACCTCTTACCCTTCTTGCAGCTGTTGCTTTTTCTATGACTGCCTGCAATCAGGAGACGCGGAATTGCGTCGATAACCAAAACCGCATCCTGCCCGACTCCCGATGCCAATCCGGAGGCGGCGGTGCTCACTTCATTTATGGCGGTTCCAGCGGCGGCCGTGTTGGCGACGCCGTAGTTGGTGGCAGCAGCGTATCGCGTGGCGGCTTTGGTGCGCACGGAAGCGGGGGAGAATAATGCGCCGTTGGACAATGAACCCACGCTCCGATTGGCAGTCCCGTGTCGCAAAGGTTGGATTGACGTATCACACACTTGCCGACGGCTCTCCCTACTGGGACGAGAGCGCCTATTGGGAGTTCTCAGCAAAAGAGATCGATCGACTCGAGGCGGCTACTGCAGAGATTCAGCGTTTGGCACTCGCAGCCGGAGAAGCAATTCTCGATCAGAATCGTTTGACGCAGATGGGAATTCCGAAATCTGCCCCAGCAGCAGTCCGCACGGCCTGGAACGGCGAGCCCCCTGCTCTGTATGGACGGCTGGATCTGGCCTATGACGGTAACACCATTAAGCTGCTGGAATACAATGCCGACACCCCGACAGGATTAGTCGAAGCGGCAGTAGCTCAGTGGTATTGGCTACAAGAGTGCTTCCCCGATGCAGACCAGTTCAACTCGCTGCACGAGAAGCTAGTGGCGAAATGGAAGGATCTGAAGGACTACATCTCCAGCCCGGTTTACTTTGCCGATACTGGCACAGATGAAGACTGGATGACCGTCACCTACTTGCAAGATACCGCGCAGCAGGCAGGTTTGAAGGCGCGCCATCTCCGGATGCACGAGATTGGCTGGGATGCAAAGCACGAGTGCTTTGTCGATCTCGAAAACCGCCGCATAGAGACACTTTTCAAGCTCTATCCCTGGGAGTGGCTTCTGGATGAGCGTTTCGGAGCAAATGCGCTGTCAACGCTGCCTCCGTCCGCTGCACTGAAAGAGTACGGGCCACGCAACGACAGGCGAAGATGGGGATCGATGCTGTGGATTGAACCCATCTGGAAGATGATGTGGTCGAACAAGGCTCTGCTGGCTATCCTGTGGGAGCTAAATCCGGGCCACGAATTGCTCTTACCTGCTTATCTCGATGGTCCGCACAATCTCCGCAGCTACGTCCGCAAGCCACTGCTAGGAAGAGAAGGCTCCGGCGTCACGGTCGTTCACGATGGGACGGTAATTGAGGGAGCGCTGGTCAATGACACAGCACAGCGCTACGTCTATCAGGAACTCGCCCCAATGGCCAAGGCGAATGGCAAGACTGCAGTGTTTGGTACGTGGCTTGTCGATGGAGAACCGGCAGGAATGGGTGTCAGAGAATCGTCTGGCCCGGTTACGAACAATACCAGCTGCTTCGTACCGCATCTGTTCCGATAGGCAAGGGCAGAAAGGTAGTATCCATCTGACGTGTGAAAAAGACAGGGATAGATGGGGGAACTTACCGGGTGGGGAATAACTCAGTAGTTTGTCGCGGTAGCAGATCCAAAATTCATAGAGGAAGAATAGGTGCTGCTGCCGCGACCGGAAGTTATGAGAACCAAGACAAGTACAACAATTACTCAATACGACCGACCGGCGTATTTATACGCTCCTGCTATTGAGGCCTTTACCGTACAAAGACGGCTTTAGCTCCGCCCCCGCTTTTGTTTTTGTAGCGCAGGAGGTTGATCTGAGGAAGCTCCGAACCGACGCTTTCTAATGAGTAGAGAATATGTCTTCTGGATCAAATTCCCTATAGCTCTTTCGTGTCATGGATACACAACGGTAGTGGAAGATGATCCAGCAGTTGAGCGGGAATAAGCCGTATTCAGAGTCATTTCCCTATTTGCGGATATACAAACAAAGAGCCCCACACCATTTCGGCAGTGTGGGGCTCTTCTTATTATTCGGCTAACTTCCTTACTTATTGAGAGGTTTTCTCGCAAAGTAATAAAGGGAGAAGGCCAACAAGGCGAACATAAACACCGATACGCCCTGGTTATATAGGAAGGTATGCGGGAATTGCGCGATGTTCATCTTGCCGGTTGCAGCCTCATAGAGCTTTAGAGCTACACCGAGGAGGCCGACGATACCGCCGGCAGCGATGAGTCCGCTAGCATAGAGCGATCCCGGGCTAATTTCGCTTTCCGAATCGGCCACATCTCCGCCCGCTTTCTCGACAGCACGATCAACCATCCAGCGCATCAAACCGCCGACAAAGATCGCCAGGGTGGTTGCAATCGAAAGATACGCGCCCACGGCAAACGATAATGAGCGAATTCCTAGCAGCTCTACCGCAATGACAAGGAAGACGCCCAGCGATACCAACCCCCAAGGGAGTTTGCGGCTCAAGATGCCGTTGATTACCGTGGCCATCAGGCGGGCTTGTGGGGCAGCTGCCTTTTCACTTCCGATGCCCTGAATCCACTGCACCTCAATCTGGTGCGTGGAGGTGTTGTACAGATATTTGCCGTCAGCCAATTCTGCCGAACCGAGCGCATTCAGGACCACATACTCTTCGGCATGATGCATGGTGGAAGTCTTGTCCGCATGAACAACCGGGAACTGGGCTGGTAGCTTGGCGTCTTTCTGCGGAACGACACCGGAATGGGAGACGCTGAGATCCCAGGTACGAGGAGCGTCACGAAACTCTTGCAAGCCCTTGTTCATGCCGTTGAGAGTCGCCCCAATCGCCACAGTGGAAACACAGACTCCGATCATCAGGGCAACCTGCTGCTTCCAGGGCGTGGACCCTACCAGGAAACCGGTTTTCAAGTCCTGCGAGGTATCGCCCGCATTGGCAGCAGCGATACACACTGTTCCACCGATCGTGATGGCCAGAGCGCCAAAAGCAGGAGCGGTCCATCCCTTTACCAGGAAGATGGCGGAGGTCGCCATTAACGTGGCAATCGTCATACCGGAGATTGGGTTCGCAGAACTGCCGATCAAGCCAACGATTCGCGACGAAACCGTCACAAAAAGGAAACCGAAGACAATGATCAGGAGAGAGGCGGCGACATTCGCCAACCATCCCACCTGGGCTCCAGGTACCGGCTTGAACTGCAGGAAGATGAACATCAGGATGCCGAGCAGGATCGATCCGCCGACAACGACACCCATAGAGAGATCGTTCTCAGTGCGAATGGGCTCCGTCTTCGGCCCATTGCTCTTGCGGATGTTCTGCATTCCCGTCTTCAGCGCACTGACGATCGTTGGGAGGGTGCGGGTCAACGTGATCAAACCGGAGGCAGCAACAGCGCCAGCACCCATGGGGCGAATATAGGAAGCCCAGAGCTGGCTGGGGGTCATGTCCTTGATGGGGATTGTGCCCGGATAAAGAGGCCCAGGAAGATGAGAACCGAAGAAATAAATCATCGGCATTAGAACCAGCCAGGAGAAGACACCCCCGGCAAAGAGAACCCCAGCAACTCGTGCTCCGATGATGTAGCCGACTCCCAGATATTCTGGCGTCGCATCCGCGCGAATTGCAGCTCCCTTGAGCCATTTCGGCTGGTAATCCGGAGTGCCCGGCCAGGCAGCAAAGAGATTCTCATTCTGGAAGAAGGTGTAGAGGCCTCCTAATCCCAACCCCAGGAATACACGGCTGGCAAAGGAACCGCCACGCTCGCCAGCCAGCAAAACATCGGCGCAGGCAGTGCCTTCTGGATAGGTCAGGTTCCCATGCTCCTCGACAATCAGCTGTCGTCGTAGAGGAATCATGAAGAGCACGCCGATCCAGCCGCCAAGCAACGCCAGAATGAAGATTCTTGAGTATTCGAGGTCGAAACCCAGGAAGATTAGCGCCGGAAGGGTAAAAATCACACCTGCGGCAATCGACTGGCCGGCATTTCCGGTCGTCTGGACGATGTTATTTTCTAGAATTGAGGCTCGGCCCAATGCCCGCAACACGCTAATGGAAAGAACCGAGATAGGAATAGAAGCTGCTACAGTCAGGCCAGCCCTAAGGCCTACATACACCGTTACCGCGCCAAATAAGATTCCGAAGATAGAGCCGAGCAGAATAGCCCGTACCGTAAACTCAGGCCTTGTCTCATTGGGCGAGACAAAAGGTTGAACAGCTTGAGGTGTTTCTTGCACTACTGCCTCCAAAGAAACAGCCCGATCAGCAGGCTGCGACGAATCCCAGTGAAAATGCCACGAAGCGACGAGTTTACCAGCGTAAGAGGGGTGAAACATAGTGCATAGCGCACGGCAGTGACGCATTTGGGCTATACAACCGGACACCCATCCGTTTGTCGGGCGGATGTCAGACCTCATCTTTTCCTCTCCGATAGCACCCCAAAAGGGGTGGGTCGGTGTTCTGGAATGAGAGGGTGGCCCCCCTCGATTGTGACTACCGGGGCCAATCCAATGTGAAAAATCCGTTATTTCCTCCCATTTTGAGCGTCACGAGGTAAATACCCAAGGAAAAGCCGGTGAAAGAAGTGAGAACTTGCGCTTATACTTGGAAACAATGGCAGAGTGGCATGAGGCTTCTCTCGCTTACTTGTGAGGTGCGTCTTCCGCGGTGATCATTCTTCGCTGACGTTCGACGTTCCACCATCGGAGACTTCAGCATGGCGTGCTGTTGTTCGCGTGCTGCGAAGTCCGTTGGACGATCTTTCTTGTGCCTTAGTACCCTCACCCTGCCGCGTCTGCGGTAACCCTCTTCTTGAGTTCTCTCTCGTCCCGGTCTGTGCTTCCTGCTGGCAAAAACTCATCCCTCAAAGTGGTAATCTGTGCGTTCTCTGCCGCGAGAATCTAGGATTCGACCAATATCAGGGAGGGAAACCTTCGATTGAGCTGGTTCTCTGCCGGACCTGCCGGATGGCGCCTCCGCCTTTCCGCCGGGTATTCAGCTACGGAGCATACGAGAACGAGTTCCGTGCACTCGTCCACTTGTTCAAGTACCACGGTTTGAGCGGATTGGGAGGCCCCTTAGGGAAGTTGCTTGCCCAAGCGCTTCTTCCACTTGCGGAGGAAGCACCGCAGGAAATGCTCGTAATTCCGGTGCCTCTGGCCAGGGAAAAGGAACGAATGCGTGGCTACAACCAGGCTGCGCTGTTGGCCCGCTCCACGGTAAAAGCTCTTGCTGTGCAGCAACCGCAGAGGAAGCTCAGCATGGCTGCGGACTTGCTCCAAAGGAGCCGCGCCACGGAAAGCCAGGCACGGCTCACACCTCACCAACGCCGCCGCAATTTGCGCGGCGCTTTTTTTGCTCCGAATCCGGAACGGCTTCAGGGCAAAGCAGTACTGCTCATTGACGACGTTTACACCACCGGGGCCACGGTTCGGGAATGTACCCGCACACTTTTGGCTTCCGGTGCGGCCTCTGTCTGGGTGGGCACGCTAACCCGCGACCAGAAAGAGGGCATCGCCTTTTGGCAGGAGAAACAGGGGGATATTCCGTGACGATATTTGCCCGCTTCTGTCGTGACTTTTTCGAGTTCAGGGTAGTAATGAACCGGGATTTCTTCTTGGGGGAGAGATGTCATTTGGGAAGGCTATGATCCACGCTCGCAAGCAAAAGTCGCTCGCCAAATATGCAGCGAGTATTCCGGAGGAGCCACGCGTCTCCACCGGCCAGGCTATGCAGACGCCCGTTTTAGTGCTGAATGCGTCTTATGAGCCGATCAATATCTGCGGGGCACGCCGCGCGCTCGTTTTGGTTCTAAAGGGAGTTGCAAAAACAGAGGAAGAGCAAGGGGCAACGCTGCATGCGGCACGCGTTCGCATGCCTATGCCTTCGGTGATTCGTCTGCTGGAATATCGCAGGATTCCTCACCAGACAAGGGCACTTTCGCGGAAGAACATCCTGTTGCGTGACCGGAACACCTGCCAATATTGCGGCGTTATATTGCCCGCATCCGAGCTTACGCTGGACCATGTCCTGCCACGTTCCCGGGGAGGTACGTCGTCTTGGGAAAACCTGGTGGCCTGCTGCCATAGCTGTAACCGACGCAAGGGAAATCGCCTGCTCAGCGAAATGACGGACATGAAGCTGCTGCGCGAACCGCGGCCATTCTCATTGCATACCAGCCGTCACATCATGCGAATGATTGGACATAGCGATGCTCGCTGGCGGAAGTATCTGTATTACTAAAGCAGCTAAGAACCGGGTGGCGGGGGCCATGGCCCCCAAAGCTAAAAGGCGGGTGGCGCGGCTTCGCCGCCGAGCATAACTACTTTGCTTTCTCCGACTTTTGCTTCTCTGCCCCTATAGAGCCAGTTCATCAGGCGCAACATCCTCAAGAAGGCTTCATTGTTTGTCCCGGTGGCGGAACCACGCTACCCGGTTCTTAGCTTGGGGCGTAGCCCGCTACCCCCTTTTAGCTGGGCGACCATCCGTCGCCTCCCTCACTTCTTTTGCTGTTGTGGCTGTTGCTGCTGCTGTCCATCTGGTGCGTTTTGAACCTCTTCCCCGTTGAACAGGATGCGTACCGACGACTTGAACTGTTTATAGTCCGTGTACTTTACGACCTCCCGGATGTGCACATCCTCACCCATATTGCCGGGACCACCGGAAAAGTGAAGAATTCCCTCTCCCTTGGTATAAACCGGGAACCAGTACTTTCCATCCACCTGCTGGCGATAGGTAATAAACGGAGGAGATAGATCTTCGTGGCCCCTGCGCAGGTCGTCCGGTACGTTCTTTCCGTTCGTAACGACTATTTGCAAATCTTGCGCGTCCACCCAAATGCGGCCTTGGAAGTAACGTTTGTTCTTCTCGATCACCTTGGGGCCGACCTCGAAGACATAGGAGTCCACATCGTCGATCTTCTGCTTACCAACGTAGTTGACAGCGTATTGACCGACATCCTGAGTTGTCAGAACAAACGGAAGACGTTGCTGGATGTCTTGAAAGTCCGCCGGACTCATCGAGATACGCTGCAGAGAACTCTCCGGGGCAAAAACTACTCTTTCATCGCGCCTTCCGGTGCGGTCGAAGGTAACATCGTCTACCTGCTGATATTCCCCGTCGACCTTGTCGTCCATCAAAGTCTGAACCTTAACGCTCCGACGATAGGTGTAGTTGTCCAGAGCAGCCCGGAATTCAGCTTCCTTGGAGGTAAAGCGGCGAATGATCTCATCGACGGGAACGGAAGGAGGGGTTGTATCCAGAGGCCCGAAACCGGAATCCATGGGCATGGCCGTATACGTAACCTGATCATTGGCGTGCTTCTTGTCCTTATCCTTCCCGGCGAAGGCCGTTCCCACCAGAACAAGAATCAGCATGCTCGTTAGCCATATCTTTTTCACCAGTACATTCTCCCAACGTCCTTGCACAATTTGATCCTCAAGAATTAGACGGACGACCGCTCGAAAGCGTCGGTTTTCTTCCGTCAACCTCTCAGGGAAGTCTGTTCCCTTTCAACAAACATGTAAACTTGGTCTTCCCCCGCTACATTTTGCAGCCTACCTGCACAATACGGGATAGAGGAGACGATGTTCGCACGCCGCTTTGCTTTCTTGCTTGCTTTTCTTGGTGCTGTTAGCGCCATTGGTTCCACCGCTCAGACCCGCCGTCCCATGACCTTCGAGGATCTGATGAAAATGCGGAGGTTAGGAGACACCACCGTCTCCCCGGATGGCCACTGGATCCTCTTTTCGGCCACCGATGTCGATCTCGACAAGAACTCTCGGACAGCGCGTCTCTGGATTATCCCCACGGCCGGAGGCGAAGCCCGTATTCTCGACTCTTTTGCCGGGGACAATCGCGCTAGATTTTCTCCTGACGGCAAGCAGATTCTCTTCCAAAGCTCCCGCGAGGGAAATCAGCAGATATACATTGCGCCGTTTAACTCGGAAGCAGGCACAATCGGAGAGCCCCGTAAGCTGACCTCCATCAGCACGGAAGCCGATGGGGCAATGTGGTCAACCGACGGTAAACAGATCCTGTTTACCTCCTCCGTATACCCGGACTGCCCGGCAGGTCCGAATCAGGATGCGTGTAATAGTCAGCACGACAAAGATAAAGCGGCCGGCAAGGTCAAAGCACAGATCTTCTCCCACTTGCTCTATCGCCACTGGAACGCCTTCACAGGGGAAAAGCGCAGCCATCTTTTCCTGATCTCCATCGATGGTGGACAGGTTCGCGACCTCACCCCGGGTGATATACACGACGTTCCACCTTTCTCACTGGGAGGAGCAGACGCGTACGCCTTCTCGCCTGACGGCAAAGAGATAGCCTTCACCGAAAATCTGGACGAAGTTCCAGCTATCAGCACCAATGCCGATATCTTCACGCTCCGCCTGGATGATCCAAGTGCAAAACCTGTAAAGATCAGCTCCGCACCGGGAGGAGACTTTACCCCGGCCTATTCGCCCGATGGCAAATACATCGCCTATCGTTCCCAGCTTCGCGCAGGTTATGAAAGCGACCGCTTCCGTTTGATGCTCTATGACCGCGCCTCCAAGCAAACGAAAGAACTTCTGCCGCAGCTCGATCGCTGGGTAGATGAGTTCGATTGGGCTCCCGATTCCAAAACCATCTATTTCACCTTTGGTGATCATGGAGAGGCTCCGCTTGCTTCCGTGTCAATCGATGGCTCTCAATTGACAAAGCTCGCAATTGCAGGAGAATACGGAGATCCGCATATTACGAATGACGGGAAACTGATCGTCGCAACCAAGATGACGGTACGCACTCCCGGAGAAATCTATGTTTTGGATACGCAGCAGATCAAGGAAGCGGAACCAGCCACTGCCCCCAAGAACTCTCCAAAGCTTGGAACTGCGGAAGCGGCGGTCCCACATATCCTGGCAGAGAAACAGCTAACCCATCTGAACGATGCTTTGCTTGGCCAGTTGGATCTTCCCGCGATGGAAAGCTTCACTTTCACCTCAGTGGGAAAGACCCCGGTACAAGGTTTCCTGATTAAACCTCCAGCCTTCGATGCTTCGAAAAAGTATCCGGTAAAGTTCCTTATTCACGGCGGGCCGCAAGGTAATTGGGGAGATGCATGGAGCTACCGCTGGAACGCAGAATATTTCGCCGCTAACGGCTATGTCGTTGTCATGATCAACCCGCGTGGATCGACCGGATATGGACAGGTCTTCACCGATGGTGTTAACGGAGACTGGGGTGGAAAGCCCTTCCAGGATTTAATGCGCGGCCTGGACTACGCCGAGCAGCACTACAGCTTTATCGATAAGGATCGCGAGTGCTCCTTGGGAGCCAGCTACGGCGGATACATGGCCAACTGGATCCTGGGGCATACCAACCGGTTCAAGTGCATCGTCTCCCACGATGGAATGTTCAACCCCGACTCGGCCTTTGGATCGACCGAAGAGCTATGGTTCAATCAGTGGGAATTCACGGGAACTCCGTGGGGAAATCCTAAGAACTTCCAGAAGTGGTCGCCGATGCGTTCTGCACCAAATTTCAAAACTCCGACATTGGTCATTCACGGACAACTGGATTATCGTCTCGATGTATCTGAGGGATACCAGCTCTTTACGGCACTGCAGTTACAGCATGTTCCATCAAAGATGCTGTACTTCCCCGATGAAGGACACTGGGTCTTGAAACCTCAGAACTCGCAGTTATGGAATAAGACCGTAAGTGACTGGGTCGATCAGTGGACGAAGAAATAGGAACTATGCCATTTTCACGCCAACCCAAAAAGCGCGCGCCTCTCGATGAGGCCGCGCTTTATGAATTTGCGGTCGTAACGCTCGGTCGCAGGATGAGAACTGTAGCGGAGCTCAAGCGGTTGATGCAGAGCCGTGTTGAGCAAGGCTCTGAAGGCACAGCCAAAATCGATGCCGTGCTGGTTCGTTTAAAAGAACAGCATTATCTCGATGACAGCGCCTTTGCCAGCTATTACGCTCGCCTTCGCCAGGAAAACGAGAAGTTCGGCAAGCGCCGGGTGCAGCAGGACCTGATTGCCAAAGGAGTCAACAAAGAACTTGTAGCTCAGACATTAGAGGCAGCATACGAAAATACCAGCGAAGAAGAATTAGCTCGCAAGCATCTGGAACGAAAGGGCATTCGTAAACCTACCAACGACAAGGAGACAGCACGTATTCTCCGACGTTTAGTCCGGGCCGGTTTCTCTCCGACTGTGATTTACAAAGTGTTGCGCAATTGGGATGTAAGCGAAGAAACCCTATCGGTGCTGGATACGATCGAAGAAGATTCGCAGCCCGATCAGGAATAACAGAACGTACTTCTAATTGACCCAGTTCTGGCTACACCATTCGTTTCCCCCAAGAGTGTAGGCCACAAGCCCAAAGAGGCTGGCGAGACTTCCCAGAAAACCAAGGAGCCCCAGTACATCTGCTTTGATGTATTGGGGCTCCGCTCTTCACCCACCTAAAAATCCCCAGTATTGCGGGAAATACTTTAGAACTGATAGCGCAGCACAACCTCAAAGATACGAGGATCACGCGCGCTAGTAACTTGGCCGAAGTTCGATTTACCTAAGACCGAGCCGATTGCGTTGAAGTTAGTGTGGTTAAAGACGTTGAAGGATTCGCCGCGGAACTGGAGTGAATGCTCGCCGACGAGCGGAAAATCCTTATAGATGGCCATGTCAAAGACAACCAGCCCGGGACCGGTGATGGCGCCGATAGGTGCATTGCCATAGTAACCAGCTTTGGGGGATGCAAACGCCGAGGCGTTAAACCAGGCGGATGCGGTCTTGGGTCCGGTGATTTTCTGGCCGGTAACAAGGTCGGGATGTACCGCCAAACCTTGATTAGAGATACTGAGGGTCGGATCCGTGGCAGTGCCAGTACGCAAGGTCGTAATGTCGGAATAACGCCAGCCGCCCAGTAGAGTCCGCTTCAGCATATTGCCATTCTTGAAAAACGGCAGTTTGTACATAAGTGTGGCTGAGGCGGTGTGACGGTAATCGTATCCTGGCGTGTTGCCATAGTAGCGCGACGGATTATAGGGATCGATCACGTTGAACGTGGTCGCACTGGTGTAGTTCGACAGATTGTGCGACCAAGTGTAAGCCAATGTGAAATAAACAGAATTGCTGACAGGATGCTTCAAGCTAGCCTCAAAGGCATTCCAATTCAGTCCCTGTCGAGTGGCAAACGTTGTGATTGAGGAATATCCCTGGTAGGGAGCGTAGTAATAAGGAGTGATTTTGTCGCTATTGATAGCCGGATTAAAATCGTAATTTCCATAGTGCGCCGGCTGATTATAGTTCCAATTTCCCACAAGGTGCCGGATTTGGCTGGATGCACCCGTTACCGAAACCAGCCAGTTGTGACCAAGATCGCCTTCGAATGAGAGATTGAAGGAGTGAACCTGAGTAGCCTGAATCTGTGGATCAGCACCATTGAGAGTCTGAATGGTAGCGCTCTTAGCTTTACCTGAGGTCGTTGCCTGGCCGAATGTCACGCCGGTCAGATTTGTCGATGAAAGGTAAGGCGGATTTGAAACACAGCTGAACGAACAATCCTGGTTGGTAAATATACGGGTATAGTTGAGGCCGTAGCCACCACGAACGGAATAGCGTCCATTGCCCAAGACATCCCAGGCGAAGCCGACGTTCGGGCCGAAATACCAGTTGTGATTATTGAAGAAGTTATCGGAAACACCATTCACACCATTCGTGATAAGTCCATTGGTACCGTTATAGCCGGTGGATGTAATCACGCCTGTTGTGTTGATGGTGGGCGCCTGGGAAGACGAATAGGCACTGGCCTGGAACGAAGTGACCTCACCTGTGGACGGATGCGGCAGTGGTAAATGAGTCACGCGAACGCCAGCCGTTACAATGACATTCTTGAGCAACTTGTAACGATCTTCAACGTAGGGCGAAATAACGGTAGCATGCACCGGAATACGCCGTTGATTACTAACCTGCGTGAAGGTTGCAGCATAGCCGAGCATGAAATCGGCAAGTCCACTGCCGGACGAAGAGCCGGTAAAGGTCCACTGGCCATTTGTTGCCGTGCCCACGTTCTGCCGCTTGGTATTAAACATGATGTTGATGCCACCCTGGATCAAATGCCTCCCATGCTGCCAGCTGATGTCATCCGCAACCATATCGTCGAGGTCGGCGGCATGTTTGAGCGGACGTGCGGCTGGAACGCCTTGCGGCGACATATTATTGGTGCCTGAGATTGTGACAAGGGGAATACGGTTCGAGAGATAGCCCGCATAAGGCATAGTCGACGAGTAGCCGGAAAGTGAGCTCACATCGTAGACGCCCTTCAGGTCGAGATCGAGATCGAAGATATTTGAAGTCAGGCTCAGCGTGTTAACGATGTCATTGGTGAGCATGGAAGTGAGCGAGAGCCCCATGACCTTGTTGTGCGTGTAGTCTTCCTCCCAATTCACGTCGAAGACTTCGCCGCTGTTGGCGCTATTAAACGAGTTCTGACGGTAATCCTGATACTCGTCGAGAAACTCGCCTGTAAGGTGGTGATTGGGTGTGATGTAGTGATCAACTTTAATTTCGTCATCACGCTGATCGATGACCATCGGCTTGTTATTGATATAGTTGGCGCTGGAACCTGTCTTCGAGTAATTCGGCTTGGGATATAGAGCGTTCAGATAGGCCACGGCGCTTGCGTTGAGAGCCGATGAGATGTTGTAGTAACCGTTGCTGTCTTGAGGGAAATCCTTACCTGTAGCAGGATTCTTGATTTCGTTCGTAAATCTGCCCGAGCGCTGCAAATCTGTCGGAGTGTTTCCTGTCAGGGTATTTTGCGAGTGGATGATAGCCCACTGCTCATTCCAAAAAAAGTGAGTCTTGTCGCGGTTGGTATTGTAGAGCTTAGGAATATACAGTGGTCCGCCGAGGTTATAGCCAAAGAGATTCTGCTTAAGAGTCGGCACATATGTGCTGAAGTAATTGCGTGCATTCAGCGCATCGTTGCGCAGATATTCCCAGGCTCGACCATGGAACTGGCTGGTACCGGCGCGGGTCTGCAACAAAACGACCGAAGCGCCGAGAAAACCGTAGCGAACGCTATAGCTGTTTTGCAGAACGCGAACTTCTTCGAGAGAATCCGGGTTAGGCATGATGGTGGTTTGCCCCATATTCCCCGTGTTTTCGTTCCAGATCCCATCCAGATAATAGACGGTCGTATTCGAGAGTGAACCGTTGATCGAGATGACGTTGTTCGTGGAGCGTCCGCCGGTACCGAGAGAAGTTCCTGCGCTAGTATTCTGCACTCCGGGCATGACCACAGAGAGGGCTTGGTAATTGCGCCCGTTAAGCGGCAGGGTTTCTACTTGAGAACCCGAAACATCATTGGAGACTTCTGGCGTAGCAAGTTCCACTTGAGCCGCTGTAGCCGTAACCAGGACCTGAGACTGCACATCGCCCGCCCGCAATATGGCGTTTACCGTTGTCGTCGTTGCTGGATGGAGCGTCATATCTTGTACGCTGAAGGTGGCAAAGCCAGGCGAGGTGACAGTCACAGTGTAAGTGCCCACCGGCAACGACGGAAAATCATAAGCTCCGCTCTGGTTCGTCGTACGAACGATTTGGGCTTTTGTGCCTTCATTTGTTGCTGTTACTTTGGCATTCGGTACGACTGCTCCGGTTGAATCTGTAACAGTTCCAGTTATTGCGGCGCTGCTGGATACCTGAGCGTGTAATGCTACGGACAGATTAAGGAAAAGAACAAAGAACGCGAAAAGCGGCAAAATCCGATAAAGGATATTCCGCTCTGTTCTGACAATAGAATCGGCAAACCGGTCGTGTAATCCACAGCCGTTTTGCGCAGCTCTTGCATGCGGCATTTGCATTCCTCCTCAAGTGAGTGGACCGCTTAATCGAACGATCGATTCCTAAATCAACTTTGCGGTATGAGTTTTGTTGAGGGTATTTTCCCTAAGGCCTCCCCAAATGATTCCCAGAAAATGTGGAAGCAACGCTACTTCTTCCGAAATAATTTTGTCAATAGGAATTATGCCAATAGAGAATTTTTAGTCGCGGTCGTTATTACAGAAGGTCAGATAACTCTCTTTAAAGCATTTTCGCTTTTAGTATGGCCCGGCGGAATTCAGTGCAGGATGGCCATTCTTTCCACCCCAACACTCCAACTGCTGGCTGAAATGATTCACCTATCTGACACAACAAACGCCCTACCGAACTCAGCCAGGAAGAAACTTCGTATCCAACAATGCGGGTCTGGATCCACTCCGGTCCAGATTCGAGATAGAAGGAGTGTGGATATTAGAGCATTTTTCGAATTAGTGTAGACCATTTATACAGAGACGGAACCAAGCCTGAGCATTATCAGGGGAAATAAGCTTGAGAGCGTCGGCTATAGCTTGCTCAAGGGATTCTCTGGTTCTAGCTTTGGCAGCCCGAAGCAGTTGTTTGAGCTTAGCCCAAGCCTTTTCGATCGGATTCAGATCGGGCGAGTAAGGCGGCAGGTATAGCAATTCTGCTCCAGCGGCCTCGATCAGCCTCCGTACGCCGTTGACCTTATGGGAACTCAAGTTGTCCATTACCACCACATCGCCAGCTGTCAGTGCCGGACAGAGTATGTGTTCGACATAGGCTAGGAATATCTCCGCATCGGTAGCGGCTTCGATGGTCATCGTTGCTACCATGCCACGAAAACTCATTGCTCCCAGGATGGTCATGATTTTCCATTGTCCTCCAGGAGTAGATTCGTGTATACGAGTGCCTCCGAGGCAACGGGCATAACGCCTCGTCATCGAAGTTGTCACACCACTCTCGTCAAGGAAGATCAGCCGTT
The DNA here is from genome assembly GCF_059726315.1 of Humiphilus diazotrophicus. Classification (NCBI taxonomy): domain Bacteria; kingdom Pseudomonadati; phylum Acidobacteriota; class Terriglobia; order Terriglobales; family Acidobacteriaceae; genus Humiphilus; species Humiphilus diazotrophicus. The sequence goes on from NZ_AP040870.1 coordinate 3,198,335, forward strand.
CCAGACTTGTCGCCTGGATCTTGGCGACAAATTCTTGGCGTCGCTGGCGGTTCGCTTCGGTATCGCGTTCACTGGCATAGAGCGACTTTTTTTCAGCCGTAAACCCAGTTTCCGAAGTAGAAACCAAATCCGCCCCAAGCTCAGTTCCACGCTTGCTTCATTGTGCAACTTTGCTTGCACTTCAGCCAACGTTAAATCCGGCTCCGCTTCCACCCACGCTATTACCTGCTTTTGCTCTCTGGCTCCGACGTGTGGTTTTCTCCCGGGACGATGAACAACTCGCTCGGCTTGACCACTATGCTTCCGCTGGCTGGAAACCTTCTTCGCCCAACCTACACTTACTCCAAATAGCTCTGCCAATTCCTCCAGCGTCCCATTCCCATCATCATAGGCTGCTAGGAACTTACGTCGCAGATCATCTTCGTAGGCTTTCGCCATTGCTTTGCTTGTCGCTGAGTTTCGCCATGCTCAGTCTACACTAATTCGAAAAATGCTCTAGATCAGGCTAAGAAACGAATGAAGTCTCAGATTATGGATCGTGCCCGGAGGGATAAGGCGAAACAAACTACGATAACGGGGAGTTTCCGGTGAGCTAACTTTTAAATCACTGGAGACTTACAGAAAATACTCGACAAGATATCGGAGGTTATAGCTAACGGAAGTGAGTACACACATTCACTTTATTCAGGAGTCTACGCGGCCGCGCAGACTCCTGATTTTTCTAGTTCAATCTCTCATTTGCCCAAGCGAGCGTCTGAGTAATTCCCCGATTCATAAAATCGGTAGCTTTGTCCTGTGTCCAGGTTGAATTCCAGGATTCAAACCCACCCGGAAGAATTACTTCTTTCTGACCAAGAGCCATTAGCTGTCCGGTAGCGATGTAGATTCCGCGAGACTCGTAAAAACCGATCTCCAGGTTGTCACCTTTAGCGTCTCCCTGAGGATTCCGCAGATCTGCGATGTGCATTCCCAGATGAGCAATAGCTGCAGGTACCATCTTGAACTTGTCCTTGTCCATTGTTGCCGTAATTGCCAAACCATCCGGAGAAGTGGTTGCAGCTTTCTCCGATTCGTTGCTGCGAACCTCGTTGGGGCGAACAAAGGAAATCACGACTCCGTTAGGCTCATTCTCCTTGCCAAAAGCCTCAACCGCCTGCGTCTGCAGCATGGCAGGAGTACTGCCAGCTGGATATGCAGCTGCCGCCTTCCGTGCTGTCTCAAGAGCATTTCCGCTATCCGTTGGAGCCGGAGATTCCTTATCGATAGCCGCTTTGCTGAAGTCGATCTCTTCCGGTTTCACATCTGTGACCGAAGCGATCACTAGACGAACGTTGTAGCGGTTCATATTGCCAAATCCGACGACACCTGTGATCTGACCTTTGTCATCGCGCAGAATTCCCGTTTTCTCGCTGACATCGAGGCGTCCTGTCAGGGTGGCATTCACTGTATAGCGAACGCATCCTAAGCAAATGGCCTTGCCCTTATAAGGTGTCGAGAGAAGGGTATCGAAGGTCTTGAAGTCCTTGTCCTTGGTCAACTGCACTGGCGTACGGTTCACGGCAGGTACAGCATTGGGATTGTTCTGGCTCAGCTTAAGGGTAACGGTCGCAGCCGGACCGGACTTAACCTTGCTTCCTTCCGGATAGCTAAGCCAAATGGCCGCTGCTCCGGAGGTGCATTTGTAGTCCTGCAGCTGGAACTGATCAAAACCGGCAATCACCTGGCCCTTGATCCGGACCATTTTGCCGTCGAGCCCTGCAGGATGAGAAAGGACGTCACAGATTGTGGTATCCGTGACCTGAGCAAAGGATGGTGCTGCGCAAACGAAAAGAACAAATATTGCAGCCAACAGACGTCGCATTACAATCTCCCGAGAAGATAAGACTTGCTTTCGTTATCGCTTTTTGGGGCGCGAAAGCTTTGTATACCACCCCGCAGGCAGAAAAACCATGGCTTTGTACCATATCAAAACCCAAAGGCCGTGAGGAATTAACCAACATCGCTGCACCTGCCGGGCAACTCCGATACACTGGAATTCGCTATGCAATACCGCTCCGGATCTGAAATTCGCGAACTTTTTTTGCGCTTCTTTGAGACGAAGGGTCACCGTCGCGTGCACTCTTCTTCCTTGGTCCCCGCCAACGATCCCACTCTGCTGTTCACCAACGCAGGCATGAACCAGTTCAAGGATGTCTTCCTTGGCGCGGAGCACCGCGATTACTCGCGGGCTACGACCTCGCAGAAGTGCGTTCGCGCTGGCGGAAAGCACAATGACTTGGAGAACGTCGGCTTCACCCGCCGTCACCATACCTTCTTCGAGATGCTCGGCAATTTCAGTTTTGGCGATTACTTCAAGAAGGAGGTCATCGGCTTTGCCTGGGAGCTGATCACCTCGCCGGAATGGCTTGCGATTCCCAAGGACAAGCTCTACGTCACCATCTTTAAAGGGGAAAACGGTGTTCCTCGCGACGAAGAAGCCTATAACTTCTGGCTCCAGCAAGGAGTACCGGCCGAACGCATCTTCGAATTCGGCATGAAGGACAACTTCTGGCAGATGGGCGAAACCGGACCTTGCGGCCCCTGCTCGGAGATCTTCTACGACATGGGCCTCGACGCCTCCGAAACCGGCGCAGACAAGCCTTTCGGAGAAGACGACGCTCGTTACGTCGAGATCTGGAATCTCGTCTTTATGCAGTTTGACCGTAGCGCCGATGGCGTCCTGACCCCGCTTCCCAAGCCCTCTATCGATACCGGAGCTGGCCTGGAGCGCTTGTCCGCCGTGCTGCAAGGTAAGATTTCGAACTTCGAAACAGACCTCTTTACGCCGCTCATCTCTCGCGCGAGTGAATTGACCGACACCAAATATCAGGATGGCAAAGCACCGTCAGATGCCAGCCTGCGCATCATCGCCGACCATGCCCGTGCTGCTACCTTCCTGATCTCCGATGGAGTGCTTCCGGCGAATGAGGGCCGAGGCTATGTGCTGCGTAAAATTCTTCGTCGCGGTATCCGCCACGGACGCCTGCTCGGGCAGGAAAAGCCCTTCATGTGCCAGATGGTCTATGCCGTTCGCGATGAAATGAAGGCAGCTTATCCTGAGCTGGTCGATTCCGCCGATCGAGTTGCCAAGGTCGTTGAGGCAGAAGAGCGGCAGTTCGAGCATGTGCTCAAGATTGGGTTGGGCAAACTCGATGAAGACTTCCAACCGCTGATCGGAAAGAAGGATTCGGTCTACTCCGGAGAGAAGGCCTTCCATCTATATGAGACTTACGGCCTGCCACTCGATTTCATGATGGACGCTGCCCGAGACCAGGGCATTCAGTTCGATCTCGATGGCTTTGAGAAAGCCCGCTCCGAAGAGCAATCCCGCGCTCGCGCTTCCTGGAAGGGTGGTTCACAAAAGACCGCCAGCCCTGTCTTCCGTGATCTGCCAAAAACGGCATTTGAGGGCTATCGTCAACTCGCCTCCACAGGATGTGAAATTCTTGCCATCGTTAAAGACGGTGTCGGTGTACAGGCCGCGGCTCCCGGCGAGCAAGTTGAGATCGTGCTCGATCACACCTCGTTCTATGCCGACTCAGGTGGCCAGATCGGCGATACCGGCTTGTTCTATACCGACGATCAGAATGCTGTTGTTGCCGAAATTACTGGCTGCGTCGCACCAGTCCAGGGAGTTCGCGCACATAAGGCAATCCTCAAGCTGCCTGTAAAGCTCGGAGATCGCGTAAATACCGTTGTCGATGCGGATCGTCGTAACGCGACACGCAGAAACCACACCGGTACACACCTATTGCATGCAGCCTTGCGCGAAGTGTTGGGCACCCACGTAAAGCAGGCAGGATCGCTCGTCGAACCGGGTCGCCTTCGCTTTGACTTTTCGCACTTCACCTCTGTTGCCGATGAAGAGCTTCAGGACATCGAAGACATCGTTAATAAGCAGGTACTTGCAGACACAAAGGTTCAGACAATCGAAGATGTTCCTATCGATGTGGCCGTAAACGAGTACCACGCTATGGCTCTCTTCGGTGAAAAGTACGGAGAGAAGGTTCGCGTCATCAAGATCGGCGACTTTTCGACCGAACTCTGCGGAGGAATCCATACTTCGGCAACAGGCGAGATTGGCTTGATCAAGCTGGTCAGCGAGTCCAGTGTTTCTTCCGGGGTACGGCGTGTAGAGGCCCTTTCCGGTCTTGGAGCTCTTAACGAATTCCGTCGTGGATTCGAAGTAGCGCAGATTGCCGCACAAGTTGCTCCTGCAGCAGAGGCTACACCAGCAGAGGCCCTGCGTCTCAAGCTGGCAGCTCAGGAAGACGAGCTGAAAAAACTTCGTCGCGAACTCGATGAAGCACGCATGAAGTCCGCAGCTTCTCAGCTCTCATCCGCTACGGATCGGGCTGTTGAAGTTAAGGGCATCAAAGTCCTAACGCATCGCGCCGACTCACTGGATCGTGGTCAGTTACGCACCTTAGTTGACAATCTGCGGCAAAAGCTCGGATCGGGTGTCGTAATCCTGGGCTCTGCTCAAGAGGAAGGCAAGGTAGCACTGATCGCCGGAGTGACAAAGGATCTTACCGGGAAAGTGCAGGCTGGCAAGATCGTCGGAGCTGTTGCAAAGCTCGTCGGCGGTTCCGGCGGCGGCAAGCCGGATATGGCTGAAGCTGGCGGGAAAGATGCCAGCAAGCTGGATAGCGCATTATCCTCGGCACCAGAAATTGTGGGCAGCTTTATCAGTTAATTCCATTCGAAACAGGAACACAGGCAATTTCGCTGTGTTCCTGTTTAAAACCCTCGAACATTTTCCGCAAGGAACCCAGTCTCTTACCCTCTCCTTCTGTGTTTCTGCCGCTTTCTCAATCCTGGCACCTTATAATGAAAGTGTCTTTGGCGCTTGGCGTCCCTAATTATGTTTTCTGTCGTCCGCTCTCAAGGGTGCTTACTTGCGCCTGTCGCAGCCATTTTGCTCACAGCATTGATGGCGTTCTATGCGCCTTCTCCCGCGATGGCTAGAACGAGTGCCCGGCAGGCTGCGCTCACCCCTTTCGATCGTGCACAGAGACAACGCGAAGCGCTGGAAGGCCGCCCGGAACAGCAACGCACACGCAGCGATTACAATCGCGTCCTGAACGCCTATCGGGCGATTTACCATAGCGATCCCTCCGCAGCTAAGGCCGATGCCAGCATCGCCGCCGTCGCAGAACTTCTGGCGGAGGAAGGACGAATCTTCGAAGACGAAAAGGCGCTGCACGACGCAATTGGGCAATACGAGTTTCTCCGCAAGGAATATCCTCACAGCCGATTGCGTGCCAGTGCACTTCTGACCGAAGGCGCTATTTACTATCGCGACTTGGGAGACAGGGATACTGCGAAATCTACCTTTCAACAATTCTTGCAGACGTATCCCAAGCATCCTCTTGCCGATCAGGCTCGGCAATCGTTGAAACAGATCCGGAAGGATGAGCTGGCCGACAAGCGCAAGGGCAAAACCTCCCAGACGAAGGAAGCAAAGAACCCTGCTCCTGCTCCAGCCCGGGCACCACAGTCCAGTTCCTCGGCCACGACGAAAGGCGCAGCTGCACCACTGACTCCTCCTCGTGATGAGGCAAAACCTCAGCCCGTTCAGGAGACAGCCGAAGCTCGTCCTTCTACACATCAGGAGCCGGCGGCAAGCCAGGACACATCACTGGAAACGCCGCCACCACGTCATGGCCAGCTGCCACTGGTCACGGGACTACGGCACTGGTCCACCTCCGTCTATACCCGGGTCGCCATCGATCTGGATGCGGAGGTGAAATACGAAGCCGCACGTGTTCCGAATCCCGATCGCATCTACTTCGATCTGCATGGCGTAAAGCTTGCTCCGGAACTTGTAGGCAAAGCCATCATGGTCACAGACGATGGCTTCCTGAAGAGAATTCGGGCAGCCCAGTTTTCCAACGACATCACGAGAGTTGTTCTCGATGTCAGTAATGTCAGTGACTACTCCGCATTTCTTCTGCCCAATCCCTATCGTCTGATCATCGATATTCACGGCTCCAAACCAGGAGCACCGACGATGCAGCAGGTAGAGAAGGAGCCAGCTCCTCCTACTACCGAACCGGCAACGCCGCCTCCGACGCAGCAGGCTCAGGCTCAAAGCAAGGCAGCCCAGACACCCGCACCGCAAGCACCAGCGAAGCAGGCGAACCCGAAGAATTCCAACACTCCTTCGACGGCCAAGTCGAATCCATCGACAACAAGCGGAACTGCGCAAAGTGCTTCGTCATTGAAGGAAGTTGCATCTCTGGGGAACCAGCCGAATCGGTTGAAAGCAACGAAGAAGCCTACCTCAGAACCTATCGCCGCATCAGTGGCAGGAACGACTCCGGCATCGAATGCTCCGACAGCATCTTCAACGCCGGATAACGCTGCTTCCTCCGACTCTGATAATTCGAAGATGCCCTCTGGCACGAAGAAATCGAAGAAGAAACGCGGCGGCGGAACAGATGCTACGACACCGCCCCCGTCGATTCATGAAGCCGCACCCACTGCCTCCGGAGAACGCTCACTGGTTCGCGCTCTGGGACTGAAGATCGGCAAGATCGTTGTCGATGCAGGCCATGGCGGGCACGATTCCGGCACTCTAGGACCTGAGGGCATCCAGGAGAAGGATGTTGTTCTAGACGTCGCTTTGCGCGTCGGTAAATTATTGAATCAGCAGCTGGGCGCGGAGGTCATTTATACCCGCGACGATGACACTTTCATACCGCTGGAAACACGCACGGCAATTGCCAACAAAGCTCAAGCCGACCTCTTTCTTTCGATCCATGCAAACTCCAGTCGAGACTCCTCGGCTCGCGGAGTAGAAACCTACTATTTGAACTTCACAGCTTCTCCTGACGCTTTGGAAGTAGCAGCAAGAGAGAATGCCGTCAGCCAGCAATCAGTCCATCAACTCTCGGATCTGGTCAAGAAGATCACGCTAAAGGACAAGATTGAAGAATCTCGTGAATTCGCTACGGATGTACAGGCAGGGCTCTATGGAGGGCTGCAAAAGGGGAATCCTGGATTGCGAGATCGAGGCGTAAAGAAGGCACCTTTTGTCGTCCTGATTGGCGCAAATATGCCCTCGATCCTGGCAGAGATCTCCTTCCTTACCAATCCGGATGACGCCCGCGAACTTCGCGACCCCAACTACCGTCAGCGAATCGCGGAATCGATCTATCACGGGGTATCAAAATACGTCAGCGGGTTGAGCGGCGTGAAGGTAGCGCAAACCAACAGCCGTAACGGCGATTGAAGCATTTGCCGGAGATGCCGTGAGCACTCCAATGATCACTAGGCTTTACACGAACGGCTCTGGCCAGCACTGAACGGTGATAGGCTGATTCGCAGGATGGGAAATCTCCATAGTCTTCGTTTCTTCCGTCGTGTGAGCCAGGTAGCCGCTTTCGCCTTGTTGTGTTCAGGCGCATGCTTCGTGCTGGCCGCCGCTCCAACGGACAAAGCTTCAACACCAGTTGCATTCTTGCCTGCTGATTTTGCCGGTTGGCAACTTGCAGGTCCGGCAACCAATACTACCGATCCTGGAACGGTAGATCCGACCAGCGCCACTGTCCTGAAAGAATGCGGGATGTCGGATGCCAGCTCCGGAAGCTACACACGCGACAATACAAAACTTGCAGTCCGTGCTCTCCGTTTTCCGGATGTGACCGGCGCCTACTGCGCCTATACCTTTTATCGCCATTCGGGTTGGCCCAAAGAGGACATCGGACGAGGCGGCTCCTCGGCTAACAACCGGGTCCTTTTCTGGACAGGAGAAATTGTCGTCGACGCCAATTTCGACCATGTAACCGCCATGTCCGCCGCCGAATTGAGAGAACTGGCCAAGGCTCTTCCCGAAGCCAAAGGAAATGCAGCTCAACCACCCACGCTGCCCAGCTACCTGCCGCAGGCCGGATTGGAAGCTCAAAGCACTCACTATGCACTGGGTCCGGATGGTTATACCCGCAGCGGCGGAGTTCTGCCGCCCGCACTGGTGGATTTTACCCGGGGAGCTGAAACCCTGACCGCCTCCTATCAGCTTCATGGACAGGAAGGACAGCTGACGATCATCAGCTATCCGACACCACAGCTCGCTGGCGAACGGGAACGCGCCATAGAAACATTCTTAAAGGCCGGGAATAGCCCCCAGGCGGCTTGGCCGCAGCCTCTGATAGATAGCAGGCCGGATTCACTCCTGGTGCGCCGCTCCGGGCCATACGTCGCCGTTACCAGCGGATATCTTTCACCCGACGACGCTCATCGCTTGCTCGGCTCCATCAACTATCAGGCAGAAGTCACCTGGAACCAGAGCACTACCAGCGAGGTCACGAAAACTGCACGACTCCTGTTGGGAATCTTTGCCCTGGTAGCCATCCTGGGAGGAACAGCCTTGCTGCTTGGAATCTTTTTCGGTGGAGGCCGTGCTCTCTATCGTCGCTTACGAGGAAAACCAGTTTCTACGATGGAAGAAATCGAGTTTATTCGTCTGAACCTAAGGAAATAACAGCGCCGAAATGGTGCCCCAAAAACAAGGCAATACTCCCGCTAAAGCCCAGAAAACAAGGGAGCTTTCAGAACACTAAAAGAAAAGAAAAGGCGAAGGAATTACCCCCCGTATCAACTGGTCCTTCCATTGTAAGCTGTTGAAAATAAATCTCTTATATGTTCTCGGATTTTACCTTGACACCCCGAATAGGCGACCATAGTATTTCGCCAGAAAGTTCTGATGGCTTTGCCTCCGTTGGAACTATTCTCCCTAACGAAAAGGCCGCCCTGTTGCCGGGTGGCCTTTTCACTTTCTACTGGAAATAGTGCGACCTACAGGCAAAGCCCCTAAATCTCTTTGTCTCAGACCGTTACTTCGCTTCGCAGAGCGCTTTACGGCTCGCGTCGGCAACGATACAATCGACGAGTGCAGGCCGACGTAGCTCAGTTGGTAGAGCAGCTGATTCGTAATCAGCAGGTCATCGGTTCAAGTCCGATCGTCGGCTCCAGCCTCATTTTTCCCTCGTAAAAATTTCCTACGAAAAACGAAATTTCGACCTTTTTTCTCACTGCAATCCTGTATTTCTCGGAAGTCGTGCAGAAATAACACTATTTCGGACGAGTTATCCACTACTTTTTTTCTAAACCTATTGATCACCGAGGCACCCGGTGCGCATAATCTGCTCAGCCATGAGGAGTAAAGCGGCTTTTCCCGAGCACACGACTGTGACCCGATACTGCCGTCACGATGTCCTCAGAATTCTTGGTCTCCACGCCAAGCAGTTGCGCGCGTGGGAGAGAGCCGGGCTCATTTCTGTAGCAGAGAGCTATGGATTTCAGGATCTTGTGCAGTTGAGGAAGCTTCGTGACTTGCGCGCAATGCGCCTGTCGGCTTCCAGTATTCGCGATTCGATTCTCGCCATGCGTGCCGTTTCAGGCATGGTCAATCCACTTCTAGAAGCAGGTACTGTTCGTGCTGGTGGAAGGCTGGCCTTCCGCCACTCTGGAGCGATGATGGACCCCGTCCGGCGGCAATTTCTCCTGGATTTCGAATCCAGCTCAGGCCCACGTCTTGCAGCAGTCACTGACACGTTGAGCAATCAAGCTGCACGCGAGTCTCAGGTGCAGTCGCTTTTCTTCTCTGCCATACAGGCAGAAGAGAGCAACAACTTCCGGGAAGCCACCAGTCTCTATGAGCGCATCCTGGAGATTGTTCCGACTCATGCTCCGGCATGCATCAATCTCGGTACGATTCATTACAACCAGCGCCATTTCGCTGTAGCCGAATCGCTCTATCGCAGAGCAACCGAGGCCGATTCCGAATATTCCCTGGCATTCTTCGATCTTGGCAATGCCTTGGACGAGCTTCAACGCCTGCCGGAAGCCATCACTGCTTACCAGACAGCGCTCAAACTCTCGCCCAACTACGCAGATGCGCACTACAACCTGGCTTTGGCCTGGGAACGTAGCGGAGAACGGCGCAGAGCACTGGCTCACTGGAAGGCCTACCTCCATATTGACGGTTCAGGTCCTTGGGCCGATCACGCACGGTGCCAGGTTCACAAGATCCTGGAGCGGGAAAAACTCGCCATCGTCTATCGGAACAACAAGCCGGTTTCCAGCAATTCGAAAGCGGAGATCCAGTTACAAGTTCTGCCGCGATAGTCGTCGTTCCATTAATCCTTTGGCCGCGATCTCTTCGTGGCCTTTCGCGTTTTTAGCGCAACACCTCGATTAAAACGCTTTAGTATTTCGATAAACAGACTATCCAGAACGACGACTCCTTGGCGAAATCTCAATATCTGTTCCCATTTGGAAATGGATATCGGCTTCCGGAGTAGTCGTTGTGGACTTCCAATGTCTTTTCTGCAACTGTTCTAAACTGGAAACTAGGGAATCATGTCAGTGCCTGGGCTTAGCTCCTCTACAACTCACGCTCTGCGCGGGAATCGCGCGGTGTTGCCTTTCTTGGGCCTGGTCTGCGGCATTGGAGTCTCCAATATCTACTACAACCAGCCGCTGCTGCTGGAAATCAGCAAGACCTTCAACACCACGCCAGCCCACACAGGCATGGTCGCGGTCGCGACCCAGATTGGCTATTCCATTGGACTGTTGTTCTTCGTTCCTCTGGGAGACGTGCTGGAACGCCGTGGATTGATGGAGAAGTTGTTCGCCTGCGTGGCACTCTCGTTAGGAGCTGCAGCTTTGGCTCCGAACCTTTGGATACTCGTAGCGGCAAGCGTCGCCATCGGACTCACTGCGGCGGTTACACACATTGCTGTGCCAATCGCACCCGATCTGGCAGAAGACTCGCAACGCGGAACTGCAATCGGAATCGTGATGACCGGCCTCTTGCTTGGCATCCTCCTTGCCCGGGCATTCTCCGGAGGGCTGGCCACATGGATGGGCTGGAGAGCCGTTTTTGCCATCGCCGCGGGTGTCAATGCGATCTTCGTCGTGCTGCTTCGCAGAATCCTGCCGCGCTTGGAACCGGCAAATCCCCTGCCATACCTCAGCGCGCTACGCTCTCTCTACTCCATCTTCCGGCAGTACTCCGTGCTCCGCGAAGCCTCAATTCAATCGGCCTTGCTCTTTGCTTCCTTCATCGGCTTCTGGACAACATTGGCCTTTCTGCTCGGCACTCCTCACTTCCATCTGGGGCCGGGGGTTGCCGGTATGTTTGGGGTAATCGGAGCAACGGGTGCAGCTATTGCCCCGTTCGCGGGAAAGCTCTCCGACAGGTACGGCTCAAGACGTGTGATCTCCCTGGGAATTGCTTTGGTTATCTTTGCCTGGACGGTGCTGTGGGCCGGACGCAATCATTTAGCAGGCCTGATCCTGGGCTGCATTCTGCTCGATATGGGGGCACAATGCAATCAAATCGCGAATCAAACGAGAGTCTTTGGCCTGGAACCCGGAGCTAGATCGCGGTTGAACACAATCTACATGACCATCTACTTCCTGGGAGCATCGCTTGGCTCTTATGCTTCCACCGTTGCCTGGTCACACCATCATTGGGCTGGAGTTACCCTGCTGGGTTTCTTCTTCATCGGAGTTACAGGCGTAATTCATGCAGTAGGCGCCGCGACAAAGACCTTCTCTACGCGGTCGGTATAGATTTCATTGCTTCTGCCAGGAAGCACGTATATAAGGAATACCGAATCGAAAATTGATTCCTATTTGAAATACGAGATGGAATGATGAAGCTTCGAGTAGTTCTCTCTGCTCTGTTTGCGGCTTGCCTATGCTCTTCTGCTATCGCCCAAGGGAAAGATACTCAGCCGCAGGGTCCCATTCCGGCAAATCCTGCATTACCCACGATCTTCATTACCGGAGATTCCACAGCCAATAATCACGGAGATCCAACCGTACCGACGAAAGCAACGCTCGGCTGGGGAACTCCCTTTACGGAATTCTTCGATCTATCCAAAGTCAATGTAGTCAATGCGGCTCGAGCAGGACGCAGCAGCCGCACCTTTACGGCAGAAGGACTCTGGGACAAAGTCGCATCGCAGCTTAAGCCCGGAGATATCGTCCTGATTCAGTTCGGACATAACGATGGCGGACCTATCGACGACAAATCCCGAGCTCGCGGTTCATTGCCAGGGATTGGCGAAGAGACACGCGAAATCGATAATCCCGTCACAGGCAAGCACGAGATCGTACATACCTTTGGCTGGTACGTTCGCGAGTTCATTCGTCAGACAAGGGCAAAAGGAGCCACGCCTATTGTTCTTTCGCCTACACCCAACAACGTGTGGAATGCAGGTCATATAGACCGCGGTTTTGGACATTTCACCGAATGGGCGGAAGAAGCAGCGACAGCAGAACAACGCACTGATTTCGTCGACGTAAATGGCATCATTGCGGACGAGTACGAAAAGCTGGGACAGCAGAAGGTCTCCACCTTCTTTCCTGGAGATCATACCCACACAGGACCTGCCGGGGCAGAAGTAAACGCCACGTGCGTTGTAGCCGGATTGAAGTCTCTACTCGATATGCCGGTTACCCGATATTTGTCGCAGCGGGGGCGCGAAGTTATCTCCGAGACGGAGCGCTCGTTTCATTCCCCAAGCAATGCTGGCCTCTCTACACTCTGGATCACTGGAGATTCCACAGTACGGAATGGGAATAGCACGGGGAAACATGGGCTATGGGGTTGGGGAGATGAATTAGCACCTTATATTGCGCCGGCCAGAATGAATGTTGTTAATCGAGCAGTCGGAGGACTTAGCAGCCGCACTTACTACAATTTTTATTGGCCTAAGTTACTTTCTCTGATGAAGTCTGGTGACTTTATCTTGATACAGTTTGGCCATAACGATGCCGGTCCTATTGACGATGCGGTTCGTGCACGGGGCTCCCTGGCCGGAATCGGTAACGAAACGAAAGAGATTCAGAATCCGCATACGGGATTGCCAGAGACCGTCCACACCTATGGCTGGTATCTGGATAAGATGGTGACTGAAGCACGCACAAAAGGCGTTATACCTATCCTTTGCGCGCCTGTCCCACGCAATCGCTGGAAAGACGGCAAAATCATCAAAGAGCCTTATGTCGATTGGATGGCTCAAGTAGCGAAAACGAAAACCGTTCCCTTTCTTGATATCAATGCAGAGATCTCAGCGGAATATGAAAAGCTTGGCACCGACGCGGTAGACAAACTTTTCGGGGACAAAACAACGCACACAACAGAAGACGGAGCAAAACAAAATGCCCGCGCTGTTATCGCTGCCCTAAAAGGGCTACACCACGATCCGCTGGGAAAATTTCTTTCAGACGAATCGAAGCAAGTGAAGCCCTGGAAACAAAAATAACTTCATCTCGCCCATTGGTACGGCAGTGCTATTGATCACTGCCGTCCGGGGGAACGAGATTCCGAGATTTCAGTAAATGATCCATACTCGCCTGGATTGCTTCGCGAGGTGAGACTTCCAGAGCCACACAGAGTGCTCGCCAATACGCAGGATCGTGAGTCTCCAGTAGTACCTGCATCGCCTTTCTTACCGTGACAGGCTCAAGGGGAAAGGAAAGCAACTCGGCAAACATGACCGGCTCGAACATCGAAGCAATGTAGTAGGCGATATCGCCTAATCCACGAACGATTTCGTCATGATCGACGGCCGTGTGATCGCAGAGCTGCTTTTTCAACAGCGTCGCAACCTGACCGAGTTCGCTCACCAGTCCCAGGAATAAGTACTGCCCGCGTCCAGAATCAGGACAATCGTTATTTTTCCGGCAGAACTCGGCATATTGGATTGGCGTAATTACGGTCTTGTCGTCCATCACTTGCTCCTTACGGCCACAGAACACATGTATCCATGGTGGTGTTCTTTGGAGGCTAACAAAATTGATGCTCGATGCAAACTTCCGGACCAACAAAGTACGCCGGAGATCAACGAAGTTGGCATAAAGAGCAAAATGGGAAGAGAGTATACGAAATGTCAGTGAAGAAACTGTATCGGTTGGTATAGATAATTCTTGAATGCTGCTTGTGGTGGGAGTCCATGGTGGGCGAGGCGGGAATCGAACCCACAACCCCCGGCTTAGAAGGCCGGTGCTCTATCCAATTGAGCTACTCGCCCGCTCCTCAAGTATTTTATCTGAAATGCGCAGAGACTTCAGAACGAGATTCCCTCAGCGAGAATCGGAACCACCGCACGCAATCCATGTTCTAAAGATAACCGAGCATCGTCGTCTTGTGGGCCACAAGCGGCACAATACACTGTAATTCCGAAACCGGTTTGGCCTCTGGTCATCGCCTGCCGCACTACGAGATCCACACGCACCCGAGGAAGTTCGATCGCGCGGAGCTGACGGGATAGTTTGCGTACCCATCGCTCATGCCTCTCAAACGAGCTGAAGGACACTTTGTCCCGGGCAAGAACATCCACATAACAGGCCTTCCCGGACTTCAGATCCTCCGGTTTCGCCCCAATCTCATCCGGATCCATATTGACGGCAATCAGCGTCCAAACATCACATTTTGAGGTCCACAAGGGACCTCCAAGAACATTCAACTCTTTCAGTGCCCAGCCTAAAGCAGGAAAGCGCCGGACCTCCTCCAGTTCGTTGATTCTCTCGGGAGACTTCCGTAAATCGACAAGCCCTGACCACATGGCCTCGATCACCATAGCTCCCCCGCCAACCTCGACAGACCAATCTGCTTCCATTAAGAATCCGTTACCGACAGTAAAAAACCAAGCAAAACCTTCTCAGCCCAATAACCATCCGGGCCAGGAAGTGAGGATAGAAATGCGCAGTGTCCCCCGTGTGCCGTCTCGATCAAATGGACTGCCGAATTTGCTTTTAGAGTTGCACGGGTCTCCGGCAACATGCGAATAAAGGGATCGTCTGCAGATTGCAGTATCAGTGTCGGCACGGAAATCTGTCCAGCTACGCGAGCACTTGCTGCACGTGAGTAGTAGTCATCGGCTCCGGCAAAGCCGGAATAACGAGCAGTAATGTTTTCATCGAAATCCCGAATCGATCGAATCCGGCCAATCCCTTCTAGAGAATAGATCTGGGGAAACAAGCCTGCTTTCCGACGAAAGCGGTGCATGAGATGGCGCAGAAAATGCCATTCGTACACCCGGTTCCTCGGCTCATGGAGAGCATCTGCAGAAGCACCAAGATCCATAGCCGGGGAGACCCCAACAGCTGCTCTCAAGAATTCCGGAGCACTTCGGCCCAACTCTCCAGCAAGCTTCAAAACCAGATTGCCCCCCATGGAGTAGCCGACAAGAGCAATCTTCTTAAGCCCATACTCGCGTTGAAAGTGCTCCATAACGGCTCTCACATCTCCGGATAACGCCGAGTGGTAGAGCGTCGACGACAAATGATCGGTACCGCCACAGTTGCGCATGTTCATTCGCACAACATTGCAGCCAGCAACCCAGGCCCGCATCGTGTTTCCCAAAACATATTGCGAACGAGACGAGCCTTCCAGCCCGTGAATAAGGATCACTGTTAAGCGATCCCGGCGAACTGCCTTAGGCTGCCAATGACAGTGGCACAAGACGCGACTGCCGGTTTCGGTATCGACATCCACAAGCTGGGATTCAGTCTCCAGCAAAAATGGAGGGCGACGCAAAAAATTCCCCGCCAGGGTTTGAAGATGTCCATTGCGGAGCCCACGACGAGGTACAAACCCTTCTGCCCATGCCAGTGCCTGCTCCAGCACTTCCGCCCCTCTGCTCATGCTCCTTGTAGACTCCGTAAAAGTTTCACTGCGTTCTGAGCCCCCTCAGGCTGCTCTTCGTGTTTGAAATAGGCATAAACATTGCCGGACTGTGCAGCCCGCAAAAGCATATTCCCGATATCGCGTAGCTGAGTGGCAGTGTATCCACTCATGCGTAATCGATAGCAGCGAAAATCAGCGGTTGGTATATCCGGCACCTTGAGTTCGTCACTTTCTGCAGCACAGAGAGCAGCATTATGAGCCTGGAGCAGGGCATAAGTCTCCTCGCGCAACCAACTCTCATGGCGAAACTCAAAGGCAAGGCGAAAATCTTTCTTGCCGGCAATCTGAAGAAAGCCTTCCAGCCGATCATGATCGGCTTTGAAATTCGGCGGCAGTTGAAAAAGTATTACGCCCAGACGCCGGGCATCCATCATAGGCTGCAAGACCTTGAAAAACTCCGTGACCGCTGCCTCGCAATTCCGCAACCTGAGAATATGGGTAATCCGTTGCGGGGCCTTAAAGGAAAACCGGAAATTCTCGCTCGTAGAAGAAAGCCAAGTCTCCAGCATTTTGGCAGAAGGGAGACTGCGAAAGGTATAGTTCACTTCCACAGAGTTCAGCTGAGTCGCGTAATACTCAAGAAATCGTTTGGCAGGGAACTTTGCGGGGTAGAAATCAGGCTTCCAACTGGTATAGGCCCACCCGGAGGTTCCGAGGAAGATATCCGAGGCTGCAGGAAGTATCGACTTTGTCTTCGTCAAAGCGTTGGCAGACTTCACAGCGGGAGTATAAAGACACGACCAGCAAAGTTTGGGATTTAACGCCGATCAGCTTAACGGGAATTAGATGCTTAGGTGACCCTGCTTGATGTAAGCAGTTGATTCTATGGGGCGGCTAGTGGGGGTCGAACCCACGACACCCGGTGCCACAGACCGGTGTTCTGCCACTGAACTATAGCCGCCGTATAGACTAAATTGTAGCATCCAAGGCACGAATAAGCGAAAACCGGCCCGTTGCTAGATCGTCAGTTTAGCAGAAAGGAGATTGAAGTTGCCAGATACGCTGCAGGGTGAGGTTATCCCTCCTGGAGCCGCAAAGTTCGGCTCACGAATTGGCAGTAGAAACGATGGCGGGATTCTGCGAGATGAGAATCTTGATCTCCTGGCCCATCTGCTCGACGACTGGTTCCGGATACCGGGAACAGGAATTCGCTTCGGCTTGGATGGGATTGTCGGACTGATTCCCGGCTTGGGCGATATCCTTACCGGCCTGTTGGCCTGTATCCTGATTTTTGCCGCATGGGTCCGTGGATTACCCTATGTCACCCTGGCCCGCATGGTTGTGAATATCGGGCTGGACGTCCTAATCGGAAGCATTCCCTTCCTTGGAGACATCTTTGACATTGCCTGGAAAGCAAACCGGCGAAACTATGCCCTGATCCAGAGGCACTTGCAACAGCCGCATCGCCACACCTGGAAAGATTGGGGTTTTCTTCTAGCTCTTTCCACAGGCCTGACACTCATTTTCCTAATACCAGTTCTGGTAACAGTCTGGCTTATCTGGCTTTTGCGACACGCCTTTTAGCCTTCGACTTTGTTCCGAATGCTCGGCTCAGGTTACAATCGCAATAGTCGGGGCGTAGCGCAGTCTGGTAGCGCATCTGCTTTGGGAGCAGAGGGTCGGGGGTTCGAATCCCTCCGCCCCGACCAGTTCACACCAGCCTTCAAATATCGCTCTTCTCTCTTCGACAATTCCTCAAAATTTGACCTCCGAATAAGCAAGTAATCTTGCACGAATTCGCAGTCTGCTATCCCACCATTCTTTCCCATTCCACAAATGACATGTCGGGAGTATTCCCCAGGCATGAGGCGAAATGCACAACTATTTCCACATCCAGGAGCATGCAACGCGATTAGGGCCTCACGAGACTCGTTCGCACTAATTTGCCTTTTCAATTCGGCCTTTACTGCACACTGCATGCACAGTGAATCAACTTCTCCTCCAGAGCCGAAAATGACTTCTGACCTTCGGAGCGGAGCGCCCGTTCAAAGCGCAGGAGGTCCAATGGAAAATTTGCTTACTCTCGGAAACGAGGCATCTGCGCTTTTTCCTTGCGTTTGTGTTCTCTGGAGGACTGCAAGCACTCCAGAGAACACCCCTTGAGAGGCGAGCAGTTGGTTGATTTTCGCCAACTGCTCACGGTCCCGATAAAGTTCCCGATAACGAACTTTCACGCCCCCCAAAGATGCGCTTGAGGATGCGAAGAGGCATCCTACTTTTGCTTACACTTGCAGCCTCATCCGATTTCCTAGCGAAGTTTCACCTTGCAAGCTGCATTATTGGCATCGGGAAACGCTAAGAACACCAAGGTTCTTGGCTGGAGCACTACGTTTCGTGCAGACCGTTTACCCACCAGCGGGGAAATGGAGTCATCTGCCGTAAGGCTGAGGCCTTTCCCATTGAGACTTACCATACTTGCTTCGAGATCAGAGGCCGACAGGACATACTCTTCAGCCGAAGCGTCACTGTCAATATTTATCGCGGCTTTACCGGCGTTGATTGCAAGCAGTGTTACTCCACCATTCTTTTCAGGCAGACAATGTGCATAGAGGTGCACGTCGGGACTTGGACTTGACCCAGCATCCAATACCGTGGTCCCCATTAGGCGATGCCAAAGAAGAGCTGCCCAATAGTCGGGACGAGGCTGGAAGGTGTTTTCATCTATCAACCCATAATCGCTTGCAGCTAAAGTGTTATGGGCAACTACCTGAACACCATGTTTTGCAAGTGTGCCGAGTTCGTTGAGATAACGGAACGTGTCTCTAAAAGTAGAAGCCCACCGATCTCCACCACACGCTGCTTCTCCCGTTTCAGTTACCCAAATCGGCTTGTTGGGCATGTAACGATCCCGAAGGCCGGTATAGAAGGCGTTTACACGTTCCGGAATGTCGAGAAAGTTGGGCGAGAGTGCTTCATCCGGAGAAACGCCTCCGCCCAAAAAGCTGCTGCAACGCGACGAAAGGGCGTTGTAAAAGTGATACGAGTAGACATCAAATACGGAGCCTGTCGCCTGTAGCAGTTTCTCGCTCGGGATACGTTTCATCGAAGCAGTCTCCTTCCAGCCCATCCCTTCACCTTCACCTCCAGGGCCAAGGAACACGGTTTTAGGCGAACTCCGACGAAGCCAGGTACTAAATATTTCAATGTCTTGTGCAAAGTTGGCAGGCGCATATCCAGAAGGGACCCCGCCACCACGGAGAGCAAGCGTTGGCTCGTTCATGAATTCGGTAGCCGCAATATTGCCGCCCACCGACTTTGTATAGGCGAAGAACTGCTCCGCCTGTTCAGAAGTCCACACTCCATTCTTATCGCGAGTACCTCCACTCGTGGCAACCGATGTCATAAGTTCTGCGTTCGCCGCTTTTGAAAACTCCACGACACCCTTCCATTCGGAACGAGTGAGTACACCGTTGAAGCCCGAAGGAGGTGTGGTGGGTACGGGAGAATCGGAATCGTGGAAGTATGTTGCATTTCTCCAGGTGCCACTTACACGAACATATGCTGGACTAAGTGCTAATGCCAGGTTCCGTATGCGGCGATTACTGAGGTCGATAGGAGGACGATACTGGAATAGGTCAGCCGATAGCCCTCCGGCTCCTTCTTGATTCGGGTTCGCAGAAATCCCTTTGCTCTGCGAGTACGGTTTCCAGAATCGTCCTCCAGTTACTTCGACCATTTCGATGTTGTAGCTCTGGAATCGGGGATCGACAGTCGCTATTTGAGGAAAAGCAGATGGATGGACATGTTTGCTATCGCTCGCCGATTGTGCCATAAGGCCTGGGGCTAGCGCGAATAGTGCCAGAATCGTAGAGATATAAGGTGCTTTACAACTCGATTTATTTGACATGACGTATCTCTCAAAATTGGTTATTGAAACCTGTGTAAGAGTGGCTCTTTATCCGCAAAATTACTGTTACCTTATCTAACCTATTTGGACATAGTGCCGCGTGATAAACCCATATCCCAATAGAAAGGTCCGACCTCCTAGGCGAACGTAGAGACACAAGTACCGGATCATGGAAAGACCGCGAGAGAAGGGACTTCTCATTTCCAGCTCTCACGGTCTGGCGCTCTAGAACTGCATACGCAACGCAAACTGGATTTCTCTCGGTGTATAGCCGTTTGTAATCTGAGTTAGCTGTCCGAAATTTGGCCCATGAAGAATATTTGCAGGAGTAGCAAAGTTGGCAGTATTGGTCAGATTAAAACACTCTGTCCTGAACTGCATCGTCATTTCCCGAGGAAGCTGAAAATTTTTAAAGAGAGATACATCCACGTGCCGGCTATGTGGTCCGTAATATTGATTCCTGCGCTCATTTCCGAGTTCTCCTTTTGCTTGTGAGGCGAAGGCATCTGTATTGAAGAACCTGTGAACACCCTTGTTAGAGAGATTCGGGTTTCCTATAACGTTAGTGCGGTCGGCCGAGCTGGCTCCGGGATTTGTATTGCTCACATCTGTGGCATTCAGAATCGTATAGGGAAGACCTGTGCCCCAAATTTCCATAACATTAAACTGCCATCCTTTTTCTAGGATCCGCCGTGCTCCTGTTGCGGTTTTTCCAAATGGCAATTCATACATAACGGTTGTTACAAGGTGCTGACGGACATCGAAGGTACTGTTGCCATAATCGAGAGTACCTGACTTGCTTACCACGGTGCCAAATCCCGAAGAATCTCTGCTCCAGGGTCTGGCGTTGTCAAGACCGTGAGCCAGAGTGTAGTGAAAGTTGACGTTTAGGCCGTATTTGGAGGAATGCGAGTAAGCCGTCTGTAATGCGTTGTAAGAGGAACTTCCGCCCGAAGCAATAAAGGCAACGGTCGTCAAATTCGGATCGATCGAGTAATACGGTCGGAGGGTATTTGGGTTGGAGGATGTATTAGGAGGTGGCGCATTCAAATCTGGGAACTGTTGGGTTAAATGCCTGCCGAGCGAGCCGACATAGGAGACTTGAATAGAATCAAACTTGCCAAAAGAACGATCAATCCCCAGGTTGAATTGTTCCAGGTATATATTCTTGAGATGCAGGGCGCGCATGTTTGACAGGTTTCCCGTCGGATTGGAATAGTCGGGAGTCGTCGGCATCGGCAGCCCGGCGGCAAGTGTTGTATATCCATTCGGACAGGTGGAAGAAGAACATACTCCAAAAGTAGAGATCAGGCTCGAGCTGCCACCCGACGCCAGGGTAGATACCATACCAAATCCGCCGTGAATGGATGTTTCACCATCGGGCGTCCAGTTAAACCCTATACGAGGCATGAAACTTGAGTAATCGGTATTCACATTAGCAGTTTTTGATGCTCCATTCTTGCCTGCAATATCGATCTTGCCCGTCTCGGAATTGAAGTTTATGAGTTGATCCTTGATCTCCGTTGGTGCTGTATAGACGTCGTAGCGAACACCATAGGTTATCGTCAGACTATGTATGGCATTCCATTCGTCTTGGACGAACACAGAAGGCTCCCAAGTCCGATTATGTGGTTGAGCCAGGCTTAAGATACGTTGTACTGAAGTGAACTCACCCTTCAGAAGGCTGGGGAGATTCATAACCGTCCAGGAGCCTAAGCCATACGAACTACTCTCGTTGTTATATTGCCGACGAATTAAACCTCCGCCTATGGATAAGTTATGCCTGCCGCGGGTCCAGCTCAGCATTCCCTTATAAGAGAAGGTGTTATCAAGCTGATTTAACGGGCGAGAGTAACCGCCGTTGCCCAATGAAGAAGCAGATACTACATTGACTGGAGCAAGCCCATTTGAACTGGCTGCGACATTGACTCCAGGCTGCCCGAAGATTTGATTCACCGGATACTTTGGGTTCAGATCAGTGTCTATTTCATTCCAAAGCGTATATCCAGCCTTTAGATCCAGGAGCAGATTGGGATTAAACGTATGGGTATAGCTGAGAACACCATTCATCGACATATCCAGTGTGCTCCCGGCGAAGGTATAAAGTTGGCCACCAGGATGAATCGTTATTCCATCTTCGGTCACATCCGGGAAGGCGCTTGGAACTCCAATTGTGCTGCGGTTATAGCTGAATCGAGAGAAGAAGCTATCCTTTGGAGAGAATCGATGATCGATGCGCAGGTCGCCGGTATGGGAGAAATTCGATCCGCTTGGTGCGGTTACATAAGCATTCGAACCGGAGTTCGGAAGAGGATAAAGCTTAAAATATTGCAGTCCCACACTGTCAAGAGAAGTCAGCTTCTGACCGCCAACATCGGTAAAATCACCGGGGTTGTCGTGTTCATATTTTGTAGGCACAGTTAGCAAAGCTGGAGGACGTCCCTGAATGAGGCGGAAGCCCTCATAGTCTGCAAAAAAAGTTGTTTTGTCTTTCCACAGAGGGCCGCCAATGCTGCCGCCAAACTGATTCTGTCGCACTTCCGGCTTTCGTGTGTGGGCTCCGAAAAGATAGGGATACGCATCCAGAGCATCGTTGCGAAAATACTCATAAACGGTTCCGTGATACTTTTTGGTGCCCGACTTCGTGGTTATATTGATTACCCCACCTCCAGCTCTTCCCTGGGTAGCGGAATAGGCGCTTCCTACGACCTGCATTCCGGCAATAGCATCGACCGAAGGATGGACGGCAATTAACGAGTTGATGCGTTCGTTATTATCGATGCCATCGATCATGTTGTTGTTGAGCGTTTCCAGTTGCCCGCCAACTGAGATCGAGGAGGATGAGTGCTGAGCTCCCGGCTTTGCGTCCGAACTACTGCCGTTCATATTGCCTTCGTTAGCTCCGGTTGAGAGCTGCGCCAGATTTACGAAGTTTCTCTGGTTCTCAGGAATATCGTTTAGCACTTTGCCTACGAGCGATGTTCCTGCCCGTGAAGTTACGCTGCCGGTTTCTCCTTCGAGCAATTCCGAAGAGAGTCCGTGCTGCATTTTCACAGTAGCCTTGGCTTGGTCTCCAGCAACCAGGGGCAGCTTCGAGATGAAGAAAGCTTTATACCCTTCCTCGGTAACCAGGAGCTTGTACTCTCCGGGAGAAAGGCCTTTGATCAGGAATTGACCGGCGGTGTCGCTGAGAATCTGGAATTTCTGATGTGTTTCTAGATTTTCCACCAGGATTGTTGCTTTCGATAATGGGGATCCTTCGGGCGTGAGAACTTGCCCGGCAATTGTGGAAGTAATCGTCTGACTCTCCCTGGCCTCAGATCCGGCATAGCTAAAATTTGGTGATCCAAAAAGTGAACATGCAAGCACGAGAGAACAGGTGCGAGAGAGTCGCAGTTCAATCTTGTGCTTCAAAGAGGAGTTGCGCCAATTTGTCGGTCCATCGCTCATTGGCAGGTGTGGTCCTTTCTTTTTTCAATGCTGAAGTTTCCTTGGGAAACTCATAGAGTTGGTTCTCCGCTTCTTGAGACAAGCTGACCTTTGAACATCTTCATGTCATCGATAAAGCGAGGGATGGAATGCTCCTTCCCCGAGCGTAAGAACCTTAGTTTTCAGAGAGGACGACACGGAATGTTGTGAACCGTACTGTACGCGTATTACCCAATAATTTCATAGAGATACGACTCATTTTCCCAGTTCGTATGTCACGTACAGTACGCCCCTGCGCGCCGGAAATTCTAATCTCACACTTGAAACGGCCCTTATCCAGACCTCGACAAAGAAACAAATGAAATCGTGATTGCTATCCGAATTGATCCTTCGTTTGCAGCAGAGGGCGAAGGACGAGGAGGATGCCGTGAATTGATCCACTGTGATTTTTCAGGTTAGCTTTCAAGCCTTACAAGGTTTGCTCACTCGCAACCGCATCTCTTTTTCCGGTAGATGAAATCAGAATGGATGCTTGTCTCGGACGAGATGTGGAGGAGCTTTTCCGCGGAGTGATATCCTTCATTTATTCGTTGTTCTTCACATAAGATTTACTATGACAGTTGTCGCTGAGGCCGGAAAACACGAGTGGGTTTTACTGACGGACTGCGATGATTCTCTTAAAGCTGCAATCCTGGCAGAGACTCAATATATTCTTTCTCACCCCAGTTTTCGGAACAGTCGCCGTTGCGTGACGTTGTTCAAGTATTTGATGGAGTGTCTCGTTAAGGGAGATCAGGAAAGTCTCAAGGAACGGGTTCTGGGGGTAGCCGTCTTTGGACGGGATCCTAGTTACGATTCGAATTCCGACCCGATCGTACGTATTACTGCGAATGAAATACGAAAAAGGCTGGCTCAATGCTACCAGGAAGAACGCCAGAGCAGGATTCGCATCCATCTCCTTCCCGGCTCCTATTCACCACAAATTGAGATTATAAAGAGCGACGTCGAGACTCCTCCTGTCGAACCTTTACCGCAATATTCCGAGAAACCGGCGGAAGATAAAGAAACAGGAACAGGAATAAAGCCAGATTCACACATCATCTTTGGCAGGAAAGCAAAATCAATTTTCTTTTTGTCCATCCTTGGATTGGGCCTACTGTCAGCGGGCTTTATCGCCTGGCTTTCTCGCGGTCCGCACTTTCGCTCAACACAGGAACTCATTTGGGCACCGTTGCTGCACACGACCAGTGAACCGCTCTTAATGTGCGTGAGCGACATCCGTGATGATCCGGATACAGATCACAACAACTGGGCCGCGATGGATGCAAATATCATAGCTACTCACACGACTCCTGCTCTCAAATTGAAGGACAAGCGTGTCCCGGCAATGTCCGTAGTAGATGCAAAGGTCGCAGCAGGATTGATGGTTGCGATAGCCGCACAGCGGCATAACGCCATCATGAGAGGTTCCTCCACCGTAACTTTGACAGACCTCAGGCAAACCCCCGATGTTGTCATCGGAGCGTTTGATAATCCCTGGTCTTTGATCCTGCTTTCGCGGCTGCGCTTTCATGTCATGGTCGATCCTGTAACTCAGGATGAATGGATCGAAGATTCGCAAAACCCCGGACGAAAGGAGTGGCGTGGGAACGGGAAATTACAATTTGCAGATTCGTCCGTTGATTATGCTCTCATCAGTCGTTACCACAGTCCTGACACGGGGAAATGGATTCTTGCCGTAGGCGGCTTAGGCATGCATGGGACGGAGGCTGCTGGCGAATTACTTACTTCTCCTGTTTGGATTAACACCATTCCGAAAAACCTAATTGACAAGGAAAATAACTTTCAGATTGTCGTCAAGACAACTGTAATTAATGGAAACGTCGGTCCGCCGCAAATCATCGCCCAATATTCCTGGTAAGCATCAGTCGATAAGTATCAATCGAGTGCCGCCTTTATCTCTGTACGTGTAGGATTGCAGCACTCGTGGTGAGACGCTCGATCAATATGCTGATCACGATTGCTCCATTCCCCTAAACCGAAGTTCCAGCTTAGAAAAGGAGCAAAGGGAGAGATAAGCACCTTACTGATAAGTGAGATAAGCAGAGTATGTCTTTGTTGATTACATGAAAATGTACCCATGTAATATCAAAAGAATCGCTTGACGTCGTGCTGTTAATGATGCATATTGCTGGCCATGTACATCGACGTCGTGCCCAACCGCAACTCTCCTCCAGCCGTACTGCTGCGGCAGGCCGTTCGCGAAGGCAAGAAGATTCGCAAGGTTACCCTGGCCAACCTTTCCGACTGGCCGCAGGAGCAGATCGATAGTCTGCGCTTGGTACTCAAGGGCGAGTCGATGATCCCGCTCAACGGAGCCTTCACCATCAACCGCTCCTTACCTCATGGTCACGTTGCTGCTGCTTTGGGCACTCTGCGTCAGCTAGGACTGGAGCGCCTGGTGTGTCGAGAGTCTTGTCGGGAACGCGATCTGGTTGTAGCCATGATCGTGGCTAGGATCCTTGAGCCAGCTTCGAAGTTGGCTACCGTACGGGGCTTGGAAGCCGAGACCGCCTCCAGCAGCTTAGGGGCCTGTCTGGGGCTGGGATCTGTGAGCGAAGAGGAACTGTATCGCGCCATGGACTGGTTGTTCGAGCGCCAGGAGTCGATTGAAAAGCAACTGGCCAAGCGCCATCTGCAGCAAGGCTGTTTAGTGCTCTACGATGTAACCTCCACGTATTTTGAGGGTCGGCATTGTCCACTTGCACAGTATGGTCATTCCCGCGATGAGCGTTCAGGCAACTTGCAAATTGTCTTCGGTCTGCTGACCGATCAAGACGGACGGCCCCTTGCAGTGGAAGTCTTTGAGGGCAACACGGCCGATCCGAAGACCGTTGCCGTTCAAGTGGAAAAGTTACGCACCCGCTTTGATCTGCAACAGGTCATCCTGGTGGGCGATCGAGGCATGTTGACCAGCGCCCGCATCGAACAGGATTTGCGCAACTCCGGACTGGATTGGATCACCGCCTTGCGTAGCGTACAGATTCGCAGTCTGGTGGATTCTGGATGCCTGCAGCTGTCTTTGTTTGACCAGCAAGACTTCGCTGAGATCTCTCATCCCGACTACGCCGGAGAGCGACTCATCGCTTGTCGTAACCCTTTATTGGCCGAAGAACGCTCGCGCAAACGTCAGGAGCTTTTAGCTGCCACAGAAAAGCGGCTGGAGCAGATTGTTGCCGCCAGCAAACGCAACAGACGTCCCCTACGAGGTAAGGAGAAGATCGGCATCGCTATTGGAAAAGCTCTGGGCCGATACAAAATGGGCAAGCATTTTCAGTTCACCGTCGAGGAGACCCGTTTCACCTATCGACGTAACTTAGACAGCATTGCTCAAGAAGCGGCCCTGGACGGCATCTATGTGCTTCGCACCAGCGTTGCCCAGCAGCAGCTCTCCGCAGAACAGACGGTGCGCAACTATAAGCGTCTGTCGGTGGTGGAACGAACCTTTCGTAGCTTGAAGAGTGTTGATCTGAAGGTGCGGCCGATTCACCATCACTTGGCTAACCGCGTTCGGGCTCATGTCCTGTTATGCTTGCTGGCGGCCTATGTCGAATGGCATCTCAAACAAGCTCTCGCCTCCTTGCTATTTACCGACGAAGAGCCTCAAGCAGGGGAGGCTCTTCGTCCTTCCGTCGTAGCTCCAGCTCATCGTTCCCCAGCGGCTCTGGAAAAGCGGCAAAACCATCGCTCCGCTGACGGCCTTGCTGTCCATAGCTTCTCCACGCTACTCGAAGACTTGGCTACTCTGACTCTCAATCAAGTCTCTGTTACCGACCATTCCATGCAAATGATCTCTACACCTACGCCGCTGCAACGCCGCGCCTTTGAACTGCTCGGCGTTGCCCCTGCTTTCTAAACTGTACCCAGACCCCGATTCGCTCTCTGCACTTATCCCTCTGAATTCGCACACCTTTTCGTCCTTAAGGATGTGGAACTTCGGCCTAAATGTCTATCGAGCACGCTTTGAAGCAGCTGTGCGCGCTTTTTCGCTTTCACACCTGACTATCGAAGACGATGGTTGGATATTGCCTTCTCACGAATCAGAGCATTGAGGGCAACCAGTGTCAGCGATAAACGAAAAGTGATGGGGCACGCCTACAACTCAGGAGTCCTGGTCCTGGGGACTCAAGCTCGGCTTTGCACTGGACTGCGCTCTTGCAAGTATCCGCACATTGAGAAGCACCGCAGATAATCCTAGACAAACAGTCAAGACATAGAGTCCAACACCAGGTCTGACCTGCAAGGATTGAGCTGCAAGATGCCCAAGTTCTCTGGCCATCCCGGCAAAAGGATTATTTGAGAGTGTCCCCGAATCAGCCTCGAACTGCGCACGGAACCATTCATGCAAAGCTGTATTCGCAACCGTGAGATGAACGATAGTAAGAATAGCCAGCACCGCACCTAAAGAGGCACACAGTTTGGCAATGACTACTTTGATTGAAGTCAAACAACTCAGAAGGACCACAAGTACACAGGCAAAGCTCGCCAGGATTTCAGCAGGAACATACGATAGAGCCTGAACTATGAATGGCATAGGATGGGTCACAGCTCTATTGGGAATACGCGGCGCAGATTCATCCAATTCTGGACGGACCTTTCCCAAGTCCGTGGATTTGGCTCCATTCAACGCATGAGTAAGCTGTTTTGCTCTCGTTACAAGGTCATATCCGCTCACATCCTGCTTGCCTAGAATCGGCAACTGGATAGTCACCAGCGGCAGAAAAAAAGTTAGAAGTGCCGCAATCAATAGAGAACCAATCCCCCATCGTTCTGATTTCTGCAGTGTGTCCATCTTGCCCTTGCCTGTAATGAAAGTTACGGCCAAGTATAGCCGCTTAGAAGCGGGCACAAGCTATCAGTAATCGATCGGAATGCAATTTTTGCGCCACTGCTACGTTTAAATTGCTACTACAACTGCGTCCAGAAGGTGACCAGAAGAATCAAATTCCTCTCAACAAAGAAGCAACCATCTCGGCATCCGCCAGGATGATTGAACCCAGGAGTTTTGTCGTAGGTGTGACAATTTCCGGACTCGTGCATCTATTTAAGTGAGGTTGGAGGTACGTTGAGGGCTCTAAATGTAGTTCAGTCCTGGGGAAAGATTCTTCGCGGTCATACCCCTATTCTGTCCATTGAAGTTACACGCGAATGTCCGCTAAGCTGTCCCGGCTGTTACGCCTACGGCTCCGATCATCTCGGAGGGGAAGTCACCTTACGGGAGCTCAGCGATAAACGCGGAGATGATCTGGTTAAGGGTGTTCTAGAGCTGGTCGATAGCCATAAGCCGCTCCAGGTAACACTCGTGGGCGGAGAGCCACTGGTACGGCATCGAGAGCTAAGCCAGATTCTTCCAGCCCTTAGCAAGCGCGGAATCTACACCATGGTAGTAACCAGCGGCATCATTCCGATCCCGACTGAGTGGATGAACTATCCGGGATTAACGGTGGCTGTCTCGGTTGACGGTCTTCCGGAGCATCACAATATCCGTCGTAAACCGGCAACCTATGAACGCATCCTCAAAAATCTTGAGGGACGGAAGGTCAATATTCATTGGACCATCACAGCTCCCATGCTTTCCCGCCCCAGTTACATGGAAGAATATGTCCAGTTCTGGAGCCAGCAATCCGTGGTTCGCAATATCTGGGTCAGTCTTTACTCTCCGCAGCAAGGAGAGACTAGTCAGGAACGGCTGAACCCAGAACAGCGCGAATACATTGCTACCGAACTTCCTCGCCTGCGGGCAATCTATCCAAAGCTTCTCACTCCGGAAGGCTACGCTCAGGCGCTGCTACACCCTCCAGCATCCCCGGCAAAATGTACCTTTTCAAAAATGTCGAAGAACTATTCCGCTGATTTGAGGACTCACGTAGAACCTTGTGTTTTCGGGGGAAATCCGGACTGCAGCCAATGCGGTTGCTCCGTCAGCGCAGCCCTTCATTGGATCAGCGAATATAAACTTGTTGGGCCACTCAGGATCAAGCATGCTCTGCTTCCATCTATGGCCGTAGGAAGCCTTATGGCGAAGTTGCAGAATGTAGATCTACCCTCCTGGCGCGCCCGGCAGGAAGGTTCCTGGAAAGAGGACCGCCAAGATCTGGTCCAGATTTCAATGGACTGAGGAGCTATTCAGGATTGAAGAGCAGGCAGAAGAAACAGCAAAGGGGAACGCTTGGGTTCCCCTTAGATAATTAGTGTTGTGTTTCCGGTTGAAACTCCGCCATTACACGTTTAATGAACGGCCGGGGAGGGATTATTTCTCTGCATGAGCTGCACCAGAGCCTTTTCCGGGCACACGTGGTGCATTTCTATCTCTTCCAGCTCTTTCTCATCAAGAATGGCCGACCCCACCGTCATAAAGCAGTAGAGACATCTGGTGTTAAAACTCCCATTTTCATTCTGGGTCCGGCTATACATAATGCCCATCGTATCCACCGCCCAAGAAGGCAAATGTGATAGACGTCACAATTTCCGGTGATGAACCGCGTAGCGAGGCCTATAGTGGGGAATTGGCATAACTTGGCGTTTCCGGAATTAGGGTGTGCCCCTAGGAATGAATGAAGATCTTGTACAACTCAGCTCAAAAAACGATGCTCACTCCTGCTATTGAATTCCTCGTCCTCTTTCTTTTCCTGCCTCTGGCATATCGTTTCTCGCCTGTCTTTCTATCTCCGCTCCCGATCTTATGGGCAGTAGCAATCTACAGCTATTTCCAGCTGCGCAAAGAGAAGGGCTACTCTTTCTCCAAGACCTGGAATTCTGCTTCCATCTCTGGCCAACTTCCTTCCGTCCTGCTGCCGTTTCTTTGTTTTGTATTCATCACAGCATTTGCCGTGTGGAAGGTTATGCCCCAGGATCTATTCGGTCTTGCAAGAAATAAGACCTGGCTTTGGGCTCTGATCGTGCTGCTCTACCCCATATTGTCTGTCTTCCCGCAAAGTCTGATTTATAGGGCTTTCTTGATGGAGAGATACAAAAAACTCTTTCCGTCTTCCACAACACTTATCATGATCAGTGCTTTGGCGTTTTCATTCATGCATATCATCTTCCGCAATCCGATTGCGGTGATCCTGACGTTTCTGGGTGGGTTACTTTTCGCCTGGAGATATCACCGTACCGGCTCGTTAGCTGTCTCCACTCTGGAGCATGCTCTTTATGGATGTGCGCTCTTCACCATAGGACTTGGTGAGTACTTCTATCATGGGCGCATCAGGCTTTAGGCAGAACGGTAAGCAGGCGGGAGAGGGGTTACAGAAAGGGAAGAGTGTTGTTGAAGAAGAGGTAACACCTTCTTCCGACCTGGTCTGACCGGAAGAAGGAGTTATTCCAATTGCGGTTTTCGAACGGCTAAAGCAATTCCAGTAATGCCGGAATTGCTCCAGGTAAGCCTAATTACTCTTCAACCACTCTCTAAGTTTTGGACCTTGGGCAGCACGCAGATCAATGCAGTCGTTGATCTGGTCCTGCACTCGGTTCAGCGCTCGCTCAGCCGCAGGGACTTTATGAGCATTGAAGAAGCTCACTACTTGATCCCGCACATCGGCACGGCAGAAGCTGGAAGCAGATTCAATCAAACCCGCCCCCATCCAGGGAGTCATCTGAGCTTTGACCTTATCCCAATTCTGTTGCACATACTCCCATGTTTGCTGCTGAGACTCTGGATGCCCAAGAAGCGCAGCTACTAAATGGAGAGCATCCTGATTTCGAACTTTGCCACTCACGGCATAGTCCAAAGTCCGCTTTACTAACGCCGGATCGTAAAAATACGTCAAGGCGTACATCGTACGAGAGGCAATCTCCGGAACTGAAGCTGTTTGGCTGGTCTTCAAGAGCATGTCATAAAGTGCCGGATCTTCGGTCTCTGCCGCCACGATAAGAGCACCTCTGGCGAGAGTGGGTTCAACACTGCCGGGATCGGCAAGGAATTTTTCTGCCAGCTGTTTTGCTTGTGCAATTGTGGCAGGATCTTTTCCTGCATTTCCCACAAGACCAAATAGCGAAGCACGCAACTCGGTCTTCTGCGGCTCCTCGCCTTGCACTGGCGAACCTAGCGAGGCCAGGATGGGAGCAAAGTTCTTGCGAATCCAGGCTGAGAGTTGTTCTCTTTCTTCTTTACTTTCCGCAATCCGGGTGCGCGTAAAATTCACGCTGCCAATCACGCTGTCTATCAGTTCTGAGCTGGAATCCGTCTTTACAGCAGAGGCAAGATCGAGAAAGCTCCCGATATCGAGTTTGCCTGCACGTGTGAGAGCCCATTGATTGCCAACCAAGTTGATGCGCTCTTCGGGATTCAGATCTGTTTCCACATGCGGCATCAATGCCTTGTAGCTCTCCGGAGGTAAGGAGAATCTGTAATATCCCTTTCCTCCTGCATTAGCAAAGAAAACTGGAGAGTTAGGAACAGCAATGCTCTGCTGCTTTTCGCTAACCACCTGACATTCCGATTGTCCGGTAGCGGATTTGAAACACACAGGAAGAGTCCAAGTCTGGCTTGCCGCAGCGGGCGGCTGCAAGCTC
Organism: Humiphilus diazotrophicus; assembly: GCF_059726315.1. Classification (NCBI taxonomy): domain Bacteria; kingdom Pseudomonadati; phylum Acidobacteriota; class Terriglobia; order Terriglobales; family Acidobacteriaceae; genus Humiphilus; species Humiphilus diazotrophicus. The sequence goes on from NZ_AP040870.1 coordinate 3,229,933, forward strand.
AAGAAAAATCTCTGTTGCGATACCTGAACTTTTCCGTCTTGTGGAGTGGAGAAGCTAAGAATCGGTTCTCCTGGTTGAATCACCAGGCTGGACATAATCTTGTCCACAGGTTTCTGGCTCGTTTGCGTCAGCGTGTTCCAGAAATCCTCTGCCGTGGCATTGCCGTACATATGCGCTGCCAGATAATCGTGAACGCCCTTACGGAAGGCCTCTTTCCCGAGATAGTTCTCCACCATCAGCAAAACGGCCCCGGCCTTGCCATAGCTGATCCCGTCGAACATTTCATTGATCTGACTCGGTGTATCAGCCGTCGCACGAATTGTACGAGTTTTCCGTTGTGCATCCAGATTCAGAGTTCTATTCAATCCGCCAGCGATATCTTCGGGGATCGTCCATTCGGGCTTCCACGCATCGACTGGCTTATTCTCCATCCAGGTAGCAAAACCTTCATTCAGCCATACATTGTCCCACCACTGCATGGTGACCATATCGCCAAACCATTGGTGCGCCATCTCATGTGCGACAACAGAGGCCACCATAGCTTTGTTCGCGGCTGAAGCTGTCTTTTCGTCGATCAAGAGATCGGTCTCACGATAGGTGATTGCTCCGAAGTTTTCCATTGCACCAGCTTCGAAATCCGGAATAGCAATCATGTCGAGCTTGGGCATCGGGTACTTGATACCGAAGTATTCGTTGTAATAGTGCAGGATGTACTCTGCCGAAGTAACAGCGAACTTGCCCATCTGTACCTTGTCCGGAGTCGCACAGGAGCGGATCGGTACACCATCGCTCTCACCCGATACGCACTGGAAATCTCCCACCAGAAAGGCCACCAGATAAGTGGACATTTTGGGAGTGGTAGCAAACTTCAAAGTATGTTTGCCTGCAACCGGACCCGGGGTATCGGAAAGAGCATTCGTATTCGATATCGCTGTATCGCCCTTATCCACGGTCAGACTGATATCGAAAGTTGCTTTGTATGCCGGCTCATCGAAAGAGGGAAAGGCACGACGCGCATCCGTCGGCTCAAATTGAGTAACGGCATAATCCCGCTTGGCTGTCTTTGAAAGATAGAAACCACGCAGTTCGTTGTTCAAGATGCCGGTATATTGGATCTCCAGCGTCACAGAACCTGCGGGAAGATTGCTCGGGAAGGTGAAGGTAGCCTGCTCCTTCTTGGCATCGGTGCTGACATTTGCAACGAGTGTCTTGCCGCTTGCTTTTGCCGTTACCTTGCCGAATTGGATCTCTGCGGCATTAAGCGTAATCGCGTTGGTCGGCTGCTCAAGCAGCACATCGATCGATTCCTGTCCGGAAAAATTCTTCTGTTTGATATCCGGAGAGAGCGCTAGCTTGTAATGCTGAGGTCTTACGCCTTGCGGCAGACGTTGCGCCATCAACGTGACAGGAAGAACAGCAGGAAAAAGAGCTACAGCAAAAAACGATAGGAAGTGTTTCCCAAACATTCAATTTCCTTTTAAGGGAGATAACAGCATCGATTTGCTTATGCCGTCCCAAGAACACATCTCAATACGGGGTTGCCATAAGGATCGGGACACTTCATTTGGAGGAATGTCCCGTGAAGCATCTTGCTGAACCATAGCAAAAGCGTAAAGGCTATCGCAACGATCCTTCCCGAAGAAGAGCAGCTACATTCGTTGTGGAGAGGGTTCATCCCGCCTTTAGAGACAGAATTAGTACCAAAAAGGAATGGCTGGCGAGAATTGCCAGCCATTCGCAAAATTAGAGAAGAAAAGCGCATTACATGGAAGCTGCACGCAACGACCGGCCACTGATTTCAGCAGCACGAGCTTCTGCGTAGGCTGCAGCTCCAAGGAGAGCGGCACGGCTTTCGAGAATGATTCGTACCGGTGTCTGTACCAGCAGATCGCTCAAACGGCCCTTATCGACAAATGCCTTCATAAAGGTGCCGTCCTTCATCTTCGTGAGAAGACGAGGAGCAATTCCGCCGCCAAGATACATTCCGCCAATAGCCAGAACCTTCAACGCAAGATTTCCGGCTTCCGCGCCATATGAAGAGACGAACATGTCGAGGGTCCGGACACAAAGCTCATTCGTTCCCGCCAGGCCCAATTCGCTGATCACGGCGTTCGGATCTTCCACCTTCATCCGCTCCGCCAATTCACGAGTCTCTTCCAGCTTTTTCACATCGCGAAGGAAGTGATAGATGTTCGTCAGGCCCATACCGGAGACAATGCGCTCGAAGCTCACACGTCCCTTCAGTTGTACCCGCAGATAACGCAACAGCTCAATCTCGTCGTCGGTACGGGGTGCAAAATCGCAGTGTCCACCTTCGGACGCTACCGGGACATGTCTCTTGCCATCCCAAATCAGCGCAGCTTCGCCCAAACCGGTTCCAGCAGAGACCAACCCACGATTTCCGACCTGGGAAGGATCTCCCTCGCTCAAAACGTACAGCTGATCGGGTCCAAGCTCGGGAATGCCGTAGCCGTTGGCTTCGAGATCGTTGATCAGGAATAGATGCTCGATCCCGAGTTCACGGGAAAGGAGCCTGGAGTCCAGGACCCAGGGCAAATTCGTGAGCTTCAGGCGTCCATCGCGAACCGGTCCAGGTACTCCGAAACACGCAGCGGCAATTTCGTCTTTCGTGCCGCCGCTGCTGAGGAATTGGCGCACAATCTGCTCCAACCCCGAATATTGTTTTGCCGGGAATATTTCGTCCCGAACATACTCTAGACGCCCTTTTGCGAAACCATATAGCGCCAGATGAACTTTTGTTCCGCCTACATCACCAGCAAGAATCATCGTACGATTTCCACTCTCCCAAATCCCTCTGCATTTGGTGCCGGCAGCTTGGCAGCGGCGGCACGATCCAGAAATAATGTTAACTTGCCCGTTGCGGGCTGGATGAGCTGGGATGGCAATGTCTCCGGATCTTTTGGTCCGAAGATCACTCTTTCAAGCACATCTGCCTTGTCAGCACCGGCAACCAAGAAGAATACATCGGACGCCTGATTGATAACCGGCCATGTGAGAGTAATTCTCCAGGAATTCTTGTTTGAGACGTGATTTGCCGTCACAATCCTGCCAAGCTCATTGATTGCTTCCGAATGAGGGAAGAGAGAGGCGGTGTGTCCGTCGTCACCCATTCCCAACTCAATCACGTCGAATCGTGGGCTTTCTGCGCCTTCGAGACGGAAGGTGTTTCGAATAACCGACTCATAACGTGAGGCCGCCGCCTCCGGCTCCAGTTCGCCTTCCATGCGAAAGACCTGATCGGAAGGTATTGGCACTTTATCGAGAAGCGCCTCTCTGGTCATACGGTAATTGCTATCCGGATGATCCGGTGGAACCGCACGCTCGTCCACCCAGTACAGGTTGAGGGCACTCCAGGGTATCTGGTCACGATATGGATAAGAGGGATCCGCTAACAACGTAAACAATGCCTTGGGCGTATTTCCCCCGGAAATGGCAATGCGAGCTTTTCCACGCTTTTCAACTGCTGCAAGAATCTGGCTCAACAAGTGGTCGGCTACCCGTTGGCTCAACGCAACGCCATCGGCTACGACGTAGTTTGCTTCCGTAATCTTCGACATCTCGGTTCTTATGCCTTCCAGACCTACAGCGCCTTCCGCTTGCTGTGCAGAGAATTACGCATCCGACGAGGATCAAATCCTGGCACAAAACACGCTGTCTACCGCCACAGCAACCTAAAGCACAATGGCCAAAGTACTAGAAATTTTCCTGCAAGATTAAAGGCCCCAGAATCCAGCGAGATCTGGGGCCTCATGACTTAAAGACGGCGCCACTTGCGGCCATCGGCTTTTAGCAACTCGTCACCGCAGTTCGGACCCCAGGTACCAGCAGCGTAATTCGGAAAGACCTCAGGCTTTTTGTTGGCCCAAGCTTCCAGAACGGGGGTGTACAGAGCCCAGGTTGTCTCTACGCCATCGCGATGGGAGAAGAGTGTCTGATCACCCAACATGGCATCAAGAAGGAGCCGCTCATAGCCATTGGCGGAAGATTTGCCAAAGGCATTCTCGTAGTTGAAATCCATCAGCACCGGGCAGACCGACATATCCGGATTCGGCACCTTCGCCCCAAAGCGCAGCGAGATACCTTCATTCGGCTGAATCCGCATGGTGATCAGATTAGGCTGAATCTCACTGCACGGACCGGCCGTATTCTCCTGGTTAAAGAGCAGCATCGGTGGCTGCTTAAACTGGATCGTAATCTCGGTGGCACGCTTCGCCAGCCGTTTCCCCGCACGCAAGTAGAAGGGAACTCCGGCCCAACGCCAGTTATCCAACTGCAAACGCACCGCAGCGTAGGTTTCTGTCCCGGAGTTCGGATCTACACGATCTTCCTCCCGATATCCCTTCACCTGTGCGCCATCCACCGTGCCAGGGCCATACTGTCCTCGTACCACGCTCTTGATAGGAATCTCAGGAATGGACTTCCAGACCTTCAGCTTCTCCTGCCGGACAGCTTCAGCCGCAAAGGAAACAGGAGGCTCCATGGCAACGAAGGAGAGCAGCTCCATTACGTGGTTTTGAACTACGTCTCTCAGTGCCCCAGCCTTTTCATAGAAAGGCCCACGGCCCTCGATGCCAATACTCTCGGCAGCGGTGATCTGCACGTGATCGATATAGTTCCGATTCCAGATCGGCTCAAAGATTCCGTTGGCAAAGCGGAAGACCAGGATATTCTGGACCGTCTCTTTGCCAAGGTAGTGATCGATACGAAAGATCTGCTTTTCGTCGAAGACTGCGTTTACATGAGCATTCAGTTCCTTGGCTGAGGCCAGATCATGCCCAAAGGGCTTTTCGATGATGGCTCGCACCGCTCCATGCTCGGGCTTCACCATTCCCTGGGCACCGAGTTGCTCCACGATATCGGTGAAGTACTCCGGAGCTGTCGCTAAATAAAAGAGCCTGTTACCGAGAGTGCCGTGTTCCTTGTCGATCTTTTCAAGAAGAGTCTTCAAGCTTTTATAGCCGGAAGGATCATCGAAGTTCATCGCGTGATAGCTGATCTTCTTGATAAAGTCCGCGAGCTTGGTATCATCGCGAACCTCGCCGCCATATTTGAGGATGCCGTCCTTCATATCGGCGGCAAACTCATCCTGAAGCGGGCGGCGAGCTACACCGACAATCTGTAGCTCTTTCGGCAACAATCCGGATTCGGACAAATGAAAGAGCGCAGGGAGTAACTTGCGCTTGGTAAGGTCGCCAGATGCTCCGAAAATCACAATAATCGTGGGCTCGGGAATCCGCTCATTTCCCGTCGAAGCTTTCTTGACATCTTCGGGGGAGACCTTCATTTCCATAGTAGCCATGGGCTTCTGTAACCTCCTTCACGCAATTCAGCGTGGATAGCAACAGGCGCATGCAGGGAAGATGCGCCTGTCCGTACGATTACTTCTTGATGGCGTGTCCACCGAAGGCGTTACGCATAATCGCGAGCATACGATCGGTAAAATTGTTTTCTTCGCGGGAACGGATGCGACGAATCAGCGATTCGGTAATAACTGGAGCAGAAACATTCAAATCGATTGCTTCGAAGACGGTCCAGCGGCCTTCCCCTGAATCCGCCACATAAGCCTGCAACCCCTCGAGGTCGGGATTCTGCTTTAAGGCTTCCGCCGTTAAGTCCAGCAGCCAGGAACGGACAACGCTTCCATGTCTCCAGATCTCGGCAATTTGCGCCAGATCGAGATTAAGCGGCTCTTTCTTCTCCATGATGGTGAAGCCCTCGGCGAAGGCCTGCATCATGCCGTACTCAATGCCGTTGTGAACCATCTTGACGAAGTGCCCGGCGCCCGCAGGACCAACATGTCCCCAGCCCTTGTCCTTAGCAGGAGCCAAAGCTTCGAAGATAGGGCTCAGACGCTCGACGGGTTCCTTATCGCCGCCGATCATCATGCTGTAGCCTTCCTTCAGCCCCCAAACTCCACCGGAAGTGCCGACATCCACATAATTGAAACCCTTGGCCGTTACCTCACCGTGACGGCGAATTGTGTCCTTGTAATTAGAATTACCGCCATCGATGATGGTGTCGCCCTTAGACAGAAGAGACTCGAGTTGTGCGATCGTCTGGTCGACAGGATCTCCCGAAGGAACCATCATCCAAATGGCTCTTGGGGCATCGAGATTCTTCACCATGTCAGCCAGAGAGCTGGCTCCAACGGACCCCGCGTCGCTTAACTTCTTTACGGCTTCGGGACTAAAGTCAAAACCCACGACCTTGTGTCCTGCCAGGCGCAGACGCTCCGCCATGTTTCCGCCCATTTTGCCCAGGCCAATTATTCCTAGCTGCATAATTTCGTCTTTCCTCCGGTCCTTCTTAGTTCTTTTCTAGTGCGGAATCCTTTAAAGCGCATACGCTCTTTGGGGTTCGTTACAGAGATTCCACTACGCTACAAATACACCGAATTTCCCTACTCGTGTGTAAACCTCATCCTGCTCAAAATGAATCGGCTCAATCACGCCACTCTCTTCGGCAGCAGGCATCGTTTCTAGTTCTGATGCTGAAAGGCTTTCAAAGATGCGAAGGAGCACACCAGGAAGAGCTTGTACCTCCCTAACCCCGGCATCGTGTTGTAAAACTGAAATCCGTAGATCGGAATTGCCTACGGCTTTGGGACTGCGCTCTCTGCAATGAAAATCAGCCGTCAGCAACGAGTCGCCGACGCTCTGCAGGATTGTTGCAATCTCGCCCATAAAGAAGATTCTTTAAAACCTGTTACACAAGGGGATTTGGAACAAGGTTAAAAATGCGTTCAGGGCATCTTCCGCAATACTGTGTACTTTCCGACGATGCGAGAGTACGAGCTTAACTGTTCTTTAAACCGTATCGGGCGCGCCAGCGGCATGACGAAGGGAGGACAACTAAATGCCTAGGTTGCGGTAACCGGACTAACAATAGAGTTCCAATAATGCTTGTCAGGATACCTTACTGCCAACCTTCCTTATCCCATTCTTCCAACCAACACCAAGTCGGAAGAATGGGATAAACCCTACCAATCGTGCAGCCAGCAAAATGAAACACCGCAACTTTGTTTAGTGCTTCATGTTGCGCTCTTCTATCGCTCTAACCTTATTCAACCGGCGCACAAAGCGCTCTTCTGTAATAGCAAACTTCGCTTCCAGATACGTTTTGACAAGATCAAAGGCTAAAGCCGGTCCGATGATGCGCGCACCCAGAACCAATGCATTCATATCATCGTGTTCAACACCTTGATGAGCTGAATAGGTATCGTGGCACATCGCAGCACGTACACCCGGCATCTTGTTGGCCGCAATGCAGACTCCTACTCCGCTTCCGCAGATAAGGATGCCGCGCTCGGCCCGTCCAGCTTCCAGTGCTTTGCCTACGGCTTCGGCAAAATCCGGATAATCGGAGGGCTCACTGTTGTAAGCCCCCAAATCCAGAACTTCATGTCCTAACCGTTCTACATAACCGCGCAATTCTTCCTTCAGAGCAAATCCGGCATGATCACCGGCAATCGCGATCTTCATTCGTTATTTCCCCGCCAGTGCGGCTTCGCCTTTGCGCGCCTTTTCAATTAACTGCTGTGCCCGGCTTACGATGTTCTTGACACTATAGCCAAGCTCTTCCAGAGCACGAGTTCCAGGAGCAGAAGCTCCAAAGCGCTCCAGACCAATTACATCACCGTGTTTTCCGACGAAACGCCACCAGCCGAGAGGCGATCCAGCTTCAACTGCCAGCGTCGGCAGGTAGTCGGGGAAGATCTCCTGCTGGTATTTCTCATCCTGTTCGAGGAAGATCTTCCAGCTCGGCATCGACACCACACGAGCTTTCACACCCTGACCAGCCAATTCCTTTGCTGCATTCAAAACAGGCCAGAGCTCTGCGCCGGTAGCAACCATTAAAACATCCGGAGATTCACCGCCCTGCTCCACGATATAAGCACCATGCTTAACGCCCTCGTAGACGTTGATCTTGGTAGCGTCCAGGATAGGCAGGTCCTGACGAGACAGAGCCATGAAAGATCCATGCTTCCGCTCTAGAGCAAGACGCCATACAGCGGCAGTCTCGTTCGCATCCGCCGGACGGAAGTCGGTAATCTCAGGCACGGCACGTAGCGCCATCAAATGCTCGATGGGCTGGTGAGTCGGTCCGTCTTCACCGAGTCCGATGGAATCATGTGTAAAGACGAAGATGGAATGCACCTTCATTAGTGCAGCCATACGCAGTGCGGGCTTGCAGTAATCGCTGAAAACGAAGAAGGTCGAGCCAAACGGAATCAATCCGCCATGCGCGGCCATGCCATTCACAATGGCGCACATTCCGAATTCACGAACTCCAAAAAAGATGTTCCGTCCTGCCGGATCGATGTGGAAATTTCCACCGTCCTTGAAGATCGTCTTGGTAGAAGCTGTCAGGTCGGCAGCTCCGCCGATCAGCTCAGGAATAGCGGAGGCAACGGCTTCCATCACCTTGCCACCTGCGGTACGGGTAGCTACTGGCTTGCCATCAGCCGGGAAGATGGGCAGAGCCTTCTCCCAACCGTCAGCCAGCTTACCGGCCTGCGTACGCTCAAATTCAGCAGCCAACTCCGGATATTGCTGTTTGTACTTGGCGAAGAGCTCATTCCACGTAGATTCGGACTTCTTGCCCTTTTCTACAGACTCCAGCCAGTTCTTGCGAGCATCCTCTGGAACGTAGAAGGACTTGTCTTCCGGCCAGCCAAGATTTTTCTTGGTCGCCTTCACTGCATCGGCGCCCAGCGGCTCGCCGTGGGCCTTATTGGTACCGGCCTTAGGGCTACCGTAGCCGATGATAGTGCGAACGGCAATGATCGAGGGCTTATCCGTAACAGCCTTAGCTGCCTCGATAGCCTTTGAAATCTTCTCCAGATCGTTACCATCGTCGACGTACTGAACGTGCCAGTGATAGGCCTCAAAGCGCTTCAGGGCATCTTCCGTATAGCTCAGCTCGGTAGGTCCATCGAGGGAGATCAGGTTGTCGTCATAGAGATAGATCAGCTTGCCCAAGCCCAGGGTACCGGCCAACGAAGCTGTCTCATGCGAAATACCTTCCATCAGATCTCCATCGGAGACGATGGCATAAGTGTAGTGATCCACAAGATCGAGGCCCGGCTTGTTGTAACGGGCCGCCAAATGCCTCTCGGCAAGAGCCAAACCGACACCCATGGCAAATCCTTGGCCCAAAGGACCAGTCGTCACTTCGATGCCATCGGTTTCGCCATATTCCGGGTGACCTGGGGTAATCGATCCCCATTGCCGGAATTGCTGCAAATCTTCGAGAGAGATTTTGTAACCGGTTAAGTGAAGAACAGAATAGAGCAGCGCCGAAGCATGTCCGTTTGAAAGGACAAAGCGGTCGCGATTGGCCCATTTTGAGTTTGCGGGACTGTGCTGCATGTACTTATGGAAGAGTAGATACGCGATCGGGGCGCATCCTAAAGGCGCACCCGGATGGCCGCTCTTCGCCTTCTCTACAGCATCAACCGCTAAAAATCGCAGTGCATTAATGGACAACTGGTCCAGTTCGCTCATGTGCTCTCATCACCCTTGTTTGTTATTCACTACCATGTCTGGGACTTGCCAGAACCAGCAAGCCACTCCTGCCAGCATTCAGTTCTGCCCAGCGTCTCTCAACTTTGAGATGTCCGGAAATTGTCTTCGGGTTCTTGTCTTCCTAATCCGGAGAGCTAAATTTACGGGATTTCCAGCCAGGCATCTTCCAACCACTAGAGAGAGTAAATGAAAATCGATTAAGTTTGGGGTCCGATGGAAATATCCAAGACCCGCATCGCATTGGAAATCTCGGATTTCGAAGGCCCGGAGATTCAATTTTCGGCTGCATCGATGATTCGATAAACATTGCCGAAGATCATCAATGCCACTTGCAGAGTAGCACCGGACACAAACTTTCGCGTAATAACCCAATGTGAATTGTTCCCGGGTAATTGGTTAGTCCAATTCTGCACCCTCACAGTACCTGCGAATTGGTATCAGGGTCGGGATGGAAAGCTACTTCGCTCATGGCATGTTGAATCTCCCGATTCTTCATGAAGTACTCCCATACAAAACCAGTGCGTAAGTTTTCCGCCATGAGCACACTGATTCCCTGATCGATCCCCAGGATGTCCTCGGCAACCCACCCTGTCTTCGGATTGAAGGCGTCTACAAAGCCATAGCGGGTCCAGACCCGGTCACCCATCTTCTTGCGCATGCTCAGGAGCACATGTGAGCACTCGGCGGGCAGAAATGGCAGCGAACCGGCAACGGCACAGGGCACAACAGTCCCATCGATCGGGCCCATAGCCGGAGGTCCGCCCCAAACACGGTAACCTTGGCGGGAATCGCTGGCACTGATACCCCATAGATCCTGATCGATCCAGTTGTATTTTTGTCCCAAGGTCAGGCAAAAGAGCTGATGTGCCCGTGTGGCAGCAATCGAATTCGTAAAGTAATTCGCGTATCGATCACGCTGGTCCCGATAATCACACCAGGCATGAGGATATTGATGGATAAAAAGCGGGGCTACACCGCTGATGTACTCAATCCCCCCATATTGGACAAAGGGACGTTGCAGCGCACTCCATGTCTTTGCAGGAATGGGATGAGTTGGAGAGCCGATAGCCATCAGATACATGGTCATCAGCTCGGAATAAATATCCCAGCGATGCTGCAGAAAACCCTGTTCCGGAAGCCAGCCCATCGACAAGGTTTCGCCGCCATTGAGCATCCACTCCCAGTCGATACGCCTGTAAAACGTGGTCGCCAGTGCGGCAATACGGCTATTGCCTGCGAAATACTGACGGCAGTGTAATACGCCACATAACAATAATGCCGTATCGATGGATGACAACTCCGACCCAAAGACACGCTGACCGCTTTCCATGTCAATGAAGTGATAAAGAAATCCGTGTTCGTGGGGACAATCTTCCAGAAGGAAGGCTAAGGTTCGCTCCACGCGCTGTTCGCAATCGCTCGGACGCAGATAATTGCGCTTAGCAGCAATACAAAGGGAGCTCAGACCAAAACCCGTTGCCGCAATGCTTGCAACACGGGTTACCGAACGTCCCCGGGCTGAAGCGCGGTCACGCATCAGCCCTGTCTTAGGACTCGATTCCAGGTAAAACAGGTCGCAACCCCGCCCCTCCATGTCCTCCAGGAGGTTTTCCGCCTCGGTCGAAACCTGGGTTAACGGTCGGTTGATGAAGACGCCTGGCGGATGCGAATAATTTTGTGCCGCCTGGCTTTCGGTCTTGGGCGCCTCCCCGGGCTTTACCGGAGGCACTTGCTGCTGATTCTGGAACCCTGATGCCAGTCCTACGGCCGGAGCCCCAAGAGCTGCCGCACTGGCCATCCCCGCCCGCCTCAGAAGTTGTCTACGAGAGATCTTTTCGCTTGCCAATGCAGAGTACCGGATTATCCCTTGATGCCTCCCATTGCCGACAGACCGGGTGGCATCTCTGGATAGAGATTAAGACACACCTACACTCGATGAAGTTTCGACGAAGTTTCGACCGTCGCCGTTGCTGCCATCTTCTTAAAGGTTATGATGCTAAATTCCGGAATTTCACCCGGCTTTCACCTTTCCATGAACCCCGGCATCAAGTTGGCGCATCTACCTTGCTGTGAATAGCCTACGTTTGATGATCCCAGTTTCGAGATCGGACCACGGCTCTATTAGATTTAAGTAAGGAGGTTTTCTTTTGGCATACGAATTAGCACCCCTGCCCTACGACTACTCGGCGCTGGAACCCCACATTGATACCGAGACGATGAAGCTTCACCATGACAAGCATCATCAGACCTACGTCAATAATCTGAATGCGGCGATCGAAAAGCATCCCGAGCTGAGCAAGCACACCCCTGAAGATCTGCTCCGCAACCTTTCCAGCATTCCCGAAGACATCCGGACAGCGGTTCGCAATAGTGGCGGCGGCCATGTAAACCACACCATGTTCTGGTCCCTCATGAAGCCCAATGGCGGCGGAGAACCGACCGGAGCAATAGACGAACAGATTAAGAAGGACTTTGGCTCCTTCGAAGATTTTAAGAAGCAATTCAACGAGACAACAGCCAAGCAGTTCGGCTCCGGCTGGGGCTGGCTGGTCTATGAAGGCGGCAAGCTGAAGATTGTTACCTCCGCCAATCAAGACAGCCCACTCTCAAGCGGCCTTTACCCGATCCTCGCAAATGACGTCTGGGAGCATGCCTACTATCTCAAGTATCAGAACCGGCGTCCCGACTACCTGGCAGCTTGGTGGAATGTCGTAAATTGGGACGAAGTTAACAAGCGCTTCGAACAAGCCAAGAAGTAGAGTTTCCTAACCTCTGAGCCCCGGCATGCCGGGGCTCTCTAGTTGAATTCGTAAACAATGTAGTAACAGCTACGGAAGACTTTGTTGCCGCCATTGGCTGCTTTTCCCCCTCTCCTCCGTCCAACAATTAAGCCCTGCACTTCAGGCGTGAGGATATCTTCTTTGTTTCATCAGCGTCTTTTGCTAGTAGCTTCGGTTCTCTTTGGACTTCACATTTCTGCCATTGCCCAGAACATTCCTGCAGGGTCCTCCAGCTACACCCTCAACCTCAGCGGGAAACCTTGTGGAAAGATCTCCTCCAGCATTACTCCTGGCACTAAGGGCTACACGCTGAAAACGATAGCCAAGCTGCAGCTAGGGGATACGCCCTTTGCCTTCTCACGTACCGGGTCTATCGATCGGCAATTGAACCCGGTAGAGGAAATACTCAGCGGCAGCGTCAATGGAAAAGCCGTTGTCTTCGGACTTGATGCCTCGGCAGGGAAATACAACATCAGGATTTCAGCTAATGGCAAGCAATACTCAAATACGCTTAGCCCGCACGCACACACCGTCTTCCTACCGGATTTCGATCCGGCTGCTGCACAGATCCTTGTAACAGAGATAGCTACCAACCAAGAGGTTTGGGTTCTTATTCCCAAACAGACAGGGTTGCTTAATACCGTTCAAACAGTAAAGCACTCGCTCAAACAGGGAACTCTCGACGGGAGGCAAATTGGAGTTCAACACTTTACCGTCACCATAGCGGGAGTAAGTAGCGATATTTTCGCAACAACCACAGGCCTATTACTTCAGCAGGAAACACCGGAACAGGGATTCGCGTTGATTCGCGATGGATTTGAGCTAACGCCATCCACAACAGATACAACACCCAGTGATCCCCCTTCGCAAAAGTAGAAAGGGCTGCGCCGCATTGTCTATTGTGTAGACGTTCCTATAGGTCGTGCATGCTCTAAGCGTGCAAATCGTGATCCTGACGAATGTAGCTCCCAACCCACCTTTTCCGAACAAAGCAACCCGCTCCCGGCAGCTTCCGCAATCTTCATTCCCCCGGATAGTCATGGAGAGACTTCCTATACAGGCTCAAACCTGCTTCAAAATCGAATCGCCATCATCCACCGACGGATATGGCAATTGCTGAACTGACAGAATTCTCATCAGCTTCTCCCGAAGAAGCAGGTAATGCATCACTAACAGGCATAATAAGAAAGAGACGTGATCACTCTTTAGGTGGTCACGTCTCACGGTAATTAACGGAACTATACCAAGGAACTTAAACAGTTCAAAACGTAAGCCTGCCAACTAGCTGCATACTTCTGCCATTTACTGTTAACGAACTGATACTTGTTGAAGCATTGCAGAATGCCGATGACCCGGCGCAAGAACCAGGAGTCAAGGTGCTATTGGGAAGCCCGAAGCTCGGATGATTCAGTGCATTTGTGGCATCGGCGCGGATCTGAAATTTGATGTTTTCTCGAATCGAGAAGGTTTTACCCGCCGAGAGATTGATATTTGTCAGCCCTGGTCCATATACGCTGTTCCTCTTCATATTTCCGAAGGTTCCAGCTGTAGGAACAGCATAAGCGGTTGGGTCATACCATTTCTGCCAACTTTTGTTCGTAACAGATTTCGGGTTTCCAATAACATTTGGGAACCAGTTCCCCGCCTGTGAATACGAGTTGTTCACGCTCAGTACAGGAGTGAAAGGATTTCCCGTCATTGTTACCAATGTTCCGGAAACCTGCCAACCGCCGATAAACCTATCGAGAATGGAATTGTTGTACAGGAATTTCTTCCCTTTCCCGAAAGGTAACTGATAAACGGCATACCCTTTAAAGGCATGGCGAACATCGAAGTTGGAATTTCCATAGTTTGCAGACGGTTTATAGGAATTCTGATAGACCTGCTTACCAAAATAACTACCCCGAGCAGATGAGTCCTGTTCGTCCAGGAAGTGAGACCAGGTGTAGTTGAAATTGAAGCTCAAGCCTGACGTCATGCGCTTGCTGATCTGAGCTTGTAAAGAGTGATAATTAGAAATCGCATTATTTGTGCTACCACCGCTGATAGAGCCAAAACCAGGGTAGGGGCGAGACTTCGGACTATCGTCCACAGCCAGCTTCGACTCCGGCACCTGGTTGATATCAACTGGGAATGGCAGATCAAATCCATGACTCGCGACATACGAAATTTCCGCGGTCATATCTCTTCCGAGCTGATGCTGGATACCAAAATTCCACTGAAGGTTCTTTGGGAGCGGAGTGTGGTATTGGTTGTAGGTCACGTTCTGCCCGTTAAAAGCTGTCGGCGAAGTTGTCGGCTGCGTATAGGGAAGATTGGACCCATTGCCGGAAAGGAGCACTACAGGCGTACGGCCATTCGTTTGGTCGCTAATGCTACCCGAGGGAGTTTTCGCAGAGCCCAGAATATTGGCATAGGTATCGATACTCCAGTTATAGGAGTACAAGCCCATTCCACCACGAATTGTCATGTTGGGCCGCACCAGCCAGGAAAACCCTACACGCGGCATAACGGTACCAAGAACATCCGCTTGGGCAGCCTTTCGTCCGTGAGCACCGGTCGACGCATACCACATCGCACCGTTAGTCCCGGTGAGCTCATTAAAGACTTCAGGATCGAAGGCTCTGATATTATTCTTCACCTCATTCCATCCGTGTTGAATTTGATAGCGAACACCGACATTCAAGGTGAAGTTTGGAGTCAGCTTGATGTCATCCTGAATAAACATTTGCGGACTCTTTAAGCGCGCACCATATTCAGGAGCAATACTTGCACTCCAATTCTGGGTATAGCCCAAAAGGAAATCCGCATAGGCACTACCCGTAGTGCTACTTCCCTGGGAAGCCTGGGTATAAACACCTGTATACCCCATTGTTCCAGGATTGAGGTTTCCCCAACCGGTTTTGTTCGCCTGGTAAACCAGCAGCTCCCCACCAACGTGGAGAATGTGTTTACCGCGAATCAGAGTGACAACATCGGAAGGATCATAGACGAACTGCTTATAAACAGCATTGGTTCCAGGCTTGAGGCTGAAATAGTTGGTGATGTTGATCGTCGGAAACATATCTGCCTTGGCAAACTTCCAGCCAAGCTTGCTGGGATATCCTTCCCCTACCGATTGAGTGCTCTTGAAATAAAGTTCATCGGTAAAGCCAAAGCGTGCCTCATTGATTGTGTTGGAATTGATGTTCCACACATCGGAAATGGAGGCATTATTACTGTCTTGATCATTCTCAGCACAGCCAATTGGGCACGATGCCGGTCCACGGTCATGACTAGGGTTATCTTGTGATGAATTGGAGATGGTCAGTCGGTTATTCGGATTGATGTCGTAGTCGAGTCGGCCAAAGTACTTCGTATAAGGACTCTTCGTGGGAACGTTGTAATAGTAATTGTTAAGTGCAACGCCACTAGACATCGAACCAGGAATAAAAGATCCAGTGGAAGGATGATTCGCAGGCGTTGGGAAATATGCCTGAATTGTCTTGGCTACCGAATCTATCATGCTGGAAGGAATTCGGTTTCCATTACCATACTCATCTGCGAAAGACCTGCGGGTAACCTTGGTTCCTGACACTACTTGAGTTGTCGGATCGTAAATTGTTGGAAAGCCTGTAAAGTCGCCACTCATAACAGCTTCTGTCGGAAACGTCGCATAAGATCCGCTTCCCGAAGCGCTCGTCTTCTGAATGCGATCGAAATTGAAGTAGAAAAACATCTTCTTCTTCAAAATCGGACCACCGACCGTAAAACCGAAATTGTTATAGCGAAGAGTGGAAACAACTACCTTCCGTCCAAATCCAAAGTTTGCAGCATTCATTGCATCGTTCTGCAAGTACTCATATGCGCTGCCATGGAAGTTGGCTGTTCCGCCCTTAGTGATTTGGTTGTAGATGATACCGCCTACTCCATACTGAGCGGAAAATGAGGATGTAGAAACCTGTAATTCAGCTACATTCTCGAAGACGGAATAGTCTGCATTAGAGCTTGTTGGCAGGGTGCTGTTTGCACCGTCGGCTAGAACCGAAGCATAAGGGAGATTTCCATTCGCAGCGACAAACTGGCCAGGATTTGCAGACCCGGCATTACTGCCGGGCGCACCGGAGGTTCCGGGAAGCAATATGACAAAGTTGTTCCAGTCCTGACCGACATTTGGTAATTGGGACATGGACTTCGCTTCGAGGGTGGTAGATTGCTCTCCAGTTTCAGTCTTCAGCAGTGGTACGTCGGTACTGACGACCACTTGCTCTTTGGCTGAACCGACCTTTAAAACTGCGTTGACGGTTGTAACACCGACCTGAAGGGTAATGGGGCCTTGAATATATGAGGCAAATCCGTCCTTACTGAAGGTAACCCGGTAGCTTCCGGCAATAATAGAGGAGGTGTCGAACAACCCAGAGGCATTCGTGGTGAATGTCTTTTCTATGTTGGTATCCAGATTGAGCACTGTAACGGTTACACCCGCAACTACCGCTCCAGTGGAATCCATTACCGTTCCACGGATGTCGCCGGAATTTGTATTTTGGGCAGTTGCAATATTCAAAGCGGCTACTGACAGACATAAAGCTGCAATATGCCTCAAGAATTTCATCTTTCCGTACCCTTTCTTCGTTTCGCACTCTTGCGAATGAGCCTGTTCACAACAAGCTCCCCTAGGCCCATTCCTCTGTAAATGTTTTCCGCTCCTGACGCACTTATTTCTCAGCGTTGGGCGTTACGAATCTTGCTGGCTCATCTTTTCGAAAGTAGTTAGTGCGCACGTTTACAGCGATAATGTACACGTGTTCACAAACGGGCCAAATTTACGCCATGGGCGAAAGCACTGTCAAGAAATGGTTTCATTAGAAAACAAAAGAGGAATAAGAGAAGTTAGCGTTCACAATCGACAAAGAGACGATAAGTGTTCATCGGGTTCCGCAGCAACTGAAACTGTTACTAGAGCGGAATCAGGGTTACTGTGTCCGATCCGGCAAGGGCTAGAGCCTTTTTCGCAAAGACGTAGACCAAGTCACAACAGCTTATGCGGCTTTCCGTTAAAGAAAGCCGCTCTTCGCTGTCGTCAGCGAGTCTATACATATGCGAAAAATGCTCTAAGAGCAGCTTTTCTTTGTGGAAAAGCTGCGCGATCTTCCGTGGCTTGCGGATACATCTACCCTGATTCCGCTCGAGCCGGGAGAAATTTATATAACTATGGTTTGTTGAAATCGATATCGCTGCTAAGTGAAAAACGGCCAGCAGGAAGAATAACCAATCCCGCTGACCGCTTCTAGGCTAACCGGGGTATTGCTGCCCGGTTTTTAGCTGACCGCTTCTTAGCTGAACTACTAATTCCAGTCTTCTTTGAAGATCGCGTGTGGAATCAGCTTCCAGTAGTCTTCCTGCTTCGCATCGTCCATGCAGGCCTCGATGATCTTGCGTCCGAGAGGATCGAGATCCGGAGTCAGGAAGAGCGAAAGCTCCTTCTTGAAGAACTCGCGCCACTGCCGCGCGCCTTCTTCGTAGACATCGTGTCCGCCCTGGATCTGCGTTTCCACATGCAGCAGCACCGGAGGAATCAAGGATCCCTCAATCTTCAACTGCTTAGGGATGTATCCCAGCACTGGACAGGCAGCCTCAACCAACTGCTCACGACTGAAGCGGGCACTGCCACGGCGTGCCAGATATTCGCGGCTGATCCACTCTGCCATGAAGCCGACCTTCCAGGCTCCGATGTGCTGATTCGGAATCAGGACGTGGCGAGTATCGGTGTTCTCGACGATCTGCTCTAACAACAGATTTGCTTGATCTACGCGCCGCCCGGTCGCAAATGCCCAGTAGGAACCCACTCCCTCGGACTGCATCTCCTTCACCTTGGCAGAATCCTGAATGCTCGGATTCGCATGACCGCGAGGAGCAACCAGCCTCCACAACCACGCCAATGCAGGACTCAGAATATGCAACGCGCCGATGATTCCGTACTGGCGGCTGTCCTTGTGAGTAGGAGGACACCGGACACCAAAGCTGCGTACATTCACAGCCTTCGGACCGGAAGCCACGTCCCCAATCATCTCGCGAGGAATGATGACCCGCGGATTCGGGCAGAGCTTTCCCGGTGCATCCTCGATGTGCTCCCAGGTCAGGCAGAACCCACCGGGAACAATGTAGTGATTCAGGAAGATCAAAGGCCGCTCAGGAGCCAGGCACAGTCCTTCCAGTGTCGGATCTGTTCCGTAGTGCTTGATGTGATCGACGCGGACAAACCACCCATTCTCGGCGTCGCAGATATTCAGCTTCTGGCCGTCGTTATAGGTCGGATGTGCGCAGGCCATATCGTCTGCAATCGGACGTAGGTGGCAGGCTTCCGGCAGAACCAGTGTCCGCTCTTCTCCTGTCACGACGTTCTTGCCCAATAGCAGACGTCCATCTCCGAGACGATGGATGTGCTCGGTCATCTCGCTCTTGCCGCCACCCGAAGCACCTTCGTGCATGATGACAATCTGATTTTCGTACGGAGTCACAACGGCAACAGCCGAGCAGTGATTCGTTGTCCAGCCCTCGCGTTCGCCGATATCCAGCAGCAGGGAGTAAACCCCCTTCTTTGCGCTCGGTCCCGGATACAGGTTGTAAGCGTAAATCTCCTGGTGCGTCGGCGTGCGATAGTGAACCACCACCTGTTTGCCACTGAAATGAGTGTGGCGGAAAGGCGGAGCAATGAACTGCACACCGGCATTCAACTTGAAGTTTGTCGGAACCTTGCTGCCGGGAATCATACCCTGCAGATCGGCCAGTGCCGCGGCAAAGAAACCTGCCTGCTTAGGACAGATCAGGAGAGCACCATATTTCAGGTCATCCGGCCCGGCGTAGAACGGGACCACAATCAATTCCTGCGTCTTTAGCCAGCTCAGCGTCTGCTGACGCGTTTTGTCGAAGGTCTCGCCAAATCTTTCCTTATAGGTGGGCTTGTCTGTGGGGAGAAGGTCACCGATCACCATTGCATTCGGATCGCGGCGGCGCATGGCTGGATCGGGGAAATTCACGGCCACACCATTACGGGCCTTCGTGACTTCTGCTTCTACTACCAATCCTTTGCCGGGGACGTTGAAGACCGATTCATAAGCGCCCATGTCCTCGCGATTGCTCAAACGCCAGTCAGTAGCGTCTTTATCACGACCTAGAGCCCAATTCAGCAAATCTTCGCGAGACTCGGGAACATAGATATCCATCGCCGCACTCAGCACTTCCATTACATGTGGCGGCAGGCCCAGGGACATCCATTCTTTTTTGAAATCGATCGTACGTACGGTCGGATTTGACACAGTCCTCTCCCCGCGCATGGGTATGCGCTGATACGGAATTGGCGACACAGATGCCGTGCGCCGGAAAATGAAGTCAGTGGATTACGCCGAGAGCATCTCTCGCTATCGTTGTTGTCGCAGAACGGCGACACCCGAATCAGTGTCATTCATCACTGCCAGCAACATCTCACTGAAAACAAAGTTATAACGAACCAGCTCCAAAACGATCACGAATTAGCTGCAAACCCTCTTCGCGACTGTGAATCTGCCCTTCTAATTGTGCATCTTCTGCAAGCAGCAGCATTTCCTTAAACTGCGGACCGGACTTGTACCCTGCAGCTAGGAGATCTCTGCCGGTTACAAGTAACGGAGGACGCACCGTTTCTTCCGGAGTCTCCTCAAAATGCCGCTTAGCAAAATCATAAAGCGTAAGGTCACCATGACTCGAGAGACAATCCATCCGATGGAGCGCTAAATGCTCCGGAAACTTCGGAATCCGCAGAAATCTCTTCAGCGTCGAGACCTTCATTTTCTCAACATCCGCAAAACGCATGTGATGTTGGACCAGGGCAATAATTTGTGCCGTTTCTTCATTAGAGAATCGCAGATTACGGCACAACTCTTCTGTGATCTTTACGCCTACTTCAACATGGCCATCAAAACGAATTCGATCCGGAGCGCGGCGAAAAGTCGCAGGCTTTCCCACATCGTGCAACAGAGCGCCCCAGGCTAGCGTAGGCGAAACGCCAGCTTCCAGCTTTTCCAGCAGCGAAAGCGTGTGAATCCAGACGTCTCCCTCGGGATGATATTGAGGAGGCTGCTCGACTCCCTTCATCTTTGCTACCTGCGGCAGGACCTGTTCCAAAAGACATGTTTCATCCAGCAGTTCGAAGGCTCTTCTGGCTCTCCCCTCGGTCAACATGCGGGTAAGCTCATCCCGAACACGCTCGCGGCTGACCTGACAGATCTCCGGCGCAAGAGCTCGAATCGCTGTCTTTGTCGCATCTTCCAAGGCGAAGTCGAAACGGGCGGCAAAACGAATCGCACGCAGAAGCCGCAGCTTGTCTTCAGTGAATCGCAATTCAGGCTTGCCGATGGCGCGGATCACACCTGCCCGAAGATCGTCCATGCCACCGACGTAATCCTTCACCGCAGCTGCGACGTTGCCACTCTCCTCAAAGACCAGAGGATCAAGCAACATCCCATTAATAGTGAAGTCGCGACGCAGCACATCCTCCTCTGCGCGTTGCGAAAACTGCACGGCATCGGGATGACGGCCGTCGGAGTAGCTTCCGTCCGAGCGGAAGGTCGCAACTTCGGTTACGTATTCACAGTCGTCAATCAGATCCGCAACCAGCACGACACCAAAGTGAGCACCTACGGCGAAGGTACGCTCAAATAGATCCAAAACGATCTTTGGCTCTGCATTGGTGGCGACGTCGAAATCCTTCGGCTCCCGGCCGAGAAGCATGTCGCGCACACAGCCGCCGGCAAAATAGGCCTGGAAGCCTTTGGCGCGCAAGCATTTGACAATGGCGGTAGCAGCTTCCCGTGCGGCGTGTGTCTCCTTCACCTTGGTCATCTCCTCTACTATAGAAAAAGGTGAGCATAAGATTTATATGATGAGTGCTTCGCAGACCACCGACGCCCTGGCAGGAAAAGGCTCCGGCCTTATTTTGGCCATCGAGAGCTCCTGTGATGAAACGGCCGCCGCGGTCGTAGAGCGGGGAGAAAAGACGATCTCCAGTGTTGTAGCTTCGCAGATTCCTACCCATGCGCCATATGGCGGAGTCGTGCCGGAGCTCGCCAGTCGTGAGCATCTGCGTAACATCGTTCCCGTAGTCCGAGAAGCAGTGACCCAGGCAGGTTGCAGCCTCCAGGATCTGGACGCCATTGCCGTCACCTCCGGCCCAGGACTTGCCGGAGCCTTGCTGGTAGGCATCATGTACGCCAAAACCATGGCCTCGGCGCTCTCCAAACCACTCATTGCCGTAAATCACCTCGAAGGGCACATCCACGCTGTGCTGCTGGAGCAACGCCAGGCCCGCGAACAGGCACACGGAGAAGCACTTCCGCTTCCATCGCTGGCTCTGGTCGTCTCCGGAGGTCATACACACCTCTACATTGCCCGCCAGCATGGAACCTCCTGGACCTATTCCAATATCGGGCGCACCGTAGACGATGCCGCAGGAGAGGCCTTCGACAAGGTTTCAAAGCTGCTTGGCCTGGGATACCCCGGCGGCCCCTGGATCGATGCTCTTTCGCGCCATGGAGACCCGCAAGCGGTTCCATTCTCGTTTGCACAGATCAAGCAAAAGGCCCACCTGCGCGGAAAGCCGGGACCGGAGCAGAATCGTCGCTTTCTCTTCTCCTTTTCGGGGATCAAGACCGCCGTTTTGCGCTATGTAGAGGTCCATGGACTAAAAGACTCTATCGACGAACGCCGCCGGGCTCTGGCTCAGATTGCCAAGCCTACAGCAGCCGACGCTCTGGCCCTCTGCGATGCCGAGACACTGGGGCTGATTGCGTCTTTTCAGCATGCCGTCGTAGGTGACCTGATAAAGAAGACCTTTGAAGCAGCCGAGTCGATAGGAGCCCAATCCATTTTGGTCTCAGGCGGTGTTTCTGCGAATCGCGAACTGCGTGTCCGCTTTACGGCACAAGCCGCCGACCAGGGAATTCCTATCGCCTTCCCTTCGCTTTCTCTTTCTACGGACAATGCCGCCATGATCGGAGCCGCCGCCTGGCCGAAGCTCCTGGCCCGCGAATTCGCCACCTCGGAACTCTCTGCATCGCCGTCCCTAGCTCTGGGACAGCCTCGCTAGAGCTACAGTCCTGACGGAAGACTGGTAAACGGGACTTTTGAGTTCCGGGGCTGCCCCACAATGTCATTCCCTCCACACTGATAGAATCTCCCTTGGTATTTACCGTCTCAATATCAATAGGCAACAGTACGTTTCGACATGACAACCCGTCTGTTTAATACCCTTTCCGGCCAACTCGAAGACGTCACCCCCGCTGACGGCACCACCTTCCGCATGTACGCTTGCGGCCCAACCGTCTACGACTACGGCCACATCGGGAACTTTCGCACGTTTCTCCAAGTGGACGTACTGCGTCGATTCCTGATTTTGCAGGGCATGAAGCTCCGTCACGTCATGAACATCACGGACGTGGACGATAAGATCATCCGCAACGCCAGCCAAGCCGGAGTCCCAATCGAGGACTACACCCCGAAATACATTCAGGCTTTCTTTGAAGACCTGGATGCCCTGGGAGTGCAGCGGCCCGAGATCATCGCCAAAGCCACCGAAAATATCCCGGAGATGGTCTCTCTCATTAAGCGGCTGGCCGAGCAGGATCTGGCCTACAAGGCCGAAGACGGCTCCTGGTACTTCCGTATCTCCCGTTTTCCTGAGTACGGCAAGCTCTCCAAGAAAGACTTCACGGGGATCAACGACGGTGCCCGAGTGGACGTCGACGAATACGACAAGGATTCGGCCCGTGACTTTGCCCTCTGGAAGGCCCCTCATCCCAACGAGCATCATTGGGAAACCGAGATAGGCCCTGGGCGTCCGGGATGGCACATCGAGTGCTCCGCCATGGCTATGAAGTATCTGGGCGAGAGCTTCGATCTTCATGCTGGTGGCGAGGACCTGATGTTTCCTCACCACGAGAATGAAATCGCACAGTCGGAATCGGCAACTCACAAGGATTTTGCACGCCAATGGATGCACGTTCGTTTCCTGCTGGTCGAAGGCAAGAAGATGTCCAAATCCGAGGGCAACTTCTATACCTTGCGCGATCTGTTGCTGAAGGGCTATAAGGCCTCGGCTATTCGGCTTTTGCTGATCTCCGTACCGTATCGCCAGCAGCTGAACTTCACCTTCGATGGTCTGGGTGCCGAAACCATGGCTATCGAGCGTCTGCGGACCTTCAAACAACGCATCGAGCAGACAAAGTGGCCGGAGTGCTCCTCCAAAGAGACTGTCGGGACCACTCCCGAGATTTGGGAAGCAGCGCAATCGGCCAAAGCGAAGTTCCACGCTGCTCTGGCAAACGATCTAAATACCGCCGAAGCACGTGCAGCCATCTTCGAGATGGTGCGCTTCGTGAATGTTCAGGCCGATGCCGGAAATTTCTGCGAAAAGGATAAGGCTCCAATCCTCGACGTACTGAAGGAATTCGATTCCGTCTTCGCCGTCCTGGAAGATCACGATGCCGAAATCAGCCGTTTTGCCATTGATTGGGCAGAGCGCGAAGGTCGTCTGGCGGAGGCCTCTCAAGAAGTGGTAGCTCAGCTCTCCCTCAGCGATGCGGAGATTGATGCCATGATCGAACAGCGGAATCAGGCACGAAAGAGCCGCAATTTCGCCAAAGCGGACGCAATCCGCAAAGAACTGGCCGATAAGGGCATTCTGCTGGAAGACAGCAAAGACGGCGTTCGCTGGAAGAGGAAGTAGGTCCTGAGATTTCCGCAATTCCGGGCCATCCAGCCCGCTCCAGCTTCAGGAATTCCGGAAATCTCTGTTACACTGGGTGAAGCAACTCAAGCGTTAACCGCTGGAAAGACCAGGACCTGCGGTTGTTTGAGTTCCCACCAAGATCGGGGAGTGGCTCAGCCTGGTAGAGCACCTGGTTCGGGACCAGGGGGTCGGAGGTTCAAATCCTCTCTCCCCGACCAATTAGATACCAATCGAAATTAAGTGGAATCAGCGCATGGTCTTCCGGGTATCCTAGTCTCGTTATGCAGATTGCTATCGATTTTCCGGAAACGCTTGCCGCACAGTTCACCGCAGGCGGAAAGGATCTCTCGCGCACAATGCTGGAAGCGCTAGAACATTTCCCTTTTAGGTGTACACTGATTTTAGGCGATACTCTGCGTAGCAAATATTTGATGGCGAAGGCATATTCCGATGACCTGCGGCGGAGGTTTTTGTCCGCTTATGAGCAGGATGAGGGAACGCTGGAGGAATTGGCCGAGCGTTTCATGGTCAGTGTGGACTATGGAAAGAAGCTGCGACGTCAGTTTCTTCGCACGGGTCAGATGGAGCGTGTAGAGCAGCAGCGCGGCACCCCACGCAAGCTATTCGATGGGCCACGAGAGCAGCTGCGTGCTTGGCTGAAGAAAGAGCCGGATTTGACGCTGGAGCAATTGCAAGACAAGTTGCGCACCGATTGCGGCGTAACAATCGGCCACGCCCAAGTAGCCCGTGCGCTGCAGCAGATGGGATTGAAGTTGAAAAAAAGTCACTCCACGCCAGCGAGCGAGATAGCGAAGAAAATCGTCGGCGGCGAAAGGAATTCGTCGAACGTCTCGGTACGATCGCGCCAGAAAAGCTGATCTTCCTGGACGAAAGCGGTGTGACCACACGTATGACCCGTTTGTACGGACGTGCGCCAAGTGGGCAACGAATCCACGAGAGCACTCCGGAAGGCAATTGGCAGATCCTCACCATTCTGGGCGCCATGAGCACCCGCGGCATCCTTGCTGCCATGAGCATCGAAGCGGCTACGGATCGGGAAATATTCCTCGCCTTTCTCGACAAAGTCCTCTGCCCAGCCTTGCAAGCCGGCGATGTAGTGGTCATGGATAATCTCAGCTCGCATAAGGTCGATGGAGTCCGTCAGCGCATTGAGGCACGCCAGGCCGAGTTGCTTTACCTGCCGCCCTACTCCCCCGACTTGAATCCCATTGAAAAAGCTTGGGCCAAGCTCAAGCAGATCCTTCGTCAACTCAAGGCTCGAACCACCGATGCTCTGGATCAGGCGATCTCTCAAGCCCTTGGCGAAATCTCACCGGCCAACGCTCAGGCATGGTTTCGTCTTTGTTTTCACGGTGTATAGCTGAAGGGGAAATGCTCTAGTTCTGGAAAGCTATTGAACAAAACGATTATCGGAAGCCGAGATTCGAGATCTGCTCTATTTCGATAGGCCGCATGGAAGTTCATGCCTTCTTGAAGGAACATGCGGTCTTACTCCACTATTCTCTCGATGATTTACAACGAGACAGAGAAACAGCATTGAAGATCCGGGCGAAGAGACAAAGGCATCTTCCTCTAACAAACAACAAGCGGGATGATTGTCGTAGCCGATACCACAAGAGCGGCAAAGTCCGAATCTTGCTAGCTGTAGTTATGCTTCTTTCCGGGGCAAGGCTACCCGGTCTAGACCAAAACAAGGCTTGAATTGATTTTATAAGGTCGGAGGCTTCCGCAAGAGTTACAGTGTCTACTAACGTCGAAGTGAGTAGAAAACTGCTGGATCAGGAGAAGCCTCCATGCATATTGTAGGATGTGATTTCCACCCCAGCGCACAACAAATCGCATTTATAGACACCGAAACAGGAGAGATCGTACAGAGACACCTTACCCACAACAACGGAGAAGCAGAACGATTCTATCGCGAACTGCCTAAGCCCAGTCGGATCGGAATCGAGACGACAGGCAACAGTCAGTGGTTCGTGGACCTGTTGTTGGAGGTAGGCCATGAGGTGTGGATCGGAGACGCAGCACGGATTCGAGCCAGCTATGTTCGTAAGCAAAAGAACGATAAGCGAGATGCAGCTCACTTATTGAAGTTGCTACTAGAGAATCGATTTCCACGCTTATGGACTCCAGACAAGGAGATGCGGAACCTGCGCCAGTTGCTGATGCATCGACACAAGCTGGTTGAGATTCGCACCCGGGTCAAAAACGGATTACACCACTTGGCGATGAATCGTGGCCTGCAGATGAGTCGCCGACTGTGGACCGAAGCAGGGCAAAAAAAGTTCGATGCCTTAGCCCTAGACGGATGGGCATCAGTTCGTCGAAAGGATTTGGAGACTTTGTTAGGCACCCTTAATGGCCAGATCGACAAGCTGGATCAGGCGGTAGAGTTGGCGGCCAAACAAGATCAGCAAGCACAGCTTCTAATGACTCAACCTGGAGTCGGTCCCATTACAGCGATGGCCTTTGTTCTCACCATCGGCGATGTGAGCCGCTTCCCAAATGGTAGGAAAGTAGCCAGCTATCTGGGACTCATTCCTTCCGAAAACAGTTCTAACGAAAAGCGCTATACAGGCGCGATTACTAAGCAGGGCAATTGTTTCCTGCGTATGTTATTAGTCGAAGCCGCACAGTCGGTAGTTCGTTATGATCCCGGCTTGCGGAAAAAATATCAGCATCGCTGTCATCACAAGGCAAAAGGGGTGGCCAAGGTGGCTGCGGCGCATAAGTTAGCAACACGACTCTACTGGATGATGCGCACCAATACTCCCTATCCAGAGATCGTCCACATCGAGAGCAGCTCGCGGGTGGCCCTGGTCGACTAAGGTTCCTTAGTCAGTCCGTTGAATTGATTGAGCGCTCTCGCATCCAGCATCGGCTGGATGTCCGCAAGCAGAATCATGATGAGTAGTGCAAGTCCGTATTGATGGGTGGTGGGAAGCTGTAGCTTCCCCCGGAAACTGATTCAAGAGAATGTACCAGAAGCTTTCACTTACCTCGACGATCTTGGCCAAATATCGGTGCTTCAACACCGCACAGGACATTTTTACCCTTGACAAAGCTGTTGACCTTATTGAGGGCCACCCCCGCCTTACTTAGCTAGGTTGACGTTCCTGTTTTGCTCCAGACCCGACACGCCCATTGACGCGCCTATGCCATTGTGAGATAGTGTCGCATATTTCTAAATTTCATTTGCAAGGTAGAGTGCAAGAGGCGGAGTTATGCAAAAATTCTGGCTCGGTATGGTCGCAATTTGGGCGATAGGAGTCGCTGGCTTATGTCGAGCAGATCAACCGCAGGGATCTAGCGCCCCCGCAATTTCATGGACAAAGGGGCCAATGGTAGCGAGGCTTGGCAGCATCGCCGAAATCGAACTCCCGAAGGGTTATGTTTTTGCCGACGGCAACGGTGCTCGGAAATTTCTCGAACTTACACATAATCCTTCCTCCGGCGCCGAACTTGGAATCATTGCACCACAATCGAATCAGGAAAGTTGGTTTGTCCTTTTCGAATTCAACAATACTGGGTACATAAAGGACGACGAAAGGGAATCTCTTGACGCTGCCAAGATTCTGAAGAACATACAGAAAGGCACCGAAGATGCAAATTCAGAACGTCAGAAGCACGGGTGGAAGGCATTCCACGTAACTGGATGGCATACACAGCCTTACTACGACGTCCAAACGAATAACCTGACATGGGCAATAGACGGTTCTGAGGACAATGGCACGAGCCCATCAGTGAATTATTCAGTTCGGATTCTCGGTCGGCGGGGAACTATGAATGTCGATCTCGTGTTGGATCCAAACGACATGACTGCTACCGAACCGAAGTTCAAAGCCCTAATGTCAAGATTTCACTTCACCGGGGGGAATCGGTATGCCGATTTTGTCAAAGGTGATAAGGTCGCAAGCTATGGGTTGACTGCTTTGATAGCCGGCGGAGCCACAGCAGCAGCCATAAAAACTGGTTTGTTCGCTAAGCTGTGGAAGCTAATTGTCGTACTATTTGTGGCGATCATTGGTGCTATCAAGAAATTGTGGAACAAAACAAAGGCAGCGGTTACCGGCACCCGTGATCCCAAAGAGGAATTTCCCCCTACAAATATAAAGCCTGACTAAACGAATGCTGACGGTTGAACGCGAATTTACGTTTGTAGTTTATGCTTTGTACGCTTTCGATTGCATTCATTGGCTTAAGCCAAGCCAGTTCGCCCTCGTCCGACGTTTCAGCCGATGGCGAATTCAAGCGTTTCGCGATGACTCGTACACACTTCTCGGTAGAATGCCTGTATTTGTAAACCCGTTCGATTTCCGCCCATCGTATCTCTCAGGCGAGTTGGATGATCTTGCTGCTGTAGAGACAACTATTCAAGACATCGCCAACCGATACACGTCCGAATTAGTCTTACTTACTATATTTTCCACTATTGGCGCAGTTAACCTCTTGGTATTCCTTCCGCTGCTCCTGCTCTCGGGATATTTGCCAGCATGGTGGCACACAATAGCAACCATAGCGCTGGTCGTGCAACTTGTCCTGACCTACGAAGTCTATTGCCAAAGCGCCATTTGGCGAAGGGAGTGTCCCAGCGATTTCTGGCCGCAGTTCGTGTCAATATTACTCAATCCCGTAGCTGCACTACGAAGCGGCGATACGGTTTTGAGAGGAACGTTTGGATCACGAAACCAATCCCCATCCAACTCGGTGAGGCACTAACTAGACAGCGCAACCCTTATCTGTAAGGTTTCTTTGCAGGTTTATGTCGAGATTCAGGTAGCTGCAAAACCAAAGCCAAAACACGGCGAAATATTCTACTTATCTCCCAAACGGCAGTAGGGAGATAAGAAGGGAGAAGAACAGTAGACAGGGAGCGGGTTTGGAAGAGATCGGAGGAGTCACTCAATGGGTAATGGGCGAGGAACCGCTCAAGGCGACCCGCTCTAACCCTGTTTTGTCCCAGGTGGCTTGAATGGGCCACCCCGCCTAGTGGAAGTTTTTGTAGATCTTGGACTGGGCTCGACTGAGAAAAATCCTTGATCAGTATCTTAAGACTTCTAACGCGGCCACACATAAGCATCGTTCATCCATAACCATGCGACCCAGCACAATCCGCTACAATCATGCTGAACCTCATGAAAGACAACTGGCCTCGTAGGATTGGAATCTGGACTTTCCTGATCACGTTGATTTTGGTAGTTCCCGTTGCATTGGCACAACGGAACTTGCATTCCGTTTCCACGATTCGACGGATAGAAATTGCCCCAGTATGGACTGGAACTGAGCAGCCAACCAAGAAGTTGGTGGTCGTAATGCGTGATCATGGTGCCTTTCTCCGTACTTGGTATCCAGAGGAACTCTCCCCGGAGAACAATACCCTGCAGATATCTGCCATATCTGCTTCTGATGTCACAGCAAATGATTCTCAGCCCAAAGTTGAGGAGAACAGCCATCAGGAACCAATCGACACGAAGTTAGTAAGCAGGCTCCTTGCCGCGTTAAAGTCTGCTCCCATGGCTCACGCTACACTCGCCAATCTTGGAATCACTCCTGCGTGGCAGTCTCGTTTTGCAGAAAAACATGCAAAGCAGATAGGCAGACTTGGAGAACCTACCACTGAACACCAGAAGGCTTTCGCACAGAAAGCACTTTCCGATCGAGCACTACTCAACAGGCTATTGCCTCAGATCATAGAAGCAAGGTGGACAGATGATCCTGTTTGGGTTCGAGTCAAGATCGTATTTAGCAATGGCAATATCTGGACCGCGCAGACAGCCCATCAACCAAGTTTTATGCTTCCATGGACATGCCATCGCAACGGTATTATCTTCCAGACTTACAATGCTAATCTATCAAGAGCAATTGCTGCCCTGCTCCCTGAGGGGACAGTGAATCGAGACCGTCTGACGGGGAGTGAACTAGATCAGGAAGTTCTCCCTATCCTGGGAGATGCAATCAAGGAGCAATGGCTGGATATCGGCGCAGAAGACCTCGCCGGTGAAGCTCTACATACGCTGAAGAAGACATACATTGTGCGGCGATCCGAGGTCTCCAATTACATTAGTCTGGATTACGGCGCCGATAAGTGGGGCGAAAGTCCAGAACAGTACTTCCTCAATGCCGACGTGAGACGCCCAAATTTTCCAAAGTGTTTAGTAGTTGCGGCGATTTTCCCGATTACAGATAGGGAGCCCGAGGGAGTAAGCGACTTCCTTCACAATGGACGCTATTACGAGAACATTGTCCTTTCAACCCCTTGGTTGATGGAATCCCTCCGCAAGTTCGAGGACGTTGGAGCTTGGCTTTTATTCGTTCGTGATGTTTCGATGAGTGCAAAGGCCTTACGAATCTTTACCAAGGACATGCACGAACTTGGTAGAGATGACCTTGCAAAGGATGTATCGGTGCACAGGAAGGAGGTTGCGCTCCTCAACTACAACGGAAACCAGTTGATCATCTTTCCTGACCATCATGCCATTGTCTGGAGATGGAGCAGATGGCGCAAGTTATTCCGCTGGCCTCCAGAGAGCCTAACCACGACTCACTGTGAGAACTATGCAACGACTAGCGAAGGATGTGTTGCCGCCGTTATCAGGTCGGACGGGCATTTGATCAAATAAAGCCTTGGGGACAGTCAGTGAATGAGCCCCCATGCCGTTCGGAAGCAGCTTGTGAGGCCGCACGAAGCGTGAGAGCATTATTCGCATGGTTGCAAGTCCAGAACCCAAAGACCGGTTCTCCTCTTTGAAAACGCTACTCGGAGTCGCTGGTGTAATTTATGCCGTCATTTATTGCAGTGCACATCCTGGCGAGTGGTGGAGGATTCTGCTAAAAGCGATTTTCAGCCCCTTCTAATGCCAAAACTGACCCGTGACGTACATCTTTCCCCGGCTTCGCTTCGCCGCCCTGGACTCAAAAACACTCATTTGATGACCTTTCCTACTTCGTCGCAGGTGAATGCCGTTCCCTTCCTTTGGCACAGAGATTCCTGATATCGGCTTGTCTCTGAACTAGACTCCATATCGGAACATCGTGTCATTTCAAGGCAGGCCCCAGATACGGTACAGCTCCCGTACCATCCTCCCCATCTTCCCCACCGTGACATAAGCCTCTGTGCATCGGACCAGGAACGGTGATGTATCTGAAGAGATTTGATATCCGAGAGCAAGGCCTCTGCCCACATGCGAAACAGCCACTGACAAGGCTCCAAGGCGACTCCCCAAGCAACCAGTACCAAAGAAATCGTGAGGATGAACGTACCTTTGCGCATCTTGAGAAGATTGCCTAACGGTTATCTGGATTCTCTGTCTTAGTTGGGCTTCCGATCATCGGGCGAAGAATAATCCGGCTTAGGTAACAGACGGTCACGATCATAAGGTGGGTCTTCGTGCGCTGGAATGGCATCATCGGGAAAATCCTTCAGCCACTGCTGCCGATCAGCTTCAGCTGCGTAATATTTGAGATCGAGCCGGATATCTTCCTCGCTGCCACTACCGAGCATTTGTATGTGCCACGCTGAATTTTCATCCAGCGGAAATGCTGGGGTTTGCTCACGGAGGGAGGAGATCCAGAGATGTGCATAGAGCTCGCGGTCGCTGAGATGATCTGTCTGTTCGATAAATACTCGAAGCAATGCGAGCTTGTGTATCACCTCCCAAAGCTTTTCCGTTAACTCCTGGTCGTTAAGCGAATCCGGTGGAGGGAGTGACACGCCCGCATTCTCCAGCTGTTGGAAGTTCGTCGTCAACGGAGCTTCCTCGTAGTCCACCACATGCTGCCAGAATGCTTCCTCTACTTCAGCCGGAATCTCAGCTGTGCCGTCATCCAAATTCCCCACTGCCATCTGACCGCCACATAGCTCCTCCGCACGACGTTTCAATTCTTCGATTCGCCTATCCTGCTCATCTTCGGATTCCAGCTTTGTCACAATTACCTCCTGCTTACGAAACTGCACATCTCCAGTGATTCCTTAAGCGACAAGCCAATGCTACACGAGGTCAAGCATGCGGCCCACACCATATATACCTCCGTGCAAACAGATATCAGAATCAGGAAGTTGACTGTATTGAGGAAATGTCTGGGGTTAGAGCCGAAGAAAACCAAACATCAGGCTTCATCTGGAAACTTAAGTCCTTCCCTCATAGCTTGCTCACTCGGATGAACTCGTAGTGGTCACAACTCACCAGAGTTTGTCGCCGGAATTCACCTTGCAGGCGCTAATGGGCTGGGGACGTTTGCTGTTGAAATTCGTTTCCCAACACTTACCTAACACCGAGCAGTAACAAGCGCGAAATTCCATGTCATCCCGGGCCTTGTCGAAGGTCGCGGCCAAATCTTTACCGGCCATCGCCGGATCGATCTGGATAACAGATGTTTGGTCATGCGGGGACAGAATATTGCCAGAGACGTTGGAATAGATGACGCCAGAGGGTAGAACATCCTTATCAGCAGGCAGGGCCTTGGAACAACAGGCTCGCAACAGACCTCCAACCGTCGCGTAAGAAACACCTTTATAACGCACCTCAAAGCGGTCGATGATGGCGGGACCGATGCCTTGGTTGGCAAGGATAATCTTTTCGAGGAGCTTGCCTTCGGGTGTGACCTGATTACCGAAGGATTTGAGTATTGGCAGGGTGCTGGCCTCGACCATTTTTTCATTCTGGTCGACCATCTTCTCCATAGTGCGGCCGTGCTCGATGGAGACGACAAGTGAAACTACAGAAATAAAGACAGCGCTGACAGCGACAATGCCGTCAAGCCAGCGATGACCGGTGCCGTGGCCATGCGGTGCGTGACTGTGATCGGGTGCAGGCATCACGTCTGTTTCGTCGGCCTCCTGAGGTGTTTGGTTCATAGTAGTTGATACCGAAACTTTGTGCGTTTTTATGACATACAAAGAGCTGCTAATAGTTCCTCGATAATAGAGCCCACACTACTTCAAATCCTTGCGACATCTCCTTCGCCGTGCCAGGACTCTGTATCCCATTTGAAGGTAAAGACGAGCTGCCACCATTTATGCGGCTTCTGACCATAGCGAAAGTTCATTACTACTGAAGCGCCCATGCTGGAAGCTTCTGCGGCCAACTTGCGTTTCACATCGAGAAGATTGGCATTCTGACGGGATATTTCCGCATGGATATGCCGGATTACCGAGCCTCCGGAAATGGCCGACTCGGTAAAGAAAACCCCATCTACTTCGGTTCCTTTGACTCCGTACCGCTCAATCATTTAAGCATCTCGCTCCATGATGATGATCAGTTCTTCGCGTGTTCCGGTGAAGGAAGGGATACTGGCTGTAGCAGAAGTAATCACTCGCCAGCCTTCAGCAGCATAAGCATTGATTGCATTCTCCAGCTTCTCCGGGTCGAATTTACCCGCGAAAAATCTATCCTTCTGAGTCAGCACCTTATATTGCTTCAAAACAGCCTCCAATGGTTTTATTCGAATTGAATTTTACTCATAACGTGCTGTTATTTCAGTATCTAAATTCCATCTTGCCCAATTGGCCGCAATCGGTCTCCCAATGTAAGACAGGAATCGTCAAAACTAACCGCCGCAAATAACTTTACTAACTTCCCAAGAAAATGATATGAATGCACCCTGTTCGCTGAGGGCAGCTGACAACCTAAGAAACAGCCGCTCTCCGACATTCGGCTCACAAGCAAGAGGTTATAGAAAGTCTCCATGAGTCTCGTATAAGGGTGAAACGATCATGAACACTCGCGACAGGAAGGACTCTCCGAAATACCACATGCAACCGGCTGCAATTCTTATGGTGTTCTGCCTGGTGTTTTCCGCCTCACTCATAGCACAACAAACAGCCTCATACGTACCCGCCTGTGAAGCTAAGCCTATGATTGGATCGAACTCCCTCAAAGACTTATCCAGCGCTTACTTCGGAGATTCAAGTTATCAATGGAGTATTTTGCTCGCGACAAATGCTCATGCGTCCGACTCAGGATTCAAATTCATCCGAGACCCCTATCACCCGCCCACGGACTCAACTGCTTGTATTCCTTCATTCCCTGAGGCGAATCATCTGAGATCCAGCTATGACAGATATCTGCGCTCAGTCAATCAAACACGGATGCCAACACCAACCGACATCTCTTCCTCTCTGGTGGCGATCGATTCTTCCAAACCGGCAACAGTCGTTACCTGGATCAGAGAATCGCAGCTTTCGGCCTTCCACAAGGGCACAAATACCTGGATTTCCGCCGCTCCATACGATGTGTGGGTGACGGCTGTCCCTAAGCTGAAGGACTTCTGCCAGGAGTTTGCGAATAAGCATGTCGCCTCTGTCAGGCAACTTACCGAGCGTTTGGAAGAGCGGCTAGGGCTTCCACCTCTGAATGGCAAAACAGTTTTCGTAGAGTTTACGGTTACCGATCCCTCAGTTCCGACACATCTCTTTCGTCCTTGCGTTGTGCCTTCAGTTACAACAACAAGCTGCGCACTGGGACCTCCACCTTCGGAGGCAGGGGATCAATATAAAGGCTGGTTCTTTTCGCAGTATTACTCTTCTTATGGCACCCAATTACCATATCCATACCCATGGACATCGCTGGGATATACCTTCGATTGGGCTCAACTCGATGACGACCACTCCACACGATTTGTCCAGTTCGGAGAAAGTGAATTTGTCGTCCCTAAAGGAGCTCCAATTCAGATCAAGTCGGCTTCCACGATCATGCAATACTGCTCAGTACGTGAAACGGCTCCCATTAACTAAACAACACAGGCAGCGTTCCCATAGGAAGGCTGCCTGTATTTACTAGTTCCTACATTTGTTATTGGCGCAAAGAGGAATACCTACGAAGGGGTGGCGGTCAGAAACTGCCACCACAGCCGGTTCGGAGACCGGCGCTACTATACTGTACGTCTGCCGTAGCTTAATAGAATGCGCTGTGGTGACACGAACGGCAACGAACAAAGGCTGATGAAGGCTACCTCTATAGTGCAGTACATCCCAACTTCAGCGAAGTTAGAAATCGAAACCGCCGACGATTGCCCCACTTGAAAAGGGCAACTTGACTTTACTTTGTTACGTTTCCTCGTCGTAAAGGAAATTACAGAAGTCAGCATCTACTGAAAGCCGCCCAGGAAGCGGGCGTGAGACGAGCCGGAGAAGGGTAAGCAGCTCTCATGTAGCGCCGGTCTCCGAACCGGCTGTGGTGGCGGTTTCTGACCGCCACCTTCCTGCGTCGATTTCTTCTTCGTTTGCTGCTTGCAATATAAAAACTCGAAACACAGGCAGCGTTCCCATAGGAAGGCTGCCTGTATTTACGAGAACTGCGACTAGCGACGGAAGTGGAAGGAGACACCGGCGGCAAGCTTCAGATCGTGCTGAACATTATCTGCATTATTCGGTAAGGTCGAGCGCACGTAATCGACCTCAACGGCACGAACGCCAATCGTCTTGGAGACGCGCAGATCGATTCCGCCTCCTGCCTGCACAGCAAAAGAACTCGCAGCGCCCTGGGCACCTTTTGACGAAGGGAAAATACTATTGAACGCATGGACACCGCCGATCAGGCCTTCACCAAAGATTGCGACGCCATGACTTCCGAGATAGCGGTTCTTCCACTTCTCAGGGCTGTAGGTATATCGAGGACCCATTGTGAACATCACCTTGTCAAGATCCACTCCCGACTGGATGTCGGAAGCATGATTCCCGGTCAGATTCGCTGCTACTCCGAGTCCATGAAAGAAAGTAAATGCGGCGTTCGCACTCCCCCCATGCAGCCAGAAGCAGCCGCAATCCACAGAGACTATTTTGGCCCGTTCTGCCGTATACGTGACGGCCACATCGATATCGGTCGGATTTCCCTTAGACACAGGCTTTGACTGCTGCGCCTCCGTTGCAAGACTGGCAAACAACAAGCCACACACAAGCGCCACACTGGCCAACATTCTTCTAGCGATCATCTCATCCCTCTACTGGAGTGCTGATTGTAACTGCCACCACATAACAAGGCAGAACCGGACTTGCGATGATGTAAATCGCTTATACCGTTCCTTGCGCTCGAAGTACCACTACTTTTAGAGTATTTTCACAATTATGTAAACCTTCTAATACCCTTCGGGTACAGCTTTCTTTCCACCCCATCAAACCAAAGGCACGATAGCCTTCCATTTGCAATTCTACATAATGCAATTCACATAGTTACTTTCTTGCTATGGATCTATTTGAGCCATAAACCATTTGGCCACCGGGAGGGATGTGCGACGTAGACTGGAACGGAAGGGAAAGAGTGGAACTTTCCAGGTGGAGATCTCGTATTGCTGGTTATGACACGCCCTCGTGCTAGACAAAGAGTTGTTTTAGGATCAATCCTTCTCGGCTGCATGTTATTTGCACGAACGTCGCTAGCCGAAAGCCACGATATGAAATGCGACGGAAGCCTTCCCGCAACGCATATTGCACTCACGGAAAATGATCATGCAACGGCAGACCACCTGGAATTGAACCGGCAGTTTGGGAATAGTACATCGGTCACTCTGGATATCTGTGTAGCGGATCTGACCATTAGAAGCGGAACGGACAGCCAGCTAAAAATCTCCATCGACGCAGGTAAGGATTCTCCTCAAAAGAATCTTGTCGACTACGTTCAGACTCCGGATGTAGATCCAACACATACTACCTTGAGGCTCCATCTCCCCAAGGAGTTGCAGGCCAAGGTTGTTGTTGTCCTTCCAGCCTCCACTCCCAATCTGGAGGTGAATTTGGCTCACGGCAGCGTTTCGCTTGAAGCGGACAAAGCGGAGAGCAATCGCACCATCAATCTGGCTTCCGGAGATGTGAAGTTTCATGGAAACACCGATTCCTACCATCAACTGAAGGTAAGCATCGCCTTTGGTGCCCTACACGACCATCGCCAAGGCGGAAAGAAACGTCACTTCGTAGTGTCTAGATCTCTTTCGGGCACGGGTAAAAGCAATATAGAAATCAACCTCGCCAAAGGCAGTGTCGACCTTTTCTCTCTTTAGAGAAATCTAACCATTTAATTTTCAGCGATCTACCCGATCCGCAAAACCTCTAACGTTGCGGACCGGGTAGATCGCTATGTTTCAAAAATTATTTGTTGCAACGAATATCGTTCAAACGAATCATATAGCCAAGAGGAGAAAAAGGGCCATGACAACAGCCACCGCGACACAAACCGCCACAACCACCTGGAACATCGATCCCGTTCATTCCGTTGCCGAGTTCAAAGTCAAGCACATGATGATCTCGAACGTAAAAGGACAGTTCACCGCAGTATCCGGAGTACTATCCCTCGATGAAAACGACATTGCCAATTCGCGCATTGAGGCCTCAATTGACGCTTCGTCCATCGATACTCGCGACGAACAGCGCGATGCGCATTTGAAGAGTGCCGACTTCTTCGACGCCGAAACCTATCCCAAGCTATCCTTCCAATCGGGGAGCATTACCCGTACAGACGATGGAGAGCTCTCCATTGAAGGCGATCTAGCCATTCACGGTGTAACCCGCAAGGTAGTTTTCCGTGCGGAAGGACCAAGCGCAGCAGCAAAAGATCCCTGGGGCAATACCCGCATCGGCTTATCGGCAACCACCAAGATCAACCGGAAAGATTTCGGTCTTACATGGAACGCGGCACTTGAGACAGGCGGAATTCTTGTAGGTGAAGAGGTAACTATCACATTGGATGTGCAGTTTGTGAAGGCCTGAATCTTTCGAGAGACAGCCACATCCAAAGTCAGCGTTTTCCCATACGCAGAAGAGGTAAAAGAACATGTCACTCCGTCCAGTTAGAGAGATCATTCAAACCAAGCCCACAGTAGAGGGGGCTGGCGTAAAGCTTCAGCGGGCCTTCGGCTTCGGCAAAACAAAGGAGTTCGATCCCTTCCTGCTGCTGGACGATTTTAGGAACGAGAATCCAGAGGACTACCTTGCGGGGTTCCCATGGCATCCGCATCGCGGCATTGAGACGATCACGTACGTACTGGCCGGAGCGGTAGAGCATGGCGATAGCCTGGGCAATCATGGAAAGATGACGGCCGGCGACGTGCAATGGATGACGGCAGGTAGCGGCATCATGCATCAGGAAATGCCCTCAGGAGATGAGCAGGGCCGGATGCATGGCTTTCAGCTATGGGCGAACTTGCCCTCTGCGCTGAAAATGACCAATCCGAGATACCAGGACATTCCTGCAAGTGCTATCCCCGAGGTAACCGAGGATGACGGGACTCGAGCACGCATTATCTGCGGAGAGTTCTGGGGCAAGACAGGCCCGGTAGAGGGAGTAGCGGCAGACCCGAATTACATCGACATTTCTGTACCTCCGGGTCGCAAGAAGAGGCTGAAGGTCGAGACCACACGGAATGCTTTTGCTTACGTCTTTGCAGGGTCGGGAACATTCCGGGACTCGTCTGATCCGCAGCCGGTCCTGACCGAGCATACCGAGAGGCCAGAAGCTGCACCTGTATACGATGCCCGCAACCACTCGCTCGTTCTCTTCGATCGCGGTGATGAGATTGTAGTTCAGGCGGGAGAAGAAGGTATCCGCTTCCTGCTCGTCTCCGGAAAGCCGATTGAGGAACCGGTCGCCTGGTATGGACCGATTGTGATGAATACTGAGGCGCAGCTACGCCAGGCAATGGTTGAGCTGCATGGTGGAACTTTCATCAGGCGTCGCTGAATTTGGAAATGTGTTTCGCAATAGCTTCGGGATGATATCTCCCCGAAGCTATTGCTTTTCCTCGCCTCGGAAGCGAACTTACTTGAGCCCTTTCACATAGGTAGCAATGGCCTTTGCCTGATCGGGCTGCAATCCTGCTACGGGCTTTACATGATGCCCTTTCTCTGCCCCACCTTTAGTTAGCAGAGCTACTATCTGTTCGGGAGTCTTGGTTGTACCTGCGACTTTAGGTCCCACCTTTCCCTTACCTTCTCCAGCCGCGCCATGACAGACCGCACACTTCGATTTGTATAGAGCGGCCCCGTCCTGGGCAAATGCCGCAGTGGAGAAGACCGCGAGTAATGCTACGACAGCAAGCCTTTTGTTCATCCCTATTCTCCCTTCACCACATACTGCCTAACTTTTTTGCGACTCTCCGTCATCGTTCTTCTCTGCCGTCTCGTTTACCTCTGCCGCGAGAGCCTCGGTATCCAGCGCGTGCTCTTCCTGATAGTGCTTCCGAGACATCTTGCCATCCCACCAGGTCCAATTCATGGGATAAGCATCAGGATCAAAGAACACCTGATAGAAGTGCCACACAATAATCGCTAATGTTGCCAGAACCGCTTCATAAAAATGGATAGCCGTCGCAACGTCAATCCACCAGCGTGCAAGCAAATCGCCAACCAGCACCTTGAACCACAACATGATTCCGGTGGCGGCCATGATGATAATGCCCCACACCAGCGCCCAATATTCAGCTTTCTCTGCATAGCTGAAGCGACTAAATTCGGGCTTCTTGCGGCTCAGCCCAAGATAATACCGCATGGTTCCAATTACGTCGAAGGCATCTTTCAATTTCGGGAAGAAGTCACGAATCAGCTTTCTCCCACTTGGACTTAGGGCCAAGTAAAAGAGGTGATAGATTCCGGCACCAATCATCACCACGCCAGCAATACGATGAGTGATGCTGCGCAAACGCTCACTCATCCCCAAGGCATTTGCGAACCAGGAATCCGGATACTTCAGAGCAAATCCTGTGATTACCAGAACAAAGAAGCTGATCAGCAGAAGCAGATGCTGCCAGCGCTGGTTCGGAGACATCCGCACTACGAATGCCCCTTCTGCTTTACGCCGGGCAATTGCCTTTGCCCGCCAGATAATTATGTTGTGCAGGAGCATTGCCCCAATCACAGCAAAGATCAGGAACAGATAGAATCGGCGAATCCAACGCACGGCAATGCTGCCAACATCGGCAGAACTGCGGGAATCGACGTGAACCCGATTTTGCGCAAACCTTTCATTCACGCCAGGATGGCAGGCGCCGCAGGTCTTGGCCAAGTTCTCCTTGCTAATCGTCGACCGCGGATCACTCGAAGGCAGAATGTTATGCACTCCGTGACAGCTTGCGCAGTTCGCCACAACCTGCGATCCGCCTCGTGCCGCGAGGCCATGATAGCTATCCATATAAGTGGCCACAGAGTGCTTCTGGGTTCCGAACTCCTGTGACAGTCGCACTCCTTCGTGGCAGCGCGCACAGGTAGCCTTGGCAAGGTTTAATGCAGAAACAGGAGAAGTAGGATCGACATGCGCCTTAATGGAATGAATCCCGTGGCAATCCGTACATACCGGCGCCTGGTCATTGCCTCTTGCTAAGGCCTGTCCATGAATACTTTGAACAAAATCCTTTGAGACATTCTGATGGCATTTCCCGCAAGTCTGGGGAACATTGAACTTAAAGATAGGAGACTGGGGATTGTTGGCGGGAAGAATCTCATGTGAACCATGGCAATCGGTACA
Source organism: Humiphilus diazotrophicus (assembly GCF_059726315.1). Taxonomy (NCBI): domain Bacteria; kingdom Pseudomonadati; phylum Acidobacteriota; class Terriglobia; order Terriglobales; family Acidobacteriaceae; genus Humiphilus; species Humiphilus diazotrophicus. Next base: position 3,270,467 of record NZ_AP040870.1, read on the forward strand.
AACGGCAGCGCCATCTTTTCCTGCCGCCAAGGCTTTGCCATGCACACTCTCTTGGTAGGACATGAAAGGCTGTGCACTTTGTCCACGAGACTCCATCACAAACTTCTGGCCATGGCATTGGCCGCAAGTCGCAGGAATATTAGCATGACTCACCCGCGACTTCGGATCGGAGGTGGGCACCATTTCATGAATGTTCCCGTGGCAGTCCTGGCAGGTTGCCGCACTCCCTTTTCCCGGATGAGGACTTTTTGCGTGAAAGCTACGATCATAGGCCGCTTGCTCATCAGCATGGCAGTCCTTACAACTTACTTTTGCAGGAGTAGTCTCGTGAGGTTCCGCTTTTACTCCCTTGTGGCAATCCACACAGGTAAGCATGCTGCCATGAACGGAATTCTTGAAATGATTGGGATCGACCTGGAGGCTTACCTGTTTGCCATCAACATCTTTGGTTAAAGAAGCATCGTTGTGACAGGCAAGGCAATCTTCATTGCGAGGCTTTTTCTCTGCGGAAGAGATAGTTGCAAAGGTCAGAAAACCAAAAGCTAAAACCAATAAGAAGAGCCGGTTACAAGCAGCCAGCTTACGGAAACACAACATGCTAAGTCCTCACACGCGAGGCTCCACGTCGGGGAAGTTGGCCGGGGGCTCGCTTTGCCGCAGTACCAGCATCTCTATGCCACCCTTGCTTTCAGCAGAGAACAACGCTGGCTCGCACTTTCTCCCGCAAGCTAACTTGAGCACTATAGAGCAATCTGTGATCCGGGATACATTTTTCGAAAATTGTGTAAAGACAGGACTTAGCTTTCCCTTTAGAGGAAAGGCTGAAGCATCTTTAAGTTTGGCAGCCGAGGAGGAGGAGTTGATGCCAGACGTGCCTCAAGAACCAAGGTAAGCATTTCAGAAACATACAGATACAAAATCACTCTATCTAACACATGTCTTACGCCATCGCTTGATACGCTAACGTCCAGAAACCGACAAATACCTGGGGAGGTTCCGGAGAATCCATTAGCCGTTGCGTAAAAGAGGAGTCTCAACATACCTTCTGCAGGATCAATGTATGCAATGCGAAAGATCGTATCTCGCTTGACCGGCTCTCCTCCACCAGCCAACAGCGTCCCAAGAACTTCCACGTGAGTTTCACCATTGCGGCTAACCCGTGCCACCATTCTAGGGATATCGCCACGCTCGACGTGCCCCGCAAGGAGACGAGGCATACGATCGAGACGATCTTTCGAGAATCCTCTGCTGTACATCTCTCCCTTCCGCCATACCGGAGCGTTTATTCGCTGTAGAGTTTTCACTTATTGACGAAAGGGAATCAGCTCACGAATCCGGCTATCGCGGAAAAAGAGGCCTCCCCAGACAAAGATTCCGAGAACGATAGGAAGAACAACAACCCCGCTGGTCAGCCTGACGTTTTCATCAACGGCGCCACCCAGGACGCCGGTCATCAAGATTGCACCTAGCACCGATGTCCGCGGAAAGAGATAAAAGAGAGTGGAAATAAGCTCCAGAAGTCCGACAGTCAAAATCTGGCTGGTGGGATAGCCAGACTTAGCAAATCCCTGAACCACTTCGGCAGTCCTTAACAGCTTCGTGCTGGCGGCAAAGAGCATCATCAGTATGGGAATGGCACTCAAGATGCGCCCGGTCCACAAAGCCCCTTTTGAGATGCTGATTTCTTGAGTAGTAACCGACATTGGCTTTTCTCCTTTTCTCTGTTTTGGAAGTTAGAACTTCATTTAGAACCGTCCTTCTATCGCGGTACAGCCGCAACAGAAAGCAAACAAGCTGATTCTCGGTCTTGCTTCCGTGACTTCGGAAACCTCTTACAGAAGACGAGCTCTAGTACTCAGGTCTCGATTCTGTATCGAACCAGAAATGTTGAAATCGACAGGCCCAGGAACTTAATTGAGAAAACAATTCAAAGATAGGGGAGCAGAATCTTCTAGCACCAACTGCATCAGGCTCAATCTTCTCTGCGGCGTAAAACTCCAGAGAGCAACCGTAAGCAAACAGCCCAGAGCTAAAGCAAGCTTTCATTGATGAGGGATATGGAATTCCGATCAGCCCGTAATTCGCGACAACTTGGCACGAATCTTTCGCGGGTATTCCGGGAAATAATGTTCGATAACGGAGAGTTCGAAATGAGGGAGAATTGACTCTTTCGACTCATGCTCCAGTAGAAACTCAAATGAGGCTTCTACCAGTTTCTCGGCAGAGACCCCTTGGGGAGCGTAACGCTTCATTTGGTCTGGCATTACTGTAACGTTGTGAGTGGTTTTTCCTGCGCCCTCTTCGACAACCACCTGATATTCGGATTGTCCGCGATTCGCTACTGAAATATGCACCATCACAAAATCTCCTGAGATAGGAAGAAGCCGTTTGGTAAAAAATGGCTGCCATAGGACACAAACTCATGCCCAGCCACCAAGTACTCTCACCGTTGCCAGCACACGACGGAAACGACTACCTCTGGCCCAACAAACTATACCTGGAGATAGAGAAAGAAGGAAGCAGGGAACTTACTGTTACAGTCTCCCACTCCCGTTGCTGTTTGTTGAGCAAACCCTGCACTGCTGTTGACCATCCAATAGGGCTAAGCCAGAGGCTCCGAAGCAAATTCCCTGCACCGGCTTTCGGACTACTCGCTCACAGAAACGCTGAGTTCCTTATCTATGCGCACAGTTGCTTTCTGATCTATGTGGGAAGAAGAATCGCCCAGCATAAGCTGATAAGCACCCGCGTCTACATGCCAGACTCCACTCTTCACATCGAAATAGGCAAAGCTGCGCGGCACGAGTTCTAGGGTGATATGCTTTGTCTCCTTTGACGCCAGAAAGACCTTTTCAAAGCCTTTGAGCTCCTTCACCGGACGTCCTATATGTGGATTCTCCTGTCCTACATACAGCTGGGCAACAGTAGCGCCAGAACGATCTCCTGTATTGGTCACGTCAAAAGTAACCGTATATTTTCCGTTTCCTGACGGCGTTGCTTTGAGGTTGGAAAAGCTAAAGCTGGTATAAGAGAGTCCGAAGCCAAAGGGATAAAGCGGATCTTTGCGGCTGTGCTCATACCCCCGATAACCGACAAAGATACCCTCCCGGTAATGGATCTTATTTGTCCCTGGATCTGGATAGTAGCTTGCCAAACTAGGGTTATCCGACAGAGTCTTCTCCCAGCTGATAGGAAGGTGCCCCGAAGGATTGGCTTCGCCGAAAAGCAACTTGGCGAATGCTGCACCTCCTAATTCCCCGGGATACCAGGTTGCAAAGATACCCTGAACCTTATCTTTCCACGGCATAACGTCCACGCTGCCGCCCGCAGTGATAGCCACAACGGTCTTCTTTCCCAAAGAGGCAACCTTCTCGATAAGCTGAACCTGACCGACAGGAAGCTCAAACGAGCGGTCTCCGCCTTCCGATTCCGATAGGTTGTCGAAACCTACAGCCAGGACCACAGCGTCAGCTTTCGACGCAATCGCCAAGGCATCTGGATCGACAATATCTTTGAGCGGAGCAATACCGACACGCACACCGGAGACACTACCCAACTGCTGTGAAACCATTTCCAGCACAACCTTGTGGGCCGACTTCCCCAGGTGCATTGTCGTCTGACTCAGGATGTATTTCGGAATGACAGTATTATCGAAGACAACCTGATCATCGACGTGAAGACGGAATCTCGCATCGGTGCGAACAAAAATGGCGAAATCCCCCTCCTCTGCCGGGGTATAGTAACCGGTCCACCGGCTTGAATTAGGAGGCGTCCGATAAGGATTCTGTGTCCTGTGCATCATGAGGGCGTTAATTTCCTGCTCCTCTGGCAAACGGCGTGTACCTCCAGGACTGACCATCGTCTGCTCGACAATGGTCGATTGCACATCTCCTTCGAGATTCGATTTTGAAAACGTCTCGTGTGTCACGCCCGGTTGCGTACCAGCTTCGTCAGTCGTGAACTTTGTCAGCCGTGCCAGCTGTTCGATGGTGTAGAGTCCACGTGCATAAAGGACATTGGCGTTTTCACCCAGCGCATTGCTGATGCCGGTTAGCAAGTTGGTGTTTGCAAAACTGACGACCTCTCCGCTACCGCCACCTGTCGTAATCGTCTGCGCTGCCGTAGGACCGATTACTGCGATTGTATGAAGTGCGGAACGTTCAAGAGGTAGAACTCCGCCGGTGTTCTGCAACAGCACCGTTCCCTCAAGAGCACCTTGTAACGAAGCTGCCCGCCCCTTTAGGTTGTAGCGAGGAATCGACAGATCTTTTACCGGATGATCAAGCCATCCAAAAGCTGCGGCCACTCGCAAAATACGCCGCACCTTCTCGTCGATGGTAGATTGACTGATCGCTCCGCTCTGCACAAGAGGAAGCAGCTTTTCCCTGCTGAAATAGACACCATAGGGCATCTCAAGATCGAGTCCGCCGTTTGCCGCAGCCGCTGTGTCATAAGTGGCGACCCAGTCCGACATAACTATTCCCGGGAAGTGCCATTGCTCCTTGGCTACTTCCACATTCAGGCGGCGGTTCTGTGTCATATGTTCGCCGTTAGTTAGATTGTAGGAATCCATGATTGCTCCTACATGAGCATCCTTAACGGAAGCTTCGAAGATCGGCATATAGATTTCTCGTAATGCCCTTTCGTCAATTACCGAATCGGTATCGTGACGCAGATACTCGGAGTTGTTTCCGAGATAATGCTTGACCGTTGCAGAAACGCCTTCTTTCTGGACTCCGCGAATATATCCAACAGCAATGCGGCTACCTAAGTACGGATCTTCTCCGAAATACTCGAAATTTCTACCGTTCATTGGAGCGCGATAGATATTGACACCGGGACCAAGTAGAAATGCAGCTCCGCGCGAGCGCGAATCACGTCCCAGTTCTTCACCAATCCTCAACGCGAGATCTGTATTCCATGAAGCAGCGAGCCCAATGCCCGCCGCATAGGCAACAGTCGGCGCAGGGATATGGGCGCCCACCGGACCATCTGTCATTTGAAAGAAAGGAATGTTCAGGCGCGGAATAGAGTGTGTCCGGAAAGGAGTATCGCCGCTGAGGAGATCGATCTTTTCCTCCAAGGTCATTTTGGCGATGAGTTCATCGACTCGTCGATCCACCGCTGCCGGGTCGGCAACAGGGAATTGTGCAAAGGAGAGGCCTCCCCCAAGGAAGCCTCCAAATATGAGCAAGCTTATGACGAACGCAAAGCTGCGGTTTCCGGTCAGCATCGAGATCCTGCCCCCTGAGCTTATTTCAACGAAGTCAAATGAGACGTCGATACGGCAAGCAATACTCTCAAAAGAAGGGCAGGTTTGGAAAGGGGCAAATGAATGCCCTTAGCTTGTAGTATTCATCTAGACAATCGTTTGCTTATCCTCCAGCGATAGCTCCAAGAATAATGAAGGGCTCATGCCCCTTCATGACGGCCTCGGGCAATGGCGTATCTGGCGAGTCGTGGGATAGATCTTCCCCGCAGGCAAAGAATCGTAGAAACGCCCGGCGTTGCTTGCTATCCCGATCGCGAATCGTCCCGCATAGCATTGGATAACGGGCTTCCAGGGCATCGAGGACTGACCGTTGCGTGGCCAAGCCCTCGATATCCAGTTCAACCTCACTGCCAACACCCGCAAGGTTCCGCAGATGATACGGAAGCTCGACTCGGATCATGGCAACGTCTGGACCTCAACGGAAAGAACAGCCGGAAGGTCCCGCACAATCGGCGCCCAGGTCTCTCCCGCATTTGCCGATGCATATACCTGACCGCCTGTGGTTCCGAAATACACACCGCAGGAGTCGAGGCTATCGACAGCCATTGCATCGCGAAGGACGTTCACATAGCAATCTTTTTGTGGCAGCCCCGTCGTGAGTGGTTCCCACTCATTCCCTCCGGTCTTACTACGATAGACACAAAGCTTCCCATCCATCGGATAATGCTCGGAGTCGCTTTTGATTGGCACTACATAGATAGTGTCCGGCTCATGTGCATGAACATCGATGACAAAGCCGAAGTCTGTCGGAAGGTTTCCACTTACTTCCTGCCACGATTCCCCTGCATTGTCGCTACGCATAACGTCCCAATGCTTCTGCATGAACAAGACATTCGGACGGGAGCGATGCATGGCAACGTGATGAACACAATGGCCGACTTCCGCCTCGGGATCCGGAATGTACTTCGAGTTCAGCCCACGATTTATCGGCTTCCATGTTTTTCCTCCATCGTCGGTTCGGAAGGCGCCCGCAGCAGAAATGGCAATATAGATTCTGCCGGGATCACTGGGATCGAGAATAACGGTGTGTAAGCACATTCCCCCCGCACCGGGCTGCCACTTCGACCCTGTGTCATGACCACGCAAACCGGATAGCTCCTGCCAGTTATGGCCGCCATCGTCGGAGCGGAAAAGAGCGGCATCCTCGACACCTGCGTAAACGACCTCGGAGTCGGTTAGCGATGGTTCAAGATGCCAGACACGTTTAAACTCCCAGGGATGGGGTGTCCCGTCATACCACTGATGTGTTCCTGGAGTTCCTTCGTAGCTGAACTTATTACTTACCGATTCCCACGTCTTTCCACCATCGTTGGAGCGTTGTAAAACTTGCCCGAACCATTCGCTGGTCTGCGAAGCATAGAGGCGATCCGGGTTCACAGGAGATCCTTTGACGTGGTAGATCTCCAAACCACCAAAATGAGGACCACTGACCTCCCATTTTTCGCGCTTGCCGTCGGATGTCAGGATGAATGCACCTTTGCGCGTACCTACAAGTACTCGAACCTTGCTCATTCCATACTCCTTTTCACGGTTTTCTATTTACTAGAGCAATTCAGGTTTAGGTATGGACACCCAAAGAATCGTGTCTACACCGAAACCTAAAATGACCTAACCGGGGAAGACCTTTCTCAACCATGGGCAGAGCCACAGAAGGATGCACCTCGGCTCAATAGAGAATCGAATGGGAGATCCGCAAATCGACAACAAGACTTCGAAAATTTTGGCTGATCGATACGGTTAATAGAAGTCGCTGCAGCTCAAAAAGAAACCACAGGTTTCGCAGACCATCTTGCAACGCCAATCCTTCAGATGTGCTCCACATTGAGGGCAATAGGTCGAGAGGTCTCGTTTTGAAGTTTCCGGCGCGGGCTGCAAGTTATTGGGGGAATCAAGAACTTGGTCTTTTTGCATAGCTGCCTGCCAGTGTACAGCTGGAGATAAAGTCTTGGTGCTGAGATTGGGGGAATTGATTTCAATGTCACCCTTCAGTCGCAGCCTCAGACAAATCATTCTAAAACTTAGAGATAATCACTACGTTGCATTTGGATGGCTACCGTCACGAGTAATTGGCAACAAAGAGAAAGCTTCGAATTGCCAAGTGATTCAAGCCAGCCTAATCCTCTGATTACCCAATATTTACGACCCTCGCAGCACTCGCAGGTATTGTCGCCGAGAAGTTTGGTCTCAGCGGCGGAGGACCCTTCCTGCTTTTCCTGCGATTTTCCCGGCAAGCGCCAGCCTTATCGAAAAGCATGAGAGCCAACGTAAAGCCTCCCAGAACTAGACGGCTCTTGCCGGGCCACAAAGACTGCTGGAGCCTCTACCGCGGGCGGGACCATAGGCTCTATCGGCAAGCAGCCAACCATCCCGCCCCTTGTCGATACATGGAATTTGCGTAAGACTTACCGCATGAATACGGCACAAGATCTTGCATCGCTATTTCGTCGTGACCTAACTAGACTTGAGCAGGAAATCCAAGCCTTCCCCGACGAAGGAACACTCTGGGAAATTGCCCCTGGAATAACGAACTCTGCAGCGAATCTTACCCTACATCTAGAAGGTAACTTGCGTGAATTTGTAGGGCGGCAACTTGGGGGTATTCCTTACGAGCGCCATCGCGATGAGGAATTTTCATCGAAGAACATTGCAGCCAAAGAGCTGCTTGCACGCATAGGCCACCTGAAGCAGGTGATTCCGGACGTAATCGCATCCCTGCCAGAAGAAAAGCTGGCAACCGATTTTCCTGAGAAGGTCTTCAAAACCACCTTGCCGACACTGCAATTTCTCATGAGCCTTTATGCCCATCTGAATTGGCATCTTGGCCAGATAGACTACCTGCGCAGATTTGTCACGCAGCACTCGGCAATTGAGCTGGCTTCCCTATAGAGCCTACAGAGCGCTCCCTGCGATTTGATCCTGTGCTGATCAAATCGTATGGGAGGCTTAATCACCTTAGCAGTTATCTTGCTTTCTTCTCTTTCCCCTCTTTCGCTTGCTTTCCTATAGCCGACAGATACCGGCGATAAGCGGCGAGCCTGGAGGGAACAGCGTGATAGAAGATGTGTTGCCCACTCCGCCGCGAGGTAATCAATCCAGCCTGGGTCAGCACCCTTAAATGGTGAGAGATTGTTGCACCGGAGATGGGCTGACAAGCACACAGTTCTCCGCAATAAAGTTCTTTCCGACCCATAATCTGACTGTAGATACCCAACCTCGTCGGATCCCCTAAAGCCTTACCGATCAGGGCCGCGTCTGTTTCTGTTACATCGGCCATACCTATAACGATGCAGTAAGCCAAGCTTCCTCCGCAACATAATTTAGAGTGCACTCTCACTTCTGTGTGGAAAAGTTCGTGAATCCAGATATTTCGATAAACATCAAAATATTCACCTGAAGTACGTCCCGATTCCTTTTCTGGAGTGCCACCATGTGGATTGTTCGACTTGCGCTAAACCGGCCCTACACCTTCATTGTGGCCTCATTACTGATCATTATTCTTGGGGTAACGTCGATTGCGACGACCCCGACGGACATCTTTCCGAATATCGATATCCCGGTAATCACGGTCATCTGGTCCTACTCTGGTCTTCCAACCTCAGAGATGGAGCACCGTATCACCACCTTCAGTGAATTCGTAATGGCGGTGGTGAACGATGTGAAGTCTATTGACTCGCAAACAGTCAACGGCACAAGTGTCATCAAAATCTACTTCCATCCCCAGGTACGCATTGACGCCGCAATGTCCCAGGTAGGTGCCGCGGTGCAGTCGATTCGTTTCCGCATGCCACCTGGGGTGAATCCACCGTGGATATTACGCTTCAGTGCCTCGACAGTGCCGATCATTCAGTTATCTCTATCGAGCGATAGTATTTCGGAGTCGGCGCTGTATGACTACGGCATTTTCCGCGTCCGGCAACAACTTTCGACAGTGCCGGGAACGCTCCTTCCGGCACCATACGGCGGGGTATCGCGCCAGATCATGGTCGATCTCGACCAAAATGCTCTACAAGCTAAAGGGCTGACGCCCATTGACGTCACCAATGCAATCAACGCTCAGAACGTAACGCTGCCTTCAGGTTCAGTCAAAGTAGGAGCCCGGGAATACACCGTAAGTACGAACTCCAGCCCAGTAGATGCCTTGACCCTGAACGACGTCCCCGTTAAGCAGGTCAATGGGGCGATGGTCTACGTTCGTGACGTGGCGCATGTACGCGACGGTTGGGCCGTTCAGCAGAACGTTGTTCGCTCAAATGGCAAACCTTCTGTCCTGCTGACCATCATGAAGACCGGTTCGGTATCGACATTAGATATCGTGAACCAGATCAAGCGCGATATTCTGCCCACATCGAGAGCAGCAGCGCCGAAGGGGATGGAGATACACGAGCTTTTCGATCAGTCGATTTTTGTTCGTGCGTCGATACAAGGAGTACTGCGAGAGGGAATCATCGCGGCGGCATTAACGGCCTTAATGATTCTTCTTTTTCTGGGAAGCTGGCGCAGCACCCTAATCATCGCCATCTCGATTCCACTGTCGATTTTGAGCTCGATTATCGTGCTCAGCGCCCTGGGCCACACTCTAAACACGATGACGCTGGGCGGTCTTGCACTGGCAATCGGAATCCTGGTAGACGATGCAACCGTGACCATCGAGAATATTCACCGGCACATGGGGCGGCAATCGCTCTATGACGCGGTGTTGATCGGCGCATCGGAAATTGCAACGCCAACCTTTGTCTCGACGCTTACGATCTGCATCGTCTTCGTTTCCGTTGTCTTTCTGACAGGCCCGGCGAAGTATCTCTTTACGCCGATGGCATTAGCTGTAGTCTTTGCCATGCTGGCTTCTTATGTGTTATCGAGAACCCTCGTTCCCGTCCTGGTGAATTACTTGCTCGGAACGGAGCAGCACCCGGTCGATCCTGCAACCGGCATCGTAGAAGGTGTTCAGCACAAGAGCTGGTTTGGGCATATCAATGATCGCTTCAATGACGGGTATTTGTGGGTACGCACCCGCTACACAGAAATATTGCGCCGCTTCCTTGCACATCGGAAGGCCGCTCTATTGTCCTCCGCGGCCGTGATGGCAACAGCATTCCTTCTTCTACCGTTTGTGGGAAGAGACTTCTTCCCGGCAGTGGATGCAGGCCAGTTCCGGCTGCACGTACGTGCTCCCGCCGGAACGCGAATTGAGGAAAGCAAAGTTATCTTTAGTCGGGTAGAAGATCAGATCCGCCAAACCATTCCGGCAAAAGAGCTCGAACTGACGCTGGACAATATCGGCTTGCCTCCTGAGACCTTCAACGATGCTTTCGGAGACGGAGCAACTATCGGAAGCTTCGATGGTGAGGTTCTGGTCTCGCTGAATGCTAAGCATCATGGTTCTACCGAGAAGTACGTGAAGCAACTTCGTCGCCGCTTGCAGACGCAGTTTCCGGAATTGATCTTCTATTTCCAGCCGTCGGATATCGTGACGCAGATTTTGAACTTCGGTCTACCGGCACCAATCGATGTACAGATTCAAGGTTACGATCCGAACAACTATGAAATCGCACGTGAACTGCGTTCGAGGATTGCATCGATTCCGGGAGCTGTCGACGTTCACCTTCATCAGGTGGTGAATGGCCCAGACATGCACCTCGATATTGACCGTACGCGAGCAGCTCAATTCGGACTTACCCAGCAGGATGTAGCCAATAGCGTTTATGTCTCTCTCAGTTCGAGCGCGGCTGTACAGCCGAACTTCTGGCTCGATCCCAAGATGGGCATGACCTATATGGTCGCAACGCAAACGCCACAATATCGGTTGGACTCGGTAAATGCTCTCGAGAACACACCGATCCCGCTGCATACGCTCTCCAACCGCACGGAATTGCTGGGAAACATGGCAACGCTTTCTCCCTCGATTCAACCAGTTGTGGCCAACCATCACAACGTTCAGCCTGTATTCGATATCTATGCGAATACGCAAAACAGCGATCTAGGCTCGGTTGCGGCTAAAGTGCAGCGAATTATCAAGGAGGAGAACAAGAAGCTTGCTCCGGGAAACATCATCGTCCTGCGCGGACAGGTGGAGAGTATGCGGGAAGCTTTTACACGCCTGGGATTAGGGCTGGTATTCGCGGCTCTGCTCGTCTACCTGCTGATGGTGGTGAATTATCAGAGCTGGCTCGACCCGTTCATCATCATCTGCGCATTGCCCGGAGCTTTCTGCGGAATTGTGTGGGCGCTCTTCCTTACCCAGACGACCTTCAACGTTCCCAGCTTGATGGGCGCCATCATGTCGATTGGCGTAGCAACGGCGAACTCAATTCTGCTTGTAACCTTCGCGAATCAAAAACGTGAGGAAGGACGTTCTGCACTGCAGGCAGCAATTGATGCAGGATGCACCAGATTGCGCCCTATCTGCATGACTGCGTTTGCAATGATCATCGGTATGCTACCGATGGCCTTCGGACTCGGAGAAGGTGGAGAACAAAATGCTCCTCTAGCACGAGCGGTAATCGGAGGTCTGTCGGTGGCAACCTTCGCGACGCTGTTCTTTGTTCCTCTAATGTTCAGCATCATTCACGAAAGAAGTGAAACCTCGAAACAGGAGATTGCCTGATGCACACCAGTGGCAGCACTCAAATTCTTGAAAACCCGAAGAAGACCGCTAGAGGCCGCATCGTAAGAATTGTTGCCGGCATTCTCTTACTCTCGGGGTTAATCGTTGTCGGCATAGTGCCTCGACTGGAGCGCCAGCGAGACGCGCTTGCCGCCGTTCGGGAGGCAGCCGTAACGCATCCCGTTGTCTCAGTAATTCATCCGGAACAGGCTCCTCCCCAATCGGAGCTCGTCTTGCCCGGCAACATTCAACCTATCTACACAGCATCTGTCTATGCCCGATCGGACGGCTATGTGGAAAGAAGAACTGTCGATATCGGTTCCCAGGTACACGCGGGAGAGATCCTGGCTATCATCTCCTCGCCTGAGATCGATCAACAACTGACTCAAGCACGCGCAACGGTCATACAAGCCCAGGCAACAGTGCAGCAAACCAGAGCGAATTTAGAGCAGGCTAAGGCAAACGTCGAACTCGCGCGCGTCACGAAGGATCGCTATGTAGCCTTGGGAAAGAGCGACGTAATTTCGCGGCAGTCGGTCGATGAAGCAGTACAAACTTTCAATGCAAGATCTGCCGATGTGTCATCGGCTCAGGCAAACATCGCCGTAGCAGAAGCTAATCTCAAGGCGAATCAGGCAAATGTACAGCGGCTGACACAGCTACAAGGTTTTGAGCGAGTGGTAGCACCCTTCGACGGGGTAATTACGGAACGCAATGTTGAGCGTGGCGACCTGGTGAATGCAGGAGGGAACGGAAGCAAGAACCTCTTCACCATCTCTCAGAGCAAAACGCTTCGTATTCAGGTAAATGTTCCACAGTCGCAAGCCGTCAATATCCAGCCGGGACAGAAAGCCACCATTGAAGTTCGGGAAAGGCCTGGCCGCCAATATACCGGTGTAATTGTCCGTCGCGCCGATTCACTCGATGCAGCTGCTCGCACCATGTTGACCGAGGTGCAAGTCGATAACAGTGACGGCTCGTTGCTTCCGGGAATGTATGCGCAGGTCAAATTTGTACTTGCCCGGACTCAGCCGACGCTGGTTATTCCGTCCAACGCATTGGTTGTCGACAAGAACGGCATGCACGTCGTTTCTGTTTCGTCTACCAAGCAGATTCACTTCCAGACAGTTGAAGTAGGAAGAGATCTGGGAACGAAAGTGGAAATTGTTCGCGGGCTCGATGGTCAGGAATCTCTGGTATCGAATCCGGGAGATTTGTTAGCCGAGGGGCAGCAGGTAGAGGTAAGGTGACAAACCTTTGACATACCTCTACTGCTTTCCGCACAGAAAGCAGTATGATGGTGATGTCGGGATACCGACGAAATACGTCTTCAGGGCGGGGTGAAAGTCCCCACCGGCGGTAAGTTCTTCAAGAACAAGCCCGCGAGCGCCTGCAACGTTGCAGGGACAGCAGATCTGGTGCGATTCCAGAGCCGACGGTTAGAGTCCGGATGAAAGAAGATGTGCAGGTTTGGTGCGGCCAGAGTCTCACGACTTTGGCCGTACAGTTTGCCCTTTTGCCCTGAAACGTTTGTCGCGAAAGCGAAGGAGCGTTTCAATGTCGACTCAAATATCTTCTAGACCTTCCACTAAATCTTCATCGTCTGACTCGCGGCTGGAAGAAGCATTAACAGCCATGCGCGAAGGTCGACCTGTTATCCTCACCGATCATGCAAATCGGGAAGACGAAGCCGACCTGATCGTCGCTGCCGAGCGGATCACGATTCCCACAATGGCGCTGCTGATTCGTGAATGCAGTGGAATTGTTTGCCTTTGCCTTACCCATCAGAACGCAAAACAGCTCCAGCTCCCCCCTATGGTCGAACATAATGAGAGCCGTTACGGCACGGCCTTCACTGTTTCCATCGACGCCCGGGATGGTATTACAACCGGTGTCTCCGCTCATGACCGGGTAAAGACGATCCAGGCAGCGATTCGTCCCAGTGCAAAACCCGAGGATCTGGTTCGCCCCGGTCACATATTTCCCTTACGCGCAGCTCCGGGAGGAGTTCTTGAGCGTCCAGGACATACGGAGGGAGCGGTGGAATTGGCGCAGATGGCAGGACTACGACCTGCGGCAATCCTCTGCGAGCTCATGAACCCTGATGGAACCATGATGCGAGGTAAGGAGGTCGTGGCATTCTCGCAGGAACATCGCCTGCCGCTGATTAGCATCGAGGATCTGATGAACGAGATTTCAGCCGTCGGAAGCGGATCATGTTGAAACAGCACGTCCAGAACATCTACGACAATCCCGATTTCTTTGCCGGATATCAAGAGCTTAGACGCACCGAGAGTGGAATCAATGTAGTTTTGGAACAGCCTGCCTTTCGCAGGCTGTTGCCCCCATTAGCAGGACTTAGAATCCTTGACGTTGGCTGTGGCTTTGGACACTTTGCGCGTTATGCACGGGAACAGCAGGCACACGAGATCTATGGCATCGATCCCTCGGAAAAGATGCTGATCGAAGCACTTCACCTCACCCAAGATGCACATATCCATTACATCCATCGATCTATCGAAAAATACGCACCTGTAGTTGGCAGCTTCGATCTGGTCGTCTCTTCTCTAGCTTTCCACTATGTCCAGGACTACAAAGCTGCTGTCCGAAAAATTCAGGCATCACTCAAATCCGGTGGACGCTTTGTCTTCTCAGTGGAACACCCTATATGCACCGCCAGCCCTACAGGCTGGTGCCGGGATCTTTCTCTTGACGAGTTGCATTGGCCTATCGACAACTACCACAACGAAGGGAAAAGACTTACAAGATGGTTTATAGATGGTGTAGTTAAGTTCCACCGAACAGTCGAAAGCTATCTCAACGGATTAATTGAAGCTGGATTCAGGCTTATCAGGGTAGAGGAACCAACACCCGCTCCTGAGGCTTTGCAAAAGAGGCCCGAACTATCACTACACTTCCGAAGGCCGTCGATACTCTTAATCGCCGCCCAGAAGATATAAGTTTATTGTCCGTACTCCGAAAGATAATAGGCCAATTGTCTTAGAGATTTTTGCTTAGTGCATTTCCCGAAAAGATGTATAGACCGAGATAATAAAATTCGGTGCGGCTTTCCTCCCAAGGAAACCGCTCTTCCCCTTGCTTGGAAAGTTCACAGTATTTAGGGAAATGCTTTAGTGCGGCTTCAAATCTGTAAAGCATTAAAGTCGCAAAGGAGTGCGGCTTCGCGAAGTTGCTTATCCAAGGTTAGGAAAACCCTTTCTTGAGGTATGCCTTCGCACCACTCTAGCGCTGCAGCCAACTGCAGCGCGCTACCTGCAGAGAGATCGTACCGGTCGACGAGGCGAATCGCGCGGGAGCGTAATGCTTCGGAAGGCTGCATCATCGCCCAGGACTCACTTAGGCTTTTTGCAAGCTTCCAAGCTGCTGTCCAGCCCTTTGAATCTATATGATGCAAGCGCACGAGGCGAGCCAGGATATTGGCAATTTCGACTGGAGCTCCCCACCAGACCACCATCTCATACTTCTTATATAGAGTAGATGCCTTCGCTGTCGCACTTTGACGTACACAAAGAGGCAACAGGATGCTGGTATCCCAAAACGCAGTGGATCGATTTATCGTCTTTCCCGCTCTTCCTGCCATAGTTGATCTATAACCTCATCGGAGATATTGCCCGGCGGTTCCGGCCAGGAGAAAGAAGCAGAACGAGACCTGCGCCGCAAGGAAGGAACAAGGGCTCCTCTGGCTATCAATCGCTGTTCCTGCTCGGAATAGTCACCTAAATGATAGGGAACAATCCGCGCCACAGGCTTATTGCGGTCGCAGACCACAATTTCTTCACCTTCCTCGACAAGCCTGATGTGCGCGCTAAGCTGTGCCTTTAAGTCGCTGATATTGACTACCTTCATGGAGCGATTGTAATAAACATGACCAAGTTGGTCATGTTCCTGTTGAGACTGAATTCATCGCTTGCGTATTCAGAACACTCTCTGTAAAGTAAGTTAACTCTGAGGTAACTTTCGGTTGAAGTTTCGACCGTCTTGAACTTTTTCCCTATAGATGTAATCCGAAGTAAAGATCAGAAACTACGCAGTTCCTCCAAGACAAATCGTTTGCCGTTATAGCTTCATCAGCACCACACATTAGCACCAACAGGCTCTAGTGGCTGCGAAGTTAAGTCTCCGGTTCTTCCCTTAACGATCTGCCGCAAGCAACTTGAGGAGAGACAGATGATGCGTTCACGTTTCTTGTTGTTATGTTCATGTATTCTCTTGCAGCTAGGCTTGATATCCGGCTTTGCTCAAACCATCACAGGCTCTATCACAGGAACAGTTACAGATCCAAGTGGAGCAGCTGTTCAGGGAGCCAAAGTTACCGCACTAAACACCGCTACGGGTATTCGCACAACCACAGAAACAAACCCGGCAGGCATCTACACTCTACGTTTCCTTCAGATTGGCCAATATAAGCTGACCATTGAAACCAGTGGGTTCCAGACAAGCACTGCGGGTCCCTTCAATCTTGAGGTCAGCCAGGAAGCAAAGATCGACGTAAGACTGCAGATAGGCCAAGCCAACGAGAATGTTCTCGTTTCTTCGGCTGCGCCTATCCTCAACACGGAAAACCTGACTACCGGCGATACGATTACAGCGCAGGCAGCTACGGAAGTTCCACTGCAAGCCCGCAACTTCTCTTCGCTTACGCTACTCGTTGCGGGCGCCGTTACCACGGCACCCAGCGCTCAGAACAGTATTGGACGCGCCGGATACAACGGTGGATTTTTCGTCAACGGCAACCGCGAACAGACGAACAACTATACCCTCGACGGCGCAGATATCAATGAATCGATCGACAACTATATCGCCTACAGCCCGAACGTAGATGCTTTAGGAGAGGTTCGCGTAATCACCGGCGATGCCACTGCCGAATACGGCAACTCCAATGGCGGCCAGATCGTAATGGTCACCAAGAGCGGCACAAACAATTTTCACGGCAACGCCTTCATGTTCCTGGAGAACACCAATCTCAACGCGAACAGCTGGACAAACAAGCACCATCCGAACCGCGCGGATTTTGGTGCAGTTCCTACGCTGAACCGGTCGATGTTCGGTGGAACCTTTGGCGGCCCGCTCTTGAGAGACAGACTGTTCTTCTTTGTCGATTATCAGGGTGCCAGACAACATAGCAGCACCTCGGAATCAAGAAGTGTTCCGAATGCAGCAATGCGGAGCGGTGTGATACCGGAAACCGGGCAGACAGTCCCGATCACCAATCCTGTTGCACAGTATCTTCTTGCACATCCGGAAGTGTATCCACTACCCAATGCGACGGGAACTGGAACCTACGGGTTAGTTAACAATTTCGTTGGAAGCTCCGGACAGGCAACGCACAATGACCAGGGCGACATAAAGATCGATTCCCGGCTCACCGCCCATGACAATCTTTCCGGAAGATTTTCAATCGGACGGGAAACAAGTGGATATACGAAAGTAGCACTCCCAACCGATATCCCCTCCAACAACTCGGATCCATACACCGGATTCATCCTCAACTGGACGCACGTCTTCTCTCCACGAGTGGTAAACGAAGCTCGTGCGGGTTATGGCCGTTCCCGCTATATTGGAACGCCCACGGACATCGCCGGAAAATTCGGAGCCGCAGGTAATCAGAAGCTGGGAATTCCTGGGGCTCAACTAGTACCAGGAATTAGTAGTTTCGATATCAGCGCTGTAGAGGGACTCAATCCTATTGGAGTACCGAAGGATGGATCTCTCGGAGGCATTGGCAGCGATAGCATTGTAAATGCCTATACCTATGGAGATGTGATGAGCTGGCAGCTCGCACGTCATACGCTGAAGTTCGGTGGCCAGGCACTACGGTACCAGCAGAATCGCTATTACTCCGGCAACGACGGAGCGCTCGGATATTTCGTCTATAGCGGTCAATTTTCAAACTCAAGCTGGCAAGATTTTCTTCAGGATCGAGCATACAAATATGGGCAAGGAGCTGTAACTGGACGTTGGGGGCAAAGGCAGTGGAGAGATGCTCTCTTCTTCCAGGACGATTTCAAGCTCAAGCCTAACCTAACCATCAATCTCGGGCTTCGCTGGGAGTGGGACCAGCCTCTATACGAGGTCAATGACAAGCAGGTCAATGTAAACATCTACACCGGTGCTGTGACCTATGCCGGAAAGAACGGTGCAAGCCGCGCTCTCTATCACGCCTTCTGGGGCGGCTTCATGCCCAGAGTAGGCTTTGCCTTCTCCCCGGAGAGATTCCATGAGCGGCTAGTCGTTCGCGGCGGCTATGGAATTACTAACTTCCTAGAGGGAACGGGCGCCAATCTCCGGTTAACTCTGAATCCACCGTACTTCGTCGATTCGTCGCAGCAATCGGAAAATGGAGAGTCCTTCCAATCAGAAAATGGATTTCCTCGTCCTGCAAACGCCAGTACGCTATCAGGAAATGTTCGCGCCTGGGATCCAAACCTCAAGCCTGCACTTATCCAGCAATTTAATCTCACGACCGAATATGCAATTAACAACAGCATCTCTTTGGTCGTAGCTTATCTTGGACAAGCTGGGAATCACCTTGTGAATCCACGGGAAGGAAACCAGAAGACATGCGCCACTTGCCCTTTACCCTTGGCAGCAGTATTGCCTGCGGTAACGGTAGTCAGCTATACGGAATCCAAAGCGAACATGAACTACAACGCGTTACAAACTACTATCCGTGAACGCGCTACAAACGGCCTTGAATTCCTTGCCAACTATACCTTCAGCAAATCCCTTACCAACAATCTTGGCTACTACGGAGCCGGTGGTGTTGCATCGCAGAGCGCTTACTGGCAAGACGCATACAACGGTGGTGGCGATTACGGACCTGCCTTTTTCGACGCTACTCACATCTTCTCGTTCTCCGGATACTACGACCTGCCTTTTGGCCGAGGTAAACTTTTCGGCAAAGGCATAAATCGCCTCGCCGATGAAGCTATCGGGGGATGGAAGGTTGGAGCTGTTGCAAGCCTGCATTCCGGCTTTCCGATCACGATTGCCTCCAATCAGCATTACTCCGCAAATCAACGCACCGATCGTGCAAACCACTATCGTCCACTAAAGATCAGGAATCAATCGACGGATCATTGGTTTGGTACCGATCCATCGGCCACGCGCTGCGCATTTGACGATCCAGTTCACGCAAGTTGCGCCTATGGAGAGGAAACGCTCAACGGCTTCGGTACTGCACGAGTGGGTAGCGAACGTGCACCATCATTCCACAATTTAGACGCGGCCCTAAGCAAAGCATTCACGATCACAGAAGGAACACATTTGGACTTCCGGGCGGACTTCTTTAATGTCTTGAATACCGTCAGCCTGGGGCCTCCGGAAGCGAATATTTCCTCTACAAACTTTGGGCAGATCACAAAGACCAACTCGACCGAACGTCAGATCCAGTTGGCACTGAAGCTGGTCTTCTAACAAAGGAAGGTACCTTATCCCCACTTGCGGCGGTGCTCAAACATGGGCATTCGCCGCTTTTTCCTTTTACGACCGAGGTAAAGGTGAAATCGGTATCCGGACAGCACTAGATCCATGCATTGCTCGGCTACCAAAAAATACTATTGAGACCTGAGTTTGCTCAGCTTCTTTTGAGCAATAGCAAGTGCCTGGTAATAGCGCTCCGGCTTCTCCTCCAGCAGTGAATGCTCCACGCCTTTTTTGTATCCGTTGGTATAGATCGTATACATGACAGCCAGCGCACACCCCACCCCTAGACTGAAGCCAAAGAAATAGCCGATCATGACCGTCCAGAGACCTTCCATTATGCCTCCCTGCTAGTGCTCTGTTGTCAGGTATATCAAGAAAAGCCAGGCAATGTGTAATGGGGGATGAGGGACCGGATGCCCTCTAGTAGAGAGTAGAGGAATGAAGAATCAGAGAAAAAAAGCAGGAGCCCCGTTGGAGGCCTTGGGCCCCTGCTATCAAGACCTTCCGCCCAGCATGGCTTCAGGCTAAAGTCTTTTGCTGCTCCACTGGTTCCTTCTCTTTACCTTCAAAGATGCGGTAGAGAGTCGGAACAACGATCAAGGTGAGCAGCGTTGAAGTGATGAGACCGCCAATAACGACAATGGCCAGTGGTCTCTGCACCTCAGAACCCGGTCCGGTTGCAAATAGGAAGGGCACCAAGCCTAGCGCTGCCACAGTAGCCGTCATCATTACAGGCCGGAAGCGTAGCTTCGCTCCCTCCACAACGGCATCGAACTGCGGCATTCCAGCTTCGCGCAATTTACGAATGTAGGAGACCAACACCACGCCATTCAGCACGGCGATGCCCCAGAGTGCAATGAATCCTACCGATGCAGGCACCGATAGATACTCGCCACTTACATAGAGTGAAATGACACCTCCGATCGAAGCGAACGGCAGAACCATGATGATCAGGCTCGCAAAGCGCAAAGACCGGAAGAGCAGGAACAGGAGGAAGAAGATTGTTCCAATCGTAATCGGAACAATGATCATCAAGTGATGCAGCGCGCGCTGCATGTTCTGGAACTGTCCACCCCAGACGATGGAATAACCTGGAGGCAGTTCCACTTCACGATCGATCTTCTTCTGCAACTCAGCAACAAAGCCGCCAAGGTCGCGGTCCTTCACATTGACGCCGATTACGATACGACGCTTGGCTGTTTCGCGATTAATCTGTGCAGGACCTTCACTCACTTCGACTTTGGCCAGGTTTTCTAGCGGCACCTTCGGACCGCTGGGAGTACTTACCAGGATCTGACGGATGTCGCTGACAGTATCTCTTTGATCCTGAGGAAGACGAACAACCGCTTTGAAGCGTCTTTCTCCCTCGTAGATTTCCGTAGCAGCCTTCCCACCTATCGCCGTTTCGATCACGTCGTGCAGATCGGAGGCATTCAATCCATACCGGGCAATTACACCGCGATCAACGGTGATATTCAGATATTGTTGCCCGCCCACACGATCAACCTTGATGTCCTGGGTTCCGTGAATCGTCTTTGCCACCTGCGCAATACGATTGGCGCGTTCAACCAATACCCCCAGATCGTCACCGAAGAGCTTGATGGCCACATCGGCGCGAACGCCTGCCACCATCTCATCGACACGGTCTGAAATTGGTTGGGACATTACAAGGTTCACGCCCGGCATCACCGAGAGGCGTTTTCTGATCTCCTCTGCAATCTTGTCCTGAGTCAATCCCTTCGGACGCTTATCCCAGGGAGTCAACGAAGCAATAACATCTGTTTCATTCGGTCCTGCAGGATCGGCGGGAGATTCGCCACGGCCTAGTCGAGAAACTACGTTATCGACTCCAGGTATGCCACTGATAATCCGCATCATCTCCATTTCCATCTTGATGGATTCATTGAGAGAGATATTCGGAACTCGGTCAGCATTTGGCGAAAGTGTCCCTTCCTGCATTTCTGGAATGAACGATGTACCCAGGAACGGGAACAGGCTGAGAGCAAAGACAAATAGCGCAAGGACGATTGCAATGGACAAGCCGGGCTTGTTAATTGCACCGTGTAACAGACGATAGTAGGGCTTTCTGAGATTACGAACCAGCCAGGTATCTTTCTCAGAGCCACCTTTCAGGAACATCGCCGAAAGAACTGGAGAAAGAGTCAGCGACAGAATCAGAGAGATGCCCAACGCAATAGCAATCGTGTAGGCCAGAGGAGCAAACATCTTGCCCTCCATTCCCTCCAGTGTCATTAGCGGCAAGAAGACAACAATGATGATACCGACACCGAAAATGACCGGCGTGGATACTTCGGTAACCGCATCGAGTACAATTTTGGTTTTGCTCTTGTTCTCCGGATTGTGACTTAATTTTGCAAAGACATTCTCTACGACCACCACGGAGCCATCGACAATCAATCCTATGGCGATAGCCAGCCCACCCAGCGACATCAGATTTGCCGAGATGCCGTAGTGGTTCATGACCATAAACGTACATAGTGGAGTAAGAACCAGCGTAGCAATCACAATGATGCTAGATCGAATATCCCCAAGGAAGAGGAAGAGAATCACAATGACAAGAACAATGCCTTCCCCAAGAACCTTAGTGACCGTATGTATGGCGGCGTCCACCAGTTGTGAGCGGTCGTAATAGGGAACAATCTGCAAATTGCCGGGAATTTGATGCTTGTTATTTATTTCGGCAACGCGTTCCTTGACCTTGCTTACAATCTCCTTTGCATTACCGCCGGCCATCATCATGACAATACCGCCGGTGGCTTCGGAGTATCCGCCCTTCACCATCGCTCCGTAACGGACTTCTTCACCGATACGCACATCAGCTACGTCGCGGATGTAGACCGGAGTTCCGCCTGATTCCTTCAGAATGATGGAACGGATATCGTCAAGGCTATTGATGAGGCCTATGCCTCGAACGAGATATTGCTCATCATGTTGCGGAAGAATTCCGCCTCCGGAGTTGGCATTGTTGCGGGCAAGTGCTTGATAGACATCCTGTAGCGACAAGCCGTAGTAACGAATCTTTGCTGGATCGACGAGAATGTCGTACTGCTTAACGAAACCTCCGGTCGAATTGATCTCTGCCACGCCCGGAATAGAACGTAGCAAAGGACGCACGACCCAGTCCTGAATCGTACGGCGCTCTATTAGCTCTTGCTGTGTAAGCGCACGTTTTCCGTCATCGGGGCTTTCGAGTGTGTACTGGTAGACCTCTCCCAAGGCGGTCGAGACAGGCCCGAGTACAGGAACAACTCCCTCCGGAAGCTTCTCTCGCGCTTCAGTCAAACGCTCAGAGACAAGCTGGCGCTCGAAATAGACGTTTTTGTCGTCTTCGAAAACCAGAGTAATGATCGAGAGGCTCGGCTTGTTCAGCGAACGCATCTCGGTCAGACCGGGTAGACCGGTCATCGCAATCTCCAGAGGCACAGTAACGAAGCGTTCGACCTCTTCAGGAGAACGTCCCGGCACTTCCGTCGCAACCTGTACCTGAACATTGGTGACATCCGGAAAGGCGTCCACAGAAAGGTGCTGGGCCGCATTCATGCCGAAGACCATGAGTGCGAGAGCGACCACTACAATAACCAGGCGCTGCTTCAATGCAGCTTGAAGAATTGAGCGCAGCATATCTTATTGGCCGCCTTGCAGTGCATTCTGCTTGCGTTGATTGTTCACGTGGAATGCTCCGTCAAGGACAATCTTTTCCCCGGAACCCACGCCACCTACAAGGACGCGGAAGTCACCAAATTCGGGACCCAACTCCACTTTTCTAAGGTTGAAGATGCCAGCACTCTTTTCGACAAAGACGTAGTCCTGGTTCTGCTCACGCACGATAGCCGTTTCCGGAATCGTGAGTTTTTTCTGTGGATTGTCGCTCAGCTTCATCGTGGCCAACATCGCCGGCTTGTAGCGGCCAGCAGGGTTGGGAAGATTCATGCGGGTCCCAACGGTACGTGTCTCCGGATTGACAATTGCACTTACGAAGGAAAGCTTTCCTTGAATCTTGTCTTCCGGATAAGCTGGGATCTCTGCCTGTACCTCTTTACCCAGATAGATACTGCTGGCATTCTGCTCAGGAATATCGGCTACCAGCCAGGTATTGGAAAGATCCGCAACGAGGAATGCGGGATCGGCGGGCTGCACAATCTGGCCGATGGTGACTTTGCGCTCCAACACTGTACCGTTGATGCTGGAAACAATCGAATACTCGGAATTGATTTTGCGAGTCTGTTCGAGCCGGTGAATCGCGGCGTCAGACATGCCCAGGCCATGAAGCTGTTGACGAAGAGCCGCGACTTCAGCTGATGCCTGCAGGACTTCCGCATCGCGACGTTGCAGCTCCGCCGAACCAATCACATCCGCATTCACCAACAGCTTCGCACGTTCAGCGGATTTCAATGAAAGTTCATGCTGAGAATATGCCTTGATGAAGGCAAATTGCGTATCGGAGAGCTCAGTACTGTGAACCGTAGCCAGAACCTGACCGGCATGAACCCGCTGCCCTTCTAGAACAGTCAGCTTTGTAATTCGTCCGCTAACAGGAGAGCCAATACGAGCCAAACGTGTTGCATCGGCTTCTACTCGCGCCGCGACCTGCACGGTGTTCGTAACATCTTGCAGGATAGGATCTCCTACCTTAACCCGCTCCTGTAATGCAGGAGTAAGGCGAACTTCCGTGCTGTTCAAAGATGCTGCGCTGGTTTTGCCGGCGTCTGCATTTTTGGCGCTCTTGCAACCACTTGCCAATAACAACAGGCCTGCCGCCAGCATGACTTGAGCGAAGGTTTTAGAGGTGGTCATCTTTTACTTACTCCCTATCGTTATTGCGCCTAGCTGCTCAAGATCGATCAAAGCGAACTCCCGCTGGTATTGGGCATCCAGGAGATCGACACGAACACTTTGCAAAACGCGCTGTGCATCGAGGACCTCCATAATGCCTCGTTCGCCAAACTTGTATGCTGCCTGAGCTGCTTTAAGTGCAGCATCTGCTTGCTTCAGTGAGGCCGATTCAAAAACAACTACCTGCTGATGCGCCAGCTCATATTGCCCATACGAGCGCTCAAGAGAGGCGGTAAGTTCAAGTCGCCGCTGATCGGTTTCAGCCTTTGCGACATTCAATGAGGCTTTCGCCTCTTCAATCGGGCCCTTGCGCCGGTTCCATAGAGGAATGGCAACGTTGACGCCCATACGGTAGTAGGTCAAATCCGGCTGATGCTCATACTCTCCGGATAAGGCTGGTTGAGGAATTCTCAGTGCCTTCTGATTTTCCAATTGAAACTGTGCGCGCTCGGTATTGGCTTGTGCCTGAGCTAAATACGGATGGTTCGCCAATACCTGGTCGCGCAAGGAATCGAGGGAGGGCAGTGTAATTGGAGGATCCAGCTGGCCTTGCGGATCGATTTGCATATCAGGAGGAACGCCAACGGCGGCTCGTAACCCCGCGGTCGCCGCCACCAACTCAATCTGGGCATTCTTGACAAGAGTGCGGGCCTTCGCAATTTCGGCTTCGGCACGTGTCAATTCCAGTCGTCCGGCTTCGCCGACTTGAACTTGTACTTCGATACGACGCCGCAGATCCTCTACCAGTGCCAGATTCTCCCGGGCATAGCGAATCTCTTCCTTACGGCGAAGAACTTCATAAAATGCGTGCTTAACGTCAGACTGAACAGCCAGCAGAATACCGGCTTCGGCGTAATTGCTGCTTTTCGCACCTACGCGGGCAGCTTCAATTCTCGTCCGACGCTCCCGGGGAATTTCAATTACTTGCTGAGCACCATAATGCTGCAGCAGGCCGGGAGTACCGGGATTAGCTACTTTTCGCGCCGACTGATCTCCCATCTGGAAATCGAATTGCGGATTCGTATAGGCACGGGCGCTTTGAATTGCTGCGCGCGCTCCAGCGCTCACCGCTGCCGCAGCGCGCAACTGAGGATTATTCTTGCGGGCTAGAGCAAGCGCATCCTCAAGATGAAAAGCCGTAGCCCCCGACGCACTGCCCGATGCTGCGGGAGTTGAGTCGGCACTTTGCGCCGAAGAAACAAGAGATCCCGTAACTTGAGACAATGCTGGTGTAACCAACAAAAATACCAGCGTAACGACTGAATGAAAGCTCACGATCCCACTTAAGTGCAATTGGTGGACCAGAGCTAACCCCTTGATTTTTCTAGGGAAAAGGAAGAATGCTGTACCTTTACGTACGACAGTTACCATGAGAGTTGTCCCATTGCGTACACCTCAACGCAAAGGACATAAAGGATTCAATAGGATACTGGTGGACATTCGATTGCATAGAACTCGAAGCATTGACCAGCCGTATGAATCTGATCGGCTGGATGAATCTTGGTGGAGCAGGTATTTCTTGGGAACAGGTGCAAGTACGATTTCAAAGGACCGGATATGGCCAGCAACAATAGTAGCTTCAGTGATCTTGCTGTTCGCCATTATTCCCTGGCTTGTACCTATGCAGGATGTGCTGGCGCACAACATCCTGCACCATCTGAACTTTGTTCCGCTCATGGTCGCGGGAATGTTATTCGGTTGGCGAGGCGCCTTGTATGCCACGGTCTTCGCTGTACTGATGCAGTTCCCCCATGTAGCGCACTATTGGACTATAAATCCGCAGGACGCGAGCGATCAGGTCATTGAACTTTCTATCTTCGGGGTAGCGGGAACCATTGCCGGATTTCTGGTCGACCGCGAACGCAAGCAGCGCTTCCGTCTTGAGCGAACAAAACTTGCACTGGAAGATGTACATGAAGAGCTGCGGCAGAACGTAGAGGCTATGAAAAAGGCCGAACGGTTGTATGCTGCTGGACAGCTCTCCGCCAGCCTCGCGCACGAAATCCGAAATCCGTTGGCCAGCATTTCCGGTGCAGCAGGCATCCTCAAGAGAGGCCATGCCTCGGGAGAGAACGTAACGGAATGCCTGGAGATTATCGAGAAAGAATCTCAACGTCTGAATAAGCTTCTTACAAACTTTCTCACCTTTGCCCGGCCTCGCGTCCTGAGGCTGCAGAGCACAGATTGCCGCGATGTTGTCAGCGCTGTCACTTCAATGGCAGGACACCTGACCAGTCAAGGAATTCCGGAAGTACAGACGGAATTCGATGAGAGCTTTCCTGAAATCGAATGCGACCCGGAACAGCTCAAGCAAGTATTAATCAACCTGCTAATCAACGCTATACAAGCTTCTCCGCCCAACGAAGCAGTAAAAATCCGCGGATTCCGTCAAGGCACAAACGTCGTACTTGAAATATGCGACCACGGATGCGGAATTACTCTGGAACAGCTGGAACACATCTTTGATCCGTTCTTCACGACCAAAGATACAGGCACAGGCTTGGGCCTGGCCGTAGCTTCCATGATTATCCAGCAGCATGGCGGACAATTAATTGGAAAGATCAACCCCGATAGAGGGATGACATTCCGCGTGGAATTACCGGTAGACCGGAGACAAGAACGATGAGCCCGAATTTCATACTGGTTGTAGACGACGACAGTAGCCTTCGCCGCGTCATGAAAATGCAGCTGGAAGAGGCTGGCTATTCCGTCGAAACGGCCAGTAGCGGAGACGAAGCACAACGAATTATTCGCGATCAGAGCCCGAAGCTGGTCATCACAGATTTGCGCATGCCTGGAATGAGTGGCATCGATCTACTTCGGAATGTCGCTACAGAAGGTCTGGACACAACCGTTATCGTAATCACGGCCTTCGGCAGTGTGGAAACAGCGGTCGAAGCGATGAAGATCGGAGCCTACGATTACGTTACGAAGCCTATCGATTATGAAGCTCTGGTTCTTGTCGTACATCGCGCCATGGAGCGTCAGAGCCTCCTGGAAGAAGTTCGCAATTTGCGTTCAGCTCTCGACCGCCGTTATGGATTCGAGAGTATCGTCGGCAGTTCGAAGAGCTTACTGCGCGTTCTCGACCGGGCTTCCAGAGTCGCACCTCACGACACAACGGTCCTCATCCATGGTGAGACCGGCACGGGGAAAGAGCTTCTAGCCCGGGCCATCCACCACAACAGTCGCAGAAAAGCGAAACCTTTCGTAACGATCAACTGCGGAGCCATTCCGAAAGATCTGGTAGAAGCAGAGCTCTTTGGCTTTACACGCGGCGCGTTCACCGGAGCACAAGTAGCCAAGCAAGGTAAGGTAGAGCTGGCCGATGGAGGAACACTATTTCTCGATGAAATTGGCGAACTGCCTCTTGAAACCCAGGTAAAGCTTCTCCGATTGCTTCAGCAGGGAGAGATAGAAAAAGTTGGAATGACCGGGGTCCAGACAATTGACGTCCGCGTTCTTGCCGCAACTAATCGGAATCTCCAGGCCATGATCGAAGACGGAACCTTTAGAGAGGATCTCTACTATCGTTTGGCCGTTGTACCTTTGGAACTTCCTCCTCTACGCGAGAGGAAAGAGGATATTCCCGAACTCGCACAACATCTATTTCGCAAACTGAAGGAGCGGCATGAACTGGATCATCTGCGCATGCCTGCAAGTCTCACCTCTCTTTTCAGCGCCTATCGTTGGCCGGGAAACATTCGTGAATTGGAAAATGTGATCGAACGGATGGTTGTTCTCTCCCGCGGAGACGAGGTTTCCGAGCTCGATCTTCCGGAGGAAATCAGCCGGGTTTCTCTACCCCGTCAGGACTCCTTCCAACTGCCTCTGCCGGAAGAAGGTATCAGCCTCGAAGGTGTTGAAAGAGAGCTACTGTTGCGAGCCCTGGAAAAGTTCAGCTGGAATCAGACACAGGCCGCACGGTATCTGGACATCAGCCGAAGAACATTGATCTATCGAATGGATAAGCACGGGATTCGACGCGAGTCGGATCAAGAATAGCTACGCGCTTTATCCTTTGCTGGCTGCAATCGATAGCTTCCCCACCCTTCCAACCTGATGCTAGACGGTGGGGTGGGGTAAGGAAGACTGCTATAAAGACTCATAAAGAAAAGTCAGCTCTCGTAAAGCAATGTATCCCGGTTCAGCGGAATTAGGAAAAATCTTGAGATCTCCCGGTTGGATGCAACTGCCGCGCTATATCCGGTGCAAGGCAGAAAGGAGCGTACGATCCACCCGGAATCTTTCTCCTGAGTAGAGCCATCGCAGGCAAGCAGCATCACCGTATCGGACGTAACATCAAAGCTCTGCAGATCTTGACTAAGGCCTTTCCCCGTTCCCTTGATAAAGGCTTCTTTTCTTGTCCAACAGCGAAAGAACATAGATCGGCAATCAGAGTCAGCCAATCCCTCAAACAGCGCTCTTTCTTTCCGGGCGAAGAATCGGTCGGCAATGGCCATACTATCCCTCATCCCATCCACAGCCTCCACATCGACACCAATCTCAGCTCCATAGGTAACGCCACAGAGAAACATATCCTTCGAATGAGAGAGATTGAAACGCAGATCAGGATACAGAGGCAGATACGGCTTTCCTTTTTCGCCACGTGCAATCTGGAATGCCAAAGGAGACGTACCGGTATATTTCGCCAGAATACGGCGCAGAAGAGCCTTACCAATCAAGGCCCGGTCGCGAAGATCTTCGAAACGAAACTTCTGAGCTTCAAGCCGCTCTTCTTCCGGAACGCTGTCGAGAGATATCTCTTCCGGATTCCATTGACTCATTGAACCAATCCATAGATCGATCCGTTGGCCGAGATTCGAGTTCTGCATGCACAATTCCTGGCAGGAACTATCTTGGTCCTTTTCTATCATTGAGGCTCAAATAAAGACAGCTGCCGTTGCGGCTTGCGTATGGCAGTTTTGCGTGGGGGATCCATTACTGTTCTGCCATCCAACGATGGAGACATCTCCCGTTCCCGCGCAATTGCTTCCGAGAAGTTAGCCTCTGGACGATTGCGGCTCTCGATCGTTCGGACAAAGCGATCCAGCCTGCGGAATCCTTCCAGTTTTTCGGTATTTCCTAGCTTCGCAGCATCGAGAGAGCGGCGCAGAACAGCTATCGACTCGTCGTAGGTCTTCAACGGCACAGGAAAGGGATGTCCATCCTTCCCACCCAAGGCAAAAGAGAAACGTGCAGGATCAGAAAAGCGGGTTGGCGTTCCATGAACCACCTCGGCAATCAGCGCAAGCGATTGAAGTGTTCGCGGTCCAAGCTTTTCCATCAAGAGCAGTGAAGCAAAATCGTGAAAGTCCCGTTCGTAGGCTGTCGCCAAGACCGCTCCCAATCGCTTCAGATCTACATTCTGACTTCTCACCTCGTGATGACGAGGCATTTGCAGCAATCTTGCTTCCTGCAAAGCGCGATCCGGTCCGTCATGCACGATGTCGAGTATGGAACTTTGTGATTGCTGGGCCCGGGAGTCCACCAGATTCATGATGACTCCCTGATGACGTCCAACAATTGCTGTGTGGGGTTCGCAGGTAAAATCCCGCACTGCCGTGGAATGCCAGTGATAGCGGCGAGCCATCCGGCTCTGCTCATCCATTCCCTGCTGTACGACAACCCATTCGCCAGTCCGGCTGACAACGAAACTGTGAAGATACAGCTGGAATCCATCGTCGATGGCGTTATTGTCCACCCGAGCCGTCAGACGGCTGCTGCGAACAAGTTCCTCGCCAGCCAATCCTTCACGCTCGGCATAAGCTTGTAGCTCCTGAGGTGTCTTGCGGGAGTGCTTTCCCCGGCCGCCACAAAAGCAGATCCCCAACTCCTCCGCCTTGGGATTCAAACCACGCTTTAAAGCTCCCAATACGGAGGTTGTAATTCCCGAGGAATGCCAGTCCATTCCCATAACACAGCCAAGTGCCTGAAACCAGAAAGGATCGCTCAGTCTAGAGAGGAATTCGGAAGCCCCGTACTGATACAGGATGCTTTCTACGATTCCACTGCCCAGGGATGTCATGCGCTCCGCCAACCAGGCGGGAACCCGGCCACCATGCAGCGGCAGTTCAGCAACCCCAGACCGTTTCATCTCCCCACTATTTTAATGGAGAGATTGAAATTTCCAGATTCTGCTCGAATATTGGCGTTGAAAGCTCAGAGCATTTCCCGCAAAGGTATAAACCGGCGCAACAAAGGTCGATGCAGCTTTTCCACCAAGGAAAGCTGCACCTCACTGTGCACGGCAAGTGTATATCTACGCGAACCGGCAGCTATCGGCTCAACCGAACAGCAAATTGAACGACGCGGGGATCGGTAACTGTATTGGTGATGGTTCCAAAGGAAGTAGAACCGAAACTCCCATTTGGCTGGCCAAAAGCCGGAGTATTCGTAACATTAAACATCTCTGCACGGAACTCAACATCTCCGTGCTCCCAGACCGGGGTATGCTTCACCAATGCGAAGTCGCCATCACGATAAGCTGGTCCCCGCAAAGGATTTCGAGAAGCCGACCCCAGTGCGTATCGAGGAGCCGTGACAAACGCATCTTCATATCGAGAAGAGTACGATGAACAGGCTTTATTCGTACTGATATAGACCCAACAGGTTGGAGTCCCAACGATCTCCGGCTTTCCAACCACATTCGGACGTTGCAGTACAAACCCTGCAAAAGCATTGTTGTTCGTAGCCTGAGTAACAGTCACGGGCATCCCCGACTGCAGAGTCATAATCCCATTCAACGCCCACCCACTTAAGATGGCACGTGGTACGCCGTGCGACCCCAGACTATGCCCACGTCCAACCGGGAGCTGATAGGTAGCACTGATGACTGTTACATTCGGAGTGTCTCCTGTTGACGAATCCCGCTCCAGACGCGGATTGAAGGTATCCGCTGCAATCAGGCTGCTCGAATTGGGAGAAGAAAGCACCGTCGAGGAGAATACAGAGGAAGCGTCGTCGATAAGCTTCGAGTGGGTATAACTCACCAGGAAACTGAGTCCATGCGAAAGCCTCTGTTCAATCTTCAGTTCCGCTGCATGATAATTCGTCTGGCCGGTATTGTTTCGATAAGCAGCTACATTCAGGAAACGAGGATAGGGCTTGATGGACTGTGCATAGGAGATGGTCTTTCCCCCGATAGAAGAAGAAGTGGGAATCTGACCGTAGTAGGGATTATTCACCTGGCTTATCAACTTATCGCCTTGTGCCAGATCCTCTACCGATAGCTGATTCATATTTCGATCTGGAATACCTACCCGAACAATACGTGAGCCTACATAAGCAATTTCAATCGAGAGATTGCGCGTAAGCTCCCTCTGGATGGCCAGATTCCATTGCTGCACATAACCTGATCCAAGTTTGCGATCCACGGTATAGACGCTCTGCCCTAACCCGGCATCGGCGGTCAGAGGAATCGCCGAAACACTCGGACCATTCGAGAGGGCAAAAGCTGCATTCACGCTATCCAACGTCTTCTGCGAAGTGTTCTGAATAAATGGAAATTGCGGAATAGTAAAAGGTGTTGTAATTCCGGATTGATCGATAAAGACAATTCCACCGCCCGCCCTCACTACGGTATTCCGCATCGGCTGATAGGTGAGGCCTATTCTTGGGGCAACATTGCTCCAATGTAGCTCGCGCGCACTATGCGAAAAACCATCCTTCCCCAGATACTGGAGCTGCTGGGTCGCAAGGTTGAAGACCGCTCCCTGATTGTTCAATTCTGTGGAAGGCAAATGCAAGGTCCAACGTGCTCCCAAATTGAGAGTCAGATTGCTGCGAAATTTCCAGTCGTCCTGCAAGAAATATTCCTCAATATGATCTCGCGGACGAATGATGCTCTGCTGAAGATCAATCTGGAAGTTATCCACCTGCCCGAGCAAAAAGCTCGCAATCGCGTGTCCGCTGTTCGTTACTCCCTGTTGATTCGTTCCAGTAGTAGTAAAAGCAAAGGCTCCAGTCGGATTTGGAGGTTGAACCGCGTTGAGCTGATACCAGCGAAAATCAAGTCCAGCCTTTAGCACATGGGACTTAATCGTATGAGAGAAGGTGTCAACCATCTGCCAGACTCCCGTTTGATAACGGGAGAAGGTGCTGGCAGAAGAACCTATCTGCTGAATTCCGGTAATCGTAAAGAGCGGCAGAGCATTGTTAAAAGCAGCATTCGTAGGAATGCCCGGAATTCCCAGAGCGGCAGAAGCGGTACCGTTCAGCTGCGTACCGGTAATCGTGTTGCCTCTGCGGGTGTAGCCCAATCGAAAATCGTTGAGTGTATAGGGATTGAAGGTGTGGGTCTCATTCACTACGATCTGTTGCCCCAGCACGTTCGACAGACCAGCGACGTTATTTGTACCAAGTACCGATCCCGTTATCGCTCCACTTCCATCTGGAAAGGGTGTTGCCGGTTGATCGACATCGTGGAAATAGGAGTACCGAACAAAAGCCTGATCGGCCTTCCCGTAGGTACCATCGACACGAAGATCGAATTGATTTTGATGATCGTCGTCGTTGGCTACCCTTACGTAGTTATTCGTCGTAGCCGAGGTATCCGTCGGTTGTGGATAACGGCTCAGCAGAGCAGCTGCCTTTGAATCGAAAGGAATATTAATAATGTCGTTGGGAAATTCCTTTCGAACATACTTTCCGTTGGTGTAGACCGTTGAGGTTGGATCGTAGATGTGAGTACCGGTAAAGATTCCCTTCCGCTGATTGAGTGTCGGAATCGTCGATGTCCTGGGGACTCCAATACTCTGCTTCTGCCCCTGGTAGTCTCCAAAGAAGAAGAGCCTGTCGCGCAGAATCGGAAGTCCCAGAGTCCCTCCATATTGATGGCGTTGATAATCCGACTTTCGCGAGGGAGCACGCACAAAGTAGTTACGAGCATTCAATTCCTGATTGCGAAAGAACTCATACAGACTTCCATGAATAGCATTGCTTCCCGAGCGGGTACTCAAATTGACGACGCCACCGTTAAACCTGCCGAACTCGGCGGGCACATTGTTGCTCTGGATGGTGAATTCCTGAATGTCGTCAACGATGGGGAAGAATGCCACCTGCCCAGGTTCCGGCTGCAGGGCAGAGATTCCGTCAAAGAGATATTCAT
Source organism: Humiphilus diazotrophicus (assembly GCF_059726315.1). Lineage (NCBI taxonomy): Bacteria > Pseudomonadati > Acidobacteriota > Terriglobia > Terriglobales > Acidobacteriaceae > Humiphilus > Humiphilus diazotrophicus. The sequence continues at coordinate 3,303,752 of NZ_AP040870.1, forward strand.
TCGTCCGGGGTCTACCCCCATTGATACGAGGGAGTTGCGTTCCTGGAGGAAGAGACACTCCGGGCGCCATCGTCGCAAGCTGAATAAAGTTCCGACCATTGAGCGGCATTGCAGGAATAGCATCCCGCGGAATCACAGTCTGAATATCGCTTGATTGGGACTGGAGCAGCGGAGCATCTCCTGCAACAACTACGCTCTCCGTAGCAGAACCTATGCGCAGAACCAGATTGGCCTCGACACGAGACCCGGTGAGCACAGTAATGCCTTCTCGAATCAGATGCTGAAAACCAGGTGCGGCAACATCCAGGTTATAGACTCCCGGAACCAGGCGGGTGAAGGTATAGTCTCCCGTACCTGTCGTAATCGTGGTTCTCTTTATATTAGTTGCTTTATCAGTTACAGTTACCCGGGCTCCGGATATAGCAGCATCTCTGCCGTCGATCACTCGGCCGGTCAAATCGCCTCCAACCTGACCAAGCACACCGGTTGTAAAAAACAGAATCAGCAAACCGAATATTGAGATCCTCTGCATCATGCGCATATCCGCCCCCAGAAAACTGCTCAATAAAAATGCGAGGTCATTTCTCTGTATCGAAAGTTGGCAGACCACGGTTGGAGGGAGTTGCCCAGACAGCTCAGGTCCCGATGTAGATCCGGAACCGATATTGGCATGGCTATTTCGGCAAAGAATAGCCACACCTCACGGTTCTCTAGATCGACAGTGTTAAGACCAGGAAGACGCTAGACAAATATCTGCCCATCTCGCTCTGCTTCCGCCAGGAAAAGCCTCGCGGGCGATCTTTAGCTCGCCCCATGAAACTTATAGAGGACAATGTCTCATAAAAAAGACAAATAATCAAAAAGATATTCAGCGGATAGGCGCGATCTTGGAGCAAGTTAAGCGAAGTACTCGGGAACGGAGATCTGCATAGCCATTCCGGCAAGAATGGCGGCACCACCCGAATGTGGAAATCGTGTGCAGACAATGCCGGTGAAGACCCGAGTTGCAGATCTACAGGACTTAGGAATTTGGAATGGAATTTTTAAAAATTTGGAGGCGCGGGTGGGAATCGAACCCACGCATAAAGGTTTTGCAGACCTCTCCCTTACCGCTTGGGTACCGCGCCGGATAGGAAAAAACGTGGCGCTCAAAGAATCCCAGCCCAGTAACTACAACACAGGAAAAACTCTTACCTGGGCTGTTGCTTCTCTGACTGGAGCGGGAGACGGGACTTGAACCCGCGACCCTCGCCTTGGCAAGGCGATGCTCTACCACTGAGCTACTCCCGCAATTGAGTACTTACGAAGTATAACCAACAGAACGACGTATGGTCAATTTGCTGCGCGTTAAAGGCTGTGACTTCCGATAACGCCCGTTCCAGACTCGACTAAAGTGATCTCTCCATCGCGCATGTGGATGATGCGATCGGCAATAGCAGCCGCTTCAGGATTGTGCGTAATCATCAGAACCGTTTGGTTCAGCTCCTGGTTGGATCGGCGCAGCATGCTCAGAACGACATCGGAATTCTTGGTATCCAGATTTCCTGTCGGTTCGTCTGCCAAAATAATCGCCGGGTGCGTAATGAGAGCGCGGGCCAGAGCTACGCGCTGCTGCTCACCACCGGACATCTCTGACGGCCGATGATCCAGCCGGCCTTTAATCGACAATATGTCGAGAAGATGATCCAGATAGGGGCGATCCAGGGGTTCCTTGCGGCCACTGATTTCGTAGGCGATTTCAATGTTGTCTTCTGCCGAAAGCGTCGGCAGGAGATTGAAACGCTGGAAAACAAAACCGATTTTGGATTTGCGCATTTCAGTGCGCTGCGCGTCGTTGAGCGAGGCAAAATCTATCCCGTCGATAACGACCGATCCCGAGGTGGCTTGCGTCAGCCCTCCCAGGAGGTAAAAGAGCGTCGACTTGCCGCTGCCCGAAGGCCCAACGATACTGACAAATTCGCCACGTTCAATGGTGAAGGAAATACCGCGCAGAGCAGGAACTTCCAGCTTGCCTGTGCGATAAACCTTAGTAAGGTTCTCAGCTTGAATAATATGCGGTGTCAACGGCACGGTTTTATTGTAAATGCCCGACGAAGGTTCCACCGTTTGTCGGATGAAGACTATTTTCCAGAGGGTTGGCAAGTCTGAGCAGATCACCATCCCTCTTCTTCAAAAAAACTCCGAAAACGCTGGAACCGTCGTGGTTCTAGAGCATTTTTCGCATATGTATAGACTTGCTGACGACAGCGAAGAGCGGCTTTCTTTAGCGGAAAGCCGCATAAGCTGTTGTGTCTTGGTCTACTTCTTTGCGAAAAATGCTCCAGCAAGAAATGAGCAGATCAGGTTTAGGAAGCTACCGCTACAGACTCACCAACCTCGAGTCCGGTCTTTGCCGGATCGGGAACTGGGAAGGTGATACGGGCTGAGCCCTTCTTGGGCCCACGCTTGCGAGCGATCATGACCCGGATACGCTCCAGCATCTCCATCGGAGAGCAGCCACCCTTCGGCAGAAAGGCATCGGCGAAATTCGCGCGATCAAAAGCCTTTACGCTGCTGCTATAGAGAATCATGGGAACTTCGCTCGAAATCTCTTTGAGACGACGCACTAGTTCATTTCCGTCCATCTGCGGCATTATGAGGTCGCTAAGGACTAGATCGATCTGTTCCCGAGTGAAGATTTCCATTGCCTCTTCACCGCTCTGTGTAGCACGGACGCGATAACCGCGAGTCTCCAACAGAAACTTCCGTACGGAAAGGGATTGTTCGTTATCGTCAACGCACAGGATCGTCTTCTTCGGCCGCATTTCTTGCTATGAACTCCGTTTCTCTGGTAGCGGCCCGTTGAGACACACTTCGAGTGTGCACCGTCCGGACCTGGTTGCGGTGTGCCGCAGTAGCCGATTTAGAAAAACAGGGCCCCGTCCGCGCGAGAGGCTTTTTCAAAAAAACAAAAAGCGAGTGACCGTCTCGTAGCGCGGTGCCGCCCTACCTGGAAATCGAACTCAGGCTGCGGAGAGCAAGAACGCCAGTAAATGAATGCTGTGCGCTAGGGACTTTGGCCGCCGGCAGGTGGATAAACAAACACACGCACGCAAAATCCCGCAGGACTTCTGCTGGCCAAGGGCTCAAGAACGGCAGGGCACACGACTCCCAGTGTTCTTGCTCTGATTCAGTTGTCTTTTACAAAAGGCGAAAGCTGCGTCCGGAATCATTCCCTGAACGCTTGCCAAGAGTACGAAGGCCGCTATGCTGTGTAAACGGGGAATAAAAAGCGAAAAGAGGAAGAAATTTTTCTTTACGTTCCACTGTTGTTGGCCAATCTCTACACTGTCGCGGGTTTCAGCCCACTTCGGGTTGTTGAAAGAATGTGAATCGCGCAAGGAAAAGAGGGTACTTTGCAACGGGAAAGGTGCTGTTGATTTTCGTCATTTTTTGCCTTCCGACGAATTCTCTATTTCGCGCTCATCTCCGCGTCATTCTTGATGAAACGTGATTTCCAGACCTTCCACAGAAGCCCACAAGCTTCCACAGGAAGATATTTATTTCCGCAGCGGATTTTGTCTCAACCACGGTTGAGGAAATTCTTCTCGGCCGCATTGACACGGAAGAGGAAACACCTTACCCTCTGAAGATCTGATGTCCATGAAACCGACCACTCAAAACGCGATCAGCTGTTGTTGTCCCAGCGTACGAGTGTGTTCTCTGGACTAACTCCCTTCGACAACACACAAAGGTCTTACTCTCAACAGCAATATGTCTGACGAGAGATATAGCCTTTTACTCTTCGGAAAGCTAAGTCTCCGCGCTTTCGGGGGAAGTTCTCTCAGGGACGTTTCTTTCAGGATGAGCACCGGTGGCGAAGTGGCTAACGCGCTGGTCTGCAAAACCAGTATTCGCCGGTTCAATCCCGGCCCGGTGCTCCAAATCAAAGCACTTCTGTAACTTCGTACAAACGACTTAGGCACTCTGCACTATTACGTGTGCAGTATCCCGATCCGGTACTCACTCCTACGCTGTTTCATTGCGACTTCTGCCAAACACCGTCAGCCTCAAATTAGAGACATATTTTGATCAATGTGTTCTATATCACTTATTAGGACATATTGAAGCCTTCATAGTTGTCAGGATCTTGAAGAGCGTGTTCATCCTGCACCATGCTCTGGGCCTGAGGAGACCAAATGAACTTCTTTCGAAACCTGCCTATTTCACGCAAGCTGGCAGTTGCTTTCGGTGCAGTAATCTTCATCTGCGTTGGTATTGGCGGAGGAGTCGCTTTACTAGGATTAATCCTTCTGAATAACTCGACCGTGGAACTTGATTCGAAATGGCTTCCAGGTGTGGTCAATCTGGCGAATATCCGCCATCAGTACGAGATCATACACAGAGCAGAGCTTAACTATATTCTTTGCCCGGATGATGCTTGCAGGACCGGCAATGAACAAGCACGCACCCAGGCACGGGAGAAAATGCCTGAAGCTATCTCAAGAATTGAGTCGCTGCTGGTTTCTTCCCAGGAACGAAATCTCATCTCGGCATTTCGCGGCAATCAGGAAACCTCCCTTGCCGTTGGAGAAAAAGCTCTGGCCATTGCCCGCGAAGGACGTGCGGCAGAAGCAAACGAGCTCATGCGGAGTCAGAAAGAGCCTCTCTTCCGCCAGGCAGAACAGAACCTGGATGAACTAACAGCGTTGACAACGCATGGAGAAGAGGATGCCACCTCCAGGGCAGCTCTTATCTACAATGGCGTTCGCATCGCCGCGACCCTGGCCGGAATTCTGGGAGCAATTCTCAGTATCTTTGCTATCCGCTGGCTCACCCGGCAAATCGCCGGACCTTTGGTGAATGCTGCGGAGTTACTGAAGAGAGTTGCGGACAAAGACCTCACGGCTGCACTCGAAGCCAATTCGAACGATGAGATCGGGCAGATGGCGCAGGCGCTCAATATCACGGTGGAATCCATCCGAGAGATGGTTTTGGAGATCCAGAACAGCTCAGGACAGATGGCGGCGGCAACGGAACAAATTGCAGCGGCAGCAACAGAGACTTCCAGCAGTGCACGGCAACAGACAAATCAGGTCCAACATGTAGCGGCATCCGCACAACAACTATCCGACTCGATTGCTGAAATCTCCAAAAACTGTGAAGAAGCATCTACAGCCAGCCAGGAATCTACCTCTTCCGCAATCAATGGCGGTGCCACCATGCGTGATGCCGTCGAGGGCATGCAGAAGATCGCGAGTACAAATCATGCTGTCGTCGAACGAATGGAGTTCCTCAGCAAGCGTTCTGCTGAAATCGGCAAGGTTGTGGAAGTTATCCGAGATATCGCCGAACAAACAAACCTGCTCGCACTGAACGCTGCTATCGAATCGGCTCGCGCCGGGGAACACGGTCGAGGCTTTGCAGTGGTTGCCAGCGAGGTGCGCAGGCTTGCGGAACGCACGCAGGGGGCAACGGCAGAGATCACTGACATGGTGGGCTCGATCCAATCGGATATTGAGTTGGCCTTGACCGCAACGGAAACCGGACGAACAGAAGTAGATCTTGGGCTGCAACGAACATCGAGCGCGCAGGCCACATTGGATACGATTATCTCTGTCACAAAGCGTTCCGATGCCATGGTCTCCGTTATTGCCTCGGCAGCAACGGAGCAAGCGAGCGTCAGTACGGAAATCAGCGAGAGCATCAATCTCATCTCTCACATGATTGAGAAAACTTCCTCTTCAGCAGACGAATCTTCAAACGCGTGTCAATCGCTAAGGCAACTCGCCGCAAACCTGGATGCAATCGTGAAGCAATTCCGTCTGGACAACCAAAGCAGAAAGAGAATGGGAAGCGCACAGCTACAGCTAGCAAATGCTTATCACGCTTCAGGCGTACATCAGTAGCTTTGCGTAGTTCGGCTGGCGCCCTAAAGGGAAACGCCAGCCGAGAGATCTTGCTAAATAGATCGTGCCAGTCAAAAGCAGATCCAGTCGAATCTATACCATTTTCATAAATACTGTGTCGGGACGAACGAACGTTATGAGTGGCTTTTTTTGACGGAAAAGCCACGCCGAGATTCTTTCTCGCGGATACACCTTTTGTGAAAAGGGTATAGCCTGCACTCTTCTACAGATTGATAAAGATGTACGAGACTTTTGGGAGAGGGAGGAGGGAATCTAACTAGCGGCTCTATCCGTATACTTTCTCAGCCGGGTATAGCTCAGGAGCTCGCGCATCCTGCTTGCTTCACGCCTTTGCGCATCGACTAGTTTTCGCTGACGACGGCGATGATCTTCACTCAGGAGGGCAGGAATTGCCTTTTCGTCACGATCGGCATCTTCTTCCAGGCGAAGGATACGGGCCTGAATCGAGAGATGAAACCGGGGACTAATCTCATAGGGTTCGCGACGGACAGCCATTTGAGAAAATTCCTCCTGACGACTAAAGGTTTTCTGAAAACCGCCGATAAGTAGCTAGTAGTTCTTTGCCTACCGCGAACAGTTTAAAACCAAACCCACCTGTGTAAAAACTTTGATGCCGAAAGCAATCTCTCGGTTGGCACCGAAATGGTCAAAAGCCTCCAATTTAGAACAACTTGCGCTCCAGTAAGCCACTCAAAGGCTATCTGCTTTCCTTCGGGTTGTCGACGGAATTCGCGCTAGAGCATTTCCCTCACGGGCTAGATTGGCTAAAGGCAGCGGGGAGCGGCTTTCTTCTGCTGAAAGCCTTCTAAGCCTCTGAGACTAGGTCTACATCTTCGGGAAATGCTCTAGCAGCTGGAAAACTCGGGACATGTAGTAGAGGAACTACTCTTCGGGAAGAACGGCGTAATACCCTTTGCGGGATTGCACCTTAAGCCCATCTCCCTTGCATTGGATGTCCACGTGATGATATTTCCCGTCGGCTTCTCCTACTGGAGTATAGCTGGCAACATATTGAGTGCGAAGCTCCGCTTCAATCTGGGCAAAGGCAGCTTCCAGCTTCTTCCCATTATTCCCAACGTCGATAACGCGCCCGCCAGTTTCCTCAGCCATTTTCTTCATGGCTGAATCACCTGAATAGCCAAAACCACCGTAGATTCCTCGATCCGCAATCATGATCACGTAAACGATAGTATTGGCTTTCTGGGCAGCTTCAATCGCCTGCGGTAGCTTGGTCTTGCTGCCCTGATCCTGACCGTCTGTCAATATAATCAATGCTTTACGTCCGGTTTCGCGAGGGAGCTTCTCTCTGGAAGCCAGATAAACGGCATCGTAGAGCAAGGTTCCCTTGGGGTCGCCATGGATCGGAACAGGCCCTTGTCCGGCGCCCGGAATACCGGCCCCGCCATTTCCCCCGGCGGTATTAATCTCGGCCTTATCCAGCGCCTGCTTGAGTTGCCGTGCGCTACCCGTGTAATCGGAGAGCAAATTGACATCTACGTCGAAGGAGATCAGGAAGGCTTCATCCTTGGAACGGAGGATACGATCTAGGAATTCGCCCCCTGCCTGCTGCTCCAAGGGCAGGACATATTGCTGACTTCCGCTCGTATCTAACAGAATCCCAAGGGTTAAAGGCTGATTCGTCTCTGCCGTAAAGTTTTTTACCTTCTGCGGCTCTTTTTCGTCAAAGATATTGCAGTCGTTCTGAGTCAGATATGGAATCAGAGCGCCGCGCTTGTCTTTTACCGTGAAGTACAGGCTGACGAGACGAGCAGTAACCTTTAGCGTGGTCATCGGCTTCTCATCTTGTGCCTCAGTATCTGCCTGAGCTGGAGCTTTGCTTTGAGGAGGAGCATCCGGAGAAGGTGCTAGCTGAGCTGCCAAAGGCAGCGGGGCCAGGAGTGCTCCGAGAAGTACCGAAACTAGATGAGCGCGCATGCGTTTTAGACGATAGCTATTCGTCAAAAGTCAGCATACGCTGAATGATGTAGGAGGAGGAACAAACCCGCAGGAATCATAAATCTGTCCCAAATCTGATAGTCTGTGGCTTCATCCTCCGAGCTGGATTGCTTCCTGGAATGGCCGGGAAGGGTCTGGTGAAGCATCTATGTAAGAACGGCGTGCGGCAAGCCGAAAGATGCCGCCCAGTGGGGGTTTTCGTTGATTCGTGGTGCTTTGGTATTAACGTTGGCTGCTGTAACCGCAGCCATAGCACAGCAACAGAGTGTCCCTGACGCTCCCGTTCCGCAAACAAGCGGAACCTTCTCGGAGATCAAGGACCAGATCGCGCCTGGAAAAGGGGCGCCCGCTACTCCCGCGCAACAGGAAGAGAGTAAGCCGAAGGCTGCAGCTCAGGAAGAGGCCCCTCAAGGCCCTCCGCCGGATATGCTGAAAGCATCGGAGCTCCCGGATTACATCCTTAAGGTCGGTGTCACTTTCATTGACGTACCTGTCACGGTAAAAGACCAGAAGGGCAAGCTTGTTCCAGGACTGGACTATCGCGACTTCCGTATTTATGAAAACGGGCAGCCGCAGCACATTCAGGTGTTCTCGTCCGATCCGCTTCCACTTTCGATTGCCTTCGTCATCGATCAAAGCGTGACCCGAGACGTCATGCAGCGGGTCAATGAGTCTCTGAGCGCTATTTCCGGCTCGCTGGCTCCTTATGACGAGGCCGCGATCATTACCTACAACAATGGGCCCAAGACCGTTACCGACTTCACTGGAGCTCAGAGCGCCAGACTGCCTGCCGCTCTGGAGTCCTCCAAGAGATCGGGTCGCGATATGGGTACTCCGGTCAACTCCGGGCCTCTAGCTGCCGGTCCGACGATTAACGGACGCATTGCAGATCCCAACCTGGCGCCCCAACGCGGAAACGCCAGTGGCTTCCTGTTGGTTCCGAAGGAAGTTCACACCTTGAACGACGCTGTCTTTGCCGCGGCAAAGATGCTGTCAACCCGTCCTATTGGCCGTCACAGAGTCATCTACGTCATCAGCGATGGCAAGGAACAGGGTAGCAAGATCAGCCAGAAGGAAGTCATCCGTTACCTGCAGACCTATCACATCACTGTTTATGCAACGATGGTCGGCGATGCAGCCATCTGGGGCGAAGGAAAGGCGGAACGCTATCACATCCCCTGGCAGGCCAGCAATATTCTTCCGAAGTACGTCAATGCAACCGGCGGAAGCTGGAATGCCGAAGGTTCGGTAAATGCCATCGAATCAAGCTATGCACGCATTGCTGGCGAAGCTCGCACACGCTACACACTGGGATATTACACGCATGAATCGGTTTACGACGGCAAGTACCGCACCATCGATGTACGCGTCCTAAGACCGAATCTGAGTGTCATCGCTCGTAGCGGATACTTTCCGTCGGCACAGGACACCAATACGACGGCACCTCCCAGGTAGGACGGCTGCCGGTTTCACCTCACCTTCTCTACAGCCGGTCGACAACGACCGGCTGTAAGTGTCTTGAACTTCCTCTGTGTACAGGGAGATTGGAAAGCAAGTGGCTTTTGGTATGCTCAGCAGCACAAATCTAGGCCTTAGTGCGGCAGTCAGCTGGGGTGCTGCTGATTTTGCGGGGGGACTGGCTACACGACGGGCCACCCCGTTTCTGGTCACAGCGATTGCCCATGGATTGAGCTGGGTGGCTCTTGTTGCGCTCATCCTGCTACTGCATATACCGGCTCCATCTCCCCATCACCTTCTGATGGGACTCTGTGCCGGAGTTGCGGGCGGCATAGGATTGGTGACGTTTTATCACGCACTCACCCTGGGACCAATGGGCCTAACAGCCGCCGTCACGGGCTTGCTGACTGCGATTGTTCCTGTTCTGTTCTCATTCGTTGGCGAAGGACTGCCAAAGCCGCTACAGCTGGCCGGTTTTGCCGTGGCTATCCCTTCTATCTGGCTGATCGCAAATCCGCATAGCGAGTCGACAAACAGCAAGGCACTCTGGTTTGGCTCGGCAGGAGGCACATGCTTCGGCATTTTGCTGATCTTCCTGAAAATAGCTGGCGAAGGTGGCGTCCTGTGGGCTATGGCGGCCTCAAGGACAGCAAGTACCAGCATCGCAATCGGACTGCTCCTGGTTAGCAGGAAACATGTCTTCGAGGGCAAGGGATTTGGCTGGCTCGCAATCCTGACGGGCTTGTTGGATACGGGAGGAAATCTCCTCTACTCGCTTGCTACCCGGGTAGGGAGAATGGATATCGCGGCAGTACTCTCATCGCTTTATCCGGCGATCACGATCCTGTTGGCGATTGCCATTCTGAAAGAAAAAACTACACGAGCCCAGATAGCAGGAATGGTGCTGGCTCTTATAGCCGTTGTCATGATTTCGTTATGAAGCACGCCAACCATGAAGAGAGCTTGATCCAAAAACAAGGAATGAGTGAAAGACAGAACTGCTAAATTGGAAGCAATCCGGGCCAAGCCAAAAACTTCGGAGAACACGATTGAGTACGTGCCCAAACCTAAGTCCATATCCCAGAGGACACTAACTTAGATAAGTCCCACCGCCCGACATTAGTTCTAATATCAATCCGATCAAGTGCGGGCAGCCACTACACAAAGATGCTATACTCCATCAGCCGTAGATTTCCGCTAACAATCAGAAATCTGATACGGAGAATCATTATGCTTCAGAAGTAGATGGTTCCCTTGTGCCCCGCCAGATGAGTCTCACGAGAGATGTAAGCTATCCAGTTAGAAATCTGAAGAACTAAGGAATCAGGTACAGGACAACTCGTCTGTCCCATTTGCTTTATGAACGATCCTGACTGCCGTCTTTAATCAATTTATCTCTTGTCTTCGGTATAGCTCGGAACAACTACAGACATATGGTGACTTTACCGAGAAAGGCTCCTTCAACGCAGGAGGTCACACTCTCATGAACATGTGTGAACAATTCTGCTCAAGATATCAAGGGAGATAGCCTATGAGTTCTCTTTCACGTTCTCAGCTGTTAACTCTTTTATCATTAGTTATTCGCCAAACAAAAATACGGTTCATAACAAGCATTATTCTCTGGGCGATACTGTGCACAATTGGAGTAAAGCATGTTCTTGCCGCAAAAACCTCGACTACCACAGTTCTGGATATTGTTTCCAGTTCAGTGCGTTTAGGGAAACCTGTCACTCTGACAACAACGGTATTTGCCGGCGGCATTCCCGTGACCCCAGGCCAAGTAATCTTCTGTAATGCCTCGGCAATTTTCTGTAAAGATGAAAATATTCTGGCTACAGCGCAGTTAAGGAATAACGGTCAGGCTTCAGCAAAGCTTTTGCTTGGTCTTGGCACCTATAGCGTCTATGCAACCTTCCGAGGAACAAATTCATATGCAGGAAGCTCTTCCCCAGCGCAGACTGTGGAGGTTACCGGACTCCTTCCTAGTGTGACGACGGTTTCCAAAGAGGGCACGGCCGGCCTCTACACCTTGAGTGCAATTGTCCGCATACAAGGAAGAGCCCGACCGTCGGGCACCTTATCCTTTCTGGATGTACTAAACAATAATCGCGTCTTGAAAACTCCGACCTTCAGAGGCGAGGCTGGGTATTCTCTGAGCCTGCCGGAGACTTACCTTGCCAATGAAGGGACCAATTCGGTAGCAATAGGAGACTTCAATTTCGATGGAGTGCCTGATCTTGCTACCGCAAACTATACAGCTGGCACCCTCAGTGTATTGTTGGGAGATTCTGTGCAGCCAAGGAGGTTTTTGCCTGCACAAAATTATCCCGCTGGCGGAAATCCAAACTTTATCGTTGCAGGTGATTTCAATGCCGACGGCCTGAAAGATTTAGCTGTTCTAAACGAAAGCGAGGATGTCTTAAGAGTATTCCTGATTGATTCTGCACATCCCGGAAAGCTTTTGCCGCCCACAATTTATCCAGTGGAACACACGCCTTCTGCCGCCGTAGTTGAGGATTTCAACGGAGACGGTATTTTGGATTTAGCTGTATCGAACTCCGCATTCGCTAACAACAAAGGGAGCAGCATAAGTCTCTTATTTGGAGACCCAATGCATCCCGGCCAGTTTCTTCCTCAATCTACATTGACTGCGAGATCTCCTCAATTTATTGCCGCAGGTGATTTCGACGGAGACGGATCACCAGATTTAGCCGTAGCAAATTTGACGGACTTGGCAATTTATCTCGCTGACCCTACACATCCTGGTCATTTTCTCGCTGAACAGACTTACCCCACATCACACCCCACCACCACATTGACAGTTGGAGATCTCAACAAAGATGGGCTACCTGATGTGGCGGTCGTTCTTCATGATCGCGGTTATCCCGGGTGGGCAGCGATTAACATTTATTTGTCGAATCTGAGTTATCCCGGTCAATTCCTCTCCCCTTCGCAGATCCCCACTGTTCAGTATGCCTATTCCATCACTTCTGGAGATATCAATTTAGATGGAACTCCAGACTTGGTTCTCGGAGGCTTTGGAGAGAATGAAGGGGCGGTCTTCTATGGCGACACTAGCCATCCAGGGCATTTTCCGGGAGCTAATATATATCTATTTGGAGGCGGGTCCAAACAAGTTCTTGTTGCGAATCTCGACGGAGACAATTTCCCTGACGTCATTGTGGCAAACGGCAACCAAAACGTCAGCGTAATTTATGGCACCCATCTTGCAACTTTCATTATCAGTCCCGATGTCTGGGTCGGACAGGGAGCGCATTATGTAGCTGCCCGTTATTCGGGAGATAGCACCTATTACGGAAGTGATTCTTGTGCCATCCGTTTGGACCAATACAATCCAGCGCCTTCGGTGATCAATAATGTACAGGTTTCGAGGATCACCGCAACCTCGGCAGTTGTGGACTGGGCCAGCAATATCCCCGCCACTGGAGTTGTAGAGTTCGGCACATCGCCAGCACTCGGGCTAGAAACATCTTGGAACAACCCGCTATCAACGGGACGCTCCTCTATTTTGAATAGCCTGATTCCAAACACCACATACAGTTACCGGGTAAGATCGGTGACCTTCTTTAGTAATTGCACACATTGGACAACTTACTCACCCATAGCATCATTCACCACGGCACATTAGAGTACAGAGGGGAACGTGAGGTGAGGTTTTGCTTCCACAGGGCTTGGCCGAAAGCCACGACAATCTCGCTGAAGACGTAAGCATCGGCCATGGAAATGCTTCAGCGTATTTCTCTTGTAAACGCTGAGCAGTAGAGCAAAGAGTAAGCCTCTTTTCTTAGAGAAAGAGGCTTACCGCTACAAAGGAATCCCATAAATGGAAAGATAGGTCGGAGAGATCGGAGATAACTAGAGCAAAACCAGCGTTACTATGTCCTATCCAAATTCCGCGATGTGCAGGTTTTCTCGACGGAAAACCTGCGTAGGGAGTTGTGGCTCGGGATACACCTACGCTGGTTTTGCTCTAAATCAATTCGGTCGAGCACTCGCCAGCTGATTCCTTCCAGGCCATGCCAGGTCACGACTTCTCTTGCCCTTCAATTCGACTTTCGGGCCGGGCAGTAGCTAGAGAACAATCTTCGTGGGGTCAAAGGTGGGCTTGGGATATTTCATCTTCAGACCACCCAAGACCTCGACCAGGATCCTGGAAATAGCAACATTGCGATACCATTTGCGATCTGCCGGAATCACAAACCAGGGAGCAAACTTCCGGCTTGTTCGGCTGATGGCATCCTCATACACACGTTGATACTGGTCCCAGTACTTACGCTCGGCAAAATCCGCTTCGCTTACTTTCCAGTGCTTGCTGGCATCGGCCAGACGTGATTCCAAGCGGCGAGTTTGCTCTTCCTGGCTAATGTGGAGAAAGAACTTGAGAATCGTCACATTGTTCGCAGCCAACGATTCCTCGAAGGCAACGATCTGCTCCATGCGGGAATGAGCTTCCTTATTGGAGATCTGCCCGTGGACACGCGTTACCAAAACGTCTTCGTAATGCGAACGATTGAAGATCCCGATCATCCCCATGCGCGGCACAGCGCCGTGAACTCGCCATAGAAAATCATGTTCTTTCTCAATGGGAGTGGGCACTTTGAACGAAGTGACGTTACAGGCCTGAGGATTAACACCGGTAAAGATGTGGCGGATCGTGCCATCTTTTCCGGCTGTATCCATACCCTGCAAAACAACCAGTACGGATCGCTTCCCCTCTGCGGTTAGCAACTCTTGAAGTTCCGACAGTTTTTTGCGGTGCCGTTCAAGATCGGCATTGGCTTCGTTGTTATTGGAATAGGATCCGGTATCGTCTGTAGCGATAGAAGCAAGACGTACCTTCGTGTGCGGCGCGATACGATAGAGGCTTTTGATCTTCATGACAGACAAAGAGCGCCGCCCTTCTGGCGGCGCTCTGCACATCTAAAACAGGATTAAGAGCGACGAAACTTGTGTCCCAAGAACTACTTGGGCTCTATCGGGTTGGCATTCGCACCCGTGTTGGTCTTTGCAGCAGTCTCCTGCTTTTCGGCATCGGGATTGCCCTTGATGCCTTCTTTGAAACCACGAAGCCCTTCCCCTAAGCCTTTTCCAAGTTCAGGCAGCTTCCGGGGTCCAAAAACTAACAGTGCAATCACTGCAATGATCAACAGATGTGTTGGCTGAAAAAGATCACCAAGCATTTCAATACCTCCCGGTCTCGCTTCTGGACTCCCTACGGAGAACCGGAGTTTCGTTTCTCTATTTTCGCACAGCCGGCGAGTCCCAATAGAAAGATTTAAAGAAACTACTGTATATTTGGCCGCCAGAGGCGGAATTTGCAGCTCAGTTTACCTTGGCTGGGTCGCCAAGACGGGAAATGACCATTTTGTAGAAGGTGACCATATCCTCCTGCTTCCCCATGGTCAGCCGCCGATAGACCTTCATCAGAGGAAATAGCCGGGAACCACGGACATCCAGGCTCGGAACTGCCGTAATACCACCGGGATAAACCGTCATGGTCCATTCCCCGGCATAGCGACGGCGCAAAAACTCCCCGAAATAGCCACCCCAGATGCGAACCTGCTCCTCTTCGTCGGCAGAATCTACCTTCTCCGCAACCTGGGAAAGGATCTCTTCCAGGATCTCTATCGAACTTTCAGAGTAGTCGAGACGCTGAAGATATTCTTTTTCAGCAAGATCCCCCGCCTGTTTGGCATACGCGGCCATCATTGCGGCCAAGTCTTCGTAAACAATTCCGTCCTTTTTATCGCGCTCTGGCATCTTTGACAGAGTATCCGTTCTCCCGAATCTCTGAAAAGAGATGGCAGGAAATGGAACTGTATATGGCACACTAAAAGGAATTTTTTATGAAAGGAAGCACGTTCCCCATGCGAAATCTTCGCCATGCAGTGCTTATCTTTGGATTTCTCCTGGCACCGATCTTCGTCGCCATGGCAGAAAGCCAACAGGTCTACCCCGACAACGCGGACGCCAAAGCCGATGTCCATAATGCCCTGGTACAGGCAAAGAAAGAGCACAAACGCGTCATTCTGGACTTCGGAGGGAACTGGTGTCCAGACTGTAAAGTGCTCGACATCTACTTCCATGATCCGGCCAATGCACCGATCCTGAATGCAAATTACATTCTGGTGCACATCAATATCGGTCGCTATGACAGGAATCTGGATCTGGCGGAAAGGTACCAAGTACCTCTAAAGAAAGGGGTTCCGGCACTCGCCGTACTCGATTCCAATGGCAAGCTGCTTTACAGCCAACGGACTGGAGAGTTTGAAGCCATGAGGAACATGGCCTCAAACTCCGTGACGAGTTTCCTGGTCAAGTGGAAGTCATCTGAGCCTTGCAGCGTTGTTGTCGCACGCTGCTAAGGAAGAATCTCCAGGGCAGCTCCTTCCGTCGCGAGGGAGTTGCCTCCCACCCAAAGCTTGTACTTGGTTGATTCAACAGTACGAATCATCTCGGCGTTATAGAAAGCTAGCTCATCAAATCCCACCGAGAACTCAATGTGTTTTTGTTCGCCGGGCTGCAGCGTGACCCGTTCGAAACCCTTCAATTCGCGGACAGGCTGTTCCACACTTGCTACGGTGTTCCGCAGATATAGCTGAACGACCTCCGTCCCCGGAGTACTGCCGATGTTCTTCACATCCACACCGACACGTACCAGTGGCTGGTTTTTCGTGGCCAGCACCTCTTTCAGGGGAATCTGAGGCTTGTTTACAGTAACCGCGGAATAGGCAAATTGCGTATAGGAAAGCCCCCATCCAAAGGGATAGAGAGGCGAGTTCAGTTCATCGATGTAGCGGGATTGATACCGTTCCCCCGCCCCCTTCGGAGGAACCGACAACTCGGCTCTTGCAGGACGTCCTGTCGGCAGCTGCGCAAGATAGAGAG
Source organism: Humiphilus diazotrophicus (assembly GCF_059726315.1). Taxonomy (NCBI): domain Bacteria; kingdom Pseudomonadati; phylum Acidobacteriota; class Terriglobia; order Terriglobales; family Acidobacteriaceae; genus Humiphilus; species Humiphilus diazotrophicus. Next base: position 3,319,984 of record NZ_AP040870.1, read on the forward strand.
GCTCCTGACCGACACTCCTCGGCAGGCTGACGGGGAGCTTACCGGAAGGACTGGTTTCTCCGGTCAGAATGTTCGCTATCGCAGACCCGGCTTCCATGCCTGGATACCAGGCTTCCACGATGGAAGGAACATGCTCTGCAGCCCAGGGAATAGCCAGAGGGTGGCCGTTAAAGAGAACCAGTACTACAGGCTTACCGGCTGCGACTACCGCTTCCATCAGCTGCTGCTGATTTCCTGGAAGGTCCAAGTGCGCACGCGAGGCCGCCTCGCCCGTCATATCGGGACCGGATTCGCCCAAAGCAAGGATGACCAGATCCGCTTTTTTCGCCGCCGCAACCGCTTCGGCAAAACCCCCGTCGGAGTTGCTGAGGATCTCAGTACCCTTGGCGTAAAGCAGTTCCGAGTTCTTCCACTTCTCGGCCAAGGCAGTCCGAAGTGTAACGGTATCTGTTGCCTTGCCCTCTGCGAACCAGGAACCTAGCATGTCTACTGCCGAATCCGCCAATGGACCAATTAGCGCCACACTCTTGGGTGCCTTTCGGATCGGCAATATCTTCCCGATGCCCTCTTGAGCATCGTTCTTCAGCAGGACCAGGGTCTCTTCAGCGATGTGGCGTGTCTGCTCCCGCTTTTCTGCAGTAGCCTGGTATGCGGGCTGCTCGGGCGCATAAGGATGTTCAAATAATCCAAGCGCAAACTTGACGCGTAAGATTCGGCGCACCGCTTCGTCGATGACAGACTCGGACAATTGTCCCGAACGAACTATCGAAGTCAATCGAGCCGTATAGATACCGCCCTCCATGTCCATATCCACGCCCGCCGTAAGAGCCTTTGTAGCCGCCTCTACGCCATCGGAAGCAATGGCATGATTCATGAGCTCACGGACGGCTCCCCAGTCGCTTACAACGAATCCCTGGAAGCCCCATTCACGCCTCAGGATCTGAGTCTGAATGAACTTATTGGCCGTGGAGGGAACTCCGTTGATGGAGTTGAAAGAACTCATCAAAGTGGCAGCACCGGCATCGACAGCTGCACGATAGGGAGGAAGGTAAGTCTGCCGCAAGGAATTCTCGGAGAGATCGACTGCGTTGTAATCGCGCCCGGCAATCGGAGCGCCGTAAGCGGCAAAATGCTTGACGCATGCAGCCACCGAATCGGGCTTTGACAGGTCGCCTTGCTGATAGCCCTTAATCCACGCACGGGCGATGGCATTTCCCAGATAGGGATCTTCGCCCGCACTTTCTACGATCCGCCCCCAACGGCCATCGCGAGCAATATCCACCATGGGAGAGAACACCCACTGAATGCCATCGGCGCGGGCCTCACGTGCAGAGGTACGAGCAACAGTCTCCACCGCGGAGGGATCGAAGCTGGCGGCTAGCGCCAGCGGAACCGGGAAGGTTGTGCGATGCCCGTGAATCACGTCGTAGCCGAAGATCAGGGGGATGTGCAGACGCGATTTTTCCATCGCTATCCGCTGATAGCGATTTGTCTTTTCCGCGCCGACAACGTTTAGCAAAGAACCGATCTGTCCGCGGGCGATTAATTCTTCATAAGTCTCTTTGGAAGCTTCAGGCCCGGTGGCGTCCCCCGCCGAATACTGCACCAGTTGTCCTACTTTTTCTTCCAAGGTCATCTTGGCCAGCAACGCCTCTACACGAACATTCAAGGAGCGTTCCGAGAGCTGACTATTCGGAGCAGGAACTGGCGCCACTGAGACTACGGCTGCTTTTTTGGCTGCCTTGGTCGACCGCAAAAGATGAAGTGTTTGCCCAAACGAAGGTCCCACAAGAACGGTTAAGATGCAGCCGATCCCTGTAGACAAACGAAAAAAACGCGCAAGGGTAGAGTCGATTTTCATGCCGGGGTGAGAATATCAAGGGTCGGGGCTGGACGCCATCAGGCATCCTTCTTGCGTCTTGGCCAGAAGCGTATCTTCGATTAGTCTTCCATCGTATGTTCCAGCCGCTACGACATTTGCGAGATGCAATCTGGACCGCAATCCTCCATGACGTGCTAAGCACGGCGAAGGCGGCTGCTTATTCCGGAATTCTGATGCTTTTTCCAACGCTGCTGGTCTTAACCACAGCCTTGGCCTTAAGCCCGGAAACAAACACAATTCGCGGCGAGATCCGCGGAGCCTTCGAACAGATTCTGCCTCCCGACACGATGCAGTTGGCACAAGCCTATTTCCAGACGCGTCCGGTCTGGTCTGTTCAGGTTCTGCTATCGGCATCGGTACTAAGTGTGTTCGCCGCAATGGGAGTCATGCTGTCGCTAATGGAGGGTTTTCGCAGAGCCTACCATTTGCCCCGGCATTTGATGGGCTTCTGGAAACAGCGTCTTACAGCGATCTTGCTCATCCCCACCTGTCTGGTACCGATGGCCTTTGCCACGCTGCTGATCGTCTTTGGCCATCAGATCGAACAGTGGACGATCGATCGGGCAAACCACGATTTGCAATTCTATGTTCTGCTCCTCTGGAGAATCGTGCGTTGGACAATCGCTCTTGCGACCTCGGTAACAGTACTCGGAATCATTTTCCACTTCGGGACCCGGCGCGAAGAGCCATGGTGGAGAATTCTTCCCGGAGCCATTCTGGCTAGTATGATCTGGTTTGGAGCGACCCTGCTCTTCGGCCTTTACGTTACTCGTTTTGCCGATTACTCGGTCGTATACGGATCTCTGGGAGCTGGAATAGCAACGCTAGTGTGGCTTTACATTACGTTTTTCAGCATCTTGATTGGTGCAGAATTCAACGCTCAAATGTATAAAACTCGTCAAAATCCAGCACCCAGCTTACCTCAGTGACGAGCCTCACGGCTTTTCTGTGGAATTCCTGTTACTCCTCACTAGGAGAGACATTTACATATCGGTTCTCCTGTAGAATTAAGCCGAAAATCGGCAAGACAACGCGGGGAACCGCATAACAATAGTTTTGGGGGATTATGAGTGCTTTTCTGGGCGGTCCTAGCCTGACCCAACACCAAACGCAGCGCCGGGCAAAGATCGTAGCGACCCTGGGCCCTGCGTCGAACAATGAATCCGTATTCCGGGAACTCGTCCGTGCCGGACTCGATGTAGCCCGTTTGAACTTCTCACATGGCACACACCCGGAGAAGCTGGCGCTGATCGAAATGATCCGCAAAGTCAGCGAAGAAGAGGGTAAGCCAGTTTGCATTCTCGGCGACCTGCAGGGACCGAAGATCCGTACCGGTAAGTTGAAGAACCACCAGCCGGTTCTCCTTAAGGCCGGACAGCGGCTGACGATTACACCGCGCGATATTCCTGGAACGGCAACCCTGGTGTCCACCACCTTCCAGACACTTGCAGAGAACGTTGAGCAAGGCTCCCGTATCCTGCTCTCCGATGGACTGATCGAATTGCGTGTTATCGAAGTCGAAGATCAGGACGTAGTCTGCAATGTCATCAATGGTGGAATGCTGGGTGAACACAAGGGAATCAACCTTCCCGGTATCCCGGTTCGCGTTCCTTCTCTGACAGAGAAAGACGAAGTCGATCTGGAATTCGCACTGAAGAACGATGTCGATGCAATTGCCGTATCTTTCGTGCGCACTGCAGAAGACGTCAAGCTGGTTCGCAATCGCGTCGCAGCTTACGGCGGCGACACCTGGATCATTGCCAAGCTGGAAAAGCCACAGGCTATCGAGCACCTGGAAAGCATCCTGGAGCATGCCGACGGCGTGATGGTTGCCCGCGGTGACCTCGGTGTAGAAGTTCCGCCCGAGAAGGTTCCGGCGATCCAGAAGCATGTAATCCGTCGTGCCGGAGAGTATCGCAAGCCGGTTATTACGGCTACGCAGATGCTCGAGTCGATGATTGAGAATCCTCGTCCGACCCGCGCAGAAGCCAGCGACGTTGCTAACGCCGTCTATGATGGCACCGATGCTGTCATGCTTTCTGCAGAAAGCGCCGCCGGAAAGTATCCCGTCGAAGCGGTCAAGATGATGGCCAAGATTGTGACTGAGACGGAAAGCCAGATGCGCGATGGCAATTCTGAACCCCGCACACGTCACATGCGGCTCTCCATCGCAGAGACCATCTGCGAGGCCATGGCACATGCCGCCGACGATCTGGATCTGAGTGCTATCTCCGTCTTTACCGAGACCGGCACCACAGCGCGGCAGCTCTCAAAGTATCGTCCTCGTCCGCAGATTGTGGCTTTCAGCAGCGTCGATGTCACTCTGCACCGTATGGGCCTGCTTTGGGGCGTTCATCCTCTGAAATGCAACAGACTGCAGACCACCGAACAGATGGTCGATACCGCAGAGCAGTTGCTGCAGGAAACCGGCTATGCCCGCGCAAGAGAGATTGTCGGCGTCGTAGCAGGAACCCGTACCAAGTCCGGTTCGACTAACTTCCTACGCCTTCACGTGCTGGGAGATCGCTCCGAAGCTCTGCTCCGGACCACCCGCGAACCCGCTCACGAAGTGCCGGAAGAAGAAGTGGAAGCAAAGCCTGCAAAGGCTGCTGCTCCCCGGCGCAAAATTGCGACCGCCCGTCGCAAGCCGGTACGGTCACGCAAGTAAGCTGTAGTTCACTCCTGAAAAATGGCGGCTCGTTGAGCCGCCATTTTTCTTTGCTATCGAAAGCTTCAAGACATCTTTACCTGCCGCTATCACTTCGACTACTCGAGAGTTACACAGAATTGCCGCAAGACAAAAATTCCACTTGACCAGCAACAGAGCTGTGGCTGTACGATATGTTGCTATGACATATATCGGAGCAGAAATCTTCGACCGTGAATTAAAAAAGGGCAGTGCCGAGTTATTGATTCTCTCTCTCCTCGAGTTCCACGCCCGTCACGGATATGAAATAAGCAAGCTTATCGAAGAACGCTCCGGAGGCACCTTAAAGTTCAATGTAGCCTCACTCTATCCCCTGCTTTACCGGCTCGAAAGTCGCAAGCTCATTCAAGGTAAATGGGTGGAGAAGCCTGGACAGCGGCGCCGGCGTTATTACCAGCTGACCGCACACGGAAAAAACATCCTCAAAGAACAGCGTGCAACATGGCGCGAATTCGTTCAGGCAATTCAGCGAATCACGGAGGCAGAGCATGCCTGATTGGTCTCACAAGATTCGATCGTCTATCACCGAACTCAGGCTCGATCCTTCTCGTGAAGCACAACTGATAGAAGAACTCAATCAGCATTTATCGGATCGTTATGAAGAGTTGATGGCAGACGGCATGACCGCCCAAGAAGCCTACCAGCAAGCCTCACGAGAATTGGATGGCGATCAACTGGCAGCCGGACTGAGAACAACTCTGAAATCCGTCCCTCCCGAATTACCCATTGGAGCCAACCGGGGGAACTGGTTTATGAAAATTGGTGGAGATCTGAAGTATGCAACCCGCCAGCTTCGCCTGAATCCTGGATTTTCAATCGTTGTCATTCTCTGTCTGGCTCTGGGAATCGGAGCCAATACCACCATCTTCCAATTGCTCGATGCGGTTCGCTTGAGGAGCCTACCGATAAAAGATCCGCAACAATTGGCACGGATCCACATAGCACCAGGAGGCTATTTAGGCGGAAGCTTTTTCACCCGCCACCCTGAACTATCTAGTGCGATATGGGAACTAATCCGCACCCGCCAGCAGGGCTTCTCCGAAGTTGCAGCATGGAGCGAAGGCACGGTAAAGCTCGGCCCCTTTGGCGATGCAAAGCATGCTGAAACATTGATGGTCAGCGGAAATTTCTTCAATGTTCTCGGAGTCAGACCTCAGCTTGGGCGATTGATCTTACCTGGCGACGATACAAGTGCTTGTATGTCGCAGAGTGTAGTTATAAACGATAAGTTCTGGCATCGGGAGTTCGCCGGAAAATCGGATGTTGTTGGGAAGAAGATTCTGCTCGAAGGTCACCCTTTTCAGATTATTGGAGTTACGCCATCAAGCTTCTACGGTCTGGAAACCGGACTCAATTTCGATGTTGCTGTTCCTTTGTGTTCCGACAAGATTTTTAGTCCCGATCATCCTCCATCGGAGAGACTCATCACGTGGTGGCTAGCATCGGTGGGAAGACTGAAGCCAGGATGGACACTCCAGCAAGCATCAGCTCAGCTCGCCTCGATCTCTTCGGGAATCTTCTCCGCCACTGTACCTACACAGGACTATGATGCCGAGCAAAGGCAGGAATATCTCAAGCACAAGCTTGAGGCGATTCCTATTGAATCAGGTCTTTCTTATCTTAGAGAACAGTACGAAGCCCCACTCTGGATGCTGCTAGTCTTGTCCGGCTTGGTGCTACTAATTGCGTGTGCAAATCTGGCAAACCTGCTACTTGCGCGGGCAGGCGCACGACAACGAGAGATTGCCCTTCGGCTCATATTAGGAGCATCGAGAGCGCGTCTAGTCAGACAATTACTTACGGAAAGTCTTTTGCTTGCCATCCTTGGAACTGTAATAGGCGCACTCATCGCACAAGCTTTCAGCCGCGTTCTGGTGGCATTCCTCAGCACGCAGCAGACCTCCGTATTTCTTGAATTGACTCCAGATTGGAGGACCTTCAGCTTTGCCGCTGGAATCGCAGCGCTAACCTGCGTGATATTCGGTTTGGCTCCGGCAATTCAGGCTTCTCGCACCGATCCTGGCAACACTATCAAAATTGGCGGCAGGACAACTGGCGGAGGGAAGACACAGTTTTTCGTGCGCCGAGTACTTGTTGTTTCTCAAGTGGCCTTATCAATTGTGTTATTGACCGGAGCACTGCTATTCGTTCGCACCTTTCACAACTTACTGACGATGAATACCGGGTTTCAGTCAGATCACGTCCTGATCCCCTCTATAGATTTCTCAGCGCTTAATTTACCTGCTTCTAGTCGCCTGGCATACAAACAGCAACTGCTATCCCGGATGCGAGCGCTTCCTGGCGTAGCCTCCGCAGCAGAAGCCTCCATTACGCCACTGAGCAATACCGGTTGGAGCGACTTGATTAACATTCCAGGCACCGGAATCCAGAGGGGAGAAGCCAATTTCAACCAAGTAAGCGAAGGATACTTTCAAACATTGCGAATCCCCTTACTATCTGGCCGGGATTTTCAAGAAAGCGATACACTCAGTTCTCAACCGGTCGCCATCGTAAATAGAGCCTTTGCGCAAAAGTTTCTAGGTGCAGTGAATCCAGGCGGTAGAACCTTTGAGGTTCCTGAACGCCCGCAGAGACCAGCCCGGCGATATCGAATCATTGGCCTTGTCGAAAACACGAAACATTACGATCTCAGAGAACAGCCTGAGCCATTAGCTTATCTTGCAATGCAGCAGGACAAAGATTCGGGTCCGTCCGCAAAATTCGTACTACGTGCAGACATTCCGATGGAGCCTCTTGCCGCTTCTGTTAAGCAATTGATCTCAGAGATGAGTCCGTCCATAGAACTGAATCTTGACGTATTCAAAACTCAAATTCGTGAAGGCACGATTCGCGAGCAGTTGATGGCTACCCTGTCCGGTTTCTTCGGAATACTGGCAGCAATTCTGGCAACGGTGGGCATCTACGGAGTAATTTCCTATTTCGTAGTTCGAAGACGAAACGAGATCGGAATTCGCATCGCGCTTGGAGCGGAAAAAATCACCATCTTCAGGATGGTTTTTCGGGAAGCGGGCATTCTCGTTGCGGTTGGAATCGTCATTGGAGTTGGACTATCGCTAGCGTTAGGGAAAACGATCGACGCGTTCCTCTATGGCCTTAGACCTAACGACCCTGCAACCTTGCTCATCTGCGTTTCCAGTTTGACAGGAGTAGCATTGCTGGCGACTCTGCTTCCCGCACAAAAAGCTGCAAAACTGGATCCGATGACGACCTTAAAGGAGGAATAGCCGAAGGCTCCCGGGGTAATAGGATTCGGTAACAGCAGGACTCAGTAACATTGGCCATTTCACCCGGAAATGGCCACACTTCACGGTCTCTTGGCTGCCTAATCTCGAGCCTAAAATACTCTAAGACAACGTTTTTCAGTAAGCTACGCCATCTATCCACCGCGACGGTCCCGAGGTTGAGACGTTATAATTCAGGCTTCGCGGAAGGACTCTCATGTTGGTTGATTCGGCGGCAAGCAGCGACTCGAAGCTAAGTGCGGACGAAAGGGCTGCAATCCTTGAGCAATTGGAGCGTCTGCTCGCAAATCCTCACTTCAAACATAGCCGGCGTTTTCCTTCTTTTCTGCGCTTCATCATCGAGCAGACACTGTCAGGCCAAACAGATCTCCTGAAAGAGCGGACTTTAGGTATCGAAATCTTTGGGAGGGATCCGGACTACGACACAGCCTCCGATCCGATTGTTCGCGTAACCGCAGCCGAGATCCGCAAACGTATTGCCCAGTACTACCAGGAACCGGGGCATGAGCAGGAGCTGCGAATCTCGCTCCCTCTCGGAACCTATATTCCACAGTTCCAATGGCCGCAAAAGCGGCAGGACAACACAGCTATACCGTTACCGGCCTCTTCGCAGGAGAGATTGGCGCAATCGGAGCAGCCTGTATCGCCCGAAGCAACGGATCAGACGCGCAAATACCATTCCTGGCTATGGATAATGGGGATCGCCGCTGCTGCAATCTTGGGCGCGGCATTAGCTCTTCTTTGGAAGTCCATCCCTGCCGCTACTCCTTTCGACGCTTTCTGGTCTCCGGTCATCAGTTCCAACGATCCCGTACTCCTATGCGTCGCGGATCAGAGTCAGTACTCCGCCATCGTGCTTCGCGATGCCAGCGATCCCAGTCGCCAGATTCTGTTGAAAGATAATTTGACGGCAGTCGTCATAGACGACCTCAATCCCGTAGTCCACATCGCAGGCACACTTCAAAGTAGAGGGAAAAAGTACATTCTGAAGGGGCAAGGCACCACCACCCTCATGGACTTGAGAAATGGGCCAACCATTTTCATAGGAGCCTTTGACAATGCCTGGACCCTCCGCCTGACAAATCAGCTCAGATATCACTTCGCTAACAATCCGCCGGCCATGACAGAGTTTGGAATTGTTGACGGAAGCGCTCCGACGAAGGTCCGCTGGATCATTGAACGCGCTCAGCAGCTGGCGACAAACAATTATCGGGACTATGCCCTCGTTGCCCGCTTTACCGATCCCACGACAGGCAAGCTGGCAGTAATTGCCGCAGGAGTTGGCCGCGGCGGAACTATTGCTGCGGGTGAGTTCCTGACCGATCCGGCAAATCTTGCTCAGCTTCAACGTATTCTCCAAAGCTCCGGTGGTAAAAGAAATTTCGAGGTAGTTTTGAGCACAGAAGTAATCGGCGGCGAATCTGGAACGCCGAAGGTTGAGGCAACCTACTTCTGGTAGCAACACGTTATGGATGTACTAAGTTCCCTTGTATCTTGCGAAATGCTTCCGTTTCCTCCTGGGCTTGTTTCAACTTGCCTTGTTTGCGATAGATACTAGCCAAGCCAAAGTGCGCTTGGGCTGCCAGCATTGAATTCCGCTCAATCGCTATGGTGCGAGACCAAGCCTTCTCTGCAGTTGCTGGCTCGCCAATTGCGGAGGCCGCTTTCCCCAATGCATACAGAGTCTCCGACATATTAGGACGGAGTCGATCGGCGCGTTGAAGTTCCTTGAAAGCTTCAGCCGTCTTGCCCTCATGCAAAAGTGCATCTCCCAACCGGAACGCTGCTTCACCATTCCCCGGCTGTAACTCCGCTTCTGCACGAAATTGTTCTTCGGCCTTTCCCCACTGCGCACCTTCTGCATAAATCTGGCCTAGCTCCAGATGAATCTCCGGAATATCTGGGCGCAGTGCCAGTGCTTGCTGGTACTCCTTTTCGGCGTCCTCCATTCGCCGCATCGAAAAATAATTTTGACCGCGGACTTGATAAGCACGGTCGCTATTCGGATAAGCGGACAACAACATATCCACGGATTGCTGCGAAAGCATTTGCGCTGCTTGACTGAGGTAATAGAGCAGGTCCGGATCGTGGGGCCTCCTCGCCAGTGCAGCTTGCAAGTTTGAAATTGCCTCCGAAGGCTTTCCAGCCTGAAGCTGTGCAATGCCCAAGGCACCAATCTCATGAACCTTATCGAGATAAGGAATGGCTTCAGAGGCATACCCCTGGGATAGCAAGGCAAACCCCAACAGCTGATGAGCTACGGGAAGATCAGGTTCAAGCTCAAGTGCATGCTTGATCGGCGGGACTGCATCTCCGTATTGATGATTTTCCAACAACGCATTGCCCAGACGAACGAAGCCTACAGGAGCCGAGGGATCTGACTCGGTTACGTGCCGAAACTCTTCGATAGCGGTTGAATACCGACGCTGGCTTTCTGCCTGCGTTCCTGCATTTAGATGTTGCATACCATCCGAAGAGAGCGCGATATTCGCCGCACTCACTTGTGCGAACAACAGCCAGGCAAAGACCATGTGAATCATGGCGTTTCACGCTCCTGTATCTCCCGGAATTGATTACCGGGAACATTCGTCATTGTTTGGCGGATACCGGAAGGCCAACGAATCTCGATCCTGGCTGAAGATGCTGAACCGAGACCGAAGTGCAGCCTCTTATCATGAGAAGAGAGATAGCCTCCGGAGGCAGTTGCGAAACGGATCTGCCCATTCACCTCGACACGGGCGCCGAATCCGTCGCAGTTGCTACGAGTACCTCGTAATGTAATTGTCAGCCAATGCTGATTCCCATTTGCGTTATTCATTATTACTTGAGGATGAGCTGAAAGGACCGACATCACTACATCAGGAAAGCCATCGTTGTTGAGATCGCCAAAGGCAGCACCACGGCCTGCAACCGGCGTCTCGCTTCCCACCCTGCCCCTCTCAAAATGTCCTTTCCGGTTTAGAGCCAGGAGAGGCGGATCCAGATAATGTAAGGACGAATCGAAGATCTCAACATTATCGATAACGTGACCCTGCGCAATAAATACATCCTTCCAGCCGTCATTATCGAAATCTTCCAGTCCCAGGCTCCAGCCGGAAGTCAGTCCGGACAAAAGGCCAAAACCGCTCTCCAAGCTCTGATCGCCGAACACTCCAGAACCGTCATTATGGAAGACCGTATATAGCTGGTGCGGCAACTCCGTCACAATGAGGTCTGGCAAACCATCATTGTCATAATCCTGAAAGACAGCGCCCATACCCGACATCATCTTTCCGTCAGAGGTAAGCGCCGCTCCGGCTTCCAGCCCTCGTTCAGTAAAGGTTCCATTGCCGTTGTTATGGAACAGATACTGTTCTACGACATCATTAGTCACGAAAACATCGGTAAAGCCATCTCCGTCGTAGTCTGCGAAGGCTACACCCAGTCCGTGGCCTTTCTTCGCACCGATACCGGAAGAAACGCTAACATCCTCAAATGTTCCATCTCCACGGTTGTGGTAGAGGATGTTGCTGATTCCGGGAAACTCTCCCGGAGGACAATAACGCGGTGGCTCGGGACCACAGAACTTACTGTGCTTCATATCCCAATCGAGATATCTGGTCACAAAGAGATCGAGCTTGCCATCATTGTCGTAATCGAAAAAGCCTGCCGAAACGGACCAACCTCCGCCTGTCACTCCAGCTTTGGCTGTTACATTTGTAAAGCTTCCGTCTCTATTGTTGTGGTAGAGAACGTTCCGGCCATAACTGGTGACAAAGATATCGGAGTAGCCATCGTTGTCGTAATCTCCGACAGCCACACCCATTCCGTAATTTCCATCGCCTGCGTCTTCCAGGCCACTCTCTTTCGTAACGTCTGTAAAGCTACCGTCCTTGTTTTGCCGGTACAGACGATTCCAATACTTTGGATCATGCCGATAGAAATTGTCCGGTTGCGGGAAGGGCTCAATAATACGTCCCCCATTCACCAGAAAGATATCGAGTAATCCATCGTTGTTGTAATCGAGTAAAGCCACACCACCCGGCATCGTCTCGATCAGATGTTTTCGAGGCGTTGGAGAATTTTGGAGGACGAAGTCCAAACCACGTGGCGATACCAAATGGAATACGGGAGCAGTATCTGCTGCCCCCAGAGTTATGAAAGCACAAGTGAAGACGCAGCTTATCCGGAGGAACCTGGCAACTTTCGATAGCGTAACCAATCTGGACAATTTCATATGGAATGCGTCCACTTCTTAGTCCAAAGTCACAGACTATGGTTGACTGTGAAATTCCAAATCGTTCCCCAAGCCATCGTCAGCAAGCGTGAAAGAGGCAGCCTGACGGGATAAATCTACGTTCCCAGACATGACCCCAGATTTCGTTCGCACTTCAACACTCTTTCCCGACCATCCATAAACTTCCACGTTCAGATCCTTCCACCAGGGACGGAAACTACCTTCGTGCGATCCAACATGCACCTTCACAACACCGGACTGTACGGAGCAGGAAAAACTCATACGCAGAAACGCTCCTTGCTTGTAGGCCATCGTCTGGCCGTCGTCCTGATACAAAGACCCGGTGCAATCTTTGCCTGGATACACACGCAAAGTAAGAGCACCTTGCGGTATCTCCCCGGTACTCTGAACCAAGGGTTGAACAGGAATTATCGAGCCTTCGCGAACATATACCGGCAGGGATTCCAGACTTGGACTTACCGTCGCCTGAGAGACTTCAGCACCGATTGCAGAACCTCCTCCATCGGCAACCGGAGCAGGAATCTGCTGCCCATGAATACGCATACCGCTCCAGTAATCGAACCAGCTTCCCGGTGGCAACAACACGCTGTAGCTATCGGGCCTCTCTGGATAGAGTGCGGGGGCTATCAGCAGATGCTTTCCAAACATGTACTCGCTCCCCGCATCGAGATCGAGAGGATGCCCATCCTGATTAGCATTGGGAAACTCCAAGAACAGTGGCCGCATGACCGGAACCCCTGTTCTCGACATCTCTTCTGCCGTTGTGTAGAGATAAGGCAACAAACGATAGCGTTCTTCGATATAGCGACGCCGTATCTCTTCCTGCGCAGGACCATGGACCCAGGGTTCCTGAAATGCCGATCCCTTCTCGGTATGGTTGCGATCAATCGTCTGAAAGGTGCCCAATTCAACCCATTTCGTCAAAAGCTCAGGCGTCGCTGACCCCACAAAGCCGCCCACATCGGCACCAGCAAGGCCAAAGCCACTAAGCCCGAGATTGAGAAGCATCGGAGTCGTCAGACGAAGGTGATTCCACGTACTGCTGTTGTCTCCAGTCCAGGTTGCTGCGAAACGTTGGCCACCTGCATAAGTCGCACGCGTTAGTACAAAAGGACGCATGTTTGGAGACAACTTGAGCAAACCTTCGAAGGTGGCTCTGGTATTCTCCATCCCATACACGTTGTGTATCTCTGCATGACTGGCAAGACGGGACCGGAAGCCCTGCTCCTCAATACGATGTTGCACACTTTCGGGAATGGTAAAGCTGAGTGTATTGAAGACGGACGGTTCGTTCATATCATTCCAAAAACCGGCAACACCCTCCGCAACAAAGCCTTTGTATAAGTTGCCCCACCATTCGCGAGTGCTTTCTTGTGTGAAATCGGGGAATACAGAAGGTCCCGGCCAGACCTTACCCACAAAGGTCGTCCCATCCGGATTTTTGACAAACCTGTCCTCTTTAGCACCGGTGTCATACGGCGCATACCCTTCATTCGGAGCCTTCGCAATGTGAAGATCAGTGATCGTGACAACGTGAAAATGGTCTTTCGCCAGATCTCTCAACATCTCGGAGAAGTGCGGAAACTTAGTGTTATCGACAGTGAAAGGCCGGTTTTTCTCTTGAAAGTCGATATCGAGATAAAGCGCATCTGCGGGAATCTTTTCCGCTCGCAGCTTTGTGGCTACTTCTCGCAGTTGCGCTTCTGTCTCGTAGCTATAGCGAGATTGTTGATAACCCAGCGTCCATAGAGGAGGTAGCGGCGCTTTTCCGGTGAGCCAGGCGTATCTCTCCAAGACCTGCTTTGGTTCCGGTCCGTTGATCACGTAATAATCAATCGGGCCACCCTCTGCGCCAAAAGAATAGATACCAGCCTTTTCTTTTCCAAAATCGAAACTGCTACGCCAAGTATTGTCGAAGAGAACTCCCGTTGCACGCCCGGCACGAAACGCAAAGAGAAAGGGGATGCTTTTGTACAACGGATCTGTCGACTCCTGAAAACGATAGGCATCTGTATTCCAGTTAGTAAACGTCTGATTCCTCCGGTCAAGAGGTCCCATCTTATCGCCTAACCCGAAGTAGTGCTCGTCTTGGGGCATCTGTTTATAGATCCGAAAGCTTTGGCCGTGAAATTCGATTGGCCACCCGGCAGCATCGTCTTGAATAACTCTGCCGTTTATATCTGAAATAGTTAGACGAAGGCTCTTGCGATCGATTCCAAGCCGTAGTGATTTGGTATGGAAGCCGATAGCAACAGAGTCCACGTCGGGAGTTACAAGAACAGTATTAGTTCTAGATTCAGGCAATACCGCCCAGGAAGCATCCTCCGGCAAGCTGCCTTCCGCCCCGATACGAATACGAATTATGTCGTCCGTGAGAGCTACGGCTCGAAGGACCGCTTTGCCTGCACGCACTTCTATTCCGCCTTGAACGGCTTTCGATTCCGTGACACCACTAAGTACACTTGATGACGTTATAAATGACTTCGGGCCCTGAGCTGCAAAACAATCTTGCTGAACAACGGTGCCAAGCAAACCTAAAAAGCAGGTGCAAATAGTAAAAACGCGTCGACTGTCCTTGATCATTCGTCCATTCCGATTTGTTTCCGCAACCGATGACAGGAACTACCCTGCGATGCGCTGACGGCACATGTGCTGCAATCAGTGCATTTCGCAAAGTAGCTTCAAAACAGCTCAAAGAACTGTGGCAATTACCAATAGATCTTTAGAGCAGCTTGGACATCGCGTGATGGATAGGCTTGGGAGATAGTCCCAAACAAATGACTGCTGACATCTCCCAGATTTGTATTCGGAGCAAAGAAGTTCGGATGGTTCAAAGCGTTGAACATCTCCATCCGGAACTGGATGCGCCTTTGCTCTCCGAAATCAAACCATTTTTGGATACCCATATCCCAATTGTTGTAGTTCGGGGAACGCAGGTTCGCGAGATTACGAGGAGCATTGCCGAAGGTGAATGCTGCAGGCTGTGAAAATGCCGACGCATCAATCCAATTCTTGATGTTCTGGCGTTGTGGCTTTGGATTTCCAACCAGATTCGGACGCTGATTGCCTCCAAACGAGTTTGTATTGTTCTGTGCCGGAGAGATTGAAAGTGGGAATCCACTCTTGGCCGTTAGGATTCCGGTTAACTGCCATCCACCTAGAGCAAGGTTGGTCGGCATATTCCATCCCCGTCCGAAGGTTTTTCCACGTCCGAAGGGAAGCTCGTAGATATAGTTCACAACCAGGCTATGCGGAATATCACTGGTATCGACAGCCCACTCCGTTGCGAGATTGTGAGGATCGCGAACCTGACTTCCGCTGCCCGGGAATGCCCATCCCGATGCACCCTGCACGTTATCCATAAACTTCGAGAACGTATAGGAAGCAGTCAGATTCAGGCCGGAATGCCAGCGATGAGTATAAGTTGCCTGCAGTGCGTTGTAGTTAGAGGCCCCTACAGCGGGAGGAGCTTCTGTAACGCTGCAATATTGCGGATAAGGACGAAGCAACTGCCCGCGCAGCACCGTAGGCTGATCGAGTCCGCAGGCACTGCCGGAGACATGCCCATAGAAAGGATTGCTTACCTGATCGTAGAGGGAATTCCCCAAGCTCAACTTGCTGGTCGGCAGTTGGTTCCACTCGAGATACTGAGCAAGAACATGAACGCCATGATTTCCTACGTACGTGATGTCGAGCAGATCATTACTATTGAAGGAGTATTGGAAACCCGCCATCCATTGCTGAACATAAGGAGAATGCCGCTTTGGATTCACAACCGGGTTCAAGCCGTAACCGACATTTGTCAGCGCACCCTGCGCGGAGCCCTGTGGCTTTACTTGCCCTCCTGGAAATGCGTTAGCCAATGCGTCGTGAGGGGTTAATTGATTGTCAAGAGTGCCAACCCAGGGAGTTGCTTGCGAGTAGCCGGTCAACGGTCCGTTGCCATAATAGTTAGGAGTAAAGAAGATTCCATAACCCGACCGGAATACGAGCTTCGGCATCACCTGATAGGCAGCACCAATACGCGGAGCAAAATTTGTGTAAGTGGTGTTGTATAGGCCACGGTTTCCATCCGTATTGAAGACCAACTGTCCTGGAACCGTCATGCCGACTGCGCTACTGATGGGGTTGGTTGCTGAAAAATCAAAATACTGCTGGCGATTGTGCCGCTCGGTGGGAGCAGTCTGAATCTCGTACCGCAAGCCAAGGTTGATCGTGAGCTTCTGGGTTGTCTTCCAGTCGTCCTGCAGATACCAGCCTAGTTGCTTTTTCTGCGTAGCCGGAAAAGCATTGACACCAGTTTGGCCGCTTCCGACGCCCAATAACAATGAGGCAATACCAGCGCCAGTTCCAGAGGCCTGGTTTTGAGGATCAGGACCTCCGGTAAAGGATGTCGGGAATGTCAGCGTCGTGTTGAAGTAATGCCCACCATAGATCTGATTCAGGACGCCCATAAATCCAAACGACAGATTATGCTTGCTCAGAGTTTTAGTAAGGTCGGTGGAAGCTGTCCACAACGTGCGCGGTACAACGTAGTCGTCCTGGCTTGGATTGGGTCCTAGCCCGGATACACCCTGCGGTTGAAACTGCGGAAAGATAGGAGAGATTGCGTCGATAAAGCCTGGGAGCCCAAGTGTTGAAGGCTTAAATCCGAAACTCTGTACACGCGACTCTTCCACCCAGCGATTCACACCGATATTGGCACTTATCAGGAAAGTTGGAGTGAATATGTGGCTGTATCCGAGATCGAAACTATAACGGTTGTTGGGATTCGTAGCTCCGGGACCGGCCGGATTCGTCGAACCGTAGTACTCAGGAACGTTGACCTTCGTTTCGAACTTCTGAGACCAGCGGGCAAAGATGCGGGAGAGAGCCGAAATATTGTGGTCAACTCGAATTGAATATTCGTCCGAATGTGCTTCGGCAGCTGCCGAACGGCTGTAGTTGTTTGAAAGAGCAGAGGAGTCTGCTTTTGGCCAATAGGTCCCCTGAAGGACATTCTTGGCAATAGCGTCCCAGCGATTGTTCGTAATTACATTTCCACGGAAAGGGTCGCGAATATATCCACTGCTGGTTGATGTCAGACCTGTAACCGCATCGACCTTACCCGCAGTGATCTGACGTGTGCTGAAGGGATCATAAATCTGGCCGGTATAAATAGGCCGGCCAAGCGCATCGCTTCCTATCTGTGCGCCTAGTTGCGCTGAGAAGTCTCCGTTACGAAAGGCGTCGATAGGCATCGTGCCTCCGAAAGTTACCGGAGTCTGCTGGCGCAGTCCTTCATAATAGGCGAAGAAGTAAGTCCTATCTTTGATAATCGGCCCGCCGGCTGTAGCACCGAACTGCTGCCGATGGAAGAGCGGCTGCTTGCCATGATTGAAGTAGTTCTTAGCATCCAATGCACTGTTACGGTAGAAGTCGTAAATATCGCCGTGGAACTGGTTCGTACCCGACTTTGTAACAACGTTGATGACGTTGCCACTGCTCCATCCATATTGCGCAGTAAAGGCATTGGTCTGAATTTTGAATTCCTGCACTGAATCCACCGCAGGCACGTAGGCTACGCCACCCCAGTCAGCACCTGTGTCCCAGGTACCGTCCAGGAGATATTCGGCGGTATTGAAGAAGGTGCCACCGAAATTAAAGAAAGAGATATCCTGGTCGGCACTTCCTGAAATTCCATTTCCGCCTACGATCTGAAACTCCGCCGTATTACTGACCGATGAATTCAATAAGGCCAGGCCATAGACGTTCCGGAGATTGAGTGGCAGATCGACCACCTGCTTGGCAGAGATGTCGGATGAGATGTTGGCGTTATCTACATTCAGTAAAGCCACCTCAGCAGTAACTTCTACTTTTTCGGTTGCCGAACCTACCTGGAGCGTAATCGGCAGTTGAGCAGTTTGGCCGGCAGCCAGATTGATGCCATCCTGCTTGTAGGTCTTGAAGCCCATTGCCTGAACTTCCAGGGAGTAGACGCCGGGCGGTAACAGCGAAAAGGAATAAATCCCGGATGCATCCGAGGTGAAGGTTCGAATGATGCCACGTTCAGGACTGACAAGTTTTAGCTTCGCACCAGCCAGCACAGCTCCTCCGGGATCGAGAACGGAACCGCTCAGCGTTGCCGTGAACGCTTGAGTCTGGGCGTGGACTGATGTCTGTAGCGATAGCTGACTACCGATGATAGTCAGGATGCTGGCTACCCCGGTCAACAGAGCTTTCCACTTCATAGAGATACAGCCTCCAAATTCTGGTTTACATCTTCCGGGAACATCTGCCGTTGAGACTTGCTCATGATTCACAGATCCCTTACCGGCCTTCCCGACAACACAATGTGAACCGCGAACCTTTCTAGCGAGGTCCTTCACTATGCAAAAGGTCCTTACGGAAATGTCTCCCGTAAAAACGAACACATATAGGGGAAAACAACAGATGCAACAAGAGCTAACGGAGGAGTTCTATCGCCCTCGAAAGTGAGGGTCTTTACAGGTAAAGACCCTGGGAAATTGGCTCAATATCAAGGACCACCTCGAGATTCCCATAGACTTCTGAGCTAACCCAATGTCAGCGAATCACAGTCGAGCGAGTTCCCGGGACTGTTCATTTGCGGACAATGGTTTTTCGAATTTGAACAAGCTTCGAGTTAGAAGAACGACCTCATGATCCCAATCGGCTGATAAAGAGGTACTTTGAAGCCGTTTGACTTTGGCAGGACATGTGCTGTGTACGAAAATGAACACCCCGGCCTGGGATGTGGAGATCTAGATGCAAACGCTGCTACAAGACCTACGCTATGCGTCGCGCCAGCTTCTATCGTCAAAGGGACTAACCTTTCTTGCGATCCTGACATTAGCTCTGGGGGTAGGCGCAAACATGACACTCTACACCGTAGTGGAGAGTGTCCTACTACGTCCGCTGCCTTACAGCCACGCGGATCGCCTTGTATTGATAACCCCCTCTGATGAAAACAAGGCTGGATTTCAGTCCACTTCCTGGCTCAACTATCGAGATGTGCGCGACCAGAATCGTAGCTTTGCCGCTGTCTCTGCCTATGCGGCAGATCTGAGTGTCATCGTAGGCAAGAACGGATCTGAATCCGTCCTTGCTCCACGCGTAACACCTAATACCTTCGCCATGCTCGGAGCACAACCGCTACTGGGCAGAACCTTTACGGAAGACGAAGGCAAGACAGGCGGCCCGCAGGTCGCGCTGCTTTCGGAAAAGCGTTGGAGGCAGAGTTTCGATTCCGATCCGAAGATCATCGGACAAACCATAAATATTGGAGGCACAAGCCGAACGATTGTAGGCGTAATGCCATCAACCTTTAAGTTTCCCGAAGAAGCCGGTGCCGATATTCGCCAAGCTATCTGGTTGCCTATGCAGCCGACACCGGAGATGCTGAAAGAACGTGGATATCACTTCCTGGGTGTAGTTGGACAGACGCGTCCCGGTGTTACACAAGCGCAAGCGCAAAGCGATCTGAACGCAATAGCAAAAAACATCAGCCAGACCGATCCGGATGACGCCAAGAATCTAGTCCTTCGCGCCTGGCCCTATCAGGAAGTTCTTACCGGACCGATTCGTCCAGTCTTTTTGAGCCTATTCGGGGCTTTGGTTCTGGTATTAGTGATTGCCTGCGCGAATGTTGCCAACCTGATGATTGCCCGCTGTCTTGGCCGTCAACAGGAGTTTGCCGTCCGCTCCGCTCTTGGAGCTAATCGTTTCCGCCTTATTCGCCAGATGATCACGGAAGGGCTACTGCTCAGTATCCTTGGCTGCGGAGTCGGAATGCTACTTGCCAAGCTAGCCTTAACGGCGATCTCCAAACTGCCGGACGATACGATTCCTAGAGCAGATTCCATTGCAATCCATTGGACCGTACTACTGGCGCTGGCAGCAGTCGCTACGCTAACGACACTCTTGTCCTCCCTGCTACCTGCGCTAATGGTGGCCAGAACGGACCCACAACCTGCTCTTCAGGCCGGTTCTCGCGGTGTAGGGTCCCGGGCGGTTAACCGCAGACTAAGCGGATGGATGGTAGCTGGAGAGATTGCGCTTTCAACGCTTCTGTTGATCGGCACCGGACTTCTCTTCCATACACTCTGGAATCTTGAGCACACGCATCTGGGCTTCGATGTCGCTCGCATAACAACATTCACCGCAATGCCGTCGGACTCCTCAGGATTTTCAGGCATGGAGGTTTCAGAAGACACCGCCAACGCTCCCACTTCGGTAGCAACAACTGTCTACACGCCTGTTCTGGAGAGAATCCGGCAAGCTCCCGGCGTCGAGAGTGCAGCGGTTGTCACGGCGCCGCCTCTCTCTGGAGTAAATATGCACTCCAGCTTCGAAATTGTTGGAGATCCCAAAAAATCCGAGAAGAAACCTCAAGGAAGGATCACGGCGGTTAGCGGAGACTATGCCAGAACATTGGGAACCCCGATGGTACGTGGTCGAATGATTGACGAAAGCGACACAGCGAACTCGCCCTATGTTGTCGTTGTCAATGAGGCCCTCGCCAAAAAGTACTTCTCAGGTAAAGATCCTCTACAACGACAAATCGATCTGGGTGGGAAAGATACAGGAATGCTCAGGCCATACACAATTATCGGAGTAATGGCAGATCAGACTGATTCCAGCGTGGGAAGCGCCGCGCAGCCCTTCATTCTTATCCCTGCGCAGCAGATACCGACAACATCCCTCTTCTATCAGGCTTTACTCAAAACCATAGTGAACTTTGTCGTAAAGACCCGCGGGGACATTCCAATTACTCAAGAGATGCGCAACATCTTCCGGCAGACTGCTCCCGGCTTTGCTCTCGATAACTTCCACACCATGCGAGAAGTTGTCGAAGCAAACACTTTCAGTCAGAGACTTAGCCTTTATCTGGTTGGCTCCTTTGCAGGACTTGCTGTTGTCATGGTGGCAGCCGGCCTTTATGGCGTACTAGCCCAGCTTGTAGGCTACCGTCGTAGAGAAATCGGCATCCGCATGGCCTTAGGCGCAACTCGCCAAAGTGTCGCACAAATGGTTCTCAGACAAGCCTCTCTATTCATTGGCATTGGCCTGATCTCCGGAATCATCATGGCACTCGCAACTGGACGCTTGATCAAAAGCTTCCTTTATCAGGTACAACCGAGCGACCTGTGGACATACAGTTTCGTCACTCTCCTGTTGCTGTTGATAGGAACAATAGCTTCTGTCTTCCCAGCACACAGAGCGGCATCGATTGAACCGATACAGGCGTTGAGAGAAGACTAGAGCAGTTCCAGCGCAGCTGTACCCTGGAACCCACGAAGATTACGCCGCTTTCCGCCAAACCGGGGCCCCCGGCAAGTCTAGTGTTGACTTGCTGGGGGGAAGAAAGCGGCTCTTCTCTATCCAGTAAACTGATCTTCGAATGATGAGTCCGTTGCTAATCTTCGCGGCGCTTTTGGCTCTTGCTCCCTTTCTTCTTGAGGCTTTTTGCACCGGTTTCCTTTCGCGCCTTGCGCATACGATCTCCTTTCCTCTGCGAATGGCACTGCCAGCATTGCTGTGCATTCCTTACACACTGGTGGCCTATTCCTCCGGAACCTTCCACTGGAGCTGGTTTGCTCTCTACGCATTGCTTCCAGTTGCTGTCGCATTTCTGTTATGGCAATCCCAAGCTGTCGATCCGATACAGAATGGAAACTGGCGGGATTTTCTGGTCTTACTTATCCTGGGTCTGGCCGTCGATCTGCGTTGGTTTGAAGCAGCCTGGCCAGCAAAACTCACGGTATTTGGAAAGGTTCTCCTGCTTGATGCCGGCATCTATGGATTCTGCGGACTTCGTCAACTGGGCGGCACTGGCTTTGATTTACGGCTGAAATTTCGCGACCTGCGCTTCGGATTGCGCGAATTTCTCTTTTACACACCACTAGCAATCCCGTTAGGCTTGGGACTTCATTTTCTGCACTTCCATTCTCAATGGCCATCACTGCTTCAAGCGGCGGGAGGATTCCTCTTCATTTTCTTCTTTATAGCTGTTCCTGAAGAGCTGTTCTTCCGTGGATGGATGCAGAATCTATTGGAACGCCACACGGGAAGATACACTTCACTTCTTGTAACAGCAGCCCTCTTTGGACTCTCTCACTGGAATAAGCGTGCGCTTCACTTCAATTGGCGTTACGTTTTGCTGGCAACTTTGGCCGGATTCTTTTATGGGCGAGCGTGGAGACAAGAACGTAGGGTGGGAGCTTCCTCTATTACCCATGCCACTGTCGATACACTCTGGTCCTTATGGCTGAGGTAATACTGGACCATTCGAATGATAGATCAGGTAGCCATGACCGACGCGCATGTTATGGTGCACATATCCGGGAATACTGATCACCAGACATATCCCTAGAATTGCATGTGCAATGGCAAGGCTGAAGATATTGCGATAGCGCAGAAAAGCCGTGCAAGCTACCAGTCCCCAGAACAATGTGCACGCCGTAAGAATTGGACTTGGCAGATGTGCCGCCGCAAATAGACCAGCAGCCGCCACGACTGCAACCTTCTTCTTGGGGAGAATCCTCAACAGCCTTAAAAGAACAAAATCCTGCAGTAAAAACTGCTGCATAAAGGCCCAAAGAATATAGCCCGCAAACCTCCTAAAAAAGGCCACAATTCCGTGGGGGTGGTGCAGTGTACGAAACTTGATTGCAACGACGACAGCTCCAGCCATAATGAGCACGGCCAATCCAGCCACCCAGAGTGATTGAACAAAGCCGGACGTCTGTAATCCCATCGTCTGACGACTATCAGGAGCTAGAGCTGTAACCAGAAGTATCCATCCCAGAGCGACGAAATAGAGCGACCTTTGCCAGGGATTTGCTGTCCATATCACCGACAAGATCAATCCGTATCCAATCGCAAGCTCCCAGAAATCTCTTTGCTTGCGATTGGCCTGTAACGGATTCGCTCTTTTCCAAACGTTCAATTTAGTGATTTCCAGTGAGACTATACAGGCTCGATCGAAGCAAGCTACTTAACGCCCTGCTCCGGATTCCACGAGCCTTGCAGCCTCCGAATATAGATGATCTGGCCGATATGGTATGCGTTATGAGCTCCGACATGAGCAATCAATGAAGCTGATTCAGCTATCTTTTCATCACTCGCCGCTTCGACTGCCTTCTCCCAGGAGGTCATAACCTCATCCAGCTGTTTGACCGTTGCTTCCCATTTTTTGCTGTCAAAGTTGTTGAAGGTCTCTTCGTTATTTCCGCTAAACTTTGCAGGCTGTTCACCTTTAAACTTCGCCAGCTCCTGGTTATTCCAGAAGATCAGGTGATTGGCCAATTGCCCGATGGAATGATTTCCGCTGCTATCTTTCCAGCTTGCCTGCTCCGCGGTAAGCCCTTGTACGGCGATATTAGCGGGAACGAACCAGTCTTTGCTGTTATGCGTCGTTCGAAGTTGCTCTAATAACACATCTTTTAGGGTCATAGGCTTTGGTGGTTTCGCAGTTTGCGCAAAAGCGTGAAACGACAATACTAAAACAGCCAGAAGTACGATTTTCTTCATACACTGTTTCCTCTTCATTAACTTGGGTTTCCTGGATCATGGCAAGCCTACCCGCATCTTCATCGCGGACGAGACAGGCAAAACAAGAGAACTTTAACTGAGCAGATCTATCGCCGTCGAGTACTGATTGCAAACCAGCTCCTTTGCCGGATCGATCAGCATCTCCCATTCCTTTTCTATAAGGGAACGGAACCATTGCCGCCCTTCTGCAAACGAGTACTTGCGAACAGCAAAGGCCATATAGAACCAATATGCCGGTCGAAGTATGCGTGACATGGCATCTGCATTCGATAGGCACACAGCTTCCACAGAAACGGAACCAACCTTACAAGGTTCGGAATGCGTGATAATCGCAGCAGCGACTTCGTCAGCCCGATCCTTTGGAAAACCGCGGGACAAAAGGAACTCCCGCGCTAACTCGGCGCCGATTCTGGCGTGATCGGGAATTGTCGTTGCATCTATCACGGCGGAGATGTCATGAAAGTAAGAAGCCAACTCAACAACTTCGATATCTGCGCTTAGCTTTTTCGCTAGCTCGTTTGCACAATTTGCAACAACAGAGAGATGCTCTTTAAAGAAAGATGGACCAAAGATGTTTTCATTCTTTTGACATAACTGCTGCATATACTCGCGAACACAAGAACCTTGCATGTCAGAACCATACCACTTTTGGCCCACCCCGGATTTATTGGTTTATCGAAGGACTCCTTCTTTACCGGCGACTCTTCGCAAAAGCGCCAGCTGGCCTACGTGATAAGCCTGATGAAAGAGTATCGTCGTCAGCAGCGTCCGGACTGTTTCATCAGGATCGTCGCGAGGAGAGAATGGAGCCGGAGAATCAAGAACCTCTGGAATCAAATTGGCGATGCCTACATCCACATGGGCCGAGGTTTCGCCCCATATACGAAGAAGCTCTTCCAGCGGTACCGCCTCGGAAGCATCTCGAATTGGCAAAGATCCTCTTGCATAACGTTTGAGCGCTTCCGTTTCCTTTATTTGCTCCTGTCCGAGCATCGGAAGGATGCTGTTATAGATACACGCCAGATGTCCAATGACCCAGTTGATGCAGTTCCCCCCACCGACGGGCTGTATCAGGCTATCAGCTTCCGTGATGCCATCCAGCGTACGGCTTGCAATCACGCTTATGACAATCGCTTGATTGCGAAAGATTTCGACTTCCGTCGCATGTGCAGATACGTATGTGGCCATGACTACTCCTCAACAAGCAGGTTTTGTATCTTTCTCTTGAATTACCGCTGCAGTAATGACCTATTTGGCAGAGCTGCTTTCGATAACCGTCTTCATCTTGTTCAGCCCCTTTTCGAAATTACCGCCGATCATCTTGTCCATATTTACAAACAGCCCAATGGCCTTACCGGCGAACGGGCGCTTGCCGAACATTGCCCATGTCACCTGTGCCCGATCCCCCTCGGACTTAATCGTGAACTCTGCTGTAGCCGTACTCCGGAGAGGCTTAAGAAATTGCATATTGATTCGGACCAGATCGTTCGGGTGACTCTCGGCGATAGATAGCTGGCCCTCGCCGACTTTATTGTTTCCAGCCCAGGAAAATGTGGCCCCCGGCCCCGATTCAGGGCCGGCATATAGCAGATGAACGTTAGGATCGGCTTCGAGCCAAGGAGACCAGCTATTCATTTTGTGCAGATCGTTTACTTGCGCAAAGACTATCTCCGGAGGTGCTGCAATCGTTACCGAACGGGCAATTCGAAAGTCCGACGGTTGAAGAGCAACGACCACAACAAACAACGCAATAACTGCAATAACAGCGCTCAGAATCTTCAAGAACATGACAGTTCTCCCTTCCAAGTAAATCCACTTTCTTGCGGTCGCAGCATTACTTTCAGCACGCAGCAGCTGAGAATGTACATAATTGGTTTTGATCCGGTCTATTTACTTCGAATGGCAGCAGGACCCTACCTTTTCAAGATGGATATACCCGCCAGTGGCATCGACGTATCCGCCGGCACCATATCGATCATGATGCCTGACCCAATCCGCCAAGGAGAAGTTTGGGCCGTTTTCATCCCGTCCCTTCGGCGTCATATCGAGGAACATATACGTGGTGAGAACTTCTTCATTTCCCCGTCCGTAACAAGAGTAGGTATGGTAGATGTCTCCCTTTGTGTCCTTATAGAAAACACTTTGTCCTGAAAGTTCTTCGATAGGCACTTTTGACATTCTGTAGTTGTAGTAGGCTTCGCCTTTCGATAGCTCCTCTGCCGTGAAAGACACATGGTAATCAAAGTTGAAATCACTGTTGTAAGACGAGACCCAGGGGAAATGCCAACCCATCCGATTCTTGAAGGCTTGCAGTTCCGCAAGTGGAGCACGCGAAACAGCAACAAAGGTCACATCGTGGTTAGCGAGATGTAGATTGGCACCATCCACATGATCGGCAAGGAATGAGCAGCCTACACAGCCTTCGCCCAATTCTTTACGCCACATAAAGTGGTAAATAAATAGCTGACTCCTACCATCGAAGAGGTCGCATAATGTTTTCTTTCTGTCCGGAGTATCGAAGAGATACTCCTTCTCTACCTTGACCCAGGGTAAGGCACGCCGTTTCGCGTTGATTGCATCGCGTGCACGGGTAAGTTGCTTTTCTTCTTCCAGTAAGGCTATCCGTTCTTTAAGCCATTGCTCTCTGGATACGATACGGGGATTCGCAATAGTATTTGTCGTCATGGGGATCTCTTTAACAATGCTGTTTTCTTGCGTTCTATGAAGACATGACCTGCTATTACTTGGCTTCCGTACTTATATGACAGCAGGACTTTGTTTCCTTCATAAAGTCGTACTTATCGTGATGGCGGGTCCATCCGTAGGTGGGACTCTGGGGCCATCCCTGGGGAGAGTCTTCCCAATCTTCCTGCCGGCCATAGGCTGTCATATCCAGGAACTGAATTGTGCCAACCAGGGGTTCCAATCCACGCCCATAGGTGGAATAGGTATGGAAGATACTATCGCCGACACGCAGAAAGACGCTGAGCCCGGGCTGCTCTCCCTTTAGTTGATATATCAATCCCTCTCGCTCGAGAGTTTCTTTGTCTTTGTAGTTGTATTCGACTGGTGCGATATTCTCATCCAGAGTTACGTGGAAGTCATAATTGAAATCGCTCTCATAAGACGAGAACCAGGGAATCGTCCAGCCCATTCGAGCCTTAAATGGCGCTATCTTAGTTCGAGGTGCACGGGAGACCAGAACCAAGGAGGTATCCCGTGCATACAGATGAGAGAGATGTCCAATGTTATCTGCCATCATGGAGCACCCTGGACATCCCTCGTCCCATGGAGCTCCGGAGCTTCCGTCAGGAGAATCCGCAGGATCGAACATGAAGTGATAAACAATTAACTGCCTTCGACCATCGAAAAGATCCAGCAAGGTGGCTTTTCCCTTAGCACCGTCGAATATGTATTGTTTTTCGATCTTCACCATCGGCAGACGGCGACGCTTCGCGTTTAAGGTGTCACGTGCTCGGGTAAGTTGTTTCTCTTCGAGAAGAAGAGCTTTTCTTTCTTTCAACCACTCGTCTCTCGATGTCACTCTTGGGAGGGCTACCTGACTCGTCGCCATCTCTAGTGCTCCTTTATGTTTGCGGCTGAAGAAGCTTTTTTGTTCTTGTTCTTTCCACGAAGCTTCATGAAAACCGCAGTTATTCCGCCCGCCGATGTTGTACTTACTGCAACCAAAGCTGCACTGGCCACACATGCTGGACACATAGCTTCCTCCTCCCTTACCGACTCAAACTTTGGGTATATTCGGAATCTCGATAACCGGCCGAATTTCGACCGTGCCCTTACGTGCTCCTGGAATTTTCCCGGCAATCTCGATCGCGTCGTCGAGATCTTTGGCTTCTACAAGGAAGTAGCCGCCGAGTTGTTCACGCGTCTCCGCGAAGGGCCCATCGGTTACGAGGCGCTCTCCCTGGCGAACTTGAACACTGGTCGCCGTGGATACAGGCTGAAGAGGAGAAGCTGCCAGGAACTTTCCTTGGTTCGCTAGTTGATGGCAGAGTTCGGTTGATTCCAGATAGCACTCTTCTCGCTCTTTGTTCGTCCAGACTCGCTCCTCACCATAGATCAGCAACATATATTTCATTCGTCTCTCTCCATGAAGTAATCGAACGGCAGTAGCTGGGATCGACACACCGGCAGGAAAAATATTTACAATTCCGGCATGACGCAGGACGCTACCGCCGCTGTCGAAGCAGTGTATCGCGCCGAATGGGGTCGAATCGTAGCTACATTGATTCGAATTCTCGGAGATTTCGATCTTGCAGAAGAGTCTGCACAAGAAGCATTTACCGCCGCAGTAGATCAATGGTCAACCTCCGGGGTGCCGGAGTTTCCCCGGGCATGGATCATCCAGACAGCCAGACACAAAGCTATCGACCGCATTCGGCGCAAGAGCCGCTTTGAAGAAGAACTGGATCCCTATGCCGAAAGTAAGTTGGGCTCCGCTCCCAAGGAACTCACCTATGAGCCGGAGTACCACGTGGGAGAGATCCCCGATGACCGGCTTCGCTTGATCTTTACCTGTTGCCACCCCGCACTTGCACTTGAAGCCCAGGTTGCACTGACCTTGCGCACCTTATGCGGACTTGAGACCGAAGAGATTTCGCGCGCCTTTTTAACGCCGGTACCAACCATGGCTCAGCGGCTTGTCCGAGCAAAACGAAAGATTCGCGATGCAGGTATTCCCTATGCAGTGCCTGCAGCCAAGGAAATGGTCAGCCGTCTCGATGCAGTGCTGACAGTGATTTACCTCGTTTTTAATGAAGGCTATACAGCAACCAGAGGCGAACCGTTGCTGCGAGCTGATCTTTGCAGCGAAGCGATTCGTCTTGCCCGACTGGTGCAATCCTTAACAGCCCCCAGAACTCCAGCAGAAGTTTCAGGCCTTCTGGCGTTGATGCTGCTTCATGACTCCCGCCGCAATGCTCGGCTCAACGCAAATGGTGAACTTGTCATTCTGGAGGAGCAGGACCGCTCACTTTGGGATAGAGAGCAGATTAATCAGGCACTTCCCCTCGTCGAAGAGGCCTTTCGAAAAGGACCTGGACCATATTCCATTCAAGCAGCTATTGCAGCTCTGCATTGCCAGGCAGTACGACCGGAAAAAACGGACTGGCAGCAGATCGTAGCTCTTTACGAATTGCTCGAACAGATGCAGCCGTCCCCTGTGATTGCATTGAACCGCGCAGTTGCAGTGGCAATGACGAAAGGGCCGAGAGCAGCACTAGAAATCATCCACGATCTCGAAACCTCGCATCAGCTCGACAATTATCACCTTCTCCATGCCTGCCGGGCCGATCTCTTGCGTCGTATCGGCTCATTGGAAGAAGCCGCTGCAAGTTATGAAAAGGCGTTGTCTCTGGTATCGAATGAAATTGAGCGCCGATTCTTGAAACGAAGATTACAAGAGATCTTACCTTCAAAGATTTCCGAGTAGAAACCTTTTGCTTTCAGAGATCTAGAACATCTTTCGCATGAGATTTTCCGCCCTGCGGATCATGCACAAAGACAAGTGCATTTCTATTGAGCTTTGTAGAAGAGCCACAAATGTTTGTCGCTTTTCACTGTTGCTTTTATCATTAACAAAGATCACAAGATCTTGAGTTTTGGTCTGACTTGTTCCAAAAAGGTGGGCTTGCTCACTTTTTCCCATTTTCTGTGTACGATCAGCCAATTTAAATCGTCTATCTGTTCTGAGGGAAAGGTAAAATCACCGATACTGATCAACATGAGCAGTCCTCGATTCATTGGCTCCCATTCAGGATGTAGTCTATGTTGCGAAGGCCTGAATGAGCCGTTTCCCTTCACGATGGCATTCCAGCCAATCGTAGACGTGGAGACTCAAAAAGTTTTTGCCTATGAAGCATTGGTGCGCGGTCCAGGTAATGAACCCGCAGGCTTTGTGCTGGGCCAAGTGGACGCCTCCAACAGGTATGCTTTCGATCAAAGCTGCAGGATCAAGGCCATCACCATGGCTACATACCTGGGTGTTGGAGAGACAGATGCAAAGCTGTCTCTCAATTTCATGCCGGATGTAATCTACAATCCGTCGACTTGCTTGCGCCATACCCTCGAAGCAGCGCGCAGCTGCAATTTTCCACTGAACGGATTGATCTTTGAGCTTACGGAAGATCAGCGAATTCAAGACACCGAGCATCTATCGGGAATCGTCAATGAATATCGCAGCCATGGCTTCCAGATGGCTATCGACGATTTCGGTGCCGGTTATGCAGGACTCAATCTGCTGGCAAACTTCTCAGCCGACATCATTAAGTTGGATATGGATCTGATTCGCGATATCGAGCAAAGACCAGTTGCTTACGCGATCGTGCATTCTATTGTCCAACTTTGCAACAGTCTAAACATAAAGGTCGTTGCAGAAGGTGTCGAAACCCATGAGGAGTATCTGGCATTGCGGCAATGCGATGTAAAGCTCATGCAGGGCTACCTCTTCGCCAAGCCGATGTTTGAAGGGCTTCCGGAGGTTTCGTTTCCCAGGATTACAGAGCAGGATGCTGAAATAATCGTGCTGCAATAGTCCACGAAATCCTCTCGCATTGCCGGTTTATCGCTGTTCCTCTATGGCGCACGATAAACTGTTGGCCCTGCGAGAAAATCCGAATTCTGGCCGATACTGGCGCCTAAAAAGCCACCCAGGAAAGCAAGCGCAACCGTCATAATATGCCCTTCTTCTACTTGATCTTTTGCAGAAGAATCGATGCCGGCACCAATTCCAGCACCAGCCCCAATACCAATCGCTGCGCCTGCCAGTGTCGATAAACCTTTACGCGACAGGCGAATTGACCTTATCTCATTTCGAGGCGTTACAACCCGGTGATGTACAGGGAAGAAAAGAATGGTCTGCCTCTTATCACAGATCAGCGTGTCCTCGTCAGCATTAGAGAAGTTGCAGGTGATCCCCCTATGAATTCTAGTTATCCGGATCTGCTGACCGGGAGGAAGTTGCTTCACCCTATCCCATCCGCCAGATTGCGCCTGAAGACAGGAAGCAAAACAAAACACACAGCAGAGAACTATCCATCGTGCGTAGAAGATCATGGCCGACATTGTAGTCATGAATCCCAAAAAGTTTAGAGCATTTTGTGGCTTTTTCTGAGGCCCGCGACCTGTAACCATTCATGGACAGAATTCCTCTCTCCTCCAACTTGGAGGGTCCTCATGAAAAAATGCCCCCCACTGATATGTCAGATACCTTGGAGCTGTCTTCTACATCCTTTCACGGGCTATTAACCAGTTGATAACCTCCGTGCGACACATTAACGATGTGTGATATCTCCCTTCGCCAGCCTGAAGCTGTGGGTTTTCTCTTTCGCTCCGGGGTCCAAGCAAGCCACACGACAGCTCTTCCTGGTCTTCTATCCCCCATCAGAAAGGAGTTGCAACAACAATGCGTTCCTTGCCAGTGAAAGTTCTGCATGTTTTCTTTGTTCTACTCATTGCAGCGTTACCGGTCTGTGCGCAGGTGAATACCGCAAACCTGTCCGGCCTTGTTACCGATCCAACCGGTGCGGCTGTCGCCAACGCGACAATTACTGTCACCAACACTGCAACGGGATATTCACGCACTTTCCAGACGGATAGTGCAGGATTCTATTCTTTCCAGAATCTTCCCATCGGGGAATACTCACTAAAGTTGAGGGCTCAGGGTTTTAACAATCTGACGGAAAATCTGACATTAAATGTAGGTGAAAAAACGCGAGAAGATTTCCGCCTGCAACTAGGATCGGCGTTGCAGACCGTCCAGGTCGAAGCAACAGCTCCGATGCTTTCTCCTGATGACGCATCTATCAGCACTATTATCGATGCCAGTACTATCGAGCAGACGCCACTCTATTTACGGAACTGGGACGACTTGCTACGGACCGTAAAAGGCGTTCAGATTGCACGCTACACACAGCAGAGCGGTGCAACGTCGGCCGGGCGCACCGGCTCTTTCAATGTGAATGGAATTCACTCTCTGCAAAATAACTTTATTCTCGACGGAATAGACAACAATACCTTTTCAGAGAACGTACAAGAACTGAGTACTGAGTCCGCTCATCCCTCGGTGGATACCATTGCTCAATTCAACGTAATCACAAATCCCTACTCCGCCGAATATGGGCGCAGCCCCGGAGCGGTTGTATCCGTCAATACAAAGAGCGGAACCAACAAGATTCATGGCCTCGTCTATGAATATGTCCGCAACAACTATTTTGACGCTAACGATTTCTTCTCGAATCGCAATCATCTACGAAAGCCAAAAGACAACCAGAATCAGTTCGGAGCAAATCTGGGTGGACCGATTCTTAAAGACAAGTTTTTCTACTTCTTCAACTATGAGGGAACCCGCATCAAGCAGGGAGTCTCCCGTACCGCGACGGTTCCGCTCCCAAACGAACGTATCGGTGATTTCAGTCCGGCGGCCGCAGCACTAGCAGGAGTAACGTACAACACGATCTACGATCCCACCACGTGTCAGCCGGCATACTCAGGCACAAACTGTAAGCCATTTCAAAATAACAGCATTCCGCAGGGATCGATTGACCCGACGGTATCGAAACTGCTGGCGCTCTTTCCTCAGCCCAACACGACAACTCCTGGAAGCCCGAGGAATATCAACAACTACACACGCAGCGCCCTGGCAATCGATAACAACGACAGCTACGATGCCCGCATCGATTGGTCTCCCTCTTCTTTTGATACTTTTTTCGTCCGCTATAACTATTCAAATCGCTTCCGCTCAATCAGCAGAGAAACGCCCCTATTACTCGAAGAAAAAGACGCAGGGGCTAAAGCCCAATGCTTAAGGACTCTACCATCGGCAGGACTAAAGTCCGTGCCCTAATAAGAAACATCAAAATCCGACTTCCCGTTTCATTTATCGCGGGTCGGCTACCCCGGTGCAGGACTGACACAAAGCCTGACGAATGGTTGCAACAGCCACAATTGCTGCTATATTTGGCTTTTCTTTATTAATCCCCTTCGCAAAAGAAATGTAGAAACTCTATAGGAGGAGGGCATCATACCCTCCTCAAATCTCACAGCGGATATTTACCCTACGGCCGGAATACTAATCTTGCTTGCGCTCCGGCCTTTTCCCATAAAGCTTCAATCTCAGAGAGCCGGGCTTCCTGAACCTCTATGCGAAAAGCTTTCCGGGCAGCTTCCTTGAAAAAGGAGGCCACGGACTGAAAGATCTGCTCGATTGAAGCACTGCCAAAGCCGCTGCCGATAAGTTCGATTCCCGTACTGCGTAGAGTCGCAGCAGGCAATGTAATTGTGCTTCCCGCCATAGATCCGACCTGAACGAAACGAACGCGGGGCGTTGTTTTCTGCAATCCTTTTTGAGAAAGAGCCTCCAGAAGATTCTCGGCAGGACGCCCCCACAGATAATCGAGTACGACATCCACTCCTGACTGAGCGCACTCCTGCCGGAAGGCAGCAAATAAATTTGTGGCCTCTTGTTCAAGAGGAATAACTGCATCCGCTCCTAGCTCTTTCAGTTCCTCCAATGCCTGAGGATTGCGGCCCGCCGCGATAACCCTGCGAGCACCTAATCGTTTTGCAATCTGCACAGCAAGCTTTCCAGAGGTTCCTGTTGCCCCCAGGATAAGCACGCTCTCTCCTGCTTTAAACCCTGCTCGCACCGTTAGTGCCGCCCATGACGACATCGCAGGATTGGCAATTGCCGCGGCAGTTACGTCGTCGAGTTCCGCAGGAAGAGGGAGACAAAACATCCGCGTCGTTACTGTGCGTTCAGCGAAGCTGCCGAAGGGAGGCTTTGAAACTCCGAAGTAAACTCGAGTGCCATCCTCCAGTCTGCCTGTACCATCCACACCAGGGACGAAAGGAAGGAGCCCAGTACTCCCATAATGGGTGCCACTCGCCAAAGCACGAACGATTTGATGAAGTCCAGCAGCACTCACATTTACAAGGACCTCGCCCTCATCAATATTCGGATCCGCAAAGGTTGCATAGCGAGGAGTAACACCGAAGGCGTGGACTACCGCAGCATTCATAAGATAATTCCCCCTAAGTTCGATTAACCATCTGATCCTGACGAAACAAATGTAGCAGGATCCGATATATCTTCCTTCTCAATAAAGGTTGCCAATCTATTCGGCATTCTTTTGATTACATATTTTCCGCACGACATTAACAAAATCTTCATCTGCCTGCATCAAAGTCGCTGGAGGAATCAAGATGCTTCATGTGCGTAAAAGTACTGCCCCTTTGCTGTGCGCTGTTATTGTTATGGCTTTTGGCTGCCACGGGAAACAAGATACCGATACATCGAATTTCAAAAAAGCAATTAACGATTACTACAGTGCCCATTCCGAGTGTCTATGGGCTGCTCCAGTGAAGTTTCCCGTGCAGGCAGACACTTCGAATGACAATCAAACGAAGGGTTTCGATGCGCTCACAGATGCGGGCTTATTAGTTCGCAAGGCTCAAGAGAAGAAGCGGTTCCTGATTGGCTCCAAACAGGTCAACGATTACGATCTGTCGGATAAAGGCAGAACAATGTGGACCGCAGACCAGAGTCAGCCCGGCTATGGAAACTTCTGTCTCGGACATCGCGAGGTGACATCCATCGACAACTTCACAACGGCAACCAATGGAAACGGAGCCAAGACTGCAACGGTCAATTACCATTACGATCTCTCCAGCGTTCCCGATTGGGCAAAATCAGCTGAGACGCAAACTGCCTTTCCGAACGTTCAAGCTGCTGTAGCCGCTCCCAAGGCAGCAACTGCAACATTGACGCAAACTCAAGATGGCTGGCAGTATCAAAAAGACTAAAAGACTGAGATCACGGCCACACAGCACTCCCGCGTGGGAGTGCTGTGGAAGATTTATAGAGATATATGACTTCTATCGTCCTTGCAGCGTATAGCAATTATCTGCCGAACATCCGCCTGCACCAGAACGCCAAGCCATTTACGAGAACCTGCATTTCAGCTGGCGCGCTTCTGCGTTTGAGAAATAGGTGAAGTGAGATATATTTCGCCGCCTCGGATAGCGACACCAAAGGTCTGAATTGGCTTTGAAGCTGGTCCGGAGATTACCCTTCCTGTCTGCACATCGAACTGCGACCCGTGCCACGGGCACTGCACTGCGGAGCCAGCCAGAACGCCATCGCAGAGTGGGCCGCCCTTATGAGTGCAATGATCGCTGAAGGCGTAATATCCAGCCGCAGTCTTCCCTAACACGATCCGCTCTCTCCCCTCAGGGCCTTCGTTGTGAATGAGGATCATCTGCCCATCCGCTAATTCACTTTGATTGCAGGCAGGGTAGTTAAAGCCTGCGATTGTTCTTTCGATCATTGGGTGGCCTTGCGTCTGACGGCGAAATACTCCAATCTGCAGTTCGTAAGACAGGCTTCCGCCCAGCCATCCGGAAATACAGAGCAACACAATTCCTAGCGAAGAAAGTAGCAGCGTCGAATTCGTGGGATCGTGGATCAATCCCCGACGTTCCAGAGCCACCAAGAAAAAGATTAGTAAAACAGCAGTATTAAGACCGCCATGCACGGCTGCAACCTTCTTGCCGCTGGAGTTGGGAGGAACTACGCTCAGCCAATCCATGAAACCAGGAACGGCTGCAAATAGAGCACCAACACATCCGGCAATTGCCAGATAATAACCTGTATCTCCAAAACCCGGACGCTTTGTCCAGGCAAAGAGAAGATCAAAGATCCAGCTCCCGAACCACATGCCTAAAGGCAAACCGATAAGCATGGGATGGATCGGATGAGAGGCTAGGCGCGCGCGTGACCGCATCAGGTACCTCCAAAGGGATCTGGGAGATTCAGGTACACCCAGGCCGGTTGTGAATATAGATGCAGCGCCAGGAGGTAAAGCTTGTTGAGATCGTGCTCTATTCCGTAGGCATCATATCTCTGGTTCAAGATAAAGGTGAATCATGATTGATCTTTCAGGATTGGAATTATGGTTTGTCACTGGAAGCCAGCCACTCTATGGAGAAGAAACTCTCCGGCAAGTAGCTGAACACTCAAAGGAAATTGCGGGTTTTCTCTCCGATGCATCGGCAATTCCTGTAAAAGTTGTATTTAAGCCGGTCATGACGACCGACGAACAGATTCAAACGCTGTGCCTGGAAGCAAATCTCTGTAAAGAATGTGTCGGTCTGATCACCTGGATGCACACCTTTTCTCCGGCACAAAGCTGGATTCATGGACTCAGGTCCTTAAGCAAGCCCTTCGTACATCTGCATACCCAATACAACCGCGAGTTGCCATGGTCCACTATCGACATGGATTTCATGAACCTGAATCAGGCAGCGCATGGAGATCGGGAATTTGGATTCCTTGCCAGCCGCCTGCGAATCAGGCGAAAGGTTATCGTCGGACACTGGCGTGAACCACAGGTAATCCGGGAATTGGCTTCCTGGTCGCGCGCGGCGTGTGCATGGCACGACGCACGGCACCTCAAGATTGCCCGGTTTGGAGATAACATGCGCCGGGTCGCAGTGACAGAAGGAGACAAGGTTGAAGCAAATATCAAGCTGGGATATTCGGTTGATGGCTACGGGGTAGGCGATCTTGTCGAAAGCATGCAACAGGTTAGCGATCATCAGATAGACGAAATCATCTCTCAATATCACGAAGCGTATGAAATAGCTGAGCCGCTGCGAAAAGAGGGATCACAACATTCGTCCTTACGGGAAGCAGCAAGAATAGAAGCCGGACTCTATAAGTTTCTCGAAGAAGGCGCATTCAATGCTTTCACAGATAACTTCCAAACATTGCACGGCTTACCGCAGTTGCCGGGAATCGCTGTACAACGTTTGATGGCGGATGGTTTTGGTTTTGGTGCCGAAGGAGATTGGAAAACGGCAGCGCTGGTCAGAGCCATGAAAGTCATGAGTCTAGGACTTCAAGGTGGAACCTCATTTATGGAGGACTACACATACCACCTATCAGAAAAAGGAGAGGTCCTTGGCGCACATATGCTGGAAGTCTGCCCGACAATTGCGGAAGGCCGTCCACGGGTTGAAATTCATCCTCTCAGCATCGGAGGGAAAGCCGATCCTGTAAGGCTCGTCTTCAACTCTCGAACTGGGCCGGGCGTAGTTGCCTCGATCATAGATCTGGGAGATCGCTTCCGCATGATTGCGAACGAGATCGAGGTAATTCCACCGGAACAGCCACTACCGAAACTTCCGGTTGCGAGGGCCATATGGAAACCCGAGCCCGATCTGAATATTGCAGCTACCAGTTGGATTCTGGCGGGAGGAGCGCATCATACGGGCTTCAGTCTTGCTCT
Organism: Humiphilus diazotrophicus; assembly: GCF_059726315.1. Taxonomy (NCBI): domain Bacteria; kingdom Pseudomonadati; phylum Acidobacteriota; class Terriglobia; order Terriglobales; family Acidobacteriaceae; genus Humiphilus; species Humiphilus diazotrophicus. Next base: position 3,356,933 of record NZ_AP040870.1, read on the forward strand.
TAAAGCAGAGCATTTGGAAAACTTCGCTGAGATTCTGGGAGTTGAGTTTCTTCTTATCGATCGAGAGACAACAATCCGGGAGTTCAAAAAAGAGCTTCGCTGGAATGAAGCGTATTACCGGAATGCAGTTTTTGGTTCTTAAGCAGTGTTCCTAATCCTCTACGATTCCTTTCCCAGGTCCCCTCTAAAAAGACCTGGGAAAGGCTTTTGTCACGACGCCTTTCTCGATGGACGAGTCTCTTGCTCTTCCTCCATATAGGCATGAGCTGTGGTGGCGTTATCGGGCCCCAGGTCCGTATGGGGATCGGAACTGCTGTCTCCCGGCAAACGAGTCTTCAGAGGTTGTGGCTCTGAGGCTTGTTCGGTTAGCTCCCGACGCTTCTCTTCTATGGTGCGAATAGTAAGTGGGTCTCCTCCATCCGCATCTTGAAGCTGAGATTCGGAAGAGGAGAGCGCCGTACCTAGAACGTCGTCGTATTTGCCCTCTGCTTCAAGTGTCGGGCCGACATGACGAATGGCATCAAAAATCTGCGGCTTTGTCTCTTCACCAGTACTTTGTTCCGCATCCTGTTTCTTGAATTCCTCGGACATACGCATCTCACCTCTCTAGATCGGACAGAACAAGACAGCTTCGAGTTGCCCAAAGAGAAAATCAAGCGTCAGCTACAACACAGAAAACGCTCCGAGTGAGGTGGCATCAAATGTCGGAAAAGGAAAAGCCTTCACTATCGCAGGAGCCATTGGGGTCGGGAAACATCGTCATGGCCTGGCAAGCGAATAGGTAAAGAGGTCGCTCAAGAAAGGCATAGGGATCTACGGCAGCAAGCATCTATCCTTAACCTTCGGCAAGAAGCTCCACTACAAAGGTGGAGCTTCTTTGCTCGCCTTCATTTCACGGCGAAAATAGAGCCGTTACGAAAAGGGATAGCTGGCTGGTTCGGGAGGAAGATTCCCATGAATTAGCCCATCCAATTCTGGCATGATGGCCAGCTCCGTATCTCCCTGGTTGCCTGCCGCTGCTTTCAGAAGCTCCTTATCGCGCTTGAGTTCCTGGGGGCTCAGAGCTTCACCACGATCGAAATGATCCAGTGCTTGCAAACATGCAGCCGCCAGCTCAGCCAAAGGTTTCGAATGATTCATCACTTCATTTAGCTCTTTTGAATTGTTCTGCAGAGCAGTTAGTTTCCGGTCATTCGCAGCCCACTTATTCAGCCACATTCTTACTTGTGCTTCAGCTGCCGGATCATGGTTCTTCTGATATGCAGCCAAGGCTAGGCGAAACTCATGCTTTGCCTGCGAATCAATCAACACAAAATCTGCAACTCGATCAAAGCTAACGGGTTCGGGAGTTCCCTGTGCCCACTTAAGAATCTGGGCTACGAGTATTTTGTAACCCTTCAATGGCACCAAGATATCCAGGAGATTTTGCACTGGTTCCGGATCACCGCCAGCAGCAATGTGTTTCACATGCTCCCGATAGTTCGCCTGACTTCTCATGCCTTCGCGATCCAGAAGATTACTCAACGCAAAGAGCCGTGAATACATCGCATCCACGGGCTCAAGTTCTCCGCCTGTCCACAACCGTTCGGCAATCGCACCTGTCCGCGGCCATATACGAGCATCAAGATTGCTGCTATCCACCAGTTCCGTCCAGATTGCAGCTTCGCCGCCCAGCGGAGAATGAGGCATCTTCCCTGTCTTCGGCATGACGGAATTGAGATAGTGAACATGCGCAGGGAAGAAGATATCGAGATAAAAGCCATTTGCCACGAGCATCTGATTTCCCTGTCCCAATGTCATCTTGGTAAGGTCCGTCGCAGGACGAGCACTCCAAATCTCAAAGATCGTGTTATTCGAAAGCGGACCCGCAAAGGCGTCTTCCCATGCAGCCATACGCTTGCCGTGTTTTTCCACCAGAGTCTTTACCCGTGCCACAAAATATCCCTGCAGCGCAGGTGCATCGGCCAAATGATGCTCTTTCATGAAGGCAGCAATGGAAGGATTCGCCAGCCAGATTGCGCCATTATTTTCGTCTGCACCGATGTGAAGTTCCGGCGCGGGGAAGAGTGCCGACATTTCGCCAATAAGGCGATCAAGAAATTCATAAGTCGACTCGCGGCTCGGATCCATCGCGGGAAGTTGTGCTGTCAGCTGAATGTGATCGAATTCTTCGGGTGTAGTTTTCGGCGTAATTCCATTGAAGTGCAACAGCCCCGCATGAAATGGCCCCGCGGAACTAGCCAGCTCAGGATAAGCAGCCAGCCAGCTCTGCGAATGACTGGGCATATCAAATTCGGGGATCACCACAATGCCGCGCTCACCGGCATAAGCAATCAGGTCGCGGATTTGCTGCTGGGTATAGTATTTTCCGTTCGATCCCACTTCCTGCAACTTCGGGAAAATTTTCGACTCAACACGGAATCCTTCGTTGTCCGACAAATGCAGATGTAGGACGTTCAACTTCACCAGTTCCATAGAGTCGATATTTCGTTTAAGAATGTCCACCGGAATAAAGTGCCGTGCAACATCGATCACTAAGCCGCGCCAAGCGAATTCTGGACCATCCTCGATAGTCACTTCCGGAAGATATACATGTCCGTTTTCCTGCTGGAGCAATTGGCGGAACGTCGCCAGTCCACGCAACGCGCCAAGATTTGTATTCGCTTCCAACCTTGCGGACTGCGCACCGATTATCAACTTGTACGATTCGTCTTCACCGACTCGCAACGGAACCTTGTTCTTGACAGCGATGCTCAGAGCTCCCGCAGTTGTCGAAGGCGGAGCAAACTTCAATCCGGTGCGAAGAGAGAGAGTATGAAGACAGCGTTCCGCCGCCGAATATAGTTGAGGATCATCGTTTTGCAGCTGAATCCGGAATGACGGCGTAATGCTTAACTGTGCATTGCCCACGCTCATTTTTTGCGGACGCGGCATGAGTAAGGGCCGGTTCTGAGAAAAGGACTGGAAGGGAATAAGAGTCAGAAAAATCGCTGCAAACATCAACTTTCGCATTCGCGCACATCCCGCAAAAAATTAAACACCGGAATTCACCAACATCATACTGCTGTATATACAACTATGGTGATCATAATATGCAGGCCATGTATAGATTGTCGAGGACGGAAATCCTTTGAGAAGCCGCGAGTTTTCCTTCAACCGGAGCATTTCAGGTTTGCGGTTATGACTCACGCCGCTTCTGATAACTTTTGAATAGCATGGGACGCATTCGAGTTCTTTCCGATCAAGTTGCCAATCAGATTGCCGCTGGAGAAGTTGTCGATAGACCAGCCTCTGTTGTGAAAGAGCTTTTGGAGAATGCTCTCGATGCCGGAGCAACCCGCATTCGACTGGAAATTGAGGGCGGCGGAAAGAAGTTGATCCGCATCGCCGACGATGGCTGTGGGATGGTACGCGATGACGCTCTGCTGGCTTTTGAACGTCATGCTACTTCCAAAATCCGTTCCAGCGACGATCTGCTTTCGATTGCTACCTTGGGCTTTCGCGGTGAGGCATTGCCTTCCATCGCGTCTATTGCACGCTTGGAAATGGAAACCCGGCCTGAAGAGGAGCCTTCGGGAACGCGCATAGAAATCGCGGGAGGAAAGGTTCTATCCGTAGAAGACTGCGGTCGTCCACGCGGCACAACGATCACAATCCGCGATCTGTTCTTTAATACTCCGGCGCGAAGGAAATTCCTTAAGTCCGAAAATACCGAACTGTCGCATGTGACGGCGCTGGTCACCCACTATGCTCTGGTACATCCCGAAATGCATTTCGAGTTACACTCGGCCTCTCATGCACTGGTAGTTGCACCACCTGTAGTGCGCTCGTCCGAACGTATATATCAGATTTTCGGGAAAGACACCCTGGACCAGCTTTTGCCTGTGGCAGCGGAAATTCCTCTGGAGCGTACCGGATTACCTGAGCCTCCGCCGTGGAAGCGTGAAGAGGATTATCAGCCTCCCAAGCCCGGAACTCTCCGGCTGAGCGGCTTCATTTCAAAGCCGGAACTGCAGAAGCTGAATCGGAACTCGATCTATATCTTTGTCAACAAACGGTTGATTCGTGATCGGCTGATCTTGCACGCCATCAGCGAGGCCTATCGCAACATCATTCCGCCGACGTCATTTCCCGTGGTCCTCATGTTTCTGGAGATGCCACCGGAGGAAGTCGACGTAAACGTCCACCCGGCCAAAACAGAGGTCCGCTTCCGCCAACAGAGCTTTATTCATGATTTCGTGCGTGACTCTTTGCGTACGGCACTGATGAATGCTCGTCCGGCAGCAGCTTTCGTAGCTGCTTTGACCAATAATCCGCACGCCACGCCCACCTTCCTGCCTGATGTTTCTCCATTACCGGGAGGAGACGCGGAAAATCCGGAAAAGACCGAGGCCGAAGCAGAGATAGCCAGCGGAGGAAGCAATCCTTCTGTAGAAACAGCTGGGGATTTTTCGCTTAGCATGCCTGCACCTCGGCCAGAACCAGGACGCTTGCCTTTCTCCTTGCAGGAAGCCTCTGCCATGGCTGTGGCCAGCCAAGTGTTGCCTCCTCAACAACATACCGAACACAGCTGCGGCAGTGCCACCGAAACGATGCCGGTTGCGACGGTTGAATCTCCTGAAGAAGTCCCCTCGAACCTGAATGCCTTGGCATCATTAAAGCCCCTGGGACAGCTCCGGGAATCGTTCATCCTGGCCGTCAATGACGAGGGGCTCTGGATTATCGACCAGCACGTTGCCCATGAGCGTGTGCTCTTTGAAAAGATCCTCAGAGAACGTCAGGTAGAACGTGTTCAGCGCCAGCGCCTGCTGATGCCGCTGCTGATAGACCTGCAACCCCATCAAATGGTGGTGTTTGCCTCTTTGGCCGAAGAACTCGACCGAAACGGATTCGAAGTCGAGCCATTCGGCCCCCGGACCCTGGCTATCAAAGCAGCACCGGTAGGCCTGGAAGGAAACCAGCTGGAGCGCGTTCTGTCGGAGATCATCGAGCAAACCGAACGGGAGCGGCAAAGTGAGAATCTAGAGACTGTTCGGACCCGTATAGCGGCATCCATCGCCTGTCATGCCGCAATTAAGGTAAATATGCCCCTCGATACCACTCGAATTGAGTGGCTTTTGAAGGAATTAGCGAAAACTGAGCACCCGACCAGTTGTCCTCATGGAAGACCCATTGCCTTGCGGTATGCTTGGAAAGACATTCAACGAGCGTTTCAACGGATCTGACCACAATGGTCTCCGTGCTCGTTGAGAAGGATCTTCTTTGACATCAGAGCAGTTAAAAGCAGCGCGCGCCGAAAAATGGCGCCAGACGGGGAATGCACTCCTTACTCAGGACGAAGCCCAAGCATGGATTAAGGATATGGGGCTGGTTCTTTATTTGCCCCGCCGAACACAGCTTCAAGTTGATGCCCCAAGTTTTGTAGAGGCCGTAATCGGCCAGCCGAATCCCACTCCCGGACGAGAGGCTCTGGATCAGGCATATGAAATGCTCCTTCGCCTTACCACCGAAGGCTCTGCTATTCCCCTCAATCTCATGGGAACGCAGGGAGAGCAGCCAGATTTCTTAGTAAGCGCCGAACTCTTGCCTTATATTTATGCACTTCGTGGCGATCGCGACTGGAAACGAGCCCCGCAAGTTAGCGGCGTGCGCTCAGTATCTCCTCTGGTTGCCCATGTTTACGAGGCTCTTGAAAAATCTGGCTCCGAGACACTCTTCGGGCTTCGAGACAAACTCGGCAGCGAATTGACCGAAGCCGCCGTACTCCGTGCTTTGACGGAACTCTGGACCGAAATGCGTGTCCTTCCGGTCTTCCATGGCAATGGAGAGCCTACGCTCTGGCAGCCGTTGAGGCTCCACCACTCGAAAGCCATGGCTCAAGGGACCTCGACCTCACATCTGACAGCTGTTTCGGTATTGAGCTCCCTTTGGGTGCAGACTGCTATAGCTGCAAATGCTGATGAAGTTGAAACCTTCCTTTCGCCCTTAACCTCACGTAGCAAAATTCGCGAGGTATTGAATGGCCTGTCGGCAACAAGACAGCTGGAATCAATTTCTGCCGGGCATCTCACCTACTTCTTTGTGGCTGGAACTCTGCCTGAGTTCCCAGAGGTGGCGCCAGCAGAAGGTGCAGAATCTCCTGAAACCTCGGAGTTCGAAACCGGCCGAGCGAGGGAACGCTCGCCCCGTCGTCCCCGCACAGATGACGGTGGAGCAGGTGCCGAACGACGTCCCGCACGGAGTTTCGAGCGCCGACCCCCTACTCGGGATACTCGGGACAGGGAAGGGGCAGATCGCCGTCAGTCTTCAGGAGGCTTTCGTGAACGGAGAAGCACTGGCCGGAGCTTCGAACGCTCCGAACGGAGCGAGCGTCCTGCAGCTCGCCGTCAAGATGATTCTGCTCCACGCGAGCGCTCCGGTTTCCGGAGATCGGAAGAGGGCCGTGGCGGTCCTCGTAAATTCGGGAACAGAGTAGGCCAGGGAGATCGCCCCAACAAGCCATGGGTGAAGCGTGAAGGAGATCGTGAAGAAGGTCGCGGTCGTCGCAGTTCTGGAGAAGGTGGCTTCCGTTCACCCCGGCGCACCAAGAGCTGGGAAGCAGGAGGAGAGGAACGTAGCGAACGCAGGCCTCGTACGGAAGGGCGTTCCGAAGAAAGTTCCTTCCGCAGATCTCGCCCTGAACGCCCAGCTGCGGGAAGAGGGTTTGAAAAGCGTAGCGAAGGCCGCGGTCCCCGCAACTTTGAAAGAGGTGGAGATCGTCCGCCGCGTCGCGAACCTCGCTGGAAGTCCGATGAGGAAAGACCTCGCGAGCGCAAACCGCGTACCGAGGGACGTTCGGAGGAGGGTTCTTTCCGCAAGCCTCGCACTGAACGGCCTACTACAGGCAGAGGGTTTGAAAAACGTGGCGAAAGCCGCGGTCCCCGCAGTTTCGAAAGAGGTGGAGATCGTCCGCCGCGTCGCGAACCTCGCTGGAAGTCCGATGAGGAAAGGCCTCGCGAGCGTAAGCCTCGTACTGAAGGACGTTCCGAAGAAGGTTCCGTCCGCAGATCTCGCCCTGAACGCCCGGCTGCGGGAAGAGGATTTGAAAAACGTAGCGAAGGCCGTGGTCCCCGCAACTTTGAAAGAGGTGGAGATCGTCCGCCGCGCCGCGAATTTCGTCCGAGATCAGGAGAAGAGGGTGAGCGCAAGCGTGAAGACAGACCTCGTCGTGAGGGCGGGTTTAGCTCACGTCCTTCTGGCAGCTCCCGCTTCGAAGGCAGAGAAAAACGGCCTGGCGGATTCGGAGCCAAGGGTGGCAAACCGAAATCAGGCGGCAAGTTTGGACGTAAGCCTTCCGGCGGCAAGTTTCCTTCAAAGCCAGGTGGTCGTCCGGCGAAAAAATTCGGTAGAAAGGACCGTCCGGAGTGAAACGCCTGATTGTCGCAATTGACGGGCCCGCCGGAGCCGGTAAGAGCACTCTTGCCGCGCGCCTGGCAGCCCGTTTTGGGCTGCTAAACCTGGAAACGGGAGCCATGTATCGGGCCTTTGCACTAAAGGCCCTTGAAACACAGACGCCTCTTGACGATGTAGCGGCGCTGGAAAAGTTGACAACAACGACTGTCATCCGGCTTGAACCTACGCAATCCGGGAATCGTGTCCTCCTCGATGGAGTTGAGGTAACGACACAGATTCGGCAGAAGGATGTCACAGAAGCGGCATCGCGAGTAAGCGTTCATCCCCCGGTACGCCACTGGATGGTTGAAGCTCAGCGCGCGATGGGACATAACTGCGGAACTGCCGCCGGTGTTGTGATGGAGGGCAGAGATATCGGGACAGCTGTCTTTCCCGATGCCACGGTAAAGATCTTTCTGGATGCAGATCCGACGGTCCGAGGACAGAGACGCTTCGATCAACTGGGGCCGCAAGCTGGTGTTGCCAAAGAAACCGTGCTGAAGGAAATCCGGGAAAGAGACCAGAGAGACAGCACGCGGGCTGCATCACCACTGCACCCCGCGCCAGGAGCTGTCATTATCGATTCAAGTCAGCTGACTCTCGATGAAGTTGTAGCCCGAGCAGAAGAAATAGTTACTGCTCGACTGTCTTCGGAGTCTCCCCTTTCGGCACGCTGAGGTGACGAACACCTTTCCCCGGAGGTGATGGAGGGGTGGGCGGCACCGGTACGGAATGAATCTGCGGTTTTGGTGGAACCGGTGGAAGAGGCGGGAAGCTCTCTCCCTTCTGCAACTGAATATCGTTGTTCGTTGTAGTAATGGAAATGCGAGGCCCGCCTTTACCGACTTGTCCTGATAACGACTGCTCTTTATCTTCACCCTTCGTCGGCAACGAGAAATCGGATTGGATCGCGCCATGGGTTGCTTTGGCGTCAATCTCAAAATTGGCCGATGGTGGAACCAGAAGCCGTACCTCTCCATTACGGTTTTCAATCTGCACCTGACCTAACGGCGCAGCCGCAGCAACCTTCACGGAACCATTTGAGTCCTGAACGCGGATATCTCCATAGATCTGCGACAGATCCACATCCTTGGAGCGTGTACTGACCCGCATAGGCCCAACAGCGGAGCTTATATGGAGGTCGCCGGAATCCATCGTCATGTCTCCGTCAAGCCGTCCAATTTCAATCTCCGTACGGCTCGAATGGAAGTGCATAGGAGACGCGAGATGCTCCAGATGAATGTCTCCGAAGAAATCCCCTTCCATTAAAACTTTGCCTTGAATGTCGGAGATGGTTACATCGTTCATCTTTCCATCCAACGCCAGATCTCCCAGCACGGAATGGGCAGAGAAGTCCCCCTTCGACATACGGGTGTGCACATTGGAAGAGAGATCGTCGAGCTTAACGTCTCCATGACCGGAATATACGTTTACTGCTCCCCGGCAGCCGGCAACGGTAACATCGCCGTGATTCGTGTTGACGTCGACGGAGACATCCCGTGGCAGTTCGATACTTAGATCCGCTTTTCCGTTCTTGACGTTTTCAATGCGCACCAACACCGTGGCACCACTTACCGTGATCTTCGGAGCAAGCGCCGTAAAGGAAGACTGGGCATCGGAATCGGAGGAGGTGTACACCGTCTCGTGAGTACGAACCTGCATGGAGCCGGATTGATCTCCGGCTGAAATCACTACATCCCCGCGAGCATTTTGAATCTGAACGTGAGCTCCAGCGGGAATGGTCTCAGAATTCTGCAAGTCATTGTCATGCTCCGGCCCCATGAAGTGGAAGAAATCCTCATCGTCATCGCCCAATTCGTGAAATGGAGTCCAGTTGTGCCAGTTGGAGGCACACAGTCCTAGTGCTCCTAGAAGCAGAACTAGAGAAACGACTCCACCGCCGCGGCGAATCGGATACGCGCTTTTCCGGTCGAGGAACCACTCGAAGAGCAAAGCAACGCCCATGACAACCAGGAGAAGAGGCCACCAACGTCCATACCACGTCCAGAAATGTTCTGCCGCTATCTTGCCCGTGGCCAGCAGCAAAGCGATTACACCAATGGCAATCAGGACCAGCGGCCCGACCAACGAAGGCTGGCGGCGGGCCCGCCAATACGCCTTCTGAGCACGCCATGCATCACGGCGAGCACGATCGGAGGCCTTCTGCTGCTCTTTCTGGAGACGCCACGCAGCACGAGGATCAATTGGAGGTGTGGAAGCCATATTATTGCCCCGATTCTCCGGAGTGATTCTCAGGCATGCTGGGAACGATCGCGGTGGTTGCTGAAACTGGGGGAGCGGTACTTACGACAGGCTGTCCCGGAGCAGGTGGGGGATAACCGCCCGGTACATCCATTGGATCCATGCTTGCGAGGGCTGCACGCTCAGCTAGTTTGAGCAATCCATAGAGAATCAGATAAAGTGGCCAGGATTTGCCCCAACCCAGGATGTTCCATTCGGCCAGCAGCGCCATGACTCCAGTAAGCAGAATGAAAGCAGGAGCATGAAGACGGCGGACTAGTACGTAGCGATTCATTGTGCGCCTCCAGATGAATTACCAAGCCGCCGGAAGAACAACCATGCACCTATCGCGATCAGGATCCACGGCCAGCTACGACCAATCCAGAAGGTTCCCAAAATCCCCAGCGACTGCAGCAGAAAGAGCAATCCTAGAGCGATCAAGATAATGGCGCCGATGGGTTCCGGACGACGCATACCCCCAGGAACGGGTGGTTCCACAGGAGTTGTAAACGGTTCAGGGGGAATTGGAACGGTCGTATACGGCTGCGCTGGAGGAGGTGGTACGGGGCCGTAGGAGGCTGCCGGAGGAGGTACACCTGGAGCAGGAGGCACTTGTCCGGCAGGCGTGCCGGTCGCGGAAGGCGTATGCGATTGCATACCAATCCGCTGACCGAGTTCATTTAAGCCAAAGGGATCGGGCAATGGCAGACCATCGCGCCGGGCCTTGGCCGTCTGGTGAGCATCGAAGACCTGATAAAACACCCAGGCTGCGATAAACAAGCCGAAAATGCCATGCTGATCGGAAAGACTGACAAGGATCGCAAAGACCAGCACATGCACCAGAGCCTTTACAAACTGGCCGTTGTACATGGCTCCGACACCAGGGATAAAGCCGAGAAACGCAGCAAGACCGGGATTCGGCTCACTTGTAGTCGGAGGAATACCATACGAACCTGCAATGGGCGGCACAGGAGAGCCAGGGGCCCCGGCAGGAGGTACGCCCAGACGAGCAGCCAGGCACATCTCGCAGTAAATGAGTCCGGCTACAGGCCGTACACATTGCGGGCAAAGCGGCTTACCGCATTGCTGGCAATATGCCGCAACCGGAGTATCGGGATGGTTTGCGCAGTTCATACCAAGCTCCTTCCTGCTTGGTCTCTGTCTCTGTGCAGGGTCTCAAAGCAAATACGTCTTAGGTATATCGATTTCTTGCTCACACTGTTCCAGTTCAGTTTGGCTTCCATCATTTGACCTGCAACAACAGGTGGCGGAGGTACAGCTCTTTGTGGCTCATTAAAACTGCCCCCATCTTTGCCGGGTGCGCCATTCTTGATTGCGCTTCCCCCTTTTTCTGTTGGCTGCTGCTGTTGTTGTTCTTTCTTTTGCTGTTGTCCGGAATTGTCCTGCTCTTCAGCACGACGGAATTCCCTAACGCGGGCTTCTACTTCGTAGACGAAGCGAAGATGATCGTAGTAGCGCACAACGGGCCTGCTGGCTGTGGCGAATTGCCGTTCGATGGTGCTGCGCACCATGGAGGGGCTCAGATCGCTTAAGCGGAAATTCCCGTTCCGTATTCCCGCCAAATCCAGCGTCAGTGCGATGGAGAAAAAGGCCATCGCAGCTGTCATCATCAAACGCGGTTCGGATAAACGCCGCAGTCCTGTAAACCAACGCGCATGCTTCCAGCTGGAAGACTTCGGCATTACTGCTACTGTCGAATTTGTGGCTACAGCTGCTACAGATACGGTCCCTGAAGTTTGAGCCAATATCTTAGCAACCAGGTCTTGGGGAACGGGAGGCTCCTTCGGTAAATACCGGAGCCACTCTTGGCCACGCTGAGCCTCGTCAAGCAGTTGGGCACATGCCGTGCAGGAATGGGCATGGGAATCGAACTTCATGGCCTCTTCGCTAGCCAGCGTCCCATCCAGTACCTCGGCCAGCATAGCTTCCCACTGCTCACAAGCCAGATTATTGTTATGTATATTTTTGTCTGGCATGACTACACCACCTGTCCTTTGTTACGATCCAAAACTCTTGCCAGTTCCGCACGTCCGCGGCTGATACGCGACTTCACAGTTCCTTCGGGAACGTGCAAAACCTGGGCGATTTCCTTGTAATCCATGTCCTGGAGGTCGCGTAAAATTACGGCCTCACGCAACTCCGGAGAGATCTTGGTCAGAGCATCCTGCACCATGCGCTCCAGCTCCTGCTGTACAGCGCGCTCATGAGGGCTCTTCCCACGGTCTTCCAGCCGATCAATCGGCTTAAGTTCGTCCGACTCGTCCCAACCGGAATCAAGAGAATCTGTCGCTCGCAGCTGCCGTGTCCGGCGAAAATGATCGACTAGCAGATTCCGTGTCAGCGTTGTCACCCAGACCTGAAAACTTCCGCGAGTCAGATCGAAGCTGGTCAGATTTCCATACAGTTTCAGGAAAACCTCTTGCGTCAGATCCTCAGCATCTTGCGAACACCCAGTGAAGCGATAGCAAAGGCCATAGACACGACGATGGTGGGCCTTGACTAATTCCGTCCAAGCCGTCGGATCACCATCCAAACACCGTCGCACTACACTGGGCCAATCCGGCTCCAAATGCCTCTCCTCTTTCCCATGCAGGCCGAGCTTGCCTGCCTCTCTAAACCCTGACCCCGTCTGGGATTTTCCAGAAGGATGCAGGTCGCGAGCAGAACGCGTCGAAGTCGTCCAACCAACTTCTTCCATCGTCATGGCACCCGCGATGCTCATAGAGATCAATACGACGAAAGCGAAGAAGAGGTTCCACAGAATCAGGAGGGTCTAGTGTAAATGGCGTATCTCGTCTGGGAGCACTCTTTTCCCGGATAGGGAACCAGAATCGTTCCTACCCCCGGACAGAAGAAGAGGAGGAGCCTGAGCCGTACCGGAAATCTCTAAAAACAAAAGAGGGAAGAACATAAGCTTTCATGTTCTTCCCTCTGATTTGATTACGTTGACTTCCGTTTGGAATCAGCCGATCTGCGGAAAATCTGCCGCGACCGGGGATTCATATAGCGAATAGTCTCGTGTGACGACCGTAAGACCACTGGCGGTTACAAAATAGTTCCGGCGATCTTCGTTCTGGTCATAACCAATCACGGTACCTTCGGGCAGGTGGACATCTCTGTCGATAATCGCCTTGCGAATACGGCAATGGCGGCCTATATCCACGTGAGAAAAGATAATGCTCGAATCGACCTCGGCGTAGCTGTTTACGCGGACATCCTGGGAGATCACGCTATTCTTCACCAAGCCGCCGGAGATGATACACCCGGCAGAAATAACCGAGTTAATCGCCATGCCGGTACGACCCGGCTCTCCAAAGACGAATTTGGCCGGAGGATACTGCCGTTGACGGGTACGCATCGGCCAGGCGCTGTCATAGAGGTTGAAAGTAGGCGAAATGGAACAGAGGTCCATATTCGCGTCGTAATAGGCGTCCAAGGTGCCTACATCCCGCCAATAGAGCGCATCCTGCCCGTTCTCATCGACAAAGTTGTATGCACACATTTTGTATTTGCCCAGAACGGCTGGAAGGATGTCGTGCCCAAAATCATGCTTCGAATTGGGATTCTCGGCATCCTGCATCAATGCGGGCAACAAGACATCGGTATTGAAGATGTACACGCCCATGGAGGCATCGACCGCATTGCTGTTAAACGGCGAACGAACACTCGTCTCTTTGGGTTTTTCCTGAAAACCGGTCACATCTCCATTGGGAGCGACTTCCACTACCCCGAAACGTGACACCTCCGAGGGCGGAATAGGCAAAGTCGCCAAGGTCACATCCGCGCCCATCTGCTTGTGATGTTTGAGCATCAGGCTGTAATTCATCTTGTAGATGTGGTCGCCGGAGAGGATGATGACGTGCTTTGGCTGCTCGGAGCCGATAGAGTAGATGTTCTGGTAAACAGCGTCTGCTGTTCCCATATACCAATTTGCACTGATTCGCTGCATCGGCGGCAGAATCTCAATAAACTCACCGAGCTCTTGAGCCACCAGGCCGGTCCAGCCTTCACGAATGTGCCGATTTAAAGAAAGTGCCTTGTACTGCGTCAGGATGAAGACCCGGCGGAGGCCGGAATTGATGCAGTTCGAAAGAGTGATATCGATGATGCGGTAATTGCCCCCGAAGGGGACGGCCGGTTTTGCCCGGTCACGCGTCAGGGGGAATAATCTTTCCCCTGCTCCTCCTGCCAGTAGTACACCCAGAGTATCTTTCATGAAGTTCCGCTATACCGCTTCCACAGTAGTTCTCTTCCTGTAGAGGAATAGGACAACTTTGCTTCTAGGAGAGCCGTACCACAATCACTATCTCTCCAGTCACCACACCCCACTCATGGAGTATTCTCTCCACCCTTATCGGCAATGAACAGAGAAGACTCAAAGGTTCCCTTTGACGAAAGCGCATCAGCGGACAACAAGAGTACAGCTATTCGTCTGTTGCTTTTTCATCTCCCTCAACGGAGATGCGTAAAGAACGCAGGAAACTTACATCCTGAACCGTAAACGGCCCCTCTTGCGACTCTGTTTCTGCCTGGACTCCATTTTCAGACTCAGGCTGTTGCTCCACCTCATTCAGGCCGATGGTCGCCTCCAACATCAGCAAAACATCGAAGCCCTGCTTTCGTATATCCTGCACCACGCCGGCAATCTGTTCCGATTCGGCGACGGACTCGTGGATAGCCTCCCCTAACTGCTGAATCAAATTTTTTAATCGCTGATTCAATGGCACCCTCCCGTCACGGCTTCCGGATACAGATCCGGTTCTCCCGCTACCCATACCTTACGGTTTGATGTATGGACAGGGCAATGGGAACCTGCCCAGACTGCTAAACTTTTCATGGAAATGGAACCGCATCGGTTTGGACGAACACTGGGGATCGGTCTGCGCGTGGCCTCACGAATAGTGAAGGAACGCACCTCCGAATCTTCCGCAAAGAACGTCTCACATTCCGCAGCCAAAACTCTCGAAACGAGAGGAAAGGTCATTGCGCAAAAAAGTAAAAATGTCGCCGAAGGCAGTCGTAGATTCGGAAAAGCCTTCTTTGGCCCTCTCGCTCACGTCGCCTCTGTGTTGTGGCTGGAGATCACCGGTGTATTTTTTGCGATCTTTGCATTGTTTTTTATGCAAAGTTGGTGGAAAGTTCGTGCCGCCTATGCCACTGGACCGGACCATCGTAAATTTCTGCTCTATGGGATCCTGACGCTGGTCTTTCTCTATTTCTGTGTCAGCTCCTTCTTCAGAGCCCGTCGGAAAGAGAAGCGCAAGCGATAGATTTTATTGATCTTGTTGTAAATACAAAGCGGGAAATAGTCAGGACCCAAGAACTTTGAAGGCCCTTACTAATTGACAGAGCTCTGACCTGGACCGAGCTACTTTTGCACCAGTCGCATAATGCCGACAATGCCCACCAATACACCCAAAACAGCGGTAATAATCGCCCTCGATCCATGGACGGCAACAATCGAGTAATAGATCGCAAACAGCGCTGCAATCAATAAGATGGCACCACGAAACTTGTTCATTTCCCAATTATTTTAGAGCCTTTCTCCGGAGGAATGGAGATAGGAACAATCATTCCCGGGTTTACGGTATCCTCAAAATCCCTTCAACTTGCCTGACAGACTCGTACCGGAGTTTGACCTTCGTCATGCCAACAACTATGTTGAATGTTCAAGTTCTTCACAAGAAGAGGATCTCCCTGTGTCTACAACAGATTCCACGTCGACTTTGCGCAAAACAGCTCTAAATTCCACACATCGCCGTCTTAAGGCCAAGATGGTCGATTTCGGTGGCTGGGACATGCCGGTGGAATACTCCGGCCTGGTAGCCGAACATATGGCCGTTCGCACCGGAGTAGGGCTCTTCGATGTCAGCCACATGGGCGAGATCCAATTTCGCGGCCCCGGATCACTTGCTGCAATCCAGCACATCAGCATGAATGACGCCTCGAAACTTCAAGTTGGACAGGCTCACTATTCCGCGATGCTCTATCCGGAAGGAACCTTCGTGGATGACATTCTGGTCCACAAATTCAGCGATAACGACTACATGCTGGTAGTCAACGCCGGAACCCGGGAAAAGGACTATCAATGGATTCGCTCCCAGGTGGGGAGCTTTCCCGGAATCCACATTAGCGATTACAGCGATCACTATACGCAGCTCGCCATCCAGGGACCGCGGGCACTGGAGACGCTATCAAAGCTGACGACTTACAACCTGAGCACGATCAAGAACTATTGGTTTGGCTGGGGCGAAGTCTGCGGACTCTCCAATACCCTGATCGCACATACGGGCTACACCGGAGAAGACGGCTTCGAGATTTACATCCCCTCCGACGAAAAAACCAGCGAACGAGTCTGGAACGAGATCATGGAAGCAGGCAAAGAATTCGGCATTCTTCCCTGCGGCTTAGGCGCCCGCAATACTCTGCGGCTGGAATCGGCCATGGCGCTCTATGGTCACGAAATCAGCGACACAACCACCGTCTTTGAAGCTGGGCTGGATCGTTTTTGCAAGCTGGAGAAGGGGAGCTTTGTTGGCTCCGAGAGCCTCGAGAGGATAAGAGCTGCAGGCGGACCGGAACGTAAGCTCGTAGGGCTGGAAATGATCGAAAGAGGTATCGCCCGCGACGGCTATCCGATCTTTGATCTTGGGGGCAAACAGGTCGGGCAAGTTACCAGCGGATCGCCGGCTCCATTCCTGAAAAAGAATATTGCGCTGGCGTATCTCCCCATCGCCAACACTTCTACCGGAACAGAAGTCTGGGTGCAAATCCGCAGCAATATGGTGCGCGCCCAGGTAGTACCTATTCCGTTCTATCGCCGTCCGAAAAAACAGGCATAGAACGATTCGCAATCGCGTTTTCACATTCGTGATAATTCGAAACGGATATAGTTAGCTGGAACTGATTGCTAGACCCGGTTCCCGCTAACGCAACCCTGGACAAAAGCACCGAGGCGCTAGAGCCATTGGTTTTAGGCATAGACCAGGAACAGATGTTTGAGTGACCGCTCCTCGAAAGGATGGCCACACTTCTCTCCTCCTGGCTGGACCGTACTAGATGCGCGAAAACGCCGTTCAAACCCGCTGGGAACTCCGGCGAGAATATTCGAAAGAGAGAGATTTTCATGACATATCCTGCGTCCTATCGCTACACAAAGGAACATGAATGGATCGAGGTTGACGGTAAGATCGGCACCATCGGAATTACCGACTACGCTCAGAATTCGCTCGGAGATATTGTCTATGTCGAACTGCCTAAGATCGACTCCACTGTTGAGGCAGGCAAAGTCTTCGGCAGCGTCGAGTCGGTCAAGGCCGTCAGCGATCTTTATTCACCTGTAACCGGGAAGGTTACAGCAGTAAATGAAGAACTGGTGAATTCGCCGGAAAAGGTCAACACAGAGCCCCATACGGCCTGGATCATTAAGGTAGAGCTCTCCGATGTCTCGGAACTGGAGAAGCTATTAGATGCGCAGGCTTATGAAAGCTTCATCGCCGAAGAGGGCGCTCACTAAAAACTCACCAATGCCTTCGCTGTTAGCCCTTAGCCTTCGGCTATCGGCTAGCAGCATGAGGGCACTTCCTCCATCTAATTCCAGCCATAATTACCAACTTCCATAGTTCTCTCGAATCTAATGAGCTAATGCATTTGGGGTTTCCGTAAAAACAAGAATGCATGAAAGTCAAGAATCAAGGATCAGAAGTTACCCTATGTCTGTCTTCGAAGAAAAGCGTTCAGAACTAGAAAAGCATGAGTTCATGATGGGAGCCGCAAGAGGCCGTCTGGCTGTTTCGCTGGACATGTTGACCGATGCTCTCATTCTTGTTGGTCAGCATGGCGTGTATTGTGTCTCGGGACGCAATCCCTCAAAGCCGGCACTCGATCTGGAAACGGTACTGGGAGAGATCAAGGGCGCCAAGGAATTGATTCAATCTGTCATGGAGGAATTGCGCCGCGAAAAAGAGTCCGCGGCGCAAGGTTGAAAGCATACCGTCAATCGGCGGAAACAGGAACAAAGGAATCCGTATTTTCCCAGGTCAGGTGCAGTTGAGTCTGATGACTCGAGGTCTTCTCGAAATGAATCTGGAAAGTCTCCACCGGAGATGACACAGAGTTTGTCGACATCGGAACGCGCCCCAGATCCTGTTTCTCGTCATATTTCATTCCCGATTGACCGGTCTGCTTGTTCACAATAAGCGTCCACCCGGTCTCGGAGGGGATGGAATAGAGGGTATAGGTGCCGGCAGGAACGGCCAGATCACCAATATGCAGGGCAATAGGAGTCTTCAGAGTAGTAGCCTCATTAGCTCCAGTGCGCCAGACCTTCCCAAAGGGGACCAGTTCTCCCATGATCTTTCGTCCCCGCATCGATGGGGCGGAATAATCAATCGTAATTGTCTGACCACTGAGTGCTACTTTTGCTTGAGCAGGGGGGCTAAGCGGTTTCTTATCGCCACTAGAAGACATCTGAGCGAAGGACGGAACTGCTACAAGCAAGACCACCATGAGGCTCCAGATACTTCTTAGGACCTTCAGTTTCATCCGTTTTACTCCTTACACTATTTAGTTGTTGGTTTAGTTGATTACGGGGAAAGGGCATTTTCATCTCAAATGAATAGACACCAAATGCCGGGGATCGTTTCTCGCGAGCTATCTTTACAGCTCAACCCATAGTATTCTTATATACATTACGACGCGCCCGTAGCTCAGCTGGATAGAGCGAATGCCTCCGGAGCATTAGGTCGGGAGTTCGAATCTCTCCGGGCGCACCATCCCTCCCAAGACAATCCCACGAAAGTTCCATTTCGTCCAAAATCGCTTCTTTTACCTGCCCGATTCAGGCTTTTCCGTAATGTCACCGCATTTTGTTCTTACCAGCTTTTTCACCTAGCCACCACATGACTAATGGCATTACGATTTTCCAATACTTCCCCCGAAGTGGATAAAAAGCAGGTAATCGAGCGATGGCGTGTCTACGGCCAATTGCGTTCGCAGCTTGCTGTGTGCTCTTGACAGCAGGATGTGCAACGAACGTTTCCTTTAATTCCCCCACGACGGGCACACTCCCGACGGCGGGCTCGACCTCCAATAGCTCGACAGTCGACCGATCGAAGATTCAACATATCGTGGTCATCGTCCAGGAAAATCGAACGGTCGATAACCTGTTCAACGGTCTTCCCGGAGCCGATACCGTCACCCAGGCAATCAAGAAAGACGGGTCCAAGGTTCCACTTAAGCCGGAATCGCTGGAAGGACAGCCAGACAAGAGCCATACCCACTCAGCCTGGTGGAAAGAGTGGAACCATGGCCAGATGAATGGCTTTCCCTCTTCCACAATGACCTACGTTCCCCGCAGCGAAACAAAGCCCTACTGGGATTTAGCG
This sequence comes from Humiphilus diazotrophicus, assembly GCF_059726315.1. NCBI lineage: Bacteria > Pseudomonadati > Acidobacteriota > Terriglobia > Terriglobales > Acidobacteriaceae > Humiphilus > Humiphilus diazotrophicus. Next base: position 3,376,012 of record NZ_AP040870.1, read on the forward strand.
CAAAAATTCGTCTTTGGCGACCGGATGTTTCAGTCAAATACCGGTCCGAGCTTTGCCGCTCATCAATACCTGATCGCAGGCCAATCCGCAAAGGTAGACAGCAATCCGAACGGCCCCGTATGGGGTTGCGATGCACCGGGTGACGAACGAACTACAATCATCGGCCCAAACGGCACAAGCCTTCCTGGACCTTATCCCTGCTTCGATTATCAAACCATGGCCGATTTGCTTGATACCGCCCACATAAGCTGGAAGTACTATGCTCCGTCGGCGGCAGATCAGTTCTTCATCATCTCGGCATATCAGGCGATCCGCCATATTCGTTTTGGAAACGATTGGGGCGCAAATGTTATTTCGCCGGAGACTCAGATCCTCTCCGATATCGAAACGGGGAACCTGGCACAAGTAACATGGGTAGTCCCTTCTTTTGCCAACTCAGATCACCCGGGCGCGACCACGAATGGTCCGGAATGGGTAGCCTCAATCGCCAATGCTATTGGAGCAAGTTCCTACTGGAATTCCACTGCAATCATCGTCACATGGGACGACTGGGGAGGATTCTACGATCACGTTAGTCCGCCCCAAATCGATGACATGGGCCTGGGATTTCGTGTTCCGCTCATCGTGATCTCGCCTTACGCAAAGAAAGGCTATGTCTCTCACCAAACGCACGAAATGGGAAGTATTCTGCGTCTGATCGAAATTGTGTTTGGGCTGCCCAGTCTAGGGACCAGAGATGCGGTATCGGACGACTTCAGCGACTGTTTCGATTTCTCGCAAAGACCGAATCCCTACGAGAACGTCCCGACACGTCTGACGCCATCCTTCTTCTTAAGCCAGAAGCCCTCAGGTGCTCCTGACGACGACTAAACAAAATAGAGGATCCTCGGTTCGATAATACGAAGCATTCCTTAGGCAGCCCTGCTAAGCTCATCTTGAATCTCGCAGCGCGTCCCTGGATTGCATTCCCTTTGCTCGCAAGGAAAGCGAAGCATCTGTGAATTGATCCTTGACTGGATCTCATCGAACAGGATGCGTGTGAGAGATGCGCATTATTTCGCCTATGGACTCTACTCAACTGATTTGGGGAGGTGGGCTGCTTGTCCATCTCATTCTTCTGGCCGTGCTAATTCGGCAAAAACGTGTGCCGCATTTTCCATTCTTCACGGCACTGATTGTGTTTTATATTTTGCGCTCCCTGGCCCTTTTTGCTCTCTATCTGCACATCTCCCGGGAGCAATATCTGATGACCTTTTGGGGCCTCGCACTTGGGGATCTGCTACTACAGACCGTCGTCCTGGCCTCGTTGCTAAAAGAAGTATTTCAAAAAGCCGCGCTCCCTCAAATACGCACTGCGCTGGGTGGCGTGGTTGGAATTCTTCTGGCAGGAGTTTTGGTTTTCTTTTGGGGACCGTTGCCATCGTTAGTCACACCCGGGACAGAGGAAATCCATTTGCAGCTATTGCTGCCGGTGTTAACCAATAAAGGGAATCTGTTGATCGGCATATTGACGCTGGAAACGATGGTGACAATGATTTGGCTCTCTCGCCGAAGCGGCCTGGGATGGAAGAGCCATATCCAGCGTATCGCGCATGGTCTTGCCTTCTATGCTTTGGTTAACCTCGTCGTACAAGCAATGATCGAGCATTTGAGCCTTCCATCGGTGCTAACCTCCATGGCTCAGATCCAATCCAACATGCACACGATTAAGACTCTGGGATACTTTCGCACTTCAACCTATTTCGTAGCAGTACTGTATTGGATTGCCTTTCTCTGGATGGATGAGGCGAAGCAGAAAACCCTCTAAGCATTTCTCGCATAGGCACAAACTTGCCAACGATGGCGAATCGATACCTATGCGGGAATAGCTTTAATCCCTTATTCCTAGATATGACAACTAGCAGCACCACGCTTCTCCAGATACTTCTGGTGGTACTCTTCCGCTTTCCAGAACCTGGTGGCAGGCACGACTTGAGTGGCGATCTTTTTAGGGAAACGCTTCTCCGCAGTTAATTGCTCGATTTTGGCATGCGCAGCCGCTTCCTGCTCCGGAGAATGATAGAAAACGACGGTGCGATACTGCGTGCCCCAATCGGGCCCCTGTCGGTTCATCTGCGTAGGATCGTGGATGGAGAAGAAAACATCCAGAAGTTTTTCAAATGTAACTTTTGCAGGGTCAAAATAAATCTGGACCACTTCAGCGTGTCCGGTCTGGTCGGTACAAACATCGCGGTAAGACGGATTTTCCAGCGTACCGCCTTCATAACCTACCGCTGTTTCAAGAACACCCGGAACAGCAGCAAAGGACGCTTCCACACCCCAAAAGCAACCTGCTCCAAAAACAGCTACTTCAACCTGATCACTCATCGCTCCTCCGGCTATCACCCTCGTCATCAAATGCACAGGGGAAATAGATTCCTATGGCATTCGCGGTACGAAGAATCGAACTCGTATGGGGAAAATATTTTGCCGAGCGAAACCAGTCAAAAGAGAAAAGAAGAGAACTTCCTGGGACCGGCTTGAACTCGACCGCTACAGATTAGATGAGTAGCGATCGAAGATGACACCAGGTATTTAGAGCAAAACCGGCGTTGCTATGTCCTATCCAAATTCGGCGATGTGAAGGCTTTCTTGACGGAAAACCTGCGTAGGGAGTTGTGGTTCGGAATACACCTACGCTGGTTTTGCTCTAGGAATTGGGACGCCGGGATCCGCCGCCCCGTTGAGGTCCCTTGCGAGAACTGGATTTACGCTTTGGCGGACGAGGTAACTGTGCAGCTGCAGGCTTACGCTTACGTTCCTGCTTCTTCGCCGCAGAAGATTTTCCGCCACCTCCACGAATCGCACGACGCAGAGCCTGCACCTCTTGTTCCGTGAGCTCACGAAATTCCCCAGGAGGCACATCCAGGACCAAAGGGCCAAACCCGACGCGGCGAATCTTTTCTACGTGATGGCCGATCTCTTCGAACATCTTGCGCAGTTCCCGATTGCGGCCTTCGGTAAGGACGATTTCAAACCAGGGGTTATCTCCCTTTCGGATCAACCGTATCTGGGCTGGCTGGGTCATCACCCTGCCTTCAAAAGTACCTCGACGGCCACGGTCGATCATGATGCCCGCACGTAGCTGGTCGATCTGCTCCTCCGTAGGATACCCGCTAACCTTCACCAGATAAGTCTTCTCTACCTTGTTGGAAGCACGGGTAAGCCCATTGGCAAGCTCACCATCGTTGGTGATGACTAGGAGCCCTTCGCTCAGATAATCCAACCGGCCGACAGGATAGAGCCGCGCTCCTGCCCGCTCGAAGAATTTCATTACCGTCGGGCGACCTTCCGGATCGGAAACCGTCGTGACATAGCCCTTGGGCTTATTCAGAACGAAATACTTATGCTGTTCTGCACCATGGAGAAGCTTTCCATCCACGCGGATGTGGTCGTGTTCAGGATCTGCCTTCGTGCCCAGTTCGGTCACAATCTGGCCATTGACCTGTACGCGTCCAGAGACAATCAACTCCTCGGCCTTCCGGCGCGAAGTGATTCCGGCAGCAGCCAGAATCTTTTGAAGCCGTTGTCCTCGATTTTCCTGACGTTCGGTCACGATTTTTTCTCCTGATCCGAATCCTCGTTTTTGGCGGATACAGCTTCCACTTCAGCCTCAGCCGCTTCCTCCGCAGCTTCTACTGCATCGGGGGTTGGTACGCGAACTGGAACGACATCCGGATCTGAGGTGGAAACAGCAGTAGCCTTGGCAGCAGTTTCCTCTTCCGAAACAGCTACAGCCGCTTCTTCCGCGGCAACCTCCACCGCTACACCGGCAGCCGCGCCTTCCACTTCTCCAGGAGTCTCTTCCATGGAACTCGAAACGGAGGCTGAACCTTCAGTTGCATCCTCTGACTTCGCCTCCTGGCTCTTGTGGGAACCAGCAGCACCAGAGGTACTCTCAGCAATAGCTTCATCGACCTCTGCCAGGGCACCGGTAGCCATCCTCTCGAATTCTTCCATGGAAGGAAGTTCGTTCAGATCCTTCAGGCCGAAGCGCAGCAGAAATTCCTTCGTTGTTTTGTAGAGGATCGGACGGCCGACAACCTGTTTTCTGCCTGCCGTGGTTACAAGTTTACGGCTGATCAAGGAACCCAATACACCAGCTGAGTCCACACCGCGGATTTCACTGACCTCGGGAGCTGTAATCGGCTGTTTGTAGGCAATAACAGCCAGGGTCTCCAATGCAGGCAGTGACAGCTTCATGGGCGGCTTCAGGCTCTTGACGAAGGCTCGCACGGCATCGTGGTATTCGGGCTTGGTTGCCAGGCGGTAGCCGCCAGCGATCTCGCGGATTTCGATGCCTCTGTCCAAATGCTCATAGTCGGCCATCAGTTCGACCAGGACTGAGCGCAGAGTATCGCGTATATCACGCTCCCGTTGACGGGCAGCACGCTTTTCGGCCTCCTCCGCATCGATTGGATCAATCGCGGCAGGAATCTCCGGCTCTGCAGGTTTTTCAGCTTCAGAGCTCTTCTCCTCGGGAGAGACCTCGACAGAAGCAGGTTCGGCAACGGTTGCCTCTACAGCTTCAGCGGTCTGGCCTTCTTCGGCATTTTTCGCAGGGCTTTCGGCATCTTCCGGAACATCGGCGGAAACCACCTCAGTGTCCGATGCCTCAGTATTCGATGGTGCCTCTGTCTCCTCGGTCGAGGCTCCGGGCTGTGATTCCGTCTCAGCCTGCTCGGGCGATTCGGATACGGCTTCAGCCTCAACCTCAGCTTCAGCCGCAGGTACAGGTACAGGTTCCTCTGCAGGCGCCGTCATGGGAGCAATCGGGACTGGAGGCGCCAAACTTGCTTCGCTTTGGGCTTCGACATCCAGAGCTTCCTCAACGGTGAGAATCGGCTCCTCTACTGTCGCAGCGGACTCAGCAGCAGCCGCTGCGGCGGCCGCCTCTGCTTCCTTGGCTTGTTTCCATTCCAAAGCCTCTTGGGCAAATAGGCCAGCAAGCTGAGCCAGGGTAACTGGCTCCTCAGCGGCATAAACAACAGCTTCGATCTTGGCTTTCAGACTCATCAGTAAAAAAGGGCGCTATCGCAATTCTGTAAGGTATCGAGGAGAGAACCGATATCCACACAACCATTCCGCCAAAGAATGGCTGCGAGACTCCATCTCGCCTCTCTATAGCATCAAGAAGATGCTATAGACTCTCCCGACGGCCCGCAGGCGCTCCTTTTGAATACTACTGGACCGTGAGAGTTTCGTCAGGACCAGAGCCTTTAATGGCTCTGCGAGGCACGCCGTCTTTCTTATCGGCATGCCCAAAAAAATTAACATCTGGCAGGTTTAACCCTGGTTCCTCCCTGTTCTTACTCTCGGAAGGAATCAGGAGCCTGCTTACCGCCAATCGTCCTGCGTCTGCGTGGCAGCATCATTCATGACACGGTCGAATTCCACATGCTTCTTAATGAAAATCTCAGTGAAATTTCGATCTTGACGCAACATGATCGCCTGCAAACGAACCAGCTCCAGCAATGCCAGGAACATGCAGAGCAATGCCCGCTCCGACTTCATGTTGGAAAGCAGCCGGCGTAAGGATACGGGACGGTCTTCCATCGTAAGACGGCGGCTCAGAAAACGAATCATCTGGCCAACCGTAACCGACTCTTCCGTTACATCCAGAATCGGCCGGCGCTTCTGCCGCTCCAGGATTTCCTTAAAAATTCGTACCAGGTCAACCGTATCTGCAGCCACCCCTGCATCGGCTGCCGCATCTCCGCTGAACTCGCGCAATCCTGGATTCGTCCATGAGGACTCTTCCAAAAGCTGCTTCTGTTGCAACATTTGTGCAGCACTCTTGAAGCGCTCGTGTTCCAACAGTCGCTCAACCAGCTCGCGACGAGGATCCTCAGCATCTCCATCTGCGGTCTCAACTGGAGATCGGGGGAGCAGCATCTTGCTCTTGATGTGAATCAGGAGCGAGGCCATGTAGATAAACTCCCCGGCCGCATCCACATCGGTTTGCTTCAAACCTTCAACATAGGCCAGGAACTGCGCCGTAATCTTGGCAATCGGGATATCGTAAATGTCGATATCCTGCTTCCGGATCAGGTCCAGCAGCAGATCCAGCGGGCCGTCATAGACCTTACCCACAGTGACAGAAAAGGGAAAAGCAGTGTCTTCAGGCGCTTTCTTTGCCCTTCCACCCTGTTTTGAACCCTCGGGTTTCTGACCCTGTTCCTTCTTACCTGTATCTTTGGGAGCTCCGGACGGAACTTCGGGCTCTTGTCCCTGAACCGGTTGCACTGGCTGTTCGGAAGAGGGAGCAGCCTCTACAGTTGCTTCTGGCTGCGCCTCTGCCACAGGAGGAGCGTGTTCGTCGGTCTCTGGCTGAATAGGCTGCTCAGCAGAGACCTGTTCCGCAGAGGTTTGCTCAACCTCTTGCTCCTGATGTTGAAGCTCTTCGCTCATTTCGTATGCATTTCTCCGAACGGAAGCTGCATTGCCTCACGTACTTCCCGCATTGTCTGATCTGCGCGAGCATAAGCACGTTTTCCGCCCTCGACGAAGATCTCTTTTACCTGCGCTTCCGTAAACCGGGCCCTACGTTCCTGAATGGGATTCAGAATATTCACCAACCCATCCGCTGCCCATCCCTTGCATTCGATGCAACCGATTCCGGCAGAACGACAGCCCGCGTACACCTTATCCATTGTCTCCTTGCTGGAGAAGACTTTGTGCAGATCTCCCACCGGACATTTGTCGGGATCTCCCGGATCGGAACGGCGGATGCGGGCCGGATCGGTCACCATGGTCTTTAGCTTCTTCCGTACTTCCGGCTCAGGATCGGTGAGCTGGATCGTATTGCCGTAGCTCTTGGACATCTTGCGTCCATCCGTACCCGGAAGCTTTGGAGAAGGAGTTAACAGAACCTGCGGCTCGGGAAGAACTTCCTGAATAATGGAGCCATCCGATGCCTTTGGAGCATAAAAACCATTAAATCGACGGGCAATCTCGCGCGTCAGCTCGGTATGCGCAACCTGGTCCTGCCCCACGGGAACAAAATGTGCCTGATAGGCCAGAATATCCGCTGACATCAATACCGGATAGCCGAGGAAACCATAGATCGAGAGATCTTTGTTGGCCAGATTCTCCTGCTGTTCCTTGTAGGTCGGAACTCTCTCCAGCCATCCCAGCGGAGTGATCATGGAGAGCGCAAGATGAAGCTCGGCGTGGTGCTTGACATGGCTTTGCACAAAAAGAGTGCACTTTTCCGGATCCAGTCCAGCGGCTAGCCAATCCAGAGCCACATCGAGAGTGTTCTGCCTCAAGTTTGAGGGATCCGAATAGTCGGTCGTCAGCGCATGCCAATCGGCGATGAAAAAATAGCACTCATATTCGTGCTGTAAACGCACCCAATTGACGAGAGCTCCCATGTAATTGCCCAAATGGAGCTTGCCCGTAGGACGCATGCCACTGACTACGCGTTTTTTCTCTGCAGATTGAATTGCCACCATGAATAGAACAGAAACCTTTATGCCTTAGGAGAGGCTGCTTCCATTGTACGGGATTGCCCATATTTCCTATGGGTAAGCAAACCTTGCTTTGACGTCCCGGTCCTCTAGAGAGACAAGAGCGTCCCCAGGAACAACCGTAGCAATGGCTGAAGGAAGATTCCCACAATTCTCCAACCGAAGAAGAAAATGATGATCAGCACAAACATGCCGTAACGGTCATAGACCTGGAGAACGTTATAGGGCAGCATATGACGCACCAGATGGCTGCCATCCAACGGAGGCATAGGAAGAAGATTAAAGACCGTCAAAGTCAAATTAATGACTACAGCCCAGATGCAGAGGAAGACAACGGGTTGAAGAAGGGAGTTTGCGGAAAGATCGGCTACCCCCAGCAACATTCCCTGCACTGTTGCACGGCCAAGAGGCGAGACCTTGACCATCACGGCCAAAACCAGGAGAGCAACACAAGCCAACAAAAAATTACTGGCCGGCCCGGCGAGTGTAGTTAAGACATCCCCGCGAACATACTTCTTAAAATTGCGAGGATTTACCGGCGTCGGCTTAGCCCACCCAATCAACGACCCGCCCAAAACGAGAGAAATGAGAGGAATAATCACTGTTCCCCAAGGATCGATGTGACGCAGTGGATTTAACGTAATTCGTCCCATCATGCGGGCTGTTTGATCACCAAGACGAGACGCGGTCCAGGCATGAGCGGCTTCATGCACGCTCAAGGCAAACAGCAGGTTTACTACTTGGAAAATAATCTGGAGAACTTTGAAGTCCATCAGCGCCTTACTTCATCCCTGTCAAAAAACCTGGCTGCGTACGGAAAAATCCCGCACGATTTCTGTCGATCTTCTGCTACCCACATGCTGAGAAATGGATAGTGCATTCCCTTTCGGGCCTTTGACTCACATCATCCAGTACAACCCGGGACAGCTTAATTTCCTTCGACATCGCGAGATAGAAAACGCCACCTTTTTAAACCAAGGCAGCGACTCTCCCCAACTCGCGAACTTCCTACCTAGGATAGTGTACGGTGCCGGAGGATCATCTTTGGCTTTCGCAATTCGGATTCTGTTTTTGCTCTTTCTCCAAAAAATATCGCCTCAAGAGAAAAGCAGCGAATCCGATCATGAAGTTTGCACCTTTTCTGCACCACTCACTCCAGGACGATAGACCCAGTGAGGATCAAGAACAGCTCCTGGAAGGACTTCTACTTTGTTTGGACCTTCCTCGGGGTGATCGATTCTCCGGGTATAGACCGAAGCATATTCTCCGATTTTTGCCCCCTGGCCAATGACTAATTCCCCTCGATCGTCGAGAACGACTCTCCGACGAATCACACAATCATCTTCGAGAGTCAGGTTGTAGCCAAAGCTGAAATTCACGCCATGCGAAATCTGGACGTTTTTCCCGATGTGCTTAAAGATGTGCTTCCCGAGCATGGCCCTAAATCTGATGCCCAACCAGTGATTCAAGGCCACCGGAGTGCGATCGAACATCTGCCAGAACCAAATCAGAGGCTGGCGCGGAGCATACTTCTCCGGATCCACATCCGGCGAATGCTGAGCGCTCAAGGTCACGTTGAGGGGGTCAAGAGACAACTGCAGAATGTTGTAGGGAAGCTCCGTCGTCAATGTAAAGTTCAGTTTTCCGCCGTGCGGGCGGCCAAGCAAAAGCTGATGGAGTTGATCGCGTACAAACTCCGCTCGCATCGTGGGCTTGTGATGCCGGGTGAACTCTTCGTCCAGGTGGCGGAGCCAGCGCAGATAAATCTCTTCCGCCTCTGCTGAAGGCCGTGGTTGCTCTTCCATATCGGACATATCTTTGGCTGACGCCGCCCCTCCCTTCCGGGACTACTTCTCATGAATAACCGGCGAAAACGTTCCTACTCTACCGAGAAGATTGCGTAGACCGTCGCCGACCGGGTCACCTTTCGCGGATTGATGGACAGGGGCTTCACCTCTGCCTTGGCCATAGCAACGTCATTCCCCCCTCCTCCCCTCATCATCAGGGGATGAATCGGACGCACCTGTTCGGCCTGGTTACTGGCATACACCAGAACACCTAATTTCACGCCCAATCCTTGCGCCATCCGTTCGGCAATTTCATGAGCGCGCTTCAGAGCTTTACCCGCCGCCTGCGCTTCCAGAGCATTTGAATCGGCGACAGCCCACTCAATATCGCCACTGTTATTCGCACCAGCCTTAACAGCCACATCCAGAATGGCAGCCGCATCTTGGGCAGTGGTCTTCACCGTCCAGCTTTGTTGCGCAACAAATTGCCGTTGTGCTTTCTGATCGGCAGGAAGATTCTGCAATTCAAAGGGCTGAACACGATTGATGCTCTGTGACTGGCTTTCAATGGCGTCCTTCTTCACGCCAGCCTTTTCCAAGGCCACAGCAATGGCATTCGACGCCTTCGACGCATTAGCATATGCGGCCTGCTCATCGGTCGCGTAGTTTTGAAATCCGATATGCACGGTTGCGGTATCCGCATCTGCCTCGGCAGTATCGTCGGCCGTAACAGCAATGGTGCGGTTTTCCTTATTCACCGTAATCTGTTGCGCACTCACGATGGAAGCGGGAACTAGAAGCAACAACAGGAACGTACTCAGCTTACGCATTGCAACTCTCCTAACCAGCCGTTGTATTTCGTTACCAAAAGGTTTATGACCAATCTGCCTATAACCTTTCGCCGTAAAGCAGGCTATAGCATTTTGAGATTTGGTGCACATCCCGCCATCGCACCGTTATTTGGCCGAATCCCCATATTTCTTCGAGAACCTACGCAGCTTTTCAAGCGTGACTGCAGCCATTCCGGAATCGATTGCTTCAGCTCCACGAGCTACGCCTTCTTTCAGATCTGCTGCAATACCAACCGAAACCAGCGCGGCGGCAGCATTCAAAAGCACGATATCCCGGCGTGGTCCTTGAATCCCAGTAATGATGTCGTAGAGTATCGAGGCATTCGCGTCGGCATCGCCGCCACTAAAATCTTCCAGCTTGGCGCGTTCCAGTCCCGCCATCTCCGGCAGAATCTTGGCAGCACGCAGAGCAGGCTCACCATTTTCCTGAAATTCGCCGCCCTCAATACGTGCCACAATGCTCTCGCCGGTCAACGTCAGCTCATCGATTCCGTCGGTTCCATGCACCACAAAGGCGCGGTTCACGCCCAGAGCAGCCAAAGCCCTCGCTACAAGCAGGACCCTACCCGGAGAGATCACGCCAATCACCTGCGAACGAGCACCCGCTGGATTCGTCAACGGCCCGGCCATATTGAAAATCGTTCGAAAACCCAAGGCCCGGCGTACAGGCTGAACACGCTTCAGCGTCGGATGAAGAGCTGGAGCATAGAGAAACATAAATCCGGTCTCGCGCAGGCATTCCACGGCCAGCTCCGGACTCAAAGAAACGGCTACCCCCAAGGCCTCGAGAACATCCGCAGAACCACACTTTGAGGTGACCCCTCGATTACCATGCTTTGCAACCTTGGCTCCGGCTGCAGCCGCCACCAGTGCAGCACCAGTCGAGATATTAAAAGTCACCGGGCCGCCGCCACCTGTTCCGCACGTGTCAACCAAATCGGCGCGTTCTTCTACTGTGAGGGGGACAGGAACACTCAGCTCCCGCATCGTTTCAGCGAAACCAGTCAGTTCCGGTGAAGTCTCGCCACGAGTAGCCATGGTGGTCAGCAAGGCTGCGATTTCCAAATCGCTCACCTCTCCGGTGAGGATGTCCTTCAGAACCTGGCGAGCCTGCTCGCGGGTGAGGGTCGTACCAACCTCAGTCAGGGGCTTAAGCAATTCCTTCAAACTTGCCATTGTTATTCCGTTTCTACCTTTATGCGCGGGCGAGCACATGAACTCCAGATCAAAAATAAGGACCGGGCAAAATGAATTGCGTTTCAAAGACAGCTCAAACGCAAGGTCTGCCGTTCGAACAGCGGTCCCTTCATTTCTGTCGATTTCCTGCGATTTCCCGCATTTCTATGGTATCGGTTCTTTTGACTCACAGGCTTTCGTGACAAGACTCACTGCATTTTCTTCATTTTCTGCGGTACACAGTTTGCCGCTTCTTCCTTCCCTCCGATAGTATCGAGATGCTTGCCGCAAAGGCTGCTTTTCCCTTAGTTCGAAGCAGTTCTGCGTGCCGGAGACGGCTCGCGACGGCCGCACAACAGAGAATCCACGATGAAAATCCACGAATATCAGGCGAAAGACATCCTGGCGAAATACGGAGTACCCGTACCCCGGGGAGAAGTGGCCAACACGCTGGACGAAGCGATGGATGTGGCCAAGAGGCTGTTTACCAATGGGGCTGGAGGAGTCGTCGTTAAGGCTCAAATCCATGCCGGAGGACGAGGAAAGGGTGGAGGCGTCAAGGTCGCCAAGAATATCGACGAGGCTGAAACCTACGCAAAGCAGATTCTTGGCATGCAGTTGGTCACCCACCAGACCGGACCGCAAGGACAAAAAGTTCAGAGATTGCTGATCGAAGAAACAGCTGCAATTGACCGCGAACTCTATCTGGGCATCGTGCTCGACCGTGCTGCCGCCAAATTGGTTTTCATGGCCTCGAAGGCGGGCGGCATGGAAATCGAAGAGGTTGCAGCCAAAGATCCAAAGGCAATCCACAAGGAACACATCGATCCCGCAGTCGGATTCGGGGCCTACCAGGCTCGCAAGCTGGCCTTTGCGCTAGGGCTGAAGCCCACGCAGATCAATCAGGCCGTGGCCTTCATGCAGGGGCTCTACAAGGCATTCCTCGAAACCGATGCCTCACTGCTGGAGATCAACCCCTTCATCACCACGAAGGATGACAAGCTTTTTGCTCTCGATTGCAAAATCAACTTCGACGACAATGCCATGTTCCGCCACAAGGACCTGAAGGAGCTGCGCGATATCGCCGAGGAAGACCCTCTCGAAGTCGAAGCCTCCTCTTACGCGCTGAACTACATCAAGCTTGACGGCAACATTGCTTGCATGGTCAACGGTGCAGGTCTGGCGATGGCTACCATGGACATCATCCAGTACGCCGGTGGCTCTCCCGCAAACTTCCTCGACGTAGGCGGTGGTGCAAACCAGGAGCAGATCGAGCACGCCTTTGAGATCCTGCTCAGCGACAAAAATGTGAAAGCGGTCTTCATCAACATCTTTGGCGGCATTCTCCGCGTGGATACTCTCGCACAAGGCGTCGTCGGCGCAGCTAAGAAGACGAATGTGCAGGTTCCGGTCGTTCTTCGCCTGGAGGGCACAAATGTCGAACAAGGCCGCGAGATCCTGAAGAGTTCAGGACTGAACTTCATCGTCGGAGAAACGATGCAGGACGCGGCTGAGAAGGTAGTTGCGGCAGCAAAGGGGGTTCGCTAGACATGGCAGTCTTAGTCAGCAAGGAAACTCGACTTATCGTTCAGGGCATTACCGGAAGAGAAGGAACCTTTCACGCCAAGGGATGCGCCGAATATGGCACCAACGTTGTTGGCGGCGTAACACCCGGCAAAGGCGGCACCAGGCATGAAGGCTGGCCGGTTTTCGACACCGTCTCGGAAGCAGTCGAAAAGACCGGAGCCAACGCAACAGTCATCTTCGTTCCCCCACCGTTTGCGGCCGATGCCATCCTCGAAGCAGAAGATGCTGGACTTCCACTGATCGTCTGCATCACCGAAGGCATTCCTACCCTCGACATGGTGCGGGTGTGGTCGAAGCTCAAGGCCTCCAAATCCAGACTAGTGGGTCCGAACTGCCCCGGAGTAATTTCTCCCGGCAAGGCAAAGATCGGCATCATGCCCGGACGCATTCATAAGGAAGGTTCCGTGGGCATCGTCTCCCGCTCCGGCACCCTGACTTATGAAGCGGTTCATCAGCTCACACAGCGGGGCATTGGGCAATCAACTGCAATCGGTATCGGCGGCGATCCGATCATTGGAACCACTCATATCGACGCGCTGAAGTTGCTCAATGAAGATCCGGAAACGGAAGCCATCATCATGATTGGAGAAATCGGTGGCACTGCGGAAGAAGCTGCAGCCGAGTACGTCAAGCAGCATGTAAAGAAGCCTGTCGTCGGCTTTATCGCCGGACAAACAGCTCCTCCAGGACGCCGTATGGGCCATGCCGGCGCTATCATCTCGGGCGGACAAGGAACTGCAGCCGACAAGATGAAGGCTCTCACCGCAGCTGGAATCCATGTAGTTCAGTCACCGGCACAAATTGGCGAAACCCTAGCCAAAGTGATCGGCAAAGCTTAACTTAACTCCGGTACCACAAAAAGCTCCGCGTTCGCGGAGCTTTTTGCTTGGAGCTTATACCCTTTGGCGAGGGAAACAAGAATCTTTACTTAGCAAGCTCGCCATCGATCCAGTACTGACTTCTCGACTTAAAGGCCAACTGAGGACGGTCTTTGATCTGCAGATGAAGGGCATGCATTCCAGGATCAAGCGATGTCGGGCGGAAGCTCAAGACATAGAAATTCGGAACATCGTGCGATGCTGAAATCAATCCATTTCTCAAATCCTTCGCATTGTGAAAGCGAAAGAATTCTCCGCCTGTAAATTTGGCTATCGATTCGGCAGTGTTGGTACGAAGCGCACTCCTCGCAGCAAGAAAGGCCATCGTAGCGAATCGAACGGGAGGAGCGAGTTGGCTTATGCAGTCCAGAACCTGTTTGCTGTAGTGACCTTTATACTCGACGTCTGCTCCTTCCTTGCTGAAGCAGCCATGCGCAGGTCCAGGCTGCGCACTGTTAAACTTTGACGCCTCATGCGATACAGCGGAATGAGTGCTGGAGAATCCGAACGTGTACATGGTCGTATTGGTATCGCTGATAAGGCGTAGGGCTTCTTCCAGATTGGTTCTGCTCCCTTGATCAACTGTTTCACTGAGCAGCAGAATCGCACGCCGGTACTTCGTAGGCAGCACTCTCAGCTGTTCAACACCAAACGCCACCGCATCTAAGACCGCGCCTCCCGGATCGCCCGCCTCAAGGTTCTCCAGCTTCTGCGAAGCAAGATCGGTATTGGGCATAAAGGGCATGAGCAGATGAGGAGTACTGTCAAACCCGATCACTGCAACCTGATGTTCAACATTGCCAATTAAGCCATCGAGAATTGCATCCAGTTGTTGATATTCCCGGAGATGATTTACTCCTGCGCCGCCCGTTTCCACAACAATGGCCAAAGCCAGGGGTTGAGAGTCGCTATCGGGGTCGAGTACAAGGGTCTGTGGCACACCGTTATCTGTAAGCACAAAATCATCGGCCTGGAGCCCGAAGACTACTTTCCCTTTCTTGTCCTTTACGAGAACAGGAACCTGCACTAGCGTGGATTGTACGGTCAGAGTTGGCTGGCCTGTATCGGTCTGTTGTGCTTGCGAATGCAATGCAGGGAGGCCAAGCAAAAGAGCCAATAAGCAGGCAAGTTTCATAAGTAGAACTCATTGTAAGCGCAATCGGCGGCAAGATTCGAGGCGGCAAACCGATACCCTTGAAGAGTTCGTGATGAATAGAAGAAGGCCCTGGCCTCCAGCAGGGCCTCATGAATGGGCCTTATCTACCCAGGGAAACAGTTTTGGGCTCCATGCTTCATCGTGTCTAGATATTGCGAAGAGCGACCAGGGGATTAATTCGAGAAGCTCTGCGTGCAGGAAGATACCCGGAGAGCAATGCGACTGTAACCAGGACAAGAGTCATCCATCCATATGCGCCCAGGTCCCAAGGAGACGTCGCAAATAGCAACGAAGCGATGAGTTGGGCCACCCCTGCCGATGCCGCGATTCCCAAGACAATCCCAGCCAGCACAAGCTTCAGAGTAGTAAACAGGACCCCACGTTGTACACGGCCCATGGTCGCACCCAGCGCCATGCGAACACCGATCTCTTGGGTCTGGCGTGTAACTGAATAGGAAATAACTCCGTAAAGCCCGAGTGCAGCTAGCAATAATCCCAATCCCGCAAAAGCGCCTACAAGGATTACAAAAAACTTTCGCGGAGAAACAGCATGACTTACTAGCAGTTGTAAAGGACGGAATTCCGCTGCGGGCTGGTTGGGATTCAGCTCCCGCAAGGCATGCAAAACACTACTGGCAAGCACCGCAGGCGGCAAACTGGTGCGCACAACGAGTTGTGCTCCGGCAGGATTTTGCTGTGTGGCCGGATAGTAGATTTGCCAGCCTAAATCCCGTTCTACACTCTCCTCATGAACATCCTCTACAACGCCAACGACACGGTAATCTATGCCTGAAGACTGAATCGTCTTACCAACAGCATCTTCATTCGGCCAAAGAAAGCGGGCCGCGGATTCGTTCAGTATTACCACCCGCTCGCTCTTAAGTCCGTCATCCCAGGTAAAGTCCCTTCCTCGTAAACCAATCCCCATCGCGCGTAAATAACCTGGAGTAATCACATAGACCAAAGGACTTGGCAATGCTCCTGGGGGATAGGTCTTCCCCTTCGGAACAGCAGGTCCCCAGGCGCGATTTGGCCCTAGAGGAAGGAAATCGACAATACCCGCGGCTTCGACACCGGGAAGCGAATGAATACGGGCAATGGCTTCAGAGAATATGGTTCTACGTTTTGCCGTGCTCGCCTCGTTAGAGGGAGCGCTGTCATCGTATTCCAATTTAATAGCAGCGGCCCGCTCAGCCTGAAATCCAAGATCCACCTCCAGCACCTTAAGAAAACTGCGGAGCAGTAATCCTGCACTCACCAGCAATACGCAAGCCATCGCTACTTCTGTAATCACCAGAGCAGAGCGAATGCGCTCATGCTTGCGGCTATGTCCAGTACCAAGGCCCGAATCCTTGATCGCTTCCTGCAAATTGCCTCCCGCAGTCCGCATGCCAGGAATAAGACCAAAAGAAATGGCAGCCACACAGGCAATAACCACAGTCCAAAGCAGTGCTGTTCCATCGATGCTCAAACTACTGAGCAGAGGTAGAGCAATAGATCCCTGATGAGCTAGCCAGACAATCACAGCCCAAGCCAGTCCAAGTCCTAACACAGCACCCGCCAAAGAAAGAACGAGACTTTCCGTGAGTAGCTGGCGCACAATCCGCCCGCGACTGGCGCCAAGTGCTCCACGCATTGCGAACTCTTTGCCCCGCGCAGCAGCACGTGCAAGCAGCAGGTTAGACAAATTTACGCAGGCGATTAGCAGTATGGTGCCGACCGCGAACCATAGCACAATCAGAGAACGACGTATCTTGCCGCTCACATAATCCTTAAGTGTATGCAACTGCATGGAAACGCCTTTGCCTGCGTACATGCCGCAAGAATTCGGGTATTTCTTGCTCCAGCAGAGCTTGGGCTCTACGAGCAAGCCCTCAGCTTGTGCCTGCCCTAAACTCACTCCTGGCTTCAGACGTCCGACCATCGTGACAATATTTCCCCAATCTCGCGATTGGTCGATGTTTAGCGGTGTAAAGGCATCGATTTTTGCTCCAGGAGAAAACACCGCACCGAAGTCGAAGCTCTTAGGCAAGACACCCACGACAGTTACCTGCGTGCCGTTCATATCAATGACCTTGCCCACAATCGCTGGATCCGCAGCAAACTGCCGTTTCCACCAAGCATCGGTCAGCAGCACAACTGCCGGAGAACCACCACGGGAATCGCTGGGAGTAAATAAGCGGCCCATTGCAGGTCGCACACCAAGTACTTGGAAGAAATTGGATATTACGTCGATCCCCGTAGCAGGAACAGGATCGCCATGACCGGTAATGCGCAAGTTGTCGGGCGTAGAGAATGCAAAGTACCCTGTTACATCTTGATAGGAGGTGCTTTGAGCTCGAAATTCTTCATAAGCATCCCACGAGTAAGTTGCACACGATAACCCGCATTTTTGTGGTGGTGGGGCAATCCAAGCTAACTCTTGCGGATTTGAGAATGGTAGCGGGCGAAGCAGGAGGGTATTGACCACGCTGAAGATAGCAACATTTGCTCCAATGGCAAGCGCCAGAATAAGAATAGAGACGGTTGCAAATCCGCGGTCCCGGTGAAGCGTACGAAGACCATATCGGATATCTTGCAGACAGTCGGCCCAGTAGTCCCTGATATGTTTGCTACGCTCCATTCGCCCTCCTAGTTGTTCTCCAATGTGTTGCACAGCGCGGATATCTCCGAACTGGCGTACAGCTTCTCCGCGTGCGGCTTCCGGACTCCAACCACGAGCGATCAGGTCGTCGGCCTTTTCTTCCAGATGAAACCGCAGTTCGTCACGCACATCGGCGGCAGGGTCGGAGCCAAAGAAGCGCGCGTAACGGCGCCAAAGAGGAAGTTTTCTCATATTGGCTCCTCGGGAAACGGCTGCGTAGCCCCCAGAACTTTAGCAACGGCACTTGCATAGGCTTCCCATGTTTTGCACTCCTGGCGAAGGTGCCGGCGTCCCTCGGATGTAAGTCGATAAAACTTAGCCTTTCGGTTGTTTTCGGAAAGCCCCCACTCTGCCTCAAGAAGCTTCTTGTTCTCCAGCCTCCAGAGAGCCGGATAAAGAGTACCCTCCTCCACGAGAAGAGCATCCTCGCTGTGCCGTCGAATAAAGCTGGTAATGGCGTAGCCGTGCAGGGGACCCCACACTAACGATTTGAGAATAAGAACATCGAGAGTTCCGCGAAATAGTTCCAGCTTAGTCCGATCCATTCGCTCCCCTAAGGTTTCCAGGGAAGACTCTCATAGTTTCCCCTTGGAATACAAGGGGAATTTCCTGGATAACGCCGGGCAAAGATGGAATGCAATGAGGATCGCTAATGAATAGAGTTAATCAAGAAAAAGCCCCGCCGGTATGCGGGGCTTTTTTCTCTCGCTTTAGTAAGTTCTACCAGACGCGGCAGATCTTTTCCGCCACCATGGGCTGTCCGGCCTTACAACCAAAGGATTTTGCGAACTCCGGCAAATCGGCCAGGATACCGTTGGTCCGATACTCATCTGGAGAATGGGGATCGGTCTGCAGTTGGGTCCGCAATGCTTCAGGACGGGTTTGGGTGCACCACTGCTGGGCATATGCGATCCAGAAACGCTGGTCGGGAGTATATCCCTCCTCCTTGGCATTCATATCCACATGCGCAGCCTGTACCTGATCGATCCAAGCGAGATACGCAAGCCACAATCCGCCAAGATCTGCCAGGTTTTCTCCGAGGGTGAGCTTTCCATTGATGTGAACATTCTCGACGGGAACGTATCCATCGAACTGCTTCACCATGCAATCAGCTCGCTGCGTAAACTTCTCGCCATCCTCTTTGGTCCACCAGTCCTTCAGATTGCCTTGTGCATCGAACTGGCGTCCCTCATCGTCGAAGCCATGAGTTAATTCGTGTCCGATGGTAGAGCCCATGTCTCCATAGTTCGCAGCATCGTCTTCCTTATCGCTAAAGAAGGGAGGTTGCAGGTATCCGGCAGGGAAATTCACATCGTTCATCTGCGGATTGTAGTAAGCGTTCACGGTCGGAGGAGTCATGCCCCATTCGCCACGATCAACAGGGCGTCCTATCTTCGCAAGATCACGGGCAGCTTCGAAGCGGCGTGCACGGAACTCATTTCCCAAGGCGTCTCCCCGAACGATCTCCAGATTGGAATAGTCGCGCCATTTATCGGGGTATCCAACTTTGTTGCTGATGGTATGCAGCTTTTCCTTGGCCCGCTGCTTGGTCTCAGGACTCATCCAATCGAGAGAATCGATGTCGCGGCCCATAGCCGCTTCAATCGCCTGCGTCATCTCCAAAGCACGCTTTTTCTCAACAGGTGGAAAATACTTGGCAACATAGACCTGCCCTAGCGCCTCACCCATCTCGCCATCGACACGCCGAGTGCAACGCTTCCAGCGCTCCTGTTGCTTTTCCTGACCGCGCAGGATATGTGCATAGAAGTTAAAGTTCTCGTTGTCGAAGGCTTCCGGCGTACCGGTTCCGGCAACGGCATGGATAAATTGCCAGCGCAGATAGGTGCGGATCGAAGCCAAATCGGTATCGGCAAGGATGCTGTTAAACTCCGCAAAGAACTTAGGCTCGGTTACATTCGTCTTCGCAATCTCGGGAGCCTGAAGCTGTTTCAGATATGCGGCAACATTGAAATTGCCGATCATCTTAGACACAGCCTGTAATGGCATCGGATGGTTCAGATTCTGAGGATCGCGTTGTTCTGTAATCGTGAGAGAAGCTTTTGCCAACCGGGTTTCCAGGGCGAGAACAGTCTCCGCATCTTTCTTGGCCTGCGTCTCCGGCTCACCCAGCAACTTCAACATGTTGGTTATGTGCTGAACATACTGCTGACGCTGTTCGACACTCTTGGCATCCGTCCGGGTATAGAAATCACGTTCGGGAAGACCCAAGCCACCTGCAGAAAAAAAGTCGATAACTTTGGTGGAATCGGCAAAATCCTGATTCGAGCCCATTCCGAAGAAGGCATTCACGCCTTCTTTATGCAGATCTGCCAGTAATACCGGGAGATCTTTCTTGTTCGAAAGAGCGGCAATCCTGTCCAGTTCCGATTTAAATGGAGCGATCCCTTTGGCATTGATCGCGGCTACATCCATACAGCTGGCATATTCATCCCCGATCTTCTGTTCGTTCGGAGTGCGTCCAGCCGAGGGTGTCGCTGCTGCCTCCAGAATCGAACGCAGGTGGGCGCGATTGATTTCGCTCAGCTCAGTAAAGCGTCCGTAGGAGATCTGGTCGGCAGGAAGAGGATTCTTCTTAAACCAACCATTGCAGCTGTAACGATAGAAATTCACACAGGGATCGATCGTCTTGTCGACTAGTGACGAATCAAACACTTTAAGTGTCTTCGTCTCCGGATTCTCTCCGCCATTTGGCGCCTGTGCGTGTGCCGATACCAGGGTTAGCGACGACAACGTCCCAACCACGGCAATTCTCAGCAATAGATGCATGCCTCTTCCTCCATCAAATCTTTCCCTCCAGGTACGCCATCGCAAGGTATTTTCCTTTGGAAAGCAGGTCCATCAAAGAAAACGATAAAAAGTGATCAGTGTCCTGTGAAGAAATACGCTGCTGAAACCTCAACGGTTCCGCCTCAGCGTAAACTAATGTAGCGCAGTGTCAAGCGATCAGGTTGACACTTACTTACTATCCTACTGAGAGGTCTTCGTGTCACAACGCACGTTCAGCATCATTAAGCCGGACGCAGTCCGTAAAGGCCATACAGGTGCCATTCTGGCTGAGATTGAGAAGGCGGGCTTCAAAATCGTCGCCATCAAGAAGCTCTCCATCTCCAAAGAGCAGGCTAAGGGTTTTTATTACGTCCACAAGGACCGGCCCTTCTTCGACTCGCTTACCGACTTCATGTCCTCCGGACCAATCTTTCCCATGGTTCTGGAGAAGGACAATGCCATTGCCGATCTTCGCAAGCTGATGGGTGCCACCAATCCTGCCAATGCTGAGGAAGGTACCATTCGCAAAAAGTTTGCAGGATCGATCGAAGAGAATGCCATCCACGGCTCCGATGGCGAAGAGACAGCCGCTTTTGAAATCGGATACTTCTTCGCCGGATACGAGATGGCGTAACAACAGCTAAAAACCGGGTCGCGAGGCTTCGTCTTCGAGCGGTCGCTTCGCTCTCAAACAACAAAAAGCGGTGAACGGGAAATAACTCACTCCGTTCACCGCTTTTGCTGTCTTTAGGCTAGGCGACGAAGTCGCGCCACCCGGTTTTTAGCTCAGAGGCGAAGCCTCGCGACCCGGCTCTTCGCTGCCTTTTACCTTTTCTTCGCAAACCGGTATAGGACACCGACGGAAATTGCGAAATTATTCTGCGTCTGGTCGCCGTAGCGGGTAAAGATGTCGTCCGGAGAGATCTGCAGAGCCCACCGTGGAGACCGGTTTAAAACGATAGTTCCGCCGAAGGCGCCTGCCAGGGCAAATTGGTTATCGAAAAATCCGAGTTCAGCAGGCTTATGACCATCCAACCCGCGGGTGAAATACCCATAGCTTCCACCCATGAGGGCATGGACAGTAAGCGCACCATGCTGGTTCTTGGGTCCCATCATCGTTGGACCAGCAAGCATAAAGTGTTCGCTGACGAACGGGCCTTCAATTCCCAATTTATTGGGGACGACACCACTGGTACCGTAATAGCCCCGGACATTCGCCATCGCGCCCCAACGGGGAGTCAACCACCGAGTCCCCTGTGCGTCAAAGCCGCCGATATTTGCACCCTGCAGGAGGTTCTTACCAGCCTTGAAGTGGACATAGGCCATACCGCCATAAATTTCATAGCGATTGTCGTACTTGGTAGAAGGTGCTGCCTCAGGCGTCGTCGGAATTTGGATAGGCTGAGGGTTCGGAGCATTTTGGGACGACTGCGAAGATTGAGACGTCTGAGCCAAAAGCGAGCCAGCGGCAGAGGCCGCAATCAAAACCAGAGCAAAGGCAAATGTGGCAAATCGATGAATCCGCATTTCTTCTACAAGATACATGGGTCTGGGCCGATTCGCACAGTCCGGCCCTCCAATTAGGGCATTTCCGCATAGGACAAGGCCTGTTTACAGCGCAGAAATGCAGTCTTTCTGCAGGATCAGACACAGCACCCAGATTTGCCCTAGATGGGGCAACTGTCGAGAAATTGGGCTAGACCTAGCAAGCGGACCATTTTCAGGACCTCAAGTTCCCACTCAAACCACCTTTTGGCGGCATTCGTTCCAGGAAGGTCCGGAGCAGAGTGCATACTCCAGAGAATCGGGTACCGGCGGAAGATGTAGGCGGCCCTGGGCAGACGAACCTTGGTTGCGATAATCTCAGCCGACTTCCACCCGTGGGACTTCATAATCTCCATCGAATAGCAGGCATTTTCCAGGGTGTTTTGGGCTCTGCGCTCCTCGAAGAGGGAACTCTGGGATATTCCCTGCGAACGCGCCACTTCGGCCATCACCGTAGCTTCGACAAAGTCATTATGAGCGGCCCCGCCGCTGAGAATGATGTGGGGAGCCACGCCGCGCTCATACTCACGAATAGCCTCGTAAACTTCTGCCTGCTGATCTGCTGAGGGAGCACCATTGGGTTCGGAGGGGACGCCCAAAACAATAATTGCGTCGAAATGCCGATTCTCCGTATTGGAAAGCGGCATGGTCTTCAGGTAGAGCGTGACTCCAAGCCACACCACTACGCAAACGGCAAAGGCAATTCCACCGATCTTTATGCGTTTATCGATCTGGGGGAATCGGCGTTTGCCGGGACGTCTTTTCCTTCTTTTAATCTTGACCCGCAAGCGTTATTTCTCGTGAAAGCCTTCTGGAGCATTTCCCGCATAGATACAGACTTGCCGAGAACGGAGAGGGGCCACTTTCGCTCCACCCCAGCAAACCAATGACGGGTTTGCTGGAGACCCGGTCTCTTGCAGATAGCTGCGTACGCTTCTGTGCCCAATCCACATCTTTGGGAGAAATGCTCTATTCCACTCTATTGCAATTTCAGCCCATCCGGCATTTTCGGTACTGCAGTCGTAAACATGCCGTACAACTGCTCGCCCGCAAGACAGCAGGATGGGCTGCCATCACACTGTAAGAGAAAGAATATAAACAGGTTTTCAACCGAATTGAGATGCCCCAGATTAGAAAATCAAAAGACAGGCTTCTCCCACTCGCCGAAAACAATCTCACTTAACGGCTTCCGGGTGCGCGGAGACACTTCAAGATGACGAGCTTGCTCAGGGAGCATGTCAGGATCTCCGAAATAGCCGAGTGCAGTTACCGCACCCATATCGTAATCAGCCGGAATCTGGAAGAGTTCGCGCGCCTTATCCTTATCGAAGCCAGCCATGGAATGTGTATGTAGCCCCATCTCCGTGGCCTGTAGCGAAAGATAAGCAGTAGCAGCACCCGTATCGTGCAAGTAGTAGTCATTTGGCTTGCCGTTCTGGGTAAAAGCCTTCCTGGCAACCGAAAGGATAAGAACCGGTGCATTCTTTGCCCAGGTTTGATTGAACTCAATCAGAGCCGCAAAAATCTTTTGATAGACGCTGTCTCCCCGATGTCCGACCAGGAATCTCCAGGGTTGCTCGTTATAGCTGGAAGCAGCCCACCGTGCCGCCTCAAAAATCTTCTTCAGATCCTCGGTCGTGACGTCCTGCTCGGCAAACGCTCTCGGGCTCCATCGCCGAAGGATGTTGCCATCCACACCTTCTACCGCGGGTGCGTGCTTTAACTTTTCAATGTCTTCCAATACATGAGGCATAAGGGGAATCTCCTTGCAATCCGCAATGAACTACCTGATTAGATTCAGCACCTCGCGAGAGGGACGCGGTTTTCCTTATTCCTTGAAGTTGCACAGAGACTGCACTAAGAATGAAGCATCCTGGGCAGGCTGATCTTCAGGCACAAACTCTGGCAGGTTTCTATACTGAACCCATGTCCCGCATCTTTCTGCTGGTAGCAATTCTGTCCGAGATTCTCGCAACCTCGTCCCTTAAGGCCTCAAATGGCTTCACGAAGCCTGCATGGGTTCTTCTGGTAATTGCCGGTTACGGAAGTGCCTTCTACTGTCTATCCCTGGCTCTACGGCAAATCCCCATCGGCATAGCCTATGCAATATGGTCTGGAGCGGGAATTGTTCTGATCTCCCTTATTGGCTACCTCTTCTTTCGAGAAAGACTCGACATCCCGGCTCTTGTAGGAATCGCTCTCATTTTGGCCGGAGTATTCGTTTTGAACTTCCTATCGAAGACAACGGCACACTCCTGAGGCCTCTGAAATACACATGAAGCAGGTATGATATTGCGAAATCTTTCTGGAGGATGTTGTGCAGGACAGCCGGCCAAGCGCAACCGCTTATCGAGTCGCCCTTCGGCGCGCCACTCACCAACTGCTTGATCAACCCTTAATCCTCGAAGACAAGCTCGCCCTTCAGATCCTCGGACCGGATACCAAAGAAAAGATCACAGGCGATCCGGAGAAACATCAGACTCCGATCTCTCGTGGATTGCGAGCTTTTGTTTCAGCCCGCAGCCGCTATGCCGAAGACAAGCTGGCCGATGCTGTCTCTCTCGGAGTACGACAATACGTTCTCTTAGGCGCAGGACTGGACACATTCGCCTATCGCAATCCCTATCCTGAACTTCGCATCTTTGAAGTTGATCATCCGGCAACACAGGAATGGAAGAGAGCGATCCTGGAAAGGGCTCAAATCTCTATTCCATCGTTGCTTAGTTTTACTGCCGTGGACTTCGAGAGAGACAATTTAAAGGAAAGGCTGAATGCCGCCGGATTCCGGACCGATGAGGCGGCGCTCTTCGCATGGCTAGGGGTAACACCTTACCTGTCGTTGGAAACTTTTCGCAGCACGCTACAATTCCTTGGCTCGTTACCGACAAGAACAGGTGTGGTCTTTGACTACGGCCTGTCCAGTGAACTGCTCACGCCTAGGGAACGGTTGGCACTGGAGTATCTCTCACAGAAAGTGGAAGCAGCGGGGGAGCCCTTCCGCCTCTTTTTCGCGCCTTCCGGACTTCAAGAGGAACTGCGCAACGCCGGCTTCAATAAAATTGAGGATCTCAGTGGAGCAGACATTCGAAATCTCTATTTTGTAAATCGCCCGGACGGACTGACGGTCGGCAATATCTCGCGAATTGCAAGCGCCTGGAAGCTCTAGAACATCTTTGAACCTTCGTATGGTCTCTCAGTAAGACGTGGAATGGGATGCCCTCTCATTTCCTCCCTTGACATTCGACAGGAGCACGCGTAACCCTATTTGCGGATATCGAGGGAGTAATGCCACCATCTACCGATCTGCTACAGGGAACTCTGGATTTATTGATTCTGAAAACACTCGCACTTGAACCCATGCATGGTTGGGCCATTGCACAGCGTATTCAGCAGGTTTCCAAAGAAGTCCTGCAGATTGGCCAAGGGTCGCTCTACCCGGCACTTCACCGCCTGGAATACAGAGGCTGGATTCGAGCGGAATGGGGTAACTCCGAAAATAACAGGAAAGCCAAATTCTACGCATTGACGCGCACAGGGAAAAAGCAGCTGGAGACTGAGCTGGAACAATGGGATCGTCTGGCTACAGCGATTGACCTTGTCGTCGAACGCATTTAGAGAATTGTCGAGGCCATGCGCGAGGAGATCGCAGAACTCTCAATCGATATATCCAGCCCGTACATTCCTATATGCATCTATAGCAGATACACATTGACGTGCCAGAGATGAAAAAAATCGCAGGAACCAAAAGCGGTACGTAACAACATGGCTTTTCTCTAAAATTTACCTCCGCTCTTATAATTTTCTCTCTAAAAATCTTTATTTAAAATCTGCTTCATTGCGGTGTAATACGCCTACACTGATGGCAGCGGTAGGAGAATTCGCTTCAGTAGTCGCTGCAAATCGACCCCCTTCCCCCTTTACCCACTCTCATCTTGCCGCTTTCAAGGTCACCGTTAAGGAGTCTAAAGATGGTGCGTTTTCTGTGCACAATTCGTTCTGGAGCAGGTTCGATCCAAACACAAACAAGATGTGCGTGTTAATCTCCAAGTTGGACGTAAGTTGTTGATTTCATTAATGTAATTACAATTTTGAAAGACCCGGCACATATGCCCTCTCCCTCAAAAATCAAACCCGAGTGGCCCGCTAGGATAGGACAGCTACTCCAAAAGCACAGACTGACGCAGGCCGCTTTGGCAAAGCGCCTTGGAGTCTCTTCTGCAACTGTTTCCCGATGGTTGAAAGGCACGCACGAACCTACAGGGGAGGCCTATGTCTCGCTTGGCAATCTTGCTGGATCGCCTGAAGATCTGTATTTCTGGGAACGCGCAGGCATCGACACCTCAAGCTTTCCCGAGGCGGGTTCACGGGTCAGCTCTCAATCATTGAAAATCAAACTCACTGACTTCAAGTTAGTTGCCGGGCAGTATTTCTCTGGCAAGGCATTGGTGGGTAAAGCAAATGCCGTAGCGATTCCATTGCTAAACGTGACCTGTTATGCAGATCCTATTCCACCGGAAGAACGTGTTCATCTTCCCGAAGCAAACATCGAAGAGGTGCTTACCGCACCAGTAGATTGGTGCCCACATCCTGCGGGAATGATCTGTATGCACGTAACCGGAGATTCAATGTTTCCCTTGATCCTCTCCGGCTCTATCATCGCTGTCGATATGCACATCACAGACCACGCAATCTTGAGCGGGAAAGTAGTCCTCGCTTCTCATCGGGATCTGGGATTCAAGATTGCGAGACTGGAAAGGCTTCCTTCCGCCGACATTCTAATTTCTCAAAATCACAGCTATACGCCAATTGACATTACTGCCGATCCGAAGTGGAAGATCATGGGTCAGGTTTGTTGGTGGGTAAGCAGAGCTGCTGAAACTAAGCAACACGACGCCGAGGCAGATTTAGCAATCTGTTGATTGCAATAAACATCTGCTCCGGTCCATCCGTGGATACCGCCGTAGCATCTGCACCGAGATTCGCTGCAGTGCCCAGCGAATATTCAAGCGCGAGAATATGCACATAGGGGAAGTGTTTCCTCACACCCTGGAGTATCACACCGGCTTCTTTGGCGGTGAGGGAGTGACAAAGGACGACAACATCAAAGAGATTGTCATCCAGTGCCTTAAGCACATCTTTGGGATACGCAATCTCTGTTGTCCAACGCATGCTTAGGACTGTAGCCCGGGTCGTCAGTAAAGTGGCATCGTACCCGACCAGTAGAATTTTCCCCTTCATCTGTCACCCGATACGCTTTCCTCACCCCTGGAGCTTTCAGATTCTGCAAATAGTATGCCAGGAACGCCATCACACTTATCCTTCTCAAATTTGCAAAAGGGGAAGCTGTGCTGATTGCCTTTCAAAAGGTGTGTCGTCGCAGAAAGCATTTACATTAGCGCAAATACAGAGATGCAACCGATCTGTAAATGGTTTTAAGGAAATTCGTAAGCAGAATTTAGCCAATATCGAGATGTGGCTTATGGATCTACTAAAGGAATCAAATAGATATATTCACAAGCCATAGAGAATGGAGCAGGTTTTCCGTCAAGGGAAGCCGCTTCCTTCTTTCAGGATCGGACATAGTAATCCTAAGTCCGCTCTAAAAGACGCTAGGGCACGAGCAGAAGTACGTTTACACGCCGTGGCTGGACACCGCCGGATGATCAAGCCTATGCGTTTGAGAGTGTCCTTACGCTTGTTTCTTGAAACATTGCCATGAATATGTTTGCCCTGGCGTTCGGTATAGGACTCTATCTATCCACACATTCATGAGATTTGCCCAACATCTACTCATGTCTTAAGTGGTTAAGAAACCACCACCGTTCACAAGCAACCATCACAGTTACTTCGCTTGCATTACGTGCTGTGCCCGACGCGCCACAAAAAAGAGGGTCTCGAAAATCGAGACCCTCTTTTATTGAGTAACTATCGTGAACTAGAAAACGAACTTAGCCCATAGACGGAGGTGCCGATATTCGCTTCCATCACGCGCATTTGAGATGTTCTGGTAGGAGGCCAGACCAATCTGATTTACGTTGATCACCTGCGTTGGACGCACATTGTTGTGATTACCTATATTCTGTGCCTCAACACGGAAGACTAGCTGTGCGCCTTCAAGGCGCGTAAATCGCGCCGGTACAGCCTTCTCGGCAGCCACATTCCAGTACTGCGCTCCAGGGTTGCGGAAGCTGTCACGGCTGACCTCGCGAGACACCATGTTCGTCCCATTTGCAGCAATCGGAATGAGGAAGTGAACATCACTTGAGCTCACGGGCTTTAATACGCGGGCCTTAGCTGGAGAAGCGTTATAAGCCGCCTGATCATAATACTGACCAGAGATACCTCCGACGTAATAGCCATCAACACCCACCGTATTCAGTGGTGCTTGGTTATTTGACACCACGGGACGGTCGTTGGTCGTACTGCCATCGCCGTTAATATCGCGCCCGCTAACGTTATAGCTTGAATAGGGTCCGGTCATAAACTGCGTCTGGCCAGAGATTGTGATGTTCCGGGTAAAGGCGCTCAACACTAAGTCTGTAAATGCCTTGTCCGAACGGAAGCCGCGCGGAGCATAAGTGTACACGAACGAGGCCACATGACGGCGGTCATAGGCCGAAGGTCCCCATTCCTGCCGAATACCGTCAGCAGCAAGGTTCGCCTGATAGGAGCCGGGCGCATTAAATAGAGCAAAGACCTCAGATGAATTATCCAGAGCCTTAGAGTAGGTGTACGATCCGCGCAAGAAAAGTCCATTTACGAATCTACGATCCACTCCTACCTGCAGCCCCTGATAGTTTGACCCCGCGCGATTGTCACGCACTGTGATCAGGCTTCGAGACTGAACAGGCCGTACTCCATTCACCATATAGTTGATCTGCCGATTGGAGTACAGCTTCAGACCACGCGCTCCAACATAGTTCACGGTGGCTTTCAACTGCAGCGGAAGTTCGCGCTCAATCCCGAAGTTCCACTGATAGGTCTGTGGATTGACTATGTTGTTGATCACGCTCTGTACCGACGAGTTCTGATCGAATTTCGGTGTAATTGTTGCAAGCAATGATGACGCCGGTGCGGTATTCGACTGAACTAAACCTGTTGGAGCCACCGGCGAGGATTGAGCCGAGTTCACCAGAATATTCGTGAAGAACGGATCATAGAAGATGCCGAATCCTCCGTGGATAACGGTTTTGCCATCGCCTCCAAAGCCGCTATAGTGCGGAACATAAGCAAAGCCAAAACGCGGAGCGATATTGTTCTTATCCGCCTTTACCGGTACATAGGTGTTAACCGGCCCAAAGAGGTTGTTCAGATCCACAGCCGGAAACGAAAGGGCATTCAGAGGGTTGGTGAGGTAATCGTAACGAATCCCCAGATTCAGCGTAAGATCCGGGCTCAATTTGAAATCGTCGGAGACAAAGCCTGCAAGCTTCCAGATATGTGGATCGACTCGGGTTGGGCCGAAGGTTTTCGTCACCGACCCGGAGGTTCCCAGACGGTCATTCAGATAGTTATCCAGTGAAGATGCGCCCCCACCGGCGGCATAAGAGTACGCACCGATATACGTCTGGGCGATAAGATCTGTCTCAAGCAGCCTGGAAATGTCAGTTCCCATGCGTAAGGTATGTTTGCCACGACTCCATCCCACCGTGTCCTGGAACTGATAGAGCTCTTCGCCACGCCCCTGCGGCATGTTTTGAGAAACGCCCAGAGTCGGCATGTTTGTGCCGCCCAATGCGATGCTGGGAAGCTTGGCTGCCGGATTCGCCAGAGTGTCAGCGCGTGGAGAAAACTGGAAGTTGATACGAGTTTCCGATACCCGGAACTCGTTCAGCAAGTTGGGAGTAAAGACGTGAGTCCATGTACCGCCAGCCAGTTCGGAAGGCCCGCCAGCGACCGCGTCAAAACCGGGCAGCGTTGTCGTGTTCATGCCGCTACCGGCAGTGCCGGAGCCCGAGGAAAAGTAAGGATCAGTTAGCCCGCGATCATGCAAATAGCGGAAGTTAAATGTGTCCTGCGAACGAGGGATGAAGTCGATACGATAGATCCATTGTGTTTCGGGTGCCTTTAGCGCGGTCGCATTGCGCTGAAATCTTGCCATAGAAATATTGCAGCCACCAACGCATCCAGGACGCGAACTAATCGCAATCTGTGACGAATTCGGTGCAATAACACGGAAATTGGCTGTATTTAGATACGAGCCATTATTCAGATAACTTTGCAGTTGGGTCACCAAAGGACCGCCAATCGCCGCGAGCTGTGCGTATCCATTAGCATCCGGCAATTCGACCGAGCCAGGTTGAGTTTGGCCGTAGTAGCGAACCCATGTCCCCCCGCCAAAGGCAAACAGCTTGTCCTTGATGATCGGACCTCCGGCGGTAAAGCCGAATTGATGCTGATCGTAACGAGACTTCGGATTTGCTGCACCTGCGGGAAGGGGCTTAACCCGTCGTGTCTGGCCATCCAATGCGTCCAGTCCGGAGCCGGTGTAAATCTCATGCACGCTGCCGTGGAATTGATTGCTGCCACTGTTGGTGATGGTGTTAATCACCGCTCCACCTGAGCGACCAAACTCGGCGCCTGCGGAATTCAAAAGCGCCGTCGTGTTCGAAAAGAAGTCCGGCATAATCGCCTGAAATGCCTGGCCACCAAGGGACACATCGTTAATATCCATGCCGTCGAGCATGAAGTTATTGCTGCGTGGACGTGCACCATTTACGGAGATTTTTATCGAGCCGTTACCACCAGCACCGCCAAGACTAAGCGGGTAAACATTCTGGGCTCCCGGAAGTGAGTACACCAGCTCTGCCGGATTTAGCGTAAAGATCGGCAAGGTCTTCAACTCTGTCTGGCTGATCGTGCCGCTAAGCTGTGCATTTTGGATATTGATGGTGTTCGCGGTCGCCTGGACTTCGACAACAGTGTTCTCACCGCCAACCTCAAGAGTTGCGTTCGCTGTGTTGACGACCGAGGGATTAACAATGACCCCCTTCGCCTGGAAGCGCTTAAATCCGGTCATCACCACATCAACTTCGTAAGTTCCCGGATTGATAGCCTCAACGCGATAGTTGCCGTCCGAACCTGTTGTCGTCCGCCGTTGTTCTCCAGTTCCCTGATTCACAACAGTCACCTGGGCGTTGACTACGACGGCACCAGCGGAATCGCGAACTATGCCCACCAAGATACCTTTACTTGTTTGTGCTATGGAGACACCAGCGCCCATAAACAAGAAAAGCAGCAGAAGTCCTACGAGGGACCTCACTTTTCTGGCAGGGAGGAAAAACAGAAATGGGCTCGCCACTAAGGTAGTGGCGGTCGAAGAAGAACTTGCCATCGACTAACCTCGAAAATGAAAATCGCCCGTAGACATCACGGGTTTGTGTTTTGACTTGTTCTGGACAACTGTTTACTGAGCCTGACGAAACGGCAAACTGCTGACCCCTTGTCCGAAACAGGAAGCTAGCCCTGTGCACAAGAGGTGAGAATTGAAGCTAACGATTATTCCTTGAGCCTACAAGGAACCGGATATTAATAAAAGATTGAGCCTAGATGACAAAATTGTCAATATTTTCAGAGAAGAAAAGGCAACTTTTCAGCAAGGATGGGGTCTATAAAAAATCCAACTATACCGGTTGAGGCTCGGGATTGGAGGTCTGGGAAAGAAATTGAAGCGCAAACCTTTTAACGCTTCTTAAAAATTTCAGATACGTACCTGTACTAAAACATTTTACTCGAAGGGGTTAATCATACTTCATGGTTCTTTGAAGGACCACCAACAAAAAACTGAAATGCTCCACTTCCAAACATTAAGCAATCAACATCATCACCAAACTTGGTGCAAAATACCGTTCGATCTTTCTCCCTAATGAATCGCAAAAAAGCTGAAGTTACTAAATGAATGAAGAATCATACAGCTCCACAGCGAGCCTGTTCTTTTCTTCAAAGCAGCCAACAGCAGCCCCATCGCGAAGACACAGATGAGACCCCGTGTAATTACTGGAAAGACAAATTGATGGAGCACAATCCATCCCGCGATATGGATTCCGAGAAACACTCCTGCCTGGCCTAGATTGGCAACCCAGAAGCGTGTGCGTTCTGCAAAGTCATTCAGGAGATAACCACGGAAAACCACTTCTTCACTAAAACCGACCATAATAACCGGCCCGATCCACAGATTTGCCCCGAAATGCGGATTGATTGTTACTCTTCCGTGGCTCAGATAGGCACCCAGCAGGTTGATCGTAATCAAGCAACAACCCAGGACGATACCCCAGACAACTCCACGTATGATGTTCGAACGCAAAAAGAGATATTCCAGAACATCTCTTTTTGCGCACTTCAGGAAAACGAGGATCGGCAGGGTCCAAACAGTCAGACGAAATGCCACTGGAAGGGAAATAGCGTTACGAAGATAGGGAGATCTTGCGTAAACATACGCACACGTTATCTGAAAGGTGAACAAGAACAGCAGATAGCTCCATAGGAAAAGGAAACTTTGCGAGTAAGTACGTTTTCCGGTTACAGAGTCCATCGTTAACGGCATCTGCGAATCCAGGCCTTCTGCCACCCAGAACCTTTTCGTATCACCTTAAGTATTTCAAAGATGAAACGGCACCAAAGATATGACGGCCAGAGTATTGCTCTTGAGGGATTCCTTCCATCTATAAATCAAGCTTCCTTCTTCCGAAGCCGATTGCTCAAGGCAATCAGCTTGTCACAGGCCTTTGGCCAGTCCTCAAAATCAAAGCCCTCCGCATACTCAAACTCTGCCGCTTTTAGTGCACGATATGCTTTCCCGACGAACTTCACACCCGAGTCAAGGTCCACTCCATCCAGCCGCTCGCCTTGGCGGTTGTGGGCGATAGCCTCAGACAGGGAAATTCCGGACGGGAGCTTGAGGGTAAATTTCTTTGTTTTGAGAAAAAATGGATATCCGCCCCGCATTCCTTGAACCCCGGGAATACTCATACGCAGAGCTTCTCCGGTCAGAAGAGAGAGCAAGACTGGCACGGCTGTCGCGGAGGTTACTGTATTGATTTCCTCCCCTATGGTCCCGAAGTCCGGACGAAAGAGCAATGCTTCCCGCTCCCTACCTTTTATCCAAACTCTGGGCTGGCTAAGAGCCCTTCTTCCTTTTATCCACGATCCGAAGTGCCCATGATGTCCAACTACTTGAACATCCTTACCGTTCACGGTACCCATAGAAGAGACAAAAGTTCCTATGATCGCAGCATTGCCAATGCCACACGCGACTGGCAACCCCACTTTATGAAGAACAACATTCACACAATCTGGATAACAGGCATTCACGATTGAGGTATCACCGTCGCCTATGCTCTTGCTAAGCTCGGCAACAAGAGCCAGCTGAAGCGGGAGTGAGACTCCGAAGCCAGTTTGAGTTAGCAGTTGTGTCCAGGCATTCGGGCCTTGAGCACTCTCCCAGGGAGACTGTATTGATGCGGCAAAGAAAACCACCTTCGGACGAAGTGGGCGCAGAACTTTTGTAAAAACCTTCGCTTCGAAGCTGCGAACCTCAATAGGCAGAAATGTTGCCTTCCCACCCAATACGGCTGCACGAGCATTTGCAATCAGAGCTATCTGATTGACCTTGGCCATGGAGCGTCCGACAACGGCAACACGCAAAGTGTCAGCCGTATATTGCGAGAGCGCATGGATAACCCCCTGCGCCAACGAACCTGAACCGACAATAGCAATGTCAGCAGTTTTCAATGACTTTGCCTTTCGCAAGAAAAATCAAGGATCTTTTCAGACCATAACACCAGAGCAACAGGAGGTATCGATTATCGCTCCGGTTATCGCCGCCCCGATATTCTCAATCCCATCCTTTGTCACACCGAGGCACTTCTCAGAATCGGATGCCCAGATCCAGATATCTCCTTCGAAAGGTTCCAGACCTATTGAGACAAACCAGTGCCCACCGGCTTTCGATAGAAATCCAGCGTTTGTCTAAGCCCATCGGAATATGGTGTTTTTCGAATTTCTCCTAACAAGCCCTTCAACGCAGAGTCGTCCATTATGACCGGAGTTGTTTGGAGATAGTGCATTTCAACCAGTTCCTTCATAACGGGATTAACCAGACCAAAGAGTCGAAGCATCGTCTTGCCTGCAACTCGGATCTTTTCCTTGCGCCCTGCCATGGCAAAGACCTGATCCGCAATCTCACGCTGGGTGATGGTGCCTGCACCTGCAAAATTCCACCATCGCCCATATGCTTCGGACTTACGAGCCAGTGCAGTTACAACAGGACCAACATCCGGAACAAAGACAAATTCATGCGGAGTATCTATCGGTCCCACCATGACTGCCGTTCCACCCTTTGCTGCCGCTCGAAAGAGCAGATGCAGGAAGCTCGTTTCAATTCCGGGGCCGTAGAAATCGGGCAATCTTAGGACGGTGCCGCGAATGCGCCCAGAGGCGTCGGCCTCCAACAAGATATCCTCTTGCTCCTTACGCATCTTGCCTTTGAAAGTTTGAGGATTACGCGGATGTGATTCCGAAACTTTGGCGGTAACAGGGCGGCCATAGGGATAGACCGATGCAATCAGTACGACCTTTTCAACACCTTCGGCAATGGCCGCCTCTAGGGTTTTCCGCATCAGTTGGGGATGCAGCTGAAACTCGTTGTACGGAACACCTACTAGATACACCAGAGTATCGATGCCTTTGGCCGCTGCACGAATTGAAGCCGGGTCGTCTGGATTCCACGTCGCAATCTCAGCCTTAGGATAGGAGCCAAAGATCCGCTGCAATTTCTCGCGTTCCCGGCCCACCACGCGATAACTCTGGCCTTCCCGCCGGAGAGCCTGAGCGATGCTCTCTCCAACAGTTCCTGATGCTCCCCATAACGCTATCTTCTCCATTTCGACCTCCTTCCGATTTAGTGAACAGTGTTCATTAAACAGTGTTCAGTTTATCCTATAGACGGTACCTGTCAAGGGGGACTTTTATGGGACGACGGCAACAGCCTGAAAGCGAAAGAAATGAGCTTCGGAAGAAGATATTGCGAGCGGCAGGCGAGATCATTACCCGCGAGGGTTTTAGCTCATTCTCAATGCGGAAGCTTGCCGATAAGATCGGCTACTCTGTTGGATCAATCTATCTCTACTTTCAAAGCCGCGAGGAAATTGCCCGATCGCTGAGCTATGAAGGCTATTCGCAACTCTTCAACGAAATGTCGGCAGCTAAGGCTAAGACAAAGGGGAAGAATGCGGCGTCACAATTTGCCGCACTGATGCAGGCCTACATCCGCTTCGGGATGGAGAATCCCGAAACTTACCGTCTGATCTTTATGGATGACCCTGTTTATCTTAAGACGATCTATGCAAGAAAACAGGAGAACGATCCGGCCAATCTGGCTTTTAAGCTGCTAGTAGATGCTATATCTGAGCTGCAGAGCTCGGACCATAATTTTCCTAAGGCGCATGCTATTCAGATAGCAGAAACTTGCCATGCCGCAGCTCACGGGATCGTAAGCATGAAATTGACGTGTCCATATTTTCCAACTTCATCCGCAGAAGAAATGTCTTCCATCATGCTAAAGATGCTCCTTCCTGCAAAAGCGGAGAAGAAGAAGGCGTGACAATACAATCACGCGATTGCAAATACTGCTGGAAATAGATCGACATGGTGAGTTCTTTATAACATTGTCAAAGTGGGCACATCCTCCATATCGGTAACTATAGTCACCTGATGCGATTCACTGCCTTTTGCCGATAACAGCTATAAAGATGATTCCAACATTTTATAAAGCTCTGTGCTCGAAGCGATCCTGTGTTCTAGGATCCTTACTCCTGCTCTTACACACTCTCACAGTAATTCCCCTGGCAGAAGGGCAGCTACAACAATCCGATATAGGAGCACAAGAAGCATTCGTCCTCGCAATTGCCAAAGCCGAGGCGCGGACCAACCTGCACATTGCGGGTATGACGCCGTTCGAAATTCACGCAAAAATCGTCTCAGACTGGGCTTGGCACGCTGTTAGGGATGGCGTTTTCGAAGAGCAATGGACAGATAAAACCCACTGGAAACGTACTCTCAAATTTCCCGATTACGAAGAAAAGATCATCAAAAACGATGGGGGAGCGCCTTGGATAGAACGTTCAACTACGTTTCTGCCCATTCGCGCGGGGCAATTGCACCAGATCTTGATGCTTAGTCTCCCTTCTATGGAGAACGCCTCCGGTTTCCTTGTTGTTCAGTCCTCTGAAAAGCTAGACGACGGACAGGAACTTAGTTGTTTCGCTGTTACCCGGAGCACGAAAAGCGATAATCCCAACCATCAGTCTAAATTGTGCTTTGAAAAGAGTACGGGACTGTTACGTAGCATCGATCGTGCGTCGGCACTTCATATCTCCTTTGAGAAATATATCCAGTTCCAGGGGAAGTTTGAATACACGGTTGTTCATGTTACAGCAGACCAATTTCCGGTACTCGATGTCCAGCTGGATTATGCGCCTTTACATACCGGAAAGATTGAGGCACTAGAACCATTGGCTGGAATGAAAAGGGAGTCGACAAGCACCTCTCGATTAAATCCGGAAGAGTGGAAAGCAGCGAATCTCGTCAAGGATGCTACAGCATCGCTTCCCCTCAACTTCCTGAATAAGAATTCGAGAACCTTCGTTAAACTCCATCTATTCCTGGGTGTAGACGGACATGTTCTGGACGCAGCGCTAGAAGCCTCGCCCACCGAAGCAATGGCCAACGCAGCTTTGCGTACAGCCGGGAAACTTGTCTTTAGTCCATACCTGGTAAACGATACGCCTACGCCGACGAACTTTTTCTTTGATATCTCGTTCTCGCGGTCGTACCGTCACTATCCAGCCCCGAAACTGATGTTGGATTCGCCCACACTCCCCCTAGGCGAGCAGACCTTGCATAGCTTATTTGCTATCTGTCATACGAATTCACGTAGTTTGAAAATACGAGAAGAAGGATTGAGACAGTTACATCAGAACTTGCCATCGTGGTATCCGGATAGCATTTGGGCCTCAGAGATAAAAGCCGTTCGCGAGATTGACCTTACGGAACTAGCGATGCCTATTTACCAAAAGCATCTTATCGATAGCACTGCTAAAAAACTGTTGCGCGTATTATCGACGTCAAATGGGCAGCAGATGTTAGTACGCTCATGGCACGTCGATACTCCAACACCATTTGGAGAGAATATAGCAATGGAGGACTTTTCTGTCGATTTGAAGCAAAGGATAGAAGAGGAGCGACTTATTCAAGAAGAGATTGCCAGCTCACTAACGAGCAAAGATCAACAAGATCTGTTTACATGGGCTAATTCTGATGACGGGAAACGGCTAATGGCAGGGCTACCTGAAATGATGAGGGAACTGGACGAAGCTCTTCTATTGAAGCAGATTGAACTACTTGGGGAGACCACGAAAAGTCACCGAGTCGAGTTGCTGAAAGCTCTACAGGACCACAAGCCCCAGCATCAATGACCATGAGATGACTGTGAAAATAATGCGAGGGAGTGTAGTGACTGCTTGTGTATTTACCAGAGGTTTGGTTCCAGCTTTTCCTTGGTAACAGCTTCCTATTGATCCTTTGACGATGCAAAACGCTACGCGCCTTCAATGCTGATCCCATTCAGGAACACAGTCTACAAAATGGCTTTGGAATCAATAGGCGGAGGGCGAGGATGCCTCCCACGACAGCCGGGGCTGGAGACCAGCAGTACTTTATTCATACCGTGGTTCTTCTTGGACTCTTCTGTTCGAATTGCTCAAAAGTAAAAGGGCAGAGCTTATAGGCTCTGCCCTTTAAAGTTGCCTGAATGGCCAGTCTTACTCTGCGGCCAATTCTTCGGCTTCGCCTTCCTGACGCATCATCTCGAGTTCGCGCTCGGCAGCTTCGTACTCGGCAGTAACTTCCTGCTGGATGCGGGCTGCAGCCTCTTCGAGTTCCGGAGAGAGCTGGATGTTGCGGTAGTACTCCATACCCGTTCCGGCGGGGATAAGGCGTCCAACGATGACGTTCTCCTTCAAGCCGCGGAGGTTATCGACAGCACCGTTGATGGAGGCTTCCGTGAGGACACGGGTGGTCTCCTGGAACGATGCAGCTGAGATGAATGAATCGGTCGAGAGAGAAGCCTTGGTGATACCGAGCAGCAACGGACGACCGATACATGGACGACCGCCATTGGCAATCACACGCTCATTCTCTTCACGGAAACGGAACTTGTCGATCTGCTGTTCGAGCAGGAAGTTCGTATCTCCCACGTCCTCAACCTTCACCCAGCGCAGCATCTGACGAACGATAGTCTCGATGTGCTTATCCGAGATAGCCACGCCCTGGAGACGGTAGACTTCCTGAATCTCGTTGACCAGGTAAGCCTGCAGTTCCTTCTCACCGAGAACAGCGAGAATGTCGTGCGGGTTCAGAGGACCGTCCATCAGCTGTTCGCCAGCTTTCAGGCGCTCGCCTTCCTGCACGTTGACGTGGATACCACGCGGGACAGAGTACTCTCTCTCCTCACCGTTATCGGCGGTGACGTAGATCTTACGCTGACCCTTGGAGACTTCACCGAAGCGAACCACACCATCGATCTCGCTGATGATGGCGGTTTCACGCGGTTTGCGGGCTTCGAACAATTCGACGACGCGAGGCAGACCACCGGTGATGTCCTTCGTACGAGTGGTTTCACGCGGGATCTTGGCCAGGATGTCGCCCGGGAAGACCTCGTCACCATCTTGAATCATCAAGTGAGCGCGGCTAGGCATCAGATAACGCTTGTTGCCCTTGGCCCCCTTGACCATGATGGCCGGCTGACGCTTTTCGTCCGGAGACTCGGCGACAACCAGACGAGACAGACCCGTAACTTCGTCGACTTCCTCGTTGAGAGTGATACCTTCCTGCAGATCCTTGAAGTTGGCGGTACCGCCAATCTCTGTCAGGATCACGAAGGTGTAAGGATCCCACTCGACGAGAGGCTGACCGATCTTGACCTGCGCTCCGTCTTCGACATTGAGCTTCGCACCGTAAACGATCTGGTAGCGTTCCTTCTCACGACCACGATCATCGATGACGGCAATGGATCCGGAGCGGTTCATTGAAACAAGATGTCCGGCCTTGGAGCGAACCGTAACCATGTTGATGAAGCGAACCGTACCGTTGGTTTTCGCATCGACCTTCGATTGCTCGGAAACACGGGATGCAGTACCACCGATATGGAAGGTACGCATCGTGAGCTGTGTTCCAGGCTCACCGATGGACTGTGCAGCAATGACGCCGACAGCTTCGCCGAGTTCTACCATGCGTCCGGAACCCAGGTTACGGCCATAGCACAGGATGCAAACGCCGCGGCGGGATTCGCAGGTGAGCACCGAGCGGATCTTTACGCGCTCGATACCGGCAGCCTGGATGGCTCCAGCCAGGTCTTCATTAATCTCCTGGTTGATGTCAACAATCACATTGCCTTCGTAGTCCTTCAGACGCTCGAGCGAAACGCGGCCGATGATGCGGTCACGCAAGGGCTCGATGATCTCACCGGATTCAACGATCGGTCCGACATAGATGCCTTCCACCGTTCCGCAATCGTGCTCGGAGACAATAACGTCCTGAGCAACGTCGACCAGACGGCGGGTGAGGTATCCCGAGTCGGCGGTCTTCAAAGCCGTATCGGCCAGACCCTTACGGGCACCGTGCGTCGAAATAAAGTACTGCAACACGGTCAGACCTTCACGGAAGTTCGCCGTAATCGGAGTCTCGATGATTTCGCCCGATGGCTTGGCCATCAAACCGCGCATACCGGAGAGCTGACGGATCTGCTGTTTCGATCCACGAGCACCGGAGTCGGCCATGATGTAAATCGGGTTCATCGCGCCTTCTTTATCGGCGTTCTTCATGTTGTTGAACATTTCGTCGGCGACGCGTTCCGTCACCGTCGACCAGATCTGGATGACCTTGTTATTACGCTCACCGTTGGTGATAGCGCCATCCAGGTACTGCTGCTGAACTGCGATAACCTGCTTTTCCGCCTCGCGTACGACAGGGTACTTGGTGTCAGGAATGACCATGTCATCCAGACCGACCGAGAGACCCGAACGAGTTGCGAACTGGAAGCCCAGCTCCTTGATACGGTCGAGCATCTTCACCGTGGTCTCAAGACCAAGGTTCAGGTAGCAGTAGTTCACCAGCTGTCCGATGCCCTTCTTCTTCAGAAGACCGTTGATATAGGGCATTCCTTCCGGCAGTGCCTCGTTGAGAATGGCACGGCCTACGGTAGTGGAGATGTACTGCTTCTGGTACTCAACCGGCTCGGTGTGCGTCAGATCCTGATCGTCGTAAGCCGTGGTCATATCCAGCACCATGCCGGAATAACGCAGGCGGATCGGTGTCAGGGTCTCGACTTCCTTGGCGTTGAGAGCCATCAGAACTTCTTCAATGTTGGCGAAGGTACGGCCTTCACCCTTGCCACCCTTCTTGGCCTTGGTCAGGTAATACAGACCGAGAACCATGTCCTGGGTCGGAACCGTAATCGGCTGACCGGAAGCAGGCGACAGGATGTTGTGCGAGGCCAACATCAAAACGCTGGCTTCCACCTGAGCTTCAGGCGACAGCGGAATGTGTACGGCCATCTGGTCGCCGTCGAAATCGGCGTTAAAAGCGGTACAAACCAGCGGATGGATCTTGATGGCCTTACCTTCGACCAGCACCGGCTCAAAGGCCTGGATGCCCAAACGGTGAAGGGTTGGGGCGCGGTTCAAGAGCACTGGGTGATCCTTAATAACCTCTTCCAGGATGTCCCATACGATCGGCTCCTGCAGTTCCACCATTTCCTTGGCTTGCTTGATGGTGGTGCAATGTCCGGTCTGCTCCAAACGGTGATAGATGAATGGCTTGAAGAGTTCCAGAGCCATCTTCTTAGGAAGACCGCACTGATGCAGCTTCAATTCAGGGCCGACGACGATTACCGAACGGCCGGAGTAGTCGACGCGCTTACCGAGCAGGTTCTGACGGAAGCGGCCCTGCTTACCCTTGAGGGTATCGGAGAGCGACTTCAGCGGACGGTTGTTGGCACCACGCAGTACGCGGCCACGGCGTCCGTTGTCGAAGAGAGCATCGACGGCTTCCTGAAGCATGCGCTTTTCGTTACGCACGATGACTTCGGGAGCGTGAAGATCCATCAGCTTCTTCAACCGGTTATTACGGTTGATGACGCGGCGATAGAGATCATTCAAATCGGAGGTCGCAAAGCGGCCGCCATCCAGAGGCACTAAGGGGCGCAGCTCAGGAGGAATGACCGGAATTACGTCGAGAATCATCCACTGCGGCTTGTTGCCGGACTTGCGGAAAGCTTCAACGACCTTCAGACGCTTCGCATACTTCAACTTCTTCTGCTGCGAAGTCTCGGCCTTCATTTTCTCGCGCAGTTCGATCGAGAGCTCGTCGACATTGACTCTCTTGAGTAATTCCTTGATCGCCTCGGCTCCCATCATTCCCTTGAAGCCGGTGGGACGGAACTGCTGATCGAGTTCGCGGAACTTTGCTTCGTCCTTGATGATCTCGCGCTCACGAACGGGCGCATCGCCTGGATCGACGACTACGTAGCTCTCGAAGTAGAGCACACCTTCGAGGTCACGCAGAGAGATATCGAGCAGGTGTCCGATACGTGAAGGCAGGCCCTTGAAGAACCACACGTGCGAGCAGGGCGAAGCCAGCTCAATATGGCCGAGGCGTTCACGACGAACCTTGGACAGCGTTACTTCAACACCGCACTTATCGCAGATAACTCCGCGGTGCTTCATGCGTTTGTACTTACCGCAGAGGCATTCCCAATCCGTTACAGGACCGAAGATGCGAGCGCAGAATAAACCGTCCCGTTCTGGTTTGAAGGTACGGTAGTTGATAGTTTCCGGCTTGGTGACTTCGCCATGCGACCAGCTGCGGATCTTTTCTGGTGAAGCAAGCGAAATACGAATGGCATCGAAATCCGTAATCGGGCTAGTTAGTTCAAATGGGCTGGAACGGTACAAGACGACCCTCCTTGGCACTCCGCTTTCGTTTGGTTGACTGAATGCGGCGCCTGCTACTCCGGGCTGCTTTGCTGGGCTTTCTGTCTTCCCCGGGGAGCTTTCGCTCACTAAGGCAGAGCCCTTATCTCTTCAGAAACTTATGCGCTTCAGAGGCCGGAGTATTGCTCCGGCCTCAAAGAGCGGCTAATCGGCCGCGGCCACCACTGGCGGAGGAATCGCGGGCTTCTTCTCGCCCTGCTTAACCAACTCCACATCCAGACAAAGTGACTGCAACTCACGAATCAACACGTTGAACGATTCCGGTACACCAGGCTCGATCGCGGCTTCGCCCTTGACGATGGCCTCGTAGATCTTCGTACGGCCATAAACATCGTCGGACTTGGCTGTCAGCAGCTCCTGCAGAATGTAGGCAGCACCGTAAGCTTCCAGTGCCCACACTTCCATTTCTCCGAAGCGCTGTCCACCGAACTGAGCCTTACCACCCAGCGGCTGCTGAGTAATGAGGGAGTACGGCCCGA
This sequence comes from Humiphilus diazotrophicus, assembly GCF_059726315.1. Lineage (NCBI taxonomy): Bacteria > Pseudomonadati > Acidobacteriota > Terriglobia > Terriglobales > Acidobacteriaceae > Humiphilus > Humiphilus diazotrophicus. The sequence continues at coordinate 3,418,461 of NZ_AP040870.1, forward strand.
TGGAGCGAGCGTGGATCTTGTCGTCGACCAAGTGGGACAGCTTGAGCATGTAGATGTAACCCACAGTTGCCGGCTGTTCGAACTGTTCGCCTGTCATACCGTCAAACAAGTGCGTCTTGCCCGAGCTAGGTAGATTTGCAGACTTCAGCAGCGCCTTGATTTCTTCTTCCCGGGCACCGTCGAAGACCGCCGTTCCGAACCAGATACCGCGCTTCATACCAGCTGCAACGCGTAACAACATCTCATCGTTGAGCTCCAGAAGCTGACGCAAAGTTGCGGTTCCAGCGAAGCGCTCCTTGATCACTTCGCGTACAACATTCGCATCGCGATTCTGTTGCACGAGTGCGGCCACCTGCTGACCGAGCTCATGAGCCGCCCAACCGAGGTGCGTCTCAAGGATCTGACCGACGTTCATACGGGAAGGCACGCCGAGAGGATTCAACACGATCTCGACAGGAGTGCCATCGGGCAGATAGGGCATATCTTCCTCGGGGAGAATACGCGCGATCACACCCTTGTTACCGTGACGTCCGGCCATCTTGTCACCGACCGAGAGCTTACGCTTCATGGCGATGTAGATCTTGACCAGCTTAATTACGCCGGGAGCAAGTTCGTCGCCCTTCTGCAGCTTGCCAATCTTCTCGTTGGTGATCTTGCGCAGAACGTCGATCTGACGAGAGGTCATCTCTTCGATCTCGTCGATCTGCTCGTTCACGCGAGGATCCTTATCCGCATAACGGATGCGCTTCAGGTTCTTGGTCGAGATGCGCTCGATGGTGTCGCGATCGAGGATTGCACCCTTAACCAACAAACGCTTATTGGTGCGTTCGTCGTGCAGATCGGCCAGAACTTCCTTGCCGCCCAGAATGCCTTCCAAACGCTTTAACCGCTCGTCGGTCAGAATTCGGATTTCATCGGCCAGGTTCTTCTCAAGCTTCTCGACCTGAGTTGCTTCGATCTGCTTGGCACGCTCGTCCTTCTCTTGTCCCTTACGGGAGAAGATGCGGACATCGACAATGGTTCCTTCAATACCCGGAGGGCAGGTTAAGGAAGCATCGCGAACATCGCCGGCCTTTTCACCGAAGATGGCGCGCAACAGCTTCTCTTCCGGCGTCAGCTGGGTTTCGCCCTTCGGCGTAACCTTTCCGACCAGAATGTCGTTGTGCTTGATCTTGGCGCCGATGCGGATGATGCCGCTCTCGTCGAGATCGCGCAGCGCATTCTCGCTGACGTTCGGGATATCGCGAGTAATTTCTTCCGGTCCAAGCTTCGTGTCGCGAGCTTCGATTTCGAACTCTTCGATGTGGACGGAGGTGTAGTAATCCTCACGAACCAGCTTCTCGGAGATCAGGATCGCGTCCTCGAAGTTGTATCCACGCCAAGGCATGAAGGCGACCAGAACGTTACGTCCTAAGCCAAGTTCGCCCTGCTCCGTGCAAGGTCCGTCAGCAATCACCTGTCCCTTTATCACACGGTCGCCCTGACGAACGATCGGCTTCTGGTTGATACAGGTGTTCTGGTTCGAACGCTTGAACTTGATGAGCTGATAAATGTCCGATCCAACCTCACGAGAGAGCTGTGTCGGATGGTGCTCACCTTCCACGCGGATGATGATGCGCTCGGAGTCAACCGAATCGACCACGCCATTACGACGAGCGATGATGACGGCTCCCGAGTCGCGAGCAGTAACGCCTTCCATACCGGTTCCAACGAGTGGCGCTTCAGCCACAAGCAGAGGCACAGACTGGCGTTGCATGTTAGCACCCATCAATGCACGGTTCGCGTCGTCATGCTCCAGGAACGGCACCAACGAAGCAGCTACCGAAACCAGCTGTTTCGGGCTGACGTCGATGTAGTCGACTTCGGCGCGATTTACCAGCACAAAGTTGCCCTGACGACGAGCATTGACCAGATCTTCAACGATGTTTTCGTTCTCGTCTGTCTCGATGTTCGCCTGTGCGATGGTGTGGCGATCTTCTTCCCATGCTGACAGGTAGAAGGAGAACGGAATGTGCTCGATAGTTCTCTTCTTGTCTGTCTTCAGCTGATCGTTCAGCTTGATGGCTTCAGCCTTCTCCAGATGGTCGCCCACCCGGAGCCCGCTCTCGCCGGCATTGGTGATCTGGACATAGTCGAGAATGCGGCCATCGCGAACACGGCGATAGGGCGACTCGATAAAGCCGTACTCATTAATGCGAGCAAAGCAGGACAGAGAGCTGATCAGACCGATGTTCGGACCTTCAGGGGTCTCAATCGGGCAGATACGGCCATAGTGCGTCGGGTGGACGTCGCGGACTTCGAATCCGGCGCGCTCACGGCTCAAACCGCCAGGCCCAAGGGCCGACAGACGGCGCTTGTGCGTGATTTCCGATAGCGGGTTGGTCTGATCCATGAACTGCGAAAGCTGCGAGGAACCGAAGAACTCGCGGATCGCGGCCATAACCGGCTTGGCGTTGATCAGGTCGTGCGGCATTGCTGTCGACATCTCCTGATAAACACTCATCTTTTCCTTGATGGCGCGCTCCATACGAACGAGGCCGATACGGAACTGGTTTTCCATCAACTCACCGACGGCACGGACGCGGCGGTTGCCGAGGTGATCGATGTCGTCTACGACACCGATGTTCTTACGCAACTTGAGCAGGTAACGGATAGTCGCGTAGAAGTCCTCCGGCGTCAAAGTACGACGGTCGAGAGGTGTTTCTTCCTGATTTTCGTAAAGCTTGATGTTGAACTTCAGACGGCCTACGCGTGAGAAGTCGTACTTACGCGCATCGAAGAACATTCCTTCGAAGAGAGCCGTTGCCGTATCCAGGGTCGGCGGATCGCCCGGACGCAGCTTGCGGTAAATCTCGATCAAAGCCTCTTCCGGCTTGCGGACAGAGTCACGACGCAGGGTATTGGTGATGATGTTGCCCACATCGTCGCGCTCAGGGAAGAAGACCTCAAAGCTGGTCACACCACTGGTAACGATGCGGTGCAAACGCTCTGAGTTCAGCTCCAGGTTGGCCTCAACGATCACTTCACCGGTGGTCTGATCAACGACATCGGCGATGGTCATTGCACCATCCAGCTCCATATCCTCGATCGCGATCTTGTCGATCTTGGCAGCACGCAGAGCCTTCATGATGGAAGGAGTGATCTTGCGGCCCGAGTGAGCAATCTCTTCGCCGTTAGCAACAACCGCATGAGTCGGCTTTACGCCGAGCAGGTGAGTGGACTTGTTCGGATCGTCCACTACGTTCCAGAAAAGCTTGCTATCGGCAACCTGAATGGTATCGACCGTGTAGAAGGTCTTCAGGATCTCTTCGTCCGAACGCAGACCGAGAGCGCGAAGGAAGATGGTGCCCAGGAACTTGCGCTTACGGTCGATACGCACGTACAGCGTGTTCTTCTGGTCATATTCGAACTCGACCCAGGAGCCACGGTAGGGGATGATCTTGCCGAGGAAATAAGTACGATTGTTTGCGGTTTCGAAGAAGACACCAGGCGAACGGTGCAACTGCGAAACGATAACGCGCTCGGTGCCGTTCACGATGAAGGTACCGTTCTGCGTCATCAACGGAATGTCTCCAAAGAAGACTTCCTGCTCCTTGATATCGCGAATCGACTTGTTACCGGTTTCGGGGTCCTTGTCGTAGATCGTAAGGCGAACGGTCACCTTAAGCGGAGCGGAGAAGGTCATGCCGCGCTCTTCGCATTCGACCTGGTCATATTTCAACTGCAATCCGACAGGGTCACCGCACTTGTTACAAAAATCTGGGGTGTTTTTGTTGTAGGTTCCGCACTTTTGGCAGAGCACATCGCCCGGATGAAAAGGGTCGGTGATCACCATCGAACCGCAATTGACGCAAGCGGTACGAAGGTGATGCAGCCCCTTCAAGTGGCCGCATTTGCACTCCCAATTGCCGATGGAGTAGTCGACAAAATCCAACTGCGAAACATTCCGGAAATCGGTGATCGGAAAAACTGAAGTAAAGACGGACTGCAAGCCGTTGTCTTCGCGTTCGTTCGGCAGCTTGTCCATCTGCAGAAAACGCTCATACGAACGGCGCTGGACTTCAATCAGGTTCGGAATTTGAATAGCTGTTGGTATCTTGGAAAAATCGAGTCGGCTACGAATGGCGCGATTCTCGTTCGGCATGCTTCACTCCTGAGGCTCGTATCCCCGAGGTTCCGACACGGTCCGTCGGAAAAAAGCTGACTGCCCGAGCAACAGCCAACTTGGTTACTTCCTGCTATGCTGTTCGCAACCGCCTCGTTCGGCCCCGACCAGCATTTTTTGTTTCTCGATCTTCAGAGAAAAGTCCGGCGAACAAGCCTGCCAGCCTTCTCTTTCCGGTTTCGACACGAAGAGACGAGCTTTTCCCGTCCAGGACCGGAACCTGTCAAATTTTCTTAAAAGCCACCAAATCGACTGGTAAAGCGTCAGACACAGGTGTTAACGTAGTGCCGGAATTGGGGATACCGGAACTCTCCGAACACCGATACAGATCTTTAGCTAACTAGCTACCACTCTCGACACGCTTAGATTTACGTCGGCAGAGAAAAGCGAAGACGCGAAAAGCCCGTGAAGACACGAAGTCTCACGAGCGCAGCAATTCGAATTGTGCACTTAGCGTCGTTTGTATTTCTGCTTTCCGCCGATTCCAAAAGCGCGTGCGCCGCCCCACAGCAGATCGTTGTTCCGTTTCCGTAAACCCGCCGCATCTTTACAGAAACGTCGGCACCCAGCGTAAAGAGCGCCCACAAAGTATCCCCGACAATCGCAAACTGTGCTTAAATCTTGCCAGCCCCGGAAAACACTACACTTCCGGCCGCGTCTTTATTCGCTGCCCACAAACAGGCACAGCCAAAGCCAGACGCGTATCTTTAAGGATAGCGCGTTTGGCTTTGGCATGCAAGTTGCTACTTGATTTCGATGGTTGCGACGCCGTCAAACTTCTTCTTGATGGCTTCCGCCTCTTCCTTAGTGGCGTTTTCCTTCAACGGCTTAGGAGCGCCGTCGACCAAGTCCTTGGCTTCCTTCAGGCCGAGTGAGGTGACCTCACGAACAGCCTTAATGGTGTTGATCTTGTTTGCACCGGCATCCTTGAGAATGACCTGGAACTCGGTCTTCTCTTCTGCTGCCGGAGCTGCCGCACCAGCTGCACCACCGGCAACAACGACCGGGGCTGCGGCTGCTGCCGACACGCCAAGACGCTCTTCAAGCTTCTTTACCAGAGCTGCTGCATCCAGCAAGCTCAGGCCAACAATCTGTTCTTCCAACTGCTGCAAATCCGCCATGATTTTCTCCACTCAAATCAAAATCTTAAGATTTTTGCTACTGTCGGCACGCAAAGCGTCCCGACTGCCGGTTCTCGCCTGAAGGTTTCCGATGTGCCCAGACCTAGCACCCCTTCAGCCAATAGCGCGGCTCAACTCACATAAAGGGCCAACTCGCGCCCTTAGTTCCAGCTAGGCCGAAGCTTCGCCGGAAAACTTGTTCTGCTCGACAGCCTGATTGATAACCACTGCCAGATCGCGGCCGGTAGCGTTGATGACCGTAGCCAAACGCTGTGCCGGAGCATTGATAAGGAAGAGCAGCTTCGAGAAGATCTCTTCCTTGCCAGGCATGGTTGCCAGCTGCTTAACCTCTTCAACGCTGAGGACCTTGCCGTCAACGATGCCGAGCTTGAAAGTAAACTCTGCGTTATCGGCAACCCACTTTGCGACTGCCTTTGCCAGAGCAACGGGATCGCCGTCTGTGTAGGCCACGGACGAGACACCCTTCAATCCCTGAAGAGCTTCCTCGATCTTGGTGCCCTTGGAGGCACGAGCTGCCAGCTTGTTCTTCAGAACACGATAACGGCCACCCGCCGTGCGGACAGCCTTACGCAGCTCGAAATCCTGAGCCACAGTCAGCTTTGCAAAGGTGCCTACGATAGCGCTAGTCGAAGTCTCAAGCTCCTTCGCCAGCTGCTGGACCTTCTCTGCCTTCTTTGCTTTTGTCAATGCCATTGCTAGAAATCCTTACTGGCCGCCGGCTGCAGATCACTCCGCGCGCGGCCGAAAACTAAAAACTTTAGGAGTCTTAGGCCTTTGCTACCTGATCGGCGATTGCGCTATCGACCTGAATTCCAGGGCCCATCGAAGAGCTCAGATACATCCCCTTGATGTACTTACCCTTAGCAGCTGAAGGCTTGGCGCGCATAATGCTTGCGATAACCGCCGAAGCATTGTCGATCAGCTTGTCAGGGGTAAAGGAGATCTTGCCCACTGGGACATGTACCAATGCAGTCTTGTCGGTACGGAACTCGATCTTACCAGCCTTGATTTCCTTAATAGCCGCAGCCACATCATTGGTCACGGTACCGGTTTTCGGGTTCGGCATCAAACCACGGGGTCCGAGGACCTTTCCCAAGCGGCCGACCGACTTCATCATGTCCGGGGTAGCGATCAGAGCATCGAAGTCCGTCCAGCTTTCCTTCTGGATCTTCTCGACCAGCTCTTCGCCGCCGATGATATCGGCACCGGCAGCCTCAGCTTCACGCTGGCGCTCACCGGTTGCAATTACGGCGACCTTCTTGGTCTTGCCCAATCCATGGGGCAGAACCACGGTTCCGCGAACCATCTGGTCAGCATGGCGAGGATCGACACCCAGGCGGAGCGTCAGATCAACGGTTTCATCAAACTTTGCGAACTTGACCTTCTGCAGCAAGGCGACTGCATCGGGAAGCACATAAGGCCGCTGCTCCACCTGGGCGCGCGCCTTCTCAATATTCTTGCCTGCCTTTTTCGACATCCTTTACCTCGTCTTCCACCGCTTGGGGAAAACCTCTCCCGGCCGTGGTATGGGTGACTCAAGCACCCGGTTGGCTAGCACGTGCCATTGCAACACGCGCACTTTCTAGTATGCCACAGGGGATTCGGTTTCCTTTAGAAAACCGATAAAACCTGGGCGATTCACAAAACGATTACGGGAAGGCACAGGGTTACCTGCGTCTTCCCGTTCAATCTCAGCAATTAGGCGGTTACTTCGATGCCCATCGAACGGGCAGTGCCCTTGATGCTCTTGATAGCAGTCTCAACGGAGGCAGCATTCAAGTCAGGCATCTTCTGGGTTGCGATCTCGCGAACCTGGGCCTCGGTCACCTTGCCGACCTTGTCCTTGTTAGGAGTTCCGGAACCCTTTGCCAGACCAGCGGCCTTCTTCAACAGAACGGCAGCAGGAGGAGTCTTGGTGACAAAGGTAAAGCTACGATCAACGTAAACCGTGATCACGACCGGAATGATCAAGCCGGCCATCTCTTTGTTCTGCGTGCGAGCATTGAACTGCTTGCAGAACTCCATGATATTGACCTGGGCCTGACCGAGTGCAGGACCTACCGGAGGTGCCGGAGTCGCTTTACCCGCTTCGATCTGCAGCTTGACTTGCGTTGCAACTTTTTTCGGTGGTGCCATTGGACTAAATCCTTCCTCTATCGAGCCATTTCGGCCCGTCCGTATCTCTCACCCGTACCGTCGTTAGAAGCAGCCAGCGCCACTGCGCGGCAACGAACAAAGCATCCGGAGAGATCCGGGGTCTTACACAACTTTTTCGACTTTTCCGAATTCCAGCTCGACCGGAGTCGAGCGACCGAAGATAGTAACCATCACCTTCAAGGTCTCGCGATCTTCGTTCACCTCGTCCACAATGCCATTGAAGTTGGCAAAAGGACCTTCGGTAATACGAACCGACTCGTTCTTCTCGAACTTGATCTTGAGCCGAGGCTTTTCTTTTGCCACATCGGTCCGGAAGAGAATGGAGCTGACTTCTGCATCAGTCAGAGCTACCGGCTTATCTCCCGTCCCCAGGAAGCCCGTGACCCGCGGCGTGTCCTTAATGACGTGCCAGAGGTCGTTATCAAGATCCATTTCAACCAGCACATACCCAGGTAGGAAGACGCGCTCTATCGTACGCTTCTTTCCATTGATAACCTCGGTCACCGGTTCGGTCGGAATCATTACGCGGCCAATCTTGTTCTGCAGGCCAAAAGCCTGAACACGGCCCTCGATTGATTCCTTTACCTTGCGTTCAAAGCCCGAATAAGCATGGATGATGTACCACTTAAAGCGCTCGTTCGCCGGCGGATCTAAGTGCTCCGATACAACCCCACTCTTTGAGGGTTCCTGGCTGCCTAAGCTGCCGTTCTCGATTTCGTCCGCCATGAAGATCCTCTTTCGCGCTTTTTACTGCGCTCCACCCATCTGGCGCAGCACATACTGAATGCCGCCGCCGATTGCCCAATCAACCACATAGAAATACGCGGCAAAGATAAACACCGTCGCAATTACTACAGCAGTTGTGGCCTGGACTTCTTTACGCGAAGGAACAACAACCTTGCGCATTTCTCCGCGCACGTCGCGCAAAAAATCGACTGTCCGCCCCCAGAGACCGGTTATCCCGTTGGGTGCTCCGCCTTCAGTTGGTAGCGCTGTCGCCTTCGTCATAGACTTACCTTTGTCAAGCACGGGCATCTCACGCCCCCAATTCCCGTAGCAGTCTAACTCTTTAAATGCTGTCGCAAACTTGTAATTCTTGTAATGGCAGGGGCGGAGGGATTCGAACCCCCAAGTTCGGTTTTGGAGACCGACAGTTTAGCCGTTGAGCTTACGCCCCTGTATCAGCTTTCAGCCTTTACTTACCTGAGCCTTCCGAATACATTCCGACAAATCGTTGAAATGATTGAGGCCAAATGCTGAAAGCTTCAAAAACTACTTAGATTCTTTATGTGCCGTGTGCTTCCGGCAGCGCTTACAAAACTTCGAGAACTCCAGACGACCGGTCGTGGTCTTCTTGTTCTTCGTCGTCGAGTAGTTCCGCTCTTTGCACTCGCCGCACTGCAATGTCACAATTTCCCGCATTCCCTTATCCTAACCGATCTACGCCCACTTTTCTCCAGCGAAGACCTGGCCCCGGAAAGTGTGTCTACACAACCGGGGCCCTTTGTAAACTTCCGGGCGGATAAACCGCCCCGTACTACTAACCTACTTAATGATTTCCGAGATGGTACCGGCACCGACTGTGCGTCCGCCTTCGCGGATTGCAAAGCGCAGGCCCTTCTCCATGGCTACCGGCGTGATCAGCTCAATCAACAGCTGAACGTTATCGCCCGGCATCACCATCTCTGTTCCTTCCGGCAGCTTCGCCACTCCCGTAACGTCTGTCGTACGGAAGTAGAACTGCGGACGGTAGCCGTTGAAGAACGGAGTGTGACGTCCACCCTCTTCCTTCGACAGCACGTAAATCTCGCCCTTGAAGTTCGTGTGCGGCGTAATTGACCCGGTCTTGGCCAGAACCATTCCGCGCTCCACATCGTCCTTGCCGATACCGCGCAGCAGCAATCCGGCATTATCTCCTGCCATGCCTTCGTCCAGCTGCTTCTTGAACATCTCAACGCCGGTCACGACCGTCTTGCGGGTGTCACGGAAGCCTACGATCTCTACTTCCTCGCCAACCTTTACCTTGCCGCGCTCGATACGGCCAGTTACCACGGTTCCACGGCCAGAGATCGAGAAGATATCTTCGATCGGCATCAGGAACGGTAGATCCACTGCACGGTCAGGCTGCGGTACGTTCTTGTCGACCGCTTCCATCAACTCGTCGATCTTCGCTTCCCACTGCCCTTCGCCGTTCAAAGCTCCCAGAGCCGAACCACGGATCACCGGCACATCGTCGCCAGGGAACTGGTACTTCGACAGAAGTTCACGTACTTCCATCTCCACCAGATCGATCAACTCAGGATCTTCCACCGCGTCGCACTTGTTCAGGAACACCACGATGTACGGCACACCAACCTGCCGAGCCAGCAGTACGTGCTCCTTGGTCTGTGGCATCGGTCCGTCCGTTGCTGCCACCACCAGGATCGCTCCGTCCATCTGTGCGGCTCCCGTGATCATGTTCTTGATGTAGTCTGCGTGTCCCGGGCAGTCTACGTGGGCATAGTGACGATTCGGCGTCTCATATTCCACGTGGGCCGTTGCGATCGTAATTCCGCGCTCCCGCTCTTCCGGCGCATTGTCAATCGAATCAAACGACCGGAATGAATTCTTCGGGTTGTGCTTCGACAGCACCTTCGTGATCGCTGCCGTCAACGTCGTCTTCCCGTGGTCAATGTGCCCGATCGTTCCCACGTTTACGTGGGGCTTTGACCGATCAAATTTCTCCTTCGCCATCTCCCTAACCCTTTCTGATCCCTTGTCTTTCTCAAGTCGATCCGTTGGCGGCTAATTTACTTCAGACGCCAAACGACGCGCACTACTGAGCGAACTCAGTAATACGCGTATATCTTCAAAAACTTCGCGCGCAACTCTGGAGCCACATGCTCCACCAGCTTTAAGTACCGCTCACGTATCTGACCGCGATCCGAATCCCCTAAAGCGCCGTACTTCGCCGGAGCCGAGGATCCCAAAAGACCACGGGTCAAAACCGCTTCAAACTCGCGCACCCGCAACCCGGCCTTGGATACTTTCTTCAAAAACTCTGCCACGGCTACAGGAGCAAACACCTGGTCTAACACTGAATTCACTTCAGCAAAGACCTGCTCATTTTGCACAGGGAGAACTGCTTGCTCGAACATACGCTGTCTGTTTCCGCCCTATATCGCCACGATTACTTCTTCACGATTTGGAGCGGGAGACGGGAATCGGACCCGCGACCAACAGCTTGGAAGGCTGTGACTCTACCACTGAGTTACTCCCGCTTGCTTCAACAACCAACGGCCAGCTCTAACTTTCCGCCATGCCCGCTGACTTCAAAACTTCTCCACTGTAGCCGGAGCCTCAGTGAAGCTTGAAACTCTGGAGCTGATGACCGGGATTGAACCGGTGACCTCTCCCTTACCAAGGGAGTGCTCTACCAACTGAGCTACATCAGCCCGTTACAACAAAACTCCAGAGGGCCTTACACCCTGTAGCGCTTAGCGCGCCTCACTATCGTATCGCGAAGCAGGGGTTAGCGCGATACGAACCGCAAACCCAGCTAGAACGATGATTGTAAGCCAACGAAAATTGCCGGCTTCCATCGTAAACCAAGCTGACGCTGCCAGGACCGCCAATATTGCTATCGCCAAAAGCTTCCGGCGAATCCCCTTCACAGCATGCCTCGATACTCAAGTGGTGCACAGGGGAGGATTCGAACCTCCGTAGCTCCAAGGAGCGGCAGATTTACAGTCTGCTGCCATTAACCACTCGGCCACCTGTGCACTTCATTCCGGTTTCCGCTTCTGCCTAATTTATCCGCACCAGACACCGTACGAGGCGATAGTACTTTACGCCACCGCAATCCAACAAACACGGTTTCTGTGGAGATACTGTGGGTAGGCAGTCCAGCTTCCGCCGGGACAAACAAACCTCTACTCCGGCTGCTTTCGCGCCGGAAAACTCTGGAGCTGGCGAAGGGATTTGAACCCCCGACCCTCTGATTACAAATCAGATGCTCTACCAGCTGAGCTACGCCAGCTCTCTTGCAGCCATCTACCCTTGTCCTCGCAGGCACACGGCCGCATCGACAAGATGTTGGTCACAAGATGAAAGACTAGCACACGATCCGCGTCTCCGCAAACCCGCCCCAATCCACAAAATCAGAGGCATTCCAGAGCGCGAAACCGCGAAAAAACAGGTGCGGACGAAATCCTAGCAAACGCCTCATTTCACGTGGAAATTTTCCTGCAAATCCGCAGATTTCCTGCTGGCTGAAACGCGCTTGCAATTCGAACAGATCGGGAATGGTATCCTGAAGCACCAAAAGCTTATGGATCTGGGTTTGGCCTAAGAAATTCACATCCCGGACCGGCGCACTCCATGCATAAACGTACTAGAACGACCCTTCTCGTTGTCGCTGCCATTCTCGTCGCCCTTGGAGTCGCTATTTATCTTCGCAAGCAGGCGCCGCCGGAAGCGGCGAGGCTGCTTCCTGAATCCGACGGAATTGTTTACGTCAATCTGCGCCCTCTTCGTGCAGTCACTCACTTCGACAAGCAGAGCGTGCCGCACGACCCGGATTACCAACGCTTCCTGGACGCCACGGGGTTCCAGTTCGAACGAGACCTCGACGAGGCTGCCTTTGCCCTACATCGAATGCCGGATCCTCACGGGCCGAATGGACCTGTAGCCTTCTCGGAAGTCTTCGTTGGGCGCTTTAAGGACACGCTGTTGCGCAACTTCCTGGAATCTCAGGCAAACGCCAAGGAAAGCTACGCAGGGCACACGATCTACTCCATTCCGAACGAAGGCCGTACGGTACGAGTGGTTCTCGTGGGCTACGATATCGTCGCGATTTCCAATACTCCCACCGCCGAGCAGATTCACTCCATACTCGATCGTTACCGCACAGCAGCATTGCCCTTTTCCGGCTCATCTTTGCTTTCGGAGCATTATCACGAAATCCCCTTGCTTTCCTTGGCCTGGGGCATTGGAAAAATTGGATTGCCACTGGAAGACGAGAGCCAGGAGCTTAGCCTGATGGGCATCAAGATGCCGCTCTCTCCCGACTCGACCTTTCTGGCCTCGATACGCTGGGCCGGAAATCTGAAGCTGAGGATCGAAGAAATCGCTCCGTCGGAGGATTCTGCAGCCGCTACTGCGCAGAATCTGCAGACTCTGGTAGGGCTCTTCCGCGGCGCAGCCGATGTCATGTCAGAACGCGGCAAAGACGAGGGGAGAGACCTCAAAACCCTGATCGATTCCACTGCCGTCGACCACAAGAAAAACCGGATGATTCTCACTGCCACCCTGCCACTCTCGCTCATGGAAAAACTGGCAACTTCCGCACCGGCAGGCTCTAGTCAATCTGCGCCAGAAAAGTAAGAATCTAAAGAATTTTTGAGCAATCTACCCGAAAAACATCATCGTAAGCACAAGTGATTCCCGAGTTTCGAGAGCCTCTGCCCACTCGATGACTCTGATCTCCTAAAATTCCATTCCCCGAAACGGAGGAGTAATGCGCGGAATCTTCGGCGTGATGCTTGCATCCATGGCTATGTTTGCATCTGTATTTCCTGCCCTTGCAGCAACTGACGATCATCCCTCTTCGAAGACAGTCACTGGCCAAGCGGCCTTTCACGACTACAGCCAGGAGAAACCTGGAGCGCGATGGAAGATCACCGTCTCCGATCTTCCGAAACCCGATGCAGCCGAGTCGACAGACAACGGTGCCGATCTCGTTCCCAGGCCGCCAAATGCCTGGCCGCAGGCGCCAAAGGGATTTCAGGTCACTCTCTACGCCTCTGAGCTGGATCGTCCCCGCCTCATTCGGACCGCGCCCAATGGCGACATGTTCGTAGCCCTAAGCGAAGCAGGAAAGATCCTGATCTTTCGCGGAGTGGGGAAAGATGGCAAACCCCAGCAGGTTGAGACCTTCGCCTCCGAACTACATCAGCCTTTCGGAATTGCCTTTTATCCCTCCGGGCCAAACCCCAGGTACGTCTACATCGGCAACACCGATGGGGTAGTCCGCATTCCCTATCAGAACGGCGACATGAAGGCGCGAGGTCCGGTAGAGGAGTTGGCCTCTCTGCCGGGCGGAGGACGCCTTCGCGGCGGCGGGCACTGGACGCGAGATGTGGTCTTTTCCAAAGACGGACAGAAGATGTTTGTCTCCGTAGGCTCGCACTCGAATGTGGATGACACGGATACGCATCCAGAAGAGTTTCATCGCGCCGATGTTCTCCAATTCACACCTGACGGAAAGTTCGTCAAAATCTACGCCTACGGAATACGTAACTGCGTTGGAGAGGCTATCAATCCGATAACCGGTGAATTGTGGTGCTCCACGAACGAGCGAGACGCGATTGGAGATAACCTTGTCCCCGACTACGTCACACATGTTCAGGAAGACGGCTTTTATGGATGGCCATGGTTCTACATGGGAGGCAATCAGGATCCCCGGCACGAGGGGAAACATCCTGAACTGAAGTCGAAAGTGATTACGCCTGACGTTCTGGTACAGCCACATTTCGCATCGCTGGAAATGCTCTTCTACGAAGGTTCGCAGTTCCCCTGGGGATACAAAGGCGACGCATTTGCCGCAGAGCATGGCTCATGGAACAGGCATAAACGCACAGGCTACGAAGTTATTCGCGTGCCGCTGAAAAATGGGCGTGCGACAGGTGAATACGAAGACTTTCTTACCGGCTTCGTCACTCCCGAAGGAAACGTATGGGGTCGTCCCGTAGGTGTAACCGTTGGGAAAGACGGTTCAATGTTTGTAACTGACGACGGCTCAGGTTCTATCTGGCATATCAGCTACACGGGTAAGTGAAATCCGGAGGGTACAGGCAGAGGCGTGAAAGACGAATTATCACTGAGCTTTGTGCTATCTGCGCAAGTGTCTGGAGCATCTTGCCTTTCTTCTCCGATAGATCGCAATGGCTGAAAACCAACCAACATAGCTGCGCCTTCCGCAACTTCGACAACGAACCGGATATCGAAAGAGCAGCAGATGCTTCAGATCTCCGAATCGGAAATGGGAAAAGCGAAAGCTGGCGAAGCCGCAGAAACGACAGATCATGAGGGATAGAACCTAGAGAAGTTCTGGCCGTGATATCTCGTACACAAAACAAGAATATAGCGTTCTCCAGTCCTGGATAGACCGCGGACCTGGGAGTACTCTCAGCTGGTACAAATCGGACGACTGGAGAGGAACATGGAACCATTAGAAAGCGGAAACTCTCCCATACTTTTTCAAAATCAAATTTTCACTTCGAAGAATCGTCTTTTCCTATTTCTTTTTCCCAGTTTTGAGGTAGCTTGAGAAAACAGCATGAGGTGAATCCCGATGGTTTGGGACGTTGCGTTTACCTGCGACATTTGTGGCAAGAAAAAGGGCGAGAGCAATCACTGGTGGATGGTGATGTTAGGCGATGTTCCTTGCTGGGAAGACGATCAGCCCAGCAGACGCTTCACCTTGCTCCCCTGGAATCCTGCAGAGAGCCGCAATCCGGAGATGTTTCATCTCTGCGGCCAAGGCTGTGCCATGCAGGCGATGGAGCGCTTCATGGCGAGCGGCTCGGTTCATAGTCTTTCGGAGAACGGCAATTCTGCTCACCCCAAAGCAAAACTATCCTCAGCAGCTAAACCCAAGATCGTTCGTTCTGCCGAAGGATAGAGCTTTTCCAGAAAAGATGTAGACCGAAGCAATAGAAGTTGGCGCCGCTTTCCGCAAAGAAAGGCGTTTTTCACCTAACCTGGGAAGTTCACAGTATTTCGGGAAATGCTTTAGAGCAAAACCAGCGTTACTATGTCCTCTCCAAATTCCGCGATGTGCAGGTTTTCTCGACGGAAAACCTGCGTAGGGAGTTGTGGCTCGGGATACACCTACGCTGGTTTTGCTTTAGAGCGCAGTATTGCGAAGAGATACCGGAGTAAACCTGCCCATTGAAATAAAACGCAAAGAAGTTTAGGACTCGAAAAGGCTAGGCTCTTTCTTTTCTTTGCGCTCAACCTTGCTGCGAGGACGGGGAGCGCTTGGCTTGACCGGTTCACTACCGGAGAGCATGCCCAGCAATTCATGTAATTCTTTGCGGACTTTACCAACAACTACCGCCACGTGTTCGAGCTGCTTCTCGGGGCGTTCTGCGGTATTTTTCTTCAAAGGCAAATCGAGAGGAGCTGGCTTCTTCCGGGAATTCTCCTGTAGAACTTGCCGGGCTCCCGCGAGGGTATAGCCCTCTTCGTGTACCAACTGCCGGATGCGAAGAGCCATCTCCACATCGCGCTTGCGGTACAGCCGCTGACCTGTGCCGCTCTTGTTGGGCCGGAGTTGAGAAAACTCACTCTCCCAAAAGCGCAAGACATAGGCGGGCACACCACACAGCTTTGCTACTTCTCCGATGCGAAAGTAGAGCTTGTCGGGTATCTCTGTGGGTTGCGGCGCGCGATGCTGTGGCAATTGAGTCGCCATGAAGATGAAAATCGGTCAACCTGCACTTTAGGTTCTCAGGTCGAAACCTCTCACAAGTATAGGCTAGCCACGGAGGAAACTCATCCTCAACTCGCACAAAGAAAAGCTCGGTTTTTATTTCGAACCAAAGTGAGTTCCAATTTCCTGATGTGAAACGGGTTGGCGAGGCTGAGTCCCTTTCTTCGCGGCACGAAGATATTGCACCGGCCACGGAGTGGACAGGTCAGAAGTCTGCGCGGCATGGAGCGGCCAATAGGGATTGCGCAGTAGTTCCCGCGCGAGAAAGACCAGATCGGCCCTCCCACTCTGCAAAATCTCTTCAGCCTGTTCCGGGGTCGTAATCATTCCTACAGCTCCGGTCGCAATGCCCACTTCCTTTCGAATCTGCGCAGCAAAGGGAACCTGATAGCCGGGACCTGTGGAAATTTGTACATTGGGAACCAGTCCACCGGATGAAACGTCGATGAGATCCACTCCACCGTGTGCCTTTAGCTCACGTGCAAGAGCCAGAGACTCTTCCTGCGTCCAGCCGCCTTCGGCCCAGTCTGTCGCCGAAATACGTACGAACACGGGCAGATCCTCCGGCCACTCCTTGCGAACAGCATCGACAACTTCGAAGAGCAGACGCGTGCGATTGGCGAAGCTTCCTCCATACCTATCGCTTCGATGATTACTCAATGGCGAGAAGAATTCGTGCAGCAAATATCCATGTGCAGCGTGAATTTCCACAACATCGAATCCTGCTTGAAGCGCGCGTCTCGCGGCTGCGGCAAAAGCATCAATGATTGAGACAAAGCCCTCGCTCTCGATCTCAGCAGGATTGCCATAGGCGGGACCAAAGGGAATTGCACTTGGTGCAACAGGCTGCCAACCGCCGTTTTCCAGAGAATGGACACGTTCCTCTTCCCAGGGTCTGGACATGCTCCCCTTGCGCCCAGCATGTGCTAGCTGAATGCCGGCATAGGCCCCCTGACTGTGCAGGAACTCCGTGATGCGTTTCAATCCAGCGATGTGGTCGTCTTTCCATATTCCGAGATCTTGCGGAGTGATGCGACCTTCGGGAACAACAGCGGAGGCTTCTGTCATCACCAATCCGGCACCACCTTGAGCACGAGCGCCGAGATGAACGAGGTGCCAATCGTTGGCGAAGCCATCCTCGCTGGAATACTGGCACATGGAAGAAACCACAATGCGATTGCGCAAGGTGATTCCGCGTAAGAGGAAGGATGAGAAAAGATGCTTCGATTCGGACATAAGACTAGCCAAGAAACACAGCTCCTCCATTCCACGAAACAGACGAATCCTTAAGATTCGTCTGCCGCACAATTCGAAGAACAAGATCGGAACGGACTCTCACCCTGCAAGAGATAGGGATCCGGCACGAAATGTTGCAAACTCTTTTCGCTAGCTGCTAAAAGCCCTCTCCCATCTCAATCTAGAGCCTCGGCCTGACCAATTCTTGATGAGGAGGCACTACCCGTGGATGCTCCTCGGGGCGAGTGACCGATGGCCGGGGTTGAGACTGAGGTTGAGGCTGAGGCCGTACTTCCGGACGTTGCTCCACCGGTTTAGGCGCTTGCACCTGAGGCCGAACAGTATTTGGCTCAACCCTCGGCGCCACAATCGGACGCGGAGCCTCCGGACGAGAGGCCGTTGGCAGATTTGGCCGTTGTTGCGGAGCAACAGTGACAGGTCTCGCTACAGGAGCGTTCATCTTCGGATTCTGGTCCTGGCGGGAAGGAGGATTCCATTGATGCACCTCCTGATGCATCTGGTTCTGCGCAGGTGGAGTTATAGGTGACGCAGGACGAATGGACCGGCCCGCATCCGCTGGAACCGGGACCATAGTAGACCTGGCACCACCCATAGAATCCCGAGTGCCGGGAGGCAGCGGCCGAACAGGAACAGGTTCAGGATGGGCACCCGGGGCCGCCACCATCTGACGGCCACCATGGGTCAACAGAACCGGATGTGCTGTCGGTACCGGAATCCGATTTACAGGCTGTACCACCATGCTTGCCTGTGTAGGCCGAATCTCCGGACGAGCGACTACCTGCACCTGCCTCAACTGAGACGGATCAACTCGCACCAGGTTCTGATGGACAGGACGAGCCGAGGCAAAGGCATCCGAACGCACTGCAGTAACTGCCGTCGTACGGTAGTTGTAATGCACGTTGTTGATGTTTGTGATGTTGTAGTTGTTTTGAACAACCACCACTCTGGTGACACGGATATTCGTAATATTCACTTGGTTTACATACCGGGGACTGCATCGATACCAGGGGCTATACGGCTCTCCAGGCCCGAGCGGAAACCAGGCGGAAACACCCGGTCCACCACCAACATTCACACCAATTGAGATATGCGGCCCACCTACAAAGGCAACCAGCGCGGGAGACCAAACAGGGCGAGCAACGACCGGCCCGGGGACCCAGCCCCAACGATTTCTCAAGAACACCCAACGCCCATAGTGGAAGGGAGCGTATCCCCAGGGTTCATCCTCGACCCAGGTCCAGCCCCAGGCTCCTGTCCATACCCAGTGTCCGTAACGGTAGGGAACCCAGTCTGCAGCAACCGCGCGCGGATACCAGACCGGACCGTAATCGGTCTGAGCCTCCCACTCGCCATTCTCGTCCAGATCGTCATACCCAGGTACATCACGGCCAACATAGCGGACAGACGCAGAGCTCTGCAGACGACGATCCCGATCCATGCTCCAGGAATCGAACTCATCCAGGCCGGCCATTCCGATATACGTAGCCGCAATAGGATTGGAGCCCACAAGGCGAATACTCTGCCCTTGATTTACATATTGGGAAAAATTCGGGCCCGTAATCTGAACCTGGCCGTTGTTAACCGTTACAACCGTTCCCGAGTTTCCGGGATAGGCGTCTACGCGAATGTCTCCGGGAGTAATCACCGTTACCGAACCATTGGGAGTATCGATTTCGACATCCTCATTTGCTTGCAGTCCGTAGGTTCGTAAGCGGAGTGTTCCTTGAGCCAGCCCCAACTGAACCATATCTTCGGAAAGATCCGTCATGCTCAAGTCGGTGCTGTGCCAGAGGCGAGCCGTAATCTCACCGATTTGGATCTCGGCACGTCCATCCTGATCGGCGAAGAGCCGATCTCCTGTAGCAACGGGATAGTTTTGAGATGCCGCGCTCCACTGGTTAACGCCAGAAGGTTCCAGTGACACCTGTCCGCGCAGAGTGGAGAGCCTTCCCACACGCGATGGAGGATCTCCAGCATCTTGAGCATGCAATCCATGGACAGCGGAGAAGGTCAAAATTACCGAAACTGCAACGAAAAATTTACGCAGACCATGAATCATTTTCTCGCCTCCGTGTAGCTGAATCATTCGTGTTTTCAAGCAGCTACAGGCCTATGGCAACTCTAAACCCCGATTTTCGTAAGATGACTCTGCCTATTCAAATCACGAACGAATAAAATCTCCTGACTGAATCCCTCTATATCTTCAACGGGAGCCATAATCCCAAATGAAGCACGATGTTGGCGGTCTGTTCTGTTGAAGAGCTGGGAACAGACCGTGACGCAATCACGTATCTAGCATTGTCGTTTTTCAAAGGAAGCGCCATGAACTGGAAATCACCCGCCATTACGCTGTTGGGCTTTACTGTACTTCTCACTCTCACCGCCTGCCGTATTGAGACCAACAAAGGACAGGACGGCAAAGATAAAAACGTAAAGATCGATACTCCCTTTGGAGGGCTGCATGTAGCAACAGACAAGACGGCAGCAAATGACGTTGGATTGCCACTATATCCAAAGGCTCAGCCCTACCAGGAAAAGGGGGATTCCAATACCTCTGCCGATGTTCATATGGGTTTTGGAAAATGGCAGTTGCGAGTAAAAGTGGTCGAATACTCTTCTCCGGATTCGGAGAACGACATCATAGTTTTCTACAAGAAAGCCCTCGGACGTTATGGGGACGTCATTACCTGCAACGGAGACAGCGCAGTTGGAACACCAGTGGTAACACGCGAAGGACTCACCTGCAAAACCAGCAGCAAGGATTCCCAGGTAGATCTCAATAAATCGGACGATCACCTTACTTTGAAAGCCGGATCTCCGAAACATCAGCATATTGTGAGCATCCGGAGACCCGAGAATCGGCAGACCCGCTTTACCTTGATTGCTCTCGATTTGCCGAGAGACATGGACAAGACAGAGGAAACGAATTGAGAGAAGCAGCCAAGAAGCGGTCAGCAGGTAAAGCGGACAGCGAAATTCCGGTCGGCTAAAAACCGGTCAGCAGCAATGATCCCTGCTGACCGGTTTTTAGCTGACCGCTTTATCAGCTAACCGGACTTCAGCTGACCGCTTCTTAGCTGCTTTTGTTGCTTTTGCCCCTGCGCTCATTTAGTTTCAAAAGTAGGAAACCGAATGGAGCTAACCTGCCATCGTTGTGGAGCGGCCCTGACGAGCGAAGAAAGTACTTTTTGCCCCGTCTGTGGAGCACCACAACTACGCTTTGAACCAAACGAAGATACTGCCACCTATGCTGCAGGACTTCGCCAAGGCTACGGAGTACACACGCCGAACAGCATTCGCTGGAAACAAGCCCTTCAGGCGGCAATTACCGTAGCAGTGCCCATGGGCATCATGAGTTCAAACCTTATGCCATTGGCTTCTTTTGGCTGCTGCCTCTGGATTGTCGGTGGCGCGATTGCCGCAGTGGCGCTGTACCGGCGCCGGACGGCGGTTACGGTTCTTGCGGCGCAAACAGGAGCCCGCATCGGCCTTGTCGCAGGAATTCTGGCGGCTCTGGCAACCACAATTTTCACAGCGGCATACCTAACTGTGGAACGCTTTGTTCTCCACCACGGAGAGGCTGTAGATTCCATATTCCGGGCCTTATTGGAACAATTGACCAAGATGGCGCAATCCAATCCGGAATCGCAGGAGCAAACGCAGATTCTTCTTCGTTTCCTTGCCACTCCGGAGGGACGCGCAGCCTGGATCCTGGGTTCAACTGCCGCGCTTTCAGCAGGAATTATTGTTTTTTCCACATTGGGAGGAGCCCTGGGGGCCCGCTTGTTAACCCGTCGTTCCCAATACGGCTCCTGAACGTTTCCGTGCTTCTAACTTGCCCGAGCGCCAGAAGCCTCGTATCATCCCGCCAGAGAGCCTTATGACAGAGCAAGCCTTTATTTCCAAACCCGTGCTGCGTGAAAAGGGACGTATCATGTCCGCCTCCGAGATCGAGCGGACCCTGGTTCGCCTTGCCCACGAGATTCTCGAAAAGAACAATGGTGCGCAGAATCTCGGACTCGTAGGGATCAAGCGCCGTGGCATCCCCTTGGCCGAACGCCTGGGGAAAATCATCAGCGGCATCGAAAAGCGCCCCATCGAGACCGGTACGCTGGATATCAACTTCTATCGCGACGACCTTACAACCCGCGACGTTCGCCCGGTCGTTGTTCCAGGCGCCATAGGCTTTGACGTCACAGGCCGCAACATCATTCTGTGCGATGACGTGCTCTATACCGGCCGGACTGTTCGTGCCGCCATGGATGCATTATTTGACCACGGACGTCCCCAGCGAGTACAACTCCTGGTGCTCATCGACCGCGGACATCGTGAACTTCCGATCGAAGCCAGCTTCGTAGGAAGAAACGTTCAGACCTCAGATAAAGAAATTATTGAGGTTAAGTTCCGCGAAATTGATAATGACGAGCAAGTTTTGGTCGTCGAACGCGTGGATTAGTTCGGAAGGGAGATCCCGTCCGAAATGCCATCGTGCAGAACAATTGATCGGTAACGATCCTGAACCAGAGGCCACGGAGCTAGACCGTTTTCCTGCCGCTGTGGCCTGTCCAAACCGAGTGTAGTCCGGCTTCCAGGAGAGACCCGACCACATTCGTGTGTCTTTGGAACGCACCGGTGGGGAAACGGGAATTTCCGCTTCGCGGATGTGTGCCCATGCCAGCCAGCCAGACCGAATCTCGTTCTACAGTTACGCCCGAGCTCCCCGTGACCGTTTCAAGACAAGCGGGGTCCGTACTTTCCGTTGAAGATCTCTCGTTGGAGGATCTGAGCAGCATTCTCCACATGGCCACGGTCCTCGAAGATGAGGATCCGCTCAAGAGAGCCAAGCGCCTCGCAAAACGCCGCATTGCGTTGCTGTTCTACGAATCCAGCACCCGTACCCGCACCTCATTCGAGCTTGCGGCAAAGGGTCTCGGAGCGGACACCACCCTGATTAGTTCTCTTTCCTCCAGTATCGAGAAGGGTGAGTCGCTGAAAGATACAGGACTCACGCTGAAGGCCCTTGGAGCAGAGTGCATTATCCTGCGCCACCTGTCCTCAGGTGCCCCGTATCTGCTGGAGCGCGTTACCCAACTTCCGGTCCTGAATGCCGGGGACGGGATGCACCAGCACCCCTCGCAAGCGCTGCTCGATCTGCGAACGATCCTGATGCATCGCACAGGCAATCAGATCCCGGAGAAAATTTCCGGCGATATTCTGAAGGGAGTCACCGTCTCCATCGTCGGAGACATCTTCCACAGCCGGGTTGCGCGTTCGAACATGCAATTGCTTCCCAAACTGGGAGCACGCGTCCTCCTCTGCGGCCCACCGCAGTTGCTACCCGAAATCGCTGCAAAGTGCGGTCCGAATGTCGAGATCGAACGGAATTTCAATCGCGCGCTGGATCAATCGCAGATCGTCATGATGCTGCGTATTCAGGCAGAGCGGCTGGCAGGCCTCTCTCTTAATCTCGAAGATTACAAAGCCGACTATCAGCTGGACAGCGAGCGTCTGGAGAAACATGCTCCACAGGCCCTCATCCTCCACCCCGGCCCGATCATTCGCGGCTTGGAATTAACCTCGGAGGTTGCGGATGGATCTCAGTCCGCAATTACGGAACAGGTTCGCCATGGGGTGGCCATTCGTATGGCTTTGGTCGAACGTGCTCTCAATAGCCGGAAAGGAAATCAGCAATGAGTACGATACTGATTCGCGGCGGGCATATGATCGATCCCGCAACTTCAGTTGACGCGCCCCACGATCTTTTGCTGCGCGGCGGGCGTGTTGCCGAAGTTGGCGCTCCCGGCAAAGTAAAGGCTGCAAAAGGCGAAGAGGTCGAGGTTCTCGATGCAACCGGTTTAGTCGTTGCGCCGGGCTTGGTAGATATCCACGTCCATCTGCGTGAACCGGGTCAGGCCTATAAGGAGACGATTGCAACAGGAACAACTGCTGCTGCTGCAGGTGGCTTTACCAGCATCTGCGCAATGCCCAATACGACTCCGGTCAACGATTCCGTCGAAACAACCCGTTGGATGTTGAGCCCGGAACGCGGTGCCACTATCCGGGTGTTTCCGATCGCTGCAGCGACTCGCGGAAGCATGGGAGAAGCCCTCTCCGAATACGGAGCATTGAAGGCTGCCGGAGCTGTTGCCGTCACTGACGACGGGAAGCCGATCCTGAAGGACAGTGTCATGCGGGAAGCATTAGCAGCTGCGGCCCGGGCGGGATTGCCGATCATCCAACATGCGGAAGACACCCGTATAACAGCGAATGCTTCGATGAATGCAGGGACGGTTGCGTTCCGTTTAGGTCTGCGCGGAATGCCTACAGAGGCAGAATCGCAGATTGTCGAACGTGATATCCGCATGGTTGCAGAACTTAAGGACAGCCGTGTTCACCTGCACGTCGCTCATCTTTCGACCGCTGCAGCGCTGGAAGCTGTACGTCGTGCCAAGCGTAATGGGTTGCGTGTTACATGCGAAGTAGCTCCCCACCATTTTTCGCTCACAGAAGATGCGGTCGGCGAATACGACACCAACGCCAAAATGAATCCGCCCTTGCGTTCTGAGGCTGACAGGGACGCTATGCTGGCCGGAATTGCCGATGGAACTGTCGATTGTGTGGCTACTGACCACGCGCCCCATGCCACCCATGAAAAAGAACAAGAGTTTGAGCGAGCACCGAATGGCATCACAGGACTGGAAACAGCTCTGGGATTAGCGCTCAAGGTGCTACATCAGGAACGCAAGCTCTCTCTGAGCCGTGTAATTCGTTTGCTTAGCACCCAACCGGCAAACGTATTGGCACTTAAAGGCCGTGGCACACTCGCCGTAGGCGCATTTGCCGATGTGGTCTTGTTCAAGCCGGGTGAACAGTGGAGCTTCAACGTAACCGAATCCAAATCGAAGTCGAAGAACACACCTTTCAATGGATGGAAGTTGCCGGGAAAGATTCACTTCACAATTAGCGAAGGCAACATCGTCTATCGAGGCTGATACTTCCAGGCGCGGCTGACGAGCAAAGCACTCGCCGCCGCGCCCAATCCTGCACCCAAAGCCAGCCGCAACCATGGCATGCTGCCATGAAATCCTGCTCTCTCCGCAAGTACATCTACTACATTCAGAAGTAACACCGAGAGAAAGATCTTCTTTGCAATCGCACTGTCGATAGGCAAGAGTGCACCCGCAAGAAGCCCCGTATAGACACCCAAACAGCGTGTACACACCGCCCAAGGCTGACCATACAGCCAGAAGCTTCTCTCCGGTCTTTGGTGACAGACCGCATGAAAGAAAGATTGCAGGACGGCGGAGGTTAACGCCATTCCATGCGTTGCGAGGCATGGTGTAATCCAGGCAGCCAGCAAAAGGCAGGCTGCCATGGATACGAGGAGAAGGCGTAGCCCTTTCATTTGGAAAGAATGTTGAGCCTGCGAGCCACGCGATGCAATATCTCCAATGCCTGATCAAGCTGCTCGCGCGTATGCTCGCTGGTCATGATGGTACGAATGCGCGCTTTGCCTTCAGGCACTGTCGGAAACGCGATTCCGGTGGCCATCAGGCCCTCCTCGAAGAGTGCTCTTGAGAAGGACATTGTGGCACCGCCATCGCCGACGATAATCGGAGTAATCGGCGTCTCGCTTGCAGGAGTTGTCACTCCGCCAATATCAAAACCCAACTGCCCCAGCTGATTCTTGAAGTACCGGGTATTTTCCCAGAGCCGTTCAATCCGCTCAGGCTCGTGCTCCAACAAATCGAAGGCTGCGATACAGGTAGCCGCAACCGATGGCGGATGAGAAGTTGAAAAGAGAAATGGCCGCGCTCGGTGATAAAGATAATCGATCAGGTCCCGCGATCCACAGACATAGCCACCCAGCGCACCGATAGCCTTCGACAGAGTGCCTACCTGCACGTCTACCCGGCCATGACAATGGAAGTGGTCTACACTTCCTCGTCCATTCCGCCCCAGGACGCCGGAAGCGTGAGCATCATCGACCATCATGATGGCTCCATACTTCTCGGCTAGATCGGCCAATTTATCCACCGGACCGATATCTCCATCCATCGAGAAGACGCCATCGGTGATGATGAGCTTGCGCCCCGGCTCGCTCTGAACTTCCTTCAGAAGCTCCTCGCAATGATCGACATCTTTGTGTCGAAAGACCTTAATCTTGGCTCTGGAAAGCCGTGCACCATCAATGATGCTGGCGTGATTCAACTCATCGGAGAGGATGAAATCCTCGCGCCCCAGAATGGAAGAAACTGTACCGGCATTCGCGGTAAACCCACTTTGAAAGACCACGCATGCTTCGACATTCTTGAAGCGGGCAATCTTCTCCTCCAGTTCCATGTGTATGCTCATGGTTCCAGCGATGGTTCGTACCGCACCAGAGCCTACGCCGTACTTCCGAATTGCCTCAATGGCAGCTTCGCGAAGCTTAGGGTGATTTGTAAGCCCCAAGTAATTGTTGGAGGCGAGATTAATCACTCGTTTGCCGTCGTAAGTGCAAACCGGAGCCTGCTCATCCTCAAGAATGCGCAGTCGAAAATATGTGCCTTTCTGTTTCAGCTCATCGAGTTGGGCCGTCAGATGTTTCAGTTGGGGGCGACTGGATAGTGCAACGGACATGAGTGCTTATACCTCCAAAGGCACTGATACGCTACTTCACTCAGCTGTGCTTCGTACATAGATAGGCGAAATTATCCCGCCATGAGGAATTGCCGCATCTGCTCCTGACTGTATCGGATGTAGATGCCTTGAAAGTTCGTGACCAGAAAGGAATCCGACTCCCCGAAATTCAAGTGTCCCCATATTACGGGAAGCAGCATAACAGGCTAATCCTGGCATCCAACCTGTGACCTCGCCCCGCGGAGCCCTTTGTGCAAAGGCTTGAGCAAAACCTGTGCCGCTGTAGCAGAAAATTGCGAACAACTGCCCAGCTTTTTCCCAGGATCCGACTTTACCAGCCCGCGACAACTGGATACATGAATTTCGATTTTATTTCCCCGCGTACTTTCTATTTGTTATTGATCATTTTGAGCCTGTGGACATTCGGCCCCACCGCGTGTCGAAAAAATTCAGCGAACCAGAGCACCGACTCACAACAGCAGGATTCTCAACAGAAAGGCCACGAAAAAGCGAGCGACAGCCAGGCATCAGGAGACAAAGGGGGACCGGTCTCGCAACCGGCGCAGTCTACGACAGGACAGCCTTCCGCTGCCTCGGACGAGGGAAGCAGTACAGCAACCAACGGACTGCCAATCGCCCTGCCTGGAGCGCCAACCGGCAGCCAACCGCAGCCCTCCGATGCAGCAAAACAAGAACAACCGGCCAAACCCGCGCTCACTGTCCCGGCAGGAACCATACTGGCAATTCGCCTCAATCAGCGAATTGGTGTCTTAACCTCCCGTACCGGTGATCTTTTTACCGGGCGGGTAGTCTCCCCCCTCCCGACGCAAGGGAAAACGACAATCCCGGCTGGCGCTTCCATCGCGGGAGTTGTGCTGCATACCCGCAGGAAGGTTCTATCCAAAGGGGCATCCGTTCTCAAACTCACGCTCAGCGGGCTAAATATTGGCGAGCAACACTTTCAATTCCGCACTACAGACTCCTCCGTCAGCACCCAACATCGCTCAACTGGCCAGGAAGACGATGAAAACAGCATTGGGAAGCTTCTAGGCGGGGCTGAAGACAACGATTCGGTCAAAATCTTCGGTTCGCTGACCGGAACACGATCCGGGGCTATAACGGCCTCTCTTATCGGGACCAAAGATATCGATTATCCGCCGGATTCGCTCCTCTCCTTCCAGCTGAATGCCCCTTTATCCCTTCGACCCTGATGTCCAAAACCCGGTGCTTTTCAGGGGAGGAGCCCCAAAGATAACCGGCGATTTTGGCTCTGAACGGGGAAAACACCATGACCTTGCGGCGCTTCTGCCTCTGGCCAGATACAATGAGGTGACAGGATGGTCCGCCATGCGTCTGACCATTGTGCCTTTTTGAGTAGAGGTAGCTAGAGCGTGCAGAGTTTCCAGCCAGGCAGCAAGTTTCGTTTTTTCGTTTTTCAGGCCGTAGTTCTCGCGTTTTTCTTCACCGTCTTGGCGCAGACTTCCGCGCAGGCCGCGACTTCGGAGACAACAACGACTTCGCTGTCCGTTTCCACCCAGCAGCTGAATAGCCGTACGAGCTTCACCTTCGGTGTAACCGTGAAGGGTCAAAGCACAGTGCCGACAGGAACTGTCACCATCACAGACGGAACAAAGCTTTATGGCTCCGCTGCTTTGGATACCAGCGGACTCGTCGAATTGGTGATTGACGCAATACCTGCGGGAAAATATCAGTTCTCCGCCGTCTATAACGGAGATAGTACTCACTCTGCTTCTACCTCTTCCGCTAGCTCAGCGGAATCGATTACTGCAGGCCTCTCGGATTACACCTTTAGAGTTCAGCAGACGAACTTGGTCGTGACAGCTGGCCAGAATATTGCCACGACGGTGAAGCTTATGCCTGAAAACGGGTTCAGCCAGTATGCCAGTTTTTCCTGTTCAGGCCTGCCGCTAGGCGCAACCTGCACCTTCACCCCAACAACGGTGTCGGCCGCAGATGCTGTCGCCGATCCTGATAATAATGGGGTCCTGGCCACATCGACCACTCTGACCATACAGACGACATCACTCTCCGGAGCACAATTGGTCCCGCAACACTCCTCGGGACTCTACTATGCCCTGGCAGCACCTGGAATTCTGGCCCTTGTCGGACTGGGTGGCCTATATAAGAGGTGGCGCTTTGCAAGCCAGACCCTGTTCATGGCTTTATTAGTGACCCTGACTCTGGGACTCTCGTCCTGTGCAGCCCGCTACAACTACTTCCATCACGGACCACCCACGAATACGGGAACTCCGGCAGGAAGCTACTCGTTGAAGCTCACGACCAGTTCCGACAATGGCATCAAAGAGACAACCCATACCATTCCGATTGCTCTGGTCGTTAAATAGATTTCTTTCGGCAATTTTTCCCATGCAGTTCCAGTCGAAAGCTGCATGGGAAAAATCCAATCCAGCCCGATTCTCTTCTTCCCTGAAATTCTCCCTTTCCGACCCAAACGCCTCAACAAGCAAGAGATTCGCACACTAGCTGCGTCGCATAGCTTATTGTCTCGGCACTATCTCCGAAATCATCGATCCACTGAACCTCAGGCTCGCGCCGAAACCAGGTGAGCTGCCGCTTTGCATAATTTCGATGGCCCTGCTGTGCGGCAGTAATTGCGTCTTCCCGGGACAACTCGCCGGAAAGGATCATCTTTGCCTGCTTATAACCGAGCGAATCGAGAATCCGGCAATTCTCGCCATAATGGGACAGAAGGCCGGCGGTCTCCTCTATCAGCCCTCGCGAAAACATCTCTGCGGCACGGCTGTCGATGCGTTGGTATAGCTTCTGGCGTTCCGGATTCAGCCCAATCCGCATAATCCGATATCCCGTGAGCGGATCACGGCCTGAGAGTAAAGCCTCCGACATGGGCTTCCTGGTTGACAGACAAACCTCAATCGCCCGAATGAGCTTTGGAAGATCGTTTGGATGGATACGCTCTGCCGATTGGGCGTCAAGCCGTCGCAAAATGCGGTGAAGCCAGCCAGGAGTGTGCCGGTCCTCACTTCGGCGTAGCCGTTCACGCAGTTCCTCATCCCTTTGGGGACCTTCAAAGAGACCCTCCAGCAAAGCCCGAAGGTAGAGACCCGTTCCGCCCGTAACAATCGGCAGCTTTCTCCGGAAGGTAATTTCCCGAATGGCTTCGCGAGCCTGTCGGCTGTAATCTCCAGCGGTATATGCCTCAGCAGGAGTTACAACATCGAGCAAGTGGTGAGGAACACGGGCTCGTTCTTCCAGATTGGGCTTAGCCGTACCAATTTCCATCTCGCGGTAGACCGCTACGGAATCACAATTGACAATCTCGCCTGAAAAACGCTCTGCAAGCGAAAGAGAAAGCGCAGTTTTTCCACTAGCCGTAGGCCCAAGAAGAATAACCAACAAGGGATCCATCACCATATCCGCCACCATCCCGGGGGAAAGATGCGGTCTAGCCCTGCTCGTGCAATCGTGAAAAGCACAATCGTCCCAGCAAGAAGAAGAAGGCCGAAGGTCTGCCTCCTTCCCAATTTTTGCAAGGACAATTTCCTTTCACTCGATATTTCAGAAGGATTCCCCGACTTCATTACCCCACCAGAGTCTGCCACAACAAAAAGGCATTAAGAGCAATGATCAGAGTAACCGAGGCCCATCCCAGGCAAGAAGTCAGGCGTGTATTCACGAATTTGCCCATCACAGACTCCCGTCCGGTGAGGACCAGCAGAGGAATAAGAGCGAACGGTAAGGTAAAGCTAAGTACAACCTGGGAAAGAATCAAGATTTCAAGAGGATCGAGGCCTATCCCAATCACCAGGATTGCTGGGGCGAGCGTCAATAACCGTCTCAGAAAGATGCTGAACTTCACGTTCAGGAAGCCGTCGATGATTACCTGGCCAGCCATGGTGCCTACTGTAGACGACGACAAACCGGAGCAAAGAAGCGCAATCGCAAAAACCAGCGCGGAAGTGGGTCCTAAAAGAGGTCCGAGAGTCTGATGCGCCTGCTCAATCGACATTCCACCGGTAACGGAACCGGCAAAAGCAGAGGCTGCGACAACCACCATCGCCGAATTCACCAGCCAGGCGCCATTCATGGCGGCAATAATGTCGATCAGTTCAAAGCGCAGATGACGCCGCTGTCTGAGATATCGCGTCTGTGCAGGGGCAAAACTGTCCATCTGTACTCGTGGTTGCACCAAAGCAGAGTGCAGATAAACGACATGAGGCATCACCGTTGCGCCCAGCATCGAAACCGCCGCATAGACACTTCGCCGGTCGATCATCGGTACGAACACGTGATAGGCGACCTGGTTCCAATGCGGATGGATCAGAAACATTTCAATGCTGTAACAGGCCCCAATGATAAACACGAAGATCATGATGGCCACTTCCAGACTGCGGAAGCCCCAAAGCTCCAGAGCCAGGATGGCGAAGACCAGAACAGCAGAAACTAACGCGGAGACCAGCAGAATCTCCGGCTTTCCCAATCCATGACGCAATAGCCAGGGCCCGACCAGAAGGTAGAATCCCATCGCGGCACCAAGAAACTCCGCGAGATCTGTTGCCAGAGCAGAGACCTCCGCTGCAACCCACAAGGCTACGGTTGTGGGACGAGAAAAGTGTTCTCTACAGTTCTGGGGCAGCGTGCGAGCTGTTGCAATTCCTAATTTGGCCGAGAGGTATTGAACCAGGATGGCCATAGCATTCGACCAGAGAAGGACCCATAAGAGCTGGTATCCAAACCGGGTTCCGCCATCGAAGTTGGCACCAAAGTTTCCCGGATCGACGTAGGCAATACTGGCAACAAAAGCAGGTCCGAAGTAATACCAGAGTTCAGTCGTGCGCAATCGCGGCATTCTTAATCGCTGCCTGATATGCACCTCTGATTTTGTTTCGATCTCCATAGGTTTGATGAGGAGAGGACGAACCGCAACTTCTCAGTATAGAAGCCAGTTACCTCTTCGCCGCACAGAGCATTTCCCGCAACGATGGGACGAAAAGTTGTATTTCATCTCTTCAACACCATGTGAGATGAGAAGAAATGGCACCAACGTGCAGGGTGGTTTGACTTTACCTCTTCGCTTTGCTGAAGATAACCCTTTGACTACTTGCTTGGTGAAGGAGCGGTACAAACAATATGAAAGTTCTGGTAATCGGATCTGGTGGACGCGAACATGCCTTGGCTTGGGCCATCGCGCAATCGAGTCGCGTCGGCGAGGTCGTCTGCGCTCCTGGAAATGGCGGTATTGCATCGGTCGCCCGCTGTGTTCCCGCCAATGTAAAGGACCTCAGTGACCTTCTGCGCGTTGTCAGTGAAGAAAAGCCCGATCTCACAGTCGTGGGCCCGGAGCTTCCACTCTCACTCGGACTTGTCGATGAGCTTCGGCAACGCAGTCTTGCGGTTTTTGGCCCGACGCAAAAGGCTGCAATGCTGGAAACCAGCAAAGCCTTTGCCAAGCGCTTCCTCCAGCGTCATAAGATTCCGACGGCCAATTATGCCGTCTGCACGAACCCCAGCGAACTCCACCAAACCATCGAGCTCTTCCACACTCCAATCGTGATCAAAGCCGATGGCTTGGCTGCAGGCAAAGGCGTGATCATTTGCAATACCCGCCATGAGGCAGAGGAAACAGCAGCTTCTCTCTTCTCCGGCAAGCTGTTGGGCACGCCAGAGCACACGGTCGTCGTAGAAGAGTTCCTGGAAGGCGAAGAGGTTTCATTCCTGGCGATTACAGATGGGAAACATGTTTCTCCTCTCGTCCCGGCACAAGATCACAAACGCATCGGCGAGGGAGATACCGGCCCGAACACCGGAGGCATGGGAACCTACTCTACCGACCACATCCTGGCACCTGAGATGCAGGATTGGATTCTGAGCCACATCGCTCAGCCCACGGTAAATGGCATGGCAGCAGAAGATATGCCGTTTACTGGCGTTCTCTACTGCGGTCTGATGATGACGGCACGGGGACCAATGGTGCTGGAATTTAACGCTCGTTTCGGTGACCCGGAAACACAATCCATCCTGGTACGCATGGAAAACGATCTACTGGAGACTCTGGTAGCGACTGTTGAAGGACGTCTCAGTGAAACAGAATTCCGCTGGAAGCCCGGAGCCGCAGCTTGCGTGGTAGCCAGTTCGGAAGGCTATCCAGGCGATTATCAGACCGGGTATAAAATCGACGGCCTTGCCGAAGCAGCCAGCATTCCTGGAGTTCAAATCTTCCACTCGGGAACCTCGCTCATGGACAACGGCGACATCCTGACAAGTGGTGGACGCGTTCTGGGGGTCACCGCATCTGGAGAATCTCTCGAAAATGCTCTGGGACTCGCCTACGACGCACTGAAGAGGATCAACTTCAATGGAATGTACTACCGCCGGGACATAGGACATCGGGCGTTCAAAAAGAAAAAATAGCCCTGCCGACCCGCCGCCCCAAGTAGATAGCAAGAGCTCCTGAAAGAGCATTCGTGGTAAAGAGTGGCCATTCCAGCAAAAGAATGGCCACCCTAAGAACATTTCCCGTATAGATCTAGAGCGGCCCCTCTCTATGCTGCCCGCGCCAGTCCAAACAAGGACTGATTGAACCTGGAAAGCAATTCTTCCGGATCTTTGTAGACTTCGATGAAACCAGATTCAATCAATTTGGCCTCGCTCCATCCACCGCAGGTCAGGCCAATCGAGACAATCCCCAATTTCCCGGCAGCTTCGGCATCGTAAGGTGTATCTCCTACGGCGATTGCTTGTTCTCCCGAAATCCCTAAGCGGTCGAGTGCTGCCGCGAAAATATCCGGATGTGGTTTAGATTTTTCGACATCTTCACTGCTGGTTGATTCCTCGATGAGATCCTCTATTTGCGCCACTTCTTTGTAAAACTCCAGCTCGTCACTGCTGGCCGAAGAAGCAATCGCAATTCGTAGGCCCTCTTCATAAATCCGCTCAACCAGTTCTCTGGTCTTCGGAAACGGCTTCACATGAGGGAAATAGTCTCGCTTGAAAACCTCATGCCGCCAGCGCTCCATTGGCTCCTGAATACGCTCCCGATCGGCAGCCGGAACAAATACGGGGATCAACTGGTCGCCACCTTTCCCAATCTGATGCAGGATCGCGCTGTAGTCCACTAGGATTCCGAAGTGCGCTAGGGCACGCTGCCATGCTTTGGCATGCAAATGATTCGTATCTAAGAGGGTCCCATCCATGTCGAGCAATACGGCTGTCTTCACCTTTCGCCTCCACAACTGCAATTGCGCTGTGAACCCTTAGATGGAGGTTGCCTCTTCCTGGGTATCCCTACATTTTTATCGCATTAAAGGCGGAGCCGGGAAATCGGCTTGTGCCGGTAGATGTGGATGCCGCAACAACAAAAGGGCAGCCCTTTACAGGCTGCCCTCTGTTGTTAACTTTAGGAATTTATTAGCTATCCAGCTTTTTCGTTACCAACTCATTGAGCAAAGCAGGATTTGCCTGTCCTTTGGAAGCCCTCATAACCTGACCGACGAAGAATCCGGCCACGGTCTTTTTACCGCCACGATACTGTTCAACCTGCTTAGGATTGGCTGCAATCACTTCGTCGATGAGCTTCTCCAGAACAGCTGGATCGGTAATCTGCTGCGGCTTCTCCCGTTCGTAAACAACAGGGAAGTCTTCCTTCTTCTCGAAGCAGGAATCGAAGAGCTGCTTAATCTGCTTGCTGGAGAGGTCGCCCTTCTCAACCAAATCGGCGGCCAATACGATGCCCTGCATGGAAATCGGAGACTGATCGAGTTCAAGGCCAATCGCCTTCAGGCGTCCTGTCAGTTCGCTCAATACCAGATTGGCAACACGCTTCGGATTCTTTGCCTGACGGGCGGCAGCCTCAAAACGGTCGGCAAATTCACGAGTAGCGGTAAGCGTCTGCGCGTCCTGTTCCGCCAGCTCGTACTCGGCAATCATTCTTGCCCGACGGGCTTCTGGAAGCTCAGGCAAACGCTTGGCGATCTCTGCCTTCCAGGCGTCGCTAACGATGAGCGGTGGAAGATCCGGTTCCGGGAAATACCGATAATCGTGAGCCTTCTCTTTGGAGCGCATGGCATAGGTACGGCCTTCGCTGGCATTCCAAAGACGGGTCTCCTGGGTGACACGCCCACCCGATTCGATCAGCTCGACTTGCCGCTCAATCTCATACTGCAAGGCGGCACGGATAAAGCGGAAGCTGTTGACATTCTTTACTTCAGCCTTTGTGCCGAACTTCTCCTGCCCACGAGGACGAACGCTGACGTTGGCATCGCAGCGCAATGAGCCCTCTTCCATGTTGCAATCGCTTACCCCGGTATAGAGCAGAATCTCTTTTAGCCGGGTCAGATACTCATAGGCCTCATCCGGGGTACGGATATCCGGCTCCGAAACGATCTCCGCCAGAGGCGTACCGCAGCGATTCAGGTCCAGATAGGTTTTGCTTACGGAATCGGCAAAACCGTCATGGATGCTCTTTCCCGCGTCCTCTTCCATGTGCAGACGGGTAATTCCAATTCGCTTCGTCTTACCTTCGGCATCCGGCACATCGATCCAGCCAAACTCTGCAATCGGCTTGTCATACTGCGAGATCTGGTAGCCCTTGGGCAGGTCAGGATAGAAGTAATTTTTACGCGCAAAGATGGAGCGCTCACGCACCTGGCAGTTCAAGGCAAGAGCCGCAAGAGTCGCAAACTCCACTGCCTTCCGGTTCAATACCGGAAGGGCTCCGGGCAAGCCTAAACACACCGGGCAGATATTGGTATTTGGCTCGTCACCAAACTTTGGAGAGCAGCTGCAAAAGGCTTTCGTCTCCGTCAGCAGTTGAACGTGCACTTCCAGGCCGATTACCGGCTCATACTTTGCCAGAACTTCAGGTGAAACACTCGCTGTCGCAGCCATACGTGGCTACGATTCTAACAACCTTTCAGAACAAAATTCTCATTCTTGTGCCCAGCAGAATCGTACTCCCTACTTTCGGCTGGTCGGAAGGATGCACCAAAACCTCGATATCCGGACCAAACTCCACGCTTTGGGTCATACGAATCCGATAAAAAGCCTCGTACAGATTTTCATGACGTTTGTAGGGTTTTCCACCCGGACGGGAGAAGGTTACTCCGGCTCCGAACATGTCTCCCCGGCGGCCAAACGGCCGGGTCTGGGTCAAACCGATCCCGAGAGTCTGCTTAATCGTCATCCCTGTCCTGGTACCGAAAGCAAAGCGCCCAAAGGGAGTCCAGCCATTCTTGAACTCGTGATCGAAACCGATGCCGCCGCCGTGCCCGCTACCGAGTGTCTTTGTGTCATCTCGCCAGATAGCGGCACGATAAATCTGAACCTGTTTTCCCAGAACACCCTTTCTCCAGCCGATCTCAAGGGCTTCGTAGAACTTACGATCCAGTAGAGTCTTGAGATTGGATTGCGCCGTCCCTTGCGTATCCGCAACTACAGAGTGAAGGAAGAAGTGTCTCGATACCTGAAACTCTGCTGCAGCTCCTGGCGTCCAGGCTCCGGAAAAGGGATTTGAGATGTTGCCATCGTAAGGACCGCCCAAGAACTGTTTGGACTCATCGTCATTTACCGGGCTGAGACCAATATATGAATTAGGGTGAATCTTGCCGACCGAGAAAACCAACCGCCGCGCCAGGAATTCCTGCTTCCAGTAAAAGAGGTTCACTGTTATGGGCCTTTGCTCACCGCTCCCCTGAAGACAATTGGTGATTAGCAAAGAGCCCAGACGGTCGCTTAAGTTGTATTGCTGACTCTGACCGATATTCGAGCCAGAGCGGAGCAGAATATTCAGCGACCCGGAGCTGCTTTCCCCTCTATAGGCAGTCCAATTGAGATTGAGATCCAGACGCCCGCTGTATTGGGTATGCCGTGGAGTATCGGGTGCTGCAGTGGCATACTGCGAGAGAAAAGTATAGTAAGCACCTATCTTGATCCTGTCCGAATCTTGCAGATGCCTCAGAGCTCCATTCATCGGACGGAAGAAGCTCAAGGGATCGTTCGGAAACAGAGGATCTGCAGGAGTCTTCTCTTCAGCCTCTGAATCCGATTGCTGCTCGATCAATTCCTTCTGAGAGGTATTGGACTTCTGCTCCTGCTGCATATCGCTTCTTCGATCAGACGTATTGTTCTTATCGTCAGATTTCTGCGATTGCGCCTCAGTTAGAGAAGGAATACAAAACGACACGCCAATAAAAAATGTGCACAGCAACAGAAGTTTCTTTGGTCTCATTCGATCGGAGCCGGTATATCTCGTCCCATTCGATAGATGCGCCCCAGGACCAAAAGTGTTCCAATCGCTACCAAGAGGCTTCTTGAGACAGATAATCTGTTCAGTACAATCGAACTCAATATCGAGCAGTCCTTACAGGAGCCCCATGCAACTTATCTCACGCAGTATCTGCGCTTCTATATTGGGAGTCAGCCTGCTGGTGCTATCTCCGCTATCTCCTGCACAACCCGGTAGCTCAACCGATCGCCAACTGGCCCGAGACATCTTCCGGCAGTTGATCGAGATCAACACTACCGACTCTGTAGGCAGTGTCACTGCAGCCTCTGAAGCAATGGCTAAGCGGTTCCTGGATGCAGGCTTTGCATCAGCTGACGTGCAGGTTCTGGGCCCTAATGACAAGAAGAAGAACCTTGTGGTCCGCTATCGAGGTACAGGGCAGAAAAAACCAATCCTCATCATCTGCCACCTGGATGTAGTGGAGGCACTGCGCAAGGACTGGAGCACAGATCCATTCCAATTCGTCGAGAAGGATGGTTATTACTACGGCCGCGGGACTCAGGACATGAAGGATGCAGACGCAATTATGGTGGCCGATTTTATACGTCTTCATAGAGAGGGGTTCAGACCTGAGCGGGATTTGATTCTGGCACTAACCGCCGATGAAGAAGGCGGTAAATCCAATGGAGTAGCATGGCTACTCAAAAATCATCGGGATCTGGTCGATGCCGAATTTGTTCTCAATCCCGATTCCGGAGGCGTTGACGTTCAAGACGGAAAGACCATCGCCGTAATGGTAGAAGCAACAGAAAAGGTCTATGCCGATTACCAGATCACAGCAACAAATCCTGGAGGACACAGTTCTCTACCGCGTCCGGACAATGCTATTTACGAACTCACCTCTGCACTCGAAAAACTAGCCCACTACAAGTTTCCTTTCGAGTTGAACCCCGTTACCCGCACCTACTTCGAGCGTCTGAGTGCCCAGGAAACAGGGCAAACTGCAACCGATATGAAGGCGATCTTGTCCAATCCACCGGATCAAGCGGCAGTAACGCGTCTTTCGGTGGTTCCCTCCTTCAACTCGACTTTGCACACCACCTGTGTTGCCACTCGGTTGAGCGGAGGCCATGCTAATAACGCGCTCCCCCAAACAGCTCAGGCGAACGTAAACTGCCGCATCATTCCCGGACATTCCCCGGAAGAGATACGCCAGCAACTGATTCAGCTCTTTGCCGACCCGAAGCTGACGGTGAAGTATGTCAGCGATGCAGGATTTGTAAGTGACACAGCACCGGACCGGAAGGCTATCGTGCCACCACCACCTCTACCTGAAGTATTTGAACCGCTGACGCGCATTGCCGGGACGCTGTGGCCAGGAGTCCCGGTTATTCCGACGATGGAAAATGGCGCCTCTGACAGCATCTATACAGCTGCTGCCGGAATGCCCAGCTATGGTATCTCCGGCATTGCCCTGGAACGGGGTGATGTTCGGGCTCACGGGAAAGACGAGCGAATACCAATCGACTCCTACTACAAGGGACTCGATTTTTATTACGAGTACCTGAAGGCATTGAGCTTGCCGCATCAGCAACATTAGGGACAATTCGTTATCTCAGGGCAGAAGAAGCACAGAAATCCTGAAAACGCCGTAGAATCTTTTTTGGATGATTCTCCCTTTTGTCCGCGAGTTGGTCGCGGGGCTAGAGCATTCTCAATCGTTTGAGCGCGTCCGAAGGCACTTCAGCCTGGGCAGAGGACGGCGACGTGTGTCCGGACTGACCGCCACTGCGCGCGCCCTCTATATACCACTCCTTGCCAAAGCAGCACAGCAACCTGTTCTGGTTCTGGTCGCGGACAACAAGGCCGCCGATGCCATGCATCTGGCCGTGCGTGCCGGTTGCGACCTAACCGGAGCAATTGCACAAGAAATGGTGCTGCGCTTTCCGGCGCACGACGTTCTTCCCTTTGAAAACCTCTCGCCGCATCCGGATGTTCAGGAACAGCGCGCCTCCGTGCTCTGGAAGATCGCAACGGGAGAGGCCTCCATCGTAATTGCGCCGGTAGAAGCAGCTGCACTACGCTTCTTCGACCGCGACTGGTATGCCGGGCTAGCTCGGGTTCTACGCCGTGGCGAAAGTATCGACCTCGAAGCCCTTGTGACCCACCTGAGCAGCGTCGGCTACACACAAATGGACATGGTTGAGATGCCGGGGCAGTTCACACGCCGTGGTGGCATCCTCGACATCTATTCCTCGGAAGCAGACCGGCCGGTTCGTATCGATCTCTTCGGGGATGAGATTGAATCCATCCGCAAATTCGATCCCGATACCCAACGCTCTTTGACGCCTCTTGACGAGGCTCTGATCCTGCCAATGACCGAAACTCCGGTCAACGAACGGCTGCTGGCAGCAGTACAGGCACGTCTTTCTGGAGAACGCCTGTCTTCGGAGGGTGAAGACAACGACCTGATTGAGCAGGCGATTGCCGCCGGCGGCGTTACCGTTTTTCCCGGATGGGAGTTTTTTGCAACCGTAGCAGGCGCAAATAAGACACTGCTGGACCTCTTCTCGAAGTGCATGCTCTTTGTTGAAGAGCCCGCGATGCTGAAGAATCAGGTCGAACGCTGGTGGAATAAGGTTCAGCAGCGCCATGATCGCTCCGGTATCGGCTCGCTGATCACTCCGGAAGATATCTATCTGCGTCCGGAGATTCTGCTGGCAACCATTCAGTCGCATCCCGGATTAGATCTGGACCAATTGGGAGCGGTCGATATCCTCGAAGACGACCCAACCCTGGGCGAGATTGCTTTCTCCACCCGGCCCACGCTCCGCTTTCACGGCTCAATCCCTGCATTTATCGAACAGATCAAGTCTCTCGTCAGCCAGCAACAGCATGTTCTTCTAGCCGCACCCAATCAAGGCGAAGTTGAACGTCTGGCAACTCTGCTTCGCGAATATGGACTCGCTTACCGTCTGGGCAGCCGCACACAGCACACGGGCAGCGAGAATATGTACGACGAGTCCAGCCATCTTGCCGGGAATCTGGCGACTCCAGTCATTGTCCGCTGTCCAATATCAAGCGGTGTCAGCATTTCGGACTCCGATTTAATTCTCTTTGGAGCCAATGATCTCTCCGACGATGTAGACGTTGCAGCCAGACCTCTTCCCAAGAAATCGAAATCGAAGACAGCCGCCTTCGTCTCCGATTTCCGGGATCTCGCCATTGGAGACTATGTCGTGCATGTGGAGCACGGCATTGCTCGTTATATCGGGCTGAAAGAGATTGTTCAGGACGGACTTTCAGTTGAGTTCATGATCCTGGAGTTTGCGGAGCAGGCACGCCTTTACGTACCGCTTACGCGCCTGGACCTGATTCAGAAATATCGTTCGACCGATTCCGGACCCGCTCCTGTCCTGAATAAACTTGGCTCTCAGCAGTGGGCTAAGACGAAAGCGCGCGTTCGTAAGGCCATGGAGGACATGGCCGATGAGCTGCTTAAACTCTATGCACAGAGAAAAGCGGCCCAGGGCCACGCCTTCTCTCCTGATAACGAATTTCAGCGTGAGTTTGAGGACTCCTTCGATTACAACGAGACGGATGATCAACTGACCGCCATCACCGATATCAAGCAGGACATGGAATCCACTATGCCGATGGATCGGCTGCTCTGCGGCGATGTAGGTTACGGCAAAACAGAAGTAGCAATGCGTGCGGCCTTCAAAGCGGTTCAGGACGGGAAGCAGGTTGCAGTCCTCACCCCAACCACGGTCCTAAGCTTTCAGCATTTCGAGACCTTCAAAAAGCGCTTTGCTCAGTTCCCGATCATGATTGAAATGATCTCCCGCTTCCGCACAGCGAAGGAGCAGAAGCAGATTCTGGAGAGAGTAGAAGCAGGGAAAGTCGATATTCTCATCGGAACCCACCGCCTACTTTCGAAGGATATTCAATTTCACGAGTTGGGCCTGCTTATTGTCGACGAGGAACAACGCTTCGGAGTGCGTCATAAAGAGCGGCTAAAGCAGATGCGCCGTGAAATCGACGTACTCGCCATGTCGGCTACGCCAATTCCGCGTACGTTGCATATGTCCCTCGTAGGACTGCGCGACATGAGCGTCATTGAGACTCCGCCAAAAGATCGCATGGCCATTCAGACTGTCGTAGCCAAATTCGACGACAAGCTGATTCGCTCTGCCATTGAAGTGGAGTTAGAACGCGAAGGACAGGTTTACTTTGTCCACAATCGCGTCGAAACCATTTACGAGATTGCCTCCAGAATCACAGAACTGGTTCCTACAGCCCGCGTAATCATTGGCCATGGACAGATGAGCGAAGGGGAGCTGGAAAAGGTCATGCTTGCTTTCATGAAGCATGAGTATGATGTGCTTGTCTCAACCACCATCATCGAAAACGGTCTCGACATTCCACTGGCAAATACCATCGTCATCAATCGGGCTGATCGCCATGGTCTTTCCGAGCTGTACCAGCTTCGCGGACGTGTTGGAAGATCGAATCGCAGAGCCTACGCTTACTTGCTCATCCCTGAAGAGAAAGAGCTTACGGAGATCGCACGGCGCCGTCTTGCCGCGCTGAAAGAATTCTCCGACCTTGGAGCCGGATTCAAGATTGCCGCACTCGATCTGGAATTGCGCGGAGCCGGAAACATGCTAGGCGGAGAGCAGAGCGGACATATCGAAGCTGTTGGTTTCGAAATGTATACCTCTATGCTCGAGCAGGCAGTACACGAGCTCAAGGGCGAAGGGCAAGAGGAACATCCTACGACCCAGCTCAATCTCGGCATCTCTTTGCGAGTGGACGAAAACTACATTCCGGAAGAGAACCAACGTCTGCGTATTTATAAGAAGATTGCCGGAGCACAGAGCGAAGAGGCACTCAACGACATCCGTTCCGAACTCGAAGACCGCTATGGACCTATTCCCGACCCAGTGGTTTATCTGCTGGAAGCTGCCAGCTTGCGTCTGGAGTGTGAACGAATCGGAGTCGCACAGGTCGATCGCAAGAAAGATCAACTGCATATCCGCTTTACAGAAAAAGCAGCCGTCGATCCTGGCCGCCTGATGAAGCTTGTCGCACGAAATGCCAAGAGGGGTGCGCAGTTTACACCACAGGGAGTTCTGCGATATCCGCTTGAAGCGCTCCGTCCGGATGAGATTCTGCTTGAAGTTCGTGCTCTTCTCGAGGATCTTGAGCTGGAAGAAGTTTCCGCA
Source organism: Humiphilus diazotrophicus (assembly GCF_059726315.1). Classification (NCBI taxonomy): domain Bacteria; kingdom Pseudomonadati; phylum Acidobacteriota; class Terriglobia; order Terriglobales; family Acidobacteriaceae; genus Humiphilus; species Humiphilus diazotrophicus. Next base: position 3,459,730 of record NZ_AP040870.1, read on the forward strand.
AAATAGTTTCTGCAACAGATACAAAAGGATTACCGCATGAAGATCTTCCGCTTGGTTGTAACCCTTGTCTTTGGAGGCATCATGTCTACCTCTGGCGCTATCGCCGCTACACCGAATGCCACAGAAACTTTCCGGCAATTGGCAGACCGGTATTTCGACGATGTCTATTTCAAATACTCGCCCACGCTTGGGACCCTTTCCGGATTTCACCAGTACGACACACAGTTGGAGAATTATTCGCGTGCCGTAATCGATGCAGAGATTAAAGGCCTGCATAGCTATGAGACAAAGTTCTCTGCAATTCAAGCCTCACAGCTGGATTCGGTTGCGCAAGGAGATCTTGCACTTGTTCTCGGTAATATCCGCTCATCCCTATTGACGATGGAAATTATCCGTCCATGGGAGAAGAATCCGGATATCTACTCGAGCGGCATCACAAATAGCGCGTTTTTTCTAATGGAGCGTAAATTTGCTCCTCCGGAAGAACGGCTCAAGCTGTTAATCGCGCGTGAAAAGCAAATGCCGGGAGTTCTTGCAACGGCTCGTGAAAATTTGAAGAATCCGCCGCAGATCTATACCGAGATTGCCATCGAGCAATTGCCGGGATTGGTAAGTTTCTTCCGCAACGATGTGCCAACTGCGTTTAAGACATCGAAGGACGAAAAGGTAAACGCGGAATTCGCCAAGACCAACGCGACTGTTATCGCGGCCTTGGAAGATTACGAAAAATGGCTGAAATCCGATCTGTTGCCGCGTTCGAAGGGAGATTACCGCATCGGAGCGGAAAACTTTTCAAAGAAGCTCTCCTATGACGAGATGGTGGATACTCCTCTCGATCAACTCCTGCAGATCGGTTATGACAATCTGCATCAGAATCAGGAGTCATTCAACCGGATTGCAAAAGAGCTGGATTCCACAAAAACTCCGCAGCAGATTCTCGATGAGCTAGGGAAGAATCATCCTGTTCCAAACCAGCTGCTGGATACCTTCCGCGCTACCTTCGACGGGCTGATTCAATTCATCCAACAGAAACACATCGTCACCATTCCCTCAGACGTGCGCCCGATCCTGGAAGAAACTCCTCCTTTCATGCGCGCTATTACGCTGGCCTCGATGGATACTCCCGGAGCCTTCGAAAAGGTTGCGAAGGAAGCCTATTTCAATGTGACGCTGCCGGATCCGAAGATGTCTCCGGCCGAAGTTGAAGGCTATATGCATAGCTTCAATGTGGGGACAGTCGTCAGCACCTCCGTACATGAAGCTTATCCAGGCCATTACATTCAATTCCTTTGGGTTCCCCAAGCCCCTTCCAAGGTTCGCAAACTTCTTGGTGCAGCTTCGAATGCCGAAGGGTGGGCACACTACTGCGAACAGATGATGCTGGACGAAGGCTACGGCCAGCCCGGAACGGGAGCCAAAGATGCGCAGGAAGCTAAGCTGCTGCGTCTGGGGCAGTTACAGGATGCATTGCTACGCAATGCCCGCTTCATCGTTGGAATCAAGATGCATACAGGGCAGATGAGCTTCGACCAGGCTGTAGACTTCTTCGTGAAGGAAGGCTTTCAGTCGCATGAGGTGGGAGTCGTAGAGGCTAAGCGCGGCACTTCAGACCCGACGTATCTCTATTACACCTTGGGCAAACTCCAGATCCTCAAACTGCGCGCCGACCTTCAGAAGAAGGAGGGCTCCTCCTTCTCTCTTGAGCAATTTCACAACGATTTTATGAAGCAGGGCTTTCCTCCAATCAAGATCGTGCGCAAAGCACTCTTGGGAGACGACTCGCCAACACTCTAGACCAAGTCACAACTGCACGGAAGCTGTGTAAGGCGGCTGCTAAAGCATTTATCCTGGCAGCCGCTTTCTTTGCAGGAGCACTCTCACTGTTACTGTTGCTGACTCCTCCACATAGTAAAGATCCCACATGTTGGTCGCTCTTCTTGGTCGGGAATAAATCTAAAAGCTCTGTTTTCAGAGAACTGCGCATTTGCGCAAATACTGCGCGCAGAAGTGGAGGGAAGCAGTCGTTTGTCCACATCCCGCATCTAAGTTTTTGTATTCTTATCTGCACTTAACCCATTTAGACCCTTACAATTAACAGGGCACCGTCCTCAGTGTCCCCCCATCTTGTTGTGCAGTTTTCGAGGATCCTTTGCAATGACCATGAAAGTTCGGAAGGCAGTTTTTCCCGCCGCGGGTTTGGGAACCCGCTTTTTGCCCGCAACGAAAGCAATCCCTAAAGAGATGCTCTCTCTGGTTGATAAACCCATCATCCAGTACGGAGTAGAAGAGGCACTCGCTGCAGGCTGCGACGAAATCATCATTGTTACCGGCCGGGGCAAGACCCCTATGGAAGACCACTTCGATACCAGCTTTGAATTGGAAGCTACGCTGGAACGTCGTGGAAAGACCGAACTGCTCGACATGGTTCGCCATGTGGCCCATATGGCCAAAATCTCTTATGTTCGGCAAAAGGAAGCTCTGGGACTCGGCCATGCCGTACTGACCGCCCGTAAGCTCGTGGGCGATGAACCCTTTGCAGTGCTTCTTCCCGACGATGTCATCGCCGCAGAGGTCCCTTGTTTAAAGCAGATGATCGAAGTCTTTGAGGAGCGGCAAGGATCAGTTCTTGCGACTCAGAGCATCGAAGGCCCGGCCATCTCTGCCTACGGCGTCCTGGATGGCACGGTGGATGAAAAAGATCCGCGCATCATGAAGGTCAGTGGCATGGTGGAGAAGCCGAAGTTCGAAGAGGCTCCTTCGAAAAATGCCATCATCGGCCGTTATATCTTGACCCCGCGTATCTTCGATCTGCTGGAAAACACTGAGCCGGGAGCAGGAGGAGAGCTGCAGCTCACCGATGGCATCAAGGCTCTGCTGCAGTACGAGCATGTCTATGGTTTCAACTTCGATGGCGTACGTCATGATGCCGGGGACAAGTTCGGCATGTTGCGAGCTACCGTAGAGTTTGCTCTCAAGCGCGACGACCTGGGACCCAAATTCCGGGAATACCTGAAAACATTAGAGTTATAGCTTTTCCTCGAAAAGTCCGGTTTTGCTTGTCGTCGCAGGCCGGGCTTTTCTTTAGAACACTTTCCCCGCCCAATTCCAGTTTGAAATCTTCGCACTCTCTTTGTCCCGCTGCTAAACAAGTTGCAGAGGAATCATTTTTCTATCTTGGCAAACGCGACAAAATCCGTATTCTCAGTGTCACCTGTAGTCACAAAATAGCGCATTCCTGTAAGGGGAGGAGTGCATCTTCGGTGAAAGGTACCGGAAAAGGAGGGTGACAAATGATTGCCGATCCCAAACCGCTCTACCAACTCTTTCATGATGTTGTAGCTGATAAGTATGTACACGAGCTAGGCCTGGCCGACCCGCGGGTGAGTAATTACATTGCGAGTGTACTAACTTCTTTTGCCCAGACTGATCGTTTATATCCAATCCACGACAAAGAAGGTCGTCCAATTGAAAACCTGGAAGAGATGCTTGCCGCTTCCGATCCGATCAACGGCACGGCAGCGTCCTTCGATGCCGAAAGGGAAATCCGCAGGCACATTGGTGACTATGCGCTTTTCTTTGCAGGCATGTACCCGGAATCAACCCAGAAGAGACACTCTACAACAAGCTTTTCTGCACTGGTAGAAACAGGGAAGGAGAGCTACTACATCGTTTCGCTCTTTGACTTGTTCGAATATGCGGAAGAAGCTCCGTTATATGCACGACTCTCTGACTGGTTTGAGCGCTGTGTCTATGGATTGACGCTAGTGCGTGAAGAACTTAGCCGGCGCGTCCCGAACCTGCTGCCGCCTCCGGTCAATTAGGTAGGTTTTGAGAAGTTAACCGGAATTGGAGGGCGCCAGGCCTCATGCGGAGGCCTGGGATGCCTAGTGCTGGGCTTATAGAATGTACCGCGACAGATCCTGATCCTTCACGATCGAAGCGACTGTCTTGCGTACATAGTCCGGAGTGATCACGAACGCTTTCTGACGACCACTCGGAGTCTCCCGCTCTTCCAACGGAAGAGGAACCTCTGCGCCAAAATTTCCATCTGCATTTGGGTCCGAAGATCCGCTCTTCTGCTTTGCCACATCTGGAGCCAGGAAACTGATCTCATCCAGCACCCGTTCCATAATCGTGTGCAGACGTCTAGCTCCAATATTTTCAGTAGTTTCATTCACGCGGAAAGCGAATTGTGCCATCTCTTCCAAAGCTTCCGGGCTGAACTCGAGAACTATTCCTTCTGTCTCGAGCAAAGCCGTATATTGCTTGGTCAGAGAAGATTTCGGCTCCGTCAAAATACGCAGGAAATCCTCTACCGTAAGTGACTGCAATTCAACGCGAATCGGGAAACGGCCCTGCAATTCGGGGATCAAATCGCTGGGCTTCGAAACGTGGAAGGCTCCGGCAGCAATGAAGAGGATGTAGTCGGTCCTCACCATGCCATAACGAGTGTTGATCGTCGTCCCTTCGACAATTGGCAGAATATCCCGCTGAACTCCTTCTCGAGAGACATCCGGACCATGGCCTCCTTCGCGGCCCGCGATCTTGTCGATTTCATCCAGGAAGACAATTCCTGAGTTCTCGACCCGCTCGACGGCCAGACGCTGTACCTGCTCCATATCGATCAGGCGGCCTTCTTCTTCCTGAACCAGATAATCGAAGGCTTCCGAGACTTTCATCTTCCGCTTCTTTGTGCGTTGGCCAAAGATATTGGGCAGAAGATCCTGAAGATTGACTCCCATCTCTTCCGCACCTTGATTGGAGATGATCTCCAACGAAGGCATATTCCGCTCACGAACATCGATTTCGACAACACGGTCGTCCAGGCGGCCTTCTCGAAACTGTTGGCGCAATTTTTCGCGCGTCCTCTGATAGCTGTCAGTGCCATCAGCAGTTGCGGAAGTACTTGAGGGCTCAGGGTTTTCGGTTGTCGCACCGGGCAACGCCGGAACCGGCTGCCCTGGAGGTGCCGGTGTGGCCGAACTTGTCGGAGGCGGTAGCAGGACATCGAGCAAGCGCTCTTCTGCATTGAGCTCAGCCTTATCCTCCACCTCTTCCAATTTCTCTTCGCGAACCATATCAATAGAAATCTCAACGAGATCGCGAACGATTGACTCGACATCGCGGCCAACATAACCAACTTCAGTAAACTTTGAAGCTTCTACCTTGAGAAAAGGCGAGTTCGTAAGCCGGGCCAGGCGGCGGGCAATTTCCGTCTTGCCGACCCCGGTAGGCCCAATCATGATGATGTTCTTCGGCATGATCTCGTCGGCGAGATCGGGAGGCAGCTTCTGCCGCCTCATTCTGTTTCTTAAGGCAATGGCAACAGCACGTTTCGCGGCACTCTGGCCGACCACGTATTTGTCCAGCTCCGCAACGATTTCCCTCGGCGTAAGCTCTTCCAATGCCAGTTCTTGATCTTCCGATGTTCCTGGTAAGTAGATAGCCATCTGATTCCCCTGCACGACGTAAGGCCAGCTTAGGCGTGCAGCTCTTCCACTGTGATCTTGTCGTTGGTGTAAATGCAGATTTGACCTGCGATATACAGCGATTTCTCCGCGATTTCACGAGCAGAAAGATCGGTGTTCTCCATCAAGGCTCTGGCGGCGGCCAAGGCATAGCTTCCACCACTGCCAATAGCGGCAATCGCTTCGTCAGGCTCGATAACATCCCCCGACCCTGATAACAGGAAGATCTGCTGCGGATCGGCAACGATCAATAATGCTTCTAAGTTACGTAGCATCTTATCGGTACGCCAATCCTTGGCTAGCTCTACGGCTGCGCGTCCCAAGTTGCCCGCATACTGCTCGAGCTTGGATTCAAAGCGGCTGAATAAGGAGAACGCATCCGCCGTGGATCCCGCAAAGCCGGCAAGGATCTTTTCCTGATAAAGGCGCCGGATCTTTCTTGCCGAGTGCTTGATCACACTCTCCCCTAATGTGACCTGCCCATCGGCAGCCATAACAACACTGCCATTCCGCCGGACACAAATTACGGTCGTCGAACGGATACGCGGGGAACGCGGTGGATTGGCAACAGAAACAGAAGAAGCGGCAGATGCCGCTGGTGAAGGCTTGCGTATAGACATGCGATTCTCATTATAGCCTCTGAGGCCCCAGAGGGTCAGAGCACCGCCATTGCCGCAATCTGCCACAATAATGAAGCACATCTACCGGCCCGATTTCATCTTCTGCACAATTTCTACAGGGGGAACTCACCCTCTCTTGACTCCGCCGAAAGCAAGCTTTCCTTCAAAGTCATGGTCGCCGCAAACATGTCTTTGATTTGCAGGGGTGGAAAGAAAGCTACACCTCGTCACCGTCGGCGGTATACCTATGCGAGAAATGCTCTAGAATAAGTGCATCGACTGGGAACAGGCCAAAAGAATGACCCTCGGATTAACGCACCTCTCCTTGCGCGACCCACAAGTGATTGCTGGAATTGCAGCGGCCGGCCTTGTGCTCGTTGGAGTAGGCGTTGCCGTTTTTCGGAAAAGACCATCGCCGGATGAGATTGAACGAGAGCGTCGCACTGAACTTGTTCAAAGCGGACGTATCGTAGATGGCACAGTCCTGGATATTAACGAACTGCTTCCGTCGGAAGGCAATCCGAACGGACTGAAACTCATTCTCTACAAATATGAAATCGCCGGTGTCGTCTATGAGTGTTCCCAGGATGTCACCGCTCTCGGAGAGGTCGACCTTTACGCTACCCGTGTCGGCTTTCCCTGTTCCGTTCGGTATGAGCCTCACAACCCGCAGAACAGTATCGTAATTGCGGAAACATGGAGCGGACTAAGAGACAGCGTTTCCCATCCGCCATCGAGACCAACCTTGCCAAGATCTCGATAACCGCACCGTTCCGAAGCATTTCAGGTTTATGGCTTAGGTTCACCAAAGAACCATCGGGCAAAGAACCGCATAGTGTGGCTATCCTTTCCGCCCCGTTTGCATAAAACAGACGAAGCGGAGAACCGATTCTTTCGCGGAATAGCTGCACTAATATCTCGATCTGCCAAAACCTCACTTGCTCAAAGTCTGGCAGTCCACTAAAGCGGAATCAGGGTAGATGTATCCGCAAGCCACGAAAGACTGCGCAGCTTTTCCGTCAAGTCTGGCAATGATAAAACCGACCCCGGAGGGAGGAACGTAGGTTGTTTCTTATCAGAAAAGCTGCACTTACCCCTGCTGGATCGGACACAGTAACCCTGATTCCGCGCTAAAGCCGTGAAATATCTCAACAGACGAGAACTTGCTCAGTACCTCTCAAAATAATCGATCTCAAAGTACCGCTTTGTGCACTTGCCCGCCGCCAAATGGGAACGAAACCATAGAAGATAGAGCCTCTGCACATATGCAATAGATGCACTGGGACTATCACTTTCCAGGCTTGATTGGTCGTCCCTCCAGATAGGACATGTATTCGCAAGCAGAACCTGCCCAAGACTCTCCGAACTAAAGATATTCAATAACTCCACATGTATATTGCCGAACCAGCTCATTCGGTACTTGGGATCGATCACCAATCGATCCCAAGTATGGCTAGTTAGGACAAGATTGGTTTTGCTTTAGCCTTCCCGTGATTAGTGGCATACAGCTGAAAGCTAGCGTAATCATTCGTTGATCCGGCATACATCTACATAGGGTTTCGCATTGATACCACTTAAGTTACCTAAAGTAATGCTCTATTACACGAAAGTGTCAGTGCGGTAATTAATTTGATATTTCCGCCGATTGTTACATATAGCCGCCAAAAGCTATCCCCTATGGAGGACACTACATGAATTTTTTTCGTAATTTGCCTATTGCCCGGAAAATGGCTTTTGCCTTTGGTCTGGTCTCAGTCCTCTGTATGGTATTAGGCGCCATCTGTTTAAAAAGTCTTTCGACAATTCACCAGGCCACCGTGGCTATGGCAGAGGACTCCTTGCCAAGTGTCCAAGCGCTTGGAAATGTAAGGTTGTCTGTCTCAAATGTCCGCCGGGCAGAGCTGAACTTCATGATGTGCAAAACACCCGAGTGTATCGAGCACTACAAGACGGAGCGTCATGAGTATGCGGAAAAACTCGAAAGCTATGTAAAGCAATATGTCCCATTGATCTCCCAAGCAGGGGAGAAATCCGCTTTCGAAGCTTATGACGCGGACATGAATGCCTATACCTCACTAGTCAACCACGTCTTTGAACTGGCTCAAGCAGGACAGCAGGACGAAGCCATCGCAACCATGCAGAAAGATGGCCTCAAGGCCTTCAAAAAGGTGCAGGCGGATCTGGAAAAGTCCATTGCACTCAATACCGATTCTGCGCACAAAGCCTACAGCAGTGCCACCACTACCTACCAGACGATTCGCAACGTCGTCATCGCGATGATTTGCCTTGTCACGGCGATGGGACTCGTCATCGGCTGGATGCTCACCAAACTCATCGCACCGCCACTCATACATGCGACACAGGTACTGGAAAAAGTTGCCGATAAGGATCTGACCGAGACGCTGGAAGTAAATTCTTCCGATGAAGTAGGACGCCTTTCCTCTGCCCTCAATGCAACCGTCCATTCAATGAGAAGCGTGCTCACATCCATCATGAAGGGCTCTGAGACTCTTTCCTCCGCGAGTGAAGAAATCTCCGTCCGCTCAAGCCAGTCGTTGCAGAACACAAAGACGCAATCCGGATTGGCAGAAACGGTTGCCGCCGCGGCTCAGGAGATGACCATCACCATTGGGGAGATCTCCCAAAACAGCTCCCAAGCAGCGACCATGAGCCGCCAGTCGGCCGAGGCTGCAACCGGTGGCGGGAATGTAATGCAAAACACCACCAAGACCATGCATCAGATTGCCGCCTCAACAGAAAAGATGACCACCAAGATGTCATCCTTGGGCAAACGTTCGGAAGAGATAGGAAAAGTAGTAACCGTCATTCGCGAGATCTCAGACCAGACCAACCTCCTCGCTTTGAATGCTGCGATTGAAGCGGCACGTGCCGGAGAGCACGGTAGGGGCTTTGCCGTAGTCAGTGGAGAGGTTCGGCGCTTAGCTGAGCGGACAAAATCTGCAACGGAAGAGATTGCTGCAATGGTGCAATCGATTCAGTCTGAGACACATGAAGTTCTGCAGGTTATGAAGCTGGGCCAGAAAGACGTTTCCGAAGGACTGGAACAAACCACCGCGGCACAGAGTTCTCTCGGTGAAATCATCAAAATGGCCCAAGAAGCAGAGCACATGGTCACGATGATTGCCACAGCCGCGACTGAACAGTCCTCCGCCAGCAGTGAAATCAGCGAAAACATTACGAAGGTCGCAAACCTGGCTCAAGAATCGAATGTCTCTGCAGAAGAAGAAGCTGAGGCTTGTAGGGAACTCGCACATCTGGCTGGAGAACTCGAAGGAGTAGTACGACAGTTCCGCCTTGCGGCAGAGGACTACGAGACCTTTGATCATGAAAAAACGACAGTTTTCAGGAAGAAAAATAAGTCTCTTGTCTCGGTTTCTGGGAGCAGAAGTGGAGCTTTGGCTGGATACCAGACCACGGCTTAAGCACTTTATGGAATGAGGTAGTGACGGCCCGACAGGGTCACTTTTCGAGCAGCGTCAACTATCGGAAAGTGGCCTCTCGCCATCCTACCCTTCAGCCAGCTAGACTAAAGTTATGCATATTCACGGAGCCACAACTGAAAAGATGCAGCGAGTCCTTCGCTTCTCGCTTGTGGCAACCCTGGCTTATGTAGTTCTGACCTTCGTTGCCGGTGTTCGCGCCCACTCCCTGGCCCTAATTTCGGAAGCAGGACACAATGTTTCCGATTTTCTAGCTCTCCTGTTGTCCTTTGTGGCTGTTTACTTCCAGTCGCGCCCGGCAACAGATGAGAAGACCTTCGGGTATCAGCGAGCAGGAGTCCTGGCTGCTTTTCTAAATGCCTTATCTCTTGTTTTCATCGCCATTTGGATCGGAATAGAGGCCGTTCGCCGGCTAAGTCATCCGGTTCCGGTTCACCCGGAATTGATGATGTCCATTGCAGCCGCAGGTGTCGTGATGAATGGGGCCATTGCAGCCCTCCTGTGGCGTGTCGCTAAAGATGTAAATATCCGGAGTGTGTTTCTCCACATGCTGGGCGATACGCTCTCCACTGCAGCCGTTATCGGTGGTGGCTTAGGCATTGCCTTTACAGGTCAAAACTGGATTGATCCGGCGCTCTCGCTGCTGATTGCCGCTTTGATCCTGTGGTCGTCAGTCTCAATCGTGCGTGAAACCCTGAACATTCTCCTCGAAGGAACGCCGAGGGGAATCTCTATCCCTCTCGTACGCAGTGCACTTGAAGCAATTTCCGGAGTAGAAGACGTCCATGATCTGCATGTCTGGAGTCTTGGTTCACAGACGCACGCACTAGCCTGCCATGTCACGATCGCAGACATTCCCACATCCGAAAGCACTCGTATTCTGGAGGAGATCAACTCCACCTTGCGCTCCAGCTTCCATATCCACCACACTACGATTCAGTTCGAGAATGTGGAGTGCGAGGTCGCGCATGGATGCGTAATACCTGTGGACGTAATTGATATGCATAGCCACCACGGGCACTCCCATTCTCACCATCACGACTGTTCTCACTGAATGCTGTAATTCAAAAGCTTAGGAATATACAGGAAGCTCTTCATGTTACTCTGACCCCAAACATGGAGGCATTTTCTTAGTGAATCGTCCGATCGGTTGTCTGGTTGTCTTCTTGCTCGCCACCTCTCTGTGGCTCAGCCCTCTATCGGCCCAGAACACTTCTACAGAACAGGCTTCTTTTCATGCCAGTGCTGCACAGATGGACGCTCTCGTGGGCAGATACCAAAATTCAGCCGACCCGGACACGACATTAAATATCTACAGGCAGGACGACAAGCTTTATATGGAAGGCGAGCGTCGCACTCCTCAAGAACTGGTCCCGCAAGCAATCGATGATGCCACCCTAAGTGGCTCCGAAACGCATCTTCATTTCACCCTGGACGCCAGCGGGCATGCTACTACCGTCGACTTTCTCAATACCAGTTACTCAAAGATTGGCGAGCCCGTCATTCGTCATTTCCGTCCCTATTCGCGAGAAGAGGTAATGATCCCGATGCGGGATGGAGTAAAACTGCATGCCGTAATCCTCCGTCCTGCCGACACCAATGCTCCGCTTCCATTCTTGATGGATCGCACACCTTATGGAGCAGATCGCCTGAGTTCTTCTGGCATTCACGTCTCCCGCACAGAACTGGCTGCCAGCGGCTATATTTTTGTGGGTGCAGATATTCGCGGCAGGTATCAATCGGAAGGACAGTTCATCATGTGCCGCCCTCTTGCCGACCATAGCAACAAACAAGCAGTAGACGAAAGCACCGATGCATGGGACACAATCGACTGGCTAGTTAAAAATATTCCGAATAACAATGGTCGTGTCGGGGTCTTAGGCACAAGTTATGACGGCTTTCTTGCGATGATGGCGGGAATCGATCCGCATCCGGCTCTGAAGGCTATATCTCCGCAAGCTCCCATGATCGACACGTGGTTGGGCGATGACTTCTTCCATAATGGAGCCTTTCGCCAGACCTATGGCTATGACTATGTATTGGGAATGGAGAGCACAAAGGAATCTACCTTTGGCAAGTTGGACGAGGATGCTTACGACTTCTTCCTCTCGAACACGTCCTTTGCCGGAGCAACAAAGGCTTCTGAATCAGGTACTCTGCCGACATGGAAAGATTTCTTTGAACATCCACTCTACGACAACGTCTGGCGTTCACGTGGTGTGGAATACCATCTGAATGCGGTGACAGTTCCGACTCTCACGGTTGGGGGTTATTACGACCAAGAGGATATGTGGGGACCACAAGCCGAATATGCAGCTCTGGAGCCGCACGATAGCAAGCATGAAAACTTTCTCGTGCTCGGCCCCTGGCATCATGGCCAGTGGAGTTCCAGTGGACGCCATATCGGGGCATTACAGTATGGGGCACCAATCAGCGACGAGTACCGCGCCAAGATTGAAGCTCCTTTCTTCGCTCATTATTTGAAGGATGAATCAGGTTTCGATCTAGCCGACACGGCCAGCTTCCAGAGTGGCAGCAACAGCTGGCACCGTTACTCCCATTGGCCACCCGTTGAAGCCAGATCTCAGAACTTATATCTTGCACCGAAAAGCAAGCTCAGCTTCTCTCAAACCCAAGCTCACGGAGAAGAGAGCTATCATTCCGATCCCAAGAATCCCATTCCATACCGCCATCGTCCCATTCAGGCTACCTATGCTCCCGGTTCTCTGTGGAGAGACTGGATGGTCGAAGACCAGCGGTTTATCTCCGATCACAAAGACCATGCCGCATGGGAATCACCGGCGCTCAACGCAAACCTCACCATCACCGGCGATGTCGTAGCCGACTTATTTGCATCGACATCGGGCACAGATAGCGACTGGATTGTAAAGCTAATCGATGTTTACCCGAGTGACGATTCAGACCCAACAATGCGGGGCTTTCAACTGATCGTGAATGCAGAGATATTCCGCGGGCGCTATCTTTCAGGATTCGACCATCCTTCGGCACTTACTCCAGGGAAGCCTTACGAATACAAGTTCAGTCTGCATGGAGCGGATCATATGTTTCTCAAAGGACATCGTTTGATGGTTGAAGTTCAGAGCACCTGGTTCCCGCTCTACGACCGCAATCCACAAAAGTTTGTGCCTAACATCATGACCGCCACACCGGAAGACTATAAAGCTGCAAAGCAGACAATCTATTCCGATGCGGAGCATCCATCTCACCTGATTTTGCCTGTAATCGGCGAAATGCCCAGCTTGTAGAAGGGGCAAGGGAGCGTGCTGAGGCAAGGACAGCAGAGGCTTTCATATCGGTAGCCGAACGATATTTGGGAATTTAACCCTGTTCGGCTATCGATATCGCAGCATCTGCATGCATTCGATAATTAAAAACTTCGATACTCGGCCATCTTTCTGTCGAAGCCCAAATACATCTCATTCGACAGGCTTATCCGGCTGCGAGTCATAGATCTCTTCTACGCGTTGGAGTGTGTCGATCTCCTCAAGCGGCTTATCGTCACGAATGCGGAGAATACGGGGGAAGCGCAAGGCGAAACCGGAATCATGCCTATCGCTACGCATAATGTTATTAAAAGCAACTTCTAAGATCATCTTTGGCTCGACACTTCGGACATACCCATAATCTTTTACCGTGTGTTCCTGAAACCATTCGGATAACCGGTCGATTTCAGCATCCGTTAGCCCCGAATAGGCTTTGCCTATATTTCTGAAGAGCTCCCCGTCACGAACCGCAAAGGTGTAATCGCTAAGAATGCCGGCACGTTTCCCATGACCATACTCTGCTGCCGTAACCACAACATCCAAAGTGGCCAATTCCCGTTTGAGCTTCAGCCAGGCCAGCCCACGTCTTCCTGGCTGGTAAATACTATTGCGGGCCTTCAGCATGACTCCCTCATTGCCACGGACACGTGCCTCGACATAAGCAGCTTCCAATTGCTCGGCACTCTTCAACTCGACAGCGGGGGCCAGCAGGAAACGGGGAAAAGCTATCTCCTCCGCTTGAGAAAAGAGATTTTCCTGTCCGTGCTCTCCCGTACTCGAAACAGCTGTGCGCTCCGCCTCAGCCGCAACCAGGCGATCGAGAAGTATCCGCCTCTCCGCGAGAGCTCTTTCCAGTACCAACTCTCCATTGAGATACAGAACATCGAAGGCCATAAAGATAACCGGATTATCCCGCTGCATCGCCTCGGTCACCCGCTTTCGACCTAACCGCTGCTGAAGAGAGGTAAAGGGAAGAGCCCTATTTTCTGCCGGACTCCAAGCCAGGATCTCGCCGTCGAGAATGACCGGTTGGCGTAGCTGCTGAAAACCCGCTACCAGTTCCGGGAAACTGACCGTCATGTCGTCTTTAGAGCGGGAAAAGAGGGCTACTCTTCCCGGCTGAGCAGGATCACCGGCATGAAGCTGGCAGCGAATACCATCGTACTTGTCTTCCAGCTGCGCCTCTTGAACGGCCTGCTCGGGAGAAACCTGAATTGGCAGCACTGCCACGGGAGTCACTTCCGGCAAAGCCTCCGATTGTCCCTTATGTTCCGCTGTAATCTCCTCGGCAAAACGCTCCATTGCCTCCTGAACACTGGCTACAGGGCTGGCCAGCATAAATCCGAGGGGGTGGAAGAGCTGCATCCGGGATTCTTCCAGCCTGCGCTCTGCGGCAAGCCGAACAACCTGTTGCAGATCTCCCAGAAGCATCGTGGCCCGGCGTATAGCAGCAGTCTTGGCCTCGTAGGCCTCGGCAATGGCTTCCTCGACCAGACTTTGCTTCACTCCTATCCGCATGTCGCCCAGGATCAGCTTGATCAGGTATTTTGCTTCCAGAGGGGAGGCCCTATCCATCAAGCCCTCGACAAGTTTTCTCTTGCTCTCTACGCCGCGGGCTTCGGAGATATAGTCAAAAAACTCCTGGATCTGAGAAAACGTGAGATCCGCCCCGGGTGACCGACTCGGCCAAAGATCGGCAGCTGCGGCACCCATATCGCCATGGCGCAGATATGCCGCATGCATCTCTTGAGGAGAAGCATTGCTTTTTTGTTGCACGATTTTTTGTAGAAGAGCCCCGGCTACATTCAGGACCTTCCCGGAAGTCTCAGGAAAGACCAGCCCTGACAGATATTGAGCAGCCAGAGCCGCATCCGTTTGAAGAGACTGCAAGTACCTGGCAATCCAGGCCCTTTTCTCCAGCCTCTTGGTTGTCCCGGCAAGTTGCTCACAAAGCTCGGCAAATCCGGTGAATCGTGCGTTTTCTTGCGACATCCTTTATCAAGTAGATGCTGCCGATTCAGGGAATCGGCGGTAAAATAGAATAGCTACAGCAATGAATTTACCAGTCGTCATCTCGACCCTGCTCTAGCGGTTCCCGCCGCGAATACACTTTGCTGTCTCCGTCGTATCCCTTAGAAACCCCAAACACTCAGTACACAGGTACTTGCGCCCAGAGGAATCATGTTTGAACGTTTAGAGCAGATCGAACAACGTTATGAAGAATTGGCTTCCCAGCTCGCCACCCCGGAAGTCATTAACGACCACGAAAAGTACCAGAAAACGGCTAAACAGCACCGAGACCTGGAAGCGGTGGTCGACAAGTTCCGTGAATACAAGCAGGTAGCCCAGGGTGTGGCCGATGCTAAGTCGATGCTCAATGAGAGCGATCCTGACCTTCGCGCCATGGCAACCGAGGAACTGGCTTCTCTGGAAGAGAAACTGCCCAAAGTCGAAGAAGAGTTGAAAGTTCTGCTCCTGCCCAAAGATCCGAATGACGAGAAGAACGTCATTCTAGAAATCCGTGCCGGAACCGGGGGAGACGAAGCCTCTCTCTTTGCGGCTGAAATCTTCCGGATGTATACCCGCTTTGCCGAACAGCACCGCTGGAAGGTCGAGATTCTGTCTACCTCGGAATCCGGAGTTGGCGGGCTGAAAGAAGTCATCGCTATCATCGAAGGCGATCGAGTCTTCTCCCAGCTCAAATATGAGAGCGGTGTTCATCGTGTGCAGCGTGTCCCCGCCACAGAGACCCAAGGGCGTGTACACACATCGGCTATAACGGTTGCTGTCCTGCCTGAAGCTGAAGATGTCGATATCAAAATCGAGGCGAAGGATATCCGCATCGATACCTTCTGCTCCTCGGGACCTGGTGGCCAGTCGGTAAACACGACCTACTCTGCTGTTCGTATTACGCACCTTCCGACGAACACCGTCGTAAGCTGCCAGGACGAAAAGTCGCAGATCAAAAACCGTGAGAAGGCTATGCGCGTGCTGCGTTCCCGTCTTTACGAAGTAGAGATGGAGCGCCAGCAGCAGGCACTCGCTCAAGAACGCAAGAGCCAGGTCGGTTCCGGAGATCGCAGCGAGAAGATCCGCACCTATAACTTCCCGCAAAACCGCTTAACCGATCATCGTATCGGCCTTACCATCCATCAACTCACGGAAGTTATGGAAGGCAAGCTGCAGCCAATCGTAGATGCACTGATTTCCCACTATCAGGCAGAGCGGTTGAAAGCGGAAGCCGTTAACGTAGCGTAAGTCGTGACCCTACAGGAAGCCCTTCGTGAGGCGGTTGACATCCTCGCCGCCTCGCCACATCCAGACCGTGCGCGCCAGGATGCAGAGCTTTTGATGATGCACGTCCTTTGCTGCGGACGCGCACAGCTCTTAACTCAATCGCGTGAACACATCACCGCAGAAGCAATAGGAAACTACCGTCAGATTATCCAGGAGAGAGCTTCCGGCAAACCGATCCAGTACATTACCGGCCAGCAGGAATTCTATGGCTTGCCCTTCGCGGTAAAGCCTGGAGTACTGATTCCACGTCCGGAAACAGAGCATTTGATCGAAGCTGCTCTTGCCATCGCAGTAAATTATCAAGCACCGCGAATAATCGATATCGGCAGCGGTTCCGGAGCTATCGCCGTAACCCTGGCGCATCGGCTTCCAAACGCATCAGTCACTGCAACAGATATATCTCCTACAGCTCTCGGTGTCTCTCGTGAAAACGCAGAGAAGAATGGCGTTGCTGAGCGAATCCGTTTTCTTCATACCGATCTTATGCAAGGCCTGGAGAAGGAACATTTCGATCTCGTTGTCTCCAATCCTCCCTACATTCCGTTAACCGATAAGGAAAGCCTCAGTGCTGAGGTTCGGGAACATGAGCCTGAATTAGCTCTCTTCGCGGGGAATGATGGGCTGGACATCTATCGGCGCCTGATCCCAAGCGCCTTCCAGCAGCTTTCCGCTGCCGGTTTTCTTCTTTTGGAGATTGGTTTCGGACAACAGGAATCAATCGATGCGCTGCTAAAGAAGAGTGGATTTAAGTCTGTTGTCTTTCATCCGGACCTGCAGGGTATTCCACGGGTAGTACAAGGCCAAAAGCCATCTGATTAATTGATTCAGGTTACGCGCGGTCCATCGTGAAGATTAGTCTTCACGATGGATCAAGAATGCGACCAGCCCACCTGCCAGGCCAAGGATCACGGTTGAAATAAGCAGCGGGAGCCAAAGGCTTGAGCCGGCAAATAACTGCTGAACCCAATCAAATTGTGAGGACTCAGGATGAGAGGTATGGGTAAACGAGTCCAGCCATGCCTTCAAGAGCGACCGCTGGCTGGCCGCAAATATCACAACAACGATTAGCGACACCACCATCGTGAGTATTTCGAAAATCGCAAAAGGCTTTTGTGCCCGTTCGACCATTTCCTGACGACGCCGGATCTGGGCCTTCCACCAAAGCAATCCCGGTGATACCGGCTGGGCAATCGACATTGTCTGCTGTCGTGTTCGCCGCAACGACTGAGATACCAAAACCAGATCTCTACAGGCAGCACACTCTTCGACGTGCTTCCGAAGCTCCGGGGTACACACCTCCGGCCATTGCCGCTCGCGAAGAGCTGCTGTAACTTCCCGCTGATATTTACAAGAGTAAAGATTCATCGATTGCTCCTCTCTATCAGCATTTGCTGGCGTAATAAGCGGGCCAGTTTGCGACGGGCACGAAACAATAGCAACCGGATGCTGGTCGTCCCTAATCCGGTTATCTCTGCAATTTCACGATGTGTGGCCTCTTCAGCATATGCGAGCCACAGGAGTTGACGTTCTCTGGGACGCATCTTCTCAAAGGCTGGACCGAGTAATACCTGGGAATCAATATGACGATCGATTTCGATACTCACCGCCGGCAGATCTCTTTCGAGTACCTCCTCTATAGGGGTATCCGAAGGACGGCGCCAATGGTCACGCATCTGATTTGTAGCAATCCGGTAGAGATAGCTCTTACAGGCCATCTCTCCTTCCTGCCATCTCACCGAAGACAAGAAACGAAGAAAGCTTTCCTGGAGCAAATCATCCGCCAGTGCAGGGTTTCTTAGCACTCCTGCCAGATAGGCCCACAGAGGCCGAGCGTTTTGCTGATAGAAAATCGCAAACCGCTCATCCTCAGATAGACCATCGGCCGTCGGAACCAGATCCGCAGCGCCGATATTCGGAATGGCACAATCGCCCGTCATTGAATCCTTGCTCGCCATAGGGGAAGTCGCCTTGCAGCTTTATCAGCGCGCGCTCTGCTCGTTGTCTTCGTTATGAAGGCGAGAAGGAAGCAGTCCATAATGATGCGCTACCAGCCAGGAAATAGTTGCAGCAATGGCTAACCCGAGCCCTAAGGTCAACAACAGTGTACTCATCGTGAGGATGCCGGAGGAATTGGCATGAGTGCCCGGCAATAACCGCAGTCCAGAACCTACTGAGATCAAAACAGTTCCGACCTGTACTAACACAAGCACTCGGTCCAGCATTCCTTTTGTATGAGACTCATCTTTTGTAGCGGCCGGGATTTGTGGCATTTGCATTAGTTTTTTCCCCGCATCTGTTTCCAGATAGGCAATTAACCCTTCATTACTCGTAAACTTATCCAGCAACTTATTTTGAAGATCGGCTTGTCCCTTAATCGCTCTCTTCCACCTGGAATTCTCCAGCGCGAGCCGGATCAACCGGAAAATCACAATCGCAAGGAAGGAAATAACCAGGGCTGGCGTGGCATCATTCCAAAATCGATCCCATTGCTGGTTCTGGTAGCTGAGATCGGGCCAAACATCCCGCTCAAGGCCGTTCTCTCTGCTTCCATTCGGATTCTCAAGATAGGCAAACAGAAAGAATTCAGCGTTGCGTGCAATTTCCGGATGTTGATCGAGGAACTGCGCAAGAGCTGGATTGCTGCGTTCCACATAGGGCTTATCAGCCAACAACGATGGGTCGTGCGCTACGGCACTGGTCAGCGTTGGCGTCATACGTAATAGCCGCAGAAGCTCTTTCCGCGTCTCGATGATTGCATCCTGTTTTGCGATTGCGGGGTTATTCGTTACGGAATCAGCTTTCGGAGAGGAGTTCGTCTGAGCTCCTACCCAACCAGCGCCCAAAAACACTGTGAGAAATAAGGTGATCCGAAGAATTCCAGCAAAGTATCTGCGAAGGTTGTTCACTTTCCCTCCTGCTACGTCTTGAGCTTCGCGCGCTTCCTGCTCGTCTGCGCTTAATACGGACTACCAGCCGAGATGGTTAACAAAAAAATCGAAGCAGGAAACATCGAAGAAAGAGGAACGATCAACAGGAAGGGAGAAAGACTACGGATATTTGATCCGAATATCTTTACAGTTCTAGTGCAGCTTTGGACGGGTGTAGGAATCTGCGATTCGTTGCTGGGACAATTACTTGGGAAACGGCTGTAGGGCTAAGAGCTCTTGAGAAATTCAGGCCCGTTTTGCAGTTTCTGCCTGTTTCTTTCGGGCCGGGCAATCGGCGCAAGCCAAATTCTGCATAAGGATCTCGAACCAGCGGCCTAAACACTTCTCGGAATACTTCTTGGTGATGCGTTCCGGGTCGAAAGATAGAGCCAGGCCCAGGCCATCGACAAGTCCTTCCAGCGCTGTCCGGGTCTGTTCATCAGGTACCGGATAGGTAACCTGCCCCTCAGGAACAAGCAAACGCCCCAGTTCTTCAAAGTTCAGCCTCTGTTTCAGGCTCCTCTCTGCCTCTGCCAGACGTTTATGGAGTTGAGGGCGACGGATGGCGTACAGCTTGAACTCGATTCGCAGCAGGATGTTGAGGGGGTCACTTAGGACGGATTCGATAAAAAACCTTTTGGCCAACTCCTGGCGCTCTGCCAGGGTCTTTCCCTGAGAAACAATCTGGATGCCCCGGCGCTCCTTTTCCTCGAGTTCTTCCTCTACCAAAGCGAAAAAGACGTCTTCTTTGCACTTAAAGTTGGCATAGAAGGCACCCCGGGTGCGACCAGCCTCTGCGGCAATATCTTCAATCCTGGAAGCAGCATATCCGTCCCGAATAAAGACAACTTTGGCGGCTTTCAGGAGAGCCTTGCGTGTCGCCGCCGTCTTTTGCTGCTGTTTTGTCCCAGGTTCTGCCACAAACTGACTGTAACACTCAAATTCACTGGACAACGAATCACCCCTGTCGTATAAAAATATACATACATGTATGTATTTAATCAAAGGGTGGGCAAGATGACTCCTCTCAGCGATGTAGCAAGTTGCAGAATCTTCTTTGACTCTTTAGGTGCGCTTTTTCTTCTCGCATCCTCGATCCTTCCGGGGAACCAGGATTCCATCGAGGAGATTCTTCTGAGCGCACACGAACGCTGGAAAAAGCGCCCTGAGAATGAGTGGACACTTCTGAATGCCCAGAGAGATGTAGCCCTGGAAGCTATTGAGCATGGTGCAGCTCAACCGCAGGAGATGGTGGCTCTTGCACCCGTCGACAACAAGCTGCCATCCGAAGCCGAGTCGCTCTTGACCCTGCCGCTCCTTGAGCGGGTTGTTTTCCTTATGGGAACGGTATGCCGCTTCGGAGTCGATGAGATTTCCAAGCTGTTGAGGCTGCCCAGTGCAGATGTTCAATCTGCCCGCATTAATGCCTTCCAGCTTCTGCCAAAGGCCCGGAAAAGAGAGTGTGCGGTACAGGCGCCCGCTTTCCATGCCCTTACTGCTTAAGTTTGATCCAGACCAATAAGTCAGCCAAGGCCCTTGCTGAATCAATCTCGTCTGGTGGGGGACGGAATCATTCCGTCCCCCTTTACTAAGTTCCTCCCCCAAATGCCCACTCGATGACCGATTGTTATCTCATAAGCTTCTCTGTCTTCAGTCCACAGATAGCGGGAGAGTGAAATTCGCTACACCAGTAGCTAGCTACTTTCGTAGAATCCTTCCGGAATGCTTTAATGACGTCTGAAAACTGCAAAATTTTGGGGGAGGAACGAATCGTTCTTCCCCCAAATTACAGCTTAGGAGTTCGCAGTTACTTCTCTTCCAACGATCTCAAACCGCAATTGATTTCCGGTGGGATCGGCATCCACTCGAACGGTATCGCCGTGGAGCACCTCTCCATCCAGAATCTTGATCGCGAGTGGATCTTGCACCAGCCGCTGCAGGGCTCTCTTCAGCGGACGTGCACCATATACACGATCGTAGCCACCGATAAAGAGCACATGCTGCGCCGACTCGGTAAGCTCCAGCGTAATCTTACGATCCGCTAACAGCTTCTTCAGATCATCAAGCCGTAGTTCGATGATGTGTTTCAGCTGGTCCTCGCCAAGCGGACGGAAGATAACAATATCGTCAACACGATTAAGGAACTCCGGCCGGAAGCTCTGCCGTAGAACTTCCATCACCTGCTCCTTTGCCTGCTCAAAGGCATAATCCGTCTCCAGAGCTTCTGCCGATAATGCCTGCGCCCCGAGATTCGAAGTCATAATCAGAACCGTATTCTTGAAATCTACGGTTCTCCCCTTCGAATCGGTTAAGCGGCCGTCGTCGAGGACTTGCAAGAGCACATTAAAGACATCCGGATGCGCCTTCTCGATCTCATCGAAAAGCACTACCGAATAAGGCCTGCGACGTACAGCCTCGGTCAGCTGGCCGCCCTCGTCATAGCCGATATATCCCGGAGGGGCGCCGATCAGACGAGCCACGGCATGTTTCTCCATGTACTCGCTCATATCGATGCGGACCAGGGCTTGTTCATCGTCGAACAAGAATTCCGCCAGTGCACGTGCAGTTTCAGTCTTTCCGACACCGGTAGGGCCGAGGAAGATGAAGCTGCCAATCGGTCGTTTAGGATCGCTCAAACCGGCGCGGGAACGGCGAATCGCATTCGCTACCGATTGCAGAGCCTCGTCCTGCCCAATAACGCGCTGGCGCAAGCGATCTTCCATATGAACAAGCTTGCTGACTTCGCCTTCCAGCATCTTCGCTACGGGAATTCCAGTCCACTTGCTTACTACGGAAGCAATGTCTTCCTCATCGACTTCCTCTTTCAACATCCGCTGTGTTTGAACATCTTGCCGCGCAGTCAGCTGCTTCAACTCTGCTTCCAGCTTTGGCAATTCTCCGTATTGAATCTGAGCTGCACGATCCAGCTGGCCACGACGAGTCTGCTCTTCCGCTTCAAAGCGTAGACCTTCTATCTTCTGCTTTAGCTCACTGACTCGGGCAATCGCCTCGCGCTCTTTCTGCCAGCGAGCACGTAGACCTGTGGTCTTCTCCTTCAAAGCAGCAAGTTCTTTCTCGACCTCGGCAAGACGTTCTTGCGAATTTTGATCCGTCTCCCGTTTTAATGCCGCCCGCTCGATTTCGAGAGAGGTGGCATCGCGTTCCATCTGATCGATCTCCGTAGGCACCGATCCAATCTGAATCGCCAGAGATGCCGCGGCTTCATCGACCAGATCGATTGCCTTGTCCGGCAAGAATCGATCGGAGATATAGCGATGCGACAGCGTCGCTGCGGCAACAATCGCCGCATCCTTGATCCGCACCTTATGGTGCGATTCATAGCGCTCTTTCAATCCACGCAGAATCGCAATCGTATCCTCGACATTTGGCTCGCCGACAAAGACGATCTGGAAACGCCGCTCCAGTGCCGCATCCTTTTCGATGTACTTGCGATACTCATTCAGAGTGGTGGCCCCAATAGCGCGCAACTCGCCTCTAGCCAAGGCAGGCTTCAGCATATTCGAAGCATCAATCGCGCCTTCTGCGGCTCCGGCACCTACCAGAGTATGAAGCTCGTCGATAAAGAGGATTATCTGACCATTCGACTCTTCAATTTCTTTTAGAACCGCCTTTAGCCGGTCCTCAAACTCGCCACGGTACTTGGCTCCTGCCAACATGGAACCCAAATCCAGCGAAATGACTCGCTTGTCGCGTAAGACTTCCGGCACATCGCCCTGAATGATGCGGCGCGCCAGTCCTTCCACGATGGCCGTCTTACCTACACCCGGCTCACCAATCAGCACTGGGTTGTTTTTAGTACGACGGCTCAGGACCTGGATAACGCGGCGGATTTCTTCATCACGTCCGATCACCGGATCGAGTTTGCCTCTTCGCGCTAACTCAGTAAGGTCCTTGGCGTACTTCTCCAACGCCTGATATTTCGCCTCAGGATTCGGATCCGTTACACGCTGAGAACCACGAACCGCAGTAAGAGCCCGCAGGA
The DNA here is from genome assembly GCF_059726315.1 of Humiphilus diazotrophicus. NCBI lineage: Bacteria > Pseudomonadati > Acidobacteriota > Terriglobia > Terriglobales > Acidobacteriaceae > Humiphilus > Humiphilus diazotrophicus. Next base: position 3,482,790 of record NZ_AP040870.1, read on the forward strand.
TTGCGTCGCGGGTAGCCCCGTGAGCAGCTAAAGCCAACTGCGCAGGATCTTCCTTCTGATCTGCAAGGGCCAGGAGCATGTGCTCTGTCGAGACATACTCGTCTTTAAAATTCTGTGCTTCCTTAAAGGACTGATCCAACACCCGATTGAGCACATTGCTCATGCCGGGCTGGGCACCGGCTCCCGATACCTTAGGAAGTTTTTCGAGGACACGATTGACATCGTGCAGAAGCCGCTCCGTAGGGACGCCAAGCTTTTCCAGTACGGGCACGATGATCCCCTCACGGTCCTCCAAGAGTGCAGCCAAAAGGTGTACCGGCAAAAGCTCCGGATTACCGTTATCGGTCGCCAACGAGCTGGCAGACTGCATCGCCTCTTGCGACTTAACCGTCAATTTGTCCCAACGAATCGCCATAGTGAATGTACCTGTTCTTTAGTTTGCGAAAGACAGCAGCGGGAACCAGTATGCACCGGTTCCCGCCGCCTTCACTCAGGAGAATTCCGCTTTCCCCTCGCCTAATCTCTACTTAGGCAGCAGGCTTGGCTTGACCAGACTCAACCTGCTTGGAAGTACCGATGTTGACCTTGATCTGTTTCGGCTTGGCTTCTGCCTTCTTGTGCAGACTTAACTGCAGGACGCCAGCCTCATAGCTTGCATCAATGTGCTCGGTATCGACCGTGTTCGGCAACGTGAACGCGCGATAGAAGCTGCCATAACGGCGCTCGAGACGGTGGAAATTCTCTTCTTTCTCATCCTTCTCCATCTTGCGCTCGCCACGGACAGTCAGAGTATTGTTCTCAACACGAATATCCAGATCTTCTTGCTTAATGCCTGGCACTTCCAGCTTGAGAACAACCTTTTGCTCGTCTTCATAAATATCTACTGCGGGAACGAAGCTGGCCGTCGTCAAGACATCGTTGTTCTCTGTGCCGGAAAGGTCACGGAAAAGAGAGTTCATACGATTTTGCAGTGCCACTACTTCACGAAATGGATCCCAACGAGTAATTGCCATGATGTTTCCTCCAGAACCTAATTCAGTTTGGAACTCGAACCCCTTCGCACCTCATGCGCTCCAGGGGAGTTCCATCTACATCCGATCTGATTCAGACTATAGCACAGCAGTTGCATAAATTGTGAGCGTAATTAACTCATATTTTATGCGTACGAATATGCGGTTGATAAATAAGGAAATAGCAGTCAGCTGGTAAAGCGGTCAGCTAAACTCCGGCCAGCTAAGAACCAGTCAGCAAAGCAATATCGCTTTGCTTCTCCTATTCCGCAGGGCTATAGGACTTGGATTTAGTCGAGAAATTGGAGAGAGAATGGAGAGATTTTGAGGCGAGAACCAGCCGTCACCGTACGGAGGTTCTCCATTGTTTTGTCGAACAGGGGACACCGTGACACTGTTTCAGAGAACCAGCCATCCCGCTGACCGGAGTTTAGCTGGCCGCTTTACCAGCCGACCGGCTCTTAGCTGCTTTTAGAGCTTCTGTGCACGTTGGACTTCGCGAACACCTGTCAGGCGCCGTAGTCCCATAACCAGTCGGTTCAGATGGCGAACATCTTCAGCTTCAATAGTGAATTCGACAATCGCCTCACCACTTTCTTGCGCCTTAAAATCGACTCCGCGAATATTCGTACCATCGTCGCTGATCACGGCAGTTAATTCCTTCAGCATTCCCGGGCGGTCGTCGCAATAAACAGTAAGCCGAACAGGGTAGGTCATTTTGCGACCCTTTACCTCATCCTGGCTACGAGCCCATTCGACAGCAATACGGCGATCCGATTCGTACAGCAGATTCTGTACATTAGGACAGCTACGGGCATGTACGGCAACGCCCTTTCCGCGGGTGACGTATCCGACAATCTCCTCCCCGCGGATCGGATTACAACATCGCGCACGGTAGACAAGCAGATCGTTTTGACCCTCAACCTGCAGAGAGTCCGATCCGCTCATGTGGACGCGCTTGACCGTCTCCGACATTCCGGACTTGGAGTCAACCGGAACATCCGCTTCGGGAAGAGGTGCCGAGGTGACACCCGGAGAGAGCTTGTTCAACACCTGGCGAGCGGAAAATTTTCCGAAGCCAATGTTGGCCATCAGATCGGTAGCCGTCGCGACCCCATATTCCCCGGCAATACGAGCGTAATCCGCGTCGTCGAAGCGAGTGAGCGAAACCTTGTATTTGCGGGCTTCGCGCTCTAAAAGCTTGCGCCCGATCTCAATGGCACGTTCTCGCTGATGCTCATTCAGCCAGTGCTTGATCTTGTTGCGAGCACGAGGGCTTTTGACAAAGCTGAGCCAATCGCGGCTGGGCGTATGGCCCTTCTGCGTAATGATCTCGACAATGTCGCCATTCCGCAGACGGGTGCGCAATTGCACCATACGACCGTTGACCTTGGCTCCGACGCAGGTATGCCCCACTTCCGTATGAATCGTGTAGGCAAAATCTACCGGGGTTCCGTCGGCAGGCAGAACGACAACCTTCCCCTTTGGAGTGAAGGTGTAGACCTCTTCCGGATAGAGATCGATCTTCAACGTCGAGAGGAACTCATTGGGATCGGTCATCTCCCGTTGCCACTCGACCAGCTGCCTTACCCATGCCAGCCGCTGCTCATCGCGAGCGCTGATGGGCATATTTCCGGCCTTATACTTCCAGTGGGCCGCGATACCTTCTTCAGCAATGCGATGCATCTCCTCGGTTCGGATCTGCACCTCAAATTGATGTCCGCCCTCTCCCATCACCGTCGTATGCAGAGATTGATAGAGATTCGGGCGGGGCATGGCAATAAAGTCTTTGATACGTCCCGGGACCGGTCGCCAGATAGAGTGGATCAGGCCAAATACTGCGTAGCAGTCCGGAACGCTCGCCGTAATTACGCGAATAGCCAACAGGTCATAAACCTGGTCGACGGAGACGCGGGACTTCTGCAGCTTTTGGAAGATGCTGTAAAGACGCTTGATACGCCATTCGACGCGGGCTTTGATGTTGTTCTCCCGCAGCCGGTCAACCAGCGTGTCCTCGACCATCCGGAGGAACTGCTCGCCCTCCTGACGCCGGGACTCTACGGCCTCGGAGACCTGCTGGAAGCTGACGGGATCGACGTATCGGAAAGCCAGATCCTCCAGCTCTCCACGCACCTTGCCCATTCCCAGGCGGTGGGCCAAAGGCGCATAAATATCAAGTGTTTCCCGCGCAATGGATTCCTGACGATCCGGCTTCAGGTGCTCAAGGGTTCGCATATTGTGCAAGCGGTCCGCCAGTTTAATGAGCACGACGCGCACATCGCTCACCATGGCAAGAAGCATCTTGCGGACATTCTCCGCCTGACGGTCCTCGCGGTTGGCGAATTGGATCTTGTCGATCTTGGTGACGCCTTCGACGATATGGGCAACCTGCTCGCCGAACTGCTCGACGATGTCTTCGGTTGTAACCGGCGTATCTTCTACTGCGTCATGGAGTAGACCGGCCGCAATGGCTGTGGCATCCAGCTTCATCTCAGCCAAAACATGCGCTACTTCCAGAGGATGGATAACGTATGGCTCACCGGAGGCACGCAATTGCCCCTCATGGTGCTTCAGGCAGAATTCCCAGGCCTTGCGGATGACGTTGGCATCATCAGAGGGACGGTTGGCGCGCACCGTTTTCAAAAGAGCTTCGAATTTTGCGGCGGTATCTTCGACCGAGGTCTGGTGCGCTGTTGCCATACCTGATTATAGGCGCGTTAAGCAAAATCCTCATGAAGGAGCTGAGGAAGCATTTCCAACTTCAGAAAATCTTCCTTTCAGCCTCAAGAAAGAGGCATTACTCCGGCTTGCCCACCTCTCTCGGCTTTTGCGGCGATGCCGGACGGACGGTAACAGCCGGAGGCGCGGATCCAGGTAAAAGCCCCGGTGTCGGCCGCTGCCCCTGATGCAGCCAGGCGACCAGCTCATCGAAGGCCTGACCGGTCTGGTCGGCGGTGATATTGCAATGACCGTCTCTCTTTACATATTGCTGAACGAAGAGATCCCCCACTCCGTGGCGAAGCGTAATCATGTTGTAGTAACCGGTCGTCTCTGCCGGTACCAGCGGATCATATACGGTATGAACCGCCAGCAGCTTCTTCTTCAATTCTCCAGTCGGAGTGTAATTTTGAACGAGATAGTTCACCGCCTTGTCATCGGCACTGTAGCGCCGGACCTTGTCGTTCAGGGCATTGTCGTCGGTCGTCCCCGTATAGATGAGATTGCGATTGTCAAAAGGATTTCCACCGGCTTTCATCCTCAGGTCCTTGATTACAAAGGTATTGAAAACCAACACATCGGCTAATCCGCGGCTGGTATGGATATTCGAAAGGTCCCGCAAAATCGAGGCCTGCGCTGGGGCACTGTTCAACGCCTTTTCAATTGCATTGATCGTCGGCAGATCATTGATATTGAAGGCCTCGGGAATGTGCTCCACATCAGGAAGAATTCCCGGGAAAAGCGCATCGAAAGCCACGCGATTTGCAAATGCCTTTTGCATGACCCAATTGGCAGGAGCCAGTACTCCGCAAAAGGCCAGCCCTCCGGAATAGGCATCTGCATGCTGCTCCAGCGCCATCACGACCAGGAGTCCTCCCATGGAGTGCCCCATCACCAGGGTCTCTTTCGGATTTCCGTATTTCTTGGCGAAATAGCGTCGTAGGGATTCGCCATCTCTGGCAGCAGCAGCCACGGCCCATCCACCCTCGGAGTATCCGGACTGAGCCACGGCATACCCCCGGTTCAGAACTTGCTGCAAAACGCGACCCGGGGGATAGGGCTTGCCATCCGCCCCCAAAGCAAACTTGTGCGGCTTTTGATCGTATCCGTGAAAATACAGAACCAACCCACGATTCCACCCCTGTCCGGGGATATCGATACGAAAGGAGGCCCCGCCGATCTCTCCCAGCTCCGTAGAAACCGGAACAGCAGGGGGCTCTACAGGAGTGGGAGGTTTCTCCGGTGCCTTTTCCGCGCTCCTTACCGGGGTTTGCTGAGATTGTGCCGGCGAGCTGTTTACGAGATTACTTTGCTTCTTTTCCTGATTGGTTTTCCCACTGTCCCGGTTCGTCGGACTAACGGTTTGCGCCTGGACCAGAGCCAATGCGAGCCAGAAAACACCTATCCACCACCGCCTCAAGCCATCTTCTCCTGCGGTAAGAGATAAAACACCGTAAGATCACCTGAGGGTTTCAGATGCGATCTAGCAAACAAACGCGACAGAAAACAACGAAAGCACAGAAGAGTCAGGAACAAACACCTGTCCATAACACCTTTGAAGGTCCCGTCGCGATAGTCTCGCGGCGTGCTGCCGATAGACTTCGCGCCGGACACGTCTGGGTCTACGCCTCCGATATCGAGGAGGTACAAGCACCGGAAGAGGAGACTCCATCGATACTGCCGGTAACAGATTCTCGAGGCATTCTATTGGGCACCGCTCTCTACAGCCCGGCCTCGCAGATCACGCTTCGGTTGATATCGAACGAACTGTTGGACGAATCCCACTGGTTGTCTTCCCTAGCTGAGCGCCTGCGTCACGCGATAGCTCTCAGGCGTCCCATGTTGAACGATGAGACGAACGCATGTCGCATTGTCTTCAGCGAAGCGGATGCGATTCCAGGCATGATTGCCGATAAGTACGGAGACCTGGTCCTGCTCCAATTACTCACAAAAGGCCTCGACAATGCAGCAGTCCGCACAGTCGCAGTTCAGATACTGACAAAAGAACTCTCCCCTGTTTCCATCATGGAAAGGCCCGATGCCCGGATTCGTGAGTTGGAACAACTCTCTACACCGGAGACGGCGCCGCTCTTTGTGACCGATCCGGAGCACCCTCTCACAGCAACCACCTTTCGGCTAAACGGTCTTGAATTTCACTACGATGCCGATGCAGGCCAGAAGACGGGAGCCTTTCTCGACCAGAGAGAAAACTACGCGGCAGCAGCACTCTATGGCTACGGAGAAGCCTTGGACGTCTGTTGCTATCAGGGTGGCTTTTCACTTCACCTGGCGAAATCATGTGAGCGAGTTACCGGAGTGGATCAGTCACGTGCGGCCTTGGAAGTTGCAGAACGCAATCTTGAATTAAACCGCCACCAACTGAAGGCCGACGTTGACTGGATGGAGGCAAATGCCTTTGATCTTCTTCGCGATTGGTCGGTAGCTGGAACACTTTACGACACCATCGTTCTCGATCCACCGGCTTTTGCGAAATCGAAGCGAGCTGTAGAGGGTGCTGTCCGTGGTTACAAGGAACTCAACTTGCGGGCAATGAAGATGCTGCGCCCGGGCGGAGTTCTCATCACCTGTTCTTGCTCGCATCACGTATCGCCTGCGGAATTTCAGGCTGTAGTCTCTGCGGCTGCCGGAGATGCGAAACGGCGCGTGCGGTTAGTTGAGCGGCGCGGCGCCGCTGCCGATCACCCAGTTGTGCTGACAATTCCGGAAACCGAATATCTGAAGTGCTTGATTTGTGTTGTAGAGTAACTTCGCCGGACGATCGGCACAGTAAACGAACTATTGCTGATACATATATCCCGTAGCACTTATGCAGCTGAGAAAATGCGAATCTCAGCTGCACGTTGGGAGATAGGTTCACAGCAAATCCTTTATCGAAGCAGTTAAGCTATCCATGGCTTCTCCTGGTGAAAACTCTTCAGATCCGGAAATACCTCTCATATCGCGTGGCGAAAGAAGAAGAGTACCCAGGGAATATCTATCGCTAAGAACAGCAGCAAAAATATCGAACCAAAGATGGTGCCTAGTTTCCAGAACTCGGCCGAAGAAATGTATCCGGAGCCGTAATAAATAGGACTGGAACCACAGCCAAAGGGTGTCAGGATTCCCATAATGCCTAATTCAAGGCAAAGCAGCATGGCAAACTGTGGAAGAGGGATTCCCGGAATGCCTGCGCCAACGGCCAGCATCACCGGGAGAAGAGCCGTGGTGTGAGCCGTAACGCTGGCAAACAGATAGTGCGCAACAAAGAAGACAATCAGCAATCCTGTCATGGCTACCAGCGGAGAGAATCCAGCCATGCGTGAGGCTACAACTCCGGCAAACCACTTTACGAATCCCACCCGATTCAAGCCGTCGGCCATATCAATCAAAGTAGCAAACCAGACAAAGGTTCTCCAGGCACCTTTGTTGGCCATAATCTCGCCCTCTGAAAGAATGCCGCTGACAAGCATGAGGCAGATAACCACCAATGCCGCTGTCGTTGCATCAATCCACTGTCCGGCAAAGATCCATAGCCCTAGCGCAGCTACCACCAGAAGAGCCAGCAGCAGTTCTTTCCGGGTGATCTTGCCCATCTGTTTCAGCTCTGTATCGGCCCAGGCGGAGACAGCCTCACCCTCCTTAACCTCGGGAGGATAAAGCCAATAGGTCAGCAGTGGTAGCAGGACGAGCAAGATCAAGCCAACGGGTGCAAACGAGAGGAACCACTGTGTCCAGGACAACTGCACGTTACCGATTTTGCGGACCAGTTGCACTGCCAGCAGATTGGGAGCAAGTCCTGTCAGAAACAGGGAACTTGTAATCGAAACAGATGCAATTCCGATCCACATAACATAGGCGCCCAGCTTTCGCCTGGAAGGATCGTTTGGTTTCGATCCATAGAGTGGCGGCAAGTTGGCAATGATCGGATACAACGTGCCGCCACTTCGTGCCGTCGACGAGGGTGTAAATGGAGCAAGAAAGGCATCTGCAAAAGCAATGGAATAGCCAAGCGTCAATGTTCGCCTGCCCATGGAGCGCACGAGCAGCAGGGCCAGACGTTTTCCCAATCCGGTCTTTTCATAGCCAAGAGCAAACATGAACGCGGCAAAGATCAGCCATACCGTATGATCGGCAAATCCGGAAAGGGCCCAGTTCAGCCCCGCATCTGCAGGACGGAAGCCGGCAACCGCCAACTGCTCGGGAGAAAAGAGGACAAACCGCGGCAGTGCGGCAACCAGCGTGATACCGATCAATCCGATGACGGCGCCGGGCAAGGGCTCCAGAACCAATCCGACGATGACGCCCGCAAAGATTGCGAAATAGTGCCAGGCATAGGAAGGAAGTCCGACCGGAGCTGGGATACAGGCAAGAAGCACCGGAATCAGGACTGTGAACACTCCCTTCCAAAGAAGGGGCTTACTCTTCCCAGCTGTTCCTGGGTGAATGTCTGTCATTGAGGAAAATTCCTGCTGGCAACGATAGCCGGGAGCGACTACATCTCCTCGTGACCATCCTCACAAGCAATAAAGCCCTCTCCAAAACGGGAGACGATGTATGACAAGCAACATTCCGGTTAAGCTGGAAGCATTATGAGCAACAAAAAGCTTCAGATCGCTACAAAGGGTGCTCCTGCGGCCATTGGTCCATACTCGCAGGCGGTGCGTGTCGGCAACATGCTGTTTACCTCCGGTCAAATTCCGCTGGACCCGGCCACCGGCCAGCTTGTCGCAGGTGGAATCCAAGAGCAGACCACCCAGGTTTTGGAGAATCTGAAGGCCATTGTTGCTGAAGCAGGGGCTGACCTCTCGCATGTCGTCAAGACAGTTGTCTTTCTCAAAAACATGGGCGATTTCGCAGCAATGAATGAGATTTATGCCAAGTATCTGGCTGGAGACGGGGTCGTCGCACCTGCTCGCTCTACGGTGGAGGTAGCACGTCTGCCGAAGGACGTTCTCGTCGAAATCGAAGTCATCGCCGAGCTCTAGAGAAAGGCGTACAGCAGGGAGATGTAACCCTCCAGGGCTCTGAAGAATCGAATAGCCAAGAGGGATCCCCATGACTGATTTAAAGACCGAAACGAAAGCTCCAGCAGAGAAGGTCGCTAGAACGGAAGAAGAGTGGCGCAAAGAGCTTACGCCGGAACAATATCGCATCCTCCGGGAGAAGGGGACAGAACCACCCTTCACCGGAGCGCTGTACCACAATCATTCCGATGGAATGTATCACTGCGCAGCCTGCAATGCTGCTCTCTTCCCTAGCGATACGAAATTCGAATCCGGTAGTGGCTGGCCCAGCTTTTGGATGCCGCTCTCTTCGGAAGCCGTGATAACACATGAAGATAACAGCCATGGAATGAGAAGAATCGAAGTAACCTGCGCCCGCTGCGGAGGGCATCTGGGACACGTCTTTCCAGATGGCCCGCGTCCGACAGGACTGCGCTATTGCATCAATTCTGGTTCACTAAAGTTCGAACCGAAGGAATAGAACCGCTCAAGAGCACAAGGCATGCAGGGTTAGGGAAAGGAAACACGGAAAGCCCCGCAACTCCACTGAGAGTGGCGGGGCATTTCTTTTAGAACTTAAATTTTGCGGCCAGAAACTAGGCCTTGGTGACCTTGCCTGACTTGATGCAGCTGGTGCAGACACGCAAACGCTTGGCTCCGCCTTCAACCTTGGCCTTAACTGGGCGAAGATTTACATTCCAGCGGCGCTTGGTCACGTTGTGCGCGTGCGAGATGTTGTTGCCGAATTGCGGTCCCTTGCCGCAGATTTCACAAACCTGTGCCATGACTTCACTCCAAAACCGTAAACTTTTTCGCGCAGAAGGAGACGTAAAAGGCTATAGCCATGAAAACATGTCTCTCACGGAGAGGCGGCAAACATATAGGCGCACGCCTAGCTGCGGAGTTTTTAGTATAGCCGTACATTCCCTTTCCCAGCAAATAGGGGCAGCTGAAATTTGGCTGGCTTCCCGCCTCTGCAAGCGACGATTTACTTGTTTACAATCAACCATTCAGAGAATAAAAGCGTGGAAATCAAGTATTCCCAACAAATACAGCAAGATAGCAATCTATCCGGGCAAAAGAGCCATCAGTGCCCGTGGACAATCTTCTGGGTCGCTCTCATCGTGCGTCTGCTGTATATCACGTTGGCCCATCCTTACCGTTTTCACAATTACCCCTGGCCCAATCACTTTCAGTTTGGGTGGGAGGCTGGGCAAATTGCAGCGGCTCTGGCGGAAGGACGAGGCTATTCCGATCCCTTCGAATGGGGTCACACCGGGCCGACAGCCTGGCTCACTCCCTTATTCCCACTTCTGCTGGCGGGCGTATTTAAGCTCTTCGGAGCCTTCTCTTTAGTCTCGGGATGGGTAATTCTTGCCATCGACTCCGTTTTTTCGGCCTTCATTGTCCGTACTATCTGGGAAATTTCCAGCCGCTGTTTCAACCAGCGCGTTGCCCTCTGGTCTTCCTGGATCTGGGCACTTCACCCCGCAGCCATGCAGTATGCCGTTCGCTGGGTTTGGGACATGACTTTGACGCTCTTGCTCTTCCAATGGGCGTTGGTCCTGGCATTGCGGATGAGGGGAATCGGCGGAACAGACGGGAACGATAGAAGTACCTCCCGCTGGATCTGGTTCGGAATCGTTTGGGGCCTTATTGCTCTTAGCAGCCCAGCAGCCCTTTTATTGCTGCCTGTCTGCGGACTTTGGATTTTGAAAGGCAGCCCTAACTACAAACAACAATTCGGCCGGGCCGTCCTGTCGGCTGTGCTCTGCCTGGCAATTATCTCTCCCTGGACCTGGAGAAATTGGAAGGTATACCACCACTTCATTCCGTTGCGCGCCAACTTCGGAGTAGAGCTATATCTCGGGAATTCACCTCTTTCCGGAGGCTTGCTGGCTGGATATTGCCATCCCAGCGAGGCCGTCGATCAGTTTCAGGCCTATGCGCGACTGGGGGAACTGGAATATTCGAAGTCGAGACTGGAAGCGGCAAAGGCCATCATTCGCGAAGATCGTGGACATTTCGCGTTCTTGACTCTGGAAAGGGTCTATATCTTTTGGGCACTGGGGACGGTTCACACCATGGGCCATCCCTTCAACGAGATATTCCGGGAGTTGAACCATGCTTTCGCAAGTTTGGTTGGACTCCTGGGCCTCGGCCTAGCCCTGCGGCGAAAGATTCCAGCAGCCTGGCTCTTTGCCATGGCCTTTCTTCTTATCCCGTTGCCTTACTACGCGACAATTGTCATCTCCAGATATCGACACCCTCTCGAACCATTGATCGTGATCCTGGGAGTTTTTCTCTTCCAGTCGGCAACAAAGCGGTCTGGGGGCGCCAAACACCAAAACAGTCTTCAGGCCGAATCCGCACAAAACACTTAAACATAGATTCAAATCCGAACAGAAGAGCGGAGCGAATAAAGCGAATGCCCCCTGACAATAAAAGTCAGGGGGCATCTGTATTTGTTGCACTTTCAATTAAAGACTCTTATCTGCTCAGAGATCTCTATTCGGAAGGCTGCAGAATCGCTTGGCAGAGGGTCGCAAATCTGCCGGTACGCATCGGAGCATAACCGCAGTAGCGATGAGTTTCCCGATAACCGTGGGAAACGTAATAGTCTCTGATACCGTAGTCGTCTCCCATGTAATCCGCTGGAGTCTCCTTTACAGGAGATCCCGACAAGTAATGCCAGCCATGAATGATGCCTTGCTCATCCCAATCGGTGGCCTGTGAAACGACCACATAATCCGGATGCTGACGAAGGGTCATCGGAGCTTGAGCATTGACCTGCGCCTTGTTACTCCATGACCAGTACTCGTGTTCGGTCTGGTTGATATACGTGGGATGGCCCAGGTAAGCTACCGGGCCGACGGTTAGGAAGTAGAATCCAGCAACCTTCTTTCCCGTTGCATTCTGACGCAGGAAGTCAGCGGCTGCACGATCCCCCGAGAATTGACCCTGTACATCGTGTTTCAAAGCTCTTGCCGTCCAACCGATCTGTTCAACACACATCACGATCAGAGCAATAACAAGTAATCTCTCCCGCCAGATCGCAAAACCGGTCTCAGGCTTTTGCTGTGGCCACGTCAACCATAAAGCAACTAGAAAGGAAGCGAACAGAGTTCCCGTGTGCCACGGTCTCAGATACATGCGAGAGAAGAAGACGACCATCAACAGATAGGGAAGCAGCCCTATCCAAAGCTGGGATTTAGAAATTCCAGCTTCTCCGCTCTTTGCCTTCCTGCCAAAAGCACGCAGGATCAGCAGAACAAAGAGAGCCAAACCTAACAGATGAGACTCGGAGAGTGGATAAGTAATGACGGACAGCTGTTTAATCACCGTCAACTGCTTTGCTTCCCATTTCGTCTTAGTCTGTTCAGGCATCTGAGCCGGAGTCAGCTCTTCGACGGAACTGGAAGCCTTCTTATCTATCTGCCCGGGACCTGCGGACAGATTCTTGTCGAATTTCTTTCCGTGTAGTGCTTTTTGAATACGCACACCCGGTTTCATCGCGATATCGGATGGAGGGAATGCCGTAGCAACCGCAGTCACCCAGAAAATCGCAAATAGCCCAAGAGCAACCATTACTGTCTGCTTTCTCTTTTCCATAGAAAGCAAACGCGGATCTTTGCGCCAGGCAAGCAGAAAGGCAATCGCCAAACCTGTTGCCGCAACAAATCCGTGGAGAGAGACATTCGCGAGTAAACCTGCTGCAACTGCCAAGGCAACCAGACGCAGACGCTCTCCCGAAAGCAGTGCCGCAACAGAAAAGATCAGCACAGGAAAGAGAACATAACTTCGGGCTACAACCGCATTCTGATAGGCCAGGAAAAATGTGAAAGGGAGAAGAACTCTCAACAGCAGAGGGAAGGGCGACCAGCGCAGCAGTACAAAGGCTCCCACAACTGCAATGGAGCCAGCAACCCAGTGCATCCCTTGAAACGAAAAATGAAGGCGGCTAAGGAACCAAAGGAGGCTATGCCAAAGTGCGGGGCTCCCTTCATACCGGACACCATGTATCAACAGCTGCCACCAGCCCAGGTCACGTGCTAGCAGCCAGGCTTGAGCCTCATCTCCCCATCCTTCATGAACAGCTACGCCCGTCCCGACTACGATGCAAAATACGAGAAAAGCAAGAGACTCTATCCATCCAAAACCCGGCTTACGCCGTCCACTTACGAGATCCATTTCAATATCCGGATAACACCCATTGCTGAAGGCTTGCTGTGTGCCGATACATCTTTACGATGGTGGATCTCGGTTTTCCGTTCGGCATAGTAACGATAGGCACGCACCATCATTTGTTCATTGGTCAGAGTAGGTTTCCAACCAAGACGCTCGCGAATCTTGGTGGTGTCGAAGAGAAAGTCTTCGGCAATCATCCGATAGTGATAGGGCCCGAGTGGAGAAATCTTTAGTTTGTGAGCCAGCTTCATCGCTGCAATTGTGAGGCCCTCTGGCAGAGAACAAACACGGGACTTGCTTCCGGCTTCGCGGATTACGGACTCATATACCTCACGGAGAGACTTCACATTGTCCGATCCGATGTGGAAGATATCCGAACCTTTGTAACCCAGAGATTTCAGGCAGGCATCAGCCAGGTCCTGAGCGTAGATGAATTGATAACGATTCGAGCCATCGCCTACGACCCAGACCTTCTTTCCCTCTTCCATGAATTCGAAGAGAATCGCCAGCAAACCAAGCCGTCCGCTATCGATAATGGTAGGGCAGCGGATAATAACGACGCTCATGTCCTGGCTGTATTTCAGGAGAATCTGTTCTGCCGCCAGCTTCGATTTGCCGTAAAGTTCCACAGGCTCCGGCTTCTCGTCTTCACGAACCGGATGGCCAAGATTGCTGGCCCACAGACAATTGGTCGAAGTGAAAACCAGCGATGAGATGCCGAATTGACGACAGGCCTCTGCGACATTGGAAGTTCCATCTACATTGGAAGTCCAAAGCATGGTTTCCGAGATAGGTCCGTGCGCCAACATCGCTGCACAATGAAAAACCGCAGAGAACTGGCCTTCCTCAAAAACCTTCTTGAGCAGGTCCTTGTCCCGAATGTCTCCCTGAACGCTGGTGAGATTGGGATGGCTATCTGTGTCAGCAACCAGATCGATATTCGTGCATAAGAATCCTTCCGCAAGCAGGCGCCTCTTAAGCACCCCGCCGAAGAATCCCGATCCACCGGTAACTAGAACTTTATTCATCGCTCATCATTCTATGCTGGTGTTCTTCCCTACGTCCCGCCGGAATCTTCCGGATTTTTCTTTGGCCATAGAAAGCCCCGGCTTTTGCCGACAGAGAAAGAAATACTCCACAGCTGGAAGGTTATCCTGCGAGTATAGAAGCAGATTGATGGGTCATTTTATGGAGAAAGTCGCACCACAGTCGCATGGGCCCTTGCGGTTATTTCTTTTGGCCGCCAGCCTTGTGCTGCTAGGTTCTGCTAGCCTGTACTTCGCCTTTACCTGGCGCTGGCCTCTGGTGGGCGACGCGTCGTTGATTCACTACATCTGCTTCATGATGGATCACGGAATGGCGCCTTACCGCGATCTCGGCGACATGAATATGCCGGGCTCCTTCCTGGTGGAGTGGACAGTGATGCACACGCTCGGAGGCGGAGCAATCGCGTGGCGGATCTATGATTTTCTCCTGCTGCTCACCGCCTCGGCAGCGATGCTTTCGATTACTTCTCGTTACAGCTGGTTCCCTGGAATCCTTGCCGCTGCACTCTTTGCTTTAGCTCACGGACAAGATGGCATTGCGCAAGGCGGACAGCGCGATCTCACGATGGCCGTTTCCTTGTTGCTGGCTACCGCATTCCTCTTTCGATCGCTACGAAGAAATGAAGCGCGATGGTCGGCGCTATTCGGCCTCTTTGCCGGACTGGCTGTAACCATTAAGCCCACTGCACTTCTATTCGCACTTGGGCTTTTGGCGATGGCGGCCTTTACACAGCACCGGCGCGGAGAGAGCTATACGAGGGCTGTTTTCGCCGCAGCATCTACTTTCTTCATTGCTCCTTTGATAGCACTGCTCTTTCTCTGGCGCGAGGAAGCTATTCCTGCATTTCTGCATGGGCTGCAGACGGTTGTCCCCTTCTACGCCAGTCTGGGACATCGTTCGTTCGGCTATCTGCTGACGCACAGCATTTCCCCACTGCTCCCGATGGTAATTGTCTGGATTGTCGTCCTGGCACTAGTCAGACCCAAACTCAGCTGGGAACGGGCAGCATTATTTGCCGGTATAGCCTTCGGACTCATCTCTTTTGTCGTGCAGGCCCGGGGATACTCCTATTATCGCTATCCGCTGCTTGTCTTCTTACTCCCACTGATGGCAATGGACCTGACAGCTCCCGTGCTGAAACAGCCATCCGTGCAAAGAGCGGGAAAGGCAGCGCAGATCCTGGCCCTTGTAGGTATCTTTATTGGAGCCTTCGTCATTGCACCAGTCTCTGCACGCAAGATTCTCTCCTTCGACTGGCGGAATCTGGATTTCATAGACTCTCTGGAAGCGGACTTGAATCGCCTTGGCGGGCCAGCGCTCTCCGGGCAGGTGCAATGCATCGACTCTGTTTCAGGCTGCGGAACAACCCTCTACAAAATGAGGTTGGTGCAATCGACGGGAGTTCTTTCCGACTTTTTACTATTTGGACCCGCAGACAAAGCTGCCGTTCGAGAGACACGGGAGCAACTTGATCGGGAGATTGCAGCAAAACCGCCAGCTGTCATCGTCGTAACCAGCTTCCTTCATATCGACAATGCAGATGGATACACGAAGCTGGATCGCTGGCCCCAATTTCGGGACTATCTCTCCACGCAATACTGCATAGCAGTCGATTGGAAGCCGACCCGGCAGGAGAAGTGGTGGAGCCGGGCGGAGTGGCCGAGGGGATATCGAATCTACCTTTCAAGAACGAGCCAATTCGCCTCCGCCTGCACGCTACACTCCGGATCAGGTACTCCCTGAGGTAAGCGCCGCAGTCTATATACCCGCCCGGTGTTTTATGTTTTTATCTCAGATGGAGTAACCGCTAAGGAGCAGCATGCACGTCCAGAGTACGCAACCGATGCACCACGATGAGGATCGTCCACAAAGCGAAACGGGCAGGCTATTCCCGTTCCCATGGAAGATCTTCTGGATTGCATTGCTTATCCGGCTGCTCTACATCACTGTGGCACATACCTACCGCTTCAGGACCTATCCCTGGCCTCATCATTTTGGCTTTGGATGGGAGATGGGGCAGATTGCCGCGGCTTTAGTCAGCGGCCGGGGCTACGCCGACCCTTTCAGCTGGGGTCCGAGTGGTCCAACGGCTTGGACCACCCCGCTTTACCCCCTGCTCCTGGCCGGAGTATTCAAGATTTTCGGGACTTTCTCGGCACTCTCCGGCTGGGTCATCCTGGCGTTGAACTCTCTTTTTAATGCACTGGTAGTGCGCACCACCTGGGAAATTGCCTGCCGCTGCCTTAACAAACGTGTGGCGCTCTGGTCAGCCTGGATTTGGGCGCTCTATCCGGCAGCCATGCAATATGCCGTCCGCTGGGTCTGGGAGATGTCGCTCACGCTGCTCCTCTTCCAGTTGGTTTTGGTTCTAGCCCTGAGGATGCGCGGTATTGGAGACGATACCGAGAAAGGCAGCCTGCGTCGCTGGGTACTCTTTGGAGCGCTCTGGGGCACAATTGCTCTCAGCAATGCGTCTTTGCTTCTCTTCCTTCCTGTCTGCGGAATCTGGATTTTGCTGGATAGCGGACAGTGGAAGCAGCAGATTGCCCGGGCAACGGTGGCTGCTGTCATATGTATAGCCATTGTTACCCCTTGGGTTTTGAGAAACTGGCAGGCTTTCCATCATTTCGTCCCTCTGCGGGCGAACTTCGGAGTGGAGTTCTACCTGGGAAACGGGCCTGAATCCAATGGGCTCGTCAAAGCCTATAGCCACCCGAACGAAGCTCTCGATCAGTTCTATACCTACGTCAGGATGGGCGAATTCGAATACGCAAAGATGCGCGGGAAAGAGGCCAAAGAGTTCATCCAGACGCATCCCCGCCACTTTGTGCTCGTTTGCCTGAAACGGGTCTACTACTTCTGGGCAGGCACTCCACTGCCGGATACCAAGCCCATCGTCGAAGCAGGACGAAATTTGAACTTTTGCTTTGGAAGCATTGTGGGAATTCTGGGTATTCTTTGGGCTGTCCGAAGGAAGATCCCTGCAGCCAGTCTTTTTGCCGCAGCATTCCTTTTACTCCCTGCCGTCTACTACACTGCTTTTGTTGCAGCTCGTTTTCGGCATCCCATTGAGCCGTTAATAACGATTCTGGGGGTTTACCTCTTCCAATCGGCCAAACGTCGCCGGCCAGAGAAGAAGGCACCAGAAATCGCAGCTGCCAATTGACCTGAGACGGCTCAAACAGTACACTTATCTAGTTTGGCGATTCTGTCCGTACGTCTAACCTGACTCGCTCGCCCATCGCTGTGGGTTGATTATTAGAGCCCGGGGTCGAGGTTTTGGCACGTAAGTCTCCGCCCAGCTAAAAGTTTGAGTTTGATGCGCGCGCCGTATTGAGGCGTGCTGGAGGCATTATGTACGCGGTGATCCGCACAGGTGGGAAGCAGTACCGTGTCGCTCCGGGCGATGTGGTTAAGGTGGAAAAGACGGCTGTCGAAGGCGATACCGTTGAATTCAGTGATGTTCTGGCAGTCTCCGGTGAGCCCGGAACCGTCCAGAAGCCCGCAGCCGCAAAGGTTGTCGCTTCTGTTCTCGGTGAAGGCCGCGGC
The DNA here is from genome assembly GCF_059726315.1 of Humiphilus diazotrophicus. Lineage (NCBI taxonomy): Bacteria > Pseudomonadati > Acidobacteriota > Terriglobia > Terriglobales > Acidobacteriaceae > Humiphilus > Humiphilus diazotrophicus. The sequence continues at coordinate 3,500,305 of NZ_AP040870.1, forward strand.
GACAAAATCCTTGTCTTCCATTACAAGCGGAAGAAGCAGTACAAAAAGCTGCAGGGACACCGTCAGGGATTCATCCAGGTCCGCGTAAACGAGATTCAGGTGGACGGAAACACCTACAAGGCCTAAGACGGCCTGGGCACCTCTGGCGCTAGGCAGTTCTTGCGCAGATGTAGCCAAACCAAGAAGATTTCGCAGTTTTCCGGAAAGAAGGCTGCACCTGGCAACTACCGTCCGAAAGTTTTCGGTAGTGCGAGAAACGCTCGAGAAGCGAGGTTATTGAGATATGGCACATAAAAAGGGCGGCGGAAGTTCCAGTAACGGCCGCGACTCCAATGCGCAGCGGCTTGGTGTAAAAGCCTTCGCAGGGCAGCTGGTTACCGGCGGCTCCATCATTGTTCGTCAGCGTGGAACACCAATCAAGGCTGGTTTGAACGTAGGACGCGGATCCGATGACACCTTGTTCGCCAAGGTTGACGGACGTGTTCGCTTCGTTGATCGCGGACGCACTGGCCGGTTTGCTGTTATCGATCCAGTCACAGCTGAGTAAGCCACTTTCAAGCTCAAACAAAACGCCCGAACCATAACGGTTCGGGCGTTTTTATTTTTGATGGCAAGTGGAGCAGCTCTAGCTCACCTGTTCGACCGACTTCTTGATGCTGTTATTCATCATCACCTTGTCGACCGCCCTTTCAACCTCGGGAATCACAAAGCTCGATGGCGAACCACCCACAGCTATCTTGGCTTCGCCAAAGCCCAAAGCCAGGGCAATCTCGTTCCAACGTATCAGCGGAGAGGTCACAGGAAGCATAATCGGCTTTCTGGAGGGCTCGGCGCGTAATCCGTAGACAAGCCATATCCCCATGCAGAGGATTTGAACCACCTCATTGGCGATACTCAAAGCCGAGTGCAAACCGCTCTGGCGGGTCGCAATGACAGAGTAGACGAGGTATTGAAAGGAAAGAACTCCCATTCCAAAACTGATTCCGAAGATCCGGCTCTTAAACCCAAGCCCAAGCTTCGTGACAGTCAGGAACAAAATCATGAGTAGGCAGATCTCCAACACGCTTACACACCGCATAAGCGCTCTGGCTGTATCCACCAGCAATCCGGGACGAATTTGAAATTTAAGCGGTACTATGCCTGCCGTTACAGCCATCAGTACACAAACGCCACCAGCCCAGTAAAAGACCCTACGGCCAAGATCTTTCAACCCGGCTAAGGGCGACATCGCTGCACTGTACAACTGCAGCATAGTCGCAAAAATGGCTACGGCACTGATTAGGAACAGGCCCCAGAAAGTGAAGAAATAAATCGCGTAGATCTGATGCTGGCTTAATGGTAAAAAAGGATACTTTTTGAAGTAATACGTAAGAAACAGCAGATTCGAGCAGATTCCTTCAACGACCCTGAGGAAAAAATAAACTACCAACGCAGAGAAGCGTTGGCGCATGTCCTTGGATCGCAAAAATACTGCGAGCAAGGCCACCGCCAATCCCAATTCGGCCAGGGTCGACAGAAACATTGTTGTAATAGACGACATTAAGCGGCCCCCGACGAGTTATTAGAATAGCCCGTTTATAAAGGCCGCTCAATGAAAAACCCTCTGATAATCAGCAATCATACGTACCCATATCCGAGGTTACTGTCTCGGTATTACTACTCAAATCTTGGTATTACTGCCCGAAAGGGACACAGGTTGGATCGAAAGGATCACACATCGGCGGCGGTCCGCTCAAAAACGAGACAGGATTGGTACTCGCGACATGGTGAGAAGCAACGGTGCTGGTGGTTTGCGTGGGTTGGGCCATCATGGCTCCGGCAAAAGTCAGGCTGAGGGCGAAAGCACGGACAAAGTATTTCATAATTAGTTACTCCTTTTAATTTCTCTCTCTTAGGGATTCTTCCCTTCGACAAGAGGGAGTATTGTCGTTATGAGGTAGTAAGTCCATTAAATTCAGTTATATTAGAAAGTATTTACCCCCTACGATTACTAAGGTAATCAGTAATTATTTAGTAATATTTAGAATAAAATCAGCAAGGGTGAAACGAGCCCCGAGCAAAGATCAAAGGTGGCTGTGAGGCCGTGCTATAATGGAGAAGCAAATGCGGGTAAAACCTTCGCTTTCATGCAGTTAAGCTGCTCAGCTTCCCGCTCTCTCTTTGAGCTGTCTTGAAGGGTTTTCCGCACCGGAGTTTCATGTCAACCAAAGAACTGACTTCCGCGCAAGCTACAGACGCGTCTTCTTCCTCCATGTCGAATTCTTCATCTCCTACCCCTGGTCCTGAGTACACAGGCGAGAGTATTAAGGTCCTGGAAGGGCTGGAGGCGGTTCGACTTCGCCCTGCCATGTACATTGGCTCGACGAGTGAGATGGGATTACACCACCTCGTATATGAGGTCGTCGACAACTCCGTCGACGAAGCTTTGGCAGGCTATGCCTCCCATATCGAGGTCCTCATCCATGTCGATAACTCCATCACTGTCATTGACGACGGAAGAGGTATTCCGGTTGATGAAATGACGCTGCCTACGGGGGAGCGCCTTCCGGCCGTACAAGTCGTCCTTACCAAGCTGCATGCCGGCGGTAAGTTCGATACCTCGACCTACAAGGTCTCCGGCGGATTGCATGGTGTCGGCGTCTCATGCGTGAATGCACTCAGCGAAAATTTCGATGTCGAGATCTGGCTGAACGGGCACACCTACGAGCAGGACTACTCCTGCGGCATTCCCATCTCGCAATTGCGGCAGACCGGTACTTCGAAGAAACGCGGTACTAAAGTTCATTTCTTGCCGGATAAGTCGATCTTCTCCGTCACGGAATACAATTACGACACTCTGGCGCAAAGACTTCGCGAACTGGCCTTCCTGAACAAGGGATTGGTCATTACGCTCACCGACGAGCGTGTGACGGATCCCAAGACCGGCGAGCCCAAGCACAGCGAATTCAAATACGCCGGCGGTATCGCAGAATTCGTCAAGCACCTGAATAAGGGCAAGCAGATACTGCATGACAAGCCCATCACCATGGAAGCCAGCAGAGATGGCGTGGAGATGGAAATCGCTCTGCAGTACAACGACAGCTACTCCGATACGCTCTTCAGCTTTGCCAACAACATCAACACGGTCGATGGTGGTACACACCTCTCCGGTTTCCGCTCTGCACTCACGCGCACGATCAACAGCGCCGGCCAGCAGCTCGGACTCTTCAAGGATGTTAAGGAAAACCTCTCCGGCGACGATGTTCGCGAAGGACTGGTGGCCGTAGTCAGCGTCAAGCTACCGCAGCCACAGTTTGAAGGGCAGACAAAGGGCAAGCTGAATTCCGATATCGCTGGAACGGTCCAGGCCTTCGTTAATGAGAAGCTGGGCATGTTCCTGGAGCAGAATCCTCAGGTAGCAAAGAAGATCATCAATAAAGCCATTGAGGCATCCCGTGCCCGTGAAGCAGCCCGCAAGGCTCGCGACCTCACACGCCGCAAGGGAGCGCTGGATGGTGGCGGCTTGCCAGGAAAGCTGGCTGACTGCAGTGAGCGCCAGCCCGATCGCTGCGAACTCTACCTGGTCGAGGGTGAATCCGCAGGTGGAACAGCGAAGCAGGGACGCGACCGTCGTTTCCAGGCCATCCTCCCGTTGAAAGGTAAAATCCTCAACGTCGAGAAGGCCCGCTACGACAAGATGCTCGGCCACGAAGAAATCCGTGCCATGATCACGGCATTGGGATGCGGCATCGGCAAAGAGGACTTCGATCCGACGAAGCTTCGCTACGGCAAGATCATCCTGATGACCGATGCCGACGTCGACGGCTCCCACATCCGCACGCTGTTGCTGACCTTCTTCTTCCGTCACATGACGGATCTGATCAAGCGCGGACATGTGTTTATCGCACAGCCGCCGCTCTTCAAGATCAAGAAGGGCAAGTCGGAGCAGTACATCAAGAATGAGCGCGATTACTTCAAGGTGATGGTCAAGAGAGCCTCGGAAGGAATCACTGTTCGTTACGGAGATGGAACCAAGACTCTTGCCGATGCGGACCTGAATAAATTCATGAACCAGCTGCACGAATACCTTGATCTCTTCGAGAAGGTCAACAAGCGGTTGCGGAATGAGAAGGTCACACAGGCATTCGCCGATATCTTCTGCCATGAAGGCAAGGAGCCGGTGAAGCGTACAGACTTTGAATCCTCAGCGACTCTGGAAGCTCTGAAAGAGCGTTTGCTGGCGATTCAGGTCAGCGAACAATTTAAGGCTGTCAATGATCCTGCCCTGGATGAGGAGCATCAAACCTGGTCCTTATCGTTCGTCGATTCCCAGGGTGCTACCCGCTTCATCAACTGGACCTTTGCGGCAGCTCCGGAAACGCGTCAGTTGTTGGCAAGACATGCTCAGCTACGTGATCGTCTGGATCCGCCTTTCACCGTGGAATATGCGGGGAAGAGTGCGCAGCAGGCTGCTGCCGATTCGGAGGATGCAGACGAAGAGACAGCAGGAGAGAAGGAAGCAGCCAAGTCAGCACCCAAGCGCACCAATCGTGCTGTCCACGAGCCGGTATCCAAGGCCACACCTCGTGAGCTCTTCGAATATGTTATCGAGCAAGGGAAACGCGACTTCCAGGTACAGCGTTACAAGGGTCTGGGCGAAATGACGGCTCCGCAGCTGTGGGAAACCACCATGGATCCTGAGCGCCGCACTCTGCTCCAGGTGAAGCTGGAAGACCTGACCGAGACCGAAACCATCTTCACTACACTCATGGGAGAAGATGTCGATGCCCGTCGTAAGTTCATTGAAGAAAATGCACTCGACGTCAAAAACCTCGACATCTAAAAAGATCGGCACGAAGATACAAATTGCTTCAACTAAGCTAGAAAAGCCCCGGATCATCTCCGGGGCTTTACTTTTTAGAGATCGCCTCATCATTCATCTATCAGCAACCGTCCGCCTGTGAGATGGATTTTGCAAAAACACCACATACCCACGAAACCAGGGAGTCTTCGCCAAATACTCTGGAGCGTCCCAGTTACCACCTTGAATGAGACCGATTTTGAACGGAACTTCCAATCGGCTGACGCGGGGTAAGTAGGCCTCGTAGTTTTCGATTGTGTGCCGGCCCTGATAGGTTTGTACGACAACCTCATCCACCACACCTCTCAGCTGATTCACCTGGTCGGGATCTGCACGACTGCTCCAATCGAGAAGCCCGGTAATTCCAAGACGATATTCGGCAGGCAGGTGTTGGCGAAGCTGCCGAAGAAAATCCAGATACTCCTGCAAGTGCAGCGTATGAGCATCAAAATCAACCTGTACCCCGACGACCTTATTCCCGGCCTGCCGCCATCGTTCAAGCTGAGCAAGCATGATCGTGTACACCGCCGGATTCCAATGCAACGTATGTACACGATATGCCAACCAGATTTCAGAGTGCTGTCTTTTAGGAATGGCAACACCTTGAGCGAGAAGCCGGACATGAGACTCATCTCTCTTTAGAGGCTCAATCTGTCCCTGCAAAACATAAACACAACGGGCTTTACTCAGCACCGGTTGCGGAGTCACCCCGCTCCAGAGCCAGAAGGAATCGTACTGCGAGGCATCGACGGTATTCACCGCCAAACCTCGCGCACAAAGTAGCAGCCACAGACAACTCAGGAAACAACACCTCATTGCTCTTACCAGTAATACTTCAGCGATTGCGCCCAGGAGCTGTCGGGATAGCTGGTCTTGAGTATGTGGAACCACTGTTTACGCGTACTCTGGGGAATATCCTGAGAGCCGCAGTCGTTGTTACCAGACGGAGCAAAACACCGGATAGCCCGATATAGCGCATAGGCACGAGCATCCTTATCGGCTTGCTCCTGCCCGATGACCTTCAGGTAGCTGCCCATTCGAGAATAGCCTGTAGAGGGGAATGGAGAGGGTGCTCCACCAAGATCGTTTGCCGAAGGCGCGGCCTCCTGATCATAATGGACTCCATTGTTGCGAATAAATTCGCCCAAGCAATTAAGGCTCTTTGCATCCTCAGGATGTTGCTGCAGAGTTGCGGCAACCTCGCGCATAGCGGGGCAGGGATAAATAGAGTTCCCCTTTCCCGGCTGCGCGCTGAATGGAGCTAATAAGGCATTCGGGTGAGCAGGCAGCAACGATAAATCGGATTGGAATACCTGATACTTGGCACCGGTCAGTTCCTTATACAGCAACGTATAGAGTGCGGCATCGCGTACCGTTGCATTCTCCTTAGTGTCCTTGATCCGTTGCCGCAACAGATCGGCACTCGCTGCGTGTTCCACGAGGATGGTACGGATTGCCGGATCTGTCACCAGCGAGTCGGCGGCAAAAACACGATCGACACGGCCTGTACGCTCTTCGACCATAGCTAGTTGCAGTTGTAGCTGCTCGCGTTGCAGAGGCAGCTTTGCCATAGGAATCAGCTGTTGAATCAATGTTCTTGCCTCATCGAAGCGGCGGCCTGCCTCAAGAGCAAAAACTCGCAATGTTTGCTGACTGAAGGAGAAGTAATTCAGCTGGGTACTTGGCTTGGCTGGCAGCAAGGCCAAGGCTTGCTGCGGCTTGGTATCTACGTATAGGTAGTAAGCAGCCTGTAGATAGCTGAACAGCTCGGGCCTTTTCGCGAAATAATCCTTCTGAGCCTGAAGCTGAGTGAACTGAAAAGTGCTGCCCTTCTTGTCATCCACGGACCGCATTTGCATCAGATCGACAATTGCGAGCAGCAGAGGAGACTTAACTAACTCCGGCTTTACGGAAGACAGGAGTTTCTTGTCGGCTTCTTCAATCAGCTCTGAAGCCGTCACATTTACACCATCCGGAGACGCATCGACCAAAGCCTGCTCGTAAGCTGCAGCCAGACGGGTTTGATCGTCGCCCAACCAGTAGACACGACGAAGTAATCCCCTTGCAGAAGCAGCATAGTGTCCATGCGGGAACTTCTGAAGATATGCATTCAGCGCAGACTCGGCGGCTCCTAATGCAGCTTTGTCCACCTTCTCGAACTTCAGTTCCCCCCATTCACCGAATGCCTGTTGTTGAGCATTGTTCAATTGGGTCCTTCCCGCCATGTAGAGAGCCGTCTCTTTCAACCATGGATTCGGGCTATTCTCAATGCTGTTGAAGTTCTTCGATGCCTCGGCGAAGTTTCCGGCATAAAAGGCATTTGCTCCTGCGATATAGGTCGCAAACTGCTTGCCCAAAGTGGAATGAATTTCCGAAGGAACCTTCCATGAAGCGTTACTGTCGGAGGAACAATTCACGACGATGCTTCCACGAGCATTGCCTAGCACTGCGGCTTCATTTGCAGGAAGCGAAGTTGCACTTTTCAGCGCCTCCCGAAAGGCCGCGAGACCATCTTCCGCGCTACGGCAGCGGCTACCCTCGCCTACGGCATAATCCTGCGATTCCGCCGTATCTCCACTCTGCTTTACATTCGAGCTGCCACCAGCTCCAGGAGTCTGTACGTCCCATTCTTCCATGTTGAAGGGAACTCGAAGCATGATTCGATCCGGAGCAGTATCGTACTGGGGCTGAGTCCTTAAGCTTCCGGCGAGCCTGCCGCTATCGATCAAAATCAATTGAAGATTCAAGCGGCTGTCATTGGCAGGACTAAGAAACGGAACACTATTGCAGCTGTCATAACTCCCGTGCTTGACATTGCCATTGGACGTAACACAACCCCAGTCACCACTGGCATTGGCCACGGGGGCTTGAAGCAAGCCCAAGGCGAATGCGGCATAGAGATATTTGCGTAACACGTACTCTCTCCTAAACAAAATCTGTTGAATGATTACAGCAGGAATCCGGATCGTTGCGAAATTTCTCCAGTCATCCTCTCCTTGCTGGCTTGAATAACGCACGCGAAGAGAGGTGGCCGGCACACTGTACGGCAACACCTTTCCCTTCAGGATTGTAAGGACAAGCTGAGATTAGTCTGTCAGCAGAAAGGGCTAGAGAGCAATCACTTCGTCCGGATTTGGGTTTTGTACCATCCTATTTGATAAGCGACATTTAGCTCTGCCTTCGGCCAGAAGGCGCGCAAAAGAATTTACTTTTATTTCACAAATCCGCAAAGCACTTCGTTCCCCTTAAATGTTAACTTTCTCGACACCGGAGAACCGCCCGGATATCTCCACCAAACTCCCCCCAAGGAAAACCCTTGATGAATCGCCGTAACTTCCTCCAAGCCCTCACAGCTATTGGATCAGTCGCATGGATAACGAAATCCATGCCAGTGTTCGCACAATCGCAATCGAGCTTCGTAAACCCAATTCCGGTTCTTACCGATCCTTCCATTGCGGGACTGACAGAGCAAGATCTGGCAAATCTGTTTACCGTCTCTGAAACCAACCTCGACAGCCTTCAACTGCTTACCTATCCGCAGAGTGTAGCCAGCGGAGATCCGCAACCAAACGGGATTGTCCTATGGACCCGCATCGCTCCAGAGGCTCAGGGCGGACCTTATTCAACCTGTGTAGCATGGCAGATTTCTACATCTCAGGATTTCTCCGATGCGTCAGTACTCCTCGAAGGCGTATTGCCGCTAGATCCCAGTAAAGACAATACGGTCAAGCTCCCCATCTCGCACGTTACACTCGCGCCTTATAGCACCTACTACTATCGATTCCTCTACAATCAAATTCCCAGCAGAACCGGGCGTTTCAAAACCTTGCCGTCGCCTGAAGACAATCTGTCTACCTTGAAGCTGGGATATGTTGTTTGCCAGGATTATGGCAATGGCTATTACACAGCTCTGGCACATCTCGCCGAGGAAGAGGTCGATTACGTTGTCCATCTCGGCGACTATATTTATGAAACCATCGCAAGCAGCACCTTTCAAAGCAATCCTGTCCGAACAGTTCCCCCATTCCCCAGCGGTGGACAAACGCCGCAAGGCATAGACGATTACCGCCATCTCTATAAGACTTACCGCAGTGACCAAAATCAGCAACTCGTTCACGAACATTTCGCCTACATCCAGTTATGGGACGACCATGAGTTCGCCAACGACTGTCACCAGGACTTTCATCCCGACAACAACGTCTCGCCCGTAACCGCCGACACTCCACAACCAGCACTGAGGCAAGCTGCCAGCCAAGCCTGGAGCGAATTCGGTCTAGCCGATGTCCCCTTCGATCCCAGCCAGGATTGGAGACAGGCGATTCGGTTGTATAGAAAATTTCAATTCGGAAGCTTGGCCGACGTGATTGTCACCGATGAACGACTTTATCGCGACGGGCCACCATGCGGAAATACGGAGTTCGGGCAAAGATATTTCACCGTAGGCTGTGCCGGGCTGCAGGATCCCAATCGAACCATGCTGGGAACAGAACAAAGACAATGGTTCTTGGATCAGGTCACTAACTCACAAGCAATATGGAAGCTTTGGGCAAACGAAGTCATGCTCATGCAACTGAAGGCCACCGTTGTCTATATCAGCTTGGATCAGTGGGACGGCTACCCGCAAGAACGCGCACTGTTGCTGCGACAAATTCGTGATGCCCAGACAAAGAACTTTGTGGCGCTGACTGGAGACTTGCACACCTTCCTGGCTGGGTACCTCCGAACCGATTTCAATAATCCTTTCGAACACCCAATGGGAATCGAGCTAATGGTCGGATCGATCAGCTCAGCGAATTTCGCGGAAGAAATCGAAACGGCTGTTCACCTTCCAAGCGCTCCAGTTCCAGCAAAACAGATGGGAGTATCACCCGATCTTCTCGATCCGGTGATACGCATTTTGAATCCGCATATCCGCTACTGGAACAGCTCTACTCACGGATATGGGCTCCTTACAATCACACCCAAAAACCTTACATGTGAATTCAAAGCCGTCTCAACTATTCGCGAACCCATAGCCGACCTGATACATCTGAAGACTTTCACCGTTCCGGCAAACAAGGTGCATTTGAAAGAGAGCTAAGAGAACAGATGGGGAGTTTGAACATATTTCTTCCGGTAGAGAGAAGGCGCGAATAGTCCAGGATGAAGCGAAGCATAAGCGGGCGGAACCTTGGGTGAATTCATAAATGAAAGATGCCCGTCCCGGAGGGCCGGGGCGAGGACTGGCTGATCATTCTCCATTATTTCGTTGTGCACTATCTCGCAGGCTTACGGTTCGGGGGTCAGCAACAATAACCAATCTTTTTCATCGGGTTTTTGAAAGGAAGCCTTGGCCGACACGGAAGGAACTGTAACCTTCGAAATCTCTCCGGTATGCGGATTCAACCAGAGGCCTGCATATCTTCTAGCAGGGAGACCGCGTGACAAGACGATACTCTTACCCGATAAGGAATAGATAAGAACAGGTTCCTGTTGACCACCTGCAAGTACCCACGTCTTTTCAGGAGCTTCTACCCAGCCGTCGGCAGGAGACATATTCGGAAGATCTTGCGCCAGGTAGGTCCGAACAAATTCATCGATTATCTGATCTTGACTCTTTTCATTTGGATCTACCTTGCGCACCGGACGGGGCGGATACATTGCCGATGCACTTTGTAACGCTGTAGGAGCTGGCGACGGCGGTTGCGATCTCAGTGCCGATTGCGATGCCGCACCGGCCATCAAGATCGGAACCGGACCTGCATCTTCCTCCATCGGCATCAGCGCAATCTCCGGATACCGATCCCGATACTCACGGACCTGCCGATATACCTGCTCCGGCGTTGTTGACGGTGGTGTATCGGTATAACCGGGAAAGGTCTTGGAGATAAGTTCACGGAAGGCATGATTCTCACCCGCTTTCGGAGCGAATAGAGTACCGTCGGGGCGATATTCCCAGTACCGCATATCTACAACGGCAATCTGTTTAGAACGCACAGGATTCTCAAGAATGTCATCGGTTGTCTGCTTGCTGGTCGTCAACACAATGCGAACCTTTTTACCGTGCTTCTGCTCCCACTCGTGCACCGTATCAAGAAAGAATTCCTGAAACACAAGAGGCCCGGCATACTGATATGCCAAGCCAAAGATAATGTTCGGCACGTCTGCAAGCTCATCCAGTGTGTGGAGAATATAAGCACGATGCAAGGTACGGAGTGGAGGATAGTCTGTGCTGTAAAACTCGTTGCCCACATCCATTCTGCCGTGTGGTCTTAGAGGCGGAGGTTCCGGTAGACCTGTATCGTTCACATTATTTGCAGGACGCCACGGATAGTCGATCCAGTGAGGCCCGATCTCCAGCACATTATGCGTGTTGTAAAGGTCGTAGAAGACAAGTAATCCGTTCTGACTCGCAAGTCTTCCAAATTCGCGCTGCCTCTCGAAATACCACGGATTGTAGCGGGAAAGGTCAAAGAGACTTAGTCCATCCCATGCCTTTCCTTTGCCACTGCGCGCCCAAGGCATCTCGTAAAACGGAGCCCACACATTCCCATCTTCGCGGTGTTCGATAGTGTGAGAGTCGCGGCGATGTTCATACCACAGCCCTGGATTAATCTGGACAGAGAGCAGTTTTTTGTCCTTCAGTCTTCTTACCAGCGCAGCAAGATCCTCCGTCTCCCCCGGAGCAACGACCCCGGGCATAAAACGCGTAACACTCCATCCCGTTGAAGTCCCGGCCGTGTAAAGAGAGGTATCTCCACGCCACCAAGCTTCTGTTTGAGACTCTCCCCAAAGCACCTTCCCCTGATAGACAAAGCGTCCGTGAACAATCTTCACGGGAGAAGGGGATTCCGCTGTTGCAGGTCTGGCTTCCTTTAATGGCAAAGTGAATTCAGGCACGGAGCTAAAGGCTAACGGCTTAACCTCATCCTTGCTTTCAAGTGAGATTCCAAGCCGAGCCCGCAATTCTTCTTCATACAGCGATTTTTCCGAATGAACAGTGAAATTCGGAGCGCCTGGAGGACCAATGGCATCAAGCGTGCGCGCAATAGAATTCCATATCAAAGAATTTGCAGCAGTCCATCCCGCACCTTGCGCCCGAGCGAAATCAAGCAGAAGTTGAATGCTTGAATCTGGCACTTTGACCTGCTCGTACAGCACACCCGAAGACCATCCCTCAAAGGCTCCGCTCGCACCGAGTGAATGAACAGCTTCGCAATTGAGGAATACATTCGGACCACCGGACAGCATGCCGCTTGCGAAATCGTTCATCCCGTATTCGCTGTAGCAGCGATGGACAAGAACCTGTTGTCCATAAACGAGAAAAGACTGCCTTCTGTATCCGCCTTCTTCCGAAACGGGTGCTTCACTACGGCAGTTTTCGACAGTGATACGACGCCCGCGCAAATTCACCCGTACGGCAGAGGCCACGAAGTGACGCGCTATAACGTTCTTCACCCAAGCGTCTTGTACGTTGTCGAGCAAGACAGCAATCCAGGAATGCTCTTCGTCTTTGGGCCTTGATGTGTCATAGACACTCTCCAGCACCAAATCCTGAAGACCTAGGTGTTGAGGGAAAACATCTTCTGTAGAAAGCGCAACACTCCCTCCGCCATACTTTTGCTCCAGGGCAGTTGTAACAGGAGCATCGATTTCAATCTGTTTTCTTTCCCGATCGACGCTTGTGATCGACCGGTCCCACAGAAGATCATGCGAGCCCGGCTTCCAGTCGAGACGGGCATTCGCAAAGCTTCCTGGCAGCCCCTTCATCCCCATCTCTGAGATCCACTCATCGGTGCTTGGCCGACGGACTACAACCTTGTCACCGATTGCAAAACGCTCTACAGATTCCAGAGTTAGAACCCGGCTTCCCGCCGGAGCATCCTGCACGATCTGTTGTCCTGCACCGGGCGACGGAGAAGCCTTAGCTCCAATCTCAATCAAGGTTCTGCGGGAAGTGCCATCCGCTTCAAGAATTGTTCCATCAGGGCCTGTGCCTGAACCACGAAGCACAACTCCGCTAACGCGCATCTGAAGTTGTCCTTTGATGTGGAAGCGGCCTCTCGAAAGCAATACGGCGCCGCGGAAGCCCGTAGCATTTGGTTCCAGAGTGGCTATTCGATCCAAAGCAGCTTGAATTAGCGCACGATCGTCGGCTCCAGAGGGGTGAACCACTACTACCGGTGCAACATCCGGAATCGGATGACCGGCCTCATAGCCTGCATAAGAAAAATCAACGGGGACAGGATTCTTTCCGGACTCCAAAGCAAAAGTAGGAACAGATAAGATGACCAGAAACCAAACCCAGGACGAGAGAACACGTAATTCAATGCACTTATGCAGTCGCATCGCTATTTTGAAGCTCCTTACCTGCTCCCGGCTTGTGAAGAGCCTGCCGTTGTAGGCTATCCATATCCACCGTGCAATGAACAAAATAATGAAAAAGGGAAACACGATATCGTACAGAGATCTTTGGCCTGCTTGCCAGAACAAAAGGACACATGAGTTATGAAACGATTGTGTACTAAAAGTGAAAGGGAGATGCATCTTCGCATCTCCCCTGATGAAGCTCTAGCGCGGCAGGACTACTTGATGGTGTACTGCTGAGCAATATAGAAATAGCGTGGATTGATACCACGTGTTGCATTCTCCACGAAATCGCCTTTAAAGAAATGGCCAAAACCTGCCAAGAACGTATGAGCACCGACTTTCACCGTCAGAAAAGAGTCAAGCTCCTGCCCAACATGCGTTCCGGCAGTCCCCTTTGAAGAGATTGCAATCTGCGAACCTGCGCCGTTATACAGCGCATCCGAAGCGCTAAAAAGGTGATGATCGGTATACATCAGATTAAAAGCTACAGCCTTTGTCACCTTTACGGTTTCCAGCGTTTTGAAGGTCGACAGGTTCCGCCAGCCAAACAGATCTTGATGGCCAAATTTGTCGTGGTTCGCTGGGGACAGCTGATCATACGTAGCACTATGATCCGAGCCCGTGTGCGACCCCGAAGCCTGCTTATATTCCGCAGAGATATCTATGGGAAGCTTGCCAACTGTGACTGGACGTGAGACTCCAGCAAACCACGCATAAGCACGCTGCGTCTTTGTCCCCAGGTGTCCGGCTTGTCCAATGCCCTCAAGGCTATAGGAGAAATGAGCAGGAAGCGGACCATAGAACCGGGCACCAAAGCTATTTGTTCCAACAGTACCTTTTCCCGTCCATCCACCAATTACATTTTGCGAATGACGCAAAGCATAGACATCGACCGCTGCTCCACGCCAAACCTTCGGGAAAACGCCGTAAGCTCCCCATATCCGATTTCCAAATTCCGGATTGTTGAACTTGTCGGCCCGAATGATAGCGGGAGAAACCAGGAGCCCATCCAATGTCATCTTTTTGTTAGAGAATTGGATCCGTCCAAAGTCGTAGGTACGGGATGTGTTACCCCATTGCGGCACGCCGATGACACGGGTCTCTCCGTAATCCAGCATTCTGCGTCCGGCCGAGAAATTTATCTTTTTCTCGGAGCCAAAGACAAGATACGCCTCCTGTAAATCCATGCTGTCGCGAAGACTGGTTGGAGCACCTTTCCCATAGAAGGGAGCACGCGCATCTTGACCCATTCCAGAAATCTTTAGCCAGGAAGTCGGGCGATATTCCATTCCGATACGAAGACGGCTCAGCATATCTTGCTGATTCTTATCCTTGCCGAAATTCACGCCATATCTTTCTTCCCAACGAGTTCGCTCTTCGAGGGTAATCGTCAGCTTGTTTTCCGATGCCGCATGCAGGTCATTTGCTGCTTTGCGCACTGGGTCGTGCTGCGCGAGTGCCACTGTCGCCGAACATGCTACTACCAGTACTCCAATACTCCATACAATCTGGTTCATGCCGCTCCCCGGCCCTTGTTTTTTGAAATGGGTAGAACGTTTATCGACCGATTTGGCGGAATGCTGTAGCAGGTTATCTTCCTGACCAAACACGTAAAGGCCTCTCTAAAAGAACTTAAGGTGCTATCTCCTTTTGAAATTTGGAGATATATAGGAACCGTTCTTATCTGCCGGATTTCTACAGGGGGAAACAGCACCGAATTTGAAAGCTGCCAAGTCTATTACCTTCTATTACCAAAGTGGTACTGAGATATCATTCGACAAATTTTGCTACCTTATCTTCCCAAGATAGAACAAGGCCTTCATTCCATACCTATATCCCGGCCATCCACTGCTCAGATTGGCCTTGATATGCATCTAATCAAGCTGAATGTAATACTTGAATTATCAAAGGTTAAGTATACCAAGGCATCAAAACGATGAAGACACGTCTCCTTTTCGTCGATGATGAAGAAAACATTAGGATCACACTGCCTGCGATCTTGCGTCTGGAAGGTTTCGACGTATCTGTCGCCGGAACAGTTCCTGAGGCGCTAGAGCTCATGCAGCACGAGCAGTTCGATATCCTGCTCACTGACCTCAATGTTGGGGAACCGGGAGACGGATTCACTGTCGTGAGTGCCATGAGGCGCACACAACCTAAGGCTGTGACCTTTATCCTCACAGGCTACCCGGATTTCCAGAGTGCCCTGGAGGCAATTCGAAGTCAGGTGGATGACTATCTCACAAAACCGGCAGACGTACGAAAGCTGGTGGCAATGATTAAGTCAAAGCTTGAAAATCCGCGAAGCATCCGAACCAGCCCATCAAAACGCGCGGCTACTGTCATTCGCGAGAATCTGGACCACATCATCGACTACTGGCTGACGGAGGCGATGGCCATCAAAGATATGGCGTCCGTACCACTAACCAAGCAAGAACGCATCGACCATCTATGTTGGCTTCTGCAAAGCTTAATCAAATCACTAGAGGCAGATAAGCCCGGAGTAGCCACAGAGACCATCAATTCCACTTCAATGCACGGAACTGAACAGGCCCAGCGAGGTTATGACATAACCATGCTGGTGAAAGAGACTGCAATTCTGCACCAGGCACTCTCAAGGATACTGGAAGAATGCCAGCTGGAAATCGATCCAAGTACTCTGGTTGGTGATGCAATGAAAATTGGTGAGAACTTAAACTCTTTGCTTGAACAATCTATTCGCTCTTATCAAAAATACATCCACCAACAGGTGGCATAGAACCTTAAATCCGGTTTAGGACCCCGTTCCTACTTGAGGAGCAGCTGTGCCCCTTCGTGCGCTCTACCGTCCAGATCCTCTCAAGAAACGTCTCTTGCGGCATCTCATGCCATATGTAACCGCAATTGTTCTATCTGTTTTGGCATTGCTGCTGACCCTGATCATTCCCACAAATGAAAATAAGTCCTTTTTTGTATTGTTCTTTGGATCAGTCGTTGCATGTTCTTGGCTTTACGGAATCGTCTCCGGATTATTATCGATACTCCTGAGCACTCTGGAGATCGTTTACTTCATCTTCCCTCCAAGAAACTCTTTCTTTTGGACAGACTCCGGCGACATCGTTCGTCTTGCACTCTTTGTGGCGATGACGTTTCTGATTGCCAGGATGATGACAAAGCTCCGGAAAACGCAACAGGCGCTTGCACTGGAACAGGAGCGCTTCGAATTAGCACATGAAATTGCAAAGATTTGGGCATGGGAACTGGAGCTTTCCTCCGGCCGCTTTATATGGTCAAGCCGTACGAGAGAGACCAGTGACATCCAGCAGGAAAGCACACAGGAGTTGTTTCAACAGATCCATCCCGACGATAGGGAACGGTTTTCGCTAGAACTAAGCCGTGCAGTAGAAAACCGCCAGCCCTATGAAACGGAATTTCGAATCGACTTGCCGAATGGGGAGATCTGCTGGATTGCCTCTATGGGGGAATCGTATCGAGCCCCGGATGGAGAACAAAGAATTATTGGCGTCAATGTAGATATCACTTCCCGAAAGATTGCCGACCAAGCCCTGGAATCGGCTGCAAAGGGTGAGTTGGCCGGTAAACTTGCGCATGAGATCAACAGTCCGCTTCAAAGCCTGATCCATTCCCTCTATCTGATTCGTCACTTAACAGCGCAGACAGAAACACAACTGTATTCGGAATTGGCCTACACAGAAGCAGAGCGCGTATCGCAACTGGTCAATGAGATCTTGGGACTCTATGCCAAACCAGGAGTTTAAAGCATTTCTCGCATAGGGAAAGCTGTACAAATCAGATCGATGAATCATCCGATTGCGCCGGGTTCCGGACATCTTTGACTTACTCGAAGCTTTGCGATCTGCTCTTCAAAAAATCGACGCTTTCCTTGCATACACTTGCGCAAACCTCGACTCAGAACTCTTGATTCGCCGCATTCCATCGGGATACTCTTTGCGTACACGGGAAAGGAGGTTGATCCAGCTAATGAAAAGTTCTGAAGGTAGTAGTTGCATGATCCTACGTGAGGTGACTGAGGCTTAGAGCGCCCTTCGCTCTAGTCCTGGCGATTGTCAAACTCCCTCGCCGAGGCCCACCTGTAAAGATCGAAGGGTGCCTCAGGTCAATCTCAACAGCTCACCGGTATCGAAGGCTCGCTTCGCCGAATCTGGCTGCGAGCCTTCATACATTTACGCTTGCACCTCTCCAACTTTCTTCAGGCGAACTGTTCTATCAGCCGATCCAGAAATATCTTCTGGCTCTTTAGAATTTTCTCTTGTGCCGCCTCCAGAGAAAACCAAGCCCAACGGTCGACTTCGGGAAACTCCGCCATGCGTTTGCTTTTCGGGGGCCACTCCATCTGAAAGGTATTGCTCCTTAACTTAGCCGGATCGAGATCTCCCTCGACAGACCAGACGACGACAATCTTTCCTCCCGCTTGTTTGGTATCGCCCAGGGACCGGAAATCTCCATTCACAGACGCGCCAGTCTCTTCCTCGAACTCTCGCCTCGCTGCGACAAGAGGATCTTCGTCAAGCTCGTATTCGCCTTTAGGAATGGACCAGGCACCCAGATCCTTCTTTGCCCAGAAAGGTCCTCCAGGATGCACAAGAAAGACTTCCAGAGCTTGTTCTGTGCGGCGGTACATTAAAACTCCTGCGCTGTGCTTCGGCATCGATTCCTCACCCCGGAGCTGGATTGCAATTCGTCCATCTCTCGATCTTCAATATAGTGCTGTTTCTCTGACACTTCCCGGTCGCGGTTGTACGATTCCAAATATGGCTTTGGTTGAAGTCCAGCAGCTGGCAAAGAGCTATCCCCGACGCATCGGGCTGAAAAGCGAAGAGCAGTTCGTGGTGGAAAATGTCTCTTTTGCCATTCAAGAAGGAGAAACCCTGGGACTGGTGGGCGAATCGGGCTCAGGGAAAAGCACGATTGCACGGTTGATTCTCGGTTTGATAAAGCCGACTCAGGGCAAGGTTCTGGTCGATGGCGTCGATGTAGTCAAAGCCAGTCGCCGCGAAATGCGCAACCTTCGCCGCCAGATGCAGCCTGTATTTCAGGACCCCTTCGCGGCGTTAAATCCTCGCATGAAGGTCCTAGAAATCATTGCCGAACCATTGCTGATCCACCGCAATCAAGAAGGCGTAATCGCTTCGAAGAGCGCCTTGCGCGAACAAACTACATCGATGTTGCATGCTGTTGGGCTCGACGATTCAGCACTGAACCGCTATCCACACGAGTTCTCCGGAGGCCAGCGACAGCGCATCAATATTGCCCGAGCCTTGATGCTGAGACCGAAGTTGCTGGTTCTGGATGAGCCGGTTTCCGCACTGGACGTCAGCGTGGGAGCGCAGATCGTCAACCTATTGCGCCAACTGCAAAAGGATTTCTCGCTAACTTATCTTTTCATTTCGCACTCGATGCCGTTGGTACGATATCTCTCCACCAGTATTGCCGTATTGCAGAAGGGAAGACTTGTGGAGCAGGCTCCGGCAGAAGAGCTCTGTGCACATCCCAAACAGGCCTATACACAGGCTCTTATAGCCGCCATACCGGAATTGACTCTTTAAACGAGTCTAGAGGGGCTGCATCGGATCGGGCGGTTGCGGCGGAGATGCAGGCGCTTGCGGCATCGGAGGCTGCGGCGGAGCTGCGGGAATCGTTCCATACGGTGCATTTTGGCGAGGTGCGGGCATAGGCATACCGCGTGCTTCCAGCAATTGCACATCGAAGATCAAATTGGCCTTTGGAGGAATGTCTTCAAAGCCAAAGGCACCATAAGCTAACTGATAGGGAACAAAAAGCCGGCGTTTGCCACCGACGCGCATTCCTTCAAATCCTTCATCCCAGCCAGCAATTACCTGACGCATTCCCTGGGTAAATTCAACAGGCTCGTCCCGATCGACGGATGAGTCGAACTTTCTTCCGTCGGCCTCCAGCCAGCCGGTGTAATGCACGCGATAGATTTGACCAGGCTGAGCCTCCGGCCCCGTTCCAACCACGAGTTCCTGATAGCGCAAAGCGAAGCCAGTCTTCAGCTGCGCTTGAGAAGCAGGAATTCCAGGAGGAAGATGCGACCGGCCAGTTTTCGGTGCCGCAGATCCCACATACTCAGGCCGGGCTGGTGCTTTCGACGATGGCCTGTTCTGAGATTGAACCAGGACAGGCAACAAAAAGAACAGGCTTACAACGATAAGGTTCTTATTTTTCAAGAGCTCGTCTACCTCCCGAATGCATCTCGCTTGGGTTCAATTTTAGGGCTAGGGGGCAATGCAGCCACGGATGGCAAGCTGTAGCCACCTTTGGCAGGTGGCACGCAAACACCCATTCTTGTTTGTACTGCTTCAAAAGGCTCTAATCCCGTCGAACGGGGAATCGGAGGCCTTTCACTCTTAACGATTGGTCATTCCCGTTTCGACATTCGAAAGCAAGTTTCTCCGGCATGCATCAGGTATTCGGGACTCACTGTCCAGAGAGAAAACCAGGAAAACCGGGAGGAGACCAAAACACCATAAAATGACTCTAGAATGCTTCTCTTTTGGGGCCACAATTGGCATAGCTGGTGGCTGATAGCTGCGTCTTTTCTGGCCGGTACCTTGAATGCAATGGCTGGAGGCGGTTCTTTTCTAACCTTTCCAGCGCTGCTCGGTGTAGGAATCGCTCCAATTCAGGCAAATGCGACCAACACGGTTGCACTGTGGCCGGGGCAATTTACCTCGATTGCCGGATATCGAGAGGACATTCGACAAAATCTCAAGCTCACCATCCCGCTCGGATTCGGAGCGCTCCTGGGCGGATTCGCAGGAGCAATCGCACTGCTCAGAACGCAGCAGGATACGTTTATGGCTCTGGTACCGTGGCTTTTGCTGATCGCGGCGCTACTCTTTGCCCTGAGCGGTCCGATTTCCAGATGGCTGGGGCGCCGTATAACCAGGCACGAATCGCTTCGGCCGTCAGCCATTCCCCTGTTTCTGGGTATGGTGGTGATCTGTTTTTACATCGGCTACTTTGGAGCTGGTGCCGGGTTTCTCATCATCTCTCTGCTTGCATTGTTTGGCATACAGAAAATCAATGAGATCAATGCCCTTAAGGTGGTCAGTACCACCCTGGCCAATGGAATAGCCGTAATTACTTTCATCGTGCGTGGTCAGGTACTCTGGCAACACTGTCTGCTCATGATGACAACAGCCGCCGCCGGAGGATACTTGGGAGCAAGATCCTCAAGACAATGGAATGCCAAACTGATGAGGGTAGTAGTCGTCGGTATTGGACTGACGATGGCGGCGTATTTTTTCTGGAGGCAGGTAAGCAGATAGGATGATGAGAGATTTAGTAGGTTCAGCAGCAGCGGTGTGTACGACCGTCTCTTTTCTCCCCCAGCTCATCCGAGTATGGAGATTGAAGTCTGCCCGGGATATTTCAATGACAATGTTCCTGGTCTTTTCCCTGGGGTTAATCTTTTGGCTGATCTACGGTGTTCTCACGAATGCCTGGCCGGTAATCATGGCCAACGCCGTCACTCTAGCTCTCTCTATGGGAATTTTGCTTCTCAAAATCCGATATGACCGCCGAGATGCTGTCGTTGTCTCATCCGAGGCAGAATATAAATAACAAGAGTTTTGGAGTTTTATGAGCCACGAAGGAATTCGCTTCGTCCCCGCCGAAGAAGCTAAGAAACAAGAGCAGGAACAGTCCAAGCAGCTGCCTCGTGAGGCGACGGAACCGGTTAAGGTCCGTGTGCACAAAACCGAAGGTACCGGAGTGGAAATCGATTGGAAAGACGGTCACCACAGCTCCTGGAGCTTTCCCTGGCTACGGGATGCCTGCCCCTGCGCCACATGCCACGAAGAACGGCAAGGCCAGGGCAGAAAACCCGGAGACCCCAAGTCAAAGAACACCCAATTGCTTCCGATGTACGAACCACCATCCCGTCCTTCCGCTATTAATCCAATCGGCCGCTACGCATTGCAGTTCGTATGGAATGACGGTCATCAGGGCGGAATCTATTCCTGGGATTATCTACGCACACACTGCCAGTGCGAGGAATGCAAGAAGCGTAGCTAGACCGCTCTCTCAAATACTTAAAGACAAGGGCGGCTTTTCTTGGCGGAGAAGCCGCGCCGGAATTCTTTCCAGCGGATGCGTCCTCACGGAAGGTGCTTCAACTCTGGGGCAGCTCTTCCGGTCGAGAAGTGTTGTTCTGCCAGGTTCAGAGCTTCCTCGACATTTCGGGCCACAAGCAATAGCGCACGATTTTTCTGCTGAATAAAGCCCTCCTGCATGGCATGTGCCAGGAATTTCAGCAGTCCATCGTAGTAATTGCGAGTATTGATCAGAATACAAGGCTTGGTGTGGATGCGGAGCTGAGCCCAGGTCAGAATTTCCATAAACTCATCCAACGTCCCATATCCGCCCGGTAGAGCGACAAAAGCGTCTGCGTAGGAGGCCATCAGGGCCTTGCGTTCATGCATTGTGCCCACTCGATGCAGCTTCGTTAGCTTCAGATGTGCAATCTCACGATTTGATAAGGCCTCGGGCAATACGCCAATGACTTCGCCTCCACCGGCAAGCGTGGCATCGGCAACCGCTCCCATTAACCCTACAGTCGCGCCCCCGTAAACCAGCCCATAGCCGTGACTGGCTATTGAGCTGCCCAATTCCGTGGCAACGGAGAGATATTCCGGATCGGATCCATTAGCCGAAGCACAAAAAACGCAGATGCGTTGCAAGTTCTTTTCTGGCATATCAGAGATAGGATAGCCCGTCGGGAAAGCAGATCTGCCCCAGGGACGATACACTAGAGAAGCAAGGTAGTCCCACCACCCGGAAGAGCAGGTTGCAGCATCTACTCAACAAACTGAATCCGCAACAGCGCGAGGCCGTAGAATCCGTCGATGGACCGCTTTTGATCCTCGCTGGCGCTGGCTCGGGGAAGACCCGTGTCATCACGCACCGTATTGCCTATCTGATCGAAGAGCGCGGCGTCGCCCCAGACTCCATTCTGGCCGTAACCTTCACCAACAAGGCCTCGGCAGAGATGATGGAGCGCGTCGATAAGCTGCTCGGATCGAGCACCGTCGCGAAGCCGTTGGTTGCGACCTTTCACTCCTTCTGCGTTCGCGTACTTCGGCGGGATATCGAAGTACTGCGCATTGGCAAAGAGGGTTTGACGAGAACTTTTGCCATCTACGACGAAAACGACCAGCAAGCCATCGTCAAGCAGGCGATGCGCAGGATGGGCTTGGATACCAAGCAGCTCACCCCACGGACAGTGCTTTCCCGGATCTCCTGGGCAAAGAACCATGCGCTAGACCCGCAAGAATACTTTCTGCAGGCCACCGATCCGAACGGCGAAAAGATCGCCCACATCTTCGAGGCCTACCGCAAGGAACTTCGCAAGAATAATGCGCTGGATTTTGACGACCTTCTGTTGGAAACAGTCCGTTTGCTGAAGTCTTCCGCCGAGGTAAGAGAACGCTACAACCGGCGCTATCGTTATCTGCTAATCGACGAGTATCAGGACACCAACCGGCCCCAATACGAATTGATGAAGTTGCTTGCCGGAGAGCGCAAGAATGTCTGCGTAGTCGGCGATGAGGACCAGAGCATCTACTCCTGGCGCGGTGCCGATATCCGCAACATTCTCGAATTCGAGCGCGATTTTCCGAATGCCAAGACCATTCGCCTCGAACAGAACTACCGCTCGACACAGGTCATCCTCGAAGGAGCAGGAGCGGTCGTCGCCAACAACTCGCAGCGCAAAGGCAAGACGCTATGGACGGAGCGCGAGGGCGGCACCAAAATCGGGTACTACGAGGCTCCGGATGGCGAGAATGAGGCTTTATTCATCGCCGACTATATCCAGAAATATCTGCGCAAGTCAGGGGAGAGTACCGAGAATTCCGAAAGTCCGCACATTGCGGTCCTCTATCGAACCAATTCTCAATCCCGGCTGGTAGAAGAAGCGCTTCGCCGCTACGGTGTCCAATACACGATGGTCGGCGGCTTCTCATTCTACGAACGCGCCGAAATCAAAGACCTGTTGTGTTATCTCAAGCTGGTCAAGAATCCCGACGACTCAATTGCACTGCAAAGAGTCATCAACACTCCTGCCCGAGGCATTGGCAAGACCACGCTGGAGACCGTGGAACGTCTTGCCCTGGAGACAGGTTCCAGCACGTGGAGCGCAATTGGCCACGCCATAAAAAACCGTCTCCTTCCGCAACGCGCTTGCTTGGCATTGGACGGCTTCCAGCGGATGATCGATGATGCACGAGCCATGATGGGCCCTGGATTCGCAGAAAAGCTTGCTGCCGATGTTGCAGGCGACGCGGCAGAACCCGCCATGGAGGCAACAGACTTCGATGTGAGCTTCGGCGAAGAAGAGTCAGGCTCAGACTCGTCGGACGGGGATACCAGCTTCGATTTCGGAGAGTTGGATGACAGCGGACAAGGTCTGCTGAACCTGGGCCCCATAGCCACACCGCAAGAGGATGAGCTGGCTATTAACGCCGCCGATTTCAATCCCTTCCTCGAAGTGGCTCCCAAGCGCCGGACCCAGCCGAAGAAGCAAGAAACTTCAGCTCCGCCACCACCCCCTCCAGTTCAAGCGGAGCCGGTAGCAGGTTTTCGCATAGAAGGGGACAAGGCTACTCTTCCGGAGCTCATCCGTTTCTTGATTGATCGAACCGGATATGTCCGGTCGCTCGAAGACGAGGGCACTCCCGAATCCTTCTCTCGGATTGAAAACCTGAAGGAATTGGCCAATGCTGCCCAGGATGCCGAGGAGCGGGGAGAAACGCTTGACGAATTCCTCGATCATGCCGCATTGGTGAGCGATACGGACCAGTACAACTCGGACGCCCGCGTCACGCTGATGACCCTTCACGCCGCTAAGGGCCTGGAATTCTCTCTGGTGTTATTGACCGGAATGGAAGAGGGACTCTTCCCGCACTCGCGGTCGATCAACGACCCGGAGGGGATGGAGGAAGAGCGCCGCCTCTGTTATGTGGGCATGACTCGAGCGATGGACGTTCTGATTCTGACCCGGGCGCGTTATCGCCGCCGCTATGGCAACGACATGCCCGAGGCCTCGATGGCATCCCGCTTCCTGGAAGAGATCCCCGCCCACCTTATCGAAGATTTGAGCGGCGGAACGCAGCGGCCCACCAGTTGGGGCGGTTACGCAGCAGATTATGCCAGCGGCCGCCGTAATAATGACGACTATGGAGTCAGCCGCCACTACTCCTACGAAGACGAAGATCAGCGGCCAGCTTACGGACGGGAATATGCCGGAGCCGCTCAACGAAGCTCCACAGGCAAGGCTCCCGGAGCCCGCGGTTCCGTGGACAATATAGCGAATTTCTTCTCAGGGAGAAGTTCAGGCGTATCTAGGCCTAAAATTGATATTCCCGAGTCTTCTGGAGCCACGGGCATTAGGAAAGGCACCAAGGTTCGGCACCCCAAATACGGCGAAGGAGTTGTCTTTCTGCGTGAAGGCGACGGAGAAGATGCCAAGATCACGGTACAATTTGCGAAATTTGGGTTAAAAAAGCTAATAGAGAAGTTTGCTCATTTAGAAAAGCTCTAAAGCAGACGCTGTTTTAGGACCTCCGGTGGTTGCGAAGAACAGAACGCGAAGAGGCCGGAAGATTTTTGAAGAGGAATTGAAAAAAGATTATGGCAGACACAAAAAAGATCGAAGACAAACTGGAACGGAAAAAGGTCAAGCGGACAGCCCGCAAGAAGGCCGCTCCTAAGGCAAAGCGCACCACACCGCGTGGTTCCGCCAAGAAGAAGGTCAAGAAGTTGGCACGTGGCCAGAGCAAGCGCTAACTCTGGTCGGTAACGGAATAAAAACAAGAACCCGGCCCGCCGATTATCTATTTCTTGCCAGCGTTCGGTAAAAAATAAGATGGATTGCAGCTTCCAGTGGAACTGAGAGGCTGCAATTTGTCTGTTTTTACTTTTAGCAAGCCAGCAAGAGTGAACCAGCGGGCCATCTTCCCCAAAAACTTAGAGAAGACGGTTCAGGAGCACCACACTGGTAAAGCAATTTCTTTCCCGTAAATCGATAGACAAGCTCATCAGCGACTCAGAGTTACCTGAACAGCGCCTGCAGAAGACGCTTGGCCCTTGGTCATTGACTGCCTTGGGTATTGGAGCGGTTATCGGCTCCGGTATCTTTACCGTGATCGGCACCGCTATTGCCGGTGAAAAGTTCGACACCTCATCGATCCTGAACACACCGCTTCTGGATTACCTCATCCGGCATCAGGCTCTGATTGGACGTCCCGGCGCCGGTCCGGCTCTGGCTGTATCCATTCTGCTGGTAGCAGTTGTTTGCGGGTTCACCGCACTTTGCTACGCAGAAATGGCCTCGATGATCCCCATTGCAGGCAGCGCTTATACCTACACCTACGCCACAATGGGAGAACTGGTCGCCTGGATCATTGGTTGGGACCTGATCCTGGAATATGCCGTCTCCAATATGGCCGTCAGCGTCGGTTTCGCGGCTCACATGGTGGACTTGCTCGACTGGCTCGGCATCCATCCGGCATTGCGATGGATTACACCAGCCTACCTGCCCTCAGGGCTCTCGGATTTCACTGGGCACTCCATCTACGGCCCGGGCTGGCATCTTGGCTTTAACTTCCCGGCGTTTTTGATCGTTATGGCGATCACGGTGATCCTGGTACGAGGAATCCAGGAATCGGCAAAGACCAACAACATCATGGTGTTGTTGAAGATCGCAGCCATCCTGATCTTTGTCTTCGCCGCCGCCAACTTCATCAAGCCCCATCACTGGCATCCCTATTACCCGAACGGCTGGTCGGGGGTTCTGACAGGTGGAAGTATTATCTTCTTCACCTATATCGGCTTCGATTCCGTTTCCACTGCTGCCGAAGAATGCAGAAACCCGCAAAAGGATGTTCCCTTCGGCATTATCGGAGCACTGCTGGTCTGTACTGTGCTCTACATCTCTGTAGCCGTGGTACTGACGGGAATCGTACCCTGGAACACGCTCGTGGACGATGCAGCTCCTGTCGTGAACACGCTAAAGCGGCTTTCGCTGATACCTGGTGGACTTCATCTTCACTGGGTTCGATTGGTGATTCTGCTTGGCGCCATGCTGGGAATGATCTCCTCCATCCTGGTCTTCCAGCTGGGACAAGCGCGAGTCTGGTTTGCCATGTCTCGCGATCAGTTGTTCCCCGAATGGTTTAGCCGTGTCCATCCCAAGTACCGCACGCCCGCAATTGCGACCTGGGTTGCAGGTCTGGTTGTTGGTATCCCCGCAGGACTACTCGATATCGGGACCCTAGCCGATCTCTCCAACATTGGAACGCTCTTCGCTTTCGTCCTGGTCTCGGCCGGAGTTCTGGTTCTTCGTTATCGGGAGCCGGAGCGCAGAAGAGGCTTCCGCGCTCCAGGCGGACCGGTTATACCGGTACTTAGTATCGGTTTCTGCACACTGTTAATGGCTGGTTTGCCTATCATGACCTGGCTGCGTTTCTTCGTCTGGCTGGTCATTGGGTTGGCAGTCTATTTCCTCTATAGCCGCCATCGCAGCGAATTCGCAGGCATTCGCTAGTCTGAATACCTCGGTGGAGGGTCTCCCGACCCTCCACACTCGAAGTTATTAGCCTTCCCCCGCCTTCGTCCCACGATACGGCCTCCCGTTCCAGGCTCCGCGTAAGATAGAGATGTATGCGTCAAGACCTGAGCGCCTTTCTCCGCAGGCTACCGAAAGCGGAGCTTCATCTTCATCTGGAAGGCACCATCCAACCGGAAACTTTAGTACAGTTAAGCGCTCGTCATGACGACGAACCTCTTTCACTGGAAGCGGCTCGTGGTCTTTACGAATACGAAGACTTCACTAGTTTCATGATGGCCTTCAAAGCCGTTACAGAGAGGCTGCAGTCTCCGGAAGACTACGAGCTTGTCACCTACCACATGATCGAACAGCTGGCACGACAGGGCGTTGTCCACGCGGAAGTCTACGTTTCGGTCGGAGTGGTTTATTACTGGCGCAAGGCGGAATTCGAACCTCTCTTCGAAGGGATGGAACGGGGACGTATTCGCGGAGAGCGCGATTTCGGAGTCACGCTCTACTGGATCTTCGACGCCGTTCGTCATTTCGGACCGGAAGAGGCTACACGTGTATTTCGAAAGGCTGCGGAACTCCGCCGTTATCACCCCAGCATCATCGGGATCGGTATCGGAGGAGATGAACGCCGCACTGGAGCTGAACCGTTTCGGGATTTGTATGCTGAAGCGCGGGAGCAAGGGCTTCGCCTGACAGCACATGCCGGAGAAACCGTTGGACCCGAGGGATTGTGGGGAGCGATCAATATTGGCGCGGAGCGGCTCGGACATGCACTCTCAGCCATCGAAGATCCGGAGTTAGTGGAAGTGCTGGCACATCGGCAGATTCCGGTAGAAATCTGCATCACGTCCAACCTAAAAACAGGATGTTGTCAGTCGGTGTTGGAACACCCGGTTCGCCAATACTTCGACTCGGGACTCATGATCACTTTAAATTCCGATGATCCCGCAATGTTCGGCAGCACTCTGCAAGATGAATATTTGCTCGCATCCATGGAATATGGATTCACTACCGAACACATCCGTGAACTTGCATCTAACTCTATTGAAGCCAGCTTTTTACCACCTGATCGCAAAGTGGAAATCCTAAAGCGGATTGAATCTACTCAATAACTCATTTCTTGCGGACGTAGTTCCGATAAAGAAGTTATAGAAGCCCAGCTGCGCTATCATGAGTTCAGGTGATTGTGGCCGTGGGCCATTGAATAAAGAGGAATGTCGTAATGCATCTGCCTGAAAACAAAACGGAAACGACGCTGAAAGTCATTGGTTGGGCGTCAGTTGCAATTGGGGTAGCGGCACTGGGGATCTTCTGTGGGCGTGAACTCCGCCAACGCTACAAATTCAAGAAGAGAACCCCCTACGATTACTACTCTCATGCTGGCGATGCTTCTTCGGCAGACTACGGCGTCGGAATTTAAAGATCTTTAGGGCCGGTCGAAAACGAACCGGCCCTAAACGTCCGAGTCTCTGAAAGAATCACCTGCTCCGCGTCGATTTCAAGTACTTCCTCTCTTGTACCTATCTCCTGTTAAAACACTCCTCGCCTGGGTATGCTGATGGCTCAACTAGCTAATGAAGCAACATCAGGCTCGTCAGAAGCACTACCAGAACAATCAAACTGACTCCTAAATAAAGACGGTCCCGCTCCAGAAAAAACGCAATACACGCAAAAACCACACGAGCAATCGGTGTTGCAATCAATAGCAGGATTCCGCACTGAATAATCGCTGCAGGATTGCCGGTAGCTACGAGGTGAAAGAGCTCCGGCAAATTGCGCAGGTCTGCGGGCTCGCTCCGAAAGTGCCGGTAGTCAGCAAGCTGTCCGTGTTGCGCAACCAGGTAGAGGATTCCCCCGATCAAGACAACGGAGGAAGAAAACAGAACTCCTGCACGAAGCAAATGCCCCATCATGGCTTCCATACGGGTATCGTCAAAGCGAGACTTCTCTGTTCCGTTCACTAGAGCCTTCCTGTAAGTGAGTTAAAGATCATCTCCAGACCCAGCACTAAAATGACCAGGCTGAAGACCACTCTCAGGACACGAACGCGCGCGCCCATCAGCACATAAGCCCCAATAAGAGATCCGGTCAGGACTCCAACCAGAACCGGCCACACCAGCCCGGGATCGATATATCCACGTCGCAGATAGATACCTGCACTCGCCGCAGCTGTTACGCCAATCATGAAGTTGCTGGTGGTGGTAGAGACTTTGAAGGGAATCCGCATGACTCTATCCATGGCCAGCACTTTGACAGCACCAGAACCAATTCCGAGTAAGCCGGAGAGAGTTCCCGCACCAAACATCATGCCGAAACCGGCGGGCACATTTGTAACTTCATAAGGTTGTTGTTTCCCTTCGCCGGCAGGGAAGCTTCCACCCAGTCGCAGACGACGGGAAAGAGCATTTGCCGGTAACGGTCTGGAAGAGATCGTGCGCTGCTTCCACGAAAGAAGACTCGACCAGATAAGCATTAGCCCAAAGACAATGCCAATCGCTTTCGTTGGAGTGCTGCTCGCAAGCCAAGCTCCGAAAACTGCTCCGATGGTCGTTGCAATCTCGAGAAACATTCCGATGCGGACATTCGAAAATCCCTCGCGAACATAAGCTGCAGCAGAGCCTGAAGAAGTGGCAATCACAGAGATTAATGACGCACCGATTGCGTAGTGCAACTCAACATGAAAGCCAAGTGTAAGCAGAGGAACAAGAACAACGCCCCCACCCAGCCCTGTAAGCGAACCCAGAAAGCCGGCCAGCAGAGAGCCGGCGAAGATCAAAGAAGAAAAGAGCAGAAGGGACATCGTGCAGTCTTCAAGATGAGATTTTGAACTCTGAAGGCGAGTTGTATTTACCCGCCTCCAGAGTCTTCTTTAGTTTAATTGGCAGCCAGTTGGCGGAGGACATATTGCAAGATGCCGCCGTGCTCGTAGTAGAGAATCTCCTGTGGAGTGTCGATTCGAACGTGAGCCTCGAACTGCTTCACTTTGCCATCCGGCGCCGTAGCCTTTACAGTCAGCGTCTTGCCACTGGCAAACTTCGCATCCAACAAATCCTTGAGACCGGGAAAGTCGAAAACCTCTTCTCCGGTTAGCCCAAGACTCTCCACATTCTGTCCCGAAACGAACTGCAGAGGCAGAATGCCCATACCCACCAGATTCGAACGGTGAATACGTTCATAGCTTTCAGCAATGACAGCGCGAACACCTAAGAGGCGAGGCCCCTTGGCTGCCCAGTCACGCGAAGAACCGGAACCGTATTCTTTACCGGCTAGGACGACCAGTGGCACGCTGCGCTCTGCATATTTGACGCTGGCATCGAAGATGCTCATCTGCTCGCCTTCCGGAAGAAGACGTGTAACTCCACCTTCAGTTCCCGGCGCCAGACGATTCCTCAAACGCACGTTGGCAAAGGTTCCGCGAACCATCACCTCATGATTGCCACGGCGTGAACCATAGCTATTGAAGTCTGCAGGCTTCACGCCATGTTCACTCAAATACTTGCCAGCCGGACTATTCGCCTTGATGGAACCAGCTGGGGAGATGTGATCGGTCGTCACACTATCGCCCAGAACAGCCAAAACCCTGGCACATGCAATATCCTTCACCGGAACAGGTTGCGCGGGCATGCCATCGAAGTATGGGGCCTTGCGGATGTAGGTGGAATCCGGCTCCCACTGGTAGACATCTCCAGTCGGGAATTTCAGAGCCTGCCAATTAGCATCGCCTTGAGTCACGGTCGCATATTCCTTGCGAAAACCCTCGGAACCGATTGCCGATGCGATTGACTCAGCAACTTCCTGCTGGGTAGGCCAAATATCGCGCAGATATACCGGAGATCCATCCTGCGTTTTGCCTAACGGCTCCGTATCGAAGTTGTGCCCGATATGGCCCGCAAGAGCATAGGCCACGACCAGCGGAGGAGACATCAGATAATTGGCGCGAACATCGGAGTTGATACGGCCTTCAAAATTACGATTGCCACTCAACACCGAAACTGCGACGAGTCCGTGCTCCTCAATCGATTTCGATACATCGGTTGGCAGAGGACCGGAGTTTCCGATACAAGTTGTGCAGCCATAGCCCACAACGTTAAAACGTAACTTATCGAGATACGGAAGTAATCCAGCCTTCTGATAGTAATCCGTAACAACTCGCGAGCCGGGAGCCAACGAGGTCTTCACCCAGGGAGGAACGGAGAGCCCTTTCTCGACAGCTTTCTTTGCCAGCAAGCCGGCCGCGATCATCACCGAAGGATTCGAAGTGTTCGTGCAGCTTGTAATAGCCGCAATCACAATCGATCCATTATCCAGATACTTATCGGGGTCGACACCGAAGCGCTCTTTGATCGTTGTGGCGGGTGCATTGCCATTGCTTGCCGCAACAGCCGTTCCATTCCACTGCTCAATCTTGCGATCACCGGCAAGCTTAGCATTCGGACCCAGGAGATTCGGCAATTGCTTATTGAAGCTACTGCCGGTCTCCTTCAGAAGGACACGATCCTGAGGACGCTTCGGACCGGCAACACTAGGCTCGACTGTTGCCAGATCCAGAGAAATAGTCTGGGTATACTCAGCTTCCGGCGAGCTAGCTGTATGGAAGAGTCCCTGCTCCTTGTAGTACGCCTCAGCTAAAGCAATCTGCTCATCGGAGCGTCCGCTTAACCGCAGATACCGTAAAGTCTCGGCATCGACAGGGAAGATTCCGCAGGTAGCGCCATACTCGGGAGCCATGTTCGCGATGGTGGCGCGATCAGCCAGAGCCAGGTCGCTCACCCCGGGACCGTAAAACTCGACAAACTTGCCGACTACCCCTAGCTTGCGAAGCATCTCTGTGACAGTCAAAACCAAATCGGTGGCAGTTGCGCCCTCGCGCAATTTGCCGGTAAGCCGGAAGCCTACGACCTGAGGAACCAGCATAGAGACCGATTGGCCCAACATGGCGGCCTCAGCTTCAATTCCACCAACACCCCAACCAAGAACTCCTAAGCCGTTGATCATCGTTGTATGGGAGTCGGTTCCGACCAAAGTATCGGGATAGGCGCGCAATTTACCACCTACTTCCGTCGTGAAGACCACGCGAGCCAGATACTCCAGATTGACCTGATGGCAGATGCCCATACCCGGAGGCACCGCAGAGAAGTTATGGAAGGCCGACTGCCCCCACTTCAGGAAGGCGTAGCGCTCGCGGTTGCGCTGAAATTCCAGCATGGAGTTGTAGGTATACGCATTCGAGGTCCCAAAGTCGTCGACGGAAACGGAGTGGTCGATAACCAGCTCCGCCGGTTGCAGAGGATTGATCTTCTGGGGGTCACCACCTAATACCTTCATGGCATCGCGCATTGCAGCTAAATCGACCACGGCAGGAACTCCGGTAAAGTCCTGCATGAGAACGCGTGCGGGCATATAGGCGATTTCTCGCGACGGCTCAGCCTTTGGGTCCCATTTGGCCAGGAATTCGATATCTTCCTGGGTCACGCTCTTTCCATCCTCATGACGGAGGAGATTTTCCAGCAGAATACGCAAGCTGAAGGGTAGACGACTCAGGGAAAGCCCATTCTTTTCCAGGGCGCTAAGGCGAAAGATCTCATAGGTGCGATTGCCAGCCGTTAACTGAGACTGACTGCCGAACGTATTCATTACGTCACCATCCTTTGGGTGCTGAGGTTCTTGAGCACATCCCCATAGCAACGAACCAGGACATTTCCTCGAAGCAACATCCAAGCCTCACAGCATCCGTGAGGTTCTGTCCAGGCCAACGGGGGTCATCTCTTGCATCTGAAGGTTGCTGCAGACCTTAACCCGTGCATATCGGATCAACGAACACACTAAAACGCTCGTTGCCATTCCGTAGAGAGGCAAGCGGACAAGATCTGCCAGAGAGAAAGCTTAATTACAGAGAGGCGCTTCGTCCACGGTCAGGGCGACCACGGCGAAAGCGCTTAAGAGCAGGGCAGCGAAGCAGGCGGATGGAAGAATTCCGATTGTTCATCGCTAAAGACTCTCCCTCACTCAACCGGACGGCTTAGGAGGAGGGAACCAGAGGATATTTTACGGTGTTTTGCCCCCTTCTGGCACCTGTACACGAACACCGGAGTCCCAGAGGTCAAATCGGACCGCTCATCTGCCTTCAATTATTTCTTTCTTCTCCTACTTTTGTCGAAACGCTGGAAGCAATGCTGAGCGTATCCTGGGCTCGCGAAAAAATCTGCACCGAATCGGTCACCAAAAGGAAACACCATGGACTTGGGGAATAGCAGCCGCAAGATGGCTGCCGTCGGAGTCGTTGCACTCTTAGTCGTATTATTGGCGGAATTAGCTTTTACCGTACGCCAGCAGTCTCTCAGCTGGGACGAAGGCGACCATATTTTTGCCGGAGTTATGTCTTGGAAAACCGGGGATTATGGACTCAATCCTGAGCACCCACCGCTCGTGAAGATGCTGGCCACAATCCCAATCCTCCATCTGCCTCTGTACATTCCTCCCCTACAGAACCGCTACTTCAAAACGGAAGCTTACTTTGACGGCCGGGACATGATCTACGGCAGTCCGGAAGCAAGCCCAGATCAGATCATCTTCCGAGTCCGGATGGCAGCAGCCATTATCAGCCTGCTCCTGGCAACCATGGTCTTCCTCGGCACACGAGAGATGTTCGGAACCGGTGCGGCTTTTCTAGCCATGGCGCTGGTGGTCTTCGATCCGAACGTTATAGCTCACGGTGCCTACGTAACAACCGATATAGGAATCTCCTGTTTCCTCTTCGCAACCATCTTTGCCTTCTATCGCTATGTCAAAAATCCCACCGTGGGAAGGCTGTGCGTAGTTGGAGTTGCAGCAGGACTCGCCTTGTCAACCAAGCACTCCGGCATCCTCCTGTTTCCGATGCTCGTATTGATCTGTCTCTATGAGCTATTCATCCACGCATCGGATTCTGCAAGCGAGAGCCGGGGGAAGCAGGCCTTGCGCCTTGTGCTCGCCTTGGCTGTAGTGACCGTGATTTCAGTCGCTATTCTTTGGTCCTTCTACGGATTCCGTTATAACGCACGCCCGGAAGGGCTACATCTGGGATCGGGACTTGCTCAATATGTGCATCCGCTACGTCCTATCGAAGCAACAGCGATTATGACGATGGCCCATCTGCACCTCTTGCCGGAATCGTATCTCTACGGTCTAACGGACGTTCGCTCCATGGCGAACTTCATGCCCAGCTATATCTTCGGGAAAGTCTATGCTCATGGTGTCTGGTTCTACTTCCCGGTTGCCTTCCTTATCAAATCGACCATCGCCGTTCTGGCTCTCTTCCTGATGACGGGATTTGCGTTACTCACTCGTCGGATGAAGTGGACAAGAGAGGTTATCTATCTCACCATTCCACCTGTCTTCTACCTCATCATCACAATGACCTCGCACCTCAACATCGGCATACGACATCTACTGCCGGTCTATGTCTTTCTGGCAGTTCTCTCGGCAGGCGTCGCCTTCAAGCTGATCGAGACGAATCGCCGCTGGGCATACGTAACCGCGATTCTGTTATTCCTCCAGATTTTCGCGTCGGTTCGCAGTTATCCCACCTACATTGCTTATGCCAATGAGCTCTGGGGTGGCCCCTCATCGACGTACAAGTACCTGACGGACTCCAATACCGACTGGGGCCAACAGCTCAAGGGCGTAAAGAAATACATCGACCAGAACGGAATCAAGAACTGCTGGTTCGCCTACTTTGTTGCTCCTGCAATCGAACCCAGCAGCTATGGAATCCCCTGCAAGCTTCTGCCAACGGCCGATACCGGCTGGTTTGGGGCCGACTTGAATGTTCCTCCAACGATCGAGGGACCCATCTTCCTGAGTGCCGGATCGATGAGCGGCTTCGAATTGGGTTCGAGCGTCCTCAATCCTTACACGCAATTCGAAAAGCGAAAGCCGGATGCCGTAATTGAGCATGGAGTATTTGTCTTCAATGGCACCTTCCAGGTACCTCGTGCCTCCGCCATGGCCCATGCACAAAAGGTCGGCAAATATCTTTCGGAGAAGAATCTGGCTGCTGCAACCGCTGAAGCAGAGGCGGCCGTAAATGTCGATCCAACTTCTCTGGAAGCCCAAATGTCGCTTGCCGAGGTGCGCTCCGCATCGCAGCAGAAGGATCAGGCACGAATGGCGTATCAACAGGCCTTGGCGATTGCCCAGACCATGGAGCCTTCAGCAAAAGACGTATGGATTCCTAGAATCCAGAAGGCTATTTCGAAGCTGTAATTCCGGACCTTCTCTACCGGGCATAACCGGTAGAGAAGGTTAAAAAGATTACTTGCCAGGAGGCGGGTTGTAGAGGAAGAAGAACCGTAGAGCCAAGTACGGTCCCTTAAATTCCTTCGGCAACGGAGGATAGTTGGATCCGGTAATAGCTCCCCAAGCGCCCCGATCCAAGGAAGGATCTCCGGAAGGACCTACCAGCTTCATCTGCTTCACCCTACCGTCGGGCATAATCATGAACTCGATGGCGACCGTCCCGCTCTTCATAAGCGGAGGACGGGCAGACTCCGGAATCAAGGGCTCCCATGTTTGGCGGGTCTCGCGAATCACATGATTCATATAAGGACCGAAGTCTACGCCCATGGTGTCGCTTAGGATCTCCGCCCCGGCCTTTACGCCGGCATGAGCGTTCGGAGCATTCGCACCATAATCTCCACCACCACCCTGACGCGCTGCCGCACGGGCTGCCTGCCGGATCGCGTCTCCGGGAGAAAGAGGCCCGGTATTGAAGTTCGGACGAGCCGGAACCGCCTTCGGATGGGGAGCCTCAAGCTGCGCCTGTTGATTCGATTGCAAAGGCTGCTGCGACGGCGAAGGAGGCAGCGGCTGCTGTTGAGCTTGCTGTTGCGGAGGTTGCTGCTGAGGCTGAGGAGCTGGCTGTGGAGCCGGCGGTCCGGCCTTCTTCATCGCTTGAAGCTCCTGAAGAGTCTTCTTGTCGATGGTGGGAGCTTTGGATTGTGCGGTCCGGTCCTTATCCGAAACAACGTCCGAGTGTTTCGGCTTGATCTGCTTTAGAGCATCCGGAGGTAAGTCCAAATATGTCAGATCTTTGCGATTCTTTAGAACGTCGGCGGGATTGACCACTCTCGGCACATGCAACAGGTATCGAGGCCCCCAGGAGACCAGGGAGAACAGGATCATATGAGCAATGATCGAGATCCATACTCCTTCTCTCAGACGCGCCCAGCGGCGATCATCCTCAAGCCGATCAATCAGTTGGAGTAGTTCATGAGCTTCGTAATGCTCGTACCGGGAGCCTTTACCGTCTAATGTAGGCTCAGACCGATGCTGCTCAGAGCTAGGTGGTGTTTCCGTGATGGGCATGTGTTGGGTGGCAGAAGCTTAAATGTCGCCCCACGGCCCTGATAAGCCTGCGACCTTCCGCTATACCGATCCTTCCAATTATTTTCTCATTCTTTTGCGAACTGGCCCAATAACAAGTTGGTCGGTGGTTTCCCAATTTTGAGGCCTTTTTGGCCTTCTCTTTTGTAAACGATGCTTATCCTAACAAAGCCTATACAGTCACCTCGTTCCATACAACAAAGAAAAATGTGACCGCCATCTCAAATTTCCCTATCCAGGTAAACCCGTACAATCGAAGTGAGACGCTGGAAGCGATACTCTGAGATTTAGACTTTTCAATTACTTATCGGCACTACCGCTAGCCGAATATTTTGTTTAGGAAGTGAGTTGCACCAAGCTTGAAGCATTCGATTGCTATTTTTTTGAAGAAGTGGGAAGCGGCCATACTCGGATTCCTTGCCCCTTTCGGATTTTGGGGTATGGGAGCCATGGCACTCCTGGATTCCTCCTCGATTCCCGTTCCGATGGATTTTTTCCTCATCGGCTTTGTATTCACCGACCGTCCGCATATCTGGCTTTACTGTTTAACGGGAGCGATCGGATCGGCAATTGGAGGTTTGGTTCCTTTCTATATCGGCCGCGCCGGTGGCGAAATCTTCCTGATGAAGCGCATCAATCGCAACAAATACGAGCAGATGCGTAACCGCTTCGAACGTCAGGAGTTCCTGGCGATGATGATTCCCTCCATGCTGCCTCCTCCCACGCCATGGAAAGCATTCGTTTTTGCTGCCGGTGTCTTTGAGATGCGGGTGATTCCCTTTATGCTCGCTGTCTTCCTGGGGAGAATCGTTCGCTGGGGCGTACTTTCCTTCCTGGTCATCCGCTACGGACCGGCAATCGTGGATGTAATTGCAGGTGCCTTCCGGCAGCATGTGGTGCTGGTTCTCTGTAGTTTAGGAGCGCTTCTGGCACTGCTGCTTCTCTTCGTGCTGCGCAAGAACTTTCGGAAGGGTGGAAAACGGTAGGAGCAGTTCAGGGAGCTTGCAACAGCTCAAAATGAGAAGAGGGATGGCGCGCAAGCCATCCCTCTTCTCGTTCAATCAACTGTTCAACTAAACCTAAGCAACGGTCTTTCCTTCTCCAAGGCGAGCAGCGCGAACAGCTGCCTGATGCTTCATCAGGACAGGCAGTCCGAAAACTAATGCTGAAACCAGCGCCGTTGAAACCAGATCGTTGCGGTAGAAAGGCAAACCTGCAACATAGCAAGCCGAAAGCCCCGAGAAGGAGTGCGGATACATCGTCCCGCTTGCCCACACTGCGAAGTTGCTGATCAGGAAGAAAGAAGTAGAGCCCAGCAAAACAGCGGCAATCCCGCGACTCCAGGAAATTCGATCCCGCAGAAGAATGCGTCCCAGGAAAATCGCTGCTACGTACCAAATCCACGTAGGCAGGAATTCAGTCACGTGGAAGGGATAGCTGTATGCGTAAACCGTCAGATAGTAATCGGTTGCAGCAAAAGCAACGAATGGCAGAATTACCTGTGAGAGTGGACGGCGCGCGCCAAAGAAAAGCAAGCCACTGCCCACAGCTGAAAAATTAAACCACGTATGTGGTACCACCCGGCCGAGAACAGCCAACAATATGAGCAGATAAGCAAGCATTAAGCACCTCGAGATAAGGGGTCCAAATCTATTGGCCTCCCACAGGGAAGCAGTGGAGAGAGTGGATACAGGAATCGCACTCTCCCGATCAAACCTCATTTGGAGCATTTCCTGCATAGATTTAGACCTGCCGAGGACAACGAAGAGCAGCTTCCTTTGGCGGAAAGCTGCGTAATGCCTCTGTGCCTTGGTCTACATCTTTGCAGGAAATACTCCAGCACTTACAGTCTAGCAATTCTTTCATCGATCTTCAGGGGAAGGTCCTCTGAGAGTGCGCATCTTCCCCTGCCATCTTCATGCAATCGGGCTTGAGTTTCGACTATGCGCCTGTTTCCAACACGACCCGAAATCTCGCCTTGCCGCTCATCATACGGTCATACGCTTCAGCCGCGCGATCCAGCGGATAGCGCTCGACCAAAGGATGAACCTGGGTCAAAGAACTAAAGCGCAAAGTATCTTCCGAATCGATAGCTGTGCCACTTGGCCATCCTTGAATCGCCTGCCGCTGCATCAGGATCGGGGTAATCGGCACCGAAAGTGGAGAAGGAGGTGCGCCTACAACCACAAACTGGCCATCGTATTTCAGCCCGCCAAGTGCAGCAGTCATAGCATCGGCATCGGTTACAGTTGCCAGAATCACCTTTGCGCCTCCTAGCTTCTGCAGAGCCTTTGCCACATCTTCGCTAGTGCTATCGATGTAGTGATGTGCTCCAAGCTCATGAGCAAACTTGGCCTTATCGGCACCACGAGCGATTGCAACGGTTTCGAAACCCATCTTCGCGGCAAACTGCACGCCAAGATGTCCCAATCCGCCCATGCCGAGAATTGCCACCAAATCGGCAGCCCGCGCCACGCTATTGCGGAGGGCATTGAAAGTCGTGATTCCGGCACATAAGAGCGGCCCAGCCTCAGCACTTGTCAGGGATTCCGGAACCGACGCTACCGCCTCGGCAGGAGCAACCACGTAGTCGGCATAACCGCCATCATAGGAAATACCTGCAATGCTCATTTTTTGACAAAGAATGAATTTACCGCGACGACAGGGTTCGCAAACACCGCAATGTCCGCCATACCATCCCAGACCTACGCGCTGACCTTGCTTCCATTGAGTTACGCCGGAACCGACAGCATCCACTAAGCCAACAACTTCATGGCCTGGAACCCGGGGATAGGAAAGGGGAAAGTAACCTTCCTTCGTGATGGAGTCGCTATGGCAGACACCACAGGCCTGCACCCGAATTCGTACCTGCCCCGGACCAGGCTCCGGAATATCCCGTGTAACAAGCTCGAGAGGCCCACCAGCCTTAGCCACTTGCACAAATCTTGCCTTACCGTCCATCGTCATCCAAGTGTTCTCCTAATAAACTCATGCCCCGAAATAGATTGATTCCCAGCACTTTTCAGAATAGGCATCAGGCTATTGGATGACCTTGAGAAGGATGCGTTTCTGAAGATCGCAAAAATCCTCTCTTCGCCTTGATGGGGTAAAAATCGTAACCGTGAAAGATCCTAATATCCGACGATCTTCCGCTTCCCCTGCTTATGTTCGAGGCAGCGTTAGTTCTGTTCCCGTCCGCTCATAATCATCGCCACGACTTCACCGGGAAAACGCACATAAACCCAGGCTGCAAGCGGAGGATTCTGAGAGCTGCGTCCCAAAAGCGAGGGATAAGAAAAGCGCAAATCATAGAAGCGCACAGAACTCCAGTTACCTGCGGGAACAGCTATATTCGTCCCCGGAGCCGGATCTGGCCCCAAATCTTCAATAAAGGGAAACTGAGCCCAATCCATATATGCCTTGCCCAGTAGCGATTGCTTGGCAGCAACACTGGCCGGAGTATCGGGATGCTTATAAAGAATGTTGACATGCGGATCGCTGGTGACCCGATCGGTGCGGGTATCGATCTCGCCAACCTGAAAAAATCTAGGAGTCTCTGCAATTACCGCCCAATGAAAGGGATTGAAGGGATAAGGCTCAATTCCAACCTTTGTAAGCTCAACATCGGTTAGCCCTCCATTTTGCACAAGTTTTCGAGCATGTTCATGCTCTACGGCACGCCAAGTCCAGGTTAGAACTACTCCAATTAATGCGGCAATTGCCCAACGTTGGCCAGCAAATGAGCGACGGCGAACGCCTACCTCTCTGTCGGCGAGTCCCAATAACGATGGCATGATCAGGGCTCCCAGGAGAAAGACGAAAATAATCGGCTCAAAGATGAAAACAATGTCCCAGGAATACCAATGCGAATTGAAAGGAAAAAAGGGACGAACGCCATAGTTATTGGTGAAATCCAACAAGATATGACTGAGGGCAGCGATCAAAGAAAAGAGCCAGATCAGGCCCCAGCGGGCCGGTAGCTCCGGCTTCTTTCTCCTGTACCGATGGAAAAGCCAGATAACTCCAGTCACACCAATCGCCACAAAGGGAGCGCCAAAGAATGTGTGGGTTATTCCGCGATGATGCTCGAAGCCGGTTACCGGGCCGCCGAATCCCCATATAACATCCAAATCTGGAGCTTCAGCTGCAAGAGTCATGGCCAAAGTGGCATAAGCAGTTTTACGATTGAATCCTGCGCGACCCAGGCAGGCTCCGGTAAGGAAGTGGGTAACTGGTTCCATGCGTTGTCTAGTTCATCCACCCAAAGGTCGAATGTATTGTGATTGTAAAACCAAGGCATCGAATCTCGGGAGAATGCAATGTCCAGTAAAGAACATCTCTATCGCGTGGCGGTGAAGTGGACAGGCAATACCGGCACAGGAACATCGAACTATCGCGCCTATGAACGTGCTCATGAAATCCAGGTAGCAGGCAAACCCATGATTTTGGGCACATCGGACATGGTCTTCCGTGGACAACCAGGCCGCTATAATCCCGAAGAGCTATTGGTTGCCTCACTCTCCGCATGCCACCAACTCTGGTATCTGCATCTGTGCGCAGACCATGGAATCATTGTCGTGGACTATGAAGATTTAGCGGAAGGAGTCCTGGAAGAAAGTCCGGATGGCAGCGGGCGATTCAAAGAAGTCATTCTCCACCCGAAGGTCATGATTGCTCCCGGAAGCGATCAGGAGAAAGCCCTCTCGCTTCACGATATCGCTCACGAGAAGTGTTTCATCGCAAGATCGGTCAACTTTCCCGTCACGTGCAAGCCAGCAGTAAAGGCGGAGCTAGTGGTGGAAACCGATTGAACTGGTTGTACTGGCTCCCGACGATCCGGGCTCTTGAACCGTAGTCATAGAGGAAGAAGAATCTCTTCTGCTTAACTTCGAATCTCACCGCCCTTACCAGATGGGCCCCACAGGTTGTTCCCGGTAGATAGGATCGGGGCCGTTTCGGCTGGAGAGATGGATTGCCCTCAAGG
This sequence comes from Humiphilus diazotrophicus, assembly GCF_059726315.1. Taxonomy (NCBI): domain Bacteria; kingdom Pseudomonadati; phylum Acidobacteriota; class Terriglobia; order Terriglobales; family Acidobacteriaceae; genus Humiphilus; species Humiphilus diazotrophicus. Next base: position 3,541,447 of record NZ_AP040870.1, read on the forward strand.
CTCAGATACTCTGAATTGTGATCACCCCTGTCCAAGAGCAAGGATGTCACGACATTTGCAGCCTGTGTATCCCCTGGAGCAACAGGGAAGTACCCCGATCAATCCCAGCTTTTCTATAATCCACGAGAGATGAGTGCCGACATTCAGAACAAAATCGATGCTTTGCGAAAAGAGCTCCGCCACCACGAACACCTTTACTATGTGCTCGATTCACCCGAGATCTCTGACGCAGCTTACGACGCGCTGATGCGTGAGCTCAAAGAACTGGAAGCAAAACATCCGGAGCTGATTACGCCCGACTCGCCAACCCAACGGGTAGGCGGCAAGCCGAAGGAAGGTTTTGCCAAAGTCGCTCATTCCCGGCCGATGCTGTCTCTCGATAACGTCAACAGCGAAGAAGAACTTCGCGATTGGGACAGGCGTGTCCGCGAACTAGCCGGTGGTGAGGAAGTGAGCTATGTTTGCGAGCTAAAACTGGATGGCATGTCGCTCGCTTTGCATTACGGACCTGGAGAAAATGGCACATCCCGCCTATTGCAGGGCATCACACGAGGCGACGGAAGCATCGGGGAAGACGTCACGACCAATGTACGCACAATCCGCTCCATTCCCCTTGTTATCTCCCCGGCACAGCTGCAGAAGGGAGATCTTCCGCAACAATTTGAAGTTCGCGGCGAAGTAGTCATGCCCATCTCCGGATTCCTCAGACTGAACGAGGAACGCGAACAGCAGGGGCTAAGTCCCGCAGCAAATCCGAGGAATGCTGCTGCCGGAACCATTCGCACGCTGGAACCCAACATCGTTGCACAGCGTCGCCTGGACTTTTACGGTTACTTTCTCTTCACCGACGGAAAGACGCTCAAGCCGAATCAGGTACAAACTTTGGACGCGCTCACGACAGCAGGCTTCCGCGTGAACCCTCATCGCCAGGCTTACACCAGCATCGACAAGGTACTCGAATTCATTCAGAAGGCCGAGCAACAACGCTCCGATCTGGGTTACGAGATCGATGGTGTCGTAATCAAGGTGAATACAACCGCAACCCAGGACCGACTTGGATTTACAGGCCGTGCTCCACGCTGGGCCGTCGCCTACAAATTTACCGCTCGCTCCGGCATTACGCTTGTTGAGGATATTCGGGTACAGGTAGGCCGTACCGGCAAACTCACCCCGGTTGCAGTCCTCACTCCGGTTTCTATCGGCGGAACTACAGTAGGCCGTGCCACCCTCCACAATGCCGACGAAATTGCGCGCCTGGGTCTGAAGATCGGTGATTCGGTTTTGGTGGAACGCGGCGGAGACGTTATCCCGAAGGTTGTGGAAGTAGTAGAAGACAAAGACCACCCACGAGGAGACCGCGAATTTTCATTCCCTTCGGATTGCCCTGTATGCGGAAGCGAAGTTGTTCGAACCGAAGGCGAGGCAGACTATCGCTGTGTAAACATCGATTGCCCTGCACGTCTCAAGGAAAGCCTTCTGCATTTTGCCTCCCGTGGGGTGATGAACATAGATGGCATGGGAGAGGCTGTCATCAATCAGTTGCTGGAACGCAAATTGGTGACAAGTATTGCCGACTTGTATGAATTAAACGAAGAGAAGTTACTCTCTCTCGAACGTATCGGAGAAAAGACCGCGAAATCCTTGCTTCGGGAATTGGAGCAATCCAAACAGGCGCCTCTTAGCAGAGTGCTCTTCGGATTGGGAATCCGCTTTGTCGGTGAGCGTACCGCGCAATTTTTAGCGGAGGAATTTGGCTCGATGGATGCGCTTATGAACTCTTCCAGTGAAGAACTGGAGCGAGTCAATGAAGTGGGGCCACGCGTCAGCGCTGCAATTCGGGAGTTCTTCGACGAAGATAAAAATCGCGCGATGGTCGAACATCTTCGCAATGCCGGACTCACCTTTACGCAAGAGAAACGGAAGCGCACCACCCAGCTTGAGGGACTGACATTTGTCCTGACGGGAACCCTGCCAAACCTCTCCCGGGAAGAGGCTAAAAGCAAGATAGAAACAGCTGGAGGCAAGGTATCCGGCTCGGTTAGCAAAAAAACCAGCTATGTAGTCGCCGGAGAAGAAGCAGGATCGAAACTCGATAAGGCAAAGGAACTGAACATAGCAGTTCTCGACGAAGCGGGCCTGCTGGAGATGCTGGGCCAGGAATAAGCCCGCCAATGTTCTCAGCTTTCCTTGAAAGTTGAGAACATTGCTTCGAAATGTAACTCATAAGACAACAAATTCGCGACCCGCAGACGCACGAGGTCCTTGACCTGGCAACGAAAAGTCGGAGAGATGGTGGTTACCACCGTTAAGCCGAAGGTCGCAGTCGGAACCTTTACCGGTACAGGCCAACCAAAGATAGGTGATGACGCCAAGAAGCAGTAGGGAGCTGCGTCATTCCTGCTCCGGTATAGAAATAACCGAAATGCTGTGTGGCCATTTCTTGCTCAGATGGCCACACAACAGCATCTGACCATCGCATCGAGATTAACCTGCCTGGAATAAATCTGAACAATTACTGCTGAACAACCGATCACCGCAGGAAGGCTTTCGAACCACCACCGACTTCTTTGTTTTGACGTTCCAGCTCATGTTTCCACGCTATCTTGCGCCGATCCTCAGTAGTAGAGAACGGCTGAGGTTCTTCCGGCGAAAGTAGCGAGGCGTAGGTCTGAACCAAAACTGCCCCCTCCACCACATCGTCCAGCTGATTGGTGGCCGGCTTTTCCAACGAAGTGCCAATTGCGTCCATCATGCTCGAAACACCAGCCATAAATTCATCCAGGAGTCGATGAACACATTTTTGTCCGCAGAGATGTTTTGCCTTGGGCCTCAAGGTTTGTTTGGATTGCCAGCCACTCAGGCGTAGCTCTCCGTTTCGCTCATAAGCAACGAACCAGTGGTTCGTTTGCTTTTTCTCAGTACCGCATATATCGCACGAGATTGCCTGCCGGATCACTTCCCAGTCCTCCTTGTCAGACAGTCCGACGCAGCTATTCCACCGTGTCAACCAGGGCTTGTCGAGAAGAAAGCCCGCCACGAGTGATCCTTGCAGATGTGAGATTGCCAAAACGGACCCAAAACTCGGATTTGGAATCGAACGGTACTTTGGTGTACCTCAGCCGTAAAAAATTTTTGGCTCCGGAGCCCCTGATTTTGCTAGGAGCTTCGGAGCCGGTCTTTATCTGGACAGCTCGAAAAGGTACTGGAGATCACGGCTTTGGAGCAAAGTAGCCTTCACGAGTCCGGACGACATACTTACGGTCTAGAGCTACCAGATAGATCTTCCGGAATGCCCCATTCGCCTCGAAATCGGCCGGAGTGTAAGTAAGGGCGTACTGACTGCGCAGTTCCTCTTCGATCTTCTGGAACCCTATAGCGATGTCCTCAATCCGTTGCGGGAAGAACGTAATTCCTCCGGTTGCTTGAGACATCTTTTGCAGTACGGAATCGCCGCGGCCGCGTGTGGGACTGGTATTGGTGCTGATCGTATAAATGATTGTGTCCGCACGATGGCACATCTTGATGGCATCGTCCAGGTATGCATGGCTCTGGTTGTCGTCTCCATCGGATACCAGGATCATTGCCTTGCGGACAGGCTCGAGTCCACGGGAGCTATCGAGCAATTTATCGCGGCAGGCCGTATAGACCGCGTCGAAGAGAGCGGTACCGCCCCCCGGGCGCAACTTACTGATCCCGGTGCTGAGGAGGTCCAGATTGTTGGTCCAATCCTGCATGACCTGCGGAGTCACGTCAAAGCCCATCACAAAGGCTTTATCGCTCTTCGGCTTAAGTGTTTGCAGAAGGAACTCAGTCGTTGCCTGTTGCTCAAACTCAAAGCGGGTACGGATGGAAGTACTTGCGTCGATAAGAATTCCTACACGCATGGGCAGATTTGTCTGCTGCGCAAAGGACGAGACCTTCGCAGGAGCCTTCTGATCATCCAGCAGTGCAAAATCCTGCTGCCGTAGATCCTTTACGAAGTGCCCATGCTTATCCGCGACGGTGAAGATAAGGCTGACTTCGTTTACGTTCCGGCGAATGATGTATTCGTTGTCTTGTGGGTTCTGGGACTGCTGAGCGGGAGCTGCACCCGGCGCTGAGGACTGGGGAGCAGCAGGAGCTGGAGTCGTTGTCTTGTCAGAACCCGGCTGTGCCGCCGGAGCCGGCGTCTGTGTCGCGGCCGGAACGGGGGTCTGGGCTTTCGAAGACGCAACCGTAAAAACGGCAAACAACAATGCCGTAGCGGCGGCAAGAGAAACCTGTTTTGTCATGCGCTGTCATTCTATCAATGGGAGATAGCAGCCGAAGCTATCAATCTCTCAAAGGCTTCCAGTTCCGCGGGAAGCGGAGCGGTGAGTGAAATAGTATCTCCTGTAGAGGGATGATAAAACTCCAACTCGGCGGCGTGAAGAAAATTGCGCTCCAGCTGAAGAACATCTTTCCCGGCTACAGGCTCCCGGCGGCGGTTTCCGGAGGTTTGCAACGTGATCATCGCCGGAGCTCCGTAGAGTGTATCTCCGACAATCGGGTGTCCAATGGACGACATGTGGACCCGAATCTGATGCGTACGACCTGTTTCAATCCTGACCCTTACTGCCGTAAATTTGCCATATTTCGTGAAATACCGGCGGGTAACCCGATAATGGGAAATCGCCGTCCTCGCCCCCTCCACGCGCCGGGTCGTCATGCGGGTCCGGCGAATTGCGTCGCGGGCTATCGGCGCGCTAATTGTACCGGAATCCTTAGCCACCTCACCGTGGACAAGTGCGAGATATGTTTTGTGTATTTGCCGCTGGGCAAACATATTGGCCAGCTTGTGATGCGAGGGATCGTTTTTGGCGACGACGATCAGTCCACTCGTCTCCTTGTCCAGACGATGGACGATTCCCGGCCGCAAATCGCCGCCTGTTGTCGACAGAGATTGAAAGTGGTGCAGAAGGGCATTGACCAGTGTCCCCCGGTTACGCGCATCCTCTGTCGCTCCCGAACCGGCATGTACCATCATCCCTGCGGGCTTATTGATTACGGCCAGATCGTCATCCTCGTACACGATATCGAGCGGAATATCCTCGGCAATAGCGCGTAACGGCTCAGGATGGGGCGCAGCCAGGACAGAAATAGTCTCACCACCCCGCAGTCGCAGGGAAGCTTTAGCGGCCTTTCCGTCCACCAGCACCTCTCCGTTCTCCAGCAAAAGCTGGATGCGGGAACGGCTGACGTCCGCCAGTTGAGAGGCCAGAAACTGGTCCAGGCGCTTCCCACTTGCCTCTTCCGAGACCAGGAGGGTATTTGGATAGTCAGATGGAGCGTGCGATGACATTGGGCTAGGATTCACTTGGTTCTAGAACAACTGTATCCTGTTTGCGCAGTAACAGCCCGCCCAGCAGGACCATTCCCACGGCGAAAAGCTGTGTAAGCGTTAAAAAACCGCCCGGGAGCTCCACTCTTCCCATATCTCCACGGAAGAGCTCGCAAAGGAAATGGGCAAAACCAGCGCCAAAGAGCCAAAGTCCTGCAAGCTCACCGTCTTGGCTCTTTCGGGATAGACGCCAGAGTAAAACGCACCCTAACAGCAGCTCCGTTCCAGCCTCGTAAAGCTGCACCGGATGCAGCGGCGTACCCAATGGGGTACCGGACCAGGCTCCTGCCAGCCAGTTCCTGTATATAACGGCCCAGGGTACCGTAGCAGGCGATCCATAAGCCGATCCCGCGAGGAAGCAGCCAAACAATTCAATGGCGTGTCCAATGGCAACCGCCGGAGCCAGACAATCCGCCAACGGCAGCAACGGCAAGCGTGTTTTGCGGGCATACAACAGGGCAGCAAGAGCTCCCGCCGACAAACCTAAAATTGCCAGGATGTTATCGGGCATCATTGCCAAACTGAAGATCCAACGGGGATATCGCTGAAGGTCGGGAAGATTCACCAGCATCAGAAACAAGCGGGAAGATATCAGTGCGGTAAAGATAGCCAAGACACCCAGATTCCAAATGGAGTTGCTATCCAAACGCAACCGAGGTGCCGTCCGTAGCGAAACAACGAGCGCAGTCAGTACTGCAAGAGCAACCAGGACCCCGTAGGTGGGAATCAGGATCTTTCCGAAATGGAAGAGCAGCGGATACACAAAGAACTAGCTTATCGGAGAAAAGCCCGAATCCGGGAAAGAGCATTTCCGGTTCAGGAACGGGATCCAGGGGGTTCCGGACTCCAGACAGCAGAAAACCGACCCACGGGGCCGTGCAGCAGTATGCTGGTGAACCCGTCCTAAGACGGTGGAACTCCCCGCAGCTCTTTAGGCATTCCGGACTGGCGGACGTTGCTCACCGAGCCGATTTGTCGAGTCGAGTCCCTGTTCAATTGAATGTAGGTTCAACCAGCGTTGACCGCCGCACCTGCTTTGCAGGCCGGTTTCTTTGAGGATGCTAGCTGGTATGGCCTTTATTGGCAAGTCGGTGGGCTAAAGGCCTTCATTATCAATACACATCCAAAGATGGAAAAACTCATTGAGTTGCTGAATTTGGCGATACAACAGCGGTGGTTTGTTGCTGCAATTGTTGAGCACGGGCAATGAGCTTTTTTAATTTCCCATCAATCGCAGCATCGCCCACTTTCTCGTCCTGAAGAACACCGTCGGCATCGATGACGAAAGTATGGGGAATCGAGTTAACGGCAAAGATGGTAGCCAATTTCCCATCGAATCCAGAGTCGCGGTATTGGGGCCACGTCATATTGTTTTTGCTGATGAATTGCTTCCACGCTTCCTCATTGTTATCCAGACTGACGCTCAACACCTGGAAGTTCGGCCCGGAAAGACGGTTTGCGATATCCCGGACGTGAGGCAAAGCTGCGCGACAGGGAGCACACCATGTTGCCCAGAAATCAATCAACACTACCTTTCCAGCAGCTTCATCCAGAGAAAAAGTCTTTCCATCCAGCGTTTCTACACGAAAAGCCGGAGCCATTCGTGCACGCGCCAATTCAGGACGTTCGAGATAGCGAATCGCCCGCTTATGCGTAACGCTGAGAGGGTCGCCAACCCTCAGGTATTCCCGAAATTGCGCCTGCGCAGCCTCATCCTGCTTCAAGTGCGCGAGAGCTAGCCCATCGAGAAAGTGGGCATCTGGATTCGTCGGCAAAATCGCGAGCACCTCTTTAAACTGGCGGTCGGCCTCCACAAAGGACTTATCGTGATGGTGTACCAGACCATCGCGAATCGAAGCTCCGCCTTGAAGCAGATATGCCTTCCCTCTTGTCTTCGGGTCAGTTGCCGCATTCAGCATGGCCGTGGCAATCTCTCCGGCTTCCTTGTAATCGGCGGCGTCCAGTGCGGCATCGTAAGCCGACTGCTTGCAGATCCAACACTTTCCGCCATCCTGTTTATCGGCTTTCTCAAAGCCCCTCATGGCAAAGCCGTACATTCGGCGCTGGACGAGCTGCTTCGCTTCCGCAAACGTCTTCTGCGCTGCAGGATTGGAGGGTAACGGGAAATTGGACTGAGCAAATGACGAAAAAGGCAGAAGAAGGAAAAGGGCTATCGACCCAAAGCGCATCGTGCGGCTCCCTATCGCATAGGTTCGCAACAGATGATACAAGCCTAGGTTGCCAATAGAAAGAAATACCTAACCGGGATTATTCCTGCATGGGTAATTTGAGAACTTCGGTTAGGACAAGCTGAGCGGACAAAACAGAGAGATCCAGGCATGCCCCTCTGAGGGAACGCAGTATTGCTCAACTGTAGTCCTGGAACAGTTCTAGAAAGTCTTAGCCGATGCGGCGCTTCTCGTCGAGCAACGAGTCCAGAAGACCGGAAAGGGAATGTGCACGAGTACGCATCGAATTCGCTTCTTCGGCACTGCTCAGAAGAGCATGGTACTTCTCACTCACTGCTACCAGCTCATCGGCGATATTCAGTGCAGCCAATACGGCAACACGAAGAGAATCAACGGTGGTACCTTTTTCGGCTACCGTACGCATCTTCCCATCTACGAGTTGCGCAAGCTTCTGAATCCGCTCGGTATCCTGGCCGCGCAGATGGTAGGTCTGATCGTAGATATCAACGGCAACGCTATTATTCGTCGAATTGGAGGTATCTTCAGCCATACGAAACTATAGAGATAGAGTATCCAGCTGACGGAGCAACCGCTCCATACGCTGGCGAATCTCATCCCGCTCCTGTTTGAAGGTGAGGATCTCAGCTTCTGCACGTTCGAGCGCAACCTCGCGCTCACGGCACTGCTGCTCTAGCGATACTGCGCGTTGTTCGGCTGCGGTGCGCATTTCGCGCTCCATCTTGACTACTTCAACCGTGCGCAGGACACGTTCTTCCAGAGCCTGCAATTCGTCGTTCGCAGCTTCAGTATTACCCTCTGGGCTGTCTGGGGCGAAAGTAAGCATCTGGGGAACCTCCGAAGAAACAGATTACTCTTGGAGTATAGCAACTATTGCCTGTAAAAAAGCCCCTTACAACGCGCTGGCCTTTACTGCTTATATCCCTCTTTTCCACTACTCGACATTTCGGGAATCGCTTCCTCAATGTCGAGCAGGGAGATAGGAGCAACTAAGAGCGCAGTCTGCCACCCAGGCTTTGCATAGTCGAAAGAATTTGATCGGAGAAGGTTTGTACCTGTTCTTCCCGCAATGTCGCTTCAGACGATTGGAAAGTTGTACCTAACAAAAGTGAGTATTCGCCAGCGGCTAAACGCTTGTCCCGGAAGATCTCACGGGGAGCGTACTCAATCATCTCTGCAATTCTCAATGACTGAAGAGCCTCGGCTATCTGTGCCCACTGAATCTTTTCCGGGAAGACCAGGGAGAAGTCGCGGCGCACCGGCTGGAAGCGAGACAGCTCCTTTGCAAGCGGTTGACGCAAGGTCTGGCGATAGAGACGCTCCAGAGAGAATTCCCCAACCAACACCTGCTGCTTCAACTTCCGGCGCGAAGCTTCCGCCGGATGTAGTTGCCCGAAATATCCAATCGTAGTGCCATCAAGCACTACACGAGCAGAACGGAAGGGATGAAGCCAGGATGGCATCAATCCCGAATCTGCTGGGAAGGCGTCGAAATACAAAGACTTTGATGAGAAACGGGAGAAGAGCTCTTCGATCGCGCCTTTGAAATCGTAGAGATCGAAGCCGCGAGCCCCTTGATGAGGTCCCGTAACCGGAAGTTCTCCGGCAATGCCAATTGCCAAAGAAGGCCGCTCTTCCACGCGCTCCGTTGTGCCGCTAAAGATGGTCCCCATCTCGAAGAGACGCACATCGTCCACATCGCGATTGAGATTACCCGCCAACATGGTCAACATGCCCGGCACCAAAGAAGGCCGCAGCATACCGGCTTCCTCACTCAGAGGATTCCCGAGAGGAACCGCAGGAGCACTCTGCAGCGAGAAAGTAACTGCATCGGTAGCCGATGTGAAAGTACTGGAAATCGCCTCATTAAACCCAAGAGCCAGCAGAGTACGGCGGACCACCGTCTCCTTTTCCGCCCAAGGCAGCTGCACCACCGCGCCGGAGAAGGCAGGAAGGGTATTGGCAAAGCGGTTATAGCCGTAAACGCGAGCGACCTCTTCGATTAAATCGATCTCACGTTCGACATCCAGACGCCAGCTGGGCAAGGTCACCGTATAAGCGTCCTTGCTTTGTTTTGTAAGGGAGCATCCTAATGCAGCGAGCACGGTCTCAATAATCTCTGCCGTGATGCCCTCTTTCTCCGTTGTGGTGCCCAATATGCGCTGCACTTCGCCAACTGCGAGTGCTACCGGAGCTCGCTTGGCCGTACGCGTCTCGGCCTCGGGGATAACGATGTCGACGAGTTCCCCTTCTACATATCCCCCATTTTCGAGAATCAGGAGGGAAACGAGCGCCGAACCAATGGGAGATGCGTTGAAGTCGGCTCCACGTTCGAAGCGATGGGAGGCATCGGTATGCAATCCATGCCTACGGGAAGTTTGACGAACGCAGGCAGGATCAAACCAGGCCGCCTCGACCAGAATGTTTTTGGTCTCGGGCGTAATCATGGAATCCCACCCACCCATGACTCCGGCCAGCCCCAGTGCCTTCTTTTCGTCCGCAATAACGAGATCACTGAAATCGAGGGTCCGTTCCACGCCGTCGAGGGTCTTGAGTTTTTCTCCCTTGTGGGCGCGGCGAACAACGATTCCGCCTTCGAGTTTGTCGAGATCGTAGGCATGTGTCGGCTGGCCCATCGCCATCCACACATAATTTGTTGCATCGACTGCGTTGGAGATGAGCTTTTGCTCCAGCAATCCGAAGTAGTCGGCCAATGCGCCTTTCGAATTCCCGATCTTCACGTCGCGCAGCACTCGGGCGGTGAAACGTCCGCAAAGCTCCGGAGCCTCGATCCGCACAGGATACGGCTTAGCAGCAGGACGTGCAGACGGAAGCGCAGTCTCCAGAGGCTTCAGCTCCGCTCCATAAATGGCTGCAGCTTCCCTGGCGACACCGTAATGATTCATCGCGTCGACGCGATTGGTGGTGACGTCCATTTCAAACAACGAGCCCTTGCCCTCACCCAGAGCAAAGACTCCGTCCACGGCAATTCCGCGCAAGGTCAGATCATCCGCCAGCTGCTGGTCACTCACAGCAAGCGGCGGCAAATAGGAACGGAGCCAATTGGTCAGAATCTTCATAAATGTCAGCTGGTACAACGGTCAGCTAAAAGGCGGTCAGCTAAAGTCCGGTCGGCTAAGAACCGGTCAGCCAAAACCACGCTAGCTGATTTTCTTTCTCGCCTATGTCTCAGGCGCTTGTTTCCTATTCAAAGTATTGAGAAACGCATTGAGCATTCTTGCTACTTCTTCACATTGCTCAATCATTTCGTTTCCCCGCGTTGGATCCAAATATTTCAAATCCGCCGCCAAAATAATCTGTGTTTCTAATTCAGAGAGCGATCCACGTGCATGACCAAGAAAGACGGCAAAAGCACTATCTGAGAGACGTCCATGCCCCTCTGCAATATTGCTGGGCACCGAAACAGCGCTTCTTCTCATTTGGCTGGTCAATCCGAAGATTTCAGTTTTCGGAAAGCTCGCGGTCACAGCATAAACCTCACGAGCCACTTGCATTGATTTCTGCCAAACCTGCAAATCCCGAAAATGCTTCGTCTTCATTCTGCTTGCTGCCTTTTGCTGACCGGTTCTTAGCCGACCGGACTTTAGCCGACAGGTTTTCAGCTGACCGCCTTATCAGCTGAATTGTTCCAGAAACCTCATATCTCCCGAATAGAACTGTCCGATATCGCTGATGCCGTACTTCATCATGGCAATGCGTTCTACGCCCATACCGAAGGCGAAACCGCTAATCTTTTTGGGATCGTAGGCTGGCTGCTTCTGCTGCGCGAAGGCGAAGACAGCGGGATCTACCATGCCGCATCCCAACAACTCGATCCATCCCGAGAACTTGCATTTGCGGCATCCCTTGCCCCCGCAAAAGATGCAGCTGATCTGCACGTCGGCGCTTGGTTCCGTAAAGGGGAAGAAGGACGGGAAGAAACGCGTCTTCACGCTGGAGCCGAAGAAAGCCTTCATCGCATGATTCAGCGTGCCCTTCAGATCGCTGAAGGTGATGTTGGTATCGACACAAAGCCCTTCCACCTGGTGAAAGATTGGCGAGTGCGTGGCATCCGCAGCATCATTGCGGTGAACCTTGCCCGGAATCACAATCCGGACCGGTGGAGGCTGTTGCTCCATCGTACGAATCTGCACCGGCGAGGTGTGGGTCCGCATCAGCAGGCGCTCACGGAGAGGACGCCGCTCCTGATTCGCAACCACCAGTGTGTCCTGAGTGTCGCGAGCCGGATGGTTCGGCGGAAAGTTAAGCGATTCGAAATTGTAGTAGTCGGTTTCAACTTCCGGACCTACTCCGACGGAGAAGCCCATGGATTGAAAGACCGACACAATCTCGTTCATCGTGCGCGTGATCGGATGCTCGGCACCTAGCAGTCGGCGAGTACCGGGAAGGGTGATATCGATGGCTTCCGCAGCAAGCGCAGCATCGCTGGGACCGCTTGCAGAGGCGCGCTCCAGCAGTTCTTCGACCTGCACCTTGAGAACATTAAAGCGCTGGCCGAGCTGCTTCTTTGCAGTGGGAGGCGCTGGCTTAAGCCAAGCGTCGCTAATGAGCTTCAAACGTCCCTGTTTGCGCCCCAGCCATTCCAGACGAAACTGCTCTACGGCCGCGGCATCGGCCAATGCGCTGGCTGAAGCCTCTACCTGAGCGGTTAACGCTCCGAAGGCCTGGTCGAGAGAAGCGTCGTCATAACCCGATAGAGAAGGAATTTGGTCTTGCGACATATTCCTATTGAGGATAAATCAAAGCGGGGCAAGACTTCCGACATACGCTCGATGCGAAGTCCGGGGAAGACTCCCGAAATCCTCAAGAATTGCACTGAAATTCAGGCATAAACGCTGACGATTTTAGCCGTCAGATTAATCTCCGCAGCAATCAGGCTTTGCCCAATGGCAGAAAGGCCTGCTATTCCGGAAACATAACCACGGTAGCGCTCCGAATTCTGTTCGATAAACGCATTCCGGCTATCGCCTTCAACTTTGACCTGATATGACAACTTCGTCGTCCCCATCTCCTGCAACAAAGACTGCTGTGCAGAAACCGAAGATAGAGCATCAACGCCACTTACCTGCATAGACTCCCCTCCTATGCGCTTTCACGTTGATCCGAAATTTGGTTTTACCGCAGTCGACGCTCCCTGAAGTGGAGCATCAGACAAAACCGAATGTGAAAACGCCCAATTCCTGCCTACCAAGCCGCCGGGGACACTGCTTAAAGCAGGATCGTTTCGTTCCTACCAATTTCTTGGCGAAACTCTGAAATTCTGCATGCAATTTATTGGCAATTCTTCCCGAAACTCAATTAGCAGGCCCTAAGAATTCATTTCGGTACTGAGAATGTTGCCTGGAGAACAGACACGATCCCAGGCTCCAGATTTTTATGAATGCAACTCTACGATGTAGTCCGCGAAGGTATCCGGGGACTGATCTTTGGATTCGTCCTCGGAATCGCTATCTTCTTCGAACTGAATGGGGCACACTACGCGCCGCTCTTTGAGGGGATCCCGTTGTTGATCACTTCGTTTCGACGCGATTACCAACTTTGCATAGTCTGCTCGTAATGCAGAACTGCCAACTCTCATGGCATCTCTCCCTGTTTTCTTAGGTTTCCGACCTCCCAAGCCCAGGACACTGCACACTTCATGTGGCAATTTTCGGCAAGAAACAGGGCCTGATTACAACGAAAGGTGTATAGAGAAATACGAATGGTAACCGGGTTGTGCCATTTCTATACGATTCCCAAATGCATTCCGCGAAGCTCTCGAGTAAACAGGAGTTTCAGACAAAGTACCTTATTCAGCAGAACGCACCGACCCCACAGAGCAACTTTTAGGGCATTTCCCGAAATACTGTGAACTTTCCACGTAACGGGAAGAGCGGCTTTCTTTGGCGGAAAGCCGCGCCAACTCCTATTGTTTTGGTCTACATCTTTTCGGGAAATGCTCTGATCGAGCTAAGAATGAAAAAGGGCACTCCGATGGAGTGCCCTTTTTCGAAAACTATCTTGAAACGTTATGCAGCCGGATTCGCGAGAGCAGCCTTTGCCTGATTGACAAGGGAGGTAAAGCCCTGAGGATCGTTCACTGCAACGTCGGCCAGGATCTTGCGATCCAGCTCGATGCCAGCCTTCTTGAGGCCGTTGATCAGCTGAGAGTAGCTTGTGCCGTTCAGCTTGGCAGCAGCGCTGATACGCACAATCCACAAAGAACGGAACTGGCGCTTCTTCTGGCGGCGGCCAATGTAGGCAAACTTAAGGCCACGCTCAACAGCTTCCTGCGCAGCTTGATAAAGCTTTGATTTCGTTAGGAAGTAGCCACTCGCCCTTTTCAGAATCTTCTTACGGCGGTCACTACGTTTCGTTCCACGTTTTACGCGGGGCATTGCTTGGTTCTCCTTTGCGTCTTTCGTTTCGCGGCTGGAGGCAGGAGGCATAAGCAGAAATGCTTATGCTGAACCTCTTCACTCGCTTTACTCACCTGTTCTCTCGGCTGCAGTTTCTGAGCCGGGGGCCTATGCGCAACGCTTGAGCGCGGCCCTCATCTTGAGGATGGATCAGGCGTAAGGGATCATGCGGGACACCTTCGCGTGGTCGGCATCCGAAACCAGCGTGATTGCACGAAGCTTCCGCTTGGTTTTGGTTTCCTTCGACGTAAGGATGTGGCGCATCTTGGTCTGGCCACGCTTGATCTTGCCGGTGCCAGTCTTCTTGAAGCGCTTTGAGGCGCCGCTATGTGTCTTTAACTTAGGCATTTTGTTCTCGGATCGTAACGAGTTACATGTCGCACACTGACGCGAAGTCGCGTCAACACGACATTTCTCAGTATAAGGCAGGAAGCTTGATTCTCCTAATCGAAGCTCAAGATTCGCCCCTTATGGCAAGACACTGACCCACGCGGAAGGCCACGGGAGACATGCCTGTCCTTATCGAATCTCGGTCGATAAATGATCCATACGGCCGCTTCCCGAACGCGGAAACGCCGGGTTTGGCCGTATGAAGCAGGTCTTTCCAACTACTGCACTGGAGTAGCTGATTTAGGAGCTTCGGCTGGGGCTTGTTGAGGGGCAACTTGCGCGGGTTTCGGCTTGGGAGCCTCGGCTTTCTTTCCCGGCGCAATAATCGCATGCAAAGTATTGCCTTCCATGCGAGGCATGAACTCCACAACACCCGCATCGCCTATGTCTTTAATCAGGCGATTGACGATGTTATAGCCAAGGTCGCGATGGGCCATCTGCCGTCCCTTAAAACGGAGCGAGGCCTTCACCTTGTCGCCATCGTTCAGGAAGCGAACTGCCTGATTCTTCTTCGTCTGGTAGTCGTGCTCATCCACTGTGACGGAGAATTTGACTTCCTTGATGGTGATAACCTTCTGCTTCTTACGAGCAGCGCGTTCACTTTTGTCTTTTTCGTAGAGAAATTTACCGTAATCCTGAATACGGCAAACTGGAGGCACCGCGTTTGGGGAAACCTCTACCAGATCCAAACCACGCTCTCGGGCGATCTTTAAGGCCTCAAACGGGGGGAGAATACCCAACTGCTCTCCCTTTTCGTCAATAACGCGCACTTCACGTACGCGGATTCTCTCATTAATGCGAATGAACTGCTTGGCCGAACGCTTATCGATGATTCTCCTCCACAATCGCGAAGCGGGCACTTCTAGGCGGGCGCTTCGCCCTGAGAGTATAGCATTGGTCGCAGCAATTTTTGAGGATCATCCGCGCTATACTGCTCGCCCAGAGAGGCCGCTC
Source organism: Humiphilus diazotrophicus (assembly GCF_059726315.1). Classification (NCBI taxonomy): domain Bacteria; kingdom Pseudomonadati; phylum Acidobacteriota; class Terriglobia; order Terriglobales; family Acidobacteriaceae; genus Humiphilus; species Humiphilus diazotrophicus. The sequence goes on from NZ_AP040870.1 coordinate 3,556,776, forward strand.
GGGATAATTGATTGGATGCGGGCCACTATGGGACGGTTCGAAGAAAGGAGCTCTGGCAGCTCAACCCGCAAGAAGTTGTCCGTTAAAGCCTCGGTCCGGCCCTGAGATGCAAGTTCCGGAGCCGTATGCAAAGTTAGGCAGGAAAGTTCTTCCCCCAGAAATGTCTTTCGAAATGCCAGATTCTTTTCTGCAATGAGGCCGCGTAAAGCGCTCATCCTCTCTTGTACAACGGGTGTCGGAACAGCAGCAGATTGATGTAGCTGCCACGCCTTTGTTCCAGGACGAGCTGAAAAAGGAAAGAGGTGCAAATAAGTAAAGGGCAGACGGGCGATAAAGGCGTAGCTCTCACGAAAGAGAGTCTCCGTTTCCCCAGGAAAACCAACCATCACATCGGCACCAATCGCGGCCTTGGGAATGCTGGCATGAATAGCCTCTACCTTTTCCGCATAGTGCCAAGGCCTATATCGCCGGTGCATCGCACGAAGGATGGTGTCCGATCCGGATTGCAGTGGAAGGTGAGCATGGCGGGCCAATCTCGACGACGTAGACTCTCGGCTGTATTCGTTGAAGAGTGTGAGTAGATTGGCGGACCAGTCCATAGGCTCAATCGAACTAAGCCGCAAGCGTGGCAGTGAAGTACGTTCCATAATGGCCCGAACAAGATCTTCCAAATGAAGACCAGGCTCCAAATCCCGCCCCCAGCGGCCAAGATTGATACCGGAAAGCACAAGCTCCTGTCCGCCGCTCTCCACGAAATCCTGCACCTGGGCCAGCACCATTTCGAGGGAATGCGAACGGCTTGCTCCACGGGTCGTCGGAATAATGCAGAAGGAACAGCGATTTGAACAACCATCCTGCACCTTAAGGTTCGGACGTGTCTGGTCGGACCTCCCCAACTCTACGATCGCCAGATCGGAATGGGCGAAGCTATCATCTGCCCATATCGGCGCGGACCGGCCTCCGCCTGCACTCGCAATTGCGGTTATAGGAACCATGGAAGAAGAGGTCGTGGCAATCTCAGCCAGGAGCGCCTTGTGACTATTCCCGATGACGGCACTTACCCCTTCCAATCGCGCCAATTCTTCCGGCGCCCGCTGAGCATAGCAGCCTGTGACAATGACACGTGCTTCGGGATTCCGACGGCGTGCGCGACGCAGAAAAGCGCGGGCCATCCGGTCAGCTTCCGCCGTTACGCTGCAGGTATTTACGATGAGCAGATCTGCTGCTTCCGGGCTGGAAGCAGGCACAAAACCACGACGGCAGAGATCGGCAGCAATAGCCTCGCCATCGGCTCTCTGAGCCCTGCATCCGAAGTTCTCGACGTGATATCCTGCCATCAAGTTGAGTTTACCAATGGGGAACGCTTTTCGCGCTTCACGCTATCGGTTGCCCGCTTCCCCAGCTTGTGTAAAAGTTCCCCTGCAACGCTCGCATCAGCTCACCATGCACGCCCAAGCCGATGTTGCCTGCTCAACGTCCCGTAACTGCACCGGAGGCAATCCATGAAACGTCGTATTTTGCTTGTCGACGATGAGTTGACGATTTTGTTAACACTCAAGGCTGTCCTTGAGATCCACGGATTTGAGGTAGACACCGCTGCATCTGCACGGGAAGCCAAGGTGCGACTGAAGACAGGCACCTACCACATGGTTATTACAGACATGCGGATGGAAAATGAAAGATCGGGAGTAGAAGTCATGCAGGCAGCCAAACGGGCTCCGTATCAGCCTGCTGTAGCACTTCTGACAGCTTTCCCACTCTCCGGGACCGACTGGCAGGAACAAGGCGCCGACCAGATGCTGGTCAAGCCGATGAACACACCAGACCTGCTGCTACAGATCGAAGCCCTTCTAGTCTCCCACGAAGACAAAAAACGCAAACATGCCACCCGGGCAATTCCCGAGATAAAGAGCCGCCGTCGGGCTGAAGAAGAACCTGCTGCCTCTACGGGGAGCTAGAGCATTTCCCGCAAAGATGTAGACCAGGTCACAAAATCATACGCAGCTTTCCGCAAAGAAAGCTGCACCTCTGTATTGCTGGCGAGCCTATACCTATGCGGGAAATGCTCTAATCTCCAAACCTAAGGCGCTACTGCGGCGGCCGGTGGCCGCTTTTGCTGAAAGCACTGTCGGCAAAGCACAGGCCGCCCCTGCGTCGGTTTGAACGGCACAGTCGTCTCTGCCCCACAGGCCGAGCAAATGGTTTTCGTCTCAGAACGAACTGTCCCTGAAGATCCATTCGCGCGCTTTGCCTTGCATTGCTTGCATCGTTTTGGGTCGTTTTTGAATTGCTTATCGTGAAAGAAGATCTGTTCGCCGGCGGTAAAGACGAAATCATTTCCGCAGTCCACGCATTTCAGGATCTTATCGACGAATTCCATGGCCTGTTTTCCCCATAGCGGGACCAGCTGCGGCGGGAGAAAGAACGCAATCCGAGGGGAAAATGCTCGCAGAACTGTCCTGCTTCTCTAGCTTTGAATTTGAATTTTTTCTAAAGGGGCCCGGCCGCAAAGAGGAGCGGCATACATATAGAGTCATTTCCCGCTGTTCTGGAAAATCACGATGGCCATCCTGAACAGGACAACCGATACTGCAGGTTATTTTTATTATGAATTTTGTCTGACTCACCCCGGTCTTTCCAAAGCATCTGGAAGAACCGGGGTCGAGAGGTTAGTCCTGCTCTTTACGAGCCTTTTTGCGATTCCGTTTACGTGCGAGCGCTTCCTTGACGCGCTTCTTTTCGCCTGGCTTCAGGTAGAAGGAGTGACGCTTAACTTCCTTGATGATGTCCTCCTGCTGTACCTTCCGCTTAAAGCGGCGCAACGCATTCTCTAACGGTTCGCCTTCCTGAATTCGAACCTCTGCCAAAAGAACTACACCTCCAGACGTCCCAAAAGGGCTTCAACTAGGATACGGTAATCTTCGGACGGCTCGTCAAGGTAAAAGAGACTGAAGCGACTACTTTTATTCAGGAAGCGACCTCCATTTTGCCCTTCTGTCATAAAAAATCTCTATCAGACAACAAGATGCGGCCATCTCTGCACAAGAAAGGATGCAATTCTCTCATGATCCGCTCATACCAAGGAATCACTCCCTCCATCCCGGAAAGCTGCTATATCGATCTTTCGGCGCAAGTTTTAGGGGATGTTGTTCTGGGAGAACGATCAAGTGTCTGGATGAACGCTGTCGTGCGAGGGGACGTGAACTCAATCCGCATTGGGTCGAATTCCAATGTTCAGGATTGTGCCGTTTTGCATGGAATGCGCTATGTCTATCCGGTCACCGTTGGGGATTGGGTAACAATTGGACACAATGCCACTGTTCACGGCTGCGTGATCGAAGATGCCTGCCTGATTGGTATGGGAGCTACCATCTTGAATAATGCCCGCATCGGAGAAGGTTCCATCATTGCTGCCGGATCAGTGATTCCGGAGAATGCAGTCATCCCGCCTCGCTCCTTAGTCGCCGGAGTACCAGGGAAAATACGGCGCAAATTGGAAGACAAAGATCGAGAGATGATCCTCCAATACGCAAAGAACTACCTTGATTATCTTGAGCTTTACAAAAAAGAGCAGTACTCGTAAGGGCAATCGGATCTACTGGCCATGCAACAAAACGTTGTTGCAACAATTCCGCCTCAAGAAGCAGTTTCCTTGCTCAATCCGCGTGGGCTTACCTTACGAGGCATTCTCAACCGTGTCCCGGGAAGCAAGATTCTGATACTGGCGCACGGCTTCACGAGCGATAAAGATGCTCACGGCCGCTTTCCCAGACTTGCAGAAATTGCAAACCGGCTCGGATGGTCAACGCTGGCTTTTGACTTTTCCGGATGCGGAGAGAGCGATGATGCTCCGCTAACGGTAGAACGAGAAATCGAAGATCTACGCACCATCGTCAATTTCACGCGGACAAAGAATTATCAGCAGCTGGCACTGTTGGGAAACAGTCTAGGCGCCCGTATCTGCCTCTCTTGCGCTGACCTCCAGCCCGACACCATGATTCTGATCGGAGCTGCACTGAATGCGGTGCACTATCGATGGGAAGAGTATTTCTCCATAAGCCAGCTTGAGGAATTACGCTCCACAGGAATGATGCATTACCCAGTCGATCGGCGAGGGCGGACAGAGTGCCTGATTACTCAGCAAACTCTCGATGACTTCGCGACCTTCGACCAGAAGAACATTCTGGCCGCTCTGCACTGTCCCATCCTGCTGATCTATGGCGATTCCGGCTGGGAGGAACAAACACTCTTGGCTACTGGACGAGAGGCACTCCCGCAGCTGCCGCAAGGCTCTCGTCTGGAAGTGATTGCAGGAGAGGAGCATGGATGCCGAGCTCAATTCGATCAGGTACTGATACACCTCGAACTCTGGCTGCAGGGTCTCGAAAAACAAGAACTTCCTTAAGAATTCACAAATGGCACGTCAAACAGAAGTCCTGTAAAACTCGGACTCCGTGCATGGCTGACGAAACAGTCAAGGCCTCGTTGGTTTCATCGGAAGAGTTGATGCCCCGTAGAAGCCTTGTATTCTAAAAAGAAGGATGATCAAGGCCTAAGCCTCATGAGTACTTTGAAAGCTGTACGCGGCACCCGCGACCTGCTGCCGCCCGAAACCGAACTTTGGAACAAGATGGAAGCGACCGCACGTGCGGTCTTTGCGCGCTATAACTTCGGGGAGATTCGCACTCCGATCTTTGAAGAAACCCAACTCTTTGCCCGCGGAGTAGGCGAAGAGACCGATATCGTCTCGAAAGAGATGTACACCTGGGAAGATCGGCCTAGAGCTCAATCGGAAAAAGCACAATCCCTGACACTTCGCCCCGAGAACACGGCCGGGGTAGTTCGTGCGTATATCGAGCACAAATTGGGCGAAACCGGCCAATTGCAAAAGCTTTACTATATCGGCCCTCAGTTCCGTCGCGAACGTCCGCAGAAGGGCCGTTACCGCCAGTTCTTTCAGATTGGGGCCGAGGTCATTGGACCAACCAGCTCCGGATCGGAATCTCCTTTGCGCGATGCCGAAGTGCTGGAAATGCTGGCCACGCTGCTCGATGAGCTTGGTATCACCGGTTGGCAGTTGAAGCTGAACTCCGTAGGCTCTTCAACCGACAGGCCGCGTTACGTTGCCATACTGCGGGAAGCATTGAAGCCGGTTGTAGGACAGATGTGCCCGGATTGCCAGCGCCGTGCTGAAACGAATCCTCTACGCGTGCTCGATTGCAAGGTCCCGGAAGATCAGCCAATTATCGAAACCCTGCCCAAAATCGCAGATTCGCTGGACGAAGCATCGAAATCTCACTTTGCCGCTGTCTGCGCTGCGCTCGATGCCGCAGGAGTTCCTTATGTGCAGGATTACCGGCTGGTTCGTGGCCTCGACTATTACACCCGCACTACCTTCGAGTTCACACATGGCGGTTTAGGAGCGCAGAATGCTCTGCTGGGCGGTGGCAGATATGACGGCCTCAGTGAAGCAATCGGCGGCCCCAAGGCTCCCGGAATTGGTTTTGCCATGGGTGCGGATCGTTTGATATTAACGTTGGAAGCGCAGCAGCAAGCGCAGGCCTCCCTTGCCGATGTTTACATTGCGCCCATGGGAGAAGCCACGAATGCTCCTGCATTGAAGTTGGCGAGAGAACTTCGGCGTCAAGGCCTGAGAGTCGAGTTGGGAGATGGTTCGTTCCGTTTGAAGAAATCCTTCGAAACTGGGAACAAGCTGGCTCGTAAGATTCTTCTCCTGGGAGAAGACGAACTCGCCTCCGGTATGCTGACAATAAAGGATTTCTCCTCCGGGGAGCAGACCAAGGTCGCTCAGTCGGAGCTTATTCGGACTCTTCGGCCCGAAACCCACTAAGGAAGAGTAGGCACTCCATTGCTGGACTTTTTAGGCACACTGCAGCGTACACATATGTGCGGCCAATTGCGCGCCGCTCACGCCGGTCAATCCGTAGTTCTGATGGGCTGGGTCAACCGCCGCCGGGATCACGGTAATTTGATCTTTCTCGATCTCCGCGACCGTAGCGGCATCTCGCAGGTTGTCCTCGATAAAGATCAATCTCCGGATGCACACGCTAAGGGCGAACAGATACGTCCGGAATACGTCGTAGCCGCGATTGGTAAAGTGCGGATGCGTGACAAGGATGTCATCAACCCGAAAATGGAAACCGGCGAAATTGAAATTGTCGCCGATGAGGTTCTGGTGCTCAATGACTCCAAACCTCTTCCGTTCTCGCCCGCAGACGACGCGATCTCGAACGAAGAAGTCCGCCTGAAGTATCGCTTCCTCGACTTGCGGCGTGCCGAAATGCAGGCCAACCTGCTTATGCGTCACAAGGTGGCCATGGCGATCCGTGAGTATCTCTCCGGCGAAGGCTTCCTCGAAATCGAAACCCCGATTTTGACTCGTTCAACTCCGGAAGGCGCTCGCGATTATCTGGTACCCAGCCGCGTTCACCCTGGCAATTTTTATGCGCTGCCGCAGTCTCCGCAGATCTTCAAACAGATTCTGATGATCTCAGGATGCGACCGCTACTTCCAGCTCGCCCGCTGTTTCCGCGATGAAGATCTTCGTGCTGACCGCCAGCCGGAGTTCACCCAGATCGATCTGGAAATGACTTTTCCGCAGCAGGAAACCATTCACAGGATCGTTGAAGGCTTTCTGAAGGCCTCCTTCCATGTTGCGGGAATCGAACTGGAAATCCCGTTCCCACGTATGACCTTCGACGAAGCAATCCGGCTTTACGGTATCGACAAGCCAGATCTGCGTTTACCGGCGATGACCGAAATCCATGCAGCCTTTACTCCCGAACAGTTGGAGAGTCTGGCTCTGGACAAGAGCCTTCCTCTGGTAGCGGTACACATTCCCAATGTCGGAGATCTTTCGCGCAAGGAGCGTGACGATCTGCGACAACTCTACCCGCAGAAGATGACCGACCTGGAAGTGAAGGTTCTGGACGACTTCAAACGTCTTGAAAAGTCCTTCCCTGAAGCCGTTGCCAAGATCCGTGAACTTACCGGAGCAGCAGCAGGTGATCTGATCGTTCTGGTTGGTAAAGCCTCCTCTACGGAACCTCGGCCCGTACCTCCCGCCACTCTGGTGCTTTCATCCATTGAACGCGAAGTCTTCGAGATGGCAGGGCAGGTTCGCCTGGCTCTGGCACAGAAGTTTGCCGATCGCCACAAGGCCTTTGAGAAAAAGGGAACGGCCGAGGATTACAAGTTCCTTTGGGTTACGGACTTCCCGTTCTTCGAGTGGGACGACGAAACAAAGCAGTGGACCTTCGCGCATCACCCCTTCACTTCGCCGCATGAGGATGACCTCAAGGCAGGCAAGATGACCAGTGATCCCGGAATGGTTCGCGCTCTGGCTTATGACGTAGTGCTTAATGGCACGGAATTGGGCTCAGGATCGATTCGTATCCATCGCCAGGATATCCAGCGCCAGATCTTCTCCGCGCTCGGTATGAGCGACGAGGAGATGAAGGAGCGCTTCGGCTTCTTCCTTGAGACCCTTGAGTATGGAGCACCGCCGCATGGTGGAATCGCGCTCGGCGTGGATCGTATCGCCATGATCCTGGCAGGAGCTTCCAGCCTTCGCGAGGTTATCGCCTTCCCGAAGACAGCCAAGGCTATCGACCTTCTCATGGATGCTCCAACACCAGTCAGCGAACAGCAACTGCGCGAACTGCACATAAAGGTACGCAGCTAAGAAGTGATCGGCTATAAATCGGGCAGCTAAGGTCCGGGCAGCTAAAAGGCGGTCAGCAAAAACCAGAGAATCTACTTCTGGTAATTGCTGGCCGCTTTTCTGCATGTATTCTCCTTAGAGCATTCTCGCTTTTAGTATGGTCCAGCGGAAATCAGTGCAGTGTGGCCGTTCTTCGACGGAACGGCCACGCGGTCATTTGTTCAGGGTTTACAGTGAAAGCGAAAATGCGCTAGCGAGGGAAGCATGGAGAATCCTTGTCGCTCTGTAGATACCGGCACGCAAAATACTCTTCAACACCGAAGATCTTTCTTCCGCATGGCAATGACAGCTTTGCGGTTCATACATCCCCGCCTATGTGTATTGCTGATGACAGTTGCCTTCGCGGTCTTGCCATGTGGCAGCTACAGTTCACATGCGTTACAGAACGAGGTATCTCGTTTTACCTGGGACGAAGGAGCTATTGTTCGCGGAGATTTGTCCCAAAAGAAAATCGCATTGATCTTTACCGGCGGGGATTACGGAGAGGGAACGGAGCCGATACTCGACACGCTGCAATCTCTCCATGTCAAAGCAGGCTTTTTTGTCACTGGGGGCTATTTGCGAAAGCAGGAATACCGGCCTCTCCTCCAACGAGCCATAAAAGAAGGACATTACGTCGGACCGCACTCCGATCAACATCCGCTGTACTGCTCCTGGGACAATCGGCAACAAACCCTCATCACCGAAGAGCAGTTTAAGCAGGATCTCCGCAAGAACCTGGACGATCTTAGAGCTCTTGGGGCTACCTTCCCGGGAGGCATCTACTTTATTCCCCCCTACGAGTGGTTTAATCACGAGCAGGCGAAATGGGCATCGGAGATGAACATCCAGATGTTCAACTTTTCTCCTGGCAGTGGTTCCAATCGTGATTACATGCCGGAAAGTCAGCGCGGCTTCGTCTCCTCACAGACAATCTACGAGGGAATTCTCAACTACGAGAAAAAAGATCCGCACGGATTGAACGGATATATTCTGCTGATCCATCTTGGAGCTGACCGCAAAGACAAGATGTTCATGCTGCTTCCAAGCCTGATTAAAGACTTGCGGCAGCGCGGTTATGAATTTATCCGCATCGACGAGATGCTAAGACGCTAGAGCTTTCATCTGACCGGAGTTTAGCCGACCGCTTTACCAGCCGACCGGCTCTCAGCTGTTTTTAATTCATCCATCCGCGGTCATTCGGGTCATTGCCACGACGATCCGGATCGATATAGCGGCCTTCGCTATCGAAATGAACATCGCGATTCTGCTTCCGCATATAGACCTCAAACTTCCGTGCTGCGCGACGCCGTTTCCAGCGATAGTAGTTATTCCGCAAACCGTAATACCACTCGCTAAAGCCAGCGCCAACGCCCCTGCGCGAGGCAAACCGCACGTAAAGATAACCGGTGAGCGCACCACCAAGCTGCGAAATAGCAAATAGCTTGTCCTGTAGGAAAAATCCTGCAGTCGCGATCAACAGATAGACCATCGTCAGGTACTTTGCCTTAATCAGCACAGGGAAGGGAAACATCATGAACTCCATATCCCCATGCAGTACACCAAACGCAACCAGAAGCCCAAAGATGCCGCCAAAAGCCCCTGTCAGGTATACGCTGCCATGCAGCGGACCCCATAGAATTACGGCAGCTAATCCGGCACCAACTACAGAGACGAAATAGAGCTGAGCCAGCCAGCGCGGACCGTAGCTGGATTCAAGAAAGCTCCCTAGAAACCAGAGAGAGAGCAGTTCCAATGCGGTCCCCAGAATTCCTGAATGAATAAAGCTGTATGTCAAAAGCTGCCAGATCCACCCCTGCAAAACCCGCATTGGATTCAACACAATCCAGGAGGAGATCTGTATGTACACAAGAGGGGAAACCTCTTTCAGAAGCAACAGACCAAAGAAAATACCCAAGTTCCACAGGATGAGCTTTCGTGTAAATCCACGAAAATCCGGGAAATTCATGATGCTTGAGGTACGGCGCATAATTTCGATCCTTCTACGTTGCGTGCTTTCTGTCCAGTGGAGCGGCCTTGTCTCAGAAGAGCCGTCCCGGTTTCTCGTGTTTTATTTCTCTGTATGAAGGTTCTGATGCTGATAATTAAGGCCCCCAGCTCCTCTCGTCAAGCCTTGTAGCAGCCCTCCGATTCCAGATCGGATATTTCCGGCCTGCTATCGAACTGGCAGCTTCGGAAGACCATTTTGAAAAGCCCGCAAGAAAAATTTAGCTCAATGAAAATCGGATTTTCGACGATGGCCCAAATTCGGCGGCGGGAATAAACTTTTGCAATGGCTCATCCGTGCATCCTGTGTGGATTTTTCCCGTCAGATTCTGCAGGGCTGTGCCTGCATTGGCTGGAGCTATACCGTTTACGCAAACGGTGTGTCCGTCGGAAAGAATTTCGGCGCGGCTTTTTCCTTTAAGAAGAGCCACTCTTGATTTTCGTTCGGTTCGGACACAGGATTTGTGAAAACGGTCTAAAAAACTCCCGTTATTGGCAAACCAACGCAAATATCGAGAGTCAAAAGAGAAAATTTGTCATCAAATTTTCTCGAAATGGTGAGATTCTGCATGACACACATGGACTCCCCTTGACCTGAAAGCGACTTAGCTCTAAAACTAGCGAAGTCGCACCCGCTGGTGCCGCATCAATTAATCCTAAATACTCCGTGGAGTGGAGAGTCGTATGCCTGTTTGTCCCGAGTGCGAGAGCGATCTGGATTTCGAAGTAGATGAAGTGGAAGAGGGTGACACCGTCATTTGTGACGAGTGTGGATCCGAGTTCGAAATAGTGGCAACTGAACCACTTGAACTAGCCAAGATTGACGATGATGATTTGGAGGATGATGACGAGGATTACTCGGACGAGGAAGAGGAAGAATGACATTTAAGGCACCGCATGTGCGTTCGGCAGTTGTGGCCCTTGCCGTACTGGTCTTCCTACTGGGGCCTGCAATGATGCTTGCACAGGCAGGAGCTCAGCGTTTAGTCGAAGGTAAGGTGACTGGAAGCGATGACCAGCCAGTCGCAGGGGCTATCGTTTACCTGAAGGACCTGAAGAAGCTGACAATCAAAAGCTTCATCAGCACTCCGGAAGGGAACTTTCGTTTTGGTCAACTCAATCCCGATACGGACTACGAAATCTGGGCTGAGTTGAAAGGAAAAAAGAGCTCGACAAAAACCGTCAGCTCGTTCGATACCAAGAAGGTGTTTCAATACACCTTGAAAATCAAGTGATTACGCGATTGCTAAGTGACGATTTTTGAATCAGCATTTCGCTTAGCAATCGCTATAACTCCACCCCGTCTTAGCTGTTTCCCGCCCGGATCTCACAAAGTAATGTGCATATAAACCCTTTCTTTTCAGTGGCTAGCGTGTTATCGTAGCCTCATGCAAGTCACAATTAATGTCCCTGGCCTTATAGTTACCGCCGCGGAGAAACATGGCAAGCCGCTAGCCGAGTACATTGAAGAGTTTTTGACAACTCACGCGGAGCAGTTTGCGGAACACGTCACTCCCAGTGCTGTTGCCAGCGCGATGGACCGCATCCATCAATTGAGAAAAGGTTTGGCAGAGAAGTAGTACCAGCTCCAGCTATAGAGCATTTTTCGGCAAGACCGAAGCCTGAAAGCATCAGCAATATTCCGTTCGAAGAAAGCCGCATTCGCCCATAGCGAGTGCACAGCTATGCGAAAAATGCTCTAGCACCACACCCGCCTTTAGTTTCTGTCTATTCAGACCAAAACCGTACCGTAAGGATTCTGCGCAGCGCCGATTTATTTGCTTCTTCCTCCTGCGAAGATCCCTGATCACTCTCCAGTTACTTTCTCGTAACGGATTGCGAGTTGAATTCCAGTTTCTGGTTCTTGCTATACCGGCGTCCCTGATTTTTATCCTTCGCAGCAAGTGCAGAAAAAGAAACGCCACTCCGAAGAGTGGCGTTTCTTTAGCTCCGCAAACGCGAGGACTTATTCGTGCTCGCGCTTCCAGTTAACGAGATCACCCAATGTAGTGGTCGAGCTGGAGACTGGAGCCTTGTAGGCTTCTACGTCTGCCCGGCTGGCTTCTTCACCTACGGCACGCAGGCTCAGACCAACCTTCTTCTCATCCACATTCATCTTGATGATCTTGAAGTCGTGCTCATCTCCCTGATCCAGCTTCACCGGCACACCGCTCTGGTCGGTGGCTTCGGAAACGTGGCAGAGACCCTCAACACCTTCAACGATCTCGACGAAGGCTCCGAACTGAGCCGTCCGCAGCACCTTACCGTGGATCACATCGCCCACGCGGTGCTGATTGAAGAAGGTTTCCCAAACATCGGGCTGCAACTGCTTCACGCCCAGGGAGAGACGGCGGTTTTCCGGCTCGACACCCAGGACAACAGCCTTCAGCTTTTCACCCTTCTTCAGGACTTCAGAGGGATGCTTGATGCGCTTGGTCCAGCTCAGATTGCTGACGTGTACCAAACCATCGATGCCATCTTCGATCTCGATAAAGGCTCCGAAATCGGTCAGATTGCGAACGCGACCTTCGACCACTGTTCCAATTGGATAACGGCCAGCCAGATTCTCCCAGGGATTTTCAAGCAACTGCTTCATACCCAAGGAGATACGGCGGTCACTCGGGTTGACGGCCAGAACAACGGTCTCAACCTCTTCGCCTGGCTTGACCAGCTTCGACGGATGCTTCATCCGCTTCGACCAGGTCATCTCGGAGACGTGGACCAGACCCTCGATACCCTGTTCCAATTCAACAAAGGCACCGTAGTCGGTAACGCTCAGAACGCGGCCACGCACCCGGGCGCCGATCGGATACCGCTCGGCGGCATCGAGCCAGGGGTCGGGAGTCAGCTGCTTAAAGCCGAGCGATACGCGCTGCTTATCCTTGTCGAACTTCAGCACCTTGACCTGGATCTCGTCGCCGACATTGACCAGATCGCGAGGATGGGTCAAACGGCCCCAGGACATATCGGTGATATGGAGCAGGCCATCGATGCCGCCCATATCGACGAAAGCGCCGTAGTCGGTGAGATTCTTGACCGTTCCAGTCAGAACCGCACCTTCTTCCAGGTGCTCCAAAGTCGTAGAGCGACGGGCGTTCTGCTCTTCTTCCAGGATCTCCTTGCGGGAGACAACAACATTGCCGCGCTTCTTGTTCAGCTTGATAACGCGGACTTCAATCTGCTGACCGATATAGGCATCCAGATTCCGTACCGGGCGAATTTCCAGCTGGGAACCGGGCAGAAAAGCCTTCATGCCGATATCCACAGTCAAACCGCCCTTTACGCGACCCTGGACTGTGCCCACGATAGGAGTCTTCTCGTTTGCAGCCTTCTCGATCACGTCCCATACGCGAAGACGTTGTGCTTTCTCGTAGCTGACGAGATAACCGCCTTCTGGCTCTTCGCGTTCGATCACCACTTCAACCGGATCACCAGGATTCAATTTCGGTGTACCGGTGTGGTCTAGCACCTGTTCCAGCGGAATCAGGCCTTCCGACTTCAAGCCCACATCGACAACGACATGTTTATCGGTCAGCTTGATGACGGTACCCGCCACGATGCTGTCGCCATAGGCTTCTACTGCAGCGGCCTCTGCGGCCTGCTCACGGTCAAATGCCTCTAGCGCGGCGGAGAAGTCTTCCATATTAATTTCGGAATCTTCTGTTGGCTCATGAGCGGCTGTGCTTGCCGCTTCCGATACGGAATTTTCGGGTGCCTGAGATGTTTCAGGGTTGTGAGTTGATTCGAGTGACGGCGCGGACTGCTCCGTCGCTGCTTCCAGCGTGGGTTCTTCTAATTCGGTGTTCAGGGGTGTGCTCTCGGTTTGTAGAGAATTCAGGACGTCTGCCATGACCAGCTCCGGGATTCCTGGCCGGCGGTTCCCATCTCCGCCTTTACAGGGCTCGAATCATGCAATACCAAGCAGACCGAGCATCTTAAGCCTGTGAATCGCTTCGCTGAAGAAGTTTCTTAATTGATCGGCGAAGTGTCGGGGATCATCCTCTCCCAATTTCCAGTGTCGGCTGGCAAATCTGGGAGAGACGAAGAGCTTGGCCATAGTGAGTGGTCCAGCACTACATCGGTCTCCAAGGGAGCTTCCGGCAGGCAGGGATAAAAATGAGAGGCGACCAACTCTCTGCTCTGGAATCCCGCGCACAGAGAGTCATGGAAACTATAGCAATAGTGGGTATTGAAGTCAATGTAACTAGGGGAGCAAACGCCCGGTTTCGCGGCAGTTTTCACTAAGCCTTTTATATATCGAAGGAGGATTAGGAAGCGGGACAGATGCCCTTATCAGGCAATCTGGCTGGAGAAGCAAGGAGAAATGCACTTTAAACAGTGCAAGAACTTGCCGTTCAAGAACGAAGGTACAAGGACCTCCGCTCTCGAACGAACAATTCGGATTAGCAGTTTAGAAGTTGAGACGCAGCTGAAACTCCATCGTGCGAGGGCTTCCTTGGCTAAACGTGCCAGATCCCCTCTGTACTCGGTTGAGGTTTCGAATGGAATAGCCACTTGGCCCATTCAAATAGTTGTCTGAGGGTCCATTGGAGGTGTTAAGCAGCATGCCAGAGGTGGAGAAGGTATCGCCGCCCTTAATGGCCGCATAATTACCAAAATTCCCTACGTTGTAGACAGAAACTGTAGGTTCCAAGCTAAAGCTGTCGCCCAGCTTCTTCCACTTCAAGGGATAGGCAAAATTTACATCCATTGATTTGAACATCGGGTTTTCATAGGCAGACGATCCTGGCACCTGCGCTATGGGTTGCTGAACAGCGCCGATCGCCTGCATCTGAGCTGCTGTCATAATGCCGGCGTTCACAATGGCTTGACCGGCGGGCGTAAGGGTGTTGGCATATTTCCCGTTGTATTGGTCGATACGGGTCTTGAGTCCCTTACCTCCGACATCGCGCATGTAAGCCCCAGGGCTTGTCCCAGGTAGCAGGTCTCCCGTGCTTCCATCTCCATCTAAATCAGTCTGGAAGATATAGGCAGCAGAGGAAGTATCCAGAACCAAGCTGGTTGGAGGTGCTGAACGGAAATGTGCGATCAGACCGATTTGAGGTCCATATTTGAGCGTAAAGAATCCGCCAAACGAGACACCATGTGTCTGGTCCAGATCCGCATAGCCCATATATTGTGTTGGGTTGTCGCGATTCCACGTGTAGTTCGTAAAGAACCCATCCGAACCACCTTGTGAAGTAGTTACGATCCTTGAAAAGTTGTAGGAGACTTCAAAGTTGGTCCGTGGAACCCAGCTGGACAGGTGGTTCTTCTGTATCCGCAGGTTCATTTGAAGAGCATCGTAAGCAGAGCGGCCGGACGGGAAGTTAAACAAAGCTTCCCCTAGATTTTGATTGGCACCAGGAAATGCTGCTCCTTCCGTATTTGGATCTGAGCCGCCATAGGCTGCCGGATATCCGTTCAGGGAATTTACCCCCGAATCCAGCCCTTCAGCTGCGAAATCATCTATCGTCGCTCCATGATTATCAATTGCATCCTGAATGCTGGTTGCGTGAAGATCACCGAGCGTCCTGGCTACTGCGGCTCGTGCAGCGGTGGCATTAAAGTAGCGGGCCGCCCCGACATGGTTCGCATCAATCGTCTGCTGAATCTTCAGAGTTGAGCTGTGTACATAATCTGCAGTGAGGACTGTCCCCTGAAACAGCTCCCGTTGTATTCCGAAGTTATATTGCAGCGAATAGGGAGAGACGTAATTAGGGGCATAGAAAGCGTTATTGACTCTGAGAGTCTCACCAACATAATCAGGATTGATGTTGCCTGAAGTACCCGCGGCAGCTACCGCCTGCTGATATGCCTGCTGCAACTGAATGATATAAGGACCGGAAATGGAGAGAGGTTGGGTACAGAGAGTAGCAATACTTTGCCCTCCAACCGAACTGACTACATTCCCTCCCGGGAAAGTAACACTATTGGTTTGACTGCAGATACCAGTTACTACGTTATTGAACAGTCCAGAACGTAATCTGTCTTCACGATCGAAGAGAATGTTGTTCCAAACGTTGCTGTCATAGTAGACACCAAAGCCCGCACGGAAGACTGTCTTTGCACTACCACCTATCTGATAAGCAAGACCAACCTGAGGACCGAAGTTCATATTCGGCTGATTTACCCGTTTACCCAACTCAGGACTGAATACCGCGAGGAGTGGTGAATTCCCGGTGCAAGGTGGAGTCGAAAACGTAGTGGTATTGATATTGGAGCAGGGAATCGGCGCTAAATCCTGATTGGCACGCTCCGTATCACGACTGTAGCGAAGGCCAACATTGACGGTAAGATCGGGACGAACCTTCCAGCCATCTGCAATGTAGAACGCAAACCGCCAGTCTTCTTGACCACCTGCAGGATATCCAAACCCTGATTTTTCGGAAAAGAATCCCTGTCCATTGCCGAGACGGATTTCAGAGGGGTGATAATTCAGCGGGTTAGAACGATCTCCGGATATGTATCCTGAATCTCTAAAGATTGCTCGGGGCGCAAGTCCGTAGAATGAGGCATATCCACCGCCCAACAGGCGATTGAAACTCACACCATATCGGAGATTATGTCCTCCATGCACCCAACTTCCGTCATATCTAATTTGCTTGTCGGACTGAAAGGTGACTTGAGGAGATAAGGGGTTGGGACCGGCGGCAAGGCTCTCAGCTGCATTTGAAATTGCAAGGCCTTTGATGGGGTAATAAAGAGAGCTGCTGCCAGCTGTCTTGTCCGCAATCATGTTGTGGAACTTTTCATAGCTAGCCCGGAAGCTGTGAGTAAATGCTCCGGTCGAAAAATCCCCACCTCCCGCAAACCCGGGAGTATTGTCACGGTTGGCATACATCCAGTATCCATACCCGTAGTTATTCGCCCAGGCAGAGTTGACATCATAATTCGCACGAAAGAAGTAATGTCCTCCTAACGGGCCATTGAAATCGATTCTTCCAGCTGAATAGGTCTCGCGATATGGAGTAGGAAGGGTTGGGTACAGTGCGTTAATAGGAGCGAAAGGACCGCCTACTCCGGCAGAAGTCGACGAATCCTGCTTGATTCGCTCAACGCTGCCAAAGAAGAAGAGCTTGTCCTTAAGAATCTTCCCACCGAGTCTTCCACCGAATTGGTTTCTCTGGAATGGGGCATCGATCCCGCCTTTGTCTCTGGAAAAACCAACACTATGATCTTGGAAGTTATAGAACAGCTGACCGTGATAGGAGTTGGTTCCCGAACGTGTGGCGACAAGGACTTGTCCTGTGGATGTCAGTTCTCCTGAGACGTCTTGCGTAGACCGGTTGATCTGGAATTCATCGATCGATCCTTGAGATACATTGAAGATAGTAGTACCGACGTTTTCATCGGTAATATCTTGTCCATCCAGTAAGATACGGGTCGTGCGTCCGGATACGCCGCCCATCGAAAGAGCAGAATAACCGGCTTTGGTTGGATCAAAGGACTCTCCGCTTTGGAGAACCACCCCGGGTTCGAGCTGAGCTACATCAAGGAAGTTTCTTCCATTAACAGGTAAAGAATCGATCTGCTCACGAGTAATTACGTATGAAACCGCAGATTGTTCGGTATTTACCTGAACTGCGCCGGCAGAAACCACTATCTGTTCGGAAGATTGCCCTACCTGAAGCTTATAGTTGCCGCTTGTGGCCGTACCGGTACGAACCACGGTTTGCACGGAAACTGTTAAAAAACCTGGAGCTTGAATGCCGATTGTGTAGCTTCCGGGATTCAAGGGGCCGACACTATAGAAGCCGGAATTATCTGTCTTCAGGGTTTTGGAATATCCCGTATCTTTGTTGGAAATAGTTACTATGGCTCCGCTGATCACGGCACCAGAAGCATCCGTAATAGTTCCTTGGATTGAACCGCCATTGACTGAAATTGCCTGACCTTCAGCCGGCATGGAGCTCAGCAAAAGTCCCGGCACAAGGGAAAGAACAAGCACCATGATGAAAGATTTCAGGCTAAGACTGAATGTGAGGGATCTTCTGCCAGATGCTGGGTTGCGGCCTGGAAACGCGTTATGCGAAGCAACATAAGTTGCTGAAAATAGTTTGCCTATCCTAGAAAAACGGCTCATCACTTCCTCCAAAAGGAGTTGTCTTTTAACGATCTAGCGTGCAAGAACTGAAACGTTTTTAGTTTGTATGAACTGCGTATACTGCACATTGCCTGACCGCTTCAGTAAAGAGAGCAAGCGGTTTTCACTAGAAGTGCTGCAAGTACAACAGCGCCGGGATTGCGCTATAGATGGCGCTCAAAACATCTCAAGGTGATCGGATAAAGAGGATTGAGCTAAAGAACATCTATCATTTCTGATAGATGAAAGGAAGAATAACACTCCCTAGAATTCGCGTAAAGTCTTGCAGCTTTATATCTGATAAAGACTTCCACGCCTGCGCGCTGTATTGAGAGAACAAGAAATAGTACTGTTGTCATATTTAAACCGATTTCCAAGAGAGCCAAAGATGAAATCGAAGCTTTCCGCTCAATCAATAGGAACGCATACTGATGAAAGACCAAACACTATTGTGTACTTCTGTAATTTCGGATTGACGACTTCAGTTTGGAGTGCTAAACAAGAAAGCTAGTTGTGCAAGAAAAACTGATCTAGATCAAAAGATCTGGGAATCTACCTTTCGGCGTATTCTGCATCTCCTTGTAGCTTTCTTTCTCCAGACTGGTTGGCTTAGTGCCGTCTTCGTCGGGCAAGAAATATATACATAGTTGTTTTGCCTGATCGAAGACCAATCTCACTGCGGTAATAAATTACTTCCAGGCGAAATATCTCATGAAGACTCGAAAAATATTAATAGGATGTTCTATCTTATACGCTCTCTTCCTACCCACAATGAAGGCCGCAGATATTAGTAAATCCAATGTTTCTGCCCTTAACCTTTCTAAAGCCAAGAATCGCGCCGTGGGCTACACTCAAAGCTTAACGTGTACAGAAATCTATAACGCCTGTGCATCTCAGGCGAAACAAGAATTTGCAGATTGCTATGCAGAAGATCCGACTGGAAAAGCTACCTGTTCTGCTATCTACACCGCAGCAGTACAAGCATGCAGAAGGGATTATAACCAGTGCACATCCAGCACGAGCTACAGTGGCACCTCAGCATCATCCCTTCTGAGCAACTCGAGAAATGAATTATTACTCAGATAGCTTATCCACTTTCCGATCCAGTTTATCTTTACACTTTGGAGAATTCGACTCCGAAAGAGAGGATGCTATAAGGTTTCTAGACTGAACTGCCATCACCGCTAATTACAATCGTAGTGAAGGCAACAGTAATAACAAGGCCTGCCTTTCGGCAGGCCTTGTTATTAAGGAAGCAAACCCGGAATCAGTTTACTTGTACTTCATATGAGCTAATAAGCTAACAATTTAGGTCTAGAACTCAAACCGAATCGAACCACGCGCGTAGAACGGGCGCTGGAACGAAATCGGAGTGGTATAACTATCATCTGAGCCCAACCCATTAGCCAAGTCATAGTTCTGGTTCTTGCCGGTGGTGAACTTTGAGTTCGTCACATTGAAGGCATCGAATGAGAACTTGACCAGCCCCTTTTCTCCAACATGTACAGGGTAATCTGCATGCATGTCTAATTGGAGAGTAGAAGGCAGACGACCTGCCGTACCACGCCCTCCCAATGGAATTTCGCCAACATTCTGATAATACGGATGGGAAAGCAACTTGTTGAGTGGAGTTCCAGAGGAGCCGCGAAGGCCAGCGCCGACAGTCAAACTCTTCAGATAGCTCTGACTGAGCATATAGGAACCATAAAGATTACCCGTATGCCGCACATCTGTGTTTAGGTAGCCAGGGTCAAATTGAGAACCGAGCAAACCTACAACACCTTGAGTAAAGTCAAACAGAGAGCTGATTCCGGGATCAGACTGCCCATTGTCATTGCGGAATAGTCCTTCGTAGTTTCCATAAAGTTTAGCGTAACGGTAATTGGCACGGAAAAGATAGTTGTGACTGAAGTTCTTGTTCAGCTCAACTTCAAGTGCCTGATAGCGGCGCTTAGCATTTGCAAAACCATCCGCCTTGCCATCAGGAGTTGTTTCACCCGCAGTAGCCCAGTTTGGACTACATACCGAATAACCTACACTCTTTCCGTAAATATCAGTCTGAGCACCATAATTACCGTGTTTGCTGCCTATTGGAGGGCATCCAGCTGGAACTGCGGTGCCAGTATACGTAAGTTCCTGTTCATTAATAAAGTAGTCCGCAGATGAAGTTGGATTGCCGATCAGATAGATCTGATTAGGATCATCGGCGATCGCACCTTCCGGGGATATACCTTGCATATCTTCAACAATCCGGCGAAGTTGGCGATCGGTCCAGCGAACGCTCAACACCATCCCAGAGGTAAGTTGACGTTCGAATCCCAGCACATATTCCTCTTCGTAATTCAACTTGGTGCCCGAAGCGATGAGTTCTGGATCGGGAGCCGTAGAGCTGATGCGCATACTCTCGAAAGCAGTCCCAGTGGCTCCGTTCAACAAATGGGCAGAGTCGAGAGTGGGAACGATGGTGTTATCGGCATTTACATGCAAAGTGCCATCTGCATTCGAAGATAGCCCCCAGCGTGCACCGCTAATGTCAGTTTCTTGATTGAGTTCGCGAATAGCTGCATCATAGGGCAGTGCTTGTGTATAGCGACCGTAGTTGAAGAAGACTTTGCTCTTGCGATCACCGAAAGGATCGACATTAATTCCTACGCGAGGCGACCAGTTGTCGTTGAAAACATACATCTGGTTGGGCCCATTCATCTGCTCTTCTTCCCAGCGCAGACCGGCGTTGATTGTGATGTATCGATTGATGCTCCACGAATCATTACCGTAAACCGATTGATAGGAACCTGCAGAATTTACCGCAGTTCCGCTCAAATAACCACGAGCTTGGCGGAGATAGACTTGCGCTTGGCTGCCATCTGCAAGCGTGTATATCGGGCAGAGATTTGTCGGACAGTAATCGCTACCGGTATTGGCATCTGTAGGTACCGTTGCCAGATAGAAGGCCGCACTGGCATTACCGGAAAGCGAAGTAACAGTTTGCCCCAGATAATTTTTTTGAGGAACAGCGAATCGAGCTCCACTATAGTCACGGTTCGCATTATAGATAGTCCGGTCAAATCCATACCCAACCGAGAGAACATGAGAGCCAAAAGCAGAGACAGTTTTTTCAAGATCAAAGCTGGTTCCGTAATTTTTGGTATTTGGGTTATACCACTGTCCCAAACCCTCGAACTGCTGAATACCAGTTGTACGATCACTTATGGAATAGATGTTCGCGAAGCCGCTCTCCGTAAAATGACTATTCTTATCGGTTACCGCCAATGAAAATGTAGTAGTTGGATTAATTGTGGCATTCAACCGAGCAGCGATACTTCGGCTTCCAAAATCCCAACGGCTAAGAGCCGTCGTATTATGCTGGTTCAAATTCGGAAGTCCGTTTGTATTCGTAAAAGCAGCGTTGTATGCATAGTTTGACTGAGAGGGATCTCCATACGAAGTAACTTCCAAGGAGTTGGAATCATTAAGCTTGTACGTGAGCTTACCCGCCCAGCTGTAGGCAGTAATGGAGGTCGTATATGGACCGTGCTTATAAAGCAAAGATGAAAAATCTGTATTCGGAGCCAGATAGTTCACTTGGCTCAGCGACGGATTAAACGCCCCGAAGAAGAACAGTTTGTCATGTCTTCCCTTTACAGGGATATAGCCGCCGAATTCAATGCTTGCATCGTAAGCTGGCTGCGAGAAGATGTACCCACGCAGATCGGAAGCTTTGAGGCCTCCGCGAAAAGTATCTGCATGCCGATAGGTAGCGGACATGAACTCAGGTGCAAAATAAGCAGCCACAGCACCGTGGTATTGGCTGCCACCAGACTTGGTAACAATTTGAACCGTACCACCGTTGGCTTTTCCATACTTAGGTTCAAAGGCGCCAGTCTTGACTTGGACTTCCTGAATAAACGAGAGATTGATTCCCGTTCCCAGTGATCCATATATAGGACTGAAGACGCCGATGCCGCCATATCCAGGATCATTCATGCTGACGCCATCAGCAATGTACTGGTTCTCAAGGCCAGTAGATCCACCAATGGAGGGGTTCGAGGAACCGGTACCTCCACCGCTGGTCACACCAGGAGCAACATAAAAGAGACTGCCTACATTACGGGCAACAGGAACCTGTTGATAGAAAGTGGACGTAAGGCTCTCGCCAACCGCAGTTGAAGTCGTATCTACCTCTACGGTATTGGCAGAAACTTCTATCGTCTCTGCTGCTGAACCGGGCTTCAACGTTAACGTCAGAGCCGAGGAGCGGTTGATAACTACTTCAACATTCTTTGCCTGGGTGCTGCTGAAGCCGCTTGCAGAAACGGAGACGGTGTAGAGCCCAGGAGTAAGGCCGCCAATACTAAAGTGGCCAGCACCATCCGTTTGCGCTGTGCGCTTATCAGCGGAACCGCTGACTGTGACGGTTGCTCCGGGAATTACGGCGCCTGAATTATCCGTAATAACACCATTGAGTCCGCCCTTCACCGAAGAGACTTCCTGAGCATAAAGACCAGACTGGAAGCATGCTACCGAAGGCAATAGCAATGCCGTCAATAGGATGCCTTTTCTGAAAATACGAGCCATCACTTCCTCCAAAAGGAAATACTTAACTGTTCGCAGACACCTTACGTCTGTTTTTTGAATGAACTACGCTTTTGCCTTGTCGGAGCTGGTTAACTGACAGGGCTAAACAATAAGGGTTGTAAAAAATACAACAGCGCTATATGAGCCAACCATAGCGCTCAACAAGTCTAAGAACGTCTCAAGTTAAGAGAAAAAGACTATTTAGGAACGTCTACCAATTTCGGTAGATTGGAATAGAGGATAACACCCTGTGAAAATCAGGTAAAGAATTGATTGAGGATACGCTTCAAATTGTGGGACTTGCGCCCTCTTTCCGGGATGCAGCTCACTCCGCCTTCACGCCAAATTTCTTCTCGACTTCGATTGCCGCGGACTCTTTGCCTGCTTTGCGATACGCCTGTGCAAGCGCTCGGTAGATCTCTGGCTTTACATTGGGCGCCTGCAGTGCCTGCTCCAAATACTGCACAGCCAAATCCGTCTTTGCACCTGCTAATGCGGTAATGGCTCGACGATAAAGCGCCAGATCGGAAGAGGCGGAGACAGCGGATGGCGCAAGAATGGTCCACAGAGACGGTATCTCAGAGGTATCAGTGGAAACTATAAAATTCAGCGATTGAAATGCTGTAAGGTGATTTTCATTATCTGTTGCTCGAATCACAAGGCGATAGGGACCTGGCGTTAAAGAATCTGTTCGCAAATCCTTCCCCATCAACATGTTTCCGGAGGGATCGAAAGTTCCGCGATCCACCGTTTGTGACTCTTCTTTCTTGCTGGCAGAACTGACTTGTCCAATCAAATAGTTGATGTCCAACGTCTTTCCACGAAGAAACGCCGGAGATCCAGGCGATTCCCAAAGCTGATACACGACTCGCAGCGGAGCTCCGACAGCAATCACGGCATTGTCGCTGCCCACAGGTGAGAGTTTGATTCCAGAAAAGCTAAAAGGTTTTTCCTGAGAACTATCTCGCTGCGGAGACACTGTTGTCGAAGCGAAAAACGGATAGCCGATAGCCAGAGTATGGTCAAAGTCGGGAATTAAAATTTGGCGTGTTTGGCGAAACGCTTGCTTGGTTGAATCGTTAGTGACCGTCAAGCTTAATTCATACTTACCTGGCGCAATAGGCAAGCGCCCCTCAATCCCAAAGCACTTTTGACGAAGTTCCTCAAAATCGGACGATGAGACATAGTTCGAGAGATGTTGTGTATCGCTGTAAATAGTCTTTCCATCAGTTCCGACTATGTCAGCTTGAAGGCTCACTGAGTAGTAATACCTGCCATCCGGCTGACGAACGAGGGTAAATTCCTGGGGATGAAGGAACCGGAACAAGTAATGAACATCGACAAGAGATCCATTGCTCCTTACAGGAATAGCTGATAGTTCGCTGAATTGTTCTCCCAACAAAATCCGGTGCGTAACACCGAGCAGTGCTGCACGGCGCTGTTCCAACAATTCCCGGTTTACCGGAAGATTTCGATAGTTCCGGATGTGATCGAGAATAGAGTCCGACATCAAGGTTGGAGAGGGATTCTTAACATCGACAGGCTCCCCAGGCAGCAGCGATAATGCAACTCGCGCCACCTCCGAACCAAGATCTGTACTAATAATCTTTTCGGCAACAGCAGGATTGTTTATCGCGTCGCTCGTATTTACCAATTTTGTCGGTCCGTCCACATAGGGCGAATAGAGCTTGTACTCCTCGGCAGCACTTCTCTTATAGAAAGCCACATAGAAATGTGTAGGGAGCCCTGGACTTGGACTCTGGTAAAACCAGATCTCTAGAGGATTGAGATATTTCGAGCTGGGATAGGGGCTCTTCTGCTGAGGAGGACCAAGAGTGATATAAACCATCCCCCGGTCGGAACGCCAGCCATCTCCAACGTTCCTCGCCCCGAAATGCTCATTGGCGTAGGCGACCCGCTGGTAATACTCCTCTTTATAAGCATTTATTGGCGCGTTTGGATCGGGGTTGCGAACCTTCCAGAAATTCTCGATGAAGTTGTCACGCTCTTTATCGGAGGCCAGGCCCAGAAACTCCTCTTTCTCATCATCCGTGAGGATGTAGGGCACCTCTTCTTTGACCCAATGCTCATATTTTGCAGGCAATGGGGGCCTCTTCACAGCACTGGATACAAGCGGAAGGCAGCAAAGGGCAAAGGATATAGCCAAGCGGACAGAACGAGAGAACTTCAAAACTGGGACACCTGCCGAGACACGAGATTAAGGCTGCGGCGAACTGGCGAGACCTTCTTTGTATTTTAACGATAGTCAAACCGCATAGTTCTCTACCTGTTTCTTTCAATCGGGATATCGGTATTTCTTCGCCCCATCCGGGAAGATCGACCTAGTACCGATCCCCAGCATACCCAGGACAGTCCCCGTCTATACTCAAGCACATGGAATACTTATGGACGCCGTGGCGCTATAACTACGTCAGCCACGCCGACCGGGACACCCGCCAGGGTATACCCGAAAAATTGGCCGCTTGGCAGGGCGATTTCGGCTGCGTTTTCTGCAACATGATCGCGGCAACCGACTATGCCATTGCACAGGGAATGCCTGTCGAAGAGGCTGAAGGAGCCTCAGGGATTGTTTTTCGCGGCCAGAACTGCTTTCTTTGCCTCAACGCTTTTCCTTACTGTTCGGGCCACGTGATGGCTATTCCCTACGAACACTCCAGTTCTTTGGCGAGCCTGCCCACGGAAACGGCACACGAACTCATTGACATAGCGCGCAAGATGGAAAACGTCTTCCATAAGCTCTATTCGCCTCACGGAATCAATATGGGGCTGAACTTAGGCAAAGCTGCCGGTGCTGGTGTAGCAGGCCATTTGCATCTCCATGCATTACCCCGCTGGACCGGAGATACCAACTTTATGACCGTCATTGGAGAAGCCCGAGTTCTGCCGGAGGATTTGTCCGTTACCTGGCGGCGAATGCGCGATGCATTCTCCGAGTCTTGCTAAAAAACATTCGCAGCCTGTGGTGCTTCATCCGGTAGCGACTGTCCTATTTCCTTCCCATGCATCACAGTCGTGAAAGACATTTCCTGACGGCTCTGATCGGGCCGTTAGGAAATGAAGGGAGCATGCCATGCCTGATCGCCAAACGGCAACTTCGGAAGCGACAGCACATGTCAAACCGGATGCGGCCGAAGAACCACGGGCTTCTAAACAACAGCCACCTACAGGTGTTCAGCCCGTGGAAGCCGAGGATGCACAAGTAACCGGTTCAACGCAGCCACAGCAGCGTGAAGTGCTCAAAAAGAATATTCCTTGCGACGAAGAATCTACTGAATCGCAGGCAGAACGCCATCCGGAAACACCTGCGGGAATTCACGCTACCGGCTCATTTACGGGGAAAGAGTAGAGTATTTCCCGCGTAGGCACAAATTTGCCTGCACCCGAGAGGAACAGCTGCTTTAGCGGAGAGCCGGGCATGCTTTCCGGACTCCATATTTGCTGGAAAACTCTCGCTTGAACGGTGATTCCAGACCCCGGGACTGGGCCTGGAATCAGTGCTCGGATTTATCTCGGAACTGAGGTTGAATCCTCTTCTACCTCTGAAGAGAGTTCCAATTGTTCTTCTCCCGCGGAATCCACCAGCTCGGCAGGTAAATTCTTGCTCGGCTTGACGCCAAGGCTTTTCAACATCTCTGCTTGGCGAATGACATTACCACGCCCTGAAGAGAGTTTCCGAAAGGCGTCGTCGTAACTATCTTTTGCCTGTTTGATGCTCTTCCCGACCTTCTCTAGCTCTGTCACAAAGCCGACCAGCTGGTCGTAGAGCTTACTGCCCCGCTCCACGATATCCCGTACATTGTTTCTCTGATATTCCTGCCGCCAGAGGCTCGCAACAGTGCGGATTACGAATAAGAGTGTCGTTGGACTGACGAGGAGAACATTCTTCTCGTACGCATCCTGCCAGAGCTTTGTATCTTGAGCGATTGCCAACATGAATGCCGGTTCAATCGGCACGAATAGAACGACAAAGTCCAGAGAATTGAGTTGGTACAAGGTCTGATAGTTTTTCTTGGCCAAGCCGTTCAGATGGGCTCGCACCGAAGCCAGATGCTGCGCTAAGAAAGCTGCCTGTTGCGTTTTCTCTTCACAATTGCAGTAATCGCTATAGGCCACCAAAGAAACTTTGGAATCGATGATCAAGTGCTTGCCACCAGGAAGCCTCACAATCACGTCTGGACGGGCACGTTTATTCTCGTCAGCAGTGAAGCTCTCCTGCACTAGATATTCGACATCTTTGCGCAGTCCGGAAGACTCCAACAGTTGTTCCAGGATAAATTCGCCCCAGTCCCCCTGGGTCTTGTTCGAACCACGCAGAGCCGTTACCAGATTTGCTGCATCTTGAGAGAGCTGCTGATTAAGCTTCTGCAAATTCTCAAGATGGACCTTTAGCTCGCTTCTACCCGCGATATTTTCTTTCTGAACATCTTCGACCTTGGCCTGAAAGACACCCAATTGAGTCTTCAGCGGTTCCAGCAATTGGCCAAGATTGGTCTGATTCTGCTCCGTAAAGCGCTTTGACTTTTCTTCCAAGATCTCATTGGCAAGGGTTTTGAATTGGTTGCTCAGCTGCTCGCGGGCATTTTCCAAAATGCTCAATTTTTCGGCAGCTTGGGTTCGCTCGTGGGCCAGATCTCTACGAACCTCAGCCAACTCACTCCTCAACGCAGAGGATTCCGCCTGTAAAACAGCGTATTTCTCCGTAAATTCGTCTTTTTCGCAGAGAAGTGCATCGACCTGCTTCTGTCGCTCAGCCGTTTGGGTCTCAGCAGCGCTCGTACGCAGGAGTAGCGTCTCATTTGCCGCCCGCAAATCATTTCTTTCGGCTTCCAGACGCTGAGCCTCTTCGGCTTTTCGCGCCACTGCGGCCCGAAGCTCGGCAGCAGCCACTTCCAGAGCAGCTTGATCGCGCGAAACCTTATTCCGCAGGAGTGCGAAGGCCAATACAAAGATCGCCGCCATAGCGACGGCTAGTACAAGGGGAAAAACAATAAATACAGGCATGTCCAATTCGTTGCTCTTAACAGCACTCTACTCGCATTTCACCCGGAATGATCTATCCCGATCATTTACTTCCCGGAAGCCACTCCGTCAACTTCCTACGCCCATCGGCTTTACACTGTTTCGGTGCCTCAGTAGACTTGGAATTTCTGGGTCTTTTTCCCAGCGGCGCTATCGATCAGAGGAGGGAGCTGTTTTTATCTCCTTTGAGCGATGAGGTTTGGGCGGCGTCGGGTAAAGAGCTCCAGATAAAGTTTGCCGCTTTTTAAAGAGACAGGAGAATCGCATGGCAGCAGTGGAAGAGAAGGTTAAGCAGATTATCGTCGAGCAGCTGCAGGTGGACGAAGCTGAAGTGACCCCCAGCGCCTCGTTCCAAGAGGATTTGGGTGCTGACTCCCTTGACGTAGTCGAGCTTGTAATGCAGTTTGAGGAAGCATTTGACCTTGAAATCCCGGACGAAGACGCCGAGAAGATCAAGACCGTTAAGGACGCAATCGAGTACATCGAAAAGAACGCGAAAGGCGGCAAGTAACCTTGAAGCGACGCGTCGTCGTTACCGGAATCGGTCTGATCTGCGGCGTAGGGAATACTGCGCCTGAGGTCTGGTCTAACCTGCTCGCTGGAAAAAGCGGCATGGCTTCCATTACCGGTTTCGATACGACCGGATTTCCGGTCACCTTCGCAGCCGAAGTCAAGAATTTCGACCCGCTAAAGTTCATTGACAAGAAGGAAGCGCGCAAGATGGGCCGCTTCATTCACTTTGCTTTAGCGGCAGCACACGAGGCGATGGAAACATCCGGGCTTAAGATCACTCCGGAGATCGCTCCACGAGTCGGAGTCCATATTGGCTCCGGTATCGGCGGCTTTGACGTTATCGAGCGGGAACAC
This sequence comes from Humiphilus diazotrophicus, assembly GCF_059726315.1. Lineage (NCBI taxonomy): Bacteria > Pseudomonadati > Acidobacteriota > Terriglobia > Terriglobales > Acidobacteriaceae > Humiphilus > Humiphilus diazotrophicus. Next base: position 3,585,074 of record NZ_AP040870.1, read on the forward strand.
TCGGCAATGCTTCAAGGCGGCCCTCGGAAAATATCGCCTTTTTTCATTCCGGCAGCCATTGTTAATTTGGCAGCGGGACAAGTCAGCATTCGCTATGGCGCGAAGGGCCCGAATGAGGCCACGGCCACAGCCTGCACCACCAGTGCTCACGCCATTGGCGACGCTTACCGCATCATCGAGCGGGGCGATGCCGATGCCATGATCGCAGGTGGAGCAGAGGCAGCTATTACCCCGATGGGTATCGGCGGATTCGCTGCAATGCGGGCTTTATCGACCCGAAATGATGATCCGGAACACGCTTGCCGTCCTTTCGATAAGGACCGTGACGGCTTCGTGGTCGGCGAAGGCGCCGGCATCCTGATCATGGAAGAGCTAGAACATGCTAAAGCACGCGGTGCAAAAATCCTGGCCGAGATCATCGGCTATGGAATGAGTGCCGATGCTTATCACATGACCGGCATGGCTCCTGAAGGCGAAGGCTGCTATCGGTCCATGCAAAATGCAATCAAGAGCGCTGGGCTTGAACCCGGAGACATTGACTACGTGAACGCGCACGCCACTTCTACAGCGGTGGGCGATGCGCTGGAAACGGCAGCAATGAAGAATCTCTTCGGGGAAAAAGCCACCAGTCATAAACTCCTGATCAGCTCGACAAAGTCCATGACAGGACACTTGCTGGGCGGCGCCGGCGGTCTGGAGGCGGGAATTACAATTCTCTCCCTCTTGAACCAAACTGCTCCGCCAACGAGCAACCTGGATGATCCGGACCCGGCATGCGATTTGAATTACGTGCCGAAAACGCCGCAGAAGATCAAGATTGACATTGCTCTATCAAATTCCTTTGGCTTCGGTGGAACGAATGGTTCTCTTATCTTCCGTCGTTGGCAAGAATAAAACTGCAGTTCATATCAACAGAAAAGGAGCGGAAATCCGCTCCTTTTCTGTTTCATAACGTCCTGGTTTACGGTATTACCTGACAACGACATAAACCGAAGCCGAGGAAGCCAGGGTGAAGAACGCTGCCCCGGGACAGGCGCTTAAAAGTTCACCGTACTGCGAGAACCGCATTAGCTGGAAATTGCAGCGTAAGCAATCCTAAAGAGCAGCAGAAGCCCCCACCACCCAAAGATGGCCATATATCCAGCGCTGCGCTTTACCTTCGCCACCGTGGCACATCCGATAGCTAATAAGACGTAGGTCCAGATCGAAATGATATCCAGCGAAGAAGCCAGGGTGTACAGCCAGCGAGGAGTATCTACCACGTTCAGGTAATATCCGGGGTTGGTTCCGACCGGATTGCTGATGAGAAACGAATCCGGATCAACACCCGCAAGAAGAATCACGACCGCCAGCAGTGTTTTGATCAGGCCCGGCAACCAGGAATAGAAAACAACTGCTAATAATCCCGAAAAATCGGCGTGGCCACCAAAACCGAAGTTCATTGTAGCCAGCAATACCGCTGCAAAAATCACGGCTGTAATCAGAGTGAGAAGGGGAAACCCGTAGGAAATATACTGAGTCACCTTTTCCCCGATGAACTTACTTTTTGCAGCTTGGTCGGGTGGTAAAGATGCGAGTTTTTCCGCCTGTTTCGGATTTAGCTTGATTTGATTTTCGGTAACCTTGTCCCATCCCACCTTCGACTGCACTGCGGCAACGAAGGACACGGAAAGAACAACCGTAATCAAAAAGGGTAGCCACCAACTCGTACTCCGCAAAATGTCGGTAAAGGTCTTCGACGGTGCGGTAAAGGTATACAAAACCCGCTGTGTCGCGGTAAGACCCGCCGTATCGGGTCCAGTTGGCGAAGGGATGGAGGAATCCAATTCTGTCATGAGCACATTCCTTTCGGCACAGCACAAACAGCAGAAGTCTGGGCGATTCTAACTCGAATCCATAAAGCTGTGGTGATTTTCAAAGAGTTGGATTTTCGTAAACGGAAGCGGATCTTAAGAGGAGGGGAGCCAGCGGCCCTTCTTCTCGAAAAGCCGCTGTATCCCTAGAGAGGAACGAGGGATTCTTTAGTGAATCCCAGTCGCCAGGAAGGGCTTGCTATTATCCCGATACAACGGGGAATCGTAGCTCTTGTAAACCGAAATATGGAAGCAGGACTGCTGAAACTCCTCTTCAACATCGATTTTTCCGGCCTGCTGCAGTGGCAGGAGATAGGCTCGAAGCCAACCGATTTCAGAAACGGATAATCCTCTTTTCCCGATATCGATCGTGGCACCCGTCAGGTGTGGAGAGGCAATATCACCCTCTGCCGGAGCTGCATTGCCATTTGTCCGCATCAAGCGACGCTGATATTCGACGGTACGAACCGCGGAATTGACCTGTATTGGGCGTTTGAAGCGATTGTAGTGTGCCGTCGCCAACTCCGACAGAAATCTGGAAGTCCAGGGCCGGCAATAGCGGCGATTCTGCTCCATAGATGGGTTGACGAGAAGGCCTGACGACGCAGGAAGAGAAACCAACGACCCCGCCCTGACCAGGCGATTGAGATCGGCATCGTCCTCAATGCGTTGCAGCCCTTCGGCCTCTGCACGTACATTTTGCCGGACCAGGGATTCATGCGATCCCTTAAGCGGAGGCAATAGGGCCAGATTGGTGCGGCTCAGGGGAATCTCGGCAATCGTGGCCTGCGTCCGAGGCTCCTGGAGTGTGAAGTGGTGACGACGCCCCCGCAAAACAGCCTGACGCAAGCGAGGATTCTGGCGTCCACGACGTGTACGACTGGAAATCTGCTGTTCATCGTTCCGAGCGGCATTGCGCGCAGAACGTGAGTTCTTTACCTTTGCACTTGCTTTTTTGGATTTTGAGACCGGCTTATCCTGCGACGCAGCTCTGGCTGCGACTTTTGAGGATTTTGCTGCCTTATTCTTTCCCGCAGCCTTTACGCGCACGGACTTTGCCGCAGCTGCCTGAGCCTGATGCGGCGCCCTATGCCGGGTGGCCGATTGTGCGGGTTGGAGAAGCGCGATGCTCATCAAGAGCACCGCAGCAAGCGCGGAACATAGCGACCAATAGCGCATGGTGGTCCGCGAAGAATTGCCGAGCTTTTTAACTTTACTCTTCGAGACAGGTAATGCGTAAGTACGCAAATTGATTCTTTGAACAGATGACAACATTAGCTAGTAACTTCATGATAACTGTTCTTCCCATCGATGGCTGCATATCTCGCAATACCAATGGTTCGTCTGTTCCGCTTCGGGAGCGGATTCCAGTAAGGGATCGGGGGCTCCACAGCGGGGACATACAGGCACAACGAAATTTTCCACCTCTTGCCCCATCTCTAGAACCAGATCAGCAGGTAACACATCGGGAAGGACCGCAGCCGCTGCTTCAAGTTGATCTTTTGCAATCAACAAACGCGGAGCTGTCATATCCAGGCTTCCAGGGCCAGGAATCTCAGCCCAGCTCTCAATCCCGGCCTTCTCCAGAAGATATTTGGCGGCTCGCACTTCCTCAGCCGTCTCAAACTGCCGAAAAATGATCTTCGGCACTAGTTGACCACTGCCATCCTGTGATTCCTCTGGCGACTCTGGAATCCAATCCAGATACTCACCCACAAGAGGCTTCTTAAAATCCGATTTCCGTCGCAGTGTTCTTTCCTGCTCCCGGTCTTGGTCCTGGTCAGAGAGCTGAGTTGGAAAAGCAGAGCTCATGAACCGCGCTGCCTGGCCTTTTGCAACTTCTTCCCGAGCCTCAAGAGTAAGTCCCCGACGCTTTATCTCCGCTTGCAAAACCTCTTGAGCAACCGGTGTCAGATCTTTCAAGTCCTCGGCCAAGGTTAGCAATTCGTCATCGTACTTGGAGAGATATAGCTCAGTGAGCCTTTGCCATTCGCGTGCAGGATCAATATCAACCATAGCCCTCCAAGTATTTCCTCTATTGGCCTAACAATCCAAGCTTTATTTTCGGAATGAAATTGAACTGTTGTTATTTCCTTGAAGTGTTGTATATATGTACTTCTCCCACGATCTTGAACTATCCGGAAAGCGTAACTCCAGGTGAAAAAAATACGAAGTTTCTTCTCTTGTTCGACGGCAGTATTTCTGGTCTTGGCCCAAACAATACCGGCAGGTCAAGTTGCTGCCGCCCAATCAACAGCGTCCCCATCTCCGGAAACAAAACCTTCGCAACAATCGCCTTCGCAAACCTCTTCAGCACCGGCACCGAACACTTTGCTTGATGGAACCCCCGTAAAGCTCCGTCTTCAACGCACAATATCCTCGGCCGATGCTCATGTTGGCGATTCCGTCGATTTCGATGTCCTGGAAGAGGTCAAAGTTGGAGACACGGTCGTAATCTCCAAAGGAGCAATTGCTTTAGCAACCATCACTGCTGCCGAGGCAAAGAAGCGGATGGGGCGTGGAGGCCGGCTTGACGTCAATATCGATTCCGTACGCCTTGCCGACAATGAAAAAGCAGCTTTGCGAGCAACGCAGGGAGGAAAAGCCGGGGGACATGTCGGAGCTATGACAGGAGCCATGGTGGCTACCGGAATCGTGTTCTTCCCGGCTGCACCGCTCTTTCTTTTTATGCATGGGAAAGACATATCCATTCCGAAAGGAACGGAGATAACAGCCTACATAAACGGAGATTTCCCATTCGATCCGATTAAGATGCAGGGCCAAGCAACGGGAACATCACCAGCTGCAGCTACAACGAAGGATCAGGTTGCAAAAATCAATGTAGAGGCAAATATTCCCGGTTGCGATATAGAGGTTAACGGAGTATTCGCAGGAAATACGCCATCTACCCTAGCTCTCGCCCCAGGAGTCTATAAGATTTCGGTGACAAAAAAAGGATATAAACCTTGGAGCAAAACCATGATGGTCACCGGAGCAGGAGCGCGCATACAAGCGGAACTGGAACAAGATCAGCCAAGCTCCACACCTTCTACAGGCCCATCCCTCTGAGCGTATTTGGCCTCAAATAGTGAAGGGGTAGATCTGAATCAGATCTACCCCTTCTGAGCGCAAATAATCGGTCTACTGCAACAAGGTCGGAGTATCCGAATCCGCCTTCGCTTCCTCTGGCGGAATGACGACCGCCGCAGCGACCTTATCTTCCGGTTCCAGATTCAGAAGCTTGACGCCCTGTGTCGAACGGCCTGCTTCACGAATGGTCTTGGTATCGATACGGATGATCTTGCCATATTGGCTAATGATCATCAGTTCCGAAGTATCGTCGACCAAAAGGATTGAGTTCACCTTTCCATTTCGCGAGGTTGTCTTGACGTTAATAACGCCCTTACCACCACGAGTCTGGAGACGATACTCATCGGCATTGGTACGCTTTCCGAAGCCCATATCCGTCACGGACAGAATCAACGGATTGGCTGTCTCATCCCCACCAGGCTTGGAAGTGATTGCCACCCCGACGACATAGTCGTGTTTCGACAACTCGATACCGCGGACACCGCGTGCCGGGCGGCCCATGGAACGAACATCCTCTTCGTTGAAGCGGATGGCCATACCATCGTGCGTCGCCAGGAAGATGATCTGGTTACCGTCCGTCAGACCGGCCCCGATCAATTCATCGTCCTCGTCGATACCGATAGCGATAATGCCGCGCGCCATAACGTTCGAGAAGTCCTTGAGCGGGGTCTTCTTGACTGTTCCGTTGCGTGTCGCGAAGAAGATGAATTTGTTCTCCTCTTCGAGATTGCGTACACCAAGGATGGTACGGACATTCTCACCTGGCTGCAGGCTCAGCAAGCTTTGCATAGACTTGCCCTTTCCTGCGGCTCCGACATCGGGAATCTCGTAGACCTTCAGCCAATAGACACGACCCGTGTTCGTAAAGCACAACAGGAAAGCATGAGTCGAGTCCACAATGAGCTGCGAAACAAAGTCCTCTTCACGGGTCTTCATTCCTAAGCGTCCGGTTCCACCACGCCGCTGCTGGCGATAGGTAGAGATCGGCGTCCGCTTCAGATATCCGGAATGCGAAACCGTTACAGCGACCTGCTCGTCTGCGATTAGATCTTCCAGCTGTAACTCGGCGGTTTCATCCAGGATCTGGGTACGGCGCTCATCGCCGTAATCCTTACGAATCTGCTCCAGTTCCTTGACAATCACGCCGCGAAGCTTCTTCTCGCTGGCCAGGATCGATTCGTATTCGGCAATCTTCTCGCGGATTTCCCTCAACTCATTGAGGATTTCGTCGATTGACAGCTGGGTCAAGCGATAGAGCTGCAATTCCAGGATGGCATCGATCTGGCGATAAGTAAGCTGCCGGACTTCTCCGGGATTCGGCTCGCGATCCAGACGGATCACCATATCCTTGGTTTGGCCGAAGGCGAACAAGTTCTCACGAGCCTCAGCCCTGCTGCCCGATCCACGAATGATCTTGATGACCTCATCGAGATTATCGAGAGCGATCTTGTAACCTTCGAGGATATGCTCCCGTTCGCGAGCCTTGCGAAGTAAGAATGCAGTCCGACGCCGTACGACATCGATGCGGTGATCGATGAAGTAACGAATCGCATCGGCGAGTCCCAGTTCCCGTGGCTGTCCATTGACAACCGCCAGGAAGATCATCGAGAAGCTCTCCTGCATCTGTGTGTGCTTATAGAGCTGATTCAGGACGATCTGAGCCTCTGCACTGCGCTTCAGTTCGATTACGATGCGCATTCCATCGCGGTCGCTCTCGTCGCGAATATCGCTGATATCGTCAATGGCCTTGTCATTGACCAATTCCGCAATCCGCTCAATCAGGCGAGACTTATTTACCTGATAAGGGATCTCGGTGACGATGATGGCCTGCTTTTCCTTCGTCAGGTTCTCAACGGCTGCTTTGGCGCGCATCTGGAAGCGCCCACGGCCGGTTTTGTAGGCCTGAGCAATTCCGCTGCGTCCATAGATGAAACCACCTGTTGGGAAATCCGGCCCTTGAACGTGCTTTAGTACCTCAATCAATCCTGCATGAGGATTGTTCACCATTTCGATGGTGGCATTCAGCACTTCCGTCAGATTGTGAGGCGGAATGTTGGTCGCCATGCCGACGGCGATACCGTTCGAACCATTCACAATCAGGTTCGGGATACGCGTCGGAAGAACGGTAGGCTCCAGAGTCGACTCGTCATAATTGGGAGTAAAGTCGACTGTCTCCATCTCGATATCGGCCATCATTTCGCCGGCGATTTTCATCATGCGGCACTCGGTGTAACGCATAGCCGCCGGAGGATCGCCGTCTACCGAACCGAAGTTTCCCTGGCCATCGATCATCGGATAGCGAAGAGAAAAGGGCTGAGCAAGACGCACCAGGGTGTCGTAGATCGCGGAGTCGCCATGGGGGTGATACTGACCCATTGCCTGTCCAACGACCTTGGCGCACTTGGTGTATTTCTTGTTGTGCTGAAGGCCCATCTCGTGCATCGTGTACAAAATGCGGCGATGTACGGGCTTGAAGCCGTCGCGAATGTCAGGAAGAGCGCGCCCGATAATGACCGACATCGAATAGTCGAGATACGAGCGGCGCATCTCTTCTTCAATGTTGATCGGAACTAGATTAGCGGCGCCGCCGGGCGAATTGCCGTCGCCGGAGTTGCCCCCGCCGAGGGGAAGCTGAGAATTTTGATCGTCTGCCATAGAAAGGATGGTGGGTGCGAAGGTGGCAGGACTGGCCTGTTAGGTGTGATACAGCAAACCGGAAGCTTCGCAACAAACCTGTTTCCATGATACGGCTTTTTCGGGGGCGCGGCAAGGAGGGAGTACCCAGCTAAGTATCTCTATCCACAGAGTTTATATATTAACTTTTGTCTGACCAACAGCCATGAACCTCAGCCCTCGAGAGAATCCAGGGAAATTGCACTCCCTCACCTCACCAACGGGTTTTTGAAAGCAAAAATTTGGGTAGAGGTACGAAACGCTAGCCCGTTTTGGCCCCACCGTAACAGGTGCCTTGGCACATAGGGGTATGTGAGAGTGTCCACTCCGGCAAGCTCGATATTTCCCAACGCGGTGAATGTACTCTCGTCGAACTTCTGAATTGACGTTGGCGCGAGATTGCTGGCAAATCCGAAGGCTCGCTTCTGCCCGGCATCGGAGACCAAAGGCCCAGAAATCCCTTGCAGTCCAGAAACGGTAAAACTCCCCTTCTGTAGCCCCGAAGAGGGGTCATAAACCAAGCCATCTGACGAATACAGCGCGTTTCCGTCATATTGCAGGCTTTCCGGTTCAACGGAACGCGGTTCAAGGTATCGATAGCCGGTGAACCCCGAAGCATCTACCGAGAGGGAAAAGAGCCCCCATCTACCAGCGAGAAAGAGCGTTCCTCCATCCGAAGAGAAGGCTAATGCTCCAGAAAGGACATCTCCGGAGAACAATCTCTGGCTTGTACCGGGTCGCGGAGTGCCGGAATCATAGATGGCCGTCCCACATCCGGAACTGTAAATTGCAACCGTATTTGGTTGATTGGGCATTGCCACCATCGATGTCACTACGGCTCCGGAATCCGTATTGCCCAGTTGGCAATTCAAAATTGGATACGCGGGGCCTACAGTTCCGTGAACCAGATCAATTTGCCGATATCCGTGAATGACATCCTGTGAAACATACAGCTGGTTTTCGTCCGTTGAAAGAACAAGCTTGTTCGGCTCGCTATCCAGTGCGATGGAACGCACAACTTTCCCGGTTTCGAGATCAATTGCCACGATACTGTTACGCGTTCCCGTAGCCGCTGAAGCAGCTACAGCGGCATATAAGTATCCGTCTTGGGAACGATACACAATGTCGTTATTGGCAATCTGCAGATAGGCAGTAAAGGGAGTGATTGTTGAACTCGCAATACCAAGAGAGGGAACAGCGACTGTAATGGAGTTATTAGCAGGCTGCGCAAGCATAGCGGCGGGAACGCGGGCTAAGAGAGCTGACTCTGATGAAATGGCAGAGGTCTCCAGATTCGTTCCATTCCATTGCACAACTGAACCAGGCACAAATCCCGAACCCGTCACGGTAATCTTGAGATCTGCACTCCCAACCGGGGCACTGGAAGGAGAAACAAACATCACCTTAGGCACTTCTCCAACCACAACCTGGACCACATTGGATGACATCGCTTGAGTTCCAGGATCGACGACCTCCAAATTTATGACGCCTTGCGCCTGAAGCAATGAGGACGGAATGACCGCCTTAATCAAATGTTCTGTAACTGTATCGAGAACCGATGGCATTCCAGACGCATAGACCTTGGCATCTCTAGTAAAACCTGTCCCCGTGAGAGTGATAACCGTATCCGGACTCCCGACCTGTACAAAGCCTGGAGATTTGCCAAGCAGTGCCAGTGGCTCAGGAAGGGCGATGAAAGTCGCTGCTTCGGATACACCTCCTCCGGGAGCGCAGTTTTCAACGGCAATGATGAGGTTACCCACTCTATTGAGCTCTGAAGACTGAAGAGATACAGCAATTTGAGTTGAATTTATAAAGACTTTGCTATGGACTTTTCCATCTACTAGAACCGTAGAATCGAAAGCAAACCCTCTTCCTCTGATCGTTAAAGTTACATCTGTGTTCACAACTGCACTGGAAGGAGAAACGCTCATAAGTACAGGAGCGGGGTTGGTTACCGAGACTGAAAGCGATTTTGCAGCTGAGTGAGCTCCTGCATTTTGTACCGTAACAGGTAGCAAACCCGCGGTAGCAAGAAATTCTGAAGGCACTGTAGCCTGCAGTTGTGTATTGTCGATGAAGATAGTAGCTAAACTTACATCTGACACCTTGATAGTGGAATCCCTCTGAAAACCTTTACCACTAACGACGAATTTCGTCGCATCTGAACCTGCGGTTATCGATCCAGGAGAAATAGACGTAATAGCCAACACTTCTGCCGACGTGCCAATTTTCACTGAGACTCCACAGCCGAGCAAAAGACAGGAAAACAGGCAGACGAGAAGCAACACTGCGAAACTGACGCAGGTCTTCGTGCACATTGAGTATCTCAATGCCTCGTTTCGGTTTTATTAGAGGGAGAATTAGCTATATCTTGCAGAAACTGCGGACGGCCTATCTGTATCTGCCATCACTAAGGCAAGGAATCAACAAAGTTAGAGATGCCCTATTAGTAAGTAAATAGGGAATACTAGTTCTAGTTACCAAGGACGTAGTGGATGTTTCGAGGACAGTGCTCCTACTGGACAGCCTGGAGCACTCAGCGAAGAAGCTGTGTAGCTGTTGCTACACTCAGGACTGCCTGAAGGAACAGAACACTTACTGCTGCGGCAGTAAAAACACGTCGATACTTCGTCTCATATGCGTCAGCAAATACGCCGCCAATAAATGTCACCAAAAACGGTACAGCCCACAACCACGGCGACCCAGGAACTCCGGTGGTAATCATCGGAAAGATGAGCAGGGAAACGAGCAAAGGAGCTGTATTGCCGAAGTAGCGCGACCTCTTCGTAGCGAGATAAAGAACCAGAGAAGCTCCGGCAGCAAGAATAATGCCCGCATTTTCGAAAGAACTGAAGAACCGGCCAGCATCGCTCAGAGAAAACCAGACTCTCCCTGCCGCCGAACGGAAAAGATAGCTGAATGCATCAGGAGAGAAGCCGTAGGCGGCAAAGAGGAGGAGGAAGCTGCCAGCCGTGACGGCAAGCAGAACGGGCAGGATATAGGTCCGTGTTCCTTCTGCAAGCCAGATCATGAAGACAAAGGCCAGCAAGAGCGTAAGGGGCAATGCGCAGATATGGGAGGCTGCAACAACTCCGCAGGTCGCAGTCAGCAGAAAAATTCGAGGTCTCCACTTCCGCTGAGGCCCTTGCATCGCATGGGCTACACCGATCGCAGTGTAGACAGAAGCGAAGAGACCTAGTGCCGTCAAGATCTCAGGATTGGCAGAAGTGCATGCGGCCACAATACTGGGAGAAAAACAATAAAGGGCAAGCGAGGTGTATCCACCCCAATTGCCAAAGAGTCTCCGCGTCACCCACCAAAGCTCCCCGCCCAACACCAACCCGGCAAAAATAAAGGGCAATCGCAGCAGAAACAGAACATTTGTAAGCTGGTGCCGAAGCTCCCATGGCGACGCAAACTCTTGTCCGGCGAGTACCCGATTCTCCGGCTTGCGGAAATGGTCCAATCCTCGTTCCACAAGAAACTCAGCCGTCAACGGAAGGCCTGCCAAACGATACGCCAGCACGCCATCATGAATATTCCCGCAGGACGTGTAATAGCCAGTCAATGGGGAAGGGCGTTCCCAGAGCTCTCTCCCGCAGCGAGCGTAGTCGTAATCCTGTTCTGTTAAGGATTGGTGACGAATAGTCAAAAAACACTGCGCCAGGAAAGCCAGTAGCAAAAGGGCGGCAATCCGTTGCGGCAGGTTAAAGCGAAACTTGCGAATTTTCGAGAACCGAACGGACATGTCTAGATTCAGGATCTAGTGTAAACGCGGCAGATAAAAAGAGAATGCGCTGTAACGAATATCGAAACAGGGATGTGAAATTTCTGCGCCGAGAACGCCCCAAAGTCTTATGGCGCCAACTGCTGCACATCAAGGTTTCTCCAGACTCGGCAGCCGCTGAAAATAAGAGAGGCCACTCATTGAGCGGCCTTTCCTAAAATTGCGGTGATTAGCTGGAGGCTAAAACTTACCGGCTCCATCTACATAGTTCGAAGCCAACTGCCCCATCGTCGTCCGCAGGTACTTGTGTGGATTCACAGGAACATCATGCACACGCACCTCGTAGTGAAGGTGAGGCCCTGTGCTGCGCCCTGTCAGCCCTATATAACCGATGACCTGACCGCGCTTAATCGTCTGCCCGGCAACAACGGTAAAGCCGGAGAGATGTCCATAAAGGGTCTTGATGCCATGGCCATGGTCGATGACGACCTCACGACCATATCCGTTCGCCATTCCGGCTTTGTCGACCGTACCGTCACCGGCAGCTCGAATAGGCGTTCCAAAGGGAGCAGCAATATCGATTCCGGCATGGAAAGCGCCTTCACCATTGAACGGATCTTCACGTTCACCGAACGAGTCGTGTACACGACCCTCAACCGGCCATAAAGAAGGTGCATCGATCATGCTCATCGCATCGGGAGATGCAGAGGTAACGTTGAGTCCCAATTCCAACGCGCGGGAAGCTCGACCGGAGAGAGCCTGCGAGCGAAGTGCATAAAACTGGTCGATGGAGCGGCTGTACTGCTGGTCGGAAGCCACCAACGTCGCAGGAGTCGGATCGGTGACTGTGTTCTTAGAGGCAGAGTCGTGCAGCTTGTTCTGCTTTAAACCGTAGAGTGCAGTGACTTCGCTGGCTAAAGATCCTAGAGAAGCGACCTGAATATCCTTCTCGTGTGCTACCTGCTCCATTTGCAGGTAATTCTTACGAATAGCTTCGCGCTCCGAACGCACCTGGTTGAAGTGCTCCGTCTTTAAGAGCATGCGAGTATAGGAACCGGCCATACCCGTAATCGTGAACATGCCGACAACGGCTGCGGCTACGAAGACGTAGGCGTAGTGTAACGGGAGCGGAATCTTCTTCAGACGGCCGTCTTCTTCGCGCGCAACGAAGATGATGTAGTAGCGCTTACGAAACATTCCGGGAGAACCTTCCACGGCCCCCCGGTATACGTTCCGGATCTTGGGCCTGCTGAGATGGCGTTGCCAAACTACCAAAAATCATTCAAGTTGCACAACATTCGGCAACGGGAAAGGCGAATCTTCCAAAAACCATAACAAAGTGACTGGCGAGGGTCAACCCAAGCTAGTTGTAATCTGGAACACATTCGTTGCAGAAACCTATACTTTCTGGTTAATCCCCTTTAAGGCAATCGCCAGCCAGGAGAGGATATTCTTCTTTGTAAAGGACTTCATGGCAGACCGTTTTTTGTCCCGGGGAGAATTAGAAATTTTGGCCCAAATCCGGCAGCGATCCGGGAATCGCTCGTCGCGGACCCTTCGCCTGGGCATTGGAGACGATTGCGCAATCGTGCGCCCAGGGAAAAAAGAAGAGATCATCGTCACCACGGACCTCTCCCTGGAGCAAATCCACTTCCGCCGGGAATGGCACCAGCCGGAGGTCATTGGACACCGATGCCTCACTAGAGGGCTTAGCGACATTGCGGCAATGGGTGGTCGCCCTTTAGCCGCCTTTCTGTCACTGGCCGTTCCCGCGGAGCTTACGAAGAACAGGAGAGGCCGCAGCTGGTTGGAACGTTTTTACGACGGGCTTCTCGCCCTGGCAAAGGCCTCAGAGGTACCTCTCGCCGGGGGTGATCTCGCACAGAACCCCACAATCGCTGCAGATATCGTGCTCGTCGGCGGTGTTCCGCAAAACCGGGCTCTTTTGCGCTCAAGAGCAAAACCCGGAGACATTATTTATGTCACCGGGACCTTGGGCGGATCGGCTGCAGAACTTCTCCTGCTGGCGCAAAACCCACGACGCTATGCCCGGATACAGGACAGAGACGGCCATCCACATCTTTTTCCGCAACCCCGTCTTTCAGTGGGGCAGTGGCTTAGGGGACGCGCAAGCGCTGCCATCGATATCAGCGACGGTCTGTCGACCGATCTGGCACACCTTTGTGAAGAATCCGGGGTACATGCTGAAATCAATTCCGAGGCCCTGCCTGTCCATACCTTAGCGCTGCAGGCCGAATCCAGAGAACGCACCCCCTCTGCATTGGATCTGGCGCTCAATGGCGGGGAAGACTACGAACTACTCTTTACGGCTCCTCCTTCGGCTCGCATTCCGAAGGAAATCGCCGGTGTTCCCATTCACAGGATCGGAGAGATGAAATCACGCCACCGAAGAAGGACCATGATGACTCTGTTATCAAACGGTGAAGCAAAGGCTCTTTCCGGCAAAGGGTGGCAACATTTCAAAAGATAGTTGGGTACCATCAAGTACAGAATGACAACGAAAACACACTGCTGGGCAGAGCCCCTGAATGGCCGGCAGTCCGTATCATTCAGAGAGTTAGTGGAGGCCTGCCTAGTCCGGTGAACAATTTAACCTTCGATCAAAGCTGGCAAGCAGAAATTCTCAGCGCCAGACCCCTTATCCTGCCGCAACGTCATTTCGTCTACCCCAAACAGGCCGAGGAGGTCGAAAGAGGAGCACTGGAGGTTCTTATCACCCCAGGTGAAGGATCTCCTTTTCTCGCTACTTGCGCTCTGGGCTTCAATGATCCGGGAGCACCAACCGGGATATTCTCTACTCCAGATCCAGCTTGGATATGTGCTGTTTCCGGAGGCTATGCCTACCTGATCAATACGCTGGCTCCTGAGCAATTTGAGCAAATCCCCTATAGGCCAGTACTCGAAGTTCGGCAATTGGTAGAACAGAATCTATTGATCTTCTCTAGCCACTATTCATTACTCGCCTGGAAACGTGAGGGGATCGTGTGGCAGACAGGACGACTCTCTTCGGAAGGAGTCGAAATTCTTTCCATCGACGGGAGTATTCTCCACGGACGAGGCTGGGACATGATCACAGACCGCGACATGGATTTTTCTATCGACCTGAAGACCGGCGAACGAATAGGTTCGAAATCTTAGGAAGAGGCTGCAAAGAAACTCAAAGCGGCATCACCCTGTTCCAGAACCCGGTACCGCTGCAGTTTCCCATACCTCTCGAGAAGAGGCTCTTTGCGGCGATGCTCCGCAATAACAATAGCTCCAGGCAAAAGCAATTCTTCCGATTCCCGTCCGAGCAGATCCAGTGTCGAAGAATACTCGGCAGCTGCCTCGTACGGCGGATCGAGAAAAACGATATCCAGAGGACGAGCCTTGTTTGCCAGAAAACTGCGGACATTGCGCACATCTACCTGCAGATTCGTATCGAGGGGAAGGGCCTTCAGGTTCTCTTTTAAGACTTGTGCGGCAGATTTTGCCTGCTCCACAAAGAAAACGAACCCGGCTCCCCGGCTTAACGCCTCAATACCTACCGCTCCCGAGCCTGCATATAGGTCGGCAAAGACAGACTGCTGGATCTTCGGAGCCAGAACATTGAATAGCGTTTCACGAAGACGGTCCGTCGTTGGCCGGGTTGCAAGGCCATGCGGAGCCTTTAAGGGCCTTGAACGGTAAACTCCTCCAATCACTCGCATTATTTTGATCGTAGCGTATTGTTCCAGATTTCAGGGAAGCACCGGAAGTGCTTTGTTCTGAGCAGATATCCAGGGGCTATGCTTTTCGCTCACTTGCGTTTACAAAAGAAAGAAAGCTAACAAGATCATCCTCGCGGGAAAATCCTCTTGCACCTTCTACAATCAGAAGGGTAATCCTGCTATCCGACTGTGAGATGGCAGGAACACCTGAAGGAAAGAGCGAGGTAGATAAAAGGAGCATGATGCGCGGCTGGTCACTACCGCTTGGGCGATGGATGGGGGTTGACGTCCGTATCCATACTTTTTTTGTCATGCTGCTTGGCTTTTGCCTCATCTATGCCAATTCCAACAACCTCAGCAGCGGACGTGGCTTTCTGCTCTGGGGTCTGTTACTGGTTGTGGTGGCTGTACGGGAACTCGCCCGAGCGATGACGGCGGCCTACTTTGGCCTGGAGATTCGCAGCATTTTGTTGCTGCCGATCGGCGGTCTCTTTTCCTATGCCAATCCTGAAAGCCATGAGAATGCTACTTCAGGAAAAGTTCTGTACGCCTTGGCCGGTGCCGGACCGCTCGCCAACCTTCTCTTTGCAGCTATACTCGCCGGATTGATTCTCGGGACCTCTCCACAGTTGAACCTGCTGGAGTCTCCCTGGCTATCAGCCACGCATCTGATCCGCAGCACCGTTTGGCTGAATGTTTTTCTGGCGGCACTCAACCTTCTCCCGGCCTATCCACTCGATGCCGGACGTCTCCTGCGCGGAAGCCTTGCCAAGACCCAGGGCGATCTCAAAGGTGCCAGAGCGGCGGCGGGCTTAGGGCAGATACTGGCCCTCACCATTTTCGGCATTGGAATCTACCTGCAGAATCCGTGGCTCATCATGGCGGGCCCCTTTATTTTTATTGGAGCTCAGCTCGAAGATCAGGGAACGCTCTTCCAATCCGTGGTCGACACAGTGCAGATGCGCGATGTGATGCTGACGGACTTTTCGACCCTGTCTCCGTCTGACACCCTCGAAGATGCCCTTTACCGCTCAATCCATACACTGCAAGACGACTTCCCTGTAGTCCGAGGCACGAGTCTCGTCGGCATCGTATCCAAACAGCGCATCCTGGATGCACTTCGCTCCGACGGTAATGGCTATGTGCAATCCATAATGTCGCGTGGCTTTCAAGTCGCCAAGCCGGAAGATTCCTTAGGCTCCACCATTCGCAGAATCTCCGGGGGACGCGGTCTCTCCGTCGTTCCGATTACGGAAGGAGAGCGTGTTGTAGGACTTGTCAGCCTGCAAAATCTGATGCACAGCATGAGTCTTCTAGCCGAGCACCGCAATCTTCGTAGGCAGCAACAGGATTAGATAACAAATGACATCGCCGGATGAACTTGCTCCTGGCCTCTACCTGGTCGCAACACCAATCGGGAATCTCGAAGACATCACCTATCGCGCCCTAAGAGTCCTTCGCTCTGCAGATCGTATTGCCTGCGAGGACACCCGGCAGACGCAGAAGCTTCTGAACCATTTTGAAATCGTCACCCCAACGATCAGCTGCCACGAACACAATGAGCAATCTCGAACCGAACAACTGATCTCTGAGCTCGCAAAGGGAGCAAGAATCGCCGTTGTAACGGACGCAGGTATGCCCGGCATATCCGACCCGGGAATGACTCTTGCTGCAGCAGCACTGAAAGAGGGAATTCCGGTAATTCCGATTCCGGGTGCCAATGCAGCATTAACGGCCCTCGTTGCCTCTGGCTTGAATACCACGAACTTTCGGTTTGAAGGATTTCTGCCCGAAAAGGCAGGAGCTCGCCGAACGAAGCTGGAAAGCCTGGCCGCCTCAGTTAAAGAGGTACCACCCCCGACACTCATCTTCTACGAAGCGCCGCATCGGATTTTAGAGACGTTGGGTGACATCGAAGCCGTGTGGGGCGATCAATGTCCAATCTGCGTTGCACGCGAACTGACCAAGTTGCATGAAGAGTTCTTACGTGGAACGGTTTTGGAAGTAAGGCAGGAATTGGCCGGACGTGATCGAGTACGAGGCGAAATCACCTTGTTGATTTCACCCCATCGAGAAGAAGGTGCCGTCTCCACCACACAAAGTGTAAGTGCCCGAATCAAAGAGCTTTACGAAACCGAAGCTCTTGACGAGAAAGACGCACTGAAGAGCATAGCCCGTGAACGCGGGCTCGCAAAGAGCGACGTCTACAGGCAACTGCAGAGAGAGCGCTCAAAATAGCAGAACTTGAATTACTAAAGGCGTGAGGAAAGTACAGACCCTCGATGTAGCTATTCTTTAACCAGCTCAGGAGCAACCGGAGCTTCTTCTGCAGGCGTACCCTCAGCTACGGCCTTTGCCTGCTCCTTTTCGAACTGCTCATTGAGTTCGTCGATGACCTCGCCGATTGCCGCTTTCTTCCGCATACTTACATCGCGAAACTCAATTCCGATCAGCTTCGGGGCATGAATACAACGCGAAACACCATGTATCAGCAGGGGCAGGCCATGAAGGGAGAAAAGAATCTCCAGACGTGCGTTGAGCCCAACAGGAAATTTCTGCTCTAGCTCAATGCTGCAACCGGTCAAACTCAGATCCCGGATATTGCCCTTCATCGTGATCCCGGACTTGATCAACCGCAAACTAGCCGGAGCTTCACAGGTAAACCGGCGATGTAGACGCCGTTCTCTTCGCTGAGTTCCCGAGACAACGGAAACCATCATTTGCTTCTCTGGTTCAGAAAAAGCTTCACTCATTCGACCCCCGCAGCGCACCAAACACACGAATGGTTATGTGTACTTTATCGACCGCAGTGCTTTAGTTTGTTAGCCTTTTTGTCCCAGGAAAAGACAATTCGTTACCACAATCGTCAGGGGAGTTCCCAAGGACGGGGTTGACGTGCCGCTTCCGGCAGGTCTCTCCCTAAAACCCTATCATAGAGATAACGGTCGCTAACCGTACCCAGCGACTCGTTGTAAAGGCTGATTTGCCCAGCAACTTCCTTCAATTCTTCGCTAAAGCAATGAATGGCATGTAAAGATTCGGCAGTTGCAGCAACTTCCAATTTGTTTGTTTTCAGGAATTTCTGGAATCCGCGGTCCAGAATGCGCGCGATCTCTCCGCCGAGTTTCTTTCCGGGCTTTACAGCATAGGCTACAGGAGCATCTTCAGGACCAGGAACCAAAACAGCAGCACAACCATGCTTTTCAACCTGAACGGCAGAGGCTGCTCCTGCGACTCCCTGCACTGAAACCACATCAAATCCTTTAGTTCGAAGCTCAGTCACTATTTCGTCGAAGGTGGGTTGCTTTGTCTTTTTTGCCATACTGTTCCTATTGTGCATTCCATAATACCGGGGGATGGTGCAATCCCTGGGAGTGGGTTGCCTTTCTTCCACTCTCGCACATCACAGCAACACCCGCAACGAAGAGGTGCTATTCAACGATGGTAAGCCTCGGCTACACACAAACTACAGGCCTTAGCATCGCACCGGCTCCGGACTGCTTATTCCACGGAGGCTTCTGAAAGATTCGATGTTGAAGCTCAACCGGAGTACCTATGAGATGATGCGTCGTCATGGAGAGGAAACATATCCTGACGAGTGCTGTGGAGCTCTGATAGGCAGGTTCGTCCAGGAAGATCGTGAGGTGCAGCGGGCAATTCCAACGGTAAACACCCGCATAGACTCCGCACATAATCGCTACCAGATTGCGCCGCGTGATCTTATCCGCATTCAGAGTGAAGCAAGAGAAGAGAATCTGGAGATTGTCGGTTTCTACCACTCCCATCCGGATCGTCCGGCCCTATGGTCCAGAACGGATCTCAACGAAGCACATTGGCTCGGTTGCTCGTACGTCATTACCGCTATCGCTAACGGTAAAGCTGAAGAAACAAACTCTTTTCTTTTGGCGGGAGCTATAGAGGAAGAAAAACGATTCGAAAACGAGGGGATAGAGATTACGGAAGGACAAGGATGAAAGGAAGAGATTAGAGCATTTCCCGAAAAGATGTAGACCGAAGCATGGAAGTTGGCGCGGCTTTCCGCTAAAGAAAGCCGCTCTTCACCTTACCGGCAAAATTCACAGTATTTCGGGAAATGCTTTAGTCTATCCATCATCCCGTCGTTTGCCGGGCCGACTCTCCTGAAAGGGAGGAACTATCAGGAAATGGACACTACAACGGATACACTTCCGGCACTTTCTACTGATGAAATGGCTCGTTATTCCCGCCACCTTATCATGCCCGAGGTCGGTATAGAAGGACAGCAGAAGCTCAAGAATGCGCGAGTGCTTTGCATTGGAACGGGAGGATTGGGTTCGCCTCTAGCACTTTACCTCGCCGCAGCAGGTGTAGGAACTTTGGGCCTGGTGGATTTTGACGTGGTCGATGCAAGTAATCTGCAACGGCAGGTTATCCATAGCACCAAAGATGTTGGCCGCTCAAAACTCGACTCGGCAGAAGAAAAGCTCAAAGCACTGAATCCTTTTCTCAACGTCGTGAAATATCCGACTAAGCTGACCAGCGCAAATGCGCTCGATATCCTCCGTGATTTCGACATTGTTGCGGATGGTACAGATAACTTTCCCACCCGATATCTGGTAAACGATGCCTGTGTTCTGAGCGGTAAACCCAATGTCTATGGGTCGATCTTTCGTTTCGATGGACAGGCCAGCGTCTTTGCAACTCCAGATGGACCATGTTACCGGTGCCTCTATCCTGACCCACCACCGCCCGGCATGGTTCCCTCCTGCGCGGAAGGCGGAGTATTAGGCATCCTTCCCGGCTTAGTGGGCATTATCCAAGCTACAGAGGTTATTAAGTTAATTCTGGGAAAGGGCACTCCGTTGATCGGCCGGCTTCTCCTTGTCGACGCGCTGCAGATGCGCTTTCGAGAGATGAAGCTTCGTAAAAACCCCGAATGCCCGGTCTGTGGCAACCACCCGACCGTGCGAGAACTTATCGACTATCAACAATTTTGTGGTATCAAAAAAGAACAGCCTATGAACACACAAAACGGCGTAGAACAAATATCTCCCCAACAATTGAAGCAAGAACTCGACTCAGGTAAAAGCCTCTTCGTCCTCGATGTCCGCGAACCCTATGAATTTCAGATTGCTAACATCGGAGGCCACCTAATCCCTCTAAACGATCTTCCTAAGCGGGTTGGAGAATTGGACCCTCAGCAGGAGATCGTGGTGCACTGCAAAGGCGGCGGCCGCAGTCAACAAGCGGCTGAGTTCCTGAAAAAATCCGGTTTTGACAAGGTTCGAAACTTAGCCGGAGGCATCAACGGCTGGTCCGAACAGGTCGATCCCAAGATTCCCAAGTACTAAAAGCTCCCAAAAGGATAGGCAGTACAACCTCTCCAATCCGCGATCCGATCCGCCCGAAATCTCTCAATCGATTTCGGGCGGATCGGTATCTGCCGAATGAGCCAATCCCTCCACTGGCTGCACCAATGGCGCCCTCCAAGCTATTACGAATCTCTTACAGCACAAGACCTTGACGCAGGCTATCTTCGATCTAGAGTGTTTGTACTTTCAATCTATGGAAGTGAAATGCTCTAGCAGGACTCCTGAAACGAGGACCTCTTCCCCTATATGACACCTGTTACCGCCGAATTACAGTCGGCCTCTGCTGTAGAGACTCTGGATCTTCCCATCCGGCAAGAGAAAACCACACGGATGAATTGGGGCTTCGCAATTGGCATTTTCCTTTTCCATGTTGGAGCCGTTGCAGCACTCTTTCAATTTACGTGGGGAGCGCTAGCCGCCTTCTTTGTCCTTTGGTTTCTGTGCCAGAACATCGGTATCGCTGTCTGCTACCATCGCTTGCTTACTCATCGAGGATTTGTTGTACCGAAATGGCTGGAGTATACCTTCGCGGTTTTTTCTACGATGGCATTGCAAGGTGGACCTCTATACTGGGTTGCACTCCATCGCCTGCACCATCAACTGTCCGATAAACCTGGAGACCCGCACTCTCCCCGAGATGGATATTGGTGGTCGCATGTCGACTGGATTCTACATGGCAGTCTTCACAATGGTTCCGAGCTCCTAAATCGCTATGCTCCGGATCTGAACAAAGATCCCTTCTATCGCTGGCTCAGTCGCTATCATTGGTTACCGATCATCGTCATGGGAGTGATACTCCTGCTGATCGGTGGAATCCCCTGGGTCCTGTGGGGAATCTTCATGCGCGCTACTCTTGGATTGCATGTAACCTGGCTGGTCAACTCAGCAACGCATCTTTGGGGGCAGCGACGTTTCTCTACCCGTGACGATTCAAGGAATAATTGGTGGGTCGCATTTCTGAGCGGAGGAGAAGGTTGGCACAATAACCATCACGCTCATCCCACCTCTGCAAGACATGGCCTTGCCTGGTACGAACTGGACATCAATTACCTCTTTATTCGCTTCCTTGTCGCCGTGGGATTAGCAAAGAAGCTTCGTGTCGTTGAGTTATAGAGCCAGATCCTCTCCACTCGCATCTTAAGTTATCTAAAGGCCCTGCAGCCTATAGTTGCAGGGCCTTTATCTTGTGGCAATGCTGGACCAGCTGTTATGAACCAGATCATTTAGGAAAAGGAACAAACTTTCCCGAACAATTAATCAAAGACTCGGGTTTTCCTGCAGCATTTGAAATTTTGACTTCCTTTCCCCAGGGAACGAAGCTTACTTTGCCCGGCCCCAGAGTGATGTCGTCAAACTGCATGTGAATGTCTTCTTTCTTCAACCCATCGATCACTACGTTGTCCAAGGTGACTTCGGTCGTATGCGCAGCATCCCATCCGGCAAGCAGAACTGTTCCCGGCGTTACAGAGTGGATATTCTTCAACACAATGCCTTTGTAATGCGGAATGCGATCACCTTTAAAGCGGGTTGGCTGGAAGGGATCAATCGTCGTGTCATTGTAGAAGGGAGAGATGCCAATAACCGCTTTTACATCCTGCATACAGATATCTTCATAGCGAATATTCTCTACAAGCCCCCCGCGAGTCACGTCGCTTTTGATGCGAGCTCCGTTTGCAGTGCCCTGCATGACGAGGTCCTTGACCAGCATGTTGCTAACACCTTCATACGTGCCACTACCGATGGAAATTCCATGTCCTGCGTAGAAGTGGTTATGCGAGACCGTTATGTTGTGCGCGCCGTCTCCACCTGACTTGATGGCGACATTATCGTCTCCGGTATGAATCCACGAGTGAGTGATGGTAATGTTTTTCGAAGCTCCAGGATCGATACCGTCTGTATTACGAGCATCCTCTGGCGTGTCGATCTTTACACCCCAAGCTGTAAAACCATCGGTATTCCCAACAACGACATGGAAGTTCGGTGAGTTCTTCAACGTGATGTTGTACAGGGTCAAATCATCAGCGTAGTTCGCCACAAGTATGCGAGGGCAGCTATGCGGCTGGAGTCCCGGCTCTGCAGCTCGTGCCACCTGCCAGCAGGATTGTGTCGAACCCTGCATTACCGATCCCCCACGCCCGTCAATTGTTCCCGGCCCAATGAGGAAGACATGCTTTGCGTGATCTACCGACAACAACGGGCGGCAACCGCGGGAGGTTTTGCCCATTGTTCCGCAGCCACCCGGTACAAGGTCATAATCACGAGGATTGATCGATGCAAATACGGTTACACTTTGATCGACCAGGAGAGCGACATTCTCTTTGAGCTTTAACGGCTGCAGCAGATAGGCATTCTTACTTCCATCGGATTTCAGTGCGACTGTCACTGGCTTCCCGCCAGATTTCTCACTGCAGGAATCAATCGCAGACTGTACCCGGGAGGTGTCGCAAACAGCGGAATCTTTCGCGCAGGCAACATCGGCATCTCCAGCAGGGCCGCCGCCCGTTGCTGTATATCGAGCGGTTAAAGCACTACAGACAGGTGGAACTTTCGGTTCTGTGACGTTGCGCGTATCTTGCGCATACAAAGAAATTCCAAGAAGGCTTAGAAAAGCAGGAAAAACAAACCGCCTGAGAAGAGGCAAAAAAGAATAGGTCACCGCTGGACTCCTGGCACTGATATGCAATCCCGAAGCTAACCGCACAAGCCCGGCAGGCGACAGACTAGCCCAGTTGGGCTACTTTGTACAAATATGTATCGCATGCCGAACTGCACAGAAGGTGCCCTTGCTTGCTAGAATTCGCTCGTGAATGCTCCGCGTGAAAAAATCCAGGAAGTACTAGGGCGTACGCAGATCTTTGCAGGTCTTACCCCTGCAGAGTTGGAATTGTTGGCGCAACGTGCCGTACGCAAACTCTATTCCCCAGGGGAGATGCTCTTTGCCGAGGGCGAGCCCTGCAACGGCTTGTATGTGATCGCACGAGGCCGGGTAAGGATCTTTAAGACATCCTCCTCAGGACGAGAACAGGTACTGTCGGTAGAAGGCCCGGGAGCAACCGTAGCCGAGCTGCCAGTCTTCGACGGAGGACCCTATCCTGCCTCGACAATCACACTCGATGAAACAGAAATTGTCTTTCTCTCCCGACGTGATCTTCACTCACTCTGCATGGAAAACCCCTCGGTGGCACTAAAGCTGCTCGCCGTTGTCGGCGCTCGTTTGCGCAGGCTGGTAGGGATCATTGAAGAGCTCTCTTTCACCACTGTCCGGCAAAGACTTATTTCTACTCTGCTCCGCTATGCCTCAGCACAGGGCCAGCAGACACCTGCCGGCGTAGTCTTTCAACTTCCTGCCAGTCACCAGGAAGTAGCAAATGAGATAGGAACCGTTCGGGAGCTAGTCTCGCGCAACCTAACCCGTTTGCAATCTGAAGGCTACTTGGAAGTGGACGGCCGTAAGATTCTCATCCACGATATCAAGGCATTCTCGGCCCTCCAGGAGAATCCTTAATTCTTTTTCCTCTCTGTGACTGAAGTCGCTGTTGCCGCATGAGGGCCACGATAACTTCAATCACAGAGAGGTTTCCCATGAACATCAGCCCGGATCAAACCGTCCGTGACATAGCGCTCGCAGACCCTTCCTTAATTCGCGTCTTTGAGCGATTCGGTATCGACTATTGCTGCGGCGGTCGCAAGCCGCTGACACAATCCTGCCAAGAACTGCAACTGAGTCTTGAACAGGTAATGGAGAAGCTCGCCGAAGCGCAAGGATCGACAAACAGCAAGGAAAGTGAAAACTGGCAAGAAGCTCCACTAGCTACCTTGATCAGTTATATCGTCCGTACTCACCATACAAGAGTTCGTCAGGAACTACCGCGAATCATCGCTCTATCGACAAAGATATCTTCCAAACACGGTGGCAATCATCCAGAACTGCTTCGAGTCCACGAACTTGTCCAGGTACTTGAAGAAGACATGACCGCACACCTGCGCAAAGAGGAGGAGATTCTCTTCCCCTATATCAGCAGGCTGGAATCTGCTGATGAAGAAGCTCCTACAGCATGCTTCCCGACAGTTGCTTATCCTGTCTCCGTAATGGTTCAGGAACATGAGTCTGCCGGAGCCATCATGGCTGAACTACGCCAGATTACTTCCGGATACCAGGCTCCTGCCGATGGCTGCCCGACCTATCACGGTCTATACGCGGCTCTGCATGATTTCGAAAAGGATCTGCATCAACACGTACACCTGGAGAACAACATCCTTTTCCCACGCGCCATCGAAATTGAGAAGCAAGTGAAAGCTGTCGCAAGATAGCTTAGAGCAAAAATCTTCAGCTACGAATCTCACTCGATTAATTCCGATCGGAAAGATCGAGTGAGATTTTGCTCGCGCAGTAATCGAGCCCCCCAAATATAGTGACCAATTCTAAAGGGCCACTCTTTCGATCAGCAAAGATTGAATGAGTGGCCCTGATTCTTATACCGCCTGCCAGAACATCTCCTGTAAAGATATCGATCACGCTACAAACACATGCAGCTTTCCGTCAGAGCTGGATCCGCCGCAAACCTGTTTTGCTTAGCTGGGAGGAAAAGGAAACGGCTCTTTTCTATTGAGGTCGGAGCTACACCCATGTGTAGGAATGTTCCGGATAAGGGGCTTCTGCCGTCGGGCTCTCGATAAAAAGAAAAAGGCGCGGGCTACACCAGCTCCCGCGCCATCAATGAATCCGACTTAGCCTAGGATCGCTGCTAAATCAGCCTCAGGCGTTGTGATACCCATGAGATTAAACTTCTCATTGAGCAGTTTTAGTACAGCAGGTGAGAGAAATGCCGGAAGTGTAGGTCCGATCCGGATGTTTTTCACGCCGAGATGCAGAAGCGTGAGCAGAATTGCAACGGCCTTCTGTTCGTACCAGGAGAGAACCAATGAAAGCGGCAGATCATTAACGCCACACTGGAAAGCATTCGCTAAGGCAATTGCTATCTTGAGTGCGGAATATGCATCGTTGCACTGTCCGATGTCCAACAGACGCGGCAGACCACCGATCGTGCCGAAATCCAGCTTGTTAAAGCGGAACTTTCCGCAGGCCAAAGTTAGGATCATGCAATCCTGAGGAACACTTTCAGCCAGCTCGGTATAGTAACTACGTCCCGAACGAGCTCCATCGCAACCGCCGATCAGGAAGAAGTGACGGATTGCACCGCTCTTTACCCCTTCAATTACCTTGTCGGCAACACCCAGGACTGTGTTGTGACCAAAGCCAACGGTGATCTCTTCGTTGCTTCCATCTTCGGCGAATCCCGGAGCCTGCAAGGCAGCTTCAATTACGGGGCTGTAGTCGTGATCGGCAATGTGATGTACTCCCGGCCACGCCACCGGTCCAGTGGTAAAGATACGAGCCTTATAAGTATCCTGCGGTTTCTGAATGCAATTCGAGGTCATGAGAATCGCACCCGGAAATGCGTCAAATTCGTCAGCTTGATCCATCCATGCGCCGCCATAATTGCCGGCCAGATTCTCAAAAGCCTTTAGCTTCGGATAGCCATGCGCAGGAAGCATTTCACCATGTGTATAGACCTGAATATCCGTTCCCTTGGTCTGCTCTAACAAGGCATATAGATCGTGCAGGTCGTGGCCTGAGATCAGAATTGCCTTACCCTTCTTGGGATGTATGCGAACCTTTGCCGGAGTAGGATGGCCGAAGGTTTCCGTGTTCGCCTTATCCAGAACTTCCATGATCTGGAAGTTCAGCTCACCGACACGAAGGGCCATTCCCAACAAAGATTCCTCAGTAACATCGCTGCGAGTCAGGAAATCGAGGACCTCATGCATCGTGGCATAGGCGGCAGGATATGCACCTCCCAAACGAAGAGCATGGGCGGCGTAGGCGGCGACACCTTTAATACCGTAGAGAATCAATTCCTGCAGATTGGCAATTTCTTTCCCATCGGAAAGGAAGCGGACAGGAATCAGAGACTTGCTCCCCTGGTGAAGCAGACCTTCCAGAGTCGAAGCGGGCACCCAGGCAGCCGGTCCGGATAGCGCCTCCGGCTTCTCGTTGGCCTTAGCCGCTGCCTTTTCATAGAGATCGCGTGCAATGTCGCGTGTTTCTGCAGCTTGATTTAGAAGTCCCTGCAATCTTTCGGGATCGAAATTTACATTCGTCAGTGTGGCAAAAAGGCCTTCCACCATGAAGGCGTCTACGCCAGCATCAGCTGCACCATACCGGCGCGCACGATGCGCATACATCGCAATGCCCTTGATCGCGTGGACCAGCAAGTCCTGTAGAGTTGCGGTTGTTTCGTCTTTGCCGCAGACCCCAATCTGCTGGCATCCTTCGCCCTTTGAAGTTTGTTCGCATTGGTAGCAGAACATTGTTTTCGTTTCCTTCCTTCTTCGCCGGTGTTTCCTCAGTAAGAAGGAGAGTAGGCCCAGGATTGCTCCCAAACAGCGACTTAAGTCACTACAACGGAGATAATTGAAATATTTGTACGTTACGATTCAGTGTGAGCTGGAGCACATACAGTAATCCGGTCTGTCGTTAGGGCGGGGCCTCGTTGAACAGCCAGTGGGTATCTGGATTTAGTTAAGGAAAACTTGAGCAACAGAATGCGGGAAGAAAGACGTAAATTCGATTGCATCGTTTTAGGTGCTGGGGCTGCCGGGCTGATGTGCGCCATAGAAGCAGGGAAAAGAGGGCGCAGTGTCGCCGTATTGGATCATGCCGATAGACCAGGCAAAAAGATCCTTATCTCCGGAGGAGGGCGATGCAATTTTACGAATCTGAATTGTGCACCCGATCGTTTTCTCTCTTCCAATCCACACTTCGCGAAATCGGCTTTGGCGCTTTATACGCCACAGCATTTCCTCGAATTGATTCGTCGCTACGACATTCCCTATCACGAAAAGACCTTAGGCCAGCTTTTCTGCGATCGCTCTGCGCACGATGTGCTGAATATGCTGTTGGCGGAATGCGAGAGATATGGAGTCGTTCTCTCTTTGCAGCAGTCCATCCGAGAAGTTGTTCGTGCTTCCGACTTTGTCGTTGCAACGCAACAAGCTGAATTTGCCGCTCCAACTCTGGTTGTTGCTACTGGAGGGTTATCGATTCCGAAGATGGGAGCAACAGCGCTCGGCTATGATCTCGCACGGCAGTTTGCACTTGAGGTTGTAACCCCAAGACCGGCATTAGTTCCTTTCCTATTCAGCAAAGAGGAACGCGAAAGATTTTGCGATCTCAGCGGAGTTTCTACCGAAGTAACTGCATCCATCGGGCGCGTTAAGTTTCGGGAAAAGATGTTGATTACGCATCGTGGACTTAGCGGCCCGGCAATGCTGCAGATCTCCTCGTATTGGAAGCCTGGAGTAAAGGTCTCGCTAGATCTGGCTCCGGAGACAAGTCCTCTTGAAGCACTGCTTCGTCCGCAGGCGCGAAAGGACTCTGCTTCTATACGCACCGCGCTGAGAAGCTGTTTGCCACAACGTTTCGCGGATCGCCTTGCAGAAGTTGATCCGCCCACGGGCTGGTCGAATCATCTTTTGCAAGAGTATCAACGCCATTTGCACAGCTGGCAGATTTTGCCGGCGGGAACAGAAGGTTTCGAGAAAGCCGAAGTTACCGCTGGTGGAATAAGTACCGACGAACTATCTGCCCGAACTATGGAGAGTTGTAAGGTGCAAGGCCTCTTTTTTATTGGCGAGGTCGTCGATGTCACGGGACATCTTGGGGGCTTTAATTTTCAATGGGCTTGGGCTTCCGGAGTCGCTGCGGGACGCAGCATATAGGACAACTCCTGCTCTGGCTTATTGCTCCAGAACTGGCTACGGATGAAGGAAACACTTTGCCGCTGCGCGCATCCCATCCGAAATGAGGAGAGGCCCAAGCTTAGATTATCTTTGGAGAATCTGCTCGAGATCTCCTGAAGAAAAGTCTTCTTTCCGGAGCATGGCTTCAACAATGTCATGCTCCTTCATCTCCGGCACGCTATGGCCGATGTCATGACGATTCTTCTGACCTGGCAAATGAATCATCAGTACAGGACGGTGATCGACACCGGAACTGGCCTCGTGAGTGTCTTCCTCGCTCCAATTCGGAGGATCTCCCTGCCACATCCAGACGCGCCAGGAATGATCGGAAGAAACAATGACCGTGGTTCTGTCCGCAGAAGGAGAGCGTTCGATGCGATCCAGAAAGGTCTTGAGTACCACGTCTGTTAACTGCAAATTGTCCAGATAAGATCCATGTCCGAGTGTCTTTCTTTGGCGATCGTAGATCCCCGGTGGATGTGGTATTCCAAGATGAAGGATGAGGAAACGCAGATTCTCGTCATCAAGCAGCTGCTCACTTTCTCGCTCACCTTCCTGATAAACATTGAGGTGCAGCCCATAGACTCCAGGCTCATGCTTGAACCGGGCACGAAAGAAAGCACTCTCCAGCGGACGTATCGCATTTCTCCAGGTAGTAAGACGTGGAGATAAATGTCCACGTGGATTCTCTTCATTAATCCAGAAACAGGAGTCCAGGACGGAGGGCAATATTCTGCAGTAAGGATTAAAGTAGCCAACCAGCCCCGTAGTCCAGCCCAACTCATGAGCCTCTGCAAAGAGTGTCGACTTCTCATCGAAAGATTGCCATCTATCCTCATCCGAAGAACGGAATAGCAATTGTCCATCAAGATTGCTTCGAATATCTTCTACATGCTGTCCCATAAACAAACCGGGAAGAATACGGTCTGTTCTTTTGCCATC
Source organism: Humiphilus diazotrophicus (assembly GCF_059726315.1). Classification (NCBI taxonomy): domain Bacteria; kingdom Pseudomonadati; phylum Acidobacteriota; class Terriglobia; order Terriglobales; family Acidobacteriaceae; genus Humiphilus; species Humiphilus diazotrophicus. The sequence goes on from NZ_AP040870.1 coordinate 3,614,226, forward strand.
TGGCTGGATATTCGTGAAGAAATAACTTTGTTCCCGTAAGTGATCGAAATTGACAGGATCGATACTGGCCGGGCGGCTTGTAAAGAGTTTTTCAAACGAGAGTTCATCGAAGATAATCCAAACGATTCTGCGCTGATGAGCGTTGGCTTGTTCAGAGGTAACAGCACGCGCATACTTTGCTACATCCGGATTCTGTCGATAGAAAGCCTGATAAGTAAGTTGCGGAACGATCCATATCCAGCAGACACCCAGTAACAACAGAAAGCCTTGTACGCCGCGCATACAACGCGAATAGATCTCTCGACGCCGCCACCACAAACTAAAGCCCAACACGCCCAGAGCAATCTGCAAAATTACGAGATGCCCTTTGAGTCCGACCAGATAGGGAAAGAAAAATCCGGTTATGCCACCAACTTTATCTTCCGGAGTTGGAATCGCATTTACTCCACATTGCAAAAACAACAGAGAGAACACCAGCCAAACAAGCCCACGCAGCTCATTGTCTCTTTTCTGCACAAAATAGAAGACAGCTAGAAAAATAGCCGTGCAGACCAGCAGATCTAGCAGAATCCCTCCCGACAAGGTATTGAAAGGAAGCATGCTGTGATAGAGATCCAGATGATATGGCGAAAGAACAAAAATAAATCGTGGAGCAAGAAGCAGAATTGCTGCACCGGCGGCCTCAAAAAATACACGTGTCTTCATTCTATTTTTTCGACTATTTCAATTTTTCGTTCTGAACTGCTTTTTCTTATTCCATATTTCGCAATGAACGGGAATAAGAGCCTCGTCAAATTAACCAACTCTAATAACTAAAGCATTTCCCGAAATACTGTGAACTTTCCAAGTAAGGTGAAGAGCGGCTTTCTTTGGCGGAAAGCCGCGCCAACTTCTATTGCTTCGATCCACATCTTTTCGGGAAATGCTCTAGAGCGTCTGACGACGCATAAAGCACAAAGCGTAAAAGTAGGTAGACGAATCTGTAGGCGATTGAGATGCAGTTATGGAGAAATTAAATGAGAACTAAAGAGAGTCGGGCAGATTCCGTTCAAAGATGTACAGAACCCTGCCATTACTCAACTCTTCCCGGGCAACGGGAGAAAAGTATGCTTGGAATGCGGTAAGAAAAAGATCCTCATTCAAATGCCCATAAAGAGCATCCCGCCCACGCAACAGGTCGCGAAAGCGTACGTCAGTAGATGGCACCCATTCGATAATCAGCCATCTACGCGTAATCTCCCAAAACAGCGAGGCAATCTCAGTTAAGGGAATCTGTTCGGCAAGCAGAAGATGATGCAAAATGCCAAGCGCCAAAACGCAATCGAAGTTACCGCGGGCACGCTCCAACAATCCAAGTGTCTCTCGATTGCGCCATCCTGTAGAGGGAGTCGGCCTGGCAACATCCGCCACCAACGATAAGATTGGCAGGTTTTTCTCTAGGGCCTGAGACCAGCTTTTGTCGGTCGCAACTGCATCTGTATCCCAAGCAACAACTTTGGCTCCACTTGTAGCAGCAATACGCGAGTAGACACCGGTGTTCCCGCCAATATCCAGAATGGCTTCAGGATGGGTCCATTCAAGAGTTTGAGATAAGAAGGCCTTCTTCTGACGATGATCTTCGCTACTGTAGTGATCGGCAGATTCGGCATAATCGCTCCATCGACTCGCTTTTGTTTCAGCAGCCAATTCCTTAAGCATCTTCCGCAAAGACTTTAGGGTCCGCTTCAGAACCGCTAGAGCAACTTCCGGAGGCTGCGATAAATTCGTCTTCGCTGCAGATCCTATTTTTTTCTTTTCCAACAGCACAGGCAGCGTAACCAGGGAACGACATGGTCCCCACCAGCGTCTCGTGGCGGAAAGCGCAGAGTAAAGATCGTCCGGCTCATAGCCGTCCCGTCTCTGCAGAGAGTTAGCCAGCGGCCACCCGAGATATTTTTGTGCTGCAAGTGGTAATAGAAAAGTACGGACGAACTGTCCATAAGCAAGCCAGAGCGGGCTACCCGGCTTACGGGGCTCCACCGACAAGACATCTACAAAGATCGGCTTAGGCCCATCGAAAAGAATATTTAGCGGTGTTGCATCTTTCAGGATGTATCCGAGCTCAAGAAGCTCTTCCGTCAGGTCGAGCGTGAATGTAGCTGCAGCAAACCACTGTCCCGGGGACCACTCCCATGGATAACTTGGGAAAGCTATCTTTTCATGTTCGAGGAGAACCTCTCCACTAGGACGCGAATCGAGTATAACGGTGGGAATTAAGCGACGTTGCGCCATCCACTTACGCGCAGTATCGGATCCCAGGAAGCCAACAGCGGTCGAGGCGTAATCTGCATGAACAGTACGCAAGACACGACCATCCTCGATCCGAAGACTCCCTGCCGGATCGCGAAAGGTCTCTAGGCTCTCTGGATCTGCAGCATTCATCGCTGCGGCTCTGTCACCGTAATTGTTTTCTCAGTAGGCTCGCTTACTTCCTCTTTTATCCCCGCCCCTATGAGTTTCCGGAACTTATTGCGCAAACAGAAAATAGCGCCGGCAATCATTGAGCCGCCAACCTGAAACATAAGCAGGCCAGAGCCAGGATCGACGTATCCGTAAGCAGGTTTTTCCACGGCAATCATAATGGCAACCCCTTGAAATACAAGAAGAAGGAGCATTGCACTACGGAAAAGTCTCTGCACGGAAAACACCTACCTTTCTGCTTATGGGGTTAAACGCTAAGTATTGCCAAAAGTTGCGGAGTAAGTAGCTCTTTTTCTTACTGGTCACTCAGGCGTAAGGAGGTGAGAAATCTCGAATTTCGGATAGGGAGCTACAGATACTTGACCATGCGGATTAGATGGCAAGATCTGGTCACGGGGATTTCTGCTGGAAAGGGTTCCACTCGTATTTCCCGATATCCGAGTTTTCGATAAAAGGGAAGCAGCTCCGAGCGGAGATTCACGACACGCAGCTCAATTCTCATATATCCGTGACGACGGAGAAACTGTTCTGCCTCCTGAACGAGAAGGCGCCCGAATCCCAGACCTTGCTTCGAGGGTTCGACAGCCAGCATCCCTAAAAGGCCTGCCCCAGCCTGGGAGGTGCAGTAGACGGTACCAACAATGTCACTCTCCTGCTCCAACCATAAGAAGGTACCGGTGAATCCAGCTTTCCGTACCTGCTCTTTGTCGACATGATTGTGGGCCAGGAAAAAGTCCTCGACAGCAAAGGCCCGGTTGATGAGATCGGTCAACGCCAATACCTCGGCTTCATTTCCGCAATTTGCAAGCCGTATCCGAGCTGTCTTTCCGGCGTTCGAGGTGGCCATACCGACTCTTTAGCTAATAGTACCGATTCCTAAAACTGCCATGCCAAGCATTTTTCTATCACGGCATTTTGCAAATGGTGTTCAAGATGAGCTGGAGACATTAGCACAATTTTCGGTGCATATCCGCCTGCTCTTCTGCGCAATTCCGATAGCCCTTCCCGGCTGATTTAAAATAGAACTTCAATCCGATACGCAAGCAGGAAGGCTGATTCACGTGACAACCAATTTGAAGACAAGCCTGGCAGCGGCTATGGATGTTGCCACCAAGCAAGCAGGACTCGTCATTATCTCCAGCGAGACCGGCAAAGATTTTAGCGGAAAGCCCACAGTAATTTTTAAATTGGGCCTCAAAGCAGATGCTCCTGCCGAACGGACACTGCAGCTGGAACTGAGCGACGCATTCGACTTCAATAAGCCAGAACTGCTGCCGACCATGACTGTTCACCTCGCAGAAGAGGCGAAGCGGCTCCAGAATCCAGTTCCGAATGCTTATGTCACACTCGCGGGTCTGCCCATTGTGATGAAGGAATTCGGATGGCCGTTCCATCGCTCGACCTCCGGCTCCGATACTTATATCGTGCACGGCCTCGTACACCTTGAAGATGGAACCTCCTCCCCGCTTCACGCCAAGATCTCGGCCAGTATGACCGTCACCTTTGCGGAAATCATCCCGGTCGCAGAACAACCCTACGCCGAAACCTTTATCTACAATGCAGTCCGCAAGACTCTCGATCAGGGTCAGCTGGAAATGCTTCGCTCCGGCAATCGCCAGCCGGTTCCGGTCACAACCCGTTACTACAGCCGCTGGCAGAAGAAGTTCTTTTTTACGGATAGTAATGCCACCTCGCAGCAGGAATTCCTTCGCCTGAAGGTCTTTTGGCTCTCCCACGCGTTAGGAGCTGACCAGCCGGTGTGGATCTCCGATCCGCGAGATGCGCAATACCTGAATTGTTCGGAAGCCGATTTACTGAAGGCCGCAGAGGCAGACGTTACCGAGGGCTACCTCCTAATGGAGGGAGAATACGCAAAGCCTACGCCGAAACTCGTGGCCCTTGCCGATCAATTCCGCTCCCGGCTCCAGGCCGCTTTGGCTCTCACAAAGCCTACCTTCAACGAAGAGATGCGTGCTGGCCACGCCAACATGTAGTCAAACAGAAACTTGAAGCTTTCCATCCTCGAGTCCACTCGAGGATGGAATCCCCATCTCCTACTCTCCTTCCATACGGTTTCCGCCAATCGCATCCCTGATCTAAAGAATTCCTACATCCTCACCAGAGCGTCTGAAGTCTAAACATGCATGGCGACTACAACGAATTTGGCGGTACAAGCAAGTGGAAGCTTTACGATCGGTGGCGATCTCAAGATTAATCGCCTCGGTTTTGGTGCAATGCGCATCACCGGAGAAGGAATATGGGGTGAACCCCGTAATCCCGAGGAAGCCAGGAAGGTACTTCGTCGCGCGCTTGAACTCGGAGTGAACTTCATAGACACAGCCGACAGCTACGGTCCCGAGGTAAGCGAGCGCATCATTGGAGAGACTCTGGCGCCATATCCAAAAGATCTAGTCATTGCCACCAAGGGCGGATTAACGCGCTCCGGACCGAATCAATGGTATCCGGTAGGTCGTCCGGAATATCTGCGTCAGTGCGTGGAAATGAGCCTTCGCAGGCTTCGTCTTGAACGAATCGACCTTTATCAGCTCCATAGACTCGATCCTAAAGTTCCGGCGGAAGAATCCCTCGGTGAACTTAAGAAGCTGCAGTCTGAAGGGAAGATTCGCCACATCGGGCTTAGCGAGGTAAAGCCGGATGAGATCGAAGAGGCACGTAAGATCGTCGATGTTGTCACGGTGCAGAACCTTTACAACCTCGGAGATCGTAAACACGAAGATACCTTGCAATACTGCGAGAAGCACGGAATAGGCTTTATTCCCTGGTTCCCCGTTGCTGCAGGAAAGCTGGCCCAACCCGGAGGAGTCCTGGACAAGGCCGCAAAGCGTCACGGTGCAACCGTCGCACAGATCGCTTTGGCTTGGTTGCTGCATCGCTCGCCGGTAATGCTGCCGATTCCGGGGACCTCCAGCGTGCAACACCTCGAAGAAAATGTCGGAGCTGCTGCTGTCAAGCTATCCGCTGAAGAGTGGTCGGCCATTGAATCTCCTCAGAACGCATGAGGAGGTGCCAAGATCGACAACGTTGTCTTTTTCGGCCTCAGTATGCCTTATCCCAAAGGTTCTGAGGCCGGAAAAGCACCAGACAGGCTCATATTTCCCAGGCTCCCGAGAACTTTAAGCATGCGGAATCCCCTGATCTTGATTACGATGTCGTCAATCACTTTCAGGAGTTAGTCTTGTCATCCTATTTCCAAGCGTCTTCCAGCCGGCGCGATTTTCTTAAGCAGCTTAGTTATACCGGCCTTGCCTCTTCTCTGCCGATAAAGACTCTCTCCGCAGCAGTCAACGCCACGGCAACTCCAGCAGCTGCCCATCCTGCTCAGAAAAACCGTGCGCCTCTCGCACCCAACGCCTTCTATCCCTTGCCGCTCGGTTCTATCCGCCCGCGAGGATGGTTGCGCAAACAATTGGAGATTCAAGCGAATGGGCTGGGAGGGCATCTGGACGAAACATGGGCCGATGTCGGTTCCAATAGTGGCTGGCTCGGTGGTACCGGAGAGTCCTGGGAACGAGGGCCTTACTTTCTCGATGGTCTGGTTCCGCTTGCATATCTGCTCGATGACGCACGACTGAAAGCCAAGGCTCAGAAGTTTCTCGACTGGACATTAAACAATCAGGCCCCGAACGGAATGCTCGGACCTCACTCGAATGACGACTGGTGGCCGCGTATGGTCATCCTCAAGGTACTTACCCAGTATCACGAAGTGACAGGCGACCCTCGGGTGATTCCCGCAATGCAGCGCTACTTCGAATATCAGCTTAATGAGCTGCCGAAGCGAGGACTGCGTGACTGGGGCAAGTTCCGCTGGCAAGATGAAGCATTATCGGTAATCTGGCTTTACAACCGCACAGGAAATCCAAAGCTATTGGATTTAGCTCGCCTGCTGCACGCTCAAGGACACGACTGGATTGCACAGTATGCCGACTTTCAATACAAGCTGCGTGTCACACCGGAGAGCATTCAGCTGGATCACGATGGAGGTCTCAAAGACCCTGCGCTCTCAACACATGGGGTAAATAACGGTCAGGCAATCAAGACAGGGCCGGTATGGTCGCTCATCTCAGGCTCGGAGTCCGATAGGAGAGCCGTGTTGCAGATGATTGCGGAACTGGACAAATACCACGGCATGCCGAATGGAATGTTCTCTTGCGATGAGCATTTTGGAGGACTCAATCCATCACAGGGCTCGGAGCTGTGTACGGTAGTCGAATACATGTTTTCGCTGGAGCAGTCATTGGCAATTCTTGGGGAACCCGCACTCGGAGACCGTTTGGAGAAGCTTGCCTTCAATGCATTGCCCGGCACATTTACCGACGATATGTGGGCTCATCAGTACAACCAGGAACCCAATCAGGTCGAATGCAGCTTACACAGCAAGCCTTGGACAACCGATGGCCCTGAATCGAACCTTTTCGGCCTGGAACCAAACTTTGGCTGCTGTACCGCAAACTTCCACCAAGGCTGGCCAAAGTATGTTGCCAGCCTGTTCATGCTTTCCCAGGATGACGGAATAGCAGCAACCGCATACGGGCCTTGTGAGCTGCATACCGTCATCGGCAATACACAGGTGCAGGTAATCGAAGAGACTAATTATCCCTTCCGCGGCTCCGTACACATGACAATCAATCCCGCATCGTCGAAATCATTTCCGTTGCTGTTACGAATTCCTGCCTGGGCGGAAGGAACCTCCATTCAGGTGAATGGAAAAGAACAGCCAACGCCGAAGCCAGGAGCTTTTGCGCGTATTGAAAAAAGCTGGAATCCTGGAGATCGGGTCACCATCGAATTTCCGATGCATCCCCGAGTAATACAAGGCTTCCGTGACTCTGTTTCTATCGAGCGAGGTCCGCTGGTCTTCTCCTATGGAATAGGCGAGAGCTGGTTAAAACTGCGAGACCGTGGGATGACTGCGGACTGGCAGATCTATCCATCGACTCAATGGAATTATGCCCTGGCCATCGACACTGCGGCACCGGCGCAAAGCATTACAGAATCGGAAGCTGAGATAGGAAACTGCCCCTTCAGTGCAAAGAGTGCGCCCATAAAGCTGCATGTAAAGGGACGCAAGATTCCGACATGGTTGGCGGAAGATGGAGTTGCCAATCCTGTTCCACAAAGCCCGCTCACAAGCGATCAGCCGGAGGAGGAAGTCACGTTGATTCCTTACGGTGCAGCGAAGCTTCGCATAACGGCCTTTCCGCGGCTGAAGAGCTAAAGTCGTTCAAAGAATTTCGCAGGTCTAATTGAGTTGAACGGATGAAACTTGTGCCCGAACAAGAAGGATCGGCGTTGTAGCTCAGCCGCCATGCCTTACCAAGGGTTAGTGCTTTGCACGGCGGCGTTGCCTGATCATCCAGATTTGTTCGGAACCTTTGCGGGTACATCTTGGGGAGAATCCACCGAGGTTGGAGTGCTAGGATAACCTCCGACAGCAGAGCTGTCAGCGAAGGCATTTTGCTATGACTTCACCGATACTTGTATCACCGCTTCTTGGAAGCACGATCGGTTCGACGGATGGCTTCGTAGCTGCTGAGTGGCAAGATCCTGGCGGTTCCACCGACGAGCGGCGTCTGATAACTCCATTGCATCTTCATCGCAACGAGGACGAGATCTGGTATGTCCTGGATGGCACGCTGTGCGTTCAAATCGGAGAGAGCGAAGTGGAAGCTCAGGCTGGATCAGCCGTCCTCGCACCGAAGGGAATGCCGCATACCTTCTGGAATCCCGGACCTGGTCCTGTGCGGTATCTGTTGTTCATGGCTCCCAATACATACCACCTGATCCAGGAAATACATGAAACTCAAGACCGCAGCCCCGAGCGGCTCCACGCACTTTTCGAGAAATACGATTCGGAGCTGCTAGAAGCATTTCCCGAAAAGATGTAGCCCGAAACAATAGAAGTTGGCGCGGCTTTCCGCCAAAGAAAGCCGCTCTTCACCCTACTTGGAAAGTTCATAGTATTTCGGGAAATGCTTTAGAAGGCTGAGCATATCTGCCGTTTGCGCCAGACAAGCGGGGGTAAGTACAGCTTTCCTGGCTAACACAAACACTACCTTACAAGTCTGTTTTCGTTCGTCGTAAAAGCCCGGACAGTAAGAGGACCAGCGATAGAACGTGCCACCACAGGACGTACGCATACAGGATCATGGTGCTCCCCTCTCGCTTTCGACTAGTTACTGTGTGCGTCGCCTTCTTCCAATCTGCTGGCCATTCGGTCGAGATGCGAAGACCAACGCTCCTGTAACCTATCCGCCTTGCTGCGTTGCCCGGCATCCAAAACGTTGGCATATATCTGTGATCTCAGCTTTTCCTTTTCTACCAGCAGCTTTGCAAGAGTTGTAGCCTGGCGGTCGGCTATAGGTTGAACCCTGCCAGCATCGAATCCCTGCGCGGTAGTGGAGTTCATCTCCTTGTTCTCGCTGGCCAGTTCACGAAGGAGGGCGGTTACGGTCGGTTTTTCTCCTTGCCAGATCGTCTTAATCTGAGCCTTTTGATCCTTGCTCAGATTTAGCTCGTGAGAAATAAAGCCCAATGGTCCTCGGTGATGGCGCCATCCATGGTGCATAGAGTCATCGGCATATGCAATGACCAGGCCTAATGCAAGAATTGTTGCCGCTGCTACTGTCCAAATCCGATATGTCTTTTGCATCTGAGTTCCTTTTGAAAACGCTCTAGAGGAATTCCAGCATCCGAAAGACAGCAGTGCGATAAAGATCGGTTAAGCCTTATAAAGTTTTGTAAAGATTGCCTCTTTCTGTTGCTCCGGCTCTAGTATCAGAACGATGGGATTTGAGAAGGGAATGGAACGGCTTCTGATCGTCGATGACGATGTCGACCTCTGCAAACTTTTGGCCGAGCGTTTATCGGCCGAAGGCTTCAGCATAGAAGCAGCTCACGACGGCGCTTCAGGCTTGGAACGCGCGCTCAGCAGAGAGCATGCTCTGGTGATCCTGGATCTAATGTTGCCACGCATGGGAGGGCTCGATGTGCTTCGCCGCTTGCGTGCTCAATCGCCAATTCCTGTTCTCATCCTCACGGCCCGGGGAGAAGATGTGGAACGCATTCTTGGCCTCGAAATAGGCGCAGACGATTATCTTTCGAAACCCTTCAATCCCAGGGAGCTTGTCGCCCGTGTACGTGCCATTCTTCGCCGCACGTCAGGCGCGGTATCGGCGAAAGAGCCTATGAGCGCTGGAGATATCCATCTCGACCCTGCAGCCAGAGAAGCATGGCTGAATGAAATAAGGCTCGATTTGACCAGTGTCGAATTCACATTACTGGAAACCCTCGTACGGGATGCCGGACAGGTCCTCACCCGTGACTATCTGACCGAAACGGTACTGGGCCGCAAGCTTGGCCCCTTCGATCGCGTGATCGATGTCCACGTTAGTAATTTGCGCAAGAAGCTTGCTTCGGTGCAGGAAGGAGAGCGCATTAAGGCAATAAGAGGTAGCGGATATCTCTTCGTTCTGCGCTCGGAAGCAAAGTGACAATCACCATACGTAGACTCTTCCTCAAGATCTTTCTCTGGTTCTGGCTGACGGTTATCGCTATGGGCATTGCGTTGGTCCTGACCTTCGCCTTCTCAGAGAGACAGTCGGCTTCAAAACGCTGGCATCAGATGGTTGCCGAGAGCGGACGCTTCTCCGGCATCATGGCCATGGAAGGAAACGAACGTGGAGGAGTTTCAGCACTCGCTACATATCTTCAGAAAATTAAAAGTGAGACAGGCCTCAATGCCTGCCTCTTTGACGAATACGGAAGTCGAATAGCGGGTGACCATTGCGACTCCTTCACCGATCTGCTCTCCGGCATCCATACCAGCGATGGAGCTCATGCCCGCATGCGGAACGGACGTGTCCGTATGGCCATCAAGCTGCACAGCAACAGTGGCCGTTCGTATATTTACGCTACGGAGTTGCCATATGGACCAAGAGAAGCCATCGATGTAGGTCCCGCAACAAAGATGCTGCGGATCGGCGTTGCGCTCCTGGTCTCCGGATTGATTTGCTATCTCCTGACTCTCTATCTCACGGCACCTATTCTTCGGCTTCGAGAAGCAGCACAAAAGCTCGCAGCCGGAGACTTGAGCAGCCGGGCCGCAGAGAAAATGGAGCGCAGACGAGATGAACTGGGCTACCTGGTTTCAGACTTCAACAGCATGGCAGGTCAGATTGAGGCGCTGGTTACAAAGCAACGGCAATTGCTCTACGACATCTCCCACGAATTGCGTTCTCCGCTGGCACGATTAATCGTCGCACTCGATCTGGTTCGGCAGAGAAGCGACGACGATCCGGCCTTCGAGCATATGGAGCAGGATTTGAATCGTTTGGGCGATATGATTGAGCGCCTGCTCACAATAGCCCGGCTCGATACTCTTTCCGCGCCAATTGAGATGACCGATGCCAGCCTTAATAAGTTGGTCAAGCTTGTTTTGCGGAATGCAGTGTTTGAAGCAAAAAGCCGCGATTGCAGAATTCAGGTTCAAGGTCTATCGGAAGAAGAAACGCAATACCAGCTAAGCGCTAACGAAGAGCTTCTACACAGTGCAATCGAAAACGTTGTTCGTAACGCAATCCGCTATACAGCTGCCGATACCGCTATCGAGATAGAGTTGAACACGATCAACATCGACAGCCGTCCTTTTGTTCGCCTTGCAATTCGCGATTATGGCCCGGGAGTTCCGGAATCGGAACTTACGAATATCTTTCAGCCGTTCTATCGAGTAGCACCTGCACGCGACCGCCAATCCGGTGGCACAGGGCTGGGATTGGCGATTGCCGACCGGGTAATCCGTCTCCATCACGGCAGCATTCACGCTGAGAATGCCAAACCGCAAGGACTCCTGGTTATAATTCATCTTCCCTTGGACGAAATGCGATAGGAACAAATTTGGGCGACAACGGAGCTTCCACATCAATAGCGGTACTAATACTTCAGACGCCTAGAGCATCTGGCGGATACCGATAGCAGAATATCCGTATATCTTCTTGCTCGAAATTCGTGTGCCCAGGCTAAGGCTGTATCTGAATGATTGTCGGTTTTTGGAAGAGCGGGCACTCTCCGATGACAAAGTATCCTGGAGTAAAGCCATGACTGAGAATCAGCCCCAGCAGAGGCGGAGACGAGGGACCATCGAAGATCTGCACGCTCTCAATCATTTCCCCAGACTGTAGGCGACTGTCGAGCCTGCCTGTCGTTCCATGTACAGCCTTATAGGCCTGCTGTGCTGCCTCAGAAACAGGATAGGAATGCCTGGAATCCCAAAGGAGTGCATGGATTCCACCTTCACTCTCCGTACGGCCAAGGGAGCGGTTGCTGACCCGAACGGTAATCACATAGAACTTGCCCTTCGCAATTAGTGGATGTGTTTCCGGCCCCAACTGCTGCGCGGTTTGGACGCCGTCCACCAGGAAGCACATCTCGTCAAAGCAGAGGGGCTCGTCCCGTTGAAGAACTCGTTGTGGAGTTAACACCGAAACCGCTGCCACAATTCCGAGATAAGTGGCTGTCGCTATTACCTGTCTTTTCAGTAAACCAACCGCAGCTGTCCTACGGCCTTGGCAAAAAGCAATCAGTACACTGATCAGCACAATACACGAAGCAAAGAGCAAGGCAAAGAACAGCAGTTCGAAGAACATGACCCCTGGCTATCCTTCCTGAAGCTTGGCATAGGTTCTTGGCAGCTTAGAACTTTTCCCGCAAACATGTAGACCTGGACACAGAAGCATATGCAGCTTTCCGCCAAAGAAAGCTGCTCCTCTCTGTCGTTGGCAAGTCTATACCTATGCAGGGAATGCTCCAGCCAGCAGAGTACTCCTCTTCCGTCAGCGAGGTAACCAACGGGGAATATCACTTGCAACTTATAGGTAAGTTGCAGAAAACAATGGGAAACCATTTCGGGAATTTTCGTGATGCCTATCACATTTTCCTATACATAGAAATTTCATTGATGTAATGTCTGAAAACACACAAGACATCTGAATGTGTATCGGTAGCTGTTGCAAAGGTTGATTGTGATGTTTCTTCCGCCTGAACCATAGGAGCTATCGAAAGTAACGACCGGAGTTCTGACTGGTAGGGGAGCCTGATCGCACCCTTACGTGAACAGAACTTGTCAGGAGATTTGCGTCTTGCAATGGCTCCGTAATGGTCGAAATTGAGCAGGGCATGTATGGATAGCCCTACGGAGAAGAAGAGGATTATCAAAATGGTTTTCTTTCGCAATCTGCCAATTGCACGCAAGTTTCTCGTTGCCTTCGGAATCGTATGTTTATTGAGCTTGCTACAGGGACTGTTCTCGCTTGCCGGGATCTCTCGAATCAATGCAAATACGAGCGAGCTCGCAGGTAATGCCCTCCCCACACTGCGAACCCTGGTTGCGGTTCAGAAACAGCTGAATATGTATCGCCGCTCTGATTTAGGTTTTTATCTATGCCCGACAGATTCTTGCCGCAGTGAATATTTGCAGAAGAGGAGCTCAGCGCTTACTGGTTACCAAACCGCAGCAAAGGAATATGAACCCTACATATCTTCGGAGGAAGAAAGAAGCCTTTATCAGGCTTTCACTCGAAGCTTTTCTCAGTATTTGGTTTTGAGCGATCAGATCCTCAGCCAATACAATCATGGCCAACAGGACGAAGCGAAGAACAGAATCATGAGCGACGATACCCTCGCTCCATGTACAGAGGCCATCAATAAGCTGGAAGCAAATGTCGAATTCAACTTTAAGGCAGGTGTCACTTCTGGAAACAGTGCGATGCACATCGGACAGCTGATGCGTATCTCCTCCACATTGATCGTGGTTCTCGCAACCGCTCTTTCTGCTTTGGTTGGCTGGATGCTTACAAAACTCCTGGTTCCTCCGATTCAAAGGGCTACTCTCGCGCTGGAGCGCGTTGCAGAAAAGGACCTGACCATTACGGTGCCGGTGCAGGGTATTGATGAAATTGGACGTTTATCGATGGCACTCAATACAAGCATCCAATCGATGCGATCCGTTCTTGAATCAATGTCGCAGGGTTCGAATACACTCTCAACCGCTGCTACTGAGTTGAGCAGCCGCGCCGAACATACAAGCGGCAACGCGCAGGCGCAATCGGACAAAACCAATCAGATCGCCGCGGCTGCGCAGCAGATGACTGCAACCATTGGCGAAATTAGTAACAATACGGAACACGCATTAGTAGCAAGTCGGCAGTCCGCCCAGACCGCAAGCGACGGAGGAAGCGTAATGCAATCGGCGGCAGCAACCATGGAGCGAATCGCCAATGCAACCTCTTCGGCCTCAGACAAGATGAGATCTCTGGCACTACGCTCGGAGGAGATTGGTAAGGTAGTCACCGTAATTCAAGAGATCAGTGAACAGACAAATCTGCTGGCCCTAAATGCAGCTATTGAATCGGCGCGCGCCGGAGAGCACGGACGTGGATTCGCCGTTGTTGCAAACGAGGTCCGGCGTTTGGCCGAACGCACCAAGAGTGCTACGGAAGAGATCGCCGCCACCATCCGCAATATCCAAGAAGAAACACAGCAGACCTTGGGTCTGATGGATGCGGGGCAAGCCGAAGTTACCAGCGGTATAAAAGAAACAAACCGCGCACGCAAGAGCCTGGAAGCAATTATCAAGTCGGCAACCGATGTAGAACACATGATCCATTTGATTGCTACAGCCGCGACAGAACAGACCTCTGCCTCCGGAGAAATCAGCGAATCGGCAATACTGATATCACGGCTGGCAACCGAAAACTCTCACGCATCGGAAGAGACGGCAGATGCTTGCAAGAGCCTGTCTGGCTTGGCCGGAGATCTCGACGGCATCATTCGGCAGTTTCAGATCCAAGAGGAACGGCCCGATACCAGGAACCAAAGGCTCTACGTCAGAGGGAGTGAACGAGGGCTTCAATCTGCTTTACAGCGGGCCTAGAGTAACTCCAGCGGGTTCATGTTATGCAGTCTGTATCGTTCTGGACGGCACAGCTTGAAACGAAGCCCTTCTTTCGGTTCCGTTACTTACAGAGATTGAGCTAGGACACCACACTTTTATTGACACGCTCTCGGCGCAGTTGTACTGGAGAGGGATCAACGGCGCCGGGAGCTCTTTTTTGTGTAGCTGTCTTACCGCTGCATATGGGCAACAGGACGATACATTTCTTCCGGAATTTCTGCCAGAGTCGAAGGATGAACCCTGTCACCCAGGCCATAGAAGTGGCAAAAGCTCATGAGGAGAGGCCGCCATTTGTCGGGATCAATATGATTCTCGACTCCGTCCATAAGGATGGTCTCGCTAGCATGAGCCTTGACGATACGCATTTCGAAGGCCAGGGCGCCTGGGTCCTTGTCTGGACGATGGCCAAAGGGATGCACTGTCTCCAGCACTGCCTCCAACTGCACAGGACATTCGCAAATGCGCTTTGCTTTTACTAGCTCCGAATCACATTCAGTCAGCTGTGCAACCCTGAGCTTATCTTTTTCATGGCGGTATCCCATTCTCACTTTATGTGGAGGCACGGGATCCGATCCAGTAAGCTTCGCCAGACGATTGACCTTCGATACCAGATCTACAGAGGGCAGATTGAGAACACACTCTTTTTCCCGGAGCAGGTTTTGAGCTGTATGGCCTTTCGCTCCCAGTCCTAACATACAATTCCATCCCAGCCACCATGCCGAGGACATAGGTGCTACATTCGTTGTCCCATCCACATTACATGTGCTGAGAAGGACAACCGGCGTACCGAAGTAGAGAATCGATGGTTCTACTGAAATATGCATGAACCTGATCATGCCAACACATAGAGATAGGAACACTCCGATTGTTGCGTTCAAAATTGATGCTCATACTACCCCCATAAACCGCCTATTGGTGAAAACATTTCGTCCACATGGCAGTTCGACTCCAAAGCTTTGTCGTTTCAGGCACCACGCACCATCTGTTTCTTGAGATCAGAATAAACATAGTGGCGCAGGACCATCATTGTATATAAACGATGCGGAAGAAGCTCATATTGTGTGAGCATGCAGGAGAGAAAACGCAGGACTCCCTTTATGCAATCTTTTGAAAAACTGCGGTGGATGAAATCCTTTTATATGAGAGCGGAGATAGCTCAGTTTGACCACTGGTTCAACTGGTGAAATATCTCGAATGCGAATGGCACACGCTGTTGTAGCCCCTTCAAAATATGCCTGGAATTCCTGTAATGTAATTCCAGTTTCATTCTTGTGTTTGCGCCAGATTTCCTTAGGAGTGCCTACGATCACTTCATCAACCAATGCATATGCACCAATATGTGCCTTTGGCACCTTCGAATAAATCCAAACTCTGCTACCACTAGGAACATTGACAACCCGTCTGCGCAATTCAATAGTTTTCTTGCCACTCAACATGAGCGACAGATACTTATCTTCAACCGAAATTACGATATCTGCATCGGACATCACCCTATTCCACCTTCTCGAACTATTGCGGCAAGCTGATCCACGCTTATTCTTCTGGGGCTGACGAGGTTAGCTCTATCTACGCAGCCAATTTTACGAAGCGTTTTTAAAGGAACGGGACGCCGCAGCTTGAGTACATTATCAAATATGGTAGCTGCAATTTTGTCTCTAGTGCCGAGATTTTCGATTTCCACCTGATGAAGTGCTCCATGTGAGATCCACTTTGATCCCATATTCTGCTTTTTTGCAACAACAACAGTGTCAAGCGTTCTAGCGACAGCTATTGCCGCCAACCGTCCGTGATTAGGAGAGGATTCATAGAATACAATTATGCTTCCGGCAGACAACACTCCGTAATTCTTAGGATCACTATAATAGACCCTTTCACGAAAAAGCGATGCTGCATACTTGGGAAGAAGTGACTGCTGCCTTTCGGTGTTCAAAAGTTCATCTGCATAGTTTCTCCTGATAGGAACCATCGCTACAGGCCTGTGCTCCGCAAGAAGGAGGACTGGGGATAGAGCTGTTTCGAAATTCTCAAACGAGGTTATATTCTGACGGCCTTGGCTGTCAGCAAAAGTGATCGCCCTCTCTTTTACAGAAAATTTAGGCAGGCCAAGAGGGAATGCATTATCTGTCATTTTTTGAATCCAATCTCGAGTTGCAGACCATTCTTCAGCAGTAATGGCTTTGCCCAAGGCTAGGCGATAGAAGGATACTATCCCTCCAGCAGAGGATTCTATACGGGAATACCCCTGCGAAATTGCAAGTTCTTGAGCTATAACATTCGCATGGGGAATTTCAAGCCGGATAAGAGCTGGCCCTTGCACAACCATTTCCCAAGACAAGCGAAACAACAATGCATCTAGCGATGACTCTATTGCAGGATGGTCCTCGTCTGCAACCAATGTTACAGAAAACTGATTGTGTATTGAATCTTTGCAGGTCCAGAAAGCAGAACAAACCAATTGGCCTGATATTGATATTGCTATCGACCTGCTATGAGAATTGCGCACTCCAGAGCTTCCAATTCGAGATAGAAGCTTATCTGCACTTTCGAGTCTCTTCACAAGATCTTGAAGTTGCACTAATAAATCATCCGTGAGTTCAGAAATACTGAGATCGCTACTACCGAACCGTGCCTCCGTTGAAGATATTCGACGTTGTGTAGCTTCTATGAGGCTGGCAAGATCTTTAACATGGACTACTCTAACTTTGTATTTACTTTCAATTATCTCTGATGCAGAAACCAGAGCGTCTTCTGCGGTCAAGAATCCTGACGCAGAATAGTGGATGGCGGTAGCAAGATGCAGAAGATCTGAATTGTCTTGCGTAGTTAAGGCTTGCCGCTTTGTTCGATCAGGAAACACAATTTTCGCTAGTTGCTTTAGAAGCCCATCAATCGCTTCTTTAGGTGGTGTCTTCATTATGGGCATTTCCAGAGCAAATTGAAGAATCGGATCAGACATATTAGGTCTGGTATTCCGCCTAAGCTCGGAGATAAACTCTTCGGCAACCACAAGCCTTACCAGATTGTCGAAGGCAGCACTAATTATCTTGGCACCGTATTCCGCACGTGGCCGGTGCTTAATCACATCGAAGAACACGTTCAAATCCACAGCAAAGACAGGGGTAAGAGTCGAACGCAACTTCTCTGAAAATGGAATTCCCGGTTCTGTTACAGGGTCAGCACTCGCGAATAATGTTGGAGTATTGAGTTTCTTGAGCCTGACGTTGATGATCCTGTTTCTTGTGGTACCACCCGGAATGGTGCGGACAGTCTCAAAACCAATACTTTGCCAGAATAAATTTGTATTGAGATCAGCTGCTACCTTTGCAACGATGTCCATATCTCCATTTGCTTCAGAGTGCCGAATAAGAGCATCTATGAGGAATCTAGCTAATCCTCTTTTTCTCGCTCGCGGAGACACATATATCTGATGCACACGAACATGGGGGAAAGAATGTCCAAAATACAGATGACCTAAGTATTTGAAGCTTCCTTTCTTCTGTTCAGCTGCCACAAATATCTTTCCAGATCTTGCCGCTGATTCATAGGCCTGTTTAGGAAGAAATCCTAACGCATTTTTGTCCTTATCTGCATTGCGCAAAATATCCTGCACAAAAGGAATAACTTTAGTAGCCGTGGTCAGTATCGTTATCCCCGGAGGTAGCGTCGAAGACTCAGGAGGTAAAATCGTGCGTAATGTTGATATCATGCGAACAAGGACCTAAACGTTTGTATTACGCAGCATTTTATTCCGATAATGCAATCTGCTGAAGATAACTGAAGTTCAGATCGAACCAGGAAACTAAATAACAATAAATGAGTGTTTCGGAATATCCAGAACATCGCCTGAGCATCAGAATCCCTGCCAGGAAGCTATTACAGCTTCGTCTTTTCTTCGACACCGACAGACTTCCCATGGTACTCCATAGTAATGTCGGTCATTATGACCAGGTTTATAGATGCCTGCGCTCTATATAGCCCGTAGAAAGGCAAGATACATTGACAACCCTCGCAATCATGCCTATGCTGCTGGCAGAGCTTTGTTTAACAGCTGTTCGGAATCCTGAAAGAAGCTTCGATTGTCTGGTTAGCAGAGCTTTGCGCTGTAGTTACGGCGCCGAGTGTATCAAGAAAGTACAGTGCCCCTTAGCGGGGAAGCAATTGGTGCTGGAACACCGCCTGCTCCCCTAACCGCGAACCATCCACCTTGAAACGACAAGGAGACAGCCATGGCTGCATTTCAACTTAAATCCCACACGTCCCGGATGCAAATCCCTTCCACGACAGCAATCCCCAAATCAGTAAACTTCGGGCCCTCTTCGTAGCCCGGAATCCTTGTAAAACTCACTCCCAGCCCATGTTTGCACCGGTTTCCTAGGATACGTGTGCCTACATTCGTCTTCCCATTTCGGCTGACGTTTACGTTGCGTCTCTAGCAGACGCGGCTTCAAACGGCATCCAGCTGGGGAGGTACTGGACTATTTTTCTTCAAATCGGCCGCTTTCCCTGTTTCGCTACGGCTTCCGGGGCTTGTATGCGAACAGGGAAGACGCCCCACCAGTAGTAAAAAAAAAATGAATGGTGCCTTGGATGAACGTACGTGTATGTGAGTATCTCTGCGATCTGAACCAGCGCTACCAACAGATGCTGGATACGCTGCGGCAACTTGCCGTTCATCGCCAGGATCTGAAGGCAGAAGATTTTGCGCTTTATGAACTACGGCTCAAAGAGCTGCAATCCGACTCCAATGCTCAGGTTCTGGAGCAACTGCTCCGTACCGAACGCCAGACGTTCGACTCTCTCCACAAACAACGGACTGAACTCGAAAGGCAAGTCTCCACGACAGCAGAGGCAACTGCCGAAGAGAAGGAGCCTGACGGAGTCTTGCGCCGCTGGATGGAAAACACCCTGGAGTTCGCCGTCCGGGGAAAGCCTACGGAGCACTCACCCCGGCAAGCAGAAGCTGAGCGGAAGATACCTTGATAGAGAATTTCTATATGAGTTTTAGTCACCTTCTGGTACAACGACTGCCATGGGATATCTCGGGTTGTCGGGAACACCTTACAAGGAAGACAACCTCTTTCAGCGGCTCTTTTGGCCAAGCGATCACCCTGGAGAGGTAGACACTCTGGGGCAGCAGGGTTTCTGGGTCTGCTCCATTGTTGCCGTGCGTTCCTGCATCGTGCTCAGCCTTCAAGGACATTGGTTTGAGGGCTTACTGTCATTGGCCTTCTTCGGACTTGGAGGCATGGGAGTTCGCGAACACAGCAGGATGGCCGCTGCTCTGCTGGTTATCCCCTACGTGCTAATGGAAATTAATGGATTCCTGACCGGGCAACTTCCAGACCTGCTCGATCTGGCATTTGCGGTGCTGCTCATTGCAAATATACGCGGAACCTGGATTGCCAATCGCTGGGCACACCATGGGATTTCCGACGCATTTCCATCGGGGATGGAAGAAACCTTGAGTAATCGTCTGATCGACAAAGTACCCGCCCGAGTGTGGCCCAAAGGACAATGGGGCTTCCTTGGAGTAGCCGGTGTCTTTACGCTTTTATTGGTGACGGGAACAGCCGGGCTTATCCGTCATCCCAGGAAAACCTCTCAAGAACCACAAAAAACGATGACTTTAGAGGTAAAACCTCCAGCACGGTAGCTTCTTCGGTAGGAATGATGCCGGTAACGCGTATTTTCTCTGTTCGCTGCTGAGCTGTATCTGATACAAAATGCTCCATGGGAGATACAGGTCTGTCCGAACGCCCCCTGAAACGTGACAACTTCTTCCAGCGATTACTTTGGCCGAGCAATCAGGCCGGCCAGTCCGAAACCCTCGGAGAGCAGGGCTATCTGCTCTGTGCCATCGTTGCTGCAGTAGCAGGCACTGCGCTGGGATTCGAAAGGCAATATGCGGCATCTTTGTTGACCTTCGCCTTCTTCTTTCTGGGAGCCATCGGAGTCCGTGTCCATGAACCTCTGGTAGCGAGCCTGCTTGCGACGGGATATGTATTAACCACGGCGGCAAACTGGATTGCAGGAAGCCCTCCCGGTGTCTTCACGATTGCAGGAGCAATCCTGCTGATAGCCAACGTCCGTGTAACGGTCGTTGCTACCCGCTGGGCAAGACACCACGAGCATATTTCTCTCGAAAAGTTAAGTACCGACTGGAGTGAACGACTTCTGGATGAACTCCCTGCCTTCTTCTGGCCCCGAATCAAGATTGCCTTCCGTATCGTCGCTATTGTTTATCTTCTGTTAGTACTTATCGGAATAGCGACACTGATCTTTGGAAGAACTCATCTCCATGGCATCCGGTAACAGCAAACGAATCTTGGAAAATCATCTTTGCAGGATCACGGCATGACGAAGCACATTGGTATCGTTGGCTGCTCCGCTGAAGGAGCCGCTCTTTGCTATCGGACGATCTGCGCGGAAGGGTCGCAGTGGATGGGACCACATGCGCATCCCGAGGTCTCAATGCATACGCCATCGCTTTCCGCATATATGGAGGCCATCTATTGCGGTGACTGGCAAAGAGTAGGCGAGCTGATGCTGTCTTCGGCAGAGAAGCTCGCCAGGATGGGCGCCGATTTTTTGATCTGTCCGGATAACACCATCCATCAGGCCTTTGCTTATGTGGAGGCAAAATCCCCGCTGCCGTGGTTACACATCGTCGAGGCGGTTGCAGCGGAGGCCACCGCACGCGGTTATCATCGCCTGGGATTGACGGGAACTCAATGGCTGGTTGAAAGCGAAGTCTATCCCGAAAAGCTTAGCGCTCGTGGCTTGGCTTATTTACGGCCGGAAGCAGCACAACGTAAAGAGATCAACCGCATCATCATGGACGAGTTGGTCTACGGTATCTTCAAACCGGAATCCGTCTTCTACTTTCAGCAGGTCATCGAAAGGATGAAGGCAGAGGGCTGCGATGCTGTCGTACTTGGTTGCACCGAAATTCCGCTGATTATGAACAACGATAACTCGCCGCTACCCACACTTGATTCCACTAGATTGCTTGCCAGAGCAGCACTATGCCGTGCCGTTGAAGACCCGGCATAGAGTCGACAAAGCTAGAGCATTTCCCGAAAAGAAGTAGACCTAAGCAATAGAAGGTGGCGCGGCTTTCCGCCAAAGAAAGCCGCTCTTCACCCTACTTGGAAAGTTCACAGTATTTCGGGAAATGCTTTAAATCGGAAGATGGCGATGCAATCTGCGCGACTGGACCCTACGAACGCGATGGATAGAGCCGGAAAACGCACCACCCATTGCACAAAGCAGTGCAATCGCGACAAAGACACCAATCGTTATATAACGTGATCCGTTGCCGATTGTATTCAGCTCCCAGCGAGCCCAGATTGCCGCTAGATAGAACAGCACGGAGCTGACAAGGATTGCGATTAGAAATTTGCCGGTTCGAGCCATAGCGAGGCCCTCTCGGATAGAAGCATACCCCTGTTTTCTTGCGTGAGTGAGCGAAATTCTCTTCGCACCCTGGGGCACAATCCTGCGAACTTTTTGACACTCTGCCGGAGAGCTATTTCTCTTGCTTTCTGGCAATTACGACTGGCTGGTAAAAAGAGGTATCCCGGGTATCGAGCCAGGCAATCTGGGTAAAACCAGCTGTTTGCAGCGCCTGATTCAAGTCGTTGCTCAAAAGAGCACGATAAACGGCGGTGAAGTGCTTCACCTCCCAGCCGCTATCCGTCTTGAGCGTTATATAGAGATGCATGTCGTATTCGCTGCCTCTCCACTTCCATACCTGGTGAAGGATGCGCTGGTTGAGTTCTTGCCCATAAAACGCTGGCGGTTGAGAAGAAGGGCGGTTGGAGATGAGGCTGTCGTAGTCACGAAGGGTAGTAACCAGAATGCCCGAGGGCCTTAGCTTTTCAAAGATCTGCCCCAATGCTCGTTCCAAATCCCGTTGTGAAAGCAGATGGGGCAGAGCATTGTCAGCCGCAAGAACCGCATCGAAACCGGCCTCAGTAATTGCGTCCAGATCGCGCATATCTGTGCAGTAGAACGGGATATGGAGATTGCGTTGCTCAGCTTCCCGCCGGGCACGTTCTACGGCCCGGCAGCTCAGATCGGAAGCCACGACGGAATGGCCTCTCTGTGCCAGGCCAAGAGACTGCGTACCGATTCCGCAGGCACAGTCGAGCACTTGAGGCGTTGCCTTCCCCGTATAGCGCTCGATAAGCGGTCCCAAAATACTTGCCTGTCTGGCTATGCTCCGGCCCCAATCGTCGAAGAGCAGGTGATAGAACTCAGCTAGGTCGTCGTAAAAGGTCTCCGTTTGTTCTGCCATTTCTCTATGTAATAGAACATTTTCCGCACTTCTGCATTAATTTTCCGGAGATGAATTGATGATGCCGGAGTGGCGTGTGGATGGATAATTTCGTCACCGGCTCAGTTACTTCATTGCTACAGGAAAGCTAGCTCATTTGTACAACTGTCCCCTGATGGTAAATACACTTCCAACTTGCCGCGGTACGCTGCCATATGCTTGAGCGAAGAGTTTTGCGTGCGTTGTTTTGAATCAGCGAATAGGTAAGCAAATAGACATCGGATGATAGCCTTCGGCAATAGAAATCGCTTGTTTGCCAGTAATCGGGCTTCTGGTCTGTAAGGCGTTTTTCCAGTACATCGAGAACAAAGTTCTTCGAATAGCGTCGTCCCGAGGCCCCTACTTCCCAAAAGTCATCGACCACCATCTTTTCGAGGTCAAATCGAGTTTGCCCCAATTCCGGGCGATGAAAAAGCGGCTCAAGGCTGGCAAGTTCCTGCAAGATATCGAGAAGTTCCGGGTCTGTAATGAGCTTCGGTTCCATGTCATCAATATTATGGTCCCGGCGGAAGATCCGCTACTTGCGCGGCCTGTGGCTCGTTTGGCTTTTATAATCACTGGCTTTGAGTCCTCACTTCATCAGTCATCGCTTTTTCGATGCCTTCTTTACTGATAGGCTTTTTCTGCGCAGTGGCTCGTTGAGAAGAACATGTTGGAAACCTCTTGCCACAATATCGCCGTACTCATTCCTGCCTGGCGGCCAGGAGACCGGCTTGTCTCGTTAGTGAAGGCTCTCGCCGAAGCTGGAATCTCTTCGATCATTGTCGTCGACGATGGCAGCGGACCAGAGTTTGAACACATCTTTCACATGTTGGAAGTGCTTCCCGCTGTTTGTGTGCGGCGGCACGCCGTCAATATGGGGAAGGGACGCGCACTCAAGAATGGACTTAACTTCGTCCTGACAGAACTTCCGGAGATTCGCGGCATAGTCACTGCCGATGCCGATGGGCAACACACAGTAGAAGACATCCTGCATGTTGCTCAAGTCCTCCAGAGATCCGAACAATTTGTGCTAGGTACGCGAAGCTTCGATGGCAAAGTTCCACTGCGCAGCCGCTTCGGCAATACGGTTACGCGCTATGTTTTTCGAGTCTTCTCAGGACATAACGTCAGCGACACTCAGAGTGGGCTTCGGGGTTTTCCTCGACAACTGATTTCCGGATTGTTGGCCCTGAGCGGAGAACGTTACGAATACGAGATGAATGTACTGGCACATCTGTGCCGGCGTGGACTAGCACCGATTGAAATCCCTATAGAAACCGTTTATATCGAACAAAACAGGTCTTCTCATTTCGATCCCGTTCGAGATTCGATGCGGATCTATTTTGTTTTACTGCGCTTCTACACATCGTCTCTCATCGCTGCAGGAATCGATCTGGCTGTCTTCAGCATGGCATTCGCCGTTACCAAAGACCTCCCTTTTTCTTTCATCACAGGAAGGCTAAGTTCGCTGGCTAACTTCTTGTTAAATCGACAATTCGTCTTCCATTCCGAGGTATCTATTCCGGCATCGCTATGGCGTTACTATGCCCTGGTTATAGCTATTGGACTGCTCTCCTATGGAAGCATCAGAACATTGACTGGAGGACTACATTGGAATATGTATGCAGCAAAGATTCTCGTAGAGACACTCCTATCCTTTGTCAGCTTCTCGGTGCAGCGGACCTTTGTCTTCCGGAAACACCAGGAAATCTCGATTTATTGATCGGCAACAAAGCTCTCCTACAAGAAGAAATAAAAACTCCAGAATGCTCTAAGCATCTTTGCCTTCAGGATCTCCCGTAAAAGGTTACTGCGCTACCCTGGTAGCACTCATATCTCCAGAGAAAAATCCCCCAGCAGATTTATCCCATTTAGGAAAACCCTTGCCAAATTCGAGATCTTTTTCGAGTACCTTCGACGAAAAAGTCTAGGAGGTCCGACAAATTCGGATAATATAGTGACGCCAATCACACACGACAGCCCGAGAACAGTTAGGCGGCGGGTTTCAAAGCGGTGACAGATGGACGGCAAAGAGCTCTTGTGGTTCTTGTGTGTCTCCGGGTAAGCGCTTTGACTTCCCCGAAAAGATAGAGCATTTCAGGTTTCGTTGTAGAACATGGGAGTTTCCTTTGAAATATCTTCTTCGAGGTTGTCTGACGGTTCTGTACTTGGTAGTTGTCGCAGGGAATCCCTTGGCGCATGCAACCGAAGCGAGATTGGTAGCAGACGCGCATGTTAACTCTAGCCTCTCGGCAAACTTCGGCTCTCTCTCAAATCTGTATGTGGGGGGAGGAAACACAGCTCTCCTTCGCTTTGAGCTTGATACTCTGCCATCCGGGACGACCTCCAGTCAGATCTCTCGCGCTACTCTTACCCTTTTCGTCAACAGGGTATATGCCCCGGGTTCGGTTAGCGTGATACCAATCAATTCCTCGTGGGATGAGACTTCTATTTCCAGTCTTCCCGCCTTGGGTTCTTCTGTTACAAGCTTTTCGGTTTCCGCTCAAAGAGAGCAATATGTCAGCATCAATGTCACCTCTCTGGTCCAGAGCTGGGTTACAACTCCCAGTAGCAATTTTGGATTAGCTCTCAGCAGTAGCTCGGCTAATGTTCTCTTTGATAGCAAGGAAAACGATCAAACCAGCCATGTCGCACATCTCGACATCACGCTAAATGCCACTGGTCCTCAAGGAATTCAAGGTCCTACCGGACCCACCGGGCCACAGGGACCGCAAGGAACCGTAGGCCCCACAGGTCCAGTAGGACCTGCTGGTGCCGCAGGCGCTACTGGCCCGCCAGTTTCCTTCCAGGGACCATGGAGCAGTACTACCGCCTATAGCATTGGCGATGGAGTCTCGCTCAACGGTTCCAGTTGGATCGCCTTGACGAATAATTTCAACGTGACTCCAGGTTCCGACGGCACAGTTTGGGCATTGCTGGCACAAGCTGGGGCAACAGGTGCTACCGGCGCTGCAGGAGTTACAGGGCCTACCGGTGCGCAGGGAATTCAGGGTGTTCAGGGTGCAATAGGGGTGACCGGAGCACAAGGTATCCAGGGTGCTACGGGTGCTACCGGCGCTACAGGGACCACCGGTGCCACTGGAGCCACCGGACTCACCTTCCAGGGACCCTGGAGCAGCTCTGTGGCCTATAGCATTGGCGATGGAGTCTCGCTTAACGGCTCCAGCTGGATCGCCCTAACCGGCAATTTCAACGTGACTCCAGGTACCGATGGCACGGTTTGGTCGTTGCTCGCTCAGGCTGGCGCTACTGGACCAACTGGACCTACCGGTCCGCAAGGTCTCCAGGGCATTCAAGGTCTTGCAGGTCCTACGGGTGCTACCGGCTCCCAGGGTATACAGGGCGCGGCTGGGACAACTGGAGCCGCTGGGGCGACGGGGCTCACATATCAGGGTACATATAGCAGTGGGACCACCTACAACACTCGTGATGCGGTGACGCTAAACGGAACAACTTACATAGCTTTACAAAATGCCTTATTAGGCATAGATCCCTCGACAGATCCCGGAACGAATTGGGCCGTACTCGCCCTGAAGGGTGCAACGGGAGTTACAGGTGCTACCGGCTCCCCAGGAAGCCCCGGATCGCCTGGATCTACAGGTGCCACCGGAGCTACAGGCGCGACCGGCGCCAATGGTAACGGATTGGCTTCCGCCTGGTCTTCCTCGACGACCTATATGAAAGGAGCGTTGGTGACCTACGGGAGTGCAATTTTCTTGTCTCTGCAGGATAACAACACGAATAACGTTCCTGGAGCGGCAGGTTCTGAAACATATTGGACTGGAGTCATCCTAGGAACGGGCAGCAATCCGACGGGAGTTCCTTTTACAATCACATCACATCAAGCAGCTTCGGGATCTACCTTATACTTCAGCCCAACCCTGAGCTACGTCAACAGCGCGCTGAACAACGCGCAGTTGATAGCTATTATTCCCACAACCTGCATTCCCAGCTTCAGCATATACTCCGCCACGGGAGACAGTGCCTCAATCACATACAGTCTGAAGTCTGTTACTTTCAGCGGGGGCACTAGCTATTCAGCTAGCACGACGATTCTCTCTTGTAGCCTTACATCGAGTTCTACAAGCTCTCCTACATCCTGTACAGCTTCGGGTACTTCAAGCACCTTGATCAATGCAAACACCATGGTGACGTTTCAAGCATCTAGCACTCCGGGACAAACTGGGCCATTATTTACCACGTTTTCCTGTTTCCCTTACTAGAAGAAAAGCCTCACCGCATGGATTGCATACGGCGAGGCTTTCTTTTCGATTCCTGACTCGCTCTTAGTAACGATAGTGGTCGGCCTTATATGGACCTTCCACCGCTACACCAAGATAATCAGCCTGCTTTGGACTTAGTGTCGTCAATTTAACACCATCGGCCAGCGACTCACGGCATCCATAGAGATTATCGAACTTCGATTTTGTAACAGAATCGTTTACGTTGATGGCGGGTACTAGAAGCTTACCCTGTTCCTTCATCTTATAGAGGCGGTGGACACCGGTCGTGGTCTCTTCCGAAACGCCACGCCATTCCTTCACAATGTTGTGCCAGCGCTTCGGATCTTCCTTGTGAACCTTCTTGAGGAGATCCTTAATAACCTGCTCTTCGTGGCTGGTAGAAGGAGTGTTCACCCAGTTGTCTCCATCTTCCAACTCGTATCCCTTGTGGATCAGCAGAGTGACATCGCCGCCATCATCTACCACTCCGATGTATCCATTCCGAAGTCGTTATGGCGGTATTACGCACTGGTGGTAGCGATGGGATTACTCTCTTTCGGCAGTATCCGACTACTGAACAATGGACTCCATTGGAATATGTATGCAGCGAAGATCATTGTGGAAAACACTCTTGTCTCTGGTTAGCTTCTCGGTGCAGCGCACATTTGTCTTTCGCAAGCAATACGAGATCTAGACCGTGCGGTGGTTTTCGACCGTGTCCTTTGCACGATGACGTAAATGCACCTAACCGCAAACCGAGACTCTATAGCGTTTATTCAAAACAAAGGAAATAACAATCGGTAAAGCTCTTCCTTTCACGAGCGGCCGTTTCCCCTCTGCAGACAAAAACGCATCCGAATGAAGCGGATATTGCTATAAATTCTCTTTTCTTTGCAAGAATATAAGAGAATCAAAGAATAAATTTTCCCGGCACACAGGAGATCGTCCCAAAATATCGTTAACTCAATCAGGGTGTGCTATTTGAGGCGATCAAGGCCTAGGTGGAAATCCTGAAGAGTAAAGCTCGTAGAAGGTTTATGTACGGCCGTCACTCGCTCCATAGAGAGGTACAACAGAAAAAGATCTGCTTCTGTTTCAAAAATTCCTTTGATCTCCTATTTCAGGACATTTCAGGACATAACTATAGATAACCAGCAAGATTTATTTTGACATGGCAACGATATATTTGTACGGTTTCATTGCTGGAGACATCCAGACCCCGAAATTGAACCTATCGTATAACCAGATAGGTATCAACGTTCTGCTTTGACAAGACTTACGCAGCGCTCGCGCGTACGCATAACAGGCAAGATAAAGACAGGAGTCCCCCTTGAAGCGCTCTGCTGTTATTCGTTTGATTATTTTGTGCCTCGTGGTGATCGCAGGTAATCGTTTCGTCCACGCAACCGAAGCACGGCTGGTAGGGGATACCCACGTCAGCTCCTTAGGTGGTAACTATGGCGCACTCTCGAATTTGTATGTCGGAGGCGGCAACACCGCACTTCTGCAATTCGATCTCGCAGGCACACTGCCTTCCGGTATCACCGCAGGCCAGATCTCGCGAGCTACGCTGACTGTTTATATCAATCGTGTTTACACACCAGGAACAGTGAATGTCGCTCAAGTAAATAGTGCTTGGGCTGAATCTTCTGTCACTAGTCTTCCCTCTGTGGGATCCGCGATAGGATCGTTTTCGGTTTCCGCCTCGGATAGAGAACAGTATGTCAGCGTGGATGTAACGACCGCGGTACAAAACTGGATAACAACTTCCAGCAGCAATCATGGACTGTCCCTCAGCTCGTCCTCTGCCAATGTTCTCTTCGACAGCAAAGAGAACGACCAGACCAGTCATGCCGCACACCTCGACATTACGATAGCGGGAGCACAGGGCATTCAGGGTATTCAAGGGCCAATTGGACCGACAGGAGCTCAAGGACCAGCGGGACCACAAGGTATCCAGGGAGCAGCAGGATCACAAGGGCTTCAGGGGCCAGCAGGCCCTACTGGTCCTGCTGGTGCTACCGGCGCTACTGGTGCACCCGTTTCCTTCCAGGGCACCTGGAGCAACACCACCGTCTACAACACTGGTGATGCTGTCTCTTACAACGGTTCCAGCTGGATCGCCTTGACGAATAATTTCAACGTGACTCCAGGTTCCGACGGCACGGTTTGGGCATTGCTGGCACAAGCTGGGGCAACAGGCGCGACCGGCCCCGCAGGAGTTACAGGGCCTACCGGTGCGCAGGGAATTCAGGGTGTTCAGGGTGTAACTGGGGCTACCGGGGCACAAGGTATCCAGGGGGCGACAGGGGCAACCGGAGTCACAGGGGCAACCGGGGCCACCGGTGCCACTGGAGCCACCGGCCTCACCTTCCAGGGCCCGTGGAGCAGCTCTGTCGCTTACAGCGTCGGAGATGGAGTCTCGCTCAACGGCTCCAGTTGGATCGCCCTTACTGGTAATTTCAACGTAACTCCGGGCAGTGATGGCACTGTCTGGACATTGCTCGCTCAAGCAGGCGCTACTGGTGCTACTGGGGTTACGGGTGCTCAAGGCATTCAGGGTATCCAGGGTGCTACCGGGGCTACGGGTGCCACGGGTGTAGCAGGTGCTATTGGAACTACTGGGCCTACAGGTGCCACTGGCGCTACTGGTGCTACAGGTCTCACCTTCCAGGGCACCTATAGCAACACAACGACCTATAACAAGAACGATGCCATCGCGTTAAATGGCACAACCTACATTGCTGTGCAAGACCTCTTGTTAGGTGTCAACCCGGCAACAGACCCAGGGACGAATTGGGCCGTATTGGCTCAGGCTGGTGCTACCGGAGCAACCGGGGCGACTGGCTCCCCTGGCCTTACCGGAGCGACAGGGGCAACAGGTGGCACGGGTGCTACGGGTGCTGCGGGCGCAAACGGTACTGGATTGGCATCCGCATGGGATGTCGGCACTGCCTATACAGCCGGCGCAATGGTTACCTTTAACAACTCGATCTTCCTGGCTCTATCCGATAACACAGGTATCACCCCGGCCTCTACTGCGGCGGCAGGAATATGGATCGGAGTCGCGGTGGGTGCGGGGGACAATCCAGCAGGAATTCCTTATTCGATGGGAGCCCATAACTTAGCGACTTCCGGTACGAACTATGCCAGCCCGATAGGATCCGGCACGTTAAACGGTAGCATTGGTGCGACCAATACGGTAATTGCGCCGATTGCCTGTACCCCCAGCATGAAGATCTTCTCTTTCGGGCCGAACGGAGGCACCTTCACGCTTTATCAGGCGACAACCAATAACACCAGCAACGCATTTACCCAAGGAAGCTCGATTATGAGCTGTAACGTCGGAGGTGCGTCCTCGGGCGCCTCCCAGAACTGCTCGGTCACGAATAGCAGTCAGGTAAGCGCCGGCACCGTCATGACACTCAATGTTCCGAACCAGTCAAGCAATACTTCTCTCTTCTATGTGGTATTCTCCTGCTTCTAAAGCATTTTCTGAAATACTGTGAACTTTCCAACTTGAGTGAAGAGCGGCTTTCTTTAGCGGAAAGCCGCGCCAACTTCTATTGCTTCGATCTAAACCTTTTCGGAAAATGCTCTAACTGTTGCCGGCCAAAGCTTCGATGAGGAGCCTTGGCTGGTTTCAAAAAACACTACCTCCAAAAACCCACATCTCTATCAAGGGATGTGGGCTTTTGCTGCTTGCCTGATAAGGAATCTTGGATAGGTAAGATAAATGACTGAGAAATAATTCACTCCTGAAAATTTCTTCCATCTCAAAATGATTCTTCACTCACTCCCTTTACATTAACGCCATTATGTAGACATACTTTCCACTTCGGCAGAGAAAGCATATGCCGGGGCCTCGGATTCTATTGTTGAAATTCCCACTCTTTGGTGAAGGAATAGGACGGCGCTTCTCGTTGAAGACTGAGGAAGCAACCGTGCTCGACAGCTCATTTTTGTCTTACAACTCCGCTTCTTCTCGGTTTTGAAAATAGATTGCTATTTGTCTGACGAACGATACCGGACTCGGCCAAGGGAACTAGTTAGAACTACTGCTGCAATTAGAAAATGATAAGGGAAGGTCCCGAGTCAGTTGTAGCTGTCTAAGTTTTTTGCGCCTTGATCTTCATCTTTGCGGGCAGAAAAGCTCTAGAGCAATTGCAGCGTTACTATGTCCGATCGAAGTTTGGTTAAGAGCCGCTTTCTTTCCACCCCAGCAAACCAAAAAAGCGGGTTTGCTGGGACCCGGATTTGACGGAAAGCGGCGTCAGCCTTCCTGGTTCCCGGATACAGCTACGCTGAAATTGCTGTAGTCCTCGTTCATAGAAAGTGCACTTCGCAGGCATTGCCGGGAGATAACTCGCTGCTCTCGCCGCGCAGATTCCCTCTAACAACCGCTACAGCATTTTGGGATTTACTGTGGACTTTTCAAGATCAGCGCAGCTGGCGTTTTCTTAAGGGAAACGCCATTCAACTATAGCTGCTCCGGTCTACACAAAACCCGAAAATGCGATAGCGATTTTCCATGGAAATAGGAGCCTATCGTGAAACATCGCTTTGTAATCAAACTGTTTGTCATGCTCCTCATCGCCTTTGGCTACAATGTCTACGCCAACGCGACTGAGGCCAGACTGGCAGCAGATACTTTTGTCAGCCCACTTGGGAAAACGATAAATTTCGGAGAGATCGGTTACTTATACGTTGGCAGCGGCAACACCGCTCTCCTTCAATTCGATCTTTCCAATTTGCCATCCGGGCTTTCGGCGAACCAGATCGCGAATGCGACACTGATCCTTTACGTCAACCGAACATATACCAGCGGAAGCGTAAATATCGCCCCTCTAAATGCCGCATGGAGCGAGTCTTCCGTTACATTTAAGTCCTTACCCTCGGTTGGCTCTGTGGCAGCCAATTTTCAGGCTCCGCAGACAGGCCAATATGTCACAGTCAATGTGACCGCGTTGGTGAAAAACTGGGTGTCAACTCCCAGTAATAATTTCGGCCTTGCTCTTTCATCCAGTTCGGCGAATGTGCTTCTCGATAGCAAAGAGAATAGCGATACGAGCCATGCTCCGCTTCTTGACATAACCATTGCTGCAGCGGGAGTACAAGGAGCAACTGGACCGATGGGACCGCAGGGCCTGCCGGGAATCCAGGGACCGGCCGGACCTCAAGGGACTGCCGGTCCTGCAGGAGCTATTGGACCAGCGGGGCCGCCGATTACTTTCAAGAACACGTGGAACAGCGGAACCACCTATGCCATCGGAGATGCTGTCTCTGAAAACGGAACCAGTTACATTTCGTTGATGGCAAACAACTCCGGCAACGACCCAGCTGCAGATGGCGGAGTCCACTGGGCAGTGTTGGCGTTGAAGGGAGCCCCCGGAGCGACAGGAGCGATTGGCCCCCAAGGGATACCTGGGATTCCTGGAGCAACGGGACCAGCCGGAGCTAATGGTGCACCAGGGACCACTGGCCCGCAAGGTTTAGCTGGAGCGGCGGGAGCCACCGGACCTCAGGGGACACCTGGTATTCCTGGGGCGACTGGCCCGGCTGGAGCCAATGGTGCGCCGGGTGCTACCGGTCCACAAGGTGTAGCTGGAGCAACGGGAGCCACCGGACCACCGGTCTCCTTCAGGGGCACCTGGAACAACACCAGTGTGTATGCAGTCGGAGATACCGTCTATCTGAATGGCACAAGTTATATTGCATTAGCCTCCAATGCCGCTATATCTCCACCTTCGGACACAACGACCTGGGCCGTTTTAGCTCTCGGGGGCACCACTGGTGCTACCGGACCCGCAGGTACTCCCGGGATAAATGGCACCAATGGAATCAATGGAATCAATGGAGCTCCAGGCCCGACTGGTCCGGCTGGACCTGCCGGTGCAAATGGTACGGGCTTGGCCTCAGCCTGGAATTCTACGACGGCCTATACTGCCGGAACTCTTGTAACTTTTAACAATTCGCTCTTCCTGGCTCTCGCGGATAACACTTCGATTAAACCCGGAAGCAGCGCGGCAAACGGAATCTGGAGTGGAATCTCCTCAGGCACGGGACAGGCCCCCGCCGGAATTCCCTTCATAACCGGCGCTCACAACTACACCACAGGGAGCAATGTGTTTATAACTCCGGTAGGAAATGGAGCAGCTGTCAGCACCATATCCACCAGCAACACGGCTATTATTCCCGTCACATGCACTCCCAGTTTGACGATCTACTCCTTCGGACCTACTGGAGGAACCTTTAACCTCGATTCGGTAATCATGAATAGTACGGGGACTTCCTTTACTGAAGGGGCATCGCTTATGAGCTGTACTGTAGGCCCTTCAGTTGGCGGGGTTGTACAGACCTGTACTGCAACTCTCAGCAGCCAGATAGATGCCGGTACGGTGTTGACCCTAAATCCCCCGGCACAAGCCAATTCCAGTGCGTTCTACACAGCCTTTTCATGTTTTTAGAGCATTTGCATCTTGCACTAATAGCTCAATACAAAAAAACCTACACCTTATTGAGGTGTAGGCTTTTTGTAGTTGTTAGCTGTCCTAGTACCGATAATGATCCGCTTTGAAAGGTCCTTCTACCGGAACGCCGATGTAGTCGGCTTGCTTCTGACTGAGCGTGGTCAGCTTAACACCGATCTTCTCAAGATGCAGCCGGGCTACTTCCTCATCCAGTTTCTTCGGCAAAACATAGACGTCAACTTTGTAGGAGTCCTTATTCTTCCAGAGGTCGAGCTGCGCCAATGTCTGGTTGGCAAAGCTGTTACTCATCACGAAGCTGGGGTGTCCGGTAGCGCAGCCAAGGTTGACCAGACGACCTTCAGCCAGAACAAAGATGCAGTGTCCGTCGGGAAATTCGTACTTATCAACCTGGGGCTTGATGTTAACCTTCTTGGCTCCAGACTCCTGATTCAAACGATCCATCTGGATTTCGTTGTCGAAGTGCCCGATATTGCAGACGATGGCCTGATCCTTCATCTTCTGCATGTGCTCCATCGTAATGATGTCTACGTTGCCCGTGCAGGTAACGTAGATATCGCCACGGCCAAGGGTATCTTCAACAGTTGCGACTTCGAAACCTTCCATCGCGGCCTGGAGAGCATTGATCGGATCGATCTCGGTGACAATGACGCGAGCGCCCATGCCACGCAGAGAGTGCGCTGAGCCCTTACCCACATCGCCATAACCGCAGATGACAGCAACCTTACCGGCAACCATCACATCGGTGGCACGCTTGATACCATCGGCCAGTGACTCACGGCATCCATAGAGATTATCGAACTTCGATTTTGTAACTGAATCGTTAACATTAATGGCAGGAATCAGAAGCTTGCCCTGTTCCTTCATCTTGTAAAGGCGATGAACACCCGTGGTGGTCTCTTCCGAGACTCCGCGCCATTCCTTGACGATGTTGTGCCAGCGCTTCGGATCTTCCTTGTATACCTTCTTCAGGAGATCCTTGATGACCTCTTCTTCATGACTGGAGGAAGGAGTGTTCACCCAGTTGTCTCCATCTTCCAACTCGTATCCCTTGTGGATCAGCAGAGTGACATCGCCGCCATCATCTACCACAAGCTGAGGCCCTTTACCATTGGCGTGGCTGAGTGCCTGGTACGTACACCACCAGTACTCTTCTAAGCTCTCGCCCTTCCAGGCAAAAACCGGAACACCGGCAGCAGCAATTGCGGCAGCGGCATGGTCTTGGGTGGAGAAGATGTTGCAGCTCGCCCACCGAACCTCGGCACCGAGATCCACCAGGGTCTCAATAAGGACCGCAGTCTGGATCGTCATGTGAAGCGAACCGGTGATACGAACGCCGTCCAACGGCTTGCCCGCCGCGTATTTACGGCGGATGGACATCAGTCCGGGCATCTCATGCTCGGCAATAGAGATTTCTTTGCGCCCCCACTCCTTGAGTGAGAGATCAGCTACCTTGTACTCGGTAGCGGTTTGCTGCAACGTTGTAGCCATAGGGAAAGCACCTTTACATCGTCAAATCTTGATACATTGATATATTATAAATTCATTCGCATGGCGTCAATTGTCAAAACACTACGAGTACTGGCCGATCCCTATCGCCTTCGTCTTCTATTACTTCTGGAGAAGGAGGAGCTGTCGGTTGCCGAATTGCAGGACATTCTCGCGTTAGGACAGAGCACCATTTCCACTCATCTCTCTCAGCTAAAACACGCTGGACTGGTTGAAGACCGGAGGACCGGCAAAAACAATCTTTATCACCTGAAGAGAGACCGCGATACTCATGTACTCAAGCATTTGCTGGATCAGGCCTGCGAAGAAATACCCGAAGCACAACAGGACCGTGAAGGCCTGGAGCTGGTTCTCCGCAGACGCAGGGACAAGATGCGCGGCTTCTTTGACGAGATGGCGGGCCGCTTTGGGCGGACCTATTTGCCGGGCCGCTCCTGGGAGGGTTTGGCCCAAGCCTTGCTGAAATTGATGCCTCGCGTGGTTATCGCAGATCTGGGCGCCGGAGAAGGCACTTTTTCTCTGCTGCTGGCCCAGAGAGCCCAACGGGTAATCGCCATCGACAACTCCGACAAGATGGTGGAGTATGGCACAATCAACGCTCGACGTCTGGGTGTGGAGAACATCGAGTATCGAAAAGGCGATCTGGAACAAGTTCCGATCGACGACGCCACGGTCGATATTGTCTTCTTCAGCCAGTCTCTTCATCATGCTCTTCATCCGGAGCGGGCTATTGCCGAGGCTTGGAGAATTTTATGTCCCGGCGGTCGAATTGCAATCCTCGATTTGATGAAGCACCGTTTTGAAGAAGCTCGCCAGCTCTATGCTGATCTATGGCTGGGCTTCAGCGAGGTAGAAGCGGAAGCGATTCTCGAACGAGGCGGATTTCGCAATATTCAAACATCGGTTGTGCATCGTGAAGCCGAAGCCCCGCATTTTCAGACATTGCTGGCCGTAGGCGATAAGGAATAGCGAAGCCGTCCTACTCACCGTTTTCAGCCAGCCGGATTTTGGCACCCCTATCAGTGGATTGCTTTCTTAGTTTCTAGGTCGACCACTCCATTTGCACATAAACGGGATCTTGACGAATCAGTTGGAATCCCAAACGAACATATAGCCTTCTCGCCGAACTATCGCATGGCACCTGGAGAGTTATTTTCTTGCCTTCCGTCATCCCCCGCTTTTGCAAATCGGAGAGAACCTGAGTCCCGATTCCTCTTCTCTGATATGCGGGAAGTAATGCGATATCGACAAGGTGAATTGCCTTCTGCTGGTTGGAAATTAGCATTCGGCCGATAGAGACTTGATCCGGGTCGCAAATGATATTACTGACGGAGTCCGGATATGCCGTAGCATATCCGGCGTTTCTTGCCCGATACTGCATCTCGAGAAAAACCTGCTGTTGAGCTATATCCCAGCCCCAGGATCTCATCACCTCTTGTTGTTGAGCCATATAGAGCTGCAACAGAAAAGGCTCATCCTGGCTTCCTCTCTTCCGCAAATAGTAGCTCACGTTTTGTGTCTGAGGAATCATCATGTTCTCACCGCAGTCGCCAGGCATGTTCCCGTCTTATTGGATCGTCAAGGTAACAGAAGCAACGCGCTGCAACGTTGTTCCTGTATTCGTTGTTGCGCTTCCTATAATTGTGATGATGTAGCTCCGCTGTGTTTGCCCAAAGAATCCGCTACCCTTCGAACCGCAGCCACTGATTCCTAGAGAAACCAGTCCTGTCAAAATAACAAGTAAGAGAAGCAACGCTGTACGCGGCAATCCGGCTGCTGCACGGCGTATCCGTCTGGCTCCAAGCAAAGGAAGAAGTAGCAAGGCAGAGCCAACAGGGAACAGTGCCTTCGGTAGATTCGGATGCGTCAAAGCACTAACGTTCGAGGGACTTGAGGTCTTGACCGCCATCGTAAAGGTCGATGCGGTCAGACCCGGAATAACCGACGGCGGATTAAAGATCGCCACAGCACCAGGAGGAAGCCCTTGTGCGCTAAATACTACCGGCACCGTCATCGGAGTGTTCTGCGCTTGAATCGTAAAGCTATAGGTCGCAGTTTCACCTGGAGGAACCGATTGTGTAGGACCTCCGCTTCCACTGCCGCCACCACCACTACCGCCGCTGCCCCCACCGCCGCCGCTACCGCCACCGCCACCGGTGATCGGATCGATAGTGAACCCTGGAGAAGCAATGACGATTTGAGAAACCGCACTCGATGTGCTGCTGAGATAATTCGCGTCTCCGCTGTACTTCGCCGTAATGGGATGGCTTCCTGTAGCGAGAGAGCTGGTGGTATAGGTAGCCGAAGCACTTGAATTGAGGGTTAGAGTCCCAAGTAAGGTATCGGAATCATAGACCCCCACAGCCCCTGTCGGAATACCGCTCGTTACTGCAGCCACATTTACAGTGAAGACGATAGGAGTACCTTGATTCGCGCTTGCACTGCTGGAGGCCAGTGAAGTTGTAGTACCGGCGGGAACTGCTGTCCCACTCAGTAACAGTGTCTGTGGCACTAATCCGGAACCGCTGAAGACAACTGAGCCGGATGCCACTCCGGCAGTGCTTGGTACAAATGCAATATTTTCAGAACAAGAAGCACCGGCAGAAAGCGTGAAGGGGAGGGCGGAGCAGCTTCCTCCAACAATGCCAAAGGCTCCCGCAAAACTTGCCGTTTGAATTTGCAGCGATGCATTGCCGCTATTCGATAATGTCACGTTCTGGAACGAACTGATGCTTCC
The DNA here is from genome assembly GCF_059726315.1 of Humiphilus diazotrophicus. NCBI lineage: Bacteria > Pseudomonadati > Acidobacteriota > Terriglobia > Terriglobales > Acidobacteriaceae > Humiphilus > Humiphilus diazotrophicus. Next base: position 3,651,952 of record NZ_AP040870.1, read on the forward strand.
GACTGGCTGCGAGCCAAAGCTGAGCGTATTGGCATAAATCGTCCGGACCCGCTGGTTCAACTGATCCACTACAGCAAGCGTGCCTGGAGGCCCCACCGCAACCGAACGCGGCATATTCAGAGCAGATTGAGTTGGAGTCGAATTGTCTTTATTCTCAGCTTCCGATCCATTCCCGGCAATTGTTGTTATCACTCCGTTTGAAAGCTGTCGAATCCTATTATTCCGACTATCTGCAATATAGACATTTCCGGCGGCATCCACTCCTACACCACTGGGCATCGCTAAAGATGCTTGTGTAGCGGTGTTTGCGTCTCCTCCGTATCCGAAGGCATTCTTCGTTCCTGCAATGATGGACATTTGGCCATTGGTATCGACCATCCGAATCACTTGATTTCGCCGATCGGCGATATATACCCGTCCAGTGCTATCGACGGCGACACTGGAGGGGGAATCGAGAGATGCGGAGGTCGCACTGCCGCTATCCGCGCTAGATTGTTGTTCTCCATTGCCTGCAAAGGTCGTGATCGTTCCATCGGTTGCGATTTTGCGAATACGATGATTATTTGTATCTGCAATATAGAGATTTCCGGCTCTATCAGCTGCGACAGAAGATGGATAAGCTAGAGTGGCCTGACTTGCCGGTCCCCCATCTCCGGAAAACCCAAATGTGTCGGTTCCGGCGATTGTCGATATCGTCCCGCCACTTACTTTGCGAACTCTGTGATTCTGCGTGTCAGCAATATAAAGATTTCCTGCTGCATCCACCGCCACACCCATCGGCGTATTCAGTGCCGCACTGGTTGCAGCTCCACCGTCGCCGCTGAAACCCTGACTTCCCGTTCCGGCGACGATGGTTGCAGTTCCCGTGGCATCCACTCTACGGATGACATGGTTGTTTGTATCTGCAATATAGAGATTTCCTGTAGCGTCGTATGCGGCTGCTGCTGGATTTGCCAAGGCCGCATTGCTAGCAGGAATTCCATTAGCACCATTGCCGTAATCGCCCGTCCCAACTGTCGTGGATATCGATTGCCCAGGACTGATCGTCAATACTCCTTGCGCCTGGGAGAGAGACGATAAAGACAGAAAAAGAGCGCCGATCGCAAAAAATGAAAATGCTCTGCACTGAAGGAAAGAACCTGCTTTTCGAGTGCAGACATCTGCGGCACACTTGTCTTTCATATGTTGTGCCACCTGTTTTTTAACTTTTGCAACCCAATTCATACTGACTTGTGACCTTTCATTTTGCGATCGTGCTCTTGGTCTATCTACGACTTACACGCCCGGAGATCTTCTTAGCCGCGGGAGGGGAAGATTCCGTTGTAAGCAATGATGTAGTTAATAGCGACATATAGCGGTGTAGGTGCAAAGGGCAAGCTGTTGCCGGTATTTTGTACCGAAACCAATGTCGCCGTATCTCCGCTGTTGCTGGTCGTGCCCGACGCCTGACCTGTTGTTCCAGGTGTTTGACCGTCGCTGGGTGAAGTATTTTGAGCAGCCATCGAAGCATTATGTGCTGTCGAGTAAACGCCGGCCCCCGAATTGCCAGGATATTCGTTCATCGGCGTTCCGTCGGAGCCACCGGCATTATCGCATTGTGGCGCAAAAGGATGGGTATGCGCCGGAACCATAAAGGAATGAGTATGAATCGGCACGCTCACACTGTGGTTGTGCGTTGGCGAAGTCGCTAGGTGGCTATGAGAGGGCATGTTGTTTATTGTGAGTTGTATCTGCTCTACTCCGCCGATCTGGCCGATGTTATAGATCTGGCCCGATGGAGCCATTCCCACTCCGATGGGGAAACGTGCTTGGAGGTTCGGCAATTGAAAATTGCTCGTTCCATTCCCACCATAAAAGGTACCGATGATGGCAAATAAAGCCTGGTAAGAGGAGATCGGGAGTAGCTGTCCCTGGCATAGAAACCAGCCTGTGGGCGCGAAATTTCCGGTGAAGATTCTGATTTCTCCAATGAACGGATCCATTAACCCTCCTGGATTGAATACTGGTGTTTGGTTTCAAATCCACCCTGGAAGGGATTCCATCCAAACCAAGGTGCTGGTTGAGAACAACTCCTGTTCTCTTAACCAAAACGACGCAGTCTGATCGCAGCCTGTGTTTCTAAAAACAATCAACTCAGTCAGTAAATCAAGATAATGGTTTGTACTATCCATCTCTGCAGCCCGCTGTTTACCAACTCCGGGAGACTCATTACAAGATGGTGATCTGAATTGCTCTAACTAGAGCATTTCTCGTGTAGGTGTATACCAAGACTGGATTTTTGCAAGGCTTTTCCGTCAAGAAAAGCCAATCTTCGCTGCTCTTGGCACGTGCATAGCGACACGAAAAATGCTCTAAACCTGTCAAAAGCTTCTCCAGCAAAGGTCACCTTTGCCTGGTGAATAATACAGCTCTTCCGTTGGAAGGTCTATGCGAGATGCCCACAGAAAATGAAGATCATAAAACCTCCCTAAGATATCTGGCCTTGTCACTTAGTCTGCACCTACGATCTGACCCAGTTGTTTCATACAAGGGGAATCCGGGCCAGAAAAATACAGAGACAGCAACAGTGAATCTATCTAGGTGGAAACGTTGAGTGCAAGGGAAAACCTTTGAAGAAGCGGCCATTTGTCGGGGAATTGTTTCAAAACGATATTAGGATGGCGAGATCTCGGTTTGGCATCATTTCAATTACAGTACGGTTTTCCGCAAAGAGAATTTATCACCTCGCCTATTCCAAGCAAAACACAGATTTGAAGGATGTTAGTCACAGACGATATCTGTAGCTGGCATAAATAAAGCCGCCAGGATGGCGGCTTTATTTGATCTATTAAGCAGATAGCTACTGTTCGCGAACTCCGTCCACAAAGGCCTTCAGCTTGCGAGAGCGCGAAGGATGACGCAGCTTACGCAACGCCTTTGCTTCGATCTGACGAATACGCTCACGCGTAACCTGGAAGCTCTGACCAACCTCTTCCAAGGTGTGTTCGGAACCGTCTTCCAGGCCGAAGCGCATCTTGATCACGCGCTCCTCGCGAGGAGTAAGGGTGCGAAGGACCTGAGAGGTATACTCCTTCAGGTTCACGCTGATGACTGCATCGGAAGGAGATACAGCCTGACGATCTTCAATGAAGTCGCCAAGATGCGAATCTTCTTCCTCGCCGATCGGAGTTTCCAGCGAAATCGGTTCCTGCGCTATCTTGAGCACCTTGCGAACCTTGGCAACCGGGATATCCATCCGGCGTGCAATTTCTTCGCTGGTAGGCTCACGCCCCAGTTCCTGAACAAGCTGACGAGAAGTACGGATCAACTTGTTAATCGTTTCGATCATGTGAACAGGGATACGAATCGTACGGGCCTGATCGGCAATAGCACGGGTAATCGCCTGACGAATCCACCATGTCGCGTAGGTAGAGAACTTGTACCCACGGCGATATTCGAATTTGTCCACGGCCTTCATCAGACCGATATTGCCTTCCTGAATCAGATCCAGGAACTGCAGACCACGATTGGTGTACTTCTTGGCGATGGAGACCACGAGTCGCAGGTTAGCTTCAATCAGCTCGCGCTTTGCCTGCTCGGCATCCATATCGCCCTGGATCATCTCGCGCTGGGTGCGCTTCAGCTCAGCAATAGAAACACTGGCTTCTGCTTCCAGCTTTTCCAGATCCACCCGGCAGTTCTTCTGCTGGCGGCGGTATTCCTTCTTGAGCTCTTCACTCTTGGAGGTCTCGTGCTTGTGCTCCAGAGACTTAATCTGGCGCTCCAGAGTACGCATGCTGTCCACGGTCTTGTTGACCTTGTCGAGCAACCGCTTGCGTTCCTGGTTGGTGTACTTCAGCTCCCGAACGATCCGGGAAATATAGACTTTCTCACGAGCAATGGCCCAGCGAGTCTTGCGGGCTTCTTTCGCCTTGGCCTTGGTATTCAGGCCAGGAAGTTTCTCTTCGAAAGCGGCAATCTTTTTCTGGTGCTTAACCAGAGAATCGACGCGAGAAACGGTACCTTTTACGCGTGCCTGAAGAACATCTTCCGTGATCTCCTCTTCATCGAAGACCACTACTTCCTTTACATTACGAACGCCGCGCTTGAGGTCCTCACCAAGAGCTACGATCTCTCGAATCACGATAGGCGAGCGAGAGATGGCCTTCATGACTCGTAATTGCCCCCGCTCGATACGCTTGGCGATTTCGACTTCGCCTTCGCGGGTGAGGAGCGGAACGGTACCCATTTCGCGCAGGTACATGCGCACTGGATCATTGGTTTTTTCGAGAGTCCCCGGCGTCAGATCCAGTTCTACATCTTCGCCTTCTTCACCATCGAAATCCTTATCGGCACCAAACTTTGGGCCGCCTTCAAGGATATCGATGCCCTGAGTCCCGATGGTGGTAATCAGATCATCTAGATCGTCTGGTGAATGCAGATCTCCCGGCAGAAGGTCGTTGACCTCACCATAGGTCAAATACCCCTTCTCTTTGCCTGCGTCGATCAGTTTTTGAATATCGTCTTCGTACTTGTCTTCTATAGCCAAGCGGTCGTCTCCCCGCGGTTTTCTTTCTGGTCGATTTCTATAGTCGTGTGCTCGGAACAGGACAAGATGCGAAGCAGGCCGGAACGGCGTACCCAAGAGCATTTGCTCGTTTTATACGGGTGTGTGGACGCATGTCCTCCAGAGGTTGACAGAATACCATACATCAAGGTATGCGCACGTACGTATTTCTCCCGATTTGTCGCATTGTGCGCCTGACCTCAAGGTCCCTTGCTGTTGTTTTAGATGTATTTCACTGGCATTTTGTTTCGCTTTGGTTAGAAAATCCCAATTCCCGAAATTGTCCATTTATCCCGCATAGAGAAACTCTGCTGCGAGTACCTCTTTTGACGAAGGCAAATCAAAAGGGTTTTTCGAGAGAAGACCCTGTCCCAATAAACCTTTTGAAAACAACTACATCTCGCGCAGGTTGCGATCGATGGCCATCTTTTCCTGCGTAAGCTGAGCCAGGAGAGCAATGTCTCCTTTTCTCTCGGCAGCAGCAATCTCGGCTCGAAGAGCACGCTGACGGCGTTCCAGATACTGGATACGCAAGGTTTCGATTGTGGCCTGAGCCTCTTCCTGGCTCACAATGTCGCGCTCCTCCATCAGGACCTGGGCAAGCAAGGCTCGTTGCGATGGCTCCTCAATCACAGCCATGGGGTCACCCCCTTGCCTCTGGCATAGCCGTACCAGAACCGGGTACGCACTCAGGTGCTGAAAATACGCCGGGCTGGAGACCAATTCGGCACAGATAATGCCGTATCCCGAATCCTCGGACTCGGTACAGAGTGCACGAAGAAGGATCTTTTCAATTTCCGTTGCGGCAGAGACCTGAGGTGTAACCCGTTCCCGTCTCTTGAGTGCCGCCTGTCGCAGTTCTTCGAGTAAAACAGCGGAATCGATGGCCAATTTCTGCGCGGCATCGGCGACGAACTCGCCTCTCTGTAACGGAGTGGGCATCCGCCGGATATGAGGCAACAAATAGTTCATCGCTTTCAATTTGGTCTCGGCCGTGCCCCCGGGAAAGAGCGTTCTTGCTCGCTCGATCAGGTAGTCTGACTGCCGTCGGGAATTCCGCAACGCTCCCATATAGGCCTGAACACCTCGTTCACGAATGAAGCGGTCTGGATCGAGGCCATCGTCAAGCGTCACGATCTTTACGGTGAAACCTTCCTCGGTCAGTAGAGCAATGGACTTTTCAGCTGCATTGGCCCCCGCCGTATCGGGATCGAAGTTCACAACCACCTGTGAGGTAAAGCGCTTCAACAGATTCACCTGTTGCTCGGTAAAAGCTGTTCCGCTGGTCGCAATAACGTTCTGAATTCCGGCAGTAAACACGGAAATGCAGTCCATTTGCCCCTCAACCAGAAGTGCAAATTCGTATTGGCGGATAGGCTGCTTCGCCTTGTCGAGATTGAAGAGCACCTGCCCCTTGGAGTAGAGCGGTGTTTCCGGAGAATTGAGGTACTTCGGCCCCGCCTTCTCGCCTGATTCCAGGGCTCTGGCGGTAAAGGCAATAACACGCCCACTCTCGTTACAAATCGGGAAAGTTACTCGCTTGCGAAAGCGGGAGTAGAGCGTTCCAGCCGATCCATCCTCCTGCTCTTTCCAGCTGAAGAGACCGGAGAGACGCAAAAGTTCCGGCTCGGCCACGGGAGCAAGAACCTCGCGGAGTGCGTTGAAGTTGTCGGGAGCGAAGCCGATCCGGAAACGGGCGATTATCTCAGGCTTCAGACCACGTCCGGCTAGGTACTCTCGTGCCGCAGCGCCTTCTGTCGAACGAAGCTGCTCCTCAAACCATGCAGCTGCTCGTTCGTGCAGTTCCAGAAGCTTCCCACGTTGCCGGCCCTCCCGCGCTTCTTCAGGGGAGTTATATTCCCGCTTTGGTAAGGGAATGCCGCATTTCTGGGCAACAATTCTTACCGCATCCGGAAATCCGACGTTCTCAATCTTTCCGACAAAGGTAAAAACATCTCCAGAGATTCCACAGCCGAAGCAGTGAAAGAACTGCCTGGTTGCGTGGACGGAGAAAGAGGGACTCTTCTCTTTATGGAAAGGGCACAGCCCGGAGTAGTTCTGGGCTCCAGCTTTTTTCAAGCGTACATATTCGCCGATCACCTTTACGATGTCGGCCTGCTGCTTCACGGATTGTGCAAATTCTGACAAGGCTACTATCGGATATCGTCATGAGCTTTTGTCATGACTTTTGTTCTCACATCAGAATACGTCAGCGGCTCTCCACAAAACCGGTCAATGATCTCGACAGACGTTACCCCGCGTTTCCGCAGGCTCTGCAAGGACAAAGCATCGTGCCGTTTTGCGAGGCGTTGACCTGCATCGTCGGTTACCAAGTCGCAGTGGAACCACTTCGGCGAAGAGTAGCCGAGAGCTCGATTCAGAAGAATTTGCCGTGCAGCCGACTTCAGCAAATCTGCACCGCGAACAACCTCCGTAATCTTCATGGCAGCATCATCGACAACGCAGGCTAATTGATAAGCAGGAACATTGTCGCGACGCCAGACTAGAAAATCGCCAAAATCCACTCCCGCAACAAAGCGTTGTTTGCCACAGTGCTCATCGAAGAATTCCACCGTTTCGCCATCCGGCACACGAAAGCGCCAATTCAGTCCCTCCGGAGATTCCGGAAAGGGTTGCTGCAGCAGATTGCCTCTACAGATGCCGGGATAAACCGGCTCATCGTCGAGCGGTTGAGCAACAGCTTCGTGCGGAGCCGAGGCCATTCTCTCCAGATCTTTTCGCGAACAGTGGCATGGATAGATGGCTCCTCTTTCAAGCAAAGTTTTCCACGCATCCAGGTAGAGATTCCAACGCTGACTCTGCAAATATGAGCCATGGGAACCGCCGACATCCGGCCCTTCCTGCCATTCGATACCTAACCAGCGAAGATCCTCGAGTGCTGCGCTGAAGTATTGCTCTCTGGAGCGATAGGGATCCAAATCCTCCATGCGAAAGACGAGCGTCCCCTCTGCCTGCTTTGCACGTTGATAGGCAATCCAGAATGTCTTTGCATGACCAAGATGCAGGTATCCCGTTGGAGAGGGAGCCAGCCGGCCACGATATTCAGAGCACACGGGCTCAGTTTAGAGCATTTCCCGCATTGGTATAGCTTTGCCGATGACAGAGAAGTGCAGCTTTCTTTAGCCGGAAAACTGCGCAAGCTTCTGTATCCAAATCTGCATCTTTGCGGGAAATGCTCCAGAGAAATCGTTCCAAAGTAAGAAACGTCAACAATGCTCCGTGAAAAAGCTACAAAGAAAAATTCACAGAGATCCACAGCTGTGGAAAAAATATGTGGAAAATTAGGATTTCTTGTGGATCCCTGTTGATTGCGGCCTATTCGCTTCGCAAAACTTCCACCGGCTCGACGTTTGCTGCACGCCATGCCGGCAACACCGCCGCCAGAAGAGCAGTTCCGAGAAGCAGAGCGAGACTCACACCGATGGCAAGCGGATCGGCCGCTTTGGTTTCATACAGCAGGCTCTCGATCCAGCGCGCTGCTCCGAACGCTCCCACCAGTCCGAGAAGAATCCCAACAAAAATCGGCGGAGTGGCCCGGGAAATAACATGGCGCACTAAGGTGAGCTTGTCAGAACCGAGCGCCATCCGGATTCCGAACTCGCGTTCACGCAGCGAGATGGAATAGGTCAGCACGCCATAGATCCCCAGCACCGCCAACAGAAGAGCCGCGCCCCCGAAACTGGAGAGCAATATTGTCTGGAAACGCTCGGTTGCTACAGAACCAGCTACCTGATCGTCGAGAGATTTCAACATTGGAATAGCAACTTGAGAATCGATACTCCAGATAGTTTTACGGATTGCATCTCCAACATCCGACGATATGGAACGAGAGCTGCGTATAAAGAGGAACTGTCTCCATTGAGGCCCTTCCCAGTAGGGCAGATAGATCATTCCGGAGGTCTTCTTCAAATCATTGATTCGTGCGTCTCCTACGATGCCAACAACAGTAAACTTCTCGTCACCGCCAAGCACAACGGTTCTTCCCAGAGGATTTTCTCCCGGCCAGACCTCTCGGGCCGTCTGCTCCGAAATGAGTACCTTGTCCGGATGATCTTTATCCGAAGGCACAAGATTCCTTCCGGCAAGGAGAGGTATTTTCAACGTGTCGATATACCCCGGACTCACCCAGCGAATATTGGCCAGAGGAGCTTCAGCCCGAGATAGAGGATGATCAGGCCGAAGCACATAATCGATCCAGGTATCCCCGCCCATTGGCATTTCACTTGTAGTCGCAACAGATTGAATCCCGGGTAGAGCTTGCAGCCGTTCCAGAGCGCGATCAATGAATCTGGCCCTCAGAACGTCCGAATGTTTTACATCGCTGCCATATTCCGGCGTATAGAGGTTCACTTCCGCCAGCGTGACGTTGCTGGAATCGAAATCCCGCTGTTGCGTTAGTAAATGAGAAAAACTTCTCACTAACAGACCCGTAACAACGAGCAGCACTACAGTACAGGCAACCTCTCCTGTTACTAAAACCTGACGGGAGCGTTCTCCTTCCCGTGCACTTGCTACTCGATTGGAGTTGCTTTGCATCGCGGCATGGGGATCGACACGCATTGATCGCATAGCGGGCATGACGCCAAATAGAAAAGCAGTCAACAGCGTCAGCCCTGTTGCAGCAAGGAGAACGGGCCAACTAATACTCACTTCATGCAGGCGTGGCAAGCTAGCAGGAGCAAGAGAAAGGAAGGATCTCACTCCGGCATAGGACAGGCAAATCCCCAGTCCACCACCGGCTATCGCCAGTAGCAGACTATCCATGAGTGTGGACCAGAGTAATCTTCCGCGGTCAGCTCCGAGCGCTGCTCGTACAGCCAGCTCCCTTTCACGCGCTACAGCTCTAGCAAGTTGAAGATTGGCTAAATTCACGCAGGTAATGAGCAAAACGGCTCCCACAGCCGCCAACAACAGCCACAGCGCCTTGCTCACTCCTCCCGCAACTTCCTGTTTTAATGACTCGATCGCGACAGACGGATGCTGTTCTGTGTGTGCCGATAGGTGAAAAGCACGTTGAATGCCCGATAGCTCGTTCTGTGCTTGCGCCAGGGAGACCCCCGCTCGTAAGCGGCCAATTGCCAGGTAGTTATAGCTACCATCATTCTGTAAGTGCCTGGCATCTACCACAAGCGGCACGAAAACTTCGTATGACTCGATATCTCCATCTAAAGAAGTCCCGGGAATCTCATTCATACGCGGAAAGAGGAATCCACGAGGCAGAACGCCGACAACAATCTCGGAGTCACCTCCGATTCGCAGAGACCGGCCAATTACATTGGGTGCACCCTGGAAATATTTCTGCCATGCCTCCCAACTCAAAATCACAACATTGTCACGACCGGCTATCGCCTCTTCAGGTAAAAAGCCTCTTCCTAAGATCGGAGTTATCCCAAGCACGGAGAAGAAACTTGGGGTCACGGTCAATCCGCTCACAATTTCAGGGTGGTCGGTGGCAGCAGTGACACTTAGACTGATGTTCCGGAATGCGGACATGCCCTGAAAGGTTCTGCTATTTGTTTGCCAGTTGAGATAGTGTTTGTAATTATCGGGAAGAAGTTTGGAGGATCGCTCCAGCAATTGTTCCCGTATCACCACCAGCCGATCCGGTTCAGGAAAAGCGAAGGGCTTCAGCAAAACAGAATTCACGACACTGAAGACAGAGGTCACGGCTCCGATGCCAAGAGCCAATGTCAAAATGGCGGTAAACGCAAACCCGGAAGATTTGTGTAAGGTGCGAACGCTGAAGCGCAGGTCCTGAAGGAAGGTCAACATCGTGGCCTCTCGATCTATGAATCCAAATCTACACGCTGCAACCGGTATGCCAATCGAACAACGAAGAAAAGCACCTGAAAACAAAGAAGAATATAGAGGTAATTCGAGTGAAAAGCTTATGGAGCTGTTCGCTTCCGGACGTTACCGTCCAGCTGCGAACAGCCTGTAAGCCTTAAGTAAGAGAACTTAATCGCCCTCAGAAGTGTTTTCGGCATGAGCAGTTTTTTGGTGCTTCTGGAATGGCGAATGTATCCAGCTGGACATTTGTTTGGGACTGATTTCCATACGAACAACATCCAGTTCGCCATGGTCGTAATCCGCTACCAGCATTCGCATCGAGTTTCCTTTCGGCCTTACATAAACCAGCGATTGCTCCGAATGCTCCAGATCTCGATCCTTCACGAATAGGACCCACTCATCACCTAAAGTTCGATCGATCACGTCCTGTAGATCATTGATCTCGATATTACTGCGCGCCACATTTTCGAACTCGGCAATGCGCATCCCCTTGCACCCACCGAAGGAACTTACTCTCACCATGAGATTGATGAAGCCCATCATGGGGACGTGTGTAGCGTGCAGGTGATATCTTGCTTCGATATTGCGCACGACGCCTTTAAAATCTCGATCTTCTGCCTGACAGCCAAGCGTAGAAAACAGAAGTAAACCCGCACACAAGCTATTCAGCGCTTTCATAGTCTGCTATTTCGCTCCATGAGCAAATTTCTTGGCGACGGCCTTTACGCTGCCCTTGGGAATACCAAAATTACCGCTCAAGTGGCTTAAATCTTCCGGACGAATTGCCCCAAGAATATACACAAAAGACAACTCGTGAGATTCCGCGCTGACAATTGCCAGTCCATGCATTTCACCGTTGATCATCTTGGCGTAAACATCGGTATTTTCTCCGTCGGTAAGAGAATGCTCGTGGACAATCCCTGACCACTCGGGAGTCTCGAACTGCTTGCGTATCGTATCCAGATCCTCAGGAGTATAGTGGGTACCTTTTTTAAATTCGTACGAACGCACATAAACATAGTCGAGTTTCTGAATCAGCTGCTGTGCCTGTGCTTCATCGGCATCTTTGCTATTCATAAACCTGCCGGCAAAGGCCAGCATTTTTTTGTCAAGCGTAACTTCCGTCGCTTCGGAAGCTTTACTTGCCAAGAGCTTTTCGAGTGCCGGTGGAAATGGTGGTTTGCTACTCTGCGCCAATGCAGGTGCAGCGGCCAGTAGCAACACAGTTACGATTCCGCCCAATATTCGTTCCAGTAGTTGTTTCATTTTTCTTCCTCTTGCACTTCATGGCCGGAGTTAATGCGGCTTTGCACGGTCTGCAAAGTAGCTCCAGTGATACGAAGAGCAAGCATCACCTGCTCCTTTGCACGCTCTCCCTCCAACCGCTGTCGATGCTCGTGCTCTGCATAGATCCCAAGACCGATGGCAGCAACCAGTGTTGCGGCAACCGCACGAAGCATCATGGGACGCCGAATCCAGACAAGTTTCTTTTGTGTACCCGCTGTTTTCTCGGCCCTTGCCATGATGCGTGCCTTGAGCTCGGCGGGCGCCGGTACACGAGCTAGCCCCGCACGCAGATCCTGCTCGAGCTCTTCCTCTGGCACGTCGTTATTCCACCGCAAGACCACGGACATACTCCTTCAAATTCGTCTTTGCCTTCTCGCGCAGCAGTTTTAGACCGCGTTGCAAATTGCTTTTCACTGTCGCCAGAGGAGCGGGTAATAGAGCCGCAATTTCTTCTGGCGACATATCCTCTTGATACCGCAACACAATGGCCGTTCTCTGCGCTTCAGGCAACGTAGTAACAAGCTGCTCGACGCGGATACCCAACGGGGAATCTCGCGTTGGCTCTGTAGCACCTACATCTTCCTTTAGCTCTTCGGAGGCAAATCTGTACTTGGCGAACCCTCGTCTCTGAGTGTCCGCTGCACGATGCACAGTTACTTGACGCAGCCAGAAAAGGACGTGCTCCGGCGACTCCATCCGGCCTAGGTTTCGGTATAGCTCAAGAAAAACATCTTGCGACACTTCTTCAGCCATCCCCGAATCGCCAAGCAGACGAAGCGCCAGGCTATAGACCATCGACTGGTACTGATCAATGAGCTCTTCGAATTTCGGCTGCCAATCGTTCAAGGTTAGCCTGCGATCATCCTCTATCAGGACATTCCCCTCAGAAATGCCTTCTATCTCTCTATCCGCAAATTAGGACCAGGTTGGGATGCAAAATCTTAAATAGAGCCTAAAAAAGATCGGGGATGTTGGTAAACGCTATGCGCGTAGGAGCCGCGGCCTTTGCCAAAAGGGTGCTGGCCGAAGTTATCGTGTCACTTCCATATTTGTGATTTAACGAGTCCATCGTCAGGGACAATCTTGTGTTGCGTTCCTGGTCGTCCAATCCCGCAAAGAGACTCAGAGTGTGCAGGTGGTCCGGAACCAGATTTCCGAACTGCACCCCGACAAAGAATGGTTTCTGGGCATGCTCGTTCTGTGGACGATTTGCCCAAAGCTTCTGTAGAGCTTCAACAAGCGTGCGATTATCCTGACATTCAATCAGAGATAAGCCTTGAGACCACACCGTCTGGGGAATCCCGGAGTTGTGCTCAGACCCGGCATACTGACGCGAAACCGCAAAACGAAGCGTGAGAGAAAGGTGGCTGGTCCATAGCCGGGCCATCCTCAGGCGCATAGCTGCTTTGTGCAGCAGCTTGTTGGCAACAGCCCATGCTCCTTCCGGATTTCGCAACTCAGGAGGAAGCACATGGGAATTGCCGATGGATTTATTGTGCTCCAGTTCTGGATCATGAAAGTCTTCTCCCTGCAACCAGTGCCAAAGCTTCTCTCCGGTAATACCGCCCCAGACATGATTCATCCCCTGTTTATCCAGGGAAAGGAGCTGATCCATGGTGTGAATGCCGCAATCGCGAAGACGCTTTTCCATTCGCGCGCCAATTCCTGGCAAATCACGCGGAACCAAGCTTCTTAATGCTGCTTCACGAATATCCGGCGTTAGAGCTACCAGTCCGTCAGGCTTCTCCATATCCGAAGCTATTTTTGCCAGATAGCGATTCGAGGCAAGGCCAACGGAACAGCGCAGTGTTTCTCCTGCTCTCTCCCGGATAGCAAGCTTTACCCGCCTTCCCATCTCCAGTGCGGCGAGCAAAGGCCGTTCCCGCCCTAGTAATCGGCAAGCCATCTCGTCGATCGACATCACGGCTGCAACGGGCAGGCAGGTTTCCACGGCCTCTACGATTCGGTTGTGATAATCAACATAGAGCTCATGGCGAGCCTCGAGGAACTGGATGCCAGGGCACATCCGGCGAGCCTCTCCAACTTGAGTTCCAGTCTTTACACCGAATGCCTTTGCTTCATAGCTGGCAGCGATGCAGCAGGTGGTATCCGCCACCACAGGTACTACTGCGATAGGCTTGCCACGGAGTTCCGGATGCAACTCCTGCTCAACCGAAGCAAAGTAGGAGTTGAGATCCAAATAAAGCCAGCCTAGCCGAGGCTGAGACGGCGAATTGTGTTTCTCCTGCATCGAACCAACCAGTCACATTTTCGCCTTTTCTTTGCGTTTAAACAATGCCTTTTATGGGAACGTTTGGCACAAAATGCATGAAGGCCTGACCAGGATTCTTTTTTTCTTCCACAAGAAGGAAACCTTGAGATACATTTAGGTTTCTACTAAGTAGCAAGGTAATCCGCCCACGGAGGAGTCTGCCATGTGGTTCTTGAATATGCACAGAATTGCTGAATGGCTCTTTACCAGCGGCACAGGATTAGCCCTTCTGATCACGGCTGGAATCGGCGTCTTCCTCAGCTGCTGTTTGAGCTGTGTTTGCGAACCTCGAAAAGAACACGACGAGATCTTTCACCATAAAGTGGTGTAAGCAATTAAGCTCTAGATAATTTTGAGTTTACTTATCGATTTCTGACGGGTTTCCATCATTGATCAGAGCTACCAGCAAAGACAATGCCAAGCATTATCTCTGGGGAGAAAAGTGCGACGGCTGGCATCTTCTGAATTCCGAAAACTTAAGCGTTATTGAAGAACGGATGCCGCCCGGATCTGCAGAGCAACGGCATTTTCACCTGAAAGCGCAGCAGGTCTTCTATGTTCTTTCCGGAGAGCTTACGCTGGAGGCGAATGGAGATCTTGTGCTTCTCCAGGCAGGGCAAAGCCTGCATATCCCTCCTTCCGTACCGCACCAGGCTACTAATCGATCTTCAACAGATACTTGCTTTCTGGTGGTATCGCAGCCACCGAGTCATGGCGACCGTCAACCGGCACCGGTCTAGACGGAAGCTACCTTTTCCGCTCGTAAATGCATCCTGTTAAAGAATTTCTGTGTTGAGAAGGCAATTCAAATGTCCAAGAATCCAGATCGCGTCCATATCCATTCGTCACGAGCCGTTCCCCAGGAAGCCACCGCTATCGGGAGAACGGACCCTCAAGAGCAATTGAGTGTTTCCCTCATCGTCAAACGGCGAAAGCCTCTGAACCTGGAAGAGCTCGGAGGCAGAGCGCTTACGGAGCAAGAGTTCACGGAACAATATGCAGCCGACCCGGCGAGTTTCCAGAGGATCCGTGTTTTTGCGAAGAACCATGGATTAACAGTCGACGAGAATGCCTCCAGCCTCGCACGCAGAACCATCGCCTTGCACGGAACAGTGGAGGCAATGGAACAGGCTTTCGGAATAGAGCTACACGACTACGAATTTAAAAAGGGACACACAGTCCACGTCCCCCACGGAGACGTAAGCCTCGCCAAGGAACACGCAGGGCTGGCCGATATAGTTGAGACCGTCCTGGGACTGGATGCACGACCGCAGGCAAAGCCTCATGTCCGTTTTTTTAAGCATCCGGAGGCAGCGCTTCCTGTTACAGGAAATGCCTCCACCCAGCCTTTTACTCCGCCCCAAGTTGCTTCCCTGTATAGCTTTCCTTCCGGCGTAGATGGAAGCGGTCAGTCTATTGCACTGCTTGAGCTAGGCGGCGGATACAACGATAGTGATTTGGCGACATACTTTCAGCAATTGGGAGTCAAACCACCCAAGATCACAGCTGTTTCCGTCGATGGAGGAACGAACTCTCCAGGCAATTCGAATGGCGCGGATGACGAAGTTGCCCTGGATATTGAGGTAGCTGGTGCAATTGCTCCGGGAACTCATATCGTCGTTTATTTCGCACCCAACACGGACCAAGGTTTTCTCGATGCACTAACAACAGCTATTCACGATCAGACCAACAAGCCAAACATTATCTCAATCAGCTGGGGCGGACCGGAGGCCAACTGGGCAACTCAAACAATGCAATCTTTCGACGAAGCCTGTCAGTCTGCTGCGGCACTCGGCATCACCATTCTTGTTGCAGCCGGCGATAACGGTTCGAGTGACGGCATTGCGGATGGAAACGACCACGTAGACTTTCCGGCTTCCAGTCCTCATGTAATAGCTTGCGGTGGTACCAAACTTACGGCGCAAGGAAATACCCGTCAAAGCGAAGTAGTTTGGAATGATCAGGCATTAGGTGGGGGAGCCACCGGAGGAGGAGTAAGCAGCGTATTTGCAGCTCCCTCCTGGCAGGAGAAGGTATCGCTGCCTGCGCCAACCTCTAACCAGGGTGGACGAGGTGTTCCGGATGTTGCAGGGAATGCCTCTCCGACTACCGGCTATAAAATTCTTGTTGATGGACAACAGCAAATCATGGGAGGAACCAGCGCGGTTGCTCCGCTCTGGGCAGCTCTGGTCGCTCTTATCAATCAGAAGTTGGGAAAGAATCTTGGCTGGCTGAATCCCACTCTCTATCAGCATTCGAATGCTTTTCTGGATATCACAGAGGGTAACAATGGAGACTACACCGCAGCCTCCGGCTGGGATGCTTGCACAGGATTGGGAGTAGCCGATGGAGCCAAGCTCCTGCAAGCACTCAGCGGAAGCTCAAGCCAGGTGGCAGCGTAACAGATACAGGCACTAAACGCATTTAGGAAACCGCGGAACCAGCAGGCAAAAGTCCTGCTGGTTTTTTTCTTTTCGTCAGCAGCTAGTCTAAAAGCTAAGACTCACAGGATCCAACCGCTTTAACTCGAAGTAATCGTTATCTCGCTCTTTGACTCTACGATCTTCTATCTCTTGTATTTCCGCCATTTCCTAAAATAGATCGGCAATATGAATATTTTTGTCGGTGCTTGTTCATTCTGCCATTTGTTGTGGCGTAGAATCCCTCTACTTTCACCAGCGCATAACTCTGGGAAGGATGACGATATAAGTTTCTAACTCGAAGACATTTGTCTTCGGGAAGGTATTTACGTCCAAGCTCACCTGGATAACTTCACGCGTTGCCTCCCTCCTCAATGGGGAGCAGGCAGCGAAGCAGTTGCACGCCCAGGACAGCCCCATTCAAAAGTTGCTGACTAAAGGAGCCAAATAATGGCCAAGAAAATGATGAAAGCTGCCGTTGTGAAAGAGTTCGGCAAGCCTCTCGTAATTGACGAAATGCCTATCCCGGAACCGGGAGAGGGACAGATTCAGGTCAAGATTGAAGCGTGTGGCGTATGTCATACCGACTTACATGCCGCCGAGGGGGATTGGCCGATCAAGCCCAATCCTCCGTTTATTCCGGGACATGAGGGAGTCGGCTATGTCTCGGGAGTCGGTCGCGGAGTAAAAGATGTAAAAGAGGGTGATAAGGTGGGGGTTCCCTGGTTGCACACCGCTTGCGGGAAATGCGACTACTGCACTTCCGGCTGGGAAACGCTCTGCGAACATCAGAAAAATACCGGCTATTCTGTAAATGGAGGATTTGCAGAATATGCACTTGCGGATCCTGACTTTGTAGGACATGTTCCGGATGGCGCTGACTTTGTAGAAATCGCGCCTGTTCTGTGCGCCGGAGTCACCGTCTATAAAGGGCTCAAGATGACCGACGCAAAACCTGGACAGTGGGTCGTAATCTCAGGCATCGGTGGTTTAGGCCACTTAGCTGTTCAGTATGCGAAGAATATGGGATTCCATGTGGCAGCGGTAGATGTTGACGATAAAAAGCTGGAATTGGCAAAACGTCTTGGCGCCTCGATTACGGTGAATGCAAGGAACACGGATCCTGCGGCATTCCTCAAGAGAGAAATAGGCGGAGCGCACGGTGTTCTAGTAACAGCTGTCTCCCCCAAGGCCTTTGAACAGGCTCTGGGAATGGTCCGCCGCAGAGGAACCGTAGCTCTCAATGGGCTTCCTCCGGGAACATTTCCACTCAATATTTTCGATATGGTTCTGAATGCAATTACTGTACGGGGATCTATTGTGGGCACACGTAGCGACCTGCGTGATGCACTGCAATTAGCGGGCGGCGGCAGAGTCAAAGCAACTGTTGAAGCTAGCAAGCTGGAATGCATCAATGAAATCTTTCATCGGATGCATCAAGGACAGATCGAAGGCAGAATCGTTCTCGACCTGCGGTAAATATAAGAATAAACGGAGTCCCATAGCTGGGGCTCCGTTTGTCTTAGAGGCTTTACATATGTATCCACCCGACGCGGATTGCCGCCAAAGTAGCTGAGGCTACGACGATCCATAGCAGTAATCCCTGCACCAGAGGCCTCGGACCAACTTCCCTCAAAGTCTGGCGGGAGATCCCTGTTCCGATAAGGAATAAGGTCACAGCCAAGCCCGTGCGGCCTAAGTCACTCAATCGCGCGAAGACAGCATGCGCGACCGGTAAATAGCTATTTACGACAGCCGCCAGACAGAAATACAGGATGAACCATGGCCATTGCACTTTTGTCTTTGAACCATTTCTCGCAGCAGTACCGATAGCTAAAGGAACAATCCACAAAGCACGCGCAAGCTTCACGGTAACGGCTATTCCTAAGGCGATAGAGCCATACTTTGCAGCCGCACCGACAACCGAACTCGTGTCGTGAATTGCCAATGCAGACCATAAACCGAATTGTTGCTGGCTAAGTCCCAGAAAGGCCCCGATTACAGGAAAGATGAATAGGGCAATTGAGTTCAAAACAAAGACCGTTCCCATGGAAACAGCCATTTCTTCGTCGTCGGCTTTCACCACCGGACCAAGAGCAGCAATGGCGCTTCCGCCACATATAGCTGTTCCAGCAGCGATCAGATAGGCCTGAGTTTTGCCTACGCCCAGGACCCTACCCAGCAGGATGCCCAACGAAAGGGCAAAGGTAATTCCTATCGCGGTGTAAAGAAAGCCGGATCGCCCTGCCTTCAACACTTGGCTGAGATTCATACCAAACCCTAGCAACACCACGGAAAGCTGCAGAAGAAATTTGGAAAGCCGTTTGGAATCCAAATGATACGGATGCGCTATGGTCAACCCATAAATAAGGCCTACACCCAGCGCCAGAGGCGGCGATAGAAGTCCACTAGCAGCCAGGATAATGCCCAAGAAAAAGAGGTTCTTGCTCATAACTGTATTGAGCGTGTCACACATAGCGCTTACAGTCCAAGTGTGTTTCCTTATGGCTGATTGATTTTTTGAATAGTCTCTTGAGCACTCCGAGGTCTTGTTTGGTGGTTTCGGCTGATGTCTGCAGAGGGCTTTTCAGATAAATCGATTCGATGTTATAGAAATTTTTCTCTGACCTAAGGAGAGACTATTACGTTATTCACTGTGTAGTTTGCAGGGATCTTTCCGTGTGTTCCAAACCTTTAGGAGCTCTTTATTTTCTTTTATTTAAGCCTCTGCCAGATAGGTAACTATTTCGGCAACTATATCTCTCACGAGCTTCAACAGTGCCGAGTATCGTACATTCCCGTCTTGGTAAGGTGAATATATTTTCCTTTACAGCTACTCATAATTTCTTCAAGTGCATCGATTTTTTGAGTAGAGTTTATCGAGCCCCCGCGAATCGATAAGAAATGGATGTCGAGAGAATAGTCATGATTCCTCCGGTAGAAAATCCCGTATGGAAAAAGCTGGTCAAAGGGGAACGACCTATCACCTCTTCCAAGCTAGCTATCAACCTAATGGCACAGAACACCAAGCTTAAGTATCAGGAAGATCCGTCTCCTGAGAACATAACTCGCTTGGCACAACACATGTATCAGTTCTTCAAACAATACGAAACCGTATTTGCTGCAGAATTTAAAAATATCCTTGGTTAGAGGTCCTATGCTTCATAGTGTTCAAGAAGTTCAGCAGATGATCCTTGAGGGTCAGAGCCTTATTTTGGCGGGAAGCGAAGAGGCCCTCTCAAAGTTGCCTAAAGGGAATTGGATAGGTGGAAGCATTCCATACTTCATGGATTTGCAGGGCGGAGTATGCGATGAGAAGCGTGTCTTTGTTACTAAACTTCCGGCAGCCACTACCGGAACTAAAATCTCCGACTACGCAGCGGACAACCTCTCGCAGATGTACAAAGACGCCCCGGCAAACGGATTTTCGTTCTTATTACTCCCTTACGGAGTTCCTGTACATCAAGCTTTTGCAGAAAAGGCACCGAGTTTCGAAGGTTTTCTTTTCAAACCTGTCGTAGGGTGGGTAGCTGGTGTTGCACTAACCCGGATAGGGGAACAGAAGCCCTGTGTCTTCGATGGAACAAAAGCAGCGCCTTTGTATGACAGAGCAGTGGTTATGCATATCTCTCTGCCCGAGAAGGTCTTTGCCGATATAGATATCATCAATATCTTCCGTCCGGAGGCTGCTCACGCCATCACCTTCCCGGCCTCTGGATTCAGTGCTACGGAGTGTCTAATCGATGGCAAGCCGCAGAACTTTGCCCGGTACGTATCCGAGCACCAGATAGATACCAGACTCCCGCTGATCGCGAATTACAGTGGAAGCCTGATTAACGTGAGTCTGAAGCAAATCGATACAGATTCCGGCAATGTGGATTTCTATGCGCCGGTATTTGAAGGGATTACGTATCACTTCGCCATGCCAGTTGAGGATTATGCCGGTGCTTTTCTGAACGCGGCAAATGCGTCGAATTCAGCGGAAGGCTCCTCGGCGTTTTCCTGTAACTGCATTTTGAATTATGTCCACGGCGGGCTGGAAGGAAAGAAGACCGGATTCTACGGTCCGATTACTTTTGGCGAAGTTGCACACCAGCTGCTAAATCAGACACGAGTACAACTCCGTATTCACGACTTCAGCGCGTAATCTATGGCGCAAAAATAGCTCATTGAAGTCGCGAAAGGCCTAAAGCACGTACCCCCGGGAATTCCCGGGGGTGTAGTACTTTTTGAGCTTAAGCGCCTTAGGCCTGAACCTTTACCGTTTCCGGAGCAGAACTCGCTGGAGCTGCTGCACCGCCCTTGGCATCTGGACCACCGGGCTTACGGATATCGATGCCGCCCTTAAAGAAAGCGCCGTCTTCGATACTGATCCGCTGAGCGGTGACATCCCCAGTCAAGGAACCTTCACTCCGGATATCCAAACGGTCGCTGGCATTCACATTTCCGCGTACTTTACCCAACACGATGATCTCGCGAGCGGTAATATTCGCTGAAACCTGGCCGTTGCGTCCTACGGTGACCCGATTTCCCGGAAGATTGATGGCTCCTTCAACTTTGCCATCAATAAAAAGGGATTCGGATCCGGTCACTTCCCCTTTAACAATCAAGCCCTTGCCAATTGTCGCTTGGTCACCTGCTGGCGTGGTGCTGTTGGTAGCCGTACGCACGCTATTGGGATCGAAGTGAGTAGGCTGTGGAGCAGACGGCCTTGCTGGTTCCGGGTTAGGTGTCTGGGAAGTATTTCCGGGCTGATTCGGTTTCCACATGATTCTTTGATTTCCTTTCCTTCTCCTCAGTATTCACCCGGCTTCCTGGCCGGCGGGAACCCCTCGCCCATCCGGCTGCCGGAGCATAAACGTCGAATGTTCTCTGGCTATCCTGCCGCGCCGCGCAGTCGGCGTTACTTCCTGAATCTTAAACATGGATGCAGCAAAAATGCACCTACAGTCACATCTTTTCCTTGTGCTGTACCATCCCGCATACCATAGAGCTATTACAGAATGACAGATCGTGAACTTCTCCGCCGTATCGAACGCTCTTCGGGTCAGCGAGTTGGCTACAAACAGCTGGTCCGCGAACTTGGCCTGGGTGGCGGCCGCGAGCGACGTTTATTGCTCGAACATCTCGCCAGATTGACAGCCGCAGGGCGCCTGATCAAGCTCGATCGGGAACAATGGGCCATTCCGGGATCAGTGCAAAATCGGGAAGACCTGATTGCCGGACGCCTCGACCTGCATAGGGACGGATACGGATTTGTACGTCCCGAGGTTCGACAGTCCACTGGACAAGAGGACATTTTCATCCCACCCGATGCCATCCATGGCGCAATGCAAGGAGATCAGGTCCTTGTGGAACTTGCCCCCAGACGTGGAGACGGACGACGCATGGGGCGCATTGTGCGCATCCTCACTCGCCGGAATCCAACCATCGTCGGCACTTTTCACTACAGCAGGGGCACACGTGCGCACTGGGAAGAAACAAACTTTGTGCGCCCTTTCGATGAGCGCATGAACCAGCCAATCCTCATACCCTTTGGTGCGGAGGAGCCCCGGGTTGAGCAATCCCCGCATCGTGTATTGGGCAAAGAAGCGCAACACTCCTACGACGATCTAGAGGGCTTGGTGGTCGATGTAGAGATCACCGATTGGCCAACACCAAGCAGGCCCGCCCGTGGGCGAGTGATTGAAATTGTCGGCCATCCTGACGATTTCGGTGTCGATGTCGAGATGATGATCCGCAAGCATCATCTGCCTCGCATCTTCACCGAAGAAGCTTTGGCGGAAGCTCGCGAAAGAGCCTTTATCGATCCCGAAGAGGTTGGTCTCCGCCGCGATTTCCGCGCACTTCCAATCGTCACCATCGACGGGGAATCAGCTAGGGACTTCGATGATGCCGTACTTGTCCACCAACATAGCGATGGCAGCTATGAATTACAGGTACATATCGCCGATGTGTCGCATTATGTAACACCAGGCTCGATGCTTGATCTGGAAGCCAGGCTCCGCGGTACTTCCGTTTACTTTCCGGATCGGGCCATTCCAATGCTTCCACATGAGCTTTCCACAGGGATTTGCAGTCTCAAACCCAATGAGGACAGGCTGGTTTTGTCCTGCCTGATGGAACTCACAGCAGAAGGAGCCATCAAGAGCTACGAGATTGTCGAAGGAATTATCCGTTCGGCAGCTCGCATGACCTACACACAGGTGCACGACATCCTGGAAGGAGTGGAGGAAACGAGAGCAGAGTTCGCCGCACTCGTGCCCGAATTCGAACGGATGAAGGAACTCGCTCTCAAGCTGAATGCACAGCGTGAGCGCCGAGGCTCTATCGACTTCGATTTACCGGAACCGATTATCGAATTCGACGAGTTCGGAGCCATGAAGAGCGTCAGCCGGTCGGAACGTAATTGGGCACATCGCCTGATCGAAGAATTCATGCTCGCGGCCAACGAATGTGTTGCTACCTGGTTGGAAGATCTTGGCATACCCTCGATTTACCGTATTCACGAAAAACCTGACGGCCGCAAGGTCATGGAATTTGAAGAGATCGCAATTGCCTTCGGCTATTCGCTCGGATTGGGAGCCTTGCCGGTCAAGCGGGTGAGAATGAAGTCGGAACGCCGCGAGCATCGTGGCCGAGGGCGCAATCCGCGCGAGCATGAGATTCCGGAAGATATCCCGGTCACACCACGCATGTACCAGAAGCTGACCGAACGCCTTGCAGGCAAGCCGGAAGAACGTATTCTCTCCCACCTGATGCTTCGCTCACTCAAGCAGGCACGTTATTCGGAGAAGAATGAAGGGCATTTTGCGCTCGCAGCGCCGAGTTATACCCATTTCACCTCTCCAATCCGGCGCTATCCCGATTTGATCGTTCACCGGATCAGCAAAGCTCTTTTGCAGCAAGGAATCGGCGGTAGAGGGCACATCAGCGAATCCAGGCATGCTTCTCCCTGGACACACAGGAACGAAGGCTCTATTCCGCCTCCACGCCGCAACAAAGCCGCTTTTGCGGAAGAGCCACCAATCGCAGAAGGGGAGTTGGCGGCCATCGCAATCGAAACCAGCCAAACCGAGCGCCGTGCGGCTGAGGCAGAGCGGGAACTGGTCGAGTGGAAGAAGATCAAATTCATGCAGGATCGCGTTGGAGAAGACTTCTCCGCCATGATCCTGAATCCCACGAAGTACGGGTTGTTTGTCGAACTGGACAATCTGTTTATCGAGGGCTTGGTTCCAATCGAGTCGCTTCGGGGCGACTGGTTCGAATACCGCGAGCAGACGCGCCAGATCGAAGGAGATCGCTCCGGAAGGGTGTACTCCGCCGGAGATCGCGTTCAAGTGATTCTCGACAGGGTGGACGCTGTTGAGAGAAAGCTCCAATTCTCACTGATGGAACCAGACGAAGAGAGAGGAGCACCTCGATCCCAAAGGCCTTCGAGTGGCAAAACAGCCAAGCGGAAAGCAAAAGCGCGCAAGCAGAAAGAGAATAGGCCTTCCGCCCAGTACCAGAAGAAGGGAAGAGGCCCGTTTCCTCCAAAGCACAAGAAGAAAGGCAAGAGGAAGAGGTAGACGTGGGTTCTCTCACAACCAGAAGGGACCCGATCGTAGCTATCTCCACCAGCCACGAGGCCAGGTGCCGCTTCCCAAAAGAAAGCGGCACCTGTTACGCAAAGGGCATCCTGGAGGGATGCTCTGGCGGCGTAGAAGTAATGCGAGGAGAAACGAAGACGGCTCTCCTTTGTTCCTGTCTTCCTGTTCGGATGTAAAAGCGGCACCCAACCGATCTTTGATCGGACATAGTACCGCCGGAATTGCGCTAACTCCCATACAATGGGGAGGAGGCGTGGTAAAGAACACAATAGGCGCCGAAGGATTCCACTGTATGGCACACACCGTTTTTTGCGTCCATTACAAAAAAGAGATGGAAGGGCTGGAAGAACCGCCTTTTGACAGCGAACTCGGCCAAAAGATTTACAAGAATGTTTCTAAACAGGCATGGGGCGAATGGGTTGAGCGCCAAAAGATGCTGCTGAACGAGTATCGCCTGCAGCCGTGGACACCCCAGGCACAAAACTTCCTGGTCCAGCAGATGGAGGAGTTCCTCTTCGGCGAAGGCGCTTCTTTGCCGGCAGATTACGTTCCACCTTCTCACTAATCGGGTTTGGGCGGAAGTTCCACAAAAGACTGCCGCCCCGTAACCCTACTCGTCGTGTACACTTGTAGTTGACCCCGCGCAAATATGCGCAACCGTCGGGACGTGGCTCAGCCTGGTAGAGCACTCGCTTGGGGTGCGAGGGGTCGGCAGTTCAAATCTGCCCGTCCCGACCATTTCATCTTCACCTGTGTCCAGGTACCTTCTACTCAACACCTCCAAAGTTTTCTCTGCTTCCGCAAACAAGATCCCTCTGGCTCCGGAGGAATAGGAATTTGCCCTTTGGCCTCAAGTATCAACCGAAATATGTTCGGCGAAGAAGAGTCGAAATGCTCTAGACTCCAAGAAGGATGGTACGCGGTACAGAAGACAATCCGGAACGACTGGTAAGCGCAGCACGGGCTGATGAAGAAAGCTCTTTTGAACTCAAGCTCCGGCCACGCCTGCTGAAGGAATTTATTGGCCAGGAGAAAGCCAAAGAGCAACTGGCGATTGCTTTGGAAGCAGCTAAATCCCGCGGCGAAGCGCTGGATCACGTC
Organism: Humiphilus diazotrophicus; assembly: GCF_059726315.1. NCBI lineage: Bacteria > Pseudomonadati > Acidobacteriota > Terriglobia > Terriglobales > Acidobacteriaceae > Humiphilus > Humiphilus diazotrophicus. The sequence continues at coordinate 3,676,981 of NZ_AP040870.1, forward strand.
CTGCTCTTCGGCCCTCCAGGACTCGGTAAGACAACCCTGGCGACCATCATTGCCAATGAGCTGGATGTAGGCTTCCAGCAAACTTCCGGTCCGGCCTTACAGATTCAGGGAGACCTGACGGCAATCCTGACTAATCTGCGCGAAAAGCAGGTGCTCTTCCTGGATGAGATTCACAGGTTGCAGCCGGTTCTGGAAGAGAAGCTCTATACGGCACTCGAGGATTACAAGCTCGACATCATCATCGGACAGGGCCCTGCAGCTCGTACCCACGTGATGGATATCAGGCCTTTCACTTTCGTCGCCGCGACAACACGTCCAGGATTACTTTCCTCTCCGCTTCGCTCTCGCTTTGGCATCCTGCTGCGACTGGAGTTCTACAACGAAGAAGAGCTTCGCTACGTAGTAGAACGCTCGGCTGAAGTATTGAATGTTCCTATCGATCACGACGGAGCTGCGGAGATTGCACTTCGTTCTCGCGGCACACCACGTATCGCGAACCGGCTTCTCAGGCGGGTGCGCGACTATGCAGAAGTACGCGGCAATGGCTTCATCGACCGCCCTATCGCCCAGGCAGCACTCAAGATGCTGGAAGTCGATGCCCACGGCTTCGATGAGATTGATCGCCGGCTGCTACTCACGATCATCAATAAGTACGATGGTGGTCCTGTCGGGCTCAATACACTCGCGGCGACCCTGGCGGAAGAAGAGGATGCGCTGGAAGAGGTCTATGAGCCTTTCCTGATTCAGATCGGCTTCCTTGACCGCACCCCCCGAGGACGTGTTGCGACACGCTTGGCGTATGAGCACTTCGGACTGCCATTGCCAGGAAGACAAACACAGCTCTTCTAGAGCAATCCCGACGGATCTTCCGTTTGAAAGGGGGCAGAGATTTAGGTGTAACAGGAAGAGGGGAAAGAGATTGTTGTTCTCCGAGCGGGAAGAGGTTCTGACTACATAGCGGGAAGATGGACGTGGAGAGCATCCAGAATTTGCTTCTGGCGTATATCCGGCAAAGGCAGTTTGGTAAGGGTTGATTTCTCGTCGACCGGATAATGCAAAAGACATAGACGTTCTAAGGAAGCCAGGGCATCGGGCAAGGTAATAGCATTAGGGTCCGTATCGGTGGTGCCGAAAGCAGCTCTTAATCGTTGTTCGATGGTGCGGCTAAGTTTCAAGGCCAACATACAACAGAAGACATGTCCACGCGTACGATCTTCTTTGCGCACGAAGATGGGGCGGATATCCAATAACCCAGTTTTTATTGCACGAAAATCTCTTTCTACTTTCTGCAGTGCCATGTAGCTGTCATGCACCTGCTGGGTGTCGAGTTGTGACATGGGGACATCGGTAGCCAACACGTAACAGCCCGCTAAGAGCAAAGCCTGCTGTATGGCTTCCTCTTTATGCTGTAGTCGCAGGAGATTTCCCTCTTGGATTAACTCAACAATTCCGCCTACCTTATGTCTTTGTGCCCAGTCTTGTAGCTTGCGCAATCCTGTTTCTGGTTTGCAGCGAGGATGCTGTTCCACCTGTACGTTACGTTGTTGGACCAACCGTTCCAGCTTGGACAACTTATCTTCTAGACGGTATTTCTCTCGTCGCTCAGTGTCTTCGTTTTTGCGCAGGATATAACGAGTCCCGTTATCCTGAACCTCACAAATCTGAGAACTAAACAGATCCAACTGCAGGAGTCCCTGGCCCAGGAAACGACGAATCTGGGGATCGGTAAGAGCTGTAATGTAGTGCAGACCCCGCTGCTGAAGCTCTTGTTGGCCTTTGCTCTTGACCATTCCACGGTCGCCCACGAAGATCAATTCTTGAACCTGAAACTGTTGCTGAAGGAGACGGATCTGCTCCGGTACGGTGCTGGGATCGGCGGTATTGCCGGCAAATACACGCACCGCCAACGGCTCTCCCTCCAGATCGGTCAGCAGCCCAATGACAATCTGCATCTTGCCGCGTTTGCCATCGCGGTTATAACCGAAGGCTGCTAATTGGTTTTGCTCGCCTTCCAGGTAGCTGCTGGTGACATCGTAGAGAAACAGTTGCGGAGGTTCACTGTGCTGACGTCGATAGTGCCGATACAGCGCTTGCTCGATCTTTTCTTGCCGCAGGCATAGATCATCCAAGGCTTCGTATAAATCATCTTCACAGAACGACTGCAGACCCAACACTTCACTCACCGCCTGATCCTGGCTCCAGCGCACCGCCGAGAGTCGAGAACCTTGATGGGCAATCCGCGCCAGCACCAAAAACAAACCCAACTTGCCCAGTTCGCGATTTCCTAGAGCCGAACTAATCCCTATCTGATCGGCCAGTTGTTTAAGAACGGACAGGAGTCCGAAGGACGGCCCCAAGGTTGGCAAGCCGGTGATGGCTGCCTGATCGAAATCACCACGCAAAGCACCGCGAAGAGCGGCAATGCGTTCGTTTGACCAATGAGAGATGTTGGCGATGGTACGGTTCTTGATCTTGCCATCCTGGCGGTAAGACTCTCGCAGTAAGATGGCCGGTGGCGAGTTGCGGTTAGGAACAACAGCAACGTACATGCGTAAAAGAATAGCATAATAATGAACACTATAAAATATTATGTAAACCATTTACATGACTACATTTAGCCACGCGAAAACCAATACCTCCATATCTCTCAATTATTTATCGATTTTTTGGCCCGGAAGATCCGCCCGACGATGCTGGAGCATTTCCCGCATAGGTATACATCCGCCCAAAACCGCTAATGGGCGGGCGTCTTCCAGGTCTTGATGTCTTTGGGGTCTTTCCTCGGGGGAGAACTCGCCAACAACTGTGGAAAGCTGCGTAAAATTCTGTGTTTTGATTTACCTCTTCACGGCGACAGGAGATGCCCGGTCGAGAATATTTGCAACTACAGTAGCTACATACTTCTCACAGGCTACTTACGGTTGTATTACTTGTCAGGCTAACGAAGAAGATGGTCAAGCAACTCTCGTCTGATCGATTGCTATGCCGTCGATAGCGGTTTCGGGAAGGAAAATACTGAATACGGTCCCGCTCTTTCCTTCTTTCTGCGAAGTACGAATCTGTAGAGAACCGTGATGCTTTTCAAGAATTTGGCGGGAAACCCACAAACCAAGACCGGTGCCCATTTCTCCCTTTGTTGTAAAAAACGATTCGAAGATATGCGGAAGATCGGAAGGAGAGATTCCGTTGCCAGTATCGGCGACGGTGAGGCGAATGCCATGCGTTCCATCGACAGGAGAGGAGGTCGCACGCAAACGAATCAATAGCTCGCCGCCCTTCGGCATAGCATCAACCGCATTAACCACCAGATTTGCTATAACCTGGCGAAGTTCGCTGGGAAAAGCTACGACTCTGGGTGCAGAAGTAAGACGCAAACGAACCTTAATCCCTTTACTGGCGATACGAGATCCATACAGATCCAGCACTGAATGACAGATCTCTCCCACATCGGTAAGACTTGCCTTCAGGCTTTGACGATGGAATTGAAGCGTTTGCGTTGTGAGGTTAATTACCCGTGACAGCTCTTGATCTGCAAGATCGAGATAGGTATGTATTTCATCTGCGGCGTTAGTCTGGCGAGCGAGGTAAAGCAAGTTGGCGATGGCTTCCAACGGATTATTTATCTCATGAGCAATGGAAGCAGTGAGCTTGCCAGCTACGGCTAGCTTCTCCGTTTTGCGTAATGCTTCCTCTTCTTTCACACGATCGGTTACTTCCAGCACTGTGCCGAGAAAACGAACGGCTTTGCGGGTTCCGTCAACCTCGGCAAAAATTGCCTGCCCTCTAGTAGAGATAAACCGGAGTTGGCCAGCGGGATCAATGATCCGATAATTCAAATTACAAATTTTGTCACTGTGATACGCGTGCCGCAAAGCAGCTAAAACGTTTGGCTTGTCCTCCGGATGCAACAGGGAATAGAAGTTCTCGCAGGCTACAGCTGTATCCAGGCCGAAGGCTTTCTTGCAACATTCGTCCCAGACCACCTCTCCACTTAGAAGATTTACCTCCCAGATACCGACTCCAGTAGATTCACCTGAAAGATGTAACTTAACTCTGAGTATTTCCTCCTGCAAAAGAGAAGCAGTTGACCCAGACGAGCGGGCAAAAGGAAGAACGCGATGAGACTGGTTCCGCATCATTGGGTTTGGCAGCCCTCCTCATTCCCTCCGTAGGATGCTCACTAAGAGCAAAGCGTTCCTATACAAACAGGAAAGGAGAGGCATTGATAAATACCTCTCCTTTTTAGGGAAATCCTACTTACAATAATGAAATTGCTTAAATGAAAACTTACTCTACGCTCAAACTTCTACCTGGCGCCTACTGGAGCAGCTTCCTTATCCTCTGAACCAAGCTTTTCCTGGGCTTTTTCCCAGTCAGAGAGGAATTGGCTCAATCCCTTGTCAGTCAAAGGATGGTTGTACAAGGAATCGAGAACCTTAAAAGGCATGGTTCCGATGTGAGCGCCGGCCTTTGCACATTCGACTATATGCATTGGATGGCGGAGAGAAGCAGCCAGAATTCTGGTTTCAAAGCCATAGTTCTTGTAAATCTGAACAATGTCCTTGATTAGCTGCATGCCGTCCTGTGAGATGTCGTCCAGCCGCCCCAGGAACGGGCTCACACACCAAGCACCGGCCTTAGCTACCAGCAATGCCTGAGAAGCCGAGAAGCATAGGGTCATATTGACCTTGATTCCCTCACCGGTCAGGATCTTACAAGCAGCAACACCATCGCGGGTTGTAGGCAGTTTTACGACAATGTTCTCATGCCACTTGGCATAACTACGGCCATCGCGAACCATCTCGTCACGCTGCAGGGAAACTACTTCTGCGCTGATGGGACCGTTAACGAGTTTTAGAATTTCTTGAATGACTTCCTTAAAGTCTTTACCCTCTTTCGCAATTAAGGAAGGATTGGTGGTAACACCGTCCAGGATGCCGTATTCTGCGCCCTTGCGGATATCTTCAATGTTCGCTGTATCCAGGAAAAATTTCATGCGCTCCTCACTCCTCAGGCGATGGGCGATGCCCGTCCACGCCTCCCACTAGTTATGATTTCGGAAACTCATGCCGCGTTTCACTAAATGATTTCAAGCAAGAGAAAGAAACTGATTTGACGGCTTGCGGTGAAGCCCTTGACTGCTTCTATCCTATCGCGTTTCCTTATCTGAAACGGTAATAGCAAAATGGATATGAGCCCCTGTTCTGATGCAATTCAAACAAAGAGCATGTCAGACACGCCTTGTCCTGCCTTGCAGAAGCAAATGGCGTCAAAGGCATGCTCCTTCGGAACTCAGCCTGTCTTTCGGGATTTGGAAAGAATTCCTTTCCCTTTCACGATTTGAGTTCAAGCGACCGTGTTTGTCAGGGTGCCAATTCCTGAGATGCTCACGGAGACCTGATCGCCGGGAAGCATCGGACCAACTCCTGCCGGTGTTCCTGTAGAAACCAAATCTCCGGGATAGAGCGTCATCACTGAGGTGATGTATTGCAACAGGACAGCCAAAGGAAAGATCAAATCCAAGGTTGATCCTTGTTGCCTGACCTCGCCATTCAACCGGGTTTCAATCATCAGCCCGGCACCAAGGTCCACTTCGTCCGTCACTAACGGACCAACCGGGCAAAAGGTGTCAAAACCTTTAGCACGGGTCCATTGACCATCTTTCATCTGAAGATCGCGGGCCGTGACATCATTCACGATTGTGTAACCACGAACGTATTCACGGATATCCTCTCCGGGCTGGATATTGCGTGCCGTCTTCTCAATGACCACTCCTAGCTCACCTTCATAATCCACGCGCTCCGAGAGTCTGGGAGACTGAATGACTCCTCCAGGATTCAGCAGGGAAGACGGTGGCTTCAAAAAGATAAGCGGCTCAGTGGGAACATCATTGCCAAGCTCTTTGGCGTGCTCTCTGTAGTTGCGCCCTATACAGACAATCTTCGATGGCTGTACCGGAGACAGCAGAACGGCCCTCGCCAACGGAATGGGATCGAAGGCTGGCCCTGCGGCCCTGGTCCATGGGTCTTCAGGAGGAGGAGTCAGAATTCTTTCGATCCATAACGTCCCGTTCCGGTCGAATACTTCTCCGTACTGGGGACCCGCGTCGGACTGAAATCGACAATAGCGCATGAACAATGCCTCCAAAACTTAGGGATAGACCTCTTCCACCTCTGCTGAGCGCGCGCTTTCATTGCCATCTCTATCGACCGCACTCACTGAATAAAAATAGCGATGTCCGGCACGTACAGCAGCATCGCGAAAGGCCGGCGGCAGAACGGGCTGCGCAGAAGAAATCCGGGCAGCTGAACCCGACTCTTCACGTCGATACACCACATAACCAGCCAGATCGCGATCCGTATTTGCATTCCAGGAGAGGTCAATGGCCTTCTCCTCTGAAACCACAATGGCTACTAATCCGGTTGGAACGTTTGGCTTGAAGACATCGCGGGTATCGACAGCAATGGAACTGGACGGCGCACTCGCAATTTCAACCAATTGACCTTGAACCCGCTGCTGAATAATACGTTCTGCGATGTATTGATACTTGCGATCTGGAATTGCCGTCGCATCCAATGCCTGCCCTGGATCCTTGCCGTTTACAGGTTTGACCAACATACCTTGCTCTTTTGGCTCAGGCCCGGAACTATTCAGAGCTGAGCGCTCCTGCTGCTGCTTCTTCTTCCCGGTTGAGGAGGGCAAGGTTTCAAGCGTTCGATGGAAGCGTACGATCTCCGACACTGCAGGAGTCCAGTGCAATACCACGCCGTCCACATGAACCTGTGCAGCGAACCCATTGATCTCTGGCGGAGCTTGTCCTGCCAGCGTAATGGCAGGATTGGACAAACCATCAGAGTGTCCCGAGTGATTACGGATTTCTATCCGATAGAAGAGAGGACGAGGACCACCGGACGCATATCCTCCCGGCAAAGTGTAGCGATAGTCTCCAACAACGGAGGGAGAAAAGGTAAGGTCAGCAACTGTCGTGCATGCCCCCGCACCCTCATCGACACAGAGATGGGCCGTATATTGTCCCTTCAGCAGAAGTCGGTCAGTGTTGCGGCGAGGCATCGTCCAATGCAGATGTACTTCATTGCCGATACGGCTCACAGAAAGGTCCTGAACTCGATCCGGCAAATTGAGGCTGGGGGGTTGTGGTGCCCCCGGTGTTCCACAACCCGTCACCAACATGAGTCCGGCAAAACCTAACCCGATCAAAGATTTCCGCGCGCAGTCCATGAAACATTAGTCTACCGGAGCACTGCCTGTAGAGCCTCGTCGATCCTTTCATATTGGAACTGGAAACCTGCTTCGTGCAGGCGCTTTGGCATCGCCCGGCTGCTCGCAAGCATGGTTTGCTGTGCCATCTCTCCAAAAATTCCGCGAAGAAGAAATGCCGGAACGGGCAGAAGTGCAGGCCTCCGAAGCAAATGTGCCAGCCGTTGTACGAATTCAGCATTGGTCACCGGATTGGGGCTGACTACATTTACAGGACCAGACAAGCTTGGATTTTGAATCAAGAAGAGAATTGCAGAAACTACATCGGCCAGGCTTACCCAACTCATCCACTGGCCTCCCGACCCTAATCGTCCTCCCAGTCCAAGGCGGAAGGCAGGAAGCATTTTGGCCAAAGCTCCGGAACCTGGCCCCAAGACCACACCAAATCGGAGATGAACGACACGTATTCCGGCCTTTTGAGCCGCTTCAGTTGCGCGTTCCCATTCCAGACAAAGCTCTGATAAAAAGCCACTTCCGGGGGAAGAGTCTTCGGTCAATATCTCATCGCCCCTGTCACCGTAATATCCAATGGCTGAAGCGCATAGAAAAACTTTGGGCTTTTCCATTAGCGAAGAGAGAACTTCAGAGAGTATCTTCGTGGTCCGGACTCGACTTGTAATCAATTGCTGTTTATAAGTTGGAGTCCAGGAATGTCCGGCGATATTTGCACCGCCCAGATGAATCATTGCTGAAGCCCCTTCTAGTCGCGCAGTTTCGGGAAGAGGCTTTTCAGCTGCCGGGTCCCAAAAGAGTTCTGTATCGCTGTTCGAGGAGGGGTGGCGTACTAATTTATAGAAAGAAATCTGTCTCTCTGCCAGAGTCCGTACTACAGTAGTACCGATCATGCCAGACGCGCCACTGAGGAGGATGCGAGTTGAACACATGATTGGAAGTCCTCCTTGAAAGGATGTGCTTCTAATGCCCAGATCGTAAAACAAGAAAAGAATTTCGATTGAAGCAACAGAAGAAGCAGCAGAAGCATCAGACGCTAGTCTGCACGACCGCAAAGGAACCCGGGACCCTATGGACATTAAGCCGGAGTTAAAAGAAACGCCGATATCTACGGAAGTAAATGCGATAGATCCGTCCTCTGCCGACACTTTTATTGCAGAAAAGCGAATTGGAGAACGCATTAAACGCCTGCGTTTGAAAAAATCGATGGGCTTGGTTGAGCTCGGAAGACATACCGGACTTTCAGCCAGTTTTCTATCGCAATTGGAGACCGGACGAGTTGTACCGACATTGCGAAATCTCGCTCGCATTGCCATGGTCTTCAATAAGGATTTGTCTTACTTCTTCGAAGCTGAGCCTCACTCTCTTTTCCGGATTCATCGCAAGGGAGAGCGTGTGAAACTACCACAAACCGGAGTTGAAGATCCTACTTACTACTTCGAGAGTTTGGCATACATGATCCCCGACAGGCAGTTGGATCCGTATTACGCCGAATTTCTTCCGACGGACTCCAACCGCGAAATTAAGCCTCACGTGCATCCTGGATACGAGTTTCTATATGTTGTTGGCGGAGAAATGGAAATCCGACACGGCGATAAGGTTTATGAGATCAAGGTCGGAGATAGCGTCTATTTCGACGCCAGCACTCCTCATGCCTACCGTTGCCGCGGTACCACTCCGGCTGTTGCGATTATCGTTACCATGCATCTGCCGCAGAATATGCATTCCACAGTAAGCGTGCGCTCCATATCAACACCTGGAGTTGCGGCTCCGCATCCGGCCTATCCGCCACCTGTCCGCAACAACCATCCTGTGGGCTCCACCTCTTCAGGAAATGGAGCAACCCCTAAACCCTGAGTTCCAGAGCAAAGCGGCCGACTGAGCAGTATCGGCGGCCGCTTTGCAAAAGAACCTCACCTAGAGACCAGCCCAGACACGATATTTGTAAAACGGTCTATAGCAATTCTGGTGTAGCTGTATCTACAAGCCATAAAGCCCGAAGTCGGTTTTCACTAAAGGAAGCGGCATCTTAAGCAATTCCAGCGTTACTGTGTCCTTTCGGAGAATCGTGATGTACAGGTTTTCTGAACGGAAAACCTGCATAGATAGTCGCTACTCCTGGATATATCTACGCCGAAATTACTCTCTAGTCGGGCTGACCTTCAAAGTAGCAGGAGATATCCGTCCAGTTCTGGACGCGTGTATAGCCCTTCGCCAAAAGATTGTGTGGCGCGGTGTAGAGCAGGCCTTGCCCGGAAAACCGATCCAGATTACGCGGAAGGTCATCGATCAGATAATCGGCTTTCAGAATTCCCTTATCCCCGCAAAAGACATAGTGAGTAGGAGGAATAAAAGGGAAGTGACGCTGTAACCAGCGATACTTTGGCCCTAACGAATTCGGGACCTGCATCGCTGCAGTTGCAATGAAAATGTCAAAGTGTAAGCTGAGAGCTTTAAGCACTGCCTGGCTGTCTGGGATCACATCCAGATCTGCAAAGAAGTCCTCTGCATGCAGGTACTGACGCAGCCGTTCATGCCGGTCGCTGGAAACAACATCCCAGAGGATCTTGCCATGCAAATCATCCTTGGTAATGGCCTCGTCGTATTCCTCGTTATAACGACGAAGATGCTCGCTCAAGGTATCGGCCATTACCTCGTCCATGTCTACGCAAATACGCTTCATTATCCTGATAGTCGTGTTTAGGAATTTGCGCCCGCAAGCAGCTTTGGCAATCTTTATGGGCAAGAAACACACTACCAGGAAATCTTGACGCCGCCTGTGATCTTCCCCTCACCTGCGTGTAAGGGCACAGCTTTGCCTGAGAATTGATCATTGTCTACAGGTAAAAACTTTGCGTCGCCACTCAACAGAGACAGTCAAACAGCAAGGAGACTCCGCCGAATGAAAACCACTGCAGACGCACCATTTACGGTGCAATCAATTCCGGATTCCACGGTCCGAGAGCGTCGCCTGGCCTTTCGTAAACTTCATGAAGGTGGCTGCTTCGTCATTCCCAATCCCTGGAATGTAGGGACCGCTCGCTATCTCTGTTCTTTGGGCTTCAAAGCTTTGGCCACCACCAGTAGCGGGCTTGCCTTCTCCCACGGATTGCCGGATGCCAGCTGGGCTGTACCCCGTGATGTGGTTCTCCGGCACATCGCTGAAATCGTAGCCTCGGTAGATGTACCCGTAAATGCCGACTTTGAATCGGGCTACGCTCATGATCCAGCCGGAGTGGCTGAAAACGTCAGACTGTGCATCGCCACCGGTGTCGCTGGTTTGTCGATTGAGGACGCCACAGGACAACCGGATAAGCCACTCTATGACTTGCCGCTGGCCGTCGAACGCATCCGGGCCGCCAGGAAAGCGATTGACAATGCCGGAGGTGAGGTTCTGCTCACAGCTCGTGCGGAGTGCTTTTTAGTTGGACGCCCGGCCCCATTGACGGAAGCACTCCGTCGGCTGGAAGCGTACGCAGAGGCGGGGGCAGATGTGCTCTTTGCTCCAGGCATAAAAGATCGGGAGGGCATTGAAGCCGTCATAGCCGCTGTTCATCCAAAGCCCGTGAATCTTCTTCTCAGCTCAAATATCGGCCTCTCTATCGCAGACTTGGCAAAGTTGGGCGTTCGACGCGTCAGTGTAGGATCAGCCCTGGCTCGGACTGCCTGGGGAGCATTCAGCCGGGCGGCAACAGAGATTGCTAACAACGGAACAGTCACAGAATTCGATAATGCAATCTCTTTCGCTGAACTGAATGGATTCTTCCATAAGGATTCAGCTGAACGAAAAGAGCCAAGCTGAGGAGCTTTCAGAACCAGCCGGGCGAACCAAAAAATTTCAGCCCCGGGCTCCAGGAAAAGAGCACGCGGGGCTGATGTAGTTGAAATCGCAACGATCCCAGAATTTGGAATCTGTCACTCGGAAGTTTTTGTAGCTATCTTGCGATGCGCAAGATAGGGATTCTTGCCATTGTTGGTTGTTTCCTTTGCAAGATCCCAATAAAGCAGGCGACCGCAGTTCTCACAGGTGAGCAATTCACCGTCACGAACCTGATTCCAGATCTGAGGCCTGATGGCCATCTGGCACCCCAGGCATTGACGCTCATGCGCACGCGCCAAACCGGTTTTGCGCGCAGACGCCGCCCGGTCATATATGGACAAGAGCTGTTCACCGATCTCTGCCCGGACAGCTTCCCGTTGCTTTTTGAGCATCTGGATACGTGCGTTGTGGACGGTTTCGGCGACCTGTACCTGCACTCTTTCGCTCTGGACTACAACCGTCTGCTGATGCACCACTTTTTGTGCTGCGGCTTGCTTTCCCTCTAGCTGCTCGCTCTTCGCCAGGCTATCCAGTTCGGCGTCTTCCAGGCGCCGGATTTCGGCCTCGGCAAACTCGATCTCGCGTTCGATAGCCGTCAGTTGCTCATTCGTCTTTACCTTGGAAACCTGATCTCTGTACTTCGTAAGCTTATTGAGATGGCTCTTGACGCTGTCATCGATCTTCTTCCGTTCTTGTTCTTCCCGGGCCAAAGCCGTTTCCGTATCGACAAGCGTTTGCTTCTCTGTGGCCAGTGCTGCCTCGATAGAAGCCAGTCGCTTAGGCAGTGCTGCCGCGCCCTCGATACGATGAGAAATCTCTTCATCGATTGTTTGCAGGCGAATGAGTTTTTCGAGATCTTTATTCATGAATTCTTCGCAGTCTAGCACGGAGGGACAACTCCCCCAAGCATGCTTCTACAACGGGATTCGACGGCCATTCCAAAGCGGGCCTGTATAGCTATAGATGGTACTCCCTTCTTCCTGGGTTACACTGCACCCGTAGTCTCAGTGGAGCTCTCAACATTGATACGATTCTTGATTCTTCTTTTATTTGCGTCTCTTGCAGCCCCGGCCTTTGCACAGACCTCTACGGGCAAACCGCTGACTGTAGCAGAAATTTACAGAGGAGATCGTTTGACTGGAGTCCCACCAAACGATTTGAACTGGTCTCCGGATGGAAAACATCTTACGTTCATCAGCAATAATGGGGAGCTTGTTGGAATAGACTTAGCAACCGCTATGCCCAACATGCTGGTCAACCACGAAAAGTTGGCTGCACTCGTCAACGACACGAATACCGAAAAGGATAAAGATCACCGCAGTCGCTATAAAATGGCGAACTATTTGTGGTCTCCGGATTCGACCCATTTGCTCTTCGATACAAATGGACGCCTGTGGTACTACGACCTTAGAAATGAGGTTGGAATCGAAATTGGTTTTACCGGAGCAGGTAGTGGAGATAACCCTAAGTTCTCTCCGAATGGTGCCTTCATCTCTTACTTGCGCGACCACAACCTTTATATCAAGCGGCTCCAGGAACCGGCTATTCCAACGACACAGCTCACCTCTACGCATGAAGTCGATGTTTTAAATGGAGAAGTGGACTGGGTATATCAGGAAGAGCTGGATGTTCGCAGTAACTACTTTTGGGCTCCGGATTCCAAACACATTGCTTATCTGCAGACGAATGAGAACCACGTCCCTAGTTACCCTCTAGCCGATTGGATTCCGGTCCACGCATCAGTGGACGCCCAACACTATCCAATGCCCGGAGATCTAAATCCAGATGTTCGAATTGGCGTTGTAAGCACCAATGGCGGGAGAACAACCTGGATCAAGCTTCCTCTGGAAGCTGGACAAGACTACATTCCACGCTTCGGTTGGCTCAATAGCCACACCATTTGGGCAGAGGTCCTCACCCGTGATCATAAGCACCTATCAATCTATTTCGCGGACACAAGCACCGGATTGGCAAAACAAGCGTATGCAGAGACTGCCGAAAAATTCTTTGACGAAAACTATGATGTAACCGTCCTTGATAAGCAGATTTTATTGACCAGTTGGCGCGACGGGCACACTCATCTGTACCTCTATGGATTCAACTCTCAAAATCCGCTGTCGTCGGATCTGCAACTCGAACGGCAACTTACTTCCGGAGATTATGAAGTTATCTCCACGCAGTTGGTCGATCCCAAGTCACAGATGGTTTATTACGTCTCCAACGAAGGAGACCCGCGACAGCAACATGTCTGGCAGATCCGTTTGGATGGGACACAGAAAAAAAAGCTCTCTCAGGAAGCAGGAACACATGAGCCAAGTTTTGCACCAAGCGGAGGAATGTATGTGGATACCTGGTCCACAACAATGAATCCGCCTCAAATACGCATCTGTCATCCGGAACGCGGATGCCAGGTTTTCTGGAAATCTCGTTCTCCTGCCGAGTTTGGATTGAAAGCGCCCTTGGAGTTACAGATCAAGAACGCTGAAGGACTCATCCTCTACGGAAGTCTTTTGATGCCTGACTCCACTGCACCTGCAAGTGTTCCATTAATCGTGAATCCTTATGGCGGCCCTCATGCCCAGACGGTGAAGAACCAATGGGGCCAAGTGAACTTTCTGTTTGATCAGCTATTAGTCCAGCATGGCTTTGCAGTATTGCATGTGGATAATCGTGGCATGGGAGGTCGTGGACGCGATTTTGCTTACGCGGCGTATCACAACTTCGGGCCAGTACAGCTACAGGATCAACTGTCTGTAGTCGATGCAATTCTTCCGAAGTATCCACAGCTAGACAGCAAACGGCTCGGTTGGTGGGGATGGAGTTGGGGCGGAACCTTTACTCTGTACGCGCTCACACATTCCACCCGATTCAGCGCCGGTGTTTCAGTTGCACCAGTGACGGATTGGCGCAACTACGATTCGGTCTATACAGAACGTTATATGAGCACTCCAACAGAATTTCCGGGAGGTTATCGTGATTTCTCTGTTGTAAATCAAGCGCAGAATCTGAAGGGACACCTGCTGCTGGTCCACGGTACAGGTGACGACAACGTTCATGTGGGAAATTCAATTCAGTTTATTCAAAAGATGATCGATGCCGATATCCCCTTCGACCTGCAGCTCTATCCTCGCAAAACACATGCAATTGGCGGACAACAGGCAAGAACTCACTTGTTCGAGCGCATTCTTGCTCACTTTGAACAAAATCTGATGCATCCTTCAGCATCTGCAACAGCCTCCAGCCCATCTACTCAAGCAGAACCAAAGGGTACTGTGCAATGACGATGACGCTCTCTCACCCCGCCGAACGCTTGGACTCACACGACCTCATCCGAGGTCGTGTCCAAGTCGGGGAGTTCACATTAACGATTCTCACCGATGGCTTCTTCATGATGGATGGAGGAGCCATGTTTGGAGTGGTTCCTAAACCTCTGTGGGAGAAACGTGCACCAGCCGATGAGCAAAATAGGATTCTGGTCGGAACCAATACTGTCGTAGCTCAGAACGGGAAGCACACGATCGTCATCGAAACCGGTCTAGGAAACAAACTTAACGAAAAGACTCGTGCTATCTACTCCACCAAACAGCTTTTGATGAAGTCCTTTGCAGCTGCGGGAATTCGTCCTGAAGATGTCGATATCGTCATCAACTCTCATCTACATTTCGACCATTGCGGATGGAACACTACCAAACTGAAAGACCAGCGAATTGTGCCCACATTTCCCAACGCTCGCTACTTTGCACATCGGGGAGAGGTAGAGCACGGACATCGTCAATATGAACGGGATGCTGTCAGCTACATCAGCGAAAACTACGATCCTCTGCTCGACAACGGACAGATGACGCTGCTTACCAAACCGCAGGAGATTCTCCCGGGAATCTCAGTAGACGTCTACCCTGGTCACACTTCGCAACTGATGGGCGTCAATATCGACTCCGGTGGGCAAAGGGCGTGCTATATCTCAGACCTGATTCCTACCAGTGCACATTTGGACGTGACTTGGGTGATGGGCTACGATCTCGATCCTCTGACATGTATTGAGCAGAGAAAGCGTTTCTATAAAAGGGCTATCCCAGAAAGATGGCTCGTATTGTTTACCCATGATCATCACAGCCCCTTTGGATATATAGAGATGGGAGAAAAGGGAAAGCCGGTGCTACGAAACATAGATTGATAGGAGATGATACGGCGAAGAAATAATAAATAATAATGTAATAGTCTTATTTTGTTTTATTTAGTGGCCAATTGCCTCTGCCTCACACCATTTTAACTACTGCTCACAGAATGCTTCGAAGTCCGAAAAAGCCAATCCGCTCCGTATTGGAACACTGATCATTCCGAATCGTCCGATTTTTCTACACTTCTAAGGCCTGGGAAGGTTTTTCCGATATTCGTTTATAGGTCTAACTGTCTTTGTAGTTGTCACTTTCTTTAGAAGTTGAAATGGAAATGCTGTCTCTAGCAAAAGAGACTCCTTCAGTGGCCTGTCCACACGAAGATTTGTAGGAGAGATATGGCCATCGGAGTAAAACCGTCAATTTCTGCACCAGGCAACAATATGGAGCTAGAAGCATTGCGACGATTGACAGTGCTCGATACTCCACCGGAAAAAGGATTTGACTCCCTAACCAAGCTTGCAGCTGAAGTCTTTCAAACTCCTGTAGCACTGTTGGCCCTTCTGGACGATGACCGCGTGTGGGTGAAATCTTGCCATGGCGTTCCGCTCCAGGAAATTCCTGTAGAAGCTGCATTTTGCACACATATTGTTGAATCCGGTGACGGACTGATAATCCACGACGCCAGCAAAGACGAAAGATTTCATTTTCTGCGTTCTACGAACCGGCAACAGAAATTTCATTTTTATGCAGGATCTGCAATCTACACCTCAGAAGGGCTGGCCATAGGAGCGCTCTGCATACTGGATCATCGTCCGCGACCCGCCTGGTCGGAAAAAGAACAGGTCACGTTGAAGACCCTTGCCTCGTTGGCCACCGATCAGCTGGAACTTCGTTGTCTCCGCTATCGCGAAGAAGAACGGAATAAAATAGCAACTACAGAATCGAACAGGCATGAAGCTTCTACTCAAGGCACAGCAGGACTGCGGACACGTGAGGAAACTCTCCGCCGACTTCACTTGGAAGCGGAATTACGCTATGCGCTTGAACATCATCATCTAGTTCTGCATTACCAACCCGAAGTAGATTTGTCGTCGAAAGAGGTAGTGGGCTTCGAGGCTCTTATTCGGTGGGAGCATCCACAGCATGGACTGATTTCACCAAATGAATTCATCCCTGTAGCAGAAGAGTCGGGCCTCATCCTGCCGCTCGGAGAATGGGGCTTAAAGGAAGCCTGCAGGCAAATCTGCGAATGGCGGAATCTCGCTTCGGACAATGTCGAACTGCGTGTAAGCGTCAACCTATCTGCAAAACAGTTCAGCTCTCCTGATCTTCCTAAACAGGTCTCACGCGCACTGCAAGATACCGGCCTCACCGGAACAGATCTGCGGCTTGAGGTAACCGAAAGCTGTCTGATGCCAAACTCTGAAGCAGCATTGGCAATGCTGACAGAGCTGAGAGAACTAGGTGTAGGTCTACAGATGGATGATTTTGGTACCGGATATAGCTCGCTGAATTACCTCCATCGTTTTCCCTTCGATACTCTGAAAATTGACCGCTCTTTTGTGCAGGACATCTGTGAATCGAAGCATTCCTGGCAGATCGTCCGCAGCATTCTTGAACTGGCTCGGTCATTGAAGCTGAATGTAGTTGCTGAGGGAATTGAGACCGATCACCAATTGAATTGCCTGCGAAAGCTTGGTTGCAGATTTGGACAAGGCTATCTATTTGCAAAGCCGTTGGCCGCATCCACCATAACCTCGTTATTGCAAACCCCTCCAACACAAGATTCCCGTTTCCTTTTTTCTGCCCGAGGGTAGACCGTTTTCATAAAGGATGTGTTCGCCAGAAGGATCTCTACGCAGCTTTTCGTCAGAAAAAGCTGTTTAGCACTCCACAGAACTAGCAACAATATTTGTGCAAACAATCAAGGAAGTCATTCTGGCTGAGCAAGTTATGAAAGACGCAAAAGTCCAGGGCAACACTTTCCCACATTGAAACCAGGGCGGGTTTCGGGAAACAGGAAAACCGGCGAGATTACTTCTTTCTCATTCATGGGCAACAGCCGCCTTATTCTTTTGCCTATGAACAGTCTGAATCCGCAGACCAGCCGACCGAGTGAAGACTTGGACGCCGTCATAGGCCGCTTCCAGGCGTGGACTATGACGCAAACCCAAGCAAAGCCGTCTGCATCTGTAAAAAACGCAGTCAGCGAGATCAGCTACGAACAGGCGCTACGCGCCACCGCTCGGTACCATCGAACAGATTCACCGATTCAGCCTCTTCCCGAGACCTCGACTTGGGAATCGATCAAGCCCAGCGCTGCCCCAGTGGAAATAGTAGAGGAACCGAGAGTACAGGCTGCGGCTCCCGCTCCCGTAAAGAAGGCTCAACATAGCAAAGGCGGGCGTAAATCTTCTGCGAACAGGAAGAACGCAACTGCCGCGGGTTCTGCTACAGTTTCAGCCAGCCAATCGATTAAAAAGCCCAGGCACGCAAAGGAAAGTTTTGCGCAAGTACTCCGCCAAGAAACAGGTCTTGCCCGCGTAGAGTCCACCGCGCTCCGTTCCTCTGCTTTAACTGTCCGCTTGTCGCAAGACGAATCAGCACTAATCAAGGCCCGTGCAGATGAAGCCCAACTGAGCACCTCCGCATATCTGCGCCAGTGCGCACTGGAAGTAGAATCCTTGCGCGCTCAAGTTCGCGAAACACTTGCAAAAATGCAGGCACCAGTGGCACCAACAATTTCGGCACCTATACCAGCTTTGCCAGCCGTAGCCAGCCCAGCGCGACCGGGACTATTCGGAGGCCTCAAGCAATGGCTTGTTCGTAAATTAGGTGGACAACAGGTTAGCGCCGTCTGCTAAGTAGCTGGCATAGATGTAGATAAGATCTGAAATTATTCATCGAGATGCTCCGATCGAGCAATCTACTTTTAGGAGTTCACATTCATGGCATCTGTAAGCCTCAGCGGCAATCAGACAAGTTCTACCAACCTAAGGCCGCCCATCGATGTTGCTCAATGCAAGAATATTGCCGTGATTAAGATGGATTACCCTGAGGACTTCATCTTGGCCACCCCTTTCCTTCGTGGCTTAAGACAGAGCGCCCCCGATGCCACTATCGACTTAGTAGTTACTCGTGAGAGCATGCCATTAGCTGAGATTTGTCCCTTGGTTGATCATGTAGTCTACGCCGAGGTAAAGGACACACCAGATAAGAAGATCGTAGTAGAAGTTGGTGGGAATCCGGAGAATGTCGAACACTTCAGGAAGAGCTGCACAAACAAAAGCTATGATTTGACTCTGGTTCCTCGATATGAAGATGACTTCACGTTAGGATCGTATGTTGCGACTAGTACCGGCGCAAAGAGAGTCATAGGATTTGCAGTTCCACCGGAGCCCTTTGCAACAAAGCACGATTACGCTAACGCATTTTATACAGACGTAATTAAGCGGCCATTCTTCGCACACGAAACAGAACACAACGAAGCATTGCTGAGATATGTTAACGGTGCTTCCGATACGGATACACTCGATATCTGGGCCTTACAAGAAGACACAGAGTCGGCCGATCGAATGCTGGAATCAGCAGGGATCAAGACCGATAGACCTGTTCTGACTGTGTTTCTGGGAGCTACAAGCCTGAGGCATTGCCTCCCGCCAGAGAAACTGATAGCCATCCTGAAACGTACAGATGCGATGATTCCTGACCTTCAATTGTTGGTGGTTGGTCCCATGGACATGCAGCCACAGGCGAAGGCAATTGCATCTTCTTTTAGCAATTGCGTAGATCTGTGTGGACGTGCGACAATGCGTGAGCTCGTAGCCATTGTGGCTAAATCCACGGCAATTGTAAGTTTCGGGCATATGCCTGCTCATATAGCTGCAGCCGTAGACGTTCCTTCCGTACTGTTTTCCCCACATCCCTCCGAGGGTAATCCGGCGAGTCGATTCTCCCCCATGCGCATGGGCCCCAAGGGGAAGGAGAGATGTGTTGTACTTCAGCCCAAGTCTGCACTTTGGCCGTGCAAACAGACATGTCAGTCGGAGGGAAGCCACTGTATAGTCTCGATCGGCGCTGAAGAAGCAGTGGAAGCAATTGTCGACGTCATTCAGAAACGGATGATTAGCTAGTTCAGCTTCAAATTTGAATCGCGATTGGACCTAAGCATTTCATACATGCGGTGTTATCTCCTGATTGGTTGATAGCGACCTGTTTACCCCAACGGAGGAAGTAAGTTGAGCAATTTTGAAAAAGGCGCAAAGGCTTCGTCAAACCGGATAGGTGTTGTGATCTACACCTATAATCGTGTCGATGATGCTCGAATCAACATGGAGATCATCCGCAATATCTGGCAGCGCACTCCAGGCCTGGAAGACACGGTCATCGTGCATGCCTTCAATGGCCCGCAGGAGATCTGGCCAGAAAAGTATCTTGAAGACGAACTGTTGCAACTCGACAACCCCGGCCACTACGCCGGCGCAATGCACTTGATTGATGAAGGTATCGCAGCAATTCGGTCGAACTACCCGGATATCGAACATGTGGTAGTGCTAGCATCCGACACGTGGTGCGTGATGCCTCAGTACATCAAGGCCATCGTCGATACCATGCGCGGCCGTAATCTCTATTTGGCTTCTTGCGCCTGGGGAGCAGAAGGCAATTCGAATATCTTCCGTACAGGCGTCGCTACAGATTTCTTCGCAGTGAACATCAAGTGGGCCACAGAATATGGTCTCTTCCCAATTCGCTTTGTCGAATTCAATGAGAAGTATAGCGAGTTGCTGTCCTTCATTTGTGATACCCCATTGCCGGAACGTGTATTCATGATTCGTTACAGGCAAGCGATCAATCGCGCAGAAACGATGGCCTCAGAGAACTTGGCGCCTTCGATTGCACTGTCGCACTTCCTAGTAATGGTAGAGCGCCAACCAATCCACATCAGCAAAAATGGACAGGGTCAACGAAACATGTACTGGCCCAATATCGGACTCATTACTCACCACGATCCAGCAGAGAAGAGACGCGCCTTCGCTGAATGGAAGCTAAATCTAGGTGAATACGGCAGCCAATTCCTAACAGCAAGCAATCTCGACTATTTCAACATGGGTCACACGAAGAATATGTATAAGAGAGATGGTGTAGCCATCAGCTATGGAGAGTAGCTGGAAGACAACATTGATGCAAATTATATAAAGAACCATTGTCCTTTCCTTCAAGAACTCTTGCTTTGGGGGGCGGGGGGAAATTGGGCTCTAACATGAAAAAGAGACTACTAATAACGGCTGCAGGGACTGGGACTGCTTACAGTTACGTCCAAGCAGCAGCTCAACACTTTCCAGATTTATCCCTGATTACCGCAGATATTAATCCAGGATACCTTGTAACTGCCTCTTTATTCTCCGAGGCACATGTGCAGGTTCCATTATTTGAGGCCAGCGACCAATATCTCGACCTACTAAACGAATTGATTGACCGGTACGAAATAAGCTACTACCTCCCGATTATCGACCCCGAGATCCAATTTGCTGCGTCACATCAGGACCATATCAAGGCAATGGCTATTATTCCTCCTGCAGGATTTATTAGTCTTGCTATTAATAAGCAATTCTATGCTGAACATCTTTTGCACTTAGGTATATCCGTTCCTGTAACGGTCGGACGCGACGACGTTATCAATCATCTCCCTTGTTATGCAAAGCTTCCTGGGGGATTTGGAGGAAAGGCTAGTTGGTTAATTCAGAAAGTTGAAGATCTAGTTGCCATTCCTGATGAATGTTTTTTTCAGGAATTCATACATGGTCGCGAGTTTACCGTCGACTGTTTCCCAACAGGCGATGACGAGATCGTTTTTTGTTCTGTGCGTGAGAGATTGGAAGTGAAAAATGGCGTATGCACAAAAGCAAAATTGGAGGAGCACGCTATTCTGGAGAACTATGCTAGAACACTTACAGCTAGAACCGGATTGACAAGCCCCTTCTGTTTTCAGGCTATCTGCAATGACGTTTTCAGAGTCACCGACATAAACCCGCGATTAGGTGCGGGAACCGCGATCAGTGCGGCAAATGGCTGCAATTTTTTTGCCGCTCATCTAGCTAAAATTTTGGGACAGGACTGGCGCCATCACCTTAAGCGGATACGAAAATCCTGCTATGTCACACGCCAGTATATAGAGCTAATGAGTTCCGAAGCATGAACATCGGACTAGATCTGGATGGCACGCTGATAACGTGCCGTGACCGGCATTGCACCCTGATGAGAATCGCTTGTCGACAGATGGGAGTAGCAATAGATTCTGAAGCATATTGGGAACACAAGCGTAAAGGGGCGTCCAACAGACAAGCGCTACATTATCTTGGATTTCCTGATGAGCTGGTACAGAGGATTTGTGCTCTCTGGGGTTTTGGTATTGAGAATTTTCCCTGGCTTTTGTTCGACAGAGTAATACCCGGAACGCATGAGGCCCTATCGAGCATGAGAGAGGAAGGACACAAATTGCATTTAGTTACCGCTCGAAGGAATAAATTTCACACTTTTACTCAGTTGCGCCTTTTGCGCCTCAAAGATCACCTCACAACGGTCTCTGTAACGACTGGTGATAACAGCGTATTAGATAAGAATCTAGTATTCAGAAAGTATGACATTTCATGCTTTCTGGGGGACTCTGAGACCGATCAGGCGGCAGCGGAAAAAGCAGGAATACCTTTTGCTGCGGTGACTTCTGGAATGAGAAATATCACTTTTTTTTCAGCGAGAGGAATTAAGTTCATATTTCCGGACATACAGACAGCATTGACCAAATGGAGTCTTTTACTTTGACCTGAACTACTATCCTCTAAATGCCGAATCCTTAGATCTGTCGCTCACCCTGGTCAACAGTACATCGAATTCATCTCGGACTAACAGGACGAGTTCAGAAGTGAGATCGGTTTTCTTTCAGTAAAAAGATTGGAATTGAGATATGTGGATATCTCGGGTCTTCTATTGGCTGATCTATTATAAAAAACATGTCTCAACCGCTACCAAGCATACCTATGAATCTATATTCTTGAACCGATACTTGAATGCGTGATTTGTTGAACAAAGAAGGGTTTTAATATGCAATCAGACAGCTTGCGGCGCGCCCGATTGGAAGTTGACGGGAAGAAGTATATTATCGATCTTTTGCATTGCTATAAGTTTCAGACCGTTATCTTGGAAATTACAAGCAAATGCAACCTAAGATGCGTTTTCTGCACAAAATCAATTCCTGACAACGCCTCTATCCCTGGAAGAGACATGGAAATGTCTGCAGAAGTATTTGATCAGACATTAGAATTTATCAAAGAGGCTCATCCAGCATTCGTTGCTTTTGTTGGAATTGGCGAGCCCACGTTCAGAAGTGATTGGCAGATTCTCTTTCAACGAGTTCGAGAGTATTGTCCGACATTAACCATTAACTCTAACTTTGGCCGACTATATTCCGAGGAAGAATTAGACTCACTGCTTCAACTGGCGATGATAACCATCAGCATTGAGTCATCGGATGCTACCATGCAAAAGGATCTCCGTCGATCGGTAGATCTCAGGAATATTGTATTCAATCTTCTCTCATTGCGAAAACGTGCTCGCCTTAAGAAGATGGCAATGCCCAGAATTCAGGTAAATTGCACAGTTTCCAATCAAAATGTCTTTCAGATTAGAGAGCTTGCGAGTCTCTGTGCTGAGTTAAAGGTCGATTGCATAACGCTTAGCAGTTTATATGCTTTCGACGGTCTGGATACTGACAAGGTTCGTTCGATTGAGAGCTTTTCATCTGATCAACTTCTTTTGGCTACTCAAGAACTTAAGGAAGTCTCAAAAGTACTGGAGAATTCATCTACGGCGGTGAGCATTCAGCCACGTCTAGTGCAACTGGTCTCAGGAAAAAAAGAGGAAGATTCAGTAGCTGAAGGGATGACTCGAATTTGCACCCAGCCGTGGGGAACTGTCACTATCGGAGCAGATGGCCAGGTATTTCCCTGTTGTGTCGTACAGGAAGCATTTGCAAATATTCAAGATGGAGCAAATGTGGTGATGAACGGTGATGCAATTGTAAACCTCCGCGAAAAATTGCTCCTGGGAGATCTTCCTCCCATTTGTCGGCATTGCAGCAATGCACCCCTCGGAAAGCGGGAGGATCTCATGAAGGAAGTAATTATCTCGGCTGTTAAGTCTGGTCGGGTTCCAGTTGAGCTATGCATTTAGCATTTCTTGGATAGCCAATATGATCACTGTATTTACCACAAAAGGCATCGAGATGTACGGATTACTACCGACAAATATCGCGGGTATATGTTGAATGACGATTTGCCAAAGACGTACGATTTGTCGACAATTGGAAATTTTAGGTGCTAGCTATGTCAGATAATCAGAAAAATCTGAATTCCAACGAGGGGATACGACTGCAAAAGGTAGCACAATCTTCTCTATATGCAACGGGTTTATGTCCGGTAACCGCAATGGCTTATTGCTTCA
This sequence comes from Humiphilus diazotrophicus, assembly GCF_059726315.1. Lineage (NCBI taxonomy): Bacteria > Pseudomonadati > Acidobacteriota > Terriglobia > Terriglobales > Acidobacteriaceae > Humiphilus > Humiphilus diazotrophicus. The sequence continues at coordinate 3,700,645 of NZ_AP040870.1, forward strand.
AAATTTTGAGGCGGTATATCAAGACCGGCAACCTGCTGGAACTGGGACCGGCAGAAGGAATAATGACCGGACATATTACTTCATTAGGAATTCCCGTTACTGCTGTCGATGGTTCTGCACTGTTCTGTGAAGGATTATCTCAACGGTTTCCACAGGTAAAGGTGGTGCATTCACTGTTTGAGAAATTTGAACCAGGGGAGCATTTCGACAATATCGTCTTGGGCCATGTTCTTGAGCATGTACAAGATCCGATGGATATCCTTTTGCGTGTGCGTAATTGGCTCAAACCTGGAGGCATGGTTTTTGCCGCTGTACCGAATGCTAGGTCCCTGCACAGACAGGGTGCGGTTATTATGGGCCTTCTTCCGTGCGAAGACGCCATGAATGATATGGATCGACATCATGGGCATCGGCGAGTTTTTAATCCTGAGTCATTTCGTGCAGCTTTCACTCAGTCTGGATTTCAGATTGATCTATTCGGAGGATATTGGATAAAGCCTCTTTCCAATGGACAAATAGACCAGGATTGGACGCCTGCAATGCTCCAGGCATTCATGCAATTGGGTGAACGCTATCCAGATATTGCGGCAGAAATTTATGTAGTAGCGTCAAATCCAATTAGTGACTAGGTCTCTGACCGCGAAGAGAGGTACAGAGAAAGGTACTTGGAAAGTAATGGAGCGAGATTCAAATTGGAGGTATGAGGAAGACAGAGAAGACGCAAGTTGAGTTGGAGAAAAAGGATCGGCAAAAGATAAGGGAGCTTCTCAGCAAGGGCCGAGAGTCGGCGCGAGTGTTGCGCCGGGGGCTAATTTTGCAGCAATTGGACCAAGGACAGAGAGTGATGCAGGTAGCTGGTAATTTGAGCGTGGCAGCAAAGACAGTAAGAGCCATTGCTATGCGGTACAAGAGGGAAGGATTGGAGTCAGCCTTGCATGAAAAGCCGCGACCAGGCAAGCAGCCCTTGCTGACTACAGCGCAAGGCCAGCGGATTATCGCAATGGTATGTGGTGCGGCACCGGAAGGCCAGGCGCGGTGGAGTGTGCGCTTGATCGCCGCAGAAGCAATCAAGCGAAAGCTGGTAACAACAGTAGGTCGAGAAACAATTCGCATACTACTACAAAGCCATGAACTGAAGCCGTGGCGAGAAAAAAAGCTGGTGTATCACAGAGCTGAATGAGGAGTATATCTGCCGAATGGAAGAGGTTCTGGAGGTGTATGAGAAGCCACTTTCGGCGACCGAACCGGTAGTCTGCGTGGATGAAAAGCCGGTGGTCTTGCACGCCGAGGTTCGCCCGCCGCATCCCATGCAACCCGGACGAGTCACCCGGCGAGATTGCGAATATGAGCGCCGTGGCACCGTCAACGCATTTTGCGGGGTGGAACCCAAAGTAGGACGACACTTTACCAAAATCACGCCAAACCGTTGTTCGCAGGAGTTTGCCGATTACCTGGTAGAGATCATAGCCAGCTATCCAGAGGCTGACACGATCCATTTGGTAATGGACAATCTAAGTACGCATCATCGCAAAGCCCTGGTGGATCGTTACGGAGAGAAGATCGGAAGTCTGCTGTGGGATTGTTTCACCGTGCATTACACCCCGAAACATGGCAGTTGGCTGAATCAGGCAGAGATTGAGATCAGCCTGTTCAGTCGCCAATGTCTGGGGATCCGCAGAATCCCCTCCTTGGAAGACCTACAGCGAGAAGCTACCGCATGGAACCGCAAGATGAATCGTGAACGCACCACTATCGGCTGGAAATTTACTCGCACTAAGGCACGCCGAAAATTCGGCTATTCAAAGAACAACATCTCACGGTCAGAGACCTAGACCAAATGATTGGAATTACTCACTAAGGATGAAATGAAAACGGCCTGGCTTCAAGCTTGTACTGTGGGTCGGTTCATTCATTGGTCTTATGCCGAACAGATCGGTTGTGGCATAAGGCTCAGCACCGGCAACTTCTCGGGACATTTCCTATCTCTAGCAGGGGAAAGCCGAGCTGCGCTTTGTAAATATCCACAGTACATCCTACTGACCACCCCCACCGATCCTATCGGTCCCTAATCGGTGCCTATCTTGAGCTGCCTCTCCTTCTAAGGGAGACAGCTCAAAATGTAATCTGATAATTGACCCACATTGGCGCAATTATTGACCTTTTTAATATCCAATTCAACGCCGAATTTTTTCTCGAGGCCCAAAACAAATATTGAATGGGAAAGAGAATCCCACCCATCGACATCTAGAGCTGTTGTCTCACATGAAATCTCTAGCGAATCATTCAGGAATGTATCCCGCATTACCTGTTGTATTATTTCCATCACGTTCATACCTAGTCTCCCTGCCAAGCTGCTCTGTTTGTTTTCCTTCTACAAGATGAAGGTATTTGTCACGGTTAGAATTACGAGATACTTTGCCACTAGTGGTCTTGATCAACCACTTTGGTGGTACTAAAACCACTTTACCCAATACGAGAGATAGTTCACTTTGAATCGCTTCCTTGACTGCACGAACGATTATAGTGTAGCCGGACGGCGGGGTCTCGGTTTCCGCAATGACATAGGCTACCTCGCTGCCGACCGTTGAGTTATGCACACCAAACGCCGCACAGCGTCCTGCTTTGATTCCTGGCACTCTATTCACAATCTCCTCAATATCGTGGGCATAGTAGTTTCGACCATTGACGATAATGAGTTCTTTTTTCCTTCCAGTGACATAGCAGATCCCATCACGAATTATCCCGAGATCTCCGGTCTGATAGTAACCAGATCGTATCGCACGTGCCGAAAGGGCTTCATCCTTGTAATAGCCTGAAAACATATATGGCGAAGAAATTGCGATCTCCCCAATAGAGTCTTCGGGCAACTCCCGACTATCTGGATCGACCACCTTTATAAGGGTGCCAGCCAGTGGTGTTCCAACAGGCATAAGAAGTGACTTGTCCTTCTCGTCTTCAGGGGACAGGACCTTTCCAGCTTCCAGCCCGCGATGAGAAATTGCTAGAGGCTTTATTTCTTCCCCCAATTCGGTTTGCGCAACAGCAAACACCGTTTCAGCCATCGCGTAACAGATTTGGAGCTTCGATCTGTGAACACCATATTTTTCGAAATGCCTAAGGAAGACCTCAAACGCTTCTGCTTTACAAGGCTCAGAGCAATTGATAAAGGCACGCATCGAGGAAAGATCAACTACAGTATTTTCTGGCACACCTGCACGAGCAAGAAAATGAAAGGCAAAATTAGGTAACCAGGTTAATGTTGCCCGATATTCGGTGATTGCAGTCAACAACATCCAAGGACTCGAGACCCACTCAAAAGGATCCATTAACACCAACGGGGTCCCTGTCAACATCGGCATCAGGAAACCTGCGATTAGCCCCATGTCATGGTAAAGCGGCAACCAACTGACAACAACATCTTGATCATTGAGACATAATTTTGTTGAATAGTGACTTACTTGATCAAGAATTGCCCGATGAGATAATGCCACACCTTTGCGGCTTCCCGTTGTCCCCGAACTATGTTGTAAGAGAACCAGATCTCCAGGTTGAGCGGGATGGGCTTTTCCTTTCGGAAGCTCCTGCAATGGCACTCCGGTTGCGATCAGCTTGAGCTGTGAATCATCGAGAAAAGAAGAAAACACAGAGGCGGCTTCTGGATCTGTTACAAAAGCTCCACCACTGACCCGCTGACATTGAATCTTTAATTGCTCCCAGTAGTGGGCAGGATCTTGCCGATTCTTGGGAGGAGCAACATACGAGGGAATGAAACCTCCGAGAACTGCGCCAATAAATGTGTATATAAGATCTTCTCCATGGCTCAATGCGATCGACACGACATTCCCGGGCTGCAAGCCATTGCTTTGATATACACCTGTATAACGAAGAGAATTTTCGTATAGTTGTTTATATGTTATTGCTATAGTGCGATCGGAACATTTTAGATAGCAAAAGACTTTGTCCTTGTTTATGCCCATCGTTAGCAGGACATTGCAAATCGACGATACAGTCATATTCTGAAATTCTCTCAATTATCTATCGCTTCGTTTGAAAAGGCCTTTGCAAGAAGTGCCCCTGCTTCTCTCGGCCGTTGGAGAAGGGCAAACGCTACAGCGGAGGTGACTAGGGCTCTGTGATTGTTTGGTTCCCGCATCCGGACCAGTGAAGTAAGGTTCAGAGCGCGGGCACAATCGCCATTAGCAAGCGCAATTGCGGCCTCGTCCATGCCTTCGTTGATAGTTGGACGTTTCAGCGCGTTGGCATAGCGTCTAAAATATTCAGCACAGTTTAGTGCCAACCACCCTCCCCATTGAGGATACTCGTAGCCTGCTTTTACGAAAGGAATTGCAAAATGGCTGAGAATAGCTGGATGAATTGGGACCTCTACTCCCTGTAACCTATGCACATGCTTTTCCCAAGAGGGCTCATTGAATAGTGGCAGTCCCAAGATAGATAGTATTTGATTTGCGATATGTATCAACAACACATCAGTCGGATGGTCGGGGGTGAAGAAGAGTTTGCGAAAGAAGAGATTCTCTGCAATGAATTCATAAACCGTAACATCACTTTGCTTGTCATATTGACGAAGACGGTTTTGTTCAAGGCTAAACAGTCTGTCAATATTCAGAAGAGAATCTAAGCTTGAATTCAGATATGTCTCTACTGCCTCTTCAGGGGTGCACCCTGACTTGATCTTCGAAATGATGAAGCGATCACCATATGGGTATCTCCAACCAACTTCTTCTTCTGGCCGATCAAAAGAAAATGGCCAAAAGAGCGCACAAGTAAGGAGCGGTATAGAAATGTATGTTGCACTGGATGGCAATTGATCAAAGAATGAGGGCCGAGGGAATGATCTTTGGTGGAACATGATACGGCAACGTCCAAGTTGATCTTCTGTGGGACTTTCATTTAGCCACGGCCGGCAATGAACAAACTCAAAATCCTTTAGAACAGGATGTTGTTGGAACAGTTGTATCAGCCCATTTCCTTGACAGTTTGAATAGAAACACGCGACAGACTTCAACAGATCCCCCAAAACAAAATGGATATTCTTGCCCGTTCAGGCCTTCACAAAATCGCTGCTGTCAACACTGCCAATTTCACGTGGACACGCTGGGACTCTGTCCCTTTTTGAGTCTAGACCAGCTAGGACCTTCGATATTCGTTCATAACCAGCTCATTCCCACCTCTAAACCCTATTGGGAACATGGCCCATTTTGGATTTGCTTATTATTGAGATCCATCGAAATTAGGAAATTTGTACGGCTTGCGCGTTATGGTCGAGAGGAAAGGTTTCGAAGATCAAATATTTCTTATCTTCATCGGTTTTAATCGGCCAACGACAAGCTCTTTGCAGATAAGTCATGGGTTAACTACATCGGGAAAACATATGCGTTACAGTGAACACACAGTTCTCCAGTCAGGCCTTGCCAGCACGGAATCGGGAATACCAGTTCCGTTCGCCACAGAAGTCCCTCGCAGAAACCTATCTCAGTGCAAATTGGTCGAACTTCCGAAGATCTCAGAAGTTCGAGGGAATCTTACCTTTATAGAAGGAAATCGGCATGTTCCTTTCGACATTGAACGTGTTTATTACCTCTATGATGTACCAGGTGGTGCTGAGCGTGGAGGCCATGCGCATAAGGAATTACAACAACTCATTGTCGCAATGTCTGGTAGTTTCGACGTCGTACTTGATGACGGCAGGGAAAAAATGCGAGTTCATCTGAATCGCTCTTATCAAGGTCTTTACATTTGCCCAATGATCTGGCGCGAATTGGATAATTTCTCGTCTGGCTCCGTTTGCATGGTTTTGGCATCGCAACGTTACACTGAAGATGATTACTATCGCGATTATGCAAAGTATCTAGAGGTTAGAGGCATATCATGACAATATCCTTCCTGGACCTGCAGGCTGGATTCTTGGAGTTGCAGGCAGAGATTGAGGAAGCAGTGCTGAGATCAATACGATCTGGCAGATATATTGGCGGCTCCGAGATAGAGACCTTTGAAAGCAGTTTTGCTAAGTACACCGGCGCAGATTATTGCATTGGTGTTGGCAATGGCCTGGACGCCTTACATCTCGCATTACGTGCGATGAATATTGGACCAGGAGATGAGGTGATTGTCCCCTCAAACACTTTCATAGCCACGTGGCTTGCGGCGAGCTATGCAGGTGCCGTTCCCATTCCCGTTGAGCCCCTTGAGGCAACTTACAATATCGACCCTGCGAAAATTGAGCCTGCTATAACCAAGCGCACAAAGGCAATCATTCCAGTTCATCTTTATGGGCAACCTGCCGATTTGGATCCAATTCATGAACTGGCACAAAAATATAATTTGAGGGTTATTGAAGATGCCGCACAGGCTCATGGCGCCTGCTATAAAGGCAGGAGGATCGGGAGTCACAGTGACGCTGTAGCCTGGAGCTTTTATCCAGGGAAAAACCTAGGCGCTATGGGGGATGCTGGAGCAGTCACTACGGGTAAGCAGGAGATCGCGGAACGCATTCAACTACTTCGAAATTACGGATCCAAAGTGAAATATGTTCATGAGACATTAGGTTTCAATTCTCGTCTCGATCCTATTCAGGCAGCGGTGCTAAGTGTTAAGCTACGATATCTCGACCGGTGGAATGACCACCGAAAAATGATAGCTAAACGGTATTCTGAAGCATTAACAGACAGCGAACTAACGCTTCCCACAGTTCCCATCTGGGCCGCTCCAGTCTGGCATCTATATGTGGTGCAATCTGAGAATCGTGATCTATTACAGAGTGAATTAAAAAGATCAGGCATAAATACCCTCATTCACTATCCTACGCCACCGCATTTACAGCAAGCTTATCGTTATCGCGATATTAATCCAGGTCACTTGCCAATTGCAGAAAATATGGCTCGCAAAGTGCTCAGTTTGCCAATGGGACCGCAACTCAGCAACGCAAGCGTAGAAACCATAATCTCAGCTATACGGTCAGTTACCGGTATTAGTAGCTAAGCTAAAATGGGCTAGAAGCTGTTACTGCTTAAATTCTCGGTTTTGGAATAGGGGAATAGGCTTACCCTCATATTTAAATGGGTGAGCCTATTTTCTATTAACATGGTCTTTATAGGTTGGTCGGCTAAGGCATTTATGGCGCGGTCGTAAAGCTACTCATTTCTTCTCGGATTCTATCGATTTCCTGCTGAAGATGAGGATATATGGGAAGGTGATACGTATAGACATCTATCAATTTCTTGTAGCTAAGCAGTAAGGTCTCCCAGTTCAGTAGTCCCCGAGAGCGTGCAAATGTAATTACTTTTTCCCAGTCTGTGACTACATATATGAAGTTGCTATTACAGGAGGGATTAGAGTTCGTATTTGCATGCCTGCGAAAATACGACAGGACGAAAGGGTGGACAACAGCTGATCCCTTTAGCCCCATGTTGATCCAGGTTGCGACATCACCAAGGCCTTTCCATAATTCACCATCAATCTCCAGGAAAGAGGGCCTCCCCGTTTCGTCGAAGAGCAAGTCCCGCTTCAACAAAACGGTGGTCAATTCTCCGACAGGATTTAATAACGTAGATGCCATTGTATTTATCAGGTGACGACCATCAATAATGGACAGGCTGTTTACATTGAACATATTGATGGTGTTCAGATAGCCATTTGCACCATCGATGGTCGCTCGCGGAGAAAAGGCGAAAACAGCGCCACTTCCTTCCGTTACCGCCATTGCCTCAACGAGGTATTGGACGCAAAAGGGATGCAACATGTCATCATCAAACAGAAATTTGACATATTTCCCTTGTGCAAGACGACACACATTTAGGACATTGTTGATCCCGCGTCCACCTGGGTTCTCGTTTCTAACATACTTTACTAGGTGCGGGTAATCGTCACATATTTTCTTTATGCCATCATCAGGGCAATCATCAGATACGATTATCTCGATGTTTTTGTATGTTTGTGCTAGGGCACTGGTAAGGCATTCTCTGAAGTGTCCCGGTTTATATGAGGGGATGCAGACCGACACTAAATCCATATGTCTGTTCCGAACCTACTTCCTGATGGTAATTCTGCCAATATCGCTGAGATATTTAGACTTAAAAGAAATCGAGCAGATTTTTCTCAATAACTGACGCACTTATATCCATAATGATTCCTGGAGCGCACAAGGCAGACGAGTTTGAATGCATTTCTTCGGAATGAGATCCAAAATGCAATCGATATTCCCGATTTTGAACAAGGGAGGCAAAGATGCATCCATTTACACGTCTATGATCCTTTGGCCACAGAGAAATCATGACATGCGACAAACGTTCAATGTCATCCCCAAACACCCTTTCCCGAACAAGTATTCCTTTCGCCTGCCAGAAAGGAATACTTGCGAATAGCACAAGGAATTTGTTCTGTTTTTGGATTGATTCCCAAAACAATCGCGAAATCTTTGCATTTTACACCACGCCGATCTTTTTCTCTTAAAAAGAATCTAAGTTATCAACAGCACGATAATCGGATTTTGACGAGGTGCGGATGGAGAGGAAAACATCACTACACCATTTGGAGTCGATATTATTCGACGGGGTAGGAGAAACTGTCTTTATCTATCAGATTTTCTACGATGATTCGTCAAGACGGATGCTGGATAGTGGATTCATCCCCCTGGATAACACACGGAATGAGAGACCTGATTGGTTTGAGTTTTGGGCTATTCAGAAGTTTTTCAAGTCCTGCCCGCTTCGGGACAATTGTTGGTATGGATTCCTTTCTCCAAAATTCCATCTGAAAACAGGCTTTGATTCAAGCCAAGTTATTGCGACTGTCAAAGAATCTTCATCCTGTGCAGACGTTATTCTGTTTTCACCGTATTGGGATCATCTTGCTTATTTCCTTAACCCTTTTGTACAAGGCAACATCTGTCATCCTGGATTGTTAGATTTAGCTCAGCACTTTTTTAACGATATCGGGTCATCCGTAGATCTTGCTTCGCTGGTTTCGCATACATTGAATTCAGTCTTCTGTAATTACGTGGTTGCCAAGCCTATTTTTTGGAAGGCTTGGTTCAAATTGGCAAGTCAGTTCTTCGAATATGTAGAGACAAGAAGAGGCGATATTGCGAAGGAAACAGTGTACGAATCACACGGCCTGTCGCCAATGAAGACATTCATCCAAGAACGCCTTGCATCGGTAGTTCTAAACGATGGTAGATTCCGTGTCGCGAGCGTGGATGTTTTTCCTGATAATATAAGCCGGTTTTTCTTAGATTGCACACAGACCCGACGCATGCTTAGAGCCTGTGATCTACTGAAACAGCAGTACGTAGCAACATCTGATCCGGGCTACATCAATACATTTCACAAACTCAGATCTGCTATTCCATTGACCGGAACAATCTATCAAGGGGCCTGAAAAGATGTTGGTTCCAGAAGCACAATTCGCTATAAGACGCTGACATAGACGAGGCAACCCGAGGAAAGGGCAATGCCATGGCACCATTTCAAATGCATAGAGCTGATATTGTTCATTGTTCACAGGGATGATGACAAATGCAAATTCATCAGATGGCTAGATTTATTTATTGAGTGGCTTTTATGTAAACTAGTTTTGCCATGATGTTTTCGGGCCTGTAGCTCAACGGTTAGAGCAGAGGACTCATAATCCTTTGGTTGGGGGTTCAAATCCCTCCGGGCCCACCAGACGTTCCCCTCCCCGTATCTGCAGATATTCTTGTATTGATGTCCTTCTATGGACGCCACTGCTAGCATAAATACCGATGGAACTCTTGCTGAATGTTCAGAACTTGACGGTTTGCTTTCCTGGAACATCCGGGGAACGACCCGCCGTCAGTAAATTGAGTTTTCGAATTGACGATGGAGAAACGCTGGGGTTGGTAGGAGAATCTGGTTCCGGCAAAAGTGTCTCCGCACTGGCAATCATGGGGCTTTTGGATCCTTCCGCTTCTATTAGCGGGATCATTCGACTTGCTGGATCTGATCTGCTTTCACTTGATCCGAATTCTGTCTGCCCATATCGAGGACAAACGGTCGCAATGATCTTCCAGGAACCGATGACGGCGCTCAATCCCGTTATGCCCATCGGCAAACAGGTTGCCGAATCGCTTGAGGCTCACCAGCCTGAGCTTTCTCATCAAGAAGTCAAAAGACGGGTAATTGAAATTTTGGAAGCAGTTGCACTTCCGGAGCCCGAACGGCGGTTTAACGACTACCCACATCAATTCAGTGGCGGACAGCGCCAACGCATCCTTATTGCTATGGCTCTGATTAACAGGCCCAGACTACTGATCGCCGACGAGCCTACCACTGCGCTGGACGTAACAGTCCAAGCTCAGATATTGGATCTTCTCGGCGATTTGCGGAAAAGATTCGGTTTGGCAATCTTATTCATCTCACACGATTTAGCGGTAGTTTCAAAGATTACTGATCGTGTTCTCGTCATGAGACACGGTATGGCCCTTGAAGAAGGGAGTTCCAAACAGATCTTTTCTGCACCAGCTCATCCCTATACGAGAAGTCTTTTGGAGGCAATTCCTACTTTGGTCACCCGTAAAGACCTTCCTCTCGCTATGCTAGAGAATATGCCTGATCCTTTCTCGGGTTCCTTTCGAGAGATTGAGGCTGGTCACTGGGTTCGAACCTGAACTTAGAACATGCGCGCACTGATACTTTCCGATATTCACGCCAATCTGGAAGCGTTGGAGGCTGTGCTTGCAGCAGCTCCACCCTTTGACGTGATCTGGAATCTGGGCGACATCGTGGGCTATGGAGCAGATCCCAGTGAGGTTGTCGAAATTATCCGGGCACAGCAGAGTATTACTGTTCGAGGAAATCACGACCGTGCCGTCTCGGGTCTTACTCGTCTCACCGAATTCAACGGCATTGCCGCACAGGCTGTTGTCTGGACTCGAAACCAACTCACAGAAAATCAACTCCAGTGGCTTAAGCAGCTTCCCAAAGGGCCTTTGGCTGTGGCTGAAGGAATTCAGTGTGTTCATGGATCTTTGCTTGACGAAGACGAGTACATCGTTAGCTTAAGCGAAGCGGAACCAGGACTAGCTCGAACAAAAGCATACCTCACCTTTTTTGGACATACCCATCTCCAAGGGGGCTTTGCCACAAACGGCCATGACTGGTTTCACCTGAGGCCTCAGTATTGCGAAAGGAATTCTCTCGAAAGCTATCCTCTGCAGTTACGCACGGGAGCTCGATACCTGCTAAACCCAGGATCTGTCGGACAGCCACGAGATAAAGACTGGCGAGCAGCCTTCGCACTTTTTGATAGTGAAATGCTGCAGATAACCTTTTTCAGAGTGCCCTATGAGGTAGGAAGTACTCAGGAGAAGATCATGCAGGCAGGATTACCGGAACGATTGGCTCTACGGCTAAGGCAAGGAAGGTGAGTAGCGGTTCTAGGCTGCCGACTTGTAGCCACTAGCATACAGAGCTAGCGGCTACAAGCCGATTGCAGCATACCTACTCGGCAGCGACTTCTTCGCGCTGGACGTTGACCTTCAGGTGCGCGGTGACTTCGCGATGCAGCTTGAGGGCAACGATGAACTCGCCCAGAGACTTCAGTGGCTCATCCAGTTGTACCTTGCGGCGATCGATATTGAAGCCCTTCTCTTCGAGCTGCTGTGCGATATCGGCAGAGGTAACGGACCCGAACAGCTGGTCACCTTCTCCGGCACGGCGGGTGAAGCTAAGGCTTACATTTTCGAGCTGTGCCGATAGTGCCTCGGCTTCAGCTTTTTCCTTTGCAGAGCGGCGAACTGCGGATGCCTTCATCTGCTCAATAACTGCCTTGTTCGCTGCGGTAGCTTCCATCGCTAGCTTTTTGGGCAGCAGATAATTACGACCATAGCCATCGGCTACCTTCACGACATCGCCGCGATGGCCGAGGTTGACTACGTCTTCCTTCAGAATGACTTCCATCGGATCTCTCCAAACTCGATATGCGGGCCGGATTTTGAAAGCAGACACAAATTAACTTTCGTCTGCATCTATCTCGTCTCCCGCCGCCAAAACTAGTAGCGTGCTGCGAAAGGCAGCAAAGCAATATTGCGGGCCTGCTTGATCGCACGGGTCAAACGGCGCTGGTGCATTGTGCACACGCCGGTCAAACGGCGAGGAACAATCTTGCCGCGCTCGGCGACAAACTGCTGCAGCAGACGCACATCGCGATAGGGAATCGCATCAATCTTCTCGGTGCAGAATTTGCAGACCTTCTTACGACGGAAGAATTTGCGATTACCACCACCTGCGCCCGAACCAGGGCGACCACCCGTACGGGGACCACTAGCCGGAGCTCCTGTTGATGCCGGTGCGCCTTCCGGCGCCTTAACTTGAGTCTCGTCCATCTTCTTTAATCCTTCTCGGCGGAGCACTCTTTGCTCTAGCCGTCTTCACTCTTAGCCCTGGCAGCTTGCACTGCCAAAGAAAACACTTTTGGATGCAACTAGAGAGCAGCCGGAGCTGATTCAGTGGTTGCTGCTGGAGCCGGTGCGGCAGTCTCTGCAGGAGCTGCTGGTACTGCGGGTATTGCGGGTACTGCAGCAGGAGCCTGTGTGCTCACCTTCTTATGGGTTGCGCGAATTGCTTTGATCTTGGCAAGACGCTTTTCTTCTTCGTCTATGCGAACGGTGATGAACTTGATGACAGGCTCAGTCACGCGGAGACGACGCTCGAGTTCCTTCACATGCACACCGTCGGCTTCGATCGTAAGGAGGACGTAGTTTCCTTCGCTGAACTTGCGAACCAAGTAGGCCAGCTTGCGGCGTCCCATTTTTTCCGTCGACTTGACGACACCGCCGCCATTGGTCACGGTTGCTTCAAAACCTGCGATCAGCTTGTCGAGCTCTTCATCCTGCACATCAGGCCGGACGATGAACATCACTTCATAAAGACGTGCCATTCTGCTTCTCTTTTCTGCCGCTGCCTTCGCAAGCGGCCACGCCCGGGAGGCATAGGCCACCATGGCTGTTGCTTTTCTTACTTCGCCGGGCTGTTTCGCTCGCGACGATTAAATTCATTCATAGCGGCGCTGGTACCCTTTTCGATAACATGCCGAACAGCATTTGCTACCTGATCAAGCACTTCGTCCAGAACCGCCAAATCCTTTTTCCGTAGTGGAGTCAGCAAATAGTCCTTTCCACCACGTCTTCCTACTGCCCCAGCATGCTCTGTCGCCAAAGGCAGCTCAGGTCCTACTCCGATGCGAATCCTCACCCACTCCTGACTTCCCAAAGACTGAATGATGGACTTTACACCGTTATGTCCTGCTGCACTTCCTCGCTCCCTTACCTTCAATGAACCCAACGGAAGATCGAGTTCATCGTAGAGAACTACCAAGTCCTTTGCAGGATCGACGCCGTACTCCTCAACCAGCGCCTTAACAGCCATACCGCTCAGGTTCATCCAGGTTTCCGGCTTTGCCAGAATCACCTCCCGCCCATCGATGCGAATCGTTGCGGTCAGTGCCTTACACCGGCGATTTGTCACGCTTGCGCTGTATTGCTCAGCCAGACGATCAATCGCTAGAAAACCTGAATTATGCGGCGTGAACTGATATTCGATTCCTGGATTACCAAGTCCCACAACCAGTAGCACGCCGTTTCGTTCTTCTCCGGAACCGTTACTTTGTTCCGGATTTTGACCCAAAGTGGCCAAGGCTTACTTCTTTGCAGGGGCTTCAGCAGTTTCTTGCTTGCCCTTCTTCGCAACCTCAGGTTCAGCCGGTGTAGCCGCAGCTGCTGCCGCAGCATCAGCAGTCGGTGCAGCCTCTTCACGAATTGCAACAACGTGAGCAACGGTTGCTTCTTCATCCGACAAGAACTTCAGCTTGCCAGCATGAGGAAGATCGGAGACGCGAATAGCTCCGTTGATCTGCAATGCAGTGACGTCCACATCGATGTGGTTCGGGATATCTCCCGGCAAGCACTCGACTTCGACTTCGCGCATAACCTGATCCAGAATTCCGCCCTGCGTCTTCACGCCGATCGGTACACCCTGGAGCTGGACCGGAACACCGACGCGAATCGGCTTATCCATAGCAATGCGCTTCAGATCGATATGAATCAAGCTGCCCTTGATAGGCTCAAACTGCCAATCCACAATCATGGCCTTGGCCTTCGAGGCTCCACTGACTTCGATATCGAAGATGGAGTTATGCCCGGTCTCCGAATGCAGAATCCGAAGAATCTGCTTGGGATCGACCACTACGGCAACGGCAGGCTCACCTGCTCCGTAAATGACGGCAGGGATTTGACCGGCGACGCGGACGCGACGGGCTGCATTCTTATTGAATTTGCCCTCGCGGGGCTTCGCTAAAACAACTTCCTGGCTAATCATTCGCTTCTCTTTTCTCGGGCACGGTCCCTAAGGACCGCTCCCTTTGTCTTGAGCCCACACACACTAGGTAAACAGAGTGCTAACGCTCGTTTCCATGTGAATGCTCTCGATCGCAGCACCTAACAGTCCGGCAATCGTCAGCACTTTAATCTTTGGCACCTTCAGCGCGCCTTCGCGCAGAGGGATCGTGTTGGTAACGACAAGCTGCTCCAGCCGGGAATTGGCAATCCGATCAATTGCCGCTCCTGAAAGCACCGGATGAGACGCACAGGCATATACCTTTTCGGCACCGTTCTCCAATAATGCGTCGACTGTCTTTACCAACGTGCCAGCCGTGTCCACGATGTCGTCGATGATCAAGCAGGTCTTGCCACGTACATCGCCGATCACGTGCATCACTTCCGTCACGTTTATATCTGTCCGCCGCTTATCTACGATAGCCAGCGGCACTCCCATTTTGGTTGCAAAGAAGCGAGCACGTTCTACGCCTCCCGCATCCGGGGAAACCACAATCAAGTTGGGCAGGTTCAACTCCCGGAAGTATCCAACCAGCACCGGGCTGGCAAAAAGATGATCCACCGGAATATTGAAGAAGCCCTGAATCTGCGCTGCATGCAGATCCACAAACAAAGCCCTATTCGCCCCTGCTGTCGTCAACAGATCCGCTACCAGCTTCGATGAGATGGCAACACGCGGACGGTCTTTACGATCCTGGCGAGCGTAGCCGTAATACGGCACTACGACAGTAATTCTGGACGCCGATGCGCGCTTCAGCGCGTCAATCATGATCAGCAGTTCAACCAGGTGCTGGTCCACTGGATAGCAGGTGGGCTGAACTACGAAAACATCAACTCCGCGTACATTCTCCAGCAGCTGAAAATAAACTTCGCCGTCAGAGAAGCGTTGCATTCTGGTTTCACCCAGAGGAACACCGATAAATTTACCAATCTCTTCAGCTAGCGAACGATTTGCCGATCCGGTAAAGAGCTTAAAACGCTTGTCATCACTCAATCCTCGGGGGCGTTTTCGTTCGGCTGCCGCCTTGATTTTCTGCCCGACTTCCTGCGCGGGCGCTCCGTCGAGAACTCCCGACTCAGTTACTTCTGCCATTGCGTAAAGATCCTTCCTTGCTGGTTGGCACTGGATGATCCGTTATCAATTACCTGCCGGGCTATCCCAACAGGTCTTCAGTCAGATGGAAACTTTCATTCGGAATTGCTGCGAGAGTTTCCCTACTCGGGGTACTGGCTGGGCGACCAGGAGTCGAACCTGGACTGAGTGCTCCAAAGGCACTTGACCTACCATTAGTCGATCGCCCAACACTTCTGCTCAAGATACGGGTGAAACACCCAATCAAGAGCCTACAACCATTTCGCGCCAGTAGTTCTTTCTGGGAAGTGTCCTGGTGATATAACCAGGAACTGCTTCAGAACTCAGGCGCTGGAGCGCGGCTTCTGCGGCCTCCTGCGAGGAGTACAGCCCGAACAGAGCTGATCCTGAACCGGAGAGTGCGGCATAAACGGCTGCCTCTGGTTGGCCTTCAGCCGCAAGCACACGCTTGATTCTACCGAGTAAGGGATATTGAGGAAAGACGACTCGTTCAAAGTCGTTTTCAATCCCGGTTCGGACAAGCGCGAGAAGCGGGTTCTCGGCCAGGCCCTCTTCTTTTGAGAGGACACCGGAGGAGCCGGCTGCGCCAAACACATGCGCGTAGACACGACTCGACTTGGTTAGTCTATCGTGGTCCGCGTCAGGGGTCAATTCTGCCAGACAGCCTTGAAGACAAAGGGCATCCCAATCCCGGAAGGCCTGTGGGGTAGAAACGCCGATAGCCGGGGCAGCAACCACGCACCAGGTCGGCGGCAGGTCCGGCAGAGGATAGACCTCCTCTCCGCGACTCACCCCAAGGATGCTCCCACCTATTAAAAACAGCGGAACATCGGAACCGATTTTTGCAGCAAGACGCAGCCGTTCAGTGCCCGGCAATTGCACACCCAGCTCGCGCTCCAGTCCAACCAGAGCGGCAATCGCGTTGGCCGATCCCGCTCCAAGACCACCCTGTACCGGCAGGCGTTTTTCGATATGGATACAAACTTCCGCCGTCACGCCCAAGGCATCCAAAATCACTTCAAGGATCTTCCAGGCAGTATTGCGGTTGTCCACCGGAACGCGTTCGTCATTCGAGGTCAGGCGGATGCTCGTTTTGCCGCTTCGCGCAGCACTCACGGTGACGAAATCGTGTAAATCGAGGGTCTGATAGAGCGTGGAAAGGAAGTGAAAACCATCCGGACGCGGAGGTCCGATCCTTAAACCGAGGTTAATTTTGGAATACGAGCGTACCTGAGTCGACATGCGTAATCGTTATTGTAGCGGGCAGAGAATCGCCCGTGAGGAAGTCCTGGCTTCTGAGCTAAATTCTGCTGAAGCAGCAACTTCTAAGGGTATGCTGAGAAACTAACCAATATGAAATGGAAAGCAGCCGTCCTAGCCCTCTTTCTGTTTGCTTCCACTCTTTCTGTTCTCTCCCAATCGGCCATCTCCGAGGCGAATGCGGACCAGCGCAGCCAAGCTGCTAGTTATTTGCAGGAGAAACCCACCATTACTCGTCACGCAATGGTGGTCAGCGTTCATCATTCCGCTTCAGACGCGGGTGTCGAAATCCTCAAACAAGGCGGCAATGCAGTCGATGCGGCGGTAGCCACAGGCTTTGCTCTGGCTGTAGTTCATCCGGCAGCAGGAAATCTCGGCGGTGGCGGCTTCATGTTGATTCGGGAGCGCACGGGAAAGACGACATTTCTCGATTACCGCGAAAAGGCACCAGGAAAAGCTACAGCCGATATGTACCTTGACTCCAAAGGGGAGGTAATTCCCAGGGCCAGCTTAATCGGATACAAGGCCAGTGGCGTTCCCGGATCTGTGGCGGGATTGGCCTACGCCGAAGGCAGATATGGAAAGCTCGGGCTCACCAAGGTTATGGCTCCTGCAATTCGCCTGGCAGAAGAGGGTTTTGTTCTCTCCAAAGAAGAGGCGGCAGAATTGGCGAATGCAAAGCTCGCACTCTTCCCGGATTCAAAGCACATCTTCCAACGCGACGGAAATCTCTACCAGCCCGGAGAATTCTTTCGTCAGCCGGAATTAGCCCGTACACTGCGGAGAATCGCTGCCGATCCCGACGAGTTTTATCACGGGAAGATGGCTCAGCAAATCGCGGAGGCTATGGCAAAGGGCGGCGGACTCATTACCGAGAAAGATCTTGCCAATTATGAGGTTAAAGAGCGAGAACCTCTAGTCGGTACCTACCAGAACTACACAATCATCGGAGCACCTCCTCCTTCCTCAGGCGGCGTAACCATGATAGAGGCTCTGAATATTCTTGAAGGCTACAATCTGGCTCGGCTGGGGGACCGCACTCCCGCCTCTATGCACCTGATTCTAGAGGCCTACCGGCGCGCTTTCATGGATCGCAACGAGTATCTCGGAGATCCGGATTTTGTCAAAATGCCAGTGCAGGAGCTGTTGGACAAAAAGTATGCGGCTTCCTGGAGAATTGGCATCGGAGCCGACCACGCAACAGCCTCTCAAGCGCTCAAACGCCCAGAGGGCTTTTTGCCCCCGGCATCCAAAACAGCAGTTTCCAGATCTGAATCAACGGAGACTACGCACTATTCAGTCGTCGATGCTCAAGGCAACGCTGTCGCTGTAACAACGACCTTGAATGGGAGTTTCGGGTCCGGAGTCACTATTGGCCCGCTTGGCTTTTTGATGAATAACGAGATGGACGACTTCGCGACGAAACAGGGCGTCCCCAATATGTACGGACTGATTCAGGGACCAGCTAACGCAATTGCTGCAGGGAAACGACCATTGTCGGCCATGACCCCAACTATCGTATTGAGGAACGGAAAGCTTCGGATGGTGCTTGGCTCCCCTGGGGGTCCCAGAATTATCACTACCGTCGCCAACATTTTCTTGAGCGTGGCGGATGGTGGCCTAAACATCCAACAGGCTGTCGATGCTCCGCGGTTTCATCATCAATTTCTTCCCGATAAGGTCTTTCTGGAACCGGGATTTTCACCCGTAACCGTGGAGGGGTTGCGCTCTCTTGGCTATGAAATCGCCCAGGGAAACGACCATTGGAGCAATGGGGAGTGTATTGTCATCGATCCACAAACGGGCTATCTGCTTGGCGGGCAGGATCACCGCAGTCACTATGGGAAAGCCGCCGGTTACTAATTTCACCCTAAGCGGATGCGAGAATAGTTTATAGAGCGGGGAAATTCTAACTCCCGCACATCTGGGAACCGATCCGAATGCTGAACGCTGTCTCGACCCATGTCTTTCTTCGCCAGCGGCTGCACCCCGGCCTGCTGGACTTGCTAGCCCGTGCCGGCGCCAATGGAATTGAGCTTTTTGCGGCCCGGCAGCATTTCGATTACACCAGCCGTCCACATACCCGTGAATTGGCTGACTGGTTTACCTCGAATCCAGTTCAAGCCTTTTCTATGCACGCTCCCTTATATCCAGATTGGGAGATGGGACGCAGTGGCACGCCTGCCGTGAATGTAATTCACCCGGAGAAATCTCGGCGTATCGATTCCATGGACGAGATCAAGCGGGCGCTGGAGACTGCAGAACATCTGCCTTTTCAATATCTGATTCTCCACCTGGGAGAACGTGAAGACCGCTGGAGCCCTCGCACACTGGAACATGCTCTCACGGCAATTGAGCATCTGCATGCTTTTGCGCGTCCTCTTGGAGTAAAACTGCTGCTCGAAAACCTTCAGAACGAGGCCACCCAGCCGGCAAATCTGCTTGAGCTCTTAAATGTGGGCCATCTGACCGATGTGGGTATCTGTCTGGATACGGGCCATGCTCATCTGGGTGAAGGTCTGCCTTCTGTTCTGGCAAGCCTCAAAGACCGCATCCGTTCGACCCATATTCATGACAATAAGGGAGACAGGGATACGCATCTTTGGCCGGGTGACGGAGATATCGACTGGACCAACACCATGAAGGAGCTGAAGAGCGCTCCCGGCGATCCGGCGGCTGTTTTGGAGATTCATTACGCGCTGGACGAGACAAACGATAGTATTTCCTCGAAAATGAAAGCGACTTTCGAACGGTTGGGACTTTAGAGCCTTTTCGCTTTTAGTATGGTCCAGCGGAAATCAATGCAGTGTGGCCGTCTTTGATGGACCAGCCACACGGTCATTTGTTCCGGATCTTCAGTGAAAGCGAAAATGTTCTAGCTTCTGGCGAGTAGCACGGATTGCATTTTTTGGTGCAGACCAGGAACCGGAGACAAACGCTCCAGGCGGCCCCGTTCCCGGAGATCAGAACGTCGCAGGAAATAGGAAAACGCCGTAGTTCAGGCGGAAGGTAGTAGCGAAGAAATGACTGACGAGACAAAAACTGTGAATGAACCGGGAAGTGCTCCGGTCACAACGATCGCCAATGTTGGCGCTCATGAGGGCAAGAGCGTAACCCTCCGTGGATGGCTGTACAATCTGCGCGCAAGTGGCAAGCTTCTGTTCCCAATATTTCGGGACGGCACAGGAACTATTCAGGGGATTGTGCCTAAAGCAGCTGTTTCACCTGAGGTTTTCGAGGCGATTCGCCATCTAACCCAGGAATCCAGTGTCATTGTTACTGGCAAGGTGAGAGCTGACCAGCGTGCTCCTGGTGGCTACGAACTGGACGTAGAAAATATTGAAGTCTTCCAGCGAGTTCCGGAAGAAGATCCGTTTCCAATTACGCTCAAAGAGCATGGCGTCGACTTTCTGATGGAGCATCGCCATCTTTGGATACGAACTCCACGTCAATCGGCCATCCTTCGTATTCGTGCCGAAATCATGAAAGCTGCGCAGGATTTCCTGGACGACAACGGTTTTATCAGAACCGATCCGCCTATCCTCACTCCCGCCGCTTGCGAAGGAACCAGCACCCTGTTCCCGGTGGAATATTTCGGAGACGAAGCCTATCTGACGCAGAGCGGACAGCTCTATATCGAGAGCACTGCACTGGCGCTGGGAAAGGTCTATAGCTTCGGTCCAACCTTCCGTGCAGAGAAATCGAAAACCCGCCGTCACCTCACCGAGTTTTGGATGGTAGAGCCGGAAATGGCCTATGCAGGCCTCGACGATCTGATGGTCGTGGCAGAGAACTTCATCTCTTTCATCGTCGGACGAGTTCTCGAACGCCGCTCCGCCGACCTAAAGGTCGTCGGACGAGACATCACCAAGCTGGAAGCGATTAAAGATCCTTTCCCGCGGCTTAGCTACGACGATGCGGCCAAGATGCTGGATGAAGCCTTTGCCGAGGGACTCATCGAGCAAAAGTTCGAGTATGGAAATGATTTTGGCTCTCCCGACGAAACATACCTGAGCTCTCAATTCGATCGCCCGGTCATGGTGCATCGCTATCCCGCAGATGTGAAGGCCTTCTACATGGAGCCCGATCCGGAGAATCCGAAATATGCTTTGTGCGTCGATGTACTTGCTCCGGAAGGATACGGAGAAGTAATTGGCGGTTCGCAGCGTATCAGCTCCTATGAGCTTTTGAAAAAGAGAATTGAAGATCACCAGCTGCCATTAGCACCTTTCCAGTGGTATCTTGATCTTCGCCGTTACGGCTCGGTTCCACACTCCGGCTTTGGAATGGGAATTGAAAGAGCCGTCGCATGGATATGCGGTTTGGATCACGTGCGAGAAACGATTCCTTTTGCTCGTACGTTGAATCGCATCTATCCATAGGTACAGTCCCAATCAGGGTCTACTTATGTCGAGAGATTTACGTAGCACTGAATCAACGGCCACCCTCCACGTCCCGGAGGGTGGCTCCCAATCTCTTCCTCCTCGCAAAATTCGAATCATTGGCGTTCCACTTGATTTAGGTCAATCTCGACGCGGCGTCGATATGGGTCCTTCCGCCGTTCGCGTTGCAGGCCTGGAACTGCGCCTGGAGAGATTGGGACATCAGGTCGATGATGCCGGAAATGTATCTGTAGCAATCGCCGAAACAAAATCCGCAGGCGAAACTAATGCCCGCTATCTCAAAGAAATCACTGAAACCTGCACCAAGACAGCGCAATTGGTTGTAAAAACCCTGGAGGATGGATGTACGCCCGTTGTCCTCGGTGGCGATCACTCTATTGCCGTCGGAACTGTCTCCGGAGTTGCCGAGTTCTATCGACAACAGCAAAAGAAAATCGGCCTTATATGGATCGATGCCCATTCCGACATCAATACCCCGAATACCTCACCAAGCGGGAATGTCCATGGAATGCCCTTGGCCGCATTGCTTGGGCTTGGCCCGGAACCCCTGTCCAGGGTCTATGAATTCTCTCCAAAGGTTTGTCCTGAGAACACGGTGTTAATCGGCATTCGCGATGTCGATCCGACAGAGAAAGAAAATATTCGCAGAGCAGGAATTACTGCGGTCTATACCATGCGTGATATCGATGAGCGCGGTATGCGTGCGGTTATCGAAGACGCTTTGCGTGTCGCAGGGCGGGGAACCGCCGGATACCACGTATCGCTAGATATGGATTGGATCGATCCGGAAGATGCACCGGGAGTCGGAACTCCTGTACGAGGCGGGGCAACTTATCGCGAAGCACATCTCGCGATGGAGATCATTGCCGATCATGGCAGGCTTCTCAGCTTTGAGATCGTCGAAGTAAATCCGGTAATCGATGAACATAATCGAACTGCGGAGCTGGCAGTTGAACTTGTATCCTCAGCTTTCGGAAAGAAGATTCTGTAGAACATCGGAGATCAATTATCTCGTCGCTTTCTATAAGCTTGCATGAGTAGTAGCGGCAGAGATCCGGCTGGCTACTTCCTTCCCGACCATGCCGCTGAAACGAACCGCTGCGGTGTGCGTTAGATGATAGCCATCGGCAAAATCATTTAGTGCCCATTCGTCTTCTTTCACCGGTTCAATAACAGGTACATGAGCTTCCTGCGCGGCTTGCTTAACCAACGGTTCCAGCGCAGTATCGTCTGGCTGGCGAGTAGGAATAATTAGGTAAATAATCTTTACGTTTTGCCGATCGCAATCTATCCGCAAGGCTTCCAGTTTTCCCCTTGCTAAGGCGAGCATCTGTTCTTTGTCCTCGGTCTTGGGCTGCCGATAAGCGGCTGGACCCATCCAGTGGTTTGCGAGACGCTCGAAACCCGGAAATTTCCCTCTTAAGTCTGTCCGAAACTGCTCCCGCAAATAGAAAAATGTGCTGTAACGCGCAAAGAAAAGATTGCTGACTTCCGTCAATTTGCGATGTCGCTGGAAATAGTAGGCAAACGTTGCATTAACATTCCATATCCGTGTGGCAGGCAACAATGTCGCAGGCCTGTCCTGAAGCAATTGAGCAGGACCTATACCCAAAACGATGATCTGTGGCCTACTGCCGCGATCCAAAAGTGAACGAACTCCATAACGCCAATCATCGTAGAAAGACCCTGGTACCCCAACACGATGAACTTGAAAGTTATCTCCCATGCTTTGCTGTAATGCTGCGGTGTCCGTTCCTTCCTGAATCAAAGAATTTCCTGCAAACAGGATTTGAACGCGCCCGTCGTGTACATCCCGAATCGAGAGCGAGTCCCGCACCTCAGCTTCAATAGCCTGTTTCCTCCCCATATGGTGATAAGCCATTCGAGAGAAACCTTCGATAGCGATGCAAGCGATTAGGAGAAGTATTAGCAACAGTGCAATTCTTCTTGAATAGTCCTGTTCACCATTAACAGCTTCTTCTAGTTCCGGAAGTTTTGCTCTTGTAGTAGACATATAGACTCCTTCTAGAACTGGAAGTAAACAAAGGGCGCGGATTGATAGGCTGCGCCGAAGGCTGTGAATACAATGGCTGCAGTTGCTGCTGATAGCTGCCATCCGAGAGATGCTTTCTGAGTCGGGTACTCCTCCTGACGATGTTCAGCGTATAAGTCAATACACCAGATTGGAATTAGTATCGCAAACAGATACATAAAGGCGGCGGTGTAAGAGGGGGTCCAGTGCCAGTAAGACACTCCGCCGACCATTCTGAGCGCCTCATGCAACGACGAAGCACGAAAGAAGATCCAGGCCAAACAGACAATATGAAAAACCACGATACGGCGAATCCATTTCCAACGCTCTGCTTGTCCCTCCGCCAGTCCAAAGAAGCGTTCGACGGCAAGACCTCCGCCATGCAAGCCACCCCAAATAACAAAATTGAAACTTGCTCCGTGCCATAGTCCACCGAGAAGCATTGTGACCATGAGATTCAGGTACGTTCGAACGCTACCTTTCCGACTTCCACCGAGAGGAATATAGAGATAGTCACGCAGCCACGTACTCAAGCTAATGTGCCACCGCCGCCAGAAATCTTGAAGGCTGGTTGCCAGGTATGGCTGGCGAAAATTGACCATGAAGTGAAATCCCAGCAACTGCGCACTTCCTCTAGCCATGTCGCTGTAGCCACTGAAATCGGCATAGATCTGGAAGGCAAAGGCATACATGCCGAGTAACAGCTCCCACCCATTCCTTACGTTGTGGGCAAAAGCCGCATTTGCGATCTGTGCACAACTGTCTGCGATGACACACTTCCGAAATAGTCCCAGAAGAATCAGCATGCAGCCGTCGTAAAACTTCTTTGAAGAGAAGCGCCGCTCGTGTTGGACCTGCGGAAGAAGATGCGCGGGTCTCTGGATCGGTCCCGCGATCAGGTGTGGGAACAGGCTGATAAATACCGCGTACTCCAGCAGGGAATCGGCAGGTTCCAGCTTCCTGAAATACACATCCACGATGTAAGCGACCTCCTGAAAGGTATAAAAGGAGATCGCAGGCGGAAGAATGATTGCCCAGAGAGAATGCGGGATATTGTGCAGGCCCAAGAGATCAGCCATTCGCGCAAAGCTATCGAGGAAAAATCCAAAGTATTTAAAGAACCCCAGAAATGTGAAGTTGAGGACCAACGAAGTCGTGAGTAATAGCTTGCGTCTCCTGAGATTGTCTTGCGCCCGGATTCCGCGAGCAACGTAGTAGTCCACAACCGTTGACACAGCCATCAGACCTAGAAAACGCCAGTCCCACCAGCCGTAAAAAACATAGCTGGCAAGAAGTAGCACACGATTTTGATTCTTGTGGCCAAGTCTCCAATACACCGCCGTCACAAGTGCAAGGAAAAGTATGTAGATGGCGCTGTCGAAGATCATTCAGCTCAGGTCCTCGAAAAGAATTTTGATTGTCCGGATAAAGAAAGAGGGCAGAGCCTCAGTAGGGGTCAGCAAATTAATTATATAAGTATATATTAACGTTCTGGTTAATATAGAAATGCCTTTTGATTGTAATTTCACTAAATATGACGCCTGCATAAAGCAAAAGGATTGCTCTTCAGCACTTAACTTTTGGAAAGGGCAGCATGGGCCTCCTGCTTATTGCGCTAGGCCTGCTTCATAGGACATGGCCCTAGCCCTAAAGGAATCCCTTGTCTCAACAGTTTCCCTCCTTACTTTTCCTGCGCAGATCGTCTTGAGTCATAGAATTGAGATGTAATGGCAAAAAAATTACGGGTTGGCATTCTATTCGGCGGGCGCAGTGGCGAGCATGAAGTTTCGCTTCTTTCTGCTGCTTCAGTTCTTAAGGCAATCGACAGAAAGAAGTTTGACGTGGTTCCCATTGGAATCACCAAAGCCGGGCATTGGGTAACCGCAAACGACGCAGAGCGCCTTCTCGAAGGGAATACACCCGCAGCGCAGTCTTTGGGCGCAGGAGATCCGCAGGCCACACCAGCGGCAGCCGTATTGGCAAAAGGTGATGCGGTTATCATTCCACCGGTCCCGGATGCGCAAGGTCTATTGCCTTTTGAAACCAAGGCTGTCGTGCAATCTGCGGAAGCACTCTCTCTCGATGTTGTCTTTCCGGTCTTGCATGGAACCTTCGGAGAAGATGGCACCATCCAGGGTCTATTTGAATTAGCCGGAATCGCATATGTAGGATCCGGAGTTCTGGGATCAGCCGCCGGAATGGACAAGGATGTAATGAAGCGGCTTTTCTCCGCTGCCCACCTGCCTATGGTCAAACATGTCACGTTGCTGCGGAGCGATTGGCAGCAAAGCCCACGTAAAGCCGTCAGCAAGATTGAGGCGGCATTGAAATACCCCCTCTTCGTCAAACCGGCAAATCTGGGTTCTTCCGTCGGAATCTCGAAGGTGCACGATCGTAAAGAGCTAGGACCCGCACTCGACCTGGCTGCCAGTTATGATCGCAAGATTGTGATTGAGCAGGGCGTTGGTGGAAAGAAGAACAGGTCTCGTGAACTCGAAGTGGCCGTTTTGGGTAACTCCACGCCTGAGGCCTCCGTCGTAGGCGAGATTATCCCGGCTAAGGAATTTTATGACTATGAGGCCAAGTACGAGAGTGCCGGCTCGGAACTGATTATTCCTGCCAAGCTGACTCGTGCGGAGAGCAAGCAGATTCGAGAGATGGCTATTGAAGCTTTCCAGGCCTGCGACTGTTCGGGACTGGCTCGCGTGGATTTCCTAAAGGAACCCACCGGCGCCGGGAAAATTTATCTGAACGAAATTAATACAATGCCTGGCTTCACCTCAATCAGCATGTACCCCAAGCTCTGGGAGGCTTCAGGGGTGAGCTATAAGGACTTGATTACTCGTTTGATTGAATTGGGCCTGGAGCGGCATCAGGAACGGACAGCCACGAACTACAGCCGTTAACCCGGTTGAAGGGGCAAAAGAAGTCCATTTGGAAACGTAACGCTGTCTTGTGGTGTCCATTACACTGATGGCGATGATCTTTGGTCTGTAAAGACCGCAATTTGCATTCCTTTCGAGACGATTCGAGTATCGATACACTTCAAGACTTGAATCTGATCTCGAAGGGATGAATGCTGCTAAGGATGGTCCTTAACCAATGACGCTGCTTGATGCACCTCAATATAACGTTGCACGTGCACGGTTAATTCGAAGAGCAATTATCACGGTGTTGATTTCCGCTGTGGTGCTAGCGATCCTGTCATGGTTTTTCTGGGATTGGCCGGAAGAACACCGCATCAACAGGTTCCTGGCTGCCGTTGAAGCCAAGGACATGGTGAAAGCCTACGGCATTTGGAACAATGACGATCAATGGCAGCAGCATCCGGACCACTTTAAAGATTACGACTTCACTCGTTTTCAGGAAGACTGGGCTCCTATGGGGAAGGGAAATGACTATGGAGTCATCAATAGCCACAAAATCCTCATGGCCAAGACAGTAGGAAATGGAGTCGTTATTGGAATCGAGATCAACGGAGGAAAGAAGCCGATCTTTCTACGTGTCGATCACGCAACCAAAACCATCGGCTTCTCGCCTGTTGAGTTGTATGTAGGACCGTGAGCACCGACTGGAACTCGCAGGCTTCAACAATCAAGGCAGGCCCGAAGGCCTGCCTTTTGTCTGTTCGAACACAATATTTGTGAGACGGATGGAAAAATCGAAGTCGAAAACCTTACAAGGTTACTGAGCTACTTCTTCCAGAGCTGCGAGGGTTTTCTCCAAACTGACAGAATCCTCAACATTCAGGCACTTCTGCTGACGATCAATCTGCCGCATCAGTCCACAAAGTACTTTTCCAGGACCAACTTCAATGAAGTGTGTCGGTTGCTGCGCGATTAGGAGTTGGACGCATTCAACCCAGCGTACCGAGCCTGTGACCTGGCGGACTAGAGCATTCCGCGCCTGATCCACACCGGAAACGAATGCTGCATCCACATTTGCGGCAACAGGAATCGCGGGAGATGTAAAGGTCAATGCGCTTAGCAATTCCGCCAAGCGATCCTGAGCAGGCTGCATCATAGCGCAATGAAAGGGAGCACTCACCGGAAGCATCACTGCCTTGCGGGCTCCGCGGGTTTTGCACAGCTCTACCGCTTTTTCCACAGCCGCAACAGCGCCGGAAATTACCGTCTGATCCGGAGAATTCAGGTTGGCCGCAGAGACAGGTTTTCCGAGTTCGGAAGAGACTTCTGCACAGGCCTTCAACACCTCATCGGAAGCCAAAGCGAGGATCGCAGCCATCGCTCCTTCCCCAGCAGGGACGGCCTCTTGCATGAATTTTCCACGGCTCCGGACTGTTCGCACACCGTCAGCAAATGTCAGAGTTCCAGCCGCAGCGTGAGCAGAATATTCCCCTAAAGAATGACCAGCTGCAAAGCTCGCTTTGATCCCTTTTTCGGCAAGGACGCGGCAGGCGGCTGTGGAAACTGTGTAAATCGCGGGCTGAGTAAATTCGGTCAGCCGAAGCTGTTCTTCCGGTCCCTCGAAGCATAGTTTGGATAGCGAAAATCCGAGAGCGTCGTCTGCCTCTTCAAAGGTCTGACGGGCGATTGGAAATTTCTCGACGAGATCGCGTCCCATACCTACTGCTTGCGATCCCTGGCCTGGAAAAAGAAATACGATCTTGTTCGAGCTCATAAGGAGTGAGAACGCTTTACTCTGCCGTAGCCCTTAGCCGGGGGGCTAAAGGCTAGAGCCGTCTTACTGTACGGGTAAACCTTCTTCGTTGTGTTCTTGAGTGCTGGGTGCGCAGGTCGAAAACTCACGCTCGATGCGTTCGATAATCCCAGCTTGGGCAAATTCGGCAGCCACGCGAATTCCATTGAAAATGGCCCGATCATTGGAAGATCCATGACCAATGATGCAGATTCCCCGAACGCCGAGGAGAGGAACGCCGCCGTACTCGGAGTAATCCAGACGCTTACGGAACTCGTTGAAGGCCTTGCGGGACAGCAGAGCTCCCACCTGAGCCGTAACGGTCGAGGTGAGGGAAGCACGCAGCAGCTCACGAACGAGTTTTCCGAGTCCTTCCGTTGTCTTCAACGCAACATTGCCGACAAAGCCATCGCAAACGATGACGTCGGCATTGCCGTTATAAAGATCACGTCCCTCAACATTGCCAATAAAGTTGATCGGCAACTGTTTGAGTAACGGAAAGGTTTCGCGGGTCAGCTCATTCCCCTTCGCTTCTTCTTCTCCAATGGAGAGCAGGCCGACGCGAGGGTGATGAATCTTCAGAACACTGCGGGCATACAGTTCTCCCATAACGGCGAACTGCTCCAGGTTCTGAGGCTTACAGTCGACATTTGCACCGACATCAAGCAGCACGCAGGGCGTGCCCTTCAGTGTAGGAAGAGCTGTGGCCAAGGCCGGACGGTCAACTCCGGGCAGAGAGCCCAAAACCATCTTGGCTGTAGCCATCGCGGCACCTGTATTGCCAGCCGTGAAAAACGCAGCGACTTTCTTCTCGCGGACGAGCTTCAGCCCCACACGCATAGAACTATCGCGTTTGGAACGAACAGCGTGGGCGGCCTTTTCGCCCATGCCAATTTTCTCGCTCGCATGATGAACGACGATGGGCAAGTCCTCGTTTTCGAGGTGCTCATCCAAAAGATCGCGTATTTCAGGCTCTGGCCCAATCAGATGGACACGAACAGGCAAATTCCGACAGGCCTGAATCGCTCCCCTGATTTCAGGTTCCGGAGCCTTATCAGACCCGACGGCATCAAGAGCAATGTCAATTAACATCTGTTGTTAATTGGATTCTTTTACTTCCAATACTTCGCGGCCCTTATAGGTTCCACACTTCGGGCAAGCGTGATGGGGCAGCTTGCGCTCGTGACAGTTGGGGCACTCGGAGACACCGGTGGCAGTTAGGAAATCGTGCGCACGGCGCTTGGATGTACGGGCCTTGGAGTGGCGCCGTTTTGGATTAGGCATTGCAAAATTCCTTTCGTGCGTCGAACCGGATATTGTGATGCGCTAGACCCATCTTCCCAGGGCCTGCGATTTCGCGCTTCACCTCGTAGTGAAGGCGCAAAAGTCACGGCGACGCAATTACTTATTTGTTTTGATCCGGCTGCGCAGGTCTGACAGAGCCGCCCATCGCGGGTCAGACACCGTCTCGCCGCAGGAGCAGGCTTCTACATTCAGGTTCTGGCCGCAGCGCGGGCAAAGTCCTTTGCAGTCTTCACGGCAAAGAGTCCGGACCGGCAGGGAAAGAAGCACCTGTTCCCGCAGGACGTCTTCGAGCGCAAGACCACCCCCTTGATAATACCCGATTTCTGTCTCGGGTGTGGAAATAGCGTGCTCTGCAGGCCCCTGGTCTACCCCTAATGGGCGAAAAACCAAGTCGAAAGAACCCTTCAGCTGGTGCTTGACCGGCTCCACACAACGGGCACAGGGCACCTGAAAGGTTCCCGAATAATCTGCCCGCAGACGAACATCCGGAATAACCTCTTTGGGACCGCGATGCTCGGGAATCAGATCAGCCTGACCTTGGACATGAAGATCTCCAATCTGCTGAGCTTCGATCCCGAAATCGATAGTTCCGGACGGAATGGCCTTATCAAACTCAATCGGTTCCCGTTCGAGTTCCGTAATTGCAAACAACATAGTCAGGCCCTCCCTAACGAAAAATCTCAAATGTACCCGGAAGAAACTTGTCTTACGAATACATCATCTCTGAGGGTAAGGAGCCCCACGCCTGGAGTCAAACGTTAGTATTTCGCAGGCGAATAGCTAGTACTACAGTTGTAAATAGTGAAGGTACGGCTCTGAGCGCTATTTGTTCTGCGAACTACCGGATAAAGTGACTGATAATCGCGGCCAGGATGGCTGTAAAGATTCCTGCTGCAGCCATCGCCCAGGAGGAAACCGAGGCTTGGAGCTCCGAGCGGCGTATTAAGCTGGCCGTCCCTACAGCGTGAGAGGATGTCCCAATAGCCGCGCCCACCACACGATCGTCCTTCACCGAAAGCCATCGCAAGACCAGAGGTCCAATAATACTGCCAAGAATTCCGGTGACAATCACCATGGCCACGGTGATCTCAGGAATGCCATGTAGCTGGCGGGCAACTTCAATCGCAATTGGTGTAGTTACAGACTTGGGAACCGTTGCCATGACGACCGGCAGAGGGGCACCTAAAAGATAAGCGGTCAATCCAGCCGTCGCCATTCCCACCGCAGAGCCGACAAACACGACCACGGCAAGAATAGCCAAGGAGCTACGCAGACGGTATCCATGGCGATACATCGGCACGGCTAATGCTACCGTACCCGGTCCCAGGAACCAGGAAATAACATCTCCTCCGATTCGGTAATCGGCATACGGAACCTTCATCCCCCAAAGGAAGATCCACAAAATTCCGCACCCAACGACGAGAGGATGAGCCCAACGGAAACGGTAATGCAGGCGGAGAGAGAACCAGTACACCAGAACGGTTACGGCTATGCCGATCCCAGGATGTCGTATGAGGCTAGCTGCGTTCATCGGAGCCTCCAAGAAGAGCGCGCCCCAGCAGTCCCGTCGTAATCTGTACGGCGAGCAAACTGACAACCAGGCTCGCAAGAATCGCAATCGCCTGGCGGCTAAGTAGCGGCATCAGTTCCTTAAGGCCCAACGTAATGGGAATAAAGAGCAGAAGCATATGCCGGAGCAGAAAGGCAGCAGTATCCTCTACCCACTTCAACTTCACCACGCCGGTAGAAAGCCCGAAATAGAGAAGAATTAGCCCTAATACGCCACCTGGAATCGGAAATCCAAGCCGGTGAATGGCAGTTCCAACCAGCTGAAAAGCCGAGAGGACCGCCAGACCTAAAAGGGCGTGAATAATTGTAACGATCTTGGATGTGCTGCCTGGAGTTACCGGAGCTGGGCCCGCCATCGACTCAGCAGAAGACCTTTGCATACGCTTCAGAATATCCCCTTGGCATAAGAACAGTCTGTGTCTAGCAACCTTGCCTAAATGCTCAGAAGCTGCCTCCATTGATCCGTCTGGAAGAGACGTATTGCCGCAATCCCGGCTGCCCCTGCGGCAACACATATTGCAGCATTCTCTCTATCTACACCTCCGAGAGCAAAAACAGGAAGGGGAGAAATACTTTTGCAGACCGACGAGAGGGCATTGACACCCTTCCCGGGAAGCCGTCCTTCGGGAATCAACTTTTCGAAAACCGGGGCGAAGAGGACCAGCGAAGCGCCGGCAGCCTTTGCACCTCGAGCTTCCTCAAGAGAGTGACAGGCAATACTGATCGATACCTGCCCCTCTCGCTGAGTGGCAAAAACCCGGCGAACCTCCTCGGGAGATAAAGTCTGGCCACCAGGAAGATGAACGCCGCATGCTCCAGTGGCCAAAGCGACATCGGGACGGCCATTCACCAAAACTTTGGTGGTGCTACCCGCAACCTCTCGTACAACAGCAGAGGTAAGGCGTTCGAGTTCTCCGCCTGTCAGATCTTTCTCGCGAATCTGGATGAAGTGCACACCTCCTTCTGCCCAGTCTGCGGCCGACCGTCGAAGTATCTCGATCCTGTTCACCAGGCCTGAAGCCAGATTGGCCGAATTTGAAATGGCATAAAGCTGCATCATATTTAAGGGTGTAGGAAGTAGACGCCGACTTGAATCCTGGCAACCGGCAGCTTTCTTGAAACACCTCACCTGCGGTCACAACCACCAGTGACAGAAACAGGGCAAGTACATCAGGATTGTAATGCTGTTGTGATAGGGTCAAGTCTGAAGTACTTTTCAGTTTCAGGATGCGCTGACAAGAGATAAGAAAGTCGTAGATCACCTCTGTTTGGCTCGCATCTGAGAAGAAAATATGCTTCGGAGGCCCAGGCTGCAGTCCGAGCCTCGGCAGCGAGTAGGATTCGGCTTCCCTCATGGCTATATACGACCTGCTTGTTATTGGTTCTGGCCCTTCAGGGCAACGGGCTGCCCTCGCCGCCATCAAACGCGGCAAGCGTGTAGCGCTGATTGAAATGCGTAGCGTAGTTGGGGGTGTGTGCATCAATACCGGCACCATTCCCAGTAAAACGATGCGCGAGGCCGTGCTTCATCTTTCCGGCTACAACTACCGCTCCATCTACGGAATGAATTACCGCGTAAAAGAGAAGATCACGATGGCGGATCTTGCTTTTCGCGTTCAGGGTGTCATTAAGACAGAAATCGATGTCACCGAAGCGCAACTCTCGCGCAACGGAATTGAAGTTATCAACGGTGTCGCACGCTTTGAGGATTGCACACATGTACGTGTGGATGGTCCTCAAGGCTCCAGCGTGCTCGAAGCGGAAAAGACCATTATCGCGGTCGGAACAAAACCCGCTTCCACACCAAAGGTTCCGATCAACGGACGCACCATCATTAACAGCGACCAGATTCTCGAACTGCCTAACCTGCCGCGTACGCTAATCGTGGTTGGGGGCGGTGTCATCGGCGTGGAATATACCTGTATGTTCGCCACTCTCGGAGTACGGGTGACCTTGATTGAAAAACGTCCGCGTCTGCTGGAATTTGCCGATCAGGAAATCGTAGAAGCACTCAGCTATCATCTGCGAGACAGTCGCGTTACGATGCGCCTCAATGAAGAGGTGGAAAGCGTCGAAGAGCTTCCCGACGGAACCGTCATCGCAAATCTCGAAAGCCGGAAACGCGTTTCCGGCGATGCACTGTTGTATGCGGTGGGACGCTCCGGCAATGTGGACGAGCTGAATTTAGCAGCAACCGGAATCGAAGCCGATGCGCGTGGCAGAATCCCCGTCGACAAGGATTACCGGACCAAGACGCCGAACATCTTTGCAGTCGGAGATGTCATCGGATTTCCCAGCTTGGCATCAGTGTCGATGGAGCAAGGCCGTATTGCCGTGGCACGGGCCTATGACGACCACAACATCAGCTCCAATCCGAGCTTCTATCCCTACGGCATCTACACCATCCCGGAAATATCGTTCATCGGGAAAACAGAAGAGCAGCTGACGGAAGAGGATGTTCCTTACGAAGTGGGCTTGGCCTACTATCGGGAGATCGCACGAGGGCAGATCCGCGGAGATACTACCGGACGCCTGAAAATCATCTTCCATCGCGAAAGCCGCCAGCTCTTGGGGGTTCACATCATCGGCGAAGATGCCAGTGAGTTAGTGCACATCGGACAAGCCGTGATGGTTCTCGGTGGCACGTTGAACTATTTCATTGATACCGTCTTTAATTATCCGACCCTGGCCGAGTGCTACAAGGCAGCAGCTTTCAATGGACTGGGACGGTTAACAAGATATCAGCAGGAGTAAAGAACCATATGGCCAGAACGATCGGCGTAGTCATGACGGATCGCATAGTGGCCGGGCTGGTTGACGGCAACCACATCACAGAGTCGCTGCGTCAGTTCCCGGCTGATCCGACAACAAAGAATGGTTTGGTCGAGATCCCCTCTGAACGTCTATCCGAACTGATCGGCAGCATCATCGCCGACGTCGCACGGGGTGCAAGTGAACTGCAGGCAGTCGGCGTAGCGGTACCTGGAATCGTCCGCAATGGAGTAATTGAAGATTCCCCGAACCTGCCACAGCTCAAGGGCGCCAAGCTTCGCAACAATCTCGATTCTGCACTAAAAGCCCGGAACATAAATCTGCCGGTCTGCATTTTCAACGATGCTGACGCAGTGGCAGCAGGGCTGGCTGCCACTCGCGGGCATCTTGACCGCTTAATCCACGTCTGGACAATCGGAAACGGCATCGGGTTTGGTCGTTATCCAACCACAGAGGGCCCCTGGGAAGGCGGGCACATGGTTGTTTCTCTTGACCCGAAAGAGAACTACTGCGGTTGTGGCGGTCGCGGGCACCTTGAAGGCATCATGGGATACCGCGCCATGCGGCGACGCTTCCTTGACATGGAGCCGGAGGAGATTTTCGCAGCGGCAAAGAAAGGCGATCCACGGTGCTCTGAATTCGTTCTCCTCTGGCATCGGGCACTCGCTGCAGCTACGGCAACGACCATACACATAGAGGGAGCCGGACGATTCTTCTTCACTGGGCGAAATATCCAATTCCTTCAGGAAGATCTCCTGAAGCGCTTTCTCGATGAAACGGTAATGATGAGTCCGTTGCAGAGTTACACGATCGAGATTCTGACGGAAGATCAGGAGACCGCTATCATCGGTGCAGGAACTGGAGCATCTTTATCAAAGTTGAATGCTGCAGCCTAAAAGCATTTCCCGCAAAGGTGTAGATCGAAGCAACAGAAGTTGGTACGGCTTTCCGCCAAAGAAAGCCGCTCTTCACCTTACTTGGAAAGTTCACAGTATTTCGGGAAATGCCTTAAGCTTTACCTGACCTCACCGAAGAAGAAAGGCCGCCAATTGCTGGCGGCCTTTTTGCGAAACATGCTTTGCGTCTATTTGTAGCTACGCTGATAGGTGCGGGTCAAACGGTCATGCCATCCGAGATGATCCTCATCGAATAAGGCCCAGAGGAATCCCATTCCCATTGCAGCCAATGAAAGCAAGGTTGCAGGTATGCGCTTCCGCATTTGCTCACGGCTTGGATTCTCATCATTGAAGGTACACAAGGCGATGTGGGCGTAACGCATGCCGGGTGTCCCCTCGGCGAAGGTAAAAAACAGGTACTGGTAGATCAAGTGAAAAGCAAGCCAGGTAAGTGCAACTGCTACCAAAGCACCATTGCCCGTAGGCAGGTGCGGCGTACAGGCAACAAAGGCCGCCACAAACCCCAGATATCCGAGGGAGACAAGACTCATATCCACCAGACTTGCCATGAGCCGATCTCCCAATCTGGCTGTGGATAGTGGCAGCTCATCGAGAATGCTGCTGGAAACACCGCTGGCAGGCACAGCATAGGTTGCGGGCTGTGCATCCAGTTCGATCGAGGACCACCCAGCTAAAGGCTTGGTCGGAATAGGGGGTTCCTTTTCCGCCACCACCTGCTTCTCCGAAGCGTCAACCTCAAAAATACTCAACTGCGATTGATCGGCCTCTTCGGCAGGCTTCTTCTCGCGCAGGGGACCTTCTGCTGTCCTCGGGCGGGCCTTTTGGGCCGCGACTAATGTGCGAGGGAATTCGATCAGATTTCCCGGAATAGGTTCAGCCGGTTCAACAAAAACTGCTGCCTGCGCAACCTCCGGCAGAAGCTCCTGCTGCTGTTCTGAATTTTTAGGCTTGATAATCGCTTCCGGAGCCGTCTGCCTTGGAACAAAATCCGGAGGAGGCACGATCGTCTTTGGCTCCTGCGATACCGGCGGGAGAGGAGGCTCGACAGCAGCGGCAGTAGGAGTAGTGATAACCGGAGCAGAGGCTTCCATCACAGGCTCCGGTTCAAAAGCAGGCATTGACGCAAGCTGATCCATTTCCGCAGCAGGAGCCTGCTGATGGACAATTGGCTCCTCGGTCCGAATATCGAGTCCCTGCAGAATGGCCTGTGCAGCGGCGTGAGCTTCTCTTGCAGCATCCGCAGCAGCAGAGGCCGCTCGAGCGGCATTGCGCGCTTCATGGGCCAATAGCTCGCTATAACTAGGCGCATTCGCATACCGGGCAGCAACGCGAGCGGCGACTTTCTGCGCACGCGATTCTGTCTGCTTCATGATCTGAGGAGTCATCGGCAACCCCGTTTGTCCGTTCTCGTGCTTTGCATGGCGAGTGCGGTGTGCAGCCAGGCGTTCGTTAACCTCCCTTTTCCACGACGGAACGGGGTCGCGGGGAGGTTCATACGGAAGACTGGAAGAAATACTCAATTTTCGTTTCCCTCGTATCCTTCGGTCGAGCACATCCTCTCTTGTCGTTCTGCAACGCACAGAGACAAACACAGCGTCATCTCTCCGGAAATACAGTTTCCCCTATCCACAAAGGAACCCTGTACCGGGTGGAAGAGCTGTTCTCTGACTTTCTTATCCAAGCGTCGTTGAGAGAAAAATGTTCTAGAAAGATGGATGCATGCCGCAGGATCGCGGCCTTCCAAAACGGCTGATGGCGTTGTTGCCTTCATAGCGGGAAGGACGGAGGTCGGTATAAAGACGAGTCTGCGCGCATTGGATACAGCCAATGTTTTGGAGACAGTCGCCTATATTTTCGCAGCCAGAGCAGCGGCTAACTCGTCAAAACGGAATAGCCAAGCCTTTGTTATGCTGGCATTGTCCCGGTGATGAGAACCCGCACCTTTGTGTGTATCACGGCGTTGACCCTGTGTCATCCGCAGGTTTGGTCTCAGGCAGTATCAAAGCAGTTTCCCCCGCAGGTCGTGGAACAATCGACAGGCAATGAGTGGAAGCAGCAAGTTGGAGAACCAATCGCTTCCGCGGAGCAGGAGAGTAAAAACGCCGAATTGCCTGATGCTCCCAGCATCATCGCTATACCTGTCGCTGAACCCGAACCATTGCCCAAAGTGGGAACAGATGTTCGCATTGAAGCGCACCAACAAAGAAAAGTCGGAGACGTGTACACGCTCGAAGGGGAAGTAGTCATTTACTACCGTGACTACGTCATTCGTGCCGACAAGGTGACCTACAACGAGGCCGACGATGAAGTTGAGGCAGACGGGCACCTGCAACTCGAGGGAGGCCCGGACGACGAGGTGATCACCGCAACCCACGGGACCATTCACCTTGCCAGTCAGACAGGTCGTTTCTTTGACGTGATGGGCACCATCGGAGTCAAACGTGCCGGCCATAGCACCGTTTATACGACCGCCAATCCCTTTATCTTTACCGGGCGCGTCGTTATCAAGGGTGGCCCCGATCACTACAAAGTAGTCGATGGCTCCATGACGTCCTGCCGCCTCCCTAAACCGGACTGGAGGCTGCTGGCTCATACCATTGCGGTAGACAACGATCAGGCGCGGGCTGCAAATACTACCTTTCGGCTGAAGAAGTTGCCGATTTTTTACCTGCCATACGTCACCCATCCGGTAGACACGAGCTCTCGACAATCAGGTTTCCTGATTCCGGTTATCTCCAGCTCTTCGTCGAAGGGAACAATTATCGGAGAACAGATCTACTGGGCTATCGATCGCTCAAGAGATTTACTGATTGGCGCCGAATATTTCAGCAAGCGCGGTTGGGCACCGAATGGCAGATTCCGTTATCGCGGCCGTGACCTCAATTTTCTAACGGTGCAGTGGAATGCCTTGTTGGACCGAGGTCTGGCCACGAACCACAAGAATCAGGGCGGTGTCGACCTTACGCTGAATTGGCGCCACGACTGGAGCGAATCGACCCGAACGGTGTCGAATGTCGAATATTTGAGCTCTTACATCTATCGGCAGGCGTTTACAGAGAACTTCAATCAGGCAGTCAGCTCCCAGGTCAAATCCGAAACATTCCTGACCCATAACTGGAGCGGCTTTACTTCCGAGGTCTATTTCGACCGCTTCCAGAGCTTCGAAAATGTCTCCCCGGTACAGGAAGTACGTATCCTGCACCTGCCTACAGTTGCTTTTAGTGCTGTCGATCGTCCTCTCGGGAATTCTCATCTTTACTGGGGTTTAAGTTCCTCGGTAAGCGGCTTGTCCCGCACAGAGCCTAATTTCCAAACCTCTCGTGAAGTAGGGAGAGTCGATCTTTACCCGCACATCTCGTTACCTCTGGTTCTGGATGGCTGGACCTTGCGGCCCTCAGTTGCCGTACGCAATACGTTCTATACCAAGAGCCAGTATCCCGGTCTTGGGACTCCTGTAGAACGTGGAGCTTCTCTTAATCGGAGTGACCTTGAAGCGGGAATGGAGCTTCGCCCGCCTGCAATGGAACGGGATTTCAACCTCCCGTGGGGCAATCGCGTGTTACGGCATGTGATCGAGCCGGAGATTGACTACTCGTACGTGGGAGGCATTGGAGACTTTAAATCGACGTTGCGCTTCGACACGAACGATGTTGCAAGTAATACGAATGAAGTTCAGTATTTTCTGACGCAGCGATTCTTCATTCATCCGGCCAATGCCAAACCTTGCATTGAATCGGAACAGAGCGGGCCCTGTAGCGCCAAGGAGAGGGAATGGCTCACCTGGCAAGTGGGACAAAAGTACTTCATCGATACTTCTTTCGGTGAGGCACTGAGTCCCGGACAGCGCAATGTACTGACCAGCACATTGGACTTCTCAGGCGTCTCCTTCCTTGTTAACCCGAGAGATATTTCTCCCGTAATCTCAAGGCTGCGCCTTCATGCTACGGACAACGTCAATCTGGAGTGGGATCTGGATTATGACACCCGCGCCGGACGCTTTGCGGCTAGCAATCTTTTCACAGACTACCGTCACGGCAACATCTTCACAGGTCTGACCTATGCCAATCTGGCGGCTCCGGAAGAGAGCGGCACGACAGCGTCCTTGATTAAGTTCAGCCAATTCCGCCCATTCATCGCCTGGGGGAACCCAAGCCGCAGGGGATTCAACGTTGCTGCCAATGCGGGCTACGATTTCGTGCTGAACGATCTGCAGTATGCAGGAACGCAAGTTGCATATAACTGGGACTGCTGCGGCTTCAGTGTCGAGTATCGGCGTTTCGCTCTAGGATCGACACGTAACGAGAATCTCTACCGGTTCAATTTCACTTTGGCGGGAGTCGGAACAGCCGGAAATCTGCGTCATAGCGAACGCCTCTTCTAGCTTTTTGGGAAGATTCGGCTCCATCGAGATTTAGGCCGGATCTTCCGGGATTCTGCGGTTCTTCACCTGTTAATTTCGCTATTTGGGGTAGCAAGAGATACAGTTTTCTTTCTGATTCGCCAGCTTTTCTGGTCGAATGAGATAATCAGACTGTACTAATAATGAGGATGAATTTGATCCGATCAAAGATGTTCCTTGGTGGCCTGTTGCTGCTCTGCGCAATCGGCTGCAAAGCCCAGAATCCTGCCGGTTCCAGTGCAAATTCAGCAGAGGTTAACCGCAGGATCGAAGTGCTGGTTCGTTCCCAGTTTCGAGTTCCGCCGCAGTATTCCGTTACCTTCGGAACCCGCGAAAAGAGTGATTTGAAGGGCTATGAATCGCTTCCGATCACCTTTACGCTGAATGGAAAATCCCGCACCATCAATTTTCTGATTTCCTCCGACGGAAAGACATTAGCGAAGCTCGATACCTTCGACATCTCCAAGGATCCTGCCGACGCAATTTCCGTTGCAGGACGCGCTGTCCGGGGCAATACCAATGCCAAGGTAACTTTGGTCAACTTCGACGATCTCGAATGCCCTTATTGCGCTCGGATGCACCAGGTACTCTTCCCATCTACGCTTGAGCGTTATAAGGATCTGGTTCGCTTCGTCTACAAAGACGATCCGTTGATTGAAATTCATCCCTGGGCCATGCACGCCGCAATTAATGCGAACTGCCTGGCAGGCCAGAGTAATGCAGCCTACTGGAATTACATCGATTACATCCACAGCCATGGACAGGAAGTTGACGGCGAGAAGCGCGATGTGAAGGCAAGCTTTGCCACTCTCGACCGGTTGGCGACCCAGGAAGCCGAACGCTCGAAGGTCAGTAACACCGCTGAAGTACAGGCATGTTTGGCTAAGCAGGATGAATCCG
Organism: Humiphilus diazotrophicus; assembly: GCF_059726315.1. NCBI lineage: Bacteria > Pseudomonadati > Acidobacteriota > Terriglobia > Terriglobales > Acidobacteriaceae > Humiphilus > Humiphilus diazotrophicus. The sequence goes on from NZ_AP040870.1 coordinate 3,740,322, forward strand.
CAGTGATGGCTTCTAGAAGGGAAGCAGAGAGTTTAGGGATCGATGGTACCCCCTCCATCTTCGTCAATGGCGAACGTATGTCCGGGTTGGTTCCGGAGCAGGAACTCTGGGCGGTCATTGATCGGGCTTTGCAGGCGGCTGGGGTGACTCCTCCGCCCGCTCCAGTAACACCGGCACAAGCGGCCCCTGTGGGCAAATAAGGCTTGGTGCTATGCTTCATCCGGTTATGGCGTTTTTCCCTTCAATAAACAGGTGTACAAATGCAGCTAGGCTGATGGTCTCCGCGGAGACCATCAAGCGGCGCAGTGACTGGTATAGTCACTAAATTCGGGAAATTTCGCTTTTTCTAGTTTTTGTGAGCAGACGCGGGAAATATCCTGAAGGCTGGCATGGCATTGGCTTCTGATGAGAATCAGGGCTGAAGGTATATTTAAGCCGTACCGGTTCAGATAAGGAGAACTGGGTTGCAAGTTATTAATCGTAATTTCTTTGCTGTTGGCACTTCTTTGATGAAACGTCGTGCGACCTGCTCTGTTGTTCTTGCTGCGCTCTGTCTGGCTCCGCTTGTTGTCGGTTGCAACCGCACCCACTCACCAGACGTTATGGCTGTCGTGAATGGGAAGAAGATCATGCGCGCCGATGTCGAGAAGTACTTTCGAAACTCGTTGGGCGATTCAAAGCAGGAGCCACCCGCTGAGCAGGCAAATATCGCTCGCCTGAATATTTTGCGTCAGCTTATCGACGACGAGATCCGGATGCAGCGGGCAGCCAAACTGAATTTGACTGCAAGCGACGAAGAAGTAGACGCGAAGCTGAATGAGATCAAGTCTCCTTACACGCAAGAGGAATTCAACAATCGCCTCAAAGCGAAGAATCTGACACTTGATGATTTGAGAAGAGATCTACGCCGTCAGATCACCGGCGACAAGCTCGACAATAAGGAAATCATCTCGAAGATCAACATCACCGACGGGGACATCACCAATTACTACAACGTCCACAAGGCTGAGTTCAATCTTGTCGAGCCGCAATACCACTTGGCACAGATCATGGTGACCTCGGTACCGGCGCAACAGGCCGGCAATCTACAAAACAGCAAGGCAATGAACGATGCCGAGGCCCGCAGAAAGATTGAGGCGTTGCACAATCGCTTGGAGAATGGGGAAGATTTCGGTAACGTGGCAATGAACTTCTCCGAACAGCCGGGAACAGCCAACAATGGTGGCGATCTCGGATTTGTTCCTGAGTCTCAGTTACGGCAGGAACAAGATGTCTATAACAGTGTGACCAAGCTGAAGGATGGACAGATTACGAGCATCCTGCCTCTCCGGGACGGCAACGATCCAAAGAAGATCATGGGGTATGCCATCTACAAGCTGATCGCAAGGGATGCTGCCGGACAGAGGGAACTGAACGATCCTCGCGTACAGCAGGCAATTCGCACTCTCTTGCGCGATAGCCGTGCTCAGCTGCTCAAGAATGCGTACTATGAAATCCTTCGCGACCAGGCTAAAGTTCAGAACTATTTCGCTGAAGAGATTTTTAAGAACACAGTGCAGTGAAAAACCAGCTAAGAAGCAGGCAGCTATAACCCGGTCAGCTAAGATCCGGGCAGCTTAAAAACGGCCAGCAGGTATCATTCACCTGCTGGCCGTTTCCTTTCCTTAATCTTCTCCGTCGCTACCAAAGTAAGCGTCCGATGGTCGCCGTAGGAATGCGTGTACGTCTAGCCGGCAAGTGTGCGTAGAAATGGGCTAAACGGCTGGGCTAAGTGGATACCTGATCTCTTGGGCGTCTCTGCAAACAGCGTCCCACTCAGCTTCGGAGTTGATCTCGGAAATGAGGTCCGGCGTGAGGGGATTCTGCAGGTATAGTCGTCGAACAAGATCTAAGTTAAGGGTCTTCTCGTAGTATTCGTTTGCGAAGCTCGCGTATGTCTCAGGATCGCCATCCAGCATCCATAGTAGGTTCTCAGAGCCGTCGGGATCATCTCCGGGAGGAAACGAGACAGGACCTAATTGCCAACGTTCGTCATTGTTTGCTCGCCATATACAAAAGCTTGTGTTGCCTAGACTGAAGGCCGGTTCCGTCAAGAAGTCGCCAAAGATCGCAGGCACATGGTCGAGTACTCCTGGCCAAACCTCTTTCGGTTCTCGAGTCCATGGGCTCATGGCAGCCTCATGATCGAAGCCCTTCAGAATCCCTCCTTGCGGGCCGAAAAGTAAAAAGTATTCATCGCCCGAGCCATTCCGCATGGAAGCCATCCTCTCCTGTTTCGATGGATCCCATTTTGAATTAAAAGAAAAGTATCGATACTCCCATTCCGGCGAAATGATGGCATCCAGCATTGCAATCGATTGACTGAGCTGTTCGAGCCTAGGCAAATCTGGTAGCCCGGAGAGATCTCTCGTAGAAACTGGCATGTAGCTATGATGCACCATACGAATTTGATCCAGCGTCGCTTCAACGATGCGTCGCTTCTCCTCAGCGCTACGGTGAACACGTTTCGTAGAGTCACGGCGTGGCAACTTGAATCGTCTCGCTCACAATGCCATCGTCGGCCCACTCAGGCTTCGTATCCATACGGCGAGAAGCGGACACTTACCAACCAAATGCGGGACACGGATTAGCTACTGACATTTGGAATATTTGGGCTGCGGGATTTTCCATCTGCTTTTTATAGGGAAGCACGCAAAGAACGCTCCGTGTACTGCTGGTTCGTGTTCCATTCATCGTCCTGTGCATCCAGGAATCGTTCTTGGCTGGGATTAACTCGAACTCTGTTCCGTATATCTGGGAGGTGAGAGCAGAGAACACCCAGTCAAAGTACAGCTACGGAATACAAAGGCATTCAAGACATAACTCACGAATAGTGTCGCAACTTCATAACCTCACCGCTAAACGCGAGGGCGATGTTTAAGCTGACCGCTTTTCAGCTGGCTGGAGTTTAGCCGACCGGTCCATCGCTGCCCGCTTTATCAGCTGCCTTTCCCCAAAAACTCAGGGCCTTTGCATAGCAAAGGCCCTTCAGAAGATGGAGATTGGGAAGCACGGAGCTTGCTACTTCATTTGCCCGCTAGAATCCATTACGATACCGCCAGGCTGCTGGCTCTTCTTCTCTTCATTCTGTTTCCGGGTACCCATGGCCTTATTGCGCCAATCGTCAGCTTGCTGAATGTCTGCCTTGCGAGCAGCATCATTTCCGCATTCCAGATCGGCCTTACGGCGATAGATCAGGTTGAGGTAGGCCATGGCATCGTCGTAGTTCGGCTTGACCTCGACGGCCTGGTTGAGGAACTTCAGACCTTCTTCAACAAGAGGACCGTTTTCCTGCTGCAGTTTGGAGCATATATTCTTGGGCATCTTTGCATTGCCAGCGCCGTCATCTTGCATTCCGGCAGGCCCAAGCTCTTTCAGGACGTTCTTGTGAGCAACGCTCCAGTCGATAACGCCGATCGTGTAGGCTGCTTCCGCATCCTTGGGATCGACTTCCATAACTTTCTTCTGCCACTCCTTCGCATCGTCAAATCGCTGGATGCTGAAGTAGAGAGAGGCGACACCTTTCAAGCTGTTGGTGTCTTTAGGATCCTTTTGAAGGACTTCCTTGTAGTTATCAATGGCCTGTTGAGCAAGCTTGATATTATCCGGCGTGGTCAGGTCAGGAACAACTTGCTGAGCGTAGGCCGTTGCCAGATAGAGCTTAGCCATTGGAAGGGTTGGATCCAGTTGTACTGCTTGCTGGAAATGGCCAATCGCCTCTTCATACTTGGCGCTCTTATAGGACTGAACCCCCTTGTTCAGCTGATCGCGCGCCTTAAGGCGATTGCACCCGGTTGTAAAAGCCAGCAACGAAAGGGCTACTGCTGCCAGCACCGGAAAACGTGCGCTTCGATTCATTCTGCTTCTCATCTCCTTAAGATGCCGGGTTTTGTAGGCACCTTCCAAGCTTGCGGGCGAGAAGAGCCACAAGCACTCCGCGCTGTGATTGTAATTGGTTTCTGCCTTCTGGCAATCCCTAAACAATCGCTCCGCACCTGCGGCGGCATAATTCCGCCGCAGAAACAACGTGACTACCTTACTGTCCGGCTTCGACTTTCTTGGTCATCAATCCAACGTGGTCTACGCCCGCCTGATGGCCAATATCAATTACATCGGCAATATCCGAGAAATTGAGATTGTCGTCGCCTTTAACGAACATAATGCGTTCGGCGCGACTTGCGTAGATAGCAGTCAAGCGAGTTTGCAAATCGCCCCTGTTGCCTACGCCATCTTGATTAATCTTATAAGTCGGCCTGCCGCCGGCTCCTTCCAAAACCTGCACAACGATCGTGCGGTCGTTATTGCTATCATTCTGCGGATTCTTTGGCGGCTGGGGCACCAAAGCGTCCAACCCCTTAGGCGTAACCGGTGTGATGACCATGAAGATGATCAAGAGCACCAGCAGAACGTCGATCAGTGGGGTGACGTTGATGTCGGACGATAGTCCACCCGGTCCGCTACCACTTCCCATTGCCATAGTTGTTTCCTCGTTTCCCTGTCCGCTACACGAGTGGAGTTATTGGCCGCTCTGCTGGCCCGGGACCTGACGTTTTTCTGTTAGCAGACCAACCTGATCCACACCTGCGGTGCGCACGTTGTCGATGGCATCGGAAACAGCACCGTAGTGCGCACGGGCATCGGCGCGCACAAAGATCTGCTTCGAAGTCTTGTTCTCGAGCATGCTCGAAACCTTCGATCCGAGATCAGCCATCGGAACGCGATTCTGTCCGACATAGGTAGATCCGTCGCGCGTAATTGCAACTACGACTGAATCTTCTTTATCGGCATCCGGCATCGCGGTTGGATTGTCGGTCTTGGCCAAATCGACGGCAACCTTATTTTGGAGCATGGGAGTGATGACCATGAAGATGATCAACAGCACCAACATGACGTCCACCATAGGTGTGACATTGATATTGGAATTGACCTTTTTTCCTTCGTCTCTTCTGACAATTGACATGCTTGGCTCCGTAATACGAGCTCTTTGAGGATCTGCGACTGTCCTGGCGGTAGCCCGTTTCGTGAGTCAGACAGGATGTGTGGCCCTCAAAACCACACATCCTATCGATTCAGGATTCCCGCTGTCTCAGGCAATGCGGTGTCGCTTAGCGACGGCCACCCTGCTTGAGGAAATAGTCGATCAGTTCGCTTGAAGAGTTGTCCATTTCGACGTCGAACGACTCCACCTTGCTAGTGAAGTAGTTGAAGGTCATAACAGCCGGGATAGCAACCATCAGACCGAAAGCAGTGGTAACAAGAGCTTCCGAAATACCACCGGCGACTGCTCCGATACCGGAAGTCTTCTGTGTCGCAATCTGTTGGAATGCGTTCAAAATACCGACGACGGTTCCGAACAGTCCGATAAACGGTGCGGTAGAACCGATGGTGGCCAAACCACTCAGACCACGCTTCAGCTTGGCATGAACAATGGCTTCGGAACGCTCGAGGGCGCGCTTGGAGCTCTCGATCTGATCTTCGGTTATTGCGCCACCGCTGGCATAGTTGCGGAACTCCTGCAGACCGGCAGTAACAACCTCGGCGAGGTGAGACTTCTTGTTGCGATCTGCAACCTTGACAGCCTCATCCAGCTTGCCTTCGCGCAGAGCTCCGGCAACGCGAGGAGCAAACTCACGAGACTGCTTACGAGCAGCCGAGAAGTACAGAGCGCGATCAATGATCACAGCCAATGACCAGATCGACATAATGAAAAGGATAATAACCACGCCGCGGGCGAGGTTACCCATGTTGTGCCACAGATCCATGGGGCTGAATCCTACTGTTTGCTCTTGGAAAAAGAGGCCAAGGGTTGCCGGATGGACGGCGAGGTTTGTGAGATGAGCGAGAATCACTTGAATCTTTCCTCCTAAGGAGATACTTCTTCAAATCGTTTACCGTAAGGCTTAGACGAAGGCACCATTACGAAGGTTCGTAGAAGTGCCCAGGAAATTGTCCCTCTCAACCACCGAGGTTAAAGATCACATTCACCTGCGTCTCAACCTCAACCGGTTCGCCATTCAGCAGATAGGGTTTATAACGCCAGGACTTAACTGCGTCGAGCGCAGCTTGTTGCAACATCTGGGGACCACTGATTACGTGCAGACCTTCAATGGTTCCGGTTTTGGAGATCGTAGCAGCCAGAACGACAGTTCCCTGAATACGAGCTGCCTTGGCAATGGCCGGATACACCGGCATGGTCTTGTTGATCAGGTTACCGGCCGCAACACCAGAAGAAATTGCAATCTTCTTCGGAGGTGCTTGCTTCACTGCAGGCGGTGCAGGAGCAGTACCCATTCCACCAAAAACTCCACCCAGGACTCCTCCGCCACCAGATCCGCCTCCTTCACCGATACCACCGGCAACACCAAAGCCGGCTGATGGTGCGGGAGCAGCTTCTTCATGGACCATCTTGATCTGCTTAGGAATCTTGGTTGGGGCCGTCAGCTGATTGTTCAGCATTTCAGACACGGCCTTTATCGCTTTCACGGGCGCCGACGGCGGGGGCGGCGGTGGGGGTGGTGGTGGGGGCGGCGGTGCGACAAGCAGGGTCGCCATCGCCTGCTTGGGCAGTGCCTCAGGATAGATCAAGGGAATGAGAATCATGATGAACAGCACGGAGCCATTAAAAATAAAGGCTGCGATCGCCCACCATCTACTCTTCGTCTTGAGCTTGCCGCCTGACTCCAACAGGCTATCTTCAAACATGGCCTACCTCGGACGAGCTAACGTTAATACCTATAGACACCACGGGAGAGAAATAGGGTCCCGGATTTCCATTTAAAAACTGCATTTTTTTTGAATCTACAGCACAAACTTCCAATTGAACAGCTTTAACGATTTTCTTGCACCAAAATCTATGCTTTTGAGTAGCAATTTTCACGTCAAAAACCATCCAAAATCCGTTTCTGTTCTAGCGCTTCGCCGCAGGTAAAACCGTTGACTTGCCGCGACTGGCACGCCAATCTTGATAGGCAACCAACATTGGAGAAGCCACCGCGATAGACGAGTAGGTTCCAATCAGGATTCCCACTACAAGCGCAAAGGACATACCCCGTAGCACTTCGCCACCAAAAAGGTAGATCGATACTACGGTCAGGAATGTCAGGCCCGAGGTCAAAATGGTTCTGCTCAGCGTCTGATTAATACTGCGATTGACAACGTCGGCCAAACCTTCCCTGCGGGAGAGGCGCAGATTCTCACGGATTCGATCAAAGACGACGATCGTATCGTTCATCGAATATCCGATCAGAGTGAGAATCGCAGCGATAACCGTCAGTGAGATCTCCATATTCATCAAGCTGAAAGCGCCAAGCGTGATCAACGTGTCGTGGAAGACGGCAACGACTGCGGCTGCTCCATAGATAAATTCGAAACGGAACCAGAGATATACCAGCATGCCAGCAAGAGAGTAAATCGTCGCAAACAATGCCTTCTGACGAAGCTGAGCTCCCACCTGTGCTCCAACAGCTTCCACATTGCGGACATTGAAGCCTGACAGATAGGTATCCTGCCGGAGTTCATTCACAATTACAGGATCTGCGATGGAGCTCAATTCGTTGAGAGACCCGATCAAACCGCTTTTGGTCTTATCGCGATAATCGAGAATGGCTGTCGCCGCTTGCCGATACTTCTGGTCGGAATCTGCCGAGGACCCTATATGCAGCGGATCTTTCTGCTGCAGGAGACTTGCTAGAGTGCTCCGGCCGACATTGTCCAGATCGACCTTACCCTCCGCTTGAATTTTCGAATAATTAGTTTCCAGAGCCCGGATGATGGTTGTGCGACCGGCATCAAGTGCCGACTCGCTGGTCTCCTTCAGCGGTAGAGCAACGATTACCTCGTTGGCAGAAGGCTGACCATAACCTTGGATGCGTGCATCGTGAATTCCGATACTGTCAACCGACTTACGAAGCCTATCGAGATCTGGAGCTTGGTCGAATTTCAAATAGACCAAGGTGCCGCCGCTGAAATCAATCCCAGGCTTGATATGGTGCCAGAAGAGCATCGAAAAGATGCCGGCAATGCTGAAAATAAGCGAGAAACCCAGGAAATACCATTTTTTCCCGAGCCAATCCACGTTTGGGTTACGAAACAGTTCCACGGTCGTTAGCCTATTTCCTTGCAGACCTGGATTCCATTGCCAAGGTCCGCTCAAATTTCTTTTCTGTACGTAACCTGTCCGGTTACCTGTACATCAGTTCCTAAACTCAAAAGAACCATTGCGCAGCATCTTTTTGCTGCGCAACGTTTTAAATCGACAAGGGCTCCCCGTGCTGGTGCTTGTTCAGGTGCGAGTCGAAAATGACGCGCGAGACGAAAACCGCCGTGAACAAGTTCGCCAGTAGACCGAAGGTCAAGGTGACAGCAAAGCCACGCACCGGTCCAGTTCCGAAGAGGAAGAGAATTGCTGCCGAAACAATGGTGGTTACGTGTGTATCCACAATCGTGACCCAGGCGTGAGCAAAACCCTGATCGACTGCTGCAGATGGCGACTTGCCATTGCGCAACTCCTCTCGGATACGTTCGAAGATCAGAACGTTCGAGTCGACACCCATACCGACCGTGAGAATCACACCGGCTATTCCGGGCAACGTCAAGACCTGCTCGCTGAAGCCCATGAAACCAAGCAGAATGACTAGGTTCAGGATCAGTGCCAGATCGGCATTGATACCGGCTCCACGGTAGTAGATCAGCATGAAGGCCATGACAGCCAACATGCCGGCTACGGCAGCCGTCACACCTTGGCGGATGGAGTCAGCACCGAGGGAAGGCCCAACTGTACGTTCTTCCAAGTAAAGAATGCTTGCCGGCAAGGCTCCGGTACGAAGCATGAGCGAAAGATCAGCTGCCTGTTGTTTCGTAAATCCACCGGAGATTCGGCCCTGATCACGAATTGCCTGCTGAATGTTGGCAACCTCTTTAACGTGGTTGTCGAGAACAATCGCTAACCGTTGTCCAACGTTTGCACTGGTGAACTGATAGAAGCGCTTGCCTGCTTCACTGGTCAGAATAAAGGTTACGTCCGGTCTGCCATTCTCATCCTGCGATGGATCAGCAGAGCGGAAGTCCAGACCGCCAACCTCAGGGACCCGATCAAGTAGCCAGTACTGATCGACAGAGGTATCGGTTGTGACTTCGCCAGATCCACGGACCAGTACTTGATCCGGTGGAACAACCCCGCCCACAGACTGCAGAGCCGCAGCCTCATCGGCAAAAGGTCCGCCGAGCACATGGTGAATCTCGAGACGGGCAGTCGATTGAATGATGCTCTTTACGCGATCAAGATCGTCAACGCCAGGAAGCTCGACCAGGATCTGGTTAGCGCCCAGATTGTATTCCTGAATCACAGGCTCGCTTACACCGAGCTTATCGACTCTCTCGCGGATCGTATCGATCGCCTGAGCCAGAGTCCGGCGCTCGATCTCTGTAACCTGGGTCGGTTTCAGAGTCAGAGTCCAGGAATTGTCGGCTGCGCCGGAAACGTCATATTGGTTGCCGTACTTGGTATTCAGGGTGGAGCGGATGTCGTTCGCACGATCCGCAGCTGTTCCCAGAATTTTGATTACCTCGGGATGAACCGTCGGTTCCGGCTTGATAACGGAGCTGAAGGTGAGGTTGTTCTGCTGGAGATCCTGTTCAACTCGCCGGGTCATGCTATCTGTTTCAGCATTGACCGCATCCTTCACCTGCACCTGCAAAATGAGGTGGGCTCCACCTTTCAGGTCGAGACCGAGATGGATGTGGTTAGCGAGAGCGTCTTTCCAAGCGGCACTATTTACCCCTTTGGGAATACCAAAGATGCCGAAGATAAAGACAAGGAGTACCGCAACGATAAGAGCAATTTTGCCGCGAAGATTCTTACGCATGGGATTCAGTCTTGGTTGGCCTGCCGACAGAGATAACTTAAAGACGTCTCCGCCGGTCTTGGCATAGTTACTTCGTTTCCTCTTGCGTGGTAACGGAGGCGATAGCTGTCTTGACAACCTCAATCTTCAGGTTGTCCGGTGGAATCCGAAGTTGGATTGCATCGTCTTTGAGCGAGAGGATGGTTCCGCGAATACCGCCTGTTGTTGTAACTCTATCTCCCGGTTTCAGATTGTTCAGCATCTCCTGCCACTGCTTCTGGCGCTTTTGATTCGGCCGGATCAGCAGGAAATAAAAGACAACAATAATCAAAACGAAAGGGAGGAAGGACATAAATGCCCCCCCGGGGGGCACGGCAGCGGCAAAAAAAGCAAAGGTGTTTAACACACGCATCCTTAATTACGGACCCAGCCTGACATTCAGGCGAGAATCCTTTCAGAATTCAAGTTTTCTCCCGCGGAAGGCCCTACCTTAAGCATTGCTCCTGGCTCCCACAGATGAGACTGGATTCATTCCTTATAACCAGTCTTTGGCGAGGAGCCACTCTCCATGAGCTCTCTGCCTTACATCCTAGAAAAAGACCAAGAGACGACTATAGGCCATCAGGGCTCGGAAGGAGGGCGATATCCGCCCAACTGCCTGCTGCTTCCTTGCGACAAGTAATCGAACGGAAGTTTGCCGCCAAGCATGTTCCTAACAGGCTCCACTGGCTACAAAATCCGAACGGGTACCTATCGCAATAGAATACGCGCCGAGGGCCTAGTGTCAAGGATTTGGCGTACCGGTTTTGGGGCAATCCGCGAAAATTGCAGTCTATTCGGATAATTTTGCTGGTTGAACGGTAATTGGAAGAGGCGTCAGCTTCTTGAACCGACGCCTGTTATTACGCTTTACTTCCTTTACTTTCAGCAATTTCCTTCCGGACTTTGCTCATCGTTTCCAGATAAAACGCCAGATTGTGCCACGTATTCAAAACGGCGGATAGAGGTTCCTGTGCAGTCATCAGATGCCGCAGGTAGGCACGAGAGTAGCGGCCGCAGACCATGCAACCGCATTCGGGATCGAGAGGACCCTGATCCTCGGCATAGCTGCGGTTTTTGATATTGATTCGCCCTTGGGAAGTGAAGAGCAATCCATGCCGCGCAGCACGGGTGGGAAGGACACAATCCATCATGTCGATACCCATTCTGGCGTAATCCGCGATTTCATCCGGATACCCCACCCCCATGACATAACGAGGCTTGTCCTTGGGGAGGTAGGGCAGCGTTTCCGCGATGATTTCGCGTGTCAGCTCCCTCGGCTCCCCCACACTCAGGCCGCCAATCGCATAACCGGGAAGATCCATTTCGACCAGACGCTCAGCCGATTCCCGGCGCATCTCCGGGTACATTCCGCCTTGGACAATTCCGAAGAGATTTTGCGTCTGCCCGCCCAGCTCCTCATACCAGGGAACCTTTTGTTTATTGGCTTCGAAATGCTGCTTGGAACGTTCGGCCCAACGCAGGGTAAGGTCCAGAGACTGCCTCGTCCGGCGTTCGTCCGCAGGATATTCCGTGCATTCGTCAAAGACCATCATGATGTCCGCACCAAGGGCAATCTGGACATCCATCGAATGCTCAGGAGAAAAGAAATGAGAGGAGCCGTCCAGATGAGAACGGAAGCGAACCCCTTCCTCTGTGACCTTGCGCAACTCATTCAAACTGAAGACCTGAAAACCGCCAGAGTCGGTCAGCATGGCGCGAGGCCAGCTTATGAACTTGTGCAGGCCACCAAGCCGACGAATCAGTTCGTGGCCCGGCCGTAGATACAGGTGGTAGGTATTGCCGAGGATGATTCTGGCATCCAGCTCCTCGATCATATGCTGGGGCATCGCCTTCACTGAGCCTGCGGTTCCAACCGGCATAAAAACCGGAGTCTCCACCACCTGGTGAGGCAGGGTCATCGTGGCACGACGTCCGCCCTGTTCGGTAACGTTATGGATTTGAAATTTGAGTGACACTGATTGTGATTCTAGAGCCTGTCCTCATTTTGTAGAGTTCACATGAGTTTCAGAGTCCATAGGGAAGGGCATCGTGCTTACAACCGCACCTAAAGCCGTTCCACCGCCTCCACCCCATTCTCGCCTTCGAGAGGGAGCCTTTTTAGTAATTCCGTTACCGAACAGCCAAGGACAGGATGCTGTAAATCTGGAGCAATCTCCGCCATTGGAGCAAGGACGAATCGTCGCTTTGCCAACTCCGGATGGGGAAGTATCAATGTGGATGTCGACATTTGAAGGTGGTCTACCAGGAGAAGATCGAGGTCAAGAGTCCGTGGCCCCTTCAGAGGAACAATCTGACGATCACGGCCAAAATCAAGCTCGATTTGGAGTAAGGATGCAAGGAGTATCTCAGGCTCTAATGTCGTCTCCAGTTCGACAACGGCATTCGTAAAAGAAGGTTGTTCCACATCCGAGATTGGACGCGTACGATAGTACGCGGATTTCTTTTGAACTCTCCCAAGCTCACTTAGTCGTTGGATAGCCGCTCGAAGGGTGTCTTCTGGCGACCCGACGGTGGAGGGTAGATTCGCGCCGAGTCCGATGTACGATCTGTGCAACATTCATATCCAGCTTAAATCTCTCGATTGTTCTCCCCCTTAAACGGTGTTACAAAAATCTGAAATAAAACCATTAAAGTTTTCTGAATATTCACCGATATAGCCCGATGAGGCTATTTAGATTTGTTTGCTGAACGAGGAAACAATGACAGAAACCAAACAAGCAGTCAGCAAAGATACCTGGAAAGGACCGGGAGATCGCAGACGCAGTCCACGTTTGGAATGCTTGGGAAATGCACAGCTGCGCATATTGGACTTTGAATCCGCTCATACGGTACAGGTTCAGGGCAAAATCCTGAATTTGAGTTTGATTGGCTGCTGTATTGAAGCAGAAAGACCTGTTTGTTTGCGCGTCTTGGACAAATTGGAGGTCTACTTTCATCTGAATGGGACCCCGATTTTGGTAATGGGAGTAGCCAGGGCGATTCACTCGAAGACACGGATCGGCATTGAATTCGTGGATGTAAGCTCACGCAAAGAGGAGCAGATTCGCTTCATCATGAACGATCTCCTGGAAACCCTGAAGGAGAAGGCAAAGAACAAGAATAAGGAGCTCGATGACGACTTCTAAGTAAATCCGTTGTGGCGTTTGTGCTAGGGCAGAGAGTTGTAGCCTTTTGCCCTGCCCCCAACACTTCGCTCGCGGATGCAAGATGGTTGTTTCATGTTCTCTGTTTCGAAACATAGATTTCGTCCGTCCATCCGATTTACCTCTCTCAAAAGAACTGGGACCAAGAGCGCTCTATACGCCTCTGGGGACTAACTGGCTGTTGAATATCCTGCGCCCCCGCCTGCTGCCAGTTGATCGATTCCTCTTTACCTGAACAGTCCTGGACAAGGATGTTGGTACCGGTACTGCGATTTCCCATGATTTCACTCTTGTTACCGTCTGCCTGTAGCATCAGAAGGGTGTTCTCTTTGGAGAACGCCGAAGATGAGAGCTGAACTCAGCCTCGATTCAGGGAAAGGCCATAGCATAGCGACGTATGAGGGTTGCCTTATTTGGTGGAAGCTTTGATCCCCCGCATTGCGGCCATATCAAGATAGCAAGAGCTGCCCAGGCTGCTCTCAATCTGGACAAGATTCTAATGGCGCCAGTAGGCAAACAGCCCCTGAAGGCCCCCTTTCACAACGCCAGCTTTCAGGATCGCCTGCAGATGGTCGCGTTGGCTGTAGCCGGGGAAGAGAAAATGGAGGCTTGCGACATCGACGCGCCCCGGCAAGATGACCAGCCAAACTACACCGTTGACACGCTAAAGAAACTCCGCGAGAAACTTGAACCCGCAACCAAGCTCTTTTTCTTGATGGGAGCCGATTCTCTCCACTCTTTTCGGAAATGGCAGCAAGCTGAGGAGCTCCTCTTTACAGCGGAATTCGTAATAGCTGCCCGCCCCGGGTTTTCGCTTTCCGATCTGGCCGCAGCGCTCCCAGCGGAGATAGAGATTTCCGAGTCTCAGAAGGAATCCTGCATGCACACATTGCTTCTGGCTAACGATTCCGGAGCACAATCGCATCTTTACCTCCTGCCGGACCTTCACGAAGATATTTCGGCAACGGAAGTTCGCACAGCCCTTCGGGAAGGCAACGAGGAGCAAATAGTAGTCCCTAAGCCGGTTCTGGAGTACATCAGGGCGAAGAGGCTCTATAGGTAAACAGCATTTCTTCTTAATGCCTGTGGGCCCCCTTCAAGGAAGAGGAAAGAGTGATTTTGACGCAGTATCCCGTTTCCGGTAAGTACCGGATTGCGTTTTTAAGGCAACTCAAACACACTGTTATTTGCTCTGATCAAGCCGGAATGTAAAACCCTATAGCTTTGCACCTCGAGTCCACGCTACGATGGTGCGTCAACCATAAGGAGCAGTGCCCAGACGAATGGCCTCAAAAGAAACTCACCGCATGGTCTTAGCTGCAACCGCAGCTTGTGAAGACAAAAAAGCAGAAGACACAAGAATTTTGGAACTGGATCCTATGGATTCCGGGTTCACTGATTTTTTTGTGATCACCAGCGGTACGAATGAACGGCAGACACAAGCTATTGCAGATGAAATTGAGCTTCGTCTGAAGCGCGAATTCGGAACCTATCCCAACTCCGTAGAAGGCAGAAGACAAGGGGAATGGGTCTTGATGGATTACGTCGATTTCGTAGTCCACATCTTCCTCGCAGAACGTCGCGCCTACTATGACATTGAACGCTTGAGAAAATCTGCAAAGGCGGTCGACATCGCTAGCCTGAAGGCCGCTCTTACCGAAAAGACGAAGGCAGTACGGCAAAAAGCCTCCGCTAAGAAGAAAGCAGCACCACCAGCAGCCAAGAAGGCTCCCGCAAAGAAGGTTGCAGCAAAAAAGGCAGCAGCCCCGGCCAAGAAGGCGGTCAAAGCGGCGGCAAAACCTACAGCGGTAAAAACCGCCAAGAAGAAAACCGCAGCAAAGAAAGCGGCGGCAAAATCCAGCCGCAAAAAATAGCAGCAGTATTACAGCTCAAACTCAAAGGGGACGAATGCCAAAAGCATCCGTCCCCTTTTTCTGTCCTAGACTGGGCGACTTTAGAAATTGAATTTTGCCCAAAACCGGATCTGGCGACCATCCGTTTCTCTGGCAGAACTTTTATTCATAAAAGCCGTGCTTACAAGATGCTGAAGGTTTATATCGAGGGCACCTACGTTGTTGTGATTGCCTACGTCCTGAGCCTCACAACGAAACTGCAGAGCACCCCCCTCCAGGTGTTTTCCATGTAGAGGTACACTTTTTTGCAGCGAGAGGTTCCAGTATTGGACTCCCGGATTCTTGAAGGAATTCCGGCTTACGTTCCCTTGTTGTCCGGAAGGAATGAGGAAGCGCTGTTTTGCCGGGTCCACTACGCTACAAGCCTTTGTAACCTTGCAGCTATAGAAATCGTAGTAGGTTCCACCTTTGCCGCCTACAAGCGCTCCGTCGATTCCAACCGCGGTATAAGGGGCATTGCGGTTGCGTTCGATAGGCCGGTCATTGTTCGTAATACCGTCGCCGTTACTATCGATGCCATTGAAATTCCAGCTGCTATATGGCCCCGATTGAAATTGAGTAATCCCGGAAATTGTCCAGTGTCGAGTAACACCCGATAGCAGACCATCCACCCATTTATCTTGGGCGTGAAGTCCGGGAATGGCCCATACATACAAAAATGAGGCGTAGTGGCGATGATCGTAGGATGAGGGCCCCCACTCTCCGGACTGTCCCCCAGGAGCAGGATTGGCAGCAAACAGGCTGGGCTGGCTGAAGGTGACATAAACCTCAGAGCCGGTATCCAGGTTCTTGCTGTAGGTATAGGTCGCATTCACAGTGACTCCATGTGCGAAGTTATGAAGTACTTGTGTTTGCAATCCGTGATAGATGGAATCGCCAAAGTTGCCGCGTGCGACGATCTGTCCGTAACTTGGATTGATACGATTCCCTGATGGCGCAATGTTGTAGTTGTACGTTTGATTCAGGTAAAGCTTCTCGCCTCGCGTCCCTACATAATTCAGAGTCCACTTGATATCGCCGGGCAAGGAACGCTCGATTCCGAGGTTCCATTGCTGAGTCATGGGATTTACCAAGTTATTGACCACCGAAGTTACAGAAGAATTGAGCTTGAGCTGTGGACTAATCTGCGATATCAGTCCGGTTGCATTTGCAAGCCCTCGACCCTGTGTGGCTGTAAGTAACCCGGAGGTCACATTGGGAGCAGTAGCCGCTGCGTTTCCAACGATTGCGGAGAATAAGAAATCGTAGAAGACTCCGTAGCCGGCGTGATATACAGTTTTTCCATCCGCTAAAAATCTGTGGCCCTCATGCGGGTTATAAGCGATACCGACACGAGGGCCGAAGTTGTTCCTGTCTTCCTTAACCTTAAAGACATTGCCGACTACTGTACCGTCGCTCTTAAGGCTCAGAATTCCGAAGGGATTATTAGGGTCGATCGATGGATAGCGAAGAGAGTTCTCCGGACTGCGCTGATACTCATAGCGTAGTCCTACGCTTACAGCCAGATCGGCCGTGACCTTGAAGTCATCCTGAACAAAATAGGCGTGGCGAGTCGCATGGGGATCGAAACGTTGATTCCCGAATACCCTGGCGGCTGTTCCAGAGGGACCAAGATAGTTGTCGATGAAATTGGCAAAGGCTGAATTGTTACCGGTGGATGGTCCGGCAAAGGCCAGCGTGCCATAGCGATTGAAGGGAATAAGCTCAATCTCAATCTGTCGGCTGATGTCGAAGCCAGTCCTCAGATTGTGACGCCCTTTCGTCCAACTGAGTGTGTCTTGCAGCTGGTAGAGATCGTCCGTTCTGCCTTGAGGAAACCGTGAAAGGCTGCCGAGAGGAGCCAAACCGGCAATTCCAGAGATTGTGATCCCAGGAATTTTCGTAAGGGGATTTGCCTTAGCCTCGGGAGTCAGATCCCAAAAGAAAGAGACACGAGTCTCGGTAGCCCGAAACTCATTGAGTAGATTGTTCCTGAAAATATGCGTCCAGGTTCCCGATCCAATTTCACCGGGGCCACCTTCGTTAGTGTCGAATCCCGGCAACTGATAGGGATTACTGCCCAGGTCCGGCGTAACCAGCTGGCGATCATGAAAGTAGCGGAACGAAAACGTATCTGCAGTACTGGCAAGATAGTCCACGCGATAGAGCCACTGTGTATCCGGGCTTTTTAGATTGGGAGCCTGGCGATAGAAGTATCCGAACTCGACAGAACAATTCGGAGTAGCTGCCGGACAGTCCGCTGGATTTACGGTGCCGACACCAGGAGAACCTGCCTTTGTATTTGGCTGATAGCTGCTGAGATAGGAACCATTGCCAAGTATCTGCTGGAGCAGTTGAGAATTAGCTGTCGTTATCGATTGAAGCGTCGCAAAGCCTTGCTTAGTTGGCAAGGAAACCATGCCGGGCTGCACTTTGCCGTAGTAGCGGCTCCATTGCGCTGAGCCAAAAGCAAAGAGCTTGTCCTTGATAATCGGACCACCCACGCTAAATCCAAACTGGTGCTGGTTATATCGCGCCTTCTGGCCGCTGGACGATTGGCGTATCTGTCCATTCAGGGCATTCAGACCGGAACCGCTATAGAGCTCCCAGACAGATCCGTGGAATTTATTCGTTCCACTCCTTGTGATCAGGTTGACCACAGCACCACCAGCTCCACCGTATTCCGCAGAATAAGCATTGGTCAGCGCAGTAACAGACGAAAAGATCTCAGGTATTTGAATAGGAAACGCCTGACCGCTCTGCGTCACGTCGTTGATATTGGCGCCGTCCATCATGAAAGTGTTAGCTCGTGCCCGTGCTCCGTTTACCTGAATGTTTACGCCATCGGCAAACGCATAGTTAGGCAGCTTTGTATCGACGATCTGCACGCCTGGAATGGTGGTGGTCAATTCAACAGGATTTAGTGAGTAGATAGGCACATCGCGCAGCTCGGAAAGATCTACGACACCGGCAAGCTGGCTGTTCTCCGTATTGATGCCATTACTATTTGCCTTTACTTCAATCGTGCTGGAAGCAGCACCCACATGTAAGACAGGATCGTATGACGTTACGACGGAGGGAGCTATTTTCAGTTTTTTGACATTGAGCGTCTGAAAATCCTTTGCTTCCACTCGAATGGAGTAGACTCCTGGCGCAATCGCATCGATGCGATATTCACCACTCCCATTGGTAGTTGTCTTACGGGTCTCCGATGTCTGTTCGTTGGTTAGGGCGATACGGGTATACGCAATCAATGCACCGGATTCATCTCGAACTGTTCCGGACAGCATACCCTTACTGGTTTGAGAATAGGCAGAGGGAATAAATACGGGTGCATTCGCTCCCGTAAAAAGGGACGCGGCGAGAAGCAGCGCTCCTAAAAGATATTTTGGTCTCATTTTTTTTGATGGGCCTTTGCAATTGCTCTGTTCGGTATTAAAGCACCTATACAGCTACAGAATGTGTCAATCTGCCATCCGCACCAACGACTGTCCCAAAAATCTACGTGCCTCTTCGCATTTCCCACTTTTCCGCTGCTTTTCATCACATTTCGATACTTGGCTATAAAGGATGTGCATTGCTATAGGGCTATAGATTTTTATGCCGTATGGAAGAGGAAGGCACTCTATGCCAAACGAAGAAGATACAGCCGATCTTGGCTGCTTTTGCTGCAATGGTATTGAACCGGATGCTCATGATTTGAGATTTGTTTGACATGCCTGGGTAAAAGCTGAAATTCCGCCAGGTCATAGATGGGAAAATAGATAAGCTGCAGATTTATGAAGATCAGTTTGTGCTCTATCGCTAATCGGTCCCGCGGGGATGAATTCCAGTCCCTGGCGAATCTCTATGTTGAGAGATCAACTCCTTACGCAAATCTCGAATTGGAGTTTTTCCGGAGCGTGGAGCAATTTTTTACGATGCTCGAAAAACTTCGCGGTCGAACTACGCCATTTTCGATACTCCTCGACAGCAGGGGGAAGCAACTCTCTTCCGAAAGCTTTGCACAGTGGATTGCGACTCGCCGAGACGAAGGATTACAGCATCTGATCTTTGCGATTGGACCTCCTGACGGGTGGTCGGAAGAAGCGAGGAAGAAGGCAGCACTCCTGCTTTCCCTTGGTTCCATGACGCTCCCTCATGAGCTCGCTCGAGTGGTTTTAGCGGAACAGATCTACCGGGCATTTACAATTCTCGCTGGGCATCCGTATCACACCGGACATTCGGTATGATTCTCAGCCAGGAGCTGTATCCCCCGGTTTCGAGCTATCGATCTTTGCTTTCATAGGGATACGCCGGAAGAGGAAGAATCCGGCAATTTATGCTCAGATCGACGGTAGAGAATTACGAGTGCCTTTGAGTGAGCGAACGGCCAGTCGCTGTTCCTAGCCAGAAGAAAGGTTTTTCAGAATGACCTGGTTCAAACGGGTAGAGAGCGAAATTGAAAGCAACGCGGAAAAGCGAGTCAAGACCGAAGGTCTTTGGATCAAGTGCGAAAAGTGCCGACAGATCATCTGGAAAGCCGATCTAGAGTCGAACATGAACGTCTGTCCGAAGTGCGATCGCCATTTCCGCATCGGCGCCCGCCAGAGGATAGAACAACTTCTGGATCCGGGCTACGAGTTCGTCGATGGGGACCTCAAATCGACCGACCCCCTTTCGTTCGTTGACATTAAGCCCTACAAAGAGCGGCTTGAGAAGGCGCAGCGTGAAACCGGACTGAATGATGCCATCATCAATGCCGTAGGCTCGATCGGGAAGCATCGCGTCGTCCTCAGCGTGATGGAGTATTCCTTCATCGGGGGAAGTATGGGTTGCGTGGTCGGAGAAACCATTACAAGAGCTATCGACCGCTCCCGCGAAACCCGGAATCCTTTGGTCATCGTAGCGGCATCCGGCGGTGCGCGCATGATGGAAGGTGTCGCCAGTTTGATGCAACTGGCAAAGATTTCTTCAAGTTTGGCTCTTTTGGACCAGGAGGGGGTTCCCTTCATCTCGGTTCTCACCGACCCGACTACGGGAGGCGTAACCGCAAGCTTCGCAATGCTGGGAGACTTGAATATTGCGGAGCCCGGAGCCCTGATCGGCTTTGCCGGACCACGAGTCATTGAGCAGACTATCCGTCAAAAGCTGCCTGAGGGCTTTCAGCGCTCGGAATTCTTGGTGGAACACGGAATGCTCGATGCTGTCGTGCATAGACGGGACCTCAAGGGCTATCTGGCTCGCGCCTTCGATTTCCTGAAAAAGTAGATCTCAAATCCAGCGAAGAAAGGCGTCCCCAGTAGGATGCCTTTCTTTATTTAGGTCTTTGAAAATGTGTTCGGAAGAGCCGGATTATCGCCCTATCGACGATTTTTCCTAAAACAATAGGAAATTTGTTACCACTGTACCGTAACTACCTTGGCTCCCCCCGTTACAACCCGGGCAACCTGGTTTAGTATCCAGTAAATTCTTCAAACAATCGAGGATCTGACGCCAACGTCGGATCAGGAAGACGCCAGGGGGAAAGAGGGTCTAGAGCTCCCGGGAGAGCCGGTGCTGGCCTATCTTTGCAAGCCCTCCTGCGGAAGAGAGACTCTCTTCAAGGCTCCTCGATAGCCCTGGTATGAAGGCAGATTCGGGCGAGAGTCCGCCGGGGCACCACACCGCCTTCGCAACGCATAAAATAAATACATGTCTTACAGTGCGGCGATACAGAGTCTCTATGGGCTCGGTGCCGAGTTACACAGTAAATCTGGCTCTGCCCGGCATAAATTTCGCCTGGAGGATATGCGAGCCTTAGTCGCCGGGCTCGGAGATCCGCAGACGCGCTTTCCCGCAGTTTTGATTGCCGGAACAAACGGCAAGGGCTCTACCAGCGCGACCCTGTCTAGCATTCTTATTGCCGCGGGCTACCGGACCGGCCTGTATACCTCTCCTCATCTGATTCGTACGAATGAACGCATTCGCATTCAAGGAGAGGAGATTTCCGACGACGATTTCGCACGCTTGTACTTCGTTGTTGAAGCACGGGCACGTGAGCTGGTTGCAGCCGGCACCTTACCCACAACACCCAGCTTTTTCGAGACAATGACGGCCATCGCCTTTCTGTACTTTGCAGAAAAGAAAGTCGAAATTGCGGTTCTCGAAGTTGGCATGGGAGGACGGCTGGACGCTACAAACATTGTCGAACCACTCGTTTCGGTCATTACCGATATCTCTCTGGACCATACCGAGTGGCTGGGAAACACAATCGGAGAAATTGCCAAAGAAAAGGCCGGCATTCTGCGGAAACAGGGAATCATGGTGACGCTTCCGCAACATCCCGAGGCCAATCAGGCATTGGGGGAAGTCGCTATTCCATTGGAGGTTCAGGCAGTAAGTGCAGCCGAATATGTACCTGCACATTCGCCGGAACACGGCTCGGCATACCCGATTACCGTTCTCGGTGAAGGAATTACAGTGGACTCTCCCTTGGTGGGAGCGCATCAGCAGCGCAACATCGCATTGGCCGTTGCGGCTGCCGTCGAATTACGTAACAAAAAAAGTTACAATATCACGACAGGCAACATTGAAGCGGGTATTCGCCAAACTCGCTGGCCGGGAAGAATGGAAAAAATAGCCGCTAATCTTTGGATGGATGTGGCGCACAATCCTGCCGGTGCCTGGGCATTGCGTTCTGCTATTTCCCAATTCATCAAAAATCCGACCACGCTGATCTTCGGCTGCTTGGCAGATAAGGCCGTCCAGGAGATGGCTCAAATTCTCTTTCCGGTCTTCGAGCAGGTGGTGCTGGTAGAGGTAAATTCCCCTCGGGCTGCAAAGATGGAGCAGATGCTGGCTGCAGCCAAACTGACAGGAGCCAAAACCTACGTAGCCGAAGATGTGAAGTCGGCTTT
Organism: Humiphilus diazotrophicus; assembly: GCF_059726315.1. Classification (NCBI taxonomy): domain Bacteria; kingdom Pseudomonadati; phylum Acidobacteriota; class Terriglobia; order Terriglobales; family Acidobacteriaceae; genus Humiphilus; species Humiphilus diazotrophicus. Next base: position 3,762,179 of record NZ_AP040870.1, read on the forward strand.
GGTAAGGGCTCGTGAGCTAACTCCGGCGAATGGTGACATGATCATTTGCGGATCGGTTTATCTTGTTGGCGAGGCACGGCAAGTTTTGCAAGAAGAGGTTTCGTTACGATGAGAAGACCGTCCCCATTACCCAGACTTTGTCGCTGGCGTACAAACCTCATTCAAGCCCCTGCATTTTTTGCTGCAACCGCCTTCTTCGGCAGCCTGTCTCTGGCAGCCTCGCTCTTCGACAAGAGCGGGCGCCTGCAGCATCGGATTGCCCAGACATGGGCTAAGGTGTCGGTTCGTGCCAGTCTGTCTCCCCTTACGGTTCTCGGAGCGGAGAATCTGAAGAAGCACGCCGTAGCCGTATATGCCGCCAACCACACCTCCTACATGGATACACCGGTCATCTTCAGCTCCTTGCCCTTTCAGTTCAGAATCCTGGCAAGGAAAGACCTCTGGCAGATTCCATTTATCGGCTGGCACCTGAACAGATCAGGGCAGATCCCTATCGACATGGAGAACCCACGAGCATCGATTGCCAGTCTCAGCGCGGGAGTGCGCGCGCTCAAGTCTGGGATGCCGCTCTTTGTTTTTCCTGAGGGAGGACGTACGCATACCGGCCATGTCAACGACTTCCTGGGCGGAGCTGCTTACCTTGCAATTCGTGCGCAGGTTCCCCTGGTCCCTATGGCTCTGGTTGGCGTTTATGAGTTGCTGCCTATCCATGCCCGGCATTTCTATCCGCAGCCACTGACTCTTGCGGTAGGGGAGCCTATCGATAGCGGCATTTACACACTCAGGCAGGTCGATCAACTGACAAAAAGACTGCGTGACGAGATTACAAAGCTTTATTACCAGCATTCCGAGTTCAAGCAGTCTTCAGATGAGCGCCCGGAGCCCGAACCGGTCTCCTAGATCTTCAGCAGTTCTTCGCGCGGCAATTTCGGATTTACTGTACTCTTTTCGAGATCACAGCAGATGGCATTCTCTTGTACGGAATTTCATCTGCTGTTTCGGTCTACACTGAATCCGAAAACTCTATAGAGACCATGACTGCCCGTATCGCGATACCCGAGCCTACGAGTTTTGACACCGCTTACAACCAACGCACCTTTCCGCATTACTTAGCTGCACTGCAATCTGCTGGAGCCATAGCCTTACCGATTCCGCTACACGAGTCGCAGGCTAGCGTGGCTCGTCTACTTAGTCGCTGTAATGGAATCCTCCTCCCGGGAAGCAAGGCAGATATTAATCCCCAAGCCTACGGAGAAGAGGCAATTCCCGAATGTGCACCTCCTGATCCTGCCCGACAAGCTGCAGACGAACTCCTGCTACAAGACGCCTTTAATCTCCATAAGCCGGTTTTAGCTATCTGTTACGGCATTCAGGCCCTCAGTGTTTGGCGTAACGGCAGCCTGGTGCAGCATCTGGAGACCGCAAAGGAGCACGAATCTGGGGGAAATCCCACACACAGCCACGAGATTGATGTCACAAATGGATCTCGTCTCTGGAAGCTCCTCCAACAAGCTTCCGATTTCGATTCCGGTACAGGGAAAGTATCGGTAAACACCAGCCATCATCAGGCAGTTGCAGTTCCGGGCGGGGGGATGCAGGTTTCAGCTCGCTCTATTCCGGACGGAGTTATCGAAGCGATTGAGCTGGCTTCGTCTGAGCACTTTGTGCTTGGGGTTCAATGGCATCCCGAGCGCACCTATACCTCCAGCGCCTCCACCCGGGCACTCTTTGCTGCCTTCGTTAATGCTGCTGCGAGCTGGAGACCCCGGTTCGCAACGGTTTAGAGCCATTTCCGGCATAGATACAGCGGCCAGTGACGAAAGATGCGGCTTCCTTTTAAAAGGGGAAGCCGCCGAAGCCTTTATGCCTCCGATAGGCATCGGTGTAAAAGAGAAGAGATGAGTAATCTCGATCTCCTGAACCAGATGCTTTTGCAAGGCGGATTTTCGGGCCTCTCCCCGGAGGAGGGCCAGGCTTTCGATAGTTATCTCTCTTTGTTGCTGAAATGGAATGCGAAGCTGAACCTCACAGCTATCCGCAACATCGACGGTATCCTGCGGCGTCATTTTTTTGAGTGCATCGTCTGTGCCCGAAGCCTTCCCCCTGGAATTGAGACGCTGCTGGACTTCGGCTCCGGAGGCGGCTTCCCGGGCGTTCCCATCGCTATCTGCAGGCCGGAGATACAGGTGACTCTCGGAGAGTCGCAGAACAAGAAGGCGGTGTTCCTGAGAGAGGTTGTCAGGACGTTAGGACTGAAGGCCAAAGTTGAACAAGGGCGCACCGAGGATCTCAGTTCTTTATTTCACGTGGTTACTCTCCGGGCAGTCGACAAGATGGAGCAGGTGATTCCCATGGCGACAGCGAAGCTGCTTGCCGAGGGATTGCTGGTCATGATGGCAAGCAGGAGGGACGATCAGCGCTTCCGCGATTTAGCCCCAGGCCTGCAGTGGTTCAGCCCCATAGCAATTCCAGGGACCCAAGATGAGCTCATCCTCTTGGGGAAGAAGCTGGGCTGAGTGTTTCACGTGGAACATAGAGTGTTTCTTCTAAGCTATTGAATTTACATATCCAAATCTGCAAACTTCATGTTCCACGTGGAACATGAAGCCCAGACAAACCCCTGTTCCACAGATAACGCTTCCTTGCCGTACAGATCCCGCAAACTTTTTGCTCTTCTTGCCAAAGTTTTCCACCGCTAAGGCCCACGAAATGCACCGTTTCCGGTACCCGGGAAATCCGTCATAACCAGCAGTAAATCAACAATTTCCGTGACTACCGACTTACCTGCAGAAGAAGTTCTCCACAGGGTGACCGGGGTTCTGCACAGGCTTTTTCCTATTTACCCCTAGATTTCCCGCCTTTAGTCTTGAAGCTGACATGAGCAGGGTCATAGCAGTCGTGAATCAAAAGGGCGGAGTTGGTAAAACCACGACCGCTATCAACTTATCCGCCGCGCTCGCACTCGAAGGTCTCTCGGTTCTCCTGGTTGACTGCGATCCCCAGGCGAACTCCACCGGAGGACTGGGCTTCACTAAGGACGAAAATCGAAGCTCTATTTACGACATCCTCATCGGAGAAGCTACCTTAAAGGACGTCGTCCAGCCGACAGATATCGAGACACTGAAGGTCATTCCCGGATCAAAAAATCTGATTGGGGCGAATGTCGAGTTAGCATCGGCCGAGCGCAGAGCCTTTCGTCTCCGGGATGCTTTGACTGATTATCGGGAGGTGTACGACTATATCCTCCTCGATTGCCCTCCGGCTCTCGATCTCTTAACCTTGAATGCCCTCGTCGCGGCAGACAAGCTCATTGTCCCTATGCAAGCCGAATACTTTGCCCTCGAGGGCATCAGCGAGCTCGTCAGTACTCTGCAACGAGTCAAAGCCGCTCTGAATCCCGATCTGGAGATCCATGGTGTACTTCTGACCATGTACGACGACCGCACCAACCTTGCGCAACAGGTTACGGAAAACCTGCGTACCTATTTCGGCGAGACTCTCTTTAAGACCGTCATTCCGCGCAATATTCGCCTGGCAGAGGCTCCAAGTCATGGAAAGCCCGTTCTACTCTACGATCCCCGCTCTCGTGGCGCTGAAAGCTACTTTGAAGTCGCACAAGAGCTTCTGAATCGAGATGGAGTGGAAAGCCCGAAGGCACAGGAACGGAAGGCTGCCGCCTCCCAGCGCGGAGATGTCAAGATTCGTTTCTGGCCCTACGCCTAAGCGGTAGCGCTCTCACATCTATTTTTCATCTGAAATAAGGATCAGCTGTTCGCCATGTCTATTTCGACCGATCAAAATAAAGACTCCGCCAAGCGACGTGCTCTCGGCAAAGGTCTCGATATCTTACTGCCACGTGTCCCGGCTCCCCAGACGGCAGCTTCCGCCGCGGATAGCGAAGCAGGAAAACCGCGTGAGATTTCGCTAGATCAGATCGACCGCAATCCCTATCAGACACGCTCACACTTTGGCGAAGCCGAAATGGCTGAACTTGCAGCCTCCATCGAGGCCTCCGGCGTCATCCAGCCTATTCTTGTCCGCTCACTCCCCAATGGCCGCTTTCAGCTGATTGCCGGAGAACGGCGCTGGCTCGCCTCGCAACGTGCTGGGAAAACCACAATTCCGGCGATCCTGCGCAATGTCTCCGACGAACAGGCCATGGAAATGACCATCGTCGAGAATCTACAACGCGCCGACCTTAACCCCATGGAGCAGGCACGCGCTTACGACCGTCTCTCTCGAGACTTCAAGATGACTCAGGAGCAGATGGCCAAGCGCACCGGCAAGGATCGCGCCTCGGTTGCCAACTTCCTTCGCCTTCTGCGCCTGCCTGAGGTCGTCCAGAAGAAAGTGGAAGCCGGTGAACTCTCGTTTGGACACGCTCGTGCACTCCTGGCACTGGACTCCGCAGAAGAGATCCTCAAGGCTTCACAAAAGGTCATAGCTCTCTCCATGTCGGTCCGTCAGACCGAGAGCTACGTTCAGGGCATTCTCAATCCCGAAAAGGCAGCTAAAGGCAAAAAGCAAGAAGAACAGCCGCAGCTCGATCCCAATGTTCGCGAGGCCCAGGACCGCCTCCAGCGCTCACTGGGACTACGAGTTCACATCGAAGACAAGAATGGCCGCGGAAAAGTGATTATCGAATACGGCCGTCTGGAGGACTTCGACGCTTTGATGGAGCGTATTGTTGGAGAGTAAACCCTATTTGTAACAGTATTAGTTACTTTAAAGACAAGAGCCACGGGTAGCCCGTGGCTCTTGTCTTTTTATCGATAGAAGCAAGCTACTGCCGTCAGCAAAGCGCTCCGCACTGGGGTAAACCGAGACACAAAAATTGGCGGCCTTCGTAAAAAAAGCTGCACTTCATCATCGCTGGCGAATCTATATCTGTGCGGGAACACCCTAACGCCTACCGCAAGGATCAAGGAACCCCCTAATGCAAGCCAGCTCCTTTGAACGCCGCTTTCATGTACCACTCATCGTTGCCATTTATGCTCTGGGTCTCTATTCCCCGTGGGAGAGATATTGGGGCACGGGCCGTATGGAACCAGCATGGCTTTCTGTTGCCTCGCTGCTTACACGTACCGGAAGCACTCTAGGAAATGCGGTATTCGGTATTACCGTAGCAAGCCTGCTGATTGCAGCTGTAGGCCTGAGTCTGAGGTTGTGGAGTGCGGCGGCCATTTACGATCTTCGGCGAACAGCCTCGACGGAAGCTACAGACTACGGATATCCCCGTTATCTCGGATCATGGCTCTTTCACTTTTCACTCGTGATCCTTATGCCGCCGACCGGAGCACTCTTCGCTCTGCTGGCTCACGGGATACTGGCTTGGCGTTTAATGCATGCCAAGGAAAGCACAATTTCGTCCTCCGTCATGGTCACGAAGAGCGGCCCTGTGTGGTTAAAAACGTTGCTATCGGAGTCTTACTTTGTCGGCTATTTCGTCTGCTTTGCGCTGTTCTCGTGGCGTTACGATGCATTCCTGCTGACGCGCTGTGTGATTCTCTGCTTTGGAGCCTGGCTTGTACTGAAGGCCATTTCTTTCCCAAAGTAAGAGCTCTGGTTGCCGGAGAAGAAGAAGCAGCATCGTTGGCATCTCAACACCCACGCAAGAAATCCCCCAGAAAAGCTGAGGGAGGGCAAAAGCCCTCCCTCAAAGACAACCTCGAACGCTGGCTCTCGAAACCACTCCGGCCAGTCGTTTTACTGCAGATAACTACTTCTTCGGCGGAGCGATGACGTCCTTTGCAGCCTTGGCTACACGGAACTTAACAACGGTCTTCGCCTTGATCTTGATGGCTTCACCAGTCTGCGGATTGCGGCCCATGCGGGCTTTCCGCTCTGCCTTAACCAAACGGCCGAGGCCAGGGATTACAAACACGCCATTCTTCTTGGTCTCTTTTACGGCGGTTTCCGCCAGCAGATCCAGGAAGGCCGCTGCCTGTTTGTTTGTCAGTTGAAGCTTCTCTGCCATGTGCCGCACGAGTGCGGTCTTCGTCATACCTGCTGCCATTTTTGTAATTCCTCCTGTTGGTGATCTTTCGTCTACACCAGCTCTGCACATAGACTTCACGAGCTGATGCGCCTTACGGCGTATTCCCGAACCTCGCGTGACCGCCTGGCTCTTTACAGGATGGCGTCATCCACAGGAAAAACCGCCATTGGACTGCATCCAAGCCCGATCTCATCGAAGAGGGAAAACGCTATAGTCCCTCGGGTCCCTTTCTCCGCTGGACATCACCGCTTATAAGCCTGTGATCTCCTGTATTCATGCGGGTAAAACGAACCCTACCGCCGTTTACCTTGCGGCTTTCTGAAATCTTTGTCAATGGGAAAAGTCCTATTTCCACAGGTTTTTTACCGATTTCGCCCAGTTTTGCCTGTATTTGTCCTTTTTTAGGCAACTTTTAGGCTAAAAACCGATTTCTTCTGGCGTCTAGTACAAGCCAAACAGAACCTTTCGCCGAGCCGTATTTCGAGCTGTTAGTGGAGTATTTAACGCCCGAATCAACGGTGTAGCCAAGCGAAAAGAATCGGCAAGAAAGATTGGGAACCTAGGTTTCAACGCTATATCGGATGGCAAGGTCGCGGAGACGCCCCACTGCTGACAACGCAGAAGGTCTATTGCCGGATGATCTTTTGGAAAACCCTTTGGAGGACGAGTTAAGGAAACCCCCTCAAAATCAGGGAAAACCTTACGCAGCTTCTTATCCGTAAGCAGTTTTCGAAACTCTTCGTGATTCTCCAGCAGCCAGGTACGAATGGCCAAGAGCTGCTCCCGTTGCGGCATAAAGACACCTGCCGCAATCACCACTTCCTTTGGAGAGACGTGGAAATAGAAGCCTCCGCCTGAGGTCTTCTCCATCCCCTCGCAAGCCCACCATGCGGCAATATGCTTCTTATAGGGAGTTTTGTCCGACGAGAAGCGCGTATCGCGATAAATACGCAGCATGCACTTTTCCGGAGCGCGTAGATGTTCAGGCGAGAACTCAGCCAACGCATCGGTAACACGACGCACAATCTCCAGCATTGGAGCCTTCAATTCGCGTTCGTATATATCACGCCGTGCTTGAAACCACTCCCGCCGGTTGTTCCGTACCAAGCCGGACAGGAACTTAAGCCCCTCCGCACGGAAGTAGGGAGGAGCCTTCTCAGTAACAACAGGAATTTTCTTGGAGTTCTTTTTAGCTGGAATGGACACGTAACAATTGTAGCGAGATCCGGCGCGGAGAATAGCTGGAGCGGCCCTCCCCACCTCTGAGGGAACGAAGCTCCGCGTATCCGGAGCAGAGCCTGGTCCCAATAATTCAGCGGTGCGCTTCTTAGCTGCCTTTTACCTGATCATCTGTAGTGACAAGCGGAAGAGCTCATCGAAGTCTTTCCCCGCTGCAGCATGCTTTGCAACGGCCATCTCGATTGCCTTCTGGGCGGCAGGACGTTGATAACCGAGATTTACCAAAGCGGAAAGTACGTCATCGGCTGCAGGACCGGCACTCGCGGCAACCGGAGCTGTCGCCATATCTTCGAGCTTGTCTTTCAACTCGACAACCAGCCGCTCTGCCAGCTTTTTGCCGACACCCGGAATCCGCGTAAGTGTCGCATGATCCTGAGAACGAATTGCCGAAATTGTGCGCTCCGGACTCAAGCCGCCCAGAATTGTGATGGCTAACTTTGGACCTACTCCACTAACCGTAATCAGTCGCTCGAATAGGCGCTTCTCTTCGAGGCTGAGAAAGCCGAATAACGCAAGCGCGTCCTCGCGCACGACCGTGTAGATATGTAACGATACCTGTCCGCCTTCCGCAGGCAAAACCGTAAACGCCGGGATACTTAGAGCAACGTCATAACCTACGCCACCGGCCTCGACAATTGCCTGGCCAGGGCGCTTCGAAAGAAGAGTACCGCGTAGATGCGCAATCATCGCTTGGAGTCCTTATTCGGCTATTGATTCCAGTACTACAGTTGTAACTGAGTCGGGAAGGGCACGGCTAAAGTCGCCCTTCCTAACCATATTTCTCGATTACTGCCGTAAAACTAGAGAGCAATTCCAGCGTCCCTATACCTAATCCAATATTGGTGAAATGCCGCTTTCCTTCGCGGAAAGCGGCCCAGAATTCCAAAGGTAAATTCGCTTTGTTTTGTGTCAGTCCTGCACCGGGGTAGCCGACCCGCGATAAATGAAACGGGAGGTCGGATTGTGATGTTTCTTATTAGGGCAGGCCTTCAGGCCTGCCGAAAGCTGTCTTCTTTTGGGGGATGAAACATTCTCGGTAACGAATGTTGAAGAAAGATATAGAAGCCCTGAACCTATACCAATCCACGCGTTTTGTCATTGCTTCCTCCCCTCCAAGACTGCTCAAGCGGTGTCTTGCAACTGCTCGCGCGGCCCTGCCTCCCACTGCATTCGTTACCGAGAATGTCTATCCACAGTTATAAGAATTGCAGCGGCTGGCCTGAAGACCAGCCCTGTCACAAGGCCACAAATCTAGCTCCGACGACGATACCGGATTTCAAACTCGTAGCCATTATTTGGAGGGAAGAGTCCTGCCACATGGCGCAACCGTTCAGCCAAGGCAGGGGGCGCAAGCATGGGATACTCTCTTTCGCGAAGATCCACATAATCGAAATCAATGGTCAGCGCGAGCATGTAGATGGCTAGAGCATCAGCAAAAGCAGCTTCCAGAAAGGCCGTCTTTGCACGTTCGTCTATGCCCTTACCTTCCACCCCCTTGCCGTCGAGAGCACGACGCCGGTTCTCCCAGCCATCTTGGCTGGTCTCACCACGCACCTCAGCCTCTGCCTGTGCCCAGGCCAAATCGCTGAAGCTCTGCGGCACTCCGACTGCTTCGATGAAGTGATGAGCGGTATTGATGAAGAACTCGAAGGAAAGACCAAAACGATCCTGCATCAAACGAGCGGAGATAAAAACACAATCGGACTCGCCAAAGCGCACGTTCCGGTGACAGATTGCCCGATCTGCCAAACTGATGGAGTAATCCGGAGCTACCATGATGTGCTCAGCCTCGGGAATCGTCAGAGGCACAAAGTAATAAGCACATTTTTTGATAGCGGAAGCAATGGTTTGTGGGACGGCCTCAACCAACCGCTCTAGCTCGTTGTGCGGCAATTGAGTCTGGCCGAAGGTTGCATAGCAAATCCCATTTTGTGCTTGCTCTACGGGAGTTTGCTGGGCGACGGTTTGAGCTGATAACAACTCGATCTGTGCTACTCCTGACATTCCTTGTATTCTATCTGAGGGCAGCCAGTTAGGACCCACTCACGACAATGAGCCTTCCCCGCACTCAAGAGACAAGACTTTTCGGTTTCCCCATCAGTGATTTTGGCTTCTTTTCCAGCCTTCTTTTGGCGTTATCTTCCGGTTTTCTGGCATTCTTTGCCACGGCATTTTTGGGGATTGTTGCACTCCTGATCTATAACCTCGCCGGACATCATTCTGTCGACTACGCCCTTGCATACAAAGACGTGGCCTTCCCGGTGGGTTGCGTTTTTCTCGCCTTAGGCTTTCTCGTATTTGGGACGTTATGGATCCGCGCAAAAACCACAGGGAAATAGTCTCTATCGATCATGGCCGTCATTTCAATTCCGCTCGAAGCACTCGTTGAAAACCGTCCACCCACTCCAGAACAAGCTCGAACGTGGTGTAGTCAATTGGAAGCAGGCAACATCCTCTACTTTCCACGTTCCCCTATAGCTATCGCTTCCGAAGACCAGACCTTCCTACTCAATCAGCAGCAAACCGACAGCAGCCTTCACAAAAACATCGCCTACAAACCCAATAAAGACCAGCTGAGTGGAATCAATCGAAAAGATGTGGATGCTGCCACTCTCGCTCGCGTCCATCAGATTCTTAGAACTTATTCGACTTCGGTCACGAACTTTCTCACAAAATTCCTTTCACCGTATCAACAACGCTGGCAACTGGACTACGCCAGCTATCGTCCCATGGAAGAACAAGGGCGCGATTTGCCTCTCCGCCGCCGCAACGATCTGCTGCACACAGATGCTTTCCCTACCAGACCTACCCACGGCGCCCGCATATTACGTTTCTTCAATAACATTCATCCCACCCGCACACGCGATTGGGTAGTAGGTACGCCGTTTCCCGACCTTGTCCGCCACTTTGTCCCGATGCAGATTGCTCCTCCCAAGCCGGACAGTGCAAGTAAACGGCTGTTGAAGCAGACGCTCACCACATGCGGAATTGGCCGGATCATTCCGGAACTGAAGCGTTCTCCCTATGACGACTTCATGATGCATTTTCATAATTTTCTGAAAGAGCACGCGGAATTTCAGACATCTCACCCTAAACTTCGAATCTCCTTCCCTCCAGGATCGAGCTGGATGGTTTATACCGAGACTGTCCCTCATGCCGTGTTAGCCGGACAATACGCGATCGAACAAACCTTTCTCGTTTCACCAAATGCTATGGTGGACCCCAAAACAACGCCACTCCACGTCCTGGAGCAGATCACGGGTTCACGCCTCGTCTAGGAGATATGCCAAAGAAACAAGCTTACGGACGTTGATATCTGATATCTGTAGAACAAGAAATCTATTGGTGAGAGTCTGCAGTCTCCGCCGGTTCGTATGGAGCCTAAATCATGTATCGAAAGCGCAATTGCGCACTTTTGGCCGCCAGCCTTCTCGTAACTCTTCCCATCTTCTCTGCTGTTAAGCCAAAAACGCCTGCCGCTACGGAAGCCTCCGCTTCTACTACCCAGGGTCAGCCCGCAGTAGAAAACGTAGATCTCAATATGTATCAGCGGATTCGTGAAGAGGGAATCAATCACTCTCATGTGATGGAGTTTGCCTCCGCCCTTACGGACGCCATTGGTCCCCGCCTGACAGCATCGCCCAATATGAAAAAAGCCAACGAGTGGACGAGAGACCAACTGACGACTCTGGGCTGTGTAAACGCACATCTCGAGGATTGGGGTGCATTCGGTATCGGATGGCAACAGCTCAATACCTGGGCGCGTATGACCTCTCCGGACACGGCTGTCTTCATCGCTCAGGCTACACCATGGTCCCCATCGACCAATGGCCCGGTCAACGGACAAGCCGTACTGGTCAATATCCAGGAAGAGAAAGATATCGATCAGTACAAGGGAAAGCTCGCCGGCAAAATCGTGTTCCTTGGCGAGATGCGCGAGGTAGCTCCCGTCGATCAGCCGCTCTTCTTCCGTCCCACGGAGAAGCAGCTCGCGGACATGACAAAGTACCCGCTCGACAGTCCCAATTACAACGCTGCCTTGGCAGAACGTAAGAAAAGGGCACAGCTACAGGACAAGATCGTTCAATTCCTGACCGAAGAAAAAGTCGCGGTGGTAGTTCGTCCCAGCCGCGACGGCAAGAACTCCGGAGGCTCGGGCGGAACCATCTTTGATGACAATGGAGCGGCAATGGTAAGCCGTCCCTATCTTCCGGAAAAAGCTGTAAAGATTCCGGTAATCGTAATAGCTATTGAGAACTATGGTCGTGTCTACCGCCTGCTAAAGGCCAATGTCCCTGTTTCGCTCGAGGTAGATGTCGAAACCAAGGTTACGGGCGATCAGGAGCATGCTTTCAATACCATTGCCGAAATCCCGGGCACCGATCCCAAGCTTAAGGACGAAGTGGTAATGGTCGGCGGCCACCTGGACAGCTGGGCTTCCGCTACCGGCGCCACAGACAACGGAGCAGGCGCAGCTGCCGCAATGGAAGTTATCCGGATCCTTAAGGCGCTCGACGTACACCCGCGCCGCACCATCCGCATAGGCCTCTGGAGTGGAGAGGAGCAGGGGATTCTGGGTTCGCGTGCCTACGTCCGGCAGCATTTCGGTGGGGCACCGCTTTCAACCGATCCCGAACAACAAAAGCTCCCTGAATATGCACGTCAGAGCAAGGGAGCACTAGAGCTGAAGTCCGAGCAGAAGCTTATTTCATCCTATTTCAACATCGATAACGGAACCGGACGCCTGCGTGGTGTTTATCTCCAGGGAAATGCAGCCGTCGAGCCGATCTTTTCCCAATGGATCGCTCCGCTCAAAGATTTGGGAGTAACGACGCTCACCATGCGTAATACCGGGGGAACAGATCATCTTTCCTTCGACGCCATTGGCATTCCGGGCTTCCAGTTCATTCAGGATGAAATGGACTACTCCAGCCGAACCCACCACACCAACATGGATACCTACGAGCGTCTTCAAGCAGAGGATCTGAAACAGGCAGCCACCGTAGAGGCCATCTTTGTCTATAACGCAGCCATGCGCGATCAGATGCTCCCACGGAAGCCTCTCCCACATCCTGAACTGGACGATCAAAAAAATCAGCCACTTCCCAATCTCTTCCCGGGAGCCGTTTCGCCGGAAAAGAAGTAGATTCCCATTCCAGAACCCAATGGCACAGAGCACGTTTCTCTGTGCCATTTCTGTTTTTGGACCATCTTCCGTACACCTGCAAAACCTCCCACAGCTCGACGGATGCCGCCAAGAGTCATATCCTGGAGGAGATTTCCTCAAGTAAGTCAGACATCTTATGAGTGCAACGCAAAGTTCTATCCAGGTTCATCTTCCCGACGGCTCCGTGAAAACGCTGCCCTCCGGCACGACTCCGTTCGATGTCGCGCAGGGCATTTCGCCGCGGCTGGCTTCAGCCGCTGTTGTTGCCCGCATTAAACCGGTCAACTCCACTACCACGGCCACTACCGGTGACACTTCTGCAGAGGATTCCATGTATGCAGCGGCTGATCCGAATGCCGAACGCCTGGTCGACCTGGCCACTCCTCTGACTGAGGATGTCCAGCTTCAGCTCCTTACGGAGAAAGATCCAGACGCCCTGCGAGTCGTCCGGCACTCGGCCGCCCATGTATTGGCTACAGCAGTTCTCGAGCTCTTTCCCGAGACCAAGCTGGGGCACGGTCCTGCAACCGATTCGGGCTTCTTCTACGATTTCTACCGGCCAACCCCGTTCACGCCGGAAGATCTGAAGGCTATCGAAGCCAAGATGGCCGATGTCGTGGCCCGGGATGAAAAGTTCGTTCGTGAATCGGAGCCCCGCGAAAAAGGGCTCGAAGAGTTCAAGCACGACAACGATTTCATGAAGGTCCACTTCATTGAAAAATTCACCAAGGCGGGCGAAGAGATCTCGCTCTACCGCAATGGCAAGTTCGTGGACTTTTGCCGCGGACCTCACGTTCCTTCTACCGGAAGGGTGAAGGCTTTCAAGGTTACAAATCTTGCCGGCGCCTATTGGCTGGGCGATGAGAAGAACCCGCAACTGCAGAGAATCTACGGTACGGCCTTCTTCTCAAAGAAGGAGATGGAAGAGCACTTCGCTCGCCTGGAAGAGGCGGCCAAGCGCGATCACCGCGTCCTCGGTAAACAGTTGGACCTCTTCAGCATTCAGGAGCTCGCCGGTGCCGGCTTAATCTTCTGGCATCCTAAGGGCGCTATGATCCGCAAGGTCATGGAAGACTGGATGCGCGACGAATGTCTCCGCCGTGGCTACCAGCTTGTCTACACGCCACATGTCGCTCGCGTGAACCTATGGCAGACCAGCGGACACGAAGGCTTCTACTCGCAGAACATGTTCACCCCTATGGAATTGGACGATGCGTACTATCGCATGAAGCCGATGAACTGTCCGTTCCATATTCTCATCTACAAGAATTCGCCCAAGAGCTATCGCGACCTGCCGGCTCGCTATGCTGAATTGGGCAATGTCTATCGCTATGAGCGCTCCGGAACCATGCACGGACTCCTCCGCGTTCGCGGCTTTACGCAGGATGACGCCCACATCTTCTGCACTCCGCAGCAGATCGAAGATGAGGTCGTGGCCTGTATCGATTTCGCAGAGGCCGTACTGAAAACCTTCGGCTTCATGGAATTCAAAGTCGAGCTCTCGACCTGGGATCCGAACGACCGTGCCCACTACGCAGGCTCGGACGAAAACTGGAACCTCGCCATTCATTCGCTCGAACGGGCTCTGACGAGAAAGAATATCCCGTTCAAAACGATTCCCGGAGAGGCTGCCTTCTATGGGCCAAAGATCGACGTTAAATTGGTCGACGTACTAGGCCGTCTATGGCAGCTCTCTACCGTGCAGTTCGATTTCAACCTGCCGGCTCGCTTTGAGCTGGAGTACGTTGGAGAAGACGGAGAGCGACACCAGCCGGTCATGGTGCACCGCGCACTCTTCGGCTCGGTTGAGCGCTTCTTTGGCGTATTGATCGAGCACTATGCCGGAGCTTTCCCGCTTTGGCTGGCACCGGTACAGATCGGTCTTGTGCCCATCAGCGAACGTCATGTCGAGTACGCGAAAAAGATCGAGGCTCAGCTGAAGGAAGCTGGTTTGCGTGTCGAGCTCGACGCTCGCAACGAAAAGATGAATGCCAAGATCCGCGACCTGACAATGCAGAAGATTCCTTATGTCCTCATCATGGGCGATAAGGAGGCTGCAGGAAACTCCGTCAGCCTGAGAACTCGTGGTAAAGGAGATCAGGGAACCGTCAACTTTAGCGAGTTCCTCTCCCGCGCCAAATGGCTCGTACAATCCCAATCCACCGAGCTCTAGAGCAATTTCAGTGTTACTATGTCCGGTCGGATACTCGTTAAGTGCCGCTTTCTTTGGCGGAAAGCGGCATCGGATTTTGCGGTTCCAGGATACAGCTACCCTGAAATTGCTATAGCCAATTCTTGAAACCTGAAGGGGCACTTTTCGTGCCCCTCAATTTTTTTCACGAAGGAGATCCCTGTCTTTATGCCCAAACAACACCTCCAAGCCGTCTTTCTCGATTGGGCGGGGACGACCGTAGACCACGGCAGCATCGCTCCAATACAGGCCATCGCCAATGTCTTTGCTACGCATGGCATTCCCTTGGAGCTGCCCGTAGTTCGCCGTTATATGGGTCTATCGAAACAGGAACATGTGCGGCAGCTGTTGCTATCGGCAGAAGCACGTCAGCCCTGGGTCGAGAAGTATCATCGAGAGCCCAACGATGCCGATGCCCAACAGCTCTATTCGGAGTTGGGAGCTGAATTTCTCCAGGTGGTCCGCAATCATTCTGCCGTAATCGGGGGAGTTCCTGAGGCAATTGAAATCATGCGGAGCCGTGGGCTCAAAATTGGCGGAACAACCGGCTATACACGCCAGATGCTCGAAGCCGTCGCAGCTTCTGCAAAACCACAGGGCTATTACACAGACCTCAGCTTTTGCCCCGACGATGTCGGCGCAGGACGACCCTTCCCGTGGATGTGCTACCGTCTCGCCCTGGAGCTGCGCGTCTATCCACTCTGGGCCATAGTGAAAATAGGAGACACCGAAGCAGATATCACCGAAGGTCTTAATGCCGGGATGTGGACTATCGGGCTTACCCGCTGCGGGAATCTTGTCGGCCTCGCGGAAGAGGAATGGCATCGGCTCAAACCGGAAGAACAGAAGACCCGCCTCAAGCCCGCTGAGGAGACGCTGAAACGTGCTGGCGCGCACTATATGGCAGAATCGGTAGCTGACTGCCTGCCAATCCTCGATGAGATCGAAACTCGCCTAAGTAAAGGAGATAGACCCTCCTAGAGGGGCCTATCTCCCGATCAGTCAGACCCCCTTCAAAACACTCTCTCCGCCCAATTCCTCATCGATTCTCAGCAAATCTCATCGTCGACAGCAAAGGACAATTGCATCTGGCAGCAAGCCTGCATATCATGAGGCCGTCACCCTAATCGAGAACTTTTGGCATCTGTACGGCTTTGCCTCAGGACAGCTCTCCATTTGTTCTATAGGGATTTAATTCGAAGTTTGATCAAAATGCAGGAAAGATAAACCCGTTTATGGATCTACCTATGAGAACCAGACTGAATCCGCCTTGCCGGCAGCTATTATCAGCCATTCGAGCCCTTCCAATACTTCTTTTTGTTTTTCTCACTTATACGAGCTCAACAGTCCTCGCGGAGAAGACCGGACAGCACACTCCTACCCTTCTCACGGACATTGATCACCGGCAAACGATCAGCCTGAACGGGCCCTGGCACTTCATGGTCGATCCCTATCAAACCGGACTCTTCAGTTTTCACAATGACATCCGGAAGGATGGGTATTTTAAAAATGCGCATTCCGTTCCCGGCGGACCCCTTGTCGAATACGACTTCGACAAGGAGCCTACGATCCAAGTACCTGGAGACTGGAATACACAGCGGCCAGACCTCTTTAACTACGAGGGGTTGCTCTGGTATCAACGTTATTTCGATTTTCAACCGGATGCGGGCAAGCGGACCTTCCTCCATGTAGGAGCGGCCAACTACCGTTCGCATGTCTGGGTGAACGGCGAATACCTCTGCGAACATGAGGGCGGATTTACCCCCTTTGACTGCGAAGCAACCGAAGCCCTTCATCCCGGACGGAACTTTGTTGTGATCGCGGTTGATGATACCCGGATTGCCGATGGTATCCCAACCACTCAAACCGATTGGTTCAATTATGGCGGCCTTACCAGAGATGTTTCTCTCGTCTCCGTCCCGAAGACATTTATCGATAGCTACGACCTCCACCTGAAGAGGGGCACAGAGAACACCATCGAAGGCTGGATTCATGTCGAAGGAGCGCAGCCGGGGCAGGAAGTCAGCATCGCCATTCCAGAAACAAAGGCTCGCACTTCAGCAAAACTGGATAACGAGGCCAAGGCAGTTATCAGCCTCCAAGCTCCGGGACTTCAATTGTGGTCGCCAGCAACACCTAAGCTCTATCGTGTCGAACTCCAGGCAGGGAACGACACACTTACCGACGAAATAGGTTTCCGCACTATCGAAGTCAAGGGAGACCAGATCTTCCTTAATGGAAAGTCCATCGCCATGCGCGGCATGAGCGTTCATGCGGAGGCACCCTACCGGACGGGCCGCGCATACAGCGACAAAGATGCAGAGACGCTACTTGGCTGGGCAAAGGATCTTGGAGCAAATTATCTACGTCTGGCGCACTATCCCCACGACGAGCGCATGACACGCCTCGCAGATCGCAAAGGCATCATGATCTGGTCTGAGATCCCCGTCTATTGGGCCTGCCAGTTTGGGAATCCTCAGGTATATGAGAAAGCCAAACAACAACTCACGGAGATGATCCGCCGCGACCGCAACAAGGCTTCGGTTGTCCTTTGGTCCGTTGCGAATGAAACACCCTCAACAGAAGACCGTACCCGTTTCCTGAAATCCCTCGTTTCGGTGGCTCATGAACTCGACTCTACGCGCCCCGTCACGGCAGCCCTACTGGTTCACGGAGCCGCAGGACAAACGAAGGTCGTAGACGATCCTCTAGGCGAATATCTCGATGTCATTGGAATTAACGAATACATCGGATGGTACGAAGGAAAGCCACAAGACGCAGATATCACCCGCTGGGATATTCGCTACAACAAGCCGCTCTTCGTTAGTGAGTTTGGTGCAGAAGCTAAATCCGGACTGCATGGAACACCTGATAGCCGCTGGACGGAAGAGTACCAAGCCAACGTCTACAGCCACCAACTGACAATGCTTCGTAAGATGCCACATCTTCGCGGCATGAGTCCCTGGATCTTGATGGACTTCCGTTCACCCCGGCGTCCTTTGCCTGGGATTCAGGACGGTTTCAATCGCAAGGGATTGGTCTCCGATCAGGGCGAAAAGAAACAGGCATTTTCAATCCTGCAAAAGGCCTACCAACAAGAGGATGTCCCCTCGGCGGATCCGCAGAAATAGAACTCTTTCTGTTGCCGATATACAGTCGAAAGGGCTGCCGGATTGGGCAGCCCTTTCGATTGCACACTAGATAAAGCAATCTCTGTCGGGCCACAATAGATAAGTCATATAGAGAAGGTAACCTAAAGCCTTACCTATCAGTAATCACGCCCTTCACCCTAAAGAGACCTCAAATTCAACGCTGTAGGCAACACCTTTACCTATCCAGCCCTTTCGCTCTGCAACTTGTTTCACATACCAGCCATTCAACACTGAATCCAACAAACTCCATCAATAAAGCTTAGTAGACTTTACAAAGTCGAGATAGGATGCAGATATGTGGGCACTCCATCCGATCTCGCGGACACTGCTGTTTGTAACCATGGCAGTTCTGACTTGCCGGTATGTCGAGGCGCAGCACTATACCTTCAAACAATATGGACAGCCCGAGGGGCTGCACAATCTGAATGTAACCAGCATTCTTCAAGATCGAGCCGGTTTCATATGGGCTGGGACAGAAAATGGGCTCTATCGCTATGATGGCGCGCGCTTCTCCCGCTTACAAACTATTGAGGGAATTGACGATCACGATATTTCTGCAATCCATCAAGACGGACGCGGGAGAATCTGGATCACTACACTCCACGACGTACTCTTTGCAGATCACGGCCCCTTTCACCGGGTTAGCTCGCCGCGGAATCTTCAGATGGATCTGCGCTCCGCGTTGACGTCATTTCCCGACGATCCCAACCATATCTTTCTACTCAACAACCATACCGTCGCTGTGGCAGAAAGCTCCGACTTAGGAAGCTCCTGGAAGCTCGCACCGTACTTTAGTCCTCAACAACTGACTCAATATCCCCAACTGCTCAACATTTCCGGATTGCTGGCAACTCCAGAAGACCGCCTCTGGATGGGTTGCAGCAACAACCTGTGTGCATCCTCTCCAGGAAAGATACAGGTCTTTACCCCGGCTCGGGGACTACCCGAAGATAGATGGAGACCCATCCTTGTCGACCATACAGGCAAGCTCTGGGCACGCGGACTTCACCACATTGCCGCTTGCACTTTATCCGGCTGCTCCCTTCAAGACGGCGATCTTACGCAACAGCTCACCGGAACAAAGGACGGCACCCTGGCGGAAGATGCCAATGGACGAATCCTGGCCAACCTGCCCTTAGGCTTAGCCAGATTTGAAAACGGCCATTGGAAAATATTCGCGACCAGCAACGGAATTCCAGCTTTCCCTGTCGGACATATCCTTGTCGACCAACAGGGATCACCATGGCTCGCTCTTACAGGACATGGTCTTGCACGCTGGAAAGGTTATGACACCTGGGAATCCTATACAACGGATGAGGGCTTGGCCGATAACCAAATATGGGGCATCTATCAAGATGCTCATGGCGTCTGGGCAGGGACCCAAACCGATCTGCGTTTTCTACCGAAGGGAAGTAATCGGTTCGAGAAAAGAGCGGGAAATTATCCCCATAATCTACCGGCTGTCCAAACACTTACAAAGTCGAAGGACGACCATATCTGGGGCGGGGAAAACGATGGAGACTTGATCGAATATGATCCCATCAAAAAGACATCCCGTATAGTTACAAATCTTCACTCCGTTATCTCTCTGCTGGTGGATTCTACAGATCGTTTATGGATCTGCTCTCAGATTGGGCTTTACTTTCTAGATCTGCAGCAGGGAAATAAAGCACAGCCAACTCTGGTGCAAGAGGTCCCCAGAGTACGTATCTATAAGGCCGTCCAGGATCGTTCCGGTGATCTTTGGTTCATGTCGAATGCCGGATTGTATAAGTACGAGAACCATCACCATTGGGTCCATATCCCTCTGCCTTCCGATTTCACCCCGCAATTCGCAGAACATGTTGCGGTCCAGGCCGATGGATCTTTCTGGCTAAATGGGGTAGAACCGCTCTCGCTACTACACGCACGCATGGATGGGAATAAGCTGCGGATACTCGACCGCATCCCTTCCAGCAGCTTGGCTTCCAGTGAAATCGTTGAACTCGATATCGACTCGCGAGGTTGGTTATGGGTCGGAACTGACGCCGGTGTAGATGTATTTAACGGCAAGCAGTGGCGCAGAGTTACAGAAGAAAACGGCCTCATCTGGAATGATGTTGACGGAGCATCTTTCTTCTCCGCACCCGATGGCACGGTGTGGATCGGCACCAGCGCTGGCTTAGCACATCTCGTCCATCCCGAGAATCTCTTCCGCTCGGAGCCGCTCTCTGCATGGATTACTGAAGCCAAACGTGGAAACATCGCCTTTGCCTCTCTCGATCAAGACCAGACAAAAGAATTACCGTGGGCCCGCCTCCCAATCACCTTTCATCTAGCGGCATCGAACTTTGCCAACGCAAATGCGATCAACTTCCGGTATCGCCTTGCCCAGGTAGAAGACTGGACAGAAACCAGTGAACACGAGCTTCGGTATCCACCGCTATCTCCGGGCCACTACCGATTGGAAGTAGTCGCCGAAGATACCGGTACGCATGACCTATCTCCCGTAGAAACCCTCTCCTTTACGATCCTTGCGCCATGGTGGCAGACAAAAGCCTTCTATGTCTCTATTGCCATCGTCATCCTGGCATTTGTATGGCTGATCTGGCGTTGGAATGTGCGGCTACTCCTGGTTCGCCAGCGCTATCTGGAGCGCTTAGTTTCGGAGCGGACAGAAGAGCTACGAATGATTGCCACCCGGGACTCTCTTACCGGGCTTCTTAACCGCGCAGCCATCTTCGAGCAGTTAGAACGGGAGATCCATCGGTGCCAGAGAGAGGGAACAACTCTCGCCGTCGCCATTGCCGACCTCGATCACTTCAAAGATATCAACGACACCTACGGACATCTGGTGGGCGATGCCTTCTTGCAGGAATACGCAAACCGAATCCTCTCAGCAGTCCGTTCTTATGACTATGTTGGACGATATGGAGGCGAAGAGCTTCTGATCATTCTGCCCAGCCTCGATCCGGAGATCGCACTCAAGCGCCTTGAGGAACTTCGGCTCTCGGTTTGCGGCAACCCATTCCGCAGCGGTGAAATCTCCGCGCCTGTTACATGCAGTTTCGGCCTGGCTTGGTTCGATTGCTCAATCCACGATTCCAGCTCGCTTGTCGATCAGGCAGATCAAGCTCTCTATCGGGCAAAAATGAATGGACGCAATCGAGTTGAATACTATCCGGCATACCCTTCCAGCTACTAGAGCAATTTCGCTTTCACTGTAGACCCGGAACAAATGACCGCGTGGCCGTTCCGTCAAAGAACGGCCACACTGCACTGAATTCCGCTGGACCATACTAAAAGCGAAAATGCTCTATAGCGGAATCAGGGTAGATGTATCCGCAAGCCACAGCGGACTGCGCGGCTTTCCGTCAAGAAAAGCTGCACTTAACCCTTGCTGAATAGCACACAATAACCCTGACTCCGCTCTAGAGAACCTTGGTTTCGAAGTAGGAGGAAAACTGATATCTGTGCGGGCATTCCGTTAATCTTTCTCGCGGTCTCATATTGCAACACATTTGCATACTCTCGCTATTACGATTTCCCTGAAAGTCATGGGATTTTCGGCTGTTGCATCTCCAGATGCAACAGAAAACGCGCACAATCGTTGATCTAGGACTGGATTTGTCGTATTTTAATCAGGAACCAAAAATTCAAATCTAGTCGAACATCTATTTTTAGATGCAACTTGGTTGCATCTAAAAAACAACTTGATCCAGGAAGGTCCTCGTGGAGTCTTTTGGCGAAGCGCCGCGAGGACCTTGAGATCGACAACCGAAAGGCTGGCGGCAGGCTCCAGAGTATAGGACAAGTCAGCCTTCGGTACACGAAAGGTATTTTTCTATGGCTGGCCGCTCCTCTCTTCGGCACAGAGTATGGCTTTCTGCCTGTAGCTTTGTGTTCCTTGCATCTACACTCGTTGTGCAACTGCTTCCGGCTCAGTCTTTCTTCCTTTCGCCACCGCCACATACTCAAACGATTTCAGGAATCGTGCTAGATCCCAGCGGTGCTGCGGTCTCTTCCTCTTCCATCCTTTTTGTCTGTGGCAATACGCGTAGAAACACAACCTCCGCGGCCAATGGTGAATTTTCCCTGGCTCTCCCTGAAGGAAAATGCAGAGTAGCAATCCACGCTGCGGGCTTCTCCACATACGAACAAGAGATCGAAGTGCCATATGACCGCCCTCAAGATCCGCTGACATTTCGGCTCCTGTTGGGAGCGGAGCAAAGTACAGTTACGGTTACAGCGAACCAGGACTACGTTGGAGATGAAACGCAAACAGGTACAAAGACCAGTACACCCCTGATTGAAACGCCACAGACCATCTCTGTCATCACACTCGATCAGCTCCAGCAACAAAACGTCCAGACTGTGATGGACGCACTCCGCTACACTCCCGGCGTCAATGCCGAAACATATGGAAGCGACACACGCTATGACTGGGTAAGAATTCGCGGCTTCGACGCCGGAACTTATGGGATGTTCCGTGATGGCATGCGCTGGCAAAGTGGACAAATCGCAGGCCGTACTGAGCCCTATGGGCTCGAAGAACTGGATGTCCTAAAGGGACCGGCATCTGTTCTCTATGGACAGAGCCAGCCGGGAGGCCTGGTAAACATGGTCTCCAAGCGACCTCTCTCCACGCCCTTTCACCAGATTGAATGGAACAGTGGCAGCTACAATCGTCGTCAGTTCAAGGCCGATTTGAGTGGACCGCTCGATAGCAGAGGCCACCTTCTTTATCGGATTACAACCTTAATCCGCAACAGCGATAACCAAGTAGACTATGTGCCGGATAATCGCCGTTATGTAGCTCCATCCCTGACGTGGATTCCAGACAATAAAGGGTCTCTCACACTGCTCGCCGAGTATCAACACGACCATGCAGGCTTCGGGCAGTTCCTGCCCGCCTACGGTACGCTTTTACCGAATCCCTACGGTGTTGTCCCGGTTTATCGATACATGGGAGAACCGACCTTCGATTACTTTCTCCGCAATCAATATCACTGCGGTTGGGCATTTGAGAGACATCTCGATAAGCGCTGGTCTATTCGGCAAACGACACGCTATTCCAACATTGGCTGGGAAGGAAACGACATCTACGGGTATGCACTCGAACGTGATTACCGAACTCTCGATCGCATCGCCTTTTCGGGTCACTTTGATTCTCATCTCTACACAACAGATACCCAGGCACACGCAAGCTGGAACAGCAGCAACATTTCACAAACACTCCTCGCCGGAGTGGACTACTCCAATGGAGTTATGGACCAGCCGACCTTCTGGACGATAGGACCGTCGATAGACATCTTCAAACCTGTTTATGGAGTCAAAATGCCGTTGTTACCACCGGCGTCTTCGTCTCACCAGCCCTCACATCAAACAGGTGTATATCTGCAAGACCAACTTAAGATCCGCCAGCATCTTATTTTCACCTTCGGAGGCAGGGAAGACTGGGCTTACATTGATACGCAAGATCTCCTCGCAAAGAGCTCAGCAAAGCAAAATCCAAGCAGGTTCACGGAACGCGCCGGAGTCACCTATCTTACAAACTTTGGACTCGCCCCATATTTCAGCTATTCCACAAGCTTCCTTCCTACGACCGGAACAGACCTCTTCGGCAAAGCCTTCAAACCAACCACAGGCCGCCAATATGAAGCAGGACTCAAATATCAGCCGCATGGTTGGAGAGGGTTCTTTACCGCCTCCTTCTACAACATCACGCAGCAGAATGTACAGACGCCCGATGGGCTCAATACCATACAAACCGGAGAGATTCGCTCGCGTGGCGTGGAACTCGAGGCCGTAACCAAGCTCCTCTCCACGCTTACCCTTCACACGGGTTATATGTATGACGATGTCAAAGTAACTCGAACAACCATCGAATCCGAACTCGGCAAACGTGCCATCCTTGCTCCTGAGCAATCTGCATCCTTGCTTGCCGACTACACGGTACCGCGTGGAAAGTTGAGAGGACTGGGGCTCGGCGCGGGAGCACGCTATACGGGCATCAGCGCAGGGAGTTCAACAAACGAATTTATCGTGCCCGGATATACGCTCTTTGATACAAATCTCCGCTACGACTTCGGAGCCTTTCGCCTTTCCGTCAACGCTACAAACATTGCAGACAAACGTTACGTATCGGTTTGTACAGGACTCAGCTATTGCAACTACGGATCGACGCGAAATGTAATCGGCGGCATCCGTTGGAATCTTCCTGGTGGAGAACGGACGAAGAAATAAACACTGCGGGTCTACGCGACAGAAATACGCGTAGACCTACTTTAATTACTTCGTGAACAGCCTATGCGACTACTAGCTAAATCGTGCTCTCTATTTCTGCATACACCCAGAAAGACCTGGCTTCGTCGCGCTTTCTTTCAGCTCCATCTCTGGATAGGAATCGCCGTAGGACTGATAAGTACGATCGTTGGTATCAGTGGAAGTGCGATTGTCTACAAAGATGCACTCGAACACAAGCTGACTCCTCGCTTCTTCCACACCAATCGAGGCCAGAGACTCAGCGCCGACAAACTAATCGAGCAAGCTAGAAGGCTCCATCCTTCGTGGTCAATCCAATACATTTCAACGGAAGAACAATCGGATGGATCGCCTGAGCCATGGGTCTTCTATATGACCCCGGACCTGGCCAAGGGCTCCGTGCAGAAACTTATATATCTCGATCCATCCACGGGGAAGTTGCTTGGAGAACAAGGCCGTACACAAGGACTGATTAACTGGACAGCTGAGCTACACTATCGGCTTCTCGCTGGACAGACGGGAACCATCGTCAATGGTATTGGAGCTATTCTTCTCTTTTTTCTCTGCCTGACCGGTATGGTTATCTGGTGGCCGGGACGCGACCGATGGCGCTCCGGACTGCATATTCACTGGAAAGCCAGATGGCCACGTTTGAATTGGGATCTTCACAACGTATTTGGATTCTGGCTCGCAATACCACTCGCTATCGAAGCCTTTACAGGGATCTACTACTGCTTCTTTCTACCGATGGCAGGAGCCTTGGTCTTCATGATGGGAGGAGATATCCAGGAGGTCCAGCGCATTCTGGTTCCACCACGGTCAGAAGTAAAACGTGGTGTACCTTCTCATCCTCTTGAACCACTCATACTGGAGAGCCTCCGTCTCCATCCCGATTGCACCTTACGTGGCTTGACGATACCTGAGCAGCTAACCGCCCCGGTTGTCGTATCGCTCAACCCACCCCACGCAGAAGATCGTGGGCAATATGCGCGCGTAGCCTTCGACCGATATACAGGAAGGAACCTAAGCGACATCGATTCCCGCAGCGAAAGCTTTGCCATCCGCATGTTGCTATTTTTTGGTCCCCTGCACTTCGGAACCTTTGCTGGAAGCTATTCTCGAATCGCCTGGATCTTACTGGGTATAAGTCCAGGGCTACTCTTCTTTACCGGCTTCCTGATGTGGTGGAGAAGAGTGGTGTCTAGAAGGATGAGACAGCATCGGAACAAAGACGAAACAGCCACAGCGACAACGAATCTCCTATCTTCTTTCTACTCTTGATGTATCCAACCTTTGGAGCTCATCAATAAGTCTCTGATTATTACTCTTTAGTAAATCGATCTCCACCTTCATTTGTTTGATCTCATCCAGCTCCTTATTAACCTCATGTATATGATGCGCGGTGAGATAAACTTCTAGACCAGCAACTAAAGTCACTAATATCAAAACAAGCCATGTAAGACGCCAACCGTTCTTCTCTTTCCAGATCGGTCGTACCCAAGCCATCAGTGCAAGAACTGTCGTTACAGCACATAAAAGAAAAATATTCGGTTCCCACCAGTAATTTGTTCCGCTTGGCTTCGTAGCAATCAGCGTAACTGCCGTAGTAAGTACCCCAAGAGCAGTAAACATGATGCTAGTGACTGTGTCTATTCTTACCTGGCTTTCTTTTAGCTGTTCGCGAAAGTTCTTATTGGCCCCAACTGCTTCATTAACAAGATCAACTAAACCACTTCTTGGCTTATTGTAATCTTCAAATATGAAGCGACTACGCTCATCCCATTGCGGCTCGCGATTCGAGCACTTAGTTGGTGGGCTGGTCACTACAAAATCCATCACAGCTAAAGCATGACCACATTTAATTTTGAAGTCTTTGTTAGATAGGTTCCAAATCGGAGCCATCAACAATCCACGATAACCAGGATTAACTTGAGGGCCTCCCACCCATACCAAACCTTCGTATGCCCAACGAGTACGGATGTTCCACCGGCCAATGAGAAAGTCTGGCATATTTATCGTCTCGAAGAACTCAATGACCGCAACCTCGAACTTCGGAATAGTGAGTATCTCTCCTGGCTTTAGATCGAAATGTTGTCCTCCTACAGAATATTTGAGCCCTACTCGAAGTTCATAACTAGCCGCCATAATATTCTCAGGCGTATACGGAGTGAGAAGATCGTAGTGCTTACAGTAATATTCGATTTGCTCACTAAGCAACACACCCGAGGGCATTCCAATACCTTCGATGGAGGATCTAACTGAATACGGAGCAAACCGAAGTTTTGAAAGTCTCTTCTTTTCCTCTTCCTTCGCTAGCTCAGTAGAGTCCTTTTGATTAAGCATTTCGTCACGATTCATCAATTCCTCGATCGGCCCGCTTAACGTATGGCCAAGATACCTTTTGGGGCAACGAGTGTTTGTGTTAACCTCGGACCTGTGCCCAATAAGCACACCGGAACCTTGAGATGCTCCTCGATTTGCATAATTGTTGCGAGTGTATTGTGAGTCAAACCATTCACGCTATCTGCAGCCTGATTGTGATAAGAAATATAATCTACAAAATTTAGGGCAATCTCAGTCGGACGGTTAACCGCTATAGCTCGCTTCGCCAAATCATAGTCAAACCTACCAACTCGCCGAAGCATGCCAGTCACAGTCGTGTACTCCGCAAGTGGATTAGGATATCCACTTTCCCGCTGCACTGTATTCCAATCAATTTCTTCAAAAATTGGACCGGCTTGATTTCCTGCAACACGTATTGGGAATGTCCGTAGAACCAAGATAATATTTGTGACTGCTAATGGACTAATCCCACATTCACTAATACAACCTGCGGCTGAGGTATCACGAGACGTCGTTTTCGGATACGCTTCAGAATGATAGAGAGAAAGGCCGAATCCTTGGGTACCCTCAACTAATATCTTTTTCCCGGCATTCAACCCATGATTGATTTCCTTCGATACATCCACTAGGTAGGGCTTAAGCCAAGTGGCACCAACAGCAGCATCTTCGGCTAAACGCACATTTTCACCGCGTAACACTCTGCGCGCAACGGCCGAGCCCACACCACATAATGTGGAACTAAGTCTCTCTCGCAAAGAGAGACTTCGCTCGTTCTGACGATCATCATCCTCTATGACCATAGACCGAGAATCAATGCCGACACGATCTGGACCGAGTTTCAAGGAATTAAGCTCTCTCTGGAGAACAGCAAGATCAATCAATCCGCCCGGAGGAATGAGGAGGCGTGTCGCTGGTCGCACATAACCAGTAGGAATCTGCCTCAATACTTGCAACTCACCGGAATCATCGACAAAGCAATGACCGGAATTTGGCCCACCACAACGCACACATATATCTATTTTTTCCTTCAATGTGATAAAGGCAGATATCTTTCCCTTACCTTCTGACCCATACTGGCCGCCTACTACTACCCAAACACTCATTTACTAATCCTCTGCCTAAACATCTCTGTCAGCTGTTGTAACTCCAAAAGCAATTGGTCTACCGATAGGTTTCCAGAAATGCTAGCTGCTGCAAGCGGTTTTAAAGACTCGATATTCGACTCTACAGGCCGAAAATCGGCATCTTGAAATTGTTCGTAACTATGAAATCTCTTTTGAAGACGCTCAAACCTGATTTGTAAGGAAGTATCCACAAAAATCAGAAAAAACCGTCTTCCAAACGCTTCTTTGAGGCTTTCATAGTCAATCTGATGACGCAAACCATCGACAACGACATCACGTGCCTTGTTAATCTGTGCTAGGAGGCGGGAATTTAGTTCCTTCTGTCCTGTGCCAGCCATCACATCACCACCAACCTCTTGAAGTCGGGCCTTATCTGCAGGATCTGTCTGAAACCATTCCGCTAAAATCAGGCTGTATCTAAGATATTGGAAACCGAATTTTTCCTCTAAACATCGGGCGAGTACAGTTTTTCCTGAGCCAATCCGCCCTGCTACGCCAACGATGATTCGAGAATGACCGGACATGCTGACCATTCTAACCGCCAGCTAGATGGCATCGAGCCCTGTAGCATCAATGATTTCCGCCAGCTTTCGGTAATTAATGCTGGGGGAACGAGGAACGATGAGGTAATCCTCGGTGGGCGTCCCCAAGGCTATGTAATCATCTGCCAGATAAAAAAGGCCGACTAGAGCAGAGGTGATGGCATCAACCTCATCATGCGTCACGTGACCAGTGAGGAATGCTCCGTTAATTCCAATCCGTCCCATTCCTTGTTTGAGCTCTTCGAGGCTGGAACCTTTGCGAGGAATCCCCAATAGATCTTGAGCTGCCCCTGGATAGCTCTCAATTACCTTCAAACCACGCTTCCGCATCTCTGCCGCCAAATGCATACCTCTTCTCGTGAGACACTTCATCGTAGGCAACAAGCACCAGAAGACGGAGATTCCCATGCGTTTTAGAGCTAGCTCGCACTTCCTGTAAATGGGAGAATCCCCCAGAGAATCGCAGTCTATGACCCCTTCCGGGAGAGAAAGAGGAGAGTCTATCGACACCAGATCGGGCTGCGCTGTAACTGTTTCGCGAATCAATTCCTCATCTGTTCGCAAAGACAAGGTGGAGGCATTACAACCGTCTAAGAGAGCCCAGCCGGTCGCTCTGCGTTCGCTTCCCGTAAGATCGATACCTACAATTTTCGGTCCGGAATCACCACCAACCTTTTTCACAAGATTCGCGACAATTTCACGACCGGAGGCTTGGCTAGCAAGCTTCCGCATAGTCGCCAATTTTTTCCTCTTGGGAAGCTCTGACACACCGGTAAAGATTGGAGCAATTGAAGTCTTCAGAAAATCCATTGTTTCAATTGAAAGGCGGTCATAGCAAATCTCCATGAGTGCCTTCAAATGAACGACATCGGCCGTGTTGTACTCGATTAATTGATCAAACGCAGCTTTGTCCCCACGCAAATGTTTTGCCCAGAGGACGGTAGCATCAAATCCAGTAACTCCGGTAATCGAATCACTCCGATGTAGCCCGAATTGCTTCTCGATCTCTTTCAAGCCACCGCGATATCCCAGTTTTCTGCATACCCAACGCAAATCGATGTGTACGGGAGGAAGTGCAATTCCAGGAAAGGCAGACCTTAGAAAACGAAGATCAAACCCAGAACCGTTAAAGGTCACCACCACGGAGTATTTCTTGAGAGCATCTTCAAGCTGGTCAAGATTGTGCCCTTGAACGAATACATCGTACCGGCGGCCATTGTAGAGGCCTACTACCGTCACTGTATCGAAAACGGTTGATAAACCCGTGGTCTCTATATCGAGATAAACGCACTGATCTGAAAATTCCGGGAAGATCCTCCACGCCTCACCCAACGCACTAAGCCGCTGGAAGAACTCAGCATCCCGATTCTTAATTGCTTGGCGTGATTGAGGAATGTACTCGTCTAGTTTTTGCTGTAGCCGAGCTCCCAGAACTCCAAAGCGCTTGTCGAAACGATCAGCATCATCCCAGCTTTGAATGCCGTTCAGCCACATCTCCCGTTCGGTTTCCCGTCCTATTCCGGGAATGTGAATGAAGGTCTGCTGGAGCATGGATCTTTCCTCAAAGAAGATTTTAGACCCAAAAGGTCTGTTCTCTTTTAAGATTTTCTCTTAAACGAGATTGTCTTCGCATAACTTTTCTCGTTTCGGATAGCCTGGAATGGCCTGAATACTATGAAAACTCGTATCGACGACGAAATACGGGGAAAGATCGCAACTGCACTGAAGAATGCGGTCAAAAAACGCAAAATGCGTGTTGAAGAAGCAGCAAATTTGCTCCAGGTTGAAACAGGTACGATGTACAAGTATCTGTCCGGGAATATGATTCCCGGAGGACAAGTACTCTGGAGAGCGTGTCAAGAATTGGGAATGGTCCTAGATGAAAATGGCCTTCGAACCCGACGGCAAAATAAACACAAACTAGCCCTAGAACCAATTCACAGACAATACACGTTGCCGTTTATCAATGAATCGGTTGAGGGCCGTAAACTGCAAATTCAAGTTCGGAAGAAAGGCAGCCAATATGTACATGTTGCATTAAAAATCAAAGTGGCTGAATAACGGCTGTAACAGAGTCCTGCCGCCAATGAGATCGAATTCATATACTGTTCTACGATTGAACCGTTAAGCTAGCAGCCAAGATATGCTCCAAATCTTGCTCCAAAGAATAGAAGAACACGCTGCACTAACTCAAGCAATGGCCTCCGTCAGTAGCGTCCTAATTGCTGCTCTAGCATTACTCTACACAGTGAGATCGCTGAGGATCTTACAACGTCAAACAGAATCTTCGATAGCCCTAAATACAGAAACCTTTCGACCCATAATCGAAGTGTCAGGCGGCCGTTTCGGTAGTACTAGCGAGATAGATTTTATAAATAAAGGGAATGGCGCCGCACTAAATCTTCGATGGAGAATCGATGTTCTACCCGAGCAATGGAAGGTATGTACGTCAAACGTCATTGCTCCACAAGAAAAAAGTGTATTGAAGGGCAACATCGATTGGGGAAAAGGCCTTGTGCTCTCGTATAACTCCGTAGCCAACCGCGAAGAAATCCGTACATATGTATCATTCGGACCAACCGGATCGGTTTACAACAGCCATGATTTCAAGCAAGGAGCTGCTGTAACGAGGCAGGGATGGACTCTCATCGATCCAAAACTTGCAATACCCGGATATCATCCCGATTTCATTCGGGCTATGCCACCCATAACTCGCTTGAAACACTGGTGCCTTTTCAAATTAGGTAAAGAACGCCGTTTATAAAACGTGTTTCATTAGCATTTTGAAGCATGGCTATGACTGCTTATTTACCGATGCAGAAAGTAGAAAAGATCAGATTCAGGATGTCGTCCGGAGTGGTCTCGCCAGTGAGGGCATCGAGCTGGCGAAGAGAATTGTATAGGTCGAGCAAGAGCATTTCGTGAGGCACATGTTCATCGACCGCAACCTTTGCAGCATGTAAAGCATCGATAGCGGCGGTAACAGCCTGGTGTTGACGCAGGTTTGTCAGCATACCGCTCTCATGCGCAGAACCCGCACCAGCCAGGCGCAAGATCTCGTCCCGGAGCTCAGAGACGCCCTGGCCTGTAATCGCCGATGTTTCGATCACGGCAACCTGAGATGGGAAAGCCATCTCCTGCTGAGTTACCAAATCGGCTTTATTCATAGCAATTACAGCAGTACGACCTTCCAGCCCGGCGATCAGAATCTGTTCTTCGGTATTTCTTTTTTCACTGCCATCGAGAACCACCAGCACCAGATCTGCCTCGGCCATGGCCTCCCAGGACTTACGAATACCAATCTCTTCAGCCTCGTCCTTTGCCTCGCGCAGACCGGCTGTATCCACCAGCTCTAGCGGAATGCCACCTAGAGAAATACGCTCGGTCACCAGATCGCGCGTTGTTCCAGGCATGGCAGTCACAATTGCACGTTCACGCTCAATCAATTGATTGAAGAGGGAAGACTTACCCGCATTGGGCCTGCCGACGATTGCCATCGTCAAGCCCTGGTGCACGATGCGGCCGTGTGCAAAGGAAGCAGAGATAGTCTCCAAGGGCTCGCGAATCTGCGCAATCCGGTCGAGAATGTCGGCATCGGCGATGACATCGACATCATCCTCTGCAAAATCGATGCCCGCTTCCAGCAATGCCACAAGCTCCACCAGGTGCTGTTTAATCGGCTGGATACGGCGGGAAAGCGCGCCGCCGAGCTGCTCGGCAGCAACACGAGCCTGGTAGAGAGTTTGCGATTCGATCAAGTCTCTGACAGCTTCAGCCTGGGTAAGATCGATGCGCCCACAGAGAAAAGCACGTTGCGTAAACTCTCCTGGCAATGCCAGACGCGCTCCTCCAGCAATAGACTGCCGAACAAGCAAGTCCAGGATGATCGGAGAACCATGCGCGGCAATTTCTACAAGGTCTTCGCCTGTATACGAATTCGGCGCAGCAAAGTAGGTCGCAAGCGCTTCGTCGAGCTTTGATCCATTCTCGGGATCAAGCACTTCGGCAAAACGAACCTGGGCATGAGCTAAAGGATTTCGAAGACGAAGAAGAGGTACGGCGATAGATTTCGCCTCTGGGCCGGAAAGGCGGACAATTCCGATACCGCCACGTCCTGGCGGAGTAGAGATGGCAACGATCGTCTCGTTAGACGCAATCTCGCGCTCGACGCTATGGGGAATGGACTGCATCTTGAAAGAGGACTCCTAACTGCCACAGCCCCTAGCTACTAGCTAAAGGCTGGGAGCTAGAGCTCTGTCTTTACCGCCGGCCGAAGCCTTGAGGTCTCGCCGCAGGCTTCTGTTGTTCCTGCCATCCTTTCGGATAGACCACAACAAAGCGACGTATTCCTTCGCCACTGGAGGCCGTTTGAAGATCTTCGTATTGACGGAAGGCTAGATGCAACAAGCGGCGCTCACGAGAACTCATCGGCTGGAAGCTATACGGCTGCCCGACCTTGCGCACCTTTTCCGCCGCAGTTTCTGCTGCCATACGCAGCTCACGCGCACGGATTGCCTTGAAGTTATTGGCATCGAAACTTACCTTGT
This sequence comes from Humiphilus diazotrophicus, assembly GCF_059726315.1. NCBI lineage: Bacteria > Pseudomonadati > Acidobacteriota > Terriglobia > Terriglobales > Acidobacteriaceae > Humiphilus > Humiphilus diazotrophicus. The sequence continues at coordinate 3,794,725 of NZ_AP040870.1, forward strand.
CGTGCTCGTCGTTTTCGAGGCGAATCATTTTGGCTGCAACATGCTCGAAAGCACGCAACAATTCACCACCTCGCTGCGTGAGCAATCCTGCATCCGGGCCGGCAATCTCGACATAAATCTCGCGAGCTTCCAGGCCATCAGGATCCGCCGCACCTTCTCCGGCAGTGATGCGATATTTCAGCCGCAGGCCACCTAGCGAGGTAACTGATCTCAGAAAGCCTGCAATTTTTTCTGCTGCTTCTCGATAATCTTCAATCGGCATTTCATAACTAGTATCGCAAATCGTATTGAGTTCTGGTTATCTAAGTGGTCCCGTTCTTTTCAAGGCAAAGAAAAGGCGGAGCCGAAGCTCCGCCCTTTTCTCAATTGCTTTCCTGAATCAGCGCCGTGCCTGAATCGTCTTGCCGACTCCGCCAAGACGTTTTGCGGCCCTTCGCGCGGCGATCTCGCGCATCTCGCGGCCCATCTTCGTGCGGTTCATGATGATCTGCATCACCAGGTTAATCAGGTTACCGAAGGCCCAGTAGAGGGCCAATCCTGAGGCCACGTGCCACATTGTAAAGCCGAAGACCGCCGGCATGGTGAAGGCCATCATTCTCTGCTGTGCCGGGTCCATACCGGGCGAAGGAGTCAGGAACTGAACCAGGAACATAGAGAGAATTACGAAAATCGGCAGCAGGTGAAGCGGATCGGGAGAAGCAAGATCCGGCAGCCACAGCCAGCTTGCATGCCGCAATTCGATCACGGACGATAGCATGCGGTAGAAGGCGAAGAGCAATGGGAATTGAATCAACATGGGCAAGCACCCGCCGAACATGTTGATACCTTCCTTACGCTGCAGATCCATGATCTCCATGTTCATCTGCTGGCGCTTGGGATCATTGAGCTTCATGTTGCGATACTTGGCTTTAATCGCATCCATCTTCGGCTGGATCCGCTGCATCTTCAACGCAGACTTCATCATCTGCAAACGGGTCGGCAGCATAGCCAGGTTGAGGATCAGGGTAATGATCAGGATCGCCCATCCCCAGTTACCGATTCCGTGCTCATAGAGCCAGCGCAAGGCCAGGAAGAGAGGCTTGGCAATAAATCCAAACCAGCCAAACTGAACAAGCGATTCCAGATTGGGACCGGTTTCTTTGCCGCCCACCATTCCCCGGACCTTGTTCAGAACCTCTAACTGCTTCGGACCTGCAAAGATCCGCGTCTGCACATGGGTGCTGGTATCGCCGATTGCTGTACCAAGAACACTCGCCTGATCGCTAGGACCGCTGGGGTTCTTCGGATCACGAGGTAATGAAATTGCGTTATGCAAAGTTACGACGGAAGCGCGCGAAGGTTCATCGGGAAGGAAGATGGCGCCAAAATAGGAGTCGCTGATACCGGCCCAGTCGTAGCTGCCATTCAGCGTCGCACCGTTTGAAACCTTGCTGTACTTCTGATCGTCGGTTTTACCGCCGATGCTCCAATTGAACTGACCGGAGCCGTAAAGCGCATTCGTATCCTGATCTCCCAATCCTGAAGGCCAGGAAAGCAGCGCGGTAACGGGAGAGCCGTTCTTCGTGACAACGACGTCAGCGTGGAGAACGTAGCTTGAATCAAACCGGAAGGTCTTGGTCGCTTCCAGACCGCCCTGCGCATAGCGGAAGCTCAGCGTCGCCGGAGCAGTCACGTTGCCTGTAGTGGAAGCAACGTACATCCCCTTATTTAGCTGATCCTTCACGCCCTGATCGTAGGCAAACAGCGAGAGCGGATAACCAAACTGGGTGGTTGCGTTGTTTACCAGATCCAGAGGCTTCCCATTGCTGTCCTTGTACTTTTTCAAGATCCAGGAAGTCACTTGGGCGCCGCGATTCGAGAAACGAATCCGATAGAGCTCATTCTCAATAACGGTTTCGGTTTCCTTCTCGGCAACCACCTGAGCAGCTACCGAAGCGGCCGCAATGCCAGAAGCGGAAGAGGAATTCGGAGAAACAGAAGCAGGCAAAGAAGGCGCAGCGGTCGAAGCGGATTGCTGTTGCTGCTGGGGTGCCTTGGGCTCTTCAGCGGGCTTTTTGCTGCGAAAATACTGCAGCCCTATGAAGATCAGGAAAAAAATCGACGTGAAGGCGAGGACAGTGCGCATGTCCTGGCCGCCACCACCCTGCTGATTTGGATTCTTTAGTTCTGCCAAGTAGAAACTTCCTGTGATGAGCGGTTACGGGAGGCCTACTTCGGCTGTCCCGTAGCACATCCTATGGTAATTGGGCCGGGGGAACTATGCACAGCAAGTAAACAAGTTCCTCGTCGGACCGGCTAAAGGAGCAAGATCAGGGAACACGACTACCACTCAGCCCTGATGTTGATGCGTTTCATGGTTTGGCGGCGGCCAGGTTCCCGGTACAGGATCGAAACCGCCACGGGAAAACGGATGGCAGCGGAGGATTCGCCAAACGGCCAGAATCCCCCCACGAATCCAGCCCTTTTCGGAGATGGCAATAGCCGCATATTCCGAACATGTTGGCTGGAAGCGGCACGCACCTCCGGAGAGAGAACTCAATACAGGGCCCAGGCTTCTCTTCCATAGACGGACGACCCCCTCGGCCAGACGACTCATACGGTCGAAACCTTGCCAAAAGTCTTATGGATCGTAGTGAAGATGCGCTTCACTTCCGATTCCAGATCGCCAAATTTGATGGAAAGCACAGAGCGCCGGGGATGCAATACGACATCCACATTTGCATCCAATAGATCTGCATGCATGCGTACTGCTTCACGCATGCGCCGCTTGATACGATTCCGCTCCACGGCTTTACCGAGCACACGTCCCGCCGTGAGGCCGACACGAGGACCGGAAGCCCCTTCTTCCTCGCGTAGGCGGAAGAAGTAGGTCATAGAAGTGGAAAAATGCTTGCGACTGGCCTGATACACGCGCTGGTAATCCGCGTGTTTCCGCAGGCGAAGGTCGCGTGCGGCTGGCAGGCGCGGGTCCATTAGGGCATCGTCCTTAGCTTGAAAAGGGAAATGATCCCAAACACAGCAAGAGGCGCCGAAACGCCTCATAAATACTATGTTCGTAATCCGCCCGAAAACGCTCGGTGGGTAGGAAAACTAGTCGCGATATCCAGCACTAACGGAAACACGCTTGCGTCCTGCAGCGCGACGGCGCGAAAGAACAGCTGCACCGCCCTTGGTCTTCATACGCGCCCGGAATCCGTGCGTCTTCACCCGGCTACGCCGGTTGGGTTGAAATGTGCGCTTTGGCATAAAACTGCGCTCCTATTGCTCTTGAGGAAATCTGTGCCTGACGGCAAGATTTGAGTATACCTTAAGCGACTGCACTCACCAAGCGCAGTACACACGAGACCACGAAATTGCCCCTAAGATTTTTCTTAGATTCGCGAAAATTTTCATCCCGCTCCGCAAACGGGAGTGCGAGTGATCCACACCACAAACGTGTAGATTTCACAAGCTCAATTGGAACTTTTTACCTATCTGCAGTGAACCGAAGTAACCATTTTCACTATGATTGGTGCAACTATTCCGCGTCTCTATTTTTTGCGACGATTAGCTCATTCCATTGCCCTTCAACTGTGCTAGTATCGGCTCCGTCCCAATGAGATTTTAGTCCGTCCCGCAGTTCTGATGTTTTCGATTAGAAGTTGCTTTTGGCAGTGATACATGTAGCCTAAAGAGCAGCACCCCACGGCCACTTTGAAACAAACAACGCCGCGTCTGCTACTGGATTTCGGCGAAGGCGAGTTGTTTTAAGGAATAGGCACGACCGCGTTAGACGGCATCAAGGAAGTTGAATGTCTTTTGCACCTACGGCTACGGCCGCTCTCAATCCCTGGATACGCATTCTTGCGGCACTTGAGAAGAAAGTCATACGGCACTCATTCGATACGTGGTTTAAACCGACACGCTTTAGCCACGCCACAGAGAAGAAACTCTTCGTGCGCGTACCCACGGTCGAGTTTAAGCACATCGGTGACAAGTATGCAGATCTAATTCAAGAAGCCCTCGACGTGTTGGAACTCGAGTTCGATCAGGTTGAGTTCATTACTCCGGAAGAAGATCCCACACTTCCTCGTGTTCGAGAGGATGGCGGTTTTGCACCGCAGCCGGATCATTCGGTCAACACGCAACGGAATTCAGGAAATAGAAATGCCACGCCTGCACCACAACAGGCGAAATTTGACTGGAGCACGGCTGCCCAGCTCAATCCCCGCTATACCTTCGACGCCTTCGTCATCGGTAACGGAAACCAATTTGCCCGTGCCGGCGCACTGGCAGTCGCTGAACGGCCCTCAAAGGCCTACAACCCGTTGTTCCTGTATGGCGGCAGTGGAATGGGTAAAACCCATCTAATGCATGCCATCGGTCACGAGGTGAAGCGGCGGCAACAGCATTTCTCCATCTGCTACGTTTCGAGTGAAAACTTTACCAATGAGCTCATCAGCTCGTTGCGCTATGACAAGATCACCAGTTTTCGCGATAAGTACCGCTCTGTCGATCTTCTGCTCATAGATGACATTCAGTTCATCGCTCAGAAAGAACGTACGCAGGAAGAGTTCTTTCACACATTCAACGCTCTGCATGAAAACATGAAGCAGATCGTCATCGCCTCCGATCGTCCACCTAAGGACCTGCCGGAGATTGAAGACCGTTTGCGCAGCCGTTTCGAGTGGGGCCTGATTGCCGATATTCAGCCGCCGGATCTTGAAACCAAAGTCGCAATTCTGCAAAAGAAGGCAGAAAGCGAGCATGCGACACTTCCGACCGATGTCGCACTCTTCATCGCATCGAATGTAAGAACCAATGTTCGTGAACTCGAAGGCGCTCTCGTTCGCCTGATCGCCTGGTGCAACCTGAATGGTATGGAAGTGACTCTGCCGACGGCGCAGCAGTGCCTGAAGCAGTTCATCGATACCCAGGTCCGCAAAATCACGATTGAAGCGATTCAGCGTGCCGTAGCAGAACAGTTCGGTATGCGCGTCTCTGAGATCAAGCAGAAGAACAACTCTCGTTCTGTTGTCGTGCCCCGTCAGATCGCGATGTACCTGGCTAAGCAGATGACGGAAGCATCTTTGCCCGAAATCGGACGGCAATTCGGTGGGAAGCACCACACCACGGTCATGCACTCAATCGCCAAGATCGATGAGCAACGCCGGGCGGATAAGGATCTCAACCGCATGCTGAACAAGCTGCAAGAGACACTGAATAGCTAAAGTCTTCGCAAATCCGCTATGGAGAGGCCTCAGTCAAATGAGGCCTTTTCTCTTTGTGCGACTCGGAGACGGAACCTTCCGCCCCACGCCTCTATGTGAAATGGGGCTTTTTTCTTCGTTCTAAAAATGCTTTCATTCTCTAATGCAGATCCGTATCTCTGTCAGGAACTTTTTTTTTCTCGCTAGCACCATAGTGTTGCTATTTCTCCTTGTTCCCACTACCTATGCGAAGAAGAAAACAGAGCCACCTCCCAGTGCGCCGCAAGATACGGGTTTTCTCAACCGCACCGTAAAGCTGAAAGGCACAACCTATCGCTTCGAAGTCTATGTGCCGGAGCAATGGAAACCCACCCAGAATTGGCCCATAATCCTCTTCCTGCACGGAATGGGGGAGAGAGGGTCGGAGGGCCTCTGGCAAACGCAGACAGGGCTTCCTATGGCCGTGCGAGACCATCCTGAACGTTGGCCCTTCCTGATCGTGATGCCTCAGGTGCCCTTTCATCATCACTGGACGGATCCGGACATGATGGCAATGGCGATGGCGGCTCTAGACCAATCTTCGCGGGAGTTTCACGGAGACCCGCAACGCACCTATCTGACAGGGTTGTCGATGGGCGCCTACGGAGTATGGGAGGTGGCGCGAACCTATCGAGGACGCTTTGCCGCAATTGCTCCCGTTTCCGGGGGGATCTTCTGGTCCTACGTTCCTTCCCGCTGGAAGGAGGAACAGACGCTTCCAAACGAATACACCTTTCGCATCGGACGTACTCCCATATGGATGTTTCATGGCCTGGATGACCCTGTGGTCGTGCCGAAACAATCGGAGATCATGTACGACCGATTCAAGGCTTCCGGAGGACACGTACGCTTGTGGCTTTACACGGGAGTCAGGCACAACTGCTGGGATCGCGCCTATCAGAATCAGGAACTGCCCCGTTGGTTTCTGGCTCATGACCTGGAACATCTGGCTTCGACACAGCCCTTCGCCGAGCGTATTGTCGTTCCCGTCCATCCGGTTCCAGCCAAGATCAATCCGGGGATCTACGACGCCTATGTTGGCGACTATCGCGAAAACGGAGTCCTGATGTTGACTATCTTTCGCCAGGGGGATGTGCTCTTCCAGAAGAATCCGCAGGGCGAAGTGACCGAACTGCTGCCGGAAAACTCTACGACGTTCTTCTATCCCTCGGGATCGATAACGCGGCTCATCTTCGAGAAGGATTCCAACGGACAGGTCAGATCACTGCTCTTCCGCGACGATCGTCATGAGGAACGTTGGTCGAAAAATCGCTGATCGGGGTTTGATGCATCTCCAATTGGCAACGCATCAGGCCAGATCCAGGGCAACATCGACGTCGTCGGAAACCCTCAAACCTCCAAGGCAAACGCGGTCCCGTCCGGACCGCTTTGCCCGATAGAGGGCGTTGTCGGCCCGGCGAACCAACGTAAAACCGGTATCGCCGGATTGTAGCTCCGAAACCCCAATACTCACGGTCAGATGGATTCTCTGATTGCCTCCCAAATCAAATACAACGCCCGCCAGAGCCTCCCTTAGCCGCTCGGCTATATCGGCCCCCTGCTCCAGGTGAGTAGAAGGCAGCAGGCAGCAAAACTCCTCTCCACCCCAGCGAGCGACATGATCCGTCACGCGAAGGCCGGTGACGATACCGGCAGCCACACCCTTCAGAACCTCGTCCCCTGCTTCGTGACCCCAGCTGTCATTGATCGACTTGAAATTATCGACATCCAGTAAGAGCAGGCTCAGCTTTTCGCCACGACGATAGCTCTGCAAGATCTCTTTCTTCATGATCGACTCGATTGCGCGTCGATTCATGACACCCGTCAAGGAATCCATGTTCGCCGCATACTCAAGATCCTTCTGCAAGCGGGCATTCATCATCCAGGTGAACCCGAGTAGCACGGCACAAAACAGCAATCCGCCAACGAGAATGCAAAATGCCTGAAATTTGTCCTCTTTCAAGAAGTCATCCGGAGTGCCCATGCAAAACGTAACAATCGCGCGCACGACGTTCAAGGCGCTGTAAGCGGCCATGATCAGGGCAATAGCACGCCTGGACGGCACTCCCTTCGATCCCGGAAACAAAACAGCGGAAGTGAAGGAGGTTATCACGGCGGCAGCCAGAGAAAGCACAATAATTCGTGCACCCGTACTCGGATGCCCATACGTGTAGTACGACAAGCAAGCGGCAGCCAACAGCAGAGAACCCAGCACCCAGGAGAAATACTTTCTCCCTTCACTCATGAAGTCCAAAGAGCCCTTATGCTGCAACACAAATGCTATAAGAATGAATAAGTTACCAACAACAATCGACAAAAACGGGGAGACGTGACCTCTCCCAGCCACCAGGATGTCCCCAACAGCTAAAAACCCATACGAAGCTGCAAACCACTTCATTCCCGCCCGGGGAGTAAAGGCGGTTATGAGAAGCAAGGCAAAAAAGTAGAGCAGCAGATGCGCGCCGTTACTGATCAAAAGCGTCTGGATATCCATGCAGAAAAGTGCAATCCCTCAGTAAGCCTTCAAGTACACCTCGGCACTATCTAAAACGCAAATCGTCGACGAAAGTCTGAATTTAAAGCCAGTTTTTCCTCAAGATTCCGAAAACCTGAGGAAGATTCGGATTTCGTGGAATCGGTGGAAATCTCGCCATTTGCCAAGCCCTGTCCGTCGCTATCGGGGACAACATTTCCACGTGAATAGCCGAGTTTTCCTCCACAGGAGGCAAATTCGAATGTGGGGAATAGGGAGAACTGGGTACAGAATTCCACCGAAAAACCGCTCTTCCCACATTTCCTCTTTTCCACTGCCAAGTTTTAGAAAACTTGTACCTCTTCGAAACCCTCTAAATATGCGGTTTAGGACAGAGTTTCCACTTTTCCACGCTGAACGGTTACGGCTACTGGCTTATATCTAACTTTTGGGAATAACAGCAGTGGAATTCCCACAGCCAACTTTCGCGGAACACGACGCCTTGATTTTTCGGCCGCCGCTGGAGCTGGTTCAGCAAGCAATCGCGTTTGGGATGGATTTTGGAAAATGGCAGGGACCTGCCTCGATGGCTTTGCGAAATGCCGCAAAAGCAGCGTTCAAACCCTTGAATTTCGGAAGTTGCCCTGTGCGAAACGCAGACTTATCCACCAGGAAAAGGGGGAATATGGCCAAGGAATCCACAGCCCTTCCTCTGTCCTAATAAGCCATAAATAAGGTCAAAAACCGGCTTTCCACTTCCGGTGCAAATTTTCCAGAGCACAGCTGGGCAAATTTATCAATAGAATGAATTCCAAGTACACTGCCGTTACCGGGGAACCTGCGGCGGGTGTAAAGTGTGGCAAACCATTCCACCGAGGGGGCTGCGAGCAATGCCAAGCCTGGGAATAGAGCAAGAAAAACAAACATCACAAGGCACGGCCATGGAAATCAGCATCAGTCGACAAGAGTTGTTGAAAGAGCTGACCGCGACTCAGAGCGTTGTCGAACGCAAGACGACGATTCCGATCCTCTCGAACTTTCTCCTGGAGACCGGCGAGGACACGCTCAACATCACGGCAACCGACTTGGATCAGAGCATTTCAACCAGCTGCTCTGCTCGGGTAAAGAAACCGGGATCTTGTACCATCCCGGCCCGCAAGCTGTACGACTACATCAAGCTGCTTCCCGATGGGGAAATTTCCATCAAGCTGATGGAGAACCACTGGGTTCAGATTCGCAGCGGACGCTCGAACACCAAGATGGTCGGAATGGCCCGGGCAAACTTTCCACAGGTTCCAGAGTTTCCGTCGCTGAGCATCATCAAGCTCCCCACGGCCTCTCTGAAAAACCTGATCGCCAAGACCATCTTTGCCATCTCGAACGAAGAATCCCGCTACACGCTGAATGGCGCGTTGCTGATCTTGAAGTCCGAGTCTCTAGCTATGGTTGCGACCGACGGTCACCGCCTGGCCTATATCGAAAAGGTCGGGGAATCTCTCGGAAATATCACCGGTGAGAAGAAAACTCTCATCCCCCGCAAGGCTTTGAGTGAACTGCAGAGCTTGCTATCCTCTGGCGAGGACGAGTTCCTCGAATTTGCCGACGATGAGAACACCCTGTTCTTCCGGGTCGGACATCGTACCTTGACCAGCCGCAAGCTGAGTGGCCAATTTCCAAACTATGAGGCGGTTCTTCCACGCGACAACAACAAGTTTGTCGTGGTCCGCAGTTCGGATCTGGCGGGTTCTATTCAGCGTGTCGCCCAGTTTGCCGATGAGCGTTCGGGAGCCGTCAAGATGCGGATGGAACAAAATGAACTCAAGATTTCCTCATCTTCCACAGATGCCGGTGAATCCGAGGACACCATCGAGACACCCTACAATTTCGACCCTCTCGTGGTCGGATTCAACTCTGCCTACATGCTGGATTTCCTCAAGGCCGTGGGCAACGAGGGTGAAGTACGGCTGGAGTTTAAGGATCCTCAGTCTGCCGGGCAAATGCGTCCCGAGGACAGCGCTGACGAGTACCGGTACCGCTACATCATCATGCCGATGAGGATCTGAGTTCTGAGCCAACTTCAGAAGCTTGAAGCATAGTTTGGCCAAATGGCCAGATTATGCTTCAGCAAAATCAAATTTCTCACCCAAGACCTGCCCCTTAATTCCCTGTCCAAACACCCCCCATATCCTGGAGAACCGTATCTCAAGCTGAGCGTCAGTGCTGGCTCCAAAGAAGAGAATCGCTATCGCCTTGAGGAATCAGTTTGTCATTAGGGTAGAGCTTATCGATGTTCTCGACGGTAAGCAGCTGATGCGTGATAAAAGTGGCTGGAGGTATATGCCTGCCACGTACCTTGTCGAGAGAGAGGGACATCACTGTCTCTCCATAGCGTTCCGGGAAAAAACCTACTGAGCCGACAAGCCGTGACTGAGGTCTACGCATTTCGCGGCGCGCCTCTATACAGGCGTTTTGACTGACTGCAATGCAGTGTTGTGCTCGCCCCGCCTCTTCAAAAGCCTGCAAAGCTCCAAGGCAACTTGGATCGTTCACCGCGCCAAGGAGAATTCTCGTGGATCTGTTCTTGCGAAGATATCGTCTCAAAACATCCCAGCTCTTTTCGAAGCGGCCGTTGCCATCCATAAAATGCACATTCTGATCGCGTACTTGGATGCGACCTTCACGAATACCGGCGAGCATTCCTAACAAGCGGGATTGCGGCAGAGGGCCCGCTATAGGCAGTTCCAGGAGGATGACTTCATCGACCACACCTCCCCACTGATATGTGCATGCTTGTGCAAGCGCACGGCCGCCAATCAGACCTGCTCGATAGTTGTTGGCCCCGTAATAATCTGCCCCCGGATGCGGGATATCGATTGCAATGATCGGAATACCAGCTTCTGCCAACCTTGAGGCCACGATTGAGGAGCACTGTTGATTTGTCTGGAATTCGATTACCAAATCGACCTGCTCACGCACAAAAGTCTCTGCATTTCGTACGGCTATCTTTGGGCTGTAGCAGTTATCGAGAACCAAGAGCTCGACACCCGCTTCATAAGCACAGCTGCGGATACTGTCGGAAACAAGCCTCGAAAAAGAGAATTCTTCTGTTTGGGAGGCATACCCAAACCTATACTTTCTCTGAAGTGAGCGCTCATCGCTTATAGCGTAAGAGTTCTTTGCCAGGCTCTTCAGCATGCCGCACTCTACCAATGTTCTTAATAAACGATATGCGGTAGGTTTGCTCAGGTTGCAGCGACCAGCCACCTGATCGAGCCCCAACTCCTCATTGCGCAGCCTGAAACATTTTAGGATTTCGCAAGCTCGTACGACTGATCGCGTGGAATATGTGGGGTTACGCTGATTTTCTCCCTCTTCTTTTCGCGAAGCCCGGTTCTTTCTCACAGGTCCCCCAGCGCAAAAGAATTTCAGCAGACGAAATAATAGCATTTTTAGCGTGGACCTTTCCCCTAAGGAAAACAGGCAAATCTCATCCTTGTTGAATGAAGGAATCTAGGTGCATTAGCGAGAAATGGTTAAACACTTGCTGATTGGAAATAAGGCTGATGAATCGATTTCGTAGCTCGATGCAACTGTCTGGCTATGCAAATACTTTCTAGAGGTGGGTCGGCTCATAAGTAGTTTGCTTGGAAAATTTCGCTCTCCGAAATTATCTGTTTTTCGAGAATCTCCAACAATCACAGCCATTGGGTAGCTAGGCTTTCCAACATTCCGGCGGGTTTCCCCGAAATTACCCGTTGTTCCATGGAATCTGTGGGAGGTACTCATGAACAGCATGTCCAAACGCATGAGGCATTGCCGACTTGCATATGGAACCTTCTCTGCTAAGAGTCGCAATTTGCTCCAAATTAAGTTACTAAAGCGATGGCAACCCCTATTAATCCTCATAGTAGTTGCAATACTGAGCAATACTGCACTGACGCAGTCGGTCACGGGCGATCTGGTCGTGACGGTAAGCGATCCTTCCGGCGCGTCAATCACCGGAGCCAAGCTGACATTAACCCAGGTCAACACCGGGATCCAGAAGCAATCGGAATCCAATAGTAGCGGGATTGCGGTCTACGGAAATCTCAAACCTGGCGAATACAAGCTGCAAGTTAATGCGCCGGGATTCCAAGCTGTGCAGCTAACTAATATTTCTGTCGTGATCGGTCAGAGATCCGCTCTAACTGTAACTATGCAGGTTGGCTCCGTAGGTATTGTCGTGAATGTGTCTGCAGCTGGCGAAACGCTGCTTAACTCTGAGAGTGCAGCAGTAGGACAAGCGATCACCGAAAAATCCATAAAGGAACTCCCTCTAAATGGGAGAAACTTTGTTCAACTTACCCAGTTATCGACCGGTTCTGCTCCAGTCGGACAGGGCACCTCACCCTCCACCACCTGGACAGGGCGTACGGACACCACAGTGTCGTTTGTTGGCCTGCGTGAAAGCGATACAAGCTATCTTGTAAACGGAATCGAGACACGGAATTCCCGCTTCGGCAACACAGGCATACGACCATCCGTCGACGCTATTCAGGAGTTTCGAGTGCAACGAACCTTTTTCGGCGCGGATTTTGGCCATAGCGCCTCAGTTGTTAATACCAGCCTGTTAGCAGGTGCCAATCCCTTCCACATGGTGCTCTTTGAACTTAATCGCAATGTCTATTATTCCGCGGTCGATTATTTCGCGAAGCGGAATCACATCAAGTCACCCGCTCTCAACCAGAACAATTTCGGTTCGACCTTCAGTGGTCCCGTCCTGGTGCCGCACCTCTATCACGGCAAGGACAAGACATTCTTCATGTTTAATTTTGAAGGATTCAGGCTTATCCAGGGAACAACTGCCAGTGAGGTATATCCCTCGACAGCGCAACTTCAAGGCAACTTAGCCGACGACAGTGCCGGAACAGGTGTTTTTCCAACTTCCTCGGCATTTTGCCAGACGAATCCCTCATCCGCTAAATGCATTGACATTATCAATCCGCTCACGAATACTCCCTTCGTTGGAAATATCATTCCAGCGGGACAAATAAGCTCCTTCGCAAAAGCTGCTATCGAAGGAAAGTTCATTCCAACTCCGAATGTGAGCGTACCGTCCAATGCCACGAGTTTTCCGTCTGTGAATTACTCAGTAGCGCCCCGAAACACGCAGACGATCAATCAATACAACACCCGAATAGATCATCAGTTGACCAAAGCAGATGCCATTTATGGGACATGGTCAGACTCGAACGACAATCTGCACAAGCCATCCGCCCATCCTCTTGGCGGTCTGAATACACCATTGGGCGACCGGCTCTGGACTGCAACATGGGTCCATGTCTTTACTCCGAATCTGTTCAATGAATTTCGTTTTGGTTTGAACGACTCGAATACCTTCACCCAGTCGGAGGCAGCATATGGTCCGAATTATGCTGCCTCGCTTTTCGGACTGCCTTACGCCAATCCAAATCCAGCAACTCATGGAGTTCCCAGTATTGGCATCTCAGGGATCGGCGGAATCGGCTCGGTGGCGGAGACGATTGGAGCTGACGATAGGAACCTTCAGTTCTCAGATAATGCAAGCGTTACACGCGGTAAGCTGACCATGCTTGCCGGTGGTCAGTTCATTCATGAAAAGTTCAAGCAGATCACCGACTTCGGATCGAATCCGTCGTTCTCCTTCAGTCAGGGATATTCGGCGCGCCTAGCTTCGGGAGCCAACAACGGTGGCTTTGGACTGGCTGACTTTCTTCTTGGCGAGCCCTTTTCTGTAACAGCGGCGAGTGGAGATTCCACCCAGTTATTGCACACAAATTACTATGCAGTGTATTCGCAGAATAACTGGAAGGTTTCTCCATCCCTCACTCTGAATTTGGGACTCCGTTACGAGTTTGCCCGGACTCCAATGGAATCCCGGAATCACAGCATCTACTTCGATATTCCCTCGGGACAATTTCTCTATGCTGGGAAAGATATCGACCGGTCGATCGTGGATTCAGACAGTAATAACTGGGCACCGAGGGTTGGTTTTGCATGGCGACCGGGGTTGCTGAACAATACGGTAGTTCACGGCGGTATCGGTACGTACTACTCAACCGACAACTTTAACGAATTGCAGTTTGATATTGCCGGAAGTCCGTTCTATACGTCGATGAGTAACAATCCGAGCCCTATAACACCGGCGTCGATCATGAATCCATTTGCCGGGACCAGCAACACATTTCCTCCGCATAATGCCAATATCTTTACTCTTTACAGAAACAGCCGTACGCCCTATGTAAACCAGTGGGGCTTTTCGGTTCAGCACGAATTTGGAGGAGACTACCTGGTTGAGTTGGAGTATGCGGGGGGAAGTGGTCAGAAGTCGGCACAGAGATACAATGCAAATGCCGGTTCATTCGATCCGACCGGAACTATACCTCTCTCTCAACGAATCCGATTTCCCCAATATGGATTCATCCTGGTGAGCTCAAATTATGGAAGATCCAACTATAACGGTCTCGCAGCAAAATTCGAGAAACGATTTAGAGGAGGTGCTTCTTTCCTTGCTGCTTATACCTATTCCAAGAGCATTGATATTGGAACAACGGATGACTTCTCCTCTTTGTCCCGAGACTTTTTCAGATACGACCGGGGCGTCTCGGATTATCACGTCCCACATCGTTTTGTGCTGAGCTATATCTATCAGCTGCCCTTTGGAAGGAATCAGCATCTCTTCGGATCCGCTCCGCCTGTGGTCAACGCGATTATCGGTGGATGGCAGCTGAATGGAATCACGGTATTCTCCTCAGGCCAATACAGCACCCCGGGTATGTCCAACGATTATCTGAATATCGGAAGCTTCAGTCAGTCTCGTCCGGATCGGGTTGGTAATCCAAAGGCTGGCAGGACACGTTTGCAATGGTTCAGCCCAAGTGCCTTTGCAGCGCCGGCAACGCATGTTCCGGGAAGCGCGGGTCGCAACTCCATTCAGCAGCCGGGGTACCAGAACTGGGATATGAGTCTCTTCAAGGCTATTCAGCTCTATGACCGCGCCCAATTCCAACTGCGCTTCGAAGCATTCAACGCCTTTAATCACACGCAGTTTTGTTGTGCCAACACCACCTACAATCCTGGCGTAGCTGGAAACGGCAACTTCGGATTGATTACCAGTACTCGGCCAAACTCAGCCAGGGTAATTCAACTGGGTGGCCAGTTTACTTTTTAGTTCAGTTGAAATTAGTATCACTTTCTATTACATATTCTGATTGACTCTAGGTATTTAGAGAGGAAGTCTTCGATGCATTGTTTCGTGACATGGAGGATCTTATGCTGAAGGGCTGGAAGATCGGATTTCTATCTCTGCTGGTGTCCGTATTGTTGTGGGTTCCGGCTAAGGCACAGACTGATGCGAGAGCACCAGAGATCCATTGGGATAAGATTGTGACCGTTTCAAAATCTACTCCCACGCTCCAGGTCGTCGTCAATCCTAAACTGCTCGCCGGTTCAAATATGCATGATTCTTCCTTTCAGGCATTGCGCGAACTTGGAGCAGAATATGTTCGCTATGTGCCATGGCTGCCATATCCACGAATGGCTGTTCCGGAATTAGAGCCACCAAAAGACGGCAAGACGTCGTGGGATTACTCTCATATCGATCCCATGATGGAGGATTTCATGAAGGCCACAGAAGGGCATTCGGTCATCCTTAACTTCAGTACTCTTCCGGCATGGATGTTCAAGACGGAAAAGCCCGTTACTTATCCCGACGATCCGAATCAGGTCTATTGGGTTTACACCCAGGGAACAGAACCGCGTGATCCCACAATGAAAGAGTTCGGCGACTACTTTGCGCGTTTGCTCAGCTGGTATACAAAGGGAGGTTTCCAAGATGAGCTTGGCAAATGGCACGACTCAGGACATCACTACAAAATTGCATATTGGGAGTTACTCAACGAGATCGACGCCGAACACCATTGGAGTCCAGAACAATACACCAGATTCTACGATGTCGTTTCGACAGCAATGCGGAAGGTGGATCCTAACATAAAGTTTATTGCTCTCGCCCTTGCCGATCCGAGTCATCATCCTGAGCTGTTCGAATACTTCCTGAATCCGGCACATCATTCCGGCGGGGCACCGCTAGATTTCATCAGCTATCACTTCTATGCGAGTCCGCGCAAAAGTGAGACACCGGAGACATGGCAGTACACATTCTTCAACCAGGAACAAGGATTTCTCAACACAGTGCGCTACGTGGAGGAGATTCGTAAGCGCCTTTCTCCTTCAACTAAAACCGATCTCGACGAGCTAGGAGTTATCCTGCCGACGGACAACCAGCTTGGTGATGATGCGCCAATTGCTAAGGAGTACTGGAACCTCGCGGCATCGCTATATGCGGACCTTTATGTTCAGCTGACCAGGATGGGTATCGAGGTTATTGGAGAATCCCAACTCGTTGGATATCCGACACAGTATCCGAGCGTCTCGATGATCAACTACGTTAGTGCTAGCCCCAATGCACGCTTTTGGGTTCTCAAGCTCTTGAAGAACCACTTCGGGCCCGGGGCTCGTCTAGTGGAAACCAAAGAGGTAGATGACGACCTGACCGTACAGGCTTTCGAGACTGCTCGAGGCAGGAGCGTCCTCGTTATAAACAAACGCCTGAAAAGTGCAACGCTCAAGCTTCCGGCTGACTTTAAAGCCGTTCATGTCGAATATGTTGCTCCGTCAACCGAAGATCATCCTCCGACGATAAAGACCGTCACTGGCAATTCCATTGAATTAGAACCGAACGAAGTCGCGGTTATTACAGAATAGGTAATCAATATAGAGGCCATGGAAAAACATAAACGTATCTGTTTCGTATTAAGAGTTCGTACCGAAAAAATAGAAGAGTATAAACAACAGCATTCGCAAGTATGGCCGGAGATGCTGAGTGCACTTCAAGCATCGGGATGGAATAACTATTCTCTCTTCTTGAGACAGGATGGCTTACTGGTAGGCTACTTTGAAACTTCTGACTTTGAGCAAGCCCAAAACATGATGAAAGAGCATCCGGTTAACACTCGATGGCAGCATGAAATGGCGACATACTTTGAAGAAGTACAAAATGGCAGTGTAGATGACAGTCTCGCTCCGTTGACCGAAGTGTTCCATCTCGATTGATGTTGGCTTACGAAGATATCTCAAAAGGGAAGTCAATGGCAGATAGTGGATTGCACGTAGGCTTATGCGGTATCGGGCTGGAGGCCTATTGGTCTCAGTTCGAAGGACTACGCTCACGGCTGGAGAGTTATGTCCGCCAAGTAGCGGAGCGTCTAAAAAAGACCGGAACGCATGTCGTGGAACTGGGTATGGTAGACACGGCACAGCGTGGCCGGAAGGCTGGGGAGGTTTGCCGAATTGCTGGTGTAGATCTGCTGCTCGTCTACGTAACGACCTATGCGCTCTCCAGCACTGTGCTGCCGATGCTACAACGCGCGAAGGTGCCCGTACTCGTGCTTAACCTACAACCAGAGGCAGCAATCGATTACGTGAGATTTAACCGATTGCCTGATCGAACAGCGATGACTGGTGAATGGTTGGCCTATTGTTCGGCCTGCTCAGTGCCTGAACTTGCAAATCTGTTTTCGCGCGCCGGGTTGCCCTTTCATCAGGTAACGGGAGTGCTTGGGGAAGAAGCGACATGGGCAGAAATCGAGGATTGGGTCTCTGCTGCTCGTGTCAAGAAGGTACTTGCCGATAATCGACTGGGATTACTGGGACACTATTACAGCGGCATGCTCGATATCATGACCGATCTCACCCAAGTTTCCATTACCTTTGGCAGTCACATTGAGCATCTCGAGATAGACGAGCTTAGTGGGTTGTGCGCAGGTGTAACGGAACAGGAAATTACCTGGCGGGTGGAAGACTTCCAAAATCACTTTGATATACAGCAAGATTGCGGGCAGGAGGAATTGACACAAGCAGCCTGTACGTCGGTTGCTCTGGATCGTTTCATCACCACTCACGAGCTGCAGTCGCTTGCCTATTACGCAATGGGGGTTGGCGTACCGCAGAATGAAAATACAATCAGTTCGATCATTCCTGGTGCGTCCTTGTTGACCGCCCGTGGCATTCCAGTGGCGGGTGAGTACGAGGTTAAGAATGTACTCGCGATGAAGATAATGGATTCTCTGGGGGCAGGAGGATCGTTCTCTGAATTTTATGCCTTGGATCTGGTACTGGATCACGTGCTCATGGGGCATGATGGACCGGGGCATCTGGCGATCGCAGAGAGCAAAACCAAGATGCGCCCGCTTCGGGAGTATCACGGAAAAATTGGACGTGGATTATCAGTAGAGATGAGTGTGAAGCATGGTCCGGTGACTTTACTCTCCGTCGTGGAAGATGCTAGGCACGGTTTCAAGCTGGTGGTGGCGGAGGGAGCGAGTGTTCCCGGCGAGGTACTGCGTATAGGCAACACCAACAGTCATTACCATTTTTCCATTGGGGCTCGTGCCTTCGTGGAAGCATGGAATGCACAGGGGCCTGCACATCACTGCGCCATCGGGGTGGGAAATCTGGCAGCAAAACTGAATAAGCTGGCACAGCTTCTTACAATTCCGATGGAACGTGTGTGTTAGCGATTATGGATGGATCTGGACATCTGCCAATTTCAGGAAGTATCACGGAAAAATTGGACGTGGGCTGTCGATAGAGATGAGTATGAAGCGTGGTCCGGAGCTATGCTGTGAACTGTTCAGCGAACCTGTTGGGAATAGCTTTGTTTCCAGCCCAGGATAGAGAAGGTTCTTCAGCTGCCTTAGCTGGAATACACCCGATAGGTTACGATCTCGGCGTTAAAGGATGTGCCATTTAAGCGTGATGTCTTCAATAGGACTTCGAAATGAGGAAAGGTCGATGTATGCAGCTTTTTCAGCAGGCCCTGTAGTCCATCCTCCGATGTCAAGAACTCAGCCGCTGCGCTTGTGGCATCGGAATCTGTCCCAGCGAGGATGATGACGCTTCCCGTATTGCTCGGGGTGGGCAGAAAATCGACCACGCTGTAGCCCACTAGAGCATTCTTGTCCATAACCGCCTTATAGATGGGCTCTTCTTCATCCTTCGGATGGCGATTGGCAACATAGACCTGATTATGTGCGCTGTCGTAGTCCAGACTAAAGTTCAGCTTCTCATCGAAGAGCCCGACCCAGGGATTGGCCTTCTTCCCTCCCAGCAGGACTACGCTATTCCGCTTAACGGATTCGGCTTCAAAGAACCTTGCCAGCAGCAATCGGGTTGTGGGATTAATCGGCGGAAGATTGAGAATCTGCTGGGCCGCATGAAAATCCCCGAGTGTCACCAAATTGTGCGTAAACACGGTATGGAGATCACTGATCCGATCCTGGTTCATATTCGGACTTTCAAAGGGAGCGATAAAGTTGCGGTCCAGGTACTGACTCAGGCTTATACGCTTGCCCGTCATCTCCTCTGCCAAGCTGACAGAGGCGTCGGGCAGAACGATGTCGATTTCTCGCGAGGTGCCACCTACGGCTGACCAGAATGCGGCGACGGTGGGGCGGTTTATCAATGTGTTGACATTGCCAGCTTTGCGCAGACGGCTGTTCTGGTTTAACAGAACCAGGCAGGTGATCATCAGGAGGACAGACAAGCCGGTTACGGCCCAGAAAAACACCAATAGCCGGTTCTTTTGTGGCGATGCTGCTGCAGGAACACTTTCCTGCAAGGTCATCGCCGGTGGCTCGGAATAGGTACGTTGTTCCGGCTCTACTTCAGGAGTACCAACTTTTAGCCGCCGCTGGAACAAAACACGATAGCTTCCGCGTGGAATAGAAAACACTAATGCTTCGTCCGCACCTTCCAATGCGAAGTAAGCTTCTATTCGCTTCCGCAGTTCGGTCGCATTTACGCGAACAATATTGTCCTGGCTTCTGTCGTAGGTCTTGGGGCGTCCAAAGACCTTGATGCCAATTTCCTGCTCGTGAATTTCAATTGTTCCGGACTTCAATGATTCGCGCCCCACATATCGCAAAAAGTCGCGCAGACGAGTCGATTTACTGAAGTGCGAACTCGCAGCCACTCTTTCGATAAGCGCAAGGCATTCTTCCGCGCTCGGTACCTCTACCGGCGATGGAAGAGAGGACTCCATATTGTCCACCTTTGAAATCATTTACTGTTCGAGCTTAGCCTGTTGGGAAGTCTAGCATCATCGAGCAGCGAGTTGGAATTTCAAAACTTCTTCCAAAAGTGGGAAAAGCGCCCCTCTTAACCTCGAAAAACGCCGCTAGGCGAACCAATTGCAAATCATTGATATTAAACAGCTAATCATCACTCTTAACCGCTAGGACTCAAGGTTACCTTCCGGTAAATTCACTTGTCCTCCTCTTCTCCCAACCATGACCATTGGGCGTTTTCCAGCGACTCCTCTGGAGTCTTTTTACGGAGGCATGATGAACTCGTATACATCAAGGAAAAGGTGGCTAGTCACACTTTTCCTCATTCAATTCACATTTGCGCTTTGCTGCGTCTCAGGCCATGCCCAGCGCTTCCTTGGTTCCATTCAGGGTGCGGTATCGGATGGAAGCGGTGCTCTGATTCCGGACGCAACCGTTACCGTCGAAGAGCTGTCCACTCACTTCAAGAGCATCAGCAAGACGAATTCTGCCGGAGCCTATAGCTTCCCGGCTCTCAATCCCGGTACCTATACCGTTACGGCAAGCGCCGACAAGTTCGGAACCGATACGCATACCAATGTCGTGATCACAGCCGGTGCGACCCAGACAATCGACTTTTCTCTTCGTATTGGAGGAGCCACCGAGAGTGTCGTCGTTTCGGCAGACAACCCGCTCCTCGACACGGGTTCGGCCAACATTGCAACGACGCTTAGCGCCAAAGAGGTGACTGACCTCCCGAATATGGGGCGCAATCCCTTCGTGATGGCCACGCTGGCAGCCGGAGTCATCAATACCGGATCAGGCGGCTACTTCCAGGGCAAATCCAGCCAATTCACCAACCCGTTCAGCGGTGTTGCCGTGCAGATCACCTCAGAAGGTAACGGAGGCCATAACAGACTTCTTCTAAACGGTATTCCGGACGATCCGGCAGAGCGTCTTTCCGGCGCAAGCTATACGGGCTTTGTCCCCTCACCGGAAGCGGTCGAGGAGGTCAAGGTTCAGACTTCCATCTATGATGCCCAGATTGGGCATGGCAATGGAACCATCACCAATACCGTTGTCCGTAACGGAACGAACCACCTTCATGGTGCCGTGTATTACGCCTTCCAAAATACCTATCTCAATGCCAATACCTCAGAGAAAGTTCCGAATCAGGACTCGAAGATTGCGTCAGCCCGGACTCCCAGGAACAATGATCAGCTGAGCCAAACCGGATTTGTCTTGAGCGGCCCCGTCTATGTACCGAAAATCTATAACGGTCGCGACAAGACCTTCTTCATGGCGTCTTTCGAGCGCTATGCTTCCCATACCGCAATCAATTACTCTTCCCGTGTTCCAACCACGGCTGAAAGAGCCGGCGATTTCTCGGCGCTCTGCAATACCTTTAATGCGCAGGGTTTCTGTACTTCCGGTATTCAGCTTTACAATCCGAACTCGCCGCTTGATGCGAACAACAATCGCACTGTCTACTATCCAAACAACAATATCGCCTCAGCGATCAACCCGACAGGTGCCGCACTCATTAAGTATCTTCCGGAGCCGAATGTCTCAGGGGCCTCCCTTACGGGGAGCAACTATATCTCGACGCAGACTTCCTATCCGAGTACTTATCCTTCCTTCATCTTCCGCGTCGATCATGCAATCGGAGCGAACAACCGGCTGAGCGCGATCTTCTTCCGTTCCGGCCTGACACAGAACTATCCGATGCAGGGATTTCCTAAGGGAATAGGGCCTGGAGGCTACGGTTATAACGTCTATCGCAATAACCGTGGAGGCAGCATTGACGATGTGCATCAGTTCTCGTCAAGCATGGTGCTCGATTCACGCTTTGGTATCCTCTATCACCCATTTGGCCTTCGCTATCCAGGTAACTCAAACTTTGATTTGAGTAGCATTAATATGACCAACAATAGCTATCCATATCTCTCGTTCCCCGGGGTATCGAATAGCGATTCTTATGCGAGCTTGGCAGCAGGTGCGGGCGGACAAGTCAGTTCGAATGTAACGGCTTCTCTCTCGGAAATTCTGACGAAAACCTGGGCCAACCACACTGTTCGTTTTGGATTTGAAGCAAACCTGATCCGGTATGCCGTTCAGAATCCGCAGAGCGGTTTTGGAGATCTGAAGTTCGATCGCCGCTTTACGCAAAAGAACTCAGTCAACACAAACATTGGAGCCGATGCAAGCTCCGGCGATCCCATCGCATCCTTGCTGCTTGGATACCACTCATCGACGAGCTACAAAATTCAGGCAGCCTATGCGCTTCAACAGATCTACATGGCACCCTTTGTTCAGGACGACTGGCGTTTCAGTCCCAAACTTACGTTGAACCTGGGTGTTCGCTGGGATTATGAGTCGCCTTTTACCGAACGCTATAACAAGATGGTTACCGGCTTCTGCACTAACTGCCAGAATCCAATGCAAGCGTCTGTTGCAGGTTTGACTCTAAACGGAGGACTGCTATTCACAAGCGACAAAAATCGTTTCCCCTATCCTCGCGATTTGAATAACTGGCAGCCCAGAATTGGTTTTGCCTACCAGGCAACACCCAAAACAGTGGTCCATGCCGGATTTGGAGTGATCTACTTCAACACTCTGGAATCGCCCATTGGCACTGGCTTTACTCAGACCACCAGCTACAACAACTACAACACCAGTGCTCCGCTCTACTCGCTTACAAATCCTTTCCCGAGCGGAGTGCAATTGCCATCGGGAAGTTCACTAGGCTTGTCCACGGCTCTTGGGCAGGACATCGATTTTGCCGACCAGAATCATGTTATGCCAAAGAGCACCCAGTACTCCCTTAGTGTGCAGCAGCAGATTCCAGGCAACTTTGTTGTCCAGTTTGCGTATGTCGGTACTCGTCCTACGCGCCTGGAAGTGGATCACAATATCAATTACCTGCCGAAGCAGTACTACGATCAGGGATCTGCAGAGGTGACTTATCTGAACTCTGCTGTAGCCAATCCCATGGCGGGGAAATTTACCACGACAACATCGCTGAACGGAGCAACGATTGCCAGAAACCTTCTCCTGAGGCCCTATCCCGAGTTCGGAAAAGTAAATGAGAAGTACTCTTCCATTGGAAGTGCTCCGTACAACTCGTTGCAGATTCAGATACAACGGCCGATGAAAAATCACTTCTCTTTGCAGGGAAACTTCACCTGGTCAAAGACCATGCTGCATAACAGCTTCCTCAACGAGTTCGATACGAAGCTGGCCTCGGTCCAGGACCCCAATGCAACCATTGCTGCCAATATCTTTGGCTCACTTCAATTGCCGAGTTTTGGTAAGCATGCTTATTATCAGCGTCTCATCCTGGGCGGATGGCAATTAAACGGAGTCATGCGCGCCCAGAATGGCAATCTAATCAGTGCACCAGATAATGTCGACATTATTGGTGATCCAAGTCAGAAGGACCCGACTTATGGTCGCTACATCAATACCTGTTATCAGAACACTAGCGGTGTGAATGTCCTTTCGACAGCATCTGCTCCGGCCTGCGATTCGTTATCATCAACCCCGGCCTACCGGCAGAGATTGGCATATACAACGCAGCACAACAGCAAATACATCAATGTTCGCCAGAGGATACATCCTCTTGTAGACCTCTCGATGTTTAAGCGGTTTCAGCTAAGAGAAGGAACCAGCTTCGAAATCCGTGGCGAGTTCTTTAACGTATTCAACACGCCGAATTTTGGCACTCCCAATACCTCGATAGGTTCGTCCACCTTTGGCTCAGTACCTGTTACCAAGGTAAGCGGAGTTCCGTATTATACGCAGGCAAACGATCCGCGTTATGGCCAGTTAACCGCGCGTATTAACTTCTAATCAACCGAAGAGCCCGTAATGGCCTTGTAGGATGCAGGTTACATTTACGGGCTCTTCTTGTATCCTTTGTTCTTTATTGAAATTTTATCTATAGACCTACCGGCAGGCCTCTAGATTAGGAAGAAACATGCGCATTCGTTCCTCTGCTCTTAGTCTCCCCCTTCTTTTACAGCTGTTCCTTTTGAGTCCGGTACATTATGCGCATTGTCAGGCCAGGGTTATAACACCGACCCTTTCCGAGCTCCGAGCTGGATTTAAGAATCCCCCGCCGCAGGCAAAACTGCGCTGTTACTGGTGGTGGCTCAACGGACATACCGATAAAGAAACTATTACGCATGATTTGGAAGAGATGAAGGCGAAGGGGTTTGGCGGTGCCTTGCTTGTCGACGGTGATGGCTCCGGACAGGAAGGAAATACTCAAGTACAGGCCGGCCCAACCTTTGCCTCACCTGCCTGGATAGAACTATACAAACATGCGCTGCTGGTAGCCGATCGCCTTGGCCTGGAGATTACCCTCAACATTAATAGTGGCTGGAATCTGGGTGGTCCCTTCGTTAAGCCCGAAGAGGCTTCCAAGATATTTACCTACAGCCGGACTATTCACGCCGGAGGGAAAATCTCCCTGGTTCTCGAACAACCGCGTTCAAAGAATGGCTTCTATCGCGATATCGCGGTACTCGCCTATCCTCTACACCACGGAAAGCAATTGGCCGAGCAGCCTGATGACAAACAAGGAGATCAATTCATTCTCTTAAGTCGTCCGGAGCAAAAAGGGCAGTTAACTCTGATGTTTCGTTCCTCCGCTCTAGAAACGGGCTTCAGCATGCCGGATTCCTCCGCCATGCTGGATTCGGGAGTGAAAACCCAATTCGCCTCGGATCCTGGCTTTGCCGATTCTCTGCTTTCGGAGGTCAGGGATGTAACTTCCTCTCTGCAAGCGAATGGCGAGATACACCTCGATCTGCCGCAAGGAGAGTGGGAGATTCTCCGTGTCGGCTATACAGACTCCGGCGCAGTCGTTTCCACCTCGAGTGGAGAATGGCAGGGATTAGCTATCGATCATATGAACCGTAAGGCCCTCGAGTCTTATTGGGATCGAGTCGTTGAGCCCCTACTTCAGGAAGCAAAGCCCTATCGTTGTTTGAAGTATCTTGCAACAGATAGCTGGGAATTGCAGGGCACCAACTGGACCGACGATTTCCGTACTCGCTTCACAGCGTTACGTGGTTATGATCCTGTTCGCTATCTACCCGTCGTTGCCGGGCGTATTTTGCAGGATCGTGAGAGCAGCACTCGATTTCTTACCGACTTGAGAAGAACAGTTGCCGATCTTTTGGAGACGGAACATTACGATGTTCTTGCCGAGAAGGCAAAGCAACATGGTCTTGGCCTACAGGCGGAAAGCGGTGGTCCACATGGAGCACCGATCGACGCACTCGAAACCTTTCGCTATTCCGCCGTCCCGCAAACAGAATTCTGGGCTCCCAATACTCATCGCATTCTTGATAACGAGCGCTTCTTCACCAAAGAAGCTGCCAGTGCCGCCAACATTTACGGCCAGCGCTTTGTCGCTCAAGAGGGAGAGACCTCGATGGGACCGCATTGGTCGGAGTCGCTTGCAACAGATCTAAAGCCTGCCTTTGATATGGCCATTACCGAAGGGATGAACCGGCTTGTATGGCATACCTTTACCTCAAGCCCGACCTCGGCAGGGATTCCCGGGCAGGAATACTTTGCAGGTACCTATCTGAATCCTAAGGTGACTTGGTGGAATGCCGGTGGCGCTTTCTTTGACTATCTCAATCGCGTTCAGTATGTAATGCAAAACGGTATACCGGTAAACGATGTTCTCTATTATTACGGGGACCACGTTCCCAACTTTGTGCGCCTAAAGAAAGACGATCCGGCAGGCGTCCTGCCAGGCTATGACTACGACGTTACCAATCAGGATGCGCTGCTTCGTACAATTCGTATCGAAGGCCGAGAGCTAGCAGGCCCAGGAGGGGCTCGCTGGAAGGTCCTTGTACTACCGAAGACACAACGTGTCTCTCTCTCAGTTTTGAAGCTTGTGAAGCGTTATCTGGAGGCTGGAGGAACGGTAGCTTCTCTCCCGCCTACATCGGTTACAGGAGTCGCTACAAATGACGAGACTATGCAGTTTGATGCACTCGTAGAAGAAATCTGGCAAAGCTGCATTCCAGGAACTTCTCATCCTTTTGGCAAAGGAACTGTGGTGTGCTCGCAAAAGGGTCAGGATGCACTCAAGGTACTTGGTATCGCTCCCGATCTTGCGATATCGAGCACCGATATCAAGACTCGTCTCAATGCTTCCAGCACGGAAGGTATCGACTACATTCACCGTAGAATAGGCAAAAGTGAGATTTACTTTCTGCGTAATGCAAATAATGTTCCAGTTCAGTTCTCGGCCAGCTTCCGTGCAGAAGGTGAGGTTGATCTTTGGGATGCGGTTACAGGGGAAATCAATAAAGCAGCCGATACAAGACATCAGTCTGTTGGAAGAACTGAGCTAAAGCTGTCGATACCAGCACACGGTTCACTCATTGTTACCTTTGCTCCAAATGCCACATTTACAGCTGCAAAAGAACAACAACAGGTGCGGAGAGAGCAGGTGAAACTCTCCGGTAAGTGGCAGGTACATTTTCCCGAAGAGAAGGGAATTCCAGCCGCCGTGGTCCCCGTCGAGACTCTGACTAGTTGGAGCAGCTGGGAACAACCCCGTATGAAATATTTCTCTGGAACTGCGACCTATTCGGCTGTCGTGCAAGCGCCAGAACTGTATCCTGGAGAGAAAGCATGCTTGCGCTTTGGCAGCGTGAGGGAGATTGCCGAAGTCAGACTGAACGAAAAGAAGCTTCCTACGATCTGGGCCGAACCATATGAAACTTGCGTAAATGGCGGACTTCAGAGAGGAGAAAACAAGCTGGTTATCTCTGTCAGCAACTTATGGCATAACCGGTTGATCGGTGATCTTGAAGGCATAACCCCCAAGATCACCAAGACCAACATAACGATTAAGCCTGAACCACTTTTGCCATCTGGCCTGATAGACCCTGCTGAGTGGGTGATCTACCGGTAATCGGAGGTTGCTTAATTGCAGCGCCCTGTCCGACTACCGATATTGACGTGTCAGTGACGGCTATACATCTCCATTACGTCTTTTCGCAGATCTAATCCACTTGACTGGCGCGTATAGAACATGTGACCACCTGGGTATTCTTTTACAGACACCCGGGAAGCGTCACCCATGATTGGCATCTGATCCACCGTAAGGATCGATCCCATAAAGGGGCAAGAGAGATCGTTCCAGCCGTGAACAATGAGAACACGCAACTTTGGATCGGCTGCTACTGCCTGACGCAAGTCTTCGACAGAGCCTTGACGAAGTGCATCGTCTCTGTCCCAAAGACGGTTGACTTCGTATGAGAGCGCGCTGTATCGGGCATCTACCTTCCAGCCTAACGTGCTTGTCATGAAATTGACCATGGCGGTGGTGGTAGGTGCAACGATGCCTTCAAGGATCGGATCGTTTGAGCGCTGATCGGGAGAATAGGGAAAAGGATCGAATCCGGTTACATTGGAGTCGTAGACCGATCCTATCTTTCCTTGCGAGCGAAAGACCTCTCGTAGATAGGCACCAGTCTCCAGGCGTCCGCCGGAGCGCTTTACAAACTCCGGCTCAAGGCCGGTCATCTCTGTTACCCGTTTGACAATTCGCTGTGTGGCTTCCGAATCGCGCCTGCCTTTGAATATGTCCGTTGCATATTCTCCCAGTGTGTAGGAGATGACTTCGGACATCGCCTGTGGGGTGAGCTTGTTTTCCCGCTCCAGATGTGCCGCGGCGATGGAAGGTAAAGTCACCATCCATGGGATGGGGGAGAGGTCTCCGTTGTCTCCGATGGTGGGATTCAGGTACGGCGAGACCAGGACAACTCCGTTCAGTGCTACGCCAAGTTGTGACTGGAGATAATGTGTGATTCGTGGTCCGCGAAAACCGCCATAACTCTCGCCAACCAGATACTTCCTGGAGGCGAGCCGGTCATTCTTGAGTAGCCAGTCATAGATCACGCGCGAGAGGTATTCGATATCGGGAACAGTGCTATAGAAAAGCTTCTTAGCCTCTGCTTCCGGAACCGTAGCGCGGCTGAAACCAGTGCCCACGGGGTCGATAAAGACCAGATCGGTAAAATCGAGCCAGGTGGAGGGATTATCTGTGAGTGTCGCCGGATCGGAGGGGCTGTCTCCCTCGTTGCCAACTTTTAAATGCTTTGGACCAATCGCTCCCAGGTTCAGATAGACCGAAGAAGCTCCAGGTCCTCCATTGAGCGCGAAGGTAACGGGACGATTATTTCCCTCAACTGTGTAGGCAGTAAAGACAACTCGTCCGGCCTCTTTGCCTTCCTTGTCGCGTACCGGCAAAGTTCCAACGGTCACGGTATAACGCAGTTGTTTCCCATCGAGCTGAATACTCTGTTGTGTATGTACATCGGCCGGCAGGGGTGGTAAGGCAGTCGACTTATCGGCAGGTTTATCGGTCTTTTCCGTTGCGGCTGGCTTGTCTTTGTCGGATTGTGCCGCCATGGGCAGGCACAAAGGCAACATGGCACATAAAGTGCCATATACAAGAACGGCTCTGGCAGTTGGCAAATTGATCAAGCTCATTTCGATACCATACATTGAGTTCGCAACTGAAAGAATGATTTACAACTATGGATGATCCCGGCGCGTATTGCTTGAAGCGGGAGAGCCTTGGTCGCAGTTATCGAGGCTGGTTGAAAGTTGATGTAAACGATGATTGATCTGGACGCCTATTTCGCACGCATCGGTTACCGCGGTTCGCGGGAGCCAAATCTTGAGACCTTGCAAGCTCTTCAATCTCTTCATCCTTCAAAGATTCCTTTCGAAGCGATTGACGTGCTGTTAGGACGAGAGATACGTCTGTCTCCGGAGGCTCTTGAGGAGAAGCTTATCCGGCGTCAAAGAGGTGGCTATTGTTTCGAACAGAACAATCTCTTTAAAAATGTTCTGACAGCTTTAGGCTTTGAAGTCGAAGGGCTTATTGGCCGGGTTGTCTGGCTAGTGCCTCCGGAGAATCTGCCGAGACCACGTACCCACATGGTTTTGCGAGTAACCCTGGAAGGAGAAGCTTGGCTTGTCGATGTGGGCTTTGGTTCGATTGTGCCTACAGCGCCGCTTCGTATAGGAACAGAAGAGTCACAGAAAACGCCACATGACAACTACCGCCTGATTCACAAGGATGGGCAACTCATTCTCCAGGCGGAGTTGGAAGAGAGCTGGGCCCCGGTGTATCAGATCTCTCTGGAGCCTCAGTTTCTTGTCGATTATGAGTTGGCCAGCTGGTTTACCTCCACCTATCCTGCGTCGAATTTCCGGAAAAGTCTGATGGTGTCGTGTACCACGCCAGAATATCGCGCGGCTCTGCTAGAGAACCGGCTTACAATCCGCCCTTGCAAAGGCGAGGTCCAACGCGACTTCCTCTCCGTGGAGCAACTAGAGCAAGCGTTAATCGATATCTTTGGATTGCTGGTAGAGCCAGAGTGGCGGCCGGTATTGGAAAGAGCCGTTGCGGCGGGAGAATCTCTCCGTGGATAAGTTCGGCGACTGAGATGTGCGATTTAAGTAAGGAAGAGAATTGCAATGTTCGGAGATAGAAGTTTTGAGGAAGAGACCAGGGACATGGTCGATGAATTACCCCGAGGGTTTCTGCTCGTAGATGCCGCAGGATCGGTTCTTTTCCAGGATCCGGAGAGCCCAAGACACGAAGAGACAGAATATTCGACCAAACATATCGATGAGGCCCGCCATCTGGGCCTGATCGAAGTAGATATTCTGCGTAGCGCAAGCCATCCCAAGAAATATCTTTGCTACCGGCCAGCCTGGGGAACCCGGAAGTATCAGGACTGGCAGCCTTGATGTCTAATTTCGGAATAGAAAATACCTGCTTGACTCTCCCCTAACTGGAGGCTTGAGAAAGAAGACATGCTCAAGATCGGCGATTTTTCTACCCTTGCTCGGGTCACGGTAAAGACACTTCGTTACTACGACGAAATGGGGCTTTTGCAGCCATCGTTTGCCGACCATGAGACGGGTTACCGCTATTATTCCGTCACACTGTTACCGCGACTTCACCGCATTCTCGTACTGAAAGATATGGGCTTCCCTCTCGAGCAGATTGCAAAGATGCTGGAGAAGGACCTGAATCTCGATGAGTTGAAGGGAATGTTTCTATTGCGTGCGGCAGAGCAGGAAGAGAGGGTGAGAGAAGAGCAAGCTCGTTTAGCGAGAGTGCGGGACCGATTGAGCCTCATCGAAAAGGAGAAGATGATGCCCAAGGACGTTGTTATCAAGGAAATACCTGCTCAATGGATTGCCTCCATTCAAGATGTGATTCCTTCTTATTCCTCAGTAGGAATGCTCTATGGCGAGCTGTTTTCTATACTAGGAGCCGCATGCGGGGGGAATCTTCCCGTAGCTCTCTGGCACGATGAGGGCTACAAGGAGAGCGATGTGGATGCCGAAGCTGGCTTCTATCTGAAAGAAGCCATTCCAGCGAAGGGTCGGGCAAAGGTCTATCAATTGCCAGCTGTGACCGTAGCCAGCCTGATACACAATGGAGCCTACAATCGGCTATCACAGGCCTATGATGAACTGCTTCGTTGGGTAGGTGGAAATGGCTATCGGATATGTGGACCAGCGCGCGAACTCTATCCGAAATCCTCGCAGCCGGTGCGCATCGACGACGAGTCCTATGTCACTGAAATTCAGGTCCCTATAGCAAAGTAGGGAATAAGTTCAGGTACCCGCTCCCAGGCAGGAGCGGGTACTCCTCTCGAATCCGACTAAACCGAAACCGTTGGATTTTCCGCCCTCACCTCATTCTTTAGACCAGCCGCAGCAATTGTCGCATCTACCATTGCGTCAAATCCGACGCACGAATTGATCATCAGGTTATATAGTCTGCGATCGGCCCAATCCTGTTGATAGAAGCGCCGGACGTAAGAAGAGCGACGTTTATCGGTTGCTGCAAGTTCCTGTTCCGCGATTTTGGCATGTTGCGGAAAGGCCTGCTCAAACCAGCGTTTTTTACGATTCAGAGAGGCATAGACAAAGACATGGAAGCCGCCCGGAGTTGTACCGAGTGCGCAAGTCGATCCCCGTCCGACGATCACGCAGTGACCCGTTTCTGCGACAGACTTCAATTTTCGATTGATGATCTCCGCAATGCGTTCACTATCAACTACTTGCGTTTCCGGGAGAGCGGGAAGACGTTCAAGACTGCCATGCCAGAAGGTTTTACCGAAGCGGTAATACCAAGGATCCAGGCGTTCGTCGCACTTCTCAGCTATCGATTCGGGGATCTTTTCCTGCTTGGCGATCTCCTCGATCAGGCAATGGTCCATGAGCTTCCATCCCAGTTTTTGTGACAGATAATGAGCAAACTCGCCACCCCGGCTGCCATATTCCCGTTCTACAGTGATGAACCGGACCATCTCGCACCTCCAAATGACAGGTGATCCTAGCACCGATGCAACTTCGAAACCAGTGACTCTTTTCACATGGATGATCGAATTCCAGTTGCAGTTTTGCCATTACTGAAATAACTTGCCAGCATGAAGGGAAACCAAAAAGTCCTCGCTGAATTGGGAAAAGCTCTTCGCGAAGAGCTTACTGCGATTAACCAATATTTCCTGCATGCCGAAATGTGTGAGAACTGGGGTTACAAGAGGCTCGCGGAGTTCATCAAGAAGCAATCCATCGGAGAGATGAAGCATGCCGAGTCTCTTATGGAACGCATACTCTTCCTGGATGGAATTCCTGAGATGGACCCCATGAGTCTTACCATCGGCAAGAATGTGAAGCAGCTGTTGGAGTCTGATTTGCAGCTGGAGTTGGCTGCCGTAAAGCAGTACAACGATGCCGTCGCTACAGCTACTGCCGAGAAAGACAATGGCTCTCGCGATCTTCTAGTCAAGCTGCTGAAGGACGAAGAAGAGCACGTCGATTGGCTGGAGGCGCAACTGCACCAGATCGAAGAAGTGGGCTACGAGCGCTACTTGTCTCTACAGATGGGAGATCTCGAGGAGGACTAGAGAGTAATTCCCGCATAGGATACTCTCGCCAAGAGTGGTGAAGTGCAGCTTTCTTTGGAGGAAAGCTGCCAAAGCTTTTGTGCTTCGGTGCCTATCTGCGCGAGAAATGCTCTAGCTTCACTGGAAAGTGTTACGCCCGGGAGTGTCTCATTCTTCCGGCCTGAGGTTGGCCGGAAGAATGAGATAACGGGCAAGCTGTTCTTTTACAACTTCAATTCGGCAACAGTAACCCCCGCGCCGCCTTCCTGCTGCGGCGGTTCCGTCACGGTTGCTACCTGCGGGTGGTTTCTCAGAAAGTTCCGCAGCTCTCGTCTTAAGATTCCCATTCCGCTCCCGTGCACGATTCGAATTCTGGGCAGTCCTGCTAAAAACGCCCGATCGAGGAATTTTTGTAGCTCGTCGGTTGCTTCGTCGACGGTTCGCCCAATTACGTTCAACTCGGAACGCATGTCCTCATCTGCGTCGGACTGAATCGATACGCCCTTTCCTCTTGCTGCCGCAAGGGGACTCTGCGACGTAGCGGTGGCTTGGGCAGAACGAACTACTTCGGCAATGTCATCGCGAGAGATGCGCATCTTCATCGGCCCAACAGCGACTTCGAAAAACTTATCGTCGATTTCCCGTTGTACAACCCCGGTCTTACCAAACGAGCGGAGCTTTACCGTGTCACCAACACTCACATGACGAACGATGTGAGGTTGTGCATTTACATCGCCCTGGTCGGCCCCGGTTCGATGTGCAACAACTGCGGAGTTGAACTGCTCGCTGAATTCTCTCCTAAGCCTGGAAATACGTCGTTCTGCTTCTTTGGAGAGCTTCTGCTGTGCGGCTCGATCTTCGATTACACGAACAGTTTCTCTGGCCTGATATTCAAAGTCTTTCAAGAGAGAAGTAAGCTTCTGTTCCAGCTCACGAGTCTTGGTTTTCATCTCGGCCAGACCTTCACGTTCCAGGCGGGCTTTTTCTCGTGAGAGTTCGATTTCGCGCTGCTGCGTTTTGCGACGATCCTCGTCGAGTGCTTCCAGTTGCCGGTGCAGCTGGTCAAGAAAGCTGGCTATGTCCTCTACTTGGGAGCTGAGTCTGGAACGAGCTTCCCGTACGATTGCCTGGTTAAGCCCAAGCCGCTCTGCGGTATTGATTCCTGCAGAAGTTCCCGGCACTCCCATACGAAGCTCGTAGGTAGGCACAAGCGTGCGTTCGTCGACCGTGACGGCGGCATTTAGTACCCCGGTAGCTTTGGCAGCATAGACCTTCAGCGAGGTATGGTGAGTCGAGATCAGGCACCAGGAGCGCTTATCGAGGAAGTACTCGGCAATAGCAACAGCTAATGCCGATCCTTCCTCCGGGTCTGTGGCCGAACCTAGCTCATCGAGTAAGACCAGAGTGTTCTCTCCGGCTAAATGCGAGATGCGATCCAGATTCAGAATGTGCGCGGAGAAGGTAGAAAGATTCTGCTCGATTGACTGCGCATCTCCGATATCTGCAAGAAATGCAGTAAAGATCGGGAAAGTAGCAGCATCTGCCGGTACAGGCAAACCGGATTGAGCCATCATGGCGAGCAGTGCCGTAGTCTTCAACGAGACTGTTTTACCGCCCGTGTTGGGCCCACTGATGATTAACTGGCGAGCATCACTTTGAAGAGCCAGCGTGAGGGGAACAACACTCCCCCCGGAAGCTCGTAAGCGCTTTTCCAGCAAGGGATGCCGAGCCTTTTCCAATAAGAGTTCCGGTGCCGATTCCTCGGTGAGAGAAGGACGCACACACTGGAAATCACGGCCAAATCGGGCTCGTGCGACAAAGGTATCTATTTGCGCCAGCACTGCTGCTCCAGCGCGGATTGTGTCGCCGTAACCGGCTATTTGCCGCGTCATGGCCATAAAGATACGGTGGATCTCTGTTTGCTCCTCATCGAGTAAACGAACCAGCTCATTATTTTGCTCGATAGTCTCCAACGGCTCGACATAGACAGTTTGTCCACTGGAGCTGGCTCCATGAACGACACCCTGGATCCTACGTTTCAGCTCCGACTTGATAGGGATAACGAAGCGCTCTCCGCGAATCGTAATCAAGTCTTCCTGGGTGCTGCCGCCTTCGGAGAGTCGGCGCAGCGTTGCTCTCAGGCTTTCTTCTATCAACCGCTGCTGCCGTTCCTGCTCCCGCCTGATTCGTTTGAGCTCCGGTGACGCATCGTCGGCCAGGCTGCCATCCGGAAGGATCTTTTCACGCAGAGAAGAGGCTAACGGGCGCACATCCAGGGCGCTCATCGATGCACTTAATTCAGTCAGTGCGGGGAATTTTCCAATCAAGCGTTCCGGAGGGGCTTGGAGTATGCCTTGCCAGGAGGCAACAGAGTCAATCAGAAAAAGAACTGAGCGTAACTCTTCCGCCTCCAGAGCTGCTCCAGGAATACGAGCCTTATCCAAAAGCAAAGTTGGATCAAAGAGGCCGCCAAGAGGAATGCTTACCTGCGCATTGAGGAATAGCAAGATCTCGTCAATCAGAGCCTGCTGGCTAAGTAGCCAATCACGGTCCTGTGAGGGAGCAAGCTCCAGGATCCATTTCCGTCCAACTGACGAGGCAGAATATCCAGCGACAAGCTCCAGGAGACGGTCCCATTCGAGGACGACCCGGCTTGTTTCGTTTACCACTAAAGGAACAGGCTCTAGTAAAGGGCTAGGCATCGTAATATCCAATATCCACTCGGGCTATGTTACAGCCTGGCGGCGATTTCAGGCCTGAATAGCCGGTAAACTTTGATGGAGGATGCGATTCCTCAGTGTTTATGCGGCTAAGAGCGCAATCGTGTGTTCCACGTGAAACGTTATAACAACTCGCAACAATGCGAAAATGCTGGTCTTTCAGGCCTTGCAGCAACTCTGCTTGAAAAGCAGAATGGCCATTCAATTTGATGGAACTGAGGGATAATTCTTTGCGTAATTGGTGAAGAGCAGCAGGTTATTTCGCAAGATGCTGTTCGCCGGAGGTGCGGTATGTATTGCAGTGCATGCGGTCAACTGAATGTTTCCAATGCAACGATCTGTTCCAGCTGTGGTCGTCCAATGCATTCTGTTGCTCCAGGAGCACCTGCGCCGGTTCCGGCTGCCAGTGATCGTGTGGAGAGACATATCCAGACTGTAGGTATCCTCTGGCTTGTCTATGCCTCATTTGCAGTACTTAGCTGGTTCATCGCGATTCCGTTTATAGCCGGCATCTGGGGAATGGGGCATCATGGATTTCCGATGCATCATGGTTGGCCATTCTCTGCCATGACCTTCCCATGGTTTATCCCCTTGGTGACTGCGTTTGTCTTGCTACGTTCGGGATTGCAAATCCTTACTGGAATTGCTCTGCTTATGCACGTGAGATGGGGACGCATCCTTGCTATTATCGTGGCAATTCTGTCACTGATGAAGATACCCTTTGGGACAGCTCTCGGCATTTATACGCTGTGGGTATTGCTGCCCGGCGATTCCGCTTATGCCTACGACAAACTTGTTACGCGTTAACGAAAGTACGCGCAGGGGTACTTAGAGCATTTCGCTCGCTTCAAATCCTATTCCGCATAGGCTTACTTCAGAGGATTGTTGCTGTATTGAAATGCCCGAGCAGGTGCCCCAGAATAACTGGGCTCAGCTGAAAGTCAGGTAAACCTCACACCCATAACGACTTCCTCTCCGCAGAAAACGTCGCTTCCGGAAACCTACTAGAATCGAGATCTATGGAATTTCCTGTTATCCGGATGCGACGTCTTCGCAGGACTGAAGCTATGCGCTCGCTGGTTCGTGAGACACATCTTCGTCCCGGAGCACTGATTTATCCGCTCTTTCTCTGTCCCGGAGAAGGAGTGCGACGCGAAGTGGGATCCATGCCCGGCGTTTACAATCTGTCGGTCGATGAAGCAGTAAAGGAAGCCGAAGAAGCAGCCAGTTTAGGAATTGGCGGCTTATTGCTCTTTGGCCTGCCGGAAACCAAGGATGAGCAGGCGAGCGGGGCTTACGATCACAACGGAATCGTTCAGCAAGGTCTACGTGCCCTCAAGGCATCTTCCGCTTCCTCGAAACTGGTGCTGATGGCAGATGTCTGCCTCTGTGAATACACCTCCCATGGACATTGCGGAATCGTGAAACAGAATGGTGATTCCTTCGAAATTGAGAATGATTCCAGCGTGAACCTGCTAGCTCGTACGGCAGCCTCTCTAGCCGAGGCTGGAGCAGATATTGTGGCCCCAAGCGACATGATGGATGGCCGGGTAGCTGCTATCCGCGATGAACTCGACGATAAAGGCCTGGAGCAGATTCCGATCCTCTCCTATGCTTCAAAGTTTGCTTCTGCGTTCTACGGACCCTTCCGGGAGGCGGCTGATTCGGCTCCCCAATTTGGTGACCGGCGCAGTTACCAGATGGATGGAGCGAACCTTCGCGAGGCCATGCGTGAGATCGATCTGGATCTGGACGAAGGGGCAGATATGATTCTGATGAAGCCCGCTATGCCTTATCTCGATGTCATCCGGACTGCACGCGAGCGCTATGACGTTCCGATGGGTGCCTACCAGGTTTCGGGCGAGTACTCGATGTTGCAGGCTGCCTTTGCCCGGGGCTGGCTGGAACCTCAGAGAACGATGTTGGAGTCCTTGCTGTCAATCCGGCGTGCAGGCGCGGATTTTATCGTGACCTACTTTGCCAAAGAGGCTGCCAAGGTGCTGGGGTGATATTCCTCACAATTTCCCACATCGTGGCAAAAAACACGAATTTTTTAACCACAGAGTTCGGGGACTCGGGTACCCGGACTCTGAACAGCAGAAGTTACGATTTACCCCGGTTTTTCCAGGGGAAATCGGAGTTTGGGCAGCGTCTTGAAGGCTGGAAAAGAGGCCTTTGAGGTGGTTCATCCTGTGAGACGGGAATGGCTCGTATGAGCATTCTGAAACCTTTGGACGAGTAAACTAATCTTTCGAACGGCCCACATAATGAGCCGACATTTTTTCTGGAGCTTCCCTTGTCAGAAACGATCTTCGATGTAGCAATTATCGGTGGTGGTCCAGCTGGTTACACAGCCGCGATCCGCGCCGGACAGTACGGTCTGAAAGTAGCGCTTATCGAGCGCGAAGATAAATTAGGCGGAACTTGCCTGCACGTAGGCTGTATCCCCACAAAGGCTCTGCTGTTCAATGCGGAGATCTGGGATCACCTGAAACACGCCAAGGATTATGGTATCGAGGGTGTTGGCGAGGTCAAGGTGAACTGGCAGCAGGTACTGGCTCGTAAGAATCAGATCATAGCCAAGCACACCAAGGGCCTGGACTTCTTGATGAAGAAGAACAAGGTCAATGTAATCTCCGGGACAGGAAAGCTGACTGGATCGGCTGCCGCTGGGGTTCACTCGATCGAGGTTACTAAGGGTTCGGAAAAGAGCACAGTCAAGGCCAAGAATGTAGTCCTGGCTACCGGCTCCGATGCAAAGTTGCTGCCCGGGTTGACCGCAGATGACCGCATCCTGACCAACAAAGAGATTCTGGCCATGGCCGATATTCCAAAGTCTTTGGTCGTTATCGGTGCGGGCGCTGTTGGCGTTGAGTTCGGCTCTATCTTCCGCAGCTTTGGAACCGAGGTCACGATTGTTGAATATCTGCCCCGTGTCGTTCCCGTGGAAGATGCCGATATCAGCAAAGAACTGACCCGCTTGTTCAAGAAGCGCGGTATCGATGTCAATACTGGGGCGAAGGTCGAGAAGGTTGAAAAGACCAAGGATGGAGTTAAGGTCACCTTCACCGCCTCTGATGGCAAAACTGTTGAGAAGGAAGCCGAGAAGGTTCTGGTTGCGGTAGGCCGGGCACCCCGGACCGAAAATCTGAATCTCGAAAAGACCAAGGTTCAAACAGAGCGTGGTTTTATCAAGGTTAACGAGTGGATGGAGACCTCTGAGCCCGGCGTATACGCCATCGGCGATGTAGTAGCAGGTCTGCCCCAGTTGGCCCACGTAGGGGCGATGAGCGGCATGGTGGTAGCTGCAAAGCTTGCTGGCAAGTATGCTCGTCCTGTCCTGCGCGACCGCATCCCGGGTTGCACGTACACTGAGCCTCAGATTGGCAGTGTTGGCCTGAGTGAGGCCACAGCCAAGGAGCGGGGATATACGGTCAAGGTCGGCAAATTCCCCTTTAGTGCGAACTCCAAGGCCTCAATCGTGGATTCTCACGACGGTTTTGTGAAGGTTATTGCCGATGCGAAGTATGGCGAGATCCTCGGCGTACACATCATCGGGCCTTCGGCTACAGAGCTGATTGCTGAATCTGTTACCGCTATCGAACTGGAAGCTACCGTTGAGGAGCTGATGTTCACGATTCATGCGCATCCAACGCTGGCTGAGGCTATGCTGGACGGCTTTGGAAGTGTAGAGAACCTGGCTATCAACGTTTAACCTGGATACTGACAGGGTTCCGGCCTCGGCTCTTCGGTACTGAAGAGCGGGGCCTTTGTTTGCAATGTTCAATTACCTCTATCTCGGACGCATCGGCTACACGGAGGCTCTGGAACTGCAGAGCAAGCTGGTTGAATTGCGCCATCAAGAGCGCATCGAGAATACTCTGCTTTTATTGGAGCATCCCCCTGTCCTGACCATGGGACGGAATGCTCACCGCAGCAATATCCTCGCGTCTGACGAATTGCTTACCACGCGAGGAGTCACCGTTTTCGAAACCAACCGGGGTGGAGATGTGACTTACCACGGTCCCGGGCAACTGGTCGGCTATCCGATCTTCGATTTGCGCAGCTTTGTTCCCCGGATGGGGCCCGTTGATTTTGTCCGCCAGATGGAAGAAGTTCTCATCCGTTTTTGTGGCAGCTATCGCGTTCTGACGCAGAGAGTTAAAGGACGCACAGGCGTTTGGACATTGCCTGGCGGTTCAGTTGCAGAGAAGAAGATTGCTGCTATTGGGATACATGTTTCCCGAGGGATTACTTCGCATGGCTTTGCCTTGAACGTCACGACGGATCTTCGTGATTTTCGACTGATTGTGCCCTGCGGAATTCAAGATCGTGATGTAACCAGCCTGGAGCTTGAGGTTTCTGCGGAGACAGCCCTTCCTAGCCTGGAGAGCATCGCTCATGAAGTAGCAAAGCATTTTGGACTGGTATTTGGACAACCGGTTTTGGCTGTTGAGTCGGTCGACAGCTTGCTGAATTCTAAAACCGGGCAAATGCCGCAACAAGCTCCTGAACGCGTTGAGGAGCCAATCAATCCAGTTGTTCCCTCTGGTGTAATGCCTGAGGACACGCCGCTTCGGGTTCCCCCAAACCTGCGTAAGCTGATGGGCAAAGAGGAGACTGAATGGGCATAAGCTTCATTAACCCACAGCATTTTCACTTTCGGTGTAGAGACTAAAGGCGAAACATGGGTAGCCATTCTGTCAGGTGGACAGGCTATACCGAACAGGATTTTCGCTCTCGCTGTAAAGTGAAAATGCTCTAGAGTAGCTCCCCGGAGATTCGTCCGAGATGGCCAGCAAAAAAACTGAGAGCAAACACAAGCCGGGAATGAACGGCAGTAAAAACAATATGGCTTCCCCTAAGCCCAAAGATGCAACGAGTGACGGAAAGGCTAATAGCCTTCCTCCTGCAAAGCTCAACCCCCACGGTATTCCAGACTTCCGGCTGGAGGAGCCTCCCTTTCACATTGAAGAAGAGTGGAAAGAAGGCCATCTCCACTACAAGGTGGTAGGTGATACCTCCGCACCGCCGCCTCCTATGCGGCCGTCTAAGTACCTGACTCCCGAGCAATCTCTCGAAGTCTATCGCTACATGATCGTCAACCGGCGCATGGAAGAGGCGCTGGAGCGCATGTACAAGCAATCGAAGGTGATTGGCGGACTCTACTTGTCTCTAGGCCAGGAGGCTTCATCGATTGCCTCGGCCTATGCTCTCGGAAAAGACGATTGGCTGGCCCCGATGATCCGCAATCAGGGATCGATGATCGTGCGAGGCTTTGCACCTGGCGACACGATGATGCAGTACATGGCCAAAGCTGGTTCCCCTACCCGTGGTCGCGAGTCCGGATCTCATTATGGAGACCACAAAAAATACAACGTCGTTGCTCCGATCTCCCATCTTGGGGATTCGGTCTCTGTTGTAGCCGGCTGTGCACTCGGCGCGCGTCTACAGGGCAAGAATATTGCTTGCCTGGCCTATATCGGTGACGGGGGACAATCTACCGGACCGACCTATGAAGGTTTCAACCTTGCCGCCGTGCAGCGGCTGGGTTTGATTCTGCTTGTTGAACACAACTCCTGGGCCTATTCGACTCCGGTCGAGAAGCAATTCGCCTGTAAGGATCTGGCCGATCGCGCCATCGGCTATGGTGTTCCCGGCGTGATTGTCGACGGAACCGATGCCAATCAGGTTTATGACGCAACGTACGAAGCCGTACAGCGCGCCTATCGTGGAGAAGGGGCTTCATTGATCGAGGCCAAGCAGATGCGTATGAAAGGCCATGCTATGCATGACGCCGCTGGCTACGTTCCCCAGGCAGTGAAGGATTATTGGAAGCAGCGCGATTGTCTTGTGCGCATGAAGCAGTATCTGATCGGCCGCGGCTGGCTATCGGAAGAAGGTAACGCCAAAATCGAAGAAGAAGTTGCAGGTTACATGGAAGCGGAACGCGTCAGGGCGGAAGCCTCGCCAATGCCCGATCCCTCGGATGCAGGGACGGACGTCTATGTGGAGGACAATGTCGAAATTCCTCTCAAGTATGGAGAGGTCAAGGTCTTTCAGGCGAATGCCGAAGTAAAGCTGGGTACCTCCAGTGCTCCGGGGCATTATAAGTAGGCGGCTCCTGCTTTGATGACACAAACGATAGAAAACGTAACAGATACAGATATCTAAGGGTTTTCTTGGAGATTGCATGGCGGCCGTAACGTATTTGGAAGCAATTAGGCAAGGATTGTGGGAAGAGATGGAGCGCGACTCCCGCGTGTTTGTCATGGGAGAGGATGTTGGTATTTACGGAGGAGCTTTCAAAGTAACTGAAGGCTTCGTTCATCGCTTTGGAGCGGAGCGTGTTGTCGATACTCCAATTTCCGAGATGGCAATTGCCAGCGCCTGTTATGGAGCTTCGTTGACCGGATTACGCCCAGTCGGAGAGTTTCAGTTTATGGACTTCATCAGCTCGGCACACTCACAGATTGTGCAGATTCTGGCCAAGTCCAATTACCGCTGGGGAGCACCGGCGCCACTGGTCCTGCGTGGTCCGTCAGGTGGTGGAGTGAGCGGGGGACCATATCATTCGCAAAACCCGGAGATGTTTTATGTACATACCCCGGGACTCAAGGTGATATGCCCGGCGACGGCACGAGATGCCAAGGGATTGATCAAAGCTGCCGTTCGCGATAACAATCCGGTCCTATTCTTTGAGCACAAATTTCTCTATCGCCGCGTGAAGGAGGAACTGCCGGAAGAGGATTATGTTGTTCCGATCGGTAAAGCCCGTATTCATCGCGAAGGAAAGCATGTTTCTGTAATAACCTACGCTGCGACGGTTTATGTGGCCCAGGAGGCTGCGGATATTCTGGCGCAGGAAGGTATTGAACTGGAGATCGTGGATCTGCGTACGTTGCTGCCGCTCGATAAACAGGCAATCGCCGATACTGTAAAGAAAACAAATCGTGTCATCGTCTTGCACGAGGATACGAAGACTGGCGGAATCGCAGGTGAGATTGCCGCCATCATTAATGAAGAAGCTTTCGATTATCTGGATGCTCCGATTGTGCGTATTGCATCGATGGATGCTCCAGTGCCGTTCTCTCCTCCACTGGAAAAGGCGTTTATGCCAAAGGTGGAGGATGTTGTGCGTGAGGCGCGCCGGCTAGTTGCATACTAGTCTGTGCGCTCGCAGCAGGGGTTCGGATTTATAATCCCGCTGCGCAGCTTAGGTTTATGTTTCTTGCAATGTGGAAAGGGAATGCATGCCGACTGACGTAATCATGCCCCAGATGGGCGAATCAATCTTTGAAGGGACCATCACCAAATGGCTGAAGAAGCCGGGGGATAAGGTCGAGCGCGACGAGCCATTATTCGAGATTTCGACAGACAAGGTCGATGCGGAGATTCCGTCTCCGGCGGCTGGTGTTCTTAGCGAAATCAAGGTTTCGGAAGGGGCTACTGTCCAGATCAATACAGTTGTTGCCGTAATCGCCGAAAGCGGTGCCGCCGCCGATGCTCCGGCTCCCGCGGCCCCGGCAGAGACGCCCAAAGCTGCTCCAACAGCATCGGCCCCGGCTCCAGCCGCTCCTGCGCCTTCTGCCGGTGGCGTGGACGTAGTTATGCCGCAGATGGGCGAGTCGATCTTCGAAGGCACTATCACCAAGTGGCTGAAGAAGCCGGGAGATAAGGTCGAGCGCGACGAGCCATTATTCGAGATCTCGACGGATAAGGTCGATGCGGAGATTCCATCTCCCGCGGCTGGCGTTCTCAGCGAAATCAAGGTTCCCGAGGGCACGACAGTTCAGATCAATACCGTTGTTGCGGTTATCGGTGGCGCTGCTGGTGCAGCCGCTCCTGTTGCTGCACCAGCAACTCCTGCTCCTGCTGCGTCTGCTCCGGAAGAGGATGATACCGCAGATGAAGTGGGCAGCGCCGGAACCACGGAACGCTTGCGCTCTTCGCCTCTGGTACGCCGAATCGCCAAGGAGAACAACGTCGATCTTCGCAAGGTTCCCGGCACCGGTGCGGGTGGCCGCATTACTAAGGAAGACATTCTGAGCTATATTGCTTCGCCAGCAGCAAAAGCTCCTGCCTCGGCTGCAGCGGCTCCGGCCACACCTGCACCGGCGGCTACGCCAGCGCCTGCAACAGCAGCTAAGCCGGCTCCCGCTCCAGCAGCACCAGCCCAGCTGCCCGGCGACGTGGTTCCGCTCTCCAAGATGCGGTCAATCATTGCGCAGCGCATGGTGGAGTCCAAACGTGTTAGCCCGCACGTCCACACTGTTTTCAAGGTGGATATGACTCGTATTGTCCGTCTCCGCGAGAAGGAGAAGAACAAATACGAGCAGCGGAATGGCGTAAAGCTAACATTCATGCCCTTCATTGCGACAGCGGCAGTCCACGCACTGCGTAAGTTCCCGGTGGTGAACTCTTCGATGGAAGGTGAAGCGATTCATTATCACCAGAACATCAACATCGGCATTGCCGTGGCTCTGGAATGGGGCTTAATCGTTCCGGTGGTCCGGCAGGCTGAGGAGAAGAGCTTCCTCGGTATTGCGCGTTCTATTGCCGACTTGGCAGAACGTGCTCGTGGCAAGAAGCTGAAACCGGATGAAGTTGGTGGTGGGACCTTTACTTTGACTAACTCCGGTATCTTCGGAGAAGAGTTTGGGACACCGATCATCAATCAGCCGGAATCAGCCATCCTGTGCATCGGAGGCCTGAAGAAAGAGCCTGCTGTGATGACCGATGCCGAGGGCAATGACACGATTGCGATCCGCTATATGCAACACTTCGCTTTAGGTTTCGACCACCGTGTCATTGACGGAGCCGATGCGGGCAAGTTCATGTCCGAGCTCAAGAAGACTCTGGAGAACTGGAGCGGAGATATCGGCTAGCTTCTCTCTGTCTCGTTTCAACTGATTTGCTGACAAAGCCCTCGCTCATGCGGGGGCTTTGTTTTGGAGTTTCTCTTATATGGCAGCGATAAGTAAATGTGCCTCATCCCCCCAGCGCAGGGAGGATGTTCTCAGTTCGAACACAGGATCGTCTGCGCCGTCATTACATCGATACCCTCGATGCTAGTTAGGTCCACGCCACAGATTCTGGTCAATTCGCTTTGCAGATCAAATGGTGGCACGTTCTTGTGTTTCGTGGAGGACTTCTTCTGCCTGACCAGCCGTCTCTCAGCTTGAGCCTCCGGCACGGCTATTTCCATTTCCCGCGTTGGCAAGCTGACCAGCAATTGCTGCAATCGTTGATCGCAGGCAGCTATCTGCCGTTGATAGAAGTCATAGGCTTGACCAGTGGTGCAGCGGAGGCGTAAATTTGCTGTCGCCATGGATACGTGTACATGTTTAGTGTACACGTATCCATTGAGTAAACGTTTCCCAAGAAAAGCGTTGCTGAAAGAGTACTAGGTGCTTGGGAACTATGGAAAATGCAAAGTAAACGTATACCGTAAACCCTGGCGTATCCATGAGAAAGGAAGGAGGACGATGCAGGTGACCATCATTCAATCTTCAAGGTGCCTTCATGGGATGCCCCAGATCTATGAATAAGAAGCTGCGATCAGAAACGGCGGAATACGGTAGGCGCAGAACAACTTCAACTAGAGAAGTGAGGCTCATTGTGAAGAAGTACTTCAGATTATTACTCTGTATACTTCTGCTGCCTGCCAGCTACATGGCAGCACAGGAGTTTACAGGGCGTGTCTCGGATCAATCCGGAGCTGCCGTAGCAAAGGCCACCATCACGGTTCGCAATCTGCAAACAAATGTTCAGGTGGGGACCGAGACCAACAGCACGGGCTCTTACACCGTCCCGTATCTTCAGCCCGGCGAGTATAGCGTAACGGCATCTGCGCCTGGTTTTGCTCCACTTGTGAAGAACAACATCACTTTGGAAGTGGGGAAGACGGGTGTCGTCAACTTCGACTTGAAAGTGGGCGAGGCATCGGCTTCGGTGACCGTGGAAGCAGACGTTACTCTGGATCTGGCGAAGGCCGATCGCGGAGAAGTGATCGAGAATGCCCGTGTGACAGAGCTGCCCTTGAACGGCCGCGATCCGGGTATGTTGGCGCTTCTTAGTGCGGGTGTTGTCTGGGGAAACAGCCAGAGTTATTCGCAGTATCAAAGACCGTTTGACAGTACTGCCACCAGCTTGATGATTAATGGTGGAGGTGCGGGCAACAACGAACTTCTGATGGATGGCATTACCAACGACGCGGGGAACGGTAATTCGGTAAGCGCCTATATTCCTCCCGTTGATTCCG
Organism: Humiphilus diazotrophicus; assembly: GCF_059726315.1. Taxonomy (NCBI): domain Bacteria; kingdom Pseudomonadati; phylum Acidobacteriota; class Terriglobia; order Terriglobales; family Acidobacteriaceae; genus Humiphilus; species Humiphilus diazotrophicus. Next base: position 3,839,492 of record NZ_AP040870.1, read on the forward strand.
TGCAGGAATTTAAGATCCTCACGAATCCGTATGATGCGCAGTACGGACGCGCGCAGGGTGGCATTATCGACATTGTGCTGAAGTCCGGCACGAACAAATTTCATGGAACTGTCTACGAATTTGCTCGCCGTTCGTGGCTCGATGCGGATACGTGGCAGAATGACTACCTAAACGCGCAGAAGCCCGGGAGCGCCACCAAGGGGCAGCATAAACTAGACCAGCTTGGTGCCGTGCTCAACGGGCCGGTCGTACTCCCGAAGTTCTATAACGGCAGGGACAAAACGTTCTATCAGTTAGGATATGAGAACTGGGATGAAAAGGTTCCCAATACACTCGTTACCTCTGTTCCGGATCCTGCGTGGCTGACTGGCGATTTCAGTAATCTGACCCGTTGGGATGGAGCCAAGTATGCTCCCGTTACAATCTACGACCCCAGCACGATTCACAACGACGGATCGGGAAAACTGGTTCGTAACCCATTCCCCGGCAACAAGATTACCAACTTGAATTCCGTAGCAAAGACTCTTCTTTCGTACTATCCCAAGCCGAACATCACCCCGCTTTCGGGTACCAACCCCTTTGCCGCCAATTACACAACTCCAAACCCGACCACCGATACATATCGCAACGTTCTGGGCAAATTGGACCATAACTTCAGCAGCCAGGACCGGCTCACACTCCGCTTCGGGTACTGGGAGCGCTGGGAAGTTCGCAGCGATAACGGGATGCCCGGCGAAGCAAAACGCGGTGCAGAGCCGTTCGGCCAGCATGGAAGTACCTATTTCACAAACTGGATCCATACGTTTACGCCAACGCTTCTGTTCGATTTCCGCGCAGTCGTCAGTGCTCGCTACAACGGCTGGCATAACGGCCCCTCGGATTTCAATCCAAACTCTCTGGGTTGGACGGGCGTCGGGTTGGGAAATCACTTTCCTGCCTTGGACATCAAAGATTTTGCCGCGCTTGGAAACGGCGGATCGAATATCGATATCGAGAATGTGGCGGCAATTTTCCCCAGCGTTACGTGGATCAAGGGAAAACACACCATCCATGCAGGCATTGATGGCCGTAATCTGCAAAAAGCGATCAAGTCGTCTTCCGATGGCGTATCGCTCTCTGTTGGCCGGGGATGGACCCAATCCGACTATCTTCAAGGTGACCAGAAATCCGGTAACTCGATTGCTTCAATGCTCCTTGGACTGCAGGACTCCGGAAACAACCAGATCAATCCGCAGGCCTACTGGGTTCAGCACTATGCTGCGCCTTTCATCCAGGACGATTGGAAGATCACGAGAAACCTCACCATCAATCTTGGTCTTCGATATGACTATAACGGCCCGCTTTCGGAACGCCATAATCGCCTCAACTACGCGTTTGATACAACCTCTGTCAACCCGATTGACTCCCAGATCGATCACGGTCTGATCCCCGGGGGCGCGGCAATCAAGGGCGGCGTTACCTTTGCCGGCGTTAACGGCAAACCCACCAGCTTCTATGCTCCGGTCAAAACGAATTTTCAGCCGCGCGTAGGCTTTGCGTATGCGCTGAACGATAGGACCGTGGTACGTGGCGGCGCAGGAAAAATGTTCAGGAACCCGGTTCCTGGCGGCAACCAGTACGGATTTTCTTCAACCACACCCTTCGATGCAACCGAAGACGGCGGAAAAACTCCGAAGAACACTTTGACCAATCCCTTCCCCTATGTGGTCCAGCCGACGGGTTCGTCCCTGGGCGCGCTTACCGGACTGGGGCAAGGACCGTGGTTCATTAACCCGAAGTACAAAACACCTGGAATCTGGCAATATTCTTTCAGCATCCAGCGGCAGTTCCTGAAATCGGATACCGTCGAGATCGGATATGTTGGAAGCCGCGCCACCAACCAGGATTCCTCCGACAACATCAATCATTGGGACCCGGCGTATCGTGCGAAGTGCAATATCGAGATGGGCGGAAACCATCACGTATGCGACGACGCCGCTACGGGGTATGTGAAGAATCCTTTCCAGAACATCTCGGCCTTTAATGGCTCCAGCTACTACACTGCATCCACCATCCAGTATGGAAACCTGACCCGGCCCTATTCGGCATTCGGCGATATCACTGAATGGCAACTGAACGACGGAAAAAACTGGTATAACTCCTTGCAAGTTGTCGCGCTGCACAGGTGGGGAAAAGACCTGACGTTGCACGGTACCTGGACCTGGTCGAAGCTGATGAGTTCGGGTGGCTATGCCGACTCGAACTATCGCATCAAGGCCCGTACACTCGACAGCAACGACATGCCACACCGTGTCACGCTTTCCGGCGTGTACAACCTTCCCTTTGGGCGTGGCCGTTTGCTGATGGGCAAGACGAACCGTTTGCTCGACGCTGCTGTGGGTGGCTGGGAAATTGGTTCTTTGTACGTCTTCCAGACAGGTACTCCCTGGGGTGTTCCTGGCGGGCTTGAATATCTGCACAATGCGAAGCTCGACCGCAGCATCGATAGAGGAACAGGTTACATTCGCGGTGTGGCTGCCTGTGTCGCTAGCACGGACAATGAAACCGGTGTGCATACGCCGTACACCAACAACTACACAGGTTCGTGTTCCCAGGCGAACTTCGTTGTTCGTCCGTCCTACGGAGCCGTTCAGAATGTGGTCTACACAGGCATCCGTATTCCGAATCTCCAACAGTTCGACGCCAATTTGGCGAAGAGCTTCGCCCTCATCGAGGATTACAAGCTGCAGTTCCGCCTTGAGGCCTTCAATGTGCTGAATCATCCTCTCTGGCAAGTGGGGTATCAAGGCAATGGCAGCGATCCTAATTTTGGAACCATTCAACGCGGCGCCACCGGACAGAGCAATCTGCCTCGTCAGGTACAAGTCGCTCTCAAACTTGTGTGGTAATGTTTGCTGGATAGATGCTCGCGCCTTGCTGAATGCAAGGCGCGAGCTTTTTGCAATGTGTTTTGTGAAAAGATTTTGCGATCAAGATTCGGTTTAGCGGACGTACTGCTATTTGCGTAATCTATCGAGGTCCCCATTCTTTAGATCTGACGTTGATCGGAAGTGTGGGAATGTAATGATTACAGTTACGTTATCCATAACAAACTGCATTTTTAGCTTTATCCGGTGGTTTGGCGCACGAAAGTCTTGGCATCCTTCCGACAAAGAAAGCTACACTTCATCATTCTTGACACGGTATATCGATGCAAGAAAGGTTCTGGTTTAGAATCCGCTTTTCTCATTTCCGAGGTTCTGCTTCAATCGATGATTTCAACGCCTTTGTCACCTGGCTGGCGATATCGTCCTGGATTGTCAGGACATCTTTGAAGGGGCGATCATAGGTCTCCGTCCAGATCACGTAACCATTTTCGGCAAGGACCAATCGCGCGGCGATCCTCACCTGTGAGCCGGATTTGCGCACGCTTCCATCGAGCACATAGATGACACCTAATTTCTTCGCAATTTCGGCGACAGGGACTTGCTTCCCCTTGTAGTAGAAGGAAGAAGTGGGTGAGGGAACCAGGAGTCCGGGGATCTTGCCTAGCTTGTCGATAAGTTCCTCGGTCATGCCGTCGGCGAACTCCTCTTGTGTCATTCCTGCGGTCAGGTCAAGAAAGGGCAATACAGCAACGGATCTCTGTGGCTGAGGCTCCGAAGAGGCAGAGAGATGGCTTCTGCTATGCATAAGGAAGACAGCCCCAACCACAAAACAAAATGCAAGAAAAGCCGTTATGGCGAAGGGAATCTTCCGGGAGGGTTTTAGCTTTGGAACGTCCTTTGCAACCGGAACTGATGTGGACTCTTCTTTTCCAACTTGTTCTGCCCAGGGGGCAACCTCGGCAACCATTCGATATCCGAGCCGTGGGACGGTGGCGATGTAGGCAGGCTGCTTTGGGTCGTCTCCCAACAGGCGCCTAAGTGAGGCCACAGCCTGGTAGACCGAATCGGGAGAGACGGCGGTTCCGGCCCAGACCTTGTCGACCAACTCGTCGATGCTGACCACTTCGCCCGCACGTTCGGCCAGGCATAGCAGCAGTCGCATTGCCCTTACTTCGAGACGGGCCGTCTGTCCATTGAGTGAGATCTGGCCGATAGCTGGATCGACACGCCAGTCTCCAATCCGAAGCGATGTCGTAACTGGATGTTCCATGAGGGGAGGCTCAGCCGTTTGCAAATTATACCAACGCTGAGATTTCAGAAGGATTCAGGGCGATTCAGAACTGCTTCAGGACTTCCGGCTTGTTCTCCAGGTACGGTCTTCGCTAATGACCTGGAGGAATACATCGATGATTGCTATCCCTGAAGTTGAGATCCTACAGAAGAAGAGCGCTTTTATGGCCATTGCCGCAGGTGGCCTGATTGGCGGAACCTTGGACCTTGCGCAAGCCTGCTTACTCTTCGGCAAGCAGATCCCTCTCATTATTGCTGCCGGACTGCTCGGCGATTCGGCTATTCATGGCGGTCCCACCATCTATCTCCTGGGCATCGCCTTGCATTTCTTTATCGCTTTTTCGGCTGCGGCAATCTATTACGCAGCCAGCCGCAAGCTCAAATTTCTATATGAGTTTCCGCTGGTCTGTGGGCTGTTCTTCGGCGCCGCGGTGGAGGAGGTTATGAGTCTGGTTGTTCTGCCGCTCTCGGCGCTCCATGCCAGGGGGCCATATGAGCTCAAAGATCTGATCCTGGGGTTAGCCGTCCATATGGTTGTGATCGGTTTGCCGATCTCTTTCAGCGTTTGGAAGTTTGGAAGATCCTGATCCGAATAACAGGGATAAACACGCAGGCTAACCGCTCTTTGATCGGACATAGTAACGCCGGTATTGCTTTAGCTGCTATAGAGCTGGATTTTGATGGAGATGACGTTACCGTCGGGTAGGCCTCCTCAGCCTACCCCCGGAGTTTCTATATTTTTTGCGAAAGGATATCAACAAAGAACGATGAAATATAACAGTAATTTCGGTCGTTGCCACCATTGGTGAGGCATTGTGTCAGGGATGGCCTTCAGGCCATCCGAAAAAAGTCTTCGTTGAGAGAGAAGAAACATTTTCGGTAACATATGCAACGGGAAGAACAAAGGCATTAAACCTATACTAGTTTGAGCGTTTTGGTCATTGCTTCCACGAGCGAAAATCCTCTCAAACAGTATCTTGCAACTATTCGGCCTGCTCAATTTCCCGCTGCATTCGTTACCGAGAATGTCTATCCATTATTAAGAGAATCGCTGCGGCTGGGACTGAAGTCCAGCCCTGACACACGACCAAAGCCACTTCGCTTTTGGCGATTCTGGTTATGTTCAAAGATTTCTTGCAATTCCAGCTCGGAAAATATAGAAACTCCAGGGGTAGGCTCCTAGGCCTACCCTTTCTTATGTTCTATAGCTTTCTAGAGGCTTCCAGAACCCGTTCTACTGCTTGTTCCGGAGTATTCCCGACTGCGGAGAGATGGCCCATCTTGCGGCCTTTTCTTGGTTCCTGTTTCTCATACAGATGCAAGCAAACACCGGGAACGGACAGCGCCGCCGCAAAATCCGGATTCTTGCCAATCCAGACATCTCCCAGCAGGTTTACGATAGCGGCTGGTTCCATCACCGATGGGTCTCCTAAAGGAAGGCCGCAAACGGCGCGAACAAATTGCTCAAACTGACTTGTTACGCAGCCTCGTTCACTTGCGTGATAGCTGTTGTGCGGACGGGGTGCCAGCTCATTGACTAGCAACTCTCCCTTACGCGTGACGAACATCTCTATAGCCAGCAGGCCCTCGATTTCAAGGGTTGCACCAATATCACCTGCAAGCTTCTGTGCGTGAGTTTCCATTTCGGCTGGTACTGCCGAAGGGATCACACTCCAGGCCAGGATTTGACGCTCATGATGATTCCGGGCAGAAGGGAAGCTACGAACTTCACCCGCTGCGGAACGGGCAGTCATCACCGAGATTTCGCGTTCTAGATCCAGTGCTTGCTCGGCAACACAAGGAGCCTCACCAACGGCCTTCCATGCGTTATGAATCCGCTCTTCCGTTGCGTCTTCCTCGAAGCCGAGTTTGGCTTGTCCACGGCCGTCGTAGCCGCCACGAGCACTCTTTACGAAGCAACGGCCACCGAGTGCAGGAACTGCTTCCTGAAGCTCTGCTTCTGTAGTAACGGCACGATAAGGTCCAACCGGAAAGCCGTGATCACGAAGCCAGTTCTTCTGCAGGATTCGATCCTGGATCAGGCGTATCGGTTCTATTCCAGGGCGGATAGGCGCGTATTTAGCCGCGGCAGCGAGGCAATCGAGAGAAATCTGTTCAATTTCAAGAGTTACAACATCCGAGCCACGTGCCAGATAGGCAGCGGTAAGAGCATCGTCCCAACCGCCTTGGAAACAGGCATCGACGACAAAACGAGCAGGGCAGGAAGGGTCCGGATCCATGACTTGGACGCGATAACCCATGGCACGAGCGGCCATGGCTGTCATTCGGCCAAGTTGACCTCCCCCGAGAATTCCAATCGTAGAGCCGGGAAGAATCGGATTCACTGCGGCAGCTCCTGGGCAAGCACTTCCTGCTCGCGGGCTTTGCGCCAGCTGCGTAGTCTGGAGCGCAGAGCGTCGTCGGTTGTGGCAATGATCTCGGCAGCAAACAGTCCGGCATTTGCTGCTCCCGGTTTGCCGATGGCCAAGGTTCCAACCGGAACACCTTTGGGCATCTGGACGATAGAGAGCAAGGAGTCGATGCCATTCAGCAAGGTAGCGGGGACGGGAACACCCAGAACCGGAACTAATGTTTTGGCAGCCAGCATTCCCGGAAGGTGCGCGGCGCCACCAGCACCTGCGATGATGACGCGTAATCCGCGTTCTTCAGCGGTCTCGGCATATTCAAACAGCCAATCCGGAGTACGGTGGGCAGAAACCACGCGAACCTCGTAGGGAATGGCAAACTCTTTCAAAATTTCAACGGCAGGAGAGAGCACCTCAAGATCACTCTTGCTGCCCATCACCACGCCGACTAGTGGCTTCTGTTCCATGTGGAGATTATACGGGGGGTGGTATGAAGGCTTGTATAGCAGGGCAGAAGATCTAGTCTTCTATCCCCGTAGCAAGATGGCCTTTGTCTGGAAAATTTGATCTAGCCAAAACATGCCTTTTTTCTTATCGCGAGCGACAAAGGGAGCAGCATAAGCACAACACGCTGCAATAAAGCCTAAGGCCACTCGTCCCAGCGCGGAGCCGAGACTAAGGCGGCCGTCTGCAATCGGAATAATTTGATATCCAAAAAGACAGGAGCCAGGAGTCGGCCTTCTCCAAAGAAGCGGCAGCGCATGGTAGAACATCATGCCTGCAATTGCGAGTAAAACGGACAAACCGGTAAGCAAGCCGTCACCAGGTTCGGAGCTAGTACGCTCAAATGTCCATTCGAAAACCCCTGTTCGCTTCCATTCCCAAATCATCGGAAGAATACCGACTATAGGGCTGGTTATGAAAATCGCGAACATCATGTCAATCCAAAACGCAAAGAGACGTCGTATGAGCCCGGGCAATGGAGTCTCCGACTCTTTGGGCGCACAACGCGTGACAACGGTGTAGGCACTGATTAATAACGCAGCTATCGCTAATGCCCAGAGCTGAGTTCCGCCAGCGATCCTATATATACCATCTGACGACTCAGAAGTTATCCCTACAGGGTCAATTCCTTTGGGAAGCAGAGATGTCATTACGGCGATGAATACAAGTAATCCAATAAGAAACCATCTAAGTGCTTTGAGCGTCATCGACGTATGATAATCCAGTCCACAAGTACAGATGTCTGTTTCACCCGCGCATGCTTTTTAAGATGTTATACGTGCAGTTCTTGTCTTGCGGTTTCGGCAATGCGCGGCATATCGGCGGTAGTTAGTACTCGAATGGATTGTTGTTCCATCGTCTCAACGGCGAAGCGATACTGCTCAATCTTCTCTTCTTCCTGGCGGTTGCGATTTGGCATCTCTTTTAGCGGCTCGACAATCGCGGTCAGTTCCAGCTTTGCCTTTTCTATGCGTGCAATGCCTTCTGTAATTGCAGGAGCGCTGAATGCCAGGACCTTTGCCATCTCTATATCTCCATCAAGCGAGACGGCATGGAACATCCGTACAACTCCATTGGGGCGATATCCGCAGTCGATTTTCAAGGGGTCACCCGGCTGAGTATATTGAGCGACCGCAATGCGTTTGCGCAGCAAGTCCCAGACCCCTGCTCGTTCAAATTGATTGCGCATGATTGCCTGTATTGCAGCACGGCCGCTACGCTTCGATGTCTTGCGGAGTTTGCGTGGTTCCACATACATCCGCATGAGTTGCTCCATCTCGGCAGGAATAGATTCCGCCAGGCACGCTCGTGCTTCCGTTACCTGGATCGCATTCGAAAAAGAGTCGCGGAGAACCTCCATCAAAGGTCTTGCTCTGTCAAGCTTTTCGGGCAGGCGATGGCGTAACTCCAGTTCCAGAGCTTCGAGCATCTCCGTATCGGCGTCGGGATCGAAGCAGCGAACGCGTTGCCAATCATGCGTGAAACGAAGCTGAATCTGCTCAGGCTTAGCAGCTTCTCGCAGCAGAACTCCGATATTGACGAACTCGTTCTTGACCGGATCAGGCACATACCGGATGAGAAAGAACTCACAAGCTAAACGTTCCATCCGCGCCCCCGACAATTTCCTTCCGCTACAACCGGCATTTGTTCCATCAGACACACTCCGGTTCCGGGAAGATGGATTCTTTAATCTCTTCGGGCTTCTTCCCCCAGTGAGGGAAGGGCTCACGTCCGCAATCCCGGAAGCTCTCAATCAGATTGCGGACCTGATTCCGCCTCTGCAGCAAGCTTTCCACCAGCTTCTCCATTTCGGCCAAGTCTCCATACCACTCGGGTGGCACGGCTTCCGCAATACTCCAGACCTGCCGCTCAGGAAAAGACTCCACGCGTTTTAACCAAGGCTCGAAGCTTTCCCACCCTGTGATCATGCGGTAGACCAAGTTCCTGGGATACACACCGCGTAACGGAGCATCGAAGAACTTCCATTCTCCGGCAGAAAAGCAGTATCCCTGATCGATAAAGGTGGCTGTATAGTGAGGCTCTTTAGGACTTTTCTGAAAAATGGCCTGCCGTCCATTTACGTTACCGGTCCACTTGTCGAAGACCAGAACTCCGGCGAACTCCGAGAGGTTCCTCACTTCTCGAAGGTGTTCTTCCGGCAGATAATCCACAATTGTCGGGCCAGAGCTCAATCCGGCGGCAAATCTGGAGCCGTATTGAAGGCCTGAGGCACATCTTTCCTGCCCCCGGTTGTGGAGGATCGTCAGATCCGGCGTGTTGTCGATCAGCCAATCGGTGACCTCGACGATCTCGCTAGGAGGAAAAGGTAGTCCCAGAGCCTCTCCCAGACGTGATGCAAACAGCTCATTCGCCAGTACCCGGAGATGTTGTGGATTGTTCTGGAACTTGACAACATAGAGATGCGAATCGGAGCAGAGCATCAGATGGCTCTGGGCCCCGCCGCGCATTCTTCTGATCTCCTGGACCGCCAGGACGGCCAACTATGTTCTCCTTGGAACGCAGGGTTCTTCCAAAGCATTTTAGACTGTTAGTGGACGATGCCCCGAGAACGGCATCAAGTCTGATAGCATCTCTCCGGAGGAAGTCTATGGAACAGGTCCCCACACCGGCTTCAGGCCTACGTCGTAATGAAGATATTGCACTCGATTTGCTAAAGTTTGTCGCTGTTACCACAGGCATAGGCCGCGCGGCTGCCGGTTCTACCGGCTTCGTTGCCGCCTCTGCGCCAAAGCCGGAAGATCATGTAAACCAGCTGCTTGAGCTCTACACCAAGTGCCTGCACGTGGTCGAAGGGAAGGGAGATCTCTAAAATAGGCTCTCCATCTACACTGCACGTCGCCGTCATCGGAGTGGGTTCTTTCGGCAAGAATCACGTTCGCGTTTATCGGGAATTGGAAGCAGCGGGTCATGATGTCCGACTCGCCGCCATCGTGGAGCAGGAACCCTCTCGCGCGGCCCAATTGCGAGAGCAATTAGGTATCCCGGTTTTTTCCAGCATTGAAGAGTGCCTCTCTTCCGGGATCAAGCTAGACGCAGCCTCGGTTTGTGTGCCTACCAGCGCACATTGCCGGGCGGCATCGCCGCTCTTGCGTGCCGGGATTCACCTCCTGATTGAGAAACCGGTGGCTTCCACCTTGGAAGAAGCCGATGCTCTGCAGGAGCTGGCTCGTTCGCACAACAACATTGTCCAGATAGGGCATCTGGAGCGCTTCAATCCAGCGATTACGGCTGTACAGCCTCATCTGCACCGCCCCATGTTCTTCGAGGCCCATCGTCTCAGTGTCTTTACACCTCGCGCGCTGGATGTCGATGTAGTGCTCGATCTCATGATTCACGATCTCGATGTGGTTTTGAGTATCGTGAAATCGCCATTGCGTGAAGTGCGTGCCGTAGGGCTTCCGATCCTTTCCCGCAAGGTTGATATTGCAAATGTGAGACTGGAGTTCGCCTCCGGCTGTGTGGCGAACTTTACAGCCAGCAGGGTTTCGACTGAGCGAGTCCGCAAACTCCGCTTTTTCCAGCCGAAGCAATATGTGTCCATCGACTATGCACGGAGAGACTTCTTCGTAATACAAATCGATGACCAGCTTGCTCCGGACATGTTTCCGGCAACCTCGGAGCTTGCTCCGGATAATCTCCCGCAAGGGCTTGCGTTTTCGAAGCCCGAAGTTATACCGGGAGAGCCGCTAAGACTGGAAATCGAGTCCTTCCTGAATGCTGTGCGTACAAGAACAACTCCGGTGGTTTCTCTCTCGGATGGCCGGGCCGCTTTGGCCGTGGCTCTGGAGATCAATCGAACCATTGCGGAGCACGCGAAGACAGCTTTGCATCTTTAGGCGCAGCCATTAACTAGGGTATTGGGAGATGGATCTTCCCAGAACGTCGCAGGGGGCATTTCTTTACGTGAAATGCCCCCTGCACTACTTCGTTCTGTACTGAATCCAAGAGCTCTGCCCTGTGTTATTCCAATATCTTTACTGGCGTATCCACAGGGAATTTCAGCTCGAACTGGTCATCCGAGAGCTGCTCGTTGAGTACTACTTTTTCGACCGTCATGGTAATGCTATAGGACTCAAGCGGCCGGGAAATAACAATGGTTCCGGGGAACTTCGTCGTCGTAGAGCCGAAGGATTGGTAGTCGCCATAGAGCACCTGTGTTTGCAGATTGCCCTTTTCGTCGTAAATATCCTGCTCGTACGGCAGCAAGTCCTCGCGATGGAAGCGCACCACCCGGACAGGTTTCAGCTCGTTGCTGCCTTCCTTTCGCTGAAAGGTGCTCAACTCGTACTCCGGAATCTCTAACAAGCTTTTCCGCTTCTCATCGACTTCCGTCTTACTCGTTGCCGTCTCTGTATAGAGCTCGTCGGATTCGACTCTGTGAATCAGCAGCGAGTCCAGAAAGATATCCGGCCGAAGGTTTTCAAGGGAGTTCTTCGACGGTTTTGAGACTGTATTGGCGCCTTCGAAGGCCTGATTCTTCGGGGGAATCAGAAGCTTGAAATGGCTTCCGTCACTGGCGAGGTCAAAAGCCCGGGAATGCAATACGGGCAGCAAGCCAAGGACTCGCAGCATGGAGGGTTTCCGCATCAGAATGACCGTCGAAAACGGCGTGACGTCCTTCTGCTCGCCCTTCACCCGGTTGACGCTGGAGTATTGGATCTCTACGCGGGCATTGAGCGATTGAATCGAGTCGTATTGTTTATTGACCCTTTCGACCAACTCACTGGCTTTGGCACTCAAAATCGTGACGGGAGGTTTTGCCTGGGGAATCTTCCGCTTCGTGACCAGACACCCCGTCGTGAACATCGGAAGAGTTACCAGGAACAGCGCTTTGACAAAAAAATTCTTCATCTATGATCGTGATCTGCGAGTCTTAGGACTCTTTCTAGCGGCCGCTTGCTTGTTTTACCGACCGGCGATAAGCCTGAACATTCTTGGCGTGCTCTTCCAGTGTGCTCGCAAAACGAGAATGTCCGGAAGGATCCGCTGTTTCTGCAACGAAATACAAATAATCTGTCTTTGCCGGCGAGAGAGCCGCCTTTAGCGATGCCACCCCAGGATTACAAATAGGTCCTGGTGGCAGGCCTGCATGCTTATAGCTGTTGTAGGGCGTGTCGTAGCCTAGATCGGACTGATAAATGGTCCCCCGATACCGGTTCTCCAGGAGCAGCCCATAGATAACCGAAGGATCGGTCATCAGCGGCATTCCTTTTTCCATGCGGTTGAAGAAAACACTGGCAACCTGAGGCCGTTCCGCCGGAATTGGGGTCTCTCGTTCCACTAGAGATGCGATTGTGACAACCTTTCGAAAGTTTGATTTCAGGCCGACGGATGCCGCTGCAACCCGAAAGCGTCTTACCATGGCCCCTATTTGCTGCTCAGCGGTCGATCTACGCTGAAAGTGATACGTATCGGGGAAGAGATATCCTTCCAAACTCTGAGCTCCGGGATCCAGATCCGCAATCATCTGTGTATCCCGTTGCGCCGCTGCCAAAAAATCTTCTTTCTTTCCCAGCTGCGCCGTTTCCATCCTGGAAGCAATATCGAAAAGATTGGCTCCCTCAGGGATAGTGACGCTTCTGGTGTACACATCGCCGCGCAAAATCCGCTCGTAGACCTCGGTAACCGTCACGGGATGGTCGAAGCGATACTCTCCTGCCTTTAATCTGCCGTGTTTGATGAATCGCAACAGGTCAAAGGTATATCGGCTGCGGATGACTCCTTCGCGTTCCAATATGGACGCCATAGTCCAGGAAGAACTGCCGGGAGGAATCTCCACAAAATGTTCACTTGTCGGACCCGCAGGAACAAAAAACACAAAAGCTCCTGCTCCTATGGCCACCAAAATCAGTAGCAGTAAAAAACGTCGCAAATTTGAAATCCTGTAACTAGATATTGACTCGGCAAAGTGATTGTAAGATGCCGTTTTTCTTTTGGTCAGGGGCAATACGGTTATCGTTCCTGATAACCCAGACGATGTTTGGCCTCCGAGCACCGCATTTCATGGTTTGAACCTGGATGTACATCGAAATAGCGGTGATTGCTAGATTGTCTGGAACTGGTAATTCCAGGCGGTCATCACACTTCCACCTGTAAAGTATAGCGACCCCCGTCTGGCGGTACTTCCATACGTAAATATTGCACCAAATTGGGTGCAGTCTACTTTTAGGTGATAGGAGTCTTCAATATGCGCCAGAACGAGGATTGAAAGGGCCGGAAAGGCCCTCCTCCCGGTCCGAAAATCCTCGGCTATACCTTTAGTAAGAGAGGGAATAGACGTCTTCAGAGATCAGGCATCGTATAATCAGAAAAGGCGATTCTGGTCTCAGCCGATGCTCTTGCGGCTCATGCCCTCTTTGACGCCGCAGCGGAACGTTTTTCCATGCCTGAACACATCAAGAAGAAACTACAAGAAGAAATCTCGCAGCTGGAACATGAGCTAGCTCATGAGCTGCCCGCCGAGATCAAGAAAGCTGTTGCTCTCGGAGACCTTAGCGAAAATGCCGAATACCATATGGCTAAACAGCGGCAGGAGTTCGTCAATGCTCGCCTGGGACAGCTCAAGAAACGTATGGCTGAGCTCTCGCTGGTGAACTTGTCGAATATTCCTCGTGACCGTGTAGCCTTCGGCTCCAAGGTGGTCGTCTATGACACGAGTAAAGACGAGGAGATTGAATACAAGCTCGTGACCAGTGAAGAGTCGGATGTCAACAATGGGCTTATTTCTACGACTTCGCCCATTGGCCGCAGCTTGATTGGTAAACAGGTGGGAGATATTGCTACCGTTGTTACGCCCAACGGCAAGCGTGAGCTGGAAGTTCTGAAGCTCACCACCATTCATGACGAGGCGGAGTAAACGGGAGTATTTTTCAATGACTTGGACGAGTGCTTTTGGACGTGCCTGCGGCTATCTTTTGCAGGGAATTGTGGATGGGCTGGCGCTCACTCGCATTTCTCCGAACGCACTCACCTTCATTGGTCTCATCATCAATACCGGTGCTGCCTTCCTTTTCGGCTATGCGAATACAGGAAATAGCGTCCGGATGTTCCTCTATGGCGGTCTGGTAATCATTGGCGCCGGAATCTTCGACATGGTTGATGGCCGTGTCGCCCGCAAGACCGACCAAGTCACCATATTTGGAGCTTTTTTTGATTCGGTGATCGACCGCTACTCCGACGTTGTGCTCTTTTTCGGATTGCTGGTCTATTACGCCAGAGCGAACCGGTTCTTCTACGTGGTACTGGTCGCCTTCGTCATGGTCACCTCGCTGATGGTGAGCTACACCCGCGCTCGCGCCGAAGCATTGATTGGCCAATGCAAGGTCGGCTTCATGGAACGGCCTGAGCGAATTGTGCTGGTAATCATTGGTGCCCTATTCAACCGCTGGGGCGTAATGGCTCCGGTTCTTTGGATACTGGCGGTTCTCTCGACCATCACGGTTATTCATCGCATTACGTACACATACCAAAACACGAAACACTTGGCTCCTGTTCGCGAAACGGTGCCTATCGTGCTTCGTTCGGCTCACAACGAGCAGCCTGAGGCAGAAAAGCTGCCTTCTGCGCCTTCTGTTTAGTTTCAATAGTTCACAAGCCGTTCGTTACAAGATGAAAAGACAGCCTATTCTTTTGGTTCATGGCGGCGCCTGGGCGATCCCTGACGATATGCTCGAGGCTCATCGGAATGGCGTTGAGAACGCCCTTCGTGCGGGATATGCCTTGCTCGAAAAGGGAGCAAGCTCAGTGGATGCGGTAGAGGCGGCCGTCACCGTCCTAGAAGACGATGAGACCTTTGACGCCGGTCGCGGAAGTTTCCTGACCAGCGATGGCCACGTTCAGCTGGATGCGCTGCTGATGGATGGCGCTACTCTCCGTGCTGGCGGTGTCGCGTGTGTTGAGCGTCTACGGAACCCCATCCAGGCCGCAAGGCTGGTGCTGGACAAAAGCCCCCATATTTATTTCGTAGGCCAAGGCGCCGAAGAGTTTGCCAGAGAGCATGGTATGGCTCTGATTGATAATTCGGAGCTGGTCCTTGAGCGCGAACGCCAGCGATTGGTAACTGCTCAAGAGAGGGCCAAGGCTGGACTTCCGGACAATACCTTCGCCGGAGACGATAAATCACCCGAAACAGCGGTCACCCTTACCTCGCATGACACCGTTGGAGCGGTGGCTCTGGACAGCAGCGGAAAGCTCGCAGCAGCTACCTCAACAGGCGGAACCCTGAACAAGACTCCCGGGCGTGTAGGCGATTCGTCGCTTATCGGCTGTGGATGCTATGCGGATAATCTGAGCGCTGCGGTTTCTCTGACCGGCTGGGGAGAACCGATTATGAAGCTGGTCCTGGGAAAATGGGCCGTGGATCGGGTTGCTGCAGGAAGTGCACCGGAACAGGCTGCCTCCGACGCGATTGCTTATCTTTACCGTCGCCTTGGTGGTCATGGCGGCATGATTTTGCTCGGTCCCGATGGCCGCTTCGGTATTGCTCATAACACGCCCCGGATGGCGTGGGGGCTTGCAAACGGCGAAGGGTATCGGACAGGAATTGAGATCTAGGAAGCTGTTCTATCAATGAATTCAAAGCTCTTGCTTGCCTCAGGCTCGCCTCGCCGCAAAGAATTGCTGGCCAAGGCTGGATTTTCCTTCGATGTACGTCCTTCTGACATTCCCGAAGATCACCGGCCAGGTGAGGATCCCATTGCCTTCGCCACCCGTCTGGCGCGCGAAAAGGCTCAAGCTGTTTTTGCTACTGAGGGTTCCGACGATCCTTCCTTGATCGTTCTCGGTGCGGACACAATCGTCGTTATCGAAGGAGAGATTCTCGGAAAACCAGCCGATGAAAGCGATGCGGCTCGCATGCTGCGCCTGTTGTCCGGGCGCACACACCAGGTCATCACAGGTGTCTGTGTCATGTCCGCTATCGCCACGGAAACCGCTGCGGAAGTCACCGGTGTAACCTTCGCAACCATGTCCGATGCGGAGATCGCCGCCTACATTGCCGGTAGAGAGCCGATGGATAAGGCTGGAGCTTACGGAATCCAAGGCCAGGCTGCCAGATGGATTCCGCGAATTCAAGGTTGTTTCTTCAATGTTGTAGGGCTGCCGCTGGCTTTAGCTACCAACATGGTGGAAGGAATGGCAGCAAGGATGAATGCTGCGGCTGCAGCCCGGTAAGGAGCTACTTCTTCGTTCCAGCGGAGAAGGATGAGTCCCGATTGCGGGATCTGCGATTCGGTAGGCGGATCATAAGGCCGAGGAAGACGAGGACGCTAACGCCCAACAGGACGAACTCTACTCCCTTTAGCATCGTGCCTCTCCCTTTCTCTACCTTTGTTCGCGGTTACAGACCGGCGATCATTGCCGCCAATAATGCAGTTCGCGGTGCTAAATGTTCGAGGAGAATCGACTCGTGTTCGGCATGAGCTCCTTCTCCAACGGCTCCCATTCCATCCAGCGTGGGAATATTCAAGGCTGCCGTAAAGTTTCCGTCGGAGCCTCCACCCGTTGCTGCCTCTTCCAATGAGATACCAAGTTCTCCGGCAAGTTTGGCCGCTTGTTTAAATAGCCTTACCGTGCCCGGTTTACGCTCCATGGGAGGACGATTTAGACCTCCCTCGATTGTCAACTTGCAGGCCTTATCGCTGACCTTCAGTTTCCGAAGCTGTTTCTCGATCCGTGCAGCATCGGCTTTTCGCGCGACACGAACATCGATTTCAACCCAAGCTTCGGCCGCTACAACATTGGATCTTGTTCCTCCCGCAACGATTCCGGGATTTACAGTCAATCCAATTCTTTCATCGGTAAATGTACTTACCTGATTAATCAGACGAGCAATTTCCAGGATCGCACTGTGTCCGCGAAAGAAATCGACACCACTATGTGCTCCTACGCCTTCGACCTTTAACCGGAAGCTTCCCACTCCTTTTCGAGCGGTTTTGTAGGCTCCGGAGAGCCCCTGTGCCGGTTCGAGGACGAATACCGCCTCACAAGAAGGAGCGACTTTTTCGATCACTGGACGCGATACCGGGCTGCCAATCTCCTCTTCGCTAGTAAGAAGCAAAATTACCGGCCGCTGAAGCAGCTTGGCTTCAGCGAGCATCTCTAGCGCCGTGAGACCCATGGCCACACCCGCTTTCATGTCGAGAACACCCGGTCCCCAGGCGCGGCCGTCTTTTACGCGGAATGGCATCGTTTTCAGCGTGCCGATAGGCCACACTGTATCCAGATGTCCAAGCAAAAGCACGGGCGAGCCCTTCTTCGGACCGAAATGGACTTCAAGGAGATCTCCGTAAAGGCGTTGTTTGTGGCGTTTGATGCGCCCTTCCAGCTTCTGTGCCCACCCCTCGACGAGAGAGATGCATTTGTCTACGGCAGCCTTACTTTCACTCGGAGATTCAGTTCTTACGAGTTGCTGCAAACGTTTGAAAAGCAAAGGCTCTTTTTTTCTGGCACCGGCCAAAAGCCCACGCATGGGCATACTTGCAGAGTTCACCAAATCTTCGCTCACGTTGTCCCCGATCTGTATCGAAAAGCGCCACCTGAAGATTAAAAACGCCTAAATTTAGCTTCAGTGTGTGGCAAAAAAGCAACATCGCAACTTTTTGTGCTTGCAACTAGTCTACTTAAGTGCACCACTTGGGCGCTGCAGGAATTAAAAGAGCTTTGATAAACCCTTCACACCATGAACAGACGATAGCAGCACCCTTGGAATTCTCCGGAATCGGTCTGCATAGCGGAGCTCCCGTTCAGATGCGGTTATTACCTGCTCCTGCCGGTTCTGGAATTGTCTTTCGCCGTACCGATCTCGATAATTTTGAAATTGCTGCTACCAGCCGAAATGTAGCGAAGGTTAGCTATGCTACCAGTCTTATGCGGCAAGGCGTTTTAATTTCGACAACGGAACACTTGCTTTCGGCATTGATCGGTCTGGGAATCGACAATGTGATCGTGGAAGTCGACAATCTGGAGCTGCCCATCCTGGATGGCAGTTCAGCGCCGTACCTCGAAGCTGTCTTGAACACCGGTCTGAAGCTACAACGCCGCCGTCGCGAGTACATTCGTGTTCTCAAAGCTATTGAGGTTAGGGACGGAAACAAGTTCATTGGTCTCTATCCGGGAGATGGCTACCGCATCAGCTACGAAATCGACTTTCCTGTTCCCATAGGGAAGCAATCCTACGAGCTGGATCTGGCGACAGAAACCTACGGTGTGGAGATTGCTCCAGCTCGAACCTTTGGGTTTAAGGAAGACGAGCAGGCACTTCGCGATATGGGCCTGATTCGGGGCGTCTCAGAGGAAAGTGCAATTATCCTCACTCGCAAAGGTGTAGAAAACGGTCCTTTGCGCTTCTCCAACGAGTTTGTTCGTCACAAGGTTCTGGACCTGATTGGAGATCTGGCCTTGGCAGGTCACAGAATTCTTGGCCATGTTGTTGCTGCACGCGCAGGGCATGCGATGCACACCGCGCTGGTTACCCGTCTGCTGAAGGACCGTTCTGCCTGGGAGCTTACCTGCCTGGCACAAGCCAAGCCAAAACGCACTTTGTCCGCGGTATCTCCAAGCTTCGTTCCTGCCTGATTTCCCGCTCCTTCTACTCAGTCGAACAATAGGCACATTGGATTCTCAAGCTCCACGACATGGCCTTTGTCCGCCAGTTCTCCTGTAGACGGATTACGGGCAAAAATCGCAATGCCGTTTGAATCCTGATTGGCAACGAGAAGCCATCTCTCCGACGGATCGAGTGCGATGTGGCGGGGAATCTTTCCTCCACAGGAGGTGCGTTTCATGAAGGTCAATTTGCCGGTGGATGAATCGCAGTGGAAGCTCGCCATGAAATCGAAGTCGCGATTTGCAAAATAAGCAAAATCGCCTTTTTCCGTCAGGATGCTCTCACAACCTCGTGTAGGCCCTTTGTAGTCGGAAGGAAGCAAGCTGACGCGCTGGACGTTAGCAAACTCTCCTGTGCTCCTGTTCCATGCAAGGACATCGACTGTTGAATCCATTTCATTGACGCAATAGGCAAAACGCCCGTTGGGATGAAAACGCAGGCTACGTGGACCTGCTCCTGGTGTATCCGCCCACTCTCCTGTTTTCGTCAGTTCGGCCGTTGCGGGATTCACTTTGTAGATATCGATTCGATCCCGTCCCAAATCGTTTACATACACGAAGCGGTTATCTGGAGAGATGGTTATGCGGTGCGCGTGGGGGCCTTCCTGGCGCTTGGGATCGGGTCCGTGCCCTTCTCCCTTGAACTTCGATACCGGACCGCTCAGCTTTCCCTCTGCGTTGATCGTGTAAGAACAGACAATGCCGCTGGCATAGTTTGCGGTGAAGGCAGATTTTCCGGTGGAATCTACTGCGATGTAACAGGGATTTACGCCGCCGGAAGAAACCGTATTGATCAGCGAGAGATGAGATCCTTCTCTGCGAAAGCCGCTAATCGTGTCTTCCGCACTCTTCATTGAGTTAACAGCATAAAGCCGCTGCTTTCCGGGAGCCCACGCCAGAAAGCCAGGAAAAGGAGTCTCTACGGCGACGCCAAGGGGTTCCAGTTCTCCAGAAGCCGCCTGCCAGCGATAGACGAAGATCCCTTTCTTTGTCCCGGTGCCGACGAAGAGAAGTTTGCCTGCAGATTTACCTGCGGAGGCATATCCAAGTCGAGAGCTGAGAACCGCTGCGGTTGCGCCTGCCAAGAACTGACGCCGATTAATCTTCTCCATGTGTAGACCGCTCCTGTTTACAGTGGGGATTCTACCGTCAGACGAGGCCACACGGCATTGCATGTCCCGAAATATGATCTGCGGAAGTAGTGCAAATAATCTATAGCAGTAAGAGACAGATATTTCGAAGTGGGAAATCCCTTCTCTCTTCAGAGCTAAATCACTTTCGCAACTCTGGAAAGTACGCGGTAGGGATAGAAATGCTCTAAACTACCATGCTTACAAGGAGATAAATTTCACGTGGCGCATATTAATAGCTTCGTGCGCATTCCATTGCTGGCTCTGCGCCATAAAATCCAGCCTGTAAAGCGCATTGGCATCACGGAAGAAGATCGCGTGCAGATGCGAGTCTGGCCCAACGATATCGACTTTAACTTTCATCTGAACAATTCGCGCTTTCTTACCTGCATGGATTACGCGCGCATGCACCAGATTACAGCGACTGGAATCTTCGATGTCGTTTGGCGCCACAGATATGTACCTCTTGTTGGTTCTGTTTACATCACATACCGGCGCTCGCTGCATCTGCTTGCAAAATTCGAAATTAAAACGCGCACTGTCGCGTGGGATGACCGCTGGTTCTATAAAGAACAGATCTTCAGCTTTTCTAAAGGTCTGGCTGCAATTGCTTGGGTGAAGGGAACTTTTCACGATGGGAAGGGAACTGTAAATCCGCAACAGATCATCGATGAGATAGAGCCGGGCCATGTTTCTCCACCTCTTCCCGAAGGGATGAGATCGTGGAATGCGATTACGCGCGAGAATCTACAAAGGGTAGATAACAAGATAGCTATCAGCTCCTAGATCCTACGTCTAGATCGTCGGTAAACTACAGCAACGGATTTTGGGAAGTATTTCTTCGCAGGGAAGCGAGGAAAGATATTGGCGGGGCATGTAAGGAGACCACAATCCCGGACGCCGCTACGCTTCCGCCGGGATTGTGGTCTCCTCTCCATAAGGTTTCCGAAAACAAAGGTTAATTTAAAGCACTTCCCACAGGGGAAATGCCCTAGTGCGTTGCCGCAGCTTGAATAAACTTCAAGCCGTTTGGCGTTCCCCATCCGGTTACGTTATCCCATCCTGGAGCTACGGTCAGAGAAGAATCCGTTCCGAAGCTGAGAACGTACCAGAATGCTGAAGAGGGTTCATTGAAAAGAGCGGAATAGAAGGTCGTCGTATTTTGCAAAGGCTCAACCAGAGCACTTGGCGAATAGAACGTAGCTCCGCTCTGATTAAACACAGTACCCGCCGGATTTGTAACTGACGTTGCCGGTTTTACATCAAGCAAAGCCGTAGAGGGCAGTCTGGAGATAACCTGTGCCGCTTGCCCAAGAGGACGGTGAGCATACTGATTTGCGATTGCCCATTCGGCAGAGAAGATTGGTACCGACAGGCTTGTCCCGCCGATTACCTCAACATACTGCGCGCCGCTCTTCGTAAAGATAATCTCGGTCCCTGTAAAAGGATCGGCTAGGTGTGCAATATCAGGCTGCTGGCGTCCTGAGCCGGGCAGGCTCTTTTGAAAACGCGGCTTGACGAAAAAGCTGCTTTCTCCACCGCCGCCGCCACTGATAAATCCGAGGTTGAGCGGAGGATCTGTAACTGCATTTGTTGCGGTGGCAATCAGCGTTGCATTGGTACCCCACCCTGTCTGCCAACGGATCGATTTATTGCTCGTCAGGGCCAGGCTGGTTCCTCCAACCGAGGTAGCAAAAGGAGAATCCGATGGAGCACTTACGCTTTTAATTCCAGAAGCAGCATAAAAGTCGCCATCGTCTCCTGAGGAGAAGTTCACAGAGATTCCGGTAGCTGCGGCGAATTCCAGAATGCTGTTCCATGTCAGAAGATCGGAGGCGTCATCGAACGCTTCTACTCCGCCATAGCTGTTAGAGATAGAGTTGCCGAGCCCATTCTCGACTGCGTAAGTAAGTGCAGCTTGAAGATCTGAGTTGTAGTTGGAGGGAGCAACGACAAGAGCAATCTTGGCGCCTGGAGCAATGGCATGTGCCCACTCTACATCCAAGGTTGTTTCTTCAGCCCATCCAACACTCTCTTTCGTTGGCTTGCCACTGGGATAGTAGATCTGGAAGTTATCGGCGGTTGGGGCTGGCAGACCATAAATCTTGGAGAAGGTGGCCAGATCGTTCTGGATCGTCGGAGAGCCGAAAGCATCAACGATTACGATTGTTTCGCCTTTGCCATCGAATCCCTTTTTATAGGCTGCTTTGAGACCATATGCTGTTTGCACTTCATCGGGAGAATATCCCTGGGGTGCGAGATGACCTTTGGTCGTGTTGGTTATGTCCGCTCCATAGCGATTTCCGAAGTAAACGCCTATCGGGAGTGATTCCCCTGAGGTCGTAAATATACGCGCTTCGGGTGCGCGGAACGCCTGCCCTTCGAAATAGACTCCATCGGGAGAAACAAGAGCTGCGGAACCCAACGGCTTACCTGTCTTGGGATCGATTGGATGCTTGGTTCGAGGTTCCATCTGGTAGTCGCTCAAACCGGTCACCGAAACTATCAACGAACTGGCAAGACCTTCGATTTTAGGTGCCGAGGTATTTGCACGGACGGTTTTGCCGTTTATCGCAAAGCGTTGAAGCCGGACCTGAAAGGCGTTTTCGACATCGGCTACCGTTCCTCTGGCTCTTACAAAGTGATTGCCCTTGTCTGTCGAGGTAACCTGCAAATTATGTGAAGCAGCAAATTTCTTTACGACCTCCAGTTCCTGCGCGGTAGGGCTGAATCGTTGATGAAATTGCTGAGGAGTTAGCCAACGGCGATAAGTTGCGGAGCTGGGTTCGTAGAGATCGGAAACAGTCTTGTCCAGCAGATCCTGGTTGTGAAGCTTCAGGTGCAGCGTGACCTCGATAGCTCGTGAAGAGTCTTCCGGACCTAACTGCTGGGCAAAAGTTGTGAATTGAGGAACATTCTTGTTTGCTGTTGCCGACTCGGTAAGAACTGTTTGGGCGCTGATCAGAGGAGGTAGAAAAAGAAGGGCTGACGAAAGAAGAACGATCTTTCCAAAACTGCTTCTATCTCTGCGGTGCAACATGATCAATATCTCCTGACGGAATAGCAGTGTGAATAAACGTGAATGAATATGTGCGTTCTACTTCTCGAACCTTCGGGTTCGCATGAAAGTAGAAACACCATAGCCTCGAAGCTCTGGAAGTTGAGCGCAATTAAGAATTGCTGGAGTCGATAAGAACTCCCGGTTTGCAATGCCGGATGGAAATTTATATCAGAAGTGGCTACAGAAAGAGGACAGAGGAATTAATGCGTTTGGCATCCAGCGTTTTCTCCCCGTGAAGGATGGAAAATTTTGAACAGCAACTTACAAGACGCAGTGTGGGAAAGCTAGGAAAATATACCGAGCGTAATTGACCTGATATGGGTAGTGTCTACTCGCTTATGTTCTATTGAAAGAAATGAACGAGTAGGCAAGATATACTCCGGGTTCGATTCCGAGGCAAGAAGGATTTAAAAGATGAGTTTGAGAATGCAAAAAATATATGCAATCTCCTGAACAATGCAAATGGTTGCCTATTACCGTCAAAAGATTGCATATGCTCTGAAGGCTTGCTTGCAATGAAAACAACAAAAGTGGCAATCATTGTGATTTGCCACTTTTGTTGGTGCAATAGTTTGAAAGCGATGAAGAAATAAACTTTAAAACGGTCTAGGGTCTACGGGCCTCAGGATCAAGTGCGGCGGCGGCAATCTCCTCTTGGCGCAATTCGCGAACGCGAGCACCAATGCCGTATTTGAGTTTTTCGACGCCTTCTCCTGTGACCGCAGAAATCTCGTAGAGCTCCATCTTTTTGCGTTTTGCCATGGAGCGGAGCTTTTTGAGCTTCTCCGGATTTGCTACATCTGCCTTTGAAGCAACTACGATCATTTGCTTTTCGGGCAATCCGTGGCCAAAGTTTTCCAGTTCGCTTTGAATGACCTTGAAATCTTCGACAGGGTCAGGGCGCCCGCTGGCGTCCGACACATCCACCAAGTGAACCAGCAACCGGGTTCTCTCGATATGCCTCAAGAATTGCGTCCCTAAGCCTGCGCCAAGGTGTGCACCTTCGATAAGGCCGGGAATATCAGCTACAACGTAGCTCTCTTCATGCGGAGCCTCTCCAATTGAGACCACTCCCAGATTGGGCTGCAAAGTGGTAAACGGATAATCCGCGATTTTGGGCTTGGCTGCGGAGACTCGTGAAATCAAGGTTGATTTGCCCACATTGGGATATCCAACCAAACCCACGTCGGCAAGCAGCTTGAGTTCGAGCCGATAAAAGTGCTCTTCGCCCGGCCGTCCGGGCTCACATTCCCGAGGCGCCTGATGTGTAGGGGTCGCGAAGTGCTGATTGCCACGTCCACCACGTCCGCCTTTGGCCACGATAATTCGTTCATCGGGATAACGGAAATCGTGAACCAGCTCACCTGTTTCCGCGTCGTAAAGCGAGGTTCCCACCGGGACCTGAAGGACGATGCTTTCCCCGTCGCGTCCGGTACAGTTTGAGCCTTCGCCATGGCGTCCACGCTCTGCGCTATGTTCAGGGTTGTAGCGGAAATGCACCAGAGTGTTGTGCCTCTGACTCGATTCCATGATTACGTCACCGCCGCGGCCGCCGTCTCCGCCAGACGGACCACCACGTGGTACGAACTTTTCGCGGCGAAAGGCCATACATCCGTTGCCGCCGTCGCCCGCCTTCACGCGGATCTTTGCTTCATCGATAAACATTGTTCTCTTCCAGTCTACCGGATTGGCCGCTGTCCATGTTTGAACACGACAATGGAAGATAGAAACCTCGATTTTCACGTCATCTGGGATGCAAGGTAATAAATCACTAGGCAGAAAAGGAGGACCGAGTAAAATATGGCCGTGGCGAATGAGGTTTTTGAGGAGCCACTGGCTCTTTCTTGTTGAAAGGAAAGGCCAAATTCACGAAATTGTAAATGTGTTCTGGCACTCTTATATGTGGTGTGTAAAGGGAACACGCTTCAATGCAGGCGGGCAATTTGCCGAGCTATCCGTGATCCGTCTGCAAATTCAAGTCAAACCCCTAGTTGTAGAAATTATTGAAGT
Source organism: Humiphilus diazotrophicus (assembly GCF_059726315.1). Lineage (NCBI taxonomy): Bacteria > Pseudomonadati > Acidobacteriota > Terriglobia > Terriglobales > Acidobacteriaceae > Humiphilus > Humiphilus diazotrophicus. The sequence goes on from NZ_AP040870.1 coordinate 3,864,345, forward strand.
TCAAAACTCAAACCAAGCTCAATTTGCGCCAAGAAGAGAACTACTCGGTTTCGCGCGGTTGAGCACAAGTTGTTCAATTTGAGGAGAGTCAGATGAACGGAAAATTGGCCAGCAGGGCAGCCATTGCCTTGTTGTTTTTCTGCTCGATATTTGGAATCACTTCCCAGGGATTGGGACAATCCATCACGCAAGGTGCGGTTGGTGGAACAGTGGTTGATGCGAGCAATGCTGCTGTGACAGAAGCGGTAGTGCAGATCCACAACGATGGTACTGGGACGGATCTCCAGATCAAAGCTGATGCTTCAGGCTACTTTAAAGCGCCATTACTTGAGCCTGGGACCTATACCATCACGGTGACCGCGCCTGGCTTCGGAAAGTACGTAGCCAATGGCGTCACGGTTCAAGTCGGTCAGCTCACGGAACTCAATCCCCATTTGAGCGTCGGAAGTACTGCTACCAGTGTCGAGGTTTCTGGTCAGGCTCCAGTTCTCAACTTTGACTCACCCGACTTTTCGGCAATGTTGACACCAAAGGCAATCGAGAATCTACCAATTAACAACCGCCGCTGGTCGAGCTTAGCTCTGATGACTCCCGGTGTTGTGAGCGATTCCAACGGCTTTGGTCTGGTCAGCGTAAGAGGCATCAGCCCCCTGCTGAATAACGTGGAAATCGACGGTGCGGATGATAACCAGGCATTCTTCTCTGAAGAGCGCGGGCGTACGCGTGCCGGTTATTCAACGGCACAAACTGCGATTCTGGAATTCCAGGTGAATGCTGGCGTCTATTCTGCAGAATACGGTCGCGCAGCCGGCGGTGTTATTAACTCCGTCACAAAAAGCGGCAGTAATCAGCTACATGGACAGCTCTATTTTTACGACCGCGACAACAACTGGGGCTCCTACAATCCGCTAACCACAAACACCACAGCAACCTTTGATGCTTCCACGAATGGTTACAAATTCAACACCTATCGTTATAAGCCAAAGGATTGGAGAAAGATCTGGGGCTTTTCAGCAGGCGGACCGCTCGTAAAGGATAAGCTCTTCTGGTTCTATACTTACGATCAATTCCGTCGTAACTTCCCTGGGACGGCAAAGGTTAATACTCCATCAAGCTTCTTTGCGCAACCAGATGCGGCACTACCCAACGGAGCTACCTGCAATCTTGCTACTGGCTACCTTACTGGAAGCACCACTACCAATTCCAACTACGCGCTCGATGCTCAAACTTGTACTTTTGCCGCACGTCTAAAGCTGGGATCCTATGCTGCTGGCGTTTCTGCTTACAGCAGTGCGATGGCAGATTTACTGTCGAACCTCGGTGCCGTTCCCAGAACTGGCGATCAGGTTATCAACACTCCTAAACTCGATTGGCAGGTCAACGAAAAGAACCGGGTCAGCGTTCTTTATCATCGTCTCCGTTGGGATTCTCCAGGTGGAGTTCAGACCCAGGCCACCAACAACTACGGTAAGGACACATTCGGAACGGATTTTGTAAAGCTGGACTACGGAGTAGTCAAACTCACCAGCATGATTACAAACAATCTGACCAACGAACTCCGTTACCAGTATGGGCGTGAGCTGAATAATGAAGGCCAGCAACCATACAGTGCATATACGAAGGCTTATCTGGTGGGAAGCACTGGCAATGTTCCGGAAGTTGCAATTGATGGAACTGGTGCCGGTCTTTATATGGGTTCACCTTATTACTCGTATCGTTTTGCCTATCCAGACGAACGGAAATGGCAGGTAGCCGATACGGCATCATGGATTCACAAGCGTCACTCCCTGAAGTTCGGTCTGGATATCGTACACAATTACGACCAGCAGAATAGTATTTACGAGGGCAACGGATACTATAACTACAGCTACTTCAGCAACTATCTAGTCGATACGGCTACAAAGCTGTTGGGCCGCACTCCTGGTTGTAATAGCTCGGCATCTCAATATGCCAGTGCAACGAGTTCAGCTGTTGGAAACTTTCCTTGCTATAGCAACTACTATCAGGGATTTGGTACTGCCAAATTCCAGCTTTCGACAGTCGATTATGGATTCTTTGTTCAAGACAACTGGAAGGCAACTCCCCGCTTAACTCTGAGCCTTGGCCTTCGCTATGACTTCCAAGCCATTCCTGGCCCGTACTCGAATTTAGCCCAATCGACCGGAAGTTACGTTCCTCCCAGCTCCTCCAACCTCACTACTGTTTCTGATGTTTCGTTGGCGAACCATCCCAGTGACCGGAATAATTTCGGACCGAGAATTGGATTTGCCTATGATGTGTATGGATCGGGCAAAACCGTCCTGCGTGGTGGCTATGGCATGTATTACGGCCGTACCGTCAACAACATCATCATGAGCACGTACTACACCACAGGGCATCCAAACAGTCAGTACACCATTTCCTACAAGTCAAAGGATTACAACGCTAGTGGGACCGGTTCTCCCAGATTTGCGGAGTTGGCAAGTCCTGTATCAGCTGTTCCGGCAGCGGAGTACTTTGCTAAGAATTTCCAGAACCCGCAAATTCATGAGATGGACTTGCAGTTGCAACAGGATGTGGGCAAGGGGAATGTCTTCCAGGTTGCTTATCTCGGTTCTCTCGGAAGAGAGCTTCCTAACTTCCTGAATGTGAATCTTGCGCCTGCAACGACAAACGTAACCATTACGATCGCAGATACGACGGGGAAAGGCCCCTTAACGAATGGAGCAACCTATGTTGTTCCAACTTACACGTCGTATGCGAATAAATCCTTCACTGGAATCACTCAGGTTGTAAGCAACATTAACTCCAGCTATCACTCTATGGTGGTGGAACTGCAGAACCGGTCGAACAAGACATTACAGTACGACCTGCACTACACCTGGTCTCACGCAATGGACTTTGCTCAGAACTCCAGCACTTCTCCAAGCACCAACGCTTGGTTGAGCCCGTATGGAAGCGCTCGTTCAAACTATGCGAACTCCAACTTCAACGTGCCAGCCCGCTTTGTGGGTTACGTTGTTTACAATCTACCCGTTGTTCAAACCAAGAGCTGGTGGTCAAGGCTGAGCAATGACTGGAGTCTGAATCCATCCGTTCAGATTCAAAATGGCCTTCCCTACTCTGCAAACGTTTCGAGTGGCTATAACTCTGCGGCTGCAGTGAATAGTGGCTGGAACGGTGCGGGTGGCGTGACCTTTATTCCTGCTATTGGCAGGAATACATTCCGCAAGCCGAATACAGCGGTTGTAGATCTGAGAGCTCAAAAGCAATTCAGCTTTGGTCCTGATCAGAAGTACCGTGTTCAATTGATAGGAGAGGGTTTCAACCTCTTCAATCACATGAATGTCACCTCTGTCACTGATGGAGCATACAAGCTGAGCTATCAGACAGGTCAGGTCAATGCGAGCACGGCTACCTATCAGTCCAACTTTGGATCAGTTACCGCCGCCAATTCGAACTACGCATATAGCACGCGGCAGGTTCAGATCTCCATGCGTCTGGACTTTTAGCACTCTTCTACAATCAACCATCTATCAACGCGCGGCAGCTTCGGCTGCCGCGTTCTTTTTGCATTTGGGGCTGTTTTACTAGAATCTAGATAGACACACATGAGCTTCACCGAACAATACGACGTCGCGGTAGTTGGGGCTGGGCATGCTGGCTGCGAGGCTGCCATGGCCAGTGCTCGCATGGGATTGCGCACTGCACTGATTACATTGAACTTGGATCTGATTGCCCAAATGTCCTGCAACCCCGCTATCGGTGGCATCGCCAAAGGACATCTAGTTCGCGAGATCGATGCCCTGGGCGGCATCATGGGCGAAGTTGCTGATGCCGTGGGAATTCAGTTCCGGTTGCTCAATACCTCTCGTGGTCCGGCTGTCTGGTCTCCCCGTGCACAGTGCGATAAACAGCAGTACCGCGTGAAGATGCGCCAGGTTCTGGAAGCGCAAGACAATCTCTTCATCAAGCAGGCAGAGGTTGTCGACCTGATTATGGAGCGCCCGGAGGATGCCAAGCCCTTTGTTCGTGGTCTGAAACTGCGTGACGGACGCATTCTCTTTACCGAAGCGGTAGTGATCACAACCGGAACTTTTCTTAATGGGTTAATTCACTGCGGAGAAGAGAGTTATCCGGCAGGCCGTAACGGAGAACCTCCCAGTGTCCTTCTAGGAGAGGCTTTGAAGCGCCTGGGACTGCGTGGCTGCCGTTTGAAGACCGGTACGCCACCACGTCTGGATGGCCGCACAATCGACTGGAGTCGCTTTGAAGAGCAGCCCGGGGATGCCGATCCCACGCCCTTCAGTTTCCGCACGCGCAAACTTCCGCAGCGGCAAATCTCCTGTCATATTGCATATACGACGCCGGAGACCCTGCGCATCATCCGCGAGAACGTGTCGCGTTCCCCTATGTATTCGGGACAGATTCAAGGAATTGGTCCGCGCTACTGCCCGTCGATTGAGGACAAGATCGTCAAGTTCCCGGACAAGACCCAGCACCAATTCTTTCTCGAGCCTGAGGGGCTAGATACGCACGAGGTCTATATCAATGGCATGTCGACTTCTCTGCCGATGGAAGTGCAATGGCAGGCAGTCCACTCGATTCCTGGTCTAGACAAGGCAGAGATTCTGCGGCCAGGATACGCCATCGAATATGACGCCATCGACCCGACAGAGCTGGATCGTTCTCTGGCCGTAAAGTCGATAGATCGCCTTTATCTGGCAGGACAAATCAACGGTACCTCCGGATACGAGGAAGCCGGATGTCAGGGACTTATGGCCGGAATCAATGCTGCATTGTGTGTGAAAGGGGAAGCGCCTTTTACCCTGGATCGTACGGAGGCCTATACGGGCATTCTGATTGACGATCTGATTAGCAAAGGAACCAATGAGCCCTATCGCATGTTTACCTCGCGGGCAGAGTTCCGGCTGCATCTTCGCATCGATAATGCCGACCGTCGCTTGACTCCCTATGGGCGTCGCCTGGGATTAATTCAAGATGAAGCCTGGGCAGAGTATGAACAGAAGCAGGCACGCGCCGTTACTCTGGATAAATTCCTTTCTACCCGCAAGGCGAATATCGAGCGCCTCGAACGTACCCTGCCTGAGTTGGCATCGTCTTTGGGAAGCGTGACAGGGCAGACCTGGGCTCAGCTGCTAAAGCGTCCCGAAGTCACACTGGATGCGATTCTCCCGGCGTTGCGTGAGGATCTGGCTGCCAGCGATGATCGGGAGCAGCTTTCTACCTTCGTCAATGAAGATGTTGCCCTTGCTGCTAACGTTAGAAACGAGATTAAATCTGTCGAGACAGAGATTAAGTATGCCGGCTATCTCGACCAGCAGCGGAAATCGATTGAGAAGCTACGGAAGGCAGAAACTCAGGCAATTCCCGAGTGGTTCGATTATTCCTCTGTAAGTGGACTGTCGCGGGAGATGCAGGAGAAGCTGGTTCGCGTACGTCCGCAGACTATCGGGCAGGCGAGCCGGATTCCTGGGGTTACACCGGCTGCATTGTCATTGATTCATGTCTATATACAGATTCAGGGTCGGCAGCAGGCTCAAGCCAAAGATCTCTCTTAGCCTGACTTTTCGAGTTGAAACAAACAAAGGTCCTCGCCGAAACGAGGACCTTTGTCTTGAACCAAATGATTTAGAAGGTAAAGCGAGCACCCAACTCACCCCATAAGGCGCGAGGCATGGTTGTAGTGCTGGGGTTCATGAAGCCAACAGGGTGTCCGAAGGTATCGGCGGATGCGATGCTGTTGCCATAGTTATTGCCGTAGTTAGCGCGGTTTGTCAGGTTAAATGCCTGCCCCACCAGTTGCAGATTCATCCCTTCTCCGAAACGAATGTTCTTGGCTAGCCGCATATCGAACTGGAAGAAAGGATCTCCGCGAAGCGGGTCATATTTAGCAATAGTGCACTGCTGAGTTGTGTAGAAGCAGGTCTGTGCATCTGTGTTATTGCCGGCATAGGCCAGCCAGTTCGTAGGATCGCTTTTGGGAACAACCACGGCATAGTTGTAAGTTCCGCCGCCGGTATTTAAGGTGTTGCTGGAGTTTTTCAAATCATAAGGACGTGCGGAACCGAACTGAAGGATTGGAGCAAGCTGGAGGTGCCATGGCAATTCGGCTATTCCGCTGATTGTTACATGGTTGCGCTCATCGTTGAAGGTTGGTCCCCATTCGTAACTGGCAAAGGGAGCTGTAGCGAGCTTTGGATAATTGCGGAAAGAGGTTCCGCCGTTTCCATAAGCATTAGCCCAGGCAAGAGTATAGTTGGCCTCCACTTGAAAGTGGTGGATCATGCGTTGGCGAATACTGAAGTTGATTCCGTCGTAGTGGGAGCGTCCGATAGACTGCTCATCGCGAATAGATCCTAACCGTGGCTGACCTGCGGCCACGAAAGCGGAGTCCAGCGTACGGGAGCAGCACACTCCGTTTACCGGAACCTTCTGTCCGATGTTCATCGTCTTGTTTTCATGAAGGCTGAGCACATGTGTGTATTCTGCTTCGAAAACAGTGTTGGAATTGAAGCCCCAGGTATAACCAACATTAAACTCCTCGGTGACAGGATTACGATACTTAGGATCGATCAAGCGCCCGGTGCTGAGATCAGCAAGTTGACTAGTAGGAGCCGGTATCGTGGGCATAGGGCTAACACCATAACGCCATTGCCCAAGAGCGATGCTGGTTCCAGGAACGACAGCTGCAGGATCCGAAAGATTAAATACCTGTTGGAATACCGTAGGGTTGGACATCTGCTCCATGAACAGCGGAATGTTCTGGAAGACGTTGCCGTAATAGAGCCCAAAGCCGCCACGTAAGACGTGGTTGCCACGTCCTGTAACGTCATACGAGAATCCAACGCGCGGGCTGAAGTCGAGATTATCGTCGTGCGGGATACCCGTATAGAATTTGCCGAATGCGTTATTGAGTGCTACCAACTCTTGCCATGTACGGCTCTTTTTAACATCGGATGTTCCCAGCATGTTAAAGTCTCTATCCCAGCGAAGTCCGAGGTTTAGACCCAGGCGAGGTGAGAACTTCCAGTCATCTTGAAAATAAAAGCCTAATTGTTTCGTAGCTACCAGGAAGTAAGGATCTCCATTGGAGATTGACATCTGCGTGACCGCACCGGCGGTACTGAATTCGTTGGGATACGTAGTTTTATCCGAGAGGATGGTGCTGGGATTGTCTGCAAAATCAAGCTCCAGCGTCGCATTCGATTCGAAGAATCCACCTTGGACGGGTGTCCAGATGTAATCGACACCGTACTTAAAGGTGTGCTTTTTGTAAGATATGGCGATGTCGTCTTTGAATTGCCACTTTCTCTGATACGATTGCTGCGGCACGTTCGTATTTGTTCCAAAAGTAGCGCTGGGAAAGACTACATAGGGCTTTCTGATGTTGCTGTCGATCAGGTTATTCCAGTACTGGAATCCAAAGGTAAGCTGGTTGACGGTGGTATTTGATAGAACCGAATTGAGGGTTAAACCGACGAGTTGCAGATGGTTGGTCGTATAGTTGCCATTCGTCAGATCTCCGGTACCGTCGGACTGATCGTTCAAACTATTGTTGGCCTGGGAAGTATAACTGAGATAAACGCTGTGATTGTTCGTAAGGTTCCAGTCCATGCGGCCGTTATAACGTGTTTCATAAAAAGGCCGAGGGATGGTAGCCGATGGCTCGGCCTCGAGTCCGGCCGCCTTTGCCAGTGTTAGCTCTGTGAACGATTTTCCGTCTTCTGCTTGTCCCTGACTCTCACGTTCCCGCTCCAGTGCGAAAAACGAAAACAATTTGTCTTTCTTGATTGGACCACCTACAGAGCCGCCAAATTGTTGACGGCTGTAGTCGGGATGTTTCTTTTCATACCCACCATGTCCATCGGGATTCTTCTGATCCGTTTCGAGTGTAGTGTCCCGAAAATATCCGAAGGCAGAGCCGTGAAAGACATTTGTTCCACGCTTGGTAATCATATTGATGGCAGCACCTTCAGAGCGTCCGTTCTCGGCGGAGAATCGTTGAGTGCTGATATGAAATTCTTCAACAGCTTCTAGTGGAAGCTGCATCACTGGACCGCCCACGGTATTGTCCTTATTGTCGACGCCATTTACCGTGACATTGACGTTGCGTCCTCCGGAGCCATTGACGGAAAGAATTGCATAACGGTTCTTTGTAGGGTCATAGGAATCGGCTGCTTTTACGCCCGGTGCAAGATATGCGAGATTCGCAACATCGCGCCCAACCATTGGCAGTTCTTGAACTTCTTTCGGCGTGATCTCTTGACCGACACTCGTCTTGGCCAGATCCACCAGAGTGTTTCCTGCGGCCACTTCTACTGAGGTAGAAACTGCTCCAGGTGTAAGCGTGGCGTTTGTCGTAACCGTTCTTCCGACAAGTAGTTCAATGTTAGACGTTACGGAAGAGAAATCGGCCTTCGATATCTTCACTGAGTACTTATCAGCGGCGAGAAGATCAAACCGATAATTGCCGGATTCATTTGTAGTTGTTGTGCGTACCGCACCTGTCTCCAAGTCAGTAATAACAACGGTGGCGCCAGCAATAACTGCCTGTGATGGGTCAAATACGGTTCCCTGGACTGTACCGGTTGCCGTGGCTTGGGCTAACATCTGCCCTGTACTTACCACGACCAAAAGAAATAGCAATACGAAATGGGCGCATCGTTTCATATGCCTGTATCCCTCCAAATTGAATACAAAAATGCATTTGCAGGCGTATACACGTCTGCCATGTTGAATTTGTCAACTGCGGATACTTCTTAAACTGGTGAAGATTTATTGGGCCGAACACCCAGGGGCTAAGGGTGAGGTACCGAGAAACGAAGAGTGCCCCAAAGTGTTTGGTAGCTGATAAGCAATTGAAGGACCAAAGGGCTATTGAGAAAGGAATTGCCAGAATACAGAGGAATTCTTTTATTCGTGGACCAAGTCTATCTAGCAAGAATTCCAAAATTAGAGGTGATTAGAGGCATGGGAATATGTAATTTCATATTCTCTACGTGATAGATATGCCCAGAAGGAATTCTTTTGTCTAGTTAAGAGGGAGATTTTTACGACCCGGAGTAGAGGGAGAAATCCGGGTCGTATTCAGAACCTTTATTGTTGCGGAGTAGCTGGGGTCGATTGCTGTTCTGGCTTCTGGTCGGGTTTCTGCTCCGGCTTCTGTTCCGGCTTCTGTTCCGGGAGATTCGTATCAGTCGCTTTGTCAGCCCCTTTATGAATAAAGGGAATGTGGAAGGGCAGATCCGCATTACTCTTCTTTTTCGATTCCGACTTTACCTTTTTTGCTTTCAGAGAGGCTTCGACAATAGGAGTACGCTGCGAGCTAACGCAGAGCCAATTGGAGCGCACTCGTTGGTAGACGTGGGTGAAGATCCCCTTTTCCTCAACGGTGGTTCCGTCTTTCTTCTTTTTGAAGCTGTAGGTGCCATTCACCAGGGCGACGTCGCCCAGCATGCGCACGGTTACGACCTTCTGGTCCATATCCTGCATGTTGTCGGTATTGGTCACCAGGGCAGCAATCTGCTGATTGCGAGTCGTGACGTCTCCTGAAGAAGAGATGTCGATGAAGATGGGGGAAAGCACGAGCTCGACGCCGTACTGATCACGACGGTTGATGGCCTCACTCCACGAATCTTCAATCCGCTGCATCTGCTTAACCTCTGGCGAAGGATTCGCCGGAGCTTGGGGGGCGGAAGCGGAGGGTGATTGTCCGTAGGCGGCCGGCAAAAGGGCACAGGAAGCAAGTAGAACGGGAAGAATTCTAGCCATAATATTCACAACACCATGATCATACGCTGCCCAGTGCTAATAGGGTATAAACCCACTTTTCCACCAGAAATCCTCAGCTTGGAAATCACTTCGGAAATCTCGGGACTGAGGAAAAAAACGAGGAAAAGCCTGAGGAAACTTTGAGGAAAAGTAGTATCAATTCTGACCAGTTCCCGCCTAAACTTTTCTTTAGATGGCTTCTACCCCTGATCTCACACTAGAGCACGGCCTGCCTGCGAATATCGACGCGGAAAAGTCGATCCTGGGCGCAATTCTGCTCGACAACATGAATTACAGCGAAGCGGCGGAGAAGCTGCGTGCAGACGACTTCTCGCTCGACTCGCACCGTCGTATTTTCGGACGAATGGGTGAACTGATCGACGGAGGAACCCACGTCGATATCGTTACCCTCGCCAACGAGCTTTCCCGTAATAAGGAAATTGAAGCTATCGGCGGCGTGGCCTATCTGGCCGGTCTGACAGAAGGCTTGCCGCGACGTCTCAATATCGAAGAGTACGTCCGCATCGTTAAAGACAAGTCGCTTCTGCGGCAGTTGATGACGATCTGCAGCACAGCGATTGCTCGTGCCGCGGACCAGAGTGAAACCGCCCTCGATGTACTGAATGCCGCCGAATCTTCGCTGATGGAAGTCAGCGAACGGGGTGTCTCGCAGGGATTTTCCGGTATTGCTGAGATCGTCAGCCAGTCATTCGGAAGTATTGACAACCTCTATAAGCAGGGCAGGGAAGTCACCGGACTGGAGACGCATTTCGTCGATTTCGACAAAGCTACCAGCGGATTGCAGCCAAGCGACCTGATCATCATTGCTGCTCGTCCTTCGATGGGTAAAACGGCTTGGGCTATTAATATTGCCCAGAATGCCGGGACGAAAAGCGGCAAAGTCGTCGCGGTCTTCTCCCTGGAAATGTCAAAAGAGTCGCTATTGCGACGTATGTTGGCCGCTCAGGCCTTCGTCGATCAGCGCAAGATTCAAACAGGTTTCTTGCCCAAAGAAGATCACGAAAAGCTGACGCGAGCCCTGGAAGATCTGGTCGAATCCAAGATTTACATTGACGACACTGCAGGTGTTTCTCTGGCAGAGATGCGTGCAAAGGCACGTCGTTTGCGGCAGCAGCAAGGCGCTCTCGACCTGATTGTTGTCGACTATTTGCAGCTCATGTCGGCAGGTATCCCAGGAACGGGGCGCAAATATGAAAACCGTACGCAGGAAGTCTCCGCGATTTCGCGTGGTCTGAAAGCACTCGCCAAGGAATTGAGTGTTCCGGTTATTGCGCTCTCACAGCTCAGCCGTGCGAGTGAGCAACGCGGCGGTGACAAGAAACCGATGCTCTCCGACTTGCGTGAATCCGGTTCTATCGAGCAGGATGCCGATCTTGTCTGCTTTATCCATCGCGAAAGCTATTACAACAAGGACGAAAACGGCGATGAGGATCCGGAGAGCAAGGGCAAAGCCGAAATCATCATCGCCAAACAGCGTAACGGCCCGACTTGCACCGTTCACCTTGCATATATTTCCGAATACACGCGTTTTGAAAATCTGGCGACGGGCTCTGAAGAGGGTGCCTACTAGAAGCTCTCAGTCAGGATCGACAACAGACAGGACTAGGAAGCCGTTCTTTGCTGAACGGCTTCATGCGCCTCATATACCGAGATCCCCAAAAGTGTCCTAAGCACTTGAGCTCTAAGAGAATGAATCTGCTTTTGTTGCTGAAAAGAGTAGGATGAAATCTGGTTCTTGTTCGATGACAATGCGTCCCTCTTGGGCTGAAATCTCCCTTTCTCAACTTGTAGACAACTATCGTTTCCTGCGCGGCATTGCCGGCGCTGATGCCGATCTTCTGGCCGTGGTGAAGGCCGATGCTTACGGCCATGGACTAGGTCTTTGCGCTCCCGCACTTGCTACAGCAGGTGTGCAATGGATGGGCGTGACTTCAGTCGATGAGGCGGTAGAGCTGCGTCGAATTTGCCCCGAGCAACGTATCCTGGTCATGTCAGGTATCTGGCGCGGACAGGCGGAGGCAGTAGTGCAACAGCGCCTGACTCCTGCAGTTTGGGAACCTTTTCATCTCGAAGAGCTCGAAGCAGCAGCACGAGCCGCTGGAATGGCACCGCACTCGTTTGCCGTACATCTTGAACTCGATACAGGTATGAGCCGGCAAGGCGTCCTGCTGGATGGAGATCAGCTGGAACGCTTCTTGCAGCAGCTAGGGCCACAATCGCCTTTAACCATCGAAGGAGTAATGACCCACTTCAGTTCTGCAGATGAGTTGCAAGGCGGGGTCAACGAAGAGCAGTTTGCACAGTTGGAACAGGGCATGAAGAGAATCCTGACCCTCGGCTTCCAGCCGCGTTGGCTGCATGCTGGAGCTACGGCCACTATTACGGGCGGACCTACGTTGGACCGTCTTCGCGCTCTTGCATGGGAAACGCGTACTCGTCTGATGCTGCGCCCAGGACTCGCGCTATATGGATACTTGCCCCGTTATGAACCTCAAGAGCCTTGCACCGTAATTGAGGCAAAAAAGGCGTGCCGACCGGTTCTGACATGGAAGACCCGGGTCATGTCTCTACGCACTATCCCTGTCGGACGCAGTGCGGGATATAACGGTACCTTCGTTGCTTCGGAGGTCACTCGCATTGCGACTGCTCCTCTCGGTTATGCAGATGGTTTGAATCGTCTGTTATCGAATCGCTTCTCCCTGCTTGTACGTGGACAACGTGCGCCTATTGCCGGAAGAATTTCGATGGACCATGTCATGCTCGATGTGACAGATATTTCTGGAGTTGAGATAGGCGACGAAGTCATCGTTATTGGACAACAGGGCGATGAGTCTATCTCTGCCTACGATCATGCAGATGTCGTGGGGACTATTCCGTGGGAGATCCTCTGCGATATCGCTCCTCGCATCCCACGTATGCCTAAATAAGTCGCGGCAATTTTGGTGATGTAAGTCACTTTTTATGCACTTATGTGATTTAGAACATATGTGCCAGCGAAAAAAGAAGAGTGATGTAGCCAAAAACACTTCGTATCTCGCTAGATCTCGGGTATTATCCCGGATAACGGTACTTAATAGATCAAGCAACGCATCTGCAGCTGACTTACTCGACTCTTCGGGCATACGTCTCTCCGAAACTGTCCGAGAGAATTCAATACAAGAGCGAATGTCAGGCCGATAGCGAGAGGAATACCAAAATGGCCAAGGTCCTTTATCCGAAGACTAGCGATCCTGTCGAGGCGCTTTGCTCCAATTGTCATACTGCTACATCTCACGACGTGGCCTGTGGCCAATTTGTTTTGGGATCTGCAGGAGAAGAGGGACCCTATTGGCTGGAGTATTCCATCCTCCGTTGCCGCACTTGTCAGGACATTACCGTGCGTGAAGAGGTTATGACGGCCTGATTATCTGAACCTCGTGCGAGGGTGGGGCGGCAGAGACTTGAGTACGATATCCGTACCTTTCTTTTGTTTGAAAACTCTTTATCGCCGGGCAGAGGCAGTTCCAATTTTCGCCGTCCCACCCCGAGTTATAGCTATCGAACCTGTCAAATTTGCCTTCCAGCCCTCCATGCATCTCTGTGGCGAGAACCGCTGATAAACTAAATTTAATGCTTCGCAAGCTTTACGGACGCTGGATGTACCGCTGGGAGACGGCCCTGACCACGCGCGATGAAAATCGCGTTGTACGTCCATTGGAATGGGGTTTTGACTGGCTCTCTGAGTTCATCCACGAGCAAGGTCTCGACAGAACTCCACTAATACCCGACGCGCTTGATGATGCAGAAGCCGAGAAGGCGATGATCGGGTTCAATCGAGCCATCATTGCCAACAGCGATGCATATTACGGCTACAAGACTCCTAACGACTTCCGGATTGAAGAGCGCTATCCGCAACTCTTTCCGACGAATGTTCGTCCCGAGACGCTAAAGCAAGATGCCCGGCTGAAGAAGATGGCCGAGGAAGGCAGGATGAAACCTGCACAATTCTTGCGCTTTACCTCGCCCGAGAAGACTCCGTATCCGGAAAACGATTTGGTTAATGCCCGCTGGTATCCTGCTCCGGCTGAGAAGATGGAAGGCAAGCCAAAGCAGGCGATTGTCATCATGCCGCAGTGGAATGCAGATGCCTTCAGCCATAATGCGCTCTGCTCTATCGCCAATCGTTTTGGGATCTCAGCTTTACGTTTGAGCAAGCCTTACCACGATATTCGTAGGCCCAGTGAACTGGAACGTGCCGATTATGCGGTCAGCGCGAATATTGGCCGGACTATCTCGGCGTGCCGTCAGGCTGTAGTCGATATCCGTTCCTGCGTGGACTGGCTGGAAATGCAGGGCTATGAACAATTTGGCGTACTGGGAACCAGTCTTGGCTCCTGTTATGCCTTCATTGCCAGTGCCATGGACGAGCGATTGAAGGTGAATATTTTCAATCATATCTCTACTTCTTTCGGAGATGTGGTCTGGGAAGGACAGAGTACCCGCCACGTCCGGGCTGCTTTTGAACCTCTTCTTACTCAAGAACGCCTGCGCATGCTCTGGTCAGCAGTCAGTCCGATTCACTATATGGACAAGTTCGCGTCGATGAATAAGAAGATCCTGGCAATTCACGCGACCTATGATCTGACCTTTCCACTGGAATTCTCTTTGAAGGTTCTGAAGAACTTCGAGCAACGTGGGGTTGATTTTGAGTCGAAGGTCCTGCCTTGCGGCCATTACACGACCGGAGAGACTCCATACAAGTACATGGATGGATGGTTTATGGGGTCCTTTATGTACCGTGCTTTCAAAGAGTTGGCACAGCAGGGGCCCAGTTCTGCAAGTCCTGTTTCCGAGGAAGAAAAAGGGGAGCTCGTAGCTCGCTAGCGCATTTCCCGCAAATGCTGCAGATACTCCTGTGCCCTGGCGAGGGTATGCCTGTACGGCAAATGCTCCAAATGCCAGTTTTGAACTGGTGCGAACGGAATTCAGTCTAGAATTGTCGTATGTCCGATCGCATGTCCCTGCCCCTTGCCCAGGCTGATCCTGAGATCGCCGCCGCTATTGAGAATGAGATCCGTCGCCAGCACGAAGGGCTGGAGATGATCGCCTCAGAGAACTTTGTCAGCGAAGCCGTACTTCAAGCTGCCGGTTCGGTCTTTACGAACAAATACGCCGAAGGCTATCCAGGACGGCGCTATTACGGTGGTTGTGAATTTGCGGATGTCGCTGAAAACCTGGCTCGCGACCGTGCCAAGCAGCTTTTTGGCGCTGATCATGCCAATGTCCAGCCACACTCCGGTTCGCAGGCCAATGCTTCGGCCTATATGTCCGTATTGCAGACCGGGGACACGATTCTTGGTCTCGATCTTGCCCACGGTGGTCACCTCACCCACGGTCACAAACTGAGTTTTTCCGGAAAGCTCTATCGTCCCGTCTTCTACGGTGTTCGTAAGGATACCGAAGTGATCGATTACGACGAGCTGGAACAGATTGCCCAGCGCGAAAAACCCAAATTAATTGTGGGTGGTGGCAGTGCGTATCCCCGGCAATTCGATTTCCCGAGAATGCGGGCGATTGCAGATAAAGTTGGCGCTCTGCTGATGATCGACATGGCTCACTTCGCCGGATTGGTCGCCGGTGGGGTACATCCTTCGCCGGTTCCACATGCACACCTGGTTACCTCAACGACACACAAGACGCTGCGTGGACCCCGCTCCGGTTTAGTCCTCTGCCGTCAGGATCTGGCTGCTGCTGTCGATAAGGCCGTCTTCCCGGGTCAGCAGGGTGGGCCTCTTGTTCATATCGTTGCGGCAAAGGCCGTTGCCTTCCGTGAAGCACTGCAACCGGAATTCAAGCAATATGCGGCTCAGATTATTGCCAACGCCAAGGTTCTGGCAGAGGCTTTAGCTGCCGAGGGCTACCGAATCATTTCCGGCGGGACTGACACGCACTTGATGTTGGTGGATGTCTTCGCAAAGGGAATTCTGGGTTCCGAAGCTGAATATGCTCTCGGAGAGGCCGGAATTACAGTTAACAAGAATGCGATTCCGTACGATACCAATCCTCCCTTGAAGCCCAGCGGCATCCGTATTGGAACTCCTGCATTGACCACTCGCGGCATGAAGGAAGCAGAGATGAAGCGAATCGCCAAGTGGATCGTTGCGGCATTGGAAAAGCGTAACGATGAGCAGGCCCTCGCCAAGATCCGTGCAGAGGTTCTCGATCTTGCTGAGCAGTTCCCGCTTTACGGCTGGCGTCGTGCTCCGGAAGCTGTAAGCGCACGTTAAGCCACACATACCAAAACAAAAATGGGGGATTCCGATAGAGTCCCCCATTTGTATTTGGATTTCTTTGCGTTTACGGAAAGTTCTTTACCGGTACTTCGGCATGACGAAGCTTAGTGCTGTCTCGCAGGCCGAGGCTTTGATAGATCTGACGTGTAGCGTCAGATTTATTCAGGGTATAGAAGTGAATGCCGCGTACCTGATTATCGAGCAGGTCCCGGCACTGTTCCGTAGCCCAATGAATACCGACCCGTTTCACAGCCTCGGGATCGTCTGAGGCACGTTCCAAAGCGCGCAACAGCTTCGCAGGGAAACGTGCGCCTAAGGCCAGCTGCGCCATACGCTTCATGCCGCCCAGGGTTGTAATCGGCATGATTCCGGCAATAATCGGAACATGAATGCCTGCCAACTCGCAGCGTTCGCGAAAGTCATAGAGGTCGCGATTGTCGAAAAAAAGCTGTGTGCAGATATAGTCTGCGCCGGCGTCGATCTTGGCTTTTAAATATTCAAGCTCATCGAGGCGATTCGGTGTTGCCGGATGTCCTTCGGGGAAGCCCGCTACTCCGATTCCGAAGCCGCGACGGTCGGGATGGCTTCCACGCTCGTTAAAACGCCGGATGAAGCGCACCAAATCTGCAGCATGCTGAAAGGCATCGGCTTTACGGTCGTAGTTCACACGATCACGAGGTGCGTCTCCACCCAAGGCAAGAGTGTTGCTCACTCCAGCCTCAGAATACTTTGTGAGGACGTCTTCAACCTCCTGCTCGGTATGACAGACGCAGGTGAGATGCGGAATTGGGTCGAGCGTAGTCGTTTGCTTCAGCCGAATGACCAGGTCATGCGTCAGCTCGCGAGTTGAGCCGCCAGCGCCATAGGTCACAGAAACAAAAGACGGTTGTAAAGCCTCTAGTTGAGAGATGTTCTCGTAGAGGGCCTGGGCCTCTTGCACTGTCTTCGGTGGAAAGAACTCAAACGAGACAGTGGTCTGATCGGAAGCAAAAATGTCACGTATGTGCATGGGCAACCAAGCACATTGTACAAGTACCGGGAATCCGGGCCCCCTCCTAATTTCGCCGCCTACATCTGTAGTCCTAAGCGCGTAGACAAGCAGGAGGAGGATTAACTGCCGACAGCTCGTCAAATTCGCTATCCGTAAGCCGGAAGGAAGCTGCGTGAATATTCTCTTCCGCATGGGCAACGGAACTTGTTCCGGGGATCGGCAGCATGAAAGGCGAGCGTCGCAACAACCAGGCAAGCGCAACTGTCTGTGTCGATACCTGCCGCGCTTTGGCAATTCCTTCTACGACTGCATGTGCTTGCTGTCCTTGGCTCAAGGGACTCCAGGGAATGAAAGCAATCTTCTTCTTTTCGCAATCGTCGAGGAGATAATCCCATTCACGGTCGGCAAAGCCATAGCGGTTCTGAACGGAGACAACGGAAATCATCTTGAGCGCGCGTTCCAGATGCTCCTTTGTCACATTCGAGAGGCCAATGTGATGGATTTTTCCTTGCTCCTGCATCTTTGCAAGTGCTTCAACTGAGGCTTCAAAAGAAACAGCTAAATCCGGAACGTGAAGTTGAAAGACGTCGATACGCTCCAGACGCAGCCTCTTCAGGCTGCCTTCCAGCGCTTCGGTCAGATGCTTTGGGCTAGCATCATGAATCCATTGTCCAGGTCCTACACGTTTCCATCCGGCCTTTGTAGCGATTACCAATCCTGAAGGATAGGGATAGAGGGCTTCGGCAATAATCTCTTCAGAAATATAGGGTCCATAAGAATCTGCCGTATCGATAAATTGGACTCCCAAGTCCACAGCTTTACGCAAGGTTGCCAAAGCTGCCGGGCGATCCTTCGGCGGGCCCCAGATGCCTGGGCCTGTAAGGCGCATAGCCCCAAATCCCATCCGATTTACTACCAGATCTCCTAACGTAACTGTGCCAGCGGCAGCTGCCGCTGCAGAGGACGTTTGAGTCATTGAATCTCTCCTTATGCGACGCCGAAAACTCAGGCAATGTGCATCTTCCTGGAACAGAATAAAGACTCTGGACGTAATGTCCTAAGCAGGATTCTTCTCTGGTCAAGATTGGCAGGATGAGAATATGCAGTAAATATATCTGGAGAAAAAGTTATTCATGTACTTTTGCAAGTCTCCTCGCAAGACGATTCAATTTTCCCTGTTGATTGCGGGTCTTCTATGTTCTTCCATGCGGTTGCCTGCTCAGGTGATCGAAAAACCGGAAGTATTTCTCGTCGGAACAATTCATGATTTTCATTTTGAACCGCAGTATCACTATTCGATGCCGGATCTTCTCGTAGAAGTGAAGACGCTACATCCGGATGCTGTTTGCGGGGAGATTACGCCCGACGCCTATCAGCAGGCGGCAGAAGGATATTACCCTCCGGAGGCTGCATTCCTGGCGGAGATGTCAAAGGATCTCGGTTATCGCTTTATAGCCACCGACTGGAGAGGAGACTCAAGAAAGCAATCCAAGATGGAAGATGCCATGTCAAAGGACGAGACGGCAAAGTTGGATGTCTTTTGGAAGAAGGTGATGGAGGAAGTTAAAGCCTACAAAGGGCCTTCACTCTATGACTATTTTCATTCTCCGGAACACCTGCAATTGGTGGATCAGTTCTTCGAGAAATTTATAGCCGCCGATGGCGATATCGTTATGGGCTACTGGCACGAAAGAAACCACAATATTGTCGAGAACTGTCTGAACGAGTCTGCTGGAAAGAAGAGGATTGTCTTTGTCTATGGAGCTTCACATATTCCTCAGCTACAGCGTGAACTCAAGGACAAGGGCATTGAATCTACCGTTGCCGGACGGTTCTTTACTCCCTCCGGGGAAGGCCAGGTAGCTCCTGCAGTAGTACAGCGATGGCGGCGGAATTTACAGGGGTTGGAGGGAATATCTTCCGGCTCGATAACGACTTCCGAAGAATATCGCTTTCGTATCAAGCACAGTCGACGCATAAAGGACTTGAAACAAGCCATCGATCTCTATTCCAGCCAGAAGACAGTAGCTGCTGGTTTGGAGTGATTCCTAAAAGACGGTATTCTAGGAGCTGCAAGCTTGCTGGGTGGTCGCTGCTGTGCTTCGGCACAGGAGAGGAAAGTCCGAACTCCCCAGGGCAGTGTGCCGGATAACGTCCGGGATTCCGGTTTTAAGACCGGAAGACGGCTAGTGCCACAGAAAACATACCGCCGCGGCAGCCTGGTCTCCCTGGAGATCAGTTCCCCAGAAAGGCTTGTCCTTTCTGGCGCTGCGGTAAGGGTGAAAAGGTGCGGTAAGAGCGCACCGCTCCGGCTGTAAAGTCGGAGGCAGGGTAAACCCCACACGGAGCAAGACCAAATAGGGAGGGATCCGCAGGTCTAGAACCAGGGCTTGCGGGGCGTGTCTGCCCGATGCGCCAAGGCGGTTCGAGCAAGTGCCGAAACCTCCGGGTAGGTTGCTTGAGCCTGTCAGCAATGGCAGGCCTAGAGGAATGATCACCCTCGACAAAATTCGGCTTACAGGCGGCTTGCAAAATTATCGACACCGATGCAGTGAATCCTTTTAGGTGTCACCGTAACCAGCAATAAGATGTTTGTATGGCCGCTCCTTCAGAGAACGGCCATACAAGCAGATCTTTGCTAGGAACCCGTTCCCTTTAGTACCGGTTTCAATTACTT
Source organism: Humiphilus diazotrophicus (assembly GCF_059726315.1). Classification (NCBI taxonomy): domain Bacteria; kingdom Pseudomonadati; phylum Acidobacteriota; class Terriglobia; order Terriglobales; family Acidobacteriaceae; genus Humiphilus; species Humiphilus diazotrophicus. The sequence continues at coordinate 3,884,080 of NZ_AP040870.1, forward strand.
ATCTCACGCAAGGGCCATCTCAACGGCTGCATATGCATGGAGCGCTGTTGTGTCGAAGAGTGGAAGTACAGAGTCCTCAGGGTGAATCAGAAGCGGTAGCTCCGTGCATCCAAGAACAATTCCTGCAGCACCTTTGTACTTCAAACCTGCGATGATTTGCTGAATCTCACTTCTTGATTCTTCTAGAAACTTTCCTTGGCAGAGTTCGCTATAGATGATGCTATGTACTATCTTCCGCTCTTCTTCTTCTGGAATTACCACCTGAATGCCATATTTCTCTGTCAGGCGGCGGCGGTAAAAGTCTTCTTCCATCGTGAAGCGAGTTCCTAGCAAGCCCACTGTTTTTAGACCTCGGGTATTAATCGCCTTTCCGGCCGGATCGGCAATATGCAGCAGTGGGATTGAAACTACAGCCTCAACTTCGCTAGCCAGTTTATGCATCGTATTTGTGCAGATCATCAGAAAATCCGCACCGCCAGCTTGCAGGTGTTTTGCGCAATCCTGCATCTGTTGACCGAGTTTTACCCAGTCGCCCTCGTGCTGCAAGGCTTCAATCTCGGCGAAATCCACCGTGAGGAGCAAGCTTCGGGCATTATGCTGTCCACCCAAGATGGATTTGACATGCTGATTGATGAGTCTGTAGTACTCAGCGGAGGACTCCCAGCTCATTCCTCCGATCATGCCGATCGTTTTCATGGCAGCTATGATAGAGCATTTCTCCCATAGGGATAGACTTGCCGGGATAGCGAGGAGCAGTTTTCTTTAGCGGAAAACTGCATATACTTCCGCGTTTTGGTCTACCTCTTTGCGAGAAATGCTCTGGCGGGAAAGTTGGAGGCCAAACACCGTACAATTCTGAAAATCTGTTCCCGGTGCTTGTTTCCCGTGCCGTTTTATCTATTTTGAGCTATCTGGATTTGAGGAGGAGTCGTGAAGCGAATTCTGCTCTTTATCGTTCTTGCGGCAAGTAGTTCTTTGTCTGCCCTGACGCAAACTAACTCACAACCCGCAACGGTTAAACCAGGAGACAACCTTGTCCTGGAGAATCTCCCGGCAATTCCTTCCGCCATTGCAGAACAAACAACTCGCTATGGAGAGTCTCGTGCGGCGTCCCTCTTTAGTTGGCATCCAGTTAAGAAAGAGATGTTGATTGGGACACGTTTTGCGGAAGTACAGCAGGTCCACTGGGTAAAGATCCCAGGCGGAGCAAGGACGCAGATGACCTTCTATCCGGATCGCATCCAGCGAGCGCGTTTTGCCCCTAAGGATGGAGCGTCTTTCATCTTCCTCAAGGATATTGGTGGTGGCGAGTGGTATCAGCTCTATCGCTTTGATGTTGCTACAGGAAATGTCACGCTACTGACAGATGGCAAGTCGCGGAACAGTTCTCCTCTCTTTGCGCATAAAGAAAATCGCATCGCTTATACCTCTACACGACGCAATCAAAAAGACAGTGATGTATGGGTGATGAATACAGACGATCCGAAGACGGATCACCTGCTCCTTAAGCTGGAGGGTGGCGGCTGGTCTCCTTCCGACTGGTCGCCGGATAACCGTCAGCTGCTCGTCAGCGAATACATCTCTGTCAGTCAAAGCAATCTATGGCTTGTGGATGCCACAACCGGGGACAAGCAGCTCGTAACTCCGGCACAACAAGGAGAGGAGAAGGTTTTCTACTCCGAGGCGCGCTTCAGCGCAGATGGCAAGGGCGCGTTTCTGACAACCGACCGTGATTCGGAATTTCACCGGTTAGCCTATCTCAATCTTGCCACCAAGCAGCTGAAATATCTCACCACGGATATTCCCTGGGACGTAGAAGAGTTTGATCTGAGCGAAGATGGAAAAAATATCGCCTTCATCACTAATGAAAATGGCATTAACAAGCTCTACATTCTGAATACCGCAACAGCGAAATACCATGCCGTGACAGGGGGCCCGGATGGTGTAATCGACGATGTTCAATTCCACCCGAATAACCGCGATGTTGCTTTCGACATATCGTCTGCCCGATCTCCTTGGGATGTATATTCCGTCGACATACAGACCGGAAAGATCGAGCGCTGGACTCAGAGCGAAACCGGAGGACTGAATACATCCAATTTTGTAGAACCGAAATTGATCGAATGGAAGAGCTTCGACGGCAAAGAGATCAGCGGGTTTTTCTATCGGCCGGATCCGCAAAAGTTTCCAGGAAAGCGTCCGGTAATTATAAACATCCATGGCGGCCCGGAAGGACAATCAAGGCCGGTGTACATGGGGAGGAATAATTATTTTTTGAATGAGCTGGGCATTGCAATGATCTTTCCGAACGTCCGTGGTTCGACAGGTTATGGAAAGAGCTTCACCGATGCGGACAACGGCTTTCACCGAGACGATACCTACAAAGATATCGGTGCGTTATTGGATTGGATCGAAAAGGAGCCTACGCTGGATGCAAGCCGGATCATGGTGACAGGTGGAAGCTATGGCGGTCACATGACCTGGGCCACTGCTGCTTATTACAACGACAAGATTCGTTGCGCTCTGCCGATTGTCGGAATGTCGAGCCTGGTCACTTTGCTGGAGCATACAGAGGCATATCGCCGAGATCTGCGACGCGTCGAGTACGGCGATGAACGCGATCCGAAGATGCGGGCTTATCTTGAAAAGATTGCGCCTCTCAATCACATTGACGCTATGCACAAACCCATCTTTGCTGTGGTTGGGAAGAATGATCCGCGCGTTCCCTGGACAGAGTCCCGGCAGATTCTAGATAAGCTGAATACCCAGGGAACTCCGACATGGTTCCTGATGGCGAACGACGAAGGGCATGGTTTTGCAAAGAAGAAGAACCAGGATTTTCTCTTTAATGCCGAGGTGATGTTCGTAAAGAAATACCTGCTTGATCAAGCGGAATAATCTGATTCTTTGTCATGAAATAGATCGGAAAGCTGCGATCCTTAGGGGAATCGCAGCTTTCTTGCTTGTGGGGTTATTCCATCCGCAAAGCACGCATAGGATCAAGTCGAGAGGCATTCCAGGCAGGGACGGCGCAAGCAGCAGCAGCAACTGCCAGCAGGGAAACTCCGACCGCAATAAACACGAGTGGATCGAAAGGACTTGTCCCGTAGAGCATGGTCTGAATTACCCGAGTCAGTGTTGCACTTCCTATTAGCCCCAACAACAATCCGAAGACAGCAGGACCAAGGCCGTCGCTTAGCATAAGTCTCAACACCTGTAGACGTTTCGCTCCTAAGGCTATCCGAATACCGATTTCCGAGGTCCGTTGCGCAACAACATAGGAAAGAACGCCAAAGAGACCAACTGCTGCTAGCGTCAGCGACAGTAGCGCAAAGGCCAGTAAGAGCGTTGCATTGAAGCTAGCATCCATAGTGTGCTTTTCGATGACTTGGTCCATCGTGCGAATGTCTACCACTGGTAGATCGCGATCGAACTCCTGAATTATTCTCTGGATCGGTAGAGCTTGTTCAGTGACGTCTCCCTCGCGAACTCGAACCACTAAGGCTGTGTTATTCTTTGCAGCTCCGAATAGAGAAAAATACATCATCGGCAGAGGCGGCTCGCTGATTGAATGGCGACTATCACCCACGATGCCCACAATTTCATAACGAGCCGAATAGGTATCTATGTGCTTGCCTATCGGGTCTTCATTGGGGAAATACTGTCGTGCGAAGGAGCTTGAAATTATTACTTCTGTCGCATGATCGGGTTTTTGATCGTTGGCGAAGGTTCTGCCTCGCAGGAGGGGGATCCCAATTGTGGCAAAGTAGCCAGGATCTGCCCAGCGATGAATAGCATATCGTCCTTGTCCTGCGGGAAGGGGTGGATGCTCGGGAATGATGAAGCCGTTATCTCCTCCATAATCCTGACCGGGAAGGATAGAGATGAAAGCGGCGGCGCGCACTCCCGGTAAGCTTTGGATGCGTGAGAGCAGAGTTTCAAAGAAACTCACGCGTTGCATTGGTTCCTTATATCGTGCGACAGGCAGGCTCAATCGCATTGTTAGGACATTGTCGGTAATACATCCCAGATCCGATGAACGAAGCTTGGCATAGCTTTTTATGAGCAAGCCTGCACCAATCAGGAGGATAACCGTCAGAGCAACTTCAACAGACAGCAAGATCTTACGGAGCCGTGCCCGGGCGTAACCTGCACTACAAGATCGTGAAGATTCCTGCAGCGATGCCAACGCCTGTTCCTTGTTATTGGAAAGAGCAGATATCAAACCGGAAAAGAGTGCGCACAAGAGGATCAATCCACAGGTAAACGCAACAACGATGCCATCGATCTCAATTGTGCCGGCACGTGCAATGTCGTGGCGTTCATGAGCGAACCACTGAATGGCAGTGAAGGCGAGTAAGAAGCCGAGACAGCCGCCAACTACCGAAAGCAGCAGGCTCTCCATTAATTGTTCACTCACGAGGCGAACGCGGCTGCCTCCGAGTGCGGTTCGGATTGCAACTTCTTTTCTCCGTGCAGCAGCTCTGGCTACGAGAAGGTTTGCGACATTCAGACACGCGATGAGAAGTAGACAGCTTGTCGCGCCGAGTAACACATAAAGAGGCTTTCTGGTCTTGCCGACGATTGACTCGAGAAGGGAACGAATGTTCGCTCCTTTACTGACATACGGATTACCTGGGTTCTGCTCGCGAATTCTGCGAGTGATCAGGGTAAGTTCCGATGTAGCTTGCACCTGAGAGATGCCGGGTTTTAGCCGCCCAACAGCTCTGAAATTGTGATTCCCTACCGCACGCATCTCCGTTTCATCCTCTTCGTGATAAAGAGGTGTCCATACCTGAGTGGATTGATCCGGGTACTGAAACCAATCGGGCATAACTCCGATTACGGTATAGGGCTTAGAATCCAGCAGGATTGTCTTGTTCAAAATAGAAGGACTAGATCCATAACGCCGCTTCCATAGGCCAGAACTCAAAATGACAGTTGCATTGGCAGAGGGTTGATCGTCGGCAGCTACGAATCCTCTGCCCAACATTGGTTGGACTCCGAGTGTTGGCAGCATAGTCCAGGAAAAGACGGTGCCTTTGATTTGCTCGGGAAGTTCCCCTCCTTGCGCGGAGAGATTATAGCTTCCACTGGCCCAAAGAGCTAAATTAGAAAAGCTTTTGCTCTGTTTCCTCCATTCCTCAAACACCCCGCCCGCAGAGCTGTTGTAAGGGGTCTTGTCATCTGCGCTATGTTCGTAAATCCGCACCAGCCTGTCAGGATCTTCGAAGGGAAGAGGCTTTAGCAATATCGAATGAACAATGGTGAACAGCGCAGTATTGGCTCCGATACCAAGAGCCATTACCAGAATTGCAATCAATGTAAAACCAGGTGTGCGCAGAAGCGTCCGTGTGCTGATCTTTGCGTTTCGTAAAAGCGACTCCAGCCAGCACCAGCTCCAGGTGGAGCGGGCTTCGTCTCTTAGCGCAGCGGGATTGCCGAAGCTTCGCATAGCCGCATGACGGGCTTCCTTCGCATTCATGCCGGAAGCAATGTTCTCCGCAATCTGCTGGTCGAGATGAAATTGCAGCTCCTCATCGAGGTGTATTCCGGCTTCTCTGCGATGGAAGAGCATTCTCAGCTGTATAATCATCCTGTAAATTCCGCGCATGAGTCTCACCTATCCTTCTTGAACGATTAAGTTGATCGCTTGTGACAGCCGGTTCCAATTGGCTGTCTCGGAATCCAACTGTTTCCGTCCCGCAGCGGTGAGTGAATAAAACTTTGCCTGACGGCCTGTTTCACTCTCATCCCATTTGGCTTTAATCCATCCCTGTTGTTCCAGCCGGTGCAGTGCGGGATAAAGTGAGCCCTGTTGCACCTGCAGAACTTCCCCCGAAACCTGTTGGATACGCTTGGCAATCGCCCAGCCATGCTTTGGCTCCAGCGAGAGCGTTTTTAAAATAAGGAGATCGAGAGTTCCTTGAACTAGGTCGCTTGGTTTTCCCATACCTTGATTATCTACATCTCGTATTGTCGATAGTCAAGGTATAAGAGTTGCAGCTATCTCTTTCTGTCGCACAATGTGTTTCAGGGCACAGAATGGTTAAGCCGCTCATTCCTAGAATGCAGAAACGTTTGTGCGGTTGTGCATTCTGAAACAAACAGTGCGCTGTGATAAGTCAGCGTAAGTGAGTCAACAATATGGCGAAGAAGGTTGTAGCAATTGTAGGCAGCTATCGGAAAGGCGGAGCCACCGATTCCGTAGTGGATGCTGTGCTTGACGGGGCCAAGGGTAAGGGCGTCGAAACTAGGAAAATCTATCTGTTGGATTCACAGATTGAGTTTTGCCGGAATTGTAGGGAGTGCACACAGCAACCTGGCGAGCAGCGTGGCCAATGCTCAATGAAAGACGAGATGGGCTCGATTCTGACCGAAATAGAATCCGCCGATAGTGTGGTTTTAGCGGCACCGGTTAATTGCTGGAATGTTACGGCGATCTTCCGCCGTTTCCTTGAACGGTTGGTTGTCTATTGCTATTGGCCGTGGGGAAAGCCGGCGCCGGCTCCTCGTTCCAAGAAGCTGGTTCATAAAGCAGTTCTCATCTCTTGTTCTGCGATGCCGGGATTTTTGCAGCCTCTTGCCACCGGGGCACCGCGCGCTTTGAAGAACACTGCAAAGATGTTGGGTGCAAAGCCTGTAGCAAAAATGTGGGTAGGCCTGGTCTCCTCAGAGGCAAAGCCGAAGCTCTCTGAACGTACGCTGAACCGTGCGCGAGCCATTGGCATGCAGCTTGGGTAGCCCTTATTTCTGAATATAAAGTTCAGGCCCGGGATCTGCTCTAGTAGGTTCCGGGCTGAGTGTAGGGAACCTGCCCCGCAAATCTCCGTTCTTCTCCTCGTGGATCATTCATCAGTTTTGTTTCTCTATCGAAGATCATTGTCGAACGGCTTGTCAGATCAAAAGGCTTCCAGGTGGGGAGATGTGGATGATTAGGGTTGCCGGTTTGTGCAAAGGCAATCCAGGTTTCGCTCATTACATCTGCCATTTTCTGTGCATCCGCGCCCGTGCCACACATCAGAGGAGCGACGGAGACATTATCGAAGGCCAGAGGAATATCCAGAGTATGGGGTGCCTTCCATTTACCGTCATCGATGGGTGTCTTCCAATCCAGTTCGTAAACGTAGGTCGGGGCTGAACCTTGCGGCTGAGCTGCACGTCTGTCTGCCTCTATGACTTGTCCACGCCAGGAGCGAAAAGCAGTCGTTGCTGCAAAGAAGACGTCGCTGGCGGAGTAGCTCGGATACAGTTGCCGGTACCTATCTATGAGGGTCTTCAGATCCAGGCTCCCAAAAAATTGAGAATGGCGTTTCAAATTTTCAGATAGCGTCTCCCAGGTGAGGGCAAATAGAGCAGGATCACTGCCTCCAATAAGCGTTCGCGTTTCGTCATGCGTATTGCCCAGAATCATCGGAATATTTGCCGAGAGGGAAGGGGCATCGGGGTCGAAGGGATCTCGGGGCAAAGATCGACCATCGCGTACAGGCCCGAAATAGTTGGCCGCGGAAGATGCCTGCATTAATTTTTCCATCGGGATTTTGCGGATTTCGCTCACACGATTTGGAGGTATTCCCAGTGCTGCAAGTACTTTCCTTGCTCGTTCTGTTGCGGCTTCCGGACGAGAGGCAGTGATTTGTTGTCCGCTCATGGTGATGACGCGATGAAAAAGTCCATGAGCCTTGGGCATTGCCATCAGCGTTGCACATTTAGCGCCGCCTCCGGACTGGCCGAAGATCAGTACACGCTTCGGATCTCCACCAAATTCCGCAATGTTTTCCCGAACCCACTCCAGTGCCAGAACAAGGTCGAGCATCCCGGCATTGCCGGAGTCAGCGAACTCTTCTCCACCCAATTCGGCGAGATAGAGATAGCCAAAAGCATTCAATCGATGATTCACGGTGACGACGACAACATCACCGCGACGGCACAGTCTTATTCCGTCGTAGAGAACGCAATTCACTGTGCCGTTGTTATAAGCGCCGCCATGGATATAGACCAAAACAGGGCGCTTTCCTCCATCTCGCAGTGCGGGAGTCCATACATTCAGGTGCAGACAGTCTTCGCTCATTTCTCCAAGATCAGGAGGAAGATGGTACCCGCTGCTTGAGGCTGCAGAGGAGGCGTGATTGCCACCTCTTTGCGGCGCTCTGGGGCCAAACTCGACAGCATCTCGTATTCCGGTCCAGGGAGCCGGTGGCAGTGGCGCTTGAAAGCGTCTCTGGGCCGTGTCTGCTCCGTAGGGAATTCCCTTAAACACATTGATCCCGCTGTTGACCGTTCCCCGGATACGTCCGTAGGTAGTGGTTGCTATCGGATCTCCTGTTAGGGCAAATAAGGCAGGAGCTGGAAGTGTCAGAAGACCAGTCGCACCGGCACTGTAAAGAGAGCTCCTCAGAAAATCCCGTCGAGACGTTGGCGAAGGATTATGGCTTGAAATGGATTTGTCCGGCACGCGGGTTCCTCCCCATTGGGACAATTACTGCTCAAGAAATGGTGCAATAAAGCTGAAGACGAATCTTCTTCCGGAACAGTTTCGACCTCAGACCTATCCGGCTGCAATATCGGTGTTCGGCTCTCCCGATCAGGGAACCGGAGGGCGCAGAATTGCGTATCCAGTTTGAGATGACGATAGAAAAAGTGTGTGCTGCTAAACTCAAGGCCACTACTTTTCCCGGCTATGGAATTCATTGAAGCGATAAAAATAGCCCTGCAGTCCCTCTGGGCGAACAAGCTGCGTTCGATTTTGACTCTCATCGGAGTGGTGATGGGCGTAGCTTCGGTCATCATGGTGATCACGCTGGTAAACGGCGCGAATCACTATGTGTCGACAAAGCTTTCGGGCTACGGTTCTGACGTTTTCACCGTTTCGAAGCAGCCCTCCGTCATCTTCAATGCTGAAGAATATTTCCGGTATCAAAAGCGCAAGCGCCTCGAAATGGAGGACTACCAGGTAATTGCAGAGTCGTGCAAGCTCTGCAAGCAGACCGGTGCTTTGCTCGGTTCTACCGGGAAGGTGGTCTTCAATGGCAAATCCAGCACGAACACCGAGATCCGCGGCTATACCTGGATGATGCCCGATTTGAACAACATCACGCTTGCGATGGGGCGGACCTTCACCCCGACGGATGAGGAGCACGCAACGCATACGGCAATTATCGGGTACGACATCGTCGATAACTTGATCGGGGATGAGGATCCGATAGGCAAAGAAATTAGGATCGGTGGAGTGCCATACACGATCATTGGTGTTGGTGATCGCCAGGGTAAGACCATGGGAGAGAGCCAAGACAATTGGGCCGCAATTCCCATAACTACCTATCAGCATGTTTATGGGACTCATGACACCATTACGATCTACGCTCGCGCTGAAAACGGGACGATCGCTATGGAGCGCGCAAAAGACGAGGTCCGAGTGCTGATGCGCAGCCGTCGTCACGACGCGCCTGGACAACCGGATAGCTTTGAGATTGAAACCAATGACACCTTTCTTGAGATTTGGAAGAGTATCAGCCAGATCTTTGCCTTTGTGGTTGTAGCGATTGCTTCGATTTCCCTGGTCGTAGGCGGAATCGTGATCATGAACATCATGTTGGTTTCGGTTACAGAGAGGACGCGTGAGATTGGCGTACGTAAGGCGCTCGGGGCCAAGCAGAAAGATGTTCTGCTGCAATTCTTGATTGAGTCGGCAACCATGGCTTTGGTAGGCGGCATGATTGGGGTCATCGCTGGGGTGGGAGTAGCTAAGCTGATCACAGTCGTAATCGGATTTCCGACTACAGTCCAGATATGGTCTGTCTTCTTGGGGTTATTTGTAGCCGGCAGCGTAGGCATATTCTTCGGCGTATATCCGGCGAGGAAAGCGGCACGTCTGGACCCCATCGTAGCCTTGCGGTCAGAGCTTTAAGGAAAGTAGATGCGAATCAAGGACTCAAAAGAATCCATTCGAATGGCGCTGGAAACCTTGCGCACAAACAAGTTGCGTTCAGCTCTGACGATTTTGGGCATTGTGATTGGGGTAACGACTGTCATCACAATTTCTTCTGTGATCAATGGGTTAAATAATCGCGTCGCGGACTGGGTCAGTTCACTCGGAAACAATGTCCTTTGGGTCTATCACATGCCCGTGATCGGAGTTGATCCTACTTCGGAGATGCTGACCCGTAAGAAGCTGACCTACGATGATGGGATTGCCATGCGGAAACTTCCGCATGTGGTTGCGGTAGACGTGGCACAGCGATATGTCAAGCAGTTTGGTGTCGGCAATGTTGATGTGAAATATAACGGCCATAAAGTACAGAGCACAATTCTGACCGGGAACACCGCAGCGGTGAAGGATGTGAATGATCTGGACTTGCAGGAAGGCCGGTTTTATACAGACGCGGAGGCAGAAAGCCGCGCCAATGTAGTGGTGCTGGGCCACGATACGGCAGACGAACTATTCGGGCAGGAATCCGGTGTAGGGAAAGATGTCACCATAGGCGGCAATCTATTTACGGTGATCGGTATTTTGGCGAAACGTAAGCAGCCCTTTGGGAGCGGCAAAAATCCTGGTGATAATACAGCATTTTTCCCTATCGGGACCTTTCGTAAGCTGCATCCGGAGGTGCGGGACTACTGGATCAGCGTAAAGTATGACGATCCTAAGTACCGAGCCCTTGTTGAAGATGAAGTTAGGGAACTGCTGCGGATTCGCCGTAAAGTTCGGCTGGAAGCGGACGACAATTTCGCGATCTTCAGCCCCGATGCGGTGGGACGTTTGTGGGGACAACTTACCGGAGGCTTAGCCGCTTTCATGGTGGCAGTTTCCAGCGTGGGCCTAATGGTCGGTGGAGTCGGCGTAATGAATATCATGCTGGTCTCCGTGACGGAGCGAACCAGGGAGATAGGCGTGCGTAAGGCAATCGGTGCGACAAAGACCAACATTATGATGCAGTTCACGGTCGAAGCCGTCACACTCTGCGCCATAGGTGGTCTCATCGGGGTACTTGTCGGCAGTCTGCTGACCTTAATCGTTCGGCTCGTTGTGTCTTTCCTTCCGGCAACCGTTTCTCCAGTATGGGTGTTAATAGGGTTCTCTGTTTCCTGCGCGATAGGACTTCTGTTTGGAATTTACCCGGCTTGGAAGGCAGCTAACCTGGATCCTATTGAAGCTTTGCGATACGAGTAGGACGATTTTTCACATCCTGAGTAGGTTTCACCGGGAGTTCTGAAGCTTTTTCGAGCTGGAATCTGTGCGATGGACAGATTCTTTGAGAGTATTACTGGGTACGGTCGAAGCACAAAATTCTTTGAGCTAAGTTTTCATGAACTATCAAGAGGCCATCAAGATCGCGCTGCAATCGTTGTGGGCAAATAAGATGCGGACGATTCTCACTCTGCTGGGAGTGGTGATCAGTGTCGCGTCCGTAATCATGGTCGTGACCCTGGTCAATGGAGCCAAGCAGTTCGTAACGACCAAGATCAACACCTATGGCGCGTCGGTGGTTACGGTCAGCAAAATGCCCCAAACCTTCATGACCATCGATGAATATCTTTCTTTCCAGAAGAGAAAAGATGTCACCATCGACGACTACAGCGCCATTGTGGACGAGTGTAAGTCTTGTTTTTCGGTGGGGGCACTGCGCAACACGACCGGCAAGATTGTTTATGGAACCAAATCCAGCACAGATACGGATATTCGTGGCTGGACCTGGACAATGCCTCCTATTTCTAACCTCAACATTGTTGAGGGAAGAGGCTTTACCGAATCCGAAGACAAGCACAGCACCCATGTTGCCATCGTGGGCTACGATGTCGTGGATAAACTTCTAGGAGAAGGAGACCCCTTAGGCAGGGAAATTCGCGTCGATGGATCTCCTTATACCGTAATAGGCATTGGTGAACGCCAGGGCAAAGCTCTGGGATCGAGTCGAGATAATTGGGTGGCGATTCCGCTTACCGCCTTTCTGCATTCTTACGGCTCGAACAAAAGCATGGTGGTTTATGTAAATGCCGGCGGTAGTGGGGAAGTACTCGACCGTGTTTCCGATGAGTTACGGACTATTATGCGTAGCCGTCGGCATCTGGCTCCAGGGACTCCCGATGCGTTCTCCATCGACACCAGCGCGACCTTTCAGAATTTTCTAGGCCAGATATTGAATAGTTTTGGCGCTGTAGTGGTGGCTATTGCCGCGATTTCGCTTATCGTGGGCGGAATCGTCATCATGAACATCATGTTGGTTTCGGTGACCGAACGAACACGCGAGATTGGTGTTCGTAAAGCGCTGGGCGCTCGCCGCAAAGACATATTGCTGCAGTTTTTGATTGAGTCGGCCACGATGGCATTGGTCGGTGGTCTGATTGGGATTGTTGGAGGTATCACTGTAGCAAAGGTGATTACAATCCTTGTCAACTTCCCATCGGAGGTCAAAATCTGGTCTGTTTTACTAGGTCTCTTTGTCGCCGGCAGTGTGGGCATCTTTTTCGGAGTGTATCCGGCGCGTAGAGCCGCGCAGCTCGATCCTATCCTAGCCTTGAGATCGGAGCTCTAGACCATGAGACTACGTGACTCCAAAGAAGCAGTCTGGATGGCGCTGGACACGCTACGGACCAACAAGCTACGTTCGTTCCTCACCGTTCTCGGTATCTGCATCGGTATCTGCACGGTCATCCTCATCTCGTCGGCGATCAATGGCTTGAATAGCAATATCGATACCTTTGTTCGTTCTTTGGGTACGAACAATCTATGGATCTTCCGCTTTGAACCCTTCGGGCACAGGCCGACAACCGAGGAGCTGAATCGCAAGCAGCTGACCTATGAAGACGGGCTCGCCATGCGAAACTTGCCGCATGTCGTAGCCGTAGATCCTGGCTTGCAATATCAGAATTTTCAGCTTGGTATTGGTTCCGTTTCCATCAAATACGGTAACCGCAAGATACAAAACACAATTCTTGGTGGCGATACGACGGATGTGAAAGAGGTGGGCGGTTTTGAGGTCCTCGAAGGTCGCATGTGGAACGAGGATGAAGAAACCCGTCGTGCCAATGTCGTTGTCCTCGGCCATGATGCGGCTGAAGATCTGTTCGTCAACGAGTCTCCTCTCGGGAAGGAAATCCAGTGCGAGGGAGATGTCTTCACTGTCATTGGAGTTTTGGATAAGCAACCACAGCCATTTGGCGGAGGCAGGAATACCCAAGATAATTCTGCCTATTTCCCTCTTGAGACCTTCCGCAAACTCCACCCGGAGATTAAAGATTTCTGGATCACGGTGAAGTATGACGATCCAAAGAACAAATCTCTCGTGGAGGACGAGATTCGCGAACTTCTCCGCCATCGTCGCAAAGTTCGCGTAGATCAGGAAGACAACTTCGCAATCTTTGGCCCTGACTCCCTGAGCCGTCTTTGGAATCAGCTTACCGGAGGACTCTTCCTGTTTATGGTTGCAGTTTCTTCTGTAGGTCTGATGGTAGGCGGTGTTGGTGTCATGAACATTATGCTGGTCTCAGTCACGGAACGAACGCGTGAGATCGGCGTCCGCAAGGCTATTGGTGCTACCAAAAGAGGCATTCTGTTGCAGTTCACCCTTGAGGCAATGACCCTCTGTGCCGTTGGCGGTGTGCTTGGGATTCTGATCGGATCGTTGCTTACCCTAATTCTGCACTTCGCGGTGGCATTCCTGCATGCAGCTCTATCGCCTGTCTGGGTTGTAGTTTCTTTTGTCGTGGCATGTTCAATCGGGTTGATCTTTGGTATCTATCCGGCATGGAAGGCCGCGAATCTAGATCCTATTGAAGCGCTGCGCTATGAATAGCTGAGGATCGTTGTACGGGAATCACAAAAAGGTGAAAACACCGTACACTGTCCTTACTGTTCATGTTTGCGACTGCCATAGCACTAGTAACGGCTACACTGACGGCGGCAGGTATTGGCTACTACCTGGTAGCCTTCTGGTCTGCCTGGTCCTTTCAACGTACTCGTTGGAGAGCGTTGCCGGAATCTTATCCTCCGGTAAGTATCTTGAAGCCGATGAAGGGTATGGATCCGGGGATGTATGCAAGCCTGGTGAGCCATTGCCATCAGGATTATCCAGGGGAGTACGAACTCATCTTCGGCGTCAATAGTCTTGACGATCCTGCGGTACCGGCAATCGAGCAGTTGCAGAAAGAATTTCCGGATCTTCCGATTCAGCTCATCTTGTGCCCGCAAAGTCTGGGACCAAATGGCAAAGTAAGCAACCTTATGCAGACCTTGCCTCATGCCCGTTTCGGACACATTCTGATCAACGACAGCGACATTAAAGTTTCTCCCTATTATCTTCGCCGGGTAATGGCCCAGTTCCAGGCTCCACATCGCAAAGAGAAAGCCGTAGGAATGGTGACATGTCTCTACCGGGGAAGAGCTCACGGGAGTATCGGTTCCAAGATGGAAGCGCTGGGTATTGCTACCGACTTTATCGGTGGAGTTTTGACGGCCCGTGCACTTGAAGGTCAGATTAGTTTTGGACTCGGTTCGACACTCGCTGTTTCGCCGGAGGCATTGAAGGCTATCGGTGGCATAAGTCCGTTGGTGGAATATCTGGCAGACGATTACGAGCTTGGCGTAAGGATCGCCCGGGCCGGCTTCGAAGTTGCCCTGAGCAGTGAAGTCGTCGAGACCTCGATTCCTGACTATAGGTTCTCAGCGTTCTGGCAACATCAGCTTCGGTGGAGTCGTGCCATTCGGGATTCCCGCAAATGGGGCTACGTTGGAATGGCGTTTACTTTCGGCCTGCCTTGGGCAGTACTGAATGTCATCGCTTCCGGGCTAAGTCCGGTGAGCATCTGGCTTTTTAGCCTGGCCTTCCTGGCAAGAATGAGTTTGGCCGTGATGACCGGGGCCCTGGTGGTCCGCGATTATCAGGTTCTGCGCGACATGTGGCTTTTGCTTCCCCGCGATATGGTTGCTTTAGCTCTTTGGGTGTGGAGCTTTGCCGACAATAGCGTAACGTGGCGCGGCGAGGTGTTTGCGCTAAAAGACGGCAAGATGAGCAAATGCAGCTAAAGCGGTCAACCGGTGAGAAGGCCGAGCAAGCTTCACATCTAGATGCCCGCTTTGTTAGCTGATTTGTTCATTGCCGACTAGACTTTCGCTATCATTCATTCATGTCCACTAACGCCAGTTCACCCCTTGGACCTAGCGCGGAGTTGATATTCGACGATTGGTATCCTGCCCTTCGTTCAGAGCAATTAAAGCCAAACAAGCTTGTAAAGGCCATGTTGTTGGGCCTCCCACTGGTCTTGGGACGTCGCGCAGACGGCAAGATTTTTGCCATGCGCGACAGCTGCCCTCATCGTGGAATTCCTCTTTCTTGTGGGTGGTTCAACGGTCGGGAAGTTACCTGCAAGTATCATGGCTGGGCCTTCGAGCCCGTGAGTGGTCAGTGTACGGAGATTCCTTCGTTAACAAGCCATGACACCCTCGACCCCAAACGGATCTACGCAACCGCTTTTCCGTGCGAAGAACGGGATGGCTATGCCTGGGTCTATCTGCCCGAACCGGGGAGTGGACGGTTGCACGAAGACCGTACATTGCCACCTGTTCCGGAGGTTCCGAAGTTTGGAGATCGCTATCGCAGCGCCCACTTGACTGCGGACCTTCCCTGCAACGTAGATCATGGCATTATCGGACTTATGGACCCGGCTCACGGCCCTTTTGTTCATCAGGCGTGGTGGTGGCGTACACGGAAGAGCATTCACGAAAAACAAAAGAATTTTGAGCCCATTCCGCAGGGATTCCGCATGTCCGCGCATGCGCCGTCAGGAAATAGCGCGCCGTACAAACTCCTGGGCGTTTACGGCGAGCCAATTACAACAACGATTGACTTTGTTTTGCCGAATCGTCGTTACGAAACCATTCGTTGCGGCAAGAAGTGGTTTGCGAGCTTGACGACGGTTACGCCTGTGACTCCCAATAGCTGTCGCATTGATGTGTGTGCCGCGTGGAATGTCTTTTACAGCGTCCCGTTAGTAACGACGATTGCGAAGTTCTTTGGTGCACGCTTTGTACGGCAGGATCAGGTAACAATGATTCAGCAGGCCGAAGGCCTGAAGTACAATCCCAGCCTGATGCTGATCGACGATGCCGACCGCCCGGCGAAATGGTATTTTGCTCTGAAGCAGCAACGTTTAAAGGCGTCAGAGAGTGGGGAAATCTTCCAGCATCCAATCCCTGGTCCTGTGACGCTGCATTGGAGAAGTTAGAACAAATTTCAGCCTTGAACTTCATTCCTCCGAGTAGCTGAACTCGGAGGAATGGAGTTTCTACATCTCCGAGCTGGTAATTGCAGAAAGTCTTAAGCATAACCAGAATCCCAAAGACGAATTGGCTTTTGTTCTCTGTCAGGGCTGCCGAAAGCTGTCTTCCTTGGGTATGGAATATTCTCGGTAACCAATGTTGCCGAAAGGTATAGATGCATTGAACCTATACATGTTCACGCGTTCTGTCATTGCTTCCTCACCTCCAAGACTACTCAAGCAGTGTCTTGCAAATGTTCGCGCAGCCCTGTCTCCTTCTACATTTGTTACCGAGAATGTCTATCCACAGTTATCAGAATTGCCGCGGCTGGCCTGAAGGCCAGCCCTGACACAATGCCGCATCAGTAGGCTAGACCACAGACATTTGTGCTCTCACTTGCGATGCTTCACCCACCGGGATGTAGAAACCTCATTCCCCCGAGCAGCTGAACTCAGAGGAGTGAGGGATGATGGTTACTCTTTCAACTGCTTTTCTGCAAGATCAATGATTCCGTCGAGAACGGGGTCCGGATCCAGGGTACCCTTAGTCCCATTGGTGAGGATAACTACTCCCCGGTTACGCTGTGGATCAAGCAAGATAGTTCCATAGAATGTCCCGTCTGATCCAAGAGCACTGCTGAGGACATGATTGTCCAGTGTGTTTTTGTACCAAGCCAGGGCCTGTCCCGAACCATCTGAAGAACCATCGATGACGGTGTGCAGCTTCTTTATGGTTTCAGATTTCAAGGTCGGATTATCTTTTCCACGAAGTCCGGCAAGATTGATCTGCGCCCATTTTGCGTAATCGGCCAGGTTCATACTTACATTCCCGATTGGATTGGCCACCGGAGGAATCTCACTTGCCGAATCATTCGGATCGATGCTCTTCCATTTGTTATCAATCCAGGTATGCCCCCAAGGTGCATTCGATGCGCCGGTGCCAGGCAAGCCAAACTTTACTGTTAGGCCCAATGGCTTTAGTAGGCGAGTTCTTAAGTTCTCTTCCCACGTTTGTCCGCTGACCCTTTCCAATATGACGGCGGCAACGAAGTATCCGAGATTGGAGTACACAACGGTCGTCTTCGGAGTATTAACGGGAGTTTGCTGAAGCATCCAGTTCGCCAAATTGATTCTCTGATGCAGCAAATCCCCTTCGAAATGTGTAGGCACCGTGGCAGCCTGTTCGGGCGTGTCAAATCCCGGAAGACCGCTCCGGTGGGAAAGCAGATCTGTAAGTGTGACTTTTTTGTACTCGGGCAGGATGTCGGGTAGATCCGAGAAAATTTCTCCAACTGTGGTATTCCAGCTGATCTTTCCATCTTGTACCAGGAGTGCAGCAAGTGTCGCAGTCATTGTCTTGGAACTTGAACCGATAAACCAAAGATCCTTGTCTGTAACTCTCTCCGTGCCGTTCGCTATACGGCTTCCCGAAGTTCCAAACTTGAGGGTTCCTTCGCTGTCTACAACTGCAAGGGCGAGAGCAGGGGTGTCTAGATCAGTGCGCCAGTGTGCGACACGCGCGGAGATGTCGCGACTGGACCCGCAGCCAAAGGAAAATGAGAACAAGAGGGTAAGCAGGCAAGCGGCACCTGCTCGCGAAAGACATTTCATTTGTGAAGTCCTTTGTTAATTCCAAGAAGTTTTTGGCATGCGCGGAAAGAAAGCGGTTTGTTTATATCCGGCTGATCCTGATGTTCCTCTTCCAAACTGAGCCACAGCAGGTTTACTCCAACGGCAAATGCAAGAACATCTGCAAGCTCGCGTCTGACGGCGAACATCTTGGGCAGAACCAGAACAAAGATGTGCTCAAAGGTATTGAAGCCGATCATGAGCAAACTGTATCGGGCAGAAGATCTTTGGCACATCGGCCAGAGGATGATTCTCGATCTGCTACTTCTGGCCGATCCTTGAAATGCAACTCGCGTCTAAACTTTCTTCATGGATGCGAGGCGGTTATTACAATGTGCCGGTATTGGTGCCAGCATGATGATCGGACTGAGCGGGATCGTTGACGTTCAGATGTCGTTAGGCCGAAACCCAGTCAATCCTGTTGCAGCTTTCCAGTTCGTTGCGTTATTGGGATTTTCGATTGCCTTCTGGTACAACACACGCGCGGGCATCGGACGTCGACGCTGGCTGGCTATTACGCTATTTGTCTTACAATTTTCGGTTCAGCTTATTGGTCTGCCTGGAGAGCTGGTTTATCTGATGGCCGTTGAGATTCCTTTCATCATCCAGGGGCGAGCAGCATTTTACTGGCTTGCCGGTCTCGATGTTGGGATCACCGGAATCATGATAATCGCCACTTTTACAGGTGATCTTGCGGTAAGCGAAACGGTAATGCATACAGGACGGGGACTAGCCGCTGTTTTGACTGAGGCTATGGCGTTTGCGTGGACCCTGGTTGCCTTTAGTGCCGGATATTTAATCCTCCAGCTGGAGGAAGGCCATAGGGCTACCATTTGGGCAAAAGCACAGTTGGAGGCCTCTCAATATCTGTTAACAGAAGCAACGCGTGTAGGGGAGCGCCTTCGCATCTCTCGCGAATTGCACGATACTGTCGGGCATCACCTTGCAGGACTCGCCGTAAATCTGGAACTCGCCAGCGAACTGAGCAGCGGACCTTCTGTTGTTCCTATCCGCAGGGCACAACTCGTTACTAAGTCTCTTTTGGCAGAGACTCGCGATGTAGTACATTGCATGGGGCAGAATCAATCTCTAGATCTCAAATCTGCTGTTGAAGGCCTAACGAAAGTGATAAAGCAGCCGCGGTGTCATCTGGAGATTGCACCCGATCTGGCACTTGGCCCGGCAGAGGCGCGCACGCTCTTTCGCTGTGTACAAGAGGCCATGACGAACACGGTACGACATGCCGAAGCAAAGAATATCTGGCTCAAAATATGGCGACAGGCGGATCGGATTTCTTTTGAGTTCTCCGACGACGGGCGAGGTGCTGCACAGGTAATTGCCGGTTGTGGTTTACGCGGCATGAAAGAACGCCTGTCAGAGCTCGAAGGCAGTTTGAAAATCGAAACATCACCTTCCCGGGGATTTCGTTTAGGCGGCTATATTCCAGCTAACAGGGGATAACAATGATCAGCATCGTGGTTGTCGAGGACGAGACTCTTACCCGCCAGGGACTAGTCGAACTTCTCGGCCTGAAGACAAACTTTCAGGTTGTCGCTGAAGCCGCTGATGGAGAGGAAGCGTTAAGAGTCATCCGAGAGAAATGTCCTGATGTGGTCTTGATGGACATCCGACTTCCACATCTTTCCGGAGTAGAAGTGCTCGAACATCTGCAACAGGAAAAGCTTTCAGTTCCCGTTATTTTGATCACGACCTTTGACGAAGACGAAGCACTGCTACGCGGACTTCGTGCAGGTGCTCGAGGCTATCTCCATAAGGATATCTCGCTCAACCAGCTCACCCAGAGCATTGAAGCGGTACTCGCCGGAGAGACTGTATTGCGTCCCGCCATCACCGATCAAGGTTTAAAGCGGCTGCAATCGTTAGGCCCACAATTTGAGAGTGCGGAGATGCCGGAATCGCTCACCGCCAGAGAAAAGGAAGTTTTGCGGCTTATGGCCAGTGGTCTGAGTAATCGCGAGATTGCCGAGTTGCTTGGGAATTCCGAAGCGACGATCAAAACCCACGCTTCCACAATTCTGTCCAAGCTAGGGGTTAGAGATCGAACCCGAGCAGTGTTGAAGGGGCTGGAGCTGGGATTAATCTAGGACAGAACGGAGAAAGGGCACAGCATCTGCTGTGCCCTTTCTCGATATTCTCTACATTTGGCAATGGCCAGGAAAGTATCAGGTATAACTTCCGTCATACCGAACGATCTTTCCTTTGCTACAGCCTCACTTTCGCGTTGCAGGCTGTAGCGTCTGAGAGGCTGAATCGATTTCGATAATTAACTCTTCCACGGAAACCGAAAGACAGACTCCCAATTCCTCGAACTTATGCTTCCAGCGAATCGAAGCGTCGTCCTCCATTTCCGCCAGTAGTTCCTTCGAGCCGCGGAGAATGTCGTACCAAATGTTTTGAGCCTGCCACAGGTTTAGCGTAAAGGGGAGCTCCTTCAGCGCGTGAGCAGTCTCCAGCGCATGGTCCAGTGCTTCTTCTCCCGTGGGATTTACCTGCAGATCGTCCATGGCACGCTTCATCCGCAGATCGGCAAGATAGCCGAGCAAACGGGTATCCAGCGTTACCTGGTCGTCCTGAGCTAATTTCAGGAAGGAACGCAATTGCGCTTGGTCAATCACGTCGCCTTCCAGAGCACGGCGCAATCCGGCATTAATCGCAAAGCCGGCGGCCAGACTCAAAGCCGGTGGACGCGGCAATCCCGCATGGCTGAGATAGTGCAAAAGACTGGCATGATCCTCGTAGATTGTGCACAGGCTGTTTTCCACTTCCCACAAGGTTGAATTCAGGATCAGTTGGACAATACGACGCTGGTCGTCGGAGAAGAGAGAAGTCAGCGTGTACTTAAGGCTTCCGTAATAGCGATCGAGAAGACGTACTACATCCGGGAAGTCCGCACTGTTCACTGCTTTTTCCAGTTCCGCTGTTAAAGCAGAGAAAGCATCGTTATCGGAAGGAGAATGTAACTTCACCGCCGCATTGATGTTCTGATCGCCGAAATGGAGAGCAGCAAATGAGACTGTTTCATTCCATTCTGTAACTGTTGAAGATACATGAGCTTTGCCCACGGCAAGGCGGCCACGGCCGGAGCTGAAGATCTGATAGTTCAGACGGCGAATGTTGTAAATGAAAAGCTTCGTCTCTTCCGGATAATTTCCAAAAACCGAACTGATCGCATAGTGCGCAGCAACCTGTTCCAGACCAATCTGCATACCTTTGATCTGATCTGCGAAGATGCGAGCCCCATTCCCCTTTTCCGGCACATTGCTCTTTGCCTCGGCTAAGCACCGGACAAAAGCCTCTTCCAGGCCTGAAGCACGTCCTCCGAAGAGGACAGAAGCCAGCTGGAGTGCCCGGGCGGCGTAAGCAATGATCTGTACGGTTTCAATTCCGGAGATATCCTCGAAGAACCAGCCGCAGCTGGTGTACATCAACTGCAGCTGCCGTCCAAGTTCCATTAACCTCAGTGCTTTGGTTCTTTCTTCCGCGCTAAGTTTATGGCTGGCATGTTTTTCGAAGAAATCGGCAATTGTTTCGGTGCTGCGATTAAGAATGACGCTGATATAGGAGTTGCGCGCCTCCCACACATCAAGGAAAAGGCGTTTCGCATGTTCTGCAAACAAAGGAGTTACTGCATCTCGCAACTCGTCTAGCGCCTGGCGTAAAGGTGCACGCCATTTCAGATTCCACCCAGGTCTACCGCCGCAGCCGCAATCGGAACGCCAGCGCTCTACTCCGTGAGCACAACTCCATGAAGTGTTTTCATAAATCTGCGCTTCGAAAGTAGGCGGGAACTTGGCAAGATATTCCCCGTAGTTTGTTAGCTTTGCCAGCTTTTGTCGTTCGATATATCGAAAGGCATAGGAAAGAGCCATCTCTCCGTAGCGATGGTGGTGTCCGTAACTTTCTCCATCGGTTGCAACGTGTACGAGCTGCGCCCCGGGGACGTCATTCCGGAATCCCTGTGCGAGACGGCGGGCAAACTCTTCACCGCTGTTCAACAGACCTTCAAAAGCAATGGCACGGGAACGGGGACCGTCATAGAAAAACACAGCAATGCTCAGACCACTGGCGAAACGAACAAGATAGGGACGGCTAGTGTCGACATTCGCACTCGGCGTATCTGTCCAAGCAGCGGACGCAGGATTAATCGAGCGTATACGCGCGCATTGATGTGGTGCGAGAACGGTAAAGCGAATGCCATGTTTGGCCAGAAGCTCAAGTGTTTCGTTGTTTGCTGCAGTTTCCGCCAGCCACATTCCTTCTGGACGATGACCAAAGCGATATTCGTAATCGGCTATGCCCCAGCGAATCTGTGTGATCTTGTCGCGGGTATTGGCCAGAGGCATGATTGCGTGGTTGTAAACCTGGGCCATCGCGGAACTATGTCCGCCATAATTCTTTCTGCTGCGAGATTCTCCATCCAGAATCATCTCGTAGGTTTTTGGATTGTTCTCTTCGAGCCAGGAAAGCAGTGTCGGACCGAAATTGAAGCTCATTCGCGCGTAGTTATTGACTATGCGAATGATCTGATTCTTCGGGTTAACGATACGGGAGGCGCCATTCGTGGCGTAACACTCCGTGCAAATCCTGTCGTTCCAATCGTGGTAGGGAGCTGCACTATCCTGGGTTTCGACGGCTTCGAGCCAGGGATTCTCTCTGGGCGGCTGATAGAAGTGGCCGTGAATACAGATATAGCGCTCAAAAACAGACATGGAACCTATCCTAGCTGCACCGGACCTTTTACAACTAGCTTCCACCCCAGGAAGTGAACCCTTATAGCTTCAGAAGAGAAATCCTTCCCGCTTTGGTGGTAACCCCACCTTTGTGCAGTCTGGTATCTCTTGCTTACGGGCAAAAGACACAGCCAGCTCATATTAGAGCATTTTTTGCCTGAAATTAAGCCGGAGGAGGAGAAGGAGAGTTTGCCAGATCACAAGCACGCCAAAGATACCAACTTGCAACCGAACGCCAGGGACGCCATCGCTCGCCGCGCTTCAGAATCTGGGCTGGAGTAGGGAGCATATCGGATGTAAAAGGTTTCTTCTTTGGAATTTTTCCAAAGGTCAGCGCAAAACCCTTTCGGACTCCGAAGTCGCTTACGGGAAGGACATCGGGCCTGCCTAATCGAAAAATCAACAACATTTCGACTGTCCAGGGTCCGATTCCTCGAACCTCCGTCAAACGGTCGACGATTTCTGTGTCGGATAAACGACGGATGTGGGCCAGACTTGGCACGGTACCATCAATCGTCTTTGCGGCAAGGTCTCGTAAGGCAAGCGTTTTACCGCGTGATACTCCGGCTGCTCGCAAGACTTCGTCGCTAGTGGTAAGTAGCAACTCCGGACTTGGGTGAAAATCTCCAAAAATTGCCAGCAAGCGCTTGAGAATTGTTGCCGCAGCTTTCCCGTGTAATTGCTGGTAGATGATTGCTTCCAGTAAAGCCTCAAAAGGGGAGTGAGAGCTCTGCACCTTCAGCTGGAAGTGCCCAACCTGTTTGATCAGTTTGCCCAATACCGGATCGGCTGCGGAGAGCTCTTCGCATGCCTGTAGCGCGTTGTAGCGCACTGTGCGTCGACCGTCGCTCATGTCTAGAGAGTGTATACGGGGCCGGACAAGAAACAGTGATTCTGCGGGCCATCTCCAAAACGAGAAAGAGCACCTCAGTTTAGGAAGCGGATAAATTTTTGCGACGCAGATTCGTAACAAGGAATCTTCATGATGTGGGACGAGCTAACAAAAAATTTCACCAGATGAGATGTACTTCCCGGGTAGATTGTAAAACCCCAGTGAATATAGGGATTCCGTAGTTGTCATCACAAGTCGTTGTGACAATAAAAGCACAAAAAGCAAGAGAAAAAATGCAAAATTTTTCTCCAAGATGGCCTTGGTGACTTGCAAAGAGTCTCGCACTGCTATATTCATTTTTTTTGGGGTATCTCTATCCCATAGGTATTTGTGTCTATAGATTTGCTTTAAACACTAACTGTGTGACCGCTGCACATAACATGTGTGACTGCTCTCACAGCTGAAAATTCATTCAACCATTGCAGGTCTTACCGCAATTGCACCAATGAGGAAGTAAGGACGCATTCATGGCGCAGATTTTTGACCGCAGTTCAAACGCGCTGGCCCGAATGAGCCTGGTCTTGACGGGGCTGCTTGTGATTGCCCTGGGCGTAACTCTTGATCAGCTGCAAAGGTCACCGTGGGTGACGCGACAAGGACAACGGGCAGATCAGCCGATTCCCTTTAGTCACAAGCACCACGTAACCGGCTTGGGGATTCAGTGTCAGTACTGTCATACCTCGGTGGAGAAATCGAGTTATGCGGGCATCCCACCTACCAGGACCTGTATGAACTGTCACTCGCAGATCTGGACAAATGCCACTTTGCTGGAACCAGTTCGCAATAGCTGGGCGACAGGAGAGTCGATTCCCTGGGTTCGCGTCCACGACCTCCCCGACTATGTCTACTTCAATCACGAAATCCATGTGAATAAAGGCTTAGGATGCTCGACCTGCCATGGTCGTGTGGATCAAATGCCGCTGATGTATCAGCAGAACACGCTTCAGATGGAGTGGTGCTTGAACTGCCACCGTAATCCGGGCCAGAATTTGCGCCCGACGAGCGAGATCTACAACATGGCTTGGACTGGTCCTTCCAATGACAAGCCGGTATGGTGTGCGTCGGCTGGTCCCCAGTCTGGACTTCCTACTGCACAATCCGTCAATTGCACGACTGCTGAGCCTACAGCAAAAGGTGGCGGACTTGCCTCCTTGTCGCTCTCGTTGCCCACGGTTCATGCGCAGACGGCTTCCGATGCGCCTGCGGCTAAGCTGCCGGCAAACATCATCTACCAGAAATTCACTAGCCAGGCTGCCCTCGGTCAGTATCTGACCCAGCAATATCGCATTCGCACGCCACAAGAGCTGAGCAGCTGCGAGGTCTGTCACCGATGAGCATGGAACGGCACGATCTGAGCGGCGCTATGGGCACTGGACCAAACGGGACAAACGAAAGACGCGACGAAGAGATGGCAAACGGGAACAACAATGGACTCGTGAAGCTGGAAGCCTCGGCCGAACGGAAGGGGCTGACGCTGGAGCAAGTACGCGCGGCACTCAAAGACAAAAAAGGCAAGAAATACTGGCGCAGTCTGGACGAGCTTGCGGAGACGCCCGAATTTAATCGGCTGATGGAGCAGGAATTTCCAGGGCAAGCTTCCGAGTGGGTAGATCCTGTATCTCGCCGTGGCTTCTTGAAATTGATGGGAGCTTCGGTAGCGATGGCAGGTTTGGCTGGTTGTACCAAGCAGCCGGATGAACCGATCTATCCCTACATCAAACAGCCTGAAGATCTCGTCCTTGGTAAGCCGGTCTATTTCGCCACTGCGCATCCCTTTCCTACAGGGGCCGTGCCTCTACTGGTCAAGACGGATGCTTTCCGGCCGATCAAGATCGACGGCAATCCGGAACATCCGGTAAATCGTGGTAGTTCCGATACGTTCACTCAGGGTTCCCTCCTGGAGCTATACGATCCCGATCGCTCGCAGCATGTGACCTATCGCGGAGAAAGCCGCGAATGGGCTGCCTTCCTTTCGGCATTTCGCGCAAAGCTTGCTGCGAAGAAATCCTCCGGTGGTCAGGGAATCTATTTCCTCTCCTCGACGGTGACATCGCCAACGCTGGCAGCGCAGTGGAAGAAGGCACAGGCAAATTATCCGAATGCCAAATTCCTCCAATACGAACCGGTCAATCGCGATTCTGCCTATGCGGCATCGAAACAGGCTTTCGGTGAGTTCCTGGATGCACAGTACAAGCTGGAAGCAGCGGATGTAATTGTCACGCTGGACGCAGACTTCCTCTCCGGCGCTGGTTTTCCAGGTTTTCATCAGCTGGCTCGCGAGTTTGTTCGCCGCCGCAAGCTTGAAAACGGTGTAGAGATGAATCGCCTATACGCGGTTGAAAGTCTCTCGACGACCACCGGACTCAAGGCGGAGCATCGTCTCGCTCTTCGGGCCGCAGAGATTCCGGTCTTTGCCGTTGCGTTGGCTGGGGCCGTAGGTGTTTCCGGCGTGAATGCGAACTATGGCTGGACTGAGGAGCAGAGGAAGTTTCTCGCAGCGGTTGCGAAGGACCTGAAGGCGCATGCAGGCAAGTCTTTGGTGGTTCCCGGTGAGCAGCAGTCAGCTGAGGTTCATCTAGCGGCTCTGGCGATCAACCAGGCGCTTGGGAATATCGGAAAGACGGTTGTCTTCACAGAGACAGTGAATCCGATGCCTTCGATTCAGGCAGAGGATCTTAAGACTCTGGTTAACGACATGAATGCCGGAAAGGTCGAGTGGCTGGTGGTTCTAAACACCAATCCGATGTACTCGGCACCGAGAGATCTCCGGTTTGAAGCTGCGCTTGAAAAGGTCAACACTCTGGTTCATCTCGGATTGCATTCCGATGAAACAGGACAGCAGGCGGTTTGGCATATCAATGCGGCGCACTATTTGGAGTCCTGGTCCGATGCTCGTGCTTACGACGGCACAGTGTCGATTATCCAGCCCATGATCGATCCCCTTTATGGAGGTCGCACGGCGCACGATGTTATCCAGGCAATGGTTGATGAGCAGGCGGGACGCACTGCTTACGATCTGGTCCGAGCAAATTGGCAGCCTCAGCTTTCGAAGGGTGATTTCGAGCTGAACTGGCGCAAGGCGCTCCACGCCGGCTGGATTGAAAGCACCGCGTTTGAGCCCAAGACTGTAACTCCAAAAGTTACAGCGATACAGGTTCCATCCGTTCCATCCGCAGATTCGCTGGAGATTGTCTTCCGTGCGGATTCGACAATCTACGATGGTCGCTATTCCAACATCGGCTGGCTGCAAGAGCTTCCCAAGCAAGTCACTAACCTGTCCTGGGACAATGCAGCCTTGGTGAGTCTGAATACTCTGGGCAAGATCGGCGCAATTGAAGCCGATGTTCTTGAGATCGAACTGAAGGGCAATAAGGTTCTCGCTCCGGTCCTGGCGGTTCCGGGGCACCCCGATAACACCATCACACTGCCTCTTGGTTACGGTCGTCTGAAGGCTGGCCGTGTTGGCAGCGGGGCTGGATTCAATGCGTTTCTGCTTCGGACCTCCGATGCCCCTCTGTATGCCACGGGAGCAAAGGTTCGCAAGACCGGCGATGTTTGGGGATTGGCTGTTACCAAGAGCCACTATGGCGACAAGCGCTCGACTGCCAACGGTGGAGATGGCAGCGGAACCCATTCGCTGGAAGGCAACGAAGCGATGGATCGCGGCATTATCCGTTACGCCACGCTTGAGGAGTTCAAGAAAAATCCAAAGTTCGCCCATGAAGGCGAAATGAGGGAAGAGCCTTCCAAAGATGAGAGTCTTTTCCCCAACTGGCGTTACGACGCTAATGCTTGGGGAATGTCTATCGATCTGAACTCCTGCATTGGGTGTAACGCTTGTGTCGTGAGCTGCTATGCAGAGAACAACATTCCAGTAGTCGGTAAGCAGCAAGTGCGGATTGGCCGAAACATGCAGTGGCTACGCATCGATACTTACTTCGAAGGCGACCTGAATGCTCCACGGGCGCATTTCCAGCCGATGACTTGTCAGCACTGCGAGAATGCTCCATGCGAACAGGTTTGCCCGGTCGGTGCGACAGTGCATACGCCGGAGGGCCTGAACACAATGGTCTACAACCGTTGCGTCGGTACCCGCTATTGCTCGAATAACTGCCCCTACAAAGTACGCCGTTTCAATTTCCTACTCTTCTCCGATTTCGAGACTGAGAGCTTGAAGCTGATGCGCAATCCCGATGTGAGTGTTCGCAGCCGCGGAGTAATGGAAAAGTGCAGCTACTGTGTGCAGCGCATCAATGCAGCCAAGATCGAAGCCGATAAGGAAAACCGGAACATTCGTGACGGCGAGATTGTGACAGCATGCCAGCAGGCATGCCCGACCAACGCAATCACCTTCGGGAATATCAACGACAAGAACAGCCGTGTAGCAAAGCTGAAGGAGCAAGAGCGTACCTATCACGTGCTGGCTGATTTGAACATCCGTCCACGCACCAGCTACGTCGCCGGTGTTGTGAATCCGAACCCTGAACTCGCCGAGGCGCCGATAGAACATGCGCCCGCGCATAGCTGAGAGGTCTGACCGATCATGGCAACGAAAGATATCCGGCCGAAGGATCCGATGATCGATCCCGTAACGGGCGAAGTACGGGTCATCGCACCAGGACACACCTTTAAGTCGGTCACTGAGCTGATATCGCGTATCGTGCTGACGCCACATACGCCGTTGGGCTGGTTTGCCCTATTTGCGATTGCCGGCGGGGTAGCCACGGTTCTTCTGGTGGCGGTGGTTTGGCTATTTCTGAAGGGCGTCGGCATTTGGGCTATCACCCAGCCGGTCGCTTGGGGCTTTGCCATTATCAATTTCGTCTGGTGGATCGGTATCGGTCACGCCGGTACTCTGATTTCGGCAATCTTGCTGCTCTTCAAGCAGTCCTGGCGAAACTCCATCAACCGCTTTGCCGAGGCCATGACAATCTTTGCGGTTGTCTGCGCCGGTATGTTTCCGCTGATCCACGTAGGTCGTCCCTGGTTGGGGTATTGGCTCTTTCCCTATCCGAACACGATGAATGTCTGGCCGCAGTTCCGCTCTCCACTTCTGTGGGACGTCTTCGCGGTTTCGACTTACGCAACGATCTCGGTGGTCTTCTGGTACATCGGTCTCGTCCCTGACTTGGGCACAATGCGTGATCGTTCGAAGAGTAAAGTTGGCCAGTATATTTACGGCTTGCTTTCTCTCGGCTGGCGTGGCTCAGTCAAGCACTGGATGCGCTATGAGACAGCTTCTCTTCTCCTGGCTGGATTAGCGACGCCTCTGGTGCTTTCAGTTCACACGGTCATCAGCTTCGACTTCGCAGTGGCGGTTCTTCCCGGCTGGCATACGACGATCTTTCCTCCGTACTTTGTCGCCGGTGCAATTTACTCCGGCTTTGCGATGGTTATCTCCCTGGCGATTCCAATTCGAAAGTTCTATGGATTGGAAGATCTGATTACGATTCGCCACATCGACAATATGGGCAAAGTCATGCTGGCGACCGGACTGATCGTAGCCTACGGCTATTCGATGGAAGTCTTCATGGCCTGGTACTCCGCTTCTCGTTGGGAGTCCTTCATGATGTGGAATCGCATGTTTGGTCCAATGGGCTGGTCCTACTGGATGCTGATTGCATGCAATATCGCGATTCCGTTAACAACGCTGTGGTCGCGTAAGCTTCGCTCGAGTCCGAGTTTTATGTTCCTTATCTCTCTGGTGGTTAACACCGGTATGTGGTTCGAGCGTTTCGTCATTGTTGTGACGAGCCTGTATCGCGACTTCTTGCCCTCATCGTGGGGCACCTATCGCGCGACGAAGTGGGATTATGCCACTTATGTCGGCACGATCGGCTTGTTCCTGTTCTTGTTCTTACTCTTCGTTCGCTTCCTGCCCATGATCCCCATGTCTGAGATCCGGCTGATGCTGCCTCAGGCCAAGGTGAAAGCAAAGCCAGAATCGCTGGCGGAGGCTGGTGACTGATGCCTGTACGTGAAGGTACTTACGGATTGTTAGCCGAATTCGATACGCCCAGTGAACTCGTAGCCGCAGCGAAAGCGGCCTACGATGCGGGCTGGCGTCGTCTGGACTGCTATACCCCCTATCCCGTGGAAGAAGCAGCTGAAGCTATCGGATTTCATCGGAATCGCGTTCCCTTGGTGACACTGGTTGGCGGCTTAATGGGGCTCGCAGCAATGTTCCTGTTGGAGACCTGGATTTCGGTGATTGCCTATCCGGTCAACATCGCGGGGCGTCCACTTTATTCCTGGCCTGCATTCGTTGTGCCGGCATATGAGTGGACGATCTTGTTTGCAGGGCTTTCTGCAGCATTTGGAATGCTGGCAATGAACGGCCTGCCATGCCCTTATCACCCGCTCTTCAACGCGCCGAACTTCCGCAATGGAGCAACATCGGACAAATTCTTCCTATGTCTCGAAGCTGACGATCCGCAATTCTCTCCGGCTGAGTCACGGGAGTTTCTGGAGAGCTTTAAACCTGTCTCCGTAGTGGAGGTGGAGTATTAACGCGATGAAAGCAATTCGCTCAAGGCATGTGCGGTCGCGTTGGATGGCAGCTTCCGTTGTAGCAGTGTTTGCACTGCTTACAGGTTGCCGTCAGGACATGCATGACCAACCGAAGTTCATCCCGCAGCGCGGAACCTCGTTCTTTGCAGATCACCGCTCAGCCCGTCCGCAGGTAGAACACACGGTGGCACGTGGTCAGCTACGCGAAGATGCCTACTACTATACCGGTGTTGTTCCTGGGCCAAACGGTTATAGGGAAGAGCGCAACGAGATGCCTTTCCCGGTTACGATGGAAGTTTTGAAGCGTGGTCAGGAGCGCTACAACATCTACTGCACTCCATGCCACTCTCGTGCAGGCAATGGTTTGGGCATGATTGTGGATCGCGGCTACAAACCTGCGGCGAACTTCCACGACCAGGTTCGTTTGTCGCAACCGCTGAGCCACTATTTCTATGTCATGACCAACGGTTATGGTGCGATGCCGGAATATGCGTCACAGTTAACGCCGGAAGATCGTTGGGCTGTTGCAGCATATATTCGTGCGCTGCAGCTAAGTCAGAATGCGACAGAGAAAGATGTTCCAGCCGGAACTCAGATTGAAAACTTGAAGGACATTGCGGTTCAAGAGGGTTATCCGGCAGAGTTTGCTTCTCCGTGGAAGTTGCCGACGACTGGAATTCAAGCTCTACCGATCGACAAGAATCAGGGGAATCCTGGAATGGCTCCGGCCTCTCCCTCGAAACCGATTATGACCCCGCGCACCGGCGCTGCGGGTCAGCCACAGAGCACGAAATAAGGATGCAGGAAGAACCCATGGCACACGGACATAACGCCAAGACATTGCCCGCGGATCTCAACGCCCCGGCCTTCGTGAACGGTTGGCGCACCCGCGCATTAGGGATTGGTGTTCTCTTTACGATCCTCTCGGGGATATTGGCGTGGCTCGATCACTCGATCGATCACACGCTACGCGCCTGGTTGCTGGGATACATGATGTGTTTCGGCTTCGCCGTAGGTGGACTGGCTCTCCTGATGGTGCAGTATCTATCTGGAGGCAAGTGGGGACTACTCATTCGTCGTCCGCTGGAAGCGATGAGCCGTACTCTGCCGCTCGTCCTTATCTACTTTCTCCCCATCGGAATCTTTGCCCGCAAGCTCTATCTGTGGGCTACCTATCCCGACGCTGAAGAAGCCCTAAAGGCAGGCTTCATCAATGAAGCGCAGGCGCACGCGATTGCTTTCAAGCATCCGATGCTCAATGTGCAAACGATGTGGATCGTTTCCCTGATTTGCTTCGCTATCTGGTTCTACTACATGCTGCGTTTGAACAGCCTTTCCCTCAAACGCGATGCAGATACCGAACAGGAACCTTTCTACTGGCAGAAGAAATTTGAAAATCTTAGCGGCTTTGGAGTTCTGATCTACTCCATCACTCTGACAGCAGGTGCAATCTACTGGGTTATGTCGCTTGATCCTACCTGGTATTCATCTGTATATGGATTGCTCTTCCTCGTCGGCCAGGGATATGGTGTGCTGGCCTTGACGATTGCCACGGTAATTGGATTGTCGAAGGCAGATCCCATTCGCACGGTTCTTCGTACTACAGAACAGCATGATCTCGGCAAATTAACCTTTGCTTTTGTCATGCTCAATATCTACTTGGCTTTCTGCCAGTTCCTGATTATCTGGTCAGGCAACTTGCCGGAAGAGATTCCCTGGTACCTCGATCGTATCCGCGGAGGCTGGGGTGTCATCATCACACTTGACTTTATCTTCCACTGGCTTGTGCCCTTCTCCTTGCTGCTTTCGCGCGATATCAAGCGGAATAAGAGCCGGTTGGCAAAAGTCGCTTGTTGGATGATCTTTGCTCGGGCCTGGGATCTCTTCTGGCTGATCGAGCCAAACTTTGCGGATGCCAAGCGAAACCTGCATTTCTCCTTCGGCATTCTGGAATACGCAACAGTACCTGTAGCATTAATTTCTTTCTGGATGGCTTACTTCTTTACTCAGTTGAAGCAGCGTCCTCTGGTTGCAACGAACGACCCGCATGTGGCGGAGATCCTGGAGCCTGAACATGCCCACGCATAACGGACACGACGATCAGAAAAACACCCACGACAGACAGGGGTATGAATCGACAGATGTCAATGTCTCAGGAGTCATCGTCTTTCTGGTTGGCTTGACGCTTTTTGTCACTGTCTTCTTCGTCTTCTGCTTTGGCATGGGAAAGGTAATTAATACCGCTCTGCAACGGCGTGATGGGCCACCGAACAAGTGGAATAGCTTGGCAAGTACTCCCACAGGCAAGCTGCGAAACATGACTCCCAGTCCACAGCTTCAGCAGGAGCAGCTCGCGCAGCTTACACAGCGCTTTGTTACTCCTCGTCTGCAGTCGGATGACGGCAATCAGGAAACAGCGGATCTGCATGCTAAGGAAGATCTTCTTCTGGAGCACTATTCCTGGATAGATCGGAATCAGGGTAAGGTGAGGATTCCAATCGAGCAGGCTATGCAACTGATTGCTCAGCGGGGGCTTCCGGTGGTGCAGGGAAGTGCCGCAACTTCGACTCCGCTGATGACTGCCGATTCTAAGCCGGTTGTGCAAGCTCCACTGACAGATGGGTTTGCACGAACAAGCTACGAACAGGAAGCAAGGGAGACGATTAAGCAGTCGGCCAGCATGGAAAAGCCCCACTAAGCAGAACATGCGATATCAATTTGAACCTGAAAAAGAAAAGGGATTTAGGAGTCTAGGCTCCAGCAGAGGTTAAAGATGATTCAAGACTCAGGCAAATGGCGGAAGACAGCTTGGCGCGGATCGCTTGCGCTACTGTGCGGTGTATTGGCCGTGGCCTGTGTCGCGCCCGAGGGACGCGCCCAGGTTTCGTCCTATGGTGACAAGGCGATGGGTGAACCCAACGACCATCCTCCCAGCATTCTCAATAAGGTCGTTATCACACAACGCTTGAACCAGCAGTTACCGCTCGACAAGGAATTCAGGGATGAGGCAGGGAAGAACGTTCGACTTGCCGACTACTTCGGGAAAAGACCAGTAATCCTAGCTCTGGTCTATTACCAATGCCCGATGTTGTGCTCCGAGGAGTTGAATGGGCTTGTTGGTGCGCTGCAAATGGTGAAGTTTACTCCGGGAAAAGATTTCGATGTTGTTGTTGTCAGTATCGATCCCAGTGAGGAGCCAGCGTTAGCAGCTGCCAAAAAAGCATCTTATCTGAAGCGCTATAAGCATCCGGAAACAGCGGCAGGTTGGCATTTTCTGACGGGTCAGCAACCTGCGATCAATGCTTTAGCGGAAGCTACCGGTTTTGGCTATGTTCGGGTCCCCGGGCCAGACGGAAAGCTGAATCAATTTGCGCATGCCAGCGCAATTCAGATTGTTACGCCGGAAGGGCGTATCGCTCAGTATTACCTGGGCGTGGAGTATTCGCCGAAGGATATTCGGCTAGGTCTGGTGGAAGCTTCTGCTCACAAGATCGGTACGCCGGTCGACAACATTCTGACGTACTGCTACCACTACGATCCAAAGTTGAACCGCCATAGCTTGGTCGTGGCAAGAACTGTGCAACTGGGTGGGGTTGTCACGGTGCTGAGCCTTGGAAGCTTCATGTTAGTCATGTTCCGGCGAGACGCCCAGCGGGACCGCCAGAACAGAACCGGAACAAAGGTGAACGGATAACGGAATGTCTCATATAAGTCCAGTACTTTGGCAGTTTCTCGAGAAGTGGCTCACGACCTTCGCTCTGTTTCCGCCGCAGGCGTCAGCCATTGCGCCCTATATGGACGCGCTCTACTTCTTCCTGATTCTGATCAGCCTGGTCGGTGTCGTGATCGTGGCGCTGCTCATCTTCGGGTTCTCCTTCCTCTATAGGAAAGAGCGTCATCCGGAAGCAGTACAGATTGAGGGATCTACTCTTCTTGAAGCAACGTGGACCATTATTCCTCTCGGTCTGTTCATGGTTGTATTTGTGTGGGGCGCTCTGCTGTACTTCCGGGTTTTCAATCCTCCGACGAATGCAATGAATATCTATGTTGTCGGTAAGCAGTGGATGTGGAAGGCTGAGCATCCAGGCGGCCAGCACGAAATTAACGCGCTACACATCCCGATCAACAAACCGATTCAGCTTACGATGATCTCGCAGGATGTGTTTCATAGCTTCTCCATCCCTGCATTTCGCGTGAAGCGAGAGGTGATTCCGGGGCGCTATACAACGGTATGGTTCGAAGCGACGAAACCAGGTACTTACCATATCTTCTGTACCCAATATTGCGGCACCTCGCACTCGGGAATGATCGGTGAGGTAATCGCTATGCTGCCAGAGGATTACCAGGCCTGGACTGCAGGTTCCACGAGCGGTAACTCTCTCGCCCAGAATGGGGAACGGCTTTTTGCCAGCTTGAATTGTGCGGCATGCCACTCCGGGGCTCCGGATTCTCGTGGGCCGAGTCTTGCGAATGTTTATGGTTCAAAGCTGCAGCTGGCAAATGGCTCGACGGTGAATGTAGATGAAGCTTTCCTTCGGGAAGCAATCCTAAATCCCTCATCTCATGTAACAGCCGGTTACGCTCCACTGATGCCGACATATCAAGGCCAGATCAGCGAAGAGGGTTTGATTGATCTGGTTGAGTACATCAAGAATCTCAATTCGAATTACCGTATTCAGCAAACACTGAATACAACCCAAGATCAACCTGCACAATCGGGCAAGACGGCTACCCAAGGGCCGGAGGTGGTGAAACAATGAGCGCAAGCACAATCGTCAGGTTGCCGGAGCAGGAAGGCGCAACGCTGCCCAAGCTCCATTTCATGAACAATGAATATGGCCTCAAAAGCTGGCTGCTCACGGGGGACCATAAGCGAATCGCGATTCTTTATCTGATCTCGATTACCTTCTTCTTCTTCTTGGGTGGAGCCTTTGCTGGATTGATTCGCCTGGAGTTGCTGACTCCAATGCCGGATCTGGTTGCGTCAGATACGTATAACAAGCTCTTTACGATGCATGGCATCGTGATGATCTTCTTGTTCCTGGTCCCGTCAGTGCCAGCAACTATTGGCAATTTCGTTCTGCCCATTATGGTTGGAGCAAAGGATCTGGCGTTTCCCAAGATTAACTTGCTCAGCTGGTATCTCTACATGGCTGGCGGTATCTTCACAATCGTGGCTCTGGTAACGGGCGGTGTCGATACCGGGTGGACCTTCACCACTCCGCTCTCCACCCATTATGTGAATACCCATGTAGTTACAGCTGCGCTTGGAATCTTTGTTGCGGGTTTCAGCTCCATCTTCACCGGCTTGAACTTTATTGTGACCATTCACCGGATGCGTGCACCGGGCATGACCTGGTTCCGCTTGCCTTTGTTTGTATGGTCTAACTACGCAGCCTCCATTCTGATGGTTCTGGGAACTCCGGTACTTGCTATTGCAATCGTGTTGGTTGCTTTGGAAAGAACGATTGGAATCGGCGTCTTCGATCCTAACAAGGGCGGAGATCCGCTGCTCTTCCAGCATCTATTCTGGTTCTACTCACATCCCGCTGTTTACATCATGATCCTGCCTGGAATGGGCGTGATCTCAGAGGTGATTAGTACCTTCAGCCGGAAGAGGGTCTTTGGATACACGGCCGTAGCCTTCTCCTCGGTCGCAATTGCGATCTTCGGATTCTTTGTCTGGGAGCACCACATGTTCATTATGGGTGTTTCCAACTACTCAGCTCTGGTCTTTTCACTACTGACCATGCTGGTAGCTGTGCCTTCTGCCATCAAAGTTTTTAACTGGTCAGCAACGCTCTACAAAGGATCGATCACTTTTGAGACCCCGATGCTGTATGCCTTTGGATTTATTGGGCTGTTTACCATCGGTGGTTTGACGGGTGTATTCCTCGGATCGTTAGGAATGGATATCCATCTGACAGAGACCTACTTCATCGTGGCCCATTTCCACTTCGTAATGGTGGGCGGCATGTTGATGGCTTATCTTGCAGGAATCCATTTCTGGTGGCCAAAGATGACGGGTCGGATGTATCCCGAGTCGGTTTCCAAGCTTGCGGCTGTGGTGACCTTTATTGGATTCATTCTGACCTTCTTCCCCCAATTCCTTTTGGGATACATGGGGATGCCGCGCCGCTACCATGCTTATCCTGCGGAATGGCAGGTACTTAACGTCCTGTCGACTGCAGGCGCAACTGTGCTGGGCGTGGGATATTTGTTGCCCATGATCTACATGACCTGGTCGTTGAAATATGGCAAGATCGCGGGTAGCAATCCATGGCAGGCTACAGGCCTCGAGTGGCAAATTCAATCTCCACCATTAACCGAGAACTTCCTTGAGACACCGGTTGTAGATTACGAGGCCTATGACTATGAGTGGCTGGAAAACAAGACCAAACACGAGGTAACGACCGTTGGATAGTCAAGTGATCGTAACCGACGACAAGATGTCAACGAGCTCTGAGCACGAGCATCCGCCTTTTCTGCGCCATCACTTCGAAACTCCGGAGCAGCAAAAGGAAGCCTCCAGTTTTGGTATGTGGCTATTCCTGCTGACGGAAATCATGTTCTTCGGCGGGATGTTTATGGCTTACCTCGTCTATCGGAACTGGTATTTCCCAGCATTTGCCGATGCCAGCAAAACATTGAGCATTACACTCGGCGCAACAAATACGGTTGTGCTTATCTGTTCCAGCTTCACGATGGCAATGGGTGTGTGGTGCGCTGAAACCAGAAGACGTCGAGGTTTGGTGACATCGTTAGCTGCAACGATTGTTTTGGGCTTGGTTTTCCTTGGCATCAAGACCGTCGAGTACACCGAAAAATTTGAGCATCACCATGTTCCTGGTTCCAGCTTTAGTATTCAGGATTTTGTGCACCCAACCGAACCGGGTGAGGCTCCTCTGGCTCCGGATATGGCTGCAAAGGCGGAAGTTTACTTCTCTCTCTACTTTGCCATGACAGGTATGCACGCCTTGCACATGATTATCGGCATCGGCATCCTTGCAGGTTTGCTGATTCGTGCGATGCAGGGGGCTTACACTTCAGGCCACATGACGACAATTGAGAACTTCGGCCTCTATTGGCACTTTGTCGATATCGTGTGGATCTTCCTCTTCCCATTGCTTTATTTGATTAGTCGACATGCATAGGGGAACGAGAGACTTCGAAAGGATCTGAATTATGCAAGAAGAGCACGCAGAACATCACATTGTCAGTCCAAAGGTCTACGTTGTTATCTTCGGAGCCTTGCTCGTTGGTACTCTGCTGACGGTGCTTGCGGCGTTTAAGGAAATGGGTCCGTTGAACCCGGTAATCGCAATAGCGATTGCATGTGCAAAGGCAGTTCTGGTGGTTCTCTATTTCATGCACATCCGTTACAGTTCCAAACTGATGAAGCTGACAATTGCCTCTGGGATCTTTATGTTTGTAGTGCTGATTTCGATGACGCTGTCAGACTACATGAGCCGGGCTTGGGGTCAGTGGTAGATCCTGATTTCTAGACTAGTTCGTTAACCAGGGCGGCGGAGAGCCGCCCTTTCGCTTTGAGGAAACCAATAAGACTCCAGAAAGAATTCCACGGGAACAAAACCTTCTTCTGCTGGCTTGTGGCTCTGGATGCCTTCCCTGCTATTTTCAAAATGTGGTTACAAGATGCCTCCTTCCAAACAAGAGACAGAATTTCTTCCTGAACTGACAAGCCATCCTCGTGTGCAGATACGGTGTTCCGGTTATCCGAAAAAGAACGGGAAATGTGTTGTTTACTGGATGCAACGTTCTCAACGCGGTAGAGGAAATGCTGCTCTTGATTTAGCCGTTCGAGTCGCTGATGAACTGAATCTGCCTCTGGTCACATTCTTGTCGATCATGGCTGCCTATCCAGGAGCTAATCTTCGTCATTACTACTTCATGGGGCAAGGCCTTGCGGATATCGAAGAAGATTTGGCGGCGCGGGGAATTGGTTTTGTGGTCAGGCGTTCTTCGGATAGCTCTCTCGAAGGGTTTCTTGAGGAGGTCAATGCGGCAATTTTGATTGGAGATGAGAATCATTGTCGCGAACCTGAACGGTGGCGCAAAGCTCTCTCAAGGAAACTGCAAATACCTTATTGGACAGTTGATTCGGATGTCGTGGTTCCTTCATCCCTCTTCACGAAACACTTCTACCTGCTGCATCACTTTCGCCCAAAACTCTATGCGGAGTTGCCGAAATACCTGGAAGTGGAGAAGGATCCAGCCCCCAAGAATGAATGGAAGCGAAAAATTGCAGGTTTTGACTGTAGCGGGGATATCACACAAGGCTTCAGCAAGCTTGATCGTTCGGTGAAACCGGTGGACAGCTTTAAGGGGGGGACAAGGGAAGCTCGAAGACTGCTAAAGAAGTTTGTCTCGGAAGGACTCAGCGACTACGGGGTGCGGAGGAATCATCCAGAGATGGAAGGCACCAGCAGGCTTTCGCCTTATCTTCACTTTGGACACATTGGCCCAGCAACGATCTTGTTGGAAATCGAGCAGGCGGTGAAAAAGGGAAGAGTCCCGCAAGATGCAAAAGACGCTTTTATAAATGAGCTGGTTGGATGGCGGGAGTTGGCGATAAATTTCGTGAAATTCACTCCCAACTATGATTCCTGGGAATGTGCCGAACCTTGGGCAAAAAAGTCGCTCGTCCTCCATTCAGAGGATAGACGGGAACATCTATACACTCTCGAACAGCTGGAACTAGCCCAGACGCATGACGAATTGTGGAATGCTGCGCAAATGCAGATGATCAACACCGGCTGGATGCACAACTATATGCGCATGTACTGGGCCAAAAAGATTCTGGAGTGGACACCAAATCCAGCTACGGCGTTTGAATATGCAGTGATTTTGAACGACAAATATGAGCTGGACGGCAGGGATCCGAACGGCTACGCGGGGATTGCGTGGGCCATAGTAGGGAAACATGACCGGCCTTGGTTTGATCGTCCCATCTTCGGGACGGTTCGTTTTATGTCCTACGGCTCTACGAGGAAAAAGTTCGACGCCGACCGCTATATCAATGTTGTTACAGGGAATAAATCTGAACTTTGGTAAAGCAGTTCCGTCCGGATGATATCTTAAAGGTTGCATGGAGGGTTGGATCGGCGCGGCTGAAGCTTGCTGCGCATCCCCAAGTCTTGTCTGAATGGCATTTTTTCTAATTACAGGCGTGGCAGGTTTTATCGGCTCTTCTCTGGCAGAAGAGCTTCTTCGTCGTGGAGATAAGGTTCGCGGGATTGACAGCTTTATCACCGGCAAACGGGAGAACATTGAACCGTTTTTAGGACGCATGGATTTTCGCGAGATAGATCTTCGCGATGCTGCGGCGGTTCAAAGGGCCTGTGAAGGTGTTGATTTTATCCTTCACCAGGGGGCTCTGCCTTCTGTACCTCGGTCGGTCAAAGATCCACGTTCCAGTCATGAGGCAAACATCAATGGGACATTCAATGTCCTTGAGGGAGCCCGCGCAGCTGGAGTAAAAAGAGTGGTTTATGCTGGCTCCTCCTCAGCATATGGGAACCAGCCCGGTATGCCTCGCGTTGAGTCCATGGCTCCAGCTCCCATTTCTCCCTATGCTGTGCAGAAGCTGACAGGCGAGCTCTACATGCAAAGCTATGCGTCTGTATATGGGATGGAAACGGTTTGTCTGCGCTATTTCAATGTATTTGGTCCGAGGCAGGCACCAGATTCCCCATATAGCGGTGTGATGGCCAAATTTGCTTTGCAGATGCTCCGTGGCGAGCAGCCCACGATCTTTGGAGATGGCGAGCAAGGGCGGGATTTTACCTACATTGCGAACGTTGTAACGGCAAATTTGTTGGCCTGCGAGGCGCCCAAAGAGCTGGTGTCGGGAAAGATCTTCAATATAGCTTGCGGTGAACGGCATACCCTTAATGAGACCTATCGCCTGATGGCGAAAATGCTGGATTATCATCAACCCCCGAATTATGGTCCTCCACGCGCCGGCGATGTACTTGATTCTCTGGCGGATATCACTGCTGCAAAAACAGCCTTGGGCTATGATCCTCAGGTTGGTTTCGAGGATGGTCTAAAGAGTACGGTCGAATGGTATCGGCAGGAATATGTTTCGGCCCCTGCCACTGGAGGAATGTAATGGCAGTAGAAGTGGCGGCGTCTTCTCTTTCTCAATGGTTATCTCGAGTTGAGCAACGCCAAGCACGCATCGGTGTGATTGGGTTGGGATATGTCGGTTTACCGCTGGTGCTCCTCTTCAGTGAAGAACGGTTTCGGGTTACTGGTTTCGATATCGACGCTACAAAGGTAGAAAAGCTCAATAAAAGCCAGTCGTATATCCATCGCATCGAACCTGAGCACATAAAGGCAGCGCAGAAGAGCGGTTTTGTAGCGACCTCCGATTTTTCCCAGATCTCGGAAATGGATGCGATTCTGATCTGCGTCCCGACTCCACTCAATGACCACCGTACCCCGGATATGAGCTATATCGTCTCTACTGTGGAGGCCATTGCCCCGCATCTTCGTGCTGGTCAATTGGTCGTCCTGGAGAGCACTACCTACCCCGGAACCACGGAAGAGATTATTGTTCCCGCTATTGAGCGTGCGGGAACTAAGGTGATTCGGTCGGGGATGTCTGCTGATGAAGGCGTGATGGTGGCCTTCTCTCCGGAGCGCGAAGATCCCGGTAATACCAAAGTTGATCGCAAAGACATTCCTAAAGTGGTTGGTGGAATCGAGCCTGCAGCAACTGAAGCAGCTGCTGCAGTTTATAACTCCATTTTCCGGCGGGTGGTGCGTGTTTCCAGTCCTGCAGCGGCGGAGATGACGAAGCTGCTGGAGAACATCTATCGATGTGTAAACATCGCCCTGGTGAATGAGCTGAAAATTCTGGCCGGGCGAATGGGAATCGATATCTGGGAAGTGATCGATGCGGCTTCGACCAAGCCATTCGGTTTTCAACCCTTTTATCCAGGTCCGGGCCTCGGTGGACATTGCATCCCGATTGATCCCTTTTATTTGAGCTGGAAGGCCAAGGAGTTCGATTTCAGTACCCGTTTCATTGAGTTGGCCGGCGAGGTGAACGAGGCAATGCCATACCATGTGGTGGCCTCTGTAGCGCAGGCTCTTAATGAACGCCGCAAACCGCTAAACGGTTCAAAAGTCCTGGTTTTAGGACTTGCATATAAGAAAGATGTGGACGATCTGCGTGAATCTCCTTCTCTGACGATCATCGAACGGTTGCAGAAGAACGGGGCTGAAGTTAGCTACAACGATCCTTTCTTCCCCCTTGTCGGGCAAGGGCGGCATTACCGCTTAAATATGCAGTCTCAACCGCTGGAGAACCTGGGTGATTACGACTGCGTGTTGATCGTGACTGATCATTCCAGCTACGACTACAAAAAGATCGTAGAAGAAGCACAACTGGTGGTTGATTCCCGGAATGCTACCAAAGGCATTCTTTCTGACAAGATTGTCCGCTGTTAAGTAAAGTTCTACTCCCGGTCCTCCATCTGGACCGGGAGGCGTTAAAGAACCCCAAAACAGTTCAATACGATAACCTAATTTGTGAATCCAGTATTCTGTGAAGGAGTTGGCAATAGGGCGAAGACCTGCGTGTGAGCAGTGAGAGTAGTAGGCCAATCCTCGCCGAAATATGCCACAGGAGTCTATGGGTAAATCAAGAGCCCTTCTTTTTGCAGTAGCGATTTCTTTCGGTATCAGTTGTTCATTAGGTGCGAAGGCAGCCTTCGGGTTGCAGTTTCAGATAGGTACCCCTTCCACAAATACAGATTCTTCAGGTCTGTCCTCTGGCTCCGACCAGCAGAACACAAATATTCGGATGTCACCTATCTCAATTCCTTCCACTTCTACAACGTCCTCAAGTTCTTCGGGTACTACGGACCAGGGACCCTATATAGATTCAGGTGGTATTCGCCGTCCAATGACCCAGACGGAACGGCAGATGTATGAAAGGGACCGGCGTTGGCGGGAGATGATGTCTGAGCCTGAGACGGACTTCCAAAAACTGG
The DNA here is from genome assembly GCF_059726315.1 of Humiphilus diazotrophicus. Classification (NCBI taxonomy): domain Bacteria; kingdom Pseudomonadati; phylum Acidobacteriota; class Terriglobia; order Terriglobales; family Acidobacteriaceae; genus Humiphilus; species Humiphilus diazotrophicus. The sequence goes on from NZ_AP040870.1 coordinate 3,926,142, forward strand.
CTCGGATCTCTCTTGGTGAACGCCTGCAGGTCTATGGACGGAAGCTATTCCTGGATGGTCCCTCTACCTTTTCTCCAGTTGAACAGGCTCCGGTGACGCCCGACTACGCGATTGGGCCGGGAGATGAGCTTCTTGTTCGTACCTGGGGACAGATCTCCTTTAATGATCATCTGACGGTTGATCGCTCAGGGGACATCTATATACCTCGTGTTGGCTCGATTCACGTGGCAGGTCTTCCTTATTCCTCTTTGCAAAAGAATCTGAAGACGGAAGTCGGCCGGGTATTTCGCAACTTCGATCTGACGGTCAATATGGGGCAGTTGCGCTCCATCCAGATCTTTGTTGTTGGACAAGCCGTTCAGCCTGGCAGCTATACAGTCAACTCTCTTAGCACTCTGGTGACAGCTATTTTTACAGCCGGTGGTCCTTCAAAACAGGGTTCAATGCGGCATATTCAGTTGCGACGGAATGGGGAAACAGTCGGTGAATTCGACTTTTACGACCTGATGAGCAGGGGTGATAAATCCAAAGATCTTCACTTGCTCTCCGGGGACGTTATCTACATTCCTCCTGTCGGGCCGCAAGTTGCTCTCGGTGGCAGTGTCAAGAATCCAGCAATTTATGAGCTGAAGGACGAGACCACCACAATTAACCAGCTTCTGGAAGTTGCCGGAGGGGCGAGCACCACTGCCGGACAGGGTGACATCCTGATCGAGCGAGTTGTAGGTGGTGCTGATCGGCAAGCCATGCGGGTCGTGATGGATGCTGCCGGTTTGGCTACGGCTTTACATAACGGGGATATTTTGAGATTTTCCCCACAGACCCAACGCTTTTCTCAAGCCGTTACTGTTCGGGGGAATCTGGCCAATCCGGGACGCTTTGCCTGGCACCCGGGAATGAAATTGAGCGAAGTAATCCCCGAGCGTGAAGCACTTCTGACAAACAATTATTGGCAGCGGCGAAACAGCTTGGGGCTTCCTGCTCCGATGTTCGAACCTTCGCGCCAGAGATCGATTCCAGTTTTTGTTACCAGCACGCCTACAGGACAGATTTCAGCTAGTAATTCTAGTCCGACAGGAACGAATGTTCCTGGGCAATTCGGGACCTTGACGCTGGGAGGCGTAAACGCAAATAGTCCGGAATCCTCGAATGTTTATGGAAGCACAAGCAATACAACGGGGGCGATGACGGATGCCAACTCGAATTACGGAGGTCTCGATAATAGCTCCCCAGATGGCTTATCTCCCAATGCGGCAATGGATACTACTGGCCTGATGGGCGTTACTCCTCAAGGATCTGCAACTCCTGCTTCCCAGGGTGTTCCAGGTTCCTCTTTGGGTGCAGCAATGTCGCCCGGAACATTTGGGCGTAAAGTCGATGTCAAATTGGCTGCTCCGGAAATTGACTGGTCTTATGCCGTGATCGAGCGTTTGGACCAAAAGAATCTGAAGAATAAGCTCCTGTCCTTTAATCTCGGGAAGTTGGTTTTGGATCATGACGAGAGCCAAAATCTAGAGCTTCAACCGGGAGATATTGTCACCATCTTCTCCCAAGGTGACGTTCGGGTGCCGATGGATGAACAGACAAAGTATGTTCGACTTGAGGGCGAATTTATCAGTGCTGGCATTTACAGTGCGCTTCCTGGGGAAACTCTCCGTCAGCTGGTGGAGAGAGCTGGCGGGCTTACACGTAACGCCTATTTATTTGGTTCTGAATTCACTCGCGAGTCGACCCGTCGTATCCAGCAGCAACGACTAGAGGAGTACACCTCAAGGCTGACGTCGGAGCTACAGCGGTCAATGATTAATCAAATGACTGCCGGAACCGGATCCTCTACTCCTGACAGCGCCGCTTTTGCAGCAATGCAGGCGTCGCAACAACAGGTTCTTCAAAGATTGAGCCAAGTGAGAGCTTCGGGACGAGTTGTTCTTGGGCTTCGTTCCGACAGCAAGGAACTCAGCAGCATTCCCGATATCCCACTGGAAAACGGGGATATCTTCGTGGTTCCCTCTACTCCTTCGAGCGTGAATGTGGTTGGTGCTGTTTATGATCAAAACTCCTTCATCTACAACTCGCGGAAAACAGTTGGGGATTATCTAAAGCTTTCGGGTGGTCCCAACAGGAGTGCAGATCGCCGGCATGCTTTCGTAATTAGGGCGGATGGTTCGGTCTATAGCTATGAGGCTGCAAAGGGTATTTGGGGGAATGAATTTAAGACATCCCATGTAAATCCTGGAGATACCATCATCGTTCCTGAAAAGGTCTTCAATCCTTCGGGCATGCGACAGTTTATGCAGTGGTCGCAGATGATCTCTTCTCTTGCTCTGGGAGCAGCGACGATTGGAATTCTCGCCAATCAATAGCTCTTTAATTTGAAAAGAGGGAAGAATGCCGTTAAATTGCTGGCGTTCTTCCCTCTTAACTATTTAGCTGGGCTTGTCTTGAAATGTAGGACGAGTTCCGAATCCAGCATATTGCTCGGTCCAGTTGATAACGTCCCTGCCTCATTTTCTCCCCACAGCTTCATACCGCAGGTGATTGGACCAGTTGGTAAGGGCTATACTCAAGTTTCGGTATCCCAGCACAATTGTGGAAGGCAGCATGACAGCAAAAGTGAGTTTAGATGAGGTTCGCCGGGTGGCCGAGTTGGCAAATCTGGAACTTACCTCGGATGAAGAAACGCGCATGCAACGTGATTTGAATGCCGTGCTCGAATATGTGGCACAGTTGAATGAATTGGATACGTCAGCTGTTCCTGCCATGGCTCAGGTCACGGAGATTCTGGCTAACGTAAAAGAGAACTCTTCTTTGCGCGACGATGCCTCCTTGCCATCTCTCGATCGCTCCCGCGTTCTGGCCGTGGCACCGGAAAGTGATAAAGCGTTCTTCAAGGTTCCAAAGGTGATCGAGCGCTAACGGCCTCGTCCTCACCCTAACAGTTTCTTTTTTGGATACAGGAGCATGACAGAAAGTACCGCAATTGCAAAGCCGCCTTCCATAAAGAAAATTCGCGAAGACATAGTTTCCGGCAAGCTAAAAGCTACTGATTTGGCTGAGAGCTATTTTTCACGAATTGCGGAATTGAACCCTACACTGAATGCGTATCTGTCCCTGACGCGTGATCGCGCATTATTGCAAGCAGATAAGATCGACGCGATGGCCGCGGCTGGGAAACCATTGCCTCCTCTTGCTGGGGTTCCTACCGGAATAAAAGATGCACTGGTGATGGAGGGAGCTCCGGCTACGGCTGGCTCCAAGATCCTGAAAGATTACAGGCCCCCTTATGACTGTACTGCGGTCAATCGCTTGGAAGCTGCAGGGGCGGTATTTCTGGGAAAGCTCAATTGCGATGAGTTTGCCATGGGATCTTCCAATGAGAATTCCGCATATGGTCCTGTAAAGAACCCGGCAGCCCTGGATCGAGTCCCGGGAGGTTCCAGCGGCGGTTCGGCCGCAGCTGTTGCTGCAAATCTAGCAGTAGCAACTCTTGGAACGGACACCGGAGGTTCGATTCGTCAACCAGCTTCCTTTTGTGGTGTTGTCGGGGTGTTACCGACCTACGGTAGAGTCTCCCGCTATGGGCTAATCGCATTCGCCTCGTCTTTGGATCGAATTGGACCATTTGCAGCCTCTGTTGAAGACGCAGCTGCTTTTCTGGGCGTGATTGCTGGGCATGACCCCAAAGACGCGACTTCGTCCGCCGAGCCTGTTCCCGACTACACGACGGCTCTTCAGCAACCGGTCAAGGGACTACGTATTGGTGTTCCCAGCGAGTATTTTGCCGAGGGACTGGATCAGGAAGTCCGAGCTGCGATTGAAACAGGGATCGAACAGCTCAAGGCTGCAGGATGTACCATCAAGCCCATTTCTCTTAAACACACTCGGTACGCTATTCCGACCTATTACGTATTAGCGACAGCCGAGGCCAGCTCGAATTTGGCAAGATTTGACGGCGTGCGCTATGGATATCGCTCTCCCAATACAGACAACCTATCGTCCATGTATCGTTGTTCACGAGATGAGGGGTTCGGAGCTGAGGTAAAACGGCGTATCCTCCTTGGGACCTACGCTTTATCGGCTGGGTATTACGACGCCTATTACCTGAAGGCTCAAAAGGTACGGCGTCTTCTAGCTCAAGATTATCTTGAAGCATTTGCCGAGGTAGATGCGATTGTGACTCCGACGGCACCGACTCCAGCCTTCAAGTTGGGGGAAAAGACGGACGATCCCCTGGCTATGTACCTGGCGGATATCTACACCGTGACAGCCAGCTTGGCTGGTATTTGCGGAATCAGCGTACCCTGCGGTAAGTCCCACGAAGGACTGCCAATTGGCATGCAGATTCTGTCAAAGCATTTCAACGAAGCTACCATGTTTCGCGTCGCTCGAGCTGTAGAAGAAGCTCAGCAATAGTAGGCCGCTGATACTTGAGAGATCTCCAGGGGAGATCCCTCAAGTATGGATTTCCGAAATCCCGCTTATTTTGAAGATTCCTGATCTTCCTCTTCGAGTAATACCGCCGTATTGCCCAATAGATTAAAGCTGACCGGTTCCGTTCCCGTCGGATGAAAGGTCACGCGAAGCGGGTTCTTCTGCCAGTTAGTTTTTCCGCATACCTGCTGAGTAGCTGTCTCAGGTGTCCAGGGTTTAAGTTCCTTTGACAGAATGGGTCTGCGCCCACCTATTTGGCTTACAACCGCTTCAAGCTTCTTCCCATTCGCAGCAAGACCACAATAAGCTCCATAGTCTCTAAACCAGACAACCTCGCTGATAGCAAGATCATAGCTAGGCAGGTGGAGAACAGAGATATGTCCGCTGATTCGATCAACGAGAAGCCAGGGCCCGAGTTGCCAGATCCAGCGATCAGCTTTCTCGGTCGGCAATGCGTCATTTATCCGCATGGCGCGCCGAACAACAAAGCTTCGGTCTGTCACATTGTGATGTGACTCGCTGGTCCATTCCTTGATTTGTCCATCAACCAAGAGAGGCCGGACCCTTATTACGGTTTTCTGAATAGGAACTTCAGCTGAATTTGTAACTGAGAAATAATATGGAACAGTTCTGGAGAGCCCCAAAACTACATTGTGTGGCTTTCTTGCCGCTACAGCTGGTACGGCTAGCACCAGACACATCCATAGGGAAGCAGTTTTGTATGCGCTCATTCTGTTTAGGTTACACCGCTTCTTCTGCAGCGATGTGAACAGCTTCGGGCGGCCAAATTCTCCGGAAGTTAAGAAATTTGCCTTTCGCTAATCCGTAAAAAATCACTTGAGCCGCACCAAGATTAGTGCAATCTGCCGAATTTATGCTCCTTATTGGGGAGAACAGAGGATTCAAACATCTTCCGAAAGACAACTCTCCGCCGCGTATAGTGTTAACGAAAACAGTTAAGACCGGCGAGATGGATCCAGATGGCGCTTTTCCGGGAACAAAAACCGCGAGAAGTGTAAAATAAAAATCTCGAAAGTCCTTTACAGCGTATTTATTAAGGGCGATTAATTTACCGCTAGGTTCACCTTCGTCATGGAGTGTGGCGCGAGTGAAGCGTTGCGGATTTCCCTGGGATAGCGTGCGGTTGCAGTACAAGCGTTGGACAAGGTCACAGCGCATAAAGATAAAAATATTTCTTCAGAAGACCCGATCTTGAGTGGGTCTCTGTACTGCGAGCTGAATTATCACAAGTAATGAGGCTATGAACGAGAGAGCATTGGACAACCTAGCGACGCAACCCAAAGACGACGATATTTCCGTACGGTGTGTGGCCATAGAATGGGACGCCCCCTTACCACGCAAGGGCCCAATTCCGATCTATGCCTACCTCCGCTACCGGGAACGGCCCGCTTATCAGTTGATGAAGCGCTCCGTCGACCTGCTTTTGGCCCTGACCGCTTTAGCTATCTTTGGCATACCAATGCTAGTGATTGCGTTGTTGGTGAAGTTGGGCTCTCCAGGCCCTGCTTTGTATTGGTCCTATCGGGTAGGGCGTGGCAATCGTCTCTTCCGTATGCCCAAATTCCGTACTATGCGGATCGACACGCCGGAGACTGCGACTTGCGATCTCTGCGATCCTCAACAGTATGTGACCAGGGTTGGTAGCTTCCTGCGTCAGACCAGTATGGATGAGTTGCCTCAGATCTGGAGCATATTGCTTGGCGATATGAGTGTAGTTGGCCCTCGTCCGGTGATTCGGAGCGAGACAGACTTGATTACCTTGCGCACTCAAAATCAGGTACATCGCTTAGTTCCGGGTCTTACCGGCTGGGCTCAGATCCACGGTCGCGATCATGTAGATGTTGCTCAAAAAGTTGAGCTAGATCGGCACTACCTCGAAAATCGCTCCGTGTCGATGGATCTTCGGATTATTGGAGAAACCTTCTTTAAGGTCCTCACTCGCGAAGGTGTACACCACTAAGACTGGGTTGAACCTTCGATCATCTGGAATGGATCTCGCGTCGTCTGAAGAGCTAACAAAACTGAGTTTCATGTTTTGCTTCTCCTGGGACGACGCTTTTCGTGTGCCTGTACAATCAGGAGTGTTATAGCTGAAGGTTTGGAAGCTATTTAATCCAGCTAGGTTTTGACTTGGGTCAGTACCTTCGGCGATCTACCAGAAGCAAACTGGATAATAGTTGTAGGAGTCAGGCAATCGGAATGCAAACAGCGGATGTAGAAAACCGCACTTTGGCAGGCGTGGCACCTGCAAGCAGTGCTTCGGATACCGTGCAGCAGCAGCAAGAAGACGAAATTTCACTCTTGGATCTTCTGATTGCTTTGGCCAAGAGAAAAGGCCTGATAATAAAAACGGCTATTTCGTTCGCCGTCTTGGCGATCATCATCTCTTTTCTCCTTCCCAAAAAGTACACCGCAACCACGACCATTCTGCCGCCCCAGCAAAGTGGTTCCTTGAGTGGTGCCCTCCTCTCCCAGATGGGAAATCTTGGATCTCTTGCTTCCATGGCGGGTGGTGGGCTTGGCCTTAAAAACCCTAATGATATGTATGTTTCCATGATTCAGAGCCGAACCGTGGAAGATGCAATGATCAAACGCTTCAATCTAGCGGTCAGATATAAGGCTAAATATCCGAGTGATGCGCGAAAAGCATTTGAAGGTCATCGGGATGTTAAGGCGAATGCAAAAGATGGCTTGATCCAGATCTCAATTGAAGAGAAGGACCCAAAGTTCGCAGCAGAGATGGCTAACGCCTATGTCGAGGAATTTCAGAAGTTCTCTTCGACGATGGCGATAACCGAGGCTTCACAGCGGCGACTGTTCTTTCAGCAACAGTTGGAGCAAGCCAAAGATAATCTGGCCAACGCAGAAGAGGCCCTTAAGAGTACAGAACAAAAAACGGGTGTTATTCAGCTTGATAGCCAAGCTCGGGCGCTAATCGAATCAGCGGCTTCTCTACGAGCGCAGGTTGCGGCCAAAGAAGTGCAAATTCAGGCTATGCGTTCTTTTGCGACTGATCAGAATTCAGAACTGCGAGTAGCAGAACAAGAACTAGCAGGGTTGAAAACACAGCTGGCGAGGCTTAGCGGGGCGGAGAATCCGAGTGTACAGGAAATTGTGGTTCCTAAGAGGCAGGTTACAGAGGCCGGGCTTGCCTATGTCCGTAAGTATCGAGAAGTGAAGTACTCCGAAACAATTTTTGAGATCCTTGCCCGACAGTTCGAAATGGCAAAACTGGACGAAGCTAAACAGGGAGCTCTCATCCAGGTAGTTGATCGAGCAGTCCTCCCAGATAGAAGGTCATCACCTAAGCGAGCAGTAATTGTCATTATTGCTACAGCTGCTGGGTCATTCTTTGGAGTCGTCTTATCCCTTGTCCTAGAAGGATTGCGGAACGCAAAGCCCGAGGATCGCGAAAGATTAAAGGTCCTAATAGATCTACTGCGAAGTAGGCGTACAGCTTGAAGTGAGTGGACTAATGGGTTGCGTAACCAGATCAAGATAATCGAAGGCACCAGAGGATAGGTTCCGGATTTTTCCTGAGCTGATTTAACCACTCCAAGATATCGAAATCGCGATGGTTGATCAGAATGTACGCCACACCTAAAGGGCGGTGACAGAATGTTTGAGAATAAAGCAGTGACAAATTCGACTCTTATAGGTTATTCAAAGATCCTCTGTCTGGCACTTGAAGAACATTTACATGTTATCGAGAGCATGAGGCCTAGTCTGGAACTTCTAAATGAAGTTGCCGCTAATATGTACATGGCACTTCGAAAGAATAGGACAATCTTTTGGTGCGGTAATGGCGGCAGTGCAGCGGATTCTCAACACTTGGCGGCTGAACTGGTGGGGCGCTTTAAGAGAGAGAGGATCGGGTTGTCATCGTTAGCTTTAACAACTGACACCTCGGTTCTTACATCAATCGGGAATGATTATGGATATGATCACGTATTCTCTAGGCAGGTGGAAGCTCTTTGCCATAAGGGAGATATCGTGGTTGGAATATCGACTTCTGGTAACAGTACCAATGTTTGCCTTGCACTAAAAAAAGCGCGTGAACTCGGGGCATATACCTTTGCTATGACTGGTGAAGGGGGGGGCAAAATGGCTTCATTAGTTGATGCTTGCCTAAAGGTTCCTTCGCATGAAACCGCAAGAATTCAGGAGGGCCATATCTTAGCCGGACATATGCTTTGTGATTGTATAGAGCTGGCATTCTCTAATGTTGGCGAAGGGGTATCTGCATGACATCCGATATTCATGAGCTTGTTACGCTGATCGAAACGGGATGGAAAGACAAACATATTCTCGTCGTTGGCGATGTCATGCTCGACAAGTACATCCGGGGAAATGTAGATCGTATATCTCCGGAAGCTCCGGTGCCTGTCGTTCATGCCTTACACCACAGTGAGCAACCTGGTGGTGCTGCCAATGTTGCGATGAATATCGCTGGCCTGGGTGCTAGGGCAACATTGGTAGGTTTTGTGGGAGAAGATCCAGATGCTCAGAGTTTGGCGAGGAGCATTGAAAAAGTCGGTATCGGCAATTGCTTAGTACGAACCCCGGATGGTCCAACTACTTCAAAGTTGCGTATCCTCAGCGGAAGCCAGCAATTAATTAGGCTTGATACTGAAGATACTGCGCCCCGTCCACGGCAGGACTATGATTCTCTAGTGGAGCAAATAGTATCGCTACTACCGCAAACAGATGCAGTTATCTTATCGGACTATGCTAAAGGGGTATTGACTGAGAATATTTGTCAATATGTTATTGCCAATGCTTGTGCATTAGACATACCGGTACTAGTGGACCCCAAAAGTCGCGATTTTAGTCGATATAAAAATGCAACGACGATTTGCCCCAACCTAAAAGAACTTGTTCTTGCTACAGGTGCTAATCCATCCGATACCGAAGCGCTCCTACAGCAAGGGCAAAGATTAGTGTCTCAGTTGGGGCTGGAATTCCTGACCGTTACTCTCAGCGAAAAGGGAATTGCGCTGCTCTTTCATGACAAACGTTCGTATGCAACCGCTGTAGCAAAGCAAGTTTTTGATGTTTCTGGTGCTGGAGATACAGTGATCGCCACGTTAGCACTTGCGATTTCATCGGGCATACCTGCAGAGGAGGCAGCCAAACTAGCAAATATTGCTGCTGGTATTGTTGTCGGAAAAGTTGGCACAGTTCCGGTCTCGAAATATGAGGTCGTTGCCGCATTGAAAGGAGCTTCTTCAACCCAGGTCGAAGAGAAGATCTTGAATCTCTCCCGTTTAAAATGCAGAGTAGAAGAATGGCGAGCATCGGGGGAAACAGTCGTATTTACCAATGGTTGTTTTGATATCCTTCATGTCGGACATATTACGCTGTTGGAGGATTGTCGCAGATTTGGTTCGAAGCTAATTGTGGCGATTAATAGCGACTCATCTGTCAAATGTTTAAAGGGGCCAACAAGACCGATTGTTGGAGAGCACGAACGCGCAAGGATCTTGTCAGCACTTGCAGCAACTGATGCAATTATTGTTTTTGATCAAGAAACCCCTCTCCAACTCATACAAGCTTTACGTCCAAATGTTCTTGTAAAAGGTGGCGATTATACTGAAGCCACAGTTGTGGGAGCTGCGGATGTGATGAGTTGGGGGGGGCGAGTTGAGATTATTCCGATGGTTGCTGGCTTTAGCACAAGTGGTATTGTTCAAAAATTGAAAACCCAATCATATTCGGAACAGCCAGTCTAATTTCGTTATAGGTGCGATAGAAGGAAAGTAAGTCGATGATTATAGTAACGGGTGGTGCGGGTTTTATTGGGAGCAATATTGTTAGAGAATTAAATCAAATTGGCGAAACCGAAATTCTGGTTGTCGACAATCTCCTGTCTAGCCCTCACAACAGCAGGCCCAAATTTTTCAACCTTGAAGGTACTCGGTTTGCAGACTACATGGGCAAACGAGAATTCCGTGAAGCACTAGCTACTAAAAAGCTCTCAGGGATAAAAATTCGTGCGATTCTTCACAATGGCGCCTGTTCCAATACCATGGAAGATAACGGTGAGTACATGATGGATAATAACTTTACGTACTCCAAGGAACTGCTGCATTTTGCGCTAGATCATCAAATTCCTTTTGTCTATGCATCGACGGCTGCTGTGTATGGTCTCAGCCAGAGCTTCAGCGAATCACCGGAGAATGAGCATCCCCTAAATATCTACGGCTTCTCAAAGCTCGTTTTTGACAATTATGTGCGTCGGTTGCTGCCGTCCATTAACACCACGGTGGTGGGACTGCGATATTTCAATGTTTATGGTCCCTTTGAGACGCATAAGGGGCGGATGGCTTCGGTCATTCATCACTTTTCACATCAGTTAAAGCAGACCGGAAAGATCCAAATGTTTGAGGGCTCCGGCGGTTATGGAAACGGGGAGCAACGTCGTGATTTTATTTTTGTACGCGATCTCGCGCGGATTAATCTCCATTTCGCTGGGTTGCTAAGGGGTGCTCCATCCACCCGAGGCGTTTTCAATGTCGGCACAGGAGCCTCTCGAACATTCAATGATGTGGCGAAGGCTCTGATGTCTGAACATGGAAAGGGGCAAATAGTCTATATACCTTTTCCTGGCGATCTAGTTAATCGATATCAGCATTTTACAGAGGCGAATATTCGTGCGTTGCGATTTGCAGGCTGGACAGAGGACTTTACATCGCTTGAGCAAGGTATTCATGAGACCTTTCGAGATCAGCCCATCAGCTAAACAGGGTAACGGTTGCAAGCTAACAGATATCTTGCTATGCCAAATTGGTTTTGGCCTTTACAAAAGAGCCGTGTACCCTTTAGCGTTTGTTAAAATATGATTAGGTCAGATCCAGGGGATTCGTGAAAGGGATCACTGAAGAGCCCCTGATTACTGTGCAATGTAATCGACTGGGTAATTGCATTTGCTCAACTATAGCTGCGGAGGAATTTCCATGAAACGCGTATTAGTAGCTGGAGCTGGTGGATTTATTGGTAGTCATTTAGTCAAGAGGCTTAAAAGAGAAGGCTTTTGGGTGCGAGGTGTTGACCTAAAGTATCCGGAGTTTGCATCAACTCAAGCTGATGAATTCACTATTGGTGATCTGCGCGACCCCCGCGTTGCGTCCAAGGCTGTTGAGGTAATCGATGACATTTATCAGCTAGCAGCAGACATGGGGGGAGCCGGGTATATCTTCACAGGCGAGCATGATGCGTGTGTCATGCATAATTCCGCAACTATTAACTTGAATATTGCCGAAGCCGCCCGAATGGCAGGGGTGAAGCGCATCTTCTATTCCTCCTCCGCCTGTATTTATCCTGAGCGCAACCAAATGGACCCTGATAGTCCAATTTGTTCAGAAGATTCTGCGTATCCTGCTGCTCCAGATAGTGAATACGGCTGGGAGAAACTCTTTAGTGAAAGACTTTATCTCGCATATGCACGTAATTATGGAATGGAAGTTCATATAGCCAGATTTCACAATATTTTTGGCCCCGAAGGGACATGGCAGGCAGGGAGAGAAAAGGCTCCGGCAGCAATTTGCCGCAAAGTTGCTGAAGCATCGGATAGAGGCGAAATAGAGATTTGGGGTGACGGCAATCAGACACGCTCGTTTCTGTATATTGATGAATGCGTAGAAGGTGTAAGAAGACTAATGGAATCGGATTTTGCGGGACCTGTTAATATCGGTTCTGAAGAAATGATTACTATCAACGGATTAGCCCATCTCGCCATGGAAATCGCGGGAAAAGAGTTGAATATTCGTCATATTCCTGGTCCTCTCGGTGTTCGGGGGAGAAATTCTGATAATCGTCTTATTCTTGAAAAGCTAAATTGGGCTCCCTCCCGTGCATTAAAAGAGGGATTAGCAAAGACATATCACTGGATTGAAGGTCAGGTTGTACTTCAAAAACGTGAGCTGGCTACCAAGTCCTAGAAAAGGGAACACAGTTGCCGAGTGTCTTTGTCTTTTATCATTATCTTCCTCCCGATGATGTCGTCAGTGCAGTACATTTCGGAGATCTCTGCTCGGAATTGAATGCGCGCGGTTGGGACGTCACCGCATTTCCGTGTAATCGGGGTTGCAGGGATGAATCCCGCAGATACTCTTCTATAGATCTCTGGAAGGGCGTCACGATAAGCCGTATCTGGCGTCCTCGTTTCAAACAGTCATCTATAACGGGGAGGATCTTGAATTCTCTCTGGATGATAAGCCGGTGGTGTTTTCTGTCTGTTCTGAAGCCGCCACCCGACGTCTTGATTGTCGGAACAGACCCAATTTTAAGTGTCATCGTAGCACTAGCATGGAAACTCTTAAATCCCAAGACGAAGATTGTTCACTGGTGTTTTGATCTATATCCTGAAGCGGCAATAGCGGATGGGGCAATTCAGTCCAATAGTCTGATTGCGCGACTACTTAAGCCGATCTTAAAGAAATCATATGCTGCATGTGATCTTATTGCGGATATAGGTATCTGCATGCGAGATAGAATTAACCAATATAACGCTAAGGCCAAAACTGCTACTTTGGTTCCGTGGGCACTTGAAGAGCCGAAAAGATCCGTTCCTGTCTGTATTGAGGAGCGACGAGCCGTTTATGGTGCCAATGTACAGCTAGCCTTGATGTATTCAGGGAGCTTTGGAAGAGCGCATACTTTCGAGGAAATCTTAATGTTAGCGCGACTGATGCGCAAAGATGGGATTCGGGTGGCATTTAGCGTGCGAGGAAATAGAGAGCATGAGTTAAGGCAAGCAATAACATTAGACGACTCAAATATTTACTTTGCGCCATTTGTCTCTGCTGATAAGTTATTGGATCGCCTCGCTGCGGCGGATATTCATATCGTTACACTTAGAGAAGAATGGACTGGAGCTGTTGTCCCTTCAAAATTTTTTGGAGCTCTGGCTGCTGGTAGGCCCGTACTGTTCTGTGGAAGCTCTAGATCTTCCATTGCAAAATGGATTGCAGAGTATAAAGTTGGATGGGTCTTATCGTTAGATAACATGTCTAAAGTAATCAATGAGTTAAAAAGCATTACTTCAGATCGATCTAGGATGGAAGCCTTATTTCAGCACTGCCAAAAAGTATATGAAGAACATTTTTCAAAAGCCGTTGTTATGGATCAGTGGGATATGTTCTTGAAATCGCTCTTCACTACTGAACAAAATCTTACCTATTCTCAAGATAAGTTAAAACATTGATTACAAAATCCTTTTATGAAAAGTTTGATGAGTATCGCCCATTACTTGCATAAAAACATCAAACATTTCCTTTGGAGATTAATTCCCAGGCTGCAAACAGCAATTCTGTATCTAATTTCAATACTCTCAGTAATACAGGTACTTGTGCTCAAATTGTTTTTCCATTTACCTGTACATGAAGAAAGACTTCCGCTTAAGCACATTCTCGTCATCAAGCTAGACGAACTCGGTGATTTGGTAATGATCACTCCCTTTCTTCGGGCACTAAATATAGAGATGCCAGATGCAAAGATTACTCTAGTAGTTAATCAGCAACTAACAGGTTTGCTGCAGGCTTGGAGCGGGGGCAAGGTCCTTGGAGCAAACCTCCAATGTGCCAAGGTCCTGAGATGGTGGATCCTTCCATGGAGACATTACAGGCTAGCCAGAAAGTACCTGAAGGATCAGGAGTTTGATCTCTGCGTTATTCCTAGACGAGATTCCGATCTTACTTATGCAACCTTTCTGGCCTATTTCTCTGGAGCGAGGCAACGAATCTCGTTTACCGAGAAGTCTGATCGATTTAAGTCTTATGTAAATAGATCATTTGATCTGCTTTTAACTACAGCTGTACCCTCAGATCAAATTTGTCATGAGGTAGAATATGCACTACAACTATTAAGGCCAATCGGCATCCCGCATTTCGAATCAGCTACACACATAGAAATAGCCGATGAGGAACTAACTTGGGCCAAAAGTCTTCTGCCGCTAAGTAAAGAACATTACATCGCGATATGCCCTACCTCTGGGCACTCTGATTTAAAGCAATGGGGAATCCAGAAATTTGCAGCTGTGGTCTCCGCACTAGTTGAATACAGAATTACGCCTGTCCTCGTAGGTGGACCTGGAGATATTGCTTATGGAGAGGTCCTGCAGGCAGCTGCACCTGATAAATGCATCAATACTATAGGTAAGACATCTCTTCAGGGATTGGCTGCTATAATTTCACGTTGCCAGATTTTTTTAGGGAACGATGCTGGTCCAATGCATGTTGCGACTGCATTAGGAACAAAGACCATAGGGATCTTTGGGGCGAGTTGTTCCCATAGATTTGGCCCATGGGGAAGTAAAGCCACAGTAATCAGTACACATATCAATTGTTCTCCTTGTGCTGATCATGAGAAACACAGATGTCAACGTTGCGTTCATGCGGAAAATTTATGCATGACGAGAATTTCTCCAGACTGCGTGATCTTCACCATTCTTGAGCAAGCTCATAGGTGAGAATCATCTATAGCAGCGCAGCTAAATACCTTCCTTATAAGTAGATAGTTCTATTATGGGTCAATCACTAAAATCTATTGCAAGAATTTTCGTGTAAAGAATCGGTCGGAACCAGCGATGTGCGAGACTCTTCTCGGATACTAGTCGCAAAGATCGGCAGCTAAATCGTGTCCGTGTTTCCGGGCTATTGGCGATTAAGTGAACTGGGGGAAAGATTCTAAGAATATCAAGGAATATCAGGCTTTTCAGGACAGGCAAAATGCTCTAAAGGCACAAAAGATATCCGTGATCATGGCCCAACCTTAGGATAAATAGGTTGATGATGTCGTCAGAAGTATCTATGTTAATTGATGAGAGATCATGAGTTATTGAATATCTGAAGTAGTAGATCTGACTACGCATGTGAGTGCATTATTGCAGAAACTAATGAGCAGTGGAATTAATACAGAAAACTCAAATATGTTTTTAACTAATGACACCGAAAATGGATCGCGAAAAAAGGTGAAAGCGAGAAAACCTGATATCATTGGATATGCCACAGTATTCTTGCGCATTCTGCGCAGTACATATCCAAACATAAACAAAAAAACAGCTGTCCCGATTAATCCAAAATTAATACTAAATGATACATATGAGTTTAGCGCACCGAGAGGGCTGTATATTGTGTCATCGCTGATCAAAAATCGACTTTTATCTATAAAGACGGAAGGGATTAAATTTAGCATATCGTGTATGAGGGGTAGAGGCATCTGTATCCAATTTATATGGCCTGATTGTAGAAAATATACGAGAGAAAAAGAGGTGAAGACAGGTTCTAGGGCAATGTTGAGTGCTGATGCAGTGACTGAGAAAGAGCCTCCAAGACGCAAAGAAGCAGCTCCACCCATGAGTATTGCAACGCCTAGCCCAAATAGAATTACGCGCC
This sequence comes from Humiphilus diazotrophicus, assembly GCF_059726315.1. NCBI lineage: Bacteria > Pseudomonadati > Acidobacteriota > Terriglobia > Terriglobales > Acidobacteriaceae > Humiphilus > Humiphilus diazotrophicus. The sequence continues at coordinate 3,941,987 of NZ_AP040870.1, forward strand.
GTATTGTAAGAGGATTTCTGTCTAATTGATATATAAGAATTGAAAGAATGCTACTTGCAAAATACAATCTTTCGCCCATCAAAAGTAAGATGGTAGCACAAACAAAGTATATCTTCATGTAACGAAAATTGTTATTGTGGAGCAGGGCGGTCCACGAAATGCCAAATAGTATCAAAGAGATGGCTGTCAACGTGCCTTTAGCAAGGTAATCCTGATCCGTAATATTTGAGTAATTGGATAAAATCATCCCTTTCAATTTAAGGGCGAGAAATACAAAAAGTCCTAGAAATATATACCACTCGAACCGTAGAAGATGGTTGTGCACTTTGGACGATTTGTCTATGAACCAGCGCTGAGGGACGAGTCTCACTCGTAATGCAACATGATCGCCCGCGATAAACGATAGATAAAATATGACAATTGAAATTTGATAAATAAGAGTAGAAGTATTGCTTATTTGATTCAGCATCAAGGACCATCTTGTAACTGCCTCATCCTCTGATACTTGAGACAAGAATCCTAGAAGCAGTGGGGATACCCAATACAGAATGAACCCGAGAGAAAACGTTGTAACATGATTTATCACAATTTTGCCATCTCTCGTTCTCGATCTGTAGTATCCATAGCCGCAGATAAGGAGAGCTGTTAAAAACGATATGAAAAAACTACTCATCGCGCCGATCCAGAGTACAGAAATTCTTCTTGATACCTGTATGTCCTTAAAGAGGTGACTAAATCCAATTATTTTTCCAATCGCTGCATATCTACGCCTCTTAGTACAGCACTTTGTTGCCCTGGAGCAGTTAGGGAGAAGATAGAAGAAGAGCTAGCCTAACGGCAGGGTGAGCCGTTGATGGGAACATTCTCCGCCCCTGTGTTTGAGGAAATCAAGGACGGCATAGTAGATTCCCCAGTTAACTTTTCCACGTCCCCTCAGGAACCTGTATAGAGATGCGCCCAAGATGTATCTAAATACCAAGATAAAAAGAAATGATATGTTCTGATGCCATGAGAAAGCTCTAGCCCGGAAAAAGAGAGCATTACGAAAGATGTAATATCCTTGTAGGCCAGATTTTGGGACGACAGATTGCGAAGCTGCGTGATAGATCACAGAGTCGTATGCAACAATATTTTTCCAGCCCTGTAAAGACGCACGATGGGAGTACTCCACGTCGTCGATTCCAAAAAAAAGCAAGTCATCCTGTACTCCGATAGATTCAATCACAGCTCGCTTGATCAACATGCAACAACCATTTATCAACGGTTGAGTATGGTACCCTCTCCATTCAGGATTATCGTATTGTCCACAGCCAATGTTAATGGGCATCCCCCATTTGAAGGAATATCCGCCCAAAGACCAAATCTTATGTCTCCCATCAGCTTCCTGCTCTGCGAAGAAAATCTTGCACCCGACAATACCAATTTCAACGGAGCTTTCACCCGCCTCAATCATCCCTGACAGAAAATGCGGCGTAATAATGGTGTCATTATTCAAAAACAGGACATAATCAGCCTCATGCTGAAGTGCGTAATGGATGCCTACGGTGTTGGCACCTGTGAAACCTAGATTTTTTCCGTTCTCGAGAATAGCGTAGGAGGCGATTCCGGTACCGCGACTAATCTGAGTGTCAACGTTCTTTTTCAGCCAATTCCTTATAGCTTCAAGGGACTCTGTACGTGAGCCATTGTCAGAAATAACTAAGTGAAAATTGTCATACTGAAGTTTTAGTAGTGACTCGAGACAAATTATAGTATCCCGGTCCCCATTCCAATTGATAACGATTGTAAAGACTTTTGGCTGCATAAATGATTCTAACTTTCTAGGAAGATTCCGTTTTGGGCTGCGGGCATGAACACCGAGATCCCGGCAGTCCAACATCTAAGTCTAGCGTTTGTAGCGTACTTTTGGAATTGTATGTAACCCGAAAAACGGCTTCTTGCTCTATGGTGTTCATGCTGGCTTCGCTCATCCAAATTGGCTCAACTGTACAAGTCCAGCTTCGAAGGCAAAATTGGAGAGATCTTAGCAGATCCAGGAAGGAGACGCCGCCGATGGGAGAAGTCGGTGTTTGGCCATAAAGTATGAGGCGTACCGGAGGATGCTGTGCCAAGCAACAGGCGACGTGACACCTCCGGTATTTAAATCTGTGGGTACGGCAAACGCTATGGTCGGGCAAGTACCTTTTCCCTCCCATCGCAAGATACATAGGTCTAACGCTAAAGCTCGAAATCGAGGTGCACGCCGAGTGTACTTCACACCATTTATTCTTAGTTACAGACTGTATCTGGTATGAGTATCCTCGGCCTACAGCATCAATTACGACAAACTGAGACCACTGAAGCTGTCACGACCACAGTTGCCTGAAGCCGAACGGCGGATCTCAGACCAACTCAAAATGCGGAAGTGGCACGATGAATTTACCTGTTGTAGACAAGTATTCGTGTTCCCGCGCCTTGAACTCTTCGATAAAATGCCACGGCAAAACCAGAAAATAGTCAGGCTTCGCGGCTCGGGCTTCTGCCTCGGAAATAATGGGAATTCGAGTACCCACAGTTACCATACCCCATTTGTCAGGGTTTCGCTCGGATGCAGCGGCAATCATCGAATGGTCTAGGCCAAAATACTGAAGCATCGTATTCCCCTTAGTTGATGCGCCATATACAAAGACCTTCTTGTTATGTTTGACCTGTTCCTGAATGAAATCGTAAACCTGCTGTTTGATGGCTTGAACGCGTGAAGCAAACTCCAGATAAGGAGTTGTTTCGTCTAGGCGGAGACTTTTCTCGCTGTCACGCAGGCTCGATACACGGGCTTCGGCTGCTTGACGATACACTTCATCTCCGAAGGCGCTCCGGTTTGCATTGCTGTTGCATATATAAGCACGCAGGCTGCCGCCGTTCACATCATTCAACTGCACATCCAAAATCGAAAATCCATAGAGGTGGAGCAGATATTCAAGCGATTGTAGAGAGTAATACTCCAGATGTTCGTGGCAGATGTTTCCGAAATCATTCTGAGTGAGCATGAGCGGGAGATAACTCATCTGCAGGATCCATACACCATCCGGATGCATGATTCGTTGAATATCCGATACAAATTTTCCTGGATCTTCCAGATCGTAGAACATCGCAATAGACGTGACGATCTTTGGGCGAGTGTCCTTCACCTCGGAGTCAGCCAGAAAACAGTCGGCATCAAAAAGACCGACAAGAACTTTATCCGCAACTTTGCGCGAGTAGACAGCAAGATTTTGAGCAGGGTCAAAGCCAATTTTATAAACCCCGGGGACGGTGTAGGAGCTCAACAGTGTGCCGTCGTTGCATCCGATATCAAGGACAGCATCTCCCGTCTGGAGATGCACTACTTTCGAAGCAGAAGCGGAGATGTCTGCTAAAGCATCGCGCATTGTCTGGTTGGTTCCCGACCGGTACCAGTAGTTCTGATACATCATTTCAGCGGGAACGGTGTGCCGTAGTTGTAATAGTCGGCATTGCTGACAGAGGACCAGTTCCAAAGGCGCCTTGAGTCCGTCGGCTTGCTCGGGCTTAAGAAAATTGGAAACATGTTGATCCCCTAAAGAAAGGATCGGTTCCACTGAGCCCTTACAGACTCGGCAATTATTCCAGGTCTTCATTTATTTCACTCTCCTCGAGGATCGGGTCATTGTCATTCTCTTGCTTACGTTGTCCATCATGTTTAACACTCTGTTTGGGGAGACGAGGAACGCCCTGCTTGGTCCAACTCAAGCAATCGCAGATCCGTATCCACCATCATCCTAACGAGTTCTTCAAATGTAACAGTCGGGCGCCAACCCAGAATAAGCTTCGCCTTCGTCGGATCTCCTACAAGGACGGAAGCTTCCGGTGCTCGGAAATTTTCGAGATTCTGTGTGACATAATCCTCATATCTTAGACCAACATGCGCAAAGGCTATGCTACAGAATTCTCGTACCGAATGGGTTTCCCCGGTGGCGATAATATAATCATCGGGTGCAGTATGCTGGAGTGCAAGCCACATCGCTTGTACATAATCGCCTGCGAAGCCCCAATCGCGTCGGGCGTCAAGATCTCCGAGGATGAGCTTGTCGGCCAGACCCCGCTTAATCATCGCCACGCCTCGAGATATTTTGCGGGTGACGAAGTCCATGCCGCGCCGAGGGCTTTCATGATTGTATAGAATGCAGGAACACGCAAAGAGCCCTCGCTCTTTACGGTAAACGGCAGTGATCCAATGTCCGAAAGCCTTAGCTACACCGTATGGATTACGAGGTTGAAATGGAGTCGATTCTGTCTGCGGTACCTCTGCTGTCCGGCCAAAAACCTCGCTGCTGGAGGCTTGAACGAAGCGTATTTCAGGATTAACTCTATGAATGGCGTCGAGCAGCTGTACGACCATTAAGGCGTTCAGCTCTCCTGTAGAAACGGGTTCAGTCCACAATTCCTTGCTGGAGGCGCGTGCCGCGAGGTTATAGACCTCGTCCGGGCGAAATTGACGGAGCAAGTCCTCGATGGAGGAGTCTCCAAACAGGTCACTTTCGACAATTTCGACATCTTTGGGAATTCGCTGAATGCGACTGTCATCGTTTGCAGATGAGCGCCTGCGCACTGTTCCTCTAACATGATACCCCTGTTTTAACAACAGCTCAGCAAGATAGGAACCATCCTGGCCGTTGACACCTGTAATTAGCGCTCTTCGCGTCATTTGTCTACAGATTCCCCCTTTTTCTGGTGACCGACACGACGCATACTTGAAGAAAGGTGCACTCCGTTCGATATCACGACGGGCTTCTCTTTGACCGGCGAAACAGGTCTCATCGGAAACTTCCAAAAACAGAACGGACTATTCGCCAGATCTAACACGAAAAGGAGACGCGAAGATGGGCGATGGAAGAGCGAAAAATAAACGAAAGCTAGCAGATTAGCCATGCGCCCGGGAAAATAAGCGCAAGCTTTGCTAATTGCTCGATCCCAGAACGACGTTAAGCGTGGCTTCAGCCATTCTGTGTATTCTCGCTTCGAATATGTTTTGTTGGCCCTGTGATGTAAGAGAGCCTTCGGGCTTCGCCATGGTTCCTTGTGACATACACGATCCTTAGCTGAATCAGGCAGATGGGAGAACGACCAGATCAGATCCGGCCACTTGAACATCCAGATCTCAAAATACCGGGCCAACCATGAGGCGTTTCCATAGCGGATGGCAACTAATGGCTCCGCGATAACCAGAGTATTGCCTGGAATCGGCTCTTGGAAGATCACTCCTACATGAATGAAATAGGAGCCGAAATAACGTGCCTTGTCTCGTGCGCACCATAGCTGCCGCTGTATGATAACTCCGCCGATGAAGCTGAGATAGCCTCCCGTATCGGTTAGAAGCATATGGTTTTCGTTTGACTTATAAGTTCTGTCTGCTTGGATCGGAACCCTTCTGGTTTCGAGCAGTTTTGAAAAATTCGCGTTCCATACTTCACTGTTTGCAATTATCAGTGAATACCCATCCTTGAGAGCTTTAAGAACTATCTGGAGGGCGCCCGGCTTGAGAAGATCGTCATCGGTGAAAAGCCAGCAATAGTCACCCCTGGCCAAGTCGACTGCATTGGCGAAGTCGCGGTCGATCCCCATATTGGTTTCTTGTCGAAAATAACGAAGGCCGGGAAAGCGTCCCCGGTATGCTTCGACGATTTCCTGGGTGTTGTCGGTTGAAGCACCATCCAAGATAACGATCTCTACTTCATCGTTCGCCTGCCGTACGATGCTTTCCAAAGTCTCACCAATGAAGGCACCGCGATTTCGGGTTGATATACAGATCGAAATCTTGATTGGATTCATCTTGATTGTGAACCTTTAAGGACAGAGGTATAAAAAGTTCGATGGGCGTCAGCGATAGCTTCCCATTGAGAGCCCGGGCCTTCACCTGTTTTGTTTCCGCGACGACCCACATAAGTTCGCAACGCAATCCTCATATCCGCGACATTGTCGGGCTGCGCATAATAGGTATTCGTGGCAGCATGATAGCCTTGCCGTTCGCGCGAAGTCGTCAAGACGAATGTCCCCTGGGTCATCGCCGCATGAATTGATGTATTCCAGATTCCACCACCATCACGAAAGGGCAGCACGACAGCATCTGCAGCAGCCAGGATACTGCCCACCCGATCAGCAGGCAGGAAACCAGTAATCGTAACCTTTCCCAACCAAGGTTTCTGATTTACATGATCGAGAATGATCTTGTGATACTCATCGTCCGGATTTAGATCGCAGATCAAAACAAGATGGTCCTGCGATGGGTCAGCGATTTCGAAGAGCTGCTCAAGCCTCTTTGCTGGGTATGCAAAGCCAAAGTTGACGATGACTCTGGATGGCGAAGGGGCAAATTTCGACCGAATGGCAACTCTTTCTGTCTCACTTAATTGTATCCAGGGAATTGCAGAAGCACTAGGAATGAAGTCAAAACGTTTTCTGCGAGTAAGCCACCTGTACCAATTCGGCATGTTTTCTCTATAATTGGGCCTCACCGCAATCAGACCTCCGCCTAGAATGGCATTGAGCAGATTACATCGGGCACGTTCCATGTGGTATTCATGCCAAGTTTGAACTATTGGTATCTTGGCGACGCTGAAGAGCGTCGGCAAGAACCAGGGTAGATAGCTGTGCCCATATCCCTGAGTCGGATACTGAATATGGATAAGATCGGGACGCCAACCACGCGCCATCTTAGCAATCCGACGGACATCCGCCATTCTCCATCCGTTGGCGGCAGGAAATACCTCAAAAGTGAAGTCAGAAGGTATTGGATTCGCGGCAACATCCGTCAGAACTGCCACGGATGTATCGCCGCGTCGATCTAATGCGTTCGCAAGATTCGCGGTATAATCGCCAACGCCGCACTTCATTGGTGGCAGCGAACCTGAAATCAACAGAACTCTCATTGTATCGTGTCGGCAGCGAATCACCGCGCCTCTTAAATCCCTGAAGTTCGATTACTATGCTTCGGTAGCCGATCCGTTTTCATGCGAAATTGGATCCAATAAGCCGGCCACAAGCATGCAGGAATCTGGTGAGCCGGGACTGAAGACGATTACTTGACTCATACCTGAGCAGGAGCTTTCTGTAGGACCAGCCATGCAAATGTGTATTCCTTATTAGCACATTTTATCGGCTTGTCCCCACCAGCCAGATCGATCTTCAACGGCGGCGTGAGGTTGTACGACTTAGCTTCTTCGATAAACCCGCATACCTCTTGCTTTGAAAATATTAACCAGTCCATTCCGAAGAAGGTAACACCTGTTGTGTCGATTTTTTCCGGCCAGTAGTCAAACGAAGCTACGAAGTAGCCACCAGGGCGAAGCAGTCGCGAGATCTCCGAAAGAAGCAGTTCGCAATTGAAGCCGTGCTCGATGACTGAGATTGCCGAAATCACCTGAAAAGACTCGTCGGCGAATTTCGTGTGCATGAAATCCGACACTTCATAACGCACGGTATCTGCATACGGCATCTCTTTGATCCGGGGATTCAGGTCGATTCCAGTGAGATTCTCATAGCCGAGATTATGTAGAATGCAGAGTATTTCGCAGGCAAATGCGCCCATGTCTAGGATAGGACCCGTCTTCGCGACGTTCTTCTCGATGAACTCGATAGTCTTTAGGACATCCCAGCTTTTGACCTCATCACCTACGTTTATTCCCTTGGATATGCCAATCCTTGATCCAAGACGCTTCCATCTGGAACTGGTAAGAGACAGATTCCTGCGCTGAAGTTGGCACCGTGCTTCTGCGATTTCTTTTTTCGATTTCAATACTTCAACGCACATTTTGTATTCCCTGAGACAAACATAAAAGAGGATAATTCATTGTTATGATTCTATGATTCTATGTCGACGTTGCGATTCTGGGAAGCGCAATTGTCAGGTATAGTCCAACAACATGCTCGACAATTTCGCTAGCAGACGTTTCCGTATCAGGGGCGCTACAAAAGCTGCAGAGGACATTGCTACCAATAGAATCGCGAAGAGAGTAAATAGGACCGTTAACGGTGCCAGTCGGCTGCTCATTGCCACTTTTGCCAGTCCGACTACCAGGATGGAGGCCAACAATGGAGGACATACGTCCTGCAAGAGCCACCTCGTCAATTCGTGGCGCAATAAACGCCGATGTGTAAGTGGTAAACCAACTAGCATGTTAAATGTCTGAAAACCTATGAAAACCCACGCAGCTCCCACAGGACCATAGTGTGTGGCTGCAAACCAAAGCGTCGGAACCACAATGACGGATAGGAAGATCGTTATTCTTAACCCGATGCTGGTCCAACCGTATGCCAATTGCAGTGCATACGGTAAATTCATCAAACCATTGATGGCTGATCCAATCACCAACAACGTTGCGATTGGTCCTGCATTACGTGCGACCTCGGAGTTTCTGGTCCATAGTTGCAGAATATCTCTGGAAAATAACGCGATTTCCGTTGCCAACGGTAAAAGAAGAACGGCCATTAACTGGGTGGCTCCGTGGTAGATCCGAATCAATTCATGCTCGTCCCCGCGAGCAACTAGCGCTGAAAATCGCGGGTAAGAAGTGTTGAACAGCGACGAGACAATCATTACCAGCCCAGTGCCAAACATTCCAGCGATAGTGTAGTAACTAAAAATCTTGAGGCTAAACACCTTGCTGAGGATCATTTTGTCGGCCTGGCCCAACACGAGAGTGAATACTGCGATCCCGCTCATCCCTGCAGCAAAGCGTCCAACGTTGCGCAATAGGCCAAGATTGAACAGCGGAGAGCGAGTTCCATGGGGCAGGCTCTTCCACAGGAAGATGGTCCAACAAACGAGCATGACGGCATTGGTAACAACCAGCCACAGAAAAAAAACTCGAATCGTGGGAGAGATGATCCACAGGGCCAGAACAGCTCCTCCATTACTCACCGTTACAGCGATGATCCGGAAGACATTGAAGAGGACCTGCTTGCGCAGACCAATTAAACCGCCTTGATAAAAACTGACCGGCCATTGGAGTGCGGCCAAAACGCCCATCTGCATCAAGGCATGTTTGACGCTGGAAACCGGAATGCCACTGGCACTGATCCAATGAGCCGCAATCCATGACGAGGAAGTTACGAGAACCAATCCGATCATCAATCCAATGAGCCAGTAACCAAGCTCAAGCGTACGCACAAGATCGCGCGCCTCATCTGCCTTTTCCGGCTGGACCGAGTAGCGAGCCATCTCCCGGTTCATGGTCGGGCTCAAACCAAGGTCCAGCACCTGAAGCATGGCTTGAAGCATGAGATAGAAGCCAATAAGTCCGTAAGTTTCAATACCGAGAAACCGGATATAGAGGGGAACGCAGGCGAGCTGTACCAACATTGACCAAGCCGACCCGGCTAAACTCGCTGCCAAGTCGAGCTTAAATCCCGAATGTGAGTTCCAGGGAAGTTTCATAGACGGAACAGATTACCTTGATCTGTCCCATATGCAGAGAGACAAGAATCGGGGGAATGCCACGTGCTTTCCTTGGGATGGCGTTAGCGGGTTAAGCGCCCCTCTAATTGATCAGCTAGGAGACTTATGTCGGCATCAACCATCAATTTAACTAACCCTTCCAATTTGACCTTGGGTCGCCAACCGAATGCTCGCTCTGCCTTACTAGCATCTCCCAGGAGAAGGTCAACTTCGTTGGGACGAAAGTATTTCTGGTCGATTTCGACGTATTTTTCCCAGTCAAGACCGACATGATCAAACGCTAGCTGAACAAACTCGCGCACAGTGTGAGTCTCTCCAGTCGCGATGACAAAATCGTCCGGTCGGTCGAGTTGCATCATTTGCCACATGGCCTCCACGTATTCGGGGGCATAGCCCCAGTCGCGCTTGGCATCGAGATTTCCAAGATAGAGACGCTGCTGCAGTCCGGCCTTAATTCTCGCCACCGCACGGGTGATTTTGCGGCTGACAAAGGTCTCACCTCGCCGAGGGGATTCATGATTGAAGAGAATACCATTACACGCGAAAATGCCGTAACCATCTCGGTAATTGGCGGTTGTCCAATACGAATAGAGCTTGGCGCAGCCATAAGGACTGCAAGGCCGAAATGGTGTGGTTTCGCGCTGCGGGGTTTCAGCCACCTTGCCAAACATCTCGCTGCTCGAAGCTTGATAAAACTTTGTCTTGATTCCTGATTCTCGAATGGCATCGAGCAAGCGAATAGTGCCGAGCGCCGTGACATCACCGGTATACTCAGGGACCTCGAAGCTCACCAAAACATGGCTTTGAGCTCCAAGGTTATAGATCTCATCTGGCTGAAGACGATACAGCAACCGGACCAGACTAGTGGCATCAGAGAGATCTGCAAAGTGTAGGAACAGCCGTGCTTCGCGCTCATGCCAATCGGAAAGGACGCCGTCAATGCGGGAGGTATTAAAACTGCTAGACCTCCGCTTAATGCCATGCACCACGTAACCTTTGTTCAACAGAAGTTCCGCCAAATAGGAACCATCTTGACCTGTAATGCCGGTAATCAGTGCTGTCTTACCCACGGGTACTTTCACTCCTTGCGATCTAAAACTCTAAACTTCATCGCTGCCCAATCACGCAGTCCAACTGCGAACACCAAGCCGCAAAGCACATGTCCAAATTGATGAACAACTTCAAAAGAGGATACTTATTACCAGTACCATACGATGTAGGCACGTAGAACTAAATATGAGTTCCGCACACGCACCTTCATCTACTACTGAGCTAAGCTTTCGCTCTTTGCATCACTTGCATGTATGCCCAATGATCAAAACAAAATTCTATATCAACACTTTACCAGGATACCCAACGGGGATATATGCAAGAGCGTCCCCAATATTAAAAATTCTAGATCTAGCTTTCCTCTTAATATTTTAATGGTTAACCACTATGAGCCAAAATGGTAAGTTAGAAATTACTAGGAATGCAAAAATCCTAGGGAATCAAGAATAGCAAGTTTGAGATAAGCTTTTTGAAGAGATAGCCAGCCATGCAGTATTTTGTAACGCTTGTGACGACGTTTTGAAAAACTGACCATACACAATTAAGCCTTTACCTCGCTCAGTGATAATATGATTCACCCTGCTATTTTAAGAATCCGGCCAAGACTAGAAACGTTATTCTTGAATATCATTACAGTATTGAAAAAAGATGAGAACCATAACCCGGTTTGTTCACATCTTTAGGCGAACACGGAGATCTTTGCTCTTTTGCCTGCACGGACTGCCAGTTGTGCTGGAATTTTGGGCAGAGGAAGATTTGTGGCGTTGGTTGTTTTTCCATCGACCTTTACTGCATTTTGCCTGATCTTACGGCTAGCATCGGTCGCAGATTCGGCTAGACCTAGCCGAACAAGCAGCTTGTCCAACCTAATTGAGGGATGCTCCGGGGTGTAGCCCAAATCGGCGGCGTTTACTGTTACCTCTTCCAGATCTTCGGAGACTGCTTTTTGTTGGAACATCAGGGCCCAGTTGCGGTCGGCTTCTTCGGCGGCGGACTGGGAGTGGAAGCCAGCTACGATGGTGCGGGCTAGCTGCTTCTTTACTTCCATCGGGTGCAGGGTGCCGGATTTTACGTCGGCTTGCATCTGGTCGATTTCGCTTTGGCGTAGGTCCGTCAGGAAGATCCAGTACTTCCACATCAGCTCGTCAGAGATCGACATCAGCTTGCCGTACATCTCGAATGGGGATTCCTTGATGCCGATGGAATTGCCTAGCGATTTCGACATCTTCTGTACGCCGTCCGTGCCTTCCAGGATCGGTGTCATCAGGACTACCTGCGGTTTTTGATTGTAGTGGCGCTGGAGTTCGCGGCCGCACAGTAGGTTGAATTTCTGATCGGTTCCGCCTAGCTCTACATCGGCTTCGAGTGCTACCGAGTCATAGGCCTGTGCCAGCGGATAGAGCATTTCGTGCAGGCTGATGGGCTGTTCGTTCTGAAAGCGCTTATGGAAGTCATCCCGTTCCAACATCTGCGAGACGGTAAAGTGAGCTGCCAGGCGGATGATTCCCTCGAAACCCAAGGTGCTTAGCCACTTGGAGTTGAAGGCTACTTCCGTCTTTTCCGGGTCCAGGATCTTGAAAACCTGCTCTTTATAGGTTTCGGCATTGGCCAGGACTTGTTCTACCGTCAATGGTTTGCGGGTAATGTTGCGACCGGTCGGATCGCCGATCAGACCGGTGAAATCGCCGATCAGGAAGATTACTTGATGGCCCAGATCTTGGAAATGCTTCAACTTCCGCATCAGGACGGTGTGGCCCAGGTGCAAATCGGGAGCTGTCGGGTCAAAGCCGGCTTTTACGCGCAAGGGGCGTCCGGACTTCGACGAGGCCTCCAAGCGCTCTTTCAGATCAGAGAGGCGGATGATTTCGGCAGCGCCTTTTTGCAGCAAGTCGAGCTGTTCGTCGACAGGGGCGAAGGTTATTCCTGACTCGGGCATGACTCTCTCCAGTATAAAGAACCGGAACGAAATCGCCCATTTATCTCCCCAAGAGATTGCATGAATTTAAACAATCTATTGGACCGATTCCTCTGTACACCCCAAACTTGAGACTGGGAAAGTACAAGGTTCCAAGATCCAAAACACCGTCAGAACCGAAGGAGAGAGATGAGCACGCTGGAGTGGAGCAGGGAAGAAGTTGCTCGGTTACGTGCCGAGACAGAAGGATGCCGGTCAGATCGGATATTTCTCAACAATGCGGGTACAGGCCTTTCGCCGAAGGTGGTTACGGATCGCGTGATTTGTCATCTGCGGCGAGAAGCCGAAATTGGCGGGTATGAGGCAGCTGCTGAAGTTGCAGGGGAGCAGGAGTCGATCTACGCGTCCATAGCGAAGATGGTTGGCGGTCATCCGGACGAGGTGGCATTGATGGAGAGTGCGACACGGGCCTGGCAGATGGGCTTCTACTCTTTGCCGATCAAGTCGGGAGAGCGCATTGTGACGGCCGAGAATGAGTACGCCAGCAACTTCATCGCTCTCCTGCAGGTAGCCAAACAGCGTGGTGCAGAGACTGTCGTAGTTCCCAGTCTGCCTGGTGGGGAGATCGATCTGGAGGCGTTGGATAGGGAACTGGCCAAAGGCCGGGTAGCATGCATTTCTCTCACTCACGTTGCAACCAACAATGGACTGGTCCAGCCTGCTGCCGAAGTTGGCCGTTTGGCCCGTCATTATGGGGTCCCATTTCTGCTCGATGCCTGCCAGTCGGTTGGGCAGAGAAAGATCGATGTCAAAGAGCTGGGCTGCGACATCCTCTCGGCTACGGGACGGAAGTATTTGAGAGGACCCAGAGGAACGGGATTCCTGTGGATGCGACGCGAGCTGTACCGGAAGCTGGAACCGGCACTCCTCGATATGAGAAGTGCGACTTGGGTCTCGCGAGAGTCCTATGAAATTCGCGAGGATGCGAGACGTTTCGAGGCTTGGGAGTCGAGCATAGCCGGAAGACTCGGGTTGGGTGTTGCGGTTCGCTATGGGCTGGAAATCGGATTTGACCGCATCGAATGCCGGGTTCGGTCTCTTGCCGCGCAACTTCGAAAGGGACTCGAGTCGATCAGCGGAATCACGGTGCAGGATGGCGGTGCAGAGAAGTGTGGAATCGTGACGTTCACCCATGCCCGTCTATCGCCTTCGCAGATTGTTCAGAGACTGGCAGCGAAGGGCATTTCTGTACGAGCAACTTCCCGGGAAGCGACACGAATTGACATGGAGAATCGTAATCTTTCGGAGGTCGTGCGCGCAGGTGTTCACTACTACAACACCGAGGACGAGATGGAGCGAACCTGTGAAGCATTGGCATCGCTCATTTAGGTTTTCGGAGCTGTCATGAACAATCGGTCGCGATAGACTCGCGGCATGGACGTAGAGCGCTTGCGAGAATTTCTTTTGAAACTGCCTCATGTGACGGAAACGCTTCAGTGGGGCAATAACCTTGTTTTCTGGGTTGGGGATAAAACGATCGGCGGCAAAATGTTCGCGCTCACGGACCTTGATGGCGGAGGAAAAGGAGTCCTTGCTTTCGCGGCGGGGCCAGAGCGTTTCGCGGAGCTAGTGGAGAGAGACGGAATCATTCCTGCTCCATACCTGGCTCGGGCTCACTGGGTGTGCCTTGAGGATTGGGATGTGCTACGGCAACGAGAGCTGGAAGAACTACTGGTCCAGTCCCGTGATCTGGTCTTTGGAAAATTATCCAAGCGAACCCAAGAAATTCTGACAACGGGTAAGAGCGCAACCAAACCGGTGCGCAAGAGCACGTCTCGAAGTTCCAAAGCGACAAAGAAGAAAGGTGCAAGGTCCCGAAAGCCTGTTGCGCGGGAGGCTTCAGACGATTAGGTTGACCATATGAGTCAGATTCGGCTGTCTCTTGAGGGGAAAGTAGCGCTTATTACGGGAGGTTCCCGTGGAATCGGTGCAGAGACGGTACGGCTCTTCACTCAGGCAGGCGCTAAGGTAGTTTTCAGTTTTCGCCAGGCGGAGTCACGAGCGCTGGCGTTGCAGGATACCTGCGGTGGCCAGGACCGTTGCAGGGCTGTCTGGCAGGAGTTGGCTTCACCGGCAGACGGTCGCGCTCTTGTGGCGGCAACTGTAAATGCTTTTGGCCGTCTGGATGCCTTGGTTGTGAATCACGGTATATGGCCTGCGGAAGATGTCCCAATCAGTAAGATGAACCAGTCCCAATGGCAGCGGACGATGGATGTCAATTTGAACAGCGTCTTTGGCCTGGTCCAGGCTGCAGCAGAGCAGATGGAGAAGCAGGGTCGTCCGCAATCCGGAGTCGCTGCGGGTCACATTGTGCTAGTGAGTTCTACCGCGGGACAGAGGGGCGAGGCTTTCCATGCTGATTACGCGGTGACAAAGGGTGCCGTAATCAGTCTTACGAAGAGCCTATCGACAGAACTGGCTCCAAAGGGTATCTATGTGAATTGCATAGCTCCCGGCTGGGTGAACACTGAAATGTCTTCTCCGGCTCTGGAGAATCCGTCGACCAGGGAGAAGATCTTTTCGACGATTCCGTTGGGACGTGTTGCGGAGGTTCGCGAGATTGCCGGACCGATCCTCTTCTTGTGCACTCCATTTGCCGGATTCATCTCCGGTGAGGTATTGAATGTGAACGGCGGAGCCGTGCTGGTGGGCTAACAGAACTTTTTAGATCGGGAGTTCGGTCGCGAAAACGATGCGGATCATACGGAAAAAATGGTTTGTTGGTCTGGTGCTGGTTCTCTGCGTTCTGGGGCCATTGGTATCAGCGCAGGACAAGACGGCAGAGGAGAATTCGCAGAAGGCTCGAGTGGCAATCGACGCCATGATCAACGCTCTGGGCGGCGAGCGATGGCTGAACATGAAGAATCGTGTTTGGGCTGGCCGTACCTCTAGTTTTTATCGTGGGCGGCCAACCGGCGGAATCACCGATTATTGGGAATATCATGCCTATCCGGATCACGACCGGACGGAATATACCAAGCATCGCGATGTAATACACATCTACAACGGCAACGAGGGCTGGGAGATCACCTTCCGCGGCAAGAACCCCTTCCCGAAAGATCAGCAGGACGACTGGTTGCGCCGGCGGGACCACTCTGTTGAGATGGCCCTCCGTATCTGGTTGAAGGATCCCAAGACAATTCTGGTCTACGAAGGCCAGAAGCTGGTGGAGCGGCACTTGGCCGAACAGGTGACTTTGATCTCCGCTTCAAATGATTCCATCACGATCCAGATGGACAATACGTCGCATCTACCTCTTCGTCGCAGCTTCCAATGGCGAGATCCCGTTTACAAGGACAAGAACGAGGATGCCGAGGAGTATGACGATTACCATACGGTCGCGGGATTTCCTACTCCGTTTACCATCGCCCGCTTTCGTAATGGCGACATGGTGAACCAGCGGTTCCTTTATTGGGCTGACTATAACGTGGATCTTCCGGCCGATTTCTTTGACCCCGACAAGACTGCGGCGAAAGTAAAGAAGTAGCCCGGTTTATAATCGCGGTTGCATCCTATGGAAACGTTCAACCCGCATCTGGAAGGCCGCCAGACCCTTGACATCAACGAGATCATGGCGATTCTGCCTCATCGGTACCCGTTTTTGCTTATTGACCGGGTCGTAGAGATTGTCCGCATGAAGCGGATCGTCGCCATCAAAAACGTCACAATCAATGAGCCCTTTTTCCAGGGCCATTTCCCTAATTTCCCGATTCTTCCGGGCGTTTTGGTGATTGAGGCAATGGCTCAGGCTGGGGCTACGCTTCTGTTAACGGAGATTCCTGATCGGGATTCTAAGCTAACGGTCTTTACCGGAATCGAGCGCGCCAAGTTCCGGCGCCAGGTGACTCCCGGAGATCAGCTTCGCCTGGAAATCGACGTATTGAATTGGAAGCCTCGTGCCGTGCGTATGCAGGGCTATGCCTATGTCGATGGAAAGAAAGCCTGCGAAGCCATCATCATGTGCCAGCTGGTGCCAAGGAAAAAGGCAGAAGCAACAGAGACCGAGTCTGCAGCCACCGATGCTACCGGATCGGAGAAGGTGACAGGCGAGTGAGTATCCATCCGACAGCGATTGTGGCTCCTGGAGCAGTTGTGCCACAATCCTGCACCGTTGGTCCGTATTGCACTGTAGGTCCGAATGTAGTGTTGGGAGAAGAATGTGAGCTTGTTTCGCATGTGGTCCTCGACGGCCATACCCGCATAGGTGCGCGAAACAAGATCCACGCTTTTGCAGCTTTGGGTATTCCCCCCCAGGATTATGGCTACAAAGGGGAACCGACCCGCCTGGAAATTGGGGATGACAATACCATTCGTGAGTATGTAACCATCTCGCGAGGCACTACCAAGGCAGAAGGCATAACCCGCATAGGTTCCAATTGCCTCATCATGGCGTATACGCATATCGGCCACGATTCGGTCATTGGCGACTTCTGCATGTTGGCTAATGGTGCAACTCTGGCCGGGCACGTAATCGTTGAAGATTATGCTGCTGTCGGAGCGCTCTGTCCCGTACATCAGTTCTGCACTATCGGAAAGTATGCCTACATCGGTGGCGGAACAACCATCACTCAGGATGTGCTGCCGTACTCTCTTACCTCTGCCAAGCGCGAGACTCATGCCTATGGCATCAACAAGGTCGGACTCTCCCGTCGAGGATTTACTCCGGAGAAGGTCAAGAGATTGCATCGTGCCTACCGACTGCTAACGGCCGCCAAGTTGAATACCTCCCAGGCTGTAGAGCAGATGAAGACAGAAGCAGGCGACGACGAAGACATCCTGTATCTTGTCGACTTCATCCAGCGCTCGCAGCGGGGAGTCATCAAGTAGCCGTGAAATTAGGTCTCATCGCGGGGAATGGTCGATTCCCCTTTCTTCTTTTGGAGGCAGCCCGTGCAGCTGGCACGGAGGTGGTTGTTGCCGCCATCAAGGAAGAAACCGACGAAGAGATGAATGGGCGTGCAGCTCAAGATCAAGGCGTAAAGGTCTATTGGCTTTCTCTTGGTGAACTCTCCCGCTTGATAAAGACATTTCAGGCAGAAGGCGTCACCCGGGCTGTGATGGCAGGCCAAGTAAAACATAAACAGATCTTTTCCAGCATTCGTCCTGACTGGCGTCTTGCGAAGCTGCTCATGAGTCTTCGCACTCGGAATACCGACATGCTGCTAGGTGCCGTTGCAAAGGTTCTCGGGGATGAAGGAATCGAACTCATCTCTTCGACCTCCTATTTGGAGCCCCTGCTGGCTAAACCCGGCGTCCTGACAAAGAGAGCCCCCACCGAAGACGAACAGAAAAACATCGAGTATGGGTTAAGTGTCGCCAAAGGTGTGTCGGGTTTCGATATAGGGCAGACCGTAGTCGTCGCTGGGCAGGCCTGTGTGGCCGTGGAAGCAATGGAGGGTACCGATGCCACCATTCTTCGTGCCGGAGAGCTTATGCGGTCACTGGAGGCCGAGGCGTCGGTTCTCGAGCGGCATCTGACAGTTGTTAAGGTCGCTAAGCCCAAGCAAGATATGCGCTTCGATGTTCCGGTAATCGGTGTTCCTACCATCGAGACGATGCATCGTGCCGGAGCGACATGCCTGGCAGTGGAAGCGGGCCGCACGTTAGTTTTCGATCCAGAGAGTGTCTGGAGACAAGCTAATGACAAAGGCATTGCCGTTGTCGGCATAGAATAGGGACGAAAACCGGCACGTCGGAACAGAACCGGCAATTGCTATTCCCCTCGCCATCCTGATGAGTCAGTTTTCTTCTATCCATCGTTCACAAAGAGGCATCTACTGGGCACGGGCCGATAGAAGAGCTGAAGCAATTCCGGAATGTTTCGGCTAGGCCGTATTCCCCTTGAGGACGGAGGTTGACTATGCACCGAACTTCCCTGTGGCTTCTCGTGCTACTGGTGATAGTCGCAACAGGTTTTGCTGTTCGTAGTTTTGCTGCCGATGCAGATGTGCCGCAAGTAGGGCAATCGGCTCCCACCTTTACCCTTCCTTCACAGGATGGTTCCAAGATCAGTCTGGAGAGTTTTCGCAGCAAGTGGGTGGTCTTGTACTTCTACCCAAAGGACATGACCACAGGCTGCACCATTGAGGCTCACAACTTCCAACGTGACCTCTCCCAGTATGAGGCGGCAAATGCCGTCATCTTGGGGGTGAGTGTCGATTCAACGAGTAGTCACCAACAGTTCTGTACGAAAGAGGGACTGAGCTTTCGTCTCCTAGCTGACGAGAACAAGGCTGTCACCAAGGACTACGGCTCCCTGGCGCTTTACCAGATGGCAAAGCGCAACACATTTCTGATCAATCCTCAGGGAAAGATTGTTAAGGTCTGGACGAGTGTCAATCCTACGCACCATTCCGAAGAGGTTCTGGCCGAGTTGAAGGCACAGCAACAAGCTGCGCACTAAATTCGCTGGCCCGGTTGGTCCAATCCTAGATTCTGTTTCACCCAAGACACCCCGTGACAGGCACGGGGTGTCTTTTTTTGCGGACTCCTCGGCAGCGAGTAGACGCAAAAAAGCCCGGCGGACTGGCCGGGCTCTTTTGCTTGCCTCAGGACTACGATGAAACTACTTCTTCGTTGCCTTTGTTGCCTTCTTTGCAGCCTTCTTAGCAGGAGCTTTCTTTGCAGGAGCCTTCTTTACTGCCTTCTTAGCTGCGGTTTTCGTTGCCTTCTTCGCCGGAGCCTTCTTAGCTGCTGCCTTCTTTGCCGCGACCTTCTTGGCCGGGGCCTTCTTCGCTGCAGCCTTCTTGGCTGGCGACTTCTTTGCTGCGGTCTTCTTCACTGCCAAAGGAGTACCTCTTTTAGTTGATTTAGCGGCGCTCTTCTTCTTACTGACCGGGGCTTTTTTCGCCTTGGTCTTGCCGCCGCTGAGAGCGCCCTTACTGCTGGTCTTAGCGGCAGACTTCTTTGCGGCCTTCTTGGCCGGAGCTTTTTTCGCTGCAGGTTTTGCGGCTTTCTTCGCCGCCGCCTTTTTGGCTGGTGCTTTCTTGGCCGGAGCCTTTTTCGCAGGAGCCTTCTTCTTTGCAGCTTTCTTTACTGGTTTCGGTGACGGTTCTTCCTCCGCCTCTGGAGCCGGAGGAGTGGAGACTGGCTCTTCCAGAACTTCTTCTTCAACTTCTGTTTCTGGAGTTGCCGGGGCCGACTGCTCTGGTTCCTCTTCCATTAAATCGTCCATGTCGTCCTCTTCTTCATCGTCTTCGTCATCATTTTCGTCGTCTTCGTCGTCATCCGAGGAGATTGAGACGCTGATTTCTTCTTCCTCTTCTTCTTCCTCGTCCCCGAAGTCGTCTTCGGTCTCTTCCTCGTAGTCGTCTTCTTCAGGTTCAAACTCGCCGTCGTTGTACGCGTACAGTTTGCGCTCGTCCTGCATTTCCTGAACCTCCGGGGTACTCCGCTTCGGATGATTTTTCTACTTCAAATTCATTAACACACGCGCAGACCCTGCGCCGCGTATTGTAGCAACAGCTTGCAATGGTTTGCCAACGAACGCAAGTGAGAAGTAAGAGTCCTCATCCAATCTGTCAGCGCCGTTGTTTCTTTTTAGGCGAAATCTTAGCATTTGAGCTCTCCTTACGCCTAGAAGATTCGTGCGAAGAACTTCGTGTTGCACGATGAGATGCGTGAGAGGTGGCAGTTGCCGATCCACGCTTCTCTGAAACACCGCCCTTTGCATGCTTGCTGTGAGTAGAATGCTCCTCGCTCTTTACAGCGTGTTTCCCCTTCTTGCTTGCTGTTACTTTGCGTGATCCGTGACTCGATGCTCTTGCGATATTCGCCGGCTCAGCAACGCTGATACGCCGTCCTGGAGTGAGCTGCGTACCACGAAGATGATTCCAACGCCGCAGCTGATCCACCGACACACCGAAGCGGTCCGCTACGGTGATTAACGTGTCTCCGCGTTTCACAGTGTAGCTTGTGGAGCGTGCAGGAGCAGAGGCCATTACCGGCGCGATAGGAATCACGACGGCTTCCAGATCGCTCAGATTGTCTCCAACCGTGAGCTGATTGGTCGCTGCAAGGTCGGCGGTCGAAACGTGATAGCTGCGCGCGACGGACTCCAGCGTGTCGCCTGGTTCGATCTTGTGATAACGCCAGTAGCGACGTCTGTCTTCCGGAATCTCAGCGATGCGGCGGACGAAGAGTTCCTTCGTCCCGGCAGGAAGATGCAGCTGAAATTCCTGTTCGGGAGGCGTTGCCATTCGCAACAACGCAGGATTCAGCCCGACAATGGTCTGCACCGGAGCCTCAACGATGTCTGCAACCAAGCGAAGGTCGACGGAATAATCCGTGGTTACTGAATCAGTGACAATGGGAGGATCGAGTGCCACGGTATCGAAGCCATACTGCTTGGGATTTCTGTCGATGATGATGGCGGCCAGAATTTCCGGAACGTAGCTCTTTGTCTCTCCGGGAAGATTATTGCGACGATACAGTTCCCAAAAATCGGCATATCCGGTGCGCTGTACAGCGCGTTGTACATTGCCGGCTCCCCAGTCGTAGGCAGCCATTACCAAGTACCAGTCTCCAAGCTGGTTGTAGAGATACTTCATGTACTTGGCGTAAGCGCGGGTCGATTTCTCCGGATCGAAACGTTCGTCTACCCAGCCGTTTCGCGTGAGCCCGTAGACACTTCCGCTAGAGGGCATGAATTGCCACATGCCTCCTGCTCCTGAGCGTGCATTGAGCGCCTGGGGCTGGAAACCGGATTCTGCTATTGCCTGATAGATAAGATCCTGAGGGACGCCTTCTTCCGCCAGGATTTTTTGAATCATCTGCTTGTATCGTCCAGATCTCGCAAAGGCATGGGCAAGAGTGCCATGGCCGCGGTTGGAGAAATAGCTGATATATCCGGTCACGTAATCGTTGATGACCAGGGGAAGATCCGATCGTGTGGTAGCCAGTTCGGCTTCGACCTGAGCACGAAACTTAGGGTCGACAGTAAAAGTAGCTTCCCCAGCGATGTCGGCTGGTGCCGGTTCGGTCTTCGGGGTGAAACCAGTGCCTTGCTTAAGTGCATCCAGCTCCAGCGTGTTAACAGCATCTACGATCCGTTCGAATTCGTCGCTCAGCTGCGGGTCGCCTTTGAGATCCAGACCGCTCATCAGCATCAGGTCAACGGCCCGGTCAAAATCTCTTTTCGCTTCGGCAAGCTTTCCGCCTCGATAATTCGAAACACCGCTGGCGTAAGCCTTCTCCACCTGATCGATCAGCTGTTGATTGTGGGCCTGAATTGCAGCTGTGTGTGCTGTGGCGAATGGTGTTGTCTCTGTTTGTGTGTGTGGAGCAGGAAGCGGAGGTGCCGTCTGCTGTGGCATGCTTCCCGCGGGCGAAGAGTCAGCCTGCGGTTTGCACCCGACACCCAGGAGCAACGTAGAAAACAGCGCGACAGTGGAGAATCGAAAAACACCCATGCGAAAACTTTTAAATAGAACGGATCTATTGTATTGCCCCGGGGATTTTCTTGTGGAATGGTAAACTCAAAGCCTGAGGGAGTTTGTCCGACGGAGGCTTTTTCCGAGCCGCCTGCGGCCCGCCTAGAGCAGTTCCAGCGTTCCTATGCCCTTCCGAGTCCGGTTTAGCACAGCCTCCCATGGGAACCTGTGCCATCTCTGGGAGCTTGGGTCGATAGTTCCGCTGAAGTTGTTCGGGTGCTTCAAGAACCCGGCGCTTTCCAATGGACCTAAAGTACATCCGTAATTTCGCAATTATTGCCCACATCGATCACGGCAAGAGCACTCTGTCGGACCGCATCCTGGAGATGACCGGCGCCCTTACGGCGCGCGAGATGCAAGCTCAGGTCCTGGACGCAATGGATTTGGAGCGTGAACGCGGCATCACGATCAAAGCTCACGCCGTGCGCATGATGTATAAGGCCAAGGATGGCCAAACCTATCAGCTCAATCTGATCGATACACCGGGTCATGTGGATTTCAGCTATGAGGTCTCCCGCTCGTTGGCTTCCTGCGAAGGGGCATTGCTGGTCGTCGATGCATCGCAAGGTGTGGAAGCGCAGACCCTGGCGAATGCTTACCTGGCAATCAATCATGGTCTGGAGATCATCCCGGTAATCAACAAGATTGATCTCCCCAGTGCCGACGTTACCCGCACACAGGAAGCGATTGAAAAAGCGGTAGGTCTGGATGCTACCGATGCCATTCCTGTCAGCGCCAAGACCGGTGTGGGCGTTCCTGAGGTCCTGGAAGCGATTGTTCATCGTCTACCGTCACCCAAGGGCGATCCTGAGGCTCCTTTACAAGCTCTAATCTTCGACTCCTGGTTCGATTCTTATCGTGGCGTTATCGTGCTGGCCCGCGTAGTCAATGGCCGTATGAAGAAGGGCATGAAGATTCGTCTCATGTCGAATGACAGGGCCTTTGATGTGGAGTCAATGGGAGTACTTACTCCGAAGCCGGTTGAGATTGGCGAACTGTCCGCTGGTGAAGTCGGCTTCTTCGTGGCGACGATCAAGAACGTTGCCGACACAAAGATTGGCGACACCGTTACAGATGACAGCAGACCCGCCTCAGAGCCTCTTCCTGGCTTCGAGGACATCAAGTCCATGGTATTCGCCGGTTTGTACACGGTGGACTCTCACGAGCACACTCTGCTTCGTGAGGCCTTGGAAAAACTTCGGCTTAACGATTCGTCCTTTTTCTTCGAGCCGGAGAGTTCGGTAGCTTTGGGTTTCGGCTTCCGCTGTGGCTTTCTCGGATTGCTGCACATGGAGATCATCCAGGAGCGGCTGGAGCGCGAGTTCAATCTCGATCTCATCACGACGGCTCCAGGCGTCCGCTATCGCATTACGATGACCGATGGCAGCGTCCTTGAAGTGGACAATCCTTCCCGTTGGCCTGACCCCAGCGAGATCGCCAAAATCGAAGAGCCGGTAATTACCGCGAACATCCTGACGAATGAAGAGTATGTCGGCGGAATTCTGAAGCTGGTGGAAGAGAAGCGCGGACGCCAGAAGAATTTCGAATACGTTACCCCCACTCGGGTCATGTTGACGTATGAGCTGCCTCTGAACGAAATCGTTTTGGATTTCTATGACAGGCTGAAATCTATCTCCCGAGGCTATGCTTCGCTGGATTATTCCTTATCCGGGGCCTGGGAATCCCCCATGGTCAAGCTGGATATCCTGGTCTCCGGCGAGCCCGTAGACGCTCTTTCCATCATTGTCCATCGCGATTTTGCCTACGAAAGGGGTAAGGCTCTGGTCTCCAAGATGAGAGAGCTAATCCCCAGGCAGATGTTTGAGGTGGCAATTCAGGCTGCAATTGGATCGAAGGTTGTTGCTCGAGAGACCGTCTCTGCTCTCAGAAAGAACGTTCTGGCCAAGTGCTACGGCGGCGACATCAGCCGAAAGAGAAAGCTTCTTGAAAAACAGAAGGAAGGTAAAAAGCGGATGAAGCGAATCGGGAAAGTCGACATCCCGCAGGAGGCCTTCCTGGCTGTATTGAAAGTGGGCGAGGACTCACCAAGGTAATTGACGTTCAGCGGCCGCACGTGATTGCTGTCACGGTTTATTCATATGCAGCTGTGGAAAGTTCGCCGATCATTCACTTTCATAGAGATTCATTTCGGGAATGAATCCAATAAATGGCAAATCGCCAGAAACCCAGGAAAATAGAGCCTTTATAGACTCAAGCTTTCGACTGCCTCATCGCTTGGGCAAATATTCAGGCGCAAAATCTTCCTTCAATTCCAAAAAGAATCCACAGAAATTTCCACAGGGATGCGTGATTGTGAACATCATTTTGTGGGTCTCCTGGAGCATAGAAAAAGGCCCTGTTTTGAAACAGGGCCTTTTCCCGACTTGACCACTAGAAGTGTAAAGCCGTGGTTACTTCTTGGGAGCAGGAGCTGCAGGCCGTGCTGCCGGCTTCGGAGCTGCTGCTGGGGCATTGGCGGGTGCCGGAATGCCAGACTTCGCATTGTAAGCGTCGATGACCGCCTTGGTGATATCCGAAGACTGGTTGACCCAGAGAACGCTTCCATTCTGCTGTCCTTCGTCCAGAACGACGGTATAGCCATTCTGTGCGGCATAGGCATTCAGAACTTCATAGACCTTCTGTGCGAGATTACGGAACATCTCGTCCATATCGTTCTGATATTCGCCACGAGCGTCGTCAGCACTGCGCTGAAGAGTCTTCTGCTTTTCGTCGATGGTTCTGACTCGAGTATTCCGCTCTTGTTCAGCCAGTTTGTCGCCCTGGCTCTGCAACTGCTTTTGCAGAGAGTCGACTTCATCGCTTAAAGCCTTGAGCTGGGCCTGTTTGGGTTCGTACTTCTTCTGGATGTCAGCGATATTGCGTTGACCTTCATTGGTTTGGGCAACGGCAGCCTGGAATGCAATCACTGCGATTTTTGTGGATGTGGGAGCCGCAGCGGCAGTGCCATTCTGGGCATTTGCACAAAGCCCCATGCTGGAGGCCAAGGCTAATACGACGGTAAGCGAGCGCTTCATTCGAATCAAAAACTCCTTGAGAAAAGCTCTGGATTGCCCGCATCTCATGACGGAAGCAAGCCTATGTATGCTTCCTGTCGAACCTCTACGGCATTTCCCAGGGGCCGCCTCTGCGAGACAAAGCTGCAGAAGGAGGTAAGGAGCGGTATGCGAGCGGAGACTTCAGCAGGAACTGAGGGAATTATAGGGGTGGGGATGGGGAGCGTCAAACCGGAAGATTGTGAATTCTGCCGGTTTGACGCCTTGTAACTAGAAGGTTGTAGAAACGGTCAGGCGGAAAGTCTTCCTGGGCTCGTTGAATTTGTAGTAGGAGCCATATCCCTGAATCGCTTCCTGATAGGTGTAATCGCCAGCTCCTCCGGCCGGGAACATGGAGCGGGTGATAAGAGTTTGTCCCGGGACCTCATGTTGCAGGCGCATGGAGTTGAAGGCGTAATAGAGCCGGAAAGGTGCATTCACGATCGGCAGAATTACCTGCAGCTCGGCACCTGTGGACATACGAGGCACTACGTTCGTTTTATCGATCGGACGGATCAGCCTGTTGAATTGGACCTGGACTCCACCCTGGCATGCCCCGTTGTTGTAAACCGGGCAACCGTAGAGAGGCGAATTCAATAGAGCCGCTCCCTCGACGCTCTGCTTCAACTGGGACTCTCTTGCTACAACGTCCATTCCGAAGTCGTTGAAGAGAGCGAAGGTGACCGGTCCTGCAATCGGGATACGGTATTCGATGTTGTTGGTGAACGAAGTATCGCCACCGACAGAGACGATTCCGTACACCGGAACCGGAATTTGAATGTTTCCGGTCTGCGGGTGCTGCGGATCCTTCGGAACGGCGGAGCCGTCCGGATTCGTCAAGGTCAGGCTGACTCGGGTTGGAATGTAAGCGTACGGGGTTGCGGTACGCACATCGAAACCACGAAGGTCAGATTCGCCACCGGTAAAGAAGCGGTTCATTGGCGGGGCTACATCGCCGCCAAATCCCTGAATGTACATGGCCTGGAGCCGGATGCCCAAAACATTCCGTCCCTCCTGGTTGATGTGCAAGCCCTTCATTGGCATGAACTGCTTGTATTCGACCAGAGGATTGATGTAGCGGACATTTCCCCAGATACCGGCAACCTGCATCAGGGCGGAGAGTGAACGTCCGTTCCTAGGCCGGTAAATCGAGTCCAGACGATTGTAGGAGTAGCTCAGGGACAACGAACTGGTCAGGATTCCTTCCAGTGCGTTCTGCGTTGAAATTCCGCTACGGAAAGCCAACGTCTGGAACAACGTCTGAGAGGCGTTACTGAAGGTCGTAATCGTCGCGCGATTCCAGGCGTACGTCATGCCCAACTGGCCGAAGGTATGGCGAATCGGATAGCTGGCGGAAACGTTGAATCCGGTAGCTGACTGGTTATAGTTCTGGATCAGCGATCTTGCAGCTGCCGTGAGATTTTCCGTCACCCCGCTGAGTCCTGAGAGGTTCTTGGCGGAGTTGTAATCCGACTTGTTGTTAAACAGCTGGAATCCCAAGTGGAGCGGCCGGTTCTTGACATATGGCTCAGTGAAGCCGAAAAGGAACTGGCGGGACATGCTGCCCACATTTGCCTGAACGCTGAGCGTTTCACCCAAACCCAGGAAGTTGTTGGTCTGGTAGTTCAAGCCCAGGTAAGCGCCAGAAAGACCGCTCATACCGCCATTCAGGCCGATCGAGTTCTTGCCCTTTTCCTTTACTTTCAGGAGCAGATCGACGGTTGAGTTCTGAGTGTCCTGGTGAGTTTCGGAGTCCTGGTCAACCTTGAGCGGCTCGAAGTAATCGAGCTGGTTCAGGCGCTGCAAACTCATCTCCCACAGATTGGAGTTGTAGACCCTGCCCTCTTCCAAAAGCAGTTCGCGGCGAATGACGCGGTCACGAGTGATCGTATTGCCCTGGAATTCGATGCGGGAGACGTAGAAAGGCTTGCCTTCGTCGATATCGACCTTCAGGGTAATGGTCTTGTTCTTTTCGTCGAACTCAGGGGTGGGAATTGGCGACATGTTGATGTAGCCAAGCTGTCCGTAGGCCTTACGGAGGTTTTCGAGGCCTTTAGCAACCTTGGTCGAATTGAAGAACTCCCCATCCCTCAAAGCGAAGGTTCCGCGGAGAGCGCGGGTATTCGTGACTGCCTTATTCCCTGTGAAGGTAATGCCGGCAAGCTTGTAGCGCTCACCTTCCTCGATGGGGAGTCGAATATCCATCCGCTTGCCCTTACGAGGCCGGAACGTGATAAAGGAGATGCCGCCTTCATTCCGAAGATGGGTCTGGGGCTCTTCGTACGTAGCCTTGAAATAGCCACGATCACGATAAGCCTGGCGAACTCGCTCGGAATCTTCTTCCAGCTTGGAGGAGTCGAAGGTCTTCGAAAAGATGTTTTCCAGAATCAGCGAGTTCGGAATGCCGATCGGGCGCAGATTTCTCATCGAGCGGCGCAGGATCGTAGAGCTGACATGCTGATTCCCGGTGAACTGAATCTTGCCAACCTTGACCGTCGGGCCTTCTTTAATATTGAAGTTAATCTGGACGGCAGCCGGAGGAATTGTCTTTACATCTGTGCGGATCGTCGCGAACTGGTGACCGTGTTCAGCCAGCAGTTCCTTTAGAACCGTCTCGGCGCGCTTGATCTTGGTCGGATCGTACTGGCTTTCCTGGGTCAGGCCAACTTTGACCTTCTTGAAGCGGTCCAGCACGTCGGACTGGGTAATGGAATTAAGACCCTTGTAGTTGATCTCGCGGATCGTAGGCTTCTCCGTTACGTAGATATTGAGGATGATTCCCTTGGTAGAGTCTTCACGCTCGATACGGATGTTTTCGAAATAGCCCGTGTTCCACAACGAATTGAAATCGCGTTCAACCGATAGTGGATCGTAACTATCGTTCACGTGCGTGAACAATCGAGCCAGTACCGTTTCTTTGGGAATACGGCGATTCCCGATGACACGGATCGAGGTAATAGTGTCCTGTTGGGCAAACGCCATCACCGTAGTCAATACGAGTGTCGCTAGGACCATTCCGCGCGAGAAAATACGGGCTAATCCTGTAGAACGTCTAGTCCTGCGGCCAATGGAACTGGGGTGCGGCAAGAACGACGGCTGGTGCTGATCTGACAAATTGCTAACGGGAAGAATAGGCACACCCTCACTGCTCAAATTCATGTCCTGCTTGAGGAAAAGCCGATTATATTTGACTGACGGCCTTGGCCCAAACTTTCGGGGACCGACTGGACCGGGCAACAGTCCCGGCAGGCTTACACGTTTCAATTTTCTAACTCCGCCTGGGCGAGGTCGATACGTGCCAGCTCTCTCCGCAAGGGGAAAGTGATTTCGGCGTGTGAGTGGCCCATACCGATAAAGGCACCCAACCGAATCTCGCTCCACCACCCAGAATTGCGACTGCTCCGAAAGCTGAAATTGAACATAACGAAAGAACTCGTCCCTAAATTCGGGCAGATTCAGTTTACAGGGAGTGCCCTGCTGACGGGGAATAGCAAGTAAGAATCCATGGGGTTTCTTGGCCTTTAGAAGAAAGATTCCATCCTTTTATGAGGGCTTTTTGAGAAAAGCAAGAATCTGGACGGCCTAAGGGAGCAAATCAAAAAATTGGGACGCATACGGGATTAGACGTCCGCCAGCAGCTGACAGCCTACCTTCTGAAAAGGGAACCCGTCTCAAGGGCCCCATTTCTGGTGCAAGAAGGAGAGCATTTGCCCGCCAGATCACGTCCCTCAGCAGCTACTCTGCCCTGGCAGAGAACAGAGAATGTCTATCCGAATCGATAAGCAGAGATAGCCGCCTGTAAGGGGGTATCGCGAAAAATACGCTGGCCCTGGTCCTCCAGTGCCGCTCCGGCTGCTACTAGAAGAGGAATCAGGTGTTCTTCACGAGGATGTGCCACGTGAGCTTCCGGGGCTGTCGCCCAGGCGGCCAATAGCTTATTCCGCTCCTCCGGAGAAGCTTGTTCTACTGCAGACGTCAGCCATTGATCGAAGACTTCGGACAGAGGAAGAGTGTTTGCCTGGCCATACAGACGAAGATTATGCCAGCTCATGCCGCTGCCTATGATCAAGATGCCTTGTTGCCGAAGAGGTGCCAGCGCCCGACCGAGTGCGAGATGAGATCCAGGATTGAGAGTGCGGGTGAGCGATACCTGGACAATCGGAATATTCGCGTCCGGGAAGGCGACTTTCAGCGGAACAAATACTCCATGATCGAATCCGCGATTTTCGGTACTGGAGACAGGCAGTCCGGCTTTCGAAATCAGATCGATGATCTGCTGTGCAAGAGCCGGATTTCCAGGGGCAGGGTACTGGAGCCGGTATGTGTGTTCGGGGAAGCCATGGTAATCGAAGAGAAGCGGTGGCTTATCCCCTACATTGACCGTAAAAGCCCCTTCCTCCCAATGCCCGGAGATAAGCACGATGGCTTTTGGCACTTCAGGCAGTGTCGAGGGCAGATTGCGGAGGAATTCAGCTAATGGGTGCCAGGTATCTGCCGGGCCCCATGTCCAGTCCATGAAGAAGCACGGCCCTCCGCCATGTGGGAGAAAGAGTGTTGGTTGCGTCATCACCTGTGCAGATGGGGCAGCACAGGGAAAGTTGCAGCAAATCGAGGAGTTGGGATGCATACGGAATTAAAAATCAGTCAGCAGCTTTGAAAAGGAGATCTATTTCCACGGCACCATTTCTGGTGCAGATTGAGAGCACTTCCTTCGCAGGTAACGTCCGAGCAGTCACTCTGATCTAGGGGAGAACAGAGATGCCGTTCCGAAGCGGTATGCAGAGATGGCCGCTTGCAAGGGAGCATCGCGAAACTATGCTGGCTTTGGCCCCTAGTGCCGTTTCAGCTGCTACCAAAGAGTGGCAGGTATTTTCGCGGGATTTTGCCAGATAAGCTTCCCGGGCTGTTGACCGGCTGTCAATAGCTTCTTCCGTTCTTCGGGAAGCTTGTTTTACCGCAGCTGTTAGCCCATGGATCGAAGCTTCGGATGAAGGAAGGGTGTTTACCTGATCACACAGGCGAAGATTATGCCAGCTCATGTCACGATCTATGACTATGAGACCTTGCTGTCGAAGAAGAACCAACGCCTCACCGGTGCAAGACGAGATCCAGGATTGAGCGTGCTAGCGAGCGATAGATGTCGGTTCACATCAGTCTGTCAAAAGGCATCGTCCCGGCCACAGCTATCATCTCCTCAACTGTCATCCGAACTAATAACCCAACAGGGATCTATCTCACTCGCCACACTTCGTTGCGAGAACACATACTTCCTCCTCGGGGCGTATGTGAGTGAATGGCTCACTAGCCAGTGGATCACTTATACTGATCTCTGAAATAGCTTCGAAACAACCGGCACGCTTAAGCTGATGTTTCACCCCTAAAAAGTCATAGCACCACTTATGGCTCTCGTAGGACATGCTATGGGCAAAGATCGAGAAATAACAACTAGCGGGGGCATCTTTCGGAATTCTCTCACTAGCCCATTCGACATAACCCGGCCAGTGCCTATAATCATTATTTAAATACCTGGCGATATGAACACGCAAATCTGGCACGGTAATGAGCAGATAGCCACCTTTTTGCAGCAGGCGTCCACAATTCTGAATTGCAAGCAATCCGTCTTCATAGGAAAGATGTTCGAGAGCGTGATGCATTCTTACCAGATCATATTTGCCCAGAGACAAAAACTGAGCTTCTGACAATATCCTAATGTCATGGCGAAAGTACCTCTCGCGAGCTTCCAATGGAACTAACCCATTGGCAAACACATCCATATAATGAAAGCCGTCTTCAAAGTAGCCGCCGCAACCCACGTCCAGCCATCTACATTTTGATTCTTGCATTAATTGCGACCGGAGATTCATATCTTATCTTTTCTTATTATGCACTTGCACTTTACTTACTATCGGTCTTGCATCAGTCCATCTTTCAAAACGGACCTAATTACCCCTTGACTTCTGAAGCAGGAAGTCCCGGTCCTCAGGTGGAAGGTGTGGTTCGGACACTCTGTACCATCCATTACGATCCATATACTGCCCACAAATAAATTGCCAAGTAGCCCTCGAATGCCGAACATAAATATACTGCTCTCGATCTTCAATGGCGTCGAGAACAGCACCTTCCTGATGGCAAAAATAGAGGAAAAGGCCATCCTCTCCCAACGAAAGATTAGGATATCGAGTCGAGCTATTGAAAAGAGATCGTTTGTACATCAACGTCCCCCCATGAACGTTACCAATGAACATTCGTTCAAAAGTAGGCCTGTCACAACGCCAAAATGCCCATCGGCGAAGATCTAGGAACACACAGTCCTGAAACGCGCAAACATCGGCCCTGTTCCCCAAAATCGACCTTGCCTGCAAACTAAGTCTAGAAGATCCATACCAATCATCATCATCCCAGTGGGCTATAATCTCACCGTCTGCTGCTTCACAAGCGATATTGCGCTTTTCACCGATACTTGTTCCTGGAGGTACATGAATATATCGGATATCTTCGGAACACTGTGACGTGTCAAGAATATCAATAGAATCATCCACTATGATCATTTCCTTAAAGGGATAATCTTGTCGATGAAACATTGCTAAAGACCGCCGCACATAGTCATGCCTATTCCCAGTAGGCATAATACAACTTATTATCGGCTCTGTACCCATGCCTTGACTCATATAGCTTGCATTAACTCCGTATCTGCGCGTTTGGCGGATGCGAGGAATATTCTGTCCCATGTGGGTTCCTGATCCGATATACCAGCCAGCAATGTTAAGCCAATTCCCGCACAGCCATCCAGAAGCCCGAAAAATGAAAACTGCGCGCTCTCGAATCCCCCGATACCTCTTCCGGGTTTTCTCGCTTTTAGCAATTCCCGATACCAATATGTACTCGCATCCGCGAATTCAGGATCTCCTGTCGATTGGAACATTCTATTGAATATATGCGCTCGACCCGCAAGCCCGTTGTAGAACCCGCAGTCGGTTCGACCCTTTCTTTCAATGTTCGGCATGCGCCTTTGTGCCTCTCTGCGAGCTACGGTCAAAGCAAGCTCAAGCCATTCTGCATTGCGAAAACCTTGCGCTATATTCATCATCACCATAGCACTGCCTAAATCACCGCTAGCCCATGCAGTTGAGTTCCTAGGGGTATTTATCCCAAGATATCCAGGTAATATACCTGGGAATATGCTGTCACCAGGACAAAGTACATCCTGCGAAGGATTGCAATAGGTCTGGAGAGAGGTAAAAGCTCGGCCCATCAATTCAGAAGAAGACTCTTTACCTATCGCAGCTTCATGAAATGCCCAAAGGGCCCCGATTATTCCAGCCGTCCCGAAAGCTATATTTGTAGAACATACAGGAATCGATATTTCCGGAGCCACACGGCGAGCGAGAGAGCTTAAGTGCGGCGAAATCTCCCAGGCGATTCCTCCCCCGATACTAATTGCCGACCTCCTAATTCTATCAAGGAGCAGTTCAGGCAATTCTCTTCCTATGAATCTAGGAGTGGCCTCAATTATTGCGATACTTGCCCCGGCTAACCCTTCTATAAATGAGAGTGAGGTCCACTCTATAGTCTCGCAATCTTGCAGACGCAAAGCATCTATAGCCCCGGGAAGCAGTCGATAACATCCGATATCGTCCAAGTAGGACAACAACCACACTAGTCCAATTTTCCCTAAGAATAGAGTTCCAGATACATCTTCGGCATGGGATAGACTAATAGCTCTATAAATATACTGTTCTGCACTTCTGATTCGACGATCATCAAAGTACGCCCTTCCATATATCATTTGGAATAAGGCCAACCCGGCGTCCCCACCTCCGAGCGAAAGGGGTGCCGTCCTCTCGGACCCTAAACACCACGTATGATCCCGAGGGAATTTTGTAGCTCGCGCGATTTCATGTATAGCTTCCTCCGCTTCCTCCTTCAATTTCCCACTCAGTATCCCATGCCATTTGCCTATCATATCTTCTGACTTCCTTGCTTATTTCCTATGCCCCGTTCGATCCTCACAGTTGCTGACATTTCAACCTTCGGAATAATAGATCTTGCTGGCGCTACATCCAGGATCACCTTAGCTCAGGCTCTCAACATGCAAGCCTCAATGCCTTCATAATCTCCCGCTATAACGGGCCATCCTAGCAGAAGTCTCCCCTGCTTAGCAGTTCTATTTACAACGTGTTCGAATTCGAACATTGAATCTCGTTTCCGAACGTTCGGCACTCAGCTCCTTGAATACGATATTCATGGGACCCTGATTTTACAGGGTATTACGATTCGTGTTTGGCCATTCACCTGCTAGAGACCTACTGACGCGGTTATAACGCCGTATGTAAGATGAAGATTTTCCACATATCGCGCTACTACCCTTGCACAGTAAAGCAGGAGTTGAAGTCTCATGAAGATAGGCTTCAATCCTATTATTTCCTTACGATGTGCTGTATGCATAATGGAGCTAGACATGCCTGAAACGTCAGTATCAATAGATCACCCAGTTACTTATAAGCCATCTCGTTTTAATGCGCATACCTATATTGCTGACGAAAAAGTCCTCGTTGTATTTAATACCCTTACAGGATGCGCTTGTGGGATATCGGAACCAGGAGCAGAACTGGCATCGGCTCTATTAGCAAAGAGCACGATCCCCGGTCCTCTTACCAAGATGGGGGAGTATCTCTATAAGAGACACTACCTCGTGGAAGATGAAGTCGACGAAGATGCATCTCTAGACTTGATGCATGGACTGCTGCATTATCGATCCGATCTGCTCCATCTTCTTTTGCTTACAACGGAAGAGTGCAATTTTCGTTGTCGTTACTGCTCACAAAAATTCAAGCGCACATTGATGGAACCAGAAGTGCGTCGACGTGTTGTCCGTCTGGTTATGAACAGGGCCAAAACGATCCGTCGTCTTCAAGTAGATTGGTTCGGAGGTGAGCCACTATTGGGAACTGAGGTCATCTCCGAGCTGTCGGAGATTTTCCTGGAAACATCTGCAAGAGAAGGTTTTCAGTATAGTGCAGGCATTTCCACTAATGGTCTGCTATTGAGCCCCAAGATGGCAAGAAATCTCCTTGACTGGCAAGTCAAGCAATACCAGGTTACTGTTGATGGTATGGCCCAAGAACATCACAAACACAGGATTCATCGCGATGGAATCGAGACCTTTGAAACCATAGTCTCGAATATTATTGCGATGCGCGAATTTCCGGATGAATTTACTGTTTATATTAGAAGCAATATTGACCACGATAATTACGATTCCGTCCGTGAACTTTATACATACCTCTCCGATAAGTTAGGGGGTGATCCGCGATTCGTCCTTAGGCCTTATCCGGTCGGTAAGTGGGGTGGACCCCACGATTCTGAGTTCGAGGGTATCAGCGGCGCAGATTGGGCTAAATCATTAGGAAATCTTCTTGGCGATAGTAGCAAAATAGGACTCTCCCCACAGCGTCAATTGTTGGAACTGCGGCCAAACGGATATAGTATTTGCTACGCTAGCCGTCCGTACTCACTGACAATTGGTTCTGATGGCAAAGTTATGAAGTGTACAAATGTACTCGATAATAACGAGAATAATATTGTGGGTACACTCCTTGAGGATGGGTCGATCGAGTATGATAGCACTCGTCTACTAAAGTGGATTTCTCCGCGTCATCGTTCTGATAAAAAATGTTCAAAATGTTTTTATTCTCCTGTCTGCCAGGGCTTATCTTGTCCCTTACCAAGAGCTAATGGTAATCAAGCAGTTTGTCCGCCAGCCAAGAAGAACATTCACCAGACATTACAAAACATGTGGAAACAAGAAAAGCTTAAGGGCAACACAGTATCTCTGTAATGCACAATGAATGTCGGACTAACTGGATTGCGGGAGTATCGAATCCTCAAACCATCTTTAGGAATTCTTCATCCTGGAACTGATTGCAATCATCAGTTCCGCACCCTATTCGCAAACTTATTTTGTACTGGGAGGAAAACCATGCAAGACAAAAATGACGATATCATCCTTTCGGAGCGCGCATTCGAAATTATAGAACTGGATGACAGACTAGATCTAACTTCAGACCCGCTGAGTGCAACGCTCCTCTCCATGGGCTTCTGGGACGCCGGATGTGGTGCTAACATTGGCAGCTGTCCGACCACCAATCCCGGTTGTACACCCAATGGAAACTGTGTCGCTGGCTGCGCATGCCCAGCCAGCTAATTTCCAGTCTGTAATATTAGATACATACTGGGCTTAACACTCCGATCGCGGATCCATGCTGTATTCAGATTCTGGCATGGATCTGCGATCCAATTATCAAAAGGGTGACCTCGCGACTGTCGTTTTTAGTTGTGTTTGATAACTATCTTTGGTCCATCTTTGGAAGGTTAAAAGAACAAGCTTTCGTAGGATAGAGAGGGCACTAGGATTCGGGCTGAAGTGTAGCGGAAGATCCAGTCCCCGCGTGAGCGAGTTTTCAACCCGCCTTCTTGCCCTTGCTTTTCTCGACTGTGCGGCGGAAGGGATAGCTATTTGTCCCCGGCCTCGATAATGTACGCCTGATCGGTAGCCCGATCCAACAACGCTTTACAGAACCCTCTAACCCAGAGATTTTCTATGTCTTCTATTTCAATAGAAATATTTACCCGCTGGGAGATATGCTGAAGAAAGCCATTTCCCTTAACAGCTAATCAGGCAGCGACTCCTTTTAAAATTTAAGCGCACTGGAGATAGGTAATATCTCACATATATGTCATATCATATTTCTATTATTTCAGACATGTTCATCCTTACCACGGGAGAGCACTCACTTGGTCTCCTCATTCGGAATTCAAGCAACATCCAATACATCATTCCCCCCCTCTTCTCTTGATCGAGATTGAGAAGAGCTTCTTCTAGTGCCATCCACGGGTCCCTTGCAGAAGTATCTAGATTCGAGCGAATGTATTCCTCAAAGAAATAGGACCGTGCAAATTCGATGCCAAACCTATATCTTCGGCGAAAGATCCAAGCACCATTAATTGTTAAAGTCGCTCCTCCGAAAGGGAAGCAGTCAAATAACCGCATGTACCCCTTTGCGTGGTTGATGCAATTGCCAAAGACGTCCTTTTCAGATAGGTGGCCATAGTGCAGAAGATTGAAGAAGGGATGTGTCTCATCTAACTGAGCCTTGGACTCAAGAGCAAAGAAGCTGCCACCTGGATTTAAGCTTGAGCAGATTCCGCGTATTGCCATGACAGAATCAAGCCAATGAAACCCCTGAGAAATGGTTATCACGTCGTAGCGCGACCTATGAAATACAAGATGGTTGCAATCGTAGGTGCAGTACTTTACCCGCATGTGCCGCTTTTTGGCGACCATACGTGCGTATTGAAGAAAGTTGTTATTTACGTCCACACCTATCACGCGAGAACTTGCATTAGCAAGTTGAAGTGCAAGCGAGCCCGGACCTGTGGCCATATCAAGGACTTTTGTTTTCGAGTTTATGCCTGCTGCATCAACTACTTTGGCTCCAATTGCGGTGGGAATATCACGAGCGTGGTAGTAAAACGAAATCATGGATGGGGAATAAAGGTCACGATGTGTCTCTCGAGATATGAGAGCACCGAACCCGATCAGCTTCTGCAATGCAATGTCGCTGCCAGAACAGTACACATCCTTCTCTTCATCGGAGTCACCCTGACAGTATCTCTTTGCGAGCACTTCAGTGGGCGATACATATTCATCTGAAGGGAACGCCAAGAATAATCTATATGTATACTTGTTCACATAGATCGATCTTTCCGGCCTTGTGAAATGGTAGAGGACTACGCCACCTTGTCGATAGTTTAGGGCTGCTATCGATAAAGATCGCCGGAGATATGTTTCCCGATAGTCACAGCAGAGCTCAGTCATGAAAGGTCCTATCCCCGATTTCAGAGGTAAACGCGCCACTCCGTGCAGTATCCACGAACCGAGGCCACTCTTCCAATAGCTGTCCAAACCGCTTCAGCCTCATTTGTAGGCACGGCAGCATTTCGTCCAAACTCCCTAGTTCAAGAATACGAAGGATTTTGCCGAACCCAGCTTCCCGCCTGACTCCGTTCACAAATTCCTCAAGATAGGATCTCCATTCGTCTGGGTAATCAAAGTTAGGGAGCAATTTGCTTTCTATCCAGTTAATATGTCTTGCTTGGTAAGATGCTATAGACTCCCTTACGAGCTTGGCAAACCGATATTTCGGATGGTTGCTCATTTCAATGAAACATTCACCGAGAATAGTGAGTGCCGTACTCGTGTTCTCATACGGGAGTTTCATTTGTACATCAGCAATCAAGGAGATAATCAGATCGGAAGCGCGAATTGATTCTGGTCTGTAAAATCTCTTTTCATAAACACGGTCCCGAACTTCATGAACAACCCCCCACGGATAGTGCAAATAGACAGAGGACGGTGAACACTTTGAGACCAACGCGCCAAAAATTCCGTCTTCATTCCTCCAAAAAGGTAGAAAAGGTGGTAATGTTCGCCGATTGTCCATTGCTATACAAGTGGCAATACAGATAGGTTGATGGGTGATTGTCAAACATTGAACTCTTCTTACTACCTGAGCACTATTCAATGCGCACCTGAAGTTATCAACGTTTGATGCCATCCATTTTCGGGTGACGCCTTCACTAAACAAAGACGAAAAGGGTGACGCGAATCCGGAATCTCCCGCAATTCCAGGAAAGGCCAGCAAGACATGGTTAGCGGTTTGCGTCCCATTGGAGCCAAAAATCATGTGATCACAGGCTTGTTGCCAGTCAATGGATAAACTGTTAGCTAGTTGAGAGACCGTTTTCCCTAAGCTCTTTTCGATTTCTAGAACGATATTGGGTCCAGGAGTAGATCTTGCTGTGACGACATCATCTAGGCTATTAATCGGTAGAACATCTATTATATGACCATGCCCAATCATATCTATACTAGACTCTATCGGATCTAAGCACCAGGTTGAGGCAACAGTATCATCATCTGCGCATAACATCAGCTGTCCGGCAGTAAGCAACTCCATCAGATTTCTGGATGCTCCCACAGTGTTTTCCCTGGAATCACCCAGAAGCGCAAACTCAAGTATAGATCTCTCTTTTGCATTCTTCGCCAATCTGCGAATGAGTTGGTTGCGATCCCGCCTCCTCCAATAGCACACTTCAATCCCCGTCTTCTCCCCGACTTCCCGAGATGTGGAGCAATTAAGAATGGCAGAGGTCGGCTGCCGTGAATCATCGACCACCACTAATCGCACCTGACGTTGCGATCTCGCGATTTGTTCGGCATAGGACTCAAGAGCGCGACGAAAAGGGCCAGAACGATCACAGGTTATAATTCCAATCGTCTCTAACTTATCTTCGGTTTCCGCTAACTCACAACCTGTTGAGGCCCAGATTGATTGCAAATCCACGAGGAGTCCTTCAGCCCATAAGCCTCTCAACAATTTCATGATTTCGGGCACATCGCAGTTCTTAACCTGTGAAGCGACTAACGAAGCATGTTCTGGCATTGTCCGCGGTATCGAGCAGAGTTTAAGAATGGCAATTACACTATGTCTCACCTCTACTGGATACGGCTTCCACTCTGAAATCAAGATTACATTTCGCCCGCACGGCTCAATTGAGGATATTGGAATCGACCGAATGAGCCCTTCCCTTCCCTGCAAGCCTCGGCCTCTTTCCTGAGAACTTTGAGATTCTTTAATTAAGTCCACGATGATTTGTCCCCGGCAGCTTCTGTATCCTTAGCTAACGGTTGCTCTTGATGTCTACCGTAATAGCCAAGGCTGAGTGAATATAGCCCTTTGAAGATTTGACCGAAGATGGTTATTGGCCAGACAAGTGGAACAGCAACCAATATGATTCTTATTAATAGAATCAGTCCGTTGAAAACAGCATGTCTACCGTCTTTCGTTATCATTAGCATTTGAGTAAACAGAATGGGCATATCTCTTATGACCATCGGTGCATACCTAGTAAGGAGGAAATAGAATGCACTACCCATGAAGCAGACGAATAATACGTAATAGACGAAATAGGTGGCGACCACAGTTGTGCTGGCACTGAATAATCTTGGCACGGGTGCACGGTATATTTTGAGCAAACCTAGGAGCCATAAAGAAACCTCTTTATGGCTTGTCATAAGGTTTGGTATCCCGATAAGATCAGTCACAATCCAGTACCCGTCCATACGGATAAACGGATTCAAATTCATTACAAGCGTAAGATCACATGATAAAGCCAGCAAACCTGCGACAGGAGATCTATTAAAGAAGAAAACAATTATAGCTATAGTCGATACAATTAAAGTGAAGAACATTCCTCCAACATCCACAACCATTCTCTCCTTGCGAGGAGCCTTCCACACCTTACTGACATCGCAAAAAAAACTTACAAAAATGAGGTAAACTCCTGCACCGATTGGTCCTGGCTTAATACCTCTTGATATGCATGCGCCAGCATGACCGAGCTCGTGAAATAAAAGAGCCATGTACGATAACCCAATCAGAGATAGCATCTGTGTTTGGGTAAGGTGGTGGATCCATCTATATAGCATAGATAAATGTTGTTGGTAAAAGATCCCCTGAAGTGAAAATCCACAGAGCATAGAAATAAATAACAAACTATGGGGCATCCTGAAGAATGCTGACAGTGGTCTAGCGCACCTGTTTACTATTTCCGCCGGCAGAATAGGAAAATATATAGAAAGATAGGAATTTCTAGGCGTGCCTCTTGACTTTGTACCTGTTCCAGATGGGTCACCTTCTGCAAAATCCTCAGGGATAAAGCACCCTATTTCCTTCAACCGCCTGAACAGGGTAGATGCTTCTGATTCTGAACATTTCAATGCCAGAAGGAGATATGTATTCCAATCACCATCTTCGTGCAACTCTCCTACCCGACGCAGGAGTTCGTCGCCGAGTACGCTTGGGAGCTGAAACTGACGGCCTGCAACAGTAGCTAGGCATACCCTTTTCTGAATTGCGGAATCAAATTCAGAGATATCAAAGTCTTCTATAATTCGATATTTCATCCAGAAATCCTGCGCTTAGATAACGCGCAATTAAGCAGTTGCTGACCAAAGAGTGTATAGCCATCTATGGGAAGCTCAGTTCTGACGATTATCGAGTCCACCCGACACGATTTGAAGGTACGCTCTCACCATCCTTCACATGTCACTCGACAGCTGTTTTCAATTCTTTCCACACATAGCTGGATTTAACATGGAAAGATAGGCCATATTTCTCCATTCTTCGATATAGGGAATTCCGACTAATTCCTAACGACGTTGCAGCTTGCGTGACATTACCCTGATAGCGTCTCAGAGCTTTTCGTATCAGAATTCGTTCTGCTGCGTCCAATGTAAGATTATCTATGCGTTCGTCATTGCGTTCTTGCTTCCGCAAGTCCAAGTCGCATGCTTGTATTTCTTCACCAGTACAAATTAACATCGCGCGTTCTATTGCATGCTCTAATTGACGAACGTTCCCCGGCCAGGGATACTCCAGGAGAGCTCGCATAGCCCCTCTTCCGACACCCTTAAGCGAACGTCTATATTTCGTCTTATACTTCGCCAAGAAGTGATTAGCTAGCTTTGGGATATCATCTCTTCGCTCCCTCAGCGGTGGAAGTCTTATTTCAACAGTATTCAATCTAAAGAAAAGATCTTCCCTGAATATGCCGGACCGTATCGCTGCATCTATATCCATATTAGTTGCAGAAATTACTCTGACATCTACTCGTCTGGGAATCGACGATCCTACTTTTTCTATCTCCCCGGTTTCCAAAACTCGAAGCAACTTGGCCTGTTGATTAAGAGGTACGTTTCCTATTTCATCGAGGAAAATCGTACCCCCATCAGCTAGTTCAAATCTTCCGACCCTTTCCGCGCGTGCATCAGTAAAGGCTCCTTTTACGTGTCCAAACAACTCACTTTCAAATGTCCCATCTGGCAGGCCACCGGTATTCACGGCTACCAGGGCACGCTGTTTTCGGGTGGAAAGCAAATGAAGCATTTGCGCAACGATCTCCTTCCCAGTTCCATGTTCACCAGTTATGAGAACGTTCGCGTCGGAAGGCCCCACACTTGTAATAAGTTCAAGTACCGGTTGCATAGACTCACTCTGTGCTATGAACTGCAGTTCGCCCCTGGTTCGATCAATGAGAGCCCTAGCTTCTCTGCTTCTCTGGCGTTGATTATCTCGAGCAACTTGGACGTGGGAGCTAATTCGTTCGAGGAGGCATACCTTATTCCATGGCTTCTGGATGAAATCGATAGCTCCTGAAACAATGGCTTGGACAGCCATTTCTACTCTATCTACCGACCCGGTTATGACCAACGGTATTCGTCTAGAAGAGGCAGTGAGGTTCACTAAGAGGTCCGGGAGCTTACGGTGATTTTCAGCTTGGCGGATTAAATCGAGGTCGACAAGTATCAGGTCGTGTACTTCGATCTCGACTGATTTGAGGGACGGGAAAGGTGTACTCAGGAGAGTTAATTTCCAACCGTATTGCCTAGCTAGATCCTCTATAATAGCGACCGAAGTGGAGTCTCCTACGACTGCCATTATCCTGAGCGGATCTCCTGAACACATCAGACGGATGGAAGTTTTTGTGGCGATACCCACGGTTCGCTTGATAGAACTTGATAGCAGCATTTCGCTCAGCTCCTGCGCGGCCTGCGTTTAGA
This sequence comes from Humiphilus diazotrophicus, assembly GCF_059726315.1. Taxonomy (NCBI): domain Bacteria; kingdom Pseudomonadati; phylum Acidobacteriota; class Terriglobia; order Terriglobales; family Acidobacteriaceae; genus Humiphilus; species Humiphilus diazotrophicus. The sequence continues at coordinate 3,983,631 of NZ_AP040870.1, forward strand.
AAATTTACAAGATAATTTCGCGTGATCGTATACCTTTTTATCTGCACGCGATTACTTTCTATATTTCTTCTAGCCGAAAATGCGAAGGATAGTAGGCATACTCGAAGTCATGCGCTCACACAATAAAGTGATGGAATGTACAATCTTCTTTGTTTTCTACAATCTTCTTCGTGACCGGAAGTGTATACACCTTTAGCAAGAGTATCCGCCATATTTACTCCCTACGCAGCACCTCTCCGGGACTTATTGCCGCTGCACGATATGCTGGAACGAGGGATGCGAATAGAGAAATTGCAAACATCGAGATAGCAGCAAGTAGAAAACTGAGCGGATCCGCCGGAGAGAGTTGGTAAAGCACAGATTTAAAAGGTCGCAATGCGATAAGGGTTAAAGGAACACCCACTATTACTCCAAGAGCTGAGATCAGGAGTGCCTCACGGATTGTCTTTGCCAAGACACTAAGACGGCTAGCTCCGAGGGCGATGCGAAGCCCTATCTCTGTTGAACGCTGGTTGGTATAGATCGAATGTATGCCTAATATGCCCGTGGCTACCAGTACAGCTGCGAGAACTCCAAAAAAAATTCCCATCGAAGCAAACATGCGTTGCGGCGCGTAAGACTGTCTGAACTGTTCCAATTGTGTCATGGGTTGTTCTAGGGGAACATCAGCATTAATAGATGCTACTGTCTTTTCAATCTCTGAGATCAGAGTATTCGACGGCCTTTCTGTATGTATCTCAATCTGCATAGTTCCAAGAAATGGAGACTGCCTGACCGGATAATAAGCCATTGGCATGGGTGGTTCATCTACTGATATGTACTTACTATCCTGGACGAGACCCACTATCGACGTTGACCCCAAATTGCCATTCAATACGTGACCTATCGGGCTTCTATTGCCAAAGAACTTTTTCGCGAATGTCTGGTTCACAATCACTACATGGGATGCCTCGTTCGAATCCGCGTCGGTTATATCTCTACCTGCGCGAATTGGAACACCTAAGGTGCGAAAGAAGTCAGTTCCTACGTAGTTACAGCGTAGCATCTCTCTATATGGGTTTCCATCAAGATAAAACCCTCTAACATTACTAGCCCCCCCGATACCAGGACGAACGAGCGCCATAGATACTGAGTCAATTCCATGAATGGTTCTGATTCTATCCGTCAAATTCCTGTAAAACATCTCTGAACTTACTGTTGCAGGCGGAGTTATACCAAAGACAATAAGTTTGTTGGCTTGCATACCGAGATCTTGATTAACATAATTCTGAAGAGTTCTCACCATAGAAATCGCCGCCACCAGCAGAACTAAGCCAAGTGAAATCTGGCCTACTAATAGCATTCGTGCTCCAGTGGTTTTCCTTGGCCCCAGCCATCCTCTCTGAGATGCCGATCTCAGTACTTCATTGACTTGGATACGCATCGTACTTTGAAATGGAACTATTCCAAAAAAAAGGATCGCTGTAATGGAGATAGCAGATGTGAAATATAGAACCTTATGATCGGGACTAAGACCGGTTTCAACTCCAGACCACCCTGCGAAAAGATGTGTCGCAAAAATAGTAAACACCCATGCCAATGCTGCTGAAATACAGACCAACAGCAAAGCTTCGCAGAGAAGTTGCCCTAACAGCCTTCTCCTGCTCGCGCCTAGCGCTTGCTTAATACTTAATTCAAGTATTCGGGTTTCATGCCTTGCTACAAGCATAATCGCCACGTTTGTACAGGTAATGATCAGTATCAATAGAACAAGAAGCATTAAAATGCGGAGAGGCGTCCGGAATTCCTTATCATATCCTGCAATTCCCCTAATCGGAATGAACTCCAGATGTGGTTGCCACTTATCTTTATCGTAGTGTCCTATCCCTGCTCGTACTGATTCACCAAAGGTCGTGGCCAGTCGACGCTCCGCTTGATCTGACGGAATTCCTGGTTTCAGACGAGCTATCAGGCGGAGACACCACCAGTTTGGGGAGCCGTAAAGGCTAACAGAGTCTGGAGGCGTACCCCAAGGATTTAGCTTCGAAGATTCTTGTAGTGGTATCCAAAAGTCTGTTCTTTTCTCTGCCTCGACGCCTAGGAATTTTCGATTGGTAACTCCCACAATAGTCATCGGTACACCTTTGACGTATAGGGTGCGCCCTAGTATATCGGAGTTCTTAGCAAAGCTTCGATTCCAATAGCCATAGCTAATCACAACAGCTGGCGCGTGGGATTTCTCCTGATCCAGAGTGAATCCGTGTCCCTTGACAAGGTCGACCCCAAGATTCTCGAAAAAGTCGCCACTTACTTCATCGCCAGACGCCTCTTCTGGTCTACCATCATGACGAACCGGAACCTTTCCGTTGCTTGATAACGGAGCAAATGCGACCAATTGTTGAAATACATCTTTTCGCCGGCGTAGAGACTCAAACGTGACTAGAGAGAAGGAGTTGTAATCATATCCAGAGATATTTACTCCGTCCGGCGGTTGCTGCTTCCTTTCCGTCTGGACGTAGACTAAAGATTCTGCTCGTCTTACGGGAAGTGTCCGGGCTAAAATTGCATTCATAATACTGAACGCCGCGGTATTGGCACCGATGCCAAGTAGCAGTGTCATTATCATTAAAAGCGTGAATCCAGGTGCCTTGAACAGATACCTCGCTGCATGTTTCAGTTGATGGAATATAGCCTCTACGAGATCACGTTGCCCTCTTCGGAAACATAGCATTCTCTTTCTGAACCCTTGTAATACCGCAATTAGATTGTCGCCTTGATCGTATTCAGGTCTTTCCCTATTCATATAGCCAGCCAACTAACGAACATACCCTCAATCGTAAAAACATCTTGGAAGACACTCGATTGTCTCCGAGTTCAAAACCTTCTAACAGATAAAAGTAGATGCCATGGTGTTATATGCCATTTACAGAAAAAGATAAAGAGGCATAATTTATATCCGTGACAACGATCACATTCTGACTTCGCCCTAAATTTCAGAAGATAGGTGATGTACTTTGGAATGGTTGGTCAGGGACGCTGAGGCTCCGCATAAGATTGTCGTCCGCGGCGCTTATGGACTCTTCTATGTTCCGCTCGGTATCAACCAGTGGGGCGCTCATGACTGGAGAGGATGGGGGACTTACAATGAAGATGCCAGCATTGTGAAGTCCTTCAGCATGGGGCCCGATGGAAAATACAAAGCCACTATCCGGGCCGAGTTCTTCGATGTCTTCAACCACCACTACTGGGGCGGTCCTGACACCAGCATCAATAATCCGACCTTCGGACACGTAACCTCTGTCTCTGGCAACCGCACAGGACAGTTCGGCGCACGTTTCGAGTGGTAATAACTTAAGAACAACTCCAAAGGCCCTGTTACTTTTTGTGGCAGGGCCTTTGTTCTTGATTTGGTGTCAAAGTTGTAAAAGCCACTTATACAAAGGTCTAATGGTTTTCTACCTTTCGCACCTCAACCAAGGTGGAATAGAACGTAGGCCCTCGACCGATATCCGTCAGCCGTTCGCTGGTTAGTACATTGATATTGTTGTTCTGACCGTCTGCTGCAAGCTTGTTCCAGTCGAGATGCCCGGCTACTACACCGGTAGGAATTGCGTCACTCAAGATTGCTCTCAGGCGCAGGCTACCCCGTCCGTTAAAGATTTCAAGCCAATCTCCATCCTGAATGCCGCGTACCGAGGCGTCCACGGGATGGATCTCTAGAGCGTGCAGAGTCTTTGCCTGCAGGTGGCGATGTCCGTCCAGATTGGCAAAGGTCGTGTTCATAAAGTTGTCAGCCTTCCGTCCGAGGAACTCGAGCGGATAGACTTTTGCCTCCGCCGAGTGACGAGATTCTTTTGCCGGATGGAAGATCGGAAGTGGGTCGAGCCCATTTGATTCGAAAGCTGGGGAGTAGAACTCGGCACGACCGCTCGGTGTCGGAAATCCTCCTTCGGCGAAGGGCATGAACGGCCTTCCGCTTCGCTCCTGGTCGAAGCCTAAACGGATGTGTCCCTCTTTTTCGAGGCGTTCCATAGTGATCTCCTGCATCCCTGGATTGCCCGAATGCCCATCCGCCTGTAGATGCAGAGCCTGCCGGATGATATCGTCTGCCGTGTCGTGGAAGCATTCTTCCTGAAAGCCCATCCGCTGGCCCAATTGACCAAACAACCAGACATTCGAGCGAGATTCCCCCAGTGGCTCGATAGCTTGTTGTGAGAGCTGGACGTAATAGTGCCCGTAAGCTCCCTGAATTTCTCTATGTTCCAGGAACGTTGTGGCAGGTAGAACGAGATCTGCATAATCCGTCGTGTCCGTAAAAAACTGTTCATGGACAATCGTGAACAGGTCGGGGCGGGTCAACCCTCGTAGGACGGCATTCTGGTTCGGTGCAACGGCAGCAGGATTGGAATTGTAGACAAAAAGGCCATGGATTCTGGGATTGTCTAACTCAGTAAGAGCTTGTCCCAGAGTAGACATGTTGACCATTCTGGATTCTCTGCCAAGAGGCGAAGCCAACATCAGATCCGGACGTTCAACAGCTTGTTTGTTCCATTGAAAGGCTCCCGAGGTGGAGAGCTGTAGTCCTCCGCCGAGATGTTTCCAGGCTCCGGTGAGGCAAGGCAGCATTGCGATTGCACGTACTGCGGCACCCCCATTTTCAGATCTCTGAACTCCATAGTTCACTCGGATTACAGTGGGTACGGTTGTTGCATATTCGCGTGCCAGACGTTCGATTTCGTCCGTGCGAAGACCTGTCCATGCCGAAACCTTCTCCGGTGTGTATTGCTGAACATGGTCTCGAAGCCTGTCGAATCCGTAGGTGTATTTGTCGATGTACTCGCGGTCTTCCAAGCCATCACGCAAGAGGACATGCATCATTCCCAACGCGAGTGCGGTATCGGTTCCGGGCCGAATAGCAACATGCCAGTCAGCCAGCCGGGCAGTTCGCGTGCGGTAAGGATCGATAACGATCAGTCGTGCTCCCTCTCGTCGAGCCTGTTCCACTTGTGGCCAAAGATGAATGTTGTTTCCATGGATATTGGCTCCCCAAGCGACGATCAGTTTGGCATGGTGAAAGTGTTCCGTATCTGTTGCCAGCTTGCGCCCGTAGACAGATAACACGGCATCTCCACCAGCCTCCGCACAGATGGTTCGATCCAGACGGGAGGCCCCGAGGCGATGAAAGAACCTGCGATCCATCGATCCATAGCCAAGCACGCCAATAGTTCCGGCATAGCTATAGGGCAGAATGCATTCCGGTCCGTACGATTCCGACAGGGACTGCAACTTTTTTGCTGCGAGATCCAGTGCTTCGTCCCAGGAGATACGCTCGAAAGATGCCGCCTCTTTCCCGCGTGGCAGAGGACCTTTAGGTGCGTCCTTGCGGCGGCGCATGGGGTAAAGCAGCCTATCAGGGGAATAGACACGGTCGAGATATTTCGCGACCTTACCGCAGAGAAATCCTCTCGTAACCGGATGTGCAGGATCGCCTTGCACTTTAATTGCGCGTCCTTCGTTGTTTACTGTGACCAGAACTCCGCAGGAGTCGGGGCAATCGTGGGAGCAGACGGCATGGATGATGGAAAAAGGGGGCGTCACAAGGGGATTTTATAGCCCTTGGCCCCGAGCTCCTAGCAGTTTGCCAAAGCTTTGGATCAAGAGCTATTTAGTTTTGTCTTGGCATATTCTTGACTGTGTCGTTGACCGCAACCTTGCCTGTTCCACTGAAGCGTCCGACGGCGGAGTCGAACTCTACGCTCGTGATTGTGATTTGCCCGATCGTATCTTCAAGAGTGCGAATCACTTTCCCTGTCGAGGGGTCTTTGATTAGTTTTGTGGTGCGTGTGATGAGCAAGGTGTCCCCGAGATGAACGTTGTTTGTAGTACCCACGTTGATCGTGACGTCTGAGCCGGATACATCGGCGACCAAGCCGGAGATCGGAACCGGCTCGCTGGCAGGCATTGAACTTGAACGTTGTTCCAGGGCCAGGGCAAGTTGATTGATCGCTTGCATTACAGCTTCTCCCAAAACCGTTTGAGGGAAATTAGAGCTTCTCATTCCGGCAATGATTCCTGAAGAAGGACCTCCGCTAAGTAAATTGACCCCGGCATGAATGGATTCCCCTCTGACGGCAACCGAGGCAAGAATCTCGCCGGTATTGACGTCGATCATATGGGCATTAATGCCCACAATAGCTTTGCTCTTCTGTGGTGATCCTCCCGCGGGCCGAAGTTTATGGAGCGCTCCGAAGATTCCTCCGCTCTTATTTTCAGTTCGTCCAAATTGTGTAACTTCACCGGTAACGATTGCGTCTATTCCGAAATAGCGAATGATCGGATCTACGCCAAGGACTTTGCCTACCTTTGTCGCAGTGAGTGCTGCGAAGGGATCGCGAGGATTGCCTGGCATACCTCGATCCTCCGGAAAGATGGGACGTTCCGACAGCACGCGATTAATTGCATTCCGTTCAATGACCTTATAGGCGCCATCGTTTGTGAGGTGATCGGCAAGCATATCAGAAAGCTCTCTTCCGACGTTCTGATTCGATCCGAAGATTGCCTGCGCTCCTGTGAGGACCCCTGCATGATCGAAATCCAGGATTGCGATTCGATGTTTGGCAGGTAGTTGCTGTCCTACAGCAAGGGAACAAGCGAGAAAAAATGCAACAATTGCGCGCGATACCGATTTCATTCCTTCTCCTCTGTCGGATTACTGCTTAGGTAGGGAAGTCAGTGTGCAGTGGGATGTTTTCCCGTATTTGCTTCTCGATTATTTGGACCGTTAATTCGCTATTCAGCTGCAGGGACTTTAGGTCTGGAAAAGAAAATAGGAACCACGAAGGTACAAATTTGGGACTACAAAGTAGCCGGTTTCAAAAAAGGAGGAAAGGCTGATTTATGAGTAATAGAAGAGTTTACAGAAGAGCTTCAGTGAGATAAGCGCTGCGCATCATGGATGATTCTTCACGCTCTCAATCGAAGATATTCGTGAGAATACAATGCAAAGCAGAAGAGAGATTGCTGTTGGATCGTGTTAGAGAAGAGGGAACGCTAGTCTGGATTCTTGGTTTAGCGGGATTCATTTCTGCAGCAGATAACTGGATCGTCTCACCAGTGCTTCCGGCCATCGCGGACAGTTATCGGGTATCAATTGCTACTGCAGGGGTTATTTTGACGGCTTACCTGATTCCGTATGGAATTATGCAGCCTGTATATGGCTTTTTTAGCGATCACTGGGGCAAGAAGAAAATCTTGTGCCGGGTTATTTTCGGACTTACCTTTGGCACTCTTGGCTGTGCCTTCTCCGGCTCGATTACAAGCTTATGCTTCTGGCGCTTCCTGACTGGATTCTTTGCTGCGGGGATCATAGCCGTTTCTTTGGCCTTTATCGGAGATCAGGTGACGGCGCGAAACCGTCAGGCGTGTGTCGGGAAATTTATGGGTATAGTCTTTCTGGGGCAGGGGCTAAGTGTCGGTTTCGGAGGAGCCTTTGCCCGGTATCTGAGCTGGCGTTCGGCCTTCATCGTATTTGCCCTTATTGCGGGGAGCGTGGGCCTGCTGCTTATGCGAAAGCTTCCCAATGATCAAACGAAACAGCCGGTAGCATCCGTGCATATGAACTTTATTGCTGCGGTTTGGCAGGCATTGCTCTCTTCTACCGGAAGAGCGATATTCCCCGCATCTTTGATTACCGGATTTCTCTTGCTTGGTCTTTACAGCTATTTGGGATCCTTTCTCCACGATGTGACCGGTCTTGATTATTTCCAGGTAGGGATTGTGGTCATGTGCTACGGCTTTGCTTGTCTGCTTGCAGGCAGATTGGTAGGGCATATACAGCGTTGCTTGCAGGTAAAGCACGTCGTATTGATTGGCTTCTCCTTCGCATCTCTTACCTCCGCATTGCTGTTGTTTACACATTCATGGCAGGCAGGCTTACTGGCGACGGTCAGCTTGGGGTTCGGCTACATTTTTGTGCAATCGATTTTGGCCACTCTGGCCTTCAATATCGAACCTAAAGGACTTCCCTCGGCATTGATCGGTCTTGGATTATTCGGTGGAGGCGGGCTCGGTACCGCTTTTGCCGGAGGAATTCTGGCGAGGTGGAATTATCACATTCTGTGGATGGTGCTAGGCGCAGGAATTATCGGAGCTCTGGGGCTTTCAGCAGCCTTCCGTTTCCCAGAGCTTCTGGTGCGCGACAGTTCCCAAAACTCCGGCCGAGAGATGGTTTCCTGCGGGCACGCCTCCGAGTGAGCTTGGGAAATGGCGGAATAGCAAAAGAGCCTCCCTTTTTGAGAAAGGAGGCTCTTTTGAGAAATTCTCTTGTTTCGGCAGTGGTCTTCAGACCTGCATGACCTCTGCTTCTTTCTTCTTGGAAAGTTCTTCTACCCGCTTGATTTCGTCATCCGTAAGTTTCTGGATTTCTTCGAGCGAGCGCTTCTCCTCGTCTTCCGAGATTTTCTTCTCTTTGGCTAGTTTCTTAAGAGCGTCGTTTCCGTCACGGCGAACATTGCGGATTGCCGTACGGTGCTCTTCCAAGACTTTGTTTAGATGCTTGACTACCTCACGGCGCCGCTCCTCAGTCATTGGCGGGATAGGCACACGGATAATCTTGCCGTCATTTTGGGGGTTAAAGCCGAGATCCGAAGTGCGTAGAGCCTTTTCAATAGGCTGAAGCGTGGAGGGGTCCCAAGGCTGCACCAGGATCATCTGTGGCTCGGGCGCGGTAACCTGCGCCAGCTGGTTCAACGGTGTCTCGCTGCCGTAATAATCGACGCGAATCTGGTCGAGCATTGCGGCCGAAGCGCGGCCCGTACGCGTGGAGGCGAGGTTGGCCTGGAAGCCAGCGACGGCCTTTTCCATGCGCGACTTCAACTGCGTGTGGAGCTCTTTGAGTGCCGGAATGCCGGCCATTACAGAAACTGCCATGATGGTCTTCCTTCTCGGGTAGTTCCGCTGGTTATTCTACAGAATCTGTAGAGCGGCGGAGTTCTTCCTCACAAAATCACAAAAGCAGACTCCGGAAGGGCTGTTCCCCCTCTCCACGGAGACCGCTGATCTATCACCAATCTCGAACTATTATCTACGAAGCCGCTCCCGGAGTGCGCTTGCAAGATTTTCAATGGCTGGCTGCCAGATGCCTGCCTCCGGTTGTCTGAAGAAGCGAGCCGACGGATACCACGGCGACTCCTTGAGATGGGTGTGCCAGCGCCATTCGTAGAAAGTAGGGATCAGCAGCCATAAAGGCTTGCCCAGGGCGCCGGTGAGGTGCGCTGTGGCGGTATCGACCGAAACAACCAGGTCGAGGTTCTGAATAAGCGCAGCAATGCGGTGGAAGCCGTCCAGGCTACTGGTAGGCACTGTGGAGAAGGGAAGATCGGGAGGCAACGCAGAAAGCTCCCCTGCGGTGATATCTCGCTGCAGTAGAAACCACTGCACCTCGGGAATTGCTGCCACAGGGGCGAGCAGATTGGGCTTCAAACTCCGCAGCTGATCCCAGCGATGGCTCGGATTGCCCCGCCAGCATATGCCCACACGCAACTGGGGATTTCCCTTTGTGGCTTCATCAATTGTCCGCTTGCCTTCTTCCAAAACGTCAGCGGGAACCGAAAGATAGGGTTTACCTGGGATGGAATCGATTTCCACGCCTAAGGCAAACGGCAAGCTGATCAAAGAGCAGTGGTAGTCGAATTCCGGCAAGGGCTGGCCACGGACCACGATATGCCCCGGATCCACAAGGCACTCCATCAGAGAGCTCAAGGGAGCGCCTACCTCGAGAAATACCTCTGCGCCGCGAGCTGCCACCTCCGGGATGAAGCGGGAGAAATGGATGGCATCGCCAAATCCCTGTTCGGCATGCAACAGAATGCGTTTCCCCTCTAGTGGTTCACCCTTCCATTGCGGTTTTCCAAGGGGACGCTTCTTGTAGACCTGGAAGGCGGAAGTCTCCCAGCGATATTCGTATTCTTTCCAGCCTTCCCGGAAGTTGCCGGTATTTAGCAGGACTACAGCCCTGTTTACATGCAATTCTGCCGGGTTTGACGAAATTTCCAATGCGCGATCGTAGCAGCTGAGTGCAAGTTCGTAACGGCCGAGATGCTGATAGACATTTCCCAGATTAGTCCAGGTATCTTCATGAGCTGGATTGAGATCGCGGGCTCGGAGTAGTACCTCTAGAGCCTCTGAGTGCCTTCCGATCTGGTCGAGGGTTCTACCCAGGTTGTAGTGGAAGGAACTATTGTCCGGCTGAAAACGGGTGGCGTTCTGGTAGCACAACAAGGTATTCGAAACATCATTCAACCGGAGAAAGAGATTTCCGAGATTGTTCCATGCAACGCCGGTATTGGGGGCGAGACGAAGAATCTTTCCATAGCACTCAATGGCCCGAAGATTGTCTCCGCTGAAGGCACAGGAGTTGCCCATATCCAAAAGAAGCGCAAGATTTTCCGGTTCCAGTTCCGCCGCACGCTCGAAGTATCGAATAGCTTTAGCATGGTCTCCTGCCGAGGCCGTGGCTGCCGCCAGCTTGTACCAATTAGCGGCCTGTTGAGGATAGGCTTCGGCGAACTTCTCCAACACCTCTAGCTCTTTCATTTTGTTGTCTGTTATCTCTGTCGCTACATCGGACTTCGGCATGGAATCAGTGTCATTCCTGAGAATCAAGAGAACAATTGGGATCTATGCGATTCCAGTATGAAATGCCAGTAATGAAACAGGTGCGCTCGCAGGTTCAAAAGAGGAATGGCCGACGCTTCCTGCGCGGGTTCATCTCATCCGGAAACCTCTTTATCGTGAGTGAGTTAAACAGCCGGTCTCCCACAATAGGACAAACATGGTTACGTTCAAAAACTCAAGTGACATCCAAACAGTTACGAATTGAGGTTGTAGCCTTCCGAACACATTGGGAAAATTAAAGATAACGCTATCTGGTTGAATCTTTGCAGGTTCTGCAGTTCGTGAGCCATCGCTGGCACGAAATGAGTCTTCGTGTGCCAATTCCCGAGACGTCGAGCATGTATTTAAAACTCATTGGAAAACTGTGTATTGCAGCATTGGCGGCAGTGTGGACGGTTACCGGCACACCTGCCGTATCAGCACCGTTAGCTTTTTGTGTTGCGGGAAATGGGACTGCGGAAGATCCTACGTACCCGATACGAAAACTTGCATTCGATGAATTAGCAGCAGGACATTCCGATCAGGCCCGAGAATTGCTGCGCGATGCCGTCGATGCAAATTCCAAAGACCGAATTGCACTGGCGCAACTGGTCTACCTGGATATCCGTGCAGGCCTCAAGGGTACCGCCATCCGGGATATCGAGCAGCTTCGTGGGCTCAATTGCCGAAGCAAAGAGCTGGAGATGCAGCTGGGATATCTCTATGAGGAAAAGAAGCGTCTGGTTCCGGCGCGGATGGCATTCGAGCGCGCGATTGAGTACAACGATCCGGCGACTACGGAACAGGCTCGCAAAGCTCTTTCGGTGATCGATGCAGAATGGCCACGATTTCGGCAACTGAGTTTTGTTCTGGATTCCCAGTACATGACACGTTTCGACGATGGAATCGCCGATCTGGATGTGCGCTTTTCTCAGAGGCTGAGTTCGGGATCGCCACTGTCTCTCTATACCCATACACGGATTCTTCGGGATACCGCTTCGCATCTGGGGCAGTTACCGCAGATTTATTCGGACAATGCGACCCTCTTTGGTGGTGGTTTGTTCTTTCAGCCGTATGGTTCTCACTATTTCCTAAGTGCCGAAGCAAACGAAGCATATTTATTCAAAGAGAACAGTCGCGGGCGATCGAATCTAGTCCCCGATTTCCGGATCGTTGGCGGCTACTTCCGGAGCTGGCCAGAGTCAGGGAAGCGATTCCACTTCGAAACAAATGGAAGTATCGGCTATTACTCTCGCTATAAGCAGAACGGTATTGCCTATCTGCAACCGCGAGAGGTACTAAATGCTTTTCATCTCGGCAAAACGACAGTAGCGGGTTATCTACAGCAAAATGTCGCACTCGATACAAACCGGGAGTTCTACAACAATACAGCTGAGATTGTTCCTGGCTTGGATCTTCGCACAGCCTGGATGCCAGGTATGGCTATCCGAGCGGAGTATGTGCGCGGCTACTACCTCGATCTTCCCTCCCACAACATAAATCCCTATAGATCGCAATACCGAGATGTTCGTGTTCGCCTCCTGCTCGGAGAAAAGTTGTCAGTAGGCTCCCAGTGACGATCTTTATCGTAACTATATCTGTTCTCTATCTGCTGGGCGGCCTCGACGACCTGTTCATGGACGTTGTGTTTTGGTGCAGGCCTCTGCGAAAGCTGTTGTCAGGCGGCATCGAGGAGATTGGCGCAACGGAAAAGGACTTGCGCGATTGCCCGGAACAGTGGGTTGCGATTCTGGTTCCAGCTTGGGATGAGAGTCCGGTAATTGCGCAAATGCTGAGTACAAACTGCATGCAGTTGGAGTATCAGAAATATGACGTCTTTGTAGGAACTTATCCCAACGATGAAGCAACACAGTTCGAAGTAGATAAAGTAGCGTACGAGAATTCCCGGGTCCACAAAGTTGTCTGCCCCCATCCTGGGCCTACCAGCAAAGCCGATTGTCTCAATTGGGTCATAGAGACAGTCCGGGTTTACGAAAAAGAGCACAGCCGTCGTTACGATATCTTCGTCATGCAGGATGCGGAAGATGTTCTGCATCCACTGGTTTTGAAGCTGTTCAACTTCCTGGTGCCAGCTTATGACATGGTTCAGGTGCCTGTTCTTCCGTACGAGCGGTCCTTGCACCGGTTTACGGGTGGCGTTTATCTGGACGAGTTTGCCGAGTTTCATCAGAAGAATCTGTTTTCCCGGCAAGCGATCTCCAGTTTGGTTCCTTCTGCCGGTGTAGGAACTGCTTTCGGCCGGGAGGCTTGCGACGAGCTGGCGGACAAAAGTAACAAGATGCTCTTTCGCGTGGATTCACTCACGGAAGATTACGACTTCGCATTCCGTTTATGCGAAAGCGGACGCCGGGGATGTATTGCGAATGTATGGGTAGAGACAGAGGCCTGGCGTGCCTACCGCAAAATACGGAAGTTACCTTTGCTTCCGGCCCAGGCTCCGGGGGTGTGGCCGGAAGAACATCCGGAGCTGGAACTGATTGCCACACGCGAGTATTTCCCTACGCGATTTCGGGATGCGGTGCGCCAGAGAACTCGCTGGATGCTAGGTATCGCCTTCCAGGGCTGGCAGCATCTGGGCTGGGGCGGCTCCTCGGAAGCCAGCAAGAGATCTTTCTGGTACCGGCTGCGTATTGCATACACGTTGTTTCGCGATCGCAAGGGAATGTTCAGTGGTTATCTGAACTTGATCTCCTATGGGTTCACCTTGGTGTTCCTGTGCTGGGCAGCACTCGATATGGCGATGGGCAGGTCTTGGAATACTCACTGGCCTCAGGTTGAGTTTTCTAACAAGTTTTGGTGGTGGCTTCTCTCGGTAAATCTTGTCCTGGTGGCGAACCGGATTTTGCAGAGGATGGTTTGTGTCGCTCGCGTTGCCAGCTTTGGACAGATCTGCGTAGCACCGATACGGATGTTCTGGGCTACAGGAATGGACCTGTATTCAACACTTCAGGCCTCGTACCGCTTTCTAAAGTCACGTATTACCGGTGAGCCATTGAAATGGGCTAAAACCGCACACGAGTACCCCAGCGAGGAACTTGTCCGTTCAAGGCATCGGAAGGTGGGCGAATTGCTGCTGGAGAAGAGATTAATTTCCCCCACACAACTGCAAATTGCGCTTGAGAAACAGAAGGCCGAAAAGCGGCCTCTGGGAGAGCTGCTGCTTCGAATGCTGGCCATTACCGAGGAGCAACTAAACAACGCACTTGAGGAGCAGCATGCAAGCAAGTGAAAGGACTGAACAGATGGGGAGAAAGAGATTTCTGATTGTGCTGGGCACTCGACCGGAGGCGGTAAAACTTGCACCGTTGATTCTGGAGCTTCAGCGCCGGGATCCCTGGTCTCTCTTTGTCTGTGCTACCGGCCAGCATGGGGAAATGGTTGATCAAGTCCTCGGAATTTTCGGAATCACGCCGGATGTAAATCTGCAGGTCATGCGGCCTGGGCAGACTTTGGCCACAGTGAGTGCCGCGATTCTGGAAGGGATTGATCGTGTTATCGAGGAGCAGAATCCGGAGTGGGTTCTGGTTCAAGGCGATACGGTTACGGCCAGCATGGCGGCACTTTGCGCCTTTTATCGCAAATGCAAGGTTGGTCATGTGGAGGCGGGGCTGCGCACTGGAGATCTTCAACAGCCATTTCCGGAAGAGTTGAACCGCAGGAGCATAGCCATCATGGCAACCCACCACTTTGCTCCTACATCTCTGGCGCGTCGAAATCTGCTGCATGAAGGCGTGCCGATGGAGAGCGTACTCGTGACCGGCAATACCGGGATTGACGCACTCTACAGAATGATTACGGATCTGCACGGCCGCGAGGAGTTTACCTGTAGCAAGCGAAGCGATGTGTTGCGCGTGCTTGTTACGGCTCATCGCAGGGAAAATCAGAATGGTGGGATTCGGAATATTTGCCAGGCAGTACGGGAGATCTGTACCAGGTGGGCAGGGAAGGTTCAAATCATTTGGCCAGTCCACCCCAATCCACAAGTAGCCTCTGTTGTTTGGTCTGAGCTGGCGCGGGTCCCGGAAGTGACTCTGACCAATCCCCTCGAGTACGAAAAGCTTGTACGCGAGCTGTACTTTGCCGATCTTGTCGTAACGGATTCCGGCGGGCTGCAGGAGGAGGCTCCTGCACTGGGAAAACGTGTGCTGGTACTGCGGAATACGACTGAGCGTCCCGAAGGTGTGAGGGCAGGTGTCGCCGAGTTAATTGGTACCGATCCTGAGGAAATAGTTTTAGCTATCGATTCTGCGCTTCGGACGAAAACTGGGCGTATTGCGGGAGTCAGTCCTTATGGCGATGGCCGTGCTGCAGTGCGTATTGCCGATTATTTGATGGGACAGATCGCGGAAGAATTTCAAGAGGTGAATAGCAGGCCGTTATCCAACAGCCTTGCGGCAACTGTGAATTAAGAAGCTGCGTGACCACGCTGCAAGAGAATGGTCACGCTTTATGACTCTTTGATGGACGATAGTAGCTCTAAACTGCTTTGGTGGTGAGTCCGGTTGAGTTTGCCTGTTCATGCGCATGGTAGGAGGAACGGACCAACGGTCCGCTTTCTACGTGCGCAAAGCCCATCTTCAACGCTTCCTTTTTGAGATCGGCAAATTCCTGCGGCGTATAGAGGCGCGTCATCGGGACATGATCCTTTGAGGGGCGCAGGTACTGTCCGATTGTGAGGATGTCGCATTTAATGGAAGCAAGGTCCCGAAAGACTTCAAGCAGTTCTTTGGTCTCTTCTCCAAGTCCAACCATCACACCCGTTTTGGTAACAGTCTTGGGTTCCACTTCCTTTGCATATTCCAGCAGGCGAAGAGTGCGCTCGTAACGCGCTCCGGAGCGGACAGCCCGATAGAGCCGCGGCACAGTCTCGGTATTGTGATTGAGAATATCCGGGCGGGCATCGACCACAATCCGGATGACCTCTTCTTTGCCCTGGAAGTCGGGGACAAGTACCTCAACCTGGCACTCCGGCGCTTTATGGCGGATCTCCTCGATTACCATGGCAAAGGCGCGGGCGCCTCCAGGCAGGTCGTCATCGCGATCCACACTGGTGATGACTGCAAATTTCAAGTTTAAAGAGGCGATAGCTTCCGCTACACGGCGTGGTTCGTCGAAGTCAATTGGTTCAGGACGTCCCTTCGGGACAGCGCAAAAGCCGCATCGCCGGGTGCAGGTGTTGCCCAGCATCATGAATGTGGCGGTTTTGTGATTCCAGCATTCTCCGATATTGGGGCAATGAGCCGACTCGCAGACGGTGTGAAGATTCAAATTGCGAGCCAGGCGCTTCAGATCATGGTAATTCTCGCCGACTGGCGCACGCGCCTTCAGCCAGTCAGGCCGGGGAGCCGGCGGTTTGCGATTAAGCTCAATCTGGACGAGTTCCAAGGGGAATTGTTCCTCTCACTTATTTTATCTTTTAGATGTCGCAGAGGCCCTATCGTAGCCGTTTTCTGACATCCGGGCGTACCAGATAGAGGAAAAAGACCAGATTCAGCCCTATCTGAATGAGAGTTGGCCCCTGATAAGAGTGGAAAAAGACCCACACCTGATAGGAAAGCATCAAAAACGAGGCTGCCAGGGCTAGGGCCCATCCCCAGCGGTAGAGACGCAGCAGCCCAATGCTGGATGCCGCAAACAGGAAGCTCATGATCAGGAAGAGCGGCGGAATATAGTGTCCGAGAACGAGGAAAGCCACTACGGCTGAAAGAATCAGCATGTAGAGGGCGATTCCTGCCATTCCCGGCAGCGGCATTCGTGAGTGTTGTGGTGTCTCGTTCATAGCGTATGCAGATAGGCGATAAGATCGGCCAGTTGCTGCTCGTCGATCTGGTTTGCGTATCCAGGCATCATGCCTCGTCCGCGGAGAATAACCGCAGTTACCCGATCGTCGTTTGCTGGAGCTCCGCTCGGCATGTATTTGAGCTTATAGAGGCCTTGCAGCCCAGGTCCATGCAGATTGCGTTGGGTGTTTGCCGAATGACAACGTGCACAATTTTTCACGTATACGGCAGCCCCGCTGGTTTCCTGAGCGGTGAACTCGCTTGCTGGTTTGGATGGAGGAAGTTTTGGCCCACAGCCTGCCAGAAACAGGGAAACACCAAGCAACAAGATCTTTGGATATGCAGACATAAGTTTAGTGAAACAAACCTTCTGTTCCTTTCCTGAATGATAGTCGAAATAAAGAATCGATCGCTGTCTTATGTCTTTCCCGCTGCTTCTTCGTTCAGGATCTGTGAGGCCGTATTACCAGTAACAGCCAAATGTGCCATGCCAAAGAGCAATGAAAAGACCGCCAGAGCAGCAGAATGTAAAAGAATGGAGGCGAACAGAAGAAATAGGACGGGACTGATAGCCATCGGGTATGGCAAACCTGCCAGCGGAGTGAAGAGTAAACGAAGATCCCGTTTCCGAAAGTAGCGTATCCATCCGTAGTAGTAGAAGAGCAAGGAAAAGATCATGGCAAGAGCCATCACCCGGTGAATAGAGAGCTGGCTATAGTTCAGGTGGTAGAAACAAGGCAGTGAAAAGATAATAAGCCGGAGTATCCATTCGGAGGACTCAAGCCATCTTGCAGCAGGAGCTATCGAGGGAATATTCGATGGTGGAGGAGGCGCAGCATAAAATAACGCGTTTGGAAGAAGCAAGGCTGCTGTAATCCAACAGCCCGAGCCGAGCAGCATGTATTACTCTCTTTCTATCCTTCAGTACTTACGCTAGTTTGCAGCGGCAATGATTTCGAGAATACGATCCATTGCTTTGCGTTCCGCATCGCTTGCAGGCCTGTGATTATTGACGAAGATGGAAAAAGCCAAGGTCTTTCCCGAGTGCGAGATAAAGTATCCGGAGAGAGCATTTACTTCATTTAAGGTTCCGGTTTTGGCGAAGAGATGACCTTGCAGCGGAGTATTGAGGAAACGTCCGGCTAAGCTGCCGTCAACACCGGCAATAGGAAAAGTGCTGCGCCAGGCTTCTCCCCAGGGTTGTTGCGCTGCATAGGTAAGTAATTTAGTCATAGCTCGCGGCGTGATTTGATCGAAAGGGGAGAGGCCGGAGCCATCGTAGAAGCTGAAGTCATCTTCGCGAACACCCGAATTCAGAAGAAATTGCCGAACCACCCGAGTTCCCTGTGCGAAGCTCCCGTCTGTACCGCAGAGTTTTCCTAATTCCCGTAACATCAGCTCTGCATGGAGATTTTGACTTACCTTATTCGTCACAGTCAGATCTTGAACAAGAGGAACAGAGGTATAGCTCGCTAAAATCTTACGATCTCCGGTAGGTGCGGCAATCGTCTCAATCGATACTGGTTTTAATTCCAGTGGGCTTCGTGATTCCTCGAGGAAGTCTGCGGTAGAAGTCGATATCCGATGATTGGCTACAGCTGTTCCTGTTACCGTGACTCCTCGTTCCTGTAGCAAGTCTTTGAAAGAGATTGCGGCATAAGCTGCCGGATCTTCTATTGCCAGAGCTGAATGAAAGCCAATCTTTCCCTGTTCGTTCGAAGCTGTACCCCAAGTACGAATCGCTAACGATCCGGGCATCCGTTCCAGGGCCGCTTGCGATTTCCCATTCGATGGAGCCATGGTCATAGAGTTTGCAACCGTGTAGTAGCTGGTCGGCGGGTTCCAGGAGACGACTGTTGCCGAGGGGTGAGCAGGATCGGGCAGCAAACTCAGGAAGGTCACATTGTCGTTGATGGTTAGTGCAGAAATCGGAGCTCCATAGGACCACATAAGGTCGTCCCATCCCCATCCGCTGCCATAGCGCTCATCTACAAAAAAGGTGTCGTCTCCAACGATATTGCCCGTAACGGAATGCACTCCAGCGCGGGCTATCTGATCTGCCAGATTTGCTAAAGCTTGCAGTGGTGGATTCGGTCGCTCCGTCTTGGTTGCATAGGGATAGGTGCGGCCCGAGAGCGTTGGATCGCCTGAGCCCAGAATGACAAGGTTTCCTTGCAGATTTCCGTTTGTATCGAGCGTTCCGTTGGTAACGACATTTGTCGTGTAGGTTGCTGTTGCCGTAGGTAGCAGGGCGAAGGCAGCAGCCGTAGTCAACATCTTGGTATTGGAGGCCGGGGTGAAGTATTGTCCATCGTTGATGGTATAGATCTGCCTGCCATCCAAAGTCGTTACCGAAATTCCCCAGTGCGCATGAGCCACAATTTGATCGGCTAGAACCAGCCCAACTCGCTGTGCCAGGATCTCAGGCCGCAGAACCGCAGAAGCAGTACGTGGAATCGGCTTTTTGCCGGATCGGGCAGAGGCCGGAGTCAAGGACACAAAGGCAATCAGAAATAGGGAAAGACCTAATGTTCGCAGACGATAGCTCATTGGGACGGAGTTTAGCAGGTAACTGCCGTTACCAGAAAATGAAAGAGGCACTACAATCGCCGCAGAATGTTTGTACAGAGGCAGAGAACCGAGTGGCGGCTAAGGCGTCGTGTCCTGGAGTTGGGACTTCGGACACAGGTCATGGGAATTGTGAATGTAACCCCAGACTCCTTCTCCGATGGCGGTCTTTACAACACCACAGACAGAGCTGTCGAACATGCACTTGCTCTGTTGGAAGAAGGTGCCGATATCCTGGATATCGGTGGCGAGAGCACACGCCCTGGAGCACATGGTTCCTTAACCGTGGACGAAGAGCAGGAACGCATTCTCCCTGTGATTGAAGAGCTCCTGAAAGTTCGTCCCAAGGTAATTCTGTCCATTGACACCTATCATGCCGCTACGGCTCGTGCTGCTGTGGAGACAGGGGCCGAAATCGTTAACGATGTAAGCGGATTTCTCTGGGACGCAGCCATGGCCCAAACCTGTGCCGACCTGAAGTGTGGCGTTGTGCTGATGCATACTCGGGGCACCCCTGAAGAATGGAAGAGCTTGCCGCCACTGGAGAAAAGCCGGATCTTGCCTTTAGTGAGAGAAGAACTGAGCATGCAAATGCAGGTTGCTCATGCAGCTGGAGTCATTCCGGAGTACATCGTTCTCGATCCTGGATATGGGTTTGGCAAGATTGGCGACGAAAACTATGTTCTGCTTAATGCTCAGGCCGAGTTACGAGGTCTAGGGAGGCCGCTCCTCGCAGGTATTTCCCGCAAGGCTTCGCTTGGGCATACTCTCGCTGCTTTATATGGGGTTCAGTCAGTTCCTCCGGCAGAGCGCGATAATGCCACTGTGGCAGCGACAGTAGCTTCCGTTTTGGCTGGTGCCGATATTGTTCGCGTTCATAATGTCCGGCCAACTGTTGAAGCTGTTTGTATCGCAGATGCGATTCTTCAAAGCGCTACGGGCGGGCAGGCAGAGGGGTAGAGCAAAAGAGACGTGAAGAAGATTCTCCTCGGTACTTACCGGGGGTACGGCAGTTGATTCTGACTACACGCTCATAGAAAAGAAATTTCCTTGGCTGTGCCCGAGTCTGGCCAGGAAGGAGTTGATGCTGAGTTGTGCGGCATGCAGATCATTGCTGACAAGTGCAGCATCAAGCTCTTCCAGCAATTCGTCGACCGAGTCGTCGTCTGAGGCTTCTTCTCCTGCTCGACCGAAATATCCTGTTCGGAAGCGTTTGCGAAGCTTTTTAAGAGCTAAGCGTGCTTCTTCGGCATTTCCTTCTTGAACAAACTGCATGAACATCAGGAAGCTTCGTTCGAGTGTTAGCACATCCAATTCGCTTTGGCCGTAACTGCTTGCCGCAGTCTGTGCGCTTCCTGGAAGAAGTTCTGCTTTTTCTGTGAGGGATGCTAGAACCAAACCGTATTGCTCCGGTTTGCTTATATTCATGATGTCGATGGCGGTATTCGACTGATTCGTAAGCAAACGCGCCTCCTGCACATTGGTAGGCAAGGCTTCTATTCCCTCGGGGATGTTGCCATTTGCCTGCAAGGAAGACGAATTTCCCCCTGTAGCAGCATTCATTGCGCCGGAGAATTCTTTTGCGGCAGCATCCTGATGGGTAGGTGTTGTAGGCCCCACACTGTTAACCACCAAAGGACTGCCCAATGAGATATTGGTAGACATCTATCCTTACTCACTAGTTCTGCTGACTACTAGTTTCTTACGATTACTAAGAACATGAGCAATCCATCGAAGTCTTTTTCTCAAGAGGTTTCAGAAAGAAACTTGATCTAAATCAGGAAAAAGGTGACTTTCCCAATCTTCTGTTGGCGAGAATTTTGTTGGCGATGGGCAGTCTGCCGGATGATAGTCCTGCTACGTTCATCTCTATTCATCCTGCCTTTCCGCGAGCATCAGTTTGCAGAGGGTTTCTCGATGTGGTCTACGACCAACGTGGGCACATCGGCGGTAGCTTGCACGAACTTGAGGCCCAGTTGCTTTTCAATTTCCTCAAGACGCCGGGTTCGCGCAAATTCCATCCAGTTTTCTCCACTTTGTGGGCTTCCCTGAACGTAGGCAAAATGAATATCGTATCGACCATTCAGCCCCGTCCAATTCACCAGTCGGCGGTCAGACATATAGTGTCCCCCAAGGAAGCTGACCGCTTCATCCATCGATACATCTGAAATCGCAAAGTGCATTTGGCCATTTGCAGGCCAGCCTAATCCCCCACAGAAGAGTGGTTCTTTCTCGTTTGAAAGTGCCATATTCGAGCCGGTGGAACAAGATTTCTGCGAGGTATGGGGCTTCAGGGCGGGTCCCAGACTGCCCTGCTTAACCAACTTCAATGCATACACGGGCTGCTTCCGATTCTCAAAATGCACCATAAGCTTGAAGCGCGTCTTCAAGAGCATCTGCATCATTAACCGCATCTGCGCACGTGTTGGAATTCCCTCGGCGCGTGCTTCAATATCCCAGTTGCTCGCCGTTACCCACGCGGGAAGATTGTTCGCAATCGCGGTAGCCTCATTAGAGTCGTGAATATCATAAGCAAACATGAGGTAGGTTACGAATAGTGTGTTCGCGGAAAACAGTCCGCTCTTAGGGGCGCGATTGCCCGAAGGATTCAGGAACTCCCATCCCCAGTCGCGTGAGCCGAGTTTACTGGGACGGATGGAGGCGACTTCAAATTCTGGATTTTGCTGGGCACTCTTAATCTGAGCGATGCTCTTTGTTCCCTTGAATACTGCTACTGCTCCGATCAACAGCAGAACCGCAACCACGCTCCACTTTCTCACAGATGCTCCCCCTTATCGGCCCGTATTGGAAACTGGCGAGGACACGATGGGCCGTTGATCATGTTGTTTTGTGAAGGCATCGATCGCTCGATTCGCGGCATCGGTGTCATGCGAGGATAGCATCTTCCTGTGGGCCCATATGAGGTGGCCATCGGAATCGAATACCAGCAGTGTTGGCGTTACGGATAGTCGAAAGTGCTTAATCCAGTCAATGCTTACGAAAGCCTCTTGCTTTGACTCACGCGGGACGAGTGTTTCGCGAGGGTATAGATCACTCGCAGATGGAGATACCGCATAAATATCAAATCCACGTCTCTGAAGATCTGCAGACAATCGATCCCATTCTTTATCCTTTCTGCAATATCCACACTTTGGAGATGCGTATCTCACCGCCCATCCCGGATGCACATGTTGCGCTACAGTCACAATCTCATTGCTCGCCGTGACTCCTTCCGGCGGAGGAATAATTTGACTATCTCCAATGGACCTGTAAAAGCGTTCCCGGCGTTGTGAGGCTGCCTCTAGATCGTTTTGGCGGAGTTGAGCGCCCTTCAGTGCGAGCATCATCGACCCATCGGCGATCATTAATGCAATTAGTAGAATCATGACGCCGCGATTCATTTGTTGGTGGTTCCTCACTGTAGCACCTCTCGAACAACTACCGCGGGAGTTACTTCTGGCGTTCGCCATCTTACATTCTTAGGCAAGGGCCACTCTTCGCGGAGCAGAACACAGTTACCCTTAGCGTCGGCGTCAATCAAGGCTTCTGAGCTTTCTACTTCTCCGTATGCCACCACAGGAAAGTCACTACCGGTGGTGGCCTTGGCCGCCTTGCGGCAAATTGCGTCATCGCAAAAAGCGATTAAGCGAACTCGACTATCCTTGGGCAAAAGGGCAGCTACCGCATGCCAATAGTCAAGGTCCGCGCGTATTGTGACACCACGCAACATAAAAACAACTGTTCCTACGACTGCTGGCGGCGGTTCGTGACGCACCCTGACACCGTGTACATCGACACCATTTTCAGACTGAAAAATCAAATCAGTGTTTTCTGAGCGACTAGCATTATTGACTATCAGCAGTTTCCAGGGTACGTCGACCACCCTTCTGGTCAGCACTATGCCCAATATCACAAAGGCGATGATGAGGATAGATCCACATACGGTTTCGAATTTATTCGCCATTAATGTTGCCTCTTGTCGTTCCCCTCAAAGGCATATCAAGAAGACCTACATTGCGTTGTGTGTGTCCAAATGTATTGTCAGCGCAGCCAACATCCCCCGGATATTGGAAATGAATGTTGGCTGTGATGCCACATCTTCTACGACTCTTTCTCAACACCCCGGTCCAATAGCACTGCACACCCAATTGCCACTATCACTTCCGCAAAAGCACTGATCACCATGGCCATGATCACCAAAATAACAAGTACTTGCTGATCCGTAACCACCTTGAGCGCAAGGCTTGCCATCGTAGCATCCGCCGATAATCACATACGCATCAGCCGATTTCCCATTAAGGCCGAAAGTGATCAGTATCGAGATGACACTGCCGAGGATGAGTAAGCCCTTACCTGCGTATTTTTTGATAACCTCTTTCATGTGTTCTCCTTGATCGCAATTGATGACATCTTTCCGTCTCAAGTATGCCCTCAAGTAAATTCGTGGAAACTTGATTTGAGAAAGTCCCAGGCTACAACACTCGTTGTCTGGCGTGCATGGGGCCAATTGTTATGGTTTCGCCTCGTTACCCGCTAGGCGCACTAATTCATTCATTTGCTGGTTCTGCAGTACTCCGGCAAACGACTTCTGTACTACGCCATGAGGAGCAAGCCAGATTGTGGTAGGCGTGGCAAGGAGGTGAGCGGTATCCCTATCCTGCTGGTTCAATCGAATTAGCGTAGCACTGGCAGGTATCCCGTACGAATCCATGTAGTCGGACTCGACCATACCAGAGACATCCACCAAATAACGTTTTCTGGCCTCATCAATCGCACAATGCTTCTCCATCTCTGGAAATTTATCCTGCAATAGGGACAGGTTGGCGACAAGACAAGCAGCAGTGTACTAGTCGAGCGCTGAGAGAGATTGACGGCTATCTCCTGATTGTGAACCGTTCT
The DNA here is from genome assembly GCF_059726315.1 of Humiphilus diazotrophicus. Classification (NCBI taxonomy): domain Bacteria; kingdom Pseudomonadati; phylum Acidobacteriota; class Terriglobia; order Terriglobales; family Acidobacteriaceae; genus Humiphilus; species Humiphilus diazotrophicus. The sequence goes on from NZ_AP040870.1 coordinate 4,007,531, forward strand.
CCCCCGAAGGAGGTGAATCTCTGTTCCCTCTGATGGGCAAGATTGGTGGAGTTCGGCAGTCTCGTGTCTCACTCTCAAATAATCCGGTAGTAAGACTATGCGCCAAATAACGTAGGAACACACGATTATGAATAGGGCCCCGGAAATGCACGCGACTATTCTGGTAGGTTTAGAAGTACATCTCATGCGTTTCATTCCTCTAGGAGCTTATTGAAAGACTCTTTCAAATCTCGAAATGGGGCAGAAATCGGGTGCTGAAACCACCAGCGCTGTCAAATTGATCCTTCTGCGAGCATTTTGGTGCGAGTTCATTTTGATCTGCAATACGCATTTAGTGCTTTTCAACAAGTTTCCGGACTCCTTTGTGATTAACACCCTACCTTGAAGCCGAGATAAACAGCTCATCTCAAGCGGAGAATATCGGCTGCGCTGCAATAGATGTCCTCCCAATGCAACAACAGCCGTCCATACATCCAGATACACCATTGGGCCTTCGCCAGCGCTTCTTCGTCAGATCCATATATTTCTGAGAGCCTAGTAGGGACAATACTTCGGTTACCCAATATTGAGGTTCTCACGTCCTTGCTGATCTGCCGGATATCATCCAGCCATTTCTGATCGCAGGGGTAACTGTGCGCCATAAGGCCATCTAGGTAAGACAAAAGGGTAAGGCGTGATTGCACGTACAGCCCTTGTAGCAGCGATCTAAAGGACGCCATTGATATGGAACCGAGAGATACGAGTTGCTCCCCGACGCATTTCAGAGCTTGGTTCAGGTTGGGATGATCACTACATGAAATAGACCCCACGCATAGTTGTAAGACATCTGTCAGTTGAAGTTCGCACACGCGTCCGGCTAGGCGTCCGTCATATTTGCGTGTTGGCTCGGATTGGTGCGTGATTGCAAATGGAATATGTCCGATTAACGCACCTTGGTCAGATAGGCTGTAGAGGTACGCAAATGCACCGTCTAGATTCCTGCCTAGCGGAAAGAATGGTGGCTGAAGTCGGGTGTTATTAATCCCAAATGACATTGCTTGGAATATCGAACGACGGCTGATTGTTGGTTCAGGAACGAGGCGTAAGACTTCTCTCACCGTGTTTGCTGTGTGATATGACGTCGGGCTGCTATACATACGATGTATGGTTTCTGCCGGGGCGTACGCGACAATGCCAAACAATGAACTTGTCCCGGGATCGCCGCTCATCCCCGTAACCGTCAGATCGATCCGAGTTTCCGGTGCCTGGGGCCCTAAGAGTGTGTGCGGGTTGATCTCACCCCAGACGACAGAATCATTATTGAGTAACAGGTGTGGTAGATGTTTCCCAAGCATCTGTTCGTGAATTCCAAACGAGTCGACACTTGAGGAAGGGGGAAAGCACTCCACATTACTCTGATGATCGGCAAAGAAGTATGTTTGATAAGGATCAGCACTTGCAGAAATGGCCACACGACTGTTCGACATGTGGGCACTGACATAGGAACAAGAAGTGTCGTCGTCTGTCTGGAGTATGTATTGTCCCGCGGTCAGGAGCATAAGTGTATTACGTACACATCCTTCCGTTGTTAAGAGCTTCTGCGCGTCGAGAGCGAACTCTAGTACTTCAGGTGGAGCAGCGTCCTTGCTCAGCAACGTCGCTATTAATTGCTCTCGATCTCTATGGGCGACAAACTGAATAGGCGTTCCGCCCGAAATTCTAGACGCGGTTATGACATCGCGATTTCTGGACTCTGAAACCTCGTCCGCCGAATCGTCAATGACAAGAATCGCGGCATCGTTCCTACCGTGTGCGCACAAATTGTCAGAAAAGGATCTAACACACTGCGAAAGATATTCACTGCGTCCGCACGTTGGGATGCCTAGCGTCGTGATCCGGCAATTCGTTGAAGCTTGTGTGGAATGTATGATGTTTTGTTCCGATGTTACAACAGGAGCGACCAATCCCCGATCTATCAATGTCATCACTTCCGCAGAAAATGTCTTGTATAGGGGAAGATGATCATAGCGGGCTGTAGAGCCGATACCATTAGCACTCTTGGTGAGTGATGCTCCCCATTCAAGTACGCGTCCGAGGATAGAGCACTTGCTGGCTTTCAAGACGTTTAGGCGTTTGTGAATGGCACGTCTACAGAGAATGTCAAGCCAAGCATTGACAGATTTGGCCGTGGACATAACAGAAAGCAATTGCGCTTCGCTCTTTTTAATAGGTATAGCGGCTCCGTCGGAATGCCGAACGCAGACGAAGTAATCATCTGTACCGTAGATGGAGCATGGAACCCTACAGACCAGTGCATTACCTAGAGCATCTGACCTACTTGTTGTCTCTACCATCGCGAACTCACGGTCTGGTTGCGAACAGTTGTTCTCGCTGTTACTGGTAAGATATCCATATCTTGTTAACTAGCAGAACGCTGAAAATGTTTTCAAACTAAAATCTGGGAAATATTAGCGCACCATTTCATAGGCGTCAAATTCCATTTTTTTGACACAAAATGAGCCTGAAGGCAGGGAATGACTCAAATGCAAGATGAGCATGTAGCTGGTGTGATCATGTTTGAGTTTGAACGTCAGCTTGTACCAAGCCGAACGAATAAATCGGGAGTCGATTTGCAGTTTCCTTAAGGGCAGCGAGGAGATAGGTTTCAGAATCGGAATTAGGAGCAGCATTGTGCTTGGAGTAAGTGTTGGCTCAACAAGTTTCCTGCTGACCTATTCAATATATGAAGTCGGCCGCTGACCCGCCCGGGTTGCGGGTATGGGGATCCTCGTCAGGACGACCTGCTGTGCGGCAAACATGCTTAGCATGTCTCGTCATGATCATGTGGTCGGCTCCTTGCGGCGGATCGTACTCTGATCAGTCAGTCCACCGTAGTTAGCAAATTGCAGCCAGCTGTCACGATGAACCCCGAAATGCTGTAGCATCCCCTTTATAAGTCGTAGTTGACGTTTTGGATCGGCAATTCTTCTGGAGGCAGATCGAAACATGATAATGGCACAAGACGCCCGACAACCGGTCGGTCGAGTGATTACTTCTGTCCTTGTTCTAGCGACCATATGCTTAAGTGGTTCCATATCGGTTGCACAGAAGCCGGCTAAGGACTTCGTTATTCGCAATGCGACGGTAATGACGGCAAGTCACGGCACAATCGAGCATGGCAGTGTTTGGGTTCACGAAGGGAAAATCGCCGGTGTAGGAGCTACGGTAAATGCACCCTCGGATGCAATAACTATTGATGGTGCGGGTAAATATCTGACTCCGGGAATTATCGATCCGCACTCTCACTCGGCGCTGGATAGTGACATCAATGAAGCCACAAGTCCGATCACGCCAAGCATGATGATGATCGATGCCTTCGATAATCGCGACAAGGCTCTTTATCAGGCCCTTGCCGGAGGGGTTACCACAGAGCTGCTATTACATGGATCGGCGAATATGATCGGTGGTCAGGCTGTGGTGATCAAGAATAAGTTTGGCCTAAGCCGCGATGAGATGCTGTTCCCCAATGCGCCACGCTCGATCAAATTTGCCAGTGGGGAAAATCCCAAACGGGTTTATGGCGGAAAAGATCAGCTGCCGTCGACACGTATGGGGAACTTCGAGGTAATGCGTCAATCGTTTGAAGATGCCAAGGCCTATATGGCTTCCTGGGACGATTACAACGCAAAGGTGGCGAAGGGTGACAAAGCAGCGGTTGCTCCGAAGAAGGATCTGAAGCTGGAAGCACTAGCAGACGTTCTGCGCGGCAAGCTCTATGTTCAGATCCACTGCTACCGAGCGGATGAATTCCTTACGGAAGAAGAAATCGCTCACCAGTATGGATACAAAATCCGGGCCTTCCACCATGCTCTTGAGATGTATAAGGTAGCCGACAAAATCGCCCCGGAAAATACCGCGATTGCCACCTTTGCTGATTGGTGGGGATATAAAGACGAAGCCTGGGATGCTATTCCCTGGAATGCAGTAATGAGCATGCGCAAAGGTGTCCGGGTGGCACTCAAGAGTGATTCCAACGATCATATCCGTCGTCTGAATCAAGAAGCCGGAAAGATGATGAATTACGGCGGTGCAACGGAAGAAGAAGCGCTCCGTATGATCACTATCAATCCTGCATGGATCATCGGCGTCGAAGATCGTGTCGGTTCCATCGACGTCGGAAAGGACGCGGACTTGGTGATCTGGAATGCAGATCCCCTCTCTACTTATGCGCGTGCGGAGAAGGTGTATATCGACGGAGACCTCTTCTTTGATGTGAGTCAGCCAGGGATGGGAACAACCCATTTCAACGGCGTAATGCATGATGGTGGCGGTTTTGGAGGAGAAGAGCAGGAGGGAAAACGATGAATAAGAGCCTTGTTTCCGCAATTGCGCTGTTAGTGTTTTCCACCTGGAGTTTGGCTCAGAAGAGTGAAGGTACGCAGGGAACAGCGAACAGCTCCTCTCAGAGTTCAAAGACTATTGCCCTGACTGGTGGCAAGCTATTGACCATCACGCATGGAGTCATGGAAAACGGTGTTTTGGTCATCTCCGGAGGTAAGATCTCTGCGGTTGGTTCTGCGGAGAGTGTAAAGATTCCGCCACAGGCTCAGGTCATCGATGTAAAAGGGATGACAGTCTACCCCGGTTTGATCGACTCGGAGACGCATCTAGGTTTGGTTGAGATCGAGGCGGACAAATACAGTACAGATTTGGTTGAGACTTCGAGCGAAATCATGCCTCACATGCATGTTTACGACGCCTTCCATGCCGAGAGTGAACGTATCCCCGTTTCTCGAATTAACGGAATCACGAATGCTATTGTTGCTCCCGATTCGCAAGATACGCTGCCGGGTCAGGATATCTTTATCCAACTTGCAGGACGTAATCGCGACGAAATGATTTTGAAACGCGATATTGCTCTGCCACTGAACTTCGGTGCAGATCAGCGCCGGCGCGACGGGGGCTTTGGGTCCTGGCATTTTCCTTCAACCCGCATGGGGTTGGCTACGGAGCTTCGGCAGACCTTCCTCGATACGCAGCACTATATGGCTGAGGCTGAAGCGGCACAGAAGAAGAACGATAAGAACTTCAAACGCGATCTGAAGTTTGAAGCATTGATTCCTTATCTGAAGGGCGAACGCCCTGTGGTGCTTGGTGCTTATGAAAGCCACGATGTCGAGACGGCAATGGAGTTGGCTCGCGAGTTCCATCTCAAGGTGGTTCTCAATCGTGTAACCCACGCGCAAGACATTATGGACGAGATTGCTGCCTATAAAGTGCCGGTAGTCTTTGGCTCCATCTACGATTTCCCTCAGGCAAATGAACGTTACGATGCTGTCTATTCCATGCCTGCCGAACTCGTCAAAAGGGGAGTGAAGCTTGCTTTTTCCTCCTCCGATGCGCAGTTCTATCGGAACCTGCCTTACGAGGCTGGATATGCAGTGGCGTATGGTTTGCCGTATGACGAAGCCTTGAAGGCGATAACGTTGAACCCTGCGGAAATATGGGGAGTAGCAGATCAGCTAGGTTCTCTTGATGTAGGGAAGATGGCGAATATTGTTGTGGCAAACGGTGACCCGCTGGATGTCAGGACCTCGGTGAAACAGGTGTACATCCAGGGAAATCCGATTCCCATGGAATCGCGCCAGACAAAACTGCGCGACGAATATAGCAAATAATTAACGGGACTATAAAACCAAGGTGAAAATTAGTGCAGCCGCTCTTTGCAGAATCGACGAGGGCGGCTGTTTTACATCATGGTGGAATCTGCCCTAATGGGGGTCTCGATCGTTGGGGTCGCGAATACGGCTTGTCTCGAAACTGACGATCTTCCACTGCCCGGTGCTATTGCGGTTGTAAACCCGCGTATAGCGGAAGCGGTCTTTGATTTCCTGATCGTCTTTCTTTAATGTCACATCGGCGCGCGACGTAACCACTGCCGTGTTTCCGTAGATGCGGATTTTGCGATCGCTTATTTCCAGATTGAGAATTTGCCGCTTGCCTTCTTTATAGGCTGCCAGGGATTGCGTCTTCGTCTGGATCATTCCGCTGGCGGTAATGGCTGTATAGTCGTCGGCCAATAACCTTTCCATGACTACGACATCGTTGGTCAGAACTGCCTGCCGCCACTGATCTTCCAAAGCTTCGATTTGCTGCTGGATCTTGTGCTTTGGTCCCCGTGCCAACTTGTGAGGCAAAACCACATTGGCATGAAGACACGGAGTATCCAGCAGGAGGGCAAACAGAAGAAGAGCTGCTGCCATCCGTGAGCGAACGTCTTTCAGGCCTCTGTAGGACATGCGTGTAGGGATGGTAGACCCGGTAGCGTTTCTACGTCAAAAAGAAACACTGAGCAGCATGGATTTGAGGTTGAATGCCTAAAAGGACTCAGTCAAATGGCTGAAGGGGAATTCGTGGGTTATGACTTTGGGCAGGTAGTGGATGCCGACAGCGGAAAGCTGCTAGGCAACCACCGTCAGATTTTCCACGGAACGCTCGCGCATCAATTGATAAAGGCCGCCAACGGCGTATTTCTTGAAATGCTCAGATGCTCGATGTACTTCTAGAGCAGCATGGTCCTGATAGCACTCGTAAATGACCGCAATGCTGGGATCATCTTCCACAAAATGTGTGTGGTAATTGACGCAACCGGGCTCCTGGCGGGAGGCTGCCCCTAAATCGCGGAGGAGCTCCGTAACTTTTGGACGGTCTTCATCAGTGAACTTCATTCTCACGATAAAACTGAGCATTCTTGCCCTTTCAGGATCCAGCTTTTGCTGTAGTTCAAAATCGAACGTAAAACTCTATTGGACGTAATTCAGAGAGAAGCAATGTTATTGGATAGAAAAATTGCCAGGAGGAATTTATCTACTCCAATACCGGAAGAAAGAACGAACTGGGCAAAGAAGTTTTTCTTCGCCCAGCCCAGGGATCTAGGCACTTAAGCTAGCAAGTGCCTTTTCAAAGTCTGGCAGTACCATCGTCTGCTCGCGATCAGGACCAGTCGAAACCATACCGATGCGTGCTCCGCTTTCCTTCTCCTGGAAGAGGAGGTATTCCTGCGCAAGCTTCGGTAGCTTATCGAAATCGCGAATGCCTTCGGTGGATTGCTTCCAACCCTTCAGCTTCGTATAGTGCGGCTTAATGGATTCGAGTCCATGGACATCGGCTGGAACGACATCCGTAACTTTTCCGTTGATCTCATAACCAACGCAAACCGGGATCTCATCCAATTCATCCAGAACGTCGAGCTTAGTAACAACCAGCCACTCCGTACCGTTTACCTGATTGGAATACCGCAGCAGAGGCATATCCAGCCAGCCGCAACGGCGGGGACGGCCGGTTACAGCGCCATATTCCTGTCCACGGGCACGAAGCAGGTCGCCGGAAGCATCATGAATCTCTGTCGGGAACGGACCTTCGCCTACACGGGTGACATAAGCCTTGGTTACGCCAATAACTGTTCCGATTGCGGTCGGGCCAACGCCTGTCCCGGTTGAAGCTCCACCGGCAGTTGCAGAAGAAGAGGTCACAAAAGGATAGGTTCCATGATCGATATCCAGCATGGTCCCCTGAGCCCCTTCAAACATCACACTGCCACCCTTCCGGATCGTGGTATTCAGAAGCACGGAGGTGTCGGTGACAAATGGCGCAACCTGCTCGGCGGCCTTCGCATATTCCTCGAACATCTTGGCCGGATCCAGCGGATCGGTGCCAAAGAGGGCATGGGCAATCGCATTCTTTTCGCCGCAGGCATTCTCGATATGACTCTTCAGAATTCCAGGGTTCAGAAGATCGGTGACGCGCAGACCGCTGCGAGCCATCTTGTCTTCATATGCTGGTCCGATTCCACGGCTGGTGGTGCCAATCTTCTTCCGTCCGGGTGCACTTTCGGCTGCCAGTTCAATCATCCGATGGTAAGGAAGGATGACCTGTGCCCGGTTGGATACAAAAAGTTGTTGGTCGATGTTGACGCCAAGTTCGCGCAGGCGACCGACCTCTTTCAGAAAGGCAAGCGGGTCGAGGACGACACCGTTGCCGATGACGGCCTTGCAATCCGGCCGCAGTACGCCACAAGGAACCAGTTGAAGGACAAATTTCTGTCCGCCAATGATAACCGTGTGTCCGGCGTTGTGGCCGCCAGCGTAACGGGCAACAACGGAGAACCGCTCAGAAAGAACGTCTACGATCTTGCCTTTACCTTCATCGCCCCATTGGGCGCCCAAAACTACTGCTGTCTTTGCACGCATGTTTTGATCTAAAGTCCGGATTGGAAACTTGACACACGTCCACTCTTCACAGCTAAAACTTCAAAACAGATTCTGCTGGGAGAGCGCGGCGGGCGATTCCTTGAAGAGCGCACACGCTGGTGTCACATCTTTGATCATATACCGACTAGGGGCTCCATAGAGCTCTCACCTTCGGGTCCTACCATATTAAGAAGAAGGAAGGATTTGGCGATCTCAACAGCCGGAAAGATATGAAAAATGGGAATACTTCCAGGAGCGCAGCCCATCTATTTCAGTGAAAAAATAAATGAGATAGGAGCTCCATGCCCGAACTGCCGGAAGTAGAAACTATCGCCGCCGGAGTGAACGAACGTATTCAGGGAGAACGAATCAAGTCTGTAGAACTTGGCAATAAGAAGGAATCCTTCCGGACTTCAGCCGAAGAGATGGCTGCGGGGCTTACCGGAAAGCGCATTCTTCGCGTCTACCGGATTGGAAAACACATCGTCTTTGACCTGGCGGAAGGTCGATCGAAGTCTCCAGGGGCTCAGTGGATTGTTCACCTGGGGATGACAGGCCGCCTTCTGGTTGCTTCGTCGGAGGTTCCGGTTCCTCTGCATACCCATGCTGTGCTGCATCTCAGCTCCGGGCGGGAGCTTCGTTTTGTCGATCCCCGCCGCTTTGGCCGGCTCTCCTTCCTGGATTTGGGCGATGGCCGGGATTCGAAAAAGTCCCCCTTCCAAGGCCCTGGTCGCGAACCACTTACGATCAGCACGGAAGACTTCCTGAAGCTTTTTAAAGGCAGGAAGTTGCCAATCAAGGCGGCACTCCTGAATCAGAAGCTTCTTCATGGCGTGGGCAATATCTATGCCGATGAAAGCCTCTTCCGGGCAGGAATTCGCCCGGCTAAAATCGCAGGCAAACTGACCCACGCCGAGTTGGAGCGGCTTCATAAGGCGTTGCAGAAGGTACTACAGGAAGCCATATCTCTTGGCGGTTCTTCAGTATCTGATTATGTGGATGCGGACGGAGCTAAGGGGTTCTTCCAGCTCGAACACCGTGTCTACCTGCGAACTGGACTGCCGTGCCGCGCCTGTGAGACTCCCATTAAGAGAATTCTGATTGGCAGCCGGGGAACCCACTACTGTCCTAAGTGCCAGCATTAAAATGGCTTAACTGGTAGTAGGCGACTTTCGACATTTTTTACTGCCCCATCTCGGGGCATGCGTCAATTGGTTCTAGATTTTGGAGTTGTGTATGCTTTCCAATTTTCAAAAATATGGATTTATGAAGTATGGCATTCAACCTCCTATTAGATTCAGAAGAATGGCCAAGAGCTTGAATGCTATCTTGTTGATTCTATTGACATGTTGAAAAGGCACGCAGATTGCTATATGTCATAGTGCCAGTGATGCACAGGCTCGCCAAGATGAGCCGTGCAGAGAGAATCCTCAATATAGAGCGAAGCCGAAAGAGAGCTTCAGCCGACCAGGATTCAGGTTCTGATAGAAAAGAACCACTCTTTATGGGAGGCCAGTGATGGCCATCTAGCCAAAGGAAAGAAGATAAGGGCCGCCTGAGGGCGGCTCTAGTCGTTTAGGCCAGAAAGTTTCTTCTGACTATCAGCGATTGCAACGTAAACCCCTTTTCCTCAAGTCAAGAATTCTCAACACTTTTGTCGGCTTGCCGCATCTCATGTTTGTGGAGAGCTAACAGCAGCTCGGAATGCTTCAGTGCGGTATTACGATTCTTGCCTTTTGCCATCAAGACTGAAGTCTTTAAAGCTCATCCCGGAAAACAGACCTGAATCCCACAAATAGATCGGACGATTTCCCTAACATTTTCAGCTTCAATGCAATCAGCTAGTCATCTCCAAGTAGGTGTCCCCTGCTGGAGAGCACAGAAGTAATTGTATCTGTTATTGATACTATTTCGAGTTATCCCAATTTGACTTGTAGCTGTAACTAAAGTTCTCCTTTGTTTGGATGTGGAATACTCTGCTGTACGAGTAGTTTTGTGAGATAAAGCACGTTCCGTCTTTGTAAGCTCTGCGGCATGCGAATGCTCCTGCTTGGAAGCATCAAGAATGGTTCATGCGAAGAGTTTCCGTTATTGGTATTCGGCATTTGCATATCGAACCAAGAGAGATGTTGTGTCCCCAATCTTTTTGAAGTGCTTGGTTTTGAACAGGGGAGAGCATTTATAAAGGATGTGTCCAAAACATGGAATATTCTTTGCCTTCAAAAAACTTGAAGGTCCTTGGCATCGTCTAGAAAGTATGCCCGAAATCGGACAGGGTTAGAGAGAGGCAAAGATTGCTGTACAGAGTGTCGAGATTTTAACGAGCAGCTGGTGTACAAAAGCGGGCTCCATTTCATTTTGAGAAGCATCTATTATTTTGGGATTAATTGAAGCCAGAAAGAGAAGAAGACTTGCCAGTATTTCTGGTTCCTTGTACTATCAGATTTGCCTATCGAGCAGCTGATGCCAAGCGTTTGGAAGAATGTGTGTGCTCGCTGCGAATCTCGAGAGTCATATATCAAGAGTTCTGCTCCTGAATTTGTGTCCGAAGTTCTGAGTCCTTCAGCTCGGGCGAAAGCAGATGTACTATAAGGCTCCTTTGAATCTTGAGCCAATTCCAGAAAAATGGAATGGGTACAAGCAAGGAATAAGAAAGTGAACAAGATAGTGGTTTGCTGCCGGGAACGAAAGATCGCAGGAAGAAGCCCCCAACAAACCGTAAGTCTATGACTTTAAATAATCAAATTCAGACTGCAAAAAGTGTTTCAACAAGAAGTCTGGCCGTCACAACAAGGTGATGAGGTCTCCCTCCTTGGCCATTCGAAAGAAGCTGCAATACGACCGTATGCACCAGGAAGTGCAAGCATGACAACAGAGCAAAACCAGCCTCAGGTGCCTCAAGCACCGATGGGGCCTGCCTCCCAGGGGCAGCAGCAAGCGCACCGCCGCAGGCGGCGCCGGCGCAAAGGTAAGAATAACGGGCAGCCCAATGCTCAAGCGAATGGACAGCCCTCGATGCAACAGCAAAAACCCTCTAACCGCCAGAAGAAACAGTCTCCGAAATTCTTCTCCAAAAATAATGGCGGTCCCCAAGCTGGAAACGGCCAAGGGAATCGTCGGAAGAATAAGCAGCGGCGACCACAGGTCTTTGTCGGTCCGATGGATCATAGCTATCGCATAGCGAATGGCAATATTGCTGATGCTCCTCCTTCTACAATCCAACTGCACAACAATGGTGGAAATGGCAACGGTTCCTTTTATGCCGAACCTTTACCAGCACAACCTGCGGCAGTGCGTGCGGATGCTCCGACCAGAATCTATTGCTTTATCGAAGATCTTTTCTTCTTGGCGAAGATTCAGGAGACGGCGAGAAAGCTGGGCGTCAAGGTGAGCTTTGTCAAAAACGACAAAGAATCGATTGCCAAGTTGACCACATCGCCCGAGGAAGAAAAGCCTGCGCTGATTGTTTTCGATTTGAACAATACGAATGCGAAACCGCTGACACTTATTCCTAAGATCAAGGCAAAGCTGAAGCGCGGTACCTCAGTAATTGGCTTCCTCTCTCATCTTCAAGGTGATCTGAAGATGAAGGCCGTCGAAGCTGGCTGCGACACCGTGATGCCAAGATCTGCCTTCTCTCAAAACTTACCTAACTTGCTACGACGTTACGGTATGGAAGAGGAAGAAGAGTTGGAATACCAGCCGGTTTCCGGTTGAGTGCATCCATGTGGGCTTTCTCACTTATCTAACTCGCTCCAGATATGTAAGTGGGAAGTGCCGCAGAATGGCAACGGATGTAGCCTTCTGTCGAAGGAAACTGGATCCTAAACAATTTTTTAGGTTGTGCAGGGCAAAGAGCTCAATGTTCCCAGCACGCAGGGTTGCTGTGTGCTGGGGAGTAGAGTTTCCATTAGTTTTCTAAACTCAATGCTTCTAAGTCTTGTTTAGCCGGGAGGCCAGTGCATGGCACGTCCACCTAACAGGTGCACGTGCAGGTGCGAAACGGTCTGTCCTCCATCCGCACCGGTGTTAATCACCGTTCGATAGCCCTTTGCCAAATTTTTCTGTTCGGCAATAGTGTTGGCTACCCAATGAAGATGACCGATGAGCTGTTTGTCGTCCGGACCGGATGCGCTGAGTGCTGCCAGATGTTTCTTAGGCACCACCAGAACATGCACCGGCGCCTTCGGATCAATGTCGGCAAAGGCATAGGCAAGGTCGTCTTCATAGACCTTGGTCGAAGGGATCGTGCCGGAGACGATCTTGCAAAAGAGACAATCCATGCTGCGAAGCTCCTCATGAGCAACTAAGGATTGCTTCACAGGTCTTGATTGGATCAAAAGATGTGAAGCGATCTCCTCTTCACAGGTCTATCACATACAGCTGCAAAGTGCTTCGCGGTGAAAATCTTTCCTGGCAGATAAGTGTCTATTTCCTCAAACGGTGATCACTTATTTCTTCTTCGAAGAACTGCCGTTTCGTGCAGTCTCCCACTGACCGATCCGGTATTCGCGTGTATATCCAGTAGCTTCGGTAGAAATGGTTACGAGCAGATTACCGCTGGAATCGCAAGTGTAGGTCTCCTGGGCGCGGAAGTTCTTCGGCGCCGAAAAGCGGTTCACCGGATAGCTTGCGAGATCAGGATGATTCTGCAAGTCCGGATCAAAGGGGAAATGAATCTCATCCCAATTGGTGATTTCACCCGTGGGCTGCCCATGTTGATTCAAATGGCTGCATTCAAGATAGCGGAAATGCCCGATATTATGTGCCGGGTGATAGCTATACGTTGTGCGCAGCAAAGGCTCGCCTGGTGCGGGTAGCTTGGCTCCTCGTGGAAAGATGAGATCGAAGATAATCGTGCCTCCTCCATCGCTTTCTCGCCAGAGACCGAAATTTTGCGTGAACTGTTCATGAAGGTTATCTGCATGGGCGCTGGCACGAATCGCCAGGCCGATAGCGCTGGCAGAGCGCATGTATGCGGAGCGCCGGACTCTTCTTCCGAAGTTCTCTCGCAAAATGCGCGCAACCGGCGGGAGTTCCGATCCTCCTCCCGTGACATACAAAGTATCGAGAGGGCGAGACGAGTGATTTTTCAGAAGGTCCTCAACCACTTCGCGAGTTGATTCGATGAGTGGTCTGCACTGTTCATAGTAAACATCTACCGGAATAGAAACTTCCTTCCAATTAGCATTTGCGCGCTCAAGATCGATTGTCACTTTGCGGGTGTTTGGATTGAGAGATTCCTTTTTCTCCCGGCACTCCTCCATCAGGTGGTGCTTTTCATAAGCAGTTAGCGACTTCTTTCTATCTTCGGAAATCCCGGCGGACTCCAAGGCAAGGTCGGCTAGAATCTGATCGAAGTCGTCACCTCCGAGAGTGGGGATACCCTCTGACGCAACAACGGTGTGCTCCGTATCTCCCAACGCAACTAACGAGACATCAAAGGTGCCACCTCCCAGGTCGTAAACAACCAATCCAGTGCCTGAGCGGGTCTTTCGTTCTGCACTGTTACGGTAAGCAAATTCGATTGCTGCAGCCGAAGGCTCATTCAGCAAGCCAAGAACTTCGAAACCAGCAGCTCGTGCAGCCTCTTCGGTAAGGAATCGCTGATTGCTATTCGCATTGGCGGGTACGCCCAGCATCACTTTCAACTGATCGGCACGGGTCGCACCCAGGTTGGAGTGTTCCATCAGCTGGGTAAATAGTGCACACATCATTTCCGCCAGCAGGATGCGCAACGGAATAGATTGTCCGTCGAGCTGCAGCTCTGTATTCGGACCGGCATCGCGGAGGAAGCGTTTAAGCGAACGCAACAGAGTCCAGCCTTCGTCGTCCTGAACTGCAAGTGCTTCCCATCCATACAAATGGGCGCTTCCCTTAACCGCAACCACGGGAGGAAACCAATCTCGAAGCTGGCCGTCAGGCGTTTCGAAGTTGATGAGTGGAAAGTTGCCTCGGTCGGAGGCTGCGACCACAATGCGGGTTGTTCCGAAATCGATCCCGATATTCATGAAGCAGTTGCCTCGTTGGAAGATATTCTGCTCACAGAGCGTTGCCTCGCCATCTCGGGTTCCGCAACTACGCTTTGGTGCAGGCTTTCCAATACAAGGATTCTAGAGCGAAATCAGCAGGGATGTGCCGTTTTCAAGGGGATCGTTCTACATGCGTCCTCAAGGTAGCAACCCATGCTCATAAGATTCCGGTATATACAGAGGGGAATCAATTCGGATACCTGCAGTAATTCGGGTCAGCGTCGCTTAAGCGTTTCCAATTCGTCCAGAGTTTTTGGCCAGTCTGCTCCCAGTAGTCTCGACAGACCGCGGTCTGCCAGAAGCTTTCCCTCTGTCTGACATTTTGCGCAGTAGTTTGTTTCGTTGTCTGCGTAGCGAATCCGCTGGATTTTCTCTCCACATCGTGGGCACAGTTCTCCATAGCGGCCGTGAACTGCCATGTCCTTCCGGAAGGCGGTGACCTTCTCAGGAAAATCTGCTTCGGCCTCTGTTCTCAGACGGTTGATCCAAAGCTCAAGAGTTTCTTTCGTCGCCGTAAAGAGGCGTTTCCATTCTTCCTGCCCAAGCTTACGTGTCAAGGTAATGGGTGATAATTGAGCGGCATGCAAGATCTCGTCGGAATATGCATTTCCAATACCGCTCAATAGACGCGGATCGGTAAGGGCACGCTTGAGAGTGCGGTTTTCGCTTGTAAGTACACTCCGGAAAGTCTCGAGATCGCTTGTGAATACATCGATACCGCCGGGATCAATGGAATGCAGCCCTTCTTCTCCGCTGAGAATATGCAAAGCAGCGCGCCGCTTGGAACCTGCTTCTGTGAGTAGAAGAGAGCCATTCGGGAAGTCGAGGGCGGCAAGAGCATTCTTCCCGGCAAGCCTTACCTCCGGCGGCTTCCAGTGTAGCCGCCCGGCAATCATCAGATGGAACACAGCCCAAAGGTCGTTATCCATTCCGATTGCAATACGTTTGCCTACTCGTCGTAATTCCCGTACTAAGTGGCCTTCCAGTGCTTGCGCCGGTGGTTGTGCGGTGCGAAGTAGAAATGCGCTGGCGATACGAACATGGATGAGCGGCTTACCCACGATCCGTGGTTCGAGCGCGCTGATGTAGGCGGCGATATCCGGCAGCTCCGGCATGGCTATCAGCTTGCATGGAATGAAGATGTTTTGCAACTGTCTGAGGGAGGTGTATTTCGATGGCCGACAACCTACACGGCCTCTCCCATCTCCAAGGGAGACAAGGCATGTTCTTCTGACGAAGAATAAAGCTTAAGGTGGCTCATAGCCCTGTTCATTTGAACTTAGCACCAGAGCCACCAGCATCTGTCATGAATCGCTCTTACTCTTTTGACGTCATACCGATTGCGGGATCGGTCATGCTGTCACAACCGGTTTCGATGTGTCCAGCGAGTTGTCGCTGAAAACTAGAATCAGCGTCATCCTTTATAACAAAGTCGTACCATCCGAAGGAGTGCTTCAGTTCCCACCTCTTCACGGTCTTCTCTCCTGGTCGTAGAGAAATTGCGATTGCTTTTCCGCTGTAGACGTTCAGAATTTCCAGACTGCTGATTGCTATGCCTCGATTATGGATGTGCAACGCAATTCCTTCGCACTCGCTTTCGTATTTGGTTTGAACTTCTACCGCAGATTTGTCTTTACCCGCGATGCTTCCCTGGAAAGCTCGGAAAAAGCCATTTGGGCCATAGACTGACAAGTCATAAGTCGATACGCCATTGACGGCAACATTCCAGTTATCCGAGACCTCACTGCGAGGTCCGACAGTATAGGTCCATGGGCCAGTGGAGCTATTGCCGGAGCGTACTTGGAATACGACTGCTACTTTTCCTGCATTTCCAAAGTGGATTCTAAAAGTACCATCTGAAACATGTGCGCTTCCGGAGACGTGTAGTTCGTAAGGCAGTGCACGTGCCGGACGAATGCCTTCTTCCTGTACGGGTAATGATTGTTCGGACGGAGGTGCCGGGGTGTAGTCCGGATGCCGATTATGATCGGGCGGGAGATAAGCTGACGTGCCGGGCAAAGAGAACTTTGCATTGTTGGGTGTCGCAAAATTAAGTGCCGATGTCAGGTCACCGCAAACGGCTCGACGCCAGGGTGTAATGTTCTTTTCCTTGAGTTCAGGATGGTTGATCTCAAAACGTCTTTCGATGAACTGAATCAACGAGGTGTGATCGAAGACCTGCGAGTTTACCCATCCTCCCTTGCTCCAAGGCGATACAACAAGCATCGGTACACGCACTCCTAAACCGTAAGGCCCACGTTCGTAAGAAGAATTTCCGGGAAAGATCTCATTGGTGGTATCGATTGTCGACAAACCCTCCGTCCTTGACTGTGGCGGTGTGGGAGGCACCATGTGATCGAAGAAGCCGTCGTTTTCGTCATAGGTGAGAAAAAGCACGGTCTTGCTCCAGGTCTCCGGCTTCGATGTCAAGATATCGAGAACCTGCGAGACATACCAGGCACCGTAATTAGCAGGCCAATTGGGATGTTCGGAATAGGCTTCCGGAGCGACAATCCACGAGACCTGTGGCAGACGGTTAGCTGCAACGTCCTGACGGAGGATGTCAAAGAGGGAGCCGGAGGTTTTTACATCTGTGCCTGTCTTTGCCTGCTCGTAGAGTGGAGAGCCAGGCTGCGCATTCTGATAGTTATGGAAGTAGAGTAACGAAGTGTCCCCATAGTTGCCGATATAAGGATCTTGCGTCCATCCCCACGAGCCATTCGCGTCGAGTCCGGTACCGATGTCCTGATAGATCTTCCAGGAGATGCCAGCCTTCTGTAGGCGCTCGGGAAAGGTTGACCAATCGTAGCCTGCCTCAGCATTGTCGACTACCGGACCGCCACCTTGTCCATCGTTGCCTACCCACCCTGTCCACATGTGATAGCGATTAGGATCTGTGGGACCCATCAATGAGCAGTAATAGGCGTCGCAGATTGTGAAGGCATCAGCCAAAGCGTAATGAAAGGGGATGTCCTTTCTCGTGAGATGCGCCATGGCGACCGGGCCTTTGTTGGGAATCCACTGATCGTAGTTACCGTTGTTCCACGCTCCATGTGTGGTTGCCCAATCGTGAGCGAGGTCTTCCAGAAATTGAAGTCCAAGGTCGGGTGCGGATGGATGAAAAGGCAGAACATAGCCTCCACCCTGGGGCTGGTACCAGACGGGATCTCCGGAAGGAAGCTTGATCGCACGAGGGTCTCCGAATCCCCGCACACCTTTAAGCATGCCAAAGTAGTGGTCGAAGGAACGGTTCTCCTGCATCAGGATGATGACGTGCTCTACATCAGCAATTGTTCCCGTACGATGATGCGCCGGAATTTCTAGCGCGCGGCTAATGCTTGCTGGAAAAAGGGAGGCTAGCGCTCCGCTGCTCAGGAGCTGAAGGAAGGTACGACGATCTGTAGTCATGGAAGCAAAACCTCAGGGGAAGATTTGGGGTAGAACCTTTGCTCGCAGCGAACATACCTCCCGACTGTTTCGGTTTTGTGAGGGAGAAGTTACAGTTACATAACTTGAAAATGTGTGATTAATTCTATGAATCACAGCCTTCCCTGCATTTTGATGATTCTGAGCCGATGCAGGGAAGGGAGGTGTGAAAGGTGCAAAAGCTTTGGCAACTTTCCAACGAAGGAAACTGTGCGTACCTATGTGAGAAATGTCCTAGGCTGGCCGTTCTTCGCAGTTCACCATCCATGGTGTGCCGTAGCGATCGACAAGCATGCCGAATCCAACGCTCCAAAATGTCTTCTGAAAGGGCATTGTGATATTTGCATCTTCTGAAAGCGCTTGAAAGATGCGTTCTGCATCCTTCAGATCCTTAATTCCCAACGTGACAGAGATTCCTTGCGCCTTTTGAAAATGTTCCGGCGGGCAATCTGTGCCCATGAGTTTTACTTGATCTCCCACCTTGAGGGATGAGTGAATAACCTTGTTCTTCCATTCCGGCGAGATTTGTTCTGCCATCGGCGTCTCGCTATATCTGAGAATGCACTCGACCTTTCCGCCGAGACACTGTTCGTAAAACTTGAAGGCCTCTTCACACCGGCCATCGAAGTTCAAATACGGATTTACCTGCATAGCTCCTCCTTCGGGGAATGAATGATTCAAAACAGAATCGTGCACGACGAACGTTACGAAAGGCATAAATCTTTAGTCAAAGCATTTTGCCGGTTTGTCCGATATCGTGCCAGAAGCTGTACAAACTTATATCGAACTCGAGCTGCCAGGATCGACAGCAAGCGCAAAAAAAATGAATTTCTTTTATGGCTGAAGCGGTCTGCCCAAATTGGCTGACGCAAGAGCAAGCGAAGTCATACACTGGAAGAGATGAAGTCTCGTTTTGAACAACAGCTCGCGTTTCTTCTTGAGATAGATAAGCTCAAGAGTATTCTTCGTCAGACACTTTTGATGAACGGCTCGCGTAGAGAGAACTCTGCAGAGCACTCCTGGCATATAGCCATCATGGCATCTCTACTTTCGGAGTATGCTTCCGAAGCCATCGATACGAATAGAGTGATCCGTATGCTCCTGGTTCATGATCTGGTGGAGATTGATGCGGGGGATACTTTCGCATATGACACCGTCGGGTATCAGGACAAGGAAGAGAGGGAGCTTCGCGCTGCCGAGCGCATCTTCGGACTGCTGCCGCAGGAACAGGGCTCGGAACTTAAGGCCTTGTGGTTGGAGTTTGAAGCGGCCACTACTCCGGAGTCGCAATTTGCTAATGCTTTGGACCGGTTACAACCGCTTCTGCATAATTGGCAGACTCAAGGCGGAACATGGCGCATGCACAAAGTAGGTAAATCTCAGGTTTATAAACGCATGGAGCCGGTGCGGAAATATCTGCCTGTCGCTTGGCCTCTGGTGTCATCGATCATTGAACAGGCCCGTGCTGCCGATTGGATTCCTTTGGACTAGGAATCGCCGGAGAAGGACTGATCATGTGATCTGATCGCATGCGGCTATACCGTTTTCATAAACGGTGTATCCTCCGGGAAGAATTTCAGCGTGGCGTTTCCGTCAACAAAAGTCGCTCTTGGTTTTCGTTTATCCAGGGAAAGTGTTCGTGAAAACGGTTTAGCATCCAACTCCTATGCATGTCCTCGCCATCTCGGGAAGTTTGCGCTCACAGTCCTCTAATACTTCTTTATTACGTGCTCTCGCTCTAGTGGCGCCTTCACGAATGAAATTTGCGATATGGGAGGAATTGAAGCAGATTCCTCCTTTCAATCCGGACGATGAGGTTGTGATTGCGGAGTCCAGCCCTGTTACTCGTTTTCGGGAGGCGATACGTGAAGCTGATGTAGTTCTCTTTTCTACTCCTGAGTATGCTCACGGAATTCCTGGAGTCCTAAAGAACGCTCTTGATTGGGTGGTAGGCAGCGGCGAGTTGTCAGGAAAGCCTGCCATCCTTGTAAACGCCTCTTCTCGCGGTGTATATGCGCAGGCGTCTTTGCGAGAGATTCTGAAGACTATGGATGCTCGCCTGCTGTCCGATTTTGAAATTACGCTGGAATTACTCGGAAAAGATCTGGAGCCCGAGGCGATTGCCAGGGACCTCAGCTATGCAACTCCACTAAATGCATTTCTCGAAGATTTAGCGAAGCTTCCTTGCAAGCTGGAATCCTCCGCGAATTGCTAACATCCGGAAAAGGCCGAATGATCGTTCTGCTCATGCTTCGCAGCTGGATATCTTTAGCTGTTCCCCAGTAAGTTCTGTGATATGGCCGGGCTACATAATCCTTTACAGATTTTTACCCTTCTTTACTGTCCATGAATGGACGCCTGCGTATACGCTGTCTTTCGATGATTGAGAGCAATTCAGTTCTATTTAGATTGCTAAATGGAACCGGACTCACTAAGCGTGCGTAAGTGCACATAAGCACTTAGTTGTGCCCTCAGCAGAAGATCGAGGGCATCGTTTTCTCCGAATCCTGAAAGAGATCGTTTGCAAAGGAGCAATAGGCCATGAGGAATGCCTGTCTTCTTTTATGCACGGTTATCTCTGTCTACACGAGACTTTGGGGACAAGCAGATGCACACCAACAACTACGCGAATCGTTGCATCTGGCACAGCAGGGGGAGTTTAACCGGGTTATCGATGAGATTCCAAAACTTCTTAACTCGAACAGTCTCGATCAAGCTGAAGTCGGGCAAGCCTGGACAGCTCTAGGCTTTGCCTATCGAGGGCGAGGCGATTTGATGCTCGCTCAGAGCGCTTATGAACATGCTCTCCAAGTTCTTTCACGAGATTCGAAATATGCCGAGGCCTATGCAATTGCTTTGGATAATTTCGCCGATCTTTATCGAGATATGGAACAGATGCAGGATGCTGAAGAGGTAGAGAAAAAGGCAATTGAAATATACGAGCAGCTCAATCGCCATGCCTCGCTAGCCAGCTGCTATTCCAATTTAGCCGGACTCGAACTCAGCCAGAATCGTCGGCATAAGATTCCTGACTATTTGTCTAGGGCTCTGCAGGAGGCAGCACTAGCTGGAACGATGGACGAGGACTTTTTTGCTTCAGTCGCTGAAAAACAGGGATGGCTGGATGAGGGAAGAGGTGATAAGAAGGAGGCCATTTACAACTACGAGCGCGCTCTGTATCTCTGGCGACATCAGCATGGAGAGGAACACATGTACACAGGGTGGGGATACATGATTTTAGGAAAGGCTTATGCTCATGCAGGTCAATACGACACGGGCCTTGCAGATATGCGCAAAGGTCTCGACATCATTGACAGAATAATGGGAAAGGACAATCCCAAGTATCTTGCCGGAGAAATTGCCTATTCTCGCATCCTAGATCAAGCCGGACAGCATCGTGAGGCCGTGCGCATCAAGAAGGAAGCACAACATGAATTGGAGACGCTATTCCGTAATCAATGTGTTGACTGCCGGATCAGCGCCTCCGCTCTCTACTAGGTATTGAGACGCATTGTTCAAGTATTTATTGGTGCAGGTAGCAGCAGGGCATGTCCGTTTCTGAGCTGCACCGAAGCCTGAATTGTTTACCAAATGTGGCAGGCATTGGCGGGATTCAACGGCGCTCCCACTGTGCAATGGAAGGCACTGGCAAATTCAGGCATATTTTGTACTGTTCCGTTGACACGCCAAATATCCGCGCTGTGCGGATCGGATTTGGCCAGAGCCCGAATATTCTGCTCTGTCTGGTTCTGACAATGAATCTGAGCAAACCCAAGGAAGAAACGCTGCTCGGCTGAGAATTCATCTGTGTTCGTAACAGAATGTTTTTCTTTGGCAAGTGTTGCCATCAACGCTTTGTAGGCGATGATCAAGCCTCCGTTATCGGAGATGTTTTCTCCGACAGTGCGTTTGCCGTCTTGCGGAACTCCAGGCGCAATTGTGAACTTTGAATATTCGTCTATTATGCATTGCGCATTTGCGTTGAAGCGGTTGCGATCCTCGGGAGTCCACCAATTGCGCAAATTCCCCTTAGCATCGTACTTGCTGCCGATAGTGTCGAAGCCATGAGTCATCTCATGCCCGATAATCGAGCCAATGGCTCCGAAGTTTGCCGCGATGTCGGCCGATTCGCTAAAGAAAGGAGGCTGCAATATCCCTGCTGGAAAAACGCTCGTATTATCTGCAAATGAGGTATAAGCACTTACTGTGTCTGGAGGCAAGCTCCATTGATCCGGCTTTCTCTCTTTTCCAATCTGATCGAGAGTAAACCGACGGTGAAGGGCGTTCACGGCAATTTGATTCTGGGCTGCGTTTTCCCTGCTTATTTCGAGTGTGCTGTAATCCTGCCAATGATCCGGGTATCCGATCAGAACTCGCAGTTTATCGAGCTTGGCCTCTGCTTCCCTTCGTGTTTCGAGACTCATCCAATCTAGAGATGCAATTTGTTCGCGTAAAGCCTTTCTAAGTGCCTCTGTCATTTGCTCCATGGAACGCTTCGAGCTCGGTGGAAAATTCTCTTGTACCCAGTCTTGGCCAACAGCACCCATAAGAGCTATGTCTGTTGCGGTTGTGCACTGCTTCCAAAGAGGAGTTTGCTTATTTTGTCCCTCCAGGACAGAACCAAAAAAGGAAGAATGCTCGGAGCGAAAAGCATCACCCATAAACCGGGCGTATCGTTCGACTACCAGCAAACGCATGTAACTGCGAAGAGCTTGTATATCGGAGCTCCGGATAATCTGATTGAATGCCCGATAGAAATCCAGATTGGAAACATTCACTGTAGTAAGAGTGCTTTGGTGAATATTTTGCAGATAAGCTTTCCAATCGAAATCGGGGGTGAGATTTTGTAGCTCCGGAATCGACATTCGGTGATCACTCTTTGCCGGATCATTGTCCTCAACCGTCGCCTGGGCAAGACTGGTTTCTAGCGACAGAGTGTCTCCAGCTTCTTTTGCCGCCTGTTCCTTAGTGTCACCCATGAGCAGAAACATGCGTTGCAAATGAGCGAGGTACTGATTGCGGATATTTATCGCTTCCTGATTGTTGCTTAGATAATCGTTACGTGAATGCAGGGAGAAGGTCCCCTCTTCCAGATTTACCGATTCTTGCTTTGCATTGTGGAGATCGGCCCAAACATCGAAATCAAAAAATAACTGCTGTCCCTCTTCGTAGTCGAGACGGCCAAGCAACGCTCCCAGGTCCTTTTTCGAATGCAGGCCATCGATAATGTTCAGGAGCGGTTTCATAGCAGAGATGCCAAGTGCATTTGCTACAGAGGGATTCATGCAGGCCGCAAAGTAGTTTCCATATTTGACCTGTAACGGGGTTTTTGGATCTCTAGCTGCGCGTTGAAGGAGCGAATAGAGAAGCGTAGTGTTTCGGTCCGCAACTTCATTGAATCGCCGCCAGCGACTCTCATCTGCGGGGACAGGATTTCGTGCGAGCCAGCCTCCGCACGCATATTGGTAAAAATTTGTGCACGGATCTGCGGAGCGATCAATGGCCGCGGGATCGGGCATCTGTTGCATCGATGCTGTTTTGGGGGAAGCCGCTACAGTTGTTTCTTTCCTTTGTGCTTGTGCGTCAACAAGAATCAAAGCAATGCAAACTAAGCACAGAATTTTGGGCATATTAGGCTTTCTCCCAGAGGTATAACGGGTATTTAGCTAACAATAATACCCCCTAGGGAACAACCAGGCCTGCTATTTGTTCTTGAAGTACTTCGGACTCTTCCCCGGTTGCCATGGATTGTATGTCGCAGCAAAGGCAACTCTGCTCTTCACCGAAGGATGACCAAAGATCCAGAACTCAATCCATGGACTCGGATTCGGATCATCCAGATATGCTTCTCCCAAAGCCTGGAAGGAATGCACTGCAGTCTGCTGCGGATTCGCAACGATGCCGTGGATAGCTTCTTGCCCATAAATATCTGCTGCATGCTCCTGTGTCCGGCTGAAGCCATTCAGAAGAGGTTCCGAGAGAAAGCTTAGTGCAGTTACAACAAACAGAAACATCGGGACTGCAGCCCAACTGGTCTTTGTCTCGATTTTCCAGGCCTTGCCTCGTTTGTCGATCAGCTTGTCGACAAGATGGGCGCCAACCAGGAAGAGAAAGAAGAGAAAGATCGCAGTTGCGGCGATTCCTCTCCAGATATGGTGAAGCACATAATGGCCGCTTTCATGTCCAAAGATGAAGAGAACATCGTCTGTAGGAAGCTTCTGGATAGTAGTATCCCAAACGACCACTCGTTTCGTTTGGCCAAGGCCGGTAACGTAGGCGTTTAGTCCCGTGGTCTTTTCGCTAGCTTTCATAAGGAACATTCGCTCGGGAGGAATCTGGGTTCCGGTACGTGCGACGACCTGTTCAAGCTTCTGTACGAGTGCGGGGTCTGCTTTGGACAAAGGCTCGAAATGATTAAATAGCGGTTCGATGAAAACCGGCCACGCGAAAATAATAAATACCATCAAAGGAAGGCTGGCTCCCCAAAACCACACCCAATACCGGCGCGGGGATTTCCTTACGATCAACATAAGCAGCATTAGCAGGAGAGTTCCGAAGACCATGGAGAGCACCAGGGACTTTCCCCAATCTCCGAACCAGCTTGCCCAGCGCTGAACAGAGAGTCCGTAGGCCAATGAGACATGATGCTGATAGAGCTCAAACGGCAGGTCTGTCAACGTCAAGATCAACAGGAATAGGGGAAGAAAGAGCAGCCCCTGAACCCAATATCGTGAGGTACGCCGCGCAGCCCAGTTGGATAAAGCAGCGCTGCACCGAAAACGCAACAAGAGCCAGAGGACGGCAATGCTCCATAGCGCGGTAGCGAAGTGCATGATATTGCGTATCCGGCTCAGCTGGATTGCCTTTTCCAGTTTGTCCGGGGGCAGTGAATAGGCAGCTTTGACTTGAGTGCTATCGGAAGAAGACTCGATGCTTTGCGGCTGGTTGGCACTGCTCTCAAAGGCATTTTGAACGGGCAGCAACAAGGAACTTTGGTTTCTGGAGGTCGCATGGAGCAGCAGCGCCCCGGAAAGAAACACAACGCCTAGCAGTATTAGGGACTTCCAGCCCAAACGGGAAGAAAGAGAAAACATCTTCGCCTCACTTTGTTTGATCCGATAGGGTTTTCCGCTACACTCGGAATTTAACCATTAAATGCCGGGAAAGATCGTGTTTCTTTCCACCCCTGGCTTATATACAGCATTTGCTCCGGGGTTGGCGTCAACAGAACTGCTGTGCAAGGTCAGCGATTTTCTACCTTCTGATAATGAGAACTCTCCCAATGCCGGTCATTTCGGATGAAGAGAATCCAAAGTCGCCATGTGGTTGAGGTGTCATCCCTTTCAATGATTGCTACTACTTTACGATCTTTTGCAGGAGCGCTGCTGGTGTGGTCTCTGCTGGCGCCGACTGCACATGCTGCCAAACCGAATCCTTCTCAGTCCTCCTCTCCAGTTCTTTTAGACGCTCTGACCGCAGAATTGCAGCGTGCTTCCTCGAGCCTTGGAAAGGGAGGAGCGGAACAGCAGCCCCCTTACTTCCTGAGCTATTCGGTTAGCGATCTGCATTCTGTTTCCATGACAGCTCAATTCGGAGCTTTAGTGTCTTCGCAACAAGGTCATCGGCGAGTAGCGGATGTTCAGGTACGCGTCGGCGATCCGAAGCTGGACAACACTCATGGCAGGCACCGCGGTTCGGCGCTCAACACTGTAGCGCTCCCGTTAACAGAAGATCGGCCAGCTATAGAACGTTCCTTATGGTGGGCTACTAACAATGGATACGGGACGGCTCTGGAGAGCTACCTGAGGGTGAAAACCGAGACTCAGATCCGGGCAAAGGAAGAGGACCAGTCGCCGGATTTCTCCAAAGAGGCTCCTGAAGTATCGGTACAGCAACCGGTGCCTCCTCCGGCCTTGGATAAGGCTGCGTGGGAAAACCGGATTCGAAACCTATCTGCCGTATTTCGGGGGTTTCCTGACATCTACATGAACCTTGTTGCGATGAGTGCACAGACGGAGACGAACTATTTTGTATCCTCCGAAGGATCGAAAATCGTCACCTCGCAGCCTCGTGCAAGGGTCGTGGTATTTGCCACCACCAGGGCCGAGGATGGCATGGACCTTTTCCTGGCAAATACATTCGAGGCGGAAAAGGTAGACCAATTGCCCAGTGCTGCCGAGATGGAAGCAGAAATCCGGAAGATGGCGACCAATCTGGAGCAGTTGCGAAAGGCTCCGGTTACGGAACCGTTTAATGGCCCTGCAATTCTCTCCGGACGTGCCGCGGCTGTGTTCTTTCATGAGGTGCTAGGTCATCGGCTGGAGGGCCAGCGTCAACGTGGCGACGAAGAAGGACAGACCTTTACAAAGGATCTGAATAAATCCATCCTTCCTGGATTCCTATCTGTTGCCGACGATCCAACACTGGAGACATTCGGAAAGACCTACCTAAATGGCTATTACCGATTCGACGACGAGGGTCAAAAGGCCCAGAAAGTAGAACTGATTCAATCTGGGATTTTGAAAACCTTTTTGATGTCTCGCTTACCGATTAATGGATTCGGGAACTCAAACGGACACGGACGCGCTGAGACCGGAAAGATGCCGGTAGGACGTCAGGGAAATCTGGTTGTGACGTCTTCAAAGACCGTTCAGGATGCAGAGCTGCGCAAGATGCTGATCGAGGAGGCGAAGAAGCAAGGGAAACCGTATGGCCTCTTCTTTGAAGATATCTCTTCCGGGTTTGCTGTCACGACTCGCAATATGCCTCAGGCCTTTCAAGTGACTCCTCTGATTGTGTATCGGGTGTATGTCGATGGCCGTCCGGACGAACTTGTCAGGGGCGTGAGTATTGTGGGAACACCGCAGGCAGCGCTGAATCGCATCGTTGCTAGCGGGACGGAACGAACCGTATTCAACGGAGAGTGCGGAGCAGAGTCGGGCAGCATTCCTGTCTCCGCTGTTGCGCCAGCGATGCTGGTTACGGAAATCGAAACACAGCGTCAGCCACAGGGGACTTCTCGTCCGCCAATTCTGCCGATTCCTGGTTCAGACGAAAAGGGAGAAAAATAATGTTTCCTTTGCGTATAGCGTGTGCATTTCTAGCAACGACCCTTTCTCTCTCTTCTGTATGTGCATTGGCGGCCACTCGTGCAGATGCGGAACAGGATCCAGTCTTGAAGGCGATGCTACAGGAACTGGATAGAAGTCAGAAGAAGTTACAATTTGAAAACTTCCAGAAGCCCTTCTTCATTCAGTACCGTATTGAAGATGTCGACGAGTTTGAAACCCGCGCAAACTATGGTGCACCTCTTGGATCGAGAAGGAGTCATCAACGTGTTGCTCGCGTGACAGTTCTGGTTGGCGACTACAAAATAGATAACTCCAGCCCGC
Organism: Humiphilus diazotrophicus; assembly: GCF_059726315.1. NCBI lineage: Bacteria > Pseudomonadati > Acidobacteriota > Terriglobia > Terriglobales > Acidobacteriaceae > Humiphilus > Humiphilus diazotrophicus. The sequence continues at coordinate 4,034,609 of NZ_AP040870.1, forward strand.
GCGGTGATGGGTCTGTACAGTTCACCACCATTGACAGCGACCCCATAGCTCTTCGTTCTGCCCTGTGGTCAGCCACAGACACAGCCTATAAAGCTGCCCTTCATGCTTTTACACAAAAGCAGGCAGCGTTGAAGCAAGTCCAAACTCCGCCTCAGGCAGATGACTTCTCTCGAGAAAAGCCTACGGTCGTCCTTGAATCACCACAGCATCTGGATTTGAATGAAGATGAGTGGAGTAATCGTGTGGCAGAAGCCTCCGGAGTGTATAGCACGGCTCAGGAAGCAAAATCGGTTGCGAATGATATTCAACTATCTTCTGCTAACTTTGTCGCCCGGGTTGCAACCCGCTACCTTGTCAACAGCGAAGGAACAATTGTTCGTAGGAATCAGCCCTACTTTGCAGAGGGCTTGGCTCTTATGATGCAGGCCTCCGATGGCATGCGTCTGGAACGCTCCTATGGCTCACATGGTACGGCGTTGAGCCAGATCGATTCTCCGGATACTTTCAAAAAGCACGTAGTCGGCCTGCTGTCCACTCTCGATGAATTACGGCACGCTCCTCTGGTGGAAGAGGAGTACCACGGACCTGTTCTGTTTTCCAACGATGCAGCTGCCGATGTGGTCGATGCTCTAGTATCTCCGGCAATTGTGGCGGTAAGACCTGAGTTGGGTACTGAGGCCCGGACGAGAGGGCCATATGCTTCCAGCTATCATTCTCGTGTTCTGCCCGATTTCCTGGACGTCATCGATGATCCCAATAAGAAGTTTGTTGGATCTCAAGGCCTGATCGGTGCCTATGCGGTGGATGATGAAGGTGTCCCAGCTCAGAGCGTGCCTGTTGTGGTCCATGGAAAGCTGCAAAATTATCTGATTGGTCGGGAGCCGGTACGCGACTTTCCTCAGTCGAATGGACATGGCCGCGCTATCTTTGGCGGTCCCGCACGTCCTTTTGCAGGTGTGTTGGAAGTGAAGGCCTCGGATGGTAGCTCTCAAGAGGAACTGAATCGGAAGCTACTGAACCTCGCTAAAGACCGGGATCTCAAGGATGTCTTTTATGTTGAAACGATGGGAGCGGAGCTCACGCCGCGACTGTTGTACCGCATAACTCCCGATGGAAAGAGAGAGCTGGTCAGAGGTGCGATGCTGGAGGATTTGGATCATCGAAGCCTGCGGTCTGAAATTGTAGCTGCGGGAAAAGAGCCATTTATCGCCAACTACATGCACGAGGTTCCTACGACAGTTTTGGCTCCGGCGCTTCTCTTCGAAGACGTTACTGTTAAGCGTGCGAACGAGAAGAATCCAAAACTGCCTTATTATCCCGCTCCGGATGTGAAGTAATAAAAAAGGCTCCTTCGTGGGTTATACGAAGGAGCCGAAAACATGCAAGTAAGGATCAACTTGCAAAGGCAAATTTTGAGCGCTTACTAATTGCCGAACCCTCATCCAGCTTGAATTCACTAACGGCCTGCTCTAAATTCCCTGCGAGCGATGCAAGTTCTTTGCAGGTTTGGGCCGTCTGATCTGCAGCACTGGATGCCTCCTCGATCATCTGCGCTATCTTTTCCATGCTCTGGCTAACCTCCTGGCTGGCGGAAGTCTGTTCTGTCGCTGCCGTGGCAACCAAAGCAACCATCTCTTCTGAAGAATGAGCGGCCGTAATGATGGATTTGAGCGCATCGCCTGCTTCCCGTGCTCTTTCCAATCCTTGCGTTACCATCTCCTTGCCATTTTCTGTAACTTTTCGTGCATCTTTAGTTTCCGTCTGAATGGCGGTAATGATTTCCGAAATCTCCTCTGTAGATTTACGGGTTCGCTCTGCCAGGCGCCGGACCTCTCCGGCGACGACAGCAAAGCCTCTACCGTGTTCTCCTGCACGGGCAGATTCAATTGCGGCGTTAAGTGCCAACAGGTTGGTCTGATCGGCAATCTCCTGAATGACGGAGACAACCTTCCCAATCTGTGCGGAGCTGTTTCCGAGACGTTCCATCATCGTTACGATCTCGGCATTGGATTTCGAAATGTGCTCCATCTTATTGACTGCGTCATGAACAACGGATCCACCATCCTGGGCATTCTTCGCAGATTCCTGGCTGGCAATCGCGGCCTTCTCAGTATTGTGAGAGATTTCTGAGATAACAGACGCCATTTCCTGGCTGGCAGCAGCTACCTGCTGAACATGTTCCGATTGTTCCCGGGCAGCATCGGAGGTCTGGCTTGCTGCCGCTGAGATCTGAGTTGTTGCCTGATTGAGCGCTTCCGTTTCGGAGAGAATTTTGCGCATCATCTCACGAAGTGCCAGGATCATGGTGTTCAGAGAACTGGCCATTCTCCCAACTTCATCCTGAGAGTGCACCTCTAGTGTTTTGGTCAGATCTTTTTGTGCAACGTGTTCCAGTAGATCTGCTGCCTCCAGGAGTGGGCCGGCGATCATCCGGGCGATGATGCGTCCTACAAGAACGCTGAGGCCGAGTGCAACGATGAGAGTGATGATGATCAGCATACGTGCCGAACGATAGGTTCCGTCAGCATCCTTCGCTGCTTTATCGGCTCCGGCATTGTTGAGAGCGATATCGCGTTCAAGGGTGTCACGTATGGCTTCAAATGGACCCTTGACGTTGTTACGTAAGAAGCTTCCTGCCTCTTCCTTCTGCCCGGAGCCTGCGAGAGACATTGCTTGTTGAGCCAAAGGAGTGTATGTCGTGATGTTTTCATCCAGCTGTGTCGCTAGTTGTTTTTCTTCGCTGCTGGTGATCATTGCGTCGTAAGCCCGCCGTGAACTCTGGTATTGGCTTTTGGCTTGATCGAATAATTGGCTATACCGCTGTTGGCAATCAGAGGTGTCGCATAGAACATAGTTCAACACTGCGCGATGCATGGTTGCCGTTTGATAACGCATTTCGCCAAGGGTGCGAACACTGGGCATCCAACTGGTATCGATATCGACTGTTGAACCATTAACTCGGGAGAGACTCAGAAGTGAAATGCAACTGATTGCCAGACAAAGAAGGCTGGAGAGTCCAAATCCCAATTGAATCTTGCGTTCGACTGAGAGATCTGCCAAACGAGACATGTGAGCGGGGGCCCCTTTCAATAATTTTAAATGTTGGCTGTTCAGCGACTTTATCGGAACAAAGAGGATATTGATAATAGAAAAATAGTAACTGTCTTAGTTTCTTGTCTATTTTGGGAAAATCCCAAAATTAGTAATTTGCCTGAGTTACCGAAGAGGGAGAGGGCATGACACCTATGAAATCTCGAATAACTTGCCAGAGGTGTTTTTCCACTAAGTACCTGTAATAGTTACTAAAGAGCAAAACGTCGGCAAAGGCTTTGGCGTCGTTTCGTCAAGGTCAGGATTCCGGCAAGCCCATCGGTGGTTTGCTGGGGACGAAGGAAAGCCGTACCTTACCACTCCTGGCAAGTGTATGTCTATGCGGGAATATTCCGGAGCAATGAGCGAAAAGAAAGGAAGGAGGAAAAGGATGGCTGCAGTGAGGAGATTTTGTTGCTGTCTCTGAAGATCTTGTTCCATCGAGGCTTCACCCTGCCGGGCATATTTACCCGGCAAAGGTGAAAACTCATTAGGGAACTAACCGGGATACGTGAGGGCTGTCCGATTGCTGAGTGCAGATCCTTCCTTCAACCGGAACTGACTTACCGCTGATTCCAGATTGGTGGCCAACTGTGTCAGATCTTTGCAGGATTGCGCTGTCTGGTCTGCAGCGCTGGAGGCCTGCTCGATCATCTTCGCGATCTTTTCCATGCTTTGGCTTACTTCCAGACTTGCGGATGTCTGTTCGTTGGCTGCCGTAGCGACAAGCGTAACCATCTGCTCGGAAGCGTTTGCCGTCGAGATGATGGAGTCGAGGGCCTTGCCAGCTTCCTGAGCTTTTTCTAATCCCTGCGTGACCATCTCTTTACCGTCTTCGGTTACGGACAGCGCTTCCTTGGTCTCAGCCTGAATTGTCGAGATGATCTTGGAGATTTCTTCAGTAGATTTTCTCGTGCGCTCCGCCAACCGCCGAACTTCACCAGCGACTACGGCAAAGCCTCTACCGTGTTCTCCAGCACGGGCCGATTCGATGGCGGCGTTGAGTGCCAACAGGTTCGTCTGGTCAGCAATCTCCTGAATGACCGAAACAACCTTGCCGATCTGTTGAGAACTTTCGCCCAGGCTTTTCATCTTGGTAACGATGGCGGTATTGGACTTCGAGATGTGTTCCATACTGCTAACAGCCTCGAGGACCACGGAGCCGCCGTTCTGTGCGCTCTGTGCCGAGTCGCGACTTGCAATCGCCGCTTTTTCGGTGTTCTGAGAAATTTCGTTGATGACCACAACCATTTCCTGGCTTGCCGCTGCCACCTGTTGCACGTGCTCGGATTGTTCGTGCGAGGCATGTGACGTTTGATTTGCAGCCGCCGAGATTTGCATCGTGGATTGATTCAGCAATTCTGCATCGGAGAGGATGTGTTGCAACATCTCCCTGAAGCTGACAATCATGGAATTGAGGGCGGTGGCCATCTTTCCCACTTCGTCTTCGGACCGGACTTCCATCGTCTGTGTCAGATCCTTTTGAGCAACTCGCTCGATCAACCTTGAGGCTTCCACAATCGGCGTGGCAATCAAGCGAGCGACGAATCGTCCGGAAATAAGACTCAAGGCGAGGACAGCAAACATCGCGATAATCAGCACCATGCGTGCAGAGCTATAATCACTCTCGGCCGCACGCGTGGCTTTATCTGCGCCATCTTTGTTCCAGGTGACATCACGGCCTAGTACATCCCGGATTTTTTCGTAAGCAAGGCTTAGGTCACCCTGGATGAAATCTGCTGTTGCCTCCTTTTGCCCGGAAGCTGCCAGCTCCATTGCATGCTTACCCCTCGACTCGTAATTTGCTACGTCAGCATCGAGTTCCGAAGCGATTTGCCTTTCCTCTTCATCTGAGATCAATGGCTCATATGAGCGCCGAAGAGTGGCAAATTGGCTTGTGGCGCCTTGAAAAAGAGAGCTGTACTTCTGCTGGCACTCACTCGTACTGCAGAGCGCGTAGTTCAAAACGGCACGCTGCATGGTGGCTGTCTGATTTCGAATATCCCCAAGGATTCGGACACTCGGCATCCAACGCGTATCTATATCGACTGTCGAGCTGTTGACCCGAGACAGCGTAATAAGCGAAAGGCCGCTTAAGATCAGGCAGAGAATACTTATGAGACCGAATCCCGACTGTATCTTGTGCTCGACAGAAAACTTCGAGAAGAAAGACATGGATACTGGGACCCCTTTCAAACTCAAGAATCAATAGACTTTATGTCTTTTTCTTGTTCATCGGAGCGAAAAGAAAAAATGATCACTCCAAAAATCACTATTCCCGCAATGTAGTAAGAATGTGCCGTGGAAAGTTACTAGATAGCTGCTAACTAAGGGGGGTATTACCCGGGCTATTAGAGAGCTCTGTGCATAGGGATAGTTTTGGCAACGATAGACAGGAACAGTCTTCCTGCGAAAAAGGATCCAGCAGAAAAATGTATCTATATCGACATCTTATTCTGAGAAGGATTTAATAAATCGAGTGGAAAAGCTTGTGGATAACTTGAGGAAGTATCTCTGCAGCGCTTCAGTCTGGAGGCGCTGCAGATAATCTTTTTTCGAACAGAGTGATGCTGAAGTTAGTTGCGGGTTGATTGGGGCAATACAGAGTATTTGCTATCTAGTCCATGCGTACCAGATATGCATTGCCTTCTTCGGGGTCCAGTTTTTTCACAATTTCAACAGCGCGATCCTTATCGTCGTTCTGCGGACGAATTCGGACCCAATGTCCGGTAGGACCCGTGAATTCGATTACCTGGGCTGTTTTGTACTTACGCTGTAGTTGATCGCGCAGCTTTGTGGCGTTGTCTGCTTGAGAAAAAGCACCAATCTGAACACACCAGCGTCCACCTTCCTCAATCGGGTGCGGTGTCTGATACACATCAATGCGGATGAACGCTGTTCCGGGTCGCCATACCCCGGTAGCTTTTGCAGAAGCCATAGAAAGATCAATAATCCGGTCTGTAACGAACGGTCCGCGATCTGTTACTCGCATGATTGCCGACTGGCCTGTCTGCAGGTTGGTTACTTTGATCAACGAATTCATCGGCAGCGTCCGGTGGGCAGCTGTCAAAGAGTTTTCATCGTAGACCTGACCATTTGCCCCCCGCCGATTGTGATAGGGGGCCCCATACCAGCTGGCATATCCCTGTTCGGAGTAGATAGGTTTGTGGGTGGCAATATAATTCGCGTCTTCTTCCGAGGTCACAACGGGGATATCGGGTTGAGATGGCTTGGTGCTCGGAGGTGGCGCAGGTCTCCGCCGCGAGATCGGTGGCGGAGGAGGTGCGGAAGTTCTTTTAGGTTTATGGCCGCATCCCACGCTTATAAGGACGATTGGAAAGAGGTAGACGAGTAGGAGCGGTAGGCGTCGCACTGTTTAGCGTTCTCCTCTACGGCTGTCGAGACGTTCTGCCAATTTTTCAAGGCGTTGTGCAGCGGCTTTTAGTGCCTGGGATGAGTTCTGTCTGACCTGAGGCACAACTTCATCATTCAAGTAGGTAATAACTTTGCGAAGTTCTTCTTCTACCGATGACAGAGCACTACCAAAGCGGTCATCGATCTTGCGGCCCATATTTTCGAAACGGCCTGAAGGGTTATTCGGATCGTAGGGCATACGCAATCTCCCACTTCTAAGTCTTGCTAGGTCAATTTACCCGGTCAATGACCTGTTGGGATTGTTTTCCCACGCAGGTGCCAGGAACGTTAATGTGAACCCAATAACCAGTCCTTTGCCGCCCGGAATTGAAAAAAACTTATTCTCGGCGCTTTCTGCGTTTATCAGGCAGCCGAAAGCGTGATTGTTAACAATCTCAGAGAAGAGATTGATGAAATTTCTTTGCTTACTTCTTTTTGTCAGTAGCTTCGTGATCTCCGGGAAGAGTACTTTTGCTCAGCAATTTGAAAAGCTGCCAGATGCTCCGGTTCCGGATACCCAGTCCCAAAATGTCGCCGTGCACCGGAGAGGCGCCGAAAAGTATCAGAAGTATGTAGAGCTTGGCCAACAGGTCCCCTCGCTTAGCGGAAGGGACAAGATTGTGCTGGCATTTCGCGAGCAAGCCAAACCCGTGGCGTTTGTTACTCCATTTATTGCCGCAGGATGGGGACAGTTGGTGGATGCAAATCCCCATTTCGGGGTCGACAAAGCCGGTTTCGGTGAGAGATTAGGGGCTGCTGCTCTCAAGCAGAGTAGCCAGGCGATCCTGTCGGATGGTTTTGCCGCAGCTGCCCTGCGAGAAGATCCGCGTTTTTACCGGATGGGAGGTCAGGGCATCAAACGCCGGATCTTGTATGCGGCAAGCCGGGTACTTATTACCCGAACCGATAGTGGGAATCGGAGTGTCAACTACTCAAGATTGATCGGAAATGCTGGGGCGGCGGCTTTGACGATGACCTACTATCCCGAGGTCAGTGCTAATTGGGAAACCGTCTGGAAAGGTTATGGGGTCTCTTTATCCACGGCGGCTCTCGGAAATACTTTTCGTGAGTTCAGTCCGGACATCTTGCACTGGATTGGCAGAAAACATCATTGAGACTTCCTTCTGGTTTCTCTCGTCTTGTATGTACGTTTCAGGATTTGCAGCGTCAGGCGATGCGAGTTTTCCAGAGGATTTTCACAACTATTGCACTGTGTGGATATTGCCTGGCGGGGGCCCTGGTATTTCAGCCGGAGGCGCGCTGCTTGGAGTTGCCGGATGCTCCTGAGCCGCAAAACTCCACTCCCGCTGCGGATAAAAAGGGGCAAGCAGAAGGGAAAGATCTGGTTCCCGCTGTTCCCGAGGCAAATAAACCCTGTACTTCCAACATTCCGGGAAAGACCGAAGCGCAGAATTGCCCATCTCGCGGGAATGTGTTCAGCCGTTTTGTCGTGACTGGCAAGAGCACGCCCTTGAGTCCGGAAGGAAAGCTTTATCTGGCTTCGAGGAGTGTTGTCGATCCCTTCAATTTGCTGACGATTGCTGCCGATTCGGCAATTGCGGTAGGAAGTGATTCCCATTCTCCCTATGGGCCGGGGATGACAGGCTTTGGAAAGTACTATGGCGTTGCGCTTACCGGAGACATTACCGGTGAATTCTTCGGTACTTTCTTAATCCCAACTCTGGCGCATCAAGATCCCCGGTATCACCGGTTGCCACAGGCCCCTATTCCCCGCCGCGTCGGGCATGCGATTGCACAGGTTGTTTGGACCAAAGGGGATGATGGCAAAGATATGCCGAACTACGGAACCATCTTTGGGCTGGCCGCCGCCGACATCTTGGGAAACCTCTATGTTCCTCGCAAGCATACGGGGCCAGGTCCGACCGCTCAGCGTTGGGCAACGGGACTAGCCTCCGCTCCTATTGACAACTTTATTACTGAATTTCTGCCAGATGTTGCCAGGCATGTTAATGTCCGGATCGTTCTTTTCCAAAGAATCATGAATGGGATCGCCAGACAGGAACCTCAATAGGTAAGTTCCCGGTTTTGATGGTATTGGACCGCTCCCATTCACTGCGGTCTTTCCCCACTGGATACCCTTTTTTGCCATTTCACCCCCAAGGGGTTTTCTTGTAGGGGGGAGCTAATTACTCTGACAATGGTTGCGTACACGTTGACCAGGTCCCATGCGAGATGCGGCAGAGAAGAGACGAGAGCCGCCGCTGGAGACTACTCCCAGGAGAAATCAGGAATGTCGAGAACGGTTAAGTATGCCGAAAGAGCGGTAACATATGCGGCGAATGCGGTATGGGCTGTCTATGAACGGCTGAATCAGATCAGCCCCAACCCTTCGTTTACCCCGAAGTGGTCGGATAAACCGCTGCTGAAGAGCTACCAGAAGGAGAAGCCCCCACTAGGCTGGCCTCGTACGACCGACTCGCTGTGCCCGAAGTGCGTTCCGGAGATCCGCCAGCAGATTTTGGACGGCAAGCTGCCACACGAAATCCTCCTCAACGAGAAGGTGGGCGAGATCAAGGCCCAGATCATTGAGCGGGACGGCAAGATCCTTATGGTTAAGGATTGTCCGAAGCACGGTCACTTCGAAGATGTCATGTCCATCGACGTCGAATTCATGCACCACCTGGAAGCGGTTTTCCCAGGCCGTGATATTCGCGCCCACAACGACGAAAAGCTTCATAACCATGGAACCTCGACTGTGACCCACGGCCGTGGCTCCGTTTTGACGATCGACCTGACCAACCGCTGCAACATGATGTGCGATCCCTGCTTCATGGACGCTAATCAGGTTGGTTTCGTGCACGAACTGACTTGGGCCGAGATCAAGACCATGCTCGATAACGCGGTCAGCATTAAGCCCCGCCGCCAGATGAGCGTACAGTTTTCCGGTGGTGAGCCGACCCTGTCGCCTTACTTCCTGGATGCCATCGCCTATTCGCGCAAGGTTGGATACAACTCGGTACAGGCTGCCAGCAACGGTATCGAGTTTGCCAAGTCCAAGGAACTTTGCCGTGCAGCGGCTGAAGCCGGTCTTCGCTACGTTTATTTACAGTTTGACGGTATCGGCAATGCTGCCAATTCGCACCGTAAAGTGGGCAACTTGTTCGATGTGAAGTTGCAGGCAATCCACAACCTGCACGAGGCCGGTGTGGATATCGTTCCGGTAACCACGATCATCAACGGCATCAACAATGAGCAGGTTGGCCGCATCATCGAGTTTGCTCTGGATAATCCGAAGAAGATCAGCTTCCTCTCCTTCCAGCCGGTTTCGTTCACCGGACGTGACGAAGAGGTCAGCGATGAGCGTCGCCACGCACAGCGCTACACCCTGAGCCACATGGCACATGACATCAAGGCTCAGACCGGACTTGGAGAACCGGCTCGTGACTGGTTCCCGATCAGCTTTATGAGCACCTTCTCCGACTTGGCCGATCTAGTTCATGGGCCTAATGCGGAATGGGGCCATCTGTCTTGCGGTTGCCACCCGAACTGCGGTGTGGGTATGGCGCTGATGATCGATAAGGAAACCAAGGAAGCTGTCCCTGTGACCGCCTTCTTGAATGCCGATCGTCTGGCCAAGGACATAGCCAAGATCAACGATGCTGCCCGTGGTAAGGTGCTTTCCGGAATCGGAATTGCCCTCTCGCTGCTGCGCAACTACGATCCGACTAAGTCCCCGACACACTTCCGCATCGTCGACATGATGAAGAAGTTCGATAAGTGCTTCAACATTACCGGTACGGATTACGGTAAGGTGAGCGGCGATCGTACGATGGCCGACATCCAGAAGCGCCGTGCCGATCGTTGGAACTTCCTCTTTATCGCCGGAATGTGGTTCCAGGATCTCTTTAACTACGACTTCCGCCGCACGGAGCAGTGCATCATTCCGTACGCGACTCAGGAAGGCGAGATCAGCTTCTGTGCTTACAACACCGGTATTGGCTGGCGGAACATCATCGAGAAGATGCACATGACCGCTACCCTGACCAAGTGGTACGAGGAGCACGGACGTCACGAGATCTTTGCCGGCGGTAAGAAGGTCGGAATGAACTCGACCGAGCACTCGCTGGTTCTGAACGAAGAGCATGTTAACGCCGAGGCCAACCACACGTTGGACGATCTGGGCGTTGCCAAGAATGCTCGCGAAGAGAAGATCCGCGCTCGTGAAGCAAAGATGAAGCAGGATGCCGAGAATGTCCGCATGGCCAAGCTCTACCGGGAGCACATCCTTGGTGAGAAGCCAGTTCAGGGTATGGTAACCCTGGATTCGATTGCTCCGGCTCCAAAGAAGTCCGAAGAAGAAACCGTAATGGGTGACTAATTCACTTCAGCAACGAAAACTACAAAGGCCATCCCAAGCGGATGGCCTTTGTTATTGGAGACCGATGGAGGCCCGGCTTTTGCTCGAGCTACTACCTGCTCTGAACTACAGCCCTATTCCCGTGGTCTTCTGTCTTTTATGGACGAGCTTGAGCATGTTGCGAGCGCGCGCCTTCATCGCTGGCGTGCCATGGTGGCGCGCATTTTCAAGAATGGAACGGGCTTCTTCCATGAGTGAGGGTTCGGAGAGCGCAATATGGGCGAAGCCTTCGATCCCGGTACACCGGACGGTATTGCGTTCATCCAGAAGCAGCCTGCGCATGAGTTCCGCCGCTCGCAAACGTTGTGGCCGGTCATTAGCGCTTCTTGCTGCTACCAGGCCCAGGTAATAGCGTCCCCAATGATCATCGAGTGGCGTGACAGCCAATAACCCGATCACCTCATCGGCGTAGGCACTGAACACATCCTTTTCCCGTTCTGTCATGTATCTGGCGACATTCGCTGCGCAGGTACGCAGAAACTTATCTTCATCGAAGAGGGCAGCAACCATGGAGCGCAGCATTGTTTGCCGATTCGAAAGGGCAAGCAAATCGGCTGCAATGCGTTTGCTCTCCGCCGTGCAGAAATGAGCTTTGCGCAGCGTTTCTCTCAGCTGCTTTGCCTTCATGCTCTTCATCCTGGATCGACAGTATATGCTTTGAGCATCCAAAGACGGGGAGTTGCTGGATGCATAAATTGTGGAAGATTGTTTTAGGGATTTGGCTGCCGTTCCTCGTTGGCTGCACATTATTTCCAGACAAGAAACCGCCAAAGCTGGAGACTACGACCAGCGCCGAGCAGCACGAGCGCATCTTCTGGCAGCTGGTCAAAAAGCAGCAATGGATGAAAGCAGAGCCTCTGCTGGCTTCGACCACAGTCTGGACCGTGCCCGGAAGAACGCTACATCGTGACGAGGTGAAGTCCTTCCTGCAACAACAGCAGGTACAGGAATACGCAGTTCGGGACGTGACCCTGGAGCCGAATGGTGCCGACATGACGGTCGTCTATACCCTTGAGAAGGCCTTCCCCGATGGACATGTGCAGAAATATAGGGCTGTCAGCATCTGGCAGCAGCTCAAGAACAGCTGGGTCATGATTCTGCATAGTGAGCAGCCTCAAGATTAGGTTCGTCCGGTGTTTATCTCGCCCACCTATCACCTGCGCAATGGCTGTGCAGCTACAGGGTGTATTGGAACTGCTTTTGGGAGGCCAAGCAGTCATTGCTCGAATCTCCGCTCCAGCGATGCTTTGGATTCCTCTTGTGTCGGGTGCAATGCTCTAGAATCAGCCTATGACCGCGAGTATTCTCGACGGCCGGACAATCAAGGACTTCCGCTCCCGTCTATTGCATTGGTTTGACGCAAACGCGCGAGATCTTCCCTGGAGAAAAACGCGCGACCCTTATCGAATTTGGATTTCGGAGATCATGCTTCAGCAAACGCGTGTACAAGCGGTGCTGGAGCACTATGCCCGATTTACAAGTCTATTCCCCACAATCGAAGCACTGGCTCTTGCTCCGGAACCGGATGTGCTAGCTGTTTGGAGCGGCCTTGGGTATTACCGCCGGGCTCGAATGCTGCACCATGCAGCTCGTTTTGTCATGGAGAATTTTCATGGCAACTTACCTCGTACCTCCCATGAATTAAGAAAGTTGCCCGGAATCGGGGAGTACACCTCTGCGGCAGTCGCCAGTATTGCGTTCGGAGAAGCTGCTGCTGCGGTGGATGGGAACGTAGAGCGGGTCATTACCCGGGTACGGGGACTTTGCGCCGAAGGTCCTGTGAAGGAGACGGACCTGAAACCGCAAATTCGCGAAATCGCAGGACGCCTGCTCGATCCGCAACGACCCGGTGATTTCAATCAGGCCATGATGGAATTGGGCGCTACCGTTTGTCTGCCGAGAAATCCACTGTGTTTAAGCTGTCCTGTGGAGAAGCGGTGCAAAACGAAAGGCGAACATCCACAAGCTCCACGAAAGCAGATGTTGAGTGAACCTGTTGCCTATGCTCTGGTAACGCGAGAATCCAAGCGGAAGGGAACTGAGGTTTTGATGGAGCAACGCCCTGCTACGGCTACCGTTATGCCAAAGATGTGGGAATTGCCTAAGCTGACGGATGCCGAAGTCCCGGAAGAAGAGACCGTCCTGGTTGCACGACATGCAATCATGAATACAAATTATTATGTCCGCGTGCGTGCAGTTCAGGCTAAGGCACTTCCTGAGATTGCAGCCACCAGGAACCATCGTCGTTGGGCAAGTGAAAAGGAGCTGGAAAAGCTGCCGTTAACAGGCTTTGCTCGTAAGGCTCTCCGTCGCTTGCATTTATTGCCTCCAGAGAGAAAACCGGATCCCGTAGATCTGGAGTACATGCTGTAACAATCTGTCCCGGGAAATTTTGTTAGGAGCCAGAATGCCACGCATCCTTAGTTTGACAGGTGCTGTTCTTTCTTTTGTTATTCCATTATTGAGCCAGGCTCAATCCGTTAGTGTGCCTGCGGTGCCGGGTGTATCTCCCGCAGCACGGACTGCAGCACAGTCCATCGATCCGGAGAAGATCCGCGCTCATGTGCGTTTTCTTGCCCACGATCTTTTGGAGGGGCGTGGGCCTGGCTTGCGCGGCGGCGATCTGGCAGCTCAATACCTTGCTACACAGTTCCAGTTGGAAGGGCTGAAGCCTGCGGGCGATAACGGAACGTACTTCCAGAAAGTCCCGCTAGTTGCCGTTCACACCGTTGAAGACCAGACACAATTCACGCTTCTCCCTCAAGCCGGAGCCAAATCCGATGCGCCTATTTCGCTGAAGTATGGCGAGGATGTGGTGGCAAAAGACCAGATCGGAGAGAGCTCCGCTGATATCGATGCTCCTATCGTCTTTGTTGGTTATGGAATCGATGCGCCGGAGTACCAGTGGAATGATTACGCAGGCGTCGATGTAAAAGGCAAAGTGCTCTTGGTGATCGTTAACGAGCCTCCTTCGGAAAATGAAAAATTCTTTAAAGGCAAGGCTCTCACTTATTACGGGCGCTGGACCTACAAATACGAAGAAGCTGCACGGCGTGGTGCTGTGGGCGTGCTGATCATCCATCGTTCGGATTTAGCCAGCTATGGTTGGGAGGTTGTCCGGAACTCTCAAGCGATTGAAAAGAGCTATCTACAGAACGATCCGCTATCCACTCTGAAAGCTGCAAGTTGGATACAGCTTGATGTTGCTCGCAAACTCCTGGCTGCATCGGGAATGGATGTGGATCAGGCGATTGAGGCAGCGGGAAAGCCTGGTTTCAAAGCCGTGGAATTGCCTGTGCGGTTGAAGGCTCACCTTGTCAGCGCCGTGAGGAAGTATGAATCTGACAATGTCGTTGCCTATGTGCCAGGAGTAAAACAGGGAAATGAGCAGTCGGTCTTGTTCACCTCTCATTACGATCATCTCGGTATTGACCCGAATGGACAGGGCGACAAGATTTACAACGGAGCCGTCGACAACGCGACAGGCTGCGGAGTTCTGCTGGAAATCGCTCGTGCCTACATGGAAGCTAAGCCTTTGCATTCTGTGTACTTTGCAGCAGTAACAGCAGAGGAGCAGGGATTGCTTGGTTCGCAGTATTTCGGAATGCACCTGCCGATTCCAGCAAAGGACTTTTCTGTCGATCTGAATTACGACGCATTAGCTGCTTTGGGAAATCCGATTTCCGTAAATGTAAGCGGTGCTGAGCGCACTACGTTTTATCCCTCAGTCGAGAAAACTGCAAAGGCCTTCAACCTCGAGATCCAGCCGGATCAGTTCCCGGGAGCAGGCCATTATTATCGATCCGATCATTTCAGCCTGGCCCGTGTAGGAATCCCCTCGTTCTCTATTGGGGAGGGAACGCTCTATGAAGGCCATCCGGCCAGCTGGGGTGAGATGCAGGAGAAGGAATATACAGCGAAGCACTATCACCAGCCATCTGATGAATACGATCCCTCGTGGGATTTCCATGGCATGGCTAAGATGGCGCAATATGGATTTGTGCTTGGCTGGCAGGCTTCTGCTGCGTCAGGCTCTCAGGGCTGGCAGCCGGGGGATGAATTTGAGAAAGTCCGGAAGCAGAGCCTGAGCGCCACCAAGTAATGGATGCTGTGTTGTAAATAAGCACGTGACAAGAGACTCTAAATCCGGCGTGTCTCGGGTCCCAGGACTGGGACCCGAACCATCCATTTGGGATCGAGCCAGGGCTTTGGCCTTGGCGAAAATACCGGCTTCATACTGCGGCATTTTTACGATGAGCTATATTGTCACACTGGTTGTTGCATTTTTTGTGAGTGGAGCTCTATTGGCTCAGGCCATTCATGCTCCTGTGTTGCATCATCGTGATGAGCAGGAGCGAGGGCCGCAGACAGTTGCGGAGGTTCACGGAGCACCCTTGCTATCGGACGAAGCCTCCGGCGAATACCTTCTCGGTCAGCCTGGAGAAATTGTTCAGATCATTCTCGAACAACAGGGACGGCTGACTGGCTACATCTCTGTATTCGGTAACCATGACAGTGACCGTGGAACTCCCCTGACCTTCCTTTTCCATCACACAGCGGTGTCCGGAGAGCAGGTCCGCTTTGAGACCGTTACGGTTCACGGTATCTGGTATGCCTTTTCCGGAACGATCCAGCGCGGCGAGGCCAGGAGCCGCGCTGAAGAAGGATTTTACCGGCTCACCGGAACTTTGGAAGAACATGACACCGCTGCAAATACAGTGCAAAAGCGGAATGTAGACCTGAAGCTCTCCCGTTCCTCCGCTAGCTGATTTTGACGGTCCGAGAGCTGGGATGCACTGGTTTTGAGGCATCTCTCTCGGGCATGGGCTGTCCTGGATGCCCCGGACGCTCAAGAATCTCTCCTTGAAGATCCGGTCCCGGAGAACCTCCGCTACGTTCGAAATATGTTCGTTCCTGACCGGCATTGGCCGTGACAAGTTGCGATGGATCCGCAGCTGTTTCTCCCGATTCTCTCTTTAGAGGGATCTCAGCTCCATACTGACGAAAGGTGGAGGCTGCTCTTTCCGCAACCTTAATGGATTGGTTAACACTCGCCTTAACTGGAGCGAGCATTCGATGAAACACAATCATGACTCCGATACCTGCAAAGAGTCCTTCAAAAAGCCCGAGCATAAATTGGGCGGAAGTGGCATTAACTTTTTGAGTCATATTCTTTTGAGAACAGTAATGATGTGAAGCGGTTGCCACTGGCACGATTTGTTAGCCGCAAGCTTGACCAGAGGGTGTTTTTCCACAGGAGCAGGCAATCCGGTCATAGTCCAAATGGATCTGATAAGAGGGACTGCTATTTCGCGGTTAGCAGTTTGCTATTAACGCGTGTAAGACATTTTTCCTGTTTAACGTGCATGAGTAGGAATACAACTACTGATAGAGGAAGAGTTGGGCAGAGGCCTGAAAACTCTTCTTCGTGGATGTTTGAAACGAAGTTGAAACAAATCATCAACAAGCAAAGGAGTAAGTATGGAGCGTACAGCCAGTGCAGTTTGGCATGGCGGATTGAAAGACGGCAAAGGCGTGATTTCAACGCAGAGTGGTGTTCTGAAGCAAACGCAATACTCCTTCGGAACTCGCTTTGAGAATGGGATTGGTACCAATCCAGAGGAGTTGATTGCCGCCGCTCATGCTGGCTGCTTCACTATGGCGTTAAGCGCTCAGCTGACCGGTGCGAATCTTACGCCGGAATCGCTCGAGACTTCCGCCGCTGTGACGTTTGCAAAGACGGATGCGGGCTTCACCATTACCCACATCAAGCTGACCACCGTAGCTAAAGTTCCCGGGGCCGATGCTGCAGCCTTTGACAAGGCAGCACAGGAAGCTAAGGCGAACTGCCCGATCTCTCGTCTCTTTAAGGGGAATACGGAAATTACCCTGGACGCAAAGTTGGTCTAGCTGAGCTAGCTCTTGTGGGCGCCGAATCTTCTCTGATCGGCGCCCAGTTTTAACGGGTTTTCCTCAGGATTTCCACTGTGTGAATTGAGGGTGGGATAGGGGGAACTGGTCTAGGGTTTTTGTTTCAACTATGGCGGCGGATATAGTCCCGCAGCTCGATATTCAGGGCCGCAGCCCGTTTGACTCCCTCATTCAGAAGCCCGACCCACTGTTGGGCGCTCTCGTCCAGCTGGGAGGTGCTCAGCAAATAGCTGGATTGGATGACGATCTCAAGTGCATTGCTTAGATCATGGGCCAGGCGTCGGATCTCCGTCGCAACATGTGCAGGGATCTTCTCTTCTGACGGAAGGGACTCGGAACTGGAAGAAGTCTCATTCATAGGGTTCTGTTTCAAGGTACCTATAGAAAGAGTAGGATGCCAAAAACCTGCTCTCCGTTCTCTTGTTTGACACATCGGCACCGGTCTGT
This sequence comes from Humiphilus diazotrophicus, assembly GCF_059726315.1. NCBI lineage: Bacteria > Pseudomonadati > Acidobacteriota > Terriglobia > Terriglobales > Acidobacteriaceae > Humiphilus > Humiphilus diazotrophicus. Next base: position 4,051,869 of record NZ_AP040870.1, read on the forward strand.
AAAACTAGAAATCGCTGCCTGTTCAGCATTCCGATGCTGGACGTCTTCACAGTGCCGAAGTGGCGGAATTGGCAGACGCGCATGGTTCAGGTCCATGTACTCGCAAGGGTGTGGGGGTTCGAGTCCCTTCTTCGGCACCAGCTCAACAGAGCATATTCCTCTCTTTCTTAGCAATCCAGCAAAATTCTTCTGAAACCAGCATAAAACCTGCCTTTTGTGAATCTCAATAAACGCAATAGGCGCAAATGATATTGCCTGCTGAACCCTAATTTTCTTACTGAGAGCGAAAAACCTTACTGTGTAAAATGCCCATGGAATGGGAAGCAAAGAGGTTTCGCTGGTACGCAATTGCAAGACGCCCGAGGGGTGGCGCTATTACCCCGTTATGATCGGGAAAAATCGTCGGGTCCGGCCGAACTGGGTCATTGTAAAGGGAGAACCTAAAGAGTACCCGGAAGGGTGCTATGCCATCCGCTACTACGAAGGGTCGAAAACCTGCTACGAGCAGCTGGATTGTCCGGCAAGCGAAGCAATCGCGCAGTGTGAGAAATTCGCCCGGGAATTGGATATCAAGGTTCGGGCGCGTGCATCCGGTATTGAGATCGTCGACCAGAGTGTGATCCAAGATAGCTTTCCTGTGTCACCGAGAAAGGCTTTGTAGCCTGTCCCTTCTGGGATTTAGCAACGATTCATGACAAACCGGGTTATTGGGGATAGCATCCGATTCGCCTATGCAGAATCAAGTCTGAAATCCTTACTGATTTCACGGATTTAGGATTTCGCGTGATCGCACGATCTTCACCAGTTTAAGCCTCACTACCAAGAAGAATAGATACTCTAAATTTATCCAAATCATATAGTTACAGTGATTCGGCCCGATTTGTTGTGAAGCGGATTTTTTGTGAATTTAAACTATGAAACATATGTCATTGGGTGGCCAAAATTAGCAGATAGTAAACTATCTGCTAACAATTCGAGGCGTATTTTGCGGCCTGCGAGAGCAGGTGTTTTCCCTCTCCCACTCTAACTTGGCTGCAGCAGGGAAGGGCATAGCTCTTCCCCTTATAAATCAGTCATCACGGGAGTTTGCCTGGTTAAAGATCGATGTTTAGGCAATAACATCCGCATTGTGCTCGTGAGAGTCTAGGCCCTCGTAAAGCTTGAGCATATTCAAATATACATTGGCTGTTTTGGAGTTCCCGGAAGCCTCTTCAAATTGAGCAGCCCCCTGAAGCGTTCCGGCCAAGTTGTATGTTGAGACACCGGTAGATGTAGAAGAGGAATCCGCAGCCAATGCATGACCTGGACTTGTATAGATGTGTCCATGGCCTAAAACTCCATCGGACCCCTTCCCCAACCATCCACTGGCAAAGGCTGATACTTGAGCGAAGGCATCTAGTTTTCCTTCGCTATATAGTTTATCTGTCGCAGTGCGGATCTCATCGATGGTCATGTTCTTCAGATCGAAACCAAAAGCATCCTTGCCAGTAGCGGAGCAGGCTTCCGAAGTCTTTTTAGAGGAAAATGAGGATGAATTTGATGTAGTGAACTGAGACGAGCGAATATAATCTTGGATCGAACTCATGGGGGATGCTCCTATCTATTCCAAAGCTTGAGCGATGGTTTGCACTTAGTTCGCGTGGAGCAATCAACCTGCCATAAATACCTTCTAGCCTTAAGATATTCTTATGAGATGTTATCGTAAAAATATGGTTGAGCAGTGATGCACTTATATGCCCTTGTTGTTGAAGATCAAGGACCTGCAGCAACAAGGGTAGTTGAGGCAAATGATGTAGTGATTCCTTGCTCAAAGGAATGAGCCGTATCGTATCAAGACCAGATTTGTTCTGGATCCAGAATATCGATGTTTCACTGCTTGATGATCATAAAGTTGGTTAACTTTGTAGAAGGGGTATTTTCGCTGATAGATTCAGTCCAAACTAGACGACCCCATCCATCTTTGAGCTCTGTCGTTATGTCGTACCACAAGCGCCATCCTGTTACAGGCACTCCACCCGTGGATGGGCATGTATCATAGGTGGAATAGCAAAGTTGATCAACTTCTACAAGGGCACTGGACGGCAAAATTCTTCCTGTAGCACCACCTAGCTTTGTTGTTGGGGTTGTTCCGTAGCCATGCACTTCAACTACGGTGTAGATCTTGTACAGCGTGTTGGGATAGCTACGTTGTGTTACGTGATTAGTAACCGGTCTGTCGTCCTCGCAGCTAAACGTAGTAGTGTCTGCTGTTACCTGTCCACACGTGTATCCTATACCAATCCAAGTAAGATCAGGTACAGGGTCGGATTCTGTAATACTCGGAGCATCTGATGGTACAGTAGAAGCCGTTAGGGATAGCTTTGGCTTCGGTAAATATTCTGAAAGAGGTCTTGCTCCTCTAGAAATCTTGACCTTCGCGGGTATGGTATCTGCATCTGTGGGAATCGATGCTTGTGCCCTTATGACAGGGGATTGCATCAGAGTTAGCACGAGAAGAGCAGTTCCTGTTGTCACCACAGCTTTCAAAACGTTCATTATGCAACAAGTCTCCTTGGAGGTCTCAGATCTTAGAAGGCTGAAGATACCGCTCCGCCTTTCATAAAGTCCGAGCCATATTCAACACGCAGCCAATTAAAGAGGTTTTCTGGTACATTAGCAAATAACTTTTGTAACTTGCTTTGATTAGATATTCATAACTTATTGTATGTTATTATCTGGAGCGAAAACATGCCTGAAGAGACAGTTCTCAAGGATAAAGGAAATGGAATTAATGGAACGTTCCCCGTTATTTTTGAGAACGTAACCGGGAAAGTCGTCTCGGTACTTTAGCAAACCGCTCCAGAGGCGTGATCAATGCAGGCGTGGCTAAGATAGGCCCGCAACGTTTACATTCATCATGCTTAACGCAGACAACTGAGACCTCGCAGATTTAGTACAGAGAGAGCAGAAGATCGCTCACCCTTGCTGCATTGGATAAATCGATCGATACAGTGCAGGCTATGTCCCCTGTGCTTATCGAGTCCCTCGCGGGTCAGGATAACGTTTGAGGTCCATATCGAGGACCTCACGGGCCAAGGACACGCTATCGCCGACTGTGGAGATAACCTTCGAAGATTTTTCAATTGGTTCTTTGATCAGGCGCATTCCGGTAATGATGGATGCGCAAATTGCCAACGTAGAAATGGACGACGAATTAGGCGTCATTCGCAATCCTTATCCTCTGCCTGGAGAGTTGTCCGAGTATCGCAGTGCTCCGACTCATGGCACAGGCGAAAAATATGCCCTGATTACACTGTTACCAGGGCCTCAACCTGGTCGTCATATTTTGATCCTGAGTGGCTCAGGTTCGGAGCTGATGTGGGCGCTGGCCGAATGCGTCAGTAATCCGGAACATGTGAAGGAGATCGTCTCTCATTTGCAGTCGCCCTCAGGGGAATTCCCTCGTGCCTTTCAGGTCATCATCCAGGCGACTTTCGAAGCGAATGTTCCCGTCAAGATTCGCTACGTTACTCACCGGATCTCAAAGATTTCGTAGAGCGCACCAATCCTGGAGCAATCGAGGTATGTCTTCCACCCAGTCGCTTGAAATTTGCCTTTATCCTCACACCGCAAGAGAAGCTCGTATGCATTTGTGAACTCTCCGCTTGCGTTTTGCTGAACGTTTGCGTTCTTCACAATGAAAGTGACTGCAGCAGGTACTCAATCCGGTTGGTGGAATAAAAACAATTTGTAATGTTTTACATATTGGGGATCCCGCCTGCGGATGGCTCACTAAATCAAGGATTTTGGGCGTGCAGAGTCATAATGCAATATGGAAGCCCAGAATTAGGGAAATCCGGGCGATATACTAAAGGTCAGCTTTCAACCGTGTTGTTTGGAGCTTCATGGCAACCCATCTGGATAAGATTCTGGCAGAAACGCGGCATACTGTGGCCCAGCGGAAGACGCAGGTGCCTCTAGAGGCTTTAGAACGTAGAGCTTTCGAGCATAGTCCGCGTGGATTTGCACGTGCTTTGCGTGCTGTTGCTGAACATGGTCCGGCGATTCTGGCGGAACTCAAGAAGGCCTCGCCCTCTAAAGGACTCATTCGGGAAAACTTCGAGGTTGTTCCCTTGGCCCAGGCACTGGAGACAGGGGGCGCCGCAGCTTTATCTGTGTTAACGGACGAGCCCTTTTTCCAGGGCAGTCTCCGGAACCTGGAAAAGGCATCGGCTGCTACCCAGATTCCCTGTCTGCGTAAAGATTTCATTGTGGACGAGTACCAGATTGTGGAGTCCAGGGCGCATCGTGCGGATGCCATTTTGCTGATTGTGGCGGCGCTAACCAATCTTGAATTGAAGACATTGACGGAAGCAGCACACCGGGAGCGCCTCGATGTTCTCTGCGAGGTTCATACTGCCGAGGAGCTTGAGCGGGTGATGGATCTGGAAGTTGACGCAATCGGCGTGAATAACCGCGATCTGCGCACTTTTGAAGTAAGTCTGAAAACATCTCTTTCTCTGGCAGCACGTCTTCCGAAAAATGCTGTACATGTAGCAGAAAGTGGACTGAACTCCGCGGCGGACATCGTCAAGTTGCGGGAAGCCGGGTTTGATGCTTTCCTGATCGGCGAATCCTTGATGAGGCAGCCAGAACCTGGGGCTGCACTGCAATCGTTGCTTGCAGAAGCGGCTAGCGCGCGGATCTCCTGATTCCGGATCAACGACATGTGGATCAAGATCTGCGCCAACACGACGTTGCAGGATACGCTGGTGGCGGTAGATGCCGGTGCTGACGCCGTAGGATTTGTGTTTGCTCCAAGTCCGCGACGGGTTACGATAGAACAGGTCTGCGAAATTACTCCTCACCTGCCGAAAGAGCTTGAGAAGTACGGAGTCTTTGTTGATGCCGACGCTGAAGAGATCATCGCTACTGTCGAAAAGTGCGGGCTTACCGGGGTGCAATTGCACTCGGCAGAGCCTGCGATGGCGGATCGTCTAAAGCACTACTTTGCGTCGAAGCAACCGTCGCTCAGCATCATACGGGTACTGCATTTCAACGCAGATCTTTTCGAACAACTGGAAAATTTAAGGACGCATGCAGCAATGGATGCGGTTCTCGTGGACTCCCGCACCGCTGGAGCGATAGGTGGTACAGGTATCACCTTCGACTGGCGGAGTGCACGGACCAGTTTTTCCAAAGAAGGCAAGTATCTGCGATTGATTGCGGCCGGTGGGCTTAAACCCGAAAACGTAGCTGAAGCGATCCTGACCCTTGAACCCTGGGGGGTCGATGTAGCCAGCGGCGTCGAGTCGGCTCCAGGACGTAAGGACCCGGCGAGAGTTCGCGAATTTATAAAAAGGGCCCGCGCAGCAGTGCAGGCCGCCAAAGTTTAGAAGCAGGAGATCAGGTCATGGCAACTTCTACAACAGACATCAAGACGACGGGCACAGGTCACTTCGGAGTCTATGGCGGGCGTTTTGTGCCCGAGACGTTGATGGCCGCATTGGATGAGCTGGAGCACGCCTATGCTGAGGCAAAAGAAGATCCTGCCTTTCAGTCCGAATTAAATGCTTTGCTGAAGGATTATGTTGGCCGTCCCTCTCCACTGACCTTTGCCAAGAGACTTACTGAAAAGTTGGGTGGAGCAAAGATCTATCTCAAGCGTGAAGATCTTCTTCATACTGGCGCTCACAAAATCAATAACTGTATCGGGCAGGGCTTGCTGGCGAAGCGGATGGGGAAGCACCGCATCATTGCCGAAACCGGCGCCGGACAGCACGGAGTAGCATCGGCCACCGTGTGCGCATTGCTGGGACTGGAATGCATTGTCTACATGGGCGAAGAAGATATGCATCGCCAGGAGCTGAACGTATTGCGCATGCGTATGTTGGGCGCCGAGGTGCGCGGGGTCAATGCCGGTTCGAAGACCTTGAAAGACGCCATTAATGAAGCGATGCGCGATTGGGTCACCAATGTCCGCACGACTCACTATCTTCTAGGTACTGCATTTGGAGCACATCCGTATCCGACGATGGTTCGCGATTTTCAGCGCGTCATCAGCCGGGAAGCTCGTCGTCAGATTCTGGAGAAGGAAAATCGCCTTCCTTCGGCAATCATTGCCTGCGTTGGTGGTGGTTCGAATGCCATCGGCGCGTTTTACGAATTCATTCCAGACAAGGAAGTTCGTCTCATCGGTGTTGAAGCCGGTGGTCGCGGTACTCAACTGGGCGAGCATGCAGCGCGTTTCGCAGGCGGTGTCCCGGGAGTTCTTCAGGGAGCTTATTCCTATGTCCTGCAGGATGAAAACGGGCAGATTGCTCTGACGCACTCGGTGTCGGCAGGTCTGGATTACGCTTCAGTCGGGCCTGAACATGCCATGCTTCACGATTCCGGACGTGCAGAGTATACGGTGGCGTCAGATAAGGCAGCACTCGATGCGACCATCGAATTAGCGCGAACCGAGGGCATTTTGCCTGCTTTGGAAAGCGCCCATGCGGTAGCAGAATGCATTCGACTTGCCCCGAAGATGTCCGCGCATGACATACTATTAGTGAACATCTCTGGACGTGGTGACAAGGATATGGGAATTCTGTCCAAGGAATTGAACATCCAGGGAGCATGACGAGAAAGAATGCCGATCTCTTTCCAAACTAAGCCGGGTCTAGTGATCTACCTGACGGTAGGCGATCCGGATATCAAGACCACGCATGAGATTGCGCTGGCAACGATTGATGCCGGTGCGGATGTGCTGGAGTTGGGTGTTCCCTTCAGCGATCCGGTGGCGGATGGCCCTGTCATTCAGCGTGCCAGCGAGCGTGCCTTAGCTTCCGGAACACGTTTGGTCGATGTTTTGGCTTTGGCGAAACAGCTTCGTGCTGAGCGCCCGGCGGCCGGTTTAGTAATTTTCTCGTATTTCAATCCTGTTCTCCGCTATGGCCTTGAGCGCTTCACCCAGGATGCTGCGGCCGCTGGTGTAGATGGGGTCCTGATTACAGATTTGATTGTGGAAGAGGCGGATGAGTATCTCGCACATATGAAGCGTGCCGGATTAGCTCCGATCTTCCTTGCAGCTCCGACCAGCCCCGACGAACGTCTAAAGGCAATTGCGGAGCACTCCCAAGGTTTTGTTTACGCTATCTCCCGTACCGGCATCACCGGAACCCAGTCTTCCTTAGCTTCCGATGCCAAAGAGGTAGCGACGAGAGTGAAACGATGGACCAAGCTGCCGGTAGCGGTTGGCTTTGGCATTTCGAATGCCAGCCACGTTGCGACGGTAGCCGAATTTGCAGACGCGGCCGTAATTGGCAGCGCAGTTGTGCAAATTGTCGAGAAGTCAACGCCAGCGGCGGCGCCTTTAGAAGTGGCTCGATTTACCAAGGGCCTGCGCCAACGCGAGGTGGTGCTGGCCCGTTAAACCCCGCTCCCGGCGGCAGTTTATGCCGTATCCTACGGTTCAACTCTAACCTTATGTTGGAAATCCGGAGCGTGCCTCATCTTTCATGAGGCACAGCTACGGTGTATCCAATATCGCAAGGAATGTTAATGACGCTCGATGACTGGCGTAAGCGAATCGATGAACTGGATCTGCAAATCATAGACCTGCTAAACCAACGTGCTCGTGTGGCGCTGGAAATTGGTAAGTTAAAGCAGCTTGCTGCTCTTCCGGTATATGAGCCGGCACGTGAGAAATCGGTCTATGAAAATGTGCGGAAATCCAATCACGGGCCGCTGCCAGATATTGAGGTCGTACGCATTTACGAACGAATCATCGACGTTATGAGAACCTTGCAAGAGGATGAGTTGCCCACCCAGAAATCGACCCAGGCATCCGCGTCTGGGGCACACGACAGCGCGGCCGGAGATCCGAAGCTCCGCGCAAAGTAAGGATTCAAGACAATGATCGTAGCAATGCAAGAGAACGCCACCGAAGAACAGATTCAGAACGTAATTGAGCGCATGGTGGAGATTGGCTTCCACGTTCACCAGACCACCGGAACTGTCCAAACCATTCTGGCCGGAGTTGGTACTCCGAGCGCTTTTGACGTAAAGGATTTCGAAGTTCTGGATGGAGTGGCGGAAGCACATCGTATCTCTTCTCCTTACAAATTGGCCGGACGCGGTTTTCGTCCCGAAGGCACGGTTGTTCAATTTCCCAATGGTGTAACGATTGGGGGTGAAGAGATTGTTGCCATGGCGGGCCCATGCTCCGTTGAATCCCGCGAACAGATTTTCCGTTCGGCAGAGCAGGTAAAAGCGGCTGGTGCGAAGTTCCTTCGTGGCGGCGCTTTCAAGCCCCGCAGCTCGCCGTACTCCTTCCAGGGAATGGGATTGGATGGCCTGAAGCTGATGCGCGAGGCAGCCGATCATTGCGGGCTGCTGGTTGTTAGCGAAGTTATGGAGATTTCCCAAATCGAGCTGATGGAGCCGTATATCGATCTCTATCAGGTTGGTGCTCGTAACATGCAGAACTTCAATCTGCTTCGTGAATTGGGAACGGCCCGCAAACCGGTACTGCTGAAGCGTGGAATTGCAGCGACCATCGAAGAGCTGCTGCTTTCGGCTGAATATGTTCTGGCCGGTGGTAACTACGATGTTATTCTCTGCGAGCGCGGTATCCGCACCTTTGAGACCGCAACCCGTAACACGATGGATATCTCTGCTATCCCGGTTGTTAAGCATCTGTCGCATCTGCCTATCATCGGCGATCCTTCGCACGGCACTGGACGACGCGATAAGGTAGCAGCGATGGCTCGTGCAGCGGTGGCGGCGGGTGGAGACGGCTTGATCATCGAAGTGCATCCGAATCCGGATAAGGCTATGTCCGACGGTGCACAATCACTCTTTCCAGAGCAGTTCATGAAGCTCATGCAGGAGCTTCGTATTATTGCTCCTGCAGTAGGCAGGACCATCTAGATGCAGAGCGTGCTTATCTTAGGTACAGGCCTGCTGGGAACATCGGTAGGCCTGGCCTTGCGCGCTGCTGGATTTGTCGGTGCGATTGTCGGATGGGATCGCGATTCCAGTCAGTCACAAATTGCCTTCGAACGTGGTGCCGTAGGGGAAATTGCGGAAGATCCCCTGGAAGCCGCGCGTAAAGCGGATCTTATCCTGCTGAGTGGTCCGGTTTTTTCCATCATCGATTGGATGGAAAAGCTGTCCGCAATCTTGACACCCGAGCAACTTGTAACCGATGTTGGCAGCACCAAGTCACAAATTACAGCTTCAGCAACACGCTTCTTTAATCAGCCGGGCAAAGCTGCCTTTCTTCCTGGTCATCCCATGGCAGGAAGAGAAGTAAGCGGTGCCGCCAATGCCGAACCGGCAATCTTCCGCAATGCTGTATGGCTCTTTACTCCGGGAGCAGGTTGGCAGCGAGATCCGAAAGCAGAACAGCTTGTTATCGACTGGCAGACTTGGGTAAGTGCCTGTGGCTGCCGGATTCTGGAGATAGAAGCCTCCAGACATGATGAAGTCTGCGCCTGGGTAAGCCATTTGCCGCAGCTGGTCTCTACTGCACTTTCCGCTTTGCTAGAAGAGCAATTTGGAACGGCAGAAGATATGCGTGCTATCGGAGGCCGTGCCTTACGGGAGATGACTCGTCTTGGGGCCAGCCCGTTTTCCATGTGGCGCGATATAGCTCATACAAATGCCGATGCAATCGGTAAGGCCATGTCCGCTCTTGAACAGCGGCTGGTGCATATGCGCGAGAATCTAAAAACACCTGAGCTAAGAGAAGAGTTCGAAAAGGCAAATCACTTTCGCTTGCCTCCCCGGCACGTTACCAATTCCGAAGACAAGTAACTCATCTTAGTCCATAAGAAACCTGCCGGTGCGCCATCTTCCCTGCAAGGGAAATCGAGTGGGTCAAGGTGTAAAGAGCAAAGACCATATTGGCCTTACACGCGTAATGCCGAAGAGACATGCCTAACATCTCTAGGTCCTTGATAGCGAATCATAATTATTCGGCTATTTCCCAAAAAACATTACAAAAGCATCATCTAATTTCTTGTGTAATTGGTAAGCCGATTGCTATAGAGGAATGTGGTTTGCGCCATATTCCATCGTAGTAATAAAGGAAGCCTATCCAATGCAGATTTTTGATGTTCATCGTAACTCGGCCTATACGGCAGCATATACATCTTCCCAGCAGACAAACAGCAGCTCGTCGAATTCCGATACTTCTCTTTCTGGGACTGCAGATAGCGGCTTCGATGCCACCAAAGCCTTCATGGACTATGCAAACGAGACACCGGCGCAGAGGATGTTCGATTCCTGGCTCGGTACTCAGCATGTTACCAAAGAAGAATACAATTCCATGAGCGACGCAGATAAGCAGAAGCTCGTCGATAAGTTTGAGGAGTACATGAAGGAAAAGATGAGAGAAAAGCTCAGCGTGAATTCGACCTCCGGCTCTTCTTCTTCCGCAGCGTAGATTTTCCAGTTTGCAAGAGGCTTAGGTTTTCAGAGTGTTGGCTACAGACGCCGTCATTCGATTTTGCAAAACAGTAAATCAAATGACGGCGTCGGAATTAGTTGGTCGAAAGACTATCGCTCAGTTACTTCTAGCTTTTAAACATATGTGTCGCATGGGTAATTGCCGCTCCGGCTCTCATGGCGGCCGCAATTGTAGCTACTTCTGCAAGTTGTTGATCGTTAGCGCCTTCGTCCCGTGCTGCTTTTACATGTAGCTCAATGCAGTAAGGGCATTGAGTGGTTAAGGCGACAGCCAGGGCAATCAGCTGTTTATGTTGCTTATCGATGGCTCCTCCTGCAAAAGCCGCCTTATCAAATGCCCAAAAGGCCTTCATCGCGTCCGGTGCATTTTCGTCCAACCGCTTCAATTGGGCGAGGTTCTTCATATCGAACATGCTTTAGCTCCATTTTCTGGCAAGACTTTGAAACCCGGTGTGGAAGTTCAGATGCCTTTTGATCTGGCCGGGCAGCTCTGAATTCGCCGTATTAAAGTTTGCGTAGAAACGGGTTGGAAATCACCATAGCTCGCGGGCTATTAAGTTAGAAATTTCCGAAGACCCTCAGCCATGCCCATCCGATCAGCAAGGTCGTAATCGTGATCGGCACTCCTACCCGTAAATATTGCCAAAAGCTTATAGGTGCTTCGTCTTTTGCACTTTCGACAACGATAATGTTGGCTACCGAGCCGGTGATGGTTAAATTCCCGGCAAGAGTACTCGCCATGGCAAGGAATAGCCAGTTCGCATGAGTACTGCCTAATCCGGCGACAAAGGGCCTGAGTAGCATCACCGCCGGAACATTGCTTACTACATTTGAGAGCAGCGTAATAACACCGGTAAAGATTGCCGTGTTTCGCAGATTTAAGTGCTCCGCAGTGTGTACCAGATAGGTGTGGATTCCAACTGCTTCGCCTCCGGCAAGAACTACGAATAGGCCGGTGAAGAATACCAGCAGCCCCACATCGATGTGCTCGAAGAGTGTTCGCGGATCGACTCGACGACGAATCAGTAATAACGAAGCTCCACAGGCCGCCGACAGTGCCGGTTGCACTCCACACAACAGAGCAATCGATACCACAAGGGTGACCAAAACCGGCCATAAGAGCTTTCTGGGTTCTATATAAGGCTCAAAATTGTCGTCTTCGCCTTTCGTTTCGAGAGTCTCGTTTAGTTGCTGACGAAAGAGAAGAGTCAAAAGGGCCCAATCGATGAATAGTCCCAACAGCGCAATTGGACCCAGATGAAGCAGAAAATCCATATAGCTGATCCGCGATACAGAGGCGATCAGGATGTTTTGCGGATTTCCGGTAATAGTTGCGGTGCTGCCGATGTTCGAGGCTGTCGCCAGAGCCAGTAGATAAGGAAGTGGCGGCTTCCTCATATGGTGGGTAATTTTCAGCACCAGCGGAGTCAAGATGACGCAAACCACGTCATTAATCAGCAGTGCCGAGAGAATGCCGCTTGTGAAAAGAACTGCGGGCAAAAGATGGTTCGGCTGTACATGCGCTACTACGCGGTTGACCAGCCAGGAGAAGAATCCAGCCTGATATAGTCCACCGGCCAACAGCATCATTGCGGCCAGGAGAACCAGAGTGGGAAAGTCAATTCCCGCGAGCGCCTGCTCTGGAGAGAGGACGCGCAGGGCAAGCATCAGGGTGCCGCCGATGACCGCCATGGCTGTTCGATCGATGCGGGTGCCGGGAATACGGCCAAAGGCAAATACCGCATAACTAAGGCAGAAGACGACTATCCCCAGGAACGGCGTGTAGGAAACGAGAGCGGAATTCGGCATTGGTTCGACAATGACTATGGTACGTGTCTGGACCCAGGATAGCTGCGAAAACCCCGATGAACCGCAGGGTGCAAAATCTTTAGCACTTCACTTTGTGATTTGTATCACATACACCTGTTATCTCAGATGACGAAACTCACCTCCGCAAATCTCCAAAAGTCGGTGTACTCCCCATAGCCGGCAGAGGAAGGAACGGGATATGGAAGCGGATTCTCTTTTTCACTCATTGATCCGCCGTGGTGTCACACGGAGACGTTTCCTTGAGTTTTGTGGATTGATGACTGCCACTCTGGCTCTACCACCACGTTATCAGGCCCAAGTAGTCAAGTCTCTTGAGCAGAAAAGGAAGCCGGTAGTTGTCTGGCTGGAATTTCAGGATTGTGCAGGGAACAGCGAGGCCCTCTTGCGGGCTGGACATCCCGATGTTGCCGACATTGTGCTAGATGTCCTGTCACTGGAGTATCACGAGACCTTGATGGCAGGTGCAGGACATCAGGCGGAAGCAGCCTTGCAGCGTGTCCTTAAGGAAGAAAAGGGCAAATACATCGTGATCGTCGAAGGGGCTATCCCTACGGCAGATGACGGTGTTTATTGCACGATCGGTGGGCGTACTGCTTTGGATATTGCGCGGGAGGTGTGCAAGGACGCAGCTGCTGCGATCTCGATAGGCTCCTGTGCGTGGGATGGCGGTCTGGTGAAGTCGAATCCGAATCCGACCGGAGCTCTGGGCTTGTCGGAAGCCGTCTCAGGCGTGAAGGTGATCAATCTTCCCGGATGCCCGCACAATCCAGTCAATACTGCCGCCACATTGGTCCACTACATCACCTTCGGACAGATGCCGGCACTCGACGACTACAATCGTCCACTCTTTGCCTACGGAAAGCTGATTCACAACCAATGTGAACGGCGGGCCCACTTCGATTCCGGCAGGTTCGTGCAGGAGTGGGGGGATGAAGGGCATCGCAAGGGATATTGCCTCTACAAAATGGGTTGCAAAGGGCCGGAATCGACATATAACTGTCCGACGGTTCGTTTCAATGAAGGCACAAGCTGGCCGGTAAAGGCCGGACATGGCTGTATCGGATGTGCCGCTCCCCGCTTCTGGGATACTCGCTCACCCTTCTATGAGCGTGTTCCACACCTGGCCGGTTTTGGAGTCGATGTTCCGGTCGGCCAATTAGGCATGGCGGTTGTGGGTGGTGTGGCGGCTGGTGTGGTGGCCCATGCGGCGATTGCCTCTATCAAGCACAAAGGTCAAGTAGAAGAGAAGCCAGAGCAGATTGCTGGAAAGACCGGCGGAGAGGAAAAGTAGACCATGTCTCGTATTGTTATTGATCCAGTTACACGTATTGAGGGACATCTCCGTATCGAGGCGTCTATTGAAGGGCATTCTGTGACAGATGCCTGGAGCTCCGGCACTATGTTTCGCGGAATCGAACTTATCCTGAGAGATAGAGATCCACGCGAAGCCTGGATATGGACACAGCGCATCTGCGGAGTCTGCACTACGGTGCATGCTCTCGCCAGCGTTCGCGCCGTCGAAGATGCCTTAGGTATTGAGGTTCCCGATAATGCCCGACTGGTCCGTAATATCATTGCCGCTGCCTTGAATATTCATGATCACGCGGTGCATTTCTATCACCTACATGCACTGGACTGGGTGGATGTTGCTTCCGCGCTGAAAGCAGACCCGGCAAAGACATCGCAGCTTGCACAGTCTATATCCGAATGGCCAAAGTCGAGTCCCGGGTACTTCCGATCGATACAGGGACGGGTTAAGTCTCTCGTTGAGAGTAAGCAGCTAAGTATCTTCGCGAGCGGCTATTGGGGACATCCGGCTTACATACTTCCTCCGGAAGTAAATCTTTTAGCCGTTGCTCATTATCTGGAAGCACTCGAATTTCAGAGAGAGGTAATCCGCATCCATGCCGTATTAGGCGGTAAGAATCCACATCCTCAGACCTATCTGGTTGGGGGTATGGCAACTTCAGTAGATCTCAATGAGCCGAATGCGACCATTAATCCTGAAAGCATTACCCTGCTTACAAAGCTAGCCAAACTAGCTCAGGATTTTACTTACCAGGTCTACCTCCCTGACGTTTTTGCAATTGCCGGATTCTATAAAGACTGGTTCCGTTATGGCGAAGGTCTCGGGAACTTCATGGCTTATGGATGTTATCCGCAGGGAAGCGTCCATGATCCAGGAAGCTTTTTCCTTCCGCGCGGAATCGTTCTGAGCCGGGATCTTAAAACCGTCCACAAAGTCGATGTGAATAACATTCACGAATATGTGACTCACTCCTGGTATGAGTATCCGGAAGGCGATAGCAAGGGGCTTCATCCTTCCGTAGGTGTAACTCATCCGAAGTTTACCGGCCCCAAGCCTCCTTACGATCAACTCGATGTTGAAGCCAAGTACTCCTGGTTGAAGTCGCCGCGATATGAAGACAAGGCGATGGAAGTTGGTCCTCTGGCGCGTACGCTGGTGGCATATGCCTCGGGGCATAAAGAAATTACAAAGAACGTGAATGATGCATTGGCGAAGCTGAATGCGCCTCCGGCTGCTTTGTTCTCTACGTTAGGACGTACTGCTGCACGAGCTCTCGAAACCAAGCTGATGGCCGATGCTCTGCCAACGTGGATTGCAGAGCTGGAAAACAATATGTCCAAAGGCGATGTCAGGATTCATAACGGAGAGAAGTGGGATCCGGAGAGCTGGCCGAAACACGCTATGGGCTTTGGCTTCCATGAAGCTCCACGTGGCGCTCTGGGCCACTGGATAGAGATTGAAAATAAGAAGATCAAGAACTATCAGTGTGTGGTTCCATCCACATGGAATGCAGGTCCACGGGATGCACAAGGGCAGCGGGGGGCGTATGAGGCAGCATTGAAAGATACTCCTGTTGCCGATCCGCAGCGTCCGCTGGAAATATTACGAACCGTCCATTCTTTCGATCCTTGCCTTGCCTGTGCTGTGCATGTGGTAGATGCCAATGGCCGGGAGTATGGCAACACATTCAGTTACAAAAAGCTGTAACCCCGGAAGGAGATAGATATGGCCACTACTACTGTTCCTCCGGAAAGAGAGCTCTTTAAGAAGAACGATCCTGCCAGCCCGATCGTGAAGCTCTATGTATGGGAGTTGCCTGTTCGGATCGCCCATTGGTTAATAGCTGCTTCTCTGGCTGTGCTCGGATTTACCGGCTATTACATCCATGAACCGTTTCTGGTCTCCTACTCACCGACACAATACGTGATGGGGAGCATGCGGTTCATTCACATCACCTCGGGCTGGGTCCTGTTGTCGGCTTTACTGATTCGTCTGTATTGGTTCTTTGCAGGGAACATCTGGGCAAGCTGGAGGGCCTTTGTTCCTTTGACAAGGCGACAGAGGAAGAGCCTGAAACGGACTTTCACTTACTACTCCTTCTTTTCGGGTCACCCATTTAACCAGGCTGGGCACAATGCTTTAGCTGGAATGACGTATTTGATCATTTACGCTCTTGTAGGTTTCGAGTGTTTTACCGGATTAGCACTCTATGCAGTCGGACGATCGAGTGCTACCCTGTGGTTCTTATTTGGGTGGTCGACTCACATCCTCGATATTCAGTACATGCGGATGTTGCACTATGGCACGCTCTTTGGATTCATGGTCTTCTTCATTCACCACATCTACAGCGCTGTGCTGACCGCGCATGAAGAACGTAACGGGTTGATGGAAAGCATCTTTACGGGTTACAAACTGGTTTCACCGGAGCTGGTGCGGGAGGAACTGGATACTGGAAAAGAGCAGAGAAGCCTGAGGCTGCTTCCGTGGAAACGGAGAAATAAGTGAGGAAAAATTCTGAAACGGTGAAGATTTCGATCCTGGGACTCGGCAATCTGATGCGCACCGATGATGCTATCGGCATGATGGCGCTGGAAGCTCTTCGGTTCGATCGCAGGCTTCCTCATGAGGTGAATTTGATTGCCGGGGAGAACCTGGGTCTCGATCTGCTCTATCACGTGGAAGGTACCACTCATTTGATGGTGCTGGATGCGATCGATGTAGGTGAGGAACCGGGATCTCTGCTACGTTTCGAGAATCACGAGATTTCAATGATTCCCTGCGGTACCAGCGTACATTTGCTGGGGATGTCCGACCTGTTGGCAGCCATGCACTTACTGCAATGTACGCCGAAAGACGTGATCGTTTTGGGAGTACAGCCTCAAGCCACCGGTTGGGGCACAGAACTGACGCCTCCGATAGAGGCTGCATTACCCCGAATTGTGGACGCGGCTCTGGAGCAGATTCTCACCTGGATCGGTCCCCGCATCGTTCACCGTTCGAATCGCCGCAAAGCCAGCTGATTCTGCAGGTTGCCAGTTCATATTCCCTTTGTGGGCATCGTTGTCCTTGAGCGTTTTCCCGTAACCCTGAATTCTTTTGGAATCTCTACAATAAGAAGTATGAAATTTGGTCTTCGGTGCCTGATTCTGCTTCTTGGTTTTTTGACGACGACTGTTGCTGGGATTCAGAGCCGAGCGGACACTCCGGCCTTCGATCTGGTCGGACCCAAAGTTGACGTTCGCGTACAAAGGCAGGGCAAAACCCTGCCTATTTCCCAGGTTGCAAACCTTGCTCCAGGAGATCGTCTGTGGATTCATCCGGATTTTCCTGAGAGCCAGTCGGCAAAGTATCTGCTGATCGTTTCCTTTCTGCGCGGCGCAACCAATCCACCTCCGGATGACTGGTTTACGCGTGTTGAGACCTGGAAAAAGTCTGTTCACGAAGAGGGCGTGTTCATCAATGTCCCTCAAGAGGCGCAACAGGCACTCGTTTTTCTTGCTCCCGAAACAGGTGGAGACTTTACAACATTGCGAGCTGGCGTTCGCGGACGCCCCGGAACCTTTGTTCGTGCAACGCAAGATCTGCAGCAGGCTAGCTACGACCGGATGCGTTTGGAGAAGTATCTGTCCGAGGTTCGTTGGATCTCGAATAACGACTCCAAAGACTTGCACGATAAGAGCCTGCTTCTGGCCCGAAGCTTGAGTATCAAAGTCGATCAGCAGTGCTTCGATAAGCCGACGGTGCAACAGGTTCCTTGCTTAATGCAGCACACCGACAGTCTGGTACTGGACGATGTTCACAGCCAGTCAATGGTCTCGCAGTGGACTACCGGCGCGCCGGTGGATCTGATGAACCAGATCACCAATTCGCAATTAGGCGGTGGCGGTGTCTATAGCGCTTATGTAGGCGCAGTAGTGGATTTGGCCAGAATCATGGGCTCGATTCACAACGCCCAGTATCAATACATTCCGGCATTGGCGATGCCCCAACAAGATACGCTCAACCTTCGCCTGAATACTCCGCCATCTTTCCGTAATCCGAAATCGGTTCTCGTAATTCCTTTACCTCCGGTTCAGAAGGCGCAGACTCCTCCATTGCGGCCGATCAATGAAAAGCAGGTGTTTTGCTCGCAGAAGCCTGATCTGGTTCTCCCTGTGGATGGTGCACCATTGGTTTTTGCCTCCGATATTGCACACGATATGGTGCTGCAAGTGCCTACCAAGGATGGAAAATCGGTAGATCTTCCAGTAAAGACTGATCCACTGGAAGGTGGATTTGTGGTTACAGTAGGTGCTCTTAAACCGGAGATGGTGGATCGCGAGTTTTCTGGAACGCTGACGGGGAAGTGGGGATTTGATTCCTTTACCGGTCCGAGCTTTCGATTGATCAGTCCTCATCCGCTAAACCTAGCTGTCGCTTCCACGGATAAGTCCGCGCTCATTGTGGATCGTGAGGATACTCTGCATCTCTCCGCTGAGAATCTGACCTGCGTGAGCAGCGTCGATATGAAAGATCCGGAGGGCAAAACCGTAAAGTTGAACTGGAAGATGGTTAAGCCCGACTCCTTCGAAGTGACAATGCCCCTGAAGGACGTGAAGCCTGGGACGATTGTCTTGCAGGTTAGTCAATACGGACTTCCTAAGCCTGAGGAGATTACGCTAAATACTTACTCTGAGGCAGCTCATTTGGACAGCTTTTCTCTCAATGCCGGAGAGTCTTCTGCTGTTCTGAAGGGAACGCGATTGGATCAGGTAGCAGGCGTTGAGATTGCCAAGTCCCACTTCGTGCCTGCAAATCTACAGAGAATCAATGAGCGCGATGAGCTTACCTTGAAAGCAAAAGATTCTACTGACTCCCTGAAACCGGCTCAAAAGGTTGTGGCAAAGATTTCGTTGAAGGATGGTCGAGTTCTTGATCAGGCTACTGTGATTGGTAAGCCTCGGCCACGAATTACGCTCTTGAGCAAGGGGCCTCAGGCTACGGAAACAGCACCCCTCTCAGCCATTCGCATGGGCAAGCCTGACGATTTGCCTGAGAACGGCAAACTGGTGTTCTTCTTGAAGTCGGAAGTTCCGTCTATCTTTCCGAGGACAGAGAAGATCGAGGTGGCTGCGGAGGATGATTCGTTCCGCACTGTCTTGAGCCTTGCCGATGGCAGCTTAGTTTTGCAGGATGCTCAAACAGCACTTGGAATTTTAGAGCCCACCAAGAGCTTTGGTGGCTCCGCCTTTGGTCCACTGCGTCTACGAGCCGTAGATGCTGCAGGTCTGACCAGTGAGTGGATATCGCTCGGGACGCTTGTTCGTCTTCCGGAGCTGAAAGAGCTGCGTTGTCCCAAGTCGACGAGTAAGCCCTGTGTCCTGAACGGAGGGAATCTCTTCCTCGTAACGGCGGTTGCGTCGAATCCGGATTTCAACAATCCGGTAGAGGTGCCGCAAGGCTTCACCGCCAGTAGTTTGTCTGTTCCTCATCCCGTGAGCGGTTTGCTCTATATGAAGCTTCGGGATGACCCATCCGGAGTGCAGACAGTCACGATGCCCATTACCTATGCAACGCAGCCAGCACCTCCTGCGTTGAGTGCACCTGCCGTTCAGGTGCCTGCACCTGCTCCGACGGTACCCGCGCCGCAGAGCACAACGCCTGAACCCGAGACGCCGGCGACATCTTCATCAACTTCACCACAACAGTAAGAACGGCTGGATATGCGGTCCGCAAATGCGGATTGCATATCCAAATTTCGTTCTACTGGATGTGTCTACATCTTTTCGGGATTATTCTAGCTAGTGTTGTTCTTCTTCGTGAGGCTGGTGGTTACGTGAGCTGCCTCTGGTAGCCCAGAGTATGCAGGAGAAGAAAACGAAAACAAAAGCTCCGATGACGACAAAAGGGGAATTCATGGGGAAATCGACCTCCTGAAACTTACTTCCGCCCTTACGATATCAGAGCCTTCCGCGAGATCGTCCGGTTGCCGCAGCCGTCGGAAATCAGTCCTCTTTCCTCTCTTCATCATTCCGGTGAACCAAACAAGCCAACGATGTCCAGAGAGCAGGCTCCATTGGAGCAGTAGACGAAATCATGACGAACTATTAACCCAAAAGTTTCAAAAAAGTTTCGACAAATAAGCTTTTTTTCGGTAGGTTAACGGATAGACCTTCAGAGCAACATTCAGCAAGGCTCGTAGAGCCGATTTTCCATGTTTGGGTGCTGCAAGATAGCGATAGACAGCTCTGACGGCCGGTTATTTTCGGAATCCGGTCGAGGTCAAATTTATGTTTGGCGGTGTGCATGTGCGGAATCCTTGGTTACACCCACCTTTCAAAACAGCTTCCTCCCGATGTTTTGAAAAAATCGCTAACCTCTCTCATGCACCGAGGCCCTGATCAACAGGGCTGTTTTACTTCTGAGCATGTTTCCTTAGGGGCAACGCGGCTACGAATTCATGACTTGGCCGAAGGGGACCAGCCGCTCTACAGCGAAGACCGGAACGTTGTCGTTGTTTTCAATGGGGAGATCTTCAACCATCGTGAACTTCGGGCTCAGCTGGAAGCTAAAGGGTATAGATTCCGGACACATTGCGATACTGAAGTTGCTCTGAATGCATACCTTTGCTGGGGAAACAACTGCTTTGCCCGGTTTCACGGCATGTTCGGGATTGCCATCTGGAATCAAAGGGAACGGAAACTGCTTCTAGCTCGTGACCGGGTCGGAATCAAGCCTCTCTACTATTACCTCAACGAGGGAGATGTCTATTTCGGCTCGGAGCTGAAGTGCATTCTGGCTCATCCTGGAGTGAGTCGCAAAATCGATCTAGCTGGCCTGAATTGCTTCCTTTCGTTGAATTATGTCCCCGGTCCCTTCACTCTGGTTGAAGGCGTCACTAAGCTAATGCCCGGGCACCTGCTCGAATGGCAGCAAGGGCGGGTTGCGATTCGTTCCTATGTGCCTTTCGCAGAAAGAAAAGCGGCACCCAAGACAATTGAAGAGGCTGGCGAAGAGCTGGACAGTTTGATGAAGCAGGCCGTCCGCGAACAGCTGGATTGCGATGTTCCGGTCGGAGTCTGGCTGAGTGGCGGTTTGGATTCTTCTTCCGTTCTTCATTACGCTTCTCAATTGCATCCCCAAAAGCTGCACACCTTTTCAGTCACATTTCAAGGACGCTCTTTCGATGAGAGTTCCTATATCCGTAAGGTGAGCGACCATTTCGGCACCAATCATACGGAATTCGACTTGCAGACGGATGCCGATCTCTCAAACGTCATCGAAACGATGTCGTACTACTCGGATGAACCGGGAGCAGATGCTGGAGCACTGCCGCTATGGTTCCTCTCGAAGATGACCAAACAGCAGGTGACGGTAGCCCTCTCAGGCGAAGGTTCGGACGAACTCTTCGGTGGATACCTCACATACAAAGCGAATCGTTACCGCCAGCTTGCCCAACGCGTTCCGCGGAGCATGCGGAAAATGGCGTTAGCTCTTGCTGCTTGCGCCCCGGTTTCCGATGACAAGATCAGCTTTGAATACAAACTGAAAAGATTCCTCAAAGGATCGTTACTCAGTCCGGAGCTAGCCCATATTTTCTGGAACGGCACCTTTTCTCAGGACGAGAAGAAGAAGCTATTTCAGTACGCCGATCAAGGACCGCTCGATTCTGTTTTGGAGAATATGCCCTCAGGCGAGGGGCTGCAGCGTTATCTTGATTTTGATCAGCATTACTATTTGCCCGATGACATCCTGTATAAAGTCGACAGGATCAGCATGGCGCATGCTGTTGAAGTTCGTCCGCCATTCCTGGATGATCGGATTGTCGAATTCGCCGCTCGCTTACCGGAGCACTTCAAACTAACCACGAAGGAATCTAAGATCGTACTAAGGCGATTAATGCGCAACAAACTGCCGGATGCAGTTTTGCAGCGTCCCAAGGTTGGTTTCGACATTCCGATCCATGACTGGTTCCGCAACGCACTAAAGCCCCTGCTGCTGGATACGCTCTCGGAAACTGCTGTACGCCGTAGCGGGCTCTTTTCTTGGCCGGTAGTTGATCAATTATTGCGGCAACACCTTAATCGAAAGGCAAACTGGGGATATCATCTCTGGGGCCTGATGACATTGTTTTTGTGGATGCAGAGATGGAAGATAGAGACCCCAGGATGGCAACCAGACACGTACCTTCACTCGTTCGACCTTTTCGAGCAGCCTGGATTGTTATCTTCGCAGCCGGCCTCGTATTTCTAGCAAACTGCATCAGCCCGCCCCATCTGATGGACGATGTGGATGCGGTGCAGGCACAGATAGCTCGAAACATGCTGGAGTCGGGCAATTGGGTTACAGCCCGGCTCGACGGCGTTGCATATTTAGAGAAGTCGCCACTCATCTATTGGATGATGGCGGCCTCCTATCGCGTTCTCGGTGTCCATGATTGGGCGGCACGCTTACCCCTGGCGCTCTCAGTTATCGTTCTCTGTTGGCTGACGTATCGTTTCGCGCGTTGGGCCTTCGATGAGGATGCAGGCCTCTATGCCGGACTCAGCCTTGGTACCTGTGTCGGACTCTACCTCTTCACGCGCATTTTGATTCCGGATGCAACGGTAACCTTGACGATTACAGCTGCGATCTGGGCCGCGATGCGCCTCTTGGAGCCGGAAGGGGAGAAGCAGCCCCGGCTCTGGGCGATTGTGCTTGGAGCATCGTTCGGACTTGGACTATTGCTGAAGGGGTTGATCGCTGTACTGTTTCCGGTCCTCGCTGTCGGCGTATTCATGCTGGTTACTCGCCAGGCCTTTTCCTGGTCCGCATGGAAGAAGCTCCATTTACCTACGGTGACTCTTGTCTGTCTGGTGATAGCTACACCCTGGCATGTTTGGGCCGCTATCCAAAACCCTCCCTATTTGGCCTTTTCAATGCACAGTGGGCCAGGTGAGTACCGTGGTTTCTTCTGGTTCTATTTCTTCAACGAGCATATTCTTCGTTTCTTGAATCTGCGTTATCCGCGCGATTACAACACCGTTCCACGTGCGCTCTTTTGGCTGCTCAATCTCGTCTGGCTATTTCCCTGGTCGGGATATCTGCTTGGTGCGGCTAAGCTGCAATATAGCCCCGCTACGCGCGAGGGAAGAGTTCGGCTGATGGCTGTCTGCTGGATCGCTGTCGTGATGTTGTTCTTTACCTTCTCTACAACGCAGGAGTACTACTCCATGCCGATCTATCCTGCGTTGGCGTTGCTGGTTGGGGCTTCGATTCGTGCAGGCGGACGACTCGTAAAGATCGCCACGTACGTGCTGTCGGCAATTGCATTTCTGCTCTTCGTCGCGTTATCGGGAATTCTGCTTGCTGTGTGGAAGGTGCCAGCGAAGGGTGATATCTCTACGGCGCTCACTCAGAATCCGGAGATGTACACACTTTCGCTTGGACACATGAGCGATCTGACCCTGAATGCCTTCGCATATCTGAAGCTGCCGTTGGCCTGCGCGGCTGTGGCATTTTTCCTTTGTACTGCCGTTACAATCCTCTTTCGACGCGATACACGGAAGATTGCGATTGGCATCGCGGTCAGCATGATTCTCTTTTTCCAGGCGGCCAGAATTGCTCTCGTTCGTTTCGACAATTATCTGGGCTCGTATCCTCTTGCTCAAAAGCTGATGTCCAGCCCTTCCGGTCAGCTGATCGAAGCGAATTCCTACTATTCCTTTTCCTCTGTTTTCTTTTATACGAACAGGAATGCTCTCCTGTTGAATGGCAGAAATAATAATCTGGAGTATGGCTCATACGCTCCGGATGCTCCAAAGGTGTTTATTGGAGATCAGCAGTTTCAGACCCTCTGGCAACGTCAAGATCGTTTTTATCTGCTGGTTTACGGCTCAGACCTGCCTCATCTTCAGCAACTTGTGGGAGCAGAAAGGCTGTACGTCATCGCCAAGAATAGTGACAACTTTCTCTTGAGCAATCACCCCCTGTCAGAAACAGACTAGAAATACGTTAAGTATCTTTGACAATGACAAATGTGAGTGATTCAAGGGGAGAAGTCGAATAGCTCTATCAATTTCAAGGTCTTGGACCTGCAGCTGAAAAATCTCGCAGAGAACCGTCTTACGTTTATAGGCAAATTGTCGTATACGGAGCATGGATAAAGGACTCGTGACAAAAAGCCTGTGTCGTAATCAACTAGTCTGCATCCTCGACAGGTGCCGACTCAGCCAAGATGATGACATTGGGAACATTTCAATCTAGACGACTGCTCTTTCTTTTGCTGGTTCTCTTCTTTTTGCCGGGAGATCTTAAAGGGCAATCCTTTGACCTCATCCTAAAGGGAGGTCATGTAATCGATGGAAAGAATGGGATAAGTACTGTTCTCGATATCGCTATCAAAGATGGCAAGATCGCCAAAGTTGCGCCGGATATTCCGGCGTCGGATGCCATCAAGACAGTTGATGTGAAGGGGCTTTATGTTACACCCGGCCTCGTCGATATCCATGTTCACGTTTATGCCGGGACTGGAGAGCGATCTTCCTATGCCGGGGATCTCAGTGTCTATCCTGACGGCTTCACCTTCCGGAATGGTGTTACGACCGTCGTTGATGCTGGCTGTTCCGGCTGGCGCAATTTTGAAGATTTCAAGGATCGGGTAATCGATCGATCGAGGACTCGTGTGCTCGCCATGCTGAATATCGTTGGCTCCGGAATGCGGGGGCCGAAATATGAGCAGAATCTTGCCGATATGCAGGCTGAGCCGACTGCGCAAATGGCGCTGAAATATCCGGGCCTGATTGTTGGTATCAAAAGCGCCCACTATGCCGGACCGGAATGGCGTCCTTACGAGCAGGCCGTTAAGGCCGGGACAATTGCGAAAATCCCTGTGATGATTGATTACGGAGCAAAGAGGTCAGAACGTCCTCTTTATGACCTTACGACAAGGGTCCTGCGTCCTGGAGATATCTATACACATATGTATTCAGGCCTACGTGGAGAGCAGGACAGTACGACTCTTGGTCCCAGCAAGGCGCTCGTCGAAGGACGGCAGCGGGGAATCATCTTCGATGTTGGGCACGGAAGCGGCAGTTTTTCTTGGGCGATAGCCGTTCCTTTGATGAAAGCTGGATTCATTCCCGATTCAATTTCAACTGATCTGCATGTGGGCAGTATGAACTCCAGCATGAAAGACATGCTGAATGTTATGGACAAGTTCCTCGCGATGGGAATGTCACTAGATGACGTAGTTGTGCGTTCTACCTGGAATTCCGCAAAGGAAGTTCATCATGAAGAGTTGGGCAATCTTTCGGTAGGTTCTCCCGCCGATGTTGCTGTCTTGCGGTTGGAAACAGGGGATTTCGGCTTCGTCGATATGTTCAACACGACGCTGAAGGGAAAGCAAAAGCTTATCTGTGAGCTGACCGTTCGAAACGGCAAGGTTGTTTATGATCTGAACGGAATTTCCCGCGATCCTTGGGGTGCGGCTTCAACCCAGAAGAGTACACATGCTGAACGGTGGGATAGTTACGCACGACCGGATACGGAGTCGCGGCATCGTCCTAACTAGATCCTTGCCGATATTTCATTTTCTGCGACCATCGGCGGGTGGGGCTCATCATACCTGGTACATTGAGTCATGCCCGCCCCTCCCGCTAATCTACGCGCCGTCTTGGCTGGAATATTAACGATAGTCGTCTGGGCTTCTGCTTATCCGGCCATTCGTGTCGGGCTGCGTTTATATTCTCCAGGCCAACTAGCCTCGGTGCGATTCCTCATAGCTTCGATTGCTTTCGGTCTCTATATAGCTTTACGGAGAGAGCGGTTACCTCGCGGGAAAGACCTTGTTCGCGTGACCATGGCAGGGTTTTTCGGTATTACCACCTATAATCTATTGCTCAATACAGGCGAACTAACCATTAGTGCCGGTGCCGCCAGTCTCATCATCAACTGCATGCCTGTATTTGCAGCGTTGCTGGCCGTCTTTTTTCTCCATGAGCAATTGCGGTTGATAGGGTGGCTGGGGATAGCTATCAGCTTTAGCGGTGTCGCAGTGATCTCCATATGTGATCCCAAGGGATTACATTTTGGATTTGGTGCGTTGCTTACTTTCATTGCGGCATTTTGTTCAGCATTCATGGGCTTTTTGCAGAAGCCTCTACTAGCAAAATACAGCTCTATTACTATTACTGCCTGCATTATGTGGAGCGGAGCATTGTTCCTGAGTCCGTTTCTGCCTGCCGCCCTGACGACGGCGTTTCATGGACCCATTGGGCCGACACTTGCGGTGGCCTTTCTCGGTATCTTCCCAGCGGCGATTGGGTACCTCAGCTGGGCATTCGTTCTGTCCCGATTTACCCTTTCGCAGACGGCCAGTATGCTTTACCTGATTCCGTTTACCGCGCTTCTGATTTCGTTTGTTTGGCTGGGGGAAATTCCTACCTCTGCAAGTATTGGAGGCGGCGTGATGTCAGTACTTGGTGTCATCCTTCTCACCCGGTATGGCCGGCGCTCTGTAACTACACAAGAGCTTTCGGAGAGAGAAGCATATGAGAGAGAAAGAGTGCAGACCTAGACAAGAAAAGGCTGGCGCTACCTATGTAGCGCCAGCCTTTCAGGAAATATTTCTAGAGTAGTTTTCCTTTTAGCCAGTCCGAAAGGTTTGCGACTGGTAAGCGAACTCCGATGAAAAACTGTCCGAAGAGCGCGTAAACAGCACTTACCTGGTCGAAGCGCATTTCATAGATCAACTTCTTAAAGATCAGAGGATCTTCCGCGAACAGATCGACACCCCATTCCCAATCGTCGAAGCCAATGGAACCGGTAATGATTTGCTTAACAAAATCGGCATAGCGGCGACCTATCATGCCGTGCTCATGCATCATGCGCTGGCGCTCAGCCATCGCTTCCGTGTACCAGTTCACCTGCTCGCCGCGTTTGCGATCCATTGGATAGAAGCAGAGATATTTCGTGCCAGGAATAGCAGGATAGAGGCGTGGAGCCATCGCCCCTGCTTGGCGGTCGAGAACCTCACGAATACCGGCATCCCACTCCGGCGTTGCAGGCTGCAAACCCTTTTCCGCTAAGGCGCTGTAGGTCTTCGCTGAAGATTCATACAATCCCAGCTCCACCACGGATACATAAGAATGCGATAGCTTCAGAAAGGAGTGAAGGCGAGTCTGTGCCAGTTCCAACTCAACACGATTGAGATCTTCAAAAGAGTCGCGGAAGTGGATGAATAGCAGATCTCCCTTATGGCCAATCTGTGAGAACAGCGCAGATTGATTCGGGTGTCCTTCTGCAGAACCCTTTTCCCATCGACTTAAGAGTTCCGTCGCTTCCGCTGCGATGCTTTGTTGTTCTTGAGCGGATTCGGCCCGCCATGCCTTCCAATCGAAGGTAAACATCTGGTGGAGAACGCTTGATCCTTCAACGGTCAAAGGGACACTGGGTAGTTCAGGCAAAATAATTCCTCCGGGGATACTTCACCTCTATTCTAATATCCGGGTCGGGACAGGCAGGTAAGACAGCAGCATCCCTGGAAGTTTGTGTCATATTTCCTTGTCAGAACTGGGCCTACACAGGATCTAGGAGAAGGGGCGACTAGGTATTCGTCCCTCCTCCGGAGATTGCTACCGCCCGGGAAAGTGGCTGTGTTTTTGCGGCACAAATTTCGAGCCACCGAGATCTGCGTCAGTGAATCCGAAGACGAAGTACTGATTGGGGTTTGTGTCGGGACCGCTGTAATCCTGCAGGAAATCGTTATCGTTTGCGATCCAGAGGGTATGGAGCTTCTGTCCGCTATTGTCTACATCGGGACCAAAGGTCAGGCCCTCGAGTTTCGCGGGAATCTGGTCGGCGGTGAGCCCGGCAGATGTCAAAGCCTTTACTACGTCCAAAAATAAGGTCTTGCCGATGGCACGGGAGGCAGCTTGTGTGCCGTTCATATCGGCCACATCTACAGCATTTTCCAGATCAATTTTGAAGATCTGTTTTACCTTAGCCTTGCTTCCATCTCCAAGTCCTTTGCCGTCCCGTTCATCTACCAGGAACTCATGATTGTTAAGAGCGGTAATCTCACTTACTCCGGATCCTGTGGTTAGCAGATATGCGTATTCATGCGTTGTACGTCCCGAGGCGATATCGATCGCCACAATACGCAAAAGTTTGCCGGCATCTCCTCCTTCGGCTGCATCTTGCAACAGTGCGGCCTGCATGATGCCGACCAAAGTTCTACCGTCAGGAGTAATCGCCAGTCCTTCCATGCCCTTATTGGGGGTCCTTCCGCTAACGTTGGTTGCTGTTTCAGCGTTTCCAGTAGGTCTTGGATTCTGGACGAAGAGGTGCTTGGGCAATCTGAAGGTCCGGATTCGCTCTCCCGTAAATCGCAGGAATTGATAGACGTATGGGCCGTATTCATCGGAGATGAAGACACTCCATCCGTCGTTGGAGACTCGGATTCCCTCCGGATCCAGGCGCGCGTCGAAAATGTCTCTGGAGCTGTGGTCGGGATCGTAATTGTCAGAACGTCCGGTAAAGTAATGCCGGAAATATGTGTTTAGTTTAGGTATGCCGGAATCAAGATTTACCGCTTCTCCATCGCCATAAACCAGGGGCGAGATAGAGTGCAATAACGTCGTTGCCTGCAGTGTCGGCGTTAGTGTGAAGGGCAATCCTGGACTTGGATTATGCTCCAGTCTCATGCTGATGGTGTGAAAGCGGGCGATGTAAGACACCGTATCGTCAACCAACGAGTTATAGCTGACAGCATTTGGCCCACGGTCTGGAAGCGCAAGAAACGTATTTCCGGAAACATAGGTGAGGCCAGAACCAAGGCCTCCAAGCAAATTGGCCGGAACACCGTTTTCGAGAGTGTAGTTCAATCCCGACAGGTCTTTATACGACCCCGCACGGGAAGCTGTAAGTGTACCGCGGGCTAATAATGTGATCTGGGAAATGGCCTGCAAGGGAGCAAGTGTAGCGCAGGCCAAAACCATAGGGAGTATGCGACGAAGAGTGCTTTTCATTGAAGGTGCTCTCCTGAAGACCTGGATTCTACGGGAACACTATTAACGGAAGAGTAAATATGTGTTCAATTTCGAGAATGGTCTTCGGGAGAGCGATTCGCTTGCTTCAGTGCAGATATTTAGTTGCCGGGAACGTGGTCAGCATACTTTGTCCAATTGCCGACAAGTTCATGTAGAACGACACTTCCAACGCGATATGCGGCTTCCTCAGCTGGGATGGCTCCGATATAGGGTGCTGTTACGGATTCCACGGCACTGTGCCCGAGGGCCTGCATGGAAAAATTGGAACCGGTACGCAAGACCATAACTCGGCGAAAATCCACCTTCTTCATACGGTCGAGGCGCTGCAAAGCTTCGGTGAATCCGGAATCTTCCATTTCCGTCATCACGAAATTCCCCTGGCCATTGGTCTCAAGTTTTACCCAGTCATTGGCGTATTGATTCATGATCTTGCCGTGCCAGTAAAAGTCTGAGGCGTAGGTATCGCCCTTCAGGACAAAGGGTGGTTTCTGGGCGTTTGGATATCCGGTGAATTGCGCGCGGAAAGCTTTCACCTCATCCGTTTCCACTAATTCGACATTTTGGGTTTTCTGGTAGGCCCAGTCGGTGAGACCCCCATTGAGTACATACGTATTACTTCTGGTCATGACGGCCTTCCTGGGCGCTTCATTCGGACGAGTCGCGCCGATCGCGAAGATGCCATATGGCCAATCTGAGGGTGCTTCTCGAGTATCGATCTCCCGGGCTACGTCATTCACGACATAAGAAGCCCAAGCCGCAGATCCAATGCTCGCATCTTCCGGATCCACTCCGGCAATTCCATTGATGAGCCAGTATGCTCGTGTCAGGTCAAAACGAGGATCGAGACCTAGCGCCATCAAGGAAGTGGAGGCATTCACCAGTGTTGTCCCGCTGACAATTCCAAGTACCGTATGGTCCTTATTGGTACGTATTGGATGGACGCCGCCTGGAAAATCCAGTACCTCGGTCAGGTGTTCCCGCTCTACCCAGAATTGGAATTCCCCTGGTTTGTCGCCTGTGTCTTCGCCAACCTCGAAGGTAGTCACAATGACGGCACGGATTTTCCATGGCTGTTGCTGTTTCTCCGCGGAAAGCCACTGTGTGGCGTATATTGCAAGCACTAGAGACAAAATCATACGGAATGTCCGAAGGTCAGGCATTAAGCTCCCCAATTTCAATCTTGATATTGGAACAATAGAGCATTTTTGATCCGAGCGCCTGAGATCTTGTGAACGTCCCATTTATGGAAATCATTTCAATTGGATTAATGCCTCGTTAGCGAAACTTCATAGTGGAGGTGCACTATAGGACACTACGAGATTTGGAGCAAAAATGAAAAGCCAGTCACTTATGAATTTTCTTCTGTTGGTAATCGCGATAGCTCTGTTGGCGATAGCAGTTCGACCGTATATTGTGCCGGCTCCTGCGCATGCGGAGATCACACAGCCTTATCCTTATTACATTGAGCCGGGGACCTTCAATCTCAGGTTTAAAGATGGTTCTGTCCTCGGTCGCGTAGTTGTCGATATGCGTACCGGAAAGATATGGGGTTTTCCGACAAATACGACTGATTCCTATCCGATCGACAATATGGAGTTCAAACCTTTGACGTCACATCCATTTCTCCTTGGGCGTTATGCGTTTGAGGAGATGGCGAAGTAAAGTACTCCCGCTGGACCAGCAGGCGAGAAAGCAAGTAGGTGGCACATAGCGGTCCAATATTGTTGACGAAACACGAGAAAGGGATATTATGGCGTGTTCATCGACAAAGGTGCCTTTATGAAATCGAAAACTTCTCGCCGTGACTTTTTGTCTGCTGGGCTGGTTCTGCCGGTTGTGGGCGCAAGCTCTCACATGGGGTTTTGGGAATCTCCGGAAAAGACGGATACAAAACTTGCCGGTTCTACAGTCAAGCTCGATTATCGGGTGCTTGGCCGGACGGGCCTAAAGGTCACAACGGTTGGATTCGGATGCATGATCACATCCGATCCCAGCGTGATTCAACGTGCCGCCGATATCGGTATCAACTATTTCGATACAGCCCGTGTCTATCAACATGGCAATAATGAGCGCATGGTAGGTGCGGCACTTGCTGGCAAACGGAAGCAGGTTATTCTTTCCACGAAGTCTGTCGCCAAAGATAAAGAGTCCTTGCAGAAGGACCTTGAGACCAGTCTGCGCGAACTCAATACGGATTACATTGACGTCTGGTATTTGCATGCCAAGAACACTCCGGCCGAGGTGACTGACGAGCTGATTGAAGTGCAGCAGCTTGCAAAAAAGCAAGGCAAGATCCGCTTTGCCGGAGTCAGCACGCATGGTGGTCAGAAAGAACTATTACCGTGGATAGCACAGAAGGGCGCATTTGATGTCGTTCTGACTGCTTATAACTTCACCATGGATGCCGGCATGGACAAGGCTGTTGAGGCAGCGTCTAAAGCCGGATTGGGCATTGTGGCAATGAAAGTGATGGCAGGCGGCTACCGCAGCTTAAAGCCGGACGATCCCACTTACCAAAAACTGAAAAGAGATGGTGCAATGCTGTCGGCTTTGAAGTGGGTTATCAATAAGCCTAACGTTGCAACTACGATTCCAAGCATGACGGACATGGAGCAACTGGATGAGAACCTAAAGGCAATGGCAACTCCCTTCTCGCCGACAGACGAGAAGCTTTTGTCTGCTCATCTGGAGCACATCCAGCCGTTCTATTGTCGTATGTGCGGAAAATGTGAAGGTACCTGTGCAAAGGGGTTGCCGGTAGCCGATGTGTTACGTTATCTCACTTACGCTGATGGCTATCGTCAGTTTGCTCTGGGGCGCGAGAGCTTTATGGATTTGCCCGCCGAGCATATGGCGGTTCGTTGTGGCGACTGTAAAGAGTGCACAGTGAAATGTCCTTTCGGAGTTCAAGTTTCAAGCCGCGTTGCGCGGGCTCAGGAATTGTTTGCATGAGGATTGCTCGTCTGTTGTTAGTTCTTTTGGCTTCAACTGGATTTGTCCACGCACAGGATTACCTTAACTGCCATCTTGTTGCCGGCTGGGAACAAACGGGGGCAAAACACGAATACGTCGCCGATAATCTCTACGACTACAAAGATGGTGGTTCGGAAGGTTACTTGATCTACGGTTTCGTTCGTATGCAAGGGATTAATTGCAAATCGGGCGAAAACACATTGGTTCTCGATATTTCTGAGATGAGCGATGCGGATGCAGCCTATGGTCTCTTTGCCGCGAATCGTGATCCCAGTCTCGCCATCTCCAAAATTGGAATGGGGGGACAAGTTCAAAAACAAAGCGCCAGCTTCGCCAAGGGAAAGTACTATGTCGAACTTGTCATGCTAGCTGGTAATCAGGATGGCGACTTCACCTCGACACTAGAGGCCTTTGCCAACAAAATTCAAGAGCACATAGCCGGCCGCGATGCAGCTCCGGAGGCCTTGAGCTGGTTTGTCAAAGAAAACCTTCAATCAGCACAAATGGTTCCTGAGAGCGTACTGGGACTGCGCATCCTGAAAAGGGGGTATATCGCAAAATACAAGCAGGGCCAGGCCTTTATCGTATTGGAAGAATCTCCCCAATCTGCCGCAGAGGTTCTGAAGAAGCTACATGACCGGTTTACAGGCGCTTCTGCAGCTCAGATTGGTGATGAAGGATTCCAAGCAAAAGCACAGTATCTCGATGGGATTTGTGTCTTCCGCAAGGGTCGTTATATTGCGGGCTATACAAACTCCCCGGATCCTCAACAAGCTGCCTCCCAAGCCTCTAGACTGGCTACCCGTATACCGTAAAAGAGAAAGCGTATCCGGCTTCGGTGCAGATCAGAAGCCGGATATGTTCGCGTCGTGTTTCACCGAAAACTGCAACTGCCCGCTTGCACTCCCACACCTACTTATCTCAATGTCTCCGCTTAGTGATAACGTTTTCAAGAAACTTGAATAGCTGATGTCACTGCTTCCTCTTCCAAAATAGGATGGAAGACCCCTCCAGATTTGGACCTCAGGCTGTTTACCATTTATTAGCTCTGAGCCAGGCTTTGTATTAACAACTTGCTATATACGCTTGTGGTCAATTGGGGTCGATGATGCGCGACCCCCTGTGGGCAGGTCTGGCCACAAATTCCGAATGGCGCAAACTGCAGAAAGCAGGCAAATAGTTTCTAGATTCAACAATATATCGATTCGAGAACGCCATAACCAAAGCTCCATTCTTCTAGAAATGGTCGGCCAAATCGGACGAATGTGGTAAATAGTCGGAAGATCGAACATAATGCTCCACGCGCGGCTTCCTTGCGCATTAAAGGACTGAAAATGTGGGCAAATCCCAGTAGACTAACGTTTGTCTTATGAAAAAGTGCTTGACAGTCGCACCTCGATTCCTGTGTCATAGGCATCGCGAAAAAGGAATGTTTTGTACGTACTGGATACTTCCGGTTTATAGCAGGTCCAGGGATCGGGAAAGGGTAAGGACGATACGTCAGGATGGCCTGACGAAAAGAGAAAGAGTTAAAACCATCCGCATTGCTGCTTGTGTAGTCCAGTTCTGAAGCATCTTCATTCAGAATCTGCAGCAGCAGACAGAGCTTTCAGTCGGAATCGCTAAAGATCTCGATGAGTAATCGAGTCGGGAGATCTCTGCCTTTTCGCAGGATGAGCGCGATGGTAAGAGAACGCCTGAAGGTTCGTTGCAATCTTCAATTTACATAATTGATCCAGTTCAGCGTTTCTGCAGTATTGGATCGCTGATTAAGACGAGGAGCATAACCATGGCATTTCCCATTTAATTCGGACTTAGAACATTTATAGAAAAGTTGCCCACAGGTAATCGTCAGGATTGCCCACAGGAGAGCTCTGTCCGCAGATATCCGGACAAACCATGATCGAAGAAGAGTTGTTCACTTACCCGGAAATAAGAGTGCTATGTCGAACCCTACTCGTTCACAGGCGCCAAAGAAATTAGGGAAACCTTCAAAGGAGAGCCGCTATATGAATCCAATGCGCCCGTTGCGTTGGGCATTGATTATGCTGCTGATTGCCGTGTTTACGGCAATAGGAGCATCCGCGCAACTTAGTACTGCTACCCTTTCGGGCAATGTTACGGATCAAACCGGTGCCGTTGTCCCAAATGCAACAGTAAAGATCACACAAACGGAAACAAACTTTACTCGTACGGCATTAACAAAGGAAGACGGGTCCTACCATGAGGAGTTTCTTCCGGTTGGACCATATAAAGTGACCGTTACGGCATCGGGGTTCAAGTCTTTGGAGCGGAGTGGCATCGTCCTCTCCGTCATGCAGGATGCAACTCTAAACCTCGCTCTTGAAATCGGTGGGAGTCAGGAAACAGTTAGCGTCACTGCTGACGTACCCCTTGTGAATCTCAGTGATTCCACGCTTGGCTCCATGGTCGATAACCGGCAGATCGATAACCTTCCACTCGTCAACCGTAACGTCGACCGTTTACTACAGCTCATACCTGGAGTCCAGTCCGTTAGTACCGTCAACAACCTCGGATACCAGGAAATCAAGGTACTGGCAAACGGTTCTACAGACGGTTTCGTTGGACAGGTCTCTTACTACCTCGATGGAGGCCTGAATATGACAGGTCTTCGTAACAGTGGCAACCAGACCCCGAATCCCGACGCTGTAAGCCAATTCAACGTTGCTACAAATAATTACAGCGCACAAATGGGTCGCTATTCCTCTGCTGTTGTCAGTGTGATCACAAAGAGCGGAACAAACGATTATCATGGGTCGGCTTTCGAATTCTTCCGTGATCGGAACTTTAATGCGATTGCCCATAATTCCGGAGTGGGCGCCACAAAGAATCCATATAATCAGCATCGTTTTGGCGGAACCTTTGGTGGTCCTATTCGCCGGGATAAAGACTTCTTCTTTGGAAGTGTTGCAGGGCTTCGGTTTATTCAATATGGCAACTACAGTGGCAGCCTTCCCAGCTCCGAACAAATTAAGGGTAACTTCCTGGAGAACATGCCTTCGGCCACTGAACAGGCAAGCTGCACAACCACGCCAACGGCTGATGCAAATACCGCGGTTCACTTCCTGGTTTGCGATCCGACAACCATGAAGCCGTATCTGAATAACAAGCTGCCTCAGGTTGATCCCACTGCCGTCAACATCCTGAATTATCTTGCAAAGAATCTGCCGGAAAAGCAGCCGGCACGATTTGGCGACACCCGCTATACCTATCGCACGCGCTCAGCGTTGCCGGAACAAAATGAAGAGTATCTGATAAAGACCGATCATCAACTCACAGATGCGCATCGTTTGTCTCTCAGCTATTTCTTGTTGGATTACCGGGTTCGCGTGAATCTTGGAGGCCTGACGCAAGTATGGTCGTCCTCTGAATATAAGAATAAGCAGCAGAATGCGAACCTGAGCGATGTCTGGACTATCAGTGCACGTACGATTAACCAATTCTGGGTCAATTACACCCGCCAGTTCGGTGGACGTAATGCCAATCCTTCCGGAACCCTTGCGGATTTCGGCTCCGATTTCGGTGTGGTTGGAACTCCTTCCCGGCCGAATATCAGCGTGGGCGGTGTAGAAGGTTTCACACTTGCTCAGGCCATCACAGGTCCTAAAGCTGGTGCAAATGTTTATGGCGTTCGCGATGTGGTGAGCACAACGCGGGGTAAGCATTCCCTTTATTTCGGTGGCGAAGCAGGCTTGGAGAAGGACTTCCAGCTGAACACTCTCAACAACTACGGCTCGTTCACCTTCTCGACAACCAACGGAAAATCAGCTGCTCGTACCACAAACGCACTCTCCGATTTTCTCGTGGGAACTCCGGCCAACATGGGACAGGATACCGGCCTTTACGCAAACGCCAATTACTTCAATTACGGTCTTTTTGCGCAGGATGACTGGAAAATTCGTCCTAACTTAACCTTTAACGTTGGCATTCGTTATGACTGGCAACAAGCGCCTACGGATAACAGGCGGATGCAGACGAACTTTATCCCTGGCGTGCAGTCGCATGCTTTCAAAAACGTATCCGTCATTGGCCGAAATTCGAATCTAGCCCCCATCGGCATGCTCTTTCCGGGAGATCCTGGAGTACCGAAGGGAGGGGTTTTCACACCGCTCAACCACCTCTCGCCGCGCGCAGGCTTCTCTTATGATCCCTTCAGCAACGGCAAGACTGTGATTCATGGTGCAGCCGGTCTCTTCTTCGGTGGAATCTCAGGTAACGAATGGGAATTCCCCTCGAACTATGCTCCCTATGCAGTGCGCAATAGTGGGTATAACAAAGTTGTTTCCTTAACTCATCCTTATTCGAATGATCCTACGGAATTCCCAACCGGATCGAATCCATATCCAAGCCTGGCGTTCAACTACAAGACGAGCACCGCATCGTTCCTGCCGTTGAATCAGGTAGTAGCTTTCGATCCCCACTATCGCTGGCCATATTCGATCCAACTCAACTTTGGATTCCAGCAGCAGATCAATCGTGGCCTCGCTGTGAGCGTCTTTTATGTTGGCGCTCTGAATCGCAAGAGCCCACTATACAACGACATTAATGGACCGCAGTTCAATGTCACAGCGCAGGGAACAAGCGGCTCCAGCTGCACAGACCTTACAAAGGCTTGTGCCTATGCCAATACCAGCAGCACAATCAATAATCGTCGCCCGCTCAACTCCATGTATGGTGCATCGGCCGCAAGTCCGATCTATAGCAACGTCTGGATTATTCGCTCCAACCAGAATTCCAATTACAACGGAGTTCAGGTCACGATAGAACAGCGGCTTACCCATCGCATTAGTGCGCGTGGCTATTACACCTGGAGTAAAACGCTGCAGAGCAATGCTCTTGATAGCTTGAGTGGGCTAAACGGCACCTTTGTCGATGCGAACTTTCCGCAGCTTGAGTATCGTCAGCGCTCCGATCAGGACCGTCGCCACATGATGACGATGTCATTTGTTTGGAAGCCGGATTACTTTGATGGCGCGAATCGCATCGTTAGAAATGCATTGAATGGCTGGACGATCACTGGGATCTGGACTGCGAATAGCGGTCAGCCGTTTACCGTGACCACCGGCGTGGACAACTACTTCTCCGGAAATGGTAATAATCGTCCCAGCATTATTCCTGGCAAGAAGCCACACGTACTAAATCCCGGTTCCCGTTCCTCGGCCATGAAGCAGTGGTTCGATACATCGGTATACTGCAAGCCTGGAGTCGATGCGGGATGCCCTGGTCTTGGACCCTTGGGACTTCTAGGTAACGAACGTCCCATGCAACTCGACGTGCCTGGATGGAGAAACGTCGACGCCTCCATTGCGCGCGATTTTAAAGTCTATGAGCATATGAGATTCCAACTTCGTGGGGAAGCTTCGAACGTTCTCAACCTTACGAATCTCACCGGCCCGAATACTTCAATGAATAGCAGTAACTTCGGACAGATCACCGGTGGACAAAGCGGAAGCAACCGTATTCTCCAGATTGGAGGCCGTATCCTCTTCTAATCTGGTTATATTGGATTATCTGTTGGGTGGCGCAGGATGTGCCACCCAATTTTTTCAATCAAGTTTACTGGCGACTTTGCGTTTTGAGATCCGTAGGCAAGATCATGTCTTCCGACAAGCGCTCCATCGGGTACGGGGCATCATTGAAGCTAGCCCGATAGGTCATATCCATTTCTGACAGAGGCTTTATCGCAGTACTCGTCTGAATCCCCAGCTTTCCGTCAGGGCTTTGCCATGACAGAATCTCGCTTTCGCCATCTCTCGAAATGTTGTGACGAGTTTGCGCTAATCGCCGGTCGAAGGCCACTAAAGTATCTTTGTCGTCGTTTATATGCAGTCTGAAATCGCATCCGGCTGAGGGAAGTTGATTCCAGTGAATCTCCTTTGCGACTGGCTGTTTCATGAGAATGATCTCGATCTTCATCTGGTCTGACTGACGCTTATATCGGATCTCGGGAGATTCGGAGCCGAAACTAGCCGAAAGCATTTGCAAACCCACCTTTATCGTGCCGGTGTCGATTGCAATTCTGCCGGGAAGCTGAATGCTCATATCGTCTTTTACGATGCCTCTCCCGTTGACAAACAATTTCCAGCTTGGATTCCAGCCGGTCAGAAGAAACTCCAATTTAAGGGAACTAACCATGAAAGCGCCATGCTGAACCCGATCTAGAGAAGGATGCTTATCTCCTCCGTCAGAGCGAAAGCGCACAGCACCTAATACGGAACCTGCGTTCTGCGCGGAATAAAAGAGTGCAGAGCTGAAGTCATAATCATCCTTGAGTACTCGCAACTGCAGAAAACGTGGTGGCCGGGAGGGGCCTCCCCAGTATGCCAAGAGGGGACGGCGTTGAATCCAGAAATCCGACCGGTTTGCCGAGCCCAAAGAGAATGTGGGCGTAAGAAACGTAGTTCCCTCAATGGGAGCGATTTCTGCTGAGTGCGTAGTGGGAACGAGGCTATCCTCCACCTTCATAGCACTCATGAAAACTTCCCGATGCTGATGCCGCCGGGTGGGACCTGCGAAAAGCGGGAGCAACGGCTCCGGGCATTTGTAATCGAGAATAGCTACATTCGACCATTCACTAGGTGCGGATGTCCGGATGTCCTCCCGGCTGAGGAAAGTAAGCCTATTGTTTGTTCCCTTCTGTATCCAAAGTGGTGCCTTAATATCATTGGAATAGGCCCTGCTCATTGGTCCGGCAAGTTGCATTGTCGCAGCGTGCCAATGTTCCCCGATGTGCCGCCATGCACGGTCATGTAATTTGAGGATGATCTCACGGCAAGCTGGATCTTGAATCGACATTGACATGCGAGTCAGATTCTCAATTGTCACGGCCATATAGGTCGGGCTATTGTATTCCGCGAAGCTGCCTTCTTCGTCAACGATTGCGGACAGATGCCGAAGGCGGGCTACAGCATAGCTATTCAGACCAGGATCAGCGAGCAGTTCGGAAGCTGTCAGGGTCACAAATGTCCCCTGAAAGGCGATGTTCGTATAGTAGAGGCTCACATTACGCCTGCGAATGCACTCTGCTGCTGCACGAATTGTTTCCCGCATTTCACTTTTCAGTGCCGAAGGAAGGGCGTTTGGAAAATGCAAGAGTATGTCGAGAAGGATGGCACCATTGAAGTCTGCCCAATTGAAATCGGGAGACCTCATCTTCTCCAGCGGCTCTTCGAGATACCAGCTCCAAAGACCGTAATAGCGGCTGGAGGGATCTTTCACCTGTAGTTCCAGTACTCGTTTCAGGATGTCGACTGCGCGTTGGCGTGAGCCGTCATCCTGCAATCCGAGCAGTGTACAAGCATAGCTCAGCGACTCGCGAGTGGGATGAACCACCATGCTGCGTATATTGGTCTGATAGTTATAGTCAGGCCCGCGACGTGTCTTTAACATCTGCTGCATTGGATCGTAGGAGTGCGCCCAACGATTGGCGATTCCTTTGGAGAGAGCCTCATCCCATTCGCTATTCCATGATTCCGGCTTTTCCGTTTTATCTGCAAGCAGAGGAAACCCACCGGAGAGCTGAGACATGGCAATTCCCCATGCCATCGTTTGCAGCATCTGTCGGCGATTCATTTGCAAAGTACTTGCCCCAACGGAAACCTCCCTGCAAAT
The DNA here is from genome assembly GCF_059726315.1 of Humiphilus diazotrophicus. Classification (NCBI taxonomy): domain Bacteria; kingdom Pseudomonadati; phylum Acidobacteriota; class Terriglobia; order Terriglobales; family Acidobacteriaceae; genus Humiphilus; species Humiphilus diazotrophicus. The sequence goes on from NZ_AP040870.1 coordinate 4,091,058, forward strand.
GCAGTAGAAATGAATTGAGTCATGGGGAGAATACAGGATCCGGTAAAAATTCTGTACTTTTCGATGCTAAGCATAGACCCTGCTCTAGGGTTCTTCCGTCATACGATACTCCCTGGGAGTTCTTCCTACCCATGCACGAAAGACACGATGGAAAAATGTGGCGTCGGAAAACCCACAGGCTTCTGCAATTATGCTGATGCTGTCCGTTGTGGTATGCAGAAGGTTGCAGGCAAGTTCGATTCGACGTCTTTGCACGAATCGCAAAGGACTGATTCCGGTGATCCTATGAAAAATCTTGCGGAATTGGACTTCGCTGAGATGTGCCTTGGAGGCCATTTCTCCTACAGCGAACTCGGGCCGATGCAGATTGGCATCGATATGCTGGAAGACGGGCAGCAATCTTGGAACCTCAGATAAGCAGGAGAGGTTGAGATAGGGCTTTAATTGGGCGGACTCTGTGCGGATTAAATTGAGAAGCGTTGCCAGAACGTCGGCATTCATGACTGCCTGCCAGCCCGGAGCTTTGATGGCAAACTCCCTAGCCAGACGATGAGAGGCCATGGCGTAGATGCTATAGCGATTGCCGCGTACTATGGGCGGCATACCCAGCAGGGTGAACAAATCAATCGCCCCAAAAACGCGAAGATTGAAGTGCACGGCAAAGACGTGAGCCTCAACTTCCTGACTTTGCAGAACACAGTGCTCAAGATCGCGTGGGATCAGAATGAGATCACCAGATTCGAAGCGAAACGTTTGTTGTGGGTCGCCAAGCCAGCCTGTTCCATTTCCCTGTTCGATATAAAACCACATTGAGTCATGGATGACTCGTGGGCCGATCTTCCAGCTCTTTCTCCATTTCCATTCGGTTGCGGAGACGGCTTCGGGTGAGATTGCGTGGATCAGCTGGGTCAATTCTCCTGCGGAGACGTTGGGAATTTCTGCGAAGGATTCAAACGAATCCAACTCGCGAATGAGATCGCCTTCAGCGACGGGAGAAAATATGGCTCGTTTCACGCCTTCGAAAAATACAAGATTTCAAACGTGTTGTCTATAAACAGAGAGCGTTCCATCCTGGATACTCTCTGCATGCCTAGGCAAGAGCAGTTTGGTTCTTCTGTGATCAGAACGCCTTCACCCTACCTCTTTCGCCAGGAAATACGACAGCTTGGTGTCCCTCGGACTGGAACTCAGGGGTCTGAGCTGTGCCCAAATTTCACTTAAGGATGATTACAAGAATAGGTATGAGGCTTCAACTGTTCGTGCTCATGTTGGTCACGGTTATCGGTTTGAATGGACAAAAATTAAGCAGCGCACCGATAGATTCCGATCTGTCAAAGCAAGTAGTGGATTCGATGCTCACGAGAATTCCCGATTCGAAAGCTCTAGGCCCGTGGGAGTACTCCCGAGCTCTCTATCTTTTCGGAATGTTTAGTGTTTATGAACGAACTCATGATCCCCGATATCTCGCCTACATCAAGCAGTGGGCGGACTCTCACATCGATGCGGAAGGCAACATCGACCGGCCTATTGACGCTCTCGATTTCGTTCTACCTGGAAATGTTGCTCTTGCACTTTACGAACAAACTGGCGAACAGAAATATCGACTTGCAGCAGAGAAACTGCGTAAAGTCTTCGAAACATATCCGAGAACTTCGGACGGTGGATTCTGGCACGCGGAAATTCCGAGCCGTCAACATCAGTTATGGCTGGATGGAACGTATATGTCCATGCCGTTTCTCGTTCGTTGCGGACGTCTCTTTGGCGGCGAGAAAGCAGCCAACAAGGAAGCTGTGCGCCAGCTGGTGATTTACAACAAACATCTACGAGCTGCTAGCGGTGGACTGTTCTTGCATGCCTACGATGAAACCGGAACTGCCCCCTGGGCTAATCCCGAAACGCATCAGGCCTCGGTGAAATGGGCACGTGCAATCGGATGGTATGGCATGGCGCTTGTAGATGTTCTGGATGCAATTCCGCAAAATCAACCGGGACGGGGGGAGCTGATTCAGATCGTGCGAGATATGGTGCGCGATTTGTCGCTTTATCAGGACCACTCCACCGGATTGTGGTACCAGGTGGTCGATCAGCCGAAGCTTGCGGGGAATTGGCCGGAGACCTCGAGTTCCAGCATGTTTTCTTACATGATCGATATAGCCGTCAAGCGTGGATATGTTGACAAGAAGTACAAGATAAATGCCGATCGTGGTTACAAAGGGGTTATGTCGGCGGTTTCGCTCGATGCTGATGGTCTCACTAACATTTCGGGTATTTGCGAAGGTACAAACGTAGGAGACTTGAATTCGTATTTGGCGCGCAAGCGAAACATAAACGATTTCCACGGATTAGGCGCATTCCTGTTGATGAATGAGGAACATCAGTTCAACATTTCAGCTATGCAAATAACCCATACCCGGTGATGAAAGATCGGGTTCGGAAACAGACGACATGAGCGTCTAGTAAACCGTTTGGGCATGACAAAGCGATGGCCTTCCCGCACGTGACGGAAGGCCATTCGGTTTTTTGGCAAACTGTCCAGAAAGATGCAGGTTTCGAAAAATCCACAAAATCGAGAACTTAGGCGATTGCCCGTCGTTGTTGCAATTCGCTACTGTCATTGGCGTTTCCAAAAAGTTCCGAATGCTGTATCCGAACTGTTGTGTTTGGAAGAGACGACAGGGTCTCGTTAGCAGAAGAGCTTCAGGAATTTAATTGAGGGGCCAAATGAGAAAGGTATTTCTATTAACGGTGTTGCTGATAGTTGCCTCCATAGTCGGGAGAGCGCAAACCAGCACCGGGACTATCGCCGGCCAGGTATTCGATCCGCAACATGCTGCACTCCCTGGTGCCCGGGTGACCATCAGTGATCCGCAATCGGGGCTGAAGGTGCAACTGGTAACGAATGAGGCAGGTGCCTTTACCGCAGCAGCACTGCCCGCTGGTAGCTATACCGTTGTTGTAGAACACGACGGCTTTGAAAAGTCGATCGTAAACTCGGTACTTGTCGAAATCTCGCGTGTAACCACAACTAACGTGGCGCTCACCGTAGGCACAGTGAACAATGAAGTAGTAGTCACCGCACAAGGCCAGTTGCTTACTCCCAGTTCTTCCAGCCTCTCTGCCACCGTGGAAAAAAGTATTGTTTTGGCCCTCCCCTTTGCTGAGCGCTCCGCCCTCGGGGTTGTGAATCTAGCTCCCGGCGTCCAAGGCGATCCGGAAGAGAACGACGGTGTAGGCAGTGAAAATCCGGGAGCTTTTACTGCACCACAAACACCAGCTGCCTCTTTGTCCATCAGTGGCAGCCGCCCCGGCACCAATTCGCAGCTTGTGGATGGGTTCGATATCACCCTCTCCGGCTATCCTCGCGCAGGTATCACCTTCTCTTCGGAGGCGATCCGTGAAGTAACTGTGCAGGGAAACGGCCTTCCCGCTCAATATGGAAGAACCGGCGGCGGTATTGTGAATCAGGCAACAACCTCCGGTGGTACGGAGTATCACGGTTCATTGAAATGGAGACACCGCGACCCTTTTCTGGAGGCCTGGACTCCTAATACCGGTTCTGCTCCTAATGAGCATCAGAACATGTTTACCATCGCCGTCGGAGGGCCTTTCCCGAAGCCATTCCGCAAGGACCGAACGTTCTTTTTCGTTGCAGTAGAACCACTACGGGATTCCAACCTGACCTATGCTGCACGTCGGCTTTACACTCCGGATGAATTGGCAGGCCGGATGCACAATAGCTATGACCTGCTCAACACCTCGATCCTGAAAAGCCAGGGATACGCGGCTGCTGTTGCTGCCCCGCGCGCCGGGTCTCTCTATTACCAATTTCCATTGAATGCTAATGGATTCCCCTATGGAGGCCGGTATAGCAGTTCGAAGAACTATGTCAAGGTGCCAAATGATGATTTGTCTGCCCAGGTAGCGAGTAATCCGGTAGCGAAATATATCTGGTCTCGTACTCCGAATGCCGCATCGAATCCCGGACCTTACGCCAGGTTCTATTCTCCGGATGGGGCCTATGCTGCGAATGGCACCAATGGTTATGGTGCTCGTGGCGTAAATACCAAAGATAACCGTTACAGTATCCGCATCGATCACATGATCAGTGATAACGACAGAATCTTCATTCGTTACACGAATGTGCCGGTGGATTCAACAAGGTTCGATTTCTATGGACCGGATTCGGAACTCGGAAACGTTCCGGGAGAGAAGATTCACTCGCAGAATGCGGCACTGAACTATGTGCATACCTTTTCCTCCAGAGTGAATGAGTTCCGCATCAGTTATCTACAAACCGATCGTTTTCGCGGTCCCAATCCCGCAGCGATGCGTAAGGACTTTGGTGCTGCACTCGGTTTGACTGCAGCTGTGAAAGGTGCAGGCTTTCCTACTTTTGCCTTTGCAAATAGCGCCTCCAGCATTGGCAGCGGCGGCAATATTACCGACGGAGGCCGCAGCATGGACGTGAACTTCGGCGTTGGCGATGACTTCTCGATGCTCATAGGAGCTCATTCGCTTAAGTTCGGTGGAGAGTATCGCGCACTGCAACTCAATCGTCTGGATGTTTCCGATCTCTACGGCGGCCAGTATGCAAATTCCGCTAGTTATACCAATAGCGGCTCGTCCGGTGGTAGCGCGATTGCATCGTTTGATCTTGGAATCATAAGTTCGCTCACACTTCGTCAGTCCCAGCCTTATTACTATCGCTGGAAGTACGGTGCTTTGTATTTCCAGGACGATTGGAAGGTGAGCAGAAATCTGACTCTAAATCTCGGCCTCCGCTACAATCTGGAAACTCCACGCATGGAAAAGTACAACATCCAGGGGAGCTTCATTACAACAGGTACAGGTTCGCTCAATGGTACAACGGCAACGGGTGGTTTTGCGTATTCCGGAACCAATGGATTGACGCGTACGTTGTGGCCTGTTAATTACAAGGGCTTCGAACCACGTATTGGCTTTGCTTATCAACCACGTAATTTCATGACCGTGCGTGGTGCTTATTCACTGATACACACGCCGCTTACCGGAATCTCAAACTCCGTTGTTCCGGATTTAGCAGGTTCAACCTCAAGTATCGGCACCAACGGAACCGGAGGCGCAAATCCGAATTACTGGGTGAACTTTGTAACCAACCCGGTGGCATCGGCCTCCTTACCTGTACGCGCAAAGCAGACCTCAACGATGATTGAGAGTTGGAATGCATCGACATTTCTTCCCTACATCGAGCAAACCAGCTCTGTTCCTTATGTGCAACTATGGTCGGCCTCTTTACAGTTCCAGGTAGGACCCAAGACCATGATCGAAGTAGATTATGCCGGTCAGAAGGGAACTCACCTCTATAACACGCCTAGAGCGATTAATGACCCAAGTATGGGAACCCTGATCTCTTTGATCCAGTCCCATGCCAACTTTAACTCGACAAATTACACCAAGAACCAATACGGCAACTCCGAGTCACTCTATCAGTCTCTGCGTCCGTATCAGCAGTTCTATAACAACAACATCAGAACGGCTTATGAGCGTCATGCTGCTTCCAGCTACAACGGCTTTTATCTGAATGGACGGCATCAGGTGGGTTTCGGAATTACCTTCATTGGAAGCTTCACCTGGGCGAAATCAATGGATAATGCATCGGCTGGAGAGTTGGACAACATTTACACCGATGCATTCGGCTTCGCCTATCCTCAGACCCCTTATACCCTCGATCAGGAATGGTCTCTCTCGACCTTCGATATTCCGACAAAGACTTCAGCGGCATATGTTTGGAATCTGCCCTTCGGAAGGAACCAGCATTTCGCAGGCTCGGTACCACGTTGGATGAATGTCCTGATTGGCGACTGGTCGACTTCGGGCCAGGTAAATATGCAATCCGGATATCCTTTGTGGATAACGGCGGGCAATGGGACTTCCTCTGGATATTTCATTTCAACTCCAGCGGGTGGAGTTCCCGGAGCTAATGGCTCAGCCGTTGCCGATATTTATCTGCGGCCCAATATTGTTCCGGGCGCGCCTCTCTATAAGAAGAGTTGGCGTAAAGATCCATTCGGCAACACGAGCAATGGGGGCATTATCAACCCCGATGCTTTCTCGATGCCCGGATCTCTAGACAATCCTCAATTGGGAACGGCACCACGGACTCTCGGTGGCGCACGCAATCCAAGAACTATTTATTGGAATGCGAGCTCACGTAAGAATTTCCATCTGACAAAGGAGCGCGTGACATTGCAGTGTTGGGCTGACATGATCAATGTCATGAATCACCCCAACTATTTCTTGGGCGGAAATCAACCAAATCAACGTGCGGTATTCGGGAGTCTCGATACCGCAGCTGGAAGTGCTACTTATGGACAGTATCTTAAGAACTCCAGCTTCGGTATAGCTTCTACCGTGTCGGGAACACGCAACACATCTCTCGGTGTTGCTCTACGCTTCTAAAGTAAACGGGAGTGTGCGTAAAAGCACACTCCTGCTCCTTGATTTCAGCTTTATTTTTTAGAGGAAGGGTGGGATGCAGAGATCCTGGCTATCCCACCCGCACCCTATCCAGAACAGTTCTCCAGAGCTTCAGTCCGAATGTTTTTGTAGCAGCAGGACAACGGCTATTCCGATGGCCAGAAGAGAAGCGAAGATTTGCTGCGAAGCTGTAAATGGCAGGTAGAGCATCAACGCGCCAACGAGAAGTACACATGCGGCGAGCAGACGTTGACGGATAGCCTTCTCCTTGAAAAAGAACCAACCTGAAAGAACAGCAAGAAGCATTCCTGAACGTTTAATAGATACAGTCACAACTGCTTCTATATGACTCATGGCCGATAAATAGAGCAGCAGTGTCATCGTATCGATTAAGCCCGCCAAGATCAGCCAACGCCCGCGAAAGCTCTTTGCCTCAACTGGCTTTTGATGTGAAACAAACCAGACAGGCGAAATGAAGACAAAGCACATGATCGCATAAGACCAGGCATAACTAAGTGGATTCGAGAATGCCACGAGTTTTTTGTCGATGGCATTGGTGATTGCCATGACAAAGCTCGCGCCGAGCATATATCGGCTTCCACGTTCCTGGAAAGCTCCCTTAAGAGTAGCCAACAATCCTCGATGAAAGTTCTCCGCATGAAGAAGCAAAGAACCTAAAACAATGAAAAACACTCCGACGGAAGTGGACAAATGCGGCTTATGGCCGGAGATGAGAGAGTCCGTAGCAAGCAGGAACAACGGGGTAAAGGCAAGGAAAGGGATCGTCAGGGATAGCGGAGAGATTTGAATGGCTCTGTAGTAAAGGAGGATCGAACAACTGACGAGAAAAGTCCCTATTGCAAGATAGAACAGGTAGGTCCAGGTTGCTGTAGCTGGAGCGAACAGCTGGAAGAGACTGTGCTGCTCCATCGAAGCGCCTCTCAACAAGAGGCATACAGTCAGCAGAGACGCAACTGTAAGTCGGATAATGACGATGGAGCGGAGAAATTCTCGCTTATCCAAAGCTTTTTTGGAGACAGTATCCATCATGACGTTGGAAATGGATGCCGCCGTCACAAACGCTAGCCCTTCTGTAATCGATGTCATGAAGTCTTCATTGTAGCGGCCGCATTCTTTGAATGCACTGGCCGTGAGTGGCTCTGCTGTCAATTGGCAGCACTCAGTCCTAAAAGCGGAATAACCAGTGTCCTCGCGTAATTCTTCGCTTCAGAAAATGCAAAAGAAAGAGTGTGTCGTCCATTGTTCACGTTTTGTTTCCGACGATATCGTGGGCGGCGCGGAACAAGAAAGGATAAGCAAAGAATGGACAAATTTCTTCGAGTGCTGATACCGGTACTTTTTGGCGCTTCACTCTCGGCTCACGCAACTCTATACCGGCATATCAGCGCAGAAACAAGTAGTCCTGAGAATGCAATGATTCAGGCCGATGGAAGCTTGGTCGAAAATAGCATTACATATCCATGTATCTATAAACCTACTCCTCAAGCCTCCTGGGTATTGACGCCCTGGATAAGCTCTATAGAAGCGTATAAAGGCTCCCATTCCATTGGCATGGAAATAGATGCACAAACGCCTACCAGTTCCGGAGATGTGGATAAGGTGAATCATCGCATCTCTTCCGGTAATGACAGCTTTGCCTTGACCTTTGGAGCAAAGCGCTATACCGGATTTGCCGTTAAGTTACCTCATGCGGATTTCGATATTCCCACGGCAGGTCTCATGATTGCGCAATGGTGGCAGGGATCTCCGTATGGGCCTCCGGTGCGGCTTGAGGTAACGAATGCTACTGCGGATATGGTGACATATGAGATATGGGTCCTGAACAATGACACGCTTGGAAATCCTTCCGCTACACCAATTCGCATTCCTGGAGGGACTATTCCTTTCGATCAGTGGACCACGTTCGTGGTTATGTTGATTCCCGACTATAACGGCAACGGCCAGATTAAGGTCTGGCAAAACGGCAGTCAGGTCGTGTACTGGACAGGTAAGGTTGGCTATGATCCCAGCACCATACCTTATAAGAATCCACCCAGTGGAACCAACTATCCGAACCAGGCATTCGATGTCTTTTATGGGCCTTATCGGAACCGCCAAGAGACAAAGCAGCAGATGTTCTTCGATGAGATCAAGTTTGCAAGCACATATAGCGAGGCACTTCCTTGATGCTTTTCACCACTGTGAACGATCTGTGAGAACTTTTTCTGAACCCAAGGAGGTTTATGAGTATTGCTTCCTTGGGTCCTTCTTCTGGGAATGTTCTAGGAGATATTTCCGGAGAGTGTGACAGCGGATTTATGCACCTCGTCTGTTTGTGATACGGGACGAGAGTTGCTTCTCAAATCGCATCCACTCAGTAGTACATTGGAAGTCTCGGAGCCACCTAGCTTGAGATAGCTCGAGGCTCGGTGGGGAGCTTTCCCATCACGTATCCAACAATTTTGTACATTTTGAAGAGAGATAACAGGGGAATCATTCTCTTGTTCAGGGACACGCAATGCAGTGACTTCAAGATTCTTGACATCCTCGCAGACTATGGCTGGGCGCTGCTCCAGATTTCCGCTGCTCAATATAAAGTCGCGGATTCTGAGCTCCTGAACATGCCGGCAGTAGAGACCGTAGGCTGGTAAGCGTCCGAACATCCGCGCTTCCGGATATTTTTGAGGCAGCTCCGGTATCTCCAGATTTGCCCACTCGCGCTTTCCGTTTTCCGCGGAGTCGATACGGATATTCGACAGTGTGACATCTTCAATTGGAAAGCCGGAGAGCCCCGTGATAGAGCTGGTGAGAATTGATTCAGTGGCCTGAATGTCGCTGATCATGACTCTTTTTAGATATCCTGGTTTCCCGCTAGCACCAGGAGTGCGATTACCAAGGCGCATGAATAGAGGCGTTCGTGTGCGCCGCATCTGAATTCCCAGAATGTTGACGCTATCGATCCAGCCTCCATCTACTACTTCGATAGCAATTCCGGAGATCACGCGTGCGTTCAAATCAACATCGTCATTGAAGATTACGGAATTTGAGAATGCGATGCTTTCAAAGCCGCCATTGGTTCGCGTGCCAATCTTGAAAGCATTGCAACAGCAACTCAGGATGCAGTTTGTGACAACGATATTTTTTGTAACAGGAACAGTATTGCCATAAGGGTTTTCGCTCTTCAGGCAGATGGCATCATCCCCTGTGTCGATGAATGAATTGGCGATGAACACGTTTTGAGAATTGGATATGTCGATACCGTCGGTGTTTGGTCCGATGATCGGATTCTTGATCGCAATTCCGTCTACTACAACCTGATCACAGTTGATCAAGCGCATCGTCCAGCCTGACGAGTTCTCAATCCGAACCTGTTCAAGGCGCAGACGCTTGCATCCAACGAACTCCAGCATAGGGGAGACCCGGTGCATCGGCTTCCAATCGTAAGTTGCTACGTCTTGCCAATGCTGTTCAGGTGGGAGTGGATTTCTTCCTGACGGTTTCCAAAAAGCAGGGCCCTGGCCGTTGATGAGTCCTGACCCAAGAATGCTCACGTTCTCTGCATTCTTGGCAAAGATAAGATGTCTTTGTCCTGCGTCGCTTTCCAGTGCCGGGCCTAGTTGTGGCGTATATTGTGCAAGATCTTTGCTCCCGAGAATGACTGAGCCAGCTTCGAGATAAAAGGTGACATTGCTTTTTAGAACAATGGTTCCGGAGAGATAAGTCCCCGGACGTAGATAGACGATTCCTCCGCCTTGTTGCTCACAAGCATCAATGGCTGCATTGATAGCCGGCGAGTCAAGAGTTTTGCCGTCTCCCTTTGCTCCAAATTGAGATGGCTCCAGAATTGGCAAGGAATGGGTTGTCTGGTTCTTTGTTCTCGAGGCGGCGTACATTGGAGCCTCAGAAAAAGCAATTGAAGTAATCAGTCCTGTGCTTAACGTTTGTAAAAGGTTACGGCGATCCATGATATCTCTCTAGAGGTGCTCAGTAGAAAGGAGTCATTCCCTGGGAGATTTGTTGTTGGAGCGGATGTGCCGGACTAGATATGCTCAAAAAGAGCTTGTATCCTGCTCGCCGATGAATCTCCGCCAACGCACAGACAAGAAATCAACTCACTATTCGAAGAGAATTCCTACCTTGAAGTAGATATGAGATAGATCGAATGGGAAATACAGGATATGGTGAAAATCCTGGACTTTTCGATGCTCTTGAAACCTTGTTCCAGGTCGTGCTTCAGGGATGGACGACGACAAAACCATTCCGATTCCCGCTGTAGATTTCAGAAAACAAGTTCGCAGGAAACGATCCGTCTGCTGACCTTTGCTGGGACTTTCGGCAACGAAATATGGCGGGTTGTGAAGTGATGCATTGCTCGCCCCCAATTCAGAAACATTCTGTGCAGATTCGGAGAAGCACCGTTGACGATCGGCATCATTCCCACCTCTGCGGGTCTTAAGTTTTGCAGCACGATCTCCTTCGGCCTGAAGCGAGTGAGGGAAGATGCGTGACAGGGCAAAAAGCCTATGTATCTTTTCGAGCAAATTCTGATGAGGAATCTAAATGGTGGCCAGAGACGGGATCGAACCGCCGACGCCGGCCTTTTCAGGGCCGCGCTCTACCACTGAGCTATCTGGCCTTCCGTGGAAGGAAAAGCGCCTTTGAGGGCACTTTCAAGATCGTTTGCGTTGCGCGTGTAGGAATTGGCCTAGCCGGGAGGAGGACTCCTCGGCGCACTGCCGCGACAAACAACCAGAGCTAGTATAGCAAGCGTTCCGCTCTCCGCCAAACTGTACCCCGAAAAGAAGTTTGGCGGCATTTTCGAGCGTGGAACCTGTTCCGATCCGATGCTGTGGAAAACTACAGATTCAACAAATCTGCCATAGCCGGCTGCCATCGCAAATTCCTGGGGATATTCCTCCCCAGGCTATTTGTAGGCTATATAACAAGCGGGTTCCGAATCCTTTTGGGGTACACAGGAGAATCCTACGACGGTACCGGAGATATAACTGCCTCCATAAAGTGAAACTTTGTCTACAGAGATCCTGTTCGATTCAGCTTTGACTGTTGTTTGGTGTCCCGACATTACGCCGAGAAAAAATCCGGCCATTCCGGCCCCGCAGATTGATATCATCCGTTTCGTAAACACTTCTGCCTCTGTCAAACAGCGAATTTGTTCGTGCTTCGCTGGCGTGGATCCGGATAGATCCTTCCAGAGATAAGACGAACAACTCCATATCGGCTGTGACGAAACATCGTTTATCCGGTGTCCTCCAGAGGGACGGCTCTCCCCCTTCGCAATGTGGACCTATGTTCGAAGACGAAAATATCCGGTTGATCTCCGAATCGAAGATATTCCATAAACGAAAACTCAACGCCACTCGGCTATAGTTGTGATCACCTGAGATTTGCAAATCTAGGTGTGAAATTCGGAAGGACGAGGTAGACGGTGAAATTTTTGGCGGACGTAAGGTGTAAGTGGGTATTGGGATCTTTGCTGACCCTGGCTTGTATTTCTTCTGGAGTTGCGCAGCCGGTCCCCGTTGTCGGTAAAGTCTCGCCGACGTCCGAAGCCCGCGCCGAACGTGCACTTGAAGCAGCTCGTAAGCAAGGACCTCTGGCGGTTCATGCCTTCATGGCGGCTATGCCGAAAGGAGCCGACCTCCATGTACACCTTTCCGGAGCAGTTTATGCCGAATCGTTCCTCCGTGCTGCTGGAGAGGATGGCCTGTGTGTCGATCCTCAGACCCTCAGCTTTGCAAAACCGGTGAACGGCGGGTGCGGAGAAGGAAAGGTTAGCGCCAAGAGTGTCACCGCGAATCAGCACCTCTATGACCAGTTGATCGACTCCTTTTCTATGAGGACATTTGTTCCCAGTACTGGAATCTCTGGGCACGATCACTTCTTCGATACTTTCGACAAGTTCTCCGGCACCAGTAAGACACATACCGGCGAGTGGATCGATGAGGTGGCTACCCGCGCCGCCGCGCAGAATGAGCAGTATCTGGAGCTGATGGTGACCCCGGGCTTCGGTCACACGGCAGCTCTGGCAAAACAGATCGGATATAACTCGGACCTGGCGCAGTTTCGCAAGGCGCTCCTCGATGCGGGTTTAAAGGATGATGTGGCTGTTGCCACGCAAGAGATCAAGGATGCAGAAGAGATACGCTGCCGTCTTGAGCACTGTGGCACTCCGGAGGCGACTCCTGCTGCCAAAGTTGAAATACGGTTTCTCTATCAGGTACTGCGCGCCTTCCCAAAAGCACAGGTCTTTGCCCAAACATTGCTGGGCTTCGAAGTAGCTTCGGCGAACAAGAGCTTTGTCGGAATCAATTATGTTCAGCCGGAAGACAACTATACCGCGATGAACGATTATCGCGAACACATGCGGATGATCGAGTATCTGCACTCGGTCTATCCCGAAGTGAAGATCAGCCTTCATGCCGGAGAGCTCTCTCCGGGGATGGTGACTCCTGACGGCCTGAGCTTCCACATTCGCGAAGCCGTTGAGAAGGCACATGCCCTCCGTATCGGCCATGGCGTCGACGTGATGTATGAAAACCGTCCTTACGATCTGCTCAAAGAGATGGCTGAAAAGCATGTCATGGTTGAAATTAATCTGACCAGTAACGACGTGATCTTGGGTATCAAGGGGGAGGATCATCCCCTCCCGCTCTATAGAAAGTTCCATGTTCCGGTGGCCCTTTCCACCGACGATGAGGGCGTTTCCAGGATCGATTTAACGCACGAGTATGACCGTGCGGTCATGGAGTTTCATTTGAGCTACTCCGATTTGAAAGATATGGTTCGTACCGGTCTTGAGCACAATTTCCTTCAAGGGAAAAGCCTCTGGCGATCTGAAGACAACTTCCGCAATCCCCAGCCGGAATGCGCACAGCAAGCTCTGGGAGCGGAAAAGCCAGCTGCTGCCTGCCAGAAGTTTTTGGATAGCAGTGAAAAAGCCCGTCAACAATGGGAGCTTGAGCGACGGTTTCGCGTATTCGAAGCGGGTGCATTTCCTCTCAACTAGAGCGAGAGAGATAACATTAAGAAAAGGAATGCCTTGCGGATCGTTCTAACCAATATTGGTACGTACGGGGATATCCACCCCCTGATTGCCTTGGCGCTGGAGCTAAAGCGCCGGGGTCATTCTCCAGTTCTGGCAGCTCCGAATCTTTATCGCATCAAGGTGGAATCTCTCGGTCTGGAATTTCACGCCATTCGGCCGGATATCGACGCAACCGATAATGTCCTGGCAGAGATGATCTACGACCTTAAGAAAGGAACAGAACGTGGTTTGCGTGAGTTCCTTTTCCCGAAGTTGCGAGAGACCTATGAGGACCTGCTGGCAGCCGTGAAAGCGGGTCCGGGCGCCGACCTCATATTAATAGGAGAGATGGTGTATGCCGGACCGATCGTCGCGGAAGTGACCGGCATTCCCTGGGCCTCTTATGTATTAGCGCCGATCTCCTTTTTCTCGGCCTATGATCCCCCGGTGCTGCCACCCTATCCGGCCTTGGCTGCAATCGAATCTTTTGTTCCTGGCTTTGGCCATGTCATAGCTCATGTGGCACGTTGGACGACCCGGAATTGGCCGGAGCCGATTTACCGGTTACGGGCGGAGGTGGGATTAGGAAGGGGAGCAGATCCTATTTTCGATGCCAAGCATTCTCCGCGACTGGCTCTGGCGATATTTGCGTCGATTTTGGGCAAGCCCCAACCGGATTGGCCTTCCTCGGCCTTACAGACCGGCTTCGTGTTCTATGACGAAGATACCGGCAGTCACGACCTGACGCCGGAGCTCGAAGCGTTTTTGCAGGAGGGTGAGCCTCCCCTGGTCTTTACTCTGGGCTCGGCAGCAGTTCTAACGGCGGGGGATTTCTACCAGCAGAGTGCCTTGGCCGCAAAGGCACTGGGTCGTCGCGCGGTTTTGCTCATTGGCTCCGATCCAAGAAACATACCAAGCTGCGGACCCTCCAAGGATCTGTGTATTGCGAACTATGCGCCATATTCGAAGATCTTTCCCCGGGCGTCTTTGATTGTGCACCAGGGAGGGGTCGGTACTACCGCCCAGGCTCTGCGGGCAGGAAAACCCATGGTCATCATGCCTTATAGTCACGACCAGCCCGATAACGCTCGAAGAATGAAGCGCCTGGGGGTATCCCAGACTATTCCGCGCAAGCACTACACGGCGGAACGGGCGACGCGAGTGATTCGGCAGCTTCTTGAAGATCCAACGTACGGAGAGCGGGCCTTGGCGGTCAGTCGTCAGATCTCCGGAGAAGAGGCATTGCGTCTGGCCTGCGATGCTTTGGAAAAAGCTGCGAAGTCTTAAATTGGTTCCAAAGAGAAAGGGCGGGATTAATCCCGCCCTTTCTCTTTGGTGATCGTAACGATTCCTTCCAGCTTATAGAGGCTGAACATCTGCAGCCTGCCAACCCTTCGGTCCCTTTACGACGTTAAATTGCACAGCTTGGCCTTCCTGCAGACTCTTAAAGCCATTGGAGTTGATGGCGGAGTAGTGCACGAAGACATCTTCGCCGTTCTGGCGCGAGATGAAGCCATAGCCCTTCGCGTCGTTAAACCACTTTACGGTACCTTGTTCCATGATGTTGCTTTTCCTGGATTGAATTGCGCTGGAGTGAATCGGAGCCACAGCTGGCAGAAACTTGCTATCCCGTTTCTACAGATTCGATCCAAGACCGGCTGTCGGAACGGGGAAGAGGGCGAGAACTGCACTTGCCCGGTTCGGTTCTAACGCGCCTTTAGTCTAGCAGATTTGGGCAGTTGCGATGAAAAAATTGATCGGAATACGAGATAAGCGTCTATGACGCCTGTCACATATGTTTCGTGATATATACCGTAATACGGTACGATAGCTTGAGGTATTTTCCTGCTCCGGGAAGGCACAATTTGCCGAGCGTGTTTTCGACCGTGCCATAAAATCCTGAATTTGAGGGAGTGATTCTCCAGGAAAGACTCAGAATAGTGATGGGGCGCACAGGCGCCTGAGAGTCGAAAGAAAAGATAATAATTTTCTCCAGGGAAATCGCTTAGATTTGGATATTGTTGTATGGACAATAAAAGTGAGAATTGGGATGGGGGTCCTGATGTCAGCTCACTTTTGGATGAATGAGCCGCCGGATGTAGCTTGCCTCTGGAATGAGAAGAAAGAGCTGTAGAGGTTCCGGGGGAAATTCGGTTGGTGATTTAGGAGTCATCTTGAGAGTTACAGAAGCAGTTTCGAATGAAAACGTTATCTTGAGCGATGGCCCCCTCTCGCTTCAGGTTTTACCCGCTTTGGGTGCGAAATTGTCTTCTCTCCGTTATGCCGGGATCGAGCTACTACAACAACCTTTGGCGCCCTATGCTCCCAGAACGCGTGAGATGGGATTTGAGGAAAGCGATGCCAGTGGTTTTGACGAATGTCTCCCTTCTGTTGCTGCCTGTCAGATCGATACTCCTGCGGGAAAGATCTCGGTTCCCGATCATGGCGATTTCTGGAGAATTTCCTGGAACTGGGAACAGACGGGGCCAAACGAAATTCTTCTGGAGGCACAAGGTTTTTCTCTCCCGATTCTTTTCCGGAAGCGGATTCGATTGGAAAAGAATGCAGTGCATCTTCTCTATGAAGTGAAGAACACCGGGATGACTCCTTGTTCTTACCTATGGTCCGCCCATCCGCTCTTTACCGTAGATGCTGGGGACCGGATCGTTCTGCCATCTGCTGTCAAGGAGCTTTCAATCGAGGGTTCGGGCAGCGGACGTCTGCAAGGCAAGACGTGCTCCTGGTCGGTTGCGAAGACCGGTGACGGAGGGGCAACCGATCTCAGCATTGCCGGAGCTGCCTCGGATGGAATAGGTGACAAGCTGTTTGCTTCCATGCCCGATAGCGGCTGGTGTGCTCTGGAACGTCTTCAGAAAGATCTTCGCGTAGAAGTAAAGTTCAATCCTGCCACGACCCCTTATCTGGGTCTATGGCTCTGCTATGGCGGATGGCCGGCAGGACACGATGTTCGCCAATATTGTGTGGCATTGGAGCCGTGTATGGCTCCTGCTGATTCTCTAGCACAGGGAGCCCAATGGGCTCATTCGCTAACACCCGGTCAATCGGAGAGCTGGCCGCTAACCATTAGCCTTTTACCTTTAGGCGCTAACCCAAAGAGATAAAGAAGATGAAGAATCCCGAACAAATTCGCAATAGCCATTTTCACCGTTTTCATGTTGAACCTACTCTCTTTTCTGCGCCTGGCCGCGTAAACCTAATTGGAGAGCACACCGATTACGCTGATGGATTTGTTATGCCGGCAGCGATCGATTTCTCGACGATAGCCGCAATCAGTCCTCGGAATGACGGGCAGATTGTGATTTATGCGGAGAACTTTACAGAAGAACGAGCCTGGGATTTGAAGGCACTGCCCTCCGAGAAGACGAGTCATTGGAGCGATTACCCGATGGGTGTAATCAAGGTTCTCCAGGGCGAAGGGTTTAAGCTGCCGTCATTCTCACTTACCTTAAGCGGCGATGTGCCTCTTGGTTCCGGTCTGAGTTCTTCGGCATCGGTCGAAGTGGCGACGATGACGGCTATCCTCAGTCTTCTGGACCACTCTTATACTCCGCCTCAAATTGCCCGTTTGTGTCAGCGTGCCGAGAACGAGTTTGTCGGAGCGAAGTGCGGCATCATGGACCAATTCATCTCCAGCTGCGGTCAGGAAAACCATGTTCTTCTACTGGACTGCCGAGATCTGAGCTACCGGCTTGCACCACTTCCTGAGCATGTTGCGATTGTGATTGCCAATACGATGATCAAGCACTCAATCGCCGGGGGCGATTACAACACACGTCGTGCAGAGGTAGAAGAGGCCACACGAATTCTGCAAGGGCATCGCAAGGAGATCCAGAAGCTCAGAGACGCGACAGTTGAAGATCTGGACCGCTGGGGCTCTGAAATGCCTGTAAACGTTCTCAAGCGAGCTCGCCACGTTGTTACGGATAGCAATCGCGCCGTTGCTGCCGCAGATGCGCTTTTCCGGGGTGATCTTGAGGAGCTCGGAAGGCTGATGGCTAAGGCGCACGTCAGCTATCGTGACGATTTTGAGGCCAGCTGCCAGGAAGCAGATTTGATGGTCGAACTGGCAGGTGGACAACCTGGACTCATCGGCGCACGTCTGACTGGCGGAGGGTGGGGTGGCTGCACAGTAAACCTTGTGGAAAAGTCATTTGCGTCATCTTTCGCTGAAGCTCTTCGCCAGGGATATCGAAGCAAAACCTCCATCGACCCGGATGTCTATATCTGTCAAGCATCTGCAGGTGCGCATCAGTTAGAGATTCCGGTTAAGTAAAGCAAAGACTTCACTGAAGGCCCATTCATCTGGGCCTTTTTTGAAGCAGTAAATTTGCTTAGGGAACGACTGGCATCTTGCTAGAATGCGGTTACTGACTCCAAAACTATTCCAATACGTTGGTGAACCGATAAAGTAAGGGACCCCTCCACCACATAGGGAGCAATTCTGTGTTGGTAATGAAGGGGCGGTTTTGGACTACAGCGGTTACTCTGCGGTAAACCCACAGAGAATGACGCTGCTAAAAGTGGAGAATCGATTCCGATGCAGTCTTCAAAAACAATAAGTGAATTTTTTCCCGATCTTGCGAACCTGGATGGTGTTGTCGCTTATTTTTCAATGGAAATTGCCATTGACCCACGCATGCCCACCTACAGCGGTGGCTTGGGCGTTCTAGCCGGCGATACCTTGCGTTCAGCGGCTGATATGGGACTTCCCCTGGTTGCCGTTACCTTGTTGCATCGGAAGGGGTATTTCCGCCAACACCTGAATCCTCAGGGGCTGCAGTCGGAAGAAGAGCAGGGTTGGGCACCGGAACAACTGCTTACGGAAGAAGAACCGCGCGTTGTCATTAACATCGAGGGTCGTCCAGTACATGTTCGTGCCTGGCGTTATGACCTTGAGGGCGTGAGCGGCCATGTCGTGCCGATTTATCTGCTGGATACGGATCTTGAAGAGAACGATCCCCGCGATCGTGCGCTAACCGACCATCTTTATGGTGGGGATACCAACTATCGCCTTGCACAAGAAACAGTGCTTGGTATTGGCGGTGCCAGAATTCTTGAGGCACTGGAGCTGAATCCGAGTGTCTTCCATCTGAACGAAGGCCATGCTGCGTTACTGGCCGTAGCGCTGCTCGAGCGACAGATTGGTGATCGTCCGCTTGAGTCCGTGACGGAACGGGACGTGGAAATGGTTCGTCAGCTCTGCGTCTTCACCACCCATACACCGGTTCCTGCGGGCCATGATCGTTTTTCGATGGAGCAGGCGCACCGTATTCTCGGGAGCAGCCGGGCATCGACGCTTGAGCGTTTGGGCTGTTGCCACGAAGGTCTGTTGAATGTCACGTATATCGCCCTGCGCTTCTCGCGGTTTGTGAATGGCGTTGCCATGCAGCACGGTTTTGTCTCCCGGGAGATGTTTCCGGGGAACACGATTGATGCCATTACAAACGGTGTTCATGCGACTACGTGGACAGCAAACTCTTTCCAGCAACTTTTCGATCGCCATATCCCGCGCTGGCGGCAGGATAACTATCAGCTGCGCTATGTGATCTCGATTCCCGAAGACGAGATCGTTCGCGCACATGCCGAAAACAAGCAGATCCTCTTCGACGAAATTGCGAAGCGGACTGGAGTTCGGCTGAATCCTTCTCTTCTGACCCTTGGATTTGCCCGTCGTGCTGCGACGTATAAGCGTGCCGATTTGCTCTTTACCGAGCCGGAGCGCCTTGTTCGTATTGCCAATCAGTGCGGAGGACTCCAGGTTATTTATGCAGGTAAGGCTCATCCGGCAGATGAACCGGGTAAGGCTCTGATTCGCCGGGTTGTCGAGTTGGCCAGCCAATACCGTTCGGATCTGCTGCAGATCGTTTATCTGGAGAACTACAACTGGGAACTGGGTGCACTGTTAACGAGCGGTGTCGACATCTGGCTGAACACCCCGCGGCGGCCTTACGAGGCCTCGGGAACCAGCGGCATGAAGGCAGCGTTAAATGGCGTTCCCAGCTTGAGTATCCTTGATGGATGGTGGATTGAAGGCTGCATCGAAGGCGTTACCGGGTGGGCCATTGAAAATGGCGCCAGCGATGCTGAAGAAGCTGCCTCGCTCTATCGTAAGCTGGAGCAGCATATTGTGCCGATCTACAAGCATGATTCCCAGCGTTGGGCCGCTATCATGCGCAGTACCATCACGCAGAATGGCTCCTTCTTTAACACCAATCGCATGTTAGAGCAGTACTTGTGCAATGCCTATCGGCAGCCGAAGGGGATGGGATATTCGGTGGAGGCGTTGGAAAGCGCACTCGCGAAATAGTGTTTCTATGAGAGTTACAAAAAGGGCAGCATTTAGCTGCCCTTTTGTATTTAGGCGTGCCCATTTCCGGACATGAAAAATAGTCATGGGTCTGGGGCTTGATTGCAGTGGTTTTGATATCGGTAATTGAAAATGCGAGCTCTACAACGAAGATGGTTACCTACCTGCCCAAGGCGGCATCAGGAGATTTCTTTAATATGCAAGTCCGCTGGCGGGGTTACCATGACCTGTTCGGCATAAATCTGCAAATTATTGCGCCAATTGCAACTTACCTCTGGGGCTGTGCGTCTTCTTAAACAGTGGTTAGATCCTTTGCCCCATTCTCGGTCACTTGACGTATTCCCCTCCGGGCAATTTCCGCCACCGTTATTGCCAAAGGAATGTGGGTGGGTCTTTCTCTTCAGGAAATTCGTCAACCTTAATTACAACAACTACTACTATTGTAGAAGTGACCCGACACGGGCTTAATTTAGGAGCGCGTTGGTGATTCTGTCAGAAAAGGCCGCCATCGCAAAAAGATTGAGATGGAAGAAAATTCTCCTGTTTCACCGAATCGACCAGACGACTATAGCTTGTCCTCTCACTCCAAACCCAACCGCTCGCTGAGCTGGAAAATTATCGTATGGGGTTTGGTTCTTCTGGTTTTTGCCGGACTCTTTGCTCTGGTTTTGCGCCATCAGAATACTCCGCAAGCAGCTGCCCAGATGGGGCGGCGCGGGATGATGGCTGGACCGGTTACGGTAATTCCTGCCACTGCAATCAAGGGTGACATCGGGATTTATCAAGAAGCAATTGGAACGGTAACGCCCGTCTATACTAGTTCTGTTACCAGCCAGGTTACGGGAATGGTCACGGCTGTTCATTATCACGAGGGACAGCTGGTCCGTAAGGGAGATCCCCTCGTAGATATCGATCCTCGTCCTTTTATGGCGCAGTTAGCCCAGGCACAAGGGACTTTGGAGAAAGATACTCATATCCTGCAGCAGGCAAAGATGGACCTGGAGCGCTATCGCGCAGCCTGGGCCCGGAATGCGATTGCCAAGCAGGTTCTGGACGATCAGGAAAAGACGGTATTGCAGGATGAGGGCACCGTCAAAGCCGATGAAGGTCTGGTGCAATATGACCGTGTACAGGTTTCCTACTGCCATATCACTGCTCCGTTTAGCGGACGAGTAGGCCTGCGTCTCGTAGACCCTGGCAATGTGGTGCAGGCTAATAGCACCTCTCCGCTGGTTGTGGTTACGCAACAGCAGCCGATTACGGTGATTTTTACTATTCCCGAGGATGCTTTAGGGCAAATCCAGACTCAGCTTCGCCATGGAAATAAACTTCCCGTGGATGCTTATGACCGGTCGGCGCAAACAAAGATAACCAGCGGCAAACTCCAGACCATCGATAATCAGATTGATACGACTACTGGCACTGTCAAGCTGCGTGCTCTCTTTGATAACAAGAACGGCGAACTTTTTCCGAATCAGTTTGTGAACACCAGGTTACTGGTGAACACGCTCAAGGATGTAACGCTGATTCCTACTTCTGCCATTCAGCATAATGGCCAGCTCACGTTCGTCTATGTTCTCAAGGATGATGTTGCGCACCTCCAAAACGTTACATCAGGTGCTTCAGAGGCGGGGATGACTGCGGTTCAAGGTATTGAACCCGGAGACGTGGTTGCCAACAGCAGCTTCGAGAAGTTGCAGCCGAATGGAAAGGTAGTCATCTCTAAAGGAAATCCACCCGCCAACACGCGCGGGAGCCGTGCCCAGTGAGTCCATCACGTCCATTTATTCTCAGACCGGTAGCCACCTCTCTGTTGATGGCTGCTATCTTGCTGGCAGGCATCGTTGCCTATACGCAGTTGCCGACCTCTGCTCTGCCGCAGGTCGATTATCCGACGATTCAGGTCCTTACCTTCTACCCTGGTGCGAGTCCTGATGTTGTGGCTACTACGGTTACTGCGCCGCTCGAACGGCAGTTCGGACAATTGCAAGGCCTGAGCCAGATGACTTCGACGAGTTCCGGAGGAACCTCCGTCATTGTCCTGCAATTCAATTTGAGCCTCGATATCGATGTTGCGGAAGAAGAGGTTCAATCGGCAATCAATGCCTCGCAGAGTTATCTGCCCAGTGTATTGCCGACACCGCCTATCTATAGCAAGACCAATCCTGCCGACGCTCCGATTCTTACTCTGGCTATTACCTCTGACACGCTTCCACTCTCTCAAGTAGAGGACTTGGTCGATACCCGTCTGGCGCCGAAGCTTTCACAGCTCCGCGGTGTCGGTTTGGTAAGTATCAGCGGAGGTCAGAAGCCTGCGGTTCGTATCCAGGCCAACCCCACTGCACTTGCTTCCTACGGCATCACGTTTGAGCAGTTGCGTACAGCACTTATCCAGACGAGTGTGAATTCCGCAAAGGGCAATTTCGATGGTCCTCGGCAGAATTATCAGATCGATGCGAACGATCAACTGCGGCGAAGCGACGAATACAAAAACATCGTTGTGGCCTATCGAAATGGCGCACCGATTGTCCTGAAGGATGTTGCTAGTGTTGTCGATGGAATTGAGAACAACAAGCAGGCTGCCTGGATGAACCAGAGCCCCGCTGTAATTCTCAATATTCAGCGGCAGCCCGGCGCCAATACTATCGACGTTGTAAAGAGCATCAAGGCCATCCTGCCTCAATTGGAAGCTAACCTACCGGCTACGATTCGCGTAACCCAGATGACGGACCTCACGGTGCCCATCAAGGCATCGGTTGCCGATGTGCAATTTGAGTTGATGCTCACGGTTGTCCTCGTGGTCCTGGTCATCTTCCTGTTCCTGCGTAGTATCCGGGCTACGATTATTCCCGCTATTGCCGTGCCTATCTCTCTCGTCGGCACTCTTAGCGTGATGTATCTGCTGGGCTATAGCCTCGATAACCTTTCGATGATGGCTCTCACCATTGCCACCGGCTTTGTGGTCGATGATGCCATCGTCATGATCGAGAATATCTCCCGCTATCTGGAGGAGGGCGAGGAGCCATTAAAGGCGGCGCTGAAAGGTGCAGAGCAGATCGGTTTTACGATTTTGTCCTTAACGATCTCGCTCATTGCTGTGCTGATTCCTCTGCTGTTCATGGGAGATGTTGTAGGTCGCCTATTCCGTGAGTTTGCCGTGACACTGGCGGTTACGATCATCATTTCGGCAGTTGTCTCTTTGACGCTGACCCCCATGATGAGTGCGCGGATCTTGCGGCATGATCCGAAGCAACAGCAGACGCGCTTTTATCGTGCCTCGGAGCGGGCCTTCGAGAGCATGATTGCCTTCTACGGAAGAACTCTGAAGTTTGTTCTGCGCTATCAGACCATAACGCTGATGGTGGCATTAGGAACTTTAGTTCTGACCATCTTTCTGTACATCGTCATTCCCAAAGGATTTTTCCCTGTACAAGATACAGGCGTGATTCAGGGTATCTCGCAGGCTCCGGAAACTATCTCCTTTCCTGCTATGGCAGAGAAGCACAAGGAATTGGCTAAGGTGATTCTCGCCGATCCTGCGGTGCAGAGTCTTACATCGTTTATTGGTGCCGATGGAACGAATACCACTCTGAACAGCGGACGCTTCTCTATCAATTTGAAGCCGTTAGAGGAACGCGACCTGAATGCTTCGGATGTGATTCGAAGGTTGCAAACCAAATTACAGGATGTTCAAGGAATCAAGCTCTTTATGCAGCCGGTCCAGAACATCACCGTCGATGATCGCGTGAGCCGCACGCAGTATCAATACAGTCTTGAAGATCCGGATTCGGTTGAACTTAATCTGTGGACGAATCGTTTCGTGGAAGAGCTGAAGAAGCTGCCGGAGCTGGAGGATGTTGCGACCGATCAACAGACAGGCGGGTTAGCTGTCTCCATGGTGATCGATCGTGTTACAGCGTCGCGTTTAGGAATCGCTCCTTCCACGATTGATAACACCCTGTATGACGCTTACGGACAACGTCAGATCAGTACGATGTACACGCAGCTTAACCAGTACCACGTGATTTTAGAAGCATTGCCTGAGTTTCAGCTTGATCCAAGCAAGCTTTCGAGCTTGTACATCCAGGCTAATGCTGCTTCAGGGACCTCGGGGCCGGGAGCCTCTACATCCTTCTCCGCTTCAAGTTCGGCTTCGGCGGGTTCGAATGCCACGACAGCTGGTGCCGCGTATACCCCCAGCTCAGGAGTGCTGACCGCTGCTTCCGATGCATTGACGCCGAAGAGCACCACTTCGAGTACCGCTGTCAGTTCTACTCCTGCGAATGCCGTGCCGTTGGGTGCCTTTACGCATTATGAGAGTGTTAATTCACCGCTCTCCATCAATCACCAAGGCCAGTTTCCCTCTGTAACGATCTCTTTCAACCTGGCTCCACGGGCCTCCTTGGGAACTGCGATTTCCAAGATCGACAAGGTTCAGAAAGATTTGAATATGCCTGCCAGTCTCCAAGCTGAATTTCAGGGAACGGCTGCATCTTTCAAAAATTCACTTTCGAATGAAGCTCTACTGATTGTGGCAGCATTGGTTACCGTCTATATTGTGCTAGGCGTCTTATACGAGAGCTTTATTCACCCGGTTACCATTCTTTCTACATTGCCTTCGGCAGGAGTTGGCGCATTATTGGCGCTCATTCTCTTCCGTCAAGATCTGAGCGTGGTGGGCATCATCGGCATCATTCTGCTGATCGGTATTGTGAAAAAGAACGGCATTATGATGGTCGACTTCGCGTTGGAAGCTGAACGAAAAGAAGGCAAGAGCTCTACTGACGCGATCTACGAAGCCAGCCTGCTACGTTTTCGCCCAATCATGATGACCACGATGGCTGCACTCCTCGGTGGAATTCCTCTGGCGCTGGGAACAGGCATCGGTTCAGAATTACGCCGGCCCTTGGGCATCTGCATGGTTGGCGGTTTGCTCTTGAGCCAAGTTTTGACGCTGTATACCACGCCGGTTATCTATATCTTCTTTGACAGGCTTGCGCAGCGGTTCTCGCGCAAGCGTTCGAATGCGCCTATGCCGAATGTTCCGGAATTGCCGGGAGCCCAGGCGGACTAGCTATGAATCTGTCGAAGATCTTCATCTACCGGCCTGTAGCTACGACTTTGTTGACGGTTGCAATCGCTTTGGCTGGAGCGCTTGCCTTCAATGTGCTGCCGGTATCTCCATTACCCCAGGTTGATTATCCGACGATCTCTGTTGGTGCCTCTCTACCGGGAGCCAGCGCGGAGATTATGGCCTCTTCCGTAGCTACTCCGCTGGAAAGGCAGTTCGGTCATATCGCCGGTGTCTCGGAGATGACGTCAGCAAGTTCGCTAGGCACTACGAGCATTACGCTGCAGTTTGAGTTGAGCCGTGACATCGATGGCGCAGCGCGAGATGTTGAAGCGGCAATTAATGCGGCACGCACCTATCTACCTGCGAATCTGCCGGCAAATCCAAGTTACCGCAAAGTGAATCCCGCCGATGCTCCAATCATGGTCCTTGGCCTTACCTCGGATATCTATGATCGAGGCAAGCTTTACGATGAAGCTTCGACGATCATTCAACAGAAGCTATCGCAGATACAGGGCGTTGGTCAGGTTTCTACCGGCGGCGGTGCCTTGCCCTCCGTGCGCGTGGATGTAAATCCCACACAGCTTAATCAATACGGATTTACGCTGGCGAATATTCAGTCGATGCTGAGCCTGCAAAACTCGCATCAGGCTCGTGGCCAACTTTCAAACGGTATTGCGACTGCAGACATTCTTACCAATGATCAGATTCGATACGCCGACGAGTACAGACCGCTGATTGTTGGGTATAAGCATGGAACAGCCGTTCGGCTTTCCGATGTTGCTACGGTTACCGATTCTGTTCAGAATGTGCGTTCTGCCGGATATCTCAACGGCAAGCCGGCTATTCCGATCATCATCTTCCGACAGCCGGGCGCGAATATCATTCAGACTGTCGAGAATATTCGCAAGCAGCTCCCATCCATAAAAGCTTCGATTCCTAAAGGAATAGATACCACTATCGTTCTCGATCGTACGACTACCATTCGAGCGTCGGTGCGAGATGTTGAGCGGACTCTGCTAGTTTCGATTTGCTTGGTTGTTGCAGTGGTATTTTTATTTCTGCGTAATCCCCGAGCCACACTTATCCCCGCGATTGCGGTTCCTGTATCTTTGATCGGCACTTTCGCGGTGATGTATCTGTTGGGATTCAGTCTCGACAATCTTTCGCTAATGGCTCTTACCATCTCCACCGGCTTTGTGGTGGACGATGCCATCGTGGTGATGGAAAACATCTCGCGGCATATCGAAGGCGGAATGGAACCGTATGCCGCAGCCTTAAGGGGGGCTAAGGAGATCGGGTTTACCGTATTCTCCATCAGCGTTTCTCTTATTGCTGTTTTTATTCCGATCTTGATGATGGGCGGCATCGTGGGACGGCTCTTCCGCGAATTCGCCATTACACTTTCGACCGCCATCATCGTTTCCATGGTCATCTCGCTGACCACGACGCCAATGATGTGCGCTCATTTGCTCAAGCCGCATAACGACGATCATGGTGCTCTCTATCGTTGGAGCGATAAATTCTTTGCCTGGCTGCTTTCGATTTATCGCAAGTCATTGATCTGGGTGCTTGATAATTCCGTACTCACCTTGATTGTGCTGGTGCTGGTGGTGGCACTGAATGTGGTGGTGGCAACGAGAATACCCAAGGGATTTTTCCCTGTCCAGGATACGGGTGTCATTGTCGGTGGTGTTCAAGGACCGCAAGATGCGTCCTTCCAGGTGATGAATGACTCTGTTCGCCAATTGGTATCGGTGATCAAGACTGATCCTGCTGTGGACAATGTGGTGAGCTTTACGGGTGGACAGGGTAATGCTAACGGCGGTTTTATCTTTATGTCTCTCAAACCGCTGGAGCAGCGCAAGGTGAGCGCGATGCAGATTTTGGGTCGATTGCGTCCCAAATTAATGGCTCTACCGGTAGCTTCGGCATTTCTGCAGCCGGCACAGGATCTCCGTATTGGTGGACGCAGCAGCAATGCGCTTTACCAATACACCATTCAGTCCGACAGTGCACGTGATCTGGCTTATTGGGGCCCAATCCTCTTGCAGGAGATGCGTAAGCTTCCCGGCTTCCAGGATGTGAATTCCGATCAGCAGAATGGTGGTCTGGACCAATACCTGACGTATGACCGTGCGACCGCAGCGCGCTTGGGCATTACGACACAGAATCTGAACTCAGCTCTTTATAGTGCCTTTGGACAGCAGCAAGTCTCGATTATTTATACGCAGCTTAATCAGTACTACGTAGTGCTTGAAGTAGCTCCGCAATTCTGGCAGACGCCCGAAGGATTGAAGTACATCTATCTGAATTCCGCAAATGCTGGAAATGTGCCGCTCAGTGCGGTAGCTCAAATGCAGCCGCATGCGATTCCGTTGGCTGTGAATCATTCGGGCTTATTTCCCTCAGTGACTGTCTCCTTCAATCTGATTCCGGGAATGTCGCTTAGCGATGCTACCCGAGAGGTTGTCCAGATGCAGCAACGATTGAATATGCCCAATACTGTTCGTGGCTTGTTTGCCGGAACTGCCGAGGCTTATCAAAAATCGCTTTCGAGCGAACCGATTCTTATCCTTACGGCATTACTTGCTGTCTATATCGTCTTGGGAATTCTCTACGAGAGCATGATGCATCCCCTTACCATCATCTCGACGCTTCCGTCCGCAAGCGTTGGAGCTATGTTGGCGCTGATGCTCTTCAAAATGGATCTCAATGTTATTTCCATCATCGGCATTATTCTTCTGATTGGAATTGTGAAGAAGAATGCCATCATGATGATCGACTTCGCATTGTCTGCCGAGCGCAATGAAGGCAAGACCACGACAGACGCTATCTTCGAGGCCTGTATGCTTCGCTTCCGTCCAATTCTGATGACGACCATGGCCGCGATCTTCGGTGCATTGCCTTTAGCCTTCGGCACAGGAATTGGTTCGGAACTGCGGCGTCCCTTGGGAATCACGATTGTCGGCGGACTCATCATGAGCCAGCTACTTACTCTTTACACCACTCCGGTGGTCTATTTGTTCCTCGACCGTGTGCGCCTTCGTATCTTGGGGAGAGAGCACGACACACTTCCTCCTACGAATGGAAGCGTTCCGGAAGAGGCTGTATAGCGGGGCCTAAGATGAAAGAATTTGATATCGACACACGTAAAATGAGCCTCCAATCTCCATCGCGTCTTTGTCTCCTGGCGTCTGCGCTTCTTGCGTGCGTGCTAACTGGCTGTATGGTGGGCCCCAAATATCACGCGCCTGCATCACAGACACCACCTCCGCCTGCATATAAAGAGATCCCGGCAAATGTGCCGCAGCAGACACCAGCTGCACCGGCTCCAAATGCTCCTGCTACTTCGTCGTCTGGTTCAACTGTTTCTAGTGATCCGACACTTGCAGGTCTTGGAGGCTGGACAGTTGCTCAACCTCAGGATGCTTTGTTGCGAGGTAAGTGGTGGGAGATCTACAACGATCCTGAGTTGAATGCGCTCGAAGAACAAGTCAATATCAACAATCAAAACATCAAGACGTCCTTTGAGAACTTCATGGCTGCGAGGGCCATTATTCACGAAGCTCGTGCACAGTACTATCCAACGGTGGGAACGAGTCCCAGTTACAGCCGTTCCAAGAGTTCCGGGAATCTGCAAAATACTATCGGCTCCGCTGGAGGGACTTCCGGTGGCCGACAGAGCCGAATCATAGATTTGCCTATAGATGTCTCCTGGCAGCCCGATCTCTGGGGGAAAATCCGAAACACGGTGGCTCGCGCTCAGTATTCGGCTCAGCTCAGTGCGGCGGATCTCGAGAATGAGCGATTGACGGAACAGGCGAATCTGGCCATTTACTTCTTTGAGCTTCGTGGCCAGGATGCTCTCAAACAGATTCTCGACACTACCGTTAGCTATTATCAGAAATCGCTTGATTTCACGCGTGCGCAGTACGAAACCGGTGTTACCACGCAGCTTGCGGTCGTTCAGGCCCAGAATGCTCTAGAGAGTGCCCAGTCCCAGGCTACAAACCTGGGTATTGAGCGGGCCCAATTTGAGCATGCGATTGCTACTCTTATCGGGAAGTCGGCCTCGGATTTCTCCATTCCAGTGAAGCCGATGCTTGTCACTCCACCTTCTATTCCGGTCGGACTCCCATCGCAGTTGCTTGAACGCCGTCCTGATATTGCCGCAGCAGAACGTACGATGGCAGCAGCGAATGCGCAAATCGGGATTGCCTATGCCGCGTACTTTCCAAATCTTTCACTCTCGGTGACTGGCGGGCTTGAAAGCTCTACCTGGAAGCACTTGCTCGACTGGCCCAGCCGCTTCTGGTCAATTGGTCCCTCGGTTTCGGAGACGATCTTTGATGCCGGTTTGCGTCGGGCAACCGTGAATCAATATGTCGCTACCTATAATGCCGATCTTGCAGCCTACAAGCAGACTGTCCTTCTCGCCTTCCAGCAGGTGGAAGATGCCTTGTCTACTCTGCGAATTTTGACGGAACAGATTCAGCAGCAGCACCGGGTGGTTGAGTCTGCCAAAGTTGCACTTGATTTGGAGACAACACGTTATGAAACCGGCCTCGATCCTTACATCAATGTAGTGACGGAGCAGAATACGCTGCTGGCGGCTCAACAGACGTTGGCTCAGCTCGAGATTCAACGTACAACGGCTTCAGTTCAACTGATTGAAGCTTTGGGTGGTGGATGGGACCGCTCGCAATTGCCAACACTCGAGCAAGTTACGGCTAAGCCGACCAAAGCAGAGACCGCACAGCAGAAGTAAGACAAAACTTCGTGCGACCGTTCCTCAAGAGCGGTTGCACGAGGTTTTTAGGAAACGATAACTGTATCGTTTCCCATCAAATCTGCATTTCCTACTTCATCCTGCCGAATTTCCTCTCTAAAGCCTCTATCGCTGCTGCCGACAACTCAAATTGAACCATAGCTATCAATTTTTCAAATTAGCGATTTATCAAGCAAATATTGGGTATTTATGAAAATATTTGCCATATTCATGGCTGTAAAAAAGATTTTTGAAAGTTACTATTGACAATCGATAGATATGGTCGTGTAGGATTCCACGCGAAAAGAAATGGTGTGCAAGCTGTGTTCTGTAACCCATCTAGATCGAATTGTCGAAATGATCCTGCGGTGATTGGGATTGTGTGAAAGAGATGGAAGCGAGCCACCGAACAACCAAACAACTATGGGTTTTCGAAAGGGGAGAATTCAGAGTGAAAAGATCAAGGTTGTTAGGCATCTATTGCCTGCTGATCTTCGGGCTAGTGGCTCTAGGACATGCTCAAGTATCCAGAGGAACAATGACCGGCAGGGTTATCGATCCGCAGGGGGCGATTATTCCGGGCGTGCGTGTTGTTGCAACACAGATCGCTACCGGAGTTAATTCTGAAGCGGAATCGAATAGCGCAGGGGAATACACGATTCCCTTTCTTGCGCCGGGAACGTATCGCGTCTCGAGCACTTCTCCAGGGTTTAAGCAATTCATCAACAGCAACGTCATTGTTGGTGCCAACGAACGTGTCACCGTAGATATTCAGCTGGAGGTTGGTGAACGTACTGAAACAGTTACAGTTACCGCAGAAACTTCTCTGCTGGAACAATCTACGGCCTCGACGGGGCAGGTCCTCAATAACGAAGATATTGAGAATATGCCGGTGAATGGCCGGACGCCTCTCATCCTTTCACAACTGGCGTTTGGCTCAATCAGTACGGCCAATCCTCAATTCAATCATCCTTACGACGACAGCGGTCCGTCGAGCCTTGCTTTGGGCGGTGGCGCCTCCAAGAACAATGAATTATTGATGGATGGCGCTCCCGATTCGAATGCCAGCGGCACGATTGCCTACAATCCGCCGATGGATGCTGTAGAGCAGGTGAAGGTCGAAACGTTTCAGGCAGATGCTGCTTATGGACATACCAGTGGCGGCACGGTCAATCACGTAACCAAATCTGGTACAAATGCCTTCCACGGATCGCTCTACGAATTCGCGCAGAATACGGCGTTGAACGATACTCCATGGTTTACGAAACAAAGCAATCAGAAGAAGCCTGTTTCTCACTACAACCAATACGGCGGCAGTATCGGCGGGCCGGTCGTATTCCCAAAGCTCTATGATGGCCATGAGAAGACGTTCTTCTTTTTTGCCTTTGAAGGAATTAATGCCAACTCACCATCACCGGGTCTGGCAACGGTTCCTACCGAAGCAGAAAAGAATGGCGATTTTTCCGCACTTTTGGGGCTGGGTTCCAGCTACACCATCTACGATCCTTTCTCGGGTGTAAAAAGCGGGACTCGCGTCGCTCGCCAACCTGTCTCCTATCTAGGGCAGAGAAACGTGATCAATCCCTCGCAGATCAACGCCGTAGGGAAAAAGCTGGCCAGCTATTTTTCGGCACCGAATCATAGCGGCCTGGCAGACGGTTCCAGCAACTATTACTATCCTGGAGACAGCACGGACAGCTTCGATAGTGAAACTGCGCGTGTCGATGGAACTCTTAGCAACAAGAACAAACTGTTCGGAACCTTTCGCCACAACTACCGCGATCACACGGTTAAAAGTATCTTCAACAACGCAGCAAACGGCAGTAAGCTTCTGCAGACAAATTGGGGAGCGACGCTGGATGATGTCCATATCTTTACCGCCAATCTTGTGTGGAATAACCGCCTGAACTGGACGCGAAATGTTGAATCTCGTCCTCTGGCGAAGGTCGATCTTTCCGAATTGGGCTTCCCCTCGTCGCTTGCTGCGGCAAGTACCCGTTCAGGATTTCCTGTCACAAGCGGCACTGGATTTGTCGATTTCGGATACGGCAAGGGAAACTACAAGCCCTTTGACAACTTCCAACTCTTCTCGATGGTGAACTACACCGCAGGAAAACATAGTGTCGAAGTCGGAGCGGATCTGCGGCTACTGAAGGGCGGAGTATTCTATTTCGGCAATCCAAGCGGACTTTATAAGTTTGGATTGAACTCCGGTCAAGGTTGGACGAATGGTCCCTATGACAATTCCTCTGCTTCGGGATTAGGACAGCAGTTGGCCTCTATGCTGTTGGGATTGCCGACAACCGGGCAGTTCGATGTGAATACTGCTGCCACGACTACTGCAAAATATCTGGCATTCTTTGTTCAAGACAATTACCGGATATTTCCGAAACTTACATTGAATCTTGGTTTGCGCTATGAGCACGATCAGCCGACCACGGAAAGCCATAACAAATCGGTAAATGGTTTTGATACGTTGTCGACAAATCCAATCAACGATCAGGTACAGGCGGCCTATGCGGCGAACCCCGTTCCGGGAGTAACTCTTCCGACTTTGCGTGGTGGACTCACGTTCGCAAATTCGAAGGATAAGAACCTCTATCGCACTGAGCTCAGGAACTTCAGTCCGCGTTTGGGTTTTGCCTGGACGCCTACGCCGAAGAGTTCGATTCGAGGTGGTTTCGGAATCTTCAACGACAGTGTCGGCCGTCTTGATCCATTGCAGACGGGATTCAATCAATCAACAACTTTGGAAGCTTCGAAAGATGGTTATCTGACCCCATATGCAACACTTTCTAATCCCTTTCCTGCTGGACTAACACAGGCGCCGGGCAGTTCAAAGGGGCTAGCGACTTATCTGGGACAGTCGGTTACCGCGTACACAGATAAGATCCTGAATGGATACAGCATCCGTACCAATCTCGATTTCCAGCAGGAATTACCGCATGGAATTCTCTTTGAGCTTGGATATGTATGTAATCACGGCGTGCACTTGAGTGTCAGCAGGGACTTGGATGGTGTTCCTACCAGCTATCTCAATGTTGGACAGGTTCGCGATCCTTCTGTGATTAACAACCTGACTGCGTCGGTTGCCAATCCCTTCAGCGGTTTGTTGCCAGGGACGTCTCTGAACAGCACCACCGTTCAGAAGAAGCAGCTTCTCCTACCTTATCCGCAATTCACTGGAGTCACTTTAGTAAATGCTCCGATTGGGAATTCACTATTTGATGAACTGGAAGCTCGCGTAGAAAAGCGTATGTCTCACGGGATTCGCTTCCTGGTGAATTATTCCTGGTCGAAGAAGCTAGACCGGCTGAATTATCTCAATGCCCAAGATACGAAACTGGAAAAGCGCATCAGCTCGGATGATCGTCCGCAACACCTTGTTGCGAGTGCGAGCTGGCAATTGCCTTTCGGTAAAGGCCGCCGCTTTAGCTCTGATACGAAGGTTCTCAATTATCTCAGCAGTGGTTGGGATCTGACCGGTATCTGGAGCTACCAACCACAAGGAGCACCGCTTTCTTGGGGAGATATCATCTACAAGGGGACAAGCCTGAATGACTTGCAGGTCCATCCCCACGATGTCAAAAAGGCCTTCGATACCACTCTATTCGATACCAAATCAGCGAATCAGCCTGTAACCGGTAGTCACATTCGTACGTTGCCCTCGCAAGTTGCAAATGCCCGGCAGGATGGAATCAACTCGCTTGATCTCTCCATTGTCAAGGCAAGCCGGATCACAGAAAAACTACGCGCGCAGCTTCGTGGTGATTTCTTTAATGCTCTGAATCATCCACAGTTTGCTGCACCAAATCTCACACCAACCAACTCGTCTTTTGGAACGATTACATCCCAGGCTAATCTTCCTCGTACGATCCAAGTTGGCCTGAGGCTCGTGTATTAGAACTACAGTTGTAAGTAATGCGTACAAACATCAAGGCCCGGCTTCAACCGGGCCTTGATGTTTGTACGCTTCTAAAACAGTTCTGTGTTACTGCCACTCTGTGGGATGTCTCTTGAGCCACCAGCAGGGGCGATTCCAGCTTGCTGCCGTGTATTGTGGGAACAGGCTTCGTGAACAGGCTTTGTCTACAATACCCATGTAGTCATATTCCGTCTTTTCGCCCTTGAGTGGAGTTTTCAGATATTGCTCGACCTGAACGCTTTCCATTCCTCTCCCCCGTACCAACTGCACTTCGAAAATGCTCCAATCTGCTGCATATAGAACAACTGCGCAGACCAGAAGATACTTGACCGCCAGTCCTAAAAGTCTAAAGAGCTGAATACGCATGGACACGCACTCTTTCAG
This sequence comes from Humiphilus diazotrophicus, assembly GCF_059726315.1. Lineage (NCBI taxonomy): Bacteria > Pseudomonadati > Acidobacteriota > Terriglobia > Terriglobales > Acidobacteriaceae > Humiphilus > Humiphilus diazotrophicus. The sequence goes on from NZ_AP040870.1 coordinate 4,125,038, forward strand.
TCGGGAGAGCCCGGTTTGGGAGGAATATTCCTCTGACCTATACTAGATTCATACTTCTAAAGTAGTGAGGTACAGGAGAATTTGCTCGAAAATTCTGTTTTTGAGCGCGAATTCTCCTCATACAAGGAGATGACTATGGTCCCTTTCGCCACACCTGAGACGAGCTCCCCCGTCGCGGCCGGGCTTCCTTTGTGTGTGGATTTGGATGGAACCCTGGTCAAGTCCGACACTCTTTATGATTCCCTCCTGATGCTTGCTCGCTCAAGCCCGGAGCACTTACTTCAGATTCCCCACTGGGTAATGGGAGGGAAGGCCAATCTGAAGGCAAAGGTGGGGGAAGTGGTCTTTCCGGATGTTACCCGCTTACCCTACAACCAGCCACTTCTCGATTACCTTATTGCCGAACATCGCAAAGGTCGCCCTCTTTATCTCACTACGGGGGCGGATACGGTTTTGGCAGAACGCGTGGCTGCCCATCTGGGCATTTTTCAGGGGGTGCTGGCCAGCAACGGAAAGACGAATCTGACCGGCGGCAACAAGTTGGATCAGCTCAGGGAGAGGTTTCCTGAGACTGGGTTTGCTTATATCGGAAATGCTGCTCCCGATCTAGAACTGCTCTCGCACGCTAAAGAGGCGATGGTCGCCAATCCCAATTTCGCCCTCACCAGCCAACTGCGGTTGAGGAAGATTCCGGTTTCACGCCGATTTGAGGACCGCCCCTCTCTTTTGAAGGTGCTGGTAAAGACGATCCGTTTGCAGCAGTGGTCAAAGAACATCCTGGTCTTTGCTCCTTTTCTTCTGTCGCATACTTTCACTGTGCAGACGATCTTGACCGCCTTGATCGCCTTCTTCTGCTTCAGTTTTTGTGCATCGTCCACCTATATCGTGAATGATATGTTGGACATAGAGGCAGATCGCCACCATGCCCGTAAGCGCTTTCGGCCCTTTGCTGCCGGAGATATGCCGGTGCTTTATGGTGTAGGCTTAGCCGTCTTGCTGATGGTCTTGGCCCTTACCGGTCTTCTCTTTCTGCCAAAGCTCTTTGCCCTGATGCTGCTGCTTTATACGCTTACCACGCTGGCCTATTCTTTCTTGCTTAAGCGGGTTGCGCTGGTAGATGTTTTGCTGCTTTCCGGGCTCTATACCTTGCGCATGCTGGCTGGTGGAGCTGCTACCAATACGCCGATTTCAGCCTGGTTGGGAGCTTTTTCTCTTTTTCTCTTTCTTTCTTTGGCTATGGTGAAGCGCTTCAGCGAACTTGAGAATCTGAGAGAAAAGGGGAAGACGCCTGCGAATGGCAGGGGATACCAAATTGCCGATATCGAGCAGCTTCGTGCCTTTGGAACTGCGAGCGCCTATGCGGCAGTTGTAGTTTTTGCTCTTTATATCAGCCGCAACGAGGTAACGATTTTATATCGGCATCCAACGCGATTGTGGCTGATTGCACCGCTCATGATTCTATGGATCAGCCGAGTATGGCTTCTTGCTTCTCGCGGACAGCTGGATGAAGATCCGGTTATTTTTGCAACCCGGGATCGAATGAGCTTATTTATTGGATTCCTGGTAATCATTATTGTTGTGTTGTCTGCGTTGTAAGCTAGAGCAGGAATTGGTGGCTTGATTCAAGAGAGACTACCATCCCTCCTTACCAAGGCTTTACGAATGTTTACGCGGTACGATCTACATCGTGGCTGAGAAAAGTTCTTCTCCAAAATTCGAGTCGTGGGGCCGGTACCCCTCTTTACAAGCAGAGGTGGTTCCGATCGCATGGCGTTCCGATTTTCCTTCGAGCCGATTTGCCGTAACGAAGATGCTGCCAGTGGGTTTGGGGCGGAGTTATGGCGACGTTTGCCTTCTTGAGGGTGGAACGCTCCTAAAGACTCCGAGCATGGATCGCTTCTTGGCTTTCGATCCGCAGACAGGGGTTATTCGCTGCGAAGCAGGTGTAACGCTGGCAGAGATTCTGCGGTTCTGCATTCCCAAAGGCTGGTTTCTACCCGTTACTCCAGGAACAAAATATGTCACCGTCGGAGGTGCCATTGCCAATGACGTTCATGGAAAAAATCATCACGTTGCGGGAACCTTTGGTTGCCATGTTCTTCGGCTGGAATTAGTTCGTTCCGACGGTGGCCGTGCTGAGTGTTCCCCTAATAAAGATCCGGATTGGTATTGTGCAACCATCAGTGGCTTGGGGCTGACCGGTTTGATCACCTGGGCAGATATTCAATTGCACCCAATTGTTTCTCCAAAGGTGGATTACGAGGGTATCCAATTCCATGGCTTCGATGAGTTCCTTGCACTTTCGCAAGCTTCTGCGCCCAACGAATATACCGTTGCCTGGGTCGATTGCAATGCGCGAGGGAAGAACTTCTTTCGCGGCATTTTCATGCAGGGTTCACACTCCAGAGTGCCGGCCCCTTTAGAAGTTGAAGAAGAGACTAAACTCAACATCCCCTTTTTGATGCCGGGGTTTCTCCTGAACCGATATTCCATCCGAGTATTGAACGAGTTCTACTATCGCAAGCAATGGAAACCTCGAGTCAAGAAGCTCATTTCCTATGCCCCCTTCTTCTATCCTCTTGATTCAATCCTGAATTGGAATAGGGTCTATGGAAACAAAGGAGCATTGCAGTTTCAGTGTGTCCTTCCGGAGGATCAGAGTCAGCAGGGAATCGTTGCCCTTTTGATGGAGATCTCGAAGATGGGAGTTGCGTCTCCTCTGGCTGTTCTGAAGATGTTCGGGAAAGTGCCGTCCCCAGGAATCATGTCTTTCCCTATGCCGGGAGTTACTCTGGCTGTCGATTTTCCTATTCAAGGTGAAGAGACATTTCGTCTCTACGATCGCCTCGTACATATAACTGCTGAGCATGGTGGGCGTATCTATCCAGCCAAGGATGCGCGAATGGCGCCAGCTTATTTCCAGCGCTTCTATCCTCAGTGGCAGCATTTTTCCCGATACATCGACCCTGCTTTCAGTTCCGCATTTTGGCAGAGGGTTACGGCAAATGCTTAAGATTCCAGAGAATCTTCCCTCCAAGGTACTTGTCCTAGGCGCAACATCGGCGATTGCCATTGGAATCATGCGGCTGATGGCGACACGTGGAGCTCATTTCTATCTGGTTGCTCGCGACGAGGACAAGCTAAGGGCCGTTGCCAGTGATCTCACGGTTAGAGGTGCGGGTTCCGTAGCGGCGCGTGTTGCCAATTTGAACGATATGGCCTTACACCCTTCCATTTTGGAAGATGCGGCCTCCACACTCGGAACAATCGAGATGGCGCTGATTGCACATGGAATTCTGGGAAACCAAGAGGAGGCGCAAGCATCTTACTCCCAGGCGGAAGCCGTCTTTCGTACCAATCTTCTTTCTCCTGTTTCGTTAATCACCTGGCTCGCGAACTATTTTGAAGCAACTCATCAAGGAACACTCGCCGTTATCTCTTCGGTAGCGGGTGATCGAGGCAGAAAGAGCAACTATATTTACGGGGCCAGTAAAGGCGGATTGAATGTCTATCTCGATGGAGTGAGAAATCGCATCGACCGTTCCGGCGTCCATGTTCTGACGATTCGTCCGGGATTTGTTGCTACTCCTATGACGGCGCATTTGCGCCAAGGTCCATTATTTGCCTCTCCTCAGGAGGTAGGCCTCGGCGTTTTACGAGCGATTGCTGCGCGAAAAGATATTGTCTACGTTCCCGCGTTTTGGACCGTGATCATGTGGGTGGTGAAGAAGATTCCTCAGCGAATCTTCAAGAGGTTGAATTTCTAGAGCGTTTCCAGCATCGGTATAGCGCAAAGGCTTCTGTTCTCAGATCCCTAACATCTTTGCGGGAAGTGCTCTAGCTTCCGTGAATAACTCTGGCCTGCTTTAACAGGAAAGCGGTGCAATTCAAGCTCAATCGAAATACACTTACAAGAGTGGCATAGGCAAGGTTTTCAGTTGAGACGATGAAATCCTTAACTGTGAATTCGAAGGATTTCATGTTTCACGAGTCAGGCTGAACTCCTGATAGCTTTCTCCGCAGTGACCGTTGAGCATTTCAGCAGCGGACGGTGCGCAGTCTTATAGTGTTTTGCTCTTTAATGTAGGTGGGCACCGATAAATCGACGGTATTCAGTGAAATGGAATGCTGTTCGCGAGTCATTGTCGATGTGGAACGCCGCAAGGAGTGAGTTGAAGAATATATGTGGATAGTTCGTCTGGCGCTACGGCGACCCTATACCTTTGCTGTTTTTGCTCTTCTACTGCTTATTCTCGGTCCTCTTGCGGTATTGAATACGCCGACCGATATCTTTCCGTCGATCAACATCCCTGTCGTTTCCATTATCTGGAGTTTCAACGGTCTTTCAGCGCCAGAGATGGCGAACCGCATCGTGACCAACAGCGAGCGCGGCCTGACGACGACGGTAAACGATATTGAGCATATCGAATCTCAATCGCTGAACGGGATTGCGGTCATTAAGGTCTATTTCCAGCCGCGTGTAAACCTTCCCGCCGCAATCGCACAGATAACCGCTATCTCACAGAGTGCACTTCGTTCCTTACCTGCCGGAACTCAGCCGCCGCTGGTGATTACCTACAGCGCTTCGAGTGTGCCGATTCTGCAGCTTTCACTTTCAGGACAAGGTCTCAACGAGCAGCAGCTCTATGATTATGGGCAGCAATTCATTCGTACTCAGTTAGCCACTGTGGAAGGGGCTTCGATCCCATTACCTTATGGTGGCAAACAGCGCCAAATTCAAGTTGATTTGAATCTGGAAGCGCTGCAGGCCAAGGGCCTTGCTCCTACGGATGTAGTGAGCGCTGTTTCTGCTCAAAATCTGATTACCCCGGCAGGTACCGTCAAACTGGGGACGCGCGAGTATTCGGTAGAAACAAACAGCAGTCCGACAACTGTCGAAGGGTTGAACAACCTTCCCATTCGAACAGTAAATGGCGCCACTGTTTATATCAAAGACGTCGCGCATGTTCGAGATGGCTTTCCTCCTCAGACCAACATCGTACGTGTCGATGGGTCGAGAGCTTCGTTGCTGACAATTATGAAGACCGGCTCAGCCTCGACTCTAGACATCATCAGCGGCATTCGCGAAAAACTGCCATATATCGCTGCACAGTTGCCGCCGCAACTGCAAATTCATCCCACTTCGGATCAATCGATCTTTGTCAGGGCCGCTATCAGTGGTGTAGTTCGTGAGGGCGTAATTGCAGCTTGCCTTACCGGCATCATGATCCTGGTCTTCTTGGGAAGCTGGCGTAGTACGCTCATCATCGCCGTTTCCATTCCTCTATCGATCCTTTCTTCCGTCATCATGCTTTCCGCTCTCGGCGAGACGATCAATATCATGACTTTGGGAGGATTGGCTCTGGCCGTCGGTATCCTGGTCGATGATGCCACGGTTGCGATTGAAAATATCGATCGTAATCTCGAAATGGGGAAGGAACTGGAGCAGGCAATTCTCGACGGGTCTGCCGAGATTGCGGTACCCGCCTTCGTCTCGACGATTTCGATATGTATCGTTTTCGTCCCCATGTTTTTCCTGGGCGGAGTGGCAAAGTATCTCTTTGTTCCGATGGCGGAAGCTGTAATCTTCGCCATGCTGGCTTCTTATTTCCTCTCGCGAACAGTTGTGCCGATGATGGCGAAGTATCTGCTCAAAGAGCACGAGGAAGCCAATGGAGAACTCGGCCGTGCAAGTCGAAACCCTTTTGTCCGATTCCAACGCGCATTCGAAGCGGGATTTGAAAGAGTCCGAAACGGCTACCATGGTGCTCTGGTGGTTTGCGTGCACCACGCAGGCGTTTTCATGGTGCTCTTCCTGGTTTTCACGGTTGGTTCTTGTACCTTGCTTTTTAACTGGCTGGGAGAAGACTTCTTCCCGAGCATCGATAGTGGCCAGTTCAAATTGCACCTGCGCGCGCCTACGGGAACTCGTATTGAAGAAACGGCACGAATATGTGATCAGGTGGAGCAAGTAATCCGCCAGGAGGTTCCCGCCGAAGAGATGGGGACGATCATCGATAACATCGGTGTTCCTTATAGCGGCCTCAATCTCTCCTATTCGAATTCCGCTACGATTGGACCTGCCGATGCCGACATTTTTGTGCAGCTCACTCCGAAACATCGGCCGACAGATACCTATATCAGTAAGTTGCGTGAAACGCTCGCCGCCAAGTTTCCAGGTATGACTTTCTATACTCTGCCTGTCGATATGGTGACGCAGATTCTCAATCAAGGGCTGGCAGCTCCAATCGATATCCAGATTTCCGGACCAAATCTGTATGGAAACCGCGCCTATGCCGAGAAGTTACTGAATGAGGTTAAGTACATTCCCGGTGCCGCCGATGCTCGTATCCAGCAGCCTTTCGACTATCCACGGCTCTTTCTCGATGTAGATCGCACCAAGGCGCAAAACATAGGAATCTCTCAGCGCGATGTAGCCAGTGGTTTGCTGGTGGCGTTGAGCGGAAGCTTTCAGACAACGCCGTCATTTTTCCTGAATCCGCAGAATGGCGTGAGCTATAGCATTGCTGTGCAGTCTCCTCAATACAATTTGGATACGTTGCAAGATCTGCAAAATATCCCGATTACGCATAGCGGTTCTGTCTCAAATGTTTCCGTCGTGCCTGAAACTCGCGTTCCGACACCTTCCATGCAGATTCTCGGGAACCTGGCTTCTATTACTCCGGGGGCGGAACTGGGAACAGTTAATCACTATGACATTCAGCCGGTAATCGATATATATGCCAATGTGGTCGATACCGATCTAGGTAGTGTTTCCAAGGCGATTGACGGTATTGTCGCTACTCATACCAAAGAGCTTCCGCGCGGTTCACGCGTCGCAATTCGCGGCCAGGTCGAAACGATGAATAAGGCCTTCCTCGGTCTGATCGGAGGATTGATCTTTGCCATATTGCTGGTTTATCTACTTATCGTCGTAAACTTCCAGTCGTGGTTGGATCCTTTCATCATTATTGCCGCGCTTCCGGCAGCGTTGGCTGGTATTGTCTGGATGCTATTCCTGACACATACTCATCTGAGTGTGCCTGCACTTACTGGCTCCATCATGTGTATGGGCGTCGCTACAGCTAACTCCATCCTGGTGGTGAATTTTGCGCGTGATGAGATGTTAGTGCTGGTCGGCGATGCCAGAAGTGCTGCGCTGAATGCAGGCTTTATTCGCTTCCGGCCTGTGCTGATGACCGCATTAGCCATGATCATCGGCATGGTTCCCATGGCTTTGGGCTTGGGCGAAGGTGGGGAACAGAATGCTCCTCTCGGTCGGGCTGTGATTGGCGGTCTGTGTTTTGCCACTTTGGCTACGTTATTTTTTGTCCCAACATTCTTTAGTTTGCTGCACTCCTGGATAGGACGGCGTCGTCGGACGAATCTGGAGAAACGGCAACAGGTCAACCCGGAAGGTCCGCAGACTTCCACGGAGCATGCGTAACCATGAACATGCAGGAGCATAGCCCTCAACAGGCATCTTCGTCGCAAGCGCCAGCAAACCGGCCTTCTCCGGCTTCCAGCCGCCGGGCAGCCGTTATTGTTGGAGTTTTCTTTTTGATCGTAATTGTGATTGCCGTTTCCAGCATTCTGCCAAGAGCTCGTGCGAAGGCCGATTTGCGCAAACGCACTGCTGAGCAGGCCGCGCCTACTGTGCTGCTAGTGACCCTGCAGCCCGGTAGCACTTCGAATGAAATTGTATTGCCGGGCAATATCACCGCTTATTCGGATGCTCCAATTTATGCACGTACAAATGGATATCTGCAGAAGTGGTTTTACGATATCGGCGCGCATGTGAAGAAGGGTGCCCTTCTGGCTGTCATCAGCACTCCTGAAGTCGATCAGCAATTGCTACAAGCGCAGGCCGATCTGGCAACAGCTGAAGCAAATGCTGGGAATGCAAAGGTCAACGCGACACGGTATCAGGGACTGTTACAATCAAGCGCAGTATCGAAGCAAGATACAGATCAATTCACTACGCAGGCTGCCGCCACGAGTTCTGCCGTAAGGTCGGCCCTGGCAAATGTGCAGCGCCTGAAAGAACTACAGTCCTTCCAGAAGCTCTATGCCCCGTTTGATGGAGTGATCACGGCCCGGAATACCGATGTCGGACAGCTTATCGATCAAGGTGCCAATCGAGAGCTCTTCCATCTCCAGGCGATCGGTACCCTTCGCGTTTTTGTTAATGTGCCGCAGATTTATTCTACTCAGATAAAGTCGGGTCTTGTTGCAGACCTTACCTTTGCGGAGCATCCAGGAAGAACTTTCCAAGGGAAATTAGTTAGAACCGCAAATGCGATAGATCCCGCTTCCCGCACGCTGCTTGTGGAAGTCGATGTGGATAACAAGAAGGGCGAATTGCTGCCCGGAGCATTCACGCAGGTTCATTTCAAAGTAAATGCTCCCGTCCAATCCTACATCTTGCCCGTTTCTGCCTTGATGTTTCGTCAGGAGGGGCTACAGGTCGGCACTGTAGTCGATGGTAATAAAGCGAAATTGGTTCCCATCGTGATAGGACAGGATGACGGCAAAACTGTGCAGGTGATAAGCGGAATCGACCAGAATACAAAGGTCATCCAGAATCCGCCCGACGCGTTGGTGGATGGAGAACTCGTTCGTGTTGTTACCAAGCAGGAGGTAGAAGAGAACGAAAGAAAGAGTCAGGGAGAAGGAAAGGAATGAGTTCAGAGCCCTTTTGTTGGCGTGTTCTGGGATGTTCGTTGCTCCTAACCGCTTCTGCCTGGTTGACTGGCTGCAGGGTTGGGCCTAACTATCAGCGTCCGGCTGTTCCGGCTCCTCCGGCTTATAAGGAAGGTTCTTCGAACGTTGCAGCAGTACCGCCTCCGCAGATTCCCAATGGTGGTTGGAAGCCTGCAGAGCCAAGCGATGGAATGCTCAAAGGGAAATGGTGGGAGATCTATCAGGACCCTCAATTGAATACGCTGGAAGAAAAGATTGCTGTTGGGAATCAGACGTTGCGTGCTTCTACAGCCCGCTATATGCAAGCGCGTGAACAGGTCAAAGTAGCCCGGTCCGATTACTATCCGACGCTTGCTGCAGGCATATCGGCCTCGCGGACAAAGCAATCGAATAATCGTCCTCTTTATTCACGCACCTCACCGTCCAACTACAACGACTTTGCGCTGCAGGGGCAGGTAACGTGGGAGCCCGACTTCTGGGGGCGCATCCGTCGCACAGTTGAAGCGGCAGGAGCGTCGGCACAAGCAAGTGCTGCGGATCTTGCAAATGTCGAGCTAAGTATCCGGGCCGAACTGGCACTGGACTATTTCGAGTTGCGTGGTCTCGATCTGCAAAAACAGCTTCTCGACAATACTGTTGCTGATTTTGAGCATGCGTACGAACTTACTCGACAGCGTTTTCAGAGTGGCGTTGCTACCGATGCCGATGTAGCTCTTGCTCAGACTCAGCTGGAGACAACGCGTGGACAGGATATTGATGTAGGGGTAGCTCGTGCCCAGTTCGAACATGCCATAGCTGTTTTGGTGGGCGAGCCGGTGTCCACCTTCAGTTTGCCGCCCTCTCCCTTGGCATTGTCTTTGCCCTCGATTCCTACCGGCGTGCCATCGCAACTGCTTGAACGCCGTCCGGACATTGCTGCAGCAGAACGACGAGCTGCGGCTGCGAATGCCCAGATTGGATTTGCGATGTCCGCCTTCTATCCCACCATTACGCTGGGAAGTTCCGGCGGTTTTGATAGTCGATATCCTGGGACTTGGATTCAGGGGCCCAGTACGCTCTGGTCTCTTGGAGGGTCTGCGCTGCAAACCTTGTTCGATGCAGGACGCCGCAAAGCTTTGACGCAGCAGGCGCGGGATGCCTACGAGGCAAATGTAGCCGATTATCGTCAGGGTGTACTTTCCGGATTCCAGGAAGTCGAGGACCAGCTATCTACACTCAGAATTCTGGAGACCGAAGCTGCGACGGAAAAGAATGCTGTAGCTGCTGCCGAACGTTCACTATCGATATCGACACTACGGTATAAGGGCGGAGTAACCAGCTATCTTGAGGTCCTTACAGCGGAGAATGCCAAGCTGCAGAATCAGCGTACAGAGGCTAGTGTTCTTACAAGAAGATTCTCTGCAAGTGTGCAGCTGATCCGGGCGTTAGGTGGCGGTTGGGATACGACACAGTTACCTAAGCCATAGTGCCCTAAGTGGCGATAAATACTGAGGCCGGTGGATAACAACCACCGGCCTTCGCATATATAGCGGAACTGAAGGACCCAATATCTTATAGGTGGGGGTCTTCTCGGTCAGCGAATCTAGGGCAGCGTAGCGGTTGCGAAGAGTTGCTCCGCATGGTTATGGGTTACTCGATATAAAGCGAACTGCCTATGCGACGGACCACGTAATTCGAAGAGTAGTTCTCCTCTGTTATCTCCATCTGCATCGACGGCATCGACTAGCCGCATCTGCGGAATCTGGTCCAGGTGCACACCGTCAGTAACTCGTTTCAACAGGATTTGCGGTTTTCCATACAGGTCCGGCTGCGCAATGATCGTTACAAAATGCTGGCTTGCTCCTTCTCCATCTGTACGAGCAGAGAAGACTATTGTGGATCCGCTGCCGTAAGCCAATTCGAAAGCTTTGAATTGTTCATCTACAAAATGGGGTTGCGGTTTCGCCGGTTCTGTTGGGGCAGCCGCAACACGCCTTTTAGTGGTTCGACGCACTGAAGGTCTTGTGGGTGCCGGTGGTTCAGTGGCTGGAGTGGAAGGGGCGATCTCTTTCCATGCCAATTGCTCTAGAGCCGATTTGGCTGTAGATTCTTCCTCGCTATTGGCCCAGTTATATGCAAAGTTATGTTCGGGGCGTTCGGCGGCATCCGATACCGCGACGATCTGGTTCAGGTTTGCCGGAGTTCCGGTGAGCTTATCTGCAACAATGGCTGTTTCTTTCGGCTGTCCGCGAGATAAGCGGGGCCGATCTGGATCATTTGCTGCGGCAGGCGTTGTCATTGCTTCCACGCCAGCTTCAGCCGCAGGTGTTCCCGCATCTTTTGGACGCTTGCGGAGGTGTGGCCGGTCGGGATCGTCAGGTGCTGCCGGAGTTGTGTTTGCCTGAGTACTCTTCTGGTCTGCTGGAGCCTTTGGGCTGGTCGCGGTTGGAGCACTCCCCGGTTTGCCTGCATCTTCCGGAGCTCCACTGCCGGGGTGGCGCTTCAGGTGTGGCCTGTCATCATCCACATCTATTACTACCGACGGAGTGAGATCGCTAGAGCCGGCCTTTACAGGCTTGGGCTTTTGCAGAGGCTGACGTAGACCGTAGCCGAACCATGAATCTTCTACTCTGCCTGCCTGGGTCACATTAAAAAAGCCCTTGGGAACCCCGCTCTGTTGAAGCTCATAGAGAGTTTCAGACATGACCGACAGGGGAGCAGGCCGGGCCATATAGAGCCCTCCATCCTGAAAGTCTCCCTGATCAAAGATTGTTATCGGCACGAGCCGGCTGGCTGATGGTTTGTCGGTGTCCCCTGTCCATTCCAGAACCGCAACCGAGCGCGGACTGGGGGCTGCTTTGTCTGCCTCAGCAGCTTTCCCTGGATACTGTGCCTGCAATGAGAGCGAGGCCGAGGCCACAAGACAGGAATAGAGGAACAGGCGAGCTAGATGTCGCTTCTTTCTGCTCGGATTCAATGACATACACCGCTCTCCTGCGAAATAATCTCTTTGCACAAGCAGTGTATCTCTGTGCTGCATTTGGTTTCTAAACACAATCCTTGCAACAAAGGAAGTTCCCCATGGAAATCAGCGAGAAAGTTGCCGATTTTACTCTTCAGGATGAGCAGGAAAATACGGTTCATCTGTCAGATTACGCCGGGAAGCCGGTTGTCCTTTTCTTTTATCCCCGAGCCAATACTCCGGGGTGCACCATTGAAGCTTGTGGTTTTCGCGATACCTTCAAGAAGCTCCAAAAGGCTGGGGCTGTTGTATTGGGGATCTCACGCGATACACCCAAGGCTCAGTTGAACTTCAAAACCAAGTATGACCTTCCGTACACACTCCTTGCTGATGTAGACGAAAAAGTCTGCAATCAGTTTGGTGTCATGAAGCAAAAGAATATGTACGGCAAGAAGGTTTGGGGCATTGAGCGTACTACATTCCTAATTGGTCCTGACCAGACCTTAGTGCAGGTCTTTCCGAAGGTAAAGCCAGAAGGACATGCCGAAGAGGTCTTGGCCGCAATCAAGGAGTGGCAAAAAGAAAACGCATAGCATTGTTTTGAAAAGCTGTGAATAAACGAAAAGGGCTGCATTGCAGCCCTTTTTTATTCAACAATTCAACTTTTGTTTATTGTGCGGTGAAAGTAAGAGCCGTCTCTTGTGGGATTACTGCTTCCTTCTTCCCGGATGCTGCTGCTCCAGCAGTTCCGACTCCGGCTCCGGCAACTGTGCCGATAGCCGCTCCCTTGCCGCCGCCAAAGAGGCCACCTAAAATTGCACCGGCAGCAGCGGTGCCACCGATCTTGGCAACATTACTCTTTGTATGACCGGCTCCGTCGCGGCTCAATGTATCACTTGCAACTGAGATTCCGTTTATAGACGTCACTTGAAGCGACAACAGCGCTTTCCCTCCGAGTCTTCCGGAGGATTTGGCTTCGGTCACGATTCCGTTCACAGTAGAGCCCTGCGGTGCCACAACCTTGTCGCCATCTCGAATATCGTTGATCAGCGTTCCAGTCCACCTCTGGCCGCTAGTGGCCGAGGCGGAACTAACCTCCTGGCTGATTCGGACAATGATCTTGGCTCCAGATGGAATACGTGCATCGGAACTGCTCCGCAATTGCTGAGTCTGTGGAGGATCTTGCACCGGGCCGTCATCCTGCGCAGCTGCACTCACAACGCCCAGCGCGAGAATGGCCATAACCCACGCCAATATGGCTGGGATCCGATTCCGATGTTTCATCATTCTTTCCTCCAGTTTCTTCCGTGAAAAAAATAGAAAATCTTTCCTATACATTAGATGCCAGCACATGCCAGATGTTAGCTTATTGCCCCGTACGTTTTACGAACGTGAACCATCCGAGGTAGCCCCTTCACTACTCGGTAAACTACTGATTCGAAAGATCGGCAGGAAGAAATTGGTAGGCCGGATTGTCGAAGTGGAAGCCTACCTGGGAGCGAAAGATCCTGCAGCTCACGCCTATGCTGGATTAACCGTTCGCAACGCCGTCCTCTTTGGGCCAGCCGGACATGCCTACGTGTATTTCATCTATGGCATGTATTATTGTCTGAACTTTTCCTGTGAGCCGGAAGGGCAGGCGGGATGCGTTCTGCTGCGAGCCCTAGAACCTGTGAGTGGGGTAGAAGAGATGGCAAAGCGTCGAGGATTGCCCCAAAATGGTGCAATTCGACGCCTTACCTCAGGACCAGGGCGACTCTGTCAGGCCTTGGAGATCACTCGTCAAGCCCTCAATGGCGTAGACGTAACACAGCCGGAATCGCCCTTGCAGGTTGCCGACGACGGTTTCGATGTGAAGGAGATCGTTGCGACTCCCCGTATTGGCATTCGCAAGGCCGCGGATCTTCCCTTACGCTTCCTGGTGAAGGGAAACCTTTGTGTTTCCGGGCGCTGATGTTTCCTCACTGAAAAGATCAAGGATGTCTGCTGGAGTTGGGCATATAGCGGTAGGATTGCATGCCGTCAGCTCTTCCATGCTCCCATATCCAAAACCTACACCAATGGAACGGACGCCATTCGCCTTTGCTGCTTCAAGATCGAATCTACGGTCTCCGACCATCCATGTTGTTGCGGGATCGAGAGACTCCTGCATCAGCAGATGAGCCAGCAGATCGACTTTGCTGTGGCTGGTGAATTCGGCGCGATCACCATGAATTGTGGTGAAGTATTCAGCCAAGCCGAATTTCTTAAGGATTCTTACTGCGAAGTGCTCCTGCTTGGAAGTACAGACGTAGAGAGAGAAGCCGCGTTCCTTTAATTCCTTCAATAGTTCGGGAATGCCAGGATAGACAGAATTTTCAGCCCAGCCCTTTTGGTCATAACAGCTTCGATAGTCGGCAGCTATCTGTGCTTGTGCCTGCTCATCGCCGTTTGGCAGGAGTTCTTTTGCCCAGTCTTCAACGGGAGGGCCAATGAACCGGTCGAGCGAACCTTCCCACTGGATGTTGTGCGCTACCAGGGTCTTTCTGAGGCAATTTAGGATGCCTGGCTTGGAATCGGTCAGAGTACCGTCCAGGTCAAAGAGAATCGCAGTTTTTCCCATACCTTTAGTATGGCCCGTCGAATGCGTCAAGAAAACTCCAAGATGACAAAAAGAAAATCTCTTTTCCTGCGTCAAAGCATGTTCTTCTGTCGTCCAGTAGACATTTCAATTACAGGAGTTAGGCAATTTTGAAGAGTCGAACGCTTCCCCTGTTCCTCGCTCTTGCCGGTTTGCTGTCTGGCAGTCTTATGGTCATTGCGCAAAGTTCTGCTGCATCTTCATCTCCCGCTGCCAATCCTCCCCGGCGACGGACTCTCCCGAAACCAACGAATCTGCAGGTTCTTTCGAAAGACATATCGGGAGACAAGCTTCTCGATATCATGCATGCCTGGGAGGGCCAACTCGGAGTCAATTGCGGTTACTGCCACACTCTCGATGCCGCTGCCACCGCACAGGCTGGACGAAGACGGTATAACTTCGCCGATGACGGCAAGGATGAAAAGAAAACAGCTCGCCTAATGCTCAGCATGACTCAGGAGCTAAATCAGAAATATATCTCGCAAATTCCTGAGAGGCCGGAAGCCGTTTCGTGTGGCACTTGTCATCGTGGACATGGTCATCCCGAAAAATTCATTCCTCCTCCAGAGCATGAAGAGCACGGTGGGCATGAAAGAATGCCTCCTGCTCCGCCGCAGTCGAATTAGAGCAAAACCAGCGTAGATATATAACGCTGGTTTTGTCTAGAACTACGGTTGGAATATGGGGCTAACCGTAAGAGGCCTTCCATAAAAGAAGCGAAGGGGTGCCCATACGATTCGTGAAGAGATGCGAATCGTATGGGCACCCACCTTTGGAACATACTGCAGCTCTTATGTTTTACACTCTCGCTTGAACCGCACTGCCTTCCTTAACTCTAAGATACCGGTGGGATCACGATGTTATCGATGAGTCGTGTCGAACCGACCCATGCCGCTACTGCAAATAAGGCACCGTGATTGATACTTGAGATTTCTTCGAGGGTATCTGGATTGACTGCGACGATATAGTCGATGCGAACCTGCGGTTCTTCGGCGAAGACGGATAGAACTGCAGCCTTCAGCGTTTCTGCCTCTATGATTCCTTGCTTCGCTAGTTCCTGAACGCGGAAAACCGCCCGGCTCAACACCAGTGCTTGTTTCCGCTTTTCTGCACTGAGGTACGCATTTCGAGAGCTCAGTGCCAATCCATCGTTATCGCGGACAATCGGACAGACAACAAGTTCCAGGTCAAAATGCATATCCCGAACCATCTTGCGCAGTACTGCAACTTGCGCTGCATCCTTTTGTCCAAAGAAAGCACGATGCGGTGTCGTCATGAGGAAGAGTTTGGAAACGACAGTTGCCACTCCACGAAAATGTCCGGGACGCGAGGCTCCATCCAATCGATTACTTAGGCCTTCGACCTCGACAAAGGTTGCTGCTCCGGAGGGATAAACCTCTTCTACTGGTGGTGCGAAGACTACATCTACGCCTTCCCCGGCAAGCAGAGCACAGTCTTTCTCAAGCGTGCGAGGGTATTGGGAGTAGTCCTCTTGCGGTCCGAATTGCGTGGGATTAACGAAGATCGAGACAACAACACGATCGCAACTTTGCCGCGCTGCTTTTACCAGGGAAAGGTGTCCTGCGTGAAGCGCACCCATTGTAGGAACCAGGCCGATGCGCAGTCCTTGCTGGCGTGCCTGCGCTGTCCACTGTCTTAACTCTTGTACTGTTTGTATTGTTTGCATGAAAGCATTTCTCGCATTGCTGTGCGTTATTCAATGATATTGAGCGCAGCTTCCTTTAGAGAAAAGCTGCGCGATCTTCCCGAGGTTGACATAGATTGATGCGAGGAATGTATCAGGCCTTCTGCCGTGCTACGGCAGCTTTCGATTTATTCGAGCGAGGAAGATGATAACTTTCTTCGTCACTGGGAAAGATTCGTGCTTCTACATCGATCTTGTAGGCTTCTACAGCTTCACGAATCACCTTTCCCGCATCACCGTAACGACGTACAAATTTAGCTGGCGGATTAAACGTAAGATTGACTAAATCGTGAAGAACGAGAATCTGTCCATCGCAATCCGGTCCTGCACCGATACCGATGGTGGAAAGCTTGCGCTCCGCCGTAATCTTCTTAGCCACTTCGCGTGGAATACCTTCAAGCACGAGGGCAAAAGCTCCGGCCTCTTCCAGTGCCTGCGCATCCTGCCGTAATTTCTTTGCTGCATCTGCAGTTTTACCCTGAACGCGGTAGCCGCCCATGCGATGAATGCTTTGCGGAGTAAGGCCCAGATGTCCTACGACCGGTACCTCTGCTGCAACTAATCTTTTTACGAGTTCGACTCGTTCTTCGCCGCCCTCGACCTTTACGGCTTCAGCACCGGCTTCTTTTACAAAGCGGATACCGTTGCGAACACCTTCTTCAACATTGGTGTGATAGCTGCCAAAGGGCATATCGGCGACCACAAGTGCACGCCGCACCGCTCTGCGCACAGCCCGCGTATGATGCAGCATCTCATCGACGGTCACGGCAAGAGTCGATTCCAAGCCCATGACGACCATGGCCAGAGAGTCGCCTACCAGAATCATGTCGACGCCCGCTTCATCGACAAGACGAGCGGTCGCGTAATCGTAAGCAGTAAGCGAAGTAATAGGCCGACGATTGCTTTTCTTTTCAGCGAAGGTGGGGACTGTGATTTTTTCTGGAATCAAGCGGGAAGCGCCACTGCTGTCCGCTGTGCGGAAGTTTGTCAGACTCATGTCTCATCTCCAGTGCAGTTCCCCCATTGTGAAAAGCAGGGATACCGCCCGAACCACCGTGAGTATACGCCATTCGTACGGCTGTTTGCACAGCTCGGCGATAAGTTGCTGGTCCGAATTGGACGAGTTCTTTAAGCATCATCGCTGAACAGAAATTCATTTTTTTGAGGACATGAAGAAAGAGAAAGCGTAGTCGCTATACAGCTTTCCGCCAAGGATGAGTTTCCGGCAAATGAATCTTTGATTTGCTGGATTGGCGAGAAAGCTGCATCGTTGTAACTTCGATCAGCGTGTCTCTATAAGGGAGATGCTCTTAAGAACTGGAGCCTGTTAACAAGCGATTCCATATTTCTGTCGCACTAGAGCAGGATTGCTCAACGGCAGGAAATACTGCGTTCCCCTGATCGGTTCTGAAAGCCGGTTCAGCAAGAGCTGCAGGTCCTCGTTCTTTTGCACGAAGTCGATCTGCGAGGTATCGATTACCAGTAGATCGCTTTGCGTGTAATGAAAGAAGAAGTGCTCGTAAGCTGCGGCGACCTGTTCGACATATTGATCGCTGATGGCCTTCTCGCCGGGAACTCCTTTACGACGCAGTCTCTGCTTCAAAACTTCCGGAGAAGCGTGCAGATAAATCACTAGATCGGGAGTAACAATCTCTCTGCGAAAACGGTTGTAGTAGCGATTGTAGAGACTAAGTTCCTCGTCACTTAAGTTCAGGCATGCAAAGATCTTGTCTTTTTCGAAAAGATAATCGGCAATGACTGGAATCCTATCCAGTCCATCGGGTTGCTGTGCCCGCAATTGCTCATAGCGCTCCATCAGGAACCACATCTGAGTCTCGAAAGCAGTGCTCTTCTGCCCTGCATAAAACTGATCGAGAAATGGATTGTTCTCAGGCTCGGTAATACGTCGCGCATGGAGGTTTTCTGCCAGGATGTTGGCCAGTGTCGACTTTCCTACACGGATAGGACCCTCTATCGCCACAAAGCGGGGCGGTTCAAAGAGATTAGCCATCTTGAGATGCTCCTGCTCTAGGAGAGCGAAGAAAAAGCAAAGATATCATTCTTGCCTCTTCTTCTCAAGCCCTAAAGATTAAACTGGTGTTTATGCTTGTCGAGTTTGCTGCGACCGGCCTTACGGCAGGGCTTGTCGCAGGCGGATATGCTTATGCTGCTATGTGGCCAACCTCTCAGATCTTTGGCCACACTGTTCTTTCCGGGAGCGATCCGTCGGAAATTGCCCTGACATTTGACGATGGGCCCAATGACCCATGGACGGGGCGTTTGCTCGATATCCTGGCTCATCACCAGGTGCATGCTACTTTTTTCTTCATTGGGCGCTTTGCCCGCCAACGGCCTGATCTGGTTCGTATGGTGCGCCAAGCAGGTCATCTGGTTGGAAACCACACCTATACTCATCCGGTTCTTCTCTTTCAAAAGCCCTCCAAGGTTCGTGAGGAGCTGGCAGCCTGTAACTCTGCGTTGGAAGATGCTCTTGGAGAGCCAGTCCGCTACTTCCGGCCTCCGCATGGAGCCCGTCGTCCCGATGTTCTGGCCGCGGCCCGCGAACTCAATCTAACGCCGGTACTCTGGACAGCCATGGGCCACGATTGGGATGCCTCCTGTGCAGAGTGCATCTCCACCCGGCTGGAGAGAGAGATTGCCCGGGATCGCAAGCACCACCGGGGCAGCAACGTCCTTTTGCATGATGGTGGGCAGGCCGGCATTGGAGAAGACCGGGGCAGAACTGTGATTGCGGTAGATGCCCTACTAAGCCATTACTCCAAAGACAGCCATTTCGTTACTGTGGATGCCTGGTCTTCAACTCGCTAGTGCATTTCTCTAACTGATTCGTGCTGAAGACCATAGCTTCGTTCTTGCTCGGCTATTGGCCTTTGACTACCTCGGCAAAAGCCTTCTTTGCGGCTTCGATGGTTTGAGTAATGTCTTCCACACCTAAAGCCGTGCTGGTGAACGCTGCTTCAAATTGCGAAGGCGGCAGCCAGATACCGGATTCCAGCATTGCCCGATGAAAACGCGCAAAGGCCGCAGTATCGCTTGCGGCAGCGGAGGTATAGTCCGTGACCGGTTTCGAAGTAAAGAACCAGGTAAACATCGCTCCGACGCGGTTTAGCGTCAGAGGTACGCCAGCCTTTGCCGCTTCTGCGCAGACACCCTTGGTCACAGCCGTCGTAGTCTTGTCCAGCAGGGAATAGATCTCTACCTGGCTGCTTCGCAGGTAATCGATTGTTGCCAGTCCCGCAGCCATTGCCAGCGGATTTCCGCTAAGGGTCCCGGCCTGGTAGACGGGCCCCAGAGGGGAGAGCATATTCATGATCTCTGCTTTGCCGCCGAAGGCTCCGCAGGGGAGTCCCCCGCCGATGATCTTCCCCAGGGTCGTCATATCCGGGCGGATTCCATAGAACTGCTGTGCGCCACCGTATGCGACCCGGAATCCGGTCATAACCTCATCCAGAATTAGAACTGTTCCGGCCTTTTCGGTAATTTCACGCAGCGCAGCAAGGAATCCGGGAGCCGGAGGGATGCAGCCCGCGTTTCCCACGACGGGTTCCAGAATGATGCAGGCAATCTCATTCGGATGTTGGGCGAATGCTGCTTCCACTGCCGTCCGGTCATTGAAGGGGAGAGCCAGCGTCCAATGCGCGACTTCGTCAGGAACTCCTGCTGAGCCGGGAATTCCAAAGGTTGCTACTCCCGAACCGGCTTTGACCAGCAGTCCATCCGCATGGCCGTGATAGCAGCCTTCAAACTTGATGACATACTGCCTGCCGGTATAGGCCCTCGCCAGCCGGATTGCCGACATGGTGGCTTCCGTCCCAGAACTGACAAAACGCAGCTTTTCGATCGAGGGATAGGCTGCAACGATCATTTCAGCCAGCTCCCCTTCCAGAGGAGTAGAGGCTCCGAAGCTGGCCGAGCGGGCAGCGGCTTTCTGGATGGCCTCCACTACGGGAGGGAAAGCATGGCCCAGGATCATCGGTCCCCAGGACCCGAAGTAGTCCACGTATCGGTTTCCATCCACATCCCAGAGGTGGGCCCCTTCCGCACGCTCGATGAATGGGGGATCTCCGCCCACAGCGCGAAAAGCTCTTACCGGGGAGTTCACGCCGCCGGGCATGTAGGTTTCGGCACGTTTCTGCAACTGACGGGAGCGGTTCAATGATCTTGGCATCCGCTCCAGTATATGGGCGGTTGGTTTGGTAGGGAACTTGGCCAACCGGCTACCAAATATATTCTCCGGCGGTGGCAAAGCCGCTCTGGAAAGGCTGTTTGTAGTATCGGGAACGGAAAAACCCGCTTGTTGTTGATCAATCACGGCCCTCCCCCTGCCGTTTGCCTGCTCCAGAGTGCTAAACTGAGCCTTCCGACCAGAGCCACACTCTTTGTAAGCACGTGGTCGGCATCCCATTACAGAAAGTCTGCCAGTGCAGCCCAAAAAGACCTCCGATACGCCTATCACATACGCCGATGCAGGCGTAGACATCTCTTCAGGTGATCGCGCCAAACAACGCATCAAGTTTTTGGCCAAGAAGACATTTAATCGCCAGGTTTTAAGCGAAATTGGCGGTTTCGGAGGCCTCTTCAAGCTCGACACGAGCCGCTACGCCAATCCGGTACTGGTCTCTTCTGCCGATGGTGTCGGAACAAAGCTGAAGATTGCCTTCGAGCTGGGGATTCACCACACGGTGGGTGCCGATCTGGTCAATCACTGCGTCAACGACATTGCCGTGCAGGGTGCAACACCCCTCTTCTTCCTCGATTACCTGGCCTCCGGCCGTCTCGATAACGAGGTAACCGAGAAGATCGTTGAGGGTATGGCTGATGCCTGCCGTGCCAACGGGTGCGCCTTGATCGGTGGCGAAACGGCCCAGATGCCAGGCTTCTATGCCGATGGCGAATACGATCTGGCCGGTTTCATCGTCGGCGTGGTCGATAAGGATAAGGTCATCACCGGCGACACCATCGGAGTCGGCGACGTACTACTCGGCTTGCCTTCCACCGGCTTGCATACCAATGGATATTCGCTAGCCCGGAAGCTCTTCTTCGACGTAGCCGGATATAAGCCGGATCAGTATGTAAATGAGCTGAAGGATAAGGCTGGTGCTGCCCTGATGAAGATCCATCGCAGCTATCTGCCTGTCATTAAGAAGCTGATGGCTGCCGGTCTCGTGAAGGGTATGGCCCACATCACAGGCGGCGGAATCACGGAGAATCTGCCCCGCATTCTGCCCAAACACATCTCTGCTTCGATTGAGCTTGGCAGCTGGCCGGTTCTTCCGATCTTTGAGCACTTGCGGGATCTTGGAGCTGTTGCTCAGGACGAGATGCTGCGGACCTTCAATATGGGCATCGGCATGATCGTCGTGATTCCCGCCGAGAAGGTGAAGCGCGTAAAGTCGCTCTTTGACCGCACAGGAGAAAAGTTCTACGTAATCGGGCGCACGATCAAGGGTGATCGTAAGGTCGTTTACTCCTAAATGTTGAAGGCCGGTAAATGACTAAGCAGCGCCTGGGAATTCTTCTATCGGGGCGAGGATCGAATTTCCTCGCCATCGCCGACAATCTGCAGCAAGGACGCCTTCCCGGAGCGGAGATCGGCGTTGTGATCTCCAATGTGGCCGATGCTCCTGGCTTGATTGCCGCGCGTGAGCGCGGTCTGGAGACTGAGCTCTTCGTCTCTAAGGGACGGAAGCGCGCAGAGCACGATGCCGACGTATTGCGCTGTCTTCAAGAGCATCGGATCGATCTGATCTGTTTAGCTGGCTACATGCGCCTGCTCTCTCCCGAGTTTGTTCGCGCATATCCTCAACGGATATTGAATATCCATCCATCGCTTCTCCCGGCATTTACCGGTCTGGATGCACAAGAGCAAGCTCTGGTCTATGGAGCGAAGGTTGCAGGCTGCACGGTCCACTTCGTAGATGAAGAATTGGACCACGGCGTAATCATCTTGCAGAAGGTTGTGCCTGTACTAGATACCGATGACGCGCACGCTCTCTCCGAGCGCATTCTCAAGGAAGAGCATCAGGCGTACAGCGAGGCGATTGCCCGCGTGCTTTCAGGTGAGTATGAGATTCGCAACCGCCGCTATGTCAAACGGTCGTAAAGCAGGTTCTAGTTACAAATTATTTTGCGCGGGGCAGATCGTAATGTACTCCCGTAAGCTCTTCCGAAGCGCTCCATAACCGTTCCGCCAAGGTCATGTTATGGACCTGAGCTTCAGCCTTAACCTCAACAGGCCAGCCCTTCATTTGGCGGAAACCATCCGGGCCGTAGAAGTGCCCTCCTTGGGCATCCGGTGATGTCGCACCATAAAGAGTAGGCAAGGCTCCTTGTTCGTCACTCTGTGCAACCAAAGCTAAGACGACTTCACTCATCTTCCGCATGATCACACTGGAAGCACCCGGACCGGAGGCGAATAAGTTTGTCTTCGCTACTCCGGGATGAACAACGATGCTTGATGCATGGGCCCCGGCCCATTGCAACTGCCGCTCCAGCTCAAAACCGTAGAGCAGATTGGCAAGCTTCGATTGCCGGTAGGCAGGCCAGGGCATATATCCCAGCCTCCACTGTAGATCATGGAAGCGTATCTTCCCGCCGCGATGAGCGATTGAGCTAACTGTAACAATACGTGCTGCGGGAGCCGCAAGAAGAGGAGCCAATAATAGCCCGGTTAGTGCGAAGTGGCCTAAGTGGTTCGTGCCAAATTGCAGCTCAAAGCCATCTTCCGTAATACGGCGGCGGGGAAGAGCCATGACTCCGGCATTGTTGATCAGAAGATCCAGCGGCCGTTTCTGCTCCATGAACGCGGCCGCAAAGTGACGGATAGAAGACAGACTGGAGAGATCCAGCCATGCAGTAATTACCCGAGCAGAAGGCGTTTCAGCAACGATGCGCTGTTGCGCCGCCTGCGCTTTCTCTATGTTCCGGCAAGCCAGGATAACGTCGGCGCCCGCCTTTGCCAGATGGCGCGCAGTGTGAAAGCCGATACCGCTGTTTGCTCCGGTGATAACTGCTAATTTCCCGTGCTGGTCTGGGATGTCGGCTTCTGTCCATCTGCTCATGGTCTTTCCTTTCAACTGCAGTTTCCTTCGTCACAAGATCTTTTAGACAGAGCGGTCGTGTACCTCCGAAAGTGTCAGCCGGGCAGTCAGTTTGCGGCGCCCTCGATAATAAGTAACAGTGATGTTATCTCCGATCTGGTGCTTATCCATGACCTGAGCGATATCTTGAGCGTTCGCTATCTCTTGGCCATCGATAGCTACGATCAAGTCGCCACCTAACATGATCGGGATATTCCCCAGGTAAGCCTGCTGGCTGCCGCCGTGAAGGCCTGCGTGCTCTGCTGCTCCACCGGGAACTATCTTCTGGATCAGCACGCCATAATCCGCGGCCAGTCCCATCTGCTGCGCCAGATCCGGCCCGATCTCAAGAGAAGTAATGCCCAAAGATGGCCGCCGGACTTTGCCATAGCGGGTCAAATCACCGAGAACGGCCTTAGCTGTATTGATAGGAATGGCGAAGCCAATACCGGAGCTCTGATCCGCTCCATTGGGCGAGACGATCAGGGTATTGATGCCAATAACCTCACCGCGGGAGTTCAATAGCGGTCCACCGGAGTTGCCGGGGTTAATTGCAGCGTCGGTCTGAATGGCGTCTTCAATCGGATTTCCTTCAGGTCCCTGAATCGAGCGGATGGAGCTGATAATTCCGCGAGTCATCGTACCGCTCAAGCCGAAGGGATTGCCGATGGCATATACCTTCTGTCCAACAACCAATTGCCGCGAGTCGGACAAGATAGCGGGCTCCAGATTTGGAGCTTCAATTTGTAACAGAGCAAGATCGTGCCGTCTGTCGCCGCCAATCACCTTGGCTTTGTACTTATGCTTATCGCTGAGGGTAACTTCAATTCGGTTGGCGTCGGCGATTACGTGGTAATTCGTGAGGATGTGTCCTGCTTTGTCCAGAATGAATCCCGATCCTTGTCCTTGCTGCGGAACCATGCGGAAGAAGAAATCGATGGCTACCTGCGTGGAGGTGATGTTCACGACCGAAGGCAGGGCTCGCTTGTACACAGCGATATTGTTTTGTTCTTCCGAGTCATAAGCAGGTTGGGCATTAGCCTCTGTCAAGGACAAGGGAGAGTAGCTCAACGATCTGCCCCAAGGCAGATGTAGCGGATGTGTGGTGAAGAACCAGAACCCAACAACGATGAGAGCTACAAATAAAACAATGCGGCGAAATTTCATAACCGGCTTTTGTCCTTCCTTATTCCTGATTCTACTGACGCCGGTTCGTTAACCGGTGTCGCGCAGGATTGCAATATCAACTCTCGATAGATGGTTTCTACCTGGCGACGGGTCTTTTCGATATCGCCAACGTTTTCAATAACATAATCGCAAAAAGGGGCCTTTTGCCGATCGGGAATCTGGGCTGCCAGGCGGGATCGGGCATCTTCGGCCAGAACATCATCCCATTTTCCGGGGGAGAGCCGTTCTACATAACGGGCAATCTTCACCTCGTCCGGAACGGTAACCAGGATCAGCCGGTCGAAACGCTGACGCCATTCCGGTACCGTGCCCGAGCGTTCAGCTTCGAAGATCAATGCCGATTCAACCATGGCAATGGCGGTAGGATCGGCGGCAAAGATCTTTGCTGCCCAGGCCTCTTGCGCAGCGATAACAGCCGGATGAACAATGCGATTCAGCTCTTCCAAACGGTTTTGGCCAAAGGCAATTGCGGCCAGCTTCTTCCGGTCCAATTGGCCATCGGGCTGAAGGACATCCTTGCCGAAATGCTGCAGGATCTCTTCGTAAACCCGCTCTCCGGGCTGCATGAGCTGTCGGCCAACCGCATCGGCTTCAATCACATGCACGCCCAGGGCTGTGAACATGGAGGCGACCGTAGTCTTCCCGCTTCCAAGCCCTCCGGTAAGTCCTACGCGCAACATCAGGACAATTCTCCTTTGCCATCAGAGCTAAGGGCCCAGCCCTGAAGTTTCCAGGGAAGGGCACATTGCTTCAGACTTCTCGCCAGCAGTCTTACGTGTCCTTATGAATTTCAGGCACAGCTAAGGCTGTGTTCCAGACTGCTGCCAAACCTAGCCCTATTTCAGGGGAATGGTGTGTGTCAGGGCAGGGCTTCCAGCCCTGCCGGAATCGTTTCAAAAAAATCAGAGACATTCTCGGTAACAAATGTTCGATCGTGCTGTTTTGTGTAGGTATTCAAGAGGCTTCTCAAAATCCACTACTCCTTTGACATTGCTTACCGAGAATGCCAAAGGAAAAGATGAGGCTACCTTTCGGCCGGACTAGAGCATTTTTCGCAAAGAAGTAGACCAAGTCACGACAGTTTATGTGGCTTTCCGCTAAAGAAAGCCGCTCTTCGCTGTCGTCAGCAAGTCTATACATGTGCGAAAAATGCTCTAAAGTCCGGCCCTGACACAATACCTACTTTGTCCAACTCCTACCTTTGTTAGCAAACCGAGGCACAACTAATGCTGTGTCCCTGCTCTATACCTTCACCAGGACCACCTGCAACTGTGCAGTCCTGGAATTGCTCTAGACTCCCCGGCGAAGCTGCGCGGCCTTCACGGTATTGGCCATCAGCATCGCGATTGTCAATGGACCTACCCCTCCCGGAACAGGCGTATATGCTCCGGCAACTTCGAAGGCCTTGGGATGGACATC
Source organism: Humiphilus diazotrophicus (assembly GCF_059726315.1). Lineage (NCBI taxonomy): Bacteria > Pseudomonadati > Acidobacteriota > Terriglobia > Terriglobales > Acidobacteriaceae > Humiphilus > Humiphilus diazotrophicus. Next base: position 4,150,714 of record NZ_AP040870.1, read on the forward strand.
TCCGACAATGGTTGAGCCCTTCAGGATGAACATCTCTTCCCGCCGTTTATCGCCTGCGAAGTACAGACCGAATTCCTCGCGGCTCGTGAGCCGGTTGATTCCTACATCGATGATCGTTGCTCCGGGCTTTACCATCTCGGGAGTAACGAAACCGGGCCGTCCAATCGCTGCAACCAGAATGTCTGCCTGACGGGTAATATCGGCCAGATTACGGGTCTTGGAATGGCAAATCGTAACTGTCGCGTTTTCGTGCAATAGCAATATGGCTACCGGTTTGCCAACGATGTCGCTTCGTCCGAGGACGACAGCATTTTGTCCTGCAATGGGAATGCCACTTCTCTTAAGAATCTGGATAACTCCGGCAGGAGTACAAGGAGCGAGTCCAGCTTGTCCGGCGAGCATTCTGCCTACGGTAACAGGATGGAATCCGTCTACATCCTTTGCCGGATCGACCGCCTCCAACAGACGTTTTGCGTCGACCTGCGGGGGCATAGGCAATTGCAGCAGTATGCCATCGATGTCTGGGCGGGCATTGAGTTCCGCAACCAGTGCCAACATTTCTTCGGTGGTCACGGTCTCTGGAGGAGTAATCAAATCGCTATAGATCCCCAGCTCTTCACAGGTACGTACCTTGTTGCGCACATAGATCTGCGATGCGGGGACATTCCCGACAAGCACTGCTGCCAAGCCCGGCCGAATGCCTTTCGCCGTCAGCTGTTGTACCTTTTCCGCGACTTCCTTTTTGATTGCGGCGGCAATTGCAGTGCCGTCCAAAACTCGTGTCATTCTTCGCTTCCTTCCTTAATGTGCGAGCGCAGCTCGAGGGGATTTTTGTTTCTTGCGGTTAACACAACAACGAACGTACTACGCTGACCTTCGTCCAATCGTTCCTATGAATCGGGCGAGAGCTCTTCGTCCGGACTCCTATAACCGTATATGTTCGGATCCAGCTTCAACCGCAGCAGGAAAAATGCTCTAATCTCATGGTAATTGAGGCCCACACATGCAATCACCGAACGACCTTTCCGCCATTCTTTCGATGCTCGTCTGCCCCGTATGTCACGGATCTTTACTGCAGAACGCCGATCATCTCGTCTGCCAGGGGTGCGGACGCAGTTATCCCATCGTCGACGGCATTCCTGTATTGATCGCGGATAGGGCCACGGCCTCCGAAAAATAGCTGCCTTTGCTGGTGCGCGCTGATCGAAAAAATGAATTAAGTGCCGTGTTTTCCACATTGGGACGGTGGAGCTTATCTGCATCTTCCGATAAAGTGGCAGCGACATGTATTACGACCGTCGGAAGAGGCGCAATCGTTTTGATTCCTGATCGAGTTTCAACCAGCATTCATTCTGGTTCGTTGCTTAAAGAATTACAGATTGCGATATCCGGATTTGAATCGGCTGCATCCTTTGCACCGCTTCTCCTTTCCATATCAGGAACTTCGGCGTTCATTTCCGGACAGAGGTTACTTCGGTAAACAGGGGATGCAAAAAGGTTTTATGCGGGGAGTTCTTCCCACATTTAGCTTCGCGACGGAAACTTTGTTTTATCCACTCTCGTATTAGTGGGGAACTGACGAAAAAGAAAGAGAGTAGCTAAAAAGTTTTATTAAATAGCAACGAAACACCTGGCTAGAGTGTCTAACAAAGTCCAAGCCTGCAGTATTGGGGGTTTTGGCACAGGGGATTTGAATGGGCAGAGAACTCGAACGTGGAGACAATGGTCGGCCGGAGCAAACTGCAGGCGGTGAAGTCCAGCGGAGTGCAACGCGGAATATGGCGAACTTTAACCATATCGAGAAATTCAGTTTTTCCGAACTGAGCGACTTGCGCGAGGATCTTCAGCAGGCAGGGCTGGATTGTTGGCAGGCGGCCGAAGTTTTATCCGCCTTCCTGATAGACCATGGCTATGGCGTAAGTCAGTCCCGTGCACGTGATGCCGTGACTCGGATCGAGAGTGCCGGTTGCACGTACGAGTGCATGCAGTCTGAGATTGAACGTGTGGCCCTGGTAATGTAAGCCGCTAACTCTGAGATCGAAATGGAAATGGCAGCGCGGAATGCGCTGCCATTTGTTTTTTTGGGTCCCGATTTCGCCCTTATTCGTATTTGAGCGATTCCACCGGATCCATCTGTGCCGCTCGGTTGGCAGGCAAAGTCCCAAAGATGACACCGACGCCGGTTGCCGTAACCAATGCGATCACTACCGACCACGGAGAAATTGGAATCCTGTAATCGGTGAAGAAGTGTATCGATAGCGGAACCGCAAGTCCGATGATGGTTCCTACCAAGCCGCCGCTCAGGGAGATGAGGATCGCTTCTACCAAGAATTGCAACTTAATCTCCCGATAGGTAGCGCCCAGTGCCTTACGGATTCCGATCTCACGGATGCGGGAGCGTACCGTGGCCAGCATGATGTTCATGATGCCGACACCGCTCACCGCCAGGGTTACGGTCGAAATCAGCAGGAGCACGGCCGTTAGGGCCGTTGCCGCTCTGGACGCAGTCGTGATCAGCTCCGTCAGGGTATTGGCACGGTAAACAGAATTTGGCTTGTGCCGGGAGTGTACGACCCGGGCTACCTCTTTGGCCGTTTCGTTTACATCGTTCTGGTCGCGGACAGAGAAGAAGATCTGTTTCACGGTATCGGTTCCCGTGAAGTACCGGGCAACCGAGTAGGGAATCAGAATGGTCTGGTCGGCGATTTCCGACTGCCCGAAGGTATCGACCCGTTCCTTGAAGGTTCCGATGACGGTGAAGGGAATGCCGCTAATTTCGAAATTCTGATTGATGGCCGCTTCCGAGCTGCCAAACATCTGCCTGGCGAAGGGTTCGGTAACGACGGCACATTTGGTGTGGGTCTGTTCGTCTTCGTCGTCAAAGAAGCGCCCGGAGAGCACGATCAGGTTACGGACATTCTTGTATTCCGGCGAAACGCCAAGGACCAGGATGTCCTTTACGACACCTCCGCCAAAACTGATACGGTCATGCATCTCCAACATTGGGGAGGCGTACTGAATTGCGGGAATCTGCTCCAGGACCGCCCGCTCGTCGTCAATCGTGAGGAAGTCGTTGCGAAACTCGGTAGCCGCTCCGGCAGCACCGCCGCCCGAGTATTCGAGCTCGATCATATTGCTGCCGATTCCCTGGATCAGGCTCAGGACGTATTGTTTGCCGGTCAGTCCGATGGTGACGACCAGGATCAGCGAGGCCGACCCGATAACCATGCCCAGGGCCGTGAGGGCAAAGCGGACCTTGCTGGTACGAAAATTGTCGATTGCCAGCCTGAAAATCTCGCGCATCATCATCGTGCGCTTGGCGGTCGCCAGGGTGCGCTCGAAGGAGGATGGCTTTCGTTGGATCGTTTGGGTAACCATTCTTGTCTTGTCTTTACTTTACAGATGCCGGGGCGTAAATGGCTGCGTCTGCTTCCACATGATTGGATTGCATGTGATGGAAAAAGTACTGATATTTCCTCAAAATGCGACAAAATTTCAGCTTTGTGCACCCAAAACGGCAGCTTTCAGAGTCTGGGATGAGTTTGAGGTAGGGTTGGCATTTGTTCCGGGAAGAATTCGAGGCAGGGATTCCCATTCCGGGGAGGGAGTATATAAGGGAGATCATCTCCGGAACAGATGGTCTGCCCTGGGTGGCAGTCCGGAAGGCCTCATCGTACAATACGAAGGAAAGCACTTCCCACCCCGCGGAGGGATGTGTGAGTGGTTGAAACAGGCGGTCTTGAAAACCGCTTTACCTTAACGGGTAACGGGGGTTCGAATCCCTCTCCCTCCGCCATCTAGCCTTCCAAGCACCTCCAAAGATATTCAAGAAAACCACGAAACACCCGATGAATAAAGGGTATTTTGTCCATTTCCGTCTAACGCTGTTCCTGGGAAGCCATGTTTTTCAGGGGGTACTTCCTGGGGTATGTGATGGATATGATTGGAGTATTCTCCAAAATCAAGGCGCGACAGATGGCACTCACTGATACCGAGATCAGACGAGCAAAGTTTAGGAATCATGCCTACAAAATGGCCGATGGCGCCGCCCAATGGACCGGCAACAAGGGAGACGAAGCAAAGGTAAAATCTGCGAATCGTTTTGAGCTCGACGATCAGCACACTCTTGCATTTGATATTGCTACAAACAGCCTTTTCAATCGAGGGGAATATGGAACGAGCGAAGTACCAGATCTTCGTTAGCTCGACATTCGAGGATTTGAAAGATGAGCGCGACGTAGTCATTAAGGCTGTTCTGGAGATGGGCCATATCCCGGTTGGGATGGAGCTGTTCAGTGCCGGGGACGAAGAGCAGTGGGAATTGATTAAACGTCAGATCGACGATTGTGATTACTACTTGATTGTCCTCGCGCACAGGTATGGCTCGAAGGATGGCGCATTGAGTTACACCGAAAAGGAATACGACTACGCGGTTTCAATGAAGATCCCTGTGCTTGGTTTCATCATCGACGAAAAAGCCGACTGGTCGGCGGCCAAGATGGACACAGCGTCCGCAGATCAAGATGCTCTAAAGAGCTTCAAGGCTAAAGTGAAGCAGAAGATCGTACAATTCTGGAAGAATGGCGATGACTTGCATGCGAAGGTGGCGATCTCTTTGGGCAAGGTATTCATGACTCACCCGCGACCCGGATGGGTCCGCGCGACGGGAGATTTAGCCGCGGGAGTGATGACTGAGCTCACTCGGCTAAGCAAGGAGAACGCTGCACTCCGTGCCCAACTCCACGAGACTGAAACACAGATCAAAACTGACGCGAAGGTGCAGATCAAGAACGCTGTATCAATTCTGCGCAAAGCTCAGAAGCACGTGTCCATATTTTTCAAGGGGGGCTCCAATTTTACAGATCTTGGCAAAACTAATCTCTTTACGATATTCGATTTCGCTGCGCCCTTCTTAACAGTTGAGTATGATGCTACACGTTTGAACGTAGCGCTTGGACAGATGCTATGGTTCCATCTTAGGAAAAGCGAGAAACAACCTGAACTCCGGGTAAAAAATCCCCTTCCTATTAACACCCTCAATGAATGGCTAGCCGACCTCATGGCGCTTGAGCTGGTCCAGCCCTCCCAAAAGAAGCATGCCGTGTCTGACAAGGAGCACTACTGGACTCTTACGGATTTCGGCAGGAGCATCCAAGCGGACATCCGCTCTGCGGCACTTTTGTCAGCCGGGACCAAGGATTCCGAACACACCCCGAATTGAGCAGATTGAATTCCCGCAAAGCGCCGAGGTCTCGCAGATAGACCTCGGAATTTACATTCCTTAAGAGACGATCTAGAGACGGCATCTCTGATGCATTTTGTGGAACGCAATTGTATCTTAAGCAATAAGAACATCTTATGTGGAGATTCGAATACCTCTCCCTCCAGAGGTCTTTAATAAACCCCAGAACTCCCCGACAACCATAAAGGGTATTTCGTCCATTTACGTTCAATGCCGTCTGTGGCAAGCCCGCTCTTGGTGGGTGTACTTGTGGGTGTATTTTTCTGGCGTCGATGAGAGATTTCATCTTTCTACAAAACTATTTCTGGCTAATGGACCGTTTAAATCACCTAAGATTTGAGTGGAGAATACTCCGAGAAGTTAAGGTTTTGTAGTTAGTTGCACAACATCTTTCTAGCAAACAGATGAGCAACCATTCTATGAGACCGCTTTTCTAGTGCGCTTGCACTAGAAAATTACCCTATATCGGAGAGATGATACATGGGACTCGATGCTGTTGAACTCGTCCTACGTACTGAAGACGAATTTTCGATTACGATTTCCAATGATGAAGCGGCTGCTGCTGTAACCGTTGGCGCTCTATACCGAATTGTCCTTGCCAAACTTGACCGCACCCCCGGTTGCCTAACCAGCAAGGCCTTCTATGTGACGCGCCGTGCTCTGGTCATAGCTTCCGGAGTTCCACGACGCTCTATCAGACCTTTGACTCCACTATCTTCGTTGTTTCCATATGAGACTCGCAGAAAACAATGGGAGCAGGTTCGCCAGGAACTCGGACTCGCAATACCTGGATTACGTATCCCTGGCGAGCTAAAGCAGGATATTTACAAGCGAGTATTCTTTTTCGGGAGCGGGCTTGCCATTCTGACCTGCATGATAGGATGTTCGCTGGGGTGGCCTGTATTTGCAGTATTTCCGCTGGCTTTTGCTCTTTGGATTGTATTTTCGAGGGTAGGCATAGCGGTTTGGACACGACTCTCCATCCCGAGACTTGCTACTGAGTTGCCCGCAGATACGGCAGGCGAACTGTCCCAAGTTGTTCTTAGTTTGAACCAAGACCATTTCCAGCCGACTAAGGACACCATAGAACAAACAGATGAGGATGTCTGGTTCCGTCTGGTTGACATCATCTGCGACCAACTGCAGATCAACAAGGAGGAAGTTGTTCCAAATGCCCGCTTTGTGGATGATCTTGGAGTTTCCTAAATGGTTGGTAACGTTGTTTTGAAAAGAAGAAGTACTTGCACTCTGAAACACCGCTTTTGTCGCGTGCCTGCTGGTGCTATCTCCGTGCTAGAGAGCCATGAAATTCCCAACCGAGCCCTCTCTCTGACCGATAAATGTTATTCAATCTTCGAAGCTGTTCTGGCGCTGGAATAGTTGATAACGTAACTGCATGAGTAGCTTTTGTGCGGAGCTACTTTTGTGCTTTGCCGATGAACTTACCCGTTGACCGGCGTACAACCAGGCTAGGCGATACGAGTACGGATGATTGCGGTGGGTTATTGATGCCTTCGCGAATAAACCTCGGCAGGCTGGTGGCGGCAATCTATCCCATTTCGTGTAGGGCTGGCGGATGGGGTGAAGCCTGAATGGATGTTTGGCTGCTCTTTGGGTGAACAATCGCCTTCGAGAGTGGTTGCTGCGGTTACTGATTTGCCGTTTTGCGGGTTGTTGAATGCTCTCAATTGCGGAACGATAGTTCCAGTTGCGGCAGTGTCGTGACCCATGTAAACGATTTAAAGACAAGTAGTTCTTGAAGTTTTTGCTAGGCAGCCAGGGTGCTCGGAGGGTGACGTGGGTTCGAATCCCCCTCTCTCCGCCATCAAGCCTTCCTTGAGGCCCCGGACGGTCATTTAACTGCTGGATCTTGCCTCTTCATCCATTGGGTTCATCACACCCCCAAATGCAACCAATAGAATGGGCTCGTTCCGAGGGGGCAAGCAGACCGCATCGTTAGTTTGGCGAACAGCAAATGTTCCCTACGCTCAGAACGTTTTTCTAGAAGATATTCAGGCAGTCTCCGAATAGACCTTGGGCGACTGCCTGATGGGCTCACTTATTGAATGGTGAGGTTAATTACACCAGAGCTTGTTATCTGATGTGTAGCGGGTGACGTCTTTGAACTGGAACGGCTGCAACAGCCGGTATTCGAAATCACCGCGACCAGAATTACAAGTCCCAAACAGATAACCTGCCAGATTCGCTGCCGTGCCAGCCTCTTGCCACAGAAGATCAGCGGCAGCAAAAGAATTGGCAATAAACCACCTGCAGCGGCCGCTCCAGGCAATGTCTCATGGAAGACCACTGTGATCTGATAGCTTCCTGGAGGTGTGGTCGAGGATGTTGTTATGGTTACGACATTGGTAGTGGACGAGAAACTGCAACTTGCTCCGGCTGGCAGATTCAGGCAGGTTGCCGAAACATTGCTTGCCGTAGAAGGTAATGTCACCGGATAGCTGGCAGAAGAACCTCCAGCAACCGAGATAGCAGCTGTGGTGAAGGTTGGTGTGACTGACGACCCCGATCCGGCGGAATCGACTTGAAACTGCATGCTATTGGAAGTGTTGGCTGCAGTTGGAGTCTGTACAGTGATGGCGAAGTTGCCTGAGGTTGTAACACTACTTGCAGGAATCTGCGCTGTGAGTTGGGTTGCACTCACATACTTCGTGGTAAGTGCTGAAGTTCCCCAGTAGACCGTCGAGCTTGAGTTGAAACCGGATCCACCGACAGTAAGAGTGAAAGTGGGATTGTTTGCGGCAATATAAGCCGGCGATAGAGTTTTGAGAACGGGTGTCGGTAGTGATGCACCGTTGATGGTCAGTGTGTCGGCAGCCGTACCGGTGTAATTGGGATCGTTAATAGTGGCTATTACGGAGTAAGTTCCTACTACGGTCGGAACTGTTGTGCTGCCGTTATAAGTAATTACAACGGGCAGTCCTGCAGGATTAGTGGTCGCCGTTGCAGACAAAGGAGAGCCAGTATAAGTCTGGCTCAGATTGCCCAGCGTGACAGCTGCTGTCGCTTTAGCGATGGCCAGCACCCCGGTAGCCGTACCGGTGTAATTGGGGTCATTAATAGTGGCTGTTACGGAGTAGGTTCCTGCTGTGGTCGGAGTCGTTGTAGCGCCGTTATAAGTAATTGCGACCGCCAACCCCGCAGGATTTGTCGTTGCCGCCGCAGACAATGGAGAGCCAGTATAAGTCTGACTTAGATTGCCTAGCGTAACGGTCGCTGTTGCTTTAGTAATGGCTAGCGCGCCGGTAGCCGTACCGGTGTAATTTGGATCATTAATAGTGGCTATTACGGAGTAAGTCCCTACTGTGGTCGGAGCTGTTGTACTGCCATTATAGGTAATTGTAACGGGCAGTCCTGCAGGGTTAGTGGTCACCGTCGCAGACAATGGAGAGCCAGTATAAGTCTGGCTCAGATTTCCCAACGTAACAGTTGTTGCTGCCTTCGTGATCGTTAGCGTGCCGGTAGCCATGCCAGTGTAATTTGCATCATTAACAGTAGCTGTTACGGTATGAGTCCCCGTGGCGGTCGGAGCCGTTGTAGCGCCGTTATAAGTAATTGCAACCGTCAACCCGGCAGGATTCGTCGTCGCTGTCGCAGACAATGGAGAACCGGTATAAGTCTGGTTCAGATTGCCCAGCGTAACCGTAGCTGCCGCCTTGGCAATTACAAGAGAATAAGACTGACTCGCGGTAAAAGCCGTCGAGGAACTGGTGCTTTCTGTTGTCGTAATCGTGAAATTGAAGGTGCCGGCAGCCGTCGGACTTCCGGAAAGGACTCCAGCCGTACTCAAGGACAGACCAGGAGGCAGGGATCCGGTGGCTATGTAGGTATAAGGTGCTGTTCCTCCGGCTGCAGTAATAGTTTGACTGTAATTTGTCGCCACAGTACCCGCCGGTAGGCTCGTCGGCGAGAGGGTTATCTGTACGCCGGTACCACTCAACGAAATCGTCTGCTGCGCATAGGCCGGTGTGGTTGTGTTCAGATTATCGTCCGTTAGCACCAGTAAACCGCTCGCCGACCCGCCTGTTGAAGGAGAAAAGCTGACCAGTAGTTGACAGCTTTCGCCCGGAGCTAGTGTTGCCGAATTGCCTCCAGCGGAGAGTTGCGGGCAGGTGCTTGCCGCGCCAAGAGAAAAACCGGTTGAGAGGCTGGGATTACTTCCACTTCCGGGGGCGGGGAAGGTCAGGGCTGCATTACCGCTATTTCTGATCGTTACTGTTTGCGGACTGCTGCTTGAACCCGTCTGTGTCCGCTCGAAGAGCAGGGGCTGAGGCTCGCTGAAGTTCGAGACCCTAATCGAGTCGTTCTGGGTATCGGCAACGAAGACTCTTCCGTGGTTATCTACAGCGACGCCATAGGGATTGAAGTACGTGTTGCCCAACGTCTTTACCTGGGTGTAGCCGCCGGCGGCAAAGATCTCCTTGACGGCAGTGTCACTGCTGAGGCTGTTACCCTCTGTGACAAAGACATTGTCACCGCCGTCCACCGCTATGTTGTTGACATGGCCGAAACCGCTGCCCAACACCTTTACCTGGGTATAGTTGCTCGATGCCGATAGCTCTATGACTTGGTAGGCGTAATTGGCAACGAAGAGGTTCCCAGCTCCGTCTACCGCCAAGCCAATGGGGAGAATGGAGGTGTTCGGAGCCACCAAGGTTTTCTGTTGAGCATATCCATCAGCCGCCAATAACTCTACGATTGAACCGGAGCCCACATTGATATTGCCAACGAAGAGATTCCCGGCTCCATCCACCGCCAGGCTAACGACCCCGTTAAAGCCGCTGCCCAACTGAATGGCTTGGGTATAGCCACCCGCTGCCAGAATCTCGTACACCGCGTTACCGCCGGGATCGCCGACGAAGAGGTTTCCAGCTCCATCCATCGCCATGCCATATAGGGCAGGGATGCTGGCGCCACCAGCCAAGTGGTTCACCTGGGTATAACCACCCGCTGCGGGGATCTCGTATATCCCCCCTCCTAGGGAGGAGACAAAAAGATTGCCACTGCCATCCACGACTATGCCCTGGGGAAGTTGAATGCTGCTGAACTTGATAACAAGATCAGTTGTATTGCTGCTAAAGGAAACCTGCGGCCCTGTGCCTGAGCTCTGCAGATATGCGGTCGCCACCGCATTGCCAGGAGAAGCGTTGTCATAAAGAACTACAGCTCCATAGCGCAAACCTGGAAATGTGGGTTTGAAGATATAGTTCACCGTGCAGGATTGTCCTGCCGTATAGCTCGTACCCACCGTGCAGGTACCACCCGAAGCAGCCTGGAAGTCCAGGTTCGCTGCACCCTGGGTCAATACTCCAATACTTCCGAGCGTGAAGTTCGAAGACAACAGAAACGTCACCGTCTGCGCTGAGGATTGGACCCCGACGCTGGTTGCCGGAGCGGTGTAAGAGGTTGTGATCACCGTCTCAGATGCAGTTACATTTGCTAACCCGCTAAAACTGGCTGTGTAGGTGTAATTTCCTGCCTGGGTCAACGTAACATGCCCCAGATCAAAGGTCGCAATCCCATGATTCGCAGTCGCGGTATAAGTCTGCGAATAACTGTCAGGCCCAGTCACCGTCAGCCTGATCGTATCGGCCGCGGGGGCTAACGTGCCGTCAGAGTACTCCTCCATAACGATGATGCTGGAGCCCGCATTACCGCCCACCGGAATATTCGTAGCCGGTGGGATACCGAAGGCCAGTTGCGTGGCCAAGGGGAAACCGGTTCCGCTCACCGCGATGGACTGCGTCGCACCGAGGATATTTAGAGCGTTATCCGTAAGGACAACATTTCCGCTGGCCACGCCGGCAGCCGTCGGAGAAAACAGGATTGAGATATCACAGCCTGCGCCTGCCACAATCTGTTGTGCAGAATTGCAGAGATTACCGTCAACGCTGTTCACCGGAAAAGCAGTCGGATAGGTCGGATTACTCCCCGCACCGGGATCGGAAAAGATCAAGGGTTGATTGCCTATGTTGCGGATGGTCACGGTCTGCGGACTGTCCTGGCTGGTTGACCCCACAACGATATTTGCAAAACTAAGGCTGGGGGCAGTGCTGAAGTCCAGTTTCTTTACAACATTGTCGAGTATATCGACGGCAAAGAGATTCCCGCTGCTGTCTACGGCCAGGTCAACGATCGTGTTGAAACTGCTGTTGACCGTGTGAACTGTGGCATAGCCCTCCGCAGCAAGTAATTCCTCCACTGCGTGGTTATTCGTGTCGGCAACGAAGATATTGCCGCTCGCATCCACGGCCAGGCCATAAGGAGAATTGAGACCGTTATTCAGTATTGTCGCCTGCGAGTACCCGTTCGCCGCAAGTAGCTGGAACACCGCATGGTTACCGGTATCACCAACGAGAAGATTCCCATTCGCATCCACGGCTAAGCTGTAAGGGGAGCTAAAGCTGAAGCCGCTGCTGTTCAACTTCTTCACTTCGGAGTAACGGTAGGCCGCGAGTAACTCGTACACGGCATGAGCCTGGGAATCAGCAACAAAGAGGTTGCCGCTGCCATCAACTGCCAAACCGACTGGATAAATGAAGCCACTACCCACCGTATTCATCGTGGTATAGCCGCTTGCAGCAACAAGCTCCTTCACCACACCGTTCGGCGGGTCGGAGACAAAGATATTTCCTGCCCCGTCTATGGCTATCCCGGCAGGATGGTTGAAGCCGCTGCCCAGCGTATTGATCGTAGTGTAGCCGCCGGCGGCAAGAATCTGCTTCACCACCTGATGGTCGCTATCGGTGACGAAGAGGTTTCCGCTACCGTCTATCGCTACACCAGCAGGACTACTGTAACCACTGCCCAGCGTGGTCTGAACAGTATTGCTGCTGAAGGCGATCTGTGGCCCTGAACCGACACCGTAAATGTTGGCAGAGGCGACAACGGCACCGCCACTGTCCTTCAGTACTATAGCGCCGGAGCGCAATCCGGAGGCTGAGGGGGTAAAGGTCACATCCACCGTGCAGGTGCTGCCAGGAGGGAAAAATCCCGAACAGGAGGTTGAGGCCACATTGAAATCGAGGTTAGAGACACCCTGCGTAAGCACACTGAAAGAAGAGCTCGAGAACGTGAAGCCAGTATCTGTGGCAACCGTAACGGTTACAGGTGCGCTTGTACTCCCGACGGCAACTGTCCCTAAGTTCACGCCTCCCAGGACTACCTTGCTCACTGCACTATTGCTGGCAACAAAAAGATTGCCGTTCGTGTCTATTGTCAGGGCATTCAGGGAACCCAAGCCGCCAGTCACCGAATTCATCGTGCTGTAGTCGCCCTCGGCTGGTATCTCCCTGATCGAACGGTCATCCCCGTGGACGGCAAAGACATTCCCGCTCCTATCCACCTCCACGTTCCCGGGCCGGATGTAGCTGCCGTCGCCTATTGTCCGCACTGTGGTGTAACCGCCGGCTGCCATGATTTCTTCGACGGCGTTATTGGGATAATCGGCGATGAAGATATTCCCGCTTTGATCTAGCGCCAGATCCCGAGGCTGACCGAAGGGGTAGCTGCCCCCCAGGGTATTCACTGTGGTATAGCCGCCCGCAGCCGGAATCTCCTTTACCACTTTATTGGTTACATCGGCCACGAAAAGGTTCCCACTCCCATCTACCGCCACGTGAAAACCGACATTGAAACCGCTGGCCGGCAGCGTAATTACCGTGGGTGAATCGGGAATAGCACCACCGACCGCAAGAATCTCCTTGATGACACCGACGCTGCAGGCCGAATCACAGTCGGCAACAAAGACGTTGCCGTTTGCGTCGACCGCCAGGTCTGAGGGATAGCGGAAGCTACTGCTAAGCGTTCTTACTGTGGCATAGCCTCCTGCCGCGATAATCTCCTTCACTGTTCCCGCGGAAGCATCGGCAACAAAGACGTTGCCGTTCGCATCCACGGCTAGCGCAGAGATGTAGTTGCCCGTCGATAGCGCAGTAAGTGTACTGGTGTTGAAATGCGCTTTGATTTCCGCACCAGCAGGCATGCATGCTACCCCCAGGATCAACAGGAGGAGGGTGCAAATCATGACTGCAGATCGAATACGTTTTGCCAGAAAAGAATCAGCGGCAGGAACAAATCGAGAGAACAAATGGCAGAAAGGAGAATTCTTCATCAAAGGAACCTCTAGACAGAAAAGAACCGAAGTTCGTGCGTATCGGTAAACAACAGGAGAGTGGTTTCGTTCTGGGGAAAGGGAAAGACACCCAGGTGCGGCCGGTTCAGCGCATGAGTTCGATGGAGAATGCAGCAATCCAAATCTCGACGGGAGCGCACAGAGACGCGTGATAAGCGGATCGCGCCATTCCTGCGTACAAATTCTTCGAGCACATGTTTTGACCAAGGCGTCTTGCATCTATCGTCTTCGTCTACAGCGGGTAGGAATGTGTTTAATTGTTGAACTTAAGTAAGCTTCTGCCGTGGGAATCGGCGGAGGCAAGTGCAGTGCCGTACGGAGCTTGACCTTCGGAGAGTTTTAACTCCCGATTTTCTTCGTTTCGAGATCAACCAGCACAGTCAAATCAAAAAGAAATCGCAACAGTAACTTTTACAAAACCGGTACCCAATAGTCGAGAGGGGCAGAAATATTCATTCCAAGACTTTGGATTAAGTAACAGGAATGCTACTAATTTTCTCTTGCACGGTCAAACAATTATTAATCACACTGCCTAGTGTCAAGCACCTCTCCCTCTGGGGGCTGGAGCCGCGAAGATTGTGGACGAAAATGGGACAGATCATCCACTCGTTCAACAGGCAGTACATCAGAAGCAGCTAAAGAGACTGTGGTTTGTAAATCTCAAAATTTGGGAAAAGTTGAGGCCGATCTAGACTGTCCGAATAGGTGTGGTAATTGGGGCATTGCGAACATTAAAGGTAAGAGAAATATCTTCGCTACGAAGCTGAGATACTCCACCCCGTAGATATGTAGCAACTACATAGATATCCATTCTTAGTTGGAACTATCTTTGTGCTTTGCCGATGAACTTACCCGTTGACCGGCGTACAACCAGACTAGGCGATACGAGTACGGATGATTGCGGTGGGTTATTGATGCCTTCACGAATAAATCTCAGCAGGCTGGTGGCGGCAATCTGGCCCATTTCGTGTAGGGGCTGACGGACGGTGGTGAGTCCTGGATGAGCGGCGGCGGCACTTGGTATGTCGTCGAAGCCTACGATGGAAACATCTTTGGGAACTTGCATTCCAGCTTCGTGTAGTGCGGTGATTGCTCCTAGTGCCGAGGAGTCGTTAAAAGCAAAGAGGGCAGAGAAGCGTGAACCCGCTTCTAACAGCTTCTGTGTCGCTACGCAGCCGGGACGGCTTCCTGGTTCTGTTCCTTCCAGCTGAACTACCAACTCCGGATGGATTGTGATGCCAAGGGAAGAGCATGTCTTGCGGATCGCGTTCCAGCGAAGTGCGGTATCTGAGCTGAAATCTTGTCCTTTAATGAAGGCAATGCGCTGGTGGCCTAATTCGACAAGGTGAGACAGCGCGACGCGGGCTGCGCTCATATGATCCACTTCGACCGTCAGGACTCCATTCTTCTTGCTGCTGCCTGAAACGGCTACAACCGGCACGGGAAGTTTGCTCTCAATCAGTGTGTCGACGGCGATGATTCCTTCCACGGCTCGCGACAATAGAAGACGGGGATAGCCCTCAAGAAGATCGTCACGGTGATGATGGCTTACTACGAAGTAGAAGAAACTCTCTTTTAACAGGACATCTTCAATGCCGCCTAGTACGGTGGCCGCGTATCCTTCGCTGATCTCAGGCACCATGACGCCGACCGTAAAGCTCTTTCTCTTTCGGAGTCCCCGAGCAAAGGCGTTCGGTTCATAGTTCAATAACGCAGCTGCCTTCAGTACTCGCTCTGCCGTTTCCGGGGCGATCCGGTACTCTGCCGCCGATTGATTCATGACCCTGGACACCGTCGTCAACGAAAGTCCAAGATGAGCAGCCAGCTCCTTGAGATTCACGTTCCGATGAGGGGCTGTATCGCTTGCGGTGAGGGGGCTGGCCGATTTTTTAGGGGAGTTCTTATTTTTCATTTTGGTGAATCGTCACAACCACCTTTGGATATGTGGATATTTATAGCTCAAAAATTATCGGATAAACCGTTTATCTCCGACAGAAATAGGATTTTTGAACCAAATCCGGGAGCCTGAACAGAGCGCGACACGTGCCGCCATAAGTTTTGGGCGGCATTTAGTGTATGGCGTAACACTCAGAATCCTACCGGCTTACGACGGCCTCAGAGCATGCTTAGAGCACATGCTTGACAGTCTCCATAACCGAATGATAGCTATCTTAACGATAGCGCAATCGTTTGTGCAAACGTATTCTAGTGAATACTCGTATTTTGGATGTTCGGCTGGTCAGGAGCAGGTACATGCCTCTGGCGCAGATTAACTAGCTGGAAATGGCGGAAGGGCGAAGCCGCAAACGTGGAAGGAGAAACCTTCTTCGCATAGAATTTCGTCCAAAGTGAATTATTCGGCCATCTCGAGCCGTTTGTCTCTCTGTCTTATTTCCGGACGATTGATTTAAGGAGAAGTACTTTGACTCGTCTCTCTTCTATCGGAGCTAAAGCTTGCTGCAAGCTTCCTGCTCTTGGGGTAACAGCAATTGTTCTGTTTCTGTCCAGCAGCAGCCTTGCGCAGACACACCCTAAGAATCCAATAAGTGTTCCTCCGGCAAATAAGCAGCTCGCCTCTCCTGCGATTGAGAAGCGTGTAGAAGATCTTGTCCGGCGCATGACCCTGGATGAAAAGCTAGGGCAGCTGGTTCAGTACAACGACCAGGGATATACCGCACCGACTGCTGCGGCGGGCGACGATAACGCGATAGCCCTGAATCCCGAGAGAAATTACAAGCTCGATCCCATGCAGCTGGCCATCTCGGGAAAGATGGGGACGATGCTGAATGTTGTCGGTGCCGCGAAGACAACCGCCTTTCAAAAAGCGGCAGTAGAGAAGAGCCGTTTACATATTCCCATCCTCTTTGGCGCGGATGTGATTCATGGTTTCCGCACCATCTATCCCGTTCCTCTAGGTCTGGCTGCAAGCTTTGATCCTGCCATGGTGGAGAGGGTCTCCCAACTTTCTGCCCAGGAGGCCTCAACGGCGGGCATTCGCTGGTTCTATTCCCCTATGGTGGATATCTCCAGAGATGCCCGCTGGGGCCGTTCGACGGAAGGTGCCGGGGAAGATCCCTACCTGGGATCGGCGATAGCCCGGGCCTATATTCGTGGGTATCAGGGAGACGATCTTTCGAATCCCACACATGTTGCCGCATCGGTGAAGCACTTTGCGGCCTATGGCGCTGCGGAGGCGGGCCGCGAATACTACACCACGGACATGTCGGAGAGCCGTCTGCGGGATATCTATCTGGCCCCGTACAAGGCTGCGGTAGAAGCAGGTGCTGCCACTATGATGAGCGCCTTCAATTCGCTGAATGGCGTTCCGGCTACGGCGAATCCCTATCTGATGAACACGATCCTGCGGAAGCAGTGGGGCTTTAACGGCTTTGTTGTCAGCGACTACACGGCGGTGATGGAGCTTACCCATCATGGCATTGCTCTGACGGCTGCAGTGGCTGCCCAGAAGGCTCTCGAGTCCGGCGTAGAAGTAGACATGATGTCGCATTACTACGACGCCGAGCTGCCAGGCTTGATTCGCAGCGGCAAGGTTCCGATGAGTGTCGTCGATGAGGCTGTACGCCGGGTTTTGCGGGTGAAGTTCGCCCTGGGCCTCTTCGAGCATCCCTATGCTGAGGGCCAGGAGGTGACTTCGGCAGTGGCCGAGCATCGTCCCGTGGTCCGCGAAGCGGCAGAGGAGTCCTTTGTCCTGCTGAAAAACGGTGACGATAAGAACAGTGCTCCACTGCTCCCCCTTGCCAAGAAGCAAAAAATCGCCCTGATTGGCCCCTTGGCCGACAATTCGGCAGAGATGCAGGGGGCGTGGGGTGGCGCGAATCGCGTTCCCGATGTCGTTACGCTTAAAGATGCGCTGACCAGACGCGCTCAGGAGAATGGATCGACACTCCTGTATGCAAAAGGTACCGAGATTCTGACCGATTTCGACGCGGGATTCACGGAGGCAGAAAAGGCTGCAAAGGATGCAGACGTTGTTGTCATGGCTCTGGGTGAGTCCAGCTCCATGAGCGGAGAAGCTGGATCGCGTGCAAATCTCGATCTGCCGGGAAATCAGCAACAACTGCTGGAACGGGTTGTTGCCACAGGGAAGCCGGTTGTCTTGCTCGTCTTCTCCGGAAGGCCACTGGTTCTTACCTGGGCCGCACAGCATGTTGCTTCCATCATGGAAGTCTGGTTCCCGGGCACGGAAGCAGGAAACGCTCTTGCTCGCGTGCTCTACGGCGATGTTGTTCCCAGCGGCAAGTTGCCGATGAGTTTCCCTCGCTCTGTGGGGCAGGAGCCTCTTTACTACAACCAGTTCCCGACAGGCCGTCCGCCGTATAATGCCAATCTGAATGTGCCTCCTGGACCGGATAGCCGCTTCATCTCGCGCTATATCGATATGCCGAATGATGCGCTATTCCCCTTTGGCCATGGCTTGTCGTATACGAAATTTGCCTATTCCGGGGTGAAGACTTCGCGTCAGACTGTTCCGTTGGCAGAGGCCCAGAATCCGAAGGCAAACAAGGTTGTGACCGTAACCGCGGTAGTGAAGAATACCGGGGATCGTGCTGCTACCGAGGTTGTTCAGTGCTATGTCCGGAATCTCGGAGCCAGCCTTGAACAGCCGGTTCGTGCTCTCAAAGGATTCGAGCGCGTGACGCTGCAGCCTGGAGAGTCGAAGGAAGTTACCTTCGACTTGGGCTTCCCGGAACTTTCCTTCTATTCGAATGAAGGGAAGCAGGTGGTGGAAGCTACCCATTACACCGTATGGGTCGGTGGCAGCTCCACTGCTACCGAATCGGCGAACTTTATCCTTCAGTAGGCAGTAAAAGAAGCAGTAAGTGTGACTATTCACAAAGCCCCCATTTGTCAGCAGTAGACAAATGGGGGCTTTGTGTGAAGCGTTGCGGAATTCTGAGTTACTTTCAGCGAAGAATGATAGGGGTTGCCTTGGTCCCGACCCTAGAGCATTTTTCGAATTAGTGTAGACTGAGCATGGCGAAACTCAGCGACAAGCAAAGCAATGGCGAAAGCCTACGAAGATGATCTGCGACGTAAGTTCCTAGCAGCCTATGATGATGGGAATGGGACGCTGGAGGAATTGGCAGAGCTATTTGGAGTAAGTGTAGGTTGGGCGAAGAAGGTTTCCAGCCAGCGGAAGCATAGTGGTCAAGCCGAGCGAGTTGTTCATCGTCCCGGGAGAAAACCACACGTCGGAGCCAGAGAGCAAAAGCAGGTAATAGCGTGGGTGGAAGCGGAGCCGGATTTAACGTTGGCTGAAGTGCAAGCAAAGTTGCACAATGAAGCAAGCGTGGAACTGAGCTTGGGGCGGATTTGGTTTCTACTTCGGAAACTGGGTTTACGGCTGAAAAAAAGTCGCTCTATGCCAGTGAACGCGATACCGAAGCGAACCGCCAGCGACGCCAAGAATTTGTCGCCAAGATCCAGGCGACAAGTCTGGAACGGCTGATCTTCCTTGACGAGAGTGGTGTGACAACTTCGATGACGAGGCGTTATGCCCGTTGCCTCGGAGGCACTCGTATACACGAATCTACTCCTGGAGGACAATGGAAAATCATGACCATCCTGGGAGCAATGAGTTTTCGTGGCATGGTAGCAACGATGACCATCGAAGCCGCTACCGATGCGGAGATATTCCTAGCCTATGTCGAACACATACTCTGTCCGGCACTGACAGCTGGCGATGTGGTGGTAATGGACAACTTGAGTTCCCATAAGGTCAACGGCGTACGGAGGCTGATCGAGGCCGCTGGAGCAGAATTGCTATACCTGCCGCCTTACTCGCCCGATCTGAATCCGATCGAAAAGGCTTGGGCTAAGCTCAAACAACTGCTTCGGGCTGCCAAAGCTAGAACCAGAGAATCCCTTGAGCAAGCTATAGCCGACGCTCTCAAGCTTATTTCCCCTGATAATGCTCAGGCTTGGTTCCGTCTCTGTATAAATGGTCTACACTAATTCGAAAAATGCTCTAAGGGACGGGCATTCTGTTATGCAAACTAACCCAGGATTGCGCTCCGCTCCATTCTGGGCTACTGCCGAATTTGTCATTGGGACATGGCAAAGAGGAACAATCTGCGAAGGGGGTGGCGGTTTCTAACCGACACCTTCCTACGCTGATTCCTTTTTCTTCATCGTTTGCTGCTTGCAAATGCAGAAACTCAAGATTCTCCTTACGGGGGGGACATCATGAGCGATGGTTTCTGTTATTCCGACAGTTTGTAACTGTTGAGCTACAAAATCTGAGAGCGTGCATCGGGATCGGGGTGGAAGCCAACCAAATCCATTGCGCGTACGATTTCGCGGTTCTTCATGAAGTATTCCCACACAAAGCCACTGCGCAGATTCTCTGCCATCAGCAGGCTGATTCCCTGATCGATTCCAAGGATGTCTTCGGCAAACCACTTCGTCTTGGGATTAAAGGCATCGACAAAACCGTAGCGAGTCCATGCCCGGCTGCCCATCTTCTTGCGAATGCTAAGCAGCACGTGAGAGCATTCCGCCGGAAGGAAAGGAAGCGAGCCTGCGACGGCGCAAGGAACAATTGTTCCATCGAGAGGTCCCATCTCTGGAGGTCCTCCCCACACGCGATAGCCATCTTTGGAATCGCTGGCGCTGATGCCCCACATATCCTGATCCATCCAGTTGAATTTCTGACCCAAGGTCAGGCAGTACAACTGGTGTGCACGGGTAGCTGCAATCGAGTTGGAGAAGTAGTTTGTATGTCGGTCCCGGCGATCACGGTAGTCGCACCAGGCATGAGCATATTGATGAATAAAGAGCGGAGCGACCCCACTGATGTATTCAATGCCGCCAAAGTTGACCACCGGGCGTTGCAGAATCTCCCAGGTCTTTTCCGGAAGCGGATGCGTGGGCGAGCCGATAGCCATGAGGTACATGGTCATCAGCTCGGCATAAATATCCCAGCGATGCTTGATGAATCCCTGATCGGGGAACCAACCCATCGAAAGGGTGTCTCCTCCGTTTAGCATCCACTGCCAATCAATGCGCCGATACAGTGTCGTGGCTAATGAGGAGATGCGGCTGTTCCCATCAAAGTATTGCCTGCAGAGAAGTATGCCGCAGAGCAGAAGCGCAGTATCAATCGACGAAAGCTCTGAATTGAAGATGCGGTTTCCGCTCTCCATGTCGATAAAGTGATACAGGAATCCGTGCTCATGCGGACAGTCTGCCAGGAGGAACGACAGAGTTTTTTCGACACGCTCCTCGCAATCGATAGGCCGCAGATAATTCCGTTTGGCAGCGATGCACATGGCACTGAGTCCGAAGCCTGTGGCTGCAATGCTCGCTACACGGCTCTGCGAGATCCCCGTGGCGGAACCGCGATCTCTTACTAATCCCGTCTTCTTGTGTGCTTCGTTGTAGAAGAAATCGCAAGCTCTGCCTTCCATGTCATCGAGCAGCGTGTCGGCTTCTGTCGATACCTGGGTCAAGGGCCGGTTGATGAATACGCCCGGCGGGTGTGGATAGTTCTGTGCTGTCTGGCTATCGGTGTGTGGGGCCTGTTGCGCATTTTGCTCTAATCCAAAGACCGGATGAGCAATTGCTCCGCCTAGCGCGAGTGCGCCCCCAGTACCCGCAGAAGCCAGGAAATCTCTTCTTGTCAATTTCTGTCGAACCAAAGCAACCCCAAAAGCAAAAGAACAAAGTTAATCAAAGAAACTCGGCTCTATCTCTTTCATCGGCATCTGTCGAAAAAAGCACACGACTTCTCTTCTTGCAGGAGTTCGTGTGCTAATCGGCGCAGTGCGAAATGATATCGAGCCGAATCTAGTTAGTTAATCCTATGCGCAAACGATTGCGCAACATCAAAAACAAACGAATACACCGTTGGAATTGCCATGTCAAGTTCAGGACTTCGCCAGAAGAGGAATTGTCCATTCGCGGACATTTCGCTAGTGCCGAGGATGCGAAAGACGACGAATTCTCGGTGGAAACCGGGGCCATCATCCGTGGTTTTATCTGTCTTGTTTCTACACAAAACGGTGGAAATCCGCGTGTGGACGAGCGTTGTAAATCTGTAGCAGAGAAACGCACAGTTCTACTGTTGAGCTGTGGAAATGGCTGCGGCAGTAAGGAAGGCAAACGATTAGATAGAAATTTCCCGCTATCCGAAGTTGTCCATGTTAAGCGCTAATTGCCGGTGGAGTTGACAAGTTAGCTCCTTAGTGTTAGCTTGCCCGCTCAAGCGCAATCGGTTGCGCAAAAGATTTCAAAGGATTTAACTAGTATTATCCCGTAAGGGAATTTGGAAGGATTTATGATGCAGGACGCAAAACTCAATTATGCATTGCGACAGGAACATCGAGTATCATTCCGCTCAATCTGCTGCAGACTGTTACTGCTGGCAGTAATGGTTGGCCTCGTTCCTAGCTTTGCAGAAGCGCAATTCCGGGCTTCGATCCAGGGTGTTGTAACTGATTCTTCCGGTGCAGTACTTCCAGGTGTGACGCTTACGCTGACAGACACCGACACCAATCAAGTACTTACTGCGAAGACAGATAACAACGGCATTTACAACTTCAATGCCCTTCCTGCGGATCACTTTACGCTGAAAGCCGTACAGACGGGATTCAAAACCAAGACTCTCCAGCATCTGCGTTTGATTCCGGAGCAGTCGAATGCTGTCAACCTGCGGCTGGAAGTAGGAGAGGTGGCCGAATCCGTAACAGTTACGGCGGATCAGGAAGGTGCAATCGATACGCAGACTGCGACGATTGCCAGCACTGTCACCAGCAATCAGATTGAACACATGCCCTCTTTCGGGCGCGATGTAACCCAACTGGCACAACTCGCTCCCGGTGTATTCGGAGACGGTTCGCAATCAGCGGGCGGAGGGTCGTTTAATCTTCCCGGCACCAATCAAGGATCTGCTGCGAAGAGCGACGGTATCTTCAAAACCGAAAATGGTCCACAAGTGGTTGCCAATGGCGGCCAGACAAATACCAATGGCATTCAGATCGACGGTATCAGCGCGGCCAGCACTACCTGGGGCGGAACAACAGTCGTAACTCCCACCGAAGATTCGGTTGCGAATATGAAGGTTGTTTCGAATGCCTATGATGCTGAGTATGGCCGTTTTTCCGGTGCTCAGATTTTGATCACCTCAAAGAGCGGTACCAATGCCTATCACGGCAGCTTCTTCTTTAAGGCGGAACGGCCAGGACTGAATGCTTATCAGCGTTGGAATGGTCCTAGTTCGGTTGGTCCGGCAACGGCTGGAAAAACTGCCCTCGAGAGAGGCTTGAACCGTGACACCGCACGCTTCAATCAGTTTGGCGGAAGCGTTGGTGGTCCGTTGTGGAAGGACAAGCTCTTCGCCTTCTTTGCCTATGAAACTCTGCGCCAGGGAACGACTACCTATGGCCAGGGCTGGTATGAGACGAGCTCCTACCTCAATAGCGCCCGCTCCGGAAGCAATGCAGCCAAGTATCTTGGCTTCAAGGGCGAAGGCGTAAGCGCTCAGTCGATCATCGGCGGTACCTGCTCTCAACTCGGTTTGAGTGAAGGTCCGCTGTGTAGAACAGTTGCAGGGAAGGGCGTCGATGTAGGCTCTCCTCTGAGTACAGCTTTAGGCACACACGATCCTACTTGGGGTGGCGGTCCGGCAACTCCAGGCATTGGAAACGGACTCGATGGAACTCCGGATCTTGCCTACTACAACACCAAGAATCCCGATAATCAAACCGGGGCTCAATACTATGGACGTTTGGATGGGCAGGTCACCAGCAAGGATCGCGCCAGCTTCATGATGTATTGGGTTCCGCTCAATAGAACCGTATATCAGGGCACTTCGCGTGAGGCCAATTTGTGGCATCACGAACAGACCAATAGCGCCTTTACCGGTCTGTGGAACCACGTCTTTTCACCAACCCTGTTGAATGAAGCACGTGCCAATGCAGCCGGATGGCGTTGGAACGAAGTTGATTCCAATCCTCAAGAAGCATTTGGTTTGGCGCAAGCTGCTTTTGGCGCATTGGGAAAAGCCTATCCCAGCGAGAGCCCGAACTCCTTTGGAGCTCCCGGGCCGAGCATCTACGACCAGTGGACCTATGGCTATCAGGACATCCTGACCAAGGTAGCTGGCCGGCATACGCTGAAGTTTGGCGGAAGCCTCACCCGGTTGTATTACCTGAATACCAATCCGGACGATGCACGTCCGTCTTATACCTTCGCGACCATCTGGGACTTCCTCAACGATGCTCCCTATGCTCAGTCTGGTCACTACAATCCGAAGAATGGAATTCCAACTCCGAATCGCCAGGACAACCGGCAGAATCTTTGGGCTGGCTTTGTTCAGGACGACTGGAAGGTAACTCCGACTCTTACTCTAAATCTGGGCCTTCGTTACTCCTACTTCGGACCCTTTTATGACAAGGGTGGGAATCTGAAGACTGTCGTGTTGGGCAAAGGCTCTGACATGATCACCGGTCTGACAATTCGTAGCGGTGGCGATTTGTATGAATCGCAGAAGGCTAACTTCGGTCCACAAGTTGGCTTCGCCTGGAATCCTCAGCCGAAGATGGCTGTGCGTGGCGGCTTCGGAATCAACTACAACCAGAACGAAATGGCAATCACTGCAAACGGACACGGCAATCCCGGGAATACGGTTTACGTGTACTCCTGCTGCAGCACTACCACGACAAGCAACCAGAATATCCAATACAGCTTGCCTAGCGACCTCCATAATCTGTATGGATTTCCTTCGAATTCGGCAGCTATCACCAGCTTTGGAGCAAATGGCTTGCCGACGAATACGACATCCTTTGTCACCGGATTTGATCCCAAGCCGAAGACAATCATGACGTATCACTATTCCTTGGATACCCAGTACGATTGGGGACATCAGTGGATTTCGACAATTGGCTATCAGGGCAGCGTAAGCCATCACCTTCTGCTGCAACAGGACATGAAGGTAATCGCTGCGGCCCAGGGATATGCTCTTAGCCCGCAGACCTCAATGGTCGATTACTACGGAAACAAGGGCAATGCCAAATACAATGCTCTGCTGACCACGTTGAAGCATAACTTTGCTCATGGGTATCAGTTAGAAGCGCAGTACACCTGGTCAAAGAGTATGGATAATGGATCGCAGCCCTATTACCAGGATCCTTACCCATATAAGCTTGCTTACTCATATGGCCGTTCCGATTACAACGTCGCGAATGCCTTTAAGCTCTTTGGCGTGTATCAGCCGAACTTCTTCCATAACTCCTGGATGCATTCGGTTGCCGATGGCTGGACATTGACCGGCATCTTTAACTGGCATTCAGGATTCCCCTGGACGCCTGTCTCCTATACGAATGGCAGCTTGTTCTACTACGGAAGCGGATACTCGACCTTGCGCCCGGCAGCCTATAGCGGCAGGGGCGGACGTGATACGAGTAACGATGCCTTCAAGTCTGGTCCTACTTCTTCAGACCAGAGCGCGAAGAATCGTAACTTCCCGGATGGAGGAGCGACTTACTTCACCAAGGCAGCCTACACTCCAGTTACATCGGGTACCACGGCAACAGCAGGTGCGATACCGCAAGCTCCTGGAATTGCGCGGAATTCCTTCGATGGTCCTGGATATAAAGCAGTCGATGCAAGCCTTGCAAAGGGCTTCCAGCTGCCGAATATGCGGGTAATTGGCGAGAATTCAAAGATTGAATTTCGTGTGGATGCCTACAACTTGTTCAACAACCTGAACCTGAATGGAGGGCGGATTGAGACGAATATCGATTCCGCTAACTTCGGACAAGCTCAGGCTGCGCTCGGCGCAAGAGTTGTAGACATGCAGCTGCGGTTCGCCTTCTAACTAAATCACAATTGCCAAACTGAAATGCCATGGAGTGGATTATGCCTGATCCCTCCATGGCATTTTCAGTTTGTAACTGCTGACATGCTTGTCTGGAGTGGAACAAGAAAAAGGGATGGTTTGGCTGTTTCTTTGAAGGAGAGAAGGGCATCGTGGGGAATTGCGATGGCCCTGTGTCTTGCGTTGAAGTGCCGGTCCGAATGAGTTGCTAGTTCTTAAGCTTCTTCAGCAGCCATGCCATATGCTGTCCCAGGGTTTTCATCGTCTGGATGCCTTCCTCGTCTTTTTCAACATCGCCTATCTCACGTCCAATGCCGATGTTCCAATACGATGAACCGGGAATAATCATTTCACTGATAAGGAAGAAGTGATTTAAGGAATCCAGGGCATGAATGGCTCCTGCTCTGCGCACGGCCACGACTCCGGCTCCAACCTTACGACGGAAGATTCCTCCATTTGACTTAGAGACCAGGCAAGCACGATCCATCAAGGCTTTCATCTCAGGTGTGATGTCCGCGACGTAGGTAGGAGAGCCAAGAAGGATTCCATCCGCCTCTTCCATCTTGGCGATATAGGTGTTGCCCATATCGTCTGATTGAGAACAACGGTGATCTTTGCGGGCAGAGCACTTGCGGCAGGCCAGACAGCCATGAATCTTGGATCCGCTCATTTCCACCAGTTCGGTTTTGATCCCTTCCTTTTCCAGTTCGGCAAGAACATAGCCAAGAAGGATTGCGGTATTTCCACCTTTTCTCGCGCTTCCGTTTAGCGCGACTACTTTTATCTGACTTTCGTTCATGAAACAGCTTTCTCCCTAGAGCACACTGATCTGGAGTGCTCTAAATTCCTTCGCCCATGCTGACGTATTCGGCGAGTTCTTGTATGGTGCGGCGGTATTCCTCTCGCTCCTCATCCTCGGTAGCTAGTGCGTGCATTTGTGCTGGGCTCTGGGCCTCCTGCAATTCACCATGCAGTTGGCGAACGCAATCTTCGAGGTTGGCCACTCGCTTGGCCATGGCAATCATGGCATCGGAGAGCGGATCCTTGACATCGCGCGGGTCTGTGATCAGAACACGTTTCCCTTCTCGATAAATGATGTGCGCAGGTACTCCGACAACCGTGGAATTAGGCGGGACATCGGTTAAGACAACCGATCCAGCCCCGACACGGGAGTTCTCTCCGATCGTGATATTGCCGAGAATGTTTGCGTTGTTGCCGACAAAGACCCCGTCACGCAAGGTCGGATGCCGCTTGCCCCGTTCCTTGCCCGTTCCGCCAAGCGTTACGCCCTGGTAGAGGGTGATGTCATCCCCGAGGATGGCGGTCTCGCCGATAACCACGCCCATGCCGTGGTCGATAAAGAGTCTGCGGCCGATTGTCGCTGCCGGGTGAATCTCGATTCCGGTGAGGAGACGGATCAGCTGGGAAAGGAATCTAGCGGCAAAACGGTATTTTCTGCTCCAGAGCCACTGGGTGATCTGATGTCCCCAGACGGCATGCAGGCCCGGATAGCAGAGGAGCACTTCAATCCAGGACTTTGCTGCCGGGTCGCGGTCCATCACCATGCGGATGTCTTCGCGTACTCGCATCATGGTTTTTTCTCCGGAGATTGGGATTTTGAGGTATTGGCAGCAGTCTTCATCTCGCTAAACCTCTCGCTACAGAAGAGATGTCAAAAAGAAGGGTAAGCTCCGGGAAAGTATAGGAGCAGGGGAGAAGGCTCGGAGATTAGCGACATCGAGACATCACCCCTTAGCGTAGAGCATTTTTCCGCCGGCTGTACACCTTCTATTCCGGGAGTGCCGTCGGTTTGTGTGCAAGCACCTGTGCAGCCTCCATGAGAATGGTCCGGCCTGATTCCCTCAACTCGAGAAAGACCAGAACGATTGCTGAAGCGACCATAGCCAGGCCCATCAGGAAGATGGGTAGGGTGATGCTTGCCAGGCTCTGATTCCAGCTCGAGATGCTGATCAGGAGGGCGACAGAGATGAAAAATCCTGCTCCCATAAAGAGGAGGCGTACGGCCCAGGAGAGCAGCTTGATGCGTTTCAGGAAGATGCGGACTTGATTTTGGATAACGCGGCAGCGCTCGGCATCGGGCTGCTTTTCACGGTATTCGCGAGTGAGAGCACGTACACGATCCGAGACGGCAATATAACGTCCATTCACGCCGGAAATAAGGATGGCCGTGGCCGATACCATGACTACCGGAGTAACCGCGCTGGTTACAATTCGTAGCGCCAGCGGCGTTTGATCCAACATCTGCATCATCTCGAAATCGTTCTCGCTTCTACGCAAAATCTATAGCGAGATGATCTTATCCTGTCGGAAAGAATTCAGGTTTCCAAAAACAAAAGTGGGTCTGCCGACGAGGGCAGACCCATTGGGGTAAGGATCAAAGGATCAAACTGTAGGGCTATTACGACTACTTGGAGGATTTCTGAGAATTTGGCTGGGCGGCAATGGCCAACTGAAGCTGAGTTCCATCTTCAAGCTCAACATTCTCGCCGTTGCGGACGATCGTTCCGGAAAGAGCTGCATTCTGCGAGCTGTGGAGTCCGACGCTGCCCTTGGTGAGAGGAGTTACGACAACCTCAGCAGTGGTGGGCAGAGCGAATTCAGGATCGAGATAGACGGAGAAGATCGGATCGCCTGGATCGAAAGCTTCGGCAACGCGAATCAGAGTTGCCTTGATCGGCAGAACTGTGCCGGCCTTCGTCTTGGCTTCAGTAAAGGTAAAGGTGATGGTGCCGTTGCTGCCGTGCTTGGAGGTCTCAACCTTATCGACATGACCAAGGAGAGTGGTGCCACGGGTCAAAACAGTTCCATCGGTCAGCTGGACCTTATTGCTCAGTCTTGCTTTAACGGGTTCGCCCGCTTTGGTCCAGTTGCTGTTCATGTAGTCGGTCAACAAAGCTTTTGCAGCAACCGGTTTTTGACTTGTGTATTGGCTGCTCATCGAACGCACAACGCCAGCTGAGGAAGCGTTCACCAAAGCTTCACCGCCCTGAGTGACTGCCTTCTGCGCTACTGCTGCTGTGGAGAGCAAGGTGGCGACGGATAGGGTTGCGAAGGCGAGAGTGGTTTTCATGAAATCTCCTTAGGGTTTGTGGTCGATGATTTGTTTTCTCGACCAGGAAAATGTGTGTCCTGGATTCCTGTCTCACATCCTGAAACCTCGTACAGGAACTCGGGATGTACTGATACTGACACGACTGTCCAGCCGCAATTGCACAATTTCCCAATTTCCTGCATGCCGTCTCATATTGAGAAAAGCTCTTAAGTGAATGAATATTCAATCAGTTATGCGCGAAGCACGAAAAGATCAACAAACAAAAGGGGATTTGCACTATAGAAATGGCTGAAGGCCGCTTCAGAGCCAGAGAGGAACCTCGAAATGGAAATACTGAATAATGAAATAGTGTCTTGTATATCAATACAGAATCTGGCGGATTCTCAGCAGAAATAATTCCGAGGAGCGAATTTGGATGCTCTTGCTTTCTGCAAAATACCCCGTTATGTAGCAAATTTTGTGCAGCAGATCTTTGGAGCTCAGAACGAAAATTGAGGTTCAGGGAAGATTGTCGCCATAATATGGGACTATCTACCGTGAGGTAATACAACGTTTTCTCAATCTCTCCCGATACATGGGATTGACTCCCTCTTTGTGAGGTGTGTCTCCGGCTGTGCTCTTCCATTTCTCTGTAAATTAAAGAAAATAAAGGAGAAATACCTGATGATTCCAGCGGCCATGGATGAGAGAGCGTCAGGGATGCGGGCGTGGTATTTTCCCCGATTTGGGCAAGAGAAAGACGCCGGATGAGGCAATAGATCTTCCTGTCTCATCATCTTGCAACGATTGACTTGGTATCCTGAAAGGGAGATGTCTCAATCCCTTCCCAATATCCGCAACATAGCCATCATCGCCCACGTCGATCATGGCAAGACAACGCTCGTCGACGCCCTCCTTCGCCAAAGCGGAACCTTCCGCGCGAACGAACAGGTGGCTGAACGAGTCATGGACTCCAACGAGCTAGAGCGTGAGCGTGGTATCACCATTCTGGCAAAGAATACTGCCGTTCATTATCACGACCAGAAGATCAATATTGTCGATACACCTGGTCACGCCGATTTCGGTGGTGAAGTAGAACGTGCCCTCAAGATGGTCGATGGTGTCATGCTGCTGGTTGACGCCTCCGAAGGACCACTGCCTCAGACCCGCTACGTCCTCTCTAAGGCCTTGGAAGCAAAGCTGCCGCCGATCCTTGTCATCAATAAGATCGATCGTCCCGACGCGCGTGCCCAGGAAGTTTTAAATGAGGTCTACGACCTGTTTATTGACCTCGATGCCACCGAAGATCAGCTGAATTTCCCTGTGCTCTATACCAATGCCAAGCAGGGAACGGCGACGACCGACCAGGAGACTCCTGGCACGGATTTGAAGCCTCTTTTCGATGCGATTCTTTCTACGATTCCGCCAGCCACAGGCGATCCCGGTGGTACATTGCAGATTCTGGTAACGAATCTCGACTATTCGGATTACCTGGGGCGCATCGCCGTCGCACGTGTTTTCAATGGCACTTTGAAGACCGGTGACGAGGTTCATATCTCCAAGCGCGATCACTCGTTGCAGAAGACCAAAATCACCAAGCTCTTTACCTTTAACGGGCTGAAACGTACTGACATTGAACAAACGCAGATCGGAGATATTGTCGCGATTGCAGGTGTGGAAGGTATCACCATTGGTGAAACCATCACCAGCATCGAGAATCCTGCTCCGCTGCCGTTGATCGTGATCGATGAACCGACGATTGCGATGCAATTCTCCGTAAACAATTCTCCTTTCGCAGGTAAGGAAGGCCAGTTCGTCACCTCGCGTAATCTTCGTGAGCGCCTGGAGAAGGAGTTGCTTACAAACGTATCGATTCGCGTCGAGGATACGGGCAATCCGGACAGCTTCAAGGTCCTGGGCCGTGGTGAGTTGCAGCTTGCCATCCTGATCGAAATGATGCGTCGTGAAGGATACGAGCTGATGGTGGGTCGTCCGGAGATTGTTGCCCGGTCTGTTGACGGGCAGGTCATGGAACCGGTTGAGCACTTGACCATCGACGTGCCGGAGAATTTTGTGGGTGTCGTCATTGAAAAGCTCGGCCCCCGCAAGGGCGAGATGATCAAGATGCACAATCACGGATACGGGCGTGTTCGCTTGGAATTCCGCGTACCCAGCCGTGGCATTATCGGTCTGCGCAGCGAAATGCTGACGGAAACCCGTGGCACCATTGTGATGAATGCACTCTTTGACGGCTTCATTCCTCATCAGGGAGAGATTCCGCAGCGTCCGACCGGCGCATTGATTGCCGACCGCGCCGGGCTGAGCACGACCTATTCCTTGAATGGGTTACAGGAGCGTGGAGTTCTCTTTATCGGTCCTGGTGTGGAGGTCTACGAGGGCATGGTTGTCGGCGAGCATTCGCGCGATAACGATCTGGACGTGAATGTTGTCCGCGAGAAAAAGCTGACCAACATGCGTGCTTCCAGTGCCGATGAGGCGATTCGTCTGGTACCGTTCAAGGCTCTTAATCTGGAGCAGGCAATCGAATTTATTGCCGAAGATGAACTGGTAGAAGTCACGCCTAAGTCTCTGCGTCTGCGGAAGAAGATTCTGCAGGCAAACCGCAGGCCGAAACGGAATGCCGTTCCGGTAGCTTAATGAAGGTTGCAATCCCGATTCCGGTACTAAATCCAATACCGGAGTCGGGATCGTCGTCCTCTGCAGTTCCTTTATGGATGGGGTGCAGCAGAAATACTCGCAACGTCTTCCTTATCAGAAACATCTATTTGAAAACGGTATAGTTCTGCCTGTCGTGTGATACCGTTGCTGTACGGCACTGTTAAGCAAAAGACAGTGGCTTTTTGTTTGCGATGTCCAATCAGCCGGACTTGTTCCCGTCAAATACACCTGAAGATTCGGCCCCGTCTGCCCAAGCGGCGGAGACTGAACCCAAATCGCATATTCCGACGTGGCTTCTGCGCGCGGAGCTATTTCTGCGCATTGTGATTCGGATTTATGTAGGTGTTCTGATTTTTCTGCTTCCCTGGTCTAAGTTCTGGGATCGGAATCCCCTCTTTCTGGCTCATCCTGATCTGGGAGTGTTTGCGTCTTACGGCGCGGTACGCGGTATCGTCTCCGGTCTGGGCTTGCTGAATCTCTGGATTGCAGTCACGGATGCGATTTACCATCGCGAGAGCTAATTTTATGAACAATAAATCCGAAGAAGATGATCTCCTCAGTCCTCCGCCGTTAGAAAAGGCTCCCCTCGCCTATGAGAATCCGGCATTCCTGAATGGCGCAGATGGCCGATTGATTCGTATTTTGGCCGAATATGCGGAACCTCTGGCGCGTTTCCGCAGAGAGCGCATACAGGACACGGTCGTTTTCTTTGGTTCAGCCCGTTTTCGGGCTCTGGACGAGGCGAATCGTGAAATGGAGCTGCTGGAGAACACCGGTTCCGTACAATCGGCTCCGAAGGAGGAGCAACCGGCTCGCCTGCCGGAGAAGGAGCAGGGAACAGCCACGGAGCTGAAGCTTCGTCGTGCTGAGGCCTCGGTGGAGATGGCTCGTTACTATGAAGATGCCCGCCGTCTTGCCCACATGTTTACGAAATGGAGCATGTCGATTCCTTCACACCGCCATCGTTTTGTTGTGACCTCCGGTGGTGGTCCCGGAATCATGGAGGCGGCAAACAGGGGGGCTTTCGAGGCCGGCGGCAAGACGATCGGGCTCAATATCCGCCTGCCGTTTGAACAGGTTCCGAATCCATATATCACGCCTTCTCTCAATTTCGAGTTTCACTACTTCTTCATGCGCAAATATTGGTTTGCCTACATGGCGAAGGCCTTGGTTGTCTTTCCGGGCGGCTTCGGAACCTTGGATGAAATGTTTGAGCTGCTCACTTTATCCCAGACACGTAAGCTGGCCAAGAAGATGACCGTGCTTATTTATGGTTCCAGTTACTGGAATCAGGTCTTTAATCTAGATGTATTGGTGGATAAGGGCGCTATTTCTCCTAAGGATCGCGAGCTGTTTCAATTCGCGGATACTCCGGAAGAAGCGTTTGAGAAGTTAAAAGAGGGTTTGATTCGAAATCATCTCGAGCCGGAAAAGGCCAATGCCGAGCGAAATGCTATCGAAGAGGTTCTTTCCGGGTGGAGTCCGGATGATTTCCTGGGACCGGATATTGCAAAAACACAGAGATAGAACGGTATCTACGGGGAACCTTTGCTTCGCCGATGCAGGGAGTGGCGAAAAAGGTTCCTTTACGGGAAAAGATATATTTGAACGCACATTTTTCTCTCCGTAATCGGGCATTCATGCATTCCTTGGGATACTTGTCACAGAAATTAGTGCACAACTAGAAGGGGGGAAGGAATGGCCAATTCCAGCATTGCCTATATCTGGAATGATGCCCGTGCAAGTAGCGGTTTTGTCTCCGGTGTTTCGCTTCATAGTCACACCAACCAGTCCCGTGAAACGCTCGATTTCCTTGCTAATTTCGGAAACCAATATCCTTTCATGCGGCCAATTCTGGCCCGTGCTGAACGGATATGCAGAGAGAAATATAACTTTCCCATCGACTATGCGAAGAGTTATTGGACTCCGCCGCTTACTCCTCGTCTAGCCTTCGATCTGGAAAGCCGGCAGATTGAATCTCTGAACCTGATGCCACTGGTTTCTATCAGCGATCATGACAACATCCAAGCTCCTATGCTGCTTCGCACCGTTCCC
Source organism: Humiphilus diazotrophicus (assembly GCF_059726315.1). Lineage (NCBI taxonomy): Bacteria > Pseudomonadati > Acidobacteriota > Terriglobia > Terriglobales > Acidobacteriaceae > Humiphilus > Humiphilus diazotrophicus. Next base: position 4,183,733 of record NZ_AP040870.1, read on the forward strand.
AGCGCCAGGCATATTCCTGTCTCTGTTGAGTGGACGGCCCCCATCGGTGGGGACCAGGCCTTTCATTTAGGCATTCATAACTTACCTAGTGCCGAAGGCCAGTTCTGGATGCAAACCCTGGCCGAATTTACAGCCAATCCTTCAGACGATCGTTTAACCGAGCTGCTTTCTGCTCTGAATGCGTTGCCGAATGTTCTGATTGTTTTTAACCATCCGCTCTGGGACCTTTATCTGATTGGCGATGCAAAGCATCGGGTTCGCGTGGATGAGTTTATGCAGAAGAATGGTCAGTTCATCCATGCTCTGGAGCTGAATGGGCTTCGCCATTGGGATGAAAATCGAGCCGTCAGGCATCTGGCAAAGAAGTGGAATAAGTTGCTGATCTCCGGTGGAGACCGGCACGGTACGGAGCCGAATGCCAACATTAATCTCACGAACGCTACCTCGTTTACCGAGTTTGTTCATGAGGTCCGGTATCAAGGCATCAGCAACATTCTCTTCATGAAGCAATATGCAGAGCCCTGGAAGCATCGCCTTCTACAGTCGACTCTGGATGCAATTCGTAATTATCCGGAATTTCCGCAAGGCTCCCGCTATTGGGATGAGCGTGTCTATCATCCTGACGCCAGTGGTACGATTCGTTCACTACGCGAGTTGTGGGTGGCTGGGGAGGCTCCTCGCCTGTTGCGTTATGCTGTTTCCCTTGTTCGTCTCATGGGACGCCAGCCGGTTTCCAGCAGCTTGCGTTTTGCTTGGAGTGATTCACATCAACTACGCTTCACACTCGGAGAGCACGAGGCTTTTTAAGCAAGAGCTTTCCCCTCTCCGAGTAGTTAGTTAAGGACACATTCCCTCCGATGGGATCCTGGATTCCACGTGTGGCGTTATTCCCTGACTCGTTTCATGAGATCAACGGAGTTGCCCACACGAGCCGACAATTCGAGGCCTATGCCCGCCGTCATCAATTGCCCTTTCTCTGTGTACGAGCCGGGCAGAGGCCGGAACCATTTCTTTCGGAAGGGGAATTAGCAACACTCGAATTGCCGAGAGGCTTCCTGTCCTTTGCGCTGGAAAAAGATCTCCGCTTCGATCCCGCTTTCGTACGACATGGCCCGCTGATCATAAAGACTCTGCGAGAGTTCCGGCCAGATATTCTGCACATTACCGGCCCTAGCGAGATTGGTATGTTAGGTGCGGTCTTGGCTTATCAGTTGCAATTGCCACTGGTGGCCTCCTGGCATACCAATGTGCATGAATACGCTGCGCGCCGTTCTAACTGGTTCTTGCGTCACCTGCCGCAAGAACAATCAGCGAAGGCTGGAAAGCGGATAGAAGCGCTCACTTTACAGGCGACTGCACGCTTCTATCGATTGGCCCGCATACTTTTTGCTCCCAATCAGGAGCTGTGCTCACTTTTACAAGAGGTCACCGAGAGACCGTGTTTCCTGATGCCTCGTGGAGTGGATACAGTAGAGTTTTCACCCGCGCATCGTGACCGGTTGGAGAAGAACGACAAATTCATCCTGGGATTTGTCGGCAGACTCTCTATTGAAAAGAATGTAACTTTATTGGCGACGATTCAGCAAGAGCTTCATGCCCGGGGAATCGGCAACTTTCATTTCCTGATTGTAGGCCACGGTGCCGAAGAAGGCTGGCTGCGCGAACACCTGCCGAATGCGGAATTTACAGGTGTTCTACGGGGAGAAAAGCTTGCACGTGCCTATGCCAACATGGACCTTTTTGTTTTTCCTTCTCATACGGATACCTTCGGAAATGTGGTCCTGGAGGCGCTGGCATCCGGTGTGCCTGCAATCGTAACTCCAGACGGGGGGCCGCGTTACATCGTAAAAGAAGGAGTTACCGGGGCCATAGCAAACGACGAAGAGTTTTCATCCGCCATAGCTGATCTCTTATCGAATCAAGCACGATATGTAGCCATGAAAGCAGCGGCAAGAGAGTTTGCCATGACAGCTTCGTGGGATTCCGTTTTTGATGGTGTCTATGCCCACTATGCTCAGATGTTGCATCCGGAACTGCAGCGGGCTGCGGTGTAGCGGCAGCTGCTTCTCCCTATTTAGGGACCCTTTTCTTTCCGCGTATTCCTGAATACCTTAACTCGCTGCTTCATTTCCGAGGCGCACTTACCGGGGCGCTATCTTTCATCTTATTTTTCAGATCCGGAGCGGCATCCGATAGATCCTTGTGCCCGAAATCCAAGCCAAAATGAGGCTCGGAGCGAGTTCCTGTAACCTTGATCGGAACATCTGTTCCCGCCCCGTTTTTCTTAAAGAACGGATCTACCGGTTTTAGCAGGGCACCCTTCCATCCTCCGACAATCTGCGACACTGTCGCTTTCAGTCGTGCACGTCCATGAAAGTCGAATTCATTTCCATCGAGGCTATAAATGCCGTCCAGACCAATATCGGCTCCAGGGACATCGTATTTGAGATTTGCGATGGTTAGTTTCCCGTTGCTAAGTGCGAAGTCTCCGCGCATATCCGACCGGATGTTGTCGGGGGTATCGTCTTTAGCTTCTTTCAGCTTGCCCTGACTGCGCAGGCTTAGTTGGTCAACTTTGCTCTGGATCTTGTCGTTTGTGAAGTGTGCTCCTGAGACAGCGAAATTGCCCTGCAGTCGTAGGCGGTTCGGAACTTCAATGTCGCCGGGAGGAAGATCGAATTTCGTCTTCATACGCATCGACCCGGTCATCACGGGCGGATCTGTTTTGACTCCTAAGCGGAGCATGTCTTCCATGCGTGCGGGGTCGACAACTACATCCAGAACAACGTGGTGGCCTTTGACTCCGGGAACACGAACCACTTTTCCTTTGGCCAGAATATGCGAGTGAAGAAGAGTGGCATCGACGGGCTGAAGATATGTATCTCCGCTGGTTCCATCGACAATGGCGTGGAATTTTGTATGCAAAGGGACTGGATGACCACTGGTAGTGATGCGAAAGTCAGGGGTGTCAGTTTCTCCGTCCACAACAATGTTGTCCAATGTTCCGGCATATTTTCCATCGGAAGAAAGGATGCCCCCGATGCCTTTCAAAGAACCGAGATTGGCGTTTCTAAAACTGTAGACGCCTTCTACTGCTGAATCTCCGGGGCTGTCGGCATTCCATGGCCCGAATTCTCCAACGGAGTGAATATCTCCAATGGGCTTAGGATTTTTCAGCGTTGCATCGAATTGCAGGGGCTGCCCGGAACCGATGGAGCGCAAGCGCAGCGATCCGATAGCGAAGTCCAGGGGAACCTTTCCAGGTTTGTTCGTCCCCAGTACCAGAGACGCACCGTTGCAGTCGATTTCGTCGACAAAGATATGGATGCGTCCATTCTTATTGCCGAGCTTCGGGACGTTCTTGCGTTCTTCTTTGGGCGGCAGGTGGATAGATAACCCATTTATATCTACATGTCCAACATGCATCGGGGTTCGCAGCAGGTTCTGCCAAGTTGTCCGGAAGGCAAAATTCTCTAGAGCAATAAGTGGGCCAGAAGAGCTGAGCGCATAAGGGTAAAGCTTTAGCCCTCCCCCTCGAACCTCAACCCCTTTCCAGATGGAGACATGAAATGTATCCATCTCAACCCGGCTATGGAATCGGGTAGAAAGAGTGTCGATAACACGAGCCTTCAGAATCGGCTCAGCTCGATGTAAAACAATCTCGATTCCTATAATCAAACTGATTGCGAAGAGAAGAAGAATTGTCAGAGTCCAGAATAAGAACGGATGTCTCCTTCTCTTCTTCGTTTTGTTTCCTTGTTCAAGAGCTGTTTCATCCGCCACGCAGTGCAACCTTCCCGACAATTTTCTGAGTCCGAAGAGATACGTTTAACTCTTTCTTAGAGGCTCATTGTTCATTTTGTGTTGGATAGAGCCACCAAGATGGGAAAACGGTATAGCATGAGGCTCGGAGAGCATATTCTCATGAGATTCCACACTTTAGTGGCCACCTGTGCGTTAGTTATTTCCGTAAGTGTCAATGGGCAAAATCCCGCACCGTCGATGGTCCAGGCCGCAGACCAGCCTTCCATAGAAGCATATGTCCATAATGCATGGGATACTCTCACCAGATCGATGACGAAATGCTCGTCGCTTATCGACCCCAAGCTCACGACCGCGCCGATTCTATATCTGCCCAAAGACTTGCCTCTTCCTAAGGAGGTGGCAACGGTAATGGACGAATGTACGATCAGAGTTCAGAGGCTTCCCAAGGTAATTAACTCTTTTGGCGATATACGTGAATCAGAGATCCCGGTCCACGGCCTGCTCTATTTGCCCAATCCGTACGTTGTTCCTGGCGGACGTTTTAATGAGATGTATGGCTGGGACAGCTACTTTATTCTTCTTGGACTAATTGCCGATCACCGTTTGCCTCTGGCAAAAGGCATAGTAGAGAACTTCTTCTTCGAGATCGACCATTACGGCGGCATTCTGAATGCAAATCGTACATACTATTTCACCCGTTCCCAGCCTCCTTTTCTGAGTTCAATGATTCGTGCGGTATACGAAGATACCTTAGCCGGGAGTAACGGAAAGGCATCGGCCGACTCTGCACGCGAATGGCTAAGCCGGGCCTATGGCTATGCGAAGCGAGACTATGCGCTTTGGACCAGTGATATCCATCGTGCCGGAGACACAGGGCTAGCGCGCTATTACGACATAGGAGAAGGTCCTGTTCCGGAGATGGCCGACGACAGCACCTACTATCCTGACGTGATCCGTTGGCTTTTGGCTCATCCGGAAAAGAAGACGTCGTATTTGTTGGATGCGCCAGATAATCCTTCTCGCGAAGAAACCGCTAAGCTTTCGCAAACAAGTTGCGATGTTCGTCTTTCTGCCGTATGTGCAGCCGCACATGTTCAGGGGCATCGACTTACGAAGGATTTTTATCGGGGTGACCGGGCCATGCGAGAGTCCGGCTTCGATGTAAGCTTTCGCCATGGACCTTTCAGCGGATCGACCCATCATTTTGCCGATGTAGGGCTGAATAGCTTGCTTTACAAATACGAGCGGGATATGGCCAATTTTGCGCGGATTCTCTCTCTGGAGTCCGAAGCGAAAGAGTGGGATCAGCGAGCGGAACAACGTAAACAGGCTATCAATAAGTATTTATGGCATCCTGAAAGCGGAATGTATTTTGATTATGATTACAGTCTGGCTCAACCCTCCGACTATCAATATGCCACGACTTTTTATCCATTATGGGCTGGCGTTGCGGACTGTACCCAGGCAGCAGCCGTTGAGAAGAACTTGAAGTTATTCCAGCAACCCGGTGGTCTGGCGATGAGCACAACAGCCTCTGGAACACAATGGGATGCTCCTTATGGATGGGCTCCGGTAAACTGGCTGACAGATCTGGGGCTATTTCAGTATGGCTATAGTCAGGATGCTTTAGCGATAGCGAAGAGTTTTCGTCATACCGTGGAAGCCGGTTATGCTCACGATCAAACAATTCGCGAGAAGTATAACGTCGTAAGCAGCTCATCAGAGATTACAGTTAGTGCCGGATATAAACAGAATGTGGTCGGCTTCGGCTGGACGAACGGAGTTTACCTCCAGATGGGACAATTGGAACACATGAAATCGACACCGATCTGCGGAGCAAAATGATGACGGAACCGAAGCTGATTCTGGCGATTGGCGAACTACTTTGGGATATGCTTCCTACTGGCCCGCGGATTGGAGGGGCCGGAGCCAATTATGCTGTCATGGCTTCCAGGTTAGGAAATCATGCGGCAATCTTGAGCCGCGTCGGCAGGGACGAACTAGGGCGGAAGGCCTTGAATGCACTGGAAACAACTCCCGCCGATCTATCTCATATCCAGATCGATCCTTTTCACGCAACCAGTACTGTTACTGTCGAGCTCCAGCATGGTCAGCCGAGCTATGTGATTCATCAGCCGGTTGCTTGGGATTTTTTAGAGGACACAGATGAGTGGCAGAGATTAGCGTCGAGAGCTTCTGCCGTTTGGTACGGAAGCCTCGCGCAACGGGGACATACCTCTCGCGACACGATTCAGTCTCTGTTGGCTGCTACCTTCCCTGAATGCGTCAGGATCTTCGATGTCAATCTTAGAGAGCCTTTCTATAGCGACGAGACGATTGAAGAATCAATAGAATTTGCAAGCATAGTAAAGATGAACGATGAGGAGCTTCCCGTAATCCTCGATTTACTCGGATTGCAGTCTGTTACCGGAAGGGATACAGATTCTCTGCTGAAGGGAGCAGGAGTTCTGCTCGAGGAATTCCCTGTAAATCTGATTGCGATTACACGGGGCAAATATGGAAGCATCCTTGTCAACCGGGAAGCGAAACACGTCCATCCCGGAATCTCTACCGAGATCGCCGATACCATAGGCGCAGGAGATGCATTTGCAGCGGCTCTTACGCATTATTATCTGCAAGATGCACCCCTCGCTGTTTTGAACGAAGCGGGAAATCGCTGGGGAGCCTGGATCGCTTCTCAACCCGGAGCGATTCCACCCTTGTCAGAAGAGGTCCGAGAATCGATAGCTGCTGCCGTTGCTACCTCGGCAGCTTAAATACTTTCCAGAGAGGTCTTAATGCTTGAGAGAGATAGCGGAATTCTTCGCCGCCCCAGTCGCTATTCTGTCGATGAAACAGTGGAAAGACTTGAGAGCATTCTGCGAGCGAAAGGAATAACGTTATTTGCCATTATTGATCACAGCGGAGAAGCGGAAAAGGCTGGAATGAAAATGCTGCCAACCAAGCTGCTGATCTTTGGCAATCCTAAGGCCGGTACGCCACTGATGCAGGTTGCTCCCTCTAGTGCGATTGATCTGCCCTTGAAAATTCTGGTCTCGGAAAATAGCGAAGGACAAACCTGGATTTCCTATAACAGCCCTGAGTACATACAGGAAAGGCACGGATTACCGCCTGAGCTGATGCAGAATATTGCGGGCGTAGAGGCCTTAGCCATCAATGCTGGTGAGTAGTTTGCTAGAACGATCAAGGTTTGTACACGGGAAAAGACTTTATGTGTGAAAAAGCAGATTTGCCGCACCCTCCTCTCCTTTGATCTTCCCCTCCCGCGACGATATGGCGGATTTCACCGGCGAAGGGGGAGCGATACGCACGACTTTTCTCGAACTCCTTTAATTTAGCCGGATTACCGCTTCCGGTCCGTCTCTGAGAAAATAGAAATTGTCTTATGCTTCAGCTTTCTGCCGCAGGCAAGCGTTTTGGTCCCCGTCTTTTGTTTGAAGGGGTGAACTGGCTCATTACTCCCTCTGAGCGCACCGCGTTGGTCGGTGCGAACGGGACGGGTAAGTCTACCCTGATGAAGATCCTGGCCGGGATCGATTCGCTCGATTACGGAAACGTCCAGAGGATGAGCGCCATGTCTATTGGCTATTTGCCTCAGGATGGCCTGTCTCTTTCCGGGCGTACGGTTTTTGAGGAATGTCTTTCTATTTTCGATGAATTGCGTTCTATCGAAAGGGAATTGGAGGCTCTGGCGGCCTCTCTTGCGGAACTCGATCCTGAAAGCTCCGAATATGCTGCTGTCGCAGAGCGTTATTCGCTTTTGGGTGCACGTTTTCATGCAAATGATGGTTATGCCCTAGATGCTCAGGTTGGAGCGGTTCTCAGTGGATTGGGGTTTACAAAGGAAGACTGGTCTCGCCGTACGGAAGAATTTTCCGGTGGCTGGCAGATGCGTATTGCTCTGGCCAAGCTCCTATTGCAGAAGCCGAACCTGCTCTTGCTGGACGAGCCTACGAATCATCTCGACCTGGAAACCCGTAACTGGCTGGAAGAGTACCTCCGAACCTATCCAAATGGCTTTGTCCTGATATCGCACGATCGCTATTTCCTGGATGTGACTGTGAATAAGATTGTGGAGATCTGGAACAAGGGACTCCATGTCTATTCCGGGAATTACGAGCAATATCTGAAGCAAAAAACCGAACGAAAAGCTCAGCTCGAAGCTGCCTACCGAAATCAGCGCGAGCACATCGACCATTTGGAATCTTTTATTAATCGTTTTCGCTATCAGGCAACAAAGGCCAAGCAGGTTCAGAGCCGCATCAAAGAGCTTGAGAAGATCGAGCGCATCGAGATTCCGGAAGAAGAGCCGATTATCCACTTCACCTTTCCTCAACCGCCTCCATCGGGAAGAACGGTTGTTGAGGTTCAGCATCTGGCCAAGAGCTATGGTGAAAAACAGGTGTTGGAAGATGTGAGCTTCACCATTGATCGGGGGGACAGGATTGCTCTGGTGGGAGCCAACGGCGCCGGCAAGTCAACGCTGATTCGGTTGCTTACCGCGACGGAAGCCCCTACGGCAGGATCTTTGCGACTAGGACATAACGTGGTCGCCGAGTACTTTGCGCAGGACCAATACAAGGTGCTCGATCCCGATGCCCGTATGTTGGACGATATCGGCCGTACCGCGCCAAGAGTTCCCGAAACAGAGCTACGTAGTCTGTTGGGATGCTTCCTCTTCTCCGGAGACGATGTTTTTAAACCGCTAGGCGTGCTTTCCGGAGGGGAGAGGAATCGCTACGCTTTGGCCCGTATTCTGGTGAGCCCGGCGAACTTCCTGTTACTGGACGAGCCAACCAACCACTTGGATCTGCGCGCTAAAGACGTTCTGTTGGAGGCAGTGCACAACTTTACGGGAACGGTAATTTTCGTTTCGCATGACCGCTACTTTATCGACGGATTGGCGACACGCGTCTTTGAGGTTGAAGGTGGTCACGTGCATGTGTATCCCGGAAACTACGAAGACTACCTCTACCGCAAGCAGAATGACCGGACGGTAAGCGATGCGGTTCCTGCTGTGGCAGCTTCTGTTGCCAAGGAAGTGGCGGTCAAAGAAGATGCAAAACCGGCTGCAGGAGAGCAGTCTTCCGGCGAGAAGGAAAAAGTGCGCCGGTTGAATCCCATCAAGCTTCGTCAGATGCAGGAGCGTTGTGCCTTTGTGGAGGAAGAGATTCCCCGTATGGAGGCAGCGATCGCTCAAACCGAACAACAATTAGGCAACTTTGTCAGTGCAGAAGAGACTCAACGTCTCGTCGATCAGCTTGAAGATCTTCGCAAGCAAAACGCGGCTTTGACTGCGGAGTGGGAAGATCTGATGCTTCAGTTGGAAGAACAATCAGCCGTGTAGCACCAGCAACATTTCATCAATCTAAATTGTTAGAGGGTAAGAATGGGGCTTCTGTGGAAACCGGAAAGTTGGTCACAACGTCTAGCCGAATTAGAAGCACGATCAGGCGACCTGAAGGAAGCCCCTTTGCGTCGGGATGTTCGTTCTCTTGGTATGTTGTTAGGCCAGGTTCTTCGAGAACAGGCCGGAGAAGAGCTCTTCGAGCAAGAAGAGGATCTTCGCACAAAGACGATTCGGCGGCGTGAAGCGCATGCAAAGGGCGATGCGGCAGAGGCTGAAAAGCTTATGCAGGAATCTCTGGCTCGTGTGCATGCTCTTCCAATCGAAAAGGCACACGCACTCACCCGTGCTTTTGCCTTCTATTTCGAGCTGATCAATCTGGCAGAAACAAATCATCGCAAACGGCGCCGCCTCTCGCTGCATTTGGCAGGGGAGTCGACATCGCAGCGTGGTTCCTTCCGGGGTACGCTGCGAGAGATGAGGCGGGTCGGCATCTCTCAAAAAGAGGCCTTCGACTGGCTTAGCCGCATAGTGGCTGTTCCTGTTTTTACCGCACACCCGACAGAAGTCTCCCGCCGCTCGGTGCTCTTTAAGCGCCGCCGCATCGGAGAGTTTCTAGAGTCTCTTGACCGGATTCCTGTTCCGGACAATGAGCTGGAAACACTGGAAGAAGATGTTCGTGCGGAGATTACGGCACTTTGGCAAACGGATGAGGTACGCAGTCGCAGACCTACCGTTTACGATGAAATCAAGATGGGGCTCGACTATTACGACGTTTCCATCTTTGCGACCCTTCCGGATCTCTATAAGGAAATTGCTGAAGCTCTGTGCCATGAGTATGACCTGAAGGTTGAATTTAGTGAGCTTCCTCTATTACTTTCCTTTGGCTCCTGGATTGGAGGAGATCGCGACGGCAATCCTTTTGTCACACCTGATGTTACGAGAGATGCGATTCGGCTGGCACGTGGTCATCTGCTGACCCACTACCAGCAACAGGTACAAGCGATCATCGATCTATTGACCAGCTCCGCGCAGCAGATATCGAATACAAAGGAGCTGGAAACACGGCTGAAGGAATATATAGCCCGTCTGAATACGGCTGAGAGCCAGATATTTGGACAGCGCTACCAGTTCGAATACTATCGCCGTTACCTCATTTGTTTGAGGGCTAGACTGGAACGCACACTTACTTCTCCTGAAGCACGGAGTGCCGATTATCCGGTTGTAACCCAATACACCATGTCGCAATTAAAGGATTCTCCTCTTGCGGCTCTGCCTTCTTACTGTGCTTCCGGAGAGTTCCTGTCAGATCTCAATATCCTTCGCGATAGTTTGGCGCGTAATCGCGGTCTGAGGATTGCTCGTACCCTGGTAGATCCTCTGATTATCATGGTGCGCACCTTTGGCTTTCATCTGCATACGCTTGATATCCGTCAACATGCTCGTCTACACGCTGCTGCGCTAAAAGAGATTGCAACAGATACAAAAGAGTGCGCAATAGCGCCACAGCTTTCCCGTGAAACTGCAGATATTCTCGAGACCTTCCGGGTTGTCAGCGAAGTTAAGGAAAGCTGTACTCCGGAAGCAATTGGGCAGTACGTTATCAGCGGAGCATCGTGTGTCGAAGACATCCTGGCCGTTATAAGTCTGGCAAGGCTCGGCGGCGTCAGGGTGGAGGCTTCCGGCAATGACCCCGGCTTATTGCCTGTGCCGCTCTTCGAATCGATTGAGGATTTACGTGCGGCTCCGGAGATTTGCCGCAAGCTCTGGACGATTCCCGACTATCAGTCACTACTCAAGTCTTGGAAGTATAAGCAGGAAGTCATGCTTGGCTATTCGGATTCAGCCAAGGACGGTAGCATGCTGACCAGTACCTGGGAGATCTTCCGTGCCCACCGTGCTCTTCATGAGGTAGCGCGCGAGTGCGGCGTTCATTTGCGTCTCTTTCATGGCCGGGGTGGAACTGTGGGACGTGGTGGCGGTCCGACACATCGCTCGATCTATGCGCAACCTGTTGGAGCCTTTGAGGGAGAGATTCGGATTACCGAGCAAGGCGAAGTTTTGAATTTCAAATACGGCGATGTGGTGCTCGCTGCTCGCAATCTGGAGTTGATGATTGCGGCCTCGCTCGATGCACTGGCGCGCCCGAATGCTCGCGATCCACAGGGACATAGAACTGGAATTCTTAAACCGGAGTGGGAGTCGGCTTTTGACCGCCTCTCTCAGTTATCCTTCACTTTCTATCGAAGCAATATCATCGATGATCCTGAAGTGTTGGACTACTTTGAACAAGCTACTCCTGTTTCAGAGCTGGAGCATGCAAAGATCGGTTCGCGTCCGGCGCGTCGCAAGAATTCTGCCAGCTTTGCGAATCTTCGTGCAATTCCGTGGGTCTTTGGCTGGACTCAAAGCCGCTTGGTTGTTCCCGGATGGTTTGGTGCCGGATATGCGATGGAGAAGTTTATGTCGCTGCCGGATGGAAGAGAGATTTTGGAGACGATGGCCAAGGAGTTTCCTCTCTTCATCGATCTGATCAGCAATGTTGAGATAGCATTGGCAAAATCAGATCTCGGGACTGCCAGACTTTACTCTACTTTGGTTCCGAATGTAGCAATGCGCGAGCGGATCTTTGCAAAACTGAAGGATGAGTTTCTGCGTACACAGCGCGCGGTGCTGATGTTGACCGGACAGACAGAGTTATTGGGCTCGAATCCTGTATTAGCTCGTTCGATTCGCTTGCGAAATCCTTATGTCGATCCTATGCACCTCATCCAAATCGACTTACTACGCCGTAAACGCGCGGGAGAAGATTCGGAAGCTATTAATCGCGCTATTGCAGGAACAATCAATGGAATTGCTGCAGGGCTGAGGAATACTGGCTGAGGATAAGCTTCCGAACGTGCAAGAAAGTAATCTTTAGCTTGGATTACTCATGAAGAGGTGAGTAGCTCGCTCCATGGCGTTGATGGTCCGCAATAAAGAGTAACTGTGGGTGAGTCATATATCCATCTCAGGACACGGAAATTACGTGTCCTGGGGGGCTCCGTTTATGAACTTGGTGGGAGGGTCCTGCAAAGCTCTTGTACTGCATGAATCGATTCTTCAATTCTGCTGGTTTTTACGCCAATCGTTTTCATGTGGAGGTTTTCTTTGGCAAGTTCTTCGGCAATGATTTGCATGAAGACTCCAGCGCCGGGCCTTTCTTCGCCTTTTATTGAAGTCGTATCTATTCCGCAACTAGGAGATCGATTCACGCCGATTAAACCGATAATTGAGAATCCATAGTTGTTGTATTCGCGAATCGTGCACACCACTTTTTGGGCTTTCCGCCTCAGAATATCGGTGTTCTGCTCTTGTTCCATCAGACTCCGAATCCTCGTGTTCTCCTCGAGGACATTTCGTTCCGCACCGTATTTATCCTGGCGATCCAACCCCAGACAGAGCATTTCAGGGCAAGGGAGCTGAACGATTCCGACATGATTAGCCATAAGAAGATCGATTACTTCCCTGAACTGGCTAGGCATGTCGGCGGTTCCGTCAGAGATGGAATTCTGGTTCAGCAAACAATGCGATACGAAAACAACTTTCTTACTTCGATGATCGGAGAACATTTTTAACCTCTACTTGCTTACTACTCCTTCGTGACCGACGTGGCTTTATCTTTCGAGAAACTTACTGCCCATTTCTTGCCATCGGTGTTGTAGTGAACGGTACGATTGCCATAATCCGAGGATTCGGATTGTTGCATATGCCCTAGCGCCATCGTTACTTGTAGTTCATTCATACCGCTCTTCGCCTGATGGGTATCGACTGCTTGCCAGATGTCGCTTGGCCAGTGCTTATACATGGAGTGAGGATCGTCGTAGTAAAAAAGCTCATCGCAATAGAACGTCAAATCGGAAGCCTTCGCCGAACCTATGGGCAGCGCATACTGTTGCTTGTCCCCGGCCTTTTCGAAGATTGCAAAGATCTGCTTGGTCCCGTGCGGAATCTGGTCTTGCACTCCGAAAGGTACCGATTGCTGCATGACGTCGCGGATCTCAAGCTTCTCAATGCTAGGAAGCACTCCAGCCTTATGGGCGAAATCGATACGATGATTCGTATAGGAGAAATAAGGTAACTGAAATCCCGCTTTAATCCATACGGGTTTTCCTATCAGTTCCTTAGCCGACTTCATGTCGTCGATATACATCTTGCGAACTGGCACAACCTCATCGCTGGTTGGAATCCATTCCTGATAAGCCTGTTTATGAACCACTACTGGTGCATTTCTTGCACGCCACACAAAATAAAGGCGTATCCCTCCAACGAGTAAAACTAAGAGGGTGATAATGCCAACCTTCTGCCAATTCTTCATTTGCTTTCCTATCCAGACTCTGGGAATTGTGAGGCCTGCTGTACGTTCTTCTCAAGAAAAGATGCAGCTGAATATGATTTTGCTGTGCTTATAAGAAGAAGCGCAAGAAAGAAGATGTGTGAACAGCTTTCGATTCAACGATGTTTCGTTAGTTGCAGAAATTTTGGCAAATCATGGAGTGCTGGGCGCAATCTCTTCTGTGGTTGTGGTACCTGGGGGAGCTTGCATGAGTGCCTTTGAGGTAAGAGTGTCGACTTTCCTTAAATTGGGAAAAAGAACCCACCACAGGCCCGTGACTAGAAGTGCTCCCACGCCACCCAAAACAGCAGCACGAACAGCTCCAAGCCATTGAGCGGTGGCTCCGCTTTCGAATTCTCCCAATTCGTTTGATGCTCCGATAAAGAGAGAATTAACAGCACTAACCCGGCCTCTCATTTCCGGAGGTGTAGCCAATTGGAGGAGCGATCCTCGGATTACTACGCTCACCATGTCGCCTGCGCCAAGCAATACCAGCGCCGCAAGGCTCAAAAGGAGATTCTTGGAAAGTCCGAAGACAATGGTTGCCGTACCGAAGAGCGCGACACAGAAAAACATCTTCTTGCCTGCTCCTCTTTGCAATGGTCTCCAAGTCAACATTAAAGAAACGATGAGTGCTCCCGCGGCAGGTGCTGCTCTCAACCAACCCAGTCCTTGGGGGCCGGTATGAAGGATTTCTCGCGCAAAGATCGGCATCAGCGCGACTGCTCCTCCCAGCAGGACGACAAAGAGGTCAAGCGTAATCGAGCCCAGCAGAAGCCGGGATCGTAGTACATAGCGAAAGCCTGCGAGAAGGACTTCGATAGAAGTATCCTTATGCTCCATGCGTCCGGGACGAACATGAAGCGAACCAATCAACACCAGAAACCAAATCAAAGTGGCCAGCGAGAAGAGAAAGACAAAACCGGCGCCATGAAGCCGAGATGTGAGGGGTAATGTGTAGAGAACTCCTCCCAGCGCAGGTCCGGTGATGTTGGCAATCTGAAAGATTGTCGCTCCCCAGGTCACAGCGTTGACAAAGTGGTCCTCTGGAATGAGATGGGGAATAAGAGCAGTACTGGCCGGGCCGCTGAAGGCTCGTCCGCAACCAACCATGAACAGAACGACATAAATAGGCCAGACCTTGTGTATTCCATGCCAGGCAAAGAGGAAGAGTGCCAGAGTGCATAAGGCCTGCAGAGAGTAGCAGGTCATGATTACAAGGCGTCGGTCGTAACGGTCTGCCACGTGTCCGGAAGGCAGCATGAAGAACAACCCGGGAAGAAAAAGAATAAGCCCGGTATATCCCAGGTCCAGTGCTCTGTGTGTAATCTCATAGACCTGCCAAGCTACAGCTACTGCCTGCGCTTCCGCTCCGATGATGACCATGATGCGGGCAAGCTGATAGCGACGGAAGTCTCTAAAGCGAAAAGCGGCGGTTCCTGTACTGGAAGGTTTCTCGGACATACTACCTTATCGATATGGATTGCCTGTAAATATGGGCTTGTTCAGAAGGGGAGTCTTGTCTACAGGCACACCTCTCCAGCATCGCATAATGCAATTATTGTCCCTTTTGACCAAAAATTCTCGTCGATTTTCCGGTACAGATGTCGTTACCATAGACTGTGGAACGACCTGTAGAACTTGAAGACACTTCCAATATAGACGCAGCAGACTTGCATACAGCCTCGCGTCCCCTGCCGGTTTCTCTGATTCTCACCATAGGTTTCTGTGGAATCTGTGCATTCCTGAATACTTATGCGACGCAACCATTGCTGCCAATGTTTGCACATCTTTTCCATGCATCAAAAGCAGCGGTTGGGCTCACGGTTTCAGCAACGACCCTCGGAGTAGCTCTCTCTGCTCCTGTGATCGGTGCTCTCGCCGAGGGATATAGTCGCAAGCGCGTCATCGTGGCTTCCATCCTAGCGCAAAGTATTCCCACTATGCTGACAGCAACTGCATCGGGATTGCATGCCATCATCTTTTGGCGTTTTCTGCAAGGTTTGATCATGCCGGGGATCTTTGCCATTGTGATGGCATATATCACCGAAGAGTTTCCCCCTGAACGAGTTGCTTTCATCATGAGTGTTTATGTCAGCGGTACGGCGGCTGGCGGATTGATGGGAAGGATATTCAGCGGGCTCGTCGCCGATAGATTTGGCTGGCGCTGGAGCTTCGCTCTGCTTGGTGGAATAGCATTGATCGGCGCAGCTTTCGTCGCACGCTATCTGCCCAAGGAGCGGATGAGTGGAAACAAAGGCGGTGGTCCATCCCTCTCGGCGCAATTCCGGCAAGTAAGAGATCATTTGAAAAATCCTCGACTCCTTGCCACCTATGCTGTTGGCTTTAATGTCTTGTTTTCTTTGGTGGCTGTTTTTAGCTACATCACTTTCTATCTGGCAGATCCGCCCTTCCACCTGTCCATGGTGGCACTTAGCTATCTCTTCCTGGTGTATGCAGTCGGGGTATTTGTCTCTCCAGCTGCGGGTTATGTCATATCCCGGACTGGGCTTCTGCCCGGAATTCTATGCGCTGTTTCTGTATCGATGGCGGGAGTCCTGCTCACGCTCTTCCATTCGGTGGTAATTGTGATTCTCGGCTTGGCAATGGTTTGCACCGGCGTCTTTATTTCGCAAGCGACTGCCAGTAGCTATATCCGTGTTGCTGCTCCGGAAGGCGGGCGCGTTTCTGCCGTTGGGCTCTATCTCTGTTGTTACTATCTGGGCGGTACTGCTGCAGGAGTGGTTCCAAGTATCTTTTGGTCGATGGGGAAATGGACTGCGTGTGCAATTTTAGTTGTGGCAGTTCAACTGATGAGCCTGATGATTGCTCTCTTCGGATGGCGAGACTGGCCGATGAAAAAGAAACGACCGATTGAAGCATGAAGAAATGGAGTTGGTGAGGAGGTCACCAACTCCATAGATGCTAAAGAAGTCCGTCCTTCTGGAACATCTGCTTGATGCAGCGTAGAGCCTGTCGTGTGCGTTCTTCATTTTCGATTAAGGAAAAACGTACGTGACCGTCTCCATGTTCTCCGAAACCGATACCCGGGCTGACGGCCAGTTTGGCCTCGCTCAAGAGCTTCTTCGAAAATTCAATAGAGCCCATCTTGCGGTAAGCTTCGGGAATTTGTGCCCAGACAAACATGGTTGCCATCGGTAGGGGAACCTCCCAGCCTAGCTTGTTCAGTCCTTGAACCAGAACATCCCGGCGGCTGCGATAGGTTTCGCATATTTCGGTAACACAGTCTTGCGGGCCTTCCAACGCGACGATGGATGCTACCTGAATCGGGGTGAAGGTCCCGTAATCAAAGTAGCTCTTAATTCTCCCCAGCGCGGCGACCAGATGTTGATTCCCAACCATGAATCCGACGCGCCATCCCGGCATGTTGTAGCTCTTTGAGAGCGTAAAGAACTCTACCGCGATGTCCTTTGCGCCAGGTACCTGCATGATGCTGGGCGCTTTATATCCGTCGAAGACGATGTCCGCATACGCAAAGTCGTGTACGAGGTAGACTCCGAATTCTCTTGCCAGCTCCACCAGACGCGTCAGGAATGGCAGATCGACACATTCCGTTGTGGGATTGGATGGAAAGTTGACGATGAGAATCTTCGGTTTTGGAACCATGCGCGGAATCAAGCTCTCGACATCGGCGAGAAATTGTTCCTTATCGTGGATAGGTACGCTCAGAACATCGGCTCCAGCGATTACCGGACCGTAGATGTGAATGGGATAGCTTGGATTTGGCACCAGCACCGTGTCACGTGTGTCCAGAGTGGCCAGACAGAGGTGGGCAATGCCTTCCTTGGAGCCGATGGTAACAATTGCTTCGCTCTCGGGATCGAGCTCTACCGCGTAACGGGTCTGGTACCAGTTACAGATTGCCTTTCTGAGGCGGGGAATTCCTCGAGAGAGCGAGTAGCGGTGCGTACGTTGCTTGCGCGCCGCTTCAATCATCTTCTCTACGATGGCTGGAGGCGTTGGGCCATCCGGGTTTCCCATGCTGAAGTCGATGATGTCTTCACCACGTCTTCTGGCCGAGGCCTTCATTTCGCCGGTGATGTTGAAGACGTACGGCGGCAAGCGACGCAGCCGCGAGAACTCTTTTGAAGGGTCTTCCATTGCCTTATCTTACGGCGTTTTCCTGTTCGCTGTAGAGTTTCTGGCGTTGACTGCGAATGGCCTTTCCACCTGTTAAAGGTGTATGACAAGGCGGGAAAAACTACTCCGAGCGGAAAACGGGATTCACTTTTCTCCGAGGGGAAGCGTAGTTCAGAGAAGAAGGTCGGAGCAACTATTTTCCGAGATATTGCTTGTACTGGGTATCGACGATCCCCAGATTCCGAGCCAGTTGCAGCTTCGCCTGGTTGAAGCGGTACAGACTTTGAACCAGCTGAGTCTGTGCGTTGGACAAACTTGCCTGTGCCTGAACGAGTGGCAGGTTGTCATCTATACCGGCGGTGAAGCGATCGGATTCGTCTTGCAGGGCTTTGGTCGCCAGATTGACATTGCTACGCGATACACGAACCAATTCTTGTGCAGTTTGCACATCGAGGAAGCTGTCACGGATCTGCGCATCGATTTGTCCACGCAGATCGCCTGCCTGCTGGCGCAGATTTTGAAGCTGTGCATCGGCAACGTCGCGATCACCACGGAATTTTGCTTCCCGGAAGATAGGAATATTCAGGCTTCCAACGATATTGGTCGTGCCGTGATACATCCCCTGGGTAACACCGGTAAGGCCGTAATTGCCATTGACACTGAGAGTCGGCAGGCGTTCGTGTTTTGCTGACTGAACAATCAGCTCTGCCGTCCTTACCTGCGATTTCATAGCCTGGTAGTCCTGGCGATTCTCGTAGGCCATTTGTTTAGCCTGTTCCAGTGTCATTGGTTCCAGATCGCTGTATGGAGCCGCGTCGGAAAGTATGATCTTCTGCTCGGGCGCAAAACCAATCTCGCGATTGATCAGAATCTTGCTCTTTTCGAAAGCATTTTCAGCAGCAATGACCTTTTGTTGCTGTGTCTGGTACTGTACTCGCGCACGCAGTTCGTCCAGATTGGCAGCGGTTCCGGCTTGGTGCTCCGCAACTGCCTGTTTTAACAAGACCTCGTCGGCACGGAGCAGTTCCCGGGCGTAATCCAATTGGGCCGATGCTGCAATAGCCTGTAAATACGCTGTTCCGACGTTTAAAACTACCAGTCCGCGAGCGGATTGGGTATTGTAGGCCGCAGCTTTCTTGTAAACCTTGGCTCCGCGCCACAGATCGTAGGCGGAAAGGCTGAAGAAGGATTGCTGCACATTTACTTGTGCAGTTGTGACATCGACGGTGGGAACCAGCGAGACGTTTGACATCCCGCTGAGGTGAAGAACTCTGGCAAATTCCTGAATCAGTGATGGAGTGAATCCCTGGGACTCCAGATTGTACTGGTGGACCCCGGTTGAAGCTGAAGCCGTTACTTTAGGCAGCAGTGCCTGAAAAGCCGATAAATACTGAGCATCGACGGACTTTTCATTTTCCTGCGCCAGGGTGAGCGCCAGATTGTGTTCCAAACCAAGCCGGACAGCGTCATCGAGTGACAGTTTCCGGGCGTCACTTGTGGCCGGAAGGGTATTCACGCTTCCGTAATAGGGGTTCGTGACAGAAGTCGGGTTGGAGGTTTGTGCGGTGCTCAAGCCAGTGGTCAAAGCCAGAATTCCTGCTATGCACCAAATGGCGCGACTACTTCCTATCATCTGATTCGGTTCCCTTTGAAGGCTCAGTCTGTTAGATCATTTTGCAGCCCACAAGTTGCCAAAAACTGAGAGGTTCGGGGTGCATCACACAGAATGAGTCTATTCCACTCTATTTTCTGATATTTAAACGTAGAGATTTCCTGTGCTTTGCATGCCAGTTGGCAACAGAGTCTCTATAGCTGCCATCGTATCTTAGCGTAAGGTTCGGTAGCTCTCTTCCTACGACCAATACCGAGCATGCTCATGTGAGGCGGCATGAGCGGCGAGTAGCACCCGTTTATGACTTTTTCCCTGCCCTGTATTTTTCTTTTACAGAACCACGTTGTAACTGCACACGCGGTACGATGCGCGATGCGGCGTGCAGCTATCCACGCCTATTTGCAGGAGATAACGGGCAAAGACGAGCTTTTGACGGCGCTGAAGACTCGTCAACCCAATGTGGTTTTGAGTGGGGAAGAAGGACTTTGGGATCTACCGCTTTCGGAGCTACTGGAGTTTTCACGCACCCATAATCCGGCCGTTTCCGTAATCGTTCTTGGTGGCGAGAAGACTCGGGACACAGCAGTTCGGACCATCCGGGAAGGTGCCAGCGATTATCTGCGCTCCTCCCAGCTCGATCGGCTACCTGCCGTTTTGGAACATACTTTGAGGGAACACGACGCGGATAATACGGCTGCTCGCCTGAGGTATGAGGTAAGGCGTGCTGCGGACGCTATGCGGGAAAACCAGAAAATGATCACGATTGGGCGTTTGACAGCCTCAATTGCCCACGAGATCAATAACCCACTGACCGCCATCACGAATCTCCTGTATCTGATCGGCGCGGAACCGGGGCTCTCGGACAACGTCCGAAGATATTTGGAGCTTGCGCAAGGAGAATTACAGCGGGTGGTGCAGATTAGCCGCCAGACATTGAGCTTTTATCGCGAGACTGCGGCACCGGTTCGCCTCAGACTATCCAGCCTCCTGGAAGAGGTCCTGGTTTTATATGCACGCCGGTTGATCGACAAACATATCGAAATCGTCCGCCAGTACGTGGATGATGAGGAGGTCGTCGTTTTTCCCGGCGAGATTCGCCAAGTCTTCTCCAACTTGATCTCGAATGCGATTGAAGCGTCGGAAGTTGGCGGACGCCTGTTGCTTCGTTTGCGGAAGTCGCGATTGTGGTCCGATGAAGAAATCTTCGGCCTTAGGGTATCCATCGGCGATACAGGGTCGGGCATCGATCCGGTGATACGCCGTCGCTTAGGAGAGCCTTTCTTTACCACTAAAGGGGAGAGGGGAACGGGTCTGGGCCTCTGGGTAACGCAATCGATTATCAAGAGGTATGGCGGCCACCTATGGCTACACTCGTCGACTCGACCGGAAAAGCATGGAACCATCTTTTCGATCTTCCTGCCATTGAATATGGGACCGAGAGCAATAGTGTCGCCATCAATGGAGGGTGCAAGGGCTTCCGGAACAGATTTTGTTCCACACGGAGGGGAACACGAGACCTCCTCTCCCAACGAAGGCGGAGTAATTCCTATGCCCGAACCTTCGGCCCCCTTGCGAGCCTCCGGCAGCGATTAAGACAATTTCGGCTTTTATCTCTAGACAAAGAAAAAGCCCGGTCATCGGATCCGATAACCAGGCTTTTTCTAATGGTTAGGAGGTGAGTTCTTATTCCTCCTCCTCTTCGATCGGCCGTTTTGCCGTTGCCAGGATCTTCTCGGCCACCAGCTGCGGAACGATATCGTAGTGGTTCATTTCCATCCGGAAAGTTCCTCGGCCTTGGGTCAGAGAAGTAAGCGTAGTTCCATAAGTCAACATTTCTGCCATTGGCACTTCAGCTCTGACTACCGTGTGTTTGCCATGGCTGTCCATCCCCTGGACACGGCCACGCCGTCCATTCAGGTCCCCCATCAAGGCACCGGCAAACTCATCGGGAGCCTCAATTTCAACCTTCATGATCGGCTCCAGAAGGACCGGCTTGGCCTGTTCCATGCACTTCCGGAAGGCCAGGCGACCTGCCATTTTGAAGGACATTTCGTTCGAATCGACGTCGTGATAGCTGCCGTCGAAGAGTATGACTTTGAAATCGACGACCGGATAGCCCGCCAGGAAGCCTCTGGCTGCCGATTCCTGAATGCCTTTTTCTACGGCAGGGATGAATCCCTTGGGGATGGCACCTCCAAAGATGTCGTTTACGAACTGGAAGCCACCACCGCGGGGTAAAGGCTCCATCTTGATCTTGCAATCTCCGAATTGTCCGTGCCCGCCACTTTGCTTTTTGTGTCTGCCCTGGGCCTCTGCTTTGCCCCGGATTGTCTCGCGATACGGAACCTTAGGTGCCTTAAGGGTGACTTCGGTGTGGTAGCGCTTCTTCAATTTGGAGACGACCGATTCAATATGGGGCTGGCCTGCGCCTGCCAGGAGGAATTCGTTGGTCTGACTGTCCCGGTAGAAACGGAGAAGCAGGTCTTCCTCCATCAGCTTGTGGATAGCTGGTGCCAGCTTGTCTTCATCGGCGCGAGTCTTGGGCTCGATGGCATAGGTCATCGCCGGCTCGGGCAGGGCCAAGGGTTCCAGGAAGATGTCCTGTCCCTTTGCTCCTAGTGTGTCTCCGGTCAGCGTTACCCGGAGTTTGGCTACTGCTCCGATGTCTCCGGCATGTAGTTCTGCCACCTCGACGGCTTTACGACCCTGCATCACGCTGAGGTGAGAGATCTTTTCCTGATCCTTGCGCGTGTAGTTTTCGATCGTTGCTTCGTTCTTCACCACACCGCTAATCACTTTGAAGAAAGAAATCCTTCCTGCAAAGGGATCGGACATGGTCTTAAAAACATAGAGAGCGAGAGGTTGCTGATCATTAACTTTACGCAGGATCATCTCATCGCGAGTTTCCCCTGTATGCCCGTTTGCCGCGACTGCTACAGCTTGTTTCATGGCACGGGCTGCAACGGGTTCCCGTTCGACGGGCGTAGGAGCATAAACCTTCAGGAAGTCCAGCAGATGGTCGGTAGCGACGTTTCTGCCTCCACTCGTGTAGAGCACCGGGAAGATGCGGTCTTCGCGGATTGCTTCGTGTAGGGCTGTAATCAGGTGCTGCTCCGGAATTGTGCCTTCACGGAAGAACTCTTCCATGAGGTCGTCTTTCCCTTCGGCGACGAGTTCTACCAGCGCTTCGTGTGCTGCTTGTGCCGAGGCATGGAGCGGTCCTGGGATCTCCCCGATCTTGCCGCGGCCATCGCCATCCGGTGTGTAGAAAAAGGCTTCCATGGTGACCAGGTCAACCACGCCGTGGAAGCCGGATGCATCGACTATCGGCAGCTGCACGGGCACCAGCTGGCGTCCCCAGCGCTCCCGCATGTCTTCCAGCATGGCCTCGCGGCCTGTGCCGCTATCGGCCTTGGGATGATCCAGTTGATTGATGACTACAACGCGAGGAAGATCGAACTCCTCTGCGTATTTCCAGACCTTTTCGGTAACGGTTTCCACTCCCGATTGGGCATTGACAACCACAACAGCCGATTCCACCGGCAACATTGCAGCGCGAGCTTCGTGGGTAAACATATGGAAGCCCGGAGTATCCAGAAAATTGATTTTCGCGCCTTGCCATTCGGCAAAAGCGACGGCATTCTGCATGGTTGTCCGTCTGGCTACTTCTTCTTCGTCGTAGGCGGTAACCGCAGAGCCATCCTCAACGTGTCCCATCTTGTCGGTCATCTTTGCGGCATGCAGCAGAGCGGAAATTAATGTGGTTTTCCCACTGTGCGCATGCCCCACTACAGCTACGTTGCGGATCTCACTTCCCTGGTAGGTTTTCATGGTTGTTCTCCTTTTCGCTTGTGGAAACGTTCCTCCCTCGTTCTCTCTCTGGAAGGGAGAGAACGAGGGAATCGATGATCGTAGAAATCAAAAAAGAACTTTTTGAGCCAACGCTGGAAATGCGTGTTTTGCAAGGAGAGGGCGATCCCATAAGGGGACGCGTCGGAAGCACAGGGATATCAGGAGAGCGATGCTCTTGGCATCCTTGGTGCCGATCTAAAGAAACCGGCTTCACCGTTTTGGAGCCCGCTGCATCCATCTGGGCACCAATCCTGACAGGTCAAGAGTTTTCACACCCTTTTAACCTGGCTTCTATAAGATCAGGGATGCTATCACGTGGGAAGCTAAGGGCTCAATGGGGCCCGACACATCTTTCTCTACGAGGTTGGCGCCGATAGAACAACTGCACCATAATGGCAGCAGATGAAGCTACTTCTGATTGTTTTCGCCGTGCTTGTTATCGCTGGATCGCTGTTTGCTGACTACAAATGGAAACAGTGGGTCAAGAGCAATAAACATCGGCACTAATTGCCCGGCAACTCTGGATTTTCCGGATTGTAAGCTCCGGTTACAATCAGATTGAGGGAAAAAACAGATCAACATGCCTTTTTTCGCCGGTTTCCGCCGCTTTCTCCCTATGGCAATTCTAGCGATTGCTGCCAGCTTGGCTCATGCACAGTTTTCCGATCCAACCACCAAGGTTATGGATACAACCCCGTTGAAGCCTCCTGCTGGAGCACGGGTTGCGATTTATGAGTTCGAGGACATGGAATGTCCGGACTGCGCTCGCGCCAATCCTGTTCTGAAAGAGGCTGCGGAGAAGTACCACATTCCGTGGATCCGGCATGATTTTCCTCTGCCTTTCCACATCTGGAGCTTTGACGCTGCGGTGAATGCCCGCTGGTTCGACACCAAGGGGAAGAAGATCGGTGATGAGTATAGGGACTCGGTCTTTGCTAACCAGCAGTCTTTCCACTCACAGGCCGAGCTGCGCAGCTTTACCGAAAAATTTGCTGCTCAGCATAAGCTGCAATTGCCCTTTGTCATTGATCCTCAAGGTAAGTTTGCGGCTTTGGTAAAGGCAGACTATGCGCTGGGGCAAAGGATTGGAATAGAGCACACCCCGACGATTTGGATTGTGACGAATAAGACTAATACAAAGCCTTTTGTCGAGGTTCTCGATCGTTCCAGACTCTACGAGATTATCGATGAAGCATTAGCGTCAACCAAGCCTGCTGCTTCTGCACATAAGTAAGTGCAAGCTGATGAAATAGAAAGAGCTCGCTGAATGCGAGCTCTTTCTATTTCATGATGTGTGATATTTAGATCTGAATATTGACTAGTTCGGGTGAGTCTTCCGGTGCATGTCCTCCGGGACTTACTCGATTCTTCTGTGGTGCTCTCCAGTGGTCGATATGCGATATCTGATGAACACAGGAGATCGTACAGTTGGGAGCGCAGGTCTTTTCCGTCAGGAATTCTCTCTTGACGTCTTCTTTTGTGTACTCGGCCAGTGGAACTCCAGGCCATCCGCGTTGTTGCGAGCAGTAATGAACCAAGCCGTTTTCGCAGATGTAGAGATAGCGGGAACCGGCGCGGCAGCGCCAGTCATTGGGGCGTCCCTCTGCGATAGCTACCTGGAACTTATTGAAGCGCGAATAATTCTTCTTCTTCATGCCGCGCATGGCGAAATACACCTCACGCTCTCTGTCCTGAAGAGGCTTGAGCTGTCCGTCTCCATCGTGGATGATGCCAATCGTCGAGGTAAATCCCAACTCCAGCGCACGTTTGCCAACAGTCAGCGCATCGTCGGGGTTCTTGATGCCACCACCGACCACGGAGTTGATATTGACGTGGAAGTCGGCGTGTTCTGCCAGCATCTGAAGCTTTTTGTCGAGAACCTTAAGGCTTTTCTTGGAGATCTCGTCAGGATTTACGTTGTCGATCGAGATCTGCATATGGTCCAGCCCAGCCCGATTTAGCCGATGGATGCGTTCGATATTGAGCAGATAGCCATTGGTGATCATTCCGGCCATAACGCCGTGATGACGCATCCGCTCGATGATCTGGTCCAGGTCCGGGTGGGTAAGTGGCTCACCACCGGAAATAGTGATGATGCTGGTGCCTAAACGAGCCAGATGGTCGATGCGGCGAAGCATCTCATCGAGAGGGACCGGTTCCGATACCTTGTCGTACTCATTACAGTAGGCGCAGGAAAGATTGCAGAAGCGCATCGGCACAATCTGTGCCATGACAGGATGCCCTGTCGAGAGCAAAGCTCGGCCAACCAGCGCGAGTTCGCGAATCTTGCGGCTCACCGCTTTCAGGCGCCGGGGAAGTGTCTGTTTCCGCCCTTGAGACATCCTTCTTATTGAATCACAGAGGGGGAGGGGACTGCGAGTTTTGGTCAGGGAGCTGAAAAAGAAGGGTGCCGAATGGCACCCTCTCGTTGTTAGGCTGCTAAGCCCTTTATTTCATCCACTGGCTCAGGAAGCTTAGACTGAAAAGTCCTTATCCGTGTTTCTTGCTTGCCGGCTGGATTGTTAGCGTCAATATCTGCTGCTTGCGATCCCGGAGAATGGTAATCGGAACCGATTTGCCCTGATTCGAATGAAGAGCATGTTCCCAGGCATTCGGCGTCTTCATCTCGGTCTGACCGATCTTTAAAAGCACATCTCCAGCTCGCAAGCCTGCGTTGGAAGCCGGGCTGCCATCCTCCACGTTCTTGATTAACAGTCCATGCTTCACGCCGAAGTAGTCGGCCAATTGGGCCCCCAGTGGATCGACAGAGGCTCCCACGTTAACAAACGTGCCGTTGCCGCCGAGCGACCATCCCATGAAGCCATGAGTGCTTCCGGCAGTGCTGGTGCCTCCTACTAAGCCGTTACCGCCGCTGCCAACAAAGAATCCCTTTCCCCCGCCAGCGGCTGAAGGCGGTTCAGGAGCGCTATAGTGCCGAGGCCAGGCTTCCTGTTGTAGCGCTGTACGATCGACAAGCTGAATGGTCAGATTCATCGGATTGCCATCGCGGCTTATCGCAAAGGAAACCGATCCTCCTGGAGGAACGTCGTGCAGCAGGTGACGAAGATGATCGGAATTCTCGATTGTTTGCCCGTTCATCTGCAGAATCACATCGTGGACGTGCAGGCCAGCTTTACCGGCAGGTGCATCGTGGTCTACCGTAACAATTTCTGCTCCACGATTATCTTTTACCTTCAGGGAATGAGATCGTTCGCTGTCCAGATCCCGATAGTCGACTCCCAGATATCCCTGTGTGTTATGCAAAAGTAGGGCAGGGGAGTCTTGCAGAATTGGGAGTTGCAACCCTTCTGCATACAGGTACGGAGCAGCGGAAAGGCAACCCGCGATTCCTGTCGATAAAGCCAGCCTCAAAAAGTATTTCATTGCTTCTTCTCCGGCTCCCGCTTGTCTGACGGCAGTGTAGCCAAAAGGTCATTCGCGATTACTGGATTTCCGGAACGCGGCTCAGGAATCTCCTGGATGCTACGCGTACATGCGGATTCCGGTCCTGAGACGCGACGGTGCTGAGCACTCTGCGGACACTACTATCTGCTTCGACCGGTCCTAGTAGATTGATTAGTTTTGCACGAAAATCCGCATCGGAATCATTCAGCAACGATTCCAGAATTACGTCACGAACACGCATGTCCTCGGCGATATAAGGCTGGAGTCCTTCGAGCGCCTTTCCCCGTACTTCCGGATTCTGATCGTAAAGCAAGGTGGCCATCAGTGCATCGCGGATGGAACCATCGTTGCAAGCGTGTCCAGCCCTGCATTCATCAACGAGCAACTGTACCGAATCGTTGCGTATCCCGGGATTTGACGAGTGCTCGGA
This sequence comes from Humiphilus diazotrophicus, assembly GCF_059726315.1. NCBI lineage: Bacteria > Pseudomonadati > Acidobacteriota > Terriglobia > Terriglobales > Acidobacteriaceae > Humiphilus > Humiphilus diazotrophicus. Next base: position 4,210,641 of record NZ_AP040870.1, read on the forward strand.
TGCCAGCATCAACAATTCACGAATCTTGGGATCGTCCAGAGAACCCTGGACCTTTTGAGGCATTAGCCGGTTATAGCTGACCTCCACTACTTCCGAATTCGGCATGCGTACGATGCCGGAAACATTGGCAACCTGTACCGGTTCGCCGATTGCTGAGCCTTCGACTTCAGCTCCGGTAAGGGAAGCTAGCAGAGCATTCTGCTTAGCTGCGTTTACGGCAGCGTAGCGATAACCCCCGAATCCACCGGCAGCAATGCCTGCCAGCAATAGAACTGAAGCCGCGACCGGAGCAGAGCGTAGACGCGCAAAGCCTGAGGTAAAGCTCTGAAAGGCCTTTGAAAGATAACTTCGTTCGGGAATTGCGTCCAGAGACTCCTCCAGGCGCATACGGGCTCGGGCCAGCAGGTTAGGCTGGGGCTCGATGACAGGATCCAGTTCCATAATTTGCTGCAAGGCTTCTACCTGACGCAGCTCCTTGCGGCAGCTTTCGCAGTGACTCAGATGTTGATCGAGTTCGTGCGCAGCATCGTCCGGCAGCTCTCCATAAGCCGCCAATGCGATCCGTTCCTGTGCAAGTTCACAATTCATGGCTGTTTCCTTGGCATCTCCAGTAATTAACGCAGTCCCGCCAAATTTGCTCTTAACTTTTTTGTGGCGCGGAAGAGTGTATTTTTGGCGGTCTCTTCCGTCGTGTTTAACATCTCTCCGATGGTTCTCAGCTTCAAGCCCTGATAATGCTTCAATTCGAAAACCATGCGTTCTCTCGGTGTCAGGCCGTCCAGTGCGGTGCGAATCTTCTCCCCAAGAATCTTGCGGTCCAGTTCGCGTGCGGGATTCGCAATCGAGCGCTCGTCGGCGACATTGGAGAGCAGGTCCAACTCTTCGCCGGAGGAGTCCATCACAACAGCCTGATCTTCGCGACGGGTCTTTCTACGCCGCAATTGATCCAGACACAGATTGGTAACAATCCGATATATCCAGGTATAGAACGAGCACTCAAACCGGAAGTTGCCCAGATACCGGTAGGCCTTCAGGAAAGCTTCCTGCAGGATGTCTTCGGCATCTTGCTCGGACCCTGTTAAGTGGAGCGCCAACCGTAGGACTGCCTGATCATATTGACGCACCAGGGCGTCAAAGGCTGTGCGCGATCCTTTTTGTGCTTGCCTGATCAGCTCCGTTTCGGAAGTGCGGTCCCGAACATCACTTGCCATCGTTGAGGAGGATTGTATCCTCCGCGCAGGTTGCCAGCTCTGGCTGGCTGAGGAAGAAAACCGCAGTGCATCAACCGTCATTCTTTTGCTCCGTACCTTCTACAGCGTTTTCGAATCGACTGTGGTCTTTCCTGGAGCATTTGCAGATGACGTTTTCAAAAAGGGGGCAAACGCCACCATCCCTGTCACTCCGCGCCACACTGACTTCGAAAATGCAATATCGCGTTTTTCCCTGCGAAGGTGAAACGCCGTTCCTCGGGCGGTTCGCATGAAATAGACGTTGTGGAAATCCTTTGGTGAGCGCAGATAGGCCATTTTCGAGCCCATTCCGCGATCTTCTCTGCATAGATGGTCCGAAATGGTTCTTTATGCGCCAGATTTGCACATCCTTTGGGGCAAGTTTCATTACGCATTTTGCTCTACACTCGGCCATATGACAGGAAGTTTGTTTGAAGCGGAGCAGGAGCAGCCCTCACAGGGAGGCTGGATTATTGCCAATTGCGATGGCGGGTCCCGGGGAAACCCTGGTCCAGCTGGATATGGCGTCTATATTCAGGACGATGAAGGGAAAAAAGTTGCGGAATTGAGCGAATTTCTCGGCAAGCAGACGAATAATTATGCGGAGTATTCGGGGCTCTTAGCGGCTCTGGAATATGCGGTGCAAAATGGTCACCCCCGTCTTCGGGTGATAGCCGATTCCGAACTGATGGTAAAGCAGATCAAAGGGCAGTACCGGGTAAACAGTGCAGACCTTCGTCCTCTATACGAAGAAGCAAAGCGCCGGATTGCCAAACTGGATGCCTTTCAAATTCAACATGTTCTGCGCGGAAAGAATAAGGAAGCCGACCGGCTCGCCAATCTGGCAATGGATCGTGGAGCAAGCAAAGGCTCTGCCCATGTTTCCATCAGCTCGCCTGCGAGTCCCGCAGCCACTGCGGAACGCAAAGTCGAGCGGCCTCAGGCCCTTCGTGGATTTGTGAAGAATGGAGTCGTACATCTGCTCGGAGGAGAGCTCCCAGAGGGTGTTTTTGTGAAGGTGACGCGGGAGTAGGGAATCAACTGCTCTGGCGAGCGTTGCGTTCAAGGATGGGGGCGCACCAAGTTTTGCTTGAACAAGGGTGCACCCCGTAAACTTCCAGATCTATTCCAGGTAGATCGAGTGGGGCTTGTTGCCCAGGCGAACAGCCTGGCTTAGCTATTCAGCGCTGCCTTTACGATTTCGCTAACCTGCCGACCATCTGCGCGAAGCCCGGTGGCCTGAATTCTGGCCTGAATGTCTTTCATGACCAGTCCCATGTCTTTGGGAGTCAGCTTCTTACCACCTGCGGACAATTCTGTGATGGTGGCCGTTACCATAGCGCGAATCTCTTCCTCGGTGGCGGCCTTGGGCATGTACTCTTCGATAACCTTGATCTCACGAGCTTCTTTTTCAGCAAGTTCCGGACGTCCGCCCTTGTTGAACTGCTCAATCGAGTCGTGACGCTGCTTGATCATGGTGGTCAGGACCTGCAAGGATTCGGCATCCGTAAGATCCGCCCTCTTTTCAATGGCTTTGTTCTTCAGTGAGGCCTTTACCATGCGGAGTGTACCGGTACGTTCCTGGTCATGCGCCTTCATTGCGGCGATCACATCTTGACTGATTTTTGCTTCTAGACTCATTCGCGGCTTCCCTTTCGGCCCAAACATCCAATTATAAAACCCACTACTGAAAATCCCTGGTCTATACAATTTAGGGGAACAACGGAAGCAGAATGCGGTAAGCCCTTGGGGAAAGAAGCCGAGGACTTGCGGTCAGAGCAAATTCGTGAAGTTCGATTGCGACTCGTGTAGTTGCGGATGTCGATGTGCATTCGGGCTGCAATTCTCTCCACATACCAACACAAGGAAATGAAATGAAAGTCGTTCTTGCGGAGAAGGTTTCTCCGGCTACGCTCGCTGTCTTTGCCGCCGAAGCGGGTTGGCAGGTTATCACGCACGATCAACTACCGAATGGTCTGCCAGCAGCCTTGGCAGATGCCGACGCCCTTGTGGTTCGATCGGCCGTTCAGGCAGACGATGCGTTGATGGCATCAGCTCCCAAATTACGCGTCATAGGCCGTGCCGGTGTGGGTGTCGACAATATCGATGCCGAAGCAGCGACTCGTCGCGGCATAGTGGTGATGAACACTCCTGGAGCCAACGCAATCGCCGTTGCGGAATTGACCCTGGGACTTATGCTGGCTCTTGGCCGCAAGCTGCCTGCAGCTAATTCCACGATGCATGTTGGCAAATGGGAGAAGAAGTCGCTGCAGGGAACAGAACTGCGCGGCAAGACGCTCGGCATCCTCGGGCTGGGCCGCATAGGTCTGGAAGTTGCCCGCCGCGCCCGTGCCTTTGGTATGGAACTGATCGGGCACGATCCATTTGTTTCTGCTGCCATCGCTCGTGAGAATGGCATCCGCCTCTGCAGCACCGAGGAGCTGTTCAAAGGCTCCGACTATCTGACCTTGCACGTTGGTCTTACACCGCAGACGGCCAACATCATCAATGAGAAGTCCATTGCGACGATGAAGAAAGGCGTGCGCCTGATCAACTGCGCTCGTGGCGAGCTGGTTGAAGAGACTGCCTTGGTTGAGGCACTCAAGAGTGGCCATGTCGCTGGTGCCGCTCTGGACGTTTTCCGCAAAGAGCCGCCTAAGGATTCTCCTTTCGCCGGATTGGACAACGTCATCCTTACGCCTCATATTGCGGGATCGACAGCAGAGGCTCAGGAAGCGGTAGGTATTCAGATTGCCAAGCAGGTACGTGAGTATCTGAAGTTCGGCGTTGTGCAGAATGCGGTAAACATGCCGTCGTTGACGCATGAAGAGTATCAGGTGCTGGCTCCGTTTATCTCGATGGCCGAGCGCCTTGGAACTTTCCTGTCAACTGCGCAGAAGGGCAGTCTGGAGAGCATTCACATTACTTACACCGGACGTCTGGCGGAAGCCAAGACGGAGCTCGTTCGCAATGCCGCGATCCAGGGTATTCTGTCGCATTCTGAAAGTGTGAATCGCATCAATGCTGCTGCTGTTGCGGAAGAGCGTGGAATTCGAATTCACGAAGAGAAGAAGGAAGCTCTCGCCGGGGGTGCAGGATCGGTGGTAAAGATTACGCTGCACGCTCAAAACGGTGGGACCTCTACTGCCAGCGCCACGGTGCTGCATGGAACCTCACCTCGTCTGCTCTCCTGCGATGGCATCGATGTCGAGGCTCCTCTCGAAGGGCACCTCATCTTCAGCAGAAACAAGGATGTTCCGGGTGTCATCGGCCGTATTGGAACGATCCTGGGCGAGCACAAGGTCAATATTGCCAACTTTGCCTTGGGCCGCTCTCATCGTCCGCAGGAAGGTACTCCGGGAACTGCTCTCGCCATCATTCAGGTTGATGGAGTGATCAATGAATCGGTAATCAATGCGCTCCTGGCTGTTGAAGCGATTGTGGAAGTTCGTCCCATTTTGCTCAGCGAGGAGTAGCGATCAGACGTATTGGGGTACGGTATTGTCAAAATAGCGCATAGAATAGAAACATAGCCAATTTCTTGCGTGGAGGAGTTTTTCCCCGTGCCTTTATACGAATATCGCTGCACTGCGTGCGGCCATCGTTTTGAAAAAATACAGAGTTTTCAGGCCCCAGAGCTGACCGAATGTCCCGTTTGCAAGGGCAAGCTGGAACGTCCGCTCTCAGCACCTGCCTTTCAATTCAAAGGTGCTGGCTGGTATGTCACGGATTATGCTGGCAAGGGGGGCGGATCAGTCCCCCCTGCCAAGCCCGCAGAGAACACGGTTCCTGCGGGCGAGAAGAGCAGCACGAACAACCAGCCTGCGCCGCAACCAGCGGCGGCTGCCACTGCAGCCACCAAGAGTGAATAGCAAATAAAAGGGCGCATCATGCGCCCTTTTATTTTGAAGCGGATTTTCTTCTGCTAACACTCCTCTTGGTTCGAGTGCTTCGCGTGCCACCGGCCGAACTTTTAGCACTCGTACTTTTTCGACTTGAAGCCTGTCTGCCAGTTGTCGAGCGGTGACTTGCCGATCGGGTAGAGGTTTTTGTCTTACGGGCGGAAGCAGATTTCTTGGGCGGTTCCGGAACCTTCTCTCCAGACTTGCGCGCTTCCGAGAGGCCGATTGCGATTGCTTGTTTCGGATTTGTGACCTTGCGCCCACTCTTACCTGAGCGCAGTTTGCCCTGTTTCATCTCGGACATCTCCCGCTCAACATTTGCGGAAGCTCCCCGGCTGTATTTCCTTCCCGAACTCACTTTCCCTGTAGTTCTTTGGGTCGCCATTAGCTTTGCCTCCTTCGGGAGTGGGAAGTGCGCTTGTCGGAGATTGGTTGTCGAAAGAGTATCTCCATTGTTATGGAAACTCTTCTTCTATCACGAGATCGCCACTTGGTATGAAGGAATACGTTGCCGGGAAGGGGAGAGGCTTTTATCCGCTCTTCGATACAGATCATTTAGGACATTAGCCTTATAGCCCTCTTCTGCCTCTCCTGTACACTCGGCAGCTATAGCATTACGCCTTTGATTTTCGTCATCATCTGCGCTTTCCCGTATCCTCTTCGCCTAGATCGTTTTTACAAATACAGTGCGCGAACAGGAGAATGCTGGAGCAATTTAGGTCCGGTGTAGATCCGGAATTGCCGGAATGGGTGGACTGATGGGAACAGCAATGGCAGCACGTGAATACGCTGGAGCCGTCATCGACGGAGGAGTTCGCGATACTGCCTATCTTCGCAAAATAGGCTTTCCTGTCTATGCCACGGGTGCTGTTCCTTCAACCTCGGTTGGGCACTATATCGATCAGCTCAAATCGATTGTCCAGGCTGTTAAGAAATTTGGAAGGATATAGATCAAGAGCCGGAGTCGTTTCCCAAAGATGCAGATCAAGACACAGAAGCATATGCAGCTCTCCGACAGTGATGACTGCTCTTCTCTATCCTTGACGAGTCCATACGTATGCGGGAAATGTGCTAGCTATTCCTCAAGCTGCAGTTCATCCGAGTTCTTCTAGAGAGAGATTATGGTTGTTGCGGAAGATCGTTCCCCGATTCGCTTTTTGCTGGTCGCATTGCTTGCACTCCTGAGTGCAATTGCCTTTCTCGATCGCACCAATATCTCCATTGCCGGTGAAGAAATTAGCCGGGAGTACCAACTGGGGCATATTCATCTGGGCTGGGTCTTTAGTGCCTTTCTCATTGGGTATGCGCTTTTCCAAATTCCGGCAGGTTGGCTTGCGGGAAGAGTTGGGCCAAGAAAGATTCTTGCTCTGGGAGTTCTTTGGTGGGGAATCTTCACAGGGCTTACCGCTACCGTCTCTCCACGGTTTGGCCATGTTCTGCTGCTGTTACTCTTTGTCCGCTTTGCTCTCGGTATGGGCGAGGCCATGGTTTATCCGGCTTCCAACCAATTTGTTGCAGCTTGGATACCTATATCGGAGCGAGGAAAAGCAAACGGCTTCATCTTCGCGGGAGTTGGCGCGGGTGCGGGGCTTACACCACCACTGCTGACCGCCATCATTCTTCACTATGGCTGGAGAGCATCGTTCTGGTTTAGTGCCATTGTGGGCTTACTCGCTGGAGTTATCTGGTATCTGGCGGCGCGCGATGAACCGGATCAACATCCGCTTATGGGGGCATCTGAGCTGAAGCACATTCGCAGCAATATCTCGAAGCCTGCTTCTGTGTCCGGATCGTCCCCTGCAAATGCAAAATCGAAAATTCCCTGGGGAAAGATCTTTTCTCACCGTGGCGTTCTCGCCGTCTCTGCCAGCTACTTTACTTTTGGCTACGTTGCATGGATCTTCTTTAGCTGGTTCTATATCTACCTGGCTCAGGTTCGTAAACTCGATCTGAAAGCCAGTGCTCTTTACACGATGCTGCCGTTCCTGGCGATGACTGTAGCTTGTATGTTTGGAGGAGTTGCTGTCGATCTCTTGTCGGAAAAATTCGGATTGCGCTGGGGGCGCTGTGGACTAGCATCCTTTGCCATGATCTTGACCGCGTTCTTTCTGGTGATTGGGTCCTCTGCCGCCGACGCAAGATTGGCAAGCGTCATTCTTGCGGGAGGTGCGGGAGCACTTTATCTTTCACAGAGTTCCTACTGGTCAGTGACAGCAGATATGGCGGGGCCTTATTCCGGACTGGTTTCCGGAATCATGAATATGGGTGGCCAGATCGGCGGTGCGGTAACCGCTTCACTTACGCCCTACATCGCACTTCATGCCGGTTGGACAATGTCTTTCTTTGTAGCTGCCGCTCTAGCTTTTGCCGGAGGTCTTCTGTGGCTCCTGGTCGATCCTGCCCGGCCGGTTCTTCCGTCATGGAAAGGCGGTTCTGAATTTCTGGTTTCTTCCGAGAAAGAGTGTTGATGGTATAGCTCGAGCTCGGAAAGAATTTATAGCCGAAACGTTTTTGAAAGTGCCTGAATCTAGATCTTTTGTCCTAGTGTCAGCAACCGCTTTCTCTCGTGAACATTGGGCCTTGTGGCTTTGCTTCGTACTCTTCCTCTCTTAAGAGCCTCAGGTTTAGGGCACTCGGAGTTCTTTCATTTCAGAATGATGAAAAAGCTGTTGCCACTAAGCTTTCAATGTGTTTCGCTTGTTTCATCGGATGGCGAAAAGGATGGACATTTCCAGGTCCCTCTTTCAGGAGAGAGGCCGACGATGTTGTATCCGGAGAATGCTAGGCATCCTTCTGCCTTGCTTACTGATTTCCTCACCGCTTCTTGCCGCCTCGTTGCGGCTTTCCGAATATCAGAAGCAGGAATGGCAAGTAGAGGATGGCCTGCCGGAGAATCAGGTCCGCTCGATTGTTCAGCTTCCTAATGGATCTCTGCTCCTTGCTACATCGGGAGGAATCGCGACATTCGACGGAGTATCGTTCCGACCGTACCGAGTTGAATCCGATAATCTCCTGAACAATGAAGCAGTCAATGCACTGCTGGTGCGTCACAATGGCGAGCTTTGGATTGGTACCGATGGCCAGGGAGTACTAAGACAACGGGCAGGGCACCTGGTCAATATCAGCGAGCGGGCAGGCCTCCACTCTGAACGTATTCGGGCAATGCGAGAAGACTCGCAAGGCGTCGTTTGGCTGGCATCGCAAAATGGAATCTTTCGTGTCGAAACTAACGATGCAGGCGAGCACATTGAAGCTATTCCAGGTATTGGAGCTGTCTCCGGCGACATCGTTGAAGCATTTGCCGAGGATGGTTCCGGAGGAATGTTCTTCGCGACTTCTAGCGGCATCTTCCACTGGAGCCATGGGCATGTACGTCCATTAAAGGTGCAACGATCACCTGGATTTTCTCCCGTGGCTCTTTTCCATGATCGTGCAGGAAATCTGTGGGTGGGAACTCGTGATGGCCTGCTACTACTCACTCCAGCTCAAGATGGTTTCACAGCCAAACTTCTTACCAGTCTGCATGGTCAGATTAGTTTTCTTACCGAAGACAGGAGTGGAAATCTATGGGTTGGTACCCGCACAAATGGACTTTGGAGAATCTCTGATGGCATACCCCTGCACTGGGATTCACCGGAAGGACTCTCCGATCACTACATCCGCTGTCTTTTCGAAGATCGTGAAGGAAACTTATGGATCGGAATGCTCACCGGAGGACTTTCCAGATGGAGAATACCGCCACTGATACCTTTCGGCCCTCCAGAAGGAATGCCCGATGTCTTTGCTGCAAATCTGCTTGCCGATCGCAGGGGAGACCTTTGGATAGGAACATGGGGAAAAGGACTCTATCGGCTACATGAGGGGAACGTAAGGCCTGAGCCGCTTCCCAAGCACTCGATCATACGTGCGCTGACAGAAGATAGTAACGGTGTCATTTGGATTGGTACCTGGTTCGATGGCCTCTTTCGATATAAGGACCAACACTTCGAACACTACCTACTGGGAAGCGAGTCCATAACAAACGCCATTAGTGCAGTGCTCGTTGATTCATCAGGCCGACTCTGGATCGGCACCTATCAAGGTGTCGAATACTATTCCGATGGAATCCCTAATCGCAAAGGGAGCAAGCTATTTCTTTCAGGTAAGCTGATCACCTGTCTGCGACAGGATGTGGATGGCTCGTTGCTTGTCGGCACTGCAAGCGGTCTCTTTCGCGTTCGTGATGGGGATATTCGTCCAATACATGGATTATCGGGGCAATACATTCATTCCATTTCTGTCGATGAGACAGGTAATGTCTGGGTGGGCACAAAAGCGGGTGGACTGGATGTGATCCACGGTCTCAATGCCAGCCATCTCTCCTGGGTTCCGGGACTCATGGATTTCCCGGTATTCTCCATTCTGGATGATCGGCATGGCTTTCTGTGGCTCAGCACGACACGGGGAGTGCTACGTGTTCCTCGTACACAGCTGCAGGAGGTTGCGGAAGGGCGCCGAAAAGCCGTAGACAGCATCCTTTTGGGCAAAGCCGATGGAATGCGTAGTAGCCAATGCGTTGGGGCTGCACAGCCTTCAGCTACACGCATGAGAGACGGAAGTCTCTGGTTCGCTACGGCGAAGGGTTTTGTCCACACAAGTGCAGATGTATCACTTGCGGGTAATACGTCGTTGGATCCGTTCCTTCGTTCTGTAGCGTATGGAGATACAGAACATCCCATCACTCACCAGATCGACATTCCATCGGGAACCGAGGATGTGAGGATTGCCTTTGATGCAATCCAGCTCTCAAATCCATACCAGCTGGAGTTCCGGTACAAGCTGGAGAAATACGATCATGACTGGACGGTTACGCGTCAAAGAGTCGCGCATTATAGACAATTGCCGCCGGGCTTCTATCGCTTCGATGTTCAAGTGCGGAATGCCGGTGGTAAGTGGACTCCGCAGCTAAGTTCGTTTTTCCTGCGCCAGGCCCCATACTTCTATGAGACGTGGTGGTTCTTCTCCTTTCTCATGTTGATGCTCACCGCAGTTACGGTTCGCCTCTTTTCCTGGAGAGTGCGGCTGGCGCGAAAAAGAGTAGACATCATTCTGGAAGAGAGAAACAGGATTGCCCGTGATTGGCACGATTCCTTGATGGCAGGCTTTGCTGCGATCTCTTGGCAGCTGGAGTCCACCTCAAATCTGCTAAAAGGAAAAGATGGCGCTGCAGCTCAAGCTTGTGAATTAGCGCGTACGATGGTTAAACATTGCCAGACAGAAGCAAGAAGAATCATCTGGGACTTAAGAGCCGATCACGAGTTCTCCGGGCATCTTTCTGTTGCGATTTCTCAGACGATTAGTGCCATAGGGATACGTGAGGGAGTCACGATTGAAGTAGTCAAGGAAGGGGAAGAGATCAATCTTGCACCGGACTATCTTCATCACCTTTTGTCAATTGTGCAGGAATCGATTACAAATGCTCTTCGTCATGCCGATCCTACACATGTCACCGTGCTGATAGCTTATCGATCCGATATTGTCGAGATCTCTATAAAAGACAATGGACATGGTTTTCAAACAATAGAAAAGAAGGCAGTACTTAACGGGCACTTCGGGATTCCGGTTATGGAGGAGCGAGCTCGCAAGCTCGGGGGAGAATTGCGTGTGCAATCATCTCCAGATCGGGGAACTGAAGTTCATGTTGAGGTCCCATTTCGAGCTGTGGAGGCGAGAGTATGAACACACGTCAGGTCCGTGTACTTCTTGTGGAGGATCACTTTCTAGCCAGAGTAGCCCTGCATTCCGTACTTGAAAATCGCGGAGATATCAAGATTGTCGGTGAGGCTGGCGATGGCGTAACCGGTCTTAAGCTCTTTCAGGAACTTATGCCGGACGTTACCGTAATGGATCTTCGATTGCCTCAGCTCAATGGCTTCGATACGATTGCGGCCATTCGCTCTATCTCTCGTCACGCCAAGATTGTGGTTCTATCGAATCATTCAGGGAGCGAAGATATTTATAGGGCGCTGCGTTGTGGCGCCATGGCTTATCTCTCAAAATCCACAACAGGAGAGGAGCTTATCCAGGCGATCCTGTCTGTTTATCGAGGGATTCGCTATCTTCCCCGTTCTGCTAGCGATCGCTTAGCCGAACGCATGCCTCTTGTGGATTTAACACCGCGCGAATGGGAGGTACTGACTTGCATCACTCGTGGACTAAGCAATCAGGATATTGCCGATGAGCTGAAGATTGCAGAAAAAACAGTACGAGTACACGTTAGCGCAGTTTTGAGCAAGATGGGTGTGCGTGATCGTACACAGGCGGCAGTATTTGCTATTCAGAGAGGTATGGTGCATCTCGATCTATAAGTTGCTAAAGATGCGGAGATTGTTAAGGTGGAGAAATCCCTAAGCTTTCAGTATCGGTAGCCGAATAGAGCTGATTTCTAGAATAAGTATCAGGTGGTTGCCGATGCTGAATCCTCCGCCAATCACAACTTAATACGGCGAAAAATCTATATTGGATTGGCGAGCAAAGTTTCGGCAGGTGGTACCGTTTACTTTTGTATCCAAGCCTGAATTGTAGCTCTCATGTACACTTGTATGCAGAGTAGTACAAGAATAAACGATGTATTTATTGCTGTATTGTAAGTCTTCGTTAGGGATAAACAAAAAGAAATAGTACATGAAGAAAATATCACTTCTTGCAGTCGTCCTGAGTTTCACAATCTGTGCAAATGCCCAATTCAAACTAAATACACGTTCCGCACAAGCTGCCGGTGATGGGCTTAAAGCCTTAACCTTCAGTGATGCGGATGCAGCCAGACTTTCGAAAGAGTCTGTCGATTGGATGGACAAGCACAATCCCGTAGCCGGTCCAAACGATCCGTATACCATTCGCCTGAATAAGCTGGTAGCCAAGCATCAATCGATTAACGGCATTCAGTTGAACTATAAGGTTTATAAGGTAGTGGACATCAATGCCTTCGCTTGTGCGGATGGCAGTGTGCGTGTCTTCTCGTCTCTTATGGATATCATGACGGATGAGGAACTTCTTGGTGTTATCGGGCATGAAGTTGGACATGTGGCGAACCACGATACCCGCGATGCGATGAAGCAGGCCTATATGCGTTCCGCAGCTATGAATGGCGCAGCTTCTCAGTCGAGCACGGCGGCTAAGCTAACTGACAGCCAGCTTGGAAAGATGGCTGAAGCCATGCTCGATTCCAAATATAGCCGCAATCAGGAGAGCGCAGCCGACGATTTCTCCTATAGTTTCCTGAGGCAGAACAACTACAACGTCATGGCCTTGTCCACCGCTTTCGATAAGCTCGCAAAGCTTAGCGAGGGAGCACAAGAGTCCAAGATGGCAAAGATGTTCTCCTCTCATCCTGACAGCAAAAAGAGATCAGAAGCTGTTGCGAAAAAGGCTGAAAAGGATGGGCTTCTTCCAAAGAAGTAAATAGGAGCTCTCCAGAGCAAAACCAGCGTTACTATGTCCTATCCAAATTCAGCGATATGCAGGTTCTCTTGAAGGAAAACCTGCGTAGGGAGTTGTGGTTCGGGATGCACCTACGCTGGTTTTGCTCTAGACCAAAATGGAAGGGGCGAGTCCGTTATGGGCTTGCCTCTTTTGTTTTTCCGTAGAGGAATCAGGGGTGAGCTGGATACAATGGTCGCCGAGGACGGAATGGACTTTAACCGGCGGTTTTGCTGGTCCTTCCGGAAAAATCGATGAAGGCTCATTTCGCATTTGGAAAGAATGGTATTGACGTTAGTCTGCCCAATGGCTTTCGCTGTGAAGCGATCGAAAGCCGCTCTGCTTTACCTTTAGGAAACATTTCGGCAGCACTTGATGCTGCTCTAGATAATCCCATAGGATGCAAGCCCCTTGCGGAATTAGCCGTGGGAAAGTCCACCGCAGCGATCTCTGTCTGCGATATCACCCGCCCAGCTCCGAATCGCGTTACTCTTCCTCCCTTGCTTCGTCGGCTTCATGATGGGGGCATTCCGGTTGAAGGCATCACTATCATGATTGCTACCGGGCTTCACCGTCCGGCGACGAAAGAGGAGATTCAGAGCATTGTTGGTCCCGAGATCGCATCGACCTATCGCATCGTCAATCACGATGCTCGTGTTCTGGCGGATCATCGCTATCTTGGAGATACCAAACGTGGAACGCCGGTGTATATCGATGAGAGGTTTCTGCAAGCCGATCTTCATATCACTCTGGGATTTATCGAGCAGCATATAATGCTGGGATTTTCCGGAGGCCGAAAGTTGATCGTTCCTGGCCTTGCCGCACAGGAAACCATCAAGGTGATCCACTCTCCAAAGTTCATGAGAGAGCCCCTCGCAAAGGAAGGTTCCATCGATCAGAATCCTCTACATGCGGAGTTCCTGGAAATCGCAGGGATGGCTCGTCATGATTTCATTCTGGATGTGACGTTGACGAAGGAGCGCGAAATCTCCGGAGTGTTTGCAGGAAACGCTGTAAAGGCACACGCCGCCGGAGTGGAGTTTCTACGCACGACATCGTTGGAGAGGCTCTCAGGATTTGCCGATGTGGTGATAACCAGTGCAGCTGGGCATCCTTTGGATTTGACCTTCTATCAATCGGTAAAGGGACTCTCTGCTGCTCAACACCTGGTTAAACCCGGTGGGCGAATTCTGATGCTAAGCGAATGCGCAGAGGGTATAGGCTCCCCGGAGTTTGCGCATGGGCTCAAGGAGATGTCGAGTTGCGCGAGCTATCTTGAGAAGCTTCTAGGTACCCCGGTTATGGTCGATCAGTGGCAACTGGAAAGGCTTGCTCTGCTGGGGCAGAAATACGAGTTGTTTTTCTATACTCCCGGTGTAACGAAAGATCAGCTTGGTTGCTTTAGCTCGCGCTGCTTTCATTCTTTGAATGAAGCTGTGGAAGCGGCACTCAAGGGGTTATCGTCAGAAGCACGCGTTGCACTTGTACCGGATGGCCCGTACACGTACGCACAAGTTCAGCAATCCGATGAAGCTATTTCCTTTCGTTGAGCTGTAGTGGCTCTCCGTAGATTGTGGTCATGGGGTGTTTCACCACAGCACGAAATTCGTACTGCCATTTCGGAGATAGTCCATCAGCTTCGTAAAAAAACGGTCCTGCGTGCGAGATGTTTTTCAGCGGTAAAGACACCCAGCTATGGGTGCGTACATTTGTATCGTCACCTCCGATAACACGATACTCAAACCCAACCTCCAGGGAAGAGGCGCTTCCCATGTTTGGAATGATTCCTTGTAACAGTGCTCGTGTTGGATCGTTACTGCGCGAAGATTTGACCGTTTCAACCTGTGGCGGAGTGAATGCCTGTTCGACATGGGTGATTCGTAAAACCGCAGGGTTGGAATACTGATAATTATCTTGGAATCGTTGAGCGCGCATGGCGTGTATATGTAATCCATCTGCTTCCTGATGCCATGTCGTTTGAGGGTGGACAGTTGGTTGGTATTCCACTACCTGGTCATTCTGTCCAAGAATCGTGATTTGCGTTTTCGGTGTAGCGCGGACGGATTTGAGAACAATATCCTTCCAGGTGGCGCGATCCCAAGACTGATCGACAACGGCATAAAGAGTATCGTCGTTCTTTTTGCGGGTGAACCAGATATCGCCTTCATTGGCAATCACCCAAGGACGCACAGAGTAAATTGCCTCTGAATTAACAAACATCCACAAGGCAATTTCGCGCAGCCGGTCCTCTTCTTCAATAGGTAATTCGCCATTGGGTTTGGGGCCGACATTCAATAGAAGATTTCCACCTCGGGCCCTTGTCTGCACCAATAAACGAATTAATTCGGGACCGGATTTATAAACCTCATGTTGCGGTTGATACTGCCAACCCGTTCCCATGGTGATGCATGCTTCCCATGGTTTATTGATTGCGGCTCCCAAAATATTCTGCTCTGGAGTTTGCAGAGCACCACGAGTGACAACAATGTCCGGTTGCAGCTTCCACGCAAGCTCTCGTAGTTCTTTGGCTTCTCCGTCAAAAAAGATTACCTGTACCGGCCCATATTGGGTCAATAGCTCCTCTACCTGCTGTTGGTCATACTTGAGCAGCCCAGGATTCGAAGAGGGTTGAACTTGAGGAATGTGGCGTTGAATTTGGATCCCATTTTCATGAAGCCAATGAAAGTCGTCTGGAGAAAAGTAAACACCGACAGCGATATTTTGTTTGCGGAAGGAATTGAAGACTTCTGCGGTGATATCACGATGAAACGGAGTCTGCATGACATTGAAAGGCGTGGTCTTTGTGTCGAACATGCAGAATCCGGAATGATGCTTGGTGGTCAGAACGACGTAGCGAATACCCGCCAAGCGAGCAAGTCTCGCCCAGGATTCAGGATGGAAATCATCGGGAGCGAAGAGAGAGGGCAGCTCCTGAAAATATCGATTCACATAATCGTCCGAGGCGCCTACCAAGGAATGGCTGATAGTCACTCCTAGAGGACTATCGACTCCCCAATGGATGAACAAGCCAAAGCCTTGGTCTCGAAACCATTCCAGACGATCAGCTTTATTGAGCGACCCTTCTTCCGGATTTTCTTGAGCGAAGGAAGTTGAAGTCAGGTTAGCCAAACCAGCGAGCACAAGCAGAAACAGCAGCAGTGATTTTTTAATCCTTCCCAAGCGCATGTGGAGCAACCTCTGTCGTAATGCCGCGATACAAATAAAGCTGAAAGATGGCTTAATAGTATCGCTGAACAAGGGAAGCACTTTAAGACACATGGCTTAGTACCCTTGGTGAGGTCAACTATGAACTCGGCGTTGGGATTTCCCGAAAACCATCGGGGATATAGAACAGATGTGCTGGCTGTCGTCCTTCGTGAATATTGGTCATTTCGTAGGAACTAAATCCTGGCTCGAATGACTTTATGCACGTGCCTAGACGAACATCCTCCCAGTACTGCCATGTAGACAGACGGCCATCGGGCCGTGGTTCAGTGATCTCCCAATGCTTAGCTCTGCGGCCACCGAGTACTTCTATTCCGAGATAGTTGCTGGAGGCGCCAGCGCCCAGGATGATATCGGGACTGTCTTCCCTCTTTACCCTTGCGGAATAAGAGGACTTCAATTCAGGCTGCCAATACGTTTTTTGAAGAGGGTCCAGGCAAATCACAGGTCGGCCTTGTTGTCTCCATAGGAGAATCCGTTGACGGTCGGAGTATTTTGTCTCCATTCGCATACCTCGTGGCTCGCGGAGGAGATTGATATACATTTTGCCTGTGTAGCTTTTCGAGGGATTTATGAAGTCCTGGTGAGTAAAGTCGGCAGAATAGCCATCTACCCAAACTGTTCCTGGCGGGGAGTTATACAGACAACGGGAGTCACTGACCAGAGTCAGACTCGTGGCCAATGTAACTCCCGCTGCAAAGAGAATTCGGAACAACCGTTGCAACATACGCTCTCCTGTATGGAGCCCGATGTTTTCCTGAGAGTGTTCAGGTTCTGCAACTACCGTTGTGCCGTTGCCGGCATAATCTCTTCTACATCAACCCAGCTTGTTGGATATTCTCCGGTATAGCAAGCTGTACAGTAACGATTTCCTTCACCACCATCGCAGGAATGCTTTAGTCCATCCAGGGAAAGATACGCCAGCGAGTCGGCCTCGATAAAGCGTTCAATCTCTTTGACGGAATAGTTTGCTGCGATCAGGTCTTTCTTGCTCGGCGTATCAACCCCATAGAAGCAGGGAGAGATCGTCGGTGGGCAACTGATGCGAAGATGAACTTCTTTAGCTCCTGCAGCCCGTACCATGCGTACGATCTTCCGGCTGGTGGTTCCGCGGATGATCGAATCGTCGATCAGGATAATTCTTCTTCCTTCCAACAGATTGCGCACGGGATTCAGCTTCAGCTTGACGCCAAAGTCGCGTACCCGCTGCTCGGGTTCGATAAAGGTACGGCCCACATAGTGGTTACGGATCAGTCCAAAGCGGAAGGGAATACCGCTCTCGGCAGCGTAGCCAATTGCAGCTGTTACGCCAGAGTCAGGTACTGGCACCACCAAATCGGCGTCAACGGGATTTTCACGCGCCAACTGACGGCCCATCTCTTCGCGGCTATCCTGCACCCAGCGGCCAAAGATGCGGCTGTCGGGGCGGGCGAAATAGACCTGTTCAAAGATGCAGCTGGCCTGTGGAACTCCTGTGGAATACTGCCGTGAAGTGACACCATCGGCTGTAACCATTACCAGTTCGCCAGGTAAAACATCGCGCTCGTATTTTGCACGCAGTAAATCGAAGGCACAGGTTTCAGAGGCGAAGACAATCGTATCCGGTCCATCCTGATTATGAATTCGTCCCATGGAAAGAGGACGAAAACCGCGAGGATCACGTGCCGCGAAGATGCGGTCGCGAGTCATCATGACAATCGAGAAAGCTCCGTCAACCTGACGCAGGGAATCTGCGATGGCATCGACAAGTGTGCTTTCGTGCGAGTGCGCGATGAGCTGGACGATGATCTCAGAATCGCTGGTGGTCTGGAAGTATGCTCCCTCACGCTCCAACTTGGCCCGGACGTTTCCTAGGTTTACCAGATTGCCATTATGCGCAATCGCGATAAGACCCTTGGTGGAATCCACTCGGATCGGCTGGGCATTCAGGAGAGCAGAGTCACCCGTTGTGGAATAACGGGTGTGGCCGATGGCCATGCTTCCGGGCAGCTTGGTAAGGACATCATCGGTAAAGATGTCCGCGACCAAGCCCATTCCCTTGATGTTGCAAAGGTTGGTGCCATCGGCGGTTGCAATACCCGCCGATTCCTGACCACGATGCTGTAAGGCATACAGGGCAAGATAAGCCTGCCGTGAGGCGTCCGGATGCCCATAGATGGCGACGACACCGCATTCTTCACGCAGCTTGTCGAAGGGCAGCCCGTCTTCCATATCGTCCGCGAGATTCTCAGGCGTAAAGTTTGACATGGCTTAGCTCCTGACCGTGCCGTCGTCGTTGAGTAGAGACTCTAAAGCTCCTGCCCAGATAGCCTTCAGGCTTGTTACCGGTTCGGAGAATAGGGTCTTGCTACCAAGTCGGACTTCCAGCTTACGTGCAGCGGTGATTCCCAAGGAAGTTGTTGCGAGTCCGAAACCTGCGGCAATACGCGTAACCTCTTCAACGGAATTGCCGTCGCAGGTCACGATCACGCGGGTAGCATCTTCGCCAAAAAGTGCCAGAAGCGGGGAGATGCCGGTATCGGCCAGCGTAATCATCGCGCCGATCTCCTGACTGAAGCAGCTCTCCGAAAGGGTGACAGCCAAACCGCCCTCGCTGATATCTCTTGCGGAATGAAGCAGACCGCTATCGGATAGAGCTGCAAGCGCCTTATGCAACTTTGCCTCGGCCTCTAAATCGAGAGCCGGTGGGGTTCCCCAGAGCTTTCCGACAATTGCTTTTGCATATTCGGATGAGCCGAAGGCTCGCCATGATTCCGGCTTCGCGCTCTTAGGGCTCAGCAGCAGAATCGCATCGCCGGGCTGTTTGAAATCCGATGGAATGTTCTTGGAGATGTCGTCGAGGATTCCAACAATTCCCAGAACAGGAGTTGGGTAAATTCCTTCTCCGCGGGTTTCGTTGTAGAGGCTTACGTTGCCACCGGTAATAGGTGTACCGAGAGCGATACAGGCCTCAGAGATACCGTCGATTGCGGTCGAGAGCTGGGCCATGATCTCGGGCTTTTCCGGATTGCCGAAGTTCAGGCAGTTTGTTGCCGCAACCGGAATGGCTCCTGTACAAGCGACCTTACGGGCTGACTCGGCTACGGCATGCTTGGCACCCAGTTTGGGGTCGAGATAGCACCACCGGCCATTGCCATCGAGGGACATTGCCAAGCCACGCTTGGTTCCCTTGATGCGCATGAGCCCGGACTCATTACCAGGACCATGTACGGTATTGGTCTGGACCATGCTGTCGTATTGCTCGTAAACCCAGCGTTTAGAACAGATATTTGCGGAAGCGAGCAATACTCGCAGATCTTCGCTGTAATCGCGTCCCTGCTGTAGAGCTGCGGCAACTTCTGCCGGAGCATCGACCGGTGCAGGGGATTTCCACTCGCCTACGGGGCGATGGTAAAGCGGAGCATCATCCGTAAGGGATACATTGGGAATATCCGCTACCAGGACGCCGTGATGCAGGATTCGCAAACGTGGTTCGGCAGTGACGGTTCCGACGATGACAGCATCGAGTCCCCACTTGCTGAAGACACGGAGCACTTCGTCTTCACGGCCCTTATCCGCCACCAGGAGCATACGTTCCTGGCTTTCCGAGAGCATGATCTCGTAGGCGGTCATGCCGCGTTCGCGCTGCGGGACATTATCCAGCTCTACTTCCAGGCCAACACCGCCACGGGCACCCATTTCGCAGGTGGAGCAGGTGAGACCTGCTGCGCCCATGTCCTGAATGCCGACAATCGCGCCAGTCTGTAGGGCTTCGAGGCAAGCTTCCAGGAGCAGCTTTTCCATGAAGGGATCGCCGACCTGAACGTTGGGACGCTTCTGTTCGGAGCCTTCCTTGAATTCTTCGCTGGCCATGGTGGCGCCATGGATGCCATCGCGACCGGTTTTTGCTCCAACATAGATGACCGGATTGCCGACACCGCTGGCCTTCGCGTAGAAGATGTCTTCGCGGCGCACCAATCCCAGTGCAAAAGCATTGACCAGAGGATTGCCGCTGTAGCAGGCTTCAAACTTTGTTTCGCCACCTAAATTCGGTACTCCAAAGCAGTTACCGTAGGAGGCTACTCCGGCGACTACGCCTTCCGTGACGGAGTGGTTTCTGTGCACGGAGGAGTCATCGTCTCCGGCCTTTTCAAGAGGACCGAAGCGCAGAGAGTCCATCACTGCAAGCGGACGCGCGCCCATCGTGAAGATATCGCGCAGAATACCGCCTACACCGGTGGTTGCACCCTGGAAAGGCTCGATGTATGAGGGATGATTGTGTGATTCGATCTTAAAGGCGCAGGTCCATCCATCACCTACGTCGATGATTCCGGCGTTTTCTCCTGGGCCCTGAACCACGCGATCGCTTTTGGTCGGCAAACGCTTCAGGTGGACACGAGAAGACTTGTAAGAGCAATGTTCACTCCACATGACGCTGTAAATTCCCAGCTCAGTAAGACTCGGCGTGCGGCCTAAAGCCTTGGTGATGCGCTGGTACTCGTCAGGAGTGATGCTATGCTGCGCGAGCAGCGCGGAAGAGATGCTGGCGGGCTCGGGAGCCACTGAGAGAGACTCAGGTTTCATGATGGTTACAGAATTATTGTCGCATGGCTAGCAAGCCCCCGCAGCCCTATCTATCCCAAAAGCCGGATTCCCTAAATTAATGCGTGGAAAAGGCCTCTCGGATATTGCGAATGTGCTCCGGTCGTGTCCGGCAGCAGCCTCCAACAGCTTGTGCGCCTTCTCTATGCCATTCTTTCGCCAATTTGCCGAAAAGGCTGGGATCGCTGGGCCCGCACCAGATACGCTGGTCGGCGTCCCATATTTCGCCGGAATTGGGATAAACCAGCAAAGGCTTGGTGGTCGCTGTGCGTAATTCCCGGAGCAAAGCAGAAATCAGGCCTGGGGCAGTGCAATTTACCCCAAGGGCAACAACTTGAGGAACCTTGTCCAGCAATTGAGCGCATTCACGAAGGGGCTCTCCATGCGCAACTTCTACCGTATTCCGGCAGGTGAAGCTGAGCCATGCAGCCAAATCCGGCCAATCGGCTAGAGCTTGCACTATAGCTTGAGCTTCTTCGAGAGAAGGAATCGTCTCGAAGGCAAGCAGGTCCGCGTCGGTCTCTGCGAGAACGGCAATTCGCTCCGCGTGAAAGCGGACCAGATCACTGAATGAGCATTCATAATTTCCGTGATACTCGGCTCCGTTATGCAGAGCGGCTCCATAGGGGCCCAAAGATGCTGCAATCAGCACCTTGCGATCGGGAAAAGCGGCTCTCGCCTTTTGTGCGAGTTCGACTGAGAATTTCAGGGCTCGTGCTGCCTGTCCGGCTGTCAGTCCGAACTCAACATAGCCTTTCGCCGAGATTTGATAGCTGGCGGTGGCAATGCAATCGGCTCCTGCTTCGATGTAGGCACGATGCACAGCTTCAATCGTTTCCGGTGAGTCTTCCAACACATGTGCTGACCAGAGCGGCCCGCTAATATCGGCTCCACGATATTCCAGTTCTGTAGCCAGACCTCCATCTATAACGTGTAAGGAGGAAAGATCGAGATGTGCACGAGGAGTCATGGCGATATCGTAACAAGACACTTTTCTCTCTTATGGGACTCCTTTCGATTTCCGTAGCTTTCTTCGCCTAGGCATTAAGTTGTTTGTGCTTCGTCCTCAATAAGTTATCCGGATAAGTAGATTTTTCCTTTCTGAATAGCGGAGGACCTGTGCTATGCTCGCGCCAAAGGAGGGAGAGATGCATACGCTGCGGTCCCACTACGATATAACTCTTCAGCGCACCTCATCTTTGCGCAAGCTTATTACCTCGCCTCTCTCTCGTGTTCTGCCTACCTGCACACGACCTAGCCTCTTCGGCGGAGACTAGAACGCCGGACCTGCCGAAGCACAGCTCATAACTCGTGCGGAGGTCCACCTTTTCAGCCCCGTACATCCCAAAACCTCTCGGGCCAATGTCTTTGGTCTGGGCAGATCTGTCTTCACAGTCTGCAATTGAGCGAGTGCGGAAAGGAAAATATGCAGAGCCAGTTACACAAGAGCGATCATCTATGGGCCCAGTATGGCCCCAAGCTGTTGGGTGCAGTTCCGGGTCCTAAAGCGAAAGAAATTATTGCAGCCGACGACAGATATATCTCGCCGAGTTATACGCGCAGCTACGGGCTGGTAGCAAAGCGTGGACGAGGTCTTCGCATTGAAGATGTCGATGGCAACGAGTTTCTCGACTTTGCAGCTGGTATTGCGGTTACTTCTACCGGGCATTGCCACCCTGAAGTTGTTGCCGCGATTCAGAAGCAGGCCGGGGAACTAATTCACATGTCCGGCACCGATTTTTATTACGAGCAGATGGTCACCTTTGCCGAACGGCTTTCCGCCGTAGCGCCCATGGCGGGGCCGCATCGTTTCTACTATGGGAACTCCGGTGCCGAGGCTATCGAGTGTGCTCTGAAGATCGCTCGCTATCACACCGGCAGGCAGAATGTTATAGCGTTTCTCGGAGCCTTCCATGGACGCACGATGGGAGCTCTTTCCTTAACCGCTTCCAAGCCCCAACAGAAACGCAGGTTTGCACCTCTCGTTCCCGGTGTAACGCATGTGCCTTATCCCAATGCTTATCGTGCCGGTATCGAAGGAGCGAAGGAAAAAGACGAGTACGCGCTAGGCTGTGCCCGCTACATCGAAGAGCGGCTCTTCAAGACGATTCTTCCCCCGGAAGAAGTTGCAGCTATCTTTGTAGAGCCGATTCAAGGGGAAGGCGGTTATGTCGTTGCTCCTACTATATTCATGCAGGAACTGCGCAGGATTTGTGACCGACACGGTATCTTATTGGTCGTTGACGAAGTTCAATCCGGCGCAGGAAGAACCGGGAAATGGTGGGCAGTACAGCATACAGGGGTAGAGCCCGATATTATCTGCATGGCAAAGGGGATTGCTTCTGGTATGCCTCTCAGTGTTTGTCTGGCACGTGCGGAGATCATGGATTGGAAGCCGGGATCGCATGCTTCGACCTTCGGCGGTAATCCTGTTTCGATTGCCTCGGCTCTCGCGACCATGGATGTTCTGGAGCGAGTGGGTATATCGAATGCAGCATTTGTTGGACAATCAATGATGAATCGCCTCAAAGGCTGGATCGATACCCATTCGATTATCGGGGATGTACGTGGCAGGGGCCTGATGATCGGAGTTGAGATTGTAAAAGATCAGGCCACCCGTGAGCCTGCGCCTGCTTATCGTGATCGTATTGTCGATCTTGCCTTTGAGAAAGGATTGCTGATTTTAGGTTGTGGCGAGAATACGATCCGCTTGTCTCCGCCTCTGGTGGTGAATGAGGAAGAAGCCACCGTCGCACTCGAGATATTGGAGGAGTGTGTTGCAGAGGTAGAACAAGAGCAGGCAGATTCCATAATCATTCAATCCGCTACGGCTTGAGGTAGAGCGGAACCATGGGTTGCTCCGTCTTTGGCGATGGCATGAAACACCGTCAGCTAAGGTTAGGCAAGAGGAAGCTTCCATATCGGTAACCGGGCGGTATTTTGAGGATTAGAGCGTTTTCCGAAAAGATGTAGACCGAAGCAATAGAAGTTGACGCGGCTTTCCGTCAAAGAAAGCCGCTCTTCATCTAACTTGGAAAGCTCACAGTATTTCGGGAAATGCTTTAGCTCTGCCCGGCTACCGATACGGCCATATCCTTCAGCGTATTCCCCGCATGGAATGGAGTAGCTTGCTTTGGTGCACGCTACTCAGATTCACTCGCTATCAATGTTTTCTTGCTTCCGAGCGTGTCAGTACGGCTGTAAGTACAAACAACATCGCAATCAGCACAGCGAGTATTGCGTGGGAGAAGTGGTTATAGTGCACCGCAATGGCGGCATCTACCCACCAAACAACAGCGCCGGCAAACCATATCCAGAAAACTCGCACCGTACTACCTCGCCTAGAGGAATGAGATGCACTCGAAGATTGGGCCCTGTTCAATAGAAATGCAAAGTCGTCGTCAGATCAGCAGCATCCACAGCTTTCGCCTCGGAGAGCACGGCGACCTTCGATGATCAAGATCGGGACCGCCCCAAAGGCTGCTACAGAATCAATCCAGGGTAGATGAAAAATCGTATTGATAACCAAACCCGCCAATGTGATAAGTGCTAAGTAAGCACATGTAGCGGATTGAACAGAATCGGCGGCTAAGGCGACGTTTCCCGTTTGTTCTGCGATGTTTCGTTTGAAGAAGCTCAAAACCGGCATAATCAGCAATGCCGCCAAGGTAATGGCCATTCCCAAAAGACTGCCTTCCGGTTTTTCTGCTGTTGCTAGAGACAATATCGAGATGCCGACGACTGTGGCAGCCAGAACAAAGAGGAGAATGCCATTAATACGCGCGGCCCGTTGTTCCGACAGTGCCCACCTGGATTCCGCAAAATTCAGCGTATTCCATAGGACGACAAAGCCGGAGAGTAACTCGACAAAGCTGTCAGCTCCGAAAGCGAGAAGCAGAGGGCTGTGTGCTTGATGGGCTGCGAAGAGAGAAACTCCGCATTCGAGCAGCATCCATAAGACAGTAAAGATCTGCAAAACACGAATTCGGCCGTTTGGACTCTGCGTGTGGCAGGAGCCGCCTGTACAAGAACAACTCGCCAGGGTTTCGTTCGCCGATGTTTGCATCGTTACCCCCTGTTCAAGGAGACCCTTTGAGCCGAGAATATCTTCAATGTCGCTTTTGCTCAAGGCTCGTCTCCATTGGATGGAGGGCTCGTTGTCCGCGATGGATAGAATGTTGCGGAAGCTGGGGCGTACCTCCTCAATTCCGAGGCATCTGGTTACCGGAGTTCAAGGAGAGGAGGCAGCGTTCTTCTATTTGCGGCGCAAAGGGTATGTGGTCGTTGCCCGGGGCTGGAAATCCCTTCGTTTCCGTGGAGACCTGGACTTGATTGCCTGGGACAACGGAACGATATGTTTTGTTGAGGTAAAGACGCGCAGCAGCCGTGAGGTAGCAACAGCCGAATCTGCAGTAGATAAAGGAAAACGCCGCGTAGTGCGGCGTTTAGCAGGTGATTATCTTCGTTCCATGAAGAGAGTACCGGTAAGGTTCGACATTGTTTCCGTCTATCTTCAAAAAGAAGGAAAGCCGGAGATCCTCCATTTCCCAGGTGCTTTTGGCTGGCACGATGAGAGGGAAAGATAGTACGTCAGCCCTTTGCGTCCTCGTATTCCTCATGCCAAGCCATTTGGATTGCTTCCAGCTTGGATTCGTTCGATTTCTTGGGGTCGTCGGAAAACCCGTCCAACTCCACAACATAGCGATAAAGATCGGTAAAGCGAACGCCCAGGGGATCCACGTCAGGGAATTTTTCAAAAAGGCGGATACCAATCTCTTCTGTATCGTTCCAAGTGATTTCCATACTTACTCCTGTCCGCTGAGCGCCAGTGGTTTACCTTCCGAAACGTAATTGCGATTCCACTTAGGAATCTCGACGACATAGTTTCCTGGTTTCGTTATGACAGCCTGGCATCCCAGACGGGAGTTCAATTGCGGATCCGCGGCCATATCGAGCCGGTCTAGCTCCTCGTCATCGGCTTGACTCAATCCTGGTTCGCCTTCCTTGATCCATAGGTGGCAGGTTGTGCAAGCACAGGAGCCTCCGCAGGCATGATCCAGGAAGATGCCATAGTTTTCAGCAACATCCAGGAATGACATTGGACGCCCATGATGGTCGTACGGCATCGTACCAAATTTGAACTCGACGGTTTTCCCTTCGGGGAGAAAGGTCACTCGCACCATATCTGGTGCAGGAGGTTTGCTCAGATCCACTTCGGTGGTTTTTGGATCGCTCATCTCGTTCTCTCACTTAAACTCTGCAGGTGCAAAGGGGTGGGGAGCCGTAGGCGCCTCACCCAGCTTATCGCCTGCCTGGTCAATGGTTTCTCCAGCTAATGCACTGGTAACGGCGCTATCCATCATTAGCTCAGCGAAGCGTCG
The DNA here is from genome assembly GCF_059726315.1 of Humiphilus diazotrophicus. NCBI lineage: Bacteria > Pseudomonadati > Acidobacteriota > Terriglobia > Terriglobales > Acidobacteriaceae > Humiphilus > Humiphilus diazotrophicus. The sequence goes on from NZ_AP040870.1 coordinate 4,236,417, forward strand.
TGTCGACTGATCGAGAGCCGAAATCGCCTGATGGATCGCTTCCAGATCTTCACCGAGCTTTATGGCATTCAGGCGATCTTTCGCTGCAGCGATTTGCGCTTGTTCCTCGCCACTCAACTGCTGCCATGCCGGGCTAGAAGGAGCTTTCTCCACAGCTGCAAGAATTGTCTCCGCTTCATTGCGCATTTCAACGAGCTGGCGCACGCGGAAATCCTCTTCTGCGTTATCGAAGGAATCCAGAATCATGGATTCGACCTGCTCATCGGTCAATCCATAGGTTGGCCTTACATCGACCTCGGACTGCTTTCCGCTACGCTCTTCGCGAGCGGTGACCTTGAGAATCCCGTTTGCGTCGATCAGGAATTTTACTTCGATGCGCGGTAATCCGGCACTCATCGGAGGAATACCCTTCAGATCAAAGCGGGCCAGGGAGCGGCAGTCCTTTGCTAGTTCACGCTCTCCTTGCAGAACATGAATGGCGACGTTCGTTTGTCCATCGACTCCGGTTGTGAAGTATTCCGTCGCAGAAGCGGGAATCGTAGAGTTCCGCTGAATGATCTTTGCGACAACGCCTCCAAGAGCTTCAATTCCGAGCGATAGAGGAGTGACGTCCAGCAGCAGCATGTCCTGTGTCGGGGCAGAGCCTCCGGCAAGGATATCGGCTTGTACCGCGGCGCCCAAGGCTACCACTTCATCCGGATTCAAATCTGTATGCGGCTTCTTGCCGCGCGCGGAAAGGCCAAAAATCTCGTCGACCAAGGTCCGTACTGCTGGAATGCGTGTTGAGCCGCCAACCAGAACTACTTCGTCAATCTGCTCTGGCGTAATCCCTGCATCTTTTATCGCCTGTTTGCATGGTCCGGCGGTGCGGGCAAGGATGGGAGCAATCAACTGCTCGAAGAGATCGCGTGGAATTTCCCGCTGATAACGCAAACCTCCCGGCAGGGTCACATCCAGCTTTGCTGCCGAATTGGAGGAGAGCGCAATCTTAGCTTCGATAACCGCTTTGCGAATCGTCTGAATGATCTCAGGATTGCGACGGACATCGATCTTCAAATCACCTTCGATATCGTTAAGCGCGATAGTGATTAAGAGATTGTCGATATCGTCGCCGCCAAGATGCGTATCTCCGTTCGTGGCGATAACTTCGAAGATGCCGTCATTCAGTTTGAGAATCGAAATATCGAAGGTGCCGCCGCCAAGGTCGTAAACGGCAATGACGCCTTCTTTCTGCCGATCGAGTCCATAAGCCAATGCGGCAGCCGTAGGTTCATTGACGAGACGGAGAACCTCCAGGCCTGCCATACGTCCGGCATCTTTCGTGGCCTGTCGTTGTGCATCGTTGAAGTAAGCCGGAACAGTGATAACCGCCTTGGTTACAGATGCACCGAAATACCGTTCCGCATTCCTCTTGAGCTGCCGCAGTATGTAGGCCGAGATCTCGGAAGGAGTGAACTGCATATCTCCCAAGCGGATGCGTAGAACCTCTCCAGGCTGCAGATCGTTGGCAAGACGGAAGGGAAAGAGCTTCAGCTCTTCCTGTATATCCTCTACACCGCGGCCCATCAGCCGTTTTACAGAGTAGATTGTCCTCTCCGGCGAGGTAATCAGGGCACGGCGGGCAGAGTTACCGACTACAACTGTAGGGCGTTGATTAGGGTCACGAATGGGATCGAGCGCAACAACCGACGGTACTAAGCTTGAACCATCGACGCCAGGAATCACCTGGGGATGATCTCCTTGCATGAAAGCAACGAGGGAGTTGGTTGTGCCTAGATCGATACCTACGACGCGTTCTTCTGACATAATCTTTTCTTCGTTTATCCTTCCAGCGCCTCATTCACGTCGCGAACCAGGTTGCGAATATACCTGCGCCGATCAAGTACGGCGACCATTTTGTCCTTCAACGATTGTCTGGGAGTCTCTTCGCTTTGTTCGATGGCCTTGTCCCACGCATCCCACAGTTGATGAAGACTTTCATCACTGGAAGTGAGCAAATTCTCAAATTGGGTTTTGGCGCGTTCCAGATCGGCGCGGAGCTGTGGGTCATCTTCACCCATTTTGCGATTCATCCGCAGCTCCTCCAACTGCATATTGAGTTCGAAGACCTCTTCCAACAATTCAGGAGGAACTTTGGAGGGATTTTTATCTCCGCGCTGGCGGTCCTCTTCTGCAATCTCAACGCCTTCCAGCTTGAGCAGATACTCCGTGCGCTTGATCGGATCTTTAAGGGTCCGATATGCGTCGTTCAGGAGAGAGGTGTTGGCCAAGCTCCACTCTTGTTCGTCTGCAGAGGCACGGGCAAAAAGGTCGGGGTGCAACTTCCTGCTCAGGCGATAAAAATCGCGTTCCATCTGCTTGAGATCGATATTGAGCTGGCGCGGCAAACTAAAGACTTCAAAGTAATCAGCATGCGCAACCGGTTGCACCTTCCCGCAGGAGGGACAAATCAGTTGCGTGTTGGACGGAGTAGCGGCACACGACCAGCATGCCGTTGGAACGAGCTTCTGTTCTGCAATCTGCATGATGATTTTCGACCTGCGCGCTATTTAGGAGAAGGACGAGCCGCAACTACATGAGCGCGTTGAATTCGGGTTTATGAACTTGAATCCCTGTCGCATCAGAGTCTCTTCGTAGTCGAGCGTCATGCCGTGCAGATACAGAAAAGACTTCGGGTCGATGAAGATGCGAACTTCGTCGAACTGGTAGACGCGATCCCGCTCCCGCGGTTGGGTATCGAAGCGAATGCTGTAGGAAAGTCCCGAGCATCCTCCACCCATTACACCTAAGCGCAGCCCGCCTTCCTGTGGGGCGATGCCTTCCTTCGCCATGGCGCTGCGAATGTGCTGAAGAGCACGGTCCGTGACCTGGATCGTCTTTTGCGGTGGCTGCGATACAGCAGGTTGCTGCTTTTCCGCGCCTTCCGTCTGTATCTGTACGACATTTTGCGTGTTCATGTGTTGTTCCTGCATCCTGGCCAAATGGTCCAGGAGAAAAAGTCGAATGAGAGCCGTTTTTGCAAACTGAGCACTACCAACGATGGTGACGCCCAGCTTTCTAATTTGCTGCGACGGTTTCCTGCTCTTGCTCTGTGACGCCGTTCTTCTTCTTCCAGTCGCTAATCGCGGCACGGATAGCATCTTCAGCCAGCACGGAGCAGTGAATCTTCACCGGAGGCAGTGCTAACTCTTTCACGATGTCAGTGTTCTTGATCTGTAGTGCTTCGTCGACGGTCTTGCCCTTGACCCATTCCGTCGCCAAGGAAGAGGACGCAATCGCCGAGCCACAGCCGAAGGTCTTGAACTTGGCTTCCTCGATAACCTGAGTGTCCGGATTAACTTTGATCTGTAAACGCATCACGTCGCCGCACTCAGGTGCGCCCACCAAGCCTGTGCCCACTTCTGCACTGCCCTTATCGAGTTGACCTACGTTCCGCGGATTATTGTAGTGATCGATGACCTTATCGCTGTATGCCATGGTTCTTAAACTCTCCTCCAGAATCGTTATTCTTCAGGCCGCAAGGGGATGCGGCAGAAAACTTGTTTAGTGTGCTGCCCACTCAATCTTCGTCAGGTCGATGCCTTCCTTCACCATTTCGTAGAGAGGGGAAAGCTCGCGCAGCTTCTTGACGACATCGATGAGCTTGTCCGCTACATAGTCCACTTCTGCTTGCGTATTGAAGCGACCCAAACCGAAGCGGATTGAGCTATGGGCTACATCGTCTCCCAGTCCCAACGCCTTTAGAACATAAGATGGCTCAAGCGTTGCGGAGGTGCAGGCAGAGCCCGAGGAGACTGCGATATCGTTGATACCCATCAACAGCGATTCGCCTTCGACATAGACAAAGCTCATATTCAGATTGCCGGGCAAACGATGCTCCATCGAGCCGTTTACGTGGATATAATCCAGATCGCTTTCCAGCTTCGCTTTTAAGCTGTCGCGCATTGCACGAAGGCGTGCTGTTTCCGTTTCCATTTCGGCTCCGGCGATTTCACAGGCCTTGCCCAAACCGACGATTCCGGGAACATTCAGAGTTCCGGAACGCATGCCGCGTTCGTGTCCGCCACCATCGATCTGAGCTGCAATTTGAACGCGAGGATTGCGACGGCGAACATAGAGAGCACCAACTCCCTTGGGGCCGTAAAGCTTGTGGGCGCTTATGGAGAGAACGTCGATGTTCATTGCATTTACATCGACTGGAACTTTGCCAATTGCCTGAACTGCATCGGTGTGGAACAGAACTCCACGTTCCCGACAAAGCTTGCCAATTTCTGCGACTGGCTGGATGACGCCAATCTCATTATTGGCAGCCATGATCGTCACCAAAATGGTTTTGTCGTCGATTGCTTTCTTCAGATCTTCAAGATCGATAAGGCCATCGGCCTTCACTGGAAGATATGTTACCCGGTAGCCGTTCTTCTCAAGCCGCTTACAGGTATCCAGAACAGCCTTATGTTCCGTTACCTGGGTGATGATGTGATTGCCGCGTTCGCGGTACATCTCGGCAACACCTTTGATCGCCAGATTGTCGGATTCGGTAGCGCCGGAGGTGAAGATAATCTCCTTGGCCGTTGCCCCAATGAGCTTGGCAATTTGTTCCCGCGCGGCTTCAACTGCCTGTTCGGCTTCCCATCCAAAGGAATGATTACGGCTGGCTGCATTGCCGAATTTCCCGGTCAGATACGGCATCATCGCTTCCAACACACGCGGATCGAGCGGCGTAGTAGCGTGATTATCCATGTAGATCGGCAGCGTTACGCCAGCCGGTACCTCAATCCCATTGACAACAGTGCTCATCTTCTCGTTTCTCCTGCGTTGTTACGAAACCTGTTCACAAAATCGTGAAACTCAAAAATCGGCTTAACTGGAGAGTGTCACCAGTGCCTGTCTTACCTCAGCAGAGTCAATTTCTCTCTCTATCAGGTCTTCAATGCTGATGCTCTTTAGCACACCGGCGATGCTGTCATTTACACGGCTCAAAGGAGCCTTGATCGTGCAGCTGTCGTGCAAATCGCAAGAGGCATGGCCCTTCACCCCACATGAGGTGATGAAGAGAGGTCCATCAATTGCATGAATTACTTCGAAAGCGGAGATCGAGCGCGGCTCTCTGGAGAGCGCATACCCTCCGTTCATGCCGGCGTGTGATTTCAGCAATCCGACTTTCGTCAGCCGTTGCAGAATCTTTGCCAGCAGCTGTGCCGGAATCCCATAAGCCTCAGCAATGTCTTTTGCACTCTGGGCCGGGTTCTCCGGATGTTCTGCCAGATACTTGAGGGCCATCAGCCCGTAATCCGCTTTTTTCGTTAATCTCAGCATGCAAAACTGCGACCAGTTCAGTCGTAGTTAAGTATACGACCATTTCTGTCCGGATTACAACTTCAAATTCAGAGGGATGGGGTCATAAGTGGAACAGAAATGCTGAATGGGGAAAAAAGAAGGTTTGACCTACGGAAGGGGGGTTTGACAAGCAGGGCTGGACCGTTACAATCTTGCGGAAGAGTAAACCCACACTTTAGTTATCCCACATGAATACCGTCTGCAAGCATCCCAGAGTGCGAGTTGTCTCGCGACATGATGACGCCGAATACGTCGAGTGCCAAGACTGCGGAGAAGTTTTCGACTCCGACGAATTTCGAGACATGGCTATTGAAGAAGAAACCACGAACGCAGAGGACGAAGAAGACCAGGCTTAACGAACCAGCGCCGCAGAGGCACCGATACGTCGAGCCACCCGCCATGTGTAATGGAGGCCGGAGAACACTGTAAGCACAACAGTGGCGAACAGTGCTGCACTCCGAATCGTTATCACAGCGGCTGGTGCGTAGAACTGGCTCATCAATACTGAAATCAAGGCAACGATCTGCGCCAGCGTATTGGCTTTGCCAAATATGCTTGGGCGAAAGTCCCGCATGCCCATTGCGGCATAGAGGATCGCGGAAACGATCAGGATCCCCAGATCTCTGCCGAAGACCAGTACGGTTATTCGCCAGGAGATGAGGCCAAGGTGCGTAAGTACCAGGAAGATGGTGCTCAGGAGCAGTTTGTCGGCCACGGGGTCGAGATACTGCCCCAGGACCGTCCTTTGCTTCAAAAGCCTGGCTAGGAGTCCATCAAGTCCGTCGGTAATACCGGCGACCATAAAGAGCACAAATCCAGTGCGATAGTAGCCGTCCAGCAGGGCGAGGACCAGGAAGGGCGTCAGGCAGAGCCTGAGGAATGTCAATTGATTCGGAGTAGTGCGAAATTCGCTCAGCACGATTTTTGATTGCCAGTGTTCTTCAAACTTTCGAGAATAATTCCCGAAACCACTGATACTACAGTATGTGACGGTTGCCTGTTTTTCGAATCTCTCCGAATGACCGCTTTGCGGGATATACGGCTCGGTTCTTCCTTCTTCATCTTCCTTTGTGATCTGTGCCATTGCAAAATGGGGCATGCTAACCTTCCGGCCTCTACAACGAAAAGCGCTTTTTTCAGGCTGCGAGTTGAGCCGTGCACTTGTCATCATGGTGCTTACCCTGATGAGTGCAACGGTTCCGACCCTCGCTGCTTCCGCAAAACACTCCTGGGCTATTGTCCTGCATGGCGGTGCCGGTGTCATCGAGCGAAATTCAATGAGCCCTCAGATGGAGGCTCAGTACCGGGCTGGTCTCCAGGATGCACTGCAGGCTGGAGCGGATGTTTTGAACAAAGGTGGCTCCTCCCTGGATGCCATTGAGGCGGCAATTCGCCTGTTGGAAGATAATCCTCTGTTCAATGCCGGAAGAGGAGCTGTTTTTACTGCGGAAGGGAAGAACGAGCTGGATTCCGCCATTATGGATGGAGCTACGTTGAAGGCAGGAGCCGTAGCCGGGGTCACTCGCACCCGTCATCCCATCACACTTGCCAGAACGGTAATGGAAAAGTCGCCCCACGTCATGCTGATCGGCTCGGGTGCAGATGCCTTTGCCGCGGAAAAGGGCTTGGAACAAGTTGACCCCAGCTTCTTTTTTACGGAGAGACGTTGGCAGGGACTCATCAATCAGCTGAATAAAGAGCACCTTCCCATTCCTCCACGACCGGCCGGAGCTCCTCCTGCTCCTTCGGGCCCCATAGCCGAACTGGAGAGTCTGGAGGCCCACAAGTTTGGAACCGTCGGTGTTGTAGCTTTGGATCGCCAGGCAAACATTGCTGCAGGAACCTCGACTGGAGGGCTACAGGGAAAGCTTTGGGGACGCGTCGGGGATTCGCCTATTATCGGGGCCGGAACCTATGCTTCCAATTCCTCCTGTGCTGTTTCCGGGACCGGGACAGGGGAGTATTTCATTCGTCTGACAGTTGCACGCGATATCTGTTCGCTCGTACAGGAAAAAGGCTTGGGATTACAGGCAGCAGCAGACGAAATTATCCAGAAGAGGCTGACGGCTTTTCATGGAGATGGAGGAATCATTGCCGTTAGTCCCGACGGGCAAATGGCCTGGAGCTTTAATACTTCCGGCATGTATCGGGCTCGCCTGTCTGAAGGCGGAAAAATTCAGATCTCAATTTACAAAGACGAGCCGTAAGAGGGTACAGTGTAGGTCAACAGCAATCTTGTGGCTGTTAGTTAGTTTGATGTCCACGCATCTTGGGTCCACCACCCGGGCTCAGCTCCTCTCTGTGGCGGACCTGTTGATGACAGCTCAGGCTGGAAAAATCAGGTAAGTTTTCTGTGCTACCGGCTTCACGGATGCTTGTAGATCACTCCGTTCTTCATGACGAACCGAACATCTTTTACGGCCAGAATAGAGTGTGTCGGGTCTCCTGCTACGGCGATAATGTCGGCCAGCATGTTGGAGTGCAGCTTTCCCAGCTCATTCTCCATCCCTATGACTTTTGCACTGGTGGCTGTTGCTGCAGTGAGTGCCTGAACCGGTGTCATCCCGTCGCGAACCATCCAGTCCAGTTCCTTCCAATTGTCTCCATGCGTAAATACACCTACGTCACTACCGCATCCGATGATTACGCCTGCCCGTAAAGCTGTTTGAAAAGCATGTTCGGCTTCCTGGATCTGCGGAGTGGCTGGTGTCTTTCCGTCTACATAGCTATGAAAATATTGGGCGTAAGCTGCGGTGGCCATTAAAGTCGGGAAGTAGGCAACACCTTTTTGCGCCATCAACCGGAAAGTGGCTTCCGATCCGCCATCACCATGTTCAATGGTGTCGACTCCAGCCAGAACAGCACGCCGCATTCCTTCATCGGTGGTAGCGTGGGCTGAGACTTTACGTCCCGAGCTGTGAGCTGCTTCTACCAGGGCGTTGAGCTCATTCTGTGTAAAGGTTGGGCGCGTTGTTCCATCAGGGCCGAAGCGATAGTCGGCATATACCTTGATCCAGTCAGCACCACGAGCGGCTTGTTCGCGCACAGCCTCCATAACGCCCGTTTCTCCGGTTGCCTCCTGGGCGCCCTGCGGTAATTCGATATCCGGACGAAAATTGCGGACAGCAGGTCCATATGAGCCACTGGCGACAATTGCACGTGTCGCCACGAAAAGCCGTGGACCTGAGATAACACCCTCCTGAATAGCTCGCTTGATTGAGACGTCGGCAAATGCGGCTCCCTCTGTCCCCAGATCGCGCAGAGTGGTAAAGCCTGCTAGCAGGGTGGCTTCCGCATGCTTCGCGGCGAGTATCGTCCGATAAGGAGGCGGCTCTTTCAGTACCTGATCGTCCCACGATGTTTCGTTATAGGGATGCAGTAGCAGATGGGAATGAAGATCCATCAAACCCGGAAGAAGTGTCATGCCTGGCAGGTCGATAACTTTGGCTTCAGCCGGAATTTTTACTTCTGCTTTCGGTCCTACCGCGGTAATTCGCGCTCCTTGGACAACGACCACCCAGTCGGGATGAGCATTGCTATCTTCTGCTGTCCATACCTGTGCCGGACGGAGAACCGTGACTGTAGAAGTCATGTCTTCAGCCGGTAACTGGATGCCAGCAAAAGTAAGACAGAGTGCACTAGAGAAAGATATAAGTCGCAGGATCTTCAACATTAGTTTTTCCCAATCTGACCTTGGTTTTATCATGCGTGGTGATTTTATGGCGCAAGTATCGTTTCTGGGAAAGTATATGGCTCGATACTGAAAACATTAGGTTCCTTTATGTTTCATTGCGCCGTTAGTGGTGTTGCGCCTGCGAGAGTCCGATATCATCGTAGTTAAGTCATCAAATTTCAACCGATATAGGCACTTTAGGATTGGATTGGTATGAATCAGACCTCCAAAATTGAGTCCCGGATTTCTCTGGAGAGAATCGAAGCGGCGAGCCGCTCGATTGATCCTGCTTTCTTGAATACTCCTCAGTTTTTGAGCGAGCCTCTGAGCGAGCAGTGCAATACGCGCATGATCATTAAGGTGGAGACCGTCAATCCTATTCGTTCATTTAAGGGCAGAGGCGTCGATCTGTTTTTTTCCGGCCTGGACCAGAATGTTCAAACACTGGTTTGCGCATCTACCGGGAATCTCGGCCAAGCTCTTGCCTACTTTGCCCGTAGGCGCAGGACCAAGACTATTGTTTTTGCAGCTCAGTCGACAAATTCCTACCAGTTGCAAAGCCTGCGTTCTCTGGATGCAGAGATTCGTCTGGGTGGAAAAGATTTCAGTGAGGCAAAGGAATTTGCCCAGGCTTTTGTGCAAGAACGTGGAGGCCGCTTTGTTGAAGATGGTCGGGAGTTGGCACTTGCAGAAGGTGCTGGGACCATGGGCGTCGAACTCAGCCGCTGGCCGAAGACAATCAATTTTCTCCTGGTCCCGTTAGGGAGCGGTTCCTTGCTTGCCGGACTTGGACGATGGATGAAAGCAAAATCTCCTAACACCCGAATTATTGGGGTGTGCTGTGTGGGCGCGCCTGCTATGCAACTCTCCTGGCGTGAGGGACGCTTGATTCAAACCAAAGAAGCCTCAACCATTGCCGATGGACTTGAAATCCGGAATCCGGTTCCGGAAGCGTTCGTCGATCTCAAGCCTCTGGTGGATGAGGTTCTCCTCGTAGATGACGAAACCCTCATTCGAGCTATGCAATTGATCTTTGTCCATCATGGATTGATCACAGAACCGGCAGGAGTTGCGGGGCTGGCTGCTGCTTTGGCGTTTAGACACCGTTTCCAGAATGCAGTCGTTGCCACTCCTATTCTCGGAGCCAATCTAAGTCCAGACCGCATTCGTCGCTGGTTGCTGCCAGCAAGCTAGCTTGCTGGATCTGGCACCATACCTGGGCTATTGTGAGCCTATAACCGCGAATAGAACGCTCGTTGTAGGGAGTAGGCGCAATCTCCGCCTATGGCTTTTCTTTGTGAGGGAAAGGCTATAGCCGATTCCTGAAATATGAATGAAATCAAATGAGCAGGGGACAGTCTCCCCTGTTTTCTTTTTCATAAAGACCTTGACTATCTACATATATAGTTGTAGATAGTCAAGGTATGACGAAGATCTCTTGCTAAGCACAATGTGCTCTAAAATCACGGCCCATGGACAAGAGAGATCATTGAAGTTTGTGCAAGGGGAGGACCATATGCGTTGGTTGAGGACGTTCCGGATGCAGCTCCAAATGCTGTTTCACCGTCGGAGGGAAGCACAGTGCCTGGATGCTGAGCTTCAATTCCATCTTGATCAGCAAATTGCCGAGAACATAGCTTCCGGAATGTCTCCAGCGGAGGCGCGGCACGCAGCCCATCGCATCTTTGGAAATCCCACTGTTCTGCGGGAGCAAACGAGAGAAACCTGGCGCTGGAATTGGGCGGAGCAACTCATGCGGGATATACGCTTTGGAATACGCACACTGGCCCGCACCCCGGGTTTTGCCTGCATTACGATCCTCGTCATAGCCATCGGTATAGGTTCAAACGTCGCGCTATTTACGATTGTCCGCTCGGTACTGTTAAAACCTTTACCGCTTCCCGATTCCGGGCGTCTGGTCCGCATCTTTGAAGCCGACACCCACGATAAATCCCATGACAAAGTGGTTGCTGCTGGAGACTTCGCCGACTGGCAGCGGTTTTCAAAGAGCTTTACTCAGATGGCCCTCTACACGTCAGAGAACTATACGTTTTCAGCGTCGGGAGCGCTTCCGGAAAAGCTTCAAGGCCAAATCACCACTTGGAATGTCTTTCAGACGCTCGGTGTTACCCCTGTAATGGGTCGCTTCTTCTCTTCCGACGATGATCGCATGGGTGCCAATGGCGTCGTTGTGATCAGCTGGGGCTTTTGGAAGCGGCGTTTCGGTGGCGAATCTGGGGTGATTGGCCAGAAGATTCTGCTGAATGCGAGACCTTATACCGTGATCGGAGTTCTTCCGGAGTGGTTTAACTGGCCTGATGCGAAAACTCAAGTATGGACGACTGTGTATCACGAGATCCCTCCGCAGTGGATACAAGTCATGCGATCGCACGATGCACACAACTTCGATGTGATTGCCCGTCTGAGGCCTGGAGTGCAGATGTCTGCAGCGGAAGCGGAGGTCAGTGGCATTCAAAACCAGATTCGAAAACAGTTCCCCGATGGGCCTGTCTTCGATGCTGCGAATCTGCGCTCAGCCTTGAATGCACAAACTCACGAATTCTCGGTGACTTTGTATACGTTGCTGGCTGCAACTGGATGCTTGCTCCTAATTGCGTGTCTTAATGTTGCAAATCTATTGGTAGCGAGAGCCACAGTGCGTCGCCGCGAATTCGCGATTCGCGCTGCCCTGGGTGGCTCCCGTTTGCGACTGGTACGGGAGCAGACAACAGAAAGCTTGTTGCTTTCCTTGGGTGGCGGAATCCTGGGCGTTGTCTTCGCCTATGGCGCGATTCAGTGGGCAATTCACGTGAGAACCGATTTGCCGCGGGCAGAAGCGATTCATCTGGACGGGATTGTCCTTGCGTTTGCGTTTGGTATCACGCTTCTTTTTGGAATTGCTGCAGGCGTGATTCAGTCCTTATCTGTGCAGGACAAGCACATAGCACGGGTATTGCAGGAATCTTCGCGGGCTAGCAGCAGCGGACACATCCGGGTGCAGCTACGTCGTCTGCTGCTGTCCCTGGAAGTTGGATTAACGGTGGTTCTGTTGATTGGAGCGGGACTATTGCTTAAGACCTATCGGCAATTGCATTCCGTAGATCTGGGGTGTACGGCTCGCGGAGTCCTTACCCTGAGGATTAACCTGCCTGAAGCCGAATATAGTACCCCGGCAAAGGTCGTCAACTTTACTGACGATTTGTTGACACGGCTTCGGCAATTGCCTGGTGTGCGTGCGGCCGGTATTGGCACGATGGTGCCTGGCCAAGGACATGGGCAGGATAATGCTTTTGAGATTACGGAACTTCCCCCCTTGCCCAAAGGACAATTCATGGACGCTAGCGTTCGCTATGTCGATCCGGGATTCTTTACTTCTTTACAGATCCCGATTCAAAGTGGGCGTACTTTTACTCCAAATGAACGGCTCGAACGTCATCACTACGCGATTGTGAATCAGGCCTTCGTCCACGCATTTTTCCTAAATACGGATCCAATTGGAAAACACATCGTCGATGGCAACAATGAATCCGCAGGAGTGTCGGCACAACCAAATGAAATCATAGGTGTTGTGAGGGATACACGTGAGACGGTCTATTGGACTGCCGCAAATCCTACAATTTACTACCCCTTCTACGGCGGTTTGAAGAGTTCCTTTACCTTGGCTGTACGTACGGATGGATCTCCCGATGCCATTGCGCTTCCTGTACAGAAAGTAATTGCACAGCTGGATCCTATGTTGCCGGTTAGCGATGTACTGACAATCGATCAGATCATAGGTAAGTCAACACTAGATGCGAGTTTTGATGCTGTCCTTGTTTCTGCCTTTGCAGTTCTCTCGTTAGTGCTGGCCGCTGTCGGCCTCTATGGCGTTCTCTCCTATCTGGTTGCACAGCGAACAACAGAAGTCGGAATTCGGATGGCTCTCGGTGCACAGCGGGACCATGTAATGGCGCTTATGCTGCGGGATGGAATACGTCCTGCTCTGTTTGGGCTTGTTCTTGGCCTGATAACCAGTATTGGGACAACGCGTTTCATCAGTTCTTTGTTGTACGGAACGAAACCTCTGGATCTTGCCATCTTTATAGCCGTGGCAATTACGTTAATTTTTGTTGCATGGCTGGCGTGCCTGCTTCCGGCGTGGAGGGCATCGAAACTCGACCCCATTGCAGCCTTACGAATGGGATAGATTTTGCTGCCTATGGTGCTTCCAGTTTGATAGTTATGCCGCGGCTTCGTCGTCTTTCCATTGGCGGCGGGCTGCGCCAACGATGATGACAATAGGCGTGGCCAAAAAACCTGCAAGAAGAGAGGGCATCCTTCTCAAATCCTCGGAGAACGGACGCCCTTTGCATCCGACCAGCATCGCTCCCTTTCTCATGACGTGGAGATGGAACAGTGCTGAGATCAGTCCGAAGATCATGATGCCCATGGTGACTGTTCTTAGGTTGGGTGTTCCAGCTGCTGCATGAATCGTATATTCCACAAATTGGGACAAAATGGGAACTCCTACCACAATGAGAGAGTTTGATACCCACCGCGGTTGGATATTGAGAGCCTTTTGCTGCAATGCGGAATAGATCCCAGCAGTGGAAGCTACGTAAACAACTTCTGCAATAACAGCGTGAAATCCAGTGTGCCAGTCATGTTTTGCGGTTGCTTCCACATAGGCAATGGATCGGATCATGGCACTCAGAATTGCCGATTTCCAGTTCCAGTGCATAAAGGGGAAAGAAAGAGCTCTTGCTACCGCAATGGGTGAGAATCGTGTTGCAACTAAGTTTCTCTCTAATATCGAAGAGATTGATTTCACAAAACTAGAATGAATCAGCTATCAAGCAGGCACTATAAAAAGCGCGTTATCTTTTCTTCAAAATCTGGGAAATCGCCTGATAATCAGACCTTTTTGATCCGTTATATCTGTGCGCCCGCAAGAGCCTCCGTGTGACAGCAATCACCGACCTGAGACAGTACAAATAGCTACCTTGCAATCAGGCCGGCACGGCCTGCCAAGAGATTTCGCCCGTCCGAGCCAGGAGAAAGTACCATGCCTTACGTTATTACGGACTCTTGCACCAAAGATTTTGCGTGCGTTGATGCTTGTTCCACTTATGCAATTCACCCGGCAAAAGATGAAGCCGGTGCGGATACTGTGCCTCAGCTTTTCATCAATCCCGATGAGTGCATCGATTGCGGCAATTGCTCAGCAACCTGCCCCTCGAATGCTATCTTCCCGGTCGATGAACTGCCAGCCGACAAGGCTGATTTCGCAGCCAAGAACGCAGCCTACTTCAATTAAGATTCGAGGTAGTAAAGGAAAAGGCCCCGTAGAAGCCTGGCTCTACGGGGCCTTTTCCTTTTGAATATAAGTGCCCTCTACTGTTTCTTAAGGATTGCTGTAGCTTGTTCGTCCGCTAATATCGTGCCCATGAGCTTCGATACTTTTGGATACTCCTCGGCGGGCAATTCAAGTTGTTTGACGATATATTCCCGTTCGTAGTGGAGGACGTTGTCCTTCACTGTTACTGAGCTGTGATAGGTTGCGAAGCCCGTATCCATACTTACCGTAGCGGGCAGCTCATCTACGGAATAGCCGGCCGGTAGACGCAGATCAAAACTGTCGCTCCAAATGCCTGTCTCATCTAGATTGATGGGATACTTTCTCGGTTCATCGTCGAAAGGGACGGCATAGCTTCCGAGAACACGGGGCCTCACCAGAAGGAGATCCCCCATCTGCCGGGAGTAAGATTTCGCAGCAAATTCGTAATTTACCTCTACAGGCTGATCCAGTTCCTTTACGTGTGCTACTGAGGTATTTGTCAGGGTAAGGCTTGGAAAATCGTTCTTGAGGCGTCTTTCCAGTCTCTCTCTCTTTTCCTGTTCATTGTCCTTGGTATAGAAATAGCGAAAGTGCTCTGCACTATCGCCCTTTCTGGTTTCCAGCACCTGCCCTTTCAGGGTTCCATCCGACAGTAGTTCGAAGGTTCCTTTCCTCTGCAGTGTGTCAGCCTCAGGAGCAAGCACTGGTAATTGGAAGGCCTTACTATTCTGCCCATTCACCAGAAGTCCATAGCTTCCTTGTAGATCGGAACGCAAACTCCCAGCGGGAGTAAAAGCATCCGTAGGGTCAAAAATCAGATACCGTTTGGTTCCTACCTTCACGACTGCCTGCAATCTAGGATCGTTATATCCCTCTGGAATTTCAATTGCTGCGATCATGTGGTTTCCCGCAACGGAGGGAACTTTAGGATCGATAACACCTCTGTGGGTATCTACAGGCACATAGTTGGCCTGAATACCAATGGCTTGCAGCATCGAGATCAGTAATGTGACCTTATCTTTACAGTCACCATAGCGATTACGATAAATATCATTTGCGAAATGGGGCTGAATCCCTCCAATTCCAATCTCAATAACAAAGTAGCGAATGTTCTTCTGTATTTCTTCGGTTACACGCTGAACCTTACTGAAGAAGTCCTTTTCGTCTCCGGCTAAGCTTTGAGCTTTTGCTGTGATCTCGGGAGAGGGGTCTGTACGATGAGCTGCGAGCCCTTCATACCATAAGGCGATCTGTTGCCAACGCTGATCGGGTTCGGAGGCTAGCGATTGCCCATAGTGCACAGACATGCGTCCGGCAAGAGATCGCCAAGCTGGTCGCATTGGCAAATCTCTCAAAATCAAAGCAGGAACATTACGGACTTCCCATTTCCAATGGTTTGGCTGCACCTCTGTCGGTTGTACTGGACTAAAGTTCTTCCAGACAGAGTAATACTGCCATCCTGCAGGGAGATCGACTTCATAGACAGCTTGAGATACCGGAGCAGAATCCTGAAAGCCCCATATATCTTCGTTGATGTAGGGACGTAGTTTGATCTCGAATTCGCAGGCGATTGTCGCTCCCGGATCTGCAGCGGGCGGATGCATGGATCGAACACGATTCGATTCGTGATACTGCAGAGCCTCATCCTGGCCGGAATCAGCAAAATCAGCATCTTTCGCCGTGTACTGCTTCCCATCGGCGCCAAGTACCCAGCCTCGCATGGATGTCAGTTTCTGCTCGACATCGTAGAGAGCCATACAAATTGCATCTGTTTTACCCTGCGGACGCAGAATCCTTACGACACTACGTTCCCGCAAAGAACTCTTCCCGTCTGGATTGACGGTTAACAAATGCTCGCTATAAAGAATGGCCGTTTCCGGATGATTCTTCCCCGAATCCGGAATTGGATTGTGCAATGCTGCAGTCGCCCAATCTGGGAAGTCATTTTTACTTGCTCCGACCATCGGCATCGAGCAGACGGACAGCATGATTGAGAGACAAATGCAGATTCTCTTCATCATTACTGCCCTTTCGCCTGAGAGACTCTCTTCAGGACAAGCTGTTGCTGGTCTGCAGTATTGACCTTCTCGTAAAAGCTGTGAACGTCGGCGTATTCCTCCGCCTTATATAGTGTGTTTCCCAAGGCGAAGACTCTGGTTAACATCACAGTATTTCCGCTGACCTTACTATCCAGTTTCATCTGTGCCATGTTGGGATAGGGAATCACTGTAGGCTTAGGTGCACTTTCGATCGACCATGACGCGGGTAGCGTGACTGTAACCTGATCAGCTTCAATATATGGATAGCGCAGGTCAATTGGAGACTGGCGTTTGGGTTGGTTAACAAAGGAAGAAACGTTTCGTGCCTCGAAGACTTCTATTGGAAAGAATGACCGTGTTTGCGTCATACTCCCAGCGTTCCCTTTGATCTCTCCGGTTGCTATTAACGGAGTCTCAGAAGAGTCTTTATTGGTGAAACCCTTGATTGTGACTTTGAGTCCGGCTGGAACGATCTCATTCAATTCTTTTTCCAGATCTTGCCTGGCCTCTTCTTCATCGTTACGCAGAATAGTCTGTCTCCATCGCAGGGCGATACTGCCGCCCATGGTTAGGATCACCGTTCCGTGAATTTCTCCGGAATCATCCATGGTTAATATGGCGGTACGTCTCTCCTGATTATCGGGATAAGAAGGCTCTGGAGCTGGCCCAAGTATCGGGCCCTGATCGGTTTGTCTTAAGCCTCCTGCCCAGGTGTGCTTCCAATGAAGTTGACCAAACTTGCAGAACTTGGAACCCGGATCGAACCAACGCTCCTTGCCGTCTACATTGACGATTACGAGTACGTCATCGAGCTGGTTGGAACTTAGTATGTTGACGTTGAAGAGATCGTTATTTCGGTTTACCACCTGCATGGCGAAAGCTTTCATCCCCGAAGCGCGGACCATTGCAAGGAAGAGTAGCGCTATCTCATCGGAGCTGCCACGTTTCTGCTTCCAGATATCTTCGGCATTCTTCGCCTCCTTGACGCCGTTGGCCTTTCTTTCCTGCTCACTTTGTTTCCGTGTGAAATCAGTGTTATCTAACGCCATGACAGCGTCATAAAGCTTTGAGAGCTTTTTCTCCTGCGTGTCAGCCCCTGCTGTGATTTGTGCAGCGGCCGATGCAAGTGCCGCTGAAGGATTCGCAAAGTGATCCATCTTTTTGGACCAGTATTTGCCCTCGGCCTTCCAGAATTCGACGCCATTCGTGAAAGGTGAGTAATAGAAAAAGACGCGATAGTTAAAGGTGCGGAGCGGAGGCATGAAGTCTTCATCCGGTTCGGCCGGAATATCATGTACATCCAGTTCGTAATGATCTCCGACATTCTTTATAGACGAGCCCTTGGGTAGATTATCCCAGTGCAGCAGATAGTTAGCTGCGGAGCCACGTTCATTCACAAGCGTAAGCGATGTACTTGCGGGCATAAAACGGAAATGCGCTTTATGCACATAGAGCGCCTGTTGGACATCCCACTCGGGGCTCAGGAATACATTATCGTCATAGCGGAGTTTGTATTTGTATTCCAGAATGCTGCCTACTTCTACAGCCGGCATAGAGAAAACCTTAGCCGAGTAACGTTTGGTTTTGCTTTTGACTAAAAGCTTGTCATAGGGTTTCCCTGTGAAGGGCACAATTGAGCCGTCGCTATGGATTGTTCTCCCTTGGACATCTGTAATAGCAAAGTTGTGACTCTCGTAAGGGATTTCCACATCAGCATAGGACTTGCCTTTTTCGGTCAGGATCTTAATCCGAACATACAGACTATGCATGTGCATTCTGTCGTCCGAAACTTCTTCTCTGTACAGATATACGGCTGGCGCATCCGGAACTGCGGGATCGGAGGTCATTTTTAATTCATCCGCAGTAGGTTGCTGCCACTGCTCAAAGGCAAAGGCAGAGAAAGGGCAGAGACAGATCAAGGCGATAAAGAAGGCAGAAAATCGAATACGCACGATACGAACCTCGGCACGGGTTGAGAACCGCAGTAGCTATGGCCTTTTCACAATCTCTGCATTTTTCTGCATATCTAAAGCGGCATCGAACCAAAGAATGCCTGCATGATAGAAGTTGCTCAGCTTGCGTTCATGTGAAAACGCTAATTGGTTAAGTGAGGGGCAACACTTCTTAAATACCCAGCCACCTATGACTGTTTGTTCTTTTATGCCTGACCCGGGGGAGAATCAAGCAGAAATTTCCAACAGAATTGCTTATGTATCTTCCTCTGTATCTCTCTAGCCGTCAATAGATAACTAATCTGAAACTAGCTGAACATGAAATGGACATCGGCAGAGACCAACGATTCTGAAAGTCTGGTTCATTCTGCGACAAGTGACAGGTGTTCTCTCAATGACCCGCTTCGATTTTGCGATGTAGGAGACTATCTATCCTGAGCTATTCCGGAATAGGTTCATTTCTGGTTTTCATTTGGGTGGATAGATTGTGATAGAGATAGATGAGCCGGAGGTGTCCATCTTCGAGGGAAACTCGAATGTAGCGTGCCTGAAGGTGGGAGTCGCTAAGCTTTCGGTGATCAAGCGATATTGTGAAGATTGGCTTTGTACGGTTAACTCTATTGGAACTTGTGTATTTCCTTAGCTCGCTTCATTCGTGAAAAGCGGTATCCAATACCGCAATATGCATATATCAGTGCGCCAAACTGAATTTCTTCCTTCTCCTCTGCTTTATTGCCGCGAGGTTGGCAGACAGAGAGTCCACATTGTCTCAGAAAATGTGCAATTTGAGAATTTGAAGGATCAATGTAGAGATGTTCTCAACAAACCCGTATTTCTCTTGTGAAGTAGGGAGAAGAGATTCGTCTGCCTTTGTAAGGTGCTTTATCCTTCGGGTTTTCCGGAAAATTTCCTACACTGAAAGAACGCATGCGCGCATATTGGGAAAGCTATTTCGAATTTCGCCGGCTCGGGACGAACTGGCGCACTGAGGTTTTGGCCGGCGTAACCACCTTCCTCACGATGGCCTATATCGTTTTGGTCAATCCATCGATTCTGAGCCAGGCTGGAGTCCCGCTTGCAGGGGCGACTGCAGCGACCTGTCTTTCGGCAGCTCTCGGCAGTATTTTGATGGGAGTTATCGCTCGCTATCCCATTGCTCTTGCCCCGGGGATGGGGCTGAATGCCTATTTCACCTATACAGTTTGCATTGGCATGCACGTTCCCTGGCAGACTGCCCTGGGAGCCGTTTTCATCTCCGGCGTGTTGTTCTTGCTCCTCACCGCTTTCGGAATCCGCCAGCTGATCTTGCGCAGCATTCCACACGAGCTTTATGCGGCTGTGGCCGGTGGAATTGGCTTATTTATAGCGTTTATTGGCCTGCGAAATTCAGGGTTGGTGGTTGCACATCCGTCGACCGTTGTCGCTCTAGGCAATTTGCATCAGCCGGGACCAATTCTCGCTCTTTGTGGTCTGGTCGTGATGGCTGCATTGGAGATTCGAAAAATTCGTGGGTCGATTCTCATTGGCGTGCTGGTGACTACGCTTCTTGCCTGGTGCTTCGGTCTGGTCCACTGGAGTCCCTTGGCCTATAGCTTTTCCGGGATTACGGCAACGGCCTTCCGGCTTGACCTTCGTTCCGCACTTCATGTGGGAGTTCTGGAAATTGTCTTTGTCTTCTTTTTCGTGGACCTCTTCGATAACTTGGGCACTCTGGTTGCCGTTGCAAAGCGGGCTGGACTGATTGAACCCGACAACTCCATTCCACGCCTAAACCAGATTCTGTTGGCAGATGCCACGGCCACAGTTTGTGGCTCCCTGGCTGGCACCTCGACCGTTACCAGCTATATAGAATCCACTGCCGGTGTAGCTGCCGGAGGTCGTAGCGGAGTAACCGCAATTACGACAGGAGCCTTGTTCCTGCTAGCACTCTTTGCTGCGCCCTTGGTGGGCATGATTCCTGCGGCTGCTACTGCTCCGGCGTTGATCCTTGTGGGCAGCATGATGCTCGCCACAATCAGCGAGATTCCCTGGCGGGATCCGATCATCGCGTTGCCGGCCTTCTTAACGTTAATTCTGATTCCTTTGACCTACTCGATCGCGAATGGGCTGGGGTTTGGAATTATCTCCTACGCGATTCTTCATCTTGTGTCGGGGAGATTTCGGAGAGAAGACTGGCTTCTGTATGTGCTAGCGGCGTTGTTTCTGACAAGATTTCTCTATTTGGCAAATGCGTAGAACCGGAAAGACGGCCTATTCGGTGGTCTCTTCTTTCCATGTGTATCCGCAAGAGTTGCATCGTAATGCGTCTTTGGGCAGCGGCAGAGGCAGGCCTACGACATTGAGGGCCGCTAATTTCAGACCAGTATTGCGTGAGCCGTGAATGATCTCTAGAGAATCACATTGTGGGCATCTGGGCTGGGAGAAGCTCTGATCCTCTTCGAGAGGGATGTTTTCCGGAAGAGGCTGAGAGAGAATCTCCAGTGCGGCTTCGGCATCCTCTTCCGAGACCTGAAGCTTGATGCCGCCGAGGAGACCGGAAAACAGCCAATTCATCCGGATTACATTCTCTTCCGAGAGATACACGGGAATGCCTGCAGATTCCAGCACACTGCGGGCAATAGAAGCTTCCGCCAGATCTCTGAACGATTCCACCGTAACCAGCTTTTGCGGAACCACTTCCACGTATCCCTCGGGAAGAGGCATTGTCAGATTCCGCTTTTCCATCTCTGCTGCAAGTGCAGAAAAGGCAATTTCCGTTAGGGTATGCCTCTCCGCAGCCAGATCGAGGAGCTGGCTATCGTCCATCGCAGCATAGTGGGCCGCAAGTTCTGCTTGCGCGTTTTTCATAGGGCTGGTGCCCCTTATTTAAGCACCATCACCACAATCCGTCCATCCGACCGGAACTCACCTCCTGTTGCTGTTTTGGCGGTACGCAATGGATTGTCCGGCAGGACATAAGCGGCTCCAGAAACCATCCCTGCGGCGGAAAAGCTCTTTTCGATGAAGTCCCTCTCGGTATCTATTTCGGGATCGATATGGTGGGTAACTCCACCAGTTCGTTGATCTTTCTCGAAACCGTTGTCATGGGTTGCCGATCCCACCCAAAGTGGTTTTCCGTCCACGGTCTTGGTGGTCTTCCACACGCGCAAATGATGACGGATGGCTGCCACTTCCAGTGGAGCCGCACGAGCGAAGCTTAAATCCTGTGGCCTTCCAAAGAGATAGAGGGTACTCATCGGCATCTGGACATACGCTTCATGGGAGAGCGTGGCCAGGAGTCCGTGGACGATGGCTTCTTCCGGAGATTTATCTACGGCTACCCACCCGGCCGCTTGAAAAGCGTTATTTACCTGATCCGAGGTGCCAACGATTGCAAAATTGACCATATCCCCCGGATTGCTCTGCTGATCCGTGACCCGACGAGGGAGATCGGCGAACAGGTCCGGGGAGAGCATTGTCTGCAATTCCGGCATGGCTACAAGCTTGTTAGTTGTAGCCGTGGCTTTTGCGTTTTTCGTGGAGGTCAGCTTCATCGTGACCTGGTAGGTGCCGTCAGGGGCCAAATCCGAGGCAGAGTTGATTGCCAGATAAAGGTGCCCCGACTGGGTCACGTCAACTGCCTTCTTTACTCCGATCTCGAAGGGAACAGCTACATCTTTCTGCCCGATTCTTCCAATAAGGGTTCCGGGGCCGACACTATTCACCGGGAACTGACGAAGCAAATCGCGCCATCCTCGGGCGATTCCGTCGGCCTTTACCTTACGGCCATCGCTGAGGTCTACTTGGCCATCGGCCGTAAATTCCAGGTGATCTCCGGCTGCAACTGCGACCCCGGTATCCAGCCAGTCCCCTCCGTTGACCTTGAAGTGATAGGAAGACTTCCTTTTGCTCAATTCCGAATTGTCGGGAGCTTGTGCCGCAATTACTTCTATTGGCCGACGTACAGGGGAGGCTGTGGAGGGGGTAGCAGCGTTTTGGGGGGCATTGGGATCGTCATATACCCTGACCGGCTTAGTCGACTGCTGCGCGGTCAGATTTATCGAACCGATTGCCATCCAAAGTAGGAGCCCAATAATTGATCTTTTTCCATACATACCGATATGTATGTGGACGCAACTGCGAGCAAAAAGATTTGCTGGCAATCGGATTTCGAATGTTTCTTTCAGCTCTGGCGTGATCTAGCCTCGTCCTGTGTACCCGTTTGTTCCATCTCGAGCAACTGTTGCTTTCGCTCCAATCCCCAACGATATCCAGCCAGTTTTCCATTGCTCGCGATAACGCGATGGCATGGGACTAACAGTGCCAGCCGGTTGTGGGCACAAGCGCTGGCAACGGCACGAACGGCACGAGGAGCTCCTATCTGCCGGGCAATTTCAGAGTAGCTTCTCGTTTCTCCTCTGGGAATACGTCTGAGCGCCTGCCAGACTCGTTGTTGAAAAGCCGTTCCACGTATGTCCAAGGGGAGTTCTCTTGCCGTGCGATTCTCTCGGCATTGCGCGAGTACCTGATCGACCTTCTGTTTCAGAGAGATATCCTCGGTGATGGTTGCGGCAGGGAACTGGGCTTCGAGCGATTCGCGAACTTCCTTCTCCGAATTTCCGAGCAGGACAGCACATACTCCCCTGTCTGTAGCCCCGATCAAGATCCATCCCAGCTCACATCGTGCAGCACTATAGACGATTTGCTCGCCGCGTCCTCCCGCACGATACTTTCCTGGGCTCATCCCGAGGCGGGAATCCTCATAGACTCTGCTGGAGGAACCATATCCGGATCGGTAAATAGCCTCAGTTACAGCTCCGTTTCTGGTCGACTGGATGGTTTGCAGATGATGTTTCAATTGCGCTGCTCTTAGCTCCCGCTGATAGTTGCTGGCGCTGGTACCCAGAACCCGCTGAAAGAGCCGTTGGACGGTAAAGGGGCTGGCTCCGGCAAGCCTGCCCAGTTCATTTAGCGTAATCTTGCGATCCACATGTTTTTGAATGTGTTGGCAAAGGCGCTCGACCTGCTCCGCTTCGATGTTCCTGTTCTCCGGTTGGCAGCGCAGACAAGCCCTGAATCCGGCAACACGGGCTTCTGCCGAGGATTGAAAGAAGAGAGTGTTCTTTTGTTGTGGTCGGCGGCTGGGGCACATCGGGCGGCAGAAGACTCCGGTGGAGCGTACTGCATAGAAGAAAGTTGCTCCGGGATCGCGTGTGACCACCTGCTGCCAGGCTTTCTCCAGATTCATCTTCGTCTCCCTGGACTTCATTCCTATCCTCACTCTTGGATGGAGAAGCGCACACTCCGATTCTTGCGGTCAAAATGGAGCTCTGGATGCGATTTTTCAGTAAGCATGAGGTGCGAAGACCTACTAGGAGTGGTTATTCCTGATCGATAGCAGCTGTCAGCTACCATTTCGGGAGCTGACAGCTAACAGCTGGAAATTTAAGATTGATGGCTTACCGGGATGCTTCAATCTTCCGGTCATGTGGTGGTTGCAGCGGCCGGGAGTTGCGGGGATAGATCGCCGTAATGATTTGAAGCTGGCTTCTGGAAACTTCCGACTCTTGCTTGAAGACAAACCAGCGCACCCCTTCCGTGCAGGGTGGCGTGGTCAAAGAGCCGTCGTAGGTCCAGTAGCCGCGGTCCGCAGGAAGCAGACCAGCTGCTCCAATCAGCGCCGTTGTCGTCATGGATTTGCCTGCCTGCTTGGGCAGATCCGGCCAGAGAGAAGCCACCACAACGTTGGGATTGCCTTCTTTCATCCGTACGGAAACGATTGCCATCTTGCCTTCAGCATCCTTATGAAGTAGCTGTACTTCGAGATCGCTTAGCTGTCCCTTTACCGCTTCTTCGCTGGGATGGTGAAACTGGAATTGAACGAGATCGTAGCGGTGTCCTCCAACAAGGAAGTAGCTACCTCGTTCGACTTTGCCGGTAATGGTGTGGCCGTCGTTTACTAATGTGATTGGACCCGCGATGTAGTGGAATTCAAGCGGAGGAAGATTGGTAGGTTTAGCACCCCGGATATCCAGAGGGGATTGTTGATGCCCATTTGTGCAGCTGAGATAGGCTGCGTCCAGTTTTGCCCAACGTTCAGGGCCGATTTTCCCTTCGTAACCCCACTGTGCTGTCTGTGCTCCTGCGCTAACGGCTGCCACGACTGACAAGGCAGCTACCAAAAGCTTCTTTCGCATGCTTATCCTTCCCAGGAAACGACCAGGATCAAGCATTGCGCCAGTTCTTCATTTCCTTGAAAAACTGAGCTACTTGCTTCTCCAGGCCCATTCCGTCCGGTATATAGTAGTCCTCTACTCGAAGGTATCCTACCGAGACGTCGTCCAGGGAAGTGAAACTAAGATCTGCCGCTTCCGGGGCGGATGAGAGGGTCAATCTCCAATCCTCTAGAAGCGCAATCAGGTACTGCCGAACTGAAGGCGGGGTGTGATTCAGGAGCTCTTCCCACCTGGGATTTACTCGCAAGATGTAGCTCGAGGATGTCTCGTTATACATCTTGCAAATAATCACTCCTGCCACTCCCTCATCCCGCAAAGGATCTGGGCAAATTCGCACAACGCGACAATGATAGGAGGACGTCATTTGCAGGGTTCAGTGCATGCGCAGCAGGCTTCTTCTTTGTAAACACATATGCCTTTGCTGCACCAAATTCTTCTTTTAATTTAAAGCGGCGATTCTCTAAAAAGGAACAGACGCGTTCCTGCCAGTTTTGGGTCAGCCACTCCTGCGGGATCTGTCCCAAAAATGCGTGAATTTCTTCAGTCGTAATATTCTGGATCGCCTGTTTCCAGGCATTGAAACGCCTCTGCTGGAGCAGTCCTTCGTATACCGGCTTGTGCAGGTGCATAGCACGAGCCCAGCAGGTTTCGTCCTTCAATTCTCCATCCGGACCGCCAAAACAGTGTCCATGATCGATAAAGACGGCGCGAACAGCCCGGCTTCCCTCTGAACTGAGGAAAACAGCCTGGCGTGCATCACGTGCACCCGTCCAGAGATCGAAAAACAACATCCCTGCAAAATCTTCGCGATTGGAAAGGCGTCCAACCCAGCTGCTCGGCAAAATCTCGTTTGCCGGTGTGCCGTCTTCCTGATGGATGACTACCGAACCAAAGGCAAGTCCCGCCTTCGGTCTGACTGACCCTTCTGGAAGTTCCCACCATAGATGGGGATTTGCATCTAGGAGTTCGTCGGAAATACGTACGTAAGCCCAATCGGCAACTGGAAGTCCCAGACGCCTGCACAACATGGAGGCTAGCGCTTCGTTGGCCAAAACAGTCCGCCCCTGCGGATTTCCGGCCATCTTCAGCACGTACAGTCTTCCGTCAGAACCACGAGCCAATAGGGATTGTGAACCGCCGCGGAGCTTGCGATAAAGCTCGACGGCCTCGACAACCCGTGGCTGACCAATTGCATGCTGATTGGAGATACAGCTGTCCCCGTTCAGCGACACGCTCTTCTGCGTACCCAAGGCAACCCTCAAAGAGATTTCCCTCTTAACTGCGGAGGTGAAGTCCCAAATCACTACATTGTGGAAAGTGGAGTTACTGTAGCATTGAACGCGTGACAAATGCATGCTGTTTTTTGTTGAAATCTGTAAAACTAGTTCCCGGAACCAAAATTACCATAGTAACCATATAGGATGATTACTCCATTTTGATCGGACTAGATAACGAAACAGCTTAGTAAAACCATTTACTTTCCCTTACGTGCTTTAGAAAGAGAAATATCCCCCAAAAGGGGTACGATTTTCAAATGTCCCAATTTGAAACTGCTGGCGTCTCTCGCCGTAACTTTTTGCGGGCTGCGGGGGTTACTACCTTGCTTACCGGCATCGATTTTGTCCTGCCGAAGACGGTTTTTTCGGAGCCTCTGGTGTCCGGCGGTATTCATCGTGTGGACCTCGCGGATACCGGCTGGCACATCTGGCCGGATCTCGAAGCGCAGTGGAAAAACGACCGGATTTTCCTCCCTGGAGAATTTGAGATTGCTAAGCTGCCGGTGAATCCTCCCTCCGGTGGGTGGGATGTCCTTTCGTCAGACAAAGGAGTTTTGGCTTCTCTTCCCGCAAGCATTGAACAGTTCTTCTGGGGCAAGTACGGTTTCCGTCCCTACGGCAATGATGAATACAAGTACGAGCCCTCTAGTCCGGCGGCAATTCAGAGCGGGAAAGCGGATTCTGAGGTCAAGAACGGCGCCTATTACGGAGTTTCCTGGTGGTGGAAAGAGATAGATATTCCGGTTGGCTACCGGGGAAAGCGGATTCTGCTGCACATTCGCGGCGCACGTCAACGCGCTGAGGTGTTCCTGAATCGGAAGCTGGTCGGCTACTCGATACTCGAAGAGCTCCCGTTTGAATGCGATCTGACCTCTGCCGCACTACCTGGACAGAGAAATCACCTGGCGGTACGGATTACTAATCCTGGAGGCCGGTTTGATTGGGTAGATCGCAGTTCGCTTCACTGGGGGGATGTAAGCATTCAGAAGAGCCATGGCTTTGGTGCTCTCGATCGGGGAATGGTGCTTACGGCCCATGATCCCGTCCGCATCTCCGATCTCTGGATATTGAATAATGCCGAACCTCACCGTATTACGGCATTTGTTGAACTTGAGAACATTGCAAACGAAACCATTAGTGGCACAGTAAAGTTTGCTGTTCAGGATATTGGCGATAACCATGTGCTGGCTGAAAAACAGCTTCCTGCAAAGGTAGGTCCGGGGAGGCGGGAGAGAATCTCGGCAGATATTAACTGCCTTGATGCTCGCCTCTGGGAGCTTGAAAAGCCAACGCTCTATCGCCTGGTTGTGAAGTTTGAGTCGGAGAAGGCTGTAGATGTTCGTGACCGGAATTTTGGCTTCCGCTGGTTTGCCCCGGAGGGTCTTGGTCAGGATGCAATCTTTCGTCTGAACGGGCGACGTTTGCGCTTATATTCCTCGATTTCTTGGGGATATTGGCCGCTGAATGGGATTTTCCCGACGCCGGAATTTTCGATGAAGGAAGTAATGGCAGCCAAGCAGCTCAATTTGAACTGTCTGAACTTTCATCGAAATCCTGGCAAATACGACGTTTTGGAAGCCCAAGATCGTATGGGACTGCTGCGTTTCATGGAGCCCGGTGGAGGTGCTTTGGCGTCGGAGGTGATTCCTGAGGACGCGTCGAAGTCTGATCCTGCCATTAAGGCCAGGCGTTTTCAGAAGCGTTATGAGGAAGCCAAGATCCTGCATATGATCCGAACCTTCCGCAGTCATCCATCTCTCGTTGGCTGGACCCTACAGAACGAAGGGCGGACAAATCTGACCCCGGAACTCTTCGCCATTTTGGAAAAGATGCATGCCGAAGATCCCAGCCGGTGTGTAGTTGCAAACGATGGTTTCACGATGCGTTCGCATCAGGCCTGGTACGAACCCTATGGAGAAAAGCTTCACACCTCTCCTTTGCCAGGAGAATCTCCAGCTCCGGATCCAGAAATTAATTCTGCGGGCGGATGGTGGGACGATCATCAGGCCGCCAATTCCGATGTCTGGGTTGATGCCCATTGGCAAGGACCGGATAACTACCAATGGCGTTCGAAGAACAAAGGCGAGATCGTCCAATGGGGAGAGATGGAAGGCTCTGCGATGCTGGATAATCACTCGCTCATCCTCTCGCAAATTTCCAGTCACGGCGGCAAGAGTTACGACTTTGTCGATCACAAAGAGATTAACGATGCCTACGAGGCATTTTTGACGCAATGGGGATTCCGCAAAGCATTTCCTACAACGAATGCACTTTATAACGCGTTAGGAAAGCGCTGTTATGAGACGTGGCGTCAATATATGGAGAACGCACGCATCTGTGAGGAGAATGATTATCTTGCGATTTCTGGTTGGGAGTCGACTGCTATCGAGAACCATTCCGGAATTGTCGATGTCTTTCGGAATTTCAAATCTGATCCGACTCTGATCAGTGAAAGTCTTGTTCCCGTACGTCCGATAGCAAAGCAGCATGCGATGGTCTACGCCGTAGGGACAATCGCGACCTTCGATCTGTTTTTCCTCAACGAGACCGACAAGCCCGTTACAGGGAATTTGATTTTTTCCATGACCGCGCCTTCAGGTAAGAAGACGGAAATTGGCAAGTTTCCTGTACCCGATTATGTGAAAGATCAATTCAGCTATCCGGTAAGGATGGGTGTCGATACAACGCCTCTTGAAGAGGAAGGTGAGTATCTCTTTGTGTTTTCGCTGAATGGCAATCCTCAAACGACTCAGAAGCGGCAGATTTGGGTGACCAAGACAGCACTGGAGTTGGAGAAGCCAACCAGAGTAGGACTGATTGGCGGTTCGGAAGAGGTTTCTGCCTTGATCAACAAGATAGGAAACCTTGTTATCGAGCCATTTACGGCGAATGGCAGATATGACCTCCTGGTTGTGGCTGCAGATCCACCAAAGAAGAAAGCGGAATTTGATGCAGAAGCCGGTTACAAATCCTCCGGTGTATCTGAAGCAGTCTTTGAACTGCCTTCCGAAGTAATTCAGCTGGTTAAAGACGGCAAACCGCTTCTGGTGCATGCTCTTACGGATGTAGTTGCAACAGGTACAGCCAAGGCTCTGGCCGCTGCCGGATCACTCGATTACGCGGGCATGGTGGGGCTTTCCCGTGCTCCCTGGATGGGAGCTTGGTATTTCAATCGGGAGCATGCTGTCTATGCCGGAATGCCAGCGAACCAGGCACTGGGTGTCTATTACCAGGTGAAGGGGAATCCATCGAATGGCTGGATAGTGTCCGGCTCCTCTGTAGAGGTGATAACCGGATACAGCCGGGATCATGATCGAAAGATTGGAGCAGGAACTTTCGTTGCGAAATTAGGGAAGGGCACTATCTTGATGCACCGGGTTCCACCGATGCAGAAGGTCCTACAGCAGCGGTTCTATAACAATGCTGTGCAGTGGCTGCTGTCGCATGCTTAAGCGGCTACTCTAGCTGATCGAGCCGGTATTTAGGGAGAGTGCACAGTTGAAAGCTGTGATCCTCTCCCTGCTTGTTGTTATTTGTAGCTATAACAATTGCTTTAGTTGTTGCTCGCCAAGACCGTGCGGCCATTGAGAGACTGAACAGGCCGTGCATTCTTCTTATAGTGCTTGGCAAATATATGGACCTGCTTGGGCGAAACCTCTTGAGGATTCTTCATCACAAACCAGCGAACGCCTTCGGTGCAGGGCGGTGTCGTCAAGGATCCGGTCAGGGTATAGTAGCCGAACGAAGACGGTAATAGATCCTTGGCGTTGATTGTTACATCCGCCAGTGACAAGGGCTGTTCTTTTGTCTTCGGCAGGTGGTTCCACAATACATCTACCATCTGGTTCGCGTGGGACTTCTTCAAGAGAACGGCAACAACTGCAATGTTTCCATCCGCGTCCTGATGGACCAGGTGCACAACCATCTCAGTCGGACGTCCGTGAATGCGCTCTTCGCTGGGATGATGGAAGTGGAACTGCTTTAGCTGATAGACCTTGTCTCCAACGTGGAGCGTGCTGCCAGGAGCATAGTTCACCATGATGGTGTGTCCGTTATCGACAATATCGAGTGGCGCGGGCTTGTAGTCGAACTGTAGCTCCGGCAAATCTGATTTTGTAACTGATTCGATATCAATTGGAGACTGCGCCAGTCCTGAGCCGCAGGCAGCATATTTCGGATCGAGGTTTCCCCAGTGTGTGGGACCTTCCTCTCCGACGTAGCCCCAATGTTGAACCTTGGATTGTTTATGTGCCCCTCCAAGAGCAAATGGACAAAGGATGGACAAAGCGAAGCAAAGTAAACCCGTAAGTCTGATCGACACGTGGTTCTCCAGTGATTTGGAGCATTTTCGCTTTTAGTATGGTCCAGCGGAATTCAATGCAGTGTGGCCGTTCTTTGACGGAACGGCCACGCGGTCATTTGTTCCTGGTCTACAGCGAAAGCGAAATTGCTCTAGTTTTTTGAGTTTATGGAGAACACAATAGTCCAATCGCTTCCGGATGTGGACAGGAATTGACCTGGGAAATCCGGCTCAAGCCCCAATATGGACCTCAAGATAGTGTTTTGAAATGGAAGATCAGCCCGGCGAATCTATCGAAAATACGCTAAATATCTCGTGTTTAGTTACCGATAGGGGCGTGGATTGTGTCCCGAAAATGTATCTTCAAGAAGCGCTGGTCTTTCCCGCTTTGCGAAATAAAGGGGCTTTATGCGAGATCCTTGCATCCTTATTGCAGAATATGAAACAACGTTTTGATATCAACGACATACCGAATTTCGGAGAAGCGACGCGCCATATGGAACGTCTCTCCTCCGAGAGTTCAAAGAAGAGAGCAAAAGCGAAAAGCCCCAGGCTCTAAATGAGCCTGGGGCTTTTGCGGAACGTCAATAATCTGCCGCTATCTTACTTTGCAGAAGCTTTCAACCCTGCCTGCTCTGCCAGAGTTGCAGCCTTGTCGGTTGCTTCCCAGGTAAAGTCGGCATCGTTGCGACCGAAGTGGCCGTAAGCTGCTGTCTTCTTATAGATGGGGCGACGGAGGTTGAGGCTCTCGATGATGCCCTTTGGCGTCAGTTGGAAGTTCTTGCGAACCAGCTCGGTCAACTTGCTGCTGCTGACCTTTCCTGTGCCGAAGGTCTCAACCAGAACGCTGACCGGCTCGGCTACGCCGATTGCATAGGCCAGCTGAACTTCAGCGCGATCTGCCAATCCAGCTGCGACGATGTTCTTAGCGATGTAGCGAGCCATGTAGGCTGCGGAGCGGTCAACCTTGGTTGCGTCCTTACCGCTGAAGGCGCCGCCGCCGTGACGACCCATGCCGCCGTAGGTATCGACGATGATCTTGCGGCCGGTTAAGCCGGTATCGCCCATCGGTCCACCGACGACGAAGCGTCCGGTCGGATTGATGTGATACTTGGTGTTCTCGTCGAGAAGATTGGAGGGAAGAGCAGCCTGGATGACGTGCTTCAGGATGTCTGCATGGAGCTCTTCATTGGAGATTGTCTCTGCGTGCTGGGTCGAAATGACGACAGCATCAATGCGGACAGGCTTGTTGGAGCCATCGTATTCCACTGTAACCTGGCTCTTGCCATCGGGACGCAGATAAGAGAGCAGCCCGTTCTTGCGAACCTCGGTCAGTTTCATCGTCAGCTTGTGTGCCAGCGCGATCGGAGTTGGCATTAACTCGGGAGTCTCGTTCGTTGCGTAGCCGAACATCATGCCCTGGTCGCCGGCACCGCCGGTATCAACGCCTTGAGCAATATCTCCGGACTGCTTGTTGATGCTGGAGATTACGGCGCAGGTATTCGAATCAAAGCCGTAAAGAGCGTTGTTATATCCGATGGAAGCTACTACTCCGCGGACCAGCGTCTGAAAATCTACATATGCTTTGGTGGTGATTTCACCAGCGATGACTACCAGACCGGTTGCCGTAAGGGTTTCGCAAGCGACACGGCTATAGGGATCCTGCTCCACGCAGGCGTCCAGGATTGCATCAGAAATTTGATCGGCGATTTTGTCCGGGTGACCTTCCGTCACCGACTCCGAGGTAAACAAAAAACGGTCGTGTTGAGACAAAAGAGTCTCCTCCTAGATTGGTTGCTGTTGGGTCTTGCAAATTGACCTCCTGCATCTCTGTTTCTCCCTGGAAGCCTTCTTGAGGGAAAGAACCACCTGGAGAACGACCGTGAGCTGTTCCTCCTCTGGATAGGAAACACACTCAAGTGACGCAGGCCTGCCTAATACAACTCAGCATTTAGACAACTGCAAACATCCTACTAGTTCCCTGTAACCCCGGCAAAGTCTTTCAGCCAGGTGGGAAGGATACAGGTCAGAGTGGGAGAGATTTGCAGTTAATGGAACAGAACCAGGACTTTCTGGCTTCGGGACCTGTGACCGGTATAGATAAAAGAGATAAATCTGTAGAGGCAACATTAACTCACTGGTTAATATTGCCTCTGCTGTAAATTATTGATTTACCTGATTGTTGGGCGTGTTTACAAATTGAGGGCTATTGCGGCCATCCGCGAAGCTCCAGGCGGAGAGATAAGCCAGGCGAATGATCTTGGCCATCTTTTCATAATGGATCTTGTCTGCCGTGTCGGACGTGTGGTGATAATCCGGATGGAAGCCGGTAAACCACCAGAAAGCCGGTACATTTTTGAGGACGAAGGGGAATTGGTCGCTACGGAAAAAGACGTTGAGAGCCGATTCGTGATCGAATCTGTCGTCCAACGTCAGTCCCACCCGTCGATTTTCCTCTCTGACAACTTTGGCGTAGTCCGGACTGTAGGCTGCCCCTATTAGATTGAGGCGATTAGACGTATCCGCAGGGACACTGATCAGACCCTTGGTTTGATTGCTCTCCTGCTCATCTCTGCCGATCATGTCGAAATTGATCATGGCCCGAGTCGTTTCAATCGGACGAAGCGGATGGCTCGCCATCCAGAAGGCCCCCAGCAGGCCACGTTCTTCAGAAGCAAAGACTATAAAGAGGATGGAACGTTTCGGCCGCGCTTTGTTCGCAGCGAAGGCATGCGCCAGAGAGACCACTCCAGCGGTTCCCGAGGCATTGTCGTCGGCACCATGCCAAACCTCTTGTCCGCTGATTCCGTTGTGGTCATGATGTGCGCTGATCAGAATAGTTTCTTCCTTGAGCGCAGGAGCCGAGCCTTCCAACAGTCCCGCAACATTATATGTAGTAGCATTCCGCACCTGTGCGTTATGGAAATGCAGTACGACCTTTGTATCCGCCAGCGGGAGCGAGTGAGCCTTGAGATTGTCGTCGATCTTAGCTTGTAAGTCTCCGCTTCGCATGTCGGTGGGCTGCAGTAAGGTTCTGGCAGCATCGTCCGAAATCGTGACGATAGGGATGTGGAGCTCATCGTCGGCTAATGCTTGCAGTGGGATAG
This sequence comes from Humiphilus diazotrophicus, assembly GCF_059726315.1. Taxonomy (NCBI): domain Bacteria; kingdom Pseudomonadati; phylum Acidobacteriota; class Terriglobia; order Terriglobales; family Acidobacteriaceae; genus Humiphilus; species Humiphilus diazotrophicus. The sequence goes on from NZ_AP040870.1 coordinate 4,269,634, forward strand.
GTGTCGTTCTCGCCTCGGATCCTCCGATTCTGGCAATTCTCTCCAGATTCGAAGGGTGTCTCCGATTTGGTTCTCCGACAATTAGCAGAGCAATTGCGCCATGTGCCTGAGCCGTCAGCGCTTTGACTCTGGACGTGGCGTAACGCGTGTTTCCTGTTCCATTAAAGATGGATTTCGGATTGTCTTCCTGTGGCTCATGGTCGAAGACTAGGACAACTTTGCCGCGAACATCGATTCCGGAGTAGTCGTCATAGCCCAATTCCGGTGCCGTAATGCCGTAGCCTGCAAAGACTACGGAGCCGGACAAATTGATGTCCTGCTTATAGGCTCCGGAGATATCGGGGAATTTCCACCTGGTCTCTCTTCCGCCTCGCTCCATGGCTATGTAGCTGGTTTTTCTGTCCGGTTGGAATTCCACCAGAGCAACGGGCTGCAGATAACTTCCATTCGCGACTGGCTTTAGCCCCGCTTTTGCGAATTCGGAGGCCACCCACTGGGCTGCTACGTCATCTCCGGTTTGCAGCGACATGCGACCGTCCAGGGCATCGGAAGCCAGGAAGGTCACATCCGCCCTTAAAGCACTTTCCTGAATTGTCTTGTATCCATTGGAGATACGGGAAGGTGCTTGAGCTTGTAGGGAAGTGCCAAATCCCGCAAATGCAGGAAACAGGAGAAGCAAAAGAGAAAATCTGAAAGACGCACTGGGGGTCATTCACGAGAGGATACACCGACCGGAGAGGGAAATTGTCAGCTTAAGGTGTCTGGAATCTGAGAATTTGCTGAGGGCAGGATGAGGATTGTGGTTTCGCTGCTGGTAGAAGAGTGTGCGAATTCTTCTTTCTTCTTGACGTAACCGACCACCAGATAGGCCACAACCGCCAAAATCAACAGCAAGACGATCACCCCAGCCCATCGGAGTCGTTCGGTTCCCTGGTCGCGGTCGCCTTGCCTGTTCTTCCCTACGTTTTCAGCAAATTCGATCCAGCTGGCATCGTCGTCGGTTACAGCACCGCTCTCCTGGTAAGCGTTCATGAAACGGCCTACCCAGGCATCTTCATCCAGACCCACCACGCGCGCATAGCTACGAACGATGCCTTTATTAAAGACACCGCCAGGCAATTGCCGGAACTGTTCCTGTTCCAGTGCCATTAGGTGACGGCTGCTAATCTTCGTCGCCTCGGTGATCTCTTCGATCTCAATACCGCGAGACAGCCGTTCTTTTCGTAACTCTTCGCCGAAACGTCCCATTACGCTATATCAAACCCTTGGAACCGTTGATTAGATAGCTCTGGCCCATAACATAAAACTGCACCACAAGAAGGTCAAAAGAAAAATCTTTTTTTTCGCTTTATTTTCCTTATTTTCCTTTTACCTGTGGCTGGAGAGGGGCCGAAATTCCCAAAAACTCTTGGATGCATCGGAAGTGTTATGGTGCTTTTGCGAATATCTTCCATCCCGTTACGGAATGGCTTCCCTCCACAATGCTACGCTGAAAGAAGGCCGTTCCAATAGAGGCCGCGGAATTTGCATGAATAAGCTGGTCATAAATAACGTACTTCACCGCCCCTTGCGCACAGTAATCAGTGTATTTGCCGTTGCGGTGGAAGTTGTCATGATTCTCTCGATTACCGCCATTATGCTGGGCATGCTTACTGGCAGCCGGAATCGCCAGATAGGTATCGGTATGGACTTGTTTCTCCGTCCCCCGAACAGTACTTTCCTTTCCGGAGTAAGTGGCGCGCCCGCACCCATCAAAATTACCGATATCGTAGGCAATTTGCCACACGTCAAAGTTGTGGCTCCTATCATCGCTCAGCTAACTACCAGCAATGCGGTGGAGACAATTTACGGCATCGATTTCGCTAGCTATAACGGACTGAAGCCCTTTGTCTTTATTTCGGGTGGGCCATTTCAAGGCCCGTTCGATGCGGTAATCGATGACATTCAGGCTCGCAGCGACCATGGTTATAAAGTGGGCGACAGCATTCAGGTGCTGAACCACACCTTCAAGATTTCGGGCATCGTGGAGCATGGAAAGGGCGGACGCAAGTTTATCCCTATAACTACGATGGGAAACTTGATCGGCGCCGAAGGTAAGGCGTCGATGTTCTATGTCAAGGCCGACGATCCTGCCAATATTCCCGCAATTATTCAGGAAATTCACAATACTCCCGGCATGAGCGAGTATCAGGCGCAGACACTTGACGAGTATCTATCAATGATGACTCCAGAGCATCTGCCCGGTTTGACAAAGGCTCTGAATACAGTAATCGTCATCGCTGCGGTTATCGGTTTCCTGGCTATCTTTCAATCGATGTATACCGCCATCATGGAAAGGACCCGTGAAATCGGAGTTCTGAAATCGATGGGAGCCTCAAAGGGATACATCGTTCAGGCTGTACTTCGGGAATCAGTCTTGATTACCAGCGTCGGCATTTTGGTCGGAGTCGGCTTGACCTACGGAATTCGTGCTTTCCTGCATGTCAGGTTCCCGACCATGGATTTCTTGCTCACAACCCGCTGGCTGATTCAGGGAATCGTGATTGCCTTCCTCGGCGGTATTGTGGGAGCGTTCTATCCGGCGCTGAAAGCTGCAAAGAAGGATCCGATCGACGCACTCGCCTACGAATAGAAAAGAAAAGGCGAAAGCATCAGATTGTGGTGCTGTTTCTTATACAGAGAAACAGCACCCGGCGTGACGGTATACTTTTAGCTAAGAATACGAAGAGTTTTCGATAGCCATTTCCCCAGTGGTATTTGGTGTTTTCGCATTCGGGCGGTCTCATCAGGCACTGAGCGGACAGAAGTTTCTTGAAAAAGGAAAGTGTTACCTGGGTCCCTTGCTCGACTGCGCCGAATTTGGAAACACGATTAGGAGTTAGCAAGCCAGAATGAATCTCAAACGTTGGGGCCTTTTTCTTTGGGTCTCGTGCATCGTCGTGTTTGCAGCACTTCATTTTGTCCACCTCAGCGCAGACTTTCCCAACTACTCCCGCTGGATGGATTGGTCCAAGTACACCGATGAAGGCTGGTACGGAAACGCAGCCATCCAATATCATCTGACCGGTTCGTGGTTCGTTGCCGGAGACTTTAACACTGCAGCGGCCCTGCCGGTATGGCCCTTCCTGGAATGGATTCTGTTCTTCTTCACCGGCGTTAGCATCACCGCCGCTCGAGCCCTCTCAGTCGCTCTCTTTCTTGCCAATTTGACCCTGAGTTACAAGCTTCTCCGCTCGCAGAATGCGCGTTGGATTGCGCTGCTGGGAGTAACTCTTCTGGCAACGAGCAGCTATCTTTACTGCTTTTCGCGGCTGGCAATTCTCGAACCGCTACTAATCTGTCTGACGCTCTCGAATTTGAATCTCGCGATTCGCGTCCCGAAGATGCGTTGGCCTCTGTTGACCTCGGTCGTAATCGGAGTGCTGTTTACTCTGATGGTTCTTACCAAGACGACGGCCGTCTTCCTGGCTCCAGCCTTGGCCTGGGCCTTCTGGTATCCGCAGAGGAAAGAGTTCTCTGCTTTTGTTCGTCGCGCCATCGCTGCTGCCGGTACTTCAGCTGTACTGTGGGGCTTTTACTTCTTCGTAATGGTGCGTCCTCACTACCTGAAGGATTACAAGTACCTCTTCTTCGTGAATGTCTATCAGAAGCCCACTACCATCTTTGGGTGGATCGCCGCCTACTACTACTCTCTCCATGGCAGTCTGTGGTGCGATCGAATTCTGGTTCCGTTAGCCGGAATTCTGGTACTGCTGACACTGCTTTTTGCCCGGTCGTTGTGGCGCAATCCAGTCTTCGTTTCATCTCTGATTGCTATAGCCGGATATGTATTCTTTGTCGGCTATCACAACAACATGCAGCCGCGCTATTACGCTGTGGTGGCCTTCTTTACCTTCTTCGTCGTTGCCCAAACCTTCGCAGCGCTTTTACAGAATCGTAAAGCTTTGGGTTACGCGGCACTGGTTCCTATTCTGGTCGCGGTCGGCTGGAACTCGATCGAACTGCTCTCCTTTGTTCGTCATCCCCAATACACGTTCGTTAACGCGGCCCGGGATCTGACCCGATACATCGATGAGCATCCGAATGGTAATCGTATCCTGCTCTCCATCAGCGGGAATGACGTCCAGTTCATCTCGCATATTCCTTCCATCTGCGACGATTTCGGCACGCTCGATCTCCCCAACCGCATTCGCAAATTCAAGCCAGGCTGGTATGCAGCATGGAACGATCTCGATCCCGGAACCTTGGAAGACTTGCACACGCAGTACTCGCTTGAGCAGGTAGCAACCTTCCCGGCTTTCGATGACGAAGACAGAAATGAACTGGTCCTCTTCAAGTTGCATCCGCTTCCTGCAGGCATGCGTCTCGATCCTGGAGACCAGGATTTGACCCAACCTCTGCCCTGGGACAAGTTCTCTGTTCCCATCGAGTAGTTGCTATAGCATTTCCCGAAAAAGTGTAGATCGAAGCAATAGAAGTTGGCGCGGCTTTCCGCCAAAGACCGGGGTCCCTAGCAAACCTGCCTTTGGTTTGCTGGGGTGGAGAGGAAGCCGCTCTTCACCCTACTTGGAAAGTTCACAGGATTTCGGGAAATGCTTTAAAACATCTCAGACTTTTGCAACACTGCTTCAAAAAAGGACATACCAAAGGTGCCGATTCTCATTGATTTCCGTGAGATTTTCGGCACCTTTTCTCTTATTTTGAAATTCTTTCGTTTTCCCTCTCTTCTGTCGTATGTTCCGTGTGCTAATCTCCCGTGTTCTTCTCCAACGGGTGAGGTCGCGTTCTGAAGCTCTTTCAACCAGCTTCGGAGGGAGGATACTAGGTGACTGTTACAGGTACAGGATGGATGTGGTTCTTTCTTGCAATGAGCACTCTATCGCTCATTGTCGCAGTCTTTGCCCCTCGGGTGACCGGTTCTAAAGCCGGCACGGTAGCCATACAGCGAATCACAAGCGCTATCAAGAAATACACGGGAGTATTCATGAAGCGGCAATACAAAACCGCAGCTGCCGTCCTGGGTCTGATGGTTTCCACCTTCGCCAATGCACAGACGGAACACGGGGGCGGCGGAGAAGCCAGCCTTGTGCTCCCGGATCTGACTAGACCGGATCTGAGCTTCCTTGGCTTGAGCGGACACAACCTGCTCTTGATTGGTCTGCTGTTCTGCATAGGCGGGCTGTTGTTCGGCATGGCAATTTACGTCCAGTTGAAGAACCTGCCGGTTCATCGCACCATGCGCGAGGTATCCGAGCTGATCTACGAGACCTGCAAAACCTATCTTTTCACGCAGGGCAAGTTCATCCTCCTACTCTGGATCTTTATCGCAGTCATCATCTCGCTCTATTTCGGCGTTCTGGCGCCGGTGGGCAATGTCGCGGTGACTCTGCCAATTATCTTGCTGTTCAGCCTTGTCGGCATCGCGGGTAGCTACGGTGTGGCGTGGTTTGGCATTCGCGTAAACACTTTTGCCAACTCGCGGACAGCATTCGCGGGATTGCGCGGTAAGCCGTATCCCTGTTTTGCGATTCCGCTGAAGGCCGGCATGAGCATCGGCATGGCTCTGATTTCGGTCGAACTGCTCATCATGCTTTGCATCCTGCTATTCATCTCCGGCAACTACGCTGGTCCGTGCTTCATCGGCTTCGCCATCGGCGAGTCGCTGGGCGCAGCGGCTCTGCGTATCGCTGGCGGCATCTTCACCAAAATTGCCGACATCGGTTCCGACTTGATGAAGATCGTCTTCAAGATCAAGGAAGACGACGCGCGCAATCCTGGTGTAATTGCCGACTGCACGGGCGACAACGCGGGCGATTCGGTCGGACCCTCGGCTGACGGTTTCGAGACCTACGGCGTCACCGGCGTAGCCCTGATCACCTTCATCCTTCTGGCGGTTCACGACCCGAAGACGCAGGTACAGTTGCTGGTGTGGATCTTCGTCATGCGCGTGGCGATGCTGCTTTCCAGCGCCGGAGCTTATTTCCTCAACGGCTTTATTGCTCGCGCCAAGTATCACAACGCTGATGAAATGGACTTCGAGGCGCCGCTGACTTCGCTGGTTTGGGTCACCTCGATCCTCTCCATCGCTCTGACCTACGTCGTTTCCCACCTGCTGATTCACGACATGGGCGACGGCTCCATCTGGTGGAAGCTGGCTTCGATCATCTCCTGCGGAACGTTGGCAGGTGCTCTGATCCCCGAATTCGTCAAGGTCTTCACTTCAACCAAATCTGCTCATGTGCAGGAAGTCGTCACTTCGGCGAAGGAAGGCGGAGCTTCACTGGGTATCCTGTCGGGCTTCGTAGCCGGTAACTTCTCTGCTTATTGGTTGGGCCTCTGCATGGTCGCGCTGATGGGAGCGGGCTATTACTTCAGCACGGGCATCCCGTCCGGAGCGACTGGACTGATGCTTGCTCCGGCCGTCTTCGCCTTTGGCCTCGTTGCTTTCGGCTTCTTAGGCATGGGACCGGTCACGATTGCTGTAGATTCCTATGGGCCTGTCACTGACAACGCTCAGTCCGTCTACGAGCTTTCGCTGATTGAAAATGTTCCCGGCATCGAAGCCGAGTTGAAGAAGGATTTCAACATCGACGTGAAGTTCGAAGCCGCCAAGCATTGGCTGGAAGCCAACGACGGTGCAGGCAACACCTTCAAGGCTACGGCAAAACCGGTACTGATCGGCACGGCTGTAGTCGGTGCAACAACCATGATCTTCTCGATCATCATGGCCCTGACCGGCGGACTGCAGCACCACGTAGAGAGCCTCTCGCTGCTGCACGCTCCCTTCATGCTCGGCCTGATCAGCGGTGGCGCGGTGATCTACTGGTTCACGGGCGCTTCCACTCAGGCGGTCAGCACTGGTGCTTACCGTGCGGTTGAGTTCATCAAGAAGAACATCAAGCTGGAAGGGGTGGAGAAGGCATCGGTTGCCGATTCGAAGAAGGTGGTCGAAATCTGCACGAAGTATGCGCAGAAGGGTATGTTCAATATCTTCCTGGGCGTCTTCTTCGCCACGCTCGCATTCGCGTTCTTTGAGCCGTTCTTCTTCATCGGCTACCTGTTCTCGATTGCGGTCTTCGGCCTGTACCAGTCCATCTTCATGGCAAATGCCGGCGGTGCCTGGGACAACGCGAAGAAGGTCGTCGAGGTCGATCTCCAACAGAAGGGAACGCCTCTGCACGACGCAGTCGTGATCGGAGACACCGTAGGCGATCCGTTCAAAGACACCTCGTCTGTGGCGATGAACCCGATCATCAAGTTCACGACTTTGTTTGGATTGCTCGCGGTCGAGCTTGCAGTCACGCTCAGTGTGAACAACGGTATGCTCGCACACGTGTTGGCGGTTGCGTTCTTCCTGGTCTCATTGTTCTTCGTGCGGAAGTCGTTCTACGGCATGAGGATTGAAAGCCAAGAGAAGTAACTGCTTTGTAGTGAACACATTTGTCATCGAACAGGTGCTCAAAGCAAGAAGGCCCGCGCTAGCGCGGGCCTTCTTCTTGCCTCTTCGACCATTTGCACCGGATTCCTGTGAGAGAAGGATGCCCTTTCTGTGCCGGTTGGGGTAAGCGGGAACCTCGGGGATTCTACCCCGCGAAATTAGCTTCCGCTGAGCCGACCTTCATTGCCGTCCTGGGTTAGATTCACAGGCTGCCTTTTCAGAGAAACTGCAGGTCAAACTATCCCTCTTCTTATTAAGCATTTGTGCACTATTACTTTGGTTTGGCGCTCTATTCCTAAAATAGAACTCCTATAGAACTCCTTTCGAATGTTGCCTCTGCTTAGGCCAGGGATGCGCACCCCTGGGCCTGAGTTTTTGCCCAGAAATCCGCAATTCCCACAGGTTTCCACAACTTTTGCACTGCTTGTGCGTCTTGTGGAAGGTTCTTCAAAAGCGTAGTTTCTCCTAGGTGTTCCTTCCCGATTCGGTCAGGTCGTAAATCGTGCAAATCTCACCAGGAAAAGTTTTTCTCCGCTCCAGATGCGGCTTCGGCGCGTTCTCCACAACAATTTGGTTGGGCCGGGAAGAGGTAACTGGAAATTCACGTAGAATACAACATGTTGTGGTTGGTGCTTGACAGTGCCTATAGACAGCGCTACTTTCGCACCTACGACCTTTGGGTGATACCGGGTCACACGGCGGTTCTGGAGATGGTGTAACCACCCGGACGCTTGCCACAGAAATCGACATTCATCGGAATTGCAGCACGTTAACGCCTCGTCGCGTTTGTTGTTTGACGCTCCCCTTTCGACCTTTTTCGAGTGGAGCAGAGCTGAGCATCCCACTTTCTGAAGGAGACTCCTTTAATGGCTGAGGTCACTCAAAAAACGACCGTTGCCACGCAAAATGGCACTTCTACCCCTCGCCGCATGTCGTCCGGAGCTCCGGGCTTAAATTTCTCGCGCTTTTTCTCTAAAGCTGGCATTTCTCCCTATGACGAAGTTCAATGGGAACGTCGTACCGCCTCCATCACCGATGCGAAGGGCAACTCGATCTTCGAGCAACAAGATGTAGAGGTACCTGCCGACTGGTCCATGACCGCCACCAATATCGTGGCTTCCAAATACCTGCATGGACAATTAGGAACACCCGAGCGAGAGACCGGAGTCCGGCAACTTGTCGGCCGTGTCGTCGAGACCGTGCGAGACTGGGGTCTCGCAAATGGCTATTTTGCCTCGAAGGAAGATGCCGCCATCTTCCACGATGAGCTGGCACACCTGCTTTTGACGCAGAAGGCAGCCTTTAACTCGCCCGTATGGTTCAATGTCGGCTGCGATCGCATGGAGCCCAATTCCGACGCGCAGAACTGGCATTGGAATCCGCATACCTGCGCCATCCAGTTCTCAGTTACGGGATACCGGAATCCGCAGTGCTCCGCTTGCTTCATTAATGCAGTCGAGGATTCACTGGATTCGATTCTGACCCTGGCGAAGACCGAAGGCATGCTCTTCAAGTGGGGTTCGGGTACAGGAACCAATCTGTCGCCGATTCGCGGCTCGATGGAAGTACTTTCCGGTGGCGGTGTAGCTTCCGGTCCGCTGAGCTTTATGCGTGGCTTTGATGCCTTTGCAGGCGTGATCAAGTCCGGCGGAAAGACTCGTCGTGCAGCCAAGATGGTCATCCTCAATGTCGACCACCCGGACATCATGGAGTTCATCGACTGCAAGTCCAAGGAAGAGGCGAAGGCCTGGACGCTGATTCAGAATGGCTACGATGGCTCCGGCCCCGATTCCGAGGCCTATACCTCGATCTTCTTCCAGAACGCCAACAACTCCGTGCGTGTAACCGACGAGTTCATGCAGTCTTACGAGAAGGACGGAGAGTTCAGCACCCGCAGCGTTAAGGACCGCAAGCCGGTAAAGACCTATAAAGCACGGGAAATCATGCGCAAGATCGCCGAAGCCACCTGGCAGTGCGGCGATCCTGGAATGCAGTTCGACACCACCATCAACAAGTGGCATACCTCGAAGAATTCCGGCCGCATCAATGCGTCGAATCCCTGCTCCGAGTACATGTTCCTGGATAACTCCGCCTGCAACCTGGCGAGTTTGAATCTGTTGAAGTTTGTAACTCCTGCAGGAACATTTGATATCGCCAGCTATCGTTACGCCATTTCCTTGCTGATTACGGCGATGGAGATTCTGGTCGACAACTCCGGCTATCCGACCGAGGCAATTGCCCGCAACTCGCACGACTATCGTCCGCTGGGACTCGGTTATGCGAACCTGGGTGCCTTGCTGATGGCCTTCGGCCTGCCCTACGACTCCGATGCGGGACGCGACTTTGCCGCGACATTGACCTCGATCATGTGCGGTGAAGCTTATCTGCAGTCGTCCAAGGTTGCAGAAGCCTGCCCGCCGCTGGCTTCCGCCACTCCGCTGACGGCAAAGGTAGAGCACGAAGGTGGTGCTTGCCCTGGCTACTACGTGAATCGCGAGCCCTTCCTCGACGTCATCCGGATGCATCGCGCCGAAGTCAACAATATCGGCAAGAACTCGGTGAAGAGCTCCTTCCGCGTTGCGCAGTTCAAGGAACTGATCGATGCTTCACTCGACTGCTGGGACAAGGCCCTTGCCCACGGCGAGAAGTTTGGCTACCGCAACTCACAGGTAACCGTGCTGGCCCCGACCGGAACCATCGGCTTCATGATGGATTGCGACACCACCGGCATTGAGCCCGATCTCGCTTTGGTGAAGTACAAGAAGCTGGTCGGCGGCGGCATGATCAAGATCGTCAATAATACCGTTCCGGCGGCTCTCTTCAAGCTCGGGTATACCGATGCCCAGGTAGATGCCATCGTGAGCTATATTGACGCCACAGGAACGATTGAAGGTGCTCCTGGAATCAAGACTGAGCACCTGTCGGTCTTCGATTGCTCCTTCAAGCCTGCAAAGGGAACTCGCTCCATTCACTACATGGGCCACATCAAGATGATGTCGGCAACACAGCCCTTCCTCTCCGGTGCGATCTCGAAAACCGTGAACCTGCCGCATGAGGCAACGGTTGAAGAGATTGCCGAAGCTTATGCGGAAGCATGGCGCCGTGGTCTGAAGGCTGTAGCCATCTATCGCGACGGTTCCAAGGGCGGTCAGCCATTGAACACCGCCGATGGCAACAAAGCCAAGGAGATCAAGAAGGATTCCAAGGCTCTCGGACTGGATGCTGCTGCCGATCATGTTCTGGCGGCGATGGCCTCTGGCTCGACACAGGGCATTGAGGAAGATCTGAAGGCTCTTGAAGCGAAGAGTGCCGAGAAGGTTGAAGTCGGAGCTCGTTCTGTCGTCTCCGCCACGAAAGCCTTTACTGCAGCTCTGGCCTCGATTTCCGGCAAGCATCTGGATGTTACGGAAGACAAGCAGGACCAGAATGCGCCGCCGCGCGCCGTCCGCCATCGTTTACAGGAAGAGCGTGCTGCTCTGACACACAAGTTCAGCATCGCCGGACACGAGGGCTATATCACGGTAGGTCTCTATCCCAACGGACAGCCGGGCGAGATCTTCATCAAGATGGCCAAGGAAGGCTCCACGGTCTCCGGGTTGATGGATGCTCTGGCAACCTCAGTATCGCTGGCGCTGCAACATGGTGTGCCGCTGAAGGTGCTCTGTGAGAAGTTCGCGCACACGCGCTTCGAGCCTTCGGGCTGGACGGGCAACGAGCAGATCGGCTATGCCAAGTCGATCATGGATTACATCTTCCGCTGGTTACAACTGCGCTTCCTCTCGGGCACGCAACTCTCGCTCTTCTCGGGTTTTGCCGGGGCTGCTGAGTCCCCAGCTCTTCCCACCGCAGAAGCAGAGGAGCAGGGAGAACTCTCCATGGAGGATCGTGGCGTCTATCACGCAGCCGATGCCATGAAGGAATATCTCGACATGGGCGACGCTCCAAGCTGCCACACCTGCGGAGCCATCATGGTTAGAAACGGTTCCTGCTATCGCTGCATGAGCTGCGGTAGTACGAGTGGTTGCAGTTAATAGCTATTTCAATCTCTTTCATGGTAGAGGGAGTAATCAATAGCAAAGCCGAGGCCCTCGCCTCGGCTTTGCTTTTTGACCAGACCGATATCACGATTAACTTTGCGATATTGATCATATAAATACGACGTAACTTGACTACCGAGAAGGGCTATTAGAGGCTTCCGCGTTTTCGGACCAAATAGTCTTTCTGCGTTTGGAATTTAGGATCATCGGGATGTTCCTTTTCCCATCTCTCCAACCAGTGATTTCGTTCCCGAAACTGCTTCAGCATATCGAGACAAACAACAATGGTGTAATACATAGATGCATTCAGTCCTCGAGCTCCTGCGTGCAAAACCTCTGGAGCTTTTATCCCCTTTCTTATTTCCTCGACAGCTTCGGCCCACATTTTTGACGCCTTCTCGTAGTGATTCCCCCGGTATAGATCAAAGCCAGCATTTCGCATCGCATAAGACTTTCGTTCCAAAATTTCGTAGAGGTCTTGCGAATTGGTATTTGTAACAAGTTTGAAGGCGCGTTCTGCGATCGATATGGCTTTGGACCATTCTTTCTCTCCGATCTCTAACTTCAGCCAATGCAAATACATCTCTGGCTTTTTCGCTTTCAGCTTAAAAGCGGCCTCGAATTGATCTCGAGCGTCTGAAATGCGACCTGCTCGTTTATAAATAAATCCAAGTACACCATGGAGGTCCGAAGAGCCCGGATATTTTTCAATCGCATGCCGAAGAATTGTCTCTGCCTCGAGGTGTTGCTCCGCATTTGATCTGAGAACTGCTTGCCTGATGAGCGAACCAATAATACCGTGTTCCAGATTTGGAAGTTTGCCGGCAAGAGCTTTACTTCTAGTCTCGATACGTGCATAAAAGTCACTTTGGCCCTCAATGAGGCGAACGAGCTTTTTTGTATTTAAATTGATCTGATAACGTTGCTCACCCTCGACGGCCGGTATCTTGGGAAATAGAAAGAGAGTTTGTAGTTCCGCTAAAGCAGACAAAAGACGTTCTTCTGATAGTTCTAAAATATGTTGCAACTCAGCGAAGGAGATCGTTACATCGGTTACGGCAGCTGCAACCAGGACTTTCTTTCCGTCACTCGATAGCTTCTCTATTTCTCTTTGTAGAGCATATTTCCTTGCCTCATCTCCTCCCTTCTCCGCCCACATTTTTATTGCGCTGGGAACGTCGACGATTTTGGCAAGTCGCAGGAGATCATCCATATAAAGAGGCGAACTGTCTGTGGTCTTGGCTATGCTTTTGATGATCGAAGGCGTGAAAGCGGCTGCGTTAAGCTTGTAGAGTCCAATTCGTGACTTGATGAATTCTTCTGCTTCATCTGGTTCGAAACCAGGAACATTAAAGGTCCGTATTCCTGGAATCTGTCTCCGAGAGGTCAATAACACGCATGATCGAGTGTGTGGAATTTCGTGTGTAAACAGGCTGACGGTATCATCATCTTCGAGCATTGTGTCGATGTCATCTGCAACTATGAATGCCGGATAATCGTTTAAGAACTCTAGTAATACACTTTTCTTTTTGTTCGTGTCCACTTTTCGGTCGTCTGGTGTAGCCCCGTACTCGGCCAGCAGCTTATCGATAGCTTCCTCTGCACTGGCAAAATCCGATGTTTCGATAGTTGATATCGTCCCTTCACGAAACCTTCTTTTCTTTGCGCTTAGCCAAATCACTAAATGGAAACGCCCGACTCCGTTCGGAATACCCTGCACAAAGCGGAAAGCAGCAGCCGACTTACCTTTTCCCCCATCGCCAGCAAGAAGGCATCTTTTATTATCGGGGTTGGCAAAACAGTCGGATAAATCCCTGAGTAAGGAATTGCGCCCCACAAACTCAAAGTAAATGCTGTCTTCGCTTGGGAGTCTTCGTAAGATGACTTGCTCTTCTTGTCTACTCTTACTAAGTTGCGTTTGCAACATCGTGAGTTCTTCTGCATATGGGAGATACCCTAACCACTTAAGAACTTCCTGCGCTCCATAGAGGAGATGGTGCGCTTCTTCAATGGAGACCTCCTCCTCAACAGGGTGCGATAAAGGGTCCCTAAAATCCTTAATAGCTTTCAGATTACCTAAAAATCGACTTTTGACAGGTTTCGGGAGATTTGCTGGCTGTCCTGCTTCAGTTGAGAATAGCTTGTCAAAATATCGGTCAAAGAAATTAAAGAAATGATTTGTGCCAAGCAGGTCGTAGTCGTCTCGAATTATTGTGGTAGTTCCGAGGTTTTCCCTCGATAGGTTTGCATTCTTCTCTGCCCTCGACCAATCCTCGCCGAAAAGTTTTTGCATCCTCTGAATGTGGTCGGCAGGAAAGAGGTGAGCGAATCTCTCTCGTAAAAACATTACAACCGCATTGCGAAATGTTCGCTGGATAGCTTGGTAACATAACGCATTTGTACCCAGACCTTCGACCGCTGGCTTGGAGGATCGTTTATCTGACCTGCGCGTGACAGATTCTGGAACAAGTGTTGGATCTTGATCCAATTTGTTGTGCTGGTCCTCTTTTCCCTCTAAAAATTCGGGGATCTGAGGGTTAGCCATATCGATTTTTTCTTGGATTTTTTGGAGCTTTGAATTAAGTTCGAGTTTACGGGTGGATTCTTTCTTTAAAATTTGAGTGATATCTCGAAGGCGAATCTCTCCGGCTTTTTGCTGCTTCGTTAGTTCCTCACGTTTCTGCAAAATTGTTTTTGAGAGAGATTGCTTTCTTCGTCTGAGGCTATCGTGATCGCGCTGTTTCTGGGAAAGAGCGGCCTTGGCCTTCTCGACCTGGGCCCCTAGCTCGACGAGAGCCTTGTTCAACTCGGTGAGGTTTTTATCAATTTCATCGGCTTCCTGCTGAAAACCTTCAAGCTTCGTTTGACCCTCATGCAATTCACTCTTAAGTTCGATTTGAAGATCATTCCTCTGTTTTTCCAGCCTCCGTTCGCTTTCCTCTATCTTGGTTAGTTCGTTCTCTATTCCTTTTTTTTGTATTTCTGGATTGTTAGCTACTGAGGTTAATTCCTGAGTAGCAATAGTCTTCACCGATTCTTGATCTAGTCCTCTTGATATAACAGAGATAAATATCAGAATATCATCGTCTGGAAAACGTCCAGCTAAGGTCTGAACGACAGAGCGAAGCCGTTCTTCGCTTTGCTTCCCATTAATTTGCTCGTGAAGATTATTGATCCATGAGTCAGTATCTCCAGGCTCATCTGCAGTAATCTGGAAACTGGATGATGCTGTCTGAATAAGAGAAATATGTTCACGAACCCATTGTTCGCACAAAGATGAAGCGAGGTCTCCATTATTCCGCTCAATTATTTCGCGCTTGTATGCGATCTGAACTTGTTTATCGGTAGGAAGGGTGGATGTGATTCGAAAACCTGGAAAACACCTGCTTCGTAGAGATTCACTGCTGCGCAGGTAATCACGCAAACGAGCCCGAGGAATATCCGATATGAAAGTGTCAAAGAGACGACTATCTCGGAAGTGAAAGGCAGCAGTGTGGGATATTGTCCCGTCTGGCATAAGGTCTCCCTTCGTTCGCGGGTTCTGCGCATTGTATCACTCAACCGGAGTCCCTGAGATATAGCTGTCAATGGGTTGTTGATTTATATATGTGATTTATCTCGAGGCGGTGTGACCCTCAATAGGATCGACAGCTTTGTCAAGAGTGAAAATCTCCTATGCAGTGCTGAAGCAGCGAAATTTGGCCTAGACCGTCGAGGTAAGCGAAAGCTTTTGGTTTATTCTCTTGAATCAGTGAAGGTTGTCTAGAGAAGTTTGAAGTAGGTTCTGGCAATCTACTCAAAAAAGCATGAATGGGTTACCGTCTACTTAAGTTGTACGATCAAGAGATGCTCCGTTATTGTTAAACGCGAAGACAAGGCAGGGAACGGTGAATCGGACAAGAACGGGTATTCTTCAGTCACGCTTCCGGAAATTACAGAGTACAGTTGAATTCACTCTGCTGATTGCTCTGTTATGTAGCGCTATGGGCTGCTCCTCCGAATCTCATAATAGAACGCACGTAGAGGGACGCAACGCAGATCGGATCATCATTGTGAAGTCCGAACACAAAATGACCCTAATGTCTGAAGGCGTGCCCTTAAAGTCTTATAGCGTGGCGCTTGGCCGGAAATCCGGCAAAAAAGAAAGGCGCGGCGATCACAAGACACCGGAAGGGCAGTATGTAATCGATCAGAAGAATCTTGCGAGTCGTTTCCATAAAGCATTGCATGTCTCCTACCCAAATATCCAAGATCGAAAGCTTGCCCATGACGCCAAGGTTGATCCGGGTGATGCAATCATGATTCATGGTGTAGAGGGCCGGTTCGCATGGCTGGGAGCTCTTCAGCATGATATTGATTGGACGGATGGCTGTATTGCTGTAACGAATAAGGAGATTGATGAAATATGGTCCCTTGTACCTCTCGGAACTCCTGTGGAGATTAAACCCTAGCTAAGTTCTGAAAAGAATCGTACAAACCTAACCGCCACTGGTGTTCTGAATACTAAGCGGCTATATCAGCGAAATCGTGGCAATGCTATTCCGACGGATTGAGCGTGACCTGCGCTCTGCAACATTCTTCGCAACACGGTTGAGACGAAGTAACGACGTTCTTCATTCAACATGGTCCCGAAGGTGGCCCTTCGTTTGCCATCCATGACGATTGCCATGCCGCGTGAGTTCCAGTTGAATCCGTTTCTGCCGCCTTCCTCTCGTACAGAGCTGAAGTCAGACCAAGAGTAACTTCGTGTCCAACCGAGTGGCCCTACACCTGTAAAGATTGACAACAGATCTCCCTGCCGCACAACCTCCACCTTGCCCGCAACCATCATCATGCATAATCCAATCATGGCACTACCGCCAAGTAGAAAGGGTATGCCGAAGATCGTTGTAGATAGATCAAATTGTCCAGAAGAGATCTGCTTTCCGTAAAGGCTACTCAACGCTCCACCTGCCCAGACACAGGTAAAGGGGACGAAGAAGAGCACCATCCAGGAACGTGTTGTTGCACCAACGCGGAAACCATCAGACAGTGGTTCAAACCAGGCACCGTTGGGCGGGTTACCCAGATCGAGTGAAGCGGTCGAGGTACCACCAACAAGTTCCGAAAACGAAAACGTATTGCCACAACGACGGCAGAGGGCAATGTCGGTAGCTACGTTGATATCATCGAGCGGAATTGCTAATCGGCATTGTGGGCAAGTGGCTTCCATCCTATGGAAGAATTTCACACAGCTGTTGCGAGATCAACAGAGAAAAGTAATACGTCTTCACCGAGTGAAGCAGGGATCATATAGACGTCCTGGAGACTTGCGATGAAGTAATTTCTGCATTGCGCAACCGCCTGGACGGGCAGGTTCAAATTGAGTCCGAACAAACTTCGGAGCTCCAGAAAAAGACAACATGGAGGATTTTCCCTGAGGTGAAACTGCATATTCAAACCAAAGAAGGCTTGAATGTGCACTATATGACAGCCCTGTTAGTTCCCCAGGTAGTTCAAACCCTGGATATAGGATGGGCAGTATCTCTTATTCTTGCTTCCAGCGAGATTCTGTTTCCTAATGACGCAAATGTTTGCCCGGAGCCATCGAGCTACTCTGCGATGAAGGCGAGGTTAATCCTTCGGACTGTATCTTTTCAGCCAGACCCGAAATATCGAAGCTTACAGTCTGAGGTGCTTCTTCGTAATAACTAAATTCCACAATCAGCTTGTGGTGTTTCAATAGGTCTTTGACGAATTGTTGTTCATGGCCGTATGGAAACAGGGCCTTACGATCATCCGAGATTCCCCAAACTTGGGATAACGGTTTCTCCTCATCGAATCTAAAACGCATACGTGTGCCATATTCGGCATCTCGCCGCCGGTCGACAATTCCATGTACAACCACGTAAACGCCGATAGTGTCATCTTTGCTGCAAAGTTTGCCATTTTCAAAACATATTTTGAGTGAGGCGTAGTGAAAATTGCCGTATTTTTCACCATCGGGCTCGATAGATTCAGTAGAAAGATACTCTTTCTTTGTTCCATCGATTGCGTTCGTGGTGATGTCGGAGCTTTTCCACTGCGGCTTCCAACCACAACAGTGTGGATCCATGGTATGAAAGTCATTATCCAATTTTCTATGGAGTCGTTCTATCTCTTCCTCTTTCGAGCTCGAATTTTTGCATGCCGCCACACTGATAAAGAGTACAGTTAGCAGGAGGTAACAAGTGACTACAAAACTTCTATGAGAAATTTGACGACTAGCGACATCCATCATTGATGTTCCTTATTTTCCGTTTCCACTTCTAGATGGCTTATCGGCAACTGGTGATCATTTCTTCTCAATCTATCCTCTGGGATGTTTCAATTAGATACGGCGTGCGTCATGATCCTGCTTTTAACTGGATTTGTAGAAGTATCGATATCATAATCTCCAAGCGAGGTATCTATGTCGTCGAATGAAACTACGGGACTCCGTCAGCACGCATCGACGGGTCCTGCACTCTCGCAACTTCCCCAACCCAGCCATGCCGAACGTGTTCGCACCCTCTTGTCCCAGATTTCTATTGGCACTCTATCGACGCTCTCTCGAAGGCATATCGGGTTTCCTTTCGGCTCGCTGATGCCTTTTGCGCCAGATTCTCTCGGACGGCCAATCTTCCTTATCAGTAACATGGCTATGCATACGCAGAACCTAAAGGACGATCCGCGATGCAGCCTTTTCGTTGGAGAGGTGAATGCCGAAGGCGATCCTTTGGGCGCGGCGAGAGCGACTCTGATCGGTAATGCCGAACTTGTGCCGGAAGAGGAGAAAGCCTCTGTACGAGAACTGTATCTTCGCCGTCATGAGAACAGCCGTTATTGGGTGGACTTTCCGGATTTCAACTTCTTCCGGCTACAGCCAGTCGATCTCTATTACGTCGGCGGTTTTGGAGTCATGGGATGGGTTGCGGACGAGGAGTACGAAAAGGCTACGCCCGATCCCCTGGCTGATTCTGCATCCGGAATCCTCGAACACATGAATGCCGATCATCGAGACTCGATGATCCTGTTGGCGCGAATGTATGCGCAGATCGAGGCGAGCGATGCAACCATGACCTCAGTCGACCGCCTGGGTTTCTCGTTGCGTTTGAAGACTGCTGAGGGGGGGTAAAGGAGCCCGCATTAACTTTCTTCATGAGGTCACTACCGCGCAGGAGACCCGCAAAGTCCTTGTGGAGATGGTGCAACAAGCCAAACAGCAAGACTCGCTCTGAGTTCTTTTCTCCCGGGGGAGAAGATGAAATAGCCCGGAGTGGAGTGAAGCGGAACCCTGGGTTACGTTCACTCCACCTGCCAAGAATGCCTGATTTATGTCGTTTTGTTAGTCTTCATGTTCTTCGCCAGGAACAGCTCCTGGATGGGCAACCCACTCAGATCGGAGTTTCTTCCTTTACCATCCGTTTGGATACTGGGACACGTAATCGGAAAGATTCTTATCTGTTGACTTCGCCTTGTTGAAGAGTTCAAAAAGCTGATCTCTTGTGGCTGTAATCGGCGCGGCGTCGCTGACTACTGCTTTCTCGATGGGAGATTTGTGATCATAGAGTTCCAGTAATGCAGCAAAAAGGTAGCTGTTATTACCGGTGGCCATCGAACGATCCGACGCAGCAGTTAGAAAATCGGAGTCGTTCGTCTGTTGCTGCGATAACGCTGCGAGGCGCTCATTAATCGTATATTTGCCACTTTGGTCGTATACGATACTTGTCAACTGGCTCCGAGACAGGTCACTGAACGGATTCTTGCCGTTACCCAGGATGAATGCTGTGGCGCTCTGTGCGCTGGCAATCCGATCTGAAGTTGCGGGACTGGGAAGTTGCGCTGCATTTTTGGCTAGCCCTACTTCATCGCTTGCAGCCGTCAATTCCGCCATGACATCGCTATATGCTTTTCGGAGTTGCGTTTGAGTCAATCCTGCATAAGGATCAGTTACCGTGCTTTGCGATGAAGAGAGAGCGCTCTGTCCTTCGTCCGACAAGGTGACGCTGTCTATGCCGTTTTGAACACTGTTTCCTGACTCCGCGCCGTTTTTACTGCTGTTAGCGCTCGAAGCGGAATTTCGGCCGTTCAAACCCGATGCAGCACTCGCTGTATAAGCATCACCAATACTGGTCATCATGACTATAATATGCTCCTCTGTAATCGAGGTAATAGCATGTTATTGACCGATAATTACGGTTTCATGCTTAATATTTTCTAATATCCAATAACTTCTTGTCGAATGTTAGTTTTCGGATCTCTGTCAGCACCATTGCTGCAGCAGTTTTGCCCCTGATATTGATAATGTCAAAATATAAACGGACGTAACACCGCTATGCTTCGGTGCTGATGTTATATTTCTGCCGAATCAAGAAAGGGAGAAGTTACATGTCTAAAATCAGATTGCTGATGTGCATCAGTGTAGCAATGGCGATGTTTAGTAGTCTTGGGGCGTCTCTACATGCGCAGATGACGACTACCATCACGATTCAAAACGATACCAGCTACGCGATGCCATTTAGCACTCGTGGTCAACCTCTATCTGCCGATTTTACAGGCATTGTCTCTCCAACCCCGACCACGGTCGCTCCTAAAGGCAGATTCACTTTTGTGTTGATCAGCTCCTATCCCGATATATCGGGAGCAAATTTCTATTATGAAACCTCCGCCCAAGACCAGGGCTGCAAATTCAATACTTCCTATACAACAAATGGAGGTTATACGATCCATGCAGCTTCATCGCTGTACAACCCGGTGAAGTGCTCCGCGACAATCACGAGCTTTGACATGAAGACGCATAATTATGCCGTAACCTTTACTATCGGAGGTTGATCAATCGTTTTATTCCGATAGATCCAATCTCTTTTCATCGAGTCAAAAGAAATATCTCATGCAATAAAGCTTGTAACTCTCGCATGAGAAGTGCATCACTCCGATACAAATCCAGTTGAAACGGCATTGGGCGACTTGGCTCACGCCCAATGCTGCGAATCTAGGCAATTGTAGGGCATCGGCAATAGCTCTTCTTCGAGGACCGCTGTTTGGGAAGGATGAAGGTCCCGAGCCATTCTCCCAGATCCCCTGCTTTCGATGAATTCGTGGACAACCAGCCTGTATTGCGGCCTGATTCCGGACTGCATTGGAGATGCTTTTCTTCGGCTGTATCTGTTGACCTTCAGCATGGCTTTGTGTCCGATCCATTCTGTACGGTCAGAATTCATCGTCTGTATAACCATCGATAACTGTTCATAACCGCATTGACAGCACAGACGTTCGCGCCTATCCTGCCGGTAGAGCTTTGTTAGCGGCTGTTAGGATTCCTGCAGAAGCTTCGATAGTCCAGTTAGCAGAGCTTAGCGTCGTCGGTACGATGCGACTGTATGAAAGCGATACAGCTCCCAGAAGCGGAGAGCATTCGGTGCTACCAACACCTCCTGCTCCCCTAACCAATGACCATCCTTCAAGCAAAGGAGCAGCCATGGCTGTATTTCAAGGTAATACCCGCCTGTCACGGATGCAAATCCTGTATCCGCCGAGCCCTCCCAGGGCAGCCTTCCCAGTCCAAATTGTTATTGAGAGATCGTCATAGCCTGACGAACCTGTTCTCTCTGCCGGTTGGCACGGCCCGCTTCCGTCGTTAGGGAGAGGTGTGTCTGCCGGGATTCCATACACGACCGTTTTCCCTGTTTCATGGAAAGCGCCGGAGACATGCGCGCTGTCCTCATGCCTATCCGTGCGGACAAGGAAGACGGTCCCAACCCAAACGAGGACCAGGATCGATGATCGATGTACAGATGTACGAATATCTATGCGACCTGAATCGGCACTACCGGCAGATGCTGAATGCTCTGCAACAGCTCGCAAGCTTCTATCCGAAATTGCGTCAGGAAGAGTTCCGGCTCTATGAGCTTCGACTGAAGGAATTGCAGGCCAGCGCCAATGTCCAATTTCTAGAGTCCCTGCTGGTGGACGAGGTAAAGCAATGCGATCAATATCAGCAGGAGATTCTCGACCTAGGAGACCGCGATTCTACAGAACCGGAGAAAACAGATAGCAAACAGGCGGAAGCATAGGAAAAACTCTTCGCTGAATGGACGGAAAATCTATGCGTTGGTTGGTTGGGTGCCTCCTGATACCAGGATTTTTATCCTCCGCGTTGTTATTCTGGTTCCCAAGCGAGGTATCTATGTCGTCGAATGAAACTACGGGATCCCGTCAGCACGCATCGACTGGTCCTGCGCTCTCGCAACTTCCCCAACCCAGCCATGCCGAACGTGTTCGTACCCTCTTGTCCCAGATTTCTATTGGCACTTTATCGACACTTTCTCGAAGGCATATCGGGTTTCCTTTCGGTTCGCTGATGCCCTTTGCGCCAGATTCTCTCGGACGGCCCGTCTTCCTTATCAGTAATATGGCGATGCATACGCAGAATCTAAAGGACGATCCGCGATGCAGCCTTTTCGTTGGAGAGGTGAATGCCGAAGGCGATCCTTTGGGCGCGGCGAGAGCGACTCTGATCGGTAATGCCGAACTTGTGCCGGAAGACGAGAAAGCCTCTGTGCGGGAGCTGTATCTTCGCCGTCATGAGAACAGCCGTTATTGGGTGGACTTTCCGGATTTCAACTTTTTTCGACTGCAGCCAGTCGATCTCTATTACGTCGGCGGTTTTGGCGTTATGGGATGGGTTGCGGACGAGGAGTACGAAAAGGCTGCGCCCGATCCCTTGGCTGATTTTGCATCCGGAATCCTCGAACACATGAATGCCGATCATCGTAATTCGATGATCCTGTTGGCGCGAATGTATGCGCAAATCGAGGCCAGCGACGCAACCATGACCTCAGTCGATCGTCTGGGTTTCTCACTGCGTCTGAAGACTGCTGAGGGGGTTAAAGGAGCACGCATTAACTTTCTTCATGAAGCGACTACCGCTCAGGAGACACGCAAAGTCCTTGTGGAGATGGTTCAACAGGCGAGGGAGCAAGACTCGCTCTGAATTTCGGCGCGCGAGAAGATGAAACAGGTTAGGCGAGTTTATTGCGGCGAAGTGGCTTTGGTCGTGTGTCAGGGCTGGACTTCAGTCCAGCCGCAGCAATTCTCTTAATGATGGATAGACATTCTCGGTAACGAATGCTGCGTGAAAATTGAGCAGGCCGAATAGTTGCAAGGTACTGTTTGAGAGTATCTTCGCTCGTGCAAGCCATGACCAAAACGCTCAAACGAGTATAGGTTAATCCCTTTGTTCTTCCCGTTGCATGTGTTACCGAAAATGTTTCTTCTCTCTTAACGAAGACTGTTTTCGGATGGCCTGAAGGCCATCCCTGACACAATGCCTCACCAATGGTGGCAACGACCGAAATTGCTGTTATATTTCGTTGTTCTTTGTTGCTATCCTTCGCGAAATACTCCAAGCAGTAAGTCTCCCACGGAGAGTTTCCCCTGCGAAACCTATCGGAAGCACCGCTTCGTTTCAGCGCTGCCGAGGCAGGCTCCGCTATTGCTGCACCATTGCCAATGGTCGATTGCCAAGATGAAGTGGCCAGAGCCTATTACCGGACATCCCGGAGCGTCGGTTCCTGCAGAAGGTCGATTCCCCGGATCGACGTGGGGTGCTGCCGCGGGGCTTTCCTTTTCTTCCGGCTCACGTCTTGAACGGAATGTTTGTGCGGGTTTCGAATCGTGGTTGGGGAGCGCCGAGCTTACGTTCTCGTCTGACATCTTCTGCGTCAGTCCCGAAAGTTCGAAATCGATGACATGCGTTGTTTTGTCGGAATCGTGGAACTCTATGGACAGTTTGTTGTGGGACTCCAAATCTTTAACAAACTGCAATTCGTGTCCAAAGGGAAACAGGGCTTTATGATCGTCTGAGATACCCCAAAGTTGAGATGTGAGTTTTTCGTCATCGAACCAGAGGCGCACCCGTGTATGGTATGTATCGCTTCCGAGTGGTGCCACCGCTTCATTTACGGCGATGTAAACTCCGATATCATCTCCCTGGTCACAAATCTTGCCATGTTCAAAACATATGTTTAGCGTGGCATAACTGGGTTTTAATTCATCGAGACGATCGGGTGAAGTTGATTCAGCGGAAAGAAATTCTGTTTTGATTTTGTCGGACCCAGATCCCGTGGTCCTGAAGACCTGCCATTCAGGTTTCCAACCGCAACAGTGTGGGGCGTCGGCGTGAAGATCTTTCTCCGGTACAGATTTTTGCGGTTCGTCATTTCGTGCTTCTGAGCTGTAGGTTCCTCTACTCCACCGGGATGTCGGCATTCTGAATAGAAACAGAGCGACCACAATGCAGCCTAATAAGACGATTGTTCCTACTAGATCTCCCGGAGATTTGACTACTTTTGTCATTGAGCTTTCCTCTGAATAAACTCCAAGATAATTTATCGGCAGCTGAGCCCTCTTTCCCGAATATTTAGTTAAAGTGTATTGATTAGAAGCAGAGACATCCGAGTCTATCTCTTCTGAAAGAAGAGATCTCGAGTTTCTACATTTGCAAGCAGCAAACTGATGAAGAAGAAGAAATCAGCGCAGGAAGGTGGCGGTTAGAAACCGCCACCACAGCCGGTTCGGAGACCGGCGCTACTTGAGACCTGCTACGCCTGCTTCTGCGCGGCTTTCAGCAGATGCTGACGTTCCACAATTTTCTTTACGACATGGTCGTGCAACGAATCGCCTTGATGAAACGTAACAAAGTAAAGTCCAGCTTCTTTTCCCTCGTGGGCAACCGTGCGTGGTTTCGAATTTTGACTTCGCTGAAGCTGGGTTTCACTGCACCATACAGCTAGCCTTCATCGGCCCTTGTTCCTTCCCGTTCGTGCCTTCGTGCCATCTCTGCGCATGCTATCAAGCTACCGCAGACGCACTGTATGGTACAGCCGGTCTCTGAACCGGCTGTGGTGGCGGTTTCTGACCGCCACCTTCCTCTTCTGCAGTTTTCATCCTCTTTGGGTGAGCCTATGGAAGTATGACTGTAGCGTTGGAAGGTCTGAATCAATTTTGAGTAGATCTTTCATACACGTAGGGTTGGTGCTTAATTTGATGTCCGGAATGGGCCAAAAGTAACAGAAATCTTATTTGGTAAGTGATGACGCAGCCGTAGCGGACAGACTACACTCTCTGAAATAGTCTATGAAATATCTTGCTTCGCTCCGCGTCCTTTTGTTGTGTTGCGCTGTTGTTCTTGAGTCTGGCGTTACAGCTCACGGTCAAAACCAGGAAAGGCCCAAAATAGGGGTTGCACTTAGCGGAGGCGGCGCGCTCGGTTTAGCACATGTGGGTGTGATTCGTTACTTCGAAGAACATCACATCCCGATTGATTATGTGGGCGGAACAAGCATGGGTGGGCTTATTGGCGGTTTCTATGCCACGGGGATGGATTCTTCTCAGTTGACCTCGGTGATCGAACATGCCGATTGGGATGCTCTCTTGAGTGCAAATCCCCGGTTCATCGATCAACCTGTGGTCGATAAGCAAAAGTGGAACCGGACATTTGGAAATCTGACATTACGTTTCGGTAAAGGCTTTTCACTCCCGGCAGGCTTAAATCCCGGTGAGAACCTGGCACTGTTATTGAGCCGTACCACCTTGCCGTATTCGGATCTCTCCAATTTCGACGAACTGCCTACACCTTTTCGCTGTGTTGCTACCGATCTTATTAGCGGTAGCGGTGTGGTGCTTGATAAGGGATCTCTTGCTCAGGCGATGCGCGCAACGATGTCGATACCGGGAGTCTTTACTCCGGTGAAGCGGGATGGCATGGTTCTTGTGGATGGCGGCCTTGTTCAGAATATTCCGGTAGATGTGGTGCGGCAGATGGGAGCCCAGACTGTAATTGCCGTTTCCCTTTCCATTCCTCAAGCAAAGCCCGATCAGATCAAGTCTCTTGCCGATGTATTACGGCAAACTGTATCTGTATCTGTTCTGCAAAACGAACGGCAATCCTTGAAATCCGCAAATCTGGTAATTGAAGCCGATACTTCGAAGTTCTCCGGCACCGATTACGCAAAATGGAAAAGGATCATTGAAGCAGGCTATGAGGCAGCGCAAAAGAAGAGTGCGGAGTTAGCCAAGTTTGAATTGTCACCACAGGAGTGGCAAGAGTATGTAGAGGCGCGCAATCGGCGTATTCGTCATCTCGGCAAGCAGGGGCAAGTCGTTAATATTGTAAGTGCCAATCCGACATTCCAAAAAAATGCCGAGTATGAGATTCATCGCAAGCTGGGGGATGGCCTTGTTCCGGAACAGAAGCTTGAAGAGACGCTTATCGGAATGGTTGCAGCGACAGCTGTTCCCGGGGCCTCCTATGAATGGCAGCATGGACCTGATCAGAAGGAAGGCTATAAAGTAACCTTTCCGCAAAGGCCGGGGGATCAGCTGCTTGCCCGACTCGGCTTTCTCTATGGGATTTCTCCTGGAGAGCCCTCGCGAGCTGAACTGAAGCTATCGACTACCACTATCTTCGAGAAAGCGTATAAAGAACGTCTGGCCGGTGTCGTGAACATCGGATATGATCCGGGCGCTCGCGCTGAGATGTATCATCCCTTTGGTGGTAGCCCGTATTTCGTTGCTCCTGGGCTCTTCATCGAGCGCTATCACGTGAACAGCTATGTTGGGCCTCAGCGCCAGAGCGAGACGCGTGATCGCTTTGGCGGCTCCTTCTATGGAGGCATTGGAACTTGGCGCTTTGCTCAACTTCGGGTAGGTGCACGGGCTGGCTATGATTCCTACAGTAAGGCTCGGGTGGTAGACGGTGTAAAGGCCGAGAGCGAAGGATTTGCTGCTCCTGAGATGCAATGGATCTATAACTCGGAGGATTCCGGAGGACTTCCGACACACGGCACACAAAGTGAAGGATCGGTTGGTTATAGTTTCCGGGAGAAGTCGTATCCGTATCTGCGGCATAGCTTCAGCACCTTCCAGCCGGTAAACAAGAACTTTGCATTATTTGCAATGAGTGAGGCCGGTAGCAGCTTTGGGCGGAAGCTTAACTATTTCGAACAGTTTACTGGGGGCGGTCAAGCTCAATTAAGCGCTTTCCGGTATCAAGAGTTCCATGCGAATACCATGCTGGAAGGTGGTGGTGGGATAGTTATTCATGGCCCCACTGTGCGGTGGCTTTCTATTTATCCAGGAGTTGCTGTCTGGTATGAAGCCGGAGGCTTCGACATGGGCTCTCAGGGGTGGAAGACACATCAAAGCACTTCGACGGGGGTCTTTTTCCCAACTCCGCTGGGGGCCGCAGGATTGGCGCTGAATTTTGACGAAGCCGGGAAAGCCCGTTTTAGGCTAATGCTTGGTAGCTTCTGATATCACAGTTGTGTGCTTCCAGACGATTCGCCAGAAATGCGAATCGTCTGGAAGTCCTAAGTGGGTATCTTTAGTCTCTCGAAGATTGTAACTAATCCAGATTCTTTTGCAGCCAGTAGTGGAAGCCGTCCACGATGGCCATTAATGCGGCCTGGTTCAAGTCGCTGCTGACGCCTGCAGTAATCCATGGCTCATATCCATCGGCATGGAAGCTTACGGTGACGCGCACATGAGCAGCAGAATCGTGAGCGGAGACGTCAAGAGCTGTGACGCTGAAGGTTCCGAGGCGAATCTTTCCGAGTACCGGATACAAACCTATCAGTTCTCGCCTCATGGCTTTCGATAAAGCATCGACTGGGCCGGCTCCGATTGCGAAGGCATGTTCGATAGTGGTGTCTCCAATGGTCAGAGACATCTTGGCATCGACAACCCGTTTGCCACCTTCGTCGAATTCGTCGATGACGCGCCAACGATTCACACTGAAGCGTTCCTTCAACGTGTTGAGTACTCGCATGCAGGCCAGACGGAAGGATATCTCACTTACCGTATAGCCTCCGCCATCGATCATCGCCGGATTGCTATCGATGAGCAACTGCGCCTGTTCGGCATTCAGAGGAACACCGAGCGATTCGGAGAGCAGCATGATGTTTGCGCGTCCAGACTGAGCGTTAACACCGATAACCGGATTCGCTCCGACCTTGGGAGGATCGCACCAAAGATAGGCTCCAGGATTTTTCCGCTCGCTGCTGCCGTGCATTCCGGCCCAGGTTCCAAATGCCCCGCGGCCCACGATGGGCGCACCGTGAGGAACTTCCAGTCCGAAGGCTGCATAAGCGGAGTGGGCAAGGCCTGTGAGTCCGGCGAGAGAGTCTGTGGGCACAAACTCGGCTTCTCCCTTAAGCTGCATGCTCCCGATCACAGTGGTCAGATTGACATTTCCGCAGCGTTCGCCGGTACCTAGCAGCGTTCCTTGTACCTGAATGGCTCCGGAGAGAATCGCTGCACGGGAGTTGGCAACTCCAAGCCCGCGATCGGTGTGCCCATGAAAGCCAAAACTCATTTCGGGATAGGAGCTTGTCAGGTCGTCGAAGACAAGAGATACCTCTTCGGGGCTGGAGCCTCCGTTGGTATCGCAGATAACAATCCTACTTACCTTCTGTTCGGAGCACTGCTTGACCAGCTGATGGACGTACTCCAAGCTACGTTTGTTAAAGTCACTGTCGCCGGAGCGTCCAAACTCGACTCTCCCGCAGTTGGCATCCATCCCATGTTCGAAGTCTACGATCACCTCCAGCCCTTTATCGTGCAGGAAGGCAATCGTTTCGTATGTCATTAACAGGTTATCTTCGGGAGTGGTTGCCAGGGACTTGGTCACGTCCAGCAGCCGGGACTTAACGACGATGACCGCAACCGGGATCCTGTCCTTATGATTCAGGATTGCCTGAATGTCTGGCCAATCCTGCACCTTTGTATCGCGCCCGCGAGTTCTGCCGAAGAGCGCCAACTTCATGGTTCCCGTATCTACGGTCTTGAGCGTGGCTGCGAGATCCTCTACAAACTGATTTGCGCCAGCAAAACCAATCTCGGCATATTGCACCCCGAAGGCAGCCATGCGCTGCAAGAGGACGGCTGCATTTGGCACAGAGATTTCCAGGTTAGGTTGCTGCAGCCCGTCTCTCAGGCTGGTATCGAACAGCTCGACTTTTCTGGTTCTACTTTCGTTCATTGTCCCTATGCCCGATTGTAAAAGGTCCTTCGCAACGGATGGCCCGGGAAGCGGATATGCGAATCTTCATCATATCCTGCCGGGCCTTCCATGGGGCAATAGGGAAGTGGGGGAGGGAAGGTAAGAAGTTCAACAGGGCCTCGGGTTCCCAAAGAGGAGGGAACCTGAGGCTTCAGCTTAATGTTTCTGATCCAGATCCAGGTTCAGCAAGAGCACATTTACGCGAGGTTCACCGAGAAGACCAAATTGCCGGGGTTCGGTATGTTTTGCTACCAGAGCTTTCAAGGCTGTTTCCGGTATCTGTCTTTCCCTCGCGATTCTTGGAACTTGATAGTATGCCGCCGCCGGGGTGATATCGGGATCGAGTCCGGAACCCGAAGTTGTGACCAAGTCTACAGGCACGGCTCCGGGCTGGGCAGCTTGAGCGGTGGTAACGTCGGCTGTCACACGGTCCACGTACTTTTTGCTTGTAGGTCCGAGGTTGGACCCCCCGGATGAACTGGCGTCATAGCCATTCGCGCCTGCTGCGGAGGGACGGCTATGGAAGTACTTCGAGCCAATAAAGGGCTGACCGATGATTCGGGAGCCAATGATCTGTCCGTTCCGTTGCAGGAGCTGACCGTTGGCTTTGTCCCGAAAGAGCGCCTGAGAAACCACTGTAAGCAGCAACGGGTAAGCCAAGCCGAGAATTACAGCCGTGACGATCGTATAAAGCACCGATATAGTTACGTTCTTGCGCATAAAGGTCTCCTAGGCAAGATGAAGCGCGGTGATAAGGATGTCGATAATCTTGATTCCTACGAATGGCGCGACAATTCCGCCGAATCCGTAGAGCCACAAATTGCGTTGCAGAAGCGAGGCAGCATTCATCGCACGGTACTTCACTCCCTTGAGTGCCAGAGGAATCAGTCCAACAATGATGAGCGCATTAAAGATGACGGCTGAGAGTATGGCTGATTCCGGAGTGTGGAGATGCATGATGTTCAGTGCGTTTAATACTGGAAACGCCCCGGCAAACATCGCAGGAATAATCGCAAAGTACTTGGCCACGTCATTCGCAATCGAGAAGGTGGTCAATGCGCCACGCGTCATCAGGAGCTGCTTGCCGATCTCGACAATCTCAATCAGCTTGGTTGGATTGGAATCGAGATCGACCATATTACCGGCTTCCTTTGCTGCCTGCGTTCCGGTATTCATGGCAACACCTACATCTGCCTGAGCCAGTGCTGGAGCGTCGTTTGTGCCGTCTCCGGTCATCGCGACAAGTTTGCCGTTGCTCTGCTCGCGCTTGATGAGGTCCATTTTGTCTTTTGGCGTGGCTTCGGCCAGGAAGTCGTCCACTCCGGCTTCACGTGCGATAGCAGCGGCGGTGAGCGGATTGTCGCCGGTAATCATGATGGTGCGAATGCCCATTGCGCGCAGTTGGGCAAAGCGCTCGCGCATGCCACCCTTTACGATGTCCTTCAGATGAATCACGCCGAGTGCTTGATGATCTCTGGCGACAACCAGCGGTGTTCCACCGGAACGCGCTACGTTATCGACGATTTCGCGAACCTCGCGGGGCATCTTGCCGCCACGGGATTCCACAAACTTGGAGACTGCATCGGCGGCTCCCTTGCGGACCATGGTTGCACCGATATTTACTCCGGACATGCGCGTAGTGGCGCTGAAGGGAACGAATACGGCGCCCATTTCTTCAAGGTTGCGTCCGCGAAGTCCGTAACGCTCTTTGGCCAGAACTACAATCGAGCGGCCTTCTGGAGTTTCGTCCGGAAGCGAGGAGATCTGTGCTGCATCGGCAAGTTGATCGCTGCTGATACCAGGAGCGGGAATGAATTCCGCTGCCTGACGGTTACCGAAGGTGATGGTTCCGGTCTTGTCGAGAAGCAGTGTATTGACGTCTCCGGCGGCTTCGACAGCGCGTCCACTCATTGCCAGAACATTGTGTTGAACCAGACGATCCATTCCGGCAATTCCGATTGCAGAGAGCAGTCCTCCAATCGTCGTCGGGATCAGGCAGACAAGCAGTGATACCAGAACGAAGACTGTCTGAGGCGCTCCCGAGTAAACGGCAAAGGGTTGCAAGGTTACAACTGCGAGCAGAAAGATGATGGTTAATCCTGCCAACAGAATATTGAGTGCAATTTCATTCGGAGTTTTTTGCCGCTCCGCGCCTTCTACGAGAGCGATCATGCGATCCAGGAATGTTTCTCCGGGATTCGAGCTGATTTTGATTTTGAGATAGTCGGAGAGAACGCGTGTCCCCCCGGTTACAGCTGAGCGATCACCACCCGATTCGCGAATAACGGGAGCTGATTCGCCCGTGATAGCGGATTCGTCCACGGAGGCAACGCCTTCGATGACTTCTCCGTCTCCAGGAATCATCTCTCCAGCAACGACGTTGACGATATCGCCGACACGAAGCAGAGAGCTGACTACATTTTCACTCTGCCCGTTTGGTAACAGACGATGTGCCATCGTCTCCGACTTTGCTCGACGGAGGGTATCTGCTTGTGCTTTACCCCGGCCTTCCGCCATAGCTTCGGCGAAGTTGGCAAAAAGGACTGTAAACCAAAGCCAGAGGCTGATCTGAAGATCGAAGCGAAAAGCATGCGAATGAGTTCGCAGATCCTGGATAAGTAACAGTGTTGTTAATGCGCTGCCGATCTCAACAATGAACATCACCGGATTCCGCATCATCAGGCGCGGATCCAGCTTGCGAATAGCATCCAGCAGTGCTTGCCGGACCAGCGACTTCTCCCATAGTGGACGGCGATGCTTCTGCGGCTCCATCGGGACAGCATCCGAAGATTGTGGTTCAGGAAGAATAGTTGTAGCCATGGGGAATCCTCAAAAGACCTTTCCGGCATGAAGCAACAAGTGCTCCAATATTGGGCCAAGACTTAAAACGGGGAAGAACGTCAGTGCACCGACAATCAGAATCACACTCACCAGCAATCCGCTGAAGAGAGGTGTTGTTACTGGGAAGGTGCCTGCCGATGCGGGAACGAATTTCTTGGTGGCAAGGTTTCCGGCCAGTGCCAGCATCGGCACGATCATCAGGAAACGTCCCAGGAGCATAGCCGTAGCCAATGTCAGATTGTAAAAATGCGTATTGGCACTCAGTCCAGCAAAGGCCGATCCGTTATTGCCTGTGCCTGAGGTGAAGGCATAGAGAATCTCGGAAAGTCCGTGTGGTCCGGCGTTAGTCAGGCTGCTAAGGCCATGTACCGGTAGAAGAACGGCAATAGCTGTGAAGACTAGGATCGAAAGCGGAAAGATGAGCACATATAGCATTGCCATCTTCACGTCGTAAGCTTCGATTTTTTTACCGAGATACTCCGGTGTGCGGCCAACCATGAGCCCTGCGATGAATACAGAGACTACAACCATGATCAGGATTCCATACATACCCGCACCAACGCCGCCGAAGACTATTTCTCCCAGCATGATGTTGACTAGAGGAACCAGTCCTCCCAGAGGCATGAAGGAATCATGCATTGAGTTCACGGCTCCACAGCTTGCATCCGTTGTTACGGTTGCAAACAGTGCGGAGTTGGCAATGCCGAAGCGAACTTCTTTGCCCTCCATGTTTCCACCGGATTGCAGCATACTTACCTGCTGGTCAACCCCGTGAAGGAGCGGATTCGGTTGCGATTCTGCCCAGTATGCAACTGCTACTCCGGCAAAGAAGAGGACAGACATCGCTGCAAATACGGCCCAGCCATGTTTAGGGGACTTAGTCATTCGTCCTAAAGTTGCCGTAAGTCCTGCAGGAATGAGGAAGATGGAAAGCATCTCCAGCAGATTCGATAGCGGGGTCGGATTCTCAAAGGGATGTGCGCTGTTGGCATTGAAAAAGCCACCGCCATTGGTTCCCAGCATCTTGATTGCCTCTTGAGAAGCAACAGGTCCTTGCGCAATGGTTTGCTGAGAGACTGTGTAGGTAGATGACTTGCCATCTGTACCGGTGGTAGTGACTGTTTGTGGCTCCACGATAGAAGCCACATCGTAAGAGCGGAAGTTCTGCACCACTCCCTGAGAGACCAGGACTATTCCGTAGATCACGCAGATGGGGAGCAGAATTCGGAATGTAGCTTTCGTCAGATCGACCCAGAAGTTTCCGAGTGTTTTGGACTCTTTCCTGGAGATTCCACGAATAAAGGCCACCGCCAGGGCAATTCCCACCGCAGCCGACCAGAAGTTGTGCGTCGCCAGGCCCAGCATCTGAGTGAGATAACTCATGGTGGATTCCGGCGTATAGGACTGCCAATTGGTGTTGGTGGTGAAGGATGCTGCTGTATTGAACGCCAGATCCGGTGCCACGCCACCTAGTTTTTGTGGATTGGCCCAAGGCAGGTATGCCTGGAGCCTCTCAAGCCCATAGGTCAGAAACATACTTGCTGCACTGAATAGCAGCATGGAAACCGAGTATTCGGTCCAGCGCATCTCATGCTGCGCATCAATTCCCGTAAAGCGATAGAGCAGCCTTTCCAGAGGATTGAACACTGGATCGGCAAAGGTCTTTTCACCCGAGAAGACTTTCGCCATGTAGACGCCAAGGGGCTTGGTCAAGGCGAGAATGATTCCGAAGAAGATGAGGATTTGTAGCCAACCGTTTGCGGTCATTAGAATTTCTCCGGTCGCAGTAACGCGAATACTAAATAAACCAGCAGGAATACCGTGATTGTGAGTAGTAGTACGGTTCCAATCGTCATATCGATTACCTCAACCGTTCACATGCAGACGTGTAGGCAATTGCGATTACGAAGAATGCAGCAGTTGCGAAGATCATCAGGAAATCCCACATAAGTGTTTCCTCCTCCAGTGTGCGATTACCACGCGCCTTGTTTGCGGCCCATCCACCAAACCAGTCCAAGCGTTGCAGTGGATTGGCTTTGGCTCATTCTGCCGCCCGGATGTGTCGCGAAATAGGGGATGTTTGAAAAGTCGCGACGCCATTCGGCACGTGTCAAAAAGCCTTCCGAAAATTTGTATTCCGCAGTTGTAGTTACTTCTTTTAATGCTTGGGTGTTGCCACTGAACAAACCGCCGCGATCCGATAGATATTCAGTTCTTCCGGCAAAGGCCCATTTAGGCGTTGCCTGATAGCGAAGATATGCGGCTCCTCCGCTTACATGCGCGGGAGAGGAATGTTCATTGACACGATTGATGACATAGTCAGCTTCGCCTACAAGCGTCAATTTGGGTGTTGCTGTCCATGTGGCGTAAGTGTCAAAGATATGTTCTCTGCCATCCGGGGTTCCGGTTGCCGTGGTGCGTTGTTCTTGGCCTGTGCAGTAGTTGATGTTCCAGCTGAGACGTTGGGACGGCTTGATATTGAAGAGAACAGCTACGGATTTGAAGCCGTTAAAGTCCTCCGTCTGTTGTGTTCCATTGATGAGCCATCCGGAGACGGAAGCCTTTGTACCCAGATTATAAGTGGCTCTTATTCCCATGTGGTAGAAGGGGAGATAGTCGAAGTAGTACGAACGAGAGTAGTTGATCTGATCTTTCGTATAGTTGCCTTCGACCCCGAAGGAGCTTCCCCATTTCCCAAAATCGATTGTCAGTCCACTTCCAATAGGAGCGACATAGGTTCCGTAAGCCTGCCATAGATTGCGGTAAACCTGCGGCCGAGGCTCATTCTGTGCGCTTCCTTGTAGAGCTTCGGTTGCCTGTCCGTATTGGAGGTCGAGTCTCACTCCGAGACGATTTCCCGCAGCGGGATTGGGCGCATGTTCCAGAACAATATTTGCTTGGTTGATGCTGAAGCTGTTGCTGGAGACGTCATAGGCGCGAAGAAGATTGGTTTTATCGCTCGGATGATTGAAGTTGTAGGCGTAATAGCCGTCGAAGGCAAAGTTAAGCGTCGTTCCCCGAAGGAAATCGAGATTTGCCCGATCTTCTGAATCAAAAACAGGAGCGGCAGGAGCCGGAGTAACCGGATCTTTTGTAGCGTTTTTGACTGCGCTTTGGAGCGCTGCTGCTTGAGTCGTTATTGAAGCACTCTCTTCAGCAGTGGAGTGATTTTCCAGCTTTGCAATACGGGCTTCCAATAACCGGATTTCTTGCTGTAGAGCTTGAATCTGTTGCTGTTCGTTGGAGAGAACGTTGGTAGGTATTCCCTGGGCAGACATTAAAGCCGGGGAGGCAAATAGGCTGGCTGCAAAGATGCAGCGAATGGATTTGTTTATTTTGTTTTCATGGTCAGCGAGCGAGGTGTGATTGTTGTGATTGACACGATCCTTAAGAGCTCTGCCAAACCCCAGAAAGCAGTAGATCAGGAAGGCGATACCGGGAAGAATGATTGCGAATAAAATGCTGGTTCCGACCATAAGAGCTCCGGCCGCAATGCGACCGCTTCTTATTCAAGCCGGATTGGTGTAAGAAGTCCGTACGGAAGTCATAAAAAAGTCATAAAGAATTGCCGGAATCGTCTGTCGGATGGAAACGGTATCCTACCCAAGGCTCGTTCACAATGTAGTGTGGTTCCGGCCTATTCTCGATCTTCTTGCGCAATTGTCCCACCAGAACGCGCAGAGCTTCAGGTTGGTCGACAGAATAGGGGCCCCAGATAGCGCTCAACAGAGTTCGATGCGTCAGGACCCGTTCCGGTCTCTCGGCCATGAACACTAAAAGGTCGAATTCCTTCGGCGTCAGATGGACTTCTTTCTTCTTGATCTCTACGACATGCCTGTCGCGGTCAATGAAGAAGTCACCCACTGTCAGAGAAGTGCTTTCCGTAGCAGGTTTATGCAGATTTCTTCTGCGAATATGAGCACGTACCCTTGCCAACAGTTCCTGGATGCTGAAGGGTTTGGTGACATAATCGTCTGCTCCGGCATCCAGGGCTTGAATCTTCTGTTGATCCTGGTCCCTGACAGAGAGAACGAGAATCGGTACATCGGATTGGGCGCGCAACTCTTTGCAGAGAGCCACTCCATCCATGCCCGGCATAACGAGATCGGTGATCACCATCTCCGGTGGCCATTTGATGATGGTTTCCAGGGCTTCTTCGGCATTGTGTGCCACCTTGACTTCATATCCGCTAGAAGTCAGGGCCGATTTGAGAACACGAGTGATCTGTGGCTCGTCGTCTACAACCAGTAACCGATATGGCGAATCGTTCTGCATTTTTATAGCTTACGAATTCTGGGTGATAATGTGGACGTCAGTGAAGGGAGCCCGCTCCAGAAAGCGCTTGATCCCCCAGTAATACAAATATTTCTTGAGACCCGTTATCGCAGATCGCCCAAAGATGACTTGTGTGGCACGCGTCTGCTTCACAAATTCTGCAACAGCGAGCGGCACGCTTTTCCCTGTAAGCTCGACGATAGTTGCATTTTGATTCTGTGCAAAGCGAAGGTTGCTGGCTAACGTCTTGGCCCGTTCCGGGGTCGGTTCTTCTACTTTCACATGGACTACGTATAGTTCTCCATCTACACGCTCCGCCATGCGTGCTCCCCGAGCGATCAGCTGTTGTGCCGCCGGATTTGCACTGATGCAAACTACGATACGTTCCTGAACAGACCACGCGCTACCAAGATGCTTGCGCTGAACATATTCGTCGAGATTGCGATCGACTGCTCGCGTTACCTGCTGGAGGGCAAGCTCTCTGAGAGCAATCAGGTTGCCACGCCGGAAAAAGTTCGATAAAGCTTGGGCAGCACGCTCCGAGGGATAGATGTCACCTCGGTTCATGCGGGTCTGAAGGGCCTCAGGCGTAAGGTCGGCTACAACGATCTCATCCGCGCGGCGTAATACCCAGTCGGGAACTGTCTCGCGGATGATAACGCCTGTGAGATTGCGGACTGTTGGTGTCACGCTTTCTATGTGCTGGATATTTACCGTGGTGAGGACGGTAATGTTGGCGTCCAACAGGTCCAGCACGTCTTCATAGCGCTTTCCGTGGCGACTGCCTTCAATATTGGTGTGAGCAAGTTCGTCGACCAAGACCACCTGAGGCTTGCGCTCCAGAATGGCATCCAGATCCATTTCTTCGAATAACGTGCCTCGGAACTCGATCTTGCGACGAGGAACTGTTTCGAGTATGGCTGCCAGTTCAGCGGTTCGTGGCCGGTTGTGGGTTTCGACGATTCCTATGACTACATCTTCTCCACGCTGGTGTCTGCGGATGGCTTCGCTCAGCATGTTAAAGGTCTTGCCCACGCCTGGCGCATAGCCGAGAAAAACCTTAAGCAAACCGGTTTCCCGTGGCGGTGTAGTTTTTTCCAGCCAATCTTCCGGAGTTTTCTTTGCAGGCCCCTGCTGCTCAGGTATAGGCATTACAATACCCCCGTGAGCCGCAAGGGACTTTTGCAACTCGTCCAATATGCCGTTGTCGTTCTGGTGGTAGGCTGCATAGTCTTTGTCTACACCAGGTTGGTGCATGTCAATCCTACGACAGTGGCGTTAACTTTTTTACTGGGAATTCTTTTTACGGCGGATCGCTTAGGTTTGCGCTACGCAATTTTCATGTCACTCCTGGCGGCTTTGGCTTTTAATCTCTTCTTCCTTCCGCCCGTTGGAACCTTGACAATTGCCGATACCCAGAACTGGGTAGCGCTTCTGGCTTTTCTTATTGCCAGTATTCTGGCGAGCCACCTCTCGGAAAAGGCGCGTAATGAAGCCTTCAACGCCGATCGGAGACGCAGGGAAGTAGAACGGCTTTATGAATTCAGTCAGCAGATGCTTGTTTCGGAGAGGGTCGAGGACCTGCTAAATAACATTCCGGTCCAGATCTGTTCTACCTTTCAGAACGAATCGGTAGCTGTGTTCCTCAGTAAGAACTACACAACCTATCGCTCGCCGGATGGACGAAGAGTGATCGGAAAAGATGAATTGGAAGAAATCTCAGATCACACGGAGATGGTTCTGGACGAGAGCCGGGACGTATGCGTATCTCCTCTGTTGCTGGGATTAAAATCCATTGGCTCTTTGGGTATCCAAGGGAATTTGCCTTCCAGAGAGACGATTGAAGCACTTGGAAGTCTGATTGCCATCGCTATTGAGCGGGGTGTGACTGCGGATCAGCTGAGCCACACCGAAGCTGTTCGGGAAAGTGAACGTTTGCGTTCTGCACTGCTTGATTCTGTGACTCACGAGTTAAGAACGCCGCTGACGGCAATTACCGCATCGATTACCAGTTTGCGGTCTGGTCTGGTTGAGGAAGAAGAATCAAGACAGGAACTGCTTGCCGTGATCGATGAGGAGAGCGCCAGACTTAATCGTCTCATCGGCCAAGCGGTTGAGATGGCTCAACTCGATGCGCAACAGATTCAACTGAACTTCCAGGAAGCTTCGATGCGTGAGGTGGTTGAAAATGCTGTGGAGCAATCGGGGCACTCGCTAAAAGGACATCCTGTAGAGATTCGAATTCCTGATACGCTGCCGAAAGTCCGCATGGACGTGGTATGGATTCAGAAAGTGCTAAGACACCTGCTGGAGAATGCCGCAAAGTATTCTCCGGCTAGTGGTCCGATCTTTGTCAGCGCCGAGGTGCAGAAGAACAGGTTGGTAACGAGCGTTGCAGATCGAGGACCAGGTATTGAGGATCTGGAAAAGGGATTGATCTTCGATAAGTTCTATCGTGGCTCCAGCCAAAGATATCGTGTGCAGGGAACAGGCATGGGCCTGGCAATTGTAAAAGCTATTATCAATGCTCACGGTGGGCAGGTCGATGTGACAAGCCAACTGGGCGTTGGTTCCGTCTTCTCTTTTCAATTGCCTTTGTCAGGAGCCGACTAAATTAATTAATAGATCTGGAGCTTTCAGGAGCGATCCGCCCGAATTGTAACCAGATCCCATCCCGGGACAACTATCTCTTGCCCTTCTTTTAG
Source organism: Humiphilus diazotrophicus (assembly GCF_059726315.1). Classification (NCBI taxonomy): domain Bacteria; kingdom Pseudomonadati; phylum Acidobacteriota; class Terriglobia; order Terriglobales; family Acidobacteriaceae; genus Humiphilus; species Humiphilus diazotrophicus. The sequence continues at coordinate 4,307,992 of NZ_AP040870.1, forward strand.
TGGTTTGAGTGGAGCTTCGCTTAGATCGCTAATCCAAAGACGTATTGGTTTGGAAGATGGCCAGGACAGACGAACGCGACGTTCTTCTCCTGAGGCTCCAAAGAGACGCACAATCCATGCCTTGCCGTCTTCACTTGGCTTGAGTGCAGTAACCAAAACATCTTGAGGTTGTACTCGAAGAAGTGGCGCTGCTGAGTGTTCAACCTGTGCAGGAGAGACTAGCAGAGGCTGAGATAATTCCGTAGCCAGTCGGCTTGCCGCCGCGGGATCGTAGCCATTATGAGGACGCAGGGCGTAACGGAATTCGACAACACCCTCCTGGTATGCCCGATAGTTTGTTCCCCAGTGATTATTCATCGCCCAGGAATAGAACTTTTGTGTTGGCTCTATATTCTTTCTCCACACGTCGGGTTTGGTTTGCGATCCGAGCATGGTTGCGGAGATTTCTCCGATCTCAACTAAAGGCGCATCGAGGGTAACCCAGGTGACACCTTCCTTTTCGTTGGCAACATCGATCCAGCGGCCTACCGGCAGCCAGTTTTTGCATGAACCGGGAAGTTGATCGGTTTCCGGCTTCATCACAGCCAGAGGGATATCCATCCGGATTTGACCCTGATTAACAGCAAAGGGAAAGGCAAACTGCACGCTTTCCTTCGATTGGTGCTGGGCAAAATCGTCGCCGGGGCCTCCTTTACCTGGATGGGGATTGAGAGGTGCGCGCTTCTTGTCGACGAGATTCACTAATTCAATATGATCCGATCCGGTAGTTAGCCGGACCTTACGAACCAGACTATGGCAGCCAGGAGCCTGCGATGTTATGCGCACGACTGCAACCAAAGGTCCCTGTTCTTCGACGGTGATCTGTGCAACTCCGCTGTGCTGTATCGCGGAAAGATCCTTGCCCTCTAAAAAGAGATATTCATTCAGGGACTGTCCCCCGCTTAGGTCGACAAGGTTTTGTAACTTTCCATGTTGCTTGAGCTCGATGAGATTTCCGGTTTGAGCATCTATTCTGGCACTAATGAGGCCATTGTCCAGATTGCCTTCTTTGATCGAAACCGGAGTTTCTGGAGCGTGCGCTTCCCCCGCCGAAAGATGCAGCCGTACAGATCCAAATCCCGGGACCTCGGGGACGAAGATCGCAAGCTCTCCACTCGACAGTCGCTGGGAGGCCAATGGAGTTCCGTGGTCATCGATAACGCGCTGGCCTGCAGCAGACTGTTCCTTTGAAAGACAGACAATTTCACTTCGCGGCCAGGAACTTGTATTGTGTACTTCGAAAACGTTAGTTCTGCCAGTTGCCGGCGATTTGCCAAATGCTTCAGCAAGGAGCTGCTGTGAGCCCTTCTCTGCATTTACTGCAAACTCCCGTTTTACATCCCATTGCTTTGTTGTGAGTGGATTCTCGGAGTCCGACACGCTGCACCAGGCACCCCAGGTGTGCTCGGAATATAGGAGCACGTTTCGCCACGCTTCCCGATACTTTTCCGGAGAGTAAGCCCCTGATGACAACATCGCTGTAAGTGTTTCGGCCTGGGTGAGACGGTCCACGGCTACTCGGTTCATGCGTGTTTCCAGCGCAGACGATCCAGCTCCGTCTTCCCAGTAAGGAGTCAGATCACCTCTCTTCTCTGGAATTTGCTTTCCATAGCGTTGCTCAAAGGCCGCAAATGCTTTGCTGGTAGAAGAGATCACAAACTTAGGCCATTCGTATTCCTGATTCCACGACTTTACGAACTCACATATCTCGGGATCCGGTTCTGCATTGTCTCCATGACCCGACCACCGAATGTGAGAGATGTCGTAGGGGAAATTGACCTCATCCAGGCGGTCTTGATATTTTCCAACCCACTCGGGCGTCATCTTGTTTACGATGTGCGACATGGCATAACCCGTCCAGGGAACCCATACGAGCACGCGTTCCCGTCCTGAAGGAGATATCCACCAGAAGGGCTTGTCCTGCCATTCGACCATGAAGGTTCCGATGCGATCGAAGTAATTGGGCGCAGCCGAGAAGTATCGAATGCCTGCTTGTGCCATGGCTGTTACAGTTCCCCAGGTAAAGCCTGGAACATCGCTCAACATGGCCGAGTCAATCTTTACATTGCATCTCTTGCCGAGTTCGACGGAGTACTGAAAAAGTTGCAGCAGTTCTTCGGGCCGACACAGGCCGGTGAGTTCGTTGGCATACATGCCGTTTGGGCTTAACCATCCTTTTCGAACTGCATCGACGAGGGCTGCCCTCTCTTCCTGAGCCCGGCGACGTAAGAACAGGTCGGCTCCCCACAGCACTTCAAGATTCCATACAAATCGGGCACCTTCCGGATAGTTTGCCGTTTTGCTGGCTATCTCCATTCCAAGAGATATGTTGTGCATCTGCTTTTCTTCGACAGCGGCTTGAAGATCGGTATAGCCGAGGTCGTGGTGGGAGTGCGGCAGGATGTAGACAGTAGTCTTACGAACGGGTTTGAGCTTCACATCTGCTTCGGCTATCTGGCCGTTGCACTCGACCGTTACGTGTACCGTCCGAGGAGTACTTACCGGAGCCATGAATACCGTAAAGACATTCTCCTTCAGTGCTCTGCGATCGACTTCCGATCCATCGATTTTTGTGATGGCAGTTGAACCCTTCGATTCCTGAGGTAGCGATATTTGGAGAGGCTGACGAAGGCTCCCGTTTAGCCTCGCCAAACCACGAATCGGCAACACAAAATTTGCTGGACTTTTGTTTTCTTCTCCCAGGAAGGGGAGCGACCAGGAAGATCTTGGATAAAGTGTTCCGCCTGTAACGAGAGTTAACCCCTTGAGAAGATCGCGTCGCTTCATCCGTTCACGCTCCTGTATCGAGAGACAACTGTACCGTCATGCCCGGGAAGAGGCGGTGGGGCAGCGGCTAGTCTCGTCATCCGATATCGATTTTTAGAACAATCCCTGTTCTACATCTTTTTTGTGATCTTAGAAAGCTTTTTAGATCACATTTCGTGATCTTTTTGCTCAAAATAAATCACCAGGGAGTATGCCGGTTTGTTATGCTCGGCCTGTATGTCCAGCAAAACAGAAAATCTTGTTGCTCGTCAGGAGTTCATTCTGCGTCGCTTACAGGAGACCGGATCGGTAACGATTGATGAACTCTGTACGGCACTGGAAGCCTCAATTGCGACGATCAGGCGGGATCTTGAAGATCTGGAAGGACGGTCTCTTCTACGTCGCATTCGTGGTGGAGCTGTTCCGATCGGGCCTCTCTTCTATGAGCCCTTTCGCCATGACACCTCCTTTCAGGACAAGGTAAGTAGCTTTGCCGAAGAGAAACGGCGTATCGCCCGAGCTGCGGCGGAACTGGTGCAGACCGGCCAGACGATTGCTCTTAGCGGAGGAACTACAACGACTGAAGTCGTCCGTAGCCTGAAGCTGCTTAGTGGAATCACCATCATTACCAACACGGTAAACGTCGCGATGGAACTCAGTACTCGAAAAGATATAGAGGTGATCGTGACGGGTGGTCATCTGCGGGGGAGCTGGTTTACCTTGATCGGACCCCTAGCAACCAGTGCTGCAGAGATGCTCTTTGCCGATCTGATGTTTATCGGGGTGGATGGAATCAATGCTCGGCATGGGCTGACCTGCACAAATCCTGCGGAAGCTGAACTGTTGCGTAGTCTTGCCCGGCATTCCAAACAGAAGGTTGTTGTTGCCGATCACAGCAAGCTCGGAACAGTAAGTAAGTATCTGCTTTGTTCAACTCGAGAAATCGACAGGCTAATCACTGACTCAGGTGCAAGCGATGAAGCGATAGCACCCTTTGAAAAACTTGGAATTGTGATTACACGGGCCTGAACTTCAAAAAAAGGCGTGGCCATTCTGCCAAAGGGCCAGGGGGCCTCCATTCCTTATGACTGGTGGAATGGCTGGCAGAACAACCACGCATAAAAGCCTTGAAATAGCGGTCCTGCGCAACATCATGGTCCGGAACTGCTTGGGCCTTGTGTTGTGCAAAGAACTCGGCAAGCAATTAACGCTTGATGATCTGGGCCAAACGCGGATCCTTCCACAAACCGGCAAATTCCTGATCGGAATAGACCTTAGCTAATTCTGGGAAATGATCGTCTTTGGCTCTCTTCAGATAATCGAGAGCGCCGTCCATGTTTCCGCGTTTCGCGTATGCCTTTGCGATTAAATAGGAGATGCGAGCCCGTTGTTCGGGAGTGCTGACTCGGGCAATGACTCCATCCGATTGAGGACTAAGGATATCGGGATCCAATTCGAGAGCCCGGGCATATTCCGTCATGGCCCAATCGATCTTGCCCTGTCCGAACCAGCTCTCCGCAAGATTAATGTGGATGACGGCTCTGGTTTCGTCGAGAGCCAGTGCCTGTTTCAGGTACTTGGATGCTGGCTTGTACCTTCTTTCGAGGCAGTTGAGCGCCCCAAGATTATTCAATGCATCTACATGCTTGGGGTCATGTTTGATGGCCTGTGAAAAGTCTTTGCGAGCTCCACGCATATTGCCAAGCTTTAATTCGGCGACACCCAGCTTGTTATATAAAGTGGCATTAGTTTTATCGGTACGCAGAGCGGTGCGATAGTAGTCGATGGCAGCAACATAGTCCTTGCGGACTCTTGCCAAATCTCCCTTAAGTTCTGCCGTCTTCGATAGATCTTCCAAGTTTCCAGGTTTGGGCAGATCAAGAGCCGAACTCGCTCTTCCATAGGGAGTCCAAAGAGCCAGCAGGCCTGCCGTAAGAATTACAACTAACTGTTTTCTCATAAGTCACCTCCTCTGCGGGGTGGCATCTCGTGGGAGGAGGATGCTGCATCATCCAGCCTCCCTACGAGGTGCTCGTACAACGTACTCAGTAGAAGCTTCCCGGAACCTGGGCACAACGCTATACCTGTTACCTTTTGGGACTTTGCGGGTTAACCCTGGGCCTGTAGTGAGGAATCTCATGAATTACCGCGGGTTTTAGAACTTCTAGTGAAGTTGGAACGTAACGGGTACTGAAGCTAATTTCGCGGGAAAAGGAGGGAGCACCGGGGGGTTACACGACGTTAAATCCTCTGCTTCGGTCTCCGGATACACGGTTAACTGGCACTAAAAAAGGAGAAGAAGCGTATAACTGGATAGCAATTCAACTGGGATAAAACCGGGATTAGTAAGATGGCAGTAGGGAGTCCAGCATCGACCGATCTTCACGCGCAACGTGCAGAGCTGAAGGCCGTTCTTCAGTCAGAGCTCTTCACGCGTGCTCCTATTTTGGCCAACCTGCTGTCTTATTTATGTGAGAAGGTCTTTGCCGGAGAATCCAGCCAAATCAAGGAATACTCTGTTGGCGTAGAGGTCTTTCGCCGCGGCTCTTCTTTTGACCAGGATTCGGATTCGATTGTTCGGGTTGAGATGAATCGGCTGCGCAAACGGCTTGCGGAATACTACTCCGGACCCGGAGCTTCCCATCATCTCCGCATCACGATTCCGGTCGGTCAATATGTTCCTGAATTTGAGGTTGCATCTCAAATTCAGAAACAGGAAGTTCCACCTCCTGCTGCTTCCTCGGAACCTAGTCAACCTCCAGCCGAAGCACTTCCAAAGCCTGAAACAGAAGTGCCCGGAAGATGGAGGCAATTGCTTCGCCAAAAACGAATGATTTGGGGCGGAGTTGGATTGACTATCTTTATTGCTCTAGGTATTGGATCTGTTCTTATCCTTTCCCATCGGCATCCGCGGCAGTCGTCGACCGAGGCCGTAGCCGTAGCTCCGAATTCAACTGCGGGACGAGAGTCAATGTTCGGATTGCCGATGGGTGAGGAGATCCGGATTCTTGCCGGTGCGGGCCGCAGTTACGTAGATCACGCCGGTAAGCTATGGAATACAGATGCCTACTACTCTGGTGGCACATCGGTGAAGAGCTCCGTGCAGCATATCTGGAGAACTCAAGATCCGAGTTTTTACCGTACCAGTCGCCAAGGCCAGTTCCGCTATGACATACCTCTGAAAAAGGGTCTTTATGAGTTGCGTCTGCACTTTGCCGAGACCGTCTATGGTCCGGAAACTACCGGAAGCGGTGGTGAAGGTAGTCGTGTAATTTCCGTTCGAGCAAACGGAAGGCCGCTGTTGTCACATTTCGATATTGTGGCCGATGCAGGTGCCAGCCGGACGGCTGATGTTAAGGTCTTTCCAAACATTGCGCCTTCTCAGGATGGCTTCTTGCATCTGGAGTTTGCCGGAGAGTCTGGGAATCAAGCTACTTTGTCGGCTATTGAAGTTCTTCCTGGGACGAAGGGTCATATTCGCCCAGTTCGGATCTTGGCCCGCCAAACTCCGTATTACTCAAACGATAGCCAATGGTGGAGTCCTGACAACTACTTCGAGGGTGGACAGATATCTTCCCATCCGGAACCGGTTCGCGGAACCGATGATCCTGAACTCTTTGAAACCGAACGCTGGGGAAACTTTTCCTATGCCATACCCGTTTCGCCCGGTCACTACACTGTAAACCTGTATTTTGCAGTACATAGTGGAAGTCCGAATGAGTCGGCAGAACCTTCGTCCGAGGATTCAAGCCCGGTTCATATCTTCAATGTGTTTTGTAATGGCAAGGCCATTCTGGAGAATTTCGATCTTAGGGCCGAGACGCATAAAAGCGATGTTGTAATCCGTAGCATTCCGGGGCTCGAACCGAATGCGCAGGGCAAACTCCTGCTTAGCTTCGTTCCTGTGAAAGGATATGCAACTGTTACGGGAATCGAAGTCTTGCCTCAGTAGTATGGTTTTTCTTCCGCAGACAAGTTGCTGATAGCAGCAAGGATTTGGCAATTTCCTTAAGCTGTGAATCCCAACACACCCGGCTTGGATGTGTTGGGATTGTAGGAAACCCGTGCCTCATTTCTGAGGGGAGACTAGAGCGGAATCAGGGTAGGTGTATCCGCAAGCCACAGAGGACTGCGCAACTTTTCCGGGAACAGTAACCCTGATTCCGCTCTAGCAATGCTGCACCGGTTTAAAAGCTAACTCGCCCACTGAACTGCAGAGTACGAGTGGCATTGAAGCTGGTGATATAGCCAAACGTACCTCCGCCAACAGTCGTATTGGGATTCGTTAACTGCGGATGATTGAATAGATTGAAAGCCTCCACACGAATTTGGAATTGGCTTTCGCGATACATATTGAAGCTGCGGAAGACACTGGCATTGACACCGGTCGTACCTGGTCCCCGGAACTGATTACGATGTGTATTGCCGAAATGCGGCGCAACAATCTGGGATGGGGTTTGGGATGCAGAATAAGTAGGTTGTACCGGGTTAGCGAATGACGTGGGATCGAACCAGGGATGACCGCCCGAAATCGCATTGCTGCCCGGCGTACGGTTGTGTCCACTGAGTTGGTGATAGGGTGCAACTAAGTCAGCATAGAGAGTGTTGTTGGGTGAGTTAAAGCCATTGCTATTCGAAGGACTAACAGAGAACGGTGAGCCGCTGACGTGGCTAAACTGGCCGTTCAATTGGAAGCCACCGAAGACAGCGCCGGCGATACCTTTGTTAAGAAAATGCTGGCCACGGCCGAGGGGCAAATGATAGATCCCCCATATCTGCAGGTTATGGGTACGATCAAAGCCAGAGGTTGCGCGGTTCCTCTTGAAATATGCAGGATAGGAGAAGGCTGCTCCACCCGATCCTGTGCCTCCACCATTGTCTGTGTAATCGAAGGCATGAGACCAGGTGTACGCGGTACCAAACTGCGCCAAACGCCCGAAATTACCCGTCAATTGTGCCTGCAGTCCATTGTAGTTTGAGCTGTCTTTGGGTTCAGTTAGTCCAATGCCACCTGAGTTGTAACACACATATCCAGTCTTTGCATTGCATCCGGCATTGACATTGATCAGCTCGTTTGCGGCAAAGTTGCAGGGGCCGGTCAACCCAGTGGAAGGATTGTATTGTCCGTTCGCCATGCATGGGGTTGACCCATCAGGCAGTGGGGCGGCATTGAGGGAAAAGCCAGTGATCTGCCGTATCTGATGAGTGCCAACATAACCGATATTGGCTACAAGACCGTGGCCAAAATCCTGTTGGATAAATAAGTTCCACGATTCGATGTAACCTCGGCGATAGTCCTTCGGAACTGTAGTTGTAGAGCCGCTAATCGGAAGAGACACAAAACCGCTGGACAGATCAGGTAAAGGTGGGTTCGGAATTCCGACTGCGAGAGTAAGGGCCTGTCCATTGGCAGGATTAATCGCAATAGTGTTGGCTGCTGTTCCACTGAAGGTGGGTGCCTGATCTACCGGGAATGAGTCACGCAGGAATCGCAAACTATCCGGGTCAGTGGTGATACCTGCTCCAAGACGTATTACCAGGTGATCCGTTGCGCGATAGGCAATTCCGGCACGCGGTGTGAAGTTAAGCTTCGACATCTGAATGCCGGCATTCTTCGGGTTCCCGTTGACTCCGCCGATGATCACATTCGCTGTCTGCGGCAAAGAAGGATCGAGACGGTATACACCACTTTTATCGCGAGACGGAGCCGGATAAAACTCGTAGCGAACACCGTAATTCAGAGTGAGTTTCCCATTTACCTTCCACTGGTCCTGAGCATATGCGGAATAATTGCTCCAACGCAGAGAGTTGGGATTGAAAATTTGATAGGCATGGCCAACCGCAGCTCCCGTGCCGTTGTTCGGCAATCCCAGGAGGAAGTCCGCCAACGAGGTGTAGGCGTTAATGTTGTTTTGGCTTCCCGATGAGGTTACGTTCGCAGGACCTGTAGTCATACCTCCCTGGAAAAGGAAGGCGCCGCGAGGCCCTTGAATACCGCCACCGCTGGTTGGTTGGAAATGGTTGAGAAGAAAGTGAAAATATCCAAAACCATATTTCATTGAATGTCTGCCCTTTGTCCAGCTGACATTCACATCGCCTGTGAATTGGTTATCGCGGAAAAGGAACGGGCTTGCTAAGGCTGCATTGCCCAAGGTTCCGAACCCGGTGAATTGAAAGGCTGGCTGGCCAACATATTGCGGCCCGACGCCGTTGGTCCCCGGAATTCCGAGGGTATCGGTTCCGAAATCGCCTGCTGCAATATCGACCAGGGACTGGACGCCGGAATTCAGGCGTGTATATCCCAGGTCTGCATCGACAACCAGGTTCGAAGTAACGACGTGACTAAAGCCAATGCCTACGTTCTGTACTCGTCCCTTTGTTGCTCCCGGTTGTCCTCCATCGAAGGTTCCTCCACCTGCATTGCCAAGCTGCTGGGGATCGATGATGGTAAAAGGCTCCACGCTATAACGGCCGAAGAGTGTTGTGCTTTCGGAAGGCACGTACGTGATTTTGGCATCGTTAGTATTGCGGTTATAGGCGAGGGTCCCGCTGCCAAAGTAATCGTTGGCCATCTGATTGTTGAGTTGTTGGGTGGTCGGCGCACCTACGGAATTGGAGATTGGCGCTAGAAGCGTTAACATTTTTGCCGCCTGCGGAGAAATTCTCGAGGCAGGGATACAGTTGCAACCGTACTCCGATAGGAATGTCGGACGGTGACCTACGTTCAAGTATCCGGAAGTTGTATTAGGACCGGTTTGTACGACTCCTCCCGGCTGCGGATCATAGAGAATCGTGGCGGCAGCAGGTGCCGACAATCCGTTGACGGAGGAGAAGTCACCGCCGATCATTGCCGCACTGGGAACGGTATAAAATCCCGAAATAAGTTGACGGCGCGTAGTCCGCTCGAATGCGTCGAAGAAGAACAGCTTTTTCCTTCCGGTGAGGATGTGGGGAATGTATACAGGGCCACCTACCGATCCGCCGAATTGATTGAAGATATTCTTCGGGACCTTCGGCTGAACCTTTGGCGTGTTTACATATCCGCGGGCATTGGTATTGAAAAGCTGGTTATATTCCCAGGCACTGCCGTGGAGATCCTTCTGGCCGCCCTTAATGGTGACGTTGATAGACGCTCCACCTGCCATACCTTGTTCAGCATTGAAGGAGTTGGTAACGACGTTTACTGATTGAATGGAGTCAGCAGGCGGAACATACGCAATCAAATAGGGTACCCAGCCATTTTGATTCATGGCTCCGTCAATTCGATTGGAAACGCCCATGTTTTCGGTTCCATTGACATTTGCTGACATAGCGCGGGAGGGATTGAGCGAGGTAGAGTTTTGTTCCGATACCGCGGCGAAGCCGGGAAGAATGGTATAGAGCGCCTGAAAATTACGGCCCTGCGTTGAAGTGATTGGAAGTTCGGCAATTTGCGTTTGAGAGATTTCGTGGTTTACCTCGGCCGTTTCTGTTTGCAGGATAGGTGCAGTTGCATCGACGACTATCTTCTCTGTGACGGTAACCGGCTGTAGTGTAATGTCGACACGTGCTTCTCGATTGACCTGGATAACCACTCCACGCTGTTCGTAGGCAGAAAATCCCCCAGAGGCAGCGATCTTGATGATGTACTGCCCCGGAAGTAAGTTAAGAAAAAGGTAATTACCTCCGTTATCCGACTGAACGGTACGAGATTCTCCAGTCTGTTGGCTGGTTACTATAATCGGTCGGTTGGGCACGATGGCACCGGCATTGTCCTGTAATGTTCCCGTCAGCGACCCGTACAATACCTGAGCGACACCGGACCCGGTACACAGAAACACTACCAGGCAGGTGGCCAGGAAGAAGGGAAGCCAGCGTTGTTTTTTGTGCGGCTCAGAACTCGTTGAGCGCAATCTAGATATCATGAACAGCCTCCATAGTTTGAAAACCAAATTAATCTGAGTGATCCTGGTAACTCCAAATGCCTCTAAACAAAACCGGTGGAATAGAAGTTGCCGGACGGAGCGCCATGAGAAGCTTGTGGTTAGTTCGTTGGCAAGGTTGAATACAGTAGTTTCCAGGAGAGTTCTTGTAAGTCGCACTATGTCAATGAGATAGAAGGAGGTAAAATACCGGCCGTTACCTGGCGGAGTGCGGGGAGTATGAGATGAAAAACGATCAAGGTGACGAACAACTAAAGCCCTTTAGAGCATGGCCTCCTGAGGTGCGACCGATGGTAGAGTGTGCTCTCGAAGAGATGCTGAGCAGCATCCCTTTTCGGACGAGCCGACAATGCCAGGACCTGCTCCGCTACATCGTTTTGCATAGCTTGAACGGGGAGGAGGAGTCTCTTCGGGAGCGTATTATCGGAGTCGAGGTCTTCGGCAGAAAACCCGATTATGATCAGGCGGCAGATCCTGTGGTGCGCGTCCGCGCTGCTGACGTGCGAAAACGCCTTGCGCTGTTTTACGAGCAATCTGCCGATGGGGCCAGTGTCGTAAAGATCGCTATCCCGTCGGGTTCCTATAAGGCTTGTTTTGAATTCCGTACCAATAACGAAGGTGGAACACCTCCGAAAGAAGAGGTCGTTCCTGGAGATTTGTCATCGAGTTCCCCGCTTGATACATCCACGGGGGTGGACAAGTCAGAGGAACCGGGGACGATTGAATCCCCGCACAAGGCAAATACGAGTCTCCGCGCTTGGCTCCTGCAACAACGTTTGTTTCTCCTAACTCTTTTATTGTTAATAGCTGCCGGAATCAGTTATACGTGGATAACGGCAACTCCCGATACAGCCTTACATCGCTTTTGGTCGCCACTCCTTAAGGATCAACACCGTAGCCTGATCTACATGGGAGGTAATACCGTCTATGAGTTCTCATTGCCCTTTGTCGAGAAGTATCGGCAGGAGCATCATCTTAGTAGTAATGAAGAGGCAAGACGGGAACTGGATCTTTCCCTCAGCCCGCAAGAGATGCTACAAGGTAGCGATTTATATCGATTAGCAGACACTTACGTTTCAATCGGGGACGTCGCAGCATCTGCAAAGGTTGCTTCCTTCCTTTCCGTAGAAAAGAAAACATACGATATGCGTTTCAATCAGGACATCTCTATCGGAGACTTGCGACAGGGGCCGGCAATCCTTATTGGGGCATTTAATAATATGTGGACCCTTCAGCTCACCGATAGCCTCCGGTTTGTTTTTGCGTCCGGATATCGCATCCAAGATCGTTTCGATACGAATCGATTCTGGAAAGCAGCCCAGAACCCTACGGAAGACTATGCAGTCGTATCGAGAGTCCTCAATTCCAAGACGGGAGAGATTCTCATTACAGCCGCCGGCCTTGGGCAAGCTGGGACCTGGGCCGCCGGAGAGTTCATTACTACCCCGAAAGCACTCGACGCCTTTACTCGTATTGCGCCCAAGGGGTGGGAACGTAAAAATTTACAGATAGTTCTGCACACCACTGTGATCAATGGTTCGCCAAGCGAACCCGATATCGTTGCAACCTATTATTGGTGAAGAGGGCTTCGGAAGGGGGCCCGAGCCGATAATTGCATTGTTTCGATGGAGCATCGGTACAATGCCACTTCAGGCCCTCGCCAGCGGAATGCAATTGAATCAAGTCCGGAAGCCGCTCGACAGACTCAATCTCCGGTCTCACGTACCCGCTATTATCTAGTTGGGTTTTACAGGTTTTTCCATCTCGTCCAACATTCCCAACCACTCTTTCAGGTGGGCGTGGAAATAGCGCTTCATGAGCGCGAGGACTTCGAGGATCAGAGGATCTTTCACCGAATAGAAAACCTGATTTCCAACCTTACGGTTGCTTACGATCTGCTTTGCGCGCAATACGGCCAAGTGCTGTGAGGCATTGGCTTGTTCAATCCCTAGCCTTTCGATCAGGGCTCCAGCCGAGAGCTCTCCTTCGCCCAATGCTTCGATGATGGCAATCCGCGTCGGATGTGCGAGCGCTTGAAACATGTCCGCCTTAAAGCGCCGTAATGAATCTTGCACGATTTCCTCTCTCTTCACTAAAGTACATCGCCTGAACTACCCGGTTTGCCAGTGGTTCCACCCGGAGCCAGTGCCGTGCACACAGTCTGGAGAATGCCACGCAGGATAGCGGTTGGGCTAGGGGGACAACCCGTCACTGTAAAGTTTACCGGGATAACGTTAGCCACGCCTCCGCGACTCGCGTAATTTGTCCCATAAATTCCGCCGCAAGCACCACAATCCCCGACAGCTACGACCCATTTCGGGTCTGGCATGGCCTCGTAGGTGCGTTTCAGCGCTTCCTCCATATTGACTGAGACCGGGCCGGTTGCCAGTAGCAGATCGGCATGCCGGGGGCTGGCGACGAAATGAACTCCGGCCCCCTCCAGGTTGTAATAAGGATTATTCACTGCCTGGATCTCGAGTTCACATCCATTGCATGAGCCTGCATCTACGTGACGAATGCAGAGGGCCCGCCCCAGGATCTTCTGAAGATTCGACTGCAATGCATCGAATTCGGACGTTAGCTCGTCGATAATCGGTGAGGACTCGGTCAATATGCCGGTGCGCAGTATGCGCGAAAGAACGTCAAACATGATTACCTCATCCGTCCTGTCCGCTGTAGGACAGGTTGAAAGATTTGTTTACTAACGGAAAATCCGGCACGATATCGCCGATAATCGCGTACTCGAGAAGCGGCCAGTTTTGCCACGAAGGATCGTGTGCATGGCATCGCCGGATGGAGCCTTGTGGACCTGATTCCAGAGCAATCAACACAGGGCCACGCCAGCCTTCAATTGCTCCCACCCCAAACTGGTTGGGTTCTGCGGCTGCTACAGGAGCCTGAATCGGTCCGGATGAGAGGTTTTCCAGCAGAGTCCGGCAAAGCCTCAACGATTCGAACACTTCTTCAAAACGCATTTGAACCCGGGCGGCTACATCGCCTGAAGTCTGTACCACCAACTTTGGATTCAACTTGTCATATGGAGCACAGGGATGATCGATTCGTAAATCCGAAGCGATTCCCGAAGCTCGCCCTGCTATACCAAGAGCCCCGAGCTTTTGCGCTTCGTCAATCGTCAGTTTGCCAGCTTCCCTGAAGCGATCTTGCAGACCGGCATGTTCGGCATAGATGGACTGGAGATTGGCAACGGCTTTCTCCAGGGCAATATACTGCTCTATCAGAGTATTTGTTGCTTCTGGCGTTAGCTCGCCCGCTACGCCACCGGGAATAACGTAGTCGAAGAGATAGCGTGCTCCGAAGGCGAGAGCGTTTGCTCTTAACAGGTCCTCTTTCAGCCGGGAGAACTGCGTGAGACCAAAAGCGAAGCCGGCATCATTCCCTAGTGCGCCGAGATCTCCAAGATGGTTGGCAATCCGTTCATGTTCCAGTGCTAAGGCTCGCAACTCTGTAGCTCTGGCTGGGCAGACGGCTTTAGCGATAGCTTCCAGTGCTGCGCAGTAAGCCCAGGAGAAAGCCACGGCTGAGTCTCCGGAGATGCGAGCCGCCAGGCGGTGGCCCTCCAGTTGGGACAATTCTTCGAAATGCTTTTCCGTTCCTTTGTGTTTGTATCCCAGCCGCTCTTCCAGACGCAGGACCTTTTCTCCAACGACAGAGAAGCGGAAATGTCCGGGTTCGATGGTTCCGGCATGTACAGGACCGACAGCGATCTCGTGTACGCCATCTCCTTCGACTGTCACAAATGGATAGGGTTCGGAGATAGCTGGATACTGCCGATGTCCATCGAAGTCTCTCCGTAGGGGAAACTCTGTCTCTGGCCATCCACCGTGGCGAAGCCAGCCTCGGGTATCTTTTTCTTCCGTTGCGATTCCCAGAAGATCGTAGACCGCACGTTGCATCCTCTTCGCAGCAGGGTAAAGGGCAGCAATACTTGGATACTTTAGTTCCGCTGTCTGGGGGATTGCATGTTCGACAACAAGAATGTGTTCCGCCTGGAGATATGCTGCATAGATACGGAAACAACCATCCCGATCCCGGTCATCGCTTCCCCACAGCGTAAAAAATTGTGCTCCAGACTCGCGTAAAATTTCGGCTACTTGAAACCATTGCCGGCTATCTACAGTTATTCCGTTAACCGGCACATTGGATGGTACCGGGATGCGTTGATGATGTTCCATAAAGCTGGTTCCCATGAGCGTCATCCAATCAGGCGCGCAGCAGCGCGATACCATTCAGCCAGAGCTGGAGGCATGTAGAGCCCCAACATCAATACCAGTGCCAGGTGAACAAACACAGGCACCAGAGCCGGAGAGTGCGAGAGTGGTTGTGCGTCGCTTTCTCCAAAGACCATTGGTTGCACTCTGATAAAGATGGCGGCGAAGGCCACCCCTAAGGCAATCAAGAGAAAAGGTGTTGACCAAGGATGCTCTCGCATGGCAGTTGTAAGAATTAAGAACTCGCTGGAAAAGACGCCAAAGGGCGGCATGCCTAAGATAGCGAGTGAGCCGAGAACCAAACCCCAGCCGATAGTCGGACTAATACCTATCAAGCCGCGAATGCCATCCATCTGTTGTGTTCCTGCGGCCTGTGAGGCGTGTCCGGCTGTAAAAAAGATTGAAGACTTCGTTAACGAATGAACAGTCATATGCAGCAAAGCTGCGAAATTTGCCACGGGACCGCCCAGTCCAAAAGCAAAGGTAATGATCCCCATGTGTTCAATCGAGGAGTAGCCAAATAGCCGCTTAATGTCGCGTTGTCTCCACAGGAAGAAGGCACTCAGTACTGCAGAGAGTAATCCGAAGGTCATCAGCAGGCGACCAGGGAGAGAAGATCCGATAGAGCCTACGACCAGAACCTTGCAGCGTACGACAGCATAGAGGGCGACGTTCAGAAGCAATCCCGATAGTACGGCTGAGACCGGCGTCGGGCCTTCTGCGTGTGCATCTGGAAGCCAGTTATGCAGAGGTGCCAGGCCTACCTTCGTTCCATATCCGACAAGAAGGAAAACGAAGGCTAATGCCAGTACCTTTGGTTCAAGTTGTCCTTTGACTGCATTCAGATGTGTCCATAACAGAGCTGTCATGCCCTGACGTCCCAGCTCTTGTTCGGCAGCGAAATAAAGGAGGATGGTGCCGAAGAGTGCTTGCGCAATGCCGACACCACAGAGGATGAAGTATTTCCAGGCTGCTTCCAGACTAGCCCGTGTACGGTAAAGAGAAACCAGCAGAACTGTCGAAAGAGTTGCAGCTTCCATGGCTACCCAAAGCAGTCCCATATTGTTTGTGAGTAGCGCCAGAAGCATTGCTCCCATGAAGAGCTGATACATACTGTGGTAAAGCCGCAGACGACGGGGATTTAGGCGCCCGTGGTCTTCTTCAATGCGCATATATGGACGGGAAAAGAGAGCTGTAGTGAAACCCACGAAGGCAGTCAGTCCAACAAGAAACACGTTGAAGGAATCGACGAAGAACTGCTCGTGCCCGGTGAGGATTGGGCCGTAACGAATTACTCGCATTACCAGGAACGCAGCAGCCACCAGAGTGGAGAAGCTCATGCCTATGTTGAGTTCGGCGGCATAGGAACGTGCCCCGAGTAGCGCTAACAAGAGCGCACCCAACAATGGCAGGCAAAGAACAAACAGTATCTCCACTTCAATCCTCCTTAAGCGATTCGAGGTGGTGCAAATCCAGGCTTTCGAACTGCTCCCGGATCTGGAAGAAAAATATGCCGAGGATAAAGACGCCTACCAGTAAGTCCAAGGCGATGCCTAGTTCAATAACCATCGGCATTCCATAGGTAGCACTCGTTGCGGCAAAGAAGAGACCGTTTTCCATTGCCAGAAATCCGATCACTTGTGTCACAGCCTTGCGGCGCGTGATCATCATCAGAAAAGAAAGCAATGTAACCGAGAGCGCAATCCCCAGGGTCTTGCGGGTGATGGTTGTGGCTAACATGCTGATCGGCTGGGCCAGACCGAAGGCAAAGATGACAAGGATCAGTCCTAACAGCATCGTCGTCGGAATGTTCACGAGAGGTTCGTTATCCCACTCTGCTCCAAGACGACGGATGAGGTGGTTCAGAATCAACGGCAACCCAATTACCTTCAAGATCAAGGTGAGCGCAGCGGAGTAATACAGCTCCGTCAGTCCTGCGCTGTAAGCCACAAGAACTGTAGAAAGGAACAGGATGCCTCCCTGACAGGCAAAGAGGGTGATCAGCCGTTTTGTCCTTCGACCTGACAGCATCGAGAAAGAAATCAACAGCAATCCTGCAGCGAGCAGTTTCAGCACTTGGGCGATCAGATAAGACATGTGCATTCGATCAGGCCCCCAAAAGAAGATGGACAAGCAGTCCAAGGACTGTAAGCAAAAATGCGGATGCTAGATATTCCGGAGCCCGAAAGATCCGCAGCTTTGCCGATAGCGTTTCGATCAATGCCAGCGCGCTACCTGCAACGACAAGCTTCAAAATAAGAACACCGGCAGCAAGAAAGAGTGCTAAGCCACCATCGGCTCCATGCGTTGCAATTCCAAAGGGAAAGAACAAGGCAAAGCCGATGCAGGCATAATTCAAAAGCTTCAGGCTGGAAGCCCATTCCACCAGTGCCAAGTGACGTGCCGAGTACTCAAGCAGCATCGCTTCGTGAATCATCGTGAGCTCGAGGTGTGTTGCAGGATTATCGATCGGAATACGAGCGTTCTCTGCCAACAGCACCATAAGGAAGGCCACTGCCGCGAAGGTGAGGCTTGGGTCAATGAGAAATGGATGTGCGCTGTAGGTCTCCACCAGACTCGGCAGCGCGGTGCTTCCCGACAAGAGGAAGGCGTTGAACAGTACCATCAACAGAGCTGGTTCGGCTAGAAAGCCGATCATCATCTCACGACGTGCACCTAAAGTACCGAAGGCCGTACCCACATCCATGGCCGCCAACGATAGAAATACACGGGCTGTCGCAAAGAGGCCCGTCAAGGCAATTGCATCGGCAACCCTGGCAAACGGAAGATCTGTAGCGAGAGAAGGAATGATGGCTGCTGCCAGCACCATAGTTCCAAACAGCACATAGGGCGTTAGCCGGAACAGAGGTGAGGCATCTGTAGCTATGGCAGCATCTTTATTGAACAGCTTTCGCAGCGTTCTATATGGCTGTAGTAACGATGGTGCTGAACGGCTTTGCAACCACGCCCGGCATTTGCCGATCCACCCCGTGAAGAGGGGTGCTACCGCAACAGCAAGCAGTACTTCGCCGAATTGGCGGACCAATGCAATCGTACTCATAAGACGAACACCAATAAGCCAATCAGAGTCAGGAAGCTATAAAGCAGATAGATGGCTAATCTGCCTCCCTGCAAAACACCGATCCGATCTGCCAGCCACTGGAC
This sequence comes from Humiphilus diazotrophicus, assembly GCF_059726315.1. Taxonomy (NCBI): domain Bacteria; kingdom Pseudomonadati; phylum Acidobacteriota; class Terriglobia; order Terriglobales; family Acidobacteriaceae; genus Humiphilus; species Humiphilus diazotrophicus. The sequence goes on from NZ_AP040870.1 coordinate 4,326,113, forward strand.
ACCTTGTGCAATGGGCAGATAAATACCCCGCCACATTCGGTCTTCAATCCGAATTCGATAACGAGGCTCCTCATCGGAAGGCAAAGGAAGGTCGCGCTTCATGCGGAAAAACGGCCCAAAGATGTGGCGAATCGGTTGACCAAAGCCCTCGGCAGTATCCTGCATGCGGGATGTCTGCCAGGGATAACCGCAGTCCCAAGGATCTGTTCGGCGAATGCGCCCGTGAGCGAGGACGCGCACAAGAATGAAAGTCACAGCGATGACTCCCACGACGCTTGCAAAGAACAGGACGCCGCTATAGGAAGCCTGTTGTATTCCAATTGGCGCAATCAACCAGAAAGGTGAATGAGTATTGGCAACTTGTCCTAGAAGCTTGCCGGTAACCGCGCCTGCAGCTCGTAAAGAAAGCTGCGGCAATACGCCGAGGATCACGCATCCTATCGCCAACCAGCTTAGTCCGATCTTCTCCAGGAAGTTGGCATCGTGTGCTTCCGTCAAAGAACTCTCACGTGGTTGGCCAAGGAAGATTACTCCATAGAATTTCACCATTACGTATGCGGCCAAAGCCGTGGTGAGCGCAAAGGCAGCAGCTCCGAGCGGAACCAACATATTGATGAAGGTATGCGGAATCTGAGGCGTGAAAAGGAAGGACTGTAACAAAAGCCATTCAGAGACGAATCCATTAAAGGGAGGCAGTCCAGCGATGGCAAGAGTTCCGACCAATGCCAAGGTAGCCACCCAAGGCATATGTCGAATTAACCCTCCCAATTTTCCAAGGCTTCTTTGCTTGGTCGCATGCAGCACCGATCCGGTGGCAAGGAAGAGAAGGCTCTTAAAGAATGAATGGTTGAGTGCGTGAATCAGTGCGGCACTCAAGGCCAACGCAGCGAAGAGCTGCATATTGCATCCGGCAAAGAGAATGGATAATCCAATACCGGCAAAGATGATTCCGACATTCTCAATTGAAGAGTAGGCCAGCAGACGTTTCATGTCTGTCTGAACGCCGGCAAATATGGCTCCGAACAGGGCTGAGAATAATCCCATCGTTAGCACCAGCACGCCCCACCACCAGAACTTGGCATCTAGCAGGTCGAAGCTGACTCGCACTATTCCGTAGATTGCTGTCTTGAGCATCAGGCCGCTCATTACCGCGGATACGGGCGAAGGGGCTGCCGGGTGTGCTTCCGGAAGCCATACATGCATCGGTACTAAGCCTGCCTTTGCTCCGAAGCCTATTAGTGCGAGGAGAAATGCAACTGTTGCCCAGAAGGGAGAGAGGGTAGCGTTGCGCATGGCATCAAAGGTGAATTGCCAGCTGCCGCCTTGCAGTACTCCGAAACTGAGCAAAATACAGATGGCCCCAACGTGAGCGATCAAGAGGTAGAGAAATCCGGCTCTTCGAATCTCGGGAATGCGGTGTTGCGATGTCACCAGGAAGTAGGAACTGAGCGCCATGGTTTCCCACGACACCATGAAGAAGTAAGCATCATCCGCGAGCATCACAAGCGCCATACTGGCAAGGAAGATGTGGTATTCGAGTCCTAATAGGCCAGGCGCGGTACCGACTCCGGAGCGGAAATATCCAGCCGCAAAGGTGGAGATGCCTGTTCCCGCTAATCCCAGCAAGAGAAGGAAGAATCCCGATAGTGCATCCAAACGAACATGAAAAGGGAGATCGGGTAGGCCGAGTGGAAGAGTGATGATGTCGGGAGTGTGTCCTGCCGTGAGAGCAATTCCGCCCAAAACTGCGATGCCGAGAGAAATCAGTGCTCCGAGAGGGAATAGAAAGTGCGCTACAAAGCGCACGCTATGCGGTCGAATAAGTGCGAGTAACCCCAGAGCCAGCCAACCGAGTACAAGGGCTAACACCAGCGAGAGGTCGTGCTTCGACAACGTAAGAATGCTCGAAGATATCCAGCCAGCGATGCTCATGAAATGAGCTCTTTCGGATAGATCTGGTGACTATCTTGTATAAAGATTTGAAAATTCTTCATAACTCTTGCCAATAAAATGTTCCTGTCGTGTGCACCGTTTCTTGTCTTTGAGCCGCACAGATGCACATCGTGATACGACCTTCTAACTTGCCAGGCATGTATCTCGTTCTTGTTGAAGACTTAATGCGGTACGACGAAGCGGAATCGGATGATGGTGCTTCGCATATTCAATTGCCCGTCTCCACTCTTCCGATGTACGAGCGAATGCATTTCCTCTGCTGGCGAAGACAATCACGTTATCTCCGTCTTCTCCATCTACTGTTCTGACCTTGCTCTGGAAGCTTTGGCAGATGCGAGAGGTCAAGAGTTCAATATCTTCGCAGAGATTAACAACCAAGATGCCATTTGGAGCTAATGCTTCATAGCAGTTGTCGTAGAAACGGGGACTACATAGTTGCCGGGGCTGCTCAAGATCGAATCCGTCGACGATCAAAACATCGAATTCATTTTTGTGGCGGTCGACAAAATCTGCTCCATCTTCGCAGTGAACTCTGAAACGAAGATCGTCGTCGGGAATAAAGAAGCGGTCTCGCAGTGCGATAACTTCCGGATTGATTTCCGCAATCGAGATTTGCGCGTGCGGCAGGAAACGATAGCAGTATTTCGGTATGGAGCCGCCCCCCAAGCCGATCATTCCTATGTGGCGTGGCTGTGCATGGAAAAGCAGAAAGCCCATCATGGTCCGGGTGTAACCAAGCGCCAGAAAGTTATCCGGCGAACTGATGCGCATCTTGCTTTGTACCGCACTCACCTCGAAATGAAGAGTCAGTGTGTCATTCTCTTCATAAACAAAGGGTCGGAACATACGAGTTCTTGATTCGTCTTCTTCGTGTTGGTCCGGCAACTCGCCCACAATAGACATCCTTCTGTCTCAGTTTATGGAATACAGAGACATTACTTGCTCGGGCATCGAGCAAACGATGTTTTCCTCTTTCTCTTTCTTTCCGGTAGAGCTCAAAAACGGGTAATTATTTGGAAGTATCGGCAGAACGCAATCGATTCGACATCTTCGTTACGAGTTTGCCGTTGGTCTACGACAGAAATCTTTTACATTAATTCGTATATTATAAATATCGAATATACCGGGTGCAATCCTTTCTGTTCGTGATCAGAACCTGCTTTGGTACCCATTGTTACGGAAACCTGCGCTAAGCCTCGGAAAGTGAGTACCTTCCTGCTCTCTTCCCCTTTTGGATCAGGAGACAAAAAATCTCCTGCCTTCTGGAGAGGTCTTCCACATGCTGCTGACCAGAAACGTGAGCATCGATCTCGTGGGATGCGTCTAATCGATATGTCCGTCGATTTGTGCTCCTTGGGATTGCTGGATGGCTGAATACGATCTCGAATTGACGCGTCTTGTTGACCAGCTGAATCGTTCCGTTGGTGGTACGAAAAGCGCTGAGAAGATGTCGCTCGATCAACTGCTGTCGGCAGCTGTTCAACGTCATGCTTCCGACATCATTTTGGTAGCAGGATCGCCCGCGACCTTTCGGGTCAATGGTGCTCTGACACCTGGGGTGGGGCCTGTTACATCTCCGGAGGATCTCCGTGGCATGCTCTTGCCATTGCTTTCCGTGAATCAAACGCGGGAATTGCAGGACAACAAGGCCCTCGATTTTTGCTTTGCGCGTGGTTCCATAGGAAGGTTTCGAGCGAATTTTCATCACCAGAGAGGGACACTGGCTGCGGCGATACGTCTTTTGCCTCCACAGATTCCATCCCTTGAGACTCTTCATCTTCCATCGAACTTGGCCCTTCTGGCTGAACGCAGGCAGGGACTGGTGTTACTCACCGGGCCCACCGGTTGCGGGAAAAGCTCTACACTTGCCGCAATTGTCGATCTGATTAATGAGCGGCGTCGTGATCACATCATCACGATTGAAGATCCTATTGAATATCAGCATGTGAATCGCAACTCGCTTGTGGAGCAGATTGAGTTAGGTCACGATATTCCGACCTTTGCGCAAGCCGTGCGATCTGTTTTGAGACAGTCTCCCGACGTGATCCTGGTGGGAGAAATGCGAGATAGCGAGACGATGTCTGCGGCCCTTACGGCAGCAGAGACCGGGCACCTGGTGTTGTCGTCATTACACACAAATGATGCGGCCCAGACAGTTTCGCGCATTCTGGATACCTTCCCGACAGGCTATCAGTCGCAGATACGCCAACAGTTGTCTTTAGCCCTATTAGCCGTGGTCTCTCAGCAACTTCTCCCTTCTGCAGATGGTGTTGGCAGATATCCTGCGGTTGAGATCATGATGGCAAATGGCGCAACGCGGAATCTGATTCGTCGCGGTGACGATCACCAACTCCGGGCGCACATTGAAACCGGGAGAGCCGAAGGCATGTTGACGCTGGAGCAGTCGCTGGCTGAACTGGTACGTACAGGACGAATCTCGCGCGAGACTGCCTTTGCTCACTGCTATCATCCGGAAGATTTGCGGCGTCATCTCGGTAGTTGATGACCCTTTGTAATAAGACTGCTATTCATGCCGTAAAGCATTCATCGGATCGATAGCGGCCGCTTTGTAACTCGGAATCAAAGAAGCGATCAGAGTTGCAGCGAACAGTAGTATCGGAACGAGTGAAAGAGTAATAGGGTCAAAAGCTGGAACCTGATAGAGAAAGCTAGTCAGTAGTCGAACAAGCGCAACAGAAAGAGAAATGCCGATGAGAAGACCAAGTGCAAGCAATTTAAGTCCCTGCTGAAGAATGAGCTGTATAACGCCAGCTTCGGACGCTCCGAGTGCCATGCGCAGCCCAATCTCGCCTGTCCTTTGGCGAACAGTATAGGAGAGCAATCCATAGATACCGACAACCGCGAGAAACAATGCCATTCCCGAAAAAATGGTCAGCAAGATTACCTGGAAACGCCGTGTTGCTGTGGCCTGTGAGACCAGATCCCCCATCGAATGAATGTCTGCGATAGCCAAGTCAGGATCGATACTGTGGACGGCATTGCGAATCTCCGGTATGACTGCACTAGAGGGAAGGGAAGTGCGCACAGTAATGTAACCGCTACTTACAAATTCTCCTCTCTGCAACCCCTGCCAAAGCGGTACATAGATTTGTGGAAGAGCACTACTCTCAAGACTCATATTTCGAATGTTATCCACGACTCCAACGATTGTGATCCATGGCGCATTGTTTATCCTTCGGATATGGTGACCAAGCGGATTAGCGTTTCCAAAATATTTCTTAACAAAGACTTCGTTGACGATAGCTACGTCCGGACGAGTAGGCATGTCTTCATCAGTAAAATTGCGTCCTGCAAGGAGTGGAATTTGCATGGTCATCAGATAGTCAGGTGAGATGCATCGTTGTTCCACCAATTGCTCCGGAATTGTTTGTGTTTTGTTGGTGGAATGGCCCTCGACTTCAATTGGTGTGACACTTTCCGAGTTGCTTAATGGGAGGTAATTGACAATGCCCGCTGCCTGAATGCCATGGATTGCCTGTATTCTTGTAAGCAAATCTTTGAAGAAGATCGTTTGCTTCCTTGTTGTGTCGTAGCGGGGATTCGACTGATGAACAGTAAGTTGAGGATTGAGCTGTATCGTCGCTGAGATAGTCGAAGCTGAATAGCCTACCGGAACAGTTAGAACATTGATGTAGCTTCGCACAATCAGACCAGTACCCGTAAGTAGCACAGTCACAAGTACGACTTGTGCAATAACCAACGCATCTTTAAGGTGTTTCCTCTCCCCTAATATTCCGCGCACTCCGCTGCTTTTCAGGAATGCCACCAAATGAATTCGACTTGCCGAGAGCGATGGCAGGGTGCCGAAGAGGACACTAGTGATTACTGTCACGGTAGTTAAAAACATTAAGACATGAAGATCCAGAGTTGCATTTTGTATGCGAGGGATATCATTAGGACTACATTTCAGCAGTATTTGGAGAAAGATAAAGGACAGTCCTATTCCGACAATGCCGGCGGCGCTTCCTAGCATTAAAGATTCCGTAAGCATTTGACGTACGAGTCTATTTCTGCGAGCACCGAGGGTAGCCCGTACACCCAACTCTTGCGTTCGATCCGTGGCACGTGCCAGGAGCAAATTGGCAGCATTGCTGCAAGCAATCAATAAAACAAGTCCCACGGCTCCTAGCAGCAGCCACATCAGTGGCTTTACGGGTCCTAGAGCACTATTCAGAAGAGGGACAGTACGTCCTCTCCAGCCGCGGTTATCGGGAGCACGTAATAAATCAAGCTGTGACACGATTGCACTCACTTCCGCTTGTGCTTCGCGCAGACTTACTCCGCCTTTTAGGCGCGCAAGAGTGAGTCCAAAGGATTGTTCCCGATCTGCTCGTTGTTGTGCTGTTAAGTCAGACGGAATCCATATCTGAGTTGTCTCAATACGAGGATTGGAAAATTTGAAATCACTCTTGTGTGGGTATCCAAAATCTTGCGGCATTACACCTATAACCTGATACGACTGTCCGTCGAGGCGAAGAGTACGGCTCAGGATATCGGTAGATCCTCCAAACATGTCTTGCCAGAGTGCATAGCCGATGATTACAACATGGTCGCTTCCCTGCTGTTCATCGCTCCTACCGAAGGTTCGCCCCAATGAAGGTGAAACTTGTAAGACAGAGAAAAAATGCTCGTCGACCTTTGCTGCACCGATTCTTTCGGTGCGATCCCCAACACCGAGATTGTAGGTAGACTGTGCGAAGAGCGTCATCTCTCGAAAAGAACGGTTCTGTTTCTCGATATCGAAAAAGTCTGCGTTTGTAGGAGTGAAAGCATCTGAGAAGGCACCCCAGCGTGGATTGGGAGTGCGGACATAAACCAGCTTCTCCGGTTGTCCATAAGGCAGAGAGCGAATGAGTACTGCATTGACTAAGCTAAAAATCGCAGTAGATGCACCAATTCCCAAAGCGAGCGTAAAGATCGTGATAAGGGCAAAGGAGTGATTTTTCAGGAGGGTACGCAGACCATAACGAAGATCCTGAACAATGTCTTCGATCCACCTAAGGCCGCGCGCTTCATAGCACTCTTCTGTGATTTGAGCGACACTACCGAATTCGGCCATAGCGGCGGCTCTAGCCTCCTTGGGAGACATGCCTCCGGCGAGGTTTTCTTCAATCTGGTGAGCGAGATGGAACTTGATTTCTTCACTAAGCTCACTATTGCTCGAATCTTTTGTGAGCAATGAGTGCAGACGGCGAAGCAGGCTCTGCAATGGGCGCATAGTTACCTCGTCTAGAGGCTTTCAGATTGCTTTCAGGACCCCTTGGACCGCTGTTGAGAGCCGATCCCATGATTCTTCTTCCGCTTCCAGCCGTTTCCTTCCGGCCTTTGTTAATGAGTAGTACTTTGCACGGCGATTGTTCTCCGATTCTCCCCACTCAGCCTGAATCCAGGCCTGATGTTCCAATCGATGTAGTGCCGGATATAGTGCACCTTGGTTTACCCGAAGAACATCCTTCGAAAGTTGGCGAACTCTTTGCGCAATTGCCCATCCATGCATTGGTTCAAGGCTTATTACCTTCATGATCAGAAGGTCGAGTGTTCCCTGGAGTAGTTCGTTGGATCGTGTCACACCTTCCCCTCAGTGATTGACAGGAGAATATCCCAGGAATTCTTAATCTGCAAGAGAACTGTTCTTTTTTAGGTGGACGACGAATCTTGTTTCGCCGGATTGTCGGTAAGCAGGTCTGTTTAGACGGCATTTCTGCTAGCATCCGCTCATGAGGGCATTCCTTTCTACCTTCTTTGTTTTCAGCTCGATTTTCTGCCTGAATTCAGGACTATATGCGCAGCCTGCTCTTGCAGGCACTTCTTCCTCGGCATCTTCTGCGGCATTGCCCAAGGAGCCGCGAATTACAGCATTACTTGCCGAACTAGGAAAAGCTCATGGCTTTCGTCAGACAGCTATTTCTCCGGATGCTGCCAGGATTGCCTGGCTGGAGGCTGGGACAGAGACCATCAAGATTGCGGCTGTTGCCAACTTATCGGAGGTGCGCTCTCTTGTTGTCGGTGAGAAGGCTGAGGGGCAATGTGAGCAGGGAAATTTTGCCTGGTCGCCTGATTCTCGAGTGCTCGCTTTCTTTGTGAGCTGCCCCTCATCGGAGAAGACCGATCTTTATCTGGCAGATGTAACAAGCGGTGCGGCTCTCAGGCGGTTGTTGAGCGTGAAAGGTTATGTCGAGGGTCTTCACTATTCACCGGATGGAGCTTCTCTTTCTTTTCTCTATGTTGAGGGAGCAACCAGACCCTCGGGAGCCCTGGCTGCGATGAAGCCGCCAGCTGGCGTTATAGGAGAGGATGGAGTCGAAATTCAGAGAATTGCGATTGCCGATGTGCAAAAGGGAGAGCTACGCCAAGTCACTCCCGCAGATCTGCACATCTATGAGTATGACTGGGCTCCCGATTCCAAGCATCTGGCCTATATTGCGGCAACGCCTCCGGGCGAGAATAACTGGTGGGTAGCAAAGCTCTATACCCAGGAACTGACTGGACCTGCAAATCCTATTCTCGATCCGGTTACAGTGAGTGGTTCGCTTCATGGGCTGCAGCTCGCTGTGCCCAGATGGTCTCCTGATGGCAAGCAGATTTCCTTTATCGGCGGTCTGATGAGCGATCAAGGCTCGACGGGCGGAGACATCTATCTGGTCCCTGCAAATGGTGGTACTCCTAGAAATCTCACCACCGACCGGCCGACGAGCCCTGCTTGGATGGAATGGCAGGACGATACCCATCTATTGGTGACGGAGCTTGCCGCTGGCGATAGTCGTCTGGTTCGGATGCAGGTGACCTTCGATGGAGGTCGTTTCGACTCTCCTCTCTTCCAGGAACCGGCCTCGATTGGGGATGGGCTGATGCATTTAAGCCTGTCGGCTTCTCGCGACCATTCTACGTTTGCCTTCATGAAACGTTCGTTTTCGACCCCTGAAGAGGTCTGGATACTGAGTTCCGGGAGTCCGAAGCGGGTAACCCAGAGAAATGCCGGGTTGAGGCCGTCCTGGGGAAAAGTGGAGTCGGTCAAATGGACCAACGAAGGCTTTCAAATTCAGGGATGGCTCGTTTATCCGCTGAACTACGACTCCTCCAAGAAGTATCCGATGATTGTTTATGTGCACGGGGGACCGGCCTCTGCCGAGATGCCTGGCTGGCCGGGAGTCGGCTATACCCCGCTCGCTTTTTCTCATCTTGGATATTTTGTTCTTTTGCCGAATCCCCGGGGCAGCTTTGGCCAGGGTGAGGCTTTTGCTGCTGCCAATCGCAAAGACTTTGGTTATGGGGATCTGCGGGACATTCTCGCAGGCATGGACGCTGTTCAGGCCTCTCATCCGATAGACAAGGACCGAATTGGCCTGACGGGCTGGAGCTATGGGGGCTTTATGACGATGTTTGCCGTCACGCAGACCCATCGTTTCCGGGCGGCGGTTGCCGGGGCGGGAATCTCCGACTGGCTGAGTTATTACGGGGAGAACTCAATTGATCAATGGATGAAGCCCTACTTCGGCGCTTCTGTCTATGACGATCCCTCGGTTTATGCCAAGAGTTCGGCGATTAATTTTATTAAACAGGCAAAGACTCCCACCCTGGTTGTCGTGGGAGACCGAGATGGGGAGTGCCCGGCTCCCCAATCTTTTGAGTTCTGGCATGCACTTCGGGCTGCTAGCGTTCCGACACAGTTGGTCGTCTATCCAAATGAAGGCCATCGTTTTGCGTCGATGGACCATCGCCGGGATGTGCTTGAACGAGCCCTGGAGTGGTTCCAGAAATATATGCCGGCTAACGGAGAGTGAGCTTGAGCATCTTCTGATCGTTTATCGGATCCTGGTCGTCACCGACAGATGACCAGGATGTTGTATTTAAAGGGCAAGGTTACCTGGGCTGAATTCGTTTTGAATGGTCCCAAGCGTGAAAACGTCCCGGTCTGCCTGATACACTTCTTTTTCGGACCATTTGGTATTTTTGACAAGGTTCATCATCCGCTGGGCGATTTGACGTCTTGCGGGGAGGTTTCATGCGGCGGTTTTTTACCTTTGCTGTTTTGCTTGCACTAGCACTCCCAGTTGGTATCTCGATTTCCGGTTGCACCAGTAACCCAGATGCGAATTATTGCCAAAACACTGGGTATGGCACGAAGAAGGGAACTGTCTACACGATTTCCCTGACCCCGGTTCAGGGCATCTCGTTGGCATATGGGCAAACGGGCACGGTGACCACGCCAACTGCTGCCGACTGTACTGGTGCCTCAGCTAGCGTTAGCAACTATACCTATTTGACTGACAATCCGAATTTGGCAGACATTTCTCCCAGTGGATCGATCTGCGCCGGTACCTGGAACAAGAACAGCGCTGGCGGTACGCCGGACTACACTGTTTGCACGCCGTCAAAGCAGACAGGTGTTGTTCACCTCTGGGCGAATGGCGCGGGCGTCAGCTCGAATAAGATTCCGGTCTATATTCATCCGCCGATTTCCAGCCTGCAGCTTACGAATACTGCAAGCATTGCAACAGGATCCTGTATTTCTCAAGGGGATACCCAGACACTGAGTGTCTCGGCATATTCTGCGAATGCAGACGGAACAAGTAGCTTGCTGTGTCCAATAACGGACGCAAAGGGAAATATAATAACTTCCTGTACCGATGTCATTGGTTCTTTGAGCTACACGCCGGTAAACTCGAACGTCGCTTCAATTGACCAAACCGGCAAAATTACGGCGAAGCTGCCGGGTTCTACAGCGATCAGTGCTACGCTCTCATCGGTTAGCTCGACTGCCGGATATTTCTCCGTCTGTTCGCCGGTGCAGTTCTCCCTGGCACTGCCCAATGGGACGACCACGGGAACGATCACTAATGGTGTTTCTCAAAATCTGAATTCGAAGGCAATCGATAGGAACAACAAGACCATCAGTGGTTTGACGCTCGACTACACATCGACCATTCCACGGAACATCACTGTTTCCTCAAGCGGCGTTCTCAGCAGCACCTACCCAGGGACTGCAAATATTTATGCTTTCTGCCAACCGTCGAACTGCAACCCCTCTCCTCTCGACAAAGTCGGTCAGTTAGGGGGAACTGGTGTTCCGATCGTTTCCAATCCGATCCATGTGACGGCAGATGGTAATTCCAGTTCCTATCTGTGGATTGGCAGTCCGAATCAGTCACAGTATTTTGTGCCTGTGAACGTGTTTGCTGGTACTGTTGGCAGCCCTGTGCGCCTGCCTTACATGCCGAATTCCATGATTCTCGACCAGACGGGAGCCAGCCTCTATTTCGGCAGCTACCGTGAGCTGATGGTCTACAGCGCGAGTACCAACAGCCTCTCTTCGGAAGACACGAATGTCCCCGGAGTTGTTCTGGCTGTCTCTCCCGATAATTCACAGGTATTGATTAACGATCAAACCTCGGCCAGACAGGTCTTTTACTTGTACAACGTTTCCGGAAAGACCTTTTCTACCTACGGTGGCGTTGGCTCTAAGGCCGCTTGGACCCCGGATGGCAAGACTCTATACATCCTGGGCAGCGGAAGTTATGCCAATAAGCTTTTCGTTTATAACAATTTCACCGGATGGCATACCTACGATCTCTCGGGATCTGGAAGTGCAGGGGACATCGCTATTACGGTTCCTCATGCTGGAGCCTATTTCGCAGGTACAACGTCGACTGTTGCCCGTGGCTACTGCTGGGATAACACAACCGGCGCAGCTTATCCATCGGCCGATACGGTGGGCGTTGCCACGGATCATCTCGCAGCGACATCTGATGGACTTCATATCCTTGGTACTTGGGTAAACACCAATACTGCTGCAACAGCCGAGACTACGAACCTGTACGACATCGGTATCAATAATCTCGGATTCGACATTAGCTCTTCATCCCCGTCGGGAATATGCCCTGCTACGAATGGTGTGACGAGTGCGCTGAAGTTCTCCTCGACGGTTCAGCAGACTTCCTTCTCGATCACGAAGCCTGCAGGCTATAACGCGATCGTCAATCAGCTGGTGGCAGCGACAAACTCTTCGTTGGCCTTCGTTACATACAACTTCCTGGACGGCAACAATCAGGCCTACGCCACGCCGAGTTCAACCGGTGCTGTACTGCCGTACTACAAGCCTGGTGCTGTCGGTTCAATCGGCACAGTCGGAAACGTGACCATATCCGGTACCGCAACCGCACCTGTTGGCGGTACGTTTAGCCCGGACAATTCGATATTCTTCGTCGGGACTTCAGGGGACAACATGGTTCACTACATCAACACATCGACCCTGAAAGACACCACTCAGATTAGTCCCAAACTACTGGACAACAATGGAGTCGCTGTGGCGCCGACTGTAATTTGGGCCTATCCGCGTGCAGCTAACTAAATGAGCGAGGGCAAGAAAATCAAATGATCAAGGGTATTACCGTCTTGCACTCCGCTGCCTCTTCTGCGGCGAATGACAAGTTAACCAGTTTCTTCTCCGGGCTGGGATTTGAATCAGGAAAAGAGGGCCCGATTTCGGGACCCTCTTTCTTGGCCCCAACGGGAAATCTGCAATTCGCGGATGGCTCTCAATCTCCGAAATCCGGAATTCAAGTGGAAGTTACGGAGCTGGACGCCGTTTATTCCTCGGTACAGCAGTGGCTAAGCTCAACCTGGGGGGAGGCTACCGGACGCATTACGCCGGTTTCCGAAGCAGAGAAGATTCGTTCTTTCGAAGCTGAACCTGTTCCCGGCCTGCGAATCGCCTTCTGGGAATGGACCGATATTTTGCAAGGCAAGCCAGTCGCAATCGAAGGCGATTTGAGCGCTGCGGGCATGCGGTTTGCAATTGTTGTTGCCCGTTGGAATGCAGTTATTACAGACCGTCTTTTGCAGGGCTCGCTGGATGCACTGTGCCGTAGTGGCGCTGTCAAAAGCGATATTCAGATTGTTCGCGTTCCCGGGGCTTGGGAGATTCCCTCTGCTGCCCGTGCTTTGGCAGAGAAGAAACAATATGACGCGATTATTACCCTTGGCTGCCTGCTTCGTGGAGAAACTGCGCATTATGAGGCAATCTACAACGAAGTTTCCCGTGGCATAGGGCAGTCGCAGCAGGAGACCGGTATTCCTCACTCTTTTGGTGTGTTGACCTGCGAGACCTTGGAGCAGGCCCTGAATCGTGCTGGTATTAAGGCAGGAAATAAGGGGTTTGAAGCCGCGGTAGCCGCAATTGAAATGGTTTCGCTGCATCGGAAATTGGGCAAACCTGCCGGCGGGGTTGCATGAGCGTCGCCGGTTCAAGACGCAAATCCCGCGAACTTGCCATGCAAATGCTCTTTCAGGCCGACATGGGCAAGCAATCCCCTGAAGAAGTTCGCAATACTTTCTGGAAGGCCCGCGAAACGGTTGATGCCGATGTGCGTGGCTTTGCCGAGGACCTTTTTCGTGTAGCGAAAACTCGCGAAGAAGAAATCGACACAATTATCGAAAAACACTCGGCCAATTGGCGGTTGGTTCGTATGCCGGCGGTAGACCGCAATGTGCTTCGACTGGCAGTTGCCGAGATGATCGGTTTTCGCGGTACCCCTTTTCCCATTGTTATCAATGAGGCTTTGGAGATTGCCCGTCGTTATTCTGCGCCGGAGTCGATTAACTTCCTGAATGGGGTTCTCGATGCCATTGCACGCGCACAGCTGAATTCATAATCCTTCTAGAGGAGGACTTTGGACTGGCGGAGTTCCGCAATAGGGGCTTGCATTCAAATAAGCTATAAACAGGTCTCCTCAGAGGAGGCCTGGGCGATCCGTGTAGCTTCGGGTACATCTACGCTGAAATTGCTTCAGTCCTTGGTATGCTTGCAATCGTGACTCGTATTTCTCGCTCTTTGCCTTTGTTCGTTATTGCTGCTTTATGTATCTCAGGTTGTTCTCGCTCCTCCTCCAAACAAGATGCTCCGACATCCCGGCAGGAGGCCAGGCTGCAGGCGCGAGCCGCCGCACAGGGCCGTGAGAATGATCGCCAGCAGCTGGAAAAGATTCCTCCACCGACAAAGAGTCGATATATCGATGTAAGAACTCCCGATACCTGGCAAAATCCATTTTTGAGCGTCGGTACCGATGTCATTAAGATGCGGGTTGTAATGCCCGATGCTAATCCCAGCCAAATAGGGCAAGGCGGGATGTTGCGTCCAGCCGGAGCTCGTCGTCAGGATCTGGATATTCGAATTGCAGATCTACCGTCGGCTCTGACGGCACTTCCAGTAAAAGCATGGCCCTATGGTCGAGTGATTGCAGTTGCTGAAGGCCCCACAACGGACAAGAAGTTAAGACTGCAAATACGACGCAATGTCGAAGCTACAATCCAGACCTTGAATGATCTGGGCATTGTGGTCGATGAATGGCCGACGAAATAACACAGTTCTTATCGAAAGAGGGCCACGATTAAAAACGTGGCCCTCTTGTCGTCAAGTAACGTGAAGAGCGGCTTTCTTTGGTGGAAAGCCACGCCCACTTCTATTGCTTCGGGTCTACATCTTTTCGGGAAATGCTCTAATATCCATTCGAAACGATATTGTGTAAGGGCCGTCCTTCTATCAGACGACGAACCTGATCGGCAGCGATCTGTAAGGCTCGCGGCATAAATTGTCCTGTAGAGCCCGCGACGTGCGGGGTTAGCAGTAGATTGGGCGCGCTCCAGAGAGGGTGTCCGGCTGGAAGCGGCTCCGGGTCTGTCACATCGATAGCCGCTCTAATTTTGCCAGCATTGAGCTCTTCTACTAGAGCATCGGTATCTACCACCGGTCCGCGTGCGGCATTGACGAGTAATGCGCCTTGCTTCAGTAAGGCAAATTCAGCACGCCCAAACATCCCTGTGGTTTCGTTTGTAAGCGGGACAATCAGGACAACAACATCTGCATCCGGCAATACGCTATGGAGATTCGATACCGGGTGTACAGGTGGCTCTCGTCGAGCGCTTCGAGCTACACGAACGATCTCCACTTCAAAGGGCTTCAGTCTGTCTTCGATAGCCTCTCCGATAGCACCGTAGCCAATAATGAGCACCTTCTTACCGGAGAGGTCCTCAAGAAGCACCGGGGGGTAACTTGGTGGCGATTGTTTGTGCATGGCGCTGAATCGTTCCGGAGCTTCAAATCGACGCGACCATTTTTCCGAGCGCTGCACGTCGAAATAAAACGGCATGTACTTCAGGGAAGCCAGGATCGCCATGATCGCCCATTCGGCTGTGGCTCGAGTATGCGCGCCTTGTGCATCGCAAACCGTTATCTTGGGTCCCACCAGTTGGAGAAGCCAATCCACACCTGCCCAGAGGCCCTGCACAACCTTAATTCCCTTTAAGTGGGGGAAGATTGCTTTCGCCGGAGCGGGATACAACGGCGGAATCCAAAGATCGATTTCAACCGGGTGATCCAGGGTGTCTGGAAGGGGAATGATTTGCGCTTCGGAAGGGAAAAGAGAGAAGAACTTGGGATCAACGGAATCAGGTAAACCGACGCGAATCATTGTCGCAGCACCTCGGGAAAAATCGCTTTTTTCATGCTACACGGGCGTGCTGCGCATATGGGAAGCGGAGCTATATCTGCCCCTGCCGGTTCTGCTTTGTGCTCGGTTTACCTTTTGGGGGAAATGTCTTTAGTGGGTATGAAAGATTTTGCTGTTGATGTCGGGCCAATACTCCTTCACCAGATTGGAAAACCCATCGATTCCGATCTGTAAGATCCACTTCTGACCTGTCTTTGTCCATGTCCGCTCGCGGCTTGGGTAATAGAGTGTCGATATTCCAGCCGCAGCCCCATTCCCAATCACCTCTGAGAAGTTCGGCGTCGGATTACCCTGGTCTGTCCGTGTAATCAAGAGCCGGGATACAGAATAGCCTGTGCGTTTGATGATGCCGCCGTGACCTTTTGTGTAGTAGCGGGGATCTTCGCGAGTAAGAGTCGGCAGGGCAAACTCCGTCATCAGGTTTCCTGCAACGTTATCAGCAAAGGAGTGCCAGTAATAGCGGGCATATCCTGGAGCTCCCTGGTGGAATTCGGGGTAGGAATCCTGTGCCTGGCTGACTCCAGCCAGAATGCCTACAAAGAGAAAGGCCGAATAATCGAAGCTATCCTGAAGTGTGAGGACCAATTTCTCTTTTGTCGATTCCGGGGGGAGCTTAGTGTCTGCCGAAACAGAACGGAAATTCGGAATTATTCCGAGAATGCGGCTGGTCTGCTGCCCTGACGCCGGAGCCGTCGGCTGAGTAGTGGATGCCGATGTGGAGGCTGGCTGTTGAGCCTCTGCCACGGTGGGGGCGTCCGGAAATGATGCGCCAATCGAGCTCGGAGATGGGGGGGACGTGGAAACAGCTTCTTCCTGAGCGT
Organism: Humiphilus diazotrophicus; assembly: GCF_059726315.1. Taxonomy (NCBI): domain Bacteria; kingdom Pseudomonadati; phylum Acidobacteriota; class Terriglobia; order Terriglobales; family Acidobacteriaceae; genus Humiphilus; species Humiphilus diazotrophicus. Next base: position 4,342,413 of record NZ_AP040870.1, read on the forward strand.
GAAGCCGAGATCCAGAGAGGAAGAACAGAATCAGAACAATGACGAGAAACTTATTTCGATGGGATGGGAACATGAACTCCTCAGATATGTATTATGACGAACTCGCAGCGCCTTTAGATTTCTTACAAATTGTTCATCTAAAAAGGCGTGGCCAAGAGGGTCCGGTACCTGAGAGGTTTTAGCCGGGATCAAGTGAGGTAGCCGTCACAGGTCAGAGTAAACAACACATGTTAGAAAAGAGGAAACATCAAACAATTGAGACCCTTTCTCCAAGAATTATCCAAAAGGTTGGCACACTAGAATGCGCCGCAAAATTAGCCTGATCACGCAAGAGCATCGAAACCTGCTAATCCAAGGAACAAAGACTGGCTTAGCGGCTGCGTTGAGCTGTTGGATCACATCTCTCTTTCATTTGCATGAAGCCTATTGGTCAGGTATCAGCGCTGTTATCGTTTTGCAATCGGATGTAGGTTCAACCGTAACGGCTTCGCGTAACCGTTTTATTGGGACCACAATCGGCGCACTGCTTGGATTCGTGGGATCGCTCGTAGGTCCGCAACCGGAAGTCTACGGACTCACTGTTTTGGTGGCCATGGTTCTGTGCGGGCTATTGAATCTAAAAGAGAGCTCCCGTTTAGCGGGAGTGACGATCACCATCGTGATGATGGTTCAGCAACATGGTCCGAGGCTTTCCCACTGGCACATCGCTCTCAATCGATTCTTGGAAGTTCTCGTTGGCATCATCGTTGCCTTGATCGTATCGGCCGTAGTAATGCCCCGACGGGCACGCGAGCACCTTCAAGAGGGGCTGGCCCAGGCTTACCGGTCACTTGGAACTTTCTTTGAAACGATCATGTTGGGCTTCCGCGATACTCCCGCCGAGAATCTACAGGAGGCCAAGACGACTACCGGTCTGTTGCTGCGAACCAATGAGCAGCTGCTTCGTGCGGCGCGTCATGAACCTGCAATTGGTCCCGCTGCTATCGAATGTCTTTCGTTGTTAGCCGAGTACGCACGGGCTCTATATGCCGCGTTGCTGGCCTTGGAAATTTCCGTGAGAGAGAGCCATAGTGATCAGTTCGGCCGCCGTTTGGAGCCTGAATTAGGGAAACTGGTAGGAGATACCAAAACCGGTTTCCTTCACGTTGCAAATTGCGCGAGCAACTGGCGATTTGATATTCCACCGGAAGGTATTGACCTCGAAGCCGATATTGCTGCTCTTGACGCCCGGATTGCGGAAGGTCGCACACAGAGTCAGAATGTGCCTCTGGAAGAGATACTCCGGCTCTATGCTGTGCAGTTGCACCTGAAACAGATTGCCAGAGTCTTGCGTGCCTCCCGACTGCAGTTAAATGAGGCAGTTACAGAGAATAAGCGCTGAAGTGAGTTCAATCTGGAGATGCCCTCGATCACGATATGCTGATACAAGCATGCGAGCACTTATCTGGTTTGTTCTAGCTGCAGGGTGGGGAATCGAAGCATTAATTTCGAAGATTCGCCACAATACCGGCCACGCGATTCTTACTGCCGCGATTGCCATGATATTTGCTGTCGTTGGCTGGATGGTGCGCCGGTATGACCGGCGCTTGCTTGAAAATCGGAGAAGCTGATACCGCAGTTATAGTGGGCGAACTCAGGCCTTCAGTGTTCCGGTATAGACAGCCATTCCCGAGACGGCATCAATACCCATTGCATCCAGGGCATCGATTTCTTTCTGTTCTCGAATACCTCCGGCGACAATGAGCTGGCGAGAGGTCTTCTTTTTCAGCCGTTCCGCAATATCGATGGGAAATCCCTGCATCGTACCTTCCCTATCGATATGGGTATAGAGGAATGCTTCACAGTAGGGTTCCAGCTCGGCGATTGCCTCATCGGGCGTAAGTGCGACCTGCTCCTTCCAACCTTTTACGGCGACCCGTCCCTGCTTAGTATCGATTCCTGCGATGATGTGGTTTGCTCCGACAGTGGAAGATAATTCCGCTGCGAAGTCCGTATTTACCAACGTCGGTGCCGCTGTCGCGCGAAAGAGCGAGGATCCTACGATCACGCGCCGTGCTCCTGCATCGAGGACCTCCTTTGCGCGCTGCACGTTATGAATGCCACCACCTACCTGGCAGGGCAAACGGCTGGCGATCTTTTCGATCAGCGTGCGGTTGTCTCCTTGACGCATAGCAGCATCCAGATCAATGAGCTGGACCACCGGGTAAGCTGCGAAGCGATTAATCCAGTATTCGAAATCATCGAAAGCAAGCTTTAGTTTTTCTCCCTGAACGAGTTGAACAATGCGCCCACCCATCAGATCAATTGAAGGAATTAGCATGGAAGCCTCACTGGCACTCCGGCAGAAGCCAGTTGCTCCTTCAGATCGCGAGCGCTGGAAATACCGAAGTGGAAGATACTGGCGGCAAGGGCAGCATGAGCCTTACCGCGATCAAAGACCTCGACGAAGTGCGCAGCTGTGCCGGCTCCTCCAGAGGCAATTACGGGAATCTGCACAACTTCACTTACCCGCGCTGTCAGCTCACAATCGAAGCCTGCTCGTGTTCCATCCGAGTCCATCGAGGTAAGCAGAATCTCTCCCGCGCCGCGCTCCTCTGCCTCGCGGGCCCAGTCGAGCACTTTGCGTCCAGTGGGCTTGCGGCCTCCATGGACATAGACCTCAGCCTCCGCTATCGGGTCTGTAGCATCAGGACTGCGCCGGGCATCGATAGCGACAATGACGGCTTGAGCGCCAAAGCTTCGTCCGATTTCGTCAATCAACTCAGGGCGTGCGAGCGCCGCGGAGTTGATGCTGACCTTGTCCGCTCCGGCATCGAATACGGCAGAAGCATCTTCGGCCGTGCGAATACCGCCGCCGACAGTGAAGGGAATGAAGAGCTCGCGAGCGGTTCTTCGTACCGTCTCTAGCAGCGTTCCACGTCCCTCATGTGTCGCGGTGATATCGAGCAGGACAATCTCGTCAGCGCCTTCTTTTGCATGGCGGGCAGCCAGAGCAGCCGGATCACCGGCATCGATCAGGTCTACAAATTGCACACCTTTGACAACACGTCCGGCCTTGACGTCCAGGCACGCGATTACACGTTTGGTCAGCATCGTTCTAGATCTCCAAGAAGTTGCGCAGAACACGCATCCCGGTCTTGCTGGATTTTTCGGGGTGGAATTGGACTCCCATGATGTTGTCGCGTTCTACAGCGCCAGTAAAGGAACCTCCATACTCTGTAACTGCCACTGTGCCTTGGACCACGGGGGCACGGTAGGAGTGAGTGTAGTAGACGTATTCTCCGTCTTGAATTCCTTTCATCAACCTGGAACCTGGGGTTACTTGAATAGAATTCCAGCCCACGTGTGGAACTCTGATGCCCGAAGGGAATCGCTCGCACAGTCCCTGAAAGGCGCCAAAACCGCGCTGATCCGGATCTTCTGTGCTTCCCTCAAAGAGCCATTGCAAGCCAACACAGATTCCGAGAAAAGGAACTCCACGTGTAGTTGCTTCTCGAACTGCGTCTGTAAGACAGGCATCGTCGAGAAGCTTGGTTGCGGCAAAATGACCTACTCCAGGCAAAATGATTTTTGTTGCGGAAGCCACAACAGTGGGGTCTGCGGTAACGGTCGCAGCGGCTCCTAAAGTAGTAAGAGCTTTCATGACTGAGGTCAGATTGCCAGCTTTGTAGTCGATAACGGCGATCAATGGAGTCTCCTGATATAGAGCCGTGGTACTAAAGCAATCCCTTAGTACTTGGCAGCATTTCACCGAGTTGCGGATCTTTGGAGCAGGCAACTCGCAGGGCACGCGCAAATGCCTTAAAGATGGCTTCGATCTTGTGGTGGTTCGAGCGGCCGTACATTACCTTCATGTGGACGTTGGCGCGAACACCGCGGGCAAATCCTTCGAAAAAGTCGGTTACCAGTTCGGACTGAAGATCTCCCACCAGCCGTACACGAACCTTAGTATCGACTGCAAAGGCCGGGCGACCGCTTAAATCGATTGCTGCAATTGCCAGCGTCTCATCCATTGGCATCAGAAAGTATCCGGCACGAAGGATGCCCTTTTTATCTCCCAGGGCTTTATCGAAGGCTTCTCCGAGAGCGATGCCCACATCTTCTACCGTGTGGTGCTGATCGACGTCCAAATCTCCATTGCACTGGAGATCGAGATCGAAGGCTCCATGCCGGGTAAAGAGCTCCAACATGTGATCGAAGAAGCGAATGCCGGTATGGACGTTGTATTTTCCGCTTCCTTCAATCGTGAGACGGAGAGAAATCTTCGTCTCGGTGGTATTCCGGTCAAGCGATGCAGTGCGCTTCTTTGTTGCTGGGGAGGTTTTTCGAGGTGATGCTTTCTTTGTTGCCATCTAGCGCTTGTTCTCCCATCCAATAGCAGTTAATGATGCCGATAGAGCTTCGTGTGCAACTTGCATTTGCTGCCTTGTTCCAATGGTGATGCGAACACAGCCGTCGCATCCCGGGTCTGCCGAGCGGTCGCGAACCAGGACTCCGCGTTTCTGCATCTCTTGTGCGAATTGGCGATGCTTTTCTCCGATGTAGACCAGAATGAAGTTGGCTTGCGAGGGCCAGAAGCGTAGGCCAATTTCTTGCAGAACTGTCTTGAATTCTGTACGGGCTACGGTGACTTGATCGACATACCAATTCAGGTAAGTCTCATCCTGTAATGCTGCGGGCAGACAAGCGAGAGCCATCGAATTGACACTGTACGGAGAAAGTACCCGGCGAATCCACCGCATCGCTTCTTCTGTTCCAGCCAGAACACCGATGCGGAGTCCGGCGAGTCCATAGGCTTTGGAGTAGGTCCGAGTCAGCATCAGATTCGGGATCTTGCCGATTAGGTCGGCAACGGTTTCTCCGTAGAAGTGAAAGTACGCCTCATCGACCAGCACAATCGCCTGAGGTGCCCGGGTTGCAATCTCCAGAATCTGCTCCCGGGTAGCGATTGATCCGGTAGGGCTATTGGGATTGGCAATGGCAATCAGCTTTGTCTTAGGCGTAATGGCAGCGAGGAGCCTCTCATAAGGGAAAGCGAAGCTTTCGTCTGCCTGTACCGTTTTTACGGTTGCATCTGTTGCGGACGCATAGACCTCGTACATCGTGTACGTAGGTATGGGAAGCAGAAGCTCGTCGCCCTCATCCAGAAAGGTCTCGAAGAGAACGTGGATTGCCTCGTCGACTCCGTTCGTAAGAACTGTTTGCGCTGGAGTAAGACCGAGATATGTGGCTACCTTGGCCTCGACAGATTCGCGTTCCGGATATTTTGTGACAATCTGGGCTGCGATATTGGCCAATGCCTTCAATACTAACGGCGAGCATTCCAGTGTATTTTCGTTGAAGTCCAGTCTTAGTGAGTCGCGGCTACCTAGCGGAGGGTGATACTCCTTCATCTGGCGAACGCGAGCACGTGGAGCTGGTGTCGATAGTGTGGCTGGTTCAGGCACGTATCCCCCTTGTACGAATAGCTTCGGCATGTCCTTTCAGTCCTTCTGCTTCTGCTAATGCAATAGCGACAGGACCAAGCTGGCGCAAACCTGCTTGCGTGTATTGCTGCACTGTGATGACTTTGACGAAATCCAGAACACTCAATCCTCCACGCACACGTGCTGTTCCCCCGGTAGGCAATGTGTGATTCGGACCGGAGACATAGTCTCCCATCGGTTGCGGCGAATACTTTCCGACAAAGACCGAACCTGCATTGGTCACCCATTTGAGGTCGGCTGCCGTGTCGACGGTCAAGTGTTCCGGTGCCAGACGATTGGTAATCGACCTTGCCTCATCAACGGTCTTGGCTAGAAAGACGATACCGTTACGGAGGACGGATTCTTTTGCAATGGGATTCGTCTTGATGCGCTGCTTCGTTTCCGAGATGACCTCTTTTGCCAACGTTGCCGATGTTGTGACAAATATCGGTAGTGCTTCCGGATCATGTTCAGCCTGTGCTACCAGATCCGATGCAATTGCTGCAGCGTCTCCCGTTTCACTCGTGACGACGATTTCTGTCGGTCCTGCCAACATATCGATGCTGCAATCGAAGGCTACAAGCTTCTTTGCTGCGGTGACGTAAAGATTGCCGGGACCAACGATGCGGTCGACACGTGCAATACTCTCTGTCCCATAGGCAAGGGCTGCGACAGCCTGCGCTCCACCGATGCGATAGAAATTCTCTACATTCAAAAGTGCTGCAGCTGCCAGCGTTTCTCTAGCCGGTTTCGGCGAGACTACGACGATGCGCTTTACGCCTGCAACCTGTGCGGGGATGACTGTCATGAGCAGCGTTGAGGGCAAAGGATAACGGCCGCTGGGAACATAGCATCCGGCAGCCTCCAGCGGACGGATAGCAACACCGGCTTTTAGCCCATCACTGGGAGTAAAGGTCCAATCTTGTGGAAGCTGGCGTTCCGCAAAGGCCCGGATGTTGTCAGCTGCGCGTCGGATGGAGTCACGAAGCTTCTGAGGAGTTTCTTCCCAGGCTTGCTGCATTTCTTCGCGACTAATTTGTAAGGAAGTATGTTTCGTGTGTCCGTCGAACTTGGTCGCGTACTTTCTCAGGGCGCGATCGCCATTCTTTCGGACGTCGGCAACGATCTTTGTGACAGCCGGCATTACCGTATCGAGAGTTGCTCCACTGCGCCGTTCGAGTTGTTTAAGCAGTTGCTCTGCTTCCTCTGCATTGCGGCCACTGGTTCTGATCAGTCTCATTTTCACTTGTCTCGCGTAAGGAGATCTGCGGGTTATCCCAGCTTTATTATTGCGAAGCTGAGATAACCCTTGTCTTTACCCGGAAGCTTCCCGTATACCGCTACATCGATCGCGAGAAGCCCCAAATATCTCTTGCTACAGAACTACCTTGTTCAGTGGGTATTCCACGATTCCGGTAGCTTCCGCAGCCTTGAGTTTTGGAATGACGTCGCGTACTACGTTCTCTTCGAGAATCGTATTTACTGCTACCCACTCCGAGTTACTGAGTTCGGAGACAGTCGGAGCATTTAGTGCGGGTAGCACAGAGAGGACTTGCTTCAGGTTCTTCTTCTCCACATTCAGCATGAGTCCAACTTGCCCTTGGGCAGCGATTGCACCCTTAAGCATCAGTGCCAGGGAATCGATCTTTTCCTTCTTCCATGGGTCGGCGTATGCGGAGGGATTGGCGATCAAGTGTGTTTCGCTCTCCATGACCGTATCGATGATGCGCAGATGATTCGCCTTCAGAGAACTGCCGGTTTCGGTAACTTCGACGATGGCATCGGCGAGCATCGGAGGCTTAACTTCGGTTGCGCCCCAACTGAACTCGACCTTTACATTTACGCCCTTGCTGGAGAAGTACTTCTTGGTGACTTCGACAAGCTCGGTGGCAATGATCTTGCCCTCCAGGTCTTCAGCCTTCTGGAAATTGCTGGATTCCGGAACGGCCAGAACCCAACGGACCTTGCGGCGGCTCTGCTTCGCGTAGGTCAAACTGGTAACACTGGTTAGATTGAGACCGGATTCGACAACCCAATCAATTCCGGTCAGGCCAGCGTCGAGTACGCCGTGATCAACGTAACGGGCCATCTCCTGCGCGCGGATTAGCATGCACTCAATTTCGGAGTCGTCGATAGAAGGGAAGTAGGAGCGGCCGTCGGCGTAGATGCTCCAGCCTGCACGGCGAAAGAGAGATATTGTTGCGTCCTGGAGACTGCCTTTGGGGATGCCGAGGCGAAGTTTGTTAGCCATTAGCGGGTCTCCTTTCCATTCAGGGCGATGGGCTTGGTAAAGCAGGAGACAGTACCTTCGTGGCAGACCAGACCGTCACCTTCCACCTCGACACGGAAGAGCAGGGTGTCGTTATCGCAATCCGTGGAGGCTTCGATAATACGCAGACGGTTTCCGCTGGTTTCACCCTTCATCCAGAGCTTTTTGCGGGTACGGCTCCAGAAGGTGACGAAGCCGGAATCCAGGGTCTTTTGATAGCTCTCGGGATTTAGGAAGCCGACCATGAGGACTTGGCCGCTCTTGGCGTCTTGGACGATCCCCGGGACCAGGCCGTCCAGCTTGTCGAAATCGATCTTCATTGCTGTATCGCTCACTTATTCTCTTTTCCGCTTGGCTTTTGTCGGGGGAATGAAAAAGCCCGCCGACGTTAGCGTCGGCGGGCTCCTTTGGAATCTTGGGATTGAGGCCTTTTAGTTTAGGCCGCAGTGGCACGCCGACATGTTCATCACATGATGATGGTGGTGATGACGATGATGGCGGTGGCTCTGCATCTAACAACGACCTTATTTCAGAAGTCGTCTGCTGTCAAACAAAAATCTTGTGTATGCGTAGCCGCTCGTGAAAGAGCACAAGCCAGAATAATCCGAGGTGTCTCTGGACTAATCAACATTGGTGCTGGCCGCTCTATGCAGGATTCCGGACGTACCTGTTCTGCGCGCATCGGGATGAAGGGAAATCTGCACATAAGTAAACATGAAAAGATCCAATAAGCTGAAATTGCTTTAAGGCGCAGGAGCACATGCTGGAGAATCCTGTAAGGAAGGAATCATATGGGTGCGGAACGGAAAGACGTTCACGATCTTCTGGAGAAAGTGGGCGCAACCAAAGTCCGGCACAATAAACATGCCGTATGGGAGCTGCCAAACGGCAGACGCCTTACTGTTCCTACAACACCTTCCGATCCTCAAACCTGGTCGAAAACTTACAGCAGGATTCAGAAATTAGCTGGAGTCGCGGAAGCCGATTCCCTTGAATCCAAGGAAAAGGCAATTTCGGAAAAGACAACTCCAAAGAAAAAGCCTCGTTCCAGTGGCAAGCAGCCCAAGCAGCTAAAAATCATGCTTCCCGAAGAATCGGTTCCTCCGAAACAGGATCTGCGTGCTCAGCTGAAAGCCGTGCTGCCAAAGGTCAAAGAGAAGCCAAAACCGCCAGTGGTGCCTCCCAAGCCTCCTCCGAGACAGAAACTCGATCCGGCTGCGGAGTTCGAGCGAGTTATGCTGCAGGCCGGAGTACGACGGAAGAAGTGGCCGAAATAAGTTCTGCCGATAACTCCCCTTGCAGGAGATTTCTGAGGTTAAGACAGGAATCTGATTGAGATCCTTGGATTTGAAAAGAAGAGTGAGACAATCCTGGGAAATGTTTGAGCCGGGATGGAGCACGCGGTTGGGACTCGTCTTTTGTCTTGGAGCTATCTGCTGCGGGACTCCCTCTGTTATGGGCCAGGACCTCTCCTGGTGGTTCACTCCGGAGCAGAAGGCACAAGCTGCAAAGCCAAAGATCAGCACAGTCGATATCAACCAGGCTTCTGTTGCCGATCTGATGAAGGTTCCGGGAATAAGTCGTGTCTGGGCGTGCCGAATTGTGAGATTTCGTCCCTATGCAAACAAATATGCCCTTAAACTGGAAGGGATCCTTCCTGGGGACGTTTACGAGCGGATAAAGCCGTATTTGGTGGCTCACCGGGGGAAGTAGAGTGGCGGGAGAGCTGCGAAAGGCGACTCTGATGCGCTTTCCGGTGACGAATAGAAATTTTTACCAGATTTTCCGGCCTTCCCGTTGACCCTTAGGCCCCAGCTTGTTACTCTTAGAAGGTTCCGCGAGTATGCCTCTCGTCGTGTGTGTTGTTGAGAGGCGTTACAACCGCAGGTGAGCACCGGAAATTGGTGCCTGAGTGATTATGTGATAAGGCCTGCGGAGCTGGGAAATGTTAGCCTATATCCCAGGTACCTCTAGCTAGCACTCGCGCTTGGCGGAGGACATCGCATCGGTGCCTGCGACACCTTCTACCTTGGAAGGCTATGCAGGCCGGAAGCACGAAACGGAACTGACTCCCTGGCAGGCGAAAGCCTGAACGCAGGAACGTGCGGTCACCGTCGTGATTCTCGTCTGGTAGTGGAAGCAGGACAGACGCGAAGCAGGAAAGAAGAAGCTTGCGCGGCTTTGTGTCCCGTTGTAGGGCGTGAAGTGTTGCGCGCTGCTTGGATCTTCTGTTGTTTCGTGTGTGTGTAGAAGATTTTAGAGATTTGTTTGTGCTGGTAAGGAGTCAGGTTTGCCTACATTCAGTCAGCTTGTGAGGAAGGGCCGTACGGCATCGCGTTACAAGACGGCCTCACCTGCATTGCAGGGTTCGCCGCAGCGTCGCGGGGTTTGCACTCGTGTATATACGCAGACGCCGAAGAAGCCGAACTCCGCACTGCGGAAGGTCGCGCGTGTGCGTTTGACCAACGGTATTGAAGTGACGACGTATATTCCCGGCATTGGCCACAATCTGCAGGAGCACTCCATTGTGCTTATCCGCGGAGGCCGTGTGAAAGATTTGCCTGGAGTGCGTTATCACGTGGTCCGCGGCACGCTGGATGCGGTTGGCGTGGCGAACCGCAAGCAGGGCCGTTCGCGGTATGGGGCGAAGCGCGCTAAGAGCGCAGCGAAGTAGTTACGGAACAGGATTAAGGAACTATGCCGAGAAAAGGACATATCGCAAAGCGGGAGGTTGCTCCCGACCCGGTTTACAGCTCGACGCTGGTGACAAAGTTCGTCAACTCCATGATGTGGGGCGGAAAGAAGTCGACAGCGCAGGGCATCTTCTACGAGGCGATGAAGAACCTCGAACAGAAGGGCGGGGATGAAGCGCTGAAGCTCTTCAAGAAGGCTGTAGAGAACTGCAAGCCTTTACTGGAAGTTAAGACTCGCCGTGTTGGTGGCGCGAACTATCAGGTGCCGATTGAAGTTAATCCTGAGCGCCGCACCTCTCTTGCTATTCGCTGGCTCGTGAACTATGGCCGTGCGCGTGGTGAGAAGGGCATGATTGAGAAGTTGACCAACGAATTGCTGGATGCGGCCAATGGCCGTGGCGCTGCGATGAAAAAGAAGGAAGACGTTCATCGTATGGCTGAAGCCAACAAGGCTTTTGCGCACTATCGCTGGTAAGAGTTGTCTTGGTTCCCCTTTAACTGCGGAATCTGGGAATTCTTGAATAGAGTTCTGCCCTGAACCTTGGGCAGGTGTGATGAACAGTAAGTAGCCGCAGGCGGAAGTCTGCAAGAGAGAAGAAAACGTGCCTCGCACAGTACCTCTGAATCGTTGCCGGAACATCGGAATCATGGCGCATATCGACGCCGGAAAGACGACCACGACGGAGCGCATTCTTTTCTATACGGGCATTACCCATCGCATCGGTGAAGTGCATGAAGGCACTGCAACGATGGACTGGATGGAGCAGGAGCAGGAGCGCGGTATCACTATTACCTCTGCTGCTACCACCTGTTCCTGGCGCGATATCCGTATCAACATCATTGACACTCCGGGTCACGTTGATTTCACGGCGGAAGTCGAGCGCTCGCTGCGTGTGCTCGATGGTGCTGTGGCGTGTTTCGATGCTGTGCACGGAGTTGAGCCTCAATCTGAAACTGTTTGGCGTCAGGCTGATAAGTACTCGGTTCCCCGTATTTGCTTCATCAACAAGATGGACAAGATGGGTGCCGATTTCGAGCATGCGGTGGATACCATCCGCAAGCGCTTGAATGCTAAGCCTGTGGCAGTGCAGATTCCGATTGGCCAGGAAGCGAATTTCAAGGGGGTTGTCGACCTCATTGAGATGCGCGCGATTCTCTGGCATGACGAAACGATGGGCGCCAAGTATGATGTCGAGCCGATTCCTGCGGATCTGCAGAAGAAGGCGGAAGCTTTCCGTATGCAGTTGGTTGAATCGGTTGCCGAGTCGGACGACGAGATGCTCGCTAAGTTCCTGGAAGGTGAGACTCCGAATGCCGATGAGCTGCGTGCTGCGCTACGTCGTTCGGTAATCGGGATGAAGCTTTTCCCGGTGCTCTGTGGTACGGCCTTCAAAAACAAGGGTGTTCAGACCTTGTTGGATGCAGTAGTCGATTATCTGCCTAGCCCCGTGGATATTCCTCCGCTTCAGGGTTCCAATCCTGACAATATGGAAGAAAAAATCGTTCGCAAGGCTGACGATAACGAGCCCTTCTGCGCGCTGGGTTTCAAGATTATGACCGATCCTTTCGTGGGTCAGTTGATCTTTATCCGCGTGTATTCGGGTGTTCTGAAGCAGGGCGATACGGTTTACAACCCTCGTACGGGTAAGAGTGAGCGTATCGGTCGTTTGTTGAAGATGCATGCCAACAAGCGTGAAGAGATCAGTGAGATCTATGCTGGCGATATCTGTGCTTGCGTCGGTCTGAAGACCTTGGTCACTGGTGACACGATCTGCACCGAAAAGGCTCCCGTTGTTCTGGAGTCGATTGAGTTCCCGGCGCCTGTTATCGATGTTGCTGTAGAACCTAAGACCAAGAGTGATCAGGAAAAGATGGGCTTGGCCCTGTCTAAATTGGCGCAGGAGGATCCTACCTTCCGTGTTCACACTGATCCTGATTCCGGCCAAACGATCATTAGCGGTATGGGTGAGCTTCACCTGGAGATCATCGTCGACCGCATGATGCGTGAATATAAGGTTGAAGCGAATGTTGGTAAGCCGCAGGTGGCTTATCGCGAGACTATCCGCAAGAATTCCGAAGCGGAAGGTAAATACATTCGTCAGACTGGTGGTTCCGGTAACTACGGGCATTGCAAAATCCGCCTGGAGCCGAACGAAGCAGGTAAGGGTTACGAGTTCGTCAACGATATTAAGGGTGGTGTGGTTCCCAGGGAGTACATCAAGCCTATCGATCAGGGGATTCGCGAAGCCATGCAGGGCGGTGTTCTTGCGGGTTACGAAATGGTCGATATCAAGGCGACTCTTTTTGACGGTAGCTACCACGAAGTCGACTCGAACGAAATGGCATTTAAGATTGCGGGTTCGATGGCCTTCAAAGAAGCAGCCAAGAAAGCTAGCCCCGTACTTCTAGAGCCGGTAATGTCGGTCGAAGTGGTTGTGCCGGAAGAGTTCATGGGCACCATCATTGGCGACTTGAACTCCCGCCGTGGCCGGATCGAAGGTATGGAGCATCGTGCCGGAACTCAGGTTATCAAGTCCACTGTCCCGTTGAGCGAAATGTTTGGTTATGCCACGCAGATGCGCTCTTCGACTCAGGGCCGTGCGACTTACTCGATGCACTTCTCTCGCTACGAGGAAGCGCCTCGGTCGGTAGCCGACGAGATTATTGGCCGCAATCAAGGCAAGTAAAGTTTTGCACTGTACGGGGCGCCTGATGCGCCCCGCAATGTAACCGAGTTAGCAGTAACGAGAATTCTGAGAGGGACGAGATGGCGAAGGAGAAATTTGATCGGTCAAAGCCCCACGTAAACGTGGGAACGATCGGGCACATTGACCACGGGAAGACGACGTTGACGGCAGCGATCACGAAGGTGCTGTCGAAGCACAACCCGAAGAATTCATTCCGGTCGTTTGATTCGATTGACAATGCGCCGGAAGAGCGGGAGCGCGGAATTACGATCGCAACGGCCCACGTGGAATATGAGACGCCGAATCGTCACTATGCCCACGTAGACTGCCCGGGACACGCAGACTACATCAAGAACATGATCACGGGAGCCGCACAGATGGACGGAGCGATCCTGGTGGTGGCAGCAACGGATGGACCGATGCCACAGACCAAGGAGCACGTACTGCTGGCTCGGCAGGTTGGTGTGCCGTACATCGTGGTGTTCCTGAACAAGTGCGACGCGGTGGAAGATCCTGAGTTGATCGATCTGGTGGAGATGGAAGTACGTGAACTTCTGTCGAAGTACCAGTTCCCTGGCGACGATGTGCCGGTGATCCGTGGTTCGGCTCTGGGAGCTTTGAACGGCGAAGGGCAGTGGGAAGCGAAGATCGACGAGTTGATGGAAGCGGTCGACAAGAACGTACCGCAGCCTGACCGTGCAGTGGATCTACCGTTCCTGATGCCGATCGAAGATATCTTCTCGATCTCTGGCCGTGGAACCGTGGTAACAGGCCGTATCGAGCGCGGCAAGGTAAAGGTTGGCGAGGAAGTAGAGATCGTAGGCTTCCGTGACACCCGCAAGACGGTCGTGACCGGCGTTGAGATGTTCAAGAAGCAGCTGGACGAAGGCATGGCAGGAGATAATGCCGGATTGCTGCTGCGCGGCATCGGCAAGGACGACGTGGAGCGCGGAATGGTTCTGGCCAAGACCGGATCGATTACGCCGCACACGAACTTCAAGGGCGAGATTTACGTGCTGTCGAAGGAAGAGGGTGGACGTCACACTCCGTTCTTCAACGGCTACCGTCCGCAGTTCTACTTCCGTACGACAGACGTTACGGGAGTGGCAAAGCTGCCGGAAGGAACAGAGATGGTGATGCCGGGCGATAACGTTCAGCTGTTGATTGAGCTGATCACGCCGGTAGCCATGGAGAAGGGCCTGCGCTTTGCAATCCGCGAAGGCGGACGCACAGTCGGTGCCGGTACCATCTCGGAAATCATCAAGTAGGTTGACGATCGCCGGGAGTGAGAGCTCCCGGCGAAAGAAAGAACAAGAAGACGCCAATGGTAGGACAAAGAATTCGAATCCGGCTGAAGGCTTACGACTATCGTGTGTTGGATACCTCGACGGGTGAAATCGTCGATACAGCCAAGCGCACCGGTGCCCAGGTTGCTGGCCCGATTCCGTTGCCGACAGTGAAGAATAAGTATTGCGTGCTGCGTTCCCCGCACGTCGATAAGAAGTCCCGCGAGTCCTTTGAGATCCGCACCCACAAGCGCTTGATTGACATTCTGGAGCCGACACAGCAGACCGTTGACGCCCTTATGAAGCTCGATCTTCCCGCCGGTGTGGATGTTGAAATCAAGGCCTTCGAAAAGTAACGAAATAACAGCCTTCAGTGCCCATGCGTTTCCTGGGCATGATGGGGAGTAAAAGACAGATGGCAGTTACAGGAATTTTAGGAAAGAAGATCGGCATGACGCAGGTGTTCGATGAGAAGGGTGAAGTTCACCCCATCACCGTTCTGCAGGCCGGTCCTTGCGTGATTACCCAGCTGAAGACTGCAGCCAAGGATGGCTACGACGCAGCTCAGATCGGCTTGGTCGAATTTGTGAAGGCCTCTAAGGTCAACAAGCCGATGACTGGACACTTTGGCAAGAACAGCGTTCCTCCGGTCAAGATGGTGAAGGAAGTTGCTGTAGAAGCCGGTGCTCCAGCTGCCGACGGTGAAGCTGCGAACGGTGTAAAGGCTGGCGATAAGGTTCTGGTCGACATCTTTGCTGAAGAGAAGTGGGTCGACATTATTGGAACCAGCAAAGGTCGCGGATTTTCCGGTGTTGTGCGTCGCCACGGTTTCGCTGGCGGTCCGAAGTCTCACGGCCACATGTTCCAAGTTCAGGGTTCAATCGGTGCTTCTTCTTTCCCGTCTCGCGTTTTTCCAGGGCAACGCATGCCTGGTCACTTTGGCGTCGATCGGGTAACGGTTCGCAATCTTCGGATTCGCGGTATCGATCTGGAAGAGAACCTTCTGATGGTAGAAGGTGCGGTTCCAGGCCCGAAGGACGGATATGTGCTGATCTCCAAGGCGAAGCAGCCGCCACGTGAACGTCGTGGATTCGGCGGTTCCGGCACGGTTGACCCGCTGAAGGCTTCGAAGAAGGCTTCCAGCAAGAAGAAGTAAGACGAGCCGTCCAGGCGAAAGCGCGCCTGAGGGCCGCATGAGATAGAGGGCATAGGCGCAATGCGCTGTGCAGCTCGAAAGAGAAGACGATGGCAAACATTGACGTTTTGAATCTGAGTGGACAGAAAGTGGGCTCGCTTGAGCTTGCCGATGAAATATTCGCGGCAGATCAAGTGAACGAGGCCCTGCTGTGGGAAGCTGTGAAGCACTATCGTGCTGCGCTGCGCCAAGGCACCCATGCCACGAAGAACCGTAAGCTGGTCGCTGGTTCAGGCAAGAAACTGTGGAAGCAGAAGGGTACAGGCCGTGCGCGTATCGGCTCTGTTCGCTCGCCTCTGTGGAGGCACGGCGGTACGGTTCACGGACCGCAGCCCCGCTCCTATGAGTACGCCTTCCCTCGCAAGAAGGTGTTGGGTGCATTGCGCTCCGCACTTGCTGCCAAGCTGGCCGATGGAAAATTAACTGTGGTGGATTCGTTGGAACTGAAGGAAGCCAAGACCAAGGCTTACCGTCAGGCCCTGGACAAGCTCGAAGCCAAGCGCACCACTCTGTTGGTGGAGAGTGGTCAGACTCTGAGTCAGGCTCTATTGCTCGGGTCGCGCAACTTGGCAAATGTCGAGTTAGTTCTGAACAACGAAGTTCATCCCTATGACCTGCTCCGTTATGAGCGCGCTATCTTCTCGAAGGCCGCGATCGAAAAGCTGCAGGAGTCATTGAAGAAGACCGTGTCCAAGCGCAAGCTGGCACAGGCGGAGGTGGCCTAATGCCGACGCTTTATACCGTGATTCGCCGGCCTCTGATTACCGAAAAGGGCTTGGGCGTTAAGGAAACCGAGGGGACCCTGGTATTCGAAGTGGCCGCCGAGGCAACAAAGACGGAAGTGAAGCAGGCTGTTGAGGCTCTCTTCAAGGTGAAGGTTGCCGGTGTTCGCACCGCAAACTTCTTCGGTAAAGAGCGCCGTCGCGGCAAGTTCTCCGGCTATCGCCCTGACTGGAAGAAGGCGTATGTGCGCCTGAAGGCAGGCGAGAAGATGCCGGAGTATGTGAACAACCTGTAGAGATCTCTGGTTGCTATTTCGTATAGCCAGAGTGGGGTTGGGACGAAGAATTCAGAGCTTTCCGATCTGAGAGATCTCTTCGGAAGCAACAGAAGAAGCTGAAGGCCGAGAAGCGAATGCTCAAGGCTCACAGTTTGAGAAGAAGACGATGCCGATCAAGACATACAGACCGATCACGCCGACACTGCGTTTCCAGACGTCGCTGGTGAACGACGATCTGACCACGGACCGTCCGTACAAGCCGCTGCTGGTTGTAAAGCAGCGCACTGGTGGCCGTGGGAGCTCGGGTAATATCACGATCCGTCACCACGGCGGCGGCCATAAGAAGAAGCTGCGGCTGATTGATTTCAAGCGCGATAAGTACGGGATTCCCGGTAAAGTGGCTACGATTGAGTACGATCCCAACCGTAGCGCACGAATCGCCCTTATTAGCTATGCGGATGGAGAGAAGCGTTACATCCTGCAACCGATTGGCCTGAAGGTTGGCCAGACGGTGATGAGCGGGCCAGACGCTGACATCCTGGTGGGCAATGCCCTGCCGCTCAAGAACATCCCTGCCGGTACTACGGTGCACAATGTTGAGCTCCGGCCTGGAAAGGGCGCCCAGATGGTGCGCTCGGCTGGTGCCTCTGCACAGCTGGTTGCCAAAGAGGGCGATTATGCTCTGTTGAAGCTGCCCAGCGGCGAAACCCGCAAGGTCCTTGTCGATTGCATGGCGACTGTTGGCCAGGTTGGCAATACGGATCATGAAAACGTAGCGATCGGTAAGGCCGGCCGCAATCGTTGGAAGGGTATTCGTCCTACCAACCGCGGTGTAACGATGAACCCGGTCGATCACCCGCACGGTGGTGGTGAAGGTAAGACTTCCGGTGGACGCCATCCGGTAACCCCTTGGGGCCAACCGACACGCGGCTACAAGACGCGCAACAACAAGCGGACAGATGCATTCATCGTGAACCGCCGGTCGAAGTAGAGGAGCTGAGGATTTATGGCACGTTCGACAAAAAAGGGGCCCTTCATTGACGGGCACCTGATGGTCAAGATCGAAGCGATGAACCAGGCCAATGACAAGAAGGTCATTAAAACCTGGTCACGGCGGTCGACGATTTTCCCGGAGATGGTTGGACACACGATTGCGGTGCACAACGGCAAGAAGTTCATCCCGGTGTACGTGACTGAAAACATGGTTGGCCACAAGCTTGGCGAATTTGCCGCAACCCGCACGTTTAAGGGTCACTCGGCAAAGGCCGAAGCAGCGGCTAAACCTCGCTAAACGGTTCGAGAAGAGGATTAGGAAGGCAAGCCAATGCAACAGGAGACACGAGAATTCCGGGCCGAAGCGCGATTCCAGCGGGTATCCCCGCAGAAGGCACGGCTGGTCCTGGATCTTATCAAGGGCCGCGGCGTAGGCGAGGCTCTGGAGACGGTCACCTTCACGAAGAAGGGCGTGGCGCCGATCGTGAAGAAGGTTTTGACTTCGGCGTTGGACAACGCCAAGTACCTGAGTGAAGAACAGGGCTTGGATGTCGACGTTGACAACTTATACGTGAAGCAGGCAATCGCCAACGAAGGCCCGCGCATGAAGCGGATCCGGCCTGCCCCAATGGGCCGCGCTTATCGCTATCAGCGCCGTCTCGCGCACATCATCATCTCGGTGGCGGAGCGTAATGGCGGAGCCCTGGTAACCACGGCAGAGCCCGAGGCAGCTGAGCCAGCTAAAAAGAAGGCTCCGGCAAAGAAGACAGCCGCTAAGAAGACCGCAGCGAAAAAGCCCGCGGCCAAGAAGACAGCAGCCAAAAAAGCTCCGGCAAAGAAGCAAGCTGCCAAGTAAGCGGCGCAGCAGAGAAGGTTTAAAGAGGAAGAATTATGGGACAGAAAGTCCATCCTTACGGATTCCGGCTCGGCGTCAACAAGCCGTGGAGGTCTCGCTGGTTTGTCGAGCGCGACTACGACAAGTTGCTGGTCGAGGACGTTCACCTGAAGCAGGAGTTGAAGGACAAGCTGAAGGCTGCCGGCGTTAGCTCGGTAGAGATCGAGCGTCCTGGCAACAAGCTGCGCTTGATCATCCGCACTGCGCGTCCGGGCATTGTCATCGGCCGCAAAGGTGCTGAGATTGAGAAGCTGAAGGGCGAGCTCCAGAAGCGCACCAGCCGCGATGTGTTTATTGACATCCTTGAAGTTAACAAGCCAGAGCTGGATGCTCAGCTGGTCAGCGAGAACATCGCTCTGCAGCTCGAGAAGCGTGTTGGCTTCCGCCGCGCGATGCGTAAGGCCGTTGATTCCGCTCTTCGTTTCGGCTGCAAGGGAATCAAGGTTCGCGTCTCCGGCCGTCTGAACGGAAACGAAATCGCGCGTTCGGAGTGGTATCTGCAGGGCCGTTTGCCACTGCATACGCTTCGTGCCGATATCGACTACGGCTTCTCTGAAGCTCGGACCACCTACGGTGTCATCGGCGTGAAAACGTGGATCTACCGTGGCGACATTTACGAGCAGAGGCGTCGTCAGCCGCAGGTTGGGACTACCGTTTTTTAAGCAGCTTCTAGCATTTAGCTTTTAGCCACTAGCTGAATCCGCTGTTGGGAAGGCTTGGCTGAACGAAAAGAGCAAAGGCTAGGGTTGCAAAAGTCGAGCTAATGGCTAGTAGCTAACAGCTAATAGCTGCTTTTAGAGGATTTCGCTATGTTGATGCCAAAGAAGGTCAAGTTTCGTAAACAGCAAAAGGGCAAAATGCGCGGGAAGGCATGGCGCGGCTCGGAGCTGTCGTTCGGGGACTACGGCCTGAAGGTTATGGAGTGCGGCTATATTACGGACCGGCAGATTGAAGCCAGCCGTGTCGCAATGACCCGCTTTATCAAGCGCGGCGGCAAGATCTGGTTGCGGCTCTTTCCGGACAAGCCGATCACCAAGAAGCCTGCCGAAGTTCGTATGGGATCCGGTAAGGGTCCGCTGGATCACTGGGTAGCTGTTGTTCGTCCCGGCAAGATCCTGTTTGAGATGGAAGGCGTAGCGCCGGATGTGGCTCAGGAAGCCATGCGCCTGGCCTCGCACAAGCTGCCGCTGAAGACGCGCTTTGTACAGCGTCACGACGTCAAGGTTGTTGCGGCAAAGTAAAGATTGGGCTGGCGGCCTCGATGGGCGTATAGCCGGAGAGAATAGAAGATGGAACTCGAAAAGATTCGCAACCTGAGCGATGGAGAGCTGAAGCAGCAGGAGCAGCAGGCGGCTGAGCAGTTGTTTCGTCTGCGCTTCCAGATGAGCCTCGGGCAGAACGAGGGCGTCAGAAAGCTGCGCGGCCTCAAGAAGGACATCGCCCGGCTGAAGACTGTGGCGCGGGAGCGCGAGCTGGGCCTGCACGGGGAAACCCCCAAGGCTGAATCGGCGGCGCCTGCCAAGAAGACCGCCAAGAAGAAGACGACGAAGAAGGAGGCTCGCTAAGCAATGAGCGCAGCCACAGAGAACGTGCAGAATACACAAGCTGAGTCGCGCCGTAATGAAAAGGTGGGCCAGGTTGTTTCAACCAAGATGCAGAAGACCATTGTGGTCGAGGTTGAAATGCGCAAGGCTCATCCGAAGTACAAGCGCATTATCAAGACCAGCAAGAAGTTCTATGCCCATGACGAGCAGAATTCCGCCCGTGTTGGGGATATGGTTCGCATCCGCGAGACCCGTCCGTTGAGCAAGCTGAAGCGTTGGCAGTTGGAAGAGATTGTTCGCCGCTCCGCTCTGGCTCAGATCGAAGAAGCAGCAGCAGTAAAGGCAGCCGAGTAACTACTTCCCGGTAAGCTAAGGAGAAAAGCAAATGGCAGTGCAGATGAGAACTATGCTCGCGGTAGCGGATAACTCCGGTGCACGCAAGCTACAAGTGATCCTGCCCCTTGGCGGCTCAAGCGGTCTGAAGGCCGGGCTGGGGGATGTGGTTACGGCAGCAGTGAAAGAAGCCTCGCCTGACGGTCAGGTCAAGAAGGGCAAGGTAGTCAAGGCTGTAGTGGTTCGTACGCGCAAAGAGTATCGCCGTCGTGATGGAACCTATATCCGCTTTGATGAGAATGCCGCCGTCCTGATCAACGATGCAGGTGAGCCGGTTGGTACCCGCGTCTTCGGACCTGTGGCCCGCGAGCTGCGCGAGAAGAAGTTTTTGAAGATTGTCTCGTTAGCTCCCGAGGTCCTGTAATCTCGAAGTTGGCGACAAGATTTGAAGAGTAGCCGGTACGTTAAAGACCGGCAGATGAGAGAAGCTATGGCGAGTTTGAACATTCAGCGCAATGACACGGTGGAAGTCATCACCGGCGCAGACAAGGGAAAGCGTGGACGCGTGCTGCGTGTGATGCCCGACGAGGGTCGTCTGCTGGTCGAGCATGTGCGGATCGTCAAGAAGACGGTCAGCTCCAAGCAAGGCCGCAACACCAAGGGCGGTATTGCCGAGCAGGAATCGCCGATTCAGGTTTCCAACGTAATGCTGGTTTGCCCCAACTGCGGACCGACACGCGTAGGACACAAGTTCGAAGGCGACACCAAGGTTCGCGTCTGCAAGAAGTGCGGCCAGACCCTGGCGGCGAAGAAGAAGTAAGCGTTGGCAGTATCGGCGCAATTGAGCACCTTCCGTAACGGTAAACGGCAAATGCCAACCCGAGACCGGAAGAAAGGTAGATAGAGAAATGGCATCAAGGCTGAGAGAGAAGTATCACAAGGAAGTCAAGCAGGCTCTTAAGAAAGAGCTTGGTCTTGATAATCCGATGGCGGTTCCGCGTCTAGAGAAGATCGTCATCAACATGGGATTGGGTGAAGCCACCCAGAACTCGAAGTTGATGGATCCCCTCATTGCAGATCTTGCGGCAGTTGCTGGTCAAAAGCCGGTGACGACACGTGCGAAGAAGTCAATCGCAGCCTTTAAGGTTCGCGCTGGCATGCCTATCGGCGCCATGGTGACACTTCGTCACGACACGATGTACGAGTTCTTGGATCGCCTGATTTCGACGGCATTACCGCGTGTTCGTGATTTTCGCGGGGTTTCGACCAAGAGCTTCGACGGCCGCGGCAACTACACATTGGGATTGCGCGATCAGCTGATCTTCCCTGAGATCGATTACTCCAAGGTTGAAAAGCTGAAGGGCATGAACATCACCATTGTGACCACAGCCAAGGACGACAATTCGGCGCGAGCTCTCTTGCGCCTCTTCGGCATGCCTTTCCGCCAGACGGCGTAACGACACGGGCCGGTATAAGGTTTAAAGAGGATACATGGCAACAACTGCAAAGCGAGTAAAAGACGAGAAGAAGCCGAAGTTCAAATGCCGTAAGCACAACCGTTGCAAGCTGTGCGGACGTCCCCGTGCTTATCTGCGCAAGTTCGGCATCTGCCGTCTCTGCTTCCGTCAGCTGGCGCTGAAGGGTGAGATTCCCGGCGTCGTGAAGTCGAGCTGGTAGAATCGTTCTTTTGGAGATAGGCCGAAAAGCCTGTTGGAATTGGTTGCGCCCTTTCCGGCAAAAACCAGGAATCCGGCTAGACGGCAAAAGAGAAATTGCGGCAGCTAGAGTAGCTGCCGCAGGAACATTCCCGCAGGTTCTCCCTGGGATACAGGGAGCGAACGGGGGATGAAGGAGACAGAATGAGTTTGACTGATCCGGTAGCAGATTTTCTGACGCGTATTCGCAATGCGATCCGCGCGCGTCACCAAAAGCTGGATGTTCCGGCCTCAAAGTTGAAAACAGAGATTGCCCGCATTCTGAAGGAAGAGGGCTATATCGCGAACTACAAGGCAACCGAGGAAGAAGGAAAGCCTGTTCTTCGTGTTTATCTGAAATACGGCGCAAATAACGAAGCTGCTATTCGCGACTTGTCACGTGTTTCCCGTCCAGGCTGCCGTGTGTATGTCGGCCGTGATGAGATCAAGCGGGTTCAGGGTGGATTGGGAATCAGCATTCTGACCACACCCCGCGGTGTTATGACTGGACGCCAGGCTCGCCGTGAAGGTGTTGGCGGCGAAATTCTCTGCGAAGTCTGGTAGTTTCGGCAGATTAGCCTCGAACGAACCAGTTTTGGATGGATACGCAGCAGTGCTGCGTAGGCTGCAGTGGAACGGTATCCGGAAGATTCTTCCGGAACCGCGACTCGCAAGCCCTGAAGGATTTTTGAGATGTCTCGAATTGGAAAGAAGCCGATTCCGCTTCCCGCGGGCGTGAAGTACACGGTCAACGGCAACAAAGTCCTGGTGGAAGGCCCTAAGGGCAAGGTTGAGACACTAGTACACGAAGGCATTAAGTTGGAAACGCAGGATGGTCACTTGTTGGCTGTTCGCGAAGACGACAAGTATGCCGCAGTACACGGCCTCACCCGCGCTCTGGTTGCCAATGCTGTTGAGGGTGTGACCAAGGGATGGAGCAAAGAACTCGATATCGTCGGTATCGGATACCGCGCTGAGTTGAAGGGGAAGGGTATGGTGGTCTTTACTTTGGGCTACTCGCACCCGATCGAATTTCCTCTGCCGACCGGCGTCGAAGTTGCGATTGATCCGAAGCAGACTCACCTGACGATCACCGGAATCGATCGTCAGAAGGTTGGGCAGGTCGCCGCAGATATGCGTGCACTGCGTAAGCCCGATCCGTATAAGAACAAGGGTGTCCGTTACTCCAGCGAACGCTTGAAGAAGAAGGTCGGTAAGACCGGCGCTAAGTAAACCGAACGGGGCCGCAGGGCGGCTCCGCTGATAGGAAAATACGATGATCTCTCAAATTGAAAGAAATGTAATTCGCCAGCGGGTTCACACTCGCATTCGCGAAAGACTGACGGGAACCACCGAACGTCCTCGCCTGAACGTATATCGCTCTTTGAACCATATCTACGCTCAGGTAATTGACGATTCCAAAGGGGTAACCGTGGCTTCCGCTTCGTCATTGGCGGCAAAGGTGAAGACCGGTGGCAACGTTGCGGCAGCCAAGGAAGTCGGCAAACTGGTTGCGGAGAAGGCTCAAGCCCAAGGCATCAAGAAGGTTGTCTTTGATCGCGGTGGCTATCTTTACCACGGGCGTATTAAGGCTCTGGCGGATGCAGCTCGCGAGGCTGGTCTGGAGTTCTAAGACCGCTGTAACGGTCGAGTTTTTCGAGTGAGGATCGGGGCTGCGGCCTCCGGAAGGATACGAAGAAGCAAATGGCAATACTCAAGAAAAAATTGGATGCCGGCCAATACAACCTGAAGGACCAGGTCGTGGCGATTAATCGCGTCACCAAGGTGGTCAAGGGCGGCAAGAACATGTCGTTTGCCGCACTGGTTGTGGTAGGCGACTCGGCCGCCGGAGTGGTTGGTTATGGTTCCGGCAAGGCGAAGGAAGTGCCGCAGGCGATCCGTAAGGGCATCGAGTCGGCAAAGAAGAATCTTATCCGTGTAAATCTGACGGAAACGACCATTCCGCACCAGGTGCTGGGTCGCTTTGGATCCGGACATGTGCTGTTGAAGCCAGCTCCCGAAGGTACCGGTGTTATCGCCGGTGGCGCTGTTCGCGCCGTTATGACTTCGGCTGGTGTTCAGAATGTTCTGACCAAGAGCTTGGGCACGGCAAATCCGCACAACGTGATCAAGGCTACCTTTGATGCCCTCGGCCAACTGCGCGACAAGGGCGAGGTTGCTTCGATCCGTGGCAAGCAGGTTGAGGAGCTCTAGTCATGGCAGAAAACGCGAAGAAATTGCGGATTCAGTATTACCGTTCGGCGATTGCCACGCCGGTAAAGCACAAGAAGGTCGTTAAGGGCCTGGGCTTTACCCGTTTGAATCAGATCGTCGAGCGGGAAGACTCTCCTTCGATTCGCGGCATGGTGAAGGCTGTTCCTCACCTGGTTCGCATCGTAGACTAATCAAGGCGGTGGCCTTAGCGCCACCTGCACCCCGATAGGGACAAACGCGAGTCGTCGGAATACCACCGTACGGCGTTGAGCGAGGATAGAATGGCGAAGAATCTTTCAAATTTAAGAGCTCCGAAGAAGGCGAATTCGGGGCGTAAGCGTGTCGGCCGCGGTATGGGTTCGGGCATGGGTAAGACCTCAACCCGCGGTCATAAGGGCCAGGGCTCCCGTTCCGGTTCGAGCCTGATGCGTGGTTTTGAAGGCGGCCAGATGCCGCTGCACCGTCGCTTGCCAAAGCGTGGCTTTACAAACATCTTCCGCACCGAGTATACCGTTCTCAACCTTGATCGCATTGCAGAACTTGGCGTTGCCGAACTTACGGTAGAAGAGCTTACTGCGCGCGGCTTCCTCAAGAAGAACAATGGCCTGATTAAGGTTCTCGGCAATGGTGAGTTAACCTCTCCAGTGACCGTACACGCGCACAAGTTCTCTAAGGCCGCTCAGGAAAAGATTGAAAAGGCTGGCGGTAAGGCTGTAGTAATCGGCTAAAGCATTTAGGTTTTACTATGGTTCGTTGAGAAATAGTGAAATGTGGCCGTTCTCTGACTGGATGGCCACATACTCATTGGATCTCTGGACTACACTGAAACCTAAAACGCTCCAACGGTAGCGTCGGGGCTCCGACGGGAAGCAAACGAATTGTATGTTTGAAAAGCTGGCCAATATCTTTCGCGTTCCAGATCTGCGCAAACGCGTATTGTTTACGCTGGGTCTGCTAGCCGTCTATCGGTTGGGCGCACATATCCCAACTCCAGGTGTTAATGCCAAGCTGCTGGCGCAATTCTTCGAACAGCAGCAAGGGTCGGCCTTGGGGCTGGTTGATCTATTTTCGGGCGGCAACCTTCGCCGTCTGACGATTTTTGCCCTTGGCATCATGCCGTACATCACGGCATCCATCATCTTCCAGCTGCTGACCGTTGTTTATGAGCCTCTTGCTCGTCTGCAGAAGGAAGGAGAGCTCGGACGTCGGAAGATCACCCAGTGGACCCGCTACCTAACTGTGGTCCTGGGCGCAATTCAATCCTTTGCGATTGCTATGACTCTCTCCGCGGGCTCTGGTGGCCAGTCGATGGTTCTCAATCCCGGACCATCGTTCATTTTATTGACAGTTCTTACTCTGACCACTGGTACGGCATTCATCATGTGGTTGGGCGAACAGATTACCGATCGCGGAATCGGCAACGGAATGAGCTTGCTGATCTTTGCCGGTATTGTCGTTGGTTTGCCGCGCGGTATCGCCGACTTGGTTGAAAAAGCCAAGAGCAGCGCCTGGGGAGCCTTTACGGTTCCTGCTCTGGTCTTGTTGCTTGCCGCCATGGTCGCTGTGGTCGCCTTCATCGTATTTGTCGAGCGTAGTGAACGCCGCATCCCGGTCCAATATGCCAAGCGGATCGTCGGCCGTAGAATGATGGGCGGTCAATCGACGCACCTGCCGTTGAAGGTCAACTCCGGCGGTGTGATGCCGGTTATCTTTGCCAGCTCGATCCTGTCGGCTCCATTGCTTTTCGGCAATACAGCATTTGTACGCAATAGCGCGTTCCTCTCCTCGATCATGGATGCCATGAGGCCGGGTGAGCCGTGGTACGAGCTGCTGTACATGCTGTCTATCATTTTCTTCGCCTACTTCTACATCTCGATTGTCTTCCGTCCGGATGACATTGCGGACAACATGCGGAAGTATGGTGGCTTTATTCCTGGCATTCGTCCTGGCAAGCGGACGGCGGATTTCGTGAACGACATCCTCACCCGCATTACCCTGATCGGTGCTCTTTACTTAATTGTGATTTCGCTCGTTCCGACCTTCCTTATGAGTGGGTTCCATTTGAATCACCTCTGGCTGGTTGGCTCGTTCTTTGAACGGCTTCCATCGTGGGTCACGAACGGACTCAATGTGAACTTCTACTTCGGCGGTACTTCACTGCTGATTGTGGTAGGTGTTGCGATGGATACCGTAAATCAGATCGAATCTCAGTTAATCATGCGGCACTATGAAGGCTTTTCGCCGAGATCGGGCCGCATTCGTGGAAGGAAAACGTGGTAATGGTTTCCCCGGCGACAGCAGGACAGGCTCTGGGGAATACCAGAAAGTTCATTCCTGGTCCTATTCTCCTTCTGGGAGCTCCGGGTGTAGGTAAGGGCACGCAAGCGAAGGAACTCGTGGCCGCTTGGGGCATTCCGCAGATTTCAACCGGCGATCTTCTGCGGAGCAACGTTGCGAAGGGCACAGAGCTTGGCAAGTTAGCTAAGGAAATTATGGGTCGTGGGGAGCTGGTCCCCGATGACCTTGTAAATCAAATGGTTGCGGCTCGGTTAACCGAGCCCGACACCGCTTCAGGTTATATACTCGACGGTTTTCCCCGGACTCTGGCGCAGGCCAAATGGTTGGATGAGCGTCTCGCCTCCGAGGCTGGTGGCCGGCCAGTGGTTGCCGTGAGTATCCGGGTTGGGTATACTCAACTTCTGCGCCGTATTACCGGACGGCGTAACTGTCCTACCTGTCAGCGGATTTATAACATCTACTTCCAGCCACCGTGTACGGATATGCGGTGTGACGTAGACGGAACAGAGCTGGCTCAACGTGCGGACGATACTGAGAAGGTCTTCGAGGAGCGCATGCGCACCTATGAGGCTCTTACGGCTCCTGTCGTAGAACACTATCGTGCGTTAGGGCGGTTTGAAGAAGTCGATGGTGAGCAGCCCGTTGCGGAGGTATTCGCCGGGATAAAGATCGCTTTAGAGCGGTTGAGAAAGTAGGAACCCGTGGCAGTAGTCATTAAGACGCCTCAAGAGATTGAAAAAATGAGGCGCGCTGGCTCGGTAGTACGAGAAGTTTTGGAGCATTTACGTACGGTTGTAAAGCCGGGTATTACTACGTTAGACCTGGAAAAGGCAGCCGCACAAAAGACAGCGGAATTGAAGGCGATTCCCGCTTTTAAGGGATATCACGGATATCCATGCGTGTTGTGTGCTTCTGTGAATAAGGAAGTTGTTCATGGAATTCCATCGGCAAAACGCGTTTTGCATGAGGGAGATATCGTCTCGCTTGACTTTGGAGTAGTGATCGATGGCTACTATGGCGATTCGGCGATCACAGTTCCGGTGGGGAATAAGATCGCTCCCAAAACACAGCATCTGCTGGATGTGACCAAGGCATCGCTGGACCGGGCGATCCAGGAAGTAAAGCCGGGGGCGACGCTGGGAGATATCGGCGCAGCTGTTCAGGAAGTGGTTGAAGCAGAAGGGTTTAGCATTGTTCGCGATTTCGTAGGACATGGAATCGGAACTCATATGCATGAAGATCCCCAGGTGCCGAATTACGGTCGCCGTGGTCATGGCCTGAAGTTACGCGAAGGTATGGTGATTGCCATCGAGCCGATGGTGAATGCCGGAAAACCAGGCGTTGAGGTATTGGAAGACGGCTGGACTGCTGTAACCGAAGACGGTAGTATGAGCGCCCATTTTGAGCACACGGTAGCCGTAACGGCAACCGGTGCAAGGATTTTGACCGAGTAACTGGTCTGGCCGGTGCAGCCGCACAGGCCGACAACAGGCAAGCCGGATTGCCGGCGGGAACAGGACACTGATTGTCGAAGGAAGACGCAATTGAGGTAATGGCAACGGTCTCTGAGACCTTGCCGAATGCGATGTTCAGGGTAAAGCTCGAGAACGGGCACGAAGTGCTGGCGCATGTCTCGGGCCGAATGCGGAAAAATTTTATCCGTATTCTCCCTGGGGACAGGGTAGCAGTCGAGTTAAGCCCGTACGATCTAAAGCGCGGGCGGATTGTTTACCGTTATAAATAAGCCGCCAGCTGGGAAGCAGGAAGAAGGAAAATGAAGGTTCGGGCATCAGTTAAGAAGATTTGCGATAAGTGCAAGGTGATTCACCGCCGCGGAGTAGTGCGGGTGATCTGTGAGAACGCCAAGCACAAGCAGCGCCAGGGTTAAGTCCCGGCGTTCCGGTATTCAGAGCATATTGCTTTGAATGTTCCTAAAGTGAGTGGAGTTCTTGAACCGAGAGGTTCAGGCAGGGCGAGTTAGCCGGGAAAGGCTTGCGATGAACCCTGATTCCATTCCAAACGGCAGCTCCGGTGAAGCTGGAGTTGTATAACCGCCACAGAACGCAAGTTCTGCGGGCAATAAGCTAAGGATAAGCATGGCACGTATTGCTGGCGTCGATCTGCCCCGCAACAAGCAGGCCCGGATCGCGCTTACATACATATTCGGAATCGGCAATCCCCGTGCGCTACGCATCCTGGAGAAGGCGTCTGTTGACCCTTTAAAGAAGATCCAGGATCTTGGCGAAGACGAGGTAAACCGCATTCGTCAGGTCATTGAGGAAGAGGGATCCGTCGAAGGCGATCTACGTAAAGACGTCTCGATGCACATCAAGCGCCTCATCGACATTCAGAGCTATCGCGGCACACGTCACAGGCGCAGCCTCCCGGTTCGGGGACAGCGCACCCACACCAATGCCCGCACCCGTAAGGGACCCCGTAAGGGTACGGTAGCGAACAAAAAGAAAGCGACGTCTAAGACCTAATGGCAAAACCACAGCAGAGCGGCGCTGCCGGAAAGGCCGCCAAGAACAAAAAGTTCAAGAAGCGCGAACGCAAGAATGTGCCTTACGGTTTGGTGCACATTCAGGCTTCGTTCAACAATACTATCGTGACCATTACGGATGGGCAGGGCAATACGCTCTCCTGGAAGAGTTCGGGTTCGCTCGGCTTCCGCGGGTCGCGTAAGGGTACTCCATTTGCCGCTCAGCAGGCAGCAGTGAATGCGGCCAATATGGCACGTGATCATGGTCTGCGCTCGGTAGATGTTCGCGTCAGCGGTCCCGGTTCCGGTCGTGAGTCGGCCGTCCGTGCATTGGCAGCGGCTGGTCTTGAAGTCCGCTCAATCCGTGACGTTACCCCGATTCCGCACAACGGCTGCCGTCCGCCGAAGCGTCGCAGAGTGTAACTATAGTCTTTAGCCGCTAGCCCTTTGGGTTAGCGGCTATTGCAGCATCTGCTGATCGAAGTCAGCTATGCTCAAGAGTTAATGAATAGCTAGAAGCAAGTAGTAGTTGCGGATAGCTGAAAGCTGAACTTTGAGGGACTGGGACGAAGGGGAGCCCCCCGTAAACCGGTCGTCCTCCGTAGTTCAAGGAGAAATAAGTGGCACGTTATACAGGAGCAGTCTGCCGCCTTTGCCGTCGCGAAGGCACCAAGCTTTTTCTGAAGGGCGCTAAGTGTTTTACCGACAAGTGCCCCATCGAAAAGCGCAATTTTGCCCCCGGCCAGCACGGCCGTGATCGCAAGGCAAAGATCGTTGGTTACGGTCTGCAGCTTCGTGAAAAGCAGAAGGCAAAACGTATCTACTTTGCCCTGGAAGGGCAGTTCCGTGAGTACTACGAGAAAGCCAGCCGCGCTACCGGCGTTACCGGTGAGTTGCTGTTGCAGCAATTGGAGCGCCGTCTGGACAATGTGGCCTATCGCCTTGGCTTTGCCATGTCGCGTCGTCAGGCCCGCCAGGTAGTTCGTCACGGACACGTTGAAGTGAATGGCCGCAAGGTGAACATCCCTTCCTATCAGGTTCATGTCGGAGACGAGATCCGCATTCGTGAGGGTTCGAAGAAGTTGATTATTCTCGAGACCTCTCGCGACTTTGCCAGCGGTCAACCGGCACCCACTTGGCTGTCTGTCGATCACAACAATCTTTCCGGAAAGGTTCTGGCCTTGCCGAAGCGCGAGGACATCAACCTGCCGGTCAACGAGCAGCTGATCGTCGAACTTTACAGCAAGTAAGCTGGTAGCTAAAAAGCTGATAGCCAAGAGCCGGGCGGCTAAAGTCCGGTTAGCTAAAAAGCGGGCAGCCAGAGAAGTTAAGAAAGACCTTCGGTCTCCACATCTAGCCTTGTTGGTTTGATGTGGAGGCTTGAAGATGAAAGCAGTACTACGCATTGCGTAGGGAACAAAATACATAAGGGAGAAACGCGTGCAGCCGTTGCAGAATGCTTCGCGGCGCTAGCTGCACAGAGAGAGCGATACGTATGCTTTGGAGAGGATTTCAAAAACCGAAACGTTTGGCAGTCGAGACCGAGACACTGACTGATAAGTACGGCAAATTCAGTGCCCAACCTTTTGAGCGTGGTTTTGGTACGACAATTGGCAACGCCCTGCGGCGTACACTGCTGTCCTCCATTGAGGGTGCAGCCGTAACCGCTGTAAAGATTGAGGGTGTGTTGCACGAGTTCCAATCGATCACTGGAGTGGTCGAGGACGCAACCGACATCATTCTGAACTTGAAGCAGATTCCATTCAAATTGAATGGTGAGGGTCCAAAGGCTCTTTATCTGCACGCAGAGCAGCCGGGTGTAATTACGTCAGGAATGATTGAAGCTGACGGCGACGTTGAGATTCTCGATAAAGACGTCTATATCGCAACCGTGAGCGAAGGCGGCAAGTTGGACATGGAAATGCGCTTAAAGCGCGGCCGTGGTTACATCTCTGCCGACAAGAACTTCGACTCCGATCTCGGAATTGGTTTTATCCCTGTCGACTCGGTTCACTCTCCTGTCCGGAAGGTGAACTACACAGTAGAGGCTGCTCGTCTTGGTCAGATCACCGACTATGACAAGTTGAGCCTGGAAGTTTGGACCAACGGTGCAGTTCTGCCGGCGGATGCAATCGGACTCGCAGCAAAGTTGCTGAAAGATCACATGAGTATCTTCATCAACTTTGAGGAAGAGATCGAGACCGAAGGTGCGGTGGATGAAAACCGCATGCAGCTGCGGAATGAGAATTTGAACCGTTCGGTTGAGGAGCTGGAGCTGTCTGTTCGCAGCTACAACTGCTTGAAGAACGCAAATATTCAGACGATCGGCGAGCTGGTCCAAAAGACCGAAGCCGAGATGCTGAAGACGAAGAACTTCGGTCGCAAGAGCCTGAACGAGATCAAGGAAATTCTCGCTCAGATGGGATTATCGCTCGGTATGCGCATCGACGAGAACGGGAATGCCGTCCCCGGCCCGACCAGCGTGCTGCCGGCTGCCACTTTGGCCGCCAACTACAGCCGCTTCGACGAGGATGAGGACGACAGCCTTGAGCCTCTGGATGCACCGCTCCCCGGCGAGACGGAGAACTTCTAGTTCTTTCAGGAACGACTTAAGAGATTCTGCAGCAACCCTGTTCGTTAAGGGTTGCTGCAGCGACAAGAAAAGCTAGAGTATGCAACCGCAGGGATTGCGGTTACCAGTAAAGAGAGATGCAACATGCGCCATCGGAATGCAGGATATAAATTAGGACGCAATACCAGCCATCGCCGTGCGCTTCTGCGCAATCTGGTTACGTCCATTCTTCTTGAAGACCGGGTGGAAACGACCGTCGTCAAAGCGAAGGCGGCTCGTCCACACGTAGAAAAGCTCATCACGCTAGGCAAAAAGGGCGATCTGCATTCGCGGCGTCAGGCTTTGTCGTATTTGCAGACGCGTGAGGCTGTGACCCGTTTGTTTGATACCGTTGCTCCTCGTTATGGAGAGCGCAATGGTGGCTATCTCCGCATCGTTCGCACCGGCTTCCGCAAGGGCGATGGTGGCGAGAAGGCCTTCATCGAACTGCTCGGAGCAGAGGCGATTCTCGATGAGAAGCGTCAGAAGCGTGCAGACGCTCGCGCCAAGAAGCGTGAGGAGATGCAGAAGGCTCTTGCCGAGCAGCAGGCCGAGGCTCCTGAAGGCGGCGAACAGCAAGCCTAAGTCATCTAGACTTCAAATAGCATTCTCGGGCGCACACTCCTTCTAAGGAGCGTGCGCCCTTCCTTTTTTGCTTCAACTGTATTGTTTTCTCTTCGTGAGCCTAGCTCGCTTGAGGTCTAGAGAGAAGCTTCCGGTACTCTCTCTTTGCTCACGAATGATACGAATCGTTGCTAAGGCGGGATCGCGTCAAGGTATCAATTCGATAGCCGGGCGATACTTCGTCGGTTTTACTGTTGAGGCTGAGGCTAGGCTAGGGTTTCAACTGGGTGTATTGAAGAGATGATGAAAACGGGCGCACAGCTCTTAGCTGTACGCCCCGAGTGAACCATTGTTAGAACTCGAATTTCGCTAAGACCTGACCTTGACGTGGTCCGACGATGGTCGCAGTTGGATCAAGATAGCCAAAGCTATTCAGATCATTAGGACCACCAGAGTTTGCACGGTTGAAGATATGCCGATTGAAGATGTCGATTAGATCAACTTCAAAACGGAACGAGATCTTCTCTGTAATATGAGTTCTTTTAATTATGCTGAGATCTTCAGAGAGATAGCGGTTCGTACGAATCTCGTCAGTCGTCCGCGCCATATTCCCGAAGCTATAGGAGCCACGTTTTGCAACCGCATCGGTCGTATTGGGATCGACTAGAGCTGCATAGTTAAAGTAGCGGTAAGGTTCAGGGTTCGTCGTGGCATCATAGACATCTGTTCCACCCCAGGTTGCTGGCTGTAGAGCCGGGTTAAATTTCCCATCTCGTGCCCACTTGCTAAGCAATTGCTGGCCGGGAACGCGCTGATAACGAATTGCTCCGTCGTATCCTGGAACCCCCGTGGCTGCGTAGAAAGAAATCGGTTGACCAGACATATAACGCTGGACGCCACCGATCTGCCATCCTCCAACGAAGACATCTGTAAGGCCACCCTTGCTGAGGAAGTGCTTGTTCTTCCCGAAAGGTAGTTCGTAGGTATACCCCACGACGAAGTTATTCGTCAGGTCCTGATTGCTGATAAAACGCTCTGCACGGGTATTGAAGACATTCTGAATCTGGCCGCCGCCGTTGGAAGCTGAGAAATAGGGGACAGCAGAATCTGCATTTGTCATCGTCTTTGACCAGGTGTAAGAGGCCTGCAAGGTCATTCCATTGCGAGAACGACGTTGCAATGAGAGCTGCATGGAGTTGTAGTCAGAGCTGCCACGATTCTCCAGACAGCAGTCACTGTTAAGTGCATAGAACTGAGGATAAGGACGAAGCGCCTGACCAACCGTATATCCAGTCGGGAAGGAGCTGAACGGGACTTTGATATTTGCAGCTTTGGCGTCTGTAGAATCAACAGTCTTGTTCAGCAGGCTACCCAGTCCGAACTTATCCAGACTGATGGAGTTTGTAGCATCGAACGTAGAACGGAGATGACGGCCGCGAGACCCAACGTAGGCCATGCTGAAGATAAGGTCAGGCACAATCTGCTGCTGAAGTTCCAGGCTATAGTTCTGTACCATTGCCGGACGGCCATGCGCACCCCCAATAAAGGCATTGGCAGGATATCCTCCGAAGTTGGATAGAGAGGCATTCAGTACTGGAGGCTTGGTGTAATTGGGGAATCCAGAGGCGAGCGTGAGGACCGGATCCAAGCCGTTCGAACTAACCCAGGTGGGATCGGTTTCGAAGCCCTGGCGCATCGCGCCTCCGTAGTCGGCATACTGCAGAGCCGAATACAAGATGCCATACTCGCCGGCAAGAGAGAAGGTATTGTTTTTGGAGGAAGGAGACCAGACAAAACCTACGCGTGGCCCAAAGTCCTTAGACCAGGTGTCGGCCCAGCGTTCATTGGTCTTTCCTGTTCTTCCAGTACCCTTTCCTGCGAATACGAGTGCCCCAGGAAGTCCGTCAGCACTGGGGTTTGGTGTTGTAAGGCTTAAGTTAGAGGTATTGTCATGTGCCTCTCGACGCGGAATATCCACATCCCAACGCAGACCATAATTCAACGTCAGGGATGGACGGACTTTAAACGAGTCCTGTAGGAAGATCGCATAGTATGAGGAGAGCCACTTCGGTTGGCTGGCATACGAGCTCAAAGCCGCATAACCGGGCGTACCCAAGAGCAAACTGGCAAAGCCATTGCCGGTCACTCCATTTGTGTTGACGTCGGCAGCAGTTGTAAGCAAATTGAAGTCGATTCGACCCGACTCTTGGCTGTGAGTAATCGGTGTGAAGACCTGGTACCGATAATCCACGCCAAATTTAACGGTGTGGCGTCCCTTGATCCAAGTTACTGTATCGTTGACGCGATAACCGTTATCAATTGCATCTCCGTCGACGGTTCCTCCCAATCCTGCATATCCCGCAATATAGAAATACGGGAAGTTCTTTCCAGTAGCACCATTGATACCCAGGAGAGAGTTCCAGTTTTTGCCGGAAGTCACGCCTGTGTCGTAATTTCCGCTGTTGGTCCGGTTATAGCCCAAGGTGAGGTGATTCAAGAGATTCGGGGTCAAAGTGTAATCGTGACCGAAGCGAATGTAGTGTGTGATGAAGCTCTGGTCTCGTCCCTCTCCGGCTGCATTCGGAAGCCAGGGATCGACGGATTTCCGCTCGTTATCGCGTGAACTGTAGGTAAAGAAGAAGCGCTGCTTTTCGCTGATGTTGTGATCGATGCGGAAAGTGTAGGTCGTATCGAGCGTGGGGTAGCTGAGTGTTGTAACGAAGTTATTTGTAAGGGACGAATTTGTTGGCGCCGGATAGTATGCCGCAATGTTGTTGATGATTTTCTGGGTAGCGCTATCGATGGCAAACGATGAAAGATTGATTTTGTTTCCAGGAAATGCCGTACGGCAAATGGTTCCGTTAGACAGAGTCTTTGTCGTGCGTGGATCGAAAATCTGTCCAGCGTAAACGGGAGTTCCGTCACAGGGATTACTTGCTTCTTTCACTGTGGATGTCAAACGGGCGCTGAAATCACCGGTTCGCTCCGCAGCAGTAGGAACCGTCTGATTGCTCGTTACGCCTGTATTCTTGCGATATTGTTCCCAGGAAAAGAAGAAGAAAGACTTGTCGTGTCCGTCGTAAATCTTGGGAAGACGGATTGGTCCTCCAAGATTTAAGCCATAATCGTTTTTCTCGTCTGGCTCCCGCCCCCACTGCTTTTTGCCCGCTGCAGTGGTAGCGCGAGAACGATAGAGATTGCGTCCCCAGTTATTTGCGTTCAGAACGCGGTTCTTGAACAACTCGTATACGGTGCCGTGATAAAGATTAGATCCGCCTTTTGTGTTGAAGCTCTCGATACCACCAGTAGTACGGCCCGATTCCGCAGGAACCGAAGAGACGCTCACTTTAAATTCCGAGATAGCTTCAACAGAGGGTGCCGTTTCGTCAAACGAAGATCCATTCTCAGAACGGTACATGCTGACTCCGTCCAGAAGAACTTCGGTTGAGTAATTCTGTCCGCCGTTGATCTTCGATTCCCAGGTGCCGCCTTGTCCGTTGGCCGTTCCGGGTCCCGCAGTACCAGGAAGCAAGAATACGAAGGCTTCAGGAGAACGCATTCCACTTACGACGCTGCCATTGAGATTAAGGGGAAGATCCAGAGCCTGCTTAGGGGTGATGACTCCCGCAATTTCAGAAGATTCAGTGTTTATAGCAAGACTGTCAGCCTGGACCGTGATGGTTTCCGATACGTTTCCCAGCTCGAGGGTCACAGGAATTGTGGTTGTGGTTCCAACCAGAACCGTGACGTGCTGAATTTCGGCGGTCTTGAATCCCTCTAAAGAGGCGACCAGCTTGTAGCTACCGATATTCAGGTTCGGGAAATGAAAGCCTCCAGCACTATTGGAGACTGCCTTGTAGTTCACACCAGTTTCCGTATTGGTGATCATTAACTGTGTATTGGGAATGACGGCTCCCGTGGCGTCCTGTACGGTTCCTGAAATTGCGCCCTGGCTGACCTGCGCAGAAATCTGCTGCATAAGTAGCACTGGCATCCCAATAAAGAAAAGTAGGCACAACAGTAAATGTTGCGCCTTACTGCCTAGCTGTTTTCTAGTTTTCATCATTTAGCGACCTTCCAACTTTTGACCTTGGGGGTACTCAGTCTCGTTGCCTGGCAGAGCCTTCGTTATTGATCGGGTGAAGTCTGGATTGGCAGCAGAGTCCTTTGTCCTTAGCCTGTTATGTAAGAAATCGTTTGCTATAAAACAAAATCTGGCTTAACTGCAAGTCGTGGGGATTCCATCAGCAAAACTCGAGAGCTACAACGCTATTTACGGTTTTTATGGACGTTAAATCCTGTAATTAGTTGTCATTATGTGATTTATATATTCATTAGCAATAGTGCCTATGCCCGTTAAGGGGCCCGTTATGAGGTGCTTTGAGCAGGTATTCCACTTTAGAGAGAACCCTCTGTCTTCTGGTCAACCTGGAAAGAATATGAGGCCTCTGTAGAAAATGTTTTCAGATCAAGCTGCGGCTATGTTGTTGATAAAAAAGCTCTTCGGAATAGACAAATTTTTAGAAAAGGCAGGGATAACTCCTGTGTTTTCAGCGGATATCTCGGAGAGGTAAAATCCCACTTCGAGCCAACGCCAGATAATTCCCGGCTTTAGAGGATTTTCGGACGCGAATGTCTATTGCG
Organism: Humiphilus diazotrophicus; assembly: GCF_059726315.1. Lineage (NCBI taxonomy): Bacteria > Pseudomonadati > Acidobacteriota > Terriglobia > Terriglobales > Acidobacteriaceae > Humiphilus > Humiphilus diazotrophicus. Next base: position 4,379,280 of record NZ_AP040870.1, read on the forward strand.
AGTCCACCTGAGGTTTGTGAACCGGAGATGTTCAGTCCGGAACAGATCGCGCTGATACGCCGGCATCTTGAAGATGTCCTGGCGAGTCATGCCTTTGCGGGAAGTAAGCGAACCAGGGATTTCCTCCAGTTAGTTGTTCGCCATGCTCTTGATGGAGAAATCGATAGTCTGAGAGAGCGAATGATTGGCGCCGAACTCTTCGGGCGTCCTGTCGATTACGACACCGGCAGTGATTCCGTCGTTCGCGTGAGGGCAAGCGAGGCTCGAAAGAAGTTAGCCCAGTTCTATAGCGACGCAAAAGAAAAGTCTGCTATTCGTATCGAGCTTCCAAGCGGATCTTACGTTCCAAAGTTCCATTTCGCCGTACAGGAGGTTGAGTCTCCTCTGCCGGAATCTTCTTCAAGTCTTCCGGCTGCTGATCCTGACGTCCAAGAAGTGCCGCCGGTCTCGACTCCAACGGAGGAAGAATCTGCCTCAATTCAAGTGGCTCCGGCAAAGGGGCTGGTGTTTCGGCGGTGGCATGTTCTAGCACTGGCTCTGCTTTCAGTAGTGCTGCTGGCCATTATCGCTGGGGTGAGTTATAGGAAATGGTTCGGTCGGCTGGCAGATCGCCGAGAAGTTCATTCGGTTGCAGTTTTGCCTCTCGAGAACCTCTCCGGAATCCCTTCTCAGGATTATTTTGCTGATGGAATGACGGAAGAGTTAATCAACGATCTGGGGCAGGTTTCTACGTTACGGGTGATTTCCATGACTTCTTCAATGAGCTATAAGGGCACGAAGAAGCGGTTGCCGGAGATTGCGCGGGAACTATCAGTAGATAAGGTCGTTGAAGGAGGCGTACTCCGGGAAGGGAATCAGGTACGCATCAGCGTTCAGCTGATCGATGCCAGAACGGACCGTCCTATCTGGGCCCATACCTATGTCCGGGATCTACCCAGTTCCCTTACCTGGCAGGGCGAGGTCGCAAAGGCGATTGCGGAAGAGATAAGCAGCGAAATTACTCCTCAGGAGCAGGCTCGTCTTACGCGTAAGCATCAGATTGATCCCGAGGCTCAGGACCTATATTTGCAGGGCATTCTTCATCTGAATAAGGATGACTGCACGGATGCCATTGGGTTCTTCCTGAAAGCTTTGGCAAAGGATCCGAATTATGCTCCAACCCATGCATCTTTAGCCAGCAGTTATGGACGCCTGGGGGAATCGGGACGGATTCCTTACCGCGAAGCCTTTATGAAGCAGAAGGCTGAAGCCCTCAAAGCTATCGAGTTGGATGACTCCTTGTCTGAGGGACATGCTGAGCTGGCAAATACAGCAATGACTCTCGACTGGGACTGGCAGACCGCTCAGACCGAGTTTCATCGAGCTTTGGGGCTCGATCCAAGTTCAGCTTCGATTCATAAGAAATATGCTTTTTATCTGGTCAGAGTGGGGCAATTAAAAGAAGCGATGGCCGAGATGGAGCGAGGCGTCAGCCTTGATCCTGTCTCGGGAAGTACCTTCCACGCCGAAGGGTTCATCTACTATTTTGCGCGCCAGTATGATCGTGCACTGGCTGTGACACGGACTGTTCGGGATTTGAAAATAGATCCGCCTGACTGGAGTTTCCTGCTGGGCGATATCTATGCGGAGAAGGGGATGTATGCAGAATCCATTACCGAATTTCTTAAGTCGGGCGATGGCCCTTATTCGCTAGGGCATTTAGGAAATGCCTACGCTCGTTCTGGTCGAGTCGATGCGGCTCAAAAGACAATTTCACAGTTACAAGAGCATGTGAATAAGAGTGGTGTGGGACGATACGAAATTGCCCTGGTTTATGCCGGAATGGGGAAGAAAGAAGAAGCCTTCAAGTGGCTCGAAGAGTCTTATGCGGCTCATGATGTGGGACTCGTTTATCTCAAGATTGATCCTTGCGTGGATCCGCTGCGTTCCGATCCACGCTTCGGAGATCTATTGCGGCGGGTGGGCCTTACTCCGTAACTATGTTCATTGGAGACATGCAGACCCCCATGCGATTTATTGTGCTTCGCAGTAAGTATCCTGAGCTGTAAGGAGTCGATACAACTTATAAAGAAAGGGCACAGCATCAGCTGTGCCCTTTCTTTGTACTTTTGCACTTTGTAAGCTATTGCTCTTATTACTGTCGTGCTGTCAGCATCGGTGTGCCCTTCCAATTAGAGGGGTTGTTGATGCGGGATATCCAGATAAGGAAAAACAACAAGACAAGTTGTGTCGCTAATGCACCGCTCATGTCGATGATGACGTCATGAGGAGAGCTCGTTCTACCCGGAATCAGGCCCTGGTGATATTCATCGGAGCTTGCCAGAAGAGCTGTGGTCATCAGCGCGTAAACACAAGCGCGAAAACGTCTGGAGCCCTTTGTGCGAAGTGGCATCGAGAGATACCAGGCACGAAAGAAGAGAGCACTGACCAGGCCATATCCAGTGAAGTGGCCTGCCTTTCGGATGTAGTGGTGGACGAGCTCCCACCTTCCATCCGAGACAGATCCGAAGAGAAATTCCCAAACCCTCCGCAGAGGCCCGGAGGTCTCTGCGGCGCCCATCATAACGGTTGACTCCAGCGCGATGATACCGACACCGAGGAAGGCCGGTGCCCAGATATACAGCAGGCGGGGCCAGCCGCGGAGATTACTCAACATGATAGTTAGGTGCTTCCCGGGTGATGATGACGTCGTGAACGTGGCTTTCGCGAAGACCTGCATTCGAGATACGCACAAAACGAGCTTTCTCGTGCAGTTCGCGAATCGAACCACAACCGACGTAGCCCATACCGGAGCGCAAACCTCCAACGAGCTGATAGATCATTGCTTCGAGCGGTCCACGATAGGGAACTCTGCCTTCGATTCCTTCCGGAACGAATTTTGCCAGGCGGTTCTGTCCATTACGTTCCCGATTAACGACACCTTCGCTGCTGACATCGGCGACGTCCATGTCTTCCTTACCTTGGAAGTACCGCTCTCCTGAGCCTTGTGCCATGGCGGAAAGAGAACCCATGCCTCTGTAGGCCTTAAAGGAACGGCCTTGATAGAGAATGGTTTCGCCCGGACTCTCGTCCACACCGGCAAAGAGCGAACCGATCATCACTGCTCCGGCTCCAGCTGCAACTGCTTTGGTGATGTCTCCCGAGAACTTGATTCCGCCATCGGCGATTACGGTGACGTTGTGTTGGCTGGCTGCACGATAGGCTTCCGAGATCGCTGTAATCTGCGGCATCCCTGCACCGGTAACCATGCGGGTTGTGCAGATAGATCCAGGGCCGATTCCTACCTTGATTGCATCTGCACCAGCATCAATCAGTGCCATCGCTCCTTCATAAGTCGCGACGTTGCCGGCCAAAAGTGAAACCTCGGGGAAGCGCTTCTTTACAGCGCGTATGGCATCGAGAACACGTGAGGAGTGTCCATGGGCTGAGTCGATTGCCAATGCATCGACACGGTTGCGAACCAACTCTTCGGCACGCTCCAGGAAGTCGCCTGTAGCTCCAATGGCTCCCCCGACACGGAGGCGACCCTGCTCATCTTTGCAGGCATTGGGGTACTTGAGTTTCTTCTGGATATCTTTAACCGTGATAAGACCTTTGAGCTCGTAAGCGTCGTTGACTACCAGGAGCTTTTCTACACGGTGTTTATGAAGGATCTTTTCGGCGTCTTCGAGGGTGGTTCCAACTGGGACGGTGATAAGGTTTTCCTTCGTCATCACGTCGACAATCGGGATATCGGTACGAGTTTCGAAGCGCAAGTCGCGGTTGGTCAAAATGCCAACCAGCTTTTTGTTTTTGGTAACCGGAACTCCAGAGATCTTGTAGCGGCGCATCACTTCGAGTGCGTCGGCAATGGGGCGGTCCGGGTGGATCGTGACAGGGTCGACGATCATGCCACTCTCCGAACGCTTTACCTTGTCGACTTCACCGGCCTGTTGCTCCATCGTCAGATTGCGATGGATGATACCGATACCTCCCAGCTGTGCCATCGCGATAGCTAAACGCGACTCGGTAACTGTGTCCATTGCAGCAGACAAAAGAGGGGTGTTCAGAGTAATTGTGCGGGTGAGCTGGGTTTGCGTACTGACCTGAGTAGGAACAACTTCACTGTAGGCAGGCGCTAACAAAACGTCATCAAAAGTAAGAGCTTCCGGCAAGGGATTCACAATCATGGTAGTAAATAAAGAAAAGCCGATGCTGCAGGTTGAAACTCAGCAAATGAGGCAGGCTTTTTGCAATTGTAGAGGATTCGGCAAGCAGTGTGGGACTCGCATGGGTCAATATTCCGTTTCTGCCAGGAATGGATTGGCGGTTTGGGACATTTATCTCCCGGCTATTCATATTGGTAGAAGAGAAGGTGCTCGCAGGTATGGCGTGCCACAGGCTGAGACTTCTCTCTTTTGCCTCCCCAGCCCTCCGCTATTGAATTTGACTTGAAATCGCCGTATTCTAATTGAGCAGACGAGTTTGTCCGCGATCAATGTATGCGTTGACGCGGAGAGATGAGTGGGCTAACGCCCACTTTTTCTTTGCGGCAAAATTTGTTGCCGCACGATCAAAACTGCAGAACTGAACGGCAGAATGGCTGTAGATCTGGAACAAATTCGTACCACCGCCGACCGCGTAGCTGCCTCCCATGGACTAGAAGTTGTCGAGTTGGAGTATATGGGCGGCAACAAAGGCCGAGTGTTGCGGGTTTTCATCGAAAAGAACGAGGAAGGCCGTGCGCAACTGAAGGCTCAGATTCAGGCTGGGAGCAATGAGGAATTTCCCGAACGCTTTTCCAGCGGCGAGATCAATATGGACCAGCTTTCCGGGGTTACTCACGAGGATTGCGAAGCCTTTAGCCGGGATTTTGGAACGGTTCTCGACGTCGAGGATCTAATTTCGGGAGCGGCTTACACCCTGGAAGTCTCCTCTCCGGGGCTTGATCGCAAGCTGTTCAAAAGAGATGATTTCCATCGTTTCAGTGGTAGTTTGGCCAAGGTAGAAACCGTCGAACCCATCGACGGGAATCGGTACTGGCAGGGAAGGCTTTCAATTGTTGGGGATACGGCAGTAACGCTGGATTTAACTGCGACCAAGCAGAAGGGCAAGGCGAAAAAAGCCAAGGTACAAGCCGTAACCATTGAATTGGCCAATATTGCTAAAGCACAACTGATTCCGGAAGTTTAGACAGTAGAAGCTCTGGAATAGATCGCATCTGAACTAAGAGAGTTTAGGAGTATGTCTGTGCGAAGCTGCGGAATGGCAGCAATCAGACATGACGGCGGCATCCAGCCGCGTGAGAGACGAGTTTATGGCAAGCCCTTTGTATCAAAGTATTGAGACACTGAGCCGCGAAAAAGGCATTGAGCCGGAGATTGTTGTCGCCGCCGTCGAGGACGCAATCGCACTAGCTACCCGTAAGTACTACAAGACGCAAGAGAACATGCGTGCAGAGCTCGATCGGGAAACGGGAGAAATCCGGGCTTACATCTACAAGACCGTTGTCGAAGCTGCGGATCAAATCGAGGATCCGCTGAATCAAATTGCTCTAGATGAGGCTCGTGCTCTGGTCCCTGAGGTTGAAGTCGGGGGCGAGATCCGTTATTACAAACCAACGGATGTGCTTGGCCGTATTGCGGCACAAATGGCTAAGCAGGTGATCTTCCAGAAGGTACGGGAAGCCGAGCGGGATACGGTTTTCAATGAGTACAACCATCGCATTAACGAAGTGATCAATGCGACGGTCAAGCGGATTGAACCGCAAGACATCATCTTTGACCTGGGGAAGGCCGAAGCCAGAATGCCTCGTCGCGAACAGTCGCGGTTGGAACAATTTGCTGTTGGCGAGCGTGTCCGGGTAGTTTTATTGCGTGTAGATCGCGCCGCGAAGGGCCCTCAAGTAATTGTTTCGCGCGCAGCGCCAGAATTGGTGCAGAATCTATTTCAGAGCGAAGTTCCTGAGATCTACGATGGCACCGTTCTTATTCGTGCCATTGCTCGTGAAGCGGGTGAGCGTACCAAGATAGCTGTCATGTCCCGCGATAAGGATGTCGATCCGGTCGGGGCTTGCGTTGGAATGAAGGGCATGCGGGTACAGTCCATCATTCGCGAGCTTCGTGGTGAAAAGATTGACATTATCGAGTACAGCGAAGAGATCACGACCTTTGCCGAGAAGGCTTTGCAGCCTGCCAAAGTCAGCCGGGTGAGTATTACCGACTTGGCGGAGAAGCAACTCGAAGTAATTGTTGACGATACGCAGCTTTCCCTGGCAATTGGCAAGAAGGGCCAGAATGTTCGTCTGGCTGCCAAACTGCTGAGCTGGAAGATCGATATCAAGAGCGAAGAAGAGAAGCGTCAGGAAGTCGAACAGCAGATGCAGGCCATGTCCGGTGGGCCGACTACACCAATCGAACGTGTAGCCGAACTGGGCGAGACCATCATCCAAAAGTTAGTGGCGGCAGGTGTGACAACCGTAGAGGCACTGGCCGACATGACGCCGGAACAGCTGGAGGAAGTCCCTGGCATCGGCGAAAAGACTTTAGAGAAGATCAGCGTAGCTGTGCGGCACTATTTTGGTCAGTATGAAGAGGGCGAAGCACGTGCTTCTTCTGCTGATAATGCTTCTCGGGACGAGGCTGTAACCGGGCTGGCGCAGACCGACGAACTTCCTGCTTCCAAAGATGGTTCGGGAATTGTCGATGACGATAATTCGTCCGCTCTGCTGCAGGAGATCACCGAGGCGGGACCACACTCCGGGGATGAGGGTGTTGTGAACTCAAGTGTCGGTGGCCAGGTTATTAGTGATCAGGTTGTGGCTGAGGCAGAGGGTTTGGAAGAAGAATTGGCGGAAGAAGCAGAAGTCCCTGGTGAAAAGGGTGAAGGCGATTCCGTCGTTGGCGAGCTTCCAACTCGCAGCCGTGGTCGGGATTTAGCAGACGAACATTCGGGAATTACCACCGAAGGTTCAACTGAAGACGAAGAAACTCGTGGTTGAAATGGCGATTGTAGCTCGAACGATGAGCGCACAGCGCGCGATTTCAGGGGATAATAAAGATTGGATTTCCATGCACTGCCGTGAGGTAGCTATGACAAGCTAAAGGCTTTGGGCAGGTGCCAAAAAGGGGCGGATGAGTAAAGTTCGAATCAACGATTTAGCACGCGAACTAGAAGTAAAGAGTAGACAGATCCTTGACGTGCTCGCAACGCTTGGAATCGAGGGTGGCAAAACACACTCAAGCTCTCTGGAAGGCGATGAGGCTGAGCGTGTGCGCTCCCATTTCCAACGTGGCGAACGTGCGGGGAATGGACCACAAGCGGCCAAGAATGAGGTAGATACCAAGCCCAAGATCGATTGGTCACAGGTATCTAAACCTGGAGATGTTTTGAAGGCCATACAAGCACGCAAAGAAGCTGCATCTGCTGTTAAGGTAGTTCCTCCTCAGCGCCCTGAACCTGCTCCGACGCGCCCCGTTGTTACGGCAGCGCCGTCAGCCTCGGCTCCGAAGCAGCATGCACCACATGCTCCGCATGCACCGGCTACTCCGACCACACATCACGCCCCGCAGCAGCATGTGGCCGCCAAGCCTGAGCCCAGAAGAATTGTTCCGCAGCCCCGGCAGGGTCCGAACATTATTGCGCCGCCTCCGGCTGCGCTCGCTGGTCGTCCCCCGGTTGGACCTGTGGCAGCTAAGCCTCCGGTGACGGCTGGTCATACTCCTGCTTCGACAGAAGCACGTAAGCACGTTCCGGCAACACCTGCAGCGCCTCATGCTCCGGTAGCTCAGCAGACTCAGCAAAAGTCAGTAGCTACTCCTCCGGCCCCTGTAGTGGCGGCAGTGCCAGCAAAACCGGCAGAGACGGCGGTAGCTGTTGCTCCTGCTCCTGCGTCAACTGTTCCTACAGTGCAGGAAACGCCTCAGCAGACTATTAAGCCCGAGTCGACAATGCCTACTCCAGTGGCCACAACTCCTGCTTCTCCGGCTCCAGTTGCAGCTGTTCCCACCGCTTCGACGGCACCTGCGGCTCCAGCTGCTGGTCCGGCCGCCAAGCATGGTGTAACTCCTGCTGCAGCCGCACATACTCCGATCACCCCGTCAGCTTCGGCACATGCGCCTCATGCGCCGCATGTGCCAACTCATCTCGGACCTGGAGCCCCGAAGCCGGGTGCTCCTGCTCGGCGCGTCATTATGCCGCAGACTGGGCCTCGTCCCGTCTACACGGCGCCTCCGCAACCGATTGCTCCCCCTACGCCTCCGACTCCCGCTGGTGGTATTCAGCGTGGCAAGCCGATCTTTGATCGACGTCCTCAGGGTGGTCCAGGTGGTCAGCGCTCTCAAGGTGGCGGGCAGGGTGGAGGACAGTATCCAGGTGGTCGTCGCCCCATGCATCCTACGCGGAATGCTGGTGGTCCAGGTGGTCCTCGTCCAGGTGGTCCCGGTGGACGTCCGGGTTTTGGTGGACGCCCAGGTTTCGGCGGTCCGCGCCCAGGTATGGGAGCTGCTGGTATGGTGCCGCCTCCGACCGATGCTCCTCGTGCTCAACGTGGAGCTGCCGCAAAGGGGCGTGGACGTCAGCAGTACGAGAAGACTAAAGAAGGTCCGATGAAGGGCTTTGTACCACCGCCACGTTTTGGTGGTTCGGTACCGCAGCAGCCCTTGCCGATCACTCGTGAAATTACGGTGACCGAAGGTACCAGCGTAAAGGATCTGGCTGAGAAGCTGGGAGTACGCGGTAAGGATCTGATCTCGACACTCTTGATGCGCGGTGTCTTCGTTACCGTGAACCAGTCGCTGGATACAGAGCTGCTGAAGGATGTCTCCAGGCAGTTTGGTGCAGAAGCGAAGGTCATCAGCTACGAAGAAGAGATTGCCAACGAGGCTATCGAAGAGATTCTCGAAAGCGACAATATCGACGAGCTCGAAGTACCACGTCCGCCTGTTGTGACGGTCATGGGACACGTCGATCACGGTAAGACGTCGCTCTTGGATGCAATTCGCGAGACGGATGTAGCCGCAGGCGAAGCTGGTGGTATTACCCAGCACATCGGTGCTTATAAGGTTCGTTTCTCCAAGGAAGGTTCTCCTGCGCATGGTCGCGAGATCGTCTTCCTCGATACTCCTGGTCATGAAGCCTTCACTCGCATGCGTGCTCGCGGTGCGAAGGTAACCGACTTGGTTGTGGTCGTAGTTGCTGCCGATGACGGCGTAATGCCTCAGACTCTGGAAGCTATCGATCACGCGAAGGCCGCAAATGTTCCGATCCTCGTAGCCGTAAACAAAATCGATAAGCCTGAAGCACAGCCTGATCGTGTGAAACAGCAGTTGGGTGACCGTGGACTGGTTCCTGAAGCTTGGGGTGGAAGTACCGTCTTCGTTGAAGTTTCGGCGAAGAAGCGGATTAACCTCGATCTCCTTTTGGAAATGATCTGCCTGGTTGCCGATATGCAGAACCTGAAGGCAACGCCGGGACGTAAGGCGGTTGGTACTGTACTCGAAGCCAAGTTGGATCGTGGTCGCGGTGCTGTTGCCACTATTTTGGTGCAGAACGGAACGATGAAGTCTGGCGATAGCTACATCGTCGGAAACACCTTCGGTAAGGTTCGCGCTATGTTCGACGACCGTGGCCGTCAAGTAGAAGATGCTGGACCTTCAACTCCTGTCGAAGTTCTCGGTTTGGAAGGTATGCCGGATGCGGGTGATACCGTGCTGGTCGTTTCCGATAGAGACAAGGCAAAGGGGATTGCGCAGTACCGCAAGATGAAGGAGCGCGAAGCTCAGCTTGCCAAGTCTTCTCGCGTTTCGTTGGAAGGACTGGCAGAGCAGATTCGCCAAGCTGGCGTAAAGGAACTGCCGCTGATCCTGAAGGGCGACGTGACAGGTTCGGTCGAAGTGCTGGCGGATTCGCTGCAGAAGATGTCTACCGAGAAGGTGCGCATCAAGGTTATCCGCACCGGTGTTGGTGCAATTACCGAGAGCGACGTGCTTCTGGCTTCTGCTTCGAATGCCATCATCATCGGTTTCAACGTGCGGCCTGAGCGGAAGGCGTCAGAGCTTGCCGACCAGGAAAACGTCGAAATTCGTCTACACTCGATCATCTATGAGCTGCAGGACGAGATTCATCGCGCCATGCTGGGACTGCTCGAACCGACCATCAAGGAAACCTATGCTGGTCGGGCCGAAGTGCTCAACATCTTCAAAATTCCGAAGGTTGGCACTATCGCTGGTTGCCGCGTAACCGACGGCGTCATTCGTCGCGATTCGGAAGTTCGTATAATTCGCGATGGCGCTCCGGTCTTCAAAGGCAAGCTGGGTTCGCTCAAGCGCTTTAAGGACGATGCCAAGGAAGTTACAAACGGAATGGAGTGCGGTATCGGTATTTCCAACTATGGAGATCTTAAGGTTGGCGACACCATCGAAGCCTTCACTTCCGAAAAGGTGGCAACGGATCTCGGCGCGCTTACGGAAACTGGGGTAACGGCGTAAAAGCAGCTAAGAACCGGTCAGTAAAACTCACTAGTAAAGAGGGTGTTTGGCGGAATTAATCTACGCCAGGCACCCTTTCTATTTGCGAATACTTTTTGAAAGTAGATTTGGCCTGAAAGAGATGTGTTGGCGTGTTGCTGAAGAAGATTCCGATTGTTATCGGGCGTATTTAAGAAATTTCCCGTATTCGTGAGAAAAATGTAGCTGACCGCTGTATCAGCTGGCAGGACTTTAGCTGATCGGTTTTTTGCTGACCGCTTCTTAGCTGAACTACAATCAACCTCGTTACTTATGACCATCGAAGCGATTCAAGTTGCACTCCGTGAACAGGGCCTGGACGGATGGCTCTTCTACGATCACCATCATCGCGATCCCATTGCTTATCGGGTATTAGGACTGGATGAGTCCATGCATGTTACCCGGCGCTGGTTTTATCTGATTCCAGCAGTTGGGGAGCCTCGCAAGCTGGTTCACCGGATTGAGCAGTCGCGTTTGGACACGCTTCCGGGTACGAAAGGCGTCTATTCTTCCTGGCAGGAGTTGGCGCAAGGGCTGGATGCGATGTTGGATAAATCGCAGCTAATTGCCATGCAATATTCGCCACGGAACGAGATCATGTACGTTTCGATGGTCGATGCCGGTACTGTCGAGTTCTTGAAGGGCTTGGGCAAAGAGATTGTGAGTTCCGCAGATCTGGTCAGCCAGTTCGAAGCGGTACTGACCGAAGCTCAGGTTGCCAGTCACTATGAGGCCCAACGAGCCCTGGACGAGATCCTTGCCGAAGGGTTCAAGGAGTTGGGGCGGCGTCTTCGTCCTGCATCCGGGCAGGCGACTCCTGTAACGGAACACGACATGGTGGTCTGGTTCCAGGAAGCAATGCGCCGAGCGGAGCTCATTTGGGAGAACGGCCCCAATGTCTCCATCAATGAGAATAGCTCCGATTCTCACTATGAACCGACGGCTGAAAAATCTCGTACTATCCGAGAGGGCGATTTCCTGCTGGTTGATATTTGGGCACAGAGAAACATCCCGGGCAGCTGTTATTACGACATCACCTGGACTGGCGTAATTGGCCGTGAGCCGACGGAAAAGGAGCAATTGGTTTTTGATACCGTTCGTCAGGCGCGTGACTCTGCCGTTCGATTTGTCGAGAATGCCTTTCTTAAGGGAGAGGCCATTCAGGGATGGCAGGTCGACGATGTAGCCAGAGCTGTTATTCAGAAGGCAGGTTTTGGCCCCTATTTCACACATAGGTTGGGACACAACATCGCGACCGAGATTCACGGCAGCGGGGCGAATCTGGATAATCTGGAGACCCACGACATCAGGCAGATCCTGCCGAATACGTGCTTTTCGGTGGAACCTGGTATCTACCTCCCCGAATTCGGTGTTCGTACCGAAATCGACATGATGACGACTCCAGGGGGAGCTCGGGTAACGGGACGCATTCAAACGGAGTTGGTCCGAATCTAGCTGGTATAGTCAAGAGGACAATGGTTTCAAAGACAGAGACAGTAGCGCGTGGTGAGGCAGGCAAGACAGGCTTCGTATATGGGGCTCTGATCCTTGGCTGGTTGATTCCGGGAGCGGGGCATCTGCTACAGAAGCGCTGGATACGCGGCGGACTCCTTTTCATTTCTATTTCCGCCATGTTTGTCCTGGGCCTCATGATGCAGGGCAAGCTGTATGCCTCCGCCAACGATGTTCTCGATCTGTTGGGGCTGCTCGGCGACTTAGGAACAGGACTTCTATTCCTGATAAGCCGGATGGCCGGACTCGGACAGAGTGCTGTTCAAGTAACAACCGCGGACTACGGCACCAAGTTTATTGTTGTGGCGGGATTGTTGAATTTTATTGCGGCAGTCGATGCCCACAATCTTCGTATCGGTAGGAAATCATGACCTTCGCGCCATCTCATTTTTCGGCAGTGCTGTTGTTTGCCCTTTTCGCCTCGGTGGTCTTCGGCATCACGCAGCGTTCGACGCCCAAGGCAATGGTTCGCTACGGAGCTTACTGCTTCAGCATGTTTGTTGTGTCTGTGCTGGTTGTAAGTTGGGTAATGTATTTCATTCATCGCTAACGATGAGAATAGCGGCGGCTTTGGCCGCCCAAGCCAAACTCCCACGCTTTCTTCATTGGGCTGCTTTTTAGCTTGTTGTTTGCTCGGTGGCAAAGCCACCTTAACCGGATCCTAGCTGCTTACTCTCTCGTCCACACCGCAGCGTCGAAGGTGTGAATCGTTCTGAAACCCTCAAAACGATAGAGCTCTACTGCACGGTTATTTCCCTCGGTGACGGTCAAAGAGCGCGCCTGGAAGCCACGATTGCGAAGTACTCGGGCAGACTCCTCCAACATGATGCGTGCCAGTCCTCTGCTGCGATATGCCGGATGAATGCATAGTTGGGTTACATGCCCCACATCGTCGCGTACACGAGAGCAGAGCAGCATTCCCGCCAGCATTCCGGAGTGCCGGTGCACGAGGACGCGGGAGGCCTTAGGCTCAAAGAATCCGCAGCCAGGGAAGCGAACTACGTTGTGAAGAAAGCGTAGAGACCCATTTGCCGAGCAGTATTGATCGTTGATTACGCTGTCCAGGTGGTCTTTGTAAGCCATCGTAATCAGCTCAGCTGCTGGGATCAGGTCCGAATCATTCCATGACCGCATTTCGAGCTCTTTGGGAAGAACCGGAAGAGTTCTGCGCTCCGGCTTCTGCGTCAAATCCTGCTCCATAAAAAGTCTCGGATAGATCTGGCAGTCGAAGCTGCGAAAGATTTCGGCATGTGTGCCGCTGGACGGAAGTAGAATCTGCGATTCGATTCGCTCTACATGAGGAGTATTTTGGAGTAGCTCCAGTAGATGGAGAAGCAGGGTTGACTCGATCCGGTCTGACGGTTTGGTATTTCCGCCGGCAAAGACGTCTCCAATGACAGCTTTTGTATTCTCGTGGACGCAGAAGACATATCCCAGGACGGTGCCGCCTTCTAGCGCAACATAGCCGGGCAGGATGTGGGAGTTTAGATATTGCAGAAGGAGATTCGCCGAGCCGTAGTAATCCCAGTGGAGGCGCTCGCTCCAGACGCGGCTCTCCTCCTCCAGCAGGCTGCGGAGCTTAGCGCCCGCGAAGTGGCGCAAGTCGAGAATCTCAAACGGCACAGCCGAAATCATAACGGCGAACCAACTATTTACGAAATCGAGGTACTTGGCAGAGAAGCTTAGCTCTTCAAGATCCGGCAGATACTTTATAGATCACAAGATTCTGCGCTGGATAGTCAAACAGTTGCTGATAGCTTCGTCCCTTCAAGTATTGACCCAATTCTGGAGTAAACGCCTTCCGGACTACCAGGAGATGTTCTTGTTTAGGTACCCCATCCAACTCGTAATTCGCTAACTGGTGATTCCGATAGAATGCCAGGCCAAATTCGACATCTCGGCGAACCCTAAAGACTGCAATCGTGTATCCGGGCGGGACAATATCGTCAACAATCCGAGAGAGGAGCCGTGCGGAATAGGTTGCGTCGAGTAGCTGGATGTTTCTTTTTGTCTCAGGCAGCTTGAGGAGTCCAAAGATAGGGCCGATTCCGAAGAGGAAGAAGATCAGAATCACCATGGGAGCCATGGTCGCGATACGCAGGCGTTTAATTCCAAATCTTCCTACAGAAACCAGGATCAGAATCGCTGCTGCCAGTCCGGTAATGCCGGCGGCGGCAACAGAGCGGGCCGGTGGCCAGCCATTTCCATGCACGATGTGCCAGGGGAGCAGTAACACGACGGTTGTCATGACTCCAACGAAAATCGCGTGTACTACGAGCGTCCAGGTGCGCAGTCCGCTTTGCCGGATGCGATTGAGATAATCTCCCGTGAGAATCGTAATCGGAGGAACGGCGGGCAGAATGTAACCGGGGAGCTTCGATTTAGAGAGGGAGAAGAAGATAATCGGGAAGAGGGCCCACAATACGAGGAATTCAGGGAATGCGTCACCTGTTCGAGTATGTCCTACGTAGCGAGAGGGATCTCTCCGAACCTTCCACTCTGCGAATGACTGCTTGACTGCATCGACCAATGCTTGGATCGCCACGATCGTCCACGGTGTGAGCGACAGGAGAACGATGGCCAGGTAATACCAGGAGGGCTGGATATGCTGGTAGCGATTGGTGGCGAAACGTTCCAGATTGTGTTCCAGGAAAAAGACACGCAAAAAGCTAGGATTGCGGTGCTGGACGGCGATAAACCACGGCAGCACCATCGCGAAGTAAAGAATGATCCCTGGAATCCAGATGGTACGGCGCAAAATGGACCATTCTCGTCTCAACGCCGCGAATAGGACAAGAATGGTGATTGCCATGAAGGGGGCTACAGGTCCCTTTGCCAGGGTGGCAGCTCCCACAAAAAAATAAATATCGAAGAGCCAGAACTTCGAATCCGTTTCATACCACGCGTACCAGCCCAGCATTCCTATGCAGAAGGGGGCAGCCAACTGCATGTCCGTGGAGGCGCCACGGGCAAAGCCCATGATGCCGACACAAGAAGCGGTAATCAGTGCTGCATTCAGCTGTCCACCCGGACGGAAGCGCCGGATATGCAAGTACGTGAGGATAATCAGAACGAATGCGAAGCTGGCGGAAGGTATCCGGGCCGACCAGTCATGGACCCCGAACTCCTTGAACGCAAACATGGCCCGCCAGTAATACAGTGCGGGCTTTTCCAGCCACGGCTGGCCATAGAGATAGGGCGTTACAAATGCGTTCAAACGGTCCCGCAGCGAATACGCATGATCGAGTTTGGTAAGCATCTCATGCGCAATCTGTGCGTAGCGGGGCTCGTCAGCACCGACCAGGCCCAGGTAGTCCCCTCCGAAGATAGGGACTAAACCATAGAAAAGGAAAAAAATCGTGAATACAAAAAGTGTAGCCACTTCCAGCGTCGTACTGAGCGCAGGGAAACGGGAGACGAGCGTTGTCTCGTCAGTTCGGGGGGCCGGAGTTTGATCGGAAGAGCTAGCCACTGGTTCTTTTATATCGCGTGCCCCGCCTCTGCTCCAGAGAGGTAGAAGAGGGCAACGGGACAAGGCTAACAGATTGAGGCCAATCCTCGAAGAATCTGTTCAAGCAACATCGGAGACCACGGTGGCGACTGCCCTCCGTAATTCGGTGAGGATCCGCTCGGTAGCCGTCTGCAAAGGCAATTTAATATTGCAGCCACTGGCCGAATCGTGGCCTCCGCCGCCGAACAATTCCGCAATCTTCGCTACGTTGACATTGCCTTTGCTACGGAGACTGAGACGGACACTATGGTCCGGCAACTCGCGTAAAAAGACCGCTACTTCTACCCCGGAAATACAGATGGCGTAATTTACCACTCCTTCACAGTCTTCTTCTGCCGCACGGGTCCGGATCATGTCCTGATGCGTGACCCAAAGCCAGGCGATCCGGCCTTCTCTTTGCAACGTGGAGAGGGCCGAGCCCAGAAGAAGCATCTTGGACATGGGGTTGGAAAAGTAGACGTTCTGAGCAATTGCAATGGGATTCGCGCCAAGTTCCACCAGCCGCTGGGCCAATTCAAAGGTCCGGGCTCGCGTTCCCTGGTAATGGAAGGATCCGGTATCTGTGAGCACGGCTGTGTAGATACACGTCGCCATCGCCTCCGTTATGCGAACTCGGGCCGCAACGGCAAGATCGTAGATCAGCTCTCCTGTGGCGCTGGCCTCACGGTCAATCCAATTGAGGTCGGCAAAAGCCTGACCACTCGTATGGTGGTCGATATTGATCAGGAAACGGCCTTCCAGGCCCTTCAGGCCCGTTCTGGCTGTTCCGTCGCACTCCAGGAGCAATACCGCGTCGTATTGTCCCTCGACGTTGGAGACGAGACGTACACGATTCACTCCGGGTAGAAATCGATAAATGAGAGGCACTCGATCACTGGAGAAGACATCAACCTGTTTCCCCAGCTGATCCAAGAGCATGGCGCAAGCCAGCATGGAACCAAGAGCATCTCCATCCGGTCGCGCATGTGAAACAACCAGGAATCGATGTCCAGAGCGTAAGGTCTGAAGAATTGCGTCGATGGTATGCCAATCTTCCATCATTCGCCGCTTAAGCCCGCTTTCTCCTTTTGGCGTTTTTTTGCTCTGCCAAGCAATTCGTCGATCCGGCTCTTCATCTTTTCCGACCGGTCGATGTGGAAGGTCAGATCCGGCACATGGCGAACTCCCATGCGCTCGAGCAGCTCATGTCTGATATAACCGCGCGCGGCTCCCAAGGCTTCGATGGTCTGTTCTTCTTCCTCGGTACCGCCATCAACTGCAACATAAACGCGAGCAGATTTCCCGCCCGGGTTGATCTGCACTTCACTTACATAGGCGAAGCTGATGCGCGGATCGGAAAGCTCACCTTCAATCATGGTGCCAATTTCTTCACGCAGAGTTTCTGCGACTCGGTCTTGGTGGTATTTACGTGCTCTCACTTCCGGCATTGTTTTGTCCTCGGTAAAACCGTCTAGAATAGCAGACGACCGGGCGGACGGGAAGGACACTTTCTCAGTCTTCGAGATATTGCCAGTACGAATCCGCCAAGGTGGCACCTAAGTCATTGGCCATCCGTGCGGTAGCTCTTTCCACCTGCTCCATTAAGCCGGAAAGATAGTCCCGGGAACGGGAAACGGCTGAGATCCCAAGCGTTGCCGAACGCCAGGTAACGGCTTCGTCAAGTTCCGATACGGAAACATTGAATCCTTGGCGAAGTTTGTCTTTGATAGAGCGGACAACCTGTCTGCGGTCTTTGAGCGATTGTGCATGCTCAATGTGGAGTTCGATCGTGAGTAACGTAACAGGCATCTTGTCTCTTTGTTGCTACGACACGTGAGAAATATATCAGCCAGACTGTTCTCAAGAATTTTACATAGCCGATAGTATTGAGAGACAGCCTGAGCTGGTTTGTCCCTGGGCTGGAACATGTGGAAGCCATCGGTATCTTGAAAACGAGTCCGGAGTGACCTCTAACTTAGGTTGATAGCAGGCTTATTTCCTGGAGGGAAGTCCGTTTAGCAGAATCTTGAGAAGTTTCTCTGCATAGGATGCGCTTAACCGGTTGCGCTGCACCATTAAGACAAAATGTAACGGGCCATACATTGCATCGAGCACTGTTTCGATATCGAAATCCTTAGGTAACTCTCCCGTGCTTTGGAAGCGCAAGAGCGCTGTCCTCCATAGGTCGCGGCGAGGCTTGAGCCAGTGCTTGATATAAGCCTCGTGTACCTCCGGAGCCACCTGTGCAGCTGCGATGACCGCTGTCATGAGCCGGCCATTTCGTCCGCTCATCGCCTTGATGAACTGACGGATGTGACCAGTGATGAATTCTTCAAGAGTGTCTGCCGCCTGCATCGGCATTTGAGGAGAGAGCGTTGCAACGAACGCGTCAATTACGACGTGCTCTTTATTAGGCCACCAACGATAAATAGTAGCCTTGCTGGTCCCAGCACGCAGCGCAATTGCATCGCAGGTAAGGTTGAGGAAACCTTCTTCGATCAGAAGATCGATAGCTGCCTCTTGAATACGGGCGCGAGTAGCCTCGTCCCGCGGCCTTCCAGGTTGCTTCGCTGAACACGGGTTGGATTGACACGCCCTCATTCTTGACTCGATAGGATATCATTAGTAATAACGAAACGAAACAGTTCTGTTTCTATATGGATGAGGTCACGATTCCTTTATGTGGGTTGTTCGGCTCGCGCTTGCACGTCCTTATACTTTTATTGTTCTAGCTGTCCTGATTCTGATTGCCAGCCCGGTTGCGATCGAGAGGATGCCGACCGACATCTTCCCAAACATCGATATTCCAGTTGTAGCTGTGGACTGGACCTACACCGGTCTTAGTCCGGTCGAATTCGAAGGCCGCATTGTTTCTCTTTATGAGCGCAGCCTTTCGACGACGGTGAACGACATTGAGCACATCGAATCCCAGACCCTCAATGGAAAGTCAATTGTTAAGGTCTTCTTTCAGCCAAATGTAAATGTCAATACGGCAATTGCCGAGGTGACCGCGATTTCTCAAACGGTACTGAATCAAATGCCCAAAGGCATAACGCCTCCGCTGATCATTAGTTACAACGCTTCTACTGTTCCGATTTTGCAGCTATCGCTATCGAGTCCAACTCTTTCCGAGCAGGAGTTGGGCGACTTAGGCATGAACACTATGCGTTCGCAACTGGCAACGGTTGCTGGAGCCGCTGTTCCGTGGCCATATGGCGGCAAGAATCCTCAGATCATGGTTGACCTCAATCCTGCGCTGATGCAAGCCAACAATGTCTCTCCTCAGAATGTGTTGAGCGCACTGACTTCGCAAAGTCTGATTCTGCCTGCAGGTACAGCGAAGTTGGGACAGTATGAATACAACGTGGATATGAATGGAAGTCCACAGACAGTGCAGGAGATCAGCGACCTGCCGCTGAAGGCCGTTAATGGCACGACTCTTTATATGCACGATATCGGAAGCGTGCGCAGCGGTTTTGCTCCTCAGACCAGTATCGTTCGACAGGATGGAAAACGCGGCGCTCTGCTCATCGTCTATAAGGCAGGTAATGCTTCCACTCTGGATATTGTTAGCGGTATTCGCAAACTACTGCCGACCGTAGCGGCGATTCTTCCCAAGGATTTGAAGATTACTCCGATTGCAGATCAGTCAGTCTTTGTCCGTGCAGCTATCAGCGGCGTAATTCGTGAAGCGCTTCTTGCCGCATGTTTGACGGGGATCATGATTCTCGTCTTTCTGGGCAGTTGGCGCAGCACCCTTGTGATTGCCATTTCCATTCCTCTTTCGATTTTGAGCTCACTTCTAACCTTGGCTGCCCTGCATGAAACGATCAACACAATGACGCTGGGTGGTCTGGCTCTTGCTGTGGGTATCCTGGTGGACGATGCGACGGTTGTAATCGAAAATATCGAGCGGTACCTCGAGCAGGGAATGTCGTTGCACAAGGCGATTCTTGCCGGTGCCTCGGAGATCTCGATTCCCGTCTTGGTATCGACTCTATGCATCTGCATTGTGTTTTTGCCGATGTTCTTCTTGAGTGGAGTGCCACGCTATCTATTTGTTCCACTGGCAGAGTCGGTAGTCTTCGCAATGTTAGCTTCATACATCCTGTCTCTAACTCTGGTGCCGACGCTTGCCCAATATATTCTTAAAAAGCACAAGGATGCGGAAGAGGTCGAGATTCAGAGGCAGAGCTGGCATCCCTTCCGCAGCTTTCAACAGAAATTTGCACAAAGTTTTCAGGCTCTGCGTGGCGGTTATTCAGCTCTTCTTGCAACATCGATTCGGACAAGAAGGGTCTTCCTTCCGGGCTTCCTGTTTTTCTTTCTTATTCTGTTTTTGCTGATCCCCTGGTTAGGACAAGATTTCTTCCCCAGCGTAGATTCGGGGCAGATCAAACTGCACATGCGTGCACCTACAGGAATGCGTATCGAAGAGACTGCAAAGATATGCGATGAAGTTGAGCGGGAAATTCGGCAGGAAATTCCGACGCGAGATTTGGATGGAATTCTGGACAATGTTGGCCTTCCGATCAGCCCAATCAATCTGACGTATAACAATGCGGCTCCTATTGGCAGTGGTGACGCTGACATTATGATCAATTTAAAGGAGCACCATAAGCCGACAGAGAAGTATGTTTCACTACTCAGCGACCGCTTACATCAACAGTTTCCAGATATTACTTTCTCCTTCCTGCCTGCGGATATGGTGAGCCAGATTCTGAACTTCGGCATGCCTTCTCCAATTGATGTTCAGGTTGTAGGTCCGAACTCTGAGGCAAATCGAGTCTTTGCCGATTCTCTGCTGCAACAGCTGCAGCATGTTCCTGGGGCTGCGGATCTTCGCATTCAGCAAGCTTTCAATCAGCCTAAGTTACATTTCCAGGTTGATCGAAGCAGGGCTGCCGAAGGTGGATTCACTCAACAGGATGTAGCGACCAATCTACTGATTTCACTGAGCGGAAGTTTTCAAACGACACCGACCTACTGGCTTAATCCGAAGAATGGTGTCAGCTATAACCTCGTCGTTCAAACTCCGCAATACCGTATCCAGAATGTCAACGATCTTAGAAATATTCCTATTAGTGGAACGAATGCGCCTCAACCTGGAATCCTGGCGGACGTTGCCTCGATGCAAAGGTCGAATGAGATGGCGGTTGTTTCCCACTATAACGTCCAGCGCGTCATTGATATTTATGGCACGGCACGTGGTCGCGATCTGGGTGCCGTTGGGCGTGATATCCAAAGAATCGTAGAAGCTAACCGTTCCAAGCTCCCCGTGGGCAGCCGCATTTTTGTTCGTGGACAAATTGCAACAATGAAAGATTCTTATATCAGTCTGATTGGTGGGCTGGCATTCTCCATCGTTCTTGTCTATTTACTAATGGTGGTCAATTTTCAGTCCTGGCTCGATCCATTCATCATTATTACCGCGCTTCCCGCGGCGCTGGGCGGTATTGTGCTGTTTCTCTTTGTCACGCATACGACGCTGAGTGTACCGGCTCTAATGGGCGCGATTATGTGCATGGGAGTGGCGACCGCCAACAGCATTCTTGTTGTGGCGTTTGCCAGAGACAAGCTACATGAGACGGGTAGCTCGGTGACTGCAGCTCTCGAAGCCGGTGCAACCCGCTTTCGTCCGGTACTGATGACGGCATTGGCCATGGTCATTGGTATGGTTCCGATGGCACTGGGCCTGGGAGAAGGCGGTGAGCAGAATGCTCCTTTAGGACGCGCAGTCATTGGCGGCCTGATCTGCGCCACTATTGCTACGTTGTTCTTTGTCCCAGGTGTATTCAGCCTGTTGCATAGAAACTATCAGCCTTCCGCTCCGCGCGAAGAGTAGATCCCGGAACGTAACAGAGAGACTTTTGAAAGAGATCGATATGGAAATGCCGAATCATCAGAATGACAGCGAACACCGGACAATGGGAATGTCGAAAACAAAGTCCTTGTTGATTTGTCTAGTTAGCGGAGCAGGATTTCTTGTTTTGCTTATTGCCTACGGCATTCACAGCCGTGTCCATGCCGAGGCTATGTTGGAACATGCTACGGAAGCAAATGCGGTGCTGCGGGTGCGGACCATTCAGCCTAAGCTTGGCTCACCATCTGAAGAGCTTGTGTTGCCGGGTAACATGGAAGCCTTTACCGATACTCCGATTTATGCGCGGACAAATGGATATCTCAAGCGTTGGTATGTAGATATTGGGGCACATGTAAAGGCTGGGCAACTGCTCGCTGAGATCGAGACTCCGGAGATCGATCAGCAGCTACGTCAGGCGCGCGCACAGCTATCAACCGCGCAAGCCGACAGCCGGCTGGCAAAATCAACAGCAGAACGCTGGAAGAACCTGCGCAAGACAGATTCGGTATCGCCGCAAGAGGCAGAGGAAAAGACCGGAGTTATGGAATCCAAGGCGGCGACAGAGGATGCTGCCCGCGCAAATGTCCGTCGGCTCGAGCAGATGCAAGGCTTCCAAAAGATCTATGCGCCGTTTAGCGGAGTGATTACTGCCCGCAATGTCGATATTGGAGATCTGATCAACGCTGGAAGTAATGGACCAGCCAAAGAGTTATTTCATTTGGCGGCAATCCGGCAGATGCGTGTCTATATTCAGGTTCCTCAGCTGAATGCACGCTCGGCCATGCCTGGAACGCCGGTGGAAATAGCCCTGCCGGAAGCCCCCGGCAAGATGATCTCCGCACACGTGGTACGGACCTCGAACGCAATGGATCCTTCCTCCCGAACATTGCGGGTAGAAGTCGATGTAGATAATGCAAATGAAGCGCTGGTTCCTGGCGAGTATGTGCAAGTTCATCTAAAGCTGGACGCCCCTTCTAATTCGTTGATCGTTCCGATTAATGGAGTACTGTTTCGCTCGGAAGGTATCAGCGCAGTTGTGGCACATGGAGATCATGTGGAGTTGCGCCCAATCACCATTGGCCGCGACTTTGGCGATGGATTGGAAGTGACTTCCGGATTGTCCCCCAGTGATCGCATTGTCATCAATCCTCCTGATTCCATTGTCTCCGGGCAAAAGATTCAGCTGGCCCAGGCGGAAGCACAATGATGAAGTCTCCGATTGTGGTGCTTGCAATTACTGCCAGTTTTTGTGCGGGATGCAGGGTGCAGCCAAAATATGTTGCTCCCAATGTGCCAGTGCCTCCAGCCTATAGGGAAGGAACTCCGGCAGTTGCTTCTGGATCGAGTGGCTGGGCGCAGGCCAATCCTGAGGATGCCTGGGCAAAGGGGAACTGGTGGGAGATTTACGGCGATCCTGAATTGAATGCTCTGGAACAGCGTATAGATGTCAGCAACCAATCGCTGAAGGCTGCAGCGGCACGATTCGTCCAAGCGCGTGCGCTTGTTCGTGAAAACCGGGCTGCCGAGAAACCTTCGGTCTCTGTGGGAGGATCTATCGCACGTGATCGTTTATCTCGAAATAAAGGAAACCCTCCGGCGGCTGCTCAGACCGATTTTGGAGATTTTGTTTTAAATGCATCTGCTTCCTGGGAGCCGGATCTCTGGGGGCGCATTCGTACAATCGTGAACGCGTCTGTGCAAAATGCTCAAGCCACAGCTGCGGATTTAGAAAACGTGCGCTTAAGTCTTCATGCAGAGCTGGCTGTCGACTATTTCGCTTTGCACAGTATCGATAATGAGAGAAAGGTCTTATCCGATTCTGTTAGTGCCTATCAGAAGGCATTGGAGCTTACCCAGCATAGATATGAAGGTGGAGTTGCAAATCGTGCAGAGGTTGAGGAAGCACGTACGCAATTGGAATCCGCTGGAGCTCAAGAAGTTGATCTAGAGAATGCTCGGACTCAATATCTGGACGCGATAGCAGTACTTACTGGACAGTTGCCGGAGAACTTTTCTATTACTGAGAAGGTTCAGGAAATGACACCGCCTGCAATTCCTGTTGGTGTGCCTGCAGAGCTGCTGCAGCGGCGGCCGGATATAGCGGCAGCAGAACGGAGAGTGGCCGTGGCCAACAGCCAAATTGGCTTAGCTCATACGGCCTATTATCCGCAGGTAATCCTGAGCGGAGTGATTGGCTTGCAAGGCCGAAGTCTGGAGAAGTGGATCGCCGGCCCCAGCCGTTACTGGGCGGTAGGTCCGTCATTATCGGAGACTCTTTTCGATGCAGGAAAGCGTCGAGCAGGAGTAGCACTGGCGAACGCCAATTATGACGAAGTGGTCGCCGATTATCGGCAAGATGTTCTGACAGCTTTTCGTCAAGTAGAAGATAATCTTGCCTCGCTCCGCATTCTGGCCGATGAGTCGGAGCGCCAGCAACGAGCCGTGAATGCGGCACGGAGTGCTGAAGCACTGTCTCTGAATCGCTATAAGGGTGGAATGGTTACTTATCTTGAGGTGATTACAACCCAAAATGCACGTTTGCAGAATGAGAGAGTTGCCGTAGGAATCCAACGTCGGCGGATGGAAGCCAGTGTGCAGTTAATTCGTGCTCTGGGCGGCGGTTGGAAGGAGAGTTCTTTGCCGAAGCCTGCTGCGATAGCAGCCTCCAAGTAGGGCGGCTGCTATCGCCGGAAGTATAGAAAATAAAGCGCCATATATTCCGATCGCGATCTGGCCGGAATATATGGCGGCGGAGTACTTTGTTATCCCCTCGTTGCTGTAGGTACGGCTTACCTGGCGCTTGTATGCAAATGCCTATGCGTGATCGGCAAACTGGTCCAACTTTTCCTGTCGGGGTGGCTTCGTGGACAGACTCACCAGAATCAAACACAGCAGAGCCGCAATCAACGCCGGAAAGATAGCATCTCGCTGTGCAATTACAGCTGGGACCTGATGCTTAACAAAGGGAAGATCCCAGCAGATTGTGACGGCTGTTCCAACCGCAATTGCAGAAACCGCTCCAGCGGAGGTTGCTCTTCGCGAATAAAACGCTGCAAGAATGACCGGAGTGAGCGCAGCGGAATAGACAGTGTAGGCATAGAGCATTTTCTCTAGAACGCTTTCTGCTCCGATTGCCTGATAGAGCGCCCAGATGCCTAGGAGCACGACGACGAGACGAGAGACGATCAGGATCTTCTTATCCGAGGCGTTGCGATTGATATAACGCGAATACACGTCGTTTACTAAGTTCGTCGCAGGCGAGAAGAGATAATTAGAGGCTGTCGAAATAATCTTTGCGAAGACTGCGCCGAGAAGTAGCGCTCCCATAAATGTGGGCATGCCGTTACGCGCTGTGTAGGGAATGATCTCGCGCGGGTGTTTAGCCACTTCACCTGTCGGGAACAGTGCCGATCCGATAACGGCAATAGCGACAATAAGTATCTCCAGCACAAAAGTTCCGGCAATCCATCCGACGACTGCGTTGCGTGCATCCTTCTCGTTTCGGGCTGAGAAGAACTTCTGGTACATGTTCTGATTTCCCAGCATGAGCAGCATTGTCGGAATTAGGAATTCAAGCGCACGCGTGAGCGTCAGACTCCCCAATACCTGAAAATGACTGGCCGGAAGAGCCGCATGTAAGCCATCCCAACCGCCAACCCTCGAGAGGAGCATGGGAACGGATGCGAGACAAATCACCGTCACCATCGATCCAATCAGAACGTCCATGTAGGCGACTGAGGCCATACCTGCAATTGCCGTAAAGACGATCACAAAGCAGGCGATGATGTACATCCCAAGAGTCGAGGTAATTGTGTTTGGAAAGATCAGGTGGAGAATGTCACCACCACCGCGAATCTGATAACTGGTGATCCCCGTATAGGCAAAGAGAATGGCAATGGTTCCCAAGACTCGGGCTGTTTGGTTATATCGGGCTTCCAACAGATCAGGGATGGTGAATTGAGCAAACTTCCTGGCTCGTGGAGCGATGAAATAAATCGCCAATAGCCCGATCCAGCCACCGGCAGGCTGCCATAAAGCCGCAAAACCGTTGCGATAAGCGTTTTCTGCTCCGGCAAAAAGGGAGCCGGCTCCGATCCAGGAGGTGAGCAGAGTAAAGACAAGAACGACTGCAGGCAAGGAGCGGCCGGCAACAAGATAATCGGCTTTAGTCTTGACCTTGCGGAGTCGTGAAAGAGAAGCAACCAACAGGCTGAGAACAATGACGCCCAGAACTGCAGCGTAGAGATTGGTCATGCGTTTTCCTTCAGTTTGGGCGTTCTATGACGTTTTTGCGTTTCTGCATCCTCGTCAATACTGAGTCTTGGTATTTTGCAAAAACGCCATCAAGGAATTCGATTTCCATCGAATGTAATTACAAGGAAGTGTAATGCAGAATACGCTGGAAGCGAATAGAGAACTACTCAACAGGGACTAATCCTTCAAGAACAGGCAGCAATTCTGCAGCTGTGCGTCCTGCTACTGCCACGACTTTTGTTCTGGATTGTGCTCCGGTGATGACTTGTACTGACGACCGCGAAACGTGAAAGAGATCTGAGAAGAATTCAATCAAAGCCTCGTTGGCTTTCCCTTCGACAGGTGGTGCGGAGAGAGCAATCTTCAAGGCTGTTCCCATTACACCAGTGATCGCGGTCTTGCGAGCACGGGGATGAACACGCACTTCCAGGGTAGCTCCTCGCGTTGTATCACGTATCGGGATCATTTCGAGTAATCTCTGGCTCCAAACAGAGCCGTGCCAATGCGAACCCGGGTGGCGCCTTCCTCAATTCCTACCGCGAAGTCCCCGGACATTCCCATGGAAAGAGTGGCGAAGTTCAGCCGGGGATGCTTGGCTGCGAGTCTATCGCGCAACTGCCGAAGCTGCTGGAAGTAGGGGCGTGCCTGTTGCGGATCTTCTGAATACGGCGGTACAGTCATGAGCCCTTGCATTTCGATATGAGGGAGGTCCGGAAGGTGCTCAAGTAGTTCGTTCAGTTCGTCAGAATCAGGAGCCAGACCTGTCTTGCTCTCTTCATGGCTCAATTTGATTTCGATCAGGACTGGGAGCTTCCGATTGAGCTTGGAGGCAGCTTCCTCCAGCCGCGTAGCCAGGCGCAAAGAATCCAGCGCGTCGATGCCCTGAAATATCTCGGCAGCGCGCGTTGACTTGTTTGATTGGAGGTGCCCGATCAGATGAACCTGAAGCGGCAGCTCTCTGAGCTGCTCAACCTTCTGCTGGTACTCCTGTACTCGATTTTCCCCGAAAAGTATAAGTCCGGCCTGATATGCCTCACGCAGTGCTTCAGCCGGATGGGTCTTGGAGACCGCCATGAGTTGAACTTCCTCAGGAGAACGATTGCATCGGCGGCAGGCTGCGGCAATCTGTTCCTGTATGTGTGCGAGATTGGCTGCGACATTCGGTGTGGTTGTACTCATGGTGAACGGCTTGATAAATCCCGAAGCCCTCTTTGTACAGTTTACAGTCCTGCCAATCTACTCGGGTTCGACCATATCCAGAAAAACTGTGCGCCCGGTTGATACAACATCGGAGGCCAGGGCATCGAAGTCTTCCATCTGGCTGCGGTGATTCACGTTTGCGATGCGTATCGCATATTCGCCGTGGAGGGTGGTTCCGGAAACGACGTATTTCCCTGACTCCTGCAACCGCAGCACAATCTCACGATTGATTCTGTTCAATGTCTCGATGTCGCATATTGCTTGCGGACGGAATCGGAAGCAGACAACATTTATGGCGCGTGGTGCCATAAGTTCCAGTTCTTTATCTGCTTCTATTAACGAAGCCAGATGAGCAGCTTGTTCAACGTTCTGTTCGATCAAGGCTGCATAGGTGGAAACGCCGTAAGTCTTGAGCGACATCCATACCTTGAGGGCCTTGAAGCTCCTGGTCAATTCAATGCCTCGGTCAGAGAAGACAATTCCACCAGCCAGCATTCCACGTTCTGTTGCTTCCAGATAATTCGCAGGAGTTGCAAAGGCGGCCTTGTGGGTATCGGCATCGCGAATCAGGGCGCAACCGACATCGAAGGGGAGCGACATCCATTTATGTAAATCGAATGCCAAAGAATCTGCTGATTCCATTCCCTCCACCAGGTGCCGGTAACGAGGCGAGACGGCCAGGAGTGCTCCGAAGGCTCCATCGACGTGAAACCAGAGATCCTCCTTCTTGCAGAGCTCTGAGATGGCTGGAAGGTTATCGATTGCTCCGATATTGACTGTACCCAGATTCCCAATAACTGCGATGGGCCGATGTCCCGCATCGCGGTCGGACTGAATGGCTGCGTCTAATGCTGTGAGATTGATCCTGCCTTTGGAGTCCACTGGAATTCTGTGCAGCGAGCGATTTCCCAGTCCAAGCAACTCCATAGATTTCCGTGCCCACATGTGGGTTGCGGTCGAGGCATAAACGACTAGCCGTGGATGTTGCCCTTGTAGGCCTTCTTCGCGCACGTCAAAGCCAGCCTTGGCATGGCGGGCTACTGCGAGCCCTGTCAAATTTGCCATTGTGCCACCGCTAGTCAGGATCCCGCTGCTGCCCTCAGGCATGCCCATAAGCTTGCGCAGCCATTCGAGCACTTGCTCCTCAACCAACGTTGGAGCTTGATTTCCGCCTGCAAGATGAGCATTGATGCCGGAAGCCAGCATATCGGCAAGCATCGCCATGGGCGTGCCATTCCCTCGCACCCATCCCCACGCTCGTGGATGGCGGTTCCCACTGGTATAGGGAAGAACATTGGTCAGGAATTCCTGATATACGGATTCCGCCGCTTCGGGATCTATTGGTAAAGGCTGGTGCTGTAGTGCAGAGCGGACATCGTGTGGCAAGGGTTGCCAGGCGGCTTGCGTTCGAAGAGTGGAGAGGTGGTCGAAGATGTCGTCGATCATGCGATGACCAAGAGTACGGAGTTTGTTCCAATTCTCTGGATCAAGCGTTAGTTCGCGAATCTCAGACTCGGTAAGTACCGGCATCGCGCGGAAACCTCGCAAGATGAGTTAAATATCAGGCGAGGCCACCACAAATCCCTATGCGAAGGGGCAACGCAGGAATCGAACGAAAGATCGTGTCTTCCGTCATCCGGTCAAACCCCACGCATATGAAAGCGTGTAAAGGAGCCGACGTCTGGGTCCACGGCCCCAAAAGGAGGGCTCGCAGCGCCAAGACTAAGGATAAATGAATTAGCAAAAGAAAACAGCGCTGCTCGAAAAGTGGCAAATCAAATTGAAAATGAAGTTCGCTTCATTTATCTGCTCGGGATTTTGATAAGGCTGAAAGCTCCTGGACAACCTGTTGCACAACCTTGCTCCAGTCCCCGAGGGCATCTTGCCGGAATATCCGGATAGAGGGATACCAGGGACTGTCTGTACTTTGAGAAAGCCAGCGCCAATCCGGGGTGTAGGGAAGCAGGAGCCATACCGGTTTGCCCATGGTTGCGGCTAAATGTGCGACTGCTGTATCGACTGAGACGATCAGATCCAGTTTCGCAATCTCTTTGGCCGTATCAAAAAAGTCCTCCGCTTTCGAACAGAGATCGGTGATTGGGAATTGGTTTTCGAGAGAAGACGTCTGTGCCAGTGCTGGTCCTTTAAATACAGAGAAGTAAGAGATATTGGGAATCGCTTTGAGCTGCAAGAAAGTACTTAACGGGATAGATCGCCTTCGATCGAAACCATGATCTGGACTGCCTGCCCAGACAAGACCTACCTGCAAGCTCTTATTCTTCATAGAGGTAGATCCGGCAGAAGTATCTACAAACGAGGGCAAAATCGCTGGAGCTGGAATACTGTCGAGAGTAGTGCCAAAGACCAAAGGCAGACTCATCAATGGACAGTGCGCATCGAATTCCGGCAATGGGTCTCCATAGACCACGATCTGCGCTATTCCTGGAATTCCTGCCAGCAGACGTTGGAGTGGCTCGCGCATTTCAAAGACAATCTCTGCTCCAGAGGCTTCTGCTGCCATCGGAATATAGCGTGCAAACTGGATGGTATCGCCAAATCCCTGCTCTGCATGCAGTAGTAGCCGCTTCCCAGGCAGCTTCTCCCCTCGCCACAGCGGCTGAGAGAAGTTTCTCTTTGGTGAGCGGAGGCTATCGATTTTCCAGCGCCATTCGTGTTCTCTCCAGCCTTCCGGATATTCACCATGCAATAGCAGAGCTAAGGCAAGATTCCAATGAGCATCGGCATAATTGGGCGAGAGCTCGGTTGCTTTACGCAGAAGCGCAATGCCCTCTTCTTCTTCTGCTGCTCCGGTAAGAGAGAGTGTTCTCCCTAAGTTACTTAATGCTTCCGGATAGTCGGGCTGGTGCTTGAGTGCCCTACGGAAGCATTGCGTAGAATGGAGATCATCCATGCCATCGAGGATTGCACCCATTAGATTCCAGGCTTCTGCGGAGTTGGCTTCCAATTGCAGAACTCGTTCTACCGTTGCTTTTGCTTCTGTGAAGTCGCCAATCTTCTGTGAAGTCGCCAATCTTTTGAAGAACAGAGCCAAGGTTTAGAAGTACTTCTGTGCTGTTGGG
Organism: Humiphilus diazotrophicus; assembly: GCF_059726315.1. NCBI lineage: Bacteria > Pseudomonadati > Acidobacteriota > Terriglobia > Terriglobales > Acidobacteriaceae > Humiphilus > Humiphilus diazotrophicus. Next base: position 4,409,163 of record NZ_AP040870.1, read on the forward strand.
AATAAGTTGAGCTGCGATCTTGAGACTGAAGACGGAGGCCCTATAGTTCTTGAGCTCTTGCAAAACTAGCCCTAAGTTATTCCATGCCTCCCATAGGCTCTGATTACATTCGACGGCGCGACGAAGGGAATCGATGCTGGCTTGCAGGTCTCTTCTGCCGTAGTGCAGAAGTCCCAGGTTGTAGTGAGCATCGGCATAACTTGGGTTTAGCCGGATTGCTTCCCGATAGCATCCTTGTGCTTCGTCGTATCGCTTCAATCTGGCTAGAACATTCCCTAAGTTGTTGTGATAAGTCGCTTCGGAAGGTTTGATCTTGATTGCGGCGCGGATCAGCTTCTCCGCCAGTTCTGTGTGTCCGCTTTGATACTCCACAACTCCGCGAGAATGCACTGTATCAGGATCTTGTTCGGCGGGCTTAGGAATGGATGGTTCGGAAGACTTCCGCATAGGAAAGTCTCCCTCCTGATTTTGTCTTGGGTCTTGCATCGGATATTGGTTTCCGACTGAATTTTGTTTATAGCGTTGCTGTCGATGATGGGTACACATCCAGCCGAGGCAAATTCGTGAATTCGAAGGGTGCGTAATTGTTCTTTGCCGCTAGTATAGAAAGCTCATTAGCAACTTCTGCAATTACCGAATTCCAGTCTCCAATTGTCTTTTGTCTGAAGATCTTTGCCGTGGGATACCAGGGGCTGTCCTGGCGGTTATAAAACCAGCGCCAATCGGGACGGAATGGGAGCATGATCCATGTAGGCTTTCCCATCGTTCCGGCCAAATGCGCTACAGCCGTATCCACGGAGATAACCAGATCCAGGTCCGTGATCTGCCGTGCCACATCGATAAAATCTTGTGCCGTGGAGCAAGCATCGATAATGGGGAAGTAAGGAGCTACTTCTGTAATTTGAGCGGTTGCCGGCCCCTTGAGCAGCGATACGAACGATACCCCGGGAATTCTTGCCAGCGGTGCCAAGAGTTGAAGTGGCATTGAACGCTTGTGATCCAGCCGATGTCCAGGACTTCCGGCCCACACCAATCCCACGCGTAAACTTCTCCTCGAAGAAATCCGGGCTGGTATTGAGCACGTGAATTGAGGGATTGCCACAGGTGCTGGAATCGTATCTACAACCGTGCCTAATACCATCGGCAAGCTCATTAGTGGGCAATGCACATCGAAGGGAGGAAGTGCCTCTCCTTCGGAGATGATTTCGTTAACCCCAGGTATGCCTGTCAGCAGCTTCTTTAGTGCAGGTTGCACTTCCAGAGTGACCTTGGCTCCATAGCGCGCAAGCATTGGGAGAAAACGCACAAATTGAATTGTGTCGCCGTGGCCCTGCTCTGCATGAACAAGAAGCCTCTTCCCTTCCAGGTTTTCCCCTTTCCATTGTGGTTGCGGGAAATTGCGTTTCTTTGACGGGAAGCTAGGCGACTTCCATCTCCACTCGAATTCCTTCCAGCCCTCGGCGTAATTGCCATTGAGAAGATAGAGGAGAGCGAGATTAAAGTGAGCTTCGGCGTATTCGGGGTTGTATTGTAGCGCTCGCTGTACGCACAGCATGGCTTGTGGTTCGAGATTGTCGTGGAGAACCAATCCTAAGGTGTTCCAGGCATCAGGATAGGTGGGACGTAGGCGAATAGCCTCGTCCAAGTGTGCGATTGCAGCTCTATAGTTATCAACTCGTGATAAGGCGTTGCCCAGGTTGGCATGTCCTTCTGGAAATTCCGGATCGAGTTCGAGAGCTTTTGTAAATGCTGCAATCGCTGCCTGGTAATTTTTCATATCCATCAGTGCAACGCCAAAATTGTTCCAGGCGTCGATGTTCTGAGGATTGGTTTCTGTGGCCCGGCGAAAAGAATTAGCGCTATCTTGGAGCCTGCCCTTGAGGTAGTACATCTTGCCGAGGCGCAGATGTGCTTCGGTATAGTCCGGCTGCAGCTCTATTGCTTTTTGAAAGCTGGCAAGTGCATCGTCGATACGTCCCACGTTCTCTTCAACAACGCCCAGGCTGTTATAGAAAAAATGCCATGAGGGGTTGATCTTGATAGCTTTTCGAATTAGCCGGATCGCTGTTTTATGATCCCCGCCCTTACTAGCTACCAGGCCTAGCAAGTGATAGGCATCAGGCTGCTTGGGACACTTTTCGAGTATGGCATTGCAGAGTCGCTCTACCTCGGGGAAGTTTCCTTCCTTGTGATGCTGAAATGCAGAGGCCAGCGCTGCCATAGGATCGAACATGAATCAAGCTTCTCCTATCCCTTCAAAATGATTCTTTAAGGGTAGAGTGCTTATCTGCAGCATGAGGGGTGAATTGGAGACACCAAAGTTTGATCTGCCGAAAAGGGAATTACTTCCCGTTTTGGCGGTGGAAAGAATGTAAATTCGGGAGACTTGTAATCTGAATGGATACGAATGCCCAACTATGATTCGTCGTAGCTTCCGAGAATCATGTTGGGCATCCTGTGAAATTGGCTCTGACCGGTTTTGGCTAGCCGGGCTTTTGCTGCCTGCTGTTTGGTCTTTTACCTTCCTTGCTCTTCGAGGAACTTTTCCACTTCCAGAGCTGCCATACAGCCTGAGCCTGCTGCTGTAATTGCTTGACGGTAACGACGGTCCTGCACATCACCGCAAGCGAATACACCCGGAACGCGCGTAAAGACGTTGTTTTGTGTCTTGATGTATCCGTCTTCGTCGAGGTCTATTTGTCCGGCAAACATTTTGGCATTGGGCTCATGTCCGATGCCGAGAAACATTCCGCTAACCGGCAGGATGCTTTCTTCGTTGCTGACGACATTGCGAAGCCGTAGTCCCTTGACCTCTTTTTCTTCTATGCCGAGAACTTCTTGCACCGTGGTATTCGTCAGCATTTGAATCTTCGGGTGATTCATTGCACGGTCTGCCATGATTTTCGAAGCGCGGAAGCTATCTCTGCGGTGAATCAGCGTGACCTTGGAAGCAAAGCGAGTCAGAAAGAGCGCTTCTTCCATAGCAGAATCACCGCCGCCGATTACGGCAATTTCCTTGCCTGTGAAGAAGAAACCATCGCAGGTTGCACAGCTCGAGACTCCATGTCCGATTAAGGCTTCTTCTGACGGAAGACCAAGCCAACGAGCTGAAGCTCCGCTGGCGATGATCAAGGTACGAGTCAGAATCTCTTCCTTCCCGATATTCAAAACAAACGGACTCTTTGAAAGATCTGCAGAGGCTAGGTGCGCCATGCGGAACTCGGCTCCAAAGCGCGCAGCCTGCTTTTTCATGTTGTCGATCAAGTCCGGGCCCTGGATGCCTTCTGGCCAGCCAGGAAAGTTCTCAACCAGGGTTGTAATCGAAAGTTGCCCCCCTGGTTCATGACCCTCCAGGACGAGCGGGTTAAGGTTGGCACGGCTGGTGTAAATTGCGGCGGTCAGGCCTGCACAGCCCGATCCCAGGATGACGGTATCGCGAATGTCTGGCATAAAAGGTTTCTTTTCGATTCTACTCAACCTTCCGGCAAAACTGTGTAACCGAACGAATTCAGGACAACAGATGCCGTAGTCCTTCCATTCGATTCTGCTGCCCCTTCGCCAGAGAAGGGTTAAGTCTTCTTACTCCTGTTGTTTCAGGAATGTACACACTTTGGAGATGCACCGAAAATGGTGCTAAGTCCGAAGAAGAGAGCTGTATCTTTTACCGCTACCGCTGCATCTTTGAAGTAGAGAGGAAGGAATGTCGAGTTCTTCCCAAGAAAGGCTCTATGGCTCCCCTCCATATTGCCGGAGGTTAACGTGGATAGCGACGCACAGAAGAAAACGATCCAACTTGTACGCCCGGGAGCAGATGGACGGCGACCGAGAGTTCTCATCTTAGGCGGTGGATTCGCAGGAATTCATGCTGCCGAAGGACTGGCAAAACTTCCCGTAGATGTGACTCTGGTAGATCGCCGGAATCACCATACATTCCAGCCGCTTCTGTATCAGGTGGCCTTGGCTGTACTCTCTCCTGCAAATATTGCCCAGCCTATTCGCGCTATATTTCGAGGAAAGAAAAATATCGAAGTATTAATGGATGAGGCAATCGGATTCGATGTCGAAACACGTCGGGCCCGGATGAAGAGCGGTGTCGAGCTGGAGTATGACTATCTGGTAGTTGCTACTGGAAGCACTCACTCCTACTTCGGAAAGGACGAGTGGGCCCAATACGCTCCCGGTCTGAAGACTATTGAGGATGCTACCGAGATCCGGCGTCGCGTACTTCTCGCATTTGAATTAGCAGAACGCCAGATGCTGGAAACTGGAACTCACCCACCGCTGAATTTCGTTGTCATTGGCGGCGGTCCGACGGGCGTGGAACTGGCTGGAGCTATTTCCGATATCGCAAAACTCTACATGCGGCACGATTTCCGGCATATCGATCCTGCTAAAGCCCGTGTTCTGATCCTCGAGGGTGCGCCAAGGATTTTGGCGAACTATCCGGAGGATCTTTCACAGAAGGCGGTAGAACAGCTGAATCATCTAGGCGTCGAAGTTCATACCGGAATGCATGTAACCGATATTGGTCCCGGATATGTAAAGATTGGTGATCAGCGTCTGGCTTCCGTTGTGACACTTTGGGCCGCCGGTGTGCAGGCCTCTCCTTTGGGGGGATTGCTCAAGGTTGAGACAGATCGGCGTGGATGTGTGCTCGTAAATGAACATCTGAATCCTAAAGGGCATCCTGAGATTTTCGTCTGCGGCGATCTCGCACATTTTGAGCAGGATGGAAAGCAAGTTCCAGGAGTAGCCCAACCGGCGATGCAAATGGGCGATCATGTTGCACGGATGGTTGAAGACGATCTGCACGGAAAGCCTCGTTCCAACTTCCGGTACTTCGATAAAGGCGATATGGCGACCATTGGACGCCAATCCGCGATCGCAAAGGTGGAGTGGCCATTTAAGGCTCACTGGAGCGGTTTCCCGGCTTGGATGACTTGGCTTGTCGTTCACATCTATTTCCTGATCGGATTTCGTAACCGTTTGGCTGTCTTTTGGGAGTGGGCCTGGACATACTTCACTTTTACGCGTGGTGCGAGGTTGATTACAGGCGATCAGAATCTTGTCGGATGGAATGAGCAGGAAGGCGCAGTGCCCCAATCGATCTCCGGCACTCCGCTGGATATGACATCCCCGAGTGCAAGCACCCATAAACACACGGTTACAACTCCGGAACCGAACGCACCGATTCCTCGTCAAGCCGCAGTGCGTTGAAGAGGGAGAGTCTCCTAATCTTGAATGGTTCTAAATACAAAGGGCACATCTCTAGTCTGAGATGTGCCCTTTGTATTGTTTGCAGATCTTGTTAAACCGAAATTGCCGTGTCGGCTGTTACCTTCGTAGGCGTGAGCCAGCCAAAGCGATCGGGCTTCAGTCCATTAGCGATTCCAAAGAATTCGTCGGCAATCTGCTTTGTGACCTGTCCTGTATTCCCGTCGCCAACCAGAATGCGATCAACTGACCGAATCGGAGAGACTTCAGCGGCTGTTCCCGTAAAGAAGACCTCATCGGCGATGTACAGCATCTCGCGTGGCATTGCCTGTTCCACCACAGGAATGCCGAGGTGACGAGCGATGGTAAGCACCGAGTCGCGTGTAATGCCGGAGAGAACGGAGTGTGCTAGCGGCGTGGTGTAGATGACACCATTGCGGACGATAAAGACGTTCTCGCCGGAACCCTCGGAGACATAGCCGTTAACGTCCAGCGCAATGCCCTCGGCGTAGCCGTTTGCGTCGGCTTCCATGCGGATCAGCTGGGAGTTCATGTAGTTCGCGCCCGCCTTAGCCAAAGATGGCATCGTATTGGGAGCGAGGCGGTTCCATGAGGAGACGCAAACGTCTGCGCCACCGTGACCGGCGATGTATTTCCCCCAGGGATAGTTGGCGATGAAGACTTCGATTGGCGAGTTCTTCGGATTAACGCCCAGCTCTCCATAGCCGCGCAGTGCGATGGGGCGAATGTAGCAAGGAGCGACGCCGTTCGCTTCAACAAGGTCAACCGTAGCGCTGCATAGCTGATCGAGGTTGTAGGGTAGCTCCATGCGATAAATGCGCGCTGAATCTAGCAGTCGCTGCATATGTTCGGGCAGGCGGAAGATTGCCGATCCGTGGGGTTGAGCGTAGCACCGAATCCCTTCAAAAACACAGGAGCCATAGTGGACAACATGGCTCATAACGTGAATCTGGGCTTTGTCCCAGGGGATGAGGGTACCGTTATGCCAGATCTTTTCAGTAGGTTGAATGGGCATTGTTTTGAAGACTCCTTGCCAAATAACAGAGAGAAACCCAGATTACCGCTTTCGTTATGACAGTGTCACGTGAAAGCGGTCATGGGGTGCCCTTTCGGGCAGCTTTGCGCTTTCTTAGATGGAACAGAAAGTGTTCATCAGACAGAGGTAGCGTAGTGAGAGGGAGTTGGGATAAGGTCACAGTGAGATGCTGAGCACGGCAAGTTCTGCACTGAACGAACTGCACTCAACCTACGTCCGATTTTCGCTTCTGGCGCTGAGTTCGATTTTCTTTCTCGTCGACCCGTTCGCGATGTTGCCATCGTTCCTGGCCATCACCAGCGGTGCCGATACGAAGAAGCGCCGGCGAATGGCCTACCGGGCGTCGCTTACCTGCTTCCTCGTCCTGACAACATTTGCCCTGGCAGGCAGGTTGATCTTTCGTATGTTCGGTATCACCTTGCCTGCATTTGAAATTGCCGGGGGCTTGATTCTGCTGCTTATCGGCCTGGACATGCTTGAAGCGAAACGTTCTGCCACGCAGGAATCCTCTGGAGAAACGGTGGAGGCGGTGTCGAAGGAAGATGCCAGCATCGTTCCCCTCGGTATCCCCATGTTGGCCGGCCCCGGCGCTATTTCAAGTGTCATGGTGATCGTTGGACAGGCCTCCTCTCCCTGGCAGATGGCAGCCATATTGGCTGCCATTGCGGTAACGGCCTTGGCCAGCTTTGCGATTTTGTCGGGAGCGGATCGTGTACAACGACTGTTGGGCGAAACCGGGATTCGTATTCTGGTGCGTATTATGGGCTTGTTGCTGGTTGCGCTCGCCATGCAGTTCTTTGTTAACGGATTGACAGATTTGGGCTTGATCGCAAAGCCCTCGGGGCTCTAGCAATTAGCTTTTAGCTGGCAAAAGAAAGCGGGTTCGGCGTGAGCGTTCATCAAAGAAAGTGAGTCCTTCTGTAGAGGAAGTTCCGCCAATCTGACAGAGATTTGGTTGAGCCTTTTCGATCTTGGATGTAGATCGACAATTGACTATACGGGGATATTCCAGGGCAAGGATCAGAGCCGGTATGTCCATTGTTGATAAATGATTTGAAAAGAAATGTTCTTGGTACAGAACTGAATCAGCTACTCATTGCGTATGAAGAGATGTCGGAGATCTTTCGACCTTTGGTTGTGCGATGAGAGACAAAGAGCTTAGGAGCATCGGTCGAGTGGTGCAACGGTACAAAAGCTTCAGTGCGGCAATACTTGCCGCAGTAATTATCTTGAGTGGGCCCCTCGCTGAGGCTCGCTATGAGCCTCAACCATGTAGAAATGCCTTCAGTCCCGAACGCGAAATCCAGGAAGGACAGAAGGCCAAGGCAGAGGTTTATAAGACCATGCCTGTTCTCCCGGATTCCAGTCCGATTACCCAATATGTTCAACGGCTTGGGGCTAAGCTGGTTCAATTTGCACCCGGGGATAAATGGCCGTACGAATTCCATGTTGTGAATCAGGCAGAGATCAACGCCTTCGCTCTGCCGGGCGGGCCGATCTTCGTTAATTTGGGGACAATCCAGGCTGCCGGAACGGAAGCGCAGCTGGCCGGGGTGATGGCCCATGAGATTTCTCACGTAGCCCAGCGGCATTCCACCTGTAATCTCACCAAGCAGCAGACGCCGAGTCTTCTGGCAGGTCTGGGGCAGATGGCCGCTGGAATCTTCCTGCCCGGGTCAGCCGGGGCTCTAGCCCAAACAGGGATAGGAGCCATCGCCGGATTCAGCTTCTTGAAGATGTCCCGCGACGCAGAGAAGCAGGCCGATCTGATGGGGACCGATATTCTTTATGACACCGGATACGATCCGCGAGCCATGCCACAGTTCTTCGAGGTGATTGAAGGAAAATACGGCAATGGAGGCGCGCAGTTTTTGAGCGACCACCCTAATCCGGGCAACCGCGTCGATTACGTGCAAGCTGAGATAGATTCCCTGCCTCCCAAGGCTCATCTGCAGAAGACTTCAGCGGAATTTACCTCGATTCACAAGCAAGCGGAAGGGATGCACGCCTATACAGCTCAGGAGCTTCAGTCCGGAGCTTGGAAGAAGGAAGCGCCTAACGCTTCGG